>NZ_JBBOOT010000001.1:0-4800000 GCF_038003225.1 Paenibacillus sp. FSL M7-0656
AGGAGAGGCTGGGTTTTGCCCAGCCTTTTACTCTAGTAAAAAATGACAAAAAAGTTACTTTTCCATATTTTATAGGTTCACAATCTCCTGTCGAATTGATATACTGCTAGAGTATTAATTACAAAGTTGTAATAACTAATCTTAAGGAGATGAATGAATTTGAAAAAGAAATGGATGAAAACTGTCGTAACGAGTAGTCTGACAGCCGTACTGGCCGTAGGGGTAATGCTTCCTGCTTCCGCGTCTGCTGCAGATTCAACATATAAGACTATCACAACGTACAAAATTACAAGCACAGACAGCTTGAAAGCTTACATTGAGAAATGGCTCAAACAAAATGGATATACCGTATCCGAGGGGCAAATTGTAGAGAAACCTGCTACGCAGCCTGATCAAACGACGAAACCTGCTGAGCCGACAACAAAACCAACTCAACCAACAACAAAACCTGCTGAGCCTACAACTAAGCCTGAGCAACCGACTAAACCAACACAACCAGTTCAAGAAAAACCGGAAACTACACCGGCTAAAGATCCTTCAAACACGGGTAACACAGGTAACAATACAAGTAATAATGGTAGCGAAAGCACACAATCTGACTTTGCTACTCAAGTTGTAAAACTTGTGAACGCTGAGCGTGCTAAAGCAGGTCTGAACGCACTGACTTCAGATGCACTTCTGGACAAAGTAGCTGTTGCTAAAGTAAAAGATATGAGTAACAACAACTATTTTGATCACCAGTCACCTACGTATGGTTCTCCGTTTGATATGATGAAACAATTCGGAGTAACTTACAGCTATGCAGGTGAGAACATTGCCCAAGGACAAAAAACACCACAGGAAGTTGTTACAGCTTGGATGAATAGTGAAGGTCACCGTGCCAATATTCTGAGCAAAAACTTTACGCATATCGGTGTAGGTTTCTACAACGGATACTGGGCACAAGAGTTTATCGGTAAGTAATCGATTTATAATGAAGAAAGTATGATTTTCTTTTCCACAAGGTTATGCCAGTACACAGTTCAAATCTGTGTATGGCATAACCTTTTTTCCGTAAAATGACATATAAAAAATGAATTCTGAGAATGCAGCGCCAAAGTTTGCAAATTAACGACAGAACATTTATGTTATTTAGGAATAGCATCATCAGGGCGTGTCTGAAAACTCCGAAGTAAGCGGATTTTCAGACACGCCTTAATGTAAAGTCATTATAAATTATAAAGCACCCGGACTGGTGTACATGAGCGGAGATGTGATGATGAAAAAGAAAAAAAGCCTTGATTCAGCACCATGGATCTGGAGAACTGTCAGTACAGTATCCATCTTGGCAACTTTGTTGTTGTTATTTGGATTTGGTTACGCCATAAAAGACGTGATTTTCCCCGAGGGAGATTCCGCATTAACGACAGGCCAGGAGGCAACTGCTCCATCTAAGGATATCGAGGGGGAACCGGCTGTCGTGGAAGATGGCAAGATTCGGATGGCCGTCATCGGTGATTCTCTGGCAAGAGGCACGGGCGATGATGAAGGACTCGGTTTTGTGAGACGTGCAGGGAATCTGCTTAAAGATAAAGGATATGACGTTCAGGTTCTTAATAATCTGGGTGTAAACGGTTTGAGAACAGATGCTTTATTGGAAAAACTCGATGAGCAAGGCGTACGTTACGTCTTACAACAATCCAATTTTATCTTGCTCTCGATCGGCGCAAATGATTTGTTCCAGGGAGGACAAGTTCTACAGGGGGAAGATCCGCCAACAGCAGAGCAGCTGGCAGCGGCTTTGCCGGAAACGTCGAAGCGCCTTCAAGAGATATTGAAGAAAGTAAAAGAAATTAATCCCGATGCGCAGATTGCGTACATAGGGTTGTACAATCCATTTGGCGATGTGAAGGAACTGGAGAAGCCAGGTAATGCAGTGGTAGCTGCATGGAACGATGCTGCACTGGCTATTTTGAACAATGAGGACAAGATGACACTGGTCCCTACATTCGATTTGTTTGAAAATCATCTGGGGGAGTATCTCTCGTCAGATCATTTCCATCCCAACGGACAAGGTTATGAGCAAATTGCAGTTCGGATTGCACAGGAATTCCAGGCAGATACATCGGCAGAAGGGAGCGGAAATTAATGGCAGAGCAACTGTATGATTCCGTCCTATCCGTACAGAATCTGAAAAAGCGGATCGGACGCAAATGGATCATTAAGGACGTTACATTTGACGTAAAACCTGGTGAAATCTTCGGATTTCTCGGTCCCAACGGTGCCGGCAAAACAACTACGATACGGATGCTGGTCGATCTGATCAAACCAACAGAAGGAAAAATTAAAGTTTGTGGTTATGATGTGAATCGGGACCCTGAGCGTGCTTTGAAGTATGTAGGCTCCATTGTTGAAAATCCGGAGGTATATACATATCTGACAGGGTGGGAGAACCTGGAGCATTTCGCTCGCATGCAACCAGGTGTGGACAATGAACGAATTCAGGAAGTTGTAGATATTGTGCGTCTGGATCAGCGGATTCACGATAAAGTCAGAACGTACTCATTGGGTATGCGTCAACGGCTCGGTATTGCACAAGCGCTGCTTGGGCGACCGCGTCTGCTTATTCTGGATGAACCGACAAATGGTCTTGATCCAAAAGGGATCAAGGAACTTCGTGTCTTTATTAAGCAACTTGCCAGCGAAGGTATGGCTGTATTTGTCAGCAGTCACTTGTTAAGTGAGATCCAGCTTCTCTGTGACAGAGTAGCCATTATCAGTGCTGGGCGTGTGCTTGCTGTTGGAGGTGTAAGCGAACTGATTGAAGATCATTCGAAGTTGGCTATATGGCATGTTTCACCACTGGAGCAAGGCAAAAAAATGTTGCAGGATGCAGGCATTGCTCTGGTAGGTCGACCTGCGGATGTGATGGATGATACCATTGTTGCGGGCCTTGGTCCCAACGCTGTGGTTGCCGAGATGCACGAAGATCGAATTCCTGATATGGTGCAACAGATGGTTCAAGCTGGTATACAGGTTGAAGGGGTACAGCGGATTCAGCCTACGCTTGAACAACTATTCTTAAAAATGACAGAAGGTGAATCCATTGAGTAATATCATGCCGCTGATCCGCAATGAAACGATTAAGATGGTGAAGAAAAAACGGCTTTATATTATATTTATTGTACTTGCGGTCCTCGTACCGATGTTTACGTATGCCCAGATGAAATCTGCGGAGAATAATCGCGATAAGTTTGGCGGCGATTGGCGTCTTGAACTGCAACAGGCCATCACAGACAATCAAAATTCGCTCGGTAGCGATCGGGTACCTGAAGAGTACAAAAAATATAGAACTGTATATATCCAGCAGATGCAGTATTATCTTGAGAATGACATCAATCCCAAAGAACCGGGCGGTGTCACCTTTACGCGGGAGTTCATGAACAACGCGGTTGGATTGTTTATTCCACTGTTAATCATGGCTATTGCTTCAGATCTTGTTTCTGGTGAACGTACGACAGGTACGATTAAAATGCTTTTAACGCGTCCGGTTAGACGCTGGAAAGTGCTTTTGAGTAAATTAATTACGCTGATTATGTTTGTTTCGATCATAGTGGTATCAGCCTACATTATATGTTATGTCATATCGGGTGCGGTTTTTGGTTATAAAGGCTTCAACATGCCAATCTTCACAGGATTCAAAGTTGTGGGAACAGATGTCGATATGTCGGCAGTGCATGCTGTAGACCAGTGGCTGTACATGCTCATGCAGGCAGGACTGATCTGGTTTGTGAGTGTAATTGTGGCTATGCTTGCATTTATGGTATCTGTGCTTGTGCGCAGTACTGCTGCAAGTATTGTTATCATGATGGCCGCTTTGATTGCAGGAACAATCTTGACCAGTATGGCAGCGTCCTGGCAGACCGCGAAGTATTTGTTCATGGTTAACCTCGAACTTCCGAATTATTTGTCTGGCGGGTTACCTCCAATCGAGGATATGAATTTAGGTTTTTCCCTTATTGTGCTTAGTGTTTGGGGCATTGCTTCACTCATTGTGTCATTCCTTGTCTTTACGAAACGGGATATCTTGAATTAAAATGGACAAGGATAAGAAAACATCTGTTTGCATTTTAGGCATTTTTTTAGTTGCAAGTTAAGAAGGGGGAGCATGAATGGTCGAGCAAATCGATATGTCGGCAGGTTCGACAGGCGGAGGACAGGGGTCTTCAGGCTACGACGCGGACGACATTCAAGTACTTGAAGGGTTGGTAGCGGTACGGAAACGGCCGGGGATGTACATCGGCAGCACCAGCACTTCAGGTTTACATCATTTGGTATGGGAAATTGTCGACAACGCTGTCGACGAACATCTCGCCAAATTCTGCTCCAAAATCGATATCACGCTGCATAAGGACGGTTCTATTACGGTTCAGGATAACGGAAGGGGAATTCCGACAGGTATACATAAAACAGGGATTCCTACTCCCCAGGTCGTGTTTACGATTTTGCACGCAGGCGGAAAGTTCGGTGGATCAGGATACAAAAAATCAGGCGGTTTGCACGGTGTAGGTGCGTCAGTTACTAACGCATTGTCCGAGTGGCTTGAAGTCGAGATTTTCCGTGATGGCAAGATTCATCGTCAGCGATTCGAGTATTGGAAGGACAAAAAAGGGATTGAACATGTCGGTGAACCGGTCTCCGGTCTCGAAGTGTTAGGCAATACCAATCGGACAGGTACAAAAGTTACATTTAAACCGGATATTCGGGTGTTCCAGAGCGGTATTCAATTTAATTATGATACATTGGCAGAACGGCTTCAGGAGATTGCTTTTCTGAATTCGGGTCTGAGAATTGTGCTCAAGGATGAACGTTCGGGCAATCAGGATGAATACATGTATGAAGGTGGAGCAAGCCAGTTTGTTGCTTTTCTTAACGAAAATAAAGATGTGCTGCATGATGTTATTCACTTCTATGCGGAGAAGGATGACATTGAAGTCGAAGTGGCAATCCAGTATAACGCGGGTTATACCGAAACGCTGGCTTCGTTCGTGAACTCGATCTCTACTCGGGGTGGCGGTACACATGAGACCGGATTCAGGGCTGCGTACACTCGTGTAATGAATGACTACGCGCGGCGTACCAGCATGATTAAGGAAAAAGATAAAAACCTCGAAGGCAATGATTTGCGTGAAGGTATGATGGCCGTCATCAGTGTCAAGATGTCAGAGGTTGAGTTCGTAGGTCAGACCAAGGATCAGCTCGGCAGCGCTTCCGCTCGAAGTGCAGTGGATTCGGTCGTGTCCGAGAATATTCAACGGTTTCTGGAAGAAAACCCGCAGGTAGCGCAAACGTTAATTCGCAAAGCGGTCCAAGCCTCCAGAGCCAGAGAAGCAGCCCGCAAAGCACGTGATGATATGCGCACAGGCAAGAAACGTAGCGAAAGTTCCAACCTGAACGGCAAACTAACGCCGGCGCAATCAAAGGATTTTACCCGAAATGAGTTATTTATTGTCGAAGGGGATTCCGCAGGTGGTTCTGCCAAACAGGGACGTGACTCGAAGATTCAGGCTATTCTGCCGCTCAAGGGAAAACCGCTCAATCCGGAAAAATCAAAGCTGGCCGACATTCTCAAAAATGAAGAATACCGCGCCATTACAGCGGCGATCGGGGCGGGCATAGGAACCGAATTTGCAGTTGAAGACAGCAATTATTCCAAAATTATCATTATGACCGATGCGGATACGGACGGCGCACATATTCAGGTGCTGCTGTTGACCTTCTTTTATCGTTATATGAAGCCTTTAATTGATGCAGGCAAAGTATATATTGCTCAGCCGCCATTGTACAAACTTACTCGTAAGTCTGGTAAGCTTGCGAGTGTTCGATATGCATGGACGGATGAAGAACTGGCGAATTATATGAAGGAATTCGGTAATAATGTTGAGCTTCAACGTTATAAAGGTCTTGGTGAGATGAATCCGGATCAACTGTGGGAGACAACAATGAATCCGGAAACTCGTGCGATGCTGAAGGTACAGATTGTTGATGCAGCAAAAGCAGAACGTCGTGTATCTACGCTCATGGGTGATAAGGTTGATCCGCGGAAACGCTGGATTGTAGAGAACGTCGACTTTACAGAGTACGAAGAATAGAAGGTGCTTGGAATGAGTCCATCAGAACAATTTATGCCGGCCTTTCTCGAAGAGGTCGTTGGGGACCGTTTCGGTCGCTACTCCAAATATATTATTCAGGATCGAGCCATTCCGGATGTCCGGGATGGGTTGAAGCCAGTACAACGGCGTATTCTATACGCCATGTATGATTCAGGTAATACGCCTGACAAGACTTACCGCAAATCTGCCAAAACCGTTGGGGACGTAATGGGTAATTATCATCCACATGGTGACTCATCCATCTATGAGGGCATGGTGCGGATGGCTCAGCCATGGAAAATGGGCCATATGCTCGTGGACGGTCATGGTAACTGGGGATCACAGGATGATGACCCGGCAGCGGCGATGCGGTATACGGAGGCCCGTTTGTCGCCCATCGCGATGGAGATGCTTCGCGATATCGAGAAACGGACGGTTCTGTTTAAGGATAATTTTGATAATACGGCCAAAGAACCGGTTGTATTGCCATCCCGTTATCCGAACTTGCTGGTTAATGGTGTCAGCGGTATTTCCTCCGGATTTGCAACGGAGATTCCTCCACACAATTTGCGTGAAGTCATTGATGCTTCGATCGCTGTGATGGAGAAACCGTCGATTGAGCTGGACGAAATCATGATGTTTATGAAGGGTCCTGACTTTCCAACAGGCGGATTGATTATGGGCGGTGACGGCATTCTGGATGCCTATCGCACAGGTAAGGGACGGATCTATATCCGGTCCAAAACCGAGATTGAAAACATGCGTGGTGGCAAACAGCAGATCGTCATTACCGAAATTCCTTATCAGGTCGTGAAATCTCGTCTGGTTACAGCGATGGAGAACATCCGACTTGAGAAGAAGGTTGAAGGTATTGCCGAAGTGCGTGATGAGAGCGGACGTGAAGGTCTGCGAATCGTGGTTGAGTTGAAAAAAGAAGCGGACGCACAAGGTATTTTGGCTTATTTGCTGAAGAAAACCGACCTGCAGGTCACCTATAATTTCAATATGGTTGCGATTGTGAATAAAGCACCTCATCAATTAGGATTGAAATCGATTCTCGAGGCTTACATTGCCCATCAGCGGGAGGTTGTAACATTCCGTACCCGGTTTGAGCTGGAGAAGGCGCAAGACCGTGCGCATGTGCTCGAGGGCTTGGTAAAAGCACTTAACATCCTTGATGAGGTCATTGCGGCCATCAAAGCGTCGAAGAACCGTCAAGATGCCCAAAACAACCTGATGTGGATGTTTGGATTCACGGAACGCCAAGCGGATTCCATCCTTACGTTGCAATTGTACCGTTTGACGAATCTGGAGATCAATTCTCTGGAGAAGGAACTCGGTGAACTGATGAAAAAGATTGCACAATTACAATCCATTCTGGATAGTGACCGCAAGCTCATCGGAGTCATCCGCAAGGAATTGATGGAGATTCGTGAGAAATACGGCATAGACCGTCGTTCTGCGATCCAGGGTGAAGTGGAAGAACTTAAGGTTAATCTCGAAGTACTTGTGAATGCGGAAGATGTATTTGTTACGTTATCCAAAGAGGGATATGTGAAACGTACAGGCATGCAGTCCTTTACACGTTCTGGTGGTGAACGGAGCGGAAGTGGTGTAAAAGACGGCGATTATATCGCTCAGGTTCTGGAAGTAAATACGCTTGAGAACTTGCTTGTCTTTACGAGGAAAGGTCAGTATTTCCTGTTACCTGTTCACCAGGTACCTGAATTCAAGTGGAAAGATCCAGGCACAGCCATTGTGAATGTCATTCCCCTTGCGAAAGATGATCGTATTGCAAGTGTGCTTGCTGTGAAATCCTTTGAAGAGCCAAACCACAGTCTGGTCTTCGTTACGCGAAGAGGACAGGTGAAACGGACGGAGCTGAAGGATTACGTGACCAAGCGTTCCGGTGCAGTTGCGGCTTGTAAAGTGGGCAAGGATGATGAAGTGTTATCTGTACATCTGAGTACAGGTGGTCAAGATATTATGTTGATTACAAAAGAAGCCATGGCGATTCGTTTCCGAGAGGATGAGGTTAATCCAATGGGACGTGTATCCGGTGGTGTTCGTGGTATTCAGTTAAGAGATACAGATGAAGTTGTATCCGCTATATGGGTAGAAGGAGATGAAGGTGAAGTTGCCGTGTTGTCCGATCTGGGATATGGTAAACGATCATTACTTCTGGATTACGCTATACAGAGCCGTGGAGGCAAGGGGCTTGCCACATTCGAGTTCAAAGAAGGCAAACGTGTGAAACCGAATGGTAGCCGTATTGTTGGAGCGTTTTATTGCAAAGAGCAACGTAAGATCACTGTAATGACCAAAGAAGGCCAAGTGTTCCCGATCTCTTCGGAAGGTGTTCCGATTACAGAGCGCAAACATATTGGCAAGCTAATCGTTCATGTGGACAAACAGGACGAGATCGTTGAACTTCTAAGGGACTTCAATGAGAATCAACCACCATCATCTTCATAAAAACAAACAAACGAGACTTTTCGCAGAACAGCTAATCCTGTCATGCGAGGAGTCTTTTTTTGTTGTTCAAAGGCGGATTAGAAGAGGGCATTCATGCGAAGTTTAACAACCTTCGTCGATTACGGTCGATCGCTAGGAAATTGAAAAAAGGCAGCAGGAATGCGGCTTTGGAGCGCGAAAACTTAAGCAGGTGAAGTGATAACCGGTTGCAGAGAGGAGCGATGGAAGATGTATAATTCCGATTTTGCCAAGTGCTGGTCCAGGTTGACCAAAGATTATAAATTGCATATGGATCAAGAGCTGGCACCCTCATTAACGGAGGCTCAGCTGGCTGTTCTGGAGGTACTTGAAGACCATCAGAAGATGAAACCTTCGGATCTGATTCCTTATCTGTCAACTACGCCAGCTGCTGTAACCATGCTGCTCGATCGAATGGAGAAGAATGATCTGATTCGCAGGAATCGGGATAATCAGGATCGACGCATTGTGTGGGTATCTCTATCAGAGAAAGGAAGAATGGAGACAGTGCGGGGAATCACCATCCGTAATGAATTCATGAACTCTGTTCTCAGTAACATTTCCATGCACAATCAACAATTGCTGGTATATCTGTTAGGCAAAATGACAACACCCAAGACCAAAGAGCCTGCCTTATCTACTTCGGTATGATACCATGCTGATTCTTATGAATAACCATAGGAGTGCCTGCTCGTTTCATGCAGGAGCCCTATGGTTATTTTATTTACAAATTACATATGCTACACACTGTGTCCAGGTTAGTTGAGTAAAGGCATGGATGTAACACAGTTAGTATGTCCTAATATTATTTTTGTGAATTCATATGTAAATAGTTGACTATGTAAATATTTTTGTTATAATAAATAATTGTTCCCCTGATATTTCGTGTACGAAATATTATATTCCAAAAGTAAAAGGGTGAAACAATGACTGATACGTATGAAGTATTCTATATTATTAATTCGTTCCGCCAAGTGAATCAAATGCTTTTTCGAGCATTTTGGAATGAAAACAAGGAGATCGAGCTGACTTCGATCCAGTTTATGGTGTTATCCATCCTGAGGGAGCGTCCTTCCATTGGCATCAACGAAGTGGCTGAGCTATGCCATATGGGCAGCAGTTCCATGAGCGCTGTTGTGGAGCGGCTCGTCAAAGGCGAGTATATCGTTCGGACACGTTCGGATGCTGACCGCCGATCCGTTAAGCTTCAGATTACGGATAAAGGGGAACAGGCCCAACAGGAAACGCACCATTTGTGGATGGAAAGAGTGTCACCCATTCTGGATATATCGAAGGAAGACCTTGAGCACCTACTTAGAATTCATAGTCAAATGATTAAAAAGTTAGAAGGAAGAGAGATGAACAACATATGAGTACGACTACTGCTGCAGCTCCATCCTCAGCGATGGACAACATCAAGAAAGGCCCTATTGTAGCGGCATTGTTAATTGGTGCCTTTGTGGCATTCCTGAACCAAACCCTGATGAACGTAGCGCTTCCTAAAATCATGGATGACCTCGGCATCGGGCCAAACAAAGCCCAATGGTTAACTACGGGTTATATGCTTGTGAACGGTGTGCTGATTCCAATTACGGCATATCTGATTGCCAAATTTTCAACGCGTCAAATTTTCATTACAGCCATGACTCTATTTACCATAGGAACGTTAGTCTGTGGTCTTAGTCCAACCTTCACTATTCTGATGGTAGGTCGTGTTATTCAAGCGGCAGGTGCAGGTATCCTGATGCCTCTCATGACCGTTGTATTCCTGACCATCTTCCCGATTGAGAAACGCGGTCAGGCCATGGGAACCATGGGGATTGCGATGATTCTGGCTCCTGCGATTGGGCCTACACTTTCAGGTTATGTGGTTGAGCATTATTCCTGGAGATTGTTGTTCTACATCATCTTGCCATTCTCTATTATTGCAACTGCAATTGGTATTGCTTTTGTCAAAAACGTAACACGTCAGTCCAGACCTAAACTAGATTATCCAGGCGTTATTTTATCTACACTTGGTTTTGGTAGTTTGCTCTACGGATTCAGTGATGCGGGTACCGATGGATGGGGCAGTGCAATTGTCATTGGATGTCTCGTCGTAGGTGCGATATCCCTGATTCTGTTCGTTATTCGTCAACTGACAACAGATCATCCGCTCCTTGAGTTCCGTATTTTTAAATACAACATGTATACATTAACAACGATTATTAACATGCTCGTGACAATGGCGATGTTTGCAGGTATGATCCTGCTTCCTATCTTCCTGCAAAATATTCGTAATTTCTCACCGATTGAATCAGGACTTCTGATGATGCCCGGTGCGATATTGATGGGGATTATGTCCCCAATTACAGGTCGCATATTTGATAAAGTGGGCGCACGCTGGCTTTCGGTTGCAGGTCTTGCCATTACGGCAATTACAACTTTTGGACTGAGTCGTCTGGCAATCGATACTACCTACGGCTACATGATGTTTATCTACACGGCTCGTATGTTCGGTATGTCGATGCTGATGATGCCAATCCAGACAGCAGGTCTGAATCAACTGCCTCAACGTCTGAACGCGCATGGTACAGCGATGTCCAATACATTGCGTACAGTTGCCGGTGCGATCGGTACAGCCATTCTGGTTACTATCATGAGTAGTAAGCTCAAAACACATCTGGCAGATGCAGTGGCTGCTGGCCAAGTTGACCCTAATAATAAGACAGCGATGTTAGCAGCTACAGCAGATGCAACGATTTACGGTGTTAACTATGCATTCATCGTGGCTACTGGAATGACCGTGGTTGCTTTGATCATGGCGTTCTTTATTCGGAAAACAAAACCAGCTGTTGAGCCTGTTACTGTAGAACAGGAAAAAGCAACGGCTACAGCATAACGAATATCAGATAAAACCAAAAAGAGAACTCTAGCAGTCGATGGGGTAACCCTAACTGCCTGAGTTCTCTTTTTTTGGTGTGCGCGATAGGAGGAGAGTACTTTTATTATTCGGGCTGGATCGTTGGATCGATAAGAAATACAGGATCGGGCTCATGACCGAACTGTTTGAGATTAATGGTTCCGTTTAGTTGAAACTCCACACCTTCGCTAATCAGTTCTGTTTCCTGCATCATGCGCGAGTGTTCGTCCGGTATGGAGATTTCTCCTTTTGCATTGACGACACGGTGCCAGGGTAGACGTTCCTTGCGGCTCATCGAGTGCAGAATACGTACGACTTGTCTCGCGGCTCTTGGACTTCCGGCATGTGCTGCAATCTGACCGTAAGTCATCACTTTACCTTCGGGAATCGCCGCGATGATCGCAACGACTTGTTTGGTAAACGGGGTCATCATGATGTCTCCTCTCTGTATTTTAGGTATATAGCTGAAAATATGAAAAAACGTGTCGTTCAGATACAGAATCTGAACGACACGTTGTATGGACAGATGTAACCTGATCCTGTGCACTTATAGAGGTTGTTCGATAAAACCGCTTTTGATCCCATCTTATCGGTATTGAAAACCAGTCTTTTTGAACACGTATTTATTGAGATTGTCCAAAAGCTTTTTGGTACACAGCGTCTGGCCATTCTGCCCAGGGGAATTCTCTTGCAGGCAAAGATTGCAGAATAACTTCTTCCTTAGTAACTGGATGAGGAAAAGCAGCAATCGCAGACCATAGAGCAATCTGTTGCCCGGGTTTATTCACGCTTGCGCCGTACTTCTGATCCCCGTACAGAGGGCAGCCGATTTCTTTCATTTGCACTCGAATCTGATGAGATCTGCCGGTGTGCAGTTCGATATGGACGAGGCTGTAACGGTCTGTCTCGCCGATAACACGGTAATCCAGAACGGCATCCTTACCGCCAGCCGTACCTTTAGGTACAACAGTAACGGTATTTGTACGTGCATCTTTCAGGAGCGTGTGTTTTAACGTTCCCTGCTGTGCAGGCAACTTGCCGTGTACAACAGCCGCATATATTTTACGGAAATGACGTCCCCGCACAGTCTCGGACAATCTCGAAGCTGCTTTAGAAGTCTTGGCAAAAATCATTGCCCCTCCAACAGGACGATCAAGTCGGTGTACTAACCCGAGATAAACATTGCCAGGTTTGTTGTATCGTTCTTTCAGATCCTGCTTAAGCAATGTAAGCAAATCCGGATCACCTGATGAATCTTCCTGTGTAGGTACATTGACCGGCTTCGTAATGCCTAACAGATGGTTGTCTTCGAACAGAATCGGAATTGCATCGTGATCATGCCGATGTTCTGACATGATTAAGACTCCCAACGGCCCAGAATACCACAAGGCAGATCAAGACCACTACGTGTGATCGGCAGACCAATTTCACCTGCAGTAATTTCACCACCGTACTGAGCAGACATCGTCATGGTCAACATGTTGCGCAGAACCGTAGAGGAAATGCCCGTAGTGTAGGAGTTAACCAGCATGAATAATGGATTATCCGACAAGATCGTCATACATGACTTCAGGAAAGGATATAGGTTCTCTTCCAGTTTCCATGTCTCTCCATTAGGGCCACGGCCATATGAAGGAGGGTCCATAATAATGGCGTCGTAACGATTTCCGCGACGTTGTTCCCGTTGTACAAATTTGAATACATCATCTGTAATAAAACGAACAGGGCGATCAGCCAGTCCGGATAATTGAACATTTTCCTTGGCCCATTGAACCATGCCTTTAGCTGCATCCACATGCACAACAGATGCGCCTGCATAAGCAGCAGCTACCGTTGCTCCGCCTGTATAGGCAAACAGGTTCAAGACAGAAATAGGGCGTCCTGCATTGGAGATTTTATCCATCATCCAGCTCCAGTTGGCGGCTTGTTCAGGGAACAGACCAGTGTGCTTAAAGCTGGTAGGTTTAATGTGGAATTTCAGGTTTTCGTATCCGATCGTCCAACGCTCGGGAATGGGCTTTTTCATATCCCAGTTACCGCCACCGGAAGAGCTACGATGATAGTGACCATGCACCTGACGCCATTCATTGGTTTCTTGCTCAAGGGGCCAGATAATCTGTGGATCGGGTCTGCGTAAAATCACATCTCCCCAACGCTCCAGTTTCTCGCCGCCTCCTGTATCGATTACTTCATAGTCCTTCCAATTCTTAGCTACGTACATAATGATTTATCCATCCTTCAAAAGTCATTTGGATACTATTGTACAACAAAAAAGGGCTTGGACGCCAGTTGGGGGACGGGAGTGCACCATATACTGAAAAACAAAGATAACCAAAAATTTAATTTGACAATGATAATCATTATCACATATGATTTTGTTAATCAAAAATTCATTCTTTCTTCATAGAGAGAATATAACATGATCAAATAAAGTGAGGGAAAAATAGATGGCTAAATTGTTAGTGGCTTATGCGAGCATGACAGGAAATACAGAAGAAATTGCAGAACTGATTGTGGAAGGAATTACACAGGGAGGCCACGAGGCAGACCTGAAATCCGTAACGGATTGTAATGCATCTGATGTATTGGACTATGACGGATTCATGATCGGTGTGTACACCTGGGGAGACGGGGAGTTGCCAGATGAATTCCTTGATTTCTATGAGGAGCTGGATGAGCTTGACCTGAGTGGTAAGAGAGCTGCGGTGTTTGGTAGTGGTGACACCTCGTATGAGCAGTTCTGCGGTGCAGTTGATCTGGCGGCTGCCAAGCTGCAGGAGCGTGGGGCGGAGGTATCTCCAGAGATGTTGAAAATTGAATATAGTCCGCTTGAGCAGGAGAAAGAAACATGCCGTGACTTTGGCAAACGCTTCGCTGCTGCCGGATTACAGGTGTCCTAAAGATCATGTTAAGACATAATGTTCAGGCAGCGATGCCAGTCGGAAGGAATGATCTTCCTGGACGTCTGCTTGAAGATTACAGATTGGAAGAAATGCTGCGCAGCCCACATCGATTCATCCGCCCTGAACCAGTGTCTGAGCAGCGTCTTCCACTTCAATGGAGGCACCGTGTACAATATGCGGTGAGCCATGCGGTCAATGCTTTTTACAGTCTCGACCCCGATGTTCGCAAAGAGGTACCCGTACAGTATTTACTTGAGAAGTGGTGGCCCAGAAAGACGGATGGTTTCGAATCTGTTCTCCATTACTGGGATGTGAAGAACAAGATTACGGATGAATTGTCACTCGCCATTGCAATGAACGATGATTTGAAGCATCCAGCCATTCTTTTTGAACAGTGGAGAACGGAGTTACCTTCATTATCCATGCATTTATCGATGATAATTCAGGCGGCCTGGCAACCAGAAGGCTGGGATTCGCTGCTTATTCAGAAATATATGGTTGTCCATGATCCAAACGTAGTTGAGGCGTTTCAGCATATGGTCAGTGCATTCTGCTGGGAAGCCTTCGGAAAATTACCGGGTATGATCGAGATATACTGCTTGTTGGAAGGACGCAAAATCAGGTACATCCCTGGACGCCAGTCTCTGATCCGTTCCATGGACTACATTCGCTTGATACGTGACAGCATGCCGCAAGCAGAAGTGGCGGAGTCAGAACAGTTTACGACGCGTGATAAAGCGCGCATCCACGAAGAGGTAGATCGCTGGAGAACGGAAGCCATTGAACCGAAGAAAACATGGTTGATGTGAAGACAGTTGAAGGATAACGATATATCATGCAGATAGAGGAGGGGAAGTTGCCATGTCTACCGGTCTAAGTCAAGATATAAGCAACAGCAAGAGACGTGCAGGAACTTGCGAATTCAGTCCGTTGCCAGTACCCCAGTCGGTTATACGAAAGTTGCTTGATGAAGCAGATCCTTCATTATATGTAATGAGTTCAGAACCTTGGAGGTTTATGTTGTTTGCAGGCGAAGGACGACAGCTTTATCTGGAAGCGGTCAGACAGAGCTATCCACCCCATCTGGCTGATCGCTACGGCGATTGGGCTACATATCAATACACGGAAGCAATTCCAACCCATCTGGTTGTCGTGGCGCCTAGAAATGCCCGTGAGGATGATCTTCTGCCGGCCAAAGCCTGGAGCAAACGCTTTAGTATTCTGGCTGCGGAACAGGGGTTGAATGCGGTCTGGAAGATCAATGATTATCAACAACATCCTGTGTTTATGAATTTGATGGGTTTGACAAGTGAAGAGAAGGTGCTGGGGGTCTTTCATATCGGTTACGGAGACCAGCCTGCATTGCGGGATATGGATGCAAGCAGACCAGCCTCTGAACTGATGACGGTTTATGACCATCTGGTCTAAAAAAATGATTCATTAGTTCTCTTATTTGCTGGTGCTGAATAGAAAATCACGAACGAGCTGACGATTCGTCTGATCTTTGTTGTAGACGGAGAACAACCGATTGGATACGGTAAGGACATTGCCAAAAAAGAATCGTTCGAATTGGGTCTGTCTGCCCCCGAATGAACCAGACCCAAGCTCCCAGATCAGGCGGAACAGAGCGTTGCGTTCGTGAGAAGCCATATCGTTCCCTTTCAGATATATATTCAGTGAAGGAGCGATATCGGATTGAAACTCTTCTTCCTGAGGGATCATAATCACCCCGCTTGAACCCAAGAGTTGCAGAATTTCAATCATCTCAGGATAAAGTTTCGGAAAGAGGAGATTGGCTGCCATCAACGGTTTGGGTGCAGGTAATACAAATCCTCTTCCGTCAGGTATGGCACCTGCCTCCGCGGCCAAGGCCAATGCTTTTAACGATTCAAGACCTGCGAACACACGTGCAGATTTCTCTATAACATGTGCTTCCGTATTCAGATCCAGCGTATCCGTGAGAAGCTGGATTGTACCGAGAACAAATTCCGTCTTGGCTATATAACGACACAATACCTGATGACCTGCATGAATATGAAAGTTGCTACCACTGAAGAGACGCGAGGACATTTCCTCACTTCCTGCAAAAAATATTCGTTCATGCGGAACGAGCACCCTGTCAAAGATGACGATATTGTCCATTTCTTCATATCTGGAACTCAGGGGATAATTAGTGTGGGATTCGGTTGCGTAGGTATCCCTGCATACCAGACTGATTCCCGGAAGATCATTGGGGACAGCAAAAGAGAATGCAAATGGATTTTCGTCATCAAATGGGGCGGGAGAAGGTGACGGATAGACAAAAATCTCATCCGAAGTGGCAGCTTGTGTAGCCATCATGAATGCTCCGCTAATAATGAGACCTTCCTCGGTGCGATCCACGACCTTTGCGGCAATAGCATCTTCCGTAGCATCCAATTGCCCTGAGATTTTGCTGGCATATGGCTGAATGAAGGCATGGGATAACGTGATATCATGATCACGGCAGTACGCATAATAATTTTTGAGATTTTCTGCATATTGGGGAGATAGTTCGTTCAGGAGATCGGCACCTGTGTAAAAGGACATTATGGCTGTATTCATGTAATCGGGTGAGCGACCAAGAAAGCCATGATGCACATTTGCCCAGATATTCATCCCTTCCCGTCGTTTACGGAGGTCGTCGGCACTGGTTGGAGGCAGGAAGGATATGCCCACAGGTTTGCCGTCTGCCGGGGAGGCATACGTCATCGTTTCTGCAAATTTAGGATCAGATTGCTGATCATACATGTACATCTGAGTCTCCATTAAACCAGCAAATGCTACATGTTCAGAGCGTTTTCCAGTAATAAGGTTACCTTTGTACCAGCAAGGGACGGACTGTGCATCAATTCGTTCGCGATACTGTGTGCCACTTTTAACAGGCATTGTTATTCACCTCTTGGTTCTAATCGTTCATAGGCATACTGACTTCTTACGTAGTGTACGTAGGTCATCTGTCCAATGTGCATTTAAGAGGTGAGAAGGATTTTTACAGAATAGGGCTTGATAATAATTATCATTCTTGTTACAATAGACAAAGAAAAAAGGAACCGGTAAGGGCTCCTTTAAGTGAATCATATGAAATTACTTATTTTACTTCAAAAGTCTTACAGTCTGTTTCAGCAGACTGACTTGCTTCTTTGGAACTGTGACTCACGATGTAGATCGAGGAAGCGTTACATTTGTTTTCTTGAGCCCAGTGACGACAGGAATTAACTTCACACAATACGTCTTTTGCCATGATTGATAACCTCACTTTAATTGGATTACAGTCGTTGGTATAAAGATCCGGATATAACAAGTTGCCGCTTGTTAATCTGGAAAATTTTTGCTCTCGTGAAATTCGGAGGGCTTTTTTGCGTTATACACAACGATGCATACTTAGAATAGCAAATTTAATTGAAGCTTGCAACCAAATGCCCCCATCTGTGGCAAAATAGTGGACGTGCTGTGGTTATATTTGCAAAAAGGCAGTAGTATGTTATTATTTAATAGTAATAATTACGATTAAAAGTCTAATTGATTCTATATAAATTGAACTAAACATTTACACGAAAACGGAGAGGACAGAAAGAAGCTGAAGAAGCGGAGCGTTCGCCTTTATCACCGGATTTCCTCTCTAGGGAAATAATTAAAAAATCTGGGGATAACAGCGATCGGAAGGTTGTTCTGTCAACGAAGTGGTCAGTGTAAATATTCATTAGTTCAACTTATATAACTTGAATCATGGACTGAAACTATAAATGAAGGAGCATGTGAATACATGAGCAAAATAAACCATATGAACCGGATTCCCCGCGCGAAAGGGATCGATATGGCTGCTTTTTACACGCCGAAAGAGTGTAGACGCAAAGCCCAGCATATTGTATTTTCCGCTGAAAATGAGCGTATCATTAACGAATTCATAACCATTCTGGGCATGAAAGAGAAGTTCAGAGAACATGATGTATCAATCCCCAACAAAATGGTCATGTTCGGGCCACCCGGTACGGGAAAAACATTAACGGCTTCACATCTGGCGGAGCGCCTTGATCTGCCATTGGTTCTTGTGAGATTAGATGCGATCATTCATAGCCATCTTGGGGAGACGGGGAGTAACGTACGTAAGTTATTTGAATATGCAAGAATGAATCCCTGTGTGTTATTTCTGGATGAATTTGATGCCATAGGCCGGACACGTGAGAGCAATGATGAAGTGAAGGAGATGGCGCGTGTCGTCAATACATTGTTGCAATGTCTGGACGAATTCGATGGGGACAGCATTCTGGTGGCTGCAACGAATCTGGAAACCCAACTGGATCACGCCATCTGGCGGCGGTTTGATACGAAGATGACCTATGGTATGCCAGATGATGCAAGTCGCAGATTGTATATCAGTAAGTTGGTGGGATCATTTGAACAGGAGACTCGGCTGGAAGATTACATATGTGAACGCTTGACCGGGTGCAGTTATGCGGATATAGAGCAGATCGTTTTGAAAGCAAAGCGGAAAGCAATCATTGTCAGTAGTGTACTTCATAAGCAACTGATCTCGGATGCTTACGATGAATACAGACCACGTGTATTAGAGTGTTGATTGCTTCCATTCTGGATAAAGCAACAAGGAACAACGTTGAACTAGCCCAGTCTCCTGAATGGAGTTCTGGGCTAGTTGTCATGTTAGCGAGGTGCGTTATACTTTAACGGCTGCTCCGTATGCTTTTTCTGTATTCATAGCTTCTTGTGTTGCAGTCCAGCGTGGCAGGCTTAATCTGAACATGCTGCCTTCCGGGCTGCTGGAGACAAGTGTCAGTTCACCGCCCTGTTCCTGAGCGAGAAGCCGGCTATATGTTAATCCTAGACCTAGACCGCGGTTACGACGTTTCTTGAGTTCTCCACGATAGAACCGTTCAAAGATTTTGGGTTGTTCTTCAGCTGCGATGCCTGTGCCGTGGTCCTTAACATCAACGTACAGCATCTGTTCTTCTGTACTTAGATAAATATCGAAGACAGCCTTCTGTTCAGGAGCTGTGGCATGAAGTGCGTTATTGAGCAAATTAACAATGATCTGCTGAATGCGGAGAGCATCCCCCATGGTAAAAAAGTTAATTGGAGGTGCGTGCAGCTGAACCTCTGGCATTTTGTCCTCATACGCAATCTTCCACTGATAGATGATCTCACCGACCAACAGTTTCAGATCCGTCCGTTCCTTGCGAACGGTAACACTTCCTGCAGCCATGGCGTTATAGTCAAGCAAATCTGCCACCATTCGCTCCATGCGTTCAGATTCCTTCAAAGCGATATCCAAAAATTCTTTACCTTCCTGTGGACTCACGACATCGTCACGTACTGCCATAACGAGCCCCTTGATGGAAGTTACCGGTGTCTTGAGTTCATGACTTACCCCTGCCAGCGAAAGTGTACGCCATTCTTCGAGTTGTTGGAGACGAGTGGCCATATCGCGAAATGAATTTACAAGTTCATTGATCTCACGTTCTCGTGTATTCAAGTCAAGACTCACATCATAATTGCCACCTCGAATCTGTTCAGCGGCATAGGCGACCTGACGAATCGGTCTGGATAACTTTTTGGACAGGAGATAGATTGTAAACCATCCACAGAGGATTAGTCCTCCGAGGATTAGAGCCACGAGCCATATCGTCTCTGGACCAAATGTAATGGATTGTTTGGACTGCATGACCCACACTTTGCCCAAGGTTTGATCGCCCTCGGATATGTTGACCGTTACACCTGCATATTTGTTGTTTCGCGGTTCAAGATAGTCGTCTGACAGTCGATAATGCACATCTTTTTGCTCCATTTTAGGCTGGGAAAAGATCAATTGATTGTTATTGTCCAAGATCATGACACAAAAATAATTATCTGTGTTGAATAGTTTCTCTCGCTTGGTTACCAGTCTGTCCAGATCGGGTGGAACTCGAAGCATATTATTCTCACTGGTCACTCGATCGGCAATCTCCAGACCAAGCAGTTCTGCGGTTTTGAGGCTTTTCTCAATGGAAGTTGTTCGAATCCAGTAGAGTGCCCCTGCCGCAATAATCGTGAAACCAATGCACAAAATGAGAAAATATCGCAGTGTCCAGTGTGACAGAATGGATATCGTTCGTTTGGGTTTCTTCTGTTTCAGTTGGCGATCCAAAATTGATACCCCATTCCTCGCAACGTCCGAATTTCTCCCGTCTCTGGCGACCAGTGGGAGAGGGCTTGACGTAGTCGTTTAATCGATAGATCCACAGCACGATCACTGCCATCATAGTCCATCCCCCATACCTGTTCAATAAGATGATCTCTGGTAAATGTACGATTCGGATAATCGGACAGGAAGAACAGTAACGACAGGTCACGAGGTGTGAGTGCAACCTCTGCACCGTTCAGCAGCACCTGCTTGGCAGCAAGATCAATGACGAGATTTCCAAAAGAACGCTTCTCTTCGCCACCTGAGGTCCAATGTGGATTACGGCGCAACACCGCATTAACTCTGGCAACCACTTCTTCCGGTACAAAAGGTTTGCTCATATAATCGTCAGCACCGGCATTTAGTCCGTTGAGACGGTCTGAAATGTCATCCAGTGCAGTTAGCATGATCACGGGACAAGCACTTTTTTCACGAATAATTCGCAGCAGATCCCATCCGTCCATTCCTGGCAGCATCACATCAAGTAATACAAGGGAAGGCGTTACGGTATCAAAAAGGGTAAGTGCAGTCGGTCCATCTGCTGCATGATGAACTTCAAATTCTGCTTTTCTCAGATAAGCAGCCAATACTCGTGCAATAGCTTGTTCATCCTCGACGATAAGTATGGATTTCAAGAAAAGCGTTCTCCTTTCGCTTTGTAAACTTGTACTGATTTTACATGAGCCAGAGCGTAAAGCCAATCCTGTATTACGGATTTCAAAAAAATATGTGACTTGTCTTATCTTGACTTCTTCCTGACACATTCAATTGATATGATTCACTCCAAGAAGCAACCTAAACAATCATGTACTGGAGGAAACATAGAGATGAACAAGAAAGCAAAAGCATGGCTTATTACAGGTGTAGCGGCGGTTGCCGTAATCGGTGGCGGTGGTTACTATATCACAAACAGTTACTTGGGGAACAACGTGGAGATTGAGCAGGTGCTTCCTGCGAGCACAGCGACTTCCACCACAGCTGTAGATAGCACAGGAACGGTTGTAGCCAATGAAACTGCTGGAGCAGAGCAACTGAACGGAGACTGGAGCATCAGCGAAGGTTCCAAAGTATACTTCTCCGTAACCACATCACAGGAGACAGTTAACTTTGTGGACGAGAAGGTAACAGGCAATTGGACAATTAATGTAGATGATGCTGCTCAGATGAAGGCAGAAGGACAGATCGAGATGGACGGAATTGATTCCGGGAATGGACAACGTGATGGTCACGTGAAGCAAGCCGATTTCTTCGATGTCGCTACATATCCACAAGCTACATTTACAGCGACTTCATTTGAAGGGGTACCTGCGGAATGGCCTGTCGGTCAAACGGTTGCTATCAAAATGAATGGTACCATTACGGTTAAAGGTATTGAAAAAGAAGTAACCTTTGACGCAAAAGCTGCTTATGAGAATAATGCAGTATTGTTGTCGGCAACATCGATGGTAACGTTCGAAGATTTCGGAATGGAAAATCCGCACTCCGTTGTGCTCTCGACTGAAAATGATATCCAGATACAACTTGAATTGAAACTTTCTAAATAAGTGTAACAATGATCATATACCTGAAAATCTGTTCTGTTCTGCCTTACGGTAGACGGACAGATTTTTTTTTTTTTACAAAATAGTGTGATTAATATAACTCAAATGTAACTGTCACAGGATCATATTGTTAAAATAACTGCTGTTTCCTTTGGAAAATGCCGTGTTACCCATCACTATTAAGCGCTTACAATGAGGAGGAATCATAACATTCATTGATCCATGCACAATCAAACACAAAAAGGGGGAGATCAAGAGTGAACAAAAGGTACATAAGCGGGTGTCTGGTATTACTAATGCTGTTCTGTGATCTGGGGTTGATGGTTCGTCCAGCGGCTGCAGAAGATGCAAAAGTGAACGTGGCACTTAACAAGGCGGTTTCGGTAAGCACAGAATATTTGGAGCATTGGAGCAAAAAGGAGCACTTGGTTGATGGTAAAAGTGACACGCATTGGGCTGCTAAGGCTGGAGTGACAACGGAACAACCACAGTGGGTGATGATTGATCTGGGTGAAGACTACAATCTGTCCGGAGCGGAGATAACGTGGAGAGAAAACACGGTTGTGAAATATATGGTAGAAACATCTGCTGATCAGCAGGC
Organism: Paenibacillus sp. FSL M7-0656; assembly: GCF_038003225.1. Lineage (NCBI taxonomy): Bacteria > Bacillati > Bacillota > Bacilli > Caryophanales > Paenibacillaceae > Paenibacillus > Paenibacillus sp. FSL M7-0656. The sequence goes on from NZ_JBBOOT010000001.1 coordinate 22,768, forward strand.
ATGGACCAACGTTGCTGATCAAAAAGAAAATGCCGATCCCAAACAGATCGCTGATCTGACGTTTCAGCAGAATGATGTGCGATACATCAGATTGAACATATCTTTTTACAAGGGTGAGGGTGTCTGGCCGGAAATATTGGAGTTCAAAGTGTGGGGAGAAGCAGAAGGAACTGAACCAGCCAATATTAAAGGATATGATGAGATCGAAGTGAGAACGGTGACCAGAAGTGCGCCAATTCTGCCCAACGAGGTAAAGGCACAGTTTCAGAATGAAAAATCGGGAATGGTACCTGTGACTTGGGATTATATCGACCCTATGCAATACGCCTCTGCAGGCGAATTTACGGTAACAGGAGTTGTATATGGTGCGCCTCCAGAACCTCAGCTTAAAGCTAAAGTGATCGTTGAGGGATATCGTGCAGACTATGTTAGAGGTGTTGATATTTCCACGTTGACTGCCATTGAGGACAAAGGCGGCAAATACGTGGACAGCAACGGTACAGAGCGTGATTTGCTCGATATACTCAAGGACCGCGGTGTCAATTATGTACGTCTTCGTTTGTGGAATGATCCACAGAAATCAGGGGGATACAACGACAAGGACGATGTCATTCGTTTGGCCGAGCGGGTGAAGAAAAAAGGTATGAAGATCCTGTTGGATTTCCACTACTCGGATGAGTGGGCGCACCCGGGCCAGCAGCTTCTTCCCAAAGCTTGGGAAGGTCTTTCGCCCGAAGAGCTGAAGCAGGCCGTATACAACTATACGTATGAAGTTGTGCGAGAAATGAAAGCTAAGGGCGCCATGCCTGATATGGTGCAGATCGGTAATGAGATCAACAGTGGTGTTCTGAACGGTTTGAGCAGCGACGTGGATTTCGAGCAAAATGTTGCATTGCTGAAAAGCGGAATTGATGCTGTACGTGCAGTAGAAGGAGAGATCACCGATAACGCGGATAAGGTGAAGATTATGATCCATCTGGCTGAAGGTGGCAAGGTGGATACGTTCAAATGGTACTTTAAAGAGTTAAGTGCTGGCGGACTGGAATATGACATTATCGGACTGTCGTATTACCCGTTCTGGCATGGGACGTTTGCGGATGTACAGAAAACGATGAATGAAGTGTCAGTCGAGTTTGGCAAAGATGTCATTATCGCTGAAACGTCCTATCCGTTTTCCTACAAAAACGGGGACGCTCATGGAAATATCATCGGATCGGACGAAGCGCTTCATGTTGGGGGAGCAGACTTCCCTGCAACCGTTCAAGGTCAATATGATGCCATCGCCGGCATTATGGACATGATTGCGAACGTGCCAGGAAATCATGGCGCAGGTTTCTTCTACTGGGAGCCAGCGTGGATTCCGGCGGGGGTAGGCTGGATTGCATCTGAAGGGAATGCATGGGAGAACCAAGCGATGTTTGACTACGATGAATTTCCGGCCAACGGCGGGCATTCTTATGAAGGCAGAGCGTTATGGTCCCTTGATGTGTACAAACGCGGATTGGAGCTTCTGCCCGCAGACCGCCAGCAACTGGATGCGGCACTTACACGAGCCAAATCATTGGTACGGACTGATTTTACTCTGGATAGCTGGGTGACTCTGGCTCCGGCAATCTCGGCAGCGAATGATGTATACCAACAGGCATACACGCCGGGTGGGGTAACTCAATTAGATACAGATGCAGCGACAACAGCATTGGAACGTGTGATGCAGCAGATGCAGGTTATCACCCCGCAGCTTGACGAGCTCAGAGCTAAAATAGCGGAAGCGCGTACGTATCAGCAGGCTGACTGGTCTGCGGCCACTTGGGCGGTATTGACCAAAGCGCTGGAAGGCGCTGATCAGATCTTGAATGATCCAAGAGCAACACAGACGGATGCGAATACAGCGGTTAAACGTTTGCATGATGCCATTCAAGGTCTATCCAATGTGGACAAAACACAACTGCACCAGTACATTCAACAAATGCAGCAGCAGACTAAATCTTCCTATACACGCCGGAGCTGGTCTGTATTGGAACAGTCTTTGCAGGCAGCGATTCAGGTCCGAGATAACAATGCTGTTGTCCAGTCTGAGGTGAATTCAGCACTAAGTACGTTGAAACAAGCCTTTACTAACCTAGTCTCTCTGGAGGCTTTAACAACGGGCAAAACGGCAACGGCTTCAAGTAGTGCAGGGACAGGAGGCAATCAAGCCAACTCTCCTGAAGGTGCAATTGACAACAATCCGAACACTTCATGGGGAACAGACCAGAGTAAGGATAGCTGGTGGCAAGTGGATTTGGGTCAGGTTGCTAACCTCCGTAAAATCGAAATGTCGATGTGGAGTGGCGGCATCAAATATACGATCGAAGTGTCCAACGATAACAAAAATTTTGTGAAAGTAGTGGACACCACAAGTGATGTAGTTGTATCAACCGCACCTAGCCATGTACTTCCAGAAGGCACGGAGGGACGTTACATTCGGGTAACGATTAAAACAGGTCCCACATGGGTAGGATTCATGGAATTTGAAGCATACGGTACGTTCCCAGCGGACAAATCTGCACTGCAAACTAATGTAGATACCGCTGAGAAATTAAAACAAACCGAATACACGACATCAAGCTGGAATGTATTTAGTAAGGCACTTTCTGAAGCGAAGGCATTCATTCTGGGTGTTGAATCTTCAACGCAAGATGTAAGCAATGCGGATCGTGCGTTACAAGATGCTGTGAGTAAGCTTGTACGTCAAGATGTAACACCTGGCCCTGGCCAGCCATCACAACCTTCCAACCCGGGAACAGCTCCTTCAACGGGGAATCCGGCTGTAACACTACCGGTTGAACCTGGTAATCCGCCAGTTAAGGGTCTAATAACGGTAAAAGGAACAGCAACCGGGAATGACAAGTATTCGATTCGTCCAGATGTATCTCAATTAACCCAGGCACTGCAATCCATGGATGCAGGAAATCGTACGTTGAAACTGCTTGCAGATGTACCCGACACAGCCAAGACAGTCACATTCCAGTTGGCTGCAAGTCAACTGGCGGCATGGATTCGTTCCGAGGAAGTGAAATCCCTGGATGTAGTTGTAGGACAGACTACCGTTCGTGTTCCTCTGAGATCACTCCCGCTAACCATTGCGGAGACTGAGGGAACGTTCGACATCGTAGTGGCAAAAGGATCGACAGATACATTGTCCACATCTCAAAAAGCAGCGATCAGTAATCATGCGATTGTTGATGTGAATCTGTTAATGAACAATAAGCCATTGCAATGGACAAACAGAGCAGTTGAAGTTGCTCTATCCAATGTGGAGCAACCTAAGAAGAGTGATGTAGTTATGATTGTACATTCCATATCTCCAAGTGGAGAAATGAAACCTGTTACGTATTCCAAGTACGATGATAAGACCAAAACGATGGCGTTCAAACCACTGGAATCCGGCAGTTATGTCATTGAAGAAGTTGAAGTGCCATTACATGATTTGCAAAATCACAATTGGGCAATCCGAGAGGTACAGAACCTCTACGGTAAAGGGATTATTTCGGGGATGAGCGCAACTCGTTTTGCCCCGCAAGGTGAACTGACCAGAGCACAATTTTTGCAAATGATTATTAAAGGTATTGGTGATGCACGCCAGCCGGATCCATCTATTTCAACACCAACGGATGTGAAGGAAGGGCAGTGGTATACCGATTCAGTACGACTTGGAATGGAAATGGAAATAATTCAAGGCCGAGCAGATGGAAGCTTTGGAGCGAATGAACGCATTTCACGAGAAGAAATGGCCGTTATGCTGAACAGAGCACTGAAGGTTGTGCAGCGTGAGGGTGCGACCAATTCTGTACAAGGAAATATGGTGTTTGTAGACAACGCCGAGATCGCAGCATACGCCAAAGAAGCTGTAGCCTCAATGCAACAACTTGGGCTGCTAAATGGCATGCCTGATGGCACGTTTGCTCCGAAAGAAACAGCGAACCGTGCACAGGGAGCTGTTGCAGTCGCCAGACTGATGGAACAACTGTATTAGAGGTAGTTCAAAACGTCCGTTTTTATTATGAAGGATGATGCTTGGTGGCATTATCAACACTCATGAATAGAAAATAACAAAGCAGGTAAAGAGATCGGATCATATGATTCGGTCTCTTTATTTTTTGTGAAAAGAGATTATAACGGACCCGCTTTCTCTAAATAGGCATATAAACAATTTGTTAATGTCGTATTGACAATATCGAATTCATTTGTTATCATTTCGATAATATCAAAACGACAATATTAAGAAATGGGGAATGAGCTATGTTTGGATTCCGATTTGCGAAATTTCAACCCAGTGAATATGTCATGAAGGTGAAAAATGGTGAGGTACAGCGTCAAGGTGTAGGATTGTCTTTCTATTATTATGAGCCGACCACATCGGTAGTGGTTCTACCCGTATCCTCGGTGGATGTACCGTTCATGTTTGAAGAGATTACGGCGGATTATCAGACGGTTACTGTGCAGGGGCAATTAAGTTATCGCATTGTGGATTATTTGAAAATAACCCAGAGCCTGAATTACACGTACAATTTGCGCAAAAATCGGTATATCTCCGACGACCCCGGCAAGCTGGATCAACGGGTGATCACCACAGCGAAAGTACTAACCAAGAAACATCTGGAGCAAATGCCGCTGAAAGAAGCTATTCAATCCAGTGAACGGCTGGCAAGCAGCATGAAACGCGAGGTTGTACAAAGTGAAGAGTTGGAGAAATTGGGCGTTGAGTTGATGAGTCTATCGATTCTGGCCATTCTGCCTAATAAAGAGACGATGCGTGCATTGGAAGCACAGGCGCGGGAAGAGATTTTGCGTCAGGCAGATGAAGCGCTCTATGTACGTCGGAATGCATCGATTGAACAGGAAAGACGAGTGAAAGAGAACGAACTGAACACCGAAATTGCCGTAGAGACGAAGAAACAGCAAATTCGTGAGACCCAATTGCAGACAGAACGCTCGGTGAAACAGAAACAAAACGAGATGGAGCAGGAGCAGCTTCAGTTTAATACAGCGATGGAGGAACGTAAGCAGCAACTGATTGAGTTAACTATTGCTAATCACAATGCCGAGGCAGACGCCAAAGCGTATGAGATTGCTGCCGTGATGAACTCATTGCAAAATGTACAGCCCAATGTACTACAAGCAATGGCGAATATGGGCATGAATTCTGATAAGCTGATCGCACTCGCGTTCCAGGAACTGGCTGAAAATGCAGGCAAGATTGGGCAACTAAATATCTCGCCGGATCTGTTACAGGGATTAATGTCTCCTGCGCCAGGCAGAGATCAGGGAGGTCGAGCGAGATGAGATTAGGAAGAAGAGAGCAAGCAGAGCAGGCAGGGAAATCAGTACGTCAGCAGGCCACGGCAGATGATCGGATGAGTGAACACAAGCTGATTCTGGTGAAACGCCGGACCCGACTGGAAGAGTTGGTGGTTCGATATAACACGGTGCAGCAAGCTCAGTTCTATATTGAACGTCTGGGCGCAGACTTCAGTGATTATATGGAGGAAGACCGTCGTTATCGGCTATCTGTGCAGCAGGCCCAGCAGCAACTGGGTCAATTGGGACGGGTTCAGACGATTGATCGGGAACATGTGCCCAATTTTATCTTTGGAGATCAGGATATCGTGGTCGTGGTTGGACAGGATGGGCTTGTAGCCAACACCCTCAAATACGTAACCGAGCAGCCGCTCATCGGTGTGAATCCGGACCCGATGCGTTGGGATGGCGTGTTATTACCTTTTACCGTGAAGGATCTGAGCTTCATTGTTCCTGATGTCATTCGAAAGCAACGAACCTTGAAAGAAGTCACTCTCGCCAAAGTGGAACTCAATGATGGACAGTATCTATATGGTGTGAATGATCTGTTCATTGGTCGGAAGACACATGTATCGGCTCGTTATGAAGTGCGTTTGGGTACATCCGCAGAACAACAATCTTCCAGTGGCATCATTGTATCCACAGGCATGGGATCGACAGGCTGGTTCAAAAGTGTGCTGGCGGGAGCCACCGGCATTGTTGGATCGGCTGCATGGCAGAACATGAATTCCGAAGCGGAGGTCGCTACAGCATCCGCATCCATTCATGGAAGCAGGCAAGAGCTGAATCATTTTAACTGGGATGCGCCTTATTTATATTTTTCAGTACGTGAACCGTTCCCGAGCCGGACGACAGCGGCCAATCTCGTGTTTGGACAGATTCATTCAAAGCAGCCATTGCACATTGTATCCCAGATGCCGGAGGACGGTGTTATTTTCAGCGATGGGGTCGAGCAGGATTTTCTTGAGTTTAATTCAGGGGTAGAAGCCATCATTGGTTTGGCAGAGAAGAGGGGACGTCTCGTGGTCTAAACCTTTATTTTCAAGCCGTTTCCGACTAGAATGGGTAACTAGATGTGATACACTGACGTCAGGAAACGGAAAGAGGGTTAACGATGCAGTCGATATTGTTGGTTGAAGATGATGCCAAGTTAGCAGGATTACTGGCGGCTTATCTGACCCGAAATGGATTCCAGGTACAGGTCACAGATGATTTTCGTCATGTACTGGATGAATTTGTGGAAGTGAAGCCGGACCTTGTGCTGATGGATGTGAATTTGCCTCAATATGATGGATACTACTGGTGCAGGCAGATACGCACACATTCCATATGTCCCATTTTATTCATATCGGCTCGTGATAGTGGTATGGATCAGATTATGGCGTTGGAACATGGAGCGGATGATTATATTACAAAACCTTTTCAATATGAAGTTGTTCTTGCCAAAGTCCGTAGTCAGCTGCGCAGAGCCTATGGTTCTTACGCTGCTGTTCAACAGGAAGTGAAGGTGAAGAACGGTCCCATGATCCTTTATCCTGAGCGATTTGTATTGAAATATGATGAGCGTTCTACCGAGCTGACACAGAAGGAAGCGATACTGGTGGAAGCGCTGATGGCGAAGGCAGGGCGAGTTATCAGCCGAGAAAAATTGTTAGAACAGATGTGGGAAGATCAGCATTTTATTGATGATAATACGTTGAATGTCTATATTACACGTGTTCGCCGGAAGTTGAAGGAGCTGGGTGCAGAAGAGATTTTGGAGACGGTTCGCGGAGCGGGTTATCGTGTGTTGGATCTGGATTCATCCTCACAGGGGAAAGGGAAATGAGACTGTTCCTGAAAGACCACCAGATGTTAGTTGGATTTTATGTGTTACAGATGCTGCTGGTTCCGTGTGTGTACTGGCTCTCTGGTGAGGGCCGTCCGATGAAGATTGTTCTCTATGGCATGCTGATCAGTACTGTTGTGCTGTTGGTCTATCTGATCATACGTTACTTCCAGCTGCGAGCGTATTATCGTCTGCTTGAACAACCACGAAAACTGGTAAACGGACCTTTCCAAACGCTTGGAAATTCGGTCGTGGCGGAAGCCATCCAGCAATTGTTACATGAACTGGAGCGTAATCGGCAGAACGAGATGGGGCTGTTACGTACTAGCAAGGAACAGCAGGTGGTATTCATGAATCGCTGGGTTCATCAGATGAAGACCCCGTTGTCCATTATCCAACTGACCTTGGAAGATGTGGACGATGAGACGGCTGGCAGTATTCAGGATGAGCTGGATAAGCTACGCAAAGGACTTGAAATGGTCTTGCATTCATCAAGGCTTGAACAGTTCGAAGGGGATTTTCGTGTGGAGCTGTTGTCTTTGCAAGATGTGCTTCGAAGTAGCATTGCAGAGAACCGACGTTTGTTTATTCGCAGAGGCATTACGCCGGATATCCGTATGGAGGGCGACCTCCAGATATATAGTGACTCCAAGTGGCTGCGGTTCATGTTCACCCAGATTTTGACCAATGCCGTGAACTATTCTGATAGCAAATCAGGCAAAAAAGTGATCATTACAGGCTATAAGCAGGAAGAGCGTACAATCCTGGACATTCAGGATGAGGGAATCGGCATCTCGTCCGAAGATATTCATCGCGTGTTTAATCCCTATTTTACAGGCGAACGGGGCAGACAATACCACGAATCTACGGGAATGGGATTATATCTGGTCCGTGAGATCAGTGCCCGCCTGGATAATCGTGTCGAGTTGTTTTCGGAGCCGAATGAGGGAACGTTGGTTAGATTCAGCTGGATTCATTCGAAATATCCGAAGTGAAAAGTGCTTTGCCCATGGGCGAGGTGCTTTTTTAATGGACAGAAGTGTCATAGAGAAGGCAGGGGAACAGAACCTTAAACGCATTGTAAGGGAAGTTTAAGGTAATTCGATAGCACCGTTACGGGAGGTCAGTTAGGATAAGAATAGAATTAACGTATAAAGAATGACGGATTAGGAGGGAATTACGCATGGAAATGTTACAGGTATCAGGACTGAACAAAGTATATCAGGGCAAAGTGCAGACTCAAGCCCTTAGTGATATTCATCTGACAATCAAACAAGGTGAATTTGTGGGTATTATGGGCCCGTCGGGCAGTGGAAAAACTACATTGTTAAACATGGTCTCCACCATTGATGAACCCAGCTCAGGCAAGGTGCTGATTAATGGCATGAACCCGTTTGATATGAAAAAGAAAGAACTTGCCATGTTCCGGCGTCGGGAACTCGGATTTGTCTTTCAGGATTTCAATCTGTTGGACACGCTGACTGTTGCTGAGAATATTGTACTTCCATTGACACTGGACAAGGTCAAACTGAAGGAGATGGAGAGCAGACTACATCGCATTACAGCCAAGCTCGGGATTGATCACATTCTGGATAAACGAGTTTACGAAATCTCGGGCGGACAGCGACAGCGCACAGCCATTGCGAGATCCATGATTAATATGCCTTCGATTGTTTTGGCGGATGAACCCACTGGCGCATTGGATTCTACGTCATCCCAAGCGGTCATGGAGTCACTTGAACAGATTAACCAGCAGGAGAAAACGACCATTATGTTGGTCACACATGACCCGCTTGCGGCAAGTTATTGTAACCGTATCGTGTTCATCAAGGATGGAAAACTGGCAGCCGAGGTACACCGCGGAGATAATCGACAGACGTTTTTCCAGCGGATCATTGATACTTTATCCTTCTGGGGAGGGAATTCACATGAGCTTTCCTCAGTTCGCGTTTAATAACATCCGTCGTAATGGGCGAGCGTATATTGCTTTTTTTCTTAGCAGTGTGTTTATGGTCATGATTTTCTTCGCGTATGCGGTATTTATCTATCATCCATATGTGGCAGAGTTGCCAATGGGTGACACAACCGCTACGGGGATGCAGATCGCTTCGGTTATTGTGTATGTGTTTGCATTTTTCTTTGTTATGTATTCCATCAGTGCTTTTCTCAAATCACGGAACAAAGAGTTTGGCATTCTGACCATACTTGGTGCAGAACCCGCACAGATTCGGAGATTGGTCATTTTGGAAAACATGTTGATCGGCTGCCTGTCCATTATTGCCGGTATCGGCGGAGGTATGTTGTTGTCCAAGTTGTTCCTGATGTTAACCACTCGTTTTATCGGGATGGATGATCTGCCCTTTTATTTTCCCGTGAAAGCGATTCTGATTACGATCGGGGCCTTTCTGTTATTATTTTTCTGCATTTCACTTTTCACATTGGTTTTTATCGGAAACAAACGGACGTTAGAACTTTTGACGGGAACCAACAAACCTAAAAAAGAGCCCAAAGCTTCATGGTTCTTCTCACTTCTGGGTTTTGCATTACTTACAGTAGGTTTTGTGGTACTCCGCAGCGGGTTAAATGGCGGAACAATCATGCTTGCAGCAGTAACAGGGATAGCCGGGACGTATTTTTTCTATTCACAACTTTCCGTGCTCATCATCCGTTTATTGAAGCGTAATCGTAAAACGGTATGGCATGGTACACGTCTGTTGTGGATCTCAGAGATGAGTTATAAAATGAAGGATAATGCCCGCATGCTCTTTATGGTGACCGTGGTGATTGCGATTGCTTCAATGAGTGCAGTTGTAATTTTGTCACTGGATCAAGAGAACCGGGAGCAGTTTACAAACAACGATTTTCCAGTCAAATACAATGTGTACACTCCTTCGGATCAAATGGATATGAGCTATATTGATTCGACACTTGAAGCAGCAGGCTTGAATTATCAGCAAGTGTATCTGGAGTACTTTTGGTCTGATGCGGATCAGAGTGCTGTCTCGGTTATGCCGCTCAGTCATTACAACCGATTCAATGCGATCCAAGGAAAAAAGACGTTCCAATTGGATTCAGCATCAGCATTATTCGTAGATTCGCGTAATGAGAAGGATCAGGATCAGATCGATCGAAACAGGTTTCGCAATTATGCGGAAGGAGAAACCTTGACTCTGAATCTGGAGGATGGCTCATTGCAAGCAAGAGTTACAGCTACGGATGTAGAGCCACGTTTCGCAACCTTGATCTATTCTACAGGTGTAGTCGTTCTCCCAGATGAGAAGTTTGAAGAGATCACACAACAGTTCAATGCAAATAGGTTATCAGGCAAAGTTCTGTACCAGATTCCGGCATGGGGTCATGCTGTACCTGACCGGCACTCCTCGGAAGCCATGGTTAGCGATCAGCTACTGTCGTCCGCAGATACCATTCGAAGCGATAATGCTTCGGATGAGAATTACTCCGGATTTCTGACCACTCGATATGGAGATTTTGAGAGATACAGACAGGGTACAGCACTATTTACCTTCCTGGGCATATTTATCGGATTAATCTTCTCGATCTCTTCCGCAAGCTTTTTGTATTTCAGACTGCATACCGATCTTGAAGCGGATGGAAGGATGGTGCATTCTCTTTCGAAAATGGGTCTCAGTTTCCAGGAAATGAAACGATCATCCACCGTTCAGATTGCCATTTTGTTCTTTTTACCGATCGGGGTAGCTATCATTGAAACTTTGGTCGTAGTTAAGCCATTCCTGACTGAATTCGGTATTACCAATTATACGATGCCGGTGTTGACTGTATTTGGTGCTTTTGTACTTGCACAGACGTTTTATTTCATCATTATACGTTCGAGATATATCGCTTCTCTGCGCAAAATGATGGTGTAACCATCTTAGAAACAAACGGTCATGAGGACCGACCCATGATTTGTTCATTGCCCGCATTTCTTGATTCAGATCAAGGAAGCGCGGGCTTTTTTGCGATAAGATGAATGTATTCACAGATTATATTATCGAGGAGGACGATTATCATGAGTATCACGTCATTGCAAGAAGTCAAAATATTTAGTGAGGACCGGTTTACGAAACGTGTTTTATTCCAACAGGGTGGTGGAGTGACCTTTGTCCTTCATTTTCTGCCAGGGCAGCAGCTTCCCGTTCATAAACATCCGGGCACAGACGTTATTTTGCTGGTGGTCGAAGGCACAGGCACACTTATTCTGGATGGAAAAGAACAAGGGGTGAAACAAGAGGATGTGATCCATTGCGGCGGTGAGGTCGAGTTCGCATTCCATAATACAGGAGATCAGGAGGTTCGTTTGTTCGTGGTGTTAAACAAAGTGCCAGCAGCATCCTATGCAAAGGACATCTAACATCTAATATCAAGGAATCGATAAAATGATTCACTGATTGGCATCAATATAAGGGGGAACTCTATTCTGGAGTTTCCTTATTTATTTTTATTCAAGAATACTCTGCTCCAACATTCGTCCTTCTAGCAATCTCCGGGGTGTATATCCAGTGTATGTTCCCATCGCAAAACAAAAAGCATACCTGGGTCTGAGAACATCAGATCTTAAGTACGCTTTTTCGTATTCCGGCAGCAATTTGTTCATTCATCCGCTCACTGTTCATTCTGCCTAGAAGTATCCCAGCATTTCCTTGGCTTCAATCGACATCAGCTGTGGAGACCATTGTGGCTCCCATACGACTTGAACATCAATATCGGTCTTATTCGTATTTTCCTGCAAAACCCATTTCACCGCACCGACAATTGTATCGTGCAGCGGGCAACCTGGTGTAGTCAGCGTCATTCGTACATGAACCCGTTCAGGCTCTTCCCTTACTTCATACACCAGACCCAGGTCAACGATATTGACACCTAATTCAGGGTCATACACTTCCTTGAGACATTCTAGCAAATGCGTGGTTTGTTCCATCATGTTCACTCTCCAGTCCACCTTATTTATGTTAACGTCTGAATACCAAAGCAATATTTGTTATATAAACGATGGAGACAAGAGACAAAATCGTCCCTCCAACCATCATGACCTCAGCCAGATTAATCAGAATTCCACTGACAAGCAAAAGGCTTCCAGCGACCATGGCGAGCATACCCCAATTGACATACCGTTCACTCAGCATACCTGCCATCAGCGGTGTTCCGGGTCTGCCTGCCTGCTTGCCATATTTGTGGGTCCACCATAGAAAAGGCACGATTTTGGAGGCATAACCAAGTATGGTGAGAGACACCCAACCCCCGAGATATACCCATCCAGACAGCAGAACAACACGTGGATGGAGAAGCAGTTCAGTCCCTTGCGAGGAATAGATCAGTAGGGCAACAGCATATACAGCAAACGCACGGCTTACATACACAGACCAGCGGATACCCGGACCTGGGTTACTTTTGTGCCGTTTCTCCTGAATTTGCTCCAAGTGATACACATAGAAGAGCAGGGCTGAGGTTAGAAGTAGGAGCGCGAGCCAGAGCAGGCCTCCCTTAATACCTGTCAGAAATGCGACAACACCTGTAACTACAGCTGCATTCCACAGAACCAGGACCACTTTTTGCAGTCGAATGGAATAATCGTGGGACAGGTAGAACATCGGAAGCATTTTGTAACTGAATCCGGTAATTAACATGCCAAACCAGCCAAGTGTTCCCATCCAGATATGTGCGCCGAACAAGCGTCCGTGCAGACCATTCCAATCACCAAATGCAAAATTCAAACCCATCAGCATACCGGAAAGCCCGGTTAGAACCAGATAAAGACAGGAACAAGCTGCACTGATCGTTACCGGATTCCACTGTGAGGCACGGAAGAGGGTAACGCCCATATTCCATCCGAACAACAGAATGCCAGAGAGCGCGAGTGTAGCAGAACCCGCAATCCAGATGACATCTGCACGGATGAAGCCGAATAACATGCCCACGATTCCGATACTGAACAAGAAATAATGACAATAACCGAGGAACAGACTATAGATATTGGATTGCAAAATAACGTGTATCAACTGATAAACGGCACCCATAGCCAGCATGGTTGCCCACCCGAGCACAAACTGATGGGCATGAAACCAGCCTTCGGGTCCTCTGAGTTCATCACCAAGCCAGCCTGTCAGCGAGAGCAGGGAGAATGCGTGATACATTACAAATCCAAAGATGCCCGTGATGATAAAAAGAAACGGCAACCTGGACATGGTCTTTGCCTCCTTACCCTTTTTCAATTCTCAATTTGGCCGTACCATCGGCTTGATCCTCAACCGTGAAGGGGCAACCGAGATTATTTAACTCTTCAATCAAGAAGACTGGCACACGGTCATTGTGAATCAGTACGACTTCCCCAGGTTTGCAACGCTCCAGTGCGGCAAGGGTTCGCATCATGGGTTGTGGCGGTTCCAATCCGCGATTGTCCAGTATAACGGTGGGCGCCTGTAGGGATTCAAAGTTTTCAATCGCAACAGCTTGCTCCTCTGGATGGCCTTTGCATGAAGCTGATTCTTCGTCTGAACAGGGCTCAGAAACGACTTCCGATCCAGATAAAACCATTGCAGATAATGCTTTGTCACCGGTTTTATTTTTTTTGTGCACAAACGTGGTAACCCAGTGATCTGAACCTTTTCGTTCCGATGTGCTGGAGTATCCTTTCATCTTGAGAATACCGAGCAGGGGCGTTGGTTTGAATGGAGCGTGTAGTACAAATACATCTTCATGCTGAAGGCCTTTGACCGTGTCCATGATCAGCTGAAACGGCTCCAGCTTTTTACTCAGATGAGGACGCACATCCAATTCAACAATATGGACATCAGATGGAGACATGTGCGTTCACATCCGATCCTGCACTAGCTACATCCGCCTGCTGTACCAACTGTAGAGAAGGTTCATACAGGGCGGCCATTCCACCGTACAGCGCATAGAAGAATGACTCCGGCGCATCGAGGGAGAAGGACAGATAGGCTTTGGGGTCCATCCCGAGTACACGCTCAAAAAGTCTTGCACTGTCATAGGCGTAAAAACAGAAATGAGTATATTCGAACACAGGCATTTTTTCGTAAATGGTAATAATCTCTTGCGCATACTCGGCCTGCTCACGCTGTGCTATCTGCACCATGGTTGTGGCATCTTCCAACCTCAGCGTGATGCGAAGTGTAGTATCGTCAATGATTTCAACGTGGGCCATAGCGGTTCAGCTCCAATCTATAATTTGCTGATTTTGACTTGGAAGGTTGTAGGACCCTGCTCAATATACTCCCAGTTGAAGCCATCAGGATGTGTGGACTGGAATTGGAATCGAAGTGGCTTAGGATCGTGATCGTTAATGAGCAGCATGGATTCCTGTGGTTGCAACTGATCAAACGTTTCAAAAATAACTTTATGTTTCAAATGCGGTGGATACTCCGTAGCATTAATGGTTGCTGCGTATGTGTTCAAGTGTCATTCCTCCAAATAGGGATAGTGTGGTGTTGCAATTTGATTATAGAAAACGTGAGGAGGTGGCTGTGTGAGCCTGCTCACACTTTTTCTTTTGCCATAATTTTGCCTTATTTAGACCAGAATCCTGTTTGGTAAAGGATTACAGAGCATATATAAATGTGCAACTGTGCGCTATGTTTCACTTCTTGTGATATTTTGCACAGTTCGCCGAGCGAGACATCCTTATATTTAGCGTCAAGATGACAAGCGATGAGAGGAAGAAAGTTCCCTCCTTCAGCCGATGTTAAGACAGCACCCTAGAGAAGGGAGGTACGTGTATGGAATCAAAATTAATGGACCCGTTTGGAAGAGTGCATGATTATTTGAGAATTTCGGTTACGGATCGTTGTAATCTCCGCTGTGTGTATTGCATGCCGGAGGAAGGAATGCAGTTTGAACCGACAGAACGCATCCTGTCCTATGAAGAAATCACGTCCATCGTTAATGCGCTTGCTCCACTGGGCATTCGGAAATTGCGTTTGACCGGAGGAGAGCCTCTTGTTCGTAAGGGGCTGGATCAACTGATTGCGATGTTATCCGCTATTCCGGGAATTGAGGACATCGCATTGACAACCAATGGCATCTATTTGGCAGCTTATGCGGATATGCTGAAGGCTGCGGGACTAACTAGGGTGAACATAAGCCTGGATTCTTTGAAGCCAGAACGATTTGCAAGCATTACTCGAGGCGGCAAGGTGCAACGTGTGCTGGAAGGCATTAAGGCCAGCCAAAAGGCCGGATTTCATCCGATCAAGCTGAACGTGGTGCTGATGAAAGGCGTGAACGACGATGAGGTGGAAGATTTTCTGCTGATGACTCGGGATGAACCAATTCATATTCGGTTTATTGAGTACATGCCTATTGGTGAAAGTGGAGAAGGATGGAGATCAGGATATATGCCCCTCGAACATGTACTGGAAACATGTGGAGCGCGATGGGATTACGAAAGATGTGGAGAGATATACGGGAATGGACCTGCGGACAGTTATCGCATAGTGGGGGCTGCTGGAACCTTTGGTCTGATTCACCCGGTGAGTAGCCATTTCTGCGGGAATTGCAATCGGCTGAGACTGACGGCAGACGGTAATATCAAACCTTGTCTCTACTGGTCGGATGAATTCAATGTTCGTCCACTCGTAGGTGATGACAAGGCGGTGCAGGATTTATTTTACAAGGCGCTCGGAGCCAAACCCGAAACACATGACATGTTAAAAGACTTAAACGGGCAACAGATCGACGGCAAGCCAACGTTGCGACATATGTCGCAAATCGGAGGTTAGCAACAGTAGTTCAGGATTCAATTTGCGTCAACAGGTCATATATGTGGGAGGACAACAATGAGTAACAAAAGCATGCCCTGGATGGGCAAACTCAAATATTTTGCCAAACGTGAAAAAAGTGCGGAGGGCTGGAGTGAAATGTCCCCGGTCAACCGGGATTGGGAAGATGTCTACCGCCGCCGCTGGCAGCATGACAAAGTGGTGCGTTCCACACACGGAGTCAATTGTACAGGATCATGCAGCTGGCAGATCTATGTGAAAGACGGCATTGTCACTTGGGAAACGCAGGCTACCGACTATCCTTCAACCGGACCGGATATGCCGGAATTTGAACCCCGTGGATGTCCACGCGGAGCGAGTTTTTCATGGTATCTGTACAGCCCGCTACGTGTCAAACATCCTTACGTACGTGGTGCATTACTGGACATGTGGCGTGATGCGCTTCAGACGCATGGTGACCCGGTTCAAGCATGGTCCAGCATTGCGGATGATCCGGCCAAAGTGAAAAGATACAAATCGGTCCGTGGTAAAGGGGGATTAATTCGCGCGTCATGGGGTGAAGTGACACAGATTATCGCCGCTTCGCTGATTCATACGATCAAAGAATACGGGCCAGACCGGATTATTGGTTTCTCTCCTATTCCTGCAATGTCGATGGTCAGTTATGCAGCAGGATCACGCTTCTTATCTCTGATGGGATCACCATTGCTTAGTTTTTACGACTGGTATGCCGATCTCCCACCGGCTTCACCTCAGATCTGGGGCGATCAAACGGATGTGCCGGAGAGCAGCGACTGGTACAATTCTGGATACATTCTGGTATGGGGCTCCAATCTGCCAATGACGCGGACACCGGATGCCCACTTCCTGGCTGAGGCACGTTATCGGGGAACAAAAGTGGTGTCGATCAGCCCGGATTATGCGGAGTATGTGAAATTCGCAGATACGTGGATGTCGGTAAAACAAGGAACGGACGGCGCTTTGGCGATGGCTATGGGCCATGTCATTCTAAAAGAGTTTTATATTGAAAAACCTACGGACTATTTCATGCAATATGCCAAACAGTATACGGACTTTCCAAATCTGCTGATTGTGGAAGAAAAGGACGGCGTACACACAGCAGGCAGATTTCTAGTTGGGGAAGATCTGGGCATCACAGGTAATAACATGGCTTGGAAAACGCTCGTTTACGATGAAAACAGTGGAACCTATGCGATGCCGAAAGGAAGTTTGGGCTTCCGTTGGGGTGAAGAAGGCACATGGAATCTCAAAATGGAACAGGTGGAGAACGGTGAGCCGATTGATCCAAGACTATCCATGCTCGGCGTCCATCATGAACTTGTAACGATTCAACTGCCGTACTTTGATGATGAGGGAACACATGTCATGGAGCGGCAGATTCCTGTACGTCAGATATGGTTAGGAGAAAGGTGGATTACAGTAACAGCCGTATACGATCTGGTGCTTGCCAAATACGGAATTGAACGTGAAATGACGCGTTCTGCGGATTCAGCAGAAGTAGTCAATGGTGTGGAACAGTTGAGTGTACGTGTTAACCATGGAGATGAAATCTTGCATGCACCACAGGTAAAACCATTCACTCCAGAGTGGCAAGAGAAAATCACTGGTGTGGACCAAGAGACTGTCGTACAGATTGCACGTGAGTTCGCACAGAATGCGATCGATACCAAAGGTCGTTCCATGATCATCATGGGAGCCGGTATTAATCACTGGTACAACTCCGACGTTATCTATCGCGCCATTATTAACTTAATTCTGATGACAGGTTGTCAGGGTGTGAATGGTGGAGGCTGGGCCCATTATGTTGGTCAAGAAAAATTGCGTCCGGCTGAAGGATGGCAGACGATTGCCTTTGCTCGTGACTGGACCGGACCTGCACGTCTGCAGAACGGAACATCCTTCTTCTACTTTGCAACAGATCAATGGAGATACGAGGAGACCCAAGTGGGAGAGTTGACTTCGGCGCTTGAAGGTGAACCGCGGTTCCAGCATGTGGCTGATTATAATGTGATGGCTGCGCGTATGGGCTGGCTTCCATCCTATCCACAATTCAATCGTAACTCGATTGATCTGCATCAGGATGCGCTACAGGCCGGAGCAACGACGAAGGAAGAGATTGGCGCTTATGTTGCTTCCGAGCTACAGAACAAAAATCTGAAGTTCTCGATCGAGCAACCGGATGATCCGGCGAACTTCCCGCGTGTACTATTTGTCTGGAGAGCGAATCTGATCTCAAGTTCTGGCAAAGGGCATGAGTATTTCCTGAAACATCTGCTCGGTGCAACGAACGGATTGCTGAACGATGACGATCATGGACTGCGCCCAGAGCATGTGGAGTGGGTGGATGAAGCACCGGAAGGCAAGCTTGACCTGATGATCAACATGGATTTCCGTATGGCAGGTACAGCGATGTATTCCGATATTGTGCTGCCAGCAGCGACCTGGTATGAGAAAAGCGATCTGAGCAGTACGGATATGCATCCGTTCGTTCATCCATTCAACCCGGCGGTAGCCACGCAGTGGGAATCCCGTTCTGACTGGGATACCTTCAAGGAAATCGCACGTGTATTCTCCGAGATGGCTGCGCAGCAATTCGATGGGCCGCAGAAGGAGATCATCGCTACACCACTCTTGCATGATTCACCGGATGAGCTTGCTCAACCGTACGGAGAGATCAAAGACTGGAGCGCGGGAGAATGTGAAGCGATCCCGGGGAAAACGATGCCGCATATTCAGGTCGTGGAACGTGATTATGCTGCCGTATATAACAAAATGATCAGTCTAGGACCTGTGGTGAAGGATAAACCAATCGGTACCAAAGGCATGTCCTGGTCTGCCAGTGAAGAGTATGAAAAACTCAAGGGTATTCTGGGCGTGCATCGTAAAGATGGCGTTGGACAAGGGTGTCCGGATCTGAGCACCGACCGCAATGTTGCGGAGGCCATTCTGACCTTGTCCAGTACAACGAACGGCAAGATGGCTGTACGTGCGTGGGAAGCGCTTGAACAGAAAACGGCATTGCATCTGAAAGATTTGGCTGAGGAACGATCTGAGGAATGTTTTACATTTGACGAGATCACTTCCAAACCGAAAACGGTCATTACTTCACCTGCATTCAGCGGATCGGAAAAAGGCGGACGCCGATATTCGCCATTCACCACCAATGTGGAGCGCCTGATTCCATGGCGTACATTGACCGGCAGACAGCAGTTCTATATTGATCATGCGATGCTCCGTGAGTTCGGAGAGACATTAGCGACATTTAAACCTGTGCTGAAGCATACGCCGTTCCATCCGAACAGCAAACGTCCGATCGAAGGTGGCAAAGAAATTGTCCTAAATTACCTGACACCGCATAACAAGTGGTCAATCCACAGTATGTACTATGATGCGTTGCCGATGCTGACGTTGTTCCGAGGTGGCCCGACAATCTGGATGAACTACGAAGATGCAGAAGAAGCGGGACTGGTCGACAACGACTGGATCGAATGTTTCAACCGTAACGGGGTAGTCGTTGCCAGAGCCGTAGTAACACACCGTATTCCTCGCGGCATGGCTTTCATGTATCACGCCCAGGACCGTCACATTAACGTTCCGGGTACCAAAATATCACAGACACGTGGGGGGACACATAACAGTCCGACACGTATTCATGTGAAGCCAACGCATATGATCGGTGGTTATGCCCAGTTAAGTTATGGCTTCAACTACTATGGCCCGACAGGCAACCAGCGTGACCTCAATGTCATCATAAGAAAACTGCAGGAGGTGGATTGGCTTGAAGATTAAAGCACAAGTCAGTATGGTCATGAATCTGGACAAATGCATAGGGTGCCATACATGTAGTGTAACATGCAAAAACACCTGGACTAATCGTCCAGGTGCAGAATATATGTACTGGAACAATGTGGAGACCAAGCCAGGGGTCGGTTATCCAAAACAATGGGAGGACCAGGAGCGTTATCGCGGTGGCTGGGAGATGAAGAATGGCAAACTGGAATTGAAGTCCGGCACACGGGCAAGACGCTTGCTTAACATTTTCCATAACCCGGATCAGCCTACCATTGACGATTATTACGAGCCATGGACATACGAGTATGAGAAACTGACGAACAGTCCGGAGAAAAAACATCAGCCTGTAGCACGACCAAAATCCCAGATCACTGGTGAATATATTAATCTGGAGTGGGGGCCGAACTGGGAAGATGATCTGGCAGGTGCCCATGTAACCGGGATGGAAGATCCCAATATGAAGGGTGTCGAGGACTCGATCAAAATGGATTTTGAACAGGTATTTATGATGTACCTGCCACGAATCTGTGAACACTGCCTTAATCCGGCCTGTGTGTCCTCTTGCCCTTCCGGAGCGATGTACAAACGGGAAGAAGACGGAATTGTACTGGTTGACCAAAATGCCTGCCGCGCATGGAGATTCTGTGTATCGAGCTGCCCATACAAAAAGGTCTATTTCAACTGGCAGACGAACAAAGCCGAGAAATGTACCCTTTGTTTCCCGCGGATTGAAGCGGGCCTGCCAACGATCTGTGCCGAAACCTGTGTGGGACGTATCCGTTATATCGGCCTGATGCTGTATGATGCAGACCGTGTTGAAGCCGCTGCTTCCGTTGAAAATGATCAGGATCTCTATGAATCCCAGATGGATATTTTCCTTGATCCGAATGACCCTGAGGTGATTCGCGAAGCGCGCGAGGCCGGAATTCCAGAGGATTGGATTATTGCAGCGCAGCAGTCCCCTATTTATAAAATGGTTATCGACTGGAAAATTGCGCTCCCGCTTCACCCAGAATACCGCACCATGCCAATGGTATGGTATATTCCACCGCTTAGCCCGATAACCAATCGGGTAGAGGGACAGGGAAGTTCGCTGGAGGCCAATGATATTTTCCCGGCGATTGATAACATGCGTATTCCCGTGGAATATCTGGCCAATCTGCTTACGGCAGGAGATACAGATCAAATCCGTGAAGTACTGCGGAAAATGGCAGTTATGCGCATTCACATGCGTAACCAGCAGACGGGCAAGACCAGTGAATCGGAATTACTGGAAAGAGTAGGCATGGATGCTCAGGAAGTGGAGGACATGTACCGACTGCTCGCGATTGCGAAATACAATGACCGTTTTGTCATCCCGCCAGCTCACCGTGAGGAAGTGGAAGATCTCTTCAGCGAACAGGGCAGCTGCGGACTTGATTTTGCAGGGGGTCCAGGTTCTTGCGGAGTATTCTGATGGGAGAGGAGACAACGACAACGATGACGATCGAACCCAATGAAGGAACAGGTCAGGCTCTGGTTTACGATACGAATACGAGAAGAATGGTCTGTAAACTGATCTCCTATCTGTTGCAATATCCCGATACAGCGTGGAGAGAAGGGTTGCAGGGATTGAAGGAAGCTATACAGTCCATTTCCGATGAGACGGTGAACCAGATCTTGCTGACATTTGTAGATAAAGCACAGGCAGTAAACTCGATTGAGTGGCAGGATTCGTATGTTCGAACATTCGATTTTGATAAAAAGTGTAACCTCTATCTCACGTATGCTCTTCATGGAGATGAACGGGATCGGGGCCCGGCTCTGATTGAATTGAAACGCAGATATGAAGCTGCGGGATTTTATATGGAAGTGAGTGAGTTGCCGGATTATCTGCCTATGGTGCTTGAATTTGTAGCTGAGGCGCCCGAGGAAGATGCCTTGGGTGTGCTCTCCAGCTGCCATAAGGCTCTGGTCACGATGACCGAAAGCATTACGGGACAGAACAGCCCATATGGACCATTGCTCAGTCTGATGTTACAGGTCATTCCTGAGCCCCCAGCTCCTGATGTACCCAAACAGGAAGAAGCAGCTAACCAACAACCTGAAGATCTCATGCAGATTGCGGCTCAGATGAGGAGGGGGAATCGGTGAGTACACTGGAACTTTTGTTATGGGGCGCTCTTCCCTATATGGTCATTGTTTTCTGTATTACGGCAACGATCTGGAGATATGTGACGAATCCCTTCAGTTGGACGTCCAAGTCGAGTGAGATGCTGGAGAAACGAATGCTAAAATGGGGAAGTTTACTCTTTCATATCGGAATATTCGCCGTAATCTGTGGACATATTGCCGGTTTACTTGTTCCGGTGGAGTTCTATCGCTGGATCGGACTGAGTGATGAAGGATATCACTTGATGGCTATCGCAGGAGGACTGCCTGCGGGGATCATTGCATTTGCAGGTGCAGTCATTCTGCTGGTTCGCCGTTATGTTGCTCGCCGGGTCCGGGCGACGAGCAGCATCGGGGATTGGCTGGCCCTTGTCATGTTGATCATTGTCATTGTCACCGGAATACTGGCGACCTCGGCCAATGCGGTGAATCACACAGGTTTCGACTATCGAACAACGATTAATCCATGGTTGCGCGGTCTGATCGTATTCCAGCCTGATCCGGTTCTGATGCAGACGGTACCTCTGAACTTCAAAGTACACATTCTGCTCACTTTTGTACTGTACTGCGTGTTTCCATTTACTCGTCTGGTTCACATGCTAAGTATGCCACTGGGTTATCTGAAACGCAGTTATGTGTTATATCGCAGGAGAGATGGAGCTGTGTATCCGAATCAGGAACAAAAAAAGGAAAGGGCGATGTAAATGCAACATAAAGGAAAGGTTCAACTGCCCTTGCAAACCGCAAGTCTGGTTCTTGGTTTCATGGTATGGGTTATCCTGTCATCTCTGATGCCATTTATTAAAGAGGATATTGCGCTTACATCTTCCCAGCTTGCATGGGCAACAGCGATTCCTGTATTGATCGGATCGATTGCCCGTATTCCGATTGGTTATTGGACGAATCGATATGGAGCACGTAATATTTTTATGATTAGCTTTGTCCTGTTGCTGGCTCCTGTATGGTGGATTAGCCGTGCGACATCGTTCAGTGATCTGGTGATAGGTGGACTGTTCCTCGGTATTGGGGGAGCTGTCTTCTCCGTCGGTGTAACTTCACTGCCCAAATATTATCCGAAAGAGCGACATGGGTTTGTTAACGGGATCTACGGAATTGGTAACCTGGGGACAGCACTGTCTGCATTCGGAGCCCCGCTGATTGCTGATCGTATGGGGTGGTCTACGACGGTTCTGCTCTACAGTATTCTGCTACTAGGAATGGCAGCGCTGAATTTTGCTTTGGGAGACAAAAAGGAAACTCGTGTTAATGTTCCGCTTATGCAGCAACTGAAGGCCATATCACGCAACAATAAACTATGGTTGCTCTGTTTATTCTATTTTCTGACATTTGGTTCGTTCGTGGCATTTACGGTATATTTGCCAAATTTCTTAGTCAGTCACTTCCAGATGGACAAAGTCGATGCAGGTATTCGTACAGCGGGATTCATTCTCGTTGCTACCATCATGCGACCTATTGGAGGCTGGCTTGGAGATCGATTTAATCCGTTCAAAATATTAATGTTTGTCTTCGGCGGATTAACGATTGCAGCGATTGTATTATCTTTCGCGCCGTCATTCTATATCTACACCATTGGATGCCTGACTGTGGCCTTATGCGCAGGGACAGGTAACGGAACTATTTTCAAATTAGTGCCAATGTATTTCGTTAAACAACCAGGTGTGGCAAATGGGATGATCTCGGCTATGGGTGGTCTGGGCGGATTCTTCCCTCCGTTGATGTTGACTTTGTTGTACAGCATGACGGGACATTATGCCATTGGTTTCATGGCTTTGTCACAGATCGCGCTGGTCAGCCTGATACTTGTGATCTGGATGTTCTACCAAGAGAAGCTTCAGTTATCTGCCAGCATTCTGGAGAATACAATTGAAGCGATTCTGATCACGGATACGAATAGTGTCATTACTTCCGTGAACCCGGCCTTCACTGCGGTCACTGGTTATAGCGCTGAAGAGGCGGTTGGACAGAGGCCAAGTCTGCTGAAATCTGGCAAGCAAGATAAACGATTCTATGACCAATTATGGTTGGAATTACGTGAAAAAGGATATTGGCAGGGCGAGATATGGAATCGGAAGAAAAACGGAGAGATCTATCAGGAATGGCTGAGTATAACGGCGATCCGTAATGAAGCTGGCGAAGTTAAATATTATGCGGGCATGTTCAGTGACATGGGCAGGCCAGAGCTCACAATCGCCTGATACATGTATCGGTAATTGTGCATACAGCAAGAGACCTTAACATCGATTGCAGGCGTTAAGGTCTCTTTTTGCACACATAGATTGGTGTAGGGGGTGTGGGTGAAAACCACAGTGGAGCTGAGTGGTCACGCATCCCTTTGTTGCTTCAATGCTTGTAAATCAAGAATGATGATCCGGCTACGATCCACTTCGAGCAAATGCTCTTTTGTAAGCTGGTTCAGAAGCCGATTCGCTGTTTCCCTTGTAGTTCCGATGGAATTGGCAAACTCCTGGTGTGTCATGGGCAGGTTGATGATAATTTGTTCGCCATGTGTCTGCCCGTGCTGCTCTGCGAGCATGAGAAGGAAGGAGAGCACACGGTTGCGTACATCCTGACCAGAGAGCACCTGCAATTTGTCCTGTAGTTCACGTATTTTGTCTCCGAGTACGCGCATAATTTTGATTGCAATCGATGGGGTACTCAGCATTAATCGTTCGAACAATCTGACAGGTATGGCCAGTAGTTCGGTAGGCGTAATCGCTTCAGCGGTAGCCGGGTAGGGGTGCGCGTTAAAAAAGCCGGTGTGTGGGAACATATCTCCTGTTTTGAGGAAAGAGACAATCTGTTCATGTCCATTCTCATCCGTTTTATAAGCTTTTACAATTCCGGTACGAATGAAAAAAACAGCTTCTTTTTCGCTACCTTCGCTAAAAATGACCGTTTTCTTGTGAATACTTCTGGAAATGGCGATATCTTCGACCTGCTTCAATTCTTCGGGGCTAAGGTCCTGGAAGATGGGGAACTGTTGTAGAAACTCCGCTGCTGAATCTTTGTTTACCCTGCTCATGAGAATCTTTCCTCTCTGTGTTCATATTTCTGAACTTCGACATCATTCAATCCTAGGAGGTTAACTGTGAAGTGAAAACCAATACGCATTCAATCGTTATCCCTCATGAACATGGCGGCTGGGCCATGGTTAGTGTACCTTTTCTGGTAGGTATGATTGCAAGTGGGCCGCAGTGGCTGCATGTGCCCTTATTTGTAGCCTGGCTTGGACTATATCTAACCGCGTATCCGTTACTGCAGTCTTTGAAAAGAAATGCCAATCGACATCGCTTATACAAGTGGTCTGCAATCTACGGTACAGTGGCGCTAATCTGTCTAATCCCACCTGTTCTGGGTCAGACCTCACTACTATTCTTTGGCCCGGTTCTGGGCGGATTGTTGCTCGTAAACATCTGGCATGTAATACACAAAGCAGAACGCTCGCTTACCAATGATCTGTGTGCCATGCTGATGTTCTCTCTAGGGGGAGCAGCTGCTTATCTCATTGGAAGCGGGCACTGGGACTTTAGAATGGCAATCGTAGTTTTGTTTTCTTTCTTACATTTTACAGGAAGTACGTTCTTTGTGAAATCGGTCTTTCGAGAGCGAACGAATAAGAGTTGGCTGATGCTAACTCGACTAGTACATATCCTTCTAATTCTCATACCGATCGTGATCGGATATCCTTGGATGTCTTTGGCATATGTCTATTCCGCCGTACGCACCTTCATATATGCAGGCAGAACACTGCGCCCTATGAAGGTTGGTATGATCGAAATTATTGGAGCCGTGCAGTTCCTGCTCTGGTCTATTCTGTTGTAATCCGCATCATTTCATCATAGCGTGATTTTTGAACACAACAGGTGATATAGATCACAACGTCACAGGATTGTTTTTGATTGCTCTGCCAAGGTTAATGGAATGATAGAACATAATTGAACTTGAGAGGGGTCGGCCCAGATGTGGACTGCATTCATGTGGGGCGGCATCTCTGCCTCAGCGGTTGTCATAGGCGCACTCGCAGCATTGTTTCTGAAGATTCCCAAACGAGTCATTGGCTGGATTATGGCTTTTGGGACAGGTACATTAATCGGGGCAGCTACCTTTGAACTACTCGGAGATGCGCTGAATGATGGAGGTATTATCCCTACAGCCATTGGATTTACGGCGGGTGCTGTCGTATATACGCTTTTTGACTTGCTCGTTTCTGCAAAGGGAGGGGCAGGGCGTAAACGCTCGGCAAAGTCGGGAGACTCGAACCAAAGCGGCCTGGGTATCTTTGCAGGCACGGTAATGGACGCTATCCCGGAATCCATCATGCTTGGAGCCAGCTTACTGGCTGGCAACGGTGTCAGTGTGGTGCTGGTGGTATCGATCTTTGTCAGCAACATTCCTGAAGGTCTGTCCAGTACGGTTGGACTACAGGGCAAGTACAGTCGTGGCAAAATCATATTAATGTGGCTGAGTGTACTATTGATCTCCGCGCTTGCAGCTCTGGGTGGGTATCTGTTTCTCGAGCAGCTACCTGAGGAGATGAGTGCAGCAATTGGTGCATTTGCAGGTGGTGGAATCATTGCCATGATCTGCTCGACGATGATGCCGGAA
The DNA here is from genome assembly GCF_038003225.1 of Paenibacillus sp. FSL M7-0656. Classification (NCBI taxonomy): domain Bacteria; kingdom Bacillati; phylum Bacillota; class Bacilli; order Caryophanales; family Paenibacillaceae; genus Paenibacillus; species Paenibacillus sp. FSL M7-0656. The sequence continues at coordinate 49,282 of NZ_JBBOOT010000001.1, forward strand.
GCCTTTGAAGAGGGTGGGCCAATTGTGGGTTTGATTGCATCCATGGGATTGCTCGCATCGCTGTTGCTGGATCTGTAGATAAAAGAATAAGCTTCCGATGCAGCAAAGCTTTAAGGTGCACACTTCGCTTCTTCAGCTTATTTTGTCTTCTCCGTTTTTGTGTAAATATTAGTTGAATTTATATAAAAAGAGTATCCGAACAGCGTGATTTCTGATCGGATACTCTTTTTGATTATTTAACCAAAAGGAAGATATTAATGGTTGCTGGAACAGCTGCCTCCGCATCCGCAAGCTTCCTTACCTAGTTCATTGGATTCGGGCAGGCGGTTCAACTCCACCGATTTCGTGAAAAAGTGACTGATCTGCTGATGTAGCTGACTGAACTCCCGTTGAGCATAGATAAACCGACGAATGAGGCGATGATCATAGAGTGCGCGTTCTTCCTCTTCATACACCTGGATTTCAGATGCAAGCAATTCGATATTTTGCCGTTCTTTCTCCTCCAGTGCCTGATGTTTCTCCATAAATTTCTCATACTGAGTCGTAGCTTGCTCATCTGCAGCAAACTGATCAATCATGTCCCGCATCTCTTTGTAGCCTTCATCCTGTAGCAGCAGTGAACAGAGCTCCTGCATTTTGTGCATAATGATCTGTTTGTCCAATTTAACAACCGTATTCATCGCATAAACCTCCTGAAGATCTTTTCTTAACTGTATACTGTAACGCTAGGCTGCACTGTGACGATACTCACATCCAATGTGAAATATAATACTTGTCCCAAAGCTATATGAGTTGAACTAATCATTCACACGTTAGCAGCGATGGGAAGGTTATACTGTCATCGTAGTATTAGTGTAAATAATATTTAGTTCAGAACGGAACCATTTCCCTAAGCTGCTCCAATTGCAGAATAAGGATGCAGTTTCCTGTAACCTGAAGCAGTCCCTGAGTTTGCATCATGGCAAGTTTACGACTAAGTGTTTCGGGTGTGATCCCGAGTAACAGAGCCATATCTTTTTTGAAAACAGGCAAGCGGATCTCATGTTTTGCATGATTTCGGGTATGGAAATACAAAAGCAACTTGGCAATCTTCTGTTCCGTTGTCATCGCACTTAGCGAGCTGTTCCATTCATCTGTTTCACGGAGCAGCTTGGTAATGGCAAGCAGGAAATGATAAGCAAGCTTTGGATCATGTTCAAGTAATTGGTCAAAGTCATGCTTGCTGATAGAGCAGATGGCCGAAGGCTCCAGAACTTCGGCGTTCGCGACATGTGGTTTTTGGTGTAACAGGGAATCTTGTCCGAAGAAATCACCGGGAAACAGAAACCGAATAATATGTTCCTTGCCATTTTCATTGTATTTGGATAACTTCACACATCCCTGATGAACCACATAAAGCGTATCTGAGCGTTCTCCCTCCTGGACGACAACTTCGCTTTTGTTATATTTGCGGGTATGCAGAAGGGAGATCAACAAGGCAGCTTCGGATGGATCAAGATGCTGGAACAGAGATACTTTGGAGAAACAGGCATCCTTCGCTTCGTGTGTACAGATCATCGTTTAATCACCTCGAATGGTTCAGGATAGGTATAGCCATTATCTATTGTCATGTCTCAGTGAGACATCGCGGGTCCACCATGATCAGCACCATCCTTGGTCACACGCAAAACAGCGGCAGCGCCTTTGGCTACATGGTTGAACTGATGGGTTACAATCGCATAATCGCCTTCTTCGGTCACGGTGAACTCTACGACAGCTCCACCACTTGCGGGAAGCATAACCGTCTGTATTCCATACTGGATGTTGCGTGGATTTCCATCCGTATACACACGGTCCATAATGGTACCCACAACGTGGAAGGATGAGACTTCATTGGGTCCGGCATTACTGACATAGATTCGCACCGTATCTCCTACTTTGGCTAACAGGGGATGTTTTATTAATCCATAATCATTGCCGTTAAATACGACATAATCCGGTTCCCCGTTCAAAAAAGCTTCATAATCATGCTCTTTATACCATTCACTCTGGACAAGGGTATACTCACGATCAACCAAGTGATCGGAAGGGTATCCTGCTTTGGGTTCCACAATAATCATGCCGTACATCCCGTTGGCGATATGGGCAAGGACCGGTTTGGTTCCACAGTGATACATGAATACACCGGGTGAGGAGGTGGGATAAGTGAACGTGCCTTCCTCGCCTGGCATCACATCAATAAATTTGCTGCTGGGAGCAGCATGTACAGCGTGAAAATCCATGGAGTGAGGAAGGCTGGAATCTTTATTTTTCAACGTGAACACCAAGGTATCTCCCTCTGTCACTCGTAGGACGGGTCCGGGGACGGTACCATTAAATGTCCAAGCGTTGTATATCACTCCTTTGGAGATTTCGACATCTGTAACCTGGGCCGTCATTTCAATATATACCGTAGTACCTTCTCTGCGAATGATCGGGTCCACCGGGGGTTGACTGATCGCAGAGGAGGAGGAGGAGACTTCATCGTGGTGAACAGGTTTAACTGTATCGGTTGAACTACAGTGAGAGAGAGTTGCTGTGAATATAGCGAATACGAGTGACCATTTATATACATTCAGTAAGGAGAACATAGTTGCACAACCTTTACTCAAGTGATGTTTTTCACAATATAAAAAGCGGGTTTTCTTTCATTTCAGTAGTTATTTAGTTATAGATTACGTTATTGAGGTGGAGACGGGTGTGATGAGGCACACACTTGGGTATGTCGTAATAGAGGCATTTCCAACAATCTGTCTTCAATTGTTGTGCTGAGCAACGGAGTTTCATATAATTTTAGAGAGATGGATTGGTAAATGTTGAGTATTTTGACGCTGTGTATGTCGTAGTTTCAGAAGAAAGGTGGATACAGGATGAAACGTTTCGAAGATGAAGGTGCGTATAAGTATAGTTTCTATTCGGTTCTTCGACGGGGAGAGCGGATTGATGTGAAATGTCCCAAATGCGGTGGGCACGCTTCGATTGATCAACGGAATGGTCAACTCGGATGGAAGTGTTACGAATGTTACGCTCAAGCTTTTGAAGAACCAGTATATCAATATAAAGCCAAGGGGAATTGTGCTGTATGTGAACGTTGGTTTAACGTGGAAGTCACAGACGAGAAGAAGACGTCTCACCGATCGACGCATGTGGAATGTCCGCATTGTAGTTCTGTTAATCAGGTTGAATTACACGCCAAGCCGACATACCAAAGGTGTTTTTCCGAGATTTGTGCTGGGAAAGATCCTGTATTCGGGCTGGAATTATACTTCCTGGATAATTTCAGAGGAAAAATAATATGGGCTGTGAATCGGGAGCATCTGAATTATCTCATCGCTTATGTCTCCGCAGACCTGCGTGTAAAATACGGAAATATGCCTATACGAACGGCTTCACATAGTATTCCGGCATATATCAAGGATGCGAAGAACAGGGATGTGGTTGTTCGTACACTGTCGAAGCTTCAGCACAAGACTGGATGAGACTGAAATTGAAGAGTTAAAGCCGCAAGGAGAGAAGACATGAAACTACGAGTTAAACTTACTATTTTTGCAGTCATTCTGGGTATGTTGATGATTCCGGCTTATTTTATTTTACAGACATTTGGTGTATTTCAAAAAGAGACAGTATTATCTGACTATGCTCTGGCCGTTGATGTTAATGGGAAGTCCTATGGGGCTTGGCCGCTGATTAACAGTTTTGCAGCGATGGACAAAGAGGAAGATAACCGTCAGTTTTATTACCGGATTGATATGAATCATATCCAATACCTGTTTAATCTGGCTTATAAGGAGTATGATGTGAAGCCAGGCGGGGACAATCCGTATCTGGCTGGTACTGTAAACTATCAACGTACAGATCACAACTATGTACAGACCGAGAGACAGTATGAGAACGCCAATGATTTCACAACGGTTTTGAATCTGTATGATCAGGATGGGCAGGTGATCTACACCTACAATAACACCGGCAAGGGAGATAAACAGCTGGTAGAATCCATCATTCATCAGGGAATGAGCCGTAATAGTGGCGGTAGTAGCGAAGCTGCCCGCGATCCGTATATCAATATTACGGCGTTATTCCGTGACAAGCTGAACATCGATGTGAAACTGACGGTGGATGAGGAACACAAAGTGGTTACCATTCGAATGAACAAATCGGAGGCGAGATGATGAATGAGTATGGTGTACAACACGGACCTGTTTATCTGGAAGGATTAATTAGGAAGGAAGAGAACATAAAGTCCGATGAAGTGGAGTGGAAAGGCAAACTTCAAATGAGTGATGGTCATGATAAATTCCATATTTTTTATTATGGTGACTTGACTGAAGATGATCTGATTACCTGGCATGATTCGACACCTCTTCTTGTACATGCGGAGCATACGGTCACGGGTGAGCGCTATCTGCTCATTGATACCGCCAAGCACGGCTATGATGCTATGTTATGTGAGACCTATTCGGAAGACGCACTACATGACAGACCCCTTCGTCCTTACCTGGATGTTGAAGGTGAGGACATATTTGAAGTAGAGTTGACGGCTTACTACAATGTGCCTTGGGATGAAGAGTTTGGCGAAGATGTAGATGAAAATGGTGCATATGAACTGATTACGGGAGAGCGCATGCATTTTGATCAGGTCAAGCGAGATGGATATGATGCCTTTGCAATTCGCATTCTGAATCGTAAAGGAGTATGGACTGAAATTGTACAGGAAGAACTGGCTTAGATCCTGAAAACGAATGAACCAAACTGAGATGGGAGATGTCGACAAATGTATATTGTATCCCGTGTACTTAAGCCGGTTCCAGCGGAGGAACTGGATCACTTTGAACAACAGCACGCCATCTCGCTACCTTTATCATACCGTACCTGGATTGAACAATATGGGGAAGGTACATACACGGGATGGATGAATGTGCAGAGGCCAGACCCGGAAGTGTTGAAGCCTTTTGTGGATTATGATTTTTGGATACATACGGATGATTCGCCTATAAGTCAGCAGCAACTTGAGCAGTGCATCTCCATCGGCAGTTCTGTAGATGGAGATTTCCTTGCTGTTCATCCGGAAGTTGAGGGGCTGTTGTGGCTACCGCGTCATGATGAAAATATCACCTTATGGACATGCTCGGAGACTGAATTTGGCGAAACGCTGGACCGGATCTATTGTGGGTATTACCATCAGGATAAACCAATAACGCCACTTTACTTTGAGCCGTGGAATGAGCTGCGGAAACATACGTTTTACCATTTTTCAGGGACGGAACAGGGAAGCTCCATGAAGGAACTCGCCGATACATGCAAAACAGAATTTAAGTGGGATGCTGTGTTGGAGAATGAGTACATGTGCAAGATGTTCATGGTGTCGATGGGAGGATATTTACGATTTAACTATGCAGCTGGGAGAGAAGTTGCCCTGTTCTATGAAGAAAAGAATGGTGCGGAGGAGGCGACGGATAACGAAATCAGTATGTTCTTGCAGGCACATCATTGTACGGCATATGAATAGGGCTTGAGTGGAGGGAAACCTATGAGTTGGTTAAAGGAAGACATTGCGGAACAATGGCGCAATGAAGGCAAGCGTTATGCAAGGGATGTTAATGCATTTGTCCGGAGAAGTATGCAGGGAGAGCAACCGGATGAATCCGAGTTGGAGGGAGACTCCAGAAGCGGAATGAGTACTGAAGTATTCCATATGGTGAGACAGGCCAATCTCCACGGTGACTTGGAGATGCTCCGACGTGAGCTGCCAGCAGCGACGTGGCCATTGAGCGAGGCATTTCAGGCTTCCATGCAGGCTGTCAAAGTTGTAGGTTATCTGAACGAGGAAACTGTTGTATGTCATACGGGGATTTTCACGGAGAATAGTCAGATATATACGATGGATCAGCAGGGGTGGCAGTTGATCTCTCCATATACTTTTGCAGGTTGCTCATCGGTTGGACTTGACTATGCGCTTGCAGGACCGGATGGGATTCATATCATTCGTCAGCCAGATCGCAAGTTGGAAGGACAGGAGATAGCGACATATCGATGGGAAGATATTCAAGCCCGGATACAATCGGCATTACCTCGGATTGAATCACTTGCGGACTGTGAGCATCCCGAACGGACACTTGAAGGACTTATACCTATGGATGAAGGCAGAGCACTACTTATTCATTCAAGATACGGGATATATCTTGTAACGCAAGATCAGGTGACCTTGCTTCATCCCGATCTGGCAGAGATCGAAGAGTATGAGCTAGAGGATACACAGATAGATATGGGGCATGCAGCGGTATCTCGGGATGGTCGATGGATTGCCTATGGCAGCCAAGGGAGCAATCATATGGTGATGGAGCGTCGGCTGAACAAGACATACTCCCTCTATCCAGAATCGAGCTACCCTCATTATGCAGCATTCACCAGTGATAACCAGAACGTCTGGTTTAACGCATGTCATTTCTATAACGGGGTCACGATACAGGTCCCGCTGGAATCAATCGCAGGCAACGAAACGAAGGAAGATTGGCCAGTGATGGATGAGAATGCACGTGTGTATGCAGCAGCGGAAATAGAGGCGGGCATGGTGCTTGGGGATGCATATGGTTATCTGTATTGTGTGAATAACAAGGGAGAGGAAGTATGGCGCCATTTTGTAGGTAGTACGATCTATTCTCTCGCCGTATCACCAGAGCAGTCCAAGCTGGCAGTTGGTACATATGGTGGCATGCTGCATGTGCTTGATCTTCGTTCCAAAGAAATGGACGAGTACGGGATCGGTACAGGCACTCTTCGTGAGTTGGAGCGGTATGTGTTGTGGCGTGGAGAAGAACCTCTTCGCTGGTAAGGTCGTATTACAACCTGCAAAGGGGTGAAGGGATGGAACGTGAAGAGGCTGTAACGTTATTAAAATGTCACTCCTTTTCTTATGATGATCTGAGTCATCCCAAGATGGAGAACGGTTTTATTGGCAGTCTGCGGCCTTTCCGTGGACATTTGATTAAGGAGAATTTTCATGAGTTGATTGAGATACTGCGTGTTCTGGCGTCCGAACTTGCACGGCCTTCACTGGATCGGGAAGTCATGGCATGTCTATGGGGAATTACTCATATGGCCCGTGCTTGGGCCGTTGAACCCGAAGGCATGCTTCGCAGCAACAACCTCATTTCCGACGAACAGGTGACATTGATGGAACAATGGCTTAATTTGTTATCTTACGCAGTCATGATTCTAATTGAAGGCGGCGGAGAGGAAGAAGCGTTTTGGGAATATCATCAGTATCTACAAGAAGAGAAGAACTGAGTTAGGGGAGGTGTGGTGAGATTGGAGCCGAATGTATCATTAAACGTGCTAATGGACGAGCTGAATCACTTGTTAGATGAGAGAATACAGGATCAAGAGATTCGGCAATTGTTTGAAGAATATCAACAGCGGGAAGGTGCATCCGAGGAAAGTCTGGATCTATTCGAAAAGGAGTATGGCGTCCGGCTGCCTGGCGATTTTCGTGCCTTTTACCAAAGGAAAGACGGCAGTGGCTACGGGTTGCATGTGCTGTACTCGGGTGATGCCGAGACGGGCAGATGTACACCCTTTTATCTGATGTCATTGGAAGAGATTCGAGAGACCAAACAATACTTCTGTGAAGTGGATGAGAAGCTTGAAGAGTATTATTCTGCCGAAGAGATCAGCCAGCTGGACCCGGAGATCAAACCATACCTTTTCCATAAACCATGGATTCCTTTTGCAACAATTGCAGGTGGTTCACTGTATCTGATGCTCGATTTTGATCCAACGGCGGAAGGCACGTATGGGCAGATTATTATGTACGTGCACGATCCGGACTTTGTTTATTACCTTACACCTACCTTCACGGATCTCCTCAGCATGTCGAACCGTAATCTGAAGATGATGGATGAGATCACCTATTAAAATCCTGCACGATTAGACAATTCCTTCAATAATAAAGAAGCTGCCGAAGCAGCTCCTTTATCTGAACAAGTACTTTGAATGAGTCTAATGATTACCACTGGAAGAAACGATGTCCGTGAAATCCTCCGCCTGGAGGTCCTCCGTGTCCACCTGGACCACCCGGCCCGCCTCCATGAGGTCCGCCTGGATAGCCACCTCCTGGGAAATGACCAGGGTGTCCACCGGGGTAACCACCGCCGGGATATCCACCATGCCACCAAGGACCACCGATCGGATATGGTAGTGGAACAGGAACGATGGGCGGGTATGGATAGGGATAAGGGTAAGGATACGGTGGGGGTGACGGATAATAAGGGTAAGGATAACCCGCAGATTGCGGGGATGAAACTGAACCAGGGCCGTATGCCATGTAATAAGCCTCCAATGACTGGATTGATGATATCAGCCTATGCCACAGTGGTTTCAGATGATACAGCAGATTGAAGATTGATGAATAATGAGTAATGAGGGGGAACATATGGTAGCCGTAGCTTTTCACACTGATCCAAGAGGAACGGCCTATGAACTGTTGATTGACGAATTGATCGAGAAGACAGACCGGTTTATGCTGGTTGATAGAAAGTATGTTGAGGAAGCTACACCTGAAAGAGTTACTACAGTGTTACGGAGATTGGATCCGTATTTGATTGAGAGCAGTACGATGGAAGAAATGATGATGAAAAGTGGCGCCATGTATTCAGAGGGGATTTATTACATATATCGTTGCACGCCGGAATCAGGGCAGATCCTCAAGGAGGAAGCCAACCGCTTTCATGACTGGTTATATCCCTCAATGCCAGATGATCTTTGTTTTTTGAACGAGGATGGAAGTGACTACTTCTACACTGTTGCTCATGAGAATATGTATGGCATGCATATTACACAAGAAGAAGCAATTGAGCTAATGGAGCGAATCACTGGGTTATTTTTTAGATTAGATCTGCATCAGGACATTCATTGTTTACTGGACGACGCGATTAGACATCAGACGGATGTGCTGAATATTAGTTCACATTACTTGAAAGAGATTCCGGAACGTATTCGGGAATTAAAGCACTTGAAACGTTTGACAATTTTTGAGCAGGATGTTTATACGCTTCCTCCAGCCCTTTTCGAACTGACATCATTGGAAGAATTGGAGATCATGACGGCGGATTTGGAAGGTATTCACCAAGACATTGGAAAATTGAAACAACTTCGAGAGCTTAGAATTTATTGCGGCAGTTCTTATCATGTTCCGACCGGATGGAAGCCAAAGGAGAAGTCGGATCTTGGTCTGAAACATATTCCAGCCGAGATTGGTGAATTGAGCGAACTCGTAACTCTGGATATAGGGTACTCGGGTATTTGTGAGCTTCCGCCTGAACTGGAGAAATTAAAGAAACTACGTTATTTGAGTGTAACTGATGGTTTGATCGAGGGAATGCCAGAGATGGTCAAGCGAATGAGTTGGCTTCAGAGTGTAAATTTGAACAGTACTCCATTAGGGATTAGTTGTGATGACATCTCCGACGAAGCAGAACTTTAATAGCCAATGAGCCCTGCTCTCGGGATGTCCGAGTCAGGGATATTTGTTATGCGATGAGAACTTGGCGGAAATGGGCTCACGTATCTGGGCGCTGGGCATAAGCTGGCATATAGGTTATGACCTAAACCGAGAGCGAAGGGCAGGCGTTTTATTTTGGCAACCTCATACATGGATTACACTTTACCAACCACCGAATTTACTTACGATTTGAGCAATAACCCGTTATTCAAGAAGGATGAGAACAACTATATTAACGCTCTTTCCATCAAGCAGTTAAACACACTGGGCAATGTTTCTTTACTGGATATTTTCCTCAACACGGGCAATGTGGTTGAACCACATACGCATCAGAATGCAACGGAGTTGGTATACTGCATCAGCGGTGCGGCAGTTGTTTCCCTCATTAATCCATTTACCAACGAGCTTCTTCATTTCCCGATTACTCCGGGGCAGGTGGCTAACGTTCCTCAAGGCTGGTGGCACTATGAAGTGGCCACTGCAGATCACACGCACTTACTCGCAATCTTTGATGCACCGGTTCCTGAAGCGATATTTGGCTCAGACACCTTACGTCTTACACCTGCAAAACTTTTGGCTTATACGTACTGTCTGGATGAGAAAAAAGTTCAAGAAGCACTTGCTCCCATTCAAAAAACAGTGATTATTGGCCCGCCGGCAGATTGCCAGCCTTCAACTGCTCCTGCCTCTAACGGTGCTCCAAATGTGAATCATCAGCCTTACGTAATGCCTAATGTACAGCCAAACATACAACCCAATGTACAACCAAACATGCAACCCAACTCACAGCCGAACAACCAACCAAACATGCAACCTTACGTAAACCGTCTTCCGTACTGGGGCACTTGGGTTGATCCACGTATTATTCATGAGCCGGGCTGTCCGTATTATAGAGAGCTCCCTGTGAATACGAATAATCAAGAGGAAAGATGACGGTCATGAGGCGAGGTTTATCTAATACACATAAGTATTTCAGTTAAATTAGGTATAACAAAAGAAGCGTCCGCAAAGGAACGCTTCTTTTGTTGATTAAAGGTGTCTTCAAACCTGCTGAAAGCCGATGCATACCTGAACGTGTCCGGAGCATGGAGTGCTAACGAATCGTAGGCGTCTTAATCAAGGATTTAAGGCGTGCCCAAAAATCTAAAGAATCTGAGACACGTTATATCAGAATAAACAGCCGTATGAAGTGTTTTTATCGGGGATTTTGGGAAATAACGAGTCTGAGGTTCCTTACAATTTTAACTGAGGACCTAGAGGCCAAATAAGATGTCCTGAGTTCCTAAGAAAATTTTCAACCCATTCCCCAGAGACCGCAGGATAGTACTTCAAGACTTTTTAGGCGCGACATCCATCATCGATAGCTTGCCTGAGATTGAAGAAAACCTACATAAGTTCAACTAAACATTTACACGATAGCGGAGAGGGCAGAAATAACTTGAAGAAGCGGAGCGTTCGCCTAAAAGCTTTCTAAAAGAAAGCTACATCGAAAGCATACGCTATCACCGGATTTTCTCTATGAAAAAATGGAATAAAAAAATCTGGGGATAACAGCGAACGTAAAGTTATTCTGCCATCGGAGTGCCAGTGTAAATATATTCATTAGTTGAACTTATATATGATTTAATTTACGATGTGTAATTTCGTCCCAAGCCAAGCTCCGTTAATAATTGACGATAAGCAATCGAAGTACGGTCTGCGGGAATATGGGCCTCGGCATGCAGATCTAGGGGCAGATCCTCCGGTTTCTGTGACTCGACCATCTCGCGGTCTTCTTCAAATACCTGCAAGTTGAACTTGATAGTGTCTTCAATCGGAGCGTCTTTGTCAAAGTTGCGTGTAATTGGACAGAATAGACGTGTATAACGGGCAGAGATCGGCGAAGCACAATTTAGAATGTTCAGCTTGTCGTCTCCTGGGAAATGTACCGTAAGAGAAGCCGCAAAAGGTGGGAACACTCGAAACTCGCGCAGCCATTGGAAACCTTCAGGTGCAACAAGATCTTGTTCTTTGCCATAGTTACTTACCGTACTCCAATACTCGGCCAGTAACTCATTACCTTCGCGTTTCACTTTGTATTGGGGGACTTCTGTGTTGTTTCGGTCACCAAACGTCTCGGTATGCACATAGGCAAAATGGGATACATTCAGGAATCCCTCCATTTGTCGTCCAGAGGAACCAGCAATGTCAAAGTTGGGTGGCAAAATATTGATATAATCCGGATCATCCCATCCAGGGAAGGAGGGGATCTGTTCTTCTGCTCCTGCCAGTGTAGTCCATATTAAGCCATAACGTTCGACTGCCGGGTACACGATAAGTTTGAGCTTAGGCGAGATCTTGGAGCTTGGGTGCGCAGGTACTGCGGTACATTTACCTTCACAATTATAACGGAAACCGTGATAAGGGCAGACAATCTCGCCATTTTCTACCCAGCCTTTGCTCAGTGGAGCCCCGCGGTGAAAACAAAGATCCTTGGCTACCACAACTTGATCATTACTGCGGTAGAGAACCAGCTTCACATCGAGTAATTGAGCAGCCAGGGGTTTGTCTGTTACTTCGGTTGCTTGGGCTACCGGGTACCAATATTGGGATAATACATGCCAGTCTTCAGCAGTGAACGTACACCCTCTAGGTAATTCAGAAGTCATTGTATGGTTTGCGTTGGAAGTTATCATAGGAAACACTCCTTGCTGATATGGATAAACGATTCTCTTTTTTAATGTCAGAAAAGTTAACTTCATTAGCCGTATGTTACTACTCTTTTGGTCAAAATATCAATATATCCAACCTGCTTTTGGTTAAAATCACAAACACTACAGCAAAAAACGTACATGAACACGGAAAAACGTGGATTTTTCTTACGTTAGATGTTAATTGTAGAAAAGAGAACAACCTTTCAGTATGTTTTTCCATTACTGATTATTGACTCCATGGAGGTTGTCCTGCCATCAGAATCTCAGTGTGAATATCCGTTTGTTGAGCAACCATTCTTGTGGGCTTAAAAAGATTTTCGCAAAGAATGTCACAGATCTCGGCCGTCATTTGTCTACAGTATGTAAACCAAATGACGGAGGCGAATGAAAAATGAATTTAAGAACGAATTACAGAGTAGCGAATCCAGGCGCATTTAAAGCGATGATGGCAATGGAGCAATATATTTCTGGGCAATTTGAAAATAAAGTATTGTATGAGCTGTTAAAAATCCGAGTGTCCCAAATTAATGGCTGCGCCTTTTGTCTTGATATGCATGCCAAAGATCTGATGAAACTGGGAGATTATGCGGATCATATTTTATTGCTGAGTGTATGGCGTGAAGTGCCTTTCTTCACGGATCAAGAACGTGTTATGCTGGAGCTGGCTGAGGCGGTGACCCGAATCTCGGAACATGGTGTACCCCTTGCGTTGTACGATAAGGTCCGTGAACATTTCAGTGAATCCGAACTGGTGGATCTGATCCTAGCCATTAACACGATTAATAACTGGAACCGGATTGCGATCACAACTGGGATGTATCCGGGTTGCTTTAACTAAAACTACACGCACCATGCCAGAGGAGGCTTCTTATGAATTCTAATTTCCACGCCAATGAGCCAGAAGTGTCTTCTCTGGATGTTGGTGAGTTGTATATTCGTTATAAAAAATATGCATTTTCAATAGCTTACCGCATGCTGGGCAGTGTGGCAGAAGCTGAAGATATTGTGCAGGATTGTTTTGCGGGGATTCAGAGCACGTCTGCTCAGGATATTCGTAATCCCAAATCCTACATCGCCAAATTGGTTGTGAATCGAAGTTTGAATCTGCTAAATTCCGCCCGTAATCAGCGGGAAAGTTATGTTGGTGAGTGGCTGCCAGAGCCGATGGGTGACAGTGAAGAGGCGAACATGCCAGAGGAAACGATGGAGAAAAAAGAGTTGATCTCCTACGCCTATCTGGTCATGTTGGAGCGTCTATCGCCCATGGAGAGGGCTGTTTTTGTCCTTCGTGAAGCGTTCCGATATGATTATTCCGAAATAGCGGATTGGCTGGGCAAAACGGAGAGTAACTGCCGTCAAATCTTTAGCCGCGCCAGACGAAATCTGCCCGAAAGACTTCCGCCGATCGAGCAGAGTGATGCGGATATGATAGCCAAAGGTGAATTGCTGAGCCGTTTTACAACGGCATTCCTTCGTTATGACGTCTCTGCCATGCTGGAGTTACTGGCAGATCAGCCTGTATTTACAGCAGATGGCGGTGGCGTTGTGCATACGGTTATGAGAACAATGAACGTTCACAAAGGTGTGCTTGCACTCCTGACCTCACGGCGAGTCCTTACGCGCTTGCGTGAAAGGGAATGGGTACCGATGTGGATCAATGGCGAACTTCAACTCGCGTTGATGAAAGAAGGGCAGTTGTCCGAGGTACTATGTTTGGAGTTGGACGCTTCTGGAGAGCGGATTGAGGGCGTGTATCTCATCGTAAATCCGAATAAACTTACATCAATAGACACTTCAACTCTTTGATCCAAACGTAAGGACTTGATATGTAAACTTCAAAGCGGCACCCTCTGTCTCGAGGACTGCCGCTTTTTTGGCGTTCACATTTTGTTATTCAGCATCCGATTATTCACGGGCAAATTGTTGTTGAACAGGTTCAATGATTGCTCTGACTTCAGGTGTAAGCTCATTATTGTTCTGATTGAGAACCAGTAAAATCTTTTCCATAGTGTCCAGAAGAACACTCTCCGTATTGGGCTCCCGCTTAGCCAAAGCTTTCTCGTAAGCCTTTTTCACCTCAGGGTCCATGGTGCGGATTTCTTCATCCGTGTACCAATCATAAGCAGGCGTGTTGTCACTTCCGTAAAACAGATAATCCACAAATAACCCTTGCTTCACTGCTGATGTGCGATTGGAATTCGGGAAGTTGTTCAAAAAGGCTTCTTTCTCCAATGCACGCTGGATTAATTCGTTCCAAGAGATGATAATGCCACCATCTGAAGTTGTCATTTGGTTGGACTCGGTAGCCATAATATTAATGTACGCAGCAATATCAGCCTTAACAAAAGGTTTGAACTTTTGATATATCTCATAATTGATGATGGGGTAATACAAGCCTTCACTGGTTTCCAGTTTGAACCCGAGATCAGATGCTTCCTGCAGAAGTTTCTTCGCTGTCGGATCTTTAATTTCTTTGAGCAGACGACTATATGTAAGCTTCTGTTCGTAACCAAGTTGTTCATGGGCTTGAGATATGGCCTGTTGAAATTGTTCCGTATACATTTGGTAGTCCATATTAGCCAATTTCACGTTCTGCATGTTCTCCAGTTGCAACGTCATTAGTGTGGCCTGCCAAGGGTCGACTTTATCGATATGATTCATCAGGTATTTACGCGCTTTAACCAGACTTTCTGTGGACTTCACTGCTTCTGTTCGATAGGTTTGGAACTGATGATACACCGCTTTGGAAGCGGGGACAGGTGCAGCTAGTGTTGTTGAAGGTGTGAGTGTTGTGCCAATGGCAGTACAGCCGAGAGCCATAGCCAGTAAACCAAGTTTAGCAGGTTGCTTCCATCTCATTTGTATACCTCCCCATAATGAAGAAAAAGCCATTTGAATTCTCGTATAACGCATTTCACCCTATTTTATATGTATGATCCGTAAGTTGAATATGTACGGGTTTGTCTTTGATTAAACCAGTTTCTGGTAAGCGAATCAAGTGTCTTCAGTAGGAAAATGATTACAAATAATGAAAGAACAGCCCCTATAACCCGAAAGGGTTGAAGAGACTGTTCTGGGGAATCGGACTTTATTTTCTAATTAATGAAGTGGTTTATTGTTAATAGGCATCTGAGGTGCTCCGTTTGCTGGAATGTATGCCTGAAGCATCTGTTGTGTATCACTTGGAGTGAGTTGAGGTACTTGATAATAGGCGTTTTTATTCTGGAACATGAAAATTTCATAGGCCATCTCGATAAAATGCTGGATCTGTGAAGCGATGACTCGGCGAACCGTCCCATTTGTGATCTCGCTACAGGACATGCCGAGCAGACTCGCATGTGACTTGATCAGTCCCAGCATATGACCGCTAATCCCGGCATCCTTTACATCGGCCAAGCTCTGGTTTGGCTTTTTCGGTGCTGATGGCTTAAGGCCATATACCGGTGGTACCATGTTGGGGATCATATAGGTAGCTGTCTCTTGATGAGGCTTCTGTCCGGATGCAAAACACTCTGCTGTCAGATTGTACTGGGATAATATGAAATTGTACTGCCGGTCGAGAATGCCAATCAGTTCCTGGCTCTGCACAAATGTACGAAAGATCATATATTGATCCAGGACGTTAATGGTGGAGGACAGAATCTCATGTACATCGAACATCTCATGGCCGCCATGATTCATGTTAGGGGTGACATTTGGATTGGTGTTCAATGTAGGTTGTACTACATTCTGAGGGTTCATGGAATTTGGATTCATTGTAAATTTGATTCTCCTTTGGTAAATGGTATGATTCTATATAAGTTGAACGAAAGAATATTTACACTTGCCACTCCGATGACAGAACAACCTTCCGATCGCTGTTTTCCCCAGATTTTTAATTCAATTTTACAAAGGTGAAAATCCGGTGATAAGCTTATGCTTCCGAAGTAGCTTTCTTGTAGAAAGCTTTTAGCGAACGCTTCACTTCTTCAGGTTCTTTCTGTCCTCTACGTTCTCGTGCAAATGTATAGTTCAACTTCTATAGTATGCTTGGAAAGTAGTAAACTTATGTAAAGTGTTAGGAGTATATGCACAAATAGGAACAGGTATGGTGGTTAAGGATGGAAGAGACCGATTGGGGTGTAGCAAAGGATTTGTTCGTCAAACATTACGGGAGCGCTATACAGATGCATCGAGAAGGCGTGTATGCCGACTATAAGCGATGGGACGTACCCCAAGAGTTAGAGGAACAATGGATAGGGGAGCGAATTCAACAATTAAGTTCCGAGCTGTCTATCATGAATTGGGATGCGGTGGATGAACTTGCGTTGATTGCCAAACATCGAACAGAACCAAGTATAATTAAGGCTATTACAGCATTTGCTTCAAGACAATTGAAGAGTGCGGACAGTATGGTTCGTCTCGTGTATGCTGAACGTCTGATTGAGCTGATCAAACGGTATGAATCCTCTCTGCCGATGGACAAGTTACGGGAAACCTATCAACTGACGATGGATTTGCTGGTTGATGTGGCGACTAAACCGCTGGTGCTTGATCCGGGGCATGAATTACAGCAGTATGGATTAAAGGATAAGCGAGGATTGAATTTGCGAGTTGAAAAGAATAAGGAAGAAATCATCCGATATTTTCGAAACTAATTGAATTTTACCAAGTGAGGTCAGAATCATTGAGAAAACTGAATTATATTCGCATATTTATTTTCCTTAGTGTGGTCACAATAGTAACGCTTGGCTTGTACTATGTAGCCGCAGATTGGCTGGATCAGCGTTATTTCCGCTTCCTGATCTGGAATCTGTTCTTGGGCTGGATTCCTTTTGTGTTCTCTTATGCAGCCTATCTTCTAAGTGATGTGAAATGGAAAGGTGCCGCATGGCTTGCAGTTGCAAGTGGTCTGCTGTGGTTGTTATTTTTCCCGAACTCTTCTTACATTGTTACGGATCTGGTTCATCTGACAGCGAGAAGTTCCCGGTATTATGGTGGGAACGGGGTGGACTACACGTATTGGTACGACTTAAGTGTTCTATTAATGTTTGTCTGGACTGGTCTTCTGCTTGGATTCCTGTCGATGTATCAGCTTCAGGAAGTGATCTATCACCGAATTGGACGCTGGGCATCCTGGATCTTTGTACTGGTTGGCAGTGCTTTGGGAAGTTACGGGGTATTGCTTGGACGTGTATATCGACTGAATAGCTGGGATGCACTGACGAATCGCGAGACGCTAATTGAACTGATGCACGAAAGTGTAAGCCGTCCGTCTCTGGCGTTTTGCCTGTTTTTTGGCACGTTTATCACTACAATCTATGCCACATTGTATTATCTGATCAATACGAGGGCTCCCCGTGAAAAGAAGAAGAGTGCAGGAAGTCCCAACTCGGACCTGCAAGCGTTACGCTAACTCATGTTTTTCTTAAGGCCGAACTCATTAGATCTAATCTTAATGTATATTACTTAAAGGGCTGTTCCAGGTCATACACATGGCTATTGGAACAGCCCTTTAACATTGGATCGAGCGGAGGATGTTCTGAAGAAAAATACCTCTACTTATCAAAGATTAGCTCAAGGATTGTTTTCACAACCAGTTCAGGTTCATCGTGAATAATCATATGACCACTGCGGGTGGCCACAATGAGCTGACTATCCTTCGATATATTCAACATGTTCCGTTGCCCCGATTGCCATATGGATTCGAGCTTCTGCGCAATGTCAACCGGAATCCCTGCACTAACATAGTCTTGAGGACGTCCGCGTGCAATGATACGTACAGGGATTGATCCAAGACTTTGGCCACGAATGGCATCTTCTGTTGAATGGGCGTGGAGGGCTTCTTCTTCTTTGGCGTGAAAATATGAAGGGGTAGCAATCACATTAACAAAAGTATCCCGATCTTGCTTGGCAACCAGACCATCAAGCATAAAGTCTGGAAATAATCTGAAAGCTCCAGATACCTTCAGTAAAGATAACAAGGACGCAGACGGGTTTCCCTGAAACTGAGCCTGTTCCAACAAAGCCTTTGTGTTCCGTTCATCATCCTCAGGTCGCGCATCAATGAGGACAAGGCTCTGAACCTCATTTGAATAGGTCTGTGCAAAGAGTCTAGCATACATACCCCCAAGAGAATGACCTACCATAACGTAAGGGCCGCGTATGTTCTCCTTCTCCAGAGCAGCATGTAAATCTTTGACGATATTTGCACCTGTACGTTCTGTAGGTGCAGATTCACTCCAGGCATATCCTGCGCGATCATACGTGACCACCGTTGCATGCTGGGCTAGTTCCACAGGAATGTCTCTCCACGACAAACTGGTTTCACCACTTCCAGCCTCCATAAGTATGGTCGGTGAACCATTGCCTTGTTTATGAATGTGTAGTTGGTAACCGCCGACTTGAACGAGTGTACCTGGAGGTGGAAAGTCCTTTTTGGCCTGCGACGAAGCAAACCGCTCATAGAGGAATGCGGCACCTATCAGTAGTAGCATTGTGCAGAATAACCTTACTATGAAGGTGAAAACTCTGAAATTCTTTCGTGTTGAGGCTGGGGTAGTTGTATGCATGATCTTATGAATTCCTCTCCTACAGCTGTTTTTATATTTTAGTACAATGTATTAAAAAGATTATAGCACAGTGTATTACAAAAAGAGAGGTTTGTTGTATAATGTTGTCATGCCAAAAATCGTAGATCATGAAGCTCAAAGGAAAATCGTTGCTGATGCAGCCATCCGGGTCATTCAAGAGCATGGACTTGAGCATGCTACCGTTCGGAATATAGCAAAGGAAGCGGGACTATCTGTAGGTTCCATGCGTCATTATTTTGCCACACAGGCCGAATTATTCACCTTTTGCATGAATCTTTTTGCAGAACGGGTACAGAAAAGGGTGGAGGCGTTACAGATGAGTGGATCTGTACTGCAGGATATGAAGAATCTGCTCTTGCAATTTCTCCCGTTGGACGAAGATAGAATGATGGAAATGGAGGTCTGGTTTTCGTTTACAGCCAAATTATTGGTGTACCCCGAATTAAAAAAGTTAAGTGATCAGATGCATCAAGGGATGTATCGATCGGTTCAATGGGTAATACAGGAGTTGCACAAGCGGGGGATGACACATCCTGAACTGGATGCCGAGATGGAGATAGAGAAGTTATATGCTCTGGTGGATGGGCTCGCAATACATATGTTAATGCAGCCAGATAGACTTACGGTAAAACGAGTGGAACAAGTGATTGAACAGCACTTTAGCATGCTTTGTCAAACTTAATCTTACGTTGTCTGAAGAAGGGTTATTTCCTTTTATAAGGGAGTAATCCTTCTTTTTATGAAAATATGGCAGGTATGCAGGATATGACGAAGAATTAAGAATGAGAATGTAATGAATACATAGACAAGTAGGTGAACAACAAAATGTTGAATGCAGTAGAGCTGACAACAAAAGTAGAAGAAGTCATGGAACGCGTGAATTTTTCGGGTGTTGTATTACTCCAGCAAGCCGGGAAAACCCTTTTGAATATGAAACGTGGTTATGCAAATCGTAGCGAAGAGCTAGCCAATCAGGTGGACACACGCTTTGGGATTGCATCAGGATGTAAGATTTTCACGGCAGTGAGTATATGCCAACTAATTGAAGCGGGCAAGTTGTCTGCGGATTCCAAGCTTACGGATGTATTGGATGTGGAGTTTCCACTGTGGGACAAAGGGATCACCATCCAGCAGTTGTTAACACACACGTCAGGCATTCCTGATTATTTCGATGAAGAAGTGATGGATGACTTTTCAGAATTATGGAAAGACAGACCCGTCTACGCGATGCGGCGTTTAAGTGACTTTCTGCCCATGTTTCAGCATCTGCCAATGAAGTCTGCTCCGGGTGAACGTTTTCATTATAACAATGCGGGTTTTATTGTGCTGGGACTTATCGTGGAACAACATTCAGGATTGTCGTTTACAGATTATGTGGAAGAGCACATTTTCAAAAGGTGTGGCATGAAGGACTCCGGTTATTTCGTAACAGATCAGCTCCCGCGTAACACAGCTTTAGGGTATATCGATCATGAAGATGGCTCCTGGAATACCAATATGTTCTCCATTCCTATCAAAGGTGGATCAGATGGTGGAGCCTATGTTACGGCACCGGATATGATTCGGTTTTGGGATGCTTTGCTGGGTCACCAATTGTTGAATGAAGAAACGGCACAGCAGTTATTAACCCCACATGCTCATCAAGAGGATGAAGAGTATTATGGGCATGGTATCTGGATTGACCGCAAGGGAGAAGCGATTTTCAAATTTCATGTCATGGGGTTTGATCCAGGAGTGTCGTTCATGTCTTCCGTGTATCGGGACTATGATCTACAACTGGTTGTGGTCTCTAATCAAGAGTCTGGTCCTTATCCAATAACAATTGCTATCGAAGAAGCTTTGGCATGACAAATAAACCCTCAACCAATGGTCAGGTTATGGCCAAAAGGTTGGGGGTTCATTGTTGAACAGGATAGAAGGATTGTTCTCCGTTTATAACATTTTCCATAGCTCAGGGGCGATTAATCGAGGGAAAACATCCAGCGGAGGTTTCTCTTTCTTTCGTTTGTCATTGGTTAACACGGTAACGAGCTCTAGCTCAGGGACAATATATACATACTGACCACCAAATCCTCGTGCGTAATAATAATGGAGATTGGGTTGGTCGTCTTCAGCAGCAATACCTTCGGAGTCAGACCTTTCGTTCGGATAGACATCCACCCACCAATGCCAAGCATAGCTGCCGTGATTCGGTGGAGTGACTGTAATAAAAGGCTGCGTCGAACGAGATACGAGATCACTTGAAATGAGAGACTCACCCTCCCACATACCTTGCTGTAGAAACAGCTGACCGAATTTGAGCAGATCTACGGGTAACATCTTAAGACCGAATCCGCCTGTATGAACACCTTGAGGGTCACTTTCCCATTCGTAATGCTTAATTCCGAGCGGGTCAAAAAGATAACGCTCTGCGAACTCGGCTACGTTCATACCTGCATTTTGCATCAGGATGGCGGATAGGATCTGTGATACTCCTGAATTGTATTCCATGTATGTACCCGGTTCATGACTTAAGCGTTGTTCCAACGCAAAATCCACCCAATGATCGGTGCGGGTCATGCGAGGGAATGAATTCTGCCCGCCGAACTCGTCCCAGTTGAATCCGGCTGTCATGGTAAGCAGTTGTTCCAGTGTGATCGCTGGTTTGCGCGGGTCAGGATCGGATGTCAACTGTGGAAAAAAGGTGGAGATTGGGGTTGATGCCTCTGGCAACAAGCCTTTATCCATCGCTATACAGATGAGGGCGGATAGCACACTCTTGGTACATGAATTGATTTTTGCAATATCAGTCGCAGCCTCTTGGTTGCGGTAGTGTTCGTACATAATCTCACCGCGTACGCTGACGAGGCAGCTTCGCAGATCCAGTTGCGGAACGATCTGTTGTAATTTGGGTGACAGTGATGAAGGATTCATAGTGTCCTTTCTGTACGGTTGATTTGTTATAGGATTTTGTAGAAATAGGTGTCCATTATCTTAGCATACTCCCGAGGTAGGGCTCAACAAGCGCTACATTATTATGTCAAAGCAAGCATGTAAAATGCGATATCCTATGAAAGCTATAAGAATCACATGCGAATATCGCATAAATTCCCAGCATTGTCTGTCAATCTTATATAATTGTCATGAGAAGAGTACCAGACATGTATAAGAGAAAGGGGTCTGTGATGTGGGAAATATAATAGAAGAATTATATTACGGTAACCTGAGACCAGAGGAGAATATTGTTCCTAAAGATTCGGAGTATCGTTCTATTCATAAGGAGATTACAGCTTATATCGAAAAATTTCAGAGCAAGCTTTCGGAGGATGACTTTAAACAGTTGGAGGAACTATTAGATATGACGGATCAAGTTCACTCTATGCATTCAAAAGAGGCTTTTGCCAGTGGTTTCAAAATTGGGACGTTGATTATGATCGAGAGTGGATACTCAAGCTAATATTCTGGTTTTTCACAATTTGTGGTTACATAGTTAACCTCTTTCCTATGAACATATGGAAGAGGTTTTTACTAATATGAATATGCCAATATAGGAAAAATATCATATGAAAAATGAACTATGTTAGTGCGTATTAAGGTTAGAAATGGTAAAATATCAATGCCTAAACATGGAACAAGTAGATGAAAGATAATTAAATATAGGAAATAGTGTAGAATCAGTGTTTTAGCAAAAAAACTTTTTAGTAAATTATAGTAATCTAATACTGAATTGAGGAATTAAACATGGCGATTATTGACGTAATTAAGTATGATGGCTCACCTGATGTGTTTGCTTGGAAACATCCCGAGACTGAACTGGGAACATGGACTCAGTTAATTGTTAATCAATCTCAACAAGCAATTCTTTTCAAGGATGGAAGAGCGCTTGATATGTTTGGACCCGGAAGGCATACGTTGAGTACTGCGAATATCCCAATCTTGAACCGACTCGTTAACCTTCCGTTCGGAGGGAAGTCACCTTTTGCAGCAGAAGTATGGTATGTCAATCAAGTAAGTGCATTGGACGTTAAATGGGGAACGGCGAATCCGATTCAGATCCAGGATCCCAAGTATAATATTATTGTTCCCGTAAGAACATTCGGACAAATGGGAATTAAAATTTCGGATTCACGAAAATTTTTGGTCAAGCTTGTGGGAACACTGCCTGAGTTTAACCAAGCTAATATGATTAATTACTTCCGTGGGTTGATTATCATGAATATTAACTCCATGTTGTCATCATATCTAATACATAGAAAAGTAAGTGTTTTGGAGATCAATGCATATATCGCCGAGATATCACGACATTTTGCAGATACGGTAGCTTCTACTTTTGAAGAATTTGGTATTGAGTTAATCAACCTGTATATTCACAATGTCAATCTGCCCGAAGAAGACCCTTCAGTCATTCGATTAAGAGAAGCGTTGGCACGCAAAGCTGAGATGGATATCATTGGGTACACATACCAGCAAGAACGTTCGTTTGATACGCTTGAAGGTGCAGCGAAAAATGAAGGAAGCATGCAGTCAGACATCATGGGCGCAGGGCTTGGTATGGGCATGGGGGTTGGTCTGGGGGGTTCTTTCAGTGGCGAGATGTCCCAGATGTCTAAAGTGATGTCTACGAAGGAAACGCCTGCAGTAAGTATATGTAAGCAGTGCCATCATCCGAATCAGGAGAACAGCTCTTTTTGCAGCAAATGTGGCAATTCATTAGCCGAAAAACCGGTAGCAACAACAGATTGCAACAATTGTGGACATGCCTTGCCAAAGGGAACCAAATTCTGTCCTAACTGTGGTGACAAATACCATGCATGTCCTTCATGTGGGGCGGATAATGCGGAGAACGCATTGGAATGTATCCAATGTCATCAACCGATGCCTAGCCCATGCCCAAATTGTAACCATATGAATTCCGGTCATACAAAATTCTGTGGCAACTGTGGCACAAGTTTGAGCTTGAAATGTAGTCGGTGCCAACATGAAGTAAAACCCGGCCAGAAGTTCTGTCTCGATTGCGGAAACAATCTGCAAGAAGGAGGACAGGCATAGTGGTGGTAAAACGGAGCAATCTCTTGATTTTAGATGTCGTCTATTTAATATGCATGTTAGTATCGTCAATCGTTTCTTTTACGGTATTTAATCATGCGCTTCTGTCGTTTTCTTTTTGGATGAATCTCGTTGCTTCTTATGTAGCGATTACGGCTATTTGGATCTACGCGCGGTTCATCATGCAAAATATGGATCGGTTTAAACGGTTTGTTCCAGGTTACACAGCTTTAGGTGTAGTATTAGGTATTTATCTGATTTGTGTGATGATCTACACGTTGTTAACAGGTTCAGCAGATCATGCGCTTCGCTGGTTCGTATTGTTACACACGGTAACGATTGCGATCGCAATTATTTTGTGCGGAATCATTATGATCTATATTCAGAGTGCGCGCCGTCATGAAACAGATGAACATACAAAAATCGCAAACTTACAATTAATCGAAAAAGCCTTGCAGCAATTGCTTCATACCATGGTGCAACATCCCGTCCTAACTGTGGAAGAAGAGCGCAAAACCGTTCAATCATTAATTGAACTTGTAAAGTATAGTGACCCAATCACTCCGGATTCCCTTGAGAAAAATGACCGCCAGATCTTGCTGGACATTGAATTGATGAACAGTGAGCTTGCAAATCAGTACGAAGCAGGGGAATTGGTAAATAGTGAACGTTTTGCTTCGCAACTATCCCAGTTAAAGTTCCGTTTGAAAGAGCGCAATCAACAGATCATGACAAGCAAATCATAAATTGCTGGAGGAAATGCCGTGAAAAGATTTTTTGGAATTATATTAATTATCATTTCGTGTCTGACGATCCTGTTCTCTTTAATCATGCTGTCTGAAGGAACGGAGATGGCCATTTTTAGTACAATTGTGTTTTTTATACCAGGGGTTATCGTACTTGTTACGGGAATTAAAATGTGTGGTCGGCCTAAATCTCGTTCTAACACTGATCAATACCATCACAATTCTAATGATAATCAATATTACGAAGATCAGCATCATGAGAAATATGAAGATAGAGAAGATGAACCTCAAGAATCTGTATCCGTGAATTGTTCAGGGTGTGGGGCCAAGGTAAAGGTATATCCTACTTTGTCTGCGGATTGTGAGTATTGTGGAACGACAATGAGGATCTCTTAAACTGCATAGGAGGAATCGTGTTGTTAAGGAAGTTATTTGGACTCTTTTTTATGTTTTATGCCATTGCGATCCCGATTGCCATGTTTAATGCAAATAATTTCAGAGGTACTAAAAATCTCATTGCTATGGCTGGATTTATGATTGTTGAATTTTTGTTTTTATATTTTGGTATTAAATTGCTTAGGAAAAAACGTGTCCCGGAACGAAAGTTTTATGGGGGAGACTATGGAGGTCATCTTGATCGCGAAAATGTGAATCCGCATACTTATTCAAGTTACAATAGCAACACCGTGAGTTACAGTAGTCATAATACAATTAACTATACAGAGATCAATTTTTCAGATAAGGAAAACACTGAAGAGAAAGCCGATGAAAAAGTTGAAGAGCCACAAAGGCCTGTTTCAGTGAGTTGTCCGGGATGTGGGGCGAAGGCAAAAGTGTTTCCTAAACAATCAACGGACTGCGAGTATTGCGGAACAACAGTTGTAGCAACTTAGAACGGTTCAGAATAGATACGTGAAGGGTTAAGCCTGATTCCTATGGAGTCAGGCTTTTTATCTCCTCTATTTAGAATCTCTAAAAGACCCTCAAACGATCAAGTCGTCATATAATTCCACGTGAGTTGCCTTAATGTAGTCCCTTTAATGAAACGTTTCGAATTCAAATTTATAATTAAGCCACATTATATTCAGTATCTGTAAGCGTTTTATTTTATTGTTTACGGAAATGGGAAATTTATGATAACATATACACGAAACGTTTCGAATCCATTTGAAGGGAGAAAATCATGAAAAAAGTAAAACAATTCAGCTTCATTTTAACTTTTTGTTTGTTAGCTAATCTAGCTTTAACTCCTATGGCTTCAGCAGGTGACTCAAGCAATTTAATTGGATTTCGAGCAGAATTGAAAGCGGTTGCATATAAGACCTATACGTTTTTTGAGGACTATACGGATCAAAATACTGGCTTGACTTACGATGAAGTACGGCACACTGAAAACGGGATAGAAGAAGCTAAACGTACCTCGCCCACAAACATCGCAATGTATATGATGAGTACGGTTTCAGCGCAACAATTGGGCATTATTTCAAAGAAAGAAGCTGTACATCGCTTGCAAACGACAATAAATTCCCTCGAGAAGTTAGAAAAGTGGAACGGCCTATTTTATAACTGGTATAACACAGATGACGGTTCGGTGAAGAAAGATTGGGGGCAATTTATTTCCCAAGTCGATAATGGCTGGTTATCCGCTGGTTTAATTGTTGTTGGGCAAGCCTATGAAGAACTTCATGGGGAAACAAGCAAGTTGGTTACAAATATGAATTATACTCCGCTATATGATCCTGAAGTCGGCCAATTCCGCGGCGGTTATGATGTGGCTAAAGGCGCGCTGACGGACCACCATTATGGGATGTTTTATACGGAACCACGTGTAGGCAGCTATATTGCTATTGGGAAAGGTGACGTTCCTCAAGATCATTGGTGGAAGATGTATCGCACATTACCTCAAGAATGGGATTGGCAAGCTCAGATTCCTCAAGGCAAATCCGTTAAGTACGATGGAGTGGATGTGTTTGAAGGAAGTTATGTATACAAGGATAAAAAGTTCGTACCAAGCTGGGGAGGTAGTATGTTTGAAGCTCTTATGCCCGGTATGGTCATAAAGGAAAAAGACCTGGGTACTCAAGCTTTGGGATTGAACAACCAGCGTCATGTCGAATTGCAAATCGAATATGCCAAAGAAAAAGGGTATGCCGCATGGGGCTTCTCACCTTCTGCCACTCCGACAGGTTACACTGAGTTTGCAGCAACGCCGTTAGGTACCTCAGGTTACAAAGATGGAGCAACGGTAACAGCACACGCAACATTCCTTGCTCTAGATTATGCCCCTGAAGCAGTTCGAAAGAACATTAAAGCTTTAAAGAACTTCAAAATGTTTGGCAAATATGGGTTCTATGACTCAGTCAATGTTGAAACGGGAGAACTTGCAAAAGCTTATCTGGCACTGGATCAAGGGATGATTATGGTGTCGATCGCCAACTATCTTCAAGATGGCGTTATCCGCGATTATTTTCACAGTGATGTGATAGGGCAGACGCCAGAAGAATTATTGAAAAAAGAAGTGTTTTCCATTCAATGAAGGGCTGCTTTAGATTAGAGCAAGATCACTAACGAAATGGGACGAAGATTAAAAGATGGGCGGAAAGAAGCAGGGTATCAGCATGCTTCGTTCCGTTTTTGCGTTTACCATTGATAATGAAGTCGCAGATCGATTAGATTATGGGATTTATTCAAAAAAAAGGAATTTACAATGGCGATTTTAAGATTTACGTTGTGGGGCATAAGCGCAAAGAAAGACGCGTACGCCTTCAGTGATGATATGTTTATTTTGTTCCTCATCTAATGTCCCGATTTTTCCCGGTTGATTGAATACCAATAAAAACGTTAATGCAGCGAAGTGCTTTGCAGCCATTTTAGGATCAATCACATGGAGCAGTCCGTTTTGTCCAAACGCTGTAAACCTTCTGATAATCCCCTCTTCAGTTGCGTTATCCAGCCTTTCAAAAAACGAGTCTGGCAGGTTGGCAGCTTCCACCATAACCAGACGGATCAAAGCCTTGTAGTCTGCCGAACCGTTTGCAGAAGCTACGATTTGCTCACAAAATAAGATGAGCGCCTGCTCAAGATCTTCGAATTTCAAGAGGTGGTCTGATATCCCTTGCTCAATCATGACCAGAACCGCTGAACTGGATTCTTCCACAACGGCAAGTAGTAGATTCTGTTTGTCGCCATAATAATCATAAACTGTCCGTTTGGAAACTCCCGCTTTAGTTGCGACCGTATCGACGCTGGAACGATCAAACCCGTCTGAAAGAAACAGCTCTCGTGCCGCCGCAATTATTTTAGCTCGCTTGTCTGAAGAGCCTTTGCGGATTTTCTTGTTTTCTGTATGATCCATTCTTACGTTTTCCCCCTTATATGTGTATTTCAGAAATGGATTAGGTCCTGCTTTACAAACTACACTGTACGGTGTAGTGTAACAAATGTAGCGTATCAAATCAATGATCAAGGAGGTTTTTATTCTTGAATACCATACCGTCTGTTGTTGATGTTCTCATTGTCGGGGCCGGACCCACAGGGCTTACACTTGCCTGCGACCTTGCCCGTCGAAACGTCAACCATCGTATTATTGAACGAAGCACCGTGTATAACGTTGCATCTCGCGCCAAAGGAATCCAGCCTCGCTCGCTTGAAGTCATTGATGAATTGGAAGCCGTTCACTACATTGTTGATACAGGTGTTGTGGACTTGCCTGTTCGTTATTATACCGCAGATGGCAGAAGTGTGGACAAGCCGACTATTACTGTTGCAGCCAGCGCCGAACTTGAGACACCCTATCGTGATCCGGTCTGGATTGCTCAATTTGATGTGGAAAAAGCGTTGCGCGACCGATATGCAGTGCTTGGCGGTCAAGTTGAGTTGGGCATGGAAGCTGTAGGGCTTGTTCAGGATGTGGATGGTGTATCGGTAACGTTGAATACAGCACAAGGAGAAGAGCAAATTCGTGCTCGTTATGTAGTCGGCGCTGACGGGGGCAAAAGCAATATACGCAAATTTATACACTTACCGTTGGTTGGGGAAACACATGATCATGAGCGATGGTATCTTGGCGATGTACGATTGGAAGGGTTAGATCGTGACCATATCCATATCTGGACTTCTTCGGAGGGGATGATCGGGGTGACGCCGCTGCCAAAATCCGATATTTGGCAACTGCAGGCTACAATTCCGGCAGCCATCGATGAACCAGAGCAGCCGTCGCTAGAGGCGTATCAAGCCATGTTTGACCGTCGTGCCGGGTCCGGACGTGTTCGGCTTACGGATGCTTCTTGGTTGTCCATCTACCGGGTCAACGTTCGTATGGTTGAATGTTACCGAAACAACCGGGTTTTCCTTGCCGGTGATGCGGCTCATGTTCATTCGCCGGCCGGTGGTCAAGGCATGAATACGGGAATACAGGACGCATACAACCTCGGCTGGAAGCTGGCGGCTGTCATACGCGGAGCAGACACCGCCTTACTCGATACCTACGATGAGGAGCGCCGCCCAGTGGCACAGGCCGTGCTCAAAGACAGCACAAAGAAAATGGGAGGCGTTATAAGAACGGCGACTGAAGGCGGAGGGTTGTCCCAATCCTTGAGCACCATATCCGACGATCTGACGAGCGGGCTTCTCATTTCCTATCGTTCAAGTTCGCTTACCCGTCCGTCTGCTCGAACAAATGCTACCCGTTTACTTCCTGGAGATCGTGCTCCTAATGCTACGGGACTACAAGGCACCGGGTTTGCAGGAAGTGTCTTTGACCTCTTGCGCGGCCCACACTGGACGCTTTTGGCTTTTGCAAACTACATCGATCCTTCTCTGAAGAACTTCACCAACGATGCACTCCATTTGCATTATATCCTTCCATCGAAGGTGGAGGGGGCGGAAGGCATAATAGACACTGCAGGGAATGCCTATCGAGTTTACGATGTCGCAAGTAAAGAACTTGTATTGATTCGTCCTGACGGTTACATCGCCTTGCGCACCTCCATTGATGATACCGCATCGATCCTGAATTACTTGAATTTGTGTGGCTTATCATAGGATCGAGCGACCCAAGGTTCTGCCCGAGTCACATCGTCTTATTGAAAATAGAGTGCAAGAAATTCTATTCATGCAAAAAAGGGTCCTGCCATTTTCATAACAGGACCCATTTTCCGTAAACAACGGTCTATTGGTAAACTAGAAATCCCTCAAACGATCAAATACCTCATATAAATCCTCGTGATTGACCTTAATCAAATCATCTTGACGCAGTTCCAAATGCTGCTGTAATTGATCCAGCAACTCCGTTAGAACAACATAAATCTCTTCCCGCTCAACAGTTTCAATAAAGCCGGTCTTGGCATCCATCTTGTTGAAGGTCTGTGTGTAGTTCTCAACCATGGAGACGAGCTGTTTGTGCATAGCTTCCTGATTATTAAAATCTTGACTTAACTGACGTATTTCCTTCAAACACTGCTTGTACAATTGAGCTGCTTTTTTGGCGTGTGCTGCCTTGATGTGGTCCCGCCCATCCCAATCCCGAAACGGATTGTTCAGGTTCTCCGCAAGCCATTCCGGTTTGCGTGCTTTGGTGATTTCCATATCAAGTCCGGCAGCAACGGATTTTTTATATCTTGTTTTGATTGATTTGGCTGCATCGGCAGGAAGGCTGGTTAGCCACAGCGTAGCCAATTGTGGAAGTTGCTCTGGATCAGGGAATTCGTCACCATTGAAGCCGAACAGGTCATATGTAGTGAAGGTTTGCATATTTGCCAAATGCTGAATCGACTCTATATGGGATACATTGCCGGGTTTACCCCACAGTCGCAACTCTGAAAGCTCAGGATAATACTGCACAAGTGGCTTCAGATTGAGCCCCGTGATATCTCTGATATACAGACCTTCAAGTCGCGAGATACCCGTAACCTGTGGCAGGCCCGATGGAACATTGAGAGTCATGCATTTACCCTCTTCATAAGCTGCGATACGCAGATCAGGAGACAGCTCACCTGTGAAATTCAGACTTTTCATCTTTGTGTTTAAAATTAATTCCTTCAACCCGCTGACATCCACAATAAGTCTGGTCAGGTGGCTCTTGCTGATATCGAGCATCGTTTGACCATGATGTATGATATGAAGTTCATTAATGAACGGGTTGTCCTCTATAAATGGAAAGATTGATTCCGTATATCCATCCATTTCAATATGTGTCAGACAAGGTAGCTTTGCGAGTTCGGCTACATCTTCAGAAGATCTAGGGCTGAAATCGCGGAGTGTACTCGTACTGCGCCGCATTACACGATCGCCAATCATCACATCTTCGTCATCATCCGCAGCTTGTTTGAACTGCGCTCTTCGGATCGCATCGATACCTTCCCATTCACGCTGGAGATAGAGACTTTCTCCGATCGGCCAGCCTCCGCCATACGTATTTGTTTCCTCGGTGTAGAGAGGGGGAATATTGCCTGCAAGCACATACTGTGAAGGAACATTAGCACTCACGAAACTATGGGCAAGTCGATCATTCCAGAAATAGAAGTTACAGATCAATGGTTTCATCTGATGAAGATGCATTTCATTAGGCAGTTGATCACCAGTCCAATCCAACTGAAGGACGGAGGCAAGCGTGTCAGAAGTTTTACCCTCTGTTTCTTTCAGTCCAGTTACCTGGCAGGCTGTATATTGTTGTAATTTTTCGACGTACACGCAGTACACATCTCCAACATTGGGGATCATGTTATGCTCCTTTCGTTCTGCATCAATCGATGCTAAGCTACTTGTAAACTAAGTATTCTGCAGAACTAATAATAGATGAATTATATCAAAGTCATTCAGAGACTACCATTTTGGATAGAGTCGAATAGGCTTGAATACTTTTATAAAAAGGAACGATGTCTATGGATACAAGTATGAGCCGCAACAAAAAACTGGGTGAGTTTTTGAAATCACGGAGGAGCCGCATTCAACCGGAACAAGTTGGATTGTCAGGATCTCATGGACAGCGAAGAACACCCGGTCTACGGCGGGAAGAAGTGGCAGTATTGGCTGGTGTCAGTGCAACGTATTACACGTGGCTCGAACAGGGTAGAGAGTTGGCGGCTTCACGAGAAGTGATGCAGAGTATAGCGAATGCGCTCCGTTTAACCCTGGAAGAGAAGAGTCATCTGTTTGACTTATGGGACCCTAATACGGAACATGAATTCCTTGCTTCGTATTCGCAACTGGAGCCAGGGTGGCAGAGCATTATTGGCCAGTTGACTCATCCTTCATTTATTACCAATGAACGTTCTGAGGTACTTGCCTGGAATGAAGCTGCAGACACGAACCTCTTCAACTTCTCGTCGATGAATGTGAATGAGCGTTTAATGATGCGGATTTTATTTCTGGATACAGCGCTCAGGGAGCGTATGCACAACTGGGAGGAATTCGCGCGGCACTCGGTAGCCGTATTCCGTACGTATTATGACAAGTATCCGAGTGACCCCGAATTTAGCAGAATCGTGAAACAATTGAGTGAAGAAAGTATAGACTTCCGAACGATCTGGAACCTGCACCAAGTTGAACTCAAACAAGTCAATCGTGTCCTGCTTGAAACGACGGATCGGGCAGATGGCGTTGTGCATGCTTACGATATCTTTTCCATGAATAATCTGAACAGCCAATCAGGCATTCATTGTTGTATTTACGTTCCTGCTGCCATATAGAAAGTTAATCAAACTGGTAATTTCTTTACTAGCATAAACAGAGTGTGGTTGGGGTCTCGGAAGTGAAATAGAATGAACTCAAGTTCATACGTATCTAGTTAACGTTTCTATTTCAAGATGAAAAGAGGGAGCCACATGCTCAAAACAAGAACACTGGGAAATGATAAATTACGAATATCTGCGCTCGGCCTGGGTGTGATGATGATGCCGGATAATGACGAATCTGTACATACCATTCAGGGTGCGCTGGATGCAGGAGTCACCATGTTTGATACGGCGGATCTTTACGGAGCGTATGAAAAACAGCAATTTGGTGGGAATGAAAAACTGCTTGGACGCGCGCTTCAAGGTCGAAGATCCAAAGCAATCGTTGCCACCAAATTTGGTATAACACACACGCAGGGCCCCAAGGGAGATCCGGCCTACATCAAAAAATCAGTAGATGCGAGTCTCTACAACCTGGGAATGGATTATATCGATCTGTATTATCAACATCGTCCTGATCCGAATACACCCATTGAAGAGACCGTAGGCACACTTGCCGATCTGGTTCAACAGGGGAAGATTCGATATATTGGTTTGTCCGAAGCGCCAGTGGAGATCATTCGGCGTGCACATGCTGTTCATCCGATTACAGCATTGCAGACCGAATATTCATTATGGAGTCGAGAGCTTGAGGATGAGATTATGCCTGTCCTGCATGAATTGAACATTGGATTGGTTCCATACAGCCCTTTGGGGCGGGGCTTCCTGACAGGTCAGATCCGTTCTATAGACGATCTGCCGGAAGATGATTATCGTCGTCACTATCCGCGTTTCCAAGGTGAGAACTTTCAGAAAAATCTGGAGGTTGTTGGATTGATCCAAGAGATGGCTAAGCAAAAAGGGTGTACGGTCTCTCAACTTGCTCTGGCTTGGTTGCTTGGAAAGGGAGAACATATCGTTCCGATCCCGGGGACTCGCAATCTGGAAAGAGTTCACGAGAACTTAGGGGCGCTACAGGTTTCGCTTACGGATGATGAGATGAACCAGATAGATCACATATCTCCCCAAGGCATTGCAGCCGGAGGCAGATTCCCTGGTCAAGTCTAGTTTGTTTATACAAGATTCTAAGAAACCTTAAAGTTCAGGATTAAAAACAATATATAACATGTGTCAACGGTATTATCTTTCTATTCTCCGGCATACAGTACAACAATGAGATGTATGCCCAAGGAGGAGAAATGATCGTATGATGAATCCGATTTTACAAGCCCCGAATGTTCCGCTGGCAGCCGATTCCAATGCGGTTGTCAATTATCAGAGGGATTCACGCAACTATGTAACCCAGTTGTTTGGAGAACAGCTGCCGACCATTGCAAATGGGTTCTTCAACGTGTACTTAAGCAAAGGAATCATTGTGCAGCCACACTGGCACACCAATGTCACGGAGATGGTTGTGGTCATCACCGGTGAAATTACAGCGTCAGTCTTTAATCCGTTTACGCGTGAACGATTGACATATCGTCTGAAACCAGGTCAGGTTGTGGTATTTCCGAAAGGCTGGTTTCACTGGTTTGTGGCTGAGACAGATGATGTATATGTATTAACTATCTTCGATCAACCAACGCCTGATATTGTATTTGGAGCGGATTTCTTGGCAGCTACACCGCCGGAAGTGGCTCACCGCGCGTACTGTTTGGATGAAGAGGCATATGCGAGAGCTGTTGCTTCCATTAAAAATGATGCGATTCTGGGCCCTCCAATAGGGTGTGATACGCAGGTTTCTGATCAATCGACTTCACCTTCCAAGACGTCCGTGTCACCATCCAATAAGCTGAAATCTTAATTCAAGATTCCTTATTTATTATCAAAGTACACAGCCTGTAACTGGAGAATATCAGTTGCAGGCTTTTTGATGTGTCGATGTAATAATCGTATGAAGTCCATGGAGGGGTTGGTATTATATTAGAAAAAAATTCAAAATGCCTGAGTCAGTGGGTTACGTTCTCTGTTAGTATAGTATGAACATCCAACAAAAACGGAGGACTCATGAATGAACATGTCAGAAATGAAAACGCTTGAAA
This sequence comes from Paenibacillus sp. FSL M7-0656, assembly GCF_038003225.1. Taxonomy (NCBI): domain Bacteria; kingdom Bacillati; phylum Bacillota; class Bacilli; order Caryophanales; family Paenibacillaceae; genus Paenibacillus; species Paenibacillus sp. FSL M7-0656. The sequence goes on from NZ_JBBOOT010000001.1 coordinate 83,586, forward strand.
CTGCAATGAGTTATGCACCTATTTTGATGTTTGACAGAGCCGAACCCTTTTATCCTGATTTTGTTGGCATTTCTGTGTTGCATCAATCGGGGTCTTCACCATCGTTCAGAAGGGACATTAAGTTTCCGACCGAGGTAGTACAATATGTAATTGAATATGCAATCTGGTGGGATTATGAGATTGGACATCTGTATGAAATGGAGCATGTATGGGTTTATGTGGGTCATGACGGAGAGGTAGTAGACTGTGAAGCCAGCTTTCATGGGAAGGTGCTGCGTGGATTATTGAAGGAACGGGTCAATGTGGTTGGACATCATGTATGTCTGTACTCACAGCCTGGCAAACATGCTTTCTCACCACTTCCGGTTGTATTTGAGTTATTGCCAAACCTGTATAGTGCAGCAGGTGCCGAAGCTGGATGTGATGGGCTACTTGTGAATGAGTTGTTTCAAGATTATTTTGAAACAAATGAACAGATCGATGCTCAGGTGGAGCGTTATCTCCAGACCAAAGCGTTTGTACCTACCATGGAGTTCGAAGAATATTTACTAAAACCGGAGATGTTCATGACGTGGGATAATCTGTTTGGAATTATTCCGCACAGGATTAAGGACCGCTTAATTGAACTGGAGCAGCTATATAACACATAAATAATTAGTTTTAAACGGGTTTTATGTTAATTTAAAGTGTATTTTTTCGCTTCAGAACCAAACTTTGTTGATTCGGGTTTGGTTTTTTTTATGGGAAAAAGGACTCAGTATAAGTAATCATTTATTAGACTTAGGTCTTGAAATGTTGAGTGTGTACAGCAAAAATACATAATTTTTTGTGTGGACAATGATATTTGTTAGGCGTAAGAACTATATAAATTCTTGTATAAATATAAGAAGATCATCTCACATGAAATTTTTGTATGGAGATGTATGTGAAAGTCAATGCAGAATGCTGAATATACGTGTATGTGTAAGTATAAATAACCGTTAAATAGGTAAAAAGTATAAATTATATTAAAAAGAAGATTCTTTATATCTGAAATAAAAATTCATAATAGTGCAAATTTATAGAAATAAAAATCTCCTATTCAGTTTTAATATATTTATGTCGAAATAGATCGTAAGTTGTCTGGAGCGCGACCTAGAGAAGGGTTTACCAAGCGTTATATACATAACTGGACACTACGATGCCTAGGAGGAGATTACATGAAGTGGTTTGGAAATTTGAAAACAGCAACAAAGATTATCTCAGCGTTTTTAGTTGTGTCGATAATCCTTGCGGCGCTTGGCGTCTACTCTGTAGTAACATTGAGAAGTACGAATGAACGAATGCAAGAGATGTATAACAACAATCTAATCTCTGTCAAAGAATTATCATCTGCTCAGATTGATTATCAAAGAATGCGTGTGAATGTGCGTGATTTGAACTTCGAAACCGTTGAAGCTGAAAAAACTCGGATCACGGAAAACATTGCTTCGATTCGTCAGAGTGTGAATGATCGCCTGACCATCTATCGTCCGCTTGCAACAACCCCTGAAGAAATAGAGTTACTCCGTAATTTTGATGCGGAATATCCAGGATATTTAACAATGTTTGAACGAGCAACTAATCTGGCTGTCGCAGATGATCAAAGTGCCTTTAATACCTTCCTTAAATCTGAGCTTAAACCACAAGGAGACAGGATTGTAGAACTCCTTACCAATTTGATTGACGTTAATGAAAGTTTGGCTGAACAGGCGAATATACAATCTCAGGCTGCCTATTCACAAGCATTTAAAGTAACAATAATTCTTGTGGTTCTGTCCGTACTTTTCAGTATTCTCATTGGATATATCATCTCTCGCTCCATTTCGAAGCCACTCATGGCCATGTTGGGCCTAGCTACGGAAGTTGCCAACGGAAATCTGACCCTTAAGTCAGACATCTCCAGCAAAGATGAAGTGGGTCAACTAGCCGCGGCACTGAATCAGATGGTCGATAATCTGAAAGAGTTAATTAACAATATCGTGATGAACTCCCAAAGTGTTGCTGCTTCTTCGGAACAGATCTCAGCCAGCACACAGGAAATTGCGAGCACCAGCACGAGCCAATCCAGTGAGGCGGGGAATATCTCCGAATTGTTCAAGGAGCTTTCACTTGCGATTAACTCCGTTGCTGCAAGTGCGGAAGAAGCGGCTGAACTGTCCAACGATACGGTGAAGACTGCCCGTGAAGGTGGACTTGTTGTACAGACTTCATTGGAAGGTATGCAGGCTGTTAATACAAAAATGACCAAACTTGAAGACGATTCTCGTAAAATCGGTGACATCATTGAAGTGATTGACGATATCGCTGAGCAGACCAATCTGCTCGCACTGAATGCTGCAATTGAAGCGGCACGTGCCGGAGAACAAGGACGAGGATTCGCTGTAGTAGCAGATGAAGTCCGGAAGCTTGCCGAACGAAGTGGCGAGGCGACCAAAGAAATTACAGCCATCATCAAAGCAATGCAGGAAAATACGAGACAAAGTGTGCAAGCCGTAGCAGCCAGTGTTGAGCAGTCTTCCGTGACTGGACAGGCGTTTGATCAGATCATTGACATGGTCAATAACTCCTCACAGAAAGTAAACGAAATTGCTGCTGCATGTGAAGAGGAAGCAGCCCAAGCCGCAGAGGTGATGAGCTCTGTTGAATCCATCTCGGCTTCCAGTGAGGAATCCGCTGCAGCGTCTGAAGAGACAGCGGCAACATGCCAGTCTTTGGCACATCTTGCGGAAGAACTGGCGAATTCGGCAGCTGCCTTCAAAACAAATTAATAAAATTGAATTGAGGGTGAATTGATGTCTTCACTTCAGAAGGAACAATATATTGAACTGTCTGTAGGTGCAGAGACTTGCGCCATTCGAATCGAAGAAATTCACGAAATTATTAAAATGCTGAGCATCACAGATATTCCATTCAGCCGCCCAGAGATCAAAGGGGTAGTTAATCTGCGTGGCAAGGTTGTATGTGTGATGAGTCTGCGGAACCTGCTGGGTATGCCGGATGAACCGGACACCAGAGCAACGCGTATTATCGTAGTTCGACATCAGGAAGAGTATATTGGCTTGATCGTGGATCGGGTGAACAAGGTAACCACATATTCGGAAATACATCCGCCAACCGGCGGATATGGTCGTAACCGTGAAGGTTTATTCCATGGTGTGGGTCAACAGGAAGACAAGCTTGTGGGCATTTTGAAACTGGACGAAATATTGGGCGGTTAGGGAGGTATATACGAATGATGGATTTGTCTGCCTACCGTGACATCTTTATCGAAGAACTGAATGATCAACTGGAACGTATGGATCAGTCTTTATTGGCATTGGAGCTTTCGCCTTCTGTAGAACTGGTTCAGACGCTGTTTCGGGCAGCCCATACCATCAAGGGATCGGCATCCACTATGGATTTCCGTGAATTAAGCGACCTTACGCATGAAGTGGAGTATGCTCTTGAATGGGTCCGAGAGAAAAAACCGGAGATGACTTCGGAGCTAATTGATACGTTGTTCCGCTCTTTGGACGCCATGAAGGTGCTTCGTGATCAGTACATCCGTGGGGAAGCCTATGCAGATTTTCGAGCAGTAGTAAGAGAAATAAAGGATTTAATTCAGACCCCGACAGTAGTCGGGCAACTTAAAACACCTCAATTGCAACCAGCAGAGTCGATTATGGCACAGGTAGCTATTGTGTCAGGCAAGCAGTTATTGTCCATTCATGTTGTGCTGGAGCAGAAGTGCATGATGAAAGCGGCCAGATATCATATTTTACGACAACGCATTGAGGACATCTGTGGTACGGTTGTCGCTACTTCGCTCATGGAGAGTCAACCGGGCGCGCAGAATGAAGATGATCATTATGGTCAGTTCATCATCATCGTAGCAACGTCGAATGACCAACAGCAGCTTAAGGCAGAGCTGTCTTCAGACTCGGATATTCATATGCTGGAGATTGATCCATATCTGCTGGAATCCAATGAGGTTGTAGCGACGTCTGCACCACTTGAATTAATCTCTGAAACAGAGCAAACGAAACAAAGCTTTCCTACCGTGAATACAACTGGGCCGGATGAGAAAGTGAAAGTTACTCAACCTACAGTTCGTGTGAGTGTTGAACGTCTGGACCATTTGATGAATTTGGTCGGTGAACTGTTAATTGATCAGACATCCCTTGCAGATCTGAGTGGATCGGGTGCGCGTAAGGAGTCTTCAACACTCATCCGGAGTATTAGTGGTGTATCCGATCATATGGGCAGGGTAATCAAGGAACTCCAAGAAGGTGTAATGAAGACACGGATGTTACCCATTGATCAACTATTCAGTCGCTTCCCGAGATTGGTTCGTGACCTATCACAGAAGCTGGGTAAGGATCTGGAACTGGTTATTCAAGGTGGAGAGACTGAGCTTGACCGGATGATTATTGAAGAACTGAGTGACCCGCTGATCCATCTCATCCGCAACAGTGCAGATCATGGCATTGAAAGTGCAGAGATTCGGGCGGAGAACGGTAAGCCGTCCAAAGGACGTATTACATTAACTTCGTTTCATGAAGAAAATCATGTTGTCATTCGTTATTCGGATGATGGCAAAGGTATCGATGGTGAGAAGATTAAAGCTTCCGCCTTGGGCAAGGGCATCATTAGTGAGGAACAGGCTGCACGCCTAACAACACAGGAAGCTGTCCACCTCATATTTGAACCTGGCTTCTCGACGGCTTCTTCTGTCAGTGAAGTATCAGGACGCGGTGTTGGAATGGACATCGTGCGTAGTCAGATCGGGCGACTCAACGGCATCATTGATATTGATACGGAGGTTGGTGTGGGTACCACGTTTACGATTCGTCTACCTCTCACACTGGCGATTATTAAAGGTCTGTTAGTCAAAGTATCGGGTCGTGTGCTGATCTTGCCGATGTATAATGTTGCTGAGATTGTTCGAATTTCACCTGAAGATATTCAGATGATCCAGGGGCAACAAGCGATCCTGAATCATGGACGAATTGTACCTTTTCACCGACTGTGTGACAGGCTCAACTATCCACGAACAGACCGCAAATCCAAGACCATTCCACTGGTGATCGTGCGTTCCGTTGATAAAATTGCAGCTTACGCAGTAGATGAGATTATAGGAAATCAGGAAGTCGTTATTAAGACACTTGGTACGTATCTGGGAGCGATGAACCATCTATCTGGAGCAACGATCCTCGGTAATGGTAAGGTTGCCCTTATATTGGACGCGTCCTATCTGGTGAGTGTTTAATCGTTAGATAAACACAAATTTTTATGCAGGCCAAAAAGCCTCATCATCCATAACTGGACGGTGGGGCTCTTTGTTGTACCTTTTGACATTGTGACCACTCAGGATTTGAAAATGAGATCCATAAACCGGTTGGCTGCCAGAGAGATCGGCATATTGCGTTTGGTCATAATCCCCACATGGGAAGGGGGGAGCGGGACATCAAGCTGAATTTCGAAGAGAGAGCCTTCCTCCAGCTCTTTGGAGATAAATTCACGTGTGACATAGGAAATACCCAGTCCTCGACGCGCAAACTCAATCAACAGATCAACACTACCAACCTCAATCTCAGGTTTTAACGTGTAATTATAGCTGTTAAACAACTCAGTTATAGCCATCCGAACACGGCTGTTCCGGGAGAAGAGGATCAGTTGATGCTCCAGAAGCATCTCAAGTGTCATGATTTTACCCTTCAACTGAGCATAACGTTCCCCAGCTACAAAACAGTCCTTCAACTGAATACTTTCCCTGACTTCTAGCTGTGGATCAACAATGGGCATCCGAACAACACCAAGATCAATCTTGCCTTCTTTCAGAAAGGTGATGACTTCCGGCGTAGTTCCATGACTCAGATGTAGCTTGATATTAGGGTACAAGGTGTGGAATTCCTCTAGATACGCCAGCATGTAATGCTTGAACAGGGAGTCACTGCCACCAATTCTCAATTCACCATTGTCGAGATTCTTCAGTGCGGCCATTTTTTCTTCTGCAAGTGAGATCAGAATCTGGGATTGTTCAATATAGGAGTATAGACTGGCACCTTCCTGTGTCAGCGCTACACCCTTGGAATTTCGATAAAACAAGGTAAGACCAAAGCTCTCTTCCAATTGCTTAATGGCATGACTGACGCTGGGTTGAGTGATATACAGTGCTTTCGCAGCCTGTGTCAAACTTCCCGTTTTGGCGGCCCAATAAAAGACTTTATATAGCTCGTAATTTGTAGTCATAGATGTGGTCTATAGCTCCTGTGAAATATATTAATTACTTGTATGGCTATAAAACGTATTATAGTGTAACTACAACAAAGAAACCAGAGTTACTTGGAAGGAGAACGGTAAGATGGAACCAACTACCATTGTTTTATTTGGTGCAACTGGCGATTTAGCCAAAAGAAAAATATATCCTGCCTTATATAACTTATATCTTGAGCAGAAGCTTCCTGAAACCTTCTCATTGATTGGTCTGGGGCGTAGAGATTGGTCTGATGAATTCTTTCAGGCACAAGTGGAAAAATCATTAAATGAATTTTCCAGACGCCAAGCTGATCCTGAAGTTGTGAAGTCATTTGTGAAAGCTTTCCGCTACAGTGTATTGAATATAAGCCATAAGGAAGATTATATAAAGCTGTTGGGATTAGTTGAACAAAGAGAAGCTGAGCTTGGCATTCCGTCCAATCGCTTGTTTTATCTCTCGGTTGGTCCGGAATTTTTCGAACCGATTGCCGAGAACATTCAAGAAAGTGGACTGGGTTCCACAGAGGGTTGGAAACGTCTCGTTATCGAGAAGCCATTTGGTCACGATCTACAGTCTGCGAGAGACCTTAATCGCAAATTAAGCGAATCGTTCACGGAGGAAGAGATTTATCGGATTGACCACTATTTGGGCAAACCGATGGTACAGCGTCTGGAGACGTTGCATCAGAGTAACCCAATCATGAAGGCGTTATGGAACAACCGTTACATCTCCAATGTGCAAATTACGGCGAATGAGACTGTAGGTGTCGAAGAACGTGCATCCTATTATGATCATGTTGGTGCAGTGCGAGACATGTTCCAGAATCATATGTTGCAATTGCTCATGATGATGGCGATCCAGCTTCCATACAACAGTACTTCCGAAAAAGTTGGATTGAAGAAAAAACACATTATGGAATCGATCCAGCCGTTACAAAAACAAACTGTGGGCGCAAACATCATCCGTGGACAGTATGCAGAAGGCAACATTCAAGGTAAACCGGTAAATGCGTATACTGCTGAACCGGGTGTAGCAGAGAATACGATGAATGACACATTCATTGCTGCCAAATTGCAAATTGATGATTTCTTCTGGCGTGGTGTTCCGTTTTACATTCGCACGGGTAAAAGAATGAAGGAGAAATCAACACGTATCGTGATTGAATTCAAAGAACCTTCAGGACAGACTAATGTGCTGAAAAACAAGGGTTCCAAGCCAAACCTGCTTGTCATTGAGATGAGTCCGGATCAGAGCATGACATTGCAACTGAATGCAAGTGATCCTGAGAATAAAGGTGAATTCAAACCGGTTCATATTGATCTTTCTCCGGACAAAGGTGACCTTGCGGAAGCTTACGAGAATCTGATTCGTGATGCTTTGCTGGGTGATCCAACCTTCTTTGCCCACTGGGATGAAGTAGAATTGTCATGGGCATGGGTGCAGCCAATTCTGGATGCATTCCAGGAAAATCTGTTGCCACTTCACCTGTATCCTGCGGGTAGCTATGGACCGGTTGAATCAGATGTTATGCTTGAAGAAGAAGGTCACCACTGGTGGTTTGATGAGCCGGCGGATCAGGAGTCTGTAGTTACAAATAGCATACCCTTGGCGGTTAATGCAAATCTCTAAACCAAAATAAAAAATATATCTGGAGGTAATTTAATCATGAAATTTTTTATCGATACAGCTAACGTGGAAGATATCCAAAAAGCATACAAAATCGGCGTATTGTCTGGCGTAACAACAAACCCATCTTTGGTAGCCAAAGAAGGCGTGAAATTCGAAGATCGTATTGAAGAAATCTTGCGTTTGGTACCTGAAGTGGAGTCCGTTTCTGCGGAAGTGACACCAGATGCCCTTACTGCTGAAGAAATGATCGCGCAAGCAGACGAATTGATCAAAATTAACAACAGCGACAAAAACATTACGATCAAATTGCCAATGACACTTGCAGGACTTGAAGCTTGCCGTTACTTGACCAAAAAAGGTGTGAAAACCAACGTAACGTTGATCTTCACTGTGAACCAGGCACTTCTGGCTGCTCGTGCTGGTGCAACATATGTATCCCCATTCCTGGGACGTCTTGATGATATCTCCGAGGATGGCGTACAATTGGTTACCAAAATTGCTGAATTGTTCCGTACACATAACCTGGATGCACAGATTATTGCGGCTTCTGTAAGACATCCGGATCACGTTACACGTGTAGCGATGGCTGGAGCACATATTGCTACTGTTCCATTCTCCGTCATTGAACAAATCTCCAAACACCCACTGACAGATCAAGGTATGGACAAATTTGCAGCTGACTGGAAAAAAACAGTACAATAATCACTGAACATATATTCGTTTCAACTTACAATAAAACTATATAAATCATGGAGCATTGGGAGGACATAATGAGTAAACAACAGATTGGTGTTATTGGATTGGCAGTAATGGGTAAAAACCTGGCTTTGAATATTGAAAGCAAAGGTTTCTCGGTATCGGTATTTAACCGTTCCCCGGAGAAAACGAACGATCTTCTGAAAGAAGCAGAAGGTAAAAACCTGACAGGTGCGTTCACTATTGAAGAATTCGTGGAATCCCTGGAGTCTCCGCGTAAAATTCTGATCATGGTGCAAGCAGGTAAAGCAACAGATGCAACAATCGAGCAACTGCTTCCTCATCTGGATCAAGGCGACATTATTATCGATGGAGGTAATGCTTACTTCCCTGACACACAACGTCGCAGTAAAGAACTGGAAGAAAAAGGTTTCCGCTTCATCGGAGCAGGTGTATCCGGTGGTGAAGAAGGCGCACTGAAAGGCCCGGCAATCATGCCAGGCGGTCAGGAAAGTGCTTATCAGTTGGTAGAACCGATCCTTACAGCGATCTCTGCCAAAGTTGGCGATGACGCTTGCAGCACATATATCGGACCAGACGGTGCCGGACACTATGTGAAAATGGTGCATAACGGTATCGAGTACGGAGATATGCAGTTGATTGGTGAAGCTTATCACTTGCTCAAATCCGTATTGAACGTTTCCGTTGAAGAGTTGCATGAGATCTTCACAGAGTGGAATCAAGGGGAGCTGGACAGCTACCTGATCGAAATCACGGCAGATATTTTCTCCAAATACGATCCAGAAACAGGCAAACCAATGGTTGACGTTATTCTGGACGCGGCTGGACAAAAAGGAACAGGTAAATGGACAAGCCAAAGTGCGCTGGATCTCGGCGTTCCATTGTCCATGATTACGGAATCCGTATTCTCCCGTTTCCTCTCTGCGATGAAGGACGAGCGTGTAGCAGCTAGCAAAATCCTGAATGGACCAGCGACTGAAGCGTTCTCCGGCGACAAAAAAGCGTTCATCGAGAACGTGCGTAAAGCATTGTTTGCAAGTAAAATCGTATCCTATGCACAAGGATTTGCACAAATGCGTGCAGCTTCCGATGAATACGGCTGGGATCTGAAATACGGTAACATTGCCATGATCTTCCGTGGTGGTTGCATCATCCGTTCGCAGTTCTTGCAAAACATTAAAGAAGCATATGACAAAGATGCAGAACTCAAAAACCTGCTCTTGGATCCTTACTTCCAAAACATCGTTGAATCTTATCAAGGTGCATGGCGTGAAGTTATAGCGGCTGCTGTAAAACAAGGTATTCCAGTACCTGGATTCTCCAGCGCACTGTCTTACTACGACAGCTACCGCACAGAGCGTTTGCCAGCAAACTTGCTGCAAGCTCAACGTGACTACTTCGGTGCTCACACATTCAAACGTGTGGACAAAGAAGGTTCATTCCACTTCCAGTGGATGGACACAAACGAGTAATTTTAATTCCGAAAATATAGCATTTCTGCAGTTGTCCTTGAATTTAATTATTCAGGGCGGTAGCGGGAATGCTTTTTCTCGTTAATGGTTCGAATTTGAATATCATCAAATTGTAATAAAATGTACGAATCTGAGTTTGGCAAACAGATGATCTGACCCTTCAACTACGTTATACTTGTTCAGACGGACCTGTGTCCTTAATGAAAATTCAGAATACAACTTATTGACGTGGAGGTTAGACCGGGCATGTTTGTATTAGCAGGTATATTGTTTTTGGTCGTATACGGTTTATTAGTGTTCTACATAGGCTGGAGCGGTTGGAGTTGGATGAAACCAGTTGTGTCCGCCAGATTTCGATGGTTTTATATTATAGCGCTTGTATTCCTTGCCGTTTCCTTCATTTTGGCACGGGTATTTGGAAGCATTTCGTTCCTCGGTATCATCGGTTCTTACTGGCTGGCAATCTTCTCGTTGTTATTGTTGATCCTGCCCGTCGTCCACCTCACAATGTGGTTGCTGAGATTAACCCGTATTCCAAGACATCACACACAGAAATGGGCGGGAGTTGTTACGCTGGTGCTGTTAGTGTCCACATTGGGTTACGGAATTTTCAACGCTTACAGCCCTGTAGTGAGAACGTATAATATCCAGATTGATAAAAAAGTAGAAGGTGTAGACAAGCTCAACATTGTCATGGCTGCCGATATGCACTTCGGACTTCTATCTGGCCCTGCACATGCCAAACGCATGGTGGAGGAAATTAATGCACTGAAGCCGGATCTGGTGCTGTATCCTGGAGATATTATTGATGACAATCTGGATATGTACCTCAATAGCGGAATCGCCGATATTATCAGTGATATTCAGGCCCCATACGGCGTCTATGCTTCACTCGGAAATCACGATAAGTTCGATGGTCCGATTGAAGATCTGATTGCTGCGCTGGAGAAGAGCAACATGCAAGTTCTGTACGATGACAAGATCGTGCTGAATGACAAGATCACCCTCATTGGTCGGAAAGACCGAACAGAGAAGGATCGGGCAGAAGTAGCTACTTTAATGCAAGGCACTGATTTGACCCAACCGGTACTTATGATGGATCATCAGCCGTATGATCTGGATATTGCGGAGCAGAATAATGTAGATCTGGTCGTATCTGGTCACACTCATCGTGGTCAGATTGCACCGGCTCAGTTCATCACACAGGCCATTTATGAGAACGATTGGGGTTATCTGCAAAAGGGCTCTATGCACTCCATCGTAACCTCAGGATTTGGATTCTGGGGACCTCCAATTCGTACTAGTAGTCGTTCGGAGATTGTACAGATTAATGTGACCTTCCAGTAATGATGAAAGGCCTTCGAGAGAAGGGCTCCTTATAAGCACGTCAAGCATAGATTGATGATACTGGCTCCGCTGTATGATGACAAGCTCAAATCGACTGTCGTCATAACGCGGAGTATTTCTTATGCAAATTTAGATGAATGCTGATTGATTAAGGAGTTTATATTAACATAAGACGGCTCGATGCCCGGAAATCGGAGCTTCAAGCCGCCTGTTTTTTTATTATGTAAGTTAGTTTCTTACCCCTTTTGAAGGAATGGCTTCAAACGAATAAAATGCGCCTTTTGTATTGATTTTACCGATAAGCGTTGTGGCTCCTTTTTTCGTGAAGGTGTACTCGTTCTCTTGGATACGAACGGAATAACCTTTTAGCTCAATACCAAATATAGATCTGACTGTAGGTACAGCGATGGATAGTGCTTTGTTTTTGCTGAGCTTGGGCTTGGCAAAAGACTTTTTGAAATCAGCATCATTTTTCCAGTTGATACCTAATTCGTTGGTGACTTTCCATACCTTTCCGGTCTTGCTACCGATATGTACGTAATTTAGATTGTCGTTATCCCTATACTTCCATAACATATCTTTTCCTTCTACGGTAAATAAGGTGTAATCAAAAGCTTTTACTGAGGGTATTCCAAGTGTTTTGAGTGAATTTCGTGCTATGTTTGTCATCCAGGCATAGGAATCATCGATTTTATATTGCAGGATTGCCGACATTTGATTACCTTTGTCCACATCGATGTAAAGTTGTTGACTTGGTCCAAAGATGACCCAGTAGTTTTGGAGTAAATGTCCATGTTCCTGATCATTAGCTTTGAAACGCCAAAAACCACTTTTAATGAAGATATCTTCATCCTCAAATGTTTTTAAGAAGGCATCAAGCTTCAGGCGCAGCGCATTATCCATGACTTTATTGAGATCAGCGGTATCATACATGATAAGGGTGGACGCGACATGATTTGTATCAAGGTCGTATCTTTGTGTGAAATCTGCGAATCCAGTTCCATCTATAGTTCCGTTAATGACCCACGGATCAAATGATGTGTCTATTTTGATGAATTGAATGTTCTGTTTCCCCACGAGTTTAACTAGTTCATCACTCAAAAGTTGTTGTGTCTTCCGATCCAGCTGGTCAGCGGACATGTAATTCTCTATTAACGAGAGTTCATTGGATTTTGCGGCCAAGGTGGGCGGCGCTGATAACAATAGCGAGATGGCAGCAATGACGGCGGTAAATGAAGTGATTTTTTTCAAAGTGAATCCTCCTGATTAGTTTGGGTCATATTATTAGATATCAAAGGGTATATCGCATTTCAACATAACATAAAAGGTAAATGTTTCATATGATCTAAAAAAGTGGAATAGAGCGGTATTATTTTTGGGTTGACACCGTTTTCAGGTTATGATAAATTATATCCGAGGCTTGTTACCGGTAATGCGGGCAAAACCACTATGGAAATGATTTTATTATTTCTGTTTTGGTTTTGCCCTTTTTTATTCCTCAAAAAAAACCAGGTGGGTCCATAATGATTATTAAACAGATATTTAATAACAATATTGTCAGTACCGTGGATGACAAAAATCAGGAACTACTGATCCTCGGCCGGGGAATCGGATTTAAGTTCAAAGCAGGCGATGAGATTGATGAAGAGCGGATTGAGAAGGTATTTCGTCTTCAGGATGCATCGATTTATGAGAAATTCAAATCCATCGTAGCTGAAGTGCCGATTGAGATTCTGCAGGCAACAGATGATATTGTGACACTGGCACGAACGCAATTGAACAAAACCATCAGTGACGGGATCTATGTCTCGCTGTCTGATCACATTCACTTTGCTGTTCAACGCTTGGAAAAAGGAATGATTACTCGTAATCCACTTTCTTGGGAAGTTCAGCACTTCTATAAGGCGGAGTATGATGTGGCCAGAGAAGCACTGACCTTGCTGAAGGAAAGACTGGATATTGAGTTTCCCAAAGATGAAATCTGTAATATTGCCTTGCATTTCATCAATGCGGAAGTGAATGATTCCATGAACGATGTCACCCATCTGATGCAGCTGTTGCAGGAGATCATGAATATCATCAAATATCACTTCAACGTCGAATTGGATGAAGATAGCGTCAATTATTTCCGCTTCATCACCCATTTGAAATATTTCTGTCAGCGTGTCATTACCCATTCTTCACATGATGATGCTGAGGAGTATTTATATGAAGTGGTTCGGAAAAACTATCCGGAGACATTTAAATGTATTGGCAAGATCGAGACTTTTATCCATAAGAACTATCAGTATGACATGACTCACTCTGAGCAGTTATATCTAACGCTCCATCTGGAACGTTTGATGAAAACCAAGCGGGACGAAAAGTTCACGCAATAGAATCAAATCACAACTGGATATCCTATGGGCTTGTTACTGTTCAATCAGGCAATACCCGAATGAGATGGCGCCATCCATATGCGCTAGATTCGTTCGGGTATTTTTTATTGGAAAAATGAGGAGGAAAACATCATGAAACATCAGGAAACGGCACAGGAAATCATTAAAGCCGTTGGGGGAACAAACAATATTAACTCCGTTTATCACTGCGTCACACGTTTGCGCTTTGATCTGAAAGACAACGAGAAAGTTGATAACGGCTCACTCAAGAAACTGGATAAGGTCATGGGAACAAATATTTCCGGAGATCAATTCCAGGTCATTATCGGTAATGATGTGGCAAAAGTATTCGATGCCATGGTGAAGGAAAATCCGGCAATCCAGCAAACTACAGAAAACAAAGAGCCAAAGTCGGATAAAAAACAAAATGTCGTGCTGAAAATTTTTGAAACAATCGCAGGTGTCTTTGCTCCGATGCTTCCAGCGATTACTGCGGCAGGTATGCTCAAAGGATTACTTGCACTATTTGTGTCCGTAGGTTGGATGTCTGCCGGAACGGACACGTATCGTATTCTTTCAGCCATCGGTGACGGCGTATTCCACTACCTGCCTTTACTGATTGCAGTTAGCGCTGCTCGTAAATTCGGCAGTAACCCGTTTGTTGCGATTGCACTAGGTACGGCACTGATGTATCCAGACATGACAGCATTGTTATCTAGCGGTGAATCGGTTGGATTTTTGGGAATCCCGGTTACAGCTGTAAGTTATGCTTCATCGGTTATCCCGATTCTTCTTGCAGTATGGTTGATGTCCTATGTTGAGAAATGGGTTGACCGCGTTATCCCTGCTGCACTCAAGCTGCTGCTTGTGCCGCTGATTACCTTACTTGTTATGGTTCCAGTAACGCTGATTGCGATCGGTCCATTGGGTACATTTGTAGGTAGCGGATTGTCTGGCGGCATCAACTGGCTGCTGAATGAAGGCGGATTGATTGCAGGTATTGTTCTTGGCGGCGCGATGGCGCTCATTATTATGACAGGAATGCACTATGCACTTGTGCCGATCATCCTGAGTAATATCGCTACACTGGGCTTCGATAAATTCTTGCCATTGACCTTTATCTCCAATATGGGTCAGGCTGGTGCAACACTCGGCGTATTCTTCCGGGCAAAAGATAAAAAACTCAAAACCGTGGCATTGTCAACGAGCTTCACCGCACTCATGGGTGTAACGGAGCCGGCTATGTACGGCGTAAATATGAAATACAAAAAACCATTTGCTGCAGCCATGATTGGTAGTGCAGTGGGTGGCGGATTCGCCCTTGCTTTTGGCGCGAAAGCGTATGTACTTGCGGGTAACGGTGGTCTCCCAGGACTTCCTTCCCTGATCGGACAGACCTTCTGGTATTCCTTTGGGGGTATGATTTTGGCCTTTATCGTGGGTGCAATCATGTCTACGATATTTGGTATCAAGGAAGAAGAGGGAGACGCAGAGGCGTTAGCTCAATTCTCACCGGGTGCTTCTACAGCTCCAGCGAAAGTAACTTCCAATGACGCTGCAACCGTAAATGTAGACGACATGGGTGATCCAACACCAACGAGTGATGCAGTAGCTGTTGCACCCATGACAGGTAAATCCATCCCGCTCAAAGAAGTCAACGATCCAACATTTGGTGATGAATTGATGGGTAAAGGTGTGGCATTTGTTCCAACGGTGGGCGAATTGGTATCTCCAGTGACAGGTACCATCATGAATGTGTTCAAAACAAAACATGCGATCGTTGTCCGCAGTGATAACGGAATGGAATTGCTGATTCATGTTGGAATTAACACGGTGAAGCTGCGTGGACAGTATTTTGATGCACATGTTGCTACAGGAGCACGTGTACAGGCTGGAGACAAATTACTCACGTTTGAACTGGCCGAGATTGCAAAAGAATACGACATCACAACCGCTATGGTTGTTACCAATACGGCTGATTACAAGCAGGTTCTACCTGTGAAATTGGGCGAAATCACGATGGGTGAAGACGTCTTGAAAGCTGAGATTTAAACTGTCCGTCTTAGGACTAACAATATCAACAAAAGAAGGAGAGATTCGAATGATTAATCGACAAGGGTTCCCGGAAGGTTTTCTATGGGGCGGCGCTATTGCCGCTAACCAGGCTGAAGGTGGATTCGATGCTGGTGGCAAAGGATGGTCGACAGCCGACATGGTTCCTTATTTTGAGAAAAAGGACTACACCAACCTTAGAGAACTGATGCATGTTACCAGTGCAACGGTTGAGAAAGCAATGGCACATCATAGTGCAGAAGGTTATCCGAAGCGCTACGGGATTGATTTTTATCACCGTTTCAAAGAAGATATTGCGCTGTTCGCCGAGCTGGGCTTCAAGACATTCCGTCTGTCCATTAACTGGCCGCGTATTTTCCCAAATGGTTATGATGCCGAGCCCAATGAAGAGGGACTGCGCTTCTATGACGAAGTGTTCGATGAACTCCGGAAATACGATATCGAACCACTTGTAACCCTCTCGCATTATGAGATGCCTATGGCACTTGTCCTGAAATATAACGGCTGGGCTGGCCGCGAAGTGATTGGACATTTTGTAAGATATGCGGAAACCGTGATGAACCGATACAAGGACAAGGTCAAATACTGGTTGACGTTTAATGAGATTAATACAACCATTATTGAACCGTTCACAGGCGGCGGTATTATTGAAGACCGGGTTGAGAACACGATGCAGGCTTCTTATCAGGCACTTCATCATCAATTTGTAGCCAGCAGCCTGGTGACAGAGAAAGCACGTCAGATTAACCCGAACTTCCAGATCGGATGTATGCTTGCGCGTATGATTCACTACCCGGCGACATCGAAGCCAGAGGATGTGCTGCAAGCTCAGATCGATAATCAGCTGAACCTGCTGCATACAGATGTACAAGTTCGTGGTAGTTATCCAACGTTTATGGCTCGGTACTGGTCAGAGAACGGGATTACCATTGCCATGGAACCAGGAGATGAGCAGATCCTGCGTGAGCACACGGTTGACTTTATCTCGTTCAGTTATTACACATCCTTGGTGTCCGCAGTGAACCCGGAGGAATATGGAGTAACTGGAGGTAACCTGTACAGTACGATCAAGAACCCGAATCTGGAGCGTACAGAGTGGGGCTGGCAGCTTGATCCGATCGGTCTGCGCGTTGCACTGAAAGAGCTGTATGACCGTTATCAATTGCCACTGTTTGTAGTGGAGAATGGCCTTGGCGCGAAAGATACGATTGAAGCAGACGGTTCCATCAACGATGATTACCGGATTGATTATCTGAGAAAACATATCACACAAATGAAAGAAGCCGTTATGGACGGAGTGGACCTGATGGGATATACCAACTGGGGAGCGATTGATATCATCAGTGCATCCACTTCGGAAATGTCCAAGCGTTATGGCGTGATCTACGTGGATCAGGATGACAACGGACAAGGCACATTGAATCGGTATAAGAAAAAGAGTTTTGGCTGGTACCAAAAAGTCATTGCCTCAAATGGCGAGAACTTGGAATAGATTAATCTATAAAGGCACCCCGGGCGTAGCTGGTATTACGGCGCCGGGGCGCCTTTTTAATATAATCAGGTAGAATTCTCATCAACGCTATTGGCATTTCAAGGTAAAAAAGATGACTACATAACATTCTGGATGGTATACTGTGTTCGTATTGGGGGAGGGATAACCATGAAGAAGCCTATTATTGCTGTAGATATGGATGACACGATATGTCATCTGGTCAAGCGGGCTATATATCACAACAACCTCAACTTCCCGACCCATCCGTTGCGCTACGAGGATATGATTCATTGGGATACATCCCATTTGCGTCATCCAGAGAGCACGCATGATGTATTTTATGGTCGGCCGGGTCTGTTCGAGGAATTGGAGTTATACGACGAATATGTTGTAGATGAGATGCGAAAGCTGAACGATGCTTATGATGTTATTGTTGTGACGGCAGCAGAACCAAGAACAGTCGTTGAGAAGTGGAACTGGCTTCAGCAACATATGCCTTTTATAACCGCAGAACAGTTTATTACATGCAAAAGAAAAAACTTGCTCGGTTTCGATCTGCTCATTGATGATGGAGCACATAACCTGATCCCCGCGCATGAAGACGGCAAAAAGGTCATCTGTATTCCACATCCGTGGAATATACAGGAGCGTGAGCGATACAACTTTCCGTTGATGTCTTCATGGAAAGAGGCCAAGGCATACATAGATGAAGTGTTACAAGTTGTTGGTGTCTGAAAGTAAATCTTATTGTCCAGAGTGCTATGCTCTGGATTTTTTGCGATAGGCGAGAGGTGTTTCGCCTGTTATTTTTTTGAATGCAGCATAGAATGAATCCATATCCCGATATCCAACCAGCTCTGCAATCAGGCTGACTTTGTGCTGTGAACTCTTTAGAAGTTCGCAGCTTTTTTGTATACGGAGGTGTTGAAGGTGGCCGCTAAAGGTCTGTCCGGTATGTCTCAGAAACATTCGCCCAATTTGCTTTTCACTCCAGCCCGATACATGTACCAGATCAGACATTCGAATACGATTGCTTACGTGTTCCTTGATATAGTGAAGGATGTAATCAAAACCGGTGGAGTGATGCTCTTCATCATAATCCTTTTGATAAAGTTGTCTGTAGGTCATCAATACCAACTGGCTTACCAAGGTGTATAACATGGTAGACGAACCGATCCCCTGAACAGAGGATTCACGATATAGCTTCACCATTAGTTCTTCAATCCGATCGTTGTGATCCACAACGGATATATAAGGAACCTGATTTTGTTCCAGATCCATCAGATGTTGAATGATTTCTTTTTCCTGAATGATTGCTGTCAGCGTGTGGATCAATTCAGCATTAAATAAGCAATTATATATAATTAACGGATGCTCGGTTACGTTGGTGCTGACAGGACGAAAGACATGAGGAACGCCGACAGGAATGACAAACAGCATCCCCTTTGTCACCGGAATGACATCTTCACCGATATGATGAAAGCCCTTTCCTTCGGCAACGTAGCTATATTCAATAAAATCATGTGCGTGAAAAGGAAGCACAAAATCTTCAGAGCAACGATTGACAAAAAGTTGCAAATGATTATGCAGAAAGTATTCACTTTTCATGAGTTGTACAGATGAATTCACAAGCAACCTCCTCGCACAGATGGCTGAATCACCGGATGAAATAGTCCTGATTACCGGGTATTTAGGACAACAGGATCGATATAATTATATCGTAACCCCGAATGGGAAGCCAAGATGGAAAGGACGATCTGCTAATGTTCAACGTTAGTCACCTTCGCTGTGAGTATAGAATTAATCCGATAGGCCTTGATGTCAAATCACCGAGATTAAGCTGGCAGTTACAGTCTGATCGTCGAAATTGCATGCAATCCGCATACCAGATCCAGCTATCCCTGTCAGAAGATTTTGATGAGATTGCATGGGATTCTGGCAAGATAAACACGGATCAATCCATACATGTGGAATTAAACCATTTTCAGCCTTCCCGGCAAACGCGATACTATTACCGGATTCAGGCATGGGATGATGCAGGAAGTGATTCGGGCTGGTCCGAATCGGCTTATTTCGAGATGGGACTTATGGATAGTCATAACAAGTGGCAAGCAGAATGGATCACAGCTAAACCATCAGATGATGGAGATACGTCATGCCCGCGTATGCGCAAGCAGTTTAATGTGAAACAACCTATTACTTCTGCCCGCATATATGTAACAGCACTTGGATTATACGAGTTGCATATGAACAACACAAGAGTAGGAGAAGATTATTTTACACCTGGCTGGACCTCTTATCGTAAGCGATTACAATATCAAACCTATGATGTTACCCACCTGCTTCAGGATGGACAGAATACTTTAGGTGCTAATCTGGGAGATGGCTGGTACCGAGGATATCTTGGCTGGAACAAAGAACGGGAGATATTTGGTTCAACGTCCGCATTGCTGCTGGAACTGCATATGAAATACGCAGATGGATCAGAGGAATGTATTTTATCCAACGGGGATTGGATGGCTGCTCCAAGTGCCATTCGTATGTCGGACATCTATATGGGGGAGACGTATGATGCACGAATGGAGTCCGATTGGTCGGATTCATCTCAGACGAATTGGTCACCCGTGAACGTACTGGAGCATCCGAAAGATATCATCGTTGCTCAGGAGAACGTACCCGTTACCCAAGTCGAGCAGCTACAGCCAATCGCTTTGTTAACAACCCCACAGGGAGATCGTGTAGTAGACATGGGGCAGAATATGGTGGGATGGGTGAGATTCAGCATTCAAGGTGAGGCGGGTCAGACGGTTGAGCTGCACCATGCTGAGATATTGGATCATGAAGGCAACTTTTACACCGATAATCTTCGCGCCGCCAAGCAGTGTATTCGCTACACGTGCAAGGGGGATGGCGTGGAATCATTTGAACCACATTTTACGTTCCAAGGGTTCCGCTATGTGAAGCTGGTTGGCTTTCCGGAACACGTTCGTCTGGATGAATTCACCGGAATAGTGCTGCACTCGAATATGGAGCAAACAGGTCAGTTCTCATGCTCCAGTCCGCTCGTAAACCAACTGCATCACAATATATTGTGGGGGCAAAAAGGAAATTTCCTTGATGTGCCGACAGACTGTCCACAGAGGGATGAACGGCTCGGATGGACCGGGGATGCACAGATGTTTGTCCGAACGTCCTCCTACCTGACGAATACGGCTTCCTTCTTTACCAAATGGCTGCGGGATCTGCAAGCCGATCAGGGAGAAGATGGCGGTATTCCATTCTTTGTTCCGGATCTGAGAAGTTCCACCTCAGAAGGGTGGGGAGACACCAGTCATTCCTCCGCCGCTTGGGGGGATGCAGCAGTCATCTGTCCTTGGACCATCTATGAGATGTATGGAGATGCCAGATTACTGGCCGAACAATATGAGAGTATGAAGCGGTGGGTTGAATACATTCAGGTGCAGGGTGACAATCCGTACCTGTGGAACACGGGATTCCACTTTGGCGATTGGCTGGGACTGGACTCCAAGCCTGATAGTTATGTTGGCGCAACGGATACAGATTATGTGGCATCTGCCTTCTATGCCTATTCGGTTTCGTTAACTCAAAAAGCGGCTGAGGTCCTTGGAAAGACAGATGATGCTGAATATTTCAAGGAGTTGCACACAAACATTGTTCATGCGTTTCGAAATGAATTCGTGACTCCAGCCGGGAAAATTGCTGTTCCTACGCAAACAGCACATGTTCTTGCGCTTCAATTTGACCTGCTGGACGTGACTGCCCGAACTCGTGCTGTTGATCAATTGGCGAAACTCGTGAAAGAGGCGGGCAATCATCTTACTACAGGTTTCGTAGGCACACCTTATCTAAATCCGGTATTGAGTGATGCAGGTCTTCACGACCTGGCATATACATTACTTTTTCAAGAGGATTATCCGTCCTGGCTATATCAGGTGACTCAAGGCGCAACGACCGTCTGGGAACATTGGGATGGGATCAAAGAGGATGGCAGTCTCTGGAGTGCTGATATGAACTCATTTAACCACTATGCGTACGGAGCGATTGGAGAATGGTTGTATCGTTACGTTGCCGGCATTCGGTCCGATGAACATCAGCCAGGATTCCGAATGGTGCATATCGAGCCGCAACCCGGACCTGGACTGGATTGGGTGGAAGCGAGTCTGGAGACGATGTATGGTCAAGTTGCTTCAAGTTGGCACCGGCTGGCGGAGGGTGAAATGGAGATTCGGGTGCATATTCCCACCAACACGAGGGGGACGGTACGTCTTCCTGGAGCAGGTGCACAGATCGTTCTGGAACAAGGGAAACCGTTGGATCAGTTGGATCAGATAAGTGGAGTTCAGGATATTCAAAACATTGGAGACGATGTTGAAGTCACACTTGGATCTGGAAGTTACCAATTTACGTACAAAGACACGGATGCGAAAAAGGATCGGGATGTTCAGGAGGCTACATTGACAGAGTCCGTATAATGATAGAATAAGTGGTAAGATGTACACTTGAAGAGGATCTGCACACACGCAGGTCCTTTTTCGAACTTGTTGAGAGTAAATTTGTAGTATTTGAACAATGAAAGGAGCATGACCATGGCAAAACCTGCATTCAAAGATGCACCTTTACGTAGTGAAATAGAGGATTTTGCTAAGCAACAGGATCACCACACATTGGCCTGTTGGGCTGCGGAGTGTGCGGCACGTGTCTTGTATATATTTGAGAAGAAGACGGAGGATCTCCGCGCACGTGATGCCATTGATGCAGGAAGAGGTTGGATCCGTGGAGAGATTGCCATGGTTGATGCACGAAAGGCGGCTTTTGCAGCTCATGCTGCTGCACGGGAAGCCGATCATGTCGCTGCCTCTGCTGCCTCTCGTGCGGCGGGACACGCAGCTGCAACGGCCCATGTCAAAGGCCATGCGGTACATGCCGCAACCTATGCAGTGAAAGCTATCTTTTATGACTCTCTGATGGAAGAACAAGAACGTCGTGTCTTGGAAGAGAGAACGTGGCAATATCAATATCTGTTGGGAGGGTGTAATGATCATGGGGAAAGAACACGTTAGATTAATTAAACCATCACGAGCATATAAGGAAGCGTATTTGGCATTTTATGAAGACTGGGTCAGAAGTGGAGAATTGATGGTACCTTGGGTCATTTCCAAAGATCCTTATGCGTTCGATGAGATGTTGGCATTTTTGCAACGCAATGAACAAGGGATCGACATCCCGGAGGGCTGGGTCAAAGACAGTACATATTGGCTGGTCACGGAGAGTCAACAAATCGTGGGTGCTGTGAATATAAGGCATGAGCTTAACGATAAATTGTTCAACAGTGGAGGACATATTGGATATGGTATTCGTCCAGGAGAGCGGCACAATGGCTATGGTTCCGAAATTCTCAGGCTTTCTTTGGAGAAAACGAGAGAGCTTGGAATCACCAAAGTATTGATCGTATGTGATGCGGTTAATGAGCCTTCCAGAAGGGTTATCCTTCGAAATGGTGGCATTCGGGATGAAGACTATGTGGAGTCCAATGGCAACGTTGTTGAACGATTCTGGATAGAGAATGTCGAATAATGCAGAATAATGATGAAATAAAACGAAAATAATATGGATTATGATTGTATTACCCTCGTGTGCTGATTAAAATGAAGCATAGAATCTGGATTGCGGCCGGAAACTATCATCCCATATCAGGCACAAGTGAGGTTATCTTTATGAATCAACCGGTTAATCGGCCCCGGCGAATTGAGTATCTGGATCTCTATCGTGCTTTTGCCATCATGGCAGTGGTAGCTATTCATGCAACTTCAACAGCAGTTGCGCATTACCCCAAGCATACATTAGATCATGATGTGTATTATTTCTGGAACACGTTTTTGCAATTTGCCGTTCCAGCGTTTCTGTTCCTGTCCTCCCTGGTCTTGTTCTACAACTACAGCTCCAAGGTGAATGAGAAGGGTTGGATGCTCGCTTTTTATAAGAAGCGTTTATTTAATGTATTTGTACCCTATGTGGTGTGGTCCCTTATCTATTTTGCCATTAAACAGTTGCTTGCGGGCAAAGAACCTTTGACCCATAGTGTTCAATTTGCTAAACAATTAGTGATGGGAACTGCTCATACGCACTTGTACTTTTTTCTGATTATTCTTCAATTCTATATTGTTTTTCCATGGCTTCTGTCCCTTACACGCCATCGTTTGTTTAATCGTTATTTGCCATTATTCTTTATTGCGGGCCAAGCGATCTTCTATGCACTACATTTGCAGTTTCACTTCGAACGGACAGGAAGTTTGTTACCCAGTTATCTGATCGTGATTGGATTTGGCGCATGGGTTGGGTTGAACTTTGAGTGGGCATTGAACAAACTGTATACTCACCGTTATGTGCTCATAGCTGCGTTGATAGGTGGAGGTGCCATTTTTATATATGGTAATGCTTATATCAAAACCGCTTTTGCTGCATACCCGGTTATAACCTATACTGTGCTGTTCCTGTTCCGTAATCTGTTTACCTTGTCAGCCTGCCTGCTCCTACTGATCTTTAGTGAACGAATCGGCACAGGAAAACATACCGAGGTTCGTAAAGCTACGCGTATTCTGGACTCCTTGGGTACAGTTGCGTTCGGTGTATTTTTAATGCATCCACTCGTATTGCTCTTCTGGAGGCGTGAATTCACAGATGAACTGGCTCGGCACTTCAGCGTAGGCATCATACTATCTTATATTGTGGCGCTCCTGATCTCATGGATCTGCGCAATGGGTTTGCGCCGGATGAAGTGGGGATGGGTACTGATCGGACGGTAAGTATAAATAAACATATGTAATTTAAGATAAGAGATTTCAAGCCCTCACGCCTTGAGGGAATCACTTGAAACCTCTTTTTTATTTGCCCTAATGAAGGTATTATAGAGTTTAATGTCCATAAAATTGAATTAATGGAATGAACACTACTTTGTCAGGAGTGATCAAATGAAATTGGTGATTATTTTTGGTCCGCAGGCTGTGGGCAAAATGACGGTTGGGCAAGAACTGGAGAAGATAACAAAGCTTAAATTGTTTCATAACCATATGACCATTGAATTGGTGTCTCCTTATTTCAGCTATGGTACACCACAAGGCAAAAGACTGGTGAGTCTGTTCCGGCAGGAGATTTTTGAAGAAGTGGCAAAGAGTGATTTGCCGGGTCTGATTTTTACATTTGTGTGGGCTTTGGACGCGGAGTCAGATGGTGAATACATCCGTAAGATCAGTGAGTTGTTTACATCTAATGGAGGTCAGGTCTGTTATGTGGAACTGGAGGCCGATGCATCGGAAAGACTAGAGCGCAATAAAAGTCCGCATCGTCTGTTACATAAACCAACAAAGCGTGACATTGCGTGGTCTGAGCGAGATTTGCTAGATACGATGAAGCATTATCGATTGAATTCGGAACCGGGAGAAATCAAGCATGAGCACTACATAAGGATTGATAACACACACAAGAGTCCGGATGAAGTGGCACAGTTAATCCAGGAACGCTTTAATTTGTAATCTGAGAAACGTCTAACTTAGCAAAGTAGATACTTTATATGAGAGGGGCACTACATCATGTACTTTGTTATATTTTTGCTCATAGGACTTGTTTTATGTTATCTGATCCCATTCGGTCCTATTTTGGCTGGGGGCATTGTTTTCGCACTTGTGATAGATCATTACCGTCAGACGATGCATATGCGTGAAGATATCCGAGACATCAAGAATCATCTGGGGCTAATGAACAAAGGTGAGGCGAAAGAGTACGAGATGGATAAGCAATTTAAAGATGTCGATCGTTTGGATTCAGAAGAAATGGATATGATTAATCGGAAAATTGAAGCAGAGCTGGAGAAAGACAACAAAAACAATAAACCGTGAATCCCTGTAAAATAATTCTTGATTTGCTCACTCCTGTGAGTATATTTACCTAGATCAGGAGTCATGCTAATTCGATATTAACTTTTTGTTGCACTGTGTAGAAATTTGTAATATTATGAGGGAAGCGCGTACAACATATCGGGTTGTAACTGTTGAATCAGGCAAAGCCGTATACCTTGAGAAAAGGGATTGGTTTGTCTTTTTCTGTATATTGGAGTGATAAAGTGAAAATCGAGAAGGTGCTGAACAATAATGCTGTAGTTGCAATGAATGACGAGCAGGAAGTTATTATCATTGGCCGGGGGATTGCTTATCAGAAGCGGGCGGGTGATATGGTTTCCGAGCAGCATATCGACAAGATATTTACTTTACAGAATGAAGATATTCAGGAAAACTTCAAGGCATTAATCTCAAGCATTCCTCTGGAATACATGAAAGTATCCGAGGAAATCATCGCTTACGCCAAATTAAAACTTGGCAAGAAATTAAATGAGAGCATTTACTTACATCTCACAGACCATATTCACTTTGCCATTGAGCGGTATCGCAAGAATCTGCCCATACGCAACGGGTTAATCTGGGAGACAAAGCAGTTATACAAAGAGGAATATGAAGTCGGAATGGAAGCGCTCAATATGATCTGTGATCAATTTGGTGTGATCTTGCCTGAGGACGAAGCCGGTTTTATGGCACTTCACTTTGTCAATGCAGCTTTGAACGAGGAAATGCCCAACATCAAGAGTATGACCCAGGTCATGCAGGAAATCTTGACAATCATCAAGTATCATTTCAAGATTGATTTTGATGAGAACTCACTGACATTTTATCGCTTTGTGACACATTTGAAGTTTTTCGCCCAACGTTTGGTGAAGGGAAAACATTACAAGAGCAACAACGATGATGAATTGTTCCTGATGATTCAGAAAAAGTATCCAGCAGCGCACAAGTGCTCGGAGAAAATCAAGAAATTCATTGAAAGCAACTACACGTATCAACTAACTGACGAAGAATTGATGTACTTAACGATTCATATTGAGAGAGTTGTGAATGCAACTTCTGAATAATCCCATAGATCAGCTTGCAGGGTTGCAACCACTAGGGCAAAACCTGAACGCTTGAATGACTGAACATACCGTTAACCGGGTGTTCCATACATTCAGATGTTCAGGTTTTTTTATTCTCTCCAATATGCTTTGAATCCGTGTCTAGCCAGAAAGGAAGAAAAGACTTCATGAAACACGAGCAATTAGCCAAAGACATTCTGTCTGGCGTTGGTGGAAAACAGAACATTAACAGCGTGGTGCACTGTGCGACCAGACTTCGTTTCAAATTAAAAAATGACAATAATGCCAAAACAGACGAACTCAAAAATCTGCCTGGAATCATAACGGTAATGCAAAGCGGGGGGCAATACCAGGTAGTTGTGGGTAACGAAGTGTCTGATGTTTATAAAGCCTTGTTACAGGTGGGTAATATGAATGCGGATGAACCGGTCTCAAGTGATGATTCAGAATCTTCCGGTAAAAAAGAGAGTCTCTTGGGTCGGTTTATCGACTTGATCTCAGGTGTCTTTACACCAATTCTCGGATTGCTAGCTGCAACAGGGATGATCAAAGGTTTCCTGTCCATGTTTACTTCTCTCGAATGGTTGGACCCGTCTTCAGGAACATATCAATTGTTGAATGCTGCAGGTGACTGTCTGTTCTACTTCTTCCCAATCTTCCTGGGTTACACAGCTATGAAAAAATTCGGTGGATCTCCATTCCTCGGGATGGCCATCGGAGCCTCACTTGTATATCCGACCTTATCCGGTCTTAGTGGTGGGGAACCGCTCTATACGCTGTTTGCAGGCACATTGTTTGAATCACCGATTCATATCACGTTCCTGGGTATTCCCGTTATCTTGATGAGTTATTCCTCATCCGTCATTCCGATTATTATTGCTGCTTATTTTGGAGCAAAGGTAGAAGCGTTCTTCAAAAAGATCATTCCTTCTGTTGTGAGAACGTTCCTCACGCCATTCTTTACGATTCTGATTGTTGTCCCTGTAACATTCCTCTTGATTGGTCCAATTGCGACATGGGCAAGTCAGCTGATTGGTGCCGGGGTATCGGGCATCTATGACTTGAGTCCGTTGGTAACCGGTATTGTTGTTGGTGGATTGTGGCAAGTATTGGTGATCTTCGGGTTACACTGGGGTATCGTACCAATTATGTTGCTCAATCTGTCCACACTGAAAGCAGATCCGATTCTGGCAATGATGTTTGCTGCTTCCTTTGCTCAGATTGGTGCCGTTCTTGGCGTTATGCTTAAAACGAAAAATACCAAACTCAAATCACTGGGTGTTCCTGCCTTTGTGTCCGGGATTTTTGGTGTAACTGAGCCTGCTATTTATGGTCTTACTTTGCCATTGAAAAAACCATTTATTATGAGTTGTATTGCTTCTGCAACCGCTGGTGGTATTATTGGCTTCGCTGGCTCCAAAATGTTTGTATTTGCTTCAGGAATCTTTGGTGTTCCAGCGCTGATTAGTCCCACAGAGGGAATCAACTATGAATTCTGGATGGCCATGATTGCCACTATCATTGCTTTTGTACTAGGCTTTGTTCTCGTTTATTTTGTAGGATTCAAAGATCCTGCTAATCCAGAGACTGCCAAACAGGCTCCAGAGCCAGTAAAAGAAGAGAAGGCTGCACTTGAGCCTAATCCAAACAATCGCTACGAAATTGCCAGCCCGATGACGGGTGAGGTGGTTCCTTTGCAAGAAATTAATGATGCTACATTTGCTGGTGAACATATGGGTAAAGGGATTGCTATTCGCCCAACCAGTGGGAGAGTTGTATCCCCGATTAATGGTGTGGTACAGACGATTTATCGTACCAAACATGCAATTGGACTTGTAGATGATCAAGGTGTAGAGATTCTGATCCATATCGGTCAGGATACAGTACAGCTCAAAGGTCAACATTTCACTGCACATGTGAAAGATGGGGATCGTGTGAGTGTTGGCGATCTGATCGTTGAATTTGATCTGCAGGCCATTATTGAGGCGGGTTATGAGACCGTAACACCGATTATTGTAACGAATACGGCTGATTATTTGGACGTGGTTGCAACAACAAGTCGTGAAGTGCAAGAAAAGGATAAATTGGTTACGGTTATAGGTTAATTCTGCTTTAGTGCGAATTTTATTAATCTGAACATTAGCTCTATAGAGACCACTTTGATGTTTTCGAAGTGGTCTCTTTTTTTTATTTTCGGTCACTCCAATGTATTTGTGAAATTAATAAAAATAAGTGTTGCAAACGTAGTTCAGATGTACTATGATGAGTTCAAGAAGTAAGCGCATACATTAATCGGGTTGTAACTGTTCAATCAGGCAATGCCGACCACCCTCAGTTCAGAGGGTATGGAATGTAACTTACTTTCGTTATCTAAATAACTAAATACCAATGTGTACAGCCTTACAGGGTTGCAACCGTTAAGGGCAAAACCTGAATTGCTGAATAACACGACTGATTTCCGGACGATCCGGTATGTTGTGTATGTTCAGTGGTTCAGGTTTTATTTGTTTCAAAAGTCATGGGGAGTCTACTTAGAGAGGGAGAATTACAATGAGCAACTACGATCAATTAGCTAAGGACATTCTGTCACGTGTAGGTGGTCGCGAGAACGTAAACAGTGTATTCCATTGCGTAACAAGACTGCGGTTTAAACTAAAAGATGAAAGCGTAGCCAAAACGGAAGAACTTAAAAATCTGCCAGGTGTTATTACCGTCATGCAAAGTGGTGGACAATATCAAGTTGTTATCGGCAACGAAGTGCCAGATGTATATAAAGCAGTCGTTAAAGTAGGGAATTTCCCAAGTGAAGGACAAGTGGAAGAGGAAACGGACAACTCAGGCAAAAAAGTAGGGTTGTTCAGCCGATTTATCGACATGATCTCGGGTGTGTTCACACCACTACTCGGTTTGCTGGCTGCCACAGGTATGATCAAAGGTTTTAACGAGATGTTTGTAGCCTTTGGCTGGATAACTCAGGATTCCGGAACGTATCAATTATTGAAAGCAACGGGGGACTGTCTGTTCTACTTCTTCCCGATCTTCCTGGGTTACACTGCGATCAAGAAGTTTGGCGGTTCACCGTTCCTGGGTATGGCGATAGGTGCATCTCTTGTTTATCCGACATTGGGCGGTCTTAAGGCAGGAGATCCACTGTACACCTTGTTTACAGGTACATTGTTTGAATCACCTATCCACATTACGTTCCTGGGTATGCCGGTTATCTTGATGGACTACGCTTCATCGGTTATCCCAATCATTATAGCGACATTTGTTGCTGTAAAACTAGAAAGATTCTTCAAGAACGTTATTCCGAAAGTGGTAAGCACATTCCTTGTTCCCTTTTTCACCTTGCTTGTAATTGTTCCAGCGACTTTTTTGGTCATTGGTCCAATCTCCACATGGGCAGGACAATTGATTGGCGCGGGAGCTACTAATATTTATGAATTAAGTCCTATTGTTACAGGATTGATTATCGGTGGACTATGGCAAGTGTTTGTATTATTCGGACTTCACTGGGGACTGGTTCCAGTTGCATTATTGAATCTTAGTACGTCAGGCGCTGATCCGGTTATCGCAATGTCATTTGCTGCTTCTTTTGCTCAAATTGGTGCTGTACTTGCCGTATTACTCAAAACAAAAAATACGAAAATAAAAACACTCAGTGTACCAGCATTTATCTCCGGTATATTTGGAGTAACAGAGCCTGCGATTTATGGTGTTACGCTTCCATTGAAAAAACCATTTATTATGAGTTGTATTGCTGGGGGGATCGGAGGCGGTATTCTCGGTTATGCAGGTTCGAAGATATACATGATTGGCGGACTTGGCGTATTCGGTTATCCAACTTTTATTAATAAAGAAACAGGATTAGACTTCGCGTTCTACATGGCTATAGTTGCTTCATTGATTGCATTCGTTCTTGGTTTCGTATTGACGTATGTGGTTGGATTCAAAGATCCGGTGGAAAAAGTAGCTAAACCTGCACCAGTACTTGATCCAAATCCGAACAGCAGATACGAAATCGTCAGCCCAATGGCTGGTGAAGTTGTTGCACTGAACGAAATTAATGACGTAACGTTTGCAGGAGAGCACATGGGTAAAGGGATTGCAATTCGTCCAACCAGTGGTAGAGTGGTATCTCCAATCACAGGTGTCGTTCAAACCGTATATCGTACCAAACACGCCATTGGTCTTGTAAGCGATGATGGTGTAGAGATGCTGATCCATATTGGACAGGATACGGTCAAGCTGAAAGGTCAACATTTTACAACCCATGTGAAAGATGGAGACCGTGTTAACGCAGGTGACCTGATTGTTGAGTTTGATCTGCAAGCGATTAAGGATGCAGGATATGAGACGGTTACACCGATCATTGTCACTAATACTTCAAATTATCTGGACGTTGTAGGAACAAAAGATGCATCCGTTCATGAGAAAGATAAATTGATCACGGTATTAAGCTAATTCAAACTAAGGATAGTTAAGGAGGAACTCCTCAATGAATGAAAAGTTTACAGCCTTCCCGGAGAATTTTCTCTGGGGAGGAGCAACCGCAGCGAATCAATTGGAAGGTGCTTATCTGGAAGGTGGCAAAGGTTTAACAACGGTAGATCTGATTCCGATTGGTGCTAATCGATGGAATATTGCTCTGGGTAACCTGGATTCATATGAACCAAAAACAGGGGAATTCTATCCTTCACATGAAGCCATTGACTTCTATCATCGATATAAGGAAGATATTGCGTTATTTGCAGAAATGGGATTTAAGTGCCTCAGGCTTTCCATAGCCTGGGCACGGATTTTCCCTAATGGCGATGAAGCGGAGCCAAACGAAGCAGGCTTGCAATTTTATGATGATGTCTTTGATGAGTTATTAAAATACAACATTGAACCTGTCGTGACGATCTGCCATTTCGATGTACCTGTACATCTGGTCGAAACTTACGGCGGGTGGAAGAACCGCAAGATGATCGGTTTCTTTGAGAAATATGCGACGACGCTATTCAATCGATATAAGAATAAAGTGAAATACTGGATGACGTTTAACGAGATCAACATGTTGCTGCATCTTCCGTATATTGGAGCGGGAATTGTCCTTCAGGATGGTGAAAACAAAGATCAGGTTCTGTATCAGGCAGCACATCATGAATTGGTAGCGAGTGCACTTGCTGTTAAGGCTTGTCATGAGATCATTCCGGATGCACAGATTGGATGTATGTTAGCTGCTGGAATGGTGTATCCATACAGCTCTAATCCGGATGATGTATGGAAAGCCATGGAGAAAGATCGTGAATCGTTCTTCTTCATCGACGTACAATCGAAGGGAGCATATCCGGGTTATACGAAAAGATTTTTCAGAGAAAATGACATTTGGATTGACATGCAACCGGAAGATGCAGATATCTTGATGCAGAACACAGTCGACTATATCGGTTTTAGCTATTATGCAAGCCGGTGCACCAGTACAGACCCTGAGATTTTGAAAGATTCGACAGAAGGCAATGTATTTGGTTCGGTGAAGAACCCTTATCTGCAAGCTTCCGAGTGGGGGTGGACCATTGATCCTAAGGGGCTTCGAATTACGCTTAATCAACTGCATGACCGCTATGGCAAACCTTTGTTTATCGTAGAAAATGGACTTGGAGCAACCGATGTGTTGTTAGACAATGACTCCGTAGAAGATGACTATCGCATCGAATATTTGAATAGTCATTTTGCCGAGATGGCTGAAGCGATTCAAGACGGTGTAGAGCTCATAGGTTACACAAGCTGGGGACCGATTGACCTGGTCAGTGCGGGTACCGGAGAGATGAAGAAACGTTATGGCTATATCTATGTAGACCGAAATAATGATGGTACGGGCACACTTCGCAGAGTGAAAAAGAAGAGTTTTCACTGGTACAAAGATGTCATTGCGAGTAATGGCGCACAATATTTCTGATACAAGATGTCCGACGCTATAGAATAAACAAAGAGCAGTCTCGTTATTATGGGATTGCTCTTTGTTTATGAGGGGATGAATTTGACCCATGATGTGGCTTTCAGATATAATAAAGAAATGAAGAGAATCTTGTCACTTAAGAAGGGAGGAGCATCCACTCATGAAGAAAAAATCACTTGCGTTTATATCTTCGGGATATGGATACTCCACTGCTGTCTTTTTCTAGAATCTATTCCAAGGGTGAAGTCTGCCCAAAATCGGAAGAAAACTAGGAATTAACGCAGAAAAATCTTAAGAATGATGAGGTAATCCAGATGAATATTGACAAAATTACTAGAACAAATCCAGAAAATATGCCAGCTCCTGTAGGTCAGTACACGCATATTACAAGAATCCCGAGAAATGCAGAGTTATTTGTGACTTCGGGTCAAATTGGAGCAGATCATAATGGACTCTTTCCAGAGAGTCTGAATGAGCAAGTCACTAATACATTTAATAATATTAAAACAGTGCTCGAATCTGAGCGCTTAGATGCTGAACATATTATCAAAGTGAACGTATGGGCAACCGAGGAAATCGATTGGGATTTCTTATATGCCGAGTGGGGACAATTATTTAGTACGGATTACCCTGCAATGACGATTGGATATATTACGGCGTTAGGTCTCCCAGAGATTAAAATTGAAATAGAGCTTTGGGCAGCAAAAGTGTAACATCGAATACTTTTTAACCAAACGAAGGAGCATCTTACTTACAGATGCCCCTTCGTTTTTTTATTTGTGAAAAATACAAAGGATAATCCTTTGTGCAATCATGAGCGATAGTAGGTGGGTGTATTATGGCACCTGCAAGCTCTGATAAGCATTCAGTCGACCATATGTCCAGTAGATCCCGGAGCCTGATAGCG
Source organism: Paenibacillus sp. FSL M7-0656 (assembly GCF_038003225.1). Taxonomy (NCBI): domain Bacteria; kingdom Bacillati; phylum Bacillota; class Bacilli; order Caryophanales; family Paenibacillaceae; genus Paenibacillus; species Paenibacillus sp. FSL M7-0656. The sequence goes on from NZ_JBBOOT010000001.1 coordinate 116,778, forward strand.
GATCAGAAGCGAAACACAGCCCATCACGAATCTGAGCATTTGTTTTCCCTTGTGCAGCGAGAAGTGCAGCTACTCCTGCCACATGAGGGGCAGCCATGGACGTACCGCTAAGGTAGGCATAGGAACCTCCCAGGTATGTGGATAGTATGGTATCACCCGGTGCGGCCATATCCACCCAGGAACCATAGTTGGAGAAATTGGATTTGAGATCGGAGGGATTGGTTGAAGCGACAGCAATCACGTTGGGATACGAGGCGGGTACGATTGGGAATGAAGTGTTGTCGTTACCGGCTGCAGCAATAATCACAGCTCCTCGATCCCAAGCATACTGTACGGCAGCTTGTAGGAAAGCATTTCCCATCGGCCCACCAAGGCTCAGGTTAACAACCTGTACACCGTTGTTGGCAGCAAAGACAAGCCCGTTACCTACATTACCTATCGTTCCTTGCCCGTTGTTATCCAGTACCCGGAGCGGAACGATGGATGCGAGTGGAGCAGCGCCTGCGATGCCCACACCATTGTTGGTAACGGAGGCAGCGATCCCGGCTACATGGGTGCCGTGGCCGTTCCCGTCCTCAGCAATGTTATCATAATCAACATAATCATAACCGGGGAGGAGCTTGGAGGCCAATTCTGGATGATTCAGCTGTACACCGGTATCGATAATGGCGATTTTGACAGAGCTGTTACTCTGAGTAATATCCCATGCAGCGGGTGCATTGATTTTGGACAAGTTATACTGATAAGGAAAGAAAGGGTCATTGGGAGTGAAGGATGCCTCAACGAGGTAATTCGGCTCTGCATGTTCAATAAGCTCATGATCTTTGTAATGTTTCAGCATCCGGTGCATTTTTTTGCGGGATTCCACACGGTACCATCCTAAATCTTCATAGGTCTCAGCGACCTTACATCTCCCTTTTTTGTGAAGGGTGTGCATCTCATCCTCGGTTGTACCTTCCTTGAATTTGACGAAGAGTTGCTTGGGAGCGTGAGGGTGAAACTTCCTCTGGGCAAGTTGGTTCAGATAACGATACACGAACCCGATTACTAGCACAATGAAAGCAAAAACACCTAACCATAACCACATGAGCGTTTATCCCTCCAATATGATTTGCGACACGCCTTATCGTATGCGAACTCTATCAGACTGCGCGGGCACTCTTGCAATTTGGATAGTAGTGTAGATAGATTGATAGGAAGGGATAAATTCGGTAAGATGATATGAAGAGAGCCGCTTTGGCATGAACAAGATTTAAGGCAGGGCCGAGAGGTAACTCCTAAATACAGAGGATAAGGAATGTGGTTTTATTGACACAACTTCAGAGTATACCGACAGTCACACCAGTTCAGTCACACCAGATTCATGATGCCATTGATTTTGCCATGCGTGTACGCAGAGAAGTGTTTCCGATGATGGATCATACGAAATTGCCTGTAGACTTCGAGCAGTTCAGAGAACATTATCTGGACTCCGATGATTCGATCTTTCTTGTTGCAATGATGGAGGATGCGGGCATCGTCGGTTCTATTGGGATATTACCATATGATGGACGTATCGAAGCTGTGGAAGGTCGATATGCAGCTCGATCGGCTGCCGAAATAGTAAAGTGTTATGTAGATCCCGCGTATCGTAGGTTTGGCATTGGTTCGATGTTGATGAACGAACTGGAGAGCGTGGTAAAGGATATGCACTATACGACGCTGTATTTGCATACACATCGCTTCTTGCCAGGAGCCGTAGATTTTTGGAAACGCCAAGGGTTTACGGTTATTGCTGAGCAGGATGATGACTGGCAAACCGTACATATGGACAAGTTGGCATGTAAGTAACCATTGGAATTTATTGAAGGAAAATGACATTATGATGGTAATGGGGGGATCTATCCATGTATTCAAGTCTGATTGAGAAACTGGAGCATACCGAGGTTATACGCTGGTCCCCGAATCATCAAGTTCAAGAGAGCTGGATTACCGAAATTGAACAGGAGTTGGGCTTTCCGTTACCTCCGTCCTATCGCTGGTGGCTTCTGAATTATGGTATAGCGATGTTAAGTGGAACCGGAATTCTGACCATATCGCCTCCAGAACACCGAGAGTATGCGGACACTGATATTTTGTATAGATACCGACTTGCCGACGAAGACGCGAAGAAGGAAGGGAAGCTGGAACTGTTTGTACCGGACGAAGATGAATATTACTATTTTGATACGCGGACGGCAGATCACCTTGGAGAGTATAAAGTGATGCGTTTGGATTACTTTAATGGGGAACCTGAAGTATACGCGGATTCTTTTGCCGAATTTTTGGAGAAGTTGATCGATCAGCGAACACCACGGAATAGGTAATTTTGTAAAAGGAAAATGCCTGTCGGCACTCGCTCGGTTAGACATAGACAATATACATGATGGGGGCTAGACAGATGAACGAAACGAAGCGAAAAATTGTTTTTATTGATATTGATGGCACACTGGTAGATGATGACGGAAGTATTCCGTTGTCAGCACAGAAGGCTTGTAAACAGGCCAGAGAGAACGGACATCTGCTCTATTTATGTACAGGCCGATCCAAAGCAGAAATTTATGATTCCATCTGGGATGTCGGATTCGATGGTCTGATTGGTGCAGGTGGGGGTTATGTGGAGTTTGGCAAGGACGTGTTATATCACAAAAGGGTAACAGCAGAAGATGTTCGACATATGGTCGATTTTTTCAATGAAAACGGCATTGACTTTTACCTTGAATCCAATTCGGCATTGTATGCGAGTAGCAATCTTCAACCTCACCTGGAACGCCGTATCTATGGCGATGTGGAGAATGACCCTGTAGCCAGAGAGAAGAAGGAGCTGAAACCGCACCCGTTTATTGCCGGATTGACGTATGGAGAGGCCGACCTGTACAAGGATGACGTGAACAAAGTATGTTTCTTGGAGAGCTCAGCCATCCCGTTTGAGCGGATCAAGCAAGAGTTTGAAGGGAAATTCGAAGTCATTCAGTGCACTGTGCCGATCTTTGGTGAAGGAAGTGGTGAACTGATGATCCCTGGCATTCACAAAGCCATTGCAATCGCCGATTTGCTGAAGCATCTGGGCATGTCCCAAGAAGATACATTTGCCATCGGTGATGGCATGAATGATGCCGAGATGTTGGAATTTTGTAACATCGGAATTGCCATGGGTAATGCGAAGCCTGGACTGAAAGCCATTGCAGATGATATTACTGGAACAGTCGAGGAAGATGGATTGTATCATAGTTTTGTGAAGTACGGATTGATCACTTGATAAAGAAATGAGGCAATCTGGAAAACAGTTAATACGTACACCCTTTGTCCCAAACCTTATTATAGACCCTGCATATATTATTGCAGGGTCTTTTTTTGGTTTAAACAGATCAATTTATATTTTTACAAAAGGGTTCTAATCAAACCATAACATCTAAGTGAAGGAGAGAATCGAAATGGCCATTCTATCAACCGGACCTATCGAGAATAATGCCGTCAGTGATGTACGGCCAACACAACAAGTTACCGTTAAAATTGATAACAGGAATTCTCTGGATGGATCCGTTGTTTTGATACAAGGGTATAATCTGACCTCTACGAGGACTTTATATGTCAGCGAGCAGATTTCAATTGATCCGGATCAGGTAGTGACAAGAACTTATTTTGCCAATCTTGATGCATTTGAATTTGTCTTTACAGTTGAAGGTGTAGCTATAGAGCAGACAGAGATTTCCGTGTGGGGCAAAAATGAAAACGGCCAGCTTGTTGCTGCACATCGATTAGTTTCTTCCGAACTTGATATAGAGGGGGATAATACGTCAGTCAACCGCATATATGTAGCCAATTTTAATAGTAACGATGTTTCCGTCATTAATGGCGATACGAATACGGTCATTGCTACCATTCCTGTGGGGACGAATCCTGCAGGGATTGATGTCAATCCATTAACGAGTCGTATATATGTCGCAAACAGAAGCAGTAATACCATTTCCGTCATTAATGGTGTAACCAACGCGGTAATTGCTTCTATTCCGGTTGGGAATGAGTCAGGGGACGTAGGAGTCAATATAGCAACCAATGCCGTTTATACAGCAAATTTTAATTCATTGGATACAACTGAAGATGTAACCGTTATTGATGGATTAACCAACACGGTGATTGATGCGATCACTATTCCTGGACTCAATTTTTTAACGGGTATAGGCGTCAATTCCTTAACCAATCGGATCTATGCAGTTAATTTTAATTCTGATACTGTCTCTGTAATCGATGGAGTAACCAATACAGTGATTGCTACAATCCCCGTTCAGGTCAATCCATTCCGTATAGGTGTCAATCCAGCCACCAACCGTATTTATGTATCGAATTTTACCAGTAATACGGTTTCCGTTATTGATGGATTGACGAATTCCGTCATTGATACCATTCCAGTCGGCGTTACGCCAGCTGAAGTAGCGGTTAATACCTCCACAAATGCCATTTACGTACCCAATCGAGACACGGATAATGTTTCAGTAATTAGTGGATTAACAAATACCGTGATTACTACTGTTCCGGTCGGGAATAATCCAAACGGAGCGGGCGCCAATCCGTTAACTAATCGAGTTTATATAAGCAATCAAGATGACAATACCATTTCTGTGATCGATGGCGAAACAAATACGGTGATTGCTACTATTCCGGTGGGGGCACGTCCGTTCGCAGTAGGTGTAAATCCGTAGAAAGGTGAGGGGGTTCGGATGAAAGAAGTTATAACGGCATCAGACTTAATGGAGCAGCTGATCACCATGAATAAAGAAAATTCTGTATGCCAAGTTAGGATTCCAGGTAAGGAGAATCGTGAGTCTTGAATGATCAGATCAGAATGGAACAGGCATCTCCTCAATGGGGGTGTCTATTTGCATTAAGGAGCCAAAAAAGAAGCACGAATTTTTTTCCGTTAATAGAAATAGATGCCCCTCCTTTTGACTTTGTTATTGCATAACTCCTAATAAAAGTTTATTATAAATTTTGCAAACAAGGAATTTATTGGTTTTAGGTTGTCAAAGTGCATGAAATATAAAGTTGATACATGGAGGATGCTGGATGAGTAATGTAGCTCTGTTGTTTCCTGGACAAGGTTCTCAGATGGTTGGGATGGGTAGAGACTTTTGGAATAACTTCGATGTGGCTAAGAAGTTATTTGAAGAAGCAAGTGATGCCATTTCTTTCGATTTGAGAAAGTTATGTTTTGAAGGTAGCATGGCTGATTTGACAATGACAATGAATGCTCAGCCTGCACTTTTGACTGTTAGTGTCATAGCATATCAGGTGTATATGCAAGAAATAGGGATGGAACCGGCTTATTTGGCTGGGCATAGTTTGGGAGAATATTCGGCTCTGGTATGCGCAGGTGTTCTCTCATTTCATGACGCCATTAAACTGGTAAGACAACGAGGTATCATCATGCACAATGCAGACCCGGATCAGAAAGGTACCATGGCCGCCATTTCAGGTATTCATTTAGATACACTTCAAAACATATGTGAACAAGTTTCCACGATCGAGCGTCCTGCTTGTGTGGCTTGTGTGAACGCGGACCAGCAGTTTGTCATTTCGGGACATCGGCACTCTATACAAGAAATTATTAAAAGGACAGAAACCCTGAGAACGAAACATTCTTATATCAATGTAAGTGGTCCCTATCATTCTCCCATGATGCAAACCGCAGCAGAACAATTCAAAGTTGAATTGGATCAATATCAATATGCCCATGCTAAATTCCCGATTATTTCAAATGTTACAGCAGCACCCTATGAGCCTGATCGATCTGTCGTGGATTATTTAACCATGCAAATGACGATGCCTGTAAGATGGTCAGAGTCTATGCTCTATCTGGTTGCAAATGGGGTTACAGAAGTTATAGAGTTGGGTTCTAAACATGTGTTAGTTAGTCTTATGAGTAAAATAACGAAGCGTATTATACCGTACTCGCTAAGTCAGCCTTCCGATTTACTAATGCTTACAAATACACAGGAAAGGAAAAATAAACGGTTAACGATTCGTAAAAAGTTGTTATCAGAACTTATAGTAACCGCACTCATTTCACGGAATTATAACCCTGATTCGATATCATACACCCAAACGGTTGAGCCATTATTTAACCAATTACAACGGGCAAAGGAACAAGTAAACAACAATGAATATGAACTTAGTGAAGAAGAGATAAATGATGCTCTACAGGTATGTCATTCCATTATTATAGCAAAAAATATTCCATTGGATGGAACCGCGTTGATTGATGCAATCTAGTACTCGATCTGTTCTTTTGCAAGATCTATATTACAGCAACAGACTGCCTTTTTATAAGGTAGTCTTTTTGTCCTTTAATGCATCTGAACTTGTTGAAGCTTCAGATATTTGGTAATAAATATGTCAATAACCCACAAATCAATCTCTATTTTTTACCATATAGTAACAATAAACTGATTGATTTTACATATATTTCTATGGTAAAATTTTGCTTGAAATATGTGTAAATAATTAGATAAGCATGTTAGAGATGATTCATTTGGAGGAGAGATATGTATACTAATCAGTTTCAAACACTAGTGGATATTATCCGCGACAGAGGTAAAATAACGGACCGCGGTATTCGTTTTATCGATGCGGACAAACGTGAAACTTTTATATCTTATCATCAATTATTTACTGAGGCACAAGGGTATTTAGGTTATCTACAAGCCATCGGAATTAAACCTAAACAAGAGATTATTTTTCAGATTCAAGAAAATAAACGGTTTTTAGTTGCATTCTGGGCTTGTATACTCGGTGGAATGATCCCTATCCCTGTAAGTATTGGTGAAGATGAAGAACAAAACTTGAAAGTATGCCGTATTTGGAATTTGCTAAATAACCCTTTCATGATTGCATCTGAGAAGGTGCTGGATAAAATGAAGAGATTTGTTTTGGAACATGACATGCTTGATTTCCATCATCAATTAGAAGTCAGAACGGATCTGATCCAAGATACCATATATCATTATGAATCTATTAATAATATAGTTGAACCTCAGTCTGATGACTTGGCATTTATTCAATTTTCTTCTGGATCAACCGGTGATCCCAAAGGCGTTATGCTCACCCATCGAAACCTGATTTATAATACTTGTGCTGCTATTAATGGCACACAAATTAGTTCAAACGATAGTTTTCTCTCCTGGATGCCCCTTACCCATGATATGGGTTTGATTGGATTTCATCTCGTACCCCTCGTGGCAGGAATTCATCAGTACTTGCTCCCAACGGAATTATTTATTCGCAAACCGATTCTATGGATGAAAAAAGTAAATGAACACAAAGCAACCATACTGTCTTCTCCTAACTTTGGTTATAAATACTTCCTGAATTTCTTTCGCGAAGACAAAGCGGAGGGATGGGATCTGTCATCTGTCAGAGTCATCTATAATGGGGCGGAACCTATATTACCCGAAGTGTGTGATGAATTCCTAAATGTATTGTCAGCATATCACTTAAAGAAAACAGCCATGTTTACCGTATACGGATTAGCAGAGGCCTCTGTTGCCGTCTCCTTTCCCAAGGTAGAAGAAGAATTTACTGCGGTGTACGTTCACCGGGATCATCTGAACTTAGGGGAGCGTGTCATCGAAGTCGAGAAACATGCTGAACATGTAGCATCATTTGTTGCCGTTGGCGAAGCAATTGATTATTGCCATGTTAGAATTTGCGATGAGGAAATGAACAGTGTTCCCGATTTGGTTATTGGAAAAATTCAAATCAAGGGGGATAACGTCACCCAAGGTTATTATAATAATTCACTTGAAACGGAGAAGTTATTAACGCACGACGGATGGGTGAATACAGGAGATCTGGGTTTCATCATGAATGGAAAACTGGTTGTAACAGGGCGGGAAAAAGACATTATCTTTATCAATGGTAAAAATGTATATCCCCATGACATTGAACGTGTCGCCATACAATTAGATGATATTGAACTCGGAAGAGTTGCTGCTTGTGGTGTGTATGATTCGAATAGTCAAAGTGAAGAAATTATTGTGTTTGTCGTGTACAAAAAAAAGATCGAACACTTCTTGACGCTTGTTAAAGAAATCAAAAGACATCTATATAAACATGGGGGATGGAGTGTCAAAGAGGTACTGCCCATCAAAAAATTACCCAAAACAACAAGTGGGAAAATCCAGCGGTATCAGTTAGCCAAGCAGTATGAAGCAGGCAAATTCTCAACAGAATCTGCATTCATCCATGACTGGATTAAGAATGACAATGACAAGGCAAAGGGAAAGGCTGCTGTTTCGGTTCGAGTCATAGAACGTGAATTAATTTCACTATTTTCTGAAGTGGTGGTTGGGAAAAAGGTTGAACTTGAGGATAGCTATTTTGATATGGGTGCAACTTCATTACAGCTGGCCCAAATCGCTGAACGTATAGAACAAAAATACGGAGAAGAGCTTGCTGTTACGGACCTCTTTACCTATCCCTCGATAACTGAATTGGCAACATATCTGGCTAGAGGCTACAGCGAGACCATGCAAGTCAACAAAACTCAAGAGGATCATACGCCATCCAAAGATATTGCTATTATCGGTATGTCTTTGAATCTCCCTGGTGCATCAAATGCAAGCGATTTTTGGCGTGTTTTGGAAAATGGAACGCATAACATTCGGGACTACCCGGAAAGTCGGATAAAAGACGCAGCGGATTATATACAATCCATGCGAAGTGGAATGAGCGAAGTTCAATGGATCAAGGGTGGTTACTTGGATCAAATTGATCAATTCGACTATTCTTTCTTTGGCATAACTCCAAAAACTGCACAATTTATGGACCCGAATCAAAGGATGTTCTTGCAAACGGCATGGCATACGATTGAAGATGCTGGGTATGCAGGGGAAGGAATCAATGGAAGAAATGTGGGCGTGTACGTGGGGTATTCCAAAGTTGGGTATGATTACGAACGGCTCGTGACGGCGAGTTACCCCGCAGAACTCAAAAATTATATCATTGGAAATTTACCATCTGTACTGGCGAGCAGAATTGCATATTTCTTGAATTTAAAAGGCCCGGCCTTAACGATTGATACCGCTTGTTCCTCCTCACTTGTTGCTGTTCACATGGCATGTAAAGGATTGCTCGCAGGAGACTGTGAAATGGCAATCGCAGGAGGCATTCGAACGGCATTATTACCGATAAGTATCGGACTGGATATGGAATCTCCAGATGCATTGACGAGAACGTTTAGCGAAGATGCCGACGGCACGGGATTTGGCGAAGGTGTTGGGTCGGTCATGTTGAAGCCAATGCAGCAAGCGATTAAGGACGGGGATCATATCTATGGTGTGATTAAGGGAAGTGCGATTAATCAGGATGGAAAGACGGTAGGAATCACAGCACCTAACCCGGAGTCACAGACCAATGTGATCGAACAGGCATGGAAAGAAGCCGGCATTTCTCCTGATACGCTTAACTTTATTGAAGCACATGGAACAGGAACAAAATTAGGTGATCCGGTTGAGTTCAATGCTTTGCGTAAAGCTTTTGAGAAATATACGGATCGGAAACAATTTTGTGCAATCGGATCTGCCAAAGCTAACATTGGACATGGTTTTGAAGCGGCGGGGATCGCTGGATTAATTAAATCTATTCTTATGTTTCAACATAGAAAGATTCCACCATTGGTTCACTTTGACAAGCCTAATCCCCTGCTTAAGTTTGAAGCTTCACCTTTTTATGTGAATCAGGAATTAATGGCTTTTGGTGAAAAAGAGGGTCCATTACGATGCGGGGTTAGTTCTTTTGGTTTCAGTGGTACCAATGCGCATGTGGTTCTCGAAGAATATGTTCCTTCCCCAACCGTAGATAAAAGAATGTCCCAAGAGCCTAATCTATTTGTTCTGTCTGCTGCCACGGAACGGGCGCTGGATGAATTGGTCAGAACGTATCATGAATATCTAACCGATCACACGGATGTTTCCATTCAACAAATCTGTTATACAGCCAGTACGGGAAGGGCTAATCTGGATTATCGACTTGCCATCGTAGTCACGAGTACACAAGAATTACATGAAAAATTGAAACGAATTGCAAGCGGAGAGGGTAAACTGCCAAATGTTTATTTTGGTTATGCCAAAAAAGACAAAACGCTTGTTAGCGATCATCTCTATGTTCGGGGAAAGGCAGAATCTTTAAATGAACTCGGTCAGTTATTTACACTGGGGGCAGTGATTGATTGGGAAAGGTTTTATAATCATGAAGTCATTCGGAAAATTCCATTGCCTCTATATCCATTTGAGCAGAAGCGCTGTTGGATTGAAGTCAAACACACGATACCAGCGGGACATAGGTCAGAGAGGAATGAGGTTCAAATGGAGATGAATACAAACGATATTGAATTAAAGATTAAAACAAGTATCAGTCGTGCATCTGGTTTGAAGTTGGAAGAGTTGGATCATCAAGCTCATTTTCTCCAGATGGGATTGGATTCCATCATTCTTGTGCAAATTCAGAAGGAGATCTCAGAGCTGTTCCGTTTGGATATCCCGATGGAAATGTTTTTTGAAACCCTTACAAATATTAATTCCTTAGTTAAGTATGTGTCAGAGAATATAAAACAACATGATGTATCTGAGAACATAAAGAATGAAACCGATCAGGAGCGTACTGAACAACAAAATCTGGCATCTGTGAACAATATAAACACGGCAAAATCATCAGGGAATGTGTCGGAACAAATTGTGATGTCTGCCATTCAGCTCATGGAGTCCCAATTAAAAAGTTTGAATGTGCTGTTAGGCGAGCAAGTGAATACAATTCAATCCCCGCTTCCGGAAATGAAACATCATGAAACCAAACCAACCAAAGAGATCCAACCCAATTCGGAATCAAAGGAAGCTAAACCTTTTATACCGTATCAATCGTTGAAGATTCATGAAGAGAGCGGATTATCACCGCTTCAGAACCAGTATGTTGAACAGTTTGTAACAAAGTATACCGCAAGAACCAAAGGCTCCAAATTAAAAACAGGCCAAACACGTTTGGTTCATGCGAATAATCGCAATGTATCCGGATTTCGCTCGTATTGGAAGGAAATGGTGTATCCCATCATTTCAACGCGTGCAGAGGGATCTAAGTTATGGGATCTGGATGGGAACGAGTATTTGGATCTGACGATGGGATTTGGTGTAAATCTATTTGGTCATAATCCAGCTTTTATTCAAAATGTAATAGCAGACAGCCTCCAGGAACAATTGCCTCCATTGGGCCCTATGTCAGATTTGGCAGGAGATGTTGCAGCAAAAATTTCCGAGTTGACAGGTGTAGAGCGTGTCGCATTTTATAATTCAGGAACAGAAGCTGTCATGGTTGCACTTCGTTTAGCGCGGGCAGCAACAGGGCGTTCCAAAGTTGTATTATTTTCAGGATCTTACCACGGTACACATGACGGCGTGTTGGGTGTAGCGAATCCTGGGGATGCTTTATCGTCTGCGCTGCCCATGGCTCCTGGTATTGTAAATAGCGCTATGGAAGATTTGATTATTCTTAATTATAACCATCCGCAATCCCTGGATATGATTCAGAACCTGGGTGATGAATTGGCTGCTGTGCTTGTAGAGCCGGTGCAAAGTCGAAGACCTGATATGCAGCCAACACAATTCTTACGGGAACTTAGAGAGATCACGAAACAGTTTGGCATTGCACTTATTTTCGATGAGGTCATCACTGGATTCAGAATTGGTCTGGGTGGGGCACAAGGTTGGTTTGGGGTTCAAGCAGATTTGGTTACGTATGGGAAAGTGGTCGGTGGCGGGCTACCTATTGGCATAGTCGCGGGTAAAGCTGAATTTATGAATCCGGTAGATGGTGGAACCTGGAACTTTGGTGATAGTTCTTACCCTTCCGACGCAGATAAGAAAACGTTTGTGGGTGGAACCTTCTGTACACACCCTCTTACGATGAGAGTGATGTTAACGGTATTACAGTATCTTCAATCTGAAGCAGAAACTTTATATAAGGAATTAAATGAAAAAACAGATTATCTTGTAAAAGAATTAAATGCGTTTTTCAAAACAGCGAATGTACCGATGCAAATGGTGAACTATGGATCTTTATTTCGATTTATATCATTTGGAGATATGGAATTATTCTTCTACCATTTAATTTATAAAGGTTTATATATTTGGGAAGGCCGTAACTGTTTTATATCAACTGTGCATTCCATGGGTGACATGGATACGATAATCAGAATCGTAAAAGAGACGATCCATGAACTACGCGAGTGGGGGTTTATCCCTGGTGAATCGCCTGTTTCGGAATATCCGCTCTCTTTAGAGCAAAAACAATTATTTTTAACTTCATTACATGGGGAAGATGCGAATGCTGCATTAAATCAGAGTGTTATTTTAAAAATGACAGGTGGAATAAAACCTTCCACACTGGATCAGGCCGTGAATCAAATCGCACAGCGTCATGAAGCCCTGAGAACAGTCATTCATGCCGATCGTGAAACACAACAAATCATATCCGAAATGGAACTTCAATGTACATGGTTGGATTTCTCAGCATATGCGGGTGAGGATCAAGAACGGGAAATTTCCAATTGGTTATCTGCCGATGCAAATGAAGCCTTCGATTTACAGTCTGGGGAACCTCTATTTAGAATTACCTTGCTTAAAAAGGCAACTGATCAATACCTTATGGTGCTGACATTTCATCATATTGTTGTTGATGGCTGGTCGATTGCTGTATTCATTCAAGAGTTGGAACATACCTATTCTGCTCTGGTCCGAGGAGTTTCGGTTCAATTACCTGAAGCCACTCCATTCCGAGCGTATTTAAGATGGCAACGACTTGAACATGAAAAAGGCTCATTTACCGAAGGGATTCAGTTCTGGAAAGAACAATTTTCCTTATCCTATCCCAACATTACACTTCCAACGGCACCGTCCGATGATGTGCCCAAGGGATATGACGGTGAAAGATATTCTATTAAGCTAGATCATCAATTAACAGAGTCATTGCGAACGTTAAGCATCAATAATAAGAGCAGTTTATTTGTAACGATGTTTGCAGCGTTTCATTTATATTTGCATCAACTAACAGGGCAGTCTCACCTTGTCATCGGCGTGCCTACAGCGGGTCAGTCTCATATGCGAAAAAATGCGCTGATTGGCAACTGTGTCAACATTATACCTGTTCATCATGCCCTATTAACGAAGCAATCCGTTGTAGACCATGTTCTTCAGCTCAAGGAAACGCTGGCTCTTGTCATGAAGCATCAGCATGTTCCATTGGCCCTCGTATCCGAACAGCTTGCTCATATGACTGCACCGGATACCCGGATTTTATTCAATATGGACAGAACGATTCATCATCTTCAATTTGAAAATATCAAGACTGGATTCATGTCGTATCCGATCAAACATATTTCTTACGATTTATTTCTTAATATTACGGATGTTAGCCATGAATTGTACCTGGATTTTGATTACAATACCGAGCTTATTGGACCTGAAATGATGAAATTGTGGTCTGAAGGATTTAAGGGTTTGCTGCAAAAAATGGTGAGTCATCCAGAGGCTGAAATTTCGTCTTTGACGTTGTTCTCATCCGAGCAACAGGACCAATTACAGGAAATATATAATCGGTTTGTTACGGAGCGTCTTCCTCACGTTAATCATGCAGCCATATTCGAGTCTCCAGTCAATGACGTGGAGAAAAAGCTGGCTTTGATCTGGGAGGACGTATTATCCCTCGATCAAGTGGGGAGACATGATCACTTTTTTGATCTCGGAGGTAACTCGCTCAAGGCGACAGTAATGCTATCCAAGGTACATGAACAGTTTCAACACAAAATTTCAATCGTTCAATTCTTCCAAAACCAACGTCTGAAGCAGCTGGCCAGTCTGATTACAGGCGAAAACGAGGAAACATTCATTCCGATTAAGGCATTGGACGTCAAGGAATTCTATGAGACATCATCTGCACAACAGCGGATCTACTTTTTGGATCAATTTGAGCCGAATAGTGTGTTTCAGAACATGTGCGGCCATATTACGGTCACAGGAAATATCGATGAAGCTAAATTGATTTCGTCATTGGAACAAATCGTGCACCGTCACGAAGCTTTTCGCACCAGTTTCCATCTGATGGATGGAGAGCTTTACCAGCGTATTGCTCCAACGATTGATTTTGAAGTGAAACGATCTCAGGAAAGTTCTGCTTCATTCGAACAACATGTTAAGGCGTTTGCCAAACCATTTGATTGCTCCAAAGCGCCATTAATACGTGCCGAATTCATTCGTGTAAACGATGATCATGCAGAGATTCTCATCGAGATGCATCATATTATATCGGACGGATATTCCGTTGGCATTCTTGCGAATGAACTGATCGATGTGTATGACGGAAGAAGCATGTCGGACATTGAGGTTGAATACAAAGACTTTACAGCTTGGCAGAAAGAATTTCTGGCGGGGGAGTCTTATAAGCAGCAAGAAAAATATTGGCTGGATCAATTCAAAGGAGAACTCCCGAACCTTAATCTGCCTACTGATTTTGTTCGTACACCTCATCTGACTTCGGCAGGTTCTAGATTGTCATTTGTGTTGGATCAGCATTTGAAGCAGTCGCTGGAAAAGCTTGCGAAACAAACGGGAACTACGATGTTTATGGTGTTATTGGCAGCGTATAATGTGCTGCTTCATCAATACACAGCACAAGAAGATATGATTGTAGGCACGCCAACATCAGGAAGAAACCATCCGGATGTCGAGAATATGATAGGTGTCTTTATCCAGACGGTAGCGATTCGCTCACAGCCGGTGGGGAATAAGTCGTTTCGATCCTATCTCGAAGAAATTAAAAAACAATCCCTGGATGCATTGGATAATCAGGACTATCTTTTTGACAATCTTGTAGAGAAATTAAACACACATCGGGATACCACTTGGACAGCACTTTTTAATACGATGTATATCTTCTTAAATACCGCGTTGAATCAACGGCAAGAACAGGATTGCAGCTTTAAAGTTAGAGAATTAAATGTCGGTGTATCGTTGTATGATCTGATGTTCATCGTTGAGGATGATAACGAGTGTCTGGAAATGCACTTTAATTACAAGACGGAGCTGTTTGAACGGGATACCATCGACAGAATGAAAACACATCTGTTCAACATCCTCAGAGACATTGTGATCGAACCTGATATTGCCTTGTCCGATATTCAAATGCTGTCTGAACATGAGCAGGACGTTCTTTTATATGACTTTAATGATACCAACATAGAATATTCCCGGGATCAGACCATACAGGAGTTATTCGAAGCACAGGTGGAACGGACACCTGATCAATTGGCTGTTAGTTTTGGAAATGAGCGATGGACGTATCGTCAATTGAATGAACGGGCGAATCAGTTGGCATATACGCTTAGAGCTGAGGGAGTGCAGCAGGATCAATTTGTAGGTATTCTGACAGATCGTTCGATTGATATGATCGTTGGCATCTTTGGCATTCTAAAAGCAGGCGGGGCGTATGTACCGATTGATCCGGATTCTCCTGAAGAGCGTATCCGGTACATCCTACATGATTCGGGGGCAACGTTGTTAGTCACGCAGGAGCATTTGAAGCAGTTGGTATCGTTTAATGGAAAAATGATTGATTTGGACGATGAAGAAACCTATGCAGCTAATCTGTCGAATCTGGAAACGGAAGGGAATTCCGAGCAGTTGGCTTATATGATCTATACTTCAGGCACAACAGGCATGCCAAAAGGTGTAATGATCGAACATCGTCAGGTTCATCACTTGGTTAAAGCGTTGTACAGTCAAGTTATAGATGATCAGCTTAGCGGTTTGCATGTTGCTTTACTTGCGCCTTACTATTTCGACGCATCTGTGAAGCAGATTTTTGGCGCACTGCTGTCAGGACATGCTTTGTTTATTGTAGATAAGGACACGGTACTGGATGGACAAGATTTAATGAATTATTATCAGCACCACCAAATTGATTTGACAGACGGAACACCTGCGCACCTGAAATTGCTTTCGAAGGCAAAAAACGTTCAAGGCATATCGCTAAAATATATGCTCATTGGCGGTGAAGCTCTTTCTCAGCAAAGTGTAAATGAAATCACATCATTATTTGCTCTCAATCATATCACGCCGCCAGCCATAATTAATGTGTACGGTCCAACAGAATGTTGTGTGGATGTTGCGACATACCGTGTACTTCCAGAACACCTGGATACAGCGAATCAACGAGCTCACCTACCGATTGGTCGAACATTAGGAAATAATCTCCTGTATGTATTGAACAAACATGGCAAAGTTCAGCCTGTAGGCGTCGTAGGGGAATTATGTATCTCTGGCGATGGGGTTGGTAGAGGATACTTGAATTTACCTGAGCTGACAGCAGAAAAATTTGTACGTGATCCGTTTGTCCAGGGAGCGACAATGTACAAAACGGGAGATTTGGTGAGATGGCTTCCCGATGGCCATATCGAGTATCTGGGAAGAATGGATCACCAAATTAAGATTCGCGGATATCGGATCGAAGTAGGAGAAGTCGAAGCAACGCTGTTAGATCTAGAGTGTGTGAAAGAAGTTATCGTCATTGCACATGAGGATGATCACGGGGACAAATCGTTATGTGCATACTTTACAGCGGATTCCACGCTGACGGTGGGAGAGTTAAAACAAAGCCTCTCTAAGGTGTTGCCGAATTACATGGTACCAGCCTACTTTATACAATTGGATCACATGCCTCTGACATCGAACGGGAAAATCGATCGCAAATCGCTTCCGAGTCCAGAAGAAAACATACAAACGGGAAGTGAATATATAGAACCCCGAACTGGGGTGGAAAAACAGTTGCTGCCTATTTGGCAGGATGTGCTTGCCGTGAAAAAAATCAGTGTAAAAGACAGTTTTTTTGATGTAGGAGGCAACTCTTTACGTGCGACCAAGCTGGCCGCCAAAATCAATCAAAAGCTGAATATCCACATATCGGTAAGAAACGTCTTTGAATGGCAGACCATTGAACAGATGGCTCAATCTATTGAACAAATGGAACAGGAAGTATCAGTTTCCATTCCTCAAGTGGAGGAAAAAGAATATTATCCTATTTCTTCGGCGCAAATGAGAATGTACATTATGAGTATCAAAGCTGGCAAGGAACTCATGTACAACATGTCAGGTATGTTTATGTTGGAAGGATCGCTTGATCGGACCAGATTGGAAGAAGCATTCCAACAATTGATTCATCGTCATGAATCGCTTCGGACTGGATTCAAAGTCATACACGGAGAACCAAAACAGATCGTATACCCTAAAGTGAACTTTGGAATTGAATTGATCGAGTCAACGGAAGTAGAGATCGAAGATCGAATTGAACAGTTTGTTCGCACATTTGATCTCGGGCAAGCACCTCTTATGAGGGTGGGACTTATTGAACTTCAGCAGGAGCGTCATGTATTGCTGGTAGATCTCCACCATATCATTGCAGACGGACTATCCGTGCATCTTCTGATGACTGAACTTAGCCAGTTCTATAAGGGAGAGGAGCTGTCTCCTCTTCGAATTCAATATAAGGACTATGCTGAATGGCAGCAAATGCAACTTCATAGTGAGCGGATGAAAAAGCAGGAGAAGTATTGGCTTACTGTGTTTGGTGAAAGTATCCCGCTATTGGATCTGCCAACAGACTACGAAAGACCTGAAACCCTATGCTATGCGGGAGATGTATTGGACATTGTTTTGCAGGAAGAGATCTTTCCAGGCTTAAGGAACATGGAAGCACGGACAGGAACAACGTTATATATGATTCTATTAGCCGCCTATACCATTCTATTATCTAAATACAGCGGACAAGAAGATATCATCGTGGGCACGCCGATTGCAGGAAGGACACATGCTGAGCTGGAGCCGGTTATGGGGATGTTTGTGAATACACTGGCTATTCGAAATTATCCTGCGGGGGATAAAACTTTTACGCAGTATCTGCTGGAAGTGAAAGAAAATATGTTGAACGCATATGAGAATCAGGATTATCCGTTTGAGGAATTGATCGAGAAAGTGAATATAACCAAAGATGCTCGGCGGAATCCGTTGTTTGACACCATGTTTGTATTGCAGAATACAGATGCTTCAGAGATTCAGATGGATGGAGTAACCTGTAAGCCTTATGCACCAAACACGAGAGTATCCAAATTCGATTTAACGTTGTATGTTACCGAATTGCAACACAAGTTAGAAGTGGCCTTTGAATACAGTACGATTTTATTTGAGAAAACAACGATTGAAGCGATGTCACAAAATCTGTTGGTCATATTAACAACCATTGCCAAAGACCCTCATATTGAAATCAACAAGATTCAATTGGTTGAAGAATTAATAGATGGGGATACGCTGGCGGATCTAATTGAAGTAGATTTCTAAAATAACTAAAAATATAAATGTGATCGGGGTGCCGTATGTCTATTTTCAAGAAACAGGAATCGTATTGGGCAAGCCGATTTGAAGATGATGATCATCTTGTTCATTTGCCTTATTGCAAGACAACCTCCAAACACCCAGACGATACGCAGCACCAGAATGATATATATAAGTCTTTGTCAGCCGATGTTTCACATAAAATCAAGTCCATGTCGCGAAATGCTCCTATGGCGATCTATACGATCTTATTAACGGGAGTTCAGTGTCTGTTATATAAATACACGAATGAAACCAAGATGATTATTGGTATACCAACGATGGAAGAAAAGAACAATGATCTATCGCTCTCGAATAAGGTTCTTATCTTAAAAAATAATATCAATCATGTGATGTCATTCAAATCCGTATTTAATCAAGTGAAGGCAAGTTTAACTGAAGCCGTTCAGCATCAACGAATCCCTTTCAGAAAAATGGTTGAACGTTTAAATGTTCAGTATGATTCGAACCATGTACCTCTAATTCATACCTTGGTTTCGTTAAATGAAATTCATCCTGCCCTTGATGAAAATAACGTAAAAGCGGCGACAATGTTCCACTTTGATCTCGAGAACGACTTCATTCAGTTAAGATTAGTTTATGATGATGATCGTTATGATCGCGATTATATGGTACAAATTGTAGAGCATCTTGACCAATTGTTTTCCGTAGTTCTAAACCAACCTGATCTGGAGTTAAGTCAAGTTGATATGTTATCAGAGTTTTATCGAAACAAGCTGTTATATGACTTTAACGATACAAGGGTTGAGTATCCACAGAACAAGACGATGCATCAATTATTTGAAGAACAGGTGGAACGAACACCGGACCATCCGGCAGTCTTATTTGAGAATAGACAGTTAACGTACAGAGAGTTAAATCAAAAATCCAACCAATTGGCCCGATTGCTTCAAGCTAAGGGGGTACAGGCGGGTCAGTTCGTTGGCATTATGGCAGAGCGCTCACTTGAGATGATCATAGGTTTATTCGGTATTCTAAAAGCTGGCGGGGCATATGTCCCAATCGATCCGGAATATCCGGCAGATCGTATTCACTATATCCTTGAGGATTCAAAAGTGGCTTGGTTGCTGCATCAAAGTCATATACAGAAGCCTGAACATTTTGCAGGGACATGTGTCATTCTGGATTCTGAAATAAATCATTATGAGGATCATTTAAATTTGGACGATGGAGCGATCTCCAGTGATTTGGCATATATGATCTACACGTCTGGAACAACAGGTCATCCCAAAGGCGTAATGATTGAACATGCCAGCATTGTGAATTCCCTGCAATGGAAATCGGATTTTTATCATTTTACCGGAGATGATCGGGTATTAATGCTGAATCCTTTCGTTTTTGATTCATTTATTACTCATTTCTTTGGTCCGATGATATCTGGCTCGACAGTGTATTTGTTAAACCAGCAACAGTGTAAAGATGCTCTAGCCATCAATACGATGGTCAAAAAACAGCAAATCACGCACATCCAAAGTCCACCCAGTTTCTTGATGACCCTATTGGAACAAGTAAGCGCGGAAGATTGGGCATCCATGAAAAATGTGGTGGCTGCGGGAGAGAAGATTGTTCCTGCCTTAATACACAAATTGCAGCGCATCAATCCACGCATCGAAGTGTGTAATGAATACGGTCCAACTGAAAATAGTGTTGTATCCACAGTTCTGTCGATCAAGTCGTCAGGTCAAAATATCTCAATCGGGAAGCCTATTGCGAACAATAGAGTCTACATTTTAGGAGAACGGAATGAATTGCAGCCTATTGGAGTTCAGGGAGAATTATGTGTAGCCGGAGCAGGGTTATCCAGAGGTTACTTGAACCGTCCAGATCTGACGGCGGAGAAATTCGTGGATGATCCATTTGTTTCGGGAGCAAAAATGTACAAGACAGGTGACTTCGCAAGATGGCTGCCCGATGGGAACATAGAGTATATAGGAAGGGTAGATCATCAAGAGAAAATTCGTGGACACCGGATTGAACTTGGTGAAGTGGAGACGGCTCTTCTAAATAGTACCCAGATAAAAGAGGCCATCGTCATAGCCAGAGAAGATGAAACAGGAACCAAACAATTATGTGCTTACCTGGTAGGGAAGGACGTAATCACCATCGGGGAACTGCGGGAGGCGCTGTCCCAGCAAGTGCCAAACTACATGATTCCGTCCTATTTTGTACAGCTGGATCAGATGCCGCTCACGTCTAACGGGAAAGTCGATCGCAAAGTGCTGCCTGCTCCCCAAGAACATATGTTGAAGGGCATGGAGTACGAAGCACCCCGAACGATGGTGGAACAACAACTAGTATCGATCTGGGAAGAGGTACTTGGGGTAGAGAACATTGGGATTTTGGATAATTTCTTCGAGCTTGGAGGAGATTCGATTAAATCCATTCAAGTTTCTTCGAGGTTATATCAAGCAGGTTACCAGGTGCAGATGGATCATTTGTTTAAAAATCCAACCATAGCAAGCTTGATTCCCTATGTTCAACCCATAAGTACCCTGTCAGAACAGGGAATCATCACTGGAAAAGTGATGCTGACTCCAATCCAGCATTGGTTTTTTGAGCAATACAAGGTAGATGCCCATCATTATAATCAGTCAGTGATGTTGTACCGGAAAGAAGGTTTTCATGAAGTCACACTTCGCCGTGTATTCGATAAATTGAGTGAGCATCATGATGCACTTCGTACAGTATATCGTCTTACAGAACAGGGTTATGAAGCGTGGAATGAAGGGTTGGCAAGGGAATCCTTATATACACTTGAAGTGATGGACTTCAAGTCATTAGCAGATCCGTCTCGAGAAATCGAGAAGAAGGCAAATGAAATGCAAAGCACGTTTACGTTGGAACGTGGACCTTTGATGAAGCTGGGCGTATTTCAATGTGCAGACGGAGATCATTTACTCATCGTTATTCATCACCTCGTCATCGACGGGGTTTCATGGCGAATTTTGATTGAAGACCTATCCAGAGGATATGAACAATTAAGTGATGGAGAATCGATTCAACTACCGCAAAAAACGGCTTCATTCCAATTATGGGCAGAACAGCTTCAGTTGTATGCGAACAGTGATGCGATAACGCAAGAGATTGCATATTGGAATGAAATTGAACAAGCAAGCTATAAGCCGTTACCTACAGATTTTAAAGCGGATCATGCACTGGAAAAAGACAGCGAAGAAATCACGATGGAATGGTCAGCGGCAGAAACGGAACAATTATTAAAACAAGCGAATCGTGCGTATAAAACGGAGATTAGCGATTTGCTGCTCCATGCATTAGGCATGTCTATTCACCAATGGACGGGCATGGATAAAGTGCTGGTCAATCTGGAGGGACATGGAAGAGAACAAATTTCACCGGATCTCGATATTACACGAACGATCGGATGGTTTACGAGCCAGTATCCGGTTGTACTTGATATGGAAGCAAGTTCAAATATGTCTCTTTTCATCAAAACAAACAAAGAAATGATTCGTCAAATCCCTAAAAAAGGGATTGGTTATGGTATTTTACGATATTTAAGTGCAGATCAGCAAGAAACGCCCTTTACCTTGAATCCTGAAATTAGCTTTAACTATTTGGGTCAATTTGATCAGGATCTTCAGAATAGCGGGATGCAGATCTCTCCCTATCCAGGCGGAGCAACAGCAAGCGACAATCACAGAAGAAATGTTCTTATCGATATGAATGCCTTAATTGTGGAAGGCAAATTGACGTTGTCCCTTCGGTATAGTCGCACCCAATATCAAAAAGAAACGATGGAGCGAGCGGTAACATATTTTAGAGATCATCTGCAAGAAATCGTGATGCATTGTGTGACAAAAGAGAAGCCGGAATGTACACCAAGTGATCTAACGTTAAAAGGAATTACCATTGAAGAATTAGAAGGATTTGTTCAAGAATCGGAACACATTGGTGAAATCGAAGATATATATGCTTTGTCACCGATGCAAAATGGAATGTTCTTTCATCATTTGCTTCATTCAAAATCGGAAGCGTATTTCCTTCAAACTACGCTGGATCTTCATGGTCCGTTAGACGTGGAAGCATTTACGAAGAGTCTGGATCAGTTGATGCAGCGTAATTCGATTCTCAGAACAAATTTTCATAGCAAATGGAATAATGGACCTCTGCAAGTGGTATACCGTCATAAACGGAATGGGCTAACATACGAAGATTTGCGTGAGATGAATGAAAAAGATCGTGAAGCATACGTGGCAGAATATACAAGAGCAGATAAAATAAAAGGTTTCGACCTGTCTCAGGATGTGTTAATGCGTATTTCGATCTTGCAAACGCATGACCAAACCTATCGTTTCATTTGGAATTATCATCATATTTTGATGGATGGCTGGTGCCTGTCTCTTGTAATCCAGGAGTTGTTTGATGGATACTTTGCTATTCAGGAACAACGAAAACTGGAGGCAAAGAGTACGATTCCATACAAACACTATATTGAATGGCTGGACAACCAAGATCATGAAGAATCCCTGAAATACTGGCGTGACTATCTGCAAGGTTATGATGAGCAGACCACTTTGCCAAAAAAACATTCAATTACGAAGAGTGATGAATATCATTCAGAGCATATGATTTGTACACTTAGTCAGGAATTAACCGGACAGCTCGCACAAGTGGCCAGTCAGAATCAGGTGACGCTGAACACGTTCATGCAGACAGCCTGGGGAATATTGCTACAGATATATAACGGCAGTGAGGATGTTGTATTCGGAAGCGTGGTGTCGGGCAGACCTGCGGCGATTGTTGGAGTTGAGCGAATCATTGGTTTATTCATCAATACCATTCCTGTACGCGTTCAGACTCAAGGTAACGAGACATTTGCAGCGGTTATGAAGCGGAATCAGGAACAAGCTGTGGCTTCGCATCCACATGACACGTATCCGTTATACGAGATTCAGGCGGAAACATCGCAAAAGCAAAATTTGATTGATCATATCCTGATATTCGAAAATTATCCTGTACAGGGCATTATGGAACAGTTTGGGGATCAGGAAGAGACAGCTCTTCGGATTACGAATGTAGAAGCAGATGAACAAACAAATTATGACTTTAACCTGATTATTAAACCAGGCCAATCGATGAAATGCATGTTCTATTACAATGCTAACGTCTATGATCGCGCAAGCGTAGAACGCATTCAAGGGCATTTGATTCGAATGCTGGAGCAAGTGGTCAACAATCCGCTTATCCCTATCCATGACATTGACTTGACGACAACACAGGAAAAAACACAAATTTTGGAACATTTTAATGATTCTATGGCTGAATACCCAATGGACAAGACGATTCATGGACTGTTTGAGGAACAAGCAGTAAGAACTCCCGAAAACGTTGCGGTTGTATATGATGATCGACATTTAACCTATCAAACGCTGAACGAGAAAGCCAACCAATTGGCAAGAACGTTGAAGGCTAAAGGCATTCAAAATGATCAGTTAATCGGGATCATCGCTGATCGTTCGCTAGACATGGTTGTAGGAATCCTTGCGATTTTGAAAGCGGGTGGCGCATACGTGCCGATTGATCCTGAATATCCGGAGGATCGTATAAACTACATGCTTGAGGATTCGGGTGTACATGTATTATTAATGCAAAGTCATTTGCAAGAACGCATCTCTTTTGCAGGAGAGGTCGTTTGCCTGGATCTACTTGAGTCCTATCATGAAGATCATTCCAATTTGGGAATGACTGCTACACCAACAGGCCTGGCATATGTAATTTATACCTCAGGAACGACAGGTAAACCAAAAGGGACATGTATTGAACATAAAAATGTGGTGCGATTGTTGTTCAATAGTAAAAATTTGTTTGATTTTAATGCATCAGATACATGGACATTATTCCATTCCTTTTGTTTTGATTTTTCGGTATGGGAAATGTACGGGGCATTGCTCTATGGCGGAAAACTGGTTATCGTACCTCAAATGACGGCAAAAAGTCCGGAACAATTTCTACAATTGTTAAAAAACGAGCAAGTGACGATATTGAATCAAACGCCAACGTATTTCTATCATCTTCTTCAGGAAGAACTGGCAGGTCATGCAGCAGATCTGAAATTAAGAAAAGTGATTTTTGGAGGAGAAGCCCTCAATCCCGTGTTATTGAAAGAATGGAAGCTGAAATATCCATTTATCCAGTTAATTAATATGTATGGAATAACCGAAACAACGGTTCATGTAACGTATAAGGAAATAACCGACATTGAAATACATGCTGGAAAGAGCAATATTGGAAAACCAATCCCAACGTTGCAGACCTATATTTTGGATAAACACCAGCGCATTCAACCGATCGGTGTTCAGGGAGAATTAGTTGTAGCAGGTGAGGGCCTTGCCAGAGGTTATCTGAACCGGCCTGATTTAACCGCAGAGAAATTTGTTGATCATCCCTCGATTACAAAAGGGAAAATGTATCGCACAGGAGATGCCGCAAGATGGCTGCCGGATGGAAATATTGAATATCTGGGACGAATCGATCATCAAGTGAAAATTCGCGGTTACCGAATTGAGCTTGGCGAAGTGGAAACTGCGCTTTTGCAAATAGACTCCATTCAGGAAGCAGTCGTTATTGCCCGTGAGCATAAGGATGGTTCGAAGCAGTTGTGTGCGTATTGGAAAGGCGACAGCTCACTGACAGCGAAGAAAATCAGAATGGCATTATCTCATGAAATTCCGGATTATATGATCCCGTCTTATTTTGTTCAATTAGAGCATATACCGTTAACTTCCAATGGGAAGGTTGACCGTAAGGCATTGCCATCTCCACAAGAACATATGCAAAAAGGGACCGAGTATATGGCGCCGCAGAACGCTGTAGAACAAGCAATCGTCGCTGCCTGGGAAGCTGTGCTTGGTGTTCAAAAGGTTAGCACATCAGATCATTTCTTTGAACTCGGGGGCGATTCGATTAAATGTATTCAAGTTTCCTCACGACTGCTTCAAGCAGGGTATAAAGTGGAAATGAAGCATTTCTTCACCTATCCGACAGTAGCGGAGTTGAGTGAACACGTGACATCTGTGAGCACTATTTCTGACCAAGGGGAAGTTACGGGGCAAGTGATGCTGACACCTGTTCAGCGCTGGTTCTTTGATCAAAATATGGTGGACGCACATCATTACAATCAGGAAATGATGTTCTTTCGTGAAAAAGGGTTTGATGTTCGCTTTATTCACAGCATCATGGATAAGATCGTGAAACAGCATGATGCTCTCCGCATCCTTTATCGACAAGCTCCTGAAGGCGGATATGAAGCGTGGAACCGAGGGGCAGACGAAGAAGGATTATACAGCCTTGAAATCGTTGACCTCAAAACAGTAGCAGATCATGCATCGTTCATTGAAAATAAAGCAAAAGAAATTCAGAGTGGTATGGATCTGTCTTACGGACCTTTGATCAAACTTGGTTTGTTCCAATGTGCTGAAGGGGATCACCTGCTTATTGCCATCCATCACTTGTTGGTAGACGGGGTTTCATGGCGTATTTTATATGAAGATATTCAGACAGGGCAAGATCAGTTCTTGAGAGGTGAAGAAATTCGGCTTCCTCAAAAAACGACCTCGTTTAAACAATGGGCAGAACAATTGTCGACGTTTGCAGACAGCCCGGCGATGAAGCAAGACAATCAATACTGGAGTCGAGTGGAGCAGGCCCAGCTAAGCCCGCTGCCTAAAGATATGGATTGTGATGAGACGATTGGCAAAGATAGTGAAACGATCACCATTCATTGGACCGCAGCGGAAACCGAGCAATTATTAAAGCAAACACATCATGCGTACCATACGGAAATTAATGATATATTGCTAACGGCATTAGGAATGGCTGTTCATGATTGGACAGGCATGGGAGAAATCCTCGTAAATCTGGAGGGGCATGGTAGAGAAGACATCCTGCCAGAGCTGGACATTACGCGTACAGTGGGATGGTTTACGAGTATGTACCCCGTTATGATTACGATGGAGTCCGGGGCTGACTTATCAAGGAAGATTAAGACCGTCAAGGAAGGACTGCGCCAGATCCCAACCAAGGGCATTGGTTACGGGATTTCGAGGTATTTGTCACATGGAAATGAAGGATTCAAGTTAGAGAAAAATCCCGAAATTAGTTTCAACTATATGGGACAGGTGAATCAGGATTCGGGCCAAGATGGCATTAAATTCTCGCATTATTCCAGCGGGCCATCTGTAAGTGAAAACAACAAGAGACCATTTGTGCTGAATATCAATGGCATTGTTACAGAGGGGCGGTTGTCGCTGTCCATTAACTATAGTTCAAAACAATATCGCCGGGAAACGATGGAGCAATTGGCTTTTCTCTATAAGGAAGGTCTTAATAGAGTCGTTGAACATTGTGTAACGAAGGAACAAACCGAGCTGACGCCAAGTGATATTTCATGCAAGTCATTAACCATTGATCAATTGGATCAAATCGTGGAGCAAACTGGGCACATCGGCCGAATTGAAAATGTGTACCCACTTACACCATTACAGAAGGAAATGTTGTACGAAAGTGAACGGAATCCAATTTCGGGCGCTTACTTTGTACAAATCATGTTTGATATGCATGGAGATTTGAATGTTGCCTCTTTTGCGCAAAGTTTGGATCAATTAATGCAAAGGCATGCGATATTAAGAACTAATTTTTACAGTGATTTCGTGGACATCCCTCTTCAAATTGTGTATCAAGAGAAGAAATTTGAATTTAACTATGAAGTTGTAGCTGGCACAAGTGAGCTGCAACGTAAAACGTATGTTGACGAGTATATCGAGCAGGACAAGGCAAGAGGATTTGACTTACAACGAGATTCGCTAATACGTATGTCTGTTTTACGAACAAACCATGAGGAATACCGCGTCATATGGAGTTTTCACCATATTTTGATGGACGGCTGGTGTATGTCTCTGGTAAGCAAAGAGATATTTGAGAATTATTTTGCGATTCGGGAAAATAGAAAGCCTCAAGTGACTCTATTAACCCCATATAGTCAATTCATTGAATGGCTGGAACAGCAAGATCATCAAGGTGCAATAACGTATTGGACTCATTACCTGAAGGGTTATGAAGGACAAACGAAATTGCCTGGAGAAAAAATCAAACCGAAACATGAAAGACAGGATTCCAGAACGTTAAACTGTTATTTGGATGATGTACTAATCGAGCAAATGAAACAGATTGCGGAACAGCAGCATGTTACTCTCCATACGTTAGTGCAGACGGTCTGGGGTGTATTGTTGCAGCAATACAATGAAAGCAACGATGTTGTATTCGGAAGTGTGGTATCGGGCAGACCGCCTGTCATTCCTGGGATCGAAAGCATGATTGGATTATTTATTAATGCAATTCCTGTTCGGATCCAGGCTCAGGTCGATGAGTCATTTATATCTCTAATGAAAAGGAATCAGGCACAAGCTGTGGAGTCACATGCATATGATACGTATTCGTTATATGATATTCAAAATCTGACCAAGAAAAAACAATCTCTGATTAACCATGTTGTTGTATATCAGAACTTCCCGGTAGAGAACCGAATGGAGAGTCTGGGTCAGAAAGGTGAAACACCGCTTGAGATTATGAATGTTGGGGGTACAGAACACAATAGTTTTGATTTTACCTTGATCGTCAAGCCTCATGAAAATATGAAGATCATATTGATGTACAATGCCAATGTGTATGACCCATCTACCGTTGAACAGATTCAAAAACACTTTATTTCCATGATTCAACAGGTGGTAAGTAACCCGGAAGTTAAAATAAACGAACTTGCGTTGAGTACGTCGAACAGTTATTAATGCACAAGTAATGGGCCGCTCCAAAAGTGAGTTTCCTCCTCACTCAAAGCGCTAACAAATCTGACGCGTCTTAAGAGGTAGATTCGATGTGAATGGCAAACTTTAACGAACCTCAGTAACGTTATTTCATCATATCAGGGTGTCAGAACCTAAAAAACGACCCAATCGACGAAATAATGTCTCTGTGATTCGTTACACCACAGACCTGTGCAAATCAGAGCGAATAGCGTGTGCCAGGTTCATTAGAATAAAATAACCTTAATAAGGGGTGTCCTCAGTCATGCTCATGACTTATGGCATCCCCTTTTTATGCTCCGTTAATGATGATAGCTGGAAAATTACTGTAGATGGAGAAATAAAGCATCTTAGGTGGTCGGATCAACATTGTGATGTCACCAACGTGGCAGATCAACTATTGAAATTGCGGATGTTCATTCAACAGATCGTGGAAACGAAAGAATCCTCCGTATACATTTTGATCGACCTTTTAACAATTCCTCTCTACTGACCGATATATAATAAGTACATCTATGTAATCAGAAAGTGAAAGGAGTGCAGAACATGGATATTGCAGCATTATCAATGGCGATGAGCCAAGCTTCAGTAGTGCAGTCGGCAAGCTTGCAAGTGATGTCGATTACAAAAGACATGGCACAGCAGCAAGGCCAGCAGATGGCGGAAATGTTGAAGTCAATGCCTGCTCCTCATCCCAATCTGGGTAGAAGTCTCGATCTTTCGGTTTAGTTGAAATTACAGTATGTGTCCTCATGTAATACCCATTGCAGCAAGCAAAACCCAAACAGCTCCAATTCGAATGAATTGAAGCCGTTTGGGTTGTTTTTTTTTCTAAATCCTCATTCCGAAATTACGATCTTTTTTATTACGATCTTCTCAGCGAAACTTTGACAAGCTTGGCAATCTGCCTTCAAAGGGCAGTGTATCCTTTAATGTCCATAACTCATCGTAACTGGAAATCTGAAGATCGGCTTTGGACAAGTCCTGATTGCCTGATCCCGGATTACGATATCCGATGCAGCGCATGCCTGCACTTTTGGCGGCCTGAACACCATTGCGCGAGTCCTCAATGACCAGACAATTCGACGGGGATGCACCAATCATCTCAGCTGTGGTCAGGAAAATATCTGGTGCCGGCTTGCCGTTTGTAACTTCCTCACCTGTCATTCTCACCTCAAAGTATTGTCCAAGACCGGTCTTGTCCATGATCAAATCAATCAGTGCACGTGGAGAGGAAGAAGCAACGGCTATGGGTATATGTTGCTCATGCAGCCAGCTTAACCAGCGTTCCACGGAAGGCATTGCCGTCAGATTCGAATGGGCGAGCATCGTTTGCATCACATTATGTTGATGATAAGCAAATATTTCTTCCAGCGTAGCGGTCAGCTGATGTTTGTCCAATACCTGCTGCCACATGGATTCCAGCGTAACTCCTACATAGTTATGATGTTCTTCATCAGTCACCCTTGCTCCAAAATGGGTAAAAGAGCTGCGCTCAATCTCAAAATAAATCGGTTCGCTGTCAATCAGTACACCATCCATGTCAAAAATGACCGCTTGAATGATGTCATCATTGGGCGCTCCCAGTCCGTTAGATTCTTGGTTTGCTGCCATGTTGTATTCCTCCTCCAGGATTGTGTATAAATATATCTCTAATGTAGTCCTTTCATGGTTAACCTTCCACTTTAGAAACTGGAACCGCTGGATTGCAGCACAACTTTAATGGCATGTGAAGAGGCTTGAAGTGTGCGTCCCTGAATATCGCAACCAAGTGTGCGGAAAGCCTCTTCGTAATCCTCCAACGGGAAGGAGTGGGTGATGATTTTTTTTGCCGGAATAATCCCTTGTTCAATCATATAATGTGCGGTAGCAAATGTCCCCAGAGAATCGATGGAACCAATGATTTTCAGACTGCGGTCCACAACTTCCTTGGGATTGAAGGATGTGTTTCCATCTCTCAGACCAACCAGCATCAGGTAACCGCCGCTGGCGAGCTGGGATAGCACTTGTGTGCCCACAACGCCCGTTGTATCCACAATCATATCGACCTGATGGGTTGCGGGTGACAGTGATTCTATGGCATTTTCGAAGGATGAATGAACTTCCCAACGATCAGGTGCAATAGAACCAGCAATGGCCAAGCGTTCTTCGGAGATGTCAACCAGACAGCCGGTAACCC
This sequence comes from Paenibacillus sp. FSL M7-0656, assembly GCF_038003225.1. Lineage (NCBI taxonomy): Bacteria > Bacillati > Bacillota > Bacilli > Caryophanales > Paenibacillaceae > Paenibacillus > Paenibacillus sp. FSL M7-0656. The sequence continues at coordinate 147,275 of NZ_JBBOOT010000001.1, forward strand.
CTTTGGAAGCGAGCGCATAGCTGTACAGAATGCCAATCGGGCCTGCACCGAGGATGATTGTTCTGAAATTCGGCAGTAGATGAATCTGATTAATCCCCGTCAGCATACAGCTGAGCGGTTCCGTCAAAGTCGCTTCCTCATAGCTCACATGGTCCTTCAATTTGTACAAAAAACGATCCTCGGTCACATAATAATCTGTAAATGTCCCGTCAGCACTCACACCTGTCTCGGTAACAGACTTGTGTGTGCAATGATTTTGTCTGCCTGTTCTGCACATGTCACATTGTCCGCAATAGTAGGTAGGATCGATCACAACACGGTCGCCCGGTTGTAATGTCGTTACCGCAGAGCCAACAGCAATGACTTCCCCGGCAGACTCATGACCGAGAATGACAGAAGGAACCGCATGATATTTGCCGCTGACAATACCGAGATCGGTACCGCATACGCCTGTCGCCCGAATACGAACCAACACCTGATAATCTCTTGTAATTTCAGGGACAGGCCTTTCCTCAAGAGCCACATCCCAAGCCGATTTGTATACCAATGCAAGCATGATATAACCTCCTTATAATTATATAAAATATAAATATAGCGATTCATCTTAAACAGTTTTTGACAAGATACGAAAGTAGTGAAGGGGACGAAATCGATTCTGGAGAAGCGAAGCGTTCGCCTCAAAGCTTTCTGAAAGAAAGCTACTTCGGGAGCATACGCTATCCACGGATTTTTCCCTTGGGAAAGGGAAATCAAGAAAATCCGTTGATAACAGCGATCATAAGAACGATTCGTAACCGAAACGACCACTTCGAACAGTTGCATTGAAATGTTTTAATTAACGCTGGCGAGCACTGAATCCAGCCGCTCCACAATCTCAACCAGTTCGTCTTCGGTTGTGGTCAGGGAAGGCCGGACCTTAACAACGTTGCCAAATCCATATCTTGAACTTCTCAAGATTAGATGCTCATCTGTAAAAGCACGGTCAACAATGGCATTGGTTTTGAGCGTATCCGGTTCATTACCGTCACCTACAATCTCCAACCCCCACATTAACCCGACACCACGAGCTTCACCGATACTTGGGTATTTCATAGCCAATTCTTGCAGCAACTCACCCAAAATTTCACCTTTACGTTTCACCGCATCCAGAAATCCGGGTTCGGATACCACTTCCAAGGTGGATTTGGCAGCAGTTACGGAGATCAGATTACTTCCTGAGGTGAAGGAGTGTTCGTGCTTTTCGAGCACATTCAACCGGGATTGCATTAATACCGCAGCAACAGGTACGCCGATCCCGCCAAGTCCTTTTGCAAGGGTGATCATGTCAGGCTGGATATCAAACAGTTCGCTGGCAAACATGGTTCCGGTACGACCGATGCCTGTCTGTACTTCGTCGGCAATAAGAATAATATTGTACTCATCACACAGTTTACGCAGACGTTTGAAATATCCAGCGGGAGGGATGATATTGCCGCCATTCCCGAGAATAGGTTCGATAATCATGCAGGCGACTGAGCCGGAACTTGCATATTCTATCGCATCAGATATAGCTTCAACGCATTGATAGTCGCAGTCTCCATTTGAGGATTTGAATGGGCAGCGATAACAGTATGGGGCAGGTACATGGACAGCGTTAGCAACAGCCGAATTGGGGAATCGTTTCCGCCGGAAGGCATTTCCCGAAATCCCGGTGGCAAATTGGGTCTGCCCATGATGGGACAGATACAGGCTGATGATGTCTGTCGATTCGGTATACTTCTGTGCAATTTTGGTTGCACATTCGTTGGCAGTTGAACCAGTGATATCCCGCATCCATCCGGCATTAATGTCGTTTGGAGCATATTCGATTAAGTGATCAAGTACTTCATTTACGTACGGTTCAGTGAAGGAGGAAGACATATGCGTCAGATTGCCGACTTGTTCCTGAATTTTGCTGACAACATGTGGGTGATTATAGCCCAGTGACAGATTGAACGTGCCCGACACGCCATCCAGGTATTCAACACCTGAATCGTCAATCAACTTAATCCCTTTTCCGGCTATGAAGCGGTTGTTGGTTAAAGTTTGCATACGATTTCCTCCAATATAATGGTGTACTAGCTCGAACGAAGCTCAACAATCCGGATGATGCGGGCATCACCTCCCTTAAGAAACGATGTTTACATTTCCTTGCTATGTTGTGCGAGAGCAGCACGTACTGCATTATTTTTTACAGTCCATAGATGAGAGATCATCAATGTGAGCAGCAGGATCAGACAGAATCCGGCCAAAATCCAGATCGTATTCACGACAGGCCCTGTACTCATACTCCATCCAGTCACATACTGCAAGATGGCACCTCCAATACCACCCGATGCGATCAGGATACTGGTTGTCCGCTCGGTCATACCGGGAATCAGAACATTTGCGTAGACTAGTGCGATACAGAACAGCCCTGACATGAACAGACCGGTTCCGAAGATCAGCACATACGTTGCCCACTGTCCAGTTACAAATACCATAGCGACCGTAAACAAAAGCGTGCCAACCGTGCTCCAGATCAGGAATGGCATATAGTTGACGGCTTCCGCTATTTTCCCGGAGAAAAGACGACCGATGATCATCGCAATCCACAGGATGGAGACACTCAGCGATGCGACAGATTCCTGAAGGTGCAATCGTTCTACGAGAATGGAGGGCAGGAAGTTCATCAATCCCAGTTCCAATCCCATGTAGATGAAAAAGAAGATGACGAAGATTGTCAGCAGACCCAGATGTTTTCTCGAATATCGGGCTTTACCTGCTGCATGTGCCACTGTATTCTCACCAGCCTGTTCCAGATACAGTGCGGCTGGCCGGGGCATAGTAATCCACAGCAGCATGAGAACCAGTGACAACACGGCCACCGTATAAAAAGTAAGATGCCACAGATCTATCCAGATGAATAAAGCAGCGACAGCCGGGATGAGAAGTGCTCCAAGAGCAAAGAAGACATCCAGCTTGGACATGGCGACCGCCTTTTGATTCTCAGTGAATTCGATTGTGAATGCACCTACAGAGGGTTCGATGATACCTGAACCGAAACCTACGATAATCGTGAGAAGAAGAACTACAGACCAGGATGGCAAAAAACCGAGTAATATATAAGCAGCTACAATACAGATCAGAGCTAGGGTCAGCATCGCTTTTCTTCCGATACGGGCTGTCAGGGCAGGAGCTGCGATGACACCGACAAGAAATCCAAGAAACTGCAGAAATAACAAAAATCCGCCATCACTGTAACCGCGCTCATAATGTGACAATAAAACAGGGAGAAGTGCACCGAGCACAACGCTGGTTATGCCGATTAACAGATAAAAACCGCAGCTTAGAGCGAATATTCTTTTCAAAAGCCCGCCTCCTAGTTGGGTGAAAATTTTATATTATGTAATTAATGTTTATTTCATATATAACTTATACCATAATTGTCCAAATGTACATGCTTTTTGTTGTAAAATAATGTTAAATTTTGATGAAAAGAAATATTTCTCGTGCTAAGTTTTTTCTAAAACGATTTCGTGTCGAAAGGGTAGATATGATTCAATCCATATGACCTTTTAACAGGGTTTGGCATCTGTATTGATCGAGAATAGTAAAACGTGCATATATAAAAAAACGTTCCCTGTCTAGGTAGACGGGAAACGTTCTGATTAACCGTTTTATATGATGATACCTGACTTCTACGTATCGCTCTTAAGCAGTCTGTACAAAGAAAATTCCATCGAATGGTGCGTGAGCAGACGCGGGACCCTTTCGCAAAAATAAATAACCATTTGCATCGGGAAGACCCAATATATCCCGATAAGGCTCAGGAAAATCTCCGGAATATATTTGACACACCAGTTGATGTTCCTCTAGCAAATGGTCAATTCCTTTCACACCGTTTGGTACAGTGGGAGAGAAAAATGAAAATGCAGGGAACTCCCGTTCGTCTAACTCCGTTTCAATCAAACGTACGCCGCTTAACGGAATGGGTGGAACGGGACATACGGAAGTGAGTGGATGCGAAGATACCGAGACATAAGTGCATCCGGCAACAATATTCTCGTTCCATTCCAGTTCATCTCCCGTATAGGTTACCTGATCCAGAAAGTATTCGGAGGCGGAGTAGGTCGAGAAGACCGAGATATATTTATCTTGTGGTAAAGAAGGGATATGGATCTGCTGTGAAAGTGTATTGCAATTGATGGAGAACAGATGCAATAAAGGTTGCCCCTCAGGGTTGAGAGGCCAGTCGGAAATGTATGCAGTTTCTCCACCAATCCACATGCCAGAGTCTTGGTTTGGATCATCGGGGTCAACTGTAAATCGAGTAACTTTGTACATGAGAAACTCCTTCCAGAGTGTATTTTGGCATTCCTATGTAACGTTGTATGTGTTTTTATATAACCAATCATTGCTTCGTTTCAGTATAAATGAGATGATGTGGAATGAAAATCAGTACAAGGTACTAACTGATTGCACGAAGCGAATGAACGTACCAGCACTCTAAGCACCAGTGGCAATACTATAGATGAGAAGCGGTGACACATGTTAATTAACAAATACATAAGTGAAACGGGATTCTGCTCCCGCAGGGAAACGAACCGTTTAATTGCAGCTGGACGCATAACGATCAATGGCAGGGTATGTGAAAAAGGGGCGGAAGTTGAACCTCACGATGTGGTACTCATTGATGGCAAGCAGATTCCTCGTAATGACAGCGAACCTGTCTACATTGCTCTGAACAAACCCATCGGTATTGTCTGCACAGCAGCAGAACATGTGGAGGGGAACATCATTCAATTTATGAATTATCCTTCTCGCATATTTGCGATAGGCAGGCTGGATAAGGCATCTGAGGGGTTAATTTTGCTTACGAATGACGGAGGCATTGTGAACAAGATGATGCGTTCGGAGCATAATCATGATAAAGAATATGTAGTGACTGTAGACAAACCCATAACTGACGAATTCGTAAAGTCCATGTCTGAAGGCGTTGAAATTCTGGACGTGGTGACCAAGCCCAGCGAAGTGTATAGGCAAAGTGACAATGTATTTCGTATTATTCTGACACAGGGTCTCAACCTGCAGATCCGTAGAATGTGCAAAGCCTTGGGGTTCCGAGTCCTCAAGCTGGAGCGCGTGCGAATTATGAATATTACGCTGGATCAACTGGAGCGGGGGCAATGGCGTCATCTGGAGCAAGAGGAACTGGAGATTCTGCTGTCTCAATTAAATGAGATAAAATGAATGACTTCTGCTCATGCCAACGGTGGTCAACCACGATGTCCAGTTATATCAGTAAAAAATGAAGCAAACACTAACCCCTATGCGGATTAGTGTTTTTGTTGTTAAGCTTGTGTCCTTTTTGTTCTGAAATGTAAGATCCAAATAAGGTTAAGAAAGCTCCGAGTACAATCACCCAGGTTATCTGCTCTTGAAGAATCAGTGCAGATGACACAACAGTAATGACAGGCACCAGATAGATATATACGCTCGTTTGGATAGCTCCGAGAAGATTTACGGCCCGGTTCCAGGTCACGAAACACAACGCGGAGGCACTCAGACCGAGGTAGAGGAAATTGGAGAGATTGGTCATGTTCGTGAAGCGCCCGAGTTCCCAATGGAATTCGAACAGGAATAGAGCTGGCAGCATGAAGATCAGGCCATAGAAGAACACTTTGCGAGTTGTACCAATGGTGTGATAACGAAGCTCGCCAATTTTCCGCATTAACACAGAGTAGATCGCCCATACCGCAGGTGCTATGAAAGCAAGCAGGTCACCTATCGGATTCAGTTGCAGGATGAAACTGCCGTTCAGTGCGATGAGTAGGATGCCGCTCAAGGCAATCCCGAATCCGATAATGAAGCGGCGAGTTAACTTCTCACCATCTAAGAAGAAGTGTGCGAGCACGGCAGTGAAGAACGGGGCGATGGAGACAATAACACCCACGTTGGAAGCTGTTGTGTACACCAGAGCAATATTTTCAATAAGAAAATATAAGGTTACTCCACATAGTCCTGCTCCTATAAATAACCATTCTTCTCTGAATGAGACGATCCGCAGTGAACGTGGATAAATCAATAACAGTACCAAATATCCGATCAGGAAACGGAAAAATAGAATCTCCACTGGAGTAAAGTCAATCAGCAGAACTTTGGTCGAGACAAACGTAGTTCCCCAGATCAGTATAGTAAACAAAGCGAGCAAATGTCCGGTAGAGGCTCTAGTGTTTTGATGATCAAGATGACTTGTCATACGATGTTAGTGGAGGTTCGTTTCAACTCCGAATCATGATTGAAGATACGTCTATATTGCTTGGGTGTCAGGCCGATCAGTTTTTTGAAAAAATTCGTGAAATGGCTCTGGTCACTGAATCCTGTCTGTGCGGCTACTTCAATCGGAAGCAGACCTTGTTCCAGCAGACGTTTGGCTTGATTAATGCGAATCGTCTCCAGATAACGGTAAGGTGATATTCCTTTCTGGCGGGTGAATAAACGCAGCAGGTGGTACTTGCTCATCTCCGTCAAATCGGCTAACTCGTTCAGCGAGATGCTCTCCATGTAATGAGCTTCTATGTAATCACATATGCGTCTGATCTCCAAGGTAACATCCTGTGTGGAAACAGGTGGTTCAGCATCCGAATAATCTCGCAGCAATTGATCCAGTAGTAAGAGTAACAATTCTTCTTTGCAGAAATCCGATTGCTCTTCCAGAATCATCTGATGCAGCTCGTGCAGGGAACCCACAAGTTCACTTTGGTAGAGAACGGGGGATGTAAACCGTGGCAAGTAAGCTTGTCCGGTAATCTCTCTCGCATAATCTAGCATAACCTCAGGCTGGACATTGATACAGCGATAATCGAGGGTTCTGCCATCGACCTGTTCGCAGGCATGAGGATCATGTGGATTAAAAACAATCATGTCACCACTATTCAGAATGTATTCTTCGTTGTTGCAGACGAGGTGTCGTTTGCCTTCCTCAATGAATCCAATGACATAATAGTCATGAAAATGATTGGGAAACTTCTGCATAATGCCTTCAAATTGATAAGCTTCTAGCTGTAGATCGGTATCAAATACGACAGTCCGGAATTCCCGAGTCATGATGCACCTTCTTTCTGGTAAGTTAAGATCATTATAGGTTGCAAAGAAGGAATTTTCTTGAATGATATTGCTATTGCTCGAAGTGTTTGGTCGGACAGATATCTCTAAAAACAAAATACCCGCAATCCCGGAGGGAAAGCGAGCCCTTTGCTAAGTATAGTTGATTCATGAGTTCAAACCTATATAGGGGAGAAAAAAATGTCTGGAACAATAAGTAATTGTTCTTAGTGTAACGTAGCGAGTACTTCAGGTGTAAAAGCTTGAATCTCGGATACGCGTCCTTCACGTATTTTGGCAGCCCATGCAGGATCGCCAAGGAGTGCACGTCCCACAGCTACCAGATCAAATTCCTCTTGCTCATATCGCTTCATAAGCTCGCTCATACCTGGATGTGTTGTTTTATCTGCTCCTGCTTCAGGCTCATCTGGCATACCCACAGAACCGACGGTAATGGTGGTTTGACCACTTAGCTTTCGCACCCAACCTGCAAATCCAAGCTCAGATCCTTCAAACTCGGGCTCCCAGAAGCGTCGTGTCGAGCAGTGGAAGATATCTACACCTGCGTCAACCAGCAAATGAAGGAATTGTTCCAGTTGTTCGGGGGTGTCGAACAGTCTGGCTTGATAATCATTCATCTTCCATTGGGAAATCCGCATTGCAATAGGGAAATCAGGACCTACCGCAGCACGAACTGCCATTACAACTTCAACCGCGAATTGAGTTCGTTTCTGTAGGTTACCGCCATAGCGGTCTGTTCTCCTATTCGTTGTTTTCCAGAAAAATTGATCGATCAGAAAACCGTGTGCACCGTGAAGCTCAATTCCGTCAAAACCAATGCTTTGTGCATTGGCTGCTGCATCTGCATAAGCTTGAATCACAGTTGCGATCTCTGCCTCCGTCATGGGCGCACCTACTTGAGTACCTTCCATATCAACTCCCGATGGACTAAGAGATTCAGCTTCTGGGTGAGGTTGAGATCCAGAAGGGCGGGTAATACCCAAGTGCAGAATTTGCGGGAAAATCTTGCCGCCAGCTTCATGGACTTGTTTGACTACTTCAGCCCAGCCGTGAAGAGCTGCTTCTCCATACATATGAGGGAGCCTAGGCTCACTTGATGCAGACGGATGCTCAATAGTTGCACCCTCTGTAATAATGAGTCCAACACCATGCTCGGCACGTCGGCGATAATATGCAGCTACATCGGGACCTGGCACACCATCCGGGGAGAAGGCACGAGCCATGGGGGACATGACGATGCGCGAGGATAGGGTTAACTTTTGAACAGTGTATGGTTGGAACAGAAGCTCCGTAGAAATAACGTTATGTTGTTGATTACTCAAACTAAGCACCTCCATTATTATGCACCTTCAAGCGGGTACGAGTGCAATCTTATCAAGGTGTATAGGCATGCTCAACCAACAATCGGAGCATTTTGTTGCTTAAGCGAAAGACACGGATTATTGTATGGTGTCTTTGCACTTACTTTCACTTGTTGAACAAATAACACTTATCTATAATGAAGGAGTCTAACCAAATATTTTGTGTACAAAGGAGGATTGGGACATGTCTGGTGTATTGTCTCCAAACTCGAATGATCCGCGTGTAATCCGCACGCGTCAATTAATTCTTGATGCGTTTTTAAACCAATTGAATATTAAAAATTTCAACAGCATTACGATTCAAAACATTACGGAACAAGCCACAATTAACAGGGCTACATTCTACGCCCATTTTCAGGATAAATATGCACTGCTTGAAGCCTTTTTAGCGGATGCTTTTATGGAATATGTGACGAAAAGAGTGGACCCGGATGCCCGGTTATCAGCCGAAACCATACAGCAGCTTATATTTTCATTATGTGATTATCACGTCTCAAGTAATGGTTGCATCAAAAAATATGAGACAGTTGCACCAATTATTGAAGAGAACATCAAGACTCAACTGGAGCAATTCCTTCTTGAATTATTGAGCAAAGTAGCGGGTGATGTAGATCCCAAAACGCTGAAAATTACGGCAACCACACTAAGTTGGTCGATCTATGGAATGACGTATCGATGGAATATTGAAGGCGGGCAGGAATCTCCGGCTGAATTAGCCAACAGAGTGGTCCCTTATATGATGGGTGGATTGGAATTGTTGAATTAACTTTATTTAACGAAATTGCATTAATATTCGGATGGATATGGGAGGAATAACAAGATGTTTGAACATTTGGTTGTTTTTAAATTTAACGATAAAACCACACTAGCTAAACAGCAGGAATGGGTGGATCAATTGCTCACGTTACAGGAACAAATCCCGGGGATTGTCGGGCTGACCGCAGGGATCAATGCAACGGAAGAAACGGATCGTATCCAAGGTTACACGATTGGATTGAGAGTGACGTTTGAAGATCAAGAGGCATTGCGCGCCTATGGTCCACATCCTGCTCATCAGGCATTTGTAGCTTCCCTCGATGGTTGGGTGGAAGATGTAATTGTAGTTGACTATGCTATATAAAGGCGCGAAATCAGAGGTTTAACGAATATAGGAGTTGAAGATTCCCATGTGTTTAATTTTATTTGCTTATAACATGCATCCAAAGTATCCGCTTATATTGGGATCCAATAGGGATGAATTCTATCACAGACCTACGGCTCAAGCACACTATTGGGAAGACCATCCTCATATATTGGCTGGCCGGGATTTGTCGAAAATGGGAACCTGGATGGGCGTAACCAAAGGTGGGCGTCTGGCTGCTGTTACGAATTATCGTGATCCAAATGAAGATATACATGCCAAGGGCTCAAGAGGAGATCTGGTTGCTGATTTTTTAAAGGGAACGTCCACACCTGAGCAGTATATGCAACACGCGGAGCAAAGTCAAAATGATTATCCTGGCTACAATTTGTTAGTGGGTGATCCTGAAGACCTCTATTATTATTCTAATGTGGGTAATGTTGTGATGAAGTTGAAACCGGGAATATACGGGATTAGTAATCACTTGATTAATACAGATTGGCCCAAGGTGAAACGTGGGAAAGAAGGGCTGGAGAAAATCATCCAAGGGGAGGACGAAGCTACCCTGACAGAGCAAATATTAGGTTTGCTGCAAATGGCAGACCCTTCAGTGGATGAGCATCTACCTCATACAGGTGTTCCATTGGAGTGGGAACGTTTACTTTCTCCGATCTTCGTTAGAAGTGAGAAATTCGACTATGGAACCAGAGCTTCATCCGTTGTTCTGATGAATAGAGAAGAAGTGTTGTTTACGGAGAGGGTTCACCAGAACGGAGAGGTAATGGAGCAACGTTTTAACATCAAGCCTCTTAACTCGACAAGCTGAGAATATGAAAGAAATGATGTTCTAACATTATGCATTAACATGAATTTACATGAATCACTGAAGTTAAATCCAAAGTTCATGTTTCTCTTCTTCTGAGTGTGAAGAGTATTTTCGTTTTTCTGTGTCAACTAATATAACGCGACATAAACCGTTTGAGAGCACCTTTTGTATAACACGCCCAATTTTAGTTGGGCTCTTTATCTCTTATCACAATTCTATGTTATGAATCATGGAACTTCCCTGAATAGTTTATATAATGTGAATCAACATAACATGATTTTGCAGCGGTTCTGTTGATTCTAATTTCAGGGGGGCAACGTGGGATGAAAGAAACCAAAAAGATGAGAGTTTTTTCACTGGGAATTCAGCACGTACTCGCGATGTATGCGGGAGCAATTCTGGTGCCTTTGCTTGTGGGCAGAGCACTAAATTTGACTGCAGAGCAGTTGGCATATCTGGTATCCATTGACCTGTTAACGTGTGGGATTGCAACATGGCTTCAGGCTCGGAAAGGGAAGTACTTGGGTATTGGTTTACCAGCGGTTCTCGGAAGTTCTTTTGTAGCGGTGACACCGATGATTGCGATTGGATCGCAATACGGAATTCCTGCCATATATGGGTCGATCATCGCAGCCGGGTTATTTATCGTTATCTTTGCCGTATTTTTTAGCAAAATCGTCAAATTGTTTCCGCCAGTTGTGATCGGTACAGTGGTAACCATCATCGGTCTTGCGCTAATCCCAACCGGCATTAAAAACATGGCGGGTGGAGCTAACAGCGAGAATTTCGGAAGTTTGGACAATTTGGCGCTTTCCTTTGGTGTATTACTGTTCATTCTAATCCTGAATCGATATGCTCGCGGTTTTGTAAAATCCCTGGCTGTTCTCCTTGGTATTATCGTGGGGACCCTCATCGCAGCCATCATGGGAAAAGTGAATTTTGCCTCTGTACAGGAAGCCTCCTGGTTCCATTTACCTCAACCCTTTTACTTTGGATGGCCTACCTTTGAAATCGGCCCCATTATTACAATGATTATTGTAGGTACGGTGGTTATCATCGAATCAACAGGTGTATTTATGGCTTTGAGCAAAATTTGTGATCAACCGATCAACGAAAATGATCTGGCACGGGGATATCGCGCAGAAGGTCTCGCGTTTGTTCTGGGCGGCATCTTTAATGCTTTTCCATACAATACATTTGCACAGAATGTTGGTTTGGTTCAGCTCTCCAAAGTAAAAACGACCAATGTTGTTGTTGCAGCTGGAGGTATTCTAGTCTTTCTGGGACTCATTCCGAAGGTAGCTGCTTTTGCAACCATTATTCCAAGTGCTGTCCTCGGAGGAGCGACTGTTGTCCTGTTTGGAATGGTTGTCTCATCCGGGATCAAAATGCTGCAAAACGTCGACTTTGGCAAACAATCCAATCTATTGATCGTGGCTTGCTCCGTTTCACTTGGGCTCGGTGTTACTGCTGTACCCGATCTGTTTACCCAGCTTCCTCAAAGTATTCGGATTATTGTTAGCGATGGTATTATTACGGGAAGCCTGTCAGCCATCCTGCTTAATGTCTTCTTTAACCTTGCTTTGAAAAAAGAGAACTTGCCAATACAGCCTGTACAGGCTCAAGAAGCACACACGTAATCCTTGTAATAACAGACGTGTCATCTAGTAGTAAGTAAGTGGAATAGATCCAAGACGGTTTTCTGGGAAGTGGAGTGAAAGGGAATGACCCCACTTGTCAAAGAAACCTCTTGGATTTTTTGGTGCTTACGATTCATGAGGAATGCAAAAGGCATGCAAATATGCTAAAGTTTCATCAAGAACATTTAATATGTTCGTTTAAGTCAACAACCTCTTGAATTGAATTTCCATGCGACTACATAAATGAGCATTGGTTCACAAGGCTACAATATAACCAAGGGATATCCCTGGTGCAGAAAAGGAGTTGTGATCACCATGCAACAAGAAACGTTGAACAAAGGGTGGAACTTGGAGAATAGTTATGCGCAGTTACCGCAACCCTTTTTTACAAGTCAGGGCGCAGTGCCTGTTGAATCACCAAAGCTGATCATTTTCAATAGATTGCTTGCATCCAGCTTGGGACTGGATGTGGAGTCTCTTGACAGTGATGAAGGAGCGCAAATTTTTGCAGGTAATTCGATCCCTGAAGGAGCCGAGCCTTTGGCTCAGGCCTATGCAGGGCATCAATTTGGCAATTTTAACATGCTTGGAGATGGACGTGCTTTGCTGCTGGGTGAACAGATTACGCCACAGGGCGAGCGAGTGGATATCCAGCTGAAAGGTTCAGGAAGAACACCGTACTCTCGTGGAGGAGATGGACGTGCTGCTGTTGGGCCCATGTTGCGAGAGTATATTATTAGTGAAGCGATGTATGCACTGGGGATCCCAACAACACGTAGTCTGGCTGTGGTATCAACTGGAGAAAACATTATCCGCGAAACAGAGCGGCCGGGTGCCATTTTAACCCGGGTGGCTTCCAGTCATATCCGGGTAGCAACCTTTCAGTACGCAGCAAGATGGGGGTCTATTGAAGATCTTCGGGCATTGGCTGATTATACGTTGCATCGACATTTTCCTGATGTTGCTCAAGCTGAGAATCGTTATCTTTTGCTCCTTCAGGAAGTTATTAAACGGCAGGCGGCACTCATTGCCCAATGGCAGCGTGTTGGTTTCATTCATGGCGTGATGAACACGGATAACATGGCAATCAGTGGTGAGACCATCGATTATGGTCCGTGTGCCTTTATGGATGCTTACAATCCTTCAACCGTATTCAGCTCCATTGACAGACAAGGTCGCTATGCTTATGGTAATCAACCGTATATTGCCGGGTGGAATTTGGCTCGCTTTGCCGAGATGCTTCTGCCGTTGTTGCATGAAGATGAAGAACAGGCCGTGCAGCTCGCTCAGGATGCTATTGCACAATTTTCTGAATTGTACCATCATCATTGGCTCAAGGGAATGCGTGCCAAACTGGGCTTGTTGGATGAAGAGGCCGAAGATGAAGCGCTGATCAAGGAGCTTCTTGAACTTATGGAGAAGCATAGTGCAGATTACACCAATACGTTCCTGGCTTTGACCTTTGATACAATGGAAGGGACAGCTTTGTTTGGCACGACAGAATTTGCTGAATGGCATGAGCGGTGGCAAGCAAGATTGGACAGACAGCAAGAGGAGAAGGAAGTCTCTCGACAGTTGATGAGAACAAGCAATCCAGCCGTCATTCCCCGAAATCATCGGGTCGAGGAAGCCCTTGAGCAAGCGGAGAATCACGGAGACCTTAGCGTGATGGAGAAGCTTTTGGCAGTTCTTTCAGACCCGTTCGCGCACTCACCTGAGCAGGCTGAATATGCCGAACTACCAGCACAGTGCAATACTTCGTATCAGACTTTTTGTGGGACCTGATTGAACAGTAGGAATAAATATGAAGAGGCTGCCTTGGGCAGCTTTTTCATTTTTTCATTCTGTCATCGATGTTACTTTATAGAGGCAGGTGCATTCATGTCCAACATGTTAAGCAAACAACAATTGGCAGACATCCTTTTACAGCTTTTAGAGCGTGCATCTTTCCCTAGGGAACAGATGCAGAACTATGTTAACCGCTTGTTTGAGAATTTTAAATGGGATGGGGTGCCTTATGTAGAGACTGGAGAAGATGCGTATATCGTTCGAATATACGAACGTGGTCTCGTCTCATTGGAGAAACGGGTGAAACAGCCGGATGAAGTCATCTATTGGTTGCTGGAGGATATTATTTTCACCGCGACGCATGTAGGGTTGTTGGAAAGACATGGCGTGGATAATAAAGAGACGCATTTGAACTATACAAATGAAGTGATGAAGGACCTGAACAGGAGTGTTCAGGAAGCCTTCCAGCAGATCGGTGATCCGTATTTACATTGGCATCAGACGGGTAAACGTCAGGAGTTAGAGGGCATGGCATAAAGAAAAGTGAGGTGTGTTACATGAGCGAGCAAGATATTAATGATGTATGGTATGACTATGCTGTGCTATTTGTCGAAAAAAAGAATGAATCTGAACAGGGCTGGGCATCGTTGACTTCGAACGAGCAGGACATTGCTGCTTTATGGCTATTAGAGGCGGATGTCTTTAATGGCGGTTTTATACAGTTTTTCTGTAACTGGGGGGAAGAGGTATACCGTTACGCGTTGCGGGCATTACATATCATTGGTGCGACTCAAGTCGTGGAGATTATAACGTCAGCATACGGCTGCATTGAGCATCTGAAAGAGGATGAAAGGCTTACTGAACTGTGGGATATTCCTAAATTCCTGACAAAGGAACAAGAGCAGCAGTTAGATGCGCTGGATCAGAAGTTTTGGAACAATGAGGATCAGATCGCGGAGAAAGCCTATGGTTATTATCACGGAAAATTGAACATGATGATTATATAATCTGGTTTCAACTATGCATCCGTTGTTCTGTTCGAAGATTAATACTTGGTCTTGCAATGACTGAAACGTTCGGCTATACTTGCTATAAATTGAATACATGAATCACGTTGATAGAGCGCAGTAGCGGCTTTGTCCCTGTTACAGAAAGTCAGGGGTTGATGGAACCTGATACATACAAGGGCTGCGAATTACACTCTGGAGTACTTGGGTAATGCCAAGCGGATGGGCAAACGATATATTGCCAAAAGTGGTATGGATAACGTGTTAAGGTCACGTGTTGTCCATGCAATTTGGGTGGTACCACGGTTATGATAATCGTCCCTGTGTCTTAATGAAGACAAGGAGGCGATTTTTTTGTGTCCAAAAAAGCCGTTCCAGCGTGTAATTTCGTAATTTAACGTTGATCATGACTGAATCTTGAGGATAGAAAAGGGGTTATACACATGATGAATATTATTGATGAACTACAGTGGCGTGACGCCATTAACCAGCAGACAGATGCAGAGGGACTGCGTGAGTTGACTGAAACCAAATCAATCTCATTGTACTGCGGCGTTGACCCTACGGGGGACAGCATGCATATCGGACATCTCATTCCATTCATGATGCTGAAACGTTTTCAACTGGCAGGACACCGTCCGGTTATTTTGATAGGTGGAGCTACAGGAACGATTGGTGATCCAAGTGGTCGGCAGGCAGAGCGTTCTTTGCAAACGATGGAGCAAGTGCAGGAGAATGTGGATGCACTGACAGCGCAGATGAAGAAGTTGTTTGTAACAGACGGTGATAATCAGGTTCGCATGGTGAACAACTACGATTGGACACACAAAATTAATGTGATTGAATTCTTGCGTGACTACGGCAAAAACTTTAACCTTAACACAATGTTGGCTAAGGATGTGGTTGCGAGCAGACTGGAAGGCGGAATCTCGTTCACCGAGTTTTCCTACCAGATCCTTCAATCACTTGACTACCTGCACCTGTTCCAGAACGAAGATGTACAGCTTCAAATCGGTGGTTCGGATCAATGGGGTAACATCACAAGTGGTCTCGATCTGATTCGTAAAAAAGAAGGATCTGAAGCGAAGGCTTACGGTCTGACCATTCCACTCATGCTCAAATCAGACGGTACGAAATTCGGTAAAACAGCTGGCGGCGCAATCTGGCTTGACCCGAACAAAACAACACCATTTGAGTTCTACCAGTTCTGGGCGAATACAGATGACCGTGATGTCATTAAATACTTGAAATACTTTACTTTCCTCAGCAAAGAACAAATCGAAGCTTTGGCTGAAAAGGTAGAGACAGAGCCGCACAGACGTGAAGCACAGAAAGCACTCGCGGAAGAAATGACAAAATTCGTTCACGGCGAAGAAATGCTCGAACAGGCTAAACGTATTACAGCGGCGCTGTTCAGTGGTGATATCCGTTCCCTAACAGCAGATGAAATCGAGCAGGGTTTCAAGGAAATGCCAACATTCGAAACGGACGGCGAAGCGAAAAATATCGTCGACTGGCTCGTAGATCTGGGGTTGGAGCCATCCAAACGCCAGGCGCGTGAGGATGTCACTAAAGGCGCGATCTCCATGAACGGTGAGAAAATCACGGAGCTTGAATTCACAGTCTCGGCAGAGCATGCCATCGGCGGTAAATTCATCATTATTCGTAAAGGTAAGAAGAACTACAGCCTGGTTAAACTACAATCGTAGTTTCCAAGAATTAGAACGTAACACAGAGACGTATAGAGACTATAATAGACACACAAATAAAGCTACAAATACAGAAACAAAAAGACCGCCTTCCATCTCTGTCAGGACAGAGGGGAGGCGGTCTTTCGTATATCAGGCCAGTGAGTGACCTATCTTATTGATTAACGATCGCTGTGATTTCTTCATCCAGATCAAGTCGTACATTCTCACGGTACGCCCGGATGTTGTATTCACTGTGCAGGTAACGAAGAATCGCTTCAATCATATTGGACTCCACCAGATATTGACTACGGCCTTGAATCCAAACTTCAGCGGAATAACCTGTATCTTCTTCCCAACTCAGTTCTACATTCACATCGGTTGGACGTACACCCTTACGTTCTGCCATATGAATACAGATTGCATTCACAATTTCATCCATGCTCAGAACCATAGAGATTAGTACCGTCCGTTTCTGTTACGGTCATCATCACGATCATTGCGACGGTCATAACGACCATCCGCTGCAGGTTTGCGACGATTGGAGATGGCTCTGAAGAGTGCCATAGCCAGCATAACAATCAACATAATTGCTGCAACGTTCACGAGCAATCCAAGGATGTTACCCAGAGCGCCCATGCCACCGAACAATCCGCCAAACATCATACCAGCAAGACCACCAAGCATCATGCCTTTCATGAATCCGCCGCCACCGCCGAAGAATCCGCCACGGTTCGTTGTAGCTGCTCCATTGCTGGAATTGTTATTCGTATTCGATTTGCTTACATTGCTGTCGGATTTCTTAGGTGTATTGCTATAACTTTTCGTACCGGATTTGAATCCGCCACCACGTCTTGCATCTGCAGAATCCGGATTCGTTACTCCCACTGTTGCGAACAATAATGTAAAGGCCATAAATACCATCATTAGATGTTTAACTCCGAATTTTTTCTTCATTGTAAAGATCGTAACCCCCCGATTAATTTGTTTGAATCGCCCAAAAATGGGCCTTACTCATGTAATACGGTCAACTTGCAGGAACGTTTCAAATTTTATTAAATTTCTGAAACGCTTGGACTTGGGTCTTGAATTGCAGCTTGGCCATCAAGCAATTGGGTAACCCAATGACACCATTCCAGGCCTGTTTGTGCGTGCATTAACCCTTTTTGTACCAGGATGTAGCTTCCAAAATCTCGGTTGCCTACACGAAGATTATCCTGAGGTATACGTGACTTCAGATCCTCGAAATAACGTATGCGTTCCATAAACCAGCTTTTACGCTCGTTAAGAATGCGTCTCATGCTTCCGTCTTCCGCTATGCCAACACACAAAATACGCAAATTAAATTCATCGCGTGTAACCGGTGCGGTAACAGGAGTAATCATCCATTCCAAGAGCTTTTCAATGCCTTTTTCCGTAACTGCGTACATTTTCTTGTCCGGTTTGTCAGACTGTTGTACCCAGCGGGAGGCCAATAACTCATCGTTTTCCATCTTGGACAGGAGTGGATAGATCTGGCTGTGTTTCGCCTGCCAATGAGGCTGGATTTTCAGCATCAGATCATAGCCCGATGACTCCTCGCGGGTAAGCAGCCCGAGTAATCCGTAGGAAAGTATGTTCATGCACATGTCTCCTTAATATTAGGGCTAGGTCAGAGAGAACAATCGTTTTTACTTTCTTTGACCGCTTTCATAAAAAGTGTACACTGAAACTGTATGGTTTGACAACCTGACAGAACAACTGCCTTAATTTAGACAAAAAAAGTGCGAACCATAAGGTCCGCACTCCAAACCATTTAGAGAGATGCCTGTTGTCCATACCCCTCAGCGACAAGATCAAGTTCACCTGTAGCAGAATCGATAACCATGCCGTGGACGGGTACATTGGGAGGAAGTAAAGGATGCTTCTTGATCACTTCCACAGTATGTTTTACCCCTTCTTCGACGCTGTCAAACCCGCGCAACCATTTTTGCAAACGGATGCCAGAGTTCTCCAGAGTAGTCATGACTTCTTCCGATACGCCACGCTCAACCATATGTCCAATCATGGTCTCAGCGTGAAGGGAAGCCATACCACATTCCGTATGCCCCACTACCAGGACTTCATCTGCACCCAGTTCATAGATGGCGACAAGTACACTACGCATTACACTCCCGAAAGGCTGAGAGATAATTGCACCTGCGTTTTTAATGATTTTCACATCGCCGTTTTTCAAGTTCATAGCCTTGGGCAGCAATTCCACCAAACGTGTATCCATACAAGTGATGATAACCATCTTTTTGGTTGGAAACTTGCCAGCCGTATACTTTTCGTATTCTTTGGTCTCGACAAATGATTTGTTGTAAGTCAAAATCTCTTGAATGTTGTTCATGTCCATTGCCTCCTGTTATCCAATACGACGAGCACGGCCACTTGCATATGATGCAGCTTGTCCTACACGCCTTTGCTTTAATAGTATTTCACGGTCAGCAGATGGAATTACTCCAACCCTTTAGAGGTTGTTCAAAAAGTCCACTTTTGATTACAAATCATGCCTGAGGGCATCATCAGCATCGAAGTTGAACGCCATTTCTATCTTCTCGGTAATGAAAACCAGACTTTTTGAACACGTATCTTTAGGAGAACAATGCAATTTTCATCTGTTAAAAGTTGATTATACGCAATGCAAAAAGTATCATCAATAGGGTATAACATTTTTTTTGAAGAGGTGAACGATAACAATGGATAAACAAACACAGGAACATTTGGAATCCTTCCGTAATCTGGCTCGTAAAATTAAGAGCTATCATGAAGCCATTGGTTTGCTTCACTGGGATCTGCGCACAGGTGCGCCGAAAAAAGGCGTTCCGACTCGTTCGGAGACGCTGGGTATGTTGTCCACCGAAGCATTCAAGCTGCAAACCTCGGCTGACATGAAGACTTACCTGGATGCATTAACGACTCCAGTAGTATTGGAACAGCTCGAAGATATAGATCGTCGTCTGGTTGAAGATTGCAAGAAAGAATATGATCGCAGTCAATCCGTACCACCTGAGAAAGTACAAGCTTATACCGTGCTAACAGCCAAGTCGGAAACGGCATGGGAAGATGCCAAGCATAACAGTGATTTTGCAGGATTCTCACCTTATCTCACAGATATCGTTAAGCTCAAACAGGAGTTTATTGATTATTGGGGTGTGAAGGATACACGTTATGATACGCTGCTTGATATGTATGAACCGGATCTGACGGTTGAGAAAGTGGACGCTGTGTTCGCCCGCCTCAAAGCACGTTTGGTGCCTTTGCAAGAGAAGATTAATGCTTCAGAAAACAAGCCAAATACAGAGTTCCTGAATCAGTTGTTTGACACCAAACAGCAGGAAAAATTCAGTCTGTTCATCCTGGAACAAATGGGCTATGACTTTGAAGCTGGACGATTGGACGAGAGTGTTCATCCTTTTGCAACGGGTCTTAACCCGGGTGATGTGCGGATCACAACACATTATCTGCAAGATGATGTAGCAAGCGCAGTCTTCAGTTCACTGCATGAGGGTGGACATGCCCTGTACGAGCAAAATATTGATGACAGTCTGGCGGGTACCCTTCTTGCCGAAGGAACGTCCATGGGGATTCATGAGTCCCAGTCCCGTCTTTGGGAAAACATGATTGGTCGCAGCCTGCCATTCTGGACACGTTATTACAAAGATTTGCAGCAGCATTTCCCGCAACTGAGCGAGGTTGAACTGGAAGATTTCTATCGTGCAATCAACCGGGTGGAGAGTTCACTCATTCGGATCGAAGCGGATGAACTGACCTATAACCTGCATATTATTATCCGATATGAGATCGAGAAAATGTTATTCAACGATGGTCTGGAAGTGAAAGACCTGCCAGAGACCTGGAATGCAAAATACAAGGAATACCTAGGTATTATGCCAACGAATGATGGAGACGGTGTTCTTCAGGATGTTCACTGGTCTGGTGGTGACTTTGGTTACTTTGCTTCGTATTCTCTGGGTAATATGTATGCAGCTCAAATTCTACATACATTGCGCAAGGAAATGCCGGAGTTTGATACCCTCATTGCCGAAGGTAATCTGATTCCAATTAAGGAATGGCTTGCAGACAAGATCTACCGGTATGGTAGAAGTCGCACACCTTCCGAATTAATTGTTGCCATAACGGGTGAAGAATTGAACCCGGATTATCTGGCTGATTACCTGGAAGCCAAATATGCCGAGATTTACAAGCTGTAGGTATCCCCGTAAATAACATACTGAATAACATTTCGAAGAGCTGAAGAGTCGGGCAACATTGCCCGGCTCTTTTTTGCATTTAAGTTCTTAACCTTTTGTTGGGCATCGGCATATCCATAATAGAGAGAAACTGCTGAAACCAGTGAAGGAGGGAAACAACATGAAATACACGCCATGGTTCGTCCGGGGCATCGTTATTCTGCTGATTATCATTGTGGCGCTCACCAGCTGTAATAAGGAAGAGAATGAAGCCAAGATTACGATTGGCGAAGTGACTCGTTCGGTATTTTACGCACCGGAGTATGTGGCTGTGGCTCAAGGTTTTTTTGAAGAGCAGGGACTTGAGGTGGATATTCAAACGACTGCTGGTGGTGACAAAACGATGGCGGCATTACTCGCAGGTTCGGTGGATATCGCACTGGTAGGGGCGGAGACGTCCATATATGTCTATCAGCAGGGAGCGGAAGATCCGGTCATTAACTTTGCCCAGCTCACCCAGACGGATGGTACATTTCTGTTCGCTCGTAACACAGAAGGTAGCTTCGATTGGGAGCAACTGAGGGATTCCACATTTCTCGGTCAACGCAAAGGCGGCATGCCGCAAATGGCAGGGGAGTTCGCACTGAACAAACATGGCATTGATCCGCAAAGTGATCTGGAGCTGATTCAAAATGTGGACTTTGCCAACATTGCGTCTGCTTTCGCTTCAGGCACGGGAGATTATGTTCAACTGTTTGAACCCCAGGCATCCATCTTTGAACAAGAAGGTCGGGGTAAGGTTGTTGCATCGTTTGGCACAGAAGGTGGTCTTCTGCCTTACACCGTCTTCATGACGAAACAGAGTTATCTTCACGACAATAAGGATATCGTACAGAAGTTTACGAATGGTCTACACAAAGCGCAGGCATGGGTGGATTCCCATACGGCTGAAGAGATTGCTGAAGTCATTTCTCCTTTTTTCAAAGACATCGATCCAGCCATTTTGGTAAGTAGTGTGAACCGTTATAAGGAACAGGGCAGCTATGCAACGGATCCGATCATTGATGAGGAAGAGTGGAACAATCTGCTTGATGTCATGAGTGCCGCCGGAGAGTTGAAAGAACGTGTGGATTTGAATGCCATTGTGGATAATGCCCATGCGGAAGAAGCTACGAAATCAAAGTAATGGGGTATTCAGGAAAGGAAGTGAGCAGAATGCCTGAATCCGAAAGTGTGATCCGACTGGAGGGGATCTCTCAAGTATACGTCAGCGAGCGGGAAGCTTCCTTGGTGCTTGAGGACTTGAGTCTGGAGATCCAAAAAGGAGAGTTCGTCAGTCTGGTTGGACCGAGTGGATGCGGTAAAACGACATTGTTGTCGATCATCGCCGGGCTGCTCACACCCACCCGAGGAGAGGTTAAGGTTAAAGGCAAACTCGTTGGCGGCCCCTCAGCACAGATTGGTTATATGCTTCAACAGGACTATCTGTTTCCGTGGCGGACCATTCTGGATAATGCATTAATCGGTCTTGAACTGACAGGCAGACTTGATGAACGGAGCCGTGAGCGTGTACGGGAACTGCTGGTAAGTATGGGGTTGGCCGGAACGGAGAATCAGTACCCTTCAGAGCTTTCAGGAGGAATGAGACAGCGAGTAGCCCTGGTGCGCACGCTGGCAACCGATCCGGGGATTTTATTGTTGGATGAACCATTCTCAGCACTTGATTATCAAACCAAGCTGCAATTGGAGGATCTGGTCTCGGACACGTTAAAACAGTTTGGCAAAACATCTGTTCTCGTCACCCATGATTTGTCTGAAGCCATTGCGGTCAGTGACCGCGTCATTGTACTGGATCGCAATCCGGGCCGCATCCGTCGTGAATTTATCATTCCCGATGGAATTCGTAAATCTCAGCCGTTTCATGCCAGGGAGCAAGAAGGATTTAATGCGTTGTTTCAGGCATTGTGGAGTGAACTGGATCAGTCCGGGGGAGGTGAGGAAGACGCGTGAATCCAATGAATCCGAAGCAGGAAAAGCGTGACGAATGGATGGGGCAGCTGCATCGGAATCATATTCAGCAGGTGGCCAGATGGCGACATCAAGTGCTTGCCGTACAGTTATCTATGTTAGTATGTATGTTTTTGCTATGGGAAGTGGCAGGCAGACTCCGTTGGATTGATGTACTGTTATTCAGTTATCCGAGTAAGGTTTTTGCCCAGATTGGCAAGGACATCGCTAGTGGCGAGTTGTGGGCACATGTTGGGGTAACCGTAGGAGAAACGGCAGTTGGTTTTTTACTGGGAACACTGGTGGGAACCTTGCTTGCGGTTTTAATTTGGTGGTCTCCTTTTTTGTCCAAAGTGCTGGACCCCTATATGGTTGTATTCAACAGTATGCCAAAGGTAGCACTTGGCCCGATCTTTATTGTGATGTTCGGCGCGGGTTTTACAGCGATTGTTATGACCACATTGTCCATCACGGTCATTATCACGACACTAGTGGTGTATAACAGCTTCAATGAAGTCGATCCCAATTATATTAAAGTCATTCGTACGTTTGGTGGAGAACGTTCCGAGATTTTTACCAAAGTTGTATTACCTGCTTCTTTTCCGGCGATTGTATCCACTTTGAAAGTGAACGTGGGCATGGCTTGGGTGGGTGTAATTGTGGGTGAGTTTCTGGTCGCCAAACAAGGGCTAGGTTATCTAATTATCTACGGATTTCAGGTATTCAACTTCACACTTGTATTATCGAGTCTGTTAATTATTGCCGCAGTTGCAACAGCCATGTACCAACTTGTTGTCTATGCAGAACGTAAAATGCTGGCTGGCCGCAGGTGATTCGGAAGTGTTTTACTCGTAATGTGACCGGGTATGATATGTATACAATTTCACAAGGGGTGTCACGTTGCCCGATACCGTAAAATCAAGTACCATATTTAGTATGATTATTCCGCGCAGATCCGGAATGAATGCGATGATTGGAGAAGAGGGCCTTGAGGTTCTGTCGCAACGATCTAACTTGCCAGCGTCCCTCATTCGGGGCGTGTTGCTGTGACCGGCATGCATGCGCATGTCGGTTGATGTCGTCTAGTTTACATTTGGATGAGACATACTAGTCATGATAAATGAATGAGGCGACGAGCTGGCTAAGAATTTTTTTGCAGCTTAGAGGAGATGGAATGTTAAATGGGTTTTAGGGTAATTAAAACTGCAATCGCCGCATTAATGGCTGTATTGATTGCAGACTGGTGTCGCTTGCCGGGACCAACATCAGCGGGATTGCTTGCCATTCTTGGCGTGGATGTAACGAGAAAACGAAGTATTCGCACCATATCGGCGCGGTTCTTTGCTTCCGTAGTTGGACTTTTATTTGCAAGTGTACTTTTTCACTTTTTAGGCTTCCATTATTGGGTGCTGGCGGTATACATATTGATCGCATTCCCGGCTATTGTCCGGGTAGGCTTCAAAGAAGGTATTGTTACAGGTTCTGTTGTGGTGTTTCGGGTGTTTGGCGGCGGGGAGATGGACGTGCATGTCATCCTCGTACAGATTGCTTTGCTGTTAATTGGTCTTGGTTCCGCAATGGCGGTTAACCTGGCCTATATGCCGGCAGCAGATCCACAGATGTTGCGCATTCGCAAACGAATCGATGAACTCTTCTCGAAGATTTTCAAGGAATTTGCGGCCACGCTACGTAATCCCAATGAAGCATGGGCGGGGAGAGAGCTGATTGAAGCAGATAAAGCGATTCTGGGCGGTATTGATGCTGCCAAACGTTCTCTGGAGAATCAGGTGATTCATCCGAATGAGGAATGGAGCGTCTACTTCTATATGCGCAAAACGCAGTTGGACTCAATCCAGCACATGATGCATCTCGTGTCCCAGATCTATCAGAAGATGCCACATGCGGAAATGGTCTCGGAGCTGTTCGATCAGCTTAGTCAGGATGTACTTACTGAATCCTACACCGGACGAACTGAAAAACTTCTTGCGGATGTGCAAGAAGAATTCAAACGTATGGAGCTGCCGGATACAAGGGAAGAATTCGAGATTCGTTCTGCAATTCTCCAGCTGTGCCGTGAACTCGCGCTGTATCTGAAAGTCGCGAAGAAGGACAAAGCGCCGTCCCCAATCTCGGACCGGTCCCAATCTACAAACGAATAATAGAAAATAGTTGTCACCCTAGACGAATGCCCTGCATACACTTGTAGTGAATGATTGTATGGAGGAGGTTTAAAGATGTCATTGAGTCATAAACATCAATGTAGAGAGATTATCACGAAGGCGATCTGCGGCAAAGGTCGTAAGTTCTCTACCGTAACACATACCGTGACTCCGCCAAATGGTCCGACAAGTATTTTGGGGGCTTGGATTATCAACCACCAATATGAAGCCGTATCAGCGGGTGACGGAATTGAAGTTATTGGTACTTACGATATCAACATTTGGTATTCCTACGACAAGAATTCTCAGACGGATGTAGCCAAAGAAACGGTCTCGTATGTAGAACATGTGCCTTTGTCCTATCTGGACCCGAAACACCGGACTTCCACAGTGGAGGTATCTGCGGATGCAACGCAGGAACCTAGCTGTGTGGAAGCCACAGTATCAGCAGGTGGAAGCAGTGTAATTATCCGGGTAGAACGGGAATTCGCTGTGGAACTTGTTGCCGAAACCAAAGTTTGTGTGAGGGTCTGCACAGATGGTTGCGGTGACTACGAAGACAAGGACTATGACTTTGGCAGTGCCGATGGAGATTATGACGATCTCGATCCCGATCTGCTCGACGATGAGCTGTGAGTTTGACGCCTGTATTTGATAACCTAAGGTATCATATGCGCCAGAAGGCGCGGTGAAGAGGGCGTAAGCCCTCTTTCTTCTTAAATATTAAAAAATGGGTGGTAACGAGCCTCGCAATGTGCCTGGAAAACCTTTCACGGGAAGGCTCCGCATTGCGGGGTTATTTTTATTTTAGTTGCATGATCCGGGAGGGGGCACGTAATGAATGTGATGGAACAAGCGGAGGAAGCGCTGCGCCGATATGAAAGGATGACTTCTGGAGAACGTGCAGAACGGTTGAAACAGGCAGGCATTGAAGTATTGTCACTGCACGATCGGCGCAAACGTGAACCAGGTTTGCGTGTACGCTATGACGTAGAGATAAGCTGTCTGCAGGCGATTCGGATCAAACGTAAGGATACTAGTGGCATGGGAAGGGCACAGGAAACTCTGTTGGAGCGTGAAGCGAGTTCAACCTTATTCAAGCGCATAGAACGACTTGCGACCAAAACGCTGTATACGCTAGGACTGGATCATGGAGCTGTTCGAATGGAATCCTCAGGGAACGGCGGTTGTGCAGTGATTTCGATTGATCCATGTCCCTGGAAAGGGGTGACCAACCTTGCTACTACCTATAGGGAAAGCTGGAAGCAGCATCAGGAACTGCTGGATGAGGAAGTAAGTCACAGACCTATTCCAATACTCGGCATGGACCCGGAGTTTCTTCTGGTGCAGATGCCGGAATCCAAAATCGTACCCGCCTCCAGATTTCTTGAACGTACAGGAATGGCAGGCTGTGATTCCGTCACGATTGGTGGACGGCGCATATATCCGGTTGCCGAACTGCGACCGGCTCCCAGCTCCGAACCACGAGAACTGCTGGCTCATCTGATGAGGGCATTCGCAGCCGCTTCCCGCAGCATTAGTGATCACTCACTCATCTGGCAGGCAGGCGGGATGCCACAGCGTGGGTTACCTCTAGGCGGTCATATTCATTTTAGCGGGATGAATCTTACCGGGGAACTGCTTCGTGCACTGGACAATTATCTGGCATTGCCACTGGCATTTCTGCAAGACCCACGAGGATCGGGAAGACGACCCCGTTATGGAGCACTTGGTGATTTTCGACTGAAATCCTATGGTGGGTTTGAGTATCGTACGTTACCCAGCTTTCTTGTATCGCCCCTTGTTGCGAAAGGTGTTGTGGCCTTGGCAGGTCTGATCGCGAGCGGGTATACTCAATTACGGCAGCGTCCGTTAGCGAAAGCTGAGGTCCATGCCGCTTTTTATGAGGGAAAGCGCGAAGTGATTAAGGAACACATCCCAGCACTCGTAGATGATCTGAAGAGGTTGGATGGATATGCACGTTATGAACGATATGCGTCTCCGTTAATCCTTCAATTAAAACTGGGAAGAACTTGGGATGAGAGCCGCGATATTCGCAAACTCTGGAATATTCGGGCAGGTTCATGAAGTACGGGCGTTTTTTTGATATAATAAGAAACAAGTCTTTTATGAGTAATAAGCTACTACGGAAGATATGGAGCAGCAACCCTTGAAGGAAGTGGCGATTAGCCAACACATAAGGCGGAGGCGCAAACACAGTGCCTGACCGTCTTATTGTCCTTCCAGGATGCGTTTCTTCCTGACATTATAGGAACGGGATGGAGGATATTCATCATGGCTCAGTATACGCCAATGATTCAACAATATTTGCAAGTGAAGGCCGAAGCACAAGATGCTTTTCTATTTTTTAGACTGGGTGACTTCTATGAACTGTTCTTCGAGGATGCGATTAATGCTTCCCGTGAACTTGAGATCACGCTGACCGCACGCAACGGAGGCACGGATGATAAAATTCCGATGTGTGGTGTACCTTATCATTCGGCTGACAATTACATACAGCGTCTGATTGAAAAAGGATATAAAGTTGCGATATGTGAACAGATGGAAGATGCAAGTGTAACCAAAGGCATGGTACGACGTGAAATTGTACGTGTGGTTACACCGGGAACGGTAATGGAAGGCAAGACACTCGGTGACAAGTCCAACAACTACATGGTGTGTCTTACAGGTAATCAAAATACGCTGGCGCTCGCGGCCTGTGATCTGTCAACGGGTGAGTTGTATGTGACATCCGTACCCTATTCCAAGGAATGGCTCAAGGATGAAATCGGCATCTACGAACCATCGGAGCTGGTGGGGGATGCAGCGCTGCTTGAAACGGTAGAAGCCGAGGCGTCTCCAATCGGTCGTCCTGTGGTCTACACGTCGTGGACAAAGAATAAGGAAGATCTGGTCCGTCAGCAGTTTGGCGAGGCTGTCTGGGCAAGATTAGAGCCTGAACGTCAAGCGTGCATTGCACGTCTTTTCTCCTATCTGAGTGAGACACAGAAACGTTCTCTGGGGCAGTTAACTCAAATCTCAACGTATGAGCCCGATCATTACATGATCTTGGACCCGTTTACCCGCCGGAACTTGGAATTGGTGGAAACCGTGCGTGAACGCTCCAAAAAAGGTTCATTACTCTGGTTGCTTGATCGGACCGAGACGTCCATGGGTGCAAGAATGCTCCGTCGTTGGGTCGACAAGCCATTGTTGCAAAAAGGGAAGATTAATGAGCGTCTGGAAGCGGTAGATACGCTGTACAACCAGTTTATATTGCGTGAAGACCTGCGGGCAGAACTCAAAGACATCTATGATCTGGAGCGTTTGGTAGGCCGGATTGCGTTTGGTAATGCCAATGGTCGTGACCTGAATGCGCTCAAATCATCGCTGGAGAAAATCCCAGGACTTCGTCAGCATTGCGCAGGATCAACTTCCGCAACATTGCAGCATATTGCCGAAACGATGGATGATTGCAATGATCTGTGTGAAGCTATCGGGCAAGCCATTGTGGACGAGCCGCCGGTATCGGTAAGGGACGGAGGTCTGATTCGTGAAGGGTATCATGAACGTCTGGATGAATTGCGTGAGGCTTCGGTTAACGGGAAGCAGTGGATTGCGGAGCTGGAAGCGCGAGAGCGTGAGGCGACAGGCATTCGATCGCTTAAGATTGGATATAACAAAGTGTTTGGTTATTATATCGAGATCACCAAGTCCAATCTGTCCTCGCTGCCAGAGGGACGTTATGAACGTAAACAGACACTTGCCAATGCAGAACGTTACATTACGCCGGAGTTGAAGGAAAAAGAGACGCTGATTCTCGAAGCTCAGGACAAAATGGTTGATATTGAGTATGGGCTGTTCGCAGAGCTGCGCGAGCGGCTGAACAAAGAGATTGCAAGATTGCAGAAGCTGGCCGAACAGGTTGCAGAGATTGATGTATATCAATCTTTTGCGGTAATTAGCGCTGAGCGTAACTTTGTACGGCCTACGCTGACCGACGGTTATGACCTGGTTGTGGAAGAAGGACGCCATCCGGTCGTTGAGGCGGTCATGCGAGATGGCGCATTTATTGCCAATCACACGGCAATGACCAAGGAAGAGGCACGTATTCTGCTGATTACCGGTCCGAATATGGCTGGTAAGAGTACGTATATGCGACAGGTTGCTTTAATCTCCATTTTGGCGCAAGTGGGTTGTTTTGTACCTGCGGGTCAGGCGGAAGTGCCGATCATGGATCGCATTTTCACACGGATCGGTGCCGCGGATGATCTCATTGGCGGACAAAGTACATTCATGGTGGAGATGGCCGACATTCAGGTCATGACGGACAAAGCCACACCACGCAGTCTGATTATTATCGATGAATTGGGACGGGGAACGTCAACTAGTGAAGGTATGGCCATTGCTCAGTCTGTTATTGAATATGTACATGATATTATCGGCTGTAAAGCTCTTGTATCAACTCATTTCCATGAGCTAGCTCATCTGGAGGAGAGTCTGGACAAGCTGGCCAACTACTCGATGGCGGTACAGGAGAGTGGTGACAAAGTTAATTTCCTGCGCAAATTGATTGCCGGGGCAGCCAGCAGCAGTTATGGTATCTATTGTGCACGTCTTGCAGGTCTGCCTGATAGCATTATTGAGCGGGCGAATGGACTATTGCATGGGTTCGAACATGCGGCCGCGCAAGTAGCTGTGGGCAGTGAATATATCGGGAATGAGAAGCAGGAAGCAGGCTTGAAATTAAAAGGTGTAGAATTCCAACACACGGCTTCAGCACCATTGATCCGGGAACACGAGATTGTGGAGAGCGCAGAGTACACACCTTCTATTGAAGATTCGGTTGGGAAGCAACATGCCAAGAAATCAAACAGCAAAGGACAGTCCAGCGCAAACCATTCGGATGTGGTTCAACTGTCCATCTTTGGGGATGATGAGCCGAATGTGGCAACGAAACCGGATGAAGTTGCGGTGGATAAACCAGCGCGAGAATTCATCCGTACGATGAAAGATATCGATGTCATGAATATGACACCTCTTCAGGCGATGCAGATATTGAATGATCTCAAATTGAAGGCACAGCAATTATCCTGAGTATAAGGGAGGGGAAAACCTGTGGCGAAGATACATGTGCTTGATGAACATATTGCCAACCAGATCGCGGCGGGTGAAGTGGTCGAACGGCCTGCTTCAGTTGTCAAAGAGTTGCTCGAAAACTCGGTGGATGCAGGCGCCACCAAAATTGAAGTGACGGTGGAAGAGGGCGGACTCCTCAGTATTCGTGTCAAAGACAATGGTACAGGTATTGAGCCAGAGGACATGGAAACCGCCTTTTATCGTCATGCGACCAGCAAAATAGCCCATGGCCGAGATCTGTTTCAGATCACAAGTCTTGGATTCCGTGGCGAAGCCTTGGCGAGTATTGCCGCCGTGTCCAAGGTAGAGGTATTATCGGCAAGTGGTAATGACGGGCGGGGGCGCCGCATCGTGATTGAAGGCGGGAACCTTGTTTCTCATGAAGATGCAACCTCACCCCAAGGTACGGATTTTGCAGTGAGAGAACTATTTTACAATACACCAGCCAGACTCAAATATATGAAAACGATCCAGACGGAACTGGGACATATTTCAGATGTCCTATACCGGATGGCGATGTCTCACCCAAACATTTCGTTCCGACTGCGCCATAATGAGAATGTGTTGCTTCAGACGTTGGGCAACGGCGATCTGCTGCAAGTGGTTGCAGCGATCTATGGGACAAGTGCAGCGAAAGCGATGCTTCCCATCCAGGGTGAAAGTCTGGATTACCGGGTGAGCGGGCTGATCAGCCTGCCAGAATGGACACGAGCGAATCGTAATGGTATGTCAACGATTGTTAATGGGAGATTTGTTCGCAATTACGGTCTCAATCAGGCGATTCTCAAAGCCTACCATACCTTGCTGCCGATCAATCGCTTCCCACTTGTCGTGGTGCAGTTGGAGATGCACCCCTCTCTTGTGGATGTGAACGTGCATCCGGCGAAGTTGGAGGTTCGCTTTAGCAAGGAACCAGAACTGTATCAATTCATAGAGACGACGTTGCGGGGTATACTCCGGCAGGAGGTACTGATTCCACAGGTCAAAAAACAGCAGATTCGACGTGGAGACGATAGTTCCTTTATTCAGGAACAATTCCTCTTTCCACGTGGTCCGCTGAAAGATGCATCTGATGCAGAAGGATATGGGCAACAAGGTCCACTCGGGAAACCTACTGTTGCAGCGCTGAAGTTAACTGCGGAAGATGATGATCTGGATTTGGATGCTCCGGCGGATGTGTCTACAGCACAGTTGGTATCTGAACAGGGTCACTCAGTGCCGTTGCCCGAAGCTCCACCTGAGGTTACACAGCCCCCGGAGCAGTTAGAAAGTTGGAACGGGGATATTTTGCAGAAGATTGCTAGTTATGACGGGGGGCAGACATCCGCTAACGTGCAAGACGGCACTAAGGATGTAAGTACAAGTTCAAATACAAGTTCTACCGAAACTGTTCCCAAATCTGACCTCTCTTCTCAAGATGGTGGGGATCGTGGAGCAACAGAGAAACCGCTGGCTGAAGGCAAACCAGCTACGTATCGCTCCGATTCCGTATATTCACCGGTTAGGGAAGCTCGTTCATCGTATAATCCGTCTTCGATTGCCAGAGGTGAACGGACGTGGAAAACTTCAGGTCTGCCTGATGCCACTAAACTTGCTGCTGCCATTAAATCGGATGCATCCATGCCTGAATTTCCGGAGCTGAGTCTGATCGGACAGCATCATGGTACGTATTTGATCGCGCAAAATGACCAAGGTTTATATTTGATTGATCAGCATGCTGCTCATGAACGCGTGAATTACGAATACTATTACGAGAAATTTGGTAACCCTGCCCAGGCCTCACAAGAGTTACTGCTGCCTATTACGCTGGAGTTCACACCTTCGGAGACGGAAAAACTGAAAACAAGGCTGGCCTGGTTCGAACAGGCGGGTGTATATTTGGAGCATTTCGGTGGACAGACGTTCCGCGTGCGTTCCCATCCGTTCTGGTTCCCCAAAGGGGACGAGAAAGACATTATCGAAGAAATGTCCGAGTGGGTGTTGAGTGAACGCAGCATAGATGTCGCCAAGATGCGAGAAGCTGCATCAATCATGTGCTCCTGCAAGGCGTCCATCAAAGCGAACCAAAAGCTGACCGATCAGGAAGCAGAGGTGCTAATTCAGCGTCTGGGTTCATGTCGTCAGCCCTACACTTGTCCACATGGGCGGCCGATTGTGATTTCATTTTCAACATATGATCTGGAAAAATTGTTCAAACGTGTTATGTAGCTATTTAGGAGGAATCTATGTATATTACAACCGGTGAAAAGGAAGCGGCTTTACTTGTGGAGCGGGCCCGAAACCTTGCTGAAACAACAGGGGGTACTTACGTGCGCCGTAATAAAATGTCTCTGCCCATGATGATTGAACACTATGAGGCGGAGGAGGTTCTGGTTGTGCTCCAGGGTAAAGTGCGTCTATTTCGGAAGGATTCACCGTTGCTGGAGTTCCACCCCAGCATGGGATTTGTTCGTGCCAAACGTATATTGCGAGGAGAACCTGATCCACTGCTGGAGGCGGGGGCGGTGAATGAAGGGGATACCATCATCGATTGTACAGCCGGACTGGGCACGGATGCACTGGTGTTCTCGGTTGCAGTGGGCAAAAGTGGACGGGTGATTGCATGTGAGAGCTCTCTTCCGCTATATACACTATTAGTGGAGGGGATGTCTCAATATGAGACGATCAAGCCAGCGGTAAATGAAGCTTTCCGCCGTATTGAGCTGCATCATGCGAATCATCTTGAGTTGCTGCGTTCCATGCCGGATCGAAGCTGTGATACCGTATATTTTGACCCCATGTTCCGTGAACCGATGATGGATTCAAGTGCTATACAGCCCTTGCGAGATTATGCAAATGCTCACGCGCTGGATGAACAGAGCATTATGGAAGCGAAACGGGTTGCCCGTAAACGGGTAGTCATGAAAGAAAAGCGCGGCAGCGCGGAGTTTGACAGGCTCGGATTTGAAATACTTGATCGGGCGAATGCAAAAACCCTGTACGGAGTGATTAATGTTGAAAGTGGAAGTTAGACCAAAACCTAAACTGCTTGTGTTGGTTGGACCAACAGCAGTAGGCAAAACAAGAATGAGCATCGAGCTTGCCCAAGCTTTCAATTGTGAGATTATCTCAGGAGATTCGATGCAGGTATATCGTGAAATGGATATCGGAACTGCCAAGATTACCTCTGAAGAAATGAAGGGTGTACCCCATCATCTCATTGATATCCATGAACCGGAGTATCCGTATTCTGTGGCTGAGTTTCAGGAGAGTTGCACACGATTGATTAGTGAAATCCACGAACGCGGTAAAATGCCTTTTATTGTAGGGGGCACCGGTCTGTATGTGGAATCGGTATGTTACGGCTTTCAATTTTCCGATAGTGGTTCGGACGAAGCGTTCAGGGAGCAACAATTCAGCTATGCTGAGCTAAATGGAGCTCAGGCCCTTCATGATCGACTGAGGGAAGTTGATCCAGTTAGTGCGGACCGTTTGCATCCGAATGACCAGCGGCGAATTGTACGTGCGCTTGAGATCCATCATCTCACTGGAGAGAAGTGGTCTGATCAGCTGGCAGTACAGAAGAAAGAGTCGCCTTATGACCTTCTTATTGTTGGTTTGACAATGGATCGACAGAAGTTGTACGCCCGGGTAGAAGAACGGATTGATCTGATGATCGAACAAGGTCTGGTGGATGAAGTGAAGTCCCTGTTGGAACGTGGAGTGGCCAGAGGTCATATTTCCATGCAAGGGCTGGGGTATAAGGAGATTGCAGCGTTCCTGCAAGGGGAAGTGAGTTGGGAAGCAGCAGTTGAGTGGTTGAAGAGGGATACACGTCGGTTTGCCAAACGGCAGCTTTCCTGGTTCCGTCATATGAAGGATATAGAATGGGTGGACATGACGGATACCCAGGATTTTGAAGGGAAATACAAGCAGATAAGTGAATTGATTACACGGAAATTTGATTGATTTGAGCGATTATTAGTATTCTTCTGACAGGCATCGATTAGATCAAGATATGTAAACCTCTACCTTCTGGTCATCAAAAGGATAGAGGTTTTTATTTATCACTAGAACAGATGGTAGAGATTAAGTATTCGCTAAACAACGAATAAATGTGCTTTAAAATGAAGATTTTGTCCCTCTTTTGCAAAACAGACAAGCGGTGTATAATGGATAAGTCTTCTATTTGTTCACCTCGCTAAGAATGGGGGTAAAATAGCAGACAAGGGGTTTTTGTGGATTATATGAAACTGTTCATGATATAATAGCACGAAAGCTACTCAGCGATATTGAATATTACTTGAACACGAATTCAAATGAACCAATGGGGGTACGGCTAATGAACAAGTCCATCAACATCCAAGATACGTTCTTGAACCAACTGCGGAAAGAAAATATTCCTGCTACGGTCTATCTGACCAACGGCTTCCAAATCCGCGGGACGATCAAGGCATTTGACAATTTTACGATCGTCATTGACAGCGACGGACGCCAGCAAATGGTCTACAAGCATGCCATCTCCACGTTCACGCCGCAACGCAGCGTATCGCTGATGCAGCAAGATAACAGCGGCGAAGCTTAAAAAAATTACGAAACCTTTTCACCAACCATTTCGTCTACAAGTATAGGTATTGAAACAGAGCAACCTGAATAAAGGGTTGTTCTTTTCATTCCGGGCAAAATATGTTTAATATATGCCTGAGCCTACAGACGATTAGAAATTATGCAACCGAAAGGGAGTCAGGAGGTAACATGCCAAACGATCCGTTGTCGAGGTCTAACAATCGCAACAACAATAACAAGTCACCCAAAAAAGCGAAGCCAAAGACCTCTAAAAAGAAAAAAATTACGGGTAAACGCGTTGGATGGACACTGTTTTTCACAATGGCAATCGCCATATTCTGTGCACTTGGCGGATATTTATTTATTATGGTGAGTGGTGAAAATCTGCTCAAAGCCAATAAGGACAAAACCACAATTAATGAAACTTCAAAAGTATATGATCGCAATGGCCAATTAATGGGGGAACTATCCATTCAGAAGCTGGAACCTGTCAAAGAAGATGATATTCCTGAGCTTGTGAAGCAAGCCTTTGTTGCAACGGAGGATAAGCGATTCTACGATCATCAGGGCGTGGATATCTGGTCCATTGGGCGTGCAGCGGTTAAGGATGTCATGGCTCGTTCCATGGTGGAAGGTGGTAGTACACTAACCCAACAGCTTGCCAAGAACATGTTCTTGTCCCGTGACAAGACGTTCTTCCGTAAAGCAACGGAAGTATCGATTGCCATGGCATTAGAGCGCAAGTACACAAAAGACGAAATCCTGACGATGTATCTGAACCGTATTTTCTTCGGTCATCAGCGTTACGGGATTAAAGCGGCATCTGAATTTTACTTTGGAGTTACTGATCTCAAGAGGTTGAAGTTGTGGCAAATTGCTACATTAGCAGCTATGCCGAAAGGGCCTTCTGCCTATAATCCGGTGAGCAATCCAAACGACTCAAAAGCACGCCGAGGTGTGGTATTGCAGCTGATGTATGAACAAGGCTACATTACCAAGGCGGAGATGGACGAAGCAAAAGAGATTAACTATAACTACAAGCGACCAGAGAAAGACAGGAAGTATCAAGGTTTTATAGATTATGTGCTCCGTGAAGCTGAACGAGTAACAGGTAAAACGGAAGATGATCTGAATATCGGCGGGTACAAAATCTATACAACTATGGATGCTCAGGCTCAAACAGCCATGGAAACTGCCTTCACAGATGATAATCTGTTCGAGGCAAGTAAAGACGATCAACAGGTTCAAGGCTCCATGGTTATCATGAACCATGAGAATGGTAGCCTCGTTGCCCTCCTGGGAGGACGGGATTATCAGACTAAAGGTTATAGCCGTGTAACGCAGAGTCGAAGACAACCAGGTTCAGCTTTTAAACCGATTGTGTCTTATGCACCTGCGCTTGAATCAGGAAATTACAGTGCCAACTCATCGCTGAGTAATGCGAAGCAATGTTTTGGTAACTACTGTCCTGGTAACTTGCATGGATATTCTTCAACGATCAGTATGACGGATGCAATTACGAAGTCGGAAAATATCCCTGCGGTTTGGCTGCTTGATAAAATAGGTGTTAACACAGGCATTAATTTTGCCAAGAGTGTAGGCATACAGCTGACAGATGAAGACAAAAACTTGGCGATTGCCCTCGGTGGTCTAAGTAAAGGTACAAATACACTGGAAATGGCGCAAGCCTATAGTGCATTTGCCAACCTCGGAGAATACCGACAAGCCTATGCGATTAAAGAAATCAAGGATAGCGCAGGCAAAACCACTTATAAACATGATAACTCGGACACAACTCGTGTCATGAGTGAGCAAAATGCGTATCAGCTTACACAGATGCTGCAGAACGTCGTTAATGACGGTACGGGACGTTCAGCACGTCTGGATCGTCCGGTAGCGGGTAAAACAGGAACAGTTCAAAGTGGTATCTCTGGCAACAGTGCCAACCGTGATGTATGGTTTGTTGGATACACCCCGGAATGGACTGCGGCAGTCTGGATGGGCTATGACAATCCGGATGCCAATCATATGCTTAAGAACAGCAGTAAGCTGTCGGCAGCTTTCTTTGCCAAAGTCATGGGAGATGCTTTAAAAGGCGTTCCAGTGAAGCAATTCAAAGCACCAGCTGGAGGGCAGGCACCTCCGCCAGTAGAAGAACCAGAAAAGCCGGCTCTGTCCGTTAGTGGGCTTAGTGGATCATACGATCCAAATGCACAAACCGTCTCCCTGAGTTGGACTGGAACGGGTGACGCGAGTACGCAATATCGAATTTATCGGAAAGAAACATCTGAAGCCCAGTTCACTCATCTCATTGATGCAATAGGAGCGACCAATGCACAAGATTTAAGTGCGTTGCCTGGTCTAACCTATGAGTACTATGTGACAGCTTACGACTTGGCATCAGGACTTGAGACGGATCCTTCCAACACCATCTCCTTGATGATTGAAGCGCAGGAAGTGCCGCCGGAGGAACCTGATCCTGGTATAGACCCTGGAACAGAGATAGATCCTGAGCAGCCAGGTACGGAGAATCCGGACAATGGTACACCGGATAATGGCAATTCGAACGGTAATAACGGTAATGAAAATGAAAATGGCAACAACGGAAATGGTAATAACGGAAACAATGGCAACGGTGGTAATAACGGCGGAAACGGTCAACCTGGGGAAGGAAATACGCCCCCACCTGGTCAGGGCACAACAGATCCTGGCGGAAATGGTGAAGGTCCCGATGATGGGGGCGTAACAACGCCGGGCGAAGTTGTAACTCCGGACAGCGGAACAAGTGGGGATACTGGAGGGACAGATGCACCTGCAGATTCCCAAGCTGGCACCGGCGGCTAAGCCAATGAATCACTAAATAGCTACATTGAAAAACTGCTTCCCGGGAAACCGGTGAAGCAGTTTTTTGGGTTATACAGAACCAACTGTAATGGAAGCTGATTTGATGAATAGGTGGGACAAAGCTTGATTTTGAGTGTAAACCTTAAATATGGTAAGCTGTAACTATTCGTAATACGTTGTGCAAGGGCGGACCCAGAGCGCTGGAATCCATCGGGCGGACGTTATTACATTGTTCACCAATAACATCAGAGCAGGTCACGGACCTGTAGTCGGCAAAGAGGGGTTCGTATGAAACGGAAATTCGGGGATCGCGCGAACTGGCGCCGGATTACGAACCGACAATTCACATGCCGGTTCGTTCAATCCAAAATTTTCACAGGTTATATTACTTTGTACACCATACAGGATTTGAAAGAACCTCTGTGGAAAACTTATGGAGGCAGTACCTTCTGTATCGCAGATAAAGGTTATTCCTGGCTGCAATACTATCCGAAGGGAGAGCACTTTGTAGTTACGGCGATGTTTGACGATAAGGAACGGATTGTAGAGTGGTACATTGATACATGTCGTAGTCAGGGGATAACCGATCAGGGTGTTCCTTGGTTTGATGACCTGTATCTGGATGTCGTTGTATTGAAAGATGGGGAAGTATTTTTGCTGGATGAAGATGAGCTTGAAGATGCACTGTCACGAAAACATATTACAACGGGTGATTATGACTTGGCTAACAAGACGGCAAAGGAACTGCTGCATGCCATTGATGCACATGTATTCCCATACTTTCAGTTATCACTGAAGCATAGGCCGAGTTTGTTTGAGAACGGAGAGTTTCGAAAAAACATTCAGATTTGAGTCATCTACTTATCCGTAGAATTCTTCATGATCCTTCTAATATTGGAGCACCTGATAGAATACATTAATAATCAGGAGAGTTCAGCCCGATAAAATAGAGGTGATGGCGAATGAACGGACGGGTCATGGCTGCAGGAGAGCAACCAGGAGGCAGACCATCCAGACAAATTAATATTGTGTTGCGTAACCAGGAACCTCAGATGTTGGTCAAAGATGAAGCAGCGGCAGTACAGGCAGCCAAGAGTATAACCAAACATGCGCACTTCCAGGAGATACAGGGTGAATTGGAGCAACTGGTTGGACTTGAAAATATCAAAGACTTGGTGTTTGAGATCTATGCTTTTCTACAGATTGCTCAGATGCGTACCGAAGCAGGCTTACTTAGTGGTGCGCACGTGTATCATATGATCTTCAAAGGTAATCCGGGAACCGGTAAGACCACCGTGGCGAGGATCGTTGCCAAACTCTTTCAGAAGATGGGTGTGTTAAGTAAAGGTCATCTTATTGAAGTAGAGCGTGCGGATCTGGTTGGAGAATATATAGGTCACACGGCGCAGAAAACAAGAGATCTGGTTAAGAAGGCACTCGGTGGGATATTGTTCATTGATGAAGCCTACAGTTTGGCCCGCGGGGGAGAGAAGGATTTTGGCAAGGAAGCTATTGATACACTTGTAAAATCAATGGAAGACAATAAAAACCAATTCATTCTCATATTGGCTGGTTATTCAGATGAAATTGATTTTTTTCTCCAGACCAATCCCGGATTACCTTCGCGCTTTCCCATTCAAGTGGAGTTTCCAGACTATAGCATTGATCAGTTGATTCAAATCTCTGAGATTATGGCCAAAGAGCGTGATTATATTCTAATGCCTCAGACCATACTCAAGCTAAAGCAACATTTGCTTCAGGAAAAAAATGATTCGCTGCATGCGTTCAGTAACGCCAGATACGTTCGTAATGCCATTGAGCGTTCGATCAGGCATCAGGCGGTTCGTTTGTTGGAACAATACTCGGAAGGCAGTCCAGGAAAACTGGAGCTGATGACAATCCGTACAGAGGATTTGAACTTTGAGCGAAAGTAAGCGATAATATAGTTTTTACACCAGCCGGCCGGGCCAACCGGTTCGGCTTAAGGCATGCCATGGCATATTCGTGGCAATGTATATCAACGGATTAATTTAGTAATTAGAGGGAGTGAACATATACATGACAAATGGCACGCATGATACAGATATGGTCAAAAAAGATCGCGCCGTCTTGGTGAGTCTTGTTACGGATGATGTAAAACGCACAGGTATCAATCCTGAGTACTCTTTAGAGGAATTGGTGAAACTTGCCGAGACAGCTGGAGTTGAAGTGCTAAGTGTACTTTCTCAGAACAGGGAAAAACGTGATACCAAATGGTTCATTGGTAAAGGTAAGGTGGAAGAACTCCGTGCAATCGCGGAGGAGCTCGGAGCAACTACGGCTATTTTTGATCAGGAATTGTCAGGTGCACAGGTTCGTAATCTGGAAGAAACCCTCGATCTCAAAATTATTGATCGTACCCAATTGATTTTGGACATCTTTGCACAACGGGCCAATACTAGAGAAGGTATCATTCAAGTGGAATTGGCTCAACATAGCTATTTGCTGCCACGGTTGTCGGGTCATGGCAAGAACCTGTCCAGACTCGGGGGCGGAATCGGAACAAGAGGCCCAGGTGAAAGCAAACTGGAGACAGACCGCCGTCACATTCGTGGTCGTATCGATGATCTGAAACGTCATCTGGAAGAATTGACACGTCATCGTAAGTTGCATCGTGAACGCCGTAAAAAGACAGGTATTGTTCAGGTGGCCCTTGTTGGTTATACCAATGCTGGCAAATCAACTTTGCTCAAGCAGTTGACGGCTGCAGATGTGTATATTCAAGATCAGCTATTCGCAACATTGGATCCTACATCACGTACGATGGAACTTCCAAGTGGAAAAGAAATCGTACTTACCGACACGGTTGGATTTATTCAAAATCTACCGCATGATCTGATTGCAGCATTCCGGGCAACGTTGGAGGAAGTGAATGAGGCAGACCTGATCCTGCATGTTGTGGACGCCTCATCAGCTATGCGTGAAGATCAGATGCGGACGGTTAATACGATTCTGCAAGAACTTGGTTCAGGGGACAAGCCGCAGTTAGTCCTGTATAACAAAAAAGATGCGT
This sequence comes from Paenibacillus sp. FSL M7-0656, assembly GCF_038003225.1. Classification (NCBI taxonomy): domain Bacteria; kingdom Bacillati; phylum Bacillota; class Bacilli; order Caryophanales; family Paenibacillaceae; genus Paenibacillus; species Paenibacillus sp. FSL M7-0656. The sequence goes on from NZ_JBBOOT010000001.1 coordinate 187,790, forward strand.
GCACACCAGAGCAACTTGAGATGCTTCCATTGGATAAAGACCATATTAAAGTAAGCGCATTAGACTCGGAGGATCTGCTTAAAATCCGTGAATTCATTCAGACAGAGCTGACAGGTGATACGAAGCGCTTCCGTATTCCGGCAGAACGTGGTGATCTTACGTCAGTACTCTATAAAATTGGTGATGTAGTGGATACCAGCTTTGAAGAGAATGATGTAATTTATGAAGTTGAATTGCAAAAAGGTGAATATGAGAAATTTGGTTATATGCTTGAAGAATTCATTGAATTGTAATATTCATGACATATTGATGTGATAAGTTACACGATAATGGATATTCGACGTCAGATTCGTGCTATGAAGGGGAATGAAGTAAGATGGTAAGCTTTGATTCAGAAATATCTGAACTTCAACGTCAAGTGGAGCGTCAGATTGAAGGACAACTGCAACAGATTGATCGGATCACAGATCACAATCAATGGAAGGTGATTAATGCTTTCCAACAGCGAAAAGTAAGTGATTTTCACTTTGCAGGTTCAACAGGTTATGCCTATAACGATCGTGGCCGTGAAGTGCTTGATGAAGTATATGCTGATGTTTTCGGCGCGGAAGCCGCGTTGGTGCGTCCTCATTTTGCTTCAGGTACTCATACGATTAGTACAGCTCTCTTTGGAGTTTTGCGTCCAGGTGACGAATTATTGTACATCACGGGTAAGCCTTACGACACATTGCATAAAGTTATTGGCAAACCCGGTGATGGTACAGGTTCATTACGCGATTTTGGCATCGGTTACCGTGAGACGGCCTTAACTGATGAAGGTGGAGTGGACTGGGTAGCAGTTGAAAAAAGCATTACACCGGCTACAAAAGTCATTGGGATTCAACGTTCACGTGGTTATGACTGGCGCTCATCCTTCTGTGTTGCTGAGATTGCTGACATGGTTACGCGTGTTAAAGAGCTTAAGGAAGATGTCATCGTATTCGTAGACAATTGTTACGGTGAATTCACGGAGGAACGTGAACCGACAGAAGTCGGAGTTGATCTGATGGCCGGATCACTGATCAAGAATCCTGGTGGAGGCATTGCGGAAACCGGTGGATACATATGTGGGAAGGAACAATACGTACAGCTGGCAGCTTATCGTCTAACAGCCCCTGGAATTGGGGGAGAGGTTGGAGCAATGCTGGGGACAACACGTGGCATCTACCAAGGACTTTACATGGCACCGACAATTGTAGGACAAGCTATCAAAGGAAGTACGTTTGCTGCTGCGATGTTTGCTGAATCCGGATTTGTAACCAAACCCGCCTGGAATGAAGCTCGCACAGATCTGATCCAGGCTGTTAAGTTTAGCTCTGCAGAGCATCTGATCGCCTTCGTGCAGGGGATTCAGCGTGCAGCAGCTGTGGATAGCCATGTGGTTCCTGAACCGTGGGACATGCCTGGTTATGAGCACCCTGTCATTATGGCGGCAGGTACGTTCATTCAGGGTGGAAGTCTGGAATTATCAGCCGACGCGCCTATTCGGGAGCCGTATATCGGGTATATGCAAGGCGGATTAACGTACTCTCATGTCAAATATGGCGTTTTGATGGCGTTACAGACTATGAAAGATCGTAAATTATTGTGAGTTTATCTAACACGTCATTGACACTTGGTAATAACTAAATGTACAATAGGGTGAAGAATAGATGACTGGAAGGTTGATGAACATGGGTGATGAAATCCGCAGAAATATGGCCTTATTCCCAATTGGTATTGTAATGAAACTTACGGATCTGTCTGCACGTCAGATTCGTTACTATGAGCAGCACAGCTTGATCGTTCCTGCGAGAACGTCAGGTAATCAACGGTTATTCTCTTTTAATGACGTAGAGAGATTGCTAGAGATCAAGGCTTTGATTGAAAAAGGAGTTAACATCGCGGGCATCAAACAAGTGATGAATCCTGTTTCAAAAGAATCCGAGGAAGCTACAGTTATCACGCCAGATACTGAAGTTAAACGCAGAGAGCTGTCCGATACGCAGTTGCACCGCTTGCTGAAGCAGCAGCTTGTATCAGGTAAGAGACCAGGACAAGTATCTCTCATTCAGGGAGAGCTTTCCCGATTCTTTAATAAAAACTAAATTCGCATAACTTGGCGAGTGAGGGGAAAACATGCACTTTTGGTGTGAGACTCCTTGACCCGTGGAACTTTCTAATGTACAAATATAACAGGCAAGCCAAATACGCAGATAAGAAAGGGAGAGGTTATAGTGAGTTATACAAAAGAAGACATTCTCCGCATTTCGAAAGAAGAAAACGTACGATTCATTCGATTGCAATTTACTGATTTGCTTGGAGCTATCAAAAACGTTGAGATTCCTGTGAGTCAGTTGACTAAGGCTCTGGATAACAAGATGATGTTCGATGGATCTTCCATTGAAGGTTATGTACGTATTGAAGAGTCCGACATGTACCTCTATCCAGATCTAGATTCTTGGCTTATTTTCCCATGGGTTGCAGAGAACCGTGTTGCACGTCTGATTTGCGACGTATATCTTCCGGATGGTAATCCGTTCCCAGGAGATCCACGTGGTATCTTGAAACGTAACCTGAAGGAAGCCCAAGATATGGGATTCACTTCCTTCAACGTTGGTCCTGAACCCGAGTTCTTCTTGTTCAAAACAGACGAAAAAGGAAACCCGACTAACGAACTGAATGACCAAGGTGGTTATTTCGACCTTGCGCCTACGGATCTTGGTGAAAACTGTCGTCGTGACATCGTTATCACACTTGAAGAAATGGGCTTTGAGATCGAAGCTTCCCACCATGAGGTAGCTCCAGGTCAGCATGAGATCGACTTCAAATATGCTGATGCTCTGAAAGCTGCTGACCAGATCCAAACGTTCAAACTCGTTGTTAAAACGATTGCACGTCAGCATGGTTTACATGCTACATTCATGCCAAAACCGCTGTTTGGTATGAACGGATCCGGTATGCACTGTAACCAGTCCTTGTTCAAAGGCAATGAGAACGCATTTGTTGATGAGTCGGACGAGTTGGGTCTGAGCAAAACTGCTCGTCACTTCATGGCTGGAACTCTGAAGCATGCACGTGCGTTTGCAGCAATTACTAACCCAACTGTGAACTCATACAAACGTCTTGTACCAGGTTATGAAGCACCTTGTTATGTAGCATGGTCTGCTAGTAACCGTAGCCCAATGATTCGTATTCCAGCTTCCCGTGGTCTGAGTACACGTGTTGAGGTTCGTAACCCGGATCCGGCTGCTAACCCTTACCTGGCTTTGTCTGTTCTGTTAAAAGCAGGTCTGGACGGAATCAAACGTGAGCTTTCCTTACCAACTCCAATTGACCGTAACATCTACATCATGTCAGAAGAAGAGCGTGTGGAAGAAGGCATTCCAAGCTTGCCAGCTGACCTGAAAGAAGCATTGAATGAATTGATCCGTAGCGAAGTCATCTGTGATGCTCTCGGCGACCACGCCTTGGCTCACTTCTATGAGCTGAAAGAAATTGAGTGGGATATGTACCGTACACAAGTCCACCAATGGGAACGCGATCAATATATCACTTCGTACTAATTGAAAAAAACCTTGTAACTACGGGGTTTTGAAGGAATGAGCCGGGGGACGTTTTGAGGGAATTGCACTTCTATTGAGGTTGCGTCCCCTAAACGTCCCTCGGTTTTTGATTTTCTGATCCAAAAATACGGGAAGTGTACTCTTCATATTTATCAATGTTACGCTTCTCTAGCTTTTTAGAAATATGAGCATACACATCGGATGTAATTTGCACACTGCCATGCCCAAGCTGCTCTTGTACAAATTTTATGTCGGCCCCAGCTTCAAGCATGATCACGGCATAGGTATGTCTGAAGGAATGGATCGTTAAATCCTCACTTAAACCCGCTTTTCTCAAAATTCTCTTCGAAGCATTAAATAAACTAGATTTAGGCATCGGACTACCATCATTCCTGCACAAGACGAGATTTAAATCGTGTCTGTACATGGACTCCCCTAAATTGATCTTATTTTGATTCTGCCATGAAGCATGGTACCTCAAATCATTTATGATTCCGTTACTTACACTAATGGTGCGGGTAGAATTTCCGGTTTTTGTTTCTCCGAAAAGTTCATCCTCGTCTGCGGCTTGAAAATCGAGTGTTTCATCCACGCGGATCGTCTTTTCTTTGAAATTGATATCCGACCACCTGAGAGCGGCAACTTCACCTTTTCGTAAACCCGTTTCAATAAGCAATTTGAAGAAAATCCAATAAATGTACCCATACCCTCGGGCCGTGTGAAGGAATTTGGGAATGTCTTCTGAATCAATTACATGGATTGCGTAATATTTTTCCTTGAATCAGTGCATGTTCCATGGCTGAGTATACAGTAGAGTTGATGATCTCGGCCGTACGTTTGCTGAGTCCCTTTTTAAACAGAGAGTCCAAAAAGACCTGATACATATCTGGTTTTAAATCTTTGAGCATCAGACGTTTAAAATAAGGTTTGATATGGGTATTAAGGTTGTTTTCATGTAGTTTGATCGTATTCTTTCGTACAACTTCTTTTTTGTAGTTATTTATCCAATTTCGAATGTAATCGACCAAAGGAATGTCGCTCTGTTCGAACCCTTGCTTTAGCTACTTTAAAAATTCAGCAGTAGCTAATTCAGCCTCTGGTTTAGTTCGAAAACCCGCTTCGGATTTCTCTTTTTGTTGTTGAGTGAACGGATCGGTGTATTTTAACCGATACCTCCAGCCACTTTTTAATTTCTTAAAACTTGCCAATTTCATTCCTCCCTACTAGAAAAAGGAGAAAGAGCTTCGAATTAAAGTCGGAAAAGATATTTTAAAAAAATCATCAAAAAACGAGCCTTCGGTAACTAAGGCTCGTTTGTGCAGGAGTCATATTTGGCTCCAATAACTATGTTTAAATTAGTGCAGAGGTTTCTTGCGGAAAAGTAACTAAAACAATTCTACCCTATTTCACAGGAATTGATCATACTTTAGCTTTAAAGTTCTTGTCCTTGGTTCGAGACCAGAACTTGTACCGATTGCCGAAAAGGAAATGATCTGATTACCGATTAGATAAGTATTTAACTACTTGTCACTGCTCTAATTCATTAAGCTGGCGGGCAGTTTAGTTTAAGATTAACTGAGGTGAACCATATCATCGCTAGTGATAAAGCAGAGAATTGAACTGGATATCGCATCGGCAACGCTGAGTTTGCAGGAAGGAGCTTAAAGTATTCACGTACTCGATACATGTGGAGTGTCTAATATTGATGGTCCGTAAGGAATAGATGAGATGTGACAGTTTAGCTCAAACGACTTAATTGTATAGTGTTGACACTTCGCCCACTCGGAGTAATATGTTACTATTGAGATAGCATTCTATTTCCGATGAAGATAGTTTGAATGTTATTTATGAAGGAGAGACACTATGACAATGTTCGAGAACAACAGCGGTTGTTTGTATAGAGCTAATAATATAAGTAACCGCCTTAAATCCGGATAGTGATAATTGTTATAGTGTAGACTTTGCTACCTTAAAATTCAACTATTTTAAGGAGCGGCTATCATGAGATATGTAAATGCCGACATCATCTTTCCGGAAGAATTACTAAATGAAATACAAAAGTATATGAACGGTGGATTGGTTTACGTCCCTAGATCAAAAGGTTTGAGTTAAAAATCGGGGTGAAAATTCAGGCAGCAGAAAAATTATAATCTTAGAAATGATGAAATCCGGCGAAAGTTTCTCGATGGTGACACTATCGAGAAACTTTCAGATCGATTTTTCCTTTCAAGCGATACTATTAAAAAGATCGTTTATACAAAATAATAGCTTAACAAAAGTCGCATTGGAAGAAATCCTAATGTGACTTTTTTGTGTATAGTATAGTTTAAATTGTTTATTACATATTTTCAAGCTTTTACTATCGTTATAATAACATATAAGAGAAGTAGTTGATTTACTTCATAAAATAAAAACTGCAGGGGGATAACAAATGAATGATTTTTTTAGATTTGATACTGATGAAGAACGGCGGGCGTTATTAATCAGAGCAAGGAAAGTCGCTTTATCTGCAATTCAAAAGTATAACTTAGAATGGGATAACATCCAGTTTATTCAACTATCCGATACGATCACGTATAAAATTGAAACCAGTACAGATAACAATTATTTACTTCGCATTCATTCGGACCGATTAAGCAGAGAGGAAATTCGTTCGGAGCTGCTACTGTTACAAGCCCTGAACAAATCGAAAGATCTAAATGTACCAGAAGGGATGGCAAATTGTGATGGTATTTATGTATTGGACATCGAAACAGAGATAGGATATAGGCGCCCTTATGTAACGATGATGCGGTGGATAGAAGGTGAAAAAGCAGTAGGTGAATTTACAGATAATCAAGCATATAATATGGGTGTATTGATGAGCAGGCTCCATGCAGCGGCAAAGGATTTCAATCCACCTTCTGATTTTGTAAGACCTACTTGGGGAGTAGAAAGTTTTAAACGTGAAATGGCTAAGTTGGAACGTTATTATGAACGTTTTTTATCCGAAGAGGGGTGGAAGCTGTATCAAGATGCAGCTGAGAAGGTTGTATCCCAACTTACCACGATGCATCCAAGTGAACATAACTATGGGCTCATTCATGCTGATTTACATACCGGTAATATGGTTTTTAGAGATAATCAACCCTATCCGATTGATTTTGGAAGATGTGGGTACGGATATTATCTCTATGATATGGCAGGTACCATATTGGAGCTTTGGCCAAAACATCGATGGATGCTTGTCCAAGGTTATGAGAGTATTAGGAAGTTGGAAACGGACTATATTCGGGATCTGGAATGTTTTTTTGTCATGTTCATGATCGAGAACACCTGCCATCACTCCTCTGATCCAAGAGAAACAACCAGTTTAATCGATGAACAAAAGTATGCCCAAGCATACATAAGAGAATATTTAAATGGTAATCCATTTTTATTCGAAGTGATCGAGCCTGTAAATGTGGATTAATACTAACCGATACCGGGCTAAAATAATGATATCTTATGGTGATGATTTACAATAGGTCGCTGTTTAGAGTGTTTGTTCGTATCATCAAGTTTTAAAAACGTGAGCTATGACTTCGAGTTTATATAAGATCTACTTGTGTACTTAGCGCTGAAACTTTTCTGTTTATTATGAAGATTTATGCTTATTCATGAAGTTTGTCCGATCCAATTGTTCTTCAGCTTCTCTAGTTCCCCTTCATTTTCGGGGTGTATTTTGACGGAGCTGTTTGGGTCGTTTCGTGATTTTTTAAACTGGCATTGAGTTGGAATGAAGGCGACTCGAATTGGTGGGTCGTCTTTTTTCTTTTCTAGGGGCTTGATGGTTTGCGCCGAATGTTCAGTTCAGCGAGATGCCAAAAACGGTTGAGGCATTATGGAAGATCGAGCTTTTATATGGAAAGCATCCGTCCTATACGGAGCGTCCAGAAGGGGTAGCTGTAGGAATGATGGGAAAACTTCTGATAAGAGATGATGGCACATCTCGAGAGAACGGGTACTGTATAGAACGTTATTTCTTTTTTTGTGTATGTAAAACCGCCTTACAGCGGTGTAAGCGCAAGTTAATCAAAGTATCGAACAGAGCAGTAAAATGTTGTTGTTGAAAGATGTAAAAAGGAAAATCTTCGAATTAGTAACAGAAAAGATATTTTACAAGATACATCAAAAAACGAGCCTTTGTATATAAGGCTCGTTTGTGCAGGAGTCATATTTGGCTCCGAAAGTTATGTTAAGTCTACTACATTTGTTTTATCGCTGAGAAAGTAACTATAAGTCGGAATAGAGATGTGTCTAATCATTGTGCGTTTAACTGAAAATATCATTTAGTATCCTAGCGCATGAGAAGTTACATATTATTATACAGCAACTGAAACGCTGAGATAAGGAGTCAGATATTAAAAAACGAAATATAGTACTGAAAATAGCTGTTGAGCAAAGGGAATTATACTGGTTAAAGCTATCATCATAAATATTATTTAAAAACTTTAAGGTATATAAGAGAAATTATACCAAATTTATGTTATAATATTTTTGAGTTGGAAAAACAATACTTGATTCTGTGAACAAGAGGTGAGAGCAACTATGAAAAATAGAAACATAACAGGTATTGTATTGGCTATAATCTATTGCATTGTTCTTTACTTTATTTTAACAGATTCTCCGCCTGGTGAAGCTCCAAATAATCCGTTCTGGGTTTATTTGTTTATTCCAATTGGGGCTATTGTGATTACATCTTTGTTTGATTACGTAATCAAATTCGATTTTTTTAGAAAAAAGAAAGATTAGAATTGAATGGAGGACTAAAATGATACAAACAATGAAAATTGCTAAAACATTTTTAGCCGGAGTCATGCTTTCTACATCTATCTCAATTCCAGCATTCGCTCAAGATCAGGCAAATTCTTTACCAGCACTTCAAGTGGAAAATAGCCTTTTAGAACTAGTCGAAAGTACAACCGATAATTCCATCACTTTTAAAGACGGTTCTACATTAATTCAATATGACAGCTATTATATTGCAACAGATTTAAATGGTAAAGATGAGTTAAAAATTACAAAAGTTGATGAGACTAAAGTAAAGTATGAAAATCTTCAAACTGGCGAAGTGAATTATGCTACAAACGAAATAAAACCTATTCACGAAGATCTCAGTTTCTCGCCACAAGCATTAGCAGACGGTTATGTATATAAAGGCAAAGTAGAAAATTCCACAGAGATAATATATGCAACTGCTTCTGCAATAGCAGGTATACTTGCTTCCTTTATAGGAGGACCTGTAGGTGGTAGAATAGCGGGCATACTTGTAAGCATCGGTGGTTATTATCTTTCTAAGGATGCTCCTAGAGCCTACTGGGTAACAAAAACATACACTAGAGATGTTAGGCATAGTGATTTTAGTGCGACATTATTCATCAGGAAGGACCATCACTATTATAAATATCATGATTATACCGGTTTTATTGATACCGCTTCTACAATCCAGACTTGCCAACCTTTTGGTTGTGGTCCAGTGAACGAATATTAAATCTATTTATGTCGGATAGAAAATATCCCATTAAAGTCGCTATTATAGCGGCTTTTTTGTTTTATTCGTACAAGTTCATTTTTCGATTACCGATTAGATAAATATTTAACTACTTAGCAGAAACTAAATAAATTGATAGAGTGGTCTTACGAAAAAGAAAAGCTCAACCGATAAAGCAATTGATGCTTTAATCCGTTGACAAAATATTAAAGGAGTAACAAGTAGGTTTCTAACTGGCGTAGGTGTTGTTGTCACTCTTCCAGTAGCTAAACCAGCTGATTAATGTACGTGCAAATACGAGTGATAGCTGCCATTGCTCACATGCGTGGTTATAATCCAAAAGATGATGAAGTTAAAACGTTGGTTTTTTCGTGTCTTACCAGACAAGCTGCTACAGATATTTTGAAGGCTGGTATAAAACCGGGCAGTATACCTGTAAAGAATGCGATTAGTAAGATTTCAAACGTAGCAATTAAGACTATAAATCATGTTTGGTGAAAATGGTATTATGTTTTCTTTCCAAATAAGTGTAGCCCAGCTGAATTAGACTTAAAAATAGTTTTAAGATAACGGACAGGATAGTGTAATTATTACGCGAATTATCCTAGGGAGTTGCATAAAGAAGGAAAAGCGTATCTAGAAAAATAAAAAAACTTCTTAGTGAGACTGGTGGAAAGTGTGCAAACCCGGGATGTTTAAGAATAGAGCCTGTTGATTACCATCAAATCAAGGTATGGGCAATTCATAAAAAACACGAAACTAGGCACATGATTGCGTGGAAAACTTAAAATAACTGATGATGAGTTATATAGATGGAAGCAGATAAAAGGGTCACCAAAGAAGCCTATGTTTGTCTGTAACCATGGCTTACTTTTAACATGATGCATTCGTTCACCGATAGATAATCGTAAAGCTCTCTTTTCATTAATGAAAGGGGAGTTTTTTATATGTGGTAACTAAACATTTCTATTTTGAAGAAATGTATCAATTCATGTTAGTAACAGCGCAAAAACCATTGTCATTTATCTAGTAACCCATTAAAGAGAAACTGAAATTAGAATTCTTTCTTACAGTGCATCAAACTGTCGGAAGCAAAAAATCTAAATTAAGCTTCCTTAGAAATTCTAATAGCCACTACATAGTAGCAAGTACTAGCTTTCACTCTATAAAAAATCCAACCATCGTTCAAATACATACAAATGGATGTTTCATTTGTATGTTGAAAGTTTCATATAGAAGAGGTATACTTTAATTAAATTTTGAACAATTTAATTTTAAATAATTAATTGGAGATGTTAATATGGATCAGGCAAAACAACTTGTGACAGAACAACGTACATTTTTTTATACAGGACAAACTAAAAATATCGAGTATCGGATTAATGCACTTCAACAGCTTAGAAAGGGAATTGAAAAGCATCAGCAATGGATTCAAGATGCACTTCGGGCAGATCTGAACAAATCTGAGGCGGAAGCTTACGGTTCCGAGATTCGCATTGTTCTGGGTGAACTGGATTTTGCATTAGAACATCTGCAGGAATGGGCTGCACCAAAACAAGTCCCAACTAATCCGGCTATGCAGGATGGGGTGAGCACCATTTACCCTGAACCATACGGAGTGGCTCTTATTATTGCACCTTGGAACTATCCTTTCCAACTGGCCTTTGGTCCACTGATTGGAGCAATTGCAGCCGGTAACTGTGCAGTTATCAAGCCTTCTGAATTAACACCAGCGGTATCTCGTTTGACATATGATCTGATTCTGGAGATCTTCCCTCAGGAGTATATCGCCGTTATGGAAGGGAAAGTTGAAGCCAGTACAGCATTGTTGAAAGAGAAGTTTGATTATATTTTCTTCACAGGAAGCACAGGTGTTGGTCGCATTGTTATGAAGGCAGCTGCGGAGCATTTGACTCCTGTAACCCTGGAGCTAGGGGGCAAGAGTCCTGCTATTGTCCATAACGATGCAGAACTAAAGCTGGTGGCCCAGCGTATTGTTCGTGGTAAGTTCCTGAATGCAGGCCAAACTTGCGTTGCTCCGGATTATTTGCTTGTACATGAACAAGTTCATGACGAATTGATCAATCTGATTGGCGCAGAGATCAAAGATAAATTTGGGGACGATGTGTTACAGAACGCTGATTTCCCGCATATTGTTAACTCGCGTAACTTTGATCGGTTGTCGAAATTCCTAACAGATGGCAAAACGCTGATTGGTGGACGTTCTGTACGAGAGCAGTTGCTCATTGAGCCGACTGTACTTGGAGATGTGAACTGGGAATCAGCTGTCATGCAAGAAGAGATCTTCGGTCCGATTCTTCCTGTATTTACGTACAGTGACCTGAATCCTATGCTAGATGAGATTGTTCGCCGGCCAAAACCATTGGCGCTATATCTCTTCACACAGGATGAGCAGTTGCAGGATCAGGTTCTGAATCAAGTATCCTTCGGTGGGGGATGTATTAATGACACACTTTCTCATATGACTTCACACTACCTCCCGTTTGGTGGTGTAGGAGAGAGCGGTATGGGCTCATATCACGGACAACAGAGCTTTGATGTGTTCTCGCATCACAAGAGTGTTCTGAAACGCAGTGAATAATTAGCCGCTAAAATAACAAAAACAAAAAAAAGAGGTTGTCCTGTTGATCAGGACAACCTCTTTCGTATTTCATTACATCTAGTTTTGTTACTCAAGTTAAATATTAATGAATATCTCGGAAAAGGCCAATGACTTTACCCAGAATACTAACATGTTTCAAACGTAAAGGTTCGAAGGTCGCATTCTCCGGTTGAAGGCGAATATGATCTTTCTCTTTATAGAACGTTTTCACTGTAGCTTCATCGTCTTCAGTCATTGCAACGACGATATCACCGTTATCAGCAGTTTGCTGTTGACGGACAATAACGTAATCTCCGTTAACGATTCCAGCTTCCACCATGCTATCTCCGACTACCGAAAGCATAAACACTTTCTGTTCGCCTACATAATGTGTAGGAAGAGGGAAGTAGTCTTCAATGTTCTCGGTTGCAGTGATTGGAACCCCGGCTGTAACCTTACCAACAACAGGAATACGTGCAACGCTATGAGCAAATTGATGAGAATGCTCAGATTCTTCCTGGCTCAAAAGCTCAATGGCTCTTGGCTTGGTAGGGTCGCGTCGGATCAAACCTTTTTTCTCCAAACGATCCAAATGTCCATGTACTGTTGAGCTGGAAGCCAGTCCAACCGCTTCACCAATTTCCCGTACGGAAGGAGGATACCCCTTCAACCGGACTTCATTTCGTATAAACTCCAGAATAGCCTGCTGCCTGCTGGATATCTTCGACATACCGTATCAACCCCATTTTAGTAACGTTTGGGAAAATTATAACATAGAACCTCCGTTCGTACAAACATAAGTTCTAAATAAAATAGCATTAAATCAGTGTTTTTTAACTTATAGAACAGAAATTGTTCAAAAGTCAGAGCATAATATTGCAAATGCTTTGCAAATGTACTTGAAATAAGATATTGCTTCTTCTAAAAAAGAAGCGAACAATTGTTCTAAAAATCTATTGAACAAAACAAGTGTTCGTGTTATATTGATTTCAACAGATAGGAACAAACGTTTGGAGGCGGGTATTTAATGAGATATTCTACTTATCAAAGCATTTATGAACCAATGAATTCGGAACTGGTGAAGTCTAACATAGGGAAATACAAGAAGGTTTTAGCGCGTTTCAAGATTTCTTCATGGATGTTAAAGGTAGCCATTACCTCTTTGATTATATTTATTGGATGTAGCACTGTTTTAACTGTATTTGCCGGCAATGAGAATGATGTTCTGCCTGGAGGAAAGATAGCTGTTTCACAAGGGGAAACATTATGGAGTATTTCTTTGGAACATAAACCGACGAATATGGATACACGTATTTATATAGAAGCAATTAAGAAAGTGAATCAACTTCATACAACTTCCATCCAAGTGGGACAAGTACTAGCTCTACCGCAATTTGCAGAATAAAATGCACATCAATAAGTGTTAGCGCGTGTCAGCTTGACAAGCAGCCTTTATAATGGCAAAGTTAATATGACTTTGTATTTTTGGAGGGGACAAGCTTGGATATAGATAGTCTGGTAGCACGCATTAACGAATTGGCTCGTAAGCAAAAGTCAACTGGATTGTCGGAGGAAGAACTTGCTGAACGTGCCGAGCTAAGAGAGATTTATTTGAGTAATATTCGCAGCAATTTCAGACAACAACTGGATACCATTGAGATTGTTGATGATGAGAATGACAAAGGCCACCAAGGCAAACTCAAACACTAACGAAACCTAATGATATCATTATGATATTTAGGTTTCTTCCTGTTATTTTGAGTGTGCAATTTATAGGGGGAAATGTTGGTTTGCAATTATGTAAGCCGATACAAAGACACATAAGGGGGATTCTCATGTCGCGTTCGTTCGAGAGAACGGTTAAGAAAAATTCCAAGCAGTTAAATCAGCAACGCAAAAAAAGTGGTCAACCAATCACTGGTACACCAGGTGAAGAAGTCTTTAAGGGACGCAGCTTGTTGTTCCCAATATTTTTGATCGGTCTCGCCTTTTTGTATCTGTTTATGAGCACATTCCTTGTGCAAGCTCCAATGACAACTTGGGACTGGGTGACCATGCTGCTTTACGTATTTTTGGCAGTCATCTTCATGCTTCGCCGTCCATACATCAAGATTAGCAGTAATCGGATTATAACGACGAAGGGTAATCGTGAACGTTCAATTGGGGTTGACGATATCGTCAAATTCAGAATTGAACCAGGTACAGTTGTTATCGAACATAACAGTCGCGGGAAAAGATGGGTGTTTACCAAGTTATTGAACCGTTACGATACAGATGCGATTGCAGAACGTTTGCTGAAATTTGCGAAAGCACACCAGATCACCGTGGAAACCGTCGAAAAGTAATTATTGCATAAAGGGGTAGATGATCGGAATGGCGTTAAAAGCGATTTTGTTCGACCTAGATGATACTTTATTATGGGATGAGCGTAGTGTTCGAGAAGCTTTTCATGAGACTTGTCTAATCGCAGCGCAAGAGACTGGGGTCAAACCAGAAGAACTTGAAGAAGCTGTTCGTAATGAGGCACGTGGGCTGTATGAATCATATGAAACCTTTCCTTTTACCAAAATGATTGGAATCAATCCGTTTGAAGGCCTTTGGGCTAACTTTACTGGTGGGGATCAACCTGAGTTCCGTCAGTTGGAACAGCTTGCTCCAGTTTACCGTAAAGAATCCTGGCGTCGTGGCTTGTTGAAGTTGGGTATAGATCGGGAAGATCTTGCTGAACAACTGGCTGCGCAGTTTGGAATAGAACGGAGATCTCGACCACATGTATACGAAGAAACGATGGATACCTTGCGTCAGTTACAAGGCAAGTACAAACTGTTGTTGTTAACGAACGGTTGTCCTGCTTTGCAACAAGAGAAGTTGGATGGTGTACCTGAATTGACTCCTTTCTTTGATGAGATTATTATCTCGGGTAACTTCGGAAAAGGAAAACCAGATCCGTCGATATTTGAACATGCTTTGAGTAAACTGGGTGTTAAACCCGAAGAGAGCATGATGGTTGGAGACAAGTTAACGACTGATATTCGTGGTGCTTTATCATCTGGCATCCAATCCGTATGGATTAACCGTGAGCATAAGAACAACAATGAAGCGTATGCGCCAGACCATGAAATCAAGCATTTGTCTGAATTAACAGGTCTAATTGCTAATTTCTGAACCCACTTGTGATTTCACTAAATCAAATATAACATGAAGCATTGCGGCTATTTGGACGGTATTATCGTTCACATAGCTGACAATGCTTTTTTGTTTTTAGGGTGGTTTAGCGGGTACGATGACCGAAATGAATGTTACATCTATTTATTATTTATTATGGTAAAATTTATTGAAATTGTATAGGGGGTCAATTAAAATATAGTTGATATACTAGTGCCGCGGCCATATCAAATTTAAGGTAGAGATGTTTTAACAAATTTCTAACCGCAATTATAGTGAATTGCCAGTCATTCAAATGTCTACTGTGCTTTATTATGTACGTATTCCTAATGGGATACCATAATACTGCAATTCTTGAATGGAGGGAATTCGAAGTGGAATACCTACCTTTTCACTGATCTGTGCTTCCCGAGCTCGCTCGAATTAATAGATCACAGACGACGCAAATGCTTGGGGTGTAAAACGGCTCACGAATTCCTTTTCGCTCATCTGTCACCCTGGGCTTGACAATCGGTCATAAAGAAAAATGAAATTTAATCCTTTTAATGGATTATAGGAATCCAAATAGTTACTAAGCCCACCAAAGGAGACTCTTATGGATAAAATCATCTCTCTTACTGATTTTCAATATTTCAACGGTATGAAAAAAATGTTCCCACATAGCAATCATCCCTTCCTAAATTGCAGCCATAATTCTCTAATGACAATTGCCGACTATTTCAAAAAGGATAAGTTTTCTATAGTTAATAATTTCACCACGATATACAGATTTGATAAAGATAAACTAGGAAGTACCGGTTATTTCAAACTGGATATTTTGAACTTTAAGAGGCTAGATGAAGTAATGGATGAAATGTGTATTTCAATGAATTTTACTTCACCACATATAGATTCGTTACAATCAGAAATCATTAGTTCGCTTTCAAAAGGAAACCCAGTTTCCCTTGTTATTGATTTATATTATCAAAGAGGCCGTGAGTTTTATTTTAACAAAAAGCATGGTCTACATCCCATTTTAGTTTACGGCTTTAATTTAACAACCAATGAGGTCTATATTGTTGATGATATAACGGAGTATAAGAAGTACGTTGTACCGTTTACGGAAATTAAAAAAGCTTGTATGAGTGAAGAAATCAAGTCAGATGAGCCTTATTTTATTGAATTTATAAACAATGTTAATTATCATCATGAGAGAGACCCTAAGGAAATGTTGCACGAAAGTATCAAACGTCTTAAAGATAATATGCTGAACCATCAGGACGAAATAATTGAAGGGATACAAAGTATATCATTATTGGCTGATTTTTACGGAGATAGTATAACTAACGAAGATATTATAGAAACTTTAAGTAGCACCATCTATAGAAAGTGTTCGGAAAAGTTTAGATTAGTCGCTCTTTATGAACAACTTAATCCAGATCTTATCCATACAACAAAAGAAGAAATTGATTTAATAATTAATGAAATTATTATGGATTGGACAAATATTAGGGCAATTACGACCAAGGCTATCTTCTCACAAAACATTAATAGCGACACAGTTCGTAAATGCGTCCAGTTAATTAGACATTTACATGACAAAGAATTAAAGTTCATAAAGCAATTTTATAATCTACTTAATATTTTAGCCATCTAGAGGAGCTTTCTCTGGCATAACTTCTGGAGCTATGAGGCATCGCAGTCGTAATTTTTCATCCGTATCACGTCAACCAAAGCAAGGGAGTTGAAGAATCTATAAACGAGCTTAGGTTCTAAACGAGCATGCAACTACTTGAAGCGGGCAAAACTTATATTGGAGTCTCAGCGGTCTTACATCGTCTAATATCGAGTTTTGATGATTCTTTTGGAGCAATATGAGTTGTTTGCTGTTTGCCAAGTAACTTGAAGATAGTATGCTGGAAGTAGGCAAATGTTCGAATTCCAGGCACGAAAGAAATGCTAACCTAGTGAGAAGTAAAGATCACGGAAAAAATGAAAACGGGACGAAGTAAGATAGATCTCTACTTCGTCCCGTTTTCAACTTATGAGAGTTGTTTCACTAAACCGATCGATTTAAAGGTCAGTTCGTTTGGGTCTTTGGGTCAGGGGCCATGAAAGACCTGAACACATCTTGAAGGGTCAGGCGTTCTTGATAAAAGTAGGATCAGGGTATGGATCTGCAATCCAGCCATCTTTTTCGATGAACAGACGTACAGCAATAATTTGTTTGTTCTCCATTAAAGTGAAGAAGTGCGGTGTATTCTCAGGTACAGAGATAACGTCTCCAGGAGACAGTTCTACATTAAAGTAGCCCACATCATCTGTAGCTTTGATAACAAAGATTCCTTTACCAGCAACAATTGCACGGATCTCATCTTCAGCGTGGGTGTGAATTTCTTCGAACTTGGCGAGCTTTTCTTCGATATCTGGTGTTTGTTCGGACAGCGTGATGACATCCCAGATCTGGTACCCGCGACGTGCAGCCAAATCTCTGATTTCATAATCGTAAGTTTCCAAAACCTCGGTTTTCTGTTCATCAGTTAATCCAAAGTTATTTTGCAGATCAGTGTTCAGTTTGGAAGCGTCCCACTTCTCATATAATACTTCGTATTTGTTTAAGAAATTTCGAACATTTTCGTCACCAGTGATGCGTTCGTTCGTATTTCGGATAACAATTTCAGCCATGTTCTTTCCCTCTTTTCCACTTGGTTTAATTGAATTATATCGGATTGCTTTGTTTTTGTCGATTCTCAAATTCCGTTCATATTCGTGCAAACCCGCCATCTTTCGGGACCAAACCCGATCTTTCACATTAAGTTAGTTTCTGTTAAACTAAGATCTAACGTTTTGCGGGGGTGAAGATATTGGATAAGATTAGTCTACACGATGCATTAAAACAACGAATATTAATCCTCGACGGTGCAATGGGGACCATGATTCAACAAGTTGATCTGACTGGCGAAGATTTTGGCGGCGAAGATCTGGATGGATGTAATGAAATGTTAGTGCTTACTCGTCCAGAACTGATCCAGCGCATTCATGAAGAATATCTGGAGGCTGGCGCCGATTTAATTGAAACCAATACATTTGGTGCCACATCCGTTGTGCTTGCTGAATACGATATTCAGGATCGGGCACGCGAGATCAACCTGGAAGCAGCCAGAATTGCGAAAGCTGCGGTTGATCGTTTCTCTACACCTGAATCTCCACGTTATGTGGTAGGTGCGATGGGACCAACAACCAAAACACTGTCTGTAACTGGGGGAGTAACGTTCCAGGAACTTATCGACAGTTATTTGGAGCAAGCGCTTGCTTTAATAGAGGGAGGCGTTGATGCGCTACTACTCGAAACCTCACAGGATACCCTCAATGTAAAAGCAGGTAGCATTGGAATTCAGCAGGCCTTCGAACAGAGTGGTGTTACACTGCCCCTGATGATATCAGGAACGATTGAACCGATGGGAACGACCCTTGCAGGTCAGAACATCGAATCCTTTTATATATCCTTAGAACACCTTAACCCAATTTCGGTAGGACTAAACTGTGCTACGGGTCCGGAGTTCATGCGTGATCACATTCGCTCGCTTTCCGGAATGGCATCGGTTGCCGTTAGTTGTTACCCGAACGCGGGTCTTCCGGATGAGAATGGTAATTACCATGAGTCACCAGACTCGCTTGCTCAGAAGATTGGTGCTTTTGCCGAACAGGGCTGGTTGAATATTGCTGGTGGATGTTGCGGGACAACCCCTGCACATATTCGAGCGATGCGCGACACACTTGCCCAGTACCCCCCAAGAGAAATGAACGGAACACATCCACCGGCTTTATCTGGTATAGAACCGATCTACATCGAACAGGACAATCGTCCATACATGGTTGGTGAGCGTACGAATGTGTTGGGATCACGGAAATTCAAACGACTCATTGTAGAAGGTAAATATGAAGAAGCCTCGGAAATTGCTCGTGCTCAAGTGAAAAATGGAGCGCACATTGTTGACGTGTGTGTACAAGATCCGGACCGCGAAGAGTCTGAAGACATGGTGAAGTTCCTTGAATTGGTTGTAAAAAAAGTGAAGGTTCCTCTCATGATTGATACAACAGATGCTTCAGTAATTGATCTGGCCCTCCAGTACTCGCAAGGTAAAGCGATAATTAACTCCATTAACCTTGAGGATGGCGAAGAGAAATTTGAGCTGATCACACCGTTGCTTCATAGATATGGTGGTGCGGTTGTTGTCGGAACGATTGACGAACGGGGTCAGGCGATTAGTCGGGAAGACAAGCTTGACGTAGCCAAACGCTCTTACGATTTGCTGGTGAACAAATATGGCCTCAAACCAGAAGACCTGATTTTTGATACGTTGGTGTTCCCAGTTGGTACCGGAGATGAACAGTACATCGGTTCAGCCAAAGAAACTATTGAAGGTATAAGAGTGATTAAGGAAGCGATGCCAGAATGTCATACGATCCTCGGGATTAGTAACATTTCATTCGGACTGCCTGAAGCGGGCCGTGAGGTGCTGAACTCAGTATTCTTATATGAATGTACCAAAGCAGGTCTTGACTATGCGATCGTGAACACAGAGAAACTGGAGCGTTATGCCTCCATTCCTGAAGAAGAACGCAGACTCTCCGAAGAGCTTTTATATAACACGAATGATGACACTCTGGCGGCGTTCGTAGCGGCGTTCCGTAACAAGAAGGTTGAGAAGAAGGAAAAAATCTCAAACCTTTCATTAGAAGAGCGTCTCGCTTCATATGTAGTCGAAGGAAGTAAAGAAGGATTGCTGCCAGATCTCGAACAGGCACTTGCCAAATATACAGCACTTCAAGTAATTAACGGTCCACTGATGCGGGGGATGGAGGAAGTAGGTCGTCTCTTTAACAACAATGAGTTGATTGTAGCTGAGGTGTTGCAGAGTGCAGAGGTTATGAAGGCTTCTGTAGCATATTTGGAGCAATTCATGGAGAAGAACGAAACTTCGGTTAAAGGCAAGATCATTCTGGCCACGGTCAAGGGCGATGTGCATGACATCGGTAAGAACCTGGTTGAGATCATCCTTTCCAATAACGGTTACCGGATCATTAATTTGGGTATAAAAGTACCACCTGAACGTATCATTGAGGCATACCGAGAAGAAAAAGTCGATGCGATCGGTCTCTCGGGTCTATTGGTAAAATCAGCGCAACAGATGATTCTTACCGCTCAGGATTTGCGAACAGCAGGTATTGATGTGCCTATTATGGTTGGCGGAGCGGCGCTAACACGCAAATTCACCAAAAATCGTATCCGTCCTGAATATAACGGAATGGTTGTATATGCCAAAGATGCGATGGATGGTCTGGATCTGGCGAACAAATTGATGAATCCTGTTTCACGTGAAGTGATGCAACTGGAGATGGAAGCTGAGAAAGAAGCTGATGCTTCAGGTGCTGTAGCTGTTCAGGCTCTTCCAGAGCTTACGCGAGTGGAGCGTTCGGATATTGCTGTAGATCATCCGGTTCTTGTCCCGCCTGATCTGGATCGGCATACGATGCGTAACTATCCTTTATCACATATCCTGCCATACGTGAACATGCAGATGTTGCTTGGACATCATCTGGGGTTGCGCGGTTCAGTAGAACAACTGCTTGCTTCAGGTGATAAGAAGGCTACCGACCTGAAAGCAGTCGTGGATGATATCATGCAAGAGGCTGTTCGTGACGGGATTATTCAGGCGCATGCCATGTATCGTTTCTTCCCGGCTCAGTCCAGTGGTAACAGCGTCATTATCTATGATCCAAAGGACACCAGTAATATTTTGCATACATTTACGTTCCCGCGTCAAAAAGTCGAGCCGTTCCTATGCCTGTCCGACTTCCTGAAACCTGTTGAATCCGGTCAGATGGATTACGTTGGTTTCATGGTAGTTACTGCCGGACACGGTGTGCGTGAACTATCCACGGCGTGGAAAGATCAAGGGGATTATCTTCGCTCGCATGCTCTGCAATCCGTAGCGCTCGAAGTAGCAGAGGGATTAGCTGAGCGTGTGCATCATATGATGAGAGATATCTGGGGATTCCCGGACTCTGCCCAGATGACCATGAAGCAACGTCATGGTGCACGCTATCAAGGGATAAGGGTATCTTTTGGATATCCGGCTTGTCCGGATCTGGAAGACCAAGGGCCGCTGTTCAAGTTACTACAGCCTGAGGATATCGGTGTGGAATTGACGGAAGGTTTCATGATGGAACCTGAAGCTTCCGTATCAGCGATGGTATTCAGCCACCCGCAAGCTAAGTATTTTAATGTAGAGAAGGCATAAATTCAGTAGAGTGTCAGGCAAAGCCCTCCGCATTGTCGGAGGTTTTTTGCTGGCAACAGAAAGAGGTGCGATCCAGAATGGAACTATATTTCCTGGGAACTAATGCTGGTGTACCTACGCTTCAACGGAATGTAACTTCCATTGGGCTACGCATGTTGGATGAGCGCAGAGCTTTGTGGTTGTTTGACTGCGGGGAAGGGACGCAGCACCAGATTTTAAGTTCTCCGCTTAAACTGAGCAAATTGGAGAAGATATTCATTACACATCTGCATGGTGATCATGTATTTGGACTTCCAGGACTGCTTTCGAGCAGAGCCTATCAAGGTGGCACCACACCATTAACCGTATATGGTCCGCCAGGTACGGAACGAATGATCAGTACAACAATGGAGCTGAGCCAATCCCGGGTTAACTATGATTTGAATATCGTGGAACATACGGGCGGCGTCCTGTTCGAGGATGACAGTTTTATCGTGGAAGCTGCTTTGCTTGAGCATCGGATTGACAGTTATGGATACCGGATTACCGAAAAAGATCGTCCAGGGAGCCTGGACCCAGCCAAACTGGCGGAATACGGTCTGAAACCAGGCCCATTGTTCGGCCGACTGAAACGTGGAGAAATCATTACGTTGGATAATGGTGATTCGCTTCGTCCAGAAGATGTATTGGGAGCGCCCAAGCGTGGTATGGTGATCACCATATTGGGTGATACACGTCCATGTGACAACGTACAGCCACTTTCCATAAATGCAGATGTACTTGTACATGAAGCTACATTCATGCATGATCTGGCCGATACAGCGCATGAGTACTATCATAGTACTTCTAAACAAGCGGCAGAAGCGGCTAGAGCAGCCAATGTAGGGCAACTAATCATGACTCACTTCAGTTCACGCTATAAGGATGAGGATCAACTTCAGCCACTTTTGGAAGAGGCGCAGTCCGTATTCCCGAATACCAGACTTGCAAACGAACACCAGCTTATTCCTGTCGTGCATCGCAAGCAAGAATCTTAACCCTGATTGCGAACCAGTGCACGGCTAAACACGTCATATAAAGATCCGGGTAATTGCACGGGACTGAGGGAGAGGAACTCCCGCGGTCCCTTTTGCAATCTGGTCAGAAAGCGTGTAGGATGGGCAATATGAAGAGGGAAATGATTCAAATTATTTTCCGGGAAAGCGCAGGAAATGACAAGCTTGTACAGAAGACGCGCGAGTTAAACCGTCGGTGTTCGATCCGGTTCGACTTGTTGCGTGCATATGCCAGCAAGCCATTATTTTTTGCCTGAATACATAGGTTCGCGGTCAAGTTCGAGGTAAATGATTAAGGACATGAAACGTTAATGGAATGAAGAAAGGAAGTGCTGTGTGTGATTAAGGCCTATCTGATTGACTTGGATGGTACGCTCTATCATGGCAGACATCGTATCGAAGGAGCCGATCAGCTTATTCGAACACTGCAAGAGCTAGGAAAGCCGTATTTATTCGTAACAAATAATTCTTCCCGTACACCACAAGGTGTGGCAGATCATCTGAACGGGATGGGCATACCTGCCGACGCGTCTCAAGTATGTACTTCTGCTGTGGCGGCTGCTGAATATGTTGCTGAAGAGTCCCCGGGTGCAAAAGTGGCATGTATTGGAGAAGCAGGACTGCTGGAAGCCATAGAAGAAGCAGGACTACAGCTGACGGAAGATGTACCAGATTACGTGATACAGGGGATTGATCGTGAATTTTCCTATCATAAACTGACCAAGGCGCTAAGGTGGATTAATGCGGGATCAAAATTCATCATGACCAACCCGGATCTGCAGCTTCCTTCCGATGATGGACTGACACCTGGGGCGGGAACTATTGGAGCAGCAATTGAAGCAGCAACCGGAGTTCATCCTAACGTTATTGGCAAGCCATCGAGTGTTATAATGAAGTCAGCCATTAGCCGGCTAAACCTGGAGTCTCATGAAGTGGCAGTAATCGGAGATAATATGCGAACCGATATTGCTGCTGGAGTGGCAGCAGGGTGTGAGACGCTGTTGGTACTTACCGGTGTGACAACACGGGATAATATGGATGGACACATTCAAGCAGCGAAGGCTCGACCTGATCATGTGTTTGAAGATTTGCATAAATTGATGGAGTGGCTGTCGCAAGAGGCAGACCAAGCTTCCAAAAAGGGGTAATGTACGATGCCGGAACTACCGGAAATGGAAAATTACCGGACCTTGCTGTCCGAGAAAATACTTGATCTACTGATTACAGGTGTGGTAATTAACCGCGATAAAACGATAAATACGGAGCCTGATCTGTTTATCAATGAACTTACAGGTAATCGCATTATATTTGTTGAACGCCGAGCGAAGCATCTGATTTTCCACTTGGCTAATGGCAAACGTCTGGTGCTACACCTCATGTTGGGCGGTATGATTTTCTGGGGAACGGAAGAAGAACGTCCTGATCGTTCCACACAAGTGGAAATTCAGTTTGGCGATCACATTTTATTCTTTATCGGACTACGCTTGGGTTATTTACATCTGCTTACTTCGAAAGAAACCGAAGAGGCGATGTCTGATCTTGGACCTGAACCTTTAGATCGACGGATGAATGTGGAACGTTTTGCTTCTCTGTTGAAAGGTCGCCGGGGTACGCTCAAGACAACGTTGGTAAACCAACATATCATTGCGGGGATTGGCAATTGTTATTCGGATGAGATTGCTTTTGCTGCCGGTCTGAGACCAAGCTCCAAAACGCAGAACATCGCGACTTCACCAGAGTTGACGGAGCGTTTGTTCCATTCAATGCAGTCCGTGTTGCGTGAAGCAGCTTCTGAGGGCGGTTATATGGAAATGCCGCTGATGCAAGGGGATACGAAGACAGGAAGTTTTGACGAGCAATGTCGCGTATACGATCGGGAAGGCGAGACTTGTCCGCGCTGCGGGGGAACGATTGAACGAGTGGAAATTACGGGCAAGAAGGCATTCTTCTGTCCGAAATGCCAGCATGAAGCCTAAAACCGGAATCGGGGCACATGTCAGCACCAGAGGCGGATTTCTTCAGGCAGCCAAGAGAGCACATGTGATGGGGGCAACGGCATTTCAGTATTTTCCGAAGAACCCGCGTAGTCTTGGCCTGAAAAGTCTGGATCTCAAGGATGCTGAGCAGTGCAGGGATTGGTGTGAACAGCAGGGACTTGCATCGATTGCACATTCACCCTATCCCACGAATCCGGCGTTGGGCATGACCCGTGGAGAGGCGGGATTTCATGCTACAATAGCTTCTATTCGCAATGATCTTGAAATTTCTAATGCTTGCGGTTCTGTTGGGACGGTGGTCCATTTTGGACATATCAAAACAAACAATCCGCTGGAGGGTTATCAGAACCTCATTCATTGTCTGGATACCGCCTTGGAGAATTGGAATGGACATTCAAAGGTGCTGATTGAGAATCAGGCAGGTGATCATGGCCCGATGGGCACGACAATGGAAGAAATGATACAGATTCGCAAATTAAGCCGATATCCGGAGCATATTGCTTTTTGTTTTGACACATGCCATGCTTTTGCTTCAGGTTTGTGGTCGTCAGGCAACGAAGCGGCGATGCTCGATAAGGGCAGGATGCTCGGATATTGGGATAATGTTGCTGCTGTACATTTTAATGATTCCAAATATGCGTCTGGTTCCTGTAAGGATAGACATGCAAGGATCGGACAGGGATATATAGGAAATGAATCAATGAAAGCATTGTTAAAGGCGCCTGAGTTCCAAAAAGCGGTTGTTGTGCTCGAGACAGAAACGGGCGAAGATGGAACGCACCGTGATGATATAGCGCTCATGCGTTCCTGGTTATAATGGGGAGAGGAGCGATTGTATGCATGTTTTTTTGGATGACTATCGGGCATGTCCGAAAGGATTTGTTCTTGCAACGAATGCTGAAGAGTGCCTGATGCTGCTAAGAGAAGGTGACGTGGACATTTTGTCTCTGGATTATGAGCTTGGTCCGGATTCGCCTAATGGCGGTGAGGTCGCGGCATCCATTGTACGAGAAGGTTTATTTCCGCGTGAGATCTATTTGCATACGTCCAGTATGTTTGGAAAACGCCAGATGTACGAGATGTTATATAGCAATAAACCGGATTCGGTAACCATTCATAATGGGCCAATGACGGGTGAGGTCATGCTGCGTGTTGCCGCGGGAGAAGAAAGTTAATGAAGCCAATTACATCCAAAATGTTAATGCGCAGTGTATGGGAAGGCATGCCACAGGCTGTATTTATATATACCCCTTTATGTGGGACATGTGCGGCAGCCCGCCGTATGTTAGAGGTAGTAGAGCACATGCTGCCAGAAGGTATTTTATTGGAAATGAACATTCATGACATTCCTGAACTTGTACAACAATTTAAAATTTCAAGTGTTCCAGCAGTGATGCTATTTGACGGCCAGCAAGATGTTCCAAAAATGGTTTATCGGATGAGCTCTGTGGAGCATCTGCTCTCGGAGATCCGGAAGGCGGTGCTGAAATGAGTATAATCTCGATGGAACATGTCTCACTTAGACGAGAAGAGAATCAAATCTTGGATGACGTACATTTGCGCATTGAACAAGGCGAACATTGGGTTATTTTGGGTCGGAATGGTTCTGGCAAAACAACGTTATTGGAAATGATGAACGGATATATGTTTCCAAGCCAGGGACGTATTGAAGTACTCGGTAATCTGTATGGACAATGTGACGTCAGGGAAGTACGTAAGGAAATCGGTTATATCAGCCAAACTTTGATTGAGAAACTCACGCCAAGAGATCCGGTATGGGAAGTCGTCGCTACAGGAGCGTATGCTTTTTTGCGTTTTTATCAGACGATTCCTGATGAAGTAAAAGCAAAGGCAATGAGTTTGCTAGATGACATGGGTTTTGCCAACCTGGCCAACAACTCGCTGGGAATGTTATCCCAAGGAGAGCGCAAAAAAGTCATGCTTGCTCGTTCATTGATGGCTGAGCCAAAATTGCTGATTATGGACGAGCCTTGTGCCGGGCTAGACTTATATGAACGTGAGAAAATGCTGGCTGAGATTGATCGTCTGCGCCAGCGTAACATTACAGTTGTGTATGTAACACATCATGTTGAAGAGATCGTACCTTTATTTACACATGTGGCCTTGATCCGCGATGGACGTATTGCGGATCAGGGCCCCAAACATGAAGTTTTGACACAAGATACAATTAAGCATACGTACGATGTTCCGGTCGATATCCAGTGGGATAATGGTCGTCCGTGGATACGCGTACGTTCTGGAGGGTAACACAATTTGAGTACACAATCGTCTTGGGAAGAAGGCAACTTCTCCCGTTTTATCTGCACAGCCAATCATGGCTTTGCCCCTTATGCTCAGGAAGAGTTGCGCCGTACGTTTGGTGCGGTGAAGAGCACGGTACTCGTACCAGGAGAAATATTGCTTGCGGGTTTGCCTGTAGCCGAGGAAGAAGTTGCAGATAAGCTGTGGGCAGAATATCCAACGTTTTTACGTCATATTCAACCTGTTCAGTTTCAGGAGAATACTGAAGATTCGGAGCAGTCTATTGAGAAATTGATTGCATTTGTGTTGAATCATAAGGAACTGACCGGTACTCCTGTCGTGCTACAGGTACGGAAGACAGAAGGGGCCTTTTGGCAAGAAAATGCAGCCTCATTGAAGCAACTGCTAACTGAAAAGCTGGATGAGCTAGGCTGTGAATGGGTTGTACGTGATGCTGAATATGTCATTTCTGTATTTGCTGCGAATGATATGTTGTATGCTGGCATATCCAGACCTGAACAGAACCTGTCAGACTGGAGCGGGGGAGCCGTACGTTTTCAAAAAGAAGATGGGCAGATCTCGCGTGCTAAGTTTAAATTGCTTGAAGCCGAGCAAACGTTTGGCATTGACTTTACTTCATTTCATAAAGCACTTGATATCGGTGCAGCACCAGGTGGATGGACCTCCTTCCTGCTTGAACGTGGGCTTGAAGTAACGGCGGTAGATCCGGCGAAGATGGACGCAACGCTGCTGGCATCACCCAAACTGACTTTCTTGAAAAAGAATGCAGGGGATGTTCGTTTTCGCGAAGGAGAATTCGACCTGCTCGTATGTGATATGAGTTGGAGTCCGAAGCTGATGAGCCGACTTGTATCAGACCTTCTATACAGTCTGCAACCTGGGGGAACAGCGATTGTTACCGTGAAGTTATTGCATAAAAAACCGCTCGCACTCATTAAAGATGTGATTGATACGTTTGAGCGTTCGCGGATGCAGATTCAACGTTCCAAGCAGTTGTTCCATAACCGGGAAGAGATTACACTTTATATGGTCAAATATTAAGAGATCTAGCTTTAATTAAAGTAGCTAAAGGCATTATGAAATTGATTCGATTAAGCTCATTTTATTTTGTGCTTTACAATCTATTCCTGGCTGTACTATAATGATACCAATATTAACCATAACAAACCTGAGGGAAAGCATCCCGAAGCGAACAAAATCGGATTATCCGGTCTGTTCTACTTCGGTGAAGCTTTCCCTTTTTTGTTGTGTAATGAAGGAGGAATTGATATGAGACATCCGGCCAGGCTGGAACGCGGAAGCCTGCTGGGAGGTAGATATCGTATCGTATCCATTCTGGGAACAGGCGGAATGAGCCATGTATACGAGGCGGAGGATCTGAAGTTGCCGGGCAAGATATGGGCAATTAAAGAAAGCGTAACGATTATGCCATATGAAGGCAGTATGGAGACGGAGGCCGCTCTTCTGACATCACTTCGCCATCCAAGATTGCCGCAAATTGTTGATTTTTTTGTCCCGGATGAAGATGGGTACACGTACTTGGTGATGGAATACATCGACGGGTTAACGCTCAGTGAGTATTTCAAGCAGTGTCGTGGGAAGATCCCGATGGAGCAGTTGACGGAGCTTGTACTTCAATTGCTGGATGTGTTGAGTTATCTGCATAATCTGAATCCACCTGTGATCTATAGGGATCTGAAACCATCAAACATCATGATCACGCCGGAACATGAAGTAAGATTAATTGATTTTGGCATCGCCAGAAGTTACAAACCGCAAAGTGCTGAAGATACCGTTAAGTTGGGAACCGCTGGTTTTGCCGCTCCAGAACAATATGGCTCGGGTCAGACCGATGCGCGTTCAGATCTATATGGACTCGGAGCATTGCTCCTGTATCTTATGACAAGTGGTGCGTATACGGAATGGATTCAGGGTGTGGAAAGCTCTATCCGGAGTGATGTTCCGCGGACATACATCCCTGTGGCGAGAAGACTGTTAAGGTATAATGCCGAAGAGCGATTCCAATCTGCCGATGAGGTGCGGAAGGAACTGCTCCGAATACCCGGCGGAACAACGCCTGGTCGAGATACAACGATGACCTTGAATGGGGGAACAAGAGTTATTGCCCTGACTGGTGCTTCATCTGGTGTAGGGGTTACCCATACGGCTATAGCTATCAGTCATTATCTCGAAAGGCAAAACTTCAAAGTAGCTGTGATTGAAATGTCACCTCGCTCTCAATCCTTTGCAAGGATTCAACAAATCGCTCAAGCGGGTAAACCGGTGCCAGCAGGCAGACAGTTTGCAGTCGATGGTGTGCATTATTGGAAACAATCCGGGCGAGCGGATATTTTGTCTTTGCTTGGGGGGAGTTATCAGTTCATCGTGATGGATCTCGGTAGTGGTCAGGATCAGAACCGGCTGGAAGAATTCCTGCGTGCAGATCTACCTATTGTTATAGGCTCAGGTGCCGAATGGAGACAGGCGGAGATTGGTGCTTTTGTTCGATCACATCATCGGTATCCACGAGAGAAATGGATATATTGTCTGCCCCTGGCAGCAAGTGAGGCTGTTCAGCGCATTCGTAAAGCTCTGGATACATCGAGTGTATATGGTCTGCCGTTACATATTGATCCTTTTGACAAGGACGCACAGATGGATAAAGTGTTTTCACATATTTTAATGCATATGATGGCACAGCAGCCCAAGAAACGTTCATTCTTTTCAAGAAGGAAAGTACATGATTAGAAGATTACGAAAGGAGAGCCTCTTTTGTCTAAATTAAGAAAACAAAGCCGTCAACTGATCTATGCCGGACTTATCGGAGCAGGAGCTGTAGGGTTGGTGTTTGGAGGATATGTTATTTACAATGTCAAAACGATGGGGGATGTCAGGTCAGCTGTAGAAGCCCGTTATTTATCGGCATATGAGGAAAAGGAAGCTGAATTAAAGCAACAATGGGATTCGGGAGCACAAGGATGGGTTACGATTCGGGATATTGAAGCAGGTGAACCGATATTACCTGAGGATCTGAAGCTTATTGCTGTTCCGGATGCACAAGCACCGCGAAATCTCTGGTCCAGTACGAAGCAGATGGAAGGCCAAGTCGCCAAAATAGAGTTGAAAAAAGGAACAGCCATTACCACCGAGATGGTGTATGAGGATGTACCGGCTCCGCCTGATTTAAGAAATCGAGAGCTGCAAGTTGTATTACTGCCGTCCTCACTTGTTAAGGGAGATATTATTGATGTTCGTATCCAATTCCCTACCGGACAAGACTATGTTCTCTTATCGAAGAAAAAAGTGGAACGACTCAATGCAGCTACCTTATGGATTACGATGACGGAGGAAGAAATTCTGTCACTCTCAAGTGCAATTGTAGATGCCTATTTACATAAAGCTTCAATCTATGCCTTAACCTATGTAGAACCACAGTTTCAGACACCTGCAATCGCGACGTATCCTGCCAATTCAGAAGTGTTAAAACTGCTGGAGAGTGATCCGAATATTGTTCGACGAGCCGAGCAGGAGTTATCCAGACAGGTGCGAAGTTCGCTTGAAAGTTCACTGGCCGCCTCCATGACAGCACCGTCAAAAGGGGTTGAACAGGATGTGGCACAATCCTCAGTTACATATAACAGTCGTCCATCATCAAATAATCCGGCAACGTCGGATGGAGTGATGTGGAATGATGGTTCAGGAAACGGAGCAGGAGCTAATTCTGGAAGCGTAAATGATCCTGCTGATGCTTCACAAACAGAACAACAGAGCTTGCTAACGGGTGGAGAATAGAGCGAAATCCGAGGTTTAATTTAGAATAATTCAGATAACAGGGAGTTTAAGAAAAAGAAAGGAGTTGTAACATCTATGCATACATGGATCTTTGCGGGTTTATGTGAGAAGAATGATCTGATGTTATATCTTTGCAAGATATTGGCTTCAACAGGCAACAAGGTCCTACTCGTAGATGGAACCTTACAGCAGAAGTATGGGTACGGTGTAGGTGACAGTCAGCAGTCTTTGCGAATTACGGAATTTGAAGGATTTGATATCGCTTGTCATTTTGTTACTTCAGCAGCTGTAGAGAATCATCTTGAAGTAAATGGAGAGCGATTGGACAGTTATGACTATGTGTTATATGACATGGAGACCTCGCATTTTGCTTCACGTAATCTCTGGCTAACCGCTGATGTAAGAGTCTGGGTGAGTGATTATGAGCGTTACAATCTGGAACGTGGCAAGGGATGGTTGACGCGGTTGCTTGAAGAACAGTCATTACCTGGTGAGCTGTCATTTCAGCGGCTCTTAATTAACGGGGTTGACTGCAAGCTTGAAGCTCGTTATCTGTGGGCGTATCTGGAGGGCAGTCCGTTTGTGTGGACAGGAGAATCCTTAGTACTTCCGTGGGATGAGTTAACAGCTGCGGTTAAGCTTGAGAATGAGCATCATCGCCGAGTTCATCTTGGACCTCTGTCACGAAATTACAAAAAATCGTTGTGTCGCGTGGTCGAGCAGTTAACAGGTTGGGAAAGTGTTCGCAGTCGCCGTGCGATGAAAGAAGCAGAGAGGATGAGAGCATGAGCACCATTACCTTTTGGAGCCCTTTTGCAGGAACAGGTTGCACTTCAAGCACATTAATTAGTGCTTATGCGATGGCACTTCACTACAGAACAAGAGTGTTACTTGTTAATGCAGGCCTTGCCGGAACTGGCACAGAAGCTGCTCTACCATCCAAAGATACGGATTCAGCGGATTTTATGTTCTCCTTCGAAGAGGGTGGCTGGGATGCGATTGAACGCCTGCATTCGAGCGGCAGTCTGAATAAGCACAATCTCAGGGATTATACCAAGCCACTTCTGAAGGAAAGACTTGATTTCTTAACCGGAAGAATTGATGAGATGGAACGTTCCCCGCAGGAACATGGTGAGACAGTGAAAAAGCTGCTAAATGTAGCTAACGAGTATTATGATCTGGTTCTTCTGGATGCGGATCATGCTGGTGTTGATTCACAGCTCAAGCTGCAACAGGCGGACTATGTTGTAATTAATCTCGATCAAAATATGCGAAATCTGGAGTTGTTCTTTGAAGAGATCCTGCCAGAACGAATGAACAATAAGAATATACATGTCGTCATTAACAAATACGATTTGCATTCCCGTGCAACGCTTTCCAATATTAAGCGACAGTTCAGATATAAAGGCACGATATCTGCGATACCGTACACAACCGGATACCTGGATGCAATGAATCGGCGAGATGTCGCTAGATACTTGCAGTTGGAAAGTTTGACTGAGGATAAGGATATTCGTAAAGGGAGTTTTGCTGCAAGCATGAGCGAACTCGCTCGCCTGATTATGGACGGTGCAGGTATGCGCACAGTTCTGAAGAGGCTGGAAAGGGGAGCGTGAACCTCCGATGCTCTGGAATACCATATGGATAAGTTTGATTTTGATTCTGTGCCTGACTTATATCTGGTTCAAGTATAGAACGTTTCTTCGTGCAAAGAGTGCTCGTGTTCCTGAACAGGAATCATTCACGATTGACATGTTGATTGAGAAGGTGAAGAACTCACTTCATGAGCTTAGTCATAGTCAGCTCGCGGATGCGGGTCTGCATGAAGAAGAATATCGTCGAAGAATTAATCAGCGTGCCGAGATGAGAAAAGCACTGAAGGGCTGTGTCTCAGGCAGTATCAGCGACAAAACGTATGTCAAAAATCTGATAGGGGATCTCCTGACCCGAAGCATAGGGCTGAACAAATCAAATGTAGATGAAGTTATTTTGTTTGCAGAACCAGATTTGCTGACGATCCAGGACCGATTCGAAATTGTATTTTATCTGTACCGACAGCAATTCGGTGTGGATGCACTCTCCCGAATGATTGATACCTACGATCTTGGCAGACTGAGAATGGAGGAAGGTACGGACGATGGAGGAAGTTATTATATTTCTGAGGAGGATATTCAGTATGTGTTCGAGTGCGAATATCGAGAGCTTGGATTCAGAGAAAAGACGGATATCATCGTGCAACGTATCTACCAACATTATAAAGGATTCTCGGTTGTTGATGAGATAAGGGACCAACGTATTGACGGTGTTAGTGGTGGTGTCAGCGGTATGCTTGATGCTGTTCATAATATGGGACTTCGAAAACCGGCATCATGGAATGATTTGCTGGATCAAGGACTGGAGGATAATGCACATGAAGAACCGCTTAGCGGCATGGAAAGTGTCTGGATTTTCTATAAAGGTAAGTCCATTCATCTATCCTTTCTGTCCTTCGGCAGTATTCGTGAACTGAAAAGGGTATGCCAGAATATATACAAATACAATTACCCCGGACAGTTGTCGGAAGCAAGTGGATACAAGGTGAACGAGATGAAAGACGGCTCCCGTGTCGTTGTTGTTAGACCTCCTTTTGCAGAATCGTGGGCGTTCTTCGTCCGGAAGTTCGATATTCCGAATGCTTCACTTGAACAGTTAATTACGGGTAACAACGCAGATCTGCCAATTACATTGCTTCAATACCTGATGAAAGGAAGCCGGATCACAGCTGTGACCGGGGCACAGGGTTCTGGTAAAACAACGTTGCTTATGGCTATGGTCAAACACATCTATGCATCGTACACCCTTCGGGTGCAGGAAATGGCGTTTGAACTTCAATTAAGACGGATCTATAGTCGGCGTAATATTTTGAGTTTCCGAGAAACCGAACACATTTCAGGTCAACAAGGGCTTGATTTGCAGAAAAAAACGGATGGTACCGTCAATATTCTCGGTGAGGTTGCGAGTGATGAGGTGGCCGCATGGATGATTCAAATGTCTCAGGTTGCCAGTCTGTTCACCCTGTTTACCCACCATGCCAAAACGTTTCGTGATCTGGTCTTCTCCCTCCGTAATTCCTTGCTCAAGACAGGTATGTTCCAGCATGAGCATATTGCTGAGGAGCAGGTTGTGAGTGTAATCAACTTCGATGTTCATATGAAGAAAGATGCTGAAGGACGAAGATATATCGAACGAATTACGGAGTGTCTTCCTCGTGCGAATCAAGGTGATAGCGTGGAAGAGAGGGCAGGTTTTACATTTCATAATGTTGTGGAGTACAGAGATGGAGCGTATGTTGCAACAGCTCCAATCTCTTCTGGAAGCATGGTGGATATGCGAGAACAGATGACATTAAAGGATGCCGAGAAGTTTGAACAGTTTATGAAGCAACACTGGGGTGATCAGAATGACAATTAAATGGATTCTGCTCCTCGTATTAAGTATTTGTGCAGGGGGGTTGCTGATTACACTTCTGGTTTTAAGTATGTTACGTCACAGAGGAGGTGGTTCAACAAGTCAATCCGGCGTGATTTTTGTTCCTAGCGGGAAGGGATTCAAAGGACTGGGATCAATCTTGTTGCAGTCCTACCGTCTTGGAATGAAAGTGCCATTGCTATCAGCTTATATTCTACAGGTGCAGAAACGTATTTCATTCCGCCATGTTGGGGATGAGCCCTCACTTCGCAGGCTGACGATGACAGTGGTTCTAATTATTCTTGGAGGTTATGGCGGCATAAGTGTCATTCTGTTTCTTCTGCAGCCGGGTATCGCTTTTGTAATACTGTCCGTGCTCTGTGCTGTGGTACTAAACAGCCTGGTATTGGATATGTGCCTTAGTCGTATGGAGAAAAGGTTGCTGGTGCAGATGTTGGATCTCTTTGCAGATGTAAGGCATCGGTATCATCAGCATGGCATGGTTGAGGAAGCACTCTATGAAGCCGCTGAAGCAGGTACAGGAGAAGCAGCAGAACAAGTAAGACTGATCTACGAAGCTCTAACTTCTCCAGATCCAAATGAAGCACTTGAGCGTTATTATGAAGTGGCTCCCAACCGTTTTCTCAAAGGATTCGCAGGCGTTTCCTATATGGTCATGGAGTTCGGGGATAAGGACAGAGCACAAGGGTCTATCTATCTCAAGGGACTTGGTAATCTGACTCAGGAGATTCATCTGGAGATTTTGCGGCGTGATAAATTGGATTACCTGCTCAAAGGACTTAATATCATCGCGCTCGCTCCGGTATTATTCACCGCTCCGATCGAACGCTGGGCTAGAGTCAGTTTCCCAACGATGGATGAATTTTATCGCAGCAAAATCGGTTTTGTTACCAAAATATCGATCTATGTGATCATCATCCTTGCTTATTTGCTTCTGCAAAGACTCCAGCAATACGATGAGACCCGTTATCGGTCAGGGCATAAGCATTCATGGTTGGATCAGTTTCTGTACAAGCAAATCTTCATACGGAAATTGGCGATGTTGTTTGCAGCAAAACCTGGCAGTGCACAGTACAGTCAAACGATAAGGCTCATGAGGGAGAGCAGTTCAGAGTTGAAATACGAATGGCTTGCCATTCGACGAGTGTTGTTATTCGCAGGTTGTTTGGTCCTTACAATGGGTTGCATCTTGCTGTTGCACCAGGTTGAACGTAACCACATCTTGTATGATCCAATCCGCGATGATCGAATGTTTGGTGCAATGGCTGAAGCGGATCTCAGGAAAGCTGAGGAAAAAACAGCGTTGGATCAATCCGTGCTGGAAAGTGTAGAAATGAACCGAGGAGCTACATACGAAGAAGTCTCCAAAGCGTTACAGCAGTTATCTCCAGTTCAGTTAGACCATGATACCCAGAATGAGACCATCACGCGCATTATGCAGAAACTTGAGGTATATAACAAACAATATGTACGCTGGTGGGAAATGATTATAGCCATTCTCATGGGTGCAGCGGGGTACTACATGCCCGTATGGCTCATGTTATTTCAGCGGAAAATGCGAAGGTTGGATATGCGACATGAAATCTATCAATTCCAGACAGTGATTTCCATTTTACGTGAGATGGACCGGATGTCAGTCGAGGAGATATTGGAGTGGCTTAATCGATTTGCCGTCATTTTCAAGCGCCCGCTGCAAAAATGTTTGTTGCATTTTGAACATGGACCAGAGCTTGCACTTGAACAATTA
Organism: Paenibacillus sp. FSL M7-0656; assembly: GCF_038003225.1. Lineage (NCBI taxonomy): Bacteria > Bacillati > Bacillota > Bacilli > Caryophanales > Paenibacillaceae > Paenibacillus > Paenibacillus sp. FSL M7-0656. The sequence continues at coordinate 223,258 of NZ_JBBOOT010000001.1, forward strand.
AAGGAAGAGGCGGGCTTGCCCGAGTTCCAGCGACTAGTTGATAAATTACAGCTTGCCCTTGGCAAAATCTCAATACGTGAAGCCTTCGATGATCTCGAGAGCATGATGGCATTTTATTTTGAACAACGCAAGCAGGAGTACAGCAAAATGATAGATGTCAAAGCATCATGGGGCAGAACCATCGGATTTACACCTATGTACGCCCTTATCTTTTTGTATCTGGTCATTCCATTGGTCGGTATGAGTTTCTTACAGATGAGCATTTATTATGAGCAAATTCAGAAACTGTAGCACAATTCATCTGTGTGACAGTCTGAAATAGTTTAATAACTTATAACTTGGGAGGATTTATCATGAACAATGCATCAAGCGCTTTAAAGGTGGCAGCAGGGATATTCTTAACAATCGCTTTGATCACAATTGTAGTTCTGTTGTTTATTTCGGCTCAGGAGGCAACCAAGACGGCCCAGAACAATTTTGCTGATATCCAAACCGAGTTGTCCCAGGCTGCATTTACGGTATATGACGGAACAACCATCAGTGGATCACAGGTAACGAATGCGCTGCGTAAATATGCGGACAAGGACCAGTTCGGTATTCAAGTTATTACAGGTAAAAATAAAGCGGGTCAATGGTACGGCAATCAATTAAACATTTCACAGGATCTCAATAATGCGGACTACGGCTCGGTTATTGCACCCGACGATAAAGTGGGGATTATTAACCAGACCATGAGTGAAAAAGAAAATCAATATGTCAATCCAAGTGGTAAATTCAAAGCCATTATCGTAAAAGACCGTTCGAACGTGGTAAGAGGGCTGATCTTCCAGCAATCCTGACAGGAGTTGGTTTAACATGTCCCGGAATACACAGCATCTCATGTTGTTTTGTACGGCGGTTGTCCTGTTTGTGACAGCCTGCCTGTACGGGCAACAGAATGTTAAGATTTTATCAGCGGCCTTGAACGACAGAGTACAGACAACAGCAGGCATGGAAGGTCGGCTGACAACAACACTGCATACCACCAATCCGTATCAGTATAGTGGTGCGGAAGTGTTGCATACCGTTAGACAGATGACAGGCACAGGCATTCCTGTGGAGGTAGATGGAACTTCGTATGTGATCGATCCACTTGTCAGCAAAACAGCGACGATTCCTGTCCAGCTCGATGCCACCTACAGACCAGAGTTTATACGAAATGAAACTGGAGAACTGCTCAAGATTGTTTTTTGGAAGGAGGCGAGTGTGAATTGATTAATGCCGCATCCAGGCTGCTTGCCGTATTGCTCGCAGTCCTTCTGCTCTATGTGTACCCAGCTGCTGAAACAGCCGATCGGCAGGATGATATAGCACGTATGACGGCTGTTCAGAATGTAACACGTTTTGTTGATGCTGTTCGAACGAAAGGGTATATTTCACCTCGAATGTTGGCTGAGTTTGAGGAGCAACTGTCCCAGACGGGCAATGTGTATGAGGTGTCGATGGAACATTTACATAAGAAATATGTACCGCACTATATAGACCCGATGGACAATAACAGTTTTAACGGGACCTATGAAGTGGTGCAGGATGGATATTATGCAACTCAGATTCGAGAAAGACTATTCCCATCCTCAGGTGTGATACCGGTTGATGATCCTGGCCGAAGATATACGTTGACGACAGGGGATTTTTTCACCGTGACGCTCCAAAATACAAATCGTACACCTTCCATGCTCATTCGTGAATGGTTGAGTGGCACGGCTCAGGCTTCAGCAGTATTTGTAACATACGGAGGTATGGTCCTCAATGAAGATTACTGAACTATCCATCGTATTTGTGTTGATCTTTTTCCCGCTCTTTTGGATCATCTCACTCCATACGCAAGATGCCGAAGAGGCTCAATATTTTGGTCAACGATACAGATCTGCACTTCAAACCTCAGTCATGGATGCAGGTGCAGTCATGCATCAGAATGAGAAACAAAATGATGAAGCGGGTTATGATTCAACCAAGTTTGTTAAAGCGGACAAAGAGCTTGCCTTGTTAACATTTACGCAGACGATGGCTTTGAATATGGGGATTCAAGACGATCCTGCAGCTATTCGAAACATGTTTAATTACATACCTGCCGTGGTTATTCTGGATTATGATGGCTATTATATGTTGTCCAAAGAAACAGAGATGACGGGTAACCGTGAAGATTCTTTCAGGCAAGTGTGGAGCCCCAAGAAACCTTATACATATTCAGATTCTAATGGTAACAGTATCAACTTTACACTGGATGACTACGTATATGCCTTTGACGCAAGCGCAGGGAGATGGATTGAGGGATTCCAAAAAGAACTGGCTTCAAGCACACAGATTCCTTTACTTCAGAATACCAGCGTATTTGAGCAAGTTAGACAAAGCCGGATTGTGACTACGGTGCAGGATGATCTGGCTGATGTGATTAACCGCCATAATGAGTTTGCCAGAAAAAACGGTATTTCCTATACATTTACAATGCCCCTGATTGCGCAGGAAGATTGGTACAACTCCATTAATGATACAGGGATTATGGCCTTTATCCAAGGTATAGGTGTGGGTGACCAAAAGATCAACAATTATGCGATCGGTGGAGGCAGACTTGTGAAGAAAACGGCCATCGTAGGTGGGGTAGATCCTTTAACGGGTATCAAGTACTACTATCCCTCCACATGTGGTAATGGTTACCGTGCTGAAGAGGTGTTTACAGACGCAAGACAAGCAGCTGCACAAGGCTATTTCGAATATAAATGCTCTAATCGTTAGGGTAGCCTGTATGACAAAATCATGTAAGAGGTTCCTGAACTGTTTACATTACTTTCAGAAAAGACGGGACCTGTGCTAGAATAGGGTTTCGGAACAATAATAAAAGTAATGTCTAATAGATAGGAGCAACCTCATCTTATGAGTTTATTGTCAGTAGAGAACGTAAGTCACAATTTTGGAGATCGCACGTTATTTAAAAATGTATCGTTTCGTTTACTTGCCGGAGAGCGTGTAGGACTTGTTGGTGCCAATGGTGTGGGTAAATCCACATTAATGAACATCCTTACCGGTAAATTGCTTAAAGATAGTGGAAAAGTGGAATGGACACCTAAGGTCCGTTATGGATATCTGGATCAGCACACAAAGCTTACCCCAGGCAAAACCATTCGTGACGTTCTTAAAGATGCATTCCTTCCGTTGCTTGAATTAGAAAAAGAAATGATGAATATAACGGACCAGATGGCAGATGCAGATCCAGATAAGCTGGAGCAGTTGCTGGAAGAGATGGGCGATATTCAGGAACAACTGGAACAGGGCGATTTTTATCTGATTGACGTAAAAGTGGAAGAGATGGCCAATGGTCTTGGTTTGTCCGCAATTGGTCTTGATCGGGATGTCGCAGCTCTAAGTGGTGGGCAACGTACCAAGGTGCTTCTTGCCAAGCTTCTGCTTGAGAAACCTACAGCCCTTTTGCTGGATGAGCCGACCAACTATCTGGATGTAGAACACATTGAATGGTTGTCACGTTACCTGAAGGACTACCCGCACGCTTTTCTGTTAATCTCTCATGACACGGAATTCATGAATGAAGTCGTAAATGTCATTTATCATTTGGAATTTGCCAAATTAACGCGATATGCAGCGAACTATAACAAGTTCCTTGAGATGGCTGATATGAATAAAGCCCAGCATATTGATGCGTACGAGAAACAGCAAGAGTACATCAAGAAACAGGAAGATTTCATTCAGCGTAACAAGGCACGTGCTTCAACTTCTGGTCGAGCGAAGAGCCGGGAGAAGCAACTGGACAGAATTGAACGTATTGATCGTCCAGATGAAGCGGCCAAACCAACGTTCAAATTCAAGGATGCCCGCGCGAGCAGCAAAACGGTCTTTGAGGGCATTGATTTTGAAATTGGATATACGTATCCTTTGCTGCCTAAAATGACAATGACAATTGAACGTGGTGAAAAAATTGCCATCGTAGGTTGTAATGGTGTGGGTAAATCAACACTGCTGAAAACCATCCTGGGAAAAATATCTCCACTCAGTGGAAAGACTTTCTTGGGAGATTATCTCGAAACGGCCTATTTTGAGCAGGAAGTTCGTGCTGGGAATATCACGCCGATTGAGGATGTGTGGAATGAGTTTTCACATTTGACCCAAAATGAAGTCCGGGGTCATCTCGCTCGCTGCGGGTTGAAAAATGAGCACATTACCCGTCCGCTTAACATGCTGAGTGGTGGAGAGCAAGCCAAGGTTCGTCTATGCAAACTCTTGATGCGTGAAAGCAACTGGATTCTATTCGATGAGCCGACGAACCATTTGGATGTCACAGCTAAAGCTGAGTTACAGCGTGCCTTGCAAGAATTCAAGGGAACGGTGTTGCTGGTATCTCATGAACCTGATTTCTACGAGGGTTGGGTTACCAAAACATGGAATGTTGAAGAATGGTCTGAGAAAAACTAGACAATTCAAGCAACGCTTAATAGAAATGAACGGTGACAAAAAAATCCTTCTATGGTAACATAGGCTACAACTTCATATGAACACTAGGGGGGCCGCACGATGTGGCTGAGATGGAAGAATGCGATTCCGGACCCTTTGCACCTGATCTGGATCATACCAGCGTAGGGAAGTGGCGAGCGGGTTTCAGTGAATGACGTGAGCAAATGGCAATTCGAAAGAATTCAACCGTCTTGCTTAGTAAATTGAAACATGCAGTTGCGTGTATAACGTTATGGCTATAAGGTCTATAGCTTTATTGCACGAAATGAACTGTATGTATCAGTCAGTCATCTGGTCCTATAATTAATACGCAGCCACTCCCCTACGGGAGTGGCTTTTTTGTGTTTTCATAGCATTCACGCATGGAAGGAGATGAAAAGTACGGTAATTTCTCATGAACGTGTACACGGATCATTTGAACTGCATGTTGTATCTACGGGTGTAGGGAATCAAGCATCTTTTGTAAAAGTTGCAAAGGACGTTTGGCCATGGGTGGACTACATCCATATACGAGAGAAACAACTCTCGTGGCAACAAAAGATCGGTTGGGCTGAAAGTCTGCGTGGTGTTGGCGTTCCGTCTTGTCGCATCGTTATCAATGGTTCAGAACTGCCACCACAGAATGACATCTATGGCGGTGTACATTGGGGGCAAGAGGCTATACGTAACTACAACCCTGCTGTTATAAGCAATGTCCAGCGAATTCGTCTGGGTGTATCTGTTCATTCAATCGATGAGGCAAAAATCGCTGAAGAACGGGGAGCCGATTACCTTTTCTTCGGGCATGTCTACTCAACCAACAGTAAGCCTGATCTTGAACCAAGAGGATTATATGCTCTGGCTGAAGTGTGCTCTGGTGTCTCCATTCCTGTCATGGCGATTGGGGGCATCGAACCGGGAAACATTCACGCTATTCGCTCTGCAGGCTCACAGGGAGTCGCTGTGATTTCGAATGTATGGGCGAGCGATTCCCCGGATCGAGCCGCTGAATCATTTAGGCAGGCTATCGTTGCTACAGAAAGTTTGAGCCGCTGAATCAAGGAGATGAGAGGATGAAAAAGATCATTACTGATAGACCGGATAAGATTTATGCAGAAACGATTATTGTAGGCGGAGGCGTTGTTGGATGTGCCATTGCGTATGAGCTTGCTTCCCGTGGACAGGATGTGCTGTTACTGGAGCGTTCGGCGATTGCAGGAGGGACTTCTTGCGCAGCGGCTGGGATGCTGGCAGCAGTCAGTGAGGATTTTGCTCATCCTTTGATGGCTAAGCTTGCCAGGCAGAGCAGGCAGTTACTTATCGAGCAACAGGTGCTAATGGCTACACTCAGTGAGGTAGAGACTGGTCTGCAACGCCACGGATTCCTAACTCCTTTTCGTTCATACAGTGAATTAAGTAGTTATAAGGACAATCGGAAGTCTGCGTTGTCTGCTTCTGCTGATGAGGTGTGGTGGGACCGTTCCGTTGTGCAACAGGAGGCATCATGGCTTAACAGAGATACGTATGGAGCCTACTACAGACCTTACGAGAGTGAGATTCTTCCTGTCCATCTAACGAAGGCATATGCTGAATCCGCTCAAGCATTGGGAGCACGGGTTATGGAGGACATACAGGATATACGTGTGCAAGCAAACGAACACGGTGTGCAGGGGATCACCACATCGATCGGTGAGATGAAATGCAAACATGTCATTATAGCGGCTGGATTACAGAGTGAAGAGTTGATGAGACATGTGAATCTGAGCTTGCCTGTGTGGTCGGTAAAAGGTGAAATAGCCGCGGTTCAGTTCTCAGATGAACATGCAGGGTACAGACCTGATAGAACGGTGTATGCAGAGGATATCTATATTGTTCCCAAAGCCAATGGAGAGGTTTGGCTTGGGGCAACCAGTCTGCCAGGCAGAACGGATTTGAACGTTTCTGTACAGGGTGTTCAGAAGCTGCTAACAGCGGCTACCCACTGGGTGCCTGGGATGAAGGAAGCACAATTTATACGAGCGTGGGCAGGCGTAAGACCGGCAACTCCCGATGGACTGCCTTATATAGGTGCTTGCAAGAGTATTCCCGGGTTGTTTGCCGCCTTTGGACATTACCGCAACGGTATCTTGCTTAGTGCGATAACAGGCAGGCTTATCGCTGAGTTGCTCGCTGGCAAAAGCTCAGAAGAACTCGGAATTGAGGCGCTGAGCCCTGAGCGATTGAACAGAAAGGGAGTGGTGCAGTGAATATCATCGTTAATGGTCAACGGATGGAGATTGAAGACAGATTGAATCGTGTGGATAAATTACTCCAATCTTTTGATTTGCAAGTCAAGACTGTAGTTGTAGAGCTGAACAAGCATATTTTAACGCGTGAGCATCATGAAACGACGGCATTAAGAGAAGGCGATCGAATCGAGATTGTACATTTTGTAGGAGGCGGTTGATGATGTTGAACATTGGTAAATATACGTTTGAGTCCAGATTGTTCCTTGGAACAGGTAAGTTTTCGGATCTGGAAGTGCAAAGTCAGGCTGTGGAAGCATCTGAAACGGAAGTTTTGACATTTGCTGTTCGTCGTCTGAATCTGGAAGAGCGTAACCAGAAGCATTTCTTGGATACGTTGGATCTGGATAAATACACACTTCTTCCGAATACGGCAGGGGCTTCCACTGCGGAAGAGGCGGTGCGGATTGCCGAGCTTGCGCGGGCTTCAGGACTTTGTGATATGATAAAAGTCGAAGTCATCGGAGATGGAATGACGTTACTCCCAGATCCGATTGAAACGTACAAGGCTTGCGAAATTTTGCTGGAAAAGGGCTTCACGGTATTGCCTTATATTTCGGATGATGTCATTCTGGCCAAAAGGCTACAATTACTTGGCGTACATGCTGTAATGCCTGGCGCTTCTCCCATCGGAGCTGGTAGAGGTATCATCAATCCATATAACCTTGAGATCATCATTGAGCAGGCCGTTGTACCTGTAATTGTTGATGCAGGATTACGCTCCCCAAAAGATGCTGCTTATGCGATGGAACTTGGGGCCGATGGCGTATTGTTAAATACAGCCGTATCCGGATCAGGGGATCCAGTGAGCATGGCTAAAGCGATGCGATTGGGGGTAGAAGCGGGTAGATTGGCATATGAGGCAGGCATGATTCCCGTAAAGCGTTATGCAGCAGCCAGTAGTCCGGTGGAAGGAATGGTTCATACATGACAGATCAAGTAACATCTTTCGAGCAGGCCGATCGTTATTCCAGACAGGAACGGTACGCGCCACTTGGTAAGGAAGGCCAGGCCAGATTAAAGGGCAGCAGAGTTTTAATTGTAGGCGCTGGCGCACTCGGAACAGGAATTGCAGAAACGTTAGTTCGTTCAGGAGTCGGACACTTAACGATTGTGGATCGTGATTATGTGGAGTGGAGTAACCTGCAGCGGCAGCAATTATATGTAGAACAGGACGCGCTTGAGCGGATACCGAAGGCAATGGCGGCGGAAAAACGTTTATCTGCCATTAATTCCACGGTTCATGTGGAAGGGAAAGTGTTGGACGTCAGAGTAGATGAGTTGGAAGAACTCGTTCAGCATACAGACTTGATCATGGATGCAACGGATAACTTTGATACCCGACTACTTATTAATGATATGGCACAGAAGCACGGTATTCCCTGGATTTATGGTGGATGCGTAGGTAGTTATGGTATTACCTATACATTTATGCCTGGAGATACGCCATGTTTAAATTGTTTGCTGGGTGAAGTCCCTCTGGGTGGAGATACCTGTGATACGTCTGGCATCATACCTCAAGCGGTACAGATGGTAACGGCGAATCAGACAGCAGAAGCGATGAAGTTACTTAGTGGCAATGCAAATGCATTGAGACGTAAGTTATTGTCATTTGACGTGTGGAGGAACGAATACATATCCATCAATGTGGATGGTGCGAAAAAGAAAGACTGTCCTTCCTGCGGTACTTCGGCAACGTATCCATATCTTTCTGCGTCCAATCTGGAGAAAACCGATGTGTTGTGTGGCAGGGACACCGTTCAGATCCGACCTGCACGGCGCATGAATCTGGATCTTCAACAAACAGCGGAACGTCTGGATAGACTTCAAGAAGGAAAAGTAGAATCCAATCCGTTTCTGGTTTCTTTTACAACAGGAGTCCATAGAATGGTTATTTTCCAAGATGGACGTGTCCTCGTACACGGAACAAAAGACACAGCTGAAGCACGTACGCTCGTCCATCGTTACTTTGGTTAAAGCAAGAAAGAAGCAAAGTCTGTTCCCTTGAGGGAATGGACTTTTTCATTTTACGGCATGCTATCTGTACCAACCATTGCTGCGAGCAGTGGGGATAGAGACAGGCCGGGTGAAAAAGAGTGAAAACAGCCATTTTGCTGATTGGAGCAGGAGAGCAGGTCAGCCTTATTCAGGATGTTTTATGTAGCGAAGGGTATGAGGTGCAACGAATGGAGTGGTCCGAACTAAACCAATCCGTCGAGCCTTCGTTGTTGCATATTAACCTGATCATCCTGGTAGACCGGGAAGAGGGGACGAAACATTGTGGCCAGGATCAGAAATTAGAATTAAAACGATGGTTAGATAAAGGTCAGGTTATACCTCTACTGGTTATTACTTCAATTGCATCTCCTCAGTTCATCGTGGAATGGCTGGATTATGGAGCTAATGACGTGATGGAGGAACCGATCCACATGACCGTAATGCTTGCCAGAATACGAAACTTATTGCGTGTTTTTGCGAATGCAACACCAGAGGGCGAAGAAGTAATTGTAGTTCATGATCTTAAAGTGAATTTGCGTTCAAGACGGGTAAATCGTGCGGGTGAATACCTGACATTAACACCAAAAGAGTACGAATTGCTGGAATTTCTGGCCCTGCATGTGAATGAAGCATGTACTCGGAGTGATATTTTGCGGGAAGTATGGGGATATGAGTATGCGATGGATACCAACGTTGTGGATGTGTATATCAAACATCTGAGGGTTAAGGTGGATAAGGGAAGAAGTGTGAAACTGATTCATACTGTGCGTGGGATCGGTTATATGTTGCATGATAAAAATTAGATTACTAGGTTAGTTCCATGAATCACCAGTTTAAAGTGTGGCAAAAAGAGGGTAAAAATAAAAGACCGGATAATACCCCCGGTCCTTACTCATTAGCTATGATGTGAATCTAAAGTACACGACGAGCTTTAACATACGTTCTCTTCCAAGTACCAGAGTCCAGATCAGAGAGGGTTACGCCTGGAGATCCGTACGTATGCAGAATCTTACCATTTCCCGCATAAACGCCTACGTGAGTGACATTGGAACCGGTAGAACGGCTACCGCTGGAGAAGAATACCAGATCTCCGACACGGAGATTAGCTTTAGACACAGCTTTACCTTCTTTGGATTGGTTCACGGAAGTGCGCGGCAAATCTACACCATACTTTTTGAAAATATATTTCATAAAAGAAGAGCAATCAAAAACTTTGGTTGTTGAGGTTGAAGCACCAAATTTATATGGAGTTCCAGTAAATTGTTTACCATAGTTAACAATCTGTTGACCTGTGGATACAGAAGCAGTTGCTGCCTGTGCAACAGGTGCGTTAGTCATTAATACAGCTCCAAAACCTAGTGTAGCGCACAACCCGACGGTTACGGCCTTTTGGACAAAGATGTTTGTTTTCATGTTAGTTAGTACCTCCAAAATTCGTTTTCGTTAAGTTGCTAGAGCGAGTATAACAGCTTTGTAACAGCCTAGAAATTGGATAGGGGAGTGTAATCCCTTGCACCACAATGGTTTGGGTATGTTTATTAAAATATGATTAAAAATGTCAAAAAATTAATCATTGACGAATGAAGAATAATGATGAAACAACAAAGACCCTTGAATATCAAGGGTCTTTATTATGTGTGAACCTATTTTCTTGATTGAATCACTGGTTACAAAAACGTAATAAATAACTATAAAGCATACGAGTAGATTCAATCTTTGCTCTGAATAATCAGTAATAAGCCGCTATCGATAGTGACTGTACCGGAGGAGCCTAAGAGCTGGTTGCTTACACCCAAGGATTGTCCCATGCGAATGGTGGCTTGATCTAGTGGATACATAAAACCATCTAGAGTTATTCCTGCAACTTCATGAGTCAAGGGGAGCAGAGAAACATATTTATAGTCACGGTGCTCAACCACAGCTTTGGATGTGGTCAGTGTCATGTAGTTGTGCTTGTCCTGAATGGCACAGGAGATATGATACTGCATCGCGCGAACCATGATATGTACATTGGCGAGTGTATGATCCATACGTGTACCTGTAGCACCTAACATTAAGATGTGAGAAGGTTCGTAATCTAGCGCTGTCTCAAAAGCCATTTCTGTATCAGTAAGATCTTTGTGAACAGGGTCGCATGTAATGAACCGAATGCTATTGTTACTTACAATGATACGTTCCTCTTCATTAATGGAGTCGAAGTCACCAACTGAAATGTGTGGCTGAATGCCGTGTTCAATTAAAAATAATGCACCGCGATCGGCCGCGATGATCATATCATCTTCTCGTATTTCCTGAAGTAATTCTACAGATAAGTTTCCGCCTGTAAAAATAATAATCCGTTTCGCCGTCATTTTATTTCATCCTTCCTAATTCAGAGAAAAATAGTTCATAGTCCAAACATAATGTTGGAACCTGTACAAATATATTCACCAAACCAGTATAATCCACAAAATGTGGTTGCACAATTTCAGTGCTCGCGGATACAATGGGTAGAGCGACATGGAGATGACTTGAAAAGTGAGGTTTGAACAGGTTGGACTTACACATTTTTGAAGTATTCAGCATTATAGGCACTATTGCATTTGCAATGTCCGGTGCCTTCGTAGCAATGGAAGAGGAGTATGACATTCTGGGTGTACTAGTGCTTGGACTTGTCACGGCATTCGGAGGCGGGATTATCCGGAATGTACTTATAGGTATACCTGTAACGACACTATGGAGTCAGGGATCACTTATTATGTTAGCCTTAGTATCTGTAGCAATTGCGTTTATATTGCCTCTCAAGTGGATTAGTCACTGGAAGCGAACAGAGGCGTTGTTTGATGCAATCGGACTCGCAGCATTTGCAATTCAAGGGGCGCTGTACGCGGCGAACATGGGACATCCCATTAGCGCAGTTATCGTTGCAGCAGTGATGACCGGTATTGGTGGGGGCGTTATTCGTGATGTGCTTGCTGGACGTAAACCGCTTGTATTGCGTGACGAAATCTATGCTGTATGGGCAATGACAGCCGGATTTGTTATAGGTATGGGTTGGTTGACAACGAATGCTGGATTATTATTTTGTTTCGCGGCCGTTGTGTTCTTCCGGATGTGCTCTGTACATTATAAATGGAAACTGCCACGTCGTTCGCTCGTACCATCTGAGACCGGAAACGTCAGTCCTCAGCCGGAGAACATTGTGACACAGCCAACATCGTCGGTACTTCAAGGTACGTTAAGCAAGGGGGATTAATATGATTAATGTTTTGTTTGTATGTCTGGGCAATATATGTAGATCACCAATGGCTGAAGCCGTTTTGCGTCACAAAGTCCTGGAGAAGGGGCTTGAACACCAGATTCGTGTGGACTCAGCGGGTACAGGGGACTGGCATGTTGGTAAACCTCCGCATGAAGGGACTCGAAAATTGCTGGATTCGTACCAGATTTCTTATGCCAACATGGCAGCAAGACAGTTCGACAGCGAAGACTTTACTCAATTTGATTACATTGTGTGTATGGATAATTCCAATGCAGATAATGTGCGCAACGTTCCAGGCGGAGCTGAGGCGGACATCATCAAGTTCATGGACATGCTTCCCGAGGAAAAACTCAGAGAAGTACCTGACCCATATTACACAGGCAATTTTGAAGAGGTGTACGAGCTGGTTAACGCAGGCTGCGATGTTCTGTTGAGTAAGATTGAAGCGGAACATTCCTTAGCCTAAAAAGCAAACAAAATTCATGCTTAATTTGTAATTCGATAAAGAAGCAGGATTAGAGCACTTAAAGCAAGCAGGATATCCTGCTTCTTTTTCAGGTTACAATTGTAAGCGGTATCATTAAAATGAAAAAAAATAGCGGCATTTCAGCCGCCTGTTAAAGTGGTCCATTTATCTTTCCTGGAGGAAATAAAGTAATGCTTCGGGCAATTCCTTCTGCCAAAAACCCCATTGGTGTTTTCCGTCTTTCTCCTGGTAGGAGACGAGGGCACCACGTTTTTCCAGCAATTCTCGAGTATCCCGGTTTAATTGAACAAAATCATACGTACCCGTGTCTGCCTCGAAATCAGTCTCCTGCAAACCAACAATCATCCAGATCGAGAGCCAAGACAGATCTTCAGCTGCGGCATAGATTTCCTGTGAAGCAGAGTAGAAGGCGCCAGACATGCTGATCACACGTGTGAACAGATCCGGATATAACAGAGCAAGATGAAGCGAAACACTGCCACCGAGCGAGTCTCCGGCAAGAATGCGTTCCTGCGGAGATGGACGCACAGGATATTTCTCTTCTATATAGGGAATAATCTCTTCAGCGAAGCAAGCGGTATATGCCTTGAACCGATCTCCAAATGGGGCATATTCCTGCGTTCTCACAGACACATCGACCTGAACCCCTACAATAATGAAAGGTTCGGCTCCTTCGTCCAGAATAATTTGGTTAGCTGTTGTAGCAATTCGTCCGAAATTAAAAAATTCTTCGCCATCCTGACAATAAACGACAGGGTAGCTAAGCAATTCGTTATAGCCCGGAGGAAGGTAAATACGGAGCGTTCGCTTCTCTCCGAGATAGCGACTTTCAATCTCTTCCTTCACAATCGTGCGTTTCAAATAGCGGGAATCCGTCATAAAACGTCACCTTTCTCGGTTAATTTTTTGCATTCGACCGCGCAATACGGTAAGATTACCCTTGTGCGGGGTTAGGTCAAACACGCAATCATGTATTATGCTGTTATACCAATATTAAGCCCCTGTTATACATACAATCCGGCGGGAAACATAAAAAAATTACGGATTTCTTTGACGTATGGAGTGAAACAGGTGTATAATAATATTATAACAGCGGAACTTGATATTCAAATTTTTTGTTGAGGTGAAGAAAAAAATGAGCAAGGTTCCTTATGAAGTGTATACAGAGGATGTAGAAGCTCTGTCCGTGCTGTCTCCTGACGGCGAAATTGTTAACAAAGACATGATGCCTACACTTTCCGATGATCAATTAAAAGAAATTATGTACCGCATGGTATTTACCCGTACTTGGGATGACCGTGCAGTAAACCTGGGCCGTCAAGGTCGTCTTGGTTTCTATGCTCCAGTATCTGGTCAAGAAGCGACAATGGTTGGTAGTGAATTTGCAATTGAAAAAGAAGACTTTGTATGTCCTGGCTATCGTGACATTCCGCAACTCGTATGGCACGGACTTCCTCTTTATCAAGCATTCTTGTACTCCCGTGGACACCAACATGGTGGACAAATTCCAGATGGCGTTAATGTATTGATGCCACAAATCATCATTGGTGCACAAATTCTGCATGCAATGGGTATCGCTATGGGTTACAAATTGAAGAAACAAAAACAAGTTGTTATCACGTATACAGGTGATGGCGGTTCTTCTGAAGGTGACTTCTATGAAGGTCTGAACTACGCTGGTGTATACAAACTGCCTGTTATCTTCTTTGTACAAAACAATGGTTATGCCATCACTACTCCTTTTGCTAAACAAACTGCAGCTCTTTCCATCGCTCACAAAGCGGTAGCAGCAGGTATCAAAGGTGTTAAAGTTGACGGTATGGACATCTTCGCTGTTATCAAAGCTGTTCAGGAAGCTGCTGAGCGTGGACGTAACGGAGAAGGCGCAACATTGATCGAAGCAGTAACTTACCGTTTCCGTCCTCACTCCCTTTCGGATGATGCTTCCAAGTATCGTACAAAAGAAGAAGAGGCAGAATGGTCTGCTAAAGATCCTATCGCACGTTTCGCTAAATATCTGGAGAAAAAAGGTCTTTGGACTGAAGAAGATACAGCACGTGTGAAAGAAGAAGCAAAAGCTAAAGTAAATGAAGAGATCAAAAAAGCGGAAAAAACCGAGAAAATGACGATTTCAGGCTTGATCGACAGCATGTTCGAACAAACGCCTAAGCACTTGGAAGAGCAAAAAGCTGATTTCCAATAAGTTTTTTCCGATAAAGCATAAACATCCGCGACTTTAATGTCCCGGTATACATGTACGAATTCAAATGTGAACTGTCAATGTTTAAGGAGGAAATGAAGCAAATGGCACAAATGAACATGAAAGAAGCAATCCGTGATGCGCTTCGCGTGGAGTTGAAACGTGATCCTAACGTTCTGCTTTTCGGTGAAGACGTAGGTAATGTAGGCGGCGTTTTCCGTGTAACGGAAGGTCTGCAAAAAGAGTTTGGCGAAGAGCGTGTATTTGATACACCACTGGCTGAGTCCGCTATTGGTGGTCTGGCTGTAGGTCTGGGTGTACAAGGCTTCCGTCCGGTTGCTGAGATCCAATTCGTTGGTTTTATCTTCGAAGCCCTTGACCAAATGGTAGTGCAAGCTGCTCGTATGCGTTTCCGCTCCGGTGGAAAATACAATTCTCCAATCGTATTCCGTACACCATTCGGTGGCGGCGTAAAAGCGGCAGAATTGCATACAGATTCCCTGGAAGGTCTGCTCACGCAAACACCAGGTATCAAAGTCGTAATTCCTTCTAACCCTTACGATGCAAAAGGTCTGATGATCGCTTCTATTCGCGATAACGATCCTGTATTCTTCATGGAGCACTTGAACTTGTACCATGCTTTCCGTGCAGAAGTGCCTGAAGAAGATTACGTTGTTGAATTGGGCAAAGCGAACGTTGTTCGTGAAGGTTCTGATGTAACGATCATTACTTACGGTATGATGGTTCACACTTCTGTGAAAGCAGCAGATGAACTCGAAAAACAAGGAATCAAAGTTGAAGTTATCGACCTTCGTACGGTTAGCCCGATCGACATCGATACTATCGTTGCTTCCGTTAAGAAAACAAACCGTGCAATTGTTGTACAGGAAGCTCAAAAGAGCGCAGGTGTTGCAGCTGAAGTCATTGCCCAAATCAATGAAAAAGCAATCCTGCACTTGGAAGCTCCGGTTCTGCGTGTAGCTGGTCCGGACACTGTATATCCATTTGCACAAATCGAAGATACATGGCTGCCTAACCCGGCGCGTATCATTGCTGCGGTTAACAAAGTCGTAAATTTCTAATTTAATCATCTGACATGCCGCAAGGCGCAGTATGGTGATTCACACCGCAGCGCAAGCTGCACTGTAAACAGCCATTAGCCCCTTGAGTAACAGTTATTTGCATTAGCAGTAACAGTTGTTTCTTGGAGTTAAGGGTTGTTTTCAGGATTGAGCACATAATCAAGGAGGTTTTTCAGTTGGCTAAATTTGAATATAAATTCCCTGAATTGGGCGAAGGCCTGCACGAAGGCGAAATCATCAAGATGCACATCAAAGTCGGTGACAAAGTAACTGACGACGACATCATCATGGAAGTACAGAACGACAAAGCGGTTGTAGAAGTACCTTGTCCGGTTAACGGAACAGTTACAGAAGTATTCGCTAAAGACGGTCAAGTCTGCCACGTTGGTGAAGTTGTAGCGATCATCGATGCAGAAGGCGAACTTCCTGAGCAAGACGACGCTCCTGCTGGCGATCAAGGTGAGCAAGAGAAAGACGCAGCTCAAGGCGGAGCTGACACAAGCGGTTCTTCTGCAGCAGCTTCCAGCTCGGATGCAGCTAAAGAAGGCGGCAACAACAGCGTTCCGGCAGTACCTGCCAAAGACGTTCTGGCAACACCAAGCGTGCGTAAATTTGCTCGCGAACAAGGTGTAGACATCGCTCAGGTTAACGGCACTGGCAACAACGGTAAAGTAACCAAAGAAGATGTTGAATCCTTCAAAAACGGTGGCGGTTCTTCCGCAGCGGTATCTTCCGAAGCTCCGGCTCAAGAAGAGAAAAAATCCGCAGCACCAGCAGCTGTAGCTGATCAACACGTTGAAGAAGAGCGCGTACCATTCAAAGGTATCCGTAAAGCGATCTCTAATGCAATGGTTAAATCGGCTTACACAGCACCTCACGTTACAATCATGGACGAAGTGGACGTAACTGAATTGGTTGCTTTCCGTACTCGCATGAAACCAATTGCAGAGAAAAAAGGAACAAAAGTTACTTATCTGCCATTCATCGTTAAAGCACTGGTTGCGGCTTCCCGCCAATTCCCGGCTCTGAACGCTATGATTGATGAAGAAGCTAACGAAATTGTTTACAAAAAATACTACAACATCGGTATCGCTACAGATACAGACAACGGCTTGATCGTTCCTGTTATCAAAGATGCTGATCGTAAATCCATCTGGATGATTGCTGATTCTATCCGTGATCTGGCTGCTCGTGGTCGTGAGGGCAAATTGAGCGCGAATGAAATGAGAGGAAGCACAATCTCCATCAGTAACATCGGTTCTGCTGGCGGTATGTTCTTCACTCCAATCATCAACTTCCCTGAAGTTGCTATTCTTGGAACAGGACGCATCAGCGAAAAAGCAGTGATCAAAAACGGCGAAGTAGTTGCAGCACCTGTAATGGCTCTTTCCCTGAGCTTTGACCACCGTATCATCGATGGCGCAACAGCACAAAACTTTATGAATTACATTAAACAGCTGCTCGCTAACCCTGAGCTGCTTGTTATGGAGGTGTAAGATATGGTAGTAGGCGACGCTTCTCTCAATATCGACACATTAGTAATTGGTGCGGGTCCTGGCGGCTATGTAGCTGCCATCCGCGCTGCTCAACTGGGCCAAAGCGTATTGATCGTAGACAAATCCGAACTGGGCGGTGTTTGTTTGAACCGTGGATGTATTCCATCCAAAGCCCTGATCTCTGCTGCACACCAATATGAGTCTGCACTTCACGGTGAAGCTTTTGGTATCTCTGCTGAGAACGTAAAAGTGGACTTCAGCAAAACTCAAGAGTTCAAAAACGGCGTTGTTAAGAAAATGACTGGCGGCGTAGCTGGTTTGCTCAAAGGCAACAAAGTTGAAGTTTTCAACGGTGAGTGCATGTTCATCAACGAAAACGAAGCTCGTGTATTCAATGACCACGAGTCTCCACGTTACAAATTTAAAAATGCAATTATTGCAACAGGTTCCCGTCCAATCGAACTGAAACCTTTCCCGTTTGGCGGACGCATTCTGTCTTCGACAGAAGCTCTGAATTTGCCTGAAGTACCAAAAAGCATGATCGTTATCGGTGGCGGATATATTGGTGCTGAGCTTGGTCAAATGTACTCCAAATTCGGTGCGAAAGTAACAATCATCGAAGGTTTGGATACAGTACTGCCAGGTTTCGATAAAGACATGACTAGCCTCGTGGCTAAAAACATGAAGAAAACAGGCATCGAAATCGTAACGGGTGCAAAAGCTGAAAGTGCTGAGCAAACGGATAAAGATGTAACTGTTAAGTACTCTGTAAATGGTGAGTCCAAAGAAGTAACTGCAGATTACCTGCTGGTAACTGTTGGACGTCGTCCAAACACAGATGGAGAACTGGGTCTTGACATGATTGGTGTTGACGTTGACGAGCGTGGATTTGTCAAAGTTGACCACCAAGGTCGTACCAGCATTCCTCACATCTTCGCAATCGGTGATATCGTATCTGGCTTGGCTCTGGCACACAAAGCTTCTTATGAAGGTAAAGTGGCTGCTGAAGCAATCGCAGGACAACCATCTGTAGTTGACTACAAATGTATGCCAGCTGTTGTGTTCACAGATCCAGAGTGTTCCAGCGTAGGTTACACTGAGAAAGAAGCTAAAGAAAAAGGTTACAAAGTAAAAGCAGGCAAGTTCCCTTATGCGGGTAACGGCCGTGCTGTATCTTTGAACCACGCTGAAGGCTTCGTGAAAATCGTAGCTGACGAAGAAAGCGGCCTTGTATTGGGTTGCCAAATCGTAGGTCTGGAAGCTTCCAACCTGATTGCTGAGCTTGGTTTGGCAATTGAGATGGGCGCTACTTTGGAAGATCTGGCTCTCACAATTCACGCTCACCCAACTTTGGGCGAAATCGTGATGGAAGCTGCGGAATTGGTTATGGGTCACCCGATCCACATCATCTCCCGTTAAGATCAACTAAGCTTCGGATCCGTCCGGCATTATACGTATATCAGAAGAGACGAATGACGTTAACGCGTTATTCGTCTCTTTTTTCTGAGCAAGAGTCGAGAAATATAAGATACTCGTGTATGTGATATGATGAAAATTTACACGCTCATAAGTTTCAGTGAATTGATTTTATCCAACAACTCAATTGTGGTACACTGTAGTAATGATCAGTCATGATGTGGCTCCAAGCCAATCGCGGTCTATATATTTAGTTAAACTAACCTTTTACACGAGAACGTAGAGAACAGGAAAAACCTGAAGAAGCGGAGCTAAAAGCTTTCTGAAGGAAAGCTGCATCGGAAGCATACGCTTCGCCTTTATCCCCGGATTTTACCTTTGGAAAAGGAGATTAAAAAAATCTGGGGATAACAGCGATCGGAAGGTTGTTCTGTTATCGGAGTGGTAAGTGTAAATATTCTTTAGTGAGGGGATTTCAACATGAAAAACTATCTCGATTTATTGCAGGATATTCTGAACAACGGCGTGCATAAAGGAGACCGTACAGGAACAGGAACACAATCTGTATTTGGCAGACAACTCCGTTATGATCTCTCCGAAGGATTTCCGCTGGTAACAACCAAACGAATTCATCTCAAATCGGTTATTCATGAACTGTTATGGTTTTTGAGTGGCGATACCAATATATCTTATTTGAAAGAAAACGGTGTGAAGATCTGGGACGACTGGGCGGACGAAAATGGGGATCTCGGTCCGGTATACGGCTCGCAGTGGCGTACATGGGAAGCCCCAAACGGAGAAAAAATTGATCAGATCGCCGCAGTCATTGATTCGATCAAAAATAATCCGGATTCACGGCGTCACCTTGTCAGTGCATGGAATGTGGCTGAGATCAATAATATGAAGCTTCCACCTTGTCATTTTGCGTTTCAGTTTTACGTTGCAGAGGGTAAATTATCTTGTATGCTTACGATGCGTTCCGTAGATACGTTCCTCGGATTGCCGTTTAACATCGCGAGTTATGCGCTCTTGACTCATATGATCGCCCAGCAATGTGATCTTGAGGTAGGTGATTTCATCTGGTCTGGAGGGGATGTTCATATCTACTCTAACCATGTTGATCAGGTCAAAACGCAGTTGGAGCGTGAACCTTATGCTTTACCTAAGCTGGTAATCAAGCGTAAGCCGGATTCTATTTTTGATTATAAGTTTGAAGATTTTGAGTTTGAGAACTATCAGCATCATCCGGGCATTAAAGCTCCAATTGCAGTCTAATTATGTGTTCAATCTCGACAAGAAACTTGGATTGAAGGAGTGTATTACCCTTGAGTATTGAATTGGTATGGGCAATGGGGGAGAACGGTGTGATTGGATTAAATAATTCGATTCCATGGCGTTTACCCAAGGATATGGCCTTTTTCAAACAACGTACGCTGAACAAAACCATTATCATGGGACGTAATACGTGGGAATCTTTTGGCGGTAAGCCGCTTCCTCAGCGTCGTAATATCGTAGTGACAAGAGATCTGAACTACAAGGTGGAACAGGCTGAAATCGTACATACGATTGAGGAGGGTCTGAGTCTAACCAAAGGTGAGGAACTGTGCGTAATTGGGGGTTCCCAAGTGTATCGTGAGTTCCTGCCGCTTGCAGATCGTCTTGTGGTGACCAAAATTCATGAGAATTTTGAGGGAGATACGTTTTTCCCTGAAGTGGATTGGTCCGAATGGGAACTGATTGAACAGATTGAAGGCGAACAGGATGAGAAAAATGTTCATGCTTATACTTTTGAATTTTACGAACGTAAACGGTAAATGTGGCATAAGAAATTCCTGACTTCGGTCGTATTTGTATGATGAGAGGCGCTGATTGCGAAATATTCGTGAACAGCGTCTTTTCTTTATAAAAAAAATGAGTCACTTGTTTAAACTGGAATACATATAACATTAATATAACACGAGTAATTGGTATTTATGTATATTATACATACGGCCAAGCATTAAACAGTAAAAAAGTGTAAAAGTTTTGAGGTTTTAACGTTGTGAAGCCCTAAAATAGGTCTGATATTCGGAATTGAGAACGATTTATAGCAAAATATGTTGAATTTGATGACAAATTATCTGACATTCACTTAACGTTTCGACCTTTTATTTCTTTAACACAAGCCAGATTTCGCAGTTCAAAACCACATTTAACACCAAAATAAGGGTATTGACCATGGGTAGACTTGAAAGATATGATGTATAAAATACAAATAATTATGCGGATAATCCATTTAATATTCAGCACAGTAAATGCTACTATAATTGAAATATCTTCGAGAAGATTTTGTGATACAATAGACAAAAACTCAAGTAATGAGTAATCCATTTCATATAGAACCATGCACATGAAGGGATTAAGACAAGAACGGATGGGGGAAAACGTAAGATGTCTACACCTACTGGATTTATGGAATACAAACGTCAACTGCCAACAGATCGTGAGCCAGCGGAGCGGATTAAGGATTGGGAAGAGTTTCATAAACACATGGCTGAAGAAGAGCTCAGAACACAAGGTGCACGATGCATGGATTGTGGTACCCCGTATTGCCATACAGGTATAGATATGATTGGCGGCACGTCAGGTTGCCCCGTGCATAACCTGATTCCAGAATGGAATAATCTTGTATATCGCGGACTGTGGAGAGAAGCACTTGAGCGCCTTCACAAAACGAATAATTTCCCAGAGTTTACAGGTCGCGTCTGTCCAGCTCCTTGCGAAGGATCATGTACAGTTGGCTTAATTGGTCAGCCTGTAACCATCAAAACGATTGAAGAAGCAATTATTGAAAAAGGTTTCGAAGAAGGATGGGTGGTTCCCCAACCTCCTGAAAAACGCACGGGTAAACGTGTAGCTGTGGTAGGTTCAGGTCCAGCGGGATTAGCTACTGCGGCTCAGTTGAATAAAGCAGGACACTCGGTAACCGTATATGAGCGTTCGGACCGTGTCGGCGGATTGCTGATGTACGGTATCCCAACGATGAAATTGGATAAAAACGTAGTTCAACGTCGTGTTGATCTGCTCGAAGCAGAAGGCATTCAATTCATTACGAACACCGAGATTGGTAAAGATATTGCAGCACAACAACTGGTGGATGAATATGACGCTGTTGTATTGTGCGGTGGTGCAACGAAGCCGCGTGAATTCAATATTGAAGGCAGCGACTTAAAAGGCGTTCATTACGCAATGGATTTCCTGAATGGCAGTATTAAGAGTTATCTGGACTCCAATCTGGAAGATGGTCAATATCTGTCCGCTAAAGATAAAGATATTATCGTCATTGGTGGCGGTGATACAGGATCTGACTGTGTGGCTACATCGCTGCGCCATGGTTGTCGTACGATCACTCAATTCGGTACGCATACACAAGCGCCTATGGAGCGTGATCGCATTAATAATCCTTGGCCACAATTCCCGAACGTATACACACTTGATTATGCGCAAGAGGAAGCCAAAGCGTTGTTTGGTCAAGATCCGCGTGAGTTCTCCATCATGACAACGAAATTTGTCGGAGACGATGAGGGGAACCTCAAAGAATTGCATACAGTACAGATCGAGCGTATTGTGGATGAGACTGGTCGCAAGATTTATCAGCCGATTCCAGGTACAGAGCGTGTATTCCCGGCTCAGATGGCCATGATTGCCATTGGTTTTGATGGACCGGAACAAACGTTGGTAGAGCAACTGGGACTTGCAACAGATCGTCGCACAAACGTTAAGGCACGTTACGGCAAATACAACACCAATGTGGATAAAGTATTTGCAGCAGGTGACATGCGTCGTGGTCAAAGCTTGGTTGTATGGGCGATTAATGAAGGCCGTGAGGCTGCTCGTGAAGTGGACAAATACTTGATGGGTGCTTCGGTTCTGGTGTAAAGTATAGAATAAGATATCAATGACAACCTTCGCGATCAGCGAGGGTTGTTTGCTGTTATTTTAACCAATTTGACTACATATTTCATGTAAGTGTGAGCAATATCATTGCTTTTTAAGTGATAAAGATTTATTATTATATTATAATGATTATAAATAAGGATTAACTGAAACCATGAATCCGTACGATAAAAGTAAATTTCAATGAATATAAATCGGAGGTGCGACCTGCTATGGCAAGTAACCGGGACAAGTCCATTTCAGAACAGATCTTTCACATTAAAAATCAATTGGTTGAAAAAGGATATAAGTTAACACAACAACGGGAAGTTACTGTACGTGTATTGCTTGAACATGAAAAGGATCATTTTAGCGCAGAGGAAGTATTTCTGCTGGTTAAGGAGCAGTTCCCTGAGATTGGATTGGCTACCGTATACCGCACTCTCGAACTGCTGAGTGACCTTCAGGTCGTTGAAAAGATTAACTTTGGTGACGGCGCTGCGCGCTTTGATCTGCGAAGTACAGACGGTTCCCATCACCACCATCATTTGATCTGTACAGAATGTGGTAAAGTGGAAGAGATTATGGAAGATGGTCTGCTTCGTTTGGAACAACAAATCGAGCGTCAGTATGGCTTTGCTGTTACGGATCATCGTCTGGATTTCCAAGGAGTATGCAAAGAGTGCAGACAAAAGCATGTATTAAAGGAACAGGCAGCAGGTTAATTCATTTCGGGAAGGTGCTCCCGAATCCAAAATCTGATATAATGAGTTTCAGAAGCAAGGGGCTTCCGTCGGCGGAATGCCCCTTTTTGCCGTCATGCGGACGGTGAAGGAGGAGAGATGGACGGATGAAGACACTGGTTATAGCGGAAAAACCCGACATGGGTCGAACCATTGCCGCCGTCATAGAACCAAAGGCCAAGAACAATCGCACGTATCTGGAGGGTGAACATTACATCATCACTTGGGCGATAGGGCATTTGCTTGGACTGGCTGAACCGGATGCCTATGATACAAAGTACAAACGCTGGAATATAGCGGACCTCCCGATCATACCCGATCAGTTCAAGATTGTACCCAATCCGAGGACTAAAGATCAGCTTAAAATGATTGGAGAACTGGCAAAACGGGCTTCAGCGATCGTTAATGCTTGCGATGCAGGGAGAGAAGGTCAGTACATTTTCGCCCTCATACAACAGCAATTGAAGCTGCGTCAGCCTGTAAAGCGTTTATGGATATCGGATTTGACGGCAGAGAGCATTAGACGTGGTTTTGATGGTCTGAAGGATGCCTCTGAATTTGAAAATCTGACCCATGCTGCTCGCGCCAGAAGTGAAGCCGATTGGCTGATCGGGATGAATGCCTCACGGGCGTTTACAACCCGCCATAATGCATTGTTGTCTGTAGGCCGTGTGCAGACGCCGGTACTCGCGCTAATCTACGATCGTGAAATCGAGATTGAAGCGTTCCAGTCACAGACCTTTTATGAAGTAGCCGCCTGGTTTCGGCAGGAAGGTGTTGAGTACCGGGGACTGCGTCAGGGAGATAAGTTGACCGATGCGGAGGCAGCAGAGGCCATTGCAGCCAGTGTGAAGGGCAAGACAGGGCAGATTACCAAATACGAAGCGAAGCAGACGAAGGAGTATCCGTATCGTTTGTATGACCTGACCCTTTTACAGCGTGAAGCCAATGCCAAGTTTGGATATGGTGCCAAAAAAACACTGGATATCGCACAGGCCTTGTATGAAAAACACAAGGTGATTTCGTATCCGCGGACAAACTCCAACTATGTTACAGAACAGAATATTGAAGGTATGCACAAAACACTAAACCTGCTTAAAAATGGTACCTATAGTGAGCTTGCGCAGGGGGCCAAGCCGGAGCTTGTTCATAAGAATAATAAAGGGGTATGTAATCCGAGCAGGGTTGAGGATCACCATGCGATCCTACCTACTTTGAAGCGACCAGGTACCTTATCCAAGGATGAGCAGAACATCTATGATTTGATTGTCAGACGATTCTTGTCTCACTTTTATCCTCCGGCAGAGTATAAGCAACATACCGTGCTCACCGAAGTGGAGAAACATCAGTTTAAGACATCTGTCAAAGAGCTGTTGTCCCTCGGATGGAAAGTGGTTCTCGGTTCTGGAGATCAGGAACAGGGCGGTGCAGGCAAGAAGAAGACCAAGAAAAACGGCAATGAGGAAGAGGAAGCTGAAGAGTGGACGGACAAGGCTTTTAGTGTGCAACCTGAATTGCCTGTTCAATGCACGAAGAGTGAGTTCAAGGAGAAGGCGACCCAGCCTCCCAAGAGTTATACCGAGGGAACATTGCTGAAAGCGATGGAGAGTGCAGGCAAGCAGATCGAGAATGAAGAGCTGCGAGACGCGATGAAAGATAGTGGCCTGGGTACTCCGGCTACACGTGCGGCTACAATTGAACGCCTCAAAAACGTAGGTTACATTACGCTGCAAGGGAAGAAAATGCAGTTAACGCTCAAAGGCAGAACAGCTATTGAGTTGATTCGTCGCGCGGGTGTAGATCTGTTAACTTCACCTGAGATGACCGGGCAATGGGAAAGAAGATTATATCAGATTTCCAAAGGTGAGGCGGGTCAGGACAAGTTCATGGAGAACGTCAAGAAATTCACCTTGTCCATCATTGAGAAAGTGCGTGTACAAGCTCCTGCTCCAGCAGATGCTTTTGGAGAAGATTCACGGGCAGGCAGGGGGAAAGGCAAGGGAGCCAGAACCCAGGCAGGCAATACAAGGACATCAGCCAAGACGGCTAGTGGCGGTTCAACTGTAAAAACGTCCCGTCAGACTTCGGCATCTTCATCGAGAGCCGGCAGTGTGAAAAATGCGACCACCAAGGCGCCGTCCTCAAGTGCGAGCCCATCGGGAGTGAGAGAGTTACTGGCACCTTGCCCCTCTCCTGGCTGCACGGGTCAGATTATAGAGGGCAAGAAGGGTTATGGATGCTCACGTTTCAAGGAAGGCTGTTCATTTGTGGTCTGGAAAGAGTATGCAGGCAAAAAAATCACCAGTACGATGTTAAAATCGCTGATTGAGAAGGGGAGTACACAAGTACTGTCGTTTAAACGAAAAGACGGGAGTACGGTGAAAGCACGTATTATTTTGCAGGACGTAGTAACAGGCAAATTATCTGGTGAGAAGCAGGATGCTTGATCTTAGTTAACAGTTAACATACAGCAAAAGGACCCTTATCCAAGGGTCCTTTTCTGTTGCTGCTGTTGTATATTTTCGTGTATGACTTTTGGTACCTCTTCCAGTGCAGTGATGGTATACATCGACGTTTCCGGATTAGGCTGAAGTTCTACGATGTTGTATTGCCATTCATTCGGTTGTTTGATATAAATGCTGTGAATTCCGGCTTTTACCGCAGGCATAATATCTGTGCGTAGTGAGTTGCCAATCATCCATGTTGCACGACGATCAAACGGACCATTAGACAGAATGCCTTCCAGTGCCTCGACGTTTTTGTGTTGTCGGATATAGATCCGATCATCAAAATAAGCCGAGAGTTTCATCTGATCAATCTTGCGCTGCTGAATCACGGTTTCGCCGCCGGTATATAAGTAGAGGGAGTGTCCAGCACCCTTGAGGTTCTCAAGCGTTTCAACCATATGAGGGTAGGGTTCAACCTCCTGATCGTACACACTCATACCCAACTTGCTCAGATAAGATTCTTCTCTGGGAGAGGTTAATCTGGCGAACTTGCCGGAGAAATAACGATAGGTATCAATCAGGGATTGCGGGAAATGATGACTCGCAAAACCAAGCTTGTTCACTCCGGTTACATCGATCTCCAGCTGTTTTTCCCGAATCTCTTGTGTTGTCAGAGAATGTCCATCAAACCACTCTTGCATATTCTCAAAGAATTCTCCCAAAATCAGGTTGAAGTACTTGTTGCAATATACGAGTGTATCATCAAGGTCAAACAAAATATGTTGTTTCATTATTTTCATGATCTAACTCACTCCTTGTAGCCAGTAAATCCACAATGGTTCAACTAAATTATATACGAATATAGGATTCCAGGAACATATTCAATTCAGATACGCCATCCGGCCGAATACTGTATTTCTCTTTACGGTTACTTCCGAGCAGATGGGTCCGTAGCAGACCTGCGATGCGTAGCGCCATCACCTGGTCTTTGACCGTGTCTTCGTCTTTACCCAGTTCTTCACACATCTCAGCGAGAGACTTGGGTTCATCCGATACGTAACGAAGCAGGCGAAGTCTTTCGGGATCAGCCAGGGCATGGGTGAAACGTAAAAGACATGTTGGTGGCTGGTCTTCGTTCTCTTCAGGTGCATCTACGGGATACTGCATGATCATCATACCCTCATAGAAGCAGTACATATTAATAGGGCGATTGTGCACCGTTGGGAAGAGGATGACTTCGTTCAGTCCAGGCATCGGTTCAACAAGAACACCGGCTGTAGCATATTCAATAAGAAGTTCAGGTCCCATTTTATCAAGCAAAATGCGTTTTTCTTCGGCATCTTCTTCCAGCCACACACGCTGATCTTCGCTCATATTCTGACAGTAGTGTTCATCCCATAGTCGCAATAATGGGACATAACTGTTCCGAATGCGCGTAGATTCTTCTATTGTAAGAGCGGGCAGAAGAGGAGACACACGTGCAAATAGGTCTTCCACTGTCATTCCGGCAAGCATGTCGAGGAAATCACGATTCTCCGATGTATCATTTTGATAGGCTGCCCATGCAAACAAAACATCAAAATCATCAAAAGGCCAAGTGGCAGCAGGTGCGAGCGCAGCTCGTACATTGGAACTTAGTTTGCCTTCCACTTCCAGAATCCATTCAGGACCAATATCCAGATGCTGAATCCATTTTTTCGTGACATAAACCAGAAAGCTGTTAAGCATTTCATATATCGGTGAAACATCAATTTTCACATGATAAGCCATAATGTTGCAGAATCCTCCCGTCACATCTAAATGTACGCAGCGACTTAAGTACGATTAGTGCGTGTTCAAAAAGTCTGGTTTTCAGTACCAAGAAGATGGAAATGGAGTAGCGGAGCGTAGGAAAACTACGTGAGCAACGGACATTTCGGCTGAATTTCATCTTCGAAGCTGATGATGCCACTAGGCATGATTCGAAATCAAAAGTGAACTTTTTGAACAACCTCTATTATGGCTTGTTTTGCAGGGCGTTGTCCACTATAATGTTCAAGTCCGGGGCAAAGCCCTGATCTTTGAATAGCAGTTTAAAACCATATGTATACCATACAAAAGTCGTCAGCGATGGCGATTTTTCTTTGTGTGCTCGCAGGAGGAATGAATTCGTGTCATCGATTACTCGTCCCAAACTATCACACTCGACAGCCAACTATCTCATTTTGATTACGGTTATTGTGGTGGCGGGAATAAGTCAGGGGCTTTTGCTGCCTGTGCTTTCGATTTTTTTGGAGCAAAAAGGGGTTTCACCAGGTTTAAACGGATTAAACGCCGCCGCGTTGTACATTGGCTCTTTTGCCATGACTCTCGTTGCGGAGAGACTACTGGGTGCATTCGGTTTCAAAAAGCTGATTGTAGGTGGCCTGATATTAGTCATGGTCCCTTTAATACTATTTCCGTATTTACCAGATATTAAAATATGGTTCATATTGCGTCTGATCGTTGGGATAGGAGACAGCGCACTTCATTATGCGGCTCAGCTCTGGGTGCTACTTGTTACCGCTCCTGAAAAGCGTGGACGCTACATATCACTATATGGCATGTCCTACGGGCTGGGATTCAGTATTGGTCCGCTGGGAATTAAGCTGCTTGGCTTCGGTGATGCTGTCCCTTTCTGGGTCTTGTTCATCTGTATAGCAGCAGTGCTTATACTGGTATTAATGAAGCTTCCGGATACAAAACCGGAAAAAGCAGAGCATGGCCAACTGCCTGAACGTCGCTTCCGTCGTAGTCTGGCATGGGCCTGGTATGCACTATTACCAGCACTCTTATACGGATATATGGAAGCAGGTATGAATAGTAACTTCCCCGTGTATGGGCTACGTATTGGATTCGATACCAATCAGATTTCGTCGTTGCTTCCTTTTATCGGGATTGGGGGTTTGTTCCTTCAATTACCTCTCGGAATGTTGAGTGACCGATATGGGCGGAAGAAGATATTGATGTTTGCGGGCATCAGCGGGGGAATCATCTTCATGCTGGTTCCAGTCGCAGGTACGCATTTCTGGTGGACGCTTGTATTGTTAACAATCGCAGGCGGCCTGGTCGGCTCCTTTTTCTCACTGGGCCTGGCCTATGCCGCAGACATTTTGCCTAAGGTGTTACTGCCTGCAGCCAACGTTGTGGCATCCTTTCATTTCACGATTGGAAGTATTATTGGACCGAATCTGGGTGGTCAGATGATCAACTGGATTTCACCCGGAAGCATGTTCACCTTGCTCGGAATCCTGTACCTTCTTTTCGGCTTGGCAGGTATATTATTTCGTCGTAAACCTGAGTTCGAATCTGTGTTAAAATAGAAGCTGGTGTTCGCATGGAAATTGATGTCCATTTCCGAGTACACTAGTGGTAGGGAAAAACATGGACAAGAGGAGACATCGCGATGATCAGAGTAGAGAACTTGAGTAAATCCGTTGGCGTGGACCGCGTTCCCGTTCTACGGGATATTCGATTTGATATGCAACAGGGTGAAATGATAGCTGTAGTTGGCTCAAGCGGTAGCGGTAAAAGCATGTTGCTTAAATGTTTGGCCATGATGGAAAAATGGGATTCCGGCCGGTTTACGGTGGATGGCGCCGAGATTTTGAAAGAAGGCTGGTCTGGAAAACGGAAAATCAAACGGGAATGGGCATACTTGGAACAAAATCCAGAATTATTTCCTAGACGTACGGCTCTTAAAAATGTATTAATCGGACGATCGGGTCAGACTCCTGTATGGAGAATGGTAACCGGTATGGTACGTTCCGATGATTATATGGGTGCTATGGATTATCTCGAAGGATTGGGATTACTTGATAAAGCACATCAAATAGCAGAGAAGCTCAGTGGTGGCGAGAAGCAGCGTGTTGCTATTGCAAGAGCACTTGCTCACGGTGCCAAAGTCGTTTTGGCGGATGAACCAGTGATTGGTCTTGACCCTCACACAGCAGATTCGGTGCTGGAAACGCTGCGCAAATTATGTGAAGAAGAACGTGCAACAGTCATTGCAGTACTGCCTATTGAGCTTGCTGAGAAACATGCCACACGGATCTGGGGATTGGCAGAAGGCAAGATTGCTTTTGATATTCGTGGACGAAGACTGACACAGCAAGAAAAAAACCAGATTTAAACTATTGAAAAGAGTGATGAGATTGTTTAATTCACGGTGGGGACGCTTTGTAGCAGCAGGAACTATGGCAATTATGCTTGGTTCTGTTCTAAGCGGATGCACAGTCATAAGTGACCCCAAGGGTTTGATGAGAAAACCAATGATGTCCACCGATAAGGAGAAACTGTACAACGTGGTTCAGGTTAAACTGCCGCCAGAGAGTACATTGATTCGTCCCAAGGATATGAATAATACCAGCATGATTCGGGTGGAAGACCTGAATGGGGATGGAACTCGGGAAGCGATAGTTTTTTATGAGACACCAAATGAGAATGTGCGAATCCATGGCATGATTTTGGAAGAGCAGGGAGGCACATGGGTTAAAAAACTTACTTTTGATGTGCCGGGAAATGAGTTGCAATCCTTTAAAGTATTGGATATTACGAATGACGGAAATCCGGATATTATTCTTGGTGTAAGCCTGCAGGAGCAGAAAGCCCTGACTGCATATTCCTACAAGGGCGGGGCACTGGAGCAGGTCTTGGGTGGAGTTCCGTATAATCAATATATCATTGATGATGCGCAGGGGAACACGCTGGATTTGAGCGGAGATGGTAAAAGTGATTTTGTTATCATTTCGCTGAACAACAGCGGTTTTGCAACGATTGCGTTATACCAGTACGAAGATGGCAGCTTCAAGGAAGTTGATCGGGTGCAGACCGATTATACCGTTAAAGAAGTTTATAATGCTCTGGGCGGAGAGATTGCCAAAGGACAGATGGGCATTGTACTGGATGCCGAGCTGGATGATCGGAGTTCCTTCTCGCAAATTATGTATGTTAAAGATAACAAGTTAGTCAATGCTTTCAAATCACCGGATCAAACGTATAGAGATGACAAAATTTTAAGCGGTGATGTTGATAATGATGGTATTATTGAGTTTGGGCTCAAAGAGACTCCAAAAGGTTGGGAGCATTACGTATTTGACTCTCGGTTGTGGTTTTACACCTATTATCAGTGGGATGGCAAAGATAGCAAGAAATTTGTCTCATTCCAATTCCGAGATGATGCTGATTTATTCCATCTAAATCTCAAGCCAGAGTGGTACGGTAAGATCACTATTGACACCAAATCGGAGAAGGAAAAATATATTCGATTTAAAATGATTGATACGGACGAAACCGTAGCAGAGATCAAATATTTCACCCTTTCCAAGTGGGAACAGGAGAAGGGTAAAAGCTGGAAGGAAATTACGCGTACCAAAGATCGGGTTATTGCTTCACGGGTAGCACAATCAGAGGCGGGTAAAGATGCACTGAGCAATACTTCTCAGCTGAATAGAAAGGGAGAACTTAATGAGTAAAGTACTTATTCTTGAGGATGAAGAATCCATCCGCAGTTTTATAGTGATTAATTTAAAGAGAAACGGATTCGAAGTGCTTGAAGCGGGTGACGGTCATGAAGCGCTTCGCATACTGCAGACAGTACCGGATATTGATCTGGCTCTGCTGGATGTCATGGTACCAGGTATTGATGGATTCGAGGTGTGTCGACGGATCCGTGAAACCAATGAACGTCTGGGCATCATCTTTCTGACCGCCAAAGTTCAGGAACAGGATAAAGTGTACGCACTCTCCGTTGGTGCAGATGATCACGTCAGCAAGCCTTTCAGCCCAACAGAGTTGATTGCACGTATTCAGTCATTGTTACGCCGCGTGAATGTGCATCGGGAAACTGCGGCAAAGGTTACGTTCCAGTCCGGGCCATTTTCACTGGACCTGATCTCGAAGCAATTCAAAAAACAGAATGAAGCCATTGAGTTGACTCCAACGGAGTTTTCCTTGATTCAGTTTTTCCTGGAAAAAGAAAATACACCGCTCAGCCGCGATGTATTGTTAGATCACGTATGGGGAAAAGAGTACATGGGTGATCCCAAAATTGTGGATGTCAACATTCGTCGTTTGCGTCAAAAAATTGAGAACAATCCTTCCGAGCCCGAATACCTGCAGACTGTATGGGGTCACGGGTACAAATGGAAGGGCCGGGAGCAATGATTAAAAAAGGCATTACTCGGCAGATCGTACTACATTATTTCTTTGTAGTTTTTCTCGCTCTGCTGTTGGTCGAATTCGTATTTATGTTGGCAGTTCAAAGGTATTATTATGAGAGTATCTACAATACGATTAGTACCCACATTTCTAATTCAAAGGACTTTTTCGAGCCGATCGCTCGTGAGAATACTACGGAGGATGGCAATAATCTGTCTAGACTCCTTGTGAACTTGGCATTGTCCAATACTGAATTGGAAATTTTGGATCTGAACGGGCGCGTATTGGCGAGTTCTACTGCTTTTGAATCTGACCGTGCTGTGCTGCAAACCAGTGATATTATGCAGGCTCTGAATGGGGATATGGGACGCTGGATTGGAAGACAACCGGGTACTGGAGAATCTGTCATGGCCGTTTCACACAAGTTTGATCTGGGCGGCGAAAATACTTATGTTATTCGATATCTGACATCACTTGAAGATGTGAATTCAAAGCTGTTGAATATGGGACTACTCGCAGCTGCCGTTGGTGTTGGAGTGCTTGCTATAGTGTTGATCATCAGTATTGGTATGGCAAATTCCATTGTACGTCCAATTAACAACATCACCGCAGTATCTGCCCAAATGGCTAGAGGACGGCTGGATGTCAGGGTTAAGGGGAATTATAAGCACGAACTGGGCGAATTGGCATCAACACTTAACTTCATGGCACATGAGATTGTGCGGAGTAATCAGATCAAGGATGATTTTATCTCTTCGATCTCACATGAATTAAGAACACCTTTGACCAGTATCAAAGGCTGGAGCGAGACACTGGATTCAGGCGGTTATGATCCGGAAGAAACCCGTATCGGTATGGGTATTATCTCCAAGGAAACCGAACGACTGATTGGACTTGTTGAAGAGATGCTGGATTTCTCCAAATTGCAACAGAATCAGATGAAGCTGGTCAAAGGAACGGTCAACATTCGTGAAATTGTACAGGAAACGATGTTGAATGTCTGGGCCAAAGCGGAACAAAAACAGGTCCATCTCAAGTTGGAAACGGACGAGACTCGTGCTTATAATGTCCATGGAGACGGTAACAGACTGAAACAAGTCTTCCTGAATGTTGTGGACAATGCGATCAAATTTTCACATGAGAATTCCTGGATCTTCTTGTCGGTCAAAGAGGAGAATGGTCAGATCATTGCAGCTGTTCAGGACA
This sequence comes from Paenibacillus sp. FSL M7-0656, assembly GCF_038003225.1. Lineage (NCBI taxonomy): Bacteria > Bacillati > Bacillota > Bacilli > Caryophanales > Paenibacillaceae > Paenibacillus > Paenibacillus sp. FSL M7-0656. The sequence goes on from NZ_JBBOOT010000001.1 coordinate 256,430, forward strand.
CCGGTATCGGAATTAGTGAAGAACATTTAATTAAAGTACGGGACCGTTTCTTCCAGGTGAATCATCAAAATGGGGGAACGGGACTAGGTCTTGCGATTACGCAGGAACTGGTAGAACTGCATGAGGGAACGATCACGATGCAAAGTGAACTCGGATCGGGGACAACCGTTACGGTTACGTTACCGGCTGTGGCTGAGGAGATGGGTCCAGAAGAGTCTGTAACCGCGTCTGGTGATGCTGAAGTCACAGATGAGCGAACAGCTAGAGATGCAAGTGATACAAAATCAGATCTAGAAAAGTCTTAAGGTTTTAAAAGATAAGAGATTTTTCTACCTGATGATCGAGCATGTACGTTTTATAATATCCATATCAACACCAAAAAAAGGCGAGCCATCTGAGGCTCGCCTTTTTCATCTAATGTTTATTTCATTATGAAGAAAGTTCGCCAGTGCGCAGGCGTCCACTTTTCTCATATACTTCTTTCAACATACGAACAGGTTGCGTACGGACAGCAGGTTTGGCAGAGACGATCTCGTTAGGTCCAACGACCACAATTTCATCTGCTGTACCTTTAACGATTGCACCGTCCTTGATTATTGCACCTTCACCGATGATGGCGCGTTCGATGTGAACCCCACGGCCTATGCGTGCGTTAGGCATAACAACACTGTCTTTAACCTCAGAGCCTTTACCCACTTCTGCACCGCAGAAGATAACGGAACGTTCTGAACGACCTTCGATTGCACAAGAGTCGTGAATCATGGAAGTAACATGTTCGATCTTTGTATGTCTTGCTTTGTAAGCACTTGGTTTGGAGCGCCAGTCGCGAGTAAACATCGGCCAGTTTTCTTTTTGCAGACTCCAGTCTTCCTCGTTGTGTAACAGATCCATATGTGCATCCCAAAGGCTCTTAACCGTACCTACGTCTTTCCAATAACCATTAAAGTTATAGACAAAGAGGGGATTATTTTCGTTCAACATTTGAGGAATCACATCTTTACCGAAGTCATGGCTGGATTCAGGATTAGCGGCATCTTCCAACAGATGGCGTTTCAGATAATCCCATTTGAACATGTAAATGCCCATTGAAGCCAGATTACTTTTTGGTTCAGCCGGTTTCTCGGCAAACTCGGTTACACGCAAATCAGCATCGGCAGCCATAATCCCAAAGCGATGTGCTTCATCCCATGGCACTTCCATAACTGAAATCGTTGCAGCGGCATTATTGGCTTGATGAGCCTCCAACATATCGCGATAATTCATATGATAAATATGGTCACCCGACAAAATTAGAACATTTTCGGGGTTTTGTTGATCAATATAGTCGATATTTTTATAAATAGCATCCGCCGTTCCCAAGTATTCGTCATTTCCTGTATGATAAGATGGAAGCAAGGATATTCCTGCCTCACTTGAGTTACCATGTCCCCATGGTTCTCCTCCACCGATGTGATCGTGTAAAGATTCCGCTTGGTACTGCGTCAATACTCCTACAGTATCGATCCCTGAGTTTACGCAGTTACTGAGAGGAAAATCGATGATCCGGTAGTGCCCGCCAAACGGTACAGCGGGTTTTGCGAGACTTGAGGTTAAAGGGGCTAATCGCTTCCCTTCTCCTCCCGCCAACAGCATAGCGATGCAATCTTTATTAAACATAATCGTTTCCCTCCCAAAATATTGTGCATTGTAGTACATCATTAACGCAAAGTAGAGCAGATGAAACGATTGTTACTGTAAAAATTCTGAAAATGAACAACATTTTCTAATTCACCGCATTTTTCTTTTCAACTTGGCTAGACTGGGGTAATGGTTACTGTTATATCTATTTTCTTGAGAAGAAGGTGATCTCTTGGCCATTCAACCGTTAGCACACCCGGACATATTGCCGGAGCATATTTATTTATTTCATGAAGGTAACCTTCATCACAGTTATCGAATGTTGGGCGCGCAACCTGAGACTTGCGATGGCCTTCAGGGGTATCGCTTTACCGTGTGGGCACCAAACGCCGTAGAAGTAGGACTGGCTATGGACCGCAATGAATGGAAAGGCGAAAAGGAACCTTTATATAAGATACCCGAATCAGGATTTTGGAGTCGTTTTTTTCCGGAAATTAGCGAAGGAACTTTATACAAGTTCCGTATATTAACGGAAGATGGAACAGAATTGCTCAAAGCGGACCCATATGCGTTTCAAGCAGAGGTTCGACCTCAGACAGCCTCTGTCACCAGTTCAATCGAAGGGTACAAATGGAATGATGGAGCCTGGAGACGCAAACAACGTGCCATGTATAACAAACCTCTACATATTTACGAAATGCACATGGGAACCTGGAAGCGCAAAGAAGACGGAAGCCTCTATAGTTATCGTGAGATGGCTGATTTGCTTGTTCCTTACTTATTAGAAATGAAATATACACATGTTGAAATGATGCCCCTCAGTGAGCATCCATATGACCTTTCGTGGGGTTACCAAAACACAGGGTTTTATGCGCCCACCAGTCGTTATGGGCATCCAAAAGATCTGATGTATCTAGTGGATACACTACATCAGGCTGGGATTGGCGTATTGCTGGATTGGGTACCTGCACATTTTGCCAAAGACGCTCATGGGTTGCGTATGTTTGATGGTACGCCTTTGTATGAGTATGCAGATCCGATGTTAGCAGAGAAGCCGGGCTGGGGCACACTTAGCTTTGACTACTCGAAACCTGAGATTCGTTCATTTCTGATCTCCAATGCATTATATTGGATGGAGATGTATCATTTTGACGGACTCCGTGTTGATGCGGTTACGAGTATGCTACGGCTTGATTTTGAGAAGCAGCCAGGACAATATCGTACCAATGATGAAGGTGGTCTTGAGAACAAGGAAGCTGTAGCCTTTTTGCAACAACTGAATGAGACGGTGTTCAAGTATTTCCCTTATGCATTGATGATGGCTGAAGAATCCAGTGCATGGCCAATGGTGACTTTACCTGTAGATGAAGGTGGTCTGGGTTTCAACTACAAATGGAACATGGGCTGGATGAACGATACGCTTGATTACATGGAATCTGATTTTCATGAGCGTCCTTCCAAACATCATTTGCTGACTTTCCCGGTCGTATACTCCTTTGCTGAAAATTATGTGCTACCTCTGTCACATGACGAGGTTGTTCATGGCAAAAAGTCGCTCCTCGACAAGATGCCAGGAACCTATGAGCAGAAATTTGCCGGCATGCGTGCTTTTCTGGGCTATTTTATGACTTTCCCAGGGAAAAAGCTGTTGTTTATGGGTGGAGACTTTGGCCAGTTCATCGAATGGAAAGATGAGGATCAACTGGATTGGTTCTTGCTGGATTATGACAGTCACCGCAATTTGCATAAGTTTGAGCGTGAGCTGTCTAACCTGTACTTGAGTGAAAAAGCTTTGTGGGAGCTTGATCATTCCTTGGACGGTTATGAATGGATCACTCCGGATGATCAGGACCAGAGTGTCATTTCATACGTACGCAAAGGAAAAAAACCTGCGGATACACTCCTTGTGCTCATTAACTTTCAGCCGGTCAAGCGGGAGCGTTACCGGATTGGTGTCATGCGTCCCGGTATGTATACCGAAGTACTGAACAGTGACCATTCCGTTTACGGCGGTTCAGGCATTACTAATGATATGCAACTGCCTACCGAAAAGATTCCTTTTCATGGGCATCCGCATAGTCTCGAATTGGTATTACCTCCGCTTAGCATCGTGATTCTAAAAAAGAACACACGTCGGAAAACGGATGAATCACCTGCGAGTATAACTTCCGTCAGTTCAAAAACGAAGAATAAAAATGAAAGCAACACGCTCAAACCGAAGAGGAGGACAAAGGCATGAATATTCTATTTGCTGCTGCTGAAGTACATCCATTTATCAAAACAGGAGGCCTTGCTGACGTAATCGGTGCTCTCCCGTTTGCATTGAAGAAGAGCGGGGCAGATGTGCGGGTGATTATGCCTAAGTACAAGGGGATTCCCGATGAGTATAAAGACGCGTTACAGCCCGTAATTACAACGGATGTGCCTCTTGGCTGGCGCAGGCCCTATTGTGGAATAGAAATGCTGGTTCATGATGGAATTCCAGTCTATTTTGTGGATAATGAGTATTATTTTGGGCGTGATGGAGTGTACGGTTATATGGATGATGGCGAGCGTTTCGCCTTCTTCAACCGTGCAGTTCTCGAAGTGTTGCCACAGATTGATTTCAAGCCTGACGTGCTGCACAGTCATGACTGGCATGCAGGAATGATTCCTTTGGTGCTTGAAGCCCATTACAGACACGATCCATTCTACAGTGATATTCGTACGGTATTCACCATACATAACTTGTTGTATCAAGGGGTATTCCCGCATCAGTTATTCAGTGATATCCTTGAGCTGGACGATCGATATTTCACCGTGGATGGAGCCGAGTATTACGGTAATGTCAACTTCCTGAAGGCTGGAATTGTCTACGCTGACCATGTAACAACCGTTAGTCCAACTTACGCACAGGAAGTGAAAACATCTTATTACGGATACGGTCTGGACGGACTGCTCAGTTCACTTGGAGATCGATTCAGCGGGATTGTAAATGGCATTGATACCAAGAGTTACAACCCGGCTACAGACACCAAGATCCCGGTGAAATACAGAACAAGTCTGTCCAAGAAAACGGAAAACAAAATTGAGCTGCAAAAGGAACTTGGACTTCCTGTTCGTCCTGATGTACCTCTTATGGTCATGGTCACAAGGCTTGTGGATTCCAAAGGACTTGACTTGGTCTGCCGTATCCTGGATGAATTGTTGTATTATGATGATATTCAATTCGCTGTACTTGGAACAGGGGAGCAGTCCTATGAACACTGGTTCCGTGAAGCCGCGAATCGTTATCCACTTAAAATGTCTGCACAGATCAAGTTCAACGACGGATTATCCCGTCGGTTTTATGCAGGCAGTGATATCTTCCTGATGCCGTCCAGATTCGAACCGTGTGGTATTAGTCAGTTACTGGCTCTGCGGTACGGTAGTGTGCCTCTCGTAAGGGAAACAGGCGGTCTGAACGATACTGTGCAGGCATATAACGAGTTTACTGGAGAAGGTAATGGTTTCTCATTCACAAGCTTTAATGCTCATGACATGATGAGTACCATTCGGCGTGCTGAGGAGATCTACAAACAGCCAGAACACTGGAAGAAAATTGTGAAAAATGCAATGGGCGGAGAATACAGCTGGAACGTCTCAGCTGAAGAATATATGGACATTTATCGTCGGATCACACTTGACCCTGTAAATTGATGTAGTCTTGAATGAGTCACAGCACATGATGCTGTGGCTTGTTCTCATCCAAAAAAACACTTCCAAAGTTCAGAATGAAGTATCATCTGAGACGGTGGAAGTGTTTTTCTTTTCTTTTATATGACTGTTTAGAATTTAAACCTCAGTTGTGTTGGATAGTTGCCGGATCAAGCTGTCTGTACAAAATGCGATACCCATAGGGGTCAAGCTTAATGTTCATCATTCCATCGGCTGGAAACACAGGCTCTTCAGTTAATGCATCTTTCCAGTCTTTTGTTTCCATGGGATGAGAAAGCGTTCGATCTTGAGGTGTATTGTTCATCCATACGGTAAAGTGAAGGTTGTCATCCACACGCTCGTACACGATACAGGGATCATTGTGATCCGCCTTGAGGAATCGGAAGCGTCCTTTGCGCAGGGCTTCATTGCTTTTGCGTAAATCAATCATCAGACGATAAAAATCATACAATTCTCTGTCTTGCTTGGCCGGGTCCCATTCCATACATTTTCGACAATCCGGGTCAGCATCACCACTAATCCCAACTTCGTCGCCGTAGAAGATACAAGGTGTACCGATATAGGTGAAAAGAAATACAACCGACAATTTTAATCGTCGTTTGTCTTCTCCTAACCGGGTGAGCAGTCGTGGGGTATCGTGGCTGCACAGCATATTAAAGATCACTTCGTTGGTTTGTTGCGGATAGCGCATAATCAGTGAACCCATCTCGTTGGCAAAATGATAACCGTCCATTGAACCACAGAAGAACTGAAGCACTTTGTCGGCAAATGGATAATTCATGACGGAATCGAATTGATCTCCCATAAGCCAGGTCAAGGAGTCGCTCCATACTTCTCCAACAATATAGGCTTCAGGGTTCGCTGCCTTAACAACCTTGCGAAAATCACGCCAGAAATGGTTGTCCACCTCATTTGCTACATCCAGACGCCACCCATCCAGCTTAATTTCTTTGATCCAGTACTCAGCTACATCAAGTAGATATGCCTTAACCTCAGGGTTGGCTGTATTGAACTTGGGCATGTTGCCATAGAACCCAAATGTATCGTAGGTTGGTATACCATCCTTGATCTGAACCGGATATTCATTGATGTGGAACCAATCGGCATACTTAGAGTTTTTTCCATTCTGGAGAACGTCTTGAAAAGGAGGGAAGTCTTCGCTGCAATGGTTAAACACCGCGTCAAGCATGACACGTATACCCAGGCGATGACATTCTTCTGTCAATTGTTTAAGCAGAGCATTATCACCGAAATGGGGGTCGACTTTTTTATAATCAATCGTGTCGTATTTGTGGTAGGAATTGGCCTGGAATAACGGGGTAAAGTAAATGGCGTTCACGCCAAGTTCAGTTAAGTCATACAGATGATCCAGCACACCTTGCAGATCTCCACCAAAATAATTGTCCAACTCAGGTTTGCCACCCCAGTCATGGGTTTCTTTTGGATTCAGCTTGGGATCTCCATTAGCAAACCGTTCCGTCATGATCTGATAAAAGACGGCTTCTTTGGCCCACTCGGGCACCTTAAACAGATCAATTTCATGTATATACGAGAACTCATAATATCCTCCAGTTGGATAGGGGGTCTCATAATGAATTCCATTATCCGCAAGAAACACATCTTCTGAACCGGCAGTTATCCGAAATATATAAGTGAGACGTTTGAATTGTGGCTTGACGGCAGCCTCCCAATAATCAAACATGTTATCCGAAGCAGCCTTCTCCAATTGAATTTCCTTGTACGTTCCATTCCAATCGTACTTATCTCCGGTCAGTGCAGTCACGTAGTGCACATCATTACGTTTGGTTCGTACGCGCAGATGTATGGTAGACGAATTATAAGCATAAGCCCATTTGTCACGAGGAACATGATACATGGCTTCGAGCAGCATGACAGCACCTCCTGAATATAGGATAAGTTATGAAAACCGGTCTTTTTGAACACGCACTTATAGTTATAATTAACCAAGTTAGCCAGCAAACGAATCACATTTACTGTAATAAAATGTATTATTTTCATCGTTTTCAAAGGTTTCTTTCACAGCATTTCCAGCTTTGTGCTGAATATACTTACAGCTAATTTAGAAAAAAGGGTGCCCTGAACAGCTTGGAATTCAAGATTGTTCAGGGCACCCCTATATAACATGTTGAAAGTGAATTTTAGCGAATAGCTTGCTCGAACTCCGTGCGGATGGTTTGAAGCAGCTCTGGCTGGCTCAGTACGTCATAGGCTGTTGTTGCAAGTGCCTTGGCTCCCAGAATCATGCCATCCAGCGCACGCTCCTGAAGTGCAAGGTCACGGAAGGCTATGGAGTGCAGTGTATGCACCTCGTCTACAACACGAATGTAGGGATGAATTGCAGGACATTTCAGGGAAACGTTACCGATGTCCATAGAGCCGTGATCATTACCACTCACAATCTCTTCTTGCGGGATTCCAAGTTCCATCAGATTTTGACTAAACGCAACTGAGAATGCTTCATTGGTAACCATCTCGTCATAGGACGTTTCATAGTTGGATGTCACCAGCTTGCATCCTGTCTGGAGAGCAGAACCTTCAGCGATCTGAATCACACGTTCTGTGAGGATATTCAGTTCTTTACGAGTTGCTGCCCGTACATAAAATTGCGCAGAAGCATAGTCAGGAATGATATTTGCTGCCTGACCTCCGTTGTTGATCACACCATGAATCCGAACGGTGCTTTTCACTTGTTGACGGAATGCATTAATCCCGTTGAACGTTTGAATGACGGCATCAAGTGCATTAATACCTTCGTGCGGACTTGCAGCGGCATGTGAAGATCGGCCATGGAATTCAAATTGCACAGCATCAATAGCCAGCGAGCTGCCTGACTTTTCATAGGCATAATATGGATGCGCCATGAGAGCGACGTCACAGTCATCGAACAAACCTGCTTCAGCCATCGGAACTTTGGCACCACGTGTCTCTTCAGCGGGGGTACCAAACACTTTAATGGTTCCACCTACTTCATCCAGAATAGATTTTAGCCCAACAGCGGCCCCAAGACTCATCATACAGATTAGATGGTGACCACAAGCGTGACCGATCTCCGGCAAGGCGTCATATTCGCACAATAAAGCAATGGTAGGGCCGGGTTTGGCGGCTGAATAGGTTCCGATAAAGGCTGTCTCCAGACCGAGGATTGGAGCCTCTACAGTGAAACCGTGGAAGAGCAGTTCTTCTTTCAAACGGGCAGAAGCGAGATACTCTTCATTTCCCAGTTCGGGGTTGGCACCGATATATGATGAAATGGCTTTAAAACGGGAAGCATATTGATCAATAACCGTCAGAATTTGTGATTTGTTAGCTGTCATTAGTAAACTCCTTATGCAAAAATGAAAATAATTCATTGATTATATCATGTTTGCTTTATTTTTTCAGAAACAAGTCAAGATTTGTATTGTCAAAATGCATTGCATAATCATGCATTGTACTTTATAATGACTCAGTCATCAACATGAGAAGCATACAAAGTATTGTAAGGGGAGAGAAAAAGGTTGAAATTAATAAGTCGTTACACCATGATGCTGTTGACCTTTGTTATTCTGCTGACGACTGCCGTTCCTGTGGCACTTGCAAGTGGAACTACAGATAATTCAAGCAGTAAAAAGCTGGTGCTCGGTACAAGTGCCGATTTTGCACCATATGAATTCCATAAAGTGATTAATGGCAAAGATGAAATCGTCGGCTTCGATATTGAGATCGCCAAAGAGATTGCCAAAGATCTTGGCGCTGAGCTTGTGATTGAGGATATGGGCTTCGACGGTCTTCTGCCTTCATTGCAGAGCGGGCGTGTTGATCTGGTGATTTCAGGTATGACGCCGACGGATGAGCGGAAGAAAAGTATCGATTTTTCCGACACCTATTATAAATCAAAACAAGTGATTATGGTTCGGAATGTGGATAAAGACAAATATCCAACCATGGCAGAACTTGAAAATGCGAAGATTGGCGTTCAGAAAGGCTCCATTCAGGAAACGATCGGACAGAGTATTCCAGGAGCGAAGCTTACTGCGCTGGATAAAATCTCGGATATCGTGCTTCAACTGCAAACAAAACGCATTGACGCGGCAATCGTTGAAGATACCGTTGCTGTAGGTTATCTGGACGATATCATTGGACTTGCTGCTGCTGTTCCGGACGAAGAGCAAGCAGAAGCGGCAATCGGGATTCGTAAAGGTAATACCGAGCTGCTAGCTGCAGTAAATGGAACACTGGAGCGACTGAAAAGCGAAGATAAAATCAATCAGATGGTGACGGACGCCAGCCTCTTGATGGCGGATAAAGCGAACAAATCACAAAATATTTTCCAAGTATTCTGGGAGTACAAAAGTTTCTATGCTACAGGTGTAGGATACACACTTCTGTTGTCTGCACTTGGGGTTATCTTCGGGGTAATTATTGGATTGATCATCTGTTTGTTCCGTTTGCATGACGCTGCAATCTTGCGCTGGATCGGTACGGCTTACGTTGAAGTGATCCGTGGCACACCGATGTTGGTACAGTTGATGATTATTTACTATGGTTTTTCCCTGAGCTTTGGCATTAACTTCACTGCCCTTCAGGCAGGTATCATCACGCTTTCCATTAATAGTGGTGCCTATCTGGCGGAGATTTTCCGTGCAGGTATCCAAGGTGTGGATCGTGGTCAGTTGGAGGCAGCGCGTTCATTAGGTATGGGAAGAGGCGCCGCGATGCGTTATATCATATTGCCACAAGCCTTCAAAGCTGTATTACCAGCGATCGGTAATGAATTCATAACTATCATCAAAGAATCCTCCATTATCTCCGTTATCGGTATGGTGGATATTATGTATCAGGCAAGTGTAGTCAAGAACATTACGTACCAAGGGTTGAGTCCATTTTTGATTGCAGCAGCCATCTACTTTGTAATGACGTTCATTTTGTCCAAGCTGCTGGGACGACTGGAAAGGAAGTTGAGTGCAAGTGATAGACGTTAGACAATTACACAAATCTTATGGAAATAACGATGTGCTTAAGGGCATTAACGTGACGATTGGCAAAGGTGAGGTTGTCGTGGTCATCGGTCCTTCCGGTTCAGGTAAAAGTACTTTCTTACGTTGTCTGAATCTGCTGGAACAGCCTACCTCAGGAGAGATTGATTTTGAAGGCGTGTCAATCACGGACCCCAAGCATAACATTAACGCAACTCGTGAGAAAATGGGCATGGTGTTCCAGCACTTCAACCTGTTCCCACACAAAACGGTACAGCAAAACATCACGATTGCTCCGATTAAAGTGAAGAAACAATCCACTCAGGAAGCGGAGAAAATTGCCTCTGATCTGCTTAACACCGTGGGCTTGTACGATAAAAAAGATACATTCCCGAATCAGCTGTCTGGTGGACAGAAACAGCGGATCGCCATTGCTAGAGCATTGGCCATGCAGCCGCATGTGATGCTGTTTGACGAGCCTACGTCGGCACTGGACCCTGAGATGGTCGGTGAAGTGCTGGATGTCATGAAACGTCTTGCAGAAGGCGGAATGACGATGGTCATCGTAACCCATGAGATGGGTTTTGCACGTGAAGTGGGAGACCGAATCCTGTTCATGGATGGCGGGGTTATTGTGGAAGAGGGAACACCTGATGAGGTGTTTGGAGCACCCAAAAATTCACGTACACGTGATTTTCTTGCGAAAGTACTCTAAACGATGTGATCAAATAGCGTTACTGACTTCGAGTCGGTAACGCTATTTTTATGGATAATAATGACGTATGGATTCGGAAAAGTAACTATTCTGTTACCAAATGTAAAGGAATCGGGTCAACCAAACTTTCTGAATTAACCAGTATTCTTAAAAATGCTTACATGCTAAAAACCATTTGGTAAGAATTACTACAAGTTCAGGTTACAAAATTGTGATATATTGAACTCTGCCGAAACTTCCGGACAGGGAGTGCGGGGGATGTAACGATGCAGATTGTGCAGGGGGAAGATCTACAGCACACTGCTTGGGGTGAATTGGGTACATAACGTTTCAAATGTAACGAATAACCTATAGGGTGGGCTCCTCATCCGAATCCGACAACTAACTTCGCAGGCACAATGAGGGAGGAAGACCATGATTAACAAGAAACGTATAGCCAAAACAGCAGTAGCATTAATGACAACAGCAATGCTCATTCAAGCCGTTCCGGCTCACGCCGATTCAGTTCATGTGGCCAAAGAAGGGGATACCTTCTACACCTTATCAAAACAATATGGAGTAGCACTCAACACGTTGGTTAAAGCAAACAACGACATTTCGGCTTACAACATTTATGGTGGTTTGAAAATTACGATTCCCGGTAAGGCAAACAATGTTGCAGCCGCTGCGGCAACGGAGAGCAAGACCCAAGCGAAGACTGTTACTACAGCGAGCTTGGACGTTAACGCAGATAACAAAGTGGTTCAAGCCTGGGGTAAAACATTCGATTACAGCAAAGCTGTGAACGTAAAAGCAACGGCATACTCTGCAGATCCGTCTGAAAATGGAGGCTGGGGTGCAGTCGATTATTTCGGGAATGACCTTGAACTGGGTACGATTGCAGTTGATCCAAGTGTGATTCCACTTGGAACTAAAGTACTGGTAACTGGTCACAGCCATCCAGGATTGCCAAAACAAGCTTTTGTAGCCACAGCGCGGGATGTGGGCGGTGCAATCAAGGGTCACCGGATTGATATCTTTATCCCGGGTAGCAAACAGTCTGTAAGCTCATTTGGTTTTCAGGATATCGAGCTGTACATTCTGAAGTAGAGAGAAAATAACATTTAAAATGAATTCAAACAGGGTGTCTGCCAGTCGCTAAATTTGCGATTGAACAGCACCCTTTTAATATTCTCATTTATTTTCTATCACGTTCATCTTAATCTTTGGCCTTTGGCAATCCCAACATTTCGTCCAAGGTGACCAGTTCATATCCCCGATTACGTAGTTCCTCAATGATTTCAGGCAAAGCCTCAATCGTGCCGTTCAGGTTTGATCCTACACCGCCTCCAGCATGTTGCAGAACGATGGAGCCAGGTTTCACGGCAGACAGGATGTTATTTTTCACCTGTTCCTTTGAAAGGCCTTTCCAGTCCAGGGAGTCTACGTTCCAGTTCACAATGCTATAGTGTTGTTTGGCCGCCCATCTCAGCTGTTCTTCATTAATGTCTCCATAAGGTGGCCGAATCATCTTGGGCGTATAACCCGCCAAACGTCGAATAATATCCCCGGTATGTAAAATTTGTTTGCGAAAGGCATTCATCGACAGCTTACTGAATTCAGGATGATTGTAGCTGTGATTACCAACCATATGCCCTTCCTTAACAATGCGTTTCACTAGATCCGGATGTTTCTCAGCACGACTACCCACGATGAAGAATGTAGCTCTGACATTGTATTTCTTCAATACATCCAGTACTTGTGGAGTAAATCGTGGATCAGGTACATCATCAAAAGTCAGTGCAACCTTCTTGGTTGAAGGACCATTGGTTTTGAACGTATCGGCATATTTTTGACGTAATTGTCCCAATGTCAGTTGTTCTTCTTCCGCAGAATCCGAACCTGATACGGATTCACTTGGCGGGCTTGAAACATCCTGCGATGAAACTGGAGCATGAGATCCCCCGAGAAAAATAACGATAACCATCAGCATAATGAGGCGTACGCGCATAATAACGGCCTCCTTTTCCAAAATGACGTTCTCCTTGGTATGCCCGGGGGTTCCATAAAATATGCGCAGTGTGAGAAGTTTCATTGCCGATTTAGCTCATGACAGCCATAATTCCTCCATATATAACATATAGAAAAGGATAGGTGGATGGGGATGAGTACATTTGATTTGAAATCCATACGTTTACAGGTGATTGAAGCAGGAGAAGATAAGGTTTTTCTCGTTACCGGAGGAAAGGCGCATATTGGCGCCGTAGCCACGTTCTATGTGGATCATGAGCGCGTAAGCGGGACGACAGTACATATTCCTGGGCATAAAGAACAAGAGCTGTGTGAGCGGCTTGCCCGAAAGGCTGCCTTGCAGCTGAAAGTAACCGTTACGGTGATCATGGGTATCCATTTTGATTCCATCATGCGGATGCAGATCGACGAAATCGTGCAGACTGCAGAGAGGTTGATGGAGGATCATCTGAACAAAGATAAACGATCTTCCTGACATAAGAGCCATCGAATGTTTTGATTTTATTTGCTAAAATTGAAACGAGTTGTAGATTGTTACGTATGTATGTTTATATACGATGTAATATCGACTAGGAGGAATAACATAATGTCCATTTTCAAACGTTTGCGTGATCTAACTATGTCTAACATCAACGCCATTATTGAAAAGGCGGAAGATCCAATCAAGATGACGGACCAATATATCCGTGACATGCAAGAGGATCTGGAAGATGCGGAGAAAGCAGTAGCTCAACAGATCGCCATTGAGAAGAAATTCAAGCAGTTATTCGAAGAGCAGGAAGCTCTTGTGAAGAAACGTGAAGAGCAGGCGCATACGGCGGCACGTGCTCAGAATCTGGATTTGGCTCGACGTGCCCTGGAAGAGAAAAAGGCTGCTGAAGAGAAGATGGCTGAGTACAAAACCAGCTATGACCAAAACAAGGCTTCTGCAGATAACCTGCGTGGCAAGCTTGACGAAATGCGTAAGCAGTTGACTCAAATGAAGAACAAACGTGAAACACTGGTAGCCCGTTACAATGCAGCAAAAGCCCAAACGGAAATCAACAAAGCGTTGAATGGGTTTGGCTCTGATACTGCAAGTGCTGGTATGAAGCGTATGGAAGAGAAAATGATGCAGATGGAAGCACAGGCCGAAGCAAGTAACGAAATGTCTTCCAAAGGAAAATCTTTGGATGAAGAGTTCGAGAAGTTGGGTAAAGATCAGGCTGTTGAAGATGAACTCGCAGCATTGATGAAACAGTACGATAATAAGAACTAATACCTTGGTTGTCAGCAAGGTTAACCAGCGGAGGAGAAGAGTATTTCTCCTTCGCTTTTAAATGCGGTTCATGTTGATAAGTGGGGGCTGTGTAAATGGATTTGAACATTTTGGCGATGCTGGTCTGGACCGGATCTGGTTCGGTTTTGCTGTTTGTGCTGATGTATGTTGATTCACTGTTCACGAAATATAAGGATTTTGCTGAAGTTAAGGCTGGCAATATGGCCGTTACTACACGTATGGTTATGAAATTATTTGCACAAGGATATGTACTCGCTACGTCCATTTCTACGGCCGGTCACCTGGGAGAAGCACTGCTGGTCTCCGTTGTATCCTTTATCATTTTGTTGATTCTGGAGAGTGTTGTACACTTTATGATTCGCAAATGGGCCAACCTGGATCTGGATACGGGAATTCAGCAAGGGAAGACAGGGTACGGGTTGTTCTCTGGCGCTTTACATATCGTGGGCGCACTGATTATTGCAGCTTGTTTATAAGATAAGGAACAGGAGTAATTCTCATGAGTGTATGGAAACGAATTAAAGGAATACTAACGAAACCTGAACCACCGCAGGCAGAGAAAACGATGCTTCAGCTTGCACCTGGTGATATCTGTGAGGTTTCTCTGGTCACTTATGAAGTCGTTGGTCGGGTACAAAATCGTGCTCGAAATGCAGTTGTGCTCACGCTACAGGATGGTACCGCATTTCGATATTTGCATATCGAAGAACGGGAACTCACACGTTACGCCCTATATACACCAATTGATGGCAGGCTTGATGCGCCTGATGAGGTGCCTACATTGCTGGATCTGGATGGACGCGCATATCATCTGGAGGAAGAGTATGGAGGCATGGTATCAACGGCAGGTAGAACTCCATATGGCCAGGCTGGAGAACAATTGGTATGGCAGTATCAGTCGGATGATAATATGCTTCTTCGCGTGGAGTGGCAAGACAGAAGATTTACACTGTATGAGGGTGAGTCCATTCTTCCTGCGGATATCAAAGTGATTCGTTCGAGCTAGGAGAGGTTCCAATGAAAAAACGCTTGGCACATGGATTAAAATTAATGCTGGTCCTCAGCCTTGTCATGTCTCTGTTGTCCGCGTGCGGAGCAGCACCTTCTGTTCAGGACACATATCCGCTTGAATCGGTTAACGGCAGTGGTAACTCAACGTCCTATGTGTACCGGGCTTCGGACCGTACCGTTCCGGAAGTGGCTCAGGAATTGTCTGACCAGCGGCAACCGGATCAAATCTCGGCAGAGAATACAGAGCGTATGTTCCTCGTGTATCAGGACGAGTATTATCACCTGCAACAAGACCCGAACAAGCCGGAGGATACATTGGTTGAGGTGGACTCCAAGGAATATGTTCGGCAGAACTACGATTCATCTTTTTTACAAGGTTACCTCACCGCTACATTAATTGGTAATCTGTTCGATTCTTTTGGTGGGCGAGGTTATGGCAACTATCGAGGATATACCAATAAAGATACGTATAAACCGAGTGCAGGATCTTATCGTGCACCAACAAGTAATGACAAGAAGCTTGCTCCACCTATTACTGTTGATCGGAAAGGTACGATTACAAGGCGCGGAAGCGATAAAGATTCAAGCGTGGGATCTGGCGGAGGATTATTCAACCGCAACAAGGATCAGAGCAAGGGAACCATTGATCGCAACAAGAGCAGTGGTGGGTTGTTTGATTCACCTAAGAAATCCTATAAAAAACCAAAAACCAGAGTGGGCGGCGGCCGAATCAAGAGGCGTAGATAATGATTCAATTATAAGTTTGGCTGCCCAACATATAGTACAATCCAAAAAGAACAGGAAAAGGTATGACGGATTTATCACTATCCGCGCAATTACCTTGGAACTGTTCTTTTTGGTTTACGATTTGCGAACATGATTGGACTTGCGTACGCGGGGAATCGTTGTAGCAGGCTGTTTGCGAATCCAGCGGATAAATGGAATCATTCGTTCATCCTGTCTCAAGGATTGCAGATCCGTGAGACCAAGGGTTACAATATCGCGATTGGTGTATAGCGAATGAATCTGTTTGTGACAGGGGATGCACAGGTTGGCCGTTGGCAGAAATGTTCCGCCCATTTCTTTGGGTGTCAGATGATGAACGGTCGTGTTCACAGGTTCTCTTCCGCATAATTCACATCGATTACTCATGATCATCGCCTCCCTTTGTCACTTATATTATGGGCAGACAAGATGCCTTTCATGTTGAACACAGGTCAAGGAATGTTACACCTGTAAGAAATAAGATTTTGTCACAGGATTCAATAAGTGATGTACTTGTTATCTTACAGTATTCGGGCTACACTTTCTTAAAGGATGATAGTCTTTAGGAGGTAAGAATACTTTTGAAAATGAACTCACATTCACATGATATGACAACTGCCAAATTCAATCGTACAGCTGTACAGGTACCGGATGCCCAAGCTAAAATAGCTGCAAGAGTTACTGTAGGCTCCATAGAGAAAGTTCATCTTGAATCTGCTCATGGCCGCACACTTGCAGAGACGATTCAGGCACCCCATCCGTATCCATTCTTCCGGAGATCGGGTATGGATGGATTCGCGATTATCAGTACAGATACTATAGATGCATCGAGTGATCATCAAGTTTGGTTTCGAGTCATTGATGAAATTCCTTGCGGCTACACCTCGGATCACACCATTGTTTCAGGTACGACAGCTCGCATCATGACCGGTGCACAGGTTCCGGAAGGTGCGGATGCGGTAGTCATGATGGAGATGACCGAGAGCAAGGTAGAGGATGGAGAACAATGGATTGCATTGAAACGGCACATATTGTCGGGTGCTAACATCACTCCGATCGGACTGGAGGTCCAAGAGGGACAGCAATTGCTCGAAGCAGGAACGATCATCAGGGCAGGAGAGCAGTCCGTGTTAGCTACTTTTGGTATAGCAGAAGTTCCCGTATTTCAACGTCCAAAGGTGGCGATATTCGCAACCGGCACGGAATTGCTTGATGTAGAAGAGCCATTACAACCAGGTCGGATTCGGAATAGCAACAGTTACATGCTGCGCTCTCTGGTTGTTGAGGCAGGTGGAGAGCCTGTGATGTACGGTTCTATTGCAGACGATGTGAATACGGCAAGGGCCAAACTGGAAGAAGCCATTCAAGATAATGATATTGTGGTGACCACAGGCGGAGTATCCGTCGGGGATTATGATATTATGGGTGAACTTGTGCTTGAAGAACATGTGGAGATGTTGTTTAACAAAGTGACGATGCGACCAGGCAGTGTGACCACAGCTGCTATATATAAAGATAAATTGCTTTTTGCACTTTCGGGTAACCCGGGGGCTTGTTTTGTAGGTTTTGGTCTGTTTGTTCGTCCAACCATTCGTTCCATGCAGGCGGATGCTCATCCTTATATGGAAGAATGGACTGCGATCTTGGAAGAAGAGTACACCAAAGTTAATAATTTTACACGTTTCGTACGTGGACGCACAGAGATCCGCAACGGCATGGTGTACGCGATACCGGCTGCCGCCCGTGTAGATGAATCTAGCGTGATGATCACCATTAAGGACAGTGATTGCCTGATTGTTGTTCCACCTGAGAAAAAAGGCATTCCTGCGGGTGAGCAGGTACGCATTCTCAAACTGCCCTCAGGTCATGTGAGGTAGTAGTAGATGACTACAATGAGTGATACAAAGCCACATATCATACAGATTGTTGGATACAAAAACACGGGTAAGACAACCCTGACAGCCGCGCTGATCGGGCACTTTTCTTCTATGGGACTTAAAGTAGCAGCAATTAAGCATGATGGACATGACCATTTTGAGATGGATCAAGAAGGAACGGATTCGTATCGATTTGGAGAGGCTGGGGCCTCGGCGGTGGTTGTTATGTCAGAGAAACGTACTGCGATTATGGAGCGACAGGTAACCAAGCTGGAGGATATGTTAATTCATCTGTCCGGTTATGATTGGATTGTTGTTGAAGGATTCAAGGATGCTTCTTATCCCAAATTCGTGATGGTTCGAGAAGAGAAAGATCTGACCTTGGTTGATCAGCTTGAAGGGGTAGTAGGTATAATCTCATGGCTACCTTCAGAGCAGTTTATAGAGCGAAGCACTGTAAGCAGAGATACATGGTATTCGGTTCATGAAACGGAGGATATAGCCAAAGCGTTGTTAGCGATGGTTGAGAGCGAGGGTAGGCAGAATGGTAAAGTCTAATCGTAGAAACGTTAAAAAAGTAGGATATTATGATCGCTGGATATGATTGAATGTACAGAAAGCGTGATTTATTCTTTTTTAAATATAACGTAATATTTATTATGTAAACTATAATTATTTCTGATTATGCTCTTCTCCTTGAATGATGCAAAAAAAAAAGCAGCAGACCTTTCTCGGATCGAAATCCATGATGTGGCTTGCTGCTTTTATTCTGTTCGGGATGTTACATCCCGTCATCAGTACGACGTTCGATGGCTTCGGACATCGTTTTGTCGGTAAGGTGAGCATAGATCTCGGTCGTTTCCGTAGAAGCGTGTCCAAGCTGCTCCTTCGTTTTGTAAATATCATTTTGCAAATAATAGTCGGTTGCGAATGAATGGCGTAATTTGTGCACGGTCAAGTAGGGTTTACCAAAGCGCTTGGCATATTTCATGATCATGGCCTGGATCGCTCTTTTGGTCATTCGACTTCCTTCTGAATCTCCGTTACGCAAAGCAATGAACAGACCTTTCTCCCGCTTGGGCGTGCGGTAACGTGATTGCCGCAGGTTCATATAAGTTGCGAGTTCGTCCTTGGCCTGTTCCCTGAAATAAACGGGTGTTTTGTACGTCTCATCATTGTTACCTTTGCGATAAACATACAGGAGTTTGTTGTTCAGATCGAGATCATCGACGTTCAGGTTCACGACCTCCGACACCCGTAAGCCGGAATTCAGAATCAGGCTGGCAATGCAGGCGTCCCGTTCTTTGTTGAGCTCATGGGAATACAGTGCCTGTTTGTTCTTTTCCATATCGACAGCGTAACCTTCAAGGATATAGCCGATGAATTCCAGCAGTTCCTCTTCCTCCAGAATTTTACCTTTGAGTTTGGCAGCGGTGTCCTTGGGTTTATGGGTACGCTTGATCTCGATTTTGGCCATAATGTTCCGCTTCAGCAAAGGATAAAAGTCTTCATCTTCCGCAATCTGGCTCAGGTAATGAAAAAGGGAGCGAAGGGAAGAGAGCTTGCGAGATACGGTAATTCTGGAATTGGTTCCTTCCCGTTTGGTTGTAAGAAATAACCGATAGGCGGTAACCGAATCCATGCGAAGGACTTCCAGTTCAGTCAAGGTAACTTCTTTATTAGAGCTTGCCTCGGACAGCCCTTCTGCTCGCAACCATCCGAAGAAAGCTTCGTAATCTCTGAGATATTCGAGTAGGGTAGAGGGCGACAGGTCAGGCAGCTTGTAGTCCATGAATTGCTGAACGAACCAAGGCATGGAAGGTAGTTTGTCATCCAGCTTGCGTCGATCAATCTCTTTTTGCACGTTGGTCAAGTTCGACACCTCCATGTGAAAAACATATAAGATTAATATTCAATTTAATAGTATTCTATGCTCTAGTGTACCATAATTTACATGCTCACAGCTTGTTCACCAAAGCAGGCAGTAAGTAGGGTATGCTTCCTTGCCCTTCGGCGCGTAAACCTTTAAAGTAATTAGTATACGTAGAGCAGAGGAGGTGAACCGGATGAATATGAAAATAGAACTGGTTCCCCGGGAGCGCAGTCAGGTGATTCGGCATTTAATGCAATTTTATCTATATGATTTTACCAAATACCTGAATATTGATGTGGACAGTAACGGCATTTTTCCGGAATATCCCGGTCTGGAGGCATTCTGGGCAGAAAAGGACCGCAAGTTTCCTTTTTTGATTACAAGTGATGGGGCACCTGCAGGGTTTGCTCTGGTGGAGAAATTGGAGCCTGGTAGTAAGGATAATGACTACTATTTGACTGAGTTTTTTGTGATGCAAAAATATCGGCGCAGTGGAGTGGGTACTCGGGCAGCCTATGAACTGTTCAAACGTTTTCCAGGAAGATGGAAAGTGACCCAGGTTCGTAACAATGTCATTGCCCAGGCGTTCTGGAGAAAAATTATAGGGGATTATACCGGAGGCCGCTTTCGAGAAAAGTTCCATCCGGAACTGGGCAATCCAAGCCAGTATTTTGTAACCTGATTCCCATCAGGGTTTACCTACATATAGAAGCATTTGCATGATTGCGATATAAGTTGAACTAATCATTTACACGATAACGGAGAGGACAGAAAAAACCTGAAAAAGCGAAGCGTTCGCCTAAAAGCTTTCTGAAAGAAAGCTGCATCGGAAGCATACGCTATCCCCGGATTTTCCCCTTCAGAAAAGGGAATCAAAAAATCTGGGGATAACAGCGATTGGAAGGTTATTCTGTCATCGTAGTGTCAGTGTAAATAATCTTTAGTTCAACTTATAAATCTGATGAAGGAGTGAGTGACATGAACGTACCCACATTCCATCTCGATGGACAGACAGCACTGGTGACAGGTGCAGGGAGAGGGATCGGAAAAGCAATTGCGATTGGACTTGCCCAGTCAGGCAGTGACGTTGTACTTGTATCCCGAACGATGAAAGAAATTGAGGAGACAGCAGCCTACATCTATGAACAGACAGGGCGTAAAGCGCTCGCTCTGACTGCGGATGTGACATCAAAAGAACAAATGGAAGAGACGTTTCAAGAGGCGATCTCGGAGATGGGTAGCCTGGACATTCTGGTGAATAACGCAGGTATGAACATACGGACACCAGCACTTGAAGTAACAGACGAGCAGTGGGAGACCATCATGCAGACAAACTTAAAATCGGCTTTCTTCGCTTCGCAATTAGCGGGACAGCATATGAAAGAACGTGGGACTGGGAAGATCATTAACATCTCTTCGGTAGGTGGGCATACGGCTTTGCGGACAGGGGTTGTATATGGTGCGACCAAAGCTGCATTAATTCATATGACCAAAGTTCTCGCACTGGAATGGGGCAAGTATGGAATCCGTGTCAATTCAGTAGGGCCATGGTATTTCCGAACACCTTTGACTGAAAAGTTGCTGGATGATCCCCATTATTTGCAGGAAATTGTAAGCCGTACACCGTTACAGCGAGTGGGAGAACTGGAAGAAGTGGTAGGGCCGGTTGTATTCCTGGCATCAGATGCAGCGGGATACATAACGGGTCAGACGTTATTGGTTGACGGTGGAATGTCCATTTATGGCTTTTAAATAAATGAAGTTGGTTGCAGTTTGGAAAAGTGGGTGGCATAACCAAATCATGGGTAATAACATAAGGGAAGTTGAAGTTAATCTGTATTTCTATTTATCTGTACCCAATTCACTGAACTTGGAGGAAGATAACCATGGAAACGCGCAAGTACGGTAATACTGGCATGAACGTAAGTACACTTGGATTTGGCGGAGCGGAAATAGGAAAAAATGTATCCAAAACGGATGTAGCAACATTGCTGAATAGTGCCCTGGATGCTGGATTAAACGTGATAGACACGGCTGAATGTTACGGTGACAGCGAGGAATTAATCGGCGAGGTGTTGTCACATCGGCGTGATGACTACTATTTGTTCACCAAATGTGGACATGCTGCCGGGATCGAAGGTCCGGATTGGGATGCCAAAGTACTGGAGCAAACGATTGACCGTAGTCTGAAAAGGCTGAAAACGGACTATGTGGATGTTATCCATTTGCATAGCTGCTCCGAAGAAGTACTCCGACAAGGAGCAGTGATCGAAGTGCTACAGCGTGCCAAGGAATCAGGTAGGACCAGGTTTATCGGATACAGTGGGGATACAACAGATGCGCTATATGCGATTCAGACCGGAGTATTTGACAGCCTGGAGACTTCATTAAATATCGCAGATCAGGAAGCAATTGATCTTACGTTGCCTGAGGCAAGAAAAAGAAACATGGGTGTCATCGCCAAAAGACCAATTGCCAATGCGGCCTGGACGTATGATACACTTTCAGAAGAGGCTTATCCATTTATATACTGGAAGCGCTTAAGTGAACTGAACTATGGTTTTCTGGGTGAAGATGCCCAGGTAGCGGTGGAAACAGCACTGCGTTTTACGCTAAGTACCGAAGGTGTAGACACAGCTATTGTAGGAACAGCCAAGCCCAATCGCTGGCAGCAAAATGCTGATCTTGTGGCTAAAGGGCAACTCCCACAGGAATTGTATGATGAAATTAGAGCACGATGGAAAGAAATCGCCGGAGCAGATTGGACTGGCCGGACTTAAATCAGAAATATTAGCGAAGCCGCCATATGGCGGCTTTTTTATGACCAGCATAAAATATTTTCAACATATGAAAAATTCACAACAACTTTCGGATCAGGGGCTGCGAAAAATTTTAGGGAATAATGTCTATACGTCAGCTTAGTTCAAAACGGGTGACAAAGGATGAAAGAGGAAAAATCCCAGGAAATATCCATTCTTATAAGCGACTAAATTTATAAAAAACGACGAAGATATTGAGAAAATACGAAAAATAGGCAATCTACGTTCAATTTAAAAGAAATAACGACTGAGTTATAATATTTCAACATATGAAAAATTCACAATAGAAAGATCATTTTCTCACCTTAGTTACCATCTCTCATATAGCCACATTGACGCACCACCAAGTTTAAAGGAAAACCATTATAAGCGATTGAAGTCAACCACTTTTTTGCGGGTTTAAATCAAATTGAAAATATATCTTTATGAATAATCTCTAAAAGCATACAGCTTAAATTCATTATCAGAATAATTTTAACATATTAATTATTATGTAAACTAATAATAATTCTTTTGGTAATACAGACATAAAACCTCCATGACCTGTAAATCGTAAGGGGATAAGGCAGAAGGAGGAGCTTCATGAAAAGTAAGCAACACCGTAAAAACGACGACGAAAAACTAAGTTGGGTCAGCCTATCCTTGTTTGGCGCGGGTTGCACACTGGGAACGGGATTTTTTCTAGGGACCAGTCTGGCGATTCATTGGGCCGGCATATCCGTACTTATATTGTTGGTGCTGGCTGCGGCAGGTACTTACTTTGTATTTGGTGCGCTGGCTCAGATGACCGCAGAAGATCCAAAGGAAGGCGCTTTTCGAACGTATGCGGGCGAAGCATTCGGACCTTGGGCTGGTTTTGGTAGTGGATGGATGTACTGGGTCTCTGAAATGCTCATCATGGGCAGCTCATTAACGGCACTTGGGCTGTTCTCTCAATTCTGGTTTCCCAAGTTTCCGCTATGGGCATTTGTTGCGATCTATGCCGCTATAGGTCTGTTCATTGCTGCACTGGGAGCGAAGGGATTAACCAAAACGGAGAATATTCTTGCTGTAATCAAACTTGCTGCAACGGTTGCATTTATAGCTATAGCAGGAGCGGCTTGTCTGGGTTGGTTACCTGTAAAAGTCACACCCGAGCAATTGAAGAATGAATGGTTCCCGCATGGAGGTAAAGGCGTATGGACCGGTTTCATCTATGCATTCTTTGCTTTTGCCGGGATCGAGGTTATGGGTTTGATGGCAGCTAACCTGAAAGAACCAAAAGATGCAGTGAAATCAGGTCGAGTAATGCTATTGACTGTGAGTACACTCTATGTGATTGCAATTGCGTTGATCCTGTTGCTTGTGCCTTCAGTTCAGTTAACTCCAGATGAAAGTCCGCTTGTCAAAGCCATGTCAACCATTGGATTCACTGTTGTGGTCCACATTCTCAACGGAATTCTGATTATAGCCGGATTCTCGACAATGGTGGCTTCGTTATATGCCATTACGTCCATGTTGGTGAAACTCGCGGAAGATGGAGATGCACCAAAGTTGTTCACGAAGACCTGGGGAAAAAAGGACATGCCACTTCAGGCATTGTGTTGCACAGCGGCTGGATTAGTCCTGTCTACGTTGATGGCATTATGGATGCCCAAGAGTTTGTTTGAATATGTGACGACAGCAGGTAGTCTGGTATTAATGTATACATGGCTGCTTATCTGCATCACGTACATTAAAAAAATGAAGCCCGTGAAGTGGAATCACATCAAAGTGTGGATTGCCATAGTATTAATTGTGGCTGCTGTGGCTGGGACAGCGATGGAAAAAGCCAGCAGAACGGGTCTGCTGGCAAGTGTGGGACTTTTGGTGTTCCTTGGGATCATCACGTATGTTGTTCATAAGGTACGTGGCTCGAAAGCATCGCAGTCAGCACCATCCAAACCATAAGCAACTCTCAGCAACTTTCGTGGAGGTCGTACAACGGATTAATGAGTGCTTTAAGATTATTTCGTCAACTTGCCTAAGGCTTGCTTCATCCGCATGAATGGACATTTGGAAGGTGTCTGCTCATCATCAGGCAGGAAATACTGTTTCCATTCCAAATTATCCTGCTGACCATACCACATCAGCGAAGGGTGAGCAGGTACAGCATCATATGCAGCGAGACGTTTGCGAATTAAGGTTTTCATTTTACGGCCAAGAGGGGTGTTGTCATTAATGGATTCGAATACCCACCGTGGTTGAAAAGCAAACATGAGATAAGGAAAATGCCGGCTGGCTCGGAGTTCATGTGCAGGAGTTGCACAGAAACAAAAGTAAGGCTCTCCGCCAAAGCAAAACTCCCATGATGAATCATGAGGATCGGTTGAAATATGTTCCGGCCACGGCTCGGTATCGTGTGAACTTACCCGATTAAGCATTTGCCAGAATAACGTCTGATATTGCTCTACCGTTGTATGATCTTTCAGATCACTTGGTGTCTCACAGATCACGACCATCGAAGCGTAATGACCGGTGTCTCTGGAGACAGGACCATATTGTCTAAGCAGATCGGCCATATCTTCGGCAGCATGTTCAGATCGGGGGTCACACGTAAATCCGTACCTCAAATGTCCTGACAGAAATCCCATTCGTCCAGGTACACATGGATACGTATTATCTTCGTCGGCGATCATTTTACCAAATTGCGAATAAGCGTCCTGCTGCCAAGATGGAAGACGCTCAAACAAGGTGTTTATTTCGTCGGCACTATACAGCTCCGCCATTGATTCCCAACTCCATTCCACATGATACCGTTACAGTATTAATGTGGGGGAAGTTGGGTGACTGTCCAGCCTGATTTTGTTGTCAGAAAAATATGGAACGTACAGCTTCGTACCCAAAATACAAACCAAATCCGATCAGGCAGATTCCCGAAATGATAGAGATCCAGCGCAATACATTCTCACTGCTATGTTTGTGGAATCGACTGGCCATGCCAGCCATAATGACATCCCACACCAGAATACCAATGAATATGCCTGAACTGTAGAGCAGCAAATGAGCGGTATCCGTATGTTTCACAGTTGTCGCGAGAATAGAGCCATAGATCCCAAGCCAAAATAAAATATTCAGTGGATTGGACAGGGCCATCAAAAATCCGGATATAAATGATTTTCGAACAGTTGCTTCCGCAGTAGATGTACCCTGAATGCCTTGCTTTAGCTTCGAGAGCGTTTCCACTCCCGTGTAAATCAGAATAAAACTGCCAAATGACCAGAGAAAAGAGCGCATGAACGGCGTGTCCAGAAAATGGGCAACTCCAAAATAAATCAGCAGCATATACACCAAATCTGCAAACATAGCTCCGAGTCCTAGAATCCAGGCATGCATGAATCCGTGGCGGGCTCCACGGTCGAGTTGGGCGGCGTTAATCGGACCGATTGGAGCGGACAATGATATTCCCAGAATGATATAACTGAACAGTACAGACATAAACACGTTCACTCCTTAACGGGTTCGATGAATTATACCAGTTGTCACAGAAAATGGGTACAAGTCATCGTATTCCCGCAAGGAGTGAATTAGAACACACTGTGAGGATATAGCACTTTAAACGGCAGGCGACTCCACATCGAGTTGAACAGGTGTACAATGATAGCCATTGCAAGAACTTTCCTCGCACGGACAAGCCGATAAACCGATGATCAGATCCATCAAAGCTTCCATTTCAACATAATCACCTGCACATGATTCGGGAGCAATAACATCAATTTTGCCTTCACCATCTACTACGGAATTCATAAATAGATTGAAAGGATAATGCTGATCCGGCGGAGATATACCGAAAGGTTCAAGGGCCGTGTTCAGATTATCATAACAACTGGGATGGTCCTTTTTATCATATAAGACCTCATACATTTCCGGACGACAGGCCGAATTGAAAAAATCATGAATACCTACAGTTTCACTGACAATGGAAATGAGAGGTTTATAACGGTTGGAATACAGACATTGTCCCGGTTTAATCCTGTAATTGCGCAGAACATCGAGGGTTACCCCGGGATCAAGCCGATTATTAATATTCTGGGCATCATAAGCGACAAAATCAACCACTTGCTGCCCCTCCAGATCAGTTATACGGATCAGTGAGCCTTTTTTCACTTTAAGAGCGTAGCCTGTCTTGGCAGGAATGTGAATAGATTGCTTATGAGATTCCGTTGAATTCATCCCTATCTCCTCCGAGGTCTTTTTACTTCAGTATGCGGAGATGACATTGCTTTCATGCACTATAGCAAGTAATGTAGGCATGTGAATATAAAGAATAAGAATAGGGTGCACGAAAGATTACTCATCAGAAACGTGTGAAATTTTGCGTTTATGCTGGAAACAGTGGATTACCTCTCATCCCGATCCAGAGGTCTGATTGTTCAAGCTGTCCAGCCAGATGTAATAACCAATCTTCGCGTCCCTTGGTTGCCATCACTTGAACGCCCATTGGCAACCCTTCAGGTGTCATATGCAGAGGTACACTTATCGCAGGCTGACCTGTCAGATTCGCAAGCTGGGTGAACGGTGTATACGTAAGACTTGGCTCAAACATTTCATAGATGAGTTGCTGCTGCTGGGTCTTGTCCAATTCACTAATCCGCATTAGGTTACGAATCTGTTCGTCATGAGGCGTTAATTCACCAATCTTAGGCGCAGGAAAAGCATTAACAGGTGTGACGTAGAAGTCATAACGCTCGAACAAAGTGGACATCTGAGCTGCAGCTACATCCCATTCAGCTAAGCTATGTACAAATTCCGCAGCGGACACCTTTTTGCCTGCTTCAGCCAGAACCCAGGATTCAATCTCCATATCATCGGAGGTCAGAGCCCGGCCCATGGAGCGTTCCATGGAAGAGATCATCGCGGCCATCTCACCACTGTTCATCATGTAATAGTTCTCCATCAGCCTGACTCCATTGACTGGACTCAGTTTTTCTTCAACATGATGACCTTGATCTTCCAACCAGCGAACGAGCTTGTATACAGACTCTTTGGCTTCTGCGCTGACAGGTGTTCCCACGGGTGAATCCGTTGTGTATGCAATTTTCAGTTTGCGTTGATGTGGATAGCTCATATCAGCCAAGTAACTGCCTGGAAAGAGTGGAGCATGGAACGCAGCTTCGGGCTGAATGACTTGTAACGTATCAAGCAATGCAGCACTGTCCCGAACCGAGCGAGAGAGGGCAAAATCAATCGATGCGCCTTGCCATTGACGACCAACTCCCGGTCCTACAGGTGTGCGCCCGCGGGTTGGCTTCAATCCAAACAATCCGCTAAAGGAAGCCGGGATACGAATCGAACCTCCTCCGTCACTGGCTCCGGCAAGGGGAACAATACCCGAAGCTACAGCGGCAGCGGCACCACCACTTGAACCACCTGGGGAGTGGTTGATATTCCATGGATTGCGAGTGGGACCATGAAGACGGGGCTCGGTAATATTTTTCAAACCAAATTCAGGCGTATTGGTATGTCCTATGAAGATAAAGCCTGCATCACGGAGTCGAGTGACAAAATTGGAATTGCGTAATGCCCGATGCTCGCTGAACAAACGGGAGCCTGAAGTCAGAAATTCACCTTCCAAGGATTGCGAGATATCTTTCAGGAGCAGGGGCACACCGGCAAAAGGTTGTTCTCCAGGGCGAACCAAACCGGCTTCCTCACGTGCGCGATTTTCATATGTACGAATAACCGCATTAAGTTGCGGATTCACTTCTTCAAGGCGTGCAAACGCCGCTTCAAGCATTTCAACCGGGGATACTTCCCGGGATCGGATCAGTTCAGCCAAACCTACGGCGTCGTAGGAGGTATATGAGAATGAAGACATCATGATCGTTCCTCTCTGAATATAATTCATCTGTTTATTCCATATGTCATCGTACCACCGGATTAGACAAAAGACAAAACATAGAAGAATCGTAGTGCGATGATATGCATACTCGTTATGAGGTTGGAGGGAAAAGAGGGGGAGTATTTGCATATGCGATATAGAAATAAAGCACAGGGTTAATAGCTCATATTGCTAATTGAAAAAATGAACGAGTAATATCGAGTAATGGCAATAAAAAAACCAATGCTCATCTAATTTGATGTGCAATGGTTTTATTTTATATTTGACTATTTGTTTATATGTGAACCTCAGATATATCTACTTATTCTGTACGCAGCTTTGGTGCAGCATCGGCCGCAGTTGATGATCTTTCCTGCTGTCTGGAAATGGCGAAGAGGGCCACCCAGATCAGAATAAAACCAAGCAGCTGCTCCCATGTAATCAGTGTACGGAAAGCAATCCAGTTCACCAACACACCCGCCATCGGGAAGCTAAGTTCTGCGAGTGTTGCAACAGAGGCTTTGGTTGACGACAGACCTTTGTAATACAACAGAAGACTTAGCAAACCTGGCAACAATGCCTGACCGAGAATGTTGAGGATGACAGCGGTCTGTTCACCCGTTCCGGACGGGAATGTCCATGCTGCACCTTCATTCCACGTCATAAAGATCAGGAGGGGAAGAGCAACGACAAAGCGCAGGGAGGTGACCGTTTCATAACGCGCCTGTCCCAGCATCAATCGTCCCATAACGGTTGAACCTCCCCATAAGGCAGCGGCCCCAAGGGATAACAAGCTTCCAGCATGAATCCAGTTGTCCCAGTTACCTAATGGCAATGTGAAGCCAAATGTAAGTAGGTACGTTCCTGCTAATGCAATGAAGAACAATCCACCGAAGCGACGTGGTAACGTTTCTTTTAGTAACAGTTTAGCCAGCACGATAGCGAAGAGTGGTTGCATTTTTTGCAATAAAAGCACCGTATTCGGATCGTTATGTGTAAGCGCCATGGTGAACAATACCGTTGCGAGTGCTGATCCTCCCCATGAGATAAAAATCACGGCAATCCAGTGGCGAGCACGCAGGTTTTTCAGATCAGCCCGAAATTTCCACAGTACGGGAATGGCAATAAGGCTGACGATGATATGTTCCACCAGTACAATCTGCGTGGATGTCATCGTGTTTAGCAAAATAATTCGGAAGAGTGGGTCGACACCCCATAAGGCGGCGCCGAGAACTACAAGCCAGAATCCGGTATTACTTCGTTCCTTGCGGTAAACAGGTGATGCTGCTGATGTCTTTTCCATATTCAGGACTCCTTCGTCAGAACACGGAATCTTCAGTTGGCAAAATCGACAAAAGCCCCCGTTTTGGTATATACCAAATAAACGGGGGCTCATCCAAGGACATGCGTCAGGAAAGAGGCCTTCCCGTGAACGGCATGTCAATGTGTTGATCTTCTCTCATCCGGACTGTACCGTCGGCCTTGGATTCACACCAAGTCAGTCGCTAGATGTCCTTCGTTAAGAACAATTAGCGAGTCGCGGGCTAGTTCCGAAGAACATCACCGCCGGTTGGGAATTGCACCCTACCCCGAAGATCCTATTCAATTATATAGTGTGTTGAACAAGCTGTAACATTAATAAGTTCATCTTATTCCTGTAAGCGCTAGCAGTTCAAGCATTTTTTTTAGAAAACGATTTTCCAGCTTCCTTGCTGTCTGCGAAGGAGCACGATCTGACCTGCGTGATACGCATCATGGAGTACCCAGCGAGCTAGTTCGTGTGCCCATTTCTCTTCGGAGTCCATATATGCGGCTTCAAGATCAGACTCTTGTAGTGCAGCCAATTGATCTCGCAACTGCTGGGCTAATCGAGTTGTACCCTGCAGCAGTGTATTCCATCCGGCTGCGTCCGTTGCATCTCCAGGATTCCCAAATGTGTATTCATTGGAGTCTACAGCAGGAAGGGTAGGCTCCTTACCTTGCATGCGACATAATAAGCGATGGTTGTAATAATACATATGGTTAACCAACTGCCAGATGCTTAATCCCCCTGAAGGTGGAATCCAGGCTGCTTTGTTCTGCTGTAAGACCCTCCAAGGATTTCGACAAAGGTACAATCCAATTACATTGATCCCAAGTATCATCCTTTTGAATAAGTAACACATCTAGTGCTGTTGTGTTCGTCATTGCCTTTTCCTCCTTGCGTATAATTGTGATAGGTGATGTAACTAGCTAAAACTGATTAATAAGGTTACACTTAATATAACACATCAAAGATGAGTTGTAACCTTCTTTATTTAATTAGATAGTTACGATGAACGGAGGTATATATGGACAGGTTATGGACCGATTTTGTAAACAGCGATTATCATGACTGGCGTGGGGGAGATCGATCGGAGGACAGGCTCGGGAAGGCGAGCTGGCAGCAAGATTTTCTGGAACGATGGCAACTTAACGCTTCTGTCCCTGCATCTCCAGAAGAGGAGTTGTCGATGAGAAATTTCAGGAATGAATTGATAGCTCTTGGAGCCCGCTTATCTTCTGGAGCATCATTAACGGATATAGAAAAACAATGGTTGAACGGCGTTATGGAAGCAGGGCATGTGAGAAGAACATTGACTACAATTGATCAGGAACTGAAACTCCAACTGGTAGCTGTAGAAGCACATTGGAGTCAGGTTATGGCTGAGGTAGCTGCTGACTTTGCTTTGACTTTGGTAGAGGGAGAAGGCGGCAGGATTCGGATCTGTGATAATTCGGATTGTCGCTGGATGTTCTATGATGATACCCGAAGCAGAACACAGAAGTACTGTGATGATAAGATGTGTGGCAATCTGATGAAGGTCAGAAGATTTCGGGCGAAACGTAAATCCCAAAATTGATAAATACTAACAATAACTATATAATGTATATATACTAGCGAAAAAATAGTCAGAAGCAGTACAGATTCGTAAGCAGGATGTGATCGTCTTTCAAACCAAAATAGATGGGAGATGTTTCTTGTGCGGACAAGTTATCTGTTGAAAAATGGCTGTGTGTTGTCGATGGATGCTAAAATTGGACAGTATAAGAGGGCGGACGTTCTGATTCAGGATTCACTGATCATGGCTATTCAGCCCGACCTGGATATTCCGGATGCGGAGATCATTGATGCTTCATCGATGATTATTATGCCTGGGCTGGTGGACACACATCGGCATATGTGGGAATCACTTGTCAAAACAGCGGGAACCAACTGGTCGTTACCAGTTTATTTGCAAAATCTCTATTATGGTGCAATGGGAAGCAAGCTCCGCCCACAAGATAGTTATATTGCCAACCTGCTCGGTTCCTTGGAAGCGCTTAACGCAGGAGTGACGACAGTAATGGATTGGAGCATGCCATATTCCCCTGACCATACGGATGAACTGATTCGTGGACTTCAGGATGCTGGCATTCGGGCGGTATTTGCTCACGGAGTACCTGGTGAGACGGACTACTGGAATCGGGATAGTCAACTCACGTATTCGAATAATGATGTGAGAAGAGTCAAAGAACGTTATTTTTCATCACGGGATCAATTACTTACTTATGGGCTTGCCATTCGTGGTCCGGAGTTCAGTCATTGGGATACAACCGTGAAAGAGATCGAGCTAGCACAAGAACTGGATGCGATCTGTTCAATGCATGCCGGATTTGGCAGTTGGGGATCTGTGGATCGCTCGATCAGTCACTTGTACGAAGCGGGACTGTTAAGTCCACGGGTGAACATCGTTCATGGTAACACCATGGGCATGGATGAATACAAAATGCTGGCAGATAGCGGCGCTTCCTTGTCGGTCACACCTGAGGTTGAAATGATGATGGGTCATGGATATCCGGCCACCGGCTATTTTCTTGAACATGGGGGAACCCCTACACTTGGTGTAGATGTGGTCACGTCCACAGGCGGAGATATGTTCTCGCAGATGAAGTTTGCACTTCAAGCTGAACGCTCCAGAGCCAATGAACAACTTTTGCAGCAGGGTGAGATGCCTGGTGAGTTGAACTTGCAGTCCAGCCAAGTGCTGAGATTTGCAACTTCGGCTGGTGCCCAAGCATTGGGATTAGAACAGAAGGTCGGTACGTTGGCCCCAGGGAAAGAAGCGGATCTGATCATGATTCGTACCACCGATCTGAATATGTTCCCCGTTCATGATCCAATCGGCGCTGTTGTGCAATTTGCCAATCCATCCAATGTGGATACGGTCTTTGTGGCAGGTAGACTCGTGAAGCGAGAGGGTAAGCTGTTGAATGTTGATTTGGATGCGATTCGTCATGCGGCGATGCAGAGCAAGGATTATTTGTTAACCCAATACCGGATGTCGGACGCGGAGAGAATTACGTTCTCATAATTTACTTTTTCATAGAAACCTGAAATGAAGTCAGTTTGTATTTTTATATACAATTCTATCTATAGTAAGAAATGAAGGGCCGCATAATGATATGTGGCTCTTTTACATGCCTTCATATCGTCGAATTAGACAGGATAAGGGAGGAAGATACAGCGGAAAAAGACGAAAAGAGCTCTCTTTTTCTTAACTTCAGATAACAAGGAACTAAAGATGTTTTTCGCGTAAAATTAAGCACATAAAAACTGCGCATAATATAAATTATACGCAGTTTTGTTTTAAATCGATTTTCATATTCAACCACGTGCAACAGATCATGATAAATTTCGCGGAAAAAGAACAAAATAAGTGATCTTCAAAAATAAATTTAACCAAGCAACGCGATAACGTGTAGAATTCGATAGGTTTTTATAGGTGATCGATAAGATAGAACAAATGACTTTTTCATAGAACAGATGGGAAGCCATCCAATCGCTGCTACATCCATAGCACATTCAAGATTCATGACGAGAGGAACATGACTATGCGTGAGAACAAACAACGATCTTCATTATTTCGTAAAAAACCAATTGCCTCAGCGGGTGATAACAGCAGTGCATTGAAAAGGGCGCTCGGTCCGTTGGACTTAACCACACTTGGGGTAGGTGCCATTATCGGCACAGGGATTTTTGTGTTGACTGGTGTAGCTGCCGCAACGTATGCCGGCCCGGGACTTGTACTGTCATTTTTACTGGCAGGTATCATATGTGCATTCGCGGCATTATGTTACTCGGAATTTGCCTCAAGCATACCGGCCTCGGGCAGTGCGTACACCTATAGCTATACGGCTTTTGGAGAGGTGATTGCCTGGATTCTGGGATGGGATCTGATATTGGAGTATGGTTTTGCGAGTGCGGCGGTAGCCAGTGGATGGTCTGGATACTTTCAAACGTTGTTGTCCGGATTCGGGCTGGAGTTACCACATGCTCTTACGAGTGCGTTCAGCCCGGAAAAGGGAACTTATTTTGACATCACAGCTGCGGTCATTACGTTAATTATCACTTTTCTGCTTACCCGAGGGGTGAAGGAGGCGGCTCGTGCGACTGGCATCATGGTAGCGATTAAAATTATCGTGGTGCTGATCTTCATTGGTGTAGGTGTTTTCTATGTAGAGCCAACTAACTGGCAGCCATTTTTGCCTTTTGGTATCTCGGGTGTAACTGCGGGAGCAGCGACGGTATTTTTTGCCTACATCGGATTTGATGCGGTCTCCACAGCGGCAGAAGAAGTTAAGCAGCCACAACGGGATTTGCCGATTGGAATTATTGCGTCACTGGCAATCTGTACCGTTCTCTACATTGTTGTATCGTTGATCCTCACAGGGATTGTGCCGTATAACATGTTGAATGTAAGTGATCCGGTTGCGTTTGCATTTGAATTTGTTCAATTGAAGGGATTGTCCTGGATTGTATCTCTTGGAGCGATTGCCGGCATTACGACCGTATTGCTGGTCATGATGTATGGTCAGACACGTTTGCTCTATTCCATGTCTCGTGACGGACTGCTGTCACCTGTCTTTTCCAAAGTTAGTGGCAAGAGTCAGACACCAGCGGTAGGAACATGGGTTGCAGGCATTATCGTGGCTCTGTTCTCCGGGTTCATCTCGTTGGGACATTTGGCGGAGCTTACGAACATCGGAACGTTGTTTGCTTTTGCAGTTGTAAGTCTGGGCATTATTGTGTTACGTAAAAATAACCCGGATCTCAAACGCGGATTTCGCGTTCCACTTGTGCCACTGATTCCAATTCTGAGTGCCTTGGGTTGTGTATACTTGATGACACGCCTTGCAGCGCTGACATGGATTACGTTTTTTGCTTGGTTGATCATCGGATTGATCATCTACTTTGCCTATGGACGCCATTACAGTCATCTGAATCCGAAACGCCGGATCTCGAGTGCTTTCAGAGCAAAGGATAATTAGATTAGTCGAGAACATCTTTAACCGAGAATATCTTCATTTTTCCTCATTTCGTATCGCTTAGGCGAAGCGGGATGGGGATTTTTTTTATATAGAAAGATAAAGGAAGATAACGGCAGGGGAAGGTTGGAATTTTCTTCATATATGGGTAAGTAATTAGGGACGTGACGAATTTAATCACGGGGGCGGGGTTGCGGCTAAGCCAAATATGAAATATATTTGGGGATGTGACATGCCATCAGACATAAGAGAGGGGATGTATCATGAACACACCATTACATACGAATTCAGATCATCAAAAAGCAGCTTTTGGATTTGCACTAGCTGACTCATCCGTACTTGCAGAGGCGCAATTAATTGTTTCACAATTAGGACGTGAAGACGGATTGCAGTTGGATATTGATCCGCAGCGCCTTCTGAAGGATGGACGTAAGGTATCTGTCATTGCACAACAGTTGGATTCACCCGTCAATCGTCAGGATGCCAATATAATCTATGGTCAGGAGCTAGCATACATGCAGTATGCTGTTAACCTGAAACCGGATAGCACAATCTCCATTGCTTCTATTGAGGGGGTTGAACAGCCTGTTGATCTGGGTTGGTCAGCATTTGTAGAAGGGGAATACGAACTTCGAATCTCCCTGCATATGAAAACACCTCGTATTGCTGAAGGTGCACTCGAACCTGAACAACTTGCAATGGTTAAGTATGCGCAAGTTATCACCGTATATACATCGCTTTTCCCGGCAGAAGCAGCGTCGTTGAATTCACCATCTCAAGCTGTGTGGAGCAGAAACCATCATGTGTTTGACTCCTATGGCAGAGGGGGATTTATTCTCGCTGACCTGCCTCGACTCGCTGAACGTGTAGAGGAACTGATGGGACCGGGTAACCATAATCTGATCGAACAATTTGCTGAAGGAAACTTGTCGGATACTTTGCTGGATGAGGGGCTTATGGCGATTGCCTGGGGCGTGACTCCGTGGTGTTATTCACTCTATTCTGCACCAGATGAGCAGTCTGCTGGAATACTTGCTGTGGACAAGCTGGGCGATGAACCTGAACGGCAAGGGATCTACCATCTCGATCCGTCCATTCAACAATTAAGTATCGTGCCGGCGAACGAACTGGCTTACTGGCCTGCCTGTGTGCAGAATGATTGGCCTGTTATTGATGTGGCGGGTGAAGGCGAGACGTTGCACATGGATTTGTATACTCAGATCTGCGAATCCGTGAATGGTCTGCACGAGAATCCATTGCCATCGTTTGTACTTACTCGCAGTCAAGGCAAACCCGAAACGATCATTCCGCTGATTGACATTGTCATTGTGGATGAAGCGTAGAGCACTGTTCAACTTATAAAGAACCGAATTGAGGTGACGTAGACAGATGATGACCGAGGAGATTCAGGAGCAATATGCGGACGAGCTTGAAGCTTTTCACATATGGATGAAGGACGCCGGATATACAGGCCATACAGTAAAATCATACACGGGTGACGTGGTGGAATTCCTGGTCTCCATTCAAGGAAAGTCACTGGAGCAGGTCAAAAAGCTGCATGTGTTGTCTTTTCTGTCCCGTGTCCGGGAGCGTGGGGTTAGTGATGCCACGAGAAATCGCAAACATGCGGCGGTGAACTGTTTTTACAAGTCCCTCATTGAACTCGAATTGTTAACCAAGAATCCGGCGTTTGGGATCAAAAAATCCAAAACCGAGAAAAACCGTGCGCCCGTTTTCCTTGATGAAAGTGGGCTGACACGTTTTCTGGAGTCGGTAGAAGGCAAGTATCGTACACGTAATCTGGCTGTTTTTCTATTGATGGGATATATGGGATTACGGGTTGGAGAAGTGCATGCGTTGGATTGCAAAGACTATAACGCGGAGCGGCGTACATTGGATGTATTTGGTAAAGGTCGTAAATGGCGCTCGCTCCCTGTACCGGAGACTGTGGCAAAAGTATTATCTCAAGCGATGGCTGAGCGTCTCGATCCTTGGCGGCCAAAAGAGGAAGCGTTATTTGTCTCGCAGAAAGGGAAGAGACTGTCGATTCGCAGCATCCAGCTCATATCTACAGAAACCTTTGAACGTTTCCAGCAGGAATCACCAGCCAATCAACGTCAAAACTACTCCAGTCATAAGCTGCGTCACTCCTTCGCGACCATGATGTTACGGCGTGGAGCCGATCTGCGTACCGTGCAGGAGCTACTTGGTCATGCATCGATTCAAACAACAACCGTGTACACACACGTCACCAGTAGGGAGAAAGAAGAGGCTATGGCTTTGCTGGACGTTAAACTTCCGACATATTAGAAGTGAAAAGCTAATATTTAACCCGAAAAGGAGTCTGTCCAAGTGACAGGCTTTTTTGTTATTGATTTGGATGGTGGATATTTAAACATAATTAATATTATGTAAACTAATATCTGAAATCTAAATTGGCCTATAATAGAAATCAAACAAAAGAACCATTCGCCTCTTCTCTTTAGAAGAAACAAATGGCCCTTTTGGCTAAGACAGATATCTTAATTTACAACTTTTAACGTGCTAAATCGTTCACGATATGAATGATTGCGCGATTGAATTACTCGAGTCCAGCGATCTGTTCTTTTAATTTGTTAGCAGAAGCCTGGAAAGCCACTTTTTCGGTTTCATTCAACGGAAGAGGCAGAATTTCGCGCACACCGTTGCGATCTACGACACAAGGAACGCCTAGATAAACATCCGATACACCATTGTAATCTTCAAGGTACGTGGATACGTTCAGAACGGAGCCTTCGTTGCCGAGAATTGCAGCTACAATGCGGTCCAGAGCAAGGGCGATTGCATAGGAAGTCGCGCCTTTGGCATTAATAATCTCATACGCTGCATTTTTGGTACGGTCGAAGATATCCTGTTGTGTTTCTTCATCCAATTCCAGATCTGTTCCTGCAACGTTAGCCAGGCTCCATACCGGTACTTCGGAATCGCCGTGCTCACCAATAATGTGTGCGTGAATACTACGCGGGTCGATCCCTTTATTTTTACCAATCAGGTAACGGAAACGTGCGCTATCGAGCAATGTACCTGAACCGATGACACGGGAAGCAGGCCATCCACTTTGTTTCCATGAAGTATAGGACAAAATATCTACAGGATTGGTTGCAATCAGCAAAATACCATGAGAATTCACTTCAGTAATACGCTCGATAATATCTTTGAAAATGCTTGCATTTTTCTTCAGCAGATCAATCCGGGTTTCGCCCGGCTTCTGGGAAGCACCGGCTGTAATAATAATGATATCTGCATCTTTGCAGTCGGAATAATCGCCAGCCCATACTTTCACGCCTCCCGTAAATGGAAGACCGTGGTTCATATCCAGCATTTCGCCGGTTGCTTTATCATGATTCACATCCACAAATACCAACTCGGACGAACGCTGTCTCAACATTAGCGTGTATCCCGTTGTTGTTCCCACCGCACCCATGCCTACAATCACGACACGACTTGGTTTCAGAGCTGCACTATTTGTCATGTTCAATATCCTCTCCTTTTTGGGTTATACTCCCATCCATATTAAGGGATTAGAGAATATAAAGCGAGTGTTGTCTATAAAATAGTTCACATTTCATGTCTTTTTACCAAGTATTCCGTCGAAAAACAGTTTAGGATGAAATTAATGGTAATAAATGTGCGACCTATAGCCCAGAGTATGAACTGGAAAAAGGGAGCGGTCCAACCATGAGTGGGCAATGAGCCTTTTACATAAGGTTTGTGGTAGAATAGGAGCAGTGGATTCTGATGAATCGTAAATAAAACGCCATAGGACAGGCATGCGCGCCTGTATATTGGATGAGAGAGGTGGAACCCACTTGCGTTTGCAATGGATTAAAATCGCGCAGACAGCATTGCTGTCTATAGGTATAGCAGCTGTATTGGCTGCATGCACCGACTCAGATCAACCTCCGGTAGCAGAACCTCCGCAGCAGCAGGAGGACGCCGGGAATACAGGGCAGACGTTAACTGTCGTTCCCCCTGTGAACAGTACAGAATCTGCAGATATGGCCAAGTACCAAATACAGACCCGTTTGACCGATTTTCAGTTGCTCAATGACAACGGAGGATTGGCGTGGGGTGTGACGCGGAATGCCCTGCGCCTGTACTACACTCAGGATCAGGGAAAGACCTGGACCAATATTTCACCTTCGGAAAATGTACAGTTTCCGGCTAACCCTAAATATGGACAAAGCATTTATTTTGTAGATCGTGCGCACGGTTGGATTGTTCGTGAAGGCATGGGTGGAACAGATACCATGGTGCTTCGCACCAACAACGGGGGCGTAACTTGGAGCCTGTCTTCTCTGTCTAAGACGGATAAAGTGACTGCGATCTCATTTGTATCTCCTGAGAAAGGCTGGATTCTCACCACGGTCGATACCGCTATTGGTAAACAGGACAAGAAACTTTACTTTACCGAGGACGGTGGAATTACCTGGAATCGGATGTCTTCCAGTGATGAAGATGGCAAACAGGAAGCAGAAGAGATTTCCAAACGTGGATACACCACGGGCATGACTTTCTCGGATCCAAAACATGGTTTCTTAACAGCGCTGGAGTTCGGCACACCGAAGTTATATGTAACATCAGACGGCGGAGAAAACTGGAATACTGGACCATCCTTCTTTGACCGAAACAAATTCAACGGGTGTGGTAATTTCAGTGTTAGTTCACCACAATTTTTTGGACGTGAAGCGCAATCAGCCTGGATGTCAATGTCCTGTTCTAAAGGCGAGAGCACGACATTTAATGGATTCTTTACCACCGATGGCGGAAAGAGCTGGAAGCTGTCCAATTTCACTTTAAACAAACAAAATGGTCCGAATCGTAACCTTTCACCGGTATTTCTGAACGCATCGGAAGGTTGGGCGATGCAAAAGGGCATAACCTACCACACCAAGGATGCGGGCAAAACGTGGAGCGCTCTTCCTGCAAGCAGTGTACTGGAGAAAATTCTCGAAGATTATCCGGAGATTGTGAAGAAGCAGATGGTTAACCCCAAGCTTGGCTGGATATTGGTTGAAAATACAGATGCCAAAAGATCGTTGTTATTGCAAACGGTAGATGGCGGTGTACATTGGAAAGTACTTTAAACGTAGAGTGTTATCGATGTGAATAGATAGGAGAAAGGAGAGGAGCCTAAGGGTTCCTTTTCTTTTTTGCTTAGTTTGTGAAATAAATCACAAATAAATCCGGTAGAAGGTGATATATTTAACTCAACAAGAGAAGGAGTGATGAAGATGAGAACCAACGGTCAAACTCAATTCACGCAGGCGGATGAATTAACCAGATATATGCTTCAATTATGCTACACATGTGACGATGTGAATCGTTGCACAACAGAGGAAGCAGTGAAGGCTTGCATGGCAGAACACGCACAGGCAGACCAGCCCGAACCAGCTGAAGGTGGAGATGTAACTCGCGGGTTTATGGACTTGATGTACGTTTAGTAATCAAAACGGATCAAAGAAGGCTGATATATCAACGTTTTGCCCCTGAAGTGCACCCCTTAGAATAGACATTGGAAAAACCCTTGGGTTTAGCCGATGAAATTCTAGGGGGTGTATTTTTTTATGGCGATTAAAGGACAAAAGTTTAAAACGTATTCGGAGAAGATAAAAAATGAGGCTATTCGTCTGCATACGGTTGAGGGGTGGACTTATCGAAAGATTAATGAACATCTGGGGATTCATGATCCAGGACGAATGAAGCTTTGGATGCGAAAATATCGGGAACAAGGTGAGTTTGGACTGATGGATCAGCGAGGTCGACGTAAAGAATACTTGGATCAAGAACGCTATGTACAGAAACTGAAACGGGAGAATGAGTGCTAAAAAAGGCTTGGTAATCTGGAAGGAGGAAGCAAACATATAATACAAACAAACGTTCTCATTGGAGGGATGAACATGCTAGTGAAACATTTAGGTTGGTTAGTTGAAATCATTTACGAGGATCAAAGCGGAAAGAAGATAGATGCCGTGACCATACCTTTTTTATTGTAATAGATTAGAGAGTAGCAAGACTAATAGGGGGAATGGTAGATGGCAGATTCAGACTGTAATCAAAACGCTTCGGGTCTTTGTTCAGAGGCGGAAGGGAATACAACCACCGCAAGCGGGTTCGCTTCTCACGCGGAAGGATATCAGACGACAGCTAGTGCTGCAGCCTCCCATGCGGAGGGACATCAGAGCAATGCCAGTATGGATTCGGCGCACGCAGAAGGAAGCTTCACAAGTGCTTCTGGAGCCGCTTCTCACGCAGAAGGTTATATGACGCTGGCTACGATCGATGCGGCCCATGCCGAAGGCGCTTATACTACAGCATCCGGCTACGAGGCTCACGCCGAAGGGTATCTTACCGTCTCCTCAGGCCAAGCTGCCCATGCCGAAGGCTCCCGAAGCATAGCATCTGGCTACGGAGCCCATGCCGAGGGTGCCGATTCTAATGCCAGTGGAGATGCTTCCCACGCAGAGGGCGTAGGTGCCGCCGCCGTTGGAGAAGCCTCCCATGCGGAATGGACAAATACTACAGCCTCCGGATCGGTATCCCATGCGGAAGGTTATGTAACTAAAGCAAACGGAAATTACTCCCATGCGGAAGGCTACTTAACTTCTGCAAACGGATCATATTCTCATGCCGAAGGTTTTGAGACGATTGTAATTGGTTCAGCATCCCATGCGGAAGGTTACTTAACTAAAGCAAACGGGAATTATTCCCATGCTGAAGGGAGATCAACTTCTGCAAATGGAGATTATTCTCATACGGAAGGTTTCAACACTCGCGCTAGTGGTATCTATACCCATCATACTGCCTCTCACATTATGGGTGTATCAGGTCAAACGCTCTATCCTGGTTCGTGGCATTTGGCAAATGGTGTTATTAATCTCCCAGGCTTGGCTGCTGTTCTCCAAGGATCTACCGGAAACCTGTATATTGACGGTACAGTGATGTCCCCGGCGGCTGACTATGCTGAGATGTTTGAAACAGTGGATGGGCAGCCGATTGAACCGGGATATTTCGTAACAACGGTTGGTGAAAGAGTTAGGAAAGCAACAAACACAAATGACTATGTTGCAGGTATTGTCAGTGCGAGGCCATCATTTATAGGGGGAGCCAGCCACCTAAATTGGATGGGCAAATATAAAACAGACGAAAGGGGCAAGATCCAATACGAAGACAGAGTGGTTCCTGAGCAGAAGGATGAGCGGGGAGAGGTTATAGTACCAGCTTATACAATCAATAGTGCTGTCATTAGCACCTCTTATGACCATTCACGCGAGTACGTCTCTCGCATAGATCGAATGGAATGGGTAGCTATAGGAATGATGGGCAAGCTCCTTGTGAGGGATGATGGAACCTGTCAAGTGGATGGTTACTGCCGACCGAATGATGAGGGAATTGCAACTGCTGCTACTGCTGGGTTCCGAGTATTAGCAAGAACAGGAGCCAATCAGATTAAAGTCCTTGTCAAATAAACGGAGCTTGAAACGATTTTAAATAGCTATAGGTCCAATCTTTCAAAAGTTGGGCTTTTTTGTATTCTGGGATCGTCACGCTAAATCAGCTTGTACAACTACAAACGTATGTGAGAGAAAATTATAGTAAGATGGATTTGATGTACGCTTAGACTAATGATTCACGGAGAACGCTCCTGCGGGAGTGTTCTTTTTGATTTGTTGATAAATGTATGCGTTTTTAAATTCACTTCGCAAATTTTGTAGCATGGGTTATTATAGAAACAATTAAGGTAATTTACTCAAAATGTGGAATTCGTGATAAAGGTCCGAAATAGCAGAAAGGATAAAACTATGAATATTCAAGATCTCCCAATTGAAATAAAAGAACATATAGGGGAAGTCCAGAAAATCACTTTTCCTAAGCAAGGTCATACTTCTACTGTGGCTATACTGGATACGTTTGATCAAAAGTACATCATCAAGAAGACAGAAAACGATCTTTATAATGAATGGTTATCCGATGAATATAAGGTACTCCAATACCTTTACCATACGGGACTCCCTGTTCCAAAGGTGTATTCATTTCATACTGAGGACACATCGAGATGGCTTCTGATGGATTATATTGATGGAATAAGTTTAAGAGAATTTCTCTCTAAGATGCCTGACCTCCAAAGTAAAGAAAAAGCGATTTTCAACTTTGGGCTTTGTTTAAAGAA
The DNA here is from genome assembly GCF_038003225.1 of Paenibacillus sp. FSL M7-0656. Classification (NCBI taxonomy): domain Bacteria; kingdom Bacillati; phylum Bacillota; class Bacilli; order Caryophanales; family Paenibacillaceae; genus Paenibacillus; species Paenibacillus sp. FSL M7-0656. The sequence goes on from NZ_JBBOOT010000001.1 coordinate 299,443, forward strand.
AATACATGAATGCTCTTGTTCTGTTGAATTATTGAAAAATGTCAGTCCTTGGTTAGATACAATGCTTAATAAAGCAGAATATAATCTAACTCACTTTGCTGTAGACGGATCAGCAGAACTACTTCAACAGTTGAAAGAAGGAAGACCAAAACCAATAGAGAACACTTTCATCCATGGAGATTTTACTATAGATAATGTGCTAGTTAATGATTGCAATATTGTTGGAGTTATTGACTGGGCAGGAGCAGCTTATGGCGATCCAAGATATGATGTAGCATTAGCCATTAGACCGAAACATAATGCGTTTGATAATGAAAGAGATAGAGAAATCTTTTATAACGGGTATGGAAAGTTAAGAATAACGGATGAAGAATATAATTATTTTGAAGACGGGATATATAACTTCTTTTAGTCTGGCTATAAATTGTTCTTCAAACGTATATTAATCTCTCTAGAAGGAGTCGAATAAATGAGCCCTCCAAAACATATCTTATCTGCCGCTGCAATCGTGATAAACGACAAAAATGAATTATTACTTATTAGAGGACCACGAAGAGGATGGGAAATGCCAGGTGGTCAAGTGGAAGAAGGAGAATCTCTAAGTCAAGCTGCGATCAGAGAAACGAAAGAGGAGTCCGGAATCGACATTGAAATCATCAAATTCTGTGGAATATTTCAAAATATCGAAAATTCAATATGTAACACATTATTTCTAGCCAAACCAATAGGAGGAGAATTAATCACATCAACGGAGAGCTTAGAGTCTGGTTTCTTTCCAATCGAAGAAGCCATTCTAAAAGTCGAATGGAAAAACTTCAGAGAAAGAATAGAGTATTGCTTAAACCCTGAGATGCAACCTTTTTGCATTGAGTTCAGTGATAAGAATAATATTTAAAAGTTTCCGGAAAGGAAGTTCAATCATTGAAACGAGTCGATGTAAATCGTCGGAGGGAGAGAAGAGATATCAAGACCAGACGAAATCTCTGAGATTGCATGGTTGGATATAACACAGGCAGATGAGCTTATGCCTTACTACAAGAACGGCTTTAAAAGCTTACTTAATGGCAATGAGATTACATATTTCAACGAAGGTAACAAGTAATGTTCTGAATGTAGTGTATAAAGGAGGCTATCAGATGAACAAGCACAGTGTTTATGAAACAAACAGCTTTTATTGGGATACAAAAGGGAATGACTTTTTGAGAGCAATCGTGCTTCCACATTATGGAGCATTTATCTCAGAAGAAAAACACCAACTTTTTGGTGATGTCTCAGGATTAAAGATGTTAGAGGTGGGCTGTGGAAATGGTCAATCCTTGCAGTATCATGGAGACCGCAAAGCTGGTGAGCTATGGGGTATGGATATATCCCAGAAACAGATAGAAAAGACACAACAACACTTGAGGACATACGGAATTCCTGCAACATTGATATGTTCACCCATGGAAGAGGAATGTGGTATTCCTACTAATTATTTTGACGCTGTGTATTCGATTTATGCCATAGGTTGGACAACTGATCTTGAAGGTACTTTCAGCCGAATCGCTTCTTATTTAAAGAAAGATGGTATTTTTATTTTCAGTTGGTCTCATCCAATTCATAGATGTGTCGTTGAAGAAAATGATAGATTTGTCTTCAATAAGCCATATTCTGATGAATCGTGGTATGCGATATCTCCTGATTTTTGTCAGGGTGAATTAACCTTGGCTGATCGTCAACTATCAACCTATGTCAATGCGTTAGCGAAAGCGGGATTTGTCATTGAACAAATGATAGAAGAATCCGATGAGGATATCATGCAATTACATAATAATAGCGATAGTCTCCTTAAAAGAGCAAAGATGTTACCTGTATCCTTTGTGATTAAAGCAAGAAAACGATGATTAAATGAAATGAATCGGAGAGTGGGATATGTTTAAATATCAAATGGATACTGCTACCTATGTATCGCTATTGGCAATGAAAGATGCACCCCAATTATATAATCTGATCGATCGAAACAGGGATCATATAGGAGCGTGGTTGAAGTTCCCCAGCATGACATTAACAGAAGATGATTCAAGAAATTTCATCAAGAGAACACGTATACGCTATGCTCAAGATGATGGTTATTGGTTAGGAATCTGGTGTGGAGACGAGCTTGCTGGTTCTATTGGATACTTGTACATTGATCAAGAAAACAAGAAGACTGAAATAGGATATTGGCTTGGTCAGGAATATGAGGGTAAGGGACTTATTACAAAATCGATTAAAAATTTAATTGATTACGCATTTGATGAACTGGAATTAAATAAAGTTGAAATTGGCGTAGCAACAGATAATCTCAAAAGCCGCGCAATTCCTGAAAAATTAGGCTTTCAACGTGAAGGTGAATTAAGGGATTACGAATATATTAAACGGTGCATATTTAAACAGGATTATTTATGGGTTGAAAGCAGATCAATGGAGAACGTAATAGATCAAATTTTATTTTAACTAAAGGAGCTAGTTATGAGAAGATTACCGCTTTTTATAGTGACAGGCGCAAGTGGAACAGGAAAAACAACGATCTCTTCGCTTGTTCGCAAGCAACTTCCCGAATTTGACGTCTTTGACATGGATATCATCGATAACGTGGATTGGCAGATTGCCAAAGAGAATTGGTTGAGGATTGCGTATAACATATCGCTAAGTGGACGAGGGACTGTTTTATGCGGAACGATGGTTCCGGAAAACATTGCATCGTCTGATTACATAGATCGATTTGATCGGATTCTATATATGAATTTGCATTGTGACGATGTTACTCGCGAGACGCGTTTAAGAGCCCGTGGGTGGGACGAGAACCTAGTTGAAGATCACAAAAGTTTTGCCAACTGGTTACTCCAGAATTCGGAAACTGCGTTTGACCCGCCAATGCAAACAGTTGATACGACAGAACTTACAGCAATGGAAGTAGCTGAACAAGTTAAAGAATGGGTTTTAAAGAACTGGTGTGTTGAATGAACATTTAAAATAACCTAATAGTTAGATTGAGTGGGAGGAACAGGATGCTGCCTTTTCAAGTGAATGAATCTATTGTATTAGAGCTGATCCAATCTCGAGATAGAGATGAGTTGTATGCGTTAATTGATGAGAATAGAAAGTACTTGAGAGCGTGGTTACTCTGGGTCGATAAAAGACAATCGCCCAGCGATTTAGATTCTGTAATTGAAGTATGGACACATAATTATGAAGAGAAGAACGGTTTTGATTCCGGAATATGGTTCAATGAACAATTGGTTGGGATGTTAGGATTGCATTATATTGATTGGACGAATCGAGCAACGAGCATTGGATATTTTTTAGCTGAGTCAGCACAGGGCAAAGGAATCATTACCAAATCAATAGAACAATTGCTTAAATATCTCTTTAACGAGTTGAAGTTAAATCGTGTAATCATTCAATGTGCAGAAAACAACTTTAAAAGCAGGGCTATACCTGAGAAAATCGGATTTTCATATGAGGGAACATCCAGAGAAGCTCAATGGGTTTACGATCATTATGAGAATATTGTGACGTATAGTCTGCTGTCTAGTGAATGGCATACTCAAACGGTAGAGTACATCGTCTGATGAGACGAAGGAGGTCACGAATTGTTTCTCAATGTATTATTTTGGTTGATTATTCTCTGGGTGATCTCCCTTTATTTCAGTTTTCCTAAGAAAGATCGCATGTACACAGTCAATGTGCCAAGCACATATTACATTCAATCTTCAAATCGGTTGGATATTCAGAAAAACTACGAATGCGCTGCATTTTCCAGTGCGTTTGTCTTGAGACATTTCGGTTTGGAGTCCAACGGAACAAAGATTTATGAAACCTATCCTCGCAAATTACTGGATGGTACGGTATATCCCAAAGCGGTCGTTGTTTTTTTCAGGAAGCTAGGATATCAGGCAATGTACTTACGTGGTAATGTGAATACGTTAAAGAAACAGATCAGCCAAGGGGTACCTGTTATTTTATTTATTAGAGTACATCCCAAACAACGTTATTTGCATTTTGTTCCCGTCGTTGGTTATGATGAAACGCATTTTTACTTGGCAGAATCGTTAGACCACAAGATTAATTGTGATGAAGAATATTACAATCGAAAAATCAGCATAAGTGAACTCAACATGTTATGGAGGTCGTGGTTACCTTTTTCTCAAAACTCCTATATCGTCGTCCATCCGACGCAGATTTAAGACGGCTCTCTTTCAATGGGCATGATTTATTAGCTTTAAACGAACTAATCGGCATTATTCGGAACGTCTGCGTGGTTAAATCATGAAACTCATGCCCAAATGGCATGAGTTTTTTTGAACAAATATCGCTACGTAAACCAGCTCGCCTCAATTAATGGTTATGAACAATTTAGATCAACCGTATGGGCGGTGTGATATCCATTTTATTGTTTTTTCTGGGAATTAGCTGAGTTTTTAACTAAAATGGTTGTTCGTCCACGCACCTTTTCATCTACATACGTACATTAAACTATGTCTGTAGGGAGGTGTCCGCACTGTGAGTCATTCAGAAGTGAAGAAACGTATGAAGAGAAAAAAGGCAACATTCCATCCGTGTAAAGTTAAAAGAAAAGAACGCCGATTGAAAGTGGTCAAAAAGTTCGTTCGAGTAAAATGTCCGCCTCCAGAAGTGAACATATCTACACCTACTGTTGTTGGACCAACAGGACCACAAGGTATACAAGGCGTACAGGGCGTACAAGGTATTCCAGGTAAACAAGGGGTTGAAGGGCCACCTGGAGCTCAAGGACCAGCGGGGGGGCCACCTGGACCACAAGGGCCTCAGGGACAGCCAGGTCCTGCTGGAGCGATAGGCTCTCAAGGTCCGGTCGGACCTGCTGGACCTATGGGAGCACAGGGGATTCCGGGAGAAGCAGGGGCCGTAGGGCCACAAGGTCCGCAAGGTAATCCAGGTCCTGCCGGAGCAATTGGACCTCAAGGTTTTCCTGGAGCTGTTGGGCCGACGGGGGCGACAGGAGTAGCAGGACCGGCAGGCGCGGTAGGCCCTGCTGGAGCAGTTGGCTCGACAGGACCAGCAGGTACAACAGGAGCGGTAGGCCCTGCCGGAGCAGTGGGCTCGACAGGACCAGCAGGTGCAACGGGAGCAGTAGGCCTGACAGGTGCGACTGGAGTAGCTGGTCCCGCTGGAGCCACAGGAGTTACAGGTGCGACAGGAGCAGCTGGAGGCGTATTGGGGTTCGCTGACTTTTTCGCCCTGATGCCACCTGATAATGCTGCAACGGTTGCTCCAGGTGCAGATGTTAACTTCCCTCAAGATGGTCCAACAAGTGGAACGACGATCTCTCGCACGGGCCCTAGTTCATTCAATCTGGCAGCCATTGGTACGTATTTAGTTATGTTCCAGGGGAGTATGAATGAAGCTGGGCAACTTATATTAACACTCAATGGTGCTGATCTTTCCAATTCAGTAGTGGGACGGGCAACAGGTACAAGTCAGATGCCAGGAATGGCTCTCGTGCAAACAACAGTAATAAATTCAATTCTAACCGTACGAAATCCAGCAGGTAATTCCACTGCATTAACCATGACGCCTCTTGCAGGCGGAACCAGACCTGTATCGGCACATCTTGTGATCACACAAATAGCGTGAATCCGTTAACAGGCTAGCAAACTCTCCTCAACTTTATTAAATATGCATCCACAACGGTAACATGGGTTTGCTTGAACTGAGATAGCAGTGCTTTACCTGAGGCTGTTATCTCAGTTGGAGCGGATAATGGTACAGGAGTAAGTACATATCGGATACCCTTTTTGTTTTTGAGGAATGGTGAAAACGTCACTACTAATTATTTTTTCAGTTGATAATATGATAAAATATTGGAAAAACATCAGAGGTGAGTGCATGAAGAATGGACACTGGAGAAAAATTACATGGGTTGTTGCGGCATTATTATTAATCATGGTCACGGCTTGCAGCAATAGCAAATTCAATCCAAACGAATTTTCAGAACAGGATCTGGCTGTGACGAAGACCGACAGTGAGGATAAGATTACGTATGGAATGAGTCAGGAAGAGACGGAGAAAATCCTCGGTGAGGGAACATCAACCGGTGTGGGTCAATCCTATCAATACAATAACGGAATCACGATTGGTTATAGGGATGCCCAAGTCGTTAGTATCATCTTGAATAAGGACTCGAAAGGGTACTTTAAGACGGCTCGAGGGGCAGAGGCGGGGATGACACATCAAGAGATTCTCGATCTGTATGGCAAGGAACATGTTCTGGTCGAATCTGAACGTAATATCGATTATGCCTATCATATTCAGAAGGAAACATTCCTGGATGAGAAGTCGCTGCAAGCGGAAAAAGATGATCTGGCTATCTATCGTGCATCGTTTATGCTGACAAAAGAGGGACAGGTCAATCAGGTTATATTGTTGGATCATCGATTTGCAACAACCTTTAAGTAAAACATGGTTGCTAGTTAAGCAAGGTATTAGATAATGAAATAGTACTTATTTTTCGTATGAAGCAACCCTTCGGTATTCTGCCGGAGGGTATTTCCCTTCACACCGTTCGATTTCAATCCGGATAACAAGTTCCTTGTTTACGTGCATATACATTACAGGAGACGGGTCAAGACTCCGGCTGTCCTAAGTTGTATGAACGGAGGGAGAGACATGGGCATTGAATCATCCTGGATGTTTGATTTGTTTGGAACCGTCTTTCCGGTTGTATTTGTTCTGATTATAGGTATAGTCCTTCTGTCGATGGGAAAGGAGGTATGGAGGTGGGGACGCAACAACTCGGAGCCGCTATTGACCGTGCCTTCACGTATCACCAGCAGACGGATGAAGATGAGTCAGTCGCAATCTGAACCGGGTAGTACAGCACGAACGTTATACTACGTCACCTTTGAAGTAGAAAGTGGAGATCGGCTCGAATTCAAAGTCAATGGCGAAGAGTATGGTTTGTGTGCTGAGGGGGATGAAGGACGGCTCTCGTTCAAAGGAACGCGTTATGTAGGCTTCGAGCGATATAATCGCGTATATTCTGAACGCCTACGGGGTTAAACTGAGCAGCTTGCGCCAGAATGGCGTGAGCTTTTTTGATTATTTACTGGACAAGCGTTTCTTAATGGGCCTAACGTGTTTTTATATAAGAAGAGGCTTAATGAGATTATGATCAAAAGATCATTACCATAGAGGAGGCAATCAATATGTCATTTACAGATCAGGTCGTTGTTGTAACCGGGGCCGCTCAGGGAATAGGACGAAGTGTGGCTGAGGCTTATGCAGTCGCTGGAGCCAAAGTTGTACTTGCTGACTACAAGGAAGCAGAAGGGGCGGCCGCGGCAGCTTCCATTCGTAATGAAGGCGGAGAAGCCATCTTTGTCCAATGTGATGTTCGGAGCGAGCAGGATATTACGAATCTTTTTCGGACAACCGTGGAAGAATTCAAACAAATTGATGTTTTGGTGAATAATGCAGGACTCGCCAAGTGGAAGTCACCCTATGAGCTGACGCTGGAAGAATGGGACGATGTACTCAATACCAATGTGAGAAGTTCCTTTTTGGCGAGTCGGGAAGCGGCCAAACATATGAAAAGCAATGAACACGGGGGTGCCATTATCAATATGGCTTCCACACGTGCGCTGATGTCTGAGCCGGATACCGAAGCTTATGCAGCATCCAAAGGAGCGATTGTAGCTCTGACGCATGCGCTGGCGGTCTCATTGGGCAAAGACCAAATTCGGGTCAATTGTATCAGTCCGGGATGGATTGAGACAGGTGACGTGGAGAAATTGAAAAAGGAGGATCATGAACAGCATCCCTCCGGTCGTGTGGGTGTTCCTTCAGATATCTCCCGTGCTTGTTTATATTTGTCTGATCCAAGCAATACCTTTGTCACAGGGACCAACCTCGTTATTGATGGAGGCATGACCCGAAAAATGATATATGAGGACTAGAACCGGGATTGAACCGGGCGAGCCCTAAGCTGTCCCAACTTCAGAGTGATAAGCCCAAGTTAAGCACTTGGGCTTATTTGTTTTTAATAACTCGGTTGCTATAATAAATGTGATTTTACAACAGTAGAGGAATGGAGGGAGTATATGTTCGGGAAACAATCCCGGAAGGTATTTTGGCTGTTACTGCTGATCGGAGGGATGATAATGATAGGGAATGAGTCACCTGCTGAAGCAGACGGCGCAGATATACGGGCGGCCTGGGTATGGCAGGCACAGTCTGTTAGCAACGGAGATGAGCTGTTGGCCAATGCAGCTAAACATAAGATAAACAGGCTGTACGTGAATGTAGACATGACGCTATCCAAGGAGGTATACCAGACGTTTATAGCCAAAGCAAGCCGTGCTGGTATTGCGGTTGAAGCGCTGGGAGGCGATCCATCCTGGGCACTCAGTGGCCGTGAAGGTCCCATGCTCAGATTAGCGTCGTGGGTAAGTGATTACAATCAAGTTGCTGAGCCCAACGAGCAATTTGATGCCATACATCTGGATATCAAGCCCTATGTGTTACCAGCCTGGAAAGAAGATGCTAAGCCACTGGTACAATCCTGGGTAGCCAATATGAATCTGTTATTTGAGCAAGTGAGACAGGATGGCGCAGTTGCAGTGAATATTGACCTGCCATTTTGGCTGGATTCCTATACCGTCACAGGAAATAGAGTTTCTGAGGATGCAGATAACGAACCATTGTCACGTTGGTTCATTGAACAAGTGGAGCATGTCACTTTACTCGCTTACCGTGATAACGCGCAAAGGAACAATGGTATCATACGTTTGATTGAACAGGAAATGAACTGGGCCGATGCCAGCAATGTGAGCGTCACGGTTGGGTTGAACACCAAGCCAATGCCTGGCGAGGAGTTCACGTCATTTGCCGGGAAAGGTGCAGCACAACTGGAAAGTGTTATTGAAGAAGTTGCCTCCGCATTCGGCGAGCATAGTTCCTACGCAGGTTCTGCTGTGCATGACATCGTATACTGGGGACAACTGGAACCGTCGGAACTGCCATCACCGGAGATTCCATCCAATCAGCCAGAGATTCGGGGAACGTATATCTGGGAGGCCTCTCAGGTGACGAATGACGGGGGAGAGCACATACTAGCATTTGCTAGAGAGCAGAATATTAACTGGTTGTATGTCCGGTTGGACCTGGATCAACCCTATTCCAGCTATCGCAGTTTTGTGAAACGGGCAAAAGCGCAGGGCATTGAGATCCATGCGATGGGTGGACACCCCATCTGGGGCAAAAAGGAGAATCGTCCACGCATTCAGCGATTGATTGATTATGTGAAAAACTATAATGCTGAATCCGAGCCGGATGAACGATTTGAAGGCATCCATTTGGATATTGAGCCTTACACTTTGCCAGAGTGGGAGAATAGTCGGGACACCTTATTGACCGAATGGGCTGCCAATATTACATTTTTCCAGGAAGAAACAAAGAAGGACAGTGATCTCGAAACAAGCGCAGACCTTGCTGTATGGCTGGATAGCTTCGCGTTACCAGGAAAGGATACATCTGTGGCTGAATTTATGATCCGTACACTCGATCATGTGTCGCTGATGGCTTTCCGTAACAACGCCGAAGGTTCCAATGGGATTGCTACTGTTGTGAGTCAGGAGATGGAGATCGCCGATCGTTTCGGTAAAAGGTTGATGATTTCGGTCGAAATGAAGCAGAACCACGAAGGTCCTCATATTTCTTTTTATGAAAAAGGGGCAGCGGAGATGGAACTTCAGCTTGCCAAGCTTCCGGATCTGCTGGCCGAATATCAGGCTTACCAAGGCAACATTGTTCATGCCTATGATTATTGGATTGAAGCCAAGCCTTAAACAGGCGAGTATTATAAGAAACGAGTTGCTTCGGGACTTCACCTTGGGTGAGGTTCCGGGCTTTTTTTTATGGAAAAAAGATGGAATCGTGTCACCGAATGGGCTCCTGCACAATACGATGTACGGTGATGAACAGCTGAAACAAGGGAGGAAACAGACTATGGCTGTTATTAAAGCCAACTCAGAGGACGTCAAGCTGCTGGCTAGGCTCATGAGGGCAGAGGCTGAAGGTGACGGCGAACAGGGTATGTTGCTTGTGGGCAATGTAAGTGTGAACCGGGTGCTGGTGGATTGTCTGGACTTTAAGGATATTCGCGATATCAATCGTATGGTATTCCAGAATCCAGGAGGCTACGAGTCAACACAGAAGGGGTACTTTTACCAACGCGCAAGACAGTCCGAGATTCGTCTCGCACAACGGGTGATTAATGGAGAGCGCTTCTGGCCTGCCAGCAATTCATTGTGGTTCTTCCGACCTGTGGCCGAGTGTCCGGCAACGTGGTATGACCAGCAAAATACAGGACGTTTCAAAGCGCATTGTTTCTTCAGTCCTTCAGGCGAAGACTGTCCGGAAGTATATTAAATTTTGGGAGGAATCATCATGATTAATCAGCCTTATCAACCAACAACTCAAACACTGGGTCAGCAAGCAAATTCTGTGATGGGTCAACAAGCTAATTCTCAGGTTCAAGGTACGTCTTACAAAATTGGTAACGGAATGCCTGCCATGTCACCAACGCCAGGGATGGTATCACCAAGCTCCACAAGTGTACCGCCACTCGTATCCAGTGGAAGCCCAATGACACCAACAGGTGCAGTGATTACAACAACGGCTCCACAGTTTGAGCAGTCATACATTGAGAATATTTTACGTCTGAACCTTGGTAAATTCGGTACATTCTACATGACATATGAAGGCAACAAAGAATGGAACGCTCGCATATTCCAAGGTATTATTGAAGCAGCGGGCCGTGATCATATTATCATCAGTGACCCGAAGACAGGTAGAAGAATCATGCTGTTGATGGTCAACTTCGACTATGCTACATTTGATGAGCCGTTGTTGTATCAATATCCGGGCGTGGTAGGCAATTACCCGCAAGCTCCAAGCAGATAATCATTTTCACCTCATCATGTTGATTGATAACTGACATGTCACATGTCTAACACATACTGATTTACTTCGCTGTCCTGAATGTGGAGGTAATCCGCAGACAGGACAGCTTTTTACATAAACATATATACGAAGGTTACTACAGGTTTAGAGTTATACGTAACCTTTTGGCGATAACATGGCACTTATACATGAATAGAACAAGCAGCATGCTTATATGAAGGGAGTCCATAGCATTGAATTCATGGATTGAAGGAGCGATGAAGGGCGAAACCGAAGCTTACGCACAACTGATGTCTCAATATCGCGGGATGGCTCTTGCTGTTGCCTACAATCGTTTAGGAGATACATTTTGGGCTGAAGATGTCGTACAGGAAGCATTTACTGAAGCCTTTGGCAATCTGTCCAAGCTGGAAGCTCCTGAGGCTTTTCCCGGGTGGTTCAAGGTGATCGTGGAGAGGCAGTGTTATCGCTGGCTAAGACGCAAGCAACATACCATGATTCCAGTTCAGGAGCTGGAGCATGTATTCCATGAAGAGGATCAGGCGCATAATCCGGAAAAACAAGCGGTGCAAAATGAAATGTATCGTACGCTGCGTGATTCTATTGCAATATTGCCATCATCGATGCGGATTGCTGTTGAACTGTTTTATTTGGAAGGATACTCGCTCAAGGAAATATCGGATTTCCTCGGGGTGAAGGTACCAGCGTTAAAGAAAAGACTGTTCGATGCCCGATCCAAACTTAAGCGCTCTATGCCAGTAAGGGATCTGGTCTCTGTATTCAGTGACTTGTATGAAGGGGGAAAAGGATTGTTACACATTATGAATGGGGATCACGCTGCCAATCGTTTAAGAGAGAGTGGAATTCAGGGAGACATCCTGGTATGGAGAGAGTTGTACACGTTCGGCCCGGTAGCCAAAGAGATGGGAGATACGAAGGAGCGGCAGACTCGGGCATCCGTGTTAGAGCAGCAGTTGGGCATTCCACAGGCGGAATACTTGAAGATTGAGGAACTTGAACGCAAGTTGAACTCGTTTCAACAATACAAGGAAATTGTCTTATGGTTCGAATACGATCTCTATGATCAGACGATGTTATCTTATCTATTGCATTATTTCAGAGAACAAGTACTCCAGAATACGAAACTGAATCTGCTCTGCATTGACTCGTATCCAGAGATCGAGCACTTTAGAGGACTGGGACAGCTTACCTCCACACAGATTGAACGTCTGTCCGGCAGTTGGCATGTGATTGAGAAAAACGAGTTACAAGCCGGTGCGCAGTTCTGGGAAGCCTATACGTCGACTGATTTCCGGCATCATCTGGATTACTTGCAGGCAGACACTTCTGCGCTACCCTTTGCGAAAGCTGCCTTTAAGGCACATTTGTCCCGTCTGCCATCTGTATCGAACGGTCTGGGACTCATTGAGCAGACAACACTGGAGACCATAAGAGCAGGTGTGGAGCATCCGTATCCATTATTTCGTGAGGTAGGGGACAAGCTGCATATTCTTGGGATGGGTGATCTTGAATACTGGGCACATCTGAAGCGGATGACAGAAGGACCTCATGCTCTTCTTCAGATGAGCGGTGCAACCACTTTCCCTAATTTCAAGCAGCATGATGAAAAATTCCGTGACGGAGTCCTGTCGCTAACGGAACTCGGAATTCAGGTGTTGAATGGAGAAGTCGATTGGGCATTGCTGAAGCAGGATGAATTCTGGATCGGTGGATTGCATAACGCAAGCGGGGGACGAGCGAAGTGGCGTTGGAACCCCGCTTCGGAAACCGTAGTGGAGATTGAGTCCACATCGTAATCGGCGGATAGAATCTGAGAAAATAACGTATTACAAAAAGAGAGTATCCAGCCATGCGGAAGTATGAGCTAGGGTGCTCTCTTTGGTTCTGGTAGATCATTGTTTGTGAAATGTTAAAAAAACAGCGTAATCGAGACTTTTGTTAAAGAAAAAAGGCGTTTGTGCCATTTCGTTGTCATAGGACACGGATTGACTGTGTAGTGTAGAATTATATAATAAAAGAAGCATATCTTTGTTATTCGACAGAACAAGGTGGAGGTGGAAGCATTGGGAAGTTGAAATTGCATATGAACGGCAGAATGGCAAATATCCTACATTTTCGAAGGAGGTGGACCTATTTGCCGAAGAATGACGGCGAATAGGATGAAAATTTGAGTGACCCCTTACCGAGTATTTTAAATTTAGTAATCATTGGTTTACTTGTATTAATGAATGGTTTCTTTGTGTCGGCGGAATTCGCGATGGTGAAGGTTCGTGGAAGTCGGATTGAGGCTTTGGTGGAAACAGGCAACAAAAATGCCATCTATGCTTCCAATATCGTACGTAATCTGGATGCATATCTGTCAGCTTGCCAACTAGGTATAACTTTGGCTTCACTGGGACTCGGGTGGCTGGGAGAACCGGCAATTGCACATCTGTTAGAGCCCATGTTTACCGCATTTGGACTGGGACCAGTCTACGTTCATGGAATCTCTATTGCCATTGCATTTGTGATTATTACGATCTTGCACATTGTACTGGGAGAACTTGCTCCCAAAACGATGGCGATTCGAAAGTCTGAGACGATCACGTTGTGGTCTGCGGCTTTGCTAACGTTCTTCTACAAGTTAATGTATCCATTCATATGGGCACTGAACGGTATGGCTAACGGCTTGTTGAGACTATTCCGGATGGCACCAGCTTCGGAGATGGACTCCGCACATAGCGAAGATGAAATACGCATTCTGATGAAAGAAAGCAATAAGAGCGGTTTAATTGATAACACTGAATTAGCACTTGTTGATAATATATTTGATTTTACGGATACAACCGCCCGTGAAATTATGATTCCGCGGACGGAAATGATCTGTCTGAATGCCAATGAGTCCATGCTGGAGAATCTGGAGATTGCCAGTGAGAGTATGCGAACAAGGTATCCGGTATATAACGGAGACAAGGATCATATTATCGGCTTTATTCACATTAAGGATCTGATGCGATCCCAACTTACGGATACCATCTCCGTAATCCGGCCCATCCTGGCTGTGCCAGATACCACGCTAATCAGTGATCTGCTCAAGCGTATGCAGCGTAGCAAGACACAGATTGCGATTCTGATTGATGAATACGGGGGAACATCCGGGCTTGTCACACTTGAAGATATCATGGAAGAGATCGTAGGCGAGATTCAGGATGAATTCGACCATGAGCGTCCTGTCATTGAACAAGTGGATGAGATGGAATACTCTATTGATGGATTGATGCTGATTGAAGAAGTCAGCGAACGATTCGGACTGGAGATGGATCGTGCCGATTACGATACCATCGGGGGCTGGCTGTACTCCAGAGTAGATGCCATTCCACCTGAGGTTGGTCAATCGGTTGAGTATGGGGGGTATGTATTTGTCATTCAAGAGACAGAGCATAAGCGGATTTCCCGAGTAAATGTGATTAAGCTGGAACTGTTGGTTGAAGAAGAAGGCGCGTAGCCGGATCGAAATTGTAACAAATGAAGCTGTATGGTGACGTAATGGTCATCGTACAGCTTTTTTTGCATGCTCATGATTCTTTGGGTGCATGAATGACAATATCGGCGTAACGATTCTCCGTGACCAAGCTATTCTCGATAGAAATTCGCTTATAAGTGACGTAAACATTCTCTCCCGGAGCAAGATCATACTGGATATTCAGCTTTTTTCGAGTGGATTGGGTTGTTATCGGTGTCTTAATGGTGATGATGGCGTACATAGGCGTATCGACAAAAGTAACCTCGTGAGAATTGTAGTCCCCCACCTTAGTGGTGGATAACACGGGATTTTGCTTAAACTGGGTCAGGTGATCATTCACCATGCCAAGTGTTACGGGTAACACATAAAACAGAAGTACCAGAGGCAGAAGGGAGAAAGCAATCCCGAAAACACGTAAAAATTTGACATGGGAAAGGGTCCGTCCGCTCTGCTTGAGGAAAAGAAAAGCAAGGATGGGGGACAGTACAAGTCCCCAGATCATAAAGGGCAATACATAGCGGTCAATCCCCATGCTTATCCAGCTTTCCCGAGCTGTAGCCAAGAAATATATTAAGGTCCCTGTGGCAAGCGCACTCACCAAGATAACAAGCCAACGTTTGAACGAGCCGGAAACTTCGATATGTAGTTGATTCGGATTGGAGCTGTGACGATGCCTTCTGGATTTGAATTGAAATTTACTCAAGTTATACACCTCATTTGCAAATCTTGTTGGTTCATATGGTTTCGTGTATCCATTACCCAATACATACGGGCTGGAATAATTTAGGTTTCAACCATGCTGGAGATGCATGCAAAGATAAAAGACGCTGCCGACAGAAACATCGGAGCGTCTAATTTTTTTTGAAACCTGTCACCCGATCCGTCCGTTTATACCCTTACACAAAATCAAGTATGGAAGCGGAGGATGGATCAATATGCGGAAAATGAAAACAAAGAGTGCAGCATCTATGCTAAAAATAACCCTTGTTGCCTTGTTAATGGTGCCAACAATCCTGGCTATACCTACGTCCGAACCAGCCGTTGCAAGCCCGATGATCAACGTGTCCTCTGGTGCCCTTACACCCCCACCTCCGCCGGAACCATCCATCCATTCGTTTGCTAACACTCGAGAACTTGGACATATCTATCAAGCGGTCGGTGCAGTCACTCCTGGGGGTGGACTATCGGCTATCGTCAATACCAAGACCATGACATATACAGCAATGAAGACACTTTCCGTAGATTATCGACTTGAGCGCTGGACAGGAACAGCATGGGTAACTTTCAAAACGAGTTCCAACAATGCAACGAATACAAACTTATTGAATGCCGCATCGGATTGGACCGTAATGCCAGGATATTATTATCGCGTTACCAGTATTCATACAGCGTATGATGGAAGTGCCACGGAAACAAGCAAACATGTCTCTGGCACCGTGTTATTTTGATCTTATCGACGGGTGCTACCCGGAAACTTCTGCTCTTGAAAATCGTTGGCAATAGCAGTCATTTCTTCTTCCGAAAGGGTGCCAAACAGACTCATATTGTTTGAACCCATCATCCACTGAAAGGAGTTATAAGGTGGGCCGATATACATCAGTGCTTCCGAGCCATCCGCCAGCTTTACGGTGCTCATATCACGAAGCATGGCTCCTTCAATTTTCTCCCCAGGCATGACATAGATATAATCAAACTGGATAATCTCATCTTCTATGCTTTTGCCTTCACTGGTATATTGAACTCTCATTTGGTTGGACTCATAATAATCGTCTGGATTCACAGGGTTTTCAGTATCAAGCACAAGTTCGAATTTGACCTTGTTGAATCGCTCGGGAATGGCCTTGGATAACAGAAAGTCACCCATGAACCCTTCGCGTGCAATCTCTTCCGTAACAAGTACTGGACGAAACTGATGGCTCGATAACTCATACGAAGGTGTATTAAGAGCTTCTTCTTCTTGTACCTTAAGAATGTCGTCCAAGCTGGTTTCTGGTGGTGGAGGCGTTTTGGCTGTTGACGGATCAGCCCCCAGTTGGGTCGTACGATCCTCAATGATAATGGATTTCATGCCATTGCCCCAATCCTTGATGGATTGCACAAAAGGGGATACCGCTTGCGTACCGGACGGCAGGCTGAAAATAACGGCCCCGATAGTTACGGATGCAGCGACTACAACTGAAAGTCGCAAGGTACGTATTCTTTTTTTACGTAAACCGATTCTGTTAATTTCCCTGTTTACCTTCTGCCAGGATTGCCGCATGGATTCGGTATGGGAGGCGGAAGGGGCAGAGACGGCCTGATGGAAAGCTTCATCAAAAGCCAGGTCAAACGCAGCGTCGAAATATTCGTCTTCCAGCTCTGAATCGAATCGCTCCACGTTTTTATCGGACTTGCCTTTGCTCAATGCTTCCACCCCATTCCTTATGTAATTTCTTCTTAATACTGCCACGGGCTCTGAACAAGCGTTGCTTCACAATGTCTTCGGAGGTATCCAGCAGTTCGGCCATCTCTCGGTAGGAGAGACCTTTTTTCCACCGTAACTCCACCAGTACACGATATTCCGGTTTGAGCTGTCTGAGATAATATTCAATGGACTCTTCCATCATCTGCGTTTCTACCATGCTTTCCACGGAAGCTGCGGTCTGATTCATCGTCTCCATATCTATAAAAACACTATCCGTATCCAATTGGTTACGGTTATTTTTATTTTTTCTCAGATAATTAATAGCTGTGTTCCGTGTGACAACCTTGAGCCAGGCTTTCAGTTTGACCTCGTCTTCAAAGATGGGTTTGTTTTTAATGATTTTGATAAAAGCTTCCTGAATAATATCTTCTGCTGCAGCACGTTCCTTGATGATATAAACGATAAGACCATGTACCATATTATAATATTCATAATACACTTCTTCTTGAAGCGCAGAGCCTAAATTATGGAAATCTGAGGCTAGTAATAACTGGAGCCGATTGGCCATGATGTTCTCCTTTCTGGTGAACAGTCCACAAACATTGGTATCATTACATTTTACAACATAATATGGAAACGGTACAATGGGAGGTTGGTCCGGGAAAAACCAGATGAGAGAAGTGTGTATAACATGCATGAAAGTTTGCTGAAAATTAATAAAAGGCCGTCTCGCCAACCATGAATACATGGTTGCAAGACAGCCTTTCGACTATTCAGAGAACATACATTACGGGAGATAACTCTCCGCGATCATTTAGAACGCCCAGTCTCCCTTAAGGAAGATGGCTTCACGTTCGCCGTTTGCCGTGATACCGTAGATGTCCGTCTCGGGAGAGCCCATCATGAAGTCCACATGGGTGATGCTGGTGTTCATGCCACGGGCTGCAAGCTCTTCAGGAGACATCGTTTTGCCACCTTCGATATTAAATGCATAGGAACTGCCAATCGCAAGATGGCACGACGCATTCTCATCATACAATGTAGTGTAATACAGGATGCCACTCTCAGAGATCGGTGAATGGAAGGGAACCAAAGCGACTTCGCCGAGGTAATGAGATCCTTCATCCATGGAAATGAGTCTTTCCAGCGTATCCTGACCTTCTTCAGCATGAAAATCAATGATACGTCCGTTCTCAAATGTGAGCGAAAAATGATCAATGATACTGCCCCCATAGCTGAGTGGTTTGGTGCTGGACACTTTGCCATTAACGCCATGTTTGGCTGGAGCGGTGAATACTTCCTCTGTCGGGATATTCGCGACAAAAGGGGTGCCTTGCTCATTCACGCTACCTGCCTGCGCCCAGATATGACCTTCTGGAAGCTCGACAGTAAGATCCGTCCCTGGGGAGAGGAAATGTAATGCTTGATACTTCTTGTTGTTCAGGGCAACGGCTTTGGTCTCCAGTCGTTCAATATGCTGTTCCCAAGCCGCTACAGGGTCCTCCAGATCGGCTCTCACCGCAGCAAAAATGGCTTCCCACAACTGGCTAACCTGCTCAGCTGCCGGGAGATCCGGGAATACTTTGGCTGCCCAATCGGGCGAAGGACATGCCACACCCGTCCAGCTCATTTTATCCGCCTGTTGATACTGACGGTACTTGGCCATCGCCTGACCATATGTACGCTGATGGGTGGAAATCCGCTCCGGGTCAATACCTTTCATTAGGTCTGGGCTGGATGACAATACGGTTAGGAAGGCTGCATTATTGGCCGCCAGTTCTTCAAGCTCCGCTGCATGCCATTTCGGCGGCTCTTGGAAGGATTCCTCAGGGGCCATCTCAAACCGCAATCGATTGACGGTTTCATCTCCGTATTTTACAATCACCTGCTTGGCTCCAGCTTCATATCCCTTACGTACCAGCAAACGTACGAATTCAGCGGTATCAATCATCGCAGAGATGACAAATACTTGCCCTGGTTGCACATTAGCACCTACTCTTACAGCAAGTTCAGCGTAACGATCCAGTTTTTGTTCAAAACTTAACATATGAGTTCCCTCCAATTGTTGAATTTTTGACCTGTTGACGCAGGAAAAGAGAGGAGTAATCTCCTCTCTCCTAAATCACATCAAACGGGATTAGAATGCCCAGTTTCCTTGCAGGAAGATCGGCTCTTCCGCACCTTCGGAGGTCACACCGTGGATGTTCATTTCTCCGGATCCAATCATGAAGTCTACATGAGTGAGGCTGGAGTTCATACCACGTTCAATCAGCTCTTCTTTGGACATCGTTTTACCACCTTCCAGACAGAAGGCATAGGCATTACCAATCGCCAAATGGTTGGAGGCATTTTCATCAAACAAAGTATTGTAGAACAAAATATTGGTATCGGAAATTGGGGACTGATGTGGAACGAGGGCTACTTCACCCAGATAGTGTGCGCCATCATCTATCTCGATCAGGTTTTTGAGTGCATCGAGACCTTGATCGGCGGTATAGTCAACAATTCGGCCGTTCTCGAATGTTAGTGAGAAACCGTCAATCAGGTTGCCGCCGTAGCTCAGTGGTTTCGTGCTTCGCACTGTACCGTTAACACCCGTTTTCAGCGGAGCCGTGAATACTTCTTCCGTAGGCATATTGGCAATAAAGACATGTCCTTGCTCATTCACACTTCCACCGGATACCCAGATATGGCCTTCTGGAAGTTCAATGGTCAAGTCTGTGCCTGGAGCTGTATAGTGAAGCTTCTTGTATTTTTTGTTGTTCAACAGATCAGCGCGGGAATCCAGGTTTTGCAAATGGGTTTTCCATTCGGCAACAGCATCCTGCTCACCGATCCGTACCGTTTTGAAAATGACATCCCACAGGCGGTCCACTTGTTGCGCTTCCGGCAGATCCGGGAACACTTTAGCTGCCCATTCCGGAGAAGGAACGGCCACGATAGACCAGCTGAATTTGTCAGCCATCTGATAAGAACGATATTTTTCGAGCGCTTTGCCGCGCACTTTTTGGCTAGTAATAATGCGTTCCTGAGCTACACCGTTCAGCAGATCCGGATTTTCAGCGATGACGTGCAGAATAGCGGCACCTTCTTCAACCAGTTCAGTCATTTCAGCTGCAAACCATTTCGGTTCAATGGAGAAAGCTTCATCAGGTGCAAGATCGTAATGTAGACGTGTAACGGTTTCATCACTCCAGTTTACTTTGACCAATTTCGCACCTTTACCGTAAGCTGCTTTGACAATCAGTCGTACAAAATGTGCTGCCGAGATTGGAGCGTTAACCACGAGTGTCTGTCCAGGATGGACATTGACACCGACTTGTACAGCCAGCTCAGCATATTGCTGCAGATTCGTTTCAAAAGTATTCATGCTATTTTTTCCTCCAATGTGATAATAATATCGTAGCTTGTTGGCTATTATAGTCCTCATTACAACTATGTAAGGACTCAGAATGGTTCCTTCATTGAATAAGGTATACGTTGCTACGTTATATATTGTACAATTAACCAATAATAATTACCAAACTAGGTTTACCAGAAATGTTGGAGACCGACTGTAGATGAAAGATTAAAGGAGAGAATGATTGTGAATATTGAAATTATAAGTGCTGAAATGCGCCGTGAAGGTGAAAAAGGATACGTGGGAAATACCGTTTACCGCACAGAAGGCGAAAAGTCAGTATATGAGATTACCTTCATGAGCAAGAACGGAAAAGACTGGGACTATAGCTTGCATTTCACAGAGCAATCCGGTGATGAAGAAGAGTTACTGCGTATGGACGAGTTGCTTGAGAATGATGACGATCTGTACAATCAATTGCTCGATGCTGCTTTGGAGGCATTTCCGGCTTAACTGGCCGAGATGTTCTTGTTCTATTGTGTTGTGTCGATGACTATACTAGACGGTGTATGCCCGAAACAGGGTGTATACCGTCTATTTTATTGGAAATGTTGAATAGATGATCCAGAAAAGGGAAGTCTACGAGATGAATGGAACCAGAGAGACAATCCGCCTAATGGGAGGTAACCGTGAATGGCATCTGACAATCTGATTACAGAAGGATTGACGGGACTTGAAGAAGTCGCGCCCGATATTCTCAGTCTACGTACACTATTCGTTAATGTCGTGTTCATCGGAGAGCCAGGAAGCAGGAACTGGGTCCTCGTGGACACCGGAATGGCGAGGTTCACAGATCATATTGTTCAGGTTGCAACAGAACGATTTCAAGGTCCGCCGTCTGCGATCATATTGACGCATGGTCACTTCGACCATGTAGGAACCGTTATTGAGCTGGAACAATTCTGGGGTGTGCCAGTGTATGCTCATCCGCTTGAAATTCCGTATTTAACGGGATTAAAAGATTACCCGCCAGCGGACCCTTCTGTAGGTGGAGGTTTAATGTCCAGGTTGTCATTCGCTTATCCCAATGAGGCAATCAATCTGGATGATCGGATATTCAGTCTACCCAAAGATCATTCCGTTCCAGGCGTATCAGGATGGGAGTGGGTTCACACGCCAGGTCATACGCCTGGACATGTGTCGCTGTTTCGGGAAGCGGACCGTTTGTTAATTGCGGGAGATGCAATCATCACAGTGAAGCAGGAATCGCTGTGGAGTGTGTTGCTTCAGGACAAACAGTTGCATGGCCCGCCTTCCTATTTTACAACCGATTGGCAGGTTGCTCATCAATCTGTCCAGCATATAAGGCATCTGGAGCCGAAACTTGCGATTACCGGGCACGGGCATGCCTTGAGCGGAGATATGCTGAGTGAATCCTTGAAGCGGCTTGATCTGGACTTTGAAGAGAGCACTGTGCCGGATCATGGCAAATATGTGGATTAATTGAACCATCATATGAAAGACAGGAAAAAGACAGCCGTAACGTATTACAGCTGTCTTTTTCCTGTCTTTTTTGTCTTTCTATTATGAATTTGTTCTCTATCATAGATTGGTATTTTACGCTCGGGCATGATATAGTCGAGCCGTATAATATAACCTTAGTATGCAGGAGGTACATATAACGATGACACAGCAAAATGCAGCATTTGAAGAACAATTTGGAGGGATACCAGCCATTTGGCTTCGTTTTAATCAGTTTGAAGCGGCAGTTATTCCAAGCGTAGGTGCGAACCTCGTTGCTTTCCGTGATACAGAAAAGGGTTTTCGTTACTTGAGAGAACCAAATCAGGATCAGATGGATGAGTTTATGGCTGCACCTGCGGTCTATGGAATTCCGATTCTTTCTCCACCGAACCGTTATGAGGATGGACGCTTCCCCTGGAATGGTAAAGTCTATCAGTTGCCTGTGAACGAACCGGCTACAGGTAACCATTTGCATGGATTTTTGCATGATGCCGAGTGGAAGGTTGAGGGATACGGTTCTGATCAGCTGGAGAGTTATGTGTTGCTTAGCCAGGACGTGAAAGAAGGACATACATTCCATCAGTACCTGCCGTTTACGTTTACGGTGACGCTTCGTTACTCTTTGAGCAGCCAAGGACTTCAGCAACAATTGATCGTCCGCAACAACGGGACTGAATATATGCCGAATTTGTTTGCATTCCACACGGCGATTGCTGTACCTTTTGCACCGGACAGTCAGGCCTCGGATTACACGGCCAAAGTTACGATTGGACAACGTCGTGAATTGAATGAGCGTTCCCTGCCAACAGGACAATTTCAACCGCTTACACCTGAGGAAGAACAATTGAAGAAAGACGGGGTTAGTCCGTTCTTTGCTGCCATGGATAATCATTACACGGCGGAGCCGCAGAATGGACGTAACTATATGGAACTTACGGATCACCGTACTGGAGACAAACTGGTATACGATGTGGGTACCTCCTACAAGCACTGGATGATCTGGAACAATAACATGGGTGGCGAATTCTTCTGTCCTGAACCACAGATGAACCTGGTTAACGCTCCTAATGTTGAAGGCATACCTGCAGAAGAAATCGGATTGATCGGTTTGGAACCAGGTGAACTATTCGAACAGAGCAGCCGATTGTATCCAATTGCGTCACAAAAATAATTCACGCTCATTTTGCGCTACGCTTACAATTTTGTCGAAAAGGTGAAAACCTGCTCGTAAATCATGTATAATATGACGAGATACACAAGCTTTGTAGAGACCCAAACCATCTTTTTGGAGGAGGACAAGCAAGTGGAATACCGCATTGAGAGAGATACGTTAGGCGAAATGAAAGTACCAGCCGACAGGCTGTGGGGAGCTCAGACGCAGCGCAGCAAGGAGAACTTCCCGATTGGCAATGAACATATGCCGATGGAAGTTATCCGTGCTCTTGCCATTTTGAAAAAAAGTGCTGCGGCCAGTAACCATAAATTAGGTAAATTATCTGCGGCTAAGTCCGATGCTATTGCTTATGCAGCAGACGAGATTATTGCAGGCCGAATTGATGACCATTTCCCACTGGTAGTATGGCAGACGGGAAGCGGAACACAATCCAATATGAACGTGAACGAAGTGATTGCCAATCTGGGGAACCAACTGCTGGAGCAAAAGGGCAAGGAAGAGCGTCTGCATCCAAATGATGACGTGAACATGTCCCAGAGCTCCAACGATACATTCCCAACGGCTCTGCATGTCGCAGGTGTTCTGGCTGTTGAGGATCAACTTTTGCCAGCAATCGCGGTATTAAAAGCCACTTTTGCAGACAAGTCGGATGCATTCAAGGATATTATCAAGATTGGACGTACCCACCTCCAGGATGCAACACCAATTACGCTTGGTCAGGAGATCAGTGGTTGGGAAGCCATGCTGGGCAAGAGTGAGCGTATGATCCGTGAAAGCGTACAGTATCTGAAGGAGCTTGCGATCGGCGGTACAGCTGTCGGAACGGGCATTAATGCACATCCGGACTTTGGGGACTTCACTGCCAAGGAGATTGGCAAACATACGGGGAAAGATTTTGTATCTGCACCAAACAAATTCCACGCACTTACAAGTCATGATGAAGTTGTGTATGCGCACGGTGCGGTTAAAGCGCTTGCAGCTGATTTGATGAAAATTGCCAATGATGTCCGCTGGTTGGCCAGTGGCCCTCGTAGTGGATTGGGCGAAATCCGTATTCCTGAGAATGAGCCAGGCAGCTCCATTATGCCGGGTAAAGTCAATCCAACTCAGAGCGAGGCCATTACTATGGTGGTTACGCAGGTCATGGGTAATGATGCAGCGATTGGTTTCGCGGCAAGTCAGGGTAATTTTGAACTGAATGTATTCAAACCGGTTATCATCTATAACTTCTTGCAATCCGTGCAACTCCTGGCGGACTCCATTATTGCGTTTAATGACAAGTGTGCCGTGGGCATTGAGCCTAATCTGGATCAGATTGAACATAATCTGAACAATTCGCTTATGCTGGTTACAGCACTTAACCCGCATATTGGTTATGAGAATGCAGCCAAAATCGCGAAACTTGCACATAAAGAAGGCTTGTCTTTGAAACAGGCGACGTTACAAACGGGCCTGCTTACCGAAGAGCAATTTGATCAATATGTCGATCCAGCCAAAATGATCGCTCCAAAGGCCTAAAATCAGCCAAAATGAGCAATATAGATCACTGAAGAGGACGACCTGCACAAGCAGGTCGTTTTTCTTATGATGCGTGCCCAGAGGCACGCATGATCTTGTTGGTGAAAGTCCAACCCAAGGAGGGGCCAAGCCACCTTGGTAGCTAGGATGCTTGCATATGGCGAAATCTGTGTGCAAAAGCGCATCGACAAAAGTACCTGTCAGAAACAGGGCGAGCAACAAGCCAGGCCGTAACATGAAGTGAATCCTGCCGCGTCGTCAAAAAGGCCCTGCAAGGGGGAAAAGAAGGTGCCGAGTCTCGGTCATATAGATGAAGGCCAAGGAAGCTGTGCAGAACTTGGAACAACAGTGAAGAACCTTCCGGCGTAAAGGGAGCGGCATGGCTTGAAAGATCATGCAGTGAACTGGGGAGACCCTCCCCCACACGGATTTTTTTTTTAGGAATTCGTAAAGAGATGCTCTATAAGTCCAAAAGACGAAGTGAAACGTCTGTGGGAAGGGAGTCCGAGGGGCTCATAGTACCGAAGAACCCAAGGACAACATAACCTTGGGGAGGGAAGGAGCCCTGCTTTGTTTATGCTTTTGGAGGAGGTACGAGTGAGTGAATGCCAATCGGCTAACAACACCAAAGGAAAAAGTTCAACAACTCCAAGAAAAGCTAGGTCATGTGGCCAAGGAGAACAGCAAGCGTAAATTCCATGCCTTGTACGACAAAGTCTACCGGGGAGATGTTTTGTGCGAAGCCTGGAGACGAGTGAAAGCGAACAAGGGAGCAGCAGGAGTAGATGCCATGACGCTGGCAGATGTGGAGGAACAAGGAGAAATGAACTTCCTTAAGGACTGCGAACGAGCGTTGAAAGAAGGCAACTACCATCCGCAGCCTGTACGGCGGCACTATATCCCCAAGAAAGATGGGAAGCAAAGGCCGCTGGGCATACCCACCGTGCGCGACCGAGTCATACAGATGGCAACGAAACTGGTAATTGAACCCATCTTTGAAGTGGATTTTGAGGACGTATCCTTCGGATTTCGCCCAAAACGAAGTGCGAAAGGAGCGCTGGAACGAATTCGGAAAGCCTGCAACCGCAAAGGGAATTGGGTAGTCGACGTCGATATCCAAGGTTACTTCGATAACATTAATCAAGAGAAGCTTATGAAATTGGTGCAGATGCGCATCAACGACAGGCGGATACTGAAATTAATACGGAAGTGGCTTCAGGCGGGAGTGATGGAAGAAGGAAACGTAAGGCGCTCCGATTTAGGAACGCCGCAAGGTGGTGTGATCTCACCGCTTCTGGCGAATATCTATCTGAACTATTTTGACCGACTATGGGAGAAACATGGAAGAGGTCTGGGAGAACTGACAAGGTATGCAGACGACTTTGTAGTCATCTGTAAAACCAAAAAGGACGCCGAGCATGCGTATGAACACATAGGCAAAATTATGGAACGTCTGGAGCTAACCCTGCACCCGACCAAAACTCGCATTGTAGGTCTATGGACAGGAAACGAGGGATTCGACTTCTTAGGAATGCACCACCGAAAAACGAAAGCAGAAACGTCGCAAGGGAAGGTATATTACACCACACAGCAATGGCTAACCAAAAAGGCGGAAGAACGAATTCGTGGAGTCATTAAAGAGCGATTATCCCCACCGAGTATGCGATCTAGATCGTTTGCGGAACATGTGAAATGGCTCAATCCGAAAATTCAAGGGTGGAGAAACTATTACTACACGAGTTACAGCCAAAAGAGACTAGCTAAGCTGGATTGGTATATGTTGCAACGGTTAACACGGTGGTACGCGAAGAAGAGACAACGCAGAAAATGGATGGGTTCAATAGCTGAGGTTAAGTACATCGCCAGTCAATATGAATTAAAAACGCTATTGTAATCTGCATGCCCATGAATGACAAACATCGGAAAGCCGTATGAGGGAAAACCTCACGTACGGTTTGATGAGGAGAGGCTGGGTTTTGCCCAGCCTTTTACTCTAGTACCGATGAACTTAAAGCTTGTCAGACTATACGTATACATATAAACTACATATGCACCAGTTTTAATTTAATTATGGGATTCGTATATATTTGGAGGTTTCCGCGTTGTCAAAAACGAGAAGATTTACGATACGCTCCAAAATTTTATTGGGCTATCTTGTGGTTGTGCTTTTGTTTGGAGCTGTTCTGTTAGTGCTTACGGCCCAAATTAATGTGTTACAGAAGGAAAATGATTTTATCTCCCATCATGATCTGGAAGTACATAATCTGACCAACGCGATTGAAAAAAATGTCTTGAACATGGAGACAGGACAGCGTGGATTCATGATTACAGGTAATGAAAGTTACTTGGAGCCTTATTCCCAAGGCCTATCCCAGTGGAGTTCCAACTATGATCAGTTGAATGCTCTCATTAGCGATAATCCTTCACAGCAGCAGAGTCTGCAAAGCATCAAAGCTCATATTACACGCTGGATTGAGATCGCTGGGGAGCCGTCGGTGGACTTGAAAAAGCAAGGGGATCAAGCGAAAGTTGTTGCATTCTTTCAATCTGATCCGGGTAAAACTGAAATTGATCTGCTGCGCTCTCAACTTACAACCTTCCGTAATACAGAGATCGCTCTGACCGAGGCGAGGGTTACTGAACTTGCCAGACGCAGCTCCACACTGCTGACGATTATGTACACGCTGTGGGGTATTATTGCAGCATTATCCATTGCAGCTGCGATTGTGATATCCGGAAATATCGTCAAAACGTTGCGAGATGTTATGCAAACCATCAGTGATATCTCCAAAGGTGGAAACCTGAAGCAGCGGATTCAGGTGCGCACACATGATGAAGTGGGAGACCTGGGCCACGAAACCAACAAATTACTGGATGAAGTACAGGAACAGAATCGGGTCAAGGACCAGATTACAGGCATTGCCACACTCTTACAGAACCCGACCAATCTGGAAGGATTGTCCCGCTTATTCCTGAACGAGCTAGCCATGTTGTTTGAAGTTCCCTATAGCGTCTTATATTACTGGAAAGACAATCGACTGCTGCGTTTGGCTGCATATGCTGGGGATGGAGAGAAAGAACGTTCGCTCGGTAAAGTGTCGCTTGCCCCGGGTGAGGGGCTTGTAGGTCAAAGTGCTGTGGAGAAGCGAGTTTTACGCATGAATGATCTGCCCCAGAACTATATCCGAATCTCTTCGGGTCTCGGGTATACATCTGCCACATCACTTACTGTAGTCCCGATCCTGTTCGAAGGCAGAACGATTGCGGTAATCGAGCTTGCTTCAATGAAGCCGTTGCAAGAGAATGATATGAAGCTAATGCAAGAACTGACGGATATTTTTAGTGTTTCCCTACACTCTACCGTCACTCGCATGGAATTACAGCAATTATATGATGAGTCACAAGTTCTAAATGAAGAATTACAGGCACAATCGGAGAAACTTCAGGCTCAGACCGAAGAGATGTTGTCTCAGACGGAGGAACTGCAAATGCAGACCGAAGAACTTCATATGCTTAACGATCGTCTGGAAGTACAGAAGAGTGCTGCAGAGACATCAGCCAATGAACTTTCGGTTGTGGCAGATCAGTTACGAACGAGCTCGGGGTACAAATCCGAATTCTTGGCGAACATGTCCCATGAACTGCGGACACCGCTCAACAGCATGTTGATTTTATCTGAGATATTGTCTGAAAATAAAAATCAACACTTGAATAGTGAAGAGCAGAACTATGCTTCAGTCATTCACAAATCAGGAAAAGACCTGCTGAATCTGATCAATGATATTCTGGATCTATCCAAGGTGGAAGCCGGACAGATGGAAGTGGATTTCGATGATGTCTATCTGGGCAGTGTTCCTGAAGTTATGAACCAGTATTTCCTGAAAACAGCGGAACAGAAAAAAATAGATTTCCGAATTCAGCTCCAAAGTCCTTTACCGGAAACGATCGTGACGGATGAGATGAGATTGCATCAGATTCTCCGAAACCTGCTCTCAAACGCATTCAAGTTCACCAGTGAGGGTGAAGTTGCCTTAACCATCTCCAAAATGAGTCTGGCTCATCCTGAATTGAAAGATCAAGAGACCGACGTGATTGCTTTTTCCGTCAGTGATACAGGGATCGGAATTGCGGATAACAAACTCGTGCAGATCTTCGATGCTTTCAAACAGGCGGATGGAGCTACAGCACGTAAATACGGGGGAACCGGACTTGGCCTGTCTATTTCTCAATCGCTTGCGAATTTGCTGGGGGGTTCGATCTCGGCAACAAGTCGTGAGGGGCAGGGCAGCGTGTTCACGCTATTCCTGCCACTGCGAAGAGATGAACCTGAGACTATGAATGCATCGCGGTTGTTCCTGGATGAGGTGGCTACCACTACACCTGAGATCAATAAGCTTCCTTCAATCACTTCCGGACAATCGGATGTTTTATTGACACCTCTGGAAGAAGCGTTGCTCAGCGGACGCCAAGTACTTGTCGTTGATGATGATATACGTAATGTATATGCCCTGGCTAACGCCCTTGAGCAATACGGTATGAATGTCATTTCAGCGCAGAACGGGTACGAGTGTCTGGAATTGCTGGAGCGTGGAGGAGTCAAGCCTGATATCATCATGATGGATATTATGATGCCGGAACTGGATGGTTATGAGACAACTCGCCAGATCCGTGAACGACTTGGTCTGACTCAGCTTCCGATTATTGCGCTGACAGCCAAGGCCATGAAAGAGGATCGGGAGAAATGTATTGCAGCAGGTGCTTCGGACTATCTCAGCAAGCCATTGAATATCAAAGATGTATTATCCCGTATGAAATTATGGATGAATCACGAAACCATGGAAATCTGATCTAAAAACCTATGCCGATTACAGGAAAGTGCGCTGTAATTAGGTCATAGGTTTTATTTTTTTGCCGTGTAAGCTTTATTCAGAAAATTGATGTTATAATACTTAACAACAAATAAAAGTTGAATGCATAAATATGGATTTAATTAGAAAAACAATGCAAAATTTAGTTTCGTTAACCAGAATGACATAACATTGTGTTATATATATGGGAGGTAGTGTCCATGCA
The DNA here is from genome assembly GCF_038003225.1 of Paenibacillus sp. FSL M7-0656. NCBI lineage: Bacteria > Bacillati > Bacillota > Bacilli > Caryophanales > Paenibacillaceae > Paenibacillus > Paenibacillus sp. FSL M7-0656. The sequence continues at coordinate 328,964 of NZ_JBBOOT010000001.1, forward strand.
ACTTACGGTTAAAGAGGCTTTACAGGTGTACCCGTTGTCAGAGGCCAAACTGGTTGCGGGTGGAGAAGGGACTTCACGGATGATGAAATCCGTTAACGTCATGGACGCTCCTGATATCGCGGATTGGATTAAATCCGGAGAAATGTTGTTCACCACCGCTTTTATTATGAAAGACAGTGAGACGGATGCACTGCGTTTGATGCGACGTTTGAATGAACGCGGCTGCGCAGGACTCGGCATCAAACTGGGACGTTTCTGGCAGTCCATTCCCCAAGGTATTGTCGAGGAAGCTGATCGGCTTCGTTTGCCACTCCTTGAGCTCCCCTTTCAATTCACCTTCTCCGACCAGATGAATGCCTTGTTCAAGGCTGAACATGAACGTAGCAACCGTTTGCTGCATGAGGTTGTGCAAAATCAGAAAAAATTAATGCAGTTTGCGCTGCAACAGCAGCCACATCGGAATGTGTTTGCCGAACTTGCCACGGTGCTGAACTATCCGCTTGCCGTCATTGGTTCACGTGGGCATGTGCTGTATGGTAGTGAAGGCATTGCAGGGGATGCTGTAACCCAAGGCTGGCCTTGGAAATCCGTCATGCACCGAGTGAAATGGAATCAGGGAAGTTGTCATCGCGTACCCATCAAGCAAAATGATGAAGAATACGGATCGTTGCTTGTGTTTACCGATTCAGCCTTATCACTTAGAGCGGAGGAAGAGCTGTTCCAGCAGGCTGCTGATGTACTGGCATTTTATATGGATATGACTTATCGCGAGCATATTAATCCGACTGTGCAAGATGAGATGCGTACACTGCTTTCACAGTATCTGGATAACAAAATGACTGTTCAGGAATTGACCACTTTGAGTGAAAACAAAGGTGTACATCTATTCCAGGGAACTTATCAGTGCGTACTGATTACACTTGAGCCGACTCTGTTTGCCGAGGGAAAGTTGCTTAAACAGATTCATCGTGAGTTGCAATACAATCCGCTGATGCAATTCACGGCCTCACAGCATTTTCAGATCGAAGATGGCATTCTGTCCATCTACACCTGTCCAACAGGGCGAGATTATGGAGAGGAGCTGTCAAGTTTTCTCTTGAGCCGTTTCGGTGATGTTCTGGCAGCGCAAGAAGCAAAAGGAGCACCGGCTCCGCGTTTCTGGATCAGCAAAATGAAACATGAGCCCAAATCGCTCCGTGAAGCATACCAGGAGTGTCTGGATACTCGACAACTGGCTCGTCGATTCGGCATGAAAGACCGTGCGTTGCAATTTGAAATGCTCGAATTTGCCTATGTGTTCCAACACGTACCGGATAACATCATGGAGAACTACTGCAATAAAGTACTCGAACCACTACTTGCCAGGGATGGTGATCCCAATCAGGTGCTGATGAATACATTGGAGTCCTTTATCGAGAATGACGGACTGATCAATGAAGCTGCCAAGCAACTGTTTGTGCATCGCAACACGGTCACTTATCGTATGGAGAAAGTTGGTAGCTTGTTGCAAATGGACTTTAAGAAAACGAATGATCTGCTTAAATTAAAGCTGGTATTTACCTTCCGCAAGTTCGTGCGGGACAAAGCAGTTGCAAGACTGCACAATGTCCAACTCTAGACCGCACATTGTGCAACATGACAATGCTACCGGGTTAGACCCCCAAGAACCGCATTCCGTTGATGGAGTGCGGTTTTTTCATGTTTAAGGGTAACAAAAGCTGATCTTCCCGTGCACAGCAAACAAATCACAACTCTGATGTTATGTTATATTACAAAATTGCGTAAATATTGTTGTCGCGACATTGAACGGCACTTAGAATGAAGAACAATAATCCACAACAGACCGGAGGTTCTAACATGAGCGACTTAATTAAACTTGTTAACAACTGGTCTATTACACAGTTTGTGCATACGTTTGGCGGCTTATTTGAGGAATCACCATGGGTGGCTGAGCATGCCGGGCTTTCACGACCTTTTGATTCATTTGAACAGATGATGAAAGTGATGAAAAACGTGGTTCAGGCATCGGATGACCAGGTGAGTTTGCAGTTGCTTCGAAATCACCCGGATCTTGGAGCGCGAATCAGCATGAGCAGCAACTCCGTTCAGGAGCAGGCTGGTGCAGGGCTGGATTCACTTTCACAGGAACAATTCAACGAAATTCAACAATTAAACAAAGTATATACAAGCCAATTTGGCTTTCCATTCATATTGGCCGTTAAAGGCCATACCGCAAGTTCCGTCCTCGAATCCATGCGGCAACGTCATCGCCGAGGCAGGGAAGAAGAATTCGAGACTGCAATGAAGGAAGTATTCAAAATTGCGGGCATTCGTTTGGAGCAGTGGCTTGCACAGATCGGTCATGAACATGAGTTCGTGAGCAAGCCAGCCACAGTGCAGCAGCGGACGATGTATTACGGCAAAGGGGATGTGTGGATGTACCGTTCCTACGCCAAACCGTTGACGGGTATACAGTCCATTCCGGAATCTCCTTTTATGGGACGCAGCAATATTCTGTTTGGATTGAACATCAAGGTGGCTGTGCAGGGGGATGAATTCTTGCCTTCTTTTGCAGAAGGGGATAATTCGCTGGTGGTCGCAACCGATTCGATGAAAAATTTCATTCTCAAACATGCAGCGGATTACACAGGAGCGACGGTGGAAGGATTTCTTGCGCTGGTAAGTCGGCGTTTCCTGGAGACGTATCCGCAGATGAGCAAGGTTCAGATGACAGCGGACCAGATTCCGTTTGAAGATATACCCATTGGATTAGAAGGAAGTTATCGACCGAGTGCGCTCGTATTTCGTTATTCGCAGAATGATCGGGCGACAGCTGCCGTGGAAGCAGAACGATCAGGAGACTCGATTGAACTCAGCAACCATTTCAGTGGTGTAGCCGATCTGAGACTGATCAAGGTCAAAGGCAGTGAATTTGCCGGATTCATGCAGGATGAATATACCACTCTTCCAGAGACATGGGATCGACCGTTATTTATTTTTCTGAACATCAATTGGCGTTATGAAGATCCGAGAGATGGCATGGACGATCAGCGTGGACGGTATGTAGCGGCGGAACAGGTCAGAGATTTGGCTGCTGCGGTATTTCATGAGTGTCGATCCGCTTCCATTCAACATCTGATCTACCAGATTGGACGAAGGTTGTTAAGTCGATTTGAGCAACTGAGTGAGGTTTCATTTGAGTCCAACAATCGGACATGGGAGACAGTGCTGGAGGAAGTAAAAGAGGGGGAAGGCAAAGTGTTTACCGAGCCGAGACCGCCATATGGATTCCAGGGTTTCTCGATGACAAGGGATGATCTGGGAACAGACGGCCGTGACTCCGGGAAAGCAGGTGACGTCTAATGGCGCTGTCTGATGGACGAATTACAACTCATGTGCTGGATACATCCAAAGGCGTGCCTGCTTCGGGTGTTCGGATCGAGCTGTATACCCTGAAGAGGGATGGGGAGCAGGAAAGCAAGACAAAAGTGGCTGAATCGGTTACCAATGCGGATGGACGTTTGGATGCACCGCTACTGGATGGAGGCAAGTTGGAGTCAGCCATATATGAGCTTCAATTCCATGTCGAGAGTTATTACGCACAGCGTTCGTTGGAGGAGCTAGGCCAGGCATTATGGACGATTGTTCCGATTCGTTTTGCCGTATCTGATACCTCAAGCCATTACCATATTCCATTATTGATTGCTCCAGGAGGTTACAGTACATACCGGGGAAGCTGAACATGCACACATCCGGTTCTGATTCAGGAGGAGGGTCATCCACATGACAACATTTGATACCATCATCCGGGGGGCCCGGGTGGTGCTGAGAGATCGGGTAGAACAACTGGATATTGGTATAACTGGTGAAAAAATAACGGAACTATCCACGCGGCTGACCGCTGGTGAAGCAACTTGCATCATAGAAGCTGAGGGGCTTACAGTGATGCCGGGTGTCGTGGACATTCATGTACACTTCAATGAACCCGGACTCGCCAGTTGGGAGGGATTTCGATCGGGTTCGGCAGCTCTTGCCGCAGGGGGAATCACGACCTATGTCGATATGCCGCTTAACGGCGTACCACCAACCACAAGGCCGGAAGCATGGGAGATGAAAAAGAAAGTAGCTACCGACCAATCCTATGTTGATTATGCCTTCTGGGGAGGTTTGGTTCCCGGCAATCGTGAGGAACTTGCTCCACTGGCAGGGTTGGGTGCTGCCGGATTCAAGGCATTTATGTCTGAGCCGGGAGGCGAAGGGGAAGACATCTTTGCCAGAGCCGATGACCACACGCTATTGGACGGAATGCATGAAATTGCAACATTGAAACGTGTGCTGGCACTTCATGCAGAGGACGAAGGCATAGTTGCCGAACTCGGTGCAAAAAGCATTGCTAAGGGAAAGACTGAACCGATGGATTATGTCCGGTCCCGTCCTGTGGAAGCCGAAGTCGTCGCGGTTGCGCGGGCATTGAGATACGGTGAACAGACCGGGTGTGCGCTGCATTTTGTGCACATTAGCACCCGGGAAGCCCTGGATCTAATTGCAGAGGCTAAACGGTGTGGGCAAGACGTCACTTCGGAGACATGCCCTCATTATCTGACGCTGACCGATCAGGATGTGATCCGATTGGGTGCTGTGGCAAAATGCGCTCCACCGCTTCGTAGCTCTTCCGAGCAGGAGCAGTTATGGGATGCACTGACGTCAGGATTAATTGATGTTATTGCCTCAGACCATTCGCCATGTCCGCCATCCATGAAACAATCCGATAGCTTTTTTGAAATCTGGGGAGGTATATCCGGAGCGCAAAGCACACTGCTGATCATGCTGGAGGACGGACATCTTCAGCGTAATATAAACCTCCCGTTGCTCGGAAGAGTCCTCTCCCTTCAGCCTGCCAGAAGGCTTGGTCTGGAGAGTAAAGGGGAGATTGCAGTTGGCATGGATGCAGATCTCGTTCTGATTGACTGGGAGAGAAGCACAACCCTGAACACGGAGGATCTGCTCTATACGCATAAACAGAGCCCTTATGTGGGACGTACATTTAACTGTCAGATTGCAGACGTATTTTGCCGTGGGCAACGGGTATATAACTCGGAATCCGGATTATCTCCTGTGCCTCTCGGGCAACACATTGTGGCTTACTCTTCTAGTCCCATCGAAGCGGGAATGGAGGAGACGCCATGACAGAATCTGGAGTATACCGGTCATCCGGTACAAATAATGCACCTCTTCCTTTGCCGGATGTGGAACAGGTGGAGCTGCAAGCCATGCTTGACTGGCTGTCGACATATGGCGCGGATGCACAGGGCGGCGTTACAAGACTGTTGTATGACTCGGCTTGGTGTGAAGCACAAGGTGCCCTTGCAGCCAAAATGCAGGAGAAAGGGCTGTCTCCCGAATTTGACCAGTCCGGTAATCTGTATGGCACACTCAAGAGTGAGGGTAAGGAATCAGCGACTGATATTGAAGAATTACCGATTGTGACCGGATCACATATTGATACTGTGGTGTATGGCGGCAAATATGATGGTGCTTACGGTGTGGTGGCGGGAGTCCTGGCATTGGAGTATTTGCAGAAGCATTTCGGAGCACCGAAGCGCACACTTCAAGTGGTATCGTTATGCGAAGAAGAGGGAAGTCGCTTCCCTTTTGCGTATTGGGGTTCACGCAGTATAACAGGAATGACGACTCTGGAAGATGTAGAGCATTTGAAGGATCAGGATGGCGTTACCTTTGCACAAGCGATTCATGATGCAGGTTTTGGACCTGATAGTGCATATAGACCTGCCGCGAAAAATTACGGTGCCTTTATTGAGCTTCACATTGAGCAAGGTCAGGTTCTGGAACGTCTTGGACATTCGATTGGAGTTGTATCCGATATCGTAGGTCAGAAGCGGTTCAGTATTACCGTAAGCGGGGAAGCGAATCACGCAGGAACGACGCCGATGTCCTGGCGCAAAGACGCACTTGCCGGAGCAGCCGAGATGATTACTGTGGTAAGGAGTGTCGCATTGGATGCAGGAGAACCGCTTGTAGCTACGGTTGGGCGAATCACGGCCGATCCGGGTGTTGGGAATGTAGTTGCAGCACGGGCGGTGTTTTCACTCGATATCCGCCATATCAGGCAGGAGAGTATTGATCGCTGCTGGCAGGATATGCTCCAGGCATTTAGTCGTATCGCAGCCGAGCAGCAGCTTGTACTGGACTGGCAAGAGCATCTATCCGTCACACCTATTCCCATGAACGCACAGATGATCTCAGACATTCAGGATACCTGTGAGCAGGAGCAGTTGTCCTACTGGTTAATGCCAAGCGGCGCGGGACATGATTCGCAGATTTTTCAGCCGGCTTGTCCGACGGCCATGATCTTTGTGCCGAGTCAGGACGGTATTAGTCATAATCCACTTGAATATACAGCTGAAGCAGACCTGATGCACGGTTTTCAGGTTCTGGTCCGGCTACTCTATAAATACGGTTACGGGAGTTGAATGCAGATGTCCAACTATAAAGAGTTATCTCCGTCCTTGCGGACCATTATGACCCCGGGACCCGTTGAGGTTGATCCGCGTGTGCTAAGAGCATTATCCTTTCCGATCCTGGGGCAGTTTGACCCGGAGTTCACATCCTTGATGAACGAGACGATGGCGATGCTGCGTGAGCTGTATATGACAGATAACGAGTGGTGTTATCCAGTTGATGGTACATCCCGTTCAGGGATAGAAGCTGTGTTGGTCAGCCTAATTCAGCCCGGTGACAAAGTTCTCGTTCCGATCTACGGGCGATTCGGACATCTGCTGGTTGAAATCTCGGAACGTTGCGGTGCAGAGGTTGTCTTTTTTGAAACGGAATGGGGAACGGTATTTGATCCGGAAGAGGTGATCAAGGCGATCCATACCCATAAACCAAGTCTGGTTGCGATGGTTCACGGTGAGACTTCCACCGGACAGATGCAGCCCCTTGCCGAGATTGGCAAAGCCTGTCGTGATCTTGATATTTTACTCGTTGTGGATGCTGTGGCTACCATTGGTGGGACTCCGGTGGAGACGGATGCGTGGCATCTGGATGCGGTAATGGGTGGTACGCAGAAATGCCTGTCTGTTCCTTCAGGGATGGCACCTCTCACATACAACAGTCGAGTGGAGCAGAAACTGATGAGCCGCAAAACAGTTGAACGCGGACTGCGAGATGCAACCAGTGCGAGGGCAGAAGGCCGCACGATTGCCAGCAATTATTTTGACCTGAGCCAATTGCAGGATTACTGGAGTTCAGCACGGTTGAACCACCATACAGAAGCTACCTCCATGCTCTACGGTCTTCACGAAGGATTACGTATTCTGCTGCAAGAAGGATTGGAGGCAAGGTTCCAGAGACATCTGGTGAATGAACGTGCGTTGGTCGCTGGAATTCAAGGAATGGGACTACAGTTGTATGGGGATATGTCAAGCAAACTTCCGGTAGTCACCTGTATCACCATTCCGGAGGGGATTGATGGTGAGTCGGTGCGTAGCATGTTGCTGAACGATTTCAGCATTGAGATTGCCAGTTCATTTGGACCGTTGAAAGGGCAGATCTGGCGGATCGGTACAATGGGATTCAGCTGCCAACGCAAGAACGTACTTCATGTGCTGGGAGCGCTGGAAGCTGTTCTTCTCCGTCATCGTCACGTATTACCAGCCGGTGAAGCGGTGCAGGCCGCATTGGATGTGTATGCAGGGAAGGAGGGTGCCTTATGTTAAACCAGATGCCAATCTCCAGAGAGGTTATGGTCACCTCTCCTCATTATCTAGCAAGTGCAGTTGGAAGTTCTATCCTCCAGCAGGGCGGTAATGCTTATGATGCTGCTGTTGCGGTCAGTGCAGCTCTGGGTGTGGTATATCCGCATATGACCGGACTTGGAGGGGACGCCTTCTTCCTGATTCATGATGGAACGAGCGGTGAGATTACCGCTTATAACGGAAGTGGCCGCTCAGCCGCAGGCATTCATGCCGATACGTTCAAAGCGATGGGCATGAATGCCATCCCTCAACGCGGTGTGCTTAGTGCCATCACGGTTCCGGGAATGGTGGATGCCTGGTGGGAAGTCTGGTCTCGGTACGGTAAGTTACCGTGGGAGCAGTTGCTTGAACCTGCCGCGCAGTATGCGGAAAAAGGATGCCCTGTATCCCGGAATCTCCGCGTGTGGATGGAAAGGGATGAAGATTTCATTATGGGCCATACACCGCTGCGAGCGGTATTTGCGCCTTTGGGTACACTTTTGCAGGAAGGTGAACTGCTGATCCAGCCTGATCTTGCTGCCTCCATTCGTCTGATTCAGACGGGTGGAAGAGACTCTTTTTATACAGGAGAGCTTGCGGATCGTCTGACTTCGGCTATTCGTGAGGATGGGGGCATGCTTGCACCAGCGGACTTTGCAGGGCATCGGGGCGAGTGGGTGAAACCGGTCAGTACGGATTATCGTGGCTATGAAGTTCATCAGATGCCGCCCAACTCGCAGGGATTCTCGATGCTGATGATGTTAAATATGCTGGAGCATACGGATCTGTCCTCTGTAGCACGTACCTCACCGGAATTCTATCATCTGATGGCGGAAGTGGTGAAAAAGGCGTTTCGTGATCGTGATCGTTATCTGACTGACCCGGATTTCAGGGATATTCCGCTGGATCATCTGTTATCCAAGGGTTATGGAGACCAACTGTGGAATGAGATTCAGTCTGCTCCACCTGTGGCACAGCCGTTTTTGTCCAAAACGATAGGTCAGGATACGGCGTATGCAGCGGTTGTTGATAGCGAAGGCAATGCCGTTTCATTCATCCAAAGCCTGTATTTTGACTTCGGTGCAGCGTATGTACCGGGGGATACGGGAGTTATCATGCAGAACCGGGGGTCGTTTTTCTCCTTAGATCCGAGGGATGCCAACGTTCTGGAACCCAACAAACGCTCATTCCACACCCTCATGCCGGGCCTTGTTACACGAGATGGCAAACCTTATATGCTCGTGGGTACACAGGGGGGAGAAGGGCAGCCGCAGACACAATTATCTGTGCTTACCGGAGTGCTTGATTATGGGCTGAACATTCAGGAAGCAATCAGCCTGCCGCGTTGGGTGTATGGACGCACCTGGGGCGAAGAAGGCGATACGATGCGTGTGGAGAACCGATATCACGATGACGTATGTGCAACCCTTGCTCAATGGGGACATAACGTTGAAGCGAGAGCGCCGTGGGACGGCATTATGGGACAGTCGCAAGGCATTGTCATTCGTGAGGACGGCATGATTAGTGGCGCAGCAGACCCTAGAGGTGATGGTATGGCTATTGGGTGGTAACAGCTACATTGGACATTTATAAGTTCAACTAGATATTTACACGATAACAGCGATCGGAAGATTGGTCTGTCATCGTAGTGCAAGTGTAAATATGTATGAGTTGTAATATATAGACAGACACAGATAGGGGAGATTGGCATGGGAACGATCCTGCTGAAAGGTGCACAGCTTGTGACGATGAATGCAGAAGAGGAAGTGTTCATTGGAGATCTGTTGATCGAGGATAATAAAATCAAGGAGATTGCAGCGCACATCGACGTTCAGGCTGACCAAGTCATTGATGCTCGTGGTAAAGTGCTGTTGCCAGGTTTCATCCAGACGCATATTCATCTGTGTCAGACCTTGTTCCGTGGACGTGCGGATGATCTGGAACTGATGGATTGGCTCCGTCAACGTATCTGGCCGCTGGAAGCAGCGCATGATGAGGAGTCCGTGTATTATTCGGCAATGCTTGGACTCGGCGAATTGATCTCCAGCGGAACCACGACCATTCTGGATATGGAGACGGTACATCACACGGACTCGGCGTTTCAGGCGATGGCACAGAGCGGCATCCGGGTCATCTCTGGCAAAGTGATGATGGATCATGGAGACGAAGTTCCGGAACCCCTGCGTGAGGATACAGCAACTTCGCTACAACAGAGTGTGGATCTGCTGGAGAAATGGAACGGGTTTGGCGGAGGTCGCATTCAGTATGCTTTCTGTCCACGCTTCGTTGTATCGTGTACCGAAGAATTGCTGGTAGAGGTGCGCGACCTGTCGAATAAATATCATGTCAAAGTCCACACCCATGCCTCCGAGAATCGCGGAGAGATTGAACTGGTAGAACACGAACGCGGAATGCGTAACATCGTATACCTCGATCATATCGGTCTGGCGACCCCCAGATTGGTACTGGCACACTGTGTATGGCTGAGTGAGGAAGAGAAGGAGATCATCCGCAAGCGCGGTGTCAAAGTCACTCACTGTCCTGGATCAAATATGAAACTTTCCTCCGGGGTAGCAGATATTCCGGATCTACTGAATCGGCAGATCGCGGTTGGGATTGGGGCAGATGGTGCCGCATGCAACAACAATCTGGATATGTTTCAGGAGATGCGCCTGACGGCCCTGATGCAGAAGATTCCTCATGGTCCAACGGTGATGGATGCTCGGACCGTATTACGCATGGCTACCATGGGAGGAGCAGAAGTGCTTGGCTTGTCGAAGGAAATTGGCAGTCTCGAAGTGGGCAAAAAGGCAGATATGCTGCTGCTGGATCTGGATGATTTCCACACGTACCCTTCCTATGAGACGGATGTCTATTCCCGCGTAGTGTATTCCGCAACACGTAGCTGTGTGGATACCGTTATTATTGACGGAAGTATCGTGCTCAAGAATCGTAAGATTCAGACGATTGATCGTGGCATTGTGCTGCGTGAGTCGGATAAGAGTATTGCAAGATTGATGAAACGTATCTGATCGAAGGAAGTTTATGCAATTCCAGAAAGGATGGAGACCGCTATGGAAATGCATGATCTGTGTGCAATTGCAGCCCGTGAAACGCGCTGCGTGCTCGCAACAGCGATTAAGGTAGAGGGTCATGCTTACCGTAAGCAGGGAGTCTCTATGCTGTTGACTGAGGATGGCAAAATGGTTGGCAGTATCAGTCCGGGATGTCTGGAGAGTGATCTTCAGGCCCGGGTGAGCCATGTGCTGGATACGATGCAGATGGAATTCGCGGAATACGACATGCGTCCCGAGGATGATCTGTCCTGGGGTGAGACGATTGGCTGCGGCGGACTCGTTGTTGTGTTGCTTGAACCCGTGTGTGGTGAACTCCGATATACGTTGCAGAAGATGCAAGAGTGTTTTCAATCCGGCGCTGCAACAGCGTTAACCCGAACGTTCCAAGATGGTTACACAAGGGTTCAATATGGCTGGAAACGGATTGAACCAACGGGTACTCGGCGCCAGCCAATCTTGCGTCCTTCGCTCGTCCCACCTCATGATCGCGTGACGAACAATAATCCAGCTTCATTGCAGGTTGATGTACAACACAGCAGTGGTAATATCAAGCATGAAGATACGGCATCAAAACAATATTCTCCCGACATACCTCGCCTTTCGCTTGTGCCTGGAGTGGTACCTGTTTTGTCAAACGGATCTCACTCTTCCCATCTATCCGGTGATTCACAACATATCTCTGAGTCTGATGCTGAAATAGCGACAAACAACACGGTTTCAACGAATCCCTGGGACCTCCCGCAGCAACTTACTTCGCTGTACACGCCTAAACCTCGCCTGATTATCATCGGAGCCGGGAATGATGTTATTCCTGTTGCCAGACTCGCCCAATCCGCAGGATTCCGTGTTGTGGTAGCCGATTGGCGAGAGTCCTTGTGCACCTCGGAAAGGTTCCCAGAAACTGAACTTATACTTGGTTTCCCATGTGAGATCATGCCTCAGTTAAACGTAAACAACGGAGATTATTTGATTTTAATGAGTCACAATTTTCCCCGCGAACGTGAACTGTTGGAGATGGTAGTGGACTGTGAGTACGCGTATCTTGGCATCATGGGTTCCAAAACACGAACAGCCCGTCTGCTGGATGGCTTACCACCGTTGAAATATGTGCATTCTCCCGTTGGTTTGAGCATCGGAGCAGACGGTCCCGAACAGATCGCCATCAGCATTGCAGCGGAATTGATCGCATGTAAACATAAGGTTTCTTCCTTGAGTTCTGAGGTGCAGAGGGGGAGCGTTGCACATGCGAATGACGGGCATAGTTCTGGCAGCTGGTAAGAGTCGTCGCCTTGGTCGGGATAAACTCTCGGTTGTCATGCCAGACGGGAGGTCCCTGGCTGGCTGGTCACTGGAAGCTGCGCTGAATTCGGATCTGGATCAGGTGGTCTGTGTGGTCAAACCGGAAGATTCATTGGCATGGCTGCCTGTAAAATGGATTGATTCAGCCACGTATGCCTATCATCCCACAGCAAGACTTCGAATTGTGGTCTGTGCTGACTATGCCTGCGGCATGGCCAATTCTCTTCATTCTGGCGTATTGTCGGCCATGGAGTACAAACCGGAGGGCATTCTCATGTTACTGGGTGATCAGCCTTTATTACAAGTACAGGATATTAATCAGGTGACCACAGCACTGGCTATCCACAAGCTAAGTGACTATGTCGCAGCTACCGACGGAGAGGGAGGCAAGCCGCCCGTTGCTTTTCGCTCCCATATGTTCGGACCTCTGTTATCCTTGCATGGAGATGAGGGGGCACGCAAGATTATGCGCAGCGCTAACTATTCAGGTGTACATGTACCACTGTCTGAGACTAGTTTCTGGGATGCGGATACAGAACCGGAATTGGAACGCATTCTGAGTCATGTATATGAATCACAGCAGACAGACTAAATAACAGGAGAAGATTATTAACTATGTATAATTTAATAACATGATCAGGTCAGCCAGGCAGTCTGGTTGGCCTATTTGTCTTCTTTTCACGTATGGTGAAAGAGAGCCAATGTTAGCTTTCGATAGATCGTGATGCATCAAGCACAAATAAAACGCAGGTTTTATACATTTATCCAAAACGATGTAAAGGTAATTGACGTTGCTGCTGAACTCTCATATGATTTGAAGAATTATTTGGATCAGACGGTTGAATTTCCTGCCCAAGGAAGAGAGAGAAAGGGGATGCAGCGATGGTAACACCGGCATACGGTTCTGGAGCCATGCCATCGGTATGGCAACCTGAGAACCTGCAAGAACTGCAAACGTTAAGAAGAAGACTCAAAGGAATATGTTGTTTCACGGCAGGTGGAACATTGCTACGAACCCAGTGGGAGGGTGGCTTGGTTCCAGCGCCTGAACATATGATTAGTCTGGCTCGTATTCCTGAAATGAGCGGTATATCTATTCGTGGAGATGAGATAGTCATTGGAGCAATGACCCGATTAAAGGAATGTGCTGCACAAGCGTTGCTGCATCAACTGCCGATTCTGCAAGAAGCTGTGAATGCAATTGCGGCCCCTTCCATTCGTAATGTGGCAACCATTGGCGGGAATATTGTGTCCGGAGTAGGGGATACGCTGCCTGCTTTGCTTGTATATGATGCGAAGCTGCAGTGGTTGACGGATAGCGGAATCGAGACCCGCAGCGTGTCTTCCTGGCTTCAGGGTGGACGGGATGGCATCCGTAATCCAGGGGATGTATTAATCTCGATTCATATCCCGATGAGACCGTCATCTCTGCTTGATGTGGACAGTGAGCAGAGACATGCAGCACGAGAAGTTTCCTTTTACCGCAAGCTGGGTCGACGGGAGACGTTCAGTGCATCGCTGGTGACGGTTGCGTTATACGGTGAGATTGATTTGAATAACCGCTGGACCAAGATTGCGATTGCAGCTGGTGGAGGCTCAGGCATGACGATGCGACTTCTGGATTCGGAACGACAGCTTCTTGGTAGCGAAGCTACTGTCATGCAAGCGGCGACTCTTGCAGCTGCTGTGACTGACGAGTTTACGACATATGGCGATGTATTTGCAACGGAACATTATCGCAAACAGACCGCGGGCAACATGCTTGGCGCCGGGCTATGGGAAGAACTTCACGAATAGAAGACTTCGATCACACAAAGGGGGAGAGGCATCATGCTGCTGAATCGGAAACAGAGCGGGAAACGCTGGCACCTGCGGCCAGATGGGGCACCCAAAGTTACAGGCCAGCTTCAATATCTGACGGATATGACGCTACCTGACATGATTCATGGCAGAGTATTGCGAAGCGAATATCCTCATGCTCGTATACTGTCTATAGATACTTCAGAAGCTGAGGCGTTGGAAGGTGTCTATGCGGTTCTAACCTCCAAAGATGTGCCTGGTCTGAATCGTTTTGGCATAGCGACCCCGGATCAGCCTGTGTTCTGCGAGGATATTGTACGTTATGTTGGGGATGCCATTGCAGCGGTTGCTGCGGATTCCCCGGAACGTGCGGCGCTTGCACTGGATGCGATCCGTGTAGTGTATGAGGAACTCACACCTCTGAATAGTACAGACGCTGCCTTGGCTCCAGGTGCACCAGAGCTGCATGAGCATGGACCAGGTAATGTGCTGCATCGGACGGAGATTAAACGTGGAGATGCCGAGCAAGCTTTTGCCACGTGTGATCATATCGTGACAGAGACGTATTATACGCCTCGCCAGATGCATGCGTACATGGAGACAGAAGGTGGCCTGTTTGTCCCGGATGAAGAGGGAAGGCTGAATGTATACGCGGCAACGCAACATGGCTATAAAGACCGGATGCAGCTTGCACGCATTATTGGCTGTCCTGAAGAAGATATCCGGGTGGTGTCTTCACCGATTGGTGGTTCGTTTGGCGGAAAAGATGAACTAAACGTACAGCCCTATGGTGCACTACTGGCCTTGAGATGCGGACGTCCTGTGAAAATGCATAATTCTCGTAAAGAATCCGTGCGTGCAGGACTGAAACGTCACCCAATGAAGATTGAAATGCAGACCGCCATGAGTCGAGAAGGCATCATCCAAGCGCATCGTGTCCGTATAACAGCAGATACCGGAGCGTACGCCACACTTGGTGCACCCGTACTGAACTTCTGTACCGAGCATTGCCTTGGACCGTACGCTATTCCAAATGTGGATGTGGAAGGCGTATCTGTATATACGAATAACGGGCTGTCAGGTGAGTTTCGCGGATTTGGCGGGAATCAGGCGATTTTTGCCATGGAAGGCCAGATGGATCGACTTGCAGCAATCATGAACATGGACCCTTGGGAGTTCCGCAGACGTAATATGAGGGAAAAGAATGATCCTGGACCACTGAATCAACGCATTCTGGTTACGGATGGACTGTCCCAAGTGTGGGAGGCATTGGATCGCTCCGAACTGTGGCAAAAACATCAGAGTCCCCCGGCAGATCCTGCTCTGCCGCCGTGGATCAAACGCGGAGTCGGAGCAGCCATCGCCATGCATGGTGCAGGGCTGGGTTATGGCATTCCAGATCCTGCGGGAGGCCGCCTGTCCCTGAACAACGAAGGCAAGATTGAGGTGGCGTTCAGCTACGAGGAATTTGGTCAGGGGCTCATTGCAACGCTGGAAATTATGTTATGTGATCTGTTCCAATGCAGTACATCGGATCTCAGTATTATCATCGGCGATACGGATCGTGTGCCCCACAGCGGATCAAGTACAGCTTCACGTTCAACAACGATGGCCTGGATGGCTCTTCAACGCTTGCAGACTCCATTTCGTTCCCGTGTTCTCGCTGTCGCGTCTGAAATGTCAGGCGTTCCGGCAGATGAACTGGTGACAGGGCCTGGGGGTATATGGCGCAAAGGCCAGCTTCCTGCCGAAACTTCAGAAGTAGAAACAGATGTGCAAAGAACAGGAAAGAGCGAGAAGAAAGTAGCATTGGCGCTGGAAGGCGTAAATCAAACGTCTGAAGAAGCAGGAAAACTAGAGAAGGCTGAAAGAATTGAAGTGGCTGAGATCGTTGCTGGAGGGACTGAAAGTGATCAAACTGCTGAAAGTAGTTATTTAGGTGCATCTCAATACCTGGCGAAACAGGGAGTTTCATCAGGCTTATTGATCTCGTATGCTGAACTCGCAACGCAGGGCGAAGCCGATGAATGGATTTTTGATACAAAGTTTGATTACCCAACTACGCCAGACAACGTGGTAGGCGGGCATTATTTGTATACGTATGCGGCGGTTGCGGCAGAGGTAGAAGTAAATACATTGACCGGCGAAACCAAGCTACTTGATACACGCCATGTTGTAGCGGCAGGCCCGGTTATCAACCCTATGGGTTATATCGGACAGATTGAAGGTGGCAGTGTCATGGCGCTTGGATTCACGTTAACGGAGGATGCGGTCATGCAGGACAGCCGTTATGTAACCACGAACCTCGACACGTATCTGATCCCAACCATTCAGGATATTCATACCAATCTGGAGGTTGAGGCTATTGAAGACTTACCCGAAGGTGATGCGTTTGGTCCTAGGGGGATCGGTGAGATAGGCTCCGTTGCGCTTGCGCCGGCCATAACAGCTGCAATTCACCAGGCGACAGGCGTATGGGTTAACCGTCTTCCTGTACCGAGGGAACAACTGGTCAGACCTTTAAATGTACCTTTGCAGGAAGGAGTGAGTCCATCATGAGTAAACCACTTGAGAATCACTGGACAGCCGTTGTGAATGGCGAACAGAAACATCTGGAGATCGCGCAAACGACCCGACTTGTCGATGTGCTTCGGACTCATTTGCAACTAACGGGTACCAAAGTATCCTGCGAAGTTGGTCGCTGCGGCGCATGTATGGTTCTGATGGATGGAGAACCCGTGAATTCCTGTCTTGTCATGGCTTATCAATGTGAAGGCAGTGACATTATGACGATTGAAGGTCTGCACGGCGAGGAGAAAGGCACTCTGCATCCGATTCAACAGGCTTTTGTGGAGGAAGGTGGCTTCCAGTGCGGCTACTGTACTCCAGGCATGGTGATCTCAACCAAGGCATTACTGGATGCACATTCTGAGCCTTCTCAAGAACAGATTGAAACAGGATTGTGCGGGAATCTGTGTCGTTGTACCGGCTACGGTGGCATTATTCGGGCGGTACGCAAGGCAGGGGAACGCTGTGTGGTAAAAGAAACGTCTACCGAGGAAACCGTAAGTTGAGGCGGGACGCAGGACGCAGACATAAGCAAGGGCAATTGAAGAAACATACGTGAAAAAGCATCCGAATAGGAATGCTTTTTTTTGTTGTTTATCAGTTTTTCTTTCAAGTACACATCTAATGTGAGATGAAGTTTCATACGCTAAATTGATTGGATTATGAACCGTTTTCGTCAATTATCAACTCGGATGAGAGAAAGGAAATATAATGTTCAAAGTACTGGTACAAAAGAATTTAAAACATTCTCATTCACCATATATTTACAAATATTGGTGTGCATGCTATGTTTAAAATGAAAGCGCCATCATGAATGGGTTCATTGACATTTCATTATCATATTTCACTTGGGAAGGAAGATGGAATTGATGAAAAATTTGCTCAAAAAGGCAACCGCAATGATGCTGGCATTGGTCCTACTGCTTGGATTAATGACAGCGCCCGTTCATGCAGACACACCATTGTTCACCATCGAAAGCGAAGATGCTCAGCTCACCCCGGATCTTCAAGTGGTTACTTCAATCTATGGGCAACCCAAGCCCGGATTCTCAGGGGCCGGATTTGTCTGGATGCAGAACTCTGGCACATTAACCTTCACAGTAACTGTCCCGGAAACCGGCATGTACGCGATCTCCACACGATATATGCAGGAGCTCAGTGCAGATGGCAGGTCACAAAATTTAATCGTGAATGGTGTTACGAAAGGGGCGTTCATGCTACCTTACACGACAACATGGTCAGACTTCGATTTTGGCTTTCACAAGCTGAATCAGGGTGCCAACACGATTGAACTGAAGGCTGGCTGGGGCTTCGCGTATTTTGATACTTTTACAGTGGATCATGCTGATCTGGATCCCCTGAATGTGCAGCCAGTTCTCACTGATCCTGAAGCTACACCTGAAACTCAAATTTTGATGAATTATTTAACGGAGGTATACGGAAACAACATTATTTCTGGTCAGCAAGAGATCTACGGAGGAGGGAATGACGGAGATTCGGAGCTTGAATTCGAGTGGATTCATGATCTGACTGGAAAGTATCCGGCTATCCGTGGCTTTGATCTGATGAACTATAATCCGTTGTATGGTTGGGAGGACGGTACAACTGATCGCATGATTGATTGGGTGAATAACCGTGAAGGTATTGCAACCGCTTCCTGGCATATCAATGTACCTCGTAATTTCAATACGTATGAGCTTGGGGACTTTGTGGATTGGAAAGAGGCGACCTACAAGCCAACAGAAACGAATTTTAATACAGCCAATGCGGTAATTCCCGGTACCAAAGAGTATCAATACGTGATGATGACCATCGAGGATCTGGCAGAACAATTGCTGATTTTGCAAGATAACGATGTGCCAGTGCTTTTCCGTCCGTATCATGAAGCAGAAGGCAACGGCGGGCTGAACGGGGAAGGTGCATGGTTCTGGTGGGCTTCGGCAGGCGCAGAAGTGTACAAAGAGCTATGGGATCTGCTGTATACCGAACTGACCGAGACGTATGGCTTGCATAATCTGATCTGGACCTACAACAGCTACGTATACAGCACTTCTCCTGCCTGGTATCCGGGCGATGATCAGGTAGATCTCGTCGGATATGATAAATACAATACGATCTACAACCGTTATGACGGTTTGTCCGGTGTACCGAATGAAGATGCGATTACCTCGATTTTCTATAAGCTTGTTGAATTGACGAATGGTACCAAAATGGTAGCCATGACGGAGAACGATACGATCCCAAGCGTGAAAAATCTGACAGAGGAGAAATCAGGATGGCTGTACTTCTGTCCTTGGTATGGCGAGCATCTGATGAGTTCTGCTTTTAATTACCCGGCAACATTGAAAACGCTTTATCAAAGTGATTATGTCATTACGTTGGATGAGCTGCCAAATCTAAAGGTTAACAATCCCAACCCCAATGCATCCATCACACCTGGAAACGTTGAATTTGACAAATACACACCCAATCAAAGCGATAAAACCGTAACCGTGAATGCAAACGGCAATACGCTAACTGCTCTCCGGGCAGGCAACAATGCGTTGACCGCAACGACAGACTATACCTTGAACGGAAACACATTGCTACTGAAAAAATCTTATCTGGCAACCCTGCCAGTTGGTGAGCATTCGATTGTTCTGGATTTTAATCAAGGTCAGGACCCTGTGTTAAAAGTCAAAATTGTGGATTCAACACCGGGTACAAATGCTGTGATCTCTCCTGTAAATGCAACATTTGATAAAGCGACGAATTCAGCACAGGATATTACCGTATCTCTCACCTTAAACGGCCGTCAGCTTACAGGCATCACAAAGGGGAATGTTACACTTGTATCAGGTCAGAATTATACAGCATCCAGCTCTGCTGTTGTTCTGAACAAATCCTATCTTGCTACACTACCGCTGGGCCAGAACGTATTGACCTTTCACTTCAATGGAGGAAATAACGCTGTGTTAACGGTGAATGTGGTAGACAGCACGGTTAATGTGCCAGCGGGGGATTTGACGATTCAAGCTTTTAACGGCAATACAAGTGCATCCACCAACGGCGTCTCACCCAAGTTCAAATTGGTCAACTCAGGCAATTCGGATATTCCGTTAAGTGATGTAAAACTTCGGTATTACTATACAATTGACGGGGAGGAAGCTCAGAGTTTCTGGTCCGACTGGGCCAGTATGGGCAGTGCGAATGTAACGAGCAATTTCGTTAAACTGGCGACTCCAGTTACCGGAGCGGATCATTATCTTGAAGTGGGTTTTACAAGTGCGGCGGGATCACTGAATGCGGGCCAGAGCGCAGAGATTCAAACACGCTTTTCCAAAAACAATTGGTCGAATTACACTCAAACTAACGATTACTCGTTCAAGGCAACCGGTAGTCAGTTCGCGAACCATGATAAGGTTACCGGGTATGTGAACGGTCAGCTGGTATGGGGAATTGAGCCGTAAAGGTAGATAGCACGTTTAATGGGCTGAATCAGGGATTGAACCTCTGATCCAGCCTTTTTATGGTGTAGACGGCGTACACCGATTAAACGGAATGTTCTTTTTCACTTGTAGTATGTGACGATGTATTCATGTCTGTTAATATGCGATCTATTATCTTTTTCGTATGGCCCATGATGAATTGAAGAAGTACACCTGCACAACATACGGTTATCAACGTTCCAAGCCCGATTGGCCCACTGAGCAGAAACGCCAGAATTAAAAATACAAGGTAAATGAACGTTCTCGATACAAATAAGGGCGTTTGAGTGATTTCATGCAAGATTAATGTTAAGCGGTCAATCGGAATGGGTGCAAAATTGGTCTGTAAATAAATCGCCGTGCCGATACTTATGATCACTAAACCAATGACAAAAGTCATTAATTTGCTGTACCAAACTTCGGGTGTGATCAAGGAATCAGATACATAAAGCCAGATATCAATCCCCACACCAGTAATGAATGCAGTGACGAGACCCAGGAACTCGGGTTTTTGCTGCTTCAAAAGCGAATTACATCCAATTAATAGGAAAGCAATGATGACCTCCCAGCTTCCTACACTAAGCCCTACATGATGTGACAGCCCTACCAGAAGCGCATCAAACGGTGAGGTGCCCAGTTCAGATTGGATGGTAAGGGAAATGCCAAGTGTTAAGATGAGAATACCTGCGACAAAAAGTACATATTTCAAATTCATTCAACCTCTTTTTTGATATTATGTTGCAAATACAACAAAATTGAGCTAAATTCAATGTAACCCTTTTTTAGTGCATTTGCAACAAACGATTAACTTGTTAAAGGAATGTGAATATAGATGACGATTCGTATAGAGATATGTACCATTGAACATGTATGTGAACTGCAGGAGATTAGTTATGAGACGTTTAATGAAACGTTTAAAGGGCAAAATTCACCCGAAAATATGAAAGCTTATCTGGAAAAGGCGTTTAATCGGGAGCAATTAGAAACGGAACTGTCCGTGGCGGATTCACAATTTCTTTTTATTTATGTCAACCATAAAGTGGCAGGGTACATGAAAGTGAATATCAATGATGCTCAGTCTGAGAAGATGGGCTTGGAATCCTTTGAGATCGAGCGGGTGTACATCAAAAAAGAGTTCCAAAAACATGGCCTGGGTAAGGTACTGCTCCATAAAGCCATAGAGATGGCAACAGAACAACACAAAACGAATATTTGGTTAGGCGTGTGGGAGAAAAATGAAAATGCCATCGCATTTTATGAAAAGATGGGGTTTGTACAGACAGGAGCTCATGCTTTTTACATGGGAGATGAGGAACAGATTGATTTTATAATGAAAAAAACGATACTGTAACTGGATCATCGAGGGAAAAGCTTGGGAGAAAAATGCTATTGAGCAGAATTCTTTCGGGCTTTTTTATGTTTTACCAGAACCGTTGAATAATAAAATGAAGAAATTGGCGAAGGTTAATACATAACAAATATTATGTAAACTAATTATTTTCGATGACCTTCATAAGCTGCATCTATGGCTTTAGCAAAAGTTAAAGGCCTGATTAATACATAATTAACAGGAATATTTTGCTCAATAATCGTGAAGGTAATAGGCTGATCTCAAAGTCATTATTACAATTTATTAGTTTATTTCTACGTTTGGACAGTCAGTCGAAAATCGTTTTCGTTCGTGGTTTGTTTAGATATCGTTAAATTCTTAATAATCAGTACAAAAGTTGTATATACCTCATGTTAAAAGAACTTTGTACGCATGAAACGGACGTGTTAATCCACCATGTTGAATTATTTAGTTTTAGAGTGGAAAATGGAAATTAAAATTAATATTTCAAGTGAGAAATCAGGTGGATTGGACTCTTAAAACCAGCCGAAAAAAGGAGCAAAATCGATCAATATATTAATTGGATAAATAAGGTATAAATCGTTAAAAAGGTGCTACTACGCCGATTATAGATCAATTTCATATGGATTTGCGATGGATTTAGTACCGCTTTCACGTTATGCTTTTGGAAATTGGAAAGGAAGTGGGAAAAATGGAACGCGAACTGGCGTTGGAAATTGTCAGAGTAACAGAATTGGCTGCGTTAGCTTCAGCCCCCTGGATGGGACGAGGCGACAAGAACAGTGCAGATGAAGCGGCTACTTTGGCCATGCGCGCCATGTTCGATTCCGTGTCCATTCGCGGCACGGTGGTAATCGGTGAAGGAGAAATGGATGAAGCACCCATGTTGTACATCGGCGAGGAAGTAGGCAACGCTGAGGGCCCTGAGGTTGACGTGGCTGTAGACCCGCTCGAAGGTACAGAAATCGTGGCCAAAGGACTAAACAACGCTCTATCGGTTATTGCAGTGGCGGGAAAAGGTAACCTGCTCCACGCACCGGACATGTATATGGAGAAACTGGCGGTAGGGCCTGCGCTTGTAGGCAAGGTCAGCATTGAAGACCCGGTTGAAGTCACACTGGAGAAAGCCGCTGCCGCATTGAACAAAAACATCTCGGACCTCACTGTGATGATTCTGGATCGTGTGCGACACGAGAGTACCATCAAGACGCTACGCAAGGTTGGCGTACGGATCAAGTTTCTCAGTGACGGTGATGTTGCCGGTGCGATGGCACCGGCCTTCCCGGAGGCGGGCATTGATCTGTATGTCGGATCTGGAGGAGCGCCAGAAGGTGTGCTGGCTGCCGCAGCGCTATCTTGCCTTGGGGGTGAGATCCAAGGTCGTCTGATGCCTGCCAACGCAGACGAATTCCAGCGTTGCTTGCAGATGGGGATCGATAATCCCTATAAAGTGTTAACGATGCAGGATATGATCGGCACGGAGGATGTCATTTTTGCCGCAACGGGTGTGACGCCAGGTGAGATCTTGGGAGGGGTACGATATCTTGCGGATGATCGTGCCGAGACGGATTCGATAGTTATGCGTGCCAAAACCAAAACAATTCGGTTTATTCGTTCCCAACACTTCCTGCCGAACAAAGAAGTGTTGCACAAAGTAAGACAGCTCCAATCCACGCCAGAACCCTCGGATCGCATTCCGAGTCATGCGAAAACGATGGAGCAAGCTGAGTTTAGTCAATCCTCCGTTGATCTTGGCGTTACAACGACGTTGTGAGCTGCACTCCCCATAATTGAACAAACAGGATCAACTGAAATCGTTGTATTTAAGGTTGATAAGTAACTTGAACCCCTAAGATTACAGAGCATGAAGTTAATGAAAGTACCATCTCTGGCAAGATAATAATGAGGGCTTGGATTAACCCAAACCCTCATTATTTTTTTGTGTTAAAAGCATTGACAACGGTTACATGGCATGAGAAAATGTACGCGCGTACATAAATATCGATTTTTAATTACTATTTGATTTATTGATGAGCTATATATGTTGAACTAATCATTTGCACGATAACGGAGAGGATAGAAAAAACCTGAAAAAGCAAAGCGTTCGCCTAAAAGCTTTCTGAAAGAAAGCTGCATCGGAAGCATACGCTATCCCCGGATTTTCCCCTTTATAAAAAGGAATCGAAAAATCTGGGGATAACAGCGATTGGAAGGTTGTTCTGTCATCGTAGTTCAGTGTAAATAATCTTTAGTTCAACTTATATAAAAGGGGGTGAAATTCATGGCATCTCGTAAAGAAGTGGCTGATCTTGCGGGTGTTTCCGAGGCGACGGTCTCCCGGGTGCTTAATGGGGTAGGTCCTATTAAAGAAGAGACACGCCGCAAGGTTCTTGAAGCTTCCGAACAGTTAGGCTATGTGCCCAGCGCGCTTGCTCGCAGTTTTGCCAGAAGTAAAAGCGGAAACCTTGGCGTGGTATTACCTTATGTTCCGAAGGCGCATCTGTTCTCGGCGTATTTCTTCTCGGAAATGCTGAGTGGGATTGGTAGCAAAGCCAGAGACAATAGCATGGACCTGTTGGTTATGTTCCGAACACCCGGTGAAGTGATGAATTATACGGATCTGTTCCGGCGTCAGAAAGTGGATGCCTGCATTATCCTTGGTGCCAGAGATGATCATGAAGAACTGGCGGCCATGCAGCAACTTCATCAGGAAGGACACCCATTCTGTGTCATGAATCAGCATTTTGAGGGCCAATCGTTCACGGAAGTGGATGCGGATCATGTGGAAGGAAGCAGACTTGCCATACGTCATCTTACGGATCAGGGGTATCGCAAAATCGCTTTTCTCAATGGTCCAGACAGCTATTCCAACAGCCAGGAGCGAATGGAAGGCGTTTGTCTTGGCCTGCAAGAAGCAGGTATGGAGCTGGAGCCGAGTCTATTGCTTAAAGGGAATTATAGTAGAAGAAGTGGCATTGAGGCGGCAGCGATTGTAGCAGATCGCCTACATGAGATTGATGCTGTATTTGCGGCCAATGACCGGATGGCCATTGGTGTCATGCATGGTTTACGTGAGCGGGGAATAGGGCCTGCGGATTTTCCGGCATTTGTGGGTTATGACGACTCTGATGCCGCCGAGATGGCGGTTCCGCCGCTGAGCAGCGTCAGGGTTCCATTTTTTGAGATGGGTGAACTTGCAGTATCGAAGCTTATGCATGGGTCTGTGGGTGATACACATGAAGCGAATAACTCTGTTGTAGCGGTACCCAAATCTGCGAGAGCGTTGTTGCCTACCGAACTGATTATCCGTGCTTCTTCTATCCGTCAATAGTTTATTGGTACACATATTGAAAGACTTTTTATTATTCCAAAGGAGGAAATGATCATGTCAAATCGTCTTCGTGTCGGAATGGTTGGATACAAGTTTATGGGGAAGGCCCACAGTAATGCCTATCGCAGTCTGCCGATGTTTTTCCCGTCTGCTCCGTTGCAACCTGAGATGTCTGTGATCTGTGGACGTAACGAGCAGGGAGTGCACCAGGCAGCGAATCAGTTCGGTTGGTCCGAAAGTGTAACGGATTGGCGTGAACTGGTAAAGCGGGATGATATCGATCTGATTGATATTAACGCACCAAGTGATGCCCATAAGGAAATTGCGTTGGAAGCAGCTCGTCAGGGCAAACATCTGTTTTGTGAGAAGCCTCTGGCCCTGTCGCTTGCGGATTCGCGTGAGATGCTTCAGGCAGCTGAGGATGCTGGAGTCGCACATATGGTCGGGTTCAACTACCGTTTCTCACCAGCGGTGCAATTAGCGAAGGATCTGGTGGAGAGCGGACGACTGGGTAAAATCTATCATTTCCGTGCTTTTTTCTTGCAGGACTGGATCATGGATCCTTCGTTCCCGCTGGTATGGCGTTTGCAAAAAGAAGTGGCTGGCTCCGGTTCCCACGGGGATCTGGGTGCACACTTAATCGACCTGGCTCGTTTCCTCGTTGGTGAATTCCAGGAAGTCATCGGCATGAGCGAAACCTTCATCAAAGAACGACCGCTTGCAGCTGAGATGACCGGTCTGAGTGCAAAGGGCAGTTCGAATGCGGATGCACCGAAAGGAGAAGTGACCGTCGACGACGCTACGTTGTTCCTGGCACGATTCGCAGGAGGGGCGCTGGGCAGCTTCGAGGCTACACGTTTTGCAGCGGGGCATCGCAGTACGAACTCGTTTGAGATTAACGGCAGTCTCGGCAGTGTACGATTTGATTTTGAGCGGATGAACGAACTGGAAGTGTATTTCACAAAGGATGAAGAGGACGTACAGGGATTCCGCCGTGTACTGGCGACCGATCCGGCACATAAATATGCTGAAGCCTGGTGGCCTGCTGGACATACGATTGGATTCGAGCACACGTTCACCCATGAAATGCTGGAGCTGGTGACAGCGATCTCTGAAGGACGCCAACCATCACCGAGTTTCCACGATGGGGTCGCGTGTCAGGCTGTACTGGAAGCAGTAGAACGTTCGGTAACAGAACGGCGCTGGGTGACGCTTGAAGAGATGTGAGCAAGCAAGACAGTGAAGTCAGAAATAAGGTTGAACACATAAAACTAGGCGAAAGCGAGTGAATAAACGATGAGTAAAGCACTGATTGTATGGGGCGGCTGGGATGGACATGAACCGGAGCAGGTAGCAACGATATTTGAGCGTATTTTGAAGGAAGAGCAGTTTGAGGTTGAAGTCTCGAATACGTTGGAGTCTTATGCGGATGCAGAGAAGCTGCTAGGTCTGGATCTGATTGTGCCGTTGTGGACAATGGGACAGATTGAGCAAGAACTCGTCAATAACGTATCAGCGGCTGTTCAGAGCGGTGTGGGCTTGGCTGGTCTTCATGGCGGGATGTGTGATGCCTTCCGAAATAACGTAGACTGGCAGTTTATGACGGGTGGACAATGGGTTGCTCATCCAGGTAACGATGGTGTGGAGTATATGGTGAACATGAAGCGTGGCTCTAGCCCGTTATTGGATCATATCGAAGATTTTCAGGTGAAAAGTGAACAGTACTACCTGCACGTAGACCCGGCAGTGGAAGTGCTGGCAACAACTCGTTTCCCAGTGGTGGCTGGTCCGCATGCGGCGAATGGTCCTGTAGATATGCCTGTTGTCTGGACAAAACGCTGGGGCGCAGGACGGGTATTCTACAACTCACTGGGACATCATGCAGACATTGTAGACATGAAACCCGTGACTGAAATGATGCGCAGTGGGTTCAAATGGACAGCAGCAGGCAAAGAACTTGCCAAGAGTCGATTAAGTTCAGCAACCGAAGTGTACACAGGTATGGCGGACAACCAGAACTAATGAGATTATAGTTTGATTGCAAACGTAACTTCAGTGTTAACCATTCATCCTCAATGGATAAACCATTTCTGATCCACGGCGAAGGGAGCCCCAGGTATGAAAACAATGAAAGTAGGCATTATTGGCTGCGGTAAAATCAGCGGTATTTATATGGAAAACTGTCACCGGTTCGAGGTGCTGGAACTTGTTGCTGTTGCGGATCTCGACCGGAAACGTGCCGAGGAGCAGGCAGCAGCCTATAACGTGCCTAACGTATACAGCGTCGACGAAATCTTGGCTGATCCCGAGATTGAGCTGATCATCAACCTGACGATTCCTTCCGTTCATGCGGATGTATGCTTGCGGGCGCTTGAATCTGGCAAACATGTGTATGTAGAAAAACCGCTCGCTGTTACCCGTGAAGAAGGGCAGGCCGTGCTTGAAACAGCGAAGCGTAAGGGACTGCTCGTGGGTTGTGCACCAGAAACGTTCTTTGGTTCAGGCATCCAGACTTCCCTTCAATTGGTGGAAGAAGGGGTAATCGGCAAGCCGGTGGCGGCGACCGCATTTATGATGAGCCGTGGTCATGAGCATTGGCACCCAGATCCGGAGTTTTATTACGCGTCAGGCGGTGGGCCAATGTTTGACATGGGTCCGTACTACCTCACCGCATTGGTCCAACTAATGGGCCCGATCAAGTCAATTGCAGGCATGACGGGTAAAGCCATGGAAGAACGGACGATTACGAGTGAGAAAAAGAGAGGTCAGACGGTTCCCGTCGAAATTCCAACTCACGTTACCGGTCTGTTACAGTTTGAACAGGGAGCCATTGGCACACTGATTACAAGTTTTGACGTATTTGGCGGAAGTGCATTGCCACCGATTGAGATATATGGCACGCACGGTACATTGCAGGTACCTGACCCCAACACCTTTGGTGGTCCGGTTCGTTATCGCTTGCTGGGTGAACATGAATGGACGGAAGTTCCGCTCCTCCCAGGATATCAGGAAAATACACGCGGCATCGGTGTGGCAGATATGGCCTATGCAGCACATAGTGGACGTGCACACCGTGCGAGTGGGGAACTGGCATACCACGTACTTGAGGCCATGTGGGCATTCCACGATTCATCAGATGAACAGACGTTCTACCAGATGAAAAGCTCGTGTCAGCGCCCGGTTGCATTGCCGGTGGATCTGCCATTGTATACATTGGATAAATAAGATAGCCATTATGACTTATATCATGATAAACAGCCCCTTTTCCTTCGAACAAGGAAAGGGGCTGTTTTTTATTAAATCAAAAAAATCTGGGAATAACAGCGATCGGAAGGTTGTTCTGTCATCGGAGTGACCAGTGTAAATATTCTTTAGTTCAGCTTATATATCCATTTAGGGCTCAAATCCCGCCTGACTGATCCAGATCTCATCTTCGGCAAAAACGTTTTTCATTCGCTGTACAACAGTCTGATACGCATCTGGATGATACCAATGCTCCATCCCCACTTCTTGATAAAGCGACTCCATGCCGAGTCGCCGGGTTCGCTTGCCCTCGCTGCCATCGCCCATGAAATAATCGTCAATGCATACACGCTGAACCAGAGGTCTCAAGATGGCAGCAAACTGTTCACTGCTGGGTAATACGGGAGCAATCGCAACCTGCGTGGGTATTCCGGCATCCCGCAACTGTTCCAGTGCACGTAATCGGCCTGCAATTGGGGGAGCGGAAGGACTGAAATGCTTCCGCATATCGTCCAGATCTGTCTCCACCGTCATGCTGACCCGAACCCGGTCACCTAACTGCTGTAGCAGATCTATATCCCGGGTAACGAGTGGACTGCGGGTTTGGACTAATACAAAATCGGGCGGATACTGTACCATCGTTTCAAGTAATGAACGCGTGATACACTCCTTGTATTCGGCGGGTTGATACGGGTCGGTACTGGATGACATGAACAGAGTAACTTTGCCTTTCGTCAGGGCACGCTGCAACTCTTTGGCGAACACCCGGGAGGCCTCTTGTTTTACATCCACCCAGCTCCCCCAATCCTCTTTACGAAATAGGGAGACAGGCATCTGTCTGACATAACAATAAGAACAACCGAAGGCGCAGCCTGTGTAAGGATTCAGTGTATGTGTATATCCATTAAGGAACCCTGTCCCCTTGTTGAGTAACGTTTTGGGTACTTTGTAAGTAAGATTTGTCTTCATAAGTTCTCATGCCTTTCGCGGTAGTGTGCAGGTGTGAGACCTGTGTGTTTGCGAAATACAGTAATGAAATAAGCTGAGTTAGGTATACCGACATGGCGGCCAATATCGGTGACGGTAAGTCCGGTATGTTCAAGTAACTTCCGGGCTTCGGTAATTCGTTTATCCTGAATATATTGAACCGGTGTGCGGCCTGTAATCCGCTTGAACACACGATGCAGATGATAAGGACTGCCATGACTTACAGTGGCAAGGACATCCAAGGTTAGAGGTTCGGCGTAATGATGTTCGATGTAATCCGTGATCCCGTATATCCACTCCTGATCAGGTACCCGCTCGCCTGTAGGTTTACAACGTTTGCAGGGTCTGAACTTTCGTGCCAATGCTTCTTCAACATGTTGAAATATCAGCACATTTTCAGCTTTGGGTGCTCTGGACTTACAGGAAGGTCGGCAAAAGATACCCGTTGTCTGCACACCGTAAAAGAACGTTCCATCATAAGAATTATCGTTGTGGATGATGGCGTGCCAGTATTTTTCATCTATAGATTCGGGCAGTATGCGATCTTGATCTCGACTTTCCACGGTGATCACCTCATCTCTAATTATACCCTTGATTCGAAGGGATTGACGAAGTTCTAACTTAAAAAGCAAGATATCAATATTTGGGGATATGGCCCCTTCCTTCAATCTGAACGAAATATGAGCTACAATATACAAGATGGAAGTGGTTTATATCTCAAATGAAATTTATAGATGAAAGAGGTAGGTAGGCATGGTTCGTTTTGGCGTAGTGGGTACCAACTGGATTACAGAAAGGCTTCTTGAAGCCGCAACACAGGTTGAAGGATTCAAATTAACCGCCGTGTATTCCAGAACTGAAGATAAGGCTAATGCATTCGCAGATAAATATGATGTTGAACACCGATTCACCGATCTGGAAGAGTTGGCGGCAAGTGATGTGATTGATGCAGTCTACATCGCAACACCGAATACGGTTCATGCGGAGCAGGCTGAGCTTTTTCTGAGAAACGGTAAACATGTATTGTGCGAGAAACCTCTGGCTGCAAATAGCGCCGAAGTTCGGAGTATGATCGATACTGCACGAGAACACGAGGTTCTGCTCATGGAAGCGATGAAATCGACTCTTGTTCCCCAGTTCAAAATGGTGCAGAAGAGCCTGCATAAAATCGGTCCTGTCCGCAAATACGTAGCAGGATACTCTCAGTATTCTTCGCGTTACGACAAGTACAAAGAGGGGATTGTCCTGAACGCGTTCAAGCCTGAACTCGCTAATGGGGCGTTAATGGATCTCGGTGTGTATTGTCTCTATCCATTGATTACGATGTTCGGTGCACCTAACCGGGTTCAATCCCAAGCGATGATGCTGAAATCTGGCGTGGATGGACAAGGTAGTGTGCTGCTGGACTATGATGGGATGGATGCGGTCGTTACATACTCCAAAATCTCCAACTCTCATCTGCCAAGCGAAATCATGGGTGAGCTGGGCAGCATCATCATTGACAAGATTGGCTCACCGGAACATGCAGAGATACGTTACAATGACGGTACGGTGGAGCAGCTCACAGTCGAACAAAACCATCCGGCGATGTATTATGAAGTGGAGGAGTTCGTGAATCTGGTTCAGGAAGGCAAAAAGGAGTCTGACATGAACACGTATGAACGCTCTTATGTGACGATGCAGGTTATGGATCAGATTCGGAAGCAGATTGGGCTTGTGTTCCCTAACGATTGATTCAAGCGCAGGAAAGGAAGCTGAGACGAGATGAGCAGAGATGAGCAGAGCAACAGTAGAGAAGAGAAGAATAACAGCAGAGAAGATCAGCACTCCAATGATTCTGGAGGTTTGGAACTGTCACAGATCGTTTTCATAGGAAGAACCTTCGAGGAATATATGAAGATGTTCAACTTAACGGTGGACGAGATTAATGGCAAGTCTATTCTGGATTGTCCAGGTGGAGCATGTTCGTTCAGTAGCCAGGCGCGCAAGTTGGGTGCTGATCCCGTGGCCGTGGATATTGCCTACGAATACGAGATCGACGAGCTTGAAATAAAGGGATTTCAGGACATTGAGCATACGATGAAACAGATGGAACCCGTGCAAGGGAGATATGTGTGGGATCAATTTGGATCAATCCAGGGGTTAAAGGAAGAACGAACTCGTGCCATCACAGATTGCATCGCAGATATGAGAATGTTTCCTTACCGTTATGTGGCGTCTGTGCTCCCGGATCTACCCTTTGCAGATGAACAATTCGATCTGACGTTATCCGCCCATTTCCTGTTTACGTATGCGGATCGATTGGATGTTGATTTTCATGTTGCAACCATAATGGAGTTGCTGCGTGTGACCAAACAAGAGGTTCGCATTTTTCCAACAGTGGATCTGTCTGGCGAACGTTACAAACACATGGATGAGTTGAAATTAATACTCGAAGAGCGTGGGTGTACGGTATCCGAAGAACCAACTTCATATGAGTTTCAACGGAATGCTCATACCATGCTTCAAATTGTTAAACATAATCGAACAAGATAGGAGGTTTTTTGGATGAATAAAGTACTTATACTTGGGGGTACACGTTTTTTTGGTAAACGTCTGGTGGATCACTTGCTGTGGGAAGGGAAGTCTCAGATCACAGTCGCAACTCGTGGTAAAACGGATGTCGACTTCGGACCCGAAGTAAACCGAATCAAGATGGATCGTGAAGACCCGGAATCTCTGGCAGAGGTTGCACAGACAGACATGTGGGATGTTGTGTACGATAATATTTGTTATTCTCCAGATGCGGCGAAAGCGGCATGTGAAGCTTTTGCAGGACGCACCAAAAGATACGTTCTGACATCCACACTCTCGGTGTACGGTGATCCCAGACCTGGATTTAAGGAAACGGATTTTGACCCGTATACATATCCATTGCAGTATGGAAGTGCAGAGGATTTTTCGTATGGAGAAGGCAAACGGCTTGCGGAGGCTGTATTTTTCCAGGAAGCGGATTTCCCGGTTGTGGCGATGCGCATTCCCATTGTACTCGGAATTGATGATTATACGAGAAGACTTCATTTTCATATTGAACATGTGCAAAAAGGAAAACCGATCGGCATGCCAAATCCGGATGCGGAGATTGGATTTATCAATTCCACCGAAGCGGCAAGATTTCTCGCTTGGCTTGGACATTCGTCCATTACCGGTCCGGTGAATGCAGCTTCCAAGGGTGCGATTACGTTGTCAGCCATGATACATCTGATCGAGACGGTCACGGGCATGCAGTCCCAGATCCTCACGGAAACGGTGAAAGAGGACATGTCACCCTTCGGAATTGAGCAATCATGGACGATGGAGACGACCAAAGCTGAACAAGCGGGGTATACGTTCGAACCTTTGATGGACTGGTTCCCGGGACTCGTTCGTGAGGTCGCTCTTGCATTACAGTCGGAGCGGTAGAAATATCGGTTCGGATGGAACCAAAATGAATTCGACGAGCCTTAGTGAAACAGACGAACCAAACGGCTCGAACGACGGATTATTTCAGCGAATGAACATCCAACAGGGTGCAACCAGAGTGTAATCTCCGGTGCACCCTGTTTATGTTGTACATTTTTACGAATTTGAACGGGACCTAATTTAGATAAGTGGGACTAATCATTTACACGATATTATTTAGTCAACTCTTGTGCTTAACTCTATTTTTGCTCACGTGGAGCAGTAGCTGATGCCCGTATGCGCAGTTCTGACGGTAGAATGACGGTTTGGGCTTCGGAAGGGGACTTACCCTCAATTCGGTCAATCAGCATCTGTACGCCCTGAAACCCAAATTCATATGCTGGCTGTGCAGCTACAGTCAGGAAAGGATCGAAGGCAGAAGCCAGATCCAGATCGTCGAAACACACAACAGAAATGTCTTCTGGTACACGTAGTCCCCGTTTGCGCAAAAGCCGAATGACCCCAATCGCCAGCATGTTGTTGGCTGCAAAAATGGCTGTTGGTTGATTTGGTTGAGAGAGTAGTCGATCGAGTCCCTCTACATCACTGAAATCCCGGTACCCGGTTCGAAGCACAAGCTCGGGATCAATATCAGCTCCGGCCTCTCGTAAACCCGCTATATAACCTTCCTCCCGCAGTCTGGCGGTAGAAACCTCCGAAGAACCATTGACCAGTGCAATGCGCCGGTGCCCCAATTGCACCAGATATCGGATCAGAGCAATCGCGCCTTCCCGGCTATCTCCAGCAATGATATCTGACGTAATGCCAGGTACGGTGCGGTCCAGAAAAACAAACGGAATGTGACGTTCCTGCAGCTGTTTCAGATGTTGGAGAGAACGATCTCCCGCTGGGGCAAAGAGTACACCATCCACACGAGTAGACAGAATCGCATCTACATAATCCTTTTCCTTTTTGTAATCCTCGTCACTATTGCCGAATAAAAGACGGTACCCACGAAGATGGGCTGCATCTTCAGCACCACGCGCCAGTGTTGTATAAAAAGGGTTGGTAATATCCGTAATAAGCAGGGAGAGCATCTGGGTTCGTTGAAGCACAAGGCTACGTGCATTGGAGTTCGGGATGTAACCCAGTTCGTCGATCACCTGTTGCACACGTTCACGTGTCGCGGAACTTATACGGCCTGTATGATTAATGACCTTGGAGACCGTCATGGCGGAGACGTTGGCTTTTTTGGCAATATCGTAAATGGTAATCATTAGAATCTAACCTTTCCGCAACATAGTCTTACCATTCTATAGGATAATGTCAATTGACAGCAAGATAGGCTCGTGCTATGTTAGGGTTACCGATAACCCTAAAGGGTTCTGAACGTCTTTACTACATAAACCATTTCGTTGAATTCGCTCATGCTTGTTCCATTTTCCGAATAGAGGAACTACATTCATAGCTAATTAATGAAGTGGTTTATTGTTATTTTTAAAAATATGTAAACGCATTCAACACTCAAGTAGTGCTCTTGATAATCTGTGTATGTAACTCTTGCGTGCCACCCGGGTATCGGTTGTATTTCCGTCATTATCTTATTCCAATCACTGCACATGGATCAGACAGAAGGTTTCTCAATTCAACCCAAATTCTATGAAACGAATTGAAGGAGGACATTCCAGTATGACACATCAGGATTATCGTTATAAACAGGCTTTTCCCAAGATTGGTATTCGTCCCACGATTGATGGAAGACGCAAAGGTGTTCGGGAGTCACTGGAAGAACAAACGATGAGGATGGCGACATCTGTTGCGGAACTGCTTGCAGCTGAACTGCGTTATCCTGACGGCTCCGCGGTGGAGTGTGTTGTGGCCGAGACCTGTATTGGCGGAGTGGCTGAAGCGGCCGCAGCATCAGAACTATTCAGCCGTTCCAACGTTGGCGTAACGATCACCGTGACACCATGCTGGTGTTATGGTACGGAAACGATGGATATGTCACCATCCATTCCTACAGCCATCTGGGGTTTTAACGGGACTGAACGTCCGGGTGCAGTATATCTGGCAGCGGTACTCTCTGCCCATGCACAGAAGGGGATTCCGGCCTTTGGGATCTATGGAGAAGATGTGCAGGACGGCGGAGATACAACAATTCCCGATGACGTGCGTGAGAAATTGCTCCGGTTCAGCCGTGCAGGTCTTGCAGCCGCGACCTTGAAAGGGCAAGCCTATCTGTCTATTGGATCAGTATCCATGGGGATTGCAGGTTCGATTGTGAACGATTCATTTTTCCAAGAGTATCTGGGCATGCGTAATGAATACGTGGATATGAGTGAACTCACTCGTCGTATCGAAGAAGAAATCTACGACCCCGAGGAGTATAAGCTCGCACTGGCCTGGGTGAAGGAGAATTGTAACGAAGGTCCGGACAACAACGCTGCCCATCTGCAAACGGATCGCAAACGCAAAGAGTACGAATGGGAAACCGTTGTGAAAATGACCCAAATCGTGCGTGACTTGATGGCGGGCAACCCAAGATTGGCAGAGCTTGGTTTTACAGAGGAGTCGATGGGTCACCACGCGATTGTATCCGGCTTCCAGGGACAACGGCAGTGGACGGATCATTCTCCGAACGGAGATTTTCTGGAGTCGATATTAAACTCTTCCTTTGACTGGAATGGCAAACGTGCGCCTTATCTGGTTGCAACGGAGAATGACAGCCTGAATGGCGTGTCCATGTTGTTCGGTTCGCTGCTGACACATACGGCACAGATCTTTGCTGATGTGCGTACGTATTGGAGTCCGGATTCAGTACAACGTGTGACGGGACACCAGTTGGAAGGAAATGCGAAGGACGGCATTCTGCATCTGATCAACTCTGGTTCGGCAGCCTTGGATGGCACTGGGCAACAGTCCAGAGATGGTAAGCCTGTACTCAAGCCATTCTGGGAAATTACAGATGAGGAAGTTCAGGACTGCCTGAAAGCAACATCGTGGAGACCGGCATCCGTAGAGTATTTCCGCGGGGGCGGCTATTCAGCGGATTTCCTGACCAAAGGTGGCATGCCTGTAACGATGACACGTCTGAATCTGGTCAAAGGACTGGGACCAGTGCTGCAAATCGCTCAGGGTTACACGGTCGATCTGCCTGAAGATGTGCATGATACGCTGGATCAGCGGACAGATCCAACCTGGCCATCCACCTGGTTTGCACCTGTTCTAACTGGAGCGGGAGCGTTTACTTCCGTATACGAAGTCATGAATCAATGGGGCGCCAATCATGGCTCCATCTCGTATGGACACATCGGTGCAGATCTGATTACGCTCGCTTCCATGCTTCGCATTTCGGTAAATATGCATAATGTACCTGAAACGGAAATTTTCCGTCCGCGTGCATGGGGATTATTCGGCACAAGTGAGCCGGAGAGTGCAGACTACCGTGCTTGCAGTGTGTTTGGCCCGTTATATCGTTAAAATAGTTCCATTCCTGTCAAACGCCATGTTCCTTGTGAAATGAGGTAACATGGCGTTCTCTTGAAAGCCATGTTCAGAACTCGAATACGGCTTATCGCGTAGAGTTAAGGAGGCTTGAAAGAATGGGCAATCAAGCAACACATGTGCTTGCTGCCGATTACGGCGCCGGTAGTGGGCGCGTAGTCCGGGGTTCTTTTGATGGAAACAGACTCTCGTTACAAGAAGTGCATCGATTCAACAACGAACCCGTGCAGCTTGGGGATGGATTGTATTGGGATTTCTTGCGACTTTTTCATGAATTAAAACAAGGCATTGTGAAAGGGACGCAAGGCATCTCTCCATCGGTCCGTTCTATAGCTGTGGATACGTGGGGAGTGGACTATGGACTGGTGGATGATGCGGGAAGGTTGTGCTCGAACCCACGTCACTATCGGGAAGCACGCAATGCACAGTGGATGGAAGAAGCACTGCACATGGTGAAAGAAGAAGAACTGTATGCCATGTCTGGCGTTTTGCCGCAGCAGATCAATACAGTATTTCAACTGTTAGGCAGTGTACGAGAGCAGGCCGAAGGTTTGCGTCCGGATGTGCGCATGTTATTTATGCCGGATTTATTTCACTATTATCTATCCGGTCAGCAGGCTTGTGAGTATACGATTGCAAGTACTAGCGGGCTGTTGCATGCAGGCGAGGCGCGTTGGAATGAACATCTGATCGGGCGTCTCGGTATACCGGAAACATTATTTCCAAAACTCGTTCAACCGGGTACCGTGCTGGGTGATTTAACAAATGAGTTGTGCGAAGAGTTACGGACTGGACCGATGAAGGTAGTCTCTGTGGGCTCACATGATACGGCATCTGCCTTGGCAGCAATCCCTGCGAATGATTCGGATTTCGCTTTTATCAGCTGTGGTACCTGGTCTCTTATGGGGGTGGAGCGTGATACACCTGTATTGGATAAACGAAGTCGTGCATTGGGATTCACCAATGAAGGGACGGTAAGTGGAAAAGTACGCACCCTGAAAAATCGTTCAGGCTTGTGGCTACTACAGGAATGCAAACGGCAATGGGAGCGGGAGAATCAACCTTTTACACATGAAGAACTGATTCAATTGGCTACCTTGGCAACGCCGCATCAAAGTTATGTATTGCCGGGAGATGGCGTGTATTTGGCGCTAGGAAATATGTCTGAACGAATACGGCAACAATGCAATCTCACCGGACAGACTGTGCCTGAAACGACTGGAGCGATTGTGCGCTGCATTCTGGAAAGTCTTGCATTAGAATTCAGACAAACGCTGGATGAACTGCAGTTGATTACAGGTACAAGACCTCGTGTCATTCAAATGGTTGGTGGTGGTGTACACAATCGACTATTATGCCAGTTTACAGCCAATGCAGCCGGTGTCCCGGTGGTGGCAGGCCCGGCAGAGGCGACTTCAGCAGGGAATTGCATGCTGCAATTCCTTGCGCATGGAGAAGTGAGTAGCTTGGCCGAGGTACGGGAGGTCATGGCTGCTTCCTTTTCCCCCGAGACCTATGAGCCTGAGGATACAGAGCTGTGGCAGGAAGCTTATGAAAACTACCAAAGTCTGAATCAAATCAAAAGGTAATGAACAATCCAATGAAATGAGCATGGATGCAAAATCTAAAAAGAAAAGTATGAGGAGTGGTGAGCAACATGTCTGAACAGCAAGTAAGGGAAGAGTTGACGAAATATGCTCGCAGAGCAGTTGCCCAAGGGTTGGTGGTAGGACCCGGTGGGAATCTGAGCGCTCGCTCTGGGGGAACGATGTTGTTGTCTCCGAGTGGTTATGCACTTGAGGATCTGGAGCCTGACGAATGGATCGCTATTGATATCGAGACAGGGTCGACTAGCGAGGGAGCAACTCGCCCTTCTTCCGAAGTATTGATGCATCTGTACAGTTATCGTGTGAACCCTGATATCCAAGCCATTGTGCATACGCATCCGGCATATACGATTGCACTTAGTCTCGTTTTCGATGAATTGCCACACTTGTTTCCTGATCAGTCGGCCTTGGTGGGCGATATCGGATTCGTTCCATATGTTCTGCCAACGACGAAGCTTCTTGCCGATGCAGTCTCAGCAAAGGTAGAAGAACATACGGCACTCATTCTCGTCAATCACGGATTGGTTACGACCGGTAAAAACCTCCGCGAAGCCTATTACCGTACCCAGGTGGTGGAAGAAAGTGCGAAAGTATATATGATCGCCAAGGCAGCCGGGGAACCCAAAGTGTTAACTGCTGAAGAATATAAGGAAATTCAATCCCTTGAAAGTGAAACCTACCGTGTGCAGTTGTTGCAACAACTCAAGTCCTGATACCTGATTTGAGTATTAATGATTACATTTGTGATCTTAAAAGATTGCTACGTTAAGGGCAGATTGCATCCTCCAGATAAACGCTGGAATAAAGGATGTGGAATGCTCTTTTTTAATTTTGATTTTGAATTGAAAAGGCGCACAGTATAGCTGAGGGAATAATTCGCACTATTTTGATGAGAATTGTTGAAATTGTGATGTCTGCAAGGTATACTTACGTTAATCATCAGTGAGTAACAACTACGAAGAAGATAAAAAACAATTAAGTATCTAAGAGGGGTGAAATCAGTGGGTCCTGAGCTAAACGAAATGGAGTTGGAATACGAACTGCTGAAGCAGCTTCGAGACGCTAATGCTCCCATCGGGGCCAGTACGTTGGTTCATACTTTGGGCAAAACGTATGGTCTGAGTCAGGCAACCATCGGAAGAAGACTTATGGAGATGGATGTTGAAGGTTTTACAGTTCTGGAAGGTCGCAAGGGAAGAACTTTGACCGAACAGGGTCTGGATCGAATGAAGACGTTGGAAAAAGATTTGCAGCAACAAAGCGTGAACTCACAGTTAATTCAGATGCTGAACCATTCTGGGGAAAAGGCTCTGTTAGATGTTCTCGTTGCCAGAAGGGCACTTGAGCGGGAGATCGCTTCCTTGGCAGCACAACGTGCCTCGAAAGAATACATAGTACTGTTGCAAGCATCTATTGCCAACCAGCATGAATTGCTTTCCAAGAATATTATACCATATGAGGAGGACCGGGAGTTTCACAGATTGCTGGCTTATGCTGCGCAAAACCAAATTCTTCTGCATGCGGTTGAACTGGTATGGGAAACAAGCCGCGATTTTCTGGAAACAGCGTATATTCGTAGGAGAG
This sequence comes from Paenibacillus sp. FSL M7-0656, assembly GCF_038003225.1. NCBI lineage: Bacteria > Bacillati > Bacillota > Bacilli > Caryophanales > Paenibacillaceae > Paenibacillus > Paenibacillus sp. FSL M7-0656. The sequence goes on from NZ_JBBOOT010000001.1 coordinate 367,959, forward strand.
TAGGAAGTGAATTAGTTGTGGATCATCAGCAGATTCTGGATGCTATTGTAGCGGGCTCTCCGGAGCAGGCTGAAGCGGCAATGGTGAATCATATCAACCAAATGATCGATGATGTCAAACGTTATTTCGCCATGCAAAACCAATAACATTCCTTAGAAACAGACCCGGTGATAAAGGAGTTGAGCTTGTGGACACAATCTACCGTCTAGGCATAGATATCGGAGGTACTTTCACGGATGCGCTGGTGATGGACCATCAGGGCAGGGTGATTGCGGCGCTGAAAACGCCATCGATTGCAGTAGCTCCGGAACAGGCGATTTTTAACGCACTTGATCAGTTGAAGGCGAGTGGCGTGAATATTCATGAGATTGATCTGTTTGTGCATGGAACAACGCTTGGCGTCAACACGTTGATTGAGCGAAATGGCGCAGTTACAGGTCTGCTCGTCACTAAAGGATTCCGTGACATTCTTGAAATCCGCCGGTTGCGACTTGAGGATACAACCAATCTGTATGGTGACAAGACCGATGCACTAGTACCGAGACATCGCGTTAAGGAAATCGATGAACGGGTCATTGCGAGTGGGGGCATACTCCAGCCACTGAATGAGGAACAACTGTTGCAAGCGGTGGATGAGCTGGTGGAGGATGGCGTTACCGCTTTGGCGATTAGCTTTTTACATGCTTATGTGAATCCCGCTCATGAGCAGCTTGCGGAAGAGCTGATCAGGGAACGTTATCCGCAACTGTTCATCTGCCGAAGCAGCGCCATCTGGCCACAACAGCGTGAGTTCGAACGAACACTCGCAACGGCCATAAACGCTTATGTAGGTGAACGGATGGGGTCTTACTTCCTGCGTCTGCAAGAAGGGATTCAGGTATACGGCCTCAAAGCCAACTTGCTGTCGACCATGTCCAACGGTGGAATTATGACGGCTGCCAGAGCGGCTAATGAGCCGGTACGTACGCTTCTGTCCGGGCCTGCTTCCGGTGTAATCGCCGCGACCCATATTGCTGAACGAGCGGGCATTCATCAGGTCATCACATTTGACATGGGTGGGACAAGCGTTGATGTCGCCCTTATTGACAAAGAACCGAGTTATTCTTCTGAGAACAAGGTTGGAGATTTTCCTGTCATCATTCCTGCTGTTGATGTAACGGCTATAGGAGCAGGTGGTGGTTCAATTGCCTGGCTCGATTCCGTGGGCGTACTCAAGGTTGGGCCGCGCAGCGCGGGAGCCAACCCCGGTCCGGCATGTTATCAGCGCGGGGGAGAAGAGCCGACAACCACAGATGCCTATCTACAGCTCGGTATCCTGCATGCTGACCGTTTCCTTGGCGGACAAATGAGTCTGTATCCAGAACTTGCAGAGCGTACTCTGGGCAATCTGGGAGAGAAGCTTGGACTGAATGCCGAACAGACTGCGCAAGCCATTCTTGATGTGGCAACCGCCAATATGTATGCCCAGTTTTCTCCCCTCATGGCTCGCAAGGGTGTTGATCCCCGCGATTTTACGTTGCTCCCATATGGTGGAGCAGGCCCGATGCATGCTTTTCTGATGGCACGTGAGGTAGGTATCGGCAGAGTGCTGATCCCGCCATCTCCGGGAACACTGTGTGCCATGGGCTGCACGGTTGCCAATCTCCGCAATGATTTCGTTCATACGTTACACAAAAGTACCCAGACTCTGGAGTCTGGTGAATTAAGCTCTCTTTTTGCTGAATTGGAAAATCAGGGACGTAGCTGGGTTGATGAGGAAGCCCGTGGTGGTGTCAAGCTGGACAATATTTATTGCCTGTACAGTGCGGATATGCGATATGAGGGACAGGCCTTTGATCTTGAGGTCACGCTGACATTGGAAGAAATTGAAGATCCAAAGAAGGCAGGGATTAAATTCCATACGTCTTACCAAAACGTGTTTGGCATTAGTCAGCCAGAGGCAGAGGTCATGTTTGTAAGTCTCAGAGCAACCATTGTTGGTGTTTTACCTACCCATAACACGCTAGATCCGGCAAATTTGCCATTTGATGAGAGTGTAGCGGAAGAAAGGCTCATCACCTTTGACCATGTACAGCAGATTGCCAAGGTACTGAAAAGGGGACAAATTCCATCGGTGGATGCCCCCATCCCCGGGCCCATTATTGTGGAGGAATATGATACAACGATCTTTATTCCGCCAGGATATAAGGTATACCGGGATGTGCATGGGAACGTGATTGGGGAGGTGGAAGCATGATCGGCGACAAGGTCTTTCTTGAGATTTTTAACAACCGAATTCAAGCTGCTGTGGAAGAAATGGCAAATGTTGTTCTGCGCACAGGATTCACCGCTTTTGTCAAAGAAACTGGCGATTTTGGAACCTACCTCTTATCTCCATCCGGGGAAACGTTCGGATCGCCGCTGGAGACGGGTTACAATCTGTCCCTGGGCATCCCTGCTGCTGCGACCATTAACAGTATAGAAGACTGGAAAGAAGGGGATCTCGTCATATGTAATGATCCTTATTCCACCAAAGGCATGGTTACACACCTTCCAGACATTCATCTCATCAAGCCTTATTTTCACGAAGGGCGAATCATTGCTTACGGCATGTGCTTTGTCCATTCATCCGATGTGGGCGGCAAGGTACCGGGGAGCGTATCTCCCAGCGCCTACGATATTCATATGGAAGGCATTCGAATTGCACCAGTCAAGCTGTATGAAGCTGGTGTTCTCAACGAGCAGATCCTGCGAATGTTTATGGACAACAGCCGAATTCCGGAGCAAAATCTCGGTGATCTCAAAGCGCTTATGGCTGCATTGAATCGGGGAGAGCAACGGCTTGAGGAACTCATTGCACGATATGGCGTGGGAAAAATCCAGCAGGGCATCGAACATTTGCTGGAATATGCCGAGCTGAAGGCACGTGTTATCGTGCAAGATATCCCGGACGGTTCCTATGACTTCTGGGACTATCTGGAGAAAGGACCAGGAGGATATCCTATTCGGTTGCGTTGCAAGATGACGATTGCAGGTAGTGACATTCATCTGGACTTTAGCGGCACCGATCCTCAGGTTAGGGCTTCATTCAACATTCCTACCCACAACCAACAGGGCCATTACATGCTGGTGCCCGCACTCATTCGTTATTTCCGTACGCTCGATCCGACCATTCCTTGGAATTCGGGCATGATTCGTATGGTGCGAAATTACGCGCCGCCTGCTTCCGTACTAAACCCGGAGCCGATGGCAGCAGTTGGGGCACGTGCTGCGACCTTTATCCGGCTGATGGACGTTATCACGGGAGCACTGGGGAAAGCTCAGGGCAGTATGGTTCCCGCGGCAGGAGCTGGACAAGCCTGCATCGTCATGATGGCGATGACAGATGCATCCGATGGCAAGAAAAAGGTGGGCGTAATTCAGCCGATCTGCGGAGGTTCGGGAGCTAGGCCGATGAAAGACGGCATTGATGGCATGGATTTTGCGGTCGGTCATCTTCGGAATATTCCTGCGGAAACGGTGGAATCCGAGATGCCTGTGTTGATTGAGCATTATGGTCTTCGTGCTGACTCGGCGGGTGCAGGAACCTTCCGTGGCGGAAGCGGAATTGATTTATGTGTCAGAATTCTAACACCGGATACCGTGATGACGGCCAGAAACATGGAGCGTATGGAGTTCCAGCCCTGGGGCAGGCTCGGTGGTGGCGTAGGTTCACATGGAGAAGCGATTCTTAATGCTGGACGTGCAAGTGAGCATCATCTGGGAAGAATTGATGAGCTGCTGCTTCAACCTGGAGAAACGGTTACGTTCCTGTCGCAAGGCGGAGGCGGATATGGTGATCCACTTGAACGTGAACCACGCCTAGTTCTGGAGGATGTAAGAAGTGGGCTGGTATCCCCGGAGAAAGCTCTTGAGTTATATGGTGTTGTGATTGACGGCCTGGAGCTGAACGAGAGCGATACCGAACAAATGCGAGCCAAGCGACCACGGCAGCAGGAGGAATTCGCCTTTGGCAAGGCGCGGGAGCAATTTGAAGACATATGGAGCGATGAGATGCAGGTAACACTGAATCAGGCCTTGCTGAATGCTCCGCTTGCACTAAGAGACTACCTGAAGCGTCAGACCATGGGCGTTGTAGAGGAGAAGTATAAGGATTCCCTATCTGTAGATCCACGGGAGATATCCGACATTATGGAAGGTTTACGCCAGCAAATAGGGTTGCATTGATCAAGTGTATGGAGACTATCTAGTTCTGTCTTATCGGTAAAACCAACTACATGGATGGGGGAATTTGCATGTTCAAATCCAACAAAAAACGCTTTCTCAGCCTCGCCTCTCTGACACTGGCCGGTACATTGGTGCTTTCCGCCTGCGGTGGAGCAGGCAGCTCAAGTAATACTGCCGGAGAGAGCGACTCTTCAGGAGCAAGCGGAGACAAAGTTAAGCTGACGATGTTTATCTGGGCTGGCTCCAATCAGGATGTCGTTCCGAAAGAAGTGGTTGCCGAGTATGTGAAAGAACATCCCAACGTTGAAGTCACCTTTGAGGAATCCTCCAATTCGGTAATGTACCCCAAGATGGTCGCAGGCAAGCAGGCTGATGCCAACAATCCGATTGTTAACTTCGGTTACTTCAATGCAGATGCGACGGCAAAAGGCTTGAATGATGACATGTGGGAGCCACTGGATACCAGCATCGTGACCAATATTAAGGATATTCCCGAGTCCTTCCACAAGCCAGACAATAAAGGTGTGGTCTGGGGCGTTTCGAGCTTCGCTCTGGTATATAACAAAGATCTGGTGAAAACGCCACCTACCAGCTGGAACGATCTATGGGATAACGAGGAGTTCAAAGGAAAAACTGCGCTCTGGGACTACATGTTCTATTCATATATCTCCCCACTTATTGCTACCAAAGGTCAAGAGATTGGCGCATCCTATGAAAATCCCGAGCCAGCCTTCCAGTTCTGGGCAGATCGCAGTGACCAGATTGGCACATTGGTTTCATCCAATGATCAGCTGAAGGCACTGCTGGAGTCAGGTGATGCGCTCATTGCCCCATTCAGTGCACAGGTTGCACAGACATGGATTGATGGTGGTTCTCCACTTGCCGTAGCGTTTCCGAGTGAAGGTGCCATCTCCTTCCCGTACACACTTCAGGTAGTGAAGGGCTCAACACCTGAGCAAGCACGTGTTGCAAATGAAATTATTAACGAGTTGTTGAGCGCCGAGGCGCTGTCACAATATGCAGAAGCAACGGGTACGCCGGTAACCAGTACGACAGCTGCAGTTCCGGACAAGTACAAGGATGATCCTTCATTCTCCGTGGAAACGCAAAGTAATGGTATTAATCCAGACTGGGATGTGCTTGCACAGAACAGCTCTTCCTGGAAAGAACTATGGGACCGTCTCGTGAAAACAAAACTTCAATAAAAGGATTGTTGCCAGGCACACAATAATTCCGGGTTCTGCTCTGAACCTGGAATGGATGGGAGGGAATCAGAGATGAGCAGCGGACAAGAGACCATATCCATTGAAACAAGGGAAGTCACGAAGACTTATGGTAAGCGAGCCGCCGTTGATCAAGTAACACTCCAAGTGAAAAAGGGGGAATTCGTTTCCTTGCTTGGTCCGAGTGGCTGTGGCAAAACAACACTGCTTCGCATGCTTGGCGGACTTGAGCAGCCGGATCAGGGCACCATTATGCTGGGAGGTCGGGATGTTACTGGCATCCCGGCTTATGGACGCAATAGCAATATGATTTTTCAGCAGCTTGCGTTGTTCCCTCATATGGATGCATTCAACAACATTGCCTATGGACTAAAGGTGAAGAAGTTACCAAAAGCCGATATCCAACGGCAGGTAGGTGAAATGCTTGATCTGGTCCAGCTCGGAGACTATGGCAGGCGTGCTGTATCCGAGCTGTCCGGGGGTCAGGCACAACGCGTCGCCATTGCTCGCGCACTGATCAACAGACCCGAAGTGCTACTGCTTGATGAACCTCTCTCTGCATTGGACATGCAGCTGCGTCTCGATATGCAGCGTGAACTGAAACGCATCCAGCGTGAATTCGGCGGAACGTTTATCTTTGTAACGCATGATCAGAGCGAAGCCATGAATATGTCTGACCGAATTGGCGTTATGCGCGATGGAAGGCTGCTACAATACGCAACCCCTGATGAAATCTATGAAAGACCGACCGATAGTTTCGTGGCCAAGTTTATTGGAGATACCAATCTCTTTGAGACGGAAGTACTGGGACATGATGTGAATGGAATTCGGGTGGAATGCTTCGGCAAGCCATTGCTGGTGAAAGTCAGTGATGGCAATGCTGTACCGAAAGCGGGAGCACGACATTCCTTATCAATCCGCAATGAGTATATTCGACTTGGAGAAGATGCAACTCATTGCCTGAACAAGCTGGATGGACACGTGATTGAAGCGGTGTATGGCGGAGCAAATATTCGATACAACGTGCAGATTGCTGAGGGTTTTCTAATTCAGGCCAGTGTGCTGCATCAGCGGGGAGCCTCACGTTATAGTCCAGGTGAGCCAATACAGATTGGCTTTGACCCACAAGACGCGCTCTTGTTATCCGAACCCATTGATGACCGTTTACAGGGGGCAGGAATATGAACCGGATCGCGGAACGGATCGTGAATCTGTATTCCTTTGGAAACCGCACATGGGTAACCCGGTTGCTGCTTCTGTTGCCTGCGCTTGCTCTGATGGGTATTGTTTATCTGGGTGGGTTGCTGATCTTTGGCAGATATAGCTTTGATATGTATGAGAATGGAAAGCTTATTCGGGGCTGGGATGTAGGAGCTTATCGTGCGTTTCTGTCCGACCCTTATTATTGGAAGCTGATTGGCACAACGTTTCGGATTGCCTTCAAGGTTACGCTATGGAGTCTTCTGCTTGCCTACCCACTGGCGTATTGCATTGCGGGTCTAAAGAAACCTGGCATGAAGCAATTGTTGTTGCTGCTCACGTTTCTCCCGCTACTAGTCAGTGCGGTTGTACGTTCTTATGGATGGCAGCTGTTGTTGTCCAAACAGGGGTTCATGAACTGGCTGTTCATCCGTCTGGGGCTAACCGAGGAAGGGTTCAGCATGATATACAACGAGACAGGTGTTGTCGTGGCCCTTGTCCATATTTTCCTGCCATTTATGGTCTTCCCGATCCTGAATGTACTGTCCCAAAGTGACGCCTCCTTAAAGGCAGCTGCTCAGGATCTGGGGGCGGGCAGCTGGCGAACGTTCCTGACCATTACCCTGCCTTTATCGGCAAGAGGTATTGCAAGCGGGGTGCAGATTGTGTTCACGCTATGTCTCACCGCATTCACCACACCTCAGCTGATCGGCGGGGGAAGAGTCATGACACTTCCAGTATTTATATACCAGCGAACCTTGGACACGAACTGGCCGATGGCTGCGGTTGCCAGCCTGTTTTTACTTGTGTCTTCCATTGTTGTTTCGTTGCTTGTGAATAAAGGAGCAGAAATGCTGATGTTCCGTCGTTCCCGTAAGGGAGGTCAGGCGTATGGTTAAGTCGAACAGGGGCACCAAGCTGTTACTCTACATCTTCGTGGGCGCCGTAGCAATTTATTTGCTGCTGCCACTGCTGATGATTATGTTGACATCTGTAGGCTCAGGTTCAGCCAGCAAATTCCCGCCAGAAGGTCTGACCTTGAAGTGGTATGCCAATCTGAGTGAGCAGACCCAATTTCTCGATGCATTCAAGAACAGCCTCATTGCTTCTACAGGGGCGGTTCTGCTGGCATTGATTACAGGTACGCTTGCTGCGCTAGCAATCGTGCAATACCCTTTCCCGGGCTCGGGTATCTTAAGGGCATTTTTTGTGTCTCCGATGGTTATGCCAAAAATTACGCTGGGGATCGCATACCTGATTTTATTCTCGAAAATGCATATTGCAGGTGGACTGTTTGCACTTATTTTGGGTGAAGCGGTCATTGTGCTTCCATTTGTGCTCACTATTGTGGGCAGTGCGTTAGCCAATCTGCACCCGGCTCATCGGGAAGCTGCTGCGGACCTTGGTGCAGGGCCGATGCGTATTTTTTTCACGATTACACTTCCACAGCTCCGACTATCCCTGCTTCTGTCAGGGTCAATCGCTTTTGTCTTCACTTTCGATCAGGTCGAGGCTGCACTGCTGCTACTCCGTCAGGATAGCTACACGTTGCCAATACAGCTATTCCTGTATATGGAGAAATGGCAGGACCCAACGATAGCCGTGGTGTCTGTTGTTCTGATCGCGTTTGCGCTGGCTCTGTTTATGACGATTAAACTAGTGTTGCACTCTGTACCAGGGCTTGAAAGTTTGTTTGGTCGCAGGAAAACAAAAGGAGGACTGGATCAAAATGAATAATTCACAGCATCTATCCCATAGCTCAAGTCTGAACAGGGACCGGGCGGAAGAAGTGATGAAAACTCAGGGGCTAAGCGCCCTGATCGCAACAACTCCAGAGAACATTCAGTATGTCATCGGGTCCCAGCTGCGTGCAAGCAACTGGACCATGCAGATTTATGCGGTTTTACCTGCCGACAGATCTGCTAAGCCTTGTATCGTCATTCCGACGAATCGGTTAGGCGTTGTAGCCCAGTTCGGTATTACGGGGGTAGATATATTTGCTTACAGTGATTTCTTCGTGGAAGGTTCAATTGAAGGCAAACCTTCCACTGACGACATTGTTCTCTTTTATTCTCTCCTGCAAACGACGGTTATTCATCCAGGTCCTGTTGAAGCACTCAAGGCAGCATTAAAACAGCTTGAGATCGAAGATCAGCCGATTGGCATCGATGAGATGCGGATCGCTCCCGATATTCTGGCTAGAATCAGGGAGGAGCTTCCTGAAAGGCCGGTGGTTTCCGCATATAAACTGTTCCGACAAATCCGCCTGGTTAAGACACCTTTCGAAATCGAGCAACTGCGCCAGGCTGCTCAATTAAACGAACGGATTGAGCAGGAGCTGATTGACCTGATTGCCGCAGGTGTTCATGAGAAGCAACTTGCGGATCATTATCGTCTGGCTGTGATGCGAGCAGGTGGAACTCCGGCAATGACAGCGGTAGGGGCAGGGCCACGCAGCGCATTACCACTCATCGAAAATTATTTTCATACGATTGAGACCGGAGATCAGATCCGTTTCGATCTTTGCCTGCAGCTGGAAGGATACTGGGGAGATACGGGCCGCACGGTTGTTGCAGGGGAACCTACCGCTTGGATGAAAAAACATTTTGCTGCGGTCAAAAGTGGATGGGAGACGGCACTTGAGACCGTGCGCCCTGGCGTCAAGGCGTCGGAAGTATTCCATGCGGCAGTGTCTCGCGTACAGCGTGAGGGGATTCCGCATTACCGACGTCAGCATGTCGGACATGCCATCGGGTTGGAACTGTACGATGATATAACCCTCTCCCCGGGTGACCAGCGGATACTGGAGCCCGGTATGGTGTTATGTGTTGAGGTGCCATATTACGAGCTAGGTGCTGGTGGGTTCCAAATCGAGGATACAATTGTTGTAACGCCAGATGGTTATGAGTTTCTAACCCATATGGAGCGGAAATTGTTCACTAAATAACGATAGATGGAAGGCTTCACTGACCGGCGATCAGACCACAGTCGATCCAAGAAGCTTTCTTACTGGGAAAGTTGGAACATCCATGATTCAGCAGGGAACTAAGACGTTTCGTAACATTAGCCTTGCACTGTTCGCCGGAGGTTTTGTCACTTTTGCTTTGCTCTACAGCCTCCAGCCCCTGATGCCTGAGATTAGCAACGCATTCTCCATTACGCCGGCACACGCCAGTCTTACGTTATCCGTTACAACGATCGCCATGGCACTGACGATGCTGTTCATCGGGTCCTTGTCTGATTCTGTGGGCCGACGCTTTATAATGACAGCTGCACTGGTGATATCTTCTGTTATTGCTTTGCTCAGCGCATTCAGCCCGGGATATACGGAGCTTCTTCTGCTTCGTATTCTCCAGGGTGTGGCACTCGCGGGGTTGCCAGCGATAGCCATGACATATTTGTCAGAAGAAATTGAACCTAGAAGTCTTGGTTATGCTATGGGCCTATATATCAGCGGCAATTCGATAGGAGGCATGGCCGGCCGTTTCATCAGCGGTGTGGTGACAGATTGGTTCAGTTGGCGCGCTGCTGTGGGGTTCATTGGTATTCTTGGACTGTGTGCAGCCGTTATTTTTTGGCTTGTCATCCCGCCATCCCGTCATTTTGTCAAAGCTGCACCCGGATTCAAAAATCCAATACCTCTTTTGTGGTCACAATGTCGCAATCCAAGGCTGTTATGCCTGTATGGACTCGGTTTTCTCTTGATGGGGGGATTCGTGACCCTGTTCAACTATATCGGTTTTGAATTAACGGGTGGACCCTATCATCTTAGCCAGTCTATCGTTGGAAGTCTTTTTGTGGTATATCTGATGGGCACGGTAAGCAGCACCTGGATGGGCAGGCTGGCAGATCGGTACGGCAGGTCACATGTGCTTGGAATCGCGCTGGGAATTATTCTGGCTGGTGCAGTCTGTACCGTTCATCCAGCGCTTTGGGTCAAGATTATCGGACTCGCCCTGTTTGCCTTTGGATTCTTTGGCGGTCATTCCATCACAAGCAGTTGGGTTGGACTCGTGGCTAATCAGCACAAATCCCAAGCCAATGCTTTGTATTTATTTTTCTACTATCTTGGTTCAAGCGTAAGTGGAACAGGAGGTGGACTGCTTTACAGTCATCTTGGATGGATAGGCATTGTGGGGATGATCGGTGTGTACGTTTTGATCGGTTTTGTCTTGTGTAATTTGCTTGTTCACAGGTTGAAGGGACAGGCTACATAAATCAACTTTTTCCGACAGCTATTGCATATCCTGAAATACCGAGTATAATACTTGGTAAATAGACGAAAAGGGGATGCAATAAACGATGAAAACACATGCTGAATTGAACTCACTTCTTGTTGACGATTATCTGGATCTCCTGAACATTGCGAAACAGCTAGGTGATAACGAGTGGAAAGATGCTATTCTGCAAGCATTGAAGGAAGAAGTCGATGCGAATCATCATCTGGATTCCAAAGAGGTAAGACAGGATTTATGGATTCAATTTGAAGGCATTAATGAACAAATGCATGATCTGTTAATGCAATTGAAGCATGCCGACAGTCCTGAGGAGAAAGAGCAGATTATTGAAATGATCTGGGGATTGAAAGTAGACCGTCATGCGATCACACGTAAACTTGAAACCATGAGCCGTGCCAGCGCTGGACATCAGTAAGCTCTAGGTTGATTATACATTGAAAACCCGCGTGTTTCCTGGGATTATCCCCTAGGTCGCACGCGGGTTTTGTTTATGTTTTGAGTGTTATACTACTTTTTGAACAACCTATTTAAAATTGTTTTGCGAAAGTGCGTGCTTGCTCTATAGCTTGTTGCTTGATCTCATCTGCACGGTCTTTATATTGATTGTGCCCCTCAACAAAAATGCCATCAAGCTTCGGCACACCGAGGAATGACATGATAATGCTTAAGTAACGACAGAATAGGGGGGAACGAGAAGTTCCACATCGGGGTTACAAAAACATATTTATCTGCTGAGGCAAATTGATCCGAAAGTTCATTCAAACGGCTTACTTTGGTCTGCTCTTCGGCAGTCAGATCACTACCCGATTGCAGTTTGCCCCAACCACTGAAGACATCCGCATCGATATGCGGAATATCCGAACGATACAGATCGAGGTGAACAACCTCATCAGAAGGGTGACTTTCACGATACGCATCAATAAATGCTTTTCCTGTAGCCATGCTGAAGGAGGTTTCATGATCATGAGGATGGGCAGTAATATACAATAAGGTAGACATGTAGTTCTTCCTCTCTGTGCGATTAATGGGGTGAAGCGATCTTGGCAATGATGAAGCGACCGCAGTAGTATGCATCGTTTCCCCAGTTTTATACGTCAGAAAGGGATATGAATGGATCGATCATGATACTGAATTGGATGCTATATGGTGACCGGATACTCAATCCATGTATAATATATAGGACGAGTATTTATTTTCCAAAGACAATAGGATGAGTGAGATGAGCGCACATGGGAATGGACCTGGAGAAGCAACGATTAAGCATTGAAGCAGCGAAATTGTATTATCAGTCCGATTATAGCCAGCAGGATATTGCCGCAAGGCTGGGCGTGTCGCGTCCAACCGTATCAAGGTTACTTCAGTACGCGAAAGATCGCGGATACGTCCGGATTGAAATTATGGACCCGCTGGAGGATATCGACATCATTGCCGGAGAACTTAAGTCAAAATATGATCTGGATACGGCACTTGTGTGTTTTACCCCGTTGAAGAGTGATGAGGAAATACAGAAGCATATCAGTAAACGAGCAGCGGATTATCTTCAAGAGACGGTTCAGGATGCAGATATTATCGGGGTGACTTGGGGAACAACCATGCATGCTGTAGCACGCCAGCTTCGTCCCAAGCAGGTTAAAGGTGTCGAAGTCGTGCAATTGAAGGGGGGCGTAAGCCACTCCCATGTCAATACGTATGCCGCTGAGATTGTTCATTTGTTCGCTGAGGCATTCCATACGGTACCAAGGTATCTGCCGCTGCCTGTTATTTTCGACAACATTGAAGTAAAAAACATGGTAGAAGCGGATCGACATATCGGCAGAATCGTGGAACTTGGCAGACAGGCCAACATTGCTTTGTTTACCGTGGGTACTGTGAAAGAAGATGCATTATTGTTCAGGCTAGGTTACTTCAATGAAGAAGAGCAACAATTGCTGATGAACTCCGGTGCAGGTGACATTTGTTCACGCTTTTTCGACGCGGAAGGTCAGTTGATCAGTGAAGAGATTAACAGCAGAACCGTTGGAATTGATCTAGCCGAGTTGAGAAATAAGGAAAAATCAATCCTTGTCGCCGGAGGACAACGCAAAATTGAAGCCATTCACGCCGCGCTCAAAGGTCATTACGCTAATATTCTGGTCACGGATCAGTACACAGCGCAGGCATTACTTCGATTTTAATTTCAAATGGATATGGATGACAACATCTGCCATGCAAAAAGGGCGGATGTTTTGCTTTTTTAGGAAGAAAATATAACGAAGAAGAAATGTAAGTGTAACTGTGAACAAAAGTTCAAGTTGATTTTTACATATGTTCATGTTAGTGTAAGTGTATAGAAAATAACTAGTTCAGATAAGGGAGAGATTCAATTGACTACACCACAATTAGCGAAAATGATCGACCATACGTTGCTTCGTGCGGACGCAACGCAAAGTGAAATGGCCAAGTTAACCGAAGAAGCGAAGCAATACCAGTTTGCTTCCGTATGTGTTAATCCAGGCTGGGTTGCTTATGCTGCTGAGCAGTTGCAGGGTACTGGCGTAGATATCTGCACCGTTATTGGTTTCCCTCTGGGAGCATCTACATCGGAGACAAAAGCTTTCGAAACGAAAGATGCGATTGCTAAAGGTGCAACTGAAGTCGATACGGTCATCAACATCAGTGCTTTGAAAGATGGCAAAGATGATTACGTTGAACAAGATATTCGTGTTGTCGTTGAAGCGGCTGCGGGTAAAGCTTTGGTGAAAGTTATTATTGAAGCTTGTCTGTTGACGGATGAAGAGAAAGTACGTGCTTGTCAGGCAGCTGTGCGAGCTGGAGCTGATTTTGTTAAAACTTCTACAGGTTTCTCCACAGGTGGAGCAACGCCAGAAGATATCGCTTTGATGCGTCGTACTGTAGGTCCTGATGTTGGCGTTAAAGCTTCCGGTGGCGTACGCAGCCTGGAAGATATGCAGAAAATGATCGAAGCGGGTGCGACTCGTATCGGTGCAAGCTCTGGCGTGAAGATCATGCAGGGTGGTCAGTCTACATCTTCTTATTAAGCAAAAGCATCTTATCAAGAAAAAGCTTAATAAATAATAGTAATGTTATATTCTCTGTACTTGGGCGTTCGACTCAGGTACAGGGAATACAACTTACACTTATATTTTAATTAACTGAACTTATTGTAAGCGCTTCATAAGTTTTCTGAAAGATTACTGATAAGAATGCTTAAGAGCCCTTTGAGCTGAATTTTCACATCCGGCTTAACTACCTTCAAAGGAGAAATCAAATGAAATTTCTAATTGCCATTATCGGCTTACTCGTTGTTTTTGGACTGGCTTATATCGCAAGCAACGGCAAAAAGCAGATACGTTACCGGCCGCTGGCTATCATGATTGTTTTGCAAGTTATACTAGCTTATGCTCTGTTGAATACAGGAGTGGGTACTTTTTTAATTGGCGGTTTCGCGACCGTATTTAAAAGTTTACTCGACTATGCGAATGAAGGTATCGCATTTGTATTTGGGGGGTTGACTACTGTAGGTGCCGAAAGCGGGGGGGCACCGTTCTTCCTCAGCGTATTGATGCCGATTGTTGTCATCTCCGCCCTTATCGGTATATTGCAGTATATCCGAATCTTGCCTTTTGTTATAAAATATATTGGTCTGGTATTAAGCAAAATCAACGGAATGGGCAGACTGGAATCATATAACGCGGTTGCTTCGGCTGTATTGGGGCAATCTGAAGTGTTCATTTCTGTGAAAAAACAAATTGGGTTGTTGCCAAAACATCGGCTGTACACCTTGTGTGCTTCGGCGATGTCCACGGTATCGATGTCGATTGTTGGTGCTTATATGACCATGATCGAGCCGAAATATGTGGTGACAGCTCTTGTACTGAACCTGTTTGGCGGTTTTATCATTGCTTCGATTGTGAATCCTTATGAGGTTACAGAGGAAGAAGATATATTGGAAGTACAGGAAGAGGAGAAACAGTCCTTCTTCGAAATGCTCGGCGAATACATCCTGGATGGATTCAAAGTTGCTATCATCGTAGCTGCGATGTTAATCGGTTTTGTTGCCTTGATTGCACTTGTTAACGGAATTTTCAGCGCGGTGCTTGGAATTTCGTTCCAGGAGCTACTTGGTTATGTGTTTGCACCATTTGCCTTCATCATGGGTGTTCCATGGAAAGAAGCGATTCAGGCAGGAAGTATTATGGCAACCAAAATGGTATCCAACGAATTCGTAGCTATGCTTAATTTGAAGGAGACTGCAATGTCTGCCAGAACAACGGGTATCGTATCTGTCTTCCTCGTGTCGTTCGCCAACTTCTCCTCCATCGGTATCATTGCTGGTGCGGTGAAGGGGCTCCATGAGAAGCAAGGTAATGTGGTCGCCCGCTTCGGTCTGAAACTGCTTTACGGTGCTTCGCTTGTCAGCGTGCTGTCAGCGATCATTACTGGACTGTTCTTGTAAACCGGATTATTGGAAGGAGTGCTTAGGTTATGTCAACATTCAAAAGAGTACATCTAATCGTTATGGATTCTGTAGGGATCGGCGAAGCGCCGGATGCAGCAGAATTTGATGATTTTGATGTAGATACCTTTGGTCACATTGCACGTGAACGCGGAGGTCTGAAAATGCCTCACATGGCCAGTCTCGGACTGTCCAACATCAAAGAAATCGAGGGTGTCCCTGCAGCGGATGCACCTAAAGCGTATTACACCAAGATGCAGGAAGCATCCAGAGGTAAAGACACAATGACAGGTCACTGGGAGCTGATGGGTCTTTACATTGATACACCTTTCCGTGTGTTCGAGAATGGTTTTCCCGATGAGTTGATTCAACGCATTGAAGAGAAAACGGGCCGCAAAGTAATCGGTAACAAACCGGCCAGCGGCACGGAAATTCTGGATGAGCTGGGTGCAGAACATGTTGAAACTGGCGCGCTCATCGTTTACACATCCGCGGATTCGGTTCTGCAAATTGCAGCACATGAGGACGTTGTTCCACTGAAAGAACTGTATGAGATCTGTGAGTTCTGCCGTGAAATTACACTTGAAGATCCGTATATGCTCGGCCGCATTATTGCACGTCCATTTGTAGGAGAAGCGGGTAACTGGAAACGTACTGCGAATCGTCATGACTATGCGCTTAAACCTTTTGGTCGTACTGTTATGAATGAACTGCAAGATAGCGGATTTGATGTGATTGCTTTGGGTAAAATCGCAGATATCTATGATGGCGAAGGTGTGACCAAGGCTGTTCGTACCGTCTCTAACATGGATGGCATGGACAAGTTGTCCGAAACGATGGATGAAGAGTTCACTGGACTCAGCTTCCTGAACCTGGTTGATTTTGATGCCCTGTACGGTCACCGTCGTGATCCGCAAGGTTATGCTCAGGCACTTGAAGACTATGATGCACGGCTGCCAGAGATTTTTGCCAAAATGACCAATGATGATCTGCTGCTGATCACAGCTGACCATGGTAACGATCCAACATACCGTGGTACAGACCATACACGTGAATATGTACCACTGCTTGCTTACTCTCCGCGCTTCAGCGAGGGCAAAAAGCTTGATTTGCGCAGCACATTTGCTGACCTTGGCGCAACCGTCGCCGAGAACTTTGGAGTGAAAATGCCGGAATACGGCACCAGCTTCCTGAAAGATTTGAAATAAGTTTTTCAAAACTGGATAGGGGAGGTCGGAGTAGCTTGGCTGCTCCGGTCCTGCCATCATAATAGACTAATTGTATAACTGGAGGAGATTCATTCATGAGTACACATATTGGAGCAAAACCCGGAGATATTGCAGAAACGATCCTTTTGCCAGGTGACCCTTTGCGCGCGAAATATATCGCAGATACGTACCTCGAAGATGTTGTATGTTACAACGAAGTTCGTGGAATGCTCGGTTACACAGGTACATATCAAGGACACCGGATTTCGGTGCAAGGTTCAGGGATGGGTATTCCGTCCTTTGCAATCTATGCTAACGAATTGATCAGCGAATATGGCGTAAAAAACCTGATTCGTGTGGGTACTTGTGGCGGTATGCAGGAGCATGTACGTGTACGTGACGTCATCCTTGCACAAGCAGCATGTACAGATTCCAGCATGAACAAACACGTATTCGGTGGATATGACTTCTCACCAATCGCTACGTTCTCCCTGCTGAAAGAAGCATATGACCGTGCAACAGCTAAAGGTATGAAGATTCACGTTGGTAACGTATTCAGCTCCGATTCTTTCTACCGCGATGACCGTTCCGTAACCGAGAAGTTGATGAAACATGGCGTACTCGGCGTAGAGATGGAAACAACAGCATTGTACACTATTGCTGCCAAGTTTGGTGTTAACGCACTGACCATCCTGACGGTAAGTGACCACTTGCTGACAGGCGAAGAAACATCTGCCGAAGAACGTCAAAAAACGTTCAACGACATGATGGTAGTTGCCCTGGACACAGCAATCACACTGTAATTGTTGTATTTTATATTCATAATCATTTGAGTTTAATCGAAACTTTTGTTTTAAGCACAGAGTGAAGGACCCGGAATCGATTCCGAAGAAGCGTTAGCGTTCGGAGGAATCGATCCGGAGCCGGAACGGTCCCAGTACAAAGTGTTCTATACAAATCATTTACCCGAGGAGAGATCATCATGAGAATGGTAGACATTATTGCTAAGAAACGCGACGGAAAAGAACTGACAACAGCTGAGATTGATTTTGTTGTTCAAGGTTACACACAAGGAGAGATCCCAGACTATCAAGTCAGCGCTTGGGCGATGGCGGTATTCTTCAAAGATATGACAGACAAGGAACGCGCCGATCTGACAATGTCGATGGTGAATTCCGGTGAAACGATCGACCTGTCCGCTATCGAAGGCATCAAAGTAGACAAGCACTCCACAGGAGGAGTGGGCGATACAACAACACTGGTACTTGCTCCGCTTGTTGCTGCGCTTGATGTACCTGTTGCCAAAATGTCCGGACGTGGACTTGGTCACACGGGTGGTACAACAGACAAGCTGGAATCCGTTGCTGGTTTCCACGTAGAGCTTGAAAAAGAAGAGTTCATTCGTCTCGTAAACGAACATAAGGTTGCAGTTATCGGACAGAGTGGTAACTTAACGCCTGCAGACAAAAAGCTCTATGCACTGCGTGACGTAACAGCTACCGTTAACTCCATTCCACTGATCGCCAGTTCCATCATGAGCAAGAAAATTGCAGCAGGTGCAGATGCAATCGTTTTGGATGTTAAAACGGGTGCTGGTGCATTCATGAAAACAACGGAAGATGCTAAAGAATTGGCACATGCCATGGTAAGCATCGGTAACAATGTTGGCCGTAAAACGATGGCTGTTATCTCCGATATGTCCCAACCACTGGGTCTGGCCATTGGTAACGCGCTTGAAGTGAAAGAAGCCATCCTCACCCTGCAAGGTAAAGGTCCAAAAGATCTGGAAGAACTGTGTCTGGCACTTGGACGTCAGATGGTGTTCCTTGCTGGCAAGGCAGATTCCTTGGAGCATGCTGAGGAGAAATTGAAAGAAGTGATCCAGAACGGTAAAGCACTGGAGAAATTCAAAGATTTCTTGGCAAACCAAGGCGGAGACGCTTCGGTTGTGGATCATCCAGATCGTTTGCCACAAGCACAATATCTGGTTGAAGTCCCAGCAGACAAAGACGGCTATGTTGCCGGAATCGTCGCTGACGAAATCGGAACTGCAGCAATGCTGCTCGGCGCAGGCCGTGCAACAAAAGAGTCCGAGATCGATCTCGCTGTTGGTCTGATGCTGAACAAAAAAGTGGGTGACCCAGTCAAAGCTGGTGAGTCCCTCGTAACGATCCATGCCAATCGTGAAGACGTAGCAGACGTCATCGCGAAGATCAAAGAAAACATTACAATTGCGGATAATGCCGATGCTCCTGTATTGGTTCATGATATCGTAACGGAATAATACAATCAGAGAAGACGAGATGTAATCTCGTATCTGACTGAACATGAAAGCCCCAAAGCGATGTAATCCATCGCTTTGGGGCTTTTTTATATACGAAAATTAGTGATGGAGACCTTATATTTTGTGAAATTATGTTTACTCTTACTTCAATATTTGAGATAATATTAAAGTTATATTTTTCCTTTTGAGGAGGGTAGGTAGGAATCAGGTTAATGTAGTTTTTAGGCAAGTACATACTTTAGGAGGAATTCAAGTTGTTTAGGAATTTTCAGAAAACATTAATTAGAAGAACATTTATTGTGTTGAACGTTTTCATTTTATTGTTTGTAGCGACAGTTCAATTTCACGCAGAGGCAGCTAATTCAGACTTTGCTTCTGGTGAACTGGAAGCGGGAGCAATAATGCAATGGGGTGGAACGGCACTCTTAGCAGCAACGGAGAATGCAACGAATATTGATCCAAATATTATGGAACAGGTGCATCACTTTGGACAACAAGCGTGGCGAGATGCAGACGCAACTACTAAATCTGAAATTACGTCTTCCATTCAGGGATACAATAACTTATGGGGGACAAATAGAAAGTACAGTCTACAATGGTCCTCTGATGCGCAGATTTATTTGGTGAAAAAATGGAATGAATATTTCGGTGCAGGAGCCCTAATTAATGCTTCAACAAGTACAATAGAAAAAGTTGCAACAATTAATTCGGTTATTGTTCCTTCAACAGTAAAAACTTCAAATCCTCCAGGGGAAAATAAAAATGATCTTGGTACTTTTCAGAGTGCTGGGATCTACTATGTATATGGTGTGCATGCGGATAAGTATGGCAAGATACAGTTAAATACATATCCATATAGAACAATTTGGCCCAATGTTATTACTACTCCCGAATACCCCAATGCATTTGCGGCTTACACATCAGCAGTTAAAGAATTGGAAATTACAACTACGTATCAATCGGTTAAGCCTATTTTTGTAGATAACAGCACTGGAAAAAGTATTGAGTACAAACCGATATTTGTGCCGATCAGCTTTCCTACTAAAATAACTATTCCCGCCCTTAAAGGAATTGTGAACAACCAAGGTGTAATCACAACTCTCGAAAAACCAAACATTGGTCGAGTCGGAAACAGTTTAACAGGAGAAATCGCTATTAGTTATCCTACCTATATTGGAGACACAGGCACGTTTACAAAGGAGGATTCTGTAACTCAGGTACCTCCAGAAGAGCCGGTTAATGATGGTGGGAATGGTAATGGAGATGGAAGCTCCAATGACACGCCTACTTATTCTCCGCTTGATCTTATTGTATATAGAGCTATGGTGCAATTCATACAAGAATATCGACTTAATCATTCGAATAATCTGGATCAGCTACTGGATTATATGAAATTAAATGATTCCGGCAAGCCATCCAACAATCAAGCTTGGAGTGAGTGGCTGGGAAGCTTCACCAAATAAAGACTAAAAAACACACTATGAAATGTATAGTGTGTTTTTTATATTCATTAATTTAGGTTTCTTATAGTCTATCGGTTCTCCTTAATTGTTACTAAGCTTCTCATAAGCCATCACCGAGTCCGCATTGGTGTAAATATAAGGCGTGGATGGCTCGGCTACAGGTGTCACCTTTGTGGCGCGAATTTCAATCGTATCCTTACCGTTCACCTGTGCAGAACCGATGCTGCCATCGATTTGCACCCAGCTGTCTGTAGGGAAGCTATCCGCTTCGGGGATGTGAATCATCACGCCAAAGGGAGCAGCATCTGCGGGGCAACACATGACGAGAAATCGACCCAGCGCAAAATGTGATTCATGATCCATGCTTTTGTCCCGATAAACGAACCCGGTTAAGGAGATATCTTTGCCTGCAAATTGTCGCTGGAACATATCAATCGTGCCGAGGGTTTCAGAGAAGATCTCGGGATAGACTCGGATGACCTGTTCTGCATACAACTTCTCCGCCAGTTCAGCGAATTCGCGGCTATACTCGTCTGGGGGAATGAATTGTACTTTGGTAGCCGAAGCAGCCTGAACAGCCGTTGGTTTTTGCGTGAGATCTTGTACTTTCAATTGCGTTGCCGGATCAGGTAAAGGCTCTTTTCGACGAATCTCGGGAGGGGCATAGGTGAGAGACATGCCTTTCTGACTGGCCATGGAACTGCCGAGAGCCCGATCAGGTAACAGAAACCCCAGCAACAAGGGGATAGCAATCAGACCATATACCATTAAGCTACGAAGGAACCCCGAGGGTGGTGGATGTTCACAGTCGCAATGAACCTCGTTTCTGCCGAACAGTCCGTGCCATGCCATGATAACGGCAATAAACAATAAGGGAACAGGACAGCATAATAGCAGTTTTTGCATGGTAGGAGCCAAATAATAATGAAGCGAATCACTTGAATTCAACTGAATAATGTACACTGCCACCCCGCCGATCCAGCCTGCACGGATCAGGTTATGCCATTGGATGACGTGTGACCTTGGAACAGGAGGCTTGGTCATCGTATAGATAGTGTGGTTCATATATCATCACCTCATTTCTATTCATAGTCAGAATGCAAGTTCATGGGATTAACCATTCAGGTCATGAAGTATTGGGCTCAACCTTTATACCAGCAGGTTAATCAACCACGAGCCGGCGAAGACGAGTGTGATAATCGCTAGACTTAAACCTATAACAAACCGAGTACGGAAGGTTGAGAGCAACATGAGCGTGCTTTTGAAATCCAGCATTGGACCAAGAACAAGGAAGGATACCAGCGGCCCCAGTGCAAACGTATGTGAGAACGCAGAAGCCACAAAAGCATCAGAAGTGGAGCAGAGAGACAGTACATAAGCAAATCCCATCATGAACACATAGGAGGCAACAGGACCATTACCAAGAGAGATCAGATCGCTGCGGCTAATGAATGTTTGGATGCAGGCTGTAATCAGGGCACCGATCACCAGATATTTGCTCATATCGACAAATTCGTCTCCGGCGTGAATGAAGAAGCTGCGCCAGTTTTTTACATGGTTATGATCATGTGCATTTGCGTGCGCGTGAGGTTGCGCCATTTTAAAACCAGGATGTGTCTTAACCTCTGTCGCTACGACTTTTGGCATCCGAAGAGGATTTCGACGAACAAACACATACACAAGCATCCCTATGGAAGCTGCTACAGCAAAGGCCAGTCCCATACGGGCAATGGTAATCTCGGGATGGGAGGGAAAGGCAAGTAAGGTTGCCGTAAATACGATGGGATTGACTACGGGACCACTCAAGATGAACGTCACTGCGATATAGGCAGGCATGCCTTTGTGCATCAACCTTCTCACTACCGGGATCATGCCACATTCACAGATGGGGAAAATAATACCTAGCAACCCTGCAACCAGCACACCGCCGATCGGATTCTTGGGCGTGAGTCTGCGGACCATTTCTTCGGATACAAACCATTGCATGAGCGAGGATAATAGCACACCCATGAGCAGAAAAGGTGCGGCTTCAAGGAAAATACCTATGAATACGGTTTTCATATTTTGCAAAGCTTCACTGTTCCATGCTTCCTTCAAGTCTGGAGCCATTGTGATCAACACGGGAACAAGAAATGCACAAGGGATCAGGAAGGACAGGAGCTTCAGATTGGCTGCCATTTTCATGAAACAGACCTCCACAACTAGGACTTTGCTAAAATATATGCTTGTACGTGCAGCAACATACATCATTCCTATGTTCTAATCAACATTTTTACGATTAAAGTTCCAACTTAAACAGAGTGGAGGAAGCAGAAATGTCAGATCAACAGGTTCAACAGCGGGTTCCAGTAATCGTACTTAGTGGATATTTAGGTGCAGGCAAAACGACACTTCTCAATCATGCAAAGGCCTGATGTGGCTGGCGACAAGAAACCATATGGCAATCTCTTTCAGTCATGCAGGTACATCGAAGCAGCTTGCGCCAGCAGGAATATGGGTAGGTGCGATGAGTTAGGAGGAAAGGCAACTTCATTTTGGCGACACGCTGCCAAGCATACCGGACTGGGATGATGAGTGGGGCGATCGGGTGACGAAATTGGTCTTTATCGGCATTGACATGGACCGGGCTGAGATTGAACGTACATTGGATGAGACTCTTCTTACGGAGGAGGAGATGCGTATGAACTGGCGTGAACTGAAAGATCCATTTCCGGCGTGGAGTTGAAGTGAAAAGAAAAGATCTTCAAGTGCAATAGTGCCCCTGAAGATCAATGATTATATTGCATTAAGGACTTTAGCTAAAGTACAAATCGCCAAGATAAAAATCACCGTTACCACTTTTTTGCGGACTAAACACAAAGGTAAGGTACACTCCATAGGAACCCGTCCATCCTTGTGGATAATAAATGGCTTTGTAACTGTGTCTTGTTTTGGTTTTATCATTCATTGCAATCACTTTAAAATCAGCTGATTTCACATTAATCAACTGATCTGCATATTTAGTCAGCGTTTTTTTATCATTTGCTGCAATGATACCTTTGACTGTAGTCTTAAATTTATCTTTCTGGGATTGCTTACCCAGATCAAAAATGTCGATCTCAGGATTTTCAATAACTTTAGCATCTATGTATTTATCAAATTCACTAGTGCTACCTGTTTTAAGTGCTTTACCATACATTTTGATCAGTGTTAAAGATTCTTTCTGCAATTTGACTATCATCTGAGCGTCAGTTCCAGTCATCTTGATTGAGCCTGAATTAGAAGTACTTGAGTTACTTGAACTACTTGGTTTACTTGAATCTTCAGAACCTTTGGTACCTGTACTGCTGTTATTACTACTCGAACTGCTTGACTTACCGCTACCTGAATTCGTGATACTTACAACTTTGTTGCTAACATTCAGAGATACGTTGGCTCCGAGTGCTTCTGCTGTGGTACTTACAGGCAAGTATACATCACCGTCATATACCAGTGCATTCAGTTTGTCCCCAGCTTCATTCTTGGGTGTCCAAGACAGACCGTTTACTTTAAAGCTAATGTTGCTGTCGAGTGCTGCTTCAATATCTTGAATTCCGTTTGAAGCTGCTACACCCAGGGCACCGAAAGCCAAACTGCATGCTACCAATGACCCAATAAAAGTTGATTTTTTGATCTTCATCTAGTTCCTCCGTAGGTAAAGTATAATGATACCAAAGCAGTATATCATATGAAATTATATTATGCATACAAAATTTTACTGTAACAGATATGGAGTTGACAAAAGAAAAGCTATAGACTAATATCATTAAATAGTAATAATTACGATTAAATAAGAGGAGGCAACAACCATGAGAGTCATTGTAACTTTAGCCTGCACCGAGTGCGGGGACCGCAACTATACAACAACCAAGAACAAACGTAACCATCCAGAGAGACTTGAGATGAAGAAGTACTCCCCACGTTTGAAGAAAATGACGATCCACCGGGAAACCAGATAAAATTTTTTTGTTATTTTTAAATCGTAATATTTACGAAAAGAGGGAATGGCATGATACTATCCTCCATGCGTGATGTTGTATTTGGATATGGCAAAGAGCCGGTCATTGATCAACTGTCGCTGGATATCCATGTGGGAGAGTTCATAGGCATCACAGGTCCCAATGGTTCTGCCAAAACGACCCTGTTAAAGCTGCTGCTAGGGCTATTGAAGCCCTGGAGCGGCACGATACATATGAATCCGCAGTTGAAACGTGGGAACAAGTCCAATATCGGTTATGTGCCCCAGCAGGTTGCATCGTTCAATAGTGGATTTCCCAGTACGGTGAATGAACTGGTCCGGTCCGGGTGTTACACCAGGCTGGGATTATTCCGCAGATTCACAGCAGAGCAGGATGCCGTCGTTGAACGCAGTCTGCGGGAAGTTGGTATGTGGGAATATCGGAATACACGCGTCGGTGAGCTGTCTGGCGGACAGAAGCAACGGATCTGTATTGCCAGAGCTATGGCTGGGCAACCGCAGGTTCTGGTACTGGATGAGCCAACAACGGGAATGGACCACCACAACCGTGAAGGATTTTACAATCTGATGCGCCACTATGTTGATGCTCATGGGATAACGATTATTATGGTTACTCATGGACTGGAAGAGATGGGGAATCGATTGGATCGAACGATTACTTTGGAGCGGCAAGAAAGTGAGGAATGGCAGTGTTTGAGTACGAATTCATGCAACGTGCCTTCTGGGCAGGTGGACTGATTGGAGTCATCGCTCCAATTCTCGGGGTTTATCTGATGCTCAGGCGGCAGGTCCTTATGGCAGACACGTTATCCCATGTCTCACTCGCAGGGGTGGCGCTCGGTTCAGTCATGAATCTTAACCCGGTGATCTGCGGGTTCGCGATTGCAATTATCGGTGCATTACTGGTTGAACAACTGCGGCGAAGTTACCGAACCTACAGCGAGGTACCTGTGGCGATCATCATGACTTCGGGACTGGCTCTTGCTGTGGTTTTGATGAGTCTCAAAACCAATCTGTCCAAGACCTTCAGCTCATACTTATTTGGATCTATTGTCGCGGTTAGCGATATGCAGTTGTGGATGATGGCAGGTGTGTGTGTCATTGGTTTACTTTTTTTCATCCTGCTCCGGAGACCGTTGTATAACTTTACGTTTGATGAAGAGACTGCTTCCATTGGAGGCGTTCAGGTAAGAGGGTTATCGTTTGCATTTGCCATTCTGACAGGAATGACTGTAGCTTCAGCCATGCCGATCGTCGGTGTGTTGCTGGTGTCTGCTCTCATTGTATTACCTGCTGCTTTGGCACTGAGAGTGTCTCGCAGTTTTACAGCAGCCATCATTGTTGCGGTAATTACAGGATTAATCGGTATTTTTAGCGGGCTCACAACATCTTACCATCTAAATACACCACCGGGAGGAACAATTGCACTCATCCTGTTGGTCATCCTATTGACTGGAATATCAGCGCAAAAGCTGATTGCACGATATAACCGCAAGCGTCATCGCAAAGAAACGAAATCACAGCACGTCATTCTGGTCAACCATTCTAGGAGGAATACATCACATGAAATTCAGTAAAAAAGCTACGCTCGGATTGTTGTTCAGTCTCACACTTATCGTCGCAGGCTGCGGACAAAAATCCGCTTCTGATGCAAATACAAGTTCTACGGGTGCCGGTAATACGGTACCCGTAGAGAGTGAAGTAGCAAAATTAAACGTGCAGGTCAGCTTCTACCCGATGTATGAGTTCACCAAAAATGTGGCAGGTGATCTGGCCGATGTGCATACAATCGTTCCAGCAGGAATGGAGCCCCACGATTGGGAGCCCACACCACAAGATATTGCCAGCATTGAAAAAGCGGATGTGCTTGTGTACAACGGTGCGGGCATGGAATCATGGATTGATCAGGTCACCGGAAGTCTAAGCAACGCTTCGCTCATTCAGGTGGAAGCAAGCAAGGGCATCAACCTGCTTGAAGGTGGAGAGCATGATCACCATCAAGAAGATTCAGAGACAACAGAACATGACCACGATCATGAGCATGCGAATGAAGCGACTACAGAAGCACATGATCACGATCATGCGGATGAAGCAACTGCTGAAGAACACGACCATGATCATGACGCAGAGGCAGAAGCAGAAGCAGAAGCAGAAGCAGAAGCAGAAGCAGGACATGATCACGATCACGGTGGACTCGACCCCCACGTATGGCTGTCACCTGCATTGGCTGTAAAAGAAGTGCGCAATATTGAAGCAGGTTTGGCGCAGGCTGCCCCGGAACATGCCGAACAGTTCAAGCAGAATGCAGATGCCTACATTGCTCAACTGGAGTCACTGGATCAGGACTTCAAGGCGGCTGTGACGGATAGCAAACGTAAGGATTTCATCACACAACACGCTGCATTTGGTTATCTTGCCAAGGAATATGGATTGCAACAGGTGCCCATCGCAGGATTGTCTCCTGAGCAAGAACCTTCAGCAGCGCAGATGGCATCTGTCATTGATTTTGCAAAAGAGCATCAGGTGAAAACGATTTTCTTCGAAACACTGGTTTCATCCAAAGTGTCTGAGACAATCGCAAGTGAAGTGGGGGCCAAGACGGCTGTATTGAATCCGATTGAGGGACTCACCGAGGAAGAAATTGCGGCGGGAATGGACTACATTAGCGTGATGAGACAGAATCTGGAGGCTCTGAAACTGGCACTAAACGAATAATTAAAAATCAGTTTGATGCCTGTCACCGAAAAAGGTACAATAATACAACATGCTGAGGAATGGATCGCCATTCCTTTGCCTTTTTGCAAAGCAGAGAGCACAGTGATGTGCTCTCTCTTTGTTTAATAAGGTGACCGGATCAAGGAGAACAGGAGGACGCATTGCATGAATTTAAATGAGGAACATGAAGTGCTGTTAAGTGAACAGCCTGCCCATCTGTGGAGACGGCGTAAGCTGGAGCTGATGCACTGGACGGAACGTGATAAACATACAGTATCCGCGAAGAAAACAGAGATTTGGAACGGTGTTGAAGTTGATGCCGAACTCGTGAAGGCATTGTCCATACTTCAGAGTGCGGGCGTGAGGACGGAATTTTCATGTGCAGGGGTGAGTCCGCTTGATGAACCTGTCGATCATTCCCTTTATGCTTATGTTACCCTGATACAAAGTGAGGTAGCAGATCAATTCGTGCACTATGCCCTCCGTCGGATGCGGAATCGACTGCTCGTTACGCTAGAGGCCGAAAAGGGCCGCTATGATCTATCTTCTTTTTTCATTGGACACAATCGGAGCTTCTGCTGGTGGATGGAGCACTGTGCCTTACAGTTCGGAAGCCGAAACGAATCGAGTGAAAAAAGCGTAGTATAAAGGATAGGCTTGTTTACTTGATTGTTTACTTGAAGGTAAAGGAGGTATGGCACGATTGAATAAGTGGGTCAAAACGATACTTTTTCTACTAGGCTCCGTCTTTCTTACACGATTCATCCCATTTTCGTCCTTGTTCCGTAACCTGGATACGATGATTCACGAATTCGGTCATGCACTAATGACACTGATATTGTCCGGTAAAGTGCTGCGCATTGAATTGTACGCTGATCATAGTGGTGTAACTTACTCTTCCATGCTGACGCCAGGCAGATCGATCCTGGTTTCTCTGGCGGGATATATCAGTGCATCACTGTTCGCCTTGCTGTTGTTTTACTTATACCGCAAAGGCTTGCACATGTGGGGACTTGGTATTATGACGGCTGTCGCTCTGGTGTCGCTCCTGTTATATGTAAGAGGGGAGTTCGGCATGTTATGGCTGACCGGGTTCATCGTACTGAACGTTGTCATTATGATTTTTGGTGCCAAGATCGTGAAGTACTATTATCTGTTACTGGCGTTTCTTACGCTGGAAGAGTCGGTTGTTAGTGCTGTATACGTTGGATTTATGTCCTGGACTCAGCCCTCACGGGCAGGGGATGCAGCGAATCTCGCTCAACAGACATTCCTTCCCGCGCTGTTCTGGGGCACGCTGTTTGCTTTGTTTGCACTGTGGTGTGCCAAGGGAGCACTCGGTCTCTTTTTCCGCAAAGAAGGCACTTCGCGATCGTCACGGTCTCGGGGATTACGAAGAGCGTAATGGATATAAAGTTATATCAAAGCAAAGAAGGCACTTCCTTTCTTCATAAAAGGATAGTGCCTTTTGTTTTTGGACTTACTAATGATATTCAAGCTTGATATTAAAGATATTGAACCTAATCTCCAAGATTATCCCATAACACATAAAAGTAATAAATCTCTTCCATAATCGCCTTATCATCCTCTGCCGCAACGCCGCCCTTCATTCGAGCAAGGGTCCCCAGAATATCATAAATTGATTCACGCTCCACACTGAACTGAATGCGGTTGACGACTTTATCCCAAGCTTGCATTGCATAATTGATTTGAGAGTTGGCTTCAGTCCATTGTTTTCCCTCGACTTGTTTCTCCAACATCTGTACAGATTCAAGCAAGCGATCATCGGTACCAAAGGGCTTTTTGAGAAAGGCTCCGCTAGCCATAATTGCAACGAACACAAGAATGAGGAAGATCGGAAGCACATATAACAGCCAGAAACGCGTTTTCATTCAACCGCCTCCTTGATGTAAAGAGTTTAGAAAGGCCCCTCATAATCGCCCATGTCGATTTTTTCGGTGATCTTATCCTTGAACAGATCAACATACAATTTGTCATTGGGTAATATGGCCGCAAAAGCAATATCCTGTATCGTGATGTTTTGCTTTTTCAGCTGCTCACTGAGCCAATTAATATCTTTGTGTCTTTCCTCCAAATTTTGCTTAATCAGCAGGCCATCAATGATAATCTCGGTCATCAGCTTGCTCTTGGGCGGGTGCATATGCATGTCTTTGGCGGTTACCGGCTGATTCTCAGGTTTCAAAACAACCGAGAGGCTACCATCCGGCTCCAGAATCGCATAATCCAGCGTTGTAATATCAAATACATCCTTTTGCCGCAGCATCATGGTCAATTCATCAAATTTGACTCGCATTTTACTCAGGTTCTGTTCAAGAATTTTACCGTTCTGGATGATCAATGTGGGATCAGAGTCCATTAGTTTGGAGATGGTGCGATTTTTCAGCGTAATATACTGAAAGATGATCGTAATGATTGTAAAAATGGTCAAGGCCACAAAATGAATCCACGCCTTGGAGGAAAGATCGGTTGCAAAAGTCCCCGCAATGGAACCGATTGTGATGCCGTTAATGTAATCAAAATACGTCAAGTTACCCATCTGCTGTTTGCCCAGCACCCTTGTATAGATGATCAGGGTCAGAAAGGCAATAATAGACCGTACGGCAACAACCCATGTTTCTTCCATCATATATGTATCACCTTCCTTTAGTTCACCGTAGCTGTAATAAGAGATTGTTTAAAAAGTTTGCTTTTGAACATGTATTATAACAAGCTTTTCCTATGCTGGAGGATCTTATGCTTGAACGCAAAAAACCGAAACCTGGGTATGTATCCCAAGCTTCGGTTTCATTAAATACCTATATTAGTTGAACTGATTCATTTACACGTTAATCATTATACACCTGAATAGGCCATAAATCCGCCATCTACCGGAATGACTGTGCCAGTGACAAAGCCGGATTGCCTTTCATCCGCAAGCCACATCAATGTGCCAAGCAGGTCTTCCGGTTTGCCAAAACGGCGCATGGGTGTATGCGCAATAATTTTACTGGAACGTTCCGTAGGTGAGCCGTCTGGTTGCAGTAATAGATTACGGTTTTGCTCAGTCAGGAAAAACCCGGGTGCAATAGCGTTGACACGAATACCGGATTCGGCCAGATGAACGGCGAGCCACTGCGTGAAGTTGTTAATGGCTGCCTTTGCAGCGCTGTACGCTGGAACTTTCGTCATGGGCGATGGGGCGCTCATGGAAGAAATGTTTATGACAGTAGCGGGAACATCGTGCTCTATCATATGTTTTGCAAAGATTTGAGTAGGGATGAGAGAACCGACAAAATTCAAATCCATCACCTGACGAAATCCCTCTACACTCACATCAAAAAATGTAGTGACATCGCTCTTTTCCAGATCTTCCAATCTGAAGATTTCATTGGTGGTGTTGGCACTGGCGTTATTGCCACCCGCACCATTGATCAGAATATCACATGGTCCGAGCTGTTCCAGCACCGCATCTGCCGCTGCTTGCACACTATCGGCCTGGGTTACGTCACAGGCAATGGCAATCGCTTTGCCACCGGCAGCTTCTATCGCAGATACAACTTCCTGTCCCTTGGACACGGTGCGGTTCAAGATGGCTACACTTGCACCGTGCCGAGCGAGTTCTTCCGCCATGGAGCGGCATAATACTCCAGCACCTCCGGTGATTACAGCTGTTCTGCCTTCAAGACGAGATGAGCGTTCATATTGGTGTTCACTCATGCTTTTGCCCTCCTTTGCAGGGAATCCCATACGCCCCAGAGATACATGATCCCCAAAGCCCGGTCATAGAGTCCATAACCAGGTCGGCACTGTTCTCCCCATAGATGACGACCGTGGTCGGGTCTTGCATAACCTTCATAACCGATATCGTGATAAGCCTCAACAACCCCTGCAATATCAACACTCCCATCCTGACTGCGATGTGAGGTTTCGATAAAGTCGCCATTATCGTAGATTTTGACATTACGAATGTGGGCAAATGGAATCCGATCCTTGAACTCGTGTATCATCCCGATAATGTCATTATCAGCATTCGCTCCCAAAGAGCCACTGCATAGTGTCACGCTGTTGTAAGGGCTATCATAAAGATTCAAATATTTCCGAACATTCTCCTGACTTGTAATAATCTTTGGTAATCCAAAGATTGGCCATGGCGGGTCATCTGGATGGATGGCCATTCGAATCCCCAGCCGTTCGGCTGTAGGCATAATCTCTTGCAGGAAATAACGTGCGTGCTCCCACATATGATCCTCGGTTACATCTTTGTAGGCTTCGAACAGACCTGTTAAATACTGCAATCGTTCCGGTTCCCAACCTGGCATGGTGAGTGCGGAGTTTTCCGTAATGCGTCGAACGAGTTCTAGAGGTTCTATATCTGCAAGTTTACTGTGCTCATAGAAGAGGGCAGTTGAGCCATCCTCCATTTCCTTGTGCATATCCGTGCGAAGCCAGTCGAAGATCGGCATAAAGTTGTAACAGATGACCTTAACACCAACTTGAGCCAGTTTCTCCATTGTTTTAATATAGTTCGCAATGTATTTATCCCTTGATGGCAGGCCCAACTTGATATCCTCATGGATGTTCACACTCTCAACGACATCCAGATGTAACCCGGCCTTGTCTGCTGCTGTTTTGACAGCGAGTATTTTGTCCATTGGCCATTCCTCGCCAGCAGGAACATC
The DNA here is from genome assembly GCF_038003225.1 of Paenibacillus sp. FSL M7-0656. Classification (NCBI taxonomy): domain Bacteria; kingdom Bacillati; phylum Bacillota; class Bacilli; order Caryophanales; family Paenibacillaceae; genus Paenibacillus; species Paenibacillus sp. FSL M7-0656. The sequence goes on from NZ_JBBOOT010000001.1 coordinate 399,628, forward strand.
GTGCAGTGCCCACACAATACCTTCAACACCCGGAATCTGCCGGATATGATCCAGCGTTACCGTATCATTGCCTTCGCCGAACCAGCGAAAAACCATTCTCATCACGTTCACCTCATCATGAATAGTAGGAAGAAAATTCAGTCATTGAAAATAGGACGGATATGTATCCTGCAGGACAGCCAAATCGGTGACAGTTAAATGCAAGTGTTCCTGCATCAGTCGCTCTGCTGTGTCGGCATCATGCTGCTGAATGGCCTTGACCATAGACCGGTGCTGTTCAATCAGGTGATCCCACTGGTGGTCCGAGGACAGGCGTAACATGCGACTTCGATTCAAATGTACATTCATCTGCTGGATAACAGTCCAGGTGTTGCTTTTGTTGCAGCCTGCAAAAAGAGTGCTATGGAATTCCTCATCCAATTGGAACATTCGTTCATCATCCGGTTTGACCCTGCATTCCTGTTGCCACGCAAGGTTCTGTTCAAGAGCTACCATCTGTTCGTTCGGAAAGTTCTCGCAGGCGAGCCTGATTACGGCTCGTTCGAGCTGTTCACGCATGAACCGTGCTTCCTCAACGAGATCGACCTGAATCAGAGAGACGTATGTGCCGCGCTGTGGATACACTTCCAGCAGACCTTCCTGTGCAAGCCTTACAAAACTTTCTCGAACAGGTGTCCGGCTTACCTGGAACTCCAGCGAAATTTCCTTCTCAGAAATAGCTGTTCCTGGAGGCAATTTCAAACTCAAAATGAGTTGTTTCAGCGTGAAGTAAACGACATCTCGCGATGAGTAAGATTGCTTATTATTCATGGAAGACATATTGCTCGCAACAGGCAACAAACCGGCTCTGGATGATAACTTTGGGGTATATTCCACAACTTCAACTCCTTCAATGACATACTACCATACTTGTATGGTAGTATGGAAGCGCTTTATAATCATTATATTAAATTTAGTTGGTGGTTCACTTGCAGTTCAAGTGATTAAAGAGTACAATTCAGTCATTAGGTTCGAATGTTTAAACCAACAGACATCAAACAGAGAAATATACGTAGAAATAATGAAGAAGAAATAGTATAGAGGTGAAACCATGGGACAAAAAGCAATTAGCGTTTTTCAAACCTGTATTCCGTTATTTCAGGTGTTAAGTGACAACCATCGTCAATCCATTTTGCTGACACTCACCGAGAAAGGCAGAATGACAGTGAATGAAATTACCGAACAATCCAGCCTATCCCGGCCAGCCATATCTCATCATCTCAAGCTGTTGTTAGAGAAGGGACTTATATCTGTGGAGCAGAAGGGCACACAGCGTTATTATTCGGCTTCATTGAATGCATCGGTGGAACTGCTGAAGGAACTGGTAGCTGCTTTGGAAGAAGAGTGTCTGTAGAGTAATAGTGATCAAACATGCTTTTGCATGTGTCTTATAGGTTCGTAAGTTTAAACGCTTGATCAATAATGAATAGAGGAGTATGTATATATGACAACGACTATACAGGAAGTAACCAGTCAGGAAGTTGAACAGATTTTGGAGCAGCAACGACAATTCTTTCGTTCCGGGGCAACACGATCGGCAGAAGCTCGAATTGCCCGTCTGACCCAACTGAAGCAGGCCATTCAAAAGTACGAATCCAGACTGACAGAAGCTCTCTATCAGGATTTGGGCAAAAGTGAGTTCGAATCCTACACAACCGAGATCGGATTTATGATGGACAGCATCACACACACCATTCGTAAAGTGAATAAATGGGTGAAACCCGTTAAAGTGAAAACGCAAATGGCGCTCCTGGGTTCGAAAAGTTATATCATACCCGAACCCTACGGGGCGGTTCTGATTATCGGACCGTTTAATTATCCTTTTCAACTCTTAATCGAACCATTGGTAGGTGCTATTGCAGCAGGTAACACAGCCGTGCTCAAAGCGTCAGAGAATACACCTGCGGTGTCCGCTGTTGTACGTGAAATGATTGCAAGCGTGTTCGAACCGGCATACGTACAGGTACTTGACGGTGCTAAAGACACAACAACAGCGCTGATTAACGCGCCATTCGACTATATCTTTTTTACAGGCAGTGTACCGGTTGGCAAGATTGTGATGGAGGCAGCTGCCAAAAATCTCGTTCCCGTTACGTTAGAACTGGGAGGCAAAAGTCCGGTCATCGTTGATGAACAGGCGGATATCAAAGTAGCAGCTGAGCGCATTATATGGGGCAAACTGCTCAATACAGGACAGACCTGTATCGCACCCGATTATTTACTTGTGCATGAGCGCGTGAAGGGACCGTTAATTACAGAGATGAAGGCAGCAATCGTGTCTTTCTTTGGTTCGGATATCCAGCACAACAAGGACTATGGGCGAATCGTGAACAAGGGACATTTTAAACGTCTGACGACTTTGATTGAGCGGGATCAGGCCAAAGTGATATATGGGGGAGCTTCGGATGAGGAAGATCGCTTCATTGAACCTACACTGATTGATGCGGAGTCCTGGGATGCAGCAACGATGGAAGATGAGATTTTTGGACCGATTCTGCCGATCATTAGTTATCGTAACCTGGATGAAGCCATTGTAGAAATCGTAAAGCGGCCGAAACCACTCGCCTTGTATCTGTTCACTTCCGACACCCGGGTTCAGGACAAAGTGCTGCGCGAAGTTTCTTTTGGAGGCGGCTGCATTAACGATACCATCACGCATGTAGCGAATCCACGTCTGCCGTTTGGCGGTGTTGGTCATTCTGGTGTTGGCTCGTATCATGGGCAGTACAGCTTCGAAACCTTCTCTCATCTCAAAAGTGTACTGAAAAAAAGCACCAAATTGAATCTGCCGATTCTGTATCCACCGTATGATAACAAGCTGAAGCTGATTAAGCGTTTGTTGAAATAAATAAGAAAGACAAACAGCCTGCTACTGGACCTATTCCAGAGCAGGCTGTTCCTGTCGGTAACGGGAGGGTGACATGCCGGACCAGCGCTTGAATTGACGACTGAAATGGGCAATATCCTTATAACCAAGCATGACGGCAATATTTTGAACGGACAGCTTCGGATTGCCCAGAAGAAGCTTCGCTTCATGCAAAACCAACTGGGATAATACAGCACGTGGAGACTGACCAAACACCTGCTTGAACACGCGATTACAGTGAGAAGAACTGATGCCCAGCTCTGCTGCAATATCATCAATGCCATAGTGACCGTTGGACTCGTGTCCCTGTTTGAATTGCTGACTCATCAGGCCTTGCAACCGATTACGAATCTGGTGGGCGAGTTCGATCTTCTCGTGTCCGTCGGTAAACCAGTGAGCTGCCTCTTTCGAGACCGCCTCCCACAGATGGCCAAATAGTTCAAATACCGCAGATTGCAGCTGCATACGCTGTACCATCGTATTTGCTGTTTCATCATCCGCAGATGACATCAATTTGCGCAAAACCGGCTCAATCTGCTGTGTAACCGGACTATCCGCACTGAATCGCACTTGTTTGATGCGCGCCAGCAACGATAGGAACAACTGATCATCAATGTCAAAATGCATGCAAAAATACGTGAATCCCTTGCCGTTATGGCTCTGGCTGGAATGAATGCTTCCCGGAGGAATCAGGAGCAGTTCGCCAGCCTTTTGAATGTATAGGGTACCATTCACCATCATGCGTTGCTCGCCTTCCGTGACATAATTCAATTCATATTGAGGGTGCTCATGTGCCGGATAATCCCAGTCCATACCCACACTTCGTAAATGAATGGCAAACAGATTGACCGTTGTTTGTACATCTGGATAAAAAACTTCATGGACACTTTCTCCCAAAGTAGGAGGCAAATACGTTGAAGACATGGAAGATCCCCCTTCATATGAGGTTGTTCAAAAATGTGATTTTGATTACGCACGTATATCTAATGGAATGTTTTTGTGTAACCGCTTTAATCTATTATAGTCTATCAGCTTGATTTGGGTAAATATCCGATTGATTTGATCATGGTCGGAGGTGGAACCACGTGTTAGGATGGGGCTAATGAAAACGTATGCAACCATTCTGAGAGGGGTTATGATTCATGAATACGTCCAAATCCATCTTTTATAATGCACATCACGCACCGATTGGTGCTTTTGCGAGTTTTACACTGGGTTACAAAGGAGCCAAAGGCGGGCTGGGTCTTGAACTCGGCAAGCCGGCTGACCAGAATGTATATATTGGATTACAATCTCGCGATGGCGACAATTATCAGGCGCTTCCTTTTTATGAAGCTTCCGAGGATGAGAGTAGCCGCTATGATGTAGAGAAGTTGGAGAATGGGGACACTGCGTCGACAACAGCGACCAAAGTTCCACAACCTCTTATTACGGCTTTTCGCGATGAAGATATTACCCGTGAATTTACCTCAGGTACGGATACGTGGACTGCTGGAGATCTGACGTTCCGTATCTACTCGCCTGTACGTCCAGTACCTGATCCAACGAATGGGGATCGTGAAGAATTAATGGATGCACTCGTACCTGCCGTATTGGTTGAGATGACGATTGACAATACGGAAGGTCAACAATCCCGCAAAGCCTACTTTGGCTATCAGGGCAATGATCCGTACTCTGCGATGCGTCTGATTGGAGGACCGGAAGGTGGCTCCATCACAGGTGTGGGACAAGGTCGACTTACAGCGATTATGTCAGCAGATGATGGACTGTGGCCCGCACGCGGATTTACGCTGGAGAAACTGTTGCAGGAGAAACATCGGGAGAATCTGGCATTTGGACTTGGCTCAACCGCTGCACTACTGATGGAGGTGCCGGCTGGAGAGAAACGTACGTATCAATTCGCAGTATGTTTCTATCGCGGGGGCATTGTGACGACCGGCATGGACACAACGTATTGGTATACGCGCTATTTCTCCAATATTCAGGCAGCAGGAGAGTATGCACTACAACGCTTTAGTGAGTTGACTGCATCCTGTGGAGAGGTTGAACAGCGCCTTGGATCGGCTGCTTTGACCGAAGATCAATCATTCATGCTTGCTCATTCCATTCACAGCTATTATGCCAGTACTCAACTGCTGGATGCCGATGGCGAGCCACTCTGGGTGGTGAACGAAGGGGAGTATCGGATGATGAACACACTTGATCTGACGGCTGATCAGTTGTACTTCGAGCTTGCCTTGAACCCATGGACGGTGCGTAATGAGCTGGAGTGGTTTGTGAAACGATACAGTTATACGGATCAGGTTCGTTTCCCGGGGGAAGAGAAGTTATATCCGGGCGGAATAACCTTTACCCATGATATTGGTGTTGCCAATGTGTTCTCACGCCCTGGACACTCGGCATATGAGTTGGTTGGCATTGACGACTGTTTCTCACAGATGAGCCACGAGGAGCTGGTGAACTGGCTCTGCTGCGCGACAGTATACATTGAACAGACACAGGATCAAGCTTTTGTGAAAAACATGTTGCCTGTTATCGAGGATTGCTTCGAAAGCATGCTTAATCGTGACCATCCCGACGCAGAGCAGCGTAACGGTCTGATGGGTCTGGATAGCAGTCGTACCCAAGGTGGAGCGGAGATTACAACTTACGACAGCCTGGATGTGTCACTTGGTCAGTCTCGCAATAATATCTATCTGGCGGGTAAATGTTGGGCGGTCTATGTTGCATTGGAGAAGCTGTTCGCAACTGAGAAGTTGGCAGATCTGTCCCATCAAGCAGGGATTCAAGCAGATCGCTGCGCTGCCAGTATTGCTGCACAATTGACTGATGGCGGCTACATTCCAGCTGTTATTGCAGAAAATAATGATTCTCGAATCATTCCGGCGATTGAAGGTTTGGTGTTCCCGTACTTTACAGGCTGTGAAGCAGCACTGGATGTCAATGGTCGCTTTGGCCCTTATCTGAAAGCACTCCAAACTCATCTGAAGACGGTTCTTGTACCGGGAACATGTCTGTTCGAAGATGGGGGCTGGAAACTGTCCTCAACAAGCAATAACTCGTGGCTGAGCAAAATCTATTTGTCCCAGTTTATCGCTAGAGAGCTGCTGGGTGTGGAATGGAATGAGACAGGCAAGGCAGCAGACGCGGCTCATGTCAACTGGCTTCTGCATCCGGAGGAATCCTACTGGTGCTGGAGTGACCAGATCCTGTCTGGTGTGGCGGTTGGCAGCAAGTACTATCCGCGTGGTGTAACGTCGATTCTATGGCTACTCGAAGGAAAAGGGAATCACCTTGGGCAGATCTATGCCAGCAAGGAGGCGGTACAATGAGCCAATCCGTCGTTCAATCTGCTTTGTCAGGTCCACAGTATGATGCGTGGCTGGGGTATCACTCTAAATTGCCAGGAGCGAATGGACTTGCCCAAAAGACGGCTCCTGCGTGGAGCAAGCTGATATTGGTGGAAGAGAACCATGGAGTGATCACAACAGCTCTGACCGAACTTTCACGGGGACTGGGAAGGTTATATGGCGTGAAACCGTCGGTCAGTCATCTGTCTGATGCTCAGGAAAGTGAACGGAACAATCATGCTTCCACTCCCGCAATACGAATCGGCACTTGGACAGGGAGCGATTTGGTGGCTGGGTCGTTCAGTGAGACAGAGCGTTCAACTGTTCAAGGAGAAGGCTATGTCATTCGTGAGAACGAGACAGAGGGTGTACTGGTCATTGGATCAGAGACCCCCCAAGGTGTGCTGTATGGTGCATTCCATCTGCTTCGAGAGCTGACAATGGATCAAGGAAGTGCACATGAGGCGGATGACGCTGTGAATAAGTGGAGCTTCATTACAGAGCAACCAACCAATGCGCTACGGATAATTAATCAGTGGGATAACGTGGACGGCAGCATTGAGCGTGGGTACGCAGGAGAATCCATTTTCTATGATAACGGGGAATTCACGCTGGACTTGGGACGCATCCGGGATTACGCACGTTTGCTCGCTTCCACGGGAATCAATGCTATATCGATCAACAACGTCAATGTACACCGCCGTGAGAGTCTGTTTCTGACGGAACGTTATCTTAATGATGTGGCGAAGGTTGCTGCTGAATTCAGAGCGTATGGCATTCGATTGTTTCTGAGCGCCAACTACGCGAGTCCAATTGAGATTGGTGGATTGCGTACGGCTGATCCGCTGGATGCGCAGGTACGGGAATGGTGGAATATTCAAACGGCCAAGGTGTACGCAACGATTCCGGATTTTGGCGGTTACCTGATCAAGGCAGACTCCGAGCATCGTCCGGGACCATTCACGTATAACCGTGATCATGCCGATGGTGCGAACATGCTGGCCGAAGCCCTTCGGCCATTCGGTGGATTGGTTATCTGGCGTTGCTTTGTCTATAACTGCAAGCAGGACTGGCGGGATCGTTCCACTGACCGTGCACGTGCAGCTTATGACCACTTTACGCCGCTGGACGGGCGTTTTGCCGAAAATGTCATTTTGCAGATCAAAAACGGGCCGATGGACTTTCAGGTGAGAGAGGCGGTATCCCCGCTGTTTGGTGCCATGGAAAATACAAATCAGGTGATTGAATTTCAAATTACACAGGAGTATACCGGGCAACAACGTCATCTCTGTTATCTGGTTCCCCAGTGGAAAGAAGTATTGGATTTTGACACATACGCCAAAGGCGAAGGTTCAGAGATCAAGCGAATTGCGGACGGTTCTCTGTATAAACGACCATACAGTGGCTTCGCCGCAGTATCTAATATTGGTGCAGATGCCTGTTGGACAGGACATCCGCTCGCGCAGGCGAATCTATATGGATACGGAAGACTTGCGTGGAATCCGGAGCTGTCGGCGGAAGAGATTGCCGATGAGTGGGTGAGACTCACATTTGGACATGAAGACGAAGTTGTGCGGCAGGTTACGGGCATGCTTCTGACTTCACTAGAAATCTATGAGAATTATACGGCGCCTCTCGGTTTAGGTTGGATGGTTAATCCGGATCATCATTACGGGCCGAATGTAGATGGATACGAGTATTCCAAATGGGGAACGTATCACTTTGCCGATTGTCATGGCATTGGTGTAGATCGAACCGTGAACAGTGGTACAGGATACACTTCACAGTATCACCCTGAGAATGCTGATCGTTATGAGTCCGTAGACACCTGTCCGGATGAGCTGATCTTATTTTTCCATCACGTGCCATACACCCATGTTCTGCATTCGGGTAAAACGGTCATTCAGCATATTTATGATACACACTTTGAAGGTGTTGAGCAGGCGGAGGCGTTAGCCGAGACATGGAGAGGGCTGGAGGGCAAAATCGCCCCAGTCATTTTCAGCAAAGTTGCTTCATTACAGGACAACCAGGCCGAACATGCGAAGGAATGGCGGGACATGATCAATACGTACTTCTATCGCAAGAGCGGCATTGCGGATGAACAAGGTCGAACAATCTATTGATTGGTGATATGAAGAAAGAAGATACCTTGTTTTCTTTGATGTACAATAGACAGCATGGACATACATGAGGAGGAGAACCGTATGGGACAACATCAACTGCCCGAGACCATGAAGGCCGCTGTCATGACAGAGCCAGGACACATTATTATTGAGGAACAACCTGTCCCGCAACCGGCTTCGGATGAGGTGTTAATCCAGGTTATGGCTGTCGGGGTGTGTGGCTCAGATGTGCATTATTTTGAACATGGACGCATTGGCAGATTTGTGGTGGAGAAACCGATCATTCTGGGTCATGAGTGTGCGGGGATCATTGCTGCTGTTGGCTCGAACGTATCACGTCTGAAAACAGGGGATCGGGTTGCTATTGAGCCTGGGGTGACTTGCGGACGCTGCACGGCATGCAAGGAAGGTCGCTATAACCTGTGTCCGGATGTACAATTTCTAGCGACCCCTCCGGTGGATGGGGCATTTGTACAATACATGGTGATGCGTGAAGATATGGTATTCCCGATCCCGGATCATCTGTCTTATGAGGAAGCAGCTATGAACGAGCCATTCTCTGTTGGTATTCACGCTGCACGCCGCAGCAAATTGGCTCCGGGTACAACCCTGGCGATTATGGGCATGGGTCCCGTTGGACTCATGGCTGTGGCTGCTGCTAAATCTTTCGGTGTAGAGAAGATCATAGTAACGGATCTGGAGGAAGTTAGGCTGGAAGCAGCTCGCCGCATGGGTGCCACTCATACCATTAATGTGCGGAATGAAGATGCGCTGGCTGTGATTCGCGAGTTAACAAATGGTGTGGGTGTTGATACTGCATGGGAAACAGCGGGGAATCCGAAGGCGCTACAATCTGCTCTGTATTCACTTCGACGTGGAGGAAAACTTGCGATTGTGGGCCTGCCTGCACAGGACGAGATCGCACTCAATGTTCCATTTATTGCGGACAATGAAGTTGATATCTATGGCATATTCCGTTATGCCAATACTTATCCGGCAGGAATTGAATTTCTGAGCTCCGGCCATCATGACGTGATGTCCCTGATTACAGATCGTTATTCACTCGAAGAGACACAGCAAGCGATGGAGCGCGCATTACACAATAAAAGCGGCAGTCTGAAGGTCATGGTATATCCGAATGGTATATAAGAACAACCTGGAAAGAGTCCTGCGGTTCAGGACTCTTTTTTTTGTTTTTTTGCAAAAAAAGTATGGGTCAAGCTCCCATAACATGGTATAATTCATGAAGATTTTAATATATAAATGGATACACACCATATTGGTGAATAAGTACTTAGCGAAAGGAACTGAAGGTTGTGAGAGTACATGAATTTATGATACACGCTGATTTTCATCGGGATGATTTGATGTCGGTATCTTCTCAAGCGTCGCGTTTTTCCTCGGATATTATTTTGTCGTATATGGAGTCTGAGCATGAGCATCGTGTAGATGTCAAAAGCCTGCTTGGAATGGCGTTACTACCCATTCGATATGGTAGTGTTGTCAGATTACAGACAAGAGGCAGGGATGAACTGGAGGCTTTGGAGTACATGTTGAATGTACTGGAGAAAGGGACGGCGTGACACCTGATTAGGTGCAAAATCACAGATATCATATTTTTTTTAGCTATTCCTCAAAACCTGCTGGTACTTTGTCCAAAAAAAGAGTATAATAAAATGTAGTTTGATTCTAAAGAAGTACCCATATTAAAGGAGTGTAAATAGATTATGCCAAAAGTTGACATCCATCCAAAGACACAACTCGTAATTTTTTACGATGCAAGTGCTGATTTCAAATTCCTGAGTTCTTCCACGAAGTTCTCTAACGAAACTATGGAATGGGAAGACGGTAACTCTTACCCAGTAATCCGTGTGGACACTAGCTCCGCATCACATCCATTCTTCACTGGTAAACAAAGAAACGTGGATATCGGTGGCCGTGTTGATAAATTTAACCGTAAATACAACATCACCAAATAAGTTTGTCCATACATTACAAAAAAACCTCGGGATTTGTCCTGAGGTTTTTTTGTGTACATTAAAAATTAATTCAACCAATTATTGCGCTTACAACACATTCGGATGTACACTAGAAAACGAGTACGAACATATTGGAGGAGGAAATAGAGATGAGTAGCATCACACATATGGTAACGTTTACACTTTACGCGGGTAAAGATACACCGGAGGCCGAAGCCTTTTTGAAGGAAAGTTCGGATGCACTGGCTGTCATTCCTGGGGTAGAGCAATTTCAGGTTCTGAAACAGGTAAGTGAGAAGAATGAGTTCGATTACAGCTTCTCGATGGTCTTTGCAGATCAGGCTGCGTATGATGCATACAACAATCACCCGGTTCACCGTCAATATGTAGAAGAGCGTTGGGAAAAGGAAGTCAGTCGCTTCCAGGAAATTGATCTCATTCAACATCATAATTAATAGTCTCCACATATAGGGAAAAAGTTGAACTATCATATACAGCATTGAACAATGCTGTATATCTCTCTGATAACGCGCAATTGATGAACAAAAACACCATATTTTCGAAATCGTTTTCGGGCAAATGAATTTAAGGAGGTTTTCGCTGTTATGCAATTGGATCTCTCAGGAAAAACGGCTCTGGTTACAGGCGCAACCGGACAACTGGGGAGAGTCATCGCCCGTACGTTGGCAGCCTGTGGCGCCAATCTGGCTCTACATTACATAAATAATGATACCAAGGCTCGGGAGCTTCAAGGTGAGATTGAAGCACTCGGTCGTAAGGCTGTTATTGTACAGGGAGATATTACAAAGCAGGATACAGCATTTCGGATACGTGATGAGATTCAGTCTGTCCTCGGCGGAGTGGATATTGTTGTTGCCAATGCAGTCATTCAATATGAATGGACAACGGTGTTGGAGCAGTCGCCTGAAGATTACTTGAGCCAGTTTGAATCCTGTGTCATGCAGAGTGTGTATCTTGCCAAAGCTTTCATTCCACATATGCAAAATATCAGAGCTGGTCGGTTCATTGGCATCAATACGGAATGTGCGATGCAAAATTTCACTCATCAATCAGCCTACACCGCTGGTAAGCGTGGAATGGATGGTGTATATCGCGTGCTTGCCAAGGAGGTTGGTGAGTATCAGATTACCGTAAACCAGATTGCACCTGGATGGACAATTAGTGAACGTGATCGGTCCAGTGAGCCTGGACATGATGAGGCATATACGCGTACCGTGCCGCTGAAGCGCAGGGGTGAAGATCAGGAAATCGCCAATGCGGTAGCTTTTCTTGCGTCGGACCTGTCCTCATTTATCACGGGTGCCTATATCCCGGTTAGTGGTGGCAATGTGATGCCTGCTATCTAATGTCTGATTTGGATTCGGAAATCCAGATGGAATAACAATAAACCTAGTTTAACCGTAATCCGTTTGTCATTCGACAAGCGGATTTTTTGGCATTTTGCTATAGCTGGAATAAAGGTTTAAGGGGCTGGTTTTGTTTCATATATCCAGACATACATATTGAGTTGGTTCGGTTTTCGAAAGATTGGGGTATAAGAATAGGTATATTAACCGAGTGGAAACATAATCAAAATGAGCAATTAAAGGAGACTCACCTATTATGAAAAAAACAGTCGCGGACGTTCTGGTTGAATCCTTATTGAACGCTGGCATCAAACGTATATATGGCATTGTTGGAGACTCCTTGAATGCGGTACTCGACTCCATTCGTCGTTCTGGGAAGATTGAATGGATTCATGTACGACATGAAGAAGTAGCTGCATTTGCTGCTGGGGCGGACGCTCAGGTCAGTGGAAGTATCGCTGTCTGCGCAGGTAGTAGTGGTCCTGGTAATATGCATCTGATCAATGGTCTGTATGATTGTCACCGCAATCGTGTTCCTGTACTCGCCATCGCTGCACATATCCCAAGTGACGAGATTGGCAGTGAATATTTTCAGGCGACCCATCCGGAGTATCTGTTCCAGGAATGTAGCGATTATTGTGAAGTCATTACAACAGCCAAACAGATGCCGCGTTCTCTGACGATGGCCATTCAGACAGCGGTCGCACGTTCAGGTGTGTCCGTCGTTGTATTGCCGGGGGATGTAGCAGGACTTGAAGCAGCGGATCTGCCTGTGCCTGAGCATGTGTATCATGCAACCAATCCCGTGGTACATCCTTCTGAGCCAGAACTCGTGAAACTGGCGGAATATCTGAATGAAGGCAAAAAAATTACGTTATTGTGCGGTGCAGGCTGCGCGGGCGCTCGGGAACCCCTTATGCAGCTCTGTGATCGCTTGAAATCCCCGATGGTTATTGCGCTACGAGGCAAGGAATATTTGGAGTATGACAACCCCTATTCCGTGGGTCTTACGGGTCTAATTGGGTATTCATCCGGTTATCATGCCATGATGGACTGTGATGTATTATTAATGCTGGGAACGGATTTCCCATATCGTCAATTCTATCCCGAAGATGCGAAAGTCCTTCAGGTCGACATTCAATCTTCCCATCTGGGTCGGCGCACGAAGCTGGATTACGGCGTATGTGGGGATGTGAAAGCGACCATTGAAACTCTGCTTCCTTATCTGACAGAAGAACACAGTGACAAACATCTGCGAAAAAGTGTGGATCGTTATGTGAAAGTACGCAAAGATCTGGACGAGCTGGCCGTTGGAAAACCGGGTAAAAAGCCCATTCATCCGCAGTACTTGACCAAGGTCATTAGTGATGCCGCAGCTGAAAATGCCATCTTCACCTGTGATGTCGGTACTCCGACAGTATGGGCGGCCCGTTATATCGAGATGTCTCGTAATCGCAGATTGCTCGGTTCATTCAGTCATGGTACGATGGCAAACGCTTTGCCACAGGCAATTGGTGCTCAGGTCGCTGATCCGGGCAGACAAGTCATCTCGTTGTCGGGTGATGGCGGTATTACGATGCTGATGGGTGATCTGTTGACATTGAAACAGCATAATCTGCCGATTAAAGTTGTGGTGTTTAATAATGGAGCACTCGGTTTTGTTGAGCTGGAGATGAAAGCTGCCGGATTTCTGGAATCGGGAACAGAGCTTGTTAATCCCAACTTTGCGATGGTTGCTCAAGCCATGGGCATGGAAGGGATTCGGGTTGAGGATCCGGATGAACTCGAAGGAGCTGTACAGCGTGCGCTTCAGCATGATGGTCCTGTGCTGATTGACGTGGTGGTGAATCGTCAGGAATTGTCCTTACCTCCGAAGATTGATATTAAACAGGCGGAAGGATTCACCTTATGGATGATGAAAGCCGTGCTCAACGGACGAGGGGACGAAATTATTGAATTGGCAAAAACGAATTTGCTGCGTTAAAGTGTTTTGATAAGCGGATATGCACCGTTTGAAGTTATAGAGATACCGACTTAAAAAGTATTGTATTTGTAAAAGAGGAGCATGCAACAAGACGTAATAGTTGTGTGCTCCTTCAATAAAAATGCTGAAAATGTGACTGGTGATTTAGTATGAATACATATTATATGATTTGTTTTTATATCGAAAGTCTATTAGAATAGGTAAAGTCAGGGAGGTTTTAAGCCATTTTTGACCTACATATTGCATCATTGCATGTAAGTACGTTTCATATCGTATTCATCGATCCAATCACAAGATGACACACACACATGGAGGAGATCAACATGAGTCACGCAGGAAAAGTAGCCATTATTACTGGAGCAGGAAGTGGATTGGGCCAAGCAGCAGCATTGAAGCTGGCTGAGAAGGGTGCATCCATTGTCGTTGTGGATCTTGTCGAAGAGACAGGTCTTGAAACGGTTAAGCAGATTGAGAAGCTGGGAAGTAAAGCTATTTTTGTACAAGCAGATGTAAGTAAAGCACCTGAAGTTGAGAATTATGTGAAAAAAACAGTCGAAGAGTTCGGACGAATCGACATGTTCTTTAATAATGCAGGTATTGCAGGTCCTGGTATCAAGCTGATCGAACATACAATTGAGCAGTTTGACCAGATTATTGATATTAACCTGAGAAGTGTATTCTACGGGTTGAAGTATGTAATTACTGAAATGCTCAAAACAGGTGGAGGTTCCATTCTGAACACGGCCTCTACGGCCGGTATTGTTGGTGTACCCGCAGTTGCACCTTACGCAGCAACCAAACATGGCGTAGTGGGCTTGACCCGCACAGCTGCGATTGAATACGGCAAGGACAACATTCGTGTAAATGCGATTGCCCCAGGTACAATTGAGACACCGATGGTCATTCAGTTCGGTAAAGACAATCCTGAAGTGTTCAAGGCAACTGTTGACAGCATTCCATCCGGACGTCTGGGCAGACCGGAAGAGATCGCGAACTTGGTTTCCTTCCTGCTTGGAGATGAAGCGCCTTATATCAATGGTGCAGTATATCCGATCGATGGTGCAGTTACGGCCCAATAAGAGTTCTACTTATCGGTAATAGAATAGCCGTTAAAATGGTTAAAGAGAGGCCACTGTATACGTACAGTGCCTCTCTTTTTGGTTTGTTTTTTGTACTACAAATTCATATCATGCAACGTTGTGCGATGTATTGGTTTGTGTACTTTTGAGAGGTGCTGAACGATACGAGCCTAAAACGATGATGACGGCAACAGCGACTCCGACAGCGCCAATCCAGGTAATGGATGATAATGAAACGTTGCTGACCGCGATTCCGCCAATACCTGCGCCGGCAGCCATGGCTAATTGCATAACCGAACTATTCAGACTTAGCATAATGCCAGAGGATTCCGGAGCCATGGTGATCAGGTTATATTGCTGAGTTGGACCCGAAGACCAGGCGGCAAAAGACCACAAAATCAGAACAAGGAAGACAGCCAGATGAGAGCTTGCTGTTATATTCAACAGGACCAGACTTACGATATGCAATGTCATGCCTGTGATCAGCGTTCGTTTGACACCCAATCGGTCAGCACTGAACCCTCCAACTTTTGAACCGATCAGACTTGCTATGCCAAATGCAAGTAAAGCTGAACTGAGTAGTGCTTCGCTCATTCCTGAAACGGATACAAGGTAAGGTGAAATGTACGTGTAGGCAATGGAATAACCACCTAACCAGAAAAATGTCACCAGCAGTGCCAAAACAATTCGTGGCTGTTTGAGCAAAGACAGTTGTTTCTTCAGCGGAACAGGCGCTTCTGCTTTGGAAGGCGGAATGGCGGCCGAGATTACCAGCATGGCGAGAACTCCAAGAACGGCGATACCGGCAAAAACAAGCTTCCAATCCCAAGATGCAGCTACAAGCCTTCCGAGCGGAACGCCAACGATCAAAGAAGCCGTAAATCCAGTGATTACTGTGGCGATTGCACTAGCTTGTTTGCCCTCCGCCGCTATTTGGGAAGCAACCGTTAATGCCGTGACAACAACAACGCCCGCGCCTAAAGCCATCAACACTCGTGTTGCGACGAACAGTCCATAACCCGGCAACAGGTAAGCAAGAACATTAGCCACAACGAATAGACCGAGGAAGTATAGCAACAGCTTGCGACGGTCCCAGCGCGAAGTCAGTGCAATAATGACAGGTGTACCGAGCGCATATACGAGTGAAAAAATTGTAATGAGCTGTCCGGCAGCGATTAAAGAGATATTCATGGTATCTGCAATGCGATCCAAAATGCCAGCAATGACATATTCGGACGTTCCTACAAGGAAACTGACCAAGGCAAGAACATAGATTTTGAGCGTAGAAGACATGGAAACATAACCTCTTTCTGATTATTATTATATTTTTAGAAATATAGAAATAAAGACGATAGAACAAGACATGAATGCTCTGAATGCAACCCATCTGCGCGAATGGTAATGCTACAACCTAGATAATGAATATTGGTATAAGCGTAAACTTAGGTGACCTAGTTTTACTAATAAATATTGTACATTGTTTCAATATTTCTAATTATATAGAAATATAAATCAAATTTTTTATTTATTTAGCAGATAGGGAACAAACTTTTGTGCGGTCTCCGTGTTTAGGCTGTAGTAGATATACGTACCCTTCTTCTGCGATGTGAGCAGGCCGCAATCGGATAGCTGTTTCAGGTGATGAGACAGAGTCGATAGGGCAACCGTAACAAGGCGGCTCTCCAGATCGGCAGGACACAGGTTGCTTTCGCCCGATAAAATCTGAATGATTTTGTAGCGTGTTTGCTCGCCCAGTGCTTTATGAATTTTGACGACTTGTTCAATCTCATTTGAGTTTGATTGCATAATGATCGGTCCTTTCGTCTTTATTTCTTATTTCTAGTAATATAGAAATAACAGTAGCATATGTCGTTTGAAAAGTAAACTCTCGGTGAAGATTCCAGACTTTCTACTGCGTCTGTGTTAACAGCCGAAAGTCTGGAGTAACTTCCCCCGAGAGTTATGTGAGTTGTATATTACCGATCGAGAGAATCAACATAGTCTTTGGCTTCCTTCAACGAAAGACCTCTGGCTTCACGCAGTCGTTTGATCGCCATAATTTTTTTCCCTTGTTGTATAAGTGTAAGCAGTTCCTGATCCAGATCCGTTTGGGCTGGTTGGCTTGTGTGGGAAGGAAGTGCTTCTTTCGGCGACAAGGTGTAATTGAAGTCGGATCGGACGCTGCCGGTTGAACCGTTCTCCAGACGCTCGACATCTCTTTTCAATTCATTTAATTGGCGTTGCAGGCTGGTGACTCTGACCAGTAACACAAAGATCAGAAGCAGCAAAACGATCGATACCAAGGTGTTCATTTCCATGATGTCATGTGCCTCACTTTCATTTATTCATATTTAGCCATTATTTTAGTTGAACCGGGATTTCCTTGACACCACGAACATTCATACCAGGTCTCCATTCCAGTTCATTCACATCTGCCTGAAGCTGTATATTAGGAAAACGATTCAGAAGTGTGCTGACTGCAATCTCACCTTCCAGACGAGCAAGCGGTGCTCCCAAGCAGAGATGAATGCCTTTGCCAAAAGCCAGATGCGAACTCTTCTCACGTGTGATATCGAAAATATCAGCATCTTTAAACTGCTGTTCGTCCCGGTTGGCGGAATCAAGCGCAACAATGACAAGATCACCTTGAGCGATACGTTGTCCACGGAATTCAATATCTTCCAGAGCCCAGCGGGATGTGCTGAACTCCACCGGTCCGTTATAGCGAAGCATCTCTTCAATGGCATTGTGAATAAGCTCGGGCTGGTTGATCAGCAGTTCGCGTTGCTCCGGATGCTCCAGCAGGGCGAGAATCCCATTTCCAATCAGATTCACGGTTGTTTCATGACCGGCAATAATTAATAAGGAGACAACGCCAAGCAGTTCTTGTTCAGTTAACTGCTGTCCGGATTCTTCCGCAATGACGAGCTGGCTGATCAGATCAGTGCCGGGATCTTGGCGAACTTTCGCAAACCAGGCCGTCAGGTAATCCGTAAACTCCCTGGCATGCTGCTCAAACAGCTCGGCGCTCTTGGCTATGGAAGCATCAATTATCGTATTGGACCAGATGCGGAATTTGTCACGATCGTCAAGAGGGACTCCCAGAATTTCACTAATGACAATGATGGGCAGCGGGAAGGCAAAGTCATCGATCAGATTCATTTTTTCCTGTGACGGGAGGTTGTCCAGCAGTTCATCAGCAATGTCCTGAATATGGCTCCGCATGTCTGTGACCAGTTTGGGTGTGAATGCTTTCTGCACAAGTCCCCGAAGACGTTTATGATCCGGCGGATCGGAGAACAACATATTATTGGAGAAGATGCTTTGATTGTCAGCGCCGTAACGTCGGACCATATCTTTGCTGAAGCGAGGATCTTTCAGGATCTGAACTGCATCCTCGTATCGCGTAATAATCCAGCCGAATTCCCCGTGAGGAAACATGACTCTGAAAACAGGCTCCTCTTTTCTTAACATTTCATATACCGAGTAAGGGTTATGCGTGAATTCTTTCGTGAAAAACGCTGGCTTTGAGGACTCGTTGGATTCATTCGGATTCAAATGCAAAATCTCCTCTCATATTCCTGCATAATACCTGCACCCTCTATATATTCAATACACAAGCTTTTGAAACCTTGTTTTTCTTCATATGGATGATAGAGCAGGAAAATAGAGGAAGATGGAAGAAGACATGGTAGAGAGAATCGGTTATTATGTTTGGTAAAAATGAAAATGAGGTGAACGCTGACATGTCTTACGCACAACTTCCTTTGCATCATCACCAGATTCCGGCAAGTCGAATGGTTCTTGGCTGTATGCGGTTTGGGGGTGAATGGGATGGGTTCCCCATTACTTCAGATCTTGTCGTAGAAGGTCATCGAGCAGTAGAAGCAGCTATTGAAATCGGCATTAATCACTTTGACCTGGCGGATATTTACACACGTGGTAAGGCAGAGCATGTCTTGGGACGAGTTTTATCCGAAACTCCCGGTTTGCGTGAACAGATCATTATACAGTCGAAGTGTGGTATACGTCTTGTGGGTGATGATGAAGGGCCACAGCGTTATGACACCTCAGGTGCACATATCCTGGCGAGTGTGGACGGTATCCTGGAACGGCTCGGCATCGAGCATCTGGATATTTTGCTGTTACATCGTCCTGACCCACTTGCCCATCCGCAAGAGATTGGAGAAGCACTGGCTGAGCTGCATCATTCTGGTAAAGTGCGCCATTTTGGTGTGTCCAACATGGGTTCTGAACAGATTCGTCTTCTTCAGCTTCATAGTAAAGTACCTCTGATTGTGAACCAGTTAGAGATGAGTTTAGACAAAATTGGATTCGTAGAAGCTGGTGTGACGGTAAATCGTCCTCAAGCCAGAGACAACGTGTTTCCCTATGGCACGATGGAATATTGTCAGGCAGAGCATATTCAACTGCAAGCTTGGGGTCCCCTTGCTCAGGGGCGATTTACTGGCAGGGTAGTTGAGGGACAGCGTCCTGAACTTGAGCATACGGCTCAATTGGTTGATCGAATGGCTAAGGAGCGTGGAATTACACCGGAGTCTATTGTACTGGCTTGGTTAATGAAGCATCCAGCAGGGATACAACCTGTCATTGGTTCGATTCGACCAGAACGTATTCTGGCTTGTCGTGATGCAACGAATATTGAACTTACCCGTTATGAGTGGTACGAGCTGTATTCCGCCTCATGCGGGCGTAGAATGTAAGTAGGAACTTCTAAGAGATTGGTTGTTTCGATCAAAATTCATAGATATTGGGTGAAATTTGAACATATAAGAAGACACAGGCTGCTGATGGCCTGTGTCTTCTTTGTAATAATGGGCTTCATTTGGTTGAAACACACGATCGAAAGTGTAATGATTCCTAAGGTCATATGGCCTACAATGCTTTTAAATGGGTAATAAGCATGCTGATTCTGATCCGAAACCAGTGTGTTGGCACGGCTGTAAGGATATTTCACCTTCATATTTGCGCTAGAGGCTATGTCCATGGACTTAGAAGAAGTGCTGATAAGAAGGACGTTTCAACCATTTTTATCGTTTTACCGGGTAGTTGCTGGAGTGCTGTGATAAAATGATAGGAATAAGAACATACGATCTGTTTACGTGAGAGGAGACACCTTGACGATGGAGATGCTTAAACCACCCGCCGAGACATTATACGAGGTTGAATTACGTGCGCTACGAGAGGAAGATCAGGGGAAACGTCCCCCGAACTGGCTGTTATCTCCCGCCTATGTGCGCGATTTTATTATTGGCAGGGATAAGCCTGCGTTATTAAATGGAGAAGAGATCACGATTACCCGCAAATTCTATGGCAATGACGTGTTAATTGAACGTGCAGTGGTTACTCTGGCAGGCAATCGAGGATTAATGCTCGTGGGAGAACCCGGGACAGCCAAGACCATGCTTAGCGAACTGCTGACCGCAGCGATCTCCGGTACCAGTCTAAACACGATTCAAGGTACAGCAGGCACAACAGAAGATATGATCAAATATTCATGGAATTACGCCATGCTGCTTGATAAAGGCCCTTCGGAAGCGGCACTTGTGCCATCACCGTTATATAACGGCATGAAGAAAGGTATTCTTACCCGTTTTGAAGAGATTACACGTTGTCCGGCTGAAGCGCAGGATAGTCTGATCAGTATTCTCAGTGACAAGGTTATGAGCATTCCTGAACTGGACGGTGGTGTACTGTTTGCCCAACCGGGATTTAACGTTATTGCTACAGCCAATATTCGGGATAAAGGTGTAAACGAAATGAGTGGTGCATTGAAACGTCGGTTCAATTTTGAAACTATCAAGCCCATTCATAACGTGAAGATGGAAGCCAAAATTATTGAATCCCAGGCACGAAGCCTGTTATTACATAGTGGAATTGATATTGACATTAACCCGGACGTGGTTGAATTGCTGGCTACAACATTCATGGAACTGCGCACCGGCATGACACGGGAAGGATACAAGCTCGATACCCCTCAAGCATCCATGAGTACGGCGGAAGCGGTGTCTGTCTATGTTCAGAGTGCGATGACTTCCTATTATTACGAAGATAAAGCTATTGCACTGGATCGGTTGGTGCAGAACATGCTGGGCACCATTGCGAAGGAAAACGACAAGGATCTGTCCATTCTCAAAACCTACTTCTCCAAGGTCGTAAAAGAGCGTTCCAGAGAAGAGGGAATGTGGAAGGACTATTATGAGGAGAGAAAATGGATCGGTTAACAGCAGTTCTGGACCCTGATGTTGAGCAGTTACAATCCTTGTTCGAGTCCCAGGTATATAACCTGAGTAATCATACGGTTTATTATCCAATACGACACCATAGCCCTGCATGTTCATATCACTTGTTACGATTAATCGGGGACTACAAACCGGATATTATTCTGATCGAAGGACCGGAGAGCGGTAATCCATTAATTTCGGTGCTGAGTGATGAGGCAACGATACCTCCTGTCAGTCTGTACTATACCTATGAGAGTGAATTGGAGAGAGAAGCTTGCTATTATCCGATGCTTCGTTATTCGCCTGAATATGTAGCTTTGAAAGAAGCAAAACGGCTGGATATTCCGGCGAAGTTTATTGACCTGGACTATCAACACTTCTCCACTCGTGCATCCAAATCCGGCCAGACAGAACAAAAGGAGATCTCCATTCAGGACGAAACCTTGCTTGCGGGGTCTGATTTCATTAACCGATTATGCCAAAAAACAAACTGCCGCAGTTTTGATGAATTGTGGGAAAAGGTGTTTGAAATTGGCGGTCTGGAGAAATCCACTCAGGCATTCGTGCAGGATGTATTCACGTATTGTACCTTATCCCGAATGTGTTATTCCACGGAACGATTACAGTCTTCAGGTGATCTGGCAAGAGAAGCACATATGAGACAACGTATTAATCAAGCGGTGCAGGAGCATGACCGTGTGCTTGTCATTACCGGTGGATTTCATACGTATGGACTGTTGATGTCAGAGAAACATGAATCCCAATTGGAACAGCCAGAAATGGATAAACGGCATACAGACCAACGTTTGGATGGACAAGGTAAACCAGGAACGTCTCAACAAAGTGAGGTTAATCCAGATACGGTTCACCAACAAATGTACCCAATGGTCTATACCTTTGCTGAAGCGGATCGGCTCAATGGATATGCGAGCGGCATGCCTTATGTAAATTATTACGATCAGATCTGGAACCAGCTGCTTCGCAAAAAGAGTACACCGTATAATCTAACGGCTCTGGACTTGTTATCTCGGCTGATGCGCCAATTACGGGATGGACACGAGCATGTATCAACGAGTGATGCAATTGAGGCATACAGTATGATTCAAGGTCTTGCCGGGCTTCGTGGTAAAAGGGAAGGCGGCGTCTATGAGTTGATGGATGCAGCACTCTCTTCCTTTGTGAAGGGTGAGCTTACCTTGGCGACTGATAAACCGCTGCAAGAGCTGCAGCAGTTATTGACAGGAGACGTCATTGGAAGCGTGGCTCCCAATTCATTCAGTATTCCCATCGTGGAGGACTTCAAGGCTCGTTGTACAGAGTACAAACTGCAGATTCGTACAACAGGTCAACACAAGAAAGTGCTGGATCTGTATGCGAAACCGGAGCATCGTCAGATAAGCCAATTGATTCAATGCATCACCTATCTGGTTCCGGAATTCGCGAAACGGCAATCGGGGCCGGACTGGATCGCAGAGCGTGATATGAATCTTGTTCGCGAAACGTGGGTTTATATGTACTCATCCCGCATTGAAGCCAGATTGATAGAAAACTCTCTCTATGGCGGAACACTTGCTGGAGCGGCCACACGCAAAATGGAAGAACAGATGCAGGAAATACCGGATCATCATAGCGGTGAACTTGCCCGACTCATGCTTCAAGCGTTGCTCATGGGGCTTCAAGACACAGCGATGAAACTCTATGAACAGGTACGCTCAGCGCTGAGAACGGACGGGAATTTCCTTTCCTTATGTAACAGCCTGCATGTCTTGAACCGAATTCATCAGCATCGCAGGCTACTGGGACTATCTGACGAGCAACAACTCCCTGAGCTGGTATCCGAGGCTTACAGGAATGCCGTAGACAAGTTGTTACAGCTCTCCAGAGCCAATCCGGATGAACATGAAGCCATTATTCAGGGATTGAAGCTGCTAGCCATGCTCGCGGAGTCATCAGAGGGGTATTTTCAGGATGAGACATTCCGAATTCACCTGAATGAGCTTCTGTCGGATCACCAGCTTCCGGCTCAGCTGGAGGGTGTGTGTGTGGCTATTTCCTCAGGGCTCGGTGACAGGCCCAGGGATGAGATTGTTGATCGTGCTCGCGGGTATATCCATGGTACACCGGATCAGACTCGTCAAACGGCACTTTTTTTACAGGGAGTATTCACTGTAGCACGTGACGCTTTTTTATATGAAGATCAGCTGTTGTCCGAGTTGAATTATTTGATTGAACAGTTATCCTACGACGACTTCATCAGTATGGTACCGGAATTAAGGCTGGCATTCACCTACTTTACACCAATGGAGACGGGCTTGATTGCGGAGCGGGTGGCGAGTCTGCATCAGGTTGAACCAGAGGAGATGTTGAGGCCTGCGGTCGATGAACAGATGCTGATTCAGTCCAAGACGTGGGATGAAGCGCTTCGAAAGGAGTTTGGCGCATGGAAGCTAATATGAATGAAGCGAATCGGACAACGGAAGGAACCGGAGAAATCAATGAAAGTTCCAATCCGGATGGAAGCAAACGAGGGGATCAACATTCTGCTGAAACTTTAAATCGGTGGCGTCTGGTTCTCGGTGAATCGGCGGAAGAAGGGTTGTGTAATACAGACCAATACACTTCTGCTGAATTTCAATATACGGAAATCGATGAAATTCTGGGGTATCTCTATAACCGTGAATACGGTGAAGAACAAGGTTATCGAAAAGAGGGAGGACGCGGTGCGTCTAACCTGACTGTACCGAAATGGCTGCACAAGGTCAGGGATCTATTCCCCAAACCAACGGTCGAAATATTGGAAAAACAGGCGCTTGATCGTTATGGGCTGACAGAATTGTTAACGGACAAAAAGTTGCTTGAATCCCTTGAACCCAACATGAATCTGCTCAAGAACATTATGCAGTTCAAAGGACGGATGAAAGGTGAGGTGTTAAAGAGCGCCAAGGATATCGTGCGAACCGTGGTTGAAGAGCTGCGTAGTAAGCTGGAATCTCAGACCCGAGCCAGTATCATGGGCAAGCGCAGTCGCTATACCTCGAGTTCAGTACGATCTTTGCGCAATCTGAATTTCAAGCGAACTATCACCAAGAATTTGAAGAATTACGATAAAAACAAGCGCAGGTTTGTAATTGATCGTCTGTATTTCGACGGGAATATCCAGCCCCATAACAAGTGGAACATCATCATTGGTGTGGACGAGAGTGGCAGTATGCTGGATTCAGTCATCTACAGTTCGGTGATGGCCAGCATCTTCTACCGCTTGAATGCGCTGCGCACGAAATTATTCATATTTGATACGCAGGTTGTTGATCTGAGCGATAGACTGGAAGACCCCGTAGACGTGCTCATGAATGTACAGCTCGGTGGGGGGACACATATTACGAAAGCGTTGCGATATGGCGAAACGTTAATCGATAATCCAGGCAAAACGATCTTTATTCTGGTCAGTGATCTGGAGGAAGGGTACCCGATCGCGCAAATGTATAAAGCCTGTAAAGATATTATCGATGCAGGATGCAAGCTACTGGTTCTCACCGCGCTCGATTTTAACGGGGATTCAGTCTATAACAAACATGCCGCACAGACATTAACCAATATGGGGGCACATGTAGCAGCAATTACGCCTAACGAACTCGCGGATTGGATTGGCGAGATCATCACTTAAATTCAAGGAGGAATGTGTAATGCTTACCGCAGACCGCGCAGTTGAAACTTTGGTGGAGAAATTCGCAGTAACTTGTTCAAACGAGTATTCATTAAAAACAGATCGAAGCTCCGAAATTATTGATTACGTCTTGGGAACGACAGACAAGTTCCCGGATATGTTGGGAAATTCGAGTCATTATGTGTATCAAACAATTGATCTGCTCATGAAGCTTGCCAAAAAAGACGACGGAGATATCTTTTACCGTGCCGGGGCTATTGTGATATATCTGGAATCCAATTATTCCAAAAGAAATTCATGGAGAACGGATGCCTTTACTGTCTGTATGGGAAATGATTCCGAAGCTTACGGATTAAGCGGGAAGAGCAAAAGCGCTGATCGCATGGATGGATTGTTGTCCCGGTTGGAGAAGATCAAACAGTTTGCAGGCGAGAACGAAATTCTGACTGAATTAAAGAGTAAATTAAAGCGTGCCCAGTGGCTTTTTGATTCCAAAAAAGCGGACAGTCAAGGGGATTACCGGGATGTAATTAATGCATTAATGCTGCTGCAACTATATTCAAGACTCAGTGACACGGCTTCTCATCTTGCAGAGGTTCAATCTTCTGTTCAATCGTTACCAGTGTTGTTTCAACATGTGATGGCTAAAGATGCAGATAAGTTGCGGGACGAGTTACATACGTTGATTGAACCTGTAGTGGTCAGTAATATTCAAGGAAAACATAACGGATCTTCCCAAGAATTAAAGGATGAATTCCTCAAGGAGAAGCGTAGTCAGCTCATAGCTGAGCTGTATCCCAATACATCGTTCTCTCCAAAAGAGCAATGTTCAAACACAGTATTCCATCAAACTATGGTGCTTGTGAGTGGTGCCTTGTTGTTCCTGATTAACATTAGTGGAGGTAAACAACGGTTCCTTGATACAAATAGTGAGATTGGGCATGTTTTGCTTCACACAATACATCAATTACATGAGATTTATCCACTTGAAGTTCGCCGTTACTTGCTGAGTATGGACCCTAGGGCAAAGAGTCCAAATGATCTGCTTGCCGGACTTGTGCCTCTGGATGAGCCTTATCAGTTGGTTGAAATGTTGCGGGACGAGCTTAATTCGTACACGGTATCTTGGAACATGTTACAATCCGCGATCGCGAATCGTCCTGAACAAGCGATTCGAGCATACGAGATTATGAAACCGCCATTCCTCAAACTCTGCATTCAGAAATTCATGGAGGATCAAGGAGTGACATTGCCTAATGCGGAGGGGTCACTGGAGCAAGCGGTATTTAACGCTCTTCGGCATCCTTTGGACGGGGGACGTCAAGGACTTGCGATTGCAAGATACTTAAGTGGGGAAAACACGCTGGAGGAATATTGGGAGGACCCGAATAGTCGTGGGTTGTTTAATCAACTGAATCGGGATAAGAAGCGTGTTCACAACCTCATTAGTATTAGTTTTCTGCCCTTGGACTCGGAGGCGATGCGCAGGTTCGCAATCCTGACTACTCATCCCGATTGGACACTGGATATTATCTCGGACATGTACAATTCATACGCTTTTAGTGGAGAGCAACTGCTTCAACGTTACGGGCAAGACCCTGAGGTGCAACGTGAGAAATTGCTAACCAGCCTGATCTCACTTAATGGCATGACCGACTACAGATACAAATCGATGCCGCATGACGAATACCGCCGAATCATTGAGCAGAATCTGGACTATGCACTGACACAGTACAAGAAACTGCCAACAGATACACGCATTTTAATTCTGGAGATTACCTTTGAACAGCGTGATGAGTTATCGAAGAAAATATTGGCTGAAGCGATTCGTGCCGGACTGCAGGATTCTTCCAAAAAGGCCAACGGCGTGGCGTTAGCGGAATTCAACCGAATTCCTGATCAGGACTTGTATACGCTCATCTACCTCTCGGAGAAAAAAGTGGGAATCAAAGAGATGGCTTTGACCGCGATCCGCAGTTTGGAAAACAGCAAGGAGCTGTATGGTGAGCTTTTGAAGAAAGAGAAGTCCGATGAGTGGAAGAGCTTGATCCAAATTCTGCTGGATACCGCAGATCTAAGTCCAGAGTATGCTCATGCTGCACTCGCTGATCAGGCGGATGCCAAAAAGTTGTCGAGACTGAGCTGGTTGTCCCTGAATGATCTCCCTTCACTGATACGTATTGAAGACAATCAGCCTTTAGATGACCGGATTAAACAGTATGCTTTGGTCCAATCATTGGATCATACATCCGGTCCTAATGAACGGTTGAATGAATTACGAGATTACGTAAGTGAGGCATCGCTCGCTCGTTTTGCAAGTGAACTGCTCCAGGTCTGGATTCAGGAAGGTGCTCCTGCAAAAGAGAAATGGGTGATGTATGTATCAGCCCTCTTTGGCGATATTCACATTGTGAATATTCTGGCTCCGCAAATTAAGGAATGGACAGAAAACAGTCGTGGCGCGATTGCAGCAGATGCTGTAAAAGTGCTCGCTTATCTGAAAGATCCATCCGCTCTTATGGCGATTGACAAGATCAAACGTGGCGTGAAGAACCGTCAGGTGAAAGGTGCAGCAGAAGAAGCATTGCAACTTGCAGCCGATAATATGGGACTCACCTCGGAACAACTGGAGGATCGGCTGGTCACCACACTTGGTTTTGATGAAAAAGGAACCATGCAGCTGAGTTACGGAGAGCGTTCCTTCCTGGTTAAGGTCAATGGAGACTTACAAGTCGTTGTCTTAAATGAAGAAACGGGCAAATCCGTGAAGAGTTTGCCTGCTCCTGCACAGAAAGATGATCCTGAATTGGCAGCGCAGTCCAAGGCACGTTTCACACAGCTGAAAAAAGATCTCAAATCCATGGTTAACATTCAGGCGCAGCGTCTGGAAGAGTCATTGTCCAAGCAACGTCTGTGGTCTGCCGATGAGTGGAAAGCATTGTTTGTACAAAATGTAATCATGCAAAAATTTGCTGTTGGTCTGATCTGGGGAACGTATGAGGATGGCGCTCTGATCAGCACCTTCCGTTATATGGAGGACGGCACCTTCAATTCTGTGGATGAAGATGAGGTCGATCTGCCTTCGGATGCGCAAGTGGGACTTATACACCCGTTGGAACTGGATCAGGCAACGCTTGAAGGTTGGACAACGCAGTTGGAGGATTACGAGATCAAGCAGCCATTCGAGCAATTGAATCGTGAGATTCACCAGCCAGAAGATGAGGATAAAACGAAGAATGAATACGATCATCTGCCCGAGTCTGATTTTTCACCAACGGCTTTCCCCAAAGCACTGGAGAAATACGGTTGGATCAAAGGACCGGCACAGGACGGCGGCTGGTATCATGAATTTTATAAAGAGTACGGAGATCTTGTTGCAGAATTGCAATTCAGCGGTACGAGCATCACGTATTACGAGGGATTGGATGACATTACCCTGGAATCCCTTCATTTCTTCAAACCGAATAACAAGCAATATTATTACTATGGTGACAACAAACCCATTGCTCTAGGCAACGTTCCAGGTCGCGTGTTCAGTGAAACGATCTACGATATTCTGAGAGCAACGGGGCGTTGATGACGTGAAAGGATTCAAGGAAAAATTCCGGATTTTTTCGAAGCTGTGTACGGAGGATTATCTGATTCGGTATGCCAACAAGGGGTTGTACAAAAGGTCTTTGAAAGAGTTGGACAATGGTGTAAGTGTAACGTACACATGGAATGCATCATCTGTGAGTTGTCAGCTCAGTGACGGGACACAATGTACGCTTGAAAATACGCTGGATCATTGGGAATGCTCCTGCCCGGCCGATCATATCTGCAAGCATGTGCTTATTGCAATTCTGTATGATCAACGGGAATATACGGCAGAGGATTCAATGAATGCAGACGAGAAGCATGCGCTGGATAAGGACTCAGGGATATCGGATAATGATCCGTTGGACGTACCAAAAAACGTATCAGTAACAGAATCAGCATCAAACTTAGTATCAAATGTGGACGATCCAAGCGAAATTCCGCATACGGTGTCACGTGAGATCGAGTCTCGCTTCCGCTGGATGACGGAGTCTGAACTTCCCGTGTTAATTAAATCGTATAGTTCTTCCATGATTGAGGAAGTTGTTTTCCGACTGAGATACCCAGAGGAAATTAAGATCATTGAAGATTCACTTCTTACGGTTCATCTGACCACCCAGAATATCGAGGTGTCTTTTACGGAGGAACCGAATCTTGCAAAAGCACTATGTAAGGTGAAGCAGACAGCCGGGAAAATGGCCAAGCTTGAAGCTTTGTTACGGTACCGGAACTTTAAAGGTCTGGATGATACGGATGCATTAAGTGGACGGGTGTACGAGGCCAAGTTCTCTCTTCAGACAGTACAGGAATGTCGGGTTATGCTGGCAGGATTGTTGAAGACGGGACTGGCCCGCCTTCCTCAGTCCCATATGGCACAACTGGAGACATTGGCAATTGCAGCTCATAGTGGCAACCTGCCTGACATAGAACGCAGTTTACGAGGGATTCAAGGAGAACTACAGTTGTTTTTCAACAGACATATACGTTTCTCCATGCAATCCATGTTGGATCGGGTAAGCAAGCTGTATCTTGCACTCCAGGTTCTTGAAGAAGAAAAGGTGTCTGCCATTCAGCAGAGTCAGCTCATTGGCAGTTTTCGAAGTAAATACTATACGGTGCCTTCACTTCATCTGTATGGACTGGGAGCTGACGCGTGGGAGACACGATCCGGTTTCCGTGGAATCACCTATTATTTCTATTGTTTCGATGATGGGGAAATCTACACCTATAGCGATGTACGTGCTGTATATTATGATGATCAGCAGTTCTCGTATACAGAGCATTATGGTGCATTCACACCATGGTTGCCTAATCTGACCTTTCGCCAGTTCGTCGGTGAAGAAGTTCAATTCCATTCAGTTAAAGTGAATGAAGAACGCCGGATCTCTTCCGGGGAAGGTGCCAAGCTTGCGATTTTGCCACGAACGGGTGTGGAAACGTTGAATCTGGGCAAAACCATGCAAGATGTAACGACTGTACTTCAAGAGGAATCGCGGTCGTTCGACTTGTTTGCTGCTCCCAAAGAACGATTGGCTGTAATCAAAGTTGCTCGAATCGTGGACCATAACTTTGTCAAACAAACGCAGGAGCTTGTCCTGACGGTTGAGAATACCGAAGGGGAAAGACTGGCACTCACTCTCCCGTATTCATCTGACTGGCAGGCGATGATCAAAAGACTGGAGTCAGGATATGGGTCCCAATCGCTTGAACACTTCTATGCCTTTGTGCGTGTGGAACCAAAACAGATTAGCCCAATCAGTTTCCTGAAAGGCAAAACGGTGCTCAGTCTGAAACTGGATATCGGTAATGGGAGGATGGGCAGACTTGGAAGAATATAATCAGTTTATGCAGAAAATTAACGGCTGGTCAGAAGAGTTGCTGCTGCGCGGGTTATCTCAGTTTACGATCCGAGATATTGAGGTACTTGAGCAGCTCACAGCGGAATCCTTGCGGTTGCAGATGAGTTTCCTGCATGAGTTGTTGAATCACCTCATCAAGGAAGGGCGTAGCGTGGCTCTTGGACAAGGTAATGAAGAGTTGCTGTTATTTCAGTATTGTCGTCTCACCCAATATGTACAATTGAGTGTGCAAGAAGAGGCGTAATATTGGTTAGTATTCCAAGCGAAGACCCATGAGAGCGATATGATGTAATAAACAAGATGTATTACAAGATGTATTATAGGATAAAAAAAGATTTGTAGAAGACCACAAGGTCACTGCAAATCTTTTTTTATCGTGGAGTAAGTAAAAGTCATTTGCCAAACGAATATAGGTAGGAAGCACGGATCAACACGAGCACTCGTGATCATATGAGCATGGAAGGGAGGGGACATCTAATCGTGGAAGAAGAACAGATACGGAAGGCAGTAGCGAATCGTGATCCTGAGGCCATGGAATGGGTGATGAACCACTACACAGGTTTGTTATGGAAGATTGCTCATTCCATCCTACATCATGCATCGACAGAAGAGATTGAAGAATGCGTAGCAGATACATTTTTTGCTTTTTGGCAGAATCCGGATGCATTCCAGTCTGGGCGAAGTAGCCTGAAAAATTACCTTGCAACAATCACAAAACATAGAGCGATTGATCGCTACCGGAAACTTAATCGAAGAACTGAGCTTACATATGAAGAGGAGATTCATTCGGTGCAAACGGATGATTTGTTGGTTCAGATGATCAGTAAAGAGACATATACGGAACTTAATCAAATGATTGAATCTTTTCCAGAACCGGAACGGGAGATTATGAAACGTCGGTTTTACGAAGGACAGAGACCCCATGAGATATCGGAAGCATTGTCCCTACACGTTAGGCAAGTCCATAACAAGCTTTATCGCTCCAGGCAACGATTGAGGACATGGTGGATGAACAGGAAATAAAGGAGGCGATCAAATGCGAAAATCCGAAAAAGAATTCACTGAGCAGAACCTCTTTAATATTAAAAAGTTGTTCTATGATAAATTGGCGATGAATGAACCACCAACCGTTACGAGATCAGATTCATCATTTTATCCACCTATATTATATCCATCCGATCCATCCGCACAGACCAAGAAGTCCTTGAATAAAAGAAAAAGGTATCGCAAAGCCATCTATATTCCTGTAACCGCTGCGTTATCGTTATGTCTTGTTACAGGTGCAGCTGCATCGGTGGGCATCATTGACCTGCCTTCTATTCTTCATTTTCTAGGTGCAGATCGGATTGGCATTCTTCAGCCTGTTCATCAAGTGAGTGAAGATCAAGGGATTCGAATGGAGGTTATAGGTGCTGTCAGGGACGGAGATACAACGGAAATCTATGTTTCTTTGTCAGATCTGACGGGTCAACGTATTGACGAGACGCTGGATGTATATGATTACAGGGTCACCGGAGGTAATGCAAACAACGCTCAGATTATTCATTATGATGAAGCTAATAAAACGGCTATTGTCCGATTTCTCATTCAAGGAAAAGTGAGCAAAAATCGAATTACCGTTCAGATTAATACGCTGATGTCCGGTACATCTCTTCAAGATGGTTACAACGTACAAGTGGACTGGGAGAAGTTGCTACATGAAAAGCAAATCAATAGCTATGATATCCTGGATCGAGATCGTATAAGTGGCTGGGGAGGTGAAATTGATATTCAAATGGAAACCGATCCAATTCCGGTATTGCATCAGGATGTAACGAATATCCCTGTTGAGGGTATTAATTGGGTGCATATTTCCAATATAGGTTTTGTGGAGGGCAAGTTACACATTCAGATTAATCCGGATAATGAGATTGGCGAGTATAATCATGGATACTTCTACTTCACGGATGAGCAAGGTCAAAAGCTCGATATTCCCCAATATTCTATTAGCTACGGGAGATACATGAAAAATGGAGTAGACATTGGTGGGGATTACGATGAGTATGTGTATGATCTGTCCGCTGTTAACGAATTAGATAAGCTGAGACTTCAAGGCAGCTTTACGAGTATTAGTGAAGTTATACAAGGGAATTGGAAAACGACCTTTAACTTGAGTGAAAATGGTTTGAGTAAAACAGGAAACGTTCAGCTTGATGCAAATGGAGCCTCACAGGCAAATGTTACTCTTTCCGCAGTTGGCGTCACGCTTACAGGTGAGGCACTGAGCAAGATTCGGGTGGAGGACTTGAGTATTGAAGTTCACCTGAAGGATGGTACAAAGTTGTCTGGCGCATCCGGTTTCCTCCAGCTGGATCAGGATCTCATTAAGTGGATATCCCCTAAGACCATTCCGGTGAATGATGTGAGCTACCTGCTAATCAATGGGGAGAGAGTAACTTTACAAGATGAATAATTAAAAAGTGAATTAAAAATCGGTGGATAAGTGCGATCGGAAGTTTGTTCTGTCATCAGAGTGGTAAGTGTGAGTATTCTTTAGTTCAACTTATATAAAATGAATTACATGTCATATCCCGATTTATGACGCATACCATTAGGCGAATGCGGTCATAAGGGAGGAAACTGAGATGTCCATGAGCGAACCGCTGTTAACGCAAATTGTGAAACAACATATTCCGGCTGGTGCAACGGTCGTCACTATTGATAAACCTGTTCAACATCCAGCGATCTATGCGGCAGATCTTACCGGTGACGGTATGCCGGAGATTGCTGCAGTCTATCAGTTGAATGGTGAGCTGTATTTGCTCATTCTGAAATTTGTTCAAGGACATTGGATCAAGATGGCACTAATTAAGGGATTGGGGTATGGGGTGACTTTAATGACTGCAGCCCCTGTAACTTCAACGGCAAGGAACAATCTCATTATCGGTTGGCGGATTGGTTCTATTTGGTCTAAGCTTGCCGTATATGAGTGGACCGAATCAGGGCTCAAAGATCTGGCGCCTGACGATCTATACTATAGCTATGCAGAGATTATAGATATGCCTGGTCCGCATGGTCGAGATGGGAAAGTGGAGATTTCACTCTGGATACATGACACAGGTGAAGCCTATCGTGTGGAGATTATCCGATGGCAGAATGGGAAATGGGTTCCTGCACCGGACGTATATGCAACCTATTATCCAAAAGTGGTGCAATATTACGAGAAACTAACCCAGCAATATCCTGATTATATCTTTTACTGGTATTACCTTGCGGATGCTCAGTACCACGCGGGCCAGTATCCGGCAGCTCTGGCTTCAGTTCAGAAGGCACTCAGTTTCACGGAAGCGTATCCTTCCAGAGAGGTACTACAAGAGCTGGAAAAGAAAATTAAGCAGGCGATGGTCCCTATAAGCCATGCCCGGGTAACGACATGGTTATATCCAGTCTCCGTTCGAACCACAAGTGGGACGCGTTCGGGGTATATGGATTCCCAAGGCCACATTCGGCTTGAGCCGGTTCTGGATGACGCGCAAGAGTTTCAGCCGAATGGATTGGCTGTGGTTGTGAAGGACGGTCGTGCCGGCGTTATTAATCTTCAGGGGCAGTATGTCGTTCAACCTGTATACGATTCCATCAATTCCTTTTCCGAAGAACGGGCGATAACAATTGATTCTCAAGGATTTAAGATGATTAATGAACAAGGTACAGTCCTGACCAAACGGGCGTACCCGTATATCTCAAATATGAACGACGGTCGAGCATTATTTTACGATTCTAATCCTGGTCAGGCAGATGGATCGGTGAGTCGGTATGGTTATTTGGATGCGTCGGGCAATGAGGTGATACCTGCACAGTTCGCTTCTGCGAACGATTTTCAAGATGGCAAAGCGGTTGTGCAGATCAAGGACAATGAATATGCGCTCATTAATCGCAATGGACATCGGCTCGCAACGTATCCATATGCCTATGTGGGACCACTAGGGGATGGACTGCTCGCTTTTCAAAAAGAGGCCTCGGGCAAATATGGGTACATCGACGAACGGGGTAATATTCGTATTCAGCCCAAATTTTCATCGGCATTTCCTTTTAACAACGGGCAAGCGATCGTTAATACAGCAGAGGACTACAAATCGATCTACGGTGTTATTAATACGGAGGGATCGTTTATCATTCAACCCGCCTATAATGACATCCGCGAACTAGGCGAGCATCGTTATGCGCTAGGGCAAGCAATTAATCCGGAGCAGCCGTATATTGGCTCTGTATACGCGATTGCAGATACCAATGGCAGAAGACTTACGGAGTTCCTATATCGCGAAGTAGGCAATTACAAAAATGGCCTTGCTTCCGCATCGGATGGCAGACAAACCTATCTGCTGGATCTGAGTGGAAGACCTGCCGCTGGGTATCCACATGTAGAAGGTTCGGGTACGCTGGAGGTCGTGGCACCAGATCTGATTAAGGCCTATGTAGACCAGCGCTTATCGTATGTGAACCGGGCCGGACAGATCATCTGGCGGCAAAATACAATCGTTCCACTTCATCCGCCGTACCGTGTACGCGAAGAGAAATATAAGCCGAACAGGGACTATCTCGTATATTATCCGCAGGTGGAGGGATTAACGAACCAAGCGGAGCAAATTGCGCTGAATGCCAAGTTGAAGCAACTCTCCCAAGTTAAACCGATCCCTGCCGATCAGCAGCTGGATTATACGTATACAGGTGATTTTGATATAACGTTTTATCAGCAGCAATTGCTACAACTGCAACTCACAGGTTATAACTACCCGGCGGGTGCAGCGCATGGTATGCCTACGATGATCTATGCGATCATTAATCTGACGAATGGTCAGTTGTATGAGTTGAAGGATTTATTTAAACCGAATAGTGACTATGTAAAAGTGTTGAGCCAGATTGTGGGGGATCAGATCAAAAATGATCCTCAATACTCGTATGTGTTTCCGGACACCTATACGGGGATTAGTGGGGATCAGCCGTTTTTTGTCACAGCGGATGCTCTTCATCTCTACTTCAACCCGTATGATATCGCACCCTATGCGGCAGGGTTTCCAACGTTTACGATTCCTTTTGTCCAGATCAAGGATATCATTAATACAGAAGGTTCGTTCTGGAGAGCTTTTCATAATTGATTGAGGGGACAGCCAACATTTTAACGAAAATATACGCTAAGGACGTTGAGGCACAAAGACAGCGGATTTTTCCTGCTTTAAGCAAATGTCCGCTGATGCTTAGCTTATATAACAGTCAAAATGTTGGCGCTACCCCATATAGAACTACTATAAATCAATCATTCCATCCTTTACATACATCAATCCACTCTGAATAACTAGAGTATTTTTCTAATTGTTCTATTGTAAGTTCAATAGCACTATTGCTACTCCCGCAAGCTGGATAGATTGTGTCAAAACGTTTTAGAGATATGTCTAGATAAACAGAAACATCATTTTTAATAGCAAATGGACAAACACCTCCAATGGCATGACCAACCATATCCATGGCTTCATCAGGAGAAAGCATTTTTGCTTTTGTTTTGAAATACTCTTTGAATTTTTTGTTATCCACTTTTGCATCCCCGGCAGCAACTACTAAAACCGCTTGTCCATTCACCATAAAAGAAAGTGTTTTTGCGATTCTCTCTGGCTCACAACCTAATGCAGTTGCAGCCAAATCCACGGTTGCACTAGATACTTCAAATTCGATAATTTCAGAATCCATACCATATTGTTTAAAAAAATCTTTTACTTTTTCAATTGCCATAATCATCACACCTCATTTTAAAATATTTTCTAGAAGATTATAGATGAAACTTGCCTATGTTCTTGGGTAAAAAATCATGTTGTAAATGACACATGGTTCTTGATAGGGATTATTATAGGAATGAAAAACATTAGCACGAAAGCGGAGTGCTTGATTTTCTTTTAGAACAATTTTTTTTGTGTTGACTACCAGCTCTAACATACCTTGTACCACAAAAATATATTCTTCCACACCATCAAGGTGCCTTTCAGATGGATGGTGACATCCAGGATCAAATTCGATATAAAATATTTCAACGTTACGTGTAGGGTCAAAAGGAAAAACAGGAAATGCTCTCATTTTTCCATTATTTTCAATGATAGCGTCTTTGGACCGTGTATCAACCACATTGCACTCATCTTCTAGCTCTTCCAATAATAAAGATAAAGGAACTTTTAAGCCCACTGCGATTTTCCAAAGAGTTGTAATCGTTGGTGAAGACTGTCCTCTTTCAATCTGTCCAAGCATAGGCTTACTTACATCAGTAAGTTTAGAAACATCTTCAAGTGTAAGATTTCTAGTTGCTCGTATTTCTTTTAACCGTTCTCCAATAGTTAATACTGGCGATTGCATTACATCACTCCTTTTGTATGTTATAACATGTTAAAATATAATATAACATACTAACAGTTGAATTCAATAGGCGACAGTTAAATGATGTAAGTAACTCCTTCAGAACTCCTTCACATATTTATCCATACTAAATGGAAAATATTACGGGAGTTACAGATCAAAGAAGTCATATTTATCTATACAAGTAAAAAACGAAAACTTTCTCCAACAACACTTCTTTTGCTTG
Source organism: Paenibacillus sp. FSL M7-0656 (assembly GCF_038003225.1). Classification (NCBI taxonomy): domain Bacteria; kingdom Bacillati; phylum Bacillota; class Bacilli; order Caryophanales; family Paenibacillaceae; genus Paenibacillus; species Paenibacillus sp. FSL M7-0656. The sequence continues at coordinate 436,360 of NZ_JBBOOT010000001.1, forward strand.
GCGAGAGTGTAAATACTTCACCAGTCATTCTCAAGTTACGCGACGAGGTCATATGTATGTCCAATAGGGCTTATAAGATGCTGTGAGACAACAATAATCCGTGATGAGGTATTATTGCTCCGTGAAGAGGTAGTGATCATTCAGGGCTCTATGAGATATTAATGTGCGTATATAACACTGAGCTATATTGAGAATGATTATTAATATCAGGAGGGGTGAGATGAACAACTCATCTGAAGTGTCCGGACTAATGCAAGTAACGAAGGAGCGTAAAGGTCTGCTGATCACAGCAAGTATCTTCTCGACCCTGTCGAGTCTGTTGCAGATTGTTCCTTTTGTCGGAGTGTATAAGATCGTCGAGGAACTGCTAACGCATGCGGGGCAACCCTCTGCCATGGACAAAGATTTGTTGATCTATTGGGGGATCGTCGCATCCGTAGCCCTGATTGCAGGGCTTGTTGCCCTCTATATCGGAGGGATGTGCTCACACATTGCTGCGTTCAACATTTTGTACCAGCTCAGAGTGAGACTTGCGGAACATGTTGCCAAAGTACCCATGGGGTATCACACCCGGACGGCAACCGGTGAGCTGAAGAAGATCATCGAAGTCAGTGTGGAGAAAATCGAGAAATTTATCGCCCATCAGTTGCCGGACCTGGTAAGTGCGATCGTTATTCCACTGATGCTCTTGGGATATATGTTCTGGCACGATTATCGCATGGCGCTGACGCTTTTGGTTCCGATTGGAATAGGGTTCTGGCTCCAAAGTCGCCTTTTCCGCAGCGAAAAAGGCCGTCAGGCTTATCGTGATTTTCAACTTGCCATCGAAGAGATGAATGCGACGGGTGTTGAATACGTGAGAGGTATGCCGGCGGTGAAAGTATTTGGCATTACAGCTGATTCGTTTCTAACGTTTAAACAGGCGGTGACGCGGTACCGGGATATTTCGTTGAAAATAACTGATTTGTGTAAAACATCCTACGGGCTGTTTTTTGTAATCATGATCTCGTTATTTACCTTCATCGTTCCGGTGGGTATTCTGCTGTCGAGTGGAAATGCGGGGAATCAGTCGTTTGCGATCACGTTTATTCTGTTTCTGATCATTACCCCGAGTCTATCTGCTCCGTTATTGAAGTTAATGTATCTGGGTAGTGGGATGCGAGAGATTGTGGAAGGACAGAAACGGATTGAATCGGTGTTTGCTGAGCCGGTTGTACAAGAACCTGAGTTGCCCAAAGTTCCGGATACATATGAGGTTGCCTTTCGGCAGGTATCTTTTGCTTATGAGCGCAAGGAGAGCGAAGCATATAAACCCGTACTTGAACAGATTGATTTTGTAGCCAAAGCAGGAGAGATGACTGCACTTGTCGGACCTTCGGGTGGAGGAAAGTCGACTATTGCTAATCTATTACTTCGTTTCTGGGATGTGCAGGAAGGTGAGATTACGATTGGTGGAATTCCGATTCAGGAGATGGGTACGGAGAAACTGATGGATACCGTGTCCTTTGTATTTCAGGATGTACATCTGTTCTACGATACGATTGAAGAAAATATTCGGATGGGCAACACATCAGCTTCACAACAGGACGTTATAGCTGCGGCTCAAACTGCTTGCTGTCATGAATTCATTGAGAAACTGGATGCCGGATATGACACCAAAATCGGAGAAGGCGGCACGTATCTGTCCGGCGGCGAAGCACAGCGAATTGCTATTGCACGGGCACTGCTTAAAAATGCTCCCATTCTGGTCCTGGATGAAGCGACGGCCTACGCGGATGCAGAGAATGAACACAAGATCCAGCTAGGTCTTGCCCAATTGGTTCAAGGCAAAACGGTACTGATTATTGCTCATCGTCTAACAACGATTCGTGCAGCAGAGCAAATACTCGTGATCCGCAAGGGAACGATTGCCGAGCGTGGGGCACATGATCAATTGCGTGCATTAGGCGGAGTATATGAGCACATGTGGCAGGCCCATATCAGTGCGGCTTCCTGGAAGCTTGGAGGTGCAGGACGATGAAGAATTATTTATACAATATATCTGGGGGTAACCCGCGTAGTCTGCTACCTTCGGTAATTGCAGCGATTCTGGACGGGATTGCAAAGATTGTTCCTGCGGCGCTGCTTGTGGATATATTCAATACGATCTATAAGTCTTTCGCTGAACCAGACAAAGGACTGGATATCAACCGAATGTGGGTTGTATGCTGCATCCTGTTTGCCTGGCTTCTGGTGGAGTATGCAGCTTATGCTTCGCTCTATGACAAGACCTATCGGGCAGCATACAGCCTCGCGGCCTCAGGAAGGTTAAAGCTGGCCGAACATATTCGCCATCTGTCGCTAGGATTCTTCGGAAAACGTGATCCTGGGGATCTGACGAACCTGATCCTGAGTGATTATGGTCAGGTCGAGCATACGATCTCTCACAATCTGTCGCAACTGATCAGCGCGATTGTGCTTCCGGTACTTGCTTTTGGCGGACTTCTGTTGGTGGATTGGAGAATGGCCGTAGCCATGTTTGTTGCGGTTCCCTTAGGTGTGGCTCTGTTATGGCTTACGGATTCGATTCAGGCACGACTGAGTGAGAACCATGTTCGAGCCAAAAACGAAGCCGCCAGTCGGCTACAGGAGTATCTGAGCGGTATTCGTGAGATTAAGGCCCACAATATGGGGGGCAAACGTTTTGAACGGCTACGTCGTTCTTTTGACGAATTGAAATTAGCTTCCATTCGGTTAGAAGGTATTATGGGACCGATGATCATGGGCGCGATGTTGCTTGCACGATCAGGGATGACATGGATGATTCTAGTGGGCAGTTATTTGCTTGCTGGTGGTGAGTTGTCCCTACCGGTATTTCTGTTATTTTTGCTGGTAGGTACAAAGGTATTCGAACCGTTAACGGTTGTACTGATGAGTTATGGGGAGATGCGGTACTCTGCATATAGTGCAAGACGCATTATGGATGTGCAGCAGGAGGCCCCGATGGCAGGAACGGGAGATGTACAGCCCAATCAGGCGATTTCATTCGACCAAGTGACCTTTGGATATGATGACCAGCAGCCGGTGTTGAAAGACTTGTCGTTTACGATTGAGCCGCATACCATTACTGCCTTGGTTGGCCCATCCGGTAGTGGTAAGAGTACAGTCACACGTCTCATTGCCCGCTTCTGGGATGTACAGCAAGGCACCATTCGCATTGGTGGCAGACCCGTTGATCAGATGGACCCCGAGAAGCTGTTGCAGGATATCTCTGTGGTCTTCCAGGACGTGTATCTGTTTCAGGATACGATTGGCAACAACATTCGTGTAGGAAAGAAAGACGCTTCGCAATTCGAGATTGAGGAAGCAGCACGCAGAGCTTGTTGTCATGAGTTTATCTCCAGTCTGCCTCAAGGGTACGATACGCTCGTTGGCGAGGGTGGATCGACTTTATCTGGTGGGGAGAAGCAACGGATTTCCATTGCACGTGCTTTGTTGAAAAATGCATCGATCGTTTTGCTTGACGAAGCTACCGCTTCACTTGATCCGGAGAACGAAGCCGCCGTGCAGCAAGCGATTAATGAATTGGTCGCGGACAAGACGGTTATTTTGATTGCGCACCGATTAAAGACCATTCAGAATGCCGATCAGATCTTTGTATTGGACCAAGGTCAGCTCGTAGAGCAAGGAACGCATGCGCATTTGTTAGATCACTCAGGCATCTATTCTCGGTTGTGGCAATTACAACAGGATGCAGAAGGCTGGCAGGTAAAAGTAAACGTATAATAATGAGTTCGATGAGATAGATAAAGTAACTGAAGCAAATAAGCCTCATGTGGCTAATGAACTGACATAAAAGGAGAATGACAACGATGTTTAAACGAATTCCTGTATGGATTGCACTATTCTGTATGCTCACCTTGGCGGCCTGTGGAACGACCCAGACCACTAGTGAAGTGGCCAGCTCCTCAGAGGGAACTGCACAAGCAACGACCAAATTGATTACCAACCCAAATGGAGAAGAGATTACGATCCCTTTGAATCCAGAGCGCATTGTTGATCTATCCGGCTCTACAGAAGAGTTACTGATCATTGGGAAAACACCTGTGGCCACGATGAGTGCGGATTACGGTAACCCGGAAGAAATCACTCCAACCATTAAGGATCAACTGAGTGCAGATACTGTTAATCTGGGCTGGTATGGTTCACCGTTCAGCATTGAAGCTATAGCGGGTGCTAATCCGGACCTGATTATTCTGGGAAAGGATTTTAACACGGATCAATATGAAACTTTATCCAAAATTGCGCCTACGATTGCATTGCCTTATTCTTACTATGATTGGAGAGAACGCCTGACATTCTTGGCAGATACGTTTGGAGAAGAAAGCAAGAAAGATGAATATCTGGCCAAGTATGATGCGAAATCTGCAGAGTGGAAACAAAAGCTGGAGGCGACTGTACATGGTGAATCCTTTGCCGTAATTGAGACATATCCAAACAACCTGGTCATCTATTCCAATAAAGGGGCAGCTGAGATGTTATACGGTGAATGGGGCCTGAAGCGCACAGAGGGTATCCCTGATCCAGAGGGCTGGGGCGGTAAACAGATCGCACTGGAGGCTCTGGCTACCGTTAATCCGGATCGTCTGTTATTGATGGAGAATAGTGAGAACAAGATGGTCGATAGTAAGGTGTGGAATAACATGAACGCAGTGAAGAATGGAAAGATCTACAAAATCTCTAATGTCGATAATTACAATTATTCGTACACAGCGATGGGGAGAATGGAGCTTATGGACCGTTTGGGTACGATGATTCTGGAAGGTCAGAAGTAGTCGTTGGATTAGAGCAATTCATGATGGATTAACTTTAACTTTTAACAGAACCTAATAACGCCTATGTGTAATTGTGTAATTTGTTCGAAATCATGTAACTTGAGCTGTTCTGGCTGCGTTTAGACATTGGGGTGATCTGATGTTGGTGAACGCGGTTCAACGGTACATGGTATTAGGACTTATATTTATAGGTATAAGCTTGACTGCATATCTCGTTCTTGAAAGGGTTGAAGGGTACCATATTACAACGACAGAGTATTACGGCTTACGCAATGCAGGGGGAGTAATATATATTCTTTCGCTTATCCTGGGATTCGGTCACTATTTAGTCGCTTTTTATGTTGTTATTATTAGCCCGATCTCATGGCTGCTGCGGAAATATGTATGCTTTCCTATGGTGAGAACTTTCATCTATATGATTGGGTTTGGATGGGGCGGGCTGTGGGTTTTTGATCTCATGTACAGTCCATATTTCGTGAAAGGATACTATCTGAACCGAATGACATCGATATGGATATTTGCCATCGCGGGGTTAGTTTATGCCATTGTGGAGAATAAGATTTGGCGAAGAGGGCAGATGCAGAACGAACAGAAAGCTACTTAACAAATGTTGAGTAGCTTTCTTGGTTTACATAATTATTATGGTGTTTTCATTGGGGGCTCAGTAGCTAAATACAATTTTTGAAAAGGATTATGTAAGAGTAAGTAGTGAACATGTACAGCAGTAAGTTAATTCGATAGTTTGTTATAAAATTCACAAAGGATGCAATTAAAATGAAATAGGAGTTTTATCGTAAAAAGGTAAAATTTTCTGTTATACTATTTGGGTTGTGTACATAAAGTTAGATATTTTAATGAAGGGAGTTCATGAAGTAAATTAGCCGTTTAGTTTAAAATTGTAGTTTGGAGGAAAGCATTTTGTATAAAGCAGGTTTTTGGATTAGATTAGGAGCAGGTGTATTGGATAGTCTTATTATTTCAATTCCGTTAGTGATTATTGCAGGTGTGCTGACGGGCAACTTTGATACGGATGAGCCGATTGCCAAACTGCTTAGTGCGTTATACTCAATTTTATTACCAGTTTACTGGTATGGTCGAACCATAGGCAAACGTATATGTGGAATTCGAATCCGCCAATACGATACACACGAACCGCCAAAAATTGGTACGATGCTGATGCGAGTTGTTGTAGCTGGACTTGTGTACGTATTAACTTTGGGTATCGGAGTTATTGTGAGTGCTTTTATGGTCGGTTTGCGTGAGGATCGACGTGCGATTCATGACTTTGTAGCAGGAACAGAAGTAGTTTGGGATTAATTCGAAAAATATAAAGAATTCGCTGTACAGGGGTAAAAATCACTGTACAGCTTTTAAATCATTAGTACTGTTTCACAAAACTCGTATTTTGTACATATGTATATAGATCGATGTAATCAAACTCTTTTTTTAAAAAAAGAAGCTTTTCAGGGTAGCTTAATGAAATAGTTCACCATCTAATCCGCAATGACACAATGTTCTTGTCCTTTTCGGCAATGGTACTATGTTCTTGTCCTCAGCCTGGGACAAGAACTTGGTTCCTTAAAACAAAAAAGCCGCTAAATTAGCGACTTTGAATGGAACAATGTTCTTGTCCCTAACAATGACCAAATCAGCACTAAGTGCGATATCTGCATATGTTTCCCCCTCCCGTGATCCAAAATCACATTCAACTTCCTCCTCCTTTTTCTTTGCTCAAGTGCTTGTTATTATCTATTTCAAATGTGATTTCAGTTCCAGTGGAAATACCTCCTAGCGTTGAAGTTGGTCTTTTGATCATAATCCATCCTGTAGTCTGTTAATCGTTAAAAGAGACTCACTTCTACACTTATGGACTATCCTTTTAGTTGTACAAAGTACTGGAAATGGTTCCGTTTTAGTCTTAACTTTCCTACAGTTGTGCTTAATGTTTATTTTTATTGTTAGTCAAAAACTCTAACGAAGTGTTAGAGCTAGTTACTTAGTAGCCCGATGAATAGTTAGTTTGACTAAAGAGCGGAACTCTTCACTATTTAACCAATCTATTTTTTGATTCAACTGAGGGACGGCATTATTATCAAGGTATCTCCAATCATAATTGATTTCTTCAAAGTCATTTGAATTGGCAATTTCCATACGGTTCTCTCGAAGTAGTATGCGAAATTTATATGGCCAGACACCTGTTTTATGTTCTTGCATTATAAAATACTCACTTTGTCTTATATTTCTCCAAAATGTTAGTCCACCTAAAGTTGAAATTGGTTTTCTGAAACCCAAAAAAATCTCCTCCTACCTGGTGATTTAAGATAAAAATTTATATAACTTTTAAGCTCTATCCAAACTTCTTCAATAATGTCTGCTAAATGAAATGGGGCCATACCCTCTAGGTACTTTTCTGTATAATGGCGATTATATTTATCATTCTCTTCACTGTAACTGTAAACTCCAGAAGGTGTAGTAATAAAGAATTCAATATAAATATTTTGTCTTATATATCCTGCTGTTTCCTCTATTTTTCGTCGATAGAAAGCAACTTCTTCTGCGATCTTGTGTACATATTCTTTTGGCAGTGAGGCTAGGCAGTTGTCTTCCAAATAGATAGCATCAATATCATCCTGCTCAATTTCTAAATGTATTATACAAAACTAAGCAAAAAATTGATTGACACACGCTATTAAGTTTTTCTGTATGCCGCTAAAATCTTGTTGTAAATCAAGAGTAACAACAAAAAATTGATTACCCTTAATGTTATACATATGATTAGGTTGTTTTAATGCAGTTGTTTTCGCATAAAGTAACATACCTGCAACCGTTTCATTCGGTTTTTTTCTCCAATTATTTACATATGTGAATATTTGGTAGAGATTACTTGATATTTGTTTTACAGCTCCACCTTCGAACCTTGCTACCATATTCTCAGAATAAAATTTCGCTTCCACAATCAATATTTTTTTATCTTTTTGAAGTACAAGGTCTGTTTGCATAATCGGCAATTCATCTTTGAATTCATCTTCAACCCTCCACTGGATTTGGGGATGGGATACTTTATATTTCGTTTCACGCTTGAAAAATGCATAGATGAACTTTTCATATAAGGATGATAACCTTTGTTCTTCATGAACTTCTTTCATCATTTGAGATGTAGAGCTTTCATCTAGTAATAGCTGCTCATAAAGGTATCTACATACGTCTACTATAAATTGATAGCGAATGTTTTGACGGTTATATCTAACGTTCTTCCATAGTTTCAAATCTAATTCTACATCTGATACCTCTGTAAAGTAAGGCATCAAAGCATAAAAAATTCTTCGTTTTTTTTGACTTATTTTATTGGAACTCGATAGGTAAACGAGTGTTGCTTTAATAATACGATTCAACAATATATCTTCAGAGAAGTCATCATAAACCACTGCAACTTTCTTATTTACCAATGTATTTTTCTTTATCGTAGAATTAATATCAATTTTCCCCTTGATAACATTGGAAATTTCCTCAACACTTGTGTAATCTTTAATTAATCCTTCGCGAATCAAGACAGGTATCCCAATTGATAAAATTTCTGCGTAAAGATTTTCGATGTTCTCAAACTTTTCTATTCCGATTTTTTTATACTCGAACAGATTTAACGTTTGATATGCATAAGAAAGCATATAGTATATATTACGAATTGGAATATTATTATTTCTTTCCATCGTAACATCCTCTTAATCGTTGAGCCCAATTGCTTGCCTTCTGCTCGTCATCAAACCAATACTCAAATAGCTGTGGAATAATTTCATATTCGATTACTTCCTCTACTCGATTTGCAGTATCTACTTTGTAAACATCACCTACAAAATAGCTATGCCCAATTTGAAATCCAGCCCCCAGCTCATCAACAATTTGTTTATTTAAGTTGATAATTTCATCAATAATACGAATTAATGCTTCAGGATTGTTTAATTCGTTTACATACGACTTAAATGTTTCATTTTGGAACGCTGGTATAATTTCAAAAAATGAAAATCTTCTTCTTAGCGCGTAGTCTAATAAAGCTAGACTTCTATCTGCTGTATTCATCATTCCAATAATATATAAATTTGATGGTACAGAAAACTTATCATTAGTATAAAGGAGATTGATTTGCTCGCCTCGCTTATCTGTTTCAATAAGCATCATTAATTCTCCAAGTATTTTACTCATATTTCCACGATTAATTTCATCAATAATAAAGAAGTAGTCTCGTTCTGGATCTCGTTCTGCTTTTCTAGCAAACCTCACAAACGGACCTTGTTTCACCTCAAACCCATCTCCTTCAGCTTTTGGACGGAATCCTTCAATGAAATCCTCATAACTATAGCTTTGGTGGAACTGCACCATATGGATACGCGTTTCATCTTTTTCTCCCATCATCACATACGCTAAACGTTTGGCAATAAACGTTTTACCTACTCCTGGTGCACCTTTTAAAATAAGATTCTTTTTATTTTCAAGTAGAGATATTAGGCGCATAAGCTCATTCTTCTCGATAAAAACATCCAAAAGAAGATCATCTATTGTAAAGGATTCATTTTCTTGAATAGTAGGCTTAGATTCAATAAAACGAATGTAGTAGTCAATTGAACTTCCTGATACGCCTTTATATTTTTTATAAGATTCATCGAATATAACGAAATCTTTCAACTGTTTTAGTTGTTCAACATCTGTTTCACCAAATATTGAAACATCAAAGTAGTGCTCTATATCCTTCAATGCACTTACTTTCTGCATAACTGTTTTATCATTTAAGCTAACTCCTGTATCAGTAACTTGATTGGATAACCAGTTTCGAAATTCATGTATTTCAGCAATTTTGGGATCAATAAAATCTTCATTCATTACTTGATCAATTTCTTGAATAAAATTTGGATAAGGACTTAGAGATGTTAACGCTTTTTGAGGGAAAGTCTGATGTAGTTCCCACTTTCCAACTTGAAGCCAATCTACTTTTCTTCTATGTTTATACTCTGATACCTTGTTATCGAAGTAGTAATCACCCGTAACAACTCCACGTGCGAGGATTTTCTTAATTCCTTCTTTTACATACACAACGTCGCCTGTTTGAATTTCACGATAGAAGTCCCACATAGCCTTTGTATCATTAATAGGGCGAACCCCATTCGCTCTATGCTCAACTATTTTCCGTTCAACAGCTTCTTTTGAATCATATTTTCTTAAATCCCCTATAAAATCCCATCCAAGGGCGATCATGTTTTCTGTGTGGAACTGATTCCATAATCTCGTATTTTCAGCTGGTGAAATTACCCAATAATTAATGCTGTTATCAACTTCATTTTCTTGATTCGCTATTTTCTTCTCTTTTTTAGGATAAGTTAAAGTAGGATTTTCATCATAATATAAAAATATTAAATATGATCGCATTAAAACGCCCCAGTCAGGTATCCCACCTATATTATCAGGCTTACTTCTAATGCCTTGATTATATTCGTCCACCGCGTATTTTTTTCTGAATTCAATTCTTGCGGTACCAAATTTCTCCGGATATCGAGGTGTACCTTTGCCTGTTACTAATCTCTCAATATCCTCATCACTTTGTTCAGTCATTTGTTGATAGATATTTTTATATTCCGAATATGATTGGTATTCAAAGAAATTCTCCTTATATCCACTCGCTAATCCGAACTTTTCCAACAGGTGTCCTAGTTTTTCGAAATATGGCGTGTACCACCCACCTGTTTTTCCACCTAAATTTTCAGTGACCCATGCTTTATATTTTTCTTTTTTGGTATTTACAATATCAATCATGGTGTGCCTCCCAAGCATTTATTATCTCAAATCTATAACACTATACTAAGTTAGGAATGCATTTACTCTCATTGTGTTATCTAGCACATACTAAATGATAATAGCTTTGAACAAATCGTTTCAAAGGGAAATGCATATACTCATTAACTAATGGGCGTGAAATCATTTTTGTTTTTATGTATGCCAATTACCTCTCTGTTTTGTTAGTGGGTGATACAAGCTAGCTCTAGATTCCTCAGGCAATACACAGTCTACTTTTGTGAGATTTTGATTGAGGGTACCATCGATTACCCACATTGGCCAACCTGTTATTACGTTACCAGATTTATTAATGATGTCTCCTGTGTTAACCAGGGCATACTTTGAGTCGAAATAGGATATCAGGTTGAACTGGAATGGTATAACTATGTTTCCCGACTCATCAAGATATCCCCATTTCCCTCCGAATTGTACAGGAGCCAAGCCGTTGTGCAACAATCCTGCAAAGTCATATATGTTATTCACAGTTAGTTTACCTTGTTTATTTATATAGCCCCAATAACCGTCACGTTTCACTGCACAGCAATGGTTTGAGAAATAGTGTGTTTCTTCGAACTGGGGTTCAATCACAATGTTTAAATTTGCGTCTACAAACCCCCATACTCCCTTCATACTGACTGCTGCCAATCCTTCGTAGAATGTAGGGATGTTTTCGAAGTCACGAGGGGTATACACTTTTTTGGACGCTTCGTATTTGATTGACCGTGGTATATCCTCGTAAGAATCCGAGAATTCAGCTATAGTATTCACTGCATTCACAATCTTCACCAGATTAGAAACCGATATAACATTCTTGTTTGCTTCTTTCTTTAGAGATGGTACTAATTCGTTAAGAATGAGGGCTGTGTATTTTGGGCTTCGATTTTTCAAAGAAACGCCTTCATGCGTAAAACAAAGGATAGTTTGTATTGGGGAAAGTGGTAATCCAATGCGATTGAGGAACTGTGTCATTACATATCGCTGATGATCTAACTGACTGTTCGGATCATTATCCTCGTCATAGCGCTTAACTTCGAGTTGTTTTCGTTGTTCGACACCAGGGTTTAAAAATGTGATATCCCCAGACCAATGCTTACTCTCTATAATATATACTCCGCCTGTACCAATTAGCACGTGATCATATTCAGCAGACTGATTACTTCGAGATAGGGTAATACGAATACCATTATAAATCACAAACTGTTCTTTCAATTGCTCAAGTTGCTGTCGAGTTAATTGCTCTCCATGTTGTCCTGCTTTTACCCACGGCTTAGAGGATTTCATTTTGTTCCCCTCCTACAATCGTTTAAAACGAATTCTCTGAAAGACTGATTGTTTCCTGCACAGATATACTTGTATTAAGAAATAAATTACTTTGGCTAGCATCTATACATCATTTCTAAGTATTTTAAAGCTAAAGAATAGCCTGGTAGCTATCTCATATTGATTTATCCGTTGCCGATAATCTCCAAGTGTTAACTCAAGGATTTCATTTATTCTAGCACCAGTTTCAAAAAGCATTCTTATTACGACTTCATCTCTTAAAGACCAACCAATCTCTGAACCAGCTCTGTAAATGATATAAGGAAGATCATGATCTGCAATAATATTTGGCTTCCAATCATTTGCTACAAGTTTAAAATAGGAATCTGATTGACTGCGATATGAAGAATCAGATGGAATCTCTGTTCCTGCTATTTTAGGTAATCGTGGTTTATTCTCACGCATGCTTGTAGGACTAAAACTCCCAATAGAAATACTATAATCAGCATCAAGTAAAGGATTTTGAAATTCGTACAATTTTAGATGTAATGCTGTTTTATAGAACGATTTAATGGCAGCTAGAAAGTGATTAATAGTCTGAGAACTTTTTTTAGTCATTATTACGTACTGGAAATTTTCTTTAGACCTTAGCTTACAGCCCATCTGATAAATTAGGTAATCCTCGACCGCTGTTCTTATAGCCATGTGACTATCAGACCACTTGACTCGGGTACCTTGGTAATTACTACTTTTTGCAAGCCATGAAAAGAATCTCTCCAAAGTCATTAAATAAGATAACGCTGAACTCTCACTAATTCTTTTCTGTTGATAATAATAGAACTCTGTCAAAGGTAAAAACAGCTCATTTTCTCTATTAAATACGAGAATTGAATACTTACTCTGAACGTTCATAGGACACTGGATGTGATAATAATCGCCCGCTATGAATAGCCCCCTAATGTGACACAATATATAAGATGGTTATAATTTTATATGTAATTAAGAATAATATCTACTAAATATTACATTGTATTTTGTACATATGTATAACATTCCTGCACTAGCCGGAACCTGCCTGCTATTCGTAGCGAACCCCCAATTAATGAAAGTCGAGAAACGGTACAAGCAAAAATACACCCCCCAGAATTTTATCGGCTAAACTCAGGGGTTTTTCCAATGTCTATTCTAGGGGGTACACTTCATTTTCAAATGATGAAACTAAATTCTTCATCTTTTTCTTGCGACATTCTTGATCTCTAAAGCTGGCGTTTTTTTGTTTAGCGCGCTTCATGCATTAGTTGTAGTAGCTTCTCCCCTCCCATTTTATATGTAGCATCAATGTTAATTGTCTATTCCATCAAATCTGTTACTGCACCTCTTGAAGCAGAGGAAACTAATTTAGCATATTTGGCAAGTACACCGGATTTCACTTTCAGTGGCGGTTGTGCCCAAGCTTGCGCTCGAGCGGCCAACTCTTCTTCTGGCACTTCAACCTTAATTTCCTGAATGTCGCTATCGATGGTGATAATATCTCCATTTTGGAGCAAAGAGATCGGTCCACCTACTTGTGCCTCAGGGGATACATGGCCGACTACAAATCCATGCGAGCCACCCGAGAACCTACCATCTGTTATGAGAGCAACTTTCCCACCGAGACCTTTCCCTACAATGAGTGCTGTAACGGAAAGCATCTCAGGCATACCTGGTCCACCCTTGGGTCCACAATAGCGTATGACCAATACGTCCCCTTCTTGAATTTCATCATTCATGATCGCTTCTGTCGCTTCATCTTCGCTATCGTACACCTTTGTCGGTCCGGAAAACTGTTGTATCTTCATGCCTGACATTTTGGCGACAGCGCCTTCAGGAGCTAGGTTTCCTCGAAGCACAACCAGTGGTCCATTTGGTTTAAGCGGATTATTGAGTGGACGTATAATCTCTTGATCATTCTGAAGTGGAGCAGCTTCCGCTAAATTCTCCGCCAACGTTTTACCAGTTACGGTGAGGCAATCCCCATGAAGTAATCCCTCAGCGAGCAATAGCTTCATTACCCCGGAAACACCACCAATATCATTCAAATCCTGCATGACATACTGACCACTTGGCTTCAGATCTGCCAAATGAGGAACACGCAAGCGAATTCGTTCAAAATCATCCAAGGTTAAATCCACTTCTACGGAGTGCGCAATAGCTAGCAGATGGAGAAAAGCGTTGGTTGATCCCCCTAGAGCCATAACAACGGTGATCGCATTCTCAAATGCTTTCTTCGTCATAATGTCTCTTGGGTAGATTTCCTGTTCAAGAAGTGAGATGACCTGCTTACCGGCTGCTTCGCATTCCAATGCTTTATCCGCTGAGATAGCTGATGTCGAAGAAGAACCAGGCAAACACATACCCATTGCTTCTGCAGCTGCGGCCATCGTATTAGCGGTATACATCCCCCCACAAGCCCCTGGACCTGGACAAACACTGCATTCGACCTTATGCAATTGTTCGTCTGTTATTTTCCATCTTGATATTGCCCAACGGCTTCAAAAGCTGAAACGATATCCACTTTTTTACCGTCGAGATTACCAGGTTGAATGGTTCCTCCATATACATAAACAGAAGGAATATTCATCCGTCCAATAGCCATCAAACATGCAGGCGTATTCTTGTCACACCCACCGATTGCAACAACGCCGTCAAAACGCTCGGCTCCGGTCACAATTTCAATCGAATCAGCTATAGCTTCCCGACTTGGTAGCGAGAACAACATCCCGCCATGCCCCATCGAGATCCCATCAGAAACGGTAATCGTATTAAAAATTAGTGGAGCACCGCCGTTATTACGTGCGCCCCGCTTAGCTTGCACCGCTAAATCATTGATGTGCATATTACACGGTGTTACTTCACTCCACGTACTTGCTATTCCGATCATTGGCTTTTTAAAATCCTCATCTTGAAATCCAACTGCACGCAGCATCGCTCTGTTCGGTACCCGGTTAGCACCTTCACTGATTACCTTGCTACGAATGCGAAGATCTTTTTTATTTTCCATGTTTCTTCCCTCATTTCAAAGTATTTCGTTCAGTTCCTGCATCGGTCGAATAAAATTTTGTTTCATTAAATTATGGGCATCGTTGCTATTTTTGCCTTCAAAAGCTTTAATAATCTGATCATGTTCTTCAACTGAAGCTAGTGTAGCCGTAATAGGTTGTTTTAAAAATACGTATTTAAATCGCCTAATGTGAATCTGAAGAGATGTATTAAATGTAGCTACATAAGGATTATCTGAGAGCTCCACAATATAATTATGAAATTGCTCATCCACCTCCATAGCCTGATAAACTTGTCCATTTTTAATAGAACTTGCGAATTCCAAATTTATGGATCTTAGTTTCTCGATCTGTTCTGGAACAATAGTTTGGGCGGTGATTTCAGCAGCTAAGGCCTGAAGAGCAGCCATCGTTGAATACATCTTAAAAATATCGTTTTTCTCAATATTCGTTACTTTTGTTTCTTTTCCTGGATGCATGGACACGAGGCCTTGAACTTCGAGTAACTGAAATGCCTCCCGAATCGGTGTCCGGCTGACTCCAAGCGATTCAGCCATTTCCGCATCAATAAGCTTTTCACCTGGTTGCAGTGTTCCATCAATGATCCATCGCTGAATCTGAGAAAACGCTCTTTCTTTTGCGGACATACGGACTGGTAAGGAAAAATTTTTAGGAATTGGCATTGTTTTCATCCTCATTGCAATTATTCTTATATGCAATATATCGCATACACGATCGAGAAGCAATTATTATTTCATTTATTCGCTCAATTAAGTTTATCCAGATAACTACCTGTTTTTATTGAGAGTCTGAGACAAAAAAGAGAACTATAATTTAAGAGTCTTTCTTTGAGAAATGTTACATAAGTAATATATTTTAATGTGAATGTTATTATATAAAATTATTTGGTACTAATGAGGGCTTATGTACTTTTTACTTAAGTATACATCTAATCGTAAATCGGACGATGTTCTTGTCCCTCGACATGAGTTTGTAGTTTTAACTCCCACCCCTCCGTCGTATAATCTACCTAAAACGCCGAACTCATATTCCGAGTTCGGCGTTTTTAAAATTCAATGGACACAATTAATATGATAGAACGTTGTGTTAAACGTCTATTTTTAAAATGCTGTTCTACGTCCGCAGGCTTTTGAATGCCTTCCAGCCCTTAGTTTCGGGCTAGATGTTTTTGTTTGTCAGTAAAAAGTATTTTCGTATAACTTCCCCGTATGCGCATCAAGCACTTCGGGCGTCCGCTCGTGCTCGCTACCAATCATTCGATACACTAGTTCGTACGGGGCCTCTTCCGCCCTAGCATTGTGCATCCGTTCCCATTGCAGACGCAGCTTGGCCTGTGCCGTCCATCGGAGGATGGCTGTCTGGTAATCAAATGAAGGCACGGTCTCCAGCTTCTTTAACTGTTCTGGCCTTATGGAGGGGGACATCAAACTTTTGACCCTCCCATTAGAGCGGTCAACAGCTAGTTGATAGCATTCATCCCTGACAGATACGTCTTGAACATATACACCAAAGCGAATGATTTCCAAACGATCTTCGTCGTCGGTCTCTTCAGTTAGAAGCTTGAGATACGGCAACATTTCGGCTGCTAGTCCTCGGACATAGTCCATAGCTACTTCTATACATGCGTCTCGATCCCAGGTTAATGGAGCTAGTTGATCTGGCTTACCATGCGAAACAAAGTCAATCAGTTGTCCGGATTGGCTGTCTACTCGCGCCTTGACTGCTCCCTCCATCTGATCAGCCCAATAGGCCTTCCAAGACCGGTCATTCTTGGCTGGACGCTCTTCATTCTGTTGCTTCCACACCATCAACTTGGTGTTCGAGCCAATATTGTCGTCTTGTACTAACTGAAATTGGTCGTTGTCTACGCCAATCCACTCTTCTAGGCTTCGTGCGGGCGGGAACTCACCTGGCCACTCGTCCAGAGTTCTTGGGTCAGAGGGGACAGCTTCTGCCCTATAGGCTGTCGGAACTTCCTCCTGTGATGATGCAGTATAGATTAGCCCTCTACTTCGGGGGGCGTAAACAAGATGGACCTGATCGTCACCATCCGTGTACACGGCTTTGTCCAATACACAATATTCCACATGTAGCAAAAAATTCGCCTTCATACACGCCATCTGTTCCTCTTCTGGTGTGATCATGGTTGGGAGTGCTGGCCCTGGAACGGTTCCAAAGTACCTAAATCCGACCACGCGACCGCTGGGATGAACCATAATCAGGCATCCCGTCTCAGGAAGTGGCAGCCCCATCGCCTTCTGCTGTCGTGTGTACACAAACATCCCTTCCATCCACTCCATCTCACAATACGGAAAATCACGCAGTGCGCCGGGATAATGATCTTCCAGGAATTGCTCTGCCTGCTGTTTGAGCTCCTCCTCAGATATCCGTGTCTCGTTGTCCAATGAGGCCCAGGAAATGGCATAGTCTAGCAAGTTGCCGTCCCTGGAGAGCGTGGCAGAAACGGCGTCATCACTCCCCGTTTTAACCCATAAGAATCCCGCTTCTCCCTTCCCTGTTCCCCTCCCGGTGTTCTCTTGATAGTCATTGACGATCAGATCATAATCCGGTGAAACGGCAAACTGGTGCTCTGCCTGTTGTCTTAACTGCAGGCGTAATGTATCCAGGTCTCGTTCGAGAAAATCTTGAGCCATTTCGTTGCGCAAATGTTCCAGCCCCTTCCGTAATTGTGTTTTTACAGTACCTAATGGCATATCCAGGAGATGGGCGATTTGCTGCTGGGTCAGGTCCTTCTTATATTTTAAGAACAGGAGCTGACGCAGCTTCGGATTCAGACTGGCCAATGCACGCTCCAGATCCAGGGTTTGATCGATATCATTAACGACCAATGGCTCTTGCGCCTGCGGGTCTTCGCTCAGGTGAACACGCTTGGATTTCTTCAAATGATTGAGCGCCCGGTTCACCACAATTCTGGTAAGCCAGCTCTCAAACGCTTCGGCTTGCTGCAGCGTTTGCAGTGACTCATAAGCCTTAACCAGGGCATCCTGAACGATATCCTCCGCATCTTTGGACTCCCGTACATAATGGCGAGCCACTCGGTGCAGCTTATCCGTTCGATCCTTTATAAGAGAAACGAAGGCATCGTGATCTCCGTTTTGTGCGGCGTTGATTTGTTGCTGTGCATCGATCATTGTCGTTCACCTCCTGTTATATAGACAGTTAACTCGGGGGTTTGGATTTAATTAATGTAACATTATTCTTATAGTTGTTCCCAAATAAGTGCATATGCTGATTATTTAGATATACACCTAATCGGCAATCGGTACAAGTTCTTATCCTTAGCTTGGGACAAGAACTTGTACCGAAAAATAAAAAAGCCGCTAAAATAGCGACTTCAATGGGAATATGTTCTTGTCCCTCGACAATTCATTTTGGAATGGGCTGGAAAAATGTTGATTCTCGTGATGTCAGGGCATCCTGTCGTCGATCGCTCAGCATGGGCCAGTACCTTCAGTTCTTTCACTTCATCAGTTCCAATTATAAAGGTGAACATGAGTTGTGGCTGGATCTTTATGGCAGATTTCCAGTGCTCGCTTCGTTGAGCCCCTTTACTGCCCATTAGCCCTTTCATCTCTGCTGTACCTTCTTCCAACAGAATTACCCGTTTTGTCGTAACAACTCCGTGCATAACTTCATCGTCGAACGAATTGAATACAGTAAACGTGATAGATTTACGAAAACACGTTACATGCAATTTTAGGTAGCTATTTAAAAGCTCGACTTATTTTAAATTTCAGGATAATCTTGTAATTCTCTTGATCTTCAGATGAAGAGAATTGTCCTATCATCCGATGCATAACTTTTTCTATGATTTTTTCACCCAATTTATAACTTTCTACAGATTCATTATTTATTTTTAATTTGTTTTCTACACAAATCACAAAATGATTATCTTCTATATAAGTAAATAAATTAATTTTTTGCTCTCGATCTGCATATTTTAGTATGTTCGACAGAAAATTATCAAATACACGTCCAATATTTTCCATATCCACAATAATTATGACATCCGTAGGGGAGGCATTTACAAGTACCTGAAATCCTTCCGCTCGAAGTACAGCTGTAATATCTGACAATACATCATGAATTGATTCCCGAACTGAAAGGGTTACTAAGTCTGCCTCCCTCTCTTTATCTAATAAAAAATATGAAAACAGATCGTCTGTACGATTCTTAAGTTGGAGAGCCTTTTGATACGCACTCTCGATTTGATACCTTGTTTCTACACATAAATCTTCTGGTGTATTACGGGCAAACTCTAAATACATGATGAGAGATGTCAGTGGCGTACGCATATCGTGAGACATTTCGGTTGCAAGATTTCTACTCTCATTTTGCAAATTTTCTATCCTTTCTAACCTGCCTAAAAATGCTTTACGTAGTTCCTCTATACTTTCCGCAATCATCGCCAATTCATCATACCCTCGTACCGTTATAGAATAGTCTAATGAGCCGCCTTCAAGGATATGAATTTCATTATTAATTGTGCGTAAATATTTGATCCCTCTACGTATTCCTAATAAAACAATGGTTATAAATAACATTGCGGACAGCAATATTTCAAGCATGTAGGCCACATTATAGTAGTGAGAAAAATAAAATCCATAGATTGAAACGTTACCTGTCCCATCCTTAAATTGTACTGGGTAAGAGTTCCGTCGATCATAATCAGTTTCAGGCTGACTTCCATATGCTCCTTCGTCATCAGCATGGTACAAGGAATCATATTGAAGCACCTGGTTCTGAAATACGTATAAAAATAAATTACTCTTCTGACTTTTAATCCAGTCTGAAAACGCAATACGATCTGTCGTTGACAGATCGTTTGCTGAAACATATTCTGAAAATTTTTGGACGTAAACTTGAGATTCGGACTTTAAACGCTCATCAGAAGTAAAATAATGATCCATAACCCGATTGCTTATGGACTGCAAAAGTAAAAAACAAAGAACACTTATGGTGAGAGCAATAATTATTAAAACAGTCAACTTTTTAGTTATAGTAAGTTTATGAGTGGCCAAAACGGTAACCTCTTCCCCATTCCGTTAAGATATACGCTGGTTTTGCTGGATCTTCTTCGATTTTCAATCGTAATTTTCGGATGTGTACTACTACCGTATTATTTGAACTGTAGAAATAAGGTTCTTTCCAAATACTCTCATAAATATTTTGGGCAGAGAAAATTTTATTTCTTCTGGTCATCAACAGTTTAAGTAGACCGTACTCCAGATCGGAAAGCTCAATCTTCTGACTGCCTTTCCATACATCGTTAAATTGTTCACTTACTTTTAAGCGTCCTCCGATAAGAAATGTTTCGCCATAATCCTTTTTATCTTGATAAATCGTATACCTACGCAACAAAGCAATAACTCTTGCCAGAAGCTCCTGTACAGAAAAAGGTTTAGTTAAGTAATCATCTCCACCAGCAAGCAAACCTTCCGTTTTGTCCAAAGTTCCGGATTTAGCAGTTAGAAAAAGAATAGGAACATTGTATCGTTCTCTGATTCGTATACAAGCCTCCAGTCCGTTTATTCCAGGCATCATAATATCCAGAATCACCAAATCCAATGACTCATTTACTAATTCAATTCCCTGTTCTCCATCTTTAGCTGTTGTTACTTCATAACCTTCACGGACAAGAGACATACGTAGCAGATCACGAATTTCCTGATCATCTTCAACCACTAAAATCCGGCTTGTCATAGTTCACCTCATACTTGATTTAACTTTTAGCTATCCGTGCGAAGCAATGGCTGTGTACTGCAACGGAAAGCTCCACCGAAAGAACGAGAAATTTCGTAATCAACATATTCTACTTTGATTCCTCTTTTCTCAAGCTCTTTTCCAATTGTATTTTTGAATGCAATGTCCGTAACATATACTTTGCTACTGATTGGCAATCCATTTACTGCCAAATCTTGAGCATCCTTGTAACTCACTTCGATTTTGTCCCAATTTTTAAGTTCTTCTGGGAGCCCATTGGCTAACGAATCCATGCTAACAATCATTAATCCATCTCTTACAAAACTGATAGCACAATCCAGGTGCAATGTGCCAGGCTCTAGCTTCACCTCAACCACCTTATAACCTGATGGTGTCAAATAGTTTCTGAGCCAATCAATACCGGCTTTGTTTGAAGCTAGACCAGAATTACCGACGAATACAGTCTTTCCATACACGAGG
Source organism: Paenibacillus sp. FSL M7-0656 (assembly GCF_038003225.1). Taxonomy (NCBI): domain Bacteria; kingdom Bacillati; phylum Bacillota; class Bacilli; order Caryophanales; family Paenibacillaceae; genus Paenibacillus; species Paenibacillus sp. FSL M7-0656. Next base: position 457,517 of record NZ_JBBOOT010000001.1, read on the forward strand.
ATATCTCCACCTTCAAGGTAAGGACCGGCAGCAGAGTTGATTCCTTTAGAAACGTCTGGTTGTGGGACAGCTACATGCGGAACGTTATTTTGGGCTGCTTCCTTATCCAGAATACTTCTAACAGGTAAAACCTCAAGTCTCCGGTAAGCCGATTTAAATGAACCTTCAATTAGATGATTTCCGATTGTGAAGAATGGATCTCTGACAAAGAAATTAGTTACTCCTTCGCCACCTGTAATGCCATCTTTCACAGCCCCTAGTTGTTTTTCCTTTTCAGTTAAAAGGCGTGGACGTTGAACCTCAACTCCGTATTTTTCAAGAACCTTTTTAAGATCTTCACGCTCTTTTTCCCACTTTTCCTGTGCCTCTGCCGGATCCGTATTCATTATAGACATGCCTCCTTCAGGCATAGGCATGTCTCCTTCTGGAAAATCATCAAAATTGAAGTGCATAAAAGCTTCAGATTGTGTCAATACAACTCTTTTTAGCGTGGCGAACTCACTCTCTACATATACATTGTTTTTCTCACTTTTTGTAGTCACAGTTCCATTCACTTCCGTAACTCTATTAACTTTAGACACACCAGTCGCCCCTGCCACTGGTAATATGCTAGTTACCAGTACAAGTGATAATGCTGTTGATCCAACCCACTTCAAACTCTTTCTTTTCATATTAATGCCCTCCTAATAATTTGTTTTAATGCTTACAGTTTGAATTATAGAGAGCAATTCTTAACAGTTTATGAAGGCATACTATTTTAATTTAAACTCCTTCCCGTAAGGTCTGACAAGAGATCTTTTAAATGAATCACATCTTCTTCCATCAAAAACTTAGATACCCGCTTCTCCATGTTTTGGCTCACGCAGTTTAATAGAAGGATTGCTAGATAGATAGGTTTCTTCATATGTAAAGCAAAATAAGGAACGTTCAAAACGGATACGGTGCCCTAGGCTGCTTGGTTTTAGACGATCAGGTTGCTTTGCTAAGTATTCCTTCAGGAGATTTAGAGTTACTCCCGAAATATCTACAATCCCTTGATCAGAAACCAACATCTTGAGTTGTAAAGCATACGCACACAATGTATTCAGGCTCAACCCTTGAATTCGTTTATCTGCCTCATAATGATTCCAAAGTTCACTTAAATTCATAATAAAACCTCCTATTAAGAGCAATTAATTTTAGTTTGCTTCAAATAGAAGGTTTTAATTTGGGGCTATTTAACTAAAGTTTCCCGTTAGTTGATTAATGATCTAACCCTTGCCCCAAATAAGTCTTTTGAAGTAAATCCATATTGGTGTATTATTTGGAGATTTATTGTGTTAGCAATCATCTCAATTTCAGATGAATTGTATGAAGTCATATCCATTTTCGAAATGATCACTTGCTTATCCATCTCACTTGATAAAGAAAAGATAATTTGTTTCTTTATATCATCATTTAAACCTTCAAACAGGAGCACAAGGTTTTCAAGGTCATCTTTGCTACCTCTCATCAAACTGGGGGATTGTATAGTAATATGTCCTGGAGATGAAGATTTGATAGCATAAATTTCAATGATGTCATCCATTTCAATTTTTATGTTTATGCCTTCTTCTGTTTCAACAAATAGACACCCCTCATTTAATTCTTTAGAAACACCAGGGAAAAATTCATCTTGAATATTAACTTTAAATACTACTGAACGTTGTTCTTTAACTGTCATCTCAATAAATTGTCTCTTATTCATCATATTATGCAATGTTTCCCCTCCCTTTTAGAGATAAAGTATTCTATATAAAGGAACCAAGTTCTTGTCCCGCGACAAATAATAACTAACAGTTCAACGGCAAGTTTAAAGGCCATCCTCCTTTGTGGGATGGCCTTTCCTGTACATATTCCTCCATTAATAATACTGCCTTATAGGTTTTGTTAGCATTATTCAAATTATAACTGGCTGGAAGATTACTTGGGTCCTTCAGTAAAGCAGAACTAATGTCTAAAGTGCCTTGTTTATCCCTTTGTTGTTTAGAACACTAAGGAGATGTAAGCATCTCTTCAGCAATTTTGACCAGATCCTTTTTACCTAAATTGCTGTCTCCATTATTGGATATTTCATACAACAAATGATTGTGATCGTCCCTCCATCCAATCCGATGGTAAGGAACGGAATTAGTTGCCCTATCCTTAATATCGGATTGAATATAATAGACCTCATTACCTTGGATGTTCAGCTTCTCGGATTTAGCGTGATCGTCCTGGAATATGGTCACTTTGGAGTCGGGGAATATTCTTGTTGCCATTACAGTTACAACGTTCTTCCCCTTGACATAGCGTGCCAAAGAGAAATCAGCCTTATTCCAATTCAGTTTTTGAATATAGACCCGTTGCCCATCCGAAGAAGATTCAGCTTGTCTTCTAAGGTCGTCTGTTAACTTCAGGTAAGCAGCATCTGAGAGATGGTTTGTATACAGATCGGCAGGATAAACGTATCCGTAATCAAACTGGTACCCTTGAGGAAGTTGCGTTATTGATTTTAAAACTGGAGCTTGCGTCCGTGTAATTTCAGCTTGCAAACTGCTGAAATTTGAATACTCGATCCACTTATATTCAAATTTTACGGGGGTTAATTTATCCGCGTTGTTAATTAACTCATCTTTGACATAATAGGCTACATAATCCCCAGGTTGCAATTGTTCTTTAATCTGATTTGTGTAAAAGCCCAGTCTTTTTGTGTAATTGGTAACAAAGTCAGTAGGCTCTTTGGCGGCGGCAGTGTTTAGTACCACCTCTCCTTTATTGTTAAGGAATTCAATATATTGTGAGGCCGCATACCCTGTCACTGATACTCCAAGAACGATCATTGCGGTTAGCCCGGGAACCACGAATCTTTGACGAACTTGTGCTCTGGCATGCAAACCTCTCTTGTGAACTGCCAGCTTATGGACCCGAGTCATGACTTTGTCAGTGACATCAAAATTCTGAAACTCCTCTTGGATCAAGAGATCCATTTCTTTCAGATTTTCGTTTTGAGAAGTACGTTGTAATTTTGGCATAGTTCTTCCTCCTTTGGTTTCATCCATTTTTTGAGTTTGATTTTGGTTCTAGCAAACTTTTTCTTGACGGCATCGGGACTTTTATTCAAAATTTCAGCTATTTCTACAAACGATTTTTCTTCAAAAACGCGCAGAATCAGTAGGTTCCGTTCAACCACATTTAGTTTTTCAAGCGCCCGGCTTAGTGGTTCGTTAAAGAGTTGGTTATCCAGCATCTCTGCAGGACTAATGGCAGTTTGATCTTGAGCCATTAGTCTGAACTTCCATTTCTGTTGCATTTTTTTTCGACGGATTATGTTTATGCAGTGATGATAGGCTATTTTGTAGAGCCAGGCGGAGAAATTCACCTCAGGTTTATAGGCATCTATTTTCTCATAGGCCTTAACCAGAACGTCCTGAACAGCATCCTCAGCTTCCTGTTTGTTTGAAATAAGTCTCCAGCAATACATAAATATCTGTTTTTGGTATTTTTGAACGATATAAACGTATTCCTGAGTTTCGCCCGCTTGTACTCTTTTAATTCTGTATTCAGTTTCCTCATACATGTTTCTTTAAGACACCTCCCAGGTATTAACGATGAAGTTTATATATGTATAACAAACGAGGTAGTTCTAAAGGGACATTTTTTAGAAAAGTCTCTAAATTGTTGTTCAACCATATCCTCCTTATTTGTTTGTGATACAGAATCGGTCTGGTTAATAGGTCTCAGATTATTGACAACAGTACCAATCAAAACCCAAACACTGTAAGAGCAAATTCAACATCTAATGTTTCAATAATAGAGCGTTAGAATCTCTGCTTCTATAGAGCGCGGCTAAAACTCTAGCTTGCCTAAAATTAATAAATAATGGGATTTTGTTTAACCAAGCTTGACTCACAGTATTTTCCTTACAATAGCCGTTTAAGAAGTTGCAATAGTAACGCTTTGCAATCTCCTTCCTTACATATCCAGACACAACCCAAGGAATAGGGATTTCATAGAATATTTGTCGGATGATATTCTTAGATGTTAATAGGAGGAAAACATGAAAAAGCAACCTCAAATAACAGAGAAAACAAGACAAACCTTTGTTGGAGTTTTTTGTGAGTTATATAGCCAAAAACCAATCGAGAAAATTTCAGTTCAGGAAATCGCGAATAAGTCAGGATATAACCGTAGCACCTTTTATCAATACTTTACTGATATTTACGAATTGTTAGATGCTCTTGAAAATGACTTATTGAACGACATAAAAGAAGAATTGGCGAAAAAAGAGCTATCGATGCATACGGTTCAAGATGCGCTCCATTGTCTGGACAAAAAAGAACATCTTTTGGTTCTCCATGCCCTTTTAGGTGATTATGGAAGTCCCCGTTTTTTAAAACGCTTAAAAAAAGAAATTACTCTAAATCAGTTGGAATTAAATGTTCCGCAAAACCCTGCCTTAACGCCATACTTGATTGAGTTTTACCTGTCAACCTCCCTTTCCTTATTTCGTCTTTGGCTCCAGCGACAAAAGGATTTATCGTCAGAAGAGTTTTTCAAGTTAGTGGACAACCTCTACTCAAAGGGGGTTACGTCCTATTCTAAAGAATGAGTCTGGCATTCAAACCTAATCGGTGTATAGTACAATAAAAAAACTGCCCTTTCTTGTGGTACGGTTCACGCTTAAACTATCTTGCCCGTTAGTTTAAGGAATTGAAGGACAAGATGACGATTAGATACACGCCTAATCGGCAATAGGAACATGTTCTTGTCCAATACGGTAATCGGTACAAGTTCTTGTCCTTGGCCCGGGACAAGAACTTGTACCGATAAAACAAAAAAGCCGCTAAAATAGCGACTTCAATGGGACCATGTTCTTGTCCCTCGACATTGTAGGTATTGTTGGCTCGGGACAAGAACTTGTACCGATAAATAAAAAAGCGGCTAAAATAGCGACTTTAATGGGAATATGTTCTTGTCCCTCGACAGCACCAATTAAAACTGCATTGCAGGTTGTATTTAGGTTATTCGCCGAAACGAATATTTTTAACAGTTTTATTGACTAACGAGAAGTTCTGGAAAGTCCGTGGTCCACCCTCTCCTAATGGCGCCTGTGCTTCAAGGCCAACCTTAATGGTCTCTTCCACTGGTAGTGTAAAGAAACGCATCATCACATATTTGAGACCATCCAGTGAATAGTGGAATGCAAAGGAATTGCCGACTCGTGCTATTTGTAGCCAAATGGTGTCACTGTCGATATTGGACCCGTTTGCATCATCCGATGTTTGATTTGTTACTACGCTAACTACTGCATGTGTATCAAAATCTGTTTTTTCAAAACAAGCTTTAGCCCACACCTGGAAATCCTGCATAATCATAAGTGTTGCTGAATCATAAGTGTCCTTAAATCCATGGGAGACTTGAGCACGCATTACAAAATCCCCCGTAACTTCTTGATAATAAAAAGGTGCATTGGCAAGACTCTCTGGTGTGATCCCTTCTTCTGAAACGGGTCCAGGTCCACAATTATTAAAGAAATCGGATTTAGCAGTTGCCTCAATAATCAATTTGTCATTCTCAAAGGTTGCTTTGCTTTCATTAATCCATTTGAAATGTTCAAAAGCTGATTTTTCCATCTAATTGCCTCCTTAAATTATGTCACAAAGTATCACTAAAACTTTAAGGCTTAATAACCATGTAACTTAGGTCACTTTATAAACGTATATTGAAATCATGTTACAAAATGGCAATGTTTCTTTTACCGAATTACTGTGGTTGACCTCTGAGAATTCTATCTTATATTAGTTTCCCCCTACTGTCGTGTACAGTGGCATTCTTTTTAATAAAACGATCGTTCTTGAAAAAGAATACATTGATTCTTAGGTGTTTGAAAACTAGGAGTCAGATTAATGACTTTTCCAAATCAAATATAGCTACTTGGGAACGATCAGTCAACATATCGGTTACATGGATTGAGATCGTTTTTTGTAATCGTAGTCCTTTAGCTCCTCTTTTTTTGTTGTATTTACAACAAAAAAATTATCGTTTATAATCATTCTAAAAGTATGTTTAATTTGTTTTTAATTACAAAATGAATTTCTGAAAGGATTATAAGAAATGAAATCAAAAAAAATAGACTCAATTGAGGGGCTCAACATCGCTTTTCAAATAAGAGAAGAAGTGTTTGTGAAAGAACAAAATGTACCAATTGAAGATGAGTTTGATGATTATGATAATTTAGATGGACAGTGTGAGCACATCCTGGTCTATTTTAATGAACTACCCGCCGGAACAGGCAGAATTATTATTCGAGATGGCGTAGGTAAATTAGATCGAATATGTATCTTAAAACCTTATCGCGAATATGGTCTCGGTAAATTAATCGTTACATCACTGGAAGAAATTGCAGAAAATAAAGGAATATCCAAAGTTAAATTACACGGACAGACACATGCAGAGGGATTTTATCACAAGCTAGGATACCATACTACCTCCGATGTATTTATGGAAGATGGAATTCCGCATTATCTAATGGTAAAAGATTTATTATCGAAATGATGCCATTATCACGTGTAAATCAATGTTTAATTTATGCAATAGGTATCTTAATTCTAACTCTTGGCATTACCTTGACCATACAATCAGATTGTTTTTCAAATTTTTGTGTTTCGGCTGCGTTTTGGTTGTTGCAGGAATAGGAACGGCCATGTATCTACAGACCAATTTTGCACCGATTCCGATCGATCGGTTAACACTCTCACTAAAAAAATAACTCGAACGAATATATTTTTTTCGAGATTCGAGAACTCTGATTAACGTTGTACTTCTGTTCACGGCATTCATTTTTGGTGGACCCATAGGTATAGGAACTGCACTGGCTGTCTGCTACAGTGGGGCCATTTTAAATGTTTTTATGCCATGTATCAGAAAGATGATAGAAAAATTGAGTTCAACAGAACCAGGAAGTAATGAGGTGGATGGAAACAATTCCGCTAAAATCATCGTGTATATAAGACTTTAGTCTTTATGAGTTGTATCTACTCATTATTTAGGTCTTTGTCTAATCGGATATGGGAACAAGTTCTTGTCCCTCAACGGCTAGTTTTATTATGAAATCTCACTAATGTAATCCTTAGCAACCCGTGTTTACCCTCAGAAACTCAGTTGCTTCATCTTGACGCGACAATTGTATAATGTGTATTTGTCCTAATAAAGCCTTACCTGAATGTACTTTTTACTTAGATATTCATCTAATCGGTAATCGGACCATCTTCTTGTCCATTTCGGTAATCGGTACAAGTTCTTGTCCTTGGCTCGGGACACGAACTTGTACCGATAAAACAAAAAATCCGCTAAAATAACGGCTTCAATGGGAATATGTTCTTGTCCCTGGACAGCATAACACATAGTGCTGTTATTGAGCTAATGTCAATTTATATGATCTCTTGACTTTAAAAAAATAGCCCGCTATGCGAGCGAGCTTGATAATCATCTTCATTGAGTTAAAGAACATAAGGAGTTGCCTCTACACTTTTATTGTAATTACTGGACTACCCGCAGAAATATTTTGTGCCCCCATCCGACTTACTGACACATAATTGTCAGAGTTCGTTATTATCAGCGGAGTAATCAATTCAAAACCTCTTTCTTTAATTTTCGCCAAATCTACTTCCATCAGGACATCACCGACATTCACCAAATCACCTTCTTGGACTTTGAGAGAGAAGCCCTCGCCTTTCAGTTTGACCGTATCAAGGCCAACATGGATAAGAACCTCCACACCATCGTTGGCAATGACTGCAATCGCATGTCTTGATTTGGTTATCGTGGTAACTACACCTTCAACAGGAGATACAATCGTTCCGTTTGAAGGGATAATTGCAATTCCTTTGCCCATCGCTTCACTAGAGAACGCCTCATCTGCAACATTTGCAAGGTCAACAACCTCTCCAGTCACAGGGCTATACACCGTCATCTCTGCTTTCGTAACAGATGAACTTGAACCTTCATCCGTTTCCTCAATACCGGAAACAGATACGGAATCCGTTGTGCTTTGCGTTGCTAACTCGCCGGATTTGGTGCGGGTTTGGTATCCCCACAGATAGGTCAAAATGAAACCAACCACCAGACCCACCGCCATTTGCAACACATAACCATAGAAGCCGGGATCAATGCCTTGAGGATTGACTGCACCAGGAATACCGAATACGCCGGATGGAGCAAATGCATAAACTTTGGACAAAAAGGCTCCACCGATCACTCCACCAATACTACCACCAATAATCGCCATTATGAGCGGTTTTTTTTGAGGAAGCAGTACACCGTAAAGTGCAGGTTCACTCACACCGAGCAATGCTGTGCCACCCGTTGAAATACCCAGTGTTTTCAGCTGTTTATCCCGTGCTCTCAGTCCAAAGGCCAAGGCTGCGCCTGCCATCGCAAACTGATTCGCTGCCAGTAACCCCATCACAGAATCGTAACCAACAGTTGCCATGTTGTTAATAAAGATTGGGATAAAGGCCCAGTGCAAACCAAACATGACGATCAGAATCCATGGTCCACCCAATACAAGTCCAGCAAGAATCGGATTAAAATTGTAGATAGCCGTTGTAATATCAGCAAGACCGTTACTGAGGTATGTGATTACAGGACCGATGATGAACAGTGTCAGTGGCACCGTAACCAAGAGTACGATAAATGGAGCCAGAAAATATCTAAAACCTTGCGCGATACGCTTCTCAATAACACGATTTAACAGGGATGCAAACCATACTGCAACAATTGCGGGGAATACGGATGATGTGTAATTCATGATATTCATCGGCAGACTGAGGAAGGTCAACTGCTGCTCAGAGCCTACAAAACTCACTAGCGCGGGGTAGACCATGGAACTTCCAATAATCATTCCCACATATTGATTCAAGCCAAAGTATTTGGCGGCGGAGCTACCCAGGAAAATCGGGAAGAAATAAAACAGTGCATCACCGATAGCATTCAGTACGATATACGTTCCATCCGTTGCCGTCAGAGCACCGAATGCAGATAGACAAGCCAGCAATCCTTTAATAATACCACTTGCTGCAAGCGCTCCCATAACAGGCATAAAAACACCGGAAATCATGGATGTGAAGCGGTCAAAGAGACTTTTTTTCTCACCTTGTATCTCATTGGAGGATTCAGTATTGCTCATGTCTCCCAGGAGGGAAGACAGCTCATTAAATACGGGAACAACCTGATTCCCGATGACCACCTGATATTGTCCTCCTTGCTGAATAACGGTCAGCACGCCATCCATTGCTTTGATCTCTTCGGCATTGGGGATTTTGCTGTTTTTGAGTTCGAATCTCAACCGGGTTACACAGTGGGTAACCTTATTGATATTTTCTTTGCCTCCGACACTGCGTAACACATCCGTTGCCAGTTGACGATGATCCATGCCTGCTCACTCCTTCATGGGTGAGATATGGAATGAACAAATAAGCTCGTGTGCATTCAATGTGCATTCCATATCTATTCTCAGTACTCTAAATAGACATTACCTACAATACCTGTCGGTTCCTGAATCAGGAACTGGGACAGGAAATCTTGCTGTTCTTTTACAAGCGTATTCGTCACTTCAATCACAAGTCTGTTGCCCTTTGGTTCTAAATATCCGCTTGCTTCGTACGCATAAGGCGGACAGATTCGCGTTCCGATATCATGCCCATTCAGCCACACTTGAGCTACTTCGTACGGTTCATGAATGACCAGCCGCGCTGCTGCCGGTACTTCGTGCATATCGAACTCTATTTCATATCGCACGGTCCCCGAGAACTCGGGTAACATCGTCGGTACGGCAAGTGAAGTAAGTTCAGCACATGTCCCATATGCAGAGAATTCCGGGTATTGCTTAGCCGTTGCCAAGGAGAGCTTCCACTCTCCTGTAATCTCGTGTAGGTTGGTGTATGAACAATGTGCAGTTGAGACTTCCGCGATCTCCTCACTCAGTGCAGTCCCCTGCACAATCAACACAGATTCATATTTTTCGAGCCTCAAGGAGAATGATTGCTTGTTTCCATACATCCTGGTGTGAAGTGGTGAGAGTGTATTCGCAAAAGCATTATAGATGTACATCTCATCCACGCCTTTCAAAGCCGGAACGGTAATCGTGGTCTCAATCGCTTTTGCCGGATCTTCATTGAAGAACATATATACCTCACCGTCGTTATGACGGTAGTGGTAATAACGCAGGTAGGGCTGGTATTCCGAAACGGTGATCTCATACACATGGTCACTCCGCAGGCGCGTCGCCAGTTCATCTAGTGCAACAATACTCACAGATTTATGCTTCTTCAGATCTGACAACTCGCTCGTGCAATCCTCTCCTTCACTGCTTCGAGCAGGAAGTCCATCCACGAAATAGACCTGTAAACCCGCTTCGGCATAGGCAACCAGTTGAGCAATTAATTGACTCGGTAGCGCTTCGGCATAAGGAATAATCAGGGCAGGGAACTGTTCACGGTTCATCTGGAGTTTTCCGTCTTTCACCTGCGCCGAGATCACCAGTTCCGATGGAACGATGTCAAAATCTATCTGGTTCTGCGTAAGCTCTCTCGCGGGCTTCTGGAACAACATATACACTCCAGCCCACTCCGCTTCTGCATGATACAGAATGGCTGCCGGTGCAACATGCACACCATCCGATAACAGATGACTTACTCTGTTCATGTAGTAAGCTAGTATTGGCAGATACCGATACTGCGGATCATATCCGTTCGCGTATAGATGAGGTGGACAATCTGGATCAGGATACTTTTTCGGCGAAAATGCATGTGGCACAAAATGGTTCACACCCCGTACCAGCATGTGGTCCGTTAGCCATTTCATCAGTTTCAGCCCTTCTCCGAACCCATATGCACCGTACACTTCACACATGGTACGACCGTGCTTCTTAGGGTCCAGGTGTCCGAGTGAGGTTCCCATCTTCGCCATTCCATAATGGAAGAACTCACCGTCCCATCCAGTGGATGTGAATGATTTGTAATAGCCATCATCCATGCCTGGCAGAATCTGATGAAGCACCACGTCAATGCCGGACATATCCTGCCCCCACAGACTGCGATAGAAATGCCCTGTACCATAACCGAGTCTTGCATGAGCGTTATTGTCTTCAATGACATGCCCAATGTACTCTACACCATGGGCGCGACACCACTCTCCCAATCTGTCCGTGAAATGTTCTGCGTATAATCGAGTGATCAGATCCATGTAGCGATAGCGCATCTCTTGTCCTTTCACACCTGCATTCGCCCACAACAAGGGGAGTGAACGAATAACATCATCGTCGGATCCTTCCTGCTTTAACATGTCCTGCAAATCTTCACACCACGGAAGAATCATATCTAGGCGTCCGATGGAAGCCAGTGGTCCTTTTACATTGCCAAACCTTGGCTCATCCGAGAAAAATCCAGCCAGTGTCGATCCAAAATCATCTTTGTATCGATCATAATGTGCCTCGTACACCGTATCAATCAGCACCTGTGTGGCTTCGGGCACAATTGGATTCAGATATCCTTCGGTTGCTTTTTCCCCTCCATCATAGGTAAGAACCAGCGTAAAGATTCTCCAACGCCCCTCAGGCAGATCCCATTGCACCGTTCCTTCATGTAATTGTGAGGTCAGATCAACCAGGGAATCGGGATCAATCTCATCAGGTCCCGTTTTGCGAGCGGCAACTACACCAACAATCCGATCTTTAGCCGAGAAGACTTGCTTTTGTTCTCCCTCATGATCCGACTTTACTTGCTCCACTCCAACACTAATACCTCTCTGGCCGGGTCGTTGCAGCGCCCATTTCACCAGAATTCCCGCCTGAAGCTGGGGTCCGACGAAATCCTGTTGATGTATTTTCAGAAACTGCTTCTGGTACTGGGGATAATCCGTCTTGATTCTGCCAGCGGCATATCCTGTAGGAAAATGAGAATCATCCAGAATCCACACTTTCATCTTCCGGTTACGCGCCTCATCCATGATGATATCCAGATCTGTCCACCATTGGGGCCCTACAAAATCCGGATGCGGGCGGGATTCCACGCAAACCGCCTTGATGCCACTCTCATCAATAATCTGCATATGTTCACGCAGTACAAGTTCTTCTTCACCATGCTGCCAGAAGAAAGGCAAAATATAATTGTTCTCCCGGTTTTCCAACACCTCGGTCATCTTTCTCATCAAAAACCCTTCCCTTCTGCTAGACAGACAACTTCGTTGTTTATGCTCTCTCCTATCAATTAAGTGTCAAAATTACATATTATATAAAGAAAATCCCATATGAACCAAAACATAAATCAATACATTAAAATCCATTAATCAATCGTAAACAGACCAATATAAATATAAACAAAGATGTTTAATCACTTCACACTTTTAATATAGCGCTTTCAAATGAAGACCGAAATATCAAAACAGTACATATTGACTGTCATAAATTCAGATGTTAAGGTTACTACAAACTTCAGCCGACTGGAGGCAGTGAGCATGAATCACGACCAATTGGATGCAAAGCTTCGTAAGCTTACGGATAGGGATCTGCATTATCAGGCTCATCCTTCTGCACACTCTGCTACCTACGATTCATTGAAGAGAGTAGATCATGAAGGACAGAAAGTTTATGTTTTTGCGGACATGATTGGAGAGAAAGACAACATCACCATTTCCAAGCACACACGGTTTGCCGAGGTTCCGCTACATATTCACACTTTTATTGAGCTCAGCTTCGTATATTCCGGTCAGTGCACCCAGATCATCAATGGAAAAAAGGTCACGCTAAAGGGCGGACAGATCTGTATTGTAGATACAGGCATTCCCCACGCCATTCTGTCCACAACGGAAGAAGATGTGATTATTAATATTCTGATTCGTAAGCGTTACTTTTCCTCTTCTTTCCTGAGCAAACTGGCCAACAATGGCATTCTGTCTCACTTTCTGGCGAATGCCATCTCAGATCGTAAGAATCATAACCGGTACATTATTTTTCATTCCGAGAATAACACCAACATTCCTATCCTGATGAGACAACTGCTCTGTGAATTTTATGACCCGTCACTCGGCTCATCCGAGATGATGGATTCCTATATGCTGCTGATCTTCTACGAACTGCTGCGTGTGTTCCAGTACGACACGAATCGTCCTCGCACACTGACGCAGAACAAGGTGACGATCATTGAAATTTTGAAATATATTGAGAATCATTATATGGACTGCACCCTCACATCCACCGCGGAGCATTTCAACTTCAATGCCAACTATTTGTCCACCTTGATCAAAAAAACAACCGGTCAGACCTTCAAGGATCTGGTTCAGAGTGAAAAATTCAACTACTGCGCGTTCTTGCTCGCCAATACTAATCGCCCGATTTATGATATTGCCAGCAGTACGGGGCACAGCAACTTGAGCTTCTTTTACAAAAAATTTCAGGATCACTTCGGCATTACGCCTCAGCAATATCGGGAACAACATGCTGCCAGAATAATGGAATGATAGTGAATAAAGAACCCTTTGCATCTGTTATGGCTTCCCTCTCGGGCTCAGTGAAATGTTTATAGTTCAACCAATATTGTCAGCAAAAAAACAAAAATACTTACTCCCAGGCTTTTATGTCGCTACATGAGTTCCCTCGCAGTAATATTTAGATGAATACCTAATCCGAAATGCCACAATGTTCTTGTCTTTTTCGGCAAAGGAACCAAGTTCTTGTCCTTAGCTTGGGACAAGAACTTGGTTCCTTAAAACAAAAAAAGCCGCTATAATAGCGACTCCAATGGAACAATGTTCTTGTCCCTCGACAATAAAAAAAGTCGCTAAGCAGTTTGATTATAACCTGCCCTATCCTCGGTTTTATTGAGCTATCGTTTCCCGAATCTTTAGATTGCAGCTTCTTCCATAACTCGCCTCAATTTCTTTAGACAATACATTTGTTTGTTCCCCTAGATATTTCAAGTCGTTAGTCAGAACTGTTGTATCGTCGCCTAACCGAGCCATAACTGATACACTTACAACATTTCGAACATCAACATCATTACTTAAAGCCATTGTTCGATAAAACCCAAAATTATCACAAGTATTTTTTCCTCACTTTTGGTTAATTCATGGTTAATTTAATTGTGAACAACATTTTTATAATTTAACGTTATCTCTTTCCTCTTTAAGCAAGGTTAGTCCCACTCAACTCTTCGACTTGTTTGTTAAACTATCCTGCCCTTATGATACGGTTCGGCGTATTATCTGTAGAGCGAAATCGAAGGCACCCAGTAGGGTGCCTTCGATGTTCTAACTGTCTCTCTTTGGCAAGTTGGATAAACGAACTCAAATCCATCAACCAACCTTGTTGGGACACTCGATCATTGTAAAGAACGTGCAAGTGCTGCAACAGAACCGCGGAAATCGGGTCTGCCGTCAGCCGTCCACAAAAGCGCTGTCACAAATGTATGGCGATTCGGATCGTACAGCGGATCTCCTATAATGTTCTTGTACGTTCTTGCGTGAAACACAAATAGTGTCTCTTCGTCGTCCTCTGACACCGTGAAGGAATTATGACCGGGACCATACATTGAGATGCTCTCATCTGTCGAGAGAACCGCTATTTGCGACTTACGCCATGAGGTGGCATCGAGCAAATCAGCATCCGCATCGGCTTCAAGTAAGCCCATGCAATAATTGAAATCGGTGGCGCTAGCCGAGTAAGAGAGGAATACCCGATTACCCTTGCGAAGAAATGCCGCGCCTTCGTTCACTTTATAACCAATGATCTCCCAGTCATATTCCGGCATCGAAATCATCGTTTGCGACCCAGTCAGCGTCCACGGATTGCTCATTTTAGATATATACAGATTAGAGTTACCTCCGATGTTCGGATCCTTTTGTGCCCATACGTAATAACGGCTGCCATTATGCTCAAAGGTAGTGGCATCGAGGGCGAAGCTTTCCCATTCGGTACGAACCTGCCCCCTTTCCATCCAACTGCCTTCGAGCGGATTGGCATTTTCATTCTCTAGCACGTACATCCGATGGTCGAACAAGCCTTCATTCGTTTCCGTCGTGTGTGCGGCAGCGAAATACACGTACCATTTGTCATCAATAAAATGCAGTTCGGGTGCCCAAATATTGGCACTAAGGATACCATTCTCGCGCTTTCTCCAGATCACTACAGGAGTTGATGTAACAAGCTTCTCAAGGTTCTGGGCTCTACGGATTTCAATCCGATCATACTCCGGAACGGATGCTACGAAGTAATAATAACCATCCGAATGTCTGTAAATAAAAGGATCAGCTCTCTGTTCAATTAATGGTTGAATGTCGTGTGACGCTCGTTGTTGGATTTCCATCTTATCACCTGTTTCATCATAATATAGATTACCCTTTAACAGCGCCTGCAGTCATACCGTCTATGAAATATTTCTGAAAAGCAATGAATAGTATGAAAATTGGAATGATGGAGAAGAAGGAGCCCACGATCAATAAGTCATAGTTATTGCCATAAGGAGTTAACAACGTTTTCAAACCGATTGGAAGTGTATATTTACTCTGATCTCCGAGCACCATGAATGGCCACAATAGATTATTCCAGCTATTCATACCATTCAATATGGCCATTGCTGCAAACGATGGCTTCATAATCGGCATAATTAGTCTGAAATAAATCGCATACTCGTTTGCACCATCAACCCGCCCAGATTGAATAATCTCTTTGGGTATGCTTCGTAGATATTGCCTGAAGAAAAATATTGTCGCGGCATTGGCTATACCGGGCAGAATGATTGCCGAATAGCTATTCACCATTCCCAAATCATTAATTAGGCTGTACAAAGGAACCAGCAGTATTTCGAAAGGCACCATCATAATGAGCAAAACACATATAAAGAGGAAGTTCTTACCTTTAAAATGATATGTTGCAAAACCATATGCAACAAATGCGCTTACAAAAAGTGTTAAAACCACTTGAACGATTGTTAAAATCATACTGTTCCAAAACCACACAAAATAATCATGTTCTCCAGTAAACAGAAAGATGAAATTATCAAAACTCATGATTTCAAAATCCAAACTTAGGTTAAGACCATATCTAACTAATGATTCACCTGGTTTAAAGGAAGATAGGGCCACTGCGTAGAATGGGATCATAATTATAACGAATAGTATAATGAATAAACAAATAATTACTATTCTAGAGATGAAATCACTCCTCGTCTGACTTCTGCCCACTTTAATCCTCCTCCTTTTTGAACATTCCACTAAATTTCAATTGCGTTAAATTGATAACCATAGCAATGATTAACAGAACGATACCAACTGCAGCTGCGTAACCCAGCTTATTCTGCTCAATCCCTTGTCTATACAGATATCCAACAATGGTTAAGCCAATATTTTGGGGTGATTTGTTACCGTTGAACATCATCAGGCTCTCGGTAAACATTGCTAAACCTGCATAAACACTAATTGTTGTAACATATACCGTGGTCGGCTTCAATAATGGCATTGTGATCGTTCTAAACTTCTGCCAAGCAGATGCACCGTCAATTGAAGCAGCCTCATAATATTCATTGTCAATGCTTTTCAAACCCGATAGATAGTAAAGCATATTAACGCCTGTCCATCTCCAACATGCGAGGATTAACAGTGCTGCCATACTCCAATTTCCGTCTTTCAAAAATTTGATAGGCTCTACACCAAATAGACCTAGGAAACTGTTCATTAATGAACCTTCCATCTCACCGAATGTAAGGCGGAAAATGGTACCCGCAACTGCGACAGATGTCAATGCAGGGAGAAAGAAAGAAGATTTAAAAAAATCTCTTCCCATCATTAACTTACTGTTGATCATAACGGCGAATAACATGGGAAAAGGAATCAACAGCACTAAGGTTCCTAACATGTACACAACGCTATTTTTAATAGATGTCAAAAACACTTTATCAGTAAGTAATTTCGAATAATTTGCTTCACCAATCCATTTAGGATCCTGTCCCAGCATCCTATCTTGAAAGCTCATTACGAATGAATTTACAAGCGGAAAAAACCAGAATATCAAAAATATGAGTATAAATGGCAATACAAAAACATAAGGTGCAACTTTTTGAGAGTATACAAATTTCTTTATCATATTCTCAATCTCCCTTGACTATGGTTAAACCTGCCGACCACTGTACCTGCCGACAGGTTTAATCAAATCATTTACTTATTATATTTATTTCAATTCTTGTTCAATTGCTGCTTGTGCTTCATCCAACGCTTCCTTCACATCTTGGCCATCTTCAAAGATAGCATTCAAAGTAACCGTATTGAATATATTGCCGATGGTTGGTGAAGCTTTAACGGACTTTATCGCTCTAATTTCGTCCTTGATTTCATTCAAAGTATCAAATGCATTTGTTTTAAAGTATTGGACGTATTCATTTTCAGGGTTTTTCGTAACTGCATCATCTTTCCATACTTCCATGTTGATTGGGTCAAATCCAAGTGTATTCCAGATTTCAGTAGTAGCTTCTTTCGAAAGCTTAGCAAAGGCTACAAATTCTTTTGCCAACTGAACGTCTTTACCATTCTTAGTAACAACTGTGCCAGTACCGCCTAAGCCAACGGAACGAGGATTACCTTCTTCGAATACAGGCAATGGAGCTATTGCATACTTACCTTTAAGGTCTTTCATTTCGTTTACAAAGCGGGACATGTACCACTCAGGCATTAATGCACTTGCGTAGTTGCCTTTGTTATATTCGCCTTTTGCTTCTTCTGTGTCGGGTTGTCCGCCAGGGATCGTATGAATAACATTGTTCTTCTGCAGATCGACTAACATTTCAAACGCTTTAATCATTTCAGGCGAGTTCACTTTTGGATTACCATTTTCATCTGTAAAATCAGAATTTTGCTGAGCTAGTAGCAGCGATGCTTGGAACGAAGCTGATGTATCAGCAGTACCTAAGTACTTGCCAGTCTTTTCGTAAACCTTGATACCTGCTTGTTTGTAATCTTCCCAGGTTTTGATTGTCTTGTAGTCAACACCTGCTTCTTCGAGAATTTCAGTGTTGTAGAAAGCAAGCGTAGCACCTACGTGATAATCAAAGCCATAAACCTGATCGGCTTTGGAGTAAATCTCGACACGTGAAGGAACAACAGCGTCTTTGTATGGTGCAAATACATCATTCAAAGATTCCAGGGGAACGTTGTCACCTTCCAAGAATTTAGGGAATTGACCAAGCTCAATATCCGCGATATCAGGAGCACCTTTTCCGCTTGTAACTGCCAATAAGAGCTTGTTGTGCATATCATCGTAAGGCATAACCGTTACATTCAACTTAATCTGTTTGTCTGGGTTCTGTTGGTTCCATAACCCCAGCATTTTATCCAAATGCTTGCCGTGCAAATCTGCGAATGTCCAAAATGATAATACTGTTGCATTCTCACCGGCATTAGCGCCTAATTGTTGTGTTTCCGTTTTTGAACCAGAAGGACTACCACATGCAGTAAAAACAAGTGACATAATCAGGAGAGTAACGATGGAGATTAAAGCACTGCGTTTTTTCATTTGTTCGTCATCCTCTCTTTTTTGTTATGCATTTGAAAAGTCGGCTGACTAGTTAGTTCTGTTAATTTAAGCGGTTACAATCCATCTTGGCACCACCATCCTTAACATAATTCTAACCTTTCAAAGAAAAGACCCCTTCGCAACAATTTCTCAGATTCCATATTGTAAGCGCTTTACATGCCGTATTATAATATATATGAAATAAGCTTTATATAACCAATTGATTATAAAATCATAAAGTTTATGGGGAGATGCTACTCTTTGAAAAAGCTGGCGCTCTACAAACAAATTCGAGAAAACATTATACAGAAAATTAAATCAGGGCAGCTTCGGCCAACGGACCGCATTCCTTCTGAACAAGAACTAATGGACGAATTCAGAGTAAGTAAAATAACCGTCAGGAACGCCCTAACCCTACTAGCTGACGAAGGATTAATTATACGCGTACAAGGCAAAGGCTCATTCGTCTCTTCTAGTCTTGTTGTTTCTAGCATCAATTTCTCGCCATCCCCACGCAGCGCGTGCTCCATGCCGCTCATCGGCTTCATCATTCCGACGATGAGAACCCGTGTCATTCAGAAGCTCGTTGACTACACGGAACACTTCCTACAAGAAGCCTGCCTCAGCATGGTACTAAGCATCACGCGCGAGTCCTCCTCTATCGAATCAAACGTCATTCGTACACTAACGGAGCTCGGTGTGAAGGGGTTGATCGTTTTTCCAACAGAAGATGAGAAGTATAACGAATCATTACTGCGTCTGTCGCTCGATAAATTCCCGTGTGTGTTCATCGACCGCTATCTGCGCAACATTGAGACGTACACCATTACATCCGACAATTACGGCGGTGCGTATAAAGCTGTATCCCATTTGTTATCCAAGAGTCATCAGCAGATTGCGCTCATCTCAC
The DNA here is from genome assembly GCF_038003225.1 of Paenibacillus sp. FSL M7-0656. Classification (NCBI taxonomy): domain Bacteria; kingdom Bacillati; phylum Bacillota; class Bacilli; order Caryophanales; family Paenibacillaceae; genus Paenibacillus; species Paenibacillus sp. FSL M7-0656. The sequence goes on from NZ_JBBOOT010000001.1 coordinate 476,983, forward strand.
CTGAAAATGCCAATACAGCCGTCGAGGATCGCACGCTCGGCTTCGAGCAGGCATACACAGATCAAGGCATCTCGATTGACAAGAGCTTGTGGTGTCACATCCCTCTCGACATTCTACGCAGCGAGCAAGCATTGGACTATGTAAGCAACTTCTTGCAGAACCACAGTGGAATTTCGGCAGCCTTTTCCTTGACTGAAGAAACAGCACGCCTTACATCCGCCGCTATCAGTCTTCTGAACGTTCACTCAAATATCGACTTGCTATCTTTTGATAATCCACATCTTTCAGGCGTAGCTTATGTGCAGCAGGATGAACAGGAAATGGCACGAACAGCCGTAAAGCTGTTATGTGAACAAATGGATGATATCTATTCTCCCAAGAACGCCGTTATTCCCGTGCAACTCATCTTCCCTTGACACGACAAACGTTGCAGCCTACACAATGATCTTGTCTTCAGCTTGGGACAAGACTTGGTTCCTAAAAACAAAAAAAGGCACCTCTGTGGAGAGATACCTTTACCTATATTATCCGCAAGACATGTTTCTGGCTGAGCAACGGATAAACATTGAATAATGCTGCAGATTTCAAACACCATAAATAAATTTAGTTGTCATTGTATACAGCCTCCCTTTTTCGCAGTACCACTACGATATCTGTCTGAGGTACAAATAAATTATAATTCGTTACATGGACTTGTCTCGTTTCGGTTACTGATTCTATCTTTAATTCAGGAGGAAGACAGCGCTCTATGTGAGTAATTAATGTTTCTTTGGTAAATCTCCAAATTACACCATCAATCGAAGAGTTCGCCATATAACCACCGTCCGTTACAGAACCTGAAAGAGACTTGAGAACAACCGGGTCCGCAATAATGATAGATCCACCGTCACGTAACAGTCTGCAGCTCTCTATGAAGGCTTTTTTGTGATAGCGAATGTGATGAAAGCTTCTTGCAAACAAAATCATATCGCAACTATGATCAGGTAAAGAAGTCGGTTTATCAATGAAAGCATGGATATAAGAATTAAACCTTCCCCACTTCTTTCCAAGTTTTAGAGCATTTATATTCGGATCCATGTTGAGAAAACGAACATCCTTCTGCTTGCGAAGATACTTGTTCAATAAACCTGTACCACAGCCCACCTGAAGAACATCGCCCTTTAAAGGGGGTAAAACTTTATAAACATTACGAGGAATAGGAAAATTTTGAACGTACATGGCCAATTCGTAGAAAATCGGATAACGCTCTTGCAATCGAACCAATTTACTGGTGTAGAAAGGATTCCGCTTTTTGTGACGTTTAAAGTCCCATTTGTTCAAATAGTAGATAGGGGTTAACAGCAAGAACAGAATAATAAAGACACTTTGGACGCTATAAATTCCAAGTTTACTAAAACGATCATTGGAATTATGAGACATCATTTGTTTAGAAGTATTCAAAATGATCACTCCCCTCTCACAACGCTATAAATGGTGTAGAACCTCTTTAACATAATAAACGAATCCAAAATATGGTTGAATGCGCCGAAAAATACAGACATACTGTCCGTAAGCAATGCTTCCTTCCAAATGACTTACGAAGCGAAGGGAATCTGATCATGCACAATTCAATCGTATTTAGAGAAGAGTATTTTTTGACTCCTTCACCCCCGTCCATTTGAAGCTGACAAAAGAAGAGCCGTTTACGTTGATGCATCACATGTGTTTCAACCACTGGATTTGAAAGAACAGGTTCCGTTATAATTATGAACTGTCTGTATAAGCCGTTTTGGAGATATCATTTTTTCGTGGAGGCCCCAATTGGACAATGTTTGTCGAGCGGCGTAACGAATTTCGCAACGTATTCGAACAAATGTTACATCAACAGGAGGCTGATGCTACGCCTTATTTAGCTGCTGCTCAATATAAATCATAGTCGTCTTGGTTTGGAATGGTACAATGTTCTTGTCCCGCGTCAGTCCTCCAATACTATGTCATTGAAGTTAACTTTATTGCATAAGAAAACATCTTCGTTAGACTCACTTTTCCACATAGATAGTTATCTAAGTGGAAATTTGGACATGTTCTTATCCCTCATTTGAGCATCGAAAAAGCCGCCCACAGGCGACCTTTTGAGCAAGAATACGATTTTCAATTTGAAGTATGATCATTAAGACGATGGATCATATAGGTCTGCATCATGTTCTTCGATCCAATCAATTTGCCTGAATCCATAGCCAGCCATCGTTTGCTACACATCCAGCACCTCTAATTCCGGTGCCTGCCAAGGCGTTTTTTTCGTTTCCATCGGTCGTCCCCGCTATCTACAAAAACTGGAACCAAGATGCGAGCACCCTTAAATTACTTGTGCGATACAAACTTTTTAAGATACGATATGTATCTTTGTTGAAATTATAAGACACAATACGTATCTAAGTAAACAACTATTTCATCCCTTTCTATGGGTTAAGTATTCCCCTGTAGCGCTACTGACCCGAGTTAAAGCCCACTCTCCTCTATATAGCTTTTTTATTTTGATACTCATCTAATCGTTAATCGGACTATTTTTGATCTGATCACTGAAGTGAAGAGCAGTAAAGAAATCATTCATGAATTGATGGCTGACTTTATTAAGGAGTAGCACAGGTCACCTGGATCATATGATATCAAACAAACCGATAACTGACTTGTTTCAGTTGTCGGTTTGTTTTTCAGAATTTGTTAAAACCTTATTTCAATAAATGCTTTGAGATCCTATTCTCATTCCAGTCGTATACTAAGACACTATTCTCACGGTAGTCCAATACAGACCCTTTTACTCCATTAAATTCGTGAATAGAGGCCAAAGTTTTTACATCTAAAATATACTGGGTGGTAAGCAAATCTACATATAGGTTTCCTTCTACCGTTTTCTTTGCTGTCGGCAGACCGTCTCCCTCAGACATATTAAAATTCGATAGTACCCTATCCTTTACTAAACCCTTCTGGTTGAACAATCTTAATTTTTTGGTTTGAGGATTAAATACCATATAATCATCCCCAGCTTGGAAAGCAAACCCAAATTGATCGATTGTTCTTCCCCAGATAGCGGAACCTTTTGGAGATAAAGCTATTAGTTTACGCGTATTTGCTTGATATACTGAAAACACAAAAGTACCATCATCGAGTGCAAAAGCAGTATAAAAGTTGACTCCTGCTCCCTTTGGGAATGTGTATTGAAATGAGCGCTGTAAGGAAGAGTTGTATACTTCAACTTTTTGAGCATTGCCTTGCTTTGTTAACAGCTCTATGGCGATTTGGTTCTTCGACACAGTAGTTAGCTTTCCGGATACCACCTTACTTGCTTTCTGCTTGCCATTTTTATCGAAAGATAGTAGTTGTACCGTTTCTGCACCGATTGTATTCGATTTCTGACCTGCAATAATTAAGTTTCCGTCACTCATGCGATATAACTTGCCATCAAATGCCCCTAGATCTTGTCCTACGCGCTTACTCCAATTTTCCTTCCCTGCAGGGCTCACAGAATAAAGAATTCCTGGAAATGAGAAATAGGCGTATACCGTACCGTCTGGTGCATAAGCAAAAGGATATTCTGTACTTGGCCATCCGTATCCCGCCTTTGCAAACGAGAATACCCATTTAATCTTTCCTGTTTTGGGATCTACGGCTCGAAGTGTATCGGGTGACCAAGCTTTTGTCTCAGAGAATCTTTCTTCTCCAACATGTAAGTACAGCGTATCTTTTCCTGGCACATAAAAACTCTCTGGTTGAATCGATATGTAATCTTCATTCGGTGATTGAGTCCAAACCGCTTGTGGCAAGAATTCATAATTCTTAGCAGCCACCACCCCACCAACATTTGCAAAAACCAGGGTAGCTACCATGAGACTAATTAACTTCTTTTTCATACGAAAACCTCAACTTTCCTTTTTGAATTGATACTTCATAACCGGAGTTAGATTCAATAGGGTTGCCCCTTATAAACTTGCATTGTTTTCCCCTCTCCTATTGGACTATATAATTTTATCGACATTATTTCACTATTATTAAGGAATATAACATGACATTTTTTGAAAACACCTAACAGCGACATATTTCATTCTTCGTAGCATACTGTTTAGAGGCGCTAATCCGCTTTGATGCAGCAGCGCTCTAGTCATCCGAGAGTGCATCTCGATAATCGGTAGCAGCCAAGAATTGTTGCTCATGGTAACCACTGCCTCTCAATTGAACAGTAACGTTATTAATATATGGGTAGTATTCACTTAAGGCTGTTTGGCTATCTTTAGCTACGTACATGACACTCGTTGTGGAGATGGGTAATCCTGCTAAACCTGCTTTAATCGCACTTGCTGGTGGTCCTCCTACTGTACGCCATATCGGCATTTTCCCATGTAATGGTTGGGGGATGATTTAGGTATGATGTAGTGGTGCCCGGAATTCACCTTGCCATGTAACACGTTCTTCTTCGTTAATCTTCAGCAGTAAAGCCAATTTCTCTTCAAACAATTCTTCATAGTTACTCACATCAAAACCTAATAACTCATATGCACCTAGACGTGAACCACGTCCTGCTACAATTTCCGCACGTCCATTTGAAATCAGATCCAACGTTGCAAAGTCTTCATAGATCCGTTGCTGTACAGAGATGCGCTGGCCTGTTAAATGGAATAGAGACCGATCTCCATACCTTTTTCTTGTTGAATACGATATTGTTCCATCTTGGTCTGTCCTTCCATATGAGCTCCATGGAGGCCTAGAAACCAAAAGTTGATTTCATCTCAATTTATTCGTTGAACTTACTGGCACCTAGTCCGAGCTTCTTGAGAAGATCGGTTAACTGTATTTTTTCTTCAGTGGTAATCGAAGACAGATTTTTGGATTTAATCCTAATGTTTAATTAAGTTAAATTTATTAATTCAATCAGTATACTGCTGAAGTATTCTTTGTTCAGCAGAGATTTTCTCCAAGTTTGAGTGAAACAACTGATCCTCCTCCTATCAAAAAAGCAGCCCCGTCAGGAGCTGCCTCATGTATTATGCCTTATATTGTAATCTTATCTGTTTCCGCTAACCTGTCAGCTTACTCCGCACCCGGATAAGGGTTGATCTTCTGGATCGTTCCGTCTTCGTTGTATTTCAGCTCGGAATATTTAACGCAGCGCTTGTGGTTGACGCCTTCCGACAGGGAGCTGTCGTGATAGAACAGATACCACTTGTCTTCAACTTGCACAATGGAGTGATGGGTTGTCCAGCCGATAACCGGAGAGAGAATCTCGCCCTTGAACGTGAATGGTCCCATCGGGTTCTTGCCGATCGCATATACGAGCTTATGCGTGGTTCCTGTAGAGTAGGACAGGTAGTAATAGCCGTTATATTTATGCACCCATGGGCCTTCAAAATATCTCCGTTCCTCATCCCCAGCCAGAATCGGATTCCCGTCTTCATCGACAATCAATATCTCGGCAGGCTTGTCTTGGAAGGACAGCATGTCGTCGCTAAGCAGTGCAACTTGCGGTCCAAGCGCCGGCTGGTCAGGAGCAGGTCCTTCAGCATCTGGCACGAAGCTGCCGGTCTGCCATTTCTCCAACTGGCCACCCCAGAGTCCGCCGAAATAGATGTATGACTGATTGTCGTCATCCACCAGTACGGCCGGATCGATACTGAAGCTGCCTTCCATATAATTCGGTTGCGGTGTGAACGGGCCTGCCGGAGACTCTGATGTTGCCACACCCAGACGGAAAATGCCGTCATGGTCCCGTGCCGGGAAGAACAGGTAATAGGTATTGTTCTTATAAGCGGCATCCGGTGCCCAGAGCTGCTTGGAGGCCCACGGAATATCTCTCAGATGCAACGCTTCGCCGTGATCGACCACCGGGGAATCGAAGTTGTTCATCGAGAGGACATGATAGTCTTCCATTTTATACTGGTCGCCGTTATCGTTGCTCGGCTCGTCATGATCGAGGTCATGGGAAGGATAGATGTAGATTTTGCCCTCGTAGACATGGACGGACGGGTCAGCAGTGAAGATGTGGGTTACGAGCGGCTGGTGGGGCTTAGGTAGTTGTTGTTGATTCATAAGGCATCTCCTTTGGTATTGGAATAATAAAATACTTCATATACGGGATTACGGTAATTCATTGATTGCATCCTCAGAATTAAAAGCAAGCGTTTACAATCTCTAATGTTATTGTATAAGCTCCGCTTATTCTTTCCTAGTACACATAATAAAGAACTTCCCCCGAAAAAATGTACAATTCCCGCCCATCTCATAATTCTTATATTCTACAATGAAGTGATCTTTTTTGCGTTGTCTTGTCGCACATATTATTTCTTCTCCTATGGATCACAACCATTATATGTCTTCACAAGTTTTTGAGCTCGTAAGCTTTTTTCTCGAAGTTCCACCGTCTCACGTTCGTAATACACTTTTCCTTTATTATCACTTCACTCTTTCGGAAATATTTTCACTTATTTCTTCAGGATTTTCAACACCAATGATCAACTTTGATATTTTGAACATACCAACTTTCAAGCTATTCAAATCTAAATGAAGAGTTTCAAGCTCATTTTCAAAAAAGTGGAGTTGAAAACCACCATTTGATCTAAATAACCCATTTCTCTTTTCTCCTAATAAAGCACCATATAGTTTAAAAGCATTGGGTATTGGTCTACCTGTTGTTATTCCCTCGATTGAAGAGTATGGAATTTGCAACCCTTTATCTAATTTTATAAAGGGTGAGTTTCCAAAGTCGATATTTACGTAGGTTTCCATTAATTGAATTTTACGTTCCATATTTTGATTCCCCCATTTTCTTTTCAAATAATCCATTTATTTCATAACCCATAATTACATATAATACCACAGACACCTCTTTTATTCATGAAAGTCTAAGCACTGCCCTCCGCGCCTTCGCGGGTTACGTCCTCCTTTTTATATTCCATTTCCAATCATTTATTAAAGAACCTACGCGTGTAGCATGTAGTGCTTAAACAGGGACTTATCTTTAACCTAACACTAAGAAAATACTATATTTTCACTGGACAATTAGTTTATTTTTCCTACACATTTGTTAAATGAAATTGTATGAAACTTAGTTAGGTGTTTATCTAATCGGCAATCGGTACAAGTTCTTGTCCTCGACTCGGTACAAGAACTTGTACCGATAAAACAAAAAAGCCGCTAAATTAGCGACTTCAATAGGAATATGTTCTTGTCCCTCGACAGCAGGTGTCTGAGGACAAAAACTGGTACCGTTAATGTCGAGACGGTTCATCTAGTTTTGCGCGGGTCTCCTAGTAAGTCAATAACTTAGGTTCCCTCAGTTCTTACTTATTTATCAAGCTATGCACCATGTCATTCCTCTTGTTTGGTTCTTTTAACCATGTTTCTTTAGTAAACTGACTGCTACATGAACCCCTTATTTGAATGATTACTTCATTAAGGAAGGAATAATTGAATCAATCTGCATCCCTCTAGATGCTTTTAACAAAATCACATCATTTTTATTAATTTTTCGCTTTAATGCATTCGCCAACACTATTTTATCTTTAAAAGTCATTACAGTCCCTATTGGATATCTCCTTTTTGCTTCTGAGGCAATATGGCTACTGAGATCACCAAATGTATAAATATAATTTATTTTATCTGGATCAAGATTTCTGCCAATTACTCGGTGAAACTCTATTTCATCATCACCCAGTTCAAGCATATCACCAATTACTAAATGCTTTTCACAATAAGCCGTCAGTTCCTGAAAAGTCATAATTGCTGCATTTACGGAATCCGGGCTAGCATTCCAAGCATCATTAATAATTGTAAATCCCAATGGTGAACTAATCTTCTCTAATCGCATATTAGGCAATTTCAACTGATTAAATCCTTCATTTATTTCAGCAGAGTTTAAACCCAACCTCAGAGCTATGGCAATTGTAGCAAGTGCATTATTAATATTATGTGCACCAAGAAGTGGAAGGTAGTAAGTATCGTTTGCAACAGAGAATTGGGAACCATCGGAGTTTGATAATGTATTCTCGGCGATCACATCATTAAAATCCCCCTGCCCAAAACTAATTGTTTCTATTGAGATATTTTTTTTGATATTACTTAGTTCTTTGGTTAAATACGGCTCGTCACCGTTGAAAACAAAGCACCCACCATTCTTTAGACCACTAATAATTTCTAATTTTGCTGCTGCTATTTGTTCTCTAGAGCCGAGACTAGATAGATGGGAAACTCCTATCATTGTAATCACAGCTATGTCTGGATGTGTAATTCGGGAAAGTTGCTCAATTTGACCTCTTTCACTCATCCCCATCTCGATTACTGCAACTTCAGCATCCTTATCTATCCCTAAAACCGTTAATGGGACACCTAATTGACTGTTTAAATTACCTTCTGTTTTATAAACTCGAAATTTTGTCTGTAAAACAGAATTTAGCATCTCTTTTGTAGTTGTCTTACCGTTGCTACCCGTAACACCAATAACTTTGACTTGTAATTCTCGTCGGTATTCTGCCGCTAATTTTTGTAAGGCTTCTAAGGAATCATTTACATAAATTAACGGAAGATGAACTGGTGGGTTAGGGTGATCCTTTTCCCAGAAAGAAGCAATCGCTCCTTTAGATATTGCTTCACTTACATAATTATGCCCATCTAACTCTCTTATAATTGGGACAAATAAATTTCCCGGTTTTATGGACCTAGAGTCAATAGACACTCCTTGAATCATGAGTTCCTCAAACTCCACAGATAACCCATCACCTGAAGACATTCTTTCAATAACTTTGAGTTCATGAGTAATCATCATCGCACCACCTATTGAATTGAATTTTTATGTGGAGCTTATAACCTAACCTATTTTTGATAATGACATGTAAGTCGAGAAATCAAAAGATCCATGACTAAGGCTTTTTCTTTAAATAGTGGTTTTCACACTATTTAACTTGGATAAGTTTCCTGTTTTTTGATATCTCTTAACCTGATACTCTCCAGTATTCATTAAACTAACTGCCCGTTAGTTTAATGAATTGAAGGGCAAGATGATGATTAGATACATGCCTAATCGGCAATAGGAACATGTTCTTGTCCCTTGACAAAATCCCCCCGATACTTTTCTTACTACATCATAGACACCTCTTGCTTCTATTGCTTCTACAGTGCAGTAGATCGGTTCCTGTGCCAACCAAAAAAGAAGTCGCTCCTATAGCGACTTCTTCATCTCTTTCAAGCGTTTCTTAGCACAAAATATATGCCTAGTTCTAAAGCTCATCTACTTGGTTACAACTGTATGTTATGACCTGCTGACATCATCACCAATGCTTAAAACAGGATGGTTTCGGGGGTAACACCCTTAGGATACTCTTCTTCCCATACGGTTTTCTCTACATAGGCCTGGTACCACATCTCTGCAATTACATCCGGATCATTAATTGCGCCGGTACCTGACTCCTTGATCAATAAACCTAATGAGCGGTGGCCCACAAAAATCCCTTGAGCAGACAATGAAGTATGAAGATTAGTAACATAATTGCGTAACCCTGAAAGAGCAATACCGATATTCCCCATCATGGACACAGGGTACATGGCGGATAATCCTGAGGTAAAGAGCAAGGCTCCCTCTTTCCTGGCGAGCATATCAGGGAGAACCGTATTGACGACATGGATGGCACTAACCACATTCGCCTCAAATGCGTCCCTGGCGTTCTCCGCCGTTAACTCCAATACAGAAGTGGGAGGATAATTGCCTGCTGTTGGACTGAATTCCAACACATCAATCTGACCATACTTTTCTTTCATGTTGGTCATAGCCTGTTCAATCTGTTCCTTGTTAAAAATATCTGCTACGAAATAAGATGCCTCGATACCATCCGCTTTCAGTTCCTCCACCATATCTTGCAGTTTTGCAGCATTTCTTGCAACTAATGCCACTTGGAAGCCGCGCTTGCCAAAGCTCTTCGCAATAGATAATCCTAATCCCTTACCTGCACCAACAATCGCCAGTGTTTTCATTTATGATTCTCCTTTTATGAATGAGTTAGTGAGTTCAATTGACAGTTTTAATTGTAAAACGTACACTTAAAGGGCTCAATGGTTGATATAATTCAATGTGTTAATTAAACATCACTTTTGATAAATCCGACTATTATTTATGGAGGGGAAGCACGAATTGGGTAAAGATAAAGTGGATCTGCGCATTCTCAAAACGCGGAAAGCCATTAAAGAAGCGTTTCTGAGATTAGTACAAACCAAAGGCTATGAACGAATTACTGTGCAGGACATTGCCAAAGAAGCGATGATAAATCGCAACACATTTTATTTGCACTATGTAGATAAACCTCAATTCATGGAGAAGTTATTTCAGGAAAACGTGGAGAGTTTAAATGCTTGCTTAAGCCTGGAAGTGAGTTCAATTCATGAGATGGATAAAGATATGTTTGCGACCATGTTAAAAACGATTTTCGACGATATTGAAGCCAATATGATATTCTTTAAGACAATGATCACTCAAAATATTTATCCAAACTTCTCCGTTTACTTGAAAGAGGCTTTTAAAACGATCATTTTTTCGGGAATCGGCGATCATCGCCACGATGAGAAGATAAAAATTGGCATCGAATACATGATATCTGGATTGGTAGGAGTAATTTGTCTCTGGATAGTTGAACCGGAGAACTACAGGGTAGATAACTTTATCGAGCAACTGAGTGAAATTCACTATTCTAACATGGTTGACTTGCTGAAGGATACTTGATAATAAACTAGTATGATCTGAACAGAAAGGCTATTCTTGCCGAATCTGATCTGGCTCGACTCCCTGCTTAGATCTGTCAGAACTAGGCAGGCATAGAATAATGTTTGCAGCCGAGAGAGTTCAGGTTGGTAGGATGGCCTGCCTGTTTCACCATACTTTGAATCAACTTGCTTAATGGGTAATTACCACCACTACAAAGCAGAATATCCCCGTTAAGTATAAATTCTCACTTACATACAATTGATTTCATTAAACCGAAGATTATTTATAATCCATATTTTGTAAAATTAATCTTAATCCAAAATAGCAAATAATCGGTTGCTTCCTTTATGATGTTGAGCTTGAATGCGGCAAGTGTCTTTTTGTACTTATGAAATTTGCATTCACGATCTTAGGTGGAACCCCTAAGCACATATTCGCGTCCCGATGGTTGGCGCAGATTGATTGGTCTTTACCGGAAAAAAGTTATTTCTAATAAAAAAATCGTTATTCACGCGAATTCTTAAATTCATGTGCTTTTTTCTTGCCACATGATCTTCATCATGATGCTATTTAGATAGATACCTAATCCGAAATGACACAACGTTCTTGTCCTTAAAACAAAAAAAAGCCGCTGTAATAGCGACTTTAATGGAACAATGTTCTTGTCCCTCGACAATTTCGTTCTATTTTTGTTTTTATAAGTTCCCCTTTCTTGCTTTTTTTAGCGATGTCACTCTTCGATCGAATTCATAATAACTTTAAGCCTTGCGAAGCATTTGTCTCTCGCTTAGATGTGAAAGCATATCCTTCGTCATGGCCTTCAGGTCGTAGCGAGCATGAAATCCCCATTCTGTTTTCGCTGCCGTCGCATCAATGGAATGCGGCCAGCTATCGGCAATCGCCTGTCTCTTCGGATCAACGTCATAATCGAGGATAAAGCCTGGAAGCTCATCCCGAATCGCTGCAGCGATCGCCTCCGGATCCACGCTCATTGCGGTGACATTAAATGAATTTCGGTGCATCAACCGGGAAGAATCCGCTTCCATCAAATCGATGATAGCGTTCAGAGCATCCGGCATATACATCATGTCCATGTTTGAGTCCTTGGCGATATAAGATGTATATCGGCCAGCCGTCACGGCTGCGTAATAAATTTCCACGGCGTAATCCGTCGTTCCTCCGCCGGGAGGCGTCATATAAGATATCAAACCCGGGAATCGCAGTCCCCTAGTATCCAGGCCGTATTTGTGAAAATAATAATCACAAAGCAGTTCGCCGGACACTTTGTTCACGCCGTACATCGTATTGGGCCTCTGGATCGTATCCTGAGGGGTATTGTCTTTCGGAGTCAAAGGACCAAAAGATCCAATGGAGCTTGGAGTGAAAAATTGGCAGCCGAGCTCCCTGGATATTTCAAGTGCATTCATCAATCCACCCATATTCAAATTCCAGGCAAGTAGCGGTTTCTCCTCTGCGGTAGCCGACAGCAGCGCAGCCAAATGGATGACGGTATCAACTTCGTACCGCTTGGCGATTTCGAACATCGCCTTATCATTCGTCACGTCCAGCAGCTCGAATGGCCCGGATCGGGTAATTTCGTGGGCTGATGATCTGAGATCCGTAGCAATGACGTGATCCGCACCATAAATTTCACGTAATTTAACAACTAACTCAGAACCGATTTGGCCCAGTGCTCCGGTCACCAAAATCTTGTTCATAAGACATTCCTCCCGAAATGTACTCCCGCGAATGCAGCTAAATCAGCTTCATTTCCTTGCCAACTTTCTCATAAACGGAGATCACCTGGTCGAGCATATCCTTGGTATGGGCAGCTGTCGGCATGTTGCGTATTCTTCCGGTTCCTTTCGGAACCGTCGGAAACAGGATTGCCTTGGCGTAAACGCCTTCTTCATAAAGCCGTTTGCTGAACTGTTGGGTGGTTACTTCATCGCCAATGATACAAGGTGTGATCGGCGTTTCGCTTTGGCCTACATCATATCCAAGCCGGCTCAAGCCATTTTTCAAATCATTGCCGTTCTCCCACAGCTTCTCGATCAGCTCTTTGTCATTCATCAAAATGTCGACAGAAGCGCTACAAGAAGCGATTGCAGCCGGAGGTAGCGATGTCGAGAACAGAAACGGACGGCTTCTCAGCTTCAACCATTCAATCAGTTGTTTTTTACCCGCCACATAACCGCCGACAACGCCAATCGCCTTGGAAAGAGTACCAATTTGAAAGTCAATGCGGTCGGACAATCCAAAATGCTTCACGGTTCCCGCACCTGCTCCGAGAACGCCCGAACCATGGGCATCATCCACATAAGTAATCAGATCGAATTCTTCTGCTATTTTCACGATTTCAGGCAGCTTTGCTATATCACCATCCATGGAGAAAACCCCGTCGGTGATGACCATAATTTTATGGTACTGACCGGATTCCTTCGCATCTTTCGCCTGCTGTCTTAAATCATTCATATCCGAATGCTTAAAGCGAATCACCTTGGCTCTCGACAGGCGGCAGCCATCAATAATCGAAGCGTGGTTCAGCTCATCTGATAAAATCGCATCATGCTGGTCCATTACCGCGGATATAGCAGCCATATTGCAGTTAAATCCCGATTGATACACGATAACGGCTTCCGTTTTTTTGAAACGGGCCAGTTTTTCTTCAAGCTCAATATGAAGATCCATCGTACCATTAATTGTTCTCACAGCCCCTGCGCCTGCCCCGTATGTCTGCGACGCCTTAACTGAAGCATCAATCAGGCGGTGATCTGTTGCCAGTCCCAAATAGTTATTGGAAGACAAATTGATTAAGGACTTTCCGTCGATACGAATAACAGGACCATTTGCACCCTGCAGCGTATCGATGACGTTATATAGACCTTTAGTCTTTAGATCTTCGATGTTCGAACTTAAAAATTGGTCCAATGCTTGACTTGACATTCCATTCCCTCCTCGATATACGTATGTCCTCGTACAGGAGACACATAATTCTCCGGGAAAAACCTGTTATAAAAAGGGTTAGATTGATTTTAATGTATCATCTTTTTATTTTTTTGTACACATGTGGCGGACAAAAAAATAAAAATATCCGCAAAAAAACATAGCGATTGCTTCCCCCATTCCCGGAAGCAATCGCTACTAAATCTTTGCTATACTTTTTGTTACATTCTATACTAATTCATCATGTATTAAACTATTATTATGCAATGAGAAACTCTATTTCAACCTGTGAGGTGATTTGATGAACAAGATTTTAGCGATCTCGATTTTGGGAATGGGTTTAACAGGTGCTGTTTTAATCATCTCAATTGCTCTGTTGTTTAACCCTCCAATAGGAAGTGTGTTGAAGATGGTTACTGCTGCTTCAACATTATCTTTTATTATATTTGCTGTCTCGGCTTTGATATTTCGTCGGCGATTAGATGATGAAAATAGTGAGTAGTATATTTATACTTCCTCGATTTAGGACGAATGCTTCGCAGTAGCAATCCTAACAATGTTTCTGCTTATCTTCAGAAAATAATGAAACATGCATTCCCCCCTACAAGCACCCATGCTAGAAAATAGAATCTTCTGTTTTAAAATATATAGAAGCAGTGGCTTTCTATACCTTATTTTTCCATAACAGTCCAATATAGTTGTACCGTTCTTCCTGTTCGATCCGTTGTTTCTCTGTGTAGAGCGTTTGAATGGTTCTACAAAGTCACTTCTACTAAGCTTACAGCATGTAAGCTACTCAGCATCACCAAAATTATCGATCGGACTGTGAAAAATAAAAACATCACTTTGCCGGGCAACACCCACTGTTTTCCCTTTATATCCAGGTACGTGATCGCTGACCTGCACTTGGGGCGTCCTAGTCTACGGAGGAGCCCTTTTTCGTGATTTAAATACTCATACGTAAACTATACAAAAAAGGATCGTTAGCATTTCTGCAACGATCCCTGTTGTTAGTCCGCTAGTTGAAATCAGCAGATGATCAATTTGATACCTTATTAAGTTTGATTAAGCTAACGTTTCTCGTTAGCTTAATCTCGACAATAGATCGCTTTCTTTGTAACGATCTCTCTTAAGCTTTTAGATTCTATAGGATAACAGTGGAATTAATATTTAGCTTACTCGAATAACTCTCTGAGCATCCTATCCTTGTTATTCACAAACTCTTTCATAATCATATAATGGTCGGTTTCTTCCAATACTTGGACTTCGATACCATCCGGCTTTAGATTGTAAATAATCGAATCTGGGTATGCCATAAGGATCGGGGAATGGGTCGCAATTATAAATTGAGAGTTTTGCAAAACAAGTTCATGGATTCGTGTCAGCATCGCCATTTGGCGAAGGGGAGACAGTGCAGCCTCAGGCTCATCCAGTATATATAATCCATTCTCCCCGAACCGATGAATGAAAGTGGAAAAGAACGACTCTCCGTGCGATTGCTCATGCAAGGACTTGCCACCGTACGAATCTTTAATAGGGCGAATAGGGCGACCGAATGAAGGCTGGCTGTCCAACTCATCGATCGTTGTGGCTAAATTATAATAACTTTCTGCCCGGAAGAAGAAGCCATCCCTTGGGCGTCGCGGACCTCTGATCAATTGTATATATTCATATAAGCTCGAGTGAGTAGCCTGGGTTGAAAAGGAAAAGTTGACCGTCCCACCCTCCGGGTTAAATCCCCATGCGACAGCAATGGACTCCATCAGTGTTGATTTACCCATCCCATTTTCACCTACGATATAGGTTACCTTGGGGTGGAAATCAAGAGTATTTAGATTTCGAATGACCGCCAAATCAAAGGGGTAACGATTATAGGTGGGTACTTGTTGCCTCTTAATCTGAATTTGTCGTAAATAGGGATGCTGTATATTAATATAGTTCACTCCCTTTTAAAACTTTGATCGTTATGCTTACCTTTTTTTTGGAAAACACTGACTGATGTTTGTCTCAAGCTTTAGTTTACTCCATCAAACAAATAATACCACATACCGAAACTATTCTGCCCGTTAGCTTAATGAAACAGATAAATATTCTAATCGACATCGGTACCATGTTCTTGTCCTTTTGGCAATGGAACCAAGTTCTTGTCCTCAGCTGGGGACACTGCCATGCTTATTCATATGAAAAGAAGTCCGCAGAATCTGCGGACCTAATTGTGTAATACATCATGTTCCTCATAGTGCTTCAAATCAAGAAAATACCTCACGATTACGGAACGCTCGATATGTACCAAGTACAACTACAGCTGTAACTACAGTCATAATAAGCAAATACAACTGTAGATATGACACCTCCACCCTGAATATGGAGTAGTTTACTGGAGTTTGAAACAGTCTCGTTACCCGCATCATCGTACTGAAGGAAAATTCCTCAATCCACTTCGCCCATCCCGGGTTAAAGTTCATCACATCAAATGCCAGATAGGGCACGCCTACAATAGCCACATTAATGATTATGGCAACAAACGCCGTTGAACTGAGCGAAGAAACCCATAGCACAACGCATCCAAAAATCAGGCTGCCTGCCAAGTGTGTGACCAACTGAACTACATAATACTGAAGCGCAGACAACCTATAAGGCGAGAACTCATAATCGAAGCCTTGAAAGTACATGCCTACACTCTGTATTGGGGTATCTGCTCCAGCCAAATTTCCAAACCTCAACCAGTAGATTAGCAAGTTGATACTTGTAAACAAGATGACGCATAGGACAATATATACTATTGAAGCCATCAATTTAGCCGATACGATTTGGCTCTTCCCTCGCTTGCTGCTGCGTACCAATGCTGCCGTCCCCAATGCATATTCCTCTGCGAATACGGGAGCCAGTCCCAGTAAAATCATGATCATCATAAAAAGCACGCCAAATTGATCAATGTATTCCAACAGATAACCCCAAGGTTTATTGTAGTGAATTTCAGTGACGTTTACGGTCCGTTCCATGACATTCCCGCTATCATCAGTTTTGGTGTAGTTTTTTATGAATTCCGGCGAAAACATGGAAATCTCATAAAATACGCCATATCGATTCTGATTCGCTTCATCACTATAACCCTTGTTTTGTAACTGTTCCTGTGCAGCCTGAACCTTCTCAGCCGTAATGGCTCCTTCATAGGGTTTGTAGAACGATGTACCCTTCATCGGCCCCGGATGTCCGAGATAGGCATACAGAACAAGCAGCATTAGTAGCCCGGTGAGTGCAAGATAGATACTTTTACGCGTCATTATTTTAACAAATTCATATCCGGTCAAACGAATCACGATGTCGCCTCCTCATCAAAATAGTGCATATATACGTCTTCAAGCCGAGGGGCCTCTGGCATAGCTTGTGGGACAGGCCGTTCTTTTGCCAAGATTCTCGCCACAATACCATCGGACTGATAGGACAATCCGCTTACCTTGAAACGAGAGGTGAGTTCGGCAAGCTGCTGTTCTGTTAACGTTGCAGTCCAAACGCTGCCTTGCATACTGTTCATGATCGCTTCCGGTGTGTTCTGAGTAATCAGTTGACCTTCATTCATCAGGATCATTTCCTTACACGAGAACTCCAGATCAGAGATAATATGCGTCGATAACAGTACAATCCGGTCTCTTCCCAACTCACCGATAATGTTACGAAATCGAATACGTTCCTTCGGATCAAGGCCAGCCGTAGGTTCGTCGAGAACTAGAATTTGCGGATCATTTAGCAAGGCTTGTGCAATTCCGAGCCGCTGTTTCATACCGCCAGAGAACGTACGAATTTTATGTTGTGCCTGCTTTTCCAGATCAACCATACGTAATGTCTCCTGCACTCGAATA
The DNA here is from genome assembly GCF_038003225.1 of Paenibacillus sp. FSL M7-0656. NCBI lineage: Bacteria > Bacillati > Bacillota > Bacilli > Caryophanales > Paenibacillaceae > Paenibacillus > Paenibacillus sp. FSL M7-0656. Next base: position 494,503 of record NZ_JBBOOT010000001.1, read on the forward strand.
GCGGCTTGATTCGTACTCAGTCCTTTTAACGAACACATGTACATGAGAAATTTATGAGCACTGAAACGATTATAAAATCCAAAGCGCTGCGGCATATAGCCCAATATATCGCGATAACGATCCCCCATCTGTTCAATGGGTTGCCCATCCAGCATAATTTGTCCGGACGTTGGCTTGGCGATGTCTACAAGCATGCGAAGCAGCGTTGTTTTGCCCGCTCCATTTGGTCCAAGCAGGCCGTAGACGCCACCGCTGGACAGCTCTAGCGTGAACGATTTCACGGCCCACTTGTTTCTATACTTCTTGGATACGTTATCCATGGTCAATTTCAAAGGAATAACCTCTTTCCGTTTGTGATGTATATTTTCGCGTCATCTGCCGGATCTGACTGATCAACAGAACCACTCCACATAATGCGATTGCAATAAGTACTGGGGTCTGGATAGATTGTACTAAAGTAACAAATCGGGGATTGCTTAACATAAGCCAGAAAAGCCCAAACCATGCGACCAAGAAAATACTAACAGCTGTTCCACCCCGAACACGCATAGCCAGCCACAAACTAGCCCCTGCCGCAATCATCAGTTGGGTATACCACAGACCGACGCCACTCCATGAGATGAAACTTCCTCTTCCGCCAGATACCAATAGCATAAGAAGCAGAACAAATACCATATTTCCTGCAAGCACGACGATCAGACGAGTCAGCATTAGCTGTTGTGCCGTAATTTTACAGGTCAGTTCGATCTCCATCAGCCCCTGATCCCGACCTTTGAATACTTCCAGTAATCCGAGAATAAAAGGTACAGGTACCAGAATAAGTCCACTCATGTATGGGGATATTGTGCTGCGGGTTCCCAACCAGAATCCGCACAACAGAAGCAATGCGCAAACTAGCCAGTACGATTTGTGGAAAACCATAACCTCACCCCGAACGAGTTGGAACAGTTCTGTAAATGATTTCCCCGGTGATTGCTCCAGATGAACATTCATCTGTCCCGGCATATGTGCATCCAAGGCCCTTATCGTCCTATCGATCTCCATCTCGGATGGATATTCAACCACATAGTCATCCAAAAAAGGGGCAATTTCGGCGTACTCCTCCATCTCCAATTCAGCTCGACGCTTCCTTCTATCTTCGTTTTCTGTACGTTTCATCCCGCTCACCTCCCACAATGATCTCTTTTAATTTCGTTATGCCCAAGCGTATACGTGATTTCACTGTCGACTCATTCGATCCCGTCAGCTCGGCAACCTCTTTGATCTTTAGTCCGTTGTAATAGTTCAGAATGACCGCGTCCCTCTGGTGCTCAGGCAAACTTTGTATCGCCAGCCTGACCTTATCATTCTGAAGCCGTTTATAGAATATGTTCCACACATTCTGGTGCTCACTTGCTGGGAGCGCCTCTTCTGTTAACTCACTCTCTCTGAGTTGTTGCTTGAACTCACGCCCACGAAAATAATCCATACAATGATTCACTGCTATTTTCAATAACCAGTGGCGGAATTTTCCGTTATCTCGATAATTTCCCAATGAATTCATCATTTTTACAAATACCTCTTGAGTTAGATCAAAAGAGATATGATAATCTCCCGTTTTTCGGTACACATATGAAAATATCGACTTGTAATGCCGCTTCACCAAAACTTCCATTGCAGCCCGACTACCTTCACGAATCTCATGAATTAATTCTTCATCATCCAACGCTCCCTCACCCCCTCAAACTAATTAACGATAACTTGATCATAAAAGATCAAAACTATTTATGTCTTGCTTTACGCATAATGCAAAATTAGCCATTTCGAATATTCCTGGGTAGCCCATGTGAAGGTCAAGGCCCTATATTATCAGAACAGCGGGGAAATTCCTGCTTCCATGCTGTTGAGAAAGTCTCACCGGCCTATGGATATTCATCTAATCGATAAGCAGAAGATGTTCTTGTACCGATAAAACAAAAAAAGCCGCTAAATAGCGACTTTAATGGGATCATGTTTTTGTCCCTCGACAACTTTGTTATTAAGTATATTCGTTTTGGTTGTATGAGCAACATTGATCTAAACCTTAAATTTCTCTCGCATAATACATCCACAGTGCAAAAAATACGATTAAAACAAATAATAAACAAGTTAGTAAGGTGTAGAATATCAAGGGATTAAAGAAACCGGCGATCACGGAGGCAATGCCCATACCAATGAGAATGATTGCTGTGCTGAGTGTGCCGGCTCTCTGGAGTATCATTACACTCCGCTCGTCATTCTCCTCAATATACTGCTTCTTCAGCTCGGCTTCATTATTACTGGCTTTTATATACCTGACGAGGAAAAAAGCGACGGCCACTTCAACCCCGATAAAAGCGCCTGTGTGAAATCCCTTTATAAAACTAGGTAAATCGGGTAGTCCACCTCGGTAAAATATAAGTCCTACATAGATCAATAGGGTAGCAGCGGCTACCAGTGACAGTACGTTTTTGCGAGTTTTTATTTTAATCTTGTACTTGTCCATTTACATTTCCTCCACTTCGCTGAAATCAAAAACATCTTCAATGGCGAGTCCAAAAAAATTGGCAATTTTGTAAGCAAGAATAAGGGAAGCCGTATATTTTCCCCTTTCAAGAGAGGTAATGGTTTGCCGGGTAACACCAACAATTCGTCCCAGCTCTTCTTGTGACAGCTTATGCTGCTTACGCAGTTCTGCAATTCTTGTCTTCAAGTGATCACGTCCTTGCAATGTTTACTTTGCATTTTTAGCATAGTTCACTTTGCATTATGTGTCAAGTTAACTTTGCATTTTTACTTACCTCTGAATGCAAAACAAGCTAAGCCCCTCTTTGTAAAAGGAGGGCTTGGCTCGGTTGATTTTTGATTATATAAGATGCCAGAAGAGTTTACTTAAACAGAGCAAATGGTTGAAGCGCTTGGTGTTACCCCTATAGAAACGTATGTAGGCCGTGACTTAATGTTAGTATTGGAAAGTGAAAAAGCGGTTTAAACCGCTACACCTGATTTCTGGAACCATAGATGGTATACTCGTACACTATTTATTCAGGTCTCGGTGCCACTTATCATCTCCCATTATTCTATCAACAATATGATGGGCTTCCCAAACAGCCGCAATCTCCAATCCTTCGCATTCTTCGCTTTTAGAAGGTCTAATCTCTCCCATATGATAAGTCAAATATTCTCCTGATATCTTATCAATGATACAGGCAGGTGGGGGCCAAGCCTCTTCTTCATCCGGGAATGGACGATTTTCAACGACCGGCCAATCACCTGATTTCAGTACATCATCATATACACCCACGATAAATTGGTATTCCTCTTCTTGAGGTATCTCTTCTATCGTGTCACTTATCACATTATAGATTGCAATGCTGGCATCTTTAAGCCTTCTCCCAAAGGCAAACTTAGCGTTAGGCAGAGGTATAGCGTAGATATCACCCAATTTTATTCGTTTACGTCTCGTATTTTTCACGGTTTTCCAAACTCCTTCGTTGAGGTTTTAAGTTAGTATTTTTCAAGTTCTGTCTTTAAATCCTCAATTAGTATATCGACTTCTAATACAGCAGAATCAGCATTATTTAAGAATATTGAAGGTTTAAAACCCTCTTTTTTTAAATTGGGTAGAAAATCGTCTATGAACTCGTACAAATCCATACTTTTACTTGAGTAAATTTCCCAACCATCAGTTGCACAGTATTCCGCGAATTCTTTTTTAGGCCAAAATGGAAGTAATTTATTACCTTTATCATCTTCAGTAACTGACCAACCATTCTCATAAAGCCCCCACACTTCTTCTGAATCCACTACTTTTTTGATGAAGTATTCATAACGAATATTTGCAGGGAGATTGATGACTGATTCAAATTCTTTCTGATTCATATTTCCTCCTAATGCTGTTGTTCTTCGACAAGAGTTGCAGCAGAAGAACTGAATTATCGAGTCTAAATTTAAACGACCGATTCCCAGGTAGAAATATTGGGAATCGGTCGTAAGCCTATTTTAGAGTATGAGATTTCAGGTCCGGTTTGCCCAGCATCTATTCCATCTGATCTTCATTCGCTGTATCCGAAATCGCAAATTACTGTTCTTTATACACGCGTACATAATCCACTTGCATCGTCGCCGGGATATCGGAGGCGTTCGGGGTACGGCCGCCGTCAAAGTTTCCGCCGATTGCCAAGTTCATAATGAGGTAGAACGGCTCATCAAAAGGTGCATTCGGATTATTCGGTGCAGCTGCGGAATACCACTGCTCGTTAGTGACTTTATAGTAAAACTTGCCGTCTACATACCATTTAATGTTGTCCTCTTCCCAGACTACCGAGTATACATGATAATCATTGGCAAAAGTTTGCCCCTCCGGGAAGTGATAATCGCCGCCGGAATACTGGTTCCCGGGCCATTGTCCACCAAAGTGTATGGTACCGCTTACTGATCCAGGCAGACGGCCTCTCGCTTCCATAACATCAATTTCACCTGATGCAGCCCAAGTGCCGTATACTGAATCTTTTGGAAGCATCCACAGTGCTGGCCATACACCATCACCTGTAGGAAGCTTGGCACGAAAATCGACTCTGCCGTATTTCAAGGACAGCTTATCCTTGGTGTTAATCTTTCCCGAAGAATACTGTGCATACCGATTCGGGTCTTGTGGGAAAGATTTGCTGTCGTTCATGGCTTTGATATTTAGCTTGCCGTCCTGTACATAAACATTTTGAGTGCTGTTTGTGTAGTGCTGCAGTTCTGCATTTCCCCATCCCCAAGTACCGGGATCGTTATTGAGATAATATCCTGTTTCATAGTTCCATTTATTTGTATCCAGCGTAGTTCCGTTGAATTCATCCTGCCAAATGAGGTTCATGTCCGCGATTGCCGGGTCGGTTGGCGTTCCGATTGAGATATCCTCTTGATCGGATACATCCGGACGCGGAGCATTTGGATTGCCGATGAAAGTATAGTTCACGAAGTTGTTGCCAATATTTCCACCCGCCTGTCCGTTCAGCGGATATCCGATACGGATCTGCATATTTTCTTGGATTGGCTGGAACCAAAGACCATAGATATAATCGGCCCAGTAACCCCACTGGTTGGCATCGGACATATTGTTATACCCATTACCGGAGTATGCAAATTTGCTCTGGCTGGAGTTACTCAAATCAACCCATTGCCCATTGATGTTAATCTGGTATACGAAGTTGCCTAGTTCCTTGGCGATTGGCGCGCCCCCATCAATTTTGGGAAGCGGAACCCCAATGGAACCATTCGCATCTGCTGTGAAGGTTGTTCCTTCGTATGGCGTAATGACATATGAATTTCTTGTAGGTTCATTAAACGTAATGGTATAAACAAGATTAGCCGAAGAAGTCTTTGATTCTAATTTGACATTGATCGACTCGGTTACGTTAAACCAATACCCACCGCCGCCATCCGTGAATTGGCCAAAATTGTGATCGTAGATCCAGCCGCTGGCTGCGTTATTGTCAATATCAATCCAAGTGCTGCTGTTTACAGGTTTGACATAGACCTTCAAATCATCCGCAACAGCTTCATAAGTGATTGCAGGTTTATTGTTGAACGTTGGATATGTAAAGCCTGCACCGCCTGTGAAACTTGCTGTGATTTGTGGACCTTGTGTCGCATTCATCGCTGTGATGGTTGTTTTGTTAATATTTTGGAATACAAGTTGATACTCCAGCTTAACACCATTCGCTTTGGAGTACAGCTGAATCTCGGTTGTTGCGGAGAGGGTGAACCAATAGCCGTTGAAACCGCCATCGCTCCAGTGTCCCCAGTTTTGGTTATAAATATAACCGCCTGCCTGGTCGATATCAACCCAGTTGTTTCCCACTTTTACATTAACGCCCACATCACTGTGAACATCATTCCATGTCGCAGAGCCTCCATTGAACTTAGGCATAACAAATCCGTAGCTGGCCTTGCCAACCCCAGATTTAGAAATAACAGGCCCGTCTGCTGGTGAGAAGTACTCCATTGAGGTTACGGTAGTTCCCGCTGCCTGAACCTTTGAAGCTGGCAGTATGCCAATACTAGCCAGCATCACAACCACAAGGAACATACCGAGTACCTTTTTCATAAACCGTTTCGCCGTAAAGTGAGATGGTTTCATGATTGCCCTCCTTTGATAGGATAATAGTTTCTCCCAATCTATGCGCATAAAGGTAATCGCTTACAAGTGGGAGTATCTTTATTCTATCGAATAGGTTCATTTGCTGAAAAGGTACAATTGTTTTTGTGGTATCCCATTTTTTTGGCTTTTGATTCAATCTGCCTTCTGCCGCATCATCTGTCGGTACTCTGTGGGTTGGATCTGCATCACAAGTCGGAACGCGCGTGTAAAGCTTTTGTAGCTTTCATATCCAACCATAGCAGCCACCTCCACAATTTTATGATCGGTTTCGGCGAGAAGCCGCCGCGCTTTATCCAGACGCACATCTCGTAGGTATTCAGCAAAACCTTTACCAATATTCTTCTTAAACAGATTTGAAAAATAAGCATAATTAAGCGATACATGATTGGATACCATCGCGAGGTCCAGCGGTTTGTGGTAACTCTCGTGTATAAAACGAATGGCTTCATTAAGATCCTGCGAATGGCGATAGCTGCACTTATAGTCATAATATAACTGATTCAGCCGAAGCAGCTGCTGTTGCAGTGCTTGTATATACTCACGCATCCCTTGATAATCAAAGAGGTTACGCAAGGATTCAAGATCCAGCACTTCTTCCCTCATATAAGGGTGGATAACTCGTTGGTATTCCTCCATCATCTGAACGGTGGCGGCGCAGAGCTGTTGGGTATAGCGAATAGGATAGCGTTGCAGCACCTTTTTGTGAAATATTGCAGAAATACCCTGAGTAATTGTTCCGCTGTTATCTGTTCCAATCGACTGGAACAGTTCATATAAGTCTTCATAGGGCAGTTGCCACTGCTGTTCCATATGCTCAATATGTGCTGGGGAGATACTGTACTGATCAGGAAACAGGTAACTGTGGCGATAGAGCTCAAGCACTTGGGTATAGCTGTCGGGTAGTTCTTTTAACCCCTGCATCGGGTTAGTCATGGCTGTTATGACATTGATCTTTCCTTCCTTGAGCGCTGCAGGCAAAACACTTGAATCTATGGACGCATCCACCGCAAGGATCAGGTATGGGCGATGCTGCAGGCAAATACAACCTTGTCTGCCAAACACACGATAAGCAATGGCTTCCATGCTATGGGCGCTGCTGGCTCCGGGCTGGTTAATGCAAACTTCTTCCCGCAGCAGGGCTAGACGATAATTACGCCATAACGCATCATTTTGTTCCTCAATCTGAAGGATCCATGAGTCATCACTTAACGCACCTTGCATAAACATTCTTAATTCTTTACGATCGGTCTCTTGGGCGAGGCGGGATACACGCTGCATATTATGCGTAAGTGCCTGCCGTGTCTGGATCTCTTGCCATACATGCTCCAGGGAATGTTGCAGATCCTCTCGCTTCAAAGGTTTGAGCAAGTAACCCTTTGCACCAAGCCCGATAGCTTGTTGGGCATATGTAAAATCACTATAACCGCTGATAATGAGGTATTCCACATCCATGTATTCCTCTTTGGTTTGAGCCATGAGCGTCAACCCATCCATATCGGGCATCATAATATCGGTAATAACGATGTGAATGCAATGCTGCTGCAATAGGGACAGCGCCTCAATCCCACTCGCGGCACAGTATATGTTGTTCAGCTCCAGAGGAAATTGATGCAGCATGGCCTGCAGGCCGTCACGAATGTGTTTTTGATCGTCCACAATCAGGATATTAATCATGCTCTACCACCCTCCAAGATTTACATTTTCCCAAGGCAAGCGTATCGTTACGCAGGTATATGCACCTTGCACACTATCAATCCAAAGACCGCAATTCTTGCCATAATGAAGCTGCAATCGCTTATTCACGTTTTCCAAACCAAGTCCGCTCCTGCTAGTAACCATCGGTGTATCCGATTCGCTCCGCAGTAATGCCTGAAGACGGTGTAACATCTCAGGCTCTAACCCCTTTCCGTCATCTCTTATGTTAATGAAAAGCAGACTGTCATTCTCCACAGAAAAGGTAATCTCTATAGTTACCCTGCCGCCTGAAGGTGCCCCGTGATGAACTACATTTTCAACGATAGGCTGCATACACATCTTGGGAATGGCGTAGCGAAGTATCTCCGGAGGAATATCCGCCGTCATAACGATACTGCCGCCTTCCATAAAGTTGATAAATTCAATATAACTTTGGATATTGGCAAGCTCCTCACGAAAAGCAACGGTATCGCTGTGCCACTGCATGCTGTAACGTAGCTGGGAGCCCAATGACACCAATGAATTGGCTATCGCAGGCTGCCTCTGTACCTCTGCCACCATACGGATCGATTCCAGGGCGTTATATAAAAAATGAGAATTAATCTGCGAATGCAGGGAGTGCAACTGTGCGTTTTTGGCAATTAACTGCTTATCCACGACCTGTGTCATTAGACGTTTGACCTCATGTAACATTTTATTGTAATTCACCGCCACCTCATCGATTTCATCCCCTCTTTCGTTCTCATCAAGGCCTATATCAATCATTGCATCCAGCTCGCCTTTCCCTACCTGACGCATGGATACCAGTACGCTGTCCAACCGCCGGAAAATACGCCGCGTCGTTTGGGATACGAGTAACATAATGAGCAGCAAAACACATAATGTAATCGTTACCACAAATGCATACCAACTGCGCGGCCCCTTCATCAATGCCTGATGGGAAGCAATCTCGACCACATAAGTGTTCAACGGAGCGATGTATCGATACAATGCATAGAAGCTCTGATCTCCCACCTTAACCTGAAGCGGGCTTTCCTGCGGCAATATATCCAGCTGGCGATGAATACTGCCAAGGATCTCCTCCATCCCCTGCCCGTATTTCTCAGAAAACTCATGTTGGGGATTGTAAACATATTGGGGAGGATCGCTTGCGTTCATCAACACCGAAAAGAAGTCCCCCTTGCTCTCCTGGAGCAGGTCGCTGAAAAACATGCTGTGCGGGGCTCGCACTTCCATAATACTAGGGCGTTTTTGCTCCTGCCCTTGAAGGCGAACCAGACGATAGTAGGATAATGTGTGTTCACCATCCCTAAAAGAAAATAAACGGTAAGCCGCACCACCTTCGTCCCGAAGCTTTACCCAGTAATCCTGCGGCCAAAATTTCTTATAATGATAGATTTCAGGCCAGATTTCATACAAGTTTGGGTTATCAACGTAAAAGCTAAGCTCACTGATCATCGCATTGCTTTGAATGATATTAAGCATTTGCTCAAACTGGTTCTGCTTAAACTTCACCAGACGCAGTCCATCCACAAGCATATTGGAATGAATAAAATCCACAAATGACTTTTGAGTAAGGGCTGTATTGGAAGCGTTCTCAATCATATCCATTCTTCTGCGCAATTGTTCATTCAGCCATGAAACGTGGCTGTTGCCCGTTGCCATAGCATCCTTATATAGCTGGGTTTCTTGCATGCGGATATACACAAAGGATATCAAAATAACAGGTATGGCAATCATCAGGCTAAATGCCAGAAACAGCTTTTGGGATATACGGGCATTGCGATAAAGCTTCCTCAATCTCGTTAGTAGGTATTTCATTCTGATGTATTCACCACCTTTGGTTATACCATATATTACTAGTTAGCTGATAATTAACAATGTAGTAGGAATGGTTATCTGGCTATCTTGGCTTTTCGCAGTTCCAGTTCAGCCTGGCGATATTCCATCACCTGGTTAAAGCCGTAGTTCACACGACGTATCAGAAAATTCTCAAAAATTTTGTCAAAGGCAGCTTCATCCTTCGCTGTAATCAGTTCTGGCAGCACTTCTTCCCAATTCTGAGAAATACGTGACCAGGCTAACGCGATATCGGAATCCCCTATAGGATCTAGTCCCTTATAGATGCCGCTGTTCAGATCGGCCTGTTGGTTGGCGAACTCCTCCATTTGCTTAATGGATGGGGCATTCTCTGGTCTCCACTTGTTAACGAAAGCAGGGTTTCGCAGCATCCAGTAGGTATCCATAATGCCATATTCCTTTTCCAGCCGCTCCCGATCCGTGTCATGCAACTGAACCATTGCCGCCGTCAACTGCGGTTTGCCGTTCTTCATCGCCCAGGTTTCACCTTCTTTGCCCAAAAATAAATCCCTTTGGCCTTCTTCGCTGGCCAGATAGGTCAAAAATCGAATGGCCCGTTCAGGGTTTTCCGTTGATTTGCTAATCATCGTAACCATCCAGCCATCCATGCTGCCGGGAAACAGTTTGGCGGATTCCATCCTGCTGCTCCGGGGTCCATCTACAGCAATATAGTATGAACTCTGATTCGTAAGGACTTCCAATTTCGAATTAAGGTCCGATATGTCTGTCCATTCCCGAATCATCATAAAATATTGGGCATGGTTGGTTTTTTCCTGCACCTGCGCACTGGAGTCGACCAGAAAATCAACATTAATCAGGCCCTGCTCGTAAGCGATACGAAATGTTTCCAGCCACTCCATATAATCGGGATCTGTCATTCGGTCGTATACTTTACCGTTCTGTTCATGGGGGATCGCAAGCAGATTTTGCAAATATTCGGTCAACCCATAGGATGCATTCCCCTGTGTCCAAAACGGACTGATCAGCTGACCTTTATAAACAGAATATTGATTCTTCAGCAAGTGTAATGCATTTAAAAAACCTTTTGGTGTGGTAAGGTCCGGTTTGTCCATCGACTCATACAGATCTTTACGTACGAGAAAGGTTTGGTTCGCTCCCGTCAAGCCGGTTGAACGCATCTGTTCGGGACTGTACGCATCATTGGGAATGACATAGGTATGGCCGTCTTCCTGCCGATACCATTGTAGAGCACCATCACCTGCTACCTTGTAAAAGTAAGGATCATACTGGTCGGCTAGCTCATCCAGGGCATAGACGAGATTACTCTCCCGAAGTTTGTTAACCGCACTCTCCCAGGAGCCGATGGTTATCAGATCCGGCAGACTACCGGTCGTCAACATCCGTGATAACATCTCGCTTGGTTCACCAGTTGATACTTCAAATTCGATATTGACCCCTGTTTTTTGGGTGACATATTTGGAAGTCAGGCTCTCACCCCAAGTGTGCCCGTACCATTCGGCTCCAACGAACCACGTTAGATTCACGGGGGTGGTATCCAGCTTCCATGACGGTTCTTCCAGATTCAGATTAAGGCTCTGTATCTGCTCCGTGAAGTCAGCCTTTGTCGAAGCACCCTTATCTTCCGCTTGCTCTGACTCAGAACAAGCAGTCAAGCCTGACATCAGAAACATCATCAACAAGGCTGTAATAAAAGGACTTCGAAACATAAACACTTGAGCGCCTCCTTTTTATACTGGCCATCTCCATCCCCATCTGCACCAGCATTCATACTAGTGGTGGTACAACCGATTTTACTACCATTGGATTAAAATGGAAATGGTTTAGTGGTCGATTCCCAGATGATCCGCAACATTCCCCCTAACGAAACATAACTTGTAATAAATCAATGGAAGGGAGACCAATTCGTGTATTTAATCTGGATACTTATTGTCGGTGGGCTAATTGGCTGGTTAAGTGGAAATCTGATTGGACGGGACGTGCCGGGAGGCGTACTTGGAAATATCATTGCTGGCTTTGTTGGATCGTGGTTAGGGTATGAACTGTTGGGACCGAGGGGGCCGGTGGTGGGTGGATTTCATATCATACCCGCGATCGTCGGGTCAATCATTGCTCTCTTGATTTTCTATGCTCTGGCGCGTGGTGGAGCGTTCCGAAGACGTTAAAAGGCGGAGACGACAAGTTTTACCCAATTGATTGGGTATTGACGTAAAGCTTCTTTCGCCACCGTTGCATCATCTTCTTCACAAAGCGTAGTTTCCACCCGGTAGTCGAATAAAGCCGCCGATCCTGTTGATCGGCGGCCTCCTTTGGTTTTATGGAAATTAGAAACCACCTCTAGAATGAATGATTTGTCCGGTGATCCATTGGGAATCGTCGCTTGCCAGAAAAGCAATCAGACGGGATACATCTTCAGGAAGACCGATCCTGCCCATCGGAAATTCCGGTAGCAAAGCTTTTTTCACTTCTTCTGACATCCAACCCGTATCAGTAGGCCCGGGATCAACCGCATTCACAGTAATGTGAAGCGGAGCCAGTTCAGCAGATAGACATTCGGTAAAGGTGGAGACAGCGCCTTTTGTTGCGGCATAAGCGAGATTGCCAGGCATCGGCCCCTTACCTTGACCGGACGTGAGGTTGATGATCCGGCCGCCGCAAAGGTCCTGATGGACGGCCAGTTCAACCTCCAGCATACGTGCAAATTCGGCCGATAGCATGAATGTACCTCGAATGTTCATGGCACAGTGCGCATCGATCAATGATGCATTTAATTGACGGAAATCAGCTGCTACACTGTAGGTAGCGTTGTTGACGAGAATGGTCGGCAGCCCGAGAGCCGATCGGCATGCATCAAGCAGTTGCGCTGGAGAATTGGGATCGGTAAGATCGACCTCCATATGCGCTGCCTTAACGCCATAGGAGCGAAGTTCTTCGGCAAAGAGATCCGGCCAGTTTTTGTCGGCATCCCCCGGATTCTCTGATTTATCGTAATCGTACAGATGGGTATAGAACACATTAGCGCCTTCGTGCGCCAACGTGCGGCAGACAGCGGTTCCGATACCTCCGGGGCGGCTAGTGCCTGTCACGATAGCAGTTTTTCCATATAGTTTGGTCATTTTATTTCCTCCGTTTAATAAGGGAGGGAGAAAACCATTTTTCATTGGAGATGGAATTATCCTAGGTATAACAAAAAGCGGATACATCAAGTATCCGCGCCCGGGTTTGATTCAAACGGTTCCTCGCGTCCCTTGAATGATTGCGGATCGGCATCACAAACCAGGCGTGTGGTTATAACCAAAACACCAAGTCGAGCGATCCAGTTTAGATAATCATTACAAGGAAGTCCACATGGTCCGGCGAGTCCCCTTTCCTACATCTCCACTTTAAATATTACGAGTCAGACTCAATTACTGTCAAGATAAATACATGGTAGTGACAAATATAGCAATTCTTATTAAACTAACCTGCCCGTTAGCTTAATGAATTAAAGGGAAAAATAACGATTACGCCTATTCTGCAATAGGAACGAGTTCTTGTCCCTAGACATTTTTTGATAGCAACATTTTAGAATTCTCCTTGACACTATAATTTAATCTTGATGGAAGAGATAATTCTCATTTCACAAATATCAAAATTTGATTAGGTCCAGTCCTTTTCATAACCCGGTAGCCTGTTGTAGATGATGTTGCAATTCCCTCGTTATTCGGCCGGCAAAATCCCCCTACCTGATTAGTACCGTCATCACGAACAAGCAATTTACCGACAACACCAATCGGTATCCATTCTACCCTTTGCAATCGTGGGATATATTCCTTCGATGAGTCATATTATTCGACCTTCCTTATCTTTCACTTCAGGTACAATAACATCATGATATTGAATTCTTCTCACTTATCTTTGACGTATAGATCATTCCATCTGAGGAATGACGGCGTACCATAGTTGCCATTCGCTGGTAAACAACGGTCACTTCGCGATCAGCACCACCATCTGACGAAGGAGTCATGAGTCAGTTCTTAATTTTCTTCATCTAAAGTAGCAAACTCTTCAATCGAAACTTCTTTCTGACCTCGGATTGAAGAGTGATAAGGTACTATATCATTTGCAGAATTCCTTGATTTTCTCCCAATAAGCCACTTCTATAGCGACATGAATGCAAAATGCGCCTCTATTCTTGTCAATCGACAGTTTTATAAAATCGATCTGTGGAGGCTATGTAAGTTCGGATATTTTTTTGCTTCTGGGTATACTACAGCAAGTCGATTGAACAACTTCAAGGAGGATGAGTAATGAATCAAGAACAATTGAATTATGGTACAGATTATAAGTTCGTCCCCGTAACTTCAGTAGGAAGTGGTGTGGGGATTGAAATATTACCTGATTTATTTTGCTACACTATCCAAATCGTCAATATCTGTCTAGTGGGTAACCAGGAATCTGACGAGTTCGTTTTAGTAGATGCTGGAATGCCAAAGTCAGCAAATGAAATAATCTCTATCATTGAGAAGCGTTTCGGTGCAAACAGCCGCCCCAAAGCGGTAATCTTGACTCATGGACATTTTGATCATGTCGGAGGGGTGATCGAACTTGTAAAACACTGGGAAGTTCCGGTTTATGCACATCCGTTGGAGCTCCCCTTCCTCACAGGGGTAAAAAACTACCCGGAACCAGACCCTACAGTTGAAGGTGGTTTGGTAGCGAAGATGTCCCCATCTTTTCCGAATGAATCAATAAATCTTGGAAGCCATGTGCAAACGTTACCTCCTGACGGAACTGTACCCCATATGCCAGGATTTAGATGGATTCATACGCCAGGACATTCGCCGGGTCATATTTCGTTGTTTCGGGAAAATGACGGAGCTTTAATCGCAGGTGATGCTTTCACTACTGTAAAACAAGAGTATATGTATAAAGTATTTAATCAGGAATTGGAGATAAGTGGACCCCCTCGCTATTTAACAACAGATTGGGTTGCTGCGAAGCAATCTGTTGTTAACCTTGAGAATTTAAAGCCCTCGGTTGCTGTAACTGGCCATGGATTACCGATGTCCGGTGAATTGCTGACAACAAGCCTGAAAAAACTGGTTAATGAGTTTGACCAAATTGCCGTACCGGATTACGGCAAGTATGTTAACTAATTTTGTTCACTTCGAGCATAGTGTTTGGACAGCGGTACAAATTCCGTTGTCCAAACACAATGCTTTAACTTTTTAGTACCAGAACCTTCGTTTATTTAAAATTGCCAAAAAACTTCTTTATATCATTCATGAGAAGTACAGGCTGTTCTAAGGCTGCAAAGTGACCGACCGCCACGTTTAAACTCCGACCAGTGAATGATCTTATGATCGCGCTCGGCAAATCGACGAATCGGTAGCATAGTATCCTTCTGAAAAACTGCTACACCAGTGGGTACTGTAGAAATTTTCTTGTTTTCCACTGAAGGATCATACTTAAATAATGTCTCATAATATAGACGTGCTGAAGATCCAGCTGTTCCAGTTAGCCAATAATGCATGACATTTGTAAGAATATCATCACGATCGATAGCATCTTCAGGAAGGTTTGTAGAGTCCGTCCACTCCTTAAATTTTTCAACAATCCATGCTAGTTGACCAACAGGTGAGTCGGTTAAAGCATAGGCTAAAGTCTGTGGACGTGTGGCTTGGATTTTCATGTACCCAGATAATTCAAGATCATAAAGCTTCAATTTTTCTAAACGCTCTTTTTCTTCTTTTGTCAGACTCTCTACCTCTTTAAAATCTTCAGGAGGAAATGTCGTCAACATATTAAGGTGAATTCCAATAATATGATCAGGGTTTAGCAATCCTATTTGTTGAGAAATAAATGAACCCCAATCTCCACCTTGTACGCCGTAACGTTGATATCCTAATCGTTCCATAAGCACTATAAACATCTGAGCGATACGTTGGATATCCATTCCAGGTTGCCGGGTCGGTCCTGAAAATCCGTATCCTGGAATGGACGGCACAACCAGATGAAAAGCATCCTCTGGATTCCCTCCATAGAACCGAGGGTTAGTTAATGGACCAATAATATTTAGAAACTCAACAATCGATCCCGGCCAGCCGTGGATCATTAACAACGGTAACGCATTGGGCTCAGGAGAACGAACGTGGAGAAAATGTATGTTTTCACCGTCTATCGTTGTGATGAACTGAGGAAACTCATTAAGCCTAGCTTCATGTTTTCGCCAATCGTAATTCGTACTCCAGTAGTTTACCAACTCCTTAACATAATTAAGTGGTACACCGTAATCCCATCCCACTCCAGGTAATTCATCTGGCCATCGAGTGCGTTCTAAACGATTTTTCAGGTCATCAAGATCAGCTTGAGGCACAGAAACGCGATAAGATTGAATTTGTTCCAAAGTTGGATCTGCAACTTCCGTTCCTCGTTTCTTTGAATCATTCATCCTTGAAAGCCTCCCATTAAAACTATATTGATTCCATTAATAAAATCGATGAGATCCATTGTGGCAGGCATTCTCCCAAATGCCCGCATTAAACAATAGCAACCATTCCCTCTCCATCTATTAGGATGATGGGTTTCCTACTTGTACTCGTTTTATGAAGAAAGCAAGAGGCAAGCCGACAAGAGCAACCACAAACGCAAAAACAAAGCTAGTCTGGACACCTGCTATTAGAGCTAATGAATCATTTACAGGGTTTGTCGGGTCACTTGCCGTTTCCATAAAAGCATGACTCCCGACTGAAATCAGGCTGATGGCAACTGCCGTACCGATGGCTCCGGCAATCTGCTGAATCGTATTCATAATCGCGCTTCCATGCGGGTATAGTTCCGGAGGCAGTTGATTAAGACCATTGGTCTGCGATGGCATCCACACAGCACAGATACCGACCATCAATCCGGTGTGCATGATCATAATGAGTATTAACGAGGTACTTTCCGAAATTCCCTTAAGAAAAAACAATGCCGTAGAAATTACGATCAAGCCCAAAGGAACAATCCAGCGGGGGCCAAATCTATCAAACAATTTCCCCATTACCGGGGACATAATGGCTTGCAGAATGCCTCCAGGTAATAGCACCAAACCCGCTGTTAAGGCATCCAGTCCCAATCCTCTGATCAAGTACATGGGGAGCACGACCATGGAAGTTAATATGAGAAGCATGCAAACAAACAACATGAGTGTTCCAATTGAAAACATGGGGTATTTGAGTGCGCGTAGATTCAACATCGGCTGCTTTATTCGGTTCTGGCGCCACACGAATACCAACAAAGCCAATATTCCTGCAATCATCGGTAATATAACCATCGCACTACCCCAACCGCCCTCACCTTCACCTACACCACTAAAAGCAAATACAATTCCACCAAATCCTACCGTAGAAACGAAAAGAGACAAAAAATCGATTTTGGGTTTGGAAATCGTAGACACATTTTGGATGAACCTCAATCCAAGCAGCAGACAAATTCCGATGATGGGAAGGGACAACCAGAAAATCCACTGCCACCCCAAGCTTCCGATAATTATTCCAGATAACGTTGGGCCCGTGGCAGGTGCTACAACCAGCACAAGACCCAAAACACCTATGACCGCACCTCTTTTTTCTGGAGGAAAAATAATAAGAATAGTATTAAACATCAACGGCACCAACACGGCCATACTTGCAGCTTGAATGATTCGTCCGATTAACAGTACCTCAAACCCTGTGGCAAGGGCGGCAATTAATGTACCCCCTATCGATAAGCTTAAGGAGAAAATAAACAGTTGCCTGGTGGAAAACCATTGCAGTAGCAGTCCCGACAACGGAACTAAAATGCCCAGCGTCAACAAGTAACCAGTGGTTAGCCACTGCGCCATCGAAGCTGAAATCTGGAACAAGTCCATCAAGCTGCTTAAGGCGACATTCAGCGCTGTTTCGCTGAACAGTCCGACAAAACCACTAAGCAAGAAGACTGCCATAATGAGAGTTGTTTGGTAGTTTTTTTTTGAATTTTGTACGACTTCTGATCCTTGCACATTCATCTGTACATTTCCTATGCATAATAGATTTTATAGATACTTTATGTATCTAATTATTTCAAAAAAAATTAAAGTTTGTCCTTCATTTTAATAACAAGTTTGACCAACATTTGCTCTCCTAAATGCTGCTCCATTTTGGCCTCTGCGGCTTCAACGACTTGCTGAATCGGACATTCAGGTCCGTGGTCAAAACTGCAATCAAATAAAGACGATGTACCTTCAATAACATGAACGATATCAAGTAAAGATAGTTCATCCCATTTTTGCTTTAATTTATATCCCCCATGAGCTCCGGAAGCGGATTCGATCATGTCCGCTTTAGCTAGCTTGGTCAGAATTTTGGACAAATAGGTAGGAGATACCCCCTGTTTCTCAGCCAGCTGATGTACCCCAATTGTCTTGTCGGGGGTAGCGGCCATCAAAAAAACATCGTATGAAGCGCATAATCGGTAGCTTTTGAGTATTTCAAGCTCATCAACCTTCTTTATTAGAGAATCTACATATTCATACTATTTTTAAATTGATGGTTGGATCAAGCTTATGAAAGGTCAAGTCGCTTTACTGGCTGAATTCTTCTTCGGTCAGCTCAAGATTCAGGCTTGCGGCAGCAACACTTCCTGCAGCGGCAGCCACAATAAGTTGTGAAGGGGCACCTGAAGCTGCTTCACCGGCAGCAAATATTCCGGTAATCCCCGTCTTTCCTGTAGCATCGGCAATGACCCCTCCTAAGGCATTTGTCTCCAAGCCTAACCGCTCAGAAAACACAAAATTCGATTGCCAGTTCGGAGTAACAAAGCCACCTGTTCGTCTAATTTTGGAGCCGTCAACAAATTCGACTTCTTGCAGTATCCCGTCTTCGCCATGAAATGCCGCGACTTTTTTTTCTGAAACCGTGATATTGTAGCCGATCAATTTTTGCTTTTGTTCATCGGTCAGAATACTGCGCCCGTTGCTGCAGATGACAAGATCACGACTCCAGTTATATAACAGCTTTGCCAAGTGAAAGAGACCCTCGTTCTCGGCAATAACAATTAGCGGACGATCTCTAAGTTCCCATCCATCGCAATAGGGGCAATGAAACAGACTTTTCCCATACAACTCCTTCAAACCGGGAATATCGGGTACCGTTTCCTTCATCCCTGTAGTAATCAACAGCTTGCGTGCTCGTATCACCTGATCTCCTGCCATAATTAGAAATCCTTCCGGTATCTTCTGGATATCCATGACCGTAAGTGGGTGATGTTCTACAGATGGATAACTCGTGACCTCTTCATAAGCGATGCGCCGAAACTCAGACGGTGTAATCCCATCCCGTGTCAGAAATCCGTGTGAAGCATGTGTAACTGCATTGCGTGGTTGATTGTTATCCAGCAGGGCAACCTTCCGTCTGGCTCTACCCAGTACTAATGCCGCATTCAATCCTGCGGGACCACCGCCAATAATGGCACAATCATAAAGCATATTCAATCTCCTCCTTCAAATTTGTTTGTTGGGCCTTAATCAACATATCACAGACCCTTAATATCTGTAAATGAAATAATTAAATTTTTATTAATTCCTAAATGCCATGAGTATGCTATTTGTGATGGGGGAAGTACAAGAAACAGATAAAAGTACCAAGAAATATCGTTTTCATGATTCCATATAAACAGGTCATTGTAACTTAATCGCTTGTGCCGATTGTACCAATATCTATGGTCAAACTACTCATTAGTTGAACAAAAACAGCCGATCAAATTGATTGATCGACTGCTTTCAACTGTCTTTATTGAGCTATCATTGGTAAGCTAATTATTCGAAACGAATCTCATCTATCCAGATTGTACTATTTCCACCATGCCAGAATGTCATCGTTAGTTGTCCTGGGCTGCTGCGATCTATACCCTTCGCTGCCAAATCAATTTCAACTTCTTTGAAGCTGGTTGTTAACGTATCCCCGCTGAAAGCTGCCAGTGTTTGGGACACTCCCCCGATCGAGAGCTGCATATGATGTTGTTCACCGCCATGTGCACCTTTGATTTTAATTACCATCTTTGAATAATTTTCTATGTTCTGCTTAATATCAGAGCCAAACCATCCGTTATTGTTATACTGAAGCTTCAACGCGCCTGATTCAATGACACCAGCATCGTTTACAAACCCGTTTGCTCCTGTCCATTTGCTAATACCATTGCTTCCCGGCCAACTCATTGAGTCGTTAAATTCATCCAGGAGTAAACTGCTCGTTCCGCTACTGTAACCGCCGTCATAAGGAGTTTGAGTTAAGCTATACGAAAGTGTATTTTCAGACTTCAAGCTGTCGAAAGGCCTGATGTTCTGGTTAGCAGGTTCCATGCCGATGCCCACTTTTCCAAGTGGTGTCCTGCCGCCGGAATAATAATTTGTATTGGCAAATCTTGCGCTCGGACGATTGCCATAAGGATCAAGAATGGACAGCGCCAAGGT
This sequence comes from Paenibacillus sp. FSL M7-0656, assembly GCF_038003225.1. NCBI lineage: Bacteria > Bacillati > Bacillota > Bacilli > Caryophanales > Paenibacillaceae > Paenibacillus > Paenibacillus sp. FSL M7-0656. The sequence continues at coordinate 514,638 of NZ_JBBOOT010000001.1, forward strand.
GTAAGTACCCGCTGGCAGGTTGGAAGGGATATCAAATTCCCCGGAAACTTGCTGATCGGAAGGCGTCTGATCATATTGACGCGTAGAACTGTTCCAGTCGTCACCTGGCATCCAATTCCGAATATCCTCATTGTTAAAAATGCCCTTCCAAGCAACTGTGCGATCGCTTCTCAGCAAGCTGGCTTCAACGGGCCATTTATAATAGAACGGGGCAGAACCTTTGTTTACAACTTGCAAAGATACTTTCATTTTCTCACCAGGCTGCACGTTTTCCGAAAATGTCGCTTGATTGATGACGAATCGATATCCGAGTTCCTTCTGCATCAGTGCAGCTCCCTGAGAGACAGCGGAATTTTTGGCATCGTACAGATCAATCCAGCCTAGACTGGTCGTATGCGTCTTTTTGATCCAATCGATAACATAATTCCGATGCCTTATATCGCTTAACGTATCATCCGGAGTATCGCCAGGCTGGATATGTTTCTGTCCCCAATCATAAGCAACCTCGCCGCCGTTGACTTGCGTTCTCCAGCTATCTCTAGCAACAATGCCTTCCCCACCTTCCAAATCATCAATTAATGCGAATGAGTCCCAAAGAAGGCCGAAATCATAATTCTGGAACGTATCGGGATAACGTACTTGAACTTTCTTGTTTTGAAAAGCTTGCTCAGCAGCGTCTCCTAAAGCTGTCTGGAAGCTGAGCGGAATCCGGTCGGTCTCATCGGCAAGTTGATCCGGATAAATATGATGTTCTCCCCAATTCCCCCACAATCCCAGCTCCACATAAGCAACACGGGGATCGCTATCCCATGCCTGACCTAGCTTTTGAATAAATGCAGCAAGACGATCTTTCAATATATTTGTTGTCCAGCGTGTAGCCACGTCGCCACTAGGAACCCCTTGGGGCCAAAATTCTCCTTCGTTCGGATATACGATGAGAACGCGAGGAATAACTTTTTTATTTTGGCTTTCAATCCCGGCCCAAGCTGCATTGCTCCAATCCATGATTTTCTGTACAGAGTCCGATGACGCATTCTCCAAATCCGTGTATTTGATATAGTGCTTAAACACCGTTCCGTATTCATGATTCGGAAATTTGGTGTCATTCATAAACCGAGTAGGTCTAAATCCCTTAAAAGGGTTTTTGAAAGCCTCTTGCGTTTCAGTTAGATTAACGGTGATTGTACCAGCCGCTGCTGACGTTTTAGGAAACATTACCGCTAATGGACCTCCTATGAATAACCCAAGAGTTAATATCATGGCCATCGGTTTAAGTAATTTTCTTTTCATCAATGATTCCTCCCAATATCTGATATAAACTTACTGTTGCTAGTGTTAAATTAAGTTTGCAATAAACATTATGTAGACGTCTTTTCCACCTCACTGCCTTTAGTCAATAATTTACTCCAAGATTCTATTATATGATCAATAATCAACCGATCCAAATTGTATCTGTGAACGTCGAGGTCGTCTTGTTTTAATTATTTTGGTAAGTTTCATGCCCTTCTTTCGCCTTTATATTAAACATACTTATATATACAGACACTATCCTTTCTGATAGTAACTATCAATAAAGTGCGTACTTTGTTTAAGTAAGTTTTTATTTTATACTAGCCTTACTTTGAAGAAAAGGAGTCAAAAACAATGAATAAAGTTAAAACCTACAGTCACGATCTTTGGGATCACGGCATCAGCCAGGGCTACAGCGTCAACGGCACCATTTATATTTCGGGACAATTTTCCCACAATACGGAGGGTGAATTCGTTGGTGAGGGCGATATTGAAGCACAGACCCGGCAGACGCTGGAGAATCTCGATCGCGTGCTGGCGGAATTTGGTATCACAAAATCGAACCTCGCTTATGTGGAGATTTATCTGACAAACGCACAAGAGCATATCGAGCCGTGCATTGGGTTGTTTAAGGAATACATGGGACAACACCGGCCTGCGGGCAGCTGTATCGGTGTGACATACCTAGCGTCACCTGAGCAGCTGATCGAAATCAGTGCCGTTGCACACACAAACTAACTCCATTACCGTTTTTTATATGTCACTAAATGTGATATTTCTTGAATGCTTAAAAGAGAATCATTTCATTATTCGCTATATCGGATCTTTATAAAAATGATTGTATGGGTTGATCCTTGACATTCTATATAAACTGCGATAATATTATCTCAAATGACAGTCACCACTGACAGTCATTAAGGCGAGGGATAGCCAATAAGTAACAGTGAAATTTTAGCAACAATGAATAAAATGCTGTTGGCAACGCTCGATCTAATCATGGAAAAAGGTTACAAGATGTGCAGATAATCACTAGGGCTTAACCCCCTAGTTTTTTTACTCACATGATGACAGTCAGTACAGACAGTCATTTCAATTTGAAGGGTGGTGGTTTGGCAGTACAAAGATAAAATTACGCAATACGGATGAAGAAAATAGTTTAAATTAAGTAAGTTTTGATCAGTCGAATACCAACCACTAACCAAGGAGTGAACATGACATGACATTAAAAAAAGACGATAACACACGCCGCACCGCTGCACAGCACACCCTGAGCGAGCATCTGCGCCTTACCGCAGCAGGACGCGTCGACGAATGGTTGAAGCTGTTTGCCCCGGACGCTGTGCTCGAGTTCCCGTACGCGCCGGCCGGCGTGCCCCAAAGGGTAACGGGGCGCGATGCACTATTTGCTCACATGAGTAACTTTCCCAAGACCTTTGACGTGGAGTTCGTCGACCTGGTATTCCACGAGACGGTCGATCCGAATCTGGTGATCGCCGAATTCCGCTCGACGGGAACGGCGCTGCCGACCGGCAAGCCGTACGAGCAGACTTGCATCTCCGTCGTTCGGACCAATGACGACGCGCTCATCACCCATTACTTGGACTACTGGAACCCATTAGTAGCGATCGAGGCGCTCACCCCCCACGACGTGCAGTCCAATCCTGATGACCACAGTGTGACTTTTGGGAGCTGAGGGGAAGCCATGTTTTTAGCTGATGCCTATGCCCTCCGCTGATGCTAGCACGAAGAGCGACGAACGACGTCGGACCATCAATGCATTTTCATTATAATTTATTGTAATAAACATGGTACCATTTCCTGAAAGAGGTGATGGTACCATGTTTATTTCCCAATGGTTCTAACGTCTCTAATTTTATTTGACATTGTTATGTACTTTAGCTACTATAACAATGATGACAGTGATTACTGACATGATTAGAAAAGAGGAATGAAGATGTCTAACAATACAAAATTAAGCAGTAGGGAAAAATTAATGATGGCCGCCATTGACTTAATCTCAAAAAAAGGCTATAGCAGTGTAACAACTCAAGAAATTGCTACTTCTGCTGGTTTAAGTGAAAAAACATTGTTTCGGCAATTTGGAACGAAACAAAACTTGTTAGAAACAGCCTTCGACCATTATCACTATTCAGAAGAAATGGCCAAGATATTTAATGAAAGGCTAGTTTGGGACCTACAAACGGACTTAACATTGATCTGTAGAACATATCATGAAATTATGAATCGTAATCGAAAAATGATTATGATTAGCTTGAAAGAAGAAGATAATTTACCTGGTTTCAGGGAACGAACAATAAAACATCCTCGTCAACTGATGGAGGTTTTGACCAATTATTTTAAAACTATGTATGATAAAGGAAAATTGATTGAAACGAATCCAGAAATACAAGCTTTTTCATTTATGTCACTGAATTATGGTACATTTATAAATAATCTGAATGCAGGATCTTATTTTCCAGCTCTCTCTTTAGAAGATATTATTAAAGAGTTTGTATGGCTATTCTCTAGGGCCTTAACTCCCTAGTTTTTTTCTCGATAATTTGACAGTAAGCACTGACGGTCATTTGTTTAATTATTCATAGCATATAAAGAATCGAGGAAAATTAAATGAACAGCAACGCTGCTACAACAGATAAAACAGGCCCACTTTTACTCCGTGTTCTAGTCTTCACACTTATCATTTCAGTTATGAACGGAACGATGTTTAATGTGGTATTGCCGGTAATCAGCAAGGAATTTGAACTCACCGCATCACAAGTAACTTGGATTGTCTCAGGTTACTTGATTGTGTATGCCATTGGTACAGTAACCTATGGGAAATTATCAGATAAATTTAGTATTAAAGCTTTAATTACGTTTGGTCTCTTACTTCTCGCGGCTGGGTCCATTGTGGGTGTGGTGGCTACACAGTATTGGATGATCATCGTTGCGAGGATCTTGCAAGCTGCTGGTGCGGCTGTGATACCTGCGTTAGCCATGATAATTCCGGTTCGTTTTTTTTCACCTGAGAACCGTGGTCACGCTTTGGGAACTTCTGCAATCGGGACTGCTCTTGGATCAGCACTTGGTCCCATTATTGCTGGATTCGTATCGAGTGCTTTAAATTGGAAATTTCTCTTTGTAATACCTCTGCTCTCTCTTATCACGTTACCCTTTTATAGAAAATATTTGGATGATCAGCCAGTGACAAACGAAAAAATTGATTATATTGGCGGTATTCTGTTGGCAGGAACAGTTTCCACTTTCTTACTGGCACTTTCACAATCCAATATCTGGTTGTTAGTAAGTGGATTAGTCATCTTAGGTTTGTTTATCCTGCGAATTCGCTATGCTTCCGTTCCCTTCGTGAATCCCGTGATCTTTAGAAATAAACAATATTCGATGGGGATGGTTATTGCATTTGTACTCATCGCAGTTGGCTTCGGCATTCCATTCCTGACACCACTCATGTTATCGAATGTGAATGGTCTGTCTCCTGCATTAATTGGATTCATAATGTTGCCTTCAGCCCTTGTTACAGCGTTTCTTGGTCGTAAGGGCGGAAAATTAGCTGATGAGAAAGGGAATCCTTTTCTACTGTATACTGCCTCAACACTGCTTGTTGGTGGTTTCATTATTCTCTCTTCAGTCGTAGGGATGTCACCTACGTATATTCAAATTTTCCTCACACTAGGTGTACTAGGTCAATCTTATATGCAAATTGCTATGTCAAACACCATTTCACGTACCTTGCCTAAGAATGAAATTGGGATCGGTATGGGGTTGTTATCGATGTTTAACTTTATTGCAGCAGCAGGATCTACAGCTGTCATTGGCAAGGTACTTGACGGTGGAACAAGTACTGTTCAATTAAATCCGTTTGTACATGATAATGTTGCTTTTGTGTACAGTAACATTTTGCTGGCTCTAGCCGTGGTAGTTGTTGTAATGACAGTTCTTTATTATTATCAGTTTGGACGTAAATCCAACAATAAATAAAATATCATTATATTTAAAAGGAGGTGAAATCAACGAAAAAATATGACCTGTAATTTTGTCCTTGAACACATTTCCTTATTTAAAGGATTTCTGTTCTTATGTGCTTTCTCGCAACATGCGCGATGACTGTAGGTTTGCCAACGGGCTCATTTCGTTTTCGAAACGCCTGCACCACACCTGTACCTTTAGCGATATCTACGCCAACAACAGGTTTTATGTTCTCAGTCCTTATCTTTCGTTTCGACAGTCCTTTCCACGATGTTTCCAAACCCATAGCTTCGCTTGTTATACGGGGTCAACTGCCTCTACCAGCATAAACATGGTCTTTTGGGAAGTCGTGGGAGAACTGTTTTTGTTACGAGGTCCTAGCCTCTAAAGCCGCCACGTTCTCCCAGCTCCCCCCATCGTAAAACGACCACAAAAAAAGGCCAACCAGCAATTACTGGCTAACCTGATAATACGAAAAACCACAAAAATAGTGACTTCAATGGGACTATGCTCTTGTCCCTCGACATAACGGACAAATTGCAGGATTTCTTTTTGATCTTAATCCAGCCTTTAGCGTTTTAATCGCTCAAAAGAAATCCACAACTTTGACTTAGGTATTCATCTAATCGGTAATGGGAACATGATCTTGTCACACCCCACCAGTTACCTCTGCTTGCCCGGCTGTTATATGCGTTCATTAATTCTGATCAGTAATTTCTTTAAGATTTGCTTCTCCTCGTCATTAAGGGCTTGAACGATTTCATCCTCCACTTTTTGAAATGAGTTATTGAAGTCTTCAATCAAGTCAACCGCTTTTGGTAATACGTAAATATTTTTTTGCCGTTCATTATTGGCCGGGATTTTACGTTCGATGAAACCTTTTTGCTCTAGACCTTGAAGCATGCTTGTAACGCTTGCCCCACGCAGATGAAACCGATCTGCAAGATCCTTTTGAATAATATGATTATCTTGATTCTCATAAATATAATCGATTACTTTTCCTTGTTGAGAACTTAATCCTAGCTCTTTTATACTCTCATCCGCTCTTTTCTTTAACTTAAGACCGATAATTTGAAACAACTCCATATAAGGCGTATCTTCTCGGGAAGGCATGACCGTCCATCGTCCCCTCTGTAATTGTTAGGAATCTAATTGTAAGTAGCTAAAATATACAGTGATCCCAGTAGGCTTGTCAAACAAAAGTTAGACTATTGACTGTTAGATATCTAACAGTTATACTCCGAAGTGTTGAAACACAAACACATTAGGAGGAGTTATGATGGAGAAATTAAATCAGAATGCTGGGTTAGAAGAAATTACGGCGATTACAAATGTACGAATCTTTGATGGATATCAAATTATTGCTCCCAGACATATTGTCATTAAAGGGGTTTCCATTATTTCAGTGGGCGGAGACATCCCAAGCGATGCAACAATTATCGATGGAGAAAATGCGACATTAATACCTGGTCTCATTGATGCACATGTTCATACCTCAATTGGCGGATTACGAGATGCCTTAAAATTCGGTGTTACAACAGAACTCGAAATGAACGGCGATTTTACGAAAAGAGGGCGCGAAATTCAGCTAAAAAATGTGGATGACATCGCAGACGTTCGATCTGCTGGGACAGCGATTACCGCTCCTGGTGGGCACCCAGATGAATTACTGCCTGATGGAGATGAAATACCTGAATTCGTATTAAAGGAACTAGAGAAGTTGTCGGAGGAAGACCGGGAAGCAATGTTGGCCGCCTACGCTCACGATCTCGACGAAATACCTCAAGTGACGACGGTTGATGAAGCGATCAAACATGTGCATACCCAAGTGGAGAATGGATCCGACTATATTAAGATCATGATTGAAGAGGGAACGGTTATGGGTGCACCCGGCCTGCCTGTTCTAAGTGATGAGATTCTAAAAACAGCCGTTACTGAAGCCCACAAGTTCGATAAGTTGGTCATTGCCCACGTTTTGACGGCTCTTTCATCGAAAGCAGCCATCGATTTTGGAGTCGACGGTTTGGGGCACTTGTTTATCGACAGACCCGAGTACACGTCCGAATTGGTCAAATCCATAGCTAAATCTGGAGCTTTTGTTACACCGTGCTTGGTGTTAAATTCATCGATTATAGGTAATCCGGCATCAGAATTGGCTAATGATCCACGAGTTCATTCCAAATTAAGTCCGGATTGGATCGATATCTTGAACTCAAGCTTCAATACATTCCCACAAGGTAACATGGAGAACAGCTTTAAAAATGTGATGGATCTTCACCGTGCCGGAGTTGATATTCTTGTAGGGACGGATGTCGCACCGGTTCCCGTTCCGAACCTTGGTGGCCTTGCTCATGGGGCCAGTGTTCACCACGAAATGCAGCTGCTGGTGAAGGCTGGGTTCACTCCGATCGAAGCTCTTCAGTCGGCTACTTCCAAACCGGCCCGTTGCTTTGGTCTACAAGATCGTGGCCGGATTACCGAAGGTGCACGTGCTGATCTTATTCTCATAAACGGTGATCCGATCACTAATATTTCAGATACTTTGTCAATCAAATCTGTGTGGTTCAATGGTTCGCAAAAACTAGGCTAAAACTAGTAGTTTATATTTCCTAATTGTAAAATCACTAAGAAGAGGGATTGCAAAATGCAGTCCCTCTTCGACTTTAATCTATTTTTCCAAATCTTAATTTTTTGGAACGATGCCCAGATCAATGAGAGGTAATTATGCTTTTGGAATTGCCCCTATTTGTTGAAGCAAGCCAAGCATATCGGGTTGACCATACTCTTCAATAATTTGGCCATTAGAGATCCGATAAAAATTCATTGCATTTACTTCGATTTTTTTGCTCGTTGGTGGAAACCCGAGAAACTCTCCGTCTTGTGTGCCCTTCATGACAAAATGAGCTGCTACTAGATCCTCTTCTGCTACCAGCTCCTTAACAGTCCATTGTATATCGGAAAAACCAGATCTCATCATATGAATTATGGAGAGATAACCACTTGGACCATTCATTGGTTCTTTTTGCATAGGTACATAAAAAACAGCATCTGGAGCAATCAATTCTTCAGCAAGTTCCTTGCTTGCCGTATTAATGAAGTTCGTGAAACGATACATCAATTGTTTGTTTTCTGTAATCGTCATATTTAAACCCCTTTCTATTTTCGTGAGCATATGCCTTCATTAAAATTTTATCTCTACTTTAGATAATTGGTAAGTAGGCACCTTAATGTTGCATAGGAACCTTTTTGTAACTAGTATTTTATCTTTAGGTTGCAGAGCCAATAAACTGATCTCTAAATGCTGTCTCCAAGAATTCAAGAACGTTAACATATGATTCAAAAAATAGTCACTCAGTTGCATAAACTCTCTTGCAAACTCCCTCCTCCTTTCATTTGATTTTTCATCGACAGAATTATAATATAAGCAATGTATTGATTTTGAAAGTAGGCACCTTTTTGTTATATAGGAAACTAATAGTAACTATTGGAGGCGATAATACAGTGATTTCAAAAAAAGAGTTGCCGTTGTGTCCCGTCGCAACGACAGTTGGATTGATAGGTAACAAGTGGAAGTTATTGGTTATGAGGGATCTTTTGAAGGGAACTCATCGATTCGGAGAACTTCGTAAAAGTATCCCGGAGATCAGTCAAAAGGTTCTCACTGAAAATTTACGTTCAATGGAAGAGGATGGAATTGTCATTCGTACTGTTTTTGCAGAAGTCCCTCCGAGAGTCGAATACAGCTTAAGTGATTTAGGAAATTCACTGAAGCCAATTATATTCTCTATGGAAACATGGGGGCTCGGGTACCAGAAACTCAATGATGAACTTCCAAACGATATTCATCAGAGTGAATGATGTCAAATTGTTACTCCACGGTCATTTCAAAATAGAATGAATCCCTCTACATCTTCAAGTTAAATCAATGGAGGACTCATACGTCCTCCATTGACTCGTATGAGAGAGTTGATCTTCGAACACCAGTTTCTGCAATATTTCTATTGCATGAAGAAAAAACGGGCAAGATCCTCATTAAATGAATGGCTATTTAAAATCAAAATGGATATGCACTGTTTTTGGATACATGAATAATTTCAGATGGAAACCTTGCCTTAAAATATTTTTCGACTTTCAGATGAATTCTTTTCTCGTACCATTTCTCCCAGCCGTTCGCCTCAAATAATTGTGGCATCCCTAACCGCTTAGATCTCATCCCCATTTGACCATCACCAATCAATAGCGTATCAATCCAAATTCGATCAGTTATGCCTTGTAACATGTTAGCGAAATTAGGTGAAAAAGGTAGCACAGGGGAAATAGATACTTGTGTATGTATCCCTGCATCATTTATCTTTTTCAAGGCTTTAACTCGTAAATCTATTCCAGGAGCATAGGGCGAAAAAATTCGTTTCACGTCTTCGCGATCTGTCTCGATTGTCATTGAAACCATAATTCTACATTTTTCCTTTAATTTCAGCAGTATATCAAGGTCTCTGGCAACCAGCGGGCTTCTAGTTTGAATTTGAAGTGAATCTGGTGGGTTTTTATCCATTTCTTCCAACAGGCTTCTTGTAATGTTTGCCTTCTGCTCTACAGGTTGATAAGGATCTGTGGCTGATGACATGAATATACTTATGGGTTTATTTTTACGTCTTAGAAGAGAGACTTCCTTTAGATAGTTTTCTGCTGCATTTTTCTTGACATCCACCCACGATCCCCAAGGAATATCCTTAAACTTTTGAATAGGCATTTCTCTGACGTAACAGTATTCGCAAGCAAATGCACAACCCGTATAGGGATTTAGTGAATGAGTAAAACCAATATCTAGATAACCTTTTACTTCACTTAATATTTTCTTAGACACAATGTCTGTGATTTCAATTGGCATGACGCTACCATCCCCTCAATTACTTTTACGCCCACTTCTCCTCTTGAGTTTTATCTTAAAATTTCTCATGCTACTTGAAATGACGACTTGAAAATTACGTCCCGCAAGCGAACCGGGAAATTGGGCATCCTACTGATTTCTCGACTGTCTTAAACCTTCTGCTATTCCTCCTCCTTCGTGGCTTTTCTTTTGAATGTCCTTACTGAATACAGGGGCAGATTTATAATAATGAAGTTTTTTATCTTTGACATCCAAACATAGTTTACTCTGCCTCTTTATTTATCTTTTTTGTGATTCCCGGTTTGCCGAAAGATCTGCTCGTATTTGTTGCCGCACCCATAAGTTAGACTCTTATTTTCTATGTTCATGTGGGCAATTCAGTAATATCAACGTTCATATGTTCAGTAAGCATTAAGGTTACATCTACTTTCACTTTGCTCCATAATAATGTCATTTTATGAATGTAACCTCTCACCGAATAATCTACCGTTAAACTCAGCTCAGATCTTACTTCATCTATGATTTTAATATGATGTTCCTTTAGCCTTTGTTTTGATTTGTACATCTCTAAAGCAATTTTCTTTTGGGTACCGTCCAGGTAGTCAACATACACAGATTTCATTTTGAAATTTGAAGCGTATATTTTATGTTTATCTACCTCCAGAGCACCTAAAAGATAAGGGAGCTCTACCACCCTCTTCACGAGTGAAAGTTCCTCGAAAGTCTGTCGCACTTTACACGCCTCCTTCTTCAAGTTTCACAGCGACCAATTGATCAAAATCGACCCATTCAAATCCATTCTCCATTTCAATTTTGATTTTCTTTCCAAAGGCACTGACTGAAGTGACGATCCCGTGTATATACCGATTGCCTGACTCAGTAAATATTTCAAAGGTGGCTTGCAATGTATAATTGAGCGACATATCTATATTTTGTGTAATAATCTCCCACTCATCTTCATGGATCAGCGGCTTCGCTTGATAATGAATTTGAGTACGATGCTGTATAATTCGTTCTTTATGTTGAGGAAGCATCATGCGGCTCGATTCCCATAATCCATTGGCCTCCAGTTTTTTGCTCATTTATAATGCCCCCCAATTTTAGATGCTCGATCGATCGCTTGACCCGCAGCCGTAATGGAGCTCGCTCGTAGAATGGCAATGTCGCCAAATCGATCCTTGATGTCGTCCATCACCTGATCAATGGCCCGTTTCTGCGCTTGATCATCAAAAAAAGAAAGTTGATATGTATCCGCGTTGGATAATTGAGACAGGGATACGCCTACACGGCGCACAGGTTGCCCATCCCAGTGTTGATGAAATATGCGTTTGGCTATCTTGCATACATCAACGGTTATGTTTGTAGGATCAGACAGTTTAACCTGCCTGTGAAAACCAGTGGGGTGGTCAAAATCCGCTCCAGATACACTTACGGATACGACACTGCTCATCAGTCCCTTTTTGCGGGCTCTTCTGCATACTTCTGTGCAGATATCGAGAATAACCACTTCGATCTCCCAAGCCTCTGTGAAATCTCTAGGTAGGGTCATTCCGTTTCCAATATCTTTTTGTGTACTGTGCGTGTTGACGGTTACCGGCGAATTGTCGAGTCCATTTGCGACTCGCCAAATGACTTCTCCATTAACACCCCACTTACTTCTTAATTTGGAAAGAGGCGTATTCGCCAGGTCTCTAATGGTTCGGATGCCCATCTTCCACAGATGTTTTTCCATTCTTGAGCCGATCCCCCACATATCGCGGATGGGCTTATCTCCAATGTGGAGGTGTAATTCCTCTTTCTTTAAGTGGAAAATACCCCCCTCTGCTTTTTTAGCGATCATATCACAGCACAATTTACTGATGATTTTGTTTTCACCAATGCCAGCTCTTGCGTAAACGCCTGTTTCATTATAGATTTTGTCTTGAATTTGCTTGGCCAAATCGACGGGATCATTACCGAATAGATGCATAGACCCTGTAAAATCAGCGAATAATTCGTCTATACTGTACGGTTCGACCAGATCGGTAAACTCCTCAATAATGGACATGATTTGAGTGGATACTTCGATGTATTCTTGCATGTGTGGTCTCACAATGATCAGTTCAGGGCACTTCTGAAGAGACTGCCAGAGTGGTTCCGCGGTAGACACACCCTTCGCTTTGGCTAGTGGACAAGCGGCAAGGATAATTCCAGAGCGTCTTGCGGGGTCTCCCGCAACAGCTAATGGTCTATTTTTGTATTGAGGCATTTTTGCCTTTTCGACTGAAGCATAAAAGCTCTGCATATCAATGAGCATAATGGTTCGTTGCTTAGTCAACACTGTAATCACTCCTGTACTTTTGAGAACGTATGTTTGTATATATTATAGACCGAACACACGTTCTTTATGCAAGAGGTAAATATTTATATTTAGCTTTTGAAAACCCTTGGAGACCATAATGAACTGTAGACTGGATATTGTCAGCCACTTTAACCATCCAAATAATTAATTTTTAGTTTTATTATTGATGCACAAAAAACCAAGTACTTGTCTCACAAAGTGACAAGTACTTGGTCTATTTGATAGAATTTAAAGATTGAATCATCTTTCGTTCGATTGCAAATTATATTTCCAAATCCAATCTTTCCCCGTTGGATTCAATCACCTTTTTATACCAGTGGAAACTGTCCTTTTTACTTCTTTTCAGGGTACCTCTGCCCTTGTTATCCTTATCTACATAAATGAATCCGTAGCGTTTCTCCATTTCGCCAGTTGAGGCACTAACGATGTCGATGCAACCCCAAGCCGTGTAGCCGATAAGATTAACGCCATCGAGGATAGCTTCTCTCATTTGTTCGATATGATCTCGCAGGAAATTGATCCTGTACGTATCATGGATAGATCCATCCTCTTCGATGACATCAACCGCTCCCAGACCATTTTCAACGATCATTATAGGGATTCCATACCGATCGTAGACATGATTGAGTACGTAACGAAGTCCAACTGGATCGATTTGCCATCCCCAATCATTTGCCTTCAAATAAGGATTTTTGAATCCACCAAAGACATTCCCCTGGGTCTCATCACCTTCTGGGCGGGTACCCACTACATGAGACTTGTAGTAGCTGAAGCTATAGAAATCAACACAGCCTTGTTTTAGCACTTCTACGTCCTCTTCTGCCATCTCAATCTGAATATTGTTCTCATTAAAATATCTCTTGGCAAAGTCAGGGTATTCCCCTCTAACTTGCACGTCGCTGCTCAGCATATTGTTAATCTGATCCATTCTCAGAGCCTTCAACATATCTTCCGGTTTACATGTACTTCCGTAACCATGACTATAATTAATCATACAACCGATTTGGAACGCCGGATTAATCTCATGAGCAAGTTTGACCGCTTTTGCACTTGCTATAAATTGATGATGTAAAGCCTGGAATCTTAATTGCGTACTATCCACAACCGTATTGTTAAATACACCACTATCATCAACTAATAATGCCCCTGCTATATATGCACCTGCTGGAACAATTAAACTATTGATCTCATTAAATGTAATCCAGTACTTCACGACATCCTTGTAACGGGTGAAAATGGTCTCACAATACCGTACGTAGCAGTCGATCATCTCTCTGGAAGCCCAGGCATTGAATTTCTCTGTTAGCGCAAACGGAGCTTCGTAATGTGAGATCGTAACGATAGGTTCAATATTATACTTTTTCAGTTCACTGAACACCTTGTCGTAAAATTGAAGTCCTGCTTCATTTGGCGTTACATCGTCCCCGTTGGGGAATATTCTGGACCAAGCAATGGACATTCTGAAGCATCGAAAGCCCATCTCTGCAAACAGACGGATATCTTCTTTGTAATGATGGTAAAAGTCTACTGCCTCATGGGAAGGATAGTTTACACCCTCCTCAATGTGTTTAGTGATCCGTCTTGGAATAGTATGCGTTCCACCCGTCATCATATCTGCTGTACTTGCTTTTTTACCATCAATGTTCCAGGCACCCTCGTATTGATTCGCCGCTGTTGCGCCGCCCCACATAAAAGAGTCTGGGAATACGGTTGTGTTCTTCATTGGAAATTCCTCCTTATATGATCTTAATTAGTTTTTCCCCGATCGTAATCGATGGTTTATCTATACCAATTACATCTGTAAAGTCATCTGAATTCGTAACAATAATAGGTGTAGTCAGATCATAACCTTTGGCGGCTATTGCATCTGTATCGAATTCGATAAGTAAATCCCCAGCTTTTACTTCATCACCTTCTTGTACATGCACCTTGAAATGTTCACCTTTCAGCTTCACCGTGTTCATGCCGATATGAACGAGGAGTTCAGCGCCATTATTCGAGCTAATACCCATTGCGTGGAAGGTAGGGAATACCGCGGATATGACACCATCGGCTGGTGAAACGAGTTTTCCAATTGTAGGTTCAATGGCGATCCCTTTTCCCATAGCTCCAGTTGCAAAGGCTTCGTCCTTTATTGTTGATAACTCTAGAACTCGACCAGTCATTGGTGCTGTGAGTACATGTTCAGAAACACTAACAACAGGCACACGGTTTGTTGAAGATGAATTGGCTGGTGTTCGTTGATCCTCTCCATCCTCAGGCACATCTTCAAATCCTAAAATAAGCGTCATCAAGAAGGTAACAACAAAGCCAATGACCAGACCAATTGCTGCATGGATTAGGTTCCATGGATTATCAGTGATAAATGCTGGTAACGTAGCCAAGCCGGCAATGCCTAGAGCAGATCGAGCTACACCGAACAAGCCAACGTATATTCCGCCTACAATACCACCAATGACAACAGCGATCAGTGGTTTTTTTAACCGTAGATTTACACCAAACAATGCAGGTTCGCTAATTCCTAACAGCGCAGTTACGCTAGTAGAGTAAGCAACTTGTTTAAATGCTTTATTTTTGGTTCTTAATGCGACCGCGAGCGCAGCTGCACCTTGAGCAATATTGTGTACGAGCATACCTGGGCCAACAATGCCATCGGTTTTTGTCTGTGCATAAGCAGTGAGGACAACGGGTCCCAAACTATAGTGCATCCCCGTCAGAATCAGGAATGGGAATGCCCCGCCGATAATACCAGACACTAACCATCCTGCGTGTGTATTGACATAGGATACAGCAGAAGCAAGGTAGTTACCGGCAATCGCACCCAATGGTCCTAGAATAATTAATGTTAGAGGCGCCATAACAAGGATTACAACTAAAGGTTTCAAAATGGATTTGATCACGGAAGGAGAATACTTTTCAGCAAATCGTTCCACATATGACAGGATCCATACAGCTAGAATAATTGGAATAACGGAAGAAGAATACGTCGCTTGTGTGACAGGCAGACCAAAGAACGTAACAGGCTCACCCGCAGACATCAATGCCGAAAAGCTAGGATGTAACAAGATACCCGCAATGGTTAACGCAAAACCCACATTAGCTTTAAGTTTAACAGCAGCACTCCAAGCGAGCAGCATTGGCAAGAAATAATAAGCCGCATCCCCAACGAAAGTCATAATCGTATTAAATTGACCGTCAAGGTCAACGAGATCAAAGGTTTTCAAAATAAGAAGAACTGCCTTAATCATGGCGCAACCAATCATCGCCGGTAGGATGGGTGTAAAGATTCCGGAAATCGTGTCCAGAACAGTGGAGACTTTTCCTTTTTTCACAGTTGGAGCATCATTCTTGCTTGTAAAGTTCCCTAGTTGCGCAAGGGCTTTATAGACGTTGTTGACCTCATTACCAATAATGACCTGATACTGACCTCCACTACTGGCAACGCCCACAACTCCTTGTACGTTTTTCAGTGCTTCGTTGTTTGCAATCGACTCGTCTTTTAAGTTAAAGCGCAGCCTGGTAGCACAGTGTGTAACACTTTCAATGTTTTTTTCACCACCAACAAGTTTTAGAATGTCGGTAGCCGTTTGTTCATGTTTCATTTTTGTTCCCCCTTCAATGTATTATTCTACAAAAAAAGACCTAGAGTTCTATCGAATATAGATATGCTCTATACACGATGGAACTCTAGGTCTTGCCTGCATCACCAGTAACAATCCTAGTATAGTCATTATGGAGCGATGATGGGTCAATCCCTTTCTTCATCAGTCACCCTTTTGATATGAACAGTTAAATACACCAATTCGTCTTCGGTTAATTCTTTCCCATAGTCTACCCGAATCAACTGCGCAATTCTTAGACTACATTGGTACTCTAGCTTATATTTTTCTTTAATAATATTGAGGAAATCGTTATCATTACTTTTCATCACCGTATTGTTAAACAGACGATAGGCAAAAAACTTTAGATGCGTGACCAGTCTGGAGTAGTGAAGGGAGCTTTCGTTAAAGTGAATTTTGAACTGATAACGAATAATATTTAAGACCTTTTGAATCAATTGTGTCATCTTCATGGTATCTTCCATTTCAGATCCTAGTTCTGCATTGACGATATGAAGCGCAATAAAGCCGGCCTCATCTTCAGGCAACGTAATGTTGAATTCTTGATTAATCATATCCAAAGCCTTCAAAGCCACTCGATACTTATTGGCGTAGAATGCTTTAATTTCAGACAATAACGCATTGTTGAAGTTCATTCCCTGTTTATAGCGTGATACGGCGAAGTTAATATGGTCTGTTAGCGTCAAATATATATTTTCATTCAGCTCTTTATCCAAGGACTGCTTGGCATATTGAATAATACTATCAGACACACGGATGTACTCCATCGGAATCTGCGCGAGCAGGGCATATAATTTTCCAGTTACATTTTTGGACTTCAGGAAAAATTCTTTCTCAATCTTCTCTGTGTCCACATCGTCTCCTTTTTTCTTCTGAAAACCAATGCCACTTCCTAGAAGCATCATCTCCTGGCGTCTTTCATTTACAGCGCAGACGACATTATTATTAATAATTCGCGTGATTTTCATACGAATCTCCTTTTAAAATGAAACGTTAACAGAATTTAGCAAATAAAAAAGACCATTAATAGTGCACACATGGTAATTATACTCTACATGTTTGCATATTAATCGGTCTTGCCTGCTGATCAGTAACAATCCTGATTATATTCATTATTTACTTGTACGATTATCTTAGTGGAAGGCGTTAAATTTGTCAATATGGTCATTTAAGTACTGATGGGGCATTTGCCTGAATACAACAAGAGGATATCTCCCCTATCCTAGCTTACTTAATTAACTTATTTACAGTGATCATCAGTTCATCCAAAACTTTGTGATCGCCTTCTGAAATGCGTTCAATGACACAGCTTTTCATATGATGTTCCAAAAGCTGCTTTCCTACGCCATTCAACGCGGATTGAATGGAGGCAATTTGGTGCAACACGTCATCACAATACGTATCCTTCTCAATCATTCCTTTTACTCCACGCACTTGCCCTTCAATCCGATTCAACCGGCTAATTAATTTTCGCTTCGTACTCTCCGAATGATGGCTTTTCCGCTCGTTTGAAGATGTATGGTCACATGAGGCGTCCTCAAGTATCGTATCATCCATGTAGATCAACTCCTTTATTACACATTACCATCCCCCCCTACCCTATGTAAAGGGAGCAAGAAGTATCATGGTACGTGCTAAGAGAACGGCTTGTCATCAACTAAGATTGAATCGGTTGGGCAACCATCTACTGCATCTTGTAAGCATATTATACCCTCCACTCCTACAACGATATATCAGTCAAAGGTATATTTTTATTAAGAATAACCCCAGTCGGAAGTTGACCGGGGTCCTAACAGTTATTTAACTAACTCGCTGATTTCAGTGAGATTTTCGGCAAAGCCTACAAAGACCTTATCTCCAATGACAATGGTTGGAACAACCTGTTTGCCAGTCAACTTCCAGACTTCCTCAGCGTACTTGGCATCTTCTTCACAATTGTAATCCGTATAGGGAAGCTCATGCTCTTTAAAGTAACGTTTAGCATAATTGCAATCGCTGCAGGTTGGGATTGAATAAATCTGAATGGATTCCGTCATGCCCAATTACTCTCCCTTGTATTTCAATATATATTACGCTCCGACGTTATATCCTTTTTTACGGATCGCTTCTTCAATTTCAGCGATTTGAACTTTAGAATCGTCAAATCGAACTTCTACTGTTCCTTGTTCAAAATTAACGTGGCCTTCAGCGCCAAGAGCGCTAATTGCACCTTCAATTTTAGATACACAAGAACGGCAAGACATACCTTGAATTTTTACAGTTGCTTCTTTCACTGTTTTCACCCCCTTTCAAGCGTCATAGACTTCAAGTTTTCCAGTGTCATTCGATTAACGAATTTGCTGAACTTTTCTTTGCCTTTTGCATGCATCTTATAATAATCAATAATTGCGGTAACGAAAGGAATAAGCTGATCCTCCATTAATCCGGAGTGTAGAAGCTTGGCGAAGGAGGGTTTAAGCCCCTTCGACTCGCCACCAACATAAACATCGAACTTATCGCGCATCTTTACGATCCCAATATCCTTAATCAACGGTTCACTTGTGCCTAAGGCGCATCCAGCATATCCAATCTTGAGTGGTGTAGGCGTATCGATACCGGAAATGGCCTGATTTAAATTTTTGGCTGTTTCCATGCCTGCTTCTTCTGCACCTCTACAAAAGTTGCAAGCGATCAGACTTTTGGTTACAAATCCTGCAGGGTTTATTTCAAGACCGTGATCCTCAAGTTCATTTGTGATCTGATCTCGTTGTTCAATCGATACTTCTGCGTAGAGTTGCTTAAAGGGTGTCATCTCCACTTTTGAATCAGGACCAATAATCTCGCCAATTTTAACTAGTTGCTCCGGAGTGAATAAGCTTCCACCAAGTTGGATTGCTGGACTAATCGCTATTTTAATTTGATCTCCCATGCTCATACCTCTCTACTCACTTTACATCTACTACAAAAGGTACTGTAAAAACTTCCCCATCATGTTGGAATTGGCCCCAGATTTTATAGATTCCCCTATGCGGGAAGGAGGTCATAAACTCCGCTTTTGGACCTGTTGCCTTTTCCTCTGTTGGATGAACATGCAGATATTGCTCTGCATCCTCAGAAAGGATAACAACATGACCTACAGCACCGAGGTATTGTTCAAGATTATTAATCCCTTCGTTCGTTGACGCATCCATGATATTAAAGGTCAGATTTACGTCGTTGTTGGCCTTTTTGGTACTCAATGAAAGTTCGATTTTTTTACCAACCACTTCTTTTATAAGGTCGGAATCCGCTTGAACAGGCTCTTGGGCTTTTTCTGGACCTCCAACGTTCACCCATTCACTGAGTGTAGTACTCGCTCCACCTTTTGGAACAAAGTCGGCAAGGATTTTGTATTCGCCACCGGCTGGAAATGAAGTTTCAATCGCAAACTTTCCATCGCCTTTATAATCAGGATGAATGTGATTAAAGTAAGAAAGATCTTTACTCACCACGATAAGGTGCATTCGTTTTTCGTGGCCCATTTCAAATTCATTAACCGGATTTCCATCGGCGTCCGTGATTTGGATTGTCAGATGCGAATTTTCATTGGCCTTCACATCTGATGCAAAGGAGAACGAGGCTTTAGGGCTACTTGCTGTTGAATCAGCGTGAGGCCCTGCATGATCATGACTCGCACCTTCAGTTTCAGAATTCATCTCAGTATGATTCATACCACCATGTCCATCTGTATGTGCACTTTCTTTAGGGGTTCCGCAAGCAGACAACACACCGAAAGCTAAAACACCGGTTAACATTAGCATGATTTTTTTACTCCTCATCATCATTATGTTCGCTCCTGTTCTAGTACATTGACTAGTGACGTACTTTTACGCGTTGCAATCGCAGGGCGTTTAGAACGACGGATACCGAACTCAAGGCCATCGCTGCGCCTGCAACCCATGGTGCTAACAGACCGATAGCTGCAATAGGGATACCTAAAGTGTTGTAACCAAGTGCCCAGAACAAGTTTTGCTTAATGTTGCGCATGGTCTTACGACTCATGTAGATAGCATCAGGAATACTGGATAGATCGCCGCGCATGAGTGTTACATCAGCTGCTTCCATCGCTACATCTGTCCCCGTACCAATCGCCATACCAATATCTGCAGTTGCCAAAGCCGGTGCATCGTTGATACCATCGCCAACCATGGCCACTTTTTTACCTTGAGATTGCAGTTTTTTCACTTCTTCCGCTTTTCCTTCCGGCAAGACCTCTGCACGAACGTGGTCAATACCTACTTGAGCAGCGATGGCTTTTGCCGTCCGTTCATTGTCACCTGTAATCATAATGACCTGAATGCCCATTTCTTTCAGACGGCTCACTGCAGCTTTCGAAGTTTCTTTAATCGTGTCTGCTACAGCGACCATACCTGCATATTGACCATCAATGGCAACCAGCATCGCAGTTTTCCCCGCTTCTTCCAAACGTGACATCGAATGATAAGCTGCTTTTGCATCGATATTATACTTTTCCATCAGTCGACGTGTACCCACGAGTAGTTGTTTACCTTGAACCATTGCCTGGATTCCGAAACCCGGAAATGCTTCAAAGGATTGTGTTCCTGGTAGTTCGATATTTCGTTCCTGGATGCCTACAACGATGGCTTCTGCAAGTGGATGCTCAGAATTTTTCTCTGCAGCTCCAACAAGTTTCAGGAATTCATTTTCATTGCCAAGAGCGACGACGTCAGTCAATTCAGGTTTACCTTTTGTAACAGTACCGGTTTTATCCAGAAGGATCGCATCAATTTTATGCGTCTGCTCCAGATGCTCTCCGCCTTTGAACAACACCCCTAGTTCAGCCGAACGACCAGACCCCGCCATAATGGATGTTGGGGTTGCAAGTCCAAGTGCACATGGACATGCGATAACAAGAATCGCAATTGCTTTTTCTAACGAACCTGCAAAATCGCCTGGTGTAACCCAGAAGTACCAAACCACGAAAGCAACTATTGCAATTCCTACAACGATCGGGACGAATATGCCCGAGATCACATCGGCTACCCGCTGAATTGGTGCTTTTGATCCCTGAGCTTCTTCAACAACCTTAATAATTTGTGCAAGAGCGGTTTCTTTACCTACTTTGGTTGCTTTGATCCGAAGAATACCGTTTTTATTAATCGTAGCTCCAATCACAGCATCTCCGACTTTTTTCTCTACTGGAAGGCTTTCACCTGTAAGCATGGATTCATCTACAGATGAGATCCCTTCCAGCACCTCTCCATCTACAGGAACTTTATCTCCTGGGCGAATAAGGACAACATCTCCTACAATGACTTCATCCACTGGAATGGTAAGTTCTTTGCCATCCCGAACCACTAATGCCGTCTTCGCCTGCAGACTCATCAGTGATTTAATTGCCTCTGATGTTCGGCCTTTCGCAAGTGATTCAAACAATTTACCCATAAGAACCAATGTAATAAGGACCGCACTCGTTTCATAATACAGGGATGGACCATGATGCATCCCGTCAGCCATACTTGACCATTGAATGGTCAAATATAAACTGTAGAAGTACGCTGCAGAGGTGCCAAGTGATACCAACACATCCATATTCGCACTCCCATTCCGGAGAGCCTTATACGCACCCACATAGAACTGTCTACCAATATAAAATTGTACTGGTGTAGCCAGAATTAGTTGGAACCACGGATTCATAAACAATTCCGGTACATAGATCCATGAAGTGAACGAGAAGTGACCTACCATAGTCCACAACAACGGCAAGGAAAGAATTGCCGAAATCAGTAATTTCCGTTTTTGTTTGCTCAGTTCTTTAGCACGATGCTCACTTGCACCACCACTGGAACCGTCTGCTTTGCTGATCGCTGTATAACCGAGTTTTCTTACCTTGTCTTTCATGTCTTCGATGGAAACTTCACCAGGAGAAAATTCAACTCGAGCCGTTTCCATGGCGAAGTTTACTGAAGCGTTAGTCACGCCGGGCAATTTGTTCAGGCCCTTTTCAATTTTGTTCGCACATGCTGCACAGGTCATGCCTTCAAGATTGAATTGCGCAACCTCTGATACGGAACCATATCCAAGTTTTTTGATTTTTTCCTCAAGTTCTTTCATTTCCACTTTCGTGGGATCATACGTTACACTCGCCTTTTCCAAAGCAAAGTTAACATTTGCTGATGTGACCCCGTCCATCTTACCGAGGCCTTTTTCAATTTTGTTTGCACAAGCTGCACAGGTCATACCTGTAATTTGTATACTCGACTGTTTTGTCTGAGCCGCTGCTGTTGCCACAATAACTCACTCCCCTCATCGTCCATTACTTACGCTACTTCGTAGCCTTGCTCTTCAATAACTTCTTTAATTTGCTCCAAGGAGACTTGATTTTCATCATACGTCGCTTCAACCGAATCATCACTGAGGTTCACCTTGCCACTCACTCCAATTTCTTTCAGAGCACCTTCGATGGAGTTTACACAATGTTGGCAGCTCATACCTTGTACATTCAAAACAATGTTTTTCATCTTATTTCGTCCCTTCTTGTGGGTGATTTTTTGGTTTAGTTTGACCTAAACGATGGGCTAAACTCTCGAGGCCAGTTTTTCAGGTCTCATCAAGCTCTTGTACAATACAATACCCCCCTACCCTATATTAGTCAACATATTTTTATACCCCTATACCCTATATTGACTATCTTTCTCGTTAGATCAATGAATTATGGAGAGAAGAACCGATTATTTATACGCTGATTGGTAATCGGACCATGTTCTTGTCCTTGATTTGGGAATAAAACTTGTACCGATAAAACAAAAAAGCCGCTAAAATAGCGACTTCAATGGGACCATGATCTTGTCCCACGATATAAAATTCCTTTATTTATGGTTGAATGTTACTCCATCCGCTTACATCACATTGTCCATAATCATTATCACCCACAGCAACCATCGTACCATCCGATTTCAGTCCAATCGTATGGGCACACCCCGCCGAAACAGCTCGAATTCCGTGCCAGCCACGTACATCACATTGGTTATGTTTATTCGAACCCACAGCAACCATTGTAGCGTCGGACTTAAGACCAACAGTATGATAACTCCCCGCTGCAACTGCTACAATATCGCGCCATCCGCTTACGTCGCATTCACCTTCATTATTTCTTCCCACAGCCACTACCGTACCATCCGATTTGAGCCCAACCGTATGAAGATACCCCGCCGAAACAGCCAATATGTCGCCCCAGTCGTTTACGTTACATTGGTTATATTTATTGTTACCAACTGCTGTTACCGTTCCGTCTGATTTTAGACCAACTGTATGCCAGTCACCCGTCGTGACCGATACAATATCGCGCCAGCTGCTCACGTTGCATTCCCCTTCATTATTTCGCCCCACCGCAACCACGGTGCCATCTGATTTAACCCCAACCGTACGGCACCAACCTGCCGAAACGGTTACAATATCGCGCCAATCGCTTACATCGCATTGGTCATGCTTATTCCAACCTATAGCAGTTACCGTACCATCAGATTTAAGACCAACGGTATGTGCATTACCGGTGTTCGTAGCCATATGAACATTACCCGCTGCAACTGCGACAATATGGCACCAATCGCTTACCTTACATTGACCATATTTATTATCACCCACAGCTGTTACTGTTCCGTCAGATTTAAGAGCAACGGTATGACGACGACCCGCCGCTATGGCACAGTTACGGAACCGTTTCGTCTCAAAAACCGCTTCATTCCGTGAATTGTAGTCCATATCTTCCTCCTCTCCACCAATTGAAAATCCGCCGTTAGTTCAACTGTTAAGTCATAAAGTTTGTTGTTAAATCGCATGTTACAAAAGAAAGGCTCGCACAGGCAGGGTATTATTACTTCCCTGCCCAATACGAGCGTCTATGTCTTATTATACTAAAACGGTTGATCCGAATGTGTACTTTTAGCAATCGTTTCATTTCATGTAGCGATAGTCTAATAGATCCTTCAAATTTGAGATTTTCTGCAACAGCTGTTCTCCGACATTGGTTTCCCTCACCAGCTTCCGCGCCAGTTCTTTGTCCACCAATCTTTTTAGAGATAACACGTCCGTTCCGTTACATAAGACATCTTCTTTTGAGTTAAATTTCTTATGGGCGACGAGCTGCATGCCAAAGGAATTGTACAACAAGGTATATCCGGCAATGCCCGTTGTGGATTGATAGGCTTTGGAAAAACCGCCGTCAATCACGATCATTTTTCCGTTTGCTTTAACAGGGCTCTCTCCACTAATTTCTTTGACTGGCGTGTGCCCGTTAATGACATGTCCATGATCTGGATTCAAATCAAACTCCTGCAAGATTATTCGACAGATATCTTCATTTTCACGTAAATGGTAGTACGGATTCTTTCTCTCTTTATGTGCTTCTTTATCTTGGATAAAATATCGTTCAAAAGTGGTCATTTCTCTCTTTCCAAAGAGCGAGGAACATTCTCCTGTCCAGATGTACCATACCATATCCGTCGCCAGATCTTCTGTCTCTTCCGGATGCGCATAGGCGTAACGTAAATAATCTTCAAAAACATCAAGCAATTGACGGCCCGCATATGTCTTGTCTTCAATCTGCATTTCTTCCATATTTCCTTCTTCATCCAAAGGAATACAGCCGTGGATTAACAAATTCCCGTTGTATTTTAAATAAAGGCTACCTTTTTTCATGAGAAAATTCATATGTCTGGCCATCTTTTCGGAATGCTGAACGGAGAACAGCAGCTTTTCCATCACCTGGCGTTCTTCCTCCAGCAATTGTTCAGGTTTCTGCGGATTTACGGTTGCAAAACAGGTGTTTTCCAGCAGGTACGTTTTACCGCAGATGTTGATTTCATTGTTGTCGTAATCAATCTGCTCCAGCAAAAGTCTTTCAGACATATTAAAGTATGGGCGTCTCTTGATAATCGGGCTTTCAAGTTTAAACTGAATCATGGCAATGGCTTGGTGAATTTTGGTGATCTGCAGAATTTCCTGCTCCGATACATTATGTCCAGCCTGTAACTTAGGTCTGAAGGACGGATTGTCTTCGTAATATTTCTCCGCCAGGTTTAGCAGTGGGCGGAGATTGATTCCGTATACATCTTCAATGATGTCCAGATTATCGTATCTGGCGCAGATTCGAATAATATTCGCAAGGCAGACCAGAGAACCTGCGTAGGCTCCGATCCAGAGGACATCATGGTTCCCCCACTGTATGTCTACAGAATGGTAGTTGATCAGCGTATCCATAATTTTATCGGGGTACGGCCCCCGGTCATAGATATCTCCAACCACATGCAGATGGTCAACCACCAGGCGCTGTGTCGTATAAGCAAGGCCGATAATGAGATTGTCCGCCTGGCCCAAAGAAATAATTTGCCGATATATTTCCTCGTAATAAGGATCCTTATTGTTGGTCGAATCCGTCTTGTATAGAAGCTCTTCTACAATATATACATATTGCTCCGGCAGAGCTTTACGCAATTTTGAGCGTGTATACTTGGAAGAGGCATAAGAAATAAGCTTAAGCATGTGTTCAATTGTTAGTCTATACCACTGGTTCAAAGCCTGTTTATTGCTCAGTTCCCCTATAACCAGCTGAATTTTTTCTTCCGGGTAATAAACCAACGCCGCAAAATCATTGATTTCTTGATCCGTCCAAACCTCCCGGAATAATTCTTTGATTTTCTCTTTGACGGTACCCGAACCGTTTCGTAGTACATGCTGAAAAGCCTGAAACTCCCCATGCAAATCACTGACAAAATGCTCGGTTCCCTTCGGGAGATTGGAGATCGCTTCAAGGTTGATGATCTCTGTTATGATTTTTTCTTCCGTATCATATTTCTCGGCCAATAAATCTAGAAACTGCTCATCCAAAACAGATGTCCCCCTTCAAGGAAGTATGGTGTTGTATAGCCGGGTCCAAAAGCTTTAGACCGATATCAAATTACACTCTATACTTGGCATTGATTATATGGTAATTATCAGCATCGCCTTCCCCCATCATACTCCAGTTCATCATATATGAACAAATTTCATTGAATGGATTTGAATGAAACAATGTTTGGAGTTATTTAGAAATAAGAAGTGTGTTCGATCTGTTCTGGTCCATCGACATTTTTTTACTAACTGCTATTTTACACAATGAAAAATAAACGATCTATTCTGAGAATTTGCTTGTTTGAATTCCCAATCACCATATGTTTTAATTTTTGAAAAACCGATTTGTTTCAGCGACTCATTGAGTTCTTCTTGATTTCGAAACCTCAGCTGCATTTTTTCATGAACTAACACTTTGTCTGTTTTAGTATTTTTTACAATTTCATAGAAAGTGTAAGTATCTCCCTCAAACCCTTCATATTCTGTATAAATTTCTAAAGGATCTCCGCTTAGTCTATCTTTAGCTAAGTCAGGAGTTTTGTCCTTCTCCCATTCTTCCCATACTTTTACCAAAGGGTTTCTTGTATCAAAAATAAAGTGACCCCCGATTTTTAGGGATCGGAATACGTCTGAGATTACTCGCTTCCAACTGTCATCTGTAAGAAATACCTGTGCAACATTCGCTGTCATAATTACCGCATCATAGGTATTGGTTTGTAAATCCGCACTATCACCTATAATCCAATTCACATTTCCAGAATTATCTTTACTTCGCGCCATTTCAATCGCTTCTTCATTGGGATCTATAGCGGTAATTTTATAACCGCACGGAACAAGATGAGTAGTCCATCTTCCTGTTCCACAGCCCAGGTCAGCTATAGATTCTACTTGTAATCTCTTTAACAATGCAAGGAAAAATTCATCGTCTTTTCCCCAATGGTTAATCTGGTCATATACTACTGGAATCATAAATAATGTCTCCCCACTTTCAACAGCGTTTTACTGTGCTTAACAGTTTGATGTCTCATACATAAGCTATACGGTCTTATTTTCATTCTGTGAACCAAAAACTACCCTAGTTGCTTCTATAAAAGATAACATGATTGGTGAAAGCCACTTGTCTTTATGCCACAACATCTGTGTATATACCTGCAAGTCCGGAATTTGCCAGGGGAGGACAACAAGTTCTCCGCGTTCAACTTCAGATTCCGCGACGATCTCAGGAAGAAAGGCAATACCGATTCCTGAAATTGCACATTGTTTAATGGCTTCAGCACTTTGAAACTCTAAATATGTAATGCTATCAATGCCCTCTTTCTCAAATGACCGATCAAACATCGTCCGATAGGGACAACCCTTCTCATTTGTCAGGAACACTTCATCATGAAAATCTTCCAATTGCAGCACAGTTCGTTTGGCGAGTGGGTGATCTGGAGCAGCTAACAATCGGAAATGTTCTTCCAGCAAAGGTTCCACGGAAAGTCCACTCGAGCGAATAGGTTCATCCAACATATAAACAATATCCGTGGTCCCCTCAAAGAGCGTTTGCTTGAGCTCTTGATTCGGAACTGAGCGGAAAATTAAGCGAACTCCCGGATGCTGCGAACGAAACCGTTGGAAGACAGGTGGAAGCCGATAGGAGCAAATAACCTCATTCGCACTTATCGTTAAGGTTCCACTTAGTTTTTCATTATCATGGACAGCACTACGAGCCTCGTCCATTTTTTCGAGAACGCCTTGGGCGTGTGTTAAAAAGCGTTTACCCGCAGTTGTGAGCGCGAGTTGCTTGCCCAACCGATCAAAGAGGCGAACACCTAGCTCATCTTCCAATGCTTTAATTTGCATCGTGACGTTGGAAGGAACGTAGCTCAGCACTTCTGCTGCCCGCGTGAAATTCAATGTTTTTGCAACCGTACAAAACGTATTCAGTTGACGCAATTCCATCCAATGATCCCTCCTTCATCTTTCAATTTTATTGAATACTATCTTGAATTCTATTCACTTTTATTGAGAGTATCACAGCTCTATACTGAGTACAAGAGATCACAGTGAACCTGTGGTGTTTCATTTTGAAGGGAGCAATTATACGATGGATTATGAAATTTTTAATTTGGGTGATGTACTCTTACAATCAGGAGTGACGTTACCAAATGCTTTTCTTGCTTACAAAACATACGGAAAATTAAATGAACAGAAAGATAATGTTATTGTCTATCCAACGGCTTTTGGAGATCAGCATATTCAGAATGAATGGCTCATTGGCAGCGGGATGGCACTGGATCCAGAGAAATATTTTATTATCGTTCCCAATTTGCTGGGCAATGGGCTCTCTTCCTCTCCCAGTAACACGCCTCCTCCATTCGATCGGGCTAACTTTCCACAGGTAACCATCTATGACAACGTTCGATTCCAGCAACAACTGCTGACCGAAAAATTCGGTATTGAAAAGATTGCTCTCGTCGTCGGGTGGTCGATGGGCGGCATTCAGGCATTTCAATGGGGGGCAAGTTACCCGGAGATGGTTGAACGAATTGCACCTTTCGGAGGCATCGCCAAACCTTGGCCTCACACATTTGTGGTCCTGGAAGGCGTGAAAGCTTCACTGCTATCCGCAGTCGGCTTCGACTCAAGTAAATTAAACCAACTAAGTTCTACAGACATGCGTGCCGTTGGTCGGGTGTATGCGGGATGGGGACTATCACATGCATTTTATAGAGAAGAGCTATACCGTGAGATGGGATTTGACACATTGGAGGATTTTGTAGCTGGTGTTTGGGAAAATAGCTTTATGAACATGGATCCGCATAATGTTCTGGCCATGTTATGGACAGGCCAACATGCAGATATCAGTGAAAACCCCTCCTATAACGGAGACTTTGATAAAGCACTTCAGAGCATAAAAGCTTATGCCTGTATCATGCCGGGAAGCACGGATCTCTTCTGCACAGCGGCCGATAATGAATACGAAGCTAAGCGTATACCTAATGCTGTCTTGAAACCAATCCAATCGATCTGGGGCCATTTTGCCGGTCGTGGAATCAACAGTGCCGATAATCAATTTATTGATGACAATCTAAAACAGTTGTTGTCACTTAGCACTAATGAATAGATCGCCACTTGCATTGGGAACTCAGTGAAGAGAAGTGTTGATCTTTCGGAGGGAGAGCTCCCCCCAAGCAGTGGTGTTGTTGAGTGATGATGTAGAAATTAAGGAACCAGCAATAATGAAGTTGAGGACCTTATTCCGATGTTTCTTTTGCATCCTCTGCCAGTCTCATCTCTATGGCGTTCATCTTTAGTTCCACAGGATAACTCACTCTGGTTGCCATTACAAACACACCTCCAAGATGATCTTGAAGGTGTGTTTGATTAATACATATTCCTAAGGATTATAACTACAATTAAGTAAGTACAGTCATCGCCTCTCTTGTGAATGGAACCAGATCATCAGTACGTCCTTCTTGAATTTTCTTAACCCATTCAGGGTCGACTAGAAGAGCACGGCCTACAGCAACCAGATCAAACTCATTATTCTGAAGTCGTTGTACCAATCCTTCGATACTGGCGTTACTTGCGCCTTTACCTTCTGTGAACAGACTTGTAAAGTCACCATCAAGACCAATCGATCCAACAGTGATTGTCGGTTTACCAGTCAGTTTTTTGGTCCATCCAGCAAAATTCAGATCAGACCCTTCGAATTCCGGTTCCCAGAAACGGCGTGTGGAACAGTGGAAGATATCGACTCCAGCTTGAACTAACGGTGCGAGAAGCTGCTCCAGTAATTCCGGTGTTTCAGCCAATTTAGCCTGATAATCATCTGTCTTCCACTGAGATAAACGCAGTACAATAGGGAATTCCGATCCCACTACTTTACGGCAAGCCTCAATCACTTCAACTGCAAAACGTGTGCGAGCCATCATATCTCCACCGTAACGATCCGTACGAGAGTTGGTTTTCTCATACAGGAATTGGTCGATCAGATAGCCGTGTGCTCCATGGATTTCAACACCATCGAACCCAACGCGTTTCGCTTCTGAGGCTGCTTGTGCGAATTCCTGAACGATTGTAGCGATCTCAGCTTCCGAATAATCATTAACATGACCTTTGGCTCCCATATGCCAGATCTGTGGAATAATTCGACCGCCAGCTTCATGTACTTCAGATACAACATGTGCCCAACCATTCATTGCAGCTTCGCCATAAAAGTGCGGCACATTGGCTTGATTGGATGCATCCGGATGATTAATTATTGTCCCTTCTGTCACAATAAGCCCCACTGCGTTCTCTGCTCTGCGGCGGTAATAGCCCGCAACATTCGAACCCGGGATACCTTCCGGAGAAAATTGACGCGTCATCGGCGCCATCACGATCCGATTGGATAACTTCAAGTTACCTAACTCTATAGGTTGGAACAATGCTTCTACGGATTGAGAATAATTCATAATAACCTCCACATATTTCGTTTTTTTTATATAAATTGACCTAGGAGATGTTAAACAGCAATCAGCCTGGTTAACAGCTAGACGTTATTTCCAAATGAATCAATACACGATTTTTCTCGAAAAGCCCCACCTCCTTCAAGCTTTCGTGGTGTATTGATCCGCCTTCAATTATTTTTGACTCCATAGTCAAGAATTTCACAAAAAAAAGATCAAGACATGATCATGCCAAATGAAGTACGCAGAACCGTCTCGATCTGTTCACGGGATGAACCTGATTTCTCCATAACTCTCACACCAAGAATGGTGTTATTTAGATAAGATGCAAGCTCTATACTCGTATACCGGTTGGAAATTAACTGTTGTTTCTGGCCACTACTTATGATCTTCTCTAATACCAGTTGAATCTCTTCTGCCATGAGCTCAGCTTCGCGTGTGACCTGCTCGTCATCTGTTCCGAATTCGAGTGATGCATTCACAATCAGACACCCTTGGCAGCTAGTTTCATCGTCTAAAAGGGAATATTGTAAGGTATCCAGTTTATCAACGGGAGACGAATCCAGGGCTTCAATCTCTTTCAGTTTCGCTATAACCTGTTCACGGTAAAGTGCCAGCGCCTTCAGGAACAACGATCGCTTGTCTTTAAAAACACAGTACAAACTTTGCTTTTTGACTCCTGTAGTACGCGTAAGGTCCTCATAAGAAGTTGCTTTGAAGCCTTGATTCCAGAACACTTCCATAGACTGGTGTAATACACGATCGACATCAAATTCTCTTGGTCTGCTCATGGGATTAATGTATCAGTTATTGACCATGCAGTCAAGAACTGATCATTTTACATCCTAATCTCTACGGTAATTTCCTGCAGGTCCATTGAATGCGGTCTAACTCTTCCGGTAAGCAACCTTGTGAAAAGCATTGATATAACGAAACAGTGCTTCACCATCATCAGGCACATGCGTACTTGTATCCAGTGGTAGCATCATTGCCTGATACGGCTCTGGCACCATTCTATATTGATGGACATAGGAGGTTAGGATGAACCCGTTGCGTTGCCAGAACTGTATGCGTTCCTGATGAGCCTCTGTTGTCCCGAACTCCGCCTCGATAATCATACCTTTGATCCGGTGCTCTCTTAACGCCCAGGCTCTGAGCTGCTCTAGCATCCAGGCCCCTATGCCCCACCCACGCAACTTCTGTTCAACCGCGAGGTAATCGATGATCAGGATGCGGTCCGCAACCTTCCCCTCCAGTCCAGTAACAGCCATCGCAACCACTTCTCCATGATGCACGCCCGTGTGTAAATAACCAATCTTCCGGTCCAGCATACTGCGCAGAATCGCTTTTGTCTTAGCGCCGCTTTGAAAAGCCTCATGATAGATGCGCTCCATCCGCGCCCACAATGCTTCATCCCACTCCTCTATAGTCGTAAACTCTAATTCCAGCATCTCATTCGCCTCCAGCTTTAATTCAGATTTATCATGATTCAAGACATGTAAGAGATATTCCTTCCGGTTTAATGGATTATGATCGTATCTTGTGCATGAAGGCACTTCACCATCGAAGGGCTGATAGCCATAAAATTCGGACGGGTTCGACCTCTTTATTCTTCGATCGTACTTCCTTTGACGAATTCTGCGAATTCTGAAGACTGTAGCATTACTTTAATCTTAAAAGTTTATGTTTTATAATTTCTACGTTAGCGCAATAAAGCATTAACTTTTAATATCTTCTTTAGCCTTTTGTCTATATCGAATTATGGAAAGAGGTAAATTAACTACTCCAAGAATAAAAGAAGAGCCAATAGATATCCATTGAGATATTGAAGGATAATTCGGTTTTCCGTCTCCTACAGGTCCTATTTTGGGTTGGTGGCTATCCCACAAAACATATAAGAGACCAACAGCAGGTAACAATATGCAAACTACACTTGCAACTATATGTAACACATACTTGTTCAATCCTACCCCTCCATTTATTGTATTCATGTCTTGAACTCTGTTTATATTATAACGTTATCTAAAACGGGAAATTACACTAACCTACTCCTTAGTTTAACAAAAAAATTTCTCCTTTAAGATATTTCCTAAAATAGTTTTGAATAACTGATGGAAAATTTGCCGCTAAGGATTGTTGTTCATTTGGATTTAGAGAATGGAATGCGAAATTCCTAATGATTGACCAAATAAAAAATGCTTCTAATAACTAGACATAATTCTCTTCCAGTTGATTTACTTTGCTATACGATGAAATAAAATAAATAAAAGCCATAGCCACAATTCGAAAAATCTATAGATTGAGGAGTATCGTCATAAAATACATAGTTACTCTCATGAAGGTCAGAATGAATAACTCCCCAGTTACTTGGCAAACGTTTATGATTTTGTATCACATTTGCTATTTTATGTGCTGACTCTTCCACATGAACAAACACTTCACTTGAGATAAGCTCTAAATTTACTAACCGTTTTAATTGATTAAGTGAGCCGCCATTAAGAGAGCTAAATTTTCAGTTTCATTACTTGTTGGCTCTCTTTGAAGTACGCTTCCATGAATCCAATGATGAATAGTCACCATGATTGTATTTTCGCTAAGATCAGTTGAGATTTCTGTTACCAGATCATCTTGAAGATTTCTAACAGGTGCAGGTACGACGAGATTTGTATCTTTAACCAAAGCTTCAAGCCAAATAAGCACTGATGCGATATTCCCTTTTGATTGAATGGAAATCGTTGAGATGTGGATTTTGATAAGAAACTTTTGATGATCATCGTTGGTCTGAACTTGAAATGTAACATTATCACTCTTTCCGAGATACACAAGTTTTTCCCAATAGATTGGGTATTGATGTAAAGCTTCTTTCGCCACCTTCGCATAATCTTCTTCAGAAAGCATAGTATCCACTCCAGTTAATGTGATTTTTACTTCACAATTTTACCAAGTGAACTTTATTTTATGGTGATAAAGTTGATTATAACTAAACTTTACTGCCCTGTACCTACACAGAATTTCAAACAGATGTGCTTACCATAATTTAGTTGTCAGATGAGTATCGCTGCGTAGCAAAAAGGTCTGGACAAATGTTAATTCCACCCATATATCCACTAAAATCGATTATAATTAACTTATATTCAAGTCGATTACCTACCCTAAGTTAAAAGGATATCATACGCAAAAAGACATAGTGATGCATCGCATATGCTCTAAAGGTTATAGAGTTTTCCAATACACACTTATGTATAAGAGGAGGCGAAAGATATGACGATAATGCCTGTTATAGTAATGATCTTTGTATTTGTACCTTCCATTATACTCATGATAAGCATGCCTTATTTAACAAGAGAGACGATTAGTTTTGGGGTCACCGTCAGCGCTGTACAATTTCATAGCGAACCTCTACGCCAGATGCGGAAGTCATATGCTAGGATTAGTGCTACCTTGCATACCATCCTATTCATTGTTTGTATCATCTGCCTAATATACGGTGATGAACATTCCAAGCAACAAAGTTGGATCATTGTCACTTATTCACTCGCCATGGTTGTAATCTCCCTAGTCATAAACATTAGCTATCATTTCAAAATGAAAAGTTTACTACCTATGCTGCCTATTGCTCTGGAACCATCGATCATAGCAGTGGACACTGGTTTTCGGAAAAGA
The DNA here is from genome assembly GCF_038003225.1 of Paenibacillus sp. FSL M7-0656. NCBI lineage: Bacteria > Bacillati > Bacillota > Bacilli > Caryophanales > Paenibacillaceae > Paenibacillus > Paenibacillus sp. FSL M7-0656. The sequence continues at coordinate 548,730 of NZ_JBBOOT010000001.1, forward strand.
AACATTAGCTTTTCTAGTAATTGGTTCCTCATCCATGTTTTCATTATTGTTGTTGGTATTGTAACTGTGCTACTCAACTACGACCTAATTCCTGATCAGATTCCGATCCATTACAACAGCAGTTGGAACGTAGACGGCTATGCAGCTAAATCTTATAGTTCTGTGTTTGTGCCTACGATAATGCAAGTGTTCTTAATGCTTGTGTTCATATTTGAGAATTGGAGTATTCGCAGAGTGAAGCAGCAGGTTCAACCCACTGATCCGAACCGTTCCATCAGACAAGACGTAATTTTCCGCCGTACTTGGTCAGGTTTTATGATTACAGCAAGCTTCTTAATAGTTATCCTGTTGTCCGTCGTGCAACTAAACATGATATCTCTGCTTAACATCAATTTCGCTATTCCCATTGTCCTAATCATAATAGCCTTTATCATCCTATACGCCTTAGCATTATCGTTTTGGGCTGGTCAGGGTGGAAGCCGCTTGGAGCAATCGGCAGATCGCTCCAATTTCAGACCTGTCCATGATGATGATAAATGGCTATTAGGTATGATTTATTTCAATCGGAAGGATCCAAACCTAATCGTTGAGAAAAGATTCGGAGTCGGCTGGGGATTAAATTTCGGTCACCCAGTATGCTGGCTGATTTTTCTCGGAATTATCGTACTGTTAGTTGTGGTGTAACCAGGCTTGGAGGTTAGTAGTCGCTGGAGCATTCTAGCTAGGGCAGACCTGTGGCGTGATTTGACTTTGATGTCATGCCGGGTGATGGGACTATGTTATTATCCATTCCGTCAATCGGTACAAGTTCTTGTCCCACGACAACTTTTATTCTGGTAAGGACATTTATATTCAATACGTTCTAATGCTCTTTGGAATGTTAAGTCAGCTCCGAGCATAATGTATGCGGAAACCGTCTGTAAGCTTGACGAGATCGTGTCTACGGCTTCATTCGCTGCGAACTTACTCCCATCACATCAAACTTTGGTGCAGTTGGACCTACTTTCATCGGGTCAGGAAGCTTCCTTCCAACGATGATCGGAATAACGAAGGAAAAGGAACATTGAATAGAACAAGAAAGAAAAGTTTAACTGGTATAAAAAAGTAATCGAAACCAATGGGGACGAATTAACCTAAACAAAAATTCATGTGTGATCACTCAACCTCCACTACAGTGGAGGTTTTAGTATAAATAAGGACTAAACTTAATAAAGCTGGTCTTTCGAAATGATAGATACCACAATTTCCCCCGTTTCAACAGCTACAACTGGTCCCATTGCATGCTAAGAAGTACCTTAGTCTCGTACTCGCCATGTTAAAAATATATTGTTCCTATTTCCTCTCACGTTTCATACCCAATACTGCGTGTAAAAAATCCGCTATAATAGCGACTACAATGGGACTATGTTTTTGTCTAACGACACTTTACATATACGGGGATTCTTTTTATATGGATTTCAATGTATACAAACTTCATAAATTCCTTCGTTTTTATACGACTCCTTCTTCATTTGCGTCCTGTAGTATGTCTTACATCGGGATAACGAAGGAGCACAACGAATGAAGAAAATGATGATGTTAACCTTACTCATAGTCATTACGGCAGGAATGATCTGGTGCAACTGGGGGCTTGTTAGGACAGGTCAGAATCAGCCGGACTCTACAGCTGGCACCAGCGGCTGGCAGGAAAATAGGCTTATTGCACATGCATTTGGTGGAGTTAACGGTGCTAGCTACACCAATTCTTATGAGGCATTTATAACCAATTACAATAGAGGGTACCGTTTGTTCGAGGTTGATCTTGTGCAGACGACGGACGGGAAGCTTGTAGCCAGACATGATTGGTCGCAGAGGATACAACCGGATTTGGCCGCTCATCGCGGACGAAACGTAACAACGCTTCAGTTTGAAAACTCGCTTATCATGGGAAGATTCCACCCTCTTACCCTGCCGGACATACTGCAGCTGATGCAGCAATATCCTGATTTTGACTTAATTGTGGATACGAAAGCAGGCAGCAAAGAGCAAATTCAGCAGCAGTTTGCGCATCTAGTCAATGAGGTTCGACGTACGGATCCTGCACTGCTCAACCGGATTATACCTGAAATTTTCAGCCCGGAAATGTATGACACGGTTATGGGAATCCACCCCTTTCCAAACAAAATATATTCACTTTACAAAACTGGCGCCTCCGCCGAAAGTATTGTAGAATTCGTAAGGGACAAACAACTGACAGCGGTTGCCATGCCTGTATACCGTGTGTATCTAAACCCCAATTTAGTTCCAACACTACATAAGTTTGGGGTGAAAAGCTATGTTCACACCGTCAACAGCAGACCGGTTATGCAGATTCTGTCCAGGTTCGGGGTGCATGGATTTTACACGGATCAGGAAGAATCACCAGCGGAGCTGATGCTTGCAGACGCTCCCCCCGGCCATGTTGAATTTTCGGGATACATGAGTTCCGGATTAGTAAATATAAGAAATATCGTGATGAAGGTGAGAATTAATGGCTATAAATAACATTCTTGTTGTAGACGATGAACCGGAAATTCGAGAAGCGCTCGTTATTTATTTGAAAAGCGAAGATGTGGATGTATTAACTGCCTCTAACGGATTGGAGGCGCTGGAAATTCTTGAACAAGAAACCATTCATCTTATTATCATGGACAACATGATGCCACAGCTCGATGGAATTAAAACGACATTTAAAATTCGTGAAAACAAAAATATACCGATCATTATGCTTTCCGCCAAGTCAGAAGATAGCGACAAGATTTTGGGACTCAACGTTGGGGCTGATGACTATATTACGAAGCCGTTCAATCCTCTAGAGCTGATCGCTAGAGTCCGATCTCAGCTGCGCCGGTTTACGAATTTAGGTTCCTTCCAGTCAAACGGGGATGAGCTCATTCAAGTAAGAGGACTCGTGTTGAACAAAAGCTCGAAGACTGTTGAGATAGATGGAGAGGACGTCAGATTGACCCCGAAAGAATACAAAATTTTGGAGCTGCTGATGGAGAACAAGGGCAGAGTTTTCTCAATCGAAGAGATTTATGAGCGCGTGTGGAATGAACTGATCTTCACTTCAGAGAATACGGTTGCCGTACATGTGAGAAACATTCGTGAAAAAATTGAAATCAATCCCAAAGACCCAAAATATTTAAAGGTGGTATGGGGAATTGGATACAAAATCGAGAAAAAATAAAGCCGATCGGAAGGTTCCAATTGACCTTATTGTCATCATTGTCGCCGCGATTTTATGGAGCCTCGTACTCATAAACAGGTATTCATACACGGGGTTGAGTCTGAGCTATTCAACTTCAAGTTACATCCAGGCACTGCTTGCCATTATTATTCTTTGCCTGCTGGCGAGCAGACTGTTTCTTTATTTTAAGGCACCCCATAGTAGTCGTTCCTTCTGGCATGGCAGTCTGCTGATGGATTACTTTCATATTTGGAGAACCGGTCTTAGAGCCAGTTTACAAAACTGGAGACTAACGTTTGGCCTCATCATGATGCTTTTGCTAACCGCGATGGCCGGCATTTGTATTTGGCAGGCAGTCACATATTACGGACAGGGGTGGCTTCTACTTTATTTGTTGCTCTACGTGTTGTTCTTGGTTCCATATATACTTTCCAAGCTTAGAAGATTCATCGCCATTATCAACGGGAGCAAAGAGATTGCCGAAGGGAACATTCAGAACACAATTCAGGATACCGGCAAGGATGATCTATCCAAGCTTGCTGGTTATATTAACAATATGAAAGCCGGGTATCAAAGCGCGCTGGAGAATCAAATGAAGAGCGAACGGTTAAAAACAGAGCTGATTACCAACGTATCGCATGATTTGAAGACCCCACTTACTTCTATTATCAACTATGTTGATTTATTAAAAAAAGAAAATCTGTCTACAGAGACCACCCGAGCCTATATTGAAACCCTGGACCGGAAGGCGCTACGGATGAAGTTGTTGATTGAAGACCTGTTCGAAATCTCAAAGATGGCCAGCGGTACAGTAGAGCTGGATATTGAGTACATCGATGTCGCGACATTGTTGACACAGGCGATTGCCGAGTCCAACACCAGTATAGGACAAGCGTCGCCTGTGATTCGGGAGAGGATTGCGAAATTCCCGATCCATGCACATTTGGACGGCAATAAAATTTGGCGTGTATTCGAAAATTTAATTGGCAACGCGCAGAAATATTCGCTTCCGGGAACCAGAATCTATATTTATTTGGACGAGTCTGATGATCTGGTGCTATTCAAAATTCAAAATACTGCTGCTTATGAGATTGATTTTGCTGCGGAAGAGTTGTTCGAACGTTTCAAAAGAGCAGATGAATCCCGCCAGACAGAAGGCTCCGGCCTAGGGCTGTCCATTGTGAAAAGTATCGTTGAGTTGCACGGCGGGGAGATCAAAATTGAAATTCATGGTGATCAATTCAACGTTATTCTGCATTTGCCCAAGCAGCGCTTAATTTAAAAGTCCTAAAACTAAGTTAACCCTCAATGCTCCTTTTCAGGAGCATTGAGGGTTAACTTTTCATTTTTATCAGGTACTAAAGGTGAATCGTATGAATGGCTTACCAACATCGATTCCTAAATATTAATCCAAAAGGCTGTAGATCTGAATGCTCTCCACCTTGGCATCCTTGATATGGAACGACATCACATCCACATAATTGGATGGCTCGTAACGGAAGTCATCCTCCTCATTAGGGGCTCCATCACCAAGTAGTTTCCCCTCAGGGTAGGCGTTCTTGAGTGTATCCAGGCTATCTCCTGCTTTAATGTTTCGCACTGTCGCGTACTTGGGATCTGTGATTTCGATATGAAAGATGGAGTCTTTTTTCCCCTCCGGTATACTAATTGTTTTAATCTCCAGACCAGGATACGTATAGACCTTTTCTGTAAAACCGATTAACGTATCCATGTTTGTTCCATCGTCGGCACTGTACGTATGAGATTTCAGGTTATCCGGTTTGCCCAGCATCCGTTCCATCTGATCTTCATTCGCTGTATCCGAAATCGCAATGGTGTGCTCATTATAGACAAAAGCAAGCTCCTTCAGCACCACATTGCCTTCCTTCTCCATCGAACCTTCTTTAATAGCTTCAGTACCCTTTTCTTCAGAACTTTCGGAAGCAGGCGCATTAGCATTTGTTGCTCCTTCGCCTTTGCTCTGTTCATTCGCTGTGTTCTGTCCGGTTGCTGGGGGCGTAGCATCATTGGACTGACAGCCCGCTAATGCCACCGTTAGTAGAGCACCTAGTACGATAACACCTGTTGCTTTGTTTATCAATTTCATCATGATCCCTCCATAAATGTGTGATTTGTTCTTATGAAGTGATTATAAATAAAACATTTGTTAGTCTCATAACAGAAATGTACCAATCTTGTAACGTTAATTATTTACGATTGTGTTTCCGCACGGGGCAACACAATCGTAACGGTTGTTCCTTCCCCGATTTGACTTTCCATGTCAATATAACCATTAAACCGCTCGACAATCTCTTTGCAAATAGAAAGTCCAAGACCTGAACCGTTCGCTGTGCTTGCATTTTTCGCCCGGTAAAAACGTTCCTGCACTCTCTCCAGCTCATCGCCCGCGATACCAATACCTTGATCACGTATCCGTATAACTATCTCGCTTGGCGTATGTTCCAACTTCAATTGGATTAGCGATGGACCGCCTGAATATTTGATGGCATTGTCCACAAGGTTCGCAATCGCATGAGACATCAGCATTGGATTTACGTTGGCGTAAACTCTTGTCTTACCCTTATCATCCGGTTCTTCCTCCGCCTGACTAACTCTGATCTCTATCCCTTTATCCTTGGCCTTGGCACCCATATTCGTTGCGACTTGCAGAATCAGTTCGTTCATTTCTGTCTTCTCGACTTCCAAATCGTTAGAACCAGCCTTGTCGAATCGGGATAACAACAACAGTTCATTAATCAAACGTGTCAGCCGATCCGATTCCTGCAGCAGATGAGCATAGATTTTTTGCAACTCCTTGTCCTCGTTCTCCCCTTCAACCAAGTATTGAGAGAAACCACGAATGGCTGCCAAGGGTGTTTTTAACTCGTGAGATACGTTGGAGACGAATTGCCTCTGGTACTGAATGTAATCATGAAGTTGCCGCCCCATAGAATCCAGTCCATCTGCCAGCATGCCCAGTTCATCCTTCCGGTTTAGATGAACTCTCCGAAACTCCTGTCTAGAGAAACTTTGCGTAGCGCTAAGCAACAGTTTAATCGGCTTGGTAGTGTTGCGGGCAATCCACAGACTGGATAACGTAATCAGTACAATAAATCCGCCTGCACCCGCAAACAGGATATAACGGATTTGATCCATAATCGCATAAAAGTAGGAAATGTCCTCCACGAACTCATACACATAAGCGTTCTCGTAGAATTGATCCTGAATGGGAGTCGCAAAATAAAGCAGATGATCTTCCGTTACAGTGTAGGCATAACTGCCGCTCAGGGCTTTCTCAATATTTTTTTCAAAAATAAGAGGTTTGCCATCATTAATGATGATGCCATCCACAGCTAAGCCTATCAACTGCTTGGAGCTGTCATAGATACGTACTTCCTTGCCCGAAGCTTTCAGCTTCTCTAGAGCAAGTCTGACAATTTCCTTGGTCTGGGGCTCTCCTGAAGATGACCTATGCTGTGATAACACCTCACGGAAGGACAACTCGGACAGATCCGCCTTCTCCATCATCTGTTTCTCAATGGTAATGAAGCTGTAGTAATCGATGGCTTTATTTACAGCAAAAATGATGATGCCAAAGGACAGCACGGAGAAAAATAAATAATTCAGCAGTAACCGGGTTGCATACTTCAGGCCTCGCCACCTCCAAGTTGATAGCCAAATCCATAGATCGTTCGGACATACTTCGGTTCGTCCGCGTTATCCTCCAGCTTCTTCCGTAATCGCATGATGGTCATATCCACACTGCGACTGTCTCCCATAAAGTCATATCCCCATCCGATCTGCAGTAGCTCATCCCGAGTAAAGATTTTGTCTGGCCTTTTGAGTAACGTTTCCAGAATTTTAAACTCTTTGGCCGTTAAAGACACGGGTACACCGTTTTTCAGCACCCTGCGGCTTTCCAGATCAAATGTCAGCTCTTCATGAATGATGCGTGTAGATTTCACTTCTGTTCCTTCACTTGATTCCTCCTTGCTCTCGTTTCTTCTCAGAATGACCTTGATCCGAGCGAGCAATTCACGATTGTCAAAGGGTTTGGTCATGTAATCTTCCGCCCCTAGCTCTAGTCCCAACACCTTGTCGATCACCTCATTTTTGGCAGAGAGCATGATCACAGGAATGGCACGCTTTCCGGTAATTTCCTTACACAAGTCATATCCGGAGCAGTCTGGCAGCATCAGATCAAGTACGACTAAATCGGGTTGAAAAGAGTCGAGCAGCTGCAAGCCCTTTCTGCCGTCCTCTGCAGTCTGCACATCGTAGTTCTCTCGCCTTAGCACCAGCTCAATTAAATCTCGAATTGCAATTTCATCATCAATGACTAGGATTTTCTTCAACTGTACACCCCTATCTAGCCTTGTTTTCACCAGCTTTAATCAATTATTAACCCATCTTAGCACAGGCGCTTTAGATTCCTCCACCATCAGGAAGATAAGGTATATTCCAACGAACCCAACATAACTTGTAATAAACCCGAAGAAAGGAGAACAATCCATGGATCTGCTCTGGGTACTCATTGTCGGTGGACTTATTGGCTGGTTAAGCGGCAACTTAATTGGGCGGGACGTACCGGGCGGTGTACTTGGGAACATTATCGCGGGTTTTATCGGTTCCTGGTTAGGAACGGAATTGCTGGGACCAAGGGGGCCGGTGATTGGCGGATTTCATATTATTCCCGCCATTGTTGGCTCGATTATTGCCCTGCTCATCTTTTTCGCTCTGGCACGCGGCGGAGCCTTCCGAAGACGTTAACATAGAGAGGCGAAAACCGATCCCGTCATTCATTAGTGCAGGATAAACATAGAAGGACCGAAAGCATTCATCGATGGAAGATGAACACTTACGGTCCTTTTTTTATTTTTGTACTGATTTCATCCATTGAGCCAAAAGACAGATCCACCATCCTCTTCATTTCTTCTCTAAAGTGCTTTGACGAGTTTGTTTTATCTAACTCAGCCCGCCGTTTATCTTGCTTCTTATGCTTCGTCAAGTTGTTCAGAAGCTACTAAGCGATGCGCCGAGACAAGCTGTCCGGCAGCATCCTTACCCCAAACTGAAATTTGAACTTGTTGCTCTGCTAAACCACTCGTTGTAAAGACAAATTCAAAAGAATTAAAGTCTGCGTAATAATTTTTGGTTAGGACTTGATTAGGATTTATAGAAATTAACTCAAGTACATATAGTGTTCTTGTTCCATTCAAATAATAACCCTGAATCAAGATATTTGAGCCATCGACTAAGTTGCGATTATCTATTTTGATCGTCAACTGTTGTGTCGGCCTTACACTATTAACAGGATTATTTTCTATCGGTCCGGTGGATAAAATCATTCTCTCTTACCCCTTTCCAACATTTAATGTATTTCATTATGACCTGAGGTTTTACCAGCTCTCAGCAACACTAAATACCACATCAACTATATTTGAGCCTGCCCCACCAATATTTGATACAGCTAATGTTACGACCTGATTTTCAGGAAGCGTGAAATCGAATAGTTCTGAAGAAGCTAATATCCTGTTTCCTCCTGTTCCGCCTCCTGTAATTCCTTGAAAAACGACTTCCCCCCCAGTAATCGTCGTAGAAGAGTTGTTTACCAACAGAGCTGTTTCGCTATCGGGAATGATCGTTGTAGCTGTTGGATAATTAATAAATGCTCCGTCGAGAGTTCCACCCACAAGTACTTGATAACTAAGATCTACGGATGAGATAATGTTTATTTCTTCTAGATCCACTTGAACAGAGTTCGTTCTAGCTGATCCCGAAGGGAAGATTGCTTTTCTTGTAAATGATAGGACGGGTGTTAGTGTTGATGTGAGATTGGTAACCCTCCTCCTTTCCGAAGTGACTCTAAAGGTAGGATCATATTTTCCGATAATACTATATTGTCTTCCTCCTACAAAAAGGGTATAAGCTTCTGCAGTTCCGTTATTATCGATTTGTGCTCTTAATGGAAGATTGGGGTCAATAAAACTCGTTTGACCTGTTGGAGAGAATCGATGGACGGTAATTACCTCTTGCGCTAAAGTCGACGGATTAGGGATGACCACTCTAAATTCGATTACTCCATATCCATACCAAGTAAATACGATTTGAAATATATTCCCTTTAGATAAACTAAGCGTCGCTCCACTCGGACCTGTTCCATCTAATCGGTCTACATTCCATAAACTTTGAGGAAATGTTGTATCGGAGCCTCCTCGCCGTATGACCACGAATAAATTTGTGCTATTTACTCCAAAAAAAGCCCCGTTCTGATCGTCAAAGAATCCCCATCTTCCAATCTGATTGCCTATCGGCAGTATAGGTATTCGAACGCCGATTCCGGCCTCTCCTGCGAATCCTGGCTCGTATCTACCTCGTAATACACTTTCTAGAATGGCCGAATCTGTTCCGTTAGTGGTATTGCTTAGATTAAATTCCGTTGCATCATTGGTAACCGTACCATCCCCAGTGGTTGTAACGGAATCTCTTAGAATGGATAGACCATATGCAGATGTTAACTCCACGATTGGGGTTTTTTCCGATACAATCAGCTCATCGAATTGCGAACTTATATTCGGACCAATATTCGAGATAATAATATCTGACAAGATAGTTCCTCCTTCGCAGAAAGGGAAAAGTGAATCCCTCCTTTTCTATTACTTTTTACCATTCTTCAGTAAGACTGAAGGTGGCCGTAACAGGATTAGTACCCCCGCTTAAATTTCCTACGGCTAAAGTCACAATTTCAGAGTCAGGTAATTGGAAATCCAATAATGAAGAAGAAGCTGATATTCTGACACTTCCCGCAACTCCGGCTACTAAGCCTTGTAATAGGACTTGACCATCCGCTATTGTCGTTAGTGTGTTGTTGATTAGAAGAGCTGTTTCCGAAGTTGGAATATTAGTCGTTGCTGTTGGAAAGTTTACGAAGCCTCCATTAATCGTTCCGCCTAATATGATCTGATAGTAAATATCATCTGTAGTTATAAGATCAATACTTTCTAATTTGATACTCACTGAATTTGCCCTACCTGAACCTGGCGGGAAGGATGTCTTTCTCTGGAAAGACAAAATTGGTGTGAGTGACCCTGTTGCAGTTACAGTTCTCCTTTCGGAAGTAACCCTGAAAACGGGATTATATTTACCCAATATACTGTATTGTCTTCCTCCAACGAATAAATTGAGTTCTGATTCTGTGCCATTATTAAAGATCTCCGCACGTAGAGGAAGATTAGGATCGGCCAGACTGGTTTGCCCATTGGGGGAAAAGCGATGAACGATAATTACTTCTTGTGCTAAAGTTGTAGGATCAGGGATGACAACTCTAAATTCGATTACTCCATACCCATACCATGTAAATACGATTTGAAATATATTCCCTTTAGATAAACTAAGCGTCGCGCCACTCGGACCTGTTCCATCTAATTTATCCACATTCCAAGATGTTTGAGGAATAATAGTATCAACACTTGCTCTTCTGATCGCTACAAATATTCCATTCGCTACGCTCTGTCCAAAGAATAAGCCGTTCTGATCGTCAAAAGCGCCCCATCTGACCACTTGGGTCCCTGTCGGTGGAGCTGGTAAACGAGTACCAATTCCTATTTCTCCCGCTAAGCCTGATTCATACCTTCCTCTCTCCGAGCTTTGAAGGATAGCAATGTCAGATCCGGATATAGTTGTAGTTAATTGAAATTCCGTATTATTACTTCCGACTGTAGCATCGCCCAATGTTAAAACAATGTCTCTTAGGTTGGATAAGCCATATACAGAAGTCAACTCAATAATTGGCGTTTTTTCGTTGGTTCTTAATTCGTTAAATTGAGAGCTAACATTGGGTCCTACTCCCACGATGGTCGCATTAGGCTCAATCGTACCTTGGGCTCCTGTTGCTCCTGTAACTCCTGTAGCCCCAGTGGGTCCTATGGCTCCTATGGCTCCTGTAGATCCCGTAGCTCCCGTTGTTCCTGGTGGTCCTGTTACTTCATTTGCACCTAGCAATTCTGAAGATACAATGCGATGGGGAATTACAAGTTGCCCTTCTACATTTTTTCCCCAAACCGAGATTCCCGTCTGATCTTCTGCTAAACCGCTCGTTGTAAAGACAAATTCAAAAGCATTAAAGTTCCCATCATAATTCTTCGTTATTACTTCATTTGGATTCACATTAATGAGTTCGTTTACGTATAAGTTTCGAGCTCCGTCTAGATAGTATCCTTGAATCAAAACATCGGCACTATTGATTAAATCTCGATTATCCATTTTAATTGTCAGTTGCTGCGTTGGCCTTACACCACTGACCGGATTATTCTCAATCGGTCCGGTTGATAAAATAGCCATAAAATTTTATTCTCCTTTTTTCCAAATGATTAGAGGCAGAAATATTCATCCACCTCCACTCCTTTGGTTTTAAACTAACAAAATTTATGCTCTCATTTTCCACCCAGTTACTGAACCTGAATAATTGAAACAGAACCATCTGTAGATGTAGCTGTTGCTGACCCATTATAAAGAAAATCGATTGTAAGCGCAGTTGAAGTAGCATCAGCTAAAAACGTACCCGATACACTTACATTCGCATCTAAAGTTCCTGTAACTGCTCTCCCTGAAAACCGACTTTGAAATACGAGATTAATTCTTGGTGTAACCGTAACGTTCCCAATTACAGAACTCGTTCCTCTAAACGTATACGAAACCAAATAAATGTGCCCTGATGCCAGTACAAAGGTAGTACTTGTTGGGTGTAATATGTTAGTGCCATTAATAAATACAGTCGTATACGAAATAGCTGTCGCATTTGCAACAGAAGGTACGCTAACATTAAATAATCCATTTTGTATTGTGGCATTTGCCCCGGTTGCACCTGTGCTCCCTGTGGCCCCAGTTGAGCCCGTTGCACCTGTTGCCCCACTTGTGCCTGTTTGCCCAGTCGCACCTGAGATCCCCGTGGCCCCAGATACGCCCGTTGCGCCTGAGATGCCTGTGGCTCCGGTTACACCCGTTGCACCTGTCCCTCCGGTTGCGCCTGAGATGCCCGTGGCTCCGGTTACACCCGTTGCACCAGTCTCGCCGGTTACGCCAGTGATGCCCGTGGCTCCGGTTGCACCCGTTGCACCCGTTTCCCCAGTTACGCCAGTTACGCCAGTGATGCCCGTGGTTCCCGTTACGCCCGTTGCACCCGTGATGCCTGTGGCTCCGGTTACGCCCGTTGCACCAGTCTCGCCGGTTACGCCAGTGATGCCCGTGGCTCCGGTTGCACCCGTTACCCCCGTTGCACCAGTCTCGCCGGTTGCACCCGTGATGCCCGTGGCTCCAGTTATACCTGTTGCACCAGTCTCGCCGGTTGCACCCGTGATGCCCGTGGCTCCAGTTATACCTGTTGCACCAGTCTCCCCGGTTGCACCTGTGATGCCCGTGGCTCCGGTTGCACCCGTTGCACCCGTTTCCCCAGTTACGCCAGTGATGCCCGTGGCTCCCGTTACCCCCGTTGTACCAGTCTCGCCGGTTACGCCAGTGATGCCCGTGGCTCCCGTTACACCCGTTGCACCCGTTTCCCCGGTTACGCCAGTGATGCCCGTGGCTCCCGTTACCCCCGTTGCACCAGTCTCGCCGGTTGCACCCGTGATGCCCGTGGCTCCCGTTACCCCCGTTGTACCAGTCTCGCCGGTTACGCCCGTGATGCCCGTGGCTCCCGTTACACCCGTTGCACCAGTTTCCCCGGTTACGCCCGTGATGCCTGTGGCTCCAGTTATACCTGTTGCACCAGTCTCCCCGGTTGTACCCGTGATGCCTGTGGCTCCCGTTACGCCGGTTGTACCAGTCTCGCCGGTTACGCCAGTGATGCCCGTGGCTCCCGTTACGCCGATTGCACCAGTCTCGCCGGTTGCACCCGTGATGCCCGTGGCCCCGGTTGCCCCCGTGGCCCCTGTCTCCCCGGTTGCCCCCGTGATGCCTGTGGCTCCGGTTACACCCGTGGCCCCTGTCTCGCCGGTTTCACCAGTGATGCCCGTAGCTCCGGTTGCCCCCGTGGCCCCTGTCTCGCCGGTTACGCCAGTGATGCCCGTGCCTCCCGTTACGCCGGTAGCCCCTGTTTCACCCGTTGCCCCTCCAGCGGGGCCTGCAATCCCTGTAGCTCCAGTTACCCCGGTTGCACCTGTCGCACCGGCTGCACCTGAGATCCCCGTAGCCCCGCTTACGCCGGTTGCACCTGTCTCCCCGGTTACGCCTGTGGTGCCTGTGGCTCCATTGGCTTCCAACAATTCTGAAGATACGATACGGTGAGGCGTTACGAGCTGTCCCATGGAATTTTTTCCCCAAACTGAAATTTCCACTTGTTGTTCTGCTAAACCGCTCGTTGTAAAGACAAATTCAAATACGTCTAGGTTTGCAAAATAATCTTTTTTGATGGCTTGATTTGGATTTACACTAATTAATTCGAGTATATATTCCGTTCTGGTTCCGTTTAGGTAATAACCCTGAATCAAAACAATTGCATTCGTAACCAAATTTCTATTATCAATATTAATGGTCAGCTGTTGTGTTGGTCTTACACCACTGACCGGATTATTCTCAATCGGTCCAGTTGATAAAATGGCCATTTATTTCACCCCGATTTCTTTACGTTTTAGGAACAGGAGAGAAATTTGCATTCCTTATATCCTAATCCTTTTCTAACTCCTATAGACCGACAATTTCAACGGTTTGGTCATCCGCTTCTCTGTGCCGCATATTTGTATCCATTAATGTTGTGCTTTTATTTTTTCATTAAAGGGAACTAATTGACTCTGGAAAGCACTTGTACCTTTTCTTCACAACAAAAAAAGCCGCTAAAATAGCGACTTTAAAGGGTATTCGTTCTTTTACATCGACCTGAACCGTTCGCTGTGCTTGCATTTTTCGCCCGGTAAAAACGTTCCTGCACTCGCTCCAGCTCATCGCCCGCGATACCGATACCTTGATCACGTATCCGTATAACTATCTCGCTTGTCGTATGTTCCAACTTCAATTCGATTAGCGATGGACTGCCTGAATATTTGATGGCATTGTCCACAAGGTTGGCGATCGCATGGGACATCAGCATTGGATTCACGTTGGCGTTACTTTCGTCAGAAGCTTATCCTCCGTTTTCTCGACTTCCAGTTCGTTAGAACCAGCCTTGTCGAATCGGGATGTTTGAACGGTTCAAGTCTGATCATGACCATCAATGCCCTCCTCAATGGTACTGACCCGTGACATGTTCTTGCGTATCTTGGCAAGCACAACGATCTGTCCTGCGTGATATCCGTAGTGTGCCGATACCTGGATAAGCAGACGACCGATTACTCTTGTATCGTAGGTTTCTTCAGTACACCTATTCGTTCGATGCATTCGGTTCCAATCCTCACGGTCATAGCGAATGATAACCTCTCGGGACAAATCGTCGTTCGATAACGCAGCTACAACATTTTCCGATTCCTTTCTGGTTTCCCGAAGAAGAAGAATCAGCTTTTCTCTCGATATTCCCCCGTCCTTCGTGAATTCACGGGTTCACGTCCGGATGAACGGTCTGTTGCCGATCGCGCTAACGAAATTCTGATATTCGTTACCTGCCAAATGCAAACAAAGATTACCGACGCTATTCATGGAGCCCTTTATTCTTATCCAAATGAGTTCATCATTCAGCAAGTTCAAACTCTTCTCGATACGGTCAAGCTGCTTGTTCATGTCTTCCATAACGTGTCTGATCAGTTCAATCATGAACATCCCCCCAATTCTCGGTCAGGCGCAAATAATCTTCAAGGGTTACATGCGCGAATTCTCCAACTTGAATGGAGAAACCTGTCAGTATAAAATGAACGGCTCGCAAATTTATCATCGTCGTGACCCACCTCCATCTGCTCTATTGATCCATGATAATGAATTGCCCTTCGAGTGTAAAATGAAAAATACCAGCCAATCGGGCGTTAGCCATACGATTGCCTTCGATGATACTACCGGCTGTACCAGCTAATATCATGCTAAAACCGTTAACCCCTTCCATTAACCGTGTCATAGGATTGGCAGTCCCCTCCCTGGGAGCGAGTTCTCCTGCTATCGCCGCTTTTATTAAAGAGACGCAAAGTTTGCTTACATAAATCTCTTAAATCGCAATCGGTACAAGTTCTTGTCCTTGGCTCGGGACACGAACTTGTACTGATAATATAAAAAAGCCGCTAAGATAGCGACTTAATGGGAATATGTTTTTGTCCCTCGACAGTTGCCTATTTTAACGTTTAGCGGTTTTTCCCAGTCTCTTTTTTAAAATGTAATGACAATCTTACCTACAGCGTGGTGAGTTTCACTCAAAGCATGTGCATCATAAATCCCCTGTCTACTAAACGGGAATGTTGCCCCTACAATTGACTTTATCTTGTTCTCTTCCATCAGATCTGCCATTCTCTGCAATTGATCACCATCTGGCTGTAGCCATATCCCCTTTGCTAATACATTGTGAGACTTAGCAGTATCATGATTGGGTTCACCAACAATGGTAATCAGCCTTCCGGTATATGGCTTTAGCACCTTATAGCTATTCTCAGCTACTTCTCCACCCATCGTGTCAAACACTAAATCTATATCTTTTAGAATCTCTTCAAAATTTTCCGTTTTGTAATCAATCACCTGATCAGCACCTAACGAATAAAGAAGTTCATGATTTTTTTCACTTGCTGTTGTAATAACATGAGCGCCGGCATGCTTTGCTAATTGAATGGCATACATACCTACACCACCAGCTCCAGCGTGAATAAGTACAGTTTCACCTTCTTTTAGATCGCCATGAGTAAACAGTACCTGCCATGCTGTTAAACCAGCCAAAGGTACAGCCCCAGCCTCCTCATATGAGATTGAATCAGGTAGTTTTGCCAGAAGGTGCTCATCAACTGCTGTATATTCAGCATACGAACCGAAACGTGTTGTATCAGGACGACTGAATACTCGATCCCCAACTTTCCATTTGGTAACGTTTGAACCAATTTCAGTTATGACCCCAGCTACATCCCAGCCTAAGATAATAGGAAATTCCCAATCATACATTTCTTTTAAGTAACCCTCTCTTAATTTCCAATCGATTGGATTAATGGATGTAGCCTCTAATTTTACAACCACTTGATTGGCTTCTGCCCTCGGTTTATTCACTTCCTGCTCAACTAACTCTTCTTTACTTCCATATTGATTAATCACAACTGCTTTCATTTTTGTATCACTCCTCTAAGCTAATATCCTTTTACATGTTATTCCCGATTATTTATTTGTATCTAGTCACTGGGGTTCATGCATATTACCCTTACTCATTTTTAAACAACCAGGATAAAATTATGCAAAAGTTAAGTTAGAATCGTTGGAAATGTTGCTTTTATTGTTATGATTTTACATAAAAAAAACTATTGAGATGGACTTAGTTTTCGTTTATATTTGACTTATCAACAATTGACTAGTCAAACATTGATAGCTCAACAAAATATAAAGGGAGAGTAACTATTATGAAACCATACCAACAAACAAACGATTTTAACGAAATTATTTATGGACGCCGCTCCATTAAGACATACGATTCATCCGTAAAAATCAGCAGGGAAGAAATGACTCAAATCATCAATGAAGCTAGCACTGCCCCTTCCTCCATCAACATGCAGCCTTGGCGCTTCCTTGTGGTGGATACTCCAGAGGGAAAAGAAAAACTCGTCCCACTGTCCCGCTTTAACAAAGAAAAAGTCGCTCAAGCTTCTGCTGTCATTGCCGTGTTTGCAGACAAAAACAATTTCGATTATGCAGAAAACATCTATGGAAAAGCTGTTGAGCATGGCTTAATGCCACAAGATGTTAAGGACTTTCAGTTGAAGGCATTCAAACCCATCTATAACAACATGTCCGATGCTGAAATGAACGATGTCATTATGCTTGACGCCGGTCTGGTTTCCATGCAATTGATGCTGGTTGCCCGTGCACATGGGTATGACACCAATCCAGTCGGCGGTTATGAAAAAGATCAAATTGCCGAAGTGTTTGGCTTGGATAAAGAACGCTATGTACCAGTCATGCTACTGACAATTGGAAAAGCTGCAAGCGAGGGATACACCTCCTACCGTATGCCAGCCGAAGAGACCACATTTTGGGCATGATTCAAAGCGATAGTGCGAGCAGTCTCCACATTGTGATATAGTTGCCTTTAGTTGCTGAATGTCTTGGAAGGAATCTGCCCTTGTTACATGAAGCTTTTCAAGACATTCTGCACCATTCAAGGAGGGGCAAACATGAATTGTTCGCTGGAACAAGAAACCTTATTAATATTACTTAAAAATATAAGCAATCAGTTGAAACCTAAATTTGAACGTTGTACGGGGATCAGTTCCTCACGATACGTTCTGTTGTATCATCTCTATCTTCATGAAGAAGTTACACAAAGCCATTTGCAGAAGGCCATTCATATTGACAGTGCTGCTGTTACACGCCATTTGAAGCAACTGGAAGCAGACGGTTTGGTGTCACGAAGAAAAAACCCCGACGATCATCGGGAAACCTTCGTCCGGTTAACAGAACAAGGGCTAACGCATATCGCCAATTTCAAGCAGGATCGAAACCAGTTTCTTCATCAGATGATACTGGATTTCAGTGAAGAAGAAGTTGCAATGATGACTGACATGCTTACACGCATGCAATTTAATCTTAAGGATCTGTAAATTTACGATGACAGTCAGCCTTCTTCAGAATTCTTTTCATAAATGAATAAAACCTAGTTAGATGAGATGATACAATATTTCAGATTAACAAGAGATTATAGGCCATATATTATTCAGGCAAGATCAAAACAAACCGCTGAGTGTTTCATTACATGGCGGTTTGTTTTAATTTATCAACAGCTAGCTTTTCGAAATATTACAAGTTGGACTAGCACATACTAAGGAACAGTTGGCTGAAGCTTACATAATGGAGGTCTCATCATGGTATTTACAATCACAATTATCATCGTTGCACTGTTTGCAATATGGGGAGCCGTCGCTCCTGATCAGCTAGCGGATGTGGCTAATGTTGCCTACAACTTCTCTATTCAGAATTTTGGCTGGTTTTATTTGCTAGCGACACTGTTCTTCCTGATCTTTGCTTTTTATCTGGCGTTCAGCCGATTTGGCGGTATTAGGCTTGGGGATGACGATGATGAGCCGGAGTATTCTACGGTTTCCTGGCTGTCCATGCTGTTTAGTGCAGGTATGGGCATTGGGCTGGTTTTCTGGGGAGTTGCTGAACCGCTGTCCCACTATTTATCTGCACCTGAGGGGGCGGTACCCGAAACAACGCAAGCAGCCATACTTTCAATGCGTTATTCCTTTTTCCACTGGGGGCTGCATCCTTGGGCTATCTATACCGTCATCGGTTTAGCGCTTGCTTACTTCCAGTTCCGGAAAGGATACAAAGGGCTGATCAGTTCCACCTTTATTCCTCTGATCGGTGAGCGTCTTGCTGCTGGCTGGCTTGGTAAGGTTATTGATATTCTGGCGGTCATATCCACCATCTTTGGTGTTGCGACCTCGCTTGGATTGGGTGCTCTTCAGATCGGCGGGGGTCTGAATCACTTATTCGGTATTCCTAACTCGACTCTGTCTCAGGTTGTCATTATCATCGTTGTAACCGTACTGTTTTTAATCTCGGCAACCTCCGGTCTGGATAAAGGTATTAAGATTCTGAGCAACGTCAACCTCGTTATAGCTTTGTTATTGATGTTGTTTGTATTGGTGACTGGACCGACTTCTTTTATATTTGACACATTCACAACAACCCTGGGCAGTTACATGCAGAATATTATTAACATGAGTTTGAGACTGACGCCGTTCTCAAGAGAAACCTGGATTGGAGCATGGACGTTATTTTACTGGGCATGGTGGATCTCGTGGGCTCCTTTTGTCGGCACTTTTATCGCAAGGGTATCCAGAGGAAGAACCATAAAGGAATTTGTAATTTACGTCATGGTTATTCCAAGTCTTTTCGGATTTATCTGGTTCTCCGTCTTTGGCGGAACAGGACTTCACATGGAATTGTTCAATGCCGCTCATCTGGCGGAGGCTGTCAAGGAAGATACGACAACCGCTTTATTCCTTATGCTGGAGCAGCTGCCTTTGGGCACGATCGTGGCATTCATCGCCACAATGCTGATCATGATCTTCTTTATTACGTCGGCTGATTCAGCTACCTTTGTACTGGGCATGCTCACTTCAGATGGCAAACTGGACCCAAGTACAAGAGTGAAATTAACCTGGGGAATCATGCAGTCCTCCATCGCGGTAGTACTGCTAATTAGCGGGGGGTTAACTGGCCTCCAGACGGCATCCATTGTAACCGCATTGCCGTTCGCTATTGTCCTTATCGGTATGTGTTTCTCCCTGCTCAAGGCTCTAAAGGCTGAGGACAAAGAGCGCCGTCAGAAGGAAAAACGGCAGCGCCAAAAGCTGAAACGACTGCTGGAGGAACAAGAAATCTCGTTGAATGAAATTTCCGGCAGGTAATGTATACTTGATGTTAAAACTAACAAAAGCCCGCGTCATTGCGGGCTTTTTATTATTTCATGGTATTGATTTTTTGATTACTTGCTGCTCCTATACCAACTACAAAGAGTAACACCGAAGCCCCAAGAAGAATGAAAAGTGGCAGGTTCCAACTATTTGTTGCATCGTGCAGATATCCTATAAGGGCGGGACCAATTGCGGCAAGAAGATATCCGATCGATTGGGCCATGCCAGATAGTTCCGCAGCTTGATGCGCATTTTCAGTGCGCAACCCAAAAAACATCATGGCCAAACTAAAGGCGAAACCTCCACCAATTCCGAGTATGACGATCCACAACAGAATGACATTAGAACTTCCGTAAAGAAGTCCGAGCGTCCCCGTCAAAAGCAAAATGGTTGTGATGACCACTAACAAACGTTGGTTAGACATACGCCCAGCAATAACAGGGACAATAAAGGTAAATGGAAGCATCGCTAACTGCATGATCGAGAGATACCATCCGGATTGGTTGGAGTCAATTCCTTGTTGCTTTAAAATTTCAGGCAACCATGCGATCAATACATAGAAAACCATAGACTGTATACCCATGAACAAGGTTACTTGCCAAGCAAGCGGGGATCGCCAAACATTCACTTCGTTGCTTGCCATTTGTTGACTCGTCGTGGCGGTTTGTTTTGTTTGATTTCTTAATTGGGGTAACCAGCAGAGGATCGATACAAAACTTAGAATCCCCCATATTCCCAATGCTCCCTGCCATTTTAGCGCTGCGTTCATGGCTAGCGGTACACTGATTCCCGATGCGATTGCTCCACATAAATTCATCGAAATGGAGTAAACTCCTGTCATGGAGCCAATTTTATTTGGGAAATCCCTTTTGATTATACTTGGTAATAATACATTACATATGGCAATGGCGAATCCAAGAACTGCTGTTCCAATAAACAGATTAACTGCTCCAGATAAAGATCGTATTACAATACCAACAGTCAGAAAGATGAGGGCAATCAAAATGATACGCTCAACCCCATACCTCCGTCCTAATTTTGGTACAAGAGGCGATAATAAAGCAAAGGCAAGCAAAGGTACCGTTGTGATCAGGCCTGCTAATGTATTTGAAATATGAACGTCATCCCTTATAAAACCCACTAAAGGACCAACTGAGGTTAAGGGAGTACGTAAATTAGCTGCAATAACAATAATGCCGAGAATGAGCAGCGCTACAGAGGATGGCACGAATTTATTATTTTGTTTATTCGGCATTCTTCATTTCTCCTTCCTGAATTCTTACGTATTATATTTGCTTCCTGCTGCTTAAAAACTTTACTATACTATTCGCGCGAACAACAAAAGTATATTATAATATACTTTATTAAACAATAAGTATTTTAAAACATATCAAATTTATCTAAAAACAAAAATACAACTCTAAATTCCCGTCATGGAATTCGGAGTTGCATTTAATAAGTGGATTTTCGAATATTAGAAACCATATTTTAAGGATATATGGAGCACTGTTTCATTATTCGTATGATTGGTATAAGCGTGAGGATAATCTGCACGAAAACTGATCGTATCATATTGATTCAATGTGTAAATTTCTCCATTGACTTGTAACTCAATGGAACCCGTCATTACTGTCGCAATTTCAGTTGTATTCACATGATGACCTTCAGGATAATACGAGCTATTTGGCTGTAAGTATGCTCGACACATTTCAATATCGTTGCTTTTAAAGACGGGTTCAATGATCCAATTTTTCTCATCATTAGAAAACCGCAGTCCCTCCCCTGCTCGATACAAACTAACAGGTTTCTCTGATGTGAACAAAGCCAATAGCGGTAAAGATATTCCTTTTGAAATTTTCCATATGATGGCCAAAGTTGGATTTGTCTCGCCGCGTTCGATATTCCCTAGAGTAAGTTTGCTTACGCCCGTTAATTCTGATAAGTCGTCTAAGGTCATGTTTTTTTCTTTTCTATACTTTTTTAATGCACCGCCGATTTGTAATACAATTTGTTTTGACTCATCAATTTCATCCATTTGATATTCACCTCAATAAAAAACTATATAGCTAGTATATTGTTTATCCAGATTCTTTTCCATTCCCGTTCAATAGAACGTGATGAGATTTTATTGATAAAATTGTATTAAAAGGATAAAATGACGAGCATCAAAGGTTTTATTCGAAGAATGGTATAGCTTATGAAAGGTGGTTTAGCAATGAAGATTCTCATAGTGGGCTATTTTAGCAAGACCTCAAAATCAAATATTGCAAGGAGTTTTCCGCAAGACTGGAACGTTGTAATTGTTCCGCCCGGAAAAGAAATGCTGGATCATATTGAAGATTGCCAGGTACTCATCCCTGAACATATTAAAGTGGATCACAGTCTGCTTTCTAACGCAAAAAAATTAAAATTGGTACAGACAGGTGCAGGATTTGATAATGTGGATGTCCCTGCCTGTACACAGCGCGGCATTTGGGTGGCCAATGCTGGAGGAGTGAATGCACAGGCAGTGGCCGAGCACGTCATGGCACTGATATTGTCTTATTATAAAAACATACCGTTTCTTGATACTTTCATGAAAAACAAGATGGATGAAAATCAATTGGACTATACAGGGAGTGAATTAAAGGGCAAAACGATTGGGATTATCGGTTTGGGTGCTATTGGAAAAAAAGTAGCTGCGTTTTCCAGGGTTTTTGACATGAATGTGCTGGCTTATGCGAGAAATGCCACTGTACAATCTGATGGTTTTGTGAAAATGACGGATTTCGATACTCTTGTAAGTACATCGGACATAGTCAGTGTACATGTACCCTTGAATGAGCAAACCAAACAGCTGATCAACAAAGCGGCATTCAAAAAAATGAAAAATACCACTCTTTTTATCAATACAGCCCGCGGAGGCATTGTCAACGAAAGAGACTTGATTGATGCATTAAAAAACGGGGATATTTCAGGCGCATGCCTGGATGTGTTTGAATCTGAACCGCTTCCTATTGATAGTGAACTCCGGAATCTGGGTAATGTGATACTTACTCCCCATACAGCAGGAATGCCTGATGGTCGGAAATTTCATAAAACAAGATATGATTTCTTTATAAAGAATATAAGACGTGTAGAAAATGGTGAAGAGCCTGAAAGCAAGCTTAATCAGTTATGATGTTTTGGTGCAGGGATACCTTTCCCCTGCCCGTTTTGCACAGCAATTTACCGGAAAATCCAGACTACTGAAAAATTGTTCAACAAAAAAATCACCATATATTTTCTTCATCTGCGCTGTGTTAAATATATATTGTTCCATATGCTCAAGCTTGCGCAGACTGCGTACCAGTACTTTCCGATCATCTTCAGATAGGGTAGGGTCATCGTCTATCTTCGTCAGAGCATTTTTCACACGTGCGGATACCTGTTCAACATACAAATGGTTTTTGGATTTTGGCGGAATACATTGCGTCAGGTCACAGCTTACAAAACGAACACCGTCAAGGATGCAGTTTTCAAAATTGGCGATTAGCTTTTGTTGGCCATTTCCCTCAAACGTAATATCCACTAGCTTCCCAGTAAAGGAACAATTGAGGATATTAGCCGCTCGTAAAATCCGGTCAAGTTGGTATTCAAGTTCATGAAGTATGATCTATTGTTGCCAACGGTTAAATCGGTACCAAGTGTTAATATCTTCTCTATGGATTTCCCGCTCGGGTCAATGACTTCCATAATGAGTTTATGGTCAGTAGAACCTGTCTCATAAACTCCATTCCTTAAGAGATCATAATAAATAACGATATTAAGCATATCTTTCCCTGCGTTAAGCGTTCCCTCACCTCTCGTAATGTTGAGCTGTTAATACTCGTTATCTGGTGTTTTGTAGTAAGCAACTAATTGTGACTGCTTGGATTGCCGTTTTTCCTGGTTGGTCATTTCCAGTTCCGTGTACATTAGATTGGACTTTGCGTCAAGGTAAATGGTGGTCAAGCGTTCACGGACTTAGGTCTGCATTTTTTCAATGCCTAATGATACAGAAAAAAACCTCAGCCGGGTTAACCGAGATGAGGTTCTTTTAACTTTCTAGCAGGTCTCTCACGTATGCTTTATTTAATAACTTCAACCTTTTTATCCCCTGCTGACTTCGCTACTTCTAACGTTGTTGTACCCTGAATAGCGACTATCACGCCAGTAGCCAGCATAGAAACGATTAAAGCTGCACTGAGTGCTGTGGACATTTTCTTCTTGACCATAATCATACCTCCTATATTTATTAAGTAATAAGTGGCTCAAGACGATGACGAGCCGTGGGTGACTAATCAATTACAATATTTCACTTTTTTATTGAGTAATTCACCTAATGATTGTAGTATAACGTACTGACAATGATTGTAAAACAATTTTTTCCATTTGGAGTCTCATCCCATCGTTCCCACCTTACAGCAGTTCAAAATGAAGTTGAGTCTCAGGTAACTTCGTATTTCCTTTCCACTGATTTGCACCGTATCCCAATTCCAGAACCGCAGCAATGCGCTCGTTACTTAGTACACCAAACATTTCAGTACGGCTCGGGTCGTACATCCAGTCATGCAAGGTACAGCGCACACCCAGACTTTGCTCATGAGCCAGCAAGCGGAAATTCTGAATTAGGCAGCAGACAGCTGCAAAGTCCTCTTCCCGCTTATATTGATCCGCCTCTTCCTTCACCAAGACCAGAAGATACGCAGGAGCCTGATTCTGTAATCCCTGCATGATGTCCCCATACGGGTTATCAGCAAAGATGAATC
Organism: Paenibacillus sp. FSL M7-0656; assembly: GCF_038003225.1. NCBI lineage: Bacteria > Bacillati > Bacillota > Bacilli > Caryophanales > Paenibacillaceae > Paenibacillus > Paenibacillus sp. FSL M7-0656. The sequence continues at coordinate 573,227 of NZ_JBBOOT010000001.1, forward strand.
GCCACGGCTCTCGGAGGCCATCATTTGGCGCCCATACGGCATGATTGAGCAACTCAAGGATTAGATCCTGCGATACCGGTTGATCCAAAAACTCACTCGGACCGTCCATGTCTCCTTCCAAATCTGACAATTTCATTTTTACATCCTCCTCTTCTATGTAGACTGTCCTCGCAATACGGTCCACTTCTGCTCGGCTGGTGTTCTTTTCCGACTTCTTGGTGCTTTGTCGTAATATCCTATATGAAGAATACCAACAAATCTTTCATCCTCACATAAGCCAATTCCATTGAAGAACCCTTCATGCTGAATCATGGACTCTGTATCCCACAACATTCCTAACCCTCGTTCCCAGCCCAACAGTTGGAAGCTCTGCATCACCCCGCAGGCAGCCGCATAATTACGGTCATTGGTCAGACGATTCGGTCCTACAGTCGACATAACAATGACGTGCGCAGGAATATCGGTAAATCTCTTTTTAAAAACATCCAGAAGTTTCCCTGGAATCAGCTTGCCGAGCTTGCTTTGTGACATCTGTTCCAGCATGCAGTCCACCAACCGTTTGCGTGCTTCTGGAGTTCCGGCATAAACTACACGCCATGAGACAGACTCAACAAATGGTTGAAGCCTTGTAGCCTTACGCAGTAATTCTACAATTAACTCCTGGTCCACCGGCGTAGAGTTACATTTACGAATACTCCTGCGCTCCCTGATCAATTCCGCCAGACTCATATGCTTCACTCTCCTTTGTTCTATCTGGATTCAATATTTATACTGCTGTCTTGAAGAAATTGATGGATTACTTTTAGCTCCGTTTCCGAATATTTGTCGAGAGTACGATAGAAGCGCTCAGCCTCATGTATATGAAGACGTTCATGCAGTTCAAAGATTTTTTTGCCTTGCGATGATAACCGAAAATAGCTCTCCTTTTTGTTGTCGTTCATTTTCGTACGTTTGACGAATCCTTCCTCTAACAGTTTGTTTCCAATTTTGGTGATACTTGCTTTGGACAAATTCATCGCCTCAGCAATACCCGTGTTGTTAATGGGCTCATTTTTGCCTATGCAATCTATCATATGAACCGCGGTCAAATGCTGAGGGATTTTCTCGATGCTTTCTCGCTGGGCGATACTTAGGAAATGCTCGATTTCTGTATCCTTGTGGTTCTCATACACATGTAAAAAACGGATAAATTGGTCATAAAGCAACTGTTTTGTTCTATCTTTTGAGATCATTCTTTGATCGCTCCTTATTTACTTGTAAACAAAAATATTCTTTAAAAAATAGAGTTATTCTAAATAAATTCTTATATTTAGTTTACTGGTTAACAATATATCATGAATGATAATGCTTATCAACTATATTCTCTGACATTACAACATTACTCTATAATCCAGGACAGAGACCTGCCTTGAACGGATTATCTTTTAATCTGCTCGTTAGTTAAACAAAAGCAGCCGATCACGCTGATCGGCTGCTTTCTTGCTTTCTTAAACTTGGGTTATTGGACTCAGTATCGTTCTCTCTACTTAAATTATATCGTTATTTATTATTTTTTTATAGACTGTTTTTTTTGAAATTCCTACACTATACTGCTAAATACAAAACTAAAAAAAGAGGTGGATCCGTATGGATGACAAAAAAGTGATCATAGACCAAGGTCCTTTTTTTCATGGTACAAAAGCAGGACTGCAAATTGGTGATTTATTAGAACCACAATTTTTATCAAATTACCAAGAAAAAAATTCTAACCATATATACTTTACTGCAACATTAAATGCTGCCAAATGGGGTGCTGAATTGGCACGATCTAATGCAAAAGAAAGAATCTACATTGTAGAACCATTAGGAGATTTTGAAAGTGATCCTAACGTAACTGATAAAAAGTTTCCTGGAAATCCAACACGTTCATATCGATCTAAATCGCCACTTAAAATAATAGCTGAATTAGCTTCATGGGAAAGACACTCTGAAGAAGAGATTAATCACATGATTACATCTTTGAGAAAACTAAGTGAAGAAGGAAAAAATATAATATATGATTGATCCCTCTCGTTTCGTTAAAAAAAAAGCCGCTATAATAGCGACTTGAATTGAACAATGTTCCCGTCCCACGACACTTCTTTATTGGAATATCTATGAGATACGCCATCATGGAATAAACTTTGATTATTTTGCTAATATCCACTTTTGTCGATCAAGTGATGGATTCAGTTCACTTAAGAAGAGTTCGGTCCCATCTTCCGATACCTCTAATGCTTTTTGATGATGAGCTGAAGTAATATAAACGGATCCGTCTTTGTTCTCGTGAAGGACCCAACGCTGGTTGTTGTACCCTAAGTAATGATACAGCTGAAGTTTGTTTTGCCCTATATCCAGATCAAGCGTCTGACCGGCCGTAGTACGAATCGAATACGAACCTGCTTCGTCACCTGTCGGAACAAATACCCACTTCTGGACGGAAGCTACACTTGTATCTTGCAAGGTAACCGGCTCCCCGTTGACAAGGTTCACGGTATAAATGGATTTCTGTGTTGCGGCATTTATAAGACTGGACTTGGTGATGTTTGCAGGTTCACCGTTGCTCACATTGACGTTCTGATAAGATGCGGAGCTGCCAAATACATGGAGTCCGAAGTGGCCTTCTGCAAAAGTACCATCCATGATATCTATCACTTTTTGACTGTCCACGTGAACGACAATATGCGGACCATTCGCTTCTATTTTCACCTTATACGTATGACCTGGCTGAATGAACGTTGGTACTTTTGCAAGAACCTGCCGTTCTTCAAATCCTCCATTGATTTTATAGAACAGACGAATGGCCTTCATGTTAGGGTCTAGATTCAGATAATAACCACTGCGACCATCTTCGCTAGCCCTGAACAAAATAGAACCTGCCCCTCCTGTTTCACCGAGCTTCATGTCTGCTTCATACGTAAAGTTCCCAGCCTTCTCTTTGGCAATATAATTCGCATCGCTAAAATATTTACCACGAATCCCATGTTCACTAACTGACCATGAAGCAGCAGACAGATCTTTAGTCCATCCACTCAGGTTTGTCTGGAACTCGCCACCTGAGACTTTAATGAGCACACTACTGGAAGTTTTACCATTCGGAGTAGATACGGTGACTGTGGACTCCCCTTCTTTTTTCGCCTTAATAACTGCGTGTGAATTGTCTACCAAGTCTATGGCTATTACGTCGTTATTACTGGAATTCCACTTCAGCGGTTGAACGCCTAGACCTGGGCCATACTCGACCATCGCCTGCAGTGTATCCGACTCGCCTACCCCCAGTTCCCGAACCCTCGTATCCATCTTTATTTGAGCTTTTGAAGGAGTGTCCTCATTCCAGACAGATTGAAGTTGATGCACTTTCAATGAAACAACGTTCACATTCCCACCTTTCACGTAAAAACCCATCGCTCTACTAGCAGGGTCCGGAAATATTACATCTGAAAAGACGACTTTGCCGTTGTTACCAAAGGCTTCAAGAGAAGACTCATCCACAAGAATACGCATCTTGATCCGATTATTCTCCATCTGCGTAGGTGCTTCATGTTTCTTACTGAAAAGGTTAGAAAAATCCGTTTCACCGGATGCAGTTCGGTCCACAAACATATGACTATCACTTGCCTTATAACCCACGACCGTCTTCTGATTTGCACCCTCACGAATGTTAAAGCCAAACTCGGTCACTGTGCTGGTTTCAGGGATTTCAATTTCAGCTTCAATTTCGTAAGCACCTGAAATAATACCTTTTAGCAGATTCCCGGAAGAAGGACTCACCGACTTGTTAGAAGCAGAGTACAAAGGTTTACGCAGTGATTCCAATTCTTTGATTGGACTTTGCGTCATCCGAATTCCATCTTTGGTTGTTACCAATGATACTTCTCTCGGAATGGTTAGTTCACCTTTCCAATTGGACGTTGGGAAAGCGAACGGATAGTCCCAATTCGTCATCCACGCCATCATCACTGTGCGATGATCAGGCATGTTAGCGAAAGACATCGAAGCGTAAAACTCTTTACCAAAATCTGTTCTTAGTACCTTACCCGCCGGATTATCGTTCACGAATTTACCATCAGCTGTTAAATGACCGATAAAATACTCGGCATCTGATCCGCCTGTTTTGGGATTCGCTCCTGTACTGATCATCATAACCCACTTCTTCTGTGACGTTCCGTCTACCGGAAGCTGGAACAAATCAGGGCATTCCCATACGCCTCCGCGGACGTAATCCCCATATCCCCAATTATCTGTCAATGTCCAGTCAAGTAAGTTCGTTGACGTGTAGAAACGAATATGATCTCCTCCGGACACAACCATAACCCAGCGGTTATTCTCATCATCACGGATCACTTTCGGATCGCGGAAATCCCAATTCCCAGCTTCATTTCCGCTCTTACCCGGGTTCTCGATCACAATCGGGCGTTCCTTCGAATACTCCCAAGTACGACCTTGGTCTTTACTGTATGCCAGACCTATACGCTGGTTCCCATTCGGGCTATCTGGGTTAAAGGAAGTATAATATGCAATAAGGCCCTTGCCTCCTGAATCTCCGAATAAACCAGATGCATTTGTCATATCCGCAATAGCCGACCCAGACCAGACATGTCCGTGATCATTCCAGGGAAGTGCAATCGGAAGCCGTTTCCAGTTCAGCATATCTTTACTTACCGCATGCGCCCATGTTCCTCCATCCTGATGGAAGAGATGATATTCTCCTTCGAAGTAGACAAGTCCATTCGGATCACTCGCTGAACCACGTATTGGCGTGTAATGATATTGTGGACGATATATCTCATTGTAATATTGGCTCAGTTCCGTTACATAAGTATCCTGAAAGTAAGCCGTCCCCTTTTTTACGACGATTCCGGTACTTCCACTCCTGTAGGTTGAATCTTTCACGTCAATCGCGGCCGTAGTGTATCCGTCCAGGAAGACCTGAATTCGATCTCCCTTTGCCTTGATTTCCACATGATGTTTGGCTCCCATCTGACTCGGATAAGTACGTTGCGAACTGGCAATTACTGTTCCTTTTGTATTCGTCAAACTTACACGGACCTGATCTCCTTCCTTCGTAAGAGTAGCTTCATATCCTTCAGCTCCATCGGTTGAAGATCGAAATGCGAGAGCTGCAATAGAATCAGGACGAAGGGTAATATTCCCTTCATAGACCATATCAGTCGCCTCTTTGTTATAGATTTGCTGTGCTATGCTCCCCTGTTCTACCGTCCCTCTTTTGCCGTTGATATCAGGCTGCCATTTTCCCTTGTTAGAAATCACCGTCCCCAAATTACCTTTCAGATCGCTCACCACGATGTTCGAAAACAAGGCGGATCCATCCCATACATGGAGTCCAAGCTTTCCGCTTTGATACGAAATGTCCTGAACATCAATTAATGGTTTATATTGATTGCCCCAATATACTTTTAGCGAGGAACCCACTGCCTTCACTTTGAGATGATAGATTTGCCCCATTTCAACAGAAACTTTACGCTCCTCCTTTAATTTCCCATCTCCATTTCTTGCATCTCTTAACCGAATCAGACCTGCGTCCGGAACGATTTGCAGCATGTACGAGCTAAAGCCATCCTCATTAGATCGAAACAACAATGTTGCATCCGCCTTCGTATCCCTGATCATGACATCAGCTTCATAGATAAAATCATCGGACACTGTCTCTGAGATGGCCATTACATTTTCTTTAGGCTGTGAAGTTAGCAAGATTCCTTCTGAAGTATCCTCTAATCCTCCTTTTCCTTTCACTTGCCAGCCTATCAGATTGGTATTTGATTTGGATGCGCTTTCAAAAATATCAAGCTCCTCCTTTGCCTGTTTATTTGTTTCCTGATCAGAAAGTACAGCACTAGCCGCAATTGATTTAGATGTAAAAATCCCGTTTGAAGTCAGAGTTAATCCCGTTGCCATCAGAAGACATATTGCGAATTTAGATTTATCTTTCATTCCATACCCTCTTTTCTAATAGGATTGTAAAGTCGGTTCAAATTTAATTGGTTTTGGACACCCAGTTCAGTTCGGTTGATTTTCCCAAATGCTTACGAGATCATTGATTTGAAGCGACACGACCTTTAGTTCTCCGCCAATGGCATAGAGTTCCAGCCCTCTACTTCCCAAGTCGGGGAAAATCGTGTCTGAAATGATAGTTGTCCCATTGTTGCCAAAGATCTCTACACTTGACCAATCAACATAGATGCTCAACTGTAACCGTTTATGCTCTGGCTTCATAGGGGCCTTGTGTTTTGTAGCAAAATCGGGATGGAAATCAACAGCGTTTGACTTCGTTCGATCGACAAACAACTCCTCATTCAAGACATTATATCCGATGACTGTCTCCTGGTTGGAAGAGGAAGACTTTCGCACCTTGAACCCAAATTCTATTGCATTACCGATTTCGAATTCCGCAATAATTTCCATCTTTGTAGCAGAAACATCAGACAAAACGTTCATATCTGGTTTAATCGTAATGTCTTGTAGAGACAGAATTGATCTTCTGAGTTGATTTAATTCAGTTATGGGTGCCTGAATTAAGCGAAGTCCTTCCGAATACGTCCTAAGCTGAATCTCTCGTGGGATTGACATATGGCCACGCCATTCTTTAGAAGGAAGAGTGGAAGCATAACGCCAATTATTCATCCAGCCGACCCAAATCTTTCGCCCATCCTCATTCGGGATACCATCCCAGGTCACGGCCGCGTAAAAGTCAGATCCGTAATCTATCCATTGGATTGTATCGAATGATTCCAATGGTTCATCTAGTGTAAAAACCTTACCATCAAAGTGACCTATAAAATACATCATGCCAGAACCGCCTGCGGGTGGTTCTGAATCGTTTGGATTTACGCCATTTCTATCTCCGACACTTAGTGTCAGAATCCATTTAGTGGTATTAGGGTCCTCATCCACTTGGAGTTTAAAAACATCAGGACATTCAAATATTCCACGATGGATGCCCGGAATATCAGAACCGAAACCGCTTGCAAAAGACCAATCCTTAAGATTCGAAGATGTGTAAAATTCTACACGGTCGCTTACAGCAAGAACCATTACCCAGTTTGAAGATTCTTCATGCCAGAATACCTTTGGGTCTCGAAAGTCTAGCGTCTCCGTGGGGAATAAAACAGGGTTACCTTCATATTTTGTCCAGGTTCTACCTTTGTCCTTACTGTAAGCGATGCTTTGAACCTGCGGTTTACCGGGTTGAGCGCTGTTATCGTTATTAGTATAAATTGCAACCAATCCTGATCCTGCTTCGTTGAAGAATCCGCTTGTATTGTTCTTATCGACTACCGCACTTCCCGAAAAGATCGCTCCATCTTCCCCAGGTGAGATGGCTGGTGGGAGTTCATCCCAATGTACTAAATCATTACTTACTGCATGCCCCCAATGCATTCTGCCGAAGTCAGGCTGCGTATCATGGGGAGTATATTGGTAGAAAAGGTGATATTCTCCTTCGTAATAAACCATTCCGTTAGGATCGTTAATCCAATTTCCCTTAGGGGAATAATGTATTTGCGGTCGGTATTCATTTTTATAAATAAAGTTTTCTGGACCTTTGCTGATACTATTTTCACCTGATAGATGTACTTTTTTAATTTTATTCACGCTCCCTTAAGGCTATTTATAATCTAAAAGAAGTAATATGCATTCCTTATTAACAAAATAAGCCACCTGTTTTCATTTGTCAAAGTATTTTTGTATAAATGAACACTATTTTTTATATATAAATCTTTTTTAGTTTACATTTGCACAATTTATGACTGATTATAGAAAATAACAATTTTTTAGTTAAGTTGATCTAATCATTTCTTTATTATTTCAAACCCATTGGTTTACAAATGTAAAAAAAGGTTGTATCTAAACTTCTCTTTACTTGTTCAGCAAAATATCGTTAGTATTAAACCTAATATTACCGATAAAACAAAAAAAGCCGCTAAAATAGCGACTTCAATAGGAATATGCTCTTGTCTCTTAACATGTTCTAAATAAATTAACGGCTCGCTTATGCTTTAACAACTTCAACCTTTTTATCCCCTGCTGACTTCGCTACCTCTAACGTTGTGTTACCTTGGATAGTGACTATTAGGCCAGTAGCCAGCATAGAAACGATTAAAGCTGCGCTGAGGGCTGTGGAAATTTTCTTCTTGACCATAACCATACCTCCGATATCTATTATGTTGTGTTATGCGGCTCAAAGAACTATGATGAGCCGGGTGTGACTAGATATTACAATATTTCACTTTTTTTGTTGGGTGATTTACCTGGTGATTGTATTATAACGTACTGCCAATCATTGTAAAAGGATTTTTTCCTTGTGTACAATTCCGCGGACTTATTACTACCTGGAACGTAAGGTCAATGATTCATATAATGGGCATATAGTTCCTCGAAGGTTGTAAAACGTTCGACTTTTCTGCCGACCTTATCATACTCTTCTCGATAATCATCCATCACTTCAAGGAGCTTCTCTTTCATAACTGGTAAATTACTGGCATCAAAGTACTGCATAAGATCAAATCTCTTGGTTCCTTTCTCTACAGCCATTTCAACAAGATACCCATGTGCTCCAAAGGCTGAAAGAAAGACGTAGGAAGAATCGTTCGCTGTAACACTGTTCAAAATTTTATTGCGGTAGTTGCACCACAATTCTTCATATGTTCCCCTCAGATTATCAAAGGTTGGAGCCGGTTTAACAATGAAGTTATCACACATCGTGCTATGTAATCTCGTAACGCTATTCAACATATTAAAAGATGTTATTCGAATATCTTCAATGGTATGAGCTTCGATGATTGACATGTATAAGGATTCGAAATCATCTGGAACATAGCGAAATGAGCGTATCTCTTCCAAATATCGCTTGATCCCTCGTTTGATACACGTGTTATTCATACTCACCAACGCATTGACGAGATTGTACAGAACGCCAGCAGATGCATATCGCACTGAACCGATATCTTCACCAAGCATCGTATCGCTGTATGCTTGCTTAGCCAGATCGATCCATTTATTTGCTCGATTAAGACATACTTCTCCTATCGGGTTCGCAAGTGCATCAAGAGCTTTTTGCTGGAAGTCGTTCAATTTCTCCAAATCCTCAGGCTTTGCATAGTAGAGTATTTTCAGGTCGGTTAGGCTCGATACGTTGGGACTCTCCAAGGTGGATTGCTCTTGTATTCTTGAATCCCATGGCGTGCAATAGATGTCATACCCAACGTCGTCCAAGATGAAGCAGTCAGATATTTCCCATCCCTTTTCTGTATTATTAATGATAATTAAATCAAGATCGCTCTTCTCGTGAAAGTCACCGGTGCTAAATGAACCAGTAAGCCCAATAATGGCGATATCGTCTAGAAAATCTCTTTTTACGCGTTCAATCACCATGTTAATGAGCAGTTCATTTTTGTCCAGCAGCTTCTTCTTTATGATTTCGTTCATTCGTTACACCTCTTTGTATGATCCGGCCGTCCTTCATCACAACAACCTTAACTTGAGTCTATCGACTTAGAGGTACGGTTACTATGTATAAGATGACTTAAGTCATCTTTGCACAAAATCCGCTAAACCGTCGATACGACGAGTTAGCGGATTTCATTAGTTCCTTGATTAGTTTTTTGTATAGACTATTTTCTTTATGCTTTCGCAGGACAAGAAATACCGATCCGCCAACTCCTCTATCCTGACTCCATTGCGGAATAAGGATTTAATCTCAGCGTTTCGAGCAGAGACCCTGCTCTTGCTCTCTGTTTTCTCGCCCCATTTCAGGTGCGCCTCTTTGGGTTTTGGGATATAAATCAATTCCCCTTGAACGTATTCCTGAATGATACGTAACAATTCTTCTGGAAAAATAGACTCGGCTTTTGAATATTTCATGGGCCTCACTCCTTATTTAATAGATCAATAAGGTGCAAAGCCAGTTAGTGGAATATTACGATTCGTCGTTGGCAATGTGATTATTCCCGGGCTCTATGCAAAGCATTGCCATATCCTTCACTGGCTTTGCATAGAGCCGTGCATGTAAGAATCCTACCCCGATTGTTTTCAATAGCCTCACCTCCATAGAAAATAGATAGTTTGCTATTCGCTTATTATATCAGGGCTTCTTGTTGAAATGTTTAATTATGTCTTTTGGGGCTGACACGATTGTACGCGTAAAGTGGGATGTATATCAAAAGGTAGGAGCAGGTAATTCATCAATTTTCAAACGTAGTAAAATGTACGGTTTTTGTCGCAGGTCTCTTCCATAATGAAATCTCGCCTGCCTATGTAATTGGTTCACAATCACATATAAGTATTGATCCGGACCAATCGAAAAAGTATCCGGCCATAAAATTCGGGGATCATGGGCGATGGTTTCCATGATTCCATTCGGCAATATCTTTCGAATACTATCGTTTTCGTAATCTCCAGCATAAACGTTTCCTTTAGCGTCTGTGATCATCCCATCAGATGCACCCTTCTCTCCCCAATACTGCACAAGATCACTTAACTTAAAATCCGGTATCGTTCTGTCTCTTAACGATTCTGTTGAGATCGAGTATAGCTGGCGACTGGTTAATGGACAATAGAATAACATTTTTCCATCAGGGGAAATGGCTATACCATCAGAGGCCAATCGAAAGGGAGATGTCGAACCATCCGCGTTTCGATTCATCAAAATTTCACCTTCCACTTTTGGCACAAAATATGGATCGGGTGAGGTCGAGCTTGCTCCATGCAACCGTCTATACGCATTTCCGTTTTCTAAATTTACGACGATAATAGCGCCTGGACCATTGGAAGAAGAATCCGTTATATATGCGAAACCTGCTTTTCCTACACGAAAGTCAAATCGGACATCATTCAGATACGTTGTTGGCAAGACTACATCATCTGCAAATGTATATACTTTTCTTATTGTATTTGTTTCTAAATCTACCGCGACTAATTTTGCCCCTCCTTTAATAGGCTCTGAAAAGTTTGGTGCAGCCGTGTCCAGTACCCACAGGGTTCCCCTTCCATCTGCAACAACACTCTGGACACTAATGAAGGACATAACGATATTCAATGGGTTGATCAAATTCGTTTCTTCATTAGGATAAGGTTGCATCTGACCATCAACAATTTCCGCTACCGTAAATCTAACGTCATCTCCCCATTTTGGAAAGCAAATAAAGGTACGCCCGGTTTCGGATACACTAACGCCTGTAGGCATAGCCCCGTAAAAGGAATGAACGAGTTCTAACTTACCAAAATATTCTTCCATAGGTAACATAGGCTGTATGATGTCCTCCTCAACATAGTTGAATAGATATTACCTATAATTATGTTCAAGACTTTTTCTAATGCCTGGCCCTTAATCATTCTTTTTTAACCTCGATTTTGAAATTGTCCGATACATTTAAAAATACAAAAAAACTTCGGCGTAAGCCGAAGCATGTTGACGTTAACTATATGTGCTCTAGGAAAAATGCTTCTTCCGATCGTCAACGCAAAACTTTGCCAAGCTTATCAGTACCAAAACCGTTTTATTGTTGGTCCGGTAAACCTAATGCATTGGCTGAAGTTATCGCTTGATCTAAAAATTCCTCTGCTCGGGTCAATTGCTGCCTGGCAATCTCCAACGCTTGTGAATTTGTTGCCGCATTAGATTCACTTAACGAGCTTATTGCCTGATTTAAAGCCGTCTGCACCTTAGAAACCGCGTTAGATGCATGCTGCTCCAGCGTATTACTACCACTCGAGTTAAGTGCATCTTCTGCTGGTTTTCTTGCGTTTTCGGTTGCTAGATCAATTTTGTTTTTATTGGGCACCGTGACTCCTCCTTCCATGAGTAAGATCATTCATTTAAACAGAAATAAGTATGGGATTGAGATTTTGTTTATATCCCTGCGACTGTATGGGAATATTCGGATCTTACCTCTCCGGTGATCATATTAGTATAAGATCCGATGCATTGGAAAATCTAATCTTGATGAAAAAGGAGGGGATCATTTCTGAATGGCTAATCCAACGCTAGCGCCGCACGAATCGATGGAACTGCATGAAGCGTTAAACTTCAAAACGCTCTGCATCGCTAAGTCGAAACTTATGCAAGGCCTGGTCTTTGACCAAGAGCTAAAAGCATTAATGCAGAAAGACGTAATTCAATCCATACAACAGATTGCTGAGCTGCAAGCAATCTACGCAAGAGCTCCTTTTCAAGCACCCGTTCCGAATAATCCGACACCTATAACACATTAAGGGGAACTCAGATGAATACCGATTATTTAGATCCGATTAATTCATTGAATATGCCGGAAATGGCAGATATGACTTTTGCCATGGACTTCCTTCTTCGTGCCAAGGAGGGTGTACGTAATTTGTCCATCGCCCTGACGGAAACGGCTTCACCGGATGTAAGAGCCCTGTTGCATACTCATCTGAAGCAGGGAATTGCAATGCACCAAGAAATTTCGGAGCTCATGATTCGCAAAAAATGGTTTCATCCTTATGAGCTGAACGAACAGTACCAACTCGATCAGCTTTCGGCGAAAAATACGGTGATGATCGGGCAGATGAATCTGTTCCCGGGTGATACGTCACGTAAAGGGATGTTTGATCGGACCCCAGATGAACATATTGGAGGACATAAAGCATGAAGGCGGTAACGTATCAAGGGGTTAAAAATGTCGTGGTCAAAGAGGTGCCGGATGCGAAGATTGTGAAACCGGACGATATGATCGTAAAGATCACCAGTACCGCGATTTGCGGTTCTGACCTTCATCTTATTCACGGGATGATCCCTAACCTTCAGGAAAACTATGTCATCGGACATGAGCCGATGGGGATCGTAGAAGAAGTGGGCCCTGGCGTGACCAAGGTAAAAAAAGGCGACCGCGTAATCATCCCGTTTAACATCGCATGCGGAGAATGCTTTTTTTGCAAAAATCAGCTGGAAAGCCAATGTGACAATTCCAACGAGCACGGGGATATGGGCGCATATTTCGGCTACTCTGGAACGACCGGTGGATATCCCGGCGGGCAAGCGGAGTATTTACGGGTCCCATTTGCTAATTTTACCCACTTTAAGATCCCTGAAAACTGCGAACAACCGGACGAAAAGCTAAGCTTGATCGCCGATGCCATGACGACGGCATTCTGGAGCGTAGATAACGCCGGCGTTAAAAATGGAGATACGGTCATTGTGCTCGGCTGCGGCCCGGTCGGACTCCTGGCCCAGAAGTTCTGCTGGCTGAAAGGAGCTAAGCGGGTCATAGCCGTCGACTATGTCGATTACCGCTTAAAGCATGCGAAGCGAACAAACCATGTGGAAATAGTAAACTTCGAACAGGATAAGAATATTGGGAACACTCTCAAGGAAATGACCAAAGGCGGCGCCGATGTTGTCATTGATGCGGTAGGAATGGACGGCAAGATGAGCGATCTTGAATTTCTAGCCAGCGGTATGAAACTGCAAGGCGGCACCATGAGCGCATTTATCATTGCATCTCAGGCTGTTCGCAAAGGTGGCACCATTCAAGTCACTGGGGTATACGGCGGACGTTATAACGGATTCCCGCTCGGTGATATCATGCAGCGAAACGTGAATATCCGTTCCGGACAAGCTCCGGTCATTCACTACATGCCATACATGTACGAGTTGGTTACGTCTGGCAAAGTGGACCCTGGCGACATTGTTACGCACGTCATTCCGCTCAGCGAGGCCAAACGGGGCTATGAAGTGTTCGATACAAAAACGGACGATTGCATTAAAGTCATCTTAAAGCCTTAAATATGAATAGATACATGGGAGGACAATCTGAATGGATTCCACTTACGCTTTGCATGAGATGCTCGAGGTGCATGAAATAGCTGCGTTCAAGACGGTTTGTATGACTAAATCCAAGACCATGCAAGCTCTGGTAACCGACCCGGAGCTCAAGCAAATTTTGCAACAAGATGCGATATTATCACAACAGCAACTTCAGGAGCTCGGTGAAGTGCTGTCTAAAGCGACTGTATAGGAGATAAAAAATGAACCCAATATTAGAACATATGACTGGTCTTAATACGTTGACCGATGACGTAATCGCAATGGATTTTTTGATGAACGCCAAGAGCAGTGTCAGAAACTACGCCATGGCTGTGACCGAATGTGCCACCCCCGAAATCAAACAAATTTTGATGAAACAGCTCGATGAAGCGATAGACTCTCATGAAAAGATATCAAATTACATGGTGCAGCATGGCTTATACCACCCTTACCATATTGCAGAGCAAATTCAGCTCGATCTGAAAAACATTCAGACTGCTATGAACATTCCGTCCTGACACCCTTTTTGATTTTAGCCAGAGACTTCAGAGAACAAAATGTTCCTATGTCAAGAATTTCAACAATAATAAAAGGCGGATACACTCCGCCCTTTTTTCGGTATCATCACGAAACACGCTTATACAAGCGTTCCTTTACTTAATTTCCATCCTGAGACTGTTTTATGGACGCTGCTCTCAACTTTAATTGACTACAGTGAACTTAAGGCTCCAGCCTCCATGACATCTCCCAAAAATCAAGTTCAAAGCGACTGCACATCACGAAAATATCTTCCATCCGTTGGTACGTTCCCTCGCTACAGCCTTCTAATAGCTTATCAGTTAACGTCACTAGGGATTGATTGTTGCTGTTGTATTCAGAGGAAGCATATCCTGTGATCCACTCTCCGTAAAAAGGATGCTCAGCTGCACCTGGCTTTTGGGCAAGGACTTGACCAATCTCTGCATAGCTCCATGAGCAGGCCAGAATGGATACAAGTACTTCTGCTATGCCACCCGCATGGGAAACAGAGAGCATATAGTTAGTATAGGCTGCATTTTTCAGGGCAGGTTTTACCTGGAAAACATGATCCTCTGTAATTCCTAATCGCTCCATATAAGAACGATGAATTTTCATTTCACCATTCAGGATGTTATCTACGTTTTCACTAAAAAACTGCATCAATTTGGGGTCGTGCGACTTGACAATACCTAGTGCAAATACGCGGGCATAATCGAACAGGTACAAGTAGTCTTGTAGCAAATAATAACGAAATTGTTCAACCGGTAAGGTACCATCTCCGATTCCTTTAACAAAGGGATGCTCGAGACATTCCTTCCACACGGGCTGTGCGGCCTGATATAGTCTCTCTGAAATAGTCAACATATGTTCCTCCAATTCATAATGTACGTATTTAAAAACAAAAAAACGAAACATCCATAGGATGTTTCGCAGACAAATACACTAAAACAAGGGGGTTCGCATGAGCTACCCAAGTACAGCGTTTCATCGTTGCATCCCTACGTTGGCATTATCCAAATCAGGTAAGGTCGGTTTAACACCCTCTCAGCCGGTTAAGGCTCCCTCGCAAACGGTTGTATGTAGTTGATTACTTTCTTATCCGCATAAAAGAAAAAATAACATCTATTTAGTATATCAAGGGCTGTTAAATATAGTCAAGGCAGATTGTATCGCCCTCATCAGCTTGAGTGACGTATGTAAACGATGAAAACCATCACAACAATGGTTGAGTTTTAGCCACTGTTATGATGGTTTCTATTCTTGCAACTACTGCCGATGGTTTAATGCCCGAGTTTGTTCTTTCCCACAAAAGTGAGTATTCCGTACTGGGAAGTGTTTCTCCAGCTCTCATTGGTCGTATCATTCCATTTAGCTACGCTCTGCTTACCTCCGCCCTGGTTGTCGTTAATTTGAAGCTCGAAGCCGAGAACATTTCCTGTTTTGGGCGTCAATGATTGTAAATGAATTCTGGCTTCTACGAGGTATCCTTTATTCGTTTTCTTCACAGCACTTACAAGGCGTCCGGGTGAGGCACCGCCTGCAAAGGTTCCTACATTGTCTGCACTGATTCTGAACTGGGCATCATCATATTGAAAATACGGTGTGCGCTGGTGATTCTCGTCCAGGAAAATCTCAACCGAATCCTGATCCCATGGGTTGATGCTATCTGTGATGATGTTTGGATCAGTGACGTCGATCAGCAGGTATAGATATTCACCTGACCACATTGCGCGAGCCACTGCCTCTGCACCTTCGCTTTGGTTCAACCGGTTTACTTCAAACGGTGCAACCTTATTCCATGATGTGTCTTTCTTCCCATCAATCTGAACAATCCCTTGTACAGCTTGTGCAGATTTGGGCATAGGGGCAAGCTGAATCACGCCGTATTTGCTTGTATCCTGTTCCTGAGATTGTGTTCGATCATTCCAGTACAGTGGATTATAAGGTTGTGTCCCACTTATACCGCCATCAGTCACACGGATATCCAATCCGGCTTCATATTCTGATCCGACTTGGATACCACCCCACGGAATGGACAATTCAACCTGATATCCGGTTTTGGTCTCGCGTACACGATATGAACGCTGCTCCACGCCCTCAGCTTTGCCCGACCGCTTAATGATTACATGTCGGTCATCTACTTCATATGAAGTGGTCTTGCCATTATTGAGATCAACAAAGATATCTACTTTGTCATTCACATCTGCCTTCGCATCCTGAACATCCACGAGGATATACAGGTTACTATGATCCCATAAGGTGCGGAAACTGGCTGATCCCGAAGAGTCACCCTTCAGTGGAGTAGACACCGCTTTGTTCCAGAGCGGATCTTGTGACTGTTTTTTGATATCCGGTTTACCCGAAAGTGAGACGGCTCTCTGTGTCAACACAGGCAAGCTGGATTCATCCACAAGTCCCCAGTATGCTTTTTTGGCCTTCAGGGCTGAATCAAACAGCATAGCCTGGTTGTTGTAAGACTTCTCATCTTGGAGTCCCCATAAGGTAACTGAAGAAATGTGGTCTTTGTGTTTTTGGTACAGATCCAACAGTTCCTTATATCGATACGCCTGCTTTACCGCAACTTCATCTGACATCTCTTCACCAAATGGAATTCCGCTATCCACATCCAGTTCCGTGATCTGAATATCCAATCCAAGTTCGGCGAACATGTTGATCGTTTTTTCAATTTCCTTGATGGGCGGGGATTCCAGGTTATAGTGGGATTGCAAACCCACACCATCGATGAGCCCCTTCTCTTTCAGTCGTTTGACCAATCGATACATATGCTCTCTTTTCTCAGGGATTTCCGTGAAGTATTCGTTGTAATATAATTTGGCATCCGGATCGGCTGCACGAGCGAATTCATAGGTTTTCTCAATGTAATCTGGACCGATTATTTCATAAAAGGGACTTTTACGTAAACCGTTGGCATCACCATTGCTATCCGCAATCGCCTCGTTTACCACATCCCAGGCATAGATCTTACCTTTGTATCGGGTCATGACGGTTTCAACATAATCCTGAATCCGGGCAAGCAGTAATTCTCGACTCGCAGGGTTACCCTGAGGATCCTTGAACATCCACTCTGCAGCATCAATATGCCACAACAACGCATGTGCGCGTACGCCCATACCATGCTCCTCAGCGAACTGAACATATTGATCGGCTGCCTCGAACTCATAGACACCTTCGGAAGGAGACATGTACTTCGGTTTCATCTCATAGGTTGCGGTCAAGCTGTTAAAGTGCTTTGTGAGCAGTTGTCCATATGCGCCTTCCAACTGCCAGCGATACACCGCTGCACCAATGGGGAAATCATCTTGATACAGGTCCTCCAGAGACAGAATCCCTTCTTCAATCTCCAGTTGCTCGGCCAGAGTAAATGATACATCATCCACATAGAACGATAACGTATCTACGCTATCTTCAGAGATGTAGGGTGTTTCGATGAACAAATTCAATTCAGTGGGATCATCGCTATACTGAAATTTTCCGGTGATCTTGTGCCATGTATTCCATTCTGCTTTGGCAATTTTCACGCTACCGATCGGGTTCCAGCTTTCGGCAGTTGTTTTTTTATATGTGGTGAGCTGTAGTGTTTGATCCGTGGTGGGCTCCTGGGTAAGTCTTACATATGCCGCAATTTCGTACTCTTGGTTACGCTTAAGCAGATCCTTCATGGATAACATCGGTCCATGATAGGAACGCTCACGGTTGGCGACCAGCATACTGGACTGACCTTCGTGTGCCTCCTGCTGTGTCACTGTCAGCCTTTCGTTACCTATACGTGGAGTCCATCCCTGAAGCGTACCGTCTTCAAAGTTTGTGCTCAAATGACCTCCCTCCACTTCCGTAACTGCCTTGGCAGCATGTGAGACATTCGTAAATGGAAGCATGGCGAGTACCAGCACAAGAACCAAGGCCGTTATATTCCATTGACCTAACCGTTTCATACAATTCCTCCTCTTGATTTGGTCTAAGTATTTCTGAACGGATTAACATCCAGATAAATAGATTATAGCTCTTTAGATAGCGCTTACATATAACAAATTTCCAATAATTATAATAAAATGTTATCGCTTGGTAATCTCATGTGGGTTTAGGAAGCTGGAGTTCGTTCGCGTGGAATATCAAAAAGCCGCTACATATGTGCAAAAATAAAAGACCGTTTCCCGATAAAATACGAGAAAACGGTCATCGTTAGAAAGTATCTTTTTTCCTGTCTGCTAACAGGAATATAAACTTTGTTTTATAATCGTCCCTCGTGACCCTGATCCTCCTGCACAATTCGAGCTATGTGAATCATCAAATATAATAATTCCTCGTTTGATATGGAGATATCCAGCATATTCTGCACGTAGGTTTTAATCATCTCCGCGCATTTGTATTCAAGCGGATGCTCCTTCACCATGTGCTGAAATATAAAATCTTTCGCCGAATTGCCCAGACGCCCTTCTTGTAAACGCTGGATGAAGAATTGCAAATGTGTGACAAGTCTCACATAATGGATGGAATTTTTGTTCAATTGCATATCAAAGGTGTATTGAATCAGGTTAAAAATATCTTTTAACATCTTAACGGATTGCATCGTGCGCTCCATATTCTGCTCATGTGTTTGGGCATTCACGAAATGAAAAGCGATATTCCCTGCTTCTTCTTCCGGCAGTTCAACCTCCAATTCTAGATTCAGCATCTGAACGGCTTCAAGGCCCAGTGCGAATTCGACAGGATGAAACCTCTGGATCTCCCATAACATGCGATTCTGTAATGCTACACCTTTTTTCCATCGTTCAATGGCAAATGACAAGTGATCCATAAGCGTGAAGAAGATTTGATCGTCAAGAGACAGCTTTTCTTTTGCATTGGTAATCAGTTTGTTTATGACATTCACATGTTTTTCTGGCATGTTTTCGATGGTTCGTACGTAAGCCTGGGCAGACGGATTATTTTGCAAAATGAATCGTTTCTGGATGTGTTCTTCATCCAGCCGCTCGCCGACTTTGCCTTTGAATGCCAACCCTTTTCCCATGACAATCATCTCTTGCCCCTGTTCATCTTTGATCAGAAGCAAGCTGTTATTTAATATTTTGATTACTCTCATGCATTCATCACGATCCTTTATTCTTTCGTGACCGCCTGATCCGAATTTCCGATACATCTGCCATTCTGTTTAATGACCTCTTGATACCACGAGAAGCTTTTCTTCTTCAAACGCTTCAAGTCTTTCAGATCCTGTTCACCGCGGTTTACATAGATCATTCCATAACGTTTCCCATACCCCTGATGTGTGCTTACCACGTCAATAACGGACCAAGGGCAATAACCAATCACATCTACTCCATCTGTTAGAGCCAGTCTGATCTGTTCCAGATGTTTCTCGATAAAATCAATCCGGTACGTATCGTTAATGGTGTTATCTGCCTCAAGTACATCCGGGGCTCCAATACCATTTTCCGTAATTAGAATAGGGAGACCATATCGTTCACATACCTTACGCAATGTCAGCCTTAGGCCAACCGGGTCGATGACCCAGCCATATTTTGTTTTTTCGGTATAAGGATTCTCCGTTGCCCGGTAAACTCCCTGCTCACCAAGCATAATTTGCTGATCCCCTGCACGAGCTGTAACATCCGACGCATCGCCCATACTGGCGGCAATGGTTGCCGTCGAGTAGTAGTTGATTGCTACCAGATCGGGGCGGCCAGACCGGATATCTTCCATGTCACCCTGCTCAATAACCGGCTCGATGCCGCGTTCCTGTAAATAACTCCAGAATAATGGATTATACTGTCCCCACACCGATAAGTCGAGAAAACCCCATCCGCGAATCGTCTCCCAGTTATGAGCAGCGATTGCATCGGCTGGTCTGGAGGTTGCCTGGTACATGGAAGTCATGTTTAATGCAGGACCAATCTTGCCTTGCGGGAGCATATCATGAAATAGTCGCATCGTTCTGCCTTGAGCTACAAACATGTGATGATTTTGCTGATACAGTTCCTTACTGGAAGGCAGACGTCCGCCTTTTGGTGTACCAATAGCACCTGGATGGAGAATCATCGTATTTTGCTCATTAATGGTCAACCAATATTTCACTTTATGCCCGTAATGTTCAAACAAGATACGCCCATACTCGACGAAGGCATCGATCGTCCCCCGGTTGTTCCACCCTCCGGTTTTCTCAAGCTCGTAGGGTAAGTCGAAATGGTACATGGTCACAATGGGTTCAATACCATGGAGCAGCAATTCGTCAATTAATTGGTGATAAAAATCGAGTCCCTTCTCATTAACAGCCCCTGTGCCTGAAGGCAAGATTCGAGTCCATGCAATTGAAAAACGATATGCTTTGAGGCCCAGCTCTGCAAAAAGCTTCACGTCTTCTCTGAATCGGTGATAGTGATCGCTCGCAACCGTGAAATCGGCGGTTCCAGCCGGATGATCACACATATCGATGACGGACAGGCCTTTGCCATCTTTGTTCCAGGCTCCCTCCACTTGATAGGCCGAGGTAGACCCTCCCCACAGAAATTCATTGGGGAATGGTTTGATGTGTTGATATAACATCTCAAGCACTCCTTCATTTTAAATATTGATCATGATATATGACGGGACCATATTACGGTTGTTACGAAAGGTGGATAATGGTCGCTCCAACCTCCACAGAACTCTGTTTCTCCAGCTTAATGTCCGGGAAACGATCCGAATTGGCGATAATGATCGGGGTTATGACTTCATACCCTTCTGCCTTGATGGCATCGATATCAAAGCGGATCAACAAGTCCCCCCGTTGTACGCGATCCCCTACTTTAATGGAAGAGTCAAAATGTCTCCCCTTTAGGTTGACGGTATCCACTCCAATATGAATGAGCACCTCTTCTCCATCATAACCGTTTAATTTGACCGCATGTTTGGAGTCCATGAAAGCCGTAACTTCACCTGCGATCGGTGCATACAGTTCTCCTTTGGCAGGAATAATGGCAGCGCCCTTACCCAGTAATCCCAAAGAGAAGACATCGTCTGGTACACGGTCTAGATGGACTAATTCCCCTTGCATCGGGCTGGCGATTGTAAGTGGGCGTAATTCATTTTGGCGTGGTACATTTGCATTTGTTTTTGCAGCATACTTAGTGTCTGGGGTGTTGTCTTGAACAGGCTGCCCAGAAAGCGTCTTGTCATCGTTAACGTTGGAATTGTCTTCTTCTTCATCGTCCACTGGATCTTCAAAACCAATGATCCATGTCAGAGCAAAGGTAACGATAAAAGCGATCAGACAAGTCACAATGGCATGAACGATGTTCATCGGATTGCTTCCAATGAAGGCAGGTAACGCTGCAAGACCAGGAGAAACGAAGGCATAACGTACTAATCCGGTCAGACCAGCATATATCCCTGCTACACCACCACCAATCATTGCGGCAATTAAGGGTTTCTTCAGTTTCAGCGTTACACCATACAAGGATGGTTCCGTGATGCCCAGTACGGCGGTGAAACCGGATGAAGCAGCGAGCTGTTTCAGTTTTTTGTTTTTTGTTTTTAATGCTACAGCAAGGGTGGCCCCACCTTGAGCAATATTGGACGCGAGCATTCCCGGACCGTTGATCATTTCATATCCATTTTTGGTTAGTTGGCTAGTTGCAATCGGTGTCATCGCCCATGCGGTACCTGTTACGATCAGGAATGGTTGCAAAGTTCCCATTAACAACGGAATCAGCCAACTGGTTCTGGCATTGATCGCTTCTGCACCCATCGCAACCAGATCATTCAGGTACGTTCCGAAAGGCCCAATCGCCACCAATGCAAGTGGTGCTGTAATCAATAGTACAATCATTGGTTTCGTGAAAAATTTGATCATTGAGGGCGATACCCGATCCGCGAAACGTTCAATATAGGACATGAGCCAAACGACGATAATAATCGGCAGTACGGAGCCCGCGTAATCGGTTAGTCGAACTGGCACACCGATGAAAAACACGTCTTTTCCTTCCGCCATCAGGGCGCTCCATCCCGGATGTAATAACACGCCGGCAACTGTCATCGCCAGAATGGGGCTAGTTTCAAATTTAATGGAAGCTCCATAAGCCAGCAGAATTGGCATGAAATAAAAAGCCGCGTCCGCAATGGTATTAAGGATATAGTAGTTTTGGCTTTCCGTCGTTACGAGGCCTGTCAGCACAAGTACGGCTAATATCGCTTTGATCATACCCGCGCCAATGATTGCCGGAATTACCGGAGTAAATGTTGTTGAGATCACGCTGATGAATCTGGAGATCCAGCTCTGTTTTTGCTTTGGTCCGTTATTTTTGCCAGAATCCGATTTGGATTCCGCAATTCGGGTAGCCGAACCCATCTGCTGAGTGATAACTCGATAGACCTGCTGCACCTCATTGCCCACAACGACCTGGTATTGTCCACCATTGTTCACAACGGTAATGACACCTGGAAGTGCTTTGAGTTTTTCTGTCTCCGCTTTGGAGATGTCGTGCAGTTCGAACCGAAGTCGGGTTGCGCAGTGCGTAAGCCGAGCGATGTTATCCTTCTTTCCAACCAATTCCGTAATCTCTTGTCCCAACTTGCGATAATCCATACCTTTGCCTCATTTCTGAATTTGGATATAAAAAAGACCAAAACGATATGCCTTCCCCTACTCACATAAGGAAAATGCAAAATCATTTTGGTCATGCCTGCTTTACCAGTAACAGCCAAACACTGCTAATATTCAATTCGTTATCGATGTAAACGTTTACTGGATCATAATATCACACAATAAATTAGTTAGCAATCACTTTATTCGACATTTTTCTGCAACATATTTACACCCATGTTATATCAGCACATATTGAAAAAAATCCTACATTAGCTACTATAAAAAAAGCGAATTGAATTTACACCACATTAAATCTAAATGACAGGATGGTGCTAAAAGGTGTCGGTCGTTATATCAACAGATGATTTAGAACTTTCTTGTCCTCATTGTAATGGCGAAAAGCAAGTTAATGAGGAGGACCAAATGGTGCCTTGTCCAAAATGTGAAGGTAAGGGCGTAATTCTAACTACATTAGGACAAACATTACTTCACTTCATAAAAAAACATACTTAAAATAAGTAGAAAGAGACCGTAACTATTATAGTGCGGTCTCTTTCTGTCTTTATCCAATTTATAAACGGTGAAAATGTATCCAATGTACAATCAGGACGTGGTACGCTTGCTTTTCCTTGTTGGATTTAATAAAACATAATATCTTTTGGGCAAATTCTGTTGTCTTTTTTACTATCTAGCTGACAAGGCTATGACCAAATTAGCGGCCTTCTATAGGCTTCCACCCATTCCCCTTCTCATTTGCCTACATACAATACATTAGACTAATGAACAGGAGTGATGTGATATGACATTTTTACCTCCTTTTGGACCTGGTGGAGGGTTCGGTGGCCCTGGGGGTCCCGGAGGACCAGGGGGTCCCGGAGGACCAGGAGGACCCGGCGGACCAGGCGGATTTCCTGGTCCGCCATCGTTCCCCGGGGGTGGAGGCGGCGGACCACAAGGCGTGCAGGCACCTACAGGGCCGCCACCATCATTCATTCCACAGCAACCCGCTTCGTTATATGCGGTAGATCCAAGAGCCATATCCGGCTGCCTGTTTCGTTACACATATATTTGGCCGGATCGTGGTCCCGGCTTCTGGATGTACCCGGTATTTGTAGGTAGAAATTCGGTGGCTGGCTTCCGTTGGAATGGCTTCTTCTGGCTATACACCGGCATTGATCTGCAGCGAATCAGCTCGTTTAGCTGTTTCTAGAAGTAAATCCCCCTGTATGCGGATTAATCCACATACAGGGGGATTTAGATTTATGGAATATTTACCTTGTCTAAAGCAACTTAATCAGCTTTTCTAGCTCATCAACCAAACTCTTTGCAAGTTCAAAATTAGTATCTTTTAAAGCCAATTCAATTTTCATTTCAACAGACTTTTTCTTTTGTTCATTTTCTAGATAGTTTTCATTAAAATGACTCGCATAAATCATCTGTCTAAATTCTTCTATACTCATTTTACTAATCGTTTTGTCCTCGATAATTAAAACATAATCCATACCATTTACAACCGAATAGAAATCATGAGAAATCATGATAATCGCACCTTTGTAGTCTTCAATGGCTTTCTCCAATGCGATTTGTGTATAGATGTCCAGATGGCTTGTCGGTTCATCCAGGAGCAATACGTTGGCTTGACTGGCAGAAACTTTAGCCAGTTGAAGCATATTTTTTTCTCCACCAGATAAAGATTCAATCTTTTGATCAAGGATTTCTCCTTCAAAGCCATAGTTTGGAAGATATGATCTAATTTCATCATACGTTTGAAAGCCGGAATCAATGAATTCATTTAGGATGGTATTCGAATCTTTTAACATTTCGCCTTGAACCTGAGATAAATAGGCCACCTTAACATCAGCATTGATTTCAATGGAATCCTGATTGTTTTTAAAGATTTCTCGGAGTAAAGTCGTTTTCCCGGTACCGTTAGGACCGATCAGGGCTACTTTATCTGTTGATTTGATCTCAAAGTTCACATTTTCCAAAAGCAACTCGTCAAAGGAAACGTTATAGTTATTGACGTTAACCACAACGGTATCTTCCATTTCCTTATTGATCCCAAAACGGATATTCGGCTGTTTGATATCGACAAATGGCTCTTTTATTCGACGTGCTTCCAATCTCTCTTGAAACTTGACTCTGGCTTTTAACGCTCTTCCTCTGGAGGCTTCCGAATTATACGTGGCGATCTCTCTAAGATTGTCGATGATGTGATCATATCTCTCAATTTCTTCAGCTTCAGCAACTGCGATTTCTTGCAGTTCGATCTTAGACTGAAGCAGTGAGAAGTTATAATCGATATATCGCCCGTCAAACTCTTGGAGCTCTGTGTTTTCTAGGTGTATGATTTTGTTGAAACAATGGTTCAACAGATATCGGTTGTGCGTAACGACCAGCAACATTCCCTTGTGTGTGTTAATCAATTTTTTAAGCGCGTTCAGGTTTTCAAAGTCTAAAAATACATCAGGTTCGTCCATTATCATGAAGTCTGGACGATTCAGCATTTCCTTCATCACTTGAATAAGTTTGAATTCCCCACCGCTTATAGCGGATATACTAAGCTCTTTGAGCTTCATGAGGTTGGCAAGGTTTAACTGTTTATTGATGTTTTTTTCGAAATTGTCTCCATCCATCGCTTCGAAGGCATCCAAAGCCAATTGAAGCTTTTCCATCAGGGAATCCATATCCGATGTGGTGGCCATCTCCGCATAAATGGCTGTAATTTCATCTTGTATCTTGATGAATTCTTCTGCGATATATTCAAAAACGGTCATTTCTTTTGTTCTGTCTACTTGCAAAAACTGACTCACATACCCGATTCTGCAATCGGGGTCTATCTCTAACTTGCCCTCGAACAAATATCGTTCCGGATCCATCAGGATATCGATCAATGTACTTTTTCCACTTCCGCTTGTTCCGATAAAAGCACAATGTTGTGCCTCTTCAAACGTAAATGAAATGTTTTTATATAGTTCCTTTTGTGGAAATGAGAAGGATAGGTTTTCAACTTTTATCATAGTGTTACCTTTCTTTACAACTAAATTGGTGGCTAATATTAAATATATTGTCGAACACAGACTTTTAGAGTAACACTGTTTACCACCAAGTACAATCGATTTTTAGCACTTACCCTCACTTTGAAACTCTAATACGTTCTATAGAATGATGGCTAGTGGACGGTGGTTTCTTCGTAAAACACTACTGACATACTGTTGTCAGTAGTGTATTTGTATAGTTGGAGTAAGCAATTGTAAAGGAGTAAAAGTAAATGCGAAGTGTTTTTGATCCAAAATGTATTACTTATTATAGGAAGGATGATATCTCGTGAATTTTGCTTCTGTGCGTATCATTACTGATGACGTGGATCGTCTTGTCGAGTTCTATGAGAAAATTACGGGTGTTTCGGCGGAACGCCCTGCACCTGTCTTTGCCGAACTCGTTATGCCATCGTGCACTCTAGCGATCGGCCACTCCCAGACGGTGCAACTGTTTGGCGCTGGTTCCGCTGTGGCGGCCAACAATCGTACTGTCATTATTGAGTTCCACGTCCACGATGTCGATGCCGAATACGAGCGCTTGAAGCCGTTTGTCGATGAGTGGGTAAAGGAACCTACCACAATGCCGTGGGGGAATCGTGCTGTGCTGTTTCGCGATCCTGACGGTAATCTGGTTAATCTCTTCACGCCGGTGACCGAGGAAGCAATCCAACGGTTCAGTGGTAGGCGTTAAGGACAGTTGAAATGAGCTACCATAGGGAGGCATGCTTTCTAACGATCTCAATAAATGCTTCTACTTGGGGAGAGATCCACTTGTTTTTGGGATACAGCAACTGTGTAGCTAGATTTTGTTTGTACTGCTGACCTGAAAGTTTTTCCTCCTTCAGCTCCTTCTCTACCGTAATTCGAGGTAACAAGGATATACCCATACCGCTCAATATCGACTGTTTCACAGCTTCAATACTCCAGAATTCAATATTGGAAGTAATCCCAATCTGATACTCTTCAATGCATTGTTCAAATAATGTGCGATAACCGCAACCTCTTTCGGTAAAAAGTAAATTGCTTCGTACGATGTCGCGTTGTAGCTCAAATGAATTGGGGTACAACAGCATCATGGGCTCCTCAGCCAATTTCTCACTGTACAGATTGGGATCATGCACCTCTGTCCCCAACATGAAGGAAATATCACTTTTACCTTGCATCAAATTCTCTTTATAATGTACGGAATCTAATTGGTGCCACTCGATATTGACATGAGGATGCAATTTTTTGAACTCTTCAATAATAGGTGGAAAACGATAGATCAACAACGTTTCCCCAATACTGATCACGATATTACCTGTTAATTCCCCTTGTGCAGCAGTCACTTCCTTAATCATATGATACAGCTCAAGCATTTTCTGTGCATGTGGCAACAATTTTTTTCCGGTCTCCGTTAAAATAACCCGCTTACCAATCCGATCAAATAAAGGGTAGTTAATCTCCTCTTCCAACGCCTTAATATGCAATGTAATTGTAGATTGCGCGTATCCTAGATGCTCAGCAGCTTTGGTAAATCCCTCGTGTTCCACAATTGTAATAAATGTGACCAAATGACGTATTTCCATCATTGGCTCCCTTCTTTTTAACTTCATTAAAACTGATCGTTTACATATAAACTATCAATTTCACTAATGGAAAGCAATCGTTTATATTCAATGTAGCTCATTAAGAGCCCATTTCATTTTTAATCTCAATTGTTTATGGAAGGGAGTAATCACTATGCAAACAGTAGCAACGTCATCCATCTTGATTAATGGATATCGAATTGCTTATGAGCAATACGGAGAAGGCTCTCCTATATGGCTCCTTCATGGAACACCGTCTTATAGCTATGAATGGAGAAAAGTAATACCCTCTCTGGTTCAAAAAGGATATAAAGTCTATGTTCATGACCTTCTGGGATATGGAGCATCCGAAAGACCACTCGAAGCAGATACTTCTGTGGCAGCACAATATACGCTGTTTAGTCAGCTTTTAGACGTACTCGGAATGGATCGGTTACATGTCGCAGCCCACGATCTAGGTGGAATTGTTGGAGTCCAACTAGCCTTGGAACAGCCTGAGCGTGTACAATCGCTTACGTTACTCAACATGCCCAGCTATGATTCGTGGCCCTCACCAACCTGGAAGAAAATTATTGAAGAACAGCTTGAACAGGTTGAACAAATGCCCCGTGCAGATTTTGATATCATGCTAAAGAAACAATTACCCATGGCAGTGTATAATAAAGAGCTTATGACTGGCGATACACTTGATGCGTATCTGGAACCCCATGCAGGTTCATTGGGCAAAGCCTCTTTTTTCTCCCATCAGGTAGCTCACTATAATGCAAAATATACTGAATCCTATGGAACAGATTTACCCAAGCTGAAAGTTCCCGTTCAAATTTTATGGGGGGAAGAAGACGAATGGCAGCCCCTTATGTACGCAAAGAGGCTTGTCCAGGATATTCCCCATGCCTGCCTACATGTCATTCCCAAAGCTGGTCATTTCGTAATGGAAGATGAGCCGGGGCAATGTTCTGATTATATCGACCGTTTCTGCAATAAACATCCGTGAGTAGGTTTGTATATTGAACAGAATCTCTAAGAGAAAAATTAAGCGCTCCACTGGCATAAAGCTGGTGGAGCCTTTTTTTGGTTAATGGCAAGGTGTCCTTGCATACTGTTAGTTTATAATCTACGTATATGTATATACAAATTTAGTGTTAGTCTTCATTTCCCCCTTCAATATTACGATAAATAGTATGGGGTTATACGAATAACCATATTTACTTTATTACATCCAAGGGGGAACCGAACGTGAGACAGACTCGCAAAAAAAAGATGGATTTAAGGTTCAAACTGTATTTGATTATTCTGGTTCCGCTACTGGCCATGGGCGGTCTAATCATATGGGCCACCATCGACTCCAGTGAAAATGCATCATTAATGACCATGCAGCATAACAATCAGCAGCTGGCTGTGAATACCGCCTCTCAACTAGGTCAGGAGTCGGAATTAATTAAGACATTATCTTCTACTGCTTCAGAGGAGAGCAACGAATATAAAAGTCTTAGGGACGAACTCGTTAAAGTTAGGCTTCAATCGGGAGCCTTGTATGTTTATATGTATAACAAAACTTCGGACGGGTGGATCTACACCGTGGATGGAGCGGATTGGAATGATACAGAGTACAGTCCTTACGGCACTGCAATGGAATTCAATCCCCAGATTCAGGAACGCTTGTTACGCGGTGAAGTCGTCACAACAGGCATTGTAGATGATCCAACCTGGGGACAGCTATTGTCCTCCTTTACACCAATCAAGGATTCGCAAGGTACTGTCATTGGATATCTGGGCATTGATATTTCTGCTGAAGCAGTGAGTCAAGTCTCCGCGACATCTGTGAATAATGCTTATCGGACCATAATCCCGATTTTTGTGGTTGTACTGATTCTTTCTTTGGTCATGATGTTATTCGTAGTACGAGGTATTCTTAGACAAGTACGCGATATTAAGTCAAGTCTCGAGCAGGTTGCTGATGGGAATCTTACAGTCGTATCCACACATATGTCCAATGATCAACTCGGTGACATTAGTGATTTGATTAACATCATGGTTGCCCAATTGACGAACATTCTGATGGGAATACAGCAAGGATCAAATACGTTACAGCAGTCATCAAAAGATATTTCGGAAACCGCTCAGACAAACCAACGTCAGAGCGAAGAACTTTCCAGAGCAATTGAGGAGATTGCCATAGGTTCAATGAAACAGGCTGAAGAGACAGAACACTCCGTCCAGCATTCAGATAATCTCGGCAAAATAATGGATGAAGTAGGTTCATATGTGAAACAGTTTACTTATACTTCAGAGCAGCTATCTTCTGTTCAAGTACAAGTTACACGTGAACATGAGGTTCTGCTTGAGAAGGGCCGAGAGAATGCCAAGCGTGTTGAGCATCAACAGGATATTTCCAGGTCTCTGACGACTCAATCCGAACTCGCTTCCTCTATTAGCGGTCAGATTCACAACATTTTAAAACAAACTCAAATACTATCCCTGAATGCTTCAATTGAAGCAGCCCGGGCTGGAGAAGCGGGTAAAGGCTTTGCAGTCGTTGCTGGGGAAATGGGACAGCTCGCTCAACAATCCGAACGTTCGATCCAGGAGATTGATGAGATCCTGGGTTCATTTGTTCAAGAGATACATCGGATGGGCAGTCATTTTGATGCGAATATGGTAGCTGTTAAGGAACAGGAGAAACAAATCGCTGATTGTCTCCAGGCATTTGGACAGGTTAGCCGCTTATCGACCGAAGTGCATGAGTTGGCTCAGAGTTTGGACAGCCGGACGATGGATATGCACTCTATTCGTCAGGAGTTGGAACAGAATCTCAGTTATATTGCTTCCGCAACCGAGGAAACTTCAGCCATGGCCGAAGAAGTCACGGCTAGTGCTGTGGAGCAGCAGCGATCGGCAAGCGAACTGTCGAACATCTCCGGGGAACTCGCTGGTCTTGCAGGCAACCTCAAATCATATTCCGATCAATTTCAGATCGAAGTCACTAAATAATTTCCCAATCTCATTAAGGGTGTTGTTAGATGACAATTTAGAATCGCCGCCGGAAACGTAACTTTCTTGGAGCGTTAATTTTTCGGAGGACTCAGGGTTCTGATCAGCACATAGAATGACCGTGTTCTTGTCCTATGTCACGTTGACTTATTAACGATTCCTCATTTATAATTCGGACATTAAGTAGCCTGACAGACATGGATTACCATGGATGCTTGGGATATCGATCTGTAAACAAACTCAAACTCAACAGTGAAAGATGTGAATGCATTATGGTTAAAGAGAAATTATACTACGGTAAAGATATCGAGGTTATGTTTAATTCGGAAGTCTGCATTCATTCCGGTATTTGCGTAAAGGGCCTCCCTGCTGTTTTTGATTTAAGCAAGCGTCCTTGGGTTGATCCTGATGGTGACACTTCGGAGGCCATTGCCCGGCATATTGACACATGTCCAAGCGGAGCATTGACGTATAAGCTTCTGGACGGTGAATATTCAACAAAGAAAGAGGATGAACATGCATAACGTAGAACATGAACCTGCCAATAAAAGATTCCTTATTCAAGATAACGGTGACATTGCTGCGGTGATGACCTATGTAATCTCGAGTCCAGAGCTATACATCATTGATCACACTTTGGTGGAAAATGCTTACCGAGGACAAGGGCTTGGCGATGAACTTATCAAAGCGATGGTGGAATACGCGCGGGAAAACGGTATTAAGATTTTACCTCTATGTCCGTTTGCCAAGGGACGTTTCGAACGTATTTCCGAATACGCGGATGTTCTCCATCAATAAAACGAATATTCGCAGTTGATTTTCATGGGATTACACAACAATAAAAGGCGCCTATATCATTCAAACCATGATATAGGCGCCTTTTTACGTATCCTACTTAAACTTTAATGCTTAATCCAACAATAGTTTCAAACGGTCGCAACACCAGTGGCAGCAAGCCATTCTCATAGTTGGTAAGCCAGATCTCTGAGAAGTTGAGGCCAAGCTCATCTTCCTCAAGCTCCACCATGTGTTCAGAAAGATTGATTACTACCAGCACCTGTTGATCTGCCAGTGTACGTGTATATGCATATACACTCGGATGATCCGGCATATGAAGCTCATAAATACCATAAGTCAACGTATCGTGCTCTTTTCGCAGCTGAATCATTTGTTTATAAAAGTGAAGGATGGAACCTGGTTCCTGGAGTTGTTTCTCTACATTAATATGGACGTAATTGTCATTCACTTTTAGCCATGGCGTACCGCTGGTAAACCCGGCCTCTTTGGCCGAAGACCATTGCATCGGCGTTCTGGAATTATCGCGACTCGAAGCCCAGATGATGTTCATGATCTCCTCATGCGACATCCCCTCATCGCGTTTGATCTGATATAAATTCCGATCGGCTATGTCGTTATAATCCTCTATCGAAGGGAAAGCCACGTTTGTCATGCCTATCTCTTGCCCCTGATATATGAAAGGGGTTCCTTGCATGAAAAAGTACATGGCTCCAAGTGCTGTGGCACTTTCATACCAATACTCCGTATCATTTCCCCAAGATGAAACTTTGCGAGGCTGATCGTGATTTTCAATAAATAAAGCATTCCAGCCGACGTCTTCCAGTGATTTTTGCCACTTGGTCAAGACGTTTTTCAGTTTGGGAACATCCAGTTGCCTGTCTGTACTGTTTTTCCAAAGGTCCAGGTGTTCGAATTGAAAGACCATATTAAATTTCCCTCTGACTTCACAGATCCAATCCAGCAGATCTTCTTGGTCCTCTACCTTAACTCCATTTGCTTCCCCAACAGTCACGACGTCATATCTGGATAATGTGTTCTCTTTCATTTCTTGCAGATAACTCTGGATTCCCTTCACATTCATATGCTTTTCAAAAGAAGAGATGTATTTGACGCCTTCTCGGATTGGCATATCCAAGAGGCCCTCTTCTTTGTGAATATGGCTGATTGCATCCACACGGAAACCATCAATCCCTTTATCCAGCCACCAATTCATCATTTCATATATGGATTTCCGAACTTCCTGATTTGCCCAATTCAAGTCTGGTTGTTTCTTGGAGAACAGATGGAGATAGTACTGTCCGGAAGCTTCATCATATTCCCATGCAGAAGCGCCAAAGATGCTCTCCCAGTTATTTGGTTCGTCTCCATTCTTCCCATCTCTCCAGATGTACCAATCTCGTTTGGGATTATCCAGCGAAGCTCTGGATTCAATAAACCACGGGTGTTCGTCACTTGTATGATTGATCACCAAGTCCATGATGAGTTTCATGCCGCGGTGATGCACTTCATGCAGTAATTGATCAAAGTCCGCCATCGTGCCGAATTCATCCATAATGGAACAGTAATCACTGATGTCATAACCATTATCGTCGTTAGGTGACTTATACATCGGACAGATCCATATCAGATCAATACCGAGATCTTGAATATAATCCAGTTTAGATATGATCCCCTTGATGTCACCAACCCCATCTCCGTTGGAATCCATAAAACTTCTCGGATAGATTTGATAAGCTACTGCTTCTTTCCACCATACTCTTTTCATTGAATACAATCCTTCTTTCTCGACCACTTTATAAACCGCACGAATCAATCACACAGGCCACTACGAGAACAGTACCATCTTCCGATCGCTGTTATCCCCAGATTTTTTGATTCCCCTTTTTCAAGGGAAAAATCCGGTGATAAAGGCGAGCGCTTCGCTTCTCCAGATTGGTTCTGCCTCTCCGTTAACGTGTGTCTGTTTTTCGCGGATTATATAGACTTTATTTATAGTATTATGTTTCTAAGCCTTGATAAGGTACATTCTTGCTTCATATGGACGTAATTCGCTCTCCGAGAGTTCACCTGTATAGTTAGCTATCAAAAGCTGATAGGACCCTGTTAATTGCTCCTGAAGCGGAAGTTCAGTCGTATATCCTTGGAAATTGCATACCACAAGAATTGTCGTACCATTTAACGTTCGGGTATATGCAAACACGTCTGGGTTCTCTGGAAAGATGAGCTCATAATCACCATATACAATGACTTCATGATCTTTTCTGAGTTGGATTAACTTCCGGTAATAATGGAATATGGATTCAGGGTTATTCAAACTTTCCTCGGCATGGATCTGCTTATAATTTGGATTCACCTTAATCCAAGGTTCCCCTTGTGTAAAACCCGAGTTATCGGAAGTATCCCATTGCATAGGTGTGCGTGCATTATCACGTCCCTTGGCGTAGATCGACTCCATCACACTTTGTTCAGGATAACCTTTCCCCATTCTTTCCTTATAAAAGTTGAGCAATTCAATATCCCGATAATCCTCGATCGCATATTGAACATTCGTCATACCCAATTCTTCACCCTGATATATGTAAGGCGTACCTTGCATGCCATGAAGAAGGGTAGCCAACATTTTAGCCGATTCAACTCTGAATTCTCCATCATTTCCCCAACGAGATACGATACGTGGCAAGTCATGGTTGTTCCAGAATAGACTGTTCCAGGCATCACCCTTGAGCTCCGTCTGCCACTTGGACAGCACTTTTTTTAATGCCATCACATCCAAAGGTTTAAGATCCCACTTTCCTTTGCCTTCTTGTTCATCCAAGCTGATGTGTTCAAATTGGAAGACCATTGAAAACTCACTGCCGTCTGGATTGCTGTACAGTTTGGCGATTTCCGGAGTGGCGCCCCATGTTTCTCCAACGGTTAGCAGGTCTTCCGCTTTTTGAAACGTCTCCTTGCTCAGTTCCCTGATATATTTATGCAAATTAGGTCCGTTTCCCGTAATCTTCAAATCCGGTTCTTTACCGATTAAGTCGATCACGTCAAGGCGAAAACCACCCACACCCTTGTCGATCCACCAATTAATCATGTTATATATCTCCTGCCGGACTTTGGGGTTTTCCCAGTTGAGATCGGGCTGTTTTACGGAAAATAGATGCAAATAATATTGCCCGATCTCAGGCACCCATTCCCAGGCTGAACCACCAAAGGTGGAACCCAAGTCGTTCGGAGGTGTTCCTTCCACGCCATCTCTCCAGACGTAGTAGTCATGGTACGGATTGTCTTTGCCTTTTTTGGCTTCTAGAAACCAGGGGTGTTCATCCGAAGTGTGGTTCAACACCAAATCCATGATGATTCGAATGTCTCGTTTCTTGGCTTCCAGAATTAACTGTTCCATATCTTCCAAAGACCCAAACATCGGATCGATGTCCTGATAATCTGAGATATCATATCCGTAATCATCTTGAGGAGACTTGCAGACAGGTGATAACCAGATCGCACCGATGCCGAGTTGCTGCAAATAATCCAATCGGGATACAATGCCCTCCAAGTCGCCAATTCCATCACCATTACGATCTTGAAAGCTGCGTGGATATATCTGATATACAACGGTTTCTTTCCACCATTTTTTATTTTCCATGTTCCATTCAACCTCTCTAAGGTTATTCTTTGACCGATCCTACGACAATACCAGTCACAAAGTATTTTTGAAGCAAGGGATAAATCAGCAATAGCGGGATAACAGCAACTACGATTTTGGCTGCATTCAGGTTTTTGTTCGATATTTCAGTCAGGTTACTGAGTTCGCTGGAATTGGTGCCAGCTTGAAGCAAATCAGCAATATTCACGTTAAGGGATTGAATATAGGTCATTAGCGGATAATTACTCACTTTGGTCATATAGATCAACCCGCCGAAAAAGTCATTCCACGTACCCACGATACTGAATAAGGCGACTGTCGCCAGTGCAGGAATGGATACGGGAACATACACTTTGAACAAGACCTGGAGCGGATTGGCCCCATCGATGAATGCTGCTTCTTCAAGCGCTTTAGGTACAGCGGAGAAGAAATTCATCACGAGAATGACACTGAATATCGGGACAGCGCCTGGCAAAACAAGTGCCCAGATCGTATTCAGCATATCCAGGTTTTTGATCAGCAGGTAACTGGGAATCATGCCTCCACTGAACAACATGGCAAAAATCATGATATTCATATAAATGTTTCTGCCTTTAAAATCTCTTTTTGATTTGGATAGCGGATAAGCCATTAAAATAATCAGAATCATGTTAAGCACAAGAGCTAGCGCAACACGTAGAACGGATATACCAAAGGAGCGCCAGAACTGTGCATCTTCGATAATTTTGGTATACGCTGCTGTTGTGAAATTAACTGGAACGAGACCTACAGCATTCGCGGATACTGCCTCGCTGCTACTGAATGAAATGGCGACGATATTCCATAACGGAAGAAGGCAGACCAATGCCAGCATGATGACGATGGCATAGATGGCAAACCGGCCAATTCGATCTTTTAAGTTTGCAGAATAGGACACAGGTTTGGCCTCCTTAGAATATTTTTCGGTCCGTATATTTTTTGGCCAACTGGTTGGCAGACATGAGCAAAACAATACCGATGACGGACTTGAACAAACCAACAGCTGTACCGAAGCTATACTGTCGCCCAACGAGACCGATCCGATAGACATAGGTATCCAGAATGTCGCCCGACTCATAGACAACCGGGTTATACAGATTATAGACTTGATCGAAACCGGCGCTCAAAATGTTGGTCAAGCTCATTACGCCCATGAGCAGAATAATAGGCAGCATGCCTGGCAATGTAATATGCCACACTTTTCTCCACCAACTTGCTCCATCCATTCCTGCTGCTTCATACAACCCAGGATCAATCGACGTAATGGCAGCCAGATAGACGATAGAACTGTAACCAAACTCTTTCCATACGTCTGTACCAATAATCAGTGGCTGGAACCATGTGTTGCTGCCAAGGAAATTAATATTTTCGAGGCCAAAGAACGCCATCATTTGATTCACAATGCCATCCAAACTGAACATGTTGACAACGACGGATGCCAGTACAACCCAGGATAGAAAGTGTGGCAGATAAACAATCGTCTGCACGGATTTTTTAACGTATTTGATACGAATTTCATTTAATAAAACAGAAAAAATGATGGCCATCATCGTTCCGAGCAGAATCTTGCCAATCGCAATCACCAACGTATTGCTGACGACCTGCGCGATATCCGGAAGCTTGAACATATACATAAAATGCTTCAGGCCTACAAATTCGGAGCCAAACATGCCCTTGGCCGGTATATAGTCCTGAAACGCCGTAATGATGCCGACCATAGGAACATAGCTGAATACAAGCAAAAACAAAATGCCCGGAAGCATCATCATATGGTACATGGCACCTGGGCCGAGCCGCCCTCGCGCTTTCCAATTCCCCTGTTTCATGGATGAACCCCTTTTCTGAAGAAAGGCTGCGTATCGCAGCCCTGCTACTGTTCATGGATGTTTATTTTTTCGATGCGATCTCGTCTTCAATTTCCTGAATGACTTGATCACCACCTTGTTTCTTCCAATTGCTGACGAATGTATCGAAGTAATCGAGCGGTTCTGAACCCGTTACGATTTTGATAAACGACTCCTGCTCCAACTTTGTCAGATTGGCCCACGTCTGTTTCATGCTTGGTGTAGTGCCAGAGAAAGCAGGTGTCATCCATACAAATTTGTTTTCTTGTGTCAGTTTGTCGATTAGTCCCACTCCGTTGATCCGTGAATGATATTTTGACCAAGCAGTCACATCATCCGTATCCATGTCGCTCAAATAGGTTTTGATGCTTCCGATATTGTTCTTCGATTCGGTTGTGCGAACCTCATCCAGGCTGATCTCTCCTTTAATCCCGCGAACAACGTCAGAGTAATCATCCAGTAGCGATGTAGCCGAATTGACTTCGATATTGAACGGTCTCGTTGAACCGTCTACCCCGGTCTCCTGATACTTGGCAGCTTCCGGCATGGTTGTTGCGGCATTTTTATCATTGGCCAGTTTATCGTAGAACAGGTTTACAATTTTAACGGCCAGTTCAGGGTGCTCATAACCTTTTCTCACCACGATAAACTGATTGGATGGATTGGCATGCGCCACGTTGACCTTGCCGTTTGCATCCTCCAGCGTATAAGCCGAAAATTTCGCATTTTTATCCATCTGTTTTGCACTGATCAGTCCCCAGTCAGGGATATGCCACGGTCCAAAGGCGATACCGCTTTGGCCATTGGCGTAGAGTGCAGTAATATCATCAAACGTGCGGGTTCCAAATTGCGGGTCAATGATGCCATTCTTGAACCAATCCGCCATGGTGCCCAGCATTTTCTTCGTTTCTTCTGTCGTGGAACCATACACGATTTTGCCATCTTCACCATTCATCCAATATTGCGGGAAGGCTCCCTCGGTTGAGGCCACACCCAGCATCGTATAAGCAGAGCCATTATAATCTGTTGTATTCATCGTGTTCACAAATGGAATACCTACCGGGTTCCCGGATTGGCCAGGATCTCTTTTCAGGAATTCCAGCGCTGTTTTCTCCACTTCATCCAGTGAAAGGGCACCGTCTCCGTCTGCATCCAGTTGAATCCCCAGCAGATCCAGCCAATCTTGACGAACCCAAACCATCGTTGGTGCGGAATCCAGGGAAGTCGCCGGAAGTCCCATCAAACGTCCATCAATCGTTGCATTGTCTAATGCTCGGCCGTCGTAGGAATCGTACATTTGCTTGATATTATCCGTGGCATATTGATCATAAATGGCGGTCAGATCCTCAATCAGATCGTTATCCACCAGTTCTTTCAGTTCATCTTTGGAATCAACACGCATCATGTCAGGCAATTCCCCGGATGCGATGGCAAGCGATACTTGACGACTATAATCTTCACCATTGGCTTCAAATTGATCTGTAATCTGAGCGTTAAACGTGTCTTTGACCAGCCGAGTATATGCGTTGTTCTCATAGGTATCACCAGCCGGCAGTTTTGGATTGGCTGTGGTTACCCGTCCCATGGTTACGGTAATTTCGTCTTTATAGGCACTGAACGGATCTCCAGGCGTTACCTCATATTTGCCTGCTTCCTCTGCAGTAGGAGGATTGGAAGTGCCTCCACATGCCGCTAGGGCTGCAACCATCAAGGCGGACATGGACAGCACGGCCAGACGCTTTGTCACCCGTTTGCTTTTCATAGACCATTTTGTTCTCATCTAGTTCGATTCCCCTTTATTCTGATGTTCAACATATTTGTTTACGCTTTCATTATAAATTGAAGTGAAGGCCAATCGAGATAGGGATTACACGTCCGTTTGGATAGAGAAATGGTTACAGTTTTCAGTCCGTATGATGAAGTATGGTTAACTTGTGATCATTTACCCTACCTACTGACTAACATTTGTCTATCTACCCCTCTTCTCGATCAAAAACAAAAGCCGGCAGCTCCTAAAACAGGAGACTGTCGGCTATTTATTTCCTCTACCTAGCTGCCGATATTCGCTTGGCAGAAGACCTGTCAGTTCGCGGAAAATCCGGCTGAAATATTTTTCATCCGTATAACCCACTCGCTCCGCAATCCAGAAAATCGTATTATTCGTATTGAGCAAGTACTCTTTGGATTTCTCCACCCGGATGAAGCGGGAGTACTCATTAAAGGTTTTCCCCATCAGATCTTTGAAACATTGACTGAAATAACTTCGGCTGATATTGAGTTGTTGGGAGAGACCTGAAGCTGTATAGGCCTGTTCCAAATCCTGCTGCACGATCATCACCGCTTTTTTCACGGCATCGATGATTTCCTGTGAGTACGAAGTCTGTTCATCAGCCTTTCGAATGCTTGCAGCAGTCTGTTTGATCCATTCTTCAACCTCGTACCAAGACTCGAAAGAATGGATCATCGAGATTCTTCCAAGCGTAGTTTGGGCAAAAATACGGTTCCACTCCATTAAGATCGAGTACAGCAATCCCATCAACTGACCTTTATGTAATCGTAAGGATATAAACTGGTCAATGAGTTGGTTATAGTAACTGTCGTGGTGGGTCCATGGGGTTTGGAACCAACTTTGTTTAATCCGGTCAAGGTCCTCATCCTGTGGTTCATTTGAACATGTGTCTTTCTCATTCATCGAAACGGCAATGACTTGGTTATTGGGGTTGTATGCATAGAATAAAGACGTCTCTGTATAATTCATAATCCAGTTTTTGATTTGCGACCATGTTCGCTCTTGTACATCAGACAAAACCAACAACGTACACTGGGGAACTTGATGCAGGCATTCCTTCAATTGATGAAACAGTTGATTCTCTTCGGACGGGGGTGTAGCCCACATGTAGCTATGACGCTCAACCTCCCATCTTATCTCATCTTCATGCGCAGTTAGCTCCATTGGCCATGTATGCTCTGATTTCCGATCTTGTGAAATAAGAGCATACACATTTCGATAATGGAAATTGATTTCATTCTGTGCAGGCATCTTTCTTATCGTGCTTGTCAACCCGTTAATTCGGGTATGAATCCGTTGCAGAACATGTTCGAATTGCTCTTTCTCCAGCTGCACTTTGGCTATATAATCGATGGCTCCGAGTCTTAGCGCTTCCTGGATATAATCGAAATCCTGATGCAGTGTTAACACGACGATATGAAGTTCAGGATAGAGCTGCCTTGCAGCTCGCATCAGTTCGATCCCTGACATGACGGGCATCGCAAGATCCGTTAGCATCAGATCGACCGGTTGGGTTTTCAGAAAATCCAGTGCTTTCAACCCGTTGCTTGCTTCTCCTACAACCTCCATGTCGAACTCGTCCCATGGCATCGCAGAGCTAATACCTTTGCGTACCAGCTTATCATCATCTACAATCAATACCTTAATCATGCCGAGATATCTTCTCCTTTAATAGGCAATACGAGCAGTATGCTTGTCCCTGTTCCCAATTCACTCTCGATCACCAGTTGTGCTTGGTCCCCGTACTGTGCTTTCAACATGCGGTGAACGTAATTAAGTCCGATGCCCATCCCTACTTTTTGTTGTTCAGCTTCACGATTGTTCAGCAGATTATGAATGGTTTCCTCAGTCATACCTGCACCATTATCTTGTATCATAATGTTCAACGTTGAAGTGCATGTCACTTCAATCTGAATAAAACCTTCGTCACTTAATCCATGATATAACGAATTTTCAACCAGAGGTTGCAGAATAAAGCGGGGCACAGGAATTTGAAGCACTTGTTCATCTGCAGTAATGCGGACGTCAAATTCAAAGTCATAGCGAATTTGCTGCAAAATTAGATACTGTCTTAGGGCATCGATCTCCTCTTCCATAGTGGATACTTGCCCTAATTTGCCTAGATTGTAATAGAGCAACTTGTTCAATGACTGCACCAGCTTGTCGATCTCCCCTTGTCCGTTCATGACGGCCAGCCAGTGCACCGTATCGAGCGTATTCATCAGAAAGTGCGGGTTGATCTGATAGAGCAGCTTTTCCACTTCCAGGTCTGCACGAATCTTCTCTTTCTGCTGTACTTCCTTGAAGAGGTCACCAATCTGATGCTGCATGTTCGAAAATTCACCCAACAGAAAATCAAATTCGGGAATCTGAGTGCGAGCTCGGCTCCCTTTTGTTTGTGGATTTTTGGACATTCCATTGATCTCCGAATGGAACAGACCGAGTGGTTTGTACACCATCTTCCACAGGAGCCAAGCGAGAAACACGGTAAAGCCGAGGAAAAATAAAGCGACCAGCAAAATTTGAAGCAACCACTGGTTTTTCTCCTGTTGATATTGAGACTGCGAAATGACCGATACGACACTCCATTTCTGTGAGGAATCCTCCTTGAACCAGTGATACCCGCGGGATATTCCGTCCTTGGCAGGATCGACCGTTAAGCTGGTGAAATTCTCCCCTACCTTCATGGCTTCCGGTATTTCGCTGTACACAATGTTGCCTTCACCATCCAGGATGAGATGAGATAATGCGCCGTTGTATTGATTGTAACCCAAGATATCTTGAGTGAGGCGAAAGCCTGATTCTACGTAAATGAACACGTCGTTCCTCTCGGATAATTGCACTTTGCGCATAGCAGACAGAACGAGTTGATCATCAAATCGGTTCATACTCATATGGGGGCCATAGTACTTAATGCCATAGGTTTGGAAGAGCACAGGCAGAGACTCAGGAGAGAAACGATCCTTAATCGGAAAGTTGCCGAACTGAGTAGTACCTTCTTTTTGAAAGTAATATAGGGTCAATCCGATATTAGGATTGGTGAAGGTCACAACACTTAACTCGTTTTTTAATTCGTCCCTGGCCTCAATCAGTTCGAAGATATCGGAGGACGGATTCAAGAATTCATCCATTCTTTTGCCTAAAGTACCCCTGTAAGATAATTGTTGCGTCACATGATTCAGATTGGTGATGGAATTCTCCAATGAGGATGTCACCTGCTGTAAATTGCTACGGATACCATCATCGATCTTATTTGCGAAAATGGAGTCGATCGTATAATAAGAAATTGCAAATATACTGATAAAGGGGATAAACGCACTGAGAAAGAACAGTAAAAATATTCTTTTTTTAAGTGTCATGGGAACCTATTCTCCTTCTGAAAATGAAACAGCAAGCCTCCTGCGTATGGAAGCTTGCTCTGAATATACATTCAAGCGGACAGGCTGTCTGTATCCTGTCCAAGTCCAATTTCCTTTCATCATTATAGATTGATATTCAAATAAGTCAAACGCTTTCATACTGTGCGCATATAAAAAGTGCTACTCCTCAAAATAATGAGGAATAGCACTTTTATATGCGTACCTTACTTCAGTTGTAATCACTTCTTGTTAATGGAATGCTCCAACATTTCAGTCTACTCTCGTACCGTCACATTTAATTTGTGTGATCTGGTTTCCCCTGAAGAATTACGAAGTACAGCTTCATACTCGTAGATTCCAGGTACTCTTCCAGAGATTGAGGTAACCGCAGACTGTGTACCAGGCGAATGAGATTGCAGCGATTGTGTGTCAATCGATACACCATTTTCGTAAAGTTCGTATTCGGTTGCGTTTGTTCCCCACCACAGATTCATGGTGACATTATAGTTGCCGTCACCGTCCCAGTTGTCGTTCGACAGAACGGCTTGCCCCGGGGAAGCATCCGTGACGATGACTGTTAGTGGAACACTCATG
Organism: Paenibacillus sp. FSL M7-0656; assembly: GCF_038003225.1. Lineage (NCBI taxonomy): Bacteria > Bacillati > Bacillota > Bacilli > Caryophanales > Paenibacillaceae > Paenibacillus > Paenibacillus sp. FSL M7-0656. The sequence goes on from NZ_JBBOOT010000001.1 coordinate 615,761, forward strand.
GTTGAACCCAGTGCATTGATCAATTCTCCAGTATAGATATAGGTGCCATTTTTCTTTCCAGTAATATCAACTTGAACAGATTGGGCGGACGGGGATTGATCGACCAGAGAAATTTCTTTAATCAATTGACCGTTCTCATACAGTTTGAACTGATTGCCGTTATTACCCCACCATAGATTCATCGTGATTGTGTAGTCGCCGTCTTTGAGCCCCGTGTCGTAACCATTATTATCAGATAACACCGGAGTGCCAGGGGCACCGTTTGCTAGTGGCGTTGTCTGATGGAGCCATTCCTCCCACTTAATCAGCACACTTGCCTGCTCATCCGTAAATACGGTTCCTCTAACTGCTTGAACGTCATTACCGTAGGATGCAAGCAATTGACGCGCTTTTGCTCCTTCACGATCGTTTGCTGCCTGTTTGGCCTGCTGTAACGTGTTTGTAAGCTGATCAGCAAGAACACCAGCATTAGGATCGGTCGATTCATCGGCAAAGGCGTTGGTCAGATTAATCAGGCTGTCGAATGTAGCAATAACGCCAAAACTATATTCTACCGTCTGTTCCCAGCCAGCCAAATCCGAGACCGTTGCCGTAACCTCGTTCAGGCCGGGTTCCAGTGTATACGCAGGAGTGTCGAGAAGCACACCCTCCGGTTCTGCCACACCGGATACCGAATCGGAAGCTGTATAACCAATTTCCACCTGCTGATCAATGGTGTATTCGGTTTGACCATGAATCTCAATGGTTGGAGGTACGAGATCAATGGATATGGACAAAGACTGTTCGCTCTCTTTGTTACCGTCAACATCGACGCTCCAGTAGCTGATGGTATGTGTTCCTTCTTCAGTTAGAGTCAATTGTGTGCCACTCACCGTTTCGCCACCATTAATTTGATAATAGGTCCCTTCAATTTCGGAATCTTCATCGCTTGCTGTGAAGGTTACTTGGACTGGAGAAGTATACCAGCCGTTCTGCAATTCTCCTTCCACAGTTGCCGTAGTATGCGGGGCCTTCTGCTCCGGAGATTCTCCTTCCAACGTAACAAAATCAGATAAAGGTATATTCAATTCCTTCACAAGGCGTGCTACGAGTTCAGACACCTTGATTGCACCGTTCATTTGCAAATGTGTATTGTCTTCCGTTGTGCCTACCCACATAAATATCGATTTGGTTCCTTCTGTGCCAAGCTCCTGGAAATGCTCCCAACTGGCTTGGTTCAGATCGATGATAAGCGTTTCCGTTTCCTGCGCCGTTTCTTTCATCGCCTGTACGTATTCCGGGAAGCTTTTGTTCAGCACCTCTCCGGTAAAATCACGACGGTTCACTGGTGTGACCAGAACCGGAATCGCACCTCTCTGCAGAGCACCGTTAATGTATTCTTTCAGATATACCTTAAATTGCTCTGGTGTAAGATAACGCTCTGGACGTGAAGGTGTGGAATCGTTATGAGACCACTGCATGAATAGATAATCGCCTTCTTGAATGTCGAGTAAAATATCGTTGAGATATCCACCGACCAGGAAGGTCTTACTACTCAAACCTCCAACTGCCCGGTTATCAATACTGACTTCATTTGGATCAAAATATTCACCCAACGTTTCTCCCCAGCCCGCTTGCGGACGATAGTTTTCCGCGTAATTGGCCACCGTGGAATCGCTGGCCAAATAAATAACTGGTTTATCGCTTGCACTGTGATCTGGCAGTCGCTCCAGCTTCAGCGCATTGATCTTCGGTGCATTTCCGGTAAAGTTGAAGTTAAAGACCCCATCAATCAGGGCAACGTCATACGTGATTTCTTTGAATTCGCCCTTGGCAATGCTTGTAAGCGCCAGCTTTGTCATTTGCTCTACAACCACATTTGCGCTGGTTGATTCCTCCGCATCCCCGATGGTCATCGTTACCCGGTAATTCGCCGGCTCCATTTCCGCCAGGAAAGAGGTACCGTTTACTCGTGTGAAATCTTCCTTGAGCAAATCTCCGGTTCCCCGGTTCTCATCTTTGGTCAGCGCAGTATCAGCAAAGCCGTACCCATTGCCTTCAATGTACGCTCTTTTGGCATCTACCTTGATGTATCCGTCGGCTGCGCCGCCAGAACCAAAGTCAAATTTGTATTCACTTATCTCTTCGTTTGGTTCACTTGTCAATGAATCCTTCGCAACAGTTAACATGTTAAACGTATGGTCAACTTTAGCCTGCGTGGCTTCCGTATTGAATATAGCTTCCGCAGCTGCCAAAGCCCGGTTCACCACGGCCTTCGATGCATCTGTATAATCCGACAGATTCAGTGCTTTGATCTCATCGTACAGAGCGATTAAGGCCGTCTGATCGCCACTCTCCGAAGAGAGCTGAGTGCCTTCAATCCGCACGTTGTCGATCTGGGTAGTCCAGTTCAACGTGCCTCCACCGCCTTTTCTCGTTCCCAGGAACCGCATGGATCTGACGTTGTCCGCATATGCGGCGGAACTCAGCGAGATATCTGCAATCGTTTGGGTAACTGTCGGATCGGCTAGGTTCGTTAATGTCAGATCCAATGTTTTTTCGGCAAAATTAACGGTTGCATCCACATTGACCCACTGGTTCTTGGAAATATCTGTAGCCGTTCCCCCTTCGGGTATGGCTGTATCCCCTGTGCCGTAGTCTGGGTTATATGCACCGACAAAATAATGAATTTTGGTGCTTCCGGTTTTGGTATGCAGCGTGAACAGGGCATTTTCGTTTGAATCCTGTATTGTGAGATGACCTTCTGATGGATAGGCACTCACATTACCGGACTGCCAGTCAAAGTTCACGTTCACCTGATCGCCGTTTACGGCATCGAACAGACGGAATACCTTGGCCCGATTGCCCGATCCGGAACCCGCGACGGACAGTACCTTATTTCCGGACTGGTCAACAACGGTTCCCGTCATGGTTCCTGCAATACCCGTGGCATTGACCATCGCATATTGGTAGTTGGCAGCGTCGCCTTCAAAATCCTCCTCATATAGCTGGGCTTCCGGCTCTGGCTCTGGCTCGGAAATATCCGGGTCGATGACCAGTGATGAAATGCTCAGCTCCATGTCTTTGACTGCACCAGCAACGAGTCCGGCAATTTTCTGTGCACCATAGCTGCTGAAATGCGTATTATCGTTGATCCCATTCGGGTATTTTGGATATTCACCCGGATTAGCATATAGGAACACTTTTTCCGTAGCTGTATTACCAATTTTGTCGTAGTAAGCAATACTCAACTTGCTGAGATCAATCAGCGGCACGTCCTGCTCTTCCGCCACTTCTTTGGCAGCTTGAACATATGCCGGGAAGCTGACGTTGAATTCCTGAGTCACTGTATTAAAATCTCTGCGCCCAACCGGAGTGAGCAATACCGGTGTAGCGCCCCGCTGTTTGGCACCGTTTACATAACGAGCCAAGTAAATCTTATAGTCCTCCGGTGATGCGTAACGGTCCGGTATCCCTGCACTGGCGTCGTTATGACCAAAGGAAATGAAGAAGAAGTCCCCCGGCTTAATTCGTTGCAGGATTGTATCCAAACGACCGTCTACCATAAAGGATTTACTGCTTCGGCCACCGATCGCATCGTTCACGACGACAGCCCCATTGGAGAAATAACGTCCGAACTGTTGGCCCCATCCTTCTTGAGGAGCCTGCGCTTCACTGTAAGATTGCATGGTTGAATCACCAGCCATATAGATCGTTGTTGCCGCACCAGCCGCTTTCTCTGGATATTTCTCGATGATGACGTCTTGGATGTCTATGGCTGTACCCGTGAAGAGAAGATCGAGCTGTCCATCCACCACAGCAATATCATAGGAATACTCCAGTGGTGTCCCTGCTGTCACATTGGTTACGGCGAGCTTCTGGACGAATTCGGATTTGACTCCAACGTTCGAGTCATTTGCATCATTGCCCAATCGCAACATCACCTTATAGTTCGCATTGGGCAGATCAACGGCAAATGTCGTGCCCGCCGCGACCGAGACCTGATTTGCCCCTACCGTAACATCACTTGTATCCTTGAAGCCGTATCCCGGATCTTGTGCGTAGAGCGTATCCTGTATGTTCGTACTTCCTGACGCAGTCTCTGTACCGAAATTAAAGCGGTAGACCGGCTCCAGCATTTCAGCTTCGCGGGTCAGAGTCAGATCGGCTTTAGGGAATGCTGTAGCTTCCGCTCCAAGATAAAAGCCGGTATGAGGCGGCTGGTTGTAGGCTACATTTTGCCAGGCTACGCCAAGTCGATACACAGGGTCCTGCATCAGCGTAGGGATGCGATAGTCTGAAGGAATGGTCGTTGTGTAGAGACGATACTCCGAACTATCTTCGCTCCGCAGCAGAAGCTCCTCACGCCAGTCACCCAGAATGTCCGCCTGAAGTGCCGGATTGCCTTTGGTATGGTTGTTCGTTAACGTACCGGTCGCCCGGAAGATTTCATTCAGCTTTTTGTTTTGGTAATCCCACTTATAGATGAGTGGAATACCTTTGGCTGTGCTATTATCCCACTCATGGTCCAACAGCTCCCGCTGAAGATCTCCATCCCACCAGATGGCGAAATTGGCGGTTTTGGGCCCTTCGTCCACAGTGTAGATAGCCTCTCCTGCTGCAGAATAGGTATTGGTTACAGGTACACTTTGCCCGTTGGTAACGGTCGTGGCCCATGATTCGTAACCTGGATAGTTCGGATCAATGTCCGCCGACATCCCGCGACCGGTGTCAAAACCTGTTTTCTCACCCCAGAGGATTTCACCTGTTGCCGCATCGCGCATCTCCAGACCGTATGCCGCATCAGAATGCTCATGCACGCTTACGACCTGATAGCCCTCCCGGTTCGGATCGAGCTGGCCGGCGTGCATGGCGTCACCGTGGCCGAGTCCGGTGCTGTACAGCAAGCTGCCGTCATCATCAATGGCCAAGGCGCCAAACATAATTTCGTCCTTGCCGTCCTTGTCGACATCCAGCACACTTAGATTATGGTTGCCCTGTGATTGATATTGTGATCCTGCTTCGTTTGTGTCGAACGTCCAGCGTTTGACGAGTTCCCCGCCAACATAATCATAAGCAACAAGCACTGTGCGGGTATAATAACCCCGGCTCATCACGACACTTGGCTTCGTACCGTCCAGATAAGCGATGGCGCCAAGGAAACGGTCTACACGGTTGCCATAGCCGTCACCCCAATCACTGACGTTGCCTCTTGGAGGATCATAGTTCACGGTAGATACAGCCGCGCCAGTCTCACCGTTAAACAGCGTGAGATATTCTGGACCTGAGAGTATGTATCCGCCGTCGTTGCGATAATCCTTCGTGCCGTCACCAATGACCGTGCCTTGGCCGTCCTTTGTGCCGTCCGCCGTCTTGACAACAACCTCAGCCTTTCCGTTGCCATCGAGGTCATACACCATTAACTGCGTATAATGCGCTCCGGCGCGGATGTTGACTCCCAGGTCAATCCTCCACAGCTTGGTGCCATCCAGTTTGATGGCATCGATATAGACATTCCCCGTATAACCCGCCTGCGAATTGTCCTTGGAATTGCTTGGACTCCACAGGAAGACAATTTCATACTCGCCATCCCCGTCCAAGTCAGCTACGGAAGCATCTCCAGCATAATAGGAGTACGTTCCGCCATCCTTAGTCCGACCATCGGCCGGTTTATCGAGCGGAATAGGTAGATAATCGTTATGCCAGACCGATACAACTTCCGGTTGCATTTGCTCTTTGCCTGCAATAACGGTGGAGATCTGATATTGCGAACTGTCGAAACCAGTGGTGTCCACATAGTTGGTCACATCGCTTATGGGCGATGCGTTCACTTTGGTTCCGTTTTTATATATATTAAAAGCGATATCATCTGGATCGTTGTTTAAATACCTCCAGCTTAAAAAAACGCCGTTGTCTACAAGAACCGCAACCAATCCCCGGTTAAGATACTCTGCTTGGCGACCCGGCAGGCTGCTTGATGACTCTGCACGTATCGGCGCCGGAGGAACAGCCAGTGAAATAACCATAAGGAGTGCTAAAAAAGATACAAACATCGATTTTTGGATGGAAACAGTTCTTCGGATCATTCGATTAACTCCCCCTTATCTAAAAATTCATTTTTAGAATCATCAGTTCGATCCTGCCCAGCTTGTTGTCATATGAACACAATTTACAGCCACCTCCTCTTTATGTTACCGCTTACATTTATCTTACAGGTCTAAAAAAAGACAGACAATCTAAAAAATGTGACGTATTATATAAGATAATTGACTTTTTTAGGAAGGAGATGAAACGATGGTTCATACGGTTTCTTATGCTTTTCGTAATGACGATACATCAATCATGACACTGGACTCTATTGGATGGCAGATCGTTTCTAGCGAGGAATATCGTTGTCCAAGTGATGATAGACCGGACCCGGGGCATGTCGTTTTTCAATACACACTTAATGGCCAGGGTTATCTGGATATTGACAATCAAACGCTCCCTTTACCGAAGGGACATGCCCTACTTGTCAAAATTGCAGGAGAACATTGCTATTACTATAAACAAGAGAACAACGAACCATGGGAATTTATATGGATCAACATTCGCGGGGATGAAGCTAACCGAATTTGGGATATGATGCATGATAATGAGGGACATGTCATTCGACGAAACGCGGACTCTCCCTTGATTCAAGAGTTATGGCAAATTATCCATTTGATTCATCAAGAGAAGGTTACGGACAAGTATCGCTTGTCCATGCAAATCTATCGGTGGTTGCTTATCCTGGTACAGACGAGTCGGGATGCGGAGAAGGATATCGGTGCCCTATCCATAACAACGATTGAGAAATGTAAAAAGTTCATCCGAGAGAATTATGCATCTCCATTGACGTTGGATCTTCTAGCCAGCCATTGCGATATCAATAAACACTACTTGTGCAGGTTATTTCAGAAATCCGAGAAAACATCACCGCTAGCCTATCTTAAAGACAGACGCATTGAGGTTGCAATCCGACTACTCCGCACAACGGAACTTCCGATTTCTCAGATTGGTCAACAATGCGGGTTTGAGAGTCCCAGCTATTTCGGCAAAGTTTTTCGGCAATATATGTCCATGTCGCCCAAAGAATATCGCTTGAATAAGTTAGAGTTTCCTTATGAGGCCATCTATTATGAATAGCTAAAATCGCTGTTTGCTAGTTGTCCTTGAATTGGGAACTGCTCTTATACCAATACAATATAAAAAAAGCCGCTAGAATAGCGACTTTTAATGGAACTATGTTCTTTGTGTGCTTCGATAATTGCTACACTTATTGAGCGGTGTATCCTCCGTCTATGATCAAGCTATTTCCTGTCATATATGAAGAATCGTCGCTAGCCAGGAACAGAACGGCTTTTGCCATCTCATCTGCTTGACCCAGACGTTTCATTGGTGTTGCCGCTGAAAGTGCTTGTTTGCTCTCTTCCGGGATAATCGGTGTATCGATAAAGCCTGGGCAAAGGGAGTTCACCCGAATATTCTGCTCAGCATACTCCAGCGCGAGCGAACGAGTCAGGTTCACAACGCCGCCTTTAGCTGCATTGTAGGCTGCAGAGCCAGGTGAACCAACCCATCCGTACATGGAAGCCGTGTTGACGATTGTACCTCCACCAATTTTGAGCATTTCGCGAATCGCTTCACGTGCAACCAAGAATACGCCGTCCAGATCAACATTGACTGTATTGCGCCATTCGGCATAATCAAGCTCATGCGTGGGATGAACACGTCCGATTCCCGCATTGTTGAATACGATATCGACTTGACCAAATGCTTCTACGGTTTGTTTGAAAATCTCAGAAACCTCTTCTTCACTTGTTATGTTTGCTTTAATAAAGAGAGCCTCTGCTTTAAGCGCTTTCAGTTCCTGCTCAAACGCCTTACCTTTTTCTTCATTTAGATCCACCAAGACCACTTTAGCTCCTTCGGAAACGAATAAGCGAGCTGTCGCTGCGCCAATCCCGGATGCTCCTCCTGTGATGACTGCAACTTTATCTTGAAGTTTGCCCATGAATAAATCCCCCAGTATAATATTTTGAATAGCGCCTATATAAATAGTGCTATATGATGTTTACAAAACTAATTCTATGCTTAAAATTGTAACAATCCAATCATTAAGATGTGACCAAGTGTCTACCTCGTAGACACTTTATAAAACTATGTCTATATTTATAGGAGTTTTTTTGAATGAATAATGAACTTATTGTGACATCTCAACATCGTAATCGAACCAAGGAGCACCTAAAAACTGCTCTGATTCAGCTCATTAAGAAAAAAGGATTCCATGGTGTTTCTGTCAAAGACATCGTTGATCAGGCGGGTTATAATCGTAGCACGTTTTATTTACACTACCAGGATAAATATATTCTCGCCGAAGAGTTGTTGAGTATGACACTCGAAGGATTGAGGGGCGCAGTAGGCAAACCTTATTGGCACGGTCAAAAGGTTTCAACAAACAAGCTGGATGCCGAATCTTTTCAAATCGTGGATTATATCTACGAGCACCGTGATTTCTTCGAACTGATTCAATACGATGATACGTTACCCGGTCTACATACAGGCTTTCCGCAAACCATACTCAAAATCTATCAGGAGCAATTTGTCTTTGAGACGATCAACAACTCCCCAGTTAATATGGACTATTTCAAGTACTATACCGCCTACGGTTTTTTTGGACTATTAAATAATTGGATATTAAGCGGATATCGTGAATCACGTGAGGCATTTATCAAAAACGTGATTGATCTCACCAAAACGCATATTCACTCTTTTCATTATGTCGGTAACACGTTTGAATCTTGATCTCAAGTAAGTTGATTTGTGAACATCACGATGAACGATATGTCTGCTTTAGATAACAGGCTAGTTGCAGATGGAGCAGATGCTCCTGATTACTCAGGGACATGCCCAGACACCAACAGGACGCAAAATCACAAGGGGATTTAAAGCATAAATAAAAACGGGCATGTCATTTACACGAGAGGAATGAAATCCTCAAGATAAATGCATGCCTAAGTGAAAATTAATTAGATACAAGCCCAAGCGGTAAACGGACTATGTCCTTTTCTCTAGACCATTGAACATAGACTACTCTATATAAATTAAATCATTATAATACGGGTCCCATTCTCCAGTTACAAATCTAGCAATGACTGCTTTTTCTAAACTAACAGGTGACCAAGATTCCAGTTCGGAGGCAACTTCAATCTGTGAAGCACTGGGAGTTTCAGTCACAATATCACCCTTATGATCTACCAATGTATATCCATCTTCAGTTTCCTCTTTGTACATGGGAAATGTCATCCTAGGTATTGGAGCATTACCAATCACTTTCCAGATACCATCTTCAATCCTGGAGTTTACAGTCTGTATTAAGAAAATGATTGGTTTAGTAGTGATCTCACTTACTGTTGGGTGTTCCATTGATATCAAATCAAATACAATCATACAATCTGATATTCTTCCTTCAGAAACAACTTGTCCATAACAATTCCAATCCTGATTTAGTTTTATTGAGAAGACATCTCCTATCTTCACCGAAACTCTTTTTTTCATTATTTTATCCTTTACTATTTCTTTTTTATTCGACCTATTCTTCTAAGTGGAATTTTTAACAGCGTATTAATATTTCAGGGTTGCAGAGTGCCTTTCAGTACCTGTTTTATTAATTAAAGCAACTTCAAAATCAGATACCCATGTAAGTTCACCTAGATGTTCAGCATAGGCAAATTCATCTGGTTGTTCTGATATGACCTTCTCTACAAGTACTTGCGTACCATCACGTTGTAAAATAGATAGGAATATATCCATGCTATCTACATTATGATGACATATGACTCTAGCATTGTACTTCTTATTAGGGCTCTTTACGTCTTTTTTCCAAGTCCATTCATTTACATAATCTAACTGCTCTATTTGCAAAGCTATCTCCCTAAATGGATCAATATCCCAATTATTACGTAGAGCAAGTTTCTCTATGCCTTCCATTAGCAGGCGAAGCGTAGCCTTTTTTTTCTCCAACTCATTTTTTTCACTAAAGTCATTCAAACTAAATTGGATCGGTACCGAACACACACCAGAATCGTTAACAATACGTTCATCCGTAATGTTTTCTACACACTCTATTAGGACTTTCCAACAATCTTTCGTTTTGTATTTCCCCAACAGACGTTCATACATCGCTGTAATACAGCGGGTTTCCAAACTAAAAGAGCGTCTTTTCCATTTCCAATTCAACGCATAATCTAATTTTGTTGCTTCGTTGTACTCACATTTTTGTTTTTTTATTATAGATTCAATATTTTCATCATCTACAATATACGGTAAATCCAAATTGAATCCTTTTAGATACATCTGGTTCTCTCCTTAGATTACTCCCGATGGTTAGTGCATTATTAACTTCTATCCAAACTTGAAGCCCAATTTTTGAAGCAATTAAGCATCTCTTCTAAATTTTTTGCTCCCCCTGCACTGTGAAACACTCCATCTCTCACGATACAGTAGAACCAATCTTCTTCATTTCTCTCTTCTTCAATCGAATCAAATGGCACATCTTCTAAATAGGTATCCGTCAAATCGATTTCGACAGACCAACCAGGATTATCCACCGTATCAATTCGCACACCGTATAAATGCTCCCAATCACCGTCACAGTTTTCATAATACCAGCTTTGAATCCATTTTAGGATATCCATCATCGTGACCTCTTTTTTTGTTTTTTCTACTCTAGGGAATTATTATTTAAAGGAATTCTCATGCCATATTGCATACTTTTTTCGTATGAATTACCTTTTAGTAATAATTTGCTTTTTTTACGTAGGGTATACTTAAAAGCAAGGGGAAAACTTTATTTCAAATCAAGGAGGTCATTATGAAAAAAAAAATATTGTTTATCTTCATTAGTATGATTATACTTTCGGGCTGTTCTAACAAGGATGAGAAAGAGAATTATCCAGTTTTCGAGGGCACTGTAGTATTTAAAACAGATGAAAATGACAAGTACAAATTTCTTGTTCTTCAAAATGTAAGTAAGGAAGACCTGGAGAATGGAAATCTTGAGGATTTTATAGAATTAGCACAAGACCAGGAAGGTTCGTATTATTTGGTCAATAGAGAAACATATGAAACAATTGAGGTAGGGCAAAGAGTAAGAATTACTACTGGCTTTGACCAACTAGAACCCTCGCCACCCATTAGAACCGTTGTGAGTATTGAAAAAATAGGCTGAGAATTCTTCGATTGTTTAAAACGATAAAAAGACCTTAACGTTTCAAAGCAAACGTAAGGTCTTTTATCATTTTGTTTTCAAGAGTTCGGAGTTAAATCTCGTACGGATAAATCCGACCGGCCTCTCCTCTCATTAGCCCTCCCGAAATTCATTCAAATCAATGCTAAGGCTTTTAAGGTTTTTTAATCATCTCTACGCCGTCAAAGGTAAGGCTCTCCATTTCCGTTTCCAATACACCAGCTACATGCTTTGTTTCTTTATATTTAAAGTAATCAAAATCGGCATGTTTTCGGGTTCCACCTAGATCCTGCACACAAAGACCGATATAGGTTCCCGTAAACCGGATATACTCTGGAGATTCATCGGACAGATGTGTGATATCAACCCACTCGCCTGCTGTATTCCAGGATGAATCAGTATTTAACGCATAATAAAAGCTGGCGCGATCTTGATCCACCACAACCTTTAAACGGAGCGTGCTCACCAACTCTAGCGGAATATCCTCCAACAGTTCGTCGTATACCCCGTATTTGGACTGAATGATCCCCAGGCAGAGCCCTTTCTCCTCATGATAAGTTACACGTAAGTAGAGATAGTCCTGGGTATCGTAGTACAAAATCAATCCGGCCATTTGCTGTGGATGGTCCGGCGCAAATTCCAGACACGTCTCGGCTTCACACTTCAAGGCCTGAAGTCTCCGTGCGATCATGCTTTGCCTGTGCGTTGAACTCATCGACTCCATGCCGTGCAATCGTATGTAACCGGGACGTTCCGTCAAGCTGAGCCAAGTCGAATCGGGTGGAATGCGAAGTGTATTCCAATCATGCCGAAGCTCAAAGTGATCAAAGTCATCCATTTCAGCAATCGGCTCAAACGGATGGGACTGGATCATCGGTGCAGGCACCTGAACCTCCGGATATCGGTCACCGCTCGCAAGTCTCAGCCAGCCGTCCTCACTCCACGTACATGGCTGAAGTGCGGTCTCACGTCCAAGAATGCAATATTTGTGCTGAACGGGTCGTCCGACCAGATGAGCCATGTACCATTCGCCGGTATGCGTTTCGACCAGACTACCGTGGCCTGCCTTTTGCAGAGCTAAATCCGGTCTGCCGTATGAAGTGAGGATCGGATTGGCAGGATCGACCTCATAAGGACCTTGTAACGTACGGGAACGTGCTGAGGTAACCGCATGCTCATAACCGGTTCCACCTTCAGCCGTAATGAGATAATAATAGTCCTTGTGTTTATACAGGTGGGGTGCTTCGGTCAGGCCTAATTCTGTTCCCTTAAATATGTTCATGGCCGGTCCGATCAGCTTATGTTCCTGGACGGAATATTCCTGAAGAACGATGCCTGCAAACCGATTTTTGCCCTTACGGTGATCCCATATCATATTGACCAGCCACTTACGCCCGTCTTCATCATGAAACAGGGAAGGATCAAAACCGCTGCTGTTCAGATACACCGGATCGGACCAAGGGCCCTCGATATCCGTTGCTGTCACAAGGTAATTATGGGTATCTTTAAAAGCGCCTACCCGGCTTTTGACATCGGTGTAGATCAGGTAAAACACACCGTTGTTGTAACTAAGACAGGGTGCCCATACTCCTCCTGAATTAATGTTGCCCTCCATGTTCAACTGCGTTACACGAGTCAGCGGAGAAGCGATGGGCCGCCAATGAACCAGATCCCGGGAATGGTGAATTCGTACACCAGGGAACCATTCAAAGGTGGAAGTGGCGATATAATAATCCTCCCCTGCTCGGCAGATGGACGGATCGGGATGGAAACCGGGCAGGATGGGATTGGTGATCATTTTCTTGATCTTATTCATGGAAGAAACCTCCGGTATGAAAGTAATGATCTGTACAACAGCAGATTCACGAAAGGTAGATATCAGTACCAGCCTAGCGCTTTTTTGCCGGCTTCCAGGGCGGTTATGATCCGCTCGACATCATATACATTCCCTCTCCAAGTCCCACCGCTGACCGATTGCAATGCAGCCCAGAGCTTTGTATCATCCGGCAAAGCCTCATCAGGCCTCATATCTGGATGAAAGGGCCTTTGTGCCAGGATGAGAGCACCTTCCTCCGGTGAAAACTCCAATTCGCCTTCTCCGACAAAGTTAATGCTACCCTCCAGCGTGTTACGATCAACCGCGATGTTAATCAGGTCTCCGTTCCGCAACTTGCCAATCGGTCCGCCTGCCAGCGCTTCGGGGCCAACATGACCAATACATGCTCCGGTGGAAACACCGGAGAACCGGGCATCCGTAATCAGTGACACGTATTTGCCAAAAGGCAAATGTTTAAGCGCAGATGTAAGCTGGTACGTCTCCTCCATTCCAGTTCCCGATGGACCTCGCCCGAGAAGCACAACAACGTCGCCAGCCAGAATACCTCCGGTCTTAATCGCATGGATCGCCTCACGTTCAGTGGTAAAAACCTTTGCTCTGCCACGATGACGATATACGCCATGTTCATCCAATACAGCAGGATCAATAGAGGTGGATTTGATGACAGAACCTTCTGGAGCGATATTCCCGGTTGGAAATGTTACAGTCGATGAGATTCCAAGCCGCTGAGCGTGCTCTACACTCATGATGACACTGTCTGGATCGATGCCGTCCTGCTCTTTTAACTGCTTCCGCATGAGATGACGGCGTTCCGACGATTCCCACCAGTCCAGTACCTGACCCAATGAAGTACCTGTAACCGTTGGTACAGACTCATCCAACAGACCAAGCTGTCTGAGGTGTAGCATGACCTCAGGTACACCTCCTGCCTGAAAGACACGTATGGTCGGATAAAAGATCGGTCCATTTGGCAGGGCGCTAACCAGCCTTGGAACATTTTTGTTGACCTGTATCCAGTCCTGTACCGTGGGTACGGTTAAACCGGCGGCATGGGCAATCGCCGGTATGTGAAGAAGCAGATTGGTCGATCCGCCAAACGCGGCATGAACGGTCATCGCATTGCGAATGGATGCATCGGTGACAATGTTTGCCATCCTCATCCCCTGTGACTCCATATGGATGAGTGCACGTGACGATTGGCGCGCCATTTCAAACCAGATGGGCTGCCCGGAAGGTGCAAGCGCGGCATGTGGCACTGTCATACCCAGTGCCTCTGCTACAACCTGGGCCGTAGCCGCGGTACCTAGAAACTGACAGCCTCCTCCCGGTGTAGCACAAGCTCGACATCCTAAATCCGACGCCATTTCCAGAGAAAGTTCCCCGTTGACGTACCGTGCACCAATCGTCTGAATTTTACCGGCATCCTCTCCGTCGGTAGGCGGAAGTGTGACGCCACCGGGAACGATTACACCAGGCAATTGCGGCATGCCGGCAAGTGCGAGCATCATCGCTGGAAGACCTTTGTCACAAGTGGCGACACCAAGCACGCCTTTACGAGTTGGCAGCGAGCGAATCAGTCTGCGAAATACCATAGCGGCATCGTTCCGGTACGGAAGCGAGTCAAACATGCCGGTTGTCCCCTGTGATCTGCCGTCACACGGGTCGCTGACATATCCAGCAAACGGGATTCCTCCCCGGCTTGACAGTTCTTCTGCGGCAGCCTTCATCAGCAGGCCGACCTCCCAGTGGCCGGTATGGTAACCGAGTGCTGCCGGGCTGCCGTCTTCATTGCGTATGCCACCTTGTGTACTCAAGATCAGAAATTGTTTTCCGTTCAATTCCCCGGGCTTCCAGCCCATTCCAACATTCTGGGACATGCCGAACAAGTCGCCGCTTGGAGCATTCCGCAGCAAATCATCCGTTAAAGGCAGACGTCCGGCAGCCCCTGGAGCATGTGCTATGATATCGAAGCAGTTGGACGCGGTCTCTCCCATAATCGACGTAATCTGTTCGTACATGATAGCCTCCCACAGTTTATGACTTCACAAAGACCGTTTTGATTGCCGTGAAAAACTCGATAGCCGCTTGCCCCTGTTCTCTGGAGTGTGAACTTGACATCTTCATTCCGCCGAACGGAGCCTGCAGCTCTACGCCGGCTGTTTCTGCATTAATTCTGACCAGTCCTGCATCCATGTCCCGGATGAAAGACAACATGGCTCCGACGTTCTGTGTATAGATGGAAGCACTCAAGCCATAATCGCTATCATTAGCCGCTTCGATCGCTTCCTCCAGGGAATCTACCGCAATCAAGGCCAGAACCGGGCCAAAAATTTCTTCCCGGGCGATGGACATATGGGATTCGACCCCTTCAAATACGGTCGGCTGCACATAGAATCCCTCTTCCAGTCCCGGACCGTCCCCTCTTTTTCCGCCAGTGAGCAGAACGGCACCTTCATCTTGGCCTTTTTGAATATAACTCAGCACGGTATTGAGCTGTCCTTCGCTTGCACATGGACCCATCCAGCTTCCAGAAGACATGCCGTCACCCAGCCGAATTTCCTGGATTTGCGAGAGCAGCTTTTCTTTGAAGGCATCGTATACTTTTCGTTCAATAATGACCTTGCTGGTGGCCGTACATTTTTGCCCGGTCGATTTCAACCCACCGCTGATCGTGGCTTCCACAGCCAAATCCAGGTCAGCGTCAGCCGCGATAATAATCGGGTTTTTCCCACCCATTTCAAGTTGATACTTGGCCCCACGTGCCAGTGCTGCGCCGCCGACCCGTTTGCCCACTTCATTGGAACCTGTGAACGTTATTCCGCCCACATCCGGATGCTCAGCAAGTGCAGATCCGATCACTGAGCCTCTGCCGCATACCAGATTAAGAACGCCTGCCGGAATGCCCGCCTCTTCAAAACACTCCATTACTTTAGCCGCAGTGACCGCAGTTTCCTGAGCAGGCTTCAACACAACCGTATTGCCGTAAATCAAGGCCGGAGCCGTTTTCCAAATCGGAATGGCTACCGGGAAATTCCAAGGAGCAATAACCCCAACAACGCCAAGGGGTACGCGAGTCGTAAACATCAGTGCTTCGCTGTCCGTTGATGGAATGACATCCCCAGTTTTTCGCATGCCTTCTCCGGCGTAATACCTTAAGATTGCTACACCGCGCAGTGTCTCTCCTTTAGCTTCTGGGAGTGTTTTGCCCATTTCCCTGGTCATCGCCTCTGCAACTTCATCGGCCCGGCGTTCCAGCACATTGGCTGCTTGAAATAGATAGTTTCCGCGTTCCGCGCCCGATAACCTCCGCCAATCTTTTGCTGCTTCCTTCGCGGCTGCAACAGCTCGGTTCAGATCCTCTACGCCTGAGGTGGGTACGTAGCCAACTACCTCCTTCCGATTCGCCGGGTTGATGCTCGGTTCGGTTTCACCGGATGTCGCCTTCACCCATTCTCCGTTAATGTAATTGCTGTATGTCTGCTCTACCTGAAATGTGGTCATTGCATTCATCCTCCTTGTACATTAGTTTGAAATGACTGGATTAATAAGTGTCCCGATATCGCTAATGGATATTTCAATGCGGTCCCCTGGTGCAAGTGTAAAATCATTAGGGGGCACAATGCTTGTGCCTGTTAATAACACCGTACCGTCAAAGAGATCGTTATCTCTGGCCAGAAAAGAGACCAGCTCATCGAGTTTTCGGTTTAACTCACTTGTGCTTGCCTCGCTTTTGACAACTATTTCACCTTCGCGATATATTTCGCAGACGATGCTGAACGCATATGGATTCAACACCGTTTCCGCTAGACGAATGGCTGGCCCTATCGAGCAGGAATTGCGCCACATTTTTGCTTGCGGTAGATACAGCGGATTCTCCCCTTCAATATCGCGGCAACTCATGTCATTGCCAACGATGTATCCCACAATGCTGCCATCCCCGGCAAGCACCAACCCCAGCTCCGGCTCCGGGATCTGCCAATTGGAATCGCTACGAAGTGTGACAGCCTCATTGGGCCCGACGGTGCGGGCTGCTGTAGATTTAAAAAAGATCTCCGGTCTTTCGGCATCGTAAACTTTATCGTAAAAGGTCTTTGCATCTAGCTTGCCTTCCGTTGCTTCATAATTTCGCGCTTCCCGGCTACGCTGATAAGTCACACCCGCCGCCCATACTTCCGGAGCTTCCAATGGAGTGATTAGATGTAAGGAAGTCCAATCGTCAGTTAACTTGTTTAATGGTTTAAAAGCGCTTTCAACAAGTTGAACTGGAGAAATCCCCTGCTTTCTTGCTTGATGGATCAAAGTCATAAAATCTGCTTGTGGCAAACGATACGCTTGTTCATCATCCGTAACGGCTGCCAGCCACTTCTGTTGTCCGTCCAGAAATCGAATAATTCTCATTCAAGCTTGCCTCCATTTTTCCCCATCGGGTTGATAATACTACCATAGCACCCGCTATGGTTCATGACGATGTTCTAATCACTCCGACGATTTACCCTTTTCACGCATTTTTTTCTGTTAAGATGAGGTTAGATCCATTAAACTAAAGATAATTTACGAGGACAATCCGATGACAGGATGTTGGTATATAGAATAGTACAAGGGGGTTGGTTTGCTGTGACCAAGCTTTCGGATGCTGTGTATTTAGGTCGTCTACCCGATGTTCGCATGTCTTTTCAATTATTGGGGCTGCATGCAAGAAAGGTAGATTCCAGCTGGACTTATCCGTCTCATGAACATTCAATGTATGAAGTGCACTGGATGATGGACGGGCAGATGAACATGGTTGTCAACGGGCAGTCTTATCGTCAGTCGGTTGGTGACCTTCTGTTCATCCGGCCTGGTATGACCCACTCTTGCACCGGAGCCGGACCGGAGGGGTTCACTTATTTTTCTGTGCATTTCAGCATACACGATACATCCTTTTGCAGAGAACTTAACCGTTGCAAAGACATCTATTATCCGGCAAATTCAAATTTGGCTCTGGGGCTTTCCCCTTCCCTGTCTACCTTGTATGGTCTGGCCACAGAGCATTTGTCTAGCTCGCTAACTTCCTCCAAACAAATGAAGGTACATGCCGCCGTGTTTGAACTGCTCGGTTCCCTGGTCGGTCAGTTATCTCAGCAAGCCTCCGTTACGTTGTCGAGAAAAGAAACCATTGCCCATCAGATTGCTGAGCACATTGAGGATTCGGTAAGATATATCCATCTTCACGGGGAAATTCAGGAGAGCGATCGAACCTGGATTCAGGACATTGCCAAGTCGCTGAGCATTAGCCCGTCACAGGTTAATCGTATTTTTCGGCAGGTATACGGCATCGCTCCGCGCAAGTTTCTATCCGAAACCCTTCTGAACGAAGCGCAGCGGCTGTTAAAGCAAACCGACCTGAACATAGATCATATTGCGATGATGCTGGGGTATAAGACCAATGCGCATTTTAGCCGCCAATTCAAGCGGTGGACAGGCATCGCGCCAAGCGAATATCGTAGCCATTCGCAGCAGGCAGGAGAAGCCAACGTTGTGGATGACTAAAAGTTTAATCATCCCCCCCAAAATTGTCTGAGCCGCATAGGCTGATCGGTCAACAAAACAGCTACTGGATGACCAGCAGCTGCTTTGTTTTGTCTGGATTGCTCAGATCATGTGTTTGAGGATTACGCTAAAATAAATGATGCAAGGCTTGCACTTCCAGAACCTCTGTACGTAAAATACAAAGCTTGTATACCATCCGGAATGGTCATCTCGACTGAATAGGGTTTCCAATGATTGGTGAAATGTACCGGGATTGTACCCAGGACAGGACCGTCCCATGCGGTTTTGACCTCAAATACCCCGTGACAATATCCCCGTACCTTGATCGAGACCTGGCGAATTCCTCGGCAATCAAAGTATTTAAAACCTGCCGTTGCGGATTCAACCATATTGGCGATATATCCGACTTCTTCATCACCGTCTCTACCATCCTGGGTGATCTTTGGAAAGCGGCTGTCCAGCCAGGCTCCTGCCCCGAAACCTCCAGTGTACTTCTGATCATCTTTGGTCAAAAGAATACATGCAAGATATGCGGGGTACTCGCCTTTTCCTTCAAGCGGTCTCCCACCCGCACCAGAGGAGGTCATTTCCACCTGAGGAATGCTGCCGTCCTCTTCAAAAGATATCTTCTCAATACAGCCCTGTCGGTTGAATGCGTCCCCATTGGTATGACGGTGATAGAAGACATACCAGTCTCCGTTGATCTCCACAATGCTGCCATGGTTATTGCCTCCATAATACATGGGTTTGTCAGCAGGTTTGTAGGAGTCGATATGGAGATCACAGTTGCTTACGATGACGCCCTGATATGTAAATCCTTTATTTGGAAATCGACTGGTGGCATAACATAATTCATGCATAACGATGGAGGAATACACCAGATAGTAGGTATCACCTCTCTTCCGGATGGAAGGCGCCTCAAAAAATTCATGGCCCTCATAACCGCTGCCCTCACTGTAAGGCTCGCTCGGTGCTACGAATATGGGTTCTTCCACAATCGTCAGCATATCCGGACCTAGCATCGTGGCCATCGCGCCATGTCTTGATTGGTCTCCGGCCGCACAGAAGCCGGTATACAGATAAGTGTGCTGTCCTTCAGTCATCACGCCGGGATCGAACTGGGGCTCGTCCCCTTCTCTTTCGCCCAGACGAGTGCCGTCGTCATATTGTACATAACCATAGAATTCATATTTACCGGCAGGTGCATCACATACAGCCACCGAAACAACGGGTACCTTATCCAGCACATAATACAGATAATACCGCCCATCGGGACCCAGCGTAACATCTGGCGCATACAAGCACATATGGCCATTCGGATTCAACGGGTCATCTGTTTTTCGGTAGATCACCCCTTCATTTCTCCAATTCCCAAGGTCATTCACGGGTGCAGACCAGCATACATAATCGTTCAGACAGAAAGCATGTCCGTTAAAACGGTCATGTGAACCATACACATACACTCTTTCATTGAATACATAAGGCTCACTATCAGGTACGTACTCCCAGGATGGAAGATATGGGTTGAACCCCTGCTTGTTCATTCCAGCTACACTCCTCATATAATTGTAATAGTACATTCGTTCTATGAAATAAAGATAACTCTCGTATAATAGAAAATAGCTTAAGTAGAGTATGGGTTATTCTTTTTTACAACCTAAAGATAAAGGGGAAGAATCATGACATCTATTTTTTACGTTGAATGTGACGCGGTACATCAGAATCATTTTGTTTTTGATATCCCTGAAGGACATGATGCCTGGTTATTAGTCATTACACAGACCCCTGCCCAGTTTTGGGTTGATGGACAACTTAAGGAATACCCGGCTCATTGTGCTGTACTTTTCGAACCGTATCAAAAAATATATTATCGGGCTTGTTCAGAGCGCTATATAAATGATTGGATTCGTTTTGAAAGTGATGAACCGTTTGTAACCGATACCTCCCTTCCGCCAGGCACACCTTTCCCGCTGGATGATCCGGAATACTGTCATAAGCTGTTCCAATTGCTTGTTGCAGAGCATTCTTTTCAGAACGATTACCGGGAATCATCCATCAATTGCCTGCTGCGAACCTTGTTCAATAAATTGCTTGAGTCTTGTGTCCAAGAGGATATTAGTCCTCAGCACTATCCTCTGTTGAAGCTTCGAACGGCAATTCATAACGATCCCAGCCATCCTTGGACCATATCGGAAATGGCGAAGATCATAAACGTCAGCCCGGGGTACCTGCAGTTGATGTACAAGAAATCGTTTGGCCTCTCGTGTATGGAGGATGTTATTCATAGCAGAATACGTTTGGCCAAAGAATATCTCAGACATCATTTGTATACGGTTGCAGAGATTGCCGATCGATGCGGTTACCGTAATGTCGAGCATTTTTGCAGGCAGTTCAAACAAATGACCGGTTCCTCGCCCAAACAGTTTCATAAACGACGTGAAGGTGTCCCGGCTGACTTAACAGAGTTGGGATATAAATCTCACTTTTAAGGGGGATGTACTTAGATCAATGGAAAAATTCCCACTCTGTCCAATAGGCGTTTACATACTTTAGCCATTTAATCGGTATAAACGTCATCGAGGTTGTTAGCGTTCTCTGCTGTCATTTTAAGTTAAGGTTTTAGACTGTATGATGCAATGACATATTCTCAAACATGATTGATCAATTATCATATTGTGATACCTTATAATGACATACATTGGAAAGACCAAATCCAAGAGTCTTCCTGATTGGAATCCTGGAGCTTAACCCCATTTCGAACTTTTTGGATTATTTATCTATACTTATATCTCCAAACAAAAGAAGTCACTAATTTAGTGACTTCTTCTGACATAAAGTTTCCTATTATTAATTTTCTTTAACTTAAAAGGTTCTGATTCATCAATCCTTAATTAAGGGTTCTATTGGGATGAAGAGCACGAGCCATTGCATCCATATAACCCTTAACAGTACTTTGACTCACTTCTGTTTCTGGAGCAAGAATTTCGAAAAGGTGGAAGCAACCTGGATAGAGGTGAAATTCTACATCCACACCTGCTTGTGCTAATCGTGCCACATACTCCATCGTCTCGTCTCGGAATAGATCGAGCTGACCTACACAAGTATAGGCTGGTGGCAATCCGGCCAAGCTCTCTGCTCTCGAAGGTATTGCATAAGAAGAACTTCCACTGATATCGTTCTCCTCACCAAGGTACATATTCCAAGCAGCCACGTTGTCCGTTCGGTTCCAGATTGAACCCTCTTCTGTAATCTCATGACTAGATGGCGTGATGTTACGATTATCTAACATCGGATACAATGGCATTTGGAAGATAATAGACGGACCTCCTTTATCACGTGCCATCAGCGCGAGTGCTGCTGTCAGTCCTCCGCCACCGCTAGCACCGGCAATCGCAACCCGATTCACATCAATGCCAAGCATTGCTGCTTCCTCCGTCATCCATACCAATCCAGCATAACAATCTACAATCCCCGCAGGATAAGGGTGCTCAGGAGCGAGCCTATAATCGACTGATACGACAATACATTCTGCTGTCTGAACAAAACGTTCGCACAATTTGTCGTCCATATCTGGATGTCCTAACACGTACCCACCCCCATGAATCCATAACATGGCTGGTAGTAAATCATTCGTTCGTTTGGCTGGCTCATAAATTTTGACCAGCATCTCACCTCCATCCCTCGGAATTTTCCGGCTAGTTGTGTTTACATGCTCTGATTTTTTCACCGATGCAGCCGATACTAAGTTTCTGCTCCACTCTAAATTTTTCTCCAATTCAAACCCTGGAAATTGTGAATATACCTCTCTTAATTCTGGTAATATACGTGTCTCAATACTCATGATAATTCCTCCAAATATAATAATGAATTCGTTCATTTATGTTTTTTAGTTAATCCTTATCTCATTTCAGCTTCCCACTTGGAAATTTCCTCTCGTACTCGCGGTGCAACCTCTTTACCGAGCAGTTCTATAGCCTTCATTACCAACTCATGTGGCATCGTGCTTAAGGGAACATACATCATGAAACGTGTAATTCCTACATGCTTGCGCAGATGAATAATTTTTTGAGCAACTGTTTCCGGATCCCCTACATACAACGCACCATCAGAGCTGCGGGCAGCGTCATAGCTGGAACGATCGTAATATGCCCACCCCCGCTCTTTGCCGAGTTTATTCATGCCGTACTGAGTGGACGGGAAAAAGAGTTCTGCGGCTTTTTCCGTATCTTCTGCAACAAATCCGATAGAATGTGAACCTACCCGAAGCTGTGATACATCATGACCAGCATGAGTTGCCGCCGTTTTATACAGTTCTACAAGTGGCGCAAATTTCGTTGGATTACCACCGATAATTGCCAGAACTAGTGGCAGACCTAGAATTCCAGCACGTATGGCAGACTCCTGAGTACCTCCGCTACCAATCCATACAGGTATAGAATTCTGAACAGGCCGCGGGTATACCCCCAGATTATGTATCGCTGGTCGATGGCCTCCACTCCAAGTTACTTTCTCGGATTCCCGTAATTTAAGAAGCAGTTCAATGTTTTCATTAAATAAATCCTCGTAGTCATGCAGGTTATAACCAAACAGTGGAAAGGACTCAATGAAGGAACCTCGACCCGCTATAATCTCGGCACGTCCATTGGAGAGACCGTCAAGCGTGGCAAAATCCTGAAACACACGGACAGGATCTGCTGAAGATAGGACCGTCACAGCACTTGTCAATCGAATCCGTTTTGTGAGGGGCGCCGCAGCGGACAACACCATTGCTGGTGAAGATGCGGCATAATCATCACGATGATGCTCACCTATGCCAAACACATCAAGTCCTACCTGATCTGCAAGGACGATTTCTTCCACGACTTCTCGCAATCGCTGAGCGTGACTCATCACAACTCCGGTCTTAGTATCA
Source organism: Paenibacillus sp. FSL M7-0656 (assembly GCF_038003225.1). Classification (NCBI taxonomy): domain Bacteria; kingdom Bacillati; phylum Bacillota; class Bacilli; order Caryophanales; family Paenibacillaceae; genus Paenibacillus; species Paenibacillus sp. FSL M7-0656. The sequence goes on from NZ_JBBOOT010000001.1 coordinate 639,287, forward strand.
GGCTTTGTTTCTACGAATGAAGTAACACCTATTTCCATAATTAATCTCTCCTTATATTTTCTTTCCTTAAGAGGAATGCTCAAGACAACGGATTAAAGCCGTCCAATCCAACTCACCATAACCATGGGTAATTCCATCAGAGAGGTGTTGATGAATAAGCTGACCTAAAGGTAGTGGAGCTTGAACTGACTTGGCTGCCTCGATAGCTAATGCAACATCCTTTAACCCGAGCTTCATTTTAAAACCGGCTGGTTCAAAGCGCTGTTCAGTCATGATCGAGCCATAGTTCTGATATACCGGAGATTGAAAAAGAGCATTCACAACATCCATATATCGGGACGGCTTAATGCCGTGCTTTTCAACCATGAGCTGCGCTTCCGACAAAGCTTCCAGCATTGAAGCAATTAGAAAGTTAACGCCTATTTTGACAATGTTACCTTCTTCGCTATGATCCCCAATCTCAAATATCTCTTGACTTAGTGCTGTTAACATGGGAAGTACTCGTTGTCTTGCATGTTCCGGACCAGCTAAAATAATGCGCAATGTAGCTGCTTTAGCCGCATCCGGGCGCCCCATTACGGTGGCAGACACAAAGTGCTGGTGTCTCTCTACATGCAAAGCGGATAATTTCCGAGCCAGATCTACGCTGATCGTACTGGCAGATACGTGAATTCCATTTTCAGATAATCCGTTCAGCACGCCATTTGGTCCCTCAACAATCTCTCTCAAAGCAGCATCATCAGATAACATGGTAATTACAAGATTGCTTTCTTTCGCTGCCTCTAGAGGTGTTTGGACATACCGTGCTCCCTGTTTTATTAATGGTTCAGCTTTTTCAGGGGTCCGATTAAAGATGACTAATTCATAACCCGCTTTCAACAGGTTTTGTGCCATTGGAAGCCCCATATTTCCAAGTCCAATAAACGATACCTTCATTGGTTGCATCTCCTTATTGTTGATGGAATGTTTCGATAACGGAATGAATGTTCCAGAATGATTAAAAAAATTATGGTCTTGCAGATACTCTTCAAATGGCACCTTCAAAATATGAGGAATATAATAACGGAACAATCATTCCAATATTGCTAAAAAAAATTATATCCCTGCAATTACAAAGCTAATCATCTCTTTTGCACGTTCTGGATTTTGACCTGTTTTAGCCATAATATTTATGCTTTGATGTAAATTCAGCAATAAATAAGACAATGTTTTGATATCTGTTGTTTTATCTATCTCTCCCGATTGTTGGCCCTTCTCCAAAAGCTCACAAAATGCTTGTTCCAAATCCGAAAAACTAGTCTGTATCAAGACATTTATCTGTTCATCTGGTGACTCTAATGTTGTAGCTGTATTCGTTACAAAACATCCGCCCGGTAGGCTGGTATCGTATGCCGAAGCAATATGATACTCAAAAAATTGAAGAATTCCATCTCTTACGTTTGATGCTTGTTCAAGAATATTCTGCTTATTGGAACTCCCTTTTTTATAATGCTCCAGGGCATCTCTGTACAAGGTTTGCTTGTCGGAAAACGTATCATAAAGGCTGGATCGGCTAATGCCCATCACTTCTAGTAAATCCGGTATGCTAGCAGCCTCGTATCCTTTTTTCCAAAACAACAACATCGCTTGGTGTAACGCTTGATTTCTGTCAAATTCTTTAGTCCTGGCGATAAGTAACACCTCCCGTTTCAGAAATATAACATATCTGAACTGATCAGTCCAGAAAAGAATTTTGCCGGTTGTTAATCGTTATTAAAAATTTATCCATTGAATAATATATGAGCATATTTTACATCTAACTCCAAAAATATTAACTTTGTTATACACCAAAAAGATCTCTTGAGCAGTGAATGCTGAAGAGATCCTCTTTTTATTTTACTCATAAGCAAGAATTTACCCATCACTGAAATTACACTGGATCTGGAGTTCCAGTCCTGCTTCTCGATTTCTTAAATAGCAGTATGGCAAGAAGTAAAGCAATTCCTACAGCTCCAAATCCCAACCAATTTAAATACAGGACAGATGTACGACTGATCACAATCCCACCTAATCCAGATCCTAGTGCAAAACCAAATTGGATAAATGACGTATTTACGCTAAGGGCAATGTCGGGATTACGAGGTGCCAGTGTAACCAGATATAGTTGCTGGGCCGGAGATATGCTCCACGTTGCTAACATAAAAATCATTAAAACCAAGATTAATATCATAAGATTAACTCCAGCTAGAGCAAACAAAAGAAGAGTTATGCCTTGTAACAGAAGGCCTAGACAAATTGTAAACTTTGATCCCTTTGCATCTGCCAATTGTCCGCCCACTTTTGATCCGACAAAGCTGCAAATTCCCGCGAGAAACAGAACACCGCTTATTTCAGTCATAGAAAGAGTGGATGTAGCTTGCAAGAAAGGCGTAATATACGTGAACAGTGTCGAATAGCCGCCGATATACAATAATGTAATAAGCAAGGCAGTCAGAATGAGTGGATTTTTCAAAATGGACAGCTGCATTCTGAGGGTGATCTTTTCTTCCTCTTTGATTGCCGGAACCTGCTTGTAGATAATAAGTAATGGAAGAACACTTAACAATCCAATGAATATAAATAGAACTCTCCACCCAAACATTTCACTAAAAAATGTGCCCAATGGGACACCGAGCACTAGCGAACTGCTTAGCCCCATCAAAATGATGCCGATGGCATTGCCCCTTTTTTCTTTTTCAACCAGTCGTGTCGATACGGCCATTGCTACTACGGTAGCCACTCCTCCGCTAGCCCCTTGAATAATTCGCACCCATAGTAAAGTTTCGTAAGAAAGGTCAACAAGCATAAGTCCGTTGCTGGCAATAAACACACTGAGTGCGGACAACAGTAACTTCTTGCGATCCATATTTATTGTAATTGCAATGAGAATCGGAGCGATAATGGCCGCTGCCAGAGCGAATACAGTCACCAGTAAACCCACTTCGGAAGTAGATACGCTCAAGTCTGAGGCGATCATTTCTATGACTCCTGTAATAATGTATTCAAGGGTTCCGATCAGAAAAACAGCCAATGCCAAGATATATATAATCCATTTATTTTTCACTTTAATCCACTCCGTCTTCTTCAGTTATCTATTCTTCAGTTATCTATTTAATATTGGAATTTGTATTTCTATAAACTGTACATCTTGTTCTTGAGATAAGGGTAAATATAATTCCCTACCAGCTCCGTTCTCCTTGATCTGATAGTTATTCTTCTCAATCCATGTAGCTAGATGAACACAGGCTTTACAGGCAAAGGTGGCATTGGAACGATAAGCTATGGTGGCCATCATGGGCTCGGCAGGAAGAGTCCGCAGTTGAAATGGGTCGGGAGGTGAGCGCAGATCACAGATTAAGAAGTAACCTATTTCAAACTCGAACTCTTCCTCTTGTCCTGCGATTTCTTTCCACAAAACAACCTGAGGTCCGTCGATCAGTTGGCGCATTTCTTTTGTTAATGACTGGTCAAACTGACGAAATAAACTCGGGATATCCTCTTCCCTCCCACAACCTGTCTGAAAAAGAAACTGCCGAGCACCTTCCTCTTTGATTCGGATTTCTTGCCCAGTTTCGACGTGCCCCTCTTCCTCTATAAGCTGCATGCGTTCCTCAATCCGGACAAGTTTGGCTTGTTCCGTATCGATAATCTGCTGAATTTCGCTTCTTTTCAGCTTAAACATGCCTTGAATATTCTCCAACGTAATATGTTCCTGTAACAGCTGTGTGATTTGTGGCAACGTAAACCCCAATTCTTTATAAATGAAGATTCGGTTGAGCTCGAGAAGCTGATCTGCGGAATAGTAACGGTAACCCGTATCGTGATCTACCTTTCTCGGCTTAAGTATGCCAATCTGGTCATAATAACGCAGTGTTTTTAATGAGACCCTACTTAGCTTGGAAAACGCACTGATTTTGAACAACATATCATCTCCAATCTTTTAACATAATGCGAGTATATAGTTTCCCGTACAGGGGAAAGTCAAGGGTATATATTCTTCTCATTTGCCTAGCTAAAATCAACCACCGTCCTTGTCATCACTCTATGTTGCTGTTAAATGTAAGTCAAAGAACCGTTTTTGAATGAAACGTTCATTATTTTTGAACAAAAAAATGCCACTCATCGTGGCATTCTCTCGGTACGCATTCAATTATCCTGCTCAGCATTACTAATTTTTTTAAATAAACAGATTATGATTGGCTTGTGATGCTTGTCCAAGATAGTAACCTACGCCACCAATTTTGACTTGATCTATTAATTCTTCACGCTGAATTCCCATTAAATCCATGGACATTTGGCAGACAACGATCTCTACTCCTTGTGTAATTGCGCTCTCAATCAATTCCTCCAACGACGGCACATGATGTTTTTTCATCAAACCACGGATCATCTTCGGGCCTGCTCCAAGCATATTCATTTTGGACATGCCAAGCTTCTGGCTCCCGCGAGGCAGCATCATATCAAACATACGGCCGATCATAGTTTTGGATAACTTCTGCGGTTGCTGCTTACGAATAATACTCAATCCCCAAAACGTGAAAAATAGGGTTACTTTCCGTCCACTCGCTGCTGCCCCATTAGCAATAATGAGTGAGGCGATCGCTTTATCCAGATCACCACTGAAAACAACCATCGTGCTGGCAGGATCGCTGATGGGGGAATCCGATACGGGTTGTGCTGTATTTTTTACAATGACAGACTCAATCGTACCGCCTTTCAGTCTTTCCAACTGCAAGATTGTGGAACCCGACATTGTCGCCCATGCTTTGACATCTTCATAGAATCCTGGATCGGAAGCTTTCACGCGAAGGGTTTCCCCGTTCGAGAGTTTATCCATTTTCTGCTTAACCTGAATTAGCGGACCAGGACAACTTAATCCACAGACGTTCAACTCATGATCAATACGTTGCGGCTGTGTTAAGGCAGTGGGAATAGACTCCTTTTCCTTAACGTCCACCGCAGAATCATGATGATCTTGTTTTGCAGTAGTAAATGGAGCAGGATTAAACTGGGCTTGACGGTATGTTTTATAACCACCACTCAAGTTTTTTACGCTAAAACCATGCTGACGCAAAATTTGCGAAGCAGTGTAACCACGTAAGCCGACTTGACAGTATAGCCAGATTTCTTTGGATGGGTCTAATTCATCTAAACGTTGACGAAGCTCATCAACTGGAATAGAGAGTGAACCCGGAATATGACCATTTTGATGCTCAATTTCACTGCGTACATCCAGAAGTATCGACTGCCCCGGCTGACGATCAGCCAGTTGATTATAGGTGAACGTTTGAACACGTCCGGTAATCATATTCTCTGCTGCATATCCAGCCATATTCACGGGATCTTTGGCAGACGAATAAGGAGGCGCGTAACTCAGTTCAAGCTCTGTTAAATCCCGGACATGTCCTCCAAAATGAATGGCTACAGCAATATCATCAATTCGTTTATCCACTCCATCATAACCGACTGCTTGTGCGCCTAAAATTTTGCCTTCCGGAGTAAACAGCAGTTTAAGAGTAATTGCACTTGAACCCGGATAATACGATGCATGAGAAGCAGGGTGTACGATAACGGTTTGATAGTCCACGCCGAGACGCTGTAGTGTTTTTTCATTACTGCCTGTCGTAGCTGCGGTCATTCCAAATACTTTGATAATGGACGTACCTTGTGTTCCTTTGTAGGTAGATTGAAGCCCTGCGATACGGTCGGCAACAATACGACCTTGTTTGTTGGCAGGTCCGGCAAGTGGTATCGTTGCCTTCGTACCATGAATGGTTTCCGTTACTTCGATCGCATCCCCAACAGCATAGATATGTGGCACACTACTTTCCAAGGCTTCATTTACGATAATATGTCCACGTGCACCCAGCGAAACGCCGCTATCTTTCAAAAAATAGGTGTCTGGTGTTACGCCTATCGCAAGAATAACCATGTCTGCTGTCAACACATGACCATCGGCAAGTTCAACCCCTATGCCCTGCTCTAGGGAATGAAATCCCTGAACACGTTTGGAAAACAGCAGGTTTACACCATGATTCTCCATTTCCTGTGCTAATGCGGCTGCTAACTCGGTATCATAGGGTGTGAGTACTTGTGCGTTCCCCTCAATCAGCGTTACATCCAGACCAGCTTCCTTTAAATTCTCAGCCATTTCCACGCCTATAAACCCACCGCCTATTACGATCGAAGATTGGTTGTTAGACGAACTAACCTGGTCTTTAATCCGATCAATATCTGGAATACTTCGTACGGTATAAATTAGCGGATTGTCCTTACCCGGCAGATCGGGAATGATCGGTTTTGCACCTGGTGATAATATCAACTCATCATAGCTTTCTTCATATGCACCCCGCTCTTGGGACTGTATCTTAACCACTCGCTTCTGCGAATCGATAGCTACGACCTCACTTCCTGTACGGACATCAATACAAAAGCGATCTGCCATCCCTTTTGGCGTTTGCACCAGCAGACGCTCTCGATCATCGATTGAGCCACCTATATAATAAGGTAAACCACAATTGGCAAATGAGATATAGGGTCCCTTCTCAAAGATAATAATCTCGGCATGTTCATCCAGACGGCGAAGGCGTGCAGCTGCAGATGCACCTCCAGCTACACCGCCAACAATGAGTACTTTTTTGCTCATGATTCACAATCATCCTTTTCAAATAAAGTTTTGATAATCTGTTCAACCCGTTGATCGGCAAGCACATAGTTCACTTCAAGACCATTCCGCTCCGTAGCAACAATACCTGCACTACGAAGTTTCTGGAGGTGTTGTGAGACTGTTGATTGGGGAAGATCCAGACATTCCTGCATATAAGAAACATTACATTTTTTTTTCATCATCAGTCCCCGCACAATGCATAAACGAATGGGGTGAGACAAAGCTTTCAGCAGATTAGCTGGTTCATCGAACTGTTTAATGTTATTGCTGTCAAAAGCGGGAGTGTTCAAAAGTATTCCTCCTAAATCGTTATATCGTAATAATACGATTTATTGATTCTTCTGTCAAATGTATTCTGGAGTTAATGCGTTTAATAAGTTCCATACACGCTCAACCCTACGGTTTTGGCTTGTTCCAGGTGGATGATAAAAATGCCTGCCAAAACCGCTAAAAGCGACATTTGACAGGCAATCATGCTGTATCAGTTCTTCATAAAATAGTGATTTAACTGAACGTTTTATGTTAGAGTATGACCGGCTGAATCAGTCCGTCCTTACCAAAAAGAATCGGGTCCATACATATTTCGCGGTGATACCCCTTTCCAGATGAAAATCTGGATAGTGGCGTTACAAAACGGTGATAGGCAATCCGTAGTTGACCGGTTTCATTTTCATTAAAGATACAGTGATGACCTGTTCCCAGCATGCCCTTCTCCACATTTTTGCTCAGGATTGGGTATCGATAGGTAATTGGACCATATAATTGCTCTGCCGTACCATAATTCACATGATAGTCTTCGCTACCTGTGTCATCACAGGACCATGTAAAGTGGTATAGTCCACCCTGCTTCAACACGGTTACCGCCTCACGAAAATCATGCAAGCCCGCCAGATTGCTCATTGTGTCCTCAACGACATTTATCATGTCTTCACCAAGCTCCACAACGGCACCATGTCCATTGCCAAATAGCAGATACGGTCTTCCATCATCTTCGACATAGATGGAGGGATCAATAGCTTGGCCCATAGCAATGCCCAGACGTTTCAACTGCTCCATTGTGATTAAAGGCTGCGACTCGGCCAGGAATGGACCAATCGGTGTATCTGCTACAGCAACGCCAATGGCACTCTCTCCGTTCCGCATTTTTCCGCAGAAATAAAAATAGAACTTTCCGTTTCGACTGGCAATTGCCGGTGCCCAGGCATTACCGGTTGACCAGGCGACATCCTCTGTTTCCAGATCAAGGATCACGCCTTCGTCTTGCCAATGCTTCAGGTCTGAAGAAGAAAACACTTTGAACTGTGTCCCTGACCACCCCTCGAAGCCATCTGTTGTCGGATACATATAGTAACGATCCCCAAACTGTGCGACATCAGGATCGGCATATTGTCCGGGAAGCACCTGATGACCATCCCCAAAAGCCGCAAGAAGCCGGCTGCACTCCTCAGCTGTGATTGGCAGGACACTTCCATGCCGCTTTTGAGTTGATCCCATATCGAATTCACCATCAGGGACGATTCGGAATTCTCCACTTCCCAGATCCGTAGTCAGCAGAGGAAGATAACCCTTGCCTTCAGCAAATCGATCAACAATCAGACACCATTCCTCCCGGTCATTGAATTTAAAGATTTGAGGTCCCTCCACACCCGCCACAGCCTCCAGTACCGGGGCTTGTAGCGTAACAAACGCCCCTTTGTCCAGAGAGTCTCCTTTTTCTACCCGTATGTTTTTGGTTGTTTCATCCTTGGAGTATCGATAATAAGAGCCATCCGCAGGAAGAATCGTTGTATCAATAATATGATTATCCCGCTCAATGTATTTTTCCGATGCAGAAAACGTACGAAAGTCTTTTGTGCGAGCACTGTATATTTTTTGTTTTCGTTCTTGCTCCTGTGGTTCCTGCGTCGCAGAAGCCCAGAATACAAGAAACTCATCTGCCATTTCATCATACACAGCTTCTGGTGCCCAGACACATCCAGCGCCCTCAACACCTAGTGTAACGTTCCATGGGGATGACCAGTTCACGAGATTGCTGGATTCCCATATAATTACGTCACGGCTCCCGGCATTAACGGCATGAGTCCATCCTTTGCCGCTTGCGATGCGGAGATCCGTAGCAATCAGATAATATTTATTATCCTTGACTGAACGAACCAGAAACGGGTCCCGTACCCCCTTTTCTCCAAGGTCGGAAAACAGCACAGGCGATCCGCCATTAAGGTCCTTCCAGTGAAGACCATCCTCGCTATAGGAGAAATAAACCTGCTCTCCGTCTGGTTGTTCGCCAATAAAATGTACAAAGAGATACCCATCATAATTTGGAGTTGTTTTGGTCAATGGTAAAGAGCCTCCTGAAATGAAATTGACTTTATACTAACAGTAATATAAAAATGAAAGCGTTCTACTTATGTTGTATCATACTTCAAAAACAGCGGAATGAGTATATTTTGTAATCTCGTATGTAGAAGATCATGTGAATCTTTCGCAGGAAATATATTGCCCTGATTGGAATGTTTGACTTGCTCCTCATGCAAAGAAATTAAAGTTATCGCCGTATTTGTTTATTTTACCTCAAGTATACAAAGTTCTTGGTGTTCATTTACATATAAATGCTAATCTTCTTAATGATGAACAAATGAATATAGATTCATGCATTCATTTTTGTTGTTGAGATATTACGAGGAGGAATCATTGTGAAATTATCCAAAAGAGTATTACCAGCGGTAGCGCTGACTCTGGCTGTATCGGCTTCTACTCTCTTGTCTGCAGGACAAGCAAGTGCGGTTCAAGCTGTAAGTGTGGAGAAAAAACAAATCAAGAACATCATCTTCCTCATTGGGGATGGCATGGGGACCTCTTATACTTCAGCCTACCGTTATATGAAAGATGATCCTTCGACGAAGGGCATGGACAAAACCGTATTTGACCCTTATCTGGTTGGAGCACAAATGACCTATCCGGATGATGATAAACAAAATGTAACGGATTCCGCTTCCGCAGCAACGGCCATGTCGGCGGGTGTGAAAACATACAATGCGGCCATTGCGGTTGACCCTGAGCAGAAGGAAGTCAAAACCGTACTTGAGCAGGCCAAAGAAAACGGCAAGTCCACCGGACTCGTGGCTACGTCGGAGATCACTCATGCCACACCAGCTGCATTTGGTGCCTATGATATCAGTCGAAAAAATATGGATGCAATTGCGGACGATTATTATGATGAGTTGATTAATGGCAAGCATAAGGTGGATGTACTTCTGGGTGGAGGGAAATCCAATTTTGTACGCGAGGGTCGTGACCTGACGAAGGAGTTCCAGAAGGCCGGATTCAGCTATGTGACGGATCGTTCCTCTCTCCTCGCTGATAAGAATCAACAAGTTCTTGGACTGTTTGCGGACGGAGGTCTGGACAAGTTGATTGATCGTACTGCTGCAACTCCATCATTGGCTGAGATGACCAATACAGCGATTGATCGCCTCAGTTCTAACGACAAAGGATTCTTTCTAATGGTCGAAGGCAGCCAGATCGACTGGGCAGGACATGATAATGATATCGTTGGTGCGATGAGTGAAATGGATGATTTCGCAGCAGCATTTCAGGCAGCTATTGATTTTGCCAAAAAAGACGGTGAAACACTTGTCGTAGCTACTGCCGACCACTCCACAGGTGGACTTACGCTTGGAAAAGACGGAGAGTACAACTTCTTCGTAGACCCGATCAAAGCTGCACTGCGTACACCTGACTTCATCGCAGCACAAATTGCAAAAGGTGCTTCGGTTGAAGAAACACTGAAAAGTTATCTGAAACTGGAGTTGAAACCTGAAGAGATTCAATCGGTGAAAGAAGCAGCCAAAACTGCGGATGTAACAAAAATTGATAATGCCATTGAAGCGATTATTGATAACCGTTCATTTACGGGCTGGACAACAGGTGGACATACAGGCGAAGATGTTCCGGTCTATGCCTACGGCCCGGCAAGTCATCGCTTCGCTGGTTTGATCGACAACACAGATAATGCCAAGATCATATTCGATATTCTCAGCAAGCACCAATAATTCGACAATAATTCAATAGTTTAGGATCATCCATTCTCTTCTTTCAGCCGAAGAGAAGGGATTTTTTTCATAAAATCCTTATTGATATGCCACTCTACCTTTTTATGAACATCCTCAACCGTAGCCATTCTATACTTTTCTTTTTTCATGACCGAAACTTGTCCATTCACTTCGAGTAAGGCGTACGCCTATTCCGAATTTGCTAATATGCATTATATCCCATGGAGTTGGTTAACTTATACAACACCACTTGTATTGAAGTGAGAGAAATCCGATAAATGCTGATGCGGCTTATAGTGAAACTACAGAAGTAACAAAGCTTTGGAGGAAAATGGCATGTTAGGAAACATTCTGCTGGGTATGGTCATTCCCATTATATTGGGTGTATGGATTCTGCGTCGGAACTTTACAATCCTTATTCTATATTATCCACTCGGTGTGGCTATTTCAGCATCCATCAACAATATCGGGTTTAATTACTTCTGGAATATTCTGCCGAATACTCATAATCAATCCTTGGCTGCTCTTCCAATGGATCTTGGAGTCTATCCGATCGCTGGTTGCCTGATGATGTATATGATTTCAGAAAAAGGCACCAAGCCATGGTTGGCGATTCTTGTTGCATCATTGTCGCTGACATTAATCGAATGGGTTGCCAAAATGATGGGGCATGTCATCTATTTTAATGGATGGAACATAATTTGGACCTTTGTGTCATACCTCCTGCCATTTGTTCTTGCTTATGGTTACAGTAAACTATTGAGGTATACGAAGTGAAGTTTTACTGAAGCTTTCCACTAATAAGGCAGGACAGATGATATGGGTTAACGCTGATGGGCATACGTGCATATCTTAACTCATATTTGTCTTGGAGGGATTCGTAATGTATGTGGCATATCCTTATGGTTACAGGTACACTTTTACTCCGGTATGGGCAACATCATCAGCCGAAGCACTTGAATTAATCAAAACGGCTGTGCAAGGAGAACGAAACGATGAGGTGTTCTATGATTCACTGATTCAGTTGTCACCCGATGCCAATCAGGCTGCCATCATCACGAGCATCCGCAATGATGAACGAGGACATAATCAAATGTTCCGCCAAATGTACAAGGATCTGACAGGTCAAGAGATTTCGGGCGTAAGCAGTGAGCCAGTTGAGACGGTCACCTCTTATCTCGCCGGACTGCAAAAGGCGTTTCAGGGTGAATTGGCCGCCGTGGAAAAGTATAGAAAAATATGGTTTGGTCTCCCTTATGGCATATATAAAGACACGGTTTGGGGAATCATCCTGGACGAACAGAAACATGCGGATAAATATAACAATCTGATTACCTACAATTTGCCGAGATAGTCATGTATGGGATGAAAAACGTGCGTATTCTTTTAAAAATGAACAATTGAAAGCAGTAAAAAACCAGTGAATGAGTAAAGCTCACTGGTTTTTTTGCTTTGCTGAGTCTCACTGATATAAACTTGCTATCAAATGCACTCTTCCAACGTATCAGGTTCCACATGAACGTGAACGGTGTATACGTCATGTTCCTCCATTAACTCGTTCTCCACGTCTGTACAGATATCGTGTGCTTGTTGAAGATCCAGCTCAGCATGGACTGTTATGACAACGTCTACTACAACGTTATTGCCATAATTCCGCGCTCTCACGTCTTTAACTGTCTCTACGCTGTCAATTCCGGCAATCGTTTTTTTGTACTCCTGAATCAGTTCAACATCAAAACCATCCGTCAGATGATGTGTGGCTTCCTTGAAAATGTCCCAAGCGGTCTTGCAGATCAGGAAACCTACAATGACAGCCGTTACAGGGTCCAGCCATGGGAGGCCGAACTGGGAACCCACGATCCCAATGACCGTACCGGTGCTCACCCAGGCATCGGAGATATTATCTCGAGCTGCAGCCATGACTGCCTGACTTTTAATACGAGTAGCAAGTCTCTTGTTATAGCGATAGACCAGATACATGATAACTGCGCAGAAAATGCCTGTGTACCCAGCGATGATATCCGGAGATTCATGTTTACCCTGAAACACAGAACCAATGGCTTGAAACAGTACTTGTAAACCTACTGCCATCATAATGAAAGAAGCAACAAGTGACGCAACGGTCTCTGCTCTCCAGTGACCATATGTATGATCTGTGTCGGCTGGGCGTTGGGCAAGCTTCAAACCGATCAGTACAGCTATTGAGGCCACAATATCGGTGGCATTGTTTAATCCATCCGCCTTGAGCGCTTCTGATCCGGCCATATTGCCAACGATCAGTTTTAATACGGTCAAACATATGTAGGCGATAATGCTGATGATAGCTCCGCGCTCCCCCAGCTTTAGATTATCGTATTTAAGTTGATCCACATGATATCCTCCTGCAATCTTCAATTCAAGCACGTGTATGATGGTACCATTGAAGATTTGTGTGGGTCTAGAGAAACGTTTTGAGTGTGACGAAACATAATCTGAACGCGGCAATTTTTTTACAAGAATCCAAAAAAGTTGGATTTGGCAAACTTAAGTGATTAATGGGTGGTAAGAGGAAGGTGGCCGACTGCCTTCCCTTGTAACCACACTTTCGTGCACTTAGACAAAAAGAGCCAAATGGATCGTTTTGATCCACTCGGCTCTTAGCGTTATTTTACAATAATTTGTATAACATCACTTACCGTTGTTCCACTTCCATTCATAATTCACTGCTCTGATTCAGAAAGTGTCGGTTCAACTGGCGCTTCATTGGCAAGCTGCTCCGAATCATCGGAATGCCGTTCGAACATAACTGCGTCAACCCTCGTATAGATCATATCCGCAGGAAGCGTTGGCGGGTCTACCGTTGTAGGCGTAACCCTGGTTAATCGAACATACTCGCTACCGTCGCCCGTAAAGTCGAACGTCCCCAGATTAACCCAACCCGATGAGCCGACCGTTGCATCGATATAGGTGACCTCGGTACCCGCTTTATGTTTCACTTCCACTTTGACATTGTTATCGTTTGCTGTCGTATGGACGAGTTTATAGATCGAGACCGTATATTTACCTTCTGGAAACTCGCCTTTCCACGTTGCTGATGAGCCTTGAACTGTTGAATAGCGGGATTTAACCCCAATTTTGTATCCGGCTAAATTGCTTTGGCTCCACGACCCTTCTGTCGTGTATAACCCTGTTGTATTTGTACTGTCCACGATAACCGTTAGGTCCCTAATCGTAATGTTCAAAGGCGGTGTGGTTAAGGTCACTCCGTCAATCGTAACAGTAGCCCATACCTCAATGTGATCCGTGTCTCCATCAAGATTAAGAAGGGTCAACACCCCACTGCTATTCACTTCGGCCAGATCCGTACGATCAACGAAATACTGCACATCGGCTTGTGTAATATCACCGACCAAACCGTTATCCAAATAACCGGTTACATTCAGTTGTGCGGTTTGAGTCATCTGCAGTTCGTTCCGATCGGACAGGATCACAGCAGACTCCAATTGCGGTACCCTGTTTGGGTCCACCCACATGATTGCATCGGCAACGACTCTGGACTTATTGGCCTTATTGGTTAGTTCCACGTACCCGCTATCGCCTGCAGCAAAAGGATAATCCCCCAGGTGCACCCAAGTACCATTCGCTGTTGTCTCATCAACTGTCACCGTCTCGGAACCTCCGCTATGATAAACGGTAAATGAGACATTTGTTGCCCAATTTTCACTCGCAGCCGTGATTTGCGGAATCTTGTAATACACACTGTAAGTGACACTTTCCGGCAGCTCAGGCCGCCATCTCATTTTGCTTGTCGCTGTGCCGGTCGTAGATTTGGCATACACATAGTTATCATAATAATAATCGTTAGCCGTCGTATCCCTTATCCAGACGCCTTCTGTCTCCGCCTCCGTATTATCCACGATGATGGATGAACTATCCTGCCCATCGGGTTGGACTGGAGTTTCCGTTACCTGATCAGGCAGATAAAGTGTACGCTTGTTGGTCTGTTTCCCGTCCGATTCCACGTAATACGTAAAGGTTTGGGATAAATCATCCACTCGTATAGACCATTCCATCGGGTATATCGTATCGGGTATAGTCGTATACGTAGCTCCGCCATCCAATGAATAATGGATTGTCGCTGGTTTTGTCGTTTTGGCCTGCACATAAGCATCATAGACCGTTTCGTCGGGCTTAACGATCAGCATGCCTTTAACCGCATCAATTGGACTGTGGGTATCAAAGAAATAACTTGCATCCGATGTATCTGCCGTTCTGACCTGATGTAGCGGCACATTAATGTTAAGTCCTTCTACAATGATCGCGGTGATGCCCTTGCCTGAAACCGTGGCTTGAATGATTCCACCACTCATAACTGCTTGCTCTGGTGTACCATTGTCGCGGATGATCGTTACGGTATAATCCTGTGCCGGGTTGAATCCAATGATCTGTTCATTCAATTCAATCGGAGTCTGAACTTCTTCAGACGATGCATTGCTTAATCCGATGTAGAATTTATCCCCGCTCTCACCCGTTATCCAATTCAATTGAGGATGGTTGGTCTTAATAATCCCCTTAGGCATCCAGAGCCAAACGTCCGAATTACCATAAAATTGACCTGGTTTATTCCCATAGAGGTGATATTTGAACCATAAAAAATTCGTTTCAAATACGGAAGGAAACGTAATGCTCCCGTTTGATTTCAATGATTGTTCGCTGATCAAATAATCCATCGTTTGCCCGAGTTGCCCAGGGATATGGTGATAATAGATGGATGTAGCCCCGCTGGGGCCTTCCAGAGGAAAGTCCGGTTCAAGTTGGCTAACGGCGAACCCTTTATAATAATAACCTGGATAACTGGAATATCGTCCAATAACCGCATTATGAGCAATATCCTGCAACAGTTCATCCCCTGTATAGAGCGACAATCTCAGCATGAACGGAGCTTCCTGAGCATTCATCCGATAATAGCCGGTTGTACTTCCTGCTTCAAACGTCAATCCGCTCGGTGAAATAAGCCAACGCTCCGCTTGAACACCTCCGGCAATATCTTCGGGAAGCTTGAGCCTAGGATATTGAAATTTACCACTTTCCGGCCAATGGAACGACTCGGCGTAATTATATGTCTCCGGCTGAGGAATTGTAACGTTACCTTCAGGAACTGGACGAGCAACAAACATGGTCGCATAGCGTTTGGCTTCTTTATAGGCGGCATCCAAGTATTTGGGATCCTGCGTTTCCTCATATAGCTCCAAGATCTCCATCCACAGCTTGCTGTAATAATAAATGAACTCATTTTTACTCACATCGACGGATGCAGGCGTATCGATATGTTGCGTGATATAACTGTCGGCTGCATCCTTCGCAGCTTGCAAATACTGTGCATCTCCCGTCATCCGATACATCATCAGGGGCTGAATGACAGGCCCGCGGTCTTTCTGATCCGGGTCACGTACGAGGTATTCTTCCTGTGCCAGCGCCCCAATACCAGCTGTAGTGCCCATCATCTGGTGAACAGCGGTGACACTTGAAACATCAAACGGCAGAGTAGCCATTTTCCATAACGAAGGCACACCGTATACTTTTTTCTGCGTTGGCGACCAACCGATACCATTTCGCGATACGCCATACTGGACGGACGGCAGTGCTCTCGTATCGTATAGCTGGTCATCTCCAGTCAAATAGTAAGCCCCCAAAAGAACCGCATTTGAGCTTGTTCGGACGCTATCCTCGTTTTCGATATCAATAAAACCCTTGGCACGGCTCCACCACCCGCTGGGTGATGGGACATAATTCACAGAGTCGTCCCCTTGCGGCTCAATTTTAAGGAGATCAATCATATTAAACATCGCGTCAGTAAGCGACTGATCTGACACATTTTCCCGGTATGCCGAATAATCGTACTCATTGCGAAGAATATCCACGTAGGACTCATATAGATTGCTTTTTTGAGCGATTAGCCCCATATGAAATTGATACGTGCTTTCTGCGGTCATTTGTGAATAAGTCCCTAATTGAGGGGCATACAGGATGGGTTGCACACTGCCTTCGTTGTTGACCAGGCTCATGCCAAGCCGTTGTTTCGTCACACCTCCCGTCGGTTCAAATTCAACCGGAAGCTCTGTCGTAGGTACAAATACGCCATACGTTAATGGATTTCCCGAACCATCTTTTTTCTCAACTAGGCTCATCGGAGCGCTCAGCTCTCTTAAACTTGTTGATTCCACCGTACCTACCATTTTGGCATGTGACCTGAATCCATTTAACACTTCATTGATGCCCGAGACTGCCTCTGTTGTGAAGGACTGATATCCAATCACATAATTGCCGTCGCGGCGAGGTGTAAAGGCAAAAGAAACATCTGGTTTATCCCCTGCCATGGACCAGTTCACTTCAAAATAGTAATCACTGCCATGCCTAGAATCGGTTAATACCGCCGTCTGGCTGTCTGGAAAATGGACCCCGTCGAATGTAATCCAGCGTTTGTTCATCGTATCGTAGTAATTGGTTCGGCTGCCCGCGTTCCCGTCCAATAGAACCCATTGTTCCTCAAGTCTTTCCGATTCATTATTGATTGGAACCCAGTTCCCTGTCTCCGTGTTTTTGTAGAACATGTCACGAACGATGGATTTACCTTCATCCCATGCTGCCTCATAGAAGGTTGCCTTATAGTTCGCATTTTCGATGCTGCCTTTCTCTGTGTAACTGAGATTCGCTAAGGTACGGCTTCTTAGCGGGGGGAGCGGTGGTGCTTGTTGACGGATATTCCCCTCGAACTTGACTGCATCAGCCCGCGTAATAATTGTACCCGTAGAAGGCTGCGTTCGAGTCAGCCTGACAAATTCGCTATCATCACCACTAAACTCATACTCCCCCAGATCCACCCATCCAACCGATGGACCTGACGAAGGTCTTAGATCCATAAACTTAACATCCGTAATCCCGTTATGAACAATCTCAATTTTCACATTACTGTCTGCTTTATCCGCCCAATCCAGCTTATAGAACGATATCCTCGCCGTCCCTGCTTCCAAGCGTGGATTCCAGGTGATGCTTCTACCTACAGCGTCTGTAAATTTGGAACTGGAATTATTGTATCCCTTCACTCCCGCGCTTGTGCTCCAATATGGAGCGGAGAATCCGTTATTAGCGTTGCCGGAATCAACCGTAACGACATGATCAATTGTGAGGCTCCCATCATCAATGATGATTGTCTTATGTGGCTCTTTCTGCGTTATATTCCCTTCGAACTTGACCGCATCCGCGCGTGTAAGGATCGTGTTTGTGGTGCCGGTAGAACGGGTCAATTGAACGAATTCTTCACCAACTCCAGAAAAATAGTACTCTCCCAAATCAACCCACCCTGCTGGAGCGCCAGATGAGGGTCTTAGATCCATAAAGACTACATCCGTTGTTCCATTATGAACAATTTCGATTTTTACATTGCTATCAGCCTTATCCGCCCAATCCAGCTTATAGAACGATATTTTCGCCGTTCCTTCTTCTAAGCGTGGATTCCATGTTATCGTTCTGCCTGCTGTACTCGTATATTTGGTGCTGGAAAGATCATACCCCTTCACCCCTGTGCTTGTAGTCCAATTTGGAGCCGCATATCCATTGTTCTTGTTACCCGCATCAGGTGTCACAACATCATTGATCTTGATACTCCCGTCATCGATGATAATCGTCTGATAAGGTAAGGTCTCCGCATAAGCGGTCCTTATTCCGATCAGGCTGGAAGGAACTACGACCGTCAACATGAAAACGATGAAGAAAAACAGCTTCCTTTTGACCATACAATTCACAGCCTCTCCTCATAATGATAACGCTTCCAAAAATGAGTTACCTTTTGCTCTAATGATCGTAAAAAAGCACTTAACCTTCCCTTCTGCCTAATCCCGCTCTGTCGTTTTTATCTTAGCATGTTAGATTACGGTGATATTTCTTTCATTTTAAGAATTTCTTATACGATTTTAAGTAAAAAAAGAAACCTACATCCTAATTGATTGCTCAGTAGCAGTCAGATAGAATATAGGTCTTCCAAGTGTTGCAAGAGGACTTATCAATTATAAAGGCGGCTGCACCAATAACAACTTTCCAAGCTGAATGACGGTTTGATCATACCAAGCTGGATGTTGCCGAACATGTTCCATACCTCGTTCATTGCCACTTGCCTCAAACACGGCCGCTTTGTCAGTTTTCTCGTGATCGATCTCGAAGAGAACTGTATGTTTCCCATTTGGTAGCTCCGGCAAGAAAATATATTGATTTCTATTATGATCGTTGTAGAGCGTGAATCGATCAATAAGGAAGGGTTCTCCTCCATCCACCGACACCTTCAATCGGCCAGAATCCGGCCCCCCGATATCAAATAAGCCGATGTGGGTTCCCTCAAACTCCACTGTGATCGCCTCTCCGGCATCAACTGCTCGCCATAATCCGGGGAACAACCATTCATACTCACGCACTAAAGGAAAATCATCAGAGGTCATGTAAGACCACCCTGCGGAAAAATGAGTAAGACGATCCAGTGGCAACATGGTTGCATACTCCCAAGGATTGGCCGGGACCAAGGGGTCCTGCGGCAAGTGATGTTCGACTTTTCCCACGTGATCTCGAAGTTCTCTGATTTTCTCAAACGACCGGGTGATTGTATCGGTGTAAATCTGATGTCCTTTGGGGATCGTTGGATGGATCGAATCATGCGTGAAAATAACTGCTCCGGGGATGGATACGTCTGCCCTTGAAGTAAAAATAAGCTTTCCATCCGAAACCAATTGACTGACCGCTACGCCCAGATGAATCGAAGGAATGCCGTAATAGTCGGCGACTTCCTCTTGCATAAGAGCGCCCTTCTGGTATTCGCCGGATTGAAATGAGGTCAAATCCCGCTCCTTGATCGTATATACAAACAGGATATCGATAAACCGGCTGCGCTTGCGAATCTGTCGGACAATGCCTTCGATCCGCGCCTTGGATTCGGGCACTCCGCCATCGTTGCCAACGAATTCAACAAATACGAGATCAGGCTGATGACGAAGCACATCTGTCTCTAAACGGGCGCAGCCGAGGTCCGATCCTGTCCCATCAATGCCTGCGTTCACAGCGTGGATATCGGCATGGGGATATTGCCCTCGCAGCCAATCCGCCGTCATGACCCTATATCCTTTCGAACGTGTATTACTACCGCCGAAATAAACGATGGTCACGGTTTCACCATTTTCCAACTTCTGAATGACATTAGGTAGCCCTCTTCGTGGGAAAAATTCCTTCATCACGACTTCACCCGCCCTCACTTAGCGTTATTAGGAGCATAAAGTTTTACAGCAAACACTTCATAATAAGGCGAACCATACGTTGCACAGAAATCAAACCGGATGTGGGTTACACCTTGTGCAAACACCTGATGTTTGTTCAACGAAAGATAATTCCCACGGACTTTAATTTCACTCTCGCTTCCATCTTCCAAAGTTAAAGTCACATCATAATCTTGAATCAACGACTCGATTGGATCATCGAAATGCTCCAAATTCAGCTGCGAATTGAAAACAAGATGGATTTCATCCAGATTCTTGGGGCTTGCAAAACCAAATTCCAACCATTCCTGTCCTTCCGTACGTTCCGAAATCCAGCTGTTCGGCAGACCATAAGGTCTGGAGAAGCCGTTGACGACATTCGCGGGATTATACATATCCTGGAATGGTAGCAGATCCTTGAAGCAAATGCTCTTATTAAGTTTCTTCAGCCTGGATGGCTCTTCCGGTCTATAAAGGAAGCTCACCGCTCCAGTCATTTTCCCTTCATTGCCATACACGGCAAGGCTCGCCGCACCTTCCAATACGATGTAGATTTTGTCGTCCTCTGGCTTCTTGCAGTTGAGGTCCAGTGTAATCCAGTCATCGTGACCCGCTGAAATCACCAAGTTGTAGCCCTTCAGCTCGCTGGTGGGAATATAGTTTTCCTTTCGATCCCCACCAAACAGCTTCACTTGCAACGTTTCCGAATGCTCGGATCTATTTTTGATTTTGATCTGCACGCTTTCAACCACGGGTGTCTGAATCGGCAAGACCAAACATAACGCTTTCTCCAAGGAGATCTCTTCGGTTGTATGAAGTTGTTCATAGCTTCGCTGAGACGAGGCACGAATCGTTAATCCGTCTGCGAAATAAGGATCTAACGGCTCTTGAAGCCCTACAATCGTTTGCCCGTCTCGAAGCAACTGCGCCTGAAGCTCACCCATATGCGCTTTGACGATGGCCGCAGGGTCTGTATCATATTTTACGCATAACGCAGCAGCCGTTCCTACCGCCTGCCCCATACAACCACAAGTTGCCATCACCCTTGTAGACCCAAAAGCCACATGAGTAGCGCTTATATTACGGCCAGCGAACATGAGATTAGGAATATTGCGTGAAAATAAGCTGCGAAAAGGGATATTATACAATCCCGGCACAAAGTTCCACGCGGTAGCCGGCCCTTCATCGTAGATGCCTTTATTTGCATGCAGATCCATATACCAACCTCCGACGGATACCGCATCTTCGAAATGAGTCTTTTCTGTAAGATCGTTCTGAGACAGCATGTGTTCCCCTATAAAACGTCTCGACTCCCGCTTTCCCGGAATCGGGCATACATAATCCAGGATAAGATTGTCTACATCATCAAACTCACCGCTATTTTTGATATAATCCCATATCCCGTATACCAATTTCCGCAGTTCCAATGCGATGTCTTCATTATTCTTGATAATATCCATATGTCCGCCGTATTCCAGCCACCACAATCCGCCAAGCCCGTTGATTTTCCTTGGAAAAGATCGATGATTTAATCCTTTTCTGATACTATCAAAAAACTCCAGCTTCGTAATATCATACGCAAAGCCTGGCCTTTTGTAAGGAACGGAATAGTTTACGTCACGGGCTTGAAACAGAATCGTATCACCCATCGTGTAATGATCTGCCACTTCTGGAGCGAGCTCCTCCTGGTATTCATGCTTCGCCTCTCTTCCCCATCGGAAGTGAGCACCTGCTTGGTATCCAACAATTCCATCACCGGAGCAATCGATATAGGTTGGGCTTTCAAAACGAAATTTTCTTTCGGAAGCCAATTGAAGGCCCTCCACCCATTGAATTCTGCCGTTCTCCATGCCCGTTTCATGCACACATGTATTCAGAAATAGAGAAATGTTGGGTTCATCATAAACCATGTCAAGCAAGACCGTATCCGAAAGTGAAAGCATAAGCTTTTTGTTGTATAACGGATTATAATGAAAGATCTTCAGTTTGAGTTCTTCCACCAACCCGCCTTCGCGAGCATAATAGGATGGACTGTTTCCGAGATATGCCGACCCGTTAATGTGAACTCTGACCTCGCTGCTCGCATTTCCACCCAGAACTGGCCGATCATTGATAAGTGAAACCAGCAACCCTTGGCGTGCGGCAGCAATGGCAGCGCATATCCCGGCAATTCCTCCACCTATGACGGTTACATCTGATTTCATAAGCTCCATTTTGATAACCTCCATGATTAGATGCTCCTATCATGGTAATGGTTTTGACCCCTTTTTTTTTACAGGATTTCGCGAAAAAATCATACATTTTTTTGTATCCTTATTTGAATTCCTACCGTGTCATTTTTATCCGATATTGCTTAGGTGTATCCCCCGTATATTCTTTAAAAAGTTTGCAAAAGTACCCTTCATTGACGATGCCTACTTCCTCGCACAATTCCAATAATGAATAATCTCGAACGTTTAACAACTCGAGGGCGAGATGGATTTTTTTACGGTTAATGTAGCTGATCACGCCTTCGTTCATTGTTTTTTTGAATAAGCTACTAAAATACGATGGTGCTAAATTCACTTCCTCGGCAATTGCCTCCAACGTTAAACGTTGTTTCAGGTTTGTCTCTATATAATGCATTGCACTCATAATTTCTGCACGATGTAATAGTTGGCCCGCATGCACGTATTCGAATGTGAAGTCGCCAATATAGGCGAGTTGCTCCTGAAAAGCCATAAATTCCATGGGGAAGTCTGGAACTTCCGTGGCCATCTTATTCCCCGATTTAAATTTCACGGTAATGTCTCTGTACAAATCTCTAATCATTGGCGCCATGATAGACTTGTGAATTTTATGGTCCGTAACAAATTGCGACAGATCGGCAAGTGTATTTTCCAGCTCTTCCTTGGAAATCTTCCTCTTCAGGCGTATAAGAAAATCAGCCAGCTTCTGTTGAAAATCTGCTTTTTTGTCATTATGGTATTGGAACCGATGCATCGGTGTTTTTACGACTTTTTCGGTATGATAATAGAAATCCTCACTCACATTTTTAGCTTCCGTGTACGCCTGTTTGATCGATTCCCAGCCTCGATGCGGACTTCCAAAAGCGACAGATACCCTTTTATTCAAATATTGATGCAAATGAGAGATGATCTGCCCTCCCAAAGATAGGCAAGCATATTCCGTTTCCATATCACTGCGGTTATTTTCCCAAGATAAAAAGCCAATAAAACGATTATCGGACAGATCCGCAGCTACGCCACTGCTACCATTCATCACCGTTTCTTCGATGATATTTGTTATCGCATACTTCAAGATGTTTTGATCTGCGGCCGCGTATTCGTTTCGGAAACTTTCATATGTATTCATTTCAACGATGAAACAGCAATAGTTGGCTTGAAAGAAATGAAACTGCATGCGATTGGCAAAATCCGATGCCCGATGAGAAGGAATTTCACCTCGGATCAATTCGTTAAAAAATTGCTTGCGGACTCTGTATTTATTTTCAAGCACGGATACGTTTAATGAGTGAAACTCCGCCTCTTTTTTCTCAAACTCATTTAAAATTCCGGCTGCCTTATCCAACGCTCGATTCAAATCGGCTTCCCGCAGCGGAACCTTTACAATGTACTCCAATACGTTGGCTTGAATCGCCCGCTGAGCGTATTCGAAGGATGAATAGGCGGTCAGAAGTATGTATTGGGTATGGGGGAGCTCTGCCCTGAGCTCCTCAATCATGGAGATGCCATCCATACGCGGCATTACAATATCGGATATGACGATATCCGGTTTAAGTTTTATGATCTCCTCGATCCCATTCAGCCCATTATTCGCTTTGCCCACCAGAACAAATCGTCGATCCCTATGAGAGAGTTCATTAAAAAACAATTCCAATCGCTGAATGATCAGGTCTTCATCGTCAACAATGAAGCAGGTATAGTCTCTCCCCATTATGCATCTCCTTTTGGCAATTCTGCCGGGAATACAGCGCGTATACGGGTTATTTCCTTAGGTATGCTAATGATATCCAGCCCGAATTGATCTCCGTAGTGGAGTCTTATTCGCCCATGAATATTATTCAGTCCGATTCTTTTCCTTTTTACTTCCTCTTCACTCGGTTCTGAGATTAAAATATGTTTTATTTTATCAGCTGGAATTCCCTCTCCTTGATCAATAACTTCGATGATGACGATGCTGTCCTCCCTGTACGCATGAATCGTAATTGGCCCCTCAATTCCCCCTCCGTTATAACCATGGAAGATACTATTCTCCACAAGGGGCTGTAGTAGCATTCGGAAAACTGGGAAATCCATCAGTCCTGCTTCGATATTTTCAATCAAGTGGAAGTTTCGGTTATACCGAATGTTCTGGATCTCAATATAGTCTGCTACATTGCGTAATTCCTGGCGTAGGGAAACCTTCTCTGAAGCGTCGTCTATCCCGTACTCCAATAATGAAATGAGCGACCCGATCACCACATCTACTTTCTCTATTTGTCCGAGACGTATCACATTGCTGATTGAACCAAGTGTGTTATACAGAAAATGTGGGTTTATTTGAGACTGTAACACCTGGATTTCCAGCTTCCGCTCAAGTTCATTATGAAGCTCGGCCCGGCGAATCAGTTCCACAATTTGCTGTAACATACGATCGAATGCTCGTGAAAGATCTCCAAACTCATCGTTTCGATTAATGGTTATTGTTGTTGTGAGGATGCCTTGCTCTACCTGCTTCATTTTTGTTTTGAGCGTATAAAGTGGTTTTCTTATATATTTGGCAACCAAAAAAGAAATGAACAAACTTAAAAGAAGACCTGCAGCGAGCAACTCGAGGTAATAGGTTTCCAATCTGGACAACGCTGCTTTTAAGCGTGATTCATCGTTGATCGAGATGATGGTCCAGTTGAATTTCTCCGTTGGTTTTTTCAAAAGGGAGACCGGAATACCATCGTTGGTAAACAGTTGAAGGTTTGTTTCTGTCGTATCCAGAATTTCTTCCGCTGACGTCTCTCCGATCGAAAAAGAATGATCTTGAATATTCAGAGGTCCTTTATTTTCAGAAAATCCGGCAATGATCTTAC
This sequence comes from Paenibacillus sp. FSL M7-0656, assembly GCF_038003225.1. NCBI lineage: Bacteria > Bacillati > Bacillota > Bacilli > Caryophanales > Paenibacillaceae > Paenibacillus > Paenibacillus sp. FSL M7-0656. The sequence continues at coordinate 664,361 of NZ_JBBOOT010000001.1, forward strand.
CTGACGCAGTGATCAGAGCCAGATTCATTTGTTCCTGTTTATTAATCTTGAACAAGGTTTCTTCAATGGCATTTAGATCCAAATCAACCGCAATGGCCATAGGAAACGGAGCACCGTTCAGATATCGAACCATCGTAACGGTCCAGCCAGAATACTTCGATTTGTAAGGTTCACTAACAAAGGTAGTCCTTCTATTTTTGTCAGCCGCATCAAATAAAGGTGCTCTTTCAGATAAAGGTTCATCGAATATTCGAGTAGGTGTACTTCCACCCAGAATGGATAAATCACTTTTGATCAAATAAATATTACTGACATAAATACTGTTGAGTTCATACAGCTCTCTTAATTGCTTTTTAATCACTTCGGTATTGTTAATGTTGGCTTTCACTGATGTTTCAACTGAGAAGAGAATCGTCTGGAAGGAGGAAAAATTAACGGTAAAATACTGGTCAACCTTGTCTAATATTTGATTGGTGTAAAAAATGTCATTGGTTCTTATTTCCTTTTGGACATAGCGATAAGACAATTGGCTTATCAAGATGATGCAGCCTAATACAAAGGCAAACACGATAAAAAATAATTTTAAAGGCAAGCTGATTCTTCTTCGCATCCATCATCTTCCTTTTAGTCCCGTTTTAAACTAAGAATAGCATATGCTAATAAAGAGAGGGGCTACGAATAGCCACTCTCTCTTCGTTTATTTTTACTTGATAAGGCCGGCTTCTTTAAATTGCTGGATTGCTGTTTCCTTATATTTCTGCATGTCAAACTTGGTATCCAGCGTCTGGAGGAAATTGTCCCAGTTGGAAAGAGGCTCTTTGCCCGTCATAAATTTAACCAAGCTTTCATTAATGAAACGTGTGCGGTCAGCATCCAAGGTATCGCTAGGGTCAGGGGTCAATAAATTTCCGGGCAGCGTTGGCCCCACATATTGCTGATTGTCCTTGAAAGCTTCCGCTGTCTTCGGATTCTGGAAGCTGAAGTACTCCGCATCATCACCACGGCGCGGCATTCTATAATGATCAACCCACAGGTACTTTTCTTTCATTTCCTTTGATAACTCGGAGGTTTTATTTTTGATCTTGCCGTCTACGACATCCCAATGGATGCCTTTGATTCCGTATGCAAAGTTTGGATAAGCTTCTTCATCCGTAAAGAGATAATTCAGCATGGACAAGATCCGAATGATTTTATCCTCGTCCGCTTTTGCGGATATGGCCCATGAATTGCCTTGGAATGATTTTCTCTCTACAATTTGATCACCGTAAGGACCTTTCATCGGAGGAATAACGATCCATTCCGGCACCTCGCCACTAATTTCTTTCATTTTCTGCTGATAATCCGGCTCCAGTCTGCGAGCATCTCTGATCATGAAGCCAACTCTACCCTTAAACATCTTTTGGTCCAACAGATCAGGCGAATTCATCGTCACCCAGTCCGGGTCAACCACCTTGGCTGCCATCATTTTATTAATGTAAGCAAGCGCCTCTTTCATTTTGGGATCGATAAACAGAAATACCGGTTCATTATCTTTTATCTCAACGGCTGAAGGAGGATTGACGCCAAACATCCACATCAAGCTATCAAAGCCATAGGTTTGCAGATTACCTTCTTTATTCATACCGCCGATGAATCCGTACGTATCGTTTTTGCCATTCCCGTCCGGGTCTTTCTCTGTAAAGGCTTTCATAACTTCGAACAACTCATCAGGTGTCGTTGGTACCTCCATATTCAGCTTTTTCAGCCAATCGTTACGGATAAAGAAGCTTCGACTGATACCGTTTACATTATCGTAGCCTGGAACTCCAATGGTTTTTCCTTGATAGGACATTGCCTCCCATGAGTCGGTGCCAAACCGTTTCTGTAGTTCAGGGAATTGGTCCATATACGGTGTTAAATCCGCAAGAACTCCTTGGTCGTAATATTGCGCAAGATCAGCACGACTTTTCAAGAAGATCAAGTCTGGAATATCCCCGCCTGCAATGAGTGTATTCAGTTTGGTTGTTGCTTGCCCAGCCTGAGGAATCATCATCTCCAAGTCGATGTTCATCTCTTTTTCCAACATTTGGCGTTGAATATCTTCATCACGTGGAGGTACCGGAGCAGCAGCATTAAAAGTGCCTTGGTTAAACATTGAGATTTTCATTTTGGTTGCAAACTGGCCAGACTGGCCTTGCGAATTACTCGAAGTTGTCGATGTAACTTCTTCATTCCCCCCACATCCTGATAAAAGCGTTCCAAGTCCTAAGATTGCCGATAGAATAGCAAATGAAATCTTTTTACGCTGCATATTGACCTCTCCTTTGCTTGTATATTATCACGGTTTCCCCGTAATAAGTTAGGTTGGAACACCTTTTATCCTTTAACGGATCCCAGGAGTACACCTTTGGTAAAATGCTTTTGCAAAAATGGATAAACGATCAATATCGGGACTGTAGTTACAACAACTGTAGCCATCTGCACAGCGAACGTACTGACAGCCCCGGAATTGGCGAGCGAATCAGCGCTTTGAGTTGCAACGTTAAGCAGAATGTTGCGCAAAATCACTTGAAGTGGCATGTAGTTGGAATCATTGATATATACAATAGCATCAAAATAACTGTTCCAATGCCCGACTGCGTAAAATAAGGAAATGGTGGACAGGACGGGTAAGGACAGGGGTAAAATGATCCGCCATAACGTCTGAAGTTCACTGGCACCGTCTACCCTCGCTGATTCCTCAATTTCACCAGGTAATTGTTCAAAAAAACCTTTGATGATCACCAGATTAAATGCACTAATGAGATTTGGAATGATCAATACCCAAGGACTGTTTAACAATCCCAAAGAGCGGATTAGTAAATAAGTCGGAATTAATCCCCCACTGAACATCATGGTAAACACAATGAAGAGTAAAAATGGACTTCTTCCGGGCAAATATTTTTTGGATAACGGGTAGGCCGCGATTACCGTAAAAAACACGTTTAACGCAGTCCCTACAATCGTTCGGAACAACGTAATTTTATACGCCTGCCAGATCCCATGAGAAATGAATACTTCTTTATAGGCCAGAAAGGTAAAGGATTCTGGTATAATCACAATCCCTCTTCTTAATACTTCCGATTCTGGTGTTACGGAGACAGCAACCACATATAGAAAGGGCAGCACGCACAGTAGGGATAATATAATAAGAACTACATAAACGACGGTTTGCCAGACTTTTTCCCCGATTGTCATATGGATCATTCTAAAGACCACCTCACCAGATTTGCCCATCGAATTTTTTGGCGAGCTTATTCGCTGCCAACACTAAAGCAAATCCGATGACAGCTTTAAACAATCCTACAGCAGTAGCCAAGCCAATCTTAAGACGCTCCAACCCTTCCCGGTATACCCATGTGTCGATAATATCGATCTTCTCCTGGTTAAAGGTGTTGGCAAACATGAATATTTGGTCAAAACCCGCATCCAGAATATGGCTTAATTTAAGAATCAGCATCAGAATAATGACTCCTCGAATACCGGGTAACGTGATATGCCAGAGCTGTCTCCATTTGGATGCGCCATCCATTCGAGCCGCTTCATATAAGCTTGGATCGATTCCTGCCAAGGCGGCAAGGTACAAAATCGCCCCCCATCCAATATCCTTCCATACTTCAGATAAGATGATCAGCATTCTGCCCCAGGCAGGTTCCGTTAGAAACGAGATGGGTTCAACACCAAAATCTTTCAAAATCATGTTAAAGAGACCGTCGCCTGGGGCTAGTAAGGCTACCATAATTCCATACACAATGACCCATGATAGAAAATGAGGCAAATAAGTGATCGTCTGTACGATTTTCTTAAACCATTGGCTGTACACTTCATTGAGGAGTAAAGCAAGTACAATGGGCGCGGAGAAACCGAACAATAGCTTATACAGAGATATAACAATCGTATTTTTCATGATGTCCCAGAAATAAACGCCGTTCATAAAATCGGTAAAATTTTTGAATCCCACCCATGGGCTGTCCCATAGTCCCAAAGCCAGGTTGTAGTTTTTAAAAGCAATTATAATTCCCGCCATAGGAATGTATTTGAATACCGCAAAGTAAATTAAGGCTGGTAATAAGAGAGCATACATCACTTTGTGCTTTTGTATCGTCCTTATCCATGTCTTTCGCTTTTTGGAGATGGGAATGGCGTCCGCTGCCAACTTTGCTTGCATTTCATCACCTCGTCTTTGTTTGTATTTGTATAATAGCACCCACCTATCGGATAAATTTCTGAAATATCAAGAATTTCTTATAAGATTTTAAGGAAGTGTGCCTGGCTCGTTCCAACAGCTAATCCCGGCAGGTGAGACAAGAACTTGTTCTACTAAAATAAAAAAAAGCCGCTATAATAGCGACTTTCAAATGGCGTATTTATACTTCTCCCCAAAAAATCTCAGTTTCATAATCGAATTCAACAATACCCTCTTGATTATTTTTATCAAATAAATTCCGTAGTTCTGTCATCATTGGATCGTAATTTGCATGCCCGGGTACAGGGCTGTAAGAAGATGATAACAACCGGCCTTTCAATCCCTCGAAATCGAACTCCTGACTCATTTTGAATCGCATTTCATTCATTGAACCTTCCTTGAAAAAAGAGAGCAATATCGCCTGAGAAATATTTTTATGATTAACTTTTCCGTAGTCGGTTCCATATGTATGGAGCAGTTGATTGTACTCTTCACGAAATGGAGTACCGTTAGTAAGACGTGAATTCCAGATGAGTATTACTTTCCCACCCGGCTGTAGAATTCTGCGAAACTCGATTTGGGCTGCGGAGCGATCAAACCAGTGAAATGCCTGAGCGCAGACAATAAAATCAACCGACTGATCAGGTAATCCTGTAGATTCTGCAGAACCTGATGTACTCTGAAATTTCGGATTACTTTCTAACATTTGCTCGGCGGCTTCCCGCATTGCCTGATTTGGCTCCACCGCGATTACATAGCTTCCGCGTTCCAGAAGTAGTTTTGAGATGATGCCAGTACCTGAACCGATGTCTGCTATATTACTGTTCACATGTAAACCAACGACGTCGTACAAATAGTCAATAGCCTCTTTTGGATAACTCGGGCGGTATTTCAAATACGAATCGACCCGGCTCGAAAACCGTTCTCTATTGTTCATCGATCGTCACGCTCCCATCACTATTTTGACATCCTATATACTGGCTTCAGTAATAGCTTCAAAATCTTACTGCCCCAAAAAGCAAATACCGTCGTTCCGGTCCATGAGCTGCGCTTATCTTGGCTGTATTGATCGTTGATCATATAGGTTCGAGTCGAAATAGGACTCTTCAGACCGAACTGTTCCCATTTCTCGGGATCATTCGAACTTCCAAGTTTTCTAAGCATATTTGCCGACTCATGATCTATTTTAGCCGGAATTTGCTCGAATGCTTGGGTGATTTGCGTATGAAACTCGTCGATTGGGTTACGACTGGTAATGCTCTCGAGATGAATGCTTTCACGAATGTAAGAAACGTATGCCAGATGGTCAGCCCAGAACTCGTCGATATAAAAAAGCCGTACACGCCGCTCCGATGGACTCATCAGTCTCTCAGCTTTCAAAATTCCGAACCGTTCTTCATATAGAATTCGCCTCTGATCCTCCACCATATCCGAATAACAGTTCAATTCCCGCTGAATATCGAAGTTTTGACCTATAATAACGCGCTGAATATGCTCGATTTTGCTACGGAGCGCCGGATCATCAAGAACCTCGTCCTGATTTGGGGCGCGAAACAGTCTATGAATGCCAAAGCGAAGCATCAACTCGTCCTCCAGGCTAATATAAAATACGGAAGACCCAGGGTCACCTTGGCGGCCGCAACGTCCGCGCAACTGGTCGTCAATCCGCATGCTTTCGTTCACATATGTACCTATCACGTATAATCCGCCCAGTTTGGCAACCACTTCTGCTTGTGCGGGATTACCGCCACCGAGACGAATGTCGACGCCGCGCCCTGCCATATTCGTAGATACCGTTACCGCGCCTATTTCTCCCGCTTTAGCGATGATTTCGGCTTCTTTTGCATCGTTTTTGGCATTCAGAACCTGACAAGGTACGCTAGCAGCGGCGAGCGCCTCCGCCAGCATATCAGATTCCTCGACGCTTGACGTACCAATAAGAATGGGGCGTCCTACCCTATGGACGGAAGAGATTTCTTGTACAAGCGCCTTATATTTGGCTTCTTTATGGGTGTAAATTCGGTGCTTGTGGTCGATCCGTATGTTTGGCTGGTTTGGCGGTATTTGCACGACTTGCAGCGCATAGATATCCTCAAATTCCATTGCTGAAGCATGCGCCGTAGCCGTCATTCCGCAAATTCCCGAATACAGGCTAATAAAATGTTGAATAGTGATCATGCCGAGAATTCTCCCACCTGCCTTCCACTGCAACCCTTCTTTTGCCACCAGCGCAGCTTGCAGCCCGTCCGGCAAATACCTGTCCTCGGCCACACGTCCGGTGTGTTCTTCGATTAGCTCGATTACACCGTCCCTGACGATGTAATCAACGTCTTTTTTTAATATCGATTCCACATGCAGCGCACAATTCAATGACGTTAACCAATGACTGTTATGGCTATCGTACAAATTGCCACATCCCAGCAGCAACTCTGCTTTTGCAGCACCCGCTTCATTCAAGTAAACGTTCCGCTGGAACTCGTCAAAATCGTAATGCTCTCCTGGCTGCAGCTGCCGGGCCACTTCTGCGAAAAGAACGCCATCACTTTTGGAAGCACTCGAATCGCCACTAATGACTAGTGGCACCCGCGCTTCATCAAGAAGCAGCGAATCTGCTTCGTCAACGATGACGTAATGGAAAGGACGATGCACGGTATCAGCTTCATTGAATGCTATTGTGTCGCGCAAATAATCGAACCCTGCTTCTTTAGCTGTAACATAGGTTATGTCCTTGGCGTAAGCTTCCCGTTTATCGAATAGGCTCATGCCCGATTGAACCGAGCTTACCGTTAACCCGAGGAAGCGATAGATCGGGCCCATCCACGCCGCATCTCGATTTGCCAAGTAGTCGTTAAAAGTAAGCACATGAACGCCTTTGCCTGTCAAAGCGTTGAGATAAACAGGCATAACGGCAGAGAGTGTTTTTCCTTCACCGGTATGCTGCTCGATCAAAAATCTCTCGTGCAAAGCGATAGCAGCCATAATCTGGACATCATAAGGCTGTAATCCGAGTGTTCTCTTCGCAACCTCGCAGACTAGAGCATAAGCATCAACAAGCAGATCATCCAAAGGCTTGCCTGATCTTGCTTCTTCTTGTAGCCGAAGAGATTCCGCTTGCAGGTGCTGATCATCCCAAACTTCCAAGTTCCGTTTCCTGATAAGCTCCACTTTGTCTCGATAATCCTTCAACAAACGCCGGTTATCTCGCTCTTTGAATTCACGTATCAACTTGACGACTACATTCATCGGAATTTGATTCCTCCTTAGTAGAAATAAGTTGTGAAAAGAAAAGACTCCATATGGAGTCTTTTTTGTCGATGATTAAAGTGCCACCAAACCATTCGTTATAAGAGAAACCTACATTACTTCTCCGATGGGAGTGGTGTAAAGAGCAGATTGACCGGCAGGTTGCTTCCTGGTGCGGCAGAGAATAGAATGGTCACGCTCTCTCCAGTTGAACCGGTGCGGTAAAGCACGCTTTGTTCACTTGAATTGGCAACCGCAACGTTACCTTCGGCAATCGATACCAACTGATTGTTCACTAGAGCTACTCCGGAGTACTTCCCTCCACGAGGGTTAAAGGAGATAAGCGTACGCGGTGCAACATTGGTCAGCGTGATTTTGTACAATACGCCAAAATTACCCGCATTGGATGCGTCTGTGTATGCCATCGGATCTGTTCCTACCAGATTGGGATCGCTTGAATTGTCACCAAGTGGCAGACGGGCAGGTTTGATTCCCACGTGCTCATCGTACTTTATAACGCGAGTCGCATTCGGGTACGTACCCCGGTTGTGCACTCCGTCACGATCAAGCACAGGTAGCAATGGCAGAGCCTCGAACGGATCTTTATTTTCTTCCACCAGGATAACGTTATAGTCTAAGGAATAATCGCTATAAGCGTCCGAATAGAGAGAGATGACTTGTCCTTCTTTCATCGGCGTTTTATTAAGTTCTGTCAAAATGAGTTTGCTTTCTCCAGGTTGAAGGTACTCTTTCTTTTGATCCGCTCCAGTCTGAATCGACTTGAACCATTTATCAATAGACAATTTCCCAGCTACGGTAGCATACGGAGTAGGTCCGGCAAAGCCCATATTCTGTTGTTCAAATACTGCCGGATTTGGGTTGTTATTGGTTGCAATCACATACATTTTTACTCTTTTGCCTGTATTGTTCACGTGGTGAATCATGAAACGGGTCTGCCCCAAAGATGATTCTTTATATACAATGCCTTCCGTATTCACAGTTTCCGGACTGTTACTGCGGATCAGCAAACTTGGCTCATCCATGTACGTATAAGGCACTTTCTCCATCGTAGTCACTTCGCCGCCATTAAAGGTGAATTTCTGTCCTACCGGCGTGAAGAGTAAATTAAAATCGGTAAATGAATATAAGGTCTCATTGGTTATGGTGATGACTTTGGAGTACGTGTTCGTAGCACCGTGATTGTCAGTTACCGTAAGAGTCACCGTTTTTGGACCCGGTTCAAAGAACGCAAGTGAATTGTTCTCCCACGCCGCTTTAACAATATTATTTTCATCATCTGTACTTTGGTCTGTGTATGTTATTTTTTCGCCCATTTTATACTCTTCTTTATCCGTGGCGAACATGGCTACAGGAGGAAGATTAGGAGCCAAAACTTCAATCGTAGTTGAATAGGGATCGCTCCATTGACCATTGGAATCCTGTACTTGATATGAAATCGTATATGTACCTGCTTGATCAAATGAATCCTGGCGACCAGTCCAGCGTTCGTCAACGATATCCATTCCATTAGGTGAACTGGAAGAAGTCACGTAGTCTACTTGATCACCCGCAAAAATTTCCTTTTGGGAAATGGTAAAGCTTGCAACAGGTTTTGTATTAAGATTCAACACAACCGTTTTAGCCGACTGATTCACTTTATAGGTGATGTTCAGAGCTTGAGTAATGGAAGTTAACGGCACCATGAATGTACTTTTTTGCTGATAAGCAGGGCCTTTCATCGTTCTGGTCTCTCCATTTACCGTATAGTCCTTGCTGTTAGTTTTGAAGCGGAGTTCATCTTCACCACTAATAATGATGGTTTCCTTGGTTTTGTTATCATATTTGACGCCATATCCCACTCGGTCAACCAGCGCACGGATTGCAACATAGGATACACCGTTTTTTACAGCCATTGGCTGTCCAGCAAGATACGTTTTTCCATCCTGCTCCATTTTGTTGCTATTCATGTACAACGTCAGATTTCCACCTGCTACTGCAGGAGACGTCCCATCAACGGATGGTTGCTCTATCTGAGCAGGCGTAGCTGGCGTTTCAACCATCTCAGGGGTTTCCTCTTGAACTACAGGTTTTGTACCCGTTTCGTTTGCAGGGGTCTCTCCCCCATCCAATGCAGGCTTCTCGCTATCTGTTTTGGGTGTTGCCTCAGTGCCGGTTGAGGTTTGAGTGTCCTTGGCTTCAGTGGGCGGAGTATTGATAGATTTGTTATTGCTCTCCGTCTTCACTTCACGCTCTGCAATCGGCTGCTCTTGCTGTAACACCTCAACTGATTCTACATTGGCTGTGTTTACTGACGCGGTGTCACCTTGCGGTGCTGATTGCGCACTCACAGAACCGACTGCAAATGCTTGAAAAACGGCTAAAGCGGTAAAAATGGATAATTTCTTCTTCATATTCATGTGTTGTCTTTGGCTCCTTCTACTCTCTAGTAATGTATAACCCCTCAAAAAGTCATAGTATTAGACGCTAGATTTAGGAAAAAGTTTCTAATTGAATTGTAAATTATGGATTTATGTGCAACTATTTTTTCAATGTTTGGTTATAAGTTCTTTGAATAAGAAGCGCCTGTTGCATAATAGTCTTGATTTTGCACAAGATAATTCATGTCGCATTTTATAAAGAGGTGGATCAATGACCCCAACCAATCAGGCTTTCTCTGTATTAAAAATGAATATTTCTTATGTGGAACAGTCCCTCTACTGTACTGACGATTTGAAACAACAACAGCTTCTACTTAATGGTGTACAGAGTGTGCTTCTCTATATCGATTCACTTGTAGATCAGGAGATCATTCAAACACATGTCTTAACAGCACTGAATGGCCAAGCTCATTCGGAAATCTACCCATCGTTCACCACTTTAGAAAGTCGAAAAGATACGGATCTGCAACGTGGAATAGATTCACTTATTCAAGGGAAATGTCTTTACATAATCGATGGGTACCCGGAGTTTTACATTCTTTCTACCGAGAAAATGTATGTCCGAAGCACAACCGAACCGGAGAATGAAGGCGTTATTCGAGGGCCGCACAATGGATTCGTAGAGCAGCTTTCGGTTAATTTGAATCTGATCCGTAGACAAATTATTAGTCCATCCTTAATCGTTCGATATTTTAACGTCGGCGAGAAGACACATACCAAAATTGCAGTTGTATATCTCCAGGACTTGGCCAATCCGGAGTTAGTGAACGAAGTAAAAGAGCGAATCACGTCCATATCTTCAGATATGGTGCTCGCTCCAGGTTTTATTGAAGAGTTTATGGAGGATAACCCCTTCTCTCTGTTTCCCCAGCAGCTCAATACAGAAAGACCTGACCGGGTTATTGCCAACTTGATGGAAGGACGTGTCGCCATACTTGCGGAAGGAAGTCCTTCAGTTCTTATCGCTCCAGTTACGTTTTTTGCTTTTTATCAAAGTCCGGATGATTATCATGGTCGCTGGATTGTCAGTTCCTTTTTACGTTTAATTCGCATGATGAGTTTTGTCATTGCTTTTACATTACCTGCTGTTTATATTGCAACCATCTCTTTTCACTCCGCTATTTTACCGATCGAACTGGCACACACAATCAAGAAATCATTGCAGAACATCCCCTTTCCTGCACTTGTAGAGGCAATGTTGCTTGAACTGATCTTTGAAGTATTAAGAGAAGCCGGGGTCCGACTTCCCAGCCGAGTGGGCCAGACCATCGGCATCGTTGGCGGTTTGGTTATCGGAGATGCTATCGTTCGTGCGGGGCTTGTATCCTATACAATGATTATTGTGGTTTCACTAACCGCTATCTCGTCGTTTTTGGTGCCTTCGCATGAGATGAGTTCGGCAGTCCGTATTCTCCGCTTTCCAATGATGATTGGAGCGGCGCTTTTTGGATATATCGGCATCGCATTTGGTCTGGTGATTCTAACCATTCACCTCTGTAAGATGGAAAACTTCGGATCGCCTTATTTTGCTCCAGTGGCCCCTTTCCGATTAGCCGACATGAAGGATGTATGGATTCGATTTCCCATCTGGGCGCTTCGCGGGCGTCCTCATGATGCCCGCCCGCAGCGGCTGAATCAGCAGAAGTTCTCTAGGAGTTGGAAAAAACGTGAATAAGGAAACAACAATTACTCGGGGACAATTATTCTTGCTCATTTTGAAATTTGAAATTGGTGTAGATATCTTGTCCCTCCCTTACCGTATACACCTTCTCTCTAAAGGCGGTGGGTGGATCTCTGTATTCCTTGGAGGGTTCCTGATCCAACTTGTCATATTGTTGTGCTGGCTTTTGATGCGAAGATTCCCGAGTTCATCCATTTATGACATTGTAACGCTGATTACGGGGAAATGGATTGGCAAGTTGCTGATCATTGCCTACGTTGGATATTTCCTGTTAATGGGTACTTCTGTTCTGGTGAACGCCTACAGTGTGATTAACCGCTGGATGCTGCAGGATACGCCTCGGTGGGCTATATTAGCCCTCTTCTTGTTCAGCAGTATCTATTTGGTTCGGCAAAAATTACGAATCATTGCCCGAGTACTGGTACTCATCTCCTTTTTGGTCTTGCCCATGATGGTATTGATCAGTTATGGACTCAAGGAAGTTAATCTGTTATATCTTTTGCCTTTAACCGAAGCAGGATGGCCCAATATCATTAGTGGATCAACCGAAACATTAATGGCTATGTTTGGATTCGAGTTTTTTCTCGTTGTGTTTCCTATGGTTGAAGGTAGCAGCGGTGGCAAACTCAAGTCTGTTGCTTTAGCAAGTGCTGTAGTTGTGGTGTTGTATGCATTCACCGTGTTCATTTGTTCAACGGCGTTCAGCACCCAGCAACTTGACTTAATGCCTGAACCGGTCATATATCTGCTCCGCTCTATCCCACTCGGAACAATGGATCGGGCCGATTTCCTGTTCCTCCCTATCTGGTTAATTTCAATTTTCGGGGCCATATGTGGCTATTACTATACGGCATCCTATGGTATAAGTTATCTCTTCAAACAAAAACACCATAAAAAAGCGGTGCCTTATGTCGTTCTTGCTTCTTGCATAATTGCCTATCTGCCACAACAGAAGGAAAAACTTGAGTTAATTAGTACGATAGCCAACAGATCGGCATACTTTTTTCTCATGATCCTGCCTCTGCTCCTGTTGGTTCTATCTTATATAATGAAACGAAAAGAGAAGATGATATGAGTAAACGGGGGAAAATCCTCATCCTGCTGACCCTGCTCATGGTGATGACGGGATGTTGGGATCAGGATAGTTTAAAAGATGCAAGACTGGCTAATGCTTCGGCGTTTGACATCACCTCAGAGGGTGAAATTAAACAGACGCTTGAAATTGTCGATGATTCTGAGAGTCAACAAGGGAGCAGCGGTAATGAAGTCCACTCAGGCACCGGGAGATCCGTCCGTCAAAGTACAGATAGAATTCGTGCTAAAGTGACTGGTGATATCCGGTTTTTCAAATATGGGATGATCTTATACGGCAACAAACTCGCACAAAATGATATCTATCCCTACCTGGACGTCTTATATCGGGAACCCGATTACCCAACCTCACATGTGAAAATTGCGATTGTGGATGGCGATGCCGGAGATCTGTTACACCAAAAAAAAGTTGGCAGCATATTAATTGGTGATTTTATTACCAAAAAAATTAAGAGTCTGGAGGAATTATGTATTTTTCCGGAAATGACGTTAGAGACCCTTCTCCCTCCCATGCTGGATCCGGGACAGGATTTTACACTACCTTATCTATATAAGGATGGAGAGGAGATTGATGCTCGGGGAATCGCCCTGTTTCATGGGCAAAGGTTCAGTGGCAGTCTCAATACCGAACAGGCTCCCCTATACATTATTATGAGTGGTAAATGGAATAAAGCGGCGCGCTTTGTCAAAAAAGTTCACCCAGGGCCTTCCAACAACCCACGGAACTATGTCACATATGAAGCAAATATCGCACAAATTAAGCGCAAACTTGCGGTAAAGGTGGCAAGTGATAGCCAAATTGATGTGAACCTCCGTATCGAACTTCCAGTAACGATCGTTGAGTATGCAATGAATCATCTTCAGGAAAAAGACACAATTGAACGTCTGAACAGCCAGTTATCCGATGACATGACTCAGGACGCAGAACAAATTATCAAGACACTTCAGCAAAGTGGTTGTGATTCCTTCGGTATTGGCAGACATTTAATTGCCCATTACCCGGACTTATGGAAAAGCCTAAACTGGAATAAAGAATATGCCCAAGTTCGTTTTCACCCGGAAGTAAAGGTTACAATAGTCGGCAGTGGCGTTTTAAATTAATAACATGCTGTCGTGCAATTGGGAAAGCTCTCTTCCATTTGGGAGAGAGCTTTTGACTGTTGACTTAAAAAGAAGGATTTGCTAATACCTCTAGTCGTTAAGAAGCACTTCAGTGAAAAGTTTTATCATGCCTGGTTGAGTATAACATCGGCAGTGAAGCTGAGCTATAAAATAGGTGAAAGAAGACGTGATATTCCTTCTTTAAATTTTATAATAAGGGACCTGTTTCTATAACGATCAGAAGTAAGTTCTGTACTTAACTGGCTATCTTGATGAAACAATTCTTGAAGTTGTTTCGCAACTCGCTCGTCATATACAATTGCATTCACCTCAAAATTCAACCTAAAGCTCCGGGAATCAATATTCATCGTCCCTACTGAAGCGACTTCTTCGTCTACTACAATGGTCTTTGCGTGTAAGAATCCATTATCATATAACAGAATCTTGGCTCCATAGTCCAATAATTCACCAGCATACGCCCAAGTCGCCCAATATACAAACGGGTGATCGGGCTTATTGGGAATCATAATGCGCAGATCCACCCCGGATAACAGTGCGATTTTACATGCATCCATAAAAGTGCTGTCAGGAATAAAGTAAGGCGTTTGAATATACACACTCTTTTTGGCATTTACTATAAGCTTGATGTACATATTCTTCAGGTGTTCCACCTGTGAGTTAGGACCACTAGACACAATCTGAACTGGACTTGAACCATCAAGCCTTGCTGTGTTGAAGGAGAATTGTTCGTAACTTACTTGATGGGATTTGCTGGCGTGTTTCCAATCCAAAATAAACCTGCCTTGAATATGATTAACGGCATCTCCGTGCATTTTAAAATGTGTATCACGCCAGTATCCAAACTTTTTATCCATGCCTAGATACTCATTCCCCAGATTAAATCCGCCAATATAAGCAATCTCCCCATCAATAATACAAAGTTTTCGATGATTTCGATTATTCATACGGAAATTTAATGGCCTAATCAGTGACGGGAAAAAGACCTCTACTTCTCCACCGGCAGAGATCAGTTCTCTGAAAAACTTCAATGAAAGTTTCTTTGAACCAATTTCGTCATAGAGAACTCGCACTTTTACGCCTTCTTTAGCTTTTATGGTTAATTCATCTCGTAATTTCTTCCCTAAGGAATCCGGTTGAATAATGTAATATTGGATGTTAATCTCTTTCTTGGCTTCCTTGATATCAGTAAATAAAGAATCAAATTTCTCTTGTCCATCATCGAAGATGAATATCTCATTGTCATTGGTTAGGATTGCATTGGATGATGTGAGATTCAATTGAATCAGGTCAGCATATTTCATGAGCAGGGGATTGTTTTCCTTACGTTGCTCCTTCAATGTCACTAACTGGTTCTCGACAATTAACTTTAGGGAGTTTCTCTCTTCAGCTGAAAGTCCGTAGAAATTTTTCTTTTTGAGGTTACGTCCCAAAAAGAGATAAACGATAAAACCTAAAATAGGAATGAAGTAAAATATCATGAGCCAGGCCCAAGTATAACCAATGTCTCTCCTTTCAAAAAACAAAAATACCGCTGAGAGTAATATGTTTATAATCATAACGAGCGAAAGTATCAGCGTGACCATACTGCTATATCTCCTGCCTTCCATTGACTTTATGTAAATAATAAAAAATGCTTATTACTTAGCTGTTCTCGAATGAAGCCGTCATCACAAAGAATATGATAACATACTTGAGGAATACTAAATCTATTAAATGATAATCACTAGACATTGAACTAAAAAAGAATCCACTTCCTATAAAAGAAGGGATTCTTTTGCATTGAATATTTATGCTTTAGTTAATTCCTTACAACAGGAATCCACATTTCACCATATACCAAACCGTTTTTCTCTCCCATTTCAACTGTTGTATTTGGACCGCCAACATAGGCATAATCTTTTTCTACGGGGAGGGCTTGACCAAAGGCAATGCCAGTAAGCATATTATTGAGCGCATCAGCCGTTTCAGCTTCGCCCTTCACAACCAGGTATTCTCCCTTAGGAAATTGGATTACTCTCGTTGCTTCTGGCAAAGTTTCTGCTGTCATGACACCAGCATAATGCATCATCTGGTTATTTACTGCTTCGTTTACTGCAAAAATGTAGTCGTTTGTTGCCAGAGACTTTAGTTTGTCCAGGCTTCCATCCTCTTTCACCGTGGACCAAAAATCCGCCTTCTCCTTGCTGATGCCAACATAGTCTGTATAGTCGCTCTTAAGATCCGTTCCAATACCTAACACGATAAAGCTCTCTTTTTCTTCGAAATGATAATTACTCATGGTTTACACCGTCCTCTTTTAAATTTTCAATTGATTTGTGTTTTCACTTGATAGGTTTATAATAACCTTAAATCATGTCAGAATATGATACTGTTTAGGGGGCCCAATGAAAAAAGTTGAACGCATTAATACCATCACGCGGTATACCAATAACCGTGCACACTTTACCATCTCTGAAATCATGCGAGAATTTAATATTTCTCGTTCGACAGCCATTCGAGATATCAGAGAAATTGAAGCCATGGGAATGCCACTTGTCGCTGAAGTTGGGCGGGACGGGGGTTATTTTGTCATGAACAACTCCCTCCTGCCCACGGTACGGTTTACCGATAATGAAATCAAAGCGTTATTCATTGCTTTTATGGCGACAAGAAATCAACAGCTTCCTTATCTGAAGAGTCGTCAATCTTTGGCTGAAAAATTATTGGGCCTTATCTCAGAAAATCAGCAAGATGACCTTGTACATTTGAATCAAATATTGCTTTTTGAAGGAACCAATCCCCATAATCCAGACTTGCTTGATCTATCAGACCTGCCTCACCCTACTTTGGAGAAACTCATCCAAATTCTTCTTATAGAACGTTATTTGTTAGTTACTGTGCAAGAAGAGAAGAAAACAAAGTCCTATCCCATCGTTCTCTTGCACCTTCATCATCAAAAAGGCCATTGGATCATTGAAGGTTTTGACTTGGAGGAAGAAAAAAGACGAATCGTATCCGTTGACAACCTCATCCATGTCGAAGCATACCCGGCGAAAAAAAGACTGAGTACAAAAAAGATTGTAGAACAACTCAAACGAAATACGCAGGAAGAAGTTATCAACCTTGTCCTGGAACTTGGTCCAAAGGCGATTGCGCAATTCAAAAAATACCATCCTTTAAAGTTTTCCATTGCCTATACAAATCCATACCAGACTACGGCTCTCCTAAAGGCATTTATGAATGTTCATAACTCAGAAGAGTTAACCGAAATCACCAATTGGTTGCTTTTTCTAGGAGAAGATATCAAGGTGAAGGAGATTCCGGAAGAAGTCCTGAATGCTGTACAAGATAGATTAAGCTTATATCAAATGAAGCAGTGAGCAGCCCCCTCCTACCTAGTCTCTCCATTATCTAACAATGCCTTACCTGAATTCAGGCTGAGGATTCAGTACGGAAAACCAAAAAAAAGCCGCTGTGTTAGCGACTTGTAATGGAATCATATTCATTCATGTCTCACGCCAATGCTTGGCGAGCTGTTCCTTCTATACTAGAAGTCAGCATTAGACTGGGCATGATTAGGTGTATGCTGCGGGACGTTTTTAACGAGTAGGAAATAAGTAACAATCGCAATGATACTGGTCATTAATAACGTGAGTCCTAACGGGACGGCAGTGTCCTCACCCGCGATGCCGACCAGAGGAGCAACCAGTGCACCCAGAAGAAAAGGAACAACGCCGAGCAGTGCTGCTGCACTTCCGGCCATCTTAGCTTGACTCTCCATGGCAAGTGGGAATGCCGCTGTAGACGTAATGCCGATCGAGCATACAAAGAAGAACAATGGAATCACCAATGCGAAAAGTGGACCATGAGCCAGGGTTACGACCAAAGCAGCCACACTTGCTATTATAGCAAGCCATAGTCCCGATAATAGCAGCGTCTGCTCAGGGATACGTTTAGCTAGTCGACCCACGATTTGAGATCCGATGATCAAGCTGATGCCGTTCGAAGCAAATAATATAGCAAATACAGTGGGTGTGACGCCATATATATTTTGGTAAATAAATGGTGTTCCCGCCACATAAGCAAAGACCCCTGCTGTCATAATTCCCTGTGCCAGCATGTAGCCTACAAACTTACGGTCACGCAGAAGCATTCTGTAATTACCCAATTGCTGTTTGAAGTCAGGAACTATACGTCTTTCGATAGGGTGTGTTTCTTTTAAGCTCCACTTTGTCATGATTAATAAGAAAATTCCCAAGAATGAAAGGCAGATAAACACGCCAATCCAGGTTGTGAATGAAAGAACCCCACTTCCCGCGATGGGTGCTGCCAGAGGCCCCAAATTCCCTACAAGCAACAGCAAAGAGAAAAATTTAGTGAGTTCATGTCCACTGTATAGATCTCTGGCTATCGCACGGGAAATGACAATTCCAGCTGAAGCTGCAAATCCTTGCGTGAAACGAAACAAAATTAATAGTCCGATATTCGGAGCAAAAGCACATGCCAAGGAACAAATAATATAGGCTGCCATACAGATCAACAATGGTCTACGTCTACCGTACGCGTCACTCAAAGGACCCATAACAAGTTGTCCTACACCGAGTCCTAATAAACAAGCAGTAAGGCTAAATTGTACAAGTGATGCCGTTGTATTCATATTTTGTGCAATCTCCGGAAAAGCCGGTAAATACATATCAATCGTAAATGGACCTAATGTAGAAAATAAACCTAGTAGTATTGCCAGTCCAAAAACATTCCAATTCGTGCTCTTCGCCATAATAAATAAAATCTCCAATTCCTTATATAATTTGCAAGCCTAATCGAGTATAAGACATAGAGTTAACTGTAGGTCAAGTCTTAAGACTATTAAAACCAAAAAAAGCCGCTTATTAAGCGACTTTGAATGGAAAACTATTTAAATTGTGTAACTCCCCCGGCCTGAACCCATATGACTCATGATCATTTCGGCAGCTCGCTTGTAACCGCCAGCCTGCCTTAGAGATTCACCAATGAGGTAAGCCTGCCGTCTATAAAGTGAATTGTGTAGCACTTCTGTTAATGCCTCTCTCAAATTAGTTGCACTGAGGTTATGTTTATTTAAAGTAATACCCGCGCCGAGCTCCTGTACCCGATTGGCGACAAGAGGCTGATCCGATGTTAATGGAATCATCACCATTGGAACGTTATAATATAACGCCTCACTTGTGCTGTTCATTCCAGCGTGTGTAATAAAAACATCGGTATGCTGCAGCATGTCCAACTGGGCAATGTATGGCTTGACGATAAAATTAGGTGGTATTTGATCAGCCAGCGGCTCCATATCCGTGTATTTTCCTGAAGATAAAACAACATTCACGGGTAGATCCCCTAATGCTTCAAAACAAAGCTGATAGAAATCCAAATTTTTATTTAAAATCGTACCCATAGCAATGTACACGGTTTGCGGGTACCGTTCACGAAGCAACTCAAACGAGAAGGTCGGAGCATCTTGGCGTGTTATGATCGAAGGACCCGTGAAAATAAAACGATCATCCAGCTTTTCTGCCTGCGGCTGAAAATAACGGCTGGTGTACACGAGCTTTAACTGACCTGTATGTGCCGGAATCTCTTCCATAGCTGGAATACTCACTTGAAGCTCTTCAGCTAACTCCGTTGTGATCTTCATCGTAGCCTCATAAAGCTCCTTCGTCTCCGTCTCATTCAGAACTGAGCTAGATCCCAGAGGCTCCACAAAAGCAAAGGACGCAATCGAGCACACCGCAGGAATTCCCAGTTTTTCTGCAAGAATAGTCCCTCCCCATCCCATCAGGGAATCAAAGATCATATAATCGAACTTTTGATCCTCGATCACCTGTAGCACATTGGGGATGATCCTCCGGATAATACCGCTTACCATCATATAAATGAACTGATAAGAATGCTTGTATTCCTGGGGTTTCAACACCGGATCATGAGAGAAGGCATCTTGTGGAAACGGATAGGTAATGATCTGGGCACCGGTTTGTTCAATTCGGGAACGGTACTCCTCCGTGCACACATAGATGACTTCCTCACCATTGTCTATCAACTGAGTAACTAACCCTAACGATGGATTCACATGTCCTTCAGCTGGAGTAATGACTACTAATACACGTGCCATCTTACCCACCTCCCAATGCAATTAGTCCCCCCGTTCTTCGTGATGTATTTAACGACCCGGTCGTCATCCGTTACATGGTGATGTTGTCCTTCACTTGGTTGATTGGATGATGTTCTTGATGAACGAGTTTGGTAATTCGTAGTGATGCCAAGAAACTTAACAAGACCCATAATAATTGCAGTGTTAACACGATCAAAACACCTGTCGATATGCCCCACTGTAACGTTTCGGACAAGGCAATCAGAGCGCCACCAACGCCAATGCTTACACCCATATAGAAGGAATCCACAAATTGTAGATTCGCGGACATTTCGCCCTCTTTCCTGGGCAAGGCATGTTGTAAAGCAATGGCTGCCGTTGTAGGGTTGGCCAATCCAACACCGAACCCTGTAATCATTTGTGAGAGAAGGATGAGTATAATCCCGCCGTCCGTCAAAATAAGTGCCATGATCACAAGTACAGTTCCAACGATCATAATCCCAATGCCCGTCATAACCCTACCCTTTCGGGCACGACCTTGATCTCGTGCATCAAGCTTGGCTTGTAACCACGCTGCGGCGGACCAGCTCAGAGAACCTGCTGCTACGATGAGACCAGCAAGGTCAGCTGATAACCCCTTCACCTCGGTTAGTGCCAAGATCACAAAACTTTCCGTTGTAAAATAACAAGCAACATATAGACCCCTCGATACCAAAGTAGCAGGCAATCCTTTTTTTACCGAAAAAGTGCCCACAGGCAGCAATTTACGCATTGGTTGGATCATGACGACTAATCCACCCAAAGTGAGTACTATGCCTTTCCAATCGGTTATCATACCAAGTCCTGTGAGTAACAGCCCCGTTCCAACCGCAAGCAGAATCGCATACATAATCTTTGAGTCAGTTGCTCGCGCTGGACCTGACAGATCTTGCTGAAGCTGCAAATTACGGAAAGAATGGAATGTGAGACTCAACGCTATTCCAATCAAGGGTAAAACGATCCAGAAAACATATCGCCACGAGATGTAGGAAGCAATAAGGCCTGCTGCATAAGGTCCGATTAAGGTTGGTAGGACAAATGCCATAGAGAATGCGGCCAGGATTTGAGTACGAAGTGTATCTGGATAATGTAACGTCACACAGGTATAAACACATGTGATCAGGGCCCCCGCTCCAAAACCTTGAAGGCCTCTTCCGGCAATAAGCATGTGCATATCGAAAGAAATAGCGGAGACCACAGTTCCTAACACAAAAACACTAAAAGATATCAGCATGGATGTAAAAACGCCGCGCTTGTCAATCTGCTGACCCATAACCAAAGTTCCAATAAGCTGAGATAACAAAAATGCGCTAAAAATCCAACCGTATAAATGAATACCCTCTAAACTTTGTGCCATTTTCGCGGCAATCGTTGTGATAGCCAGTCCTTCAAAAGCTACGGTTGCCAAAACCAGCATAATCCCAATTGTAGGCGCCCTGTACTGAGCATCAAAAATCCCAATCTGATTGTTGTTTGTCTTCCACACCTCCATAATTTGATGGGTATTATGGTAAAATAAACCTTTTCACTCCCTGAATATACATGAAGTGTTATACTTTGTAAAGTTAAATGTTTAGAAAGTAAGATCATGATTTAGAATAGGGTTCCCATGTTCAATAGGAGATTTTGCTTGAAAATATGCCATGTTCATTACAGTCAATTTGGAGAAGTTCATCCTGCAGGATCCAGGCATCTGTTTTTTCAACAAAGAAATGAAATCCTCCAATGGATTGAACCAATGCGGGATCGACCGGTGTAGCACTCGCATTGATGCCAATTGTAAAAGCATCGGAGCCTCCTCCGACATATTTTGCGTAAATCCTTACATATTGGTCCTCTTCCAATTCCCATTCATTCTTAAATGAATCAATTGCTTGTTCAGATACTACAAATGAAATCATTGCTCTGCACCCCTTCCTACATTAATCACATTTTTTCACTTCGCCACGATAATTGGCCATTCTGAAACTGGCTCCGCATCCACACGAAACTTTGGCATTTGGATTATTCATGGTGAATCCACCTAACATTCCGCTCTCTTCATAGTCAATCTCAAGACCATCAATATATGGAATACTGTTTGCGTGAACCAATATTTTAAATTGCTTTTTATTTAACACAATGTCTTCTTCTGCCTGCTGTTCATCCACGATAAGGGTATAAGATAAACCACTGCATCCCCCTTCATCAACGCCTACTCTAAGAAAGGCATTTTGGATATCCGCACTTGATAAGATCTCAACGATTTTGTCCGATGCTGTATCACTGACCTCAATGATCATCTTTATTCCTCCCGGTGGTATCATTTTGAAATTCGGTATCCCAGTCCATTAGACAGGGTATGAATGCTGCAAGAGCAGCTCCTTTTGGCGTAAGTTCATAAATAATTTGTGTAGGGCGTGTCCGTATTGTTCTTTTGACCAAATGATCATCTTGAAGACCCTTTAAACGTCTGGAGAGGATCATTTCGGAAATGGAAGGAATGTTATCGAATATTTCACCGAATCTCTTCGGGCCTTGAGACAGAGCACATAAAATATGGATCGTCCATTTCGTTCCGATGATGCGATAAGCTGTAAATAGTTTATTCGGATCCTCAGTGAGCAATGGTCTGTACACCCACTTCCTTATTCATCTTCGTGGTGAGATCCGAGTGCTGGCAATGATACTCGTGACGATCAACAAGAGATGGAAACCCATGGCTACAATTAAGCCGGATTGAAGTGACATACCGCCAGCCTGACACACGACAAGAATGGAACCACCAATGCCGATCACTACACCAGGTGTAAAAGAATCTGCAAATTGCAGATTTGCCGAGGTTTGACCCACGCCTTCTTCCCCCGTTTGGGAAAATGCGACAACACCACTAATTGGATGCGCCAATCCAATACCAACTCCTGCAATGATCTGACCAATAACTGCAATGGTAACGGTCACAACAGGTACCCAAAATACGATGGCAATCCCTATGGCAAGTAACAATACGCCAAGAATAATTCTCATATGACGTCCACTGCCCTGATCTGCCGCATCCCACCGTCCTTGCAGATACGCAATGATACACCAACTTAATGCAGCACTCGCCACAATTAATCCGGCCTGAGAAGGTGTAATTCCTTTCACATCGATTAGAGCCAATACCAGGAAATTCTGTGTACTAGTATAGGCAGCGAAGAACAATCCACGTGTTGCCAAAATAGCTGGCATTCCTCTGCGCAACGTAAGTGTTCCCTTCGGTAGCAATTTACGGAGAGGAAATATCATCAATACGAAGCCAATTATGACTAAAACAAATCCCATAATGCTCGGAAGCCTACTTAGACCAACCAGGAAAATCCCTGTACCCAACGTTAAGAGTAACGCCATCCAAGTGGATGAAGATCCGCTATCCCCTCCCGTCTTCTGCACTTTCAATTTCCTAAAGGCAGGTAAACTAAGCAATGCTGAAACCACCAGCACAGGTAAGATCCCCCAGAAAACAAAGCGCCAGGACCACTGATCTGCGATAACTCCTGCTACATATGGACCGAGCATGGACGGAAGAACATAGGCAGTACCAAATGCTCCAAGAATTTTGGCACGTAACTCATCCGGGTAACTTAACGATATAGCTGTATACACACAAGTCATCATAGCTCCGGCACCCAAACCCTGTAGAGCCCGTGATCCTATCATGGTATACATGTCGCCTGCGGTTGCGGCAGCGATCAGCCCTACGATAAACAACAGAAGTGCAAAAGTGAACGGTGCTGCAGGTCCTCTTTTATCAATGATTCGACCGACGACCAGCGTTCCGATAATCTGCGCAAGCAGATAGGTACTGAATATCCATCCGAACAGGCTAAGGCCGTTCAAGTCTCCAGCAATTGAAGGAGCAATGGTGGTGACGGATAAACCTTCGAATCCAACGGCCATCACTGACAAAATAATCCCTATGGTTAGTGCAAAATAACGCGGGCTGAAAATACTTTGATGATTAGACGACATGAAATGTGACCTCCAAGAAAATTGGTATGTATACATCGTATCCGGATACTTAGTAAACATTTTTGTTTATAATGTCTAAGCTACAGTTCGGCTTTGACTTTGTCAACATTTTTGTTTAAAATGTAGTTAGTCATGTAGATTCAGTTCGTCACAAGGAGGTGCACCATGAGCGGAAATCAAACCAAAAAAGATGTCTCGACCAGTACCCGAAGAGCAATTATTAATCTGTTAAAAGAGCGCGGGGGAATGGATGTTGTCACTCTCTCCTCTCAGTTTTCGTTATCCGGAATGGCTATTCGTCAACATCTGAATGCGCTAAAAGGAGAAGGGTTGGTTACCACTATGGAAGAGGCCCGTCCCATGGGTCGCCCCACCAAGTTATGGATATTAACTCCCGCGGCTAATCGTTTTTTCCCAAGTGGATATTCCGATTTATCCGTCAGCCTCATCAATTCGATGAAAGAGGCTTTTGGTACTGAAGGGCTGGACAAGCTGCTGGATGTTCGAAATAAAAATATGCAAGAACAATATCTTCAGCATCTTGGTGATTCATCAGGAGTTAAAGAAAGATTGGAGAAATTGGCCGAAATTCGTACCAATGAAGGTTATATGGCCGAGGTTAAGGAGCAGGATGATGGTAGTCTCCTACTCATTGAGAAACATTGTCCGATCTGTGAAGCGGCCGCGGTATGTACCGGGTTATGCAAGAATGAGCTACATTTATTCAAAACAGTTCTAGGTGATAATGTTCATATTGAACGGGGAGAATACATTCTAGCCGGAGGAAGAAACTGCGTATACACCGTTAGGCAAAATAAGCCATGACCAAAAGAGCAACCTCATTGGAGATTGCTCTCTTGGTTTGGATTTTGAACTGATTAGAACGATTCGGATTTCTCTAAATCATCCTTCATTATACCGGTTATTTCTAACGCTTTCATAATCGTATGTACCCGATTATGTAATTTTGAATTGAGGTAGAGTATAGTAAGAGTGTCGAAAATATACTCTAGGAGGCTACTGCCATGTCACAAAAAATCTGGATGAACCTGCCGGTGAAAGATGTTGTGCAATCCACTACCTTTTTCAATGAGATTGGATTCCATGGGGAGAATGTTGGCAACGAGAGAGCCCAGCTTGTCATAGGCTCAACAACTATTCTACTGTTTCCAGATGCAACGTTTGAGAAATTTACGGGTGCCAAAACTGCAGATACTTCCCATAGCGCAGAAGTGATATTTTCCATTGGTGCTGACAGCAGAGAAGAAGTTGATGCTTTTATTAAAAAAGTCGAGTTAGCTGGAGGAACCATCTTTGGCAAGCCGGGTGAAACAGACGGCTGGATGTACGGCGCAGGATTTGCCGACCTGGACGGTCACCGCTGGAACCTGTTGTATATGGATGAGAGCAAAATGCCGAAACGGTAATGTATAACGCCTATCACTACGTCCGCCTCTTATCCTCCAATTTTGGAACCCTCGAATCGGCTAGTCATGGAGATTCTGAAGTAATTCGTTACGATACTAAAGATAAGGAACACGATTCCTCCAACTACAATATATTGTGTACTTATTCCAGTTACGATTAGTCCACATACACTAGCACCAAGTGTTGTTCCCAGGTTGGAAGAGGTTAGAAAGATCCCATTCGACAGTTCGGGTGCCTCTGGTGCTGCCGATACCACCCAATATTGAGTGATATTGCCCCCTATGCCTCCTATGATCCCCCAAATGAAAATAAGGAAGGCTGTTGGCACACTGAATTGTCCGAAGGTGAACAACAAGATGTATACCGTTATTAATGCAATGGGATACATCTTGATCGTTCTTAAAGGGAAATTAGCGAGCAGTTTCCCTGCTATCATGTTCCCAACCATATTGGCCAAGCCATATAGAAATAACAACACACTGACGGTGTTCCAGTCATATCTTGTCACGGTTTTCAGAAACTCGGCAAGGTAACTATAGACCCCAAATACAGCTCCGTTCATGAAAATCACACCAGCAATGGATAGCCACATCACGGATCTTCTCAATACATACAGATGAGTACCCATAGAGATTCTTTTAGTAACTGGCATTGAGGGCACAAAAAGAAGTGTTGCTACAAATGCGACGATTGTTACGGCGGCAAAGAACAACATCGCATAGAACAACGATGTGCTGGTGGCAATCAAGCTCGAAAGGGGTACTCCAAGTACCATGCCTGCCGACACGCCTACAAATACTTTAGCCACTGCCTTCGGCGCTTCTTCCTTGGGGACTGACGCCGCTGCGACCGTAAATGCCAATGAGCAATAGACAGGATGGAAAAAAGCCGGAACGACACGTGCAATGACCAATACCGTAAAGTTTGATGTGATGGCGGAGACCAGGCTGCCCACAATAAAAATGCCAAGTACAAACAACATGACATGCTTGCGGTTCATGCCCGAAAATAATAAGGGCAAAATGGGGCCAGATATAGCAACCGCAAGCGCAAAAAGACTCACGATCAAACCAGCGGTTGAGATACTGACCTCGTAATTTTCTGCAATCAAAGGCAAGATTCCGATTACGCCCATCTCCGTATTTAAAATACTGAATACACCAAAGGTCAGAATGAATACAAGCAGGTGATTGCGTTTAGTTGTCATATGCCATGGATTTAGAGAGATGCCGGTAAGCATTGATCTCTGTCTGAAGGTTGGCAATTTTCTGCTCTGCAATGTCTATCGCGTCGGCTCCTGCAATAAAGCGTTGCGGCGGTTGGGCCTCGTCAATTGCCGCCTTTACTGCGGCATGTGCATCAGCATTCTCGCAAACATCTAATGGGACAACCATTACATTCTCGGAATCACCAATCGCGCGAACCACTGCATCGGGATTCCGGCCGGTAGCAACAACCTTGTGTCCAGCAGTTAAAGCAGCCTTCGCAATAGTTGTGCCCATACCTCGACCAGCGCCAGTGATAAACCATACTTTTGTCTTATCCATATCATTCATTCCTTTCAATTTCTTCTCCAGTTGCCTTGCTTTTTAGTTTAGCGTTTATACACCACATAGCAAATACTCATATCTTATAACAAGTTATGCTTGAAAGGCATTTCTGTAAGGTTTATTGTAGAATATAAGGGATAAAGGAGGAGTTACGATGGAGATTAGAGTATTGCGTTATTTTCTTACGGTCGCCAGAGAAGGAAGCATTACACGCGCTGCTGATTTCTTGCATGTTACGCAGCCCACCTTGTCCAGACAATTGAAAGACCTTGAACAAGAGTTGGGAAAGAAATTATTTATTCGCAGTAGTTACAGTATTATTCTCACAGATGAAGGTATGCTTTTAAGAAATAGAGCTGAAGAAATTGTAGGTATGGTTGATAAATTAGAGGCAGAATTTGAATCCATGGAAGAAACCATAAGTGGAGATATTTATATAGGCGGTGGAGAAACGGAAGCCATGAAACAGATTGCAAGAGTGGCAAAAGAAGTTCAGAATAAATATCCCAATATACGCTATCACCTATACAGCGGCAACGAAGATGATGTAACTGAGCGGCTCGACAAGGGGCTCCTTGACTTCGGTATTCTAATCCAGCCAGCGGATGTCTCCAAATATAACTATATCAATTTCTCCGACAAGGATGTTTGGGGAGTGGTCATGAGAAAAGAAAGTCCACTCGCCTCCAAAGATACGATTCGATCTACAGATTTATTACATGTTCCACTGATCTGTTCACGACAGTCAATGAAGCAGACATTTTCAAAAAATGAGTTTGCGGATTGGTTTGGCGAAGATTTTGACAAATTAAACGTCGTTACTACATACAATCTTGCATATAATGCTGCCATTATGGTTGAAGAAGGCATTGGTTATGCATTAACACTTGATAAAATAGTGAATACGTCCAGTGAAAGCGATCTTTGTTTCAGACCTCTAGAGCCAAGACTTGAATCTGGGTTAAATATCGTTTGGAAAAAACATCAGGTCTTTTCGACTGCTGCGGATTTGTTTTTAAAAGAAATTCAGGCTAAATTTTAGACTGATAAAGGGATTAACGTTAGTATAAGAAGAAACCCACCGGAGTTTAATTCTCGGTGGGTTTCTTTATGACTTGTTCAATCCCGAGCAAAATAAGCTTCAAGCCGAACTCGAAAGCTCCGTCGGTTCCCATCACCTCAAACAGACCGTTCTTATACATCCTGCTAAAGAGTCCAGCTTCCTTCTCACTCATAGAATCCAGAAGATGTATCATCTCTTCACCCTGAAGTGCTTCCTGGTCCTTAATAACAGCAGAGATATTGCGCTGATGCTGATAATCGTCGAGTACGAAATAGAATACATAGTTGACCAGTGTAAGAACGGCCTGTAATTTCTGCTCTTGCTCTAGCGGTGTTGATTCCATGCAGAGCAACATGCGGTTGGTGAAGCGGATCATGTCCGGTTCATGGGGCAACGTCATCATCATGAGCTGTGTGGAGCACGGGTATCTGCTGAGCACACTCCGTACCGTCACCGCAAGCCCCTCCATCTGCTCCTTCCAGTTCCCTTCAGTATGGAACTCGTCCAGAATAATTTTCGATATCTGGTTGGCCAGACGCTGGTAGAGCGTCTGCTTGCTCTTGAAGTACCAGTATAGAGATGGAGCCTGAATCCCCAGCTTGTCTGCCAAGCGTCTCATGCTGAATTTCTCGATGCCCTCTTCCCCGAGAAGCTCCCACGAAATTTCCAAAATCTTATCTTCCGAAATCTGAGGCTGTTGTTTTTTCATCGATATCCGCCCTTTTATCTAACAGTGTAAGTTTATGCTTTACAGGTTCATAAGTTCATGATAACATCTAACACTGTAAGGTTCAATCTAACGGTGTTAGATTAGATCAATATTAACGAAGAAAGTAGTGACCCACATGGATGCAGAAAACCTCCATTACTTTGAAAAAGCACCAATCGCCAAAGCCGTAGCTCATTTTGCTGTCCCAATGATGCTAGGCACGTCAATGAGTGTTATTTACTCCATCTTGAATGCCTATTTCCTTGGCACACTGGGTAATACGGCAATGTTAACCGCACTCGCATTAACTTTACCTTTATTCGCGGTTATCATGGCCCTTGGTAATTTAATTGGTATAGGCAGCGGCACATTCATCTCCCGTTTGCTGGGAGAGAAAAAAGTAGATGATCTGAAGCATGTATCTTCATTTGCCTTTTACAGCAGTTTAGTTCTCGGAATTATTGTGATGGCCGTTGGGCTCCCGCTGATTGAACCAATCGTTCATGGGCTGGGGGCAACGCCAGAGTCCTTCGGATTTACGAAAGAGTATGTCACGATTATGCTTATGGGTTCACCCTTCGTCATCTTATTCTTCACCCTGGAGAATATCGTGCGCTCAGAAGGTTCAGCAATGACTTCTATGACCGGTATGATTCTCAGTGTTGTTATAAATATTATCCTTGATGCATTATTCATTTTTGTCTTCCATTGGGGTGTGATTGGCGTTGCATCTGCTACCGTCATCTCCAACTTGGTTGCGAGTGCATTTTACGCTTACCATATGAGTTATAAGAGCCAATTCTTAACCGTCTCCCTGAAATGGTTCAAGGTGACCAAGGACATCCTGAGCAATGTGTTCAAAATCGGTGTTCCCGTCTTTGTTATGAGTGTCTTCTTGGGTGCAATGTCGCTTATTCTTAACCTTTTTCTTGTCGAATATGGGGATCAGGCCGTTGCGGGGTATGGAATATCATCACGTTTACTGCAATTTCCTGAATTTATTCTGATGGGCTTGTGCGAGGGAGTTGTGCCGTTGATTGCCTTCTCATTCACAGCGAACAAATTACGTATGAAACAAACGATTGGATTCACGATCAAAGCTATTTTGGGCTTAGCCGTCCTGTTTGGTGTTATCGTTTATCTAATCTCTGACCACTTGATTGGTTTATTTACGACTGACCCGCAATTAATTGAAATGGGTAGCTACATTCTGCATGTAACCTTCTTATCCTTGTTTATTACAGGAATGACTTCTTTGTTTATGGGGATCTTCCAAGCAACAGCCCAAGGAACCGCCGCGTTTGTTATGTCCATAATTCAAGGGATTACACTAATTCCTATATTGTATATCGCTAATCAAATGAATGGCTTTCATGGAGTGATCTGGTCGCTCGTTATTGCGGATGCCGTGGCTTTCCTAGTTGGGGCCATTATGTTATATGTTTTGCGGACCAAATTGCAGCCGGATCTGGAACATTTGGCACAGTAGTTAACGTATAACACGCAAAAAGGCAGGATAAGGGCGCTCCCTGACCCTGCTCTTTCATTTCGAAATGACAATTATCTATCTGGTGATACGAAGAGATCGTAAACCCTCTGTTATAAGGAAAAAGCGGTCAACATATGTTCTATTTCATCCATATACCCATCCACTGTAATGCTTCTCGGAGCAAACAGAAATCGTAGTAATTGTTTCCATTCCGAGCCTGCAATAGAGGTTGGTAACATCGAATGTTCTGTATTAGAGAAGATTTTCACATGAAGCAAGGAAGATGGCTGAATTCCTTTACGGTATGCTTGCTCTGTATCAACAATGTCCACATTCACATCATCTTCTCCAAGCAGAAGGAGTACAGGGGTTTTGAAATGATGCAAATCCGCCGTGGCATCTGAAGCAAAATTTTTCTTTATGAAGTTCCAGCGTTCTTTGGAAATCAGATCATGCTCTCGAGCAATCTTGGTGTACTCTTCATATGTGCCATGTTTCTTTAAAATCTCTTTAATCTGGTTTTCATAATCGACCTGATTTTGAATCTCCTCCGTGGAATGACCGTCTTTCGCCATTTGGCTACGTGTGTTGTATTCTCCCTGTTCCAACCAGTTTATCGCTGGTGATACCAAGATACTGAAGGCGAGATGTTCTTTCCCAGCAAGCTTAGGAATCACCCAGCCTGCTTGGCTGGCACCCCATACGCCTATTTTGGAATCATCAATGATGGATTGTTCTTTCGCCCATGCAATTGCGTGTTGTGCCTCCACAACACGATCATCCATGCTTTGATCTAGCCAGTTTCCCTCTGAACCCCCAATTCCTCGTTTATCTAGCGACAAGGATGCATACCCAATCGATGCCAGTCGCTCCCATAACGGTTTGTATCCCTCACCATGAGTAGAGTCTATCGGACCGTCACCATGAATAAACAGTACTAGACCTAACTTGCCTGAATGGTTTCTGGGTAACGTGAGGGTACCTGTTAACTTACCCTGTGGAGATTGAATTTCAATGGTTTGTTCCTCCATGTCAAAATCACTTTGATCGACTATGTACAGTCCTGCACCAACCATCAGTAAGATTGCCACAATAACTGAGATGTATCGTTTTTTCCAATTAAACATAACTATCTCCTTTGTAAATCATGTAATGCCATTGGTTTTCGCCTAAGAGCAGGCCGGTCAGAAAGCTGTTTGTGCTATACTGCTTGCGAAATTGATAGCGTTCATATAACTGTATCGCTTGATGATTCTGACTTGCCACATGCAAGCTAAGAGATGACATTGATTTGGATTGCAACATATATTTCTGTGCCCATTGAAGCAACTGCGTACCAATTCCCTTGCCTTGGTGCTGTGGATGTACAACCAGATCTTCCACATAACATTCGCCTAATGTAGGAGTATGCTTCAGCAGATGTAAACCAGTTATTAACTGAAGCAGTTTCCACATGCCAACTCTATTGCAGTGGCTCCACCAATGAGGATTGGCACGAACGCTTGTTATTGCTGCTCTGTTATCTGCTTCCTTCCATTTCAAGCACATGGTGCCAACAATCTCCTCATTTTCACGAGCAATGATACGAAGAGTACTTTGTTCCATGGGCGGATGATTGAGCAACTGTTCAAATACGTAAGCCAGATCAGTTATGGACAATGAAGTTATCTTTTGAAATTTGTGTCCAAAACCATAAGCCATGAGTTCAGCAACAGCTTGATGAAACTGGGGACAAACGGGTTCTATCTGAATGGAAGTTGTCACTGTGTGTCTCCCCTAATCGATCATTTGTAACAACAGCTCATAATGAAGCTTTTCTGGTGTGAATAAAGATAAATAAGATTTTTCTACCATAATAAGTGGACCGTGATAGGGATAGCCCTGATCTTCTGCGTAAGCATAAAATTCGTTGATATGTTCTTTGAGTTCAGCTTCAATTTGTACATATACATGACGAGAAAGGTATTTTCCTCTAGGCAAAACTAAATCGTTCGCTCCCTCCTTTTGTGTATAAATTCCTACGGTGTCCGTCTCATCGTACGCATAATGGATGTCGGCTTCAAATAAATTGGGAATGTTTTCTTTAAGTTGGATCAGTTGTCTTGCTTGCAAGTACTCTTGCGCTTCCATATGGAACCACAGGGATAAGTGAATCTCCTCACGAGTATCAATATAATAAGTCACTTGATCCTCAAGCGGAATATGCTCTTGCTCATGCAACAACTTGCTGATAAGGTGCTTTGTTTGCTGAAGCTGAGTGATGGCTGCTTCCGTGTCTGCCAACGCTTGGCGAAATAATGATGTGATTTGAACGGTTGTCAGATTACTCAAACATTCCTTGATCATTTGAACAGACAGTCCCATTTTGCGAAGCAACAAAATATGAGATAGACGGTAAATTTCATCTACCCCATACATCCTGTATTGGTTTTCTGCAATATAAGCAGGGGCCAACACCTCTTTTTCTTCGAAGTATCGAATTTGATGTACAGAGACTTTCATCAGCTTTGCCAGCTCACTAATCGTAATTTCATCACTCAACCAATTCACCACCTTTGCTGTTTTTCATATTACAAGCATAAACCTTAGGTCTGACCTAAGGTCAAGTTTTTATTTTAGCCTCTCCTGATAACAAAAAAACCACGGCACCAGATTCGGTACCGCAGTTTATTAATCAATCATCCTATTGGATTTGTTTCATGTAAGATTTGAATTCCTCGGCAATTTCTTTATATTTCGTATGATGCAGGTAATGTGAACCTTCCATTGGGATCATTTTGCCCTGCGCGGATTGTTTGGCTTGTGCTTCATGTAGCGGAATCCACTGCGGGTTTTTCTCGTTATTGGAAAGAACAAAGAGAAGCACTGGCAGATCACTAGGATACGTGAGTTTTTCTCCATTTTTGAAATTGGAACCCAGATGTTTAAGCTCATTTACTAATGTCGGATTTGTCGAGACTTGATTCGAAATCAACTTCATCTGTTCTTTGGTATGTTCATCATAGTCAAGTGATGCATATGAATCACCACTCACTTTATTGAGTACTCTCATTAAGCCTGATTTTTGAAGGAATTTCATTAAGTTTAAAGGTAATTTAACATCCATGCCAGGTTGATTCGGAACACTGCTATCGATCCCGACAAAAGCAGAGACTTCATCCGGATACGTGTTCACATAAGTCGCCGCGTACAGTCCCGTGATGGAATGCCCCATCAGAATATAACGATCTATACCGAGCTGCTGTACAGCTTCATGAATTTCACTAACAATATTCTCGGTGGTTCTCTCCTTTTCGGTTTGGTCGCTTAACCCATAACCGAAAGGCTCAATCGCCACAACTTTGTAATCAGAAGTTAATTCATCGATTAACAATTTGAAATCAAGTACTGGTGACGGTGTTCCTTGTCCGGGAAGTAGCACGATGGTTTGTTCGCCGCTACCTTGAATGGATACATTCATATTCTTCCCATCAACATTGACATATTGGCCGTACGATTCGATTTTCTTTTTCTCTGCCCCATTACTTATCGTATGAACGACAAACGTGATGCCCATGAACAGCACCAGCGCGCCGACAATACCACCTATTATTTTCAACCATAAGTTCCGTTTTTTACGGCCCTTAGTCCCCGTTGTTGTTACATCCACTGCTTCTGCCATTTCCATCTTCTCCTGTCGTTTATATCTGTAGAGCCGCTCTTGCGACATAGGTATAGTGTAACCATGGAAGATGTCCCCTTCGTGACGGGAATATGAACGGAGTATGAACTACATAAAAAAAGAGAGCTGCTTGTTGAGAGCAGTTCTCCATAGGATAAGACAGTTTTAGTGGTCCAGGAACACAAGTTGAATGAAGAACAATACCGCAAAAATGTAGAAGATGGGATGAACATCTTTACCTTTTCCACGAAGCAGCTTGAGTACCGGATAAAAGATGAAACCTACGCCGATGCCTGTTGCAATACTGTGCGTCAATGGAGTAAGGATGATAATCAGGAAGGCAGGAAATGCTTCTTCGAGATCATCCCATTTGATTTTGCTGATAACGTTAATCATAAAGTATCCAACAATAATCAGTGCCGGAGAAGTGATCGCCGGGATGCTTGATATTACACTTACGATCGGTGTGAAGAACAAGGTCAGCGCAAGCAGCACACTTACCGTTACCGCTGTCAGTCCCGTTCTTCCTCCTGCAGCTACCCCTGTGCTGGATTCGATGTAAGCCGATGTTGGACTTGTTCCGAGCAAAGCACCTGAGGTTGTTCCTACGGCATCTGCCAATAATGCGCCACGCGAGCGTGGAAATTTACCATCCTTAAGCAATCCTGCTTGTTCAGCAACGCCGAGCATCGTGCCTGTCGTATCAAACAGCGTGATCAACAAGAAGGTAAATATGATTGTATATAAGCCATTCGAGAATACCCCTGCCAGATCCAGTTGCAAAGCCGTTGACGCGAGGCCTTGCGGCATGGATACAATCGATTCCGGCATTTGGAATAGTCCCATGATCCAGGCAAGTATCGCTGTTACCACCATTCCGATGAACAGGTAACCTTTCACATTATAAGCCATCAGCACAACGGTAATAATCAATCCGATAATGGTCAGATAAGCCATTGGCTCAGCCAAGTTTCCGATCGTAATCAAATTCGATTCTGAATCGGCAATAATCCCGGCATTTTGCAAACCTACCGTTGTAATAAACAATCCGATCCCTGCGGTTATGGCATGTTTTAAGCTAGCAGGAATTGCATCTAGCAACATGTAACGGAATGAAGTCAGTGATAAAATAATAAACAAAATCCCTGCTATAAATACTGCTCCCAGTGCAACCTGCCAAGATACGCCATATCCGGCAACTACGCTATAGGCAAAGAATGCATTCAGGCCCATACCCGGCGCGATGACGATTGGATAATTGGACCATATTCCCATAATCAGAGTTCCCACAATACTTGCCAGTACCGTTGCTATGAATACTCCGTTAAAGTCCATGCCTGTGCTGCTGAGTATTCCTGGGTTTACGATAACTATGTATACCATTGTGAAAAATGTTGTAACCCCTGCGATAATTTCTGTGGGGATAGTCGTGCCTCGTTCTTTAAGTTTGAACCATTTGTCCATGGTAAAGCCAGCCTCCAACTTTCAAATTATACTCCAAAGCTAAAAACAAAAAATCCTAATCTTCATATAGGATTGTAATATTGTCGCTCCTATATTCGTTGTTAGGATTTAAAGATTCAACAGCTAAGCTCTAAACTAAACATAAAGATACTCATATCTGTTTTCAACCTGAAGTCCATTTCGTATTCTAATTAAAATTACATGCAATGTCAATGAATTAACGATTTGTTCACAGTTATTTACGAACTATCCAGGCATTATATCTTGCATTCATTCGTTTTTAGAATAGAGTAAGTACGTATCGCTCAATGTCTGCGATATATGAAGAAAAGACTGCCAGCAATGTTCACTGACAGTCTTTTGCTTAATTCGTAGTAGGTTTCTCTTCATATTCGCTGGATAATTCTTTTAGCGATTTGATTTTGCCAGGGGGATGCTGTTCTTGCTTTCGTGACTTCCAGGCAGCTTCTTTTCTTTTCTTCTGGTCAGCCATACAAGATATCCTCCTCTGGAAACTGAGATGTTTACTACTTCTTTATGATGTCATTCCTGGACAACTTTATTCTGCATGCATAGGTAATTAGAGAATTAGGCAAGCATATAAGACAAATTATAGAGAATTCAGAAGCTAATTGGCAGGACCCAGATTAATCAAGCTGACCTCGGATAATGAGACGGTTGTGTTGCCATCTTGCTCACCATCAATGTTACCCAGATCAAATGAAATTCGAGTATTCGCATAGCTGTCTTCTGTTGCATCAAATGTAAACGTGAACTCCTGTTCTTCTGGAGTCAAATCAACTCGTGCCCCAAAGAACCCATGCCATTCATAGTTGGCAGCGGCATCGACCCATCCAACTCCCAAACCCAATTTTCTGGACTTCTCCGCTTTGGCTTTAAACGTTAATTTATATTTAAAACCTTGCTGTATGCCAAATCCTTCATTGATGACTTGACGATCCCATGGATGCTGTCCTGCATGACCAATCTTGGCTTGAAGCTGTTGATTGCTAACTTGCATCTCAAGGTCCGCTGCATTACCATCCGCATGGGTAAACCAACCTTCCTTACCTTTGGAGAAGTCTCCATTAGGAATAAGATTAACATGAGCAGGCTGCCCTCCTTGATCTGCATTCGGATTCACTTCATATAATTGGACGTTATTGATGTGAATCGAGTGTTCACCTGTAGAGAGCGGATATCCTAATCCAAATGCAAGCATAGCTGCCGAATCGGAGCTATCCCCCATAGTGAAGGTGTAAGTATATGACTTTTGATCTGCGGTTAATTCCACTTCTTCTTCAAAATACTTCACAAAATCGCCTGCATTCTGAGAAAGAACCGCTTGCATGGATTTAGGACTTGAAGCAGATGCCTCGAAGGTAAGTCGGTACGTTTTGTTTGCATCCAGTTTGATCTGACCTTGTTGCAACAAAGTGTCCCACCAATGTTCACTTGTACCAGGCAATTTAATCGTTAATCCTGCGCCCTCGTCATGTGAGGTTGTCAGATCATTAGGAATTAGCTCCCAATGATTCAGATCAGCTGTTAGCTCACTGTTCTGAATTTTGTTTTGTGAAATATCCACCCAACGTGTATTATAATCTGCTCCTTCAAAATTCACATAATAGGGTTTGCCTGCTGTCAAGTTGACCCCTGGAAAATACACCGTTTGATATGCTTGCCATCCACCCGTGTCTCCGAGACTCAGGTCTGATTGTGCAACGGTTGTACCTTGTTCATCCTGAATGCTGAACTGAACCTTGGAATCACTTTTTCCACTGGCCATTCGGGCAGACAGAACATATACTCCGTCGTGAGCTACATCGATTTTATATTGCAGCAGATCTCCCTGATCCATGTAACTGACATGTTTTCCTCCTTCTACGGAGTCCTCCAGTTGTAAGCCCTGCATCATCCAGGCTTCGGTTGCAGGAACATGTGCGTAGCCATTCACTGACAGAGGTTTGCCGCGTTTCGTCAGACGAACATTGTCCACATATACCTTACCTTTAGAACTGCCGAATAACAGTTTTAGCTCGGATTGTGCGATTGATGCTCCATCTCCAATGATGATTTCTCCGGTGAATGTTTTCATTTCTTGGTTCAAGGAGAGGTTTTGTCCTTGATGAACCTGTACCGTATGCCCATTACTGCTGACAACATCAATGTCGATACTTCGCGGTGTGTCTGCCTTGGCATCTAAGGAGAAACCATACGTTGTATTCGCTTCCAGTTTCAAATCCGGTTGGTTCACCGAAACTTGTTGTGGGTCATTATTCGTTTGAGTAACATCAACAACCAGCTGACGCTCCATAATTGGGAATTTCGAAAAGTTATTTACACTTATATTGGCTGCCGAACTGTCCTTAATGCTGCTTGACCAGAATCCCAGACGCTCCTTGCCCTGATCGAATGTGCCATTGTAAATAAAGTTTCCATCAGGTAGCGCGTTTCGTTCGACAGTTAACGGATCAGCTTCACCCACCTCGATCAGTCTGACATTGGCAAACCAAACGGTTGTATCATCCAACCCCAGATTAAATTCGAATCTGGCATTGTTATCCGTGCCATCCCGCATATTGAAGGTATAGTCATAGGATTGCCAATCTGTAGTGAGTTCAAAGGTGTTATCACCCGAATAATTGGTCCAGCTTTTTTCAAATTGGTTCAGTTTGGACATGATTGTACGGTTAGCAGATGCTTTCGCATCAAATTGTATCTTGTACTTTTTGTTTTTCTTGATGTACATCGGCATCTGAGTGAGTTGAACCGAGTAGTTCTCAGTACCCGATGCATCAATGGTAACTTCTGCTGCTTTCCCTTTCTGCTCATCCGTTACAACTTTGACACTGCCAGCTCCATCAGCATTTGTGATGAACTTCCACTGGAGAGGAACTCCATTGTCTGCAGACCCTTCCGAAAAACGATCATTGTAGATTTGATTGCCATCGGTTTGTGGGTCACGTTGTTGTGCAGGCTCGATGGGATTTGTTGTTACATCAGGCCACGTGTCTAGATTTTTGTAAGAATATACTCGCACAAAGTCAACATTCATCTTTTCGGAAGTGAAGTTGCTTTCAGGTGCCCCCGGCCAGTCTCCTCCAACTGCCAGATTCAGAATCAGATAGAATGGACGATCAAATGGTGCAGGAAATGTATAATACTCGGGTTGGCCGGCGGCCTTCGTTTGCCAGTTGGTCACTTCATGATGCAGCTTTCCATCCACATAGAAACGAATCATACCCGGCAACCATTCCACCTGGAAATCGTGATAATCGTCAGCGAAAGTTTCTCCCTTCGGAAGAGTAAGACTTCCCTGATCATGTCCATGGGAGCCGTCAGGCTTCACACTGTCATAATGCAATGTGCTATATACCTTGTTATTACTCTCTTTGCCACCAATTAGCTCCATAATATCGATTTCTCCAGAGGCAGGCCATCCACCATAATGTGCTTCATCTGTTGGCATCATCCATATGGCAGGCCACATGCCTTTATCAATAGGAAGCTTCGCACGTACAACTACTTTACCGTAGGTCCAGTCGCCTTTTCCCATGGAGATCAGTTTGCCAGAGCTGTAATCTTTACCGTTTTTCGGACCCTTTTTTGCTTCAATCTGCAACACGCTTCGATTCTGATCTTTTGTAATGCGAGTGTTATCGGGGCTATAATATTGCATTTCATTGTTATAAACGAGTCCTGTATCCTGCACGGTCCATTTGGAAGCATCAATCGAAGGCCCGTTAAACTCATCATTCCAGACCAGCTCCCATTGATCATGCGGAATCGTTGTTGCTGGAACCGGTTTTTCGCCCGCAGGATTGCTTGGTGTTGATGGTGTTGATGGTGTAGACGGTGATTGCCCGTCTGGAGAAGATGGTGTGGGTGTACTTGTCACATTTGTTGAACCACCAGGCTGCGATGAAGCAGGTTGTTGGGCTTCATCCACCATGGATGTGCGCAATCCTTGTTTTACTTTCTCTCCGTTGATCACAACATCATCGGCATCTACACTCAATTTTTGGATCGTACCTTTGGTATCCATTCGAGTCTGACTCGCTTCTGCATGAATATTCATGGAATCAATCAGGCTGTTTGAAGAGATCTCCAGAATGGATTTCTGCTTTACATGCATCTCCTGAATGTTGCTTTCTTCCGTAATGGCAATTCTGACGGGTTCCCCACGTTTGTCAACGACTACTCGCTTCAGCTTGGAGTTGTTAATGTTGATGGAATGACTGCCTCCGCCTTTAATGTTGACACTTCCTGTAACAGTTACGCCCTGAAGAACAACAGATCCCTCGCCTATGCCTTCTGCCAGCAGCAGATTTCCATTAACAATCATATTTTTCAACGTGACATCCGTCGATTTAATAATCAAGTTGCCATCTACCCGGGACTCATATGTTCCAGGAGTGCTTTTTACATCTGCAATCATCGCTGACAGTAACTCTGCCGTCTCCGCTCGTGTAATCGGGGCTTTGGGATTTAATTTGCCTTGGAAACCTTTAAGAATATTTTCGTTCACCAGATAGGTAAGCGCTTTCTTTGCATAACCGGAAATATCATCTGCATCCTGAAATTTCAATTGTTCACTATCTTCATTTGTAGCCGCTGAAAGTTGAAAAGCTCGATCTACCATAACCGCTGCATCTTGGCGTGTAATCGGTTGTTGTGGTGACAGATGTTCACGGTCTGTCCCTTCGATGATGCCAGAACCATTCGCTCGTACCATCACGTCATAGTACCAATCGTCTGAAGTCATATCCGCATATGAACCAGTCGCCGCATTACCGGTGAAACCAAAGGCCCGATCCAGAATCATGACGAATTCAGCTCGGCTAATGACCTGACTGGGCTTGAACGTACCGTCCGTATAACCTTTCAATAAATTCAAGTCTTGCAAACGTGTAACTGCAGATTGTGACCAATGCCCCGTCAGGTCTGTATAGGGAACAGAGAAGTGCAGGCTTTTCGCCTGCACATTTCCCACCTCCGCTTGACCCTGTACACTTTCTGCTCCAGCAGTTGCTGGATAAACGAGAGAAGCCATTAAACTCCATGCCACCATACATGCCAGTCCTTTTCTCATCCTTCTTCCTCCCTCAGCTCAGTTATCCTTGCATTTGCATAGCCTATTCCTTAACTGCTCCAATAACGATCCCCTTAACGAAGAAACGTTGTAAAAACGGGTACACCATCAGGATCGGAAGCGCGCCGATAAAGATCTGTGCTGCGCGTACGGTTCGCTGCGAGATATTCTCCAACATGGAAGGATCGACGTTGATTTTGCTGAGATCTTGCTGAACAATAATGGTCTGTAATAGAGAAGCAAGTGGATAATTTTTAATATCAGACATATAGATCATGCCGTCGAACCAGGAGTTCCACTGATACACCATCGTAAATAAGGACAAGGTTGCGATAGCTGGAAGTGAAAGCGGTACGTAGACCAGAATCAACGTTTTGATATGACCTGCTCCATCCAAATAAGCTGCTTCCTCAAGTTCTTTGGGCAGACCGCGGAAGAAGTTCATCATGAGAATAACGTTCCACACGGACAGTGCGCCAGGCAGAATAAGCGCCCAGATTGTATTCATCAAGCCAAGCTTCTGGATCAGAATGTAACTTGGAATCAAACCACCGCTAAACAAAATGGTAAATACGAAAAACCACGTATATAAGGAGCGACCTTTAAAACTGATGTCTTCCTTCGACAACGGAAATGCGGTTAAGAGCATGATGACAATACCAATGATCGTTGCAATTACAGTCCGTTTAAGTGATACGATCAAGGAGTTGATGAAGTTTGAATTCCCGAATGTTTTTACATATGCGTCGGTTGTGAACCCGATGGGCCAGAAGGTAACCAGGTTTGATGATGCTGGCGCCATACTGCTGAATGAAACAGCCAATATATGAATAATTGGTAAAATGCAGAGTATCGATAATATCCCAAGAAAAGTATAGTTAGCGATGCTGAATATGCGGTATCCTTTTGTTTTATAATACAAGCCCTTTTCTCCTCTCTAGAAAACTCGATAATTAGCTAGTTTGTAAGCCATTCTGTAAGATATAACAATCAAAATGGTAGCAACCACAGATTTGAACAACCCTACTGCTGTGGCAAAACTCATCTTCCCGTTCAGAATCCCGAGTCGATATACAAAGGTGTCAATGATGTCGCCTTTGTCATACACAAGCGGATTGTACAAGTTGAACACCTGATCAAAACCGGCGTTCAGGATATTGCCGATAGAGAGTGTCATCAGTACGATTGTAATCGGCATTAATGCCGGAATCGTAATGTGCAGCGTCTGTTTAAATCGGTTGGCCCCATCCACCTCTGCAGCCTCGTAGAGCGCAGGATTAATTCCTGAGAGAGAAGCCAGAAATACGATCGTACCAAAACCAAATTCTTTCCACACATCACTGAGGATCAGCGTTATCCGGAACCATGTACCGTCTCCCAGGAAGAAGATCGGTTCTCCTCCAAAGGCTACGACAAGCTGGTTGACCATGCCGCCCTGAGGAGACAGGATATCGAGCAGAATACCACCGAGAATAACCCATGATAGGAAATGCGGTAGATACACAAGCGTTTGACTTACTCTCTTGAATGCCGTCAAGCGTACTTCATTGAGCAAAATGGCAAACAGGAATGGAGCGAACAGTCCTGCGATGATTTTGAAAAATGCAATGACCAGCGTATTCCAGATCACCTGGCCTACGTCCGGATATAAGAATAAATATCGGAAATTGTCCCAACCCACCCATTTGGATTCAGAAAATCCCAAGTATGGTTTGAAATCCTGAAAAGCAATTACAATGCCACCCATCGGTATGTACTGAAACACCAGTGCCAGCAATACAGCTGGAATGAGCATCATATGCAAGGTCCAGTTCCGTTGCATATTCCAGCGCTGTTTAACCCTGGTGGAGCGCCGTTTATGCGGCGTTTCTAACGTATGTTCCTTCACTCCTGCATCCCCCATGTTCTAAATTTTGTATTTTACAAGTCATCGTGAACTTGTATATTAAAATTATAGCAATGGAAATTTGTGATCTATATCCTAATATTGCAACAACGATATCAATATTTTAATAAGATTAAGGAGGTTGGACTTTGTTCACACGCTTGAATGTCTTTACCAAAATTACACTGTTGTTTGTGATGCTGCTTATTCTGGTGCTGTTTCTCTATACATACTCGAACCGGGAAAGCGTGCGTGTTATCGAACACGAGATTCAAAACAATACGATGAATCATCTCTCAACATTTGCTGATTCAGTAGAATCTAATATTTACCAATTGTCATTGTATGGGATGTCTATTGGGCAAGATTCGAGTATTCAGGAATATCAACGTCCCGACTACAAGGACATTCCCTATGAACGTGTGAAAGTTGGAAGTGCCATTCTGGAGAAAATGAATCTGTACAACGCAGCAAGCAAATGGCATTCGACCATCACACTATACTTCCCAAGGATGCAAAAAGTGATATCAACGGATTATTATGCTTACATTCCGTACAGGGATGATGAATTTAAGGAGCCTCTCTCGCAATCCTGGACCTATGCTGACAATCAGTTTATCTGGTACACTACCGATCCAACGACAGCGATGGCGAGACCTGGCAAAGCCAGATTGATTACCAAAATCAGTTTTCCAGTTCATCACTTAACTGCACTTCTTAATCAAAACAAGTTAAATAATAAAGGTGACCCGTTCATGTTCCATCCCGATTATGGATTAATTAGCAATAGTTCTGGAAAGGAAACCTTGAACGCAATCCTGCCTTCCCTGAAAGAAGCAAAACTGCAGGCCAGCGGTGGATTCAGTACAACGTTGAACAAAACGGAATATTACGTCTCTTATATTCAATCCAAGAGCCTCGGCTGGTATTATGTTGACTATGTGCCTATGCAGCAAATTTTGAAACCGATTACGAGCAGCCGGAATCTCTTTTACGCTTCAATTGCCGTTCTGATCGTGATGAGCGTTGTTGTATTATATACACTCTACCGAAGTGTGCAGCTTCCACTTTTACAGTTGGTTAAGGGGACAAATCGCTTGTCCACCGGAGACTTTTCCGTTCGGCTTCATCATTCTGCACGCAATGAGTTCAGCCTGTTATTTGCACGTTTCAACATCATGGCTCAACGAATTCAAGAGTTAATCGAGAATGTATATGAGGAGAAATTACGAAGTCGGGAAGCCACGCTCAAACAGTTGCAATCGCAGATTAATCCGCATTTTTTATATAACTGCCTGTTCTATATCAAGAACATGGCCCGAATGAAAAATGAAAAGGCCGTGGTAGCCATGGCACTGAATCTGGGGGAGTATTACCGATACATAACCAGGTCCGAAAAGGATCAAGCCACGCTTCGTGAAGAGCTGACAATGGTCAAAAATTATTTGGAAATCCAGTCACTTCGTCTGGAACGAATGCATTTTACAATCGACGTGCCCCATGATATTTTAGATAAAACAGTTCCCAGACTAACCCTCCAGCCTATTATTGAGAACGCTATTATTCATGGTCTGGAGCCCAAATCGGTAGATGGTGAGATTAAAATCTATGCGGACTGCGAGGATGATGTGTACACAATTATCGTGGAGGACAGCGGGCTTGGCATGTCTGAGAAACAACTTGATCATCTGAGAGATAATCTTCTTAAACCGCTGGATGAGAATATGGGATGTGGTACATGGAATGTCCATCAGCGTTTATCTTTTCTGTACGGTGAAGGATCTGGACTATCTTATGATCATTCTTCAATGGGTGGGATTAAAGTTAACATCACGTGGCACGACAATACAGACAAGTAGGTGAACAACCCATGCTGCAAATATTATTAGTTGACGATGAACGTTCCGTCGTGGAAACGCTGGCAGAGACCATTCCGTGGGAAAGCTGCGGGATCGGTACAGTTCATGAAGCATTATCCGGTGCAGTAGCGCTGGAAATTATGGACAACCACGACATTGACATTGTAATTACGGATATACGTATGCCCGAAATGTCAGGCATTGCACTGATTACAGCGATTCATGAAAAGTGGCCTCATGTGCAGACGATTCTGTTATCAGGTCACGCCGACTTTGAATATGCGAAACAGGCCATTGCGCAGGAAAGCTTTGATTACTTACTGAAACCCGTTAGTGATGAAGATCTGATCGAATCCGTGCAACGTCTTGTTCATCGAATTAAAGAAAAGTGGGAAACCGCAGCATCTCATCAAAGAGCCTTACACGCCTTTCAGGATCATCTGCCATTGCTTCAATCCACGATGCTGCATGAGTTGCTGACTGGAAAAGTCTATGATCAGAAGACGCTGGCAGACAAGCTTGATCTGCTGGAGCTTCCCTACTCCGTAGGAGAAGATCTCGGCATGTTGATTATCCGTATGGAGAAACATCTATCCGATATGGCACACGGCGACCTAGCCCTAATGGAATATGCGATATGTAATATTATAAGTGAAGTGATGCATAATCATTTTCATATCTGGCATACACGTGACGTGCACGATTACATTGTTGTTCTGGTAAGCATGAAACATTCCACAACGATGAGTTATAGCAGGAGCGAGA
Organism: Paenibacillus sp. FSL M7-0656; assembly: GCF_038003225.1. Classification (NCBI taxonomy): domain Bacteria; kingdom Bacillati; phylum Bacillota; class Bacilli; order Caryophanales; family Paenibacillaceae; genus Paenibacillus; species Paenibacillus sp. FSL M7-0656. Next base: position 709,235 of record NZ_JBBOOT010000001.1, read on the forward strand.
CGCCTCAGACATTGCTTGAGCAGTATGCTGCCCAGATTCAAACCAATGTTCAGTTATACTTGAAAGGTGCTATCTCCATTTCTGTCTCCAGTTGGGGCAAGTTTCCCCACGAAATTGGAGAACTCTATGAGCGAACGGTTATGTCCATGCGTAAACGGATGGGTCAGGTGCAAGGTTTGTTTGTCACCGCTTCCGATGAAACGGATGCCAACCCTCTACATACGATCAGGTCGCTGTATCAGCCACCAACGTTGATTAGCCTGCTCGAAGCTGGTCGCTTTGAGGATGTGGAACAGAAAATCGAACACATTTTTGCGGAACTGCTGCATTCCAATGAACATCATGATATTGCCGAGTCAACCTTTGAGGTGTATTTTGCTATAGCGGGCGCGTTTGCGTACATCATTCATAAAAATGGCAAACAAATCTCTTCTTTGATTCCAGCAGAGTCCTATCGTTACTTTCAAGCTCCCAGCTATTCCACTGCACAGCAGCTACAGGACTGGTCCGTGCGTACACTTCATTACATACGAGATGATGCTGAACAAGAGCTTAGAGACAATCACAGCACCATTGTGCGCAGCGTCAAAAGTTTTGTCGACCTTCATCTGGCTGGTGATGTATCACTGCCTGCAATTGCTGACCATGTGCATCTGCATCCAGTGTACTTGTCCAAGGTATACAAGGCGGAGACAGGTGAAGCACTTACTGCCTATGTGTACCGGTTAAGAATGGAGAAAGCAGCCTATCATTTGCGAACATCAACTGCCAAAGTGTTTGAGATTGCAGAACTTGTCGGTTACAACAATACCGCATATTTCATTCGAGTTTTCAAGAAATTTTATGATCTTACACCGCAAGAATATCGGGAAAATCTGCCGGTTTAAGATACTCAGGCCAGACTTGACGTTCTAGTAATCTCTCCGGTTTCCCCTTCTCCATATCAAATACAAAAAGGCATTGCCGGAGATCTTCTCCTGCAATGCCTTTTTGGTGCTTATGTGGCCGGGATGAATCATTTCAGCCAGCCCTTTGTCATCCTATTTTCCGCTTTTCACGGAATCATACCACTCGTTAACTTCTTTCGTAATCTGATCTCCACCTGAAGACTTCCACTTCTCAACAAATGAGTCGAACGCGTCCACAGAGGTTTTGCCATACACAATTTGAGAGAAGGTGTCTTTCTCCATCTTTGTCAAAATGTCATTGTTCATCTGCATCGTCATTGAAGGTGCACCGGTAAACATTTGATTGAACACGATATCCTTTTGATCCAAAACAATCTTGGCTGCATCAAGCATAGGTACTGGTACACCTGATTTGATTTTTTTCTCAAACGGTGTAGTTGCTTCTTCACCACTTGCCAGCTTGGCAAGTGTTGTCATACTTAGATTGGGAATACGCGCTCCATCAAAAGTCAACGTGTACTTCTCGGGAGCATAACCACCCGTAAGACTTGCATCAGTTGATGGTTTCCCATCTACCATAACCCAATCGTATCCTTCCGCAAATCCATGCTCAAACTCATCGCCCTCTTTAGGATTCGCATAGTGATCAAAGAGATAGTTCTGATAGGTGAAAAAGGCTTCCGGATTTTTCATGTCTTTGTTAATTAGAACTACGCCATTTCCGTTTGACGTACCATGTCTTCCTGCTTGACCATTTGGACCAGAAGGAATTGGATACGCCTTGTATTCAGCCTCAGGATTGTTTTTCTTCACATCCTCCAGCGGCCAGGATGGCATCCAGTGAGGACCAACCACAATACCTGCTTTTCCGGCAGTAAATTCTTCAGCTGCTTTTGTCTCATCATACACGCCGGCTTCTTCCGGGATATACCCTTTGCTCATCCAGCTCTGTAATTTGGCCAAAGCCTGCTTTGCACCAGGTGTAACGGAACCGTATTCAAGTTTTCCGTCTGCCGTCAGATTCCATTGGTTTGGCATTGTACCATAAGCGCCAAATACCCACCCAGCTTCAGACATCCATGTGTTCAGCCAGTTCTTGAAGCCAATGGTGAGTCCGTAAGTGTCCTGCTTCCCATTGCCATCCGGATCTTGATTCGTAAACGTTTCCATAATGACTTCAAGATCATCTATAGTTTTAGGTGCTTCCAGATTGAATTTCTTCATCCAGTCTTCACGGATCCACATGACAGGATCACCATTATAGGAATAGTCCAGAATCGGAATACCGATCTTTTTGCCATCTTGCATGTATGGATACCATACGGAAGGATCTTCGTTTACGGCTGCTTTCCATGTGTCGCTGGCATATTTGTCAAACAACTCGCCCGCATCGACAAATTTTCCGGACTCAATCAATTCTCGCACCAGATTGAATTCGCCGCGATACGAAATAATGTCCGGCATGTCCGCATTGGAAGCAAGCGATAGACGCAGTTTTGTCTCAAATGCATTATTGGTGGATGGAGATATCCACTGGTTTTTCAACTCAATTCCGAGTTTCTCCTTGGCCCATTTTGTATGGACGTTGTTATCCTGATCCTCGCCTGACTTAAACTTCACGTCTGGACCCCATGGTCTTAAATACGTAATGGATACTGGTGGATCATACTTCCCATTTTTGAGCTCCAACGTTGTCGCTGGTGTACTCGATTCTGTTTTCTTATCGCTCCCGTTACTACACCCACTCAAGGCTGCAGATAGGGCCAATACACCGATCATGACCAAACTGCCTACTCGTCTCTTTTTACTTGTGTCCAACTTCGTTCCCCCAGTCTATGTAATGTTGCTTACAAGTTAATCATAATGAATTTTTGTTATTTATGCCCATACTAATATTGCAACATTTATTGCATTAATTTAGGATATTGGATATTGAATACATATATTGAATAAATACAATGCCAGAATATAGAAAAAAGCAGCCGCTAACGGCTGCTTCAGTCTGCTTAATTACTCGTATATTTGACCCAATCGTACTCTGCATAGAGCGGATTGGCCCCGTTGTAAGGACCGAGCCAGCTATCTACTCCTGTTCCATTCCACAGGTTCATCATGATTTTTCCGGGTGTTTTAGGAATATTGCTGGTTGCCGTATGTTTCAATACACCATCAACATACCACTTGATATGTCCCGGCTGCCAGTCAAATGCGTACGTATGGAAGCCCTGGGATGCATCAAACCCTAGATTGATAATCTTCTCATGATTACCAACCCCATTGGTGTAATAATTAAACTGCACTTTGGTTGTGTCTTTTCCTAAAAATTCGATATCAATCTCATCCCATTGGGTGCCATGTGCAGGGCCTGTGTATGTGAAAAATGAGGAAACTACACCTGTGTTCTTGGCAGGTTTCATACTGACTTCATACAAGCCGTACCCATACGTATTCGTGGTACGATACTCTCCGCAATCAAACTTGTTCTGTGCAGAGCTGGTCAAACCAAGCTTAAGCTTGCCGTCACTTGTAAAATTAACATTGTTAGCCCTCCACGTACAGTTAAACATGTTCCCATTGGAATACCCATCCGCTTTTTGCCACGTACTTGCGTTAAAATAGGTTAGAGGTTCCCAGAACACATAACCCGCGAAAGCGCTTACCGAAAAAAACAAAGAGATGACACCAGTTACCGCCAAAGTATACCAAGACTTCCTCTTCATCATACACCTCCATGAATGATTCCAACATGTATAAGCAGCGTAATAATAGATAACGCTTACATGGTTGGTATTTCCATTTTATCTGGAAGTATAGTGGTACACTATAGCAAACTTCAAAGCAGAGATATTCAATTTTTAAGATCCTCGTTCTCGTATCTAATCATGTCATGTTAAGACTATGCCAGTTTCATACACGTAAGATGGATTGAATGAAGCGCCTGCCCTTCGGCATAGAAGGAATCAGGCGCTCCATGAAAACCATTTTTACATATATCTCAACATGTTTGTTTCTTTATTCACCCTAAAAGGGTTCTATTTCGCACCAGCTCGTACCAAAATGTCTTCAATTTCTTTGAAGCCATTATTCTTCGCATGACTGAGTGGTGACACCCCATCACGGTCCGATATGTTTACGTCTGCTCCGTGGTCAATGAGTAATTGTATCGTCTCCTGCTGCAGAGAATTGCCATCGTTAAGAATGATCGCTTCGAGTAGTGCTGTCCATCCCAATTCATTCACATGGTCCACATCCACCGAAGTTTGAGTCAGGAGTTCTTGCACTACATCCACATATCCATGCTCCGAAGCTGGAATAAGTGCTGTCCCTCCATATCGATTCGTTATCGCTGGGTCCGCTCCCGCCTCGATTGTCAGCTTCAAAATATCCAAGTATCCTTCAGCGCCAGCATACAGAAACGGAGTATTTTTCATATCGTCCTGAATATTCACATCTGCCCCCGCTTTAATTAACACTTTAGCCGATGTTAGATCATTATTGTAGGTTGCAATCATTGTAGCGGTTCGTCCACTCTGATCTTGAGCATTGATATTGGCGCCTGCTTGAATCATTTGTTCGATGCGTTCAGTATCGCTGTCCTCTACTGCCTTAAACAGCTGTTCATCTACTGAAGTCATGGCCTTTTCCCCCACGTTGGAGTCGTTTCTCATTTCAGGCACGCAGCCTTGAACGATCAACATACTGCTTATCAGGACAACGATGATCAGCGTTTTACTCATACTGCCTCCTTTACTCCAGTGTCAAGGTGACCGAAGAAGCGATACTCCAATCTCCAACTGGGTTTATTGTATACGTAGTACCCGGAGTCAACTTCCCATCATTTGTTAGGTCGAATACACCCGTCGCACCTTTTCGACTTGAATATTTATAAGTGGCCGTCAGAACATCCCCGCTAGGTGAAGTTAACGTTACACTTCGACCAGAGAACAGTTCATCCCCAGGGTCCTGGTCAAGTGTAACTTCAATGGAGGTTTCACTCACTGCTTGAGCACTTGCAACCACTAGTGCATCAAACGATTTCGCCGTAAATGAAGCATTTTCGATGTTGGCCCAATCCGAAGAAACCGTATATGTGACACCTGATTTCAGCGTTTGTCCCTCAGGCAAACGGAACTTCGGTTCTTGTTTACCGTCTGTGGATTGCGTGAACGGGACATATCTGGCAACGATAGGCTCGCCACCTTCTGGCGTAATTACAACTTGTCTTGCCTGCATGGAAGAGATGATTTGATACGTTTTGCCTCCTGCTTGCTCTTGATCATTCAGCACAAATGCATTAGCTCCTCGACCACCGCTGTAAGCCGAAATGATGTAACCATAATCCACGACACTGTTGACTTGCAATGCTTCAATCTCGAATGTATTATTCGTTACTTGACTAACCGTTGTCATGTTTATTTTCGTACCACTGCCTTCAAAGGAACCAGCGTCTTGGCCTTTGTAAGTCAGGTTGTACACTTCACCAGCATCTTGTACGGACGTTGGAACGATGTAAGTCGCAATTGAACCTGTTTTCAAACGGGGCATATTAGTTAACGTCAGCTCACCACTAAACGCAAAGTCCGTTTGTGCTTTGGCAAAAGCCTCATCCGCCGCTGTCAGCGGTTTGTCAAAAGTTACAATTAACGTAATGGCATTCAGTGATCTAACGCTCTTGATTTGAGCTTGCTCCGAAGGAATAGCTTGGTGTGCAGTTTGCAACAGCACTGCTGTTTCGCCGCGCGTTGCTGTACCATTCTCGGAGTAGAACTCGCTCATCCAATGGTGAACGGACTTTACATCACGTTGCATCGCTTTGGATACGACCTGTTCGAGTTCAGCATCCGACACTTGAGTTTGCGGATTGAATTGTCCATCGTTAGCCTGCATGATGCCAAGTTCAACAAGCTTTGACGCATATGGCGCATACCATGCATTCGGATTCACATCCGTCAATTCTACGGTTTCTCCCGTCTTGCTCTCCAAATTAAACGTTTTGAAAACCAATGAAGCTAACTCCGCACGGGTAATTGCTCGATGTTCACCCATAGATTGATCTGCATACCCGTTCATGATCCCCAAGCTATTGAGATCCTTGATAGCAGCTTCAATCTGTTGTTGATTAAGCTGTGTGGTTGTTGCCGCAATGTTAGTAACGTATGTAGCTGCATGTACTTGATTCGCAGTTAACGGGAACACTGCTGTACCTAATGCAGTTATGGTTAGAAATGTAGCGATTTTGCGGGTTGTAGAATTCATGGTTGAATTCCTCCTCTATAGGTTGTAGTTGCCTGTATCTATAGAATAGAGGACAAAAAGAAACTCCCAAGGATAAAGTTATTAACAAAATATAAACTGGCTCTAAATTTTCACGAAACTTATGCAGTAAACCGGTAGCCTGCACCCCAGACGGTTTCAATATACTCCGGATTTTTGGGGTCTGTCTCCAGCTTCCCCCGCAGTTTGCGAATATGGACAGTAACCGTTGCAATGTCTCCGGTGGAATCCATGCCCCAGATCCGCTCGAACAGATCTGATTTGCTGAATACACGGTTGGGATGACTCGCAAGAAATACAAGTAACTCGAATTCCTTCGTTGTAATGGCCACCTCTTCTCCATTAACAAAAACGCGGCGTGATCCTTTGTCAATGTGAAGCCCGCGAATGTGGATTTCATCCTGCTCAGCTGGTTTGTTTTTGCCAAGTAGTCTCTCGTATCGGGTCAAATGAGCCTTTGCTCGTGCAACCAATTCACTCGGGCTGAACGGTTTTGTAATAAAGTCATCCACTCCTAGATTAAATGTCCTGATCTTATCGATTTCTTCCTTTTTCGCGGAAACAACAAGGATGGGCACCTCTTTTACCTCGCGAATACGCCTGCAACATTCGAAGCCGTCTAGTCCCGGAAGCATCAGATCAACAATGATCAGATTATAGTCCCCCTCCAGTGCCTGCTTCAGACCTTCATCTCCAGTATGGCAGAGATCCACGGAAAATCCGTTGAGCTCAAAATAATCCCGTTCCAGTTCTGCAATCGTTGTTTCATCTTCAATGATCAAAATGTTTGCCATTACTTATTAATCCCTCTCTTCATTCAGCCGTTTCAGTTTGATATATATACTCGTGCCATCATTGAGCTGGCTTTCAGCCCAGATGAAGCCCCCATGTCCATCAATAATTTGGCGGGCAATTGCTAACCCGAGCCCACTTCCGCCCGTTGAGGAATTGCGGGATTGTTCTGCACGATAGAAGCGTTCAAATATATAAGGCAGTGCCTCTTCAGGTATTCCCCTGCCATTATCTTTAAACGCCATCGTAATCCATTTCTCATCAGCTTGAAGTGTAATCTCGAATCGTTTGTGTTCATTCTCCATGTATTTGAGTGCATTATCCACCACATTAACAACGGTACGTTTTAGCTTCTCCGGATCCACAGCAGCCATAGCGGGACCAGACACCTGGTTATTCCAATCCAGGGCAACACCTTTATCCTCCAGATCATATCTCAGCTCTTCAATGCTATCTTCAAGGAAATCAGCGAGATCAACTGTTTTAAACAGGAACGGCTCTTGGTTCAAGTCGAGCTTGGAATACAAAAACAGTTCATCCACCAACTTATCCATGCTAACTGCTTTGGAGTGAATGATATTAACATAACTCTCCATTTTCTCCGGAGTATTAGCCACTCCGTCACGAATACCCTCAATGTACCCTTTGATATTGGTAATCGGCGTACGGAGATCATGCGAAATGTTGGAGATAAGCTCTTTGCGGTTCACTTCGTCCTGCTGACGTAACGCATAGGAGAGCTGTAATTGATTCCGCATGCTCTCAAACGCTTCGCTAAGTTGACCAACCTCGTCATTGGAGTTTAGCTGAAGTTTAAAGGATAGATTGCCATCTTTAATATGTTCGGCTGAACTTCGTAGTTGATTCAATGGTTTAATGAAGCTGCGCGTGATCCAGCGGAACAAGAGCAGATTTGCAATGATGAGAACGCCAATAAGCAGAAATGACATCACAGGCAGCAACTTGCGAGTAAGCTCCGCAAAGGGGCTTCTCTCACGAATGACAAAGATACTCCCCCGTTCCCCATCTGAATATTGAAAATCAAATTTTGCATACGCGTAAAATCGCTCACCAATATTGAAGGTGCTCCGAATCTGATAATTGTTAAGATCATAGGCAGGCAGTGCTTGCTTCAGTTCTGGCTGGTTGAAGGTCAGTGATTCGAAGATCTGACTATTCTCTCGTCTGATGTAGAGCCCTGACTTCTCAGCTCGAAGCTTCATATCATATTCACGCAGCAAAACCTTGTTCTGCAGGTCGTCCGGGTCATTTTTGGCCAGAAACTTCATCTCTTGAAAGATCGATTCTCCCTGTTCAGTCAGGGGGTTGATCTGATAATGTACCTTGTATATATCACGGAAACTCTGTAGATCCCCTGTGGCCGCAATCGTATACAGACTTGCCGTAAGCAGGATGAACAGTAGACTTATAACAAGCATGCCCGTAAAGGACAGCAGCATTTTTATTCGAATTGACATGGGTTCCCCTTCTCAAGCAAACAATTGGATTAGTTAGTGCACATGTTAACACAAGATGGATTCTATTGCCCATATGTAAAAAAGAGCTTTCTTTTTCATTATATATGTTGACAGTGATAATCGTTATCAATAATGTTGGAGTAAGGTGCACAACGATTTATCTTAGAATGACTGGCAAACACTTTTGAAATGAGGTACGTAATGTGAAAGTAGACGTTAATCAGTTAGCAGCCCATTTTGCACACATTCCTTTTCAAGTTGAAGGAGTATATCGATATGCTAGAAATCCAGGGGTTCCCCAGGCTGACTATACCGATTCTTTTCCTGGATTTGTATTTCCTCTTACAGGAAAAATACAATTTCAATTTGATGGTACACCCTATATTTTTTCACCAGGAAAAGTTGTACATGGGGGCGCGAAAATGAAACTGGATCAAACCGTGTTTCATAGAACGGACTGGGAATATATCCTCGTTTTATACCGAATATGTAGTTCGGACCTCGAAGAGACAAGCTTTTCCCATCAGCATTTTGAATTATCAACGGGTCAGTCTCCACGTCTGATCGAATTAATCATGCGTCTTTGGCATGTGCATAACCAGCGTGGAGGTATTTCAAAGTTTCAGACCGAAATGCTGTTTCGCGATGTACTGAATGAGACCTTAATATGTGTTGATCATAGGCAAAACAGTTGTGAAACAGATGTTTTATTCGAACGGATCTCTACCTATATCCAAGAATACTATGATCAAAATCTGACTGTCGGATCGCTTGCAGAACAAAATAATATTAATCGAAATCGACTTTCCTACGTGTTTAGAAGACATGCAGGTATGGGTCCAGCAGAATATGTATTGAAATATCGTATAAACATGGCACAACAAATGTTATTGGCAAGTGATGCGTCTGTACAACAGATTGCCGAGACCGTTGGCATTGCTGACCCCTTTTATTTTAGCAGAGTGTTCAAGAAACAATATGGTATTTCTCCTACGGAGTATCGTCTGAAGTTCATCAATAATCCATCCTGATTTCAATAGGCATCCATGTTATACCAAAGCTTAGATTAGTATACTGAACATATAGGATTAATACACAGGAGGAATGACGATGCACAATCAAGCAATTAAATTAAATGAGGAATTTTCGAAATTAAACGATCTTTGGTCTCCGAAACTCATTGGTGAAATGAATGACTATCAATTTAAGATCGTTAAGATTGCTGGAGATTTTGAGTGGCATGTTCATGAGGAGACTGACAAGTTATTTTTTGTGCTCGAAGGGGAAATGATAATTGATTTTCGTGATGGGCAAGTGAAGATTTCCAAGGGCGAGATGTATATTGTCCCTAAGGGAGTCGAGATCAAACCTTCCGCCGAAAAGGAATGTCATATCATGTTGATGGAGCCTGGAAGCGAAGTAAACACTGGCGGGACTAAGGCCGAATAAGCGTCAGTTATTGGAACCAGGAAGTTAATTTGCAATATCAGAGAGCCGATAACCCCGTAATGGGGTTATCGGCTCTGCGTCTGTAAGGCTAGCTCTTCGACATACATTAATCAGCAAACTCTCGGTTATGTCACTTGTTGCTGGTCTTCCTGATCAATTCCACACCATCGTATGCCAGAATTTCCACACTTGCTGCCTTCTGCAGTATGTAATGATCAAAAAAGTTCTTCGCATAGTCTGTAACAATATTTCGCATCTCCATAGCATCCCGTTCACCTCTGAGTTCCTCATTAACACTGGTAAACACGATGTCACAGTAATCCAAATGTGCAACACGATCAACTGAGAAATAATAGGTTTCCATGCTATTGTTAGCGCCAATAATCGCATTCATATTATAGTTAGGTTCACAAAACAGGAACAAGAAAGGTTTCTTAAGATCGCTGTCAAGAAGTCCAAACGCACCGCTATCCAAACCAATCCCGCAGGTGAACCGGTCATCATCACGGCAAACCATCGCCGTCGTAGGCCCTCCATAGGAATGTCCGACTATACCCATGCCGATGTCAAGCAACAATCTGCCCTTAAAGATGGAATTCAGCTCTCCAGAGTCCAGTTTGTAAAGATAATCGGCTACATACCTTACATCTTCTGCCTGTGATTCACTATACTCTGTTATCTTGGAAAGTATCGGCAGTGCAAGCACGTTACGGCACATCTCAATGGCAGTTTCATCGTCAGGCCGCATCTCCATCTTACCAGCTAACGCCAGCATCTCCGGATCTTCACCAAAGGCTGTAATGACATCCGAAAAGTCCTTTGATACATTAAACAGGCGCCCATCTTTACGTTTATACATCGTGCTATTCTGATGGCCGATGCTTACCACAACATACCCCATGCTTGCCAAGTCTGTACAGAGCACTGTCCCCCATTCTGGAGATCCGCCCCCGCCGCAAACATAGAATAACACTGGATAGCGCTTTTCCTTCCCGGAAAGAGCAAGGTCGTCGTAACACTGGGTCTTGATATCTATAGAGAAAACATCCTTCAACGCGGTGACAAGTGGCTGCTCATTAAACATCTCGTAGACTTCAGGAAACATGTACGTTGATGTAGTCTTACCTTCGCTACTGTCAGACGGATAGTATACAAAAGCGGTCAGTTCTCTTTTGGAGTAATCTGATGCCGTGTAATCAAAATCCATCTGGGTTCGACCGACAGTATAGCCGCCAATTGGTTCTGGAAATGCATTATAGGTTTTCATTTTCTTTCCCCCTTGAGATCGCTAACCATTTCAGAATATTTATGATCTTCAAGCAGCCCATGGCCCATAAATTCAGCAAAGTACTTGCTGATCTTATGTTGCAGCTTAGAGTCCTTAATATCGAATTCCCTAAAAAACAAGATTAAATTAAGCTGCATTGACTCAAACATAAAAGAAATCAGGTCGTCGTCAACATCCGGTCGGAGATATCCATCAACCCTCATTCGGCGTAAGATGTCCTTGATCATGGGGAATGACTCGCCCTTTAAGACATTCACATATACTTTCAGCAAAATGTCCTCAGGAATATATGAAAATGTTTTAGTCAGTTTGATTTCCAACTCATTCAGTGGCTCGGTCACCATGCCATTAACGTTACCAAATAAGCCAGTAAGGAAATAGCTGTAAAGGGAATCTTCATTACTGTTACTGAAGTATGTAGCTCTTTTCTGGGTCACAATACGTATTAAGTGACAATAAAGGTCATCTTTGTCTTCAAAATACCGATAAAATGTTCCGGGGTGCATGGACAAACTATCCAAAACCATCTTCATAGTTATATCCTCGTAAAGATTATCAACAAAAAGATGCATAGCGCTATTCGATATTTCCTCGCGCCTTGCTTCGTCTAAACGAAAGAAAGTATTTTTTGGCATAGACTGCTCCTTAATGTATAGTGTGAACTGATTCACACTATACTGATAATTCATTCACAAGTCAACTGGTTTGTGAAAAGATTCGGGAAGAAATATGCAAGAGCCGCTGATCACTCTGATCAGCGGCTCTTTGAGATGTTTGTATTAAAATCAGTTGGTGAGGGATGAAATTCATGAATATCGGATCAGATATCTATTCAACGAGAAAGGACTTCAAGTACTTTACCACTTCCATCTTCAATAATACGTATACTGTTGTCATCGATGAGTTGAATGGTACTATCTGAATTCAAAATTTCCTGCTGGTCCGTTACCCCGTGAGCAATGGATTTGCGAATCAGACCTTTATTTTTGAATACCAAGGTGTACAGATCGTAGTCTTCCGTTTTACGATTAGTGTGTTCAATGATGACAATAAGTAGATTTTGGGGGCTCCTCTTGAAATTTATCTTAAGATCATGAGTATTCACATTCATGTCCTTGATCCCTAAGGGTATCAAACTCTTTTGTCCAGTAGAAGCATTCGTAATCTCAAGGTCTCCTTTTGCAGTGCGAATGACATAGGTGTAACCCATGTCGCTACCATAAAAAGTATCGGTATAATTGCTCAGCCCAGTCACGGTTATCTTATTCGTCTTCGTATCTCGATGAGTCACTTCCCCGTCCAAAGCAGATGCAAGAAATCTAATGGGCACATAAAGGTGACTAATATACGACACAGGTTCTGTGCCCATATCTACTTTTTGACCATCTACCTCGGCAATGCTGCTTCCCAAGTGCACAACAATATGCTTCTGACTGTTCTTCAGTACGGCCGTATTATCATCTTCCATCCCCCACACTAGGCCTGCCTTAATACCGAGTGAGAAAAAACTTCCGTAAGTGACTCCATCCTTGATTAACGTCTGAACATGGTTAATACGACCGTCTGCCCACTGAATTTCCAAATCAACATATTTGGATGCTGCTTCAGATTTTTGCGCCCCCAATGGTAATAACACCGACATCACTAATGCAACGACAACTACTTTTTTCAAATGCTTCATTCTCACAGCGATTCACCCACTTCATGTAATTTTTAATCTTACAATAGTAACGTTATGTTCCAATAAAAGTTTGATCAGCTTTAGACAGGAATTTGGTTCTTTTATAACAAAAAAAAGCCGCTAAAATAGCGACTTTCATTGGTACTATGCTCTTGGCCCATGAAACGATCTTGAGGCACGAATGGTCACTAAGCCGAAATTTCCATTACAACCCGAGATCATCAGCGAGTCCTTCAACACCTGTGAAGATGGAATCCCCGTAACCCCAGAAGTTGTTGAAATCAATAATGTAGATTTTTTTGTTTTTAACTGCGTTAATGTTTTGTACCTGTTTGTTGGCAAGCAGCTTTTCAATCGTCTGCTCAGGATCAATGCCACCAGCATACCTCGAAATAATCATTGCATCCGGATTAATCTCGATTAACTTCTCCAGGCTGAGTGTGCCAGTTTCATTAATCAGCATATTATGCATATTGATTAATGACATTGCACTTTCAATAAACGTATCACCATTTCCGTTGTAAATTCCAATGGTTCCATCACCATTATCCGAAAATGATGCATAATTGATCGTCTCAGCGCTAGCTCGGGCCGACAAGGCATTCTCGCGTGCTTTAAGCGTCTCAATATATGCCGCTGCATTGGCTTGTACGTTGAATATCTCACCTAATTCAGTAATATCCTGATACAGACTATCTAACGATGCATCAGGAACACTGGTGCTTTGTACATATGTTTTGATCCCCATATCATTCAAGCTGCTTACTGTACCAACACCCCAGTCCGCATCCTCAAACAATCCACCACGACCAACAACCAGGTCAGGCGTAGCCCCTATTGTCACTTCCTTGCCTACATAGCCTTCAGCTAGCACAGGAATTTGTTTAAACTCGTCCGCAATATCTTCAGGTACACTACCAAACAACGCAGCTACACCTACAAGTTTGTCTGTCAAACCAAGGCGAATCATCAGCTCGGCTGCACCTTGGGTATTGGCAACCACTCGTTCAGGTGCCTTGTCAAACGTTTGATCCTTCTTCACCCATGTGCCGTTCTCTGTTGTATAGTTTGAAACGGTTACCGGGTAAGTTGTTTCGGCAGGTGCTGAAGCGTCAGCGTCGGTTTGTTCCCCATTTGTTGTTGCATTCGTGGTGCTGCTCTCCGCAGCTTGCTGTGAACTGCCATTTGCATCTTCGCTGCCACCATTGCTGCTTGAACACGCTGCGAGCACCAGGATCATTGCAGTAATCAAACAAAGAAAAATCCCTTTTTTAACGGATACCAACATGTAAATAATCTCTCCCTTTTCAATTCTCTCTTGTCTTTTATGCCAATATGTAAAATAACTATTGTCAGTATACAGTAATTGTCGAAGCGTGTAAATGAGAACAATAATCAATATCATTAGTCTGATGAATAAAAGGAGACCCTCATATGGTGCCTCAATTCATCGGATTATCGTAAAATTCATCTGTGACAGGTTCAAAGGCCATTCAGGTGTACCTGCCGTGATCAAGATGTCTTCAAACCAACTGTCTTTTGCGGTATCTTGGTTCGAAGGTTACGTTTCCTAACGATATATCCCGAAACGTTAGAAAAACCAAGTTCATGTCCTTTGTTTAGGATTGAACTTGGTTCCTCTTTTACTTAACTATTCATTACGTGCCTGGTTAACCTTGGCGATAAGTTCATTAATAATTTCATCAGGTGACCGCTCATTCATCCATTGTTGACCGAACATTTGGAATACTTTGATCATTGGGAAATCTGCCCAGAATCCCACAAACTCCTCGTTAAGATATACCTTGTCCGTAACGTGCTCGTTCATTTCATTCAGGCAATGCTCCAATTCCTTTTTCGCTACAGGATCACTCATCCACTCACTGAGCAGACTGAATTTGTGGAACGTGATTTCTTCCTTACCAAAGTTACAATGCAGACGTTCCGTAATTCGGATATCTTTGGACGAGCTGCCAAGTGAAATTTGGAAAAACCCGGTCTCAGCCACCCAACGGTTATACTTGGTGTTGTAGTATGAAAAATCTCTCTCTTCCAGTTCAAAAGTAATCTTGCGTTTTTCACCCGGCTCTAGTTCAACTTTAGCAAAAGCTTTCAATTCTTTCTCTGGACGGGTCCATGTACACTCTTCATCGTGAACATACAATTGAACAACTTCTTTCCCCGTGCGCTTTCCGGTATTTTTCAATTGGAAGGACACCGTAACACCGGTGTGTGTCTGAGACACTTCCAGATCCGTATAGGAGAACGATGTGTAAGACAATCCGTGTCCAAACGGGAATTGAGGTGCCAGTTCTTTTCGGTCATAATATCGATAACCCACGAATAGGCCTTCGCGATAATACAGCTTGCCGTTCTCTCCGCGAATTCGCATATGTGAAGGGTTGTCCGACAGTTTGACAGGGAATGTCTCAGACAGTTTGCCCGAAGGATTCGTCTGTCCGAATAATACATCTGCAATCACTTTACCCATGCCTTGACCCGACAACCAAGAATGAATCACACCAGGTACATGCTGTACCCATGGGCGCATCGCCAGTGCGGAGCCGCTGCTCGTCACGACAATACACTTGGGCTGAACCGCGGCTACCGCGAGAATCAATTTCACTTGATGCTCGGGAAGATCAATGCCTTGCAAATCATGCATCTCCGATTCCGCATATTCCGGTTGGCCAACAAACAATACAGCAACATCGGAATTCATGGCTAATGACACGCTTTCCTTGATTAGCTCATCATTGATGGAGTCATCCTCCGGGTACCCTTCTGCATAATTCATGGTCATGGCATCGCCAGCCAGTTTTTTTATCTCATCCCATGGAATATCGACTCTTGTAGGCGTTACCTTCGCACTGCCCGCTCCCTGAATTCTCGGTTTTTTGGCAAACCGTCCGATCACGGCAATCGACGAAATGGACTCCTGCCGTAGCGGGAGAATCGCGTTCTCATTTTTCAGAAGCACAATACTCTCGGCCGCCGCTTTACGTGCAAGTGCATGATAGTCCGAATCTGGAGAAGAATCCATGTCTTTCTTGCCCGTTACCCGCTCAACCAGCTTCAAAATACGACCCACGCTGCGATCCAACTGCTCTTCGGAAAGGCTTCCGTTCTGAACCGCTTCAATGATTGCTTTGGCATTGTAATTCGCAGGACCCGGCATCTCCAGATCAAGCCCAGCCTTCAGACCGCGTATGCGATCATTAACAGCTGTCCAGTCGGATAGAACAACACCTTCATAACCCCACTCTTCTCTCAAAATGTCATGCAGTAAATGTTCGTTCTCACTTGTATACGTTCCATTCAATAAATTATAAGAACACATAACCGTCCAAGGGTCGGATTTCTTAATAATTCGTTCAAAGGCGCTCAGGTAAATCTCGCGAAGCGTTCGCTCGTCGATTTCCGAACTGGTTACCATCTTTTCAAACTCCTGGTTATTTCCTGCAAAGTGTTTGACAGAAGCGCCCACGCCTTCGCTTTGGATCCCGTTTATAAACGCCGCCCCAAGTTCCCCTGTCAAGTATGGGTCTTCCGAGTAGTATTCGAAGTTTCTTCCGCCAAGCGGTGTTCTTTTCATATTGACACCCGGTCCAAGCAGCAGCTCAACGTCCATGGTTTTTGATTCACGTCCCAGTGCCACACCAACTTCATATAACAATTCCGTATTCCACGAAGAACCGATGGCTGAACCCGTAGGGTAACAGGTTGCGGGTACATTTTCCGTTGTAATCCCCATTTCTTCATCGCTGTTTGTTTTACGAATGCCGTTTGTCCCATCATACATATGAACTGGCGGAATGTTTAACCGCTCGATTCCTTTTGTCATCCACATATTCAATCCTGCGCAGAGTGAAGCTTTCTCGGCCAGCGTCAATGCCGACAACAATTCATTGATTGATTTATCCATAGTACTCACCCTTCTGATATCAATTTTGTTCTTGTTCTTTCTTCAGTTCCTGTGCATCGTACAGTTTGAAAAACGGGAACCAGACAATAAATACAATCACCAGGACGACTGCCAGCAAGATAAGCCCATTGAATCCGGACATAATGTAGGTGGACAGGCCGATCGGCGTGTACCATAGCTGGAAGATCTGGCTCGGAATCCGCACCCAACCCCAGTCGAGAGCCAAGTACACAATCACCGGCGTGATAAGTGAGTTAATCCACATCGGTACCATGAGTAATGGATTAAAGGCAATCGGTGCTCCGTACACGACGGGTTCATTGATGTTAAACAAGGATGGAATAATAGTTGCCTTGCCGACTGATTTCAGTTTTTTCGAACGTGCCATCAGGAACCAAACAACTAACGGCAAGGTCGCTCCCATTCCTCCAATACCCAGCCATCCGGAGAAAAAGGTTTCAAACGTGTTGATATTGACGGGATCTTGTCCCGCTGCCACAAGAGCTGCATTTTCTTCGATTGCAGGTATCCAGATCGCGTACCAGATCGGTGTCATAACCCACGGGCTTACGCCGAAAGAATACAGTACAACACCAATGAAATTGAACAATAAAAATCCGGTTAAACTTTGCCCTACGGCATTGATCGGCTCAAATACGTTTACGATTAGTCCAAAAATATCAAAATGAAGCTGATATACAAGTAACCATCCTGTTGTTAATACCAGGGCGATCGGGACGAGAAAATCGAACCAGTCCATAATGAATTCGGGAAGTGAAGACCCCTTTTTGAAGAACGAAAATTTGTTGCACATGATCATTACAAGAGCGACAAATACACCTACCAGGAGTGCTGTAATCATCCCCGAGGGTCCAAATCGTTCAAGGATAAACTGAATGGTACCGTCTTCGTTTACCGTCGGGTTAAGCAGCATGACGAACAGAGATATCCCCGTCATTCCCGCCAGCAACTTGATTTTGTGTCGTTCTCTTTTTTCCATCACGACATAAGGCGTCAGAAAAGCAATAAACAACCCCAGCAAACCGAAACTGAATGTCGTGATAGGTGTCAGGTCCGGCATTCCCGGAATGAAATCCTGCAAAATCGAAATCAATGTAATAATCGAACCGATGAAAATCATCGGAATGGCGACCATGATGGCTTCTTGAATCGAAGAAACCCAAATATTGTTCGTAAACGCCTCCAATCTTGGCGCAAACGAATCTGTCATCCATTTCATGAAACGCTTCATCCAAAACTCCCCCTGTCTTCCTCTAAGCTGCCACAACCATAGTATATCGATTTGTGTTAACGCTTTCTTGTTGGAACTTGCCGCATCATGGTTCGTTTTTTGCCCAATCCATCGCTATAGTTCTAGCTTGCCAGCCTGAACAAGAAATAAACAACAAAAAACATCCCTTCAAACTGAAAGGATGTCTTAAAAGCAATTTTTTTAATATTGTCTATCCAAAATGAGCAGCATTACCCCATGCGGTGGAAGCAAAATCTCTCTGCGCCAACTTTCATCTCTTACCATCTCTGTCCCCATCACAGGTCCACTCCTACCGTTTAAATAGGTGATTTCTTCTTCCGTCAAGGAATCGGGCGATCCCATGCGGGTCCATTCATCAAATACCGATCCATGCTCCCGATCCAGTTGATAACTGGTGCATTTATAAGGTCCCTCGAGATTGCTCAGGGTAAGTTCATAAGCTTTGCTACCTTTTTCCTCAAATACGTCATAGCGGGTTGAGCTGGATAATTCCGACCAATCTCCACTTGCAAACAGCTGATCTACATGAACATAGTGATAGAACAAAAATTGCATGCTTCCATCCCTTTTTCGGGTTCCAACATAACCGTCTCCCTTGACCATCAGCTCATCACCAAGCTTTTGCATAAGCTCAAATGCATAATAACTGGGTTTCTTCAGCCCATCCCGGTTAATCAGGCCAAAACCTCCGTAGAAAGGAGAAGCGGGAACGATACTTTCTTCGAATACATCGGTAAAAGACCAGAAAGCCATCGCTTTCACGTCACCGAGTGTGTTCATGGTGTGGTAAATGACAAACGGAGCCATGAACATGGTATCGTGCAGCAAGTTCCGGTCATACAGCGAAAAGTTCCACTCAGTGACATGAAGTTCAACATGACCGTACGAAGACGCATTCATTTTTTGCCGCATAAGTTCAATACTTTCTTTATAAAAAGCTGGCGGCATGATCCGGGTTAAACGATCGTCTTCAACTTTTAGCTTGGGATACTCCGAATAGATGTGAAACGAATAAAAGTCGAGAGCCACTTCACGCTTGCGGCAATAGGACAAAAATTCCTCAGCCCAGGTATCGTTCCAGAGAGAACCGTAACCCATAGCTGGCCCTCCCACCTTCAGTTCCGGCAAAATCGATTTGATGGCATGAACGGTCGATTCGTAAAACGCAAAGTATTCTTCCTTGCTTCCTGCCCAACAAACACCCGCCAGGTCAGGCTCGTTCCATACTTCGAAATACCACTGCCTCACTTCTTCCGCTCCATAGCGATTCAAACAATGGCGAACAAATTCGCCAACAAGCGCCTGCCACTTGGCAGGGTCGGATGGCGGGCTAATATTCCCCCTCCACCAAAAAAGCGTTTCTTTGGATCTCGTCAACTGGCTCGGCATAAAACTTAATTCCACAAATGGCCGAACGCCCTGATCCAGCAGGAAATCATACAACTTGTCCACATAAGACCAATTATAGAGGGGAGTACCCTGCTCGTTCTCGCTATACACCATCATCTCGTCATTAAAGATGCCGTGAAATCGAATATATTGAAAAGGCACTTTTCCTTTCAGCGCGGAGAGCTGCTTCCGCCAATCTTCACGCAAACCTTCAATGGCTCTCCCTGCCGTCATGGTCATATTCCAGTGTTTTTCGTAGACAGACGACGTCTGATCCGCACGAATTTCAATATAAGTTTGGTCTGACAGATGTACAGACGGTACAGGAAGCGTGTCCTGATCGGCGTCAACCTTAACATCCAGATATCGATACAGTAAACCAATCGCATTCAACGTTTCCATCTCGTAATAATCTCCGCTTGAAGATTCCTCATATGTTTTGGGTTTGCGGTTTACATTCAACTGATGCAATTCCGGTGTACGAGAAGCTTCCCGATAGGAACCGGGCGTACAGCCGTACTTTTCCTTAAAGTATTTGTTAAACAGTTTCACATTGGCAAATCCGCAATCCAGCGCAATCTCCGAAATATTTTTATCGTTGGCTGCCAGCTGAGCCTGAGCCTTCTCCAAACGAATGAGCGTCAAATACTTTTGGAAAGGTATCCCGATTTTGTCGGTGAAGAAGTGAGAAAAATAATGCAAACTTAAATGTTCGGAATGCGCCATATCCTGCAGTGTAATCTTTTCATTGTAGTGTAAATCAATATATGTGAGGACCCTGTTCAGTCTTTTATAGTCATAATCCCTGCTACCGTCTTCCAATGCGGAATTCGTTCCACTGGAAAAATACCTCTGCAGGCATCCGCATAACATCTGTAATCTGCCCATTGTGAAATTTTGATAACCCGGCGTTTTTTTGTTGATCTCCCATACCATCTGCGCAAGATATTGTTTAATACTTTGCAAGCGAGGAGCGTTTTGTTCCACGTTCATAGCAGGGTTACAGGAGATAAACGCATTATTGTTCATTAACTCGGGACCGAACTGCAATGTTAATAACACATTGTCCTGATTGGTTCGTTCGATCTTGTGGACGGACATACTGTTAACCACGATCACATCATCTTCATGCAGTGTATATTGCTGCTGGTCCAGATACATGATGATTGAACCGTGGAGAACATATACAACTTCCACTTCCTTGTGCCAATGAAAATCAATATGTTTTACCGAGTTCACGAAGAGTTTCATAGGCAGATCGTCCTGATGTTGAATAAACTCATATAGATAGCGAATTGTCTGCACCTTCCTTCATACCGATTATTATAGCCACAGCATTTTGAAGATATCAACAAGCTAAACAGTAAGAACAAAAAAGCCGATCAATTAAGGTTCAATTGATCGGCTCTTCTATATAAATGTTCAAACTACCTATTCAACTAAATGCACTGCTATCTTACCAACCGCGGTTGGACATGCGCTCTTCTGGAGCCAATTTAGAAATTTCGATCCCTTTCATCGGGGCGCCCAAGTTTTTGGATACTTCAGCAATCAGTTTGTAATCGGTGTAATGTGTTGTAGCTTCAACGATTGCACGAGCGAATTTCTCAGGGCTATCGGATTTGAAAATACCTGATCCTACAAACACACCGTCTGCTCCCAGGTGCATCATTAATGCTGCGTCCGCCGGAGTAGCTACACCGCCTGCTGCAAAGTTAACGACAGGAAGTTTTCCATTTTCATGAACTTCGCGCAGCAACTCATAAGCTACACCTAGATTTTTGGCTTCAGCGTACAGCTCGTCTTTGGACATGTTTTGCACTTTACGGAGCTGGCTGTTAATCAGGCGCATATGACGAACTGCCTCAACAATGTTGCCCGTTCCAGGCTCACCTTTTGTACGAATCATCGATGCACCCTCACCAATACGGCGAAGAGCTTCTCCCAAATCTTTGGCTCCGCATACAAATGGTACAGTAAACTCATGTTTATCGATATGGAACACTTCGTCTGCAGGCGTAAGAACTTCACTTTCATCGAGATAGTCCACACCTAGGGATTCAAGCACTTTGGCTTCTATGTAATGACCGATACGTGCTTTAGCCATAACCGGGATAGATACAACCTTCATAACCTCTTCAACGATGGTTGGATCTGCCATACGAGCTACACCGCCAGCTGCGCGAATATCGGAAGGTACCCGTTCAAGAGCCATAACAGCTGTTGCCCCTGCCGCCTCAGCGATTTTAGCTTGCTCTGCATTCATAACGTCCATGATGACGCCACCTTTTTGCATTTCAGCCATTCCTCTTTTTACACGATCTGTACCTGTTTGCATGATTGTAGTCCTCCTAAGTAACTTTTGGGTGATTTTCAATAAAGGCATCGCTCTAATCTATGATTTAGTATAGAATGAGAATGGTCATATAAAAAGATCCAATAATTTTGATTTTTATTGTACCACTTTAATTATAACTCTGGAGGTCCTATGCAATTTCATGTAGCTTACAGTTCATATTTGAACCGAAAATATACGAAGATGAAGGCTCTCTATCATGCCATTCGTGATGCAATTCATGAAGGTATTCTTATACATGGCGAGAAGTTACCCTCTACTCGAGAGTTAGCTGCAACGCATCACATTTCCAGAGGAACCGTGAATCAGGTCTATGATACGTTGACTGCACAAGGTTACATTCATTCAGAGCATGGAAGAGGAACCTTTGTTGCATATCAGTTGGACTTAAGCAATGATGCTTCCACCGAGAAAGCTTGTACGCATCACTTATCTGCCTGGGGGAACCGTATTCAGCAGTTTGAACAGCAGTCGATTCAAAGAAATACACCAGCCAATGCTCATACACATGATTCCAGAATGAATAGCGACGAAGTGATCGACTTTAGCAAATATCAACCTGACTTCTCCAAGTTTCCTTACGATGAATGGAATAATCGATTGTATGCAGAGATAAGGCAGCGTGAGCTTCACCTGAAAACAACCTCTGCTATGGTTAGTTCAACCGGGGATCCAAAATTGAGAGAAGCCATTGCTGCCTATCTGCGGAGGATGCGGGGCATTCAAGTTGATCCGGATCATATTGCAGTAACTGCAGGCTCCATGCAAGCTATAGCTCTACTCACTCAATTACTTGCAGATCCTGGGGATTATGTCGTGACAGAGAGTCCTTGTTATGTCGGGATTTCTAAAGCCATATTGGCTGCGGGTGCAAAGTTGATTGAAGCCAATCTCGATGGTCAGGGCGTTGTGCCCCAAGACTGGGAAGCACGTATGTTATTTGTCACGCCGTCACGACAGTTTCCTACTGGTGAAATGCTCAGTCTGGAACGCAGACAAACCTTGCTGGACTGGGCACAGCGAAATGATGCCATGATTGTTGAAGATGATTATGATAGTGAATTCCGATATCGCGGAATGCATGTTGAACCACTGAAAACACTCGATAAAGTAGGACGCGTAATCTACCTGGGTAGCTTTACCAAAACCTTGCCTTTAGAAGTACGACTTGGTTATGTGGTTCTTCCCCCTACCTTGGCAGATACCTTTAGAAAGGCACAGGCATTATACGAGCCAAGACCCGTCAACCTGATCGAACAACGGGCATTAGCTGCATTCATGACAAGTGGTCAATATGAACGTCATCTGCGCAGAATGAATCGATTATACAGTCGGAAATTCCATCTGTTACTCAAACTTTTGAACAAGCAGCTCTCTACATGGTTTGATTGGGTGGAGAATGAAGCGGGTCTACACGTGTTTGGTTGGTGGCGAGGTAATGTGACCACTTATGAGGCCTTTAGGGAATCAGCTCGGTCACAAGGTGTGGTATACTCAGAAGTCAGCAGTTCAATTGCTGTTGGTATGAAGTATGGTATCTATTTGTCTTTTGCACATTTGTCAGATGAACAATTACAGGAAGGCGTATCCAGATTGAAAAATGCCGTTACAACTGCATTGTGAGGTAAATCGTCTCCAAAGTGAGTACAAGAAGATCATCATTCGGAAGAGGGGCGATCGTTATGAATTGGTTAAATGAACTTTATAAAATGAATAAGCAGGAACCGGACAAGGAAATCGAACGTTCTTTGGTTAACGCCATCTTCCGAATATATGACCGGTTCCACCGAATTGGCCTTAGAGAGCGGATCGGACAGCAAGAAATGTCTCTCGATATCGCAGATGCTTATATCCATGGGCATAACGCCATGATTGAAGCTGGTGTCGGAATCGGTAAGTCTTTTGCGTACCTGATCCCAAGTCTGCTCACGAATCAAATGTCTCAGAAACCAGTCATTATAGCGACATCCTCCATTCAGCTCTCGGAACAGATACATAAAGATTTAAGGATTATTGGTAGCCGGTTGGGATTCTCAACGGTTCGCTCCGTGGTGGGAAAAGGCATGGGGCAGTATGCCTGTGGATCAGTCTTGATGATGCTAACTCCTCCGTGTCTACCCTTGCGCAGCGCATATTAGATTATGAAATTGATGAAAGAGCCGATATTAAAGCTGGGGTTAGTGATGCCGAATGGTCCCACGTTTCCGTGAATGATTGCAAATTTGAACGTTGTCATCATAAAACTGCATGTTTGTTTTACGATATGAGAGCGAAATTAAATGCAAAAGCTCACGAGATTGATTTTATTATCGTAAACCAGGACTTGCTCATACGAGATTTGATGAAGAAAAAAGAAGGAACCAAGAGCATCATCTCAGAACAGCCTGCTCTGATCGTCATTGATGAAGCGCATAATCTGGAAGCAAAAGTTCGGGATGCCAGAACACTCGAGTTCACTTATCGGGGAATCTGCCGCATTCTAGATAATACGGTGCAGCTTCTAACGAAGCAGTCCGGGGATAAAAGTCTCTTCTCACAATCCAAGTTCATCAAAAACTGCGCTGAGCGCATCTTCAAACAGGTAAACGCGGATCTGCTCCACCATGCCAAGCAGGATAACGACCGAATCAAAGTGTCGGAAATCAAAGGAATACCGTTAAACCAAGTCTTAAACGATTTAAAAGATCTCAGTCTGCGCCTTTCCATTTTGACCTCCCGTCACGAGCGGGAGATCGATGACGCTTTTGAAGCCATCAACGGGCTTATAACCCTCATTCGTGTCTTATCTGAAATGGAGGACAACTATCTTTTATGGGCAAGCAGCCCCCTTAGAGTAACCACAATCAGCATCTGTCCCAAAGATATAAGCCAATTTCTGAAATACGCTTTATTTAATGGTAAGGTACCTGTAATCCTAACATCAGCAACACTGTGCCAAGGCGGGGATACGCTGGAGGAACAATATTCTTATATGACGCACTCCCTTGGTTATAAGGGAGATTTCTTAGAGCGCCAACCCTCCCCTTTTGACTACACCAACCATGCCACGATGTACATTTCGAACAAAATTCCATATTACCAACATGACCAGCGCGAAATCTATCTTGAAACAGCTTATAAGGAATTGGTTCAACTCTGTAATCTAACTCAAGGAAGAACAATCGTCCTTTTTTCAGCAAAAGAGGACATGAAGTACATTCACAAAAAGTTGATCTCAAGGGCTAATGAATATACGTGGGCACTCCATGTTCAAAAAGAGGGATCATCACAGGACAGTGTCATCGCCGATTTCAGGAAAAGCAAAGGTGTCCTCCTGGGTACTGGTGTATTCTGGGAAGGCGTGAATATCGAGGGGTCTGACCTGTCACAGGTCATTATTTTCCGGTTGCCCTTCCCTGTTCCATCGGATCCTGTTTATGAATATAAGTCATCTGTAACGGAGAATCCGTTCATGGAGGTGTTTGTACCGGACATGCTTCTTCGGTTGCGGCAAGGAACGGGACGCTTGATTCGTAGTGAAACCGACCTTGGCATACTCAGCATACTTGACTCCCGTCTCAGCGAAGCGGCTAAAAAGAGTTACCGGGAACAGGTGCTGGACACGTTGCCGTTCAAAAAAGTGACGGAGGATTTTGCGGTTTTGGAGAAGTTTGTCCAAAATAAAAGGATACGACGTACGGATTAGAAGTGGTACACCCAAACGCTATAAATTGTTCAAATTACATGAAACGGCCCTTCCACCTATCAAGCGGAAGGGCCAATTTTAATGCTGGAAGTAAGATTTATGCTACAATATATTCCAGATCTACGAATCCCAAAGGAGGCATTACCATGGTTGAAAGACCAACTACAGATGAATATGCAGCTTATTATGAAGGGTACATCCAGCTTGTTCCTGAAGGGAACATCATCGAACGCATAGAGCTGCAAGCCAACATCATACCAACTTTGCTCTCTTCATTGACAGAGGAGCAAGCAAATTATCGGTACGCCGAAGGCAAATGGAGCGTGAAAGAGGTCATCGGTCACCTTTTGGATAACGAACGCATCATGAGCAGCCGATTGCTTCGCATAGCCAGAGGTGAGCAAGCGAATCATCCCGGCTACGATCAGGACGTGCTTATGCAGACCCACCCTTTCAATGCGTATACCCTGGCCGATTTGAGCGAAGAATATGCCGTCATACGCCGCTCAACCATTCTTATGCTTCGTCGCCTCACCCCGGAAGCATGGCTCTGTAGAGGGATTGTCAGTGATAATCCTGCTTCAGCTCGATCGATTGCATTTGTTATGGCTGGACATGAGCTCCACCATTTATCAGTACTTCGCGATCGTTATTCGTTGGATTTGAAATTATAAAATTCATTCAAAAAGACTTTGAACCTACATTCGCTGTAGGAACAAAGTCTTTTCTCATCAGTCGTTTTATCATTCAAATTATCGTTCAAAATGAATCAGATGTGCGTCTTCTCGCAAAGATAACGTGGAATAATGATTCAGAATAGGAATGTCCCCATTGAATTCAATGGGCAGTACCACATAGCTAGATTGAAAATAATCCGATCCGTTCCAGCGATCCGAAAAGTACAGGTACTCCTCTTCTGATCGCTTCAGTACAAATGCTGGTTGCGTTTGGTACGTCGTTTCATCGCCAAAATCGCTTAGCATCCCCCAAGGTCCATCCATCGTATTAGCCATCGCGTATTTCCCTTGATTGGGAGCCCAACCCGTGCAAAATGAGGTCACCATATAATACTTCCCTTTCCGTTTGAAGACGGCTGGCGCCTCCCGATATTCCCCCTGCCACAGCTTTCCGACAAGACTTTCGACATTAAGGTAATCTTCCTGCAGACGATAGATGTGCAGGTCTGCATTGTCTCTGGCAGCTGAAATAAAATACGCTGCCCCGTCTTCGTCCTGAAAGAGCGTGCAGTCACGCGACATATACCCGTACGGATTAAAGCTGCCATGATACACGAAATGACTATCCGGAGAATCCGATGTGGCAATGGCGCATGCGGCATCGTTGTAATTGTTACCATTCTCATAGTGAGCCCAGAGTACAAACTTTTTGGTCACCGCGTTGAAAAGCACTTTAGGCCGTTCGAGATTTACTTTTCCAC
The DNA here is from genome assembly GCF_038003225.1 of Paenibacillus sp. FSL M7-0656. Classification (NCBI taxonomy): domain Bacteria; kingdom Bacillati; phylum Bacillota; class Bacilli; order Caryophanales; family Paenibacillaceae; genus Paenibacillus; species Paenibacillus sp. FSL M7-0656. The sequence continues at coordinate 736,171 of NZ_JBBOOT010000001.1, forward strand.
CTTTATCGTTCACTAATGCCAGATTTGTCCGAACTCGAATGGGTGCAGCTGGTATAGAGGTGGTCAAGATATGGTTTCGAAACTCCCAGTTGAATAGATCTTTGGAACGATAACAACTAACATATATATCGTCCCTCCGATCTTCGCCATACCAGTAATAATAATCGTCATGGAATAACATATGTCCACCATGGGCATGGATCGGCTGACCGCTTGAATCATTCCAGATGCCACCATTGGTTAATTGATTATTCACACCGTTACCTCTCTTCTTTTAAGAACAACATTAATTGGTGTCCGATCCAAATACCTTCACTTCCCATAGTCTTGGCGTGTACCAATTGTTGGGATTGTTATGAAGTGCCGCATTTTGCATATTAATTCGTACATACCTGGCAGCAGTGCTCGATAGCGTATCTGATGTGAAACCGTAAGATGTATTATTGGTTCGATCTAATGCCACGGTCCAGTTTACATTATCCGTACTGGTCTCGATTTTGTATTTGTAAAAACCTTCGGAGCCTTTTTGCATCCACCAGGAGATTTGCACATTATTCAATTGCTGAACAGAGCCGAGGTCGACCTTCCACCAATGTGGCCAGGAACTGCCTGTGCCTACCCATTCGGTTTGATAGTTTCCATCATTAGCATAACTTGCCGGATTTGTTCCATTAACCGTTTGGGCTGTTGCCGGTTTACCTTGTGACAGCAGTTTTCCATTCTGAACGGGAACGACAACATCATCGCTTGTGTTATAAAGGACTTGATCAAAATAATCATAAAATGCGTAACCATCAGAGAACCAAACGGGAAGCAGTCGTTCCTCTGTTGTTCCATTTTGCGTACCTGCCCAGCCGAACATCCAGCGATACGCAACCATAACCACGTTGTTGCCCGTATCTGGCTTCACCCGCATGACGGAACCCGACTGCGCCGAGAAGGTTGACGTGTTGCCAATCGTCCGCAATTCAGACCAATCTCCGTCTATGCTTGTTGCTGATGAATACAAGGGTATACTCGGATACCAACCTGCCGCTTGGGAAGAGAACAAATAATAAATGCCATCTTTTTTGATCATCTTGGGTAGTTCCCTGTGTTGATTTTGATAAATAACAGAAACTTGATGATCTACATCCAACCAATCGGGGGTTAACTTATATAAGATGGTGTCCGAATTATTATTGGCCGTAGAGATCAGATACGCCGAATCATCATCATCTTTGAAAATGGAGATATCCCGGGATTGGTTCCCTTCCGGTCGAAAGCTTTTGTGAAAGGTAAAGTCTTCTCCAGGCGTGGCCGAAGCCACCGATACTCTGGCAAGTGTGTAGTCTGTACTGTTCTCATAGTGAGCCCAAAAAACAAATTTGTTCGTGGGCGCGTGATATAGGATATTGATCCCTTCAAATTTAGAGTTGGCCAGATCGGGATGATCCGTGTAAGACAGGACCACTTTGTCGTTACCGTAGGAGATGTCATCCGTTGACGTCTGTTGAATCATTTCGCCAAAACCGCCTGATGACTTTTGCACAAAGTTAAATCTGTAGTAAATGTCTCCAACTTTGAGTTCATTCGGGAGCATGAGAGTAGATTGTGTTGTGTTATCAAAAGTTGTGAGGTTCTCTGGAAGGCTGTAAGGGGTATATTCTGGCGAGACAGCGGAGGTTAACAAGGAAGTTCCGCCATATGCCTTCACTTGATATTTGTACGAACTACCTATGTTGAGGTCATAATCATCCGTCGTTGTACCGGTTAAGGTCTGTAATAACTGATAGGGTTCATCGTTCTCGGATCTATACAACTCGTATGCAGTCGCTCCCTGGACAGGAGCCCAATGAATTTTGGCATTGGATACTTCGGATTCGTTCTTCAATACAAACAGTGTTGCAGCGATCTTGGTCTCTTCACCAGCAGCAGCGTGAATGGTTTGAGCTGAGGACGTTAAATGAACTGTTAACAACATCAATGCAATGACGATAGCCATCCACGATTTACCTTTGATCATGTCTCATCATCTCCTTTTTTTAGAAGACCAACCTTCCTGTTGCCGGAAGGCTGGTTCAGGTGAAACTAGACTTTATTTCAAATTCATCAGTGTCATTACATCCGTCTCGCTGGCTTGGTTGTACCATTCGTTAACTTCTTCGATCACGGTGTCTCCGCCTTTTTCATGCCACTGTTTCACAAAGGTATCAAATGCTTCAACTGGCTCATTGCCATATATGATTTTGGTGAACGTCTCTTGTTCCATAGTGGTCAACTGTTCCCACACATTTTGCATCGTTGGCGTTGGTGGACCGTTAAACTCATTTGGTAATAAAACATCTCTGTTTTCATACGAAATACGATATCCGTCCTGCGTCGTTTGATCTTTTGAAGCACTCTGAATGAGGACGCCCGTGTCGGCTTTAACTCCATTCGCCAGATCGTAGTAGGATTGGCCGGGACCATCAACACTCGGTGTATTTTTGGTAAATGCCATTTTCCCAACGCCCTGCACAGCCTCTAATGGCGTATTAAATTTCGTTGGATCAAAAGTGACTTCATCGTTAACGATATCGTAATCGTATCCTTGAGCGTAGCCGTATTTGAACTCTCCCGTGCTGAACGCTGCGTCGTACATTTTATCGTAGTACAGGAAGAAGGCTTCCATGTTCTGAAAATCCTTGTTAAACATGAACACACCATCGTTCAATTGGGCGGATTGGTAGGTCTTATCACCGTTCACACCTTGAATGGTCGGATAAGCACTAATTTTTGCACCATCCACATTTTTCTCTACGTCCTTCACACTGTCGTACAGCCAAGGACGACCAATGATGATACCAGCTTTTCCCTCCGTAAAATCGGACAGAGCATCCCAGGCCCCTTGGGTGGCCAATTCTTTGTTCAAGTACCCTTCTGCATACCAATCGCGTAACTTGGCAAGTGCCTCTTTGTTGCCAGAAGCCACAGATCCATAGGTGAGTTTGCCGTTGTCGTTATGCCATTGCCTTGGAAGATGTTTGCCCGTGAATGCGCTGAATATCATGACTGGATCGCTGACCCAGCCTGTATTGTAGGAATCTTTACCTGAAAAAGTAAAGCCGTATGTGTCTTTCTTGCCGTTCCCATCCGGGTCCTCATTAGTGAACGCCGCGATGACTTGTTCAAACTCTTCAATCGTTGTTGGCGCTTTCAAATCCAATCTGTCCAACCAATCCTGGCGGATCAGCATGACTTCGCCTTCCGTCAGATTCGGCGCAATCGCCATCCCGTAGACCTTACCCTCTCTAACCACTGGATTGAAGGTGGTCGGGTATTGTTTGTATATTTCTTTTATCCGGTCAGGCATGTAGGCTGAGATGTCTTCCGTTATCTCTTTGACTTGCCCCGAATCGATCAGATCATTGACCAGCATGGTGTCATAGACGGGCAGAACGTCGGGCAACTTCTCGGAACCTGTCAACGCCAACCGTAGCTTGGTATTATATTGTGAAGCATCACCTCCCAGCAGGGTGGTTTGGATTTTGATACCCAGGTTTTGTTCGCCCCAGCGGGTCAATACATTGTCATTCAACGTCTCACCGTTGATGTACTTTCCAGCATTTTCATCCTGTTGTTTGGCGATGGTGATCGTAAACGGTGGATCATATTTACCGTCCTTCAGCACCGATGCTGGTGCGGTCTCGGAAGCACTCTCCCCTTTGCTACAGCCAGCCACAAGAATAGCCGACAGCATAACCATACTTGCCATTTTCAATAAATCAGTTCTTTTCTTCATGGAAACATGCCCCCTTCACTCATACTCAATTTGTTTTCTATATAAGTTCATATTTACACTGGCACTCCGATGACAGAACAACCTTCCGATCGCTGTTATTCCCAGAATTTTTGATTCACTTTTACAAAGGTGAAATTCTGGTAATAAAGGCGAACGCTCCGCTTCTTCAGGTCTCTTCTGTCCTCTCCGTTATCGTGTAAATTTTAGTTGAACATATATAGCGATCCAATTTTTCGTCATCCTAATTATTCTTTGACGGCTCCTAGTACAATTCCCTTTACAAAATAACGTTGCAAAAATGGATAGACTAAAATGATCGGTAGCGTGCTGACGAAAATTTGCGCTGCCTTGATGCTCTGTTCAGACATGGCTGCCACCTCAGACTGGCTCATCGCCATATTTTGCATATTGCTCTGTACAACAACGGTCTGTAAGAACGAAGCCAGCGGATACTTACTTGCATCCGACATGTACAATATCCCGTCAAACCAGGAGTTCCAGTGCCCCACCATAATGAACAAGGATACGGTCGCGATGCCAGGCAGAGATAATGGTAAATATATTTTGCTGAGAATTACGAAGAAGGACGCTCCGTCAATGAAAGCTGCTTCTTCCAGGGCTTTGGGAATCGTTTTGAAAAAATTGACGAGAAGAATCAAATTATAAGCACCAAAAGCGCCCGGTAACACAAGAGCCCAGATGGTGTCCTTTAATCCAAGGGCTGTGATCAATATGTAAGAAGGTATCAATCCCCCCGAGAAGAGCATGGTAAAGATAAAAAACCACATGAGCACGTTACGTCCCCGGAATTCCTTGGACAGGGCATATCCTGCACAGGTAAGAATAAACATGCTGATGGTTGTACCCAATACGGTTCGAGTGATGGATGTTAGCATGGCACCGTTGAAATTAGAATTGTTGAACGTTTTTACATAGGCATCCACGTTGAACCCCACCGGCCAAAATGAAACCATATTACCGCTAATGGCCGCTTTGCTGCTGAGCGATTGCGCCAATAGATGAAGCAGTGGTAGGAAACACGCCAGCCCCGCCAGTATCATAAACGCGTAATTAAAATAGGAGAATACTCTATAACCTGTCGTCTTATGGTACATGATCCCTCTCCCTCCTTGTTAGAATATTTTGTAATTGGCATACTTATAGGCCAGCCTGTAAGAGACAACGATCAAGATCAAGCTAATCCCCGATTTGAACAATCCTACTGCTGTCCCGAATCCATATTGCCCGTTTAACAAGGATGAACGGTAGACATAGGTGTCAATGATATCTCCCGTACTGTAGACAAGCGGATTGTACAGATTGAAGACCTGATCAAAACCCGCGTCCAGAATATTTCCCAGACTCAATGTAGAAATGACGATGATCATGGGCAACATGCTAGGCAAAGTGACGTATCGAATTTGCTGCCGGCGTGTGGCACCATCGATCTCGGCCGCTTCGTAATAGGAAGGATTAATTCCCGCAATGGTCGCCAGATAAACAATCATGCCGAAGCCAAAGCTCTTCCACACATCGCTGACCACAACCGTGAATCGAAACAGATCAGGATCACCCAAGAAGTAAATGGGATCGTTGCCGAAAACCTTTGTTAAGATGTGGTTGATTCCCCCGTCTAATCCGAGAATGTCAATCATCAACCCTGCCACAGTAACCCAGGACAAGAAATGCGGCAGATACACCAGTGTCTGTACACTTTTCTTAATGCCCATATTTCGGATCTCACTCAGCAGGATAGCCATAACGATCGGAACGATAATACCAACGATAATTTTAGAAACGGCAATAATTAACGTATTAACGATCGCTTGTGTGGCTTCTTTGTACTGGAAAATTCGTTCGAAATTATCTAACCCGATCCACCGTGAACCTGTGATGCCCAGCCATGGTTTGTAGTCCTGAAATGCCATGAGTAAACCTACCATCGGGCCATAAGAAAAGATGCAGACAAACACAAATGCGGGAATACACAGTACGTACAAAGGCCAGCTTTTCTTAATTTCCTTTTTGAATGAAGTCCGCTGGGAAAGCTTTGTTTTTTTAGCGGATCTGACGGGCACAATCTCGTTAATGTTGCATACCTCCTCTATGATGGCTTTCGAAAGCGATCCTTGAAGATAAGCTTAACAAAAGCGCTTTCACTCCAAAATGCCAAAATTTCAAGATCATCACCCCGCCCTGAAGCAGTTTAAAACCGCTTTCATTTCTCGCTGTTGCTGCCCTTCCGCTTTTCGAAGGTTTGGCTTATATTAAAGTTAATCCGATCTGGATTTTAAACTTCTGCGTTTGACGATATGAAAGGAAACACATATGATCAGAAAAATGTATATGAAGCGATTCATCTATTTCTTTGTTTTTTTTCTGCTGCTGACGTTAAGTTTGTTTTTCGTGATGAATCGATTGAGCTCCAAGACACTTGAAGAAAATCTGATTGGCGCTTCCAAAAACCAGCTTGATTATGTGAAAGGCATATTAGACGGGATTATATACGAAGCTAACATGTACGGGGTTCAATATGCTGCAGACAGTGATGTCCGATTTTATCAGAGGCATGTTATCGAACTGAGCAATTACGATTCTCAAATGAAGAAAAACGATATTGTTGATCGCTTGCGGCAAACGCTCCTCTCCAGTCGATCGATTGAATCGATCGGCATTTACTGGAAGTCTGAAGAAACGTTTCTGTCCACCAACAGTACGCCGGAGGCGAGACTTCCGTTCAAGGATGTTCATCAACGGGGATGGCAAATCGTCGGCAATGGCTTGTATTACTTTGCCCTCTACCCTTACATCCAAAAACCCGGACAAAATGAACCGACTCAGTACGTCGTTGGTGTAAAGCTGAATACTGATTATTTGAAAAATCTGCTGAAAAAGGCTGTGAACAACGACAGCTCAAACGCTTTTTTTTGGTTTAATTCCCATCAGTTATGGAGTGAGAAAGAAGTCGACAACGATCTATTGAAAGCGGTTACTGAAATGATTTCTCCACAGCCGGAGATCACTTTGAAATATGATTATCACACCAAGTCGGACGACTATTATGTTCTTTCCCGATATATTGAATCAATCGACGCCTACCTGATTACATATACACAGACGAATGATTTTCTGCAACCGATTGACCGCAACCGTAAAGTTTTTTTTGCCAGTATTTTAGCCGTTTTCACGCTTGGTCTGGTTGTGATCTTTACGTTTTATCGGAACTACTACCGTAATATTCGTTTGTTGGAGCGGAAGTTTTCACAGGTCGAACAAGGCAATCATAATACTCGTATTACCGAAAATACGGATAGAGAGTTTTACAGCCTTTTCAGAAGTTTTAATCATATGGTTACCGAGATCCAGGATCTGTTCGTATCCTTGAAGACTGAAACGGAACTAAGACGAAGTGCGGAACTTCAACAACTCCAGGCTCAGATCAATCCTCATTTTTTGTACAACAGTTTGTTTTTCATCATGTCGGTGGCTCAATTCTCACCTGATTCTGTCATGCGCATGAGCAAACATCTAGCTGAATATTATCGTTATTTAACGAAGTTGGACCGGCATGAAGTCACGCTGGAAAGCGAGCTTCAGTTTGCGGAACACTTCTTGATCATTATGGCTCTTAGCAAAAAAATGGAGTACAGCATTGATCTGCCGCCAGAACTGTCCTCCCTGCCCCTCATGCCGCTGATCATCCAGCCAGTGGTTGAAAATGCGATTCAACATGGCATTGAAGGACAACAAGGTGCCCATCGGGTGACGATTGAAGTAAAACAGACGGAGACTGCGATAACGATCAAGGTCTCCGATGACGGTAAAGGTCTTTCGCTGGATGATATCCGTAGTCTGGAGGCTCGGCTTGAGAGTGATACCCCGCCTGAAGGAATTAAAGGCGTAGGACTCTGGAATGTAAATCAACGTCTGAAAAATACGTACGGCGAACGTAGCGGGTTACATTTTACTACTAATAATTGGGGCGGCTTGTCCGTCCTGCTGCTCATCAGCATTCCCGTGGTGAAAGGAGATAACTAATGCGATTATTAATTGTGGATGATGGGCATTATGTCGTTGAATATATGAAGCACTTGCTCGATTGGAACACCTTTGGCATTGATCAGATCGAGACGATGACCAATTCGATTGAAGCCCGAGATATGTTGACTCAAAACCACATCGATATTCTGATCACTGACATACGAATGCCTGAGGTGTCTGGTATTGATCTGCTTCAACATATCCACCAACATAACTTGCCAACCAAAGTGATCATCCTTTCCGGCTACTCTGAGTTCGAATACGCGCAACAAGGAATTCGTTTAGGTGCGCTCGACTACTTGCTCAAACCTGTCGACAAAGATGATGTGGAGAAAGCCATGTCCAAAGCCATCAACAATATTACAAAGACTCGGCCCGCTCAATCTGTTGCATGGGAGAACTTCGATGGATTGGAGTATCTGCTTTCCCTGCTTGGTCACAATGAGACATTAAGGAAGGAATATGATGCGTATACTGAATTTTTAGGGCATCGTCGTATGTGTTGCTTCAAGCTGGAGGGTTTCACACAGGAACATGAGGATGCTATAAAACATGCTGTCGGAGACAAATTGGATCGTCTCGTGTGGGCTGCGGGAACGCGACTGTTCGGTCTGGTTCCGGAAGAAGTTGCTGCAGAACTGACCATCCAACTGGAGCAATCGTTCGCGTCTCCTCCCTTTTCATTGACTGATCGAAACGTGACCCGGCAGATGTTCTACAGGTTCTTTCTTAATGAGGACGTATACTCAGAAGACTTCAATGGCATATTCAACCATTCTCCGTCATGCGGTGATTGGGAGTCGGCGGGAAATATCATTAAAAAATATGATCAAATCCATCTCCATAAGCAAAAAACAATGTTTCTCATGGAGACCATTCTATATGTATATCTGACGGATAAGGATCGCGATCCCTCTGAAACCGTAGAGTGGATATTTAACCAGTTACGGTATCCTGATGAACTATCCTCAACTCTCATGGATCGGGTCAGTCGGATCAGAAACAACAAACAGATGTCCATTCAAACCATCGTTGACAAAGTACAAACGTATATCGAAGACCATCTGTCACATGGCCTTAGCCTGGATGAACTAGGGAAAGTTGCACATCTTCATCCCGTTTACTTTTCCAAACTGTTTAAACAGGAAACGGGCGAAAATGTGTCAAACTACATTTCCAGGAAGAGGTTGGAGAAGGCTTCTCAATTGCTTCAAGATTCGGAACTCCGTGTAGCCGATATAGCCCAGATGGTCGGTTACCGAAAAAATCAATATTTTATCCAGTTGTTCAAAGTCGAATACGGAGTTACGCCCTACCAGTACCGGAGAAATATGATCCATCAATGACTTCGGTTGAATATGTTACATAAATGATATATCCAATGCAGTACCGAAAAAGCCCAACTTCCACTCTTCAGTTTAAAGTGTGAGTTGGGTCTTTTTGGTGCAATTAATGGGTTAGGTCGATCATCTTATCAAAACAATATGAATCTCTGTCATAGCCGTTATGTTCATAGAAAGCATGAGCGTTGGTTCGCTTCATTCCGCTACATAAAATAATACTTGATATTCCCAGTTCTTTAGCATAATTTTCAGTCTGTCTTAGTAGTTTTGTACCTAATCCTCTATGTTGCAGATCCCTTTTAACAGCAAGAGCTTGAATATGTAGATAACCAATTGGAACTCCTACGGATAATGCCTGTACAATAGTTACAAAACCGACCACATTATTTTCTATCAATGCGACAAATGTTTTGTAATTCCCGGCCTTATTCATCTCTTCCATAGTCACTCGGAAGTTTGCATCATTAACATTACGAATTTCAAGTACATCATTCCATAAAAGAACAACTTCAGCATAATCATCTGATATAATTTCTCGAATTTTAATCTCCATACTAACTCCCTCAAGATAAAAAATGTAGGCGTGCCCGTGAACTTGAATCCTAAATTGAACTGAATGCAAACATGATTTCAGATTCACAAACCAGTTCATTGTTTACTGTGGCGAAACCTTTCCCTTTGACGATCTGTCCCTTGATGCGAGTTACCTCGAATGTAAGTAGAAGTTGGTCTCCAGGTTTTACTTGCCGTTTGAATCGACAATTATCAATACCAGTCAATAAACCTATTTCATGATTATTACTCCCTCTTTTAGACATAACGATACCACCGACCTGTGCCAGCGCTTCAACAATCGCGACTCCAGGCATTACCGGATGGACGGGAAAATGACCAATGAAATGAGGCTCATTGATTGTCACATTTTTAATTCCGACAGCTTTCTTACCCTCATCAATTTCCAAGATTTTATCAACCAAAAGAAATGGATATCTATGAGGAATTACCTCTTTTAATCTTTCAATATCAAACATGGATTGCCTCCTCCTTAGCTCAAAGTGTCTCAAGCAAATTTTGGGTCATATTTAATATTCGTGACCTAGTAACTAGATCCCTTTCCCAGAGGTCCCTACATCTAGGTAAAGGCTCCCCACTATAGAGGCTATGTTAATTCTTTAAATCACACACTCACCGGCACTCTCCCACTTTACCAACAACGATTTTTTCGCCATCATTTGTGATACGGTTCACCGCGCTGTCTGTAATGGCAAGTTAAAGGACCATCCTTTGTCGGGATGACCCTTTATTAATCTAAATTTGTTCAGTTTTCATCTTCGTTAACGCCTGCAATTCGCTCGCATAAGAGGGTTATTTTTTCTTCACCGGTATCCAGATTTCTCCTGAACCATTCCCATGCCGTGCCATTCCATAATACATTTCGAAAGTAGGGCCCTCAACCTGTTCGTATTCAGATGTCGGAAACCACTCAGAATAGATTCGTTCCCATAGTTTTTGCATATCACACTGCGGCTCCGGGAAGACCGCCCACGTTAATGTTGGGATAGCAAGTTTTGTGAATCTCTCCGGAATCTCAAGCCCCTTAGGTACATGATAACAGATCATGTATTTGAAAGATTCTTTAGTGTGATCATAAAGGGCGGCGTGTAACATGGTGTCACCAAAACGTCCCAGTAAGTCGTTCATCATATCAACGCTGCCATCATCATCACATTTTATACGGAATAGAGGAACTTCAGAGAACGCTGTTTTCTGGTCTGCATTTATAATTCCATATACTCCAAACATCTCAAAAGAATCTCTTTGCTCAATACGGTAATTCATTTCGACATCCCCTTTTATTGAAATATGAAAGGACATTCGAGGATAGGCTTTTAGAGAAACACCTGTATCACGCGCGGATATAGGCATAATACCATGAAGATTCTTAAAGGCGCGTGCAAACGCCTCCGGGGAATCATATCCATATTTCATAGCTACATCAATAACCTTTGAGCCTGTTGTCTGCAGTTCGAATGCCGCCAATGTCAACCGTCGACGTCGAATGTATTCCGATAACGTTACGCCAGTAATAAATGGAAACATTCTTTGAAAATGATAGGTAGAGCAACAGGCTCTATGTGCAATTTCATCATATGAAATAGTGTCCGCTAAATTTGTTTCGATATATTCCATGGCACTATTCATCCTGACCAACCAATCCATCGTACTCCCTCCCTTCAAGGTAATTTTATGGGAAATAAATAATGAATACCTTGCAATTTCTGCACGAAAAAGTCAGTAAAAAACTTGCCGTTATTTATGATACGGTTCACCGGGTCATCACTGGAGTAATCAAAAACAGAGTAGACATGAGCGAATCATCTGGAAGTACGACGATGGGACTTGTTTTCCCGGCGTATCTTAATAGGACGCTAGCGCAATCCATATTGCGAAGTATATCGATAAAAAACTTTCCATTTAGTGATACCACAAATTCTTCCCCACACATCTCTAATAGTGGAATTTCATTCTGAATATCTCCAACATCGGCTGTTTTGGACATTAGTTTTAATGTGTCTGTATTAGCTAATAATCTAATCACTTGTTCACTAGCCATCACAGTTACACATTCAACTGCTTTCAACAAACATGCTGTATCAACTGCGATTTCACACAAATAAGATTGAGGGAGTACATTCTTTATGGATGGGAACGTTCCTTCAATAAGAGCAGACTCCACTTTCAGTCCAGTTGTCACGAATTTAACTCGATTATTACTCACTTCAATTTCAGTTGTGTCATCTGTTTTGTTTAATATTTTCGATAATTCATAGAGATTTTTTGCTGGAATAACAGCGTTCAAACTGTTGTGGGTAGCATCTTCTAAATGCAAAGCGCGGTATGCAAGCCGCACTCCATCTGTAGCAATTAGGTTTAGACGATCATTACTGCATTCCAAAGAAACTCCTGTTAATATGGGGCTCGTCTCGGACGTTGATGCTACGATTGCTAGCTGTTTAATAGTCAAACGAAGTAAGGTAGTATTAATGCGTAGTTTAGTAGAAGGGAACGCCTCTCCATCATCGATGGAAGGGAATTCTGTAGGGTCCATTCCGCATAAACGTAATTGAGAATGACCGGATACAATCGAAAGAATCATTGGCTCTTTAATTTCAAGTATAACTTTGTCATGATTAAATTTACGAATAATATCGTGAAAATAACGCGATGGTATAACAATAGCCCCTGTTCTTTTTACAGTCAGAGAAACACCATCTTGAGCAATCATAGACTGTATCGTCATACTTGTATTACTTGCCGTAAAAGTAACGCCATCTGCACCTGCTTGAATATGTATTCCTTGAAGAATAGGTATTGAACTATTTGCTGCTACTGCCTTTATCACATATTGTATGGCATTCATAAGAGAATTTTTTGTTATCTCTACCAGCAAAGACCTCACCTACCTCGAATAAAAAAATTATTTTGTATAGAAGGACTCAATGATGTTACGTATAGCCTCCGAACGAGAAAGTTTATGCTCTGTGCAATGGTTTTCGATTTCCCCCCACATGTCCTCTGTTAGAGTTAAAGATATTTTTTTAGTCACACCTATACTCTTTCTCCCGGAACCTTCTCGCAGACCACCTCTCGAAAAGACAAAACCTAACTGCCCTTCTTTATTAGCGACACCAACTTTAACCTTATTATTGTTCAATATAATGACGCTCCTTCATTTTGATTTAGGTAACCTCATTCAAATGGATCTCTTCTCATATTATCATGTCTCTACATGGATTTACAATATTTCAAAAGCGATTGCTGAAGAACAACTCATCGAATGTAAAGCTGGGACTATCTCAAAAGGAATTCCCTTCGCTTCAAGCGCTAACGAACCTCATTAACTTAATTCCATCGTAAACCGCCTAAACATCAAATAAATGGACCAACTCGATTAAATAACGTCTCTATGATTCGTTAGAATTCAAACCTATGCAAATGAGAGCAAATAGCGTGTGCTAGGTCCGTTAGAACTGTATAATCCTGACAAAGGGCTGTACCCGGTCATGCTCATGACTCACAGGACAGCCCCAAGAAAATAATTACGTATAGACACCTTTTTATATACTCAACTGGACTTCGGGAATCGAAGTGTCGCTTCATGTTCGGGAAGAAAGAAGCTTTTGGGGAATGAACACCAGATTTGAGTATCCGGTTGTTGTTCAAAATCGAATTATGATCCATCAATGAGAACGAATAAATAATTTCATCAAATTGATATAAAACGGGTTGACCATGTAGCCATTCGGACTTACGGAATATCTCTTACCCGTGTCCAACCGTCGTATTTGTTCCATTTCCTTCTCATTCAACTCAAAGTCGAATGTTTCTTTGTTCTCTTTTATCCGTTGAGGATTCGATGATTTGGGGATGACAATAATTCCGCGTTGCAGATGCCAGCGCAAAATGACTTGCGCAACCGATTTCTGATGGCAAAGGGCAATTGCCACCAGCTCCGGATGCTCCAGCAGCGCTTTGCTTCCCTGCCCCAACGGTCCCCAAGCCTCATGCAGAATCCGATGTCGAACCATATAATCATGCAATTCGTGTTGCGGAAATTCCGGATGGGTCTCGATCTGATTTACCATCGGCGAAATCCGGGAATGTTTCTTCAGATGCTCCAGATGCCGGATCTCGAAATTGGCTACACCTATAACTTTGATTTTACCTGCGTCGTATAACTCTTCCATCGCCTTCCAGGCGTTCACGTATTGAGGACCGGCAAAATGAATCAAATACATATCGAGATATGTTACGTTCAGCTTCTGGCAAGTCTGCTCGAACGCCTTTTTCGTCGCACGGTACCCCAGGTCTGTCGTCCATACCTTGGAGGTAATGAAGAACTCCTCCCTGGGAATGCCGCTGTTTTGGATGACCCGACCTAGCGCCGCTTCATTACCGTAAATTTTGGCCGTATCGAAATGGCGATAACCCATTCGAATAGCCTCCTCGACAGTCCTTTCGAAGGTCCCCCCGTCTTTGATCTTATATAGGCCGAACCCGAGTTGAGGAATGTCCACTCCGTTTGCCGCTGCGACTGTCTGATTCATTCGCAACTCCCCCTCCCCGTTTTTTCTAATTGTTGTTCCGATGCTTGTTCTTCACATTGCGTTAGCAACTTTTCTATCTCGTTCACCAGGTTTTTCAACAATTTCAACTTGCTACCGGAGTCAAGGCTGTAATAGTTGAGAGTTCCTTCTTTACGAACACTTATTATCTGTGATTCTTTCAATATTTTCAGATGATGTGATACGGTCGGTCGGGAAAGATGAGTTTTCATCCTGATCTCTCCTACGCGCATGCCGGGTTTTTGCGGCCCTTGAATCAAGGCTATGAGGATGGCTTGCCGGGTTTCGTCACCGATCGCATTCAACACCTTCTGATTGTTCTTAAATTCGATAGCAATCGTGGTCGCAAGTTCCTGATCCAGGTAAATCATCCCCTTCCATTTAGAATGTGTAATACTATTGTAGATACAGCCTATCACAATCTCGGATTCGGCTGTACATCGGGAAAGAAATTCAAGAACCTATTTTTCCCATGTCTTAAGAATACATTAGCAAAAGAAGAAGCCACCCCTGACGAATGGAGTGGCTTCTTTTAATGGTTGTATTTTTTAAAAAGGCATGAAAATTCCAATCAGTTGTTGAAGTAATGAGACTGTTTAAGGTCGGGAATCAGTGCAGGTTGCACTGGCCGCCATCCCATAAGTTCCTGAGTTGCAATGCTTGATCTCGGGATATCGAGCGATGCAAGTGTACTGAGAAAGCCAAAATGGGCATCTGCCTCTTCGCGTGAAATGCTGACTACAGGTACGTTCAGCTGTTCACCAATAGCACTCGCGATGTCGCAAAATGGCACTCCTTCATCTGCGACCCCATCTAGTCGTGAACCAGCGGGTGCCTTTTCTAACGCCAGGCAATATAGATGCGCGGCATCAAGGCGATGCACAGCCGGCCAGCGGTTGTTCCCCTTTCCCACATAGGCTGAGAAGCCCTTAGTCTTGGCAATATTGATCAGGCTCGGCACAAATCCTGTGTCACCCTCACCGTGTACCGATGGACAAAGCTCTACAATTGATGTACGAACTCCACGCCCTGCCAGCGCTAACACTATGTTCTCCGTTGCCACTCCATTCACATGTGTGGTGATTACGAACGGCTTGCCAGATCCTTCAAGTGCCGCCCCCATCGCTTCTACGGCATGCAGATCTGTTGTGAGTGCTCCAGCGAAGTTCGAGAAGTCGTGATGGAATGCCAGATGAATGACGCCATCCGCAGAAGCTGCACCACTACGGAGGCTGTCAAGATCGTTGATGTCACCGCGGTGTACTTCGGCCCCGGACTCTTCTAGTTTCGCAGCACTACTGTCTGAACGCACGAGACCGATGACCTGATGCCCCCTTTCAATAAGTTCGCTGGTGACAGCGGAACCGATGTAGCCTGTTGCTCCTGTTACGAAAACGCGCATCATGAAATCCTCCTTAAGTTACTCACCCTCATTGTATAACTATGATCACCAAGCAATGGGTCCATCCTCATCTGAGAATGTTCCTGTTGGGCCATCCGCTCCAATCATCGCTAGCCGGACCGCTTCACTAGCCCCTTGTTCAACACTACGAGTACCAGCAAAATTATTAAGCGCAGTGGATGTGAAGCCTGGACATGCCGCATTGACCTTGATGTTTGTTGATTCAAGCGCAAATGCAAAGGCAAGTGTCACCGCATGAACAGCTGATTTTGATGCCGAATAGACACCAAACATCGCACGATGCGAGTTTTCGGGAATAGAGTTCCAGCTAAGGGAGCCGCCGGTACTGCCTATGTTGACGATACGTGCTGCCGGGGCCTCCCGCAAAAGTGGCAACATCGCCTGTGTAACAGCAATAACTCCAAAAACATTAGTCTCATAAACTGTACGAATATCTTCAAGCGAAGCAACGGTCAAAAGACCACTCGCTGCGCCACCGTTCGGAAATGGTTCACCCGATCTGCCTGCGTGCGAGATCCCCGCATTGTTCACGAGTACATCGAGACGACCAAATTCGTTCCGAATACGTTCTGCAGCAGCAGCGATGGAGTTTTCATCTGTAACGTCGAGCTGGAGAGCGTGTGAATCTGAACCGATGCTTTTTGAGGCAGTTTCTCCATTCTCGAGGCTACGAGATCCAACGAGCACGGTGAATCCTTGTTTCGTGAGATCCTTCGCAATTTGAAGGCCGATACCTTTATTAGCCCCGGTGACCAGAGCGACAGGTTTATCTTGCATAGTTATAATCTCCTTTTTTTGTGATTGGTGGGTCCATATGAACTAAGTTGACGCGTCAACCTTGGAACAAATTTAGCACATTGAAGTTGACGCGTCAACCATGTTATTATGCTCCTATGGATAAAAATGAACTTAACGAAGAAGAAATGCGAATATGGCATATGTGGAAAGGTTCCTTTCAGACCATCTTCGGTCGTATCGTCAAAGATATGGCCGATCACTCAGGATTGTCAGAGGGTGATTTTGGAGTATTGGACCGATTAGTCCTTTTTGGGGATGGTAGTCTTCGCCAACAGGAATTAGCCGACTCTATGGACTGGGATAAAAGTCGATTATCTCATCATCTGAAGCGTATGGAAAAACGTGGACTCGTGATGAAGAAACCATTAGACAACGATCGTGGAGTACAAGTCAGTATCACTTCTTCTGGAAAATCAATGTTAGATGATGCCCGTCCCTACCTCTCCAAGGCAATACGCAAACATTTTTTTGAACAATTAACCGAACAAGATATCGAGTTGATTACTAAACTGGCGGAAAGGACAAACTCAAGCTCTTAGCGTCTTATCTAGCCCCGTCTCGATCACGTTTGTTAAAGGCGAGCTTCTAACAAACGTGGTTTTCGGTTTGTCAACCAACGTAGAAGGTATATGAAAAATACATGTCACTTTGTGAGGATTTAAGTTTTTGTTCTCAACATCTAACATGCCATTACCTGGTCACAAATCGAGATGATGGCCTCTACCTTGTAAACAATTAAAATCGTGCTATCCTTAATGATGAGGTGGATCAGATGGCAAATATTCAAGAGATTGCACGTCTTGCAGGCGTTTCTACAGCAACCGTTTCAAGGGTAATTAATCGACATCCTTATGTAAGCGATTTAACAAGAGAAAAAGTCTTGAACATCATTGAGCAATTGGATTATGTCCCTAATTCAAATGCAAAGTCCTTAAAAAATGGAGCGACAAAAGTCATCGGTGTTATGGGTGTTACTTACAATCCCCTTTTGATGTCACTTGTCCGTTCATTCCACATGATATCCCAAAAATACGGATTCAACATTATGCTTTTTATGACAGACGGAGATCGTGATAAGGAGCTTGTAGCGCTTGAAATGTTACGCAGTAAACAGGTGGATGCCCTTCTTTGTCTGGTACGGACGATTGAGTGGGATATCATCGAATCCTATACGAAATATGGGCCAATTGTAACATGGCAGCGTCTTACCAGCGACACCATACCGTCCGTATTTATGGACCAATATCAAGGTTATACGCTGGGTCTCGAATATCTGTATGCCAGAGGTTATCGTAAAATTTTGAACGTGTATTCGTCCAAAGGACAGAATACCTTGGAGCGTATAAGAGCTTATGAGGATTTTGTACAGAAGCATGGGTTGAAGAACACTGGCTTTCCGCAATTTCATAATAAAGTCACCATTCATGATGGTGAGGAAATAGCGCGATGGTGGATAGAACAAACGGACAAGCCGGATGCCATTTCCTGTTCGACTGATGAGGTAGCAGCAGGTATTTTAACGGAGATTCAACGCTCGGGGTTTTCGGTTCCGGATGATGTGGGAATCATGGGATTTGATAATACAGACAGCGCTCACCTGCTGGATCTGACAACGATCCATTACCCCGTGGATAAACAAGCAGAGAATGCCTTTAATATTATTATGAGTATGCTGGAAAATTCGGCATCCAATCCTCATCCTCTTCAGTTTAGACTGATTGAACGAAAATCTACATAAAACAACATCCATCCTTTTAAAAGAAGAAAAGAGCCCATTTGAGATCATGAGTTCTTTTCTCTTCCATCCCGTTAAACTTCATGAACGAACAACATTCAGGCCTGTCCCTATATGAGGGACAGGCCTGAATGACTTCAATCTCTAAATAAATTATTTGTGAAATTGCGGAAGATGTTCTTTATGCGCTTCCAACATTTCATCTAAAACTACCTTAGCAATGTCACCGCTGGTAACGAGCGGATTAAGTGTGAATGCTTGTAGAGCGGTTGCATAATCTCCTGTGACCGCTGCTTCGATCGTCAGTTCCTCCATTGCCTTCATCACCTGCAATAGCCCTTTTTGTGCAGACGGGAATGCGCCAAAGTGAACAGGCTCTGCACCATGGGCTGTAATGATACTTGTAACTTCGATGGCACTGTTATATGGTAGATCGCTAATTGCTCCGCGGTTCTGTGTGTTGACTACCATATGCGTTCCCTTGTTGTTATATACAGAATTAATAACTTCACAAGCTGCGTCGCTGTAATAAGCTCCTCCGCGTTTTTCCAATTCCTTGGGCTTGTAATTCAGGTTAGGATCTTTATAAAGTTCAAACAAACTTTCCTCCAGGCGTTTCACAACCTGCCCGCGAGTTCCTTCGCCATTGACCGCTTCTACTTCCTCTTCAAGCATGCTGTCGGTCATGTAATAGTACCGGTGATAAGGACAAGGCAGCATACCCAGTTGGAGAATTTGCTCATACAAGAAACGCATGCTTTTTATATTTTCTACCATTTTTTCTGGCTCGGCATCAGGACCGTAGAGCTTTTCGATGGCCTGTTTAGTTAGCTCTTTACCATCTCGGTCATAAATTTTGTGCCAGTGAAGGTGATTAATACCGGCAAATTTGAAGAACAGTTCCTCTTCATTTTTTTCCAGAACAGCAGCTTCATTCTTGGAGGAAATAATCGGAACATTGCACAAACCAATGACCTTCTCCCATTTACCATATTGGAGCACAGCTTCCGTTACCATTCCCGCAGGGTTCGTGAAATTGATTAACCAAGCATCTGGGCAAAGTTCCTTCATGTCCTCAACAATTCCAAGAACAACCGGAATGGTACGGAATGCTTTGAACATCCCACCTGCTCCGTTGGTTTCCTGACCAATCATCCCATGGCTAATCGGAATCGTTTCGTCCTTAATACGGGCTTCCAAAAGGCCGACCCGGAATTGGGTGGTGACAAAATCGGCATCGGCCAACGCTTCTCTTCGATTAAGCGTCAAGTGAATATCACAGTCGATTCCCGCCGCTTTTACCATCCGTTTAGCCATGGCTCCTACAATTTCAAGTTTCTCTCTTCCTGCTTCAATATCTACAAGCCACAATTCACGTATTGGAAGTTCATGATGCCGTTTGATAAAACCTTCGATCAATTCTGGGGTGTAACTCGATCCGCCGCCAATCGTCACAATTTTTAATCCCTTTTTCATTTTGAAGTCCTCCTTGTTCTATTGTGTTCTCAATTTGGACTCTATCTTGTGTAATGCATTACATGTCAAGAACTTTTTTTATGGGATTAAATGGGATTAATTTGTAACTTGAAACCGCTTTATCACTTGTGCTATAGTTACCTCAAATAAGGATTGTGACCGTTGATTCGGGCAATACCTAAGAAAGTTTGAATGCCGTTAACCAATTGGCGGCGTTTGAACTATCTTAGGTTTTTTTTATGCATATTGCAGAAAACAAGGAGCCGATGCACATGATTATTGAAAAAGTATTAAACAATAACCTTCTGCTGACCCGCAATACAAAGGGGAAGGAAGTCATCGTTATGGGTAAAGGCATCTCCTTCCAAAAAAGTGCAGGTGATGTGGTCGATGAACACAAGATCGATAAAATCTTCCATTTAGCCGAGCATGCATTTGCTGTAAAAATGGCTGAACTGATACATGAATTACCCGCCGTTCATTTCGAAGTTGTGAACGAGATCGTAAAACACGCCAACCATGTACTTGGTACTGAACTCAGCGACAATATTTATCTGTCGTTAACCGACCATATTAGTTTTGCCATCCAACGTAAGAACAAAGGTATGGAGATTAAAAATGCCATGCTGTTCGAAATTAAACGTTTCTATAAAACGGAATTCAGTATCGGATTGGATGCTCTGCAGTTAATCAGCGACATGATTGGAGTTTCGCTCGGGGAAGATGAGGCTGGTTTTATCGCCTTACATGTCGTCAATGCCCGACTTGACGGCACTGAAATGAAAATGACGATAAAGATGACTGAAATTGTCAACGAGATTTTGAAAATCGTCACGTACCATTACGGCACTGTTCTTGATGAATCGAGCTTAAATTATTCGCGTTTCTTAACACACCTTCAATATTTCGCCATGCGCTTATTGCGCCACGAGATTCACCAAAGCGGCGAAGATTTTTTATATCAGCAGGTGAAAAAGACTTATGTCAGAGCCTTTTCTTGCACTTGCAAGATCAACGAGTACTTAGAAAAAACGTATGTACAGTCCTTAAACAAAGATGAATTCGTTTACTTAACCATTCATATCCAGCGGCTTACTGAACGAAGCACTTTATAGCCCTATTTCTTTCAAGCTAAAACTTCATATACAACACATTAGATAAAGGATTGTGACTGGTAAAGCAGGCAAAACCTGGACTGATGGCAAAATGATTTTTCTTTTTATTTTGCCACGAGTTCAGGTTTTGCTGCTTTTTGGAAGTGAAACGATGTAAGCCGGCACATCAGGAACGAACAGCTCACAACCTGAGATCAATTACCCATCATGAAGGAGGCAATATGCTATGAGTAATAAAGACAAAGAACTGTCCATACGTGTTATTGAACTTGTTGGCGGTGAATCTAATGTGAATGATGTATATCACTGTGCAACCAGGCTTAGATTCACCCTGAAAGATCATACAAAAGCGAATGAACAGGCGTTGAAAAATATAGCTGGAGTCATCACCGTTGTGAAAAGCGGCGGTCAATTTCAAGTCGTCATCGGCAATAACGTGTCCAAAGTTTATGAAGGAATCATGGAGCACACCAACCTTCAAGATGGCGGCAGCAAAACGGATACTAAAGAGAATGCAGAAAAAACAGGAATATTCGGAAAAACCGTAGATCTTATTTCCAGTGTTTTTTCCCCGCTGCTCAGTGCGCTAGCTGGAGCTGGATTGCTCAAAGGTCTGGTTGTTTTGTCTGTGGCGCTCGGCTGGCTAGATGACACCTCAGGAACTTATCTAATTTTAAACGCGGCATCAAGCAGTGTATTCACCTTTTTGCCCATATTTTTGGCAGTTACTGCCGCAAGGAAATTCAAAGCTAATATGAACGTATCCTTGGCTATTGCAGGAGCCCTGGTCTTTCCGACCATTTCCGCTGCGTTTAATAGCGGTCAAACTTATGATTTCTTAGGCATCCCCATTGTGCTTGTGATGTACACTTCCACCGTGTTTCCAATCCTTCTGGCGGTGTGGGTTCAATCTCATATAGAAAAATGGTTCAACTCGATTATTCACCAGTCTATCCGCAATATTCTTGTGCCGATGCTGTCGCTTCTAATTGTCGTCCCGCTTACCATTCTTGCTTTTGGACCGATCGGCAACAGTGTTAGTCAGGGGTTAGCTAGCGGTTTTACCTCACTCATGCAATTCAGCCCAATGTTGGCAGGAGCAGTCACTGGTGGTTTCTGGCAGGTCATTGTTATCTTTGGACTTCACTGGGCTTTCCTTCCAATTACACTTAATAATCTGGCGACAATAGGCTATGATTTAATGCGCCCGATGTTGACCGCAGCCGTGCTGGCTCAAGCCGGTGCTTTGCTCGCCGTTATGCTGAAAACCCGCAATTCACAGCTTAAAACCCTTTCCGGATCTGCTACGATTACTGCGATTTTCGGAATTACGGAACCAGGCATTTACGGAGTTACTTTACGATTGAAAAAACCGTTCATTTACGCATGTATTTCCGCAGCGATCGGGGGCGCAATTATCGGAGTCGGGGGTGGTCGGGCAGTCGCTTACTCACTTCCCAGCCTGCTCGCTTTTCCTACTTACGTAACAACGGGGTTCGCCTCGGTTGTGATCGGTGTTTCCGTATCTTTTGTCCTGGCTTTTCTACTTACGTTGCTGCTTGGATTCAAGGATCTTGAGGCTACTGTTGAGGAGCCGCAGATTGAAACTTCTGGACAGGAAAAACAAGCGATTGAGCCAAGTGAATCTCGGTTAAACAAGGAAATCATTGTGAGTCCGCTGAAAGGCAGTGTTCAGCTACTTGAAGATTTGCCTGATCCCGCCTTCTCTTCAGGTGCCATGGGACAAGGGCTTGTCATTGAACCCACTGATGGAATTTTGGTATCGCCAATCAATGGTGTCGTAACCACCGTATTCCCTACCGGTCATGCGCTCGGTCTGACCACGGACAGTGGCATGGAGATTCTGATCCATATTGGAGTGAATACGGTAAAGCTAAAAGGACAATTTTTTGAGAAAAAAGTTAAAGAGGGCGATCGGGTTTCTTGCGGGCAAATGCTTGTAGAGTTTGACGCGGAGCAAATCCGGACAGCGGGTTACATCACTGCCACCTCAGTCATCGTCACCAACTCTGCCAACTACTTGGATGTGTTAAAAACTACCGAACAGGAAGTGAAGCAAGGTGATTATCTAATGTCGGCGGTAGTCTAACGATTGGAGATGGATTACCTGTCGGTAATCGAACTATTTTCGGGTTATATAACTGTCTACTAAATTCACTTATTCCGTATGATCCAAAGAAGCCACTCCGGCAAAGGAGTGGTTCTTCTCTGGATAGCACTTTCCGTTTATTTATCAGCTACAATTGTCAATTCCCATGGAAGTTTTCGGTTTGCCAATCACGATGTCGGATGAAACTGTTGGACCAGTAGGCATCTCTGACTCCACGCTTAACTAGATAATACCAAACGCCTTGTTTCATGAAGACGAAGCAGTTTTGTTGTGATTTTTACATTTCTAATCTATATGAGCGATTAGCTAAAATTGCTCATATATATATAATCATCAGTACATCTACCAATTTTCAAAAACTCTCTTTTAGTTTTTTAGAATTGGCATATCCTTAAGTAAATTTTTTAAGTTTATAGCATCCCATGGAAGATGTTCTGTGATACCTAGTCCAACAACCGTAGTTAACAAGCTAACTTCTTGTATTAAAGTTATCAGCTCTGTAAGTTGCATCGTACCCATACGAGTATGAATTTTGTCAGACAGCGGCTTAGCAAATGACAATGACCTGAAAATCTTCGGATCAAGTACATCCAAATCCAAATGAATTACTACGTATTTGATTTGATTTTCTGAAATCCAGTCCAATATTGGTTTATTATTATCCTTTAATTCGGCGCTAGTTGCTGAACTAATAGATAACCTAGAAATAAGTTCCGATTCATGTTCAGTTGTTTGAACAAGTCCCGCTAACATAACGTTCTTCGGTAAGAAAGGCTTTTTAACCTTTTGAGAAAATTCTGGCGCTCCCTCACCTAACAGATTTCCTAATATATGAGCATGCCCGTTGGGCGTCACCTCTGGGGTTGCCACGTCAGGATGTGCATCGATCCATAATAGTCCAACTTCACTATTATAACGCTCATTTAAATAGGCGAATGGCGCTTGTTCAACCAAACAATCCCCGCCAAACATAACAATTCGATCGGGTTTATAAGCTTCAATTAAATGAGTTGCTGCATCCAGTTGATTCAACAATTGGTTCTTACCTACGATTCCTCCTAAAATACCTTCCTCTGTGTGGAGAGTCATATCTTCACTATAGGATACAGGTACTTTAACTGTCGTATGATTATTGTTTTCTGGAGCTAACCATGCTAGGAGCTCAGCTCCAAGAATATAACTTGGTTTGTTTCCTCCCTGCCACTGGGGCATTAGCATGCGTAACGTTTTAACAGTTTTATTATCAGTCACTTGTTTGTTCTCCTATCTAATACAGATGTAGTTCTTATGAATGCTACTAAGGAGACTAACTATATGAAGAAAGTGCTTCTGTTCCTTAATATCGATGGTCCCTTTCATTAAGCGCATACTTTTGAATCATTAGTATCTTAATCGTTAAGGATAGGCATTTTCTGAAGTAGTTGTTTTAAGTTTATTGCATCCCATGGAAGATGTTCGGTTATCCCGAGACCAACTACATCAGTGACATCACTAACTTCATTGATCAATTTTGCTACCTCAAAAAGTTGCATTTTGCCCATAGGAAAATCAATCTCTAAGTCTGATAACGGATTTGCAAAGAGCAATGATCTGAAAATTTTCGGGTCAAGAACGTCCAGATCCAAATGAATCACCAAATATTTAATCCTATTCGTTTCGATCCAATCCAGCACAGTTTTGCTACTTTCTTTTAATTGAGAACTGGACGCTGATTTAATTGATAATCTTGAAATTAGTTCCGATTCTTGGCCAGTCGGTTGATCTATTCCCGCGATCATTACGTTCTCTGGACGAAAAGGCTTATCTACTTTAGCAGCGAATTCAGGAGCTCCCTCACCTAATAGATTACCCAATACATAAGTATGACCATTGTAGTATTCTTTTGGTGTTGTTATATCAGGATGCGCATCAATCCAAAGTAATCCCAACTCACCACTGTAACGTTCGTTTAAATAAGCGAATGGGGCTTGCTCCACTAAACAGTCTCCTCCAAACATGACAATTCGGTCTGGTTGATATGCTTTGATTAAATGATTTGCCGCATCAAGTTGATTTAATAATTGCTCTTTTCCCACAATATCACCTATAATACCTTCCTCTTTTTCCAAGGGGGTATCATCGCTCATTGAAACAGGTACTTTAACGGTTATATGCTTATTATTCTCTGGAGCTAGCCATTCAAGAAGCTCAGCTCCAAAGGAGTAATTAGGATTATCTCCCCCTTGCCATTGAGGCATTAACATACGCAACGTTGTCGAATTTTCTTTGCTTTTCATGATCTTTTCTCCTTTACATCGAGGTACAATTTAGTATACATGAGTCACATATTATGAATAGTACGCACTTTTATGATAGGTACTTTCCAAAAAGATAGTGTGTAACTTATAGATGAATTCCACAGGCGGTATCAAAGGTTCAGGCATCTTTCGTTGTTATCTGAATAAGAACGTTAAAATCACTTTGAAATGGATATTTCCAAATATTAATTAGTATATAATTGCAACCCACTAATTGAATGTCTGTTTTCTACCTTAATTGCCACAGGTCATCCGTTTAAAACGACCTATGGCAATACTATTATTGCTCAATAAGTTCTGAAAGCCATTTATTTGGTGTCGAGAATGCATACCACTGATTGAGAGCTCTACACAGATAGTATGACATCCTCAGTTTGAAATAATTGAGTAAAATACTTTTGTCTGTTCCCATTAAAGGATTTCAAAATTTTTGATCGTTGCATCTGGTCGCAGTATCTTATCCTCTCTCATCTCAGCTAGTAGCTTACCTTCTTTAACTTTAGTAACCCAATCGTGGTTAGCTAGAGCTCCCTTTCCTAATGTCACGAGATCAGCCTTATCATCAGTGATGATTTCAGATGCTTTTAATGGATCTTCAAGTTGACCGTTGGCAATGACAATTTTACCTGAAAATCTTTTAGCTAGTTGTACCAATGAAGGCCCATTCTCTTCGAAAGCAGGCTTCCATGCCTTATATTCAGTCACATGAATGTAATCAAGCCCGGTTTGCCCTAATCCACCGAAAATGACTTTAGCATCTGCTTCACCTCCACCCCATTTATGGATATAGTCATTGACTTTGGCTTGAGAAATTCGAATACCTACTGTAAAATTCGGTCCAACGGCTTTACGGACTGCAGATGAAACTTCAATTAAAAGCCGTACCCGATTTTCGGTCGAACCGCCATACTCATCTGATCGTTCATTAGTGTAGTCGGTCAAGAATTGATCAAGCAAGTAACCATTGGCTCCATGAATTTCAACACCATCAAACCCTACTGCTTTTGCCCGGATTGCTGATTCCACAAATCCCTGAATCACTTGTTCGATATCTTGCTTTGTTGCAGCTATCGGAGTAGGAAATTTATCAACTCCACCATAGAACGCCAAAGGATCTCCTTTAGGTTGCACTTCTGAAGGAGCTAGGTTATGGGAACTGAAGCGATTTCCTTGAGAAAGTGCTCCTGCATGCTCAAGCTGAACTATAATTGCAGCATCCGCTTCATGTACAGTATCCACGACTTTTTTCCAAGCAATAGCTTGTTCTTCATTTATCAAGCCAGGTTGGTTAAAGTAACATTGACTGTACAATTGATCTGTGTATGTTCCTTCTGTAATGACAAATCCAAAACCTCCACGAGCAAAAGACGCATAATATTCAGCCATCTGCTCCGTGGCAAGACCTTCCGAAGTAGCACTCGTACGAGTCATTGGAGCTACTCCTACACGATTTTTTAGAAAGTTATAACCAACGTTGACAGGTTCAAACAATTTATTTTTTTGTACCAAGTTAACCATCCACCTTTAACAATTATGTTTATATATCTTTCAGAATATGAACATTATAAAATGAATGAAATGAACAGTAAAATTGATGTTATTGAATCTTTAGTTCATTAAAAATGAACTCACTTTAGGAGGGTATCTATGGAACTCCGCCATTTGATTACATTAAAAACTATTGTTGAAAAAGGAGGGTTTAAGAAAGCAGCTGAACATCTCGGTTATGCTCAATCTTCTGTCACGACACATATTAAAGAATTGGAGGAAGAGTTCGGTAAGCCTATTTTTGATCGCTTAGGTAAACAAGTTGTGCTCACACAATACGGACATCAATTTCTGCCGTATGCTCATAAAATTATTGAGTTGTATACGCAAGCACTTACTTCAAATGATGAGCCCTCGGGAAATTTGACACTAGGTATTTCGGAATCCTTAATGATCTGTCGCATACCTTCTTTATTGGTTGAGTATGGTGAGAAATATCCGCAAGTTAACCTTTCGCTCAAATCACTTGACTACCAAGATGTCTCTCAAGCTGTTCAAAATGGTGAGATTGACCTGCTTGTTGCCTTAGAAAAAGAGGGATGGGGGGCTCCCGAACTACACTGCGAACGTTTGGTGAGAGAAAAAATGGTCCTTATTAGTCCCCCTCATGAGAAAAACCATGCAAAAGGAACTGTGTTATATACGGAACGTAGCTGCAGTTACAAATCTGTATTCAAGGATTACATCAATTATAAAAAAGTCGATGTTATGAACAGTATAGAGTTCCAAAGTATCGAAGCGATTAAGCAATGTGTGAAAAACGGACTAGGCATTTCGATGGTTCCTTACTTTTCTGTCAAAGAAGAATTAAAATCCAAAAAATTTCAAGGCGAAGAAGTTGAGTCTGACCGCCCTACAATATCCACATATTTGGCATATCACAAAGATAAGTGGATTTCACCTGCAATGAAACAGATGATTAATCTAATTCAAAAACACGCAGCTAATTGGGAATAGCTCACTTTTGAATAAAAAGAAAGTCAGCTATTAAATATAATAGCTGGCTTATTATTATGTGCATAATAGAAACTCCTTACTCAAAAAATCTTGGGATATCTACTAAAAATAAGTGTTTCATTTTCACATTTTTGAGTAGGAATTTTTAAATATCAACGACGATAGAACATTTATTAGCGCTGGGGCTCAAATCCTCAGGTAAATGTATCAACTTATCTAATAGGAACAAATATACGAATCATAAAATCATCCAAGGCATATTCAAGAAAGTGGTCAACCACGCTTCAATCTAATCCGAAATGACACAATGTTCTTGTCCCTCGACATCAACTCATAATATATGGTATCGACCGAACCATTAAAGGTTACGATGACATCAGGTCTCGCATCCTTAATCTTTTCCAGATTCGCTGAGTCACTACCCAAGTCAATAATCTGGGCAGGACAGGCGTAAGGCTGTAATGTAGCAAACTCCTTCATTGCTTCCACCCCACTGGTTGATGCGAGTGGAGGCCTATTCAAAGCAAAAATTATCTAATCAATCATTGAAATAAGTTCTTTCCCCTCAATCTTTTAGATAGGCAATTACATGAATAAACAAAAAAAGCCGCTGCTTTAGCGACTTTGAATGATATTATAAAACCAACGATTTAAACTCTTGAATACCTAATCTCCAGCAGAGTATCCTATGAAAAATATTTCCCTGAGTGCAGATCTTCTATTTCTTGAGAAAGTCTTTTAGTATGCGGCTTCATATAACATTGAGCTTTTTTCAAAATATCGGTATGCCCACCTAGATCATACAAAATTGTAGTAGATAACACTTGTACAATATAAAGGCTCGTTTGAGTTGCCATCCATTCAAAAAAATTGAAAAAATTCTCAATTTGTTCTGTATCATCATTTTCACGAAGCAATCCTTCAACATAAGTAGCCACTTCATCACCAAAAAACACATGTCCTAGAAACTCTTGATATAAATCCAAATGTTCTATATAACAATCGTGGAATTCAGGAAAAAGTTCTAAGAATTGATTGATTAAAATACCTTTGTCCATTGTCCAAGCTCCCTACTTCCTACCTACACATAATCACTGTTCTTTTCGTTTAAAAAACATCTTGCCAACCATAAGTCCCATAGCCGATGAACAGATCAGATACCCAAAGAACAAGAAAAGTAAATAAATAACATGAAGATCTGCAGGAATCTGTTTCAAACCTTCAAACCAAGCAAAACGAAAAGGATAAAAGATGACTACCCAAATGATCAGCAAGAAAAGAAGAAAATTAATTATTTTTAGCACAATAATGATCCTTTCAAGCTTGAGTGGAAACAGTTGAATGTATATGCTTCATCTTTCATTTCGCATTACCTTACCACTGCCCGCACTATATTAGTTAGCTTATGTATTAGGGTTGATATGTTGAAACTATAAATAATTACTAATTATAACAGGAAACATTAGGAAGATGATCGTTACGGTATAAAGAAGCCCTTTCTTTTGGTGGAACGAGCTTCTTTTTGCGTTTCACGATAACACTTTATGCTTACTGGACACCAGGCGCGTTTTCATTCGTAGTTAAATTTGATCTTTTCTTCTTTCTTGGCTGCCCTTTCCAGGACAGATAAGTCCAAATCCGTAGGATATACTCGACAGGTCCATTGCTAAATTTCTTAAGATATAGCGGACTGAGCCACAATTGAATAACGTAGACAGCAAGCGCAATAATTGCTCCGATAAACACGCCAGCACTTCCAAACAGTCCCAGGCCATATCCATAGAAAATTGTTGTACAGATTACGCTCTGCATCAGATAATTCGTCAACGAGAGACGGCCGACCGCCTCGAACCTGCCCATCAGGCTGAAACGGCGGTTTCCAGCATACAACAGCGCGAATGCGTATATGTATCCGAGTGCAAGCAACGCTCCTCCAAGCGTCCCCCCGATTCCGATTCCGAGCCAACCTTCCGCACCCAATTGTGGTGCCAATACACCGTATGCTTTGAGTATCAAACCTACCGGAATCAATAATGATGCCCGGCGAAGATATATAGCTCGCATCGTTTGGGGATCGCTAAACGTGCCTATTCTGGCAGCGTGCATGCCGAGCAGGAACATCGGCACCGTCATGAGTGGTGCTAACATCAGGGCTATCAGGGTAAATGACAGCTCCAAATCCCCGCCGAATGGATCGCCGTTATTACTGAAATTCCTGATTTCCGCGTATGTGCCGTTGCCGTATACATCCTGACTTTGAATGATGTAGTTCTCCATATGAATGGACTCAATCGCCAGCGGGTTCATCGGATTAGATGCCGGGAGACCAAGTATGCCCGCTCCCATGAGTAGCAGTACCGCCCATATGAGCAGCGTTTTGGGCTTCCGATTAAGGAACATGAGCAAGAAGAAACCGAGTACACCATAAAATGTAAGGATATCCCCTTCCCACAGATAGATGATGTGCAGTAATCCGATTCCAAACAGTAGTAGAAAACGGCGTGCCAGATGACACTTTGGTCGTAAATCTCGTGATTTTAGGCTTTCCGAGAGCTTAACCATTCCAAAGCCAAACATAAATGCAAAAATCGGCATAAAACTTCCCACCACAGTGATCAGCAGGAATGAGAGGAAAGCCTGATCTGCTCCGCCAATCCCGAACAGTTGGGGTTTGCTCTGGCCATACATTCCATATTGGAAAGCCAGCATATTCGCCAGCACAATGCCGACCAAACTGAATCCACGCAGTCCATCAATGACTTGAACGCGCTTTTTTGATGTGCTCAATCAATCACCTCTGTCTATAACATAAAGATCAGATCTAAATATACGTTAAATCCTTCCATAATTTCAACATAAATTAATAAGCGAACGTTTATATTTTGATTTACTTTGACGTACCAATAAAACAAAAACAAAAAAAGTCGCTAAATTTAGCGACTTTCAGTTTGAACACCTTAAAGAGTGACAATAATCGGACCATTTTTAGTAAGTATAATGGTATGTTCTATTTGAGCTACATAGCTGTTTTTAGTAACAAAGGTCCACCCATCTCCAGTTTGGACTACTTCTTCTTCTGAAGTTGAGATAAATGGCTCGAATGCAATAACCATACCTTCTTTTAACAATTCATCATCCGATGGATCATTATAATTATAGATGTGGTCAGGTGCTTCGTGTATTCCACGTCCAACACCATGTCCTGTAAGGTTTTTGATAACCGTTAATTCATGCTGTCTAGCAGTTTGGAATACGGCTTTTCCGATCCCGCTTTTTTTAGAGCCCGGTTTTGCTTTTTTTAGACCTGCTTCAAATGCCAATTTAACAACGTCGCATATTTTCGTTAACACTTCTGCACCTTCGCCTACGACAAACGAGAGTCCCGTATCTGCAAAATAACTGTTCTTGGAGCCCGACACATCAATATTGACGATGTCCCCTTCTTGAATAACCCGATCTCCCGGAATACCATGTGCCACTTCTTCATTAACACTAATACAAGTAAATCCCGGGAAATTATATTCACTTTTTGGAGCAGAAACTGCGCCAGCTTTCTCAAAAAGCTCTCCTGCCAAATCATCAAGTTCTTTAGTCGTTATGCCTGGGATGGTTCTTTGAACCAATTCATCTCGAATAGAAGCTACAATTTTGCCAATTTCCTTCAAGCCATTAAAATCTTCTTCTGTTCTTGCGATCATTTTTTCTTACCTCACTATCTTTTATCATTAATTGATTACATAAGTGTTATCTTTGATTGCACATTAGATAATCATATCCAAAGCAGCAAAGCTTCGCAACTTTTTTATCAAGTTCTTTATCAAGTTCCCTGATCAAAATCCGATGAGTTCAAATGCTGTCAGTGAAGCTGTTAAAGTTGATAGTACTCCATTAACTCGGATACAACAGCAACAAGTCTGTCCTTCAAGCGCTGTGGTTCGATGACTTGAATGGATCTCCCATAGGATAGGAGAAAATAGGGGACGTATGTATCAATTGATTTTTCATCAAATAAAAAGATGGCTTGATTAGAAGTCCGCTCTTTCAGATAATGTCCCATAAACCAATGCAGCCCCAAGTCATCCAATGCCTCTGATCGGCCTTCGATAACCAAGGAGATTAACCCCTCTTTGCCCCCTACATCAGGTAATAAATTTTGCAGAAAAAATTCACGGGCTGAAAAAGCTTCCGAACGCTTAAAGCGGAGCGGAGTAAGCTTGATTCGCAGAATACGATCTGCCCGAAAGCTGCGAAATTCATTTCTCAAGTGGCAAAACGCAATGGTATACCATTTATTATTCCAGTAAACCATTCCATATGGGTCTATTACTCTATTCTTGGGTTGTTCCTCACGGCTTCTGAGATAATCAATTTCGACAGAGCAATGATTAGCCACGGCTTGCTCCAATTCCGCCAAGATCGGCTGAACCGATGGATCTCCCATGCGATTGATAACGTTAAACCCGGCTAAATGACGGCGAAGTGTGTTTTCCTGATCCTGATTTGTATACATTTTCAATTTGGATGTTGCATTGTCCAATGCCTCACTCAAAGGATATCCAGCTTCTTTTGCAAACACAGCAGCTTGGAGAAGTGCCTTTTTTTCATCAATATCAAATAACAGAGGTGCCTTGATGTGCTGATTCAGCAAGCTATACCCGCCGTTGTGACCTGTATCGGAAATGATCGGTACTCCACTGGCACATAATGCATCAATATATCGATATACGGTTCTTATATTGATTTCTAACTTTTCGGACATCTGTTTTGCAGTTACTTTGGTGCCTGAATTCAGCATCCATAGAATCGCTAACATATTATCGTTCTTTGGCATAACCTACATCCTTATCTTCAGTTCATTATTGGATATCTCTACATTATATCAGTCCAACTTATTTTACATAAAACAACTTCGTTGGGCGATACTACCTAGAAATATATTCTCCGGTTTGGAGCGAAGGCCAAATGAAGCAATCCACATCTAATATTAATACCTCCGAGGTAATTATTGTAGTTATCAATTCAATACTCGGAGCTGGAATTCTAACACTCCCTCGCACAATTAGTAAAGCAGTAGGGACACCAGATGTATGGATTTCTGTCATTTTATCAGGATTAATTGTAACCACAATCAGCATTCTTCTTGTAACCTTGTGTCGTAGGTTCCCCGGTAAAACGGTATTCGAATTTATACCCGAAATCACAGGTCAGTGGATTGCTTATCTATTGGGACTTTTAATTATCGTGTATTTTGTTGTTCTTTGTTCATTCGAAGTTAGAGTCATGGCCGAAATTACAAGTATGTACATCCTTGAGCGCACGCCTACTTGGGTCACCATTATGGTCAGTCTGTGGATTGGTATTTATATGTTAACGGGTGGTCTTAAGGTCATCATCCGGGTCTTTTCAATTGTGTTGCCCGTTACGCTTGTGTTGTTAGCGCTGGTTTTCCTTTTAAGCAGCAAGATGTTTGAAATTAATAACCTCAGACCACTTTTGGGCGATGGATTCATGCCTGTGTTGAAGGGTCTTAAACCTTCGTGTCTCTCCTATTCTGGATATGAAGTTTTACTCATCATCACAGCTTACATGGTGGACGTGAAAGCAAGCAATAAAGCTGCTATATACAGCATACTTAGTTGTACGATCATATATTTGGTCACGATTGTTACCGTTGTAGGAAACTTATCTTTGCCAGGAATTCAAACACGAATGTGGCCAACGTTCGACATGGTTCGAAGTTTTGAAATTGAGGGATTTCTTTTTGAGCGATATGAATCACTGTTCATTGTGTTTTGGCTGATGCAGATCTTTGCAACCTATGCTTTTAAACACTATTTTGCGGCAATCGGGATCCGAGATTTATTTCGTCTCAAAAATATTACGAGCATACAATTCGCCATGTTGCCAGTCTTGTATGTAATTGCTTACTTGCCTAAAAACCTGGAGGAAACGTTAGCTTTGGGTGATTTTCTTGGCAATATGTCCATTTTTTTATTTGGCTTGTTACCCCTGCTACTGCTGATCATTAGTTTTGTTCGTAAAAAAGGCGGGAAGCAGGCTTCTAGTGAAGCACTTAAGGCAAGCTGAATGTTTGGTTCTTATTGTATGTAGACAGTACAAAAAAGAAAAAAAGCCGCTAAAATAGCGACTTTAATGGGAGTATATTTTCTTCATTATTTATTAAAAGTAACCTTTTCTGTACCGCCTTCAAAAATGATGGATGTGTCCCGCGGCTTCGATTCCGCAATTTTACGGCCGCCTCTGTAGGAATAAAGTACGCCAGCTTGTTTGCGAACAGCCTCATATTCGTTCTCTGCTTCAAGTACGATGAAGTTAGCAGGTTTACCTTCTTCAATACCGTATACATCCTCAATGTGTAACGTTCTTGCGCTGTTTTTTGTAATGAGGTCGATCGAATTCACGATCTGGTCGTAACCAAGCAACTGCGAAGCATGAATCCCCATGTGCAGTACTTGCAGCATGTTGCCTGTACCGAGCGGATACCATGGATCGAAGATGTCATCGTGACCAAAGCACACATTCAGACCTGCTTCCTGCAACTCTTTGACACGCGTCAGCCCTCTTCTCTTCGGATACGTGTCGAAGCGTCCTTGCAGGTGAATGTTAACCAGCGGATTGGAGACAAAGTTCAGATCAGCCATCTTCAGCAAACGGAACAATTTGTACGTATAAGCGTCATTATATGACCCCATCGCTGTTGTGTGGCTTGCCGTTGTGCGTGAACCCAGTCCACGTTCGTAAGCTTCCTTGGCAACGACTTCAACAAAACGGGATTGCTCGTCATCGATTTCATCACAATGGATGTCGATCAGACGGTCGTATTTTTCGGCCAGATCAAAGGCAACTTTCATTGAATCAACGCCGTATTCCCGTGTGAATTCGAAGTGTGGAATGCCGCCGACCACGTCAACGCCCATTTTCAGTGACTCTTCCAGCAATTCTGCCCCGTTTGGATAAGAGTGAATGCCTTCTTGTGGGAAAGCAACAAGCTGAATGTCCATATATGGAGCCATTTCTTCTTTGACTTCAAGCATCGCTTTAACTGCGATCAAGCTTGGATCGGTAACGTCCACATGAGTCCGTACATGCTGGATACCCTGTGCCAATTGCCACTTGAGTGCCGTTTTGGAACGTGTTTTAACATCCTCATGTGTTAAGAAAGCCTTGCGCTCTGACCAGCGTTGGATGCCTTCGAACAGCGTTCCGCTTAGATTCCATTCCGGCTCGCCTGCGGTGAGCGTTGTATCGAGATGAATATGCGGCTCAATGAACGGTGGCAGCACAAGCGATCCGTTGACATCCAGGATCTCTTCATTCTCTGTCACTTCCAGCGATTGTGTAATTCGTTCAAACTTTCCGTCTTTCACAACGATATTCCATAGTCCTTCTTTACCCCGCAATTTTGCGTTCTGTATAATCATTTATTTTCCCCATTTCTTTAGATTCTTTCGCAGGAACAATCAGCATCAAGACGATATAGGCCACTGCTGTACCAAGCAGTGCGTTCAATGGTGTTACGCCAGGAGCCAGTTGGGCAAATGCCACGCCGATGGCCCAAGCCACCATCGCTACCCAGTTTACATTTTTGAATGACATGTCGGCAAATGGCTTATAGTTTCTACGTTTCACAATGAAGTAATCTGCGATAATAATAGCCCCGATCGATGGTACCGCCGCGCCCAGTACGTTCAGAAAACTGACGAAGTTGTTGTACATCCACATGGCGAATACGGTACCCACGATACCGTTTACGACAACGAAGAATTTCTTTGAGATTTTGGTGATGTTCGCAAAACCAAGACCCGAAGCGTACAGTGCATTATCGTTGGTGGTCCAGATATTCAGGCCCAGAACGATGATTGCCGGGAAGATCAATCCTTGCAGGAACATGACCTCCGAGATATCAGCCAGGTTATAGGCCATTGCGCCAACTGCACCAAACAGAAACATGAGTGAGTTACCCAGGAAGAATGCAATCACTGTTGCAGTAACTGCCTGTTTTGATGTCCGGGAAAACCGGGCAAAATCGGGTGTCAGCGTTCCGCCGCTTATGAATGATCCAATACAGATCGTTAATGCTGCCGCCGCGGTAAGCGACTGAGTCGGCGTGTAATCAAGCAACCCTTGCAGACCACCCAGCGAACCTGCACCTTCGAACATGGAGTAACCACCGAGAATGGCAATCGCAGGAACCGCGATATATCCGAGAATGACAAGTGACTTCATGCCGAAAATGGCTGATGCTGTCATGGCAAGTCCGAACACGATAATCAACAGGTACACGTTCCAATCCATGGCTTTGGCGACTGGAATCGCGAACATGGCTACGCCTACTCCGAACCATCCGACTTGTGTGAAGCCTAGCAGGAATGAAGGCAGATACGACCCTTTTGCGCCGAACGCATATTTAGCGAGCAGATGTGTGGACAGGCCCGTTTTGGCGGCGATATGTGCCAGTGCCCCTGTATAGATACCGAGCACCAGATTGCCTGCAAGCACGATGCCAATAAACTCCATGAACGTCAAGCTTACGCCCAACGTGCCTCCTGCCAGCATGCTTGCTGAGAAAAATGTGAAACCGAGCATGACGGATAACGTCTTCCAAAAGTGGTTTCTTTGCGATTTCGGCACAGCTTGCCATGAAAACTCTTGATCTTGTTTGCTCATCAGAATACCCCCAACGTAAAGTGTATCTGATACCAAAAAAAGCAGAAAAAAGAGGCTACTCGTCAAGTTATACACTGACAAGTAGCCTCTTTTTGCATCATAATCCGCGCGAAGACACAGAGCATCCCATGACGGGATAAGCCCTGATTCTCGCGTGATTATGAAATCCGCTGCCCTTGCCAGCCTCTCTGGACTGAATTAAAGGTACCAGTATTCAATTACATACTATTATTTTGGAAAAACCTACAGTTGTCAATGTCATTATTATCCAAAGGTTATTAATTCCTTATACAGCAAGCTGTTTTTGATCACGCATACTCCGATGACAACACACCTGCGGATTGAAAACAAAGCAACGAACAAATAGATGCACGCATTGACATTTGTACAAATAAATTCACTGCGTTTTTTTCATTGTAAGCCGCTGAAAAGGCACCTATAATTACGTTGTAATTGATAATGGTTATCAATGAGAAAAAGAGAACTCAGGGGGAAACAATGATGAACAGTACAATTAAGAAACACCTATTCATATGGGGAGCATGCTTCCTTCTTCTATCCGTCCTTGCAGCATGCAGCCGTTCTGAAAGCGCCCCTTCACAAGAAGCTGTGAAGACCAACGAACAAACGACAAAAAGCTATACAACCCAAACAGGCGAAGTGATTGAAATACCCACTCAGCCGCAACGGGTGATCTATCTTGGTTCAACACTTGGAGATCTCCTGGCCATGGATATTTCCGTCGTTGGAGCCAATCTGATTCATGCTTCCGAAAGCTATATTGTAGACCGATTAGAAGGTATTGATGATGTCGGAAATCCTGGTGATTTGGAGGCAATAACAGCCTTGCAGCCTGCCTTGATTTTGAATGGTTATAACCAAGATGCTGACCGAAACACCGCTTTTTCGAAGATTGCGCCTACCATTCCGTTCAACTCGGCGTTACCATTTACGGAACGCGTACGCGAACTTGGCAACATTTTTGGCAAACAGGATGAGGCGGAGCAATGGATCAGCAGATTTGATACAAAAGCGGAAGCGATGTGGGACAAGCTGAATGTGGCAGAGGGCGAGACAGCGACCATCTTCTTGCAGTTGGGTAAACAGCTCTATGTGATGGGCAATCGTTCATTGGGTGTAGTCTTGTATCAAGAGCACGGATTTGCAATTCCACCAGCAATTCAGCAAAACATTATCGACAAGGAGCTAACATTCGTCGAACTTTCGGAAGAACTAATGCCGGACTATGCAGGAGATCATCTCTTTGTCCTAACGCTGGATAATGACGAAAGTCGAGCTGAATCTGATCGGTTGTTACAGAGCACACTATGGAAAACATTGCCGGCCGTTCAGCAAGGACACGTTTACACAGCATCAGCCGATTGGAATACCGACAACCTGCTGGCACTGGAGCAATTGCTTGATGAACTACCGAAATGGATGAATCAATAATATCGCATAGATAACGTCAAAAATCCTCCAACCCCTTTGGGTTATGGGGGATTTTTGGATTTTGTAAACTTCTGCTACGTGTAATAAGGTCTGCAACGAAACATTCTCTAACGTGTAAAATGTGGTAAACTAGTAATTGAGAATTATTATCACTAGATCGGAGTGCTCCAGAATGCAAATGGCTTCCCTATACATCCAACTGCAGCAGCATGATCTGCTTCAGCTCACACCACTGCAGGAAACCAATCATCATAATCCGTCAATCAAGAGCAACGCTGCCAATGAATATACATTGCTTATTGCTCTGGATCATGGAATTCGGGTGTTAACAAACAACATCTCCCAAGATCTGAGCCAAGGCAGTTGTATTCTGCTCCCTACTCAGCAATCCTACATTCTCAAAACGATAAAAGAGCAAGCGCATGTAGCTCGGTTTACCTTTCTTGCTTTTCAGGTGGATAAGTCGAATCTGCTCCCGGCTTGCCCTCCTCTTATTCTGGGCTTTCCTTACAGGCTGTCTCTTTCTACTATAAAATTGGCGTTGGCAGGAG
The DNA here is from genome assembly GCF_038003225.1 of Paenibacillus sp. FSL M7-0656. NCBI lineage: Bacteria > Bacillati > Bacillota > Bacilli > Caryophanales > Paenibacillaceae > Paenibacillus > Paenibacillus sp. FSL M7-0656. Next base: position 774,615 of record NZ_JBBOOT010000001.1, read on the forward strand.
AGGACTGGATTTCTCCGCTGCCTTTGCAATCCAACAAGCAAAATCGGTTGCAGGAGAAGAAATTCACGCCTACGCATCATTCAAAATCAGCAGTTACTCAGGCCCGGCTGCAACTGATACTTAGCCTGATGGCTCAGCTAGAAAGCGCTGCTCCGCCAGTGCAAAATGATCAAGCGGTACAGCGTACACTCAGCTATATGGAGCAGCACTACAACGAAGATCTGACCGTAGAGCTTTTGGCGGAAATGGCCGGCATGGTTCGATGGCAATATAGCAAATTGTTTAAGGTGATGACTGGTAAGAAACCAACCGATTACCTGGCAGAGCTTAGAGTCAAGCATGCCAAAAAGCTATTGTCCAGTTCTAGCGATACCTTGCGTGAAATATCCAGACAAGTCGGTTTTAAGGATGAGTATTATTTCAGTCGGCGCTTTCATCAGCTCACAGGACACCCTCCACGGGAATACGCCAATATACAAAGAAATACCAGGCAAAGAACGATCACCGATTCCCTCGGCAGGCAGATTTCGCTCCCTGATGCGGCTATACGAATCGTGGCCACAGGTACCAACACCCTTGGTGAGTTGCTTGCTATCGGTATCCGTCCAGTCGGTGCGGGTATAACTACAATGAAATCACAAGTCATATATCGGAACAAACTGCTTCAGATCCCTGACATTGGACTGCAAGCCGCACCGGAACAAGTCTCCCTGCTGAAGCCTGATCTTATCCTGCTAGGCAACTATAGTGAGCAGCAGTTACCTCGACTGGATGCCATTGCCCCTACCATCGTCTATCGCGAATCAACCAGCACTTTTGAGCGTCTTCGTTATATTGCGGATCTTTTCGGTCGAAGCAGAACGGCTGAACAGTGGATCGACCGCTATGAGGAAAGTGTCAGGAGGATCCGGCGACAATTGGCGGATGATTATATTGCAGGAGAACAAGCAACTGTCTATCTGGTGCTGGGTAAGAACATATATGTTATGGGACAGACGGGATTTGCCGCTACCCTGTATGAATCACTTGGCTTTCGACCCACCGAATCCGTAAATCAACTGATCATTAATGGCAGACCTTGGATACAAATCGATCACAATAAAATCACACAATACGGTGGAGATCGAAACTTCGTGATGGTACCTCAGGAGGAGATGAATGTAAATATACCTTCTCCGCTCCAAAGTTTGGTTGGCATGTTGTTACCCAGTAAAGTACATATAGTAGAAGCTGGCTGGAACTACGATGATCCCCTTACCCGTGAGAGGTTATTGACGATTCTACCCTCTATTTTTGCTAAGGATGGACTCACACCTCTGCTAGCAAATGAAAAAAAATAAACCGTGAAGCACGGTTTATTTTTTCGAAAGATTTTCACCATCTTACGATATGTGTCCAACTACCTCTGGTAATACTCTTTCATATCCCTTATATAAAACATAACGATTAACACCTCTGGAAGAGTTAAGTGCTTCATGCGCGTGCTGAATAGCGGTATCGCGGTTTTCTGCTTTGAGTTCAATACACGAGCAATGTTGATCGCATCCACTGTTTTTTAATGGATTGAAGTCTTTCACGCGCATCTTCACTTTTCCCGTCTTCCAAGAGTAGAATGGTTTCGTAATATGTACGGTAGTCCGATAAGCCGATATGAGGTACAGCTTGCCGAATGGCAAACATATCCTTGCGATATAATCCGTAAGCTGCCTTGAACTGTGCTTGTGTTGTTCTTCGCTTATATTTCTGCATAATTTGCTCCATAACTAGTTCTACCTCATCATCAAGTCTGTTTGCAAGAACATAAATAATGTATGTCCCATACAACCAAATAAAACCCGAATTCCCCCCAAGATTTACTCATATGTATCTCCTTCGAATAGAAAAATAACCAGCAAATCTATATTATATCAAATTTAATTCCTCTTTTTGTATAATATTAGGGAACAAAAATCACGAAGAATACTCTATCTGTCGCAAAATCAAGCCTGACTAGATTTACTGATACAACAAAAAAGCCGCTATATTAGCGACTTTCAGTTGAAATAATTGAATTTATTATTGTGCACGTAATAGTTCTTCAAAAACTTTTATGTTCGTGTCAAAATCAGGAACGGTAAGAGTTTCTTCAGCAGATTTGACCAGTTTTACAACTAAATCATTATAAGGTGTCGCAATTCCGGTACCTTCTGCCCTGATTGAAACAACCCCGTTAATATAATCAATCTCCGTTTTGCGGTTTTTCTCTAGATCTTGAAGCATGCTTGCTTTGAGCAGTCTGGAGGGCTCCATCACGTAACGTAATGTTTTCACCCGTTCAGGGATATCTTCTTCGCTGTTCAGTTCGAGTGAAGCGATGTCGAATCCATTCATTTTAACCAAGGTAACCCCATTGGCGCGAGCAACTTTAATCGTCTCGTCCGCAATATGAGCTGCACTCACAATGCCGGCTTCATGATCGATAATGTCTCCGTATTCCCCATTCAATGCAGCCGATAAACCACTAAATGCATTGTTGATCAGCAATTTGGACCATTTGGTTCCAACCAGGTTATCGGAAATATGAGTTCCACCCACAAGGTCCAACACCGATTTTACGCGTTGAATTCGTTCGGTAATTTCACCATTTAATTCGCCAATCTGAAAAGCATACTGCTTAAATTGAGTGTACTCGGTAGTCAGACTTGATACACCTGGTTCAATGAACGTAGCGCCGAATTCAACGGAGCCAGCAATGACACGTTTTTCACCCACAATGGACGCCACTTTTTCTTCCGGAATCCCGTTCTGCAACGAACACACCATACTTTCTTCTTTCAAGAATGGAAGTAATTCCTGAAGAATGGAATCGTTGTAGAGTTGTTTGGTTAAAAGTAAAACAAGGTCATACTGTCCTGATTTCTGATCAGGAGTAATTGCTTTTACTTTGGCCTGAAACTCTGTGGTACCCGTCACTTTAGCACCCGTCTGATTTAAAGCATCTACATGTTCTTGATATGCATCAATTAACTCAACGTCAAGTCCACCATCCGCAAGGTATGCACCCACGATGGTTCCCAAAGATCCTGCTCCTACAATTGCAATTCTCATTTTATTTTTCCTCCTTATTTCTCTTCCAGGTAGTTATATACAGGTTGTGCTGCGTTTAAGGTTAGGTTGGTAAGGATATGAGAAGCGGACAACACTTCCAGCACAGGCAGATCTGCAAGAGGTGCCAACGCATGTTCGAACAGTTGAAGCCGGGCAGGTCCTGTCCAGGCCTCCTTCACTTCGATGTCCGTAATTTGAGTACGGATCAGATCACATATTCTTAAATTCCCGGTATAGTCGGTAGCAATCTTAATCATAAAATTAGGTCGGCATATTTCACGTTTCGCGAACTCTTTATCCAACTCCACATGTTTATAGCCCATCGTTGCCGTGGCTACACGCAGCGTTCCATAATCAAGTGTGCCAACAAGTGTATCCGAATCGGTATACAACTTGGGTGCGCCCAGCTTTTTCGGATAGGCCGTGAGCTCTCGACCACTCGCAATCGCGGGGAAATTGTCTACGTACATCGAATGCACATAATCGCCTTCCTCCCCATTGAATTGCACAGGAATGACTTGTCCAGCTTCTGTATATGCACCCAGTCCAGAAACATCTGGCATCCACATCACTTCGAATTTAACCAAAGGTTCCGTAATTGCCAGAGGCTCTGGTACGGCTGCCCGCAACGCTTTTTCATCGGTCCGGTAAATAATATTCAAATATTCACGATTCACGAATTTGTACGGTGGCATTGGATATGCCGGAGCTGTTAGGGGTGTATTCAGATTTTTAGCTATGTTATTCACATCGATTTTCATCAAAGACACCTACCTTATGTTTTGGTTCTATATAAGTTGAATTAAAGATTATTTACACTGACACTACGATGACAGAACAACCTTCCAATCGCTGTTATCCCCAGATTTTTCGATTCCCTTTTCTAAAGGTGAAAATCCGTTGATAGCTTATGCTTCCGATGCAGCTTTCTTTCAGAAAGCTTTTAGGAGAACGCTTCGCTTTTTCAGGTTTTTTCTGTCCTCTCCGTTATTGTGTAAATGATTAGTTCAACTTATATAGTCAGGTTTTTGTTATTTAAAATTTGATCTGTATCTCATAAAAAAATTCTACATCAATATTTAAATTTAATATAATACATAATAAGTACTATATATATTTATCAGAATAAATAAGGAGTGCAGATAAATGGAATTGCTTCAGCTCAAATACTTTCAGACCGTTGCCTATACTGAACATATCTCCAAGGCAGCTGCCCAATTGAATATTGCTCAACCTTCCCTAAGCTTAACGATTAAAAGACTTGAGGATGAACTGGGTACCCCCTTATTCCACAGGAGAGGACGAAACATTCAATTGAATTCCTCAGGTGAAATTTTATTGAAACATGTGAACAGGATTTTTATTGAAATTGAAAATGCAGAAATGGAGATTAAAGCGGAGGAACAGCAAATTTCCAATACAATCAGGATCTCGATTACGAATACTCGGTTCCTCACAGGTCTCATTAGTGACTATATCAACGGTTCCCCTGAAACCAAGCTTCATCAGGGTATTGGGACCCGCAGTGAAATTATTACAGGTTTGAAGAAAGGTGACATGCATCTGGGCATTACGGGGCATCCGATTCAGGATGAGGAGATTGAGAGTGTTGTTCTTGTTGAGGAAGACATTGTTCTTGTTGTGCCCACGGATCATGCATACGGCGGAGAAACAAGCATTTCATTAAGTGTTGTTGCAAATGAGCCCTTTATTTCCCTTGCCGATAATAAGGAGTACAGCCGCTTTACAACTATGCTCTGTGAAAAAGCAGGTTTCCTTCCCAATCATGCATTTGAGGTCGATTCTCATACCCTGCTTGAAATTATCAGCCTTAATCAAGGTGTTGCATTAATTCCGATCTCCGTATGTAGAGCACTGGGGTTACGTTATGTAAAAATTGCTGATGATTCAGCCATATATCCCATTAGCCTATCCTGGGTCAAACAAAAATGGTTATCTCCTGCTGTTGGAGAATTTCGTGATTTTATTACTTCGTACTATGAAGACCATGCTGGATTGTTTAAAGTGGAGTAGGATTTCTTGATACATGACAAACGATAAAAACAAAGACCACGTTAGTCCCTTTGAAGGAACCGATGTGGTCCTTGATCGTTATCGTTCTTAGCTATACTGCAGTCTATCCTTGTACCAAACGTCCGGAATCATCTTACGCTCCAGTTCCAACAATTCATGGATGATCTTGTCTGCGTCACTGATGGAATTCACGAGCGGGTCAGTGAGCATCGCCCTTCTCAGCTTCTCGTAGCTCTGTTCCAGCACAGCTTCAACTGTAAGCTCATGCGTATCCAGTACAAGTTCTTGCATACCTCTAATTCCGCGTGGCATCTCGCCTACATGGAGTGGCTTCGCTCCATCCATATCTACATCGCACAGGAGTTCCAGAAACGAATCGTTATTCATATTGGTTACGGAGCCTTGATTGAGCGTATTGATGAAGAACTTTTTGCCCAAGTTACCGACCATATTCTCGATGATGTCAGTCGCATGATCTGGTCCGAAGGTGCTCATATAATCGGCAATCGGGATGTTCCCTGCAAGAAAGTCATCCACCTGACGCCACATTTCATCATGACGCTCATATCTGTCCTCTGTCTCCCAGATCGATAATGGCGGGATGGTGTCCGCAGTTTTGCCAAGACCCTGCCAATACCGAACGTATTCTTTTGTATGCGCTGTACAAGTGGGAATGATTCCGAAAATATCATATAGTTCATAGGTAATTGTATCGTTATACAGAGCCTTTGCGCCGCGATCACCTCCGTTATTTTCATCACCTGCCATCTTGCGCATGGCTTCTGCGATTGTGGGCATCACATTGTTTCCTTCATACTCGGCTTTGAGCAGCCAAGTGAAATGATTAACACCCGCGATACGAAAATCGAATTTCTGGTCTATTCCTGCGGTAAACTGGCTTGTATTTTCGATGATTCCGGCTCGTACGGCATAATAGGCTTTCTTATGCGGCATATGATGACTATCGCACAGCGCAAACGATTTAAGCTTCGGAGCATATAGATGTAATGCGATGCCATGAACGGTAGACGGGTTAATATAATTGATCACCCACGCATCTGGACACAGCTCCTCTATGTCTTTGGCGCATTCCATAATAACCGGCAGTTCCCGCATCGCGCGAAAGATCCCGCCCGGGCCAATCGTATCACCGGAACACATGCGAATCCCATACTTTAGAGAAACCTGGCAGTCGATGCCCCGATATTTCACCGATTCTTCCGCAAAGCTGAGTACAACGAAATCGGCTCCAGGAAGCACCTGTCTTCGGTCCACCGAGCCCTCAATCTTTAGGGATACGTTGTTCTCCTTGGCGACCATTTCCGCTAGTTTTACCATTTTTGAGAGCCGTTCCTCGTTCGTATCCACCAAAGCCAGCGTTCCCTGATTCAAATATGGGGAGTGTACCATCTGCCAGATGGACTGACGACCAAAAAACAGGCTACCCGCCCCAATAACAACTACCTTTGGATGTTGTGTACTTGTAGCATTCATCAATAACCCCTCCTCTTAACGATATAAGTTCATTATAGGTGAGTGAGCTGGAATCGGAATGTGTGATAGTTTTCAAAACATGTCATATCGTACGATAGTTAACAAGAGATAAATCCTTTGTTATGATAGTAAAATATAAAGGATGTCATAAAGTCGAGAGGATTAGGTTGGATTAGATGCACACAGGAACTGTAAATATGAGTATAATCGACGAACTTTCGGAGTATATCACACTTCGCATGAGCTCTTATTTGGAACAAACGCACGACAGTAATTGGACGGAGCACAAGGCTCATTCCGATTATGATCTGTGGTTCATTACAGCAGGCTCCGTCCAGATTACCATCGATGGAATCGAGCATATCGCAGGCCCGGGTGACGTGGTGTTTTTTTATCCGGATATGCCCTATATTGCTTCCACGACCGGAGAGATGTGCCGATTCGTATACATGCACTTTGATTTCAGCATCGCTGAGCAAAAGCGAATTCTCGGCGAGTTTCAGCTCCCGGGCATCGTACCTGGCAATCTGATTCAAGAGGAATCAACGCTATTCACCTCGTCCTATCGAAGATTCAAGCAGAGTGGCGGCGCTTCCGCCAGTCCACTTTATTTGAAAGCCTCTCTACTTCTCGTCATCGCCAAAATTTTAGAATTACACGGGCAAGGCCTGTATCACGGTGAGTTTCTGAAAGACCGAAAACCGAAGAAGATCGAAGGAAGTCTGGAAGTTCTGCAAAATGTCTTCCCATACGTGGATGCGAATCTGCATCGTGCCATCCGAGTTAACGAACTTGCAGACATTGCTGGCGTCTCTGAGAAATATTTTATTTCTTTGTTCAAAAAAATTCTCGGTATTACACCGGGGCAGTATATCAATCAGATCAAAATGAACCGGGCCAGAGACTATCTGTACGAGAAAAAATATACGATCCAGCAAATTGCCGGATTTCTGGGTTATCCCGATCCCTTTACGTTCTCCAAAGCATTCAAAAAATTCTACAACGTGCCCCCTTCCAAATTTGAATAACATACCGCAGACAAACAAAGAGGCAACCGGTCGATCCGGCTGCCTCCGCACTTGATGAATCCTTGGTTATTCAGGGTTTAGTTTACGTACAGGTCCCTTCAGCGTCCCTCGTACTCAAAAGGAGCTTCAGTGGAATACATCTCATGGAAAAATCCTTTATACGGTATATCCTCTTCCAGACATTTAATGAGATACAACAGTTCTTCGTTAGCTTCCGGTTCTTCGCCAGCACGCTGCATTTCCTCAAATTGACCTAGAATATTCTCCAAGAGAGTGACTTGAATAAATAAAGGCAGCTTCTCCAGCATCGAATCTTCGATCTTGGTTTCGGAAGTATATCCAGCGAGGGCGGTTTGGAAATAGTCATCCATGAACTGTTTGCGTTTATCCGCATCCGGCTCAAATTGTATCCAGCCCATACCATGTGACCATAGATCAGCCAAATCATACATATACCAACCGAAGCATGAATTATCAAAATCATACACGGTGATCTCACCGGTATCAAAATCGATCGAGTAATTTCCATCGTTATAATCAAAATGGATCATGCCGAATGTCTCTTGGTTTGTATCCAAACCTTGTAAGGTATTCAGGAGCTCAACCATCTTCTCCTTAAGCAGAGGGAATGATTCAGGTACCAGGTTATCAATATATTCACCGCTGTAATTGTCAATCAAATGATGCCGGCGATGGACGGGAGTGTACCCTTTCGATAGTTGATGCATCCTGCCCAGAACTTTTCCGCTATTATAATAGTATTCGCTAAGTGGGACCCCTTCACGGTACTGATAATGGTTTTCTACCAGCAACTTCCCCTTGGCTTTTACAAACATACAGATAAAGAACGTATGCTCATTATAAGTGATCTCTTCTAACAGATGACCCTTTTTCGAGCTAACTACATTCGAGACACTTGCACCGTGCTCAAACAGATACCGGACATACTCCAGTTCGGCAATGTAATCTTCCCGCTTTCTGTCAGGCAAAAAAGACACCCGTAGAATTAGCGATTCACGCCCCTCTTGCTCGCAAGTGTAAACGACATTACGTCCACCCTCATGAGGCGGAATAAGCTGAATATTGTAACCCTCCAGATGAAACAACTCGGGTACCAGCGTCAGTACATGTGTATTGCTGATGTTAACAGCTTCGTTAAAATTAATAATAATCTCCTCCAGTAAACATTGTTTGGACGGTTTCCCGCAGTGCAATGTCCACAAAAGGAATCTCTGTAATGCAAATATCCTTCTGTGAACCTAAAGCAAAATCACCTTGTTAGACATTTAAAAACGCTCCTTTTTGTTCAGATGGTTACATCTTATCCTAATATTCCACATTTTACTAGCCAAATTTATAACTCAGCAGCCTCGTAATAGTACCGTATCAAAATGTCCTGATCGTAGTTGCCAAACCCTTTCCCGAACAACGTAAGTCCGCCTCGACCGGGCACCCCTTCTTCCGGTCTTAATCCAAACGTCCAGTAAGTGGATGAATCCAGCTCCAGATCATGGATACGCACATCTGAGATGCGCTGGCTATCCATAAACGTCCCTTCTCCGTTAATACGCAGCACCTTCAGTACACCATACTGGTTGACGTCCAATTTCCACCATAACGGTGTATGTTTGCCCTTCCGATCTCCAAAATCCCCTGGGCTTGTCCAGGTTCCGAGGTGATGACCATTAAGGGAAAAACGGATGTCAGAAGGCCAGTTTTCATTAACTTGGGGTGCTTCCGAACTGAGTTCGAGTGAAATTTCAATTTCCTGGAGATGCTGTTCTGTATTCAGATAATTGGGGATCTTATATTCCAGAAAACCTTGTGCAAACCAAAGAATACCTGCATTGACCCGATCCGGGTCCATAAAGCAGGCAGGCGTGTCGTACTGTCCAATCATCTGCGTAGTTGTCGCAATCCCGCAGGTCGGCCATGCTTCATAATCTGTATATTGACCTACCGGAATAGAGACTTCATGATAAGGAGCATCAACTGGTTCAGGGGAGAGATTGATAGTCATAAATTCTTGCAGAATAAAGCAGTATTTATACGTTCCACCGTTCTCACGCTTCATGCGGCTGCCTACGATGCCCGCTTTCTGCAATTTGCTCACATGTGTACTAACGATGGCTTTGCTCAGATACAGCTCTTTGGCAAGCGCATTGATATGCATTTCCCTGTTTTGCAATAATAAGCGAACGATATTTAAACGGGCCTCGCTGGCGAGCGCCTCATATATGATCAAGGATGTGGCATCCGTGCCAAGCATCATGAACTTCACTTCCCTATCTCTATAGAATCCATATATTATTGATTTAGAATTCGTTATTTAGCGAACCCTGCGAAATAAACTTGCTCAACATAATAGCATTATGATACACATTAGATAACAAATCAATCTGTTGATTTTGCTTTTATGCGAACTCATCTTGAAATAAAGTTTATTACACACCTAAAATTAATTCTATGGAGGTTTTCCCATTGCTTACATCCAAAATGCTTATCGATAAAGATTTTCAGATTGCTGAAGTAGATCCGCGTGTCTATGGTTCATTTATAGAACATCTGGGACGGGCCGTATACGGCGGAATTTATGATCCAGGTCATCCCACGGCAGATGCTCAAGGTTTCCGTCAGGATGCCATTGAAGCGATTAAAGCTTTGAATGTGCCAATTGTTCGTTATCCGGGCGGCAATTTCGTATCCGGTTACAATTGGGAGGACGGCGTTGGTCCGGTAGCGGAGCGTAAACGCAGACTTGAACTCGCTTGGTGGACGATTGAAACAAATGCGGTAGGAACAAACGAATTTGCAGATTGGGCCAAACTGGTTGGAACCGAAGTCATGATGGCTGTAAACCTGGGTACTCGCGGCATTGATGCGGCCAGAAACCTGATCGAATACTGCAACCACCCATCTGGCACATACTGGAGTGATCTGCGTATCTCTCACGGTTACAAGGACCCGCATAAATTCAAAACCTGGTGTCTAGGCAACGAAATGGACGGCCCTTGGCAGATTGGTGCAATGACTGCATATGAATATGGCCGTATTGCCAATGAGACCGCTAAAGCGATGAAATGGGTAGACCCGGAAATTGAGCTTGTGGCTTGCGGAAGTTCCAGCCGTGACATGAGTACATTTGCAGATTGGGAAGCAACCGTGCTGGATCTCACCTATGAAAATGTGGACTACTTGTCCCTGCATCAGTATTACAACAATAATAAAGACAACACGTATGACTTCCTGGCGACATCGCTGGATCTGGATCAATTTATTGATAGTGTGGCTTCAATCTGTGATTTTGTACAAGCCAAGAAACGCAGCAAAAAGAAATTAATGCTGTCTCTGGATGAATGGAATGTCTGGAAATCCATCGGCACAAGCCGTATGGAAGAACGCTGGCAGATTGCGCCTCCAGAGTTTGAAGATGTGTATACACATGAAGATGCACTGGCCGTGGGCTGTTATCTGATTACCATACTCAAGCACGCCGACCGTGTAAAAATGGCTTGCCTTGCTCAGTTGATTAACACCATTGCACCAATCATGACGGAAAATAACGGAGCAATCTGGTTCCAGACGACGTATTTCCCATTCATGCACGCATCCAACTTCGGTCGTGGTACGGTGTTGCGATCCATTACCTCTTCACCTAAATATGATTCCAAAGACTTTACAGATGTGCCTTATCTCGAAGCGATCAGTGTGCATGATGAAGAAAACGGCACGATCACAATCTTTGCGGTGAACAGACATCTGGATGAGAAGTTGGAACTGAATGTGGATCTGCGTTCCTTCGGAGAAACGACATTTGTGGAGCATATCGTATTGGAGAACAACGACTTGAAAGCCACCAATACCAAAGAAAACCCACGTAACGTTGTTCCTCACAACGGCGGATATACAACGGTTGACCAGGGTAAAGTGCAAGCAGTCTTGAACAAAGCATCATGGAACGTGATTCGCCTCAAAACCAAACAGGCATAATAAATAATAAGAGCGGGATAGAATTCTCTCTTACTCTGCAACATCAGCATTGTTTTCCGCACCGCGTGCAGCTCCCTGCGCGCGGTGCTTTTTGCTGTATGAGGGTAGTTTACCGAACTACATGGTATCAAAGTTAGATGTTAGACGCGTATTTGAAACCTCAGTTTTTATTCCTCGCAACGAACGAATTTAACGAACACAGGGAGTGTTATTTAACCCATTCGGGCGGATATTAATTCTAACGAACACAGGAGAAGTTATGCTGCAGAATCAGCCCCTTTTTCACACTATATCTTACATTTTGCAGCGAATAGGGTTTGTCATATTCGTTAGAATTTTAATGGCTTGATATTGACTCGAATACGGTTTCTGAGGTTCGTTAGCGCTAAGCAAGCATGCTAAATCGAGCTGGTTCGAACCCCATTTACAGCATAAGCAAATAAGCCACCCTCCGTTTGGCGTACGGAGAGCAGCTTGCAGTGAAGCATCTAGCGAAGAAGCTGAAACAGAACAGAGAAGAAGATAAGGAACAGAACAGATCAGAAAGAGATCAAATCACCCAACACACTAGCAATGCTTCCTTCCCAAATGCAACGAAGGTTGTGTTCTAATTCACGATTTTCATTTCAAGTATTATCCTTGTTGTGCTTCCTCTTCAACTTCGGTTTCAGCCTGAGCTGCTTGGCTTGCTGGAGTCATCAGCCCTTGAACTGCCCCCATAAATGGCTGAATCTGCTTAATCATGCCATACCCCATTTTGACCACAGGTGTAAACCGCTGGATCATGCCAAACAACCGCATGCCACCGCCTAACATACCTCCAATCGACCCTGCACCGCCAAAGCCACCTAACAGTGAGCCTAGCATAGGCATGAAAGATGATACCTGGGCTTGCCTAGACGTTGAGCGAGACATCGACCGGGATCGTACTTGCGACTTACGTGTGCTGTTCACCCGTTTACGGTTTCGAGAGGATGCTGTTTTTCTCGTAGCCCCTGCTTTAGGCTTGGTTTTGCGAGCACTGCCTTCAGATGAGGGTGCTGTGATTGCGGTCTGAGTAAGCTTTCCGCCCCCGGTAAGCACTACGCCTTCGCTGTTAACACCAGAGATGTACCCGACGTACGTCTCGCCATTATGAAGAGTCACGCAGACTGGGCGATCCTTGAGCCGTTTCACCCGGACGTGTATTTCATTGGTTTTAGCCATGGAATTCACCTCACTTGACTTGATCTACTTCAGTCTACGCAATGGGTGGACGACTTGCCTGTGCGAATAACACATCCGTGTGCCGAAAGCAGGAAGATTCTGACATGGCTCCTGTCTCAGATATGCTCAATATATATCTCATTCAAAATATGACCCATACGATATGTGTGCTCTGCCAATTCAGATTTCACATATGATTCAATATCACTCTTTTCGATACTGTACAAGACCTCAATTTCTTTAGAAAAAAGAAGGTGTCCCTCATTAATTTTCTGCTCCAACGAGTTTATCTGTTTGGGTTTCAGATCACCACCAAGCACCTGCTGAAGTGCTTGCACATATGTTTCAAGAGAACGGGCTCCGACAATTTTTATACCCTGGTTCTCTTCATTCACAATGATAATAGATGGGAAACCTCTAACTCCCAAACTAGCGACAATCTCAAAGTCTTCCTCTAATAAATCTTGTGCAGATTGCTGTGCAGCCGCCTCAACCACTTCTTTTCCATTCAAGCCCAGTTGATTGACGATATCCGTCAGCACATCATCTTCTCCAATATTTCGATTAAATGCAAACACGGCTTCACGCGCACGTCTTAAAAAGTCCTGCTCTTTACCAGAGTGTGTACTCTGAATGACCTTAAATACGCGAGATGGCGGATAGGAAGAAAGTATTGGATTATCATGCCATAAGGAACCGTCGATGGGCATGCGTGAATGCTCACCCACTTCCTTCCAATGCGCTGCAACGTCCGAAGGTTTCTGAATCCCGTTAGCACCATCCGAGAAACCATTCCAGTTAGCCAGTAGCCCACCCATTTTGATTTGCAGCGTAAAATAATGGCCGTATTCCTCAATAAACCGATGAAGCACAGGCTCAAGCGCCCAGCAGTGAGAGCAGATCGGATCTGTTGCGTAATATAGAGTTATCCTTTTCTCAACATGATTCAGATTGATTTCTTGCATCGCCTCTTCTTCGTTCACACCACATACGCCTGTTTCCAGATCACACATCATAGATTCGTTACTCACGTTATCCCGCCTTTATATTGTCTTATGAATTGATTTTCTTGTGTTAGTTTGATTATAATGTCTACAATCTTCTGAACAAGTACGATTCTTTTTCTGACTTAGTATCAAAAAGTATACTATTGGAGGGTATCAAGTGAAATACGAGTTTAATTTTGATCAGTTATGTCCAGCGACTTATGCATTTCAGGTCATTGGAGGCAAGTGGAATCTTCCGATTCTGGCAATCCTCAGTGAAAATGACTGTATACGTTACAATGAATTAAAAAGAAGACTGCCTGGCATTACCGGAACGATGTTAACGAACTGTTTGAAGGATTTGATTCATTCCGGCATCGTGCATCGGGAGCAATATAACGAGGTGCCACCGAGAGTGGAGTATTCGCTCACAGAATCAGGCAAGGAATTGGTTCCTTTAATTGAATCCATGGTAATGTGGGGTCAGAAAAATATGAAAGCAGGCGTGAAGCAACAAGATATATAACTCCTGGCCTAATGTAACCCCTTAGCATAGATGTTCATTTTGAATCGCTCTGTACACTTTGTTCAACGACAAAAAGGCTATTTCACTGGACCATTATGTCCTTTGAAACAGCCTTTCCTTTATAAATACAAGACGGTCGCTTGTTTACGACGTGTACACATCTAACTATTCAGGTCGTCATCTTCCTCATTTCCTAAATACATAACCGTTTTTTCTCCCTCAACCAATCTAATGATCTGCTTTCGTAATTTTGAAGGAAATAAAGGTAGTTCGTATATATCTTTAATTTCGAGCCATTCATATTCCACCTGGTTTTCGTCACTTGGCAGAATAGAACTATCTTGGTCTATCAAACCTATGTACTCGCATAAAAAAACAAAATCTACACGATGAAGAGCTTCACCGTATACCCCTTCAATTACGAATTCCAGTGATAACGGTTCTACATCTATTCCGATTTCTTCCGCAACTTCACGCTTCACCGCATCCGTCAGGGTTTCACCTGCATTCTGGCTCCCACCAGGCAGAATGTAGATGACTTCATCATTATCATCCTGCTTCATTGCAAGCATTCTCCCGTCTTTAATGATCAATGCTTTTGCAGAATTTCTAATCTTTCTCTCCATTGCTAATCCCCCATATATATCTGTATCATGTTGTTGAAGGTTGATTCCATTTAACCTCACGATCTCCATGAAGAATATTTTAACACATACATCTAAACAAATTCTGAACAATCAAATCAACTCACTCTTGGCGACCTCCATGAAAGCAGCCATGGACGGAGAGATCCATTTTTCCCGATGCCAGAGCATTTGCGCAGAAAAGGATACATCTGATAAATCCCACGGCAGTGCAACCACTTCCCCTTCTCTCAACTCTTTCTTCAAAGCCATTTCAGGTAATAAAGCGATCCCTAGACCAGCCACAACACATTGTTTAATGGCTTCTACACTATGAAACTCCAGCTCTGTCAGAGCATCCACACCTTTCTTCGTTATGGATTGGTCAAAATGAGTGCGATACGAACAGTTCTTTTCGGTAAGCAAAAAATGCTGTTTGTGGAAGTCATCAATGACCAACGCGGAACGCGATGCTAACATATGATCGGGAGAAACCACCATTTGAAAGGTCTCATCCTTTAATAACTCTGACTGAAGGTCTTTAGAATTAATAGGCTCATCCAATACAAAAACGACATCGGCATGCCCTTCTCTCAGACTCGATTTGAGCTCTTGCCCAGACAAGGGGCGGAACAATAACCGCACACCAGGATAGTCCGCTCGGAAGCGTTTGAACAAGGCTGGAAGAAGATATGCACACAGCACTTCGTCTGCTCCGATCACAACCGTTCCCGCCAATTCTCCGTGCTGACTAGATATGCACTTTGCTTCCTCTACATCGTTTAAAATCTTAGTGGCGTACGGCAGAAACTGTTGGCCAGCATCTGTTAACACAACCTTTTTGCCTAATCGATCCAGCAATTTCACCCCGAGCTCTTCTTCCAGCGATTTGATTTGCATGGTTATGGTAGACGGTACATAGCTCAATAATTCAGCAGTTTGACTAAAGCTGCAGGTCGATGCAAGTGTCCAAAAGGTTTTTAGCTGGCGTATTTCCATGAGTCAGGTACCTCCTAAGTTCAAAATAAATGAATGATATGTTCGATAACGTTTCGTTGAATTGATAATAGACGTATTGTAGAGTGAAATCAAGTTATTACTATTTTATAAGGAGAATCAATCTATGAACGATTATGAAACATATAACCTTGGAGATACATTACTTCAATCGGGACAACAGCTCCCTCAAGCCTTTATCGCTTACAAGACCTATGGAAACTTAAACGCGGCAAAGGACAATGTTATTGTTGTCCCAACATGGTTTGCTGGAATTCACACAGATAATGAATGGTTAATTGGAACGGACAAAGCACTGGACCCCAGTCGTTATTTTATCGTTGTGCCCAATATGTTAGGTAACGGGTTATCGTCTTCTCCAAGTAATACCCCTGCCCCATATGATAAGAACAACTTCCCTATCATCTCCATGTATGACAATGTGCATGCCCAACAAAAACTCATCACTCAAAAATTCGGTATCTCCAAAATCAAACTTGTTGTGGGCTGGTCTCTGGGAGCCATGCAGGTTTATCAATGGGGAACTAGTTATCCTGAGATGGTCGAACGTATTGCCCCCTTTGGCGGAACAGCTAAGAGCAGACCCCATACACAGTTGGTATTCGAAGCAATGATCGCGGCGTTACAGGCAGATTCGAATTATAAAAATGGTAGATATGAACGCCCTCCGGTTGCCGGTCTCGCAGCGATGGGAAGAGCTTATGCTCCATGGGGGTTCTCGCAGGCGTACTATTTGGAGAAATTGTATCAATCTGAGGGTTACGACTCCTTGAAATCTTATGTAGAAGATTACTGGGATCAGGTATTTCTTCCCTTCGATGCTAACGATTTGATTACCATGTTGCGTACAGGAATCTATGGAGACATTAGCGATAATCCCGTAGATGATGGCAACTTCGAACAGGCGTTAAGCAAGATCACTGCTCCTGCACTCGTTATGCCAGGATCAAGTGACTTGTTTTTCACGCCAGAAGACAGTTCGTATGATGCTCAGCATATGCCAAACGCGGTGTATCAACCTATAGAGTCCAAGTGGGGACACTGTTTTGGAATCGGAGCAAACGAAGAGGATTCACTCGTTATCGATCGTCATCTAAAGCAATTTTTGGAGAGATGAGTAAAAAAAGAAGGAGTACAAAGTAAAAAAAGTGCACAAAGCTCATTAATCTTTTCTCCGCTACAACTCAAAAGTAAAAAAAGATACCAGTTCTCGTCAATAACCTTTATATCACGTTCCCCCTTTCTCGTTTAGAATATTTTCAAGTAAGCGTTATTGAAATATGACTGATAAGGGGGAAAAGAAATGAACAAGAAAACAAAAGCCTTAGTCTTGTCTGTGTGCATGTCAACCTTATTACTCGCAGCCTGTAGCAATGGAAACGGTGCTGATAAAGGTTCAACGACGGACACGGATTCCAACGAGGCTGGAACAACAACCATTCATACCGTAACATCAGAATACTCTTCTGCAAAATATCCAAAGGGCGACGATATCACCAACAATGTATGGATTAAGCGATACAAAGAGAAGTTTAATATCAATGTCAAAACAGACTGGGTCAGCGATGAGTACGATACAAAACTCAATTTGGCTATCGCATCGAACGATCTTCCTGACGTATTCAGAGTTAATCCATCACAACTGAGACAGTTAGTCGAAGCAGATATGGTCATGGACCTTTCCGAGGTATTTGATCAACACGCTTCAGATCGTCTCAAAGGTTACATGGAAGCAGATGCAGACAGTTACGAATCTGGAAAGAAGGACGGTAAGCTATACGGGATACCACAGATGCACTGGGGATTAATTGAACAACCAGACTTCATCTGGATCCGGAACGACTGGAAAGAAGAATTGGGAGTCCAAGATCCGAAATCTGTGGAAGACATCAAAAATATCGCACTAAAATTCATGGAAAAGCACGGTGGTTATGGTATAGCGGTAGACCAATCGTTGGATTACCTCAACCTGCTCGCCATTGCATGGAATGCGCATCCGGATATGTGGATGGAGGATAGCACTGGAAAACTCGTGTACGGCTCCGTGCAGCCTGAGATGAAAAATGCGCTGGCTGAGTGGTCAGAATGGTACAAGCGAGGCATCATTGATCCGGAATTTGCAATCAAAGACTTTAATGCGATGAACGCGGATATCGTAGCCGGCAAAGTGGGAATGCAACCTTATTACCAATGGTGGGGTTATAATCCGGGTGTCGACACAGTATCCAATCTGGGTAAGGACGCTATCTTCTACCCTTATATCATCCCTACCGTTGATGGAAAAGAAGCCAAACAATCCATTTTCTTCGCCAACAACAATTATATCGTTATGAAAAAGGGATTTAAGAGCCCTGAAGAAGTGATCAAAATTTTGAACGACTACGCTTATATTGTGGATGAAGGCAATGGCAAGGAATCCACAGAAACGTTATCCGCCTTGCTGGACAACGATATTGCCCATGTGGTTGGAGCGTTCCGTGTACTTAATCCGAATTCCGATTACGAGCAATTTGAGGCGGTATCAGCTGCCCTTCAATCCAAGGATACCAGTGGGCTCACAACTTCGGGTATGTGGCAAAAATATAACAACAGTGTTGAATTCATGGAGAATGCAACCCCAGGAGCAGTTGGTGATTATTTGCAACAAGGGGCTCCAAAGAATGCGTATGGTCTTGCCAAGAAAGTACTGGACAGCGAGAACTATACAAAGACGGCCTTATGGGGTGTTACGCCAGAAATACTTTCAAGCTACGGCACAACCTTGGATGATATCCTGACCGAAGGTTTCACCAAGATCATTATGGGTAGCGAAAGTATCGATTATTTCGATGTTATTGTCCAGAATTGGCGTGCAGCCGGGGGCGATGACGCAACTCAGGCAGTTAATGAAGCCTACGGGAAGAAATAATCTCGTTTGTCACAAAGAGGGGATGAGGGTCATCTCTCCCCTTTATTTGATAGCGATTACATTTGGCGTACAAGGAACGGAGGAATATGTATGTTGAGAAAATGGAAGCAGCAGAGTCCTTACCATCTCATGTTGATCCCAAGCCTGGTCTTGGTCTTCATCTTTTGTTACATCCCTTTCTATGGACTTATTATTGCGTTTCAGAAGTACAATCCGGGTCTCGGCTTCAACTCGCCATGGGTAGGGTGGGATAATTTTACCCACATATTTAATCAGCCGAACTTCGTAAGAACGATCTGGAATACATTGTACATGTCTGTCTTTAAGATTATCGGTGGTATAATCGTGCCCGTAATTTTTGCATTACTGCTTAACGAGGTACTACACAGTGGAATCAAACGTACATTTCAAACCCTTGTCTACATTCCGAACTTCCTCTCTTGGGTCATTATGGCCGGCATCATGCTGGATATCCTTAGCTCCGACGGCATTATCAATACATTTCTAAGTGTATTTGGGATTGCACCGATCTCCTTTCTTGGCACACCCTCTATTTTTCCTTGGACGATGATTGTGAGTGACATATGGAAAGGTTTTGGGTTTGGCACGGTTGTTTATTTGGCAGCCCTAACCAGTATTGATCCGGGACTTTACGAAGCCGCGGTGATCGACGGAGCGAAACGGTGGAAACAAACCATCTACATTACGTTGCCTCTACTCATGCCAACCATTGTTTTAATGACCGTACTTTCACTTGGGAACGTACTCAATGCTGGCTTTGACCAAATCTATAATCTCTACTCCCCTGTTGTCTATCAGACCGGTGATATTATTGATACCTATGTCTACCGTTTAGGAATTCAACAAGCACAGTATTCAATTGGTACCGCTGTTGGGTTATTCAAATCGATCATTTCCAGTGTCCTCGTTGCTGTATCGTACATCCTGGCTTACAGAGTGGCTGGCTATCGTATCTTCTAAGAAGGAGGAACTTACATTATGATCTATGATAAAAGTATGAGCAGACGTGTGTTTCTTATCTTAAACTACACCATACTGCTTCTAATCTCTCTCCTATGTATTCTGCCGTTTATCAACCTGCTGGCTGTTTCATTCAGCAGCAGCGCAGCTGTATCTGCGGGGAGTGTTACGTTCTGGCCTGTGGAATTTACGACAAAAGCCTATGAATTTGCATTAACTGGAGGATCATTTTTCTCCTCTCTCTGGGTAGCCATTCAACGAACTGTTATCGGAACGGTGGTGAATCTGGTTCTGATCGTACTCACGGCTTATCCCCTCTCCAAATCCAAACAAAAATTGATGGGGCGTAATATCTATATGGGATTTTTCATAATAACCATGTTATTCAGTGGAGGACTAATTCCAACCTATCTCGTGGTCGTCAAAATGGGACTGATCGATTCCATCTGGTCTCTGATCCTGCCTGGGGCCCTCCCCGTATTCAGCATGATTATCCTCATGAATTTCATTCGGGGGCTGCCCGAGGAGATTGAAGAATCAGCCATTATCGATGGTGCTGGGCCTGTACAGGTATTGCTTCGTATTCTACTCCCACTTCTCAAGCCCGCTCTCGCTACGGTTGGTTTGTTCAGTATCGTTGCCCACTGGAATTCGTGGTTCGATGGCATTATCTATATGAACAATCCAGACAATTATCCATTACAAAGTTACCTTCAGACCCTGCTGCAAAGCTTTGAGCAAATCATGCTGAAATCTGGGTCAGACTATACGCAGCTGTTGTCCATGATGAACGCCAGAACGGGGCGCGCCGCTCAGATGTTCTTGGGTGCCATTCCGATTTTACTCGTGTATCCGTTTTTACAGAAATATTTCACCAAAGGTTTGGTGCTAGGTAGCGTCAAAGGGTGAACAAAAGGGCTTGCAGTTCATACTGCGAGCCCTTTGTTTATATCTAAACTTATTTTTACGATCGCTGTATCGCATTATGAGATGCATAAATGAAAGCATGTATGACTATTTGGCTTCTGGGATGGCAGGCAGCAGAATGGAGAAAATGGTACCTTCACCCATTTTACTCTCCACCTGTATTCCATAGGGTTTACCAAAATGAAGTTGAATCCGCCGCTGCACATTATGCAATCCAATCCCATTCGTTCCCGTACTTGCACCGGGCTTCTCTTCCAATAGATTCTGCATCGTTTGATGATCCATACCAACACCATTATCGCAGACCTCGATCACAACTTCATCCAGTTGTGATTGAATTCGAATGGTGATGATTCCGTCTTCTTCAAGTTCGGCAAGACCATGAAAAATCGCATTCTCCACAATCGGCTGCAGGATCATTTTGGGCATGCGATAATCCAGCAGTCTATCCTCAACCTCATATCTCATTTGAATACAATCGTAGTACCTGACATTCTGGATCGTTACGTAATTCGTTATATTATCAAGTTCCTCACGAATGGTTACGAGGGTTCCATCGGATTTTGTTGCATAGCGGAGCATCGAGATTAAGGCATCGGTCATTTCCACGATTTTATCAGCCTGCTGCATCGAGGCAATCCATTTCACCGACCCAAGGGTATTATACAGAAAATGAGGCTTGATCTGGTCATGGAGCGCACGCATCTCGGCCTTGGCTTTCTCTATTTCTTCCTGCTGCATCCGTTCGACCAACCGCTTCAATTCATGCGACATTCTGTTAAATCGAATGGATAAATGTCCAATCTCATCTCTGGAGCCAATAGGTTCAACTTGTTCAAACTGACCTTTCTCGACTAAAGCAATATTCCGTAGCAGTTTTTTAATGGGAGTTGTGATCACGTGAGATAAAAAGATGGATATGACGGCAGCAAAAAGAACAATGACAATGGCAAGCGTCACCAGATTACGGCCCAATATTTTGCCATCAGCAGTCAACTCATCCAAAGGCATATATAAGTAAGTTGTCCATTTTTGCTGACTAAGGGGACTGGTCACCACGACATTTAGTGATTCAGGCGGACGAACGTTATCTCGAAACAGTGTCCCGATTAATCGTTCGTTCACGTTATATACGATCTTATCATTCTCATCAACGATCATGAATCTGGAGCGCAGTCCTTCCTGCAAGTTGCGGTTGACGATTTCAATGAATTTGATATCAATGCTGACAACAATCACGCCAAGCAGTTTTCCACTAGTCACATCATGAATTTTGCGAGCGTGTGACACTGCCAGTATTTTATTCTCCAATTGCTCATCAATTCGTGTTGTGAGGGTAATGGTTCTATCCTTATCATGCATGAACTTTTTAAACCACAATTCGTTTGCTACTTTGAAGTTTGGATCAATGGGTTGATGTGGACTTACAAAAAGGTCTTGCCCCCCGTTCATATTGTAGAGGTAGATGGAGAATACGCGATCTTTCATCATGATATAATTCATCAGAATATTGTATGCGGCAATCTCATGTTGTTCATCACCCTCTCGCAGGAAATCCTGGATCGGAAAACTCCCTTCATGAGTCGCAGACAGATTGTCACTAAGGCCATTGCTGGCGAGCAACGAAATTTTCTCAATCTCCTTGAGGAACTCGTCAATGCGAATATTCGTCTGTTTGGCCAGATCGTTTAGCAACGTTGTATAGTTCTGTGTCAACAACCGCTCTGAGGAGTAATACGAATTGATTGTCATCACCAATACCGGAAGGATAATGACCGTCATACAGATCACCATAATTTTGTACTTGATTCGGAAGGGCCGAACATGCTTCATATGCTGCACCTCTATTCACCGATTACATTCATCCCTGCTGTAATTCTCGATATTCCTCAGGAGTGACACCTACCGATTTTTTGAAAATCTTACTGAAGTACGTGTAATTATGGTAACCCACCTTTTCTGCGATTTCATACACTCTCATTCCTCTGCTCAATAGATACGCCTTGGCATGTTCAATTCGAACTCGGGTCAAGTACGTGATAAAGTTCTCTCCTCGTTCCTGTTTGAACACACGGCTGAGATACGACGGATTCACACTGATTTGGCTAGCGATACTTTGCAGTGAGATATCTTCCGCATAATACTTGTCGATCAATTCAGTGGCGAGATCGGTGTAAGTGCTTTCCTGTTTGATTTGGGAATCGGTTTGGAAGTAATATGCAATATGAGCAAGCATATCTTGGTGGATATCCTCCCAATACTCCCCCTTTAGAACGATTTCATAGGGTGATTTTTCTGTTAAAGAAGGGGCACCTCTTTCTGTAGCTCGGGATAGATGGGAATGTATCGTTTCCATTACCATGATATATTGCTTGCGAATGCTATTCTCATCCGCTCGTAGCTGTTCCAGATTGGATTGGATTCCTTCAAGGAACTCTTCCGCCATTTGGTTGTCTTTGCTTACCCATAACTTCAACAAATCTCGTTCTTGTTGCGGGCTTAAAGCCCCCTTAACTTCATGTCGATCTGGGGATTGAACCATATCATCGTAATACAACACCTGGTTGCTTCCTGTGAAGAAACTCTGTTGTAGAGCCGTTTCTGCCTCTTGGCAGGCCTTCCTGATGTGAAGGAAACCGGAAGTCATTCTACTTACTCCAGCCGTGAGCGATAGATTCATAAAATCCTTGATCGAAGACAGCAATTTATTACATAGTTTATTCAAGTCGGCGTGTACAGATTGGCTCTCAGGAAGTACATTGACGATCACCCAATATTCAGAGGAACTTTCAACAAAAATCTCTTTCTCCCACTTCGATGGAATGATCTCTTCCATAATATTAAGAATCGAAAATCGGAGCAGCTTTTCCCCCTTCTCAACATATTTCCGCTTTGCATCCTCGTAATAATTCACGATGAACTTAATAACAACCAACTGGTCCGAACGTATACGAAAATGTAGTTCTTCCGCTTTGGTGACGATATCCTCCTCACTAATGAATCCGCTTACAATATCTTGGAAGAAACTATCCTTTAGATATCTTAGGCTCTTGGAATAGTCCTGTGTTATAGAGGCTGTGTTGGTTGGGTGAACATGTTCACTTTGCAGTTTCTGTCCAACAGTGCTCAGGAGGTCAATAAGGGAGGATTCGGTGATCTCACTTTTAATCAAGTAATCTGAAGCGCCAAGTTTTAGCGCCTCTTTCACATAATGAAATTCGTCAAAATTACTCAGGATGACATACTTACATGTTTTCAGTACGCAGGAGGCCTCTTGTATAAGCTGTAGCCCATCCATAATCGGCATCTTAATATCTGTAATAATTAGATCAGGCATCACTTCAAGCGCAAGGCTTAATGCCTCTTTTCCATTTCCCGCCTCTCCAACAACATAGAAATTGTACTCTTCCCAATTCAGCATGGAACGAATTCCAACCCGCATGAGCAATTCATCATCTACGATCATCAGTTTATACATGCGTATCCCCCAACATGAACCATTTTTAGATATTTTACCATTAAACGGACTCTTGCAAAGATGTCTAGCGAACCTTATTGAATTGCGGGTATCATAAATAAGACTTTTACAGAACATACGTTCCTGTTATAATCAGATTATCGTATTTGGTGTAACATAACATGCCCGTCTGGAAAGGATACATATCATGAATTTATACAAGTTTGAATTAACGGTGAACGGATATCTATTACGTGTTCATTTCAGTGCATCTGAAGAAAGTGGTTTGAAATGGTGCAAACGAATTGCTTCTGAATTCCAGAATAACGTTGCCAATCTGGAGATCAAGGTTGATATACATAAAAAGCAGAAACAAAAGCATGCACGGGATTATCACGGAAAACCGTATCTGTATGATAGGACACTAAGGAAAAAGCCGCTTGCGAAGAAAAATAAAACGGCTAAATCATCTGTTGTTATGTAAAGGTAAATTAAAGTCTTTAAGATTCTCATCATATAGGCTTACTCGTTGGAGAGCATTTTAATTCGGGTGTTCTCCACTATGCCGAACAGTTTAGCGCCTCTGTATACTCTTGTCCTTCCTGTCCTTCCTGTCCTTCCTGTCCTTCCTTTAATACCAAAGATAAAAGCTTGCTCCTATGTGGAACAAGCTTTTGTCCGTGTCAATTATACTATATGCCAAGAAAGATTGTTGTTCACCGTTTGAGACACGCCCTAGTATCTCTCTGATTCCTTAAATATCATATAACGATGGACACCTCTGACAGCATGCATTGCTTCCTGTAATAGCTGAATCGCAGTTTCGCGTTGTCCCGCTTTTAGTTCGATCGCTGCAAGAAGCGAAGATCTCATCCAGACCTTGTTAATGGATTTCAAGTGTTCCCTCGCCTGCTCACTTCTTCCTTCTTCCATAAGCAAATACGTTTCATAATATGTACGATAATCCGATCTACGCATATTCTGCACCGCAGTACGAACAGCTACCAAGTCGTTGCGATAGATGCCATAGGCTGCATTATAGACTGCTTGGGTCCTTTTATTTGTGTCCTCATTTCTGATGCGCTCTATTGTGTGTTCCAATTCATCATCAAGTCTGTTTGCAAGAGCGTAATAGATATAAAGCTTTGGGGTATTCTCCTGTCTGCGTAGAAAAGCCTCGACGCGCTCCATGCGTGTTTCCCAACCCAGAGGATAAAAAATACGAATGGTAAACATGATCAGAGTAGCGGTGAGAACGACCCCAAGTATCCAAAACAGAGATTGGTCATTCATCTTCATGTACACAACAAATAAAAATACGGCCAAATAAAAAACAATATCCCACTTATACTTTCCCATCTCCATCTCCATCTCCTTCATAGACATAAAAAAACTATTATATCAAAACAAACCCCAAGGAGTATATGCACTGCATCCTTTGGGGTTTAGTTAGATTT
The DNA here is from genome assembly GCF_038003225.1 of Paenibacillus sp. FSL M7-0656. Classification (NCBI taxonomy): domain Bacteria; kingdom Bacillati; phylum Bacillota; class Bacilli; order Caryophanales; family Paenibacillaceae; genus Paenibacillus; species Paenibacillus sp. FSL M7-0656. The sequence goes on from NZ_JBBOOT010000001.1 coordinate 800,336, forward strand.
ATAAAAATTGATTTATTGAAATTTTCTTCATTAACGACAACCGACAGTATTATCAACTCAATAGTCTAGATTCTCACGCCCCGGCGTCTCCAATCATTTGTCGTTCAATTTGTTTCATTTCATAAAAATAGCCTTTTTGCTCCATCAGCTCACAGAAAGAACCTGATTCCACGATCTTGCCTTGGTCCATGACCACAATCCGATCCATCTCTTCCAATCCCGTCAGCCGATGGCAGATCAGAAGAAATGTATCTTCGGATGCTTGTGCAAGAAGATGCTGGAGCACATGTTTCTCTGTGACGTAATCCAACGAAGAAGTTGGTTCGTCCAGAAGCCATAACCGTCCTTTGCGTAGCATGGCCCGTGCGAGAGCCAGCCGCTGCTTCTCACCATCCGACAGGTTCTCCCCTTTTTCATAGACCATGTCGGTCAACAACTTATTCGGCAGTTGGACTTTATCCAGCACAGCCGACAGTTGTTCATCCGAATGATCTTCTCCATTCAGCAACAGGTTATCCCGGATGGTTCCCCGGAAGAAGTGGCTTTGCTGCAACACGACATTCGTCCCTTGCCAAATGCTCTCTTCATTCAGTTCCTTCATCGAAACATCGTTTAATCGTATATCGCCAGACGTTGGTGCGCGCAGCTTGAGTAACAAATCAATAATCGTTGACTTGCCTGACCCGCTCGGCCCGACAATCGCTGTTTTGGAGCCTGCTGCAAGTTGCAGAGATAGCTCCCTCAGCGCCGGTCTCCATTCCCCTTCATATTGGAAGTTAACAACGGATAGGTCAATCGAAACCGCCTGATCGGCTGAAACTTCACCGCTTGGCTGTACAGGTTGTACATCGGAGGTTGGCACTGTTTCCGCCAGTCGCTGAGCGGCGTGTTCGCTGTCCTGCTTATATAGAGGCAATATAGCCATTGCGGCAGCTTCTTCGAACACGGTCTGCGTGGCCAGGATCAACATGGCGAGGAATACACCTGCAAACGCTCCATTCACAATTAAAAAGGCGCTCAGTGCCAGCACTCCCCATGTAACAAGATACGTAACAAAAACGTGCATGGATTGCCCGCGCAGCAAGTGCGAAGCGGCTTGCCTCTGTTCCGTTGCCAATGCAGCAGAAGCCTGCTGAAGCTGTTGCTCACGCTGTTCCAATTGGCCATATACTTTCAAATCCCTGAAACCATACAACACTTCGGTTACTTCCGTGGACAGCAAGGCCCGTTGCTGGCGGACACGTCCGTTTATTTTTCGCTGACCTAACAAGACAATACCTGGTACAACAAATGCCGTAATTAGCATACCTAGTACTAACAAACACGCAATCCAGATCGAAAAGGCCGAAGTGAACAGCATGGTAGCCAAAAACACCATAACGACCATGATGGGTGGATACGCGACCCGCAAAAAGTAATTTTGCAAACTTTCCACATCACCCACGATCCGCGCAAGCAGATCCCCGCTTCGGTTTTTGTTCAATATACCTGGCGTTACCGGGATCAGTTTGGCAAAAAAGGACGTCCGCAAACGGCTCAGCATGGAGAATGTCGCCCTGTGCGAATACAAGCGTTCCCCGTAGCGACTTGCCGCTCGAAGGAAACCAAGTAGTTTGACCATGGAGGTGAGTACAATTAAGGTGTACAGCGGTGGCGCAAATACTGTTTGAGATATCATATAGCCACTCGCGGAAAAGAGAGCTACCCCTGCTATGCCGGCGATAAATCCGCCCAATATCGAAAGCAAGATATCCTTGCGCTCCTGAATCATCGCTTTTGACAGAATCGTCAGCTCATTCATGCTAACCCTCCTTTCCCTTGTACATCAACCATCTCCGCATATTGAGGCAGGCGCGCCAGAAGTGCTTCATGATGTCCTGAATCCACTAATACCCCACTATCCATAAACAAAATGTTGTCCGCATGTTGAATTGTATATAAACGGTGTGCCACCGTAATCATCGTTGCCGTTTTGGCTAATGCCGCAATGGATTGTTGCAATACCCGCTCGGTGTGTAGATCCAGACCAACGGTGGGTTCGTCGAACAAAATGACGGATGGTCTCTTCAGAAAAGCACGTGCTAAGGCAAGTCTTTGCTTTTCCCCACCAGACAGCCCCCGGCCACCTTCACCAACAAATGTGTTCAGTCCCTGCTCCAATTGAGCGACAACGCCAGCAAGTCCTGCTTCCTCTGCCGCCTGCTCAATTTCAGCTCTGGAGACGTTCCGACCCGCGCCAATCGCGATATTTTCGGCAAATGTACCTGCAAAAATATACGGATGCTGTGTAATATAGCTAACACGTCCAAACCATGCAGCCTCATCATGTTGTGAAATCTCGCTTCCGTTAACCAGAACCGCTCCCGAATCTGGTTTCAGTAAACCGGCAATGAGATGAAGCAGCGTGGTTTTACCTGAGCCGCTTTTGCCTACAATAGCAATCTGTTCTCCCGGTCCAATCGAGATCTGTCCTGTCTCAAGTCCAAAGGAATCAGGTGTGTACTGGAATCGGACATCGTTCAGTTCAATGGTTGGTGGCATTGGAATCAACTCGGCACGAGCTGTACGAAGCTCTTCCGTCTTTGCAATTGCATCGACATCGGTTAATTCGCTTTGATCCGGTCCTTCTTCAGGCTTCGTTTGTGTGCTCTTGACACTAGTGTCCGCGAGCATCTGTTCCACCTTGCGAATGGCCCCCATACTGGTTCGCCCGCTGTGAAAAGCCATTCCTGTATTCTTCAACAGACTGTAAAACTCAGGGACGAGTAACAACACGAGAAAGGCTGTGTGGAAGCTCATCGATTTGAACACGAGTAACTGGATAGCCAGTTCAAGCGCGACAATACCAATGCTTAACATCACGATGGATTCCAGCATAAACGTATTTGTAAATGCAATCTTCAAAATGCCCATGGTGGCATCACGATACCCCAGACTGCTGCGTTCAATCTCCTGCTGTTGACGTTTAGCCCGTCCGAATATTTTCAACGTAACCAGCCCTTGAAGCGAATCCAGAAATGTACCGGAAAATTCAGCCAGTTGCGCGTATTTTTCTTCTGATTTGTTCTTTGTCTTGAGCCCAACCAAGATCATGAACAGCGGGATAAACGGTGCCGTAAACAACATAATCCAGCCTGTGTTAGAGTGCTGCGTAAACGTAACAACCAGAATCAGAATCGGGATCATCGCAGCTTCCATCATACGCGGCATGTACTGACTGAAATAACTGTCGGCCTCATCCACAGCATCCAAAGCAACACTGACCTTTCCTCCCGTCTGTCCACTCAGGGTTGAAGGCATGGAAGCGCGGGTCAGGTTCTGCAACACAGATGCTCGCATATTCGTCTTGGCGCGTGCTGCCATATGCAAGCCCACTTTCCCATTACCATACGACAACAGTGAGCGTACAGCCATAATAACCAGTAATAGGACAAGCAACAGGACCACTGATGAAAAGGAAGCTTTCTCTACAAAGATTCGCTGGACTGCTTCAGCCACCAAGGTGGCCTGGCTTATAATAGCTACACCAAGGGCCAGCGAAATGATCGCAAGGAGAAGTCTGTTTTTTCGTTGTAAAGACATTTGCTGCGAGATCAGATTGGATTTGCCTCTCCTTTTCATTGAACGCTCCTCCTTTATTTTTTCCCTTTCACATAATCCGCATCAAACAGGAACAGTTTGAAGACCAGGATTAGAGAAGGAATTAACAAGCACAGACCACCGATAAACACAACGACGAGTGCAAAACCCATCGCTGGTGGTGTCGCGCTACTCTGAATGGTGATGTATGGATCGAGAATGTAAGGATATTGCCCAATCCCGTAAGCGAAAAAGGCTGTGAGAAATTGCAGCATGATGCATATAAAAGCTAAACCATAACGGCGTCCGTTATATAACAGCCACATGGCAATCATGAAAAACGCAACGGAAAGCGCCAGCAGCCACCATAAATCCATCATATTTTGAAAATGACGCTCATTGTGTTGACCCAAATATATAAATGCAGTCAGCGCGAGAATAATGGTCGGTGTGCTCCAGAACAAAGCATAGTTCCGCATCAGCTTCAATGCCGAATGGTCCTCTGCGCGAGAAGCGTAAAATGTGAGAAATGACCCACTAATGAACAATACGGACACGATCGCCAGTCCAACGATGCTCCACGATAATGGATTCGTAAATAGTGCCCAGTAATCCAGGGAAACGGTATCTCCCTGCTTCAAAATAAAGCCACCTTCAGACAGGGTCAGTGCCACTGACAATGACGCTGGAATAAGTAGACCCGTAGCTCCATATAAGAACAAATACACGATACTTTTTTTGGAACCATAATTTTCGAAAGCATAGAACGACCCACGAATGGCAAGTAGAATGACGGCAATACTTCCTGGAACAAGCAGCGCGGAGCCATAATAGTAAGCAGTATCCGGAAAGAATCCAACGATGCCAATATAGAAAAAGACAAAAAATACATTGGTGATCTCCCAGACCGGTGATAGATAACGGGAGATCAGACGATTAATCAGGTGATCCTGCTTTGTCAGGCGTGCATAAAAGGCGAAGAAACCTGCTCCAAAATCAATGGAAGCTACAATAAGATAGCCGTACAAGAACAGCCAGAGTACCGAAATACCAATTAATTCATAACTCATTATGCCTGGCCCCCTTTCTCGGCTGATTGATCATGCTTCTCCTTCAACCATTTCTCCATCTCGAGTTCAGCAGGATTGTTATTGAACAACCGTCTCAGTACGACGACACACATAACGCCTAGCAGGATGTAGAGAAGCAAGAAGACGAAAAATAAAATTCTCACACTCGGTGAAGAAGTAGCGGCCTCTTCTACCCGCATATAACCTCGGATGATCCATGGTTGCCGCCCGATCTCTGCATAGAACCAACCCATCTCAACGGCCAGAAAAGCAAGCGGTGCACTCAGTGCAACCATACGAAGCATCCACTTGTTAAACTGATTACGTTTCTTCCAGAATACAAACAGAAAGTACAGACTTGATATAGCAAGCAGAGCGAATCCAATACCAGCCATTAGATCAAACAAATAATGCACAAGTAAGGGCGGGTGTTCATCTGGTGGAAATTCGTTCAGCCCGGTTACCTCGGCGTTAAAGTCTCCAAAGGCAAGGAAACTGAGCAGTTTCGGCAAATGAAGAGCGCCTATAATTTCATGTTCTGCATTCAGCCATCCCAAAAAAATCAAATCCGCGCCGCTTTCCGTCTCGAAATGCCACTCGGCAGCTGCGAGCTTCTCCGGCTGATGCTCAGCCAAAAACTTGGCAGACACATCTCCAGCTAAAGAATTTAACAAACTGAATACCAGCACAACGGCCATCATGAGATTCAAGCCTTTTTTGTGGTAGGCTGACACTCCTTTTCTCAGCATCGCAAAGGCTGCTATTCCTGCTAACAGAGCAGCTCCTGTCAGATAAGCCGAGCTTAATACATGGAACACTTTGGAGAACGTCGCTGTATTCAGCATCGCTTGCACGGGGTTCACTGCCATGAATTGACCTGCTTCCATGACAAAACCTTCAGGCTGGTTCATGAATCCGTTCACTGTTGTAATAAAAACAGCAGACATGCCTGCCCCGGCGACAATCGGAATAGTCAGCAACCAGTGGATATACGGATTTTTGAACCGATCCCACGTGTACAGATAAATGCCCAGGAATATTGCTTCAAAAAAGAATGCAAATACTTCCATAAATAGTGGCAGTGCAATGACATTCCCGGCAAGTTTCATAAAATTCGGCCATACCAAGGCCAACTGTAGTGAGATCGCTGTGCCTGTCACGACACCAACCGCGACAGAAATGACAAACCCTCTGGACCACCTCTTTGCCATAAGTATGTAATGGTGATCCTTCTTCCGAATGCCGATGAACTCTGCAATAGCAATCATCAAAGGTACGCCGACACCAAGCGTTGCAAAAATCACGTGGAACCCGAGCGTCAAACCAGTCACTAGCCTGCTCCATAAAACCGTATCAATAGCCATTCTTTGTGTTGCCTCCTTTCAAACTCTGTTCAATTTAGAAACATTCAATATCAGATTTGGCCAAGCTCAATGCAGAATTGCGAAAAATTTCACAAAGTTAGGTATGACGATATCTTGCCACACCTATAATGCGTTTACTCCTGTAGGCCCCCGATAATAACAATCATTGGATGCCTATTAAAATCTGATATTGATGCACTTAATGTACTAACCAAGCCTATTAATCAAAATTATTATATCTTTATTTTTACCTAATTCAATCAAAGACACGGCTTCTACCCTAAACGTTCAAGAAAGGATCAACTCTTTCTGACAACTTGGTGAAAATCAAAAAATACACCCAATGGAGCTATTGATTCATTGGGTGTAAACGTGTTATTGCACGGAAGATTCTCTATTTTACTTTCTCCGGACTCACCGCACCTGCCTCGCGACGTATGCTCATCATGATCAGTGATGCAGCTAATACCGTAAGGATGATTCCAAGCATCTGAAATCCTGTCACATTGAATGTATCCCCCATAACAATTCCAATCAATAACGACGATAAAATGGTCCCCAGATAGCGTGATGTATTAAAAATACCCGATGCGACTCCAATCATTTCTTTCGGTGTGCTTTTAAACAGTGCTGCTTGCATACCGACCGCGTTTAGGCCGTTACTTATGCCAAATAAAGCTAAGGCAACAATGATTATGAAGATTGGAGAAGTTTCATTCATAACAACGATCAATATAGATCCAAATGTCATTAAAGAAGCGGATACGATCAGAGCTGGCCGTGATCCTGATCTGTCAATCCAGCGCCCTGCGATCGGAGCAATAATGACCGAACATAACCCCAAAGCTAGCATGCTCATTCCTGTATGAACTTCGTTGAGATGACGTACCTGCTTCAAATACGTAGGAACTCCAAAAAAAAGTGCGTAAAACAGGATGTTCACCAACATGTATTGCACATTCACCCAAGTCATCTCCGGATATGAGGCAAACGTTCGCAGAGGGATAAAAGGCGTGGCTGCTTTTAATTCATGTCGGAAGAACATGACGAGTGCGATTAACCCGATCCCCCCTGTCAGCAAATGCCATGTTGAAATATCTCCTGTGGAATTTACTGAAAGTAAACCGATGAGCAGAGTCACCAAAGCTACCGTAAACATCAGGATACCTGGTGCGTCAATTAACGCAAGCCATTGCCGAATGGACATGTGACCAGAGATAGACGGAGATTGCTCGTCCTTCGGGATTGTTTTCCAGGCGAACCAAAAACTCACCAAGACAAACGGAATATTAACGAAGAATATGCTGTGCCAGTCCCACCAATGAATCAATACTCCACCAATAAAAGGTCCAATTGCAGCCGCTCCAGAAAGGAATATAGCCAAGGTGGACAAGGCGGAGGCTTGTTTTTCAGTCACGTTCATTCTGACAATCGCCATTCCGACGGCCACCATCATGCTTGTGCCAATTGATTGAACAATCCGGAATACGATGAGCCACGAAAAACTGGGAGACCACGGAGCTAACATGGACGATACAAAAACAATAACAAGACCCATGAGGAAGATCTTCCTGCGGCCAAACAAATCACTACACTTGCCCATGACGGGTTGAGCGACAGCACTGGCAATGTAAAATGATAAAATAATCCACGAAACGGCTGTAAAATTAAGTTGATACACTTGTTGTAACCTGGAGATTGCCACCGAAATCATGGAGGAATTCAACGGATTCAACATAATTCCGAGTCCAACAGCTAACATCAATCCTTTATTTCGAACGTTCATTGGTGCACCTCTCTCTCTTCTGCTGTTATCTTACTTGAACGTATTCATTTATTCCAACGCATTATATGTTATGATTTGATGAACTAGAAGGAATGAAGGGATGGTGCAAATGGAGCTTCTTCAACTAAAATATTTCCTGACGGTGGCCCGATGCGAACATGTTACGGAAGCTGCGGGAAAGCTGCATGTCACGCAATCCTCCCTGAGCAAAACGATACAACGATTAGAGGACGACCTGGGAGTCCCTTTATTTGATCGAATCGGGAGAAAGCTGCGACTAAACGACTTTGGAAGAACATTTCTTCAGCGAACTGAAAAAGCCTTATTTGAATTGGAACAAGGAAAGCGGGAAATTGCTGACCTCTCCAACCCGGATCAGGGTACACTGCAATTGGCGGTGACTACGGCAAGTACTTTGCCAGGTATACTCCGGGAATTCCGAAAAAACAAGCCGGATATTCAGTTCCATGTGCAAATGGTTTCGTTAGAAAACATGTCCAGACTCCTACATCGGGGCGAGGTGGACTTTTGCCTCTCCTCCCCTCCGATTGAAGGTGACGATATCAAATGTCAGATACTATATGACGACCCGATTGTAGTCGCTGTTCCTATGGGTCATCGATATGCAGACCGAAGCAGCATTCAATTAACCGAGCTTAAGGATGAGCGGTTTGTTGGGGTGAAGCAAGGGTATGGGGTTCGTGATATGGTAGATTCCGTATGTCAATCCGCTGGTTTCCTACCGAAGTATGTATATGAAGGTGATGAGCCTGCAAGATTAACAGCCCTTGTGGAGGCGGAGATCGGTCTCGCGTTTATACCTAGCACAGCCAGAAACCCGCATGAGCGCATTAAATATCTTCAGGTAGAGGAACATCAACTCGTACGGGAAATCGCTCTACTTTCGCACAAAAACAGGTATATTTCCAAAGCCGCTTTAGAGTTTCGCAGCTTGGTTATGGACTATTTCAGTGCTATGCCATGAGCATAAATTCAGTCCAGAGGAGTCCATTCGAACATCTGAAATTCCACCGCATAGAAGCTCATATTAATGTGGATAACACCCCTTCCATGAAACTGGCAGAGAGTGTTGGTATGGAATTCGAATGTCTACGTAAAGGGTTTATACACGAAAATAATGAATGGAACGATCACTTGGTGTATTACAAAAATTCTATTTAAACGGTTCATACAACTTACTCTAAAACAAGGGAACTCCATATCAAGAAGTTCCCTGTTTTCTATGTTTGTTGAATATTCTTCTTTTTGCGATGAAGGGTTACTATTCCCAAACTAACTACTGAAATCCATAATAGAATCATTGCATTACTTGAGACTAATGATTGCACTGTATCTAGTTGTAATAATTGCGTAATTAACCTTCCTTCATACGGTGAAAGTGTGGCTCCCAAGTTATACGCGATCAGAACAATGGTCGTACCCAGCTTTGCCATTTTGGCGATTTGTTGTGCAAAAGTATGCAATAAATAGGGCATTATACAGCGGAATGAAAACCCGATGATCATTGAGCACACGGTAGTAAGAATAATACTTTGCGAGATCGTCGTAACGAACATCGAGCTTCCAAGTAACAGAATCGATAATGGAACGATATAGTTACCGAGTGTTTTGTATACTTTCCCAAAAGAAAAGCCGGCAACAAAAGCTCCCAAACCTATAAATGCAATCATGTTGCTTCCGTTTGTCGCAGTTCCGATATTTTTTTCCAAAATCAAAGGAGTAATCTGTAAATTATAATTGATGAAGATAGCTACAATCACAAATAATAAGAGACCATAGCCGATCATGACTTGAAGGGCTTTTTTATTATTTGTGTACCTTGAATTCGTGGTGACCTCTTCTCTTCTATTATGCTCTTTTTTATCAGAAGGAACGAAAATCAGGAATGCAATGAAAATAGGAAGTGCCAGGGCGTAGACATAAAATGATGTGTGCCAGCCCATTTTCAATAGTTGACCAACGAGTAGTGTTAGACAAATGCCTCCTAATCCCTCAAAGGCACTTTCTAAGCCGATTACGGTTGCTTGTTTAGCTGGATTCTTATGATACATATCACTGATCATCTGAATGATGAGCCGGTTAAATAAACCTACACCTAACCCAAACAAACAGCGAGAAATGAACAGCAACGAAAAAAGGTCATGATACAATGCAGGGAATACTCCCGCAATGAGAACAAGTCCTAATCCAGTTAGTATAGTTGCTTTCTTCCCAATAAGAAGTTCAAGTCGATTAGCAATTAACACACCAAGAATGACAAATAATGAAGGTATGGTCGTTAATAATCCTACATGTGTTACCGATATCTCTGGAAAATCATTGGTTATCGCAGGAATGTTAGCGGCAATCACTGGACCTGAAGAAATTAATAACGCAACGGACAATAACGAATATGTTTTAAGCTTCTCCATGGATATTATAAAAAACCAACTCCTAATGTTTGTTTTTTACTCCATATGGCTGGCAGTTAGCCTTGATGCTGCGATAAATGGATAAAGCAGTAACGCATAAGTCGATGACTTCATACGTTACTGCTCAGTCGATTAGAGTTCTTTGCCGTTACTTTGAATAACTTTTTTGAACCATTCAAAGGATTTTTTCTTGCTGCGTTTCAACGTACCATTTCCAGCGTCATCTTTGTCGACATGAACGAAACCGTATCGTTTACTCATCTCTCCTGAACTTGAGCTTACTAAATCAATGCAACCCCAGGACGTGTAACCCAACAACTCTACGCCATCTTCTTCCACTGCTGTTATGAAAGCTTGGATGTGTTGACGCAGATACTCGATTCTATAATCATCCGCAATATATCCCGTCTCATCAGGAGTATCTATCGCTCCTAGACCATTTTCAACGATGAATAGTGGCTTTTGATATCGGTCATACAAGGAGTTCATTGTAATTCTTAGACCTACAGGATCGATTTGCCATCCCCATTCACTTGTTTTCAAATGAGGATTGCGCAGTGTCGGAAACAGGTTAGCTGCCGTTTGTGTGTTTACTTCCGGGTCTGCACTGGTTAATCGTGAACCATAATAACTGAACGAAACGAAATCAACCGTATTATTTTTCAAACATTCCTCGTCCCCGTCTTCCATGGCTAAATGAATATTCATTCGTTCTAACATTTTCTTGGCATAGTTTGGGTATTCTCCTCGGGATTGTACATCGACGAAGAAGTAGTGCTCGCGATCTCTTGTCATGGCTTTCCAGACATCATCTGGTGCACATGTATACGGGTAAGTGTTGGCACCTGCTAACATACAGCCAATCTTAATTTCCGGGTTAATTCTACGCGCAATTTCAGTTGCTTTTGCACTTGCGATCAATTGATGATGAGCCGCCTGATACTTCACAGCATCCTCATTCTCACCTTCTTCAAACACTAGGCCTGAGCTACCAAAAGGTAGATGCAACAGCATGTTAATTTCATTAAAGGTAAGCCAATACTTCACTTTATCTTTATAACGGGTGAAGATCGTTTCACACAGTCTCTCATAATAATCCACCATTTTTCGACTTCTCCACGATCCAATAGTTTTCACCAAATGAATAGGGACATCAAAATGGGTAATGGTGACTAACGGCTCAATGCCATACTTCAAACATTCATCAAATACATTTTCATAGAATTTCAAACCCTCTTCGTTGGGTAACTCGTCATCTCCATTAGGGTAGATCCGAGTCCATGCCAAAGATAAACGGAAACACGTAAAGCCCATTTCTGCAAATAAAGCAATGTCTTGTTTATACCGATGATAAAAATCAATAGCCTCATGACTCGGATAAAAATGTTCTTGATCACACTCCAACATTTTTAACTGTCCTCGCATGACAGGAACACGATCTTTCCCTGCCGGGATTACATCAACTGTGGATAGTCCCTTGTTGCCTTCGGCATATCCACCTTCACATTGGTTAGCAGCAACTGCCCCACCCCACAAAAAGTCTTTTCTTAAAGTCATTAAAACACACTCCTAACCTGTAGTTTTGTTAAGCTTTGACAACCAACAATGTATTGTTAAAATCAATATTTTGGGGACTAGTCTCTGCGATCACATCCGAGTAACTATACGAATTGGTTACAATAACGGGCGTTTGAGTGACATATCCTTCTTGTCTGATTTTGTCCAGATCAAAAGTCAGCAAGGTCTGTCCTTTTGTGATTCTCTGACCTTCTTCCACGAAAGCCTCAAAATATTTTCCGTTCAACTTTACCGTATTTAAGCCGACATGAATAAGAATTTCGACTCCTTCATCGGATAATAGTCCAATAGCATGTTTCTTAGGAAATAGGGACACAATCATGCCATCAAATGGAGCAATGACTTTCCCCTCGCTAGGTTCAATAGCAATTCCTTTACCCATTGCCTCTGAGGCAAACGCTACATCTTGTACATCCTGAAGTTGAATAAGCTGACCTTTAAGTGGAGTTGCAATAACAGAATCTTTAATTGTAATGACTTCATCCGCAACCCCACTCCCTTCGTTCGCATTTGAAACAGTATTCTGTGAAGGTGCATCTTTTTCATATTTCAAACTGAGCAAATAGGTAAGTACAGCAGTTACGACAGTTGTTATAACAAGTGCGATCAAAATGTTATATAGATTCCAGATATTTTCACCAATGTACAGAGGAATCGCCGGGATTCCTGAAGCGCCTGTTGCGTAACGGGAAACATCCATTAGCCCTGCAAATAGTCCCCCACTGGCAGCTCCAATCATACCCGCGACAAGTGGGTATCTCTTCGGTAAATTTACGCCGTAAAGAGCTGGTTCCGTGATTCCCATCAACGCGGTGATCCCACTGGAAGCTGAAATTTGTTTTAATGCTTTATCCTTGGTTCTCATCCCTACAACTATTGCCGCAACACCTTGACCTATACAATTGATCATCGCCCCAGGACCGAGGATATTCTCATAACCTGATGTGGTGATTTGAGCAATGGATAGAGGCACAATATTATGGTGCAGCCCAAACATAACCAGTATTGGCCAGAAGGTTGCAACCAGGAAAATAACCAGCCAGCTACCATGTGCGCCCAAGAATTCAAAGCCCATCGCTAAATACGTTCCGAAAAATGACCCCAGCGGCCCCAATACGGTTAAGGCCAGAATTCCCGTTACTAAAATAGTGCACATGGGAACAAAAATAACTTTCACTGCATTCGGAATGATCCTTTTAAACAACGATTCAATATATGATTGAGACCAAACTATTAAGAGAATTGGAACTACAGAAGAACTATACGATACAAGAGTTAGCGGGATTCCAAAAACACTTACGTCAGTCCCATCCAAACGCAATTGTGTCAAGTTGGGATGGAGTAAAACACCGGCTAAAACGAGTGCTAAGACTGGACTGCATTTTAGTTTGTTTGCAGCTGAAAACGCCAACAAGAATGGTAAAAAGTAGAAAATAGCATCTGACATAAGACTTACGACATAGTAGGTTTGGGAATCTTTTGAAATCCAGTTGAACAAAATAAGTAGAGCGAGTAATGCCTTGATCATACCAGCCCCAGCTATAGCAGGAACAATCGGACTAAATGTCCCCGAGACGAAATCGATTAATTTCCCCAAAATACTAACTTTCCTAGCTTGAGTTGGTTCACCCGATGAACTCGCGTTAGGTTGAAGATGCTTGATCACTTCTTTGTAAACGTCTTCAACATGTGTGCCGATGACGACTTGAAATTGTCCGCCGCTCTCAAGCGCATCAATAACACCGTCCAACGATTTAAGCGCTTTTTGATCTGCTTTATTAGTATCATTCAGTGCAAATCTAAGCCTAGTCATACAGTGAGTCAGAGTGGATACATTCTCACTACCGCCCACTTTCTCTACAATATCTTGAGCCAACTTCTCGTATTTCTTGCTCATCCAATAATGCCCCCTCTTGTTGTTGCCATCTAAATGAATGAGACCAAAAGCGCTCTAAATAACTTCTCTTTGCAATAAAAAAAGCTATTTATCTGAAATACATAAAGGCTGCATTCATTACACCTTTAAAATATCATCTGATAAACAGCTATAGCCAATACCTATAATTCATACTTTATTATGCCTGAAAGGCATGCCTGATATGTTCCAAAAAACGTACCTCCGTTTGACTGAATACCTTATGTTTTTTCCAGACAATCACTGTTGGAAACTGAAGTTCCGGTTGAAAAGGTCTGAAGCATAATGTGTCAGACTGCTTCATTGCAAGCGCACCCTCAATACAGATGGCCGTCCCTAACTCCTCCTCTACGAGGTTAAGTATGTTAGATATTAAATTATAGGTCGCAACAAAGTTTAAATGTGCATACTCATCGGCAAACCAGCTTGCAATCTCATTCTGTACGACAGATCGGCTGGATATGAGCAGAGGCACTCCGGCTAAATCGGTTGAAGTGACATATTCTTTCTGGGCAAGAGGTGATGAGGTCTTCATAAGGACTCCCCAGCGTTCCTTCTGGGGCAGTCTGATGAAATCGTATTTCTCAATGTGAATGGGCTCTAACAAAATGCCGACATCGAGCAGTCCTTTATCGATTCGCTCCTTTATGTCATCCCCCGTTCCACTATAGATGTGATATTTAACCTGCGGATACTCCATATTGAAGTCTTTTAATAATTGTAAAATAACATTGGACGTTAATGATTCAACACTCCCGATCGATATGGTTCCTCCAACCAGGTTGTTTTGATCTTTAAACTCTTTCTCTGTTTTATCCGCAAGTGTGAGAATTTCTTCTGCTCTTTGACGTAGAAGCATGCCTGCATCTGTAAGTGTTATTTTACTTTTCCCGCGTATAAACAATTGAGTTTCTAAATTTTTTTCCAGATCAGCCAACTGTCTGCTTAACGTTGGCTGTGTCACATGTAAGATCGTTGCAGCATGTGTGATATTTTCTACTCGAGCTACTGTCAAAAAATATCGAAGTACTCTTAACTCCATAATTCCTCCTGATTTACGTTCATTTAAGTGTCTACTGAATCATTCATTTCTTTACTATACCTTCCTGTTAACCAGAAGAAGACAGTTGATTGGGATAATCAACTGTCTGTTGTTTCAAATAAAGAAGATTATTTCTCTGGAATGATCTCATTAACGCAGGCTAAAGCATTTAGTGTTCGAGGAAATCCCATGTAGGGAAGGCAGTGAGTTAGAGCGGTGATCATGGTTTCTTTATTATTGCCAACATTGATGTTACCCTGAACGTGTGCTTTGACTTGACTATCCGCACCTCCGAGTGCACTTAGTATACAAAGGGTAAGGAGCTCTCGTGTTTTCAGATCCAGACCTCCGCGGGTATAGAAGTCTCCAAAACAAAATGCTGAAAGATAGTCCTGTATATGCTTCTGATTTGACGGGGCATTTTCCCGGTTTTTCTCAATAATATCGCCAAAAATCTCTTTTTGAATACCAAGTCCTTTGTCAAAGCGATTATCTTCTTCAACCCGTTTTTGACTTTCAAGAGGCAGTGCAACATTTCGCTCTTTGAACACTTCATTCATTTCCGATATGGCATTTAAGGTTTTGGGGAATCCCAAATAAGGTGCGCATTGATAGATTGCTTCTTGGATCTCCGTTGGAGTCAACCCAACATTTAGCGCTGCACGAGTATGTGCTTTGAGCTGTGGCAACGTTTGATTAGTAGCCAGCACGACCAAAGTAATAAGCTCACGTTGCTTATCGTCAAGGGCACCTTGATCGAAAATTTCACCAAATATGAAGTGACTCAATATGTCCTGAAATTCAGGATGTGCAGCATATGCCGCTGGAACTCCCTCGCCGAATAGTCTTTTATATGTTTCCTGGCTCTTTTCGATTCGATTCATATTCATCTAACCTCCTGTTTCTTTTTAGTTAAAACTAGGTGTACCCATTTTACATTGAAAGAGGAAAGAATCCATATCCTATTCATATCATTTTATTGCCTAATCCTATCAAATGATTGTTTGTTGATGAAGAAAAGCGAACAAAGCACTTGCGTGCCCTGTTCGCTCTTCTTGGTGTAGCCATATTACTGTCTTCGCCTTACTCGCCCAAGCTGTCCCAGAATGATTGGAACGCGCCTTTCTCCACTTCCAGGAATGCCGGAACATTACCATAACGAACCAGACCTTCTTCACCAAACAGAACCAGTGGGACCTGCGTTTTGTCTTCCAGCGTGAGATAGATGATCTTGCGATCTTCCTTGCCGTAGAGGTTCTCTTCCAACTCCGGGCTCGTTGCGATCGGTTTGGCAGCATTTAGCGATGAGATAAAGCTGTCCAGTGCTTCATCCGCTGCTAACGGTTGAAGCTGCTGCAATCCGTTGTTCCAGCTGTCGAACGTCTCCCATTGCGCAGAAGTGATGTTGCCTTCGAGATGAAGCTTTCCGATCAAGTCTGCTCCGCTACTGATGGTGATCCCGTTATTTTTGTCGAATAGTTGAGCATACACCTGACCATCGATCTCGGTGTAGGACATGATGCGGAAGTCCTTGTCATAGCCATTGACCGCATAGATGTCTGCTTCGCCAATGTTGGAAGCAAGCTCCGTATATTTATCCTGGCCGCTCAGTTCATTGATGCCACCAGTTGTAGTGCCAAGCTTCTCACCCCGCAGGTTGAGTGCATTTGCGCCTTCAAGCAATGTTGGGGACTGCGTATATACGTTTCCTCCATATACAACCAGTTGCATCATATCAGCCATCGCGCCTTTGCCCTGTGAACTCGGCAACTCCATCTTCGGAATCACGATCGGGTCAAACGACGCGCCTGGAGTCACCGCTGCCACCTGTGGTGTTGGTGCGGCTGGTCCATTGAATTGTTGCCATACACTTGGCGCAGCCAATCCAATGCTGGCAGCGATAACAACACTTGCTGCAATGTATAGTGGTTTACGTTGACGTTTTGGTCCCTGATGTTGCGTGTTTAAGGATTGCTCTACCCGTTTTTTCATTTGCTCGTTTGTTTTCATATGATCCACCGCTTTCTTGTAGTTTTGTTTGAATTGTTCTTCGTTCATTACAGTTCCTCTCCTTCCAGCTCCAGTTTTAACAGCTGTCTTCCTCGTTTCAATCTCATTTTCACTGCTGATTCGCTAATCTCCAGGATCTCGCTGATTTCTCGGATCGGATAATCTTCGTAATAATACAGATGAACCACCGATCTATACTTGACGGGCAGTGACAGCACAAGTTCGATCAGCGCGTGATCTTCAGGGTTGTCTGTTGTAAGAGGATCGACTCCCTCCAGCTTGACCTCCCGTTTGCGCCAGCCTCTGCCTAATAAGGATTTGCAATGATTGGTGATGACCCGAATCAACCATGCTTTTTGATGCTCCGCATCGTTGAACGTAGGGGCTTTTTCTATTAGTTTGATGAAGGTATCCTGAGTGGCTTCCTCCGCGTCTTCTCGTCTGCCGAGGTGCACCATGGCAATCCGGAACAGCGTATCCGCGTATGTCTCATAGACTTTCATCACATGATCGCCCAGCTGGGGCACTGATCGCTGCATGGTTGGTATGCCCTCCTTTATACCTCTAACACTCTTACGGACGGCATTTGGTCACATTTTGTTTTAGGATTTTTTTACTGGTCCATTTCATTCAAAATGCAAAAAAAGAAAGCAGCCCCATGGAGAGGAGTTGCTTTCTTCATCTTCGTCTTTATTTTCATATAAAATGCATATCGTTTCACCGATTAGAATTTCTTCTGTAAAAGCTCAATGTTGTCTTCCAAACTGCTGTCCAAGCTTACGCCTACCTTCTGCAGTTTGTTTTGGTAATATGCTTTTACATCTTCCCATTTATAGTACGGATAGGTCTTTGTTTCGATCGGGAACGCGATCTCTTCTTCATTTCTAAGCATTTTCACGAGAACATCCTTACCATTGGAATACAGAATCCATTGAATATTTGCTCCCATTGGTGAGATAACCGAGCCATTCCAGTTTTGGGTCACGTCCTGCGGTTTGTCGATACTCACATTAGCTCCGGCGATATCCAGGAATGAAGATAGTGGAATGATGGTTTCTGCGTGAGCAAAACGAAATATACCAGCCGTGTCTTTTTGCTGAATGGACTGGTCGGTAGACACGATCAACTCTTTGACCAGAGGTGCAATGATATTTTGCGGCAGATCCGTTGAGGTTAAAGATGGACCTTTTTCATAGAAATCATTGATATTGTCAATGCTCTCGTACCATTTTAACTGATTAGCCGTGAAATACCGCCCGAATTCGAAGTCACCTTCTCCTTTTATATTCGAAGAAATGATGTAGAGTTCATATAGATTAGAAGCAGCCTCGGTTGGGTTGCTGAGCTTCACTTTTCCCTTCTCATCTTTCAGTTCAAACTCTCCAGCGTTCAGCCGTTGATAGAAGCCTTCAGAGAGAAATTGCAGAAGGACCTCTTTTGCATAACGCGTTCCAGTGTTCTGTGTGACATAATCCTCGTATAACTTAACCCAGTCTCCATCTTCTACGTACTCGTTATACTTCGTAGCCAAGTCGTAGGGCCGTAGATAGGGGTCTTTCCCTTCTTCAAAAGCTGAAGCCAGAATGTCTACCTTGTTATCTCCCAAGCTTTCCTTTAACCCGTCAATAAACTGATCTCTGCTCTGCGGCGTTCGATCTTTGAAGGTTGCTTGTGCAATCACTTTTTTATCCGATGTAAAGAGTTCTTTGAAATTCTGCCCAACTCTGGCCCCTATTCCTTTCAGTTCTTCTCCACCCGTAGTGGATAACAATCCATAATGATCTTTTTCAACCTTCATCAGATTGCCAATTTCCTTCTTCAGCTCTTTGCCCAGATTAGTGATCTGCCCGTCCTTTTCAGCGATGTCGAGCAGTTCAAATAACGTCTTGTCGTACTTGGAACTGGATAGATGTCTGGAACCATGTCTCCCTATGTAGTTAATAAATATGGGTTCATATCCAATAGGAGCTTTTGTGTAACTTGTTTCCTTAAAAGGATATGGCGTTTTGGTACCGCGGTATCCCTGCTGCTGATCATCCATTTTTTGTCCAACAAACACCGATTGGGTGTTGTTATCCCAGTCTACCTCTTGCCCCAAGGCTTCACCAATCGCTCTTGCAGGTACATAAGTGACCCCATTGTAGAGAAATGATTCGCCTTCCACCCTTTGTCCGTTCACAACCACATTAGCCGATTGTTCAGAAACTTCGATCATGCGTTTGGAGCCTGCACCATATGCGTCAAACACACTTACAGACGTTAAGATGGCGAGTGATGCTACTGAAATCCCGATTTTTTTGATCATCATAATGAATAGTTTTCTCCTTATTCCGCCTAATATGGGTTTATTTTCGCTCATCATACTATAGGTGTGAAGTGTCTGCGCCGTATCCATCCTATGTTAATTCATTGTAAAAGAGTACATATAAATATTGACGTAAAGTCTCATACGACAAAAAGAGCCGCTCCTTAGCGACTCTCGATCTGCATAACCGGCTATCTTGCTCCGAGACACATGAACAAAATAGTTATCACATGTCTCGCACTATCATAGCGCCCTATATATTTTTATATCTATCCCTGACTCCGTCGGATGACCTTCTCCAATAAGTGCCTCACGGTTCAAGAAGGATAAGGCTTTGCTGTCTGTAATCATTTTGGGGGAAGTACGAAATAAAGCAGTTTTCAGCGTTTTATCAATATTTCCGTTATTTTCGATATAAATTTTGCAGGAATGCCCTGAGTTGTCGGTTCCTTGGAGCATGTATCTTGCCGATAGCGTATGCGGACCACCATTCTTCCCGATAATCTGCGTATCCACTCCTCCACCCAGCACAATTCCCTCAAAGTAATTTCCGGTTACGCTGCCTGTAAAAGTAATCATGACAACCGAATCATCTTCGCTATTCTGTAAATCAAATGATTTCTCAATGTTCACATGTACCGTAAACAATTCCTCTAATTTCACGTGTTCCCACCTCCATATGAATTCAATTATAACTCTACTCACTAAAAAAAAGATTTACATATTTCCTTCAAATCATTTAAAATGGTTTACACAATGTAAAGGTTAACAAGTTGTAAATGAAGGGGTTAATGACGTACATGAGTACATTACCAAAATCAGTTCGCTTTCCACTGTTCATTCTGATGTTAAATCTGTTTATTGCTTTATTGGGGCAAGGGATGCTCATCCCCATATTGCCGGAGTATTTGAAGCTTTTTCATGCGGGAGGCACAGTAGCAGGATTTTTAGTTGCAGCCTTCGGTGCCGCTCAATTCTTCTTTTCCCCTCTCGGGGGACAACTGTCTGATCGATTTGGACGCAAAAAGTTGATCATTGCGGGTATGTTTCTGTCTGTCATTTCAGATATCATATTTGCGCTGTCAACGTCATTGCCGTTCCTCTATGTCGCACGGTTTATCGGTGGAATCAGTCTTGGTTTAATGGTTCCTGCCAACCTCGCATATGTCGCCGATATTACAACGCCAGAGACACGTGCAAAAGGTATGGGCTATTTCGGCGCAGCTATGAATTTGGGGATGGTTCTCGGACCTGGTCTGGGCGGTCTCATCGCCGAGATGGGCATTCGCATGCCCTATTTCTTCGCAGCGGGTCTGGGACTGATTGCGGCCCTGATGACGCTGCTATTGCCTGAGACACTTCCCCCCGAGAAAAGAACGGTCTCCATCCGTCTTCAAAAAGGAGATCACTTGGGCAAGAAAATCTGGAGTTCTTTTAAAGTCCCCTATTTCAAATACTTGATTGTGTTGCTTGTCATGACCTTTGGTCTCATGAGTTATGAGACAGTATTCGCGCTTTTCGCAGAGCAAAAATACGGATTCGACGCTGCAACAATCTCCATCATTATTACTTTGGGCGCGATTATCGGTATCGTTGTGCAGATCTGGCTTTTGGATTGGTTCGTACAGAGAATAGGTGAAGTTAAGTTGATCCGTCTCTCCTTAATAATCACACCCATAGCTTTATTGTTAATGTTAATTAAGGTCAACCTTGTGTTTCTGTTGTTCGCTTCTGCGTTATTCTTTGCCTTTAATTCGTTTTTACGACCTTCGGTCAGCACGTTAATATCCAAAAATGCAGGAGATCGGCAAGGTTATGCATCGGGTCTGAATACTACATTTTCCAGTCTCGGCACGGTGATTGGGCCGCTGATCGCAGGACTATTGTTTGACAAAAACATAAACTTCCCGTATATTTTTGGTGCAATTATGCTACTCGCTTCTCTCGGACTGACCTTGAACGCATTTCGTTCGAAGAAAGGACAATTGTATACAAGTGAATGAAAACTGGCATCAACAATTGGGAAATAAACATCGTGATGATTTGATTGCAGCAGGTAAGGAGCTTTTTTTGAAATATGGATTGCTCCAGGTGAAGATTAAGGATGTATGTACGAAAGCTGAACTTAGTAGAGTGACCTTTTATAAACATTTCCAGTCAATGGATGAACTTCTTCTAGCCATTCAGATGCAACTGATCGAACATTTAACGGATGAGGTTAGCCGTGCTTCAACGAAGGACTTAAACGGGCGGGAACAACTCACGGTTATGTTGAATGCATGGGTTGTTTATGCCGAGAATCATCCAGACTACATCCGGTTTATTCAATTGTTTGATATCAACTATGAGATGTATGATTTTAGCCCTGAATTAAGAGAAGAGTATGATAAGTTCAACCAGAACGGGAAAGAAAATCATTTCCTGATGGACGCTTTATCCCAAGGTGTTGTTGACGGCAGTATTAAGAATCCGTCCCCTCCGCTGGATCTGGCTCAGTTTATCTTCACAACGATGATGGGCATGCTCCAGCGCATGGTAACTATTCGTGGTGCTCATGATAATTCATTGGATGTGCGGATGACGGAGCAATTTGTGAAGATGCTGCTTCATTTTGTTTGTAGCGAAGAAATACCCGAGTGATGGCATGGTACATGGATCGATAAAACAAAAGTTTGAAATAAAAAACGGATTCCGTATGCTGGAATCCGTTTTTTCTTCATTAATTAAGCGTTAATCCGTTAGTACGGGTAATTGTCCTCCAGCTTTCAGTTGACCAAGCAATACTTTGATCCCGGCAGACGTATTTGGCTCCTGCTTTCCATACACAGCAATTCCTGAGCGCACGTTCTGCAAATAGATCGTTTCGTAAGGGTTACCAAGAGACAACAGCGTGTATCGCTGATTACTCTTGTTCATTGCATTAATCAAGGTTTGATAATCACTCCACCCGAACTGGCTGGCCACATTGCGGAATTGGTAAGAAGCAAGAATGACATAATTGGCTTTGCCAATCGCCTGGAGCGTTTCATTCATGTTGCCTTGTCCAACAAGTGATATTTCAGTCTTTAACGACAGGTTATTAGCGGCTTGCAACAGTTGTTTCTCAAGCTGTTTCGCCTGTTCCTGCTCGGCTGCGACAATAACAACCCGGTCGCCTTGCCGAATTGGATCAGGAAGCACACCTTCGCGACTGCTGAGTACAGTGACCGCTCGCTCTGCGATTGTCTGCTCCACTGCTCGGTGCGCCTTCGATCCGATGATACCGTTAAGCTGAGTTAGCTTTTGCGCAAGAGTTTGACTGCGTTCAAATAAACCATATTTCGCTTTCATCTCCAAGATTCGTTTCACAGATGCATGTATGGTTTCATCCTTGATCGTTCCATTGTTCACCGCGTTTACCAGCGTTTGATGGGCCGCTGCTGAATTTTTTGGCATAAGGATGATATCAATCCCTGCGGAAACGGCTCGTTCTACCGATTGATTCTCCCCAAAATGCTCTGCAATTGCATTCATGGTAAAGGCATCCGACACAATGAGACCTTCGTATCCCAGCTCTCCGCGAAGCAGTCCTGTCAGTACCTTTTTCGATAAGGTGGCAGGAATCGGCACACGTTCACCGTCTTTGAGAGAAATGACTTGTTCGTTGTCTATGGCAGGGAAAGCAATATGTGCGGTCATAATCATCTCTACACCATTTTCAATCGCAGCCCGAAACGGTTTTAATTCTACCGCATCAAGCCGTTCTCGGTTATGGGCAAGCATAGGCATACCAAGATGGGAATCTACCGTTGTATCTCCATGTCCCGGAAAATGCTTAACTGCCGCCATCACCCCTGATTGCTGTAGCCCTTTTATCGTTGCCAGACCAAGCCGTGTTACCAAGTCCGCCTTCGAGCCAAACGACCGTATACCAATGATGGGGTTATCTGGATTGCTGTTGATGTCCAGCACTGGCGCAAAATTGATCTGCAATCCCAGTGCCTTCAGCTCCTCTCCTGTCAGCTGACCAGCTGCTTCGGCTAGTCTTGCATCTCCAGTTGCACCAAGCGCCATCTGACCTGGCAGGTTCGTACCGCCTGGTATTCGCTTAATAACGCCACCTTCTTGGTCGATGCCAAGAAATAGAGGAATGTCACCTGTTTCTCTTTGTATATCATGTGTGAACGTTGTAAGCTGCGTCACGTCTACAATATTTTTGTCAAAAAGAATAAGTCCGCCCAAGTCCTGATCATGGATCGTGCGTTTCAGCCCCTCATTAACGGTCGTTGTCGCTTTACCATTCCATTGCCTAATGTCAGGCATAAGCATCTGACCAACTTGCTCACTTACCGTCATATAGGATATCAGTTTATCCCAATCTTGTGTCCGAATGGCCGCTTCACGTTCGAAGCGAATTACTCTCGCCATAAATACGGCATATTCAGCGCGCGTGACAGCTTGATTCGGACGGAAGGTGGCATCTGAATAACCACCGACCAAGCCGTTTGAACTCATAATAAGAATGGGTGCTGCTGCCCAATGCCTGTCCGTATCTGTCCATTTTGCGGGGTTCTTACCTTCCGCGAGTGCATATGCCCGTGTAAGGAAGGCCGCAGTCTCTGCGCGGCTAAGTGGTGCATCCGGACGGAAAGTTCCGTTAGGAAAACCACTTGCAAGTCCATTTTTAGCAGCTATCATGATTTCTCGATGGAAAGGATGTGTAGTTGGAACATCGGAATAAGTTGTGCCTTCCACTGCTCTTTGAAGCTGATCTGAATAGAGCTCGCGCACCATAAAAGTGACAGCTTGTGCCCTTGTCACAAGTGCCTCTGGCTTGAAGATCCCATTGCCGTATCCGGCTACTGTTCCCCGTTTCGCCATATACGTGATGCCATCCTCTGCCCACTTTGAATACTTTAGATCAACAAACGTTTCTTCCGCAGCTGCCGTTCCCACCCCTATAAGCATAGAGCCAACAACGGCACCAATAATCGTCATCCATTTTACATGCATTTGTTTCACTCCTGTTGTATTCTATGGATGAATAGACGTTACTACGGTATAGTTTGTTGCGTTTTCATAAGTTCAATGAAATTATATTCAGGTCATGACTAACCCTTTACACCGCCAATCGTCATACCCTGGACAAAGTATTTCTGTAAGAACGGGTACACCATCAGAATAGGAACACTTGCAATAATGGTCATGGTCGCTCGAATCGAGGTTGGTGTGACCGCCGTTGCATTGCTTTCGGCAGACTGATAAGCATCACTTGCTGATGAAGTCGCTGAGGTCGTTGAAGTTTGCAGAATCTTCATCAACTCATATTGCAACGTGCTTAATTCTTTATTGGAAGAGTTGTACAGGAATACATCGAACCAGGAATTCCATTGTCCCACAGCTACAAAGAGTGATACGGTTGCCATTGCGGGAATCGTTAGCGGCAGGACAACGCGGATAAATGTCGTGAACTCCCCTGCCCCGTCAATACGGGCTGACTCCAGAATGCCTTCAGGAAGACCCTCAATAAATGAACGGATGACGATCATATTGAAGACACCGATTACACCCGGAATGATATATACCCAGAAGGAACCGATCAATCCAAGGTCTCGAATCAGCAGATAACCGGGGATCAACCCCCCGCTGAAATACATGGTGAATACAAAAAACATCGTAACAAACTTGCGAAGCACAAATTCCTGACGACTAACCGTATACGCGAGCATGGCTGTACAGAAGACGGACACCACGGTTCCAATGATCGTACGCAGCGCCGAGATCAGAGTTGCGTGATAAATATCGGATTCGCCAAAAATGTATTTGTAGTTGTCCAGTGTCCATACACGAGGCCATAGATATATTCCACCCCGAATGGCATCATTTGCATTATTGAAAGATACGGCAATCATATTAACAAAGGGATAGATCGTCACAATCATCAGACATACCATGAAGATGATGTTAAAAGTGTCAAACGCTCGATCCCCGGTGCTGCTATTCCGCAAGCGGGATGTGTTTCCTTTACGCATGGCATAGGCCTCCTTTTAGAATAGTCTGCTCTCTCCCATTTTTTTCGCTATATAGTTCGCTGAGAAAAGGAAGATGAAGCTGACCACCGTTTTGAATATGCCAGCTGCTGTACCTAAGGAAAAGTTCCCCATCCCTAATCCATATTTGAGTACAAAGATGTCCAGATTCTCCGAATAGTCCATATTCATCCCGTTACCCAGCAGATATTGCGGTTCGAATCCGGATTCAAGAATACTTCCCATGTTCATGATCAACAAGATCACAATAACCGGTTTCAAGCCAGGCAGGGTGATATATAACATCCGTTTGAAGCGACTGGCTCCATCAATCTCGGCAGCCTCATATTGCGCCGGATCAATTGCCGTAATTGCTGCCAGATAGATAATGGTGTTCCAACCGACATCTTTCCAGACCTCAGTTGCCCCCAGAATACCCCAGAAGTATTCTCCTTTCCCCATCCATAGTACCGGACTGTCAATCAGGTGAAGCTTCATCAGCAACAGATTGATAATTCCGTCTGGTGACAGGACTGTTAATACAATGCTGGAAGCAACAACCCACGAGATAAAGTGAGGCAGATAACTGACGGTTTGCACAAAACGTTTAAATATGACATTTTTCAGCTCATTCAACAAGAGAGCCAGCGTAATTGCTGTCACAAATCCCAACACCAGTTTAATGGAACTCATAACGAGTGTATTTCGCAGCACCCGGTAGAAGGTATTGTCTTCAAATAACGTACTAAAATGTTGCCAACCTACCCATTGCTGATCCGAGAAGGACCTTGCCGGTTTGAAATTCTGAAAAGCCATGGTCCATCCCCATAACGGCAGGTACTTGAAGATAAAAGCCCAGATGACAAAAGGAATACACATCCAGGCAAGCGTTCGTTGCTGCACAAGTCGCTTAAAGAACGAGTGTGCTCTGGTTCCCTTCGGACTCGAGGCTGGAGGCATCGAGTTAAGGGAGACATTAGGTTTCTCCACGGTGAACCTGCTCCTTTCCTGTGCTGTTATTCATGCGAGGAGAAGCCGGAGTTTATGCTCTTTCGTCTTCTCCTGCGCATGTAACAGTTTGTTTTAAAGAGGTTGTTCAAAAAGTCCGCTTTTGATTACGAAAGACGCCTTGCGGCATCATCAGCATCGAATATGGAATTCAGCCGAAATGTCCGTTGCTCACGTAGTTTTCCCTACGCTCCGCTACTCCATTTCTAGCTTCATCCCATCTTCTTGGTACTGAAAACCGGTCTTATTGAACACGCACTTAAAGTGTTCGTATTACCATTTTCCTGCAACACGATCCTTCACAACTTTGGTAATGGTCGCTTCATAACCAGCTTTGTCCAATTTGTTCAATTCAGCCATATAGGCATCCCACAGCTTATCAAAATTCGATGGCGCTCCCAAGATCATCTCCGGCAAGTATTTACGTTGCAAATCATCCGATTTGGTCGTGAAGATCTGTTCAGGTGATCCTTGCTCCAATGCGATGGACCATGCCGGGAACCAAGGCCGCTCTTCCGGTTTGTTAAACAATTCACTAAAGGTTTGGATACCGTAGGCTTCAAGGAATTTCTTATCTCCCTCGGTGTAAGATGCAGCGGCCACTTCCGGCTGGTTGCCAGGGCTATAAGCGTTACCATCGGTTAGTGTAGATTCACCGCCATATTTCGGCCAGTCTGTCCCAAAGTAGGTGAACCCGAATTTACGGCTGAGCTCCAGATCATCATGAGCCTTGCGTTGATCTTCATTTGCATAATAGAATCGGCCCTTTTCATCCACACTGTACGTCTCATCCTTGATTCCCCATTGCACCAGAACCTGATTCTCTTCCTTCAGCAAATTATCAAAATATTTGATGATACGAACAGGGTCTTTGGCATTCACCGAGATGCCTGTTGCATAGTTGTTGACAAAGCCCGGAGGATCAACATACTGATCCTTAATTCCTTCATCAAACACAATCGGAAGTGGAGCGTAGCGCTTCTCATCAATGCCTGCCGAGAGCAGGTTTTTCGACGCATCTCCAATTTGCCAGCCGTAATTGAAGTATCCTAGCACACGACCCGAAGTCAGCTTGGCCAAATACTGGTCTTTGTTCATCGTAAAGGATTCTGGATCAAGCATGCCTTGAGCATTGATTTCATTTAACTTCTGAATCCATTTTTTCTGAGCATCTGTTCCCGCGACGACTTTTGCTTCATGGGTTGTCATGTCCACCATGACACTGCCATCGTTCGGATAACCGGCGAGATGCATCGCTGGATTTTGCAAGGTGAAGAAGTTATTGGCCACACCCGCAAGTGACACAAATCCGATCGTCTCTGCACCGTCGACAGTTGGATGTTTTTCCTTATAATCCTGAATTAGATCAAAATATTCATCCAGTGTAGTGATCTTGGGATAATCAAACTCTTTGAGCACAGATCGTTGAATCCAGAAAGCTCCTCCGCCCACATTTGGGCTACCTGAATACTCACCCTGATTAGCCGTATAAGGCAGGGCATAGATTTTTCCATCTTCGGCATTTTTCATTTTATCGAAATATGGTCCATACACCCTTTTGATATTAGGACCGTATTCCTCAATCAGATCATCCAGCGGAATATAGGCACCTGCATCCAGTAACTTGGACATCTCACCACTGGAGCTAATGACATCAGGATAGTCTCCACTGGCAATCATGACACCGGCTTTTGTAGCACTATCACCTACCAGATATTCCATCTTCCAGTCCACACCCGTCTGCTCTTGCAACGCTTTACCGATGGTAGTTTCGCTTGCCAGAACATCCTTCTTGCCTGGAGAGAACATGTAATAAGAGAACGTGACTGGACTGTTCTCATCATCACCTGTGGCTGAAGGCGCTGATGACGAACTGTTTTGACTGCACCCAGCCAGCAAAGCTGTTAGTAATACAGCTAAACCCGCTGTTCTAAATTTTGGTTTTAACATGTGAATATTCCCCCGTTCCGTGTTTTCTCTCGTGGATTACACTCACCATTTGCCAGCTACACGATCCTTAACTGCCTGTGTTATCGTAGCTTCGTATGTTTTCTTGTCGAGTTGATTCAATTGACTCATATATTCATTCCATGTGTTCTCGAAAGTGGAAGGCGAATCCATAATCATTTTGGGTAAATATTTCTTCTGGAGGTCTTCTGCCTTGGTGATAAAAATCTGTTCAGGAGAGCCCTGCTCCAGTGCAATAGACCAAGCAGGAGACCAAGGACGCTCATCCGGTGTGCTGAATAGTTCTGTGAATGTCTCCACACCATATTTCTCTAACAACAGCTTGTCACCGTCCGTGTAACTAAAGGTAGCCACTTCTGGTTGGTTGCCCGGTCCATAGGCGTTGCCATCCTCCAGCACGGAGTTATTCCCGTAACGAGGCCAGCTGTAATTAAAATAGTCAAAGCCGAATTTACGACTTAATTCTGGATCTTCATGTGCCTTGCGTTGGTCATCATTTTCAAAGTAAAAGCGACCCTCATCATTCACACTATACGTCTCGTTCTCAACACCCCATTGAACCAGAATCTGGTTTTCTTCCTTGAGCAAATTATCAAAATATTTAATAATTCGCACGGGATCTTTAGCATTTACGGTAATTCCCACACCGTAGTTGTTCACAAAACCTGGCGGGTCCACATACTGGTCTTTGACACTGTCATCAAATACGATCGGGAGAGATACGTATCGTTTATCGTCAATACCAGCCTTCTTGAGGTTGTTCGTTGCATCTCCAACTTGCCAGGAGTAACTGAAATATCCCAGCACCCGACCGGACGTCAACTTGGCGAGATACTGATCCTGGTTCATTGTGAAGGATTCTGGATCAAACATCCCCTGTGCGTTAACCTCGTTCAGCTTCTGAATCCATTGTTTCTGATAATCAGATCCGGCTACCAGTTTGGCTTCATGACTCTGCATATCCACCATCACACTGCCATCGTTTGGATAACCTGCCAGATGCATAGCCGGATTTAGCAAGGTGAAAAAGCTGCCCGATTCACCAGCAAGTGTGGCGAAGCCGATGGTTTCTTTTCCATCGATCTGCGGATGCTTTTGCTTGTATTGCTCAATCAAGTCAAAATATTCGTCCAGCGTTTTGATCTTGGGATAGTTAAACTCTTTTAACACAGCACGCTGAATATAAAAGCCGGTCTGAAAATTAGGCTCTGACACATAACCGATGTTGGCAGTGTATGGCAAGAAGTATATCTTTCCATCCTCCTGTCTGAATTTGTCCATATAAGACCCGTATACCCGCTTGATGTTAGGCCCGTATTGATCGATCAGTTCATCCAGCGGGATAAAAGATCCTGCATCCATCAATTTGGCCATTTCACCACTGGAGTCGATGATGTCGGGGTAATCCCCACTCGCAATCATTACACCTGCCTTGGTTGCACCGTCACCGACCAGATATTCCATCTTCCAGTCAACGCCTGTTTGTTCCTGTAGCTTCTTGCCAATGGTCGTGCTGCTTGCCAGAATGTCCTTCTTGCCACCGCCAAACGTGAAATATTTAAAGGTGACCGGGGT
This sequence comes from Paenibacillus sp. FSL M7-0656, assembly GCF_038003225.1. Classification (NCBI taxonomy): domain Bacteria; kingdom Bacillati; phylum Bacillota; class Bacilli; order Caryophanales; family Paenibacillaceae; genus Paenibacillus; species Paenibacillus sp. FSL M7-0656. The sequence continues at coordinate 829,976 of NZ_JBBOOT010000001.1, forward strand.
GTTGTCATTACTGTCAGGATAGGAGGCTTCCGGGCTGGCTTTATTACAACCTGCCAGGGTTACAGCCAGTAAAATGGCCAGACCTGTTATAATGTTTTTTTTTCTAAACATGTAGCAAATGCCCCCTTAAAGTATTGTTTGTGTCTTTAAGCCTTCTCAATATATCAAGATAGCGCTTTCAAAGTTACCCATGAAAGTGTACCTCCTACTTTGAAAAGTATATCCCTCGTATTTAGTCGCCTGGCATGGCTGATGGATCAAGTGGGAGCTTAATTTGGATATGCGTACCTTCTCCTTCCCATGTCTGGATGTCGAATGTAAAGTCATTTTTATAACAAAGTTTTAAGCGACTATACGCATTTTTCATGCCAACATGCTCTCCCATATCGGTGTTTTGATCCAGGTAACTTAGCAACTCTTCCAATTTAGCTTGTGACATCCCTATACCGTTATCCGTTAGTCTGATATGGAGCTGGTCATTATCCATTGAAACGAAGAGTTGAATGATGCCTACACCCGGAGATGACTCAATTCCATGAATACTTGCATTTTCAACAAAGGGAAGGATAACCATCTTGGGGATTCGGTACATCAGTACCGCAGGATCTGCCTCAATGGTATATTGGAGTTTTTCTCCAAAGCGGTATTTTTGAATTTGCAAAAAACTCTCGATGAGTTCCAATTCTTCCTTCACTGTCACATCATTCTGATTCCAACTAATCGACTTGCGGAACATCTTGGCCATATTATGCACGATTTTGGCAGTCTCTTTCTCACCTTTGATGAGGCTTCGCATACGTACCGACTCCAGCGTATTAAACAAAAAATGTGGGTTGATCTGACTATGGAGCGCATGAAGTTGTGCTTCCTGCTGCTTCAACTCCAGGTCTTTCTTTTGGATGTCGGCGAGATATACCTCATGAATCAGGTTATGGATCGTCTCGGTCATTCGATTAAATTCCATCGTGAGTTGACCTATTTCATCTCTTGCATCTTCAGGCGGAATCGTCTGGAAATTCTGTGTTTTTACTTTTTTCATATGTTTTAGAATACGCACCAGCCTGACATGGATGGATCTGGACATCGCCGCGATGATAATAGAAGGCAGGACAAAATTAATGCAAGCCAGCCATACGACGAAAGAACGGGACTTCCGCACCTCCTTCAACACAATTTCTTCATCCATCACTCCATGCAGGGACCACCCTTCCAGATAGTTAATACCTGTATACGTAAGTTCAAAGGGAATCATTTTGTTCGGAAACTGGATCTCGCTGTAACGTTTCCCTATCTGAGCTTCTTCTGCTGTAGGATCATTTGAAAATTGGATGTGTCCCCCCGGATCAAGAAGATACACTTTTCCATCAAATCCGCTGTTGTGGAAATACTGCTTGATCATATCCATATTCAGGTCAATTTTAAGTAACTGCTCTCTCCCCCCAGTGTCCAGATTGTCGAGCCTTTGAACCAGACTTAACATCTGATCCGATGAGATCAATGCCGGATAAGGGGCGGAGTATGCCTGAAATTGAACGTACCAGTCCGAGTTGCGGACATCGTCAGTTAAACGATCAATATAACCGGAAGATAAAATGGTAGAATTATCGGTATACACTTGATACCAGCGAATTCCCTGATTCATTTGACCGGAGAATTGCCCTTTTAGATAGGAATTATAAGCGTCAATATACTCAAAATGACTTTGAAATGAACGGGAGATGGTGTCATTGAATACAGGGTCAGTATATAACGAATAAGAGAGGCCGACGCCCTGATCAATGGTTACTCGCAGGTCGTTCTTCAGATTGTTCAAGGCCATGCCTGCATCACGAGTTTTCTGACTACGAATATTGGCGGATGTGACATTGTAAAACACCACATTGGTAACAACGATGGGAATAAATACAGATAAGACATACATAAGCAGTAGCTTATCTCGAAGCTTCATGTAATTCAGGTTCCATCTTGGCATTGTGCACCTCGCTGCTCATTTCCCATAAGGAGATTGCGATACTCTGTAGGCGATAACTTAACCAGTTTCTCAAACTGGGTTACAAAATAATCCGCATTCTGAAATCCTACACGTGCAGCAACCTCGTACATTCTCAGATCCGTCTGGCGCAATAACTTCTTCGCTTCATGAATCCGCAGGTTGAGCAGATAGTCATTGAAATATTGATTGTAGCTTTTGCGGAATAATCGCCCAAGATAAACGGGATTCATATAGAAGAGCGCAGCAATGCTTTTGAGATTGATGTTCTCGGTATAATTTGCATCAATATATCGTTTGATCTTGCTGATATCCCCTTTGGATCGTTCCATCCGCAGATGAGAGACATAATCCTCGGCTTCCTCCAGCGCGATGAGAAAAGCATCTTTCAATAGTCGTAAATTCCAACCTTCATGACTTTGTTGTGCCAGCTCCTTTAGCTGCTGTAGACCTTCATCATTACCACCCATTTCATGGACCACAGCGAGAATACCCGTTATATAACGCAAGAGAGAACCCGATACAGCTTGAGGAGAAAATCGATTCACATGAAACAATTTGAATTTCTCTTCTACAATCTTGTGGTAAGCTGACCTATTCCCCTCTTCCAGGCTCAGAATTAATTGATCCACCTCGTCTTGGTATACATTAAAAACAAACAGCGGTTTGTCCTTGATCTCGGTATAACGTACGACACCACCAGTTTCAGCATATTTATGCTTGGCTGCTTCTTCAGCCGCCATAAGGGATTGTGTGACATCACCAATTTCTTTGACGAGTGTTCCTGCGTAAAGACCGATATCCAGGTTGAACCTTTTGCTCAGTGTTATATGAATATTATGCAGGTTATCCTGTAACGCCGAGTCTCCTTGATGATGATCAGGCCACAACAGTAATAAAGCAAACGTGCCGCGTTGTTGCTCACTGATGAACATTTTACATAAATTACTCTCCAGAGAATGTACTGCTTCACGTAGCTGTTCAATCGTAATTTTAATTGCATCTAATCCGGTCTGAAGTTCAATCAAAGTTATGAGCAGACTGGAGTTACGATTGATGCCAAGCATCTCGGCATATCGATGTTCATCCTCCTTCTGTACATGGCCTTTGATCACATCCTCCAGCATGATGTTACTGGCCTGTCCCTCAGTCCAAAGAATATGTTTTCTTTTATTGCAAATCAGATTAGCTGACTTCTGCAACGTCGCCGTCAGTTCTTCATCATCAATAGGCTTCAGGATATAGTCATGAACACCGTACCTGATTGCCTGCTGTGCATATTTGAAGTCATGATAACCACTGATGATAATGAACACAGGTTCCAGATGTGGTATTTTCTCTACGGCACGTATCAGTTCCAGTCCATCCAGGATTGGCATACGGATATCTGTAATAATCACGTCTGGTTGCAGGCTTTCAATCAGATTTAATGCCTCTACACCGTTCTCTGCCTCTCCGATAATCTCCATATTAAGATCCATCCAATTTATGAGTTCATACAGCCCCTTTCGTATATACATCTCGTCATCTACCAGTAATACTTTTAACATCCGTGTGTCCCCTTTCCTCCAACGAAAATAAACCGCCGGTAGCGTGTCTCCCTATCGGCGGAATCTAATATGGTGACTGTTGTAGTTATTGCATAATAAATTCATTCATGTCGTGCATAATCCCAATAGTCGCCAACGAGACCTTCAATGATCGATCCACTAGCCCATGGCATCAGGCAAAACCAGGTGCTGGCTGGCGTACCATCCGCATATTTTTCAGTGACCAGTCCTTCCGAATGACAGAAGCGTTCAGACATCCATCCTTTTTTGCCATAGCCGAATTCTTGATCATAACGATTATAGGTCTGACAACCCCACCCGATGGTGTCCATCATACGTTGACGAACATAATTCTCTTCCCGCTGTCCAACATAATACAACAGCTCATCCACTAGATTGCTGGACATGGGGTGAATATGCGGATTAGCTACTGAAGTAACACTTCCCCCGGAACTGGACCAGCCTAATGTACTGAGTGGAGGAATCTTAATAGGTGAGTTGTAACAAAATTTGAAGCTGAATTCATAACTGATCGCATCTCTCATGTGATCTAGATATAGCTCGTCACCGGTCAACGCGTGCAGAAACCGAACAGCTTTGATGTAAGCCAAAATGCCTTCCGAATCCACTGCCTTGTCCGCATCCAGTGGAGCGCCGTAACATTCCATGTGTTGCACATAGGTGTTGTAATAGTGGGCTTCACTGCGTCTGAGCTCTTCCAGAGAAGATTCATCATGGGTTAACCAACAGTGATATGCCTTGGCAGCAAGACACCAGACTCCACTAAAAGCATCATATTCAAGACCTGCTCCGGTCCGCTCTGACAAAATGGTGGGATATTCTCCATCCGTATTTTTCGTGCACTCCAGACGATCAAGTATTTGTTTGACGTAAGAAAGCCAATCATCGTGTCTCACATTTCGAATGCGCTTCTCATAATCGTAGCTTTTCAGAATGTAGAACATCGCTTGAGCTACAAGGTAAGAGGAATGTCCTGGGGTACGCATGCCGTCGAACCACCAGCCTTTAACACTCCAGATCCCATCCTGATAAGCGTCATACGGAAGTCCGGATTCGGGATTCATGGCATTCTCGATAATATTGGTAATACAGGATAACGCCTGCTGTCGCATGGGCTCATTATTCAGGCGCAGTGCGGCCATAAGCATTGGTACAGCTATGGTCATACCATTTGTCCAACTGATTGAGATAATTTTGTTGTATCGGTAGCCACTGGTTTTAGCAGCATCTTCATATACAAATGTAGAATAATGACAATCCTCCGGAAGCCAGGCAAACTCATAGATGGCATTGGACAAATCCGTTACCGTTGTCTGAATGTCACTTCCTTCTCTTGGTTTTTCGTGATATCTCTTATAGATTGTTTCCAGTGCTGGATTGATGCCCAGTTCTGATTCAGACTCGTAGTTATATAGTTCAAGTGTGAGCCTGACCGATTCACCTGCCGCAAGTTCAAAACAGTTTTCTCCAAGGGCAGCTCGCTCGTGGACAAGTCTGGATTTGATAAATAACAATGGAGCATTCTCATATCCCAACGTATATCCGACCGTACCCTTTTCAATAGAACATGTGAATCCCCCATATTGCACAAAGTTTCCTTCCATTCCTGGATACCATTGCTGCTTCTGGTTTCCTGTATTGATCCAGTAGGGACTTGCGCTTAGACCAACAATCCGACCTTCATCATAGATAAGTGCAGCTGGATGAGACAGACGATCACTTCTTACCATCCACCAGGGTGATGAAGGACGAGAAGGACTGCCCTCCCTTAGCCTGGGGAACTCATTTGGAACATTCTGAGGTGCTTCGCCCCGGTTGCGGCCATACATAAATGCAGGCAAAAAAAACCTCGGATTCTGTTTGTCCAACGGCATTTCCACATGAATTACCCCTGCCCAGGCATTCTGGCCCTCGTTGTAAATCTGAATGTCGGCTTGCCATGGAGCTTCTGCACTGCCGTTTCCGCTTATTACTTTTACGCTAGCTTTGAGAGCATGCTTGTCCAATGCCGTGTACTCTACGTTGTCCTGCACTCTACTTCTAGCCGTGAAAATCAGATCCATCTTTTCCTCCAATCGCGTTGTACACACCTGAGTGGAAACGCTTGCAATTATGTGTCCATCATGCTAGGATGGTTACATTTTATAGGTTCACGTCTGCAATTTCATTGCACAAACGGCTATATTTATTGCGCGAAACGACAAGGAGGTCATATATCTGATATGAATGAGACTTCAGAATACCTGTTTGATCCAATCCAGAATGAGCTGTTGTACCTTCATCGCACCACCACCACGTATAATATGGGAACGTTTTATCATCGACATAATGCATACGAACTCTACTTATTTCTTCGTGGCAATGTAAACTTCTATATTGAGAACCGTTGTTACCATTTGCAACGTGGAGATCTGCTCGTTCTTAACCCGGAGGAGATGCACCGTTCCTTTGCCTTGGACAAAAACGAATATGAGAGAATCACCATAAATCTGAAAAAGTCATATCTGAACCGCTTGTCTACTTCAAGCACCAACTTATCCGCATGTTTCGACTACCGTCCCAAGGGTAAGGGTAATATCGTACATCTTGAAGAGGACGAACTTCAACGAGTGCTACAATTAGCTGGTGAACTTGAACAGTGTCTCTCATCAAGTGACTATGGAGCGGATATTCTGGGGAATATTTTGATTACACAGCTACTCCTTCTAACGAATCTAACTTTTCAAAATACGGATTTTGTTGCAACGGATATTATGCCTGAACTAGTTCGAAACACGATGGATTACATTGAATGTAATCTGACGAGGCAACTGACGCTCAAACAATTGTCAGAGGCTATGTTCACGAATAGCAGCTATATTAGTCGACAATTCAAAAAACATACCGGACTCACGATTCGAGCATACATTCTTAGTCGTCGTATAGAGCTGTCGAAATCTTATTTAATCGAAGGTTTAAGTATTACAGAGGCCTGTTATCAATCCGGTTTTGGAGATTATGCCAATTTTATTCGCAGCTTCACGAAGATGGTCGGCACTTCACCTGGTAAATTTGTTAAGTATGGAAGTCTTCTTTAAACATGGCATTGAGCAAAAACACGCCAACTCTTGCCTATATCTTATCTCAGCAAAGAAAAAGAGCGAATTTACCCGGCAATTTTGTCAGCCGGCATTCGCTCAGGTAATCGGTAAGATCTTATTTGTTATTCCATTTATCCCCTTTTAATTCAATCATAGCATTGGGGCCAGGAAAGGTTAATTCTATCTTTTGGTCCAGATAGGATACGGTTACTCTTGATTCTGCAATAGAGCGAATTCTGGTATTTAACAGACGACCATTTTCCCATTCCAGATCTATTTCAAATCCGCCACGAGCCCGAATACCACGAATATATCCTTTTGGCCACGCTGCTGGTAAAGCAGGTAACAATCTGATTACTTCGTTATGACTCTGGAGAAGCATCTCTGCTATCCCTGCAGTACCTCCAAAGTTCCCATCAATTTGAAATGGAGGATGGTCACAAAACAGATTGGGTAACGTGGAGGAACGTAGAAGTTCCACGACGTTATCGTGTGCAAGTTCCGACTCCTCTAATCGTGCCCACATGTTGAGAATCCACGCCCTGCTCCATCCTGTGTGTCCACCACCGTGTTCCAGTCTTCTGTCGAGTGTTACACGAGCTGCCTTGGCCAGGTCAGGCGTTGATTGCAACGTAATTTGCGTTCCAGGATGCAAAGCGAATAAATGGGAAATATGTCTGTGGCCAGGTTCCAATTCATCATAATCGTTACTCCATTCTTGGATCTGGCCATGTTTGCCAATGGAGGTCTCCGGTATTTTGGTTAAAGCACCACGGAGTACTTCTCCAAATTCCTGATCTTCTTGCAATATTCGGGTACTTTCAATGCAACGCGTGAAGAGTTCTCTAATAATCTGATTATCCATTGAAGCACCAAAACATAAAGCCCCCGACTCTCCATTATCTAATATATAGCGATTTTCCGGTGAGGACGAAGGACATATCACCCAATTGCCGGAAGGATCCTCTATTAGATAATCCAGAATAAAGATAGCCGCATCTTTCATCGTGGAGTAAACTTTTTTGAGAAATTGAACATCCTTATTGTATTCATAGTGGTCCCATAGATGTAATGAAAGCCATGCTCCTCCCATAGTCCAAAACGTCGATGTCATGCATACATCCTGCGGAGCAGCGTCTGCCCAGATATCCGAGTTGTGATGAGCAACGAATCCCTTGCAACCATACATGGTTCTAGCGGTTTCCTTTCCCCGGACTTGCAGTCGATCTATAAAATCAAACAATGGAACGTGACATTCAGACAGATTGCAGCTTTCTGCAGGCCAGTAGTTCATCTGTGTATTAATATTAATCGTATATTTGCTGTCCCATACAGGAAGCATGTCTTTATTCCATATCCCTTGAAGGTTTGCCGGTAAAGAACCTGGACGACTGCTTGAGATAAGCAGATAGCGACCAAATTGAAAGTATAGACTCATCAGTTCCGGATCATGCTGACCAGCTCTAAGCCGCTCAAGGCGCTGATCGATTGGAAGTTCGGAATATACAACATCTTTATTTTCATCTTCGAGATGGATATCCATCTTTCCGAATAAGGATTGATAGTCCGAGACATGATCGGCGAGCAGTTCGCTATATGGCTTTGTTGAAGCGGCCTCAATTCTTCGGAGGCACTCCGCTTCGAGTTTTTCCTTAGGTACTCGGAAATCCGTGCAAGCCGTGATTAGAATAGTCGCTGAATCACCATTCTTCAGAGAAAGCTGACCGCTTGAATAATGAACCTGCCCTCCTTCAGATATAAGGCGAATCGCACAACAAAATCGGATTCCTTCTTCTCCCCCACTTCTTCCCCGGATGATCAAGTCATTCGTTCCACGCTTCTCGATCCGGTCCAGATAGGATTGGAAACCAACAGGATGCTTAAGAATATCGGAATAGGATGTTGATTCCAGAACAGCTCCCCTGCCAAAAACAGTGGAGAATGATAACTTTCCAGGCACGCTAGATTTGAGATGAACAACGAGCACTTGATCCGGGTAGCTAGCAAAATAATCACGGCTGTAAATGGATTGATCTGCGGTATAATGCACGTTTACCTTGCCTTGTTCCAGATCGAGATGTCTTTGATATCCATTTGGTTCATGTTCACTGTGATCCATAGCGATATAGAAGTCCCCTAATGGCTCATAATGCCTTTGCCCGTCAGGAACACCTACCAGAGTATCTGCTGCGAGTTCTTCTGCTTCCCTAATCTTACCGTCAAAAATCAGGCTTCTGATCTGAGATAAAGATTCAAGTGCTTGAGGATTATTCCGCTGCATCGGTCCACCATACCACAGACTATCTTCATTAAGCTGAATTCTCTCAATCTGTCTTTTCCCAAAAATCATGCCTCCAAGAGTTCCATTTCCGATAGGCAATGCCTCTTCCCATGTTCCAGCAGGTTGATTAAACCAGATATTTTTGGTCTTCACGTTAAAACCTCCAACGAATTATAATTCCTCACATTTTCATGTTTAGTGTGTTCCGTTTGTATGTTCTTTCAGTGTACTGTAATCTCTTCAGCATCTAAATGAACAAAATTAACTTGAATTATCACAATCTTATCCCAACATTAGAGGTGTAATCGTGAATTCCGAAACTGACAGTACAAATTCTTTGTTCTGGACAGGGAAGTTTAGCTATTGGCAAATAAAAAAAGCCGCTATAATAGCGGCTCTGTTTCGTTCATTTAGTTAGCTTACGTGAAGCTTGGCATAAGTTATAAGATATTTTGCTCCATTTGTTGCATGAATTGTCTCAATATCAGCCGATCTTCCGAAGAAATGGATTGAAGTAGTTTCTCTTGCTGCTCTCTCCATTTATGCTCAACCGGTTTTTCTAATTCTTTGCCCTTATCGGTTAGAAAGATACGCATGATCCTTGCATCCTGTACATCACGCTTGCGATATATAAATCCGTTCTGCTCCAGTGATTTGACCATGTTTGTAACCGTTGGTGGTTCGCATTTCATATGTTCACTTAGTTGCATCTGTGTTACCCCATCACCCAACCACAGCCGGTACAACAGATTATCTTGTCCTACATAGAGATTAAGTTCCCGAAGAGATTCACTATAATTTCGTCGCATTTGGGAGGAAATTCGATCTAAAGACTGTCGAATTTCACAATCTACTGTATCTGTCATGAACGATCCCTCCCTACATCCGAATTATATTTAGCAGACTAAATGTATCATGGAGATATACAGGTGTCAATTCACCTTAGTGTCGTCTTTAAGGGCCTTTTCCTATCCAAGTTTCACCGGAAAGATTGGTTTAGTCCTTATTTTTTGGCAAAACCTTGCTTGTTCAAATAGGTCATCATTTGCGGTTGAATACTTCTCTCGAGGTGATCCTGGATATGGTCACTCCATCCTTTTACTTTTTTTACGGTGAAAGGGGCTCTCGTCGGACGATTTTCATAATACTTCAGCATGGTCTCATCATAGATTGCTAATTTCTCTTGATCCATTGGTTGGTATTGATTATCAAGCAATACCATGGATTGAGGGAGTCGAGGTTTCAGTTCCGGCTTATCTCCAGCTGGATTACCGATACATAACCCCACCAGAGGGATAACAAATTTAGGTAAATTCAATACGTCAGATAGTTCGCTAATATTAGCTCTGACCGCACCAATGAACACTCCGCCAAGTCCCAGCGATTCAGCCGCGGTTAACGCATTTTGTGCCATCAGGCCAGCATCGAATGAACCAATCAACAGAAATTCAATATATTCAATATCCACATCCGGAGCGATTTCATGATTTCGGTTGAAATCTGCACAGAAGATCCAGAATTCGGCCGCTTCTTCAATATAGGGTTGATCGACACACAGATGTCTGAGTTTTTTTCGAAGTACTGGATCTGTGATGCGTATAATGGATACCGCCTGCAGAAGACTGAACGATGAAGTTTGATTTGCTGCCTGAAATATTGCATCTATTTGTTCCTCAGTTAGGGGTTGAGATGTGTAAGAACGAAACGATGTATGGTTATGAAGCAATTCAATTGTGTTATTCATTAAAAAGCTCTCCTTTATTCGTTGATTCCATGTTCCTGCAATCCGTATTCGTAAGGAACGCCCATATTCTCGCGTAGTGTTTTTCCTTCATATTCCTTATGGAACAAACCGCGTTCCTGCAAGATAGGTACTACCTGATTCACAAAATCTGCAACGCCATCAAAAGATACATCGGGCACGACTGAGAATCCGTCACATGCTTCAGCCAAAAACCATTCTTCCAAGAAGTCAGCAACCTGTGTCGGGGTGCCTGCAACAACCGGATGATAGTTGATGACCCCGTGAGCGAGAACATCCCTTACAGAGAGTCCTTTTTTTAATAACTTTAAGGCTCTCGGAGAACGTGGGTCCATGGGGTTGGCATATGCATTTTTCAACAAGTCTGGCGCTAAAGGTTGATCTATATCTACTGAGTTTACCGATAAGGGTAAACCAACCATGGAGCCGAGGTAACTTACCCTGCTAGGGATTTCCTGGGGATTAAAACTCATAAGCTGTTTCCGACGATCCAGAGCTTCTTCCTCCGTTGAAGCCAGAGAAAACATAAAACCTGCAAACATTTTGATATCATCGGGGTTTCGACCGAAACGGGCAGCACTTTGCCTTATGGCTTGTCTGTGTTCACGGGCAGACGTAATATCATAAGGATTGGCGTACACTCCCGAAGCATATTTCCCAGCTAATTCTAATCCTTCACCTCCTCCCCCTGCCTGGAAAATCACTGGCTGCCCTTGCTCAGAGGGCGGAATGGGCAAAGGACCACGAGATGCATAATATTGACCCTGAAGGTTAATAGGCTGGATTTTGTCCATATCCGCAAATTCCCCTCCTTCTACATCTAACGTCCAAGCGTCTGGTTCCCAACTCCCCCACAAGGCCTGAACAATTTGTATGCTTTCATGTGCCTTGTCATAGCGCTCTTGGCGATTTTCAACCCGGGCACCGAAATTAGCAGCCGCTAGGGGGTCGGATGTGGTAACCGCATTCCATCCCACACGTCCATGACTGATAACATCCAGTGCTTTGAACTGACGTGCAATGTTGTAGGGATAATTAAATGTTGTAGAGAGGGTAGCCACAAGCCCGATGTGTTGTGTCTCTCTTGCTACTGCCATCAGTGCCAACATGGGGTCCATAGGAAACATAGGTGTCTGTGGGCCTAAATTATTGGATAATACTGGAGTGTCAGCGATGAAAATCATTTGAAATTTTCCTTGTTCAGCTAATTTAGCCCGTTCTACATAACTATCCATATTGGTGTAAGCTGCAGGATCCGTGCCAGGCATTCTCCATGCGCTAAATTCGGCTCCATAACCCGAAACCATCTGTAAAGCCAGTTGCATTTCACTTCTTTTTTTCATAACGATTTTCTCCTTCGTTCTGGACAGGCACAGATATTTGTGCCCTTACTATAGCGTGAATATATTTAGCATGCTAAGTATATGGATGGATCAGATTTTGTTCCGTTTAGTGAGGGTTATAGATATTGACGTTCACCGGTCTGGGCTGATTTCTCGACGGCATCCAGTAACTGATGAAGTTTCACCGCATCCGCGAAATTAGGTGCTAAGGTAGTACCTTCTTGAATATCTTTGGCAAACTTACGATAAGCCTGAGCCATGTTCAGAACAATTCCGGAGTCGTTATATAAAGAATGTGGAGCCGAGTAATAGGCATCGGGAATGGGTAGTTCACGAAGCTCGTTGTCCGTAGATCCTGCACCGCGTAATTGGTGTGATCCGAATTGAATGGATGCCGGGGCGCTCAGCACAATCGTGCCGTAGTCTCCGAAAATTTCAAGTGTGAGTCCTGTCTGATGTTTGACTCCACCTTGAATATGAACACTGGCTGCTGCCCCATTAGTCAATTTTCCTGTAATCATGATCTGATCATCCGTTGTTTTCTTGATGACTTTCTGAATATCTACCAATTCAACTTCTGAAAACTGTTGAGCTGTGGTGGCAGACAATTCTGTAAAGTCCCCAAGCATGTAAGTGAAGGCATCCAGATTATGGCCCCCTACAATGGTCAGCAAGTTCCCTCCAACTTTCCGGTCATACAAGTACGCAGTCGACTTGTCACCAACGCCACCCATGCCATCTATAGAGATCTTCAGGTTGGCAGACAACACTTTACCGACATAACCTTCTGCCAATAAATCTTTAACATATTGAACGGCCGGGGCTTGTCTAGCCTGTAATCCAATCGCATTTGGCTGTTGTGCGGACGCTACCCATTCCTGCATTTCCAAGGCTTCCTCTGTATTCGAACCCAGTGGCCATTCACAATAGATTGGTTTGCCAGCAGGTACAACGGCTTTAACGGCGTTATAATGTTCCTTGACGTTAATACTGACAACGACCATATCCACATCAGGATGCTGAGCCAACTCTTTCATATTATCAAAGCCGTGATCTGCATAGAAAGCTTCTGCGCTTTTCTTTGCACTCACCATATTACTTGTCCCAACCGCTGTAAGCTCGAATTCATCCAAATGCTGAATAGCTGGAATATGTGTTCCACTCGCCCACCCGTTATTAATGGATGCCCCTATGATACCTGTACGAATTTTTTTACTCATTGTTAAACATCTCCCTTGTTAAAATTTACAGTATGATCGAATATCGGTTTGGCTCCAGCCCTTATCAGTCACTCATTTCTATGATATATTTATTTAGCTTGCTAACTATTCAATCGAGATAACATTAATTATTCTTTCATACTTTAGGTAAACTAAAATTGTTTTGGTGTTGACACCATCATAGGTGTATTTGTTTTATTAGCAAAGAGGGCAATTTAAATGAACATAGTACATCTTTATGTACCTTTGGATCAGGAGTGATATGAATGAGAGTTTGCAACGAAGGATTTGAACAAGAGTTTATAGATGGAAAAAGTGACATGTACGCCATAGCTTTTACTCAGAATGTCCTTTCTGGGCGTTGGAAATATTTTATTTTATGGTACCTAAAAGACGAAACACGGCGATATACGGATATCAAAAAATTCCTTGGAGATCTGTCTCAAGGCTCCCTTACAAAGCAGCTTAAAGAGTTGGAGAATGATGGTGTTATACAACGTGATGTATATCCGGAAGTTCCTCCACGAGTTGAGTATTCGTTAACAGACAAGGGAATGAAGTTATTACCGATCCTTGAAAAGATGGAGGACTTTGGCAAAGAATACGGCTAAACAACTTAAACTAGGCTTCCATATTACTTATCTTTGTTAAAGGGGGGATGATATGTTTTTCTTCTTTTTCTTTCTGTCACTTGGAATGATTGGTTTATTCTTTGGAGTTAGAGCACTGAGACGACCCAATTCATGGCCTTTTAATCGTACGAAGGATGAACTTCATGAATACGATATGATGGGCATCAAGTTTAGAGGCGTTTTTCTCCTTGCTTTTGGTACTGTTCTGACTATCGCCTCTTTCAGACTTCTTCTTATTTAATAAAATCCAAAAAAGCCGCTAATATAGCGGCTCTCCATCGGGCCTTACTCTGGTCCCGCTCAATATTGTGATATCAACTATTAATCCTATGGTTTAATATTAGCTTGCTGACCATCAGGAGCCACCGACTTATCGTTCGTCTTCATACCCCTGCGCTTCTTGTACCCTTTAAATATGAAATACCCCACTATGATTAAGATAATCGGCATTCCGTACAGTAATAGAATATAGAAACTGAACAGCAAAAGTACGATTATCGATCCATCTATTACATTCAATATGTGCACTCCTTTATAAGTATCACTGGCTGATTTATTACTACTTTACTCAATAATTATTTTATCATCTTCATACGTAAAAAATATTATTCATAGAAAAAACATATTTTTTCTTATGTTAATTGTATAGACAAATAAAGTTGCTATTATAGCAACTTTATTAAAAAACACAATTTAGATTTCTTAAACATTTTCAGGCTCATAAATTCCGTAACCATTCTTGCCATTCTTTTTAATCTTGTACATAGCTCCATCCGCATGTCTCAGAAGTTCGGAAGGCTCCTGTCCATGCTTGGGAAATAGGCTGATACCAATACTCATCGAAAGGTTGATATAGTTTCCGGCAATCTTGAAATGGGTACTGAATGCAGCTTCCAATCTTTTGGCGATGACTTCAGCATCGTGATCATCTTTCAGATGGCTTAAAATGATGAATTCGTCCCCGCCAAGCCGAGCTACAGTGTCCGCACTTGGAATTGTTTCACTTAATCGCTTTGCCATTTCCAGCAACACTTGATCGCCAACATGGTGTCCATATGTATCATTCACTTGTTTAAACCCATCAGCATCCACAAACATGACGGCTAGTTTGTTATGGTTTCTTTTGGCATTACTGATGGCCCAGGCAAGACGGTCATTATAAGCAAGACGATTAGGCAGACCGGTAAGTGGATCATGCAAAGACAAATGCTTGCTGATTTTCTCGGAGATTTTGATTTTGGCGTACTCCGTCTCCAGTTCTTTGATCAGATTTTTAAGTTTATATACCCTGGTATTGGTGTTAGTCATGTCAGTAATCTGAATAAGGGCATAACTCCGATCTTCATGATAGAGCGGTTCAACATGCATATTTTGTCTGAATAATTGTTCATCCTCTCCTTCATTAGGAAGAATGAATGCCTTATGTAACGCGCTTGAGCAAAATCTGCTCTGTCCATGATACAGCGCATTTTGCAAAATATTTAAATACATGTTCGACTTAAACCGTGGGCAGACCTCAAGCAGATTCAAGCCTACTACCTCTTCTACATTCTTGCCAGTAAAGCGCTCCAACCAGGCATTCCACACAACAATTTTCAAATGCCTGTCCACGATCATTATTCCCATATGGGCTTTGTTCAAAGCTTGTGAAATAAGATTATCCATTGCCCGCCTCCAACAAAGCGTCCATTTTGGCCAGCAGGCTCGATATGGAGTTCATACTCAGTGCTATGACAATGATACCTGTCACATCCGTATCGGCAAGTAAAAACGAGGTATGTAAAACCAGGACATAAACTTCATTCTGAAGCAATATTTGTTGATCGGAATTGGTGACATAGATCAGTTCAATATCAGGCAGGACGTATTCCAGTTTGATCTCGAGGAAATTACCGAATTCTCCAATAATGGCGTTAAGCAGGACATTGCTAACTTCCTTCAAAACGTCCAAATCCGTATCCATCAGGTTCGGATCGTTCGGTATAACGCTCTCACCCAGTTCTCCAAGACAGATGTTTGCCAATACTTTAGCCTGCTCAACAGGAAACATCAGAAATGCTTTTCCCTGAAATTCGTATCCAAACTGTAAGGATGACCTAAACAGGTGACCTTCACTAAAGAAAATGTTGTATCTTCGATCTCCAGGATCAACATCGGATATGGAGATTAGTTCCACTTCCGGAATATTCAAAACGATACGCTTGTCTACAATCTCTGACAACATGTTAGCCGCTTGTCCCACGTAAACGTTCACTAGTTCAGTAAGCAAATCCTTCTGTAAATCATTCAGCATGATAGGCCGCCTGAATCAGTTGAATCATGGTAGTTGCCTTCTCTGCGGTTAACGGTTTATTCAGAAAACCAGAAATGCCTAACATTTCAACTTCATCCCTAGTTGTCTTCTGAATATCTGCGGATAAGATAATAATTTTGACATTGCTATCCGTTTCTCGAATCATTCGAAGCATTTCTTGTCCGTTCAAACCAGGCATTAGCAGGTCGGTGGTTATAAAATCAGGTTGAAATTCCTTGAATAGGTTGTATCCTTGCTCTCCATTATTAGCAATCTGAATCTCGCATTCTGGAATATGATCAACAATCAGCTTTGTAAGTAATTTCTGTACGAAAATGGAGTCTTCCACGATTAATACTTTCATTTTCTCTTCAGTCTCCTTGATAAAGTGGTAAGGGCTCGGGATGGTCAGGCGCTGTGGACAGTTCTTGATATAGGGCTTTCGCGCGCAGTGGCACCCTGAAAAGAGACTGACTGGTGAATCAAGTAAATATAAATTATAGTAACTTTAATTTAATTGTCAACAACATTATTGAATAAGTTCGATTCGTGTGCAATTGACATACTAAGGTCTGCCGTTTAAAAAACATGAAAAAACGGTCACCTAGTGACCGTTTTTGATCGGTTATCTGGAACTGCATTAAGTTTACTCTTTTACCCCTCCAAGCTGCAAGCCATGAACGAAATACTTCTGCAAAAATGGATATACGACTAAGATGGGTAATGCCGCAACAATCGTAATCGCTGCCCGAATAGATACAGGTGTGACCATGTTACGCGCCGCACCAAGATCTGCACCATTGGCAACGGCTGCACTGCTGTTGGAATTCATAGAAGATGATAATAGTTTCATCAACTCATATTGCAACGTGCTTAGGTTTTGTTTGGAAGATGCATACAGAAACGTATCAAACCAAGAATTCCATTGACCGACTGCAATGAACAGTGCAACAGTAGCAAGAACCGGTTGGCACAGCGGTAGAATAATGGAAATGAATGTTCTGAAATCTCCAGCACCATCGATTTTGGCGGATTCGATCAATCCCTCGGGTAGTGTCTGGATATAAGTTCGAATAACAATCATATTAAAGGCACTGATCAGCCCAGGAATAATGTACACCAGGAAGTTGTTTAACAAATGCAAATCTTTCATTAGGAAGTAAGTTGGAATAAGACCTGCACTAAAATACATCGTAAGAACAACTGTAATGGTAATGGGCTTTCGTAATATATAATCTTTTCGGCTTAGTGTGTAAGCCAGCATGGAGGTTAAGAATAGACTTAAAACTGTCCCCAAAACCGTTCTCGCCACAGATATACCAAAGGCGCTGAAGATGGTCCCTCCTGCAAATACTGCTCTGTAGTTTTGATCTGTCCATACCCGAGGCCACAGATAAATCCCACCCCGGATGGTGTCATTACCGGCATTGAATGATACGGCGAGTGTATTCACAAACGGATACAGGGTAACAATCGCGATTGCGATCATCAGTATACCATTTAACGTATGGAAGACAATCGGTTCAAGCCGAGATTTATTGATTCCCATCTCTAGTCCCCCTTATATTAATCGGTCTTCCCCGAGCCGTTTGGAAATTGAATTCGCCGCAAAGATCAGCGTGATACTAACTACTGTTTTGAAGATACCTGCCGCAGTAGCCAAAGAATAATTCCCGATCTGTAGTCCGTACTTCAGGACAAATATATCTATCGTCTGTGACCAGTCGACAACCACACCATTACCTAACAGATACTGAACCTCGAATCCAGCTTCCAAAATCCAGCCCATATTCATGATCAGCAAAATGATAACAATGGATTTGATTCCGGGTAAGGTCACATACAGCATTTTCTTATATCGGTTCGCACCATCAATCTCTGCCGCTTCATAGAGGGAAGGATCGATAGACGTGATGGCCGCCAAATAAATAATGGCATTCCAGCCAACTTCTTTCCATACATGGGATGCGCCTACAATGCCCCAGAAGTATTCCGGAACGCTAAGCCACATGATAGGTTCTTGAATGATATGCAGCTTCATGAGTACCACATTCACAATCCCACCATCTACAGATAGTGAACTTGCTACGATACCTGTCACAATAATCCATGAGAGAAAGTGAGGTAAATACGATATTGTTTGAATGGTTCGTTTATATAACTTATGTTTGATCTCATTAAGTAAAATGGCAAATATAATTGCTGTCGCAAATCCGAGCACCATATTGATGACGCTCATCGCAATGGTATTACGAAGCACGTTAAGAAATGCATCGTCTGTTAGCAAAAACTTAAAGTGTTTGAGCCCGACCCATTCCTGCTGCGTGAAACTCTTCGCAGGACTGTAATTCTGAAAGGCCATAACCCAGCCCCAAATGGGATAATACGAGAATACGAGAATGTACGCAACGATGGGCAATGACATGAACATGAGTTGTCTTTGTCCGCGCAATCGTTTTAACAGTGGTGCTTTGGGAACGACTGTACGGGTGGTTTGCTCTGGTATGGCTCCAGGCGTGTTCGCCATCTTTCACTCCTCCTATTGGCTTGCAGCGACTTTAAGCATGATGTCCCCGGAAGGCACTCGCCTGAGTAATCCTTTGGTTGATACCTTCCGAGAGAATCATTGCCGCATTTTTTTATTTAACAGACCAGTTCTCGATTCTCCATTTCAGTTGATCATTAATTCGATCTTCATAGGATTTGACATCGATCTTCTTGTAAGCGTCTACATATTCAGTCCAAATGTTATCGAACTCATTCGGTTTTGACATGATTGCTTTAGGCAAGAATTTCAATGAAGTGTCTGTCATTTGTTTGTTCGCTACCGCAGCATCAGAGCCTTCTTTCAGATCGACCTGCCATGCTGGATAGTACACTGGATTTTCTGGTGCAGGAGAGAAGAAGTCACTCCACGTTTTGAAGCCGTATGCATCCAGAAGTTCTTTATCTTCCGGTTTGAGGTTGTCATAGAATTCCTCAGGTTGGTTGATCGCTCCAATTGCATTGCCATCTTCAAATGTTCCTTCGAGCTTCGGTGCAGCAGCGTAGAAACCTTCAGCTTTGTTAACCAATCTCCATGCTGGATCATCCTGCTCTGTCCGTTGCTCTGGTGTACGATAGAATCTTCCCTCTTCATTCACTTGGTAGTCTACACCCTCTTCACCCCATGACAAGAGCTTCTGGTACTTCTCGTCCATAAGCTTATCGAGGAATTTGATCAGTGCGACAGGGTCTTCGGCATCTTTACTGATACCAAAACCATTGTTCAAGTTAATGACCGGACGATCCAGATAATGATCTGTGATACTTGTATCATAGACAAGCGGGAAGCCTACGTATGTCTGGCCAATTTTCCCCTGTGCTACGAGTGGGTCTTCGCCGGCTTGGAAATTCCAGTGCTGGTCGAACATACTAAGCACACGTCCCGAAGAAATTTTGGCCAGATATTGATCGTAGTTCTGAACAAAGGCTTCTTTATCCAGCAATCCCTCGTTGTACAGATTGTTTAGTTCCTTATAATACCGTTTGGAGATATCTTTGTCGGCAAAAACGGTTGCGACTCCACTATCATCTACGACTACGCCCCCATCGTTGGGGTGACCCGTAAGATGTTCAGGTGGGTTAAGCAAAGGGAACGTCCGCCAGTCTGAAGCCAATGTAGTGAAACCAATCGTTGGTTGACCATCAATAGTTGGATTCTTGGCTGCATAATCACGGACCAACTTTGTGAAATCATCCAACGTTTTAGGAGTTGGGTACCCGGCATCCTTCAGTATGGACTTTTGGATCCAGAATGCAGGACCAGAATAATAGTTACTAATGAACTCTCCTGTATACACTCCATAGTTAGGCAACCAGTAAATATGTCCGTCACTGGAATCTTTCATCCGGTTCCAGTCTTTACCGAAATGTTTCTTCAGATTAGGTGCATGCTCTTCAATGAGATCTTCGAGCGGAATAACCGCACCCGCTGAGACCAACTTGGTGTCTGCTGTGATCAGATCCGGGAAATCGCCCCCGGCAATCATAACGCCCAACTTCTGTTGAAGATCACCTACTAGAAACTCCATCTCAAGATTAACGCCGAGTTCATCCTGAATCTTCTTGTAGATTCGGTTATCTTTAGCTGGCGCCTGATTTGGCGTTCCGATAAAGGCCGAGATGTTCAGTACCTCTTTCCCATCCTTTGTAGTCGCTTTCTCATTGTCACCGCTGCATCCTGCCAGTGCCAAACTCAAAGCCAGAACGAGTGATACGGAACCCCAAAGCTTCTTTTTCTTAAGTCCCCCCATGTACTTGCCCTCCTTGGAAGTGGTATGTCTTACTGTTTTTAGTATGAAGAAATGTATGCGGTTACAAAATATATACATTTAAGGTCTACCCCCCTGTAATTGTAGGTCTTATTCAGGAGGGGTTCTTCTTTTCCATGGATCAATTCGCATACTTTTGCCTGTATTCTACTGGTTTCATGGCTGTTCGTTTTTCGAAGTGTCTGAGAAAATGCTGGTAACTGCGGTACCCTACTTGCTCCGCAATCGCACTGGATGTTTGATTCGTCTGCTGGAGCAGACGCTTCGCTTCTTCCATTCTTAGATCATGTACTACCTCGATTACACCCTTACCATACTTTCGCAAAAAGGATTGCCCTAAATGGACAGGATTCACGTAGAATCGTTCTGCGAGCTCCTGGATCGTAAATGTCTCCCTGTAATGCATCTGCACATATTCAGCAACCGTCGCCTGGATGCCACCCATTTGCCTCTCCCGGAAAATTGCCAGTGCTGACTTGCATTGTAAACAGAAATGTTCCAGATTGTTAGCAACCTCTTCTATATTTCGATGGCCCTTCTCCAGAATTCCGCTCGCCAATTCGTTCATTAGAGCATTAGGTTCTCCTCCTAATTCTCTGCACAGGGACAATCCGCGGAATATAATATGGGTAGAGAAAATATGTACAATCTCTGGCGCAGCCTTCATCTGTACAAACAGTTCAAAAGCACTCCGAATCGCAGACGAGAGTTCCTCCACAGAACCGTTTTCAAGCAAATCGCAAATATGGTCCACCTCTGACAGCGTTTCCGGATCAAACTGCCAATTCTCCAGCTGAATATCTTCGGCAAACAAAAGATGCTCTTGATTAAAAAACAAATAACGCCCAACTTCCTGAGCGGAGCGGAAGGATTCAGATAAATGCTCCAGTTTGTTGACCGTTAATCCAACCGCGATATGAATATCTCCGCAGCCGTTATGTTGCATATTATTCATTAAACGCTGGGTAAAAGCTTTAATTGCTTCAAACGTCTCATTTCTATCATTCGTTTCCTCCCCCCATACAAGTCCCAATGAGTCTCTTGTTCTGTCTATCACATAACAGCAAGTTGTTTCTTCAGCCGTTTGTTCGACTACTGGACAGACTTCCTGAATATCTCCCTGAAAGGCTATCCGCAGGTATGCCCAATGGGACTTGTTTAAACGAGGAGGTATCTCTGACATCTCCTCCTCCGATATATTTTGCTTATCCTTAATCAGTGCGGACAAAAACGCTTTGATCCTTTGCTCGTTTGCATGTTCCCTTATACGCTCCTGGGTTTCACGCTCCTGCAATTGCATACGGAGACGGACCAACATATCCTCTGCTTCTGTACTATCAACCGGTTTGGTTAAATAGTTAGAGACACCTAATCGAATAGCTTGTCTGGCATAATTAAAGTCACTGTATCCACTCGTGATGACAAACAGCACAGACTCATGTTCCAATCGTCGTGCTTCTTCTACAAGTTGCAGCCCATTCATCACAGGCATACGAATGTCTGTCACCACGAGATCAGGTCGATCTTGTTCCATCATCCGAATGGCTTCCTCACCGTTGGCGCACACACCTCTGATTTCAAAACCATACTTTTCCCAATTGATCAGAAGCTGTAACCCTTCAATGGCATAAGGTTCATCATCGACTAACAGCACTTTATACATGAGAGTTTACCTCCTATTTCCTCTGTTCCAGCTTGGAGATCGGTATACGGTACCCTGCAATAGTTTCCTTTCCAGGTACACTGCTTAGATCAAATATCGCATTTCCTTCATAAAAGAGTTCCAACCTGCGGTAGACATTGCGGAGTCCTACATGCTCGCCGTTCCTGGGTCTTTCAGAACGAATATCTCGCAGGAGCTCGGTTAATCTCCCTGCATCCATACCGATTCCATTATCGATCACCTGAATAACCAGTTCAGAAGTGTTTCGACTCGCCGTTATCTTGATCTGTCTTCCATTTTTTCGCGCCTGCAAGCCGTGTTTGCAGGCATTTTCGACGAGCGGTTGAATACTCATGCGGGGAATAAGCAACGAAGCTGCATCAGGATCAACCTCGAAGGTGTAATCAAACAGCTCTCCAAAGCGAAACTTCTCAATCTGGAGATAAAGATTCGTAAATTGTAGCTCTTCTTGCAAAGGAATCAGATTGTCAGAATGACTGAGCAACTGTCTCATCAGCTTGGACAGACTTTTAATAATCTCAATTACTTCCGTATATCCATTCTTTGTACTAACGACTAGCAAGGCATTCAATGTGTTAAATAAAAAATGGGGATTCATCTGACTCTGGAGCATGGACAATTCAGTTCTCACTTGATCCAGCTCCAGATCTTTTTGGCGGATTTCCAGTTTATATACGTCATTAATCAGCGTATGAATTTTACCAATCATGATGTTAAATGTACGAATAAGCCCGCCAATTTCGTCGCGGCCTTCGTGAATTTCAATCAGATCGAATCGTTCGTTACGAACCTTCTCCATATGTCTTGACAACTTGCGAATCCGATAGTGGTAGGAACGCAAAATAATGTAGATCAATACAGAGGGGACCACGATACTTAATGCGAGCAACCCCAGAATTGATTTAAAGGCTTCTTGCAAAAGGTGGTCAAGGTGACGCGTATCGGCAACTCCAATCAATTTCCAACCCTTTAGGTAGGCTAGATTCCCCAACGATTTTTCGAGCGTGTAAGCAGAATCTCCAGATTCCTTGAGCATTGATTCATTATCAAGGGGGGATAAGTCGGTTTCGCTGAAATCCCCACTTGAAACGACAGTTCGATTGTTGCTGTCCACCAGACGCAGCTGAAGACTGTCTGATTCACGATTTAAAATGCTGTACACCCGGCTAAGTTCCAGATCAATCTTGGAATACTTGTTGTAATTGGCATAGGAAGTATAGGTATCCATTTTGCCAATCACACTGATTCTTCTTCCCGCGTTAAATCCGGATGGCTCAATATAATCAACGACAAGAATGCCTCCACTGGTGGATTTCAGCTGTTTCAATCCAGGGAGTACATTCTTGTCTTTCATCACGATATAATGACTGCCCGTCTGAATGGTATCGTTATCCGTATAGATACGCACCTCCAGAATATTCGCTGACATGTACCGTGTTAATTTATCTCGCAGGAATGCATGGTAGACGTTGTAATAATCCACGGGGGAGTGATAGGTCCGATCCAGTGCCTCATAGAGCGAATCGTCTGCTGCAATAATTCGGCTCAGGGCAACGCTCTCATCAATCATGCCTAGCAGTTCCCCCGCAGCCCTGTCGATGGATTTACGTAGATTTTCCTGTTCTCTAATCTTGATATCCGCAGAGGTTCGTTCATAAAAGAAGATATTAATCGTTATTACAGGAAGGAGAATACTAAGTACATAAATAAGCAGAAATTTGGATCGGAGAGGAATATCATTAACCTTACTGAACATCCAGAATTTATGACGCATATAATCACCCTTGGTTTTTGTTTTTATAGACTGACGGAAGCTCCCCTGTATGCGCTCTGAACTTTTGGGTGAAATATTCAGCATCATGATATCCTAGCCTGAATGCAATGTCAGTGATCTTCATATTGGTACGTCGCAGGAGTTTACGGGCCTCCTCAACACGAAGCTGGTGCACATAGTCACTGAAACTGACCCCCATCTCCCGCTTGAACTGTTGACCCAGGTAGGCAGAATTCACGTGAATACGATTAGCTACATCCTGTAATTTAATTTTACTTCGATAGTGCTGCTTCAATTCATTCACTGCTTCTGCAACCAGCCCTCCCGTACCCGTCTTTTGCTTCAATTCAGACTGGGAAAGTTGCTTGGACAGTCGAACACACAGGTCTTGCAATGTGCCGGAAGACCAACTCGCAGCCTCATGCCAATCTTTTTCACATAGTATTTCTCTGCAACCCTCTCTTTTTCCATATTTACGTAGCAACTCCCCATGGATATATCGGATGACATGATGTATCCATTCCAACGAAACCTCTGCTTTCTCACTTTTCTCTAATAGTGCACTCACTGCAATATCGATAGAATACGTATTTTCTGCTTCAATCAACGCCAAGATCTCTTTGGAGATGTTCATCATTTGCTCTAAATCATATTCTTCGCTTATTAGATATTCATTAAGATGATTCTCATAGGCTTCATCTGTAACCATGACTCCATTTTGCTGTTTTTGCTCATTTCTGCGTTTGTCCAGAGGTTCAATCATGTCCATAAGGATTTGATGAATCTCCTCGGGAACAAGAGGTTTAAGCACGTACTGATCGACCTGATACCGTATGGCTTGCTTCGCGTAATTAAAATCGGAGTATCCTGTAACGATAACAATTTTAGAGGTATAGGCGAGATCTTCTCGCAAGGTGTGAATCAAACCAAGACCATCCATAACAGGCATTTGAATATCCGTGACGACAAGATCCGGTTCAACCGAGTTGAATAAAGCAAGTGCTTCCTCCCCATCTGTTGCCGTTCCGCAGAGTTCATATCCACAAGCTCGCCAGTCAATCATTGTTCTCCATCCTTCTAGCATAAACGGCTCATCATCCGCGACAATGACCTTGTACATTAGCTCACCTCACTTTTATCCTTGATCAGCTGCATGTATTTTATCTATATCAATAGGTAGATTCCAGTTGTTCTGAAAACGCTAAACAGCAGAACAACAGCAGGATTGTTGTCTGCTCGTACAACTTTGGAGAACAAAATTTCTACCAGTCTCATCGTCATTTATCAATAACATAGAACATGGTTCCATCGGACCGTACTATAAGAACGCTCCGATTTTAGCGAAGTGCCGGGATAACAATTCAAGTGTAACGCTTACATTTTGGTACAACAACCTGTTAAACTATAGGTTTTCACCCGACAAAGTATAGGTTTAGATCAGAAGTAATCTATTGCCAGGTAAAAGAGTTTTCATTCTCCACGCACAATACGGAATCCTTGATCGGGACCAAAACCATTTGCATCAAATTTGCCTCGAAATGATATTTCATTGTTATTGACACCGCCGATCCAGCCTCCGCCTTTCACAACTCGCCAGGATTGATTGGGACTCTCCGAATCGCTGTACCAGTCCCAGCACCATTCTCTCACATTCCCAGACATATCATAGATTCCTAACTCATTCGCCTTCTGAGTTCCGACTTTTTTGGTTTGATTACGGTTGCTCTCAATAGCGGGCCAGCTCCAGTCACCCGTCAGAATGTTCTCGCCGGCATTTACCCAGTACCAAGCAACTTCATCAGGATTGTTACTTCCGCTGTATGTGTAATTTAAGCTCTTTTGACCTCCGCTTGCAGCGTATTCCCATTCTGCCTCTGTGGGTAAACGGTAACCGTTGGCGTCCTCGTTGATCGTTACATTCCATTTTATAGTGTCATTTTCATTGTGATTATTCGTGTCCTGGTTGTCTTTATCTATATTGTAATAAGGTTTCAGGTTTTCTTTTATACTTTTTTGATTACAGTATTCCACTGCGTCATACCAGCTGACCATTTCAACAGGCAGGTCATCTCCCTTGAAGCCAGAAGGGTTTTCCCCCATAACCTCCATCCATTCTTTTTGAGTTACTTCGTATTTGCCAATATAGAAGGAATCCAGCGTTTCATTCCTATCGATCTGACTCGGCTTACTGCTCTTGAAGGCTCCTCCTTCGACGAATACCAAGTCATCGCTTAATTTCGTATTACTTGCTGAACAAGCACTTAGACTAACAACTATAGCGATTAAAGTTAACCATACCAGCTTCTTCATTCAATTATTCTCCTTTACTAGCTTAAATCCGGCAACGTCGAGGTCCGTTAGTCTGGAGAATAACGTTACTCAACGCTACCGGAAAATTGAATTTCAAATGCAGGTGCAGAAGTTGAACTGCATCACATCATTTTTACCAAACCGTCACGTTTGCGCTTCCGCTACTTTGATAACCTTCCGTTGCCATCACCTGATAGGACCAGCTGTTGCCTAAGTACATCCCTTTGCTCGCCCATGCATTCACATGATTACTGAACGTGATGGTAGAATTGACTCCGATTGGTTTCTTGGTCTGTCTAACACTCCAATACTGAGGGAAAGTCTGAGTACCATCAATGGAAGGTGCATTGTATCTCATCGTTGTATAGATGTCATATGTGCCGCCATCACTAGTCATCGAGCCCTTATACGTTCCGGTAGGACGATACGTTCCCCAGCTATCCACCACGTAATATTCAATTAGAGCGTTTCTAGTCCAACCATAGAAGGTGAGATAGCCGTTACCTGAAGGAGAGAATACGCCGGCATTATAATTGACCACTCGATTAGGCGTACCGTATGTCCACCCTTTCCCGACAACAAAGTTCCCGGTATTTTGCCAATTCACGCTGTAATTCCCGCCCGATCCATTCACGGCGTTGACCGTTCCTCCACCATCTGTCCAATTTTGCCAATAATCTGTTGCTGCGCTCGATGTGGCTGCGAAGACACCAAAACTCATTGAAGCTGCAAGAACAACGGTTAACAATTTTTTGCTAAATTTAAACATAGATTATACCTCCTGATATTTTAATAGATTTGGTTGATGCTACAATCCGATATGAATGTTCTTCAGCAAATTCACTTGAAAAGACGTTGCGAAAACAGATACAAATCGTTCTTCCACACGGGCCAATCATGTCCTCCACTTTCCTCATGCCAAATGTGAGGTACTCCGTGTTGCGCCAAATATTGGTGAACCCCAAGACTAATCTCTATAAGATTGTCCTGTTCACCGCAAGAGATCCATAACAGCGAGAGTAATGAAGGCGCTTTCGAAAGATCAGGGACAAGTAGCTCCGGACTTCTGGTGTTTGGGGCTGCAGAGAAAGCACCGATCCATGCAAAATGGTCTAGATTATTTAATCCGATATTTAAGGATTGACCTCCACCCATGGATAAACCAGCAATCGCCCTTTTATCCCGGCTTTTATGCAAAGGGTAGTTCGACTCCATGTAAGGTATCAAATCGTTGAGCAGATCGGATTCGAACCGTTTAAATGCTTTGATTTTCTCAGGTTCAAACAGGTCTCCTACGGCTCGATCATTCGACATTGCGCGACCGTTGGGGAAAACAATAACCATCGGTTCAAGCATATTATCGTTGTACAGATTATCGAGAATAATTTGCGGAGATCCATGAGTATGCCATTCGGTTTCGTCTCCGCCAATACCATGCAAAAGAAAAAGTACAGGATACATCGTTGTCGAAGAAAATTCTGGTGGGGTGTACACCATCGCTTTACGGGAATTGCCAACCGTGGTGGAAGGATACTCTACCGTCTCCATGACTCCACGTGGTATATTCTCCCGATACTGGTCATATCCCGTTACTGCTGGTGAGATCAATTCCATTCTCTTTTCCTCCGAACATATGAGTGACTATCAGTCTTCAGTTAATCCACATAGCCAAAACCCAGAATAGTGAAGCATTTATGTTCATGGCCTTCCGCCATTTCGATCTCGATGGAGTGCTCCCCCACATGCTCTTCGTTAAGCAGAAGTGTGGCATGGCAATGGGTCCAGTTCACTTGACGCGGATCGACTTTTTGGACAAATACCCCATCTACCTTGATATGTGCAGTTCCGAATTCATCGTTACCAGAATCCTTGAAGATCAGAATGAGGCGTTTGCACTGCAAACTTATCCGAAAGCTACTCTGATCCTCTTTTCCCTCTCCTGTACGCATCCAGTTGTTGGGGAACTGAGGTGTACCATAGTCATGAGCATCCATCTCAGCCATCTGCAGATCCGTGTCCGTTTTACAAAAAGAGCCTGCATCGATTCGGGCAATATGATTGCCGTTTTTCCGATCCAACAGCTTCACATTAACAAATTCATTTCCAATTAGCGGAGCTTTTTCAATATCATGATCTTTCTCATCCCACTCAGAACGATTCGTCACGTCGAACAAATATTCCAAACAATCGGCCATAATTCGATGCCCTATGTTAGTTGGATGATATATATCATGGAAAAATTGCTTTTTGGAAATAACGTTGCCTTCACCTTTTGTCTTGCTGAACTGATCTACGACAGCATCTTTCACACTTACCATTGGAAGATCATAATGCCAGCCTACCGGAGCGAGACGATCCTGTAGATTCCAGTCATTTTCGAATACACTGAATAACAAGATGACCGCTGGCTTGTTATCGGCAGTAAGTGCTTTGAGTACCAAACTCTCGTAACATTTACCTTGGGTTTCATCATCTGCGTCATTGACTGCGAATTCGATTATGACAATATCCGGCTGAACGGCACCTCCCCTCAGCACATCACGATCATAACGTACAATCCCCAGTTCTGAAGGAGTTCCACCCACACCTGCTTTAATCAGATGAATCGGACTATCTTTTGAAAGCGCAAACATAAACTTGAACGACTCATACGACCGATAAGCGTAACTTTGGAGATGAATAGGTACTGCACCAGCACCATGGGTAATGGAGCCTCCAATATAAGCGATAACGACAGATTCGCCGTTTTTTGCCTTCTTAATGGCTCGCTTTAATCTGACATTATTCCCTTTGTTCAGAAGAGATCGGCCAATCATGTCGCGATATCTATGTGACTCAAAATCAATTGCGGGCTTGACTGCCGACGCTGTCACTCCAACTGGATCGCGCGGTGCAGTGAATTCCGTGTTTTCACCTGCATCTCCTGAATCCTGGAGCATAAATCATCATCACATCCTTCCGGTTTAGATTCTGACCATCCTCAAACGACTTATAAAGAATCACAGCTTGTATTATTAGATCAGATGTGATCCTTCTCCCAAAGTGTATCCCTTACATAATTTTACAACAACCTGACAAAGTATAGGATTTTAACCAATATATCATTTTAATTTGAGTACAATGACATGCAGATCTGAACACCTATAATTTTTCATGTAAACGCTTTATTTTGTATACTATTTCCATGTTATAATTTTGAAAAACCGCATTGATGAAGGAGGATACTCATGAATATCACGGGTCAAGGCGCGTGGGATACGGGTACATATACAAATCTGTTCTTGAAGCTAGGCTACGATGAGAATGAGATCACGAACAGATTGGAAGAAACATGGAACGAGCTGTTTTACGGCGATGACAATACTCGAATATATTACCACATGGGTGAGGACAAGGATTATTTGCTGGACACTGGTAATCTCGATGTTCGCTCCGAGGGCATGTCCTATGGCATGATGATGGCTGTTCAGATGGACAAAAAGGAGGAATTTGATCGACTCTGGAATTTCTCACACTCGTTTATGCAACATAAAGCGGGTCGTTATAAAGATTATTTTGCCTGGCATTGCAAGCCTGACGGAACCCGACTCTCGCAAGGTCCTGCTCCTGATGGTGAGGAGTTTTTTGCCATGGCGCTTTTTTTTGCCTCCAACCGCTGGGGCGATGGCGCTGAACCTTATGATTACAAGGCACAAGCCCGCAAAATCCTTCGTGCATGTATACATCAAGGCGAAGACGGCGAAGGCGATCCCATGTGGGACCCGGAAACAAAACTGATCAAATTCATACCAGAAACACCGTTTAGCGACCCATCCTACCATCTGCCTCATTTTTATGAGCTATTCGCGAAATATGCGGATGAAGAAGATCAGCGCTTCTGGAAAGAAGCGGCGGCCGCTAGTAGAGCTTACCTTCATACAGCCTGCCATCCCGTAACCGGACTATCACCTGAATATGCGAACTATGACGGCTCTCCGGCTCCAATACAGCCGTATGGTGATTTCAGACATTTTTACAGTGATGCCTACCGTGTTGCTGCAAATATAGCGCTGGACTGGGAATGGTTCCGCAAGGATCACTGGCAGATCGAACAATCCAATCGGATTCAATCCTTCTTCAGTGATATTGAAATGTCCGATTATCGTCGTTATACAATAGAAGGTGAACCTTTCGACGAACCTTCACTGCATCCTGTAGGTTTGCTGGCTACCAATGCCATGGCTTCACTGGCTGCGGAAGGTCCACATGCTGACACATTCGTTCGCAAGTTCTGGAACACACCTTTGCGTCAGGGAGAGCGACGTTATTACGACAATTGCCTGTATTTTTTCAGCATGCTCGCTCTAAGCGGAAGATATCGCATGTACTAAACTAAGAAAGTGTGCACGAGCCGTTGAACCTGCCCTGTGAACGTTTGGCTTGCAGGACAGGTCCAATCACTGAATTTTAAGAAGGATGCAATGATATTACGATTTAATCTATATCAATAAAAAACGTTCCCGGCTCGCATATGTTGACTGCGAACCGGGAACGCGTTTGGTTGTGCAAATAAAGGCAGTAACTTTTCCCGCTCTGTATGATTCAGATACTTTAATTATTTGGAAACAGAAGAAGTATCATAGGAAGACTGCATAATCTCCAGATATCGATTCATGTTCAATCCCTCCAGGCCTTTCACATATTCATCCCAATCCTTATCCAGACTTTTGGCGCCAGTAATAAATTGCAGGGCGTTCTGATCGATGTAATCCTTGAGATTGGTCTGCATCATGCTGGCTTCATCAGCTTGGGACGGATCTACCCACAATGCCCAATGAGGGAAAATCTCTTTTGGTTCCTTGCCCTCCATTAACAATGTCGCCTCATAGAGACGTCGCTCACCACCATCATTGGCATAGATGTCTGTCCCCTGTACTTCGGAGTCCCGATATGCCTGATAATGATTGTACTGACTCAATGCAGCCCAACTGTCATTACGAGGTTCTTCTCCAGAAGGAAGCGGAATGGCTTTATATAACGGCTCAATCTGATCATTGAGCGCCACTTCTCCTTCTTGTGGTTTGCGCCAGCTTACGCCCTCTTCTCCCAGATATGATGCCATGGTTCCTTCCTGGGTATAGAGATAATCCAGTAGCTTTATGGCCGCGATCTGTGTTTCCTCACTGGCTTTGTTTGTCAGTACAAAAGACGCTCCGGGATCAATCGGATAGTTGTACGTAGCATAAGCAGCATGGGGTCCCTTCAATGGAGGGATGGGATTGTAATCATTCCCGTAAGGAGAACCTTCGGCAGTGGTTACGAATAATGATGGATGCATCGCTGCTCCCGCACCGAGAAGCTGTGCATCAGCGTTATCTCCAATTTTTTTGAAGGCCCCGACGTTTTGGGTAAATGCCCCTGGATCAATCAACCCTTCATCGTACAGGGATTTAATATAGGCAAGCCCTTCTTTCCACTCCGGTTTGTTCACTACGGTCTCCACTTTCCCCTGATTGACAATGAGATAATTCCGATCGTCGTCATAGATAAAACCGTTCATCAAGTACGGAATAATGTGCACACCGAAATTTTCAGTCGAACCGCTTAGCGGTACTTCGTCGGCTTTACCGTTCCCGTTCGGGTCTTTCGTTTTAAATGCCCGAAGCATTTCCTTAAATTCTTCTGTCGTCGTGGGTTCGGTCAGGCCTAGTTGTTCCATCCATTTGGTGTTGACCCACATCTTGTTGGGGTATGAACAGTGAAAACATTCATTCAGACCCGTCAGACCATAGATATTTCCGTCAGGAGCAGTGTTCATGGCCCGATAATAGTCATTGCTCTCAAGTACTTTTTTAATATTGGGAGCATGCTCCTCAATCAGATCATTCAGCGGCAAAATAACCCCCTGCTGACCAAACTTCAACAAGTCTGTCTGGGAGAAACGATCTACCCAAGGGATGAGCAGATACAAGTCCGGATAATCACCGGAAGCCAGTGAAATCTGTCTTTTCTCCGCTGCACCGTCGAATGGAACCGTAGTCCAGTTGAACTGAATATCAAACTTCTCTTCCATTTTCTTCGTGAATTTGTTAGTGGACAGGTTGGTATCCGAACCCTGGTGAGCAAACACATTAATGGCCGTCTTGCCTGACGGATCGCTGCCTTCCCCGTTCCCCTTATCAGAGCTTGAACATCCGGCAAGTACCAACGAGGTAAACAGCATACAGGCAAGAATGATGAATCCCGCTTTTTTCAATATAATCCTCTCCTTCATGAATAATAGAAAAAATGAACTTATCCTTTAACTGAGCCAATCAGCATACCTTGCACGAAATACCGTTGAACAAAAGGATAGATGATTAGCACCGGCAAGCTGGCCATCACAATTAACGAGTACTTCATGAGTTCAGCCATCTGCTGCTGTTTGATCATTTCCGATGCATCCATGCTCCCCGTACTGCTGTTCAGAATAAGAATGCTACGTAATATCAGCTGTAGCGGATAGAGCGACTGTGATTTCAGATAGATGAGGGCGTCAAAGTATGCATTCCACTGACCGACAGCGTACATAAGTGACAACACGGCGATAATCGGTTTGGCGAGTGGCAGGATAATACTGAAGATAAACCGGATGTCACTGCAGCCATCGATGTCTGCTGCTTCGGACAATTCTTCCGGTATCGAATTCTGAAAAAAGGTACGGGCAATGATGACTTGCCATACCCAGACGGCATTGGGAATCAGCAACGCCCAACGGGTATCAATCAGTCCCATGGTTTTGACCACCAGATAGGTAGGGATCAAACCGCCTGAGAACAACATGGTGAAGGTAATAAACATCATTAACGAGCTGCGACCAACAAACGTTTTTTTGGATAATGGATAAGCAATCATAATGGTCAGTGCCACGCTGATGAAGGTGCCGCAGGCTGTATAAAAAAGGGAATTGGCATAACCGGTAAGGACTTGATCATTCCGCAATACAGACTTGTAACCGTCAAACGTCAGGTCAATGGGCCACAACCAGACTTTTCCCGAGGAGACGGCAGCAGGGCTGCTGAGCGAAGAACTCACAATATATATCAAGGGATACAGCACGGCAATCAGCACCACTGTCAACATGAAGTAAACAACCGTTATAAATACGCGGTCTCCCCAGGATTCACGAATCGTACTGCTGCTCTTGATCCGCGAACGACCTGCATTTGTCTGTGTGTTAGGCATGGGTTGATTCTCCTCCTTTCGCTCCCGTTACCATAAGCTTGTATTGGACAGTCGCTTGGCGACCGCGTTTACAATTAATAGCAGAATCAGGTTAATCACCGAGTTGAACAGGCCAACCGCAGTAGCGAAGCTGTAATTGGCATTCAGCAATCCTATTTTATAGACATACGTGGAGATGATCTCCGAAGCAGACAGGTTGAGCGGATTTTGCAGCAAATATATTTTTTCGAACCCAACAGCCATGATATTCCCTACACTCAGGATCAGAATGATGACGGCTGCCGGAAGTAGTCCAGGCAGATCAACATTGATGATTTTCTGTATTCGGTTGGCTCCATCCACTTTGGCGGCTTCATACAGGGATGGATCAACACCTGCCAGAGCAGCCAGATATATCACAGCGGAGTACCCCATTCCCTGCCACACATCGGAGAATACGTAGATGGATCGAAACAGTCCAGGCTCACCGAGAAAATTCACTGCTTCGAAACCAAGGGCGCCTGCAATCGTGTTGACAATACCCAGCCTAGGAGACAGAAAGAGCATAATGATGGAGACCATAACAACGGTAGAGATGAAATATGGAGCATACGTCACCATTTGTACTGTTTTTTTGAATCGTATGTTTTTGATTTCGTTCAGCGCGAGCGCCAGTAATATAGGAATCGGGAAGCCAACGATCAGGCTGTAAAACGAAATGTAGAGCGTGTTCTTGATCAGCATGACAAACGCCGGATTTTTGAAAAGTAATTCGAAATACTTGGTTCCGGCCCACGGACTGCCCCAGATCCCCTTGATGACGTTGTAATCTTTAAATGCCAGGACCGCATTCACCATAGGTACATACTTGAAAATAATAAAGTAAGCAATCGGTGGCAGGATCAGTAGATATAGCTGCCAATGTCGCCTCCAGCTTCTGGATAATGCTTGCTTCAAGGCAAACGGTTTACTTGGTTTCTCCACGGACTTTGATTCACTGGTCATTGTGGTTCTCAGAATCATCCCCCCATTCTTGGCTCCAAATCGTGGTGAACTTCAGCTCAACTTGGTAGCGCTTACTTTTTGAGTAATCATAAGATTGCGCTGGGCATGCGTAAAGGTACAGTTACGCTGAGAAAGTACAAATAGCGAATATAGTTCCCGAGAAACAGCCTACATTAACCGCTATGAACGTCCATTTTCCGAAATACACTCGGAGAAATACCGCGTACCCGCTTGAAAGCTCGGCGGAATGAATGTGCACTATTATACCCGGTGGCCTCCGCTATCTCGTCAATGGTCTGACCGGTGGAGTGCAACAAGTTCGAGGCAGCATCGATGCGTACCCGTTCTACATAATCGGAAAGATTCTCTCCCGTATGTTCTTTGAATAGTTGGGATATAAACTTCTCGGACTTGCTCATGTGCTCGGCAATCCGATAGATCGTCAAGTTTGCATCCCCATAATGTTGTTGGATAAAACAAATCATTTCGCTTACAGTATCCGCATGTGCTCCTGCTCTTCTTCTCTGGAAATCACCGCAGATGTCTTCCGTTAACCGTTTGAACTTTGCCCGCAGCGAAGTAATCGTTTCTGTCATCTGAATGGATGTCACCCGGGTTTTATATTCCTCCAGCAGGGAGGCATCCAACTTGAATTTGGGTTCGTCCAGCTTCAGAAAAGTCCCCTTCAGCTCCATGATGAACTGCTGTGTCATCTCGTAGGACAGTTCCCGCTCCTCTAAATTACGAAGAAACAATTGCTCCAGAATACGTACCGCCTCTTCAGGCTCCCCGACTTTGATTGTGTTCAGCAGGCGCTGTTCAGACTCAATCGGATAATAGAACATTTCATTTTCCTTCATCGTATCTTCAAATCTCACCAGATGATCTGTTCCCATATGAATGGCATAATCCAGAGCTTGTTTGGCTTCGTCAAAGGAACGCCCTGCATCATTCCAGACCTCGTATGCTGCACCTGTGCCAATTGTTGTGGATATCCGATGCTCCCGGTAGATCACTTCCATCAAGGTGTTCAGCTCTTTTTCACATCTCCCTATAGCTTCATTCAGTGAGTTCTCATCCAATGGACAGGCAAAAGCGATCTGGTCTGTTCCCCAATCCGTGATCAGCAGCTGCGCATTCCACTCTGTAAGTACCTGTTTGATGAGCAGCCTTGCGACACCCAGTTCATGGATCGTTTCTTCACTGTCCGGATTGGCATATCCGTTTACCTTCACTAAGCCTGCCAAGCCCTTGCTGCTATGAAGAGAAATGTGCGCCTGGGATGAGATAACCTCCAACTCAAGTGAGGTATAGACTTCTCCCGTTAACAAACGTT
This sequence comes from Paenibacillus sp. FSL M7-0656, assembly GCF_038003225.1. NCBI lineage: Bacteria > Bacillati > Bacillota > Bacilli > Caryophanales > Paenibacillaceae > Paenibacillus > Paenibacillus sp. FSL M7-0656. The sequence goes on from NZ_JBBOOT010000001.1 coordinate 865,752, forward strand.
TGATAAAACCGTCTCTCAATAACGGAATCTGCTCATTCATGGCGTTTTTAAGTGAGTCATTATTAGCAATGAGATTGTTAATATGGCTTGCCAAAAAATCATATTCATTGCCCCGTCTGCCTGGGGAATCGGTGACTTGTTCCCGAAAAGAGGCCAACAATCTGTAAACGGGTGCACTATTCCGATAGGCGAGAACCAGCCCGAATAACAGTCCCAAGGCAATGGTTGCCAAAGTAAAGACCAGCGTGACTTGTTTGATTTGGTCCGCTTTTGTCATGAGTGCTTTCTCCGGAATCCCCGCCATGTAATTCCATCCATTTTGACTGGACTGCATCGATATCAGCAGCCGACCATCACTTCCAGGCTGTACATTCTGCACGTTCAGCTCCGTTTCCGCAGCGTTATCTTCTCTCTGGCGACTCTGTGCCATTTGCTCGGCTTCGGCTTGTTCAATGCCATGGGAGAAAATGATCTGTCCTTCCGCATCAGTGACGAGAGTCCAGCCGCCATATTGATCCACAATATTTTGAGTAAGGCTGGCCATCTGATCCTGATCAATCATGACACCAATCGTCGCTTGCGGTTTGTTGAAGCTGTTCAAAGGCAGAGATTGCAGAAAAGTAATGGCGGGAACGTCTGCAAGCACAGTGCCGAGTATTTCACGTTTATAGTTTCGAAGCGGTATGATTTCATTAAAGTGTGGTTGTTTGAGAATTTGGTCATGCCATTGTTCAAACGACATACCGTCCAGCTGATTGGCAGCATAATAATGCTCTGGACGATAATACACAGTTCTTGGTGTGATGATGGCATTGTAGTTCGGAATGTGAATGAAGAAATGGGACAAGTAATCATTGGTACTGCTGTACATGGAGAGGCTCCGCTGCATACGGTTCATACCGTAGACATTGTAGAGATCATGCGGCTTTGGGCCAGCAATTAAATTTTGCAAATCGGGATTGACGGCAAGCTGCCTGGTAAAGGCTTCAACTTGAAGAAGGTTACGCTCAATGATCTCTTTCCCGAGACTCAGCGACTTCAAGCTGTTTTCAATGGAACTGGAACGGGCCGCTTCAATAGAAGCTCGGTAAGAGGCATATCCCGCAATTTGAGGAATCATCAGAATGACAAGATACGAAATGAGGAATCGGCGGAACACGGGTGAAAATTTGGACCATAGGAGCTGCATATGTACCCTCCCTTTTTTTATCGAGCGCTTACATTTCTCTGTGTTAAGGTAGCTGTTCAATGATACACCGGGCATTTCTTCCTGGTGAAGGTACAACTTCTTCCTTATGGTACATTTACATACTGTAGCGTACAATGCTTGCATGAAAATAATTGTTGGTCTGCGGGTTAGCGCACAAATATAGTTGTATTTTACCTTCGCATGACATCCATCACAAAGTATCAAAAATAAACGCAAAAAACCTCCCCAAGACATGGAATGACTTGAGGAGGTTTTTGTTTAATGTTGTGCTTATTAATTGCTAACGGCAACAAATTTCCATTGTTGGTTTGTAGCACCTGTGTAGGTGTTCTGCTGCAGCAAGGCTCCATCCGAAGTGGAAGCGTTTGCCACTTCAATCGCTTTATTGCTGTTCACGTTGATGATACTCCAGTACCCGTTACCAAGATCGTTGACCTTAAAATGCTGAGCGGTTGTGTTCAGATTGCTCATGAGTTGAACCGCTTCCCCATTGGTGATGGTACCGTTGCGAATATCGATGACTTTGTCCGGTGAGTTCACACTTGTCAGTGTATAGTTGCCGCTGCCGATCGAGGTCAGAACCCACTTCTGAGGGTTACCGCCCAGATCACTCCACTGCTGGAGCTGAAGATTATTTTCATTTTGACCACCAGGAACATCAACAACTTTGTTGGAATGCCGGGCTACGATTTTATAAGTTGCACCGGATACAAGACCCGTTGTCGGTCCGCCGCCTTGTCCACTGCCCGGGTAAGTCTGAGCACGTTCATGGTACCAGTTGAACAGGAATCGTCCCATGGCACTCCGTGAAGCATCTCCATCCCATTTCAGTCCAGCCGTTGGGTCGGCAAAGGAGCTTCGTGGTCCTTCACTTAGAATGAATCCGTTCATATGAGCTGCAATGCTGACATTACCTGATGCGTTGAAAATCGTTTTGGTATTGGTGCCAAAACCTTCATTGCTACCATTAAACAAGTTCCAATAGGCCGAATCGCCAGGTTTGTTTTTGAACCAGGTTACCTCGGTAATATTAATCGGATATTTGTCAGCAGCTGCCTTCACGTTGGTATTCCACTGGTCTTGCAGGATAGAGAAGTTGTCATATGCGCCATAACCAGGGTACCAGTGAACCGCATATCCATAGTTATTGAGCGGATCAGTCAATGGATGGCTTGCCGTCAAGCTGTAAAATTGGTTGTATCCCAGACCTGCCGCCCAGATGACGTTGTCCGCACCTTTGCTACGAATTGTTGAAATCATGGAATTTTGGAAATTACGCAAGTCATTCCAGTGATCCACAAAGTCATTTTCCCCGTTGTATCCACCCCAATGTCCATTGGCATAGGATTTCACCGGTTCGTTGATCAGTTCGAAGTGAACGTTGTCTGCACTTTTGATCTCCGGGCGTGAAGCGAGATAACCCCAGATTTCGTTGAATTTTTGCAGGTTGGCAGGTGTTGTTGCCTGATCATCCTTCAGTGTGAAGTCCAGTCCCAGGACAACATAGACACCTTTTGTTTTGGCATATTGAATGTACGGAATAATTACATTTTGCGTAACGGTCTGCACACCGGCAAAGTTATATGTACCAGCAGCCACATCTCCCATGTCCTGACGATCGATGAACAGACGCACCTGATTCATATTCCAGCCATGATTGCTTCCGTACTTCGCGCTGGTGTCAGCAAAAGTATCGGTAATGTCTTTCAGATAAGCCAGTGTAGCTGCATGACGGTTATTGCCGTGCAGATTGAGATAATAATTGCTGTCCTGATATGTCCAGTAGGCACCTGAGGGTTGATGCCAACCGTTCAGTAGCACAGGCTGGTTGTTGCTGTTCACCAGGTTTTTGCCGTTTACGTGCAGCTTGCCCATCGGCATGCCCACCCATGCTTCGGCACGGCTGCCTCCCCATGGAGCAATTGTGATCAATAAAGCCAGAATGAGTACAAGTTTACAAGATGTCATGAACTTCTTCACTTTAATTCCTCCTAATCTGATATATTGCCTTGCAATAATGCGAGGTAAGTTCCGTCAGAGTATCTCTGATCAAACAGATCGCTCAGGGTCGGCGCCCGCTCCCGCAGCCCGTTCCACACCAGCAGGGGGATCCTGCGCAGGGAAGGATCCCCCTGCTGTGAGCAGACGTTCATGAGATCGTTACATGCCCCCTTTTCACAGATGGAATGTTGCATGAAGTTCCTCCTCCCTCTTCCAGTCTGATCCCACTCCAAACGTACAGAAGAACTTAACTTAACCGACGATTCCCGTACGCTCTACACTCTCTACGAAATATCGTTGCACAAACAAATAGATGATGATCAAAGGCAGAATGGCAAGAAGAATTCCTGTATCCTGGATCATACTCAGATAGAACGGATCGGCTTGGGAAGCTGCACCGTCAGTAACCTGCTGGGCCAGATTATACGGAAGGGACGATAACTGAGTCGACATGACTTTACTTGAAGTCAGATAAGTCGTCGTATAAAAGCTGTCGTTCCACTGCCATACGAAGGAAAACAGCATGACTGTTACCATGGACGGAATGGCATTGGGCAGCATGATTCTTGAAAATGTTCGTCCGATGCCCGCGCCGTCCACATAGGCCGCCTCCTCCACTTCCTTCGGAATACCTCTGAAGAATTGCCGGAAGATAAAGATGTACAAACCGGCTTTAAGTGAATTGGCCGTAATTGCCGTCAGAATAAACGGCCAATAGGTATTAAGCAAATTAACAGGTTTGCCGGCTATAAGCGTCATAAGCCCCATCAGGTCAAAGCTTTTCAGATTCAGGTATACCGGAATGAGAATGGTCGTTGGCGGTACAAGAATCGTTAGAATTACACCAGCAAACAGCCAGTTGCTTCCCCTGAATTTCAGTCTGGCGAATCCGTATCCTGCAAGTGCACAGGATGCTGTAGTCAGCAGTGTAGTCGTTGCAGACAGGGCAAACGTATTAAACAGCGTTGCCCAGTAATCCATTACGCGTATCGCCTCTTTGAAATTGTCGATGGAGAAGTTCTGTGGAATCCACACCACCACTGCCGAATACAGATCACCTTTAGCTTTGATGGATGTGGAAACCTTCTGAAATATGGGAAACAGGATAACGAAGGAAAGCCCGGTAATCAGAACGAATCGGATCATGGCCCACAGCCAGCCTTTCCAATGCTCCAGCGATAATAATCGTGATGTTGTCACGTGGGACACCCTCCTTTCTAATCTTGATAGAAGACTCGCTTCGAGAAAATGATGTTTACGATAACCAGAATGATGGCAATGGCCAGAAAGTAGACCCATGCCATGGCAGAACTTAATCCAAAGTCAAATTTGACGAAGCCGGTATCCCGGATCAGTTCCGTCATGGCGTTATTGGCAAACGAATCAATGATTGTATAGATCGCATTGACAAAAATAAGCGGGCTGACCATTGGGAACGTAATTTTCCAAAAGGCTTCATAACCCGTTGCCCCTTCCATCTTCGAAGCCTCATACAGTTGAGGGGAAATCGTCTGGATCCCTGCCAAAAAGATCAAAATCTGTACACCGGATTGACTGACGATCTGATAGATCCGATCTACGGCGCTACTCAGATACGTAACGATCCAATCGCTCACTCCGGCGTTAACCATCAGATTTTCGAGTTCAAATGTCCCGAGTGAGCTTCCACCTGTGCTACTCTGATTAACCGCTTCAATCAGGCTGGTGCTCTCCAGTGTCATAATCACTCCCGATGCCAGAATAACGGGCAGGAAAAAGATCGACCGCGCAACAGCCCGGCCCCTGAACTTCTGATTCAGGATGACGGCAAGGAACAGACTGAATATAACGATAAGCGGTACGTTGATGAGCACGTCTGTGATCGCCTCAATTAACGCACGGTTAAAGCTTGTATTGACGGTCAGCGCCTGAATATAATTGGCAACACCGTTGAACTGAATTGCTATGCCTTCCGCGTTAGCCTGAATTGTACTCATGCTGTATCGCAGAGAGGCTAACAGCGGAATGAAGAAAAACAACACAAAACCAATGAGCCAGGGAAGCACGTAGATTACGCCCCACATGGCTTTCTGCTGAGCATACGTACGACTTCCCCATTTCCATTTCAGGAGCGTCTTCAGAGCTGCTCACCACCAGTCACATAGCTTTGGGCTTCCACTGTATCGTTGTCAACTTCTACAGGGAAGTCGTTATAATTGACGATTACGAACCCGCCACCTTCATATGTTGTCCGGAAGACGCCCTCCTCCAGGGATTCATGGGACATCATGGAACGTCCAGCAAACGGTTGGTTCACCTGGTTCACCTCGTTGTAGATCTCGGCAGCCAGATCGATCCATTGTTCATAATTCGCCGCGTAGAGATCATCATAATCCGTTTCTTTCACAACATGGTTTGGCGCATTGAACCATGCAAAGTAAGGACTGGCTCCATATTCAATCAGCTTCAGCACATATTGCCTTGCATTGGTATATGTGGAGAGATTGTATGGCGTCCCCGTATAACCGATGCTGCCGTGTACAACGAGCTGATAGAACGGAATCTCTTCATCCTCCAGCTTGAAACGACTGCTGGTCATCGGCGCATCTGTCAGACCAGTTACATACGGCAGGGCATAAGCGTTCCCGCCTTCAGCAACAAGCGAGCCAGCCTGCTGCCCGATCTGTTCAAGTGCCTTCTTTACGGAGCCAAGCGCTTGTGTTCGGTCCACCAGCTTTTTCGGATTCATATCGCTGTTTAACTGAGCTGCCAGATCATTCAGGCTTAGTGAGAGTCCATCCTTTTGAAGGGACCTCAGCTCATCTAACATGTCTGCCGTCACGTCCTCCAGCTTGTTGGGCGAAAGCACATAGGTTGGTGAACGATCCCGGTCCCGCCGCTGGATGGCCTGGTTCATCGGATACAAGACCGCCGGTTCCTGAGTTAATGTGCGTGAAGCTTCCTTGGACGGTTTAAACCCTTTTTTGGATTGCACATTCAGCAGAGCGATATCGGGATAGAAGCCGATGCCCGCTTCTTGTGTGTATGCGCTGAAATCCCGCAATCCCTTTTTCCCGCCTACCGCGCCATCTACTTGGATGGAATCCGGCAGTCGATGATGAAGTCCGCCGTTAAGCCATCCCGCATAGCGCACCTGAATATTGGATACCTTCTTCTCCGTCAAGGCGGAGAGAATGTTTTTGGCTTCATCAAACGTGGTCAAAGCCTCCGTTGAATCATACGGTATGCCCAGCATATGCTGCCTTGTTGTCATGCCGCCGAACAGTTGCAGATAAAAGGGAACGTTACTCTGCTCTTTGCTGGCGTTTAACTCGGGAAGTCCGCCGTTTTGCATCAGATAATCCCGATAGAGAGATGCAAGCCCCGAGTACGAGGCCTTATCTGCCCCGACAAAAGCATATCGAACGACGAAATCAGACGCGGTCGGTTTCTTCTGGAATTTCGGAAGTGTACGAACCATATCACTTGCCTGAAGGGTCACATCGCTCTTGTTCACCACATAGAAGCTGGGATATACGTTGTTGTAGCTGTTCAGCTTGCCGCTGATATCGGCATTCACAACTGCAACGGCATCCCCTTCTTCAATAATGCCCAGAAAAGCTCCCTCTTTCCGAATCAGTCCAAATACCGGCAACCTAGCTCTGGCTTCATTCGAACTTGCTTCCCGTAGTTTCATGGTCATATCCGGTCCATATATATCTTGTTGATAGGCAGGATACTGCAGCTTGCCATTGTTAAAATGGATCAGCGCTCCCGAACCGTCCGGAACCAGTATGGAGCCCTCTTCTTCTGAACCCCCAGCCCCGAAGTAATCCATTACAGATATGCTGTTGATCGGATATTCCTCCGGAAAATGAATGCCTGAGGACGGAACACGTACAAGCAGATCCTCTTCATCCAGCTCATATTCCATCGTAAGCATAAACAGCCGTGGTCCACTTCGTTCCTCTTCAATGCCAAACTCGGCATGATCCTGAGCCAGATCCTCCGATGTGTAACCGGCTGTGTCAAAAGCCTTCAAGGCCCGGGACAATTGCAATCCTTGCATCGCCTTATCAATCCGGACGTAAGCGCCTTCATCCTTGTCTTCCGCATAGCCGACCTTCAAGGCCCGTTGCCCGGCCTTGTCTAGCTGTGCAAGCAGCCTTTGTTCAAATCGCTCCTTGCTGATCTTCATCGGCAAGTCTTCTATGGATCGCTCAGTGCTTCCAAACTGGTAGTGGACCCGCACGCCGCTTGGCAGCACCTCGTAGCTTATCTGCTTGTGTGCAACACTATCCGTGAAGGAATTCACGGTGCTGCTCTGTCCGAGGCTGTTGAAGAAGCTGAGCTTCGTTTGTGATGACAATAGGTCTTTGTTTATCCCGGCTGCAACCCCATCCTGCTCACGATCTGCAGGATTGCTGCGCCAGATCTGGCCGCTCTGCGTGTGAATCACTGCAATCTCGGCAGTCTCTTCGTTAATGAACAATTGCAGCGCAGCATTCTGCGCAATGCCTACCATGCCGGGAAGGCGGACATCGCTGAACGATGATTTCAGTTTCTCTCCGGGAGGCAGGGAGGGAAAGTCCGTCGAATCTGCGGCAGTCACTGTCTCGTGAGCGAGCGGTGTTGGCGAGAATTGACAACCGCCCAGAAGCAGACTGCCCGCGAGCAGCATTCCTGTTATTTTTTTGGCTACGGTATAATTCATAACAAATTCCTCCTCCCTTAGCCCCGAAGCACTAATTCCTGATAGATGGTTACGACAAACGATACAATCTGCTGTACAAGACTGAAGAATAACAGGCACAGAAATGCCATAAACGCCATCGCTACAAGTGTCAGCAGCATCGTGAGCACCGTTTTGGCTGGTGTGTACTGATGAACCGTCATATTCCCCACAAATAACAGATATACCGTCCACGCAACGGCGAGTGCATTGGAGAAATAATAAAAGGCAGTTTCCTGCGCAGAGATCACAAGACTCAACCAGATCCATGGAAAATGAATGAGTAACAATGGTACCAGTGCAAAACACGTTGACATGAAAATCTCGGAGAACTTGCCTTCCCCGTCCATCAATGTGGTTAACGACCAGTTCGCCACACACCAAAACAGTACCGGTACAATGACATATAACATTTCGAGCAGACTGTTCAGGTACTTTGGATTACTGAGATTAATGAGAAAACCGCTGTACTGGGCATGCAAAATTTTGGTGATGACCAGAAGCACCAGGATCATGAAAGCAATCAGCAGTGAGTTTCTCTGGTTCCGTTCATACTTCAATTCCCAGTATCCGTCAAACGGATGAAAAATCAGATGCAGCGGGTACTGGTATAGTTGCTTACTTGATGCCTGCATTCGTAGTCCTCCTTTTCTGCCTGCGAACGATGATGACGGTGACAATCGCAGCGACAGCCAGGAATATACCGGACATCATCCATGAAAAATGCTCACGCATCAGCTCTTTGCGGTACAAAAGAAAAGCTTTGGAATACCCTTTGGGCTCCATGCTGCGCTTGAAATATTTCGCAGACTCGGCGTATTCCTTCTGACGAAGCAATGCTTTGCCAATTCCCGCATACGCATATTCCAAGTTAGCGTTCATCTCGGCAGCTTGGGCAAACAGCACCGAAGATTGATCTTCATCACCGTTATAGTAGCTGCGCACCGCTTCGTGGAGAGTACGTCCGTATTCAGTTGTTTGAAAGACAGTGATTTCACCCAGCGCTTTATCCAGAACTAACATCCGGTCTCCCGCACGTTCCAGGGCAACAGGTGTATTAAATTGGCCCAGCCGGTTCCCGATGCCCCCATAAATATGGAGCAGATATCCGTCTCCATTGTAGGTAAAGATTCGGCCCTTGCTGGAATCCAGTACGGAATACATGTCACTGTCACCCACATCCACATCAATCAGGCGGGATGGCCCTGCTTCCTGGGTATACAGCAAATCACCCTGCGGAGTCTGATAGCCTTCTCTGCGCAAAATGTCTGTACCCTGGGCATTCAGCTTCTTGACCGGATCTTTGCCGCGATCCCCGCTAGTGGCGTAGATGAAGCCCTCTTCATCCATATCCAGATTGGTAAATTCCGTTGGAGTGAACATCACCATCTGGCTCCGCTGCTCCCGTGTTGCAAACCGTTTCCAAAGATATTCCACCGGGTCCACCTGAACTCTGTTCGCTCCAATGAAGGAAGAGAACGTACCATCGGCGCTGAACTCCATGAATCCATCAAATACGCCTTCAGCCATGACGTAGATACGCTCCCCCTTGTCCATAACAATCCGCATCGGTTTAAACTGGAAGTCTTCTTTAAGCAGATCCGATTTTGGTTCAGACACGATCTTGACCAGCTTCCCCTGTTCATCCAGATGCACCACCCGGTGATTATCCGAATCAGCAACCAGCAGATGGCCTTTTTCCGTGACGTACAATCCCTGTGGATTTTTAAAATGATCTTCCTTGCCTTCCTGCTCAAATGAATCAATCGTCCGTACCAGCTTGAAGTTGCGATCCATCTCAATGATGCGGCCATTGCCCGAATCGAGCACAAAAACGTGCTGATTGGCGGTAACATGCATGTCACTTGGCTCTTTCATAGGAGTTGTGTTCAGCTTCTTGCCGGTGATAATGGTTGTTGCCTCATATGCCGCGGGTGAAGGAACTGCGTCACCCCAGAAGGAATAATGATACGCATCCGTTTTACCGTCTGCACTCACATAGGGCGCCTCTTGAACGAACAACAGGAGGCAGATCATGCCCATGATGATCGATTTACGTTTTTTCCATGTGCTTCTCCGCACCTCGCTGCCTCCTTTCTATTCTTTCATGCCCGAAGTGGCCATCGTCTGCATAACACTGCTCTGAGAGATGATAAACAGAGTGATCGGTACAATCATCAGCAGCAAGGCAACAGCCGCACCTACACCGGCCCTTGCAATCCCTCCCTGCACAATCTGACTGAGCGCATAATGTAGCGTTTTGAGATTTTCACTGTAGATGAAACTCCCGCCATCCGTTCCCCATAACGCTGGAAACTGCAGGATCATGAGCGTGAGCCATGCCGGCTTCACATTGGGCATCACAATGCTCCAGAATATCCGGTATTCATTGGCTCCGTCGATTTTGGCTGCCTCCAGCAAAGCATCAGGAATCTGCTCCATGAACTGTTTCATCAGGAAAAGTCCCAGCGAGAATGCTAGTGATGGCACAATAATGGACGCATGAGTGTTAATCCAGCCAAGCCAGGACATGACCATGTAGTTCGGAATCGCCGTAACATGCGGCGAGAACATCAGGGACAGAATGACAATGGTGAACAACACTTTGGAACCCGGAAAACGATATTTCGCCAGCGGATAAGCTGCTGCAGATGCAAGCAGGATATGCCCCGCTGTGCCAAGTATCGTAATGAGCAATGTGTTGGCAATATAGCGGGATAACGGCACCCACGAATTGCCCATGAGGTTGATCAGATCGGCAAAATTCTCCGTTGTCGGATTGTTAACCCAGAAGCGCGGCGGGAAAATAAACAGCTCATCCAGCGGCTTGAATGCATTGTTGACTGCATAGATGAGCGGAAGCACCATAAAGGAGCCGAACACGCCCAGCAATGCAAATAACATCAGGCTGACGGTAAATGACCGATTAAGCCTTTTTGGCATGCCAAACACGGCACGTACTTTGCTGGTCATCGTCATTCACCTATCTTTCTAAGCATTTTTTGCGTGAAAACGTTTGTACCCAGCATCAGGGCAAACAGAACCGTTGCGATGGCCGAGGCATAGCCCATCTCGAAACGAATGGTTCCGAAGTCCATCAGATGTGTGACAACTGTGTGTGCCGCATAGTTTACGCTCGGGAAACCTGCCAGTGCGATGGAGATCTCAGCTACGGCGAAGGAAGCGGTAATCTGCATTACCGCACCAAACATCAGCTGCGGTCTCATCGAAGGCAAGGTGATGTACCAGAGCTCTTGCCAGCGGTTTTTGATCCCGTCTACTGTTCCTGCTTCAACCAGAGAACGATCAATGGTTTGCAGTCCTGCAATAAAGGCCAGGAAGCTGGTTCCCAGGCTCAGCCACAGCTGTACAATAATGACGATTGCCAGTACATACTTCTCGTCTGCGAGCCATTGGATTGGTTCCAGTACGACGCCAAGGCGCATCAGGAAGCCGTTCATATACCCGTAGCTGTCACCCGAGAAGATGATCAGCCAGATGAAAAAGACGTTACCCGATATGGATGGGGCATAGAAAACCAGCGTCATGACCGCCCGAATTTTAGGAGACAGCTCATTGATGATCCACGCAAACAAAAAGCAGGCAATATAACTGAGAGGGCCTGTAATTACGGCAAAAAGCAGCGTGTTTTTGAGCGCGATCAGAAAGACGTCATCGTTCAGGAAAAGCCGGGCATAGTTCTGCCAGCCGACAAATCGCGGCAGCTCCAGCATATTGAAGTGAAAAAAGCTGAGCCCAAGTGAAATGCCGACCGGAATGACAGTAAACATGAAAAAAATCAGCATAAACGGTGCCATCAATACATAATAATGCCTGCTGAGATACAGATCCCGCTTCAATAGGGACCACCAGCCGACCTGGCGGGTATGGACGGCAGGAGCGGCGGCTGTCTTGGTAGTTTTAGCTTGCAACCGTTACCCTCCCTTTCCTCTATTTCAGATTAAATTCCTTGCGTTTCAACTCAATTTCATCATCAATGTACAAGACATAGTCCGATAAGGCTTCACGCGGATTTTCATTTGCATTGACCACCTTGCGGAAGGCGTTGTCCAGATGTCGTCCCGTGAAATAACCTCCAGGAAGCTGCGGGATTCCCTGTACCCATTCCCATTGCTTCTCGAGATTTTGATAATCCTTCACAGGCCAAGGCAATTGCTTCAAGGCTTCGATATTGGCCGTCGGGTAACGGGCAGCCGCTCCCATAAGACCTTCCATTTCTCTCCCGTATTCAATCTGGGTCTTCTCAGCAGTCCACCACTTCATGAACTTCCACGCCGCTTCCTTGTTGTCAGCATTTTCGAGCATCATCACCGCGCTCGTAGCGCTGGCCACTTCATGCCGTATGGACCCATCGGGAAGCTGTGTACCCGGAACAATCGTAAAGTCCCAGAGATTGCGGATTTCCGGAGCCATAACCGTCAGCATGTTATACGTGGTGTAATCAGCAATTCCGATCGGCATTTCCCCGGTACGGAAGCGGTTCGGAAAATCGGCTTTGAGCGGAAACTTGTAATTGGTATAAAATTGCGTCCAGCGCTTGAACGCGTCCATTGAAATCTCCGAATCCAGTGCACTTTTCTTCTGGTCTTCGGTGTAGAAAGTTCCGTCATTCTGATATAACAACATCGCAAAGGTTGAATTCGGAACCAGGTTGGCATTGTTCAGCGTATCCTCTATCGGCAGATAAAACTCCATGTTATGCTTCTGCAGCACGGCGATGGCGTTATATACGTCTTGCCACGTTTTTGGCGGTTCGAGGCCCAGTTCATTCAGGATATCTTTGCGGTAAAAGAGCATTGGAAAATGCTGTTGCTCCGGAAGGGCATATACCCCGTCGTTGTAGCGGTAAGGCGTCAATCCGCTTTCACGGAACCTGCCCGAAATTTCCTCGAAATCGGGGAACTGGCTCAGATCCGCTGTTGCATTCCTCATCGCATAGTTCACCGGAATGTCTTCGCCCATCTGCATGGCAACATCCGGTCCTTCCCCCGAGAGTGTTGCGGGCAGCAAAATATTCGGCGGAACGAGACGTAACTGCACAGATACATCCGTATCCGGGGTAAACGAATCGTCGATCATGCCTTTCAGTACTTGGGCCTGATCTCGTCCGGTTGTGATCCATACGGTGATGGCATCCTTTTTTTGTTCCACGTTACCAATGCTGTCGTAATCTTCGGTATACGAGGCAACATATGCGCCCAGTTCGTGCTTCACCTGCTGGACGGTGCTCGCTTCCGCTTTGGGCAACGATTCACCCGGCGGAGATACGACAAGGTAATCCAATGTAATCGGCTGTTCACGTACCGATAGAATCCATGTGCCGAGACCACCTACGTTAATTTTGAACGTATCCAGCCGTTTGGGAACCGTCTCTGGTCTGGCCGCCATATCTTCAAGCTGCAATACCATAGCGTGCAGTACGGCCACTTTGTCACTTTGCTCACCCGTGGCCTTTTCCAGGTAATCTGCAACGGAACGCAAGGTGTCAGCTTGTCTTTCAAACACCTCCGTCATCTCTGGAATACGCCGTTCCAGCTGGTAATCCCGTAGTGGATCCGGACTGTTGGAGGTGATCATTAATATTTTGCGATACATCTCATTCAGTTCCAGCACGCTGGATTCCACGGTCCGCAACAGCGGAGCGATGTCGCCAAGTGTAACCGTCATTCGGATTCGGTGTTTCCCTTTTTCAAGATGAAACTGATATGGCTGATCTTCTCCCGAACCCAAGACCTGAGTTTGCCAGGCCGGGCTGTAGTTAAATCGAATGCGTTTCATTTCCTTAAACGGAACTTCGCCGTTAATCGTCAGACTGCGGGTGGCATAGATGCCACGCAATTGATCCTGTTTCACCTTAAGCGCCAGTTGATACAGTCCGTCTTCAGGGACGTCAATTTCCCATTCAATCCATTCGCCCGGCAGTTTCCAGTTAATGCCCCCGATGGCGTTCATCCGAATTTTCGATACATTATAAGGCTCGAGTGAAGGACTTGATCGGTCCGAGATTGGTGCCAGTGTAGGAGATGATTTGCTAACAGCTTCCTCCCCCTGAACTTTCAGCATGACAGGAGCCGATTGTTTCAAGCCAAGTGAGGCATAGGTCTGCTCCAACTCTGCATAGGAAGGAACTTCGCTTTCTTGATACAGCTCGATATAATCGATCGCCATGCTTTCTCTTAATGAAGTGAGCGATAACTTTTGATTGCCTTTTTCAAAATAAAACTGAAACGGTTCCTCGAAGTACCCTGCGCTGTCCTTGAAGGAAGTCAGCTGCCATTCAGGCTGTTCCACTTGTCTTGGTCTAAGCTCGTTGCCACGATCGTCCTGCCGGACGTTATCCTCGCGATTCCCCCATACCCTGTCAAACAGAAGAATATCAGCCCCTCTGAACGGGACCTTACCATTAAGCTCAAGCCTGCGTTCGATCCCGGAGCTTTTGCCTTCTACGGGATAATAGTGAATGCGAATGTTGTACAAACCGCTCACTTGAACGGGAACATCCCAGCGAATGGTTCCAGTTTCCGGCGTAATTACGGCATTTCCGTCTAATCCGGCGTACCCTTGCACAACCTCAAATTCCCCATCCTCTGCCTGAACATAAGATTCGCCTTCGATGCGTACAATTCCATCCGGTTTGGCCGTATTGTCATGAGCAGTCAGATAATGCTCATAACTGAATGAATCCTCGGTTCCCGATACCGCCTCAAAGTCCTCAAGCGCATGTACCGTTCCCGGATTACGATCCCGCGATGGATATAGTGTCCATATGGAGAGCACCAAGGCCAGGACAAGCACCAGGATTAGTCCCTTTTTCTTACGTGACCGCATGTTTGAATGTATCCCCTTTCCTGTAAGCGTTGAGAGAACTGAACGATTGACTAACCCGGACAGACCGCACCTTCACTGGTGCGTTCTGCCCGTGTAACGTGATACTTATTTGTAAACCTCATCAATCGCAGCCTGGAAAGGAGCCTTGTATTTCTCGATCAGCGTAGATACGGATACCCCTTCTTTGAGTTCCCCATCAAAATCCCAGAACGGCAAGGACGGGAATGTGTTATGGTCGAGAACCAACATACCTTCCGCAACCTCTCTGGCGTTGTTGATATCTGCTTCATCGGTCAGATGTGTCTCCAGTGTGGATTGTCCCGGATACTCATAGATCGATTCGATCTCATTAATTTTCTCCCAGATGTACATCAGTTGTTCCGGATTCTCTACTGCTTTTGGAATCGTTATAGCTTGGTAACGTGACTCACCGGAGTGATACGCTGTTGCACTTGGACCTTTTGGAAACGGTACAAAACCAATATCGTAGTCCTTCATATCCGTCATAATACCTTCAACTTCGTACATGGCACCTGAATACATCAAGGTGTTGCCTTGACGGAAGAACGTGGATGGCTCTGTCCAATCGCCGCCCTCAGAAGCTCTACCGACCTTCTCGGTAGCCAGTTTGGACAGGAAGTTCAACGCTTCTTTCGTTTTTGGATCTTCCAGGTTCTGCTTATCCTCTTTGGTCAGAGAAGCCTCGTTGGAATACAGAATCGGTTCCAGCAAGCCCGTTTGAGCGAGTCCCCAAGTGTCTAGCTTGCCATCATTGTTTCGATCCTTGTTCGCTTGCTTGGCAACACTGATGAACGTATCCCAGTTCCATTCATCGGCATCCACATACTCCTGAAGTGGCTTCAAGCCGAGCTCTTGCATGAGTGTGCGATTATAGAAAATTCCGTTGATAAACGAGGACTGGTCCTCGGTAAAGCCGTAACCTTTGCCTTCATACTGCATGTATTCCTTGGTTGTTTTCTGGTTGAATACCTTGTCGTTTTTAATATAATCATCCACCGGCCATAACAGATCCTGTTTGGTCAATGCCGGAATGGCATAGTTTTTGCCCAGTCTCACCAGATCGCCAAGCGGTTCACCGGCCATCAGGGAAGCAACTACTTTTTCCTGATATTCACCAAAATCGATGGAAACATATTCAATATTAAAGTTGTGTTTTTTCTTCAGCGCTTCGAGATTCTCAAGGCGTTGAATGTTGTCCGGGTTATTCCCCTGTATTTCCATGTCCCACCAAGCAACAACCTTGATCGTTCTACCACCCATGTCAAAGTCCATTTCTGGCGTGGAGTTTTCATTCTTTGGCTCGGTTTCCGCGGGTTTTTGTTCCTCCTGTGGTGTTGTCTTTTCCGGCTCGGGTTGAGCGGTAGGTGCAGAACTGCATGCAGCAATCACCAACAAGACCGCAAATACCAGGCTCAGTAGCATGAACTTGTGTTTTCTCATCGTCTTCCCCCCTGATTGTCGTTTGCTATCACAGTGTATCGTTCAAATGAAAGCGCAAACAACCTGCCGAAATACAGATGTTTACCCGGACTGAATATAGATTTGCGTAATTTTGCACGAGCAAAGTGCGTTATAGGTTTTAATTGGTAAAGAAATGCACTGTCTACAAAAATATGCACATTGTATGCGCTTTCTTTTATTACCATAATGAAATTAAGTCAAATTTCAGTTAATCTAGCGCATTACAATTCAGCAGAAGGTGAGGTATTGCTTCATGTATGATATTTTACTTGTGGATTTCAGCCGTCGTTTGTGCGGAGAGTTGCAACAGATGTTGCTACGGAGCAAAGCTCAATATACTATCGCAAATTGTGTGTTCTCATCGGCCGAGGCTTTGACCGCATTGTCAGAACGAGACTTTTCCCTTGTTATGGTACATACAGAGAGGTTTGATACCGCGGGGCTCTGGTTATGCAATGACATCCGAAAAAAAAGTCAGATACCTATCCTCCTGATGGGTGGAAGAGATCACTTCAGGTTTGTACGCAAAGCCCTGACGTATCAGGTAAATGATTATCTCCCGTATCCTGTTAGTCCTTCTTCTTTACTTAACAGTCTGCATGGACTTAGATCCCACCTTGAAACCGACCCGGCACACAAAACGTCGTCGTTCTTCAAAACACCCGTTCAAATGAACGGTAAACCCATGCACTCCAGTCATGTTATTCGTATCGTTAAGGCCTATGTACGGGATCATCTGAGTGATGAAATCACGCTGAAGAAGATCTCTGACATGCTTCATTTTAACTGTGCGTACCTTGGACAGAAGTTCAAGCTGGAAGAGAAGATGTCTTTCAATGATTATATGCTCCAGCAACGTATGGAAAAGGCACAGCAGTTGTTGTCTTCCACGAATCTGCGAATATATGAGATTGCTATTGAGGTAGGTTATAAGGATATTGATTGGTTCTATAAAAAGTTCAAAGCGTATGCCGGATCGAGTCCCAATGCTTATAGAAGACAAAAAATCCACACGGCCTAAAGGTAAATCGCCGAATCGGTTTGTTTATCAATTAGATAATAACCACAAAAAAACGCAGGATGTATTCTACTTCCTGCGTTTTTTTGTGGTTGTTTGGGTTTGGTCAATTCCAGAGTATTCACCGTTAACGTACCAAAAGGGATTCCCGGTATTCTTGGGGAGTCATTCCCGTTATTTTCTTAAAAAGTCGGGTAAATGAATGGGCAGCCTCGTACCCCACTTGAAGTGCGACCTCACGCACCATAAGATTTGTGTTCTGAAGCAATTCTTTGGCTTTCCGTATTCGGCAGTCGTCAATGAACTCTGACACGTTTATTCCCATTTCCTGCTTAAAGAATCGCGACAGATAGGATGGATTAAAATGATGAAGTTCTGCCAGTCTCACCAGAGAGAGATCTTTCTCCAGGTTCTCCTTGACGTAACTGCATAAGGAATGAATGACAACGTTAGCGCGTTCCTGTTCATTTGATCTTTTGTAGCGGACTAATTCATCGGCAGCACGATATAGAAATTGTACTGCATCCTTCATGCAGGTATACTCCCCTAAGTGCAGCAAGCTTCTTTGATCCGGGATCTTCTGTTGAAGACCCCAACGATTAATCGTTGAATGCAATAATAAGGCCAGATTGTAGTATGTCTCCATGGCACGTTCCATCGTAATATCCTGTTGCATCAGTTCTCCTGCAAGCTCCTCAAATATATCGTAAAATGGCTGAATTCGTCCCGTTTCCAAATATCCTGACATAATCTCGATCCGGTTTGAGATCCGCATGGATTCTTTGGGTACATCAGATGAGAGATCATTACGATGGTCCGTGAGTACCATGGATACACCATCCCCAATTTTCATCCACTGGAGTAATCTCAGACGTTCATATTGTTTGGTTAACTCGGACCAATTGCAACTGCGACTACTTAATGAAAAAGCAATGGATACGCCGAGTGAGACCATGCATGCTTCCTGTACCAGTTCCAGTGTACCTTCTAGAAATCGCACAAGTTTATCATTTGTCATCTCTTCCTCCTGCTTCGGCTGAAGCAGCCAGATCGTATCCCCATAATGGTCCGTTACACTTGCGCACACTGTACGTTCATTCATCAGAGAAGAGCCGATAATGCGCACAGATTCTTGAACTTGTGTGAGGTCCGAACCTTTTTCTGGCAGATTATTGAACCGACCCAGTATTAGATAAACAGGCGAGTTGATCTGTAATCTTATATCTCGTTTGGATAATTCGTCCTGCATATGCATAGTAGAATCTATAACCGCTGTACAGTCTTGAAGTAACTTCCGTAAATACTCTTTTTGCTGTATCAGTGCAAGCTGCGAATTAACTTTATGAGAATGTTCCAACAACTCAACCATGCTGTGACTTTGCCGGATCTCTTCCATCACATCTTCTACAACAGACATCACCTTGTCATAACCTTCCGTTTTGAGCAAATAACGCACATTAGCCATCTGAAAAGCTTGATATGCATAATCAAAATCGCTATGTCCTGTCAGAAAAATGACGCGACAATTCGGCCAACTGGCTTGAATCCGCTCTGTCAGTTCCAACCCACTCATACCCGGCATACGGATGTCCGTTAGAACAATGTCAATTCTCGAACGTTGCATCCAGGACAATGCTTCTGTTGCAGAGTAGGCCTTACATACATCGAGCTGTTCGGGTATATGTCTGGCGAACGTTTCATAGAGACTATCCGTAATAATCTCCTCGTCATCTACAATCAAAAGTCGATACATTCGTTTTCCCCCTCTTTCCACTGGATTCGAATTGTGACTTTTAACCCTTGTAGTTCACTTCTGGATAGAAAAAGCCCACTTCCTTCTCCATACGTCAGGACCAGACGTCGATGAATATTTATTAACGCAGTCATTTCGTCTGTACCTCCGTCCTTATGCAAGCGTTGTTGAAGAGTTTGAATGTGTTGCTCTTCCAGCTCATTTCCATTATCCTCTACGGTGATCTCGGCATATGAACCTTCCATATTAAACCCAATAATTAGAAGACCGGAGTCCGTATTCTTTTCAAGGCTGTGTTCGTAGGCATTCTCAATAATAGGTTGAATAATGAGTCTGGGAACTTTAATATGTTCCATCTCAGCAGGTAGTGGCCCAAAATCAACTTTGATTCGTCTGGAGAATCGTAATTGTTGAATCTCTGTATAGATTCGTGAATGCTCAACTTCCACTTTCAACTTCACATGGTCTGTTTCATTCCGCGTAATGAACCTGAAATACTCTCCAAGCATGTTCGTGAATTGCTCAATACGTTCGGTTTCTCCTGTCCTTGCCAGTGAATTCAGAATAAAGAAGCTATTGTACAGAAAATGAGGATTAATCTGCGATTGAAGCTGTTTCAACTCGGCCCGCTGCATCATCAATGTTTTCTTAAAATCTCGATCGATAAGGGATTGAAGATTTTCAATCATTAGATTGAAACGGGTGTAGAGGAAGCCAAATTCATCCTTTCGGTTATGCGCAATGGGGACATCGAGCATGCCTCCCTCCATTTTTTTGAATCTTTTCACCAACAACAGCAACGGGATATGAATCAACTTGTAACTTGAATAGAGATACGCCGTGATGGCAACAAATGATGTAATTGCAAACAGCCAAGCCCAATGATAGAACTTGCTAAGTGGCTTGGTAACAATTGCCTCGGGTAGATATGTGGCTACAGATAGGCCCAGGGAGTCCATATGCAACTGACTAACATGGTACATGGTGTCCCCCACCTTCATCCGAAAGCCATCAAGTGTACCCTTTACACTGTGCTCACGGTAATTCGCGAGAATAACACTAGCTTGATGTTTATCTGTGATGGCATGCCCCGTTTTGTCCTCAATCAGAAACGTTGAACTCTCCGGGTACAAATTAAGCCGTGTGAGTTCATTCTGAAAATGGTATGTATCCAGCTCCACTTGAATGACAAAAAGCGGGGGTTCTCCTCTCGTACCTGTCAGCCTGACGGCACTTAAGTTCAAGGCGTCCTCTTTCACCGTGAAACGTGTACCTTTTCCTTGCATGCCTGAACTGAAATATAGATAAGAACTTTTATCGAAATCATCGATGCCTTGGATCGCGGATATACTCTTGCCTACAGAAGGGATATGTACATGAACGTTTTTGATATAAGCAGTGCTATTCTTGAATGAAGCGAGTCGTTCAGTCAGGTAATTTAATGTATCACGCCGCTCAACCTGATCCATCATGTCCCAGAGAATCGCCAGACGATTGAGTTTTCGATCCTCAACGATATCAAACTGCTGTAATTCCATCCATTCTATCTCTCTGTTCAATTCCACCACATATTGGTTCAACCGTCTTTCCGTTGACAACGATATCTCCTGGCTTGCATTGTCATAACTCCAATGATACAGATACACGCCAAGAAGAATAAGGGGGAGCACAAATACCAGATAGGTGATTATTAATCGCGCAAATATACTGTTAAACCATGATTTAGCAGGGATCTTGATCAATACATTCACCTCCAATGCCAAAGGCTGAGTGGGTTCCTTGTAATAATAAAGTGAACATTAGCGCTCCTTTGGCTTGCTGGCGCGAAACCACGCGTTAACCTCCGATGTGATCTGATCTCCCCCCAGCTTGCGCCAGTTCTCAACGAATTGATCAAACTCATCTATCGACCTGCCTAGAATAATGTTCATATAGGCTTCAAGCTGAAGATCCCGAAGAATAATTTGTCGATCAACCATCGTGTCCGTAATTCCGCCCGTAAATTGATCATAGAGAAGTTGGCCGTTCTTCTCGTAAGAATCTGCAATGCTAAAAGCACCCGAAGGCCCATAGGTTTGTTTCCAGCCCCAGCCGCTCTCTACATCTTCCAATTCATAGGCGACAATGCGTTTGTGAATGGCGAGAGCTTCATTCTGCAGAGCCGAGAAGTCTCCTGTACTTCTGGCATCACGAATTTGTTTGTATGCATCTATATTTTTATTACCGGGAAAAGGAGTTACCGGTGAAAGCATCCACACAGCTCGGGAGTCGTCATTGTAGTATGTTTCATACTGTGCCTGATCCCCCCAGTTGATGTCCAGATGCAGATTCATGAGCTTTACAACAACTTCCGGATTAGAGAACCCCTTTTTTACAGCAAAGTATTGCCCAGTGTTGGAACGTAGCGGTACGAACAGGCTCCGGTCCGACTTGGCAACAATGGGATATGCCTGCCATTCTACATCTATATCTGTTTCTTTATCACGGGTGCTCTGAAGCATAAAGGATGTCCACTGTTCGCCGTAAAGCATCCCTATTTTTCCATCTTGAACTAGACGAAACGCCTTGTTTCCACTTTTATAACCAAAATCCGGATCAAGTTGGCCTTCACGATACAACGTTTGCAGTACTTTCAGAGCCTCCCGAACTTCAGGCTGTATACCTCCATAAGTGAGGTTTCCTTCTGCATCTTTAACCCATATATTAGGGTAGGCACCGTAGCCAGACATGAACCCTGCAGCTCCCATAACTGGATCCCATAGATGGTTTGTTAGCGCAAGTCCATACGTATCATGCTCTCCGTTCCCGTCGGGGTCCTCCTCTGTAAACGCTTTCGAAACCTGGAGAAGCTCTTCCATCGTTTCAGGCGGCCGTAGCCCCAGTTGCTCCAACCAATCGGTTCTAATCCACAGGTACTGCGCTGTCTCAATGGAGGAAGATGATTCGGGAATAGCCATGAGTTTGCCATCAATGGTTGCCGCATCAAATGCGCCTCTTCCCTCCGCCTCCAATATACTCTTTGTAAGTGGGGAAGCATACTCTTGGTACACATGGGTTAAATCTTCGATCATTCCAGCATTGCTCAGTTGTCTAAGTTGATATGGATTAACTTTCACCACATCTGGAAAACGTCCTGCAGCGAGGGATACACCCAACTTCTGATTGTATACATCTCCATTAGCAGTCCAGTCATAGTGAATTTGAATACCTAGCTCTTTCTCGTACAAACGAGTCCAGCGATTATCCAGTATCGTCTCACCAGGTAACTGACTAATCATGCGCTCAAGGTCATCTCCGGTTTCCCTGACAAAAGAGACTACGACGGGAGGAGAATACTTTTCATACGTAGCGGGAAGTTGAATCTGCTGACCCTCTTGCTGCGGATGATGTTGTTTGGTATTACCTTCGGTATGACCTGCTGGTATGGATACAGCAAGGAACAGAATGAAGGTCCATCTTGTTATGTCCAGACATCTCTTATACATGACGACATGCCCCCAGTTCGGTTTGAACAACTCTCTTCTCTCTGTCAACTTTGAATCCATATCATTGTACAACAACTTGTACTCATTGAATACGAAAAGCCGCCGTTGGGCGGCTTTTCGTATTTTTATTGTTTCTCATCAGGATTAATTACGCGATATTCGAAATTCGAAAAGTCAGCTGTTCCCCCAGCTATTTCAGTTGAATATACAAACAACCCCGTTCGGCAACCCATAAAATGATCCAGTTTATATATCATTTTGTGGACAATCCCTATATCTCTCCATTCAACCCCATCGAAATAGGCAAAAGAGCACTCATCCAGATTGTTCTCAAAATTTCCGAATGCTTTTAGTTTAACTACTGGATCTGATACCGGGATACGTTCATGTTCAGTGGCTGGCTTCTGGTCGATCAGATTGCCAAATATGGTGGAATCCTCACTATCTCTGGCATGCATGACCAAGTAAAACTTGTTATCCTGCTTCGTAAGAGCGATCATACCGTACGAACCGATCAGAAAGCACAACCCGGCATAATCCCCATCATTCAGCCGACTGCCGTCAAGCGTGACTATTGTTTCGCAAGCGGGCCCCATTGAACGCTGGGTTAGTGTGTTGACCGCAAACGTCAGATTTGGGCTGATCTGTCCCGTTCGAACACGATACACTCCCGGTTTCTCTGTAACGGACCAGAGTTCATGATTAGGTGTATGATTCCATTGCCAAAAATCACGGAGGCGAATGTTTCCATCTTCTTCGGGTTCATAATTGAAACTGTCGCTACCCACTAACGGATTATAACGGTGCTCTGGTCTCGTGCTTGGGATATCAATCTGCTTCGGCGCTTTACTTGCAAACACGGGTATACCTTGATCAAAGTGTAGCGGAACCAAAACAGGAACCCGGCCAACAGCCCCATGATCCTGAAACAGCATTGCATACCAGTCTCCATCCGGCGTATCCACGATACCGCCCTGAGCAACACCTGAATTGAAATAATCCATATCGTCATTGAATACTTCTCCACCAGTGAAGACATCTTCGAGAGAGTCTGCCATATAAAACGCCTGTGTTCTCCGTCCGGAAGCTTTCGTGATATGAATCAGGAACACAATATATTTACCATTGATCTTATAAAAATGTGCTCCTTCATAACCAAGGTGATGAGGCTGCTCGTCTTTTACAATCAAGCGATGCACTCCACCAGGTTTGGGCCCGGACAGATCAGAGCTTAATTCGGTCAGATAGATCTCGGTATTACCGTACACGAGATAGGCTCGTTCATCATCGTCAAAAAATAAGGAGCAATCATGGTAGAACCCTTCCACGATCTGTTTCTTCCACACTCCCGAGATGGAGGTCGACGTATACAAGTATGTCTTACGGGTATCATTCGCAACAAAGATCACATAGAACATTCCTTGATGATAGCGGAGTGATGCAGCCCACATGCCTTTACTATAAACGTGATGACCATCCACCAGCCGTTGTGCAGGTGTATCGTCCAATGTGTCGTATACATATGTGGCTACTTCCCAATGGATCAGATCATATGAACGCAGGATGACACATCCCGGCATCATATGCATGGTTGTACTGACCATATAATATGAGTCATCTACACGAATAACATCAAGATCCGGGTAATCGGCCCAAATAATCGGATTCGGATACATGCTTTAATTACACCTCATTTTGTCTATTAAACTTCCATTCTCTTAAAAGGATGGTTGGGCTATCTGTTGAACTTTTAAGCTTAATATACAAGTCTTGCACACCTTTCGCACCCGTAACATTAGTTGTTAGTTCCATCCATTGAAGAGATTCGGTTGCAGGTGGAACAATGATTTCTCCAATTAACAGTCCGTCTGTACGATCAAGTCGAAGTTCTAACGTACCTTCGGTTCCTTGATTCGCAATCGTGGCTGTGAAGGTTGTAGGTCCTTCACTTTCAAAGTCCACCTTAGATATAGCTATCCAGCTGTCATTTTGCAGCTTAGCGGAAATCCTATTCGAATCTGATGAAGACAGCTCACCAGAGTCAAGATTTTGCTCTGTTGATACTCCGCTACTCCATCCAATCGTCGAACCGCTTACATGTTGATAGGGATCGAAGCACTTGATTTGATCTACGCCCTGATAATCGGCATGTACCTTATTGATCTTACCCGTGCCCTCATCATGCTCGACTCGATTCAGATGTGTTGAACGGTAACCTTCGGGGATATTCATGGCTTGGCATAATGTTTGGGCATGATAGGCAATGTACCACTGATCTGCCAGTTGAAATATAGCGTGGTGGTTGTTGCCGCCAATGTCAAAGAAGTGTCCAGGATTCTGGAGTAGCGTGCCTTGATATGTCCATGGCCCCATTGGTTGAACGCTGGTCATATATGCAATTTCACCAGGTGGTGGGCTGCCCACTGGCCGATCACCCTCAACAAAATTGGAACAATACGTATAGTAGTAACTATTATTATATTTATGTATCCCTGAACTTTCAAACATATAAGGTGCCTGAATAACCTTCGCTTTGCCAACAACGCTGATCATATCGTCTCCCAATCGCATAACTCTTGCCGTATCCGGTTTTTCTGCTTTTCCGTGTGGAATACCACCACCAAAGTAAAGGTAGGCTTGATGATCATCATCTACAATGACAGCCGGATCGAATAACCAGGTTACTTCCTCCACTCCCGGAGTCTCTCTTGTAATAAGTGCTTTGCCTATAGGGTCTATCCATGGACCAACAGGTGTTGGTGCAGACAATACACCAATTCCACTGGCATTGTTGGCGAAATAAAGAAAGAAACAGTCCTTTCCATCCAAGATTCGATGAGCAGCTGCCGGGGCCCAGGATTGCGAAGCCCATGTTGCTGCGCCTTGAGGTCCAGCAACTCTGATCTCTCCATGATCGGTCCAGTTGATTAAGTCATCCGAAGAAATGACCGTAATCCGGTTGATTGAACTGTAGCTGTTTTTCTGAGGAAGACCGTCCTTATCATATTCCAACTTATCACTAGTCATATATAAGTAAACTCGATTGTTAAATACTAAAGCATAGGGATCGGCTCCAAATTTGTGGGCCACCAAAGGGTTACCATTGGGACGAAGCTTTCCAATCTCCCCTGGAATACTCTCCAGATTGGCAGATTGGTCTTGCTTTTGCTCACCAGCATGTGGTGTAGAATGATGATTCATCAAAAGAATCCCCCTATAATCGTTTTTAGTTGTTCTTTTTACAAGAAAGCGTTTGCAATACAAAAGGTATCATGATAGGATGATTACATTTTAAGGTAAGCTGAGTACAATTTCATTGCGTTAACCGCTCTATTTATTGCGTGAAATGACGGGAGGTACTTCATGAATGGATCCTCTGAGTGTTTTTATGATCCCATCCAGCCTGAGCTCTTATATCTACACAGTGTAACGACGTATAAGCTGGAAACGATCTATCATCGCCATAATGCATACGAGATCTACCTGTTTCTTCGTGGTAACGTTCACTTTTATGTAGAAAATCGATGTTACCATGTACAGCCTGGCGATCTGCTTGTGATGTCACCCGAGGAGATGCACCGAGCCTTTATTCTGGATGAATCTGAGTATGAGCGAATTACAATCAATCTCAAAAAAACATATCTGTTTCAGCTTTCCACACCATCAACCAATCTATCGTCATGTTTTGATCATCGCCCCAAAGGAACAGGCAACATCGTACATTTAGACGACGATAACTTGAAGCAGATGCTGCAATGTACAAACGAACTGGAAGGATTGCTTGCTTCCGATGCGTATGGCACCGATATCAAAATAAATGCAGCCGTAGCCCAATTGTTGGTCATGATTAACGTCTGGTTTCATAACAATTCCTTTGTTCCCAATGACATTATGCCTGAACTAGTTCGTGAAACCATGGATTATATTGAAACACATCTAAATCAAGACATTACACTTCGCAAACTTGCCGAAGTGTTCTACATGAACAGTACTTATATCAGCCGCCAGTTCAAAAAGC
Source organism: Paenibacillus sp. FSL M7-0656 (assembly GCF_038003225.1). Lineage (NCBI taxonomy): Bacteria > Bacillati > Bacillota > Bacilli > Caryophanales > Paenibacillaceae > Paenibacillus > Paenibacillus sp. FSL M7-0656. The sequence continues at coordinate 892,279 of NZ_JBBOOT010000001.1, forward strand.
ATACTGGATTGACCATCCGTTCCTACATTTTGGGTCGTCGTATTGAACGGGCCAAATTCCACCTGTCAGAAGGAATGAGTATTACGGATGCATGCTTTCAATCGGGCTTTAGTGACTATGCCAATTTTATTCGCAGTTTTACCAAAATGGTTGGCATCTCCCCCGGTAGATATATCAAACAAAGACGTGATGCAATGGAAGCTTTGCCAAAATAATGACAAGCTCATTCAATGTAAACTAAAAAACATCAAGCCATCCTTCATGGCTTGATGTTTTTTAGTTCTTGATATACTTCGGATCTGCAAACAACTCATTATTATTATACGCCAGTTAATTGATCTCTTTACCCGTCCACAATCGAACGCGATCTTTAATCCACTCCGTATACTGCTGTTCCATGGCTACTGCACCTGCATTATCAAGTTCGGTAATCATATTGTCGTATATGTCTTCAAAGGCACTCGGAGAGGATGTAATCGCTTCGGCGATCCGTTTCTGAATAATATCCTGCGTTTTCTGATACACAACGTTATAATCCCCGCTATCCGAAGGAATCGGCATATTGTAAGCAGCACCCCACTCTTTCACCGGAAACTCCTTTTCGGAAGGGAACAAGTCCTTCCATGTGGTGATGCCATAGCCTTTCAAAGCTTCTTTTTCCTCATCGGAATAACTTTGCTGAATCTGTTCAGGATAATTCGTTGTATAGTAGTTATCCGTTGAATCTTTGACGCCATCCCCGTAATGAGCACCAAAAATGTAATACAAGCCTACTCCGGTTTCTTTGGTGAATGTGTTATTGTCTTTGTTTTTACGTTCCTGTATATCGGCTGGGATGGTGCGAACACCGTCTTCCACGTTATATTGCTCGCCTTCAACGCCCCAGTTTCTCAATACTTGCCCTTCTTCAGAAGACATCCAGTCCAAAAATTTAATAGCCCGGACAGGATCTTCACAATCTACAGTTATGCCAATGCCATAACCGTCAAAGCCAATATTCTGGAAGTCTTTCCGCTGAAAGTTGTCATCTAGCGTGACCGGATAGAATCCGTAGGTCATGTCGTCTTTCCCTGCACTTTTCAAAGCATTTTCCGCATCACTGAATCCCCAGCTTGGATCAAGCAAGGATAACACGCGACCACTGGCGATTTTGGACTTATACTGGTCATCCTTCTGAACAAAACTGTCCTTGTCCAGCAAGCCTTCATTGTACATCTTGTTCAACCACTGGAAATATTCCTTCTCCTCGGGACGTTTGTAATGCAGAACGGCTTCGTAGGTGTCCGGATTGATGAAATATTCACCATCTCCAGGTCCTCCAGTAGACATGACAGCGGGATCAGTAACAGTGATCATTCGCCGCCATCCATCTGCACTAAGCGTCAGCGGAATTGTGGGTTGGCCATCATCTGTGGTCGGATGTTTCTCGTAATATTCACGTAGCACATTTTCGAAATCGTTTAAGGTTTTGATCTCAGGATACCCGAGTTCCTTGACTACACGATGTTGAATGGCAGTACCATTCGTCGCATCAAAGCTGACCTGATCGATCGCACCATTCGTTGGAATCCAATAGATTGAAGGATCGTCATTGCTGTATTTCAACCGATTGAAGTGCTCACCGTAGATCTTTTTCAAGTTGGGGGCGTGTTCTTCGATCAGATCCGTCAGATCAATCATTGCCCCGGCATCAACGAGTCTGGTCAAGTTACCTTTGGGGAAAATCAAATCCGGATAATCACCGCTTGCAGCCATCAAGGAAATACGGTCGTTTCCGCCTCCGCTCGAAATATCAAATTCAGCATCAATGCTTACACCGGTTTCTTCCGTAATTTTTTTCCCTACCGCATCCTGCATTTTGTTCCAGTTGGGACTTGCATCTGCGCCGAAGAAGGTAAATGTGATCGGGCTGTTGGTGTCACTCGTATTTGATTCGGAATTCTCTCCAGCATTTCCGCAACCGGCGGAAACTAACACAACACTTGTTACGAGACATGCTCCTAGCACTTTTGATACGGCTCTCATTATTTTTCTGCCCCCTAAATGATGTTAGTCGTAATAACCAATCCAGACATTACGATGGTTCACTTTGAGATAGTATACGCTTACATATTCAACCGTTAGTAAACGACTACAACCCTGCCTACCCTATTCCATGTTTAAAGTATAAGGAAGTCTGATCACCCCAACCTTGATTATTAAGCCATGAAAATAGCATGATCTAGACATGAGTCTCAGTAAAAATGTGAAGACCAAAAAAGCGATGGTTGCCCATCGCCTCATAAAACCAAACCTACTTTTCAAAAATATAGTTCTAACGTAAATCCTTGGATTTCTGCTTCAACTTCCCGCAACAATTCCATGACTTGATCAGCGTATTCTCCAAGAATTTCTTTACTTTTCTCGAAGCCAATCCATTGAAAAGTAAGCGGCATGCTTACAGCCCCAGTTAAGACATCCCATAGTGCGTCCAAATTGCCTCCATAACTTTCGTCTAACTCAAGCTGGTTCTGCAAAATTTGATGAAGCTCTTCCTTGCTGTGAAAGTCGTTTCCGTTAATCTGAATGATGCTCATATCATTTCCTCCGTTTATTTTAACTGTTCAAATGACTTGTAATGATCTGTCGTCTGGTAGATTAGACCGTCATTCGAGTATAGAATTCGGTCGCTTCCGCGCCGTCCTCCTGAGTAATTTATATCGGCTTCGTACCAAATCCGGCCTTTTTTGTTGGGGAGTAATCCTTCCCGGTTCCTGAACACGTCGCCGCCGATGCTTTTGCCTGGAGCGACTTCTCGCAGGTTACCTTCGCTTGGTTCCCATCCCAGATCTCTGGCCTCTTTCTTGGTAATGTAATTTGGTGGGAGTTCATTGTGTTCCGAGATATAATTGGCAACCTCATCAAATCCCATATCCTCCGAAACTTGAGGTGATCCGAGATCACGCAAAGACTCTGACGTACAACCTGAGAACAATAATGCAGCGAGGATGATCACTAACGTGTAAGCAAATTTTCTGAAAAACATAATCTTTTCTCCTTTTGATGTTCTTGCTCTTGCTGTCTTCCGTTTTGGTGCTATTTCGATGACAATGCTTCTAATGTTAACGATTTGTGGTAATTAAAGCAATTCTGTAAGCCTATTATGGAGTTGAAATTCAATCAATTAAAGCTGTTGCCTTGCTCCATTGAAGCATTATTTTTATTCTACAACAAAAAAAGCCGCTAAAATAGCGACTTTAATCGTACCACGATCATTACCATTCAACACATTCATTTAATAGTTTAATTTAATGTATCCATCCAGTTCTCTAGGGCTACAACAACCTCTTCCAACTGCTTATCTTCCGTAATGGCAGGCTGATTATCTCCTTTTTGCATGCCGTATGAGCCAAATTGACCGTGATTTCCACCCTCAATACTCACATATGTCGTGTCTTCCGGAAGATTTGCTTTGGAGTTCTCCCAGTCTTCCCAGTTAAGCACTCCGTCATCCGAGCCTGTAATCTGTAAGATAGACAAGTCCGTATTCTTTACGCTCCCTCCTTCATCTGCATAAGAAGCCAAGAAAAAGACTCCTTCCAACTTCTCATTGTGCTCCGTAGCATACCGTGATGCAAATGACCCTCCCAACGAATGGCCACCAATAACAAACGCTTCGTCAGGATGTTCCTCGATAAAGGAATCAGCCTTGTTCTGACCGAAAATCGCCAAGTTTATTGGCATGTTCGCGATATATACGCGGTGACCCTGTTCTGCCATTTCTCTGGCAAGTGGAGAATAACTTTCAGGTTCAACCAGACCACCTGGATAAAAAATAAGATTCGGTTTGGTTATCTCTGTACCCACGGGTTCAAATCGGTAACCGTCCTTAATCTTGGCGACAATAACCTGAGCATCACTTGTCATCGCCGTTTCAGCTCGCTCAGTCGGACTATACGTAACCGAATTGAGATATACGTAAACGCCGGCCACGATGATAACAATGGACAAGATGGTCCACATAATTATTTTCTTCCATTTGTTAGTACGTTGTGCTGTTTTCAACCTTAAAACCACCTTAGTATGAGGATAATGATATGCCTTTTTTAACTCTTCATAATTATACTTACCGGTAAGTATAATTACAAGATGATTTTGCTTACTATCGTTATTTGTCATAAAATATTCATGGAGGGAAGTCCAATGACAGAAAAATCACCCAAACGATTGCCTGGAAGACCCAAACATGGCAACGATGATATCTCAATTCAGCAAACCATTATTCAAACCGCTTCACAGTTATTCATGGAGTATGGCTACGAAACAGTCACGCTTCAGCAAATTGGCAAAACATGTAGCGTGTCAAAACCAACCATTTATTATCATTTCACCAGCAAACCCGAGCTTTTTAAGGTTGCCTTTACAACGATGTTACAGAATGTGAGCCGGTTAACCTCGCATATCCTTGATCAAGCCGAGAATCTGGAGTCGGGGCTTGTGCGTCTGGCAGAGGCCAGACTGGGAAATCCACATGCGGAGATTGAAACCATGCTCAGAGAAGCTGAGCCTTTTCTTGAACCAGCTCAAATTCAGGATATACGCAACGCGGAGCATCAGATTCATGAAGTGTTAGCCTCCCATTTCCAACGGGCAATGGATGAAAACGGACTGCGAACGGACGATCCATTTTTCCTCGCAGAGACTTTCTCGACATTGATGTTAATGGGTAACCGGGAAGATAACCTGCATAAATATGGTTCCAATCTTTCATTAGGCCAAAAGCTAGTAGATATTTTCATTCGCGGAGCGCAGTAAAAATTCAGGGCAACAAGGAGAGCTGACATGAATATCCCTAGAGGAACCTATGGGTTTCGATTCGCGGAAGACAAGGAGCTCCAATTGTGTGTACTGTATGCGGCTGGATGTGATTCAATAACCGATCCTTCTTATCATTGGGATGGACTCGAACGTTCGGACGGGCCTCTTCTGTTATTCCAATATACAGTCTCGGGTGAAGGTGTATTTGAGTCGAATAATCGCATTCATCATGTTACCGCAGGACAAGCTTTTTTGGCAGAAATTCCAGGGCCACATCGCTATTACTACCATTCAGTATCAAAAGAACCTTGGGAGTTTCTGTTCCTGCTTTTCAGGCCCACTCTTATTCTGCCCCATTGGAGAAAATTTCTTCGTGAAGCGGGAGAAGTTCCCTATCTTCCCGCTGATTGTACACCCATCCGACTGTTGCGGATGATCGTGACTGATGCGGCGGCAGGCAGAATCACTGATCCTCTGATCGCATCATCCAGCGTATATCAGTTCATGACAGAATTGACTCGATTACAGAAAACAACATTGCACAACAGGGAGAATTGGTCTGAAAACATTCAAATAGCCGTTGAATACATAGAAAACAACTACTCCAAGATGATCAGTATCGATCACCTAGCGGAGCATGTTTCCCTTTCCAAATATCACTTTATACGTCGCTTTTCCTCCAGTACGGGTTTGACGCCTGGTTCTTATCTAACCCGTGTACGTACCGAGAAAGCAATGGAACTGCTGCGCAGAACTTCTCTTAGCATTGAAGTCATCGCCGAGCAAGTTGGGTATTCCAGCGGAAGTTATTTTATCAAAGCCTTTCGCAGCATAACAGGCGTTACGCCAGGTGAATTTCGTAGTGGCGGAGAAAGCCTTGTGTACCGTAAATTGTTCTTCGACTAACCGCGCAATATTTTGCTATTCGACACTCAACATTACTATAGATATTAATAAAATCCTTTATTATGATGAATTGAGCGAGAGCAATAATTAATCCATAAAGGAGCATTCCCATGAATCATACACTTGCAGCATCAACTCCACCGCTTGGCTGGAACAGCTGGGATTGTTACGGCGCAGCCGTTACGGAAGACGAAATTCGTGGCAACGCCGAGTACATGGCAGAACATCTTAAAGACTTCGGCTGGAGCTATATTACGGTCGACATTCAATGGTACGAGCCTTTGGCCAATTCTTCGCAATATCGTCCGTTCGTTCCACTCATCATGGATGAATATTCGCGACTTATGCCTGCCGAGAATCGGTTTCCCTCCGCTGCAGGTGGACAGGGATTCAAGCCATTATCCGACTACGTTCATAGTCTGGGGCTGCAATTCGGCATTCACATCATGCGTGGTATTCCACGTCAAGCTGCACATGCGGCTACTCCGATTCTGGGAACAACCGCCACTGCGCGCGATATTGCTCATCCTAACTCCATCTGTCCGTGGAATACAGATATGTATGGTGTTGATAGCTCAAAAGAAGGCGCACAAGCCTACTACGATTCGCTTTTTGAACTGTATGCACAATGGGGCGTTGACTTGGTGAAGGTTGACGATATTGCTGCTTCAAGGCTCTATGACACCCATCAGCCTGAGATCGAAATGATATCCAAAGCGATTGAGCGCTCCGGTCGGCCCATGGTACTAAGTCTCTCTCCTGGCCCTGCTCCAGTAGAATACTCAGAATTCTTGGCTGATCATGCCAACATGTGGCGTGTCACGGACGACTTCTGGGACCTCTGGCCACTGTTATTGGATATGTTCGACCGCTGCCGGACGTGGCAGAGCGTTCCCAAAGCAGGCTGCTGGCCAGACTGTGATATGTTGCCTTTGGGTCATATCGGTATCCGTTCTGTAGACGGTGGTGGAGCAGATCGCTGGACTCGGTTCACACCTGACGAGCAGTTGACGATGATGTCACTGTGGAGCATCTTCCGTTCCCCGCTCATCTTTGGTGGTGAACTGCGAGATAACGATGACTGGACACTATCCCTGCTAACTAATCGTGAGGTTCTGCGAATGCATCGCGAGAGTTACGGAGCCAGAGAAGCCTTACGCAAAGAAGATCTTATTGTGTGGACTGCCCAGCATGCGGATGGTTCCTCTTACGTCGCTGTGTTTAACATCGGCGAGAATGCTCTACCTGTGGATCTGTCCATTGATGAGGTCGGACTGTCCGGCATTACCGAAGGTACCGAATTGTGGAGCCAAGAAGCAGCTCAATTAACAGAGAATTCCTTAGTTACTACTGTACCTGTGCACGGTGTGCGTCTCTATCGGTTTTCCTAAGCTTGCAAAAGAAAAAGAGAGGTCTGTCGTTCATTAGACAGACCTCTCTCTCATTTCATCAGTATGTATCCATGGCTTGAACGGCCAGATGAAATGCTTTAATCCTTCTTTCTAGAAGAGTCTTTTGTGGGCTACCTTCTTTGGAATTGGCATACATGCTCTCTAGAGATGGGAACAATCCCATCAAGACAAGACGAGCTTCTGCGATATCTTCCTCCGTGTAGGGATGAGATTTCTGATTCCATACCTTTTCCAACAGTGCTAGGCCGATGTATAAAGCTTGGAGACGTTTCTGTAACAATGTTGTGTTATTCCTTTTCTGAGTCATATTCACTAAGGCATTTTCCGATTTGCGGATGGTTGATTGAAAGGCTTTAATGGATTGCAGTTGATCTTCTTGTGACACGTTTTCCATAGAGTATAGACCTCACTTTCTTGGCTTAGTTTGTTCGGTCTTTCTATTAAATCACCTCATAAATATAACAAAAAAAGCCGCTAAAATAGCGACTTTTAATGTATTCATTCTCGATTCAGTGCTAGAGTACCTTTTCCAAAAAGCTGATCGTCCGTTCATTCTTCGGATTTCCAAATATCTCTTCAGGAGTGCCCTGCTCGACAATATAACCACCGTCCATGAAGATCACACGATCAGCTACTTCACGAGCAAAACCCATCTCATGGGTAACAATCATCATCGTCATGCCTTCGCTCGCGAGGTCCTTCATAACACCGAGGACTTCTCCTACCATCTCAGGGTCAAGCGCCGACGTCGGTTCATCAAATAACATAACATCCGGATTCATAGCAAGCGCACGAGCGATAGCTACACGTTGTTTTTGTCCACCTGACAGTTGTGTTGGGAAGCTCTCTGCTTTATCAGACAGACCCACACGCTCAAGTAATTTGAGTGCTGTATCACGAGCCTGCTGTGCATTTAATATCCCGAGTTCTCTGGGCGCAAACATGATGTTTTTAAGCACACTAAAATGAGGGAACAAGTTAAAATGTTGAAATACCATTCCAATATTTTCGCGAGCTTTGTTCAGGTTGGTTTTAGGGTCATTCAGATCCTGATCATCCACAATAACCCGGCCTGCCGTAATCACATCTAATTGGTTAATGCAGCGCAAGAAGGTACTTTTTCCCGAACCGGAAGGCCCGATGACACAGACAACTTCTCCTTCGTTGACCGCCACATCAATTCCCTTGAGGACCTGATTCGAGCCGAAACTTTTCTTCAAACCTTCAACTTTTATTTTAGCCACGACGAACCTTCACCTCCAGATAATCAGCAATTTTGGTCAATGTGATGATGACAATCAGGTACATAACCGCAACCGTTAACCAAATGTCAAAAGAGGAGAACGTTCTTGCAATAACAATTTTACCCGATTGTGTCAACTCTACGAGACCAATAACGGATAAGATTGACGTATCCTTCAACGTGATAACCATCTGGTTAATGAAGGACGGAATCATAACCCGCACTGCCTGCGGAATAACGATCTTTATCATCGCTTTGCGATAAGGAATGCCCAATGAACGGGCAGCTTCCATCTGACCACGATCAATCGATTGAATCCCGCCTCGGATAATCTCGGTTACGTACGCCCCTGCATTCAGACTAAGTGTCAGAATAGCCGCCAGGAACAATGGCATCGTGAAGCCCATCGCCTGTGGAATCCCGAAATAGATAAAGAATGCCAGGACAATCAGCGGAATACCGCGGAAGATATCCACAAATACGGTGGCAACAACTCGAAGGAATTTGTTCTGTCCCACCTTCATGAATCCGAAAATCAGACCGATGATAAACGCAAAGAACAGGGATACAATCGTGTATAAAAGTGTTTTTCCCAGACCTTTAAAAAGTGCAGGAAGAGATTTCTGTATTAACTCCCAACGCCCCAGATTTGCGACTTGGGAATTCTCTCCAACATATTCTTCGATAATGCGCTTGTACTCACCGTTTGCTTTGATATTCACAAGACCAGCATTGAACATCTCCAGAAGTTCCTGATTTTTACCCTTACTTACCGCAAATCCGTAGGAAGCCCCGTCTTCTTTGGCGGTAACGATTTTCAAACCATTATTCTGCTTTACCCCATATCTTAGAACGGGTTCATCTTCAAAACAGGCCACCGAATTACCGGTCTTTACATCATCATACATTTGATATGATTCATCGAATGGAACAATGGTAAAGCCATATTTTGAGGCGATGGACTCAGCAAAGCTGTACCCTTCTGTTCCCGTTTTTACAGCGACCTTTTTACCACGAAGATCTTCGTAACTTTTAATGGTATCATTATTGGAACTAATCCCCATAACAACGCCTGAATCATAATATGGCTCTGAAAAATCAAATTTCGCTTTTCGCTCATCCGTAATACTCATCCCTGCGATCACACCATCGACTTGATTCGCCTCAAGTGCCTGTACAGCTGCGTTAAATCCCAGGGATTTGATTTGATACTTGAAATTTTGATCTTTGGCGATGGCATCCAGCAAATCCATGTCGATACCAACAAAATCACCATTCTCATCTTCATATTCGAATGGAGCAAATGTGACATCAGTTCCGATAACATAGGTTTTACCGGAATCGGACGCTGCAGCAGCGTTCCCTACCCATCCCGATAGACCGCTCACCAGGAGCAGCATCAGTGAAAGTATAAAAAATGAGATCTTCGTTGTTTTCATGTGTCCTCCCCGTCTCGGTATTGTCCGAATAATCATTATTTTCTTTGGAATCGGTATTACGGTTATGCTTTTTGTCGATCTTCTGCCCATTTGATTGTTATTATTTACTGTATATTAACAATCAATGCTTTGCCTTTCCACTTGCAACATTTTCCTCCATCATTTTTTTCCAACCAGTAAAAGTCCTTTTAATACTTACCCTTTAGGTAAGCTTCGCGAAACCCAATATTACATTGTGAATCTGAAAAAAGGTACATTTACTTTCAAACGTATTATTTAAAATTTAAAACTCAAAAAAAGCCGCGATTTCCGCGACTTTTTATTGTACAGTTTTTTATAATCTATTAATTTGCTCTGGTTGTCAATACAATCTCGAACTTCGAACCAGCTTCACCCGCGAATACAATAGTTCCGTTCTCAGGCAACACAATTTCGTTTTGTCCACTGACCACTGTATGATTAATGCCTATGCCAGCTTGGTTATATACAGCAAATGCGCTGTTTGCAGACATCTTGACCGTCATTTCTTTACCTGCAGCTGATGCAGGAATCGAATACCATGTGGCATGACCATTCGCCTGAATCGTTGTCTTTGATTGTTTTCCCGCATAGATCGGTTTGATGATGTCTTGAGCAACATAAACGTTGCCTCCAGCTGTAACATATTCCACGCCATTTTCCTCATAGAAATTAAACTCCATCGTGTCACGGCCCGCTAATCCAGGAATTTGCAATTGGTTCACAGCTTGGTTAGCTCCAACGATTTTATTCGTGTAGACATAACCCGGCAGCTCATTAAAAGTATGAATGGGAATCATCGGCATCGCTGCGTTGTACAGTGTTGATGTGTATTTTTCATTGACCAACACGTAGGCTTTGCCTTCCCGTTTCTGCCATGCGGCCTTTACTTCTTCCGACAATTCATTGGTTTCAAGCTTTTCTGCCTTATATTCAGAGGAAGCAACTTGCCCAAGCCCAGGAACAGACTGATACGAGCGAGACCACAAATATGTGTGCCCGTTGACTTCCTGAACGAACTTCAGCTTTTCCGTAGCCGCATCATTAACAAATGAGCCATCAGCGGTGTACGTATAGGTCTGATCAGAACTGTTAGGAGACGACAGATTAGATAGCGTTAATTGCCCATCATCTTTTACGTCCAGCTTCATTAACATGTTTGCCCCACCAGCGTACATGCCTGTATGCTGTGAAAGTTCTGTTGGCATAGTTGTTTTCACAGGTGCATCATGTGACTTCTCCGGCTTACGATCTGGAATGATATTCTTCTCCTCAAGCGCGCCAAGCAACAGCTCAGTTGCCAGCAATTGATCCGTTGAGCTATGACCACCCGAAGAGGTTACGGCAGCAGCCATATTATATTCCGGTAACACAATCAAGGAGGAATGATAGGTTATTGTATTGCCACCTTTGCTTACTGCCTGGATGCCGTAATCATTAAAAGGAAACAGGTTCACGCTGTCCCAGCCCAGGCCGTAACCAATAGAAGAATCGCCTTCTTCCGGCCACATGCCTCTCTTGTATTCTTCTTGCTCCATGGCCTCTACGGATTCCTCCGAAAGAACACCTTCAACCTCACCTGTAAAGATTTTCGAGAACTGAACCAGATCTTCAGCGGTGGAATAGATGCCTCCCGAGGCAATCATATTTGTAGTCTCTAATGGAAGTTTCTCCTCATCCGAAGGGGCATATGTTGCTGCCATCTTGCTAAGCTCTACAATATCCTGCGGTGTTTTGGTATGCTCCATACCAAGAGGCTCGGTTATGTACCGGTGCATGAAAGTTGTGAAGTCCATGCCACTGACCCGCTCAACCAAAATTTCAGCTAATGTAAAACCGTCATTACTATACACCGAGTATGCGCCAGGATCGGCCTTCAGATGTTGCGTCGCCAATTGTTCCAGTAACGTATCATGTGCATAGGTATCATTATCTCCAAACAGTATTGCACTGTTACTTGACGTTCCTAGAAGCCCGGATGAATGATTCAGTAACATGCGTGGTGTAATCTGTTGGTAACGCTTGTCTTTCATTTTAAAGTCCGGAATATACTTCACGACAGGCTCATCAAGATCGATCTTGCCCTGGTCCACTAGCTTCATTACGGCGGTTGTGAGCATCATTTTGCTGGTTGAACCAATGCCATACATGGTATCTGAAGAAAGCGGGATGTTGTTTATCAGGTCGCTTTTTCCTGCCTGACCGGAGATCACAATCTCACCCTCATCCATCAGTGCGTACTGCACACTTGTCGTAGCGTATGATTCAGTGAGTACCTTGGCCTTTGCACTTACTGCCTTTTTAGTTAGATCATACGTAGAGCTACTACCGTTACTGGTAGCGGGTGTGGCCATGGCCGACATTGGGGACATCATTGCAAACACCAAAGTTATGGCGGCGATAGACGTTCGTTTCTTTCGTGTCAATCTCATCTTCTCCTGTCTAGTCTATGGATTAGGAATCTCTGTGTTCGTACTCCCGTAGTGTAACCGAAGAAGATGAACTGTCTGTGGCTTGAATATGAATCGAGTATGAACCAAGCAGGACCGACCAAAATAGGTTGGACACACGGTAAAAATCGCTTTAGTTCAGCTTTGTTTTGTTTGCAAATTAAACTTTTGCTATAATGGTATATCAATCAATGGAGTGCCAGTAAGATGGCTAAGCACATAAATAAATGCAATCCATAATTCACCATGAGTAATGGAGTTGAAGCAATGCTAAAAGTTAATCGGAATGACCAACGCCCGATCTGGCAGCAACTTTTGGATCAAGCGATCCATAATATCACAACCGGGAAATGGCAACCAGGCGAACTGCTACTCCCCTCACGCGAACTTGCTCAATTAATTGGTGTTTCACGCTCAACCATACAGATTGTGTACGAGGAATTATTCAGCCGAGGGTATACGGTAACCTCCCGACGAGCCGGGACAAGAGTTAGTGATTGGACATATGCACCTCGTTCATCAGAAGGCGTCACGATGCAAGGGCCTATTCCGCCCGATCTGCCTACACTAAACGAATCGATTGGTCATCTGCATAGTTGGTTTGGCAATAGAGACAATCGCAAAATAGAAATTGATTTTAATCCCCACGAGCCTTATCTGGATGAAAGTTTCACAAAAGCCTGGAGGCAATCTTTTTTACAAGCTTCTACTGAACCCAATCTGGATCTTTGGGCTTATGGTGATGCCAGAGGGTTATTGGCGTTAAGAGAGCAGATTCAACGTTATTTGTCACTTGAACGAGGCATTCATATCGATGTTGATCAAATCTTGTTAACCTCAGGTGCACAACATAGCATTGATTTAATTGCCCAGGCTCTCTTAAGTGAGGGAGACAGAGTTTCGGTTGAAGATCCCGGCTTCCCTGCCGCTTGGATGGCGATGAAATACCGCCGGATGCAAGTCGATCCCGTTCCGGTTGATGAGTATGGATTATGTGTAGATCATATTCACCCACAGACGAAACTCGTATTTGTCACACCTTCTCATCAATGCGCCGTTGGTGTTATTATGTCGGAGCCACGCAGGCAACAATTGATGCACTTGGCAACTCATCATCGATATTGGATTGTTGAGGATGACTACGATAGCGAATTTAGGTACCGTGGAGATCCACTTCCAACTATATTTAGTCAGCAACCTCAGAATACGCTTTATATGATGAGTTTTTCCAAAATGGTTGCACCTGGCATTCGACTATCCGCTATCATCGGCCCCAAAATAGCCATCGATCGCCTTACCCAAGTTCATGAATTAACCTATCGTCATCTGCCGATTATGGAACAATTAACGCTAACTCATTTTATTGAGCGTGGTCATTTTATGCGCCATATGAGAAGAGTTCGGAACATATACCGACGCAGACACGAAGTCATGACCAAAGCCATTGTTGCTTCTGGGCTAGGCTCACGATTTACATTAAGTGGTGTGGAAACGGGATTACATATGCTTCTAGAATCTGAAACGTCATTTGACGAAGAAGCGCTGACAAATGCTGCCCTTGATCAAGGTGTACGCGTGTATCCGCTTAGTAGATATTGCTTGGAGAGCCATCGAAAAGGATGGATATTAGGTTTTGCGAAAGTGGATGAGGAGCAGATTGAGGAAGGCATACATCGGCTTGCAAAGATTGTATTATGATGGAGAACATGCTCTCCAATCGGATTCGAAAGGATGTTTTTTGTAATGAAAATTTTAGTGTTAGGAGCCACCGGACGGGTTGGAAGTCATCTCGTCTCTAATGCCCTACGTTCCAATCATCATGTAACTGCACTGGTTAGAAGCCCGGAAAAGGTACAAATCAACGATGACAATTTCGTTCTACATCAAGGAAACGCTTTAGTCAAAGAGGATATTCATCACGCCATACAGGGTGTGGATTTCGTTGTTAGTTCCTTAAGTACCGATGGAACAACTACATTATCGCAATCCATGGGACATATTGCTGAGGCTATGGCTCAGGAGCGTATCAAAAGAATCATTACCATTGGTACAGCAGGAATATTGGAAAGTCGAACGGATCCTGGCTTGCTTCGTTTTCAATCCCCTGAGTCCAAACGTAAGTCCACGCGAGCAGCTGAAGAGCATCTGGAGATGTACAACATTCTGAAGGCTTCAGAGTTAGAATGGACCATCGTGTGTCCTACCTACTTATTTGATGGAGAATCTCTTGGTAAGTACCGGGTTGAGCGCGACTATTTGCCTGACGGTGGAACTTCTATATCTGTAATCGATACTGCGGAGTTTGCTTATCAGCAATTAATGTCTGATGAGTATGTACAGTCTCGTGTAGGTATAGCCTACTAGGGCTGTCTTAAGTTTCAATATAAACAAGCACATTACGAGCCTGCAATTGTTATCCATTAGGAACAATTGCAGGCTCTATTTGTGTCTGCTGTTGAGCTATTTAAGCCCTTCATATAGAGGAAATTGCGAAGTGATTTCACGGACACTACCTAATATTTGATTTTTCACATCCGAGTTCTTTGGATTTTTAAAAGCAAGCCCTATCAGCTGAGCAATTTCTTTCATTTCCCTGGCTCCAAGCCCTCTTGAAGTCATAGCCGGAGTTCCAAAACGAATACCGCTTGTAACCAAAGGACTTGCCGTATCGTGAGGAATTGCATTTTTATTCGCCGTAATCCCTACTTCATCCAGTAAAGCTTCGGCTTCTTTGCCTGTAAGGCCCATAGTTCGTAAGTCAACCAACACGATATGATTATCTGTTCCTCCCGATACAAGGGTAAGTCCTTCATTCATTAAAGTTTCTGCCAATACGTTGGCGTTATTCAGAACACCTTCAATATATGTTGTGAACTCGGT
Source organism: Paenibacillus sp. FSL M7-0656 (assembly GCF_038003225.1). NCBI lineage: Bacteria > Bacillati > Bacillota > Bacilli > Caryophanales > Paenibacillaceae > Paenibacillus > Paenibacillus sp. FSL M7-0656. The sequence goes on from NZ_JBBOOT010000001.1 coordinate 907,424, forward strand.
TTGCAATGCCTCGCCTAATGCCACCGCTTTCCCCGCGATAACGTGCATGAATGGCCCGCCCTGAGTCCCCGGGAATACAGCTTTGTCTATCGCCTTTGCCCAGGACTCCCGGCACAAAATGGCTCCCCCTCGTGGTCCTCGTAAGGTCTTGTGTGTGGTGGTTGAAACAAAATGGGCATGTGGTACCGGGTTAGGGTGTAAACCTGCCGCAACAATTCCTGCTATATGCGCCATATCAACAAAGAAAAGAGCTCCCACTTCGGCGGCAATCTGGGCAAATAATTCAAACTCAATGGTCCGCGGGTATGCACTTCCACCTGCAACAATCATGCGTGGACGATACTTATAAGCAAGTTTACGTACTTCGTCAAAGTCAATGCGGCCCGTCTGTGCATCGACACCATATGAAACAAAATTGTAAAACCTACCTGAAAAATTAACAGTACTTCCGTGTGTTAGATGACCACCCTGGGATAGATTCATGCCAAGGATTGTGTCCCCAATCTCAACCGAGGCAAAATATACTGCCATGTTGGCCTGAGAACCGGAGTGAGGCTGCACATTCGCATGTTCAGCGCCAAAAAGTGCTTTAAGGCGGCTATTTGCTATCTCTTCGACTGTATCGACATGCTCACACCCGCCATAATATCTTCTGCCCGGATACCCCTCCGCATATTTATTGGTCAATACCGAACCTGTTGCTTCCATCACAGCTTGACTTACAAAATTCTCTGATGCAATCAGTTCTATCTTATCCCGCTGCCTTCCAAGCTCTTGCTGGACAGCCATTCCTATTACTTTATCTTGCTTCTCCAAATGTTTCATGAACATCTTCCTCTCCATATTACGGTTATTTATTCGTTCCAAGTTGTTTTTTGGGAAATTTACTATTCATCAGTAGATGTGCCATCATTCCTGCAAACAGTCCCCAAAATGCACCACCCACACCAAGCAAAGTCACATTCGCTGCTGTCGCCAAAAACGTAATCAATGCAGTTTCACGTCTCTTAGGGTCCGTTAATGCATTGGCAAGACTGCCACCGATCGTTCCAAGTAAGGCTAATCCCGCTAATGTTGCAATAAAGGTAGCAGGAAGAATCAAAAACAGAGCAGCCAATGTTACGCCAAAAATGCCGACAAAAATATAAAAAACACCACAAGCAATACCTGCAATATACCGCTTCGTTGAATCCTCATGTGCATCCTTTCCTGTACAAATCGCTGCTGTAATAGCTGCCACATTAAAAGCATGTGATCCGAATGGGGCTGCAAGAAGCGAACCCAAACCTGTTACAGCTAAAATAGGATTGGCACTTGTCTTGAATCCATCATTACGCAAAACAAGCATTCCGGGCATATACTGCCCTGTCAAGGTAATAATGAACAGCGGTAGCGCAACGCCAAGTAAAGCATTTAACGAAAATGCTGGAACAACAAATACAGGCGATGCTACAGCCAATTGGATTGTACTGAAGTCTGTTTTCCCCATGCATATCAAATAAATCAAACCGATTGCCAATATGCCAACAATGGCGTAACGGGAAGTAAACCTTCTTAGCACGATATAGCCTGCAAACAGTACAATCACAAGCAAAGGATCTACCTTCGCCCCTCCAAAGGCCGAAATACCAAACTGTAGTAAAATACCGGCTAACAATCCGGAAGCGATGCCTGGGGGAATAAGTCGAACGAAACGTTCAAACATGCCTGACAAACCTAAAATAATAAATCCGACTGCTGAAATCATGTAAGCGCCAATAGCTTCTGGATAAGGGGTTACCGCTAATGCTGAAACGAGAAACGCCACACCCGGTGTAGACCAGGCTGTAATAATCGGTTCCTTATATCGATAACTGAGCCAAATTCCCGTTACGCCTACCCCAATCGAGATGGACCAAATCCAGGAAGCGGTCATTTCCGGGCTTAAACCAGCCACTTTTGCAGCTTGAAAAACAAGGATAAACGTACCCCCGTAATTAACAATTACGGATATTAAAGCGGCGATCACCGGAGATATCAAATCACGGCCGCGTAACGAAGGGGATGCTGTCTTCATATTTAACACTACCTCTCACTTAATCATCGATGCGTGTGTTTTCATTCCAGTAATACTCGTCCGGTAAATAGCGTTGACCAAATACACTTGTCCCTACACGTATCATTGTAGCTCCTTCTTCAATGGCGACTTGGAAGTCACCAGACATACCCATCGATAAAATATCCATTTCTACGCGTGGAATATTTTTCTCTTTAATCTGTGTACGGATTTGGTTTAACAATCGAAAACAATGTCGTGTTTCTTCGTTTGTCGCATTCAGTTTTCCAATGGTCATTAAACCTTTCACGTTTAATGTCTCGAATTGAGACAACTGTTCTACAAGCTCAACGGCTGTTTCTGGAGAGGCACCAAATTTACTTTCTTCGTAGGACGTATTAATTTGCACAAGAATGTCTAAGCTCTTATTCTCTTTGAGAAGCTGGTTATGTAACGCTTGACCCAGTTTCAGACGATCTACGGAATGGATGAGAGTAACATATTTAACTACGTCCTTTACTTTATTTGTTTGCAGATGTCCGATAAAATGCCATTCCACCTGCTTGCTTTGTTCCATGAGTGGGAATTTGTCTCGGAGTTCTTGAGCTTTGTTTTCTCCAAACAAGACCTCACCTGCTTGAATAGCTATTTGTAATTTCTCTAGCGGTACCGTTTTGGTCGCGAGCAACAACTTGATGTCCTCTATGTTGCGACCTGAAGCCTGGCAGGCCAATGCCATTTGCTGTCTTACAGCTTGAAGATTTTCTTCTACTAGATGTTTCATGTCAGCCACCTTCTTTCTATTCCGAACAGGAATGAATCAATGAGATTAGCTCCTCCTTATGTATTGTGAAGACTGTGTGGAACGTCATGCTAGTATAGCAACGCATGGATTGGATATACATATCCAAAAATGCTATTTTGGAACAGTCCAAAACGACAAAGTAGACATTAATTCAATTGGGGTTCCTTTAATACGCTTTTAAAAGTCGATAATCTGATTGATGTGATGCCCGCACGCTTCTTCCAAAATGAAAAAAGCCGCTAAATTAGCGGCTTGGTTTAGTTCTATGTTCATGTCCAAAACGAAAATACATGTTTTATGATGATTTACTCATTCACATTTTCCTTGGTTACCAGCTTCAATTCAGCGGGAATCGATGACTCCACCTGCTTGCCACTGAGCACATCCAGAGCTGCTTGCAGCGCCAGTTGGCCAATCAGTATAGGCTGCTGAGCGACTGTTGCCGTCAATTTCCCATCCTGAATGGATTTGATTGCATCATCATTACCATCAAATCCGATGACCGGAATGTCTTTACCTGAGCTTTGAATCGCTTCAATTGCACCAAGTGCCATCTCGTCATTATGGGCAAATACCGCTTGTACGTCTGGATTACCTTGTAGCAAGTTCTCCATGACATTTAATCCTTTGGACCGATCGAAATCAGCAGATTGTTTGGAAACCACATCAAGTTGCTTGTCAGCCACTTCATGGAAACCTTTACCCCGTTCTCTTGTTGCGGAAGCACCAGGCACACCCTCAAGTTCAATGACTTTTGCTCCCTCACCCAGTTGTTCCACAAAATATTCAGCTGCCATGCGTCCACCTTTAACGTTATCAGATGCCACTAGTGCCGCCACTTCGCCTTTATCTGCGGAGCGATCCAGCGTGATCACAGGAATGCCCACACTATTAGCGGATTGAACCGCTGTGGAGATCGCTGCAGAGTCCGCGGGGTTAATCAGAAGTGCACTAACACCTTGCTGAATGAGATCATCCACATCATTGGTTTGTTTCGCCGAATCGTTCTGCGCATCCACCACGATGACCTGTATTCCCTGTTTTTTGGCTTCAGCCATTACCCCGTCCTTCAGTGATACAAAGAATGGATTGTTTAGTGTAGATATCGACAAACCTATTTTCTTCTGTCCGTTACTTTTGTTTGGGTTAGGTTTCGCCCATTCCGGTGGCTCCAGAGAGCACCCGGCCAGAACGATGATCATCAGCATACTTATGAGTGTTACAGTCCACTTTTTCATATTCGCTTCTCTCCTTATGCTGTTTTCTTGCGGTCCAGCAGGACAGCAATGGCAATGACGATACCTTTTACAACCATTTGATAAAATGAGTTTACTTCAAGCAAGTTCAATCCATTATTCAACACGCCGATAATCAGAACACCGATCAGTGTACCAACGATGCGTCCGCGTCCTCCAGCAAGACTTGTACCACCCAATACAACTGCTGCGATTGCATCCAGCTCGTAGGATGTACCTGCCGTTGGTTGCGCTGAATTCAAACGCGATGTCAGAATTGCACCTGCCAGAGCAGCGAGCATACCCGTCAGGGAGTAGATCATAATTTTCACGCGATTAACTTTGATACCCGAGATAATGGAAGCTTTCTCATTACCGCCGATGGCGTACGTTTTACGACCAAAAGCCGTTTTATGCAAAACAATCCACAGAATCATGAAGGTAATCAGCATCGTGATTGCAGGTACCGGAATGCCCAGCAGGTAACCGCGGCCAAACAGTTGGAATAACAGGTTATCCCCGAGTCCTGTAATTGGATTACCATTGGTGTACACCAATGTCAGTCCTCTGAATATCGTCATGGTTGCCAATGTAGCGATAAACGGAGCCATTTTACCTTTGGTAATCATTAGTCCGTTCACCATACCCATGACACCACCGAGTGCTACACCAATGATGATGGACAAGATCGGATCGAGACCAGACAACATCATATTTGCTACAAAAGCACTGGATAAAGCCAGGATTGAGCCGACCGACAGATCAATTCCACCCGTCAGGATAACAAACGTCATACCAAAGGCAATCAGCGCATTAATCGAGACTTGACGCAATAAATTCAAGATATTGAGCGGTTCCAAGAAACTTGGATTCAACACTGATACGATGAGAATAAGAATGATTAAGCCAAGCAGCGGTCCCAATTTTTGTATCACGTTTGAGAAACGGAATCCGCTTTTAGCCGTTTTGTTTTCCTGCATTGTTGTCATATCACTGTCCCCCTGTGGCCAATGTCATAATGTGTTCTTGTGTTGCTACTTCCCTTGCAACCTCGCCACTGATGTGTCCCTCATGCACAACCGCGATCCGGTCACTCATGCCAAGCACTTCAGGCAGCTCCGACGATACCATGATGATTGCAACGCCGCGGTCAGTCAGTTCATTCATCAATTCATAGATTTCACGCTTCGCCCCGACATCCACTCCGCGGGTAGGTTCATCCAGGATAAGCACGCTTGGTCCGATACCAACCCATTTCGCAATAACCACCTTCTGCTGGTTACCCCCGGATAGATTCCTTGCCGCCGTCTCGGAGGATTGCGTTTTGATCTGTAGACGTTTGATCAGTGTATCTACGAAGTCTTGTTCCTTTGAAGTTGAGATGAAACCTTTGCTTGAGAAACTGAACAGATTTGGCAACGCCATATTCTCGCGAATAGAGAAGTCTAATACCAGCCCTTCATCCTTGCGGTCTTCTGTAATAAACCCGATTCCATGTTTCACTGCATCTGCCGGTTTACGAATGTTCGCTTTTTTGCCGCGGATGAAGATTTCACCGCTATCCAACGTATCCAAACCAAAGATGGTTCTCATGATCTCTGTTCGTCCAGAACCCATGAGTCCTGAGAAACCGAGTATTTCCCCCGCTCTCACGGTGAAGTTAATATTCTCGAATAGACCTTTGCTACTTGCATTCCTTACTTCGAGGACAACTTCACCATAAGAAGGATTCCGGACAGGATAACGCTCGGTAAGTTCACGACCTACCATTTTCCGCACCACTTCATCAAAGCTTGTCTGCGGAATAGCTTGTGTGTCTACCGTTCTTCCGTCACGCATGATGGTAATCCGGTCACAGATCGTGAATATCTCCTCCATTCGGTGAGAAATATAGACGATGGATACGCCTTCCTTCTTCAGCGAGCTGATTACACCAAACAGCTTCTGGATCTCACGCTCCGTAAGTGCTGCTGTTGGCTCATCCATAATGATGACTTTGGCATCTGTCATTAGCGCTTTGGCAATCTCGATCATCTGTTGTTGCCCGACAGAGCACTCTCCCACAGGACGTTCCAGTGGTATGTCTACGGAAAGCTTGGCGAACTGTTCTTTGGCAAGCGCTTTCATTTGTCTTGTGTTGAGCAATCCGAATGATGATGTCATTTCCTTACCAATAAAGAGGTTATCCAGCACCGTCATTTCAGGCCATACATTCAGTTCCTGATGTATGAATGTGATACCCAGTTTCTCGGCTTCCTTCGGACTTGCAAAATAGTTTTCTTCTCCGTCTATGCTGATGGTTCCCTGATCACGCTGATGAAGACCAATCAGGATATTCATCAGTGTGGATTTGCCGGCTCCATTCTCCCCCATCAGGGCATGAACTTCACCATCTTTTAGTTCAAAATCCACTCCGCTCAGCACCTGATTCGTTCCAAACGCTTTATGAATGTCTTGCATCTGAATGTGCATTACGCAACCTCCTTTTAACCGAAATGGACTCCCGATTGTAAAATGCAATTGGCATAGGGTGTGGCTTCACCTGTGCGGATAACAGCTTTCACCTGCCGTGTTAATTCTTTGAATTGTTCGTGGCTGACGGAAGCATCGATTGCTTCTACCCCGAATTTCTCTGTGATGAATTGCATGGCTACGGGATTGCCTTCGCAAATCTCTTCAGCCACAATGACTTTCTCAATGACCATATCTTCAGCGATCGCTTCCACCACTTCGCGAAAACTTGGTGTTCCCAGTTTGAGGGCCAGATCAATTTTGAGTACCCCGTCCGGTACCGGCAGACCTGCATCCGCAATCGCAATCATGTCCGTATGGCCCAGATCAGACAAAATCTTGGAAATGTGACTATTCAACATGCCATTTCTTTTCATTACAAGCTCTCCTCTACTTCATCACGTGTCGGCATGCCGCCCTGCGCTCCGAACTTGGTGACGGACAACGATGCAGCCCGATTGGCGAAGCGTATACTCTCTTGCAACGCTTTTCCTTCAGCCAAAGCGACTGCAAATGCGGCGTTGAACGTATCCCCTGCCCCCGTAGTATCAACAGCCTCAACTTTATAAGTTGGGACTAGAATTTCGTCAGTGCCATCAAAGTACCGTACACCTTTACTGCCCTCCGTGATGAACAACTTGTTTGGATACTGACGTAATGCCTGTGCCGGACTCATGCCCTGAAACAAAATCTCAGCTTCATGCTCGTTCGGTGTGATATATGCAGCGTTGTCGATCACTTCTTGCGGCAATGTTCTCGCCGGTGCGGGATTAAGCAGCAGCGGTGTTCCGAATTCTGCACATAATGCACTCACATGCACAACCGTTTCCTCCGGAATTTCCTGCTGAATTAATACGATATCTGCATCGCGGATCACTTCAGCTGCTTCATCGACATATGCAGGAGTGACTTCCCGATTCGCCGCTTCAACCACTACGATACTATTATCACCTTCTGCCAGAATGATATGAGCCGTACCACTTTCTAAATGTGTAACCGGTTTCACATTTTGCGTATTTACAGCATTTGCTCTAAAGTTCTCTACAATATCTTTGCCAAAAGCATCGTCGCCTACCCGGCCGATCATCGCAACCTCGGCACCCAGTCGTGCAGCGGCAACAGCCTGATTGGCTCCTTTGCCACCAGGAACTGTTTTGAAGCTATCACCAAGAACGGTTTCCCCCGCTCCCGGCCGTCTTGACGAAGTAACAACCAGATCCATTGAACTGCTTCCAATTACACATATTTTAGCCATCTGATCTCACCTTTCTCGTAGTGCCCCGTTCGATGAAACTTACGGGCAACTGTATGTTTTTATTCTCTATTGCAGCTTGTTCCACAAGCTGGATAAGTAATCCCGCCGCTTCTCTTCCCATCTCGTATGCTGGCTGACGGATGGTGGACAATGCCGGCGATAACAGGCTGCTCATCGGAATATCATCGAAACCAATCACTTGTACGTCATCAGGAACCTTTCTTCCGATTCGTGATGCCTCATGCAGTACTGCCATGGCTGCGATGTCATTGCTGGCAATGACCCCGTCTGTGTCCGCATATTTCCTGAATAATTCTTCAGCCCATACACCTGCCTCGTTAATTGAAAATGAGGTCGTCTGGATCACCCGGTAGTCTAACCCAGCATCACGGATGATTTCAATCGCCCCTTCAAAACGATCTTGAGCGGGTCTGATCTGTGACGGTCCCTGCATAACTGTGATCCGGCGACTGCCGCGTTTGATAATCTCCCTTGCAGCTAGTCTTCCACCTTCCCTGCCATCCGCATACACGGATGGACGATCCAGTGAAGTTCTGTCCAGAAACACAACGGGAATCTTTAGTTTTTCATATATCGAAGAATGAGGGTAGTTCGTTGAAGAGATCACACCAACCACGTTGTTCTGGATAAACGTCTGGATGTAATCCTGCTCCTTCCGTTCTTCCTCGTCACTATTTCCAAATATCAGTCTGTAATCCTGCTCCTGCATCCGATCCTCTACGCCGCGGGCTAACTGCGGGAAATAAGGGTTCGTAATATCCGGCAACAACAGGCCAATCAGTTTGGACTTGCGTTTATATAATGAGCGTGCCACTTCATTTGGCGAAAAGTTAAGCGCCTTCACAGCATCTTCCACTTTTTTGCGTGTGTCGGCATGAACATAACCTCTATCATTAATGACTCTGGATACGGTGGCAACAGATACGCCAGCCAGTTGAGCTACGTCTTTAATTGTTGTCATAAGTTGCTCTCCTCTATGTGTAACCGGTTACAGACACTAAATTATCATATTATTTTCAATTTGACAAGCGTTTTCATTCTGGAAATTTCTCCAAGTATACATAAAGTGCACTGGAATCCATCTATATCATGGTTTTCTCCTGTCAGGGAGATCGATACTTCATAGACGTAAAGAGGCCATCACTCGATTAAAACTCAGAGTGATGGCACGCAGATCAACATAAAATCAGCAAGCTCCTGAACTTAATTAGCCTTTAATTTAACAAATTAGATAGTACCATTTTCGAATAAATCAATTCATAGCGTTTATTTTTATAACTCCCCATAAACTTCATCTGTAACAGGTTCCAACCATTCCGGTGCACCTGCAGTGATCGCAATGTGTTCAAACCAACTATCTTTAGCGGCCCCATGCCAGTGTTTTACACCATCATGAGTCACAATAACATCGCCGGCTTTTAGGAATTGAGCAGGTTTTCCTTCTTCCTGATACCAACCTTCCCCACCAGTCACTAACAATAGCTGAAATCCACCGCGATGGATATGCCAGTTATTTCTGCATCCCGGTTCAAACGTTACATTCCCAACACCCACATTCACTTTGGGATCAGCAACCAAGGATTGGAGATAACTTTGCCCTATGAAATATTGCGAAAATGCTTCGTTTTTTTCTCCTACCGGGAATATCACTCCATCTTTAACTTCTTCATATTTAGCCATTTTATTTCCTCCAATGTGATCTTATTGATTAATGCTTCCTGCTCCTATGTTGACCTAAATATGATTACACACATACGTGCGATATCGCACATTTGTGTATAATATAAAATAATTGCACTGCCTCTGCAAGGATCAAATGAACCCGATCTGTGCCTTATGGCGCAAAGGAACAACATTTGTGCAATTACTCTCTGGAAAGAATGGTGATTACTATCGTTTCTATCACAGATCGAAGAATACTTAAGTCTCAGGAAGCGATCAAATCCGCTTTTATCAAACTCATGAACGAGAAACCTTTTGATACCATTACAATGCAATATATCTCTGATCATGCAAATGTCGGCCGCAGAACGATATACCATCACTATTCGGACAAATTTGACTTGCTGGATAAATTAATTGAAGAACATATCGATGAACTAAGAAGATTGTGCAAGGAAGCATCCGATCTGGATTTTATAGAAAGCAATGTACTTTGGTTCGATTATTTTGAAGTTCACTATTCATTCTTCTCGGCTATGTTACTGAGTAAAGGAGCCCCTTTTTTCCGCAATCGCTTCCTGGCTCTTGTCATTGAAGAACTGGAAGATGAGGTGAATGTGACGGAGGGAAAAAATAAAGGACTAAAAAAAGAAGTGATTCTCACGTTCTTTGGTACAGCAATCGTGGGTATCGTGGAATCCTATTTCACGAATGGATTACCCCGGCAACCTCATATTGTCGCAGAACAAATAGGGATTTTATTAGAAAGGAATCTATAACATAGACTCCTCATGAACCGTTCCTTCTTTTAATCTGACCAATTGAAGAGCGGTTTATTAATTATCATTACAAAGATTAGCGATATGTGATATGGTCAGTGAGGATGTTAATAGATTCATACATACATATGTACATGAAATGTGAGGAGAAGATCGAAAGTGATAGAGAGAAATACCCTTGAGAAACCGAGTAAATTTAGTGATCCCATTTTTGTCATGCTCGTGGCAAGCCTGTGTTGCTTGTTATGGGGAAGCGCGTACCCATCCATTAAACTTGGATATATCGCGTTTGACATTCTGCCGGAAGATATTGCTTCCAAGTATGTATTTGCCGGATACCGGTTTACACTGGCGGGTATGCTGCTCTTGCTCCTGTCTCGTATCGTTAGAAAACAGAAGCTCCAATTAACCAAGCCACAGTGGACAGGCCTCATTATGTTAGGTATATTGCAAACGGGTTTGCAATATATGTTTTTCTACGTTGGCGTAGCCAATACGACAGGTGTCAAAGGCTCCATTATGAATGCAACTACGACCTTTTTCAGTGTTGTTCTGGCCCATTTCATCTATAAAAACGACAAATTAAGCAGAAATAAAATCGTTGGTTGCTTGCTCGGATTCGTTGGTGTAATCATCGTAAACTTCCATACGGATCTGCTTGCTTTTTCCTTTTCATTCACAGGCGAAGGCTTCGTTATTATAGCGGCACTTGTTTTTTCCGTTACGGCCCTTTACGCAAAACGTCTCACCGCCACCATCGATGTTCTGATCATAACAGGTGTCAGCTTATTCGTCGGGGGACTGGTACTTACGCTGTTAGGTCTATCACTCGGCGGTCGAGTTACTCATTTCACCTTGGAATCCACCAGTAACCTAATCTACCTGGCTTTGCTGTCATCCGTCGCATTTTGTCTATGGAATATGCTTCTCAAGTACAACAAGGTCGGAAGAGTGTCTGTCTATAACTTCCTAATCCCTGTATTTGGAGCTTTATTATCAGCGTTATTTCTGGGGGAAACGATCTTGGAGCTGAAAAATCTGGTCGCATTACTGTTCGTGTCAGTCGGCATTTATTTAGTCAATCGTGTACGTTCTGTGCAAAGCTCTAATAACACTCCAATGAAATAGACTACCCGTCCACTTCCATGGACAACCAAAAAAGCCGCTAATTAGCGGCTTTTCATGTAAATGTGATTAAGCTATGCTTTCATTTCTTTACGATGAATGCTATACCTTAATATATACTCGTAAAATCAATTAAGTCCTCTTCTTCCTCATAAGTGAATACAATGGCGTGATTACCCAATTGGTATACCATCTCATAACCAACCACGACTTCATTGTAATATTCTGAGGAAGGTTTTCCCATCCATATTTTCACATTCCGTGGTGAAAGATTCTGCTTTTCATTGTACAAATCAAAAACGGCAATACGTGATTTATTGGTAAGCTCGTGCATGTATGAATCAAACCCGACGCCGAATTTAGAATAAAAATAGTACGCTCCCCATTCCCCGTTTGAACGAGAATTGGGTTTTCCCAGCTTTTTTTGCGCATTTTGAAGCGTCATGCCAATCTTAACGTCCGTCCGGCCTGGCAACACACCCTTTAAAGCAGCTTCCTTTAGGCTTTTCAGGTAAGCGCGATCGCCAACACCCGAGTTCGGCCAAGCTTCTGAACGAAGGTTACGTGTATCTTCCAACCGCAATTCCAATTTGTTCACATTCAGCTTAAACGTATCAACCCCATAGACAAATTGAAGGTTGTTGTAATTTTTGAACTGCACTCGGGCACCTGAAAGAGTACGGATTCCATCATCTCTGCTTGCAGAGTAGGAATCGTCGATTTTTTTCCCCTTATTATCGACATATGTTACACGGCGCAATTCCCCGGAACGAACAATATACGTTTTCACCTCATTAAAATTAGAAGTTCCCCAATCGGTGATCATCAGCATGTCTGGTGTACTAGCCTCTTTGCTCTTCACAACAAAGTTCCAGGTTTGAGGCAAAATAATCGTATTCAGATCCAGTTTTGCTGCCTGAACAGTTCCGTATGCTGCACCTTTTTTCAGCAAGGCTGCACGATAAGTGCCTGAATAACTCTTGTCGCCTTTTTTATTGTTGGTCCAGCCATTTTCTTCGGTCAGCGTTCTCTTCTGTTCATCATAAGCGAAAATATAAACGGTGTAAGCCGTTTGTTTGGCATCACGAAGCGTAAATGAAAGCCGGCTCATACTTTCGAGCTGTTTGGCGGAGATTTGCTCTCCTTTGGCAGCAGCATTGGGTGGTAGCAGAAGCAATGCGCTCAGAACATAGGCGATTAAGGTAAGTACGGCCAGAGAAGCCCATTTTGCATTGTGTTTAGGGTGTATCATCGATGAATCTCCTTTGAGTAAAAAAATAAAATCTAACAGCTTTTTCTAATTAAGAATTGTTCACAATCTCAACATTCAAACAGGTACTTGCTAGCGTGTAATCTTGATCAAACTATGTAATGAATTTAAGTTCATGTTCAATAAGCATATCCTCCTACTAGTACTATTTTCCTAAGAATGATAACATACCCTTTCTAATAAAGAAATAACAATCTAATTAATAGATTTCGATCCATATAACATAAAAAAGCCGCTATTTAGCGGCTCTTCAAGTAACTTCGAATACGATATGATTTATAGACAGGAGTAAACCACATTACGTAAGCGTCGTTGAACGTATGGCTCCTGACTGTTCAGCAGGTGCTGTGCATACATAACTGTAAGCTCTGAATCCGGATCAATAATAGCCATACAACCAGCAGCGCCGCTCCATCCAAATTCGCCAATTGGACTCAGTGAGCCGCTTGCTGCTTTGGAGATATGTGTGCGAACACCCAGTCCATAACCGTATCCATACATATGATCCCAGGAATAATCAGCACGAGTCATCTCGTTCAGGTGGTCCGTTCGCATCAGTTCCACTGAAGCTTGTGACAGAATGCGCACGCCTTGGGGACTCGTACCATGCCCAGTAAGCGCGTTCAGAAAACGTGCATAATCGCTAACGGTTGATAGCAACCCTGCACCGCCGCTTTCCAGCTCCGTACCCACACGGAATCCATTGCCGTCCAAACGTACAGCCTTTTCAAACTCATCATTATAAGCATACTGTGGAATCAGGCGTGTCTGCTGCTCATCGTTCAGATTAAACGCTGTATCGTTCATGCCAAGGGGTCCGGTGATTTCGTCCCGCAGATACGTACCAAAGCGTTTGCCACTTACCACTTCCACCAAGGCTCCTAACACATCATGGCACATACTATAATTCCAGTGTGTCCCTGGTTCAAACAGCAGTGGTTCTTTCGCAAGCGCTCTCGCGAAGTCACGTGTTGGCAATGTTCCGTCGGTGCTTTTTACAGCTTCTTGAATGCTTGGACTACCCACGTCATACGAGAACCCGGCGGTCATGGTGAACAAATCACGAACTGTAATGGCTTTTGTCGCCTTTTCCAGCCGGATCTCGCCGTTCGCCATCGTTTTCTTTACCGTCATCTCAGCATACTCTGGCAGATAATCAGACAGTGGATCGCTTAGCAGCATTTCACCTCTCTCAACCAGTTGCAATCCTGCCACGCAGGTCATAATTTTGGTCATGGAGTATAGATTGAAGATCGCTCCATCACCGATAGGTGTTTTCTCTTCCAGATTGGCGTATCCATTACGATAATGGAAAACGGTATCATTTCGATGCATCACCAGCACCTCTGCCCACGGTATACGCCAGGATGTAATGCGGTCAATAAATGAAGCAAGCGGTTTAAAGTCCATTTTTTCCCGTCCTTCTATGTAAAATCGTTTATCATTTTGCGATGTGGTACATGTTCACTCCCACAATCGACATATTATTAATATACGACCTTTTACAACGATTGACTACCACCTATATGGCCTCAACCATCCATTTATTGACCGCCGAATTTGTATTTCATTTCGTTCATGATTTGGCAGGCAGTGTGAGATAACGTTAATCAGAAACAGTTTGAACTCCTCAATGTCTGACATCCAATCAACATCGATATTCAATTATGCAAAAAAGCCGCTATGTTCGCGGCTTACAATGAGTTCGTTTCACAGCTCGGAACCGTATGAAGTATCGCTACTACTGTACTTCTGCTCTTGCCGTGGAGACAAAGGTCATCAATTCTTCTACTGGTGTGCGAGGACGAGGTTTGGGAACCTTGTTTGTATCAAAATACCCCAGATGAAGTGTGCCAACAATTCTCTCCCCTGGTCTCACACCGGTCTTGAAGTAGAAATCAGGGTCAAAATTATATTCATTCGTCTTCCACACTACGCCGATATCCTGCTCCCATGCCAGGAGTTGAATATTTTGAATAAGGGCAACACTAGCCCCCACAGCATCTTCCCATACCCGTTGTCTCGGATCAGCCTCAATCACAACCAGCAGATGGGCTTGGATAGATTCGCAATAGTCCTTTTGCAACTTCTCTGTCCAGCGCTCCCGCTCATCTTTGGAAAACGTATGTAGCACCGCATCAGCAAATTGCTTCCGACCTTCTTCTACAAATAATATGAAGCGCCATGGCTCTTTACGGGAATGAACAGGTGCCCACACGGCCGCTTCCAGCAAGTGCATGATCGTTTCTTTCGCCAGCGGTTTGCCATTGAACTGACGAATGGTTCTTCGTTCACGAATGAGCTTCTCTACGACGGACGTTTCCATATGCATTAATCCTCCTGTCTAGTTTCCTTATTTATTGGGTAAGGAAATTTACCGCTTCGTCGATAATCTTGCTCTGTCCAATGGGTCCTCCCGGACCTTGGAACCACAAGCCGTAGTCAACGATGTAGACATTGTTGTTTTTAACAGCATTCAGGCTTTTCCACACTGCTGTTTTTTGCAATTCTGTCGTTTCATTCTCGTCTGATGACAACAGGAAAATATGATCCGGGTTAATCGATGGTAACGACTCCATGGAGATTACTTTCATTGAATCTGTCGGGTCAGGTATGGATACAGGAGGTGTCAAGCCTAGATCGTCGTACAGAACCTCGTAGTTTCTTTTACTGTAATAACGCACTTCTTTATCGGATAAACGCAGGAACATCACGGTCTCGTCTCCGATGGATTGCTTGATTTTCTCACGGGCTTCTGCAGCCTTCTTTTCGTATTCTTCAATGACCTGTTTGGCCTGATCCGTCTTCCCTAACATATCTCCCATATGTAACAGGCTTGTCTTCATACGAATAATACCTTGCTCGTCCTGCAGCTTCTCTGCCAGCAAGGTAGGGGCAATTTTGCTAAGGCTGTCATAGGCATCACTCATGAAATCCTGACCGATAATCAGGTCTGGCTCTGCCGCCAATATGCTTTCGTAGTTGGGATCAACCTGCCAGCCCAGATTTTCTTTTCCTTGTAGTTGATCGGACAGGTAGGTAGGAAACTGATCACTCCCCTCCTCATTACTGGATGCTGCCTGGGGTACAATACCGAGTGCTAACAAATAGTCAGTTGCAGCCGGGAACAACGAAATAATATGCTGAGGATCACCTTTGATGACAGTTTCTCCCCAAGGATGTTTAACAACACGCTCCTGTACTGCTGATTCGGTGGATTGCGCGACTTCGGTGGTTGGAGCATTGTTACCGCTTGTTCCATTACTGCTTGTTGCTGAACTGCCCTGAGAAGGGGAACAGGCTGATATTAATAATGTAAGGCTGAGCATCAAAAGCAATGCAACGGGTTTTCTCGATCTCATAGATGTAAGTGATTCTCCTTTTGAGTTGTATTGATAATAATTATCATCATCAATAGGATCATAACCGCGATGCATGGAACTGACAATGGACAATTCTGATTCTTGGATAGCATTATTCTGACCGGTTGGCAGGGCGATACATTTTTGTTTGAACCGACCTGGTGAAAGGCCAACATGCTTTTTAAATAAACGATTAAAATAGATCACATCTGGAACGCCGATTGCCTCGGCAATCTTCTGAAGAGATGCATCTGTGTGCAACAGCAGCTCCTTGGCTTTGTACATCCGTATCCGAGTTAAATAGGTAATCAGACTGCTGCCTGTCTCTTTCTTGAACGTTCTCGACAGATGCCCTGCACTGCAGTCCAGAAGTTCTGCGAGCGGATCGACCATAACGGGCAACATGTAGTTCTCTTGAAGATAACGAACGGCTTGAGCTACCAGATCAGGCTTGGCAGTCTCAATTCCTTGTGCACTTAACTGTCTCATTAATTCATTAATAAATTGATAAAATAATGTCTTTACCTGAAATTTCGAGAACGCATCCGTCCGTTCCCAATGTTGCTCTATTCTTTGGACTTTATCATATAAGTCAATGGGATAGCTTGGGGCGAAAGCATATTGCACGTGAAACGGGACATGTTGCCTGAGCAGAGCTTGATTCTCACGAGTATTGGATAACGACAAATTAGCCCGATAAAACATCAAATAAAATTCGAATGAATCCTCGTTCAGGGAAATATTCATCCATACCCCCTTGCCTCCATGTAAGACTTGCATCTGATCGATCGCGTACATCGTATCATCCAGTGTAATCGTTGCATTGCCGCGAACTGTATATATAAAACCGCTAATTGGAAATCGATAGGCATGGATGGGTTCGCCAGCGCGCACGACGACGTGACGCACTTCCCATATTTTAATTGAGGCCAGATTCCATAACTTCACATGCTCTTCTACGTGCATCTCTTCCTTCACCTTCCACAACCCATTAAGTTAGCAAAACATCAGCAAAATCAGCGGATATTTTCACTTTTCTCCATTCTATCGATAATCATTCTCAACTACAACATATATCTTCCTGTTAGATAAAATGCTACGCACGAATAAGCCGATCCTTGAAAGGATCGACTTATGTTGTAACGTTCTAGACTTCGCCGCGTCTGTTCTCAACCGATTTCATACGGTTTTGATCATCTGGTACCCGGTCAACACTGAACTCTTGACCAGCTTCAACCTCACCATGACCTGAAATATTCCGCGAAAAATTAGTAAACTGTCTTTTTTGCTCATCCAGCTCGTGTTTTTGCTTCAAAAGCTCTTGCGGGTCCTGCTTTGTCACTATGCTAACCTCCCATACATACTTGAAGTCATGCAATTTAATTCGTACTACAGAAGTTTTCCCATAAGAGAGCTGTACTTATGCATGAATATAGATGAGATGGATATCGTTCCGTTGTTAGTACAGCTAATTTATCCAGTTAAGAGACTAGTTTCAATCCCACAATACTGACGATAATTCCACTAACGATAGCTAATTTCTTTGCATTTTTGGGCTCTTTGAATACATACATCCCCAATAGTACACTGCCCGATGCCCCAATACCTGTCCAGATTCCATAACCAATGCTGATTGGGATCTCTCTCAAAGACAGGGAAAGAAAAATGAAACTTAATCCCAGAAACATAGCGAACATCAATGTATGTTTCAATTTGGTGAATCCATCTGAAAGTTTCAGAAATATTACACCACCAACTTCAAATAAACCAGCTAAGATCAAGAAAAACCAACTCATATTCTATACACCCGCCTTTGGTTTAGGTTCATTGGATACAAATTTCAGACCGATGATGCAACTGATTAATATCATGACCAGCACGATTTTGATTGCACTTACGGAGTCCCCCAAAAAAATCATTCCCACAATTGCGGTTCCAAATGAACCAAGTCCGGTAAACACCGCATACGCCGTTGATACAGGAAGTACTTTAGTGGATTTTGCAAAGAAGTAGAAGCTGCCAATCATTAAAATAACCGTGGGGATTACGATCTCGATTTTGGAAAATCCATCGGAGAATGACAAACCTAATGCCCAACCTACCTCTAAAATCCCTCCAAGAATAAGGAATAACCACGCCATAAAACATTCTCCTCTTCTACATTCATGTTGTTGTTTTGTAATCACAACATTCACATTCAATAATGATAGTAATTTGTATCATTTGATATAATAATAAACCATATTTATTTTATATGCAAATTTAAATATTCGTATCAAACTAACAAGAAAATCCGCCTGTTAAAACTCCAAGTTACGCTGTGAACATACAAAAAAAGCCAACCAGAAGTTCCTGGTTGACCAACTACGTATAAGTTAATTTTGTTTTTCGGAATCAGTGAATATCTTTCTTTTTGAAATTGCCGCCTCTCACTTCAGCTACATCGTATACGACTACAAAAGCAGTTGGGTCAATTTCGTGAATGATATCTTTAATTTTACTCTCTTCCATCCGGTTAATGACACAAGTAATTTCCTTGAATTGCTCATTAGAGTAACCACCGTAAGCCTCGGTATACGTTGCTCCACGGCCTAAACGGTCCCGAATGGTTTCAACCATAATCTCAGGTTGATTCGTAATAATTTTAAACGTTTTGGAGCCGCTCAAGCCCTCTTCAACAATATGTATTACTTTAGAAGCAATAAAATACGCAAGTCCTGACAAGATCGCGCCTTGCAGACCAAACACGGTAGAAACGACAATAAATACAAACATGTTGAGGAACAGGATGAGATCACTGGTTCCAAAAGGTACTTTTCGCGAAAGGAGTACAGCCAGCATATCTATGCCATCCAATGCCCCGCCATTACGTAATGCAAGTCCCATACCAAAACCGATGATAATCCCGCCGACAACCGTAACAAGCAAGGTATCACCTTCAATGATGGTTGGTATATGGTGCATCAGACTGGTGCTGATTGCGAGTGAAGCAATACCGATGATCGAATATAACGCAAAGCTTTTTCCGATTTGCTTGTACCCGAGCCACACAAATGGAATGTTAATAATCCCGATGAGCATCCCCAGTGGTAATCCGAACAGCTGTGATCCTACGATACTCAGACCTGTGACACCACCATCTGAGACATTATTCGGGATCAATATGGCTTCGAGGCCATATGCCGTTATAAATCCCCCAATGATAATCAATAATACTTTGGAGAGGATCTTTAACTTGTTTGACTTTTGTTTTCTGTTTTGATGCATTGCATTTCCCCCTTGATGAACAACCGATAAAAAACAGTCTATAATAAAAATCACTGTTTTGGCAATAGATCGTCATTTGTGTGTGTTAGTTCATTGTCCGATGAGCGTTCGATACGACGAAATTTTATGCTCAAGCATCTCATCTGCTGTGTGAAGTATGTGCATCTGTTTTTGAATCGACTCTTTATGCTCCTCCAGCAGCTTCAAACGATCCCCCGCCGTATGCTCCCCTTCCTGAAACAAGGACGCATATTTCTTAATAATAGCAATGGGCATTTGAGTCTCTTTTAATTTGATCACAAATTGCAGCCACTTCAGGTGTGACTCGTTGTATCGCCTGTCTCCACTGGCATCTCGGAGAGGAGTTACAATCTGTTCCTTCTCATAATAACGCAACGTATGTGCACTGATATGGAGTAATTCTGCCACTTCACCAATGGTATGCATGGTTAACCTCCCCTCCATTTTCCCGCTTGACTTAGAGTAAGCTCTAATCAGTATAATCAACTCGTGGTCACATCACAATAAAAAATGAAATCAGATCCAGGAGGAATTCCCATGAAATATACAGTGATTACCGGTGCCAGTTCAGGCATTGGATATGAAGCGGCTTTAGCTTTTGCAACTCGTGGCAAAAATATAATTCTGGCAGCGCGCAGAACCGATGAATTGGACAAGTTAAAAGCAAAAGTAGCTGAAATCAATCCTGCTCTGGATGTTGTCATTCGTACAGTGGATTTGTCCATTGCCGCTAATGTGCATGAATTCTATGAGAGTCTTCAGGCTTACTCCATTGAGACGTGGATTAACAACGCCGGATTCGGAAATTTTGCTTCCGTGGGCGAACAACATCTGCCCAAGATTGAACAGATGCTTCATCTAAATATAGAAGCTCTTACGATTCTTTCTTCCCTGTATGTACGTGATTATGGAGATGTTGATGGCACACAGATCATTAATATCTCCTCTGGTGGTGGATATACGATTGTAGCCGATGCAGTAACCTACTGCGCAACCAAGTTCTATGTAAGTGCCTTTACCGAAGGACTTGCGCAAGAGTTAAAAGGTAAGAACGCAGCGATGCAAGCCAAAGTTCTCGCACCTGCTGCAACCGAGACAGAATTTGCGAAACATTCCTTTAATGTAGATGAGTTTGAATATGAAGGCAGAGTTCCCAAGTTCCATACGGCGGAACAAATGGCTGGATTTTTGCTGGAGTTGTATGACAGTGAAAGTGTAGTCGGCATTGTGGATGGGTTGACGTATGACTTTGAACTAAGAGAACCGATCTTTCCATACGCTGCGAGAGCATCCTCGAAACCACAAAATTAACCCGAAAACTGAACTCGAAGCTAAGTCGGCTTAATACCGGTAAACATTCACCTAACCTCACTGATAAACATCATTGAATCTAATCGTTAAACTTCAGTTAACGTTAAGAAGGGAACCTGTCTCCAGGTTCCCTTCTTTGTATTTATTTTCAATTCTATATTAATACTTACTATATAATGAAGTAATTATGCCAGCCTCATTTTGAAATCCTGATATCCGAATTCGCGAACAACTTCGCAATCGCCGTCTTTTCTTTTGATTGCAATCGCTGGAAGCGGCATGCCGTTGAACGTATTGGTTTTCACCATGGAGTAAATCGCCATGTCCTCGAATACCAGACGGTCGCCTTCTTGCAAAGGCTGATCGAATGAATAGTCCCCAATTACGTCACCAGACAGACAGGTTTGTCCACCAAGACGATACAGATGGGCTTTCTCGCCTACTTCTCCCGAACCGATCAGCGGCGGACGATATGGCATTTCCAGCACATCCGGCATATGACACGTAGCTGAAGTATCCAGAATAGCGATGTCCATACCGTTTTTATGGAAGTCCAGCACAGAGGTCACCAGATAACCCGCGTTCAGCGCAACAGCTTCTCCCGGCTCCAGATATACTTCCAGGCCATAATCGTTCTGCATACGTTTGATGCATGCTTCCAGTCTTGGAATATCATAATCTTCACGTGTGATATGGTGCCCACCGCCGAAGTTGATCCATTCCATTTGTGGCAACCATTGTCCGAATTTATCGACCACTGCATTCAGCGTAGTCTCCAGATCATCGGAGTTTTGCTGACACAGTGTGTGGAAGTGAAGTCCGGAGACGCCTTCCAACAAGTCTGCATCGAAATCCTCCAGTTTCGCACCAAAACGCGAACCCGGAGAACACGGATCGTAGATCTCATGTCCTTCTTGGGTGGAGCATTCAGGGTTGACGCGCAAGCCGACCTTACGGCCAGCTTGAAGCGCCTTATTCTTGAATTTTGCAAGCTGCGAAAATGAGTTGAAAATAATGTGGTCGCAGATGGAGATAATCTCGTCGATCTCTTCTGCGCGGTATGCTGGAGCAAAGACATGATTCTCTTTGCCCATTTCCTCATGGCCCAGACGCGCTTCATACAAACCGCTTGCCGTTGCACCGCTCAGGTATTCTCCAATCAGCGGATACATCGCAGTCATGGAGAATGCTTTTTGAGCCAGCACGATTTTGGCACCTGTACGTTGCATAACACCGTTCAGGATTTTCAGGTTTTTCTCAATAAGCGCCTCGTCAACAACAAAACATGGTGTCGGTAATTGCTCGAACCGCATTTTAGCGAACAAGCTCCGATTCTTTAACTTCTTCTGGCAGCTCATCAACGAGTACCGGGTTGAAGTCTTCTACCCATGGGAGGCCCCATTTGTTCAACTCTTCCATGAATGGATCTGGGTTGAACTCTTCTACATTATATACGCCTGGTTTGTTCCATTTGCCTGTCATGACCATTGCTGCACCGATCATTGCTGGAACGCCTGTTGTGTAAGAGATCGCTTGGGAACCCACTTCTTTATAACACTCTTGGTGATCACAGATATTGTAAACATAATATGTTTTGTCTTTGCCGTCTTTTTTACCTTTGAAAATACAACCGATGTTTGTTTTACCTACAGTACGTGGTCCAAGGGATGCTGGATCAGGCAGTACTGCTTTCAGGAATTGCAGTGGAATAATTTGTTTACCTTCGTATTCAATAGGCTCGATTGAAGTCATGCCTACATTTTCAAGAGCTTTCAAGTGAGTCAGGTAGCTTTGGCCAAATGTCATGAAGAAACGGATACGTTTCAGACCTGGCATGTTTTTTGCCAAAGATTCCAGTTCCTCATGATACAACAGGTACATGTCTTTCTCGCCAACTTCTTTGAAGTCGTAGACACGTTTGATTTCCATCGGCTTCGTTTCGATCCATTCACCATTTTCCCAATATTTTCCGTTCGCAGATACTTCGCGAATGTTGATCTCAGGGTTGAAGTTGGTTGCGAACGGATAGCCATGGTCGCCGCCATTGCAGTCCAGAATGTCGATGTACTCAATTTCGTCAAAGTAGTGCTTCAGGGCATAAGCGGAGAATACGCCAGTCACACCTGGGTCAAATCCACTACCGAGCAATGCAGTGATGCCTGCTTGTTCAAAACGCTCTTTGTAATCCCATTGCCAGCTGTATTCAAACTTCGCTGTATCATGTGGCTCATAGTTAGCTGTGTCCATGTAATTTGTTTTAGTTGCAAGACAAGCATCCATGATTGTCAGATCTTGATACGGCAAAGCGAGGTTCATAACGATATCCGGTTTAACTTCGTTGATCAGAGCGATCAGTTCGTCAACATTGTCAGCATCAACTTGTGCTGTTGTAATTTTTGTTTTTCCGCCGTCCAGCTTGGCTTTGAGTTCATCACATTTGGATTTTGTACGACTCGCGATGCAGATTTCCTCAAAAACTTCGCTGTTTTGAACGCATTTGTGTACTGCCACGGAAGCAACGCCGCCGGCGCCGATGATTAGTGCTTTTCCCATTTTACATTCTCCTATCCCAATATGTATTTTTTTAAAATTGGTTTAATACGGTGACAACAAGACAACAAAAAAAGCAAGGTGAAAAATGCTCGCAATCGCGCATCATCACACTTGCTTATCGATATACATCATAAAAAAGACGTGAAGTCTCCATGACCAAAAAAGTTCACAAGAACTCCTTTGGCGGAAAGCTTCTTCATGTATATCAATATTGGATCAGAGTCTATATAGCAAATAATTCGCCTTTACCACTCTTATTGACCGTTTCACAAGTTGATGTGCAATTGCACTGGTTGTAAAGTAACCAACTTATAAAATTTGAGCTTTGAACTCAATCAATAAAGCAACATAAGTTGCCAATCGGCGTTTGACCCGGCTGTCCGTATGGCCTTAACTTCCTGGTGAAGTGGTCAAAATTATCTGCTGGAAAGCTCTAATTCATATTGATAAATTAACTTCCCAAAATCACAGGTCTTACACTATCAGACGTCGAAAAAAAAATCAAGCAATAATTTAAAATTAATTTTTTGATCTGATTACGCATTGGAATGAAATTGATATCCTTCGAAAACTTTTAAGCCTTCTGTGTTAAGTAATTTCCCTGTTACTTCAGGCTTTTGAGGACTTTTGTCGAATACTTCTTCACACGAGATCATGATGTTGCCGCCAGCAATTTCCGCTAATTGATCATGAGCCGAATGGTTCGTTTCCTTCTTTGCGAGCTTGCAGAGCAATCTCAATGGCTTTATGCATGAATTGTTCATCTTTATTCATAAGGTTTACCTCCACCACAAAAATTATGTATCCCACTTTATCTTTTACATTAAGCAGTGTTCAATCCATTAATATGTTTCTTGTTCATTTCATTCTATCATCTATACAAATAAAGAGTATGACGATAATTCGTCATACTCCAATGGGTCACACTAAGTGTATCTATTAAAATTTTACGGGCAATGCTGCCAATCCCTGTGATGACAAAGCAGAGTGCCAATGAATCTCTTCCTGAGGAATACTGAGCTGAATATCCGGTAGCCGACGTAAAAGTGTAGTAAACGCCACGTCCCCTTCTACACGAGCAAGTGGAGCGCCAAGACACATATGGATGCCGTGTCCAAAGGCCAAATGCCGTTTTATTTTGCGTTCGATATCCAACTCTTCGGGGTCAGTGAACTGCTGCTCGTCCCGATTCGCTGATTTCAGAAGGGGAATCACAACATCTCCCTTTTGAATCAATTGTCCATCGAGCTCCGTGTCCTGTGTTGCATAACGAGGACCTGAGGAAGTCGCGGGTCCGTTATATCGTAGCAACTCCTCCACCGCAGAAGGAACCAGATTCAGATCTTGTTTCAGTTGTTCCAGTTGTTCGGGATGGGTCAGAAGAAGATAAGAACCAGTTGCAATCAGATTGGAAGTTGTCTCATGTCCGGCAAATATCAATAACGTGATCATGGATATTAATTCATCTTCATTCAGTCGATCCCCCTCTTCCTCAATCGCAATCAATTGACTGATGAGGTCATCTGAAGGTTCTACTCGTTTGTTCGCCACAAGTTGTGAGGTGTACTCTGCGAATGATCGCAAGTGCTGCGCTACGGCAGGGTCCTGTTTACCAAAACCAAGACCTTTTGCAATGGCTTCAGACCATACATGGATCTGAGGTCGGTCTTCCTGAGGTATACCCAACATCTCGGAAATAACGTTGATTGGGAAAGGATAGGCATAGTCTTTTACAAGATCCATCTCTCCTTTTCCTTCGAATTGGTCAATCAACTCATCGGCAATTTCCTGGACGCGTGGACGCAGGCTTTCCATATATCTTGGCGTGAACGCTTTGGAAACCAGGCTACGCAGTCTTCGGTGATCCGGTTCATCAACAAAGAGCATCGACTTTCCGGTAAAAAAGGTCTGGGGTTCCGATGAACCAAGCTCACCTGAGAGATTCTTTCGAATATCATTGCCACTATCAATAGAGTTCATATCTACCGTAAATCGAGAGTGATCTTTCAGCACTTCCATGGCGACGTCCATCCGAGTTACAATCCAGGTTTGCCCTGCTCCACCCATTGGATTAGGAATAGGGACAACGGAACCTTTGGCACGCATCTGTGCAAACATGGCAAATGGATCTTTACTATTTTCTTCGCTAAACAAATTAAATTCTACTTTTTCTGATGTCTGGTTATTCGAGTTATTCATATAAATCTTCCTTTCGAAGTGAAGTTATTCAAATCTATGGAAATATATGTTCATTCCGATTATATACTACTCGTATATTTAATTTCAAATATCATAGTTTAAACAGCATAAAACAACTGTTATAACAACAATTAATTAATATACTAATAGTATATTAATTAATAACTAGAAGCATAAAAAAGCAAAAAAAAGAGGTCGGCTACGAGCCAACCCCCATATTAATTACGTTGCTTCACTAGTTCCAAATACCACCAACAGGCTTCGATCAGTCTATTGGCTTCAGATTGAAACGCGCTGGATTTGTACTCTTTGTGAAACGCTTGAAGCACCACTTCGATTACAGGAATATTTAAATCCTCTTGATCTTGTAATAGCGCTAAAAGCCCCTTCGAAAGTTGCTTGAATGATGCAGATTCCTTGGATTTTTGTACACGGTTGTTGAACTCATCCAATTCGATCAATATATTATCGATGTCCAGACCCATATCATGGTTACGCTCATCAGCATTCAGGAAATAGAGAGACTGAAAGTCGAAAATATGTTCATTTCTCTGATGCATTGTTCTTAGGATCACTTCAATGTACGTTAATACTTTGGGAACCACTTCGCTCCATACCGGTTTTTGCGTATTTAGACTTCTTGATGTGTTGGCAATCTGATGTAATATGCCGTAGCACAATATGGCCCCTTCGTTGGCATATAAGCTAATATCGTTCCCGTAAACCTGAATCAAGCGTGTGGACAGCCATTTTAGGTGAACTGTAGCCAGTTTGGCTGAGTTGATCTCCCCGGAATAAAAACCCGTCCAATATAATTCCCATACTCGCTCTTTATTAGGTACAGACATAGGAATCGCAATCTGATCTACGAGCAGGTCATAATCCGATGTATAGTGATTTTGTTCAAGCTCTTTACGAATGAAAACATCCTCTTGCATACGCTGATCAATAATAGAATATAAACAGTCTTCCTTTGAACTGAAGAATTTGTAGAATGTGCCTTTGGATACACCCGATTGATCCAAGATCATCTGGATTGTTGTATTTGCATAGCTGTGCTCTAAAAATAGTGCAAGTGCTGTTTCCAATAAACTTTGTTTACGACTACTCATATCTCGTTATCGCCCCAAGTTTTTCTATTGATTTTAACATTCATTCCTCAGGAGTTGAAGCATTGATTCGCAGTATAGCTGTCATATAAAATAATTGCACAATGAGTAAATTTGCACAATGGGCAACTTGTTTGTTATGATAAACCTCACAAAGTGCATATTAAGTAAGTGTGCTCTTCTTAAAAGAAATAAACCATAGTCATTGGTGTTGGAGGTGAACGCATAAGCGGAGAATAATGATCAAACGAAACTTGCGACATTTGAAGAAAGAAGCAACTGAAAAAGCACTTGCTAGTGCTGCATTTGAACTTACCCTTGAACATGGGCTTGATGGCTTTACGGTCGAAGATATCGTGCATCAGGTGGGTTGTTCCCGCAGAACATTTGCAAACTACTTCACATGTAAGGAAGAGGCAGTAGCCAGAGGCGCAATATCCGTTCAGAATACAACGGAACTCGAAGAGTTGCTTACCGAATTGCCCGACAACGTCTCCTTGCTTGACGTACTGTATAACCTGATCAAGATGCAGCTTACAACAGAACTAATAGGAAGACTTCATCAGCTACTATCGCTATCCCAGACCTATCCCGTGCTTGAACCGCATTACCTTGGAGCCATGCACCGGATGCAGACGCAGGCACAAGATACCTTATTAGACTTATCTAACGGGAAGTATGACGAGATCTATACTTATCTTTTGATCAACGCACTATATGGAACAATACTGCCATTAATTGATGGAAGACTCAATGTGTTACTGCCCGGACAAGTCATTACTGAAGATACCAAGCCCGGTGTTTTAACATTCGATCAATTTTTGGAAACCACGTTTAATCATTTACGGGCAGGATTTGAACATGCCAACCATCCACATTCATCATAGAGGAGTGTAAAATAGAGAAATGTCTACATTATTATACAGAGTGGGGAAAACCGCTTTTAGCAAACCTGCCTATTTCATCATTGGCTGGGTTTTAATTCTGGGAATTGTCATCTCCATGATCAGCATCAATGGTATTCACATCAGTTCCGAAATGAAGATTGAAGGCACAGAGTCACAGAAGGTTCTGGATCAATTGGCAAAAGAACTGCCTGCCGCCTCCGGCGGTCAAGGAAGTGTTGTCTTCAAAGCTCCAGACAACGAGCGTTTGGATACGCCTGAACGTTTGGCGGCCATGATGAAAGGTGTTAATGAAGTTTACGGATTAGACAAAGTCATTAACCCTGCGGACTATGCAGCTGAAGCGGGTAATTCGGGTGCTCAGGCGGAGATGGCTCAGAATGCTCAGGCTACTGATATGGCGCAATCCGCAACAACCACGCCTCCTCCCTATGGACCTTTGATGGTGGATGGTGTTCCTGTACCTGGAATGCTGATCTCTTCGGACGGCAGCATTGCACTGTTCCAGTTCCAATTTACAATTGAACAGTCTGCCATAACACAGGATGTATTTGATTCCGTTATTCAGTCCGTTATGACGGTAGAGCAAGGAACCAATATTAAGGTGTTGCCGGGCGAAACGCTCAAAACGGTATCGATTGGAGTCGGCTCGGCAGAGATTGTTGGACTGGTCATTGCTGTCATTGTATTGCTGATCACCCTTGGCTCCGTTGTTGCAGCAGGTCTGCCTCTGATCACTGCACTCCTCGGAGTTGCCATTGGAGTTGGTGGTGCGTTCTCCATCTCCAAATTCATCGAAATGCCTAGTGTCACT
The DNA here is from genome assembly GCF_038003225.1 of Paenibacillus sp. FSL M7-0656. Classification (NCBI taxonomy): domain Bacteria; kingdom Bacillati; phylum Bacillota; class Bacilli; order Caryophanales; family Paenibacillaceae; genus Paenibacillus; species Paenibacillus sp. FSL M7-0656. The sequence continues at coordinate 935,663 of NZ_JBBOOT010000001.1, forward strand.
TCCGTTCTAGCTCTAATGGTTGGATTGGCTGTTGGAATCGACTATGCGCTCTTCATTGTTAATCGCCAGCGTCGAATGATCATTGATCAAGGCTTGAGCGCAAAAGAAGCAACGGCCAGAGCCATTGGTACATCGGGTAGCGCAGTATTTTTTGCCGGATTAACCGTCATTATTGCACTGTGCGGTATGCTTGTCATCGGTCTTACATTCTTGTCTACGATGGCTTTAGTCGCAGCTGCCACCGTGCTCATCAACGTATTTGTTGCTTTAACCCTGTTGCCGGCTTTACTGGGATTGGTAGGAGAACGCATCTGTTCCGCCAAAGCTCGTGAGAAAAGCGCGAAACATCCTAAAGCCACTAACCACGGAGTCGCGAACAGATGGGTGAAATTCGTTATCAAAAATCGTTGGGCTACCATTATCGCCATCATCGTCATTCTTGGTTTTGCCTCGACGCCGATCACCAAAATGGAAATGGGTATCCCCGGCGCTTCCTCAGCGAATCTGGATACAACTGCAAGACAAAGTTATGATGCCATCTCCGAAGGCTTCGGAGATGGATTCAACGGACCCCTTATTCTGGTCGCAGAGCCTAATCAGTCTTCCGCAAAAGTTACACCGGAACTCTTGGGTGGTCTGGTGATGGAACTTCAAGGTCAGAATAACGTTGCACAAGTCACACCGCTTGGGATGACAGAAGATTTAGCTATTTTCAGTCTCATTCCAAAAACGGGTCCTAACGATAATCTCACTAAAACACTGGTCACTGATCTACGCGCGGCTGATTCCGGCATCGCACAGACCTATGATGTGAAACTCGGAGTTACTGGACTCACAGCTGTTAACATCGATATGTCCGCCAAACTGGCGCAGGTGTTCCCTATTTATGTAGGCATCATCATCCTGCTCTCGCTGATCATCCTGTTACTCGTATTCCGTTCGATTATCGTTCCAATTAAAGCCACCATCGGTTTCCTGCTTAGTATCCTGGCTACATTCGGGATCACCACTGCTGTATTCCAATGGGGCTGGTTGCATTCGCTCTTTGGTTTCGATACCGGTGGCCCGCTGCTGAGCTTTATGCCGATCATCGTAACAGGTATCCTGTATGGCCTGGCGATGGACTATCAAGTCTTCCTTGTGAGCTCCATGCGGGAATCCTATGTGCATGGTCATCGCGGGACCGAATCCGTCGTTCATGGGTACAATCAGGTAAGCCGCGTGGTTGTTGCCGCAGCAGTGATTATGGTCTCTGTATTTGCAGGATTTATATTCACTGACGATGTCATGATCAAACAGATTGGTTTCACTTTGGCGGTAGGCATTCTGATTGATGCTTTCATCATCCGTATGGGCTTGGTCCCTGCCATCATGGCTATTTTCGGAGACAAAGCTTGGGCACTTCCAAAATGGCTGGATCGCATTCTGCCAAACCTGGATGTTGAAGGCGAGAAGCTGATTGCTTCCCTGAATGCTGAAGAGCATGCCAACACGAAGTCTGGATTAAAATAATCCTGCCAATAGAACGGTGATACCATGATTACTATTACGACTAAATTCACCAATACAAAGACCTCCTCTGTTTTTATAAACAGGAGGTCTTTTTTCTTTTTCACATTTTATGCGGTGATGTCTTCAATATGGATAGTATAGCGTGGGGATTTAGCAGCATTAACAAACGCCGCAAATAACTTCTGACTGTAGTCATCTACTTTATAGCTGTACTCTGGATGCCACTGCACAGCCAAAACAAACGAGCGGTTTGACATGACCACGGATTCAACGAGTCCATCTTCAGCGACGGCCACAGCAGTTAACTTATCCGATAACATTTTGATTCCCTGATGGTGGTAGCTGTTCACTTTTATCGTATCGGTTTGCAAAATATCGTATAGGATATTATTTTTCTCAATATGTACATCATGTACAAGATCCGTATACGGCGGACTTTGCTTATGATTAACGATCTTGTTCCCATGAAGTTGAAGGCTAGTGGGAATGTCTTGATATAAAGTTCCACCCAACATAACGTTAAATAGCTGCAGTCCACGGCATATGCCAAAGGTAGGTTTATCAAGCTCAATTACCTTTTGTAATAATATCGACTCCATCATATCGCGTTCAATACACAACTCTCCACAGGTAACCTCTGCATGCTCATGATACAGCTCAGGATTGAGATCATGTCCCCCGGTGAACAGGAACCCATCGAACTGATTAGCCAGCGTTGCTATGATCTCGATATCCGTTGTCAAAGGTAGCATAAGTGGAATCCCACCTGCTCCTTCTATGGCGTTCATATAATCTGGAAGCATCCAGTAACTTTTTTTGTCTGTATCATACAAAGGCAGAACACCGATCATCGGCTTTTTCATGGCATTACCTCCAAGCTTTTCATTCATTTTATCAGATCTCTTCATATATAAATTCACTGAATTATTGCATTATCCTACCTCTATCATCTACGAACCCGTTACATCCGGAATGCTGGAAAACTAAAAAAACAAACAAAGCCGTATAACAGCGACTTTGTTTGTAGTTCATATACCATATATACGCATTCATGCGTTTAGTCTAGACAGCATCTCATCTAAGCTGCTTTTACAGTGGTTGCTTCGTCTGAATTCACTTGGATGGAACGCTGGCATATCAGGGTAACGACAAAAGCCAGCAAGGCAAGCATCACAGCAACTGGAGGCACCCACTGGAGACCACCCATATTAACGGCAATTCCCCCGACACCAGAGCCTAGCGCTATACCCACATTGGCCGCCACAGGCAGGAGTGTAGATGCAAATGCTTTGGACCCCGGCGCGATCGATCCTGACACATCAAACAAATATAACTGGGATGCCGCGCTCATGGAGGATGACAGACATCCAATCAGGAACAGAAACGCCAAGCCCATCCACACATTAGAAACGGTAAAACTCATGCCAAGGAACAGGATGGCTTGGATGACGAAAAGTCGCTTGAGCTTGGGCAGGAAGTCACCCTTGGCTATTTTGGCACCAATCCAGTTACTCAGGATGCTGCAGGCACCATAGATCAGGAGTATGGCACTAATCCATTGTACTGGCACACCCATCGTCTCACTCAGGAGTGGCGTAATGTACGTAAAAACGACGAAAATACAGCTGTTTCCCAGTACAGGGATCAGACAGGCCAGCAATATCCGTGGTTTTAAAAAGAGAGACATCTGATCACTGAACGAACCTGCAATCGTTGTTGTTTGGCGTGGCAGAATACGGAACATGAACATCAGCGGCACAACACCTATGCATGCCGTAACAACAAACGTCATGGACCAGCTCAGATGTTGTCCGATAAAAGTACCGAGCGGAACACCTAGCACATTAGCGATTGAAAATCCGCCCAGAATCCAGGCGATAGCTTCCCCTCTTCGCTCCCGGTTCACTGCGTCGCTTACGATCGAGATCGAAAGTGATATCGTAAGTCCACAAGCAACGGCCGACACGATGCGAATGGCCATCAGAGAAGAGAACGTTGTTGAGAACACGGTCAATAGATTTAATGCTAATACGATCCCAAATCCGATCAATATGGAACTTCTTCTGGATATTTTGGCCAAGAAAGCCACAGCAAATGGGGTACCCACTGCGTATGCAATTGCAAAACCGGAGACAAGCATACCCGCGGCAGCAAGTGATACTTTCATGTAACTTTCAATTTCCTTCAACACACCCACAATGACATACTCTGTTGTTCCCAGTACAAAGCTAACAAGCGTAAGCGTTAAAATAAGTAGGTTCTCTCTATTTCTAGTCATAAATCAATACTCACTAATCCTTTCTATTGTTGCAAGCGCTTCAATTCTGTCTGCGATCATTAATTCATGTATTTTCTGCTTTCCCATCCCTTCACTTTCGATATATAGTACATTTTGGATAGTGAAATTGTACTGTCAGATATACCATGGCGACAATCAAGGTTGTTGTGGTTTTATTGCAAAACATTATATATGTTGTCATTTCAACACAGACTTTCATTACAGATTCTGAAGGGAAGACATAGATGAATACACACCACGAATCCGGCCAACTGCATCCAAATCGAGATTGCACCATTATTTATGTAGGAAAACTGGCCGACAATCCCCATTGGAGTTTTCCGACGCATAAACATGACGATCTGCATGAGATTATCTACGTAACTGAAGGCAAAGGATTATTCACCATTGACGGTACCAAACACTGGGCTCAGAAAGGGGACATGCTCATATATAACAAGGGTACTCTTCACGAGGAGAAGTCCAATCCTGAATTCCCGTTATCCACCTTTTATTGCGGCTTTCGTTTTGCAGAAGGCACCCAGACCCTTGAGGATTGGGTCATTCCTCCCTCTAACAATCCGATCATTCGAGCCAACCGATATTCCGATGAGCTCCATTCGTTAATGCAGACTCTCTTCAATGAATTTTCAATCCGGGAACATGGATACGAGTCGATTTCTGGGCATGTCCTGAAAGCAATACTTCTGATCATCGATCGGCAGTCCCGTCAACAGCTTCCTAGTGGGGAGATCGTTGAGAGCAATACCCTTGCTGAGAGCATTAAAGACTATTTGGATACCAACTATCGGCAGAACATTAAACTCAAAGAATTGGCAGATCAATTTCATATCGATTTTTATTACTTAATTCATATGTATAAAAATCACTTTGGCACTTCTCCTTATCATTACCTGATTCAACGAAGAATGGGTGAAGCCACCCGATTATTAGTCTCAACCAACAAAAAAATATGGGAAATTGCCAAACTGGTCGGTTACGATAACCCCAATTACTTTACGATTTTATTTACCAAAACGGTTGGTGAATCACCACGAAGTTTCCGAAAAAAGAATCAAAAGGATATGTTCGGGGACGAGGTGTCACATTCTTACTAATCTTACTACATGCAGAAAGGCGCTCCATTAGGGGAGCGCCTAGTGCTTTACATGTCTCTTTACATATTTCTTTACACATTTACTTACTTCTACTCTAAAGCTTAAAGCGGCGAACCAATTCTTGCATGTTCTCAGCTGTTTTGGAGAGCTGTGCAGATGATGCCGATATCTCCTGCATCGCCGCCATTTGTTCTTGGGCTGCTGCTGAAGTTGTCTGAGCACTATCAGCCGACACTTTAGAGATATGACTCATCGCGGCAACGGTAGCCGAGACTTCTTCCGTACTGGCTGACAACTGTTCTGAGACAGCGGAAATATCCTGAATTTGATCCACGATATGCGTTGTATATTGTTCAATGTTCGATATGGTTGCAGAAGCTTCTTGGCTGATCCGTATTCCTTCACCAACTTGATTACGAACTTTATCATTCATAAGAGACGTGGATTGGGCAATCAGATCAAGCATTTTGCCAATGGTAGCGCCAATCTCGTCAGCACTTTGTTTGGATTGCATCGATAACGTTCGTACCTCGCCTGCAACGACAGCAAAACCTTTGCCGTGTTCTCCTGCTCTTGATGCTTCAATAGAGGCATTCAGTGATAGAAGATTGGTTTGCCGAGAGATATCCGCAATCGCTTCATTCATTCGATTGGCTTCGGCGGAGAGACTGGACAGCTCATTAATCAATGCCGAGGTTTCTTCAACAGCTCCGAGAATATGTCCCATTTGTTCTCCGACCTGGTTTATCGTTTTCCCACCATTAGCAACAGCGCGCTCCGTCTCTTCAGCCGAATCCACAATCGCACTCGCAGATTCCGCAATTGAACTGATGCCTCTCGCCATCTCTTCTACGGCATTCGCGGTTTGTTCCGAATTCTCCGCCCCAACGATAGCTGATTCCGCAGTCTGTTGCATGGTTTCAGCCACATGTTGAACCGATTGGGTGGTTTGTTCTGTACTTTCCTGAATCATCTGGGAAGAGTGACTTAACAACGATGACGTCTGGTGAAGTTCAGCAACCACTGATTGAAGGGAGATGGTCATTTGGTCAAAATCATTTGCCAATATACCAAATTCGTTTTCGGTTTTAAGATTCACTCGTTCAGACAGATTCCCTTCGCTTACGTTGCGGGTTGCCTTTCGCAGTTTTTGCATAGGTACAATAAAAGATCTCAGAATGAAGAAAATAATTACACCGGCAATCAATACAGATATAACAATGACCGTTAGACTCGATACCATAATGGGTTTCGCTGCGGCGATAAAATCTTCATGGCCCATCAGAGCAATGACATTCCAACCCGTCAAAGCATTAACACCGTTATATACCTCCAAATCATACGCCAGATCCGTTCTGACAAATTGAGAAAATGTCATCGGTTCATCGGAATTTGAAGCCGTATTAGGATGGACTGGAATTCCCTCGATGAGTGCTCCGCCGAGCTCTCCTCCTCCACCTTTTGCAATCGCACCGGACCAAGCTGCAATCGTTCGATTGGAGTCCACTACAATAAGACTTCCATTACCTCCGACATCCACATATGATAACGCTTTTGCTAATGGCTCCAGATCAAGTTTAATACTTGCTACACCTTGTTCATTTGACAGAGCTTTTGAAATCTCTACATAAATCTTCCCGGATACCGGATCTTTCATAATACTCGAAAAATAGAGTGATCCATTCTTACTTTCACCATTAGAATACCAATCTGTGCTGCGTGGATCATATGTTGCATCCTCAATTGCTGGAGAAGATATATTACTGCCTTGGTCGTTGCCTACGGTTATGGCAAGAATATCAGGATATGTATCAGCTAATTGGTCGATTCCTACTTGTACCGCTTCGTTGTTCGCCTGACTGGGAGCGGAACCATACATACTGTCGATATAACTCAATAATGCTGCTTTTTCCCCCACCAGATTGTTAATATGCTGTCCTGTCATCGTTAATATTGTATTGAGGGGATCTGTCATTTTTTGTTGTACCTGATCTTTGGCACTATCATATGAGAAATAACCGATAAGTGCAGTCGGGATAATAAGTACCGCAAGGAAAGCTGCAATGAGTCTGGTACTCATTAATCGTAAACCAGCTCCTCCTTTCTTATAAAATGACCTTTTTTTCTTTTCCTTTTTCAAGTTCAATCTTCCTCTCTTTATCCATTTTTGGTAGAATCAATCGGCCAGTAAACGCAAAAAAACCCATATATATGCACACCCAAAGAAACTTTGAGCATGTATATACATAGGTATTGCCTGAATGAATTCAGTAACAAGCCGTATTTGTTTAGTATTATAACATAATTAAAAAGGGTTTGTTAACTATGATTGGGTCTTTATACCAGACATCTGTTGTTTATAATCCGTAGGACTTAGCCCCGTATACTCTTTGAACACCTTCGAGAAATAGTGCTGGTCGCTAAATGACAGTAAATCGGAAACCTCCTTAAACTTCATGTCGGGTTGACTTTCCATCATTCTGCATGCCTCCTGAATGCGAAGCCGGGTGTAATACTGGACAAACGTAATTTGTGTTGCATTTTTGATCACTCTGCTGACGTACGACGGGCTAACGTGAAACTTCATGGCAATGTCGTTGATAGATAATTGAGAGTATTTATTTAGTTTTACGTAATCGTCAATCTGTTCGAACAGGATCGCCTTGCTTTTTCGAACGTGGGATTGCAGCATATCGAAGCACTGTCCCGTCCATTCCGCCAGTTCCCGGCAAAAATCGGCGTAGGACTGTGCTTGGGCGAATTGTCTTGACCGAAGCTCCAGACCCAATCTCATGCCCGACCCCTGTTCCTCGTACAGATGAGCAAACGTGTCTACGATTAATCCGATAAACCGCTCCACCTCGTGCATATGTACATTTTCCTCTGCCCATCGATTCAGCAATTCGGATAACTTAAGAGCAAACCGTTCTTTCTGCCGAGCCTGTATCATCTGTACAAAAGCAGATTCCTGCAGCGGATCCAGACAGCCTGTCTCAGATCTGGCCATCGACACCGGATTCCCGGTATCCAGCACTATTCCTTGTTTCAACCGTTGCTGCTCAGACAAAATGGACGACATGCGGTGATAGAGCTCCGGCAGATTACCAGACTCAGCGAATAGAAGTTGTCCTCCAATGATCGCATCGATGTCATGCGTAACCAAATGCCGTCGCAACGATTCAAGAATTTCATGTACGGAAGAGTACACCTCAAGTGCACTCTTATTGACAAAAGCGATAAATTGATATGGGGTTTGACTAGTGTAAACACGACAAGGATGGAATGCAAAAAAATCCTGCACTATACTCTCAAGTTCCACCTGCACCCATCGTTCATGCCCTGCGGTAAAAGGCTGTTTGCTCATAATGATCATCATCTGGCTGAATAAAGGCGGAAACTCCTCCCCTTGTTTGGGCGTAGTCTCACATTGGGGATGAATGATTTCCTGCAAATCCAGCAGTTCCTCGGACATCTGTTGATCAAGTTGGTCAATTACCCGACCCATGACTTCTTCAAGCGCCTCTCGCTCGACGGGTTTTAACAAATAGTCAAACACTTGCAGGTTCAATGCTTTTCTTGTGTATTCAAAATCGCTGTAACCGCTAATCAAGATGACCTTCAGATCCGGGTTGGCAATTTTGGCTTGCTCAATCAGGGACAGTCCGTCCATTTTCGGCATTCGTATATCGGTCAACAGCAGATCAATCGGTGACTGCTTTATCGCCGCCAAGGCTTCCTCTCCATTTGTTGCCGTAGCCGTTACACGAATCGGGAAGCTCAGCGTTTCCAAGAGCATTTTAATATTACGTAATATCGGTTTGCTATCCTCAACGATCATAACGTTATACATCGCCTATGCCTCCTAGTTAGTAAAAATCCTTCGTCAGTGAGCCGATGATTTGAATCGTTGCTCCATGTTGCTCTTCCGCATGGTTGTTAAATATATTAATAAAAAGCCGGTTGTTATACATTAGTTTGAGTCGATTGACACTGTTGATAATCCCCATGTTACCAAGGGCTGTGGCACGATCGGCAGTCTGGTTCATTCCGGAACCCGATGCCTGAATATTGGCTAAAATCTCCTGGATCTTATCCGGTGGAAAGCCTTCTCCGTTATCTTTGATCTCCAAAGCCCATAATCCGTTATATTGTTTCACGGTAATCTGGATACGCCAAGGCGGCACGGTGTTGGCAAAGGCATGTTCAATGCAGTTTTCCACAAACGGCTGAATGACCAACCGCGGCAATCGGATATCGTTCGCCAGCTCATCAGCACAGATGTCCCACTCCAGATCCTCTTCGTACTTTTGTTGTACAAGGGACAGATAATGTCTCGTATGTTGAAGCTCCTCAGCCAAAGTCACATGCGCGTATGGTGAAGAGACAATATAACGCAGACTGTCCGAAAGATGTTTGCACATATCCGATACAACTTTGGTCTTCCCCTCTTGGGCGGCAATACTGATCAGGTATAGAACATTATGAATAAAATGAGGTGCAATCTGGGCTTGCAGCGCCGAATTACGCGCCTTTACTTCTTCATGAAGCGCCGATTTTTCCCGGTCAATGGATTGCTGCAACCTCTCCATCAGATCCTGAAAGGCTTCATTTAGCAATAAGAGATCGTTATTCTTCGGCGTTTCATCCACTTTCAGATTCATATTGCTGTAGTTCATGCGCCAGATCTGACCGCGTAGCTTGCGGATAGGCAGCAGCAGGTTACGTGTCGACAGGAAGATATACACAAATGAAACCAGCATCAGTGCTGTAATCAGCAGAATGGACATCGTCTGAACCGAATGGATCGAGCCTAGAACAGATTTTTTGGGCGTTATGATATACGTGATCCAGCCTGTAATGGGTGAAGTGGAATGCGTGATATAATTGTCGTTTTTGTCCACATCCAGTCCCTCGTCTGATGCAGGCTTTGTCCAATTGGTAAATGTCACACCCGCTTCCGAACCTGTCATCTGCTCGCCTTGTTCATTCAGAATATAGACATCGCCAGCGGTAATGCCCTCCGTTAGGTTCTGTATATAGGCCTGTTCCATCTGGATGCTAAGATAACCGTACACCTTGCCGTTCTGATCATTGATCGTGCGCACAAATGAGATCGTATCGTCTTGACGCAGTAGAACAAAACCACTTTCCGTCCAATCTCGTCCGACCTGACTACTCTCCATCATGGTGTTCAGGATTGCGGAAGGATTGCCCGAACCCAGATATGTTGTCAGGAGAACACCGTGATTGTCGTAGATGGACATGTCTTTGATATTCATACTCGGCCCGATGGCCTGAAACATAATGTCTTTAATGATCCGAATCTGTTTCAGCCTTTCATAATTACTATGCGCTGAGGAGCTCTTGTCCATGGCTGCAAAAATATTTTTGCTGGATAATATTCGCTGCGACATCTGGTTCTGTTGTTCTACGTATAGATCAACTTGCTCTCTTACCTTCGTAGCGGTTACGAGCGTATCCTGCTCTGTTTTCAGTTTGAGCGGTCGGACAACGATCACATTCACATAAACGATAAAACAGCCCAGCACAAACAAAAGCAGAGCCAGAAATGTCAAAAACACCTTTGTCTGCAAACTGAATTGAGTTGCTTTATGTATGAGCTTTGCCATTCTCAGAGATGCCCTCCTGTTCTGACATGATGTGAAATCCCTTATATTCATGTCTACTCTATCACGGTATTTCATGAAATGATAGCGATTTCAAGTTCAGGATTTTACACATCAACGTTCAAGCACAGACATGTACCGGGGCGAGAAAAGAATCTATAATCGGACTTGTAAACGGATTCACTAAACGTTTCAGAGGGGGATTTGCATTGAAAACAATAAAAAGAAAAAAGGCGTTTTCTATTATTCTGGCCAGTTTATTATCGGTCTCATTAACGGCTTGTGGATCAGGAGGTACGGATTCCGGCACAGCTGCTGGCGGGGACAGCAAGAGTGGCAAAGTCACATTGGAGCTGGCAATCTCTAAAAGTTCTCAGGACTCTGCCTTTATCCAGCAGGACATTCTCGATGCATTCGAAAAACAAACAAACATTCGTGTCAATTTGCAGCTGATTCCAGCGGAACAAACGACAACTGTACTGCAAACCAAACTGGCTGTAGATGAAACGCCTGATATTATTCAGTACAATCTGGCGAGCGCAGTCACGGACCTGAACCTTGAACGTAACTTCGAGATTCTGGATAACGAGCCTTGGGCGAGCAGAATTGTGAACAAAGACGTCCTCTCTTCTGGTGGTCATCTCTACAGCTTCCATGTCAGCCAAGATACGGGGATGCAAGGGGTCGTTTATAACAAACAAATCTTTGAAGAACTCGGGTTGTCGCTTCCAACCAACTACGAAGAATTCCTGGCGATCTGTGAAAAAATCAAAGCAAGTGGCATTACACCTGTATTCATGCCTTACAAAGATGCCTGGGCTGCCAACATCTGGCCTGCTGCAGCTTTTGCCGATTTTGTAGCCAAAAATGAACCGACTTTTTTTGATGAGTTGAACAGCAACAAGAAAAAATGGTCTGATATCCCGGAATTCAAAACATTCCTGGAACAACAATATGAGATTTACACTAAAGGTTACACCAACACGGATGTGCTTAGCGACAGCTATGACATGGCCGTAGGTAAATTCCTGAACAAGGAAGTTGCCATGATGTTTATGGGCGATTGGTTAATTGAAGGCGTGGCCGAGCAAGATCCAAATATGGAACTGGGCGTATTCCCGATTCCATCGTCAGACAATGCCAGTCTGGGTGCAAGTCCACTCGGCGGACAACTGTTCATTCCGAAGAAATCCAAACATTTGGAAGAAGCTAAACAATTCTTGGACTACATCGCCTCCAAGGAAGTTGCACAACAGATCGTGGACTCCAAAGGGTACGTATCCAATTTCAGTGACGTCACCACACCAGAATTGCCGGCTTACAAGCAGGATATTGTAGACAACTATATTACGCCGAAGAAAACCGTGCTGACAACGGATGCATACATGCTGGTTGATCGCAGCGAACTGTATCGATTGTTACAGGATCAATTCGCGGGTGGATTGTCACCAGAAGAAGTACTGAAATCCTGGGATGAGAAGTTCAGTCAGTTGATGCAGGATAAAGGCGTAGAAGGTTTCTAAAGAGTGAAATATAAGGCAGCATAACATAATCATTCGTTATGCTGCCTAGTTATAACGGAGTGTGAGACATGAAAAGGACTAAAAATCTGTACTCGTATTACATGATATTTCCCGCACTGATTATCTACTCCATCTTTTTTGTTGTGCCTGCTCTCGCCGCTTTCTATTATTCATTCACGGATTGGCGGCTGGATCGGCTGGAGCTGAAGTTCATCGGGTGGGATAATTTCAAGAAAATTTTCTCAGACAAAACGCTTATTCTGGCGCTGAAAAACACGGCAATATTTGCAATTGTCACCGTCGTTGGCAAAAATGTCATCGGTCTATTGCTGGCCGTAGGACTTAACATGCGACTAAGAACAAAGAACCTGCTACGCGCGATCTTCTACTCCCCTTCCATTCTCAGCATCCTTGTGATCAGCATCCTGTTCACTCCCATGTTGCGTACCGAAGGTACAATTAACAATTTATTGGAATCTGTTGGGTTACATTCGTTAAGCCAAGCTTGGCTGACCAACCCATCGATTGTGATCTGGACGATTGCCATCGTCTCGATCTGGCAGAGTGCCGGGTTCCAGATGGCCATCTATCTGGCGGGCCTGCAGTCCATTTCTCAAGAGTATTATGAGGCAGCCAAGATTGATGGCGCAAGTTCGTGGAGAAGTTTTTTCAAAATCACACTTCCACTCTTGCTGCCCGCGATTAACATTAACCTGATGCTGACATTGATCGGTGGACTCAAAGTATTCTCCGAAGTATATGTCATGACCGGTGGTGGCCCGGGTAACGCTTCCCAGGTCGTAGGTACGATCATTCTGCGATCTTTCGGCGAAGGCAACTGGGGACTTGGTACCGCGGTCAACACACTTCTCTTCGTGGTCGTTACCATTATTGCTATACCGCTATTGATCTTCATGCGGCGTAAGGAGGTTACGGAATAACATGGGCTATACACGCAAACTCGCCATCCGCAACTATATCGTGGAAGGTTTCCTGATTCTGGCCTCTCTTATCGTTCTGTTGCCGCTTGTCATTCTGATCTTTGGTTCATTCAAAACCAGTGCCGAAGTGCTTAGTTTCTCCCTGAGTTTTCCGGAAACATGGCAGTTCTCGAACTATGTTCGTGTCTTCCAGGAAGGCGGACTGTCGCGAGCGTTCTTCAACAGCATTTTGATTACTGGCGTATCTTCCATCATTAATATCGTTGCCTCTTCGGCAGCGGCATTCATTCTGGCACGTCGGGAAACCAAACTATCCGGCACGATCTACATGTATTTCTTCATGGGACTGATTGCGCCAATGTCGATTATTACGACCATACGGGTTGTACAGGGATTGGGATTCTACGGCAGCATCACAAGTGTCATCCTGATCTACGCCGCGTTAAATACAGCCTTCAGTGTATTCTTGTATAGTGGATTCATCAAAACCATTCCACGAGCGCTGGACGAAGTGGCATTTCTGGAAGGAGCAAGTGTGTTCGGGGTGTTCTTCCGCATCGTCACACCGCTCATCCTGCCCGTTAACGCAACGGTAGCGATCATGGTGTTCATGTCCGTCTGGAATGACATCACGATTCCGGTGTACTTCCTGACAGACAGCTCCACATGGACGATGCCACTATCGATCTACAATTTCTACGGCAAATATAGCCGGGACTGGAACCTGATCTTCGCCAATCTCGTGCTTACTTCCCTGCCTGTATTCATCCTGTATCTATTCGGGCAAAAATATATTGTCAGCGGCCTTACTGCCGGTGCAGTTAAAGGTTAAACCTCATATTCTCACCGTTCTTGAAGGAATGGAATTAGAGAATTCATGACAGACTTAACCCCCACCATATCTGGCGGGGGTTGTTTTATTTATAACGAGAAAATGCATCTACACCTCTCTATTTTTGAAACAATTGCGGGTAAAGGGCAGCAACACCACCAGCAAGACCCTGTTGTACATTCCGACTGGTATCATCAGCAATAATCTCGTAGAGATCCGCTTCGATGGAATCTATTGCAATTTTGGCAATATCCGTTGGGCTCGTTTTTGGTGCATCGATACCTGCCGTCATATCCGTATCCATGAACGCCACGTGCAATCCGGCAACGCTAACGTTCTTAGGGGCTAATTCGAGACGTAATGCATTCGTAATTCCCCACTGAGCGGATTTTGCAGCTGAATATGCACCTGAGTTACCAAGGCTGAGCCAAGATAGAGCAGACAGGATATTCAGTATCGAACCGCCCCCATTCTTCTCTATTACCGGTGCAAACGCACGAATCATTGAAAGCGTACCGAATACATGTGTATTGAATTCCAAGTGAATATCGTTCAGCTCACCTCTGAGCAGAGAAGCACCCGTAGCGGAACCAGCATTATTAATTAGAAGGGTTACATCACTAGCTACCTCAGCTGCAGCCATGACAGATTGTGGATCCGTAATATCGAGTTGCAGTGGAATAGCCCCGGGCAGATCAATGGATTCAGGGTTTCGCGCCCCAGCATACACTTTGGTTCCCCTCGCCAGCAGTTCAAGAGCAAGTTCCTTACCCAACCCTCGATTAGCCCCACTTACAATAGCAACTTGTTTGGAAATATTCATTTATTATTACTCCCTCTCATTGAGAATGTATTCATTTTCGAGTTGTTATGGGAACGATCATTCTCATAATCTCTAATAACAATCTATCACATCGGGAACGATCAGTAAAGAATAACTTTTATGATTCATGTCTTTAATAAAAGAAGATGCCCGATAACCTTTGAAATAAGGCTCCGAGCATCTTTCTGTGGTCCTTCATTTAAGATGGATTTACTTTACTTATGAATTACGTTCTTATGTCATATAGATTCGCAGGGAACGCCTGCACAAATGGTGACCAGTCACTCACTGTATATAGATGAAGTCGGTGCATGGCCCGTGTGCATGCCGTATACAGAAGCTTGCGATCATATTCCTGGCTGTAAGCAACGGGTGAAGCATCATAGACCAGGACAGCATCGAACTCAACGCCTTTGGCGAGATACACAGGAATAACCATGATTCCTTTTTCGAAAATCTGTGTGTCCTTTGTTATGAGCTGCAACCCTTCGCCGCCTTGACTTTGCAACCTTTCATAGGCGTCACGGCTTTCAGCCGCGGTTTTCGTAATCACAGCGATGGAATCGAACCCCTCCGCCTTAAGCGCGGCGATGTCTGCGAGAATCTGCGCACCACGCAGCTTTTCCTCCTTCAATCCTGTTAAAAGAGGCTTCTGATCTCCCCTTTCAAACGGTCTAATCTCTTCTCCCCCTGGTAACATCTGTCTCGTGAATTCAACAATCTCTTTGGTTGAACGATAACTGCGTACGAGCCGTATCAATGTAGTTTCGCCTGCTCCGTAAAGGTGAACCAGTGGTGAGTTAGGTGCTGCCAAATCCGTAGCCTGCATAAAGATGGCTTGCCCGAAATCCCCCAGCACCGTCATGCGGGCACGAGGAAACAGTTTCTTGAGATATTCGTATTGAAACGCCGAATAATCCTGGCCTTCATCGACAAAGACATAACGAATCTCTGTGTTCGTCCGTACGCCTTCGATCATCTCTTTTACATATAAATACGGAGTAGCATCCTCATGGAACAGCTTGTTCTGAAGGATCATGGCCTTGGTCTGTTTACAGATCTCAGGCCAGTGCTGTGGGGGGATTGCCCCATTCGTTTGTTCCCGATAAGCGGCTTCATCTACAAATAGTTGTTCGTATATACCTTTCACATCCACGAACTGGAATTTCCGCACACTCTTTCTTAAAGGTTTAAACATGTCTTTCACCAGTTTCTGACGAAGCAGCTCCTCTTCTCGCACTGCAAAGTTAAAGGCACCCTCATCTTGCACTGCGCTGTCATTACCGTTATCTCGTGCTGCGTATTTTTCCGCTACATCGAATACAGGCTTTTCTTTGTGCAACATGCGGAAAGCTTCCACATACTCATCCGTGTCCAGATAATTCAACTCCTCCAGAACCCAGTCTGCTTCCCGTTCCAGACGTTCCAGCGAAACAAGTTCTCTCAGCAACCATTCCTGCAAAAGAAGTATACGGTTGGACAAGGTAAGATTCTGATCCAAACTGTAAAATTGGGTCTTGATTTGGTCTGAACTGATGAATTCACGTCCCCGAAATTGAATGCCGTTAAACCGCATCCCCTCTCTTCCTAACCACTTACCGTAGTTTTGGAGCACTTGCAGGAATGTCTCGGAAGCTTTGTACTTGATCGCCTCCATACGAGCTTCATATCCCGGATCATTCTGAGCTGTCAGCACATATTCAATCTGATCAAAGGCATCCTCTGGTCGGATGGAGGAATCCAGCCAATAATTCAGATATTCCTGGAAAGTTGTCTGCTGCATATTCTCTTCCCCAAGTTCCGGGAGCACAGTCGAGATATAACTGGTAAACATCGGATTCGGCGAGAAAAGTACAATCTGATCTGCTTTAACGGTCTGGCGGTGTTTATATAGTAAGTAAGCGACTCGCTGTAACGCAGCCGACGTCTTGCCACTGCCAGCTGCCCCCTGAACGATAAGCATTCGGCTTCGGTCATCACGGATGATGGCGTTTTGTTCCTTCTGGATAGTTGCTACAATACTCTTCATTTGTGAGTCTGCACCCTTGGCGAGCACTTGCTGCAACAATTCGTCACCAATCGTCTCAGTTGAATCAAACATGCTATGAAGTTGCCCATGTTGAATCTGGAATTGACGCTTGAGCTCCATCTTTCCTTCGATTCGTCCTGAAGGTGTGTCATAACTTGCTGGCCCGGGAGAGTGATCATAGTACAGACTCGCAATTGGCGTACGCCAGTCATAGATTAGAAAGTTCAAACCATCTTCATCCATGAAGGATGATACGCCGATGTAGATCTGTTCAGTCCATGTCATGCCTTTTTCCTTATAGTCGAAACGGCCAAAATACGGCGTTGGAAGCAGTCTCTTTGTATTTTTCCATTGTTGTGTTAACAGCTTGTGCCCGCGCTCCCTCTCCGCCAACACTCTCGACTGCTGATTAATGGTATAGAATGCATCTTCAAAATCCGTGTACGAACCGGTATTAATCGTCACTTCTTCCCAGAACCGTTTACGAATTTCGGCAACCTGTTCATGCATTCCGGCAACCTTCGGTTCTAACTCGTCGAGTCGTGCCTGAAGCTTGTTCCTCACCTGCACTAGTCTTTCCTCTTCCAACTTCCATTCGTTTGTTTTATCCATGAATGAGTCCACTCCCTTTTCCATTTATTAGGGCCAAAAAAAAGAGCATTGACAAATCGGAATGTCGGATGTAAAATTAAATTAGGAGAAATAATGATTCATCCTTTACATTCAATATAAATGTCAATTGCGCTATAGATTATATCATGGCTTTTTTTCACGTTCAATGCTTTTTTTGTTCTGTCTGAGTTGAACAATAATTTATATTATGTAAGGTGTCCCTCGAGCTACACTGGGGGCATCTTTTTTGTGTCTTGGGCATGGTTCATACCCTGAATGCGGTAAGCTATACATCCCTTTATAAATTCGATAAAATGAACGAAACATGAAACATGAGTTGATGCTTTTGGGAGGGATACATAAATATGAATATAGAACCTGTGGAGGACCGTTGTCCTGTTGAGTTTGCAGTCAATATGATTGGTGGAAAATGGAAGTTATTAATTATAAATCGGCTCATCCGCCATTCAACAATTCGATTCAATGAATTACAGAAAATGCTGGACCCCATTACGCATCGCACATTAACCAGGCAATTACGAGAACTTGAAGAAGCTGGTTTGATAAACCGTGTTACCCACCCTGTAGTTCCGCCTAAAGTCGAATATTCCCTTACAGAAAAAGGACAAAGCCTGACTTCGATCTTGTTTCAGCTAGGTGATTGGGGATCGAAACATATGTAAAACGCCTTCCCATAGTATCCTAAGGGATACTCTATATCATTAATGTGCGTACTTACGCTCCTATTCTAAATCCGTTATGCTGAGGTCATTGCTGAGTGTTAACTCATTCATTCCAATCACATATTGAAAGGAAGTTATTGACCACTATGACACAAAATGATCGATTTTTAGTATATGGGGCATCGGGCTCCCAAGGCGGCGCTGTCGCTCAATTACTCGTTCAACAAGGTTGTGAGGTTCGCACGATTACTCGAAATGAGGCAACAGCCAAAACACTAAAGGAACAAAACATTGAAGCTTTCATCGGGGATCTATCAGATGTGGAACAGCTTCATACGGCGCTGAAGGTGTAAGTAAAGTCTTCCTGAACCTGCCGGTGGAGTTCAATTCGGATAAGATCAGACAATATACCAAAAATGCAATTGATGCTGCTATACAGGCAAACGTTAAATTGATTGTAGTTAACACGGGTACCTATGTTCCTGACCCTATCACCCATTCCAAAGGAATTGAATTGAAACGTGAAGTTATCCATGAATTGCAGCAAAGTGGTCTTCCATATATCATTGTGGAACCCATTGTATACTTGGAAAACCTCTTGATTCCCGGAATACTGAACAATGGCGTTTTGGCCTACCCGATACCAGCAGACAAGCCGATCTCCTGGATTAGCTTAAACGATGCAGCTCAATTCCACTATTATGCCTTGACTCATTCGGAATTGGCAGGAAGCATTATCCCAGCATCTGGATTAGAAGCCCTGACAGGTACACAATTAGCGGAACAATTCAGTGCTGTATTAGGTGAAAAGATCAGCTTCATGTCTCTTCCTTTTGATCATTTTGAAGCAGCGATTCAGCCTTTGTTGGGAAGTGAGACAGCAGCAGGTCTTAAAGGATTGTACCAATGGATTGATGGGCATACAGATCTTCTTCCACGGTATGAAGAGTTAGATGATAATATCAAAGCCAATCTTAAATTAACCAAAATAAGCGATTGGATTCATCAAACAATAATTAAATAATATTTTATGAACAAGCCATTTGAATCTCCAACGGAGAAACGAGTGGCTTGTTCTTTTTATATGAGAACTTTAATGGGCTCAACTGATTCAAATTCAGAGATTCTGATAGGATTAGGCAAAACTTTGATAGAAATGTGGTACAGGTTGTTCCCTTCATTATGACATAATAATGTGTATATAGATCACCCTACAGGTGGCAATAATAAACATTAGAAAGGATTTGAACATGACATGGAATATACTAAACTTGGTAATACAGGCTTGGACGTATCTCGATTTTGCCTGGGATGTATGGGATTTGGGGATGCCAGTAAATGGGTTCATGAATGGGTACTGAATGAAGAAAATTCTCGCCCGGTGATAAAGAAAGCGCTGGATCTAGGCATTAATTTCTTCGATACAGCGAATGTATACTCTCTGGGTACAAGCGAGGAGTATCTCGGTCGGGCGTTAAAAGATTATGCAAATCGGGATGAGGTTGTCATTGCTACCAAAGTACACGGACAAATGCATCAAGGACCCAACGGTTCTGGTCTTTCCAGAAAAGCCATCCTGAGTGAGATTGATAAAAGCCTGAAACGATTGGAAACCGATTATGTGGATCTCTATATCATTCATCGTTGGGACTACAATACGCCTATTGAAGAAACCATGGAAGCCTTACATGATGTGGTGAAGTCCGGTAAAGTGAGATATATTGGCGCTTCGGCCATGTTTGCATGGCAGTTCCAAAAAGCATTACATGTAGCAGAGAAAAATGGTTGGACCAAGTTTGTCTCCATGCAAAACCACCTGAATCTCATCTACCGTGAAGAGGAACGAGAAATGTTGCCTTTATGCAAGGAAGAAAAGATTGGTGTGACTCCCTACAGTCCTCTCGCTTCAGGCAGGTTAACCCGTGATTGGTCCGTATCAACACTTCGATCCGAGACAGACAAAATTCAGAAATCCAAGTACAATGCAACAAGTGATGCGGATCGGCTTGTTGTTGAACGAGTTGCATCCATCGCAGAAAAATACGATGTCCCTCGCACACACATTGCACTTGCGTGGTTGCTGCAAAAAGATACTGTAGCGGCTCCAATTATCGGTGCCACCAAAATATCGCATCTGGAAGATGCGGTAGGTGCTCTTTCTGTTAAGTTGACCTCAGAAGACGTCTCATTCCTTGAAGAGCCTTATGTACCTCACCCCGTAGTAGGTGCTCAATAATCGCTTAAGCTTAAAGTACAGAAGACCTCCTCTTTCCGCATCCGGAAGTTGGGGGTCTTCTTTTTATATCGCGATTTATTTACGCCAGAATGTTGAACATTCTGCCTTATCCGCTATATTGAACTCAATCATTCTCTCAAGTAACGAAAAATCAATCTCCTGTTTCCACTTCATCCGCACCAACTCTTTGGTGTGATCATAACCCGCCTGTGTGATCTCTTCCGAAAAACGATTAATTCCTGCCTTCTCGGGAGCAACAGCCAAGTGTTGCTTGGATACACTAAAGCCAATAATAAAGGTCTCATGGTCGGTAAACATCGGTTGATTCCAGGCTATTTTTTGTTTTAAATTCGGGAATTTTTCAGTGACCCAGTTCAAAACTTCTTCCGTTCGTGCCTGGTGTTCCGGGTTATCGATGCGTGCTATAAATTCTGCAAAGGTCTCCATTAGTTCCCCCCTATATCATGAAATATACTACTTATATTGTCCAATTCAAACTCATTCTATCATGAATATCAAATTCATAAACACCTGTCGGTTGTTTTAATACAAAAAGAATTTGTAACAACAAAGTTCTCTTTAATAGGCGTTTTTTACGTTGTATTCAACAGTTTAAGAAATTTAAGATTGGATTGCAAACCTGCTTCCAAATATATTGAACCTTCATAGAATATAAAAAGCCGTTGATTGTTGTTATCAACGGCACTCCAACTATTATTTAGTTACCTTGTATTTAATCAGATTATATCGGTGGTCGCTAATCACGGTGCGATAGACCACATTTTCGGACGAGTCATATGCAAAGTTACTCTTATGAACATCATCTAAAACAAAGTATTTAATAAGTATAATGTCTCCATTATCCTTCATTAAGGTATACCTCTCTCCCCATTTGTCATCAATGGTCCCAAAGCTTGTATACTCAATATAGCTATCGTTTCGATAGGATCTCATTAAACCATTAAAATTAAGCTCTCCTTCATACGTACGAGAAAACAGCTTTTTGAAGTTATGATCATATAAAGTGATACTGTGTTCAGATTGGTTATCAATTAATAGTTTACTTCCGGTTGAATGCATAGAAATATTCATATTTCTATCAAGCACGGTGTCCCATTTGAGTTTACCATTAACTCCATAGGCCATTAATTTCTGTCCACCATATGAATTGGATCTTGCATATTCTACAATTAGTGTACCGCCATTTAGTTGATGATAACCCGCAACGTAGAAACCACCAAACTTTTTGGAGTTAATCGTAAATAACGGCTTTTTCAAAGAGTTTACATCTTTAAAAACCTCGATTTTATTCTCACCTACAAAATGGAGTACATAACCAGAAGTCAGTACTTCAGTTTTATAACCTAACACAGTCTCGCTTGTCGTTATTCCTTTGGAATTTAGTGTGATAAAACGGGATTGATTTTTAAGACTATCCGTTTGTTGCAGAACAATTCCATTTTTATACGGATAGATATTTGAGAAACTTAAATCCTTCTTTTCGAATAAACGCTTTCCTTTTGCATCCAAACTAAGAATGTTGAACGTTTTCCCGTGATTTGTAGAATACTGATAAAATATATTACCGCTCTCGTTATAAAACCATGTATGATTCAACGGATAAAAGTTTTTCACTTTATTTTTAATGTCATACGTCCAGGCAAGTTTCCCTGTCTTAATATTTATCGTATATAGGCTAAAGTTATTACCAGACACAGTGGCGGGGTTTAACATAACAAGCTGAGCAGCACGATTAATATGGTCTTGTGGAGTGTGACCTAATTCAAAGCTCAGATAATCAATTTCTTTAGGAAAAGTATGTACCCATTCCTGCTGTAGCCCTCCGTGCTCCTCTAAGCTTAACTCGGTAAATTCTGCATACATCTGATCTGTGCTGCCTAAATACAATGTGAAAACTACGAAAATTGCTATCAACCTTTTAGATATCTTACCTTTCAATACTGGCACAGCCCTTCTCTTATCTTATGATTTTTTCGTTACAAAGAATATCCTAATGTAGCTACTTCTGATCAAATATAACATAGGGTCTCAGATTCATCTCCTTCTAGACCTTAAATGTTTTCCTTTATCCAAGAACGCAACTTATCCGCATAGAGCGAGCGTTCATCTGGATCGGACTGGGAACCATTTGTCAGATAAAGTTGATCGTTCACGTATCTGGGGTAAACATGGAGATGATAATGCCACACATCTTGATTACCAGCAGGTTCATTATGTTGCCGTGTCGAAATCCCATCACATCCATATGTACTTTTCATTGCAAATGCTGTAAGCTGAGCCGCACGGTGAATCTCAACAGCGTAATCCGCAGGGAGTTCAAAGATGTTCTCGAAATGTTGATTCGGAACAGTAAGAACATGTCCTTTATTGTTTGGCCACCATTTGCCCGCTATAAATGCCGTTACCTTTTCATTTTGATAGATGATATCCCTTTGTTTTGTTCCCTGATCAGGTCGCTCGATACCCCAAATACGACAAAATGGACATTCGTACCCTTCCGGCTGATGTGAAAATGATACTGTCATCTTTCTCATTCCACTCCCTTCATGTTTACTTCACTAGTTATTAGACGCAGGTATCTTCTGTTCGTTGCGAAAAGAGCACGGGTTGTAGAATGATCAGCAATTAACAAACTGAAAAGCAAAAAGCAGCTGACCTTGGCGGCGGCTGCTTTCTACTATCTTTAACTATCACTATTGCACACTTCACAATTACATGGTGCTGATATCAATAACAAAGCGATATTTCACGTCGGAAGCCAGTACACGTTTGTATGCTTCGTCAATCTGATCGGCGGAGATGACCTCAATGTTAGGTGCAATATCATGTTCTGCACAGAAATCAAGCATTTCCTGTGTCTCACGAATGCCACCAATCATGGAACCCGCGAATGAACGGCGATGGCCGATGAGTGAGAATACGTTAACAGCTAAAGGCTCTGCAGGAGCACCCACGTTCACGAGTGTACCATCCAGTGTGAGCAGTGAGAAATAAGCGTTAATGTCAATATTCGCACTTACCGTGTTAATCATCAGATCAAATGTGCCTGCAAGTTTCTCGAATGTTTCCGGCTCGCTGGTGGCAAAGTAGTGATCTGCACCAAATTGTAGTCCATCTTCTTTTTTGCTCAAGGATTGGGAGAGAACCGTTACTTCCGCACCCATCGCATGTGCAATTTTGACAGCCATATGACCTAGACCACCCATACCTACAACGGCAACCTTCTTACCTGGGCCAGCTCCCCAGTGATGAAGTGGTGAATACGTCGTAATACCGGCACACAGCAAAGGTGCAGCAGCATCAAGTGCAATGTTATCAGGGATGCGCACGATGAAATCCTCTACGACAACAATGTGAGTTGAATATCCACCTTGCGTAGGCTCACCGTATTTGTCTACACCAGCGTAAGTAGGAATATTTCCTTTGAGACAGTATTGCTCTTCACCTTTGCGGCAGTTATCACACTCGCCACAAGAGTCAACCATACATCCGACTCCTACTCGATCACCGACTTTATATTTGGAGACCCCTGTTCCTACATCGGTTACAATCCCGGCAATCTCGTGTCCAGGAACAAGTGGATAATTCACAGGGCCCCATTCACCGTGGGCAGTATGGATGTCAGAATGGCAGATACCAGCATATTTAATCTCAATTAATACATCATTAGTATCCAGATCACGTCGTTTAATTTCAGCACTTCTGAATTGTTGGTCTGGTCCGTCAACGGCTCTGGCTTTAGCTATAATCAATGGGATAACCTCCTAGTAATTTAAAGTTCAAAATAATCTTACTCCCTCTAGTTAACTCTAGGTCAAATGTTTATCTTATTTTTTTTATCTCCAACGTACTTTGACATCCAGTAATCCAACATGGTAGAATTCACTCGGATCATCCTAGAGTTAACTCGAAGTCTACCCCCAGTAGAAAGGAATTTTATGAAAATGACCTATTCAATCGGTGAAGTTGCCAAAAAATTAGACCTTACGGTATATACATTGCGTTACTACGACAAGGAAGGACTCATGCCTTTTGTGGAACGTACCACGAGTGGAACACGTTTGTTCAAAGACTCCGACATTGACTTTTTAAAGATCATCCAATGTCTGAAGCTGACCGGCATGCCTATTAAAGACATTAAGGACTTTATTGAATGGTGCTCTGAGGGGGACTCCTCGCTGAAGCAAAGATATGACATGTTTACGGAGCGAAAAGCTATTGTGGAAGCACAAATGGAGGAACTAAGAAGAACCATGGAAGTCATCGAGCACAAACGCTCCTACTACGAAACAGCTTTGGAGGCTGGGACCGAAGAGATTCACAAAATTAAACCGATGGAAAATGCCATCACCAATTAATGGTTCATACTTTCTATTTTCTAAAATTAGCGCACAAAAAAGTAGCTTGAAGTCCTCTAACGGATTTCAAGCTACTTTTTTGGGTATGTCTCTACTCATCATTTTTCCAAAAGTTTCATCGTTACATTGATAATACGGTTTAGTTTTTCTTTTTCCGTCGAGGTTCTTGCCATGGCTCTGATGCCGACAGAAATATTGTGCAGGTACTCTGCCATTTCCTTCGCATCATGATCAGAAGAGAATTCTCCCTCCCGCTGCCCCCATTGAATGATTTGCTCAAACATTTGCTCTGCTTCATTAAATGAATCAAGAGATCGTGTATCCACGTCCGGATCGCGTGTACCAAGCTCTACGGCGGAGTTCACGATCAAGCATCCCGATGGCGTATCCTCTGCTTCACTGATCATAACTTCGAAGATTTTATGCAGTGCTTCCACTGCCGTCTTGGATGCCTTGATTTCTGCAAGTAATGTGGTGCTGACCTTACCTCTGTAACGATCCATTGCCTGCAAAAACAGCGAATGTTTGTCGTCAAATGTATCATATATACTTCTGCGATGAATTCCCATATGCTCAACCAGGTCACTCATCGACGTTTTCTCGTAACCTTGTTCCCAGAAGATCTTCATTGCTTTATCCAATACTTCATTCACTTCAAACTCTTTACTTCTAGCCATTCGACTTCCCTCCCAAAATCAATCTAACACATCGGGAACGATCAGTAAATAAAAGATGCAGATACCCTTCTCATTCTCATCTGATCATGTATTAGCTGAACCGTAAGTGTATATCTTCTGTACTTGTTGTATATCATGACCTGTGTACTTGTGATTATGTAACCAGCAATCAGAATGTCTTATCCATTCACATCAAATGTTTGCCTATTCCTATCCGTTTTCTACCGCCTTCGGTCAATATAAGATAGAATGTGATTATTATGTTGTGAGGAAAAAAGGAGAACTTTGCATGTCTGATCAAATACATGAACAACAAAACGAATTAGCCACACTCATTGATCGTTATTCTGACAAGGATGGGGTACATCCTACGGCAATCCCTTCATTATTTCTAATCCGTGAATCGATTGTTACTGAACCTATATTTAGAGTGAATGAACCATCCTTTTGCATTATCGTTCAGGGTGAGAAAGAGGTCCTGCTGGGACAGGATCGTTTCCGGTATGGTCCAGGAAGTTATATCGTGGCAACCGTTGACTTGCCGGTTAGTGGACAAGTAATTCAAGCCTCGTCTGAGGCTCCCTATCTGGCCCTGAAACTTGAATTCACATCCAGTGAGATTCTGGAGGTATTGAACCATTCCGATTTCCCAGCAAGACCGCGGAAAACAACGAGACGTGCCATGTTTGTCAGCCAAGCTGAGCCGTCTCTGCTGGATGCAGTCTTCAGGTTAGCCCGTTTGTTGGAGGATCATTCGGAAGATATCCCGCTGCTCGCACCTTTGTTCAAAAAGGAAATTCTCTATAAAGTTCTGAAAGGCCCACATGGGATTGCACTAGAACAAGCTACCATGGAAGGCAGCCATACCTATCGAATCAGAAACGTTATTGAATATATTATGAATCATTCTGAGCGGAATTTTCGGGTTGAGGAATTGGCGGATTTGGCAAATATGAGCACTGCCTCACTGCACAGACACTTTAAAGAAGTGACTGCCATGAGTCCGATTCAGTTTCAAAAACAATTGAGGCTGCAAGAAGCGCGCCGCTTGTTATTATCCAAGTCCACCGATGCAGCAGATGTAGCATTTCAGGTAGGTTACGAGAGCCCTTCCCAATTCAGCCGTGAATATTCTCGCATGTTCGGATTTCCGCCCAGAGAAGATATTAAACGCTTGAGAGGCGGAAGCGATGAGCCGACTACCATCTCTTGACTGGTTACTGGCTGATATCGTTCCTTTACCTTGTCTAGTTTAACCTCAAAAAGGACTCCTTCTGTTTTATTAGAGGAGTCCTTTCTTATTTCTGTATTAATGAAGATCATTTAATCGTTAAATTATTAATACATTAAAAACCAGTTGTATATTGTTTTGGAACGTCCGTTGTCTTGCGCAAAGCAGTCGCAGCTTCCAAGGCCCAGTAAGGATTTCTTAACAGACCTCTGCCGACTGCAACGAGATCGGCTTCTTCATTTCCGATGACTGCATTCGCCAACGTAGGATCATCGAGTCTTCCAACAGCGATCACGGGCACATCAAGAGTCTCTTTGATTGCTTTAGCGAGAGGCACTTGATAAGCTGCGTGAGTTCCTGGTCTGCCCCATGCAGCAATAGGTCCCTCGCCACCAGATGAGATGTCAAATACGTCAACGCCTGCCTCTTTATATGCCTTGGCAAACTCGGAACTTTCGTTAATGCCATAGCCACCTTCGACGTATTCCTTAGCCGAAATACGCATCATCAAAGGCATATCTTCGGGCATCTCTGCCTTTGCAGCCTGAATGATCTCCCGGCCAAATAACGTTAAATCTTGACCATATTCGTCTTCTCGCTTGTTTGTTAGTGGAGAATGGAATTGATGAATTAAGTAACCATGTGCACCATGAAGCTCAATCGCATCAAAACCAGCTTTTACAGCACGAGCTACAGCACTCCGGAATTTTTCAACCATTCCTTTTACTTCGTCCGTTGTAAGCGCTCGAGGTTGCTTGGAATTCTCATCAAAGGCGATCGCGGACGGAGCAACTGGAACTTCGGCATCTTCTGCTTTGCGGCCCGCATGAGCAATCTGAATGCCAACCTTGGCCCCATAACTGTGACACGCATCTACGATCCGCTTCAGAGCTGGGATCTGTTCATCTGACCATAACCCAAGATCATAATCTGAGATCCGGCCATCCGGTTCCACATCTGTCATTTCAATGATAATGAGACCTGTTCCTCCTACAGCACGACTAACGTAGTGCATATAATGCCAATCAGTTGCAATACCATCTTTTTGCTCAACTGAATATTGGCACATTGGAGCCATTACAACACGGTTTTTAAGCTCTAGGCTTTTAAAAGAATATGGACTAAACAAATCTGTCATCAAAATAAAACTCCCCTTTTCATGAATCATGAATAATAAAATGCATGCGCAAGCATCGAATTAATGCCTACGACTAATAACTCCGTATGATTAGGAACTCATATATATCTTTTACTTCATCACATAAAGACATTCAAATCCATGCTTTCGCAAAATACGAACAGCCTTTTTGGATTGAAGCATACCAGGTGACATTATAATTACGTTATCTTCTCGAAGAAGGTATTTTTCCCATGTGAAAGCAAGACGCCTCAATGAGATGTTAATCGTATCCGGAGTAGGATTAGCCATATAATCCGTCGCATCTCGAATATCAATCACTTTATACTGCCGAAAATCACGCTCTTGTCTGAGAAATACTTGATAATCTATATATTCAAGATTGCGCACTGGCCAAAATTGACGTACAACGATGAAGATACCTAATATGAAGGTCAAAAGCATCAACATAATCATTGTATAGCCCTCTCTTAACTCATCAGATATCGTCGAAAATTTTGTTTCGGATCAGAGCCCACTCAATGCCTCAGATATTGTATCCTCACCAGCGATTAGATCAAATGAACGCTTGTAGGTATTCTTCTCACTCAAACTGGCCAAAATCACATGAGCTACATCTTCACGAGCTATGTTACCGGTTGTTATATTCTCAGCAACAGTAACTTTACCTGTTCCCGGTTCATTCATTAGAATCCCTGGACGTATAATGGTATATGTTAATCCACTGATCTCTAACAATTTATCAGCATAGTGTTTCGCTGCATAATATGGAAGGATGTTATCATGCCAGTTCTCACGATTATTGGCTTGGATCGCACTCACCATGATAAATCGATCAATACCCGCTTTTTGAGCCGCTTCAATGGTTTTCCCGGCACCATCCAGATCAATCAGGAGTGTTTTATCATATCCCGTTGTACCGCCAGAACCAGCCGCAAATACAATGGCATCACAACCCGTTGCAGCAGCTACAAGTGAGTCAACCGTACCTTCCAAGTCGGCAAGCACCGTTTCCACACCCTGTGCTGCAAATGAATCTACCTGTTCTTGTTTTCGTACCATGGCAAGAACGGTGTGTTCTTCACTATTCTTCAAAAGATGAATAAGCTGTTGACCAATCTGTCCATTTGATCCCACGACGAACACCTTCATGTTCAATACCTCCTTTATACAAAATCACCGCACCCATATTAAATTCATGCGCATGCATTTAATTTAACGGATATATTAATGAGTGTCAAGTCTTCTTATAGGGTAAATGACTACATTACCCTATATTTCCCCTAGCCTTAGAACAATTCTTTAGTGAGGTTCTCTAATCGAGTCTCAAATCCATCCTGTTCCAATTCAGTTTGCAAGACCTGATTAAACGTTTGAAGTGCTTTCTTGTATTTTTTCTCTCCAAGCTCCGTAATACGAGTGTAAATGCCACGTCGGTCATCTTCACATGCATGTCTTTCCAGAGCCCCACAGTCTTTGGCTTCCATCCTAACGACGAGCCTGGAAGTAGCACTTTGGCTCAAGCCTACTAGTTCTTGAAGTTGCTGTAGGCGTAATTCCTTACCCTCCGCATTATATATGAAGTTTAACACATAAAATTCCTTCAAAGATAAGTCATATTGTTGAAGCAGAGCTTGTTCCAGCTTCTCGTTCAGATGGGTATGAATGTTAGAGAAAGCCAACCAAACATTCAAACGTTCACTCTTTTGCTGCAATCTAGATCACCCCACTTGATATTTAATTTTCATCAGCTGTTATCCTATTGTATCAAGCTTAATTACATTGGTCAAAACCCATCCAAGTTCGACGTATATAACATCCTAAGCTCATAAGAAGAGCATTTCCCCGTCTTGTACCGACGTTTAGAAATGCTCCAGTATTACCATTTATGCAGTCTAATCTTACTTCGCGGTAAGCAGGCTATCGGAAATAAATTGAAGCTGACCTTCCAACGTTAACGGATCGTTGTACGAGTCTGAAGTTGGATCAAGCTGGAACACATGATTTGCCTTCACCGCAGGCAAGTTCTTCCATAATGTATTGTCATATACGATCTTGGGATCGGTTGTATCTCCCGACCACGGGCTGGTGAAGATGATATCCCCCGCATACTCCGGTAATAGTTCCATGGAGATTGAAGCCCATCCAGTTCCGCTGTCAATCGCTTCAGCTTGGGCCTTGGCTGGTGCCTTGAGATCAAACTCCCCGTAAATAATTTCACCACCTCGACCATAGTTATGACCGAATACAAATAATCCTTTGGCGTATGGATTCAGTATGGAAACAGTACGATCGCCTACAGCTTCCTGAACCTTGGGCTTCAGTTCGTTGATCTTCGCTTCCCATTTAGCATTCCAAGCTTTCGCTGCGTCTTCTCTATTGGTGAGCTTACCCATTTCAAGCATTAGATCCTTGAAATTGCGCTTACCATATGCAATCTGTACAACAGGCGCAATCTGCTCCAGCTTGTCGATGCCCTCTGTTCCAGTGTACACGATAAATAAATCAGGTTTTAAACTGATTAGTTTCTCTGGTGTAGGCTCTTGACCCAGATCACTGGTGCCCGCTGCTGCAAGTTGATCCTTGATATATTTGTTGTTCATCGCTCCTGATAAAGCGCCGACTACCGGTGCATCCAAGGCAACAAAGTAGCCTGTCGAAAATGATGTCAAATCAATAATACGCTTAGGATTCTTCGGTACCTGTACTTCGCCTGCATCCGATTGATATGTAACAAGTTCCTCTTCGGCAGTTGCCGTTGATTCAGCGGAAGAAGCTGAATCCGAGTCCGTCTTGGTTTCTGTCTCCGTAGCCGCATTCGTGCTGTCCCCATTTGTACTATTGGTCGTAGCAGACTGACCACATGCACTAAGTACAATCAGCAAGATAAGTGCCATCATGATCCATATTGATTTTATCTGTTTACGCAAAATAAACCCACCTTTTCGTTGATATTGATAATCGTTATCAACGATATCATGCTATGCAGGATTTGACAAGCTATGTTTACTTCACCCCCTCTATGAACTCTAACTTGCAAGTCACCAAGTTAAACAGCTATCATCAATAGAGTAAACCATTCACTTTTTTTAAAAAAGAGAGTTTTGAAAAGCCAATGAAACGTAATCAAGGAGGACAACATGGAAGAGATTATATTGTGGTTAAAGTATTTGTTTTTAGGTATTGTTCAAGGTGCGACGGAGCCAATCCCCGTCTCCTCAAGCGGTCATCTAATCATCGCCCAGAAACTTATGGGCATCAAGCAGAATGGATTGTCATTTGAGATTTTAACAAACACAGCATCACTTATCGCTATTATTTTTATTTTCCGGGAAGATATCAAAAAGTTGATTATTGGTGCATTAGGTTACCTGCGTACTCGTAAAGAAGAATATCGAGCAGACTTCATGTTTTGCTTATACATAATTATTGGTACGATCCCTGCTGCTGTCGTTGCAGTCCTGTTCAAGGACCGGATTGAAGAAATCTTCTCATCCGTATATACCGTTTCCATCGCGCTATTAATCACCGGGGTTGCCTTGTGGCTTATTCGTAATCTTCGTGGTCGCAAGCAAGACGGTGATCTGTCTACGAAAGATGCATTGTTGGTAGGTCTGGCTCAGGCGGTCGCTCTTATTCCGGGGATTAGCCGCTCAGGGGCAACTGTAATTGCGTCCATCGCTGTTGGCATGAAACAGGAAACAGCTTTGAAGTTCTCCTTTATGCTGTACATTCCCATCAGTATTGGCGGACTTATCATGGGGGTATCTGACATTGCCAATGATCCGAATCGATCACAACTGGCTATCCCTTATCTGATCGCATTCATCACGACGCTCTTCGTCACGTATTTCTCCATGAGATGGTTTATGGGCATTATGGCCAAAGGCAATCTGAAATACTTTTCGTATTACTGTTTTGCCGCAGGAACATTGTTACTGATCTTCTTGTAAAAAATAGTCCACACACCAAAAGGAACAACCAGCGATGGTTGTTCCTTTGTTGTATAGTGGCAGAACCTTAATGACCTATAGCAAGAGCTAGACGGTCAGGCGCGTAGCCTTGTTGCTTCTGTTAACCAGCTCTGTAGCCGCGAACATAACACTGAACAGAATCAGCAGGATCAGGGGTACCATGGACATTCCCCATTGGCTGGCTATAAGTCCCATACCTAACGGGATGAGTGTTGAACCTGTATAGGCACTGGCCATTTCGAGTCCAATTACACTTGGGGATGCCTTCTCACCGAAGCGTTCCGGTGTCGCATGAACAATACTCGGATAGATCGGTGCTCCGCCCAATCCTACAATAAATAAAGCCCCTGCGGCAATCCAGTAAGGAATCGGCATAACCAGGATAACTAATCCGAAACATCCAACGATTCCACCAAATCTAATGAGATTTTTGCTGGTTACATGAGTCGAAAGAAAACCTGAGATTACACGTCCCAAGATAATGCCAATGAAAAATAGAGAGGATAGTGCTGCGGCAGTACCTGGAGAAACTCCTTTGCTAACAATGAAGAAAGAAGCCATCCACAGACCGGCAGCAGTTTCGGAACCGTTGTAACAGAGCATCGCAATCATCGACATTTTCACGCCGGGGATACGTATGGCCTCACGGTTGCTTACGCGTTTCTTCTCATCGCCTGAACCCTCTACTCTTCCCTTCTCAAAAATCTTCCATAGAGACAAAGTTGATAATAAGACCACCACGATCCCAAGCAAAATCAACGCCACAGTAACGTATCCTGCACGCCAGTTGTTTGCTTGATTCAGCCAATATGCCATAACGAGTGGGCCTGTCACTGCGCCAATTCCCCAGAAACAATGCAACCAGTTCATATGCTTGGCCTTGAAATGCAAGGCTACATAATTACTTAGTGCCGCATCCACCGAACCTGCACCTAAGCCGAGAGGGATCGCCAGAATCAGTAAAAACACAAAATTCTCAGAGAATGAGAATCCCAACAGCGCGATCGTTGTTGAGAGGATACTGAATAATGTGACTTTACCCGTTCCGAACCGGTGTAACAATCGGCTGGCGGACAGACTTGAAACTACTGTACTAAATGAAATGATTAGCGATATGTAACCAGCCATCTCTGTTGTCGCATGTATATCGTTTTTCATAACGGACCAGGCACTGCCAAGTAAAGCATCAGGTAATCCCAGCCCTATAAATGCGAGATAAATAATGATTAACAATAACGTGACCATCTGGGTGTCTCTCCTCAGTTTGTTTAATTTCTGATTCTCGTCGAACCACCCATATAATAATATTGATATTTCTATATGTAATCTTCCTATATTTTGACTCCTTATATCAGTATTCTGATATATTCTGGCGACTTATTACCTATATCACTGGTTCAGGATAGGTATTTCTCCAAGCAAATTCTTCAAGTTAATGGCATCCCACGGCATATGCTCAGTTATCCCTAATCCAACTACATCTGTTTCTTCAGACAGTTCTTTGATCAGACGAAGCAAGTGAGGTATTTGCATGGTTCCCGCTGGTGAAAAAACATAAGGTTCCCCTGGTTTAGCGAATAACAATGAACGGAACATGTTAGGATCAAGCACACCCAGATCAAGATGAATTGCCAGGTGTTTGATACCAGTCTCTTTAATCCACTTCTTAATCGAATCCATGCCATGGGTTAATTCTTCAGTTCCAGCTGTTCGGATACCCAATCTTTGAATCAGATCGGTTTCCTGTTCCGTGGGGGTTGTCAACCCGGCCATGAAGACATGTTCGGGCTTCAAGGGGACACTCACATGTTTGGCAAACTCCGGATCGCCTTCCCCAAGAAGGTTTCCGAGCGGTAAAGTATGACCGTTGTCATAGCCCTCGTATCTAACCATATCACCATGTGCATCAATCCATATCAAACCAAGTTCTCCGCCATATCGTTCATTTAAATAAGCAAACGGGGCTTGTTCAACCAAACAGTCACCGCCAAACATGACAATGCGATCAGGCTGGTGAGCTTGAATAATATGCCGGGCAGCCTGCAATTGCTGAAGTAGCTGTGCTCTGCCTTTTATCCCGTTCTCGCTTAACAGAGATGTTCCATCATAAGCCTCAACATGAACATGAATGAGAGGTTGATCATTGTCAGGTGCAAGCCATGCAAGCAGCTCCGCTCCAAATGAGTAGTTTGGATTATCTCCACCTTGCCATTGTGGCATAAGCAGACGTATTGTTTTTTGAGTCATCGTAAATCTCCTTTACTTCCAAGTAAGGCTAGTATAAACTGAGCCCAAACAAATAAATAGTACGGTCTTTTATGATAGGTACTACCCGGAAGGATAGTGTAAATGATGAGTATGGCTGAATACCACGGTAAAGTTAAAAACATTCAAGATACCCCTTTTGGATATACGTTGTCTGTTATTGGTGGTAAATGGAAAATGGTGATTTTGTATCTTCTGGCAGAAAACCCACCTGTCCGTTTCAATGAACTAAAAAGACAGATCGGCGCTATCACGTATAAAACGCTGAGTTCACAACTCAAAGAATTAGAAGCAGATGGTATGGTCGAACGGAAAGAGTATCCCCAAGTCCCTCCTAAAGTCGAGTACCGTCTGACAGCCAAAGCTGAAACGTTATTGCCCGTTTTGGAAGGACTATGCGAATGGGGTGTCCAACATCAGGAACCTTCGATCAATAATAGCGCAATGGATTGAACGCTTTTGTCTATATTTTCAGATGAGATAATTGGAGTAAATGCAGCATGTTAAAATGCAAAAAGTCGCCAATCGGCGACTTTTTTACTTTTATCTTGTGTTCCTCTGTACGTTCAGCAAATAAAAGCTGTGATTCGTAGAATTATACTTTTTCGTGTATCAGATCTTTCTGGTAGGCCAACACTCTGTCCCAATTGCCACTGAAAACAGGAATTCGATAATACCCTACACGCTCATACAGCGCTGCAGCTTCTGGTTGCAATGGACCTGTTTGCAGTTTCAGATTGGTATAACCAAGTTCGTTCGCAAGACGCTCTGCCTCGGCCAATATAGCCTGGGCAATCCCCTTACGGCGGTAACCATTGCGTGTATACATGCGTTTAACTTCTACAGATGTTTCATCAAGGGGTCTAAGTGCTCCGCAACCAACCGGATACCCGTCGATCCTGGCAACGATAAAAGCCGCACGGGGCACCTCAACGTCTGACAGTTGAAATCCTGCAGTTCCATCACCACCATATAACAAACCGAGTTCTTCACTCAGTTCCTTGATCAATAGTAGCGAATCCTCGCTCCGAATATCTTCAGCTGCTACATGCACGATATGTGTCATTCCACATACCCCCTTTATCTTATTGGACTTATTGGTTTAAATGATATATCTAAATTATCATTCCCAACAGCAAGCGTCAATTCCCCCATTCATTGAATATTTCTATAAGCAACCGAACGTATCTTTTTGCAGTCTTTATTCGTTTACATAAGAAATATAACGAGCAACGATGTATATGAAATTCAACTCTCGGAGGTCTGATATTATGGAAATTTCAAAGGGAATAACGATGCTTCAGCTTGATTTTGAAGGGAATATAATTCACCCTGTTCTGATATGGGATGAAGAAATGGTTGTGTTAATTGATACCGGATTCCCTGGACAATATGACGATTTGTGTATCGCACTCGAAAAGATTGGTGTGCCGATCAGCCAACTTAAAGCAGTGATTTTGACGCATCAGGATATGGACCATATCGGGTGTCTTCCCGAGATTTTGCAGGAGTGTGGCTCACAAGTCAAGATATATGCGCATGAGCTGGATAAACCATATATTGAGGGGCAGCTCCCTCTTCTCAAAGATGGTCACCTTGAACATCCTCCAATGGGAAAAGTAGATGAAACGGTTACTGATGGTCAGGAACTGCCGTTTTGCGGTGGAATTCGCGTTATTCATACACCTGGTCATACGCCAGGTCATATCAGTCTATATTTGATGGACAGCAAGACGCTCATCGCCGGAGATTCAATGTACAGTGTAGACGGCATGCTTGGAGGCATTCATGAACCTACTACGCTGGATACAGAGACTGCTCGAATCTCTTTGAAAAAGTATATCGAACTCGACATTTCATCTGTGGTTTGTTATCACGGTGGACTAAGTCATAGGAATATAAATGAACAGATCTCAGAGCTATATAAAATGAACTAACGAATAGTATGCTACCGATGTAGCTTCTTGCAGAAAGCTTGTAGGCGAACGCTCCGCTTCTTCAGGTTCTTTCTGTCCTCTCCGTTTTGTGTAAATGTTTAGTTCAATTTATATAGTTATGGGTTTATTTATTGTTTGGCATACTGCAAAATGGCTGTAGCCGCACGGATTCGCAGCTCTTCTTCTTCACTGTGTAACGCTTCTCTCAGCACATGAAGAGCTGTTTGAATCGTGGCTTCATCTACCCCTGTTGAGAGAGAGTTCGTTGCTTCGGCTGTTATGCTGACTGCAAGACCTCGATCCAGCTGTGCTTGTGATATAGGATACTCAAATTTCGCAAGGATGGCTGAATCATTTTGCAGTGCCTGCACTCTGTCATTCAGCTCAGCGAGAGGAATACGACCCAACCATGTAACTCCCCGACGGTGACAGATCAAGTCGTTTTCTGTGCCAGCGGAATCGTCGTAATAATAATCCCCGATATCCCCAACATACGTCCATTCACCATCGCTAATTAATACATAATCTCCATCCTGCATGAGGTTACCAAACATATGTAGTGTCGCGAGTGTGCTCGCCAATTCTGCTTCATCCAAGGGATAGTGTTGAACCAACAGTTCCTTCCATAGTTCCCGGGGCGTTTGCTCCAGATCCCCTGTACCTGACCAAGCAATACCAATATAATTGTCTTCCAAAAAGGATGTTACTCTGTTGATTCCGTGCACGGTGGACTGGATATGATACAGATTCACAAATACCGCCTTCCTTTCTTTCAATCATTCGTATGAACATAGTTAACCATTGTAACATTAGTGGTGTCTATTTCAAACGTAATGATCTCTTTCCCATATGGCGGGTTATGTGGACCATAGAACGTTCTGACTTCCAGAACCGTTCGAAAATTATAACCACCTTGTGTACGCCTTTTAAGTTCCAATACGTGAATGTCATATAACCCATAGCTAGGGACCGGTTTATGATTTTCCTGATAATAGTTGGTAATCTCACGGTAAATGTATGGGTTGAGCATCGTAAGTGCTATTGCCTTATAGTCATGCTCCTGTATGCTCTCAGGATCTGCATATGTAACATCTGTGTATAGGGAAACACTATTTATCATTAATGTTGTTGCAAGTATAAAGTGAAAAAATCGTTTTTGAAATCCCATACTCATCAACCTTTTTTAATTTCTATTATTCCGAGTGAATGCAAAAGCATACAAAATATGATTATGATCTATTATTTATGCTTAGCTGAGTGGAAGGTTATTCTGTCATCGGAGTGGCAAGTGTAAATACTCGTTAATTCAACTTATGTAGCATACACCTTTGGATATAGCCTCAGGCTATAACTAGGTATAATTTAATGGAATTACATTATAACTCCGGATCTGTGATAAATTTTGTGTAACATAAAAGCAGAGGGGTTTTAAACGATGACAAAAAGTAGTGTATTGGGATATCCGCGTATTGGTGCTGATCGGGAATGGAAGAAAGCGTTGGAAGCGTTCTGGGCAGGTAAGCTGGAGGAAACAGAATTTCACGCACGTTTGCAAGAGATCCGCATCGATCATTTGCGCAAGCAACAAGCAAAAGGAATCGACATCATTCCAGTTAATGACTTTAGCTATTATGATCATATCTTGGATACGGCCGTGATGTTTGGCATTATTCCTAAACGTTTTGCTTATGATGGTGGTTCCGTTCCGTTGTCCGTATATTATGGCATTGCACGGGGAACGAAAGATGCCGCAGCAAGTGAAATGACAAAATGGTTCAACACGAACTATCACTACATTGTACCTGAACTGGACGGGGCTTCCCCAACTCTGACGGAGAACAAACCACTTCTCGCTTATCGTGAAGCAAAAGAAAAACTCGGCATTGAAGGTAAGCCGGTTATCGTTGGACCGTTAACCTTCCTGAAGCTCTCCAAAGGCTATGATAAATCCGAGACAGACGCTTGGTTGGACCGCTTGCTTCCACTTTACACTCAATTGCTTCAAGAACTTGCGAGCGAAGGCGTTCAGTGGGTGCAGGTCGACGAACCTATTCTGGTAACCAAATTAAGCGATGAAGACGTACAGCGTCTGAATAAAATATATGAAACATTTGCAGCAGCCGTTCCAGGCCTGAATATCATGCTGCAAACGTACTTTGAATCTGTTGAAAACTACAACGACATTGTTGCACTGCCAGTTCAAGGTGTAGGACTTGATTTTGTACACGGACTCTCTGGTAACACACAATCTATTCGGACATCCGGTTTCCCGGCAGACAAAGTGCTCGGTGCAGGTATTATTGATGGACGTGGGATCTGGAAAGCTTCCCTTCAGACAAAACTGAATTTGCTGAATGAATTAACTGAGTTCGTGACGCCTGAACGTATCATCGTGCAATCATCTTGCAGCCTGCTGCATGTGCCAGTAACCACAGACCGTGAGGCAAAACTTTCATCTGAACTGAAAAATGCACTTGCATTTGCAGATGAAAAGCTGGATGAGATTGTTCTTTTGACTACAGCCTTATCTTCACCAAGTGCAGAGATTACCGCCAAAATAGACGAAGCAGAGCTTACCCTTCAAGTGCTTCAGCAATCCGAAGATCGAAACCGTACCTCTGTACAGAAAGCCGTTGCTTCCATCAGTGTTCAACAGCCGGAGCGCTCCCGTCCTTTTGCAGAGCGTCATGAAGCTCAACAGGCCAAATGGCAATTGCCACTCTTCCCGACAACAACGATTGGTAGTTTCCCACAATCTGCCGAAGTCAGAAAAGCACGTCAGTTGTGGCGCAAGGGTGAGTTGAACAACGAACAGTATGCTGCCTTCATCCGAGAGCAGATTGATATCTGGATTAAGATTCAGGAAGAGATCGGAATTGACGTATTGGTACATGGTGAGTTTGAGCGTACCGACATGGTTGAATTCTTTGGCGAGAAACTTGCCGGTTTTGCCTTTACACAGTTTGGATGGGTGCAATCATATGGTTCACGTTGTGTGAAGCCACCTATTATCTTCGGTGATGTTGCATTTACGGGTGAAATGACAGTGGAAGAAACGAAATATGCCCAATCGCAGACAGAGCGTCCTGTCAAAGGCATGCTGACTGGCCCGATTACCATCATGAACTGGTCATTCGTACGCGAAGACATTGCTCGTGAGCAGATTGCCTATCAATTGGCGTATGCGTTGAGACAGGAAGTCGAAGCACTTGAACAGGCAGGCATTGGTATGATCCAGGTTGACGAGCCGGCTGTTCGTGAAGGGCTTCCGCTGAAAGAAAATGAACAAGCCGATTACCTGGCTTGGGCAGTCAAAGCGTTCCGTATCTCCACGTGCACGGTGCATGAAACGACTCAAATCCATACGCATATGTGCTATTGCGAATTCCATGACATGATTGATTCCATTGAAGCTATGGATGCGGATGTTATCTCCATTGAGACATCCCGTAGTCACGGTGAACTGATTCATAGCTTTGAAGAAAATACGTATGAGCTTGGTATCGGTCTTGGCGTATATGATATCCATAGTCCACGGGTTCCAAGTGTGGATGAAATGAGCAGCATGATTGAACGCGCTCTGCGTGTTCTTGATCCGAAGCTGTTCTGGATTAACCCGGACTGCGGATTAAAAACCCGTGGACAAGAAGAAACGGTAGCTTCTCTGCGTAACATGGTTGACGCAACCAGAATCGCTCGTAACAATCACGCTTCAGCTGCTGTATTGTAATCGGCTGCGAAGCAGCATAACTTCAAAAGTAAAGCCGGACACCCCTTCGTTAAATGGGTGTCCGGCTTTTTATATGGCTACTTTTAACGTAAATTCATTTCACTTGTAACATGGCGATCTCTGGCGTTCCTGCCCCTTTTCTCACCATCCAGCGCTTACAACTAGATACTCTCTTCCAACCATTGCTGCAACGGTGTATCTTCGGTCAGTTCACCGAGCAATATATGACGGAACTCTCCGTCCTTATCAATAACCATCGTTGCCGGTAAACCTGTAATCCGATACATACCTGATATGTTGCCCGTCACATCAATGATCACCGGGAAATCAAATGCCTGCTTATCCATAAACTCACGAATCGTACCCTTCGATTCTCCCACGTTAACAAACAGGGTTTCCACGTCGTTCTGATAGTCCTGAGCAATCTGGTGAACGAGCGGCATCTCCCTTACACAAGGTGTGCACCATGAAGCCCAAAAGTTAATCATCACGGCTTTGCCCCGATAATCCGACAGCTTGACTTGTTCGCCTGCTGAATTAACCGCTGTGAACTCAGGAGCCACGGCACCAGCTTCAATGGCGTTACCTCGCTCAGACTCGGGTGTCGAGACATTTTCGAAAATGGCCCATGTACCTACTAACAATGCGATCACACCAATCAAAATTGTAAGTGTACGTCTGCTTTTAAAACTCTTTTTCTGCAATATACTCACCTTCACTTTAAACCAAGACTTTGATGAAATGCTGCATGGAGCGAACCGAATTGATCACAAAAGTCGTGAGTAGAGCCCTCTCCAACATTACGTCCATGGTTCATGAATATCACCTGATCCGCAATATCGTCTGCGATCTCCAGCTGATGGGTCGAGAACACGACCATGTGGCCTTCCTGTTTGATGCCCTTGAGCAGCTGAGTTAATTCCTGCATCCAGAATGGGTCCAATCCATTCGTTGGCTCATCCATGATGAGCAGTGGAGGTTTCGACAGCACAGCCTGGGCGAATAACACACGTTGGCGCATGCCTTTGGAGAAGGTCGTAACCCGGTTTTTCTTTTGATCCTCCAAACCTACCATGGTCAGTACTTCCTGTACTCTCTCCTTGGGAACTTTCCTCAGAGAAGCCCAGAACAGAAGCATTTCCTCCGCACTCAGTCCTTGATTAAATTGATAATCGTCCGGCATATATCCAATCTGCTCTGAATAACGCTTGCGCTCCTTCAACCATCGCACATTGTTCACCGCAACCTCACCGGAGGTAGGCCGAAGAATTCCTGCGATAATACGCAGTACCGTGCTCTTTCCTGCACCATTCCCTCCACAGAGGGCAAGCACTTGGCCTGAAGTAATGCGAAAGGAGATATCCTCAACAATTGGTTGCTTTTTAATGGATTTGCACAATCCCATCACTTCGAGTCCCACTTTATCCATGAGAACGCCCCCTCTCCCAGATCGCGTATACCGCCAGGACAGAGAAGGCAATCCAGAACAGGCATATCCCGATGAAGATCCAACTGCCACTTGGTTGTTGCACCCACTCCACCCATCGATAATATTCTGGTCCAAGAATGGAGCCGCCTCCCAGTTTGATGACTACAAACAATCGCACCAGCTCGGCCGGATTGATGAGCGTTAGTATAATCAGCAGCGGTTTCACCCATAGATAAGGCATCAGTCCCAGCACAGAGAGCAATAAGGTCGGCCATCCAATGACTGCGAAAAACCATACGGTCACGGATATGGTTAACGCCTGCCACCGATTGCGCGACAACGAACCGATAAATAGCGCCAACGTCAGGAATAACAACACCAGTCCACAAGAAAATGCCAGAAAGAGAAGATATGTCA
The DNA here is from genome assembly GCF_038003225.1 of Paenibacillus sp. FSL M7-0656. Classification (NCBI taxonomy): domain Bacteria; kingdom Bacillati; phylum Bacillota; class Bacilli; order Caryophanales; family Paenibacillaceae; genus Paenibacillus; species Paenibacillus sp. FSL M7-0656. The sequence continues at coordinate 977,054 of NZ_JBBOOT010000001.1, forward strand.
CGGCATCCAGTGGATTCCCGATTACTCCGCTAATAACCCCCATCAGGCCGTATCCAAACGCAACAATGGTAATTAAAACAATCGACAGCCCAAGATACTTGCCCACAATAAAAGACATCGTGCCAATGGGATACGTGGACAGCAGTTGCCAGCTACCGTCTTCCTTTTCGGATGTTAGTGAGAAGGAACCGAGGAACAGCGTCATTAATGGTAAGAGGTAAAGAATGAGATTCAACATCGAACCTGTTGTGCCCGAATATCCTTCAACCAGATTCTGCGAATTCAGAAGTAACAAGCTTAAGCTAAATGTGCAAAAAAGGATCAGAAACGAATACGCCCAAGGATTGCGAAATCCCATTTTCACTTCTCGTCTTGCAATCTGTATCATATCTGACATCATTGATCACCATTTTCTATTGTCATACTTAGTGGCCTGACTCTTCTTTCATCTCACCTTCCTGATGCATCTCATTACCGTCTCCTTCTTCACCATGTCCGTGCTCATCATGCCCATGTTCACCCATCATGTCCATATTCTCTGTGTTCTGTTTCCAGTCATGAGAGGCAAGATCCTCAGCGGTCATAATGGTTCCTACACCTTGCTCTGCAATGAAAGCTTCAGCCGAGGGCTTGTCCTTAAAGTTAAGAATTCCATAGGCCATAGGTGTACGCAATGAAGCGTCGTATACATACGTGGCTTTGCTGTATTCAATCCATTCCTTGTCATTATAGTCACGTACATAGTCCATGCCGATGTTATCCGTGCCATTTTCTGTTTTCCACTGGTTCATGCAGCCGATATCATCGAACTTGTAATTTTGGCCGTCTTTCGTAGTGAGCTGTGTTGCATATGCATCGTCCTTCACCTGCATTTTACAGATCGCACAGATATCCACGTCTTCATTGATCGGCAATGCCGCGTATTTTGTTCCGCAAGCGCTTAACAGCACCATGCCAAACATAAGTACCATGAGGAATGTCCATCTTCTGTTCAAGCTTTTGTTCATTTTCGTAATACCCCCATATAGATGATTATAAAAGTTGCCATACCCAACAGAATTAACCCGAACAACCACACCACATTGGAATCTGTAGCACTTTCTACTGACATGTGCAGATCAGATTCCGTATCCATGCTCATTCGTGGCGATTTGTCGGTAGTCCATTGTTCTCTGCCTTCTGTAAACAACTCACTCAGAAAGACCATACCCGGTGATTGGAAAAAGAGCTGATACGCTGAATTTCGACTGACCAGTTGCTCATAAAAAGGATTGATGGCATAGGATATTTCACTGATCCCATCCCGATTCAGATCGAGCCCCTGAAAGGAGTCCCAGTAGTTCTCCATCAGGACATTATTCGGGCTATCCAGCGCCGAAGCTTCAATGACATTAGACACCAATTGGTTACGTGTAAACTCATTAGCTTCTGCCAGAACAAGCTGTATGCCAACAAAATTCCGAAGCACCGCATTGTCATGGATCTCATTGCCCGATGACTCTGCAATATTCATGCCGACACGATTACCCTCCACCACATTGTTGTGAATTGAGGATTGATGCACGTCATACAACAGAATCCCTTGAGAATGAACATTAGTACTCTGTTTGCGAAAAGAATTGCCCGATATAACCGTATTCTTGACGCCCATGATCATGGCACCTGTCATGTTCTCTTCTCCGGTATTATCCATGACAGAAGAGCCGTCAATGTACATACAGTGGATGCCGTACCTCGTATGTAACAGCCTGTTATTTTGCACGATAGACTTGCGACTGTTCTCCAGATAGATTCCATCCCTCATGCCGGTGATCTCATTGGCTTCAATGAAGCTATCATGGGAGTTGTACAGATCAATGCCATTGCCCTTCTGGCCACTGGAAGCAGAATCGGAACCGGCCCACGTAATGCTGTTCCGCTGAATCGTTGCCTGACTCGAATTCCGGATGATCATCCCATACCCTTGGGTCTGAATGTGCAGATCTGTGATTTCACTGTTTTTCCCTTCAACCTGAATCGCTGCAGTCTGTTCATTCGTATCATGTTCAATTGTAAAACCGCTCAGTTTCACCCCATCCGAGCGAATCATTATCGTAGAGGTGGCTTCCGCATTAACAACTATGACCGTAGGATCACCCTGAATGGTGATGTTTTTGTCAATCGTCACGGGTCCAGAGTAACGACCTGATGCAAGTACAATGACTTCTCCAGGTACAGAACGGTCAATCATAGGCTGAAGGGGAATGAGCTCACGATGTCCGGAAGAGGCCATGACTGCACCGTGCGGAAGGGATAGTAGGAGCATCATCATTCCGATTAGAAAAATGAAACCTGTAACCCGACTTTTCTTACAACTGTTGAATGTACCCAAGCCTGCCCAAGGATTACTCATGATTCAAACCGCGCAATTCCGGCTTCTTGTTACAGTTGCTTATTGCTGTGGCAATGTATTCAACGGGTCTTACGTTAATCCAAAATATACGTTGGTTGTACACACCATCCCTCCATTCCACTTAAAATCAACTCTCCATGTTCCTCATCCATTGAAGCAACGCAATAAATGAAGCGTTATCACAATCCTGATCATAGTGTACTTAAAATGATATTTATTCCATATAGCTCAATTAGGCTATAGACGCTACATTTTTGTGTCGATATTGTGATGTAAATCAAAAAAAGCCGCCATATAGGCGACTTCTAAGTAATATATTATTCAAATGGATAGGTCCAAAATGTTTCTCTGCCAAAACGTTTTTTGATTTCTTCATTATTCAGCTCACTATTTCCTACAAGCTCTGCTGCCTGGAATTGTGAACGATGGGCACGAATGGACGCCATTTTTCGATCCAAAAATTCGGATACGTCAACAAATACATCCGGTTTACCAATGTACTGTTCCTGATTATTAGCGAACGCAACGCAATGAACAATCGGACGTTCATCCACAGGAAGTTTAGTGATTGTACGTATAACAGCGGCTCCCGTTGCATCATGATCGGGATGAACACTGTACCCCGGATAGAACGTTATGACCAGCGTAGGGTTCAACTCTTTAAGTAGCGACATGATGGTGTCTTCCAGTAACTCTGGATCTTCGAACTCCAGCATTTTATCGTGGAAACCCAGCATTCTCAAGTCCTGAATACCAATCGCTTCAGAAGCTTCGATGAGTTCCTGTTTACGGATGCCAGGCAATGTCACTCGGTTGGCAAATGGAGGAATCCCCATATTGCGCCCCATCTCGCCAAGTGTTAGACAAGCATAAGTTACATGGGCACCGCCATCTATGTATTTGGCTAACGTTCCCGATACAGAGAAAGCTTCATCATCTGGATGTGGATATACCACCAAGATGCGCTCATGCTCGTTGTGTGTAGTATTCATGGCTATTCAATCCTCCGCTTTCATCAGAACATCTCTCGGCTTAATTGTAACGCCACAACTAGTTTACCTTGGCTGTCGTGACCGGCGAGAATCAGTCTTTCTTGTTCCTGCTCATCAATATGTGTAAGTCCTTCGGCGTAAAGCCATCCCTGCGTTGTTTTCAGACCAACACGGTATGGACCTGTACCTGAAATGGACCCCTGCGTATATCGTATGGCCGCATTAGTAATGAATGCCGATGCTGGATGTTTTGTACTGTCCATATGTTGTGCGTAAGCACCTGACGTAAGTTCTAGATGTACGTATAAGTCCTGATCAGCAAGATTATTGATCCGGAGCTGAATGTCTTGAGGTTTAATCGGTTGCATAGCGGCCTCCTTATCTAATGTAATTGTACAAATTTCATTTTAACATAACCACAAGAGAATATACATGGAGTGACCCTGTCGACCTCACATAGAGCCCTCTCATGATGATTCCAGTTTGAAAACAAGAACAGATTTGCGTGGTTTTTTCTCTTTTTATTCATGGATCATATCTATATTATGAAGTGTAGGCAAAAACGCCCGTGATGAAGAACCTTAAATCTGAAATGCATCTTGCTCCAACATGTTTGGAAAGGAGTTTAACTCGACTTGAAATCTCTAATACAACTACTTCATTTTGGCTATCATCAGGCCATGAGCTGCATATTTCCCGTAGCGATCTTTGGAACACTGGCCCTGTCCAGTGTAATTCCTATTCCTTTCCTTCATCGATATGATGCTATTCTGCTCGTATTGCTTGCTGTGCAGTACCTGATGTATCGAAGCGGCTTGGAAACCAAGGATGAAATCAAGGTCATCTGTGTATTTCACATTATTGGCCTGGTGCTAGAAATCTATAAAGTATGGATGGGATCATGGTCATACCCTGAGCAAGCATACAGCAAAATCCTGGGTGTCCCTCTTTATAGCGGATTCATGTATGCAAGTGTAGCCAGTTTTATGTGTCAGGTGTGGCGAAGACTGCGAATGGACATGACCGGATGGCCTGGTTTTGCACCTTCGATGCTGCTCGGAGCAGCCATCTATATTAACTTTTTCACTCATCATTTTATGCCCGATTTCCGCTGGTGGCTGACGGCGCTTGTATTTATTGTCTTCTGGAAAACCTGGATTATTTACCGGGTACGAGCAACGACCTATCGAATGCCCTTATCGCTTGCTTTTATCATTGTCGGATTCTTCATTTGGACTGCTGAGAACGTCGCTACATTTTTCAATGCCTGGAAATATCCTGATCAGCATGATGCCTGGCAACTGGTTAGCTTTAGCAAAATTAGTTCGTGGTTCCTGCTGGTCATCATCAGTGTCATCATCGTTGCACAGCTCAAATATGTGAAGGCCAATCGAACCGCAGATGATTCAAAGTCCAGGTAACTATTTATTCTCTAACCGTAAAACAGCAACAATCTTAGACTCGTACCTAAAGTCTTCGAATGCCGCTGTTTTTTACTGGAGTTCTATTTGAGATTATTCAATAAATAATGAGCCAAAGCCATCTGCCTCTTCAATGTCTTTATTGATTAAGAGGTTCTCCTTTTCATCATATGCTTTGATTGTATAAGGAGGAGTAGCTGATGAAGGCAGGAATGCATACCAGATTTGTTGGTTCTCACCTGCCTCAACCAGCTTCGCATCGAAAGTTTCGGGCTTTTCATTTTGCTTGATTTCAATAGTTACACGTTTGATAGTGGAGTCTATGATGTCACCAAATAACATCGGTAACGGGGCCGAGACTTTTTCCAATTTCGGTATGCTCATATAATTCAACGCAAACTTGGATTCAACTGATTCATTAATGGAATATCCTCCACCCCATACCCATTTCCATCCGAAAATGTTCTTGCGGGTATACTCCATCTGAAGATTACTGTTGTTTTCCCGACCCTTTTTGTGCGTAAACAAAATCATGCCCCCGTCCACAGCCTCCTGATGAATGAATTGGGAGGTATAAGATTCACCTCTAAATTCTTGAACGGCCCCTTGAGGACTGTTCGCTATAGGAATATGTATAGGTTCATTCAATCCCCAAACTTTGGATATCCGTTGATCGGCTAGCCCGCCAGCTCGTTCATTCATATACATATATGCCAAGATTGACAGGGGCGATAGTAAAATTACCATTGCAGTGATTAGCAGAATTCTCCTGTTACGCTTGATTATCTCCATGTACACTCCTTATGATAACGATGAAATATTAAATACAATCACTCTGATATTACCATAATTAGCATATTAGTTCTTGTTTAAATATAATTCGGACAACAAAAAAGGCCGCCATTGGCGACCTTTCAAGTCATTCATTGAAGCTATTCTCCCAGAAAGATTACTTCGGTTTCCAATTCAACTTGGAACGTATCATATACTTTCTTCTGAATAAATTGGATCAGATCCATATAATCCTGGGCAGTAGCATGATCCACATTTACGATAAAACCTGCATGCTTCATGGAGATTTCAGCACCTCCGATGCGAGTGCCCTGCAAGTTACAATCCTGAATCAGTTTACCGGCAAAATGTCCTTCGGGTCGTTTAAATACACTTCCACAAGAGGGGAATTCAAGCGGCTGCTTGGATTCTCTTAGGAACGTTAATTCCTTCATTTTGCTTGCAATATCTTCCTTGTTTCCTTTTTTGAGCCCGAATTCGGCCTCCAGTATGATATAGTGATCCATCTTGAAGAGACTATTTCGATAACCAAACTTCATCTCTTCTCGCGGAATCTCCAACACTGCGCCGTCTTTGGTGATCACAGTCGCACGTTCCACAACATCGGCGATCTGACCGCCATAAGCACCCGCATTCATGTAAAGTGCGCCCCCCGTGCTGCCAGGAATGCCACAAGCAAACTCCAAACCGGTCAAGCTATGCCCCAAAGCAAGTCTGGATACCTCAATGATATCAACGCCGCTTTGCGCAATCATGCTCTCCTCATTCACTTTAATTTGATCAAAGTGGCTAAGAGAAATCGTTACTCCCCGGATACCCCCGTCTTTAATAATGACGTTTGAGCCTTTTCCAATGACCGTCAGAGGTAACTGATGTAAGTTGGCAATTTCCACGATTTTAGTGATTTCGTCTATCGTTGTTGGATGGATGAGAATATCTGCGTTGCCACCTATTTTAATAAACGTGTGATTTTTTAGTGGTTCATTGAATTTCACTTTTTCCAAAGGTATCTGATGCTCAAAAATATTCATGATTTTCTCTCCCTGAATTCATAAAGAAATGATTGCACCATCGCGAAAATGAGATGCTCCTTCTTTATTATATGCTAAATAGGAGATTTTGTTTGAAATTATGTTGTTTTCATTATAATTAATCACATTCTCTTTAGATTTTGAACTTTTCCGTGAGTCCCTGCATGGAAGCAAGCTGTTGCTCTGTTGCCGCAACTACATGATTATGAGAATTCTATGTCTGTTTGAGTCAGCTTGGCTGATAGCTCCCATAAACGAATAGCTTGCTCAGGGTCGATGGCATACTTCTTGACCCCATAGAAACCTCCATCCTCTGGAGCCATTTCACTGATGTCACAATCCTCGCAGTAGACACCGCCTTTTCCCTCAAGCTGAGGAGAGGTTGCTGCCCAGACCTGCGTCGCTGCCCCCTGCTCAGGTGTTTTGAACGCAGGGTTGGCCACTTGTCCAGATTCATCAATCCAGCCCAGAGCAATCATTTCCTCTTTTGGCATATGACGCTGTAGTGGTGTCATAATTCCGCCTGGATGAACTGAGAAAGCCCGTACGCCGTGCTCTGCACCTCGACGATCCAGCTCAACGCTGAATAAAATCGTTGCTGTTTTGGACTGTCCATAGGCAGGGAATTTCTCATATCCATGTTCAAATTGGATGTCATCCCAACGAATCGGTGAGAAATGATGTCCCGCTGATGCCAAGGAAACAACACGTGCTCCCCCCTGACTTGCAAGTGCTGGCCATAACAGATTAGTCAGGGCAAAGTGGCCCAGATGATTGGTTGCAAATTGAGCTTCCCAGCCAGGACCAACCCGCGTCTCCGGGCAAGCCATGATGCCCGCATTAAGAATCAGCATATCAATGTTCCGATCACTCGCCAGAAACCGCTCCGCAAAAGCACGAACGCTGGATAAATCAGCGAGGTCCAATTCATCTATTTCGACACCTTCCAGACCCGAAAGTGCTTCCTTCGCAACCGCTGGACGACGTGCAGTCACCACTACACGGGCTCCCGCATTAACAAGCGCACGTGTCGTCTCCAACCCCAGGCCGGAATATCCACCCGTTACAATAGCAAGCTGTCCGGACAAGTCCAGATCCCTCAATACATCCTCCGCTGTACTATTATGGTTGAAGCCAGAGTCCATTTTAAGTTGTAAAGTTCTAGTATTATTTTCCTGTGTCATTCTGTTCATCTCCTTAGTAATATTTCTACTTTTTCAAAGTCTACACCCTAGAGCGTACTCTAAGTCAAATGGAAGTGAATACATCACCTGCAACTTCTCCGTGCAATCTGCAAAAGTAAAAAAAGCCGCCAGTTGGCGACTTTCGTTGAAATGATTATAGTCATCCACGTTACGAATCACCCTGAACGGTGGATAACGAAACAAGGACCGGACTGGCGAAATCAGAGGCCTCTTCTCCTTTTGGATTATGAAGACGGAATAGAAATGCTTCCTCTTCTTCTGATTTCCAGACCATATAATCGCTAATGCCTTCTTCACCAGAGGCCTGAAGATAAAGCTCGGCATGACCAAGCGGGTGTTCTACCAGTTCTCCACTATAATCAGATACCTTACCGGCTTTTTCTAATTCTTCTTTACCCGCTGTCTCCAGTTCTGCCAGATTATAATCCGAAGGCAGTGGTTCAATATCTACATAATAGTCAGCGTTACTAGTCAGTGACAGACGGCCTTGAGCAGCATCAAATGTGAATTTCTCGAATACGTACAAGGAAAATCCTTCTCCTTGTTGCAAGGTCGCCTCTAGTGATTGATTGCCATCTGCGGTCAACATTTCAAAACTTGAGGTCTGTGGACGCTCCGTTTCATTTGCTTCTTCTGTTCCATCTGTTTCAGATGGTTGTTCATTTTCTGTTGAAGGTGCTGGAGCAGGTTCACCTACTGGCATTGATGGTTGAGGGCTAGGCAAAGGTTCATTACTACCAGAGCAAGCTGCAAGCGTTAGAACTATAACGATTAACGAGATACTCATCATAATAGAACGTGGTTGAAACATCAGGTTCATTCCCCCTGTCTATATTCTGTGCTTACATGTTATTACCCATAGCAGAGACTCGGAATCCATAGGTCCAACCTATGAGTTTATCCATAATCGGTATTTCCCTAGGGTCAGGGAAGAACCCTTGATACAGACACCTCGGCATCGATCGAAAGACGCAAGGTGGATATCAATGCCACGCTGGAGGATCAATTGATGTGGTTGGAGGAAGCGGGGTTTCGTGTGGCAGATTGCATGTAAAAATACTTGGACTTTGCAGTGTTTTATGCGCAAAAATAAAAAAAGACCGGATTATAAGCAAGCTATGCCGTAATCCAGTCTTCTCACATATTTTTCATCTTAAATCACTTATTTCAGCGATGCTGGCAGCTTAACGCCGAGAAGTTTGCCTTCGGTTTGGATGATGATCATTCCGTTTGTCTTTAACGTCGTGTTATGCAGATCTCCACCGGTGGAGACGCGGAAGACCGACTGACCCGACATCATGTTGAGGACAAGCAGTGTGCCGTTACGTTGTGCTCGATACATCCCTTTGCCGTAAACATCAATCTGAGAAACGGGGGCATCACCATGCCACTGGACCTCTTGACTATTAGCCAGCTTGATGCCTGTAAGTTCTCCCGTGTTTCCGTTTTTGAAGATCAACCTTTCCTGTGTAATGCCAAGCCACACCATATTTTCTCCGTAAGGGCGCTGAAAAGTTCGAAGTGGCGCGGGACCCAGCTTGGTTGAGGTCAACGAATACTCCGCTATCTTATCCCCTTGTAGAATGTATAGTTTGTCTTTATTGGAAAATATCCCTCCATACCCATTCACATACGGTGGATCCCCCGGCATGGTCCACTTATACTCCTGACTTCCTTTTAACACACCGGTCTTCAAGTTGTACGCATTAACTTTCCATTTGCGTTCTGGTGAAGACTCGTCATTTTCCAACATCGAAGAATAGTAGTCCGCTGAGTAAACAAGACCATCTTTGATCTGAATAGCTTCCCCCTGACCAAAATGACCCCATAGCTTCTTGCCCGTTTTCTTGTCATATGCATTAAGCTGTAAGGATGTAAGTGCCCCTTGGACAAAAAAGGTTCTCAGCACCACACCATTAGATTCTCTCAAATACTCAGTACCATTACCTTCACCTAATGGTTCATCTGCTTCCCAGCGCAGTTTGCCTGACTGGATGTCCAGTGCAAACGTTGTACTCCCCTTAATCACGTAGAGGGTATCCACCGTTGGAATCAGAGCTTCCGTACGGTTATACGTATCAATCCAGGTGGATGTGCCTGACTGCCATTTTGCTTTGCCTGTCTTCGCATTCAAGGCATATGGCTTGTGATCAATGGTCAGTCCGTAGAGAATCCCGCTTTGATAGGTAATATATGGAGTCAGGTCTTTGCCGTAAGTCCACAGCCGTTTACCTGTTGTCGCATCGAGTGCAATCAACTTCGATCCAGCAAACGTGAATACTTTTCCTTCTTCTGCGATGGCATTAACTCCAACATACGTCTCGTTCATATTCAGATAGTTATCTACTTTTGCTGTCCAAGAAGGTTTCAGTTCAGGTACAGTGATTCGTTGATACGAATACCAGTTACGGATGGATACATCCGATGCTTCAGCATGTGCCTGCGATGGCAACACGCCGATAACGCCGTGAACCATCAGCATTCCGGCAGTAATGCCTGCAATGATGGGTCTTCCTGCTCTTTTTTTCCATTCCTTATTCATTTGACGTTTATGTATATTGACCATGGTAAATGAATTCCTCCTGTTATTAAAATCCTGAGATATAACTACATAAACATAACGTGTGATGGGTCCAAATAGTTACGGGATTGTTAAATTATTCAAAGAAAATATCAAAAAAGCCGCCACTAGGCGACTTCTTGATAAATGTATTTTTTCGGAGATAAGTTGCGAACGTGACTCATTAATGAAGTTTCTACTTTACTTTAGTTGAATCTGGAATACATCACCGGAGTCCCCACCAAAAACGATAAAACCACTTTTCGGGAGTTTCGTCGATTCCTGATTGGTTGCTACAGAGAAGTCAACCATTTCCCCTTTATCATTATACACTGCATAACCTCCGGTCTTGGGAGAATCCACCGTGATGGATTTGTTACCCGATCGGGCGTCGATCGCATACCACCGGGCTTGACCGTTTGCCGGAATAGTCGTAATTCCTTTTTTTCCACCAAAGATTGGAGTAATCGCATCCTCGGCAATGTATTCTTGCCCATCCTGGAGCAAAATCTCGGCGCCATTCTTTGTGTAAAATTGCAGATCAAACGCGTCTCTTCCGTTCATTACAGGAATCTCGGCGATATTCTCTGCGTTGTTTGCATCCATGATTTGCGTGCCATTAGCATAGCCATTTTTGGCATCAACAGACAAGTTCTTGATCAGCATCGATGGAAGCAGATAAAAAATCGATGTTATTTTTTCATCCAACGCGTAATATTTCGAGCCGTCACGAGCTGTCCATTTCTCTTTCGTTGCTGCGTCAAGCGCATTATGATCCAGTTTTTGATAATCATACGTGTTCATTACCGTTTGGCCTATGCCGGGTAACGTAATCATACCCTGAACTTTAACATATACCTTGTCATTACGTTCCTTCACAAAACTAGCTTTCACACTGCCATCCGCACTTGTAAAATGTTCGTCGCCTGTGTACACATATTTCTGCTCTGGAATAATTCCACCCAACAAGTCTGGCAGTTGCATCTCACCATCCTTAATCGTTATATCCAATGTCTCTCCTACCGTACCATAGAGACCGGAGTACGCGCTTAATTCTGTTGGCATCTTCACTTTGTCGGGTGACGAGAAGGTCTGATCGGGTTTAACCTTGTCGATGATGCCTTGATCCGCCAGAACTTCCAGCAGCACTTTGCTGGCAAACATCTGATTGTAGATGGAAGATCCGCCAGATGATAGAACCGCCATTGAAATATCATGTTCGGGTATAGTGATTAACACGGCGTGGTACAACATGGTATCCCCGCCTTTGGCAAGCGCGGTAACCCCATAATCGCTGAAAGGTGCAAGGTCAACCGAATCCCATCCCAAGCCATAATTGATCGTATTTTGCTCATCAGATACCCATATGCCCTTACGATATTCATGAGATTGCATGGCCTTCACAGCAGATTCGGACAGAATATCCGGTCTGTTCCCCATTAAAACCTCTCCGAATTGACTCAATTCTTCTGCGGTAGAGTACACTCCGCCTGTGCCGATAATGTTTGCATTTTCGGTAGGCATCTTCATCTCAAGTGTAGGCCAATAGGTTTCGGATAATTGCGCTCTGTCAAAGGAATCTAGTGGTGTCTTCGTTGATTCCAACTTCAACGGCTCGCTGATGAACTTGACGATATATTCGCTGTAGCTTAATCCACTCACCCGTTCAACCAGGATTTCAAGCAATTGAAAACCGTCATTGGCGTAGACGGAGTATGCGCCAGGTTTGGATTTCAGTTTTTCGGACTGAAGTTTGAGCAATAACTCATCATGATTGCGGGTGTCATTATCTTCAAACAACATGCTGTTTCCATAATGTGTACCGTAAAGACCGGATGAATGATTCATCAACATGCGCGGTGTGATTTGAGTATAGCGCGCATCTGCCATTTTAAAGTCCTTGATATACGAAGTAAGTGGCTCATCCAGATCTATTTTACCGGAATCAACCAGCTTCATGGCGGCTGTCGTAACAACCATTTTGCTAACCGAGCCTATGCCATACATGCTATCCTTGTCTATTGGCTTCTGTGATGCCTTATCGTGCAGTCCGACACTATCTGATAAAATATATTCCCCTTCATCCATGATCGCATATTGCACACTGGTGACACCGTAGTTTTGCACCATCTCCTTGGCGATCTGCTCCGCCCGTGCCTCAATCGTACCGCTGTTATTCGCCTCTGCTCTGACATCTGCCAGCGGTGTAATTACAAGCACCGCTGTACATAAAAGACTAATTAGTTTCTTCATCCTATGTCCTCCCTCAAATGTTCTTATGAATGAATTCATCATATCCGGGAAGAGACTGATCAAACGCAAACGGACCCTGAATGGAAAAAAACAACCCCTGAACGGCAGGTTCAGGGATTGTCGGTGTGGAACGGAAGCACGACCATGTTGTTAAATTTCCGATGCTGATGCTCAATACTCATATGTCCACCATATTTCTCGCACATTCGCGATATATTGGTTAGACCGATCCCATGGTACTCCGGATTGGGCTTGTCACTTTTCAAGTCAACGATCGGTTGCTCCACATGATTCATAATCTGGATGACCAGTGTAGATGATGTGGAGTGAATGGCAATCAGGATATATCGATCCTCAGCCTGTCTAACCTTCTTGGAGGCCTCAATTGCGTTATCGAGCATGTTACCCAGCACCACACACAGATCGTACCGATCGATCTGAATATGTTGTGAGTGGAGCTGGATTTTGGTGTCGATTTTGATCCCGTTTGCCTGCCCCATAGCCAAGGTATTTGTAACGAGTGCATCAATGACCAGATTGCCGGAGTTCACCCGCTGGTACGCACCTTCAATGGTATTTAATGTTGACTTGATATGGTCACCTGCCGCTGCCAGTTCGTTACGCTGGATACATTCATCAATATACAGAAATTGCTGATTGATATCATGGATGATGGATTTAATGTTTTTGAAACTGTGAACGGTCTTCTCATAGTTGGCATCCTGGTAGTCCATCTGACGCTGTAACTGGGTATTTTCATGCGCAAGCTGTACCTTTTCCACCATATTATCGAATACATATACAATGAACACGTTGAGAAATAGAGAGCCTAGTACGGAAAAGACGTAGAATATGTTTTTTTCACTATATATGGAGGCCACATTGATCTGATAGATCGTAATAATGGGTACGATGAGAAACAGCAAATAATAACGATAATGCACGGCAAAACTTCTGCGTTTAGCCACTAAACGTACAATTTGAATAACAATGAACATGATACTGCAACCAACCAGCATCACCTTGGAGAGAATCCAGTGGTTTTCTCCGTTGAACTGTTCCCATGAAATGAATTCTGTGGATTCCAAAACTCCGAGAATATATACAGCTATCGTATTTGCCATTGTAATCAGAACCGCATACAGGATGGTAAAAACAAGCTTGATTTTAAACTCCACTTCATAGGACTGTGCCAGACTGAAGATTAACAGCAGAGCAACAGCAGTAGAAATGATATCAGAGAAGGAAGAGACCAAATAAAAATAACCCAACATGAGAAATACTATGAAATAGATCGCTCTGCGCGGCTTTCGTCTGGACTTGCCCAACACAGAATCAAAATAAAAATTCGCCTGAAATGCCATAAGTAAGGTCACAAAAATGATGGAAAAGATCATATAGGTACCCATATCATTGAATCCTCATGATCATATATTTGGTGTAGGCATCCTTGATTTCTTTGACCTTGGATCGACCTATGGGCAGTTCCGTTCCATTCAACATAATGACTTGGGTACCGGAAAACTTCTGAACATGCATAAGGTTAATGATAATCGAGCGATGGATCTGCAAAAAACCATGGTCTTTCAAACCGGTAGCATAACTAGATAGAATGCCTTTGGTCTCATGTACATTTTCCTGTGTTACAAAATTCAACTTGTTCTTGATTGTTAAACTTTTGACGACCTCAATCCAGAGAATATCATCATATTTCAGCAACAGTTCATCATAGTCTGATTTGATTAGTACATACTTTTTGTCCAATGCCTGAAAATATTGACACAGCTTAATCATCTTTTCCTCGAAAACTTGCGGCTGGATTGGCTTGATCAGATATTGAAAGGTGATGACATCAAAGCTCTCCACCATATATTCCGGGTAACTGGTCAGAAACATAATCTGTACATCCAGAAACTTCATGTTCCTGATCTCTTTAGCGGTCTGAATCCCGTTCATTCCGCCCATCTCCACATCCAAGATGAGAATATTGAATGTATCCCCAACCTCTCTGTAGTGTGAGAGCAATTGTTCACCAGATGTGAATAGGCTAATTTGAAAATCAAAATTGGTTTTTAGAGATAAGGAGACCAGCATGGATTTCACACGTTCTCGTTGCTGCTCCTCATCATCACAGATTGCAATATTGAACATGGGGGAACATCCGCCTTTCATCGACATCGACTCTGAATTTCACTCTCGAATATACTATTTTAGCATAGGTTTCGGAGTCGAATGGGGATGAAATGCATTATTCCGACCCTAAAACGCAGATCAACAAAAAAAGTCGCCACATTGGCGACTCTTGAGCTTGTAACCTTCTCCAGCATTCCTATGAAAAGTCCGGTCTGTTATTTTGTTTTTTTGGGCACAGCATGACGGTAATATCGTATTACCTTGCGATACATCGTCTTGTCCTTTAATTGATTGAATATATATGGGTCAGGTTTGACATTCACTTCAATAATCCAGGGTTTCAGACTGTGGTCAAGGCCGATATCTACACCGATTTGCTTAAGATGCGGGTACTTTTTTTTCATATGACGAGCTATGCGCAGGCTAAGCTCATTCATTTCTTGAATCAGTTCATTTCTGCGTTTGGTGGATGCATGTGATTTTAGCAGCTTGTGAATATCCATCGGTGTACCACCACTATGATAATTGGTTACGATTTTCTTTGGATGACCCAGTCGCCCGATGATTCCGGTGGCTTCCCAATGTTTGGTCGGGCTTAGCTGTATCATGACACGGATGTCAAAAGGTCTGTTATTGTGCTTAAGCAGATGGATTCCTCTCTGAATCAGATAACTTCTTTTATTCACCAGACGAGTCAGACTGTTATAAAACGATTCAAAACTGTCAAACGTCAGACGTTTTTGCTCTATCTGATAGACAAAATGTTGCTGACTTTCCATCTCCGCCTTAATAACACCCATCCCGAAAGTACCTCTCTCGGGTTTGACATAGACCATCCCATATTTGCTGATCATGGATTTCAGATTCGTTTTGTTATATTTCTGTGTGTCGGGGATGAACGGTTTAATTAATTCATTATTAATGATCAATTTTGTTTTTAACCACTTGCTTCTTAACGGCTGCAACTTATCAACTCCCATGTCGTAAACTCTCCCTTCAGCAACCGCATCAAAGCCTGCTGTTTGATCAAGATCCTGCAAGCATTATATGTAATACCGATAAAGGAACCCTCAACAAAAGCCCCTATTCGTAAAAATGTATATTTGCACATGCCCTGACCAAAACACTTTTGCACACATACCATATAATGAGTCATCACGATTTGTGCAAGGAGTTGAGAAGATGTCTGTCCAGCCTGGAATCCGGTTGAACAATGCGCCTAAGATTGATGTTCTTATACCAGCGATCGAGAAAGATTTGGCTACCCTACCCCTCGTCATCGATAACATTCGCCGTTATGTAAAACATCCCATTGGAAGCATATATATTGTTTCTCCGGTCAGCACCAAGATCAGAAAACTCTGTTCCCTTAAAAACTGCATTTTTGTTAATGAGCGATCCGTCCTGCCTATAACCAAAAACGACATACACTACCAGTCCTCCCGATGGAATCGGTCAGGCTGGTTATATCAGCAGTTGCTCAAAATGAACGGAGATTCCATTGTGAAGGCAAAGTACTTTCTAGTCATGGATGCAGATACCGTACTGATTAAACCTCATTCATTTCTTGTAGAAGGCAAAACAGTCTTTTACTGCCGTGACTGGAGCCAGCCGGAATATTTCAATACCTACCGCAAGTTGTTAGGCATGAAAGCTCCGCGCCCCCGCTCTTTTGTCACCCATTATATGCTGTTCGACAAATCAAAACTCGCTGCCTTAAAACAGAAAATTGAAGCGGTTCATAAGCTGCCATGGTACAAAGCGATCATCTCCAATATCAATAAGAAGAAACAGTTTGGTTTCTCCGAATATGAAACGTATGCCAATTTTATGTATACGAAAAACCCAGGCAGCATGGTCCTTAGAAGTTCCAAGAATAAAAGTCTGAATGTGAACGCTTCTTCGTTAAAAGAGCAACAAATCCGCAATCTGGCTCTTAAATATCGTTCTCTTTCCTTTCATAAACGGAAAATCTATAGTAAAGCTCCCTGAGCTTAAGGAGGAAGCCCATGCATATCGTAATGCTGTGCGGCGGCTCTGGCAAAAGGCTCTGGCCGTTATCCAATGAGCTTCGCTCCAAGCTGTTCATAGATATACTTCCATCACCCGCTGGAGGTAGGGAATCCATGATCAGCAGAGTATGCCGCCAGCTTGACAGTTCATCCCTAACGGATTCAACACTCATTATTTCACATCAAGATCAGGCTAATATTACGGCACGACATACTCAAGGCAAAATACCAGTCATTGGGGAACCTTATAAACGAGGCACTTTTACTGCGGCGGCCTTAGCGACGTTATATCTGCAATCCTTCCGAATGGCCAAAGATGACGATGTGATCTGTATCGCGCCAGCTGATGTGTTCGCAGGTGAAGATTTTTTCAGCAACTTCCAATTACTGCCGGATATACTGAAACACTCTCAAGCCGATATCGCTTTAATTGGGACAAGGCCTACACATGCTTCAGAACAGTATGGATACATCCTGCCGGATGGGGAAGAACGTAATGCTTATGCGCCCATAACACAATTTATAGAAAAACCCGAAGCCTCCATTGCTGAAACGCTGCTACAACGTGGGGCACTATGGAACTGCGGTGTGTACGCGTTCACTGTCGCGTTTATGATATCCCATATTAAAAAAATGGGGCTTCCGGTTCATTATGATCAATTGTCGTCCCTGTATGAAGCGTTGCCTGAACGGAGTTTTGACAAGCATGTTGCAGAAAAGGCACAGCGAGCCGTAGTCCTGCCTTATGAGGGAGTATGGCAGGATATTGGAAGCTGGGATACGCTGTGCGCACAGTTAGATACCCATGTAATCGGACATGGCGGAATCTCGGGTTCTTCCTCCGATTCCTATATTATTAACGAGCTTCCCTACCCCATCCAAGTCATTGGCGTGCCAGGTATTATCGCTGCCGCAAGTCCGGATGGCATTCTCATTGCCAACAAAAATAATTCAAATGAAATTAAAGCGCAATTGGGTAACTTGCCATTAAAACCGATGTATGGTGAAGCAACCTGGGGCAGTTATCGTGTCATTGAGAGTTCGTTAGACAATGAGAATACAACTGTAACCACATTAAACATAACGGTTCTACCGGGCAAACATATCGGGTTGAACTGGCATAGAACTGGGTGTAGAGCATGGACCGTGCTTGCAGGCAGTGGGCAAATGCTTGTCAACGGAAAGGTCATGCAAGTGAGTATGGGCAATCAGTTCGCGATTACCAAGGAGAGTCTCTTTTCTATTCTGGCTGAAACCAGGATGGTGATCCTTGAGGTCCGGATCGGAGTAACAGAGGAGAAAGACAACATACTTTTTGAAGAAAAAGATTGGAATGTAATCCTAAAAAGTGCAGGTTCATTTAACGCATAATGATAGAATGAACCGGTTCAATCTGCGTGTCTTATAGCCCCTTCCATTCGCGGAAGGGGCTCATTGGCATAATTAAGGGAAACCTGACACTTCTTCTCCCTATATCTTAGTTAAACAACTTGCGAAGTTCCTCTACTTCCAGACGTGCAACTGGCTGGTAAGCGGAACTTTGTACATAACGCTGGAAGCTGTATAACAACTGTCTGCCCTCCAATGTAGTCATCAGACGCTCCAGATTCAGCGCTCCCATCAGCACTCTCCCCTTCCGAACCCGACACTCCATCAACAGGCCGAGCTTGTGGTTTCGCTCAAAATTGTCAATGGTCTGCACGATCGGATTCAAGTCTTTATCCAACTCATCCAAGATGATCGATGACGACTCGGACACGATGCTCCACCACGGATAAGTTGAGTGCTCCTCTGTGACAAAATGTTCGAAGGCCGGATGATCCTGTTGAATTAACAAGCCCATTGTGCCCACAGGAACTTCTCTTTTCATATTCTCCGAGATGGATCGGAACATAGGGTAAGACCAGAAATCGGTGCTATAGAAACCTTGGATCGCGTGTTGAAGCTCATTGGGATTCGGGAAAAGTAAAATATCCTCGCCCTGCTCAAGCAGCGCCAACGCCTGTTCCGAGAGTTCGGTAAATAGATTCAAACCGCTCAGGTCCACTTCCTCCTGTCTCGGGTAGATCCACAGGTCGTAAGACTTACGGATATCCGTGCCCGGAATGGACAGTCTAAGCTCCACTTTGGTCATATTGGAGACTTCAGGAATGCGAATGCTGAGATCCGCGACATTCACATAATGTTCTCCATGGGTCGCTGGCAGGTCTGCTTTCCCTTCTGTAAGGGTGGAATCCTCACCATGTAGCTCCCACTTCAGATGACGTCCGTCCAATGCCTGTCTGCGGAAGTAACTTAGTTCAATGCGTGCTTCGAACAATTCACCCGCTTGATAATTATATTTGGGGAATCTCGCCAACAACACAGCGTCGGAACAAAACGTTCTCCACTCCTCAGGTGTAATCATGCCTTTGGAATCCATGAATGCGTCCAGTACACCCACCAGCGCCGTTCCCTGACCACTGAAATCCTGAAGATCCAGCAGCTGGAACCCGGCTAGTTGCTTCGAACGAAAAGCAGCTTCCAGTTCTTCCTTGTAACATGCGACCGCGAGTTTACCAGAGGCTCTGAAGTATGCTTCCGCCAGATGTCCCAGCCCGTTGGCATTCAGACGCTCTCGAAACACTTCGAAATTCTTGGCTTTGAGAGAACCCGTATACTTGTTGATCTCCTCGAAATTAGGAAACGTGGCGTACTGTCCAATTTCATGCGAGATGATTGGTACGTGTGAGACAAGTTGGTCACTTCCAGCTTCGGCCTGCACTGTTTTGGAACCTGTCCCATACTGAATCTGAATCTCTTTGTCCCCAGTCTGACCAGAAGGGTCAGCATCGCTGCCTTGCTCAGGTACAATGTTTGAATCGTAATCTTTCAATGTATTTGGCAGGTCGGTCTGCACGTGACCGAGCGGAGCATCACACATCGCATATGAACCTCTGAACAGGCGCTCTTTGGAGAAACGAACCCCGCAGAAGAATTCACTTTCCTCCAGAATGTCCGGCACAAACTGAAAGTTATTCGAACCTTCGGTGTATAGATGACGATGATCATATGCTTTGTATGCCTTCAGGATCGAATTCAATCTGTCCTTGCTTCCCCATAGTTCATTCCCCATGGACATCATGACAAACGAAGGATGATTACCAAAAGCACGCAGCATCGCAAATCCTTCGCTAATCAAGTAATCCTGCTCGGCTTGATTATGCCCATCCGAAGATTCATCCGTAATGGTTCCCCAGAACGGAAGCTCAGGCTCCATGTAGATGCCGAGCAGATCCGCTGCAATAAAAGCAGCCTCCGGAGGACAACAGGTATGGAAACGGTAGTGATTGATACCGTAGGACTTGGAGATAGCGAGAATACGAACCCATTCATCCACATCTGTTGGCGCGTATCCCGTGAGCGGAAAGATCAGCCCGTCATGTTTGCCTCGAAGAAACGTTTTGCGACCATTAATAGTGAATTTGTCTCCGGCAGCCCGGAATTCCCGTAATCCCGTCCATACTTCGGTGGAATCCAGCACTTCGCCGTCCTGATCTTGCAGTTGAATGTGAAGTTGGTACAGGTTAGGTTCATCATCACTCCATAACATAGCATCTTCACCAATCTTGTACGTCAGCTGGATTTCCTGCGAATTCGGGGCGAAAATCTGTTCCTCGGTCGTATACACCGGATCTGCACTGACTGCAACAGCTGAAACCACGATTCGTACTTCTTGCAGGTCACCAACAAGTGCTGCCTTGATATCGAAAGATCGAGTCGCAAGATCGGGATAGACCTGAACATTATCCAGGAAAACACGCTCGAAAAATTGAAGTTCCAATTTCCCTGTGATGCCGTTCCAATTCGTCTGTGTGTCTTCGGATGTAAGGTGACCCCCTTTGGTTGGATAATTGGTATTGTCCACTCGAATGGTAATTGTATGAGTCCCAGCGGTTAGCCCTGCCTCAATCTCGTAACGGTGAGGTGTGTTCAGACTGTTTTGTGTTCCGCATTCCACCCCATCGATCCAAACTGTGGTTACTCTTGTTCGTTCCAGATGCAAGAAGCAACATTTTCCAGCCAAGTGTTCGGGAATTTCAATCTCTCGTGAAAACCAGGCATAACCCTCAAATAAGTACTCATCCGTCAGCGCACCGATTAACACATTCTCGTTTTTCTTGCCCTTGGCCGCATGAGATGTAGTATTTGGCAATGTAATAACGTCTGAGAAATTCAAACCACGTTCCGCCTTATGTTCATCAAGTTGGAGTTTCCATATGCCTTCCAGATTTATTGCTTCTATCATGATAGTGTCCCCTTTTAGATTCATATAATCGATAAAAGTAATCGCTTCCAATGAATAGAAATCGTTTTCGAAAAACATACCTGTATTATAAACTCGATTGACGCCCTCGCATAGATCATTTACAAATAAAAAAGTCGCCAATGCTGGCGACATCTTATGGATACCTATCCTGTATCCTGAACAATTTTAAAATATGGTGGGAACCATACCCCCGTCCATCCGGATGGGAGAGCCTCTGAAGGCTGAAGCATATGGGCTGCATACAAATGCAGCGAGTCTGCCTATTTCACTTGGCTTGATGAATCGCTGTAATTCGGACTGTGGCAGATTACTCTTCATAAAGTCTTTCTCCTTTTCCTCGAAAGTGAGTGCCTCATCAGGGTATATGCCCTCAATGATTTCTTGTACGTTTTCAGACAGTGTTGGACCTGGCAGGATCGTATTGATCGTAACCTCGGTCCCTGCTGTCAGTTTGGACAAACTTTTGGATAATGACAGCAGCATTGACTTGGTCATGCAATACTGAGGCATCTGGCCTGAAGGCATAAGGGCTTCTTCACTTGCGATGAAAATAATACGCCCGTCATTGTTCTTCACCATTTTAGGTAAATAAAATTGAGACAAGCCATTGGCAGCTAGTACATTAATACGGAAATATTTCTCCCACACTTCATCATTTATGTCTTCATAACTCATGATTTCATATATCCCCATGTTATTGATTAATATATCAACTTCAGGAAATTTCTCGAATAAAGCTTGGCGTTGCCCCAGATCCACAAGATCAGCGGTAGCCTTTTGCGGAGAGGTCTTTGGAAAAGTGGACTTGATTTCACGAACGGTTTGTTCCACCTCTTCATCATTACGTCCATTAATCAGAACATTTACTCCTTCTCGAGCGAGCTCAAAAGCTATTGCTTTACCGATTCCTTTTGTTGATCCTGTAACTAAGGCTGTTTTCTCTTTTAGTCCCATATCCATCCTGCATTTCTCCTTCATGATTACAACTATCCGGCAGCTGCTTCTGGACATTGCCAATAGCTTCATGCACCGGATAGGTATAATATTACGTAGTCTGAAGGGCCTAGTAACTAGCACTTTGCGCCAGAGTTATTGCCTGACACGCCAATTTGAAGGTGTATCCCCTTCCCAGATCTTGAAAGCACGATAGAACGAATTCTGATCTTCATATCCAACCAGAAATGCCACTTCTTTGATATCAAGTGAAGGATCTGCAAGGTACGCTCGAGCCTGCTCACGTCTGGCCTCGGTTAATAATTGCTTGAAGTTTGTGTTCTCCTCCGTCAGTCGCCGCTGCAAAGTACGATCACTCATGCGAAGCTCTTTGGCGACCGTCTGGATGTCAGGGCGCTTTCCTGTGAGGCTGCGTTTCATAATCCATTTGACCACTTCAGTAATGGAACGATTGCTCTCTTGTTCGTCGAGCGACCGATCCAGTGCCGGGGTCAGAATCTCCAGTAACTCCTCGTTATACGATAGAAATGGAAGACTCAGATCTTTCCGTTCCAGCGTCAGCCGATTATAGTTGGAATTCGTATCGACTCGGCAGCCGAAGTAATCCTCAAGGGTGGCTACGTCACCCATCGGTTGGGAGAACTCAGCCCGTTTTGCAATCAAAGGCTGTCCTGTGCCCCTCCGTCCAAGTTCGATCAGAAATGCCAGCGTAATACCGACCAGTAATGGCGGACCTGGTTGCTCCTTATGTAACCATCCTAGTTCAATGATACATTCCTCACCTGCTTCGGTAATCTGCAAACTCTCGGGAGGACACATCTGCTTGTAACGCACCATGCGATTCAACGCATCACGATAATCACGAGCATGGTACATCGCCAGTACAGGCGGAGGATACTTCGATATTTCATATCCGGTTGCAAGTTTGATGATGCCCTCGGCGGTGTCCCCATTGAGATCAGAGTAGGCCTGCCAGATTGCGAAGTATTGAGATTGGGTCACTACAGGTTTATTTATTGTCTCAAGAGATAGTTGTGCTGTACGAGCGATGTCATCAGCACCAATCCCTAATTGATGTAATCCAGCCCAAAAGCCTGGATGAACTTTAATCCGATCATTCGGTTGAGGTTGCATGTATACAGACTCCTTTAACTTGTTCCATTTTTATTCTGATTTCTAATTATAGAATGGATGTACCTATTTTTGAAACTTACCTCAGCGAGCCATTTCCGGGTAATACGAAAACACGACTAACCATGAATGGTCAGTCGTGTTCAAGTCAATCATTCAGAATATTATGAAAGAATGCACATTTTGTATGTTCAGCTACTCATTCAACGCAGTTTTGATCAAAGCATTCACTCGTGAGTTAAACAGCAGACCGATATGGGATACGAGGGAAACCGAAACGTTGTTCGCCCCGTTCAACCGGGAAAGTACCGGGGACACAATCGTGTCACTGGTGGAATAGATCGAAGTCACCTTTATTCCACTCGGAGCTGTCGTTGTGGTCAATCGATTAGCCCCGCCAAGGGTAATCAACTTATCCACTTTGGAAGCGCCTCCACGGTTAAGTATGTAATAGAGACTATTAGCTCCACCCATGCTATGAGCTATAATATTGACTTTTGTATGACCCGTTTGGCGCAGAACATCATCTACGAATCGACTAATTGCTGCGGAGTTCAACAGCTGGTTTCCTTGTTTGCTAGGAAGGTCAATCGCGAATAATTCGTCTCTTGTCCACCCTTGGCTACGCAAATAACTCTCAATTGCTGTAAAATTGCTATCTGAACCGGTCAATCCATGTACCAATACAATGGGTGTACGTGCCGTAGCTGCAGAAGCCTTTGAACTCGATCCTATTCCAGTTATTGATAAGGCAAGGATCATACTCATGAATACAACAAGTATTAATTTGGTCTTTTTCACTTCATTACCCTCCTGTAAAATGTTTTATATTCCATATATTACAATCTAACATATGGAATATAAATGAATCTTTAGTCTCATTTTTACAGGAATGTCTAAAGGATACTACAACTAACATCATTACATTTTTATCAAACTCTAGTTCTCTACTTCTTATCCTTCAACGATATCTGCACGTAGATCTGTTGCAATCTCAATCATTTTGGGTACAATAGCTTCGTTAGAAATAGCTACATACAGATCCCCCATGTACAAACGAAAAGCAATCTGTGCACCCTCAAGGTCCCACATAAAAAAGTCCCCCTCAATGGTCATGGTGCTCTCTGCTCCTACAATGTTAAGAACCGGTGAATAGGTAAAATCGGGTTGGGATTCGAAGTAGAGTTTGCACTCTTCCAGCGAGATGGATTGTTCGGCATTACTATCTTGCATGGATCGGGTAATTCGAAAACGCTGATTCATTGATTTGCCTCCAAAACTTTATTAATATATACATGTTGCACAGCATTATATTTTCTCATTTCCGTCTTCCACTGTCAAAACCATACATGATCGATTCTTCAAATTCATATATACTGAATACAGTGCACAACGAATTTCTACAATCAGGAGGAGTCAAATCAATATGTTAAAAACAGAATTCATTGATGTACTATCCCTTGTCTCACATAAATTATATGATTCGGCTGCTAACGTTATGGACACGGCAAGCAGGTTAATTCCTGCAAACACGTTTTGTATTGCCCAGTTGGATCATCTATCCACCAAAGTTCTGAACGTATATAATCGTGACAAACTAATTCTGGGTGAGGGGCTGGTCGTTGACAACGCCGAGTCATACTGTGCACTTGTGACTGAACATTCCCAAGGCCCGTTAGTAATCAATAATAATCTAACACATCCATTAACCAGACATATGGACGCAACCGAATTCGTAGGTGGGTGTTCATTTGTCGGTGTGCCTATACATAATGAGAACGGAGAAATTTACGGCTCCCTTTGCTCATTTGATCAGGATTTCTATTCCTATCAACAAAAGGACGTGGATCTGCTTCTCTCCTTGTCTTCCTTTTTCACGAGTCTTCTTGAGATGGAAACAACTCTGCAACAATTAAAACAGGCGGAAGAGACCGCTGCAAAAGTGCTTGAAGAAAAGAAAAATTTGCTGGCCGTTCTCAGCCATGAAATCCGGACGCCAATGAATGGTGTTCTTGCAATGGCCAATCTGTTGCAATCTACCAGGCTGAGTGAGGATCAATCGTTATATGTTAATGTCATTGAGTCAAGTGGCGCCAGCCTTCTGTCGATGATGGATCAGATTCTGGACTACTCCAAAGCAGAAGCTGGTGCGATCTCTCTGGAGATCAAGCCCTATAGTGTCTCTGACACAGTTGAACATGTATTACAATTATTCTCTTCTGAAGCACAGAAAAAAGGAATTAGGTTGTACGCAGAATATAATATTAATGATCATCTGATGCTTATGGGCGATCAGCACAAAGTTCGTCAGATTTTAATCAATCTCGTTGGGAATGCACTTAAATTTACGGAGAAAGGTGAAGTATGCATCTCTACTGAGGTATCTGCTGATACCAAAGGTACTCTCCATGCATCCTACGAAATAAAGGATACGGGCATCGGCATCCCACAGGATCGTCAGGATCTGTTGTTCAAATCCTACTCCCAGATTCATGGTAATTCAGGAAAGTATGGCGGAGCAGGGCTTGGCCTGTCCATCTGTAAACAACTCGCCGAATTAATGGGTGGCATTGTATGGCTTAAAGAGTCCAGTCCTATGGGCAGTCGGTTTGTCTTTAATATTTCCAGCGCTTCACCCAACGTCCATACGAATATCTGAATGATGAATATATTATTCTATCTGAAACAGATAGGAGGTATATACGTTGACTCAATTTCTGGATGCAAGATCATCGCAAAATGCCGCCTTGTTTAATTCTATCTCCATACCGATTCCAGTGATTTTTACGCCACAATTATTCGGCCAGATTGGTCTCATCACCGCTGGAGCCGGAACCAATCTAAGAGTTTCATTAAAAGGAACCATCACGGTGCAATTGCCACGTGCACTTTTTATAGTGAGGATTACTGTGGTAAGAGGAACAATCGCAACCGATCCAATTGTATACTCGGGAAACCACACATATGGTCTGAATGGTCTGCTTAACCCTGAAGTGATTGTCTTCTCTTCCACTGACTATAACCCACCACTTATGCCTCAATTAACCTATACCGCTTTTATCAGCACAAACCTGCTCGGTACTACTCGGGTGGGACCCGAGAGTTTCGACGGATTTGTCGTTTCAGATTGAACAAACACGTACAACCCCATACCTCTAATCGGTTTCCCGTAGATTAGAGGTATGGGGTTGTTTTTACGATTAACATAACTATTTTTAGAGCGAGCTATTAATCAGAGACCACAAATCCATCAAAATTCTCGGGACCAACACGGACTGTTCCCAGCAAGTTGGAGCTTATAAAAGCAGTGTAAGTTAATTGTGGTAAAATCGGTGGATTAAAATCATTTCCAGAGAATGTTATTACTTGTGGTGCCAATACACTTAAACCAAATGTGGACGTTGCGGAGTAAATAACCGGGTCCGTTGACAAGGTACCTCTTACAACGGTAATCGTTATTCCCGCAAGAGCTAAAGGTAATTGTACAGAAACCGTTCCTTTAAATTGAACTCTGGGATTCGCTCCTGCTCCGGCAGTTTGCAGACCGATTTGACCAAAGAGCTGTGGGGTGTTCAGTAATAATATTGGAATAGCTATTGAGTTGGCCAAACTGGCATTTTGTGATGTTCTTGCATCCAGAAATGTGCTCATCAATCTACCTCCTAATGTTGGGATAGGATAGTATATTCGTAGCGTACTATTGTGTTTGGACTTCTAGCCAACAACTCACCAAAGCTATCATTTAATTTCACTATCGTCGGAAGAATCTATTAAACAGCGATATGATATATATGACTATATTCCAGACTCTTATATTGGAACGATATGAAAATTTTGTTATGATACATATGCTAGATTACTAGATATGGTTATAAAATATAATTCTACTATTATGTACGGAGTTGGAGGAGACATACGATGCTTATTAAACGTGTAGGAAAAATCGCCGCGGTTACTGTAATTGCTCTCTCTATTCTTGGAAGTACCCCCAATATCGGTGGAGCCTATGCTGCCCCGGCCATCTCAGTTCAATTGGATGATGTGGCCCTGAAATTTGATGCAGCTCCACGAGTTGATAAAGGTGTCACTTATGTTCCGTTTCGGACGGTCGGTGAAGCCCTAGGTATCGATATTACCTGGAACAGCAAATCACAGACTGTAAAAGCAACGAACACGGTGAAAGGACAAACTACCGAGGTACTATTACAAGTTGGCAGCACCACAGCGACCGTAAATGGAAATAAAGTTACACTCGCAGCTGCACCCGTTCAGCGGGAGGGCCGCGTACTTATTCCACTAAGTTCGTTCAGTAACCAATTCGGTGTACAAGTAAGCTGGAATCAAGCAACCAAGACGGTCTCCCTTGTCTCCCCACAACGCGAGATGCACCTGAGAGCCTTCTATGCATTGCAATCCTTTCAAGAAAAGGACCTTATTACTTCCATGAATTCCGTAGCCTTTGGCTGGAGCCGCATTGATCGTGAAGGTCAGTTTACGCTCCAAGGAGATGAGTACCGCCTCCCTGCTGCTGCGGGTGATATTACACCGCAGTCCATCGTTGCTGATGCAGCAGATCAACAGATCCAACCACAGCTCATGGTGTATGCCTTGGATGGAAACGGAGAACTGACCAAAGTTCTGAGCGACAAGAGCCTGCGGCAGAAATCGATTGAAGGTATAACTGCTGCTGTCACAGAGCATGGTTTTGACGGAGTTGTTCTGGATTTTGAAGGACTGGGCTTTAAACTGGATGTAGTAGAACAACAGAAGCTGCTCAATGCTTACGTGAAACAATTAAAAAGTTCCTTGCCCCAGGACACAGCTTTATCTCTGGCAGTACCGCCGCTAAATAGTGCTTATAAAGGTTATGATTATAAGACACTTGCCTCTATTGCAGATGATCTTATCATTATGGCCTATCAGTATAATCCGGTTGGCACCAAATCTCAGGTACCTGAGCCAAATAGTCTTGTAGATCAGGCAATTCAATTAGCCATACAGGCCGGTGTCCCAAAGAGTAAACTTCTGCTCGGTATCAGTCTAAGCAGTGAAACGCCGCCCTCTGTTGATGATAAGCTGGGTCTCGCCAAACGTTATGACCTCAAAGGAGCCGCGTTCTGGCGTCTGGGTCTGTTCCGTTCCTACAATACGAAAATGGAAGATGCCGTGAACGCTTCTGTGATTAAAGAGTAAACATTCTGACTGGATGCAACTCACTACTCACTTAAATAAAAGAAGGACCAAGCCTCTGGTACGCAGAGACTTGGTCCTTCTTGTTCCCATCATCTTACTTTATAAATTTATCCACACTTCCAAATATAAGCTTCACAAACTGGGTAGGACCAGGCAAACGGGGCTGAAAGAGAAGAATGATCCCAATTACTGCCGCCACAGCAGTAAATCCCGCGCTCACTATTCTGGCTCGCTTCTCTTTGCTGCTCTTCCACTCTCCATACACTATCGCAGTCGCCAGCATCAATATTCCAAGGATTGAGCCTAGTTTCATTCAATCACCTCTCTTCCAGGCTTGTACAGGAGCCGATTCTGTTCAACTTTCGTCCTCATTAGGTATCCCCTGTGGTCCTGTTGATTTTCCGGTACGTACTACATGTGCATCTACGTTGACTTCCACGTCCATATCAGGATAGATGGTTTCCCAGTTCTTCTCCTGCGCTTTCCATTGATGCGGGTAATATCTGCGGAATTCAACTGCGAATTTGAAGAAATCGGAGCGCAGCTCTTTCTGGGACATGTCTAAAGCATCATGAGCCAAAGATGTGAGTTTAGCCGACCATTCCTTTTCCAGTTTAGTTAATACAGCGGGATCAGTCAGATTTGCATCCGTCGTATTTAACACCACTTCTCCCCTGGTTTGGATGTCGACCTTCATACTCCACTGTTTGTTTACAATTCGCGGCTTCAAGGAGGTTTTATTTTCAATGAGTCTTATCGAAAAAGAACCCTTTAACGGCTCAAACTCAACGGGCATGATAATGCTGTTCAGTTCTTTTGCAAGTAGTAATACACCTACGCTTAGTGGTTCTTTGACCGTCTTGACATAACGATCCTTCTTATACATACTCAGACCTTTCACATATGGCGTAGTGGTCAGTTTATCCTGATCGGGCTCCGGGGGTAAGATTAACATGCGAGACAAAATGGCTGAACTGCTCGGACCTTCAATAGATTTAGCCAGTTCAAGCGCAGTAACACGTGTACCTAACTTCAGATTGGCCATCTCACGTAGCGATTCAGCAGAACTTCGCTCCAGCGGATCAAGTAACGCAAGGATATCTTTCGCAGCCTTTTCGCTGGAAAAGACATATGCATGCTCCCTGAACTGGGGGTAACGCAGGAAGAAATCGATATACTCGCGGATACCGCGTTTGCCGGCTTGCTCACTGATGATGATGACTTCGCAGTGGCCCCAGAACATATTCCGGGGAACTTTACGTTGTAACCGATTCAATGCCTCGGCAATTGTACGTCCTTCCGCTGTTCGAATCATTGTTACCCCGCTTGGACTGCCTCCACTCCCACTGCTATCTCCTGCACTCGCCTTCCGCGGAATGAAAATCTGTGAAGTCAATTGTACTTTGCCATCTTCATAATCTATCCCTGTAGCCAGCACGATAGCCAAATCGTTTATCTCGATACGATCCCAGCATCCACTTAAAAGCACACAACACAATATTGGCATTAGTAGTACTCTATATATTCGCAAGTGCTCCTCCCCCATCAATCAGGTGTTCGCTCGATTCTTCCGAAAATGTGCCCACCCTTTCTTCAGCCATGCGACACCGTAGATCATAGCCGGAAGGATTAATAAAATGCTGATCGTATACAAGTTGGCTGAAGCGCTAACCAAACTGGAAATACCGGATCCACCGGACACAACCCAGTAAGCAAATACCATGCACAGGAACGAAAGTGGCGCAACCACAGGTTTGTAGTCCCGCAAACCAAACCATTCCGCGGTTGATGTAGCAAAGATATATAAAAAAACGGAAATTTTAACGAAAATACCGAAAATCCAGATAGCAATAATAAGGGATTCGATATGTTGCAGAAAGTCCGCAATGGTTATGTATCTTGCTGCGATCATGACCGGAAATACAAATGTATCCGTCAAATCACCAATTAAAAACAGGCAAAACAGATTGGTCACTGTCATCGCAGTTGTTGTAAATACAAGGGAACCCAGCATGACCCGGGTTATTCGTTTTTTTTCATTCACATAAGGTAGCAGAAAAGCCAACACGATATATTCACTAAACCATGCAGCAGGTGCAGCAGCCCCCGTAATAATGGGAATTGGACCCTTCTCCATAAAAGGAAACAGCTCGGCAGGATTCAGTTCACCAATCAACAATATAAAGATCAAAGCCAGCAGAACGATCAGCAGGGTAACAAACACCTGAGCGGTTCGTCCGACAACTTCAATCCCGAGTCTGACATTAATCGCACATACAACAACCATCGTCCCCATCACAACAAACAAAGGTGTACGCGGAAGTGCATTATTGACAATGAATTCACCGTATTCCCGAATAATCAAGCCCGTCAGGTGGGGCAAAAAAGCGATATATATCAGACCGAATAACTTGCCTGGAATCCGACCAATAATCAATACGCTGGATTGAATGAGCGTTTTTCCAGGGTACAGACGATCAAGTCCAACGGAAATACCAATAGCAGCCAATCCAACGATTGAACCTATAATTGGGGTCATCCACATGTCATGTCCTGCATAGTGCATTGTAATTCCAGGCACAGACAGGATAGCCGTCGCGAGAATGGCGGGAAAGACCATAAATGCCAATTGAGTCACCGATATTTTCCCTTTGTCCGTCAACATATGTAATCCCGCTCCCTTGTTTGCTTGAATGTAGATTGTTCTAGTGTGGTTTGTTCCTTGGGGATGGACGCCACCATACATCCTTAAGTTCCTTAGCCATCGTCGGTGCTACCGGTGAGAGATAAGGTGTTCCAAATGAACGAAGACTGCTTAGATGAATGACAACCAAGATGACTCCCAGCATGACACCCGTGAGTCCCAACGTTCCTGCAAGAAACATCATGG
Source organism: Paenibacillus sp. FSL M7-0656 (assembly GCF_038003225.1). Taxonomy (NCBI): domain Bacteria; kingdom Bacillati; phylum Bacillota; class Bacilli; order Caryophanales; family Paenibacillaceae; genus Paenibacillus; species Paenibacillus sp. FSL M7-0656. Next base: position 1,008,322 of record NZ_JBBOOT010000001.1, read on the forward strand.
GAAAACGTAGTAGACGGGTCGCGATGCTGGCAGCATAGCGAGGGATCATGAAAGAAGCGATACCGGTAATCGCTACAATGATAATCATGGGGGCTGAGACAATTCCGGCACTCGTCGCCGCTTGCCCAATAATTAAGGCCCCCACAATACTGACCGCTGATCCGACCTGCTTGGGCAATCGGACGCCAGCCTCACGCAATGCTTCAAAGGCAATTTCCATAATGAGTGCTTCCACCAGGGCAGGAAAAGGGATCTCTTCTCTCGCCCGAGCAATACTGAGAAGTAATACGGTAGGAATCATCTCCTGATGAAACGTCGTAATCGCTACATAAGCCGATGGAAGCAGCATGGATAAAACAAAAAAAATGTATCGCAGCCAGCGTACAAAAACACTCATGAACACATTTTGATAATAATCTTCGGGAGATTGTAACATGGAAAAAATGGTTACTGGCGCGATAAGGGTAAACGGCGTTCCGTCAACGAGAATAGCAAACCGACCTTCCAGCAAGTTGGAAACAACAACATCCGGGCGCTCCGTCGCAATCATCTGTGGAAATGGTGAATATCGCTGGTCAACAATGCCTTCTTCAATGTACTGACTCTCCAGTACGTCTCGGAGCTTTAAATCGCCAAGTCGTGTCTCCACTTCCTTAACAAGTTTGGGATCAATAATCCCCTCCATGTATACAAGTGAAATACTCGTGTTTGTACGATCTCCCATGTTACGTGTATGAATCTTCAATGCAGGTGTCTTGAGACGTTTGCGCAATAAAGACATATTCATGGTCAACGACTCTGTGAACCCATCCCGTGCACCACGCACGGTCGATTCAGCTAACGGTTCTTCCGTTGAACGATTTGCAGCTAGGTATAGAGGGTATGTAGTTCCTCCTATTGAACCGTCCAGTAGTAACAGAGCTTCTCCTTCAAATATGGCCTGTACTGCCTGAGTAGTCGTTTCAACTTGCTTAACAGAAGCTAGCGGAACATGCGCAGCTTTGATCCCCATTTCCTGAAGGGGCGTTAGTACCTGTCGTTCCAGCCGCTCCGTATCGCATACCCCAACACAATATACGCATAACGCTGAAGTAAGACACGCGGTTTGGAATGTATGAAATACAACGTCCGAGCAACCCGCAAAAACGGAGCGTAACATTTCTTGATCAATAACAAGTTGTCCGGTTAATGGCAGGTCCTGTTGTGTTATTGCTGATGTGTCCATGACGCCTCCCCTTTCCGTAAACGCTCCGTCCAGATATTCTCAGTTAAAGGTATCCTTTACTTATCAGATGGGATATATACGCAAAATATAGAATCCAAAAAAAGCCGCCCTCATGAGCGACTCTGATGATATAAAACGCTATTCATCCCTATCCTTTCACAGCACCCAAAGCAACACTCCCAATAATCTGTTTGGAAAATATAGAGAATACAATAATAATAGGCAGGATTGAGATCGCTACACCCAAATACAAGAGCCCATAATCCATCCCATAGTACCCCTGCACTAGCGCAACCAATACCGGAAGTGGATATTTATCCAGGGAGAAAAATAGCACCAGCGGTGTTAGGAAATTATTCCAAGATCCGATAAACGTGAATATGCCAAGGGCGGCGATTGCCGGCCCCAGAATAGGCAGTACAATCTGATTGAACGTCCGGAACTCACCGGCACTGTCCACCCGCGCAGATTCAATAATCTCATCCGGGATGCTGCTCTCCATGAACTGTTTGATAAAAAATACATTAAACGCGTTAGCCGCAGCAGGCAAAATAATTGCGGCATAACTATCCAGAAGTCCCATCATGCTGAATAGTCGATATACGCCAATGAGAGCCAGTTGACCCGGTACCATCATGGTTGCTAACAGAAACAGGAACAACCCGTTTCGTCCTTTGAATTTAAATTTGGCAAATCCATACGCAGTTAAGGCCCCAATATACAGAGATAATACGGTCGATGTTCCGGCAATAAATATGCTGTTGGCAAACCCACGCCAAATGTTGATTTTGGATACCATGTTCATATAGTTATCAATCAAGAATGATCCGGGAAGAAATGTAAACGTCGAAGCAATCGTTGCATTGTTATGTGTGGAATAGATGAGCATCAGATAAAATGGAATAATGCAGAGCACGGCAAGACCTGTCAGCAACAGATAGATGATGATTTTGCCTGCCGTCAGGCCCCTTGTATTGGCATATTGCTGAATCGCCGCATTTGGTTGTTCAACTGATTTTGCAGTTTGCATAAGAACTCCCCTCCCTATGAACGGCTCTTCCGCTTGGTCATGATGAAGGATGCAACAGACAACAATATGATAATGATGAACAGGCAAAATGCGATGGCAGCGCCGTAACCAAATCGTGTGCTCTGAAATGCTACATTATAGAGATACATAATGCTCGTCATGGCTGCTCGGTCAGGACCGCCATTGCCGTTGGTTAGTGTAAATGGCTGATCGAAAATCTGGATGCCACCAATAATGGATGTAATCATCTGAAACAGAATAATTGGACGGAGCATCGGCACGATAATATGGATGAAAATATGTTTCTTTTTCGCACCATCCATCTGGGCAGCCTCCAGCAGAGAAGGGTCAATGCCCTGAAGACCGGCTAGGTAGATGACCATCGAATAGCCAAAGTATTGAAAAAACAAAATGGATGATACAATCAGACGCATAAACCAGGGGTCATTTTTCCAGTTAATTGGATCTTGTATTATGCCGGTCTGCACCAAAAAATGGTTCAGTCCGCCAGACTGCCAGTCAAAAATCAAGCTGACAAGCAATCCAAGTGATGCCGCCGTAACGATGTTGGGAAAAAAGTATACGGCTCTGAAAAAGTCCCGTCCTTTGAGCAGCTTATCATTCAAGATAAAAGCCAACACAAGTGAGATTGTGAGCTGTGGAACTACAGATACGCCCCAGATGAATAACGTATTAAACAAGGTTTTGTAGAACAACGGATCTTGTAATACGGCAACGTAGTTACCGATCCCTACAAAATCAGGTGTCGTGATCCCATCAAAGTTGGTGAAACTGATGTAGAGGGAATATAAAATGGGATACAACCCAAAAGTGGTGAAAATAATAAAAAACGGAGCAATGAAGTAGTAGCCGTAATGGTCCTTGCGAATCGTTTTGGCAAACATGTTCTATCCCCCCAGTTATCATCGGATGTGTATATTCAATCGCTTACTTCTAGGGCGTGTCTGAGAACTCCGAAGGAAGCAGATTTTGCCGAATCTTCGTTCCAAGCAAGAAAGTTTTCCGCAGGCGTGCCGGGGCACGTCAAGGGAAAGTGACGCAGCAGGGGGCGAAAAGGCGGTAAAAGATGCACTTCAGTGAGTTTTGAGACATGTCCTAAGCTAATCCACTTCCAGCTCCGGAAATCTCAAGGTAACATCACGTTTGATTCGCTTTACGACTTCATCTTTGGTCTGAATGTCCTTATTGAGATATAACTGGAGTACAATCTTGTAGATATCATTGTTAATCGTGGCATCATATTTGGTGCGTTCGTATACAGGTACCCGTTTTGCAGCCTCCGAGAAAAACTCGAAATGCTTTTGTCCTCCCAAATAAGATGATGAGAGAGACGGGGCAAGTTCATCATTCACAACCATGTTACTGGTGAAATAATCCTGTTCTTTCGCTAACTCGGATAGAAAATCGTGGTCAAAATTATAGAACTCAATAAACTTCCAGGCCAAATCCTTTTTCTCACTTTTACTGTACATCGCGATATAGGTTCCACCTGAACTAAAGGCTGACGGTCCCTGTGCCAAGCCCCACATGCCTTCGGTATCCGGAGCGTTTGCCTTGAACGTATATTGCAAACCCCAGGTTGCCCCGGGATAAAACATGACCTCTCCTTTTTGCATGGATGCAGCGTAACCGGCACTTCCATCTTCATACTCGGCAAGTACATTCCGCTCACGTGCTTCACGTACAAGATCGAGCACTTCCAAGTACGTTGGATCGATAACAAGTTTGCCGTCCTTCACCCAAGGTATACCATCATATGAATTCGATATAGCATTCCAATTCGCCAATGCATGTACTTTATTCCCGCTAAGTTGCTGTACCTTCTCTCCGATCTCGAAGATCTTCTCCCATGTATCGATCTGTGAACCCACCTTCTCAGGATCATCGGTGCCCAGATATTTCTTCGCCAAATCCCGACGATAGTAGATGCCCCCTGGTGTTCCCTGATAACCTATCGCTCTGACATTTCCCTCACTGTCCTGTTCATTGGCCTGAACAAAAGCATATTGTTCCTGGATAAGTTCATTGGCGTTATACGGCGAAGCTGATAAATTCTCCAGATATGGAACGTCAATCAGCTCTCGAATATTCGCATTTTCAATCATAAATACATCTGGAGCCTTCGAGGTTGTCTGTAGCGCAGATTTCAGCTTGGTGATATAGAAATTACCGGGGATGTTGACAAAGTTCACTTTGATGTCAGGATATTTCTGTTCAAATTTCTCGATGGCGTACCCTGCTTCATCTGTAAAACTCCACACGGTAATCTCCTGTTGCTTGGTTTGATTCGATGGGCTGAACTGACAACCAGCTAACAACATCGCTGCACATACCAATACAATAGTTGGCTTAAACCACTTCTTCATAGGCCCCCTCCTTCAAAAAGGAAACGCTTACAATTTATTAGAGTATATTGATTTTGGAGAGGGCTTTCTCCACAAATATTGTGCATTACCCTCCATATTTTGTGATATTCGTACGATGTTTCTTACGAAATTCGGACGGTGTGCAGTCATTATATTTTTTAAAAAGACGATTATAGGAGTTAACATTGTTAAATCCGTGTCCGATCGCAATCTCCAGAATCGTATCCTGACGGAACAATAAGGCCCACTCGGACTTGATAATTCGAAAATGATTCAAGTATTCCATCAGTGTTACTCCCTTGATCTCTTTGAACAGCTTGCAGACATGGAACTTGCTGAATTTAATATGTTCCGCCACCTGTTCCAGCTTAATGGGCTCAGCATAGTGCTCCTCCAGGTATTCACAGACCGATTCAAGGAATTCAAATTTTTTGGAGGAAGTACATGCCCATCCTGAAGATGAAGATTCATCGGTGGTAACCGGTACTTTGGTACGTAATAAAAGTATGATGAGATCATACAACCTAGATACCATTAACCATCGGTATCCCGGCTTCTGATTTTTCTTCTCGGTAATGATGTCATCTATATATTGAGTCAGATTGCTCTGACTTCCCGTATTCGAGGGAATAACTGTTGTTTTGTTGAAAAGTTGTCCGAGATCCTGAATTTCGGCTTCGGTCGTGAAACTCCCGGTTAACAATTCGAGTCGGAACAAGATAATGGTCAAATGTTCGGTCCCCGGCAAAAAGCAGTGTACATCCCCTGGTTTGATCAGCAACACATCCCCCTTTTCTAACTCACACACGTGGTCGTTCACGCCAATTCTGGCGCTCTTACCATTGACGAGAACCAGTTCAACCTCATCATGCCAGTGTGCAGCATAATTGAACTGATTTCCTGTATGAATTACCCGAATGGGAAAACCTTCTTGCATATGGCCTGTCTCCAAAAAAGTGGGTACGCCCATCGTATCAACCTCCATTTATTTCCAATGCAAAATACTCCTCGTCTTTATATTATGCATTAATGGCTACTCTCCTTTCTTTTTAAGAATTTAAAATTCTATAGAATACAAAAAAACTCCTCAACTCAGGTTGAGGAGCCGAACAGAATCACGTTCCACGCATTGGATGTCCAGTGTATATAACGTCTCTACGATCTCTCCATTCAGCAGTTGGAAGAGAACATGACCTGCAAGCTGGCCTGCATCCCTCTTCGGCTGACGAAATGTGGTTAGAGGTGGATTCATGTACTGAGATGCAGGTATATTGTCAAAGCCAATTACGGATAACTGCTCAGGTATTGAGATATCATGCTCCCTGAAGGCTTCCAAGCCGCCGATCGCCATCTCATCATTTGCAAAAAATACAGCGGATGGCAACTCTCCTTCAAGCAGTTTCTTGGCTGCATCGTACCCATCTTGCTTCATGTATTGTCCGCCAATTTTCCATTCGGGGTTCTCTTCGATACCTGCCTCCTTCAGGGCTTTCAAATAACCTTGATAACGATGGAGATTACATTCCGATTGTGACGGGCCACTAATATAAGCTATTGTACGATGCCCTTTATCGATCAGATAACGGGTAGCCAAGTAACCGCCTTGCGTATCACTCATCAAAACCTTTACAATATGTTGAGCATCCAGATCCCGATCCATGACAACAATCGGAAACCCTGCTTCAGATGCTTCAATCAGCAACTGATCTTGAATATTCTGAGCAATAACAATAGCTCCGTCAATTCTTCGTTCACGAATGTAACGATGGGCTGTCGACTTCTCTCCACCCAACGAACTACATACGATCATATCGTATCCATGACTCATAACGACGGTTTCTATTCCGTTCACCAAATCCGAGAAATACGGACTGGACATGTCATGGACAATAATACCAATGGTTTGTGTACTATTTCGTTTTAATTCCGATGCAGGACCATGCTTAACGTAATTGAGTTGACTCGCTGCCTCAAGTACTCGGAGTCTTGTCGGCTCACTTACATTCCCTTTATCGTTGAGTACGCAAGATACGGTCGAACTAGCTACACCAGCCATCTTGGCTACATCTTTAATCGTTGTCATCATATATACTCCTCAAAAACAGTTTCATCTGTTTAGTTCATTATGGCAGTAACACAGCAATACACACGGGATAGTTCACTAGCATTTTAACACGTCAGTCCAGTCATGTCTCTTAGCAAAACATCAACTACGAAAAAACATATTTAAGAAACCGAGGTGCCTTCATGAGATTTAGTGAATATGTAATAGGTCAGCGTTACGAAACCACATCCTTGGCATTATCCAAGCGTGATATTATTGAGTTTGCCACAATCTATGATCCACAGTACATGCATTTGGATGAGGAAAAGGCCAAACAAGGCCGATTCGGCAGTTTAATTGCTTCTGGCATGCAAACGATGAATATCTCCTTTAAATTATGGATTGAGGTTGGGGTCTATGGAGAGCATGTCGTGGCGGGCACTGGAATGAATAACATTCAATTCCTGAAACCGGTCTTTCCGGATGATGAACTTCATGTCATTGCAGAAGTCATTGGGCTGACTCCCAGACGAAAAGGAAATGGGATTGTTACAGTGCTGCTGAGTACTTTCAATCAGAAGAATCAAAAGGTATTTCAGGCAGAATTAAGTGCTTTAATCGATAATTAAGGCTGAGAAAAAGCTCAAAAAAGCCGCCAATTGGCGGCTTTTCGTAGATATATCACATTGAAGCATTTTTAAGCGTTATATCCTTTCAATACCTGCCCCAAAATCTCTACACCCTTGACAATCTGTTCGTCTGAAGGGGTTGAGAAATTAAGTCTGATGGCATTACAAGGGTCTTGCTCGTTCACCAGGAATGCATTTCCCGGTACAACCGCAACCCCTTGTGCTGCCGCTGTCTTGGCATAATCAAGCATTGGCACATGTGCTGGCAGATCACACCAGAGGAACAGTCCACCATCCGGTTGGGTATAGGTAATGGACTCACCCATATGCTCTTGCAGCTTGTCCATCATCAATGTTGCTTTTCTCCGATAGACCTCACGAATGCTGTTAATGTGCCCCGCGTAATCATACTCTGTCATGAACTTATATGCCAGAATCTGTGGAAGCATGGCCGTATGTACGTCTTCTCCCTGTTTGGCAACAACCATCTTCTCCACGACTTCATGGGGCGCTTGTACAAAACCAACGCGCAGTCCTGCCGACAAAATTTTGGAGAATGATCCAACATAGATGACCAGACCCTCATCATCCATAGACTTGATGGTTGGCACATCGTCTCCATTGAATCGAAGTTCTCCGTACGGGTTATCTTCCAAAATCATAACGCCATACTTCTTAGCCAGCTCGTATATGGCCTTACGTTTTGCAAGACTCGTTGTTACACCGGTAGGATTCTGGAAACTTGGGATCACGTAGATCATTTTCACATTAGGCTCCGTTTGCAGCGCCTGTTCCAGCTTCTCGATATCCATACCGTCCATCTCCATCGGAACACCTGCAAGCTTTGCACCAGATGCCCGGAAGGAGTTCAGGGAACCAATAAAGCTCGGGCTCTCACAGATGATCGTGTCCCCTTCATTACAGAATACTTTACAGGCCAGTTCAATCCCCTGCTGCGCTCCAGATACAATGAACAATTGATCGGATGGTTTACCTGTATCAAAACCTGTCTTCAAATGTTGAGTCAATGCTTCCCTGAGGGGAACATATCCTTCCGTAATCCCATATTGCAGAGCTGTGACGGGGTCATGCTCCAGAATGGATTGAGTGAATGTGCGAATCGCCTCAATAGGAAAGGTTTCCGGAGCAGGATTTCCCGCGGAGAATGGAATCACATTTTGCCCCGAAGAAGCCTTCAGAATCTCACGAATAATGGATGGTTGCAGTGCTGCGATACGATTGGAAAATGAATAGTTCATCTTAAATAGTGCCTCCCGACATTTCATCTGAATTAACTCTCTATCATTACATTAGATTCTATTATACGAGCATTTCCCGAATTTCCAAACTGTCTCCACAAAATTAATGCTTGTACGCCAAAAAAGAGGCCGCCGTCAGCAACCTCTTTCGCATAAGTATTGAGCAAACATTCAGCCTGTTAGCGCGCTGCGTTCATCTCGGATAGCCGTGTGGCCTTCACAACATAAGCGGCTAGACCGGGGATCATCCGAGCCAGACCAGGATAGAATTTATTGGTTTTGGCAAAAGCCAGCTTTTGAATTCTTCTTGCGCGTCTGAGCAATTGAGTGAATTCCCGGCTTGCTTCCAGCGTGTAATTACTCTGCCAATCGGCATGTTCAATGTCACCTTGCAGGTACTTGTCAGTCCACCTTGCACACAGGAGTGAGGAGCGAAGAGCAATGGACATTCCGTCTCCACATAAGGGTGGTATCATCAGCATGGCATCCCCAATATGCGGATATTGGGACCACGGCTCAGGAACGTTGGACAGATGCAAGGGCGCAATCGACACTTGCGTTCCATCTACAGGTTTTCCCTCGGCTAAACGGGCTGCCAAGCTCACGTTTGTCAGGGATGCCGCCTGTAAAATATCGTTTACAGACTTGCCACTTCCCTGGACGGTATCCAGTGTCAACAATGCGGCGACATTCACAATACCATCCTCAATCGGAGAAATGCCCACGTAACCACCCTCGCAAAAATATAACTCTACCCGTGCGGGAATCTCTATCCCGCTGAAGTGGGACTTAACGCCAACGTATACGGTTTGGTCCCGCAGATCAGGTGCGGAAGCCATCCCGCGCGGCTTTTTGGTCCCATGTGCCCCGATAACGGCTTTGGCTCTGTAGCTGATCCGCTCATCTCCCTGTTTCACCTGAACCTCATAACTGGCATCCTCAAGCTGCTCGATGCTCGTTAAGGTCGCTTTGGTCACAATCTGGGCTCCGGCCTCCAGAGCCTTCTGATGCAAAATCTGGTCCAGCTCATATCGACTTATGCCATATGCGAATCCCGGCAGCGGTGCTTCGATCACTCCGCCTTGTGGCATAACGATTTTGGCATGATCCATCGTGCTAGGTTTCTTCGACTGGTCCAGTAGGTGAATGTCCAGAACTTCTAACATCTCCTTGGTTTCGGGTGACATGAACTCACCGCAGGTTTTGTGCCGCGGGAACTCCTGGCGATCCAGCAGAAGGGTCCGATGTCCTTTCCCTGCCAGTTGCATTGCACATGTACTGCCGGCAATTCCGGCTCCGATGACAATCACATCTATCGATTTCGACACGTAAGATCACCTGCCTTTCGTGGGAATTACAACAGAATAACGGAATAAGGGCTTCCATTCATAGGTCATCGTATCATGATTGAGACGTTGTTTAAGTTCCTTCCAATCCCTCCCTGTAAAACCTTTGGCTACGGAAAGAGGCCCATCATGACGAATATAACGATTGCGCGAGATCATCCGTGTAGTAATCCAGACCGCCTTATAGGATACGGGGTGGCGGTGAATATCATTAATAACGACACCGTATCTGGATGCTCTTAGCATATGAGAAACCATATCAACCAGCTGATCTCCGTCAAAATGATGTACAAACTGGGAACCTGTCACAATATCTGCTGAAGCATCCGGCAGTTGTGTAAGATCGGCACGTTGTACCCGGACTCGGGATTCGTCACGGAATAGTTGTCTCGCTTCATCACACGCTTCTTCCGTCAGATCAACCAGCGTAATTTCAAGCTGAACACCCTGACGATCTGCCCATTGCAGTAGTTTCTGGTTCACATCTCCTGAACCTGCCCCCACATCCAGCAAGGTCAGCTTATTCGGCTTACCGACTGAGTTCCACAACTTCTCTACACCAGCCAGAGTTGGGCCAGGTGCTGCAAATATTTTGTTAAGACGTCTCAGATGTCTAAGCGCTTCACGCAGCTCCTCCCCTCCCAGAGAGAAGTCATCCATCAGTTCATCTTCCTTGGCTCGAATGGACAATGTTCTAAAAAAGGACATGATCGTGCTCCTCCATCACTGAAGATAATGAGGGGACATAAGTGAATTTCATCAACTCTGCGGTGAGTCCCGGTCCAAATGCCATGGCTACACCATCTGTGGAGGATTGACCCTGTGCCTTCATGTCCTCACGCATCGCGTTCAGTACAAACAGAATGGTATTGGAAGATAAGTTACCATACGTTCTGAGGACATCCCTGCTATACTTCGTTTGCTCGTCTCGCAACTTCATTACATTCTGCACAGAGTCCACAATCCCGCGTCCTCCCGGATGAATGGCCCATAGTTCAGGAAGCTGTTCACTTTGCAATAAGAGACGCAGTTCCTCTTCCAGATGAACACCTAACAGCTTCGGAATACGAGGGGATAGATACAGGTCATACCCCAGATTCCCCACCTCCCAGGTCATATCTTCAGTCGAATCCGGAAGAAGCACAGAATAACCCGTTCCCAGACTCAAATAATTCTTGTGCTGAGATTCTGGTGTGCCCACTACACAAGAAGAAGCAGCGTCTCCGAAGAATGAAGCTGCAAACAGCGCTTCCCGATCTTGTACGGGCTGAAAATGAATGGTGCACAACTCTACACAGACCACAAGGACCTGTGATCCGGGAGCTCCCTGCACCACATCTCGTGCCATCTGAACGGCTTTCAGCCCTGCGGCACAACCCTGAAAGATTAGCGGCAGTCGATTAACTCGGGCAGACAAACCCAAATGACGGATGAGCATAACATCAAGACCCGGCAGATACTGACCGGTGCAGCTGACCGTGATGATATGTGTGATGCTCTTTGGAGATACGCCTGAATCTTCCAGGGCTTTCTCTGCCGCCTCAATCCCGAGTGGAAGCGCCTCTCGCTTGTATGTATTCATTCGTTCTTCGGTTGTCGGGATGTCTGATCGCTCACCAGAGGGCAGATAACGGCATTCTTCCAGTGAACCCAGATAGCTCGGTTCCACGGTATATCGTGTTTCAACACCACAGGACTTGAATATTCGCTTGGCAAAACGGGCCAAATCTGGCCGATCCTGAAGAGAAGAAGCGATTAATTCTGCAATATCTGACTGCGCTACGGAGTGAGCAGGTAGAGCCGTCCCCATGCCAAGAATCGCGATATCGGATGGACTGTTATATTGGTTCATAATAAACCTCCTGGTATTGGTCATTATTTCCTCTAATTTAACAACTCTTACCCTTAACGATATCGTTATAATCTCAATAAGGCTCCTAATCTAGTTTATTAACACATCCGCAAGCTCAGAAGCTTGGTTTCGCCAAGCCATTGAAGCAATCACACCAATGAACGAAAAAAAGCCGCCATTAGGCGGCTTCAAGGTAACCAGATTCCTACTAAGCGTCATTCTGATACACGTTATTTGGAAAATGCTTCTATGATCTTGTCACTCATTCGGTACCAGGCATCCTCAGCCATCTGGAGATCCCCAGAATGCGTAAATCCATGAGCGGCTCCCTCGTACTCCTTAAGTGTCACCTTCACACCGCTTGCTTCCAGCCTTGCTGCATATGTTCTTGCTTCTTGGGCCAGTGAATCTTTCTCCGCGGTAATGATCAATGCTTCTGAAAGTCCCTCTACTGATGTTGCAAGCACAGGTGAAGCCAACGGGTCTTGCGCCTCTTCTGACGTTTCAAGGTACATAGCATTGAACGTTCTGGCGATATCGGCTGGAATGGCTTCTGCAAAACTCGGTTTCTCGGCCGGATCTGTAGCCACATCCAATACGGCATAATCCATAATTTGCAGAACAATTGGCAGCTCGCTACCTCGTTGCTGATTCAGTAAACACACTGCTGCAGCAAGATTACCACCAGCGCTATGTCCCCCAATAGCGAATAGAGACGGGTTAACCGAGAAGGATTGCGGGTTGGCATGGACCCACTGTACAACGTCGTAACATTCATGAACCGCCGTTGGGAACTTGTGCTCTGGTGCAAGACTGTAATCGATATTAACGACCACACAATCAGATCGATCAGCAATCAAGCGACACCATGGATCATCCATCTCTGCTTGTCCCAAGATGAAACCACCCCCATGCATATTAAAGAAGACCGGCAGAGGCGCGGAATGCTCCCTATCCGGTGTATACACAAGTACACGTGTATCCCCTTTAATTGTAGGAATCATGACTTCTTTTACTGTGACCGCATACGTGGAACTGGGTTGAAGAGCTGCACCTGTACCGACGACATTTTGACGCATACGTTGTACCATTGCCAATTGTTGTTGTTGATCCATAGATATCACTCCTTTAGTGGATTGCCAATACGCCTTCTTCCGTTGTCACTTTAAGTATAGATGACACTTGTCTATTCCGTCATGTGCAAATCATTTGATATGTATTGATCAACATGCTGAAACGTCAACCAAAATTACCTTCCCCTGCTCTTAATGCTTCAATGTTAACATTCAGTGCCAGGAGATTGGTTTGGGTCCGTGCTTGTTTCCTTTTTTTTGTGGAACATCATCCAGCCCCCCATCAAACAAAATAAAACGCTGCACCCCATGCCAAACAAGCTACTGGTTTTTAATGCAAGAGGTGAGCCTTGCATGGTAAGTAACGTCGCTTGGGTCACCACGATGGATACCATCGCATCGGTGAAGTTAATCATTTTCAATGTAGATATGATCGGGTTATGGAGATGACGGTTCGCCCAGGTACCATACACGGCAAAAACCAGCTTGGTAAAAGCAACTGTAGATACGATATACACGATGTTACCCTCATATATGAAGGCATCGCCGATTAGATACATTCGCAGGCAGACCATCGAATAGGACACGCCTAGTAAACACAGGAACAGACCTCCGCGCTTATATACCGTAAGTTCTAATCTATATCTTTCTTCGGGAGAGTCCATTCTCTTGGTAACTGTATATTTATGGAGCACTTGTCCTTTTGCCACACACAGAATCAGATAATATACAGCATTTGTAATGAACCATCCCGAAAGCAGATATATGCCCAGGATTAACTTGCCTATCCCTGTTACAGCATTGATAACAAGGGAAGCCACATTAAACAAGGCCGTTCGATCTTGTTTATTTCCAAGGTAATGCAACCAAATGGACTTCAAATATGTCTTCATTTTCATAGGATATTCATTCTGTTAGAGAAGCAGACCATTAGCCTTTTCACCTACCTCTTAAATGTCAATAACATGATGAATGAGGTGTAGAGAAAGTGGTATATGTTCTCCTCATTCGGCCAAAGACTCCCGAACGCTTTTTGGAAGGGATTTGACAACCATATCATACGAGTGATCGATCATGACATAGACATCTTCATCGGACAATGAACCATCCAGCGTAATGGTATTCCAGTGTTTTTTGTTCATATGATATCCTGGTCGAACCGCTTCATGCTGCTCTCTCAGGTTCTCTGCAATAATGGGATCACATTTTAAGTTTAATAGACCATTTTCTTCTTTGTCTTCGAAAAGTAATGCGAATATTTTCCCTCCGACCTTCATCGCGACTGGATCAGGCCCAAATGGATAATCCTTGGTCGCACCTTTCTTCTTCAAACTGTATTCAATCATCGTATCCTTCAAGTCAGTACCTCCCTTTCACCAGTGGACGATATAATGATACCGAATGTAAGTTCGTATGTAAATAAGCTCGTTGCACATAAAAGCACATAATAAAACCTCCTCCAAATGAATGGAGAAGGTTTTATCTGGATTTATTTAGATCTTAATTGGCTCTATCATTCCTAGTTTTGCTGCTGCGGCTGAATGAGCCATGGTTAGATTTACTGCTACTACTGTTTGATCTACTGCTATTGGGTCTACCGTCGTTTGAACGACTACTGTTTGATTTACCACTCTTGGCAAACCATTCGGATTTGGGCTTGCGTGCCGGGTTAGCTTTGGACTTCGCCGGTTTGCCTGCAGCCGATTTGTTGAACGAAGGTTTACTGCCTGATGCTTTGCTGGTTTTATCAAACACAGGTACACCTGTCATTGGATACGGATGACCTTTTACTTCAGGAATCGTCTTTTTGATTACTTTCTCGATATCCTTCAGGAATGGAAGTTCGTCCTTCTCGCAGAACGAGATGGCCATCCCGCTTTTGCCTGCTCGACCTGTACGGCCAATACGGTGAACATACGTTTCCGGAATGTTAGGCAGGTTAAAGTTAATGACATGTGAAAGTTCCTCTACGTCAATTCCTCTTGCCGCGATATCCGTCGCAACTAATACACGTGTTGCACCACTCTTGAAGTTGTTCAGTGCCCGTTGTCTCTCGTTCTGAGACTTGTTGCCATGAATAGCCTGTGCCGTAACATTCGCTTTGGCCAAATCACGTGTAACCCGGTCAGCGCCGCGCTTCGTGCGTGTGAACACCAATGCCGTGACGATGGATTTATCCTCCAAAATTTGGTTCAACATATGTTGCTTCTTGCCGTTTTCCAACAAATAAATAGACTGCTCAATGCGGTCTACCGTTGAAGATACCGGTGTGATTTCTACTTTGACTGGATCAACCAGCAGGGTTTTAACCATTTTGGTGATTTCAGGAGGCATCGTAGCTGAGAAGAACAGCGTCTGCTTTTTGTTCGGCATTTTGGCAATGATTCTTTTCACATCATGAATGAAGCCCATGTCTAACATCCGGTCTGCTTCATCCAAAACGAGAATCTCAACCATCTTCAGATCAATACGTTTCTGGTTAATCAGATCGTTCAATCTACCAGGCGTTGCGATAATAATATCTGCACCTTGATTCAACGCACGCTCTTGCACTTTTTGCGAAACGCCGCCAACGATTGCCGTACAACGAATGTCCGTATACCGGCTATATACCTTGATATTATCCGCGATCTGAATAGCCAGTTCTCGTGTTGGTGTCAAAATTAATGAGCGAATATGTCGTGCGGACTTCGATCCTTGCCCTTTGGATCTTTCGCTTAATAATTGAATGATCGGCACTGAAAATGCTGCCGTCTTGCCTGTTCCTGTCTGTGCACATCCCAGCAGATCTCTGCCAGCTAATACAGCTGGTATGGCCTGTTCCTGTATAGGGGTAGGATTAGTATAGTTTGCTTTGCTTAACCCTTCCATAATAGAGGGGATAATATTTAAGTCCTTAAATGTCATGTTGTCTCCTTCATTTACGCACATCTATCAATAAGACGCATCTTTTATTTCACACGTAACGTATAAGGATACCATTAAAAACGCAATTTGTACATTATCTTTTTAAAATCACTTTGTTTAACTGACCAATTTAAGACCAACTGCCGATCCGAGCACCATAGCGATAAACAGAATTCGTAGGGCATTTCGAGGTTCTCCATAAAACACCATGCCCAGAATGGCACCACCGGAGGCTCCGATTCCCGTCCATACGGCATATGCTGTCCCCATCGGAAGAGTTTCCATTGCAATGGACAGGAACATGAAGCTTAAACCAAACCCGACTACCAATAGAACCAGTGAAATGAGATTACGGTCTTTGTGCAACTTGTTTATCATCAGCACTCCGATCATCTCAAATATACCTGCCAAGATAAGAAATACCCAGTTCATTATAGCTGCACCTCCTTATTCTTCTCTTTACTCAGCATTTTAAGACCAATTACGCCGAGTAAAAGTACACCAATCAGCACCATTTTTCCGCTTTGAACAGTCGCATTAAACAGAACAATCTCTGCAAGTACCGTACCAGCGGTACCCAGGCCAACGAATACGGCATATACGGTTCCCACAGGCAGTGTCCGCGAAGCTGCAATCATCAAGGAGAAACTAATGATAATTGCAACCAACGTAAACCCCCATTCCAGCAGACCACTGGCATGTTTCAATCCAATGACCCAACCCACTTCAAACAACGCAGCAATTACAACCGACATCCACGTTTTATTCATTCTTGTAACACTCCTTCTCTACTACATTTTTTTGTACAACCCGTAAGGTACATTAGCGAAAAAACAAAAAAAGCCCGGGAAACAAACTGCATGTAGCAGTTCATCTCCCAGGCTTTTATCCCTCCGTGGCACAACCAACAGGTTGCGGGTTTTCTCTCGGACCAGACCGACATATCCATCGCGGAACCCTAGAAAACCTGTTTTTATTCTAATGTGTCTCCAATTATACACACTTCCACTATCTTGGCAACCCCGTAAGTGTGATCACGCCATTTATTTGATAATCAAACCCATTAATCCTACAAATGTGGCGGCTTGATGTGGTGAAATCACACAACCGTTGAGATCTTCCATGGTCAGCACCAAGGAGTCAAATTCGCAATCGCTAAGATCCAAATCCTTCATTTTGGTCCCCGTTAAGGAAGCTTGGTCGATGTTACATTGACTGAACTCCATTTTTTGCAGTGCCAGATAGGCAAAGTCCGCACCAATCAATGTACATTCCGAGAAGGAGACCTGTTTCAGATGGGCAAAACGGAAATTGCTGTAGTCGCCTAGACCATGAAGGAAACTGACATTTTGCAATCGGCTATTGGAAAAATCAGTTCCGACAAACTTGCAGTTATGCCATTCGATCCGGTGCATGAAGGCACCAGAGAGATTGACATTGGAGAAGTCGCAGTGTTCGAACCTGACATCGGTGAATTCAAATTGTTCCAAGGTAGACTCCGAGATGGTCACATGTCTAAATACAACATTTTCAAAGGAAACCTTACTCGCTTCCTGTTGATCCAATGTAATGTTCTCGATCAGTTTGTGTTTGTACTCCACTTTGGATTCCAGGAATGCAATCGTTTCCGGTTCGAGCAACTGCTCCTGAATCTTGGGTTTGTCCATTTTCATCCCGTATTCCCCTATTCCTTAATAGCTACAACTCGCAGTCGGCTTCTGTCCAGATACCACTGTCCATCCCGCATCAGTTGTGGCTGTACTTTTTTCTCAACTGCTTCCATAATAACATCCTGTTCCGCAGGTGTGATACCACTGAATAAATACTCCGCGAAGCTGGTCAACCACTTTCTGGCACCTGGCTTGAACGGGGTAAATTGATCCACATGCTGAGCCAGACTAACTCGAAATCCGTGTTGCTCCAGAAGATTAGCATATTCGCCAATGGTCGGGTGATACCACGGATTCCGTCCTTCCCATTTGTATCCACGGGCATCCAGTTCTTCCTGTACCGCTGTAATTAATATAGCCGTGTTACCATTTGCAGCAAACTCAGCCACGAATCGCCCGCCCCTCTTGAGCGCTAACTGTATTGATTGTACTACAGCTGGAGCATCCTTTATCCAATGCAGAACGGCATGAGAGAAGACCGCATCAAACGGTTCTTCTGTCCGATAATGACAAGCATTTGCTACTTGAATATTCATATCAGGGTATTTCTGTTTAGCTTGCCTAATCGTCTCTTCTGAAAAATCTATACCTGTTGGCAGCGCTCCTGCGGCTGCAATTTTGGCTGTCAGTTCGCCATTACCGCAACCTACATCAAGAATACGTTCACCTTGGGATGGCTGGAGCAATGATAAGATAGGTGTGCCCTGTAACGTAGCAAAAGGAGCGGAATGACCACTCGATGATTCGTTCACTTGACCGGATGAATGTCCGTTATTCATAGATTATAATCTCCTTCTCAATTAAGGATCTAATGTATCTATAATAACTTCAATATAAGAGAACTGTCAATTCACTCATCAGATCACTATAAAAAAAGCCGCCGAATGGCGACTTTAACATTAAGAATTCGGATCAACTGAGATTTTGTTAGCCCACATATTCCATATTTCATACTCTCCTTGAATTTGTTCTGTAAACTGATGTTGTCTCGACCTCTACGGTAACTAGCTCTAACCAGCATGTGAAGTATATCTCTCGATGTACAGAATTTTCTTCATACTTGATCTGTGATTCGAGCCTGTCAATCAAAATTTGCCTCACATGGTTTGATAACCACTTCATCACCTTACTCACCAACTTTTCGAATAAACTTTAATCGCTTGGCTCTGTTAACATACTCTTAGTATGCCGAGTCATGGGTTGCAAGCGGTATATCAATCGTCTTAATTGATTGCCTGATCCTCTCAGGCCCTCTTCCAATTACCTGATTGCTTCCATGAATCTCCCGGTCATCGGGCAGATTATCAAGGCATCCGCCGATGCACCCTACTTAAGTCTCAAACTCGAATTCACACCGAACCAAATTCTCGAAGTACTTAACGAATGCAATATCAAGGTAACATTCAACGAAAACGCCAGACGAGCCATGTTTGTAGGTCAGATGGAATCGTCCATTCAGGACGCTGTACTCCGACTTGTTCGATTGCTGGATACGCCGGGAGAGATACCGTTTCTGGCTCCGTTGTACGTTAAAGAAATCCTGTTCCGTCTCCTTCAAGGACCTTACGGAGGAGAACTGGCGCAGATTGCGGTTGACGGTAGCAGCACTTATCGGATCAGAGAAGCGATTGAGTACATCGTTCATCATTGGGAACAGCCATTTCGCATTGAAGATCTGGCTGAGACCGCCAGCATGAGCGTCTCTTCATTCCATCGTCACTTCAAAGAGATCACAGCTATGAGCCCATTACAATTCCAGAAACAATTAAGATTACAGGAAGCCCGGCGACTTCTGATGGCCGAATCTGCTGACGCGGCAGATGTAGCGTTCCGGGTTGGTTACGAGAGTGCTTCTCAATTTAGCCGCGAATATGCACGCATGTTCGGTGCGCCGCCAAGAGCCGATATCCGACGGCTGAAAGAGAAATATGACATGGCCTTGAGTGAGTAACCGAGTATTCACTCTCTATCTCACAACTATCACACAAAAGGCAAACCAAAAAAGGACAACCACAATGAGTTGTCCTTTTTTCAGTATCAGAATTCTGCGTAATATCTTTTGGAATTTTCAAAATACTCGTATTTATGAAAGGAAATCGGAGCTGTTCTCCTTAATTTTTGAACAAGATTAGACCAATGCTTCGACCCGTTCTGGCACGTGGATCTCTCCGTGCAATAATTGAGCGATATCACGAGTCAGTGCATCCACATTCTCTTGACGAGTTGCCCAGCTGGTGCAGAACCGCACCGCACTGTGTGTATCGTCAACCTTTTCCCAGAAGGTGAACGTATAACCGTTGCGTAATTTCTCAAGCAAACGATCAGGCAGAATCGGAAACTGCTGGTTGGTTGGTGAATCGTACAGGAAGCGTACCCCCTGCTGTTCAAGTGAGTCATGAATTCTCAAGGCCATATCTATGGCATGGCGAGAAATATCGAGGTACAGACCGTCTTCGAACAACGTTTCGAATTGGATACCTAGCAATCTGCCTTTGGCAAGCAGGCCACCTTTTTGTTTGATCATATAACGAAAATCAGGTTTCAGTGCATCATTCAGGATAACAACCGCTTCTCCCATCAATGCGCCAATCTTGGTTCCCCCGATGTAAAACACATCACACAAGCGAGCAAGATCAGCAAGTGTCATATCGCAAGCGCGTGAAGCGAGTGCATATCCAAGACGTGCTCCATCCACGAAAAACGGAAGACCACATGCTCTGCTCACTGTATGCAATGCTTGCAGTTCTGCCTTGCTGTACATCGTTCCATTCTCCGTTGGTTGGGATATGTAGACCATTCCTGGTTGAACACAGTGTTCCGGCGACGACTCATTCATGTGGGCATCGTAGACTGCTCTAACCTGCTCAGGGGTGATCTTTCCGTCCTCGCTTGGAACTGTGAGTACCTTATGTCCCGTAGCTTCAATAGCTCCCGTCTCATGAACCGCAATGTGTCCCGATGTCGCAGCAATCACACCTTGATATGGACGCAAAATAGAGGCAATTACCGTTGTATTCGTCTGTGTGCCACCAACCAGGAAGTGAACATCAGCTTGCTCATTGTCACAAGCCTGACGAATAAGCATTCTCGCCCGTTCGCAGTGTCCATCCGTGCCATACCCGCTCGTCTGTTCCATATTGGTTTCCATCAGTCTTTGTAAAATGCGTTCATGCGCACCTTCGTTATAATCACATTCAAATCGTATCATCGTGTGGTCTCTCCTGCCTTCTTGTTCAACTTCTCTTGTATGTTCATCATGGAGGTGTATACCTCTTGAATCTCTTCTTCATTCAATTCTTGCATCAGCTTCAGGATCTGTTGATCGGATCGGTCATTCAATTGGGCATACAGTTCCTCACCCTTGGCTGTCAGACGAATCAGACTGACCCGGCTGTCGGCCGCAGAATCCACTTTCACCAGCAGTCCTTCCTTGGACAGCTTGTTCACAATTCGGCTCATGTAACTGCGATCAATGGTCAGTGTATCTACCAGATTGTTCGCAATGCTCTCCCCCCGAATTCCAATCTCAATAATGACTCGTACTTCTGCAAACGAATACCCTGTTCCAAGAATATGCTTATCGAGTACACCAAGTATGTTGGTATAAAAACGGTTAAAACGTCGCATGTCAGCCAGTATATCTGGATTTATGTACTGAGAGTCGATGTCAAACCCTCCTTTTTAGTGGACATTGTCAACATTATAATAATCACGTTAGTGGACGTTGTCAACATTATATTTTACATAGCATTTTATAACTTCATTTTTAATATCCAATCAATAAAAAAAGCCGCGCATATGCGCGGCAAGGTTTACTTGTTTTAGTACTTTATCCAGATACTTAGTCAGCTGCTTAAGTTTCTATATAAATTGACTAAACATTTACACAAAACGGAGAGGACAGAAATAACCTGAAGAAGCGGAGCGTTCGCCTTTATCCCCGGATTTCCCCTTTAGATAAGAGGAATAAAAAAATCTGGGGATAACAGCGATCGGAAGGTTGTTCTGTCATCGAAGTGGCTAGTGTAAATTCAATTTACATGGATTAAGAGTGACTATATTGCACCTGATGAAGACGGCTGTATATCCCTCCAGCGGCGACCAATTCCTCGTGGTTACCCTGCTCAGCGATACCATCTGTGTTTACTACGATAATTCGATCTGCATTCTTGATAGTTGTCAGTCTGTGTGCAATCACAAGTGTAGTTCTGCCCACCGACAATTCAGCGAGTGATTGCTGGATCAGTGCTTCCGTTTCCGTATCCAGCGCAGAGGTTGCCTCATCCAGAATAAGAATGGGTGGATTTTTCAAGAACATACGAGCAATAGATAACCGTTGCTTCTGTCCTCCGGATAGCTTGACTCCACGCTCGCCAATGACCGTATCCATGCCATCAGGCAACGTGAGAATCAGTTCCTCCAATGAGGCACGACGGGCGGCATCCCAGATTTGTTCATCCGTTGCACTCAGATCACCATAAGAAATATTCTCCTTAATGGTACCCGAGAACAAAAATACATCCTGTTGAACGATTCCGATATGCTTGCGCAAGGATTGAAGCTTAACGTTACGAATGTCGACGCCATCCACAGTGATACGTCCCTCTTCTACCTCGTAGAATCTGGGCAGCAGGCTACAGATCGTCGTTTTGCCTGCACCCGAAGGACCAACAAAAGCAACCGTTTCCCCTGGTCGAACAGACAGACTGATATCACTTAGAATTCGCCGACTGGATTCATATCCGAACGAGACGTTCTCGAAGCGAATATCACCCTTCACACTTTCGAATTCAACGGCGTTTTTGCTATCCGCAATCTCAGGTTCTGTATCAATGATCTCCAGATAACGCTTGAAACCAGCGATACCCTTTGGATAACTTTCAATGACGGCATTGATTTTCTCGATCGGGCGGAAGAAGATATTGGACAGGAGCAGAAAGGCCATAAAGTCACCCATATTGATTCTGCCATCGATATAAAACCAAGCCCCGCTGATCATGACAAACACCGTAACAAGTCGCATCATCATATAACTGACCGAGATACTTTTCGCCATCGTTTTGTAGGCAAGCAGTTTGGTTTTACGGAAATTCTGATTATCCACCGCAAAAAGTTCTTTCTCATGTTCTTCGTTGGCGAACGATTGCACAACACGCATACCCCCGACGTTGTCTTCAATACGCGCATTGAAATTGCCGACGTCTCCGAAAAGTCGCCGATACGTCTTTGTCATGCGACCACCAAATACGATAATCACCCAAGCCATAATTGGGATAATGATAAAGGTAAGCAGCGCAAGCTCCAGATTAATGTTAGCCATCAGCCAGAACGATCCGATTAATGTCATTATTGCGATGAACACATCTTCAGGTCCATGGTGAGCAACCTCGCCGATATCATTCAGATCATTCGTAAGATGACCAATTAAGTGGCCTGTTTTACGATTATCAAAGAACCGGAAGGACAGCTTCTGCAAGTGAGCGAACATCTTCTCACGCATGTTGGTCTCAATGTTAATGCCCAGCATATGTCCCCAATATGTAACTACATAGTTTAATACGGTATTAAGTGCATAGATGGATAACAGCACAACACAGGCAAGCATAATGAGAGGCCAATCCTGACCTGGCAACAATTCATTAATGAATTTGCTGACGGCAAGGGGGAAAGCCAACTCCAGAAGACCTGCGAGTACAGCGCATCCAAAATCAATCAAAAACAGTTTTTTATAGGGACGATAATACGAAAAAAAACGGCGAATCATACTTATTCACTCTCACTCTCCAGATCCTTATTGGGGTTTACATCTTCATTTTGCAGCTCGAACAGATGGATATACTCGTCGATGACCTGATCAATAGCTTTTAACTCCCCACTGATCACCGGGCGAATATGTTCATACTCCTCCTGTCCAAGTTGTCGGACAAGCGTTGTTCTCCGATTCTGCATTTGTTCCAGAAAAACAAGAATTCGGCCGCGACGGAATGTCTGCGCACCACGGCCCCGTTTTCCCTCATGTTCACCATGACCTCTTCCACGTCTGGAACGTTCACCACGTTGCTCACTGTCACTCATATCGCGTCTCGGACGCTCACCTTGACGTACACTTCCATCCATCTCTTCGATAGGACGATCTCTCATTTGTGCCACCCCCATTACGTGTATACATATGTATACAACGTGTTCATGTATACGATTGTATACGCGACAAAAAGAAGTGTCAACCTAAATTTTCCAATAGATAACGAAGTATGTATATTCACCATCTCCCTAACAGAAAAAAGCCGCGATTTCGCGACTTCTTTTGTTGGCGACACTATTTTATCTCACTCATAAACTTTCTATATTCTTGAACCATTTCTTTGGATCGGGTGTGATGCAAATAATGTTCTCCCTCAAATGTCATCACTTTTCCATGTACAGAAGCTTTGACTTGCTCTTCATGTAATGGTATCCATCCTTCCGTTTCGGTATCATTCGCTTGTAAGAAGAAAATCACAGGAAGATCTTTGGGGAAGGACAGGTTCTCAGCTTCTTTGAAATTAGGACCAAAGTTTTCACCTTCATTCAGGTTGTTCGGATTAAACGTATTTTTGAGTGAAAGTATTCTAATTTGTTCTCTGGTTTCTTCATCAACATCGGGTGCAATCAGTTGATCAGGGGCCAGTTTCATTAACAATCGGTAGAATCCTGATTTTTTAAGCAGTTTGTACGTTTCGGTTGGAAATGGATCATCATTACCTCCCTGCGTTGGGACACTGCTCTCAATTCCGACAAATGAACTTACTTCGTTTGGATATTTATTCACATAATCCAGGCCGTATATCCCTGAAATCGAGTGAGCCATAAGCGTGTAATTATGAATACCAAGTTGCTGTAACGCTTCATGAATTTCACTAACCATATTTTCAGTGGTACGCTCTTTTTCAGTAATGTCACTTAATCCATAACCGAAAGGCTCAATGACAACAACTTTGTAAAATGGAGATAACTCATCGATAAGCGGTTTGAAATCAAGGGCTGGGGCAGGTGTTCCGTATCCAGGAAGCAATACCACCGTTTCTTTGCCTGTTCCTTGAATCAACACATTCATGTTTTTCCCGTCAACTGCTACAAACTGACCATAGGGATTTATTTTCCCTTCTTCCGATTTGTTGCTAAATACATTAACAATAAAAACAGTGGCAATAAATAATGCAAAAGCGATAACGATGGCTCCGAATATTTTGAGCAAAATGATTAATATTTTTTTCATCATGATGGTTCTCTCCTGTTGAGTTCGTTTGGTGTTCAGCCGTTTGGAAATCCATTCATTTTATTTTTTTAATGAAATTTCGAATTTGGAACCAACCTCACCTGCAAATACAATACGGCCGTTTTCTGGTAAAACAACATTATTCTTACGGCTGACCACGCTGTGATTAATACAAATTCCGGTCTGGTCATAGACAGCAAAGGCTCCATTTTCAGGCAACTTCACTGTCATGACTTTTCCTTTCGCAGTAGCTGGTACCGAAAACCATTTGGCATATCCATCTGCTTGAATGGTTGTTGCGGATCGTTTACCCGAATAGATTGGTTTCACCATTTCCTCACTAGCGTATACATAACCTGAAAATGTAAGATACTCTCCTCCGTTCTTTTTGGAGAAATGAATGTCCATCGTATCACGTCCGGCAGTACCCGGAATCTGCAATTGATTGGCTGCTTCGTTGGCTCCAATAATCTTATTATTGGACATATACCCCGGATTCTCTTTATTCAACTGAATAGGCAGGATCGATGTAGCATTAAGATAGAGCATTGATGTGTATTTCTCATTCACCAGATAATATTTTTTACCATCGCGCTTTGCCCATGCAGCGTTAATCTCCTTGGATAATTTATTGGCTTCAAGCTTCTCCCCATTATATTCTGAGAAAGCCAGCTGTCCGAGTCCTGGAACGGATATATAAGATCGTGACCACAAGTAGGTTTTCCCATTTTTCTCCACAACGAATTTCAACTTGTCTGTACCTTCGTTATTAACAAAAGTACCATCTGCTGTATAGGTGTATTCTTGAGCCGGATTACTCGGAGCTGTAAGTGAAGATACAGTCATTTTTCCAGCCGTATTTATTTTGATCTTCATAACCGAATTATTGCCGCCATATATACCTGCATACTTGGATATTCCTTTAGGCATATTTGCCTTCACAGGTACGCCAAATGATTTTTCTGGCTTCCGCTCTGTAATGATGTCCTTTTCCTCAAGTGCACTGAGTAATAATTCATTCGCAATGAAATTATTGGTTAAGCTTGACCCGCCTGAAGAGATAACGGCTGCAGCCATATTGTATTCCGGAAGTACCACTAATGAGGACTGATAAGATAACGTATCTCCACCTTTCATAACGGCCTTAATGCCGTACTCGTTGAATGGGAACAAGTTCACACTATCCCACCCCAACCCATAAGACATCAGCGTATCGCTATCCTCTGGCCACATACCTCTTCTATACTCTTCTTGCGCCATAGCTTCTACAGACTTACTGGAAAGAATACCATCAACTTCTCCCGTGAAGATTCTTGAAAATTTGACCAGATCTTCAGCGGTGGAATACAGACCTCCAGTACCGATGATATTATAATTCTCTTTGGGAAGTGGTCCCTCATAAAAAGGGGAATAGATTGCCGCCATGTCTGACGGATTAACCACATCCTGTGGTGATTTGGTATGTTTCATATCCAAAGGCTCCGTGAAATACTTGTGTATAAATGCGGTATAACCGATGCCGCTCACTCTTTCGACCAGAATCTCGGCTAACGTAAAGCCATCGTTGCTGTAGACTGAGTATTCGCCGGGATCTGCTTTCAGGTTTTGATTCGCCAATTGCTCCAGAAACGTATCATGTGAATACGTGTCATTATCTCCGTACAATGTGGCATTGCTGGTTGAGGTGCCCAGAAGACCGGAGGAATGATTCAGCAACATACGGGGTGTGATCTGTTTGTATCGGTTATCTTTCATTGTAAAGTCAGGCATATAGTTCACAACAGGTGCATCCAAATCAATCTTGCCTTCGTCAACCAGCTTCATTACAGCGGCTGTAAGCATCATTTTACTGGTTGAACCAATGCCATAGACGGTGTTCGAAGTAAGAGGCACCTTATCGTTTATATCGTTTTTGCCCGTTTGACCGGACACCACAATCTCTCCACCATCGATGAGCGCATATTGCAGACTCGTCGTACCATATGTCTCGGTCAGTAATTTGGCTTTTTCGATCACGGCTTTCTTTGTTGTCTCATACGTAAGGTTGCTGTTGTTCATGGGAGTCGGTGCGGCCATTGCAGACATTGGGGCAAGTATCGTCAGCATGAGAGTCACAGCAGCTATAGTATTTCTCTTTCTTGCTCTCCTCACACTCATCTTCAGTTTTGTTACCTCTCTTGGTTTCATTCTTGCATCTACTCCTGTCTTCATCATTGTGTTAAGCCACCTTAACGTGGGCGCTAAAGACAATATAACAAACCAAGATGTCCCCCTAATGACTGCAGCATGAACGGAGGATGAACAGGCAAAAAAAGTTTGCATCATCATACGCAAGGAGGTTTATATAGAGTGTCATAGCTAAGAGAAGACATGAAATCCAATCACTCTGTGGGTGTTGTGATTGGCAAGATGACTATGAAGGTCGTTCCTCGTCCATATTCGCTCTCCACCCGGATGTCCCCTTGATGAAGCGAGACGATCTGCTTTACAATAGCTAGTCCCATACCGCTTCCTTCATATTTCTGACTGTGGGAACGATCAGCTTTAAAGAAGCGGTCAAATATACGCTTTTGGTCTTCCGGGAGAATACCAATACCCGAATCCGATATGCGGATCGTCACGTTCTTGATATTCTGTTTGATCCTGATGCTAATTCGGGCACCATCTTCGGAAAATTTGATGGCATTGCCGAAGATATTGATCCACACCTGATTTAACTGGTCATGATTGGCCGTGATTTTGGTGGGCTGCAAATCAAGATCGAACTGAATGTTACGGGCCGACCATTGGGGTTGAATAGCGACGATTACTTGTCTGATCTGTTCATCCAGACTTAGCGTGGCGAGCCGCATTTGCAATGATTGAGATTCAAGCAAACTCAGCTTTAGCAGACTATCACTTATTTTGGACATTCTTGCAGTTTCAGTGATGATAATATCGAGATAATCGCTTCTTTCGTCATCCGGGAGGTCTACCTGCTTGAGCGCTATAGCAAAACCGGAAATGGAAGTGAGCGGAGACTGAACTTCATGGGACACGTTTGCTACGAATTCCCTACGCATCTGCTCAAGCTGCTTTAGATCGTGCATCATTTCTTCGAAACTACGAGCCAGAGCACCTATCTCACCCTTTTGTTTAATATTAAGCTTGACATTGAAATCTCCGGCAGCTATAAGCCGGGTCGCTTCTGTCAGCTTTTTGATCGGTCTCACCAGAAACATAGCCGCAATTAGTATCAATAGGCTTCCTGCTATTAACGAACAAATCATAAAAGTTAAAACAAACTTGATGAGAAATGAGGTGGAAGAGGAAGTGAGGGGCTCTACAAACATTGCTTTGCTTCCCATTTCAGTTTTTATCGGCAATCCCAAGAAGAACGTATCGATCCCATTGAATTGGACCCTTTCCCCATCCAGCACTTTCTTCACTTGTTCCGTCGTCACCGGGAAAGGATGTTGTTCTTTAAGTTCTCCGTAGGATTGGAATTGATCCGTTGCTTTATAGATTCGAATGTGATAGGAATTGAGTTGTTTCATTTCACTTATAAACATTTCTGCTTCATGTAACGGCAATGTCTCGTAGATGCGGACGATATCCTGGCCAAAGTCAAGCAAGGAGCCTTGTAAGTTTTCGTTTAATTTATCTTGAAATATCCAGGTTGTAGCAAGAAAAGAAAGGATTGTGCCCCCAATCACGGAGACCAGAAAGGTCAGGACTACACGTGTATAGAGGGAGCCGGTCACTCTTGCACCTCTAGCCGGTAGCCAAGTCCCCGCACCGTTTCGATACGAAAATCGGAGATATCGGCAAAACGTTCGCGTAGACGTTTAATATGCACGTCTATCGTTCGATCATCGCCAGTATAATTAATTCCCCAAACTTGATCGATTAATTGCTCCCGCGTATAGACTTGTCCCGGTAATCCAGCAAGTTTATACAATAATTCGAACTCTTTAAGCGGCAAGGTGAACGACTCTGTACCCCTCAGGACCTTATAAGTCTGCCGGTTCAGAATAACGTTTCCTAATTGGATGGTCTGCGTTAATCCTATACGGTATCGTTTCAACAGTGCCTTGACGCGAGCCATCAACTCAAGCGGATCGAATGGCTTCGTCATATAGTCATCTGTCCCGAGCTGAAATGCTTGTACTTTCTCCCAGGTCTCGTTTCTTGCCGTCAACATTAGTAACGGAAGATCCGGATTGGCTCTTCGAAGTTCCTCGCATAATGCCCAACCGTCCATGACTGGCATCATAATATCAAGAATAACCAAATCGACTGGCATGGAGGTATAGATAGCCAGGGCTTCCTTTCCGTCTACGGCGTTGATGGTTGTAAGTCCGTCGTTGCGCAAAAATAAACAGACGAGTTTGCGAATGTTCGCATCGTCGTCAGCAACCAATATCGTAGGCAACGTTTCCACTCTCCTAAAAAAGAATAATTCTTCAGTTGAGCAATAGCGAAGAATTCTAACTGAAGTGACAAACTAATTATAGTTAAATTGAACAAAAGCAGCCGATAACTTTGATCGGCTACTTTCTTAGTTTCTTTCATAAAACTAACTACGGCACAACATCTATTTTAATGAAATTTCGAAAGTGGAATCCACGTCACCTGCAAATACAATGCGGCCGTTTTCTGGTAATACAACCTCATTCTGACCGCTGACTACGGTGTGATTAATACAAATCCCCTTCTGATCATATACGGCAAAGGCGCCAGTTGCAGGCATTTTAACCGTCATGACTTTTCCTTTCACCGTTGCTGGTAACGAAAACCATCTGGCATATCCATCTGCTTGAATCGTTGCTAGAGATTGTTTACCCGAATAGAGTGGTTGTACCATTTCCTCACTGGCGTATATGCTACCAACGGCTGTAATGTACTCTACTCCGTTCTTTTTAGCAAAATAAATCTCCTTTGTATCACGTCCAGCCAGGCCAGGGATTTGCAGCTCCGTGACTGCTTCGTTTGCTCCAATAATCTTAGTATTGGATACATACCCAGGCGTCTCTTTGTCCAAATGAATAGGGAGAATTGGTGCCGAATTGAGATAAACCGTTGATGTATATTTCTCATTCAGAAGGTAATATTTTTTACCTTCACGTTTCTCCCATGAGGCCGTAATATCCTGGGATAATTCATTGGCTTCCAGCTTTTCCATTTTATATTCGGAGAAAGCCAATTGTCCAAGTCCTGGTAAGGATATATAAGATCGATACCACAGATAAGTCATTCCATTCTTCTCCTTAACAAATTTCAACTTTTCCGTGCCTTCATCGTTAACAAAAGTACCATCTGCTGTATAGGTGTATTTTTGAACCGGATCACTTGGAGCTGAAGGTGTGGATACAGTCATTTGTCCAGCAGTATTCATTTCGATCTTCTTAACCGAATTATTGCCGCCATATATACCTGCATTCGTGGCTATTTCTTTAGGTATATCTGCCTTCACTGGAACACCAAACGATTTTTCCGGCTTCCGTTCTGTAATAATGCCCTTTTCCTCAAGTGCGCTGAGTAATAATTCACTCGCAATGAACTGATCTTTGGCACTTGTCCCACCTGATGAGGTAACGGCTGCAGCCAGATTATATTCCGGCAGTACGACTAATGATGAGTGATACGATATGGTATCTCCACCTTTTGTTACTGCCTTGATACCATATTCACTGAATGGGTACAGATTTACACTATCCCACCCTAATCCGTAAGATATAGACGTATCGCCACCCTCTGGCCACATGCCTTTTTTGTATTCTTCTTGCGCCATGGCTTCTACAGACTTATCGGTAAGAATGCCTTGGACCTCTCCCGTGAAGATTTGTGAAAACTTCGCAAGATCTTCAGCGGTGGAATAAATGCCTCCAGTAGCGATAACATTATAATTCTCTTGTGGAAGCTGACCCTCATACATAGGAGAATAGATTCCCGCCATTGCTGCCGTGTCAACCACATCCTGTGGTGTTTTGGTATGTTTCATGTCCAAAGGTTCCGTAAAATATTGGTGTATAAAAGCTGTAAAACTCATGCCGCTAACACGTTCAACCATAATCTCGGATAACGTAAACCCATCGTTACTATACACCGAGAACTCGCCGGGATCTGCCTTCAGGTTTTGACTTGCCAATTGGTCCAGAAACGTATCATGTGAGTACGTATCATTATCCCCATACAATGTGGCATTACTGCCCGTGCCTCCCAGCAGACCGGAAGAATGATTCAACAGCATGCGTGGTGTGATTTGTTTGTAGCGATGATCTTTCATCTGAAAATCAGGTATATAGTTCACAACAGGCAGATCCAAATCCACCTTGCCTTCGTCAACTAACTTCATAACAGAAGCTGTGAGGAACATTTTACTCGTTGATCCTATGCCATAGATCGTATCCGGCGTAAGAGGCACCTTGTTGTTTTTATCGTTTTTACCCGTCTGACCGGACACCACAATCTCTCCACCATCGATAAGGGCATATTGCAGACTTGTGATTCCATGTTTCTCGGTGAGTAACTTGGCTTTCTCCATCACGGTTTTCTTGGTTGGTTCATACGTAAGATCACTGCTACTTGTAGTAGGCGCAGCCATTACAGACATTGGAGCTAACATCGTTAATGCCAGCGTTAACACGGCGATTGAAATGCGTTTTCCCTTTTGTCGTCCCATTCACATCATCTCCTGAATTTTAAGTGTTTTGGTTATTTGATTTCTTCTGGGTCTACAAATTTCACCTCCGGATACAAGTCGTTTGGTCCCTGAATGAGATCTCCACCCGTTCCTTTCAGTTGCTTGTTAAAGAAATCGAGTACATATTGATTTACGATGTTTGATCCTCTTTTACCATTGATATCTCCTGTGATACCGGACAGTTTAACCAGCTCTGAATAGAACTGAAGGTCCGTGAAATTGAAGTGCTGGGTTCCTTCTACATAGATCACTTTTCCCCCATGATTCATAACATTTTTCATAATGTGCAGCTCATCTGAAAGAGATTTAGTTACTTCATCATCCGAATTTCTATCTATTTCAAAGTTGGCGAACCACTCTTCAAAACTTCCCGATCGGATGAACATAAACGGCTTGTTTATATCATCTCTATTTTCCACTTCATATAGTGATCCATCCATATTAACTCCGGCCTTGATTCTCTGATCTAAATACGTTGCATTAAACGCGGTTGCACCCCCGAAAGAATGCCCCATCGCGCCGATGTGATCTAGATCGATTTTTCCTTTAAACTGACTTTCGATTGCACCTGAATTCAACTTTTCGATTTGATCGATTACAAACTCCACATCTTTCGTCCATATACTCCCTGTTTTTGTACGTTCATCTAGTGTAGTCGTACTTTTTTTGTAATCCGTTACACGGCCATCTGGAAAAAGGGTAGCAAAGGTGCTATACGTATGATCGATGGTGACCACGATATACCCATGACTGGCCAGATTCTCGGCCTGTGATACATGTAGAACTCTACTGGTTCCCATACCATGAGATAGTAGTACCACGGGATAAGGACTTGTAGAAGGTAATATTTCAACATCTTCATAAGAGTTGGTTTGACTATACTTCAAGTAGTCGAGCAAAAATTCGGGCAGTTTTAAAGAATTAGAGAAGCTCTGAATATACTTTTTGAACATTTCTTTATCTTTTGGAAACAGCGTGTCACGCTTGTTATTATTGCTGTTTTCAGTTGGGTACCAAACTTGAACCATTAGTTCTCTCTTATCGCTTTGATCTTCAGTGAAGATTTCGTCTCTGTTCTGGTCTGTTAAATGAAATGTTTGAGTACCCACCTTCTCTGGACCATCAAGCTTCGGCAGATTAAAAACAGGTAAGTATACAGACAAGACGGTAGAACCAACAAGCAGAATAACGATTAAGGAAGATAAACTATATTTCAAGAACTTCCCTATTTTAAGATTCGCCATCTTATCGGAATGTCTGAATAAAACGATGATTATGAATAGAGCCGTCATGATATATACCAAAAGCAACTGCCATCTGTATCCCTCAACAAACAATTGAACTAATAATATAACGCTACTTCCTATACCCAAACCCAAACCTATTTTCTTTGCACTTCTTTTAATAAATAGTAGGTCTATGAGTAACGCGAAACAGGATAGAACTAACAGTATCTCAAATAATCTCAATTGAATTCCTCTCTCTCATCACGGACTTTTACAGAATTATTATTTCGCTTCGTTCATGAATGCTCTAACATCTTCAGCTATTTCTTTGAATAACGTATGGTGCAAGTAATGTTCGCCATCCATGGTGATTACTTTCCCATGTACTGAATCTTTGATCTGCCCTTCATGCAGCGGTATCCATCCTTCTACACCTTCATTATTCGCTTGTACAAAGAGAAGAAGTGGCAGGTCTTTAGGGAAGGTTAAACCTTGGGCTCCTTTAAAATTGGAAGCAATATGGTCCATCTCATTCAAAGTCGTGGAACTGTTCGAGTTTTTATTCGACAGCATGTTCATCTGCTCTACGGTATGTTCATCAAATGCGAGTCCAGCATAGGGGTCACTACTAAATTTGACCACCAATCTTTGGAGACCTGATTTTTTAAGAAATGCGAACGTTTTAGTAGGTAATTTGGCATCCATACCCGGTTGTGTTGAAACACTGCTATCAATTCCGACAAATGCCGTGACCTCATCCGGATATTTGTTCACATAATCAATGCCATAAATGCCTGCAATGGAGTGACCCATGAGCATGTACTGATGAATATCGAGTTGCTGCAGAGCTTCATGAACTTCACTTACGATATTCTCTGTGGTTCGTTCTTTTTCAGTAGCATCACTTAATCCATAACCGAATGGCTCAACCGCCACAACTTTGTAATATGGTGATAGTTCGTCAATGAGCATCTTAAAATCAAGCGCTGGTGCTGCTGTTCCAAAACCAGGCAGAAGTACAATCGTTTCCTTGCCTTCACCTTGAATGAGTACATTCATATTTTTCCCGTCTACAGATACATGCTGACCATAGGAATCGATTTTCTTGGCCTCTGAATTACTACTGATCACATTGGTGATATAAACAATACCTAGAAATAGAATAATGGCGATTACGATTGCTCCTACTATTTTCAGTATCATGTTTCTCACTTTTTTGGCCTTTGATCTATTCTTTGTTTTCTTTTCCGCAGGCTGCGTCGTCAGTGTTATCTTCTCCTGTCTTGAACTGATAGTTCGATTTTCTTTTTTGCTACTAATGAAATCTTATCCAATGAAAATGTACTCCCCGTGACGTCAATATGAACTGAATATGAACAAGCCAATTCATTTATATTTACTGCTGCGTCATAAATCCCCTGAATTTTTCAGCAATTTCTTTGGCATGGGAACGATACAAATAATGATTTGCTTCCAGCAACACCACTTCACCACGCACAGAGTTCTCTATTAACTTCTCGTGTTCCGGAACCCAATTGTCTGCTGCCGGATGATTCTTTTGAACAAAGAAAAGAACCGGAAGATTAACAGGGAAAGTTAGTTGTTCAGATGCTTTAAAGTTGGAATACATACTTTCTGCCTCATTTAATTGCGTGGTATTATACATATTTTTGCGTATCAGAATGTTCAATTGTTCTTTCGTTTGCTCATCATAAGGCAGTCCATCATAAGGGTCAGCACTCAGTTTCAGTTGCACTCGGGCGAAACCCAAGTTGCGGAACCATTTAATCGGTTGTGTATCTGATGAATCAATCTTCTGTTCACTTATCGCTGGAACACTGCTATCCAGCCCAACATATGCACTTATTTCATCTGCATACTTGTTCACGTAATCCAGGCTATAGATCCCCGAAATGGAATGACCCATGAGGATATAACGATCAATATGTAGACGCTGTAACGCTTCATGAATTTCACTGACGATATTTGCTGTGCTGCGTTCCTTTTTGGTCTGATCGCTCAATCCGTAACCAAAGGGCTCAACAACGACAACTTTATAATATGGAGATAACTCGGAGATAAGAGGTTTAAAATCAAGCGCTGGTGCCGCTGTTCCAAAACCAGGCAGAAGCACAATCGTTTCCTCGCCTTCGCCTTGAATGAACACATTCATATTTTTTCCGTCTACGGATACATGTTGACCATACGGCTCCATTCTTTTTTGCTCCGAATAACTGCTGATTTTATTGACGGTATATACGATAGCTACAAAAAGTAAGATTGCTATAATGATTGCGCATAGTACTTTAAACAAAATACCTAACACTTTCTTGGTTTTGCTTTTACTCTGGACTCCTCTGTCTGCTTGTAGTTTCACATTCATCTGCTCCTATCCTCATCTGTATATTGGCCTGGCAGGCTGCTTAAGAAATCCTAATCAAGAAAGATGTACTCCCCATGACCGGAATATGAACGGAGTATGAACAAGCAAAAAAAAATGTCCTATGTAACATACAAGGAAGCTTGCATGTTACATAGGACATGAACATTTGGTTTAGATAATCCGATGGATATTCTATTCATTGACCCTATCCTGTGAGCCTAACTATCCGTTGGTGGATGGATGGGCAACGTGACAATAAAGGTCGTGCCTTGACCAGGTTCGCTTTCCACTTGGATGTCACCCTGATGAAGGGACACGATCTGTTTAACGATAGCAAGTCCCATACCACTCCCGTCATATTTGCGGCTGTGGGAACGATCTGCCTTGAAAAAACGGTCGAATATACGCTTCTGATCTTCCAGGGGAATTCCAATGCCCGTGTCGGATATTCGAACAGTCACATTTTTGAAGTCCTCTTCGATACTGACTTTAATCATACCGCCATCCTCGGAAAACTTGATGCTATTTCCGATGATGTTTGTCCATACCTGATTTAACTGATCGTGATCAGCCGTTACCTTCACGTTCTCCAAATCAAGCTCGAAATGAATGTTGCGCCCAGACCATTGCGGTTGAAGCGCCACGATGACCCGCCTGATCTGTTCATCAAGGCTTAAGGTGGTGAGCCGTAGTTGCTGTGACTGCGATTCAAGCAAACTCAGCTTCAGCAGGCTATCGCTCATTTTGGACATTCTTTTTGCTTCTGAGATGATAATATCCAGGTAACGGTTTCGTTCTTGTTCTGAGAGATTTACTTGCTTCAGTGCCGAAGCGTAACCGGATATCGAGGTGAGCGGAGACTGAACCTCATGCGAAACATTGGTAACGAATTCCCTGCGCATCTGCTCCAACTGCTGAAGATCATGCATCATTTCTTCAAAGCTGCGGGCCAATGTACCAATCTCCGTCGTTTGTTTAATGTTCAGCTTGACGTTGAAGTCTCCAGCTGCAATCCGTTTGGTCGCTTTGGTCAATTTTTTGATCGGTCTAACCAGATATACAGAAGCAACCACAATCAACAAACTTCCTACAATCAAGGAACAGCTTGCAAAAATCAACCCAAACTGGACCACAAAAGAGGCTGAGGGGGGTGAGAGTGTTTCTAGAAACATCGCTCTTGTACCCGTTTCCGTCTTGATCGGTAGCCCCAAAAGAACGGTAGCGATACCTTTAGGTGTGTCCTGCACAACCCCTCCGTTTAACACCTTCTTGAGTTGATCCGTCGATACGGGGGATGATTTATGTTCGTTGAGCTTCCCATAAGACTTGAAATTGCCCGTTGCATCATAAATTCGAATATGATACGAATCAAGTTGTTTCATTCTACTAACGAATGATTCTGCTTCATCAGCAGGCAGCGTCTTATAAATCTGCACAACGTCCTGGCCAAAATTGCGTATGTTAATTTGAGCATTTTCATTCAATTGATCTTCGAACATCCAGGTTGACATAAAAAATGAAATAATCGTGCCTGTGATGACTGACACCAGAAAGGTCAGAACAACACGAATATATAAGGATCTGATCATTCATAGACCTCAAGTCTGTACCCTAGCCCACGCACCGTTTCAATCCGAAAATCAGGTGTTGTCGCGAATCGTTCGCGCAGGCGTTTAATATGTACGTCTATTGTTCGATCATCTCCCGCGTAATCAATACCCCATATCTGATCGATTAATTGCTCCCGTGTATAGACTTGTCCTGGTGTTCCAGCAAGCTTATACAGCAATTCGAACTCCTTAAGTGGTAACGTAAGCGACTCCGTGCCTCTCATCACCTTATACGTCTGACGGTCCAGAATGACGTTGCCAAACTGGATTGTGTGTGTGGAGCCGATTTTGTATCGTTTCAGTAATGCTCGGACACGAGCGGTCAGCTCTAATGGATCAAACGGTTTGGTCAAATAATCATCCGTACCCAGTTCGAATCCTTTCACCTTCTCCCAAGTCTCTCCTCTCGCCGTCAGCATGAGTAACGGGAGGTCGGGATTGGCTCTTCGGAGTTCTTTGCACAGTGCCCAACCATCCATGACAGGCATCATAATATCAAGGACGACCAGATCCACTGGAGTTTCGCCATATATAGTGAGAGCTTCCTTACCGTCCGCAGCTTCCACTGTTGTGAATCCATCGTTTTTGAGAAATAGACAGACGAGTTCACGAATGTTCGCATCGTCGTCTGCAACGAGTATAGTAGCCATATGTTTTTTCTGTCCTCTCCGTTACGTTTAAATATATAGTCCAACTTGTATAGTAAATATTAAAACATCTTGCTTATAGTATATCCACAGCAAACATCGTATGTTCTTTCAACGTTCCCTGGATTGGCACAGGCTGTGACCCATTCTCCTTGAATCCTGCTTTTTGAAGGACACGAATGGAACCTGTATTATCGGGTACAGCGCCAGCTTCGATTCGAGTAATTTCAGTTTCGTGTTTGGCAAATTCCAGTACACATTGCAGGGCTTCGCTCATATATCCTTTTCCTTGATGCAGAGTATCCGTCACATAACCAACGATCCATTTTGGGGTAGAATCCAGTATGATCTCGAACAAAGAAATTTCACCGACGAGTTCATCCGTTGTATGTAGAAAAATACCAAAAGAATAGCGATTTCCTTCTTCTCTCTTCTTGTTCCAGCTCTCAATGAGTGACCTTTGCCCTTCCAAGCTGTAGAAAGACTCGTCCCGATCACTTGCTGATATGTTCTCTATTTCCCCACGGTTGCGAACCTGTAGATCCAGAAGCAATGCGGCATCATCCACATTCCAAAATCTCACATAGATACGTTCTGCACTATATTTCATCACATTATTCCTCCTCTATTAACGTTAGGTGCAATTGTAGCATGATTATATCAGGTCATTATAAGAGTACGAGCGGATCAACGAGAATTGTTTCGCCAGAAAATGCGGGGAATATGGCATATCATTACGCAACCAGGCAACGATGGTTCCAATCAGAGCCGAAGAACCGTACCATATTGCGATTTCTTTGTGAATGCCGGATTCTTCGAGTTCATCTTCCATCTCTACCCGATCAATTTTGGCTTTGACCAGCGTACTCAACAATTTAAGCAGTCGTTCGGTAAAAATCGGTGTGCGCTTTGTAGCAAGAACCACTTGATAGAACGAGGCGTTCTCTGCAAAATGCTCCAGTAACTTGACTAGAACAGGCCAAGCCTCTTCCGTTCTTTGTTTCTCAAAATGAGGGGCATATTCATCCACGATCCGTTCAATATTCTCAATCATCTCATCCGCCATCTTCTCCATCATATCCGTAATATCACGATAGTGCAGGTAGAAGGTTACCCGATTGATCGTCGCTCGTTCGGCAATTTTGTTGACTGACAACTTCTCAATATCCATTTCCTGCAGCAATTCAACAAATGCACCTCGAATTAACTGACGTGTTCGCAATATTCTTGGGTCCACGGCTGATTTCTTCTCGTCTTTCACGTGTATCCCTCCCATCAAATTTTAAACATTACAATTTTAAACAAACAGTCGTTTATTTTTGATTTACACAACAAATTCATTTTATTTGTAAAATAAACGACGAAAACACGTCATAACGTAAATTGTAATCTGTCCGAATATGTATATAATTCAATAAATACAATGTAAACTATACAACACGTTGTAAATTTAGTCACGTGTGGATTGAAAGGATGAAAAGGATTGAGTCAGGCTAGAGTACAAGAAGAATTATCCGTAAAGAAAGGCCCCATCCTGTTTATCATGATTTTGGGAGCCTTCCTTGCAACGTTGAATCAAACGATCATGAGTGTCGCTACACCGGAACTGATGGGTGATTTTAACATCTCCGCCGCAACAGCACAATGGTTAACGACAGGTTACATGCTGGTGAACGGGGTGCTTATCCCGATCACGGCCTACTTCATGCAACGCTTTTCAACCAAGCAATTATTCCAAGCTTCCATGTTTATTTTCCTGATTGGTACTATCGTATCTGCTCTTGCAGATAACTTTGGCACACTGCTGACAGGACGTATGATTCAGGCAGCGGGTGCTGGCATTATCATGCCGCTCTTAATGCACGTTATTTTGACCTTGTTTGCTCCTGAAAAACGAGGATCTGCAATGGGTATGGTTGGTTTTGCCATCATTTTTGCCCCTGCAATCGGGCCTACCCTTGCCGGTTATATCCTCGAGAACTACTCTTGGCAAACGATGTTCTACGGCATGATTCCATTAACTCTTATTGTCATTGCTTTTGCGTTTGTATACCTGAAGAATGTATCCGAACGGGTCAACACAAAGTTCGACACAATCAGTGTGGTGCTCTCCACGATCGGATTTGGCGCATTGCTCTATGGTTTCAGCAGAGCAGGAAGTCTGGGATGGTCAAGTGCAGAAGTTCTTATCTGCATTGGGGCTGGAATTGTTTCTCTTGCCCTGTTTACATGGAGACAGCTCGTTTCTGAAACTCCGCTGCTTGATCTGCGGGCATTCAAATACAACATGTTCTCCTTGACCACGGTCATTAGTATCGCGATTACAATGATCATGTATGCTGACATGATGTTGCTTCCCTTGTATCTCCAGAACGCACGTGGTTACACTGCACTGGAGTCCGGATTATTACTCCTTCCGGGTGCTCTTGTCATGGGCTTCCTGATGCCAGTAGCCGGAAAATTGTTTGACCGATTTGGAGCGAAATGGCTCGCTGTTATCGGGATGGTGATCACCATCGTGACAACAATTGGTTTCATCGACTTAACGGATTCAACCAGTTATGGTTACCTGGTATTAATGTCTACCGGCCGCCGAATTGGTATGGCTCTGCTCATGATGCCGATTCAGACTGCGGGACTTAACCAACTGCCACCAAGACTTGGTGCACACGGTACAGCTATCTCCAACACCGTCAGACAAGTGGCTGGTGCTGTAGGTACTTCATTACTCGTAAGTGTCATGACCTCCCGTACAACAGCGCACGTACAGGATATGATGGCGACTGGTGCAGCCAATGGTCTCAGTCAAAAACAGCTTGCTACAGAATCCATGATCCAGGGTATCAATGATGCTTATGTTGTTATCATCGGTATCGCTGTTGTGGGATTGGTCCTTTCCTTCTTTATCAAACGCACCAAACAAGCCAAAGAGGAAGAAATCAAACAGGTGGTAAGACAAAAAGTTTCTATGAATTCAAATTAAGGTGTCCAACCTCATACTTGCTTGCATAACAAAGCGGCAGATCAAGACGTTTACGTCTGATCTGCCGCTTTTTAGGTTGTGTCCCGTATGATTCCTTCTCACTCCGCAACGATCTTCACTGGCAGATGGGTCAATGACTGTCCCGGAGCTGAAGTGGCCAGATTATTCTCCAGATCAAAGGACTCCACCGGTTCAATCCGAGCAATCTTCTCCACAAATGCTGTCAAGGCAATGCTTAGTTCCATTCTTGCCAGCGGGGCCCCTAGACAAAAGTGTGGGCCATTACCAAAGGTAAGATGTCTTTTGTTATTACGACGATGAATATTCAGCTCAAAGGGGTCTTCAAACATCTGCTCATCCATATTGGCTGCACTCATCCAGGAGATGACAACATCTCCTTTTTTCAAATCCACTCCGAGCAGTTGATTATCCTGCTTTACTGTCCGATGCCGCTTGGCATTATGGAACCTATAACGAAGCATTTCTTCCACTGCGAGCGGAACCCATTCGGGGTTCTGCCTGAGTTGGCCATACAAGCTCGGGTCATCGTAGAGGAAGGAATAGAACGTATTTGAAACCATATGACTCGTTGTCTCTATAACGGCTCCAAGCAGAAGCATGGTCGTGCGAACAACCTCATCCTCCGTGAACTTCTCCCCCTCAACATCCACGTTCAACAGATCGGTAATGATATCCTCACCAGGATGAGTCCGTTTATGAACCACAATAGGATACAGGAATTGATAATACTCTTGAGCGGCAGTTTGCTTTTTCAGTTCACTCTCCTCAGCCGTCTTGGGATTGATGGGTTGAAACAGAATATCTAC
Organism: Paenibacillus sp. FSL M7-0656; assembly: GCF_038003225.1. Classification (NCBI taxonomy): domain Bacteria; kingdom Bacillati; phylum Bacillota; class Bacilli; order Caryophanales; family Paenibacillaceae; genus Paenibacillus; species Paenibacillus sp. FSL M7-0656. Next base: position 1,049,360 of record NZ_JBBOOT010000001.1, read on the forward strand.
CCAGTTCTTGAAGCGATGGCTGTCTGTAAGAGGGATGCCAAGCAGATCGGCCATAACCATCGAAGGTAGCGGAGCGGCCAATGCTTGAACAATATCAATGGTCGTATTTGGCTCAATATCGGCTACCAGCTGCTCTGCAATGTTGCGAATTCGTGGCTCCCAGTTTTTCAGACTACGCGGTGTAAAAGCAGCGGATAACAACGAACGACTTTTTTGATGACGGGGAGGATCGATACTTGATATGTTTAATTTGTCTGGAGGTGTGCCTTCATTGTTCTTTGCTCCAACGGCAATGGTCGTCCGGGTTCCTTCGGCCGAAAAATACTCATGATTACTGAGAACCTGCTTCACATCATCGTATCTGAACACATTCCATGTGTCTGTATCTTCGTGATAGTACACTGGTTGCTCAGACAGCATTTTTCGAAACCAGTGAAGTGGGAAAAACTCTTCAGATCTCGACTGAAACCCCGTAATGTCCTCAACACGTATCACTTCTTTATACATTTGGAATCCACCTCTCAGCATAGTTTCGTGATTGGTTACATGGGTATCTGAATTGACAGTTCAGCACCTGATTCCATTTTATACCATATGTTCACTTATTGATATAAACCATTTGAACAAAATCAGAAAAACCCCTTAATATAAGGGGTTTTCGTTTTATACGTATCGTATATTATTTCTGTCGATGTCTCAGAGAGATAAGCCATACGAGCCGATCAATCGCCTAGTCTCGCTAATGCTTCCTGTAGTTGCTCCAGTTGTTCAGACAGGGTTTCAATCAAGTTCTTCGTTTGGCTTGCCTTCTCCATTAAGACTTGCTCTTCAGAATTGTCTTCGGATGCATTCCTGATTGGTGATGACTTCAATTCCGACAATTCGCTTTTGTATGTTTCTTTTTTCTCCAAAGCTATGCGCAGTTTTTCTTTTGTCGTACCGATCTGATGCTCCAGATATACGATATCGGACGAGTTCGCTCCATCGGATACACGTTGTGAATATGTCATGACTCACCTCTTTCAATTTCATCCATTGCTTTGCCAACAGTGTAGGGCTCAATATCGATATCCAGCTCCATGCCGAGAGCTAGTTTCGCCAGTTGACTCCCGATAAAAGGACCCATGGTCAATCCAGAGGCTCCAAGTCCATTCGCGGTAATCAGACCTTGCCAGCCTGGGACAGCCCCCATTACTGGCAGAAAGCCAGGTGTGAACGGACGGAACCCAACTCTTACCTCCTGGAATGTGCTATTGGCTAGCCCCGGCGCCAGTTCCAGACCTTTATTCAAAACTTCCTGCATGCCCCCTGCAGTTACTCTTGTATCATAACCCTCCACATCACTTTCATGAGTGGCACCAATCACAATCTTCTGTTGATCAAAGGCCAGCAGATATTGATCAGAAGGTGGCATGATCACAGGCCAGCGGCCTGTATCCTCCCCATCCGTGACATGTAGATGCATAATTTGTGCCTTTTGATAATGCACTTTAAAGTGTATGCCGAGTGGCTTCAGCAGTTCGTTGGCCCATGCACCTGCACAGACAACGACTTCATCTGCCAGGAAACTCTGATCATTAACACTCACACCAATGACCCGATCTGCTTCGAATTGAAGCGTGGCGTCTCCATGGATCACTTCCGCTCCATTTCGCTGTGCAGACCGGATCAATGCATCGCGCAGCGCTCTTCCATCTATACGTGCAGCACCACTGATATGTACCGATTGATAACGTTCATCCAGCAATGGAAAACGTTCACGGGTTTCTTTGTCATCTAGAGGTGTAATGTCGCCAATCTCCGGCGCATCTGTTTTGCGAAGACGGGCCCGCTCTTCCATCTTGTTGATTTTGTCCACGTCCGTATGAATACTAAGCGCGCCCACTTGAGCATAACCGGTTTCCGTTTCTCCTTCGGCTTTAAGCTCCGCTATGATGCCAGGATAGAACCGCGCACCAGCCTTGGCGAGCTGATACCAATCCTGATTACGTCGCTGTGACAGCCATGGACAGATGATACCGGCAGCTGCATCCGTTGCCTGTCCTATATCTTTTCGATCTACGATGATGACCTCTGCGCCATGTTTGGCTAATTGATAGGCTGTTGATGCCCCCAGAATACCCGATCCGACTACGATGACTTTCTTCATGTTTGCATCCCTTTCCTTAATCACTCATTCGTTATAGCGTATACCGTTTCGCATTCTGTTGGCAAGGCGGGCGTACTTTTAGATCCATAAATCAAAGGCTGATCAGACCACAGTTCATACTCATTCATCCAATTAATAATTGTTGAAGCATTTATATGAAAACGTTTTATATATTGCCCGTCATTAAATTAAAATTATTCCATTTATGTAATATAATTCTTTCTAGGTTTCTTTTAACGCTGTAACCACGCCACTTACGCACATGATCCTTTAACGAAAAGAGGAATAACACGACGATGCCGAAACCTAGTATGGGGAATCCACTGGATACCGATATGCCGCTCATGATTACAGGGCAAAACCAGTTGACCGTTGATGAATTGATGAATTGGAGCGACCATTCACGGGATTACAGCATTGTACAGTGCATCGGAGGAACAGGGCGAATCGCAGCAAAGAATCATGAATTTTCGATCAAAAAAGGGACCGCTCTCATTTTGTTCCCGGAGGTAACCTACCGTTACCACAATCTGAGTGATTCATTACGATTTGATTGTCTGTCTTTCAATGGCTATTTATTGCCACGGTTCTTGCATACCTTGCAGATCGGGGAGCTGCGCGCCTTCAAGCCGGATGGAATGCTTCATATCCTGTTGCGTGAAATTACGTTGGCGCTGCAGTCCCGGCACAAGGATCAGATCTGGCACGTATCCGCATTACTGTACATGCTTTTGGTCAGATTAACCATTGAAGGTGAACGCTATAGTGCTTACGAACGTTCTGATGCCCGATTAAGATTGGATGAAATCATTACTTTTATCAAACAAAATTATCATCAGGATATTTCTCTCCCCATGTTGGCTGAGCAGATGGACGTTACCGAGCAACACCTCAATCGGATATTCAAAAAAGAATTTCAAATGACTCCACTAGAGTATCTGATGCGATATCGGTTGTTGAAAGCCAAGGAAATGCTCATCGAAAATAACGCTACGACCGCTCATGAAATAGCCAAAGCCGTTGGTTTCAACAGTGCCAGTTACTTTGGATCAGTGTTCAAAAAATACGAAGGGATCTCCCCTATCGAGCTACGCAAGCAGTATCTGGATTAAAGCGCCTCCATATCGATCTCGGCCAGCGAGGATAACCGCAGTTCATGCATGGCGAATTCCAGACCACGCGTTACCTCGTTAGGTACGATGATACAACGAATACCTGCCGCATTGGCTGCCTTCAAGCCATTAGGTGAGTCTTCGAACACAATCGCTTCGGAAGCCTCGATCCCAAGACTCTGGAGAGCAAGAAGGTACAGTTCAGGGTCCGGTTTCACTCGTTTCACATCCTCGGATGTATGAACGACTGTGAAATAATCGAAAATGCCTAATTTCTGCAAGTAACCATGCACCCAGTCCCGTGTGGAGCTGGAAGCAACCGCTAGCTGAATCCCCTTTTCCCTCGCAGACTGAAGCAATTCATATACCCCCGGAAGAATGGCAGCCTGTCCCAAATAGACTTCGTATTTCTGTTCAGAGAGAAGTTTGATATGATCATGATCTATCTTTTTTTGGAGCGCTTGCTCCAGATACAGAAATGGATGAAATTCCTCAAAGGATGTCCCCACATTTTTCGACCATAGCTCCAGACCAAGTTCAACTCCGTGCTCTTCATAAATATCCCGAAACGCATAATACCAAGGTGTCTCTGTATCAACAATGAGTCCATCAAAATCAAATATAAATGCTTTTACCATGAACCTGTTCTCCCTCCAGGGGAGCGGATTAGAAACGTGCGGTCAAGTCCGGATGAGTAACGTTCACCGATAAAAAGTGACACGTACAGCCCGTTCCAGTTGGCGACTGAACAACTAATCCAGCTCGAAGTTCCCCTTGTATCGGCATGCCGAAATAACGAATTAGTTTCCACTCATCCCCATCGGGTGAATAAAAGAATGATATGCAGCCCTCTACTTTGCGTATACGCAGATAGGGATTAGGTACGGAGACTTCAACCGAATTACAATCATCGGATGAACCATCACGTGTCACCACCGACACGATGGTAGGCGCTTTTCCATCATATTCAAAACAAATTTTGCACCAGTTACGATCATCCGCCATCACCATCAGACATCCGGAATCATATTGATTTTTCATATCAACGGTTAATTGGGTTGTGATTTCGAAGTCCTCAGGCACAGGTATGGACAGAAATGGTGCGGTTGCACGAATATGCTTGCCCGCAGGGTCTTGGAAAAAGTCGGTGTCCGCCTTCGCTTCCACCAGCACACCTCCCTGATCCGTGTAGGACCAGATTTCGGGCTCGTTCATCCAACTCCATTGCTTCCGTGCTTCTGTTGTCATTACGTTAGTCATTTGTTAGCAGCCTCCCAAGTTAAAATATGTTCTAGAGGTAGTTCTATTTTTTTCTGTACTACATATTCGCTCCAGATACAGTAAACCCCTTTTTCTACATATTTTTGTAAGGTTCCAGCACTTGGGAGTGCTTTTGCGGATCTGGCAGGAAGAACATGATGACCATGAGTACAACATATAGACCAAGAATGACGCTGAATAACAGTGTTGGATTGTGATGGTAGAGCAGGCCCGTCAGGTAACCGGATGGAATGGCTGTAAGCGTCATGACGGTCTGCACGGCCGAGAACATATCGGCTTTCTCATGCGTACCCAATCGGTTCATCAGCAGGGAATCCCGGTACGTCTGCAAAATGAAGTTACCCGCAGCGAGCACTATTAGCGTGAGAAACAACATCCCTATATTCCCCACAGGGATCAACAGAAACAGAATGGCTCCGGCCGTGCTAAGCACGATGGAAAAACCAACATACTTTTCTTCCGAACGCCGTTTCAATCGCGGAATGATGACCAGATAGAGCAGCATGACGGTTACCGCAGTCACTACTGGGATAAACGAAATGACACGGTCATCAAATTTCAACTGTTCCTTGAAGAAAATGACCTGAAAGAAATTCAGCTGCAAGATCAGATTGGACAACACCGTGATCAGAATAATCGGAAAAAGTCTCCGTTTGTAGAACGATTTTCCAAACAGGCGCAGACTGGAACCCAAGCTCTGAAGCACGCGGGTTTTACTATGCAATCCCATAAGTTCCTTGCCGACCTCGGTCTCATCCGTGTATCGGTTACGAATGAAAAACATGGCGGTCATGAGGATGCCTCCGACAAAGTAAATGCTGGCGAGTGTAGGCACAATACCATAATCAGCAATGACCACCCCGGCAATAGGCGTGAGTACACCTGCCCCTGTAATAATCATGTTGAGAATGGCAAACACCTTCGATCGTTTGTGTTCCTCCACATCCTCTATGATCAGACAGTTAAAGGCGACCGTTACAAACTTGGATGTTGCATTCAGTAAATAAGCGATCAGGAACAGCCAGAAGTTCTGGGAGAAGGCCCAGATGAACATGGGAACACTCCAGGCAAGCAGATCAAAAATCAGTGTTGTTCGTTTCCGGCCCAGCTTATTCGTAATGGAACCCGCAAACAATTGAAAGATAAAGGCAAAATAAAGATTCACCGAATTGATTAAACCGATTTCTATGTCCGAAAGTCCGGCTTCCTTCATATATAAAGGAGCGTAAAAGAGAACGATCGTGCCCGGAATGGCCCATACCGGTTCGAGTAAAATGGAGTAGCGTGGATTCTTCGGCAAATCTTGAAGCAATTTCAATCGATATCCCTTCCTTCTGCGGTTTTCACCGCTGCGAATTCAAACTTCTCGCAGCGGCAAACCCGCTAATGTCTACATGCTTATCGTACCTCTTATAGGATAAGAGCTGTTTTGACCGAATTCATCGGCAACTTCTCTCCAGTATGCATGTCATAACCAATCGTTCCATTAAAGGCCTGTTCATAATCACTCAGCAGTTCCTTGGCTGTCACCATCTGTTCCAGTTCCGGGATGCTTTGGGCAAATTTCAGTGCCGTACTGATCATCGAGTGATTAGCAACTGCACCGATGATACTAATACCATCATTAATCACGGCTGTTGATTTGAACGTCACCTCATAGCTGTCGTCATATCCCATAGGAATAATTTTGCCGCCTTTGGCAATCAACTCAAACCCTACATGAAGTTGGTTACCAACCGCGTCCACTACAATATCAAACTTTTTGTTATTATTGATCTCGTATACTTTATCCAGTGTCAGATCCTGAGGATAAAACACATGATCCGCGATTCCTGAAGCGAACTCTTTGCGGTATGGATCAACTTCCGTACCTACAGTAAGCCTTGCCAATCGTTTGCTAACAAGCTGACACAGGGAACCGATTGCACCAGAACCGAGGACCAGTACGGAGTCACTTGGCTTAGTCCCTGCTTTCATGAACGTCTGAAGTACACATCCCAGTGGTTCGATCATCATGGCCGTTTCCCAACTCATGGAATCCGGAATGGCATAGATATACTTTTCGTCCCCGACAAAATATTCAGCAAAGGTTCCGTGTGTCGTCATCCCTACTTGATAATCATCAAAATTCTCGCAGTAGATGAACAGACCCTCACGGCAGTATGAGCAGGTACTGCAAGATTGCGTGGGATCAACCAATACCCGATCACCGATCTTGAAACCACGAACTTCGTCGCCCACCTCAACCACTGTGCCTACGCCTTCATGACCAATGATCGTTCCTTTATTCGCAGGCACTTTGCCTTTGACAATATTCAGATCTGTACCGCAGATGCCGGAACCATAGATTTTAATTTTTACCTGGTTTGGCTTTTGGATGGTTGGCTCCTCAATCTCCTGGTAAGTCACCTGTTTGAGATCCTGATATACGAGTGCTTTCATTGAATAATTCCTCCTAGTCGATTGTCGATTATGATCTATGGATTAAGCTTCAAACGTTTTCGAAAGTTGCATCGCATGAAGATGTTCTTGCTTCTGAATCTCTTTCCAGTCTGACAGGATCTGCAACAGCGCTTCCTCGACCCACAGTAATTCTTCCCGTGTATGGGCATCAGAGAAAATAAAGTATCCTTTGGTGAAAATACCGAAGTGAGCCATTCTCTTCACCATGAACTCGCGGAAAGGATCGGTTTGGAAGTTATCTTCAGCCAAGGATTGAATGCAGAAGCTTGCATATGTCCCTCTCACTTCCAATTGATCCGTCAATCCGAGTAACACAAGTTCAGATTCCAGACGATCCATGATCCGGGTTGCCGGATCACGCCAAGTCGGCCATACTTTCGCATTTTTCATTAATCGTTCACAGGCAATGGCTGCCGCGAGCGCTGTCGTTTCACTGGAATGGGCATTACTGAATCTGACCTGTCCTGACAAAGACATTAAGTGCTCAGGCCCCATAACCGCTGCGAGCGGTAAACCGTTGGCCATACCTTTAGAGATACAGAGCAGATCAGGCCAGATGTCATATTCTCCTGCTGTAGCCTGCTTGCCCATTCGAATACCGGAAGTTACCTCATCGAATATGATAATGATGTCCAGAGACCGACATAGGTTTACGGCTTGCTCCAGCGCGTCCTTTTTCCACTCGTTGGGGCACAGAACAATACATGCGATATCCTCGGGAGATGCGGTAATCTGGGCCTCAATTCGCTCCGTAGTAGGCTTGTTGATCCAGATCGTTGAACGCTCGATATCCACCGGGATGCCACGTTCTTTCGTCTGGCCACCATAATAACCGTAGGCAGACCAGTCGTGCCACCCATGATACGCTGTTGCAATAACCTTGCTTTTGCCACTAGCGGCACGGGCCAGACGCACGGCCCCACTCACTGCATCGGCCCCACTCTTAGTGAAGCGCAGCGATGGATAACGACCGTCGAACCGCTCCAGAATCAACTCCGCACATTCAAGCTCGATGTCGGCAGGTAAAGAAAAGCTTGTCCCTTTTTTCAACTGGTGAATGACAGTTAATTGGACTTCATGTCTGGCATGGCCCCATGGCGCCGTACCCATGGCCATTTCGCAATCCAGCCATTCATTTCCGTCGATATCTGTAAATCGGGAATTATAAGCCTCTGCACAACATACGGGGGTATGGCCCGGAAATAAACGTTCAGGTGCTTTGGCTAAAGTGCTGCATCCGCTCGGAATTACCTTCTCGACTTGTTCCAACCACTCCAGATTACGGGTAAACCGTACGGCACGATCGAGCGTGCTCTCTTTTTCTTTCACCTTAAGTACCTCCCTGTTTATTTTCGTTGTGAGTGAATTACCGAACTTTGGTTCCAGGCCAGCATCCATCGTATATGCGATCCATCGTGATCACATTGCCATACAGATCAATGATCAGATCCTTGGCTCGATGAGCATGTCTCATCTCAATCCAGTAGCGGTTCTCCAGCAAACGGGCGAAATTGTCCACCAAAAACAGTAACCGGTTCTCACTATGAATCAATTCCTTGCCCAGTACCTGTGGCAGCCAGATGGCCCCGTTGGAATTAAAGCGGTTTGAATAGTCCCGTACTTCGGCTACATTTGCAAATTCGGCTTCCTCCAGCTTATTCCAGAATGTATCGGCATCACTTCGAACCTCGGCAAGGTCAATCCCGACAATCGGCAGATGCTGGTATTCCTCTTGGCTTTCCAGTTGTGCTTTCAGATGACTGAAAACGAATGGCCACACATCAGCCTCGATTTGACCGCCCCACTTTTTCCAGAATCGTGCCAGATTGTTCTTCCGGTTGAAGTTGCGGTGAATGCCGCTGCTGCGTTCCCAGTGATATGCTTGAATATTCGGATTAATGACTGTATCGTATCCGGCTGCTCGTGCCCGCATCTGATAATCAAAGTCCTCGTATCCGTTAAAGAACTTCTCATCGAGGTTGCCGATCGTCTCATACACCTCCCGCTTCATGCCAAACATGGCAAACACCACCAGTTGAACAGAGAAGGTTTCTTTTGGGATATCATCAGGAGATGCGTTCAGGAACAGGTGTCGGCCGATGGTGTCCGCAAAAGCAATGCCGCAATGCTGCACGCCTCCTGTTTGCGGATACAACAGAACCCCTCCAATCATGCCGATTGTAATATCGCTATCCAGTGTCTCTTTCATCATCGGTTGCCAGTTCGGTTGAAGAATGGTGTCAGAATCCAGGAAGAAAATGTACTCTCCCTTGGCAAGACTCAGTGCGCTATTAATCGACACGGCGCAACCGAGTGGAAAATCATGCTGAAGAATCTCGATGGTCACACCTTCTCTTACGTCTTGCTTCAGTTTATCCAGATGTTGAAAGACTGCTGAGCCGGAACCATCGTTGATGAAAATAATCTGAGTGGATGGGCTTACCGTCCGGAGTAGCGAATCTGTGAACAGGTTCAAAATGTTATAGTCCTGGTTGACTGGCACAATAATGGTGTAAAGCATGGAATCCCTCCTGATTTGGGTTGATGGAATGAGTACATAAGCTGATTTTGAACTGCACAATTGAAGGTATTTCTGTCCGGCCCCCTCACTTGAATATTTTGTCTTTATTTGGTAATGATTTGAATCTACTAGAAATTTATATCATTTTTTGTAAACTGAAAATCTTAAATTCTGAACTCTGTTAATATTTGAATATGTGAGAAAATCAAGTTTTTGTAGCTTGCGCACTGAGAAACGCTGTTGTGAACGCAAAAAAACACCCTCAGAGAGTCTCCGTTCCTCATGTAACGGATTCTCTCTGAAGGTGTTAAATTGTTCATCAAGCTCAAATTATGAATTACTTTATCTACAGTTGAATCTCTACATTTTTGTCCGGATCGCTGTATTTATAGATGCCCGGATTCAGTTCAATATGTCCATCAAATGGAATATCTTTGTAGGTATCTATATGAATTTTTGCAGGTGTCATCCCTTGGGGGTTAATTTCAGGAAAGACTTCTTTGCCATTGATCCGAAGCATTGTTTGGTTAATACCTCTGAAACTAGGCGTTTTGGAATATGACTCTACAATTAATTTCTCCCCATCCCTATAATAAGAAAATTGTATTTCAAGTCCATCGACAGTGAGTTTGGTGTATTGCTTTTGTTTCTTGGGTTCATTTAAATGAATCCAGTTTTTAGTTGTATCTCGTTTCTGAACAATGGCATCTTTTAAGATGAGTTTCATTGGAACATCAGACCAGTTTTGATACCACTCAGGAGATTCAAAATCAAACAATTGCTGATTATTTTCAGAACGCCCCCCTTTCGTGGCTTGCACCCCTGTGATTGTTTTATCATCTATAATCATCTGAATCGATTTATATTGAACAATACCTTCTGTATATGAACCTTCTTCATCAATTAAAATCTGAAGATTCAATGGAGTAATCACAAGTTGATCTAAAGTAACACCGGTTTTTGCTTGGAATTCAGGATTGGTATACAGTTTTTTCGTATATATCGCCTCACTTGCTTTTTTCCCATTTGCGACAAAATCGAATTTCCAAGTACCTGTCAATCGTTTTGCTGCTTCAACATAATTGAAATGAAGGTTCGCATTCGCCCAATCCGCTTCCGATATATCAAATACCTGTTCAATCAACAATCCTTTTTCTTCGTTAGGCAAGATGGTCGGAATAGCATCTACAACCTGGGACCCGGTATGAACTCTCAAGTGAGGTTTGACGCTTTCCAAATCTGATGCTGCTACCTCGACTTTATAACGGATGACCGTTTGATTATCTGCATGTCTAACCGATTCAATATGAATCGCCGGAAACTGTGAAACACCAGTAACCATTGATTCTCCAGTATGTTGATTAGATTTCAGGAAAATATCCCTATCCCGATAAAGGATAAGATTCTTTGCTTCGAATGTAAACTCTTTGGTACCACCTTTTAAAGTATCAGCTGTTTCATAGATCCCAATGAGTTTCTGACTATCAGGATCGTGCCCCAAATAACCATATACGTTCGCTCTCGCATCGGATTCTCCTATTATAGTATTTTCCTCAGTCGCAAATTCACTATATGGAGAAAGATCGATTGATGTGTCCAGAGATATGAGCATTTTCATTTTTTCTCCATCTGTTACAACACCGCTTAAATTCATTGTCACACCTGAACTAGCGGACTGAAGATCATATTGCTGACCGATACCATTATTTATTGCGCTTGCAACGCCCCGGCCTCCGATTCGATCCCAATCAATCGTCATACTGGCGAATACAGGAATAGCAACAAGTAAGAAAAAAGTAAAAATGATGCTTATAGGAATTGCTTTAGCTCGATATCCAGCAGGCTTTTGTGAAGAATTCAGATTGACTCGTCGTTTATGTGCTTCTTTTTCAATGGTTGTCCACATCAAGTCATAATCCGGAGGAGATATGTTTTTTTCCTTATTAGAATACTGATTCATTATTACTCATCTCCTTTAGTTGAGGTTCAACCATTTTATTGAGAAGTTTTAACCCTTTGTTTAATCTGGATTTTGCAGTCCCTTCAGGTATGTTCATAACTTTAGATATCTCAGGTACAGTCAAATCATTGATAAATCGAAGGACAACAACCATCCTAATCTTGTCAGGAAGCCCACTATATAATCCTCGTAGCTCTTCTTTTGTTTCCCTATGGTACACACCCTCTTCCACAGGGTTATAACTCTGGGATTTGGACAACAAATAATGCCGCATTTCTTTCAACCATCCAGATTTCCGTCTTCTCATAACGTTATGACACTCATTTGAAGCAATTCGCAATATCCATGATTTCATATTCCTTACCTTAGTTCTGTCAGCCAAAATAACTTTGACAAATACTTCTTGGCAAATGTCCTCGGCATCTGCTTGATTCTTCATCAGATAATAACAGAAGTAATAAACTTGCTCTTTGTACAATTCAAAAATTTCTCTGTCAGTCATTCTATCCCCCCCTTTGCCGTGTTCTCATTAATAAGACAAATAATGTTATGTAATCGTTCATTTTGTTTATAGTTGGTTTTGCTAAGTTCTCGGATACCTAGAATAGATTAGTTCAATGTCTCTGCTTGAACAGGTCTATATACATGTAAACAAGCAAAAAAAGCCGCTAAATTAGCGACTTTATGAAATCATTTGGTCATCGAGTAACGAGCTGATGCTGTTGAGTTAATCTCACCCCTATTTTCATCTCTGCTTAAATCCATGATAAAACGTATCCACCACAAGCGCAGGGGCTGCTTTTCTCGCGATATGACCACTTACAACCTGCTGCCACGTCAGGAACATGATGGAATACAACACATCGACAATCCAGGTTTTATCGAGATCGGAGCGGAAATAACCTTTCTGTTGTAACAGACCGACCGCGTGTAATACAGGTTCTCTCAGTTTCAGATCTGCTCCCTCAATCTCGGGATTATAGTTAATGGTGGTGTCATGAGCCAGAAAATAAATTTTGTCGCCTAATGGAATCAGCGCCTCGATCAGCTCAGGTATGTACTTTTCACAATGCTCCTCATCCAGTTGGATTTCTTTCATGGTCTCACTGACCACCTCGATTGCGCGTAATCCGAGATATACCATAAGCTGTTCGCGGCTTTCCACGTATCGATGTAACGTAGCGATTCCGATTTTTGCAGATTCCGCAATTTCATTCATGGAAGCATTCGGTTTTTCAATCAGCAATTTGGTGGCCTCGTCCAAAATGGAATGGAGCCTGGTTTGTTTGATTGTTGTCATTTCCTTTTTCATTGGTATTACACCTCTTGGCGAATTAGTCTACAATTGATCTAGTCATCCATCAAATGATTGGATGAGATTATAAAATTATAGCATACTTCCTCACGAGTAATACTAAAAGCCGCCATTTGGCGGCTCTTAACATGGTTATCTTTCACGTTACTTACAGTTCGATGATTCTCGTTGCAATATTTGTACAAAATTCACGATCATGCTCTACAAAAAGCAGGGTTGGCGAGTATTCCAAGAGTAAATCTTCGATCTGCATACGTGAAATGACATCTACAAAGTTGAGTGGTTCATCCCAAATATGCAGATGAGCTTTCTCACTAAGACTTTTAGCGATGAGCACTTTCTTTTTTTGACCTGCGCTAAACGTTGAGATATCTTTCTCCAATTGCAGTCTGGAAAAATCCAACTTTCGAAGTATCGATTTAAACAGGCTTTCATCAATCCCCTGTGTGGCCGCATACTCAGATAAATGCCCTCCGAGATCGGACGTGTCCTGCGACACATACGAGATTTTAAGCTGATGATCCTTTCGGAAAAGACCTGTATAAGGGATATCTTCACCACAGATCAGTTTAAGAATGCTTGATTTGCCAGATCCATTTTTACCGTACAGGGCAATACGACCCCCGTTTTCAACCGTGATACTGACATTCTTACACACCGTATTGGAGCCGTATGATATCGACACATGTTCCAATTCAACAAGTTCCTGCTTGTGAAAATCCAGCTGATGAATCTGTAAACGTTCTGCACTCTCGATGTTTTTGAGAAGTTTGGATTTCTCTTGAATCGCAGATTGCTGCCTTTGTTCGATATTTTTGGAACGTTTCATCATTTTGGCAGCCTTGTGCCCAATATATCCTTTATCCACCTTGGAACCGGAATTTCTCGTACCATTTTTGGTTTTTTCAACTTCATGCGACCATCCACCGGTCCGTTTGGCTGAATCGGATAAACGCTTGATATCCTTTATTAATTTCTCATTACTCGCAAGTTCAAACTGATCTTGCCTTCTTTTATTTTCCCACCAAGCGGAGAAATTGCCTTTCTGAATCTCGATGTTACTTTTATTGATGGAAAGGATATGGTCCACGCTGTGATCCAGAAACGCCCGATCGTGAGATACCAAAATAAATCCACTCTTGCTGCCAAGATAATTACTGACAATTTGTCTTGCATGAAGATCAAGATGATTGGTAGGTTCATCAATGAGCAGAAACCGATTATCCTTCAGGAACAAAGCAGCCAGCATCACCTTTGTTTGTTCTCCGTTGGATAACGTATCAAAAGGCCGATACAACACATCTTCTGACACTTTTAACAGGTTAAGCTCGCGCACAACTTGCCAGTGTAGATATTCAGGATGAATCTCGCTGATGACATCAACGGTCATGGCTCCCTTATTTTCTACCTGGAAAGGAAAGTATTCAAAGCTAACATTCGCAGAGATATGTCCGCTGTATTCATATTTGCCAAGCAACAGATTGAGGAAAGTCGTTTTGCCTCTGCCGTTCCTTCCGGTAAAACCCAATTTCCAATCGGAGTCCAACTGAAAACTAACATTTTCAAATATATTATCGTAACTGCCTTCATAAGCAAAGGTCAGGTTGGTAACGTTGATTAAAGACATGCATATCATCCTTTTTATGTGAAATATAAAAGTAAACTGACGGGATTTCACCATAGAACATGGCATGGATTCCCTCACTTTAATATTTGAACATAATCAGAATTTAGATTCGCTTATACAATAAAGAAACCTGGCGATAAACCACTCAGCGCCAAGTAGATCTATGCATAGGAGGACAAAGTGCCGGATTCTGATTAGTCATATTGTGAACCATGCCACTGTTCATGTTTGTTGACAGGTCCACATAAACATCCACAACCTCTAATTCAGTCATGACTCTATCCCCCCTTTGAAAGTTCAAAATTTAATACAGAAAACTTAACATGGAATACGATATGGGTCAAGACAGTGTAGCCTCGATCTCATCTTCCATCCCCGTACCGTTAAACCATTGTGTTTTCTGGCTTACACACCTCTACGTAAATTTTGATGATGTACTCATCGGGGTTACTTTCTGCAAAATAAGTGAGCAGGTCCAGTGCATACACATGTCCACAGACTTGCAGTCCCTCTTTTTCTATCTCCTCTTTCATGAGGGAATACGTCTCCGGCATGCTTTCGTATGAACCTCGATGATTCATGACGGCATACATCCCTTTTGGCTTAATCCATATCGTTTCCCCTGGAATGGGAGCTTTTATTTTGTTGCCAAAGTAATCCGGATAGTATTCTCCTGCCTCATAGTGCTCCTGAGTTAAGATCGTCCATACCGGAAACTCATAGTCGATCATCTGTTCATCACAATGGCTCCTGTATTCAATGAACTTACGGAAGAATTCCTTATCCCCATCCCCTTGCTCCAGTTGTACAGCAATAAAATACTCCAGCTCACATTGTTCGATATGCAGCCCTTCAGGAGAAGCATCCGTGGCTTGTTTCGTCATTTCAATGGCACCACTTAGCAGCTTTTGCATACGTTTGATTCGTTGTTGCTCCGACTCAAGTGCCTTTAATTTCTGTTCAAACAGCTCAATTAACAATGGTGTATTCTGATTTTGAATAAACGACTTAATCTCTTGGAGTGAGCTTCCTGCCTTCTTCAGCACATGTATGACATCCAGCACATACGTTTGTTGCATACCATAATAGCGGTAGCCCTTGGCATTGGTATATTCAGGCTTTAACAGCCCAATCTCGTCATAATGAAACAAGGTATGTTTGGTCACTCCGCAGATCTTGGCAAATTCACTGGTGGTAAAATGTTGTGCGTGATGTCCAGCCATCTATGGGCCCTCCATGGTCATATGTAGTCTAAGTTTTATCAATATACATGCATTATAGTGTGTAAAGAAAAGTTTGACTATAGGGTTACCCGATAGTTTAGTCTTTGAATTGTAAGTTATTCATATCGCCGGAGGGAAACATGTCTAAATTCAAACGTTGGATGATTCTTGTTATTGTCTCAAGTGCACTATTACTCATTGTGATGGATATGACCATCCTGTACACCGCTTTACCCAGCTTGACCCATGATCTCGGTGCATCTGCTTCGGAGAAATTATGGATTCTGAACGGTTACTCCCTTGTCATGGCGGGTCTTCTTCCTGCAATGGGAACACTCGGGGACCGTCTTGGTCATAAAAAAATATTTACCCTGGGCTTGGTCGTATTTTCTGTTGCTTCTCTTGCTGCTGCCTTTTCTCCAGTACCGGCTGTGCTAGTCATGAGCAGAATTCTCCTAGCCGTAGGTGCCTCCATGATGATGCCAGCAACATTGTCGATTATCAGAGTTACGTTTACGAATGAGCGAGAACTCGCACTGGCAATCGGCATCTGGGGTTCCATTGCATCAGGTGGTGCTGGATTGGGACCGATTGTTGGTGGACTGCTTCTTCAACACTTCTGGTGGGGTTCTGTGTTTCTGATTAACCTGCCCATAGCCATTATCGCTTTTGTATTCGCCTTGAAAATGATCCCTAAACATCAAGGGGATACCTCGAAAAAGTGGGACTTCACCAGTTCCATTCAGATCATGATTGCCATGGTCGGAATTATCTATTCCATTAAGGAATTCACAAGACGCGAAGGATCTCTGACACTCGCTATCATAGCTGCTGTGATCGGTGTTCTGTCCCTGATCATCTTTATTCGCCGTCAGAATAACAGTCCCAATCCGCTGCTGGATCTGTCCTTATTCAAAATCCCAAGATTCAGCACCGGCTTTATTACCGCACTGGTTGGCTTGTTCGCACAAATGGGTGTGCAATATATGGTCACTCAGCGGCTTCAGCTGGTGGAAGGCATGTCACCTCTTCAGGCTGGACTATTCACCGTATCCATACCTGTTGCAGCACTCATTGCCGGACCTGTTACGGGGGCCATTATGCACCGTGTGGATGTTGTATATATCAAAAGCTTCACTCTCTTCATCGCTGCCCTTGGCATGGGGACGTATCTGATGTATTTCAATGCTGGGTTCACCGGGCAGATTATCGGCTTGGCACTGCTTGGTGCAGGTCTTGGATCAGGGATGACCGCTGCATCACATTCCATTATGAGTTATGCCCCACCACACAAAGCGGGCATGGCCGCTTCCATTGAGGAAGTGGGTTATGAGCTGGGCGGAGCATCCGGTATTGCGATCATCGGCAGCATGTCGACCCTTTTCTACACAATCGCTATGAAGATTCCTGTGGGAATTAGTGTGCCAGCCAATGCGAAAGACAGTTTGGATGAAGCGCTTATCGCTGCCGAAAGCTTGCCTGCTGCGTCTGCTGAATCGCTCAAAAATGCCGCCTTTGCTGCATTTGACCAATCCTTCTTTGTTGTCATTGCAGGTGTGACCGTATTTCTGTTCATTGCTGCTCTGATTATGAGTTGGGTTGCTGTGCGATTGAAACGAGCCCCAAAGCACAGCGTTAAAACGTAATGAAATTCATTTCATGAAACAAAGCGAGGTATATACGAAATATGTCAAAAGAAGAGGATTAACTCAATTAAATTCACATCAAAAACCACTACCTGATTTGTTTCAGGTAATGGTTTTTGATATGCCTGATAACCGAAGCTTACCACCATGCGGCACCTCACGGAAGGTAGGCATCCTCTACCTCAACTTTTCGTTCATTCCCCATCGCAATGTATCTTACGTTAATGACATTTCCTTTCTGAAAATGGGGAATATGTGTGATTGGAATATAAGTCTCTACAATTGTTGGGAAGGTGCGGCCGTCAACTTGGGTTACAGTCAGATCCAATCGCACGCCAGGCCTTCCATCCCTACTGGATGATGTCTGCACAATATCATGAATTATTGCTTCTGTTGGAATTCCGTCCATCAGAATGCTCTTGCGAAGGTGATGTTTCTCTTTATTGTTACGTAGCAGTTTAAATGCCATAATCGTAGTGATCGTGCCTGTTGTAAGCCCAAAGACAATAATAGCGACAATAATAATTAATGTGACGGTCATGATAACCTCCTTTTAGTTGAAACTTATGTTAACTACTTCTTGTTTAGATCTCTTATTCCTGCCAATTTGCTTGAATGGGAAAGCTTTAACGTCAAAAAAGCCGCCTTAATGGCGGCTTCATGCTGTGTATGTTCAACTCAACTTAGTCTACTTTCGCACCATACGAGCGTACAAACAGAACGGCTTGTTCGCGATCCAAACGTACACCTTTGATATCCAGTGATTTCAGATCGATGCCTTCCAGGTTAGCCCCTCTAAGATCGGCTCCTTGCAACTTGGCTCTGCTTAATACAACTCGGGTAAGATCACAGTCTCTCAAATCCGCTTTGGTGAAATCCGTGTCCGTAAAGTCAGCCTCATAGAAACGAATTCCTCGCAGATCCTGTTTCCCCAAACGTGTATGTCTCAGATTTGTGTAGGACCAATCGCCGTGACTCAGGGTAATGCCATCCATTTGCGCACCAGAGAAGTCTGAGCCTGTCATCTTGCAGGAGCTGAATTTGGAAGCAAAGAGATTTGCACCACCGAAGGTGCAGTTTTCAAAAGCCGATTCCGTATGAATCGAACCATTCATGGAAGCCCCTTTGAAGTCACACTCGATAAAACGACAGTTACTCGTTTCAATTTCTTCCATAGAAGCGTTCATAAATGTACACTGTTTGAAAACACAGCTTATGAGTTCTCCATAGCGCAGGTCACGTCCCTCAAAATGTACTGCTTCATATTCCTGATCCTTATATTGATACACTGGTTACACCCCACATTGTATATTTCTCCGTCTTTCTTCATTAAAAGAACTTTTTATACTATACCACACCCCTGTCAAGTACCTGCTTAAATACCCGCAAAAGTCAAGTTACTTTTTTTATGAGTGAAAACTCTGAAAACTAAAAAAGGAACGCATAAAGCGCCCCTCCAGCTCACACTTTTAACTGTTCCAATGTGGGCTTATATATATGAAACTCTCCAGTTAGCTGCTTGTTTTATCCCTATCAGAAAGCATTACACCAGTTTTTTGGACATCCTGTACAGGGATAACGAAGGTTTATTGATTTCTCCTACTCTCTGGTATCCCAAACGCTCGTAGAGTTTAATAGCTAGTAGGTTTTCCTTTTTAACCGTAAGTGAAGATTTGGACAGACCTTGTGTTATAGCTTGCTCCTCAGCAAAATGAATGAGCTGTGTCCCTACACCAAGTCCTCTGCTTTCAGGCAAGGTAGCCAATGTTCCGATGTGGTACTCGTCGTTCTCCGCTTCTTTTAATGTCACCATGGAGTAGAACTCTTTCCAGTGTTGGAGATTATACTTAATCAAGCTCCATTTCCGAAGTTCAAACAGCTTGGAGAACGTTGGCAAAGCAAGTTTGTTCATTATAGTAGTCGAATAACACATGATCATGCCCAGCGTTTGGTTATCCTTTTTGGCTTCATAAGCGTACTGGTGACTGAATCGGTTCTGATTCGAACGCCATAACTTGTTAAAAGTTTTCTCTATAATGCCTTTATCCTTGGTACCTGCAAGCGAATAGGCCATATATTCAAGTGCCATCTGATTTAGTTGCCCGCCGACTAATGATTGTGGACTGGCTTTTGTTATGGAAATCTTATTCATCGCTGTCACTCCTCTAGGTAGCTGAAATTGGACTAAAACCTCGTAGCAGGTTGGTTGAATGATAACCCCTCAACGATCACATTCACCGTATCAATGGTTAATCCGGTCAGCTGTTCCACATGTAATCTCACATTGTTTTGCAATTCCCTGCAGACTTCATGCACTTTTGTTCCATAACAAACGACAACCTTTACGTTTATCTCCAGTCTTGATTCTACCTTGCGGATATCTATGCCATTTTGTAGACTTTTCCCGCTCCACTTTTTGGTGATGCCCTCTATAAGTCCTGTCGACATGGAGGAAATCTCACTGGTGGTATTCGCGATCTTGCCGACAATTTTGGAGATCACATCATCCGATATTTGAATTTTTCCAAAAACATTTGAAATGGACATCCTAGGTCCCCCTCTTTATACCTGCATTTTTTGATAGATTATAATATCATTTAATATAAATATAAATCATGTAAAGTCCAATTTCAACTTTTGAATTCAGCCGTCCTCATTTCTACCTGTACATAGCAAAAAAACCGCGATCATCGCGGTTTCTTCTTGGTCCATATTAAGGGAACTTCAATTGAATACGGACAGGAATGCGGGAGGATATCCCACTCTCTTTGCTACCTTCTTCTGCTGCCTCTGTTTCTTCTGCTTGCACGATCCACTGCCTGCCAATTAACGATTGTAGCAGTTCAATCTCTTGTGCGGTCAAACGAATATTCTTCAGAGACAACTCATCTTGAACGTAATCCCGATCCACCTTACGGTCAAACCGGAAATCGAGCAATCGTTTCAACCCGTTAATATGCAAAAACTTGAACTCATAACCTTGACGTATCGCCTTTTCCCAATCGTCTCCGATATCATCTGCTGTCTGTAGTCTTTCATCAAAATCCATCGCGGATTCCTTAACCAGAGGCAACAAACGGGAATAGTCTCGACGTTGTAAACATTCAATAATCACTTCTTTTGGTTCCCCACTTGTCAGAACATTCTCTACAAGAAGCCCTACAGGAATGGACAGCTGAGTTCGATTCATTGCTCGCCCTCCTCATTCCCGAGGTACTGATTGAACCAGGCATTCACCTGTTCGAAGCTATCGATACGTAATGAAGGTTTACCGCTTTTCAGCAAACTGTGGTTGGAGCCCGGATAACGAATCAGTTTGGTCTTTTTGCCATATCGTTTTAGCGTAGTATATAATTCCTCCGCTTGCGCAATCGGTGTCCGATAGTCCTGCTCTCCGTGCATGATCAGAAGTGGCGTCTCAATGTGATGTGCATGGGCAAGAGGTGAGCGAGACCACAGGTATTCAGCGTTTTCCGCCGGATTACCACCAATGACTCCCTCGACATAGGAAATTCCGATATCACTCGTTCCATACATGGACAACCAGTTGGAGATACAACGCTGGGTTACAGCCGCCTTGAAACGGTGGGTATGCGCTACAATCCAGTTGGTCATCACTCCGCCATAACTGCCACCCGCTACACCCAGACGTGATGCATCAATGAAATCGTATGTAGCCAGGGCATAATCAACAGCTTCCATCAGATCCCGGTAATCCCCTCCGGCAAAGTCACCACGGCAAGCTCTGGCAAACTCCTGACCGTATCCCATACTTCCGCGAGGATTGATCCACAGCACAGCATAACCTTGCGCAACGAGTGTCTGCATCTCATGACTATATGTTCCCGTATACATTGCGTGGGGTCCACCATGAATCTGCAAAATCAGTGGCAGTTTTCCATCGGTGTCGCGTATTGCCGGTGTAGCTAACCAACCTTGAAGCGGCCATCCATCGGAGGACGTAAACTCTACACGGACTGGCACATTTACAGCCAATTCAGCCATGAATTCATCATTACGCCGGGTGAGTCTGAACATTTCACCACTGTCGATATCCACGCGATATAACTCTCCAGGGCGTTCATCCGTTAACGCAGCGATAATCAGCGAGGTACCATCTGGCGTTAAGGTATACTGATACACATCCTTTTCACCAGCGCCCGTCACAGCTTGATAATTCCCATCTTCTTGAATGCGATACACGTCCACATTCCCGTTATGTGTTCCGAGTACATATACACCACGTTCTGGATGATGGGCATCCGAGATAGGAGAAGGTGACGCACCTGCCGACTTCATATCTCCAAGCGCCGCGTTACCAATCTGCATATCTAATTGAGGTGCGATTGGCCTGGGTATACCTCGATGAACGGGAACACCGTATAAGCTGTTGTGGCTCCCGCTTCCATACTCACGATCACTGGCGATCAGGATCAGCCGCTGCCCGTCGGACGAATAGGAGAATTGGCTTATCGCCAGACTGGAATCCGTCACTTTGAACAGATCACTCTCTCCCAATCGAATGCTGTATACATCGGTAAAGTACAGCAGATCCGCATCAAGCTCCTCGTCCTCTACTTGTTTCGAAATGAAAGAAAGCTGCTTGCTATCTGGCGACCATGCTGGAGCACTGATATTCCATAGCCCGGAAGTCACCTGCGTGATCTCCCCGCTTTTGATCTCATATACAAACAACTGGCTGTATTGACCATCCCACCAACCAGCCCCTTCCGCCTTCGGCGTTGTACGCTCGAAGACTTTACCTCGCAGCTCAGATACAGACTCCTGTTGGACGTCTGCTTTCTTCTGTTGGTCCTCCGGTTGTACTTTGCTGGTAAACGCAATGTACTGCCCGTTCGGTGACCAGATATAACTTGAAATTTTACGTGCGGGAGATATCAGCATGACAGGCTCTTTTTGATCTGAATGGAGCGTCCATAGTCCTTTGCCACCATCCACTGAGCGAATGAATGTGAGCTGTGTGCCATCCGGCGACCAAGCAGGTGAGGAATCCTTTGTTCCATCCGAAAGTGCAATATCTTCATCACCATCGAGGGAAATCCCTCGAATTTGCGTGTTATATTCGTTTTTATCCTGATCTATGGTCTGTTCCACATAAGCCACTTGTCCGTTAGGACTGATCACCGGCTGACTTATCCAACGATAATGACGCAGATCCTCCGGCATAATTGGTCTTTGATTCATAATGATGGCTCCCTTCTCCGTTTATTTATGGGTTGTCTCCGTACGTGGATCAAGCACATCACGCAGCCAATCTCCAAGGAAAATAACACCGAGTACGGTAAATGTAATGGCTAGTCCCGGGAATGTAGCGACCCACCAGCTTGTTGCAACGTATTGTCTGCCATCACTGAGCATCCCTCCCCAGGATACATCAGGTGGTTTGATACCTAGACCCAAGAAACTGAGTGAAGCTTCCATAATAATCGTTGTGCCGACATTCATACCACAGATGACGATAAAAGATGAAAGGATATTCGGCAGAATGTGTTTCAGAATCAATCTTCCATTCTTGGCACCAATCGATCTGGCCGCATGAACAAAATCACGCTCTTTGATACTAAGAACCTCACTTCTTACCACACGAGTGAATGGAACCCAGTTCGTCACCCCGATGACAAAGATCAACGTTGTAATACCCGGGCCAACAATTGCCATCACAACAAGCATGAACAGAATGGTTGGAATCGCCATGAATGCATCACCTACACGCATGATGACAGCATCCAGCCATTTCCCGTAGAATCCGGATACCAGCCCCAGAATCGCGCCAATAATTCCTGACACAATCACGGCACCCATCCCCACGATTAAGGAAACTCGGGCACCATATACAATTCGACTCCACATGTCTCTGCCGAGATTATCGGTACCCAGCCAGTATTCGGCCGTTCCGCCCTCAAGCCATGCTGGTGGTTTAAGTCGGCCCAGCGGATTCACCGCTGCCGGATCATGACTCGTCAATAGAGGTGCACCTATGGCAATTAACACAACCAACAATACAAGCACAGCACCAAACATTCCGGTCTTGCTGATAATCAGTTGTTGCCAGATATAACGAAATCCCGTTGGTGCACGCCCATTGTCTTTTTCCTGTTCTGTACCCGGAATTGGCATTTCATTGCTGCCTGTCATATGATTGCACCTCCTTCTAGTCGTATTTGATGCGCGGATCGAGCAGCCTGTAAGCTACATCCGTCAAGATGTTGATTACTACAACGATAAAGGCAATGACAAACACCGCTGCCTGTACAATCGCCATATCATGTGTGTTGACTGCAACGACCAGCAACTGACCCAGTCCAGGCCAGGAGAATACTGTTTCCGTAATCAAAGTCCCCCCGATCAGACTTGTAAACTGCAAACTCATAATCGTTACGACAGGAATTAATCCGTTCCGAAACGCATGTTTCACAATGACAACCATTCGGCCAAGCCCCTTGCTGCGAGCTGTTCGAATATAGTCCTGGTTGAGAATCTCCAGCATGCTGGAACGAATCAGTCGGGTCATCTGCGCAGCCAGTCCAACGCCAAGTGTAAATGCCGGCAAGATCAGATGTGACAATCCTCCGCGACCGGATACCGGCAATACGCCCAGCATGACGGAGAACAAGAGGATAAGCATAATCCCCATCCAGAAGTTTGGCATCGCCTTACCAATGACGGATATTCCTGAAATAATGAGATCGGTAAACGTATTGCGTTTGACAGCTGAAATGACGCCAAGTGGCACAGCCATAAGTACAGCAAAAAACATGGCGGCTACAGCCAGTTCAAAGCTGGCAGGCAATCTCTCCAGCACAAGCTCTAGCGCAGGCTGATTGTAGCGAAAAGACTGACCAAAGTCTCCCTTTATCGCACTGCCCAGAAACTTCACGTATTGCGTATATAAAGGCTGGTCCAAACCAAGTGCCTGCGTCAAGACAGCACGATCTTCAGCGGTAGCCGTTTCAGGCAACATTAACGCAACCGGATCACCGGTGACTCGAACCAAAATGAATACAATTAATGAAACAATGAACAGCACCGGAATGATCTGCAGTAGTGACTTAAGTACGTATTTGCCCATTCCTTGTTCACCTCCCTTTTAAAAAAGAACGGCAGGAACATGGTTATCCAGTCCCTGCCGTTCACGGCCTATCTTTTCAATGACCGGTTGTTATACCCGATGTTACTGTGCAACAGGTGTAATCTCGTCAGCATAGAACATCTCGTCACTGCGTGGCGCGAAGTTCACTTTAGCATTTGTTCCGTAGACACCTTCCATTTGGTACAGATATACGGCTGGGCGTTCTTCAGAGAAGATCTGTTGTACTTGCTGATACTCTTTCTCACGAGACGCAGGGTCCATGTTCACCAATGCCGATTGAAGCAGTTTCTCTACTTCAGGGTTGTTGTAATCCGACTCGCCTTTTGCTTCTTCCAACATATAACGATTGTAGTTATTCGAAGCATCGAACAAGGAGTTACCAATACCAATCATGAAGATTTCTTTGAATGATTTGGAGCTGTAACGTTCACTGAATGCACTTGCTTCCAGGACATCCAGATTGATTTTGAATCCGGCTTGTTCCAGCATTGCTGCAACAACTTCAGCCTGTTCTTTGTATTGTGCGGAAACGGAGATAGTCATCTCGGCTTCACCTTCCGCATAGCCAGCTTCTTGCAGCAACTGTTTGGCTTTTGCTTGATCATAAAGTGATGTTTTGTACAATGAAGGATCAGCACCGAAGTTGCCTGGTGTTACGGATGTGCGGGTTACGATACCTGCTCCGCCGGCAATGCTGTCCACGATCCCTTGTTTGTCGATAGCCAGGTCAATCGCTTCACGTACTTTCGGATCAGCTGTGATGCTACCTTCTGTCTGACGGAATATCAACTGAAGCACACGCTGGATTGGCGCTTTGACAATCTTCTTATCTGCTTCGCCTTCGATCCGGGCAATGTCAGTGGAGGGAATGGAAGACGCCACATCTACACCACCAGCAAGCAATTCGGATACACGTGTGGAGGCTTCAGGAATAACGCGGAATACCACTTCATTCCATTTTGGTTCACCGTCAAAGTAATTCTCGTTTTTTACCAGTTCCACACGATCATCTTTGGTCCATTTACTGAACTTATAAGGGCCTGTGCCTACTGGTTGTTTCAGGAAAGCATCGAATCCTTTATCCGCAATATATTTTGCTGGCAGAATGCCTGCTCCCATTTTGGACAGACGGTTCAGGAGCAACGGATCTGGACCATCTGTGATGATATCTACGGTATAGTCATCCACCACTTTAACTTCTACGATATTTTTGAAATAACTGTTTTGTTTCAGTGTCTCGTCCTTGGCTACGCGCTCCAGCGTGTATTTTACATCTGCTGAAGTGAATGGATCGCCATTATGGAAGGTAACACCTTCACGCAGCTTAAATCTCCACGTTGTATCATCGACTTGATCCCATGATGTCGCAAGTCCCGCAACTTTTTTCTGTTCACTGTCATTTTTGATCAGATAATCAAAAACGTTGACCAGAACCGCCTCACTGGAAGTATTGTTGTTGTTGTGCGGATCAAAACTCTCAATATCGGTTGCCGCAGCAACGGTCAGTGTTGTACTTGCGCTTCCACTGCCAGTTCCTTCTGTTGCGGAACCATCATTTGTGCTTGTCGATTTTCCTCCGCAAGCGCTGAGTACCATTACGACTGCCAGTAACGTGATCCACAAGCCTGTCCATTGTCTTTTTTTCATTGTGATTGCTCCCCCTCAGAAGTTGTATTCCGTGCCAAAAATTCAAGTGCCACTGCAGACAACATGCCCACACCATAAGGCATCGCTGTCTCATCAAGATCAAACATGGGATGGTGGAGTGGATAGCGAGTACGTTCCTCATCATTCCCAGATCCTAGTCTGAAAAACACACCCGGAACCTGTTCACAATAAAACGCGAAATCCTCGCCCCCTGTGGAGGGTTTGATATAAGTCCATCCCTTCTCCGCATTAACCTGATCACAAGTCTCTGTTAGCAGGTCAACCATGCCGAGATCATTCACGACAACAGGGTATCCATCGCCGTAGACAACTTCGCATCCTGCTCCGAATGAATCACAGACCCCTTTAACAACCTGCTCGATCAGAGCTGGCATCCGCTCACGAATGGCAGGTGAGAGTGTACGAACCGTACCGATCATCTCCACTTCGGGGGCGATGGCTGTTCCCATATAACCTCCCGTGATTTTGCCAATCGTGACTACTGCCGGTTCAAGTGGATCAACCATCCGACTGACGATATTTTGCAATGCGGTGATGACCTGAGCGGATACCGCGATTGCATCAATACCCTCATGCGGACGAGCTGCGTGGCCACCCTTGCCAAACACCTTGATAATCAAG
This sequence comes from Paenibacillus sp. FSL M7-0656, assembly GCF_038003225.1. Taxonomy (NCBI): domain Bacteria; kingdom Bacillati; phylum Bacillota; class Bacilli; order Caryophanales; family Paenibacillaceae; genus Paenibacillus; species Paenibacillus sp. FSL M7-0656. The sequence goes on from NZ_JBBOOT010000001.1 coordinate 1,076,057, forward strand.
GGATCAGCTGATGCAAAAGCAACGCCCTGACTTACGCCCAAGGTTCCCGTGTCCTGTCCAGGTGTCATGTGTAATCCTGCGATGGCATCAACCTTTGGATTCTCCAGAACGCCGTCCTGGATCATGGCTCTTGCACCTGCAAGTCCCTCTTCTGCTGGCTGGAAAATAAATTTGATGTTGCCTGACTTCGGTCTTCCAAGACCAGTAAGCAGTTGGGCGGCTCCCATCAGGATGGAGGTGTGAGCGTCATGCCCACACAGATGCGCTTTGCCTTCTACTTGCGAACGGTATTCCACCGCTTTCTGATCCTGGATTGGCAAGGCATCCATGTCTGCGCGCAGAGCAAAGGTTGGTCCGTCGGTCTCTCCGCGAAGCAGGCCTGTAACCCCGGTCTGTCCGACATTGCGTGTAACTTCCAACCCCAGGCTTTCCAGATGCTCAGCTACGATAGCAGATGTGCGATGCTCCTCATAACCGATCTCCGGATGCTCATGTAAATCTCTGCGCCAAGCACTTAACTGGGCTTGTAGTGGCTGAGCCAGCTGTATTAGTTCTGAACGATTCATTTGCTGTCATTCCCTTCATTTTTGTCCGATTCAGAAACCAAACGGGCATAGATTGCATCCGCTGAGAATTCGATATGCCTTTTCATCGTCTCCTTAGACTTAGTGCTATCATGGGCTTTCAATGCTTCAAGAATCTCCATATGTACACCGTGGTTGACGGTACGTATCCGGTCATCATAAGGCATCAAGTCAAGCGCCGGATTAATTTTCGTCCGGATCTGTCTGACGGCTCTCTCGCAGTATGGATTCCCCGAAGCCTTGGAGATGGTTAGATGAAATTTCACATCCAGCGCCCTGAACCATTCCCTTGTGCAGTCTGGCTCTATACTTTGCTCCATGTAACCCTCAAGCAACTCCAGTTCGCCTGCGGTGATCCGCTCAGCAGCGAGAAAAGCTCCCTCTGGCTCGATGATGGTTCGATATTCGAACACCTTCAGCATCTGTGACCAATCCCGTTTAATTTCTTCTCTGGTCCGTTTATGCGAATTGGCTGTCAGAGGCAGTACAAATGTTCCGCCTTTGGCACCCACCCTTTTCTCTATCAAGCCTTTCTCTTCCAGTGAAGAGAGTGCCTCGCGAACAGTAATCCGGCTTACGTTAAAAATCTCTGCCAGATCTCGCTCGGCTGGAAGCTGTTCTTCACTCATTAATTCTTTCAAAATAATGGCTTCTTCCAGTTGTTCCCTAATGAACTCACTAACCTTTTTGGTGGATACTTTCTCAAAACGAAATGAAAACGTACTGGACATCTAAACACTCCGATCTGTATATGGTCTAGACCTTATACCATTAATATAATTCCGACTAAACTTATATGCAATACTTTTTTTCAAGTAAATTCATATTTTTTTTCTAATCACCTCCAAATTGAAGCATTTTGGCACAAAAAAGACGCATCTACACGCAGCAGATGCATCTTCGCTTTCGTTATTCTCCTCTATACTTCTTATTGGCATAGGGTTTGAAATCCTCTGTAACCGCAAGTTTTTTGCTTCCCCTCAGGTAAAAGCTGTCATCCGCTCTCCAGGTATGACTCTTTTTGTTCTGTCTGCGGTGATAGACATAATTGTAAGGAGAGGTCGCGTACGCTTTGAATCCTCTTTTTCTGCATTGTCTCAGGAAGGTCACATCTTCCCCTATGGAACGGTCCGTGAAGCGGACTTTTTTCAAGATCTCTCTTTTGAATAAAATAGTGCCCCCTTGAACAAATTCAACCGGTTTATTTTTTTCAGCAGGAGATCTGACCAACAATGTCTTGGATGCGCCCAAATAGACGAGGCACGAATGTTTACCCACAATATCACTTTTGGTCCGTCTAAGTTCTCTCACCTGCTCTGTTAAATAATACGGCGAATAGTAGTCATCATCATCAAATTTGGCAATCAACGAAAAGCGTGCCCTTGTCATGCCAGCGTTCAGGCTTTGTCCTAGGGAAATGCTCTCCGGAACTTGATATACATGAACATTGGCAAGATTCCGAACCCGGTTTTGGTATAATGCCAGATTCATACTGTCATGATTCAGGACAATGATCAGCTCTTTGCTTTTATAACGCTGCCGATTGTAATTTTGCAGGATGTTGTCAAAAAATTGCGGCCGATTGGTACATACAACAATGGAAACACCATGACCCATTTTGTGTTTAGTCAAGACATACCCTCTTTTCAGCTCATTTTTCTCTCATCATATGTGCCGAAACAGAGTCTGGTATGGACCAATAGCTAGTATCTAAAACACCAAAAACCCTCTGCCCCAAATAACAGGACAAAGGGTTTTGTAATCTATTGTTTTTAGCCTTTTCTATGCTTCGCTACCGTTATTCAAGTACACAGCCTTACCTGTGCGAGCAGATTCATAGAGTGCTTCCAGGATTTGAGATACAACCAGCGCTTGTTTCGGTGTAACGACTGGCTCTTGATCGTTCTCAATCGCTTCAATCCACTTTCTCATCTCAACATCCGGTGCGCTCTCGCTCTTACCATCGTAGAAAGCTACCCCGCCTGCACTCAGTTCAATCTCATTGGTGTATAGACGGCTGAATTTCTCACCATTGATGCGCAGTCCGTTCTTCATATCCGCACCCGCTTCGCTACCGCTCAAGCTACATTTCGCCTCATCCACATCCAGTGAGTTCAGTGCCCAACTGGATTCCAGCATAATCGTTGCCCCATTCTCCATTACAATCATGCCAAAGGCCGAGTCTTCTACGGAGAATTGTTTTGGGTCCCACGGGCCCCAGGCATTGGCCGCATTTTCACGTTGTGAAAGCTCATGATAGGTCGTACCCAGCACAACTTTTGGTTGATAGTTATCCATCATCCAGAGCGTCAGATCAAGTGCGTGCGTACCAATGTCAATCAATGGGCCGCCACCTTGTTTCTCCTCATCCAGGAAAACACCCCATGTTGGTACTGCTCTACGTCTAATCGCATGTGCTTTGGCAAAATAAATATTACCCAGGTCACCTGCTTCGCACACCTTCTTCAAATACTGACTGTCTTCTCTGAAACGGTTGTTGTATCCGATGGTCAGTTTTTTGCCGGTACGTTCTGCCGCTTCCAGCATGAGCTGTGCTTCAGCAGATGTCTTCGCCATTGGCTTTTCACACATCACGTGTTTGCCTGCCTCCAGAGCAGCAATTGAAATCTCGGCATGAGAAATATTCGGTGTAAGTACATGCACAATATCCAAAGACTCATCCTTGAGCAATTCCTGATAATCCGTGTAGACTTCGGCTTCAGTAGTGCCATATTTCTGTTTGGCTTCATCCGCACGTTCCTGAACGATATCACAGAAAGCCACCAGTTCAACATTATCCAGTTTACTCAGACTCGGCAGATGTTTACCATTCGCGATTCCACCACAGCCAATAATTCCGATACGATATACTTTACTCATATATATTCACCCTCACTTAAGTATTGGTTGTTTCATTTTGCGAAAAGCCGACGGGGTCATCCCCAGACGTTTGCGAAATACAGCATGCAAATAGTTGGCATTATTGAATCCTGAAGCAAGTGCGATCTGTTCAATGGATACGTTACTTTCCTCCAGATTGCGGCACACGGCGCGCAGACGAATATCCTCCAGTACACGGCTGAACGGCATCTCCGGCTGTACTTGGTAGAAGATTCGCTGCAATTGTCTGCTGCTAATATGAAGTTTCTCAGCTACATGCTCCAGCGTGACCACTGAAGGGTGATTCGCCTCCATATACTGTAGTGCATACTCATAGCGATATACCGACATATCCCGCACAGGGGCTTCCGGTCGATTCCCCCCGGTGTCGTATGCTCGCACGGTTTTGAGTAATATGCTGATGACTAGTTGTTTAATGGACGTATAATAACCTAACAATTTCTGATCACATGCCTCGTAGGCTTCCAAAAAACAATGCATTGCCCGATGATAATCATTCACCGGAGTAAGCGGAAGCGTTCTCAGCTTTTCCATCGTTTCCTCGGATTCTGCTGCTTCCCAGGGATCGACATGCTCTCTTGGCTTGTGAACGATATCCACATGAAGACATAGTTCATCCATGTCCTCTTTGGCATCAGCCTCCTGATAATGAACGACACCTGGTCCAGTCAAATACAGCATACCTTCCGAGAGTGCATGTGTCTGATCATCCAGAATAACTTTACCTTTACCTCTCGGGATAAAATGAAACTCAAACTCCGCATGATTATGGAAATCCACAACTCGGCCCGCTGGAAAAGAAGTCAGATGAAATCGCATCACGCGAATCTCATAATGTCCCCATACCATTAGAATATCCAGTCTCTCCAGGAGATCCTGCCGTTCAAGCATTTTCTCATAAGGATACAGGCTCAAGATTGCACACCTCCTTTATTAAAACTAACCCTTCAACTCTTTCAGAGTAATTCTGCGCCCTTCTTTGGCAGAGAGATTCGCTGCTTCCATCAAACGGGTCAGCTCCATAGCGATCTGCACGTTTTCAGTTGCATCCGTATCATTCTGTATATGTGCAACCCATTGATTGAATGCGCTTTCTCTTTGGTCTGCCAAAGGAAGTTCAGTCCACTCTTGATACTGTCCCTGTGCTGCTTTCGTGCGAATCAATAGCTTTTCTTCGGGTGTTCCGTACAGAATTGTACCTTCCGTACCATGAACCTCAATCGTAAACGGAGAATGGCTGTTCACAAAACCGGCTTCAACAACGCCAACTGCTCCAGAATCCGTAAACAAGGTTGCAACTGCATTATCTTCCACTTCTTTGCCTGTAATATATCCAAAGTTCGCATTAACCCCTGTTACTTCCTGACCCAGAAAGAGTTTGGCGAGATACATTGGATGGCAACCCAGATCAATGAGTGCACCGCCCTGACAATCCTTCAGATTATAGAAGTGTTCAGGCAACCAGTTCGAAATCGCTCCATCATGCGATAAACGCGCTCTTACATAAGTTATTTTACCAAGTAATCCTTGGTTAAGCACATCCTGTATCGTTAGCGTATATCCTGCATTCAGACGCGGTAAGGAGACTGTCATCTTGACCTTGTTTGCCTTTACCTCATTAAGGATTCTGTTGGATTCCACCTGTGTCGACGCAATAACTTTCTCCGTGAAAATGTGTTTACCTGCTTTTGCAGCAACGGTGATCACATCTTCATGGATGCGAGTTGGCGCATCTACAATAACGGCATCGATGTCATCCTTGGCCAGCATATCTTCGAGTGAAGCATAGAATGGTACGTTTAAACGTTCAGCCGCTTCCTGTCCGCGCTTAGCATCTTCATCCCACACAGCGGCGATGACTGTATCCTCATGTTCCTGTGCCTGCTTGATGTAATCCCATGCGTGAACATGCCACAAGCTAATTTTTCCAATTCGAATGGTCACTGTTGTCTTACCTCCATAGGATATAAGGTGAATCTGTAAAATTTACACTCAGCCACTCCGATTGCAGTACCATCTTACGATCACTGTTATCCCCGTATTTTTTGAAACCTTTCTTAATGGAGAAAATCCGGGGATAGCGTATGCTTCCGATGTAGCTTTCTTTCAGAAAGCTTTTAGGTGAACGCTTCGCTTCTACAGATTGGTTCTGCACTCTTCGTTTGCGTGTAAATGTTACATTCATCTTATATAATATTCTGACATTTATCTATAAGTTATCACAGACTTAATCTATTTTTAATAGAAACTCACGACAATAAATGTATAAAATCACGACATGTTTAACTTCTTCTACTCATTCATATAAAACCTCAAAGGATTTTTGATGATGATCACTTTCTCTTCTATCCATCTTTTTCTCGAAACGCAAAAAAAAGCGAAACTCCGTAAAGGAATTTCACTTTAGCTATCAGTTAAGAAAAAAATCTTATAAAATTAAGGGCTACGGCGTACAGTTTCACCATTTAATAAATTAACTTTTTGATCATTAATTGAAATTGTATGGTTATCAACCCATTCCAAGTCTACCTGATCCGTCTTTCCCTCATAATAAAATACTCTTTTAAACCAAAGTGGGCCTTTTAATTCCCCCATAACTCCAAACGATCCCATGGCTCCAGCGTCAGTTTTATAGAAACTTATAGTATAGTGCTTATCTGGTGAATGTGTAGTCGTAAGTAATTGTTTGTACCCAGAAAATATCGATGTAAATGACAAAGCACCCAAAAGGATGAAGATCAATGCTAAGGATAGAACCGTTGAGATCCAACTTCTTACCTTCGTAGACTTGTTCAAATTTTCTTTGAAACCAAGTATAGCTATAGCTAATACTAAAATAGAAAGAATTAGAATTACATAGTTGGGAGGACTAACTAGCCATTTATTATTCATATGAGAATATAGTGAGTACATCGAAACAAAGTACAAAATCAGGACTAAAATCAAAGCAATCCAGCTCATTTTTTTCACTAAAATTGAACCCCCTCTATTTTAAATTATCAATCGTATAGTAACAGGGTTATTTAAAATGATGACTTATTTATATGTTATTTTATGAGAAAATCAAGTAATCCCTAAAGGAGATGCTTAATTGCAGACTCCTGTTTGTCTATGTAAAAGTCTTGTTTTATAGTGCTACCAAAGTTGTCTATTGAATTCGCTATCATTTCCACTTATAGTTTAATTATTCCCTAATTTGGTATAAATGAACTAAGGAGGTGCTGGTGTTAAATCTATAAATACTTTTTTAGGGCTAAATCAATATTACATAGGAAGGTGCCTAAACTGATGAGAATTTCTAAAACGTTTAAAAAAATAGTTCTTTTAGGGTTTTTCGTTGTTCCTTTGAGTCTAGGTTTACTACAAACGGATGCTAACGCGGTTCGATATTCTGGAGGCAGATCCACCGCCATCAATGATGTATGGTACTCAGATTCAGTTTCTTCTTATGGATATGTTTCAGCATTTGATGAAGCTCGATTTAGGTGGAATGAAACATCAAGCAAAGTTAATTTAAAAAGAGTACTCTCATCAAGTGGGACTCCTGATAAATACTATGTTGGTGTAACCAGCATACCTTACCGTTTTGGTTACTACACTCCTTATAAATTATCTAGTTCAGGTGGCTATGTTGAAGCAAATCACAGTGATACTTGGGCTTTTAGTAACGTATCAATATATTATAATAACATGGAGCGCGCCGACTTTAAAACAGACGAGGTAATCTCGAATGCAGGTCATGAGATTGGGCATTCTATTGGTCTTGATCACACTCCATCAGATGGTGCAAATTCGATTATGAGATCTGGTATTCAAAATATCGGCCCTACAACCTATGACATAACTGAAATCAGATTAAAGCGTGGCAATTAATTTTTAGGGAGGTATCTTATGTTTAAATCTCGATCTCTCATAATAGGTTTATCAATTTTAAGTTTATTTATTATATCGACAGGTTTGTACTATTTTCTTCAAGAAAAAGAACAAATGCAAATCAATGAAGTAATTGATATTTCAACTAATTCACTTACTTTTGAAGATGTAGATAGGCTGGACCAGTTCTCAGATCTAATCATTGTGGGATACGCTAAAGATGACTTTGAAAACAGAGAACATATAATCAGCAGTTATGAAGACGGTGCTCTTCAAGATTTCTACACTAAGACAGATATTATTATTGATCAGATCATAAAAAAACCTGACGATTTCCCAGAAAACTCGAAGGAAATAACTATTCTAGAACCTTTAAGTTTAAGAGAAGATAAAAAATTTACGGCTGATGGCTACACCGAGCTAGAGAAAGGTGATAATAATATTATTTTCCTGGCTCAAAACACTTTTGGGGATTACGGTTTAATAAACGGAAGCATGGGAAAATTCAGCCTGGAAAGCAACAGTGACGCAATGAGAACATTCACTACTCAAGAAAAAACACTCTACCAAAAACTTTTTGACTCAATACTCGATAAATATGATTTAAATTAATCAACAAAAAAAAGGCTTCCTTTCTAATTAAAAGGAGTCTTTTTTGTATGAAAGACTGGGGGTCTGTCAATAATTTTGTGTAAACTCTTTTAGTCATAGATTCCCCCGGGGGGATAGCGAATTTACCGCAAGTGTAGACCGACCCTATCTGGGAAAAGACGGAAAGTTGGAGCAGCATTTGCCCCCAGTTTTGGACACGTCCTGTCCATTTCCGAGTGACGTCAATCGTTGCCAGGTAGAGCATCTTTAGCAAGGCTTCGTCTGTCGGAAATCGTCTCTGCGAATAGGTTTTTTAAGACATTTTGTGCATCTTGTGCAGAGACCAGATTGTTCTCAAAAATAAATTCCCGCAATTGTTGTTTTGTCCAAATTCCCAAGTGTTCTCCCAACCTTTCTCTTACTTCCATTTTAATGGGTTTGAGAGTTTACACAATATATTTTACAGACTCTCTCTCCACTTAAGTTATGTATGAACAGTCAACGGAATAAATCATTTTTCTATTAAATAATATGTATGTTCACTTACTCATCACTTTTTTCACATACTTTTCTGCCTTGTAATCTTTTCGAACCTCATGTAGCGTATTGCTATTCGCTTCCGACCAGGATTCAAGGATCATCCTCGGTTCCGCTTCAATAATATCACGCGCCTCAATCATATCACCGTCTCTAAAAGCCTCAATCACATGAATTAAGTCAGTTCGATCAATCAACTTTACAAAGTTAATACCAGCTAATGTCTCACACGATTCTGTGAAGTGGGATGAAGTAATTACGATTGCTTTCTTAGCCTTATAATATCTCATGCAAGAAAACACCTCTTGTACAGCGCTGATGCCAACTGGATAATCTGTTGAGTATCGTTTTGCTTGAATGACATTTCTAACACCTTCCCGATCAGTGAAAACTACGTCAGCACCAAAATCGCGACTTCCTAACGTTTTATAGACCCCTGAATAACCCAACTCAATTAACAATCTGTACAAGTACATCTCGAAGCCAGAGCCATCCTCCATCCTGTCTATATCTGCGATGGTAATGACTTTTAAGTCGTATTTCTCCTCAAAAAGCAGCACTGATTTCTTTTGTTTACGTGCTAAACTCATAACCCAAAGGCTAAGTGTAATAATCACTACAACGATGAATACAAATAAAATATAGATCATTAGGTCTACCTCCATTACAACAAACTAGCACAATAATACCACATTTTTCTATATTGGAAATTAATTATTTTATTGGATAAAAAGAACTTGTACCGTGCATTAAAGTTACTATAGCCTTCAATAAGACAATGTTTTGACTAACAAAAACCTCCTGCCCACGCTACCGTGAACAGGAGGTTTCTATAGTTATGATGTTCAATAATCAACTCAACGTAACGCATACCCTTGTGTAACGATTTTGTACCCGGATACCTTCTGGCTGTGCCCCTCCAACGTGTTCTTAACCCGTTCCAGCACATCGCTCTCATAAACGGAGGCTGTTTCGAATCCAGGCTGTACGTTCAACTCAACGGTTTCGGAGTTCAGATTATACCACCGAGCAATTAAATCTCCGGTTTCCTCTGCGATCTTCAATGTGGAGAATGCCAGTGTCGAACCTTGCGAATTCCACGCTAACCATTGCTTCGTCAAAGGTAGTTCCACCTTGTACCCATCGGCACCGGCATGACTTTCTCGCTCAAATGTATACGCAAGTGCCCCTTGCTGTACAGTCGTCCACGGAATCGGATACACGTATGCGGATGCACATGCACCTGACTGTGCAGCATCGCCCGCAAATGGAATAATCGCATATTCCACACTCTGAGATCCCAGACATTGAGCTTCCGGTGTTTCAAACACACCCCAATCTCCCAGTTCCGAAGAGGCACGCAGCAGCGTAACTGCAATCGTACTGCCCTCTTCATGCTGTAAAATCTCGTATTCATTCAGCCCTTTGTTTGCAATCATCAAGCCATGATCACCATCGGTCACATGTACAAACGCTTGCTGATGCTGTGCATTACTTGGATTCACCCATTCCTTTGCCGGTGTATTGGAACGTTTGGCAATTTCAAAGATGGAATCTGCATAATGCTCCTCTGTCACCAGTCCGGATGGAAATAATGCACGCAGTCGATGATCCTTGGCCTGATTGTTAAAGTCAGATTTTACCTTGACCATATTACTGCCCGCTTCCAACGTATACGTTGTCGTGATCACCAACGGAACAGTGTTCTTGACTCGCTGTGCCTTCCGTTCTGTAAAAGGAACCATTTGGCGCTTCTCCAGCTCGAACAGTTCATCTGCTCCAGCAGGAATATCCCAGCGTAATACACTTTCCATGACCACCCGATACGGAGATTGCTCCACAATCCGCAGGTCCGCCTTCAGATGCTCCGTGGTCAGCGTTGTCTCTCCCTCGGGTTGACGGTAGACATATTCATTGCCGATATCACCGGTATCCTCATATGAATTCAATCCCTGGTATACAGCACCTGAGACCTTATCTTCAATCGTTGCCGTACCATTCTCTTCAACCGTCACCCGCAATTGACCGTTCTCCATCATCATTCCCTGAACCTGGATGAGTTCACTCTTATCGGGCACTTCAGCAATCTCTACTTGCTTCTCGACTGGAATGAGAGCATACGTCTTATATCCCAGCGAAGGTACATCCACCACCTGGAAAGTCACTCTTACTTTACGAGCCATATAAGGCTGTCGGAAGCGATCCTTTGGAAGTTCATAGCCGAAATGCGCACCCAGATTCTTGATTTCTGCCGAATACGTGCGTCCATCTGAATCGACCAGCTGATACGCTGGTAACGCAGCCTCTTCCAACTTTTGCGCAAGGGCTTGAGGATGAGGACCTTCCGGGAAAAATGCTTTGTCCACAATCAGATCCATCTCAATGATTCCATTTCGATTCCATCCACTCGTGTTGAACACAGTGAACAGCACTGCTTCCTCTCCCCAAGCCTCAGCAGGTTGCACACGAATGGACTCAGCAATCGCCTGCGCGCTCTGGGAAACCAACTTCTCTGCAAGTTGTCTGCTCTTGGCAAAGCGGGTCACCATCTCACGGTGAACCTCATCGACACTGCACCCACAGATGCTATCATGTGGGTGGTTCTGCATCAGCATCTTCCATGCATGTGTCAATAGATGATGCGGATAATCTTTTACCCCGGCTATATGGGCCATCGCGGCGAGTGGTTCGGCTACTTTTTCAAGCAACGTCTGCCCCTGCTGGTTCATCTGTTTCAGATAAACCCTGGCAGATGCCGTATTCACCAGTGTTCCCCAACCATCCGTGTGCTGACTGCGAAGCTCGCCCTCAATGGTCGCCAGATGTTCAGGCACTTCCTTCGTAACGGCCTCAATGTAATCGTCAAAATTGGAGTGAATAAATTCTACATCAGGATACAACGCAGCCGCCGTACGTAAAGCCTCAGGCAGATCCGTCTGGATTGGCTGATGATCACAACCATTCATGAACAGCAGATGTGAAGTCGAGGCAAACTTCTCGGCATCCTCCAAATTTTTATCCCAATATACTTGGGCTTTCTCCCGATCAACCGGAACTTCCATCCCATTACAGTACCAGTTCGCGAACAAAATGCCGAGCACTTCCGAACCATCCGGCGAACGCCAGATCATCTCGGAATAGGGAGATTCGTAACTGTCGGCATCAACCACGGCATTATTGAATCCCGTAGGCTTTACCCCGCGCCCGAAGATCGCGTTATGAATGTCCGCCTGTTGCAGAATCTGCGGTGCCTGTCCCATATTGCCGAACGAGTCTGGGAAGTATCCCGTTTTGGATATCACGCCCAAAGGTCGAGCATCACGATGACCGATGAGCAGATTACGCAAGTTGGCCTCGCTGCTGGTCAGAAACTCATCCTGTAACACATACCATGGACCAAAATGAATGCGTCCTTCACGAATATAACGATCGAGCCTCTCCTGTTGTTCGGGCCGAACCTGCAAATAATCTTCACGAATAATCGTCTGCCCATCCAGATGGAAATAGCGATATTCCGGGTCCTGATCGAGCGTATCCAGCAGTTTATCCATCAGCTCAATAAGCAGTACATGATGGTGTTCATAAGGCATATACCATTCGCGGTCCCAATGGGTATGCGAGATGAGATGTGCCGTCTTTTTGGTTGTCATGTTGCGTACCTCCTGTCATTAACCTTTGGTTGCTCCGCCCATGCTGAATCCTTTGGACATGTAACGCTGGGAGAAGATATATAGCACAACCGAAGGCATTGTATAAAGTAGTGAAAATGCAGCCAACCTGCCGTATTCAACCATACCGTGGCTGCCGAAAAATTGATAAATCGTGACCGATGCCGGAAGTTTCTCCGGTGTCTGGAGCAGGATGTATGGCACGAAGAAGTTGCCCCAACTTCCCGAAAACGTAAATATCGCTATCGTTGCAATACCAGGCAACATCAATGGCGCCACGATTCGTCTCAAACTACTCCACACGGACGCTCCGTCAATCCATGCCGATTCTTCCAAATCGATTGGCACCGAATCCATGAAGTTTTTCATCATCCAGATGCCGTAAGGAAGTGAGGATGCAGTCAGGAACAGCATCGTGGCAATGATGCTATTTTGCATTTTGAAGAACAGAAACATTTGAAATACCGGAACCATCACGGCAGTAATCGGAAGAGCTGTCATGAACAAAATGGATAACAGGAAGCTTTTTTTGAATCTCATTTCATAACGGGATAATGGATAAGCAGCAAGAACCGATACCAGAACAACCAATATCGCTTGCCCTCCCGACAGAATCAGGCCTACACCGAATGAACGAAGATTGCTCGAATCCCCGAGTACATCCTTGAAATTTTGAATGGTCCAGGTACTGGGCATTTTGATACCCTGTTGCGCGTTCGGGTCAAATGAAGCCAGAATGATCCAGAGCAGCGGCAATAAAAAACAGAGCCCTAGAAAAACTAGAATCCCGTACTGGATTTTGCGTTGAAGCCCATGTTTGACCATAGGGATCGAACCTCCTTCATGGTTACACTTTCACTTTCATGGATCGCATGTAGAACAGGCTGGCGATAATACCGATGAACAACAGAACCAGAGATATGGCTGTGCCGTATCCAAATTGATAGTTCACAAAGGCCTGGTTATACATGAAGATCGGCAAGGTTTGTGTTGAAGTACCCGGGCCACCACCGGTCATCGTATAGATCAGCGTGAACACACCCAGTGTCTGTAGGGTAACCAACATCATGTTGGTCACGATGGACCCTTTTACCATTGGAATCGTAATGTGTCTGACAATCTGGAACCCGGTGGCACTGTCAATAATCGCAGCTTCTTCAACTTCCTTCGGGATATCATCCAGTGCCGACTGATAGACCATCATTGAAAAGGCTGTGCCGTGCCAGATATTCGCGATAATGACACTCACCATAGGGAAACTGAACAACCAGGAGACTGGATTCGCTCCAAACCAGCCGAGGATCTGATTCAATGAACCATTGTCACTGAAAAAGGCGACCATACAGAATGCCACAACAATCTCGGGTGTCACCCAACCGGCAATGACGATGATGCCGATGACCCGGCGGAACGTCACATTTTTCTCCTTCATTAGAAGAGCCAGAATGAATCCAAGCAATACCTGACCAATCACTGCGGAGAAGATGAGAAAGACCAGCGTACGCCAGACACTAATCCGGAAGTCCGGATCATGGAACATATTAATGAAATTCTGGAATCCGACAAACTCCAAACTCTTGGCTGCCGCCCCAGTCAGAGCCATATTCGTAAAGGCAAAACAGATCGTCAGAATGATGGGAACAATGAAAAACACAAGTAATAACAGTACGGAAGGCATGAGAAACAGAAATGAACCTGGTGCTTTCCTTTTCATAAGTCACTCTCCATTCGAACCGGAAAAAGGGGAGATTATGCCTCCCCCTCCGAATATATCGATATCCTTATTTCTCTTCGATGCTGTCCGCGCCAAGGGAACGGGATACGTTGTCCTTCAATTGTGTAACTCCCTCTTCCGGCGTCAGCTTGCCAGAGGCAATACTCTCAACAATGCTTTGCAATTGTGCGGATACCGCTGCATATTGATCGTTCGCTGGACGGAAGTGAGCCACATTCAAGAGTTCCTGTGCTTCTTTGGTATATGGACGATCCGTATAACCTTCAACTTCTGTGGAATCATTACGTGGGCTGAGGCTGCCTTCCGCTACTACGCGTGCAGTCGCATTTTCCTTATTCATCAGAAACTCGATAAATTTCCAAGCTTCTTCCTTGTTCTTCGCCTGTGCAGGAACAGACCAGGCCCATCCTCCAGACATCGTAGTCGCTCCAGGTTCTTCCCCATTTTGTGTTGGGAATGGTGCAAAACCTATTTTTTCTTCAACGTTGGCGATTGGAGCAGCACCGTTCTCGGCCCATGTCGAACCTGCCCAGCTACCATCTACAGCCATCGCCAGTTTGTCTTGCGGGAACTGTTGCTGGAATGCAATACTGCCAGCTTGTCCATTCAGGGCAACCTGCATGGTTGGACCTGTTTTATCCGTGTTAAAAACTTGATCTATGAATTTGAAGGAATCCAGTAGCCCCGGGCTGTTCACGACCCATTTCTTGCTGGTGTCGTTATACAGCGTGTCCGCCGTACCATAGAGCAACATTTCCAGTGTTTGCATGGTGACACCTTCACCGTTTGCTTTGCCCACGATCATATTAAGTGGTGTCACACCCGGCAGTTTTTGCTTGATGGTACGTGCTGCTTCGAGTACTTCTGCCCAGCTTGCAGGTTTGAATGGAACTTCAAGTCCCGCCTGTTGAAACAGTTCCTTGTTGTACCAGATTCCGCGTGTATCCGAAGTAGCCGGAACGCCGTACACCTTGCCGTCTTCACCTGTAACCCCCGCCTTCAGGTTGTCGATGATGTGTTCTTCCCAATCGGACCATCCCTGAACCTGTGTATCCAGCGGCTCCAGATATCCCGCAGCAGCATCGGATTTGATGATGGATGTATCTTCGGCAATGACATCAGGCGCCGTATCCGGCGATTTCATTTGCAGAACCATTTTGGACGTATAATCGCCTTCACTTGCCAGTACAGGCGCAATGTTGATTTTGATATCCGGGTTTTCTTTCTCGAATTGATCTACCAAGCCTGATTGGAAAAACTTCGTAAGCGTATCTTCAGATCCTGAAGAACGGAACGATACAGTTACTTCCTTCTTGCCATCACTGGTTGTGCCTGTGCTTGAGCTTCCGCCCGAACAGGCTGTAGTAAGAATGAGCAAGGATGTCATAACTGCTGCTACCGGCATTTTCAATGATATTTTTCTCATGATTCGCTCTCCTCTTGTCGGAATTTAACGAACTCCGAACGTTATAATGTACTCGCAGGTTATCTCTTGCTTCCCTATCTATTTCTGTACGCGGAATCCGCAATAATCCATAATCAGTTCACTAAAGAGCATGTTGGACCATGAAAACCATGGACGTGTATATTCATGTGGATTGTTGGCCGAAAAACCTTCATGGGTCAGTCCGGTATCCGCATCCGTCTTATGGATAAGCTGAAGCAATCGTAGTTTTTCATTGCGATCCTCTGTAGTCAGCCCCTGCATCGATAAAGCGATATGCCAGATGTACCCTTCTGGTGTATGCGGACTACCGATTCCCACTGCTGCTGTTCCCTCATAAAAATACGGGTTGTTCGTGGATAAAATGAAACGGCGTGTATTCTGATACACCTCGTCGTTCTCCTCGACATATCCGAGATAAGGTAAAGACAGCAGACTTGGCACATTGGCATCATCCATCAGATTGTGATTGCCTTTCCCATCCGTTTCGTACGCATATATGGTTCCATATTCCGGATGTTCAACGGTGCCATAATCCTGAATACCTTTGTTGATCTGTTCCTCCAACTGCTGAGCAGTCGCTGCCAGCGTTTCATCCTCGAACACGGCTTTAGCAATTTCCTGTAGATATCGAAGCGCCACAACAGCGAACATATTGGATGGAATCAGATAACCATATTCACAACGATCGTCGCTGGGACGGAATCCCGACCAAGTCATGCCTGTGTAAACTGTTTCAGTACCTCGTCCCTCTCGGGTGAGCGTATCGGTTTCGGGAGCATCCAGACGTTGGAACGTGTAGGGTGATTTCGTCTCATGATGCTGTTCCACTTGCCATAACTGCATGATGATCTGGGCTGCTTTACGGAACGTATCATTGAATTGAGTTGTTCTTCCCGTGTTCTTCCACAAGAGATAACTGAGCTGAATCGGATAAGCCAGTGAGTCGATCTCATACTTCCGTTCCCAGATCCAATCATTCATCTGCGTCAGGTCTTCCTGATGTCCTTTTCCACTCTCCGTCTCATTAAAAGCGTTTGCATAAGGGTCCAGGAGAATATATTTCAGTTGACGTTCAACCAGTCCAGCGATCATGTCGGCAATATCTTCATCCTCTGAAGCGAGAACCAGATAAGGTCTGACCTGAGCGGCAGAATCACGTAACCACATGGCAGGGATATCTCCCGTAATCACAAAAGTTGTTCCATCTTCTTTGCGCTGAATTGTGGTTGCCATCGTATTGGTAAAACAATTTTTAAACATTTGGTTGAGTTCCGGATAATCCGGCATACGTTTGTTAACCCGATCAATCATGTCGTATATCGAGGGGGAAATTTCTTGATCATCTCTGGGTGTCAGCATGTTGTCCTCCTTATGTAATCCAGTTTGTTAACCGCTTTCATCATCCTAAAACGAATATAATGTTATGTCAATATATTTATTTGTATATTAGCATGTTATTTTAATTTAACGACACCAAATAATATACCATTTAAAGCAATTCTCCCCATTTTATCCGCACCAAAAAGAGGCCTCGTTTACACGGAGCCCCTGATTGAACACAATGAATATTAAGTTGTTATAATTAACCCTTTTGTTTCACCATACTCGTTGACTTACCCTTCACCAATCGGGCAGGTAAAACAACTCTGTTCACTGTCATTTCGTTGTTCTGCATACTTTGAAGCACCATCTCGAATGCCTGTTTTCCCATATCAAACTGGCTTTGTCTCATATGGGTTACACGGCTTCCTTCGGCAGCATTTGGACTGTCAAAGCAAATGATGGACATATCTTCTGGAATTCTCAGACCAAGCCGATCCGCTGCCTGTTCTGCAAGTAAAGCAATATGATACTCCGCAGCAAAGAGTGCAGTAATCTGGGGGTATTTCTGTAAATGTTCCACCAGTGTCTCCACATCACGGACCTCGACTTGAGGATCAAACACACTTGGCAGTGTCGAAAGAAAAGATTCTAACCACAGTTCCCTGTTCACCAGCACCCCTTGATCATGATGAGCCTCAATGATTCCTTCAATTCGTTCTTCAATCGGTGTAGTGTTCGCCGGAGGCTGCGTCAGAAAAGCGATGTGTCGGTGACCGAGGTTGAACAGATAATTCGTCCCTTCTCGCGCCGCGCCTACATTATCCGTACTGACAGATGAAGCCGGAATTCCTTTCAAGTACCGGTCAATCAGGACAAACGGGAATTTGTTAACGACCAGTTTAAGAATCTCATCGCTGAAATATTCACCCTGTGCCGGGAAAATAATCAATCCGTCCACACCCAGTTCCAGCAGTTCCTGAATGCTCTGTTCCTCCTGCTCGGGAATCCCGAAGGAACGTCTAAGTACGAGAAAACAATCATGCTCTCGCGAAGCTTCTTCCATCCCATATAACAGTTCTGTACCATACATATCACTGAAATTAGTAATGACCAGCCCAATGAGCAGCTTCTTCTCTGGATCTTTAACCGAAGCACGCGGAGCAGATCTGTTAGGTCTTTCCTGTAACAGATCTGCCGTATCAGCAACAAAAGAACCCCGTCCCGGCTGACGAACAATTAATTGTTCACTCGCCAGCATTTCAAGTGCTTTTTTAGTTGTAATCCGGCTCACTCCGAATTCATCACATAATTCCTTCTCCGAAGGAACACGC
Source organism: Paenibacillus sp. FSL M7-0656 (assembly GCF_038003225.1). Lineage (NCBI taxonomy): Bacteria > Bacillati > Bacillota > Bacilli > Caryophanales > Paenibacillaceae > Paenibacillus > Paenibacillus sp. FSL M7-0656. The sequence continues at coordinate 1,094,047 of NZ_JBBOOT010000001.1, forward strand.
TCACCCACTTGATATTGATGAAGCTGTATCCGTTCACGCAAGGATTCAAAGATCTGTTCATACATCGGCTTGGATGCCGAGTCTTTACCCAATACAAGCACCTCCATAAATACCCATACTTCTCATGTTCTACATCCTAATATATCATGTTATATCATTAATGTGAAGAAAGAGGCAACTCACCTGCTGACATGTGAGAGCAAAAGAAAAAGCATTCCGATGGATGCTTCATTTCCAAAAGTTTATTATTAAATTTATTTGGTGTAAATAACCATAGCCGAGTAATCTTAGGCGTTAGATGTGAATCGAGTCAACAAAAAACCGACAAGCCCTGATACTTCGGCTTATCGGCTTCTTGCTTAGATGGTCAAAATGCAGTTATCGTCCATGTCACACTTTGTATAATTAAGGTTGCAGACCCTCAGCGGACGGTGAACTCACTTCCGTTCCATTCTCTTCAGGGCTCGAATCTGGTTCTGGAACGGATTGTTCTTGTGCTACGCTGACGAACAATCGTCCAGCTGCTTCAGCCTCTACTTTGTTGCCTGCTGCATCTTGAGCACGAATCACAATGACTCCACCCTCAAGAACAAGGGATGAAGGTGTTGTGTACGTACCTGTGTAACGACCAGGTTCAGTCTCCACCAATGGAACCTCTCCTGCCCCTTGGGCATTCAGATTCAAAGGTAACTGAATACGGAAAGATGCTTGCAGACCAGGTTTACTATCAAATGAAACGGTAACACTCTCCCCTGATGTGATTCGAACATCCTCAGCCGGAGTAATATTCGTAAGTTCTGGCAACGCCGTTTCCACATAGACGGTGCGGGTTACGGTTGTTTTGTTACCAGCGAGATCGGTTGCTGTAATGGTAATTGTGTTCTCGCCTTCATTGACCAATACACGGTGACTGAAACTTCTGTCTTTACCCACTTGTACGGTTTGTCCGTTAACGGTTACCTTATCGAGGAATTGTTCCACGACATTACCCGTTACGTGAACAACTTCTGCATTGATGCGATCTCCTTGAGTTGGCGTAACAATGGTCAACTGCGGTTTGGTCTGATCCAGAATAATGACAACGGGGAGTGAGCGATCGGTCGTTTTCCGGTCCACCACTGCCTCGGCAGTAATCGCATTAATGCCAGAACGGAGCTTCACACCGTATGAGAACTTCCCATTTGCCACCGTTGTAGTGCCAGCGAGATCTTTGCCGTTGTAAAACTTGATCTGAGCGCCGGATGCCGGAGACGTTCCCGACACGGTGAAGGTTGATTGATTCGTATACGTGTTCGCAGGTGCTGTGAGCACAGGTGCATTTACCGGATATCTCACAACTGCACGAATCATGTAGTTACCTTCTTCATCAGGTGAAGTACTCCACGCTCCACCTACTCGCTGCCAGCTTCGACCTGCATTTGGACCATCCTCATCGGTAGCGAGTCCCGGAGCGCTAGTTCCAGCTAAACTCTGTACATACACGATATAGAAATCACCCGTTACAATGACCGGTTCCGGGAATTCAACAGTTGTCCATTGATCGTTACGAAGTGCAGTACCGTCAAATGGTCCAGCCAGTTGTCGTCCCGGAGCTCCGCCCGCACCCGATGCATCATATACGGCATATTGGAACGCTGTGCCTCCAGGTACAGGCCATTCGGTGTTCCAGAATCGGAACGATGCACCTGTCAGTTGAGCGGTCTCCAGCTCTGGTGTCATTCGAACTGCCCAAGCGTTATCCGCAGCATTAAAAGCTCGTGCGTTCTCTGCTGTTCCATCATCATAAGCAATTTCCCCAGGGAAACCGATGAATGGTTTTAAGGCAACATTTGCCTCAGCCGTACCATTACCAGGGACTGTCACAGTAACGGTTTTACTGTAATAATCCGCAGCCCGGATGGACAGGGTATAACTTCCTTCCAATACCTGAATATCGAAGCTGCCATCTGAACCTGTGCGAATTTCACCTACATTGGCATCTTCCACCACGAGAACGGAAGCATCAGCCAGTGGTTGTCCTGTCCGCTCATCCGTTACTACACCTTCAATCTGTCCATGCGGGATTGCCTCCAGATTAAAGTTGGCTTTGGCACCATTGCCATCCGTGATCGTTACCTGCTGAGTTCGAGGATAATATCCATATGCTTCAGCTTTTAACGTGTAATCACCTGCTACGTGTGTGAAAGTATACTTGCCTGTAGCTGGATCTGTCTTCACCGAACGTCCGGTTTCCAGTACGGTAACCGTTGCACTTGCAGGCAGGCTTTGTGGATTAACCGAACCTGTTCCTGGTTTTTCAACTTCCGGTTGTTGCTGTTTCGTTTTGTTAAATTCCGCTTTGTCTGTCCGCGAAATTTTGTACCATGGATTATCATAGGACGGTTTTGGTTTGTCATTGTTAAGCACAACCGCACTGTCCTCCGTTACCGTCTCCGCAGCAACTCCCAGTACACGGAAATCATCAATGAACCAGCCTGTCTTCACAACACTATTATCTGAGGTCAGGCGGAATCGGAATTGAACTTCATTACCGGTAAGTGCATCCAGATCATAAAATACCGGTGTCCATTGTTTACCATTTGTACTATGTGAGAATTTGCCCAGTTCTGACCATGTGGTTCCACCATCCTTGGTGACTTCCACATAGCCGTAGTCGTATCCACTCTCAATCTCGTACCAATGATTAAACGTGAGTGTTCCTTCGGACACATCCGTCAAATCAATGACCGGAGATACGAGTGAATAGTTGGAGCCACTCTCGTACGTATTGTCGAGATCAGTCGCCCAGACATTCGGTGGAGAAACCGCGCTGGCAGGTCCCGTTACCGGAATACCGCGTTCCCACTCATCTTTGGTTCCTGAATGAGTCCAGCCATTATCATCACTGCCATCGAAATGATCGATGTAGATATCCTGAGGCACCTCTACTGTAATGGAGACCTCATTCGATTTGTCGCTTTCATTGCCACTATAATCAAGTGCGGCAACGGTATAATAATACGTCGAATCTGTCACCGTAGCCGTATCTGTAAACGTTGTTCCTGTTGCAGTTCCAATGGATTCATAACCTGCACCTGCGGTTGTGGAGCGATATACCACATAGGATTCGAGATCCTCATCGCTCGGACCCGTCCAGCTCAAGGCTACATTACCAAGAATATCGGCCGTCGCAGACAATCCGGCAGGAGCGCCCGGAGCAATCTCATCCAGTTCTTCTACAGCGAAATCATCAATGTACCAGCCAGCCTTTTGCAATGAATTATCGCTCGTCAGATTGAATTTGATGAACACCTGCTGTCCCGCGTATTCGCGAAGATCCACATATTGTGTCTTCCAATTGCCACCTGTACCCGTGAAGGTTAACAGTTCTTGGAACACATAATCGCTATCCTCGGAAGCGATGTATACCTTGCCGAAGTCGATGTTATTCTCCAGGTCATACCAGTGCTTGAAGGATAATAACGCACCTCCTGCACTCTCGGTTAGATCAATAGGCGGCGCAAGCAGATATGCATTGCTATTCGCCACATAAGTTCCTTGCAGATTGGTTGCAATCACCTTGTCACCGGAGTATGCACTTCCAGGACCACTGGTTGGTGCTCCCCATACCCAGGTACTTCCGGTTCCGCCAGTTGTGAAGCCCAGCTGATCTTCTTCAAAATCCTGAAGATATCCAGGCTGAACACCATTGGACACAGCCACTTTATATACCTGACTTTCGAATCCGTTGTTGCCGTAGTCGTTCACGCGGATATAATACTCCACACCTTGTGGCTCAATCAGAAATGCCGGAATGGTCGCTGTGTACGTACCATCTTTGTTATCTCCAGCAATCCGGTTCATCGGTAGATAAACGTACTGGTTGGTACCTGTCGTTTTGGCAAAAGCCTCGACGGAGACTACTGCGACGTTATCTGTCACATGAGCGCTTAATGGTATATCAATGCCTGTAAAGGCAGAATTAACAGGGGTATGTGCCAGTACCGGCTCTTCCAGATCATCTCCGGCCGTAACCACTCTGCCGGATACTGTGCCGATCCCTTCGAGTACAGAACCCACAGCATCAAGGGCATTAATAATGCCGTGACCGTAGCCGTTATTAGGAGATGTCGGATACTGACTATCCGTTCTCGGCGTGGCTGTATCTGTAATGATCTGCTCCAGCTGATCCACCGTAAGGGAATGATTGGCCTGAAGCAGCAGTGCAGCAAGTGCAGTTGTATGCGGGCCTGCCATGGATGTTCCGTTCCAGCCTCCCTCATATACTCCGCCCGGAACTGATGAACGGATATTCACACCAGGTGCAGATACTTCCGGTTTGATCTCACCATACGGGGATGGGCCCAGCAGGGAGAACGAAGCCAGATTTCCGTTGATATCGGTTGCTCCTGTAGCAAAACTTTCAGGATAGTTGGCTGGGTTAGCAACAGAACCAGGTCCGCCCGGGTTACCCAGTCTCACATTTCCTGCGGAGAATTCCGGGAAAATCTGAGCATCACGCCAAGCTTGGACCATAGGACGGAACCATTCATCCAATCCTGCGCCTCCGCCCCACGAGTTGTTAACGACATCCGGTGCAAGTTCAGGATGCAGATTGCCTTCCGCATCCACCGGAGCGATCAACCATTGTCCGCCATCGAGAATAATGGCATCCGTTGTTTCCGGATTGAATATCCGCACACCAATCCATTTCGCACCGGGAGCAACCCCGATCTGATTGGTGCCATCTGCTTCCGAGCCAACCATCGTACCCATCGTGTGCGTACCATGCCCGTCTCCGTCCGCAGGGAGGGAAGCATTACTGTGCGGGTCATACCAGCTTAGTTCGGGATCAACGATATTGCCTGAAGCATCCAGTCCCCGCCATTTGCTGCGAAGCGCCGGGTGGGTATAATCCACACCACTGTCCAGATTGGCAACAACAATCCCTGTTCCATCGATGCCCCGATCCCACACCGCTGGCGCATTGATGTAATCCAAGTTCCATTCCACGTTCTCTGTTGCAAGCTTGTCCTTTGCAGCAGGCTCTTTGTCTTTGACTCCGACTGAAGAGTCTTTAGTTGGCGTTTGGACAACATCTTTGCCTGATGCCGCATTCGCCGGTTCTTTACTCACTTCGGCTTTCTGTAAGTATCGTGTCTCATTCGGTAGAATCTTCTCCACCTCAGGCAGCAGCGCAATCTGTTCCATGACTTCTTTGGTACTCGTTACTGCCAATGAATTGACAATAAAATAGCTTTTATATTCTTTGACCTTACCCAGGTCAACTTCCTTTTCCAGATAAGTTTCCAATGGATATTGTGTACGCGAGGCTGTTTCTCGCAGAGAGCTGACGACCGAATTACGAACGGACAGCTTTGTGGCTGAAGCCGTTTGTTTGGCTATGGCCGCCTTTTCAAGGGCCTGTTTGGAGACTGCTGCTGTATCCACCTGTTCCTTCATTTTCACCAGATAGGTCACATATTCACTACCATCAAATTCTTTGGTCAGCTTGGCGTTTACTTTGGACTCCGTAACTTTGGCAAGTCCTGATTTCATATCCAATTTGGATGATGTGGAGTTTTCAGCTGAAACCGGATGAATGATCGAAAATGCAAGGAGAAGCGAGAGCCCCATGGAGATGGGCTTGCGTAACCGATTAATCTTTATCAAACTTTTCCACTCCTTTTACCCGGTTTTTTAATTTAGTCTGGTACATATGCCCTTCTCTGCAGAATGAAACGGTAAAATAACCTTTATTGCGTACGAAATAGATACCCTGGATTTCACATAAAGCCTCACCTCCTTTACAGGTCTGGTTAGGGAACAATATGAGTCAGAAGAGATAACAGATCAGTCTATGATTTTTTACTTGGAAGTTTAGGAGATTGAATGAATCGGATTAAACCATGTGAGTGAATAGTTTGGGTGTTTGAATAATGCAATGAGAGTGAATGTCTATAAGCATTCATGTGGAAGGGTAATCTGGAGCGTTAGCAGAACGCTTGCTAAGGAGTGGTGGATATGACTTTCGATCGTAATTCGAGTGAGTAGTTAAACATTTTAATTACATATAATAGTCGATTAGGAATTTAATTGGATTTTATTGGTATAGTATAAAATCATTATTCGATATATACAAGCACTTTATTGAAAAATATAGAAAATAAGTCTATTTAATGCTTTTATGTGTCTCATGTCGCTTACGTATTCATACTCTCATTTCGCATTTATGTATTTCATTTCGCTTAATGAACAAATGTAGTAGTTCTATGAAACTACGACTTGATGTTCAAGGTTACTATTCAAACAAAGTGGCAAAGCAGAGGCTCATCCTACTGTGTCAATTTTCGTTTATGGCGTGTTCGAATCGTGTATTCCCTCTCCGTAATCGTCTGAGCTTATAAATGTTAATTTGTGAACTATATATGAATAAAGTATATATTTAACAAAAATAGTACAGAAAATCATGAAAACTATATTGTATATATTTGGAATTAAATGTAGGATTATCTTGTAACATACATTTGGCGCCAGATCAACCTCACTCTCATCCTAGGAAATGACTGTGAGGAAAGCTACTGCTCTATTGATCTTTTGTCTTTTTGTGAACAGTACGAACTCTAATCTAATTTAAATTTTATATACCAAAAGGAGATGTTTGATTGTGAAAAAATATCAAAAAACAGCAATTGCAGCTCTTTCTTCCATGGCGATGCTTTTAGCATCTGTTCCAGCGGTATTCGCTGATGAAGCTCTTACGCTAACTAACCCTTCCTCCCAGGAAGTTCAGACACAACAACAGTCCCAAGCACAAGAAATTAATATTTTTGCCCAAAATCCCTTAAGAGAATATTTCAATGGTGGATATAGTACCGATATTTACTTGAGTGGAAAAGTCACCTTTAGGTTTAACCCTCTTACAACAGGGGAATATGTGTTTAAAGTTGAAGATATGAGTGGAACCCTGAAGGGAGATGGAAGAGTAATCGTGTCTGATTATGGAACGAAAAGCATCACTCTTGAGAACTTGTATGGTTATCATAAAATTGTAGCTTACTCACCCAATGGTTATGGTGGAAGCTATGATATTTACTACTAATGATTGGTAGTAATAGATATCACAATTATTTATAAAAAGTTCTAACCCCATGGCTCATATGAGTCATGGGGTTACTTTATGATTTTTAAAGAAACGACGATTGAGTCGGCCTCAGATCAAAATTTATATCTCATCATGTAATGTTCACGCCGCCACTTGCATACCCGACAACCGTATTCACAAGTGTGAGTCCGGCTGCCGTTGCCGAGAACACCAGCAGCAGACGTGTCTGTGCAGTCACAGGTATAGTCAATCCGGTTGTTATGCCATTGGAGATACTACCCAATGCAATAATACCGGTGAGTGGAGGTGCCAGTGTAACGACCGCCCCCGGAACCGCAGTAAATGCATTATCAGGAGTAGGTGAACTGAATAATTGCGCAGTGATGGTCACCGTTGAACCAACCAAGGCCAAGGCTGCTGTGGTACTGAAATAGGCAGCAATCGAAGTTATAACGCCATCCCGTGGAACAGAGAACGCAAAGTTAATGAGTGGTCCGACAATCGTTCCTGTTAAATCAATCGTGCCACCCAGAATGCTGACTCCTGTTGCCGAGCTGCCGAAACCGATAAGGCTTGTCGTTCCGACCAGTCCACCAAGAATCGTTGTTAATATGGCGGGTCCGCCAGAAGCAAACGGTATAATGGCTCCTGAACCCGTAGCCCCAGTAACACCAGTGCTGCCAGTTACTCCCGCAATCCCAGTTGCGCCGGTAGCCCCGGTTACCCCTGCAATTCCGGCTGCACCCGTATCTCCTGTCACACCCGTTGCCCCGGTAGCCCCGGTGACTCCCGCAAGTCCAGCTACACCCGTATTCCCTGTGACTCCGGTGGCTCCTGCTACGCCAGGATCACCTGTTGCTCCTGTAACGCCAGCTGCCCCAACAGCTCCTGTACTCCCCGTTGCACCTGTCGCTCCTGTTGCGCCACCTGCTGGGCCTGCCGCACCCGTTGCTCCAGTAACACCTATTGCACCTGCTGGTCCCTGGGCACCAGCAGCTCCCGGTGTACCAGCTGGACCTACACCACCCTGAGCACCAGCAGCGCCAGCCGGGCCTTGTGGACCAGGTACGCCCTGAGGACCCGCTGGTCCTGCCGGACCTTGACTGCCTATGTTTCTAAGCCCTGTTGTGATTGCCAATTCGGTCGCCCGGATCAAAATGACCAGTTGATCTTTCTCAGCCGAATCGATATTCCCCTGTAAAATGACAGATAGGAGCACATCCAGCAATTGTTGCAAATTGGTTCCCACACTGATCGGAGAAAATGGAACGGCCTCTGCAGATACAATGGTAAGCTCCAAGATCGCTTCGAGATCTGCCTTGGTTCCCTTTTTCAAATCCGAGCAATGAACCAGAGCCAGTAATTTACGCAGTACCTCAATCAGAAGTGAAACATTGTGAGGCGTGGGATTGGCAAAAACCTGTACAATTGCTCCCTTCAACTCACCAATTAATTTGAGAAGGAATTCGGCTTCTTTGTCAAAACACTTATGATGGTGGTTATTGTGATGATGATTGTGGTGGTTATGATGGTGCTCGTGATGGTGTTCTTTGTGCTGCTCTCGGGGATGGTCACAGTCCTCAGGTTTTTTTTTCTTAAATCCGCTCCAACCATATCTGATGCGTTTCTTTGGTTTCATCTTTTTGCAGATCCTCCTTAGTGAGTCTCAATCAATCCATTACAGGCGAACATCACTGGTTTGATGATATCAGTATATTAGCAAGCAAGAATTTCGTGATTATTATATAAGTAAATTTCCGAATTACAGTTTTCAGCTTGGAGGAACCTCCATTATCATGGAGAGGATTTTGCATGGAAGTCAGCCCTATGTATAGCCCAACCAAAAGAGCGCTATCCGATGAGTACAATACCCCTGGATGCGCCCTTTTTATATTTACAGTATTTATTTATCTTTGTTGATTAGTCCAATTTAATTTTGAAAACAATAGGCGCATTACTTTTCACAGTTGTCGTTGTGATCGTCAGTGCGTCCGCTGTTCTCTCCCATTTTGGCTGTTCTTCATAGCCAAGTACCTGAATATCTTGAATGACCCCTTGAAAATGATTAGAATTTTCCTTCAGGGATTTAATCTGCACCACCCCGTTATCTGGATAGGCAAGAACCGTGGCATACAGACTGCTTTCTTTTAACGTAAACCGTATATCTTCACTCGTAAATATCTTCGTATCCCCATCCGTGAATTGCCCTTCCTTCACCTCTGTCGGACCCTCGCCAAACGTACGCCAGAATGACGTGTCATAGATCGCTTCCCCATTCACTTCCAGCCACTTGCCAATGCTCAGTAAAATCTCACGATCTTCTTCCGGTATGTTGCCGTCTGCTTTGGGCCCAATGTTCAGCAGTAAATTTCCGTTTTTGCTTACAATATCGACGAGATCCCGAATGATCTCTTCAGCCGTTTTATAGTTATTATTTTCCGTATAACACCATGAGTTTTTAGCGACAGCTGTATCCGTTTGCCAAAAATAGGGCTTGAGCTCAGCGAACTGTCCCCGCTCCACATCCGGAACGGCACTACCAAACATGTAGGCCTCATGTTTATAATTGATAGCTACAGGCACGCCCCACTCTTCGCCTTTGTTATAATAATAGGCAGCAAATTTTTTAAGATAGGGTTTGAACGCAACCGTTTGAATCCACCAATCAAAATAAAAGACCTTTGGCTGATATTGATCGACCAGTTCACAGCAGCGAATCAACCAGTCCTCCAGATACTCCTCGGTTGGAGGTGAGTCATACAAGTCGAAGTGATCCTTGGGTTCAGGCATGGCAGGCCAATAGAAATCCCCACGCTCCAGGGGTTCCTTAATATCTGAATCAAACTCCTTCCCGTGAGACATGAAGAACCAGTGCTCGGCGCGGTGAGACGACACGCATAATGTTAGCCCCTGCTTCTCGTATGCAACCTTCATCTCACCCAGAAGATCTCGTTTGGGGCCCATTTCATATGTGTTATAGTGAGAGATAGAGCTTTTGTACATCTGAAAACCATCATGGTGCTCAGCCACAGGCATAACATATCTCGCTCCAGCCTGTTTGAATAATGTTGCCCATTCGTCTGCATCGAACTTCTCTGCACGAAACATCGGAATGAAGTCTTTATATCCAAAGTCCTTATGAGGTCCATACACCTCAAGGTGATGTTCATAAGCTTTGGTGCCTTGTATGTACATATTTCGCGAATACCATTCGCTATCATAAGCCGGTACAGAATATAGCCCCCAGTGAATGAATATGCCGAATTTCGCTTTTGGGTACCATTCAGGAACTTGGAAGGCGCTAAGCGAACTCCAGTTGTCCTTGAATTTACCGCTCTCAATCGTTGCTTCAATATGTTGCAAATATTCGTTTTTGTCCATGAGATGTTCTCATCCCTTCTGTTATTGTCTGTAGTTGTATTGTAGTGCTACGGCCGAAAGATAGACATGCAGAACACTAACTTTTAGATGGACAATAATAACCTTGTATGGAGATGAAAAGTATGAATCACCAAACTTTGCTTACGAACTACCTGTCCAATCTCCAAGTCGAATTATTCATGGTCAATTACAATCGGTGTGATACGGATTGGCGGGATCTGGATTACACGCCCGATTACAGCAAGTTTTATTTCATATGCGAAGGTGAAGGTTGGCTCAAAATTGGGGATGAGGAGTATTATCCTGCGCCTAATCAGCTTATTTTAATGCCAGAGGGGATCCAACAGTCTTACTCTGCCATTAATGACCGTCCTTTTCTCAAATATTGGTGTCACTTTAGCGCAAAGGTTGGGGGAATCAATTTGTTCCAAATTCTGAAATTCCCACACATCTGTACGATAGATCAACCTGAGTTGATTCAAGCAATCTTCAGCAGTATCCTTACATATGCAAAATCCGATGAAGTCTATGGCCATATGATGGCCAAGAGCAAACTAACCGAGCTACTGTCCCACTATATAATGAATCTGGATCTGGATCAGATCTCTTTTATTAACGTGCCTGTCATGGAGAAACTGTCCACCATTCTGGCTTATATTGATTCCAACATCGAAGAGAATATTTCGGTTCAGGATCTGGCCCAGATCGCCTATATGCATCCAAATTATTTCATTCGATTCTTCAAGCAGCAGATCGGAGTTCCTCCGATCCTCTATATTACTGGCAAAAAAATCGATAAGGCCAAGGAGTTGCTGGCCTGCACCCCGAACACGATAACTGCTATCGCCGAGCATCTCGGTTTCAGTGATTTGTATTATTTCTCCAGACAGTTCAAAAAGCATACAGGGTTAACTCCAACGGAGTACCGCAAACAAAAAACGGGACTTACAACGAAACATGGTCTATAAATAAACTCAAAGCAAAGAGAGAGTTCCCTCATTCGGAACTCCCTCCTATAGACTTGTTTCTGTTCGATTCATGCTGAGTCACTTTCTTGAGTTCGCTCAAATAAGCATAACCATAGTTTTGATCCGGCTCAAGATATGCCCCTTCCGCCCACTCGTTCCAGGCATTAACAAAAAGATATTCACTTTTGTACAGCGTCCTCGCTCGTTCCATCTGTCTGGATAGATACAGCCCAAACTTCTCTGGGGTGGCCCCGAGCGTACTCTGTCCGTCAACACCTCTCCGCGGTGTATTATCCCAATTGACAAAAGCACCTGGATAAACAATTTCTCCGTTACGGTGTGGTGTTCGTTCGAGAATGGAGGACCATACCTTGTCGTAATTCACAGCAATATGCTGCTGTCCCTTGATATTCATTTCGATCCAGATTCCATTCATATGTCCATGTGCAAACGTATAATGCGGTTCAAATTCCATACTCGCATCAAAGATCTGACCATTAAATGTACGGAATCCACCAATGGTCTGCACAAAATGAATCCCTTTCAGCCCATGCTTCAAAGCCAATTCACGCCAAAACTGAATCATTTCCTCACATTGCGGAATACTGGCTGGTCGATAGATCAGAAATAATGGCTTACCTTCCACTCGAATATATCGTTTGTCCTTAAATACTTTTACCAGATAATTAAAATGTTCTTCCCAATCCTCTCGATCCCCATAGTTCTGGGCCATGAGAACATCGGATTCTTGCCCATCCCATTTTCTTGTCCATGTCTCATTGGCCCAGGACAAGCAAAAGGGAAAATCAGGCTCCCCACTATCCAAAATTTCATTCACTGGTTTTTCCAGCAAACGCTTGCCTTTGAACCAATAATGATAATAACAAAATCCATAAATGCCATGCTGTTTAGCAGTTTCCGCTTGCCATTTTCGTACATCTGGATCGGAAAGATCATAATATTTCCCCTGAAATGGCTGTTTAGGCTGATGATGACCCGAATATAAAGGCGCGGCTTTTTTTACATTCGTCCATTCGGTAAAACCGTCCCCCCACCATCGGTCGTTCTCCTCAATCCGGTGAAATTGGGGCAGATGCAGAGCAATTACCTTCAATCAGAACTCCTCCAATGCAGCAACATGATGCAGCCTACGCTCCTGTGATTTTTGGGATGATTTATATGAAAATGATATCCAGCAGTCGCAATGTTTTTTGTAGATGGGATTGATTATATTTCATGTATGCCAGAGTATGGCTAGCGGCCAGTCTCCTTGCATCAACACTCTGCCAGTAATGTTCAAACTTCTGAGTGAGTTCTTCACAAGAGTTGTATTGTTGAAAGTTACTAAGGTCAATCCCGTTGCTCTGATTCACAGATGGTCCTATGAGCTGAAACGTCCCACATGCGGCAATTTCCATCACGTTTTTGATTGATTCGCCACTTTGAATAACCAGTTTACTTCCGTTATATAACATCTGACGAGCTTCATTCGTATGAACAGGCTTGAAATCCCCGATCTGTGCCCAACCCTTTCCATCTACCCGAACCTTTTTGTTATCCAAAAGACCCGATTTGGCAACAGCGGTGACGATGCCATCCGATTCTGCATCCCCGATGATATAAACATCCGATTCGTACTCCGAGGGAACAGCTTGCGGACAGAATATATGTGGATCAGGCGGCATGAACAGTTCATGACTACCAGTGCTTCCCATATGATGCTGATCATCGCTTATTTGGGTTGAATGTTGTGTAAACACGTGATCAAAAATCGGTAGAATAGTTTCGCTTTGATTCACATGTTGATCGGCAGACAACCAGATGGCCTTCTTCACGGTTGATGTCCTTAATGCTGTAATATTCTCATCCGGCAAGTTTTCTTCGCTTCCGATGACCATAATTAGGTCAACATCATTAGAAGACAAGCAGGCTGACACGGATTCGATATATTTAATCTCATTCACATTTCTCACGAGATGTTTCAGACTCTGTTCAATCAGGACGCAATGTGATGACATTTCTCGGTCATTACAAGGAGTGATAAGAAGCACATTTAACTCCTTATAGATCACTTTTGGCACTTCTCGGGTAGGTATGCTTCCCACCTGCATCATTTTCAGCCATTGCTGATTCAGTTCCAATTGCTGTACTTCCATATGTTTACGCATGGATTTGAGTTTCCTGTTCAGAACCACATTCATCTGTCTCAGGAATAACCGGTTCGCATCATGAACTGAACGTTTCTTTTTTGTGGACTTAACCTGCGTTCTTGACTTCTTTTGGATAACAAACCCTCCTGTTCCATGCGAAAACATTCTCTGCCTACAATATGCACGAAATAGTGTTTCGCTAACTCTTTTTGTGCAAAAGGGGCTTTATCCCAAGTATATAATGTGTGGCCACCCGGATCATTCCAGATCTTGTCCTCATAGAATATAAGAATACTATATAGGAGATGATATCTTTGCCAACTTTTGATAGCATCCTTGTCACCGGTAATCAGACGATTAATCAGAATCTGCAGGTCAATGGTAATCAAACCGTTGGTGTCGATCTAAACGTCAATGGCAGTCAGACCATAACAGGCAGCCTTCAAATCAACGCCAGCTCCTCGATTGTCAACCATTTGGGTGTAGGCGGAGTGATTGAAGCTGGAGATAGCGTTAAGGCCGCTACACAATTAATGGCACTTAATCAACCTACTCTTCCACTCTCCCTACCCGTTTTGCAACAACTCAGATATTACAATCCTGGTGTTGCAGGTCAACCCGGTCTGGTCTTAACAGGGACTGCTGGCAATCAATATATACTGTTTGTTGATGAAAGTAGCGGGACACCCCATCTCGCCATTCAACCCGTATAAGATAACCCTGAATCAGATGAGTTTCACCAAAAGAAGCGATATCCGTGTACACTCCGGATATCGCTTCTTTTGGTTTCTTTTCTGATGAAGCCTGGTTATAACTCCATCCTTTTATAAATCTGTGATCAATACGGACAAGACACTCTTGCTTTCCAGCTGGAACTTCATCAATACATCGTCGCGCAGCTTAACCTGTATGTTGCCCGTTTTCTCCCCATCATTAAAGAGGACTAACGCTACGGAACCATCGGCATTTTTAAAAGCCACAGAACAAATTCCATCACCACTGGATGTTGATTCGATCCGAACAGCCTTCGGGCGGATCACAGCACTGAAATGAGCCAGAGCATAATAATCAAGTGTATACGTAAGTTCCTTTGTTTGCTGATTCACCTGTACGATCCCACGACACGTACTGCGGCCAAATCCCGGAACGGTTGGCCCGTTGTTCTCATCAAGTGCCATATTCCAAAGTACAAAGGACTTGCTGTAATTGCGAAGAATCTGAATTCCCGTTCGCATCACATTCGAGAAGGCTTGCTCAAATGGCGGGATCCACTCTCCACCCGAACCTTCAGTGAAATGCACTTCTTTCCCTGCAAAAGCTTCATAAACCTTCGTTTGAGCAGAAGCATCGCCCCCGTACCAATGCCAGGCTACACCATCCACTTCCTCTCCCGCTTGTTCAAGTACGGTCAGAGGATAGTCCGGTTGATCCCAGTTGTGATCGTAACAGAGAATCTTGGTTTGAATATCGTTTTGCACAAAGGCTGGTTTGAGATGATTTTTGATAAAGTCTGCTTGCGCTTCGGCTGGCATCAACATACCAGGATAGTGCCCGGGTTCATAGAGGGCCTCATTCTGTGGTGTAATGGCACGGATCGGTAATCCATGCTTGCCATACGCTTGAATGTATTTCACGAAATATTCAGCATAAACGGGATACCATTCAACCTTCAACTGTCCGGTAATCATCGATCCGCTCGTTTTCATCCATCCCGGTGCACTCCATGGTGAAGCAAACAGTTTCATTTCAGGGTTCAATGCCAACGCCTTTTGCGTTAAAGGAATAACGTCCCCTTCATCATGTGCAATGCTGAATTGGGTTAATTCCGGGTCTGTCTGCTGTTCTGGCATATCGTTATAACTGTATACCGTTCTCGCATAGTCCGAAGCCCCCATTGGATTACGGATGACTGACAGCCCGATCCCTTTCTCCGGATGGAATAGTCGGGTCATGACCTCATCCCGTTGCTCCTCATTCAAGATTTGGTTAATCAAATAGGCAGATGAATCGGTAAAAGAAGCACCAAATCCGTCCATCTCCTGATACGTTAACTGATCATCCAGATGGATGGTCGTTGTCTCCTTATCAGCATCTAGTGGTTTCAATTGCTCTTGGGATAGAGATACAAATAAATCTTCTTCACCCGTAGATTTGTACATTTTGAATGTCGTCATAGGATTCTCCTTTGTATTTCTATTATTGAATGCCTAGTTTCTCTTTGTTCAATTTCATCTTTTCACTGCGTACCTTCACAATCTCTTCCCAACGGTTCTCACCTAAAAATGACTTGTAAGAAGCCAGTGCATTGTCATACGAGGCATCATCCTTGGACCGTACCATACTGACCAGCGTTGTATTCCACTTCGTATTGATTGCTGACAACGCACGAGCTTCAGGTGTACCTTGATCCGGGCTAATATTCTCCAGAATAAAGTGTGGTTTCAGCTTGCCTTTGCCCCACTCCTGCATCTGTTTAATCGCTTCCGGAAAAGCATCTGCACTGAGTGCTTTGTGGCGGTCATGACCAAAGAACATAAACTCACCCATTCGATAATCCTTTTTAAATTGATCCGCATTATGCAGTTGCATGTCTTTCACTGCTGGCAGTAATTCTACACTACCGTCGGCTTTGGTTTGGAAGGTCTCCCCTTCGATCCCGTAATTCATAAGCGTCTGTCCTTCTTCACTCAATAAGTACGTAAAGATTTGAATTGCCTTGGCCGGGTCTTTACAGTCCTTGGAAATAAAGTTGATCATCCAGCCTGTAATACCGGACTGATTCAAGGTTGGCTCATTGCCCTTGGTACTCTGTGGCCCATCAATGGCGACGTATTCTTTGCCTTCATTGGCGCTCATATAAATTTGCAGGTTTCCTCCCTGTTGAGGTGTGCCATCCAGCAACATCGTTGCATATTTTCCCGATTTCACTTTCTCTTCAAAAGCCGTACCATCATCGGCAAAACTGTCATCACTGATATTGCCGTCTCTATACACGGTGTTCAATGTTTTCAACCACGTGAGGTAATCTTCATCCAGGTTACGATCATAGAATTCTCCATTCTCGTTCTCAAGCGGAACACCAATGAAGTCTTGCAACGTATCTCCGAGTGAACCCGTTCCTTCACCTACGGCATTAAAGCCGAATGGAATCAGCGCAGGGAACTCTTGCTTAATTCGTTTCATCACATTCTGGAATTCTTCTGGCGTTCCAATGACCGGACTACCCAAAGCTTCGTACACATCTTTACGAATGATAAATGCCGTTTTGGCAGGAATGTTACCGCTATCATAATCCTCCTGTGTATTGGAATAGTTCGGGTAACCATAGGTTTTACCATCCGCCAATTGGAACCAGTTCAATGTATCGGCAGCCGCTACTTTATTGAAGTAAGGATCATATTTTTCCGCCAGATCGTTCAGCGGCATAGCCCAGGTTGCAGCTTTTTGTACCACAGGAGAATTGGAGTCAAATACGGTCAGCAAGTCAGGCATATCTCCACCGGCGAAAAAGGTGTTTAACTTGGTATCATCACCTGTAATGAATTTGATATTGATGTTCAGATCCTCTTTGATTTTCTTGGTAACAATGTCCTTGCCAAAATCAGTGTTCCACCAGTCCGCATTGACGTACCATGTCAGGTCGGTAGCCTCTTCCTTTTTATCCAACTGCCAAGCTGGCTTTTCCGGGTCAACCGTATAACGATCTTCAATGGATACCCAATTCCCTTCACTGGAGCCACCCGATCCACCACTGCAACCTGTAATCATAAGTACGGCTGTGAGCAGTGTTGCGAGCAATTTAATTCCTTTTTTTCCTGATGCCTTATTCAACTTCAACATATTTTTGTTCCTCCTCAAAATGGGGTATTTGTTGCTCCTATTCCTTGACTGCTCCGAGCATCATTCCCGAGATAAAGTATCTCTGAACGATGGGATAGATCAGCACGATAGGGAGTGTTGTAATAACAATGGTGGCTAGTTGCACGCCTTTGGTCGTTGTTTCAATCACAGCCGAACCCCCGACATTTTGCATGGACTGTGTCTGGGACTGCACGATAATCTCATACAACATCATCTGAAGTGGATACAGTGACTGATCGGTAATGTATAACTTGGTTGTCATAAAGTCGTTCCATTGCCCCACCCCATTGAATAGTGCAATTGTAGCCATGGCAGGCATAGAGAGTGGAATGAAGATTTTCAGGAAAATATGCCAATCCCCTGCGCCGTCAATCTTGGCCGATTCTTCCAGCGAATCCGGGACATTTCGGAAGAAATTCATCAGAATCACGACATCATAGAAGCTGAACAACGCCGGAATAATGTACACCCAGAAGCTGTTTAACAATCCAAGTGATTTGATTAACAGATACGTCGGGATCATACCGCCCGAGAAGAACATGGTAATAACACCCATGGCAACGTATAATTTACGGCCTCTTATGTACTTTTTGCTCAGACCGTAACCAACCATGGCACAGAAGAACACATGTGTTACAACGCCAATCGTTGTTTTGGACACCGATATGAAGAAGGCCTGCCAGATGCCCTGATCATTGAATACAGCTCTGTAATTCTCCAGCGAGAATTCCGGTGACCAGAAGATGAATCCACCTTCCGCCAACGCTTTGCCTGAACTAAAGGAAGAGATGATGACATTCCAGAGCGGAACCAGAATAACGATCGTACAGATGATTAACAAAATCATATTTAAGGTATCAAAGATCCGACTATCAAGATCTTCTTTTGCCACCTTTCCATTCACGCGGGATGCCTCCTTCTACAACACAGATTGATTATCGTTTAATTTGCTTGTGATTTTGTTCGCCGTGACGAGCAGAATGACAGAGATGATGGAGACACCCAAGCCAACCGCCGTTGCATAAGAAAAGTCACCCTGAGACATCCCCATACGATAGACGTACGAATTGATGACTTCAGCTTTGTCGCGGTTCTGGGAGTTCATGAGAACCAAGGTCTGATCCAGATTCGACCCTAATAAACCGCTTACAGTTAGAATCAGATTTAGGCTGATAATGGATCTCATATTAGGCAATGTGATATTCCAGATCTGTCTGAGACGGCTTGCACCATCAATTTTGGCAGCTTCATAATACGTAGGATCAATCTTTGCCATGATCGCCAGATACAGAATCGTTCCCCAACCTGCTTCTTTCCAAATATCCGATAACGTAGCAATCCACCAGTACTTGCCTGCATCCAGCAAGATGTTCTGCGGTTGCGAGATCACCCCTAGGCTAAGTAACAACTGATTAAATAACCCCGTTGTCGAAAACCAGGTGATCAGCATTCCCCCAAGTACGATCCAGGACAAAAAGTGAGGTAAATATGAAACCGTTTGCACAAACTTCTTGAAGCGTCCGCTGTTTAACTCGTAGATCATGATTGCGAGAATGATCGGAATGACAAATCCAATACCTAATTTCAAAAAACTGATCCCCAGCGTATTCACGACCGCATCCCAGAAGTATTTATCTGACAAAATGATTCTGAAATTATCCAGCCCTACCCAAGGAGCGGTAGCCAGCGTATCAATGACCGTGTAATTTTTGAAGGCAATTGTCAAACCGTAAATCGGGATATAACAGAAAATAATCATAAAGATAATGCCTGGGATAATCATCGATTGAATCTCCCATTGTCTCCGATAATCGACTATGAATTCTTTAATCCGTTGCCCGATGGGTTTCTTCCCATTGGGACTGATCGCATTTTTACCGGTTGAAGTCTCTACGGCTAATTTATCCACGTTTTTTTACTCCCCTCCATCATGCATACATGTTTATAAAAACGTTTTTATTTTTGGACATAAAAAACCCCTTTGTTTTTATTTATGTAAAAAAAGACCGGAGAAGAAGCTGAGTCAACTTATGTACGGTAGTCTTTCCGGTCGATCTTCACATGGCTTGAACCTCTCACCACCAGCTCACCCGCCAATTTCTGTGCAGCCCCTTGTTCTTTCTCCTTGATCATACCCACCAGTTGATTGATTGCCAGGATACCCTGTCTTGCAATTTGATTTCTTACCGTTGTAAGCGGTGGAGAAAAATACTGTGCGATATCAATATCGTCAAAACCCACGACACTAACATCTTCAGGTACTTCAAAGCCCTCAGACTTCAACGCATGCATACAGCCAATTGCACTCAAGTCATTCCCTGCAAGAAATGCATCAGGTCGCTTGCCGGGGTGCAAATGAAGAAAAGATTTTATCGCACTATACGTGCTCTCCTCCTCAAAGTACCCTTGTATAATGTAATCTTCATCGATTGGAAGCTGGTACTCCTGCAAAGCAGCCAGATAGCCATCCCTACGCTGTACACTGTCAAACATCGTGTCCACACCCGAAATATAAGCAATTTTCTTGTGCCCCAGCCCAATTAAATACTTGGTAGCTTCATAAGCCGCCACGTACGAGTCAAAAATGACACTTCCCATCGTATCACTCTGATAGACCCGATCCAGAAAAACCGCCTTGATCTTGTCTTTCTCCATGGCGATAATATCTTGCTCATCAATCCGAAGCTCTTCGTAGATAATGACACCATCCACCCGCCGACCCAAAATATTACTCATAATAACGTGTTTATCCTTGGTCACAAATACATTCAAACCATACCCAAGACGATCACATTCGCGAGACATTGACTCAACCAGCTTATAGAAATACGGACCCGATACACTTGTAGTGAAAAAACCAAGCATTTTGGTTTGACCGGACTTCAACAGCTTGCCATTCAGATTGGGCACATAATTTAAACGCTCTGCCACCTTAAGAACATGTGATTTTGTCTCCGGGTTCAAGACATCCACACCATTCAAGGCGTTGGAGACCGTAGATATGGATACGCCCGCTTCCCTTGCTACATCTTTAATTGTTATCTTTGCCATAAGTTTTGTTCCTTTACTATAAAAACGTTTTTATAATGTTTAAATTATCATAAAACCGTTTTCATGGCAACACTTTAATTTGCGAGTTCAGGCATCATGTACTTTATTCATAGCTATATGCCACTGAGGGCGCAAAAAAACGGCTCATGTATGAGCCGCCGTTCATGAAGCTTTAGCTTTCTATTCCTCATCCTGGATATACATGGAGTGAATCTGTTGCAGCTGCTCTTCCAGACGTTCCAAGCGAACAAAACGATCCGCTCGAATATATTCCTTCTGCTCCACAAGCATGATCATTGTTGGAACGGTAAAAATAAGAAACTTGGAAGCAACTTCTTCCACGTCGTTAGCATTAATGTGACCGAGGTATATTGATGGATAAGGTTCAAGCAACGCCCTGATCTTGGGGAGTAAAGCGTGACATACACTGCACTCTGGACGAGATACATACAAAAAAACCAATTCATGTTGTTGAATAACTTCTTCAACCATTTCTATGGATGTTAACTCATGAATATCTTTCATAGAAGCTCAACCCTTTCAATCATTCAATAGCTTGCTCATTTAAACTTTTTCTTTTCAAGTATAGCCTATATGCGTTAGAATCAAATGGAATATATCCCCATATGAAAGAGGTTATGGTATGAAAAAATCATTCTTATTTCTATTCACTGCCCTGGTTGTTGTTACTTCCTTCTCGGCGTATACACCTGTGTCGAATGCCTCAGGCGATATTGGAGTCAGCTTATTGTCCGATCGTCAGCAAGGTACAGTAAAGTAGTACTTGCACAGAAAGTAACAGGCGACAATTCGGATAACATCTGAATTAGTCGCCTGCTTTCATTTATTCTTATTGATTTTTATTTCCAATCTCTCTTCCGAAGATAAGATTCGAATACAAAAGTTCCAAACGGCAGTAGACCGGCGAGTCCACCCATTAACCAGCGTGTTATCTTCCACTTTTTGACCAGAGCCAAGTGAACTAGGGCAATAAGGTACAAAGGAAATAATATACCATGAATCATGCCCATTACGGCTACAGGGGAAGAGATATCTGCAAAATATTTCAGAGGCATAGCAATAAAAATCAACAGAAGTAAGGATACGCCCTCCCATATGCCCGCAATTCTGAATCGGCCTGTCACTGTTTTCATAAAGTCCATTCTCACCTTTCCTGCTAATCGTTTGTGAAATATGTAACTTGTAACATGATACAAAAATCTCACTCCACATCTCCGTACAGATATGTCGTTCTGAAGCTCATATTCAGTATAACGTATGACTCCGATTCGAAGATGCTTCAAATTTGAATAATTATTGAATCCATAAAACCAGATTCCCACATCAGGTCTTATGGATTCAAGTCGTCTCACGCTCAATCAGCTGGTATGTCAGCTGTTCCGTCTGCAACTCCATTTTACCCAATACGGCCCACAATTGATGAAAAGCCTGGGTGGCTTGCTCCGCAATCGGATTGTGTATGGTAGTGATTCCAAGAACACGGGAAAGCTCGATATCATCAAACCCCACAATGGCGAGTTGTTCCGGTACCTGAATATTCCGTCTGCGTGCTTCACTAAGAATGCCGATGGCTGCATAATCATTCGAACATAATACGGCCTGTGGAAGTTCTGGCCCCTCAGCCATTCTTCGCATGGCTTCTTCGCCATCGGAGGAGCTAAATACGGAATATTGATATGCTTCAGTCCACACATGCAACCCTCTGCTCTTCATGAAAGATTCATAGGCTTCACGGCGGCTCTGGGTATTCAAACTTTCAGCCCTGCCAAATGCATTTGCAATTCGGGTGTATCCTCTCGAAACCAGATGCTCCAGAGCTAACTTATACCCTTCTGCCTGATCCATAGCAACAGACGGAATCTCGTCATTCCCCATTCGCTGCCAGGAGACAATCGGACCGTATTCCATATACGCCTTTAATTTCCGAGGATCATTAACACAAGCAATAATAACTAGCCCATCGACTCGTTTACTGCGCAGATCTTCGAAAGCCTGCAATTCAATCTCCGGATCTCCACGGGATGTATAGATAATCGTCTGAAACCCAAAATCCATGGCTGTATCAATGAATTGATTCATGAATGTAAGAATGATCTCACCTGTGGTAGAGGTCACAATTCCAATCTGCTTTGTCTGCCCTGTAGATAACGATACCGCATTCCGGTTGGGAATATAATTCAACTGTTTCATAATATCCGTTATGATCTGTCTTGCTTCATCACTAACATGCGGAGAATGATTAATCACTCGTGACACAGTCGCTTTTGAGTAACCGGACCGCTTCATAATTTCATCAAACTTGGACATCGGAGACTCCCTTCTTGCTAACGAACTATATAAGTTCAACTAAGATTATTTACACTGGCACTTCGATGACAGAACAACCTTCCGATCGCTGTTATCCCCAGATTTTTTGATTCCCATATCTAAACGGGAAAATCCGGGGATAGCGTATGCTTCCGATGCAGCTTTCTTTCAGAAAGCTTTCAGGCGACCGCTTCGCTTCTTCTGGTTATTTCTGTCCTCTCCGTTTTCGTGTAAATTTTAGTTGAACTTATTTAGAATAATAGTATGCCTTAATTTGGGGTCAAAAGTAAAACTTGACGTGTAACCCGTTACAACGTTTAAGCTTTTTTTATGTCATATATGAACAACCTCTTAATATCAATTTGATGAATGGAGCGATACACATGAGCAACTCTCAAAATCATACTTATCAATTCCCGGAAAATTTCCTGTGGGGTGGCGCAATTGCAGCCAATCAGGCTGAAGGTGCATACAATCAAGGTGGCAAAGGATTATCTACTCAGGATGTAGCTCCCAAAGGCATCATGGGGCCAATCACGGAAGAACCAACCGAAGATAACATGAAACTGATCGGTATCGATCTGTATCATCGCTACAAGGAAGATGTAAAACTGTTTGCCGAGATGGGCTTCAAGGTATTCCGTACTTCCATCGCCTGGTCCCGGATTTTCCCAAAAGGGGACGAGCTGGAACCAAATGAAGAAGGTCTGCAATTCTACGACGATCTGTTTGACGAGTGTCACAAATACGGGATCGAACCACTGGTTACGCTATCCCACTATGAGACACCTCTTCACTTGTCCAAAGAATACGACGGCTGGGTTAACCGAAAAATGGTTGGATTCTATGAGCGTTATGTAACTGCCGTATTTAACCGTTACAAAAACAAAGTAAAATACTGGCTTACCTTTAACGAAATCAATTCGATTCTTGAAGCACCCTTCATGAGCGGTGGCATCTATACGCCGAAGGAGAAGCTTAGCAAGCAAGATCTGTATCAAGCGATCCATCATGAGTTTGTAGCCAGTGCTTCCGCTGTGAAGCTCTGTCATGAGATTATTCCTACGGCACAGATTGGGTGTATGATGCTCAGTATGCCTACCTACCCGCTGACACCGAATCCAGACGATATGATCAAAGTCATGGAATTCGAACATAGCAACTATTTCTTCGGTGATGTACACGTAAGAGGTCGCTACCCTGGTTATATGAAACGTTACTTCCGTGAAAATGGAATCGAGATTCAGATGGAAGCTGGCGACGAGGAAATGTTGCTGAATACGGTAGACTTTATCTCTTTCAGTTATTACATGAGTATCTGTCAGACAGCAGACCCGGAGAAACAAATCGCAGGTGAAGGTAACCTTCTTGGGGGTGTACCTAACCCTTATCTGCCAGCAAGTGAATGGGGATGGCAGATTGACCCGCAAGGATTGCGTTATGTGCTTAACATGTTCTATGACCGCTATCAAAAACCACTGTTTATTGTAGAAAATGGTCTTGGTGCTGTTGATGAGTTGATCACGGGTGCTGACGGCGAGAAAACAGTTGAAGATGACTACCGAATCCAGTATCTGAATGATCATCTGGTTCAGGTTGGTGAAGCTATTGAAGATGGCGTTGAAATTATGGGTTATACATCATGGGGTTGCATTGATGTTGTCAGTGCGTCTTCTGCCCAGTTGAAAAAACGTTATGGCTATATCTATGTGGATCGTCATGACGATGGATCAGGAACACTCAAACGTTATCGCAAGAAATCCTTCCATTGGTACAAAGAAGTGATCAGCAGTAACGGGAAAAGTTTGCAACGTTAAGGTTCTTTAAGCAAATGTAACAGATACATTCTTCTATCCCCCAGACATATCACATGAAAGAGTGTCGGTTATACGATACCTTGGCATGTTTTCTGTCTGGGGATTTTATTTTTATTTTCAAAAAGAAACACCCGATGATACACATCGGGCATTCTCCATTAGCGACTATCACGTTGTTCACTATTTATTCTTCACTAGATGTTCTTCACTACATCCCTGCTGTACTTGGTTTTGTCTTCTTCCGTTATCTTGCGAAGGACCCTGCAAGGATTACCCGCAGCAATCACACCAGACGGTATACTCTTGGTCACTACGCTCCCTGCGCCGATGATCGTATTATCTCCAATCGTCACACCGGCAAGAACTGTCACACCGCCACCGATCCATACATTATTGCCCACCGTGATGGGTCCAACGATCTCCAGACCTTCATTGCGCTGCTCAACATCATAAGGGTGGCCTGCTGTATAAAATCCGCAATTGGGAGCAACAAAAACGTTATCTCCAAAACTGATTTTTCCTCCATCCAGCATGACAATATTATGATTGCTATAGAAGTTCTCACCAATTTCAATATTATAGCCGTAATCACATACAAATGGCTGTTCAATCAGGAAACGGTCGGTCGTTTTTCCCAGCAGTTTCTTGATTAACGCTTCTCTTTCATTGATCTTGCCTGGATGGAGATGGTTATAATCGTAACAAAGTCCTTTGGCATGTAAACGCTCTTCAATTAACTCTTGATCATAATTGGCGTTATACAAGAGCCCTAATTGAGATTTCTCTTTTTCAGTCATCATTTCGTAAGCACTTCCCATCTTCTATCTAAAATAATTTAAAGCTCAATCTCTCTAATAATTCTAGCAGGATTACCGCCCACGATCATATTATCGGGAACATCCTTTGTAACCACAGACCCGGAAGCAATGACCACGTTGTCTCCAATGATAACCCCCGGATTAATAACGGCTCTACCACCAATCCATACATTATTGCCAATCGTGACTGGCTTGCCATATTCCGCACCCGTATTGCGTTCATGCGGATGGAGTGGATGAGTAGCCGTATAGATATGTACATCTGGTCCCATTAAGCAATGGTCTCCAATACGAACTTCACACACATCTAATATCGTACAGTTAAAATTGGTATAAAAATGATTGCCTACATGAATGTTATATCCATAATCCACATGAATATTAGGTTCCATGCCCAGGTGTTCACCTGTAGATCCCAACAGTTCCTTCAATAACTTGGTGCGAAGCTCACTATCCGTTTCCGTCGTTTGATTGAACGTCCGCGTCATTTTCCTTGCATACTCTCTGTCCTCAGACAATTGAAGATCCGAAGCCATGTACAGCTCGCCATCCAGCATTTTTTGTTTTTCCGTCTTCGTAGTCATGATCACCGCTCCCTCATTACACATCATGTAATTCAACATTAAATAGTACTTTTAAAAACTCTTTTAATTATATAGATTAGTATGAATAAAGCAAGTTTTGCTCGATATGAAAATGGTTTATTCTACTGACGCGTACTCTAGCGAAACAGCAAAAAAACCTCTACACCCATTAGACTATGGGAATGCAGAGGTTCAAGCTTTTTGTCTAATTTCTTTATTCTAAGCAACCGCCTGAACGGTTTTTTCCTTAACGCTAATGGCATAGATGGCAGTCACCAAACCAAGCAGAATCAGAACAGAACCAACCCATCCGGTGTTCAGAATCGATGAATAATCAATCACCATGCCGCCGATATAGGTACCTAGTGCAATACCTGCATGTGCAATACCTGAGTTAGTGCTAATTAGCGTTTCGGCTGTTTCGGGAGAAGTTTTGATAATGAGACTATTCTGCACAGGCGTAACGGTCCAACTCAGTGCACTCCAGATGCTTAACAATAACAAGAAGGCGATCAAAGGCAATCCCACACTGAACGGAATGACAGCCATACTCACGATAAAGGGAATCAGCACAATGATAATGGCTTTAGCAGGATGCAGACGATCGGATAACATGCCCCCGATTCCTCCCCCTGCAACAGCGGCGATCCCAAACATCATATAGATAAAGGTGACCATCGTCGCACTGGCACCCAGCGTTTCTTGCAAGAATGGCGTGAAATACGCATATAAAGTCAAATGACCCGCAAGCACAAGCAAAGTTGTAGCATGGATTGCCAACATTTTTGGATTCCACAGTGCCGTAAGCTGTTTCTTCAGGGATACAGCAGGAATAGGCTGTACACGATCCATCGCAATCCAGATGGCCACCATAACCACTGCTGTGAGAATAGCGATCAACATAAACACCTCACGCCAGCCTGCCAAGTTACCTACAAAGATTCCAAGAGGTACACCTAGGATAAGTGATGCACTGCCTCCCATGGTAATAATCCCCACGGCGCGTCCTTTATATTGTGGTTCCACAATACGTGCTGCAAGGGTCAGGGAGAGCACAAAAATAAGTGAACCCGTGGCGGCTCCGAGTGCTCTGCCCGCCATCAGCATATAAAAGCTGGTACTGAACGCAGAGATCAGATTACTGATCAGAAAAACAAACAGTGTACACATATATACTTTTTTACGCTCGAATCTGGCCGTCATATTTAATAAAATCGGCGCAGACAACGCATAGACAAGTGAGAAAATAGAGATTAAATACCCGGCTTTCGCCAGGGAAAGATGAAGATCCGTAGCAATCAGGTCCAGAATCCCGCCCAAGATCAGTTCAACGGTTCCGACCACAAATGCTGCGATAGCAAGCACATATACTTTCTTATTCATTTTTGAATCCTCCTATAAAAGTTACAACTACGATAGTAACCCATAAGAATGAAAGTTTCAATAGTTATTTTCATGATTGTTTTCAAACAGAGATATAACAAAAAAACTATCCTCCAAGAGAATAGTTTTAATAGATTAATCTGGTGAGCAGTTTCTCGATTTCAGCATCCTGTAACAGTTGGTCACCGTATTTTTTGGTAATCTGAGTAAGGGCAACATCATGGTAGAAATAATCAGTCATCGCTTTGACAATCGGTTTGGACATCGTCTTGATCGCTCGCCATGAATCGTGCTCCACACCGGCAAACAGCAAATACGCATGATCCACAATAAGCAGCTGTGAAGGTTCTGGCGCATCAAGCAATGGAATCAACGAGTATATCCGGTTTAAGGATGTCTCCATTCCCCCAACGGCAAGCACTTCAACGTACACGCCCTGCTTTTCCTTCTGCTCCAGCAGTTCACGATATTTCTCCATTCGCTCATTCCAGGCCAGAAAAAGAATCGATGAATCTGCTTCCTCGATAAGCTGTTCGATATTCGATGCGATGGAAGACTCATCTTTTAACGTCCAGATATGTTCATCGGTGAATGTACGTTTGATTTTGTAACTCTTCAATTCCTCAATATCTTTCTCAAAATCAGCTTTAATCTTATGAATAATGGACTGAAGATCCACAGCCATATATAGTTTCTTCTTCCCATCCATCGTTGTCAGCACCGTTCCCTTGTCGATCAGACGGTTGAGCACTTCATAGATTTTGGCTTTGGGAACGTTGGAGTAATTTACAATCGATGTGGCATCAAGCGGTTCATCCTGCGCGAATATAGCCTCGTATACCTGACTTTCATATTGTGTAAACCCGAATTTCTGCAACATGGTATGGATCGGCGCATCCCTTCTTAGTGTGTCTGATCTATCTAGTTTAGACGCATGAACTTCCCATGTCCAGTATGTCCCAACTGACCTAGGAATGTGGAATCAAAATTAAATTTAGCGATGTCCCCAAAATAAAATCACTTTCCAGTGGTTATATTAACAATCGTGAATACACATTTTGCTTGTGGAAGGAGCTGTAATTTAAAATGGAAAGTACTCAAGATTTTGTGAAAAAAGTTAACGAAAATGCCGAAAAAGCGCGTCACAATAAAAACAACGGCAAGGGAACGCCAGGGGACAAGCTGCCATCCAAACAGCACTCAACGAATAAGTAGAGTCTATTTATTAAACAGCATGACCTCCGTCTAACACCCTTTCCTCTACTTTTCATCTACTATTAAGAACCTTTAATAGAAAAGAGATGATTAGTATGGCTCGTGTCAATGCTGTTCCACAACCGGATCTGGTATTAATCTATTGGTCTAGAAATCCGCTCATTCCCGGTTCTGCGCGCAGAATCCAAAGTGTACGTGTAATTGGTAATACGTCTCCATGTACTTTCACACTGGTTCCTGGTGCACGGTTGATCAATGCACTGAACTGCTTGCTGGACAATGATATTGGATTCAAAGTGGTATACCGCTACAAAACGTCAGAAATCAGCGGAGTTCTGTTATTGAAACGCAAATGATCAGCATCAAAAAATGGTGCCTCCCTTTAGAGAGCGCACCATTTTTTCATTTTTCATTCTTGGATTATATAATCAATCTTCTATTGGTTAGCTGCGATGGTATCATTCACTTCTTGTGTGATCTGATCCCCGCCAAGTTTCTTCCAATTGGCTACGAAATTATCAAACTCGTCAATCGACAAGTTACCATAGATGATTTTCAGAAATGTCTCGGCTCTCAGTTTATCCAGTGTAGCTTGCTTCGTATTCATTGTTCTCGTCGGTGCATAGATGAATTCATTCATGACAATGAGGTCATTATCTCGATAAAATTTAATCACACCTTGTGAACTCTCTGGGCCAAAGATACGCTCCATATGCCACTTGTCGAGATTCCCATTTCGATAATCCATAATATCGTCATAGAACAGCTTCGCTTCAAGTTCCAATCCGGATGTATCTCCTGTTTTGAGCGCCTGCTCTACTTCATCCTGTGCCTTCACATTTTTGTTGGCTGGCAGGTTGGAGACCGTTGCATTATGAAAACCAAGACCTGTCAGTCCATTCAAATAAGCAGCCCGTTCTTCCTTGGCAGACTCACCGAACATTTTTTCAGCCTGGAAATTGAGCAACTTGATTAGCGCTTCCGGGTGCTCGTAGCCTTTACGAACGGCAAATATACCGCCCAGACTAAGATGATTCTGTGTTTTGGCTGGTTGATCATCAATTGATTGAACCGGGTAAGCCATCCAGTCGATGTTTTTGTCTTTTTTAATCATGCTGCTAACCTGAAAAGGAGCCCATTGTGGCAGGAAAAACATGCCTGATTTGCCTGCATTCACATCCTCCATCATTTTAGCAAAATCCTTCACGCCAAATTCGGGATCAAGCACACCCTTCTGATACAGAGTCTGAAGCTCACGCAATCCTTCTTTCACTTCCGCTTGGATCGTTCCGTTCACGACTTGACCTGAAGCATCCTTAATCCAGGTTTCGAGATAACCATGATAGCCGAGCAAGAACGCATTGATAGGCAAATCCTTGTTCAAGGCAATGCCATACGTATCATCTTTGCCATTTCCGTCTGGATCTTCGAAGGTAAAGGCTTCCGCAATCTGGATGACATCCTGCATGGATTTGGGCGCTTCAAGACCAACCTTTTTTAACCAATCCTGACGAATCCAGATCATATCCGAGGAATCCAGCGAGCCTGGGAAACTCACCATGGCGTATATTTTTCCATCCTTCGTTACCGGCTTCAGACCTGTTCCATCTTCAGCAGACATGAACTCCTTCACCAGTTCGGATGCATACTTGTCATATACATCGGTCAGATCCTCCAGCATTCCCGCTTCATGCAGTTGTTCGAATTGAACAGCACTCACTTTCAGTACATCCGGCAGATCACCACTCGCCAGCGTGACATTCATCTTATCGTTATAATTGGCATCTGGAACAATCCATTCGTACGTTACATCAATACCAAGTTCATCCTTGTACCCTCTGGTCCAAATGTTATTGGCGTGTGTATCTCCTTGGGCAAGCGATTCTTTCCCCGTTTCATTCATGGTGGAAGTCAATTTAATGGGTGGGTCATATTTCGTAAGTGGTCCTCCCGCATCCTGCTGTGTGTTCGACTCAGCTTCATTATCGGCACTTCCCGCACCGGATGAACAGGCAGCAAGTGTGGTGGCCAGTACCATGGTTAATGTTAATAATGAGAACTTCTTGAATGATATATTCATGCGAATCCCCCTTTTTTCTCCTCCCGTGAGGTATAATTTCATTTTATAAAGAAAGCGCTATTACTTCGAGTGTATCCCGTTGACATCTGGTATCTTTGATTTACCATTTGAGATATCATCTAACTTTTCTGATCCCGATACTCTTGAGGGGTGCAACCTGTCGCTTTTTTGAAGAAACGATAAAAATAATGCTGATCACTAAATCCAACTTTCGCCGATATTTCATGCATCTTGCAGGAAGAACCCAGAAGCAACTCTTTACTTCGCTCCACTCTACGGTCATGGATATAGTCGGATATGCCTTTGCCGGTAATCCGTTTGTACCAACGCGACAGATAAGAAGGGTTAAGAGAAACTTCCTGTGCGATCCGTGTGAGTGAGAGGTCATCCTCGAGATGGTGCTTGATATAATGATGGATCGTGATCAGAATCTGTGATTGGTCATTCAGGCGGGCATCGCTTCGTTTGGAGATCATCCATTCGTATGCCGATTGATAAAAGATGACCAGATCGGTCCATGCGGTATGGATGTCAAAATGCAACATTCGGGAAAGCGATATTTCTTCCATTGCTGACTCATACAATCCCAGTTCGTGCAGAACTTCAATGAGCACATTGGCTGCACCCGTATACGTTTTCATGCGGAAGAACGGATCTGGAAGTCCCTCCTTCGCAGCCTCGGTCCATTTATGGAAAGGCTCCATCCATTCCCGATCCCCGGCGGTTATTCGCTGTTTGATCTGATCCAGATGCAGTGTTACAACACCCTGTTGATTCATAATGCTAGGGGTGTCGGGCAATTCATCCTGGATATTTACACGCAACAGCTTCTCCATCCCAAGCCCGGGACTCTCATGAATCGACAGGCGTAACTGCCCGATTGCCTGATTAACCCTGCTCCACTCTACCGCCTGCTCGCTGACCATGATGGATACAGACAGGTTCAAGCAGTCCGCACAGGATTGCTGCACAGACTCCAATGTGCCATAGACAAAACGAAGGGTCTGTACCCAGCTCTCCAGCTGACTCCCTCGTTCCCCTTGTGTATCAGATACGTATGGCGGATACGTATCTTGCGATTGAATAAAACACGCGATGACCTGAGTGTCCAGATCAATCGCCTTCACCTTAGCCCTGTCTTGCAACAGCTCCTCCGCAACATTGGCAACGGCATAGCGGATGAGACTGCGATCCGCCTGAGATTGATAGTTGTTCCACTCCTCTACCCGTATAATCACAGGAATAACGAGTTGATCGGATTCGAAAGGTAACTGCACAGCATCCAGTTCTTCTTGAAGTGAAACGATATCTTGTCTATCCGTTCGCTTAAGCACATCCAGTAGCAATTGACGCTGTAACTGGGGCAGTGCTCGTGGCAATTTACTGCGAAACCAGGCAGCTTGGTAGCGAAAATCATTCTCTTCCGAGATCTGTGTTAACGCCCGTTCTACCGCAGCCCGAATGTGATTCATGCCCTCTGTCTTTAACAGGTAATCAACAACACACGGATTTCGAATGGCTTGATGTGCATAATCGAATTCGTTATGACCTGTCAGCAAGAGAACTTTGCATCGTGGCCACCGGTCCATAATCTGCTCAATCAACTGCATGCCATCCATGCCAGGCATACAGATATCACTGAGTACAATATCAATCTTGACCGAGTTCAGCCAATCGATGGCTTCATAGGCAGAGTATGCTTTAATAATCTCCATATCCTGAAAGTTCGCCTTTTGAAAGAAAGCATACAGTCCATCCAAAATAACAGGTTCATCATCTACAATAAGCATCCGCTGCATAACGCTACTCCCCTTTCCATGGAATCTTCACTATAATGCACAACCCACCGAGCTCACTTCGCTGCGCTGTAAGACCATAGGCAGCCCCGAATTTGATTCTTAATCGCTGATTCACATTCAAGAGCCCGGTTATCTCTTCGTTTCCATGTTTCCGCTCTATTTCCTCAAAGGCAGATTGCAGGTAATTCAATGTTTCGTCGGTTAACTGATCCCCATCATCCTCAATACAAATGGACAGTTTGTCCTGATCCTGTTGGTACGAAAGTTGTAAAATGCCTCCCTGGCTACGTTTGGCTAGTGCATGCTCAAACACATTTTCCACGATAGGCTGGATAATAACTCTGGGAATCGAAATCATTTTGTACCTCGCATCCAGATCCTCCAATTCCAATTGAATTCTTGAACCAAATCGGATTTTCTGAATGGATGCATAGACCAGCGCATGGTCAATTTCAGCCCCCAACGATACCTCTGTATGAGAATCCCGAGACATGTACCTGAAATATTGACCCAGATAGTCGGTGAATTCCTGAATGAGCTCCACATTTTCCACCTCAGCCATCTGCTTGATGCTGAACAGACTGTTGTATAAAAAGTGAGGTTGAATCTGGGATTGTAGATGTTTAAGTTCCGCTTCACTTGTTCGAATCCGTGCAACATAATTCTCATCGATCAAAATATGTAAGCGCTCTATCATATGGTTGAATCGAGAGTGCAAATAGCCGAATTCATCCCTTCTGGATGATGGAATATGTACACTTGTCTGGCCCTGCTCTGCCATCCTGAATCCTCGAATGAGTACCGCTAAGGGTTGGTGAATCGATCTGTAGATCGAAAACGAGAAGACAATAATGATCACAACCGACATGAAGGTGACCATCCATAACCATACGTTGTATTGTTCCAGCGGTGCCCTCAGCACATCTTGCGGTATAGTGGCTGTCAGCGTGAACGAGTGATCCTTATCATGTAATGAATAATAGAGATATGGATCGGATTGAAACTTCGTAACTTGCATGGACTCGGACGGTTCAGGCAATACGGATCGGATTGATTCCACCGGTGCAGACTGCTCGGATGAGGAAATCACCACATGTTGCTGTTCACCAAAACTCAGTGTAATCTCACTTTCGCCCGTTTCCGATAGCTGCTGCAAACGATGTTTCAGTTCTTCAGCAGACAAGCGTATCCCTAATATGAAATTGGGTGGTTCCTCATGGTTCATGTTATATGGATTACTTTTCAGAAAATAGAGATCGTTATTGGAATGTGATAATTCGCCATTTAGATTCCCCATCGTGGCGAGCAGATTCTGCCACTCGTTATCCTCTACGTCCCGAATCCCGTCCGCAGCACTGACCCGTTTGTGCAGAGCAGGAACATAGTACACCACATCACTAATGTAGGGACTTGTCACCATGATCTGACCCAGCTTATTGTGGATATTGTTCAGACTGGACGTGACTTCATACCTGCTCATAATCGCGGCTCGTGTACTTAGCGTGGACATGGTTTCATCAAATGAAAACTCGGTAACCAGCGCACTCATTCGTTCCAATTCGAATTGCAGATGATTATGGTAGAAGTACAATTTGGACTCATGTGCCTTCTCCACCTCCGTCTGCATTTGTTTGGAGCTAAGTTGCGTAATCATAATGCTTATCCCATACAAGGGTAGAATGACCAGTACAAAAGCAATCATCAGTTTGACAACAATGGATGACTCTCTCCATCTCCCCCGGATGATTCGCAATATTCCCCTCCTCCTCTCCTCACGCTCTCTCCTCAATAGCAAAAAAGG
Organism: Paenibacillus sp. FSL M7-0656; assembly: GCF_038003225.1. NCBI lineage: Bacteria > Bacillati > Bacillota > Bacilli > Caryophanales > Paenibacillaceae > Paenibacillus > Paenibacillus sp. FSL M7-0656. The sequence goes on from NZ_JBBOOT010000001.1 coordinate 1,128,367, forward strand.
AGCCAGAAATCGGCTCCTTCCATCGATCGGTTTTCCTCCTACCGATCTTATCCCTTTACACTTCCAACGACAAGCCCATGAACGAAATACCGCTGCAGGAACGGATACACAAGCAGGATCGGAATAACGGACAAAAAGATCTGGGAAGCTTGAGTGGTTCTATCCGATACCTGACTTAAGAGCGTTGCATCCTCCAGCGTCATCATCTCGCTCTGAATCATCGTCACCTGCTGTAACATGGACTGAAGATATGTGGCCAGCGGATAACCTTCCGGACTCTTCATGTAGATCATGCCATCGAACCAGGCATTCCAGTGACCCACCATGGCGAACAACGTAATGGTCGCGATACTGGGAAGTGAAATAGGAAGGTAAATGCTGCATAGGGTTCGGAAATGTCCTGCCCCATCCATCCAGGAAGCTTCTTCAAGCTCCTTCGGCAGTCCTCGGAAGAAGTTAAGCATTAAAAGTACATTAAAGATCGGAACAGCGCCTGGCAAAATCAAAGCCCAGATGGAATCCAGCAGCCCCGCTTCCTTAACCACCAGATAACCCGGAATCAGTCCTCCACTGAATAACATGGTGAATACGAATATCCAGGCATAGAACGTTCTTGAACGGAATTTGGCAGCCTCTTTGGAGAGCGGATAAGCTACGAGAATGGTAAAGATCAGATTGGTCGTAACTCCCAGAACTACACGAAGAAGGCTTGTACCGAATGAGTTCAGGAATTGCTGATTTTCCAGAATGTATTGATAAGAAGACAATGTGAAATCCACAGGCCAGAATGTGACACTGCCCGCTTTGACCGCATCACTCGAACTAAATGAAATCGCTAATATATTCACAATCGGGAACAGGCACAACAAGGCAAGAATCGTCAGGATGACGTAGTTAAACCCTAGGAACCACCGATAGGCTCTTGAAGCATGGTGCATGACTCTGCCTCCTTTCTAGAATATCCGATAATTCGCGAACCGATAGGCCAAGAAATAACCAAGTCCGATAAAAATGAAAGACACGACGGATTTGATTAGACCCAACGCTGTCGATACGGAATACTGTGCATCCTGCAATCCGATCCGGTAGATCATCGTATCCAGGATATCTCCTGATTCATATACCAATGGGTTATAGAGGTTGAACACTTGGTCAAAGCCACCATTAAGTACGTTTCCCAGACTAAGCGTTACCATCAAAATCACGATCGGGCGAATGCCTGGCAGTGTAATATGCCATGTCTGTTTCCATCTTCCTGCACCATCCATAACAGAGGCCTCATACAGAGATTTATCAATATTCGTGAGGGCAGCCAGATAGATAATGGTCCCAAATCCAAATTCTTTCCATTGGTCTGTGATGACAAGTATGTAAGGGAACCACTCGTTACTGGCCAGGAATTGAATTGGGTCAATCCCTACGGCTTTCAGCAACATATTAACGATACCGGTGCTTGGAGATAACACATCCACGATGATTCCCGCCAGAATAACCCATGAGAAAAAATGAGGCATATAGATCACGGTCTGGATCGTTCGTTTAAATCCTGTCTTGCGAACCTCATTGAGCAATAAGGCCACAAGTACGGGAATTACCAAGCCGGACACAATTTTCATCGTTGATATAAATACCGTATTCCATACAACCTGCGAGAACCCCGGTAGATCGAACAGGTACCTGAAATTGTCCAAACCCACCCAATTCATATTTTTGAATCCGGCAATGGGAGAGAAATTCTGAAAGGCAATAGAGAGCCCCGCCATCGGAATGTAACCGAATAGAATAATAATGAGCAGGCCAGGCAGAATCATGAGATGAAGCGGAACGTTTCGGATAAATTGTTTGTAGTTGGAACGCATAAGCTGACTCCTCCTTCAACATTTATTATAGGAGCAGCCAGATCACGGCAATAGTGTGGGCTATTTACTTTGGGTATCTTTTGTTGACTCTCACCCCTGGAACGCCAAAAAACCGCGATAAACGCGGTCTCTTGTTCACGATATGAATTTAATTCAGAATATCCATCACCAATACATTCACTGAATGAGCTGTTAAGTTAACGACCACCGATGTATCCGACAGTGTAATCTCCTGTTCTTGGGGAACCACTTTCTCATCATTCTTCTGATTCACATTCGGAATATGCACCAAATGATCCTCTCCAGTAAGTGTGATCAGTCTGGCTGAAGCATCCACCTTCAGATCCTGAAGGCAAATCCGGGTTGATTTATCCACACCATCTGCATTCACCAGTTTCACATACACATGCCCTGTGTCCTTCGTAACAGAGTGGAATACTTCCCGGTTGTAAGCTTCCAGCTTGTAATCCAGAACCTTGCTGGTATTACGTCCGTCTGTATAGGAGCAAACCAGATTCTTTCCTGTATCTCCACCATAGTTAACCGTGATTGTATAATGGGTTCCATTCTCGAGTGGTTCATAGTTGGCCGCTCTCAGGTTACCTGCTGCCGAACTGGATGAATAATCTCCCAAGGTGTATCCTTCGATCCCTTGTTTGTACACCTTCAATCCTGTGGCATTTCCCCCGTAACTGATCGCGTACTCAATGACATCCTTGTTCTCAGGCGAGATATCCGTCAGTCCCACACCGATGTAAAAACCATCCTCACCTGAAATTCTTTCAGCCTCAACGTGAACTTTGTAGTTGGTCCATTCGTCATTCAGCAGGTACAATCCATTCAATCCACTTGATTGTGCCTTCAAAATGAGCCCTTTCCCTGGGGTTAATGTATATCCTTCCGATCCAGGAATCTGTCTCCATACCTCACTAGGCTCTGTACGTTCCCTGAAATCTTCATCAAACATCAAACTGCCATCCACATTGGACGTCACTGTAACTCGTTTCACCACGATGTCTGCATGACCTGTTGCAATCTCGATACCTCCACGAGGAATGAGATTCAACGGTTTGCCTTTGCTATAGGTGGAGAATGAAGTCTCAAGCACCTGATCCCCTACATATTTTGCAAAAAGCTGCTGTACATAATAATTCGGTGTATACCATACTTTTTCATCATCAAACCAGATGCAGTCTGGCGTCCAGCGGTAAGTACCATCCGTCAATACCTTGTTGAACAATGGCGCATAGGCAGCCAAACGAACAACATCCGCGTTATTTTCAAATCCAGTCATGATCGCAGCTTCTGCGACCGCACCTGCCAGCGTGTTTTTGTCCGTGGAAGCATATTCTCCAACAAATACTTTGGATGTTTCTTTCCAATCGATACTTCCATCTTCAAGATAAGCCCGGTCATAGTAGTTGTATCGATCCGCGTTATTCAGCAAATATTCATTGGAGCGGTAGTAGTGCTCATCCGCAATGGTGTCCATATAATTGTCCTGGTTTTCATACCAGGTTACCGTCTCCTCAATCACCTCTGTGCCATCTGCAAAAGCAACCTGAGCTGATCCGGTGAGGTTTCCGCTGAGGAATTTCCATCCTTCCTGGTACGCATCATCATCCGCCTGAGCACCAACCGTCGAGATAATGTGCAACTCATGATCAGGATAGTTCCGTTTCATGTAGTCATCTATTGAACGTTTGAATACTTCAAAGTTGGCAAAAAATTCAGTGCCCCAGTTCTCATTGCCTACGCCCAGATAACGAAGATCAAACGGTTCAGGATGGCCCATCTGGCTTCGTACAGCCGCCCATTCGTTGTGTTCAAAGTCTGTACTGAGCGCAAAGTCAATCAGATCTGTAAAGTTGCGGATATAATAATCCCTTAAAGCGCCACCCGCAGGGTGAGCATAGTCCGAGCGCGCCTGACACAACACACCGCAAGCCATGACTGGAACCGGAGCGGCATTGAGATCTTCCGCCAGTTGGAAGTACTCCATATAACCGAGGCCCATCGTCATCATGTAACCCCAGACATTATAATTTTCTTTGCGGAGCTCAACCGGACCCACAGAATCCTTCCAGTCATATACGTTATCCCAGATAAAAGATCCCTCCGAGATACATCCTCCCGGAAAACGCAGGAACTTCGGATGCAGATCTGCGAGTGCCTGGATTAGATCTTTTCTCAATCGATAGTTCGGGTTACCTGTGTAGTTAGCATGTGCCGTAGCCGATATTCCCTCTTCTGTCGGATCAGCTCCCCATACATTCTGAGGGACTAGGGACACCATATCGATGGAGATGTCACCTGCAAACGTAAGTGCCAGTTGACCAAGTACAGTCTCCGTTCCGATCAGAGACAAACCGTATTTCTTCCATGTGTTCCCACCTTCAACATGCAGCGTTACCGAATCACTGATGGAAGTGTCACTTCCATCCTGCAATTGAACAGTGATCGTTCCTGCCGATTCTGCTTTTGCCCATACGGTAAAGTCATATGATTCACCCTGCTTGATGGACATGGCACAATGCTGGTTGGAGTCTGAGAATCCACGATTCCGAATCGTAGCCCCATCCTGAACCGTTACATAATAAGCATTTACTTCAGGGTCTTCCACGTTAAAATGAACGTTTAGTCCATCCGTATGCTGTACGCGCATTTTCTCGGTGTCGCCTGACCAGGCAAACAAAGGTTCACGATTTCGACCTGTCGAACAACCACATTCTCCAGAGTCATGCGAGTACGTATCAAATGCAAAAGACTCAAATGATCGATTCTGAACAAGCTCTGCATAGATTCCGCCATCTGCCGCGTTGTTAATATCCTCGTAGAAAAGTCCATACATGACTTCACTGATATCCGCCACCTTCTGATCTCCATGGATAGTGACCGTGTAAGGCGGGAGATGCGCTGGCACAACAGACACGTCAAAGCTTTGGCTCAGCTTACGATCACCTCTGTTCAGAAGCGCACGGAGCGTAACCTCTTGTGCTGATGTGATCATCTGAACTTCCCCGCTCTCGGACAAGACTTCCGGCTTACTGGAGCTCCATTCAACAGACACTTTACCACCCAGCAAGTCTGCAGGTAATGATACATCCTTGGTGATGATTCGGTTGGGGAAGGACAAGTACTTGTCCGCCGCAAGCTTCACAATCGCTTCATCTGTCAGTGACTCACACATCACTTCAATGACTTCATCCATGGTGAGTGCTGCCCCATAGATCCGAAAGTCGGATAACGAACCTGCAAAATCCACATCCGCTGCATACTGGGAACGTCCAATATAATTCTGGCTATAATTCTCAGGATCAGTGAACGTATCAAACCATTCGCGCAATTTGGCATAATTGCCGCTGGACGTCTGACTGATTGAACCGTCTGCGGCCTTCTCCCCATTCACATACACAATTGGACCCGCACTGCTCAACGTTCCCCCTTGGCTGCCTGCCACGGTGAGTGCAATATGCAACCATTCTCCACTTGCAACTCCTCCACTTGGGTGGACAACCAGATTATCGCCGGCATATAACGTTCCCAAGAGCTGACGTGTCAGAAACAAATACGGCCCCTTCTCCCCTTTGCCAAAGTCAAAAATGCGTTCCCACACATTAGACCCCTTGCCCAGAAACACCCAAGTGGCAATCGTGATTCCCGTGTTATCGCTTACATCACGAAGCAGATTCGAGGGTAATTGCAGATAAGAAGTTCCATTCGCTCCCCCGTTGAAAGTCACCGCCGTTCTGCCTTTCAATTCGGATATCACAGGCGGGATCTCGCCTTTGGTTATACCATCATGGCCCTTACCGGAGCTGTCCTTCCCGATCTGAACGGTATCTTCAAACGTGTATTGTGCAATTAATTGATTTTGATATGTGCTCATGTTCTTACCTCCTATGTAGTTGGGAATTGTCGGTTCACGCTTTTGATTCGCATTAATATAAAATGATTGATAAATAGTTAAATACATTTCTTAAACGTAATAATATCGCATCATCGATCCCCATTTCAATCCTAAATTTGAGAAAGACAACTGGTTTATTTGAATGTAATGACCTTTATCGGCTCTTCCCATCTCTTATTTATTTTTCATTTTACTCTTATAAACATTACATTTATGGTTTACAAACATATAAATCAATTGATAATATAACAAATGAAAGCGCTTGATATAATGAAATACTTAAAGGAGGTCTGCCGAACCTTTTATCGTGTGCTGCCAAGTATCGGTTGATTTTTCATTCCGGGAAATAGGAAAGGGGAAACGTATGAAACGTTATTGGGTTCGCGTACTTAACATTTCTGTACTAAGCACCACTTTACTTACTGCAACAACTTTGGCACCGGTATCGGTGTTCGCAAATGGTTCAGGGGCAACCGTGGGTAACTCGCAGAGTTCCACCACACCTATCGCTAATCCTGCTCCAACATTTAAAAATGTTTCCGTTCATGACCCTTCTGTCATTAAGGTGGATGATACGTTTTATATTTTTGGTTCACATCTGCAAGTGGCTAAGTCCAAAGACTTTCTGAACTGGGATCTGGTCGCCTCCGGCGTTACAGATAACAACCCTGTTGTCCCCAATGTAACCAAGGAATTCGCTGAAGCGCTGGAATGGGCGCAGACGGATACGTTATGGGCAGCAGATGTCATTCAATTGGCGGACGGCAAATTTTATATGTACTACAATGCTTGTAAAGGGGACTCTCCGCGATCAGCGCTCGGCATTGCTGTCGCAGACAATATCGAAGGCCCTTATAAGGATCAAGGCATTCTGTTGAAATCCGGCATGTGGGATCAGATTAGTGAGGATGGTACCATTTACGATGCAACGATTCATCCCAATGTGGTCGATCCGGATGTCTTTTATGATAAAAACGGCAAGTTATGGATGGTGTATGGCTCGTATTCCGGAGGGATTTTCATTCTGGAGATGAATGCAACGACAGGTAAACCACTGCCGAATCAAGGTTATGGCAAAAAGCTGACCGGAGGCAATCATAGTCGTATTGAAGCACCTTATATGCTCTACAGTCCCGAAACCGATTATTATTATCTGTACCTGTCTTACGGTGGACTAGGTGCTGATGGAGGATACAACATTCGTGTTGCTCGCTCCCAAACACCGGATGGACCTTTCCTCGATGCGGAAGGAAACGATATGATCAACGTTAAAGCGGACAAGGATAAACCGTTGTTTGATGATCGTTCTATTGAGCCTTTTGGAGTCAAATTAATGGGGAACTTCCTGTTCGAGAGACAGATCGGTGATCCGGGCACAGGCATAGGTAGCGGTTACGTATCGCCAGGGCATAACTCTGCTTATGTTGATCCGGAGACTGGAAAACAATTTCTCATCTTCCATACTCGCTTTCCTGGGCGTGGCGAAGAGCATGAAGTTCGCGTGCATGAGATGCAGATGAATGCAGATGGTTGGCCCGTTGTTTCTCCATATCGCTATGCGGCTTTGGGAGAGGATACAACGCAACTGACAACTCAGGATATCGCTGGTCAGTACCAATGGGTGAATCATGGTAAGGACATCACGGCGGACATCAAGCCATCCCAGACGGTTCAGTTCACGGCAGATGGGCAGATTCATGGTGCCGTGACAGGAACATGGAGTCTTGGCGCAGACAACAAGGTTCAGATCACATCGAATAACGTTGTGTACAAAGGCGTTTTCACACATGAATGGAATTCAGAATCTCAAAGTACGGTTCTGACCTTTAGCGCCCTCTCCTCCTCCGGGATTGCCATCTGGGGAAGTCAAAGTGTTGAACGGAGTGATCAGGACATTGTAGATGCGGTAAAGAAGGATCTGAGCATTAGCAGTACGGATCATGTGTTCTTCAACCTATCTCTGCCTACCAAGGGAACAAGTGATGCAGAGATTACGTGGAAAAGCTCCAATGCTTCGGTTCTATCCACTACAGGTGTAGTACAGCGACCTCGCGCCGGTAAGGGCGATGCCAAAGTGAAATTAACCGCAACGATTCGTAAAGGAACTGCGGTAAGCTCCAAAACGTTTAACGTTATCATTCCACAGCAAGCGGTAAGCCCATTGCTCGGTGAGTATACTTTTGAACACAAGAAAATTGGCAAAGTCGCACAGGATTACAGCAAAAACGAATATCACGGACAAGCCTTTAACGTGGTCAGTTCTGCTGCTAGTGGCAAAAATCAGGCTGCTACATTCAATGGGACAGACAGTTACATTCAGTTACCTGGACTCATTACAGATACAACGGATTTCACGTTTAGCGCCTGGGTCAATTGGGATGGCGGCGGGTCCTGGCAGCGTATTTTCGACTTTGGAAATGGTTTAACGAGGCATATGTTCCTCACGCCCTCCCAGCATAATGGAGCATTACAATTCACCATTCATAATGAGGGACGGGATCAGAGCCTGATTGCAGCAAATCCACTGCCTTCCAAAGAGTGGGTTCATGTCGCTGTAACCCTTCAGGGTGATGTGGGTACTCTGTATGTGAATGGTACATCGGTTGCAAGCAGCTCTGAGATGACTTTTAACCCGAAAGATCTGCAGGTAACGGAAGCTTATGTAGGCAAGAGTCGTTATGCGTCTGATCCGTTCTACAAAGGCAGCTTGGATAATGTAAAAGTATATGATAAAGCTTTAACAGCCAAGGAAATACAGCGTCAGGCTAAAGAAAAGCCATAAGTTAGAGTCCCCTTCGCTAGAGGTTGGGGGCTCCATAGTGCACACATCAATAAAGCAGCCAATGTTTTGAACTGAACCCTTTGTGAGACACGACTAACGAGGGAGTTGCAGTTCATTACATCAGGTTGCTTTATTGTCATTCCTTTCATGTATGCATTTATTCGTTCATCGTTCGTTACATTCACAGATGGATCTTTGCATCTCACTTCGAATAATGAATGACCATGTTGAATTTGTTCGTCTTAGCACCGGAGTTAACGTAGGCGTGAGGCTTGTCCGCTCCAAAACGGATCGACTCCCCTGAACTCACCGTATAATCTTCCGCCCCTACTCTAATCGTAACTTCACCTTCAAAGACCGTAATAAACTCTTCCGTACCTTCGATATGCGGTTCAGCTTTCAACTCAGACTTGGGGTCCATCTCCATCATGTACATTTCAAAGCGGCGTCCTTCTTCAAAAGGAAAATGCGGATATATTCGAACCCTGCCCTCATCTTCCATCAACACTTGAATATCATCGCCCGTTACAACGGTCGTATCTGACTTCGGCTCGTGAATCAAAGCAGTAAAGGAGGTTTTCAGGCCATTAGCAATCTTCCATACGGTTGCAATGGATGGATTGGATTCACCACGTTCAATCTGACCAAGCATGGTCTTGCTAATACCAGACATTTCGGCGACCTTGTCCAGACTGAGTTTTCTTTGTTCCCTAAGCTGTTTCAGGTTCTGAGCAAGAATACTATTAATGTTTTTCAAAAATCCATCCTCCTCATTTCATAATTTTGTTGTGCTATATAACGCACATATTGTACAATAATAAAGACCGTACGCTATAACGTACATTTCAGGTCATTATATCACACAACTAAGAAGACGTGGAGGAACCATGAACATTATACCTTTAGTGACCTATGCCATCATTGCTTCATTTACACCCGGACCCAACAACATCATTTCCATGACGCATGCCAGAAATCAGGGGTTCCTCAAGACCCTTCCTTTTATTAGTGGAGTTGCAACCGGCTGCCTGCTTATTATGTTTCTGTCCAGTTATTTCAACCTTATTCTTCATCAATATATTCCCAGGATCGCACCCTTATTGAACGTGTTAGGGTGTGTGTATATGCTCTATCTGGCTCTCAAAATCATGCGAAGTAAACCTGCAGATTCGCAAGAAAACAAGGTCAATCATTATTCATTTCTATTTGGGTTCACCCTGCAATTCATCAATCCCAAAGTCATTCTGTATGGGCTTACTGCCATATCCGTTTTTGTTCTGCCTCTTGGGCAGTCCCATGTTCATTTAATTGTATTTTCCTTGCTGCTCACCTTCATCGGTATTAGTGCCAATATGACCTGGGCGTTCGGTGGCATGTTATTCCAGAGCTTTTTATTAAGATACGAGCGTCCTGTTAATATCGTCATGGGTATGTTGTTAATTTACAGTGCACTATCAATACTGATGTAAAATGCAATAGAAAAAGCGTCCACTCATTCAATGAGCTGAACGCTTTTATTTTTTTATCCTAATTCCGGTCTCCACCATGGATGTGTAGGATAATCCTCCGTATGAAGCACAACCTTCTCGCCGATTTTGGGAGTTGCAATCTTAACATTCAAAGCATGTGCAGCCTTCGTAATCCGTTCGACTGGTTCATTCCAGGCATGATAGGCAAGCGTAAATGCGGCCCAATGAATCGGAATAAGCAACTTACCCCCTACATCCAAGTGTGCTTGCACTGTTTCTTCCGGCATCATGTGAATGTTGGACCAACGCTCGTCATATTGCCCACACTCCATCAAGGTCAGGTCAAATGGACCATATTTACTGCCAATTTCCTTGAAATGAGGACCGTATCCGCTGTCCCCACTAAAGAACACCTTCGTATGTTGTCCAGCGATAACCCACGAACACCATAAAGTAGAATTACGGTCGAATAATCCTCTGCCAGAGAAATGTCTTGCTGGCGTGCAAGCGAATGTTAAACCTTTGAAGGATAACTCATCCCACCAGTTATGTTCGGTAATCTGTTCCGAAGGCACACCCAGTTGAATCAGACGACGACGTACCCCAAGCGGTACGATAAATCGCTTTGTTTTATCCTTCAATCTGCGAATGGAGTCATAATCCAGATGATCATAATGGTCATGCGATATAATGATTGCATCCAGCGTTGGGAAATCCTCCGGTTGAATCGGTAGATTGGTGCTGTAACGTTTGGTACCCACCCAGGATACGGGAGATGGACGATTGCCCAGCATCGGATCAAAGAGCAGTCTGTGCCCTTCAATTTCGAGTAAAAAAGCCGAATGTCCGAACCATGTAACCTGTGGATTATCGGATGCACTGAAGGTTTCAGCAGGTTCACATATCTCCATAGGCATCGTGCCAGTTGGCCTCCGCTCTACATTGCCACGCATGGAATCTCTCAATATACTGATCAAAGACTTGAAGTTCATGCCTGCTGATGTTGGAAGCTGATTTTCGTATTTTGTCATTATACATACCTTCTGTTCTATATAATCAATCTATGGTTCAACATTTGATTAAGATATATTCAACTATATCAGTTGAACTACACATTAACACTAGAACGTAGAGGACAGAAATAACCTGAAGAAGCGGAGCGTTCGCCTTTATCACCAGATTTTCACCTTTATAAAAGTGAATCAAAAAAATCTGGGGATAACAGCGATCGGAAGGTTATTCTGTCATCGGAGTGAGCAGTGTAAATATTCTTTAGTTCAACTTATATCGTAGCTATATATTAATTCATTGGCCGTTGATATACAATTTTCACTAGAACACGCCCATTCCCCATGATCGGAAATAAACTCAATTAAGATAGAATTAAGACTCTGTTTTCTCTCCTATAAGATTGGGCATATATGATAGAGAAAATACATGGAGAGTATGTGAGAGAACATGAAGAAATGGCGCAAAAGATTAGTTAAGTTTTTGATATTTGACCTGGCGATAGTTCTGTTGCTTCTGGGTACTGGCGTGATCTACCAACAAGTGGGTCTAAGGCAGGATGCCAAAACACTCGACCCCCCTGGTAAGCTGTACGAAGTCCATGGAGACAATATGCATCTATATACTGGTGGAGAAGGCGATGTAACGGTAGTACTCGCCTCCGGCTGGGGGACCGCTAATCCCTATGTAGATTATTATCCATTATATGAAAAGCTTGCTCCCAACACAAAATTCGCTGTATATGACCGATTTGGCTATGGATATAGTGATCAGACCGATAAGAAACGTGATGTCGATACCGTAGCTGAAGAATTACACGAGTTGTTGCAGGTATCTGGACAGAAGCCACCTTATGTATTGGTTGGACATTCGCTCGGCTCGCTGGAAACCATCCGTTTCGCACAAAAATACCCGGATCTCGTCAAGGGTATCGTTATGATTGATGGCGGAAGCCCCGAATATTATTCGAATGACGATGACTCTTTGGCAGACACAATTGGTGGTTTTGCGAATAAATTCCGTATCCAAACCGGACTATTCCGCCTCTCCATGCAATCTGATATGGTTGTCGAAACTTCTAATGCCAATCGTAATGAACTGAAACTTGAACCCGATGATCTGAAAAAATTGGATACAACTGCGCTGTTGCACAACTATGGTAATGTGAACACGTTGGATGAATTACGTGAGATAGCTGCCAATGCCAAAGTGGTTGTAAATCACAAGCAAACCTTACCGTTTCCACTCACCATACTGACGGCTGATTACCTTGGTGCAAGTGAACCCGAATGGGATAAATCCCAAGTAGAGTTCAAATCCTGGTCAGATGATTCTAAACAGGTAACCATTAAAGATACCGATCATTACATCCATCAATATCGCCCTGATATCGTTGCGGATGAGATATTGGCCCTGGTGAAGAAGTAACGTACAACCTGCTAAAGTAAGGCTATGTTATATCATAAAAGAAACCCCAAAGATTCTCTAATATCTTTGGGGTTTCTTTTATGTGATTTATTGTGCTATCGCCAGTCTTGGCCGTTGGGACCTGAAATCGCTGAAAGCTTGTTCGATCTCTAATGAAGTCAACTGGTGACGATAAAAGTACTGTTTCATCGCCTCCATTTCGGTACAATCGCCATTGTAGATGTTATCAATTCTTCGAATGACCTGGTTATATAAGTTCTCACGTCTGGAGTTTACAGGCTCACACAACCAAAAGTTCATTCTCTTCACATCACCTGTCTTGGTCCAGAGTAAATTCTCATATCGGATGACATCCCAGTCCCAATATCCAGCATGAATCTGCTGAAGTTCCGTCGTAAACATATCGTATATCAAGTTGGGAGGAATGTGTCCATAGGTTACACGGTACTCTTTCAGTTTGTATGCTTCAATCCACTCTGTCAGGGTGTACTCCCCTGGTGAATACGCATACAATTTAGGTGCATAAGAATTACTCTGCAATGCCCTAAGTGCCTCACTTTCCATCTCCCCATCCAATCTTGCCCGTGAAGCATATACCTTGAGACAATAGTCTTGCAATCTATATACAACCGAGCTATTACTAATAAGCGATGCCTGTAGAGTGAGATGGCCGTTTTTTTCGTAGTGCAACAGCATCTGTTCAATGTTATTACCAATGGGATTGATGATGATCATAATGAAGTCTCCTTGATTAAAAATAAAATATAAACCGTTTTCGAATTGGTTAAAAATTGTACTATTACATTCTATATTACCCTTTTATATTAGTATGAACATATACAATTTTGCCGGAACATGAAGTATTTGCTCTGAAATTCATTCTTTAAACCGCTGTATTCCGGCTACATTTTTACTCTAAAGGCTGTAACCCGTTTCACGTCAACACCAAAAAAGATAGAATAAATACGCAAAAAAGCGATGCGTCCCTAAAGTTAAGGATACATCGCTCTTATACAATATCTAATTATTATTGTTAGTTAATGGATTAATGCATAGGACCTTGTTGTCCTGGCGTTGATCCTACTTTGACCCGTTTCACGAAGAGTGAAGTAATCAGACCGATAATCGACAGAACTAATGCGAATACAAACGCATTCTGTACACCTGACGTGAAACCTGCCAGTTGATTTTCTGGACTTTCCGGGTTCGCCACTCCGCTCAAAAAGCGGGATTGTCCTGCGCTCAGTATACTTACCGCAACAGCCGTACCGATCGCTCCGGATACCTGTTGCAACGTATTCATGATGGCAGTACCGTGAGGATAATACTCACGTGGCAATTGGTTCAGACCATTCGTCTGTGCAGGCATCATAATCATCGAGATTCCGACCATCATGAACACATGCAGCGTAATAATTTTGGCCAGTGTTGTTGTAGGTGTAATTCCAGTGTACATGAAGAGTACAACCGTTACGACAGCCAGACCAATAATCACAAGCCACTTCGGACCAAACTTGTCAAACAGTCGGCCCATGACCGGAGACAGTAAACCATTCAGCAGACTACCCGGCAATAGAACCAGTCCGGCAGTTAACGCTGTAACGGCCATACCTTGTTGCAGATACATTGGCAGGATCAGCATGGATGACAGCATCATCATCATACAGATGAATATCAGGATCAAGCCAATCGTAAACATCGGATATTTGAACGCTCGCAAATCCATCATTGGCTGTTTCATTCTCAACTGACGGATACTGAATAACAGCAAGGACAACACACCAATAACGAGAGTGGCAACAACGACCGGACTCGTCCAGCCTCCGCCAGTTTCTCCATGTCCCCCTGCACTACTGAAGCCGTATACGATACCACCAAAACCAAGGGTAGAAAGGATAATGGACAGTACGTCAATTTTGGGCTTGGTCAATTTCGAAATATTTGGCAAGAACAACAAGCCGCATACCAGTGAGATAATGAAGAACGGCAAGGAGATCCAGAAAATCCAATGCCAGCTCAGATTAGCCAGAATCAGACCGGAGATACTCGGACCACTTGCTGGTGCAAACATGATAACCAAACCAATCAATCCCATGGCAGCACCACGTTTTTCAATCGGGAAAATAACCAATATGGTGTTAAACATCAGTGGCAACAAGAGCGCTGTACCTATCGCCTGCAGTACCCGTGCCACTAACAGAATTTCGAAGCTAGGTGCAAGTGCAGCAACAAATGTTCCTGCAATCGAGAAAATCAAAGATGTTGTAAACAACTGTCTTGTGGTAAACCACTGCAACAGCATACCGGATACCGGTACCAGGATTCCCAACACAAGCAAGTAACCTGTAGTTAACCATTGAATCGTTGTAGGACCTACTTCCAGTAGAGCCATAAGTGGCGTCAATGCCACGTTTAATGCCGTTTCTCCAAACAGACCAATAAAGCCGCTCAGCAGCATTGCGAACAAAATCGGAAATACCTTGTATTGCTTTGTTTCTTGTTGATTCTGTGCAGAATCAGCCTTCATGGAAACCTCCACGATCCCATCCTCCTCAAACGTATCAAACTTTCTTTTTCTCTGTCTCTTGGTATAAATTATTGAATCTGTTTGGCGTTCTTCGTCACAACCGACAAATACTCAGCAGCCGTCAGCAGAGGCTGTTTATCCTGATTCGTCAGGCTGATAATCAGTGCTCCCTCCATCAAAGAAATGATCAGAAGTGCCGTCTCCCGCGCCTTCTCTTCACCAACGCCATCCAGAATCAGATGTTTCTTAATGACATCCTGCCAATCTGCAAATACACCCTGACATGCAATACGCAACTGCTGACTAATACACGATGTCTCCACAGCTGCCCAGAAGCTGAATGGCAGAAATCCGGTAAACCCGGCTGCTTCTGTTTCATGAGCCAAATCATGAATAAATCTCTGAATGGCATCCCCCGTATTGTCGTGGGCTGCAAATGTTTTCTCAAATGTCTGCAAGATATGTTCATTGGCTTTTTGAATACACTCGTGCGCGAGCTCTTCCTTGCCTTGCGGGAAATAATGATACAACGACCCTTTCGGCGTACTACTCTCTTTGATGATCTGATTCAGACCGGTCGCATGATATCCTTGTGAAAAAAACAGTCTCGCTGCTGTGCTGACAATAGACTCTCTAGCATTAGACTTTTCACTCAACGAAAGCCACTTCCTTCAAATAATTATAACAATCGGTCTATATAATTAAACTCGTTCAGATAAGGACTGTCAATCATTTTTATTTCAAATTTTAATGTAAACGCTAACAGTTCAGGAGTGAGAAAATGAACCGAGCGACGGCTCATGGTCAGATCATGATAACAGCCGCTAATTTGGAGACAAAGCTCCAGATTAAGCGGCTGTTTGTTAGCTTGAGTATATTAAGGACTGTATATTAGTAGATATTGGAGTCATCTCCGTCTTAATGTACCTCCTCATGCACAGTTTTAGGAGTTTCACCTGTTCGTTTATTACCTGCCCACACGTCTTGCACGTAGCGTCCTTCGGCCTGAAGCTGAATGAGCCAGTCCTTCGCTTGCTGCACCGTTGCTCCCTGCACCTTCTGATACGCTTGTTGCAAAGTCTCTTCTACCGCAGGGGCCATCTGGCTTCCATCCCCGCATACGTAGAGTTTTCCTTTGCTCATCAGCATGTGAATCAACTGTTCGGAATTCTCCTTCATCAGATGCTGTACATACGTTTTGGGCTTGCCATCCGCACGAGAAAAAGCAGTGTGTAGTTTAACGATCCCTTCTCGCTCGTATTGTTCAAGCTCTTGACGATATATGAAATCTGAATCATTCCTGCAACCAAAGAACAAATGCGCATCACTCAGTGGCAAACCTCTCTGTTTCATGACCGCTCTCGCCTGAAGGAAACCTCTGAACGGCGCAACACCCGTCCCCGGTCCCACCATGATCATGGGTACGTCAGCCTCTTTCGGCAAACAAAATTCGGATTCCGGCGTACGTACAAACATCAGAATACGTTCTCCGGATGGACAACCGGCAAGGTACGATGAAGCAACTCCCAGATATTCGCCCTTACCACTCCATGCAGGTTCTCTTACTACCGATACGGTTATACTCGCTTGCTCGAAATTCAGGCTTGGCGAGCTGGATATTGAATAATATCTGGGCTTAAGCGGAGGCAATAGTTCAAGGAACCTTTCGAATGGCAGCTCACACGCCTCATACTTTTCTAGCAGGTCCAACATGGTGATACGATTGGCAAGAATATCATCCCTGTAGCTGTTTTCGTCCAACATACCTTCCAGTTCACGCTTATGAGGTGGACATACCGTATGATTAGCTAACTCCTGCAACTGTGTTCTGGAGACTGGTGTCTGCAATTCCACACAATAAGCGAGCAACTCATGAATCTTGACGGGTCTGTTCAGTGGTAGGTGTGTAAGATGGCTGACGTCCGAAGTTAATTGGATCGGAGTATCCCCACGTAGTCCGAACCGACTGAGTATCCGATCCACATTCTGCTTCTGATTACTAGGCAACACGCCGAGATGGTCACCTTCTCTATAACTCATGCCTTCAGGCAATAACACTTCGATGTGACGTGTGCTTCTTCCACTTCCCAGCGCCTGAAGCTCTTTATTAACTACAACCGTGGCATAGCTGGCATCATAAGTTCGTGCAAGTGGCCTATCCGTTTTCTCGCGGACAAACTCCATTTGAAGTCTGCTGGCGCTTGGCTTGGAGGATTTGATTGCTTCCTCGCTAATCCCCAAGACACTCAACACCTGTGGCCACAACATCTGCTGCCACGCCTCGACTTGTTTCTCCATATCACCTCCAGCATCGGCTTCTCCACGGGATAACAGTCTTTTACCTCCCAATTCTTCAAGCCTCTCATCTATTAATCGAGGAATGCTCTGGTACGTCCCGGACCAACTCCGATCTCCACAGCCCAGAACGGTATAATTTACATCCCTTGCTTCCTCTGACTCTGCTCCCTTTAACCATTCTACAAATGCCGTAGCATTTTGCGGAGGTTTTCCGTTATACGAAGCAGTGACGATGAGAACGACACCTTGGCGGGGAATGCGGCCAACCCACTCATTCAGAGGGGCTGCTTCACTTGGGATTCCATAAGAATGGCCTTTCTCCGCAAGCTCTCGGGCAATGCCTTCTGCCGTTCCCAGATTGGAACCATATAACACCAGGAGCGATGGGTTACCGTCTGCTTCAACGGACAACATTTCTCTCGTCTGGCTATCACTTGCTACATTTTTATGAACAACAGGAGCAGGTTTCTCTTTCGCAGATACCGTCGACTTATTCCTTGTTTGCGAAGCCACGCGGGCTTTCACCTGAATCCGGAAGTCTCCCGGCTTCAATGTCAGCGTCTGTTTAACATCCAACTCATAGTTGCTATAATCGATCAGTTCAAAATGTTTAAGGACCATGCCAAGCACAAGTGTTGCTTCATATAAAGCAAACTGCATCCCGATACACGCTCTCTCCCCATTACCAAAAGGTTTATACGCATGATGAGGCACTTTCGCCGTATCTTCAAATCGCTCTGGACGGAAAAGCTCTGCATCCTCTCCCCATGCCTCTCTGTCACGGTGTAGCTGGGGCAGGAGAATACTGCAACTTTCGCCTTTCTTCAAGGGGTATTTGCCACCTATGACGGTGTCTTCTTTCGCATATACGTCAAATCCCGGAGCGGTTGGCCAGAGACGTAACGATTCACTGAGAATCATGCGAATGTATGGAAGCTGAAGAATTTCCTCGTACTGCGGTGAGTCACTGACCAATATCTGATCCACCTCGTCATACGCCTTTTGAAGCGATTCCGGATTTTTCAGTAGAAAGTAAAGAGCAAAAGATAATAGACCACTCGTGGTTTCATGTCCGGCAATGAGAAACGTAATAATCTGATAACGGATGTTCTCATCATCCAACATTTCGCCAGTCTCCGGATCTTTGCCATTCAACATACGTGCGAGCAAGTCGACCTCTTCGGGTGCTGAACTCGCTTTACGTTCCTCTATAATCTGATCTACCAGAGAGAACATCGTCTGAATATCCGCTTGGAACTGTCGTTTGGTTTTCACCATAAGCAGATTCTGAATTTTCAAACGTGAGCTCTTTTGCATAGCTTCATTTAATGCCCGAACCATGCTTTCAATAAAAGGACTGTGATCCTGTCTGTAAAAACTGTTAAATCGATAATTGAATCCACATAGTCCAATGGTATCCAACGTAAGGCGTGTCATATCGTCCGCAACATCAATCGTATCGTTGGAATTGAGGCGTGCCCATTTGTTGATCAACTGTTCGGCAATATCAACCATCATCGGATGATAACCTTTCATGGCCTGTTTGCTGAAGGTGGGAAGCAGAATGTTGTGGGCCTTTTTCCAATTGGGCTCCGATGTTCTGCTTGTAAATAAACCATCGCCTCCAAAGGCACGTACATTTTCGAGTTCATTGTATACATATTTGTCAAACCGGGACACATCGCACAACTCAGCGACAAGATCTGGTCCAGATACGATTAAACCGGAATAACCGGGAACGGTAAGTCGATATATCGGTCCATGCTGTTCAGCCAGAACGCCTAGCGACAGCGTGGGTTTATCTTTATCAATTAAGGGCAGATTGCCAAGTGGCCCATACATTTTGGGCTGTGGAATGTAAGTTGCATCACTCATGATGATCACCTCTTATCTCTACGCCGTGGAGCAAGGTATTCGTTAGCCATATGATGGCTGCTCTGCTTTCATTCATAAGTGATCTCTCCTTTGAAGATTATATAAATGATAGTAATATGTATCGTTTGATAATACAATAAACCATAATTGATTTAATATCAAATTTTCTTCCGGCTGAATTACTTTTAATTGAACCGTTCAACGTTTAAATTGAATAACAACAAATAGAGGAATGCATATGCAATCCCCTACTGTATGAACCAATGACGTTATGATTCTATGACGCTTTTTAATGTATTCTAATGATGTCTTGACTCATCCCACTTCTCGAAATTCAATTCATTATTAATGCTTACCGCAGACAATGCCCCCAGAGACGCAGCCGTGATTGCCTGATATATCTCGGATGCTGCATCACCAGCACTGTATACACCCGCTACAGATGTTTTGCCTGAAGCATCAACTATAACCGTTCCTGATTCTGTAATTTCACAACCGATGGCCTTTGGCAGTTCTGATCCGGTAAACAGTTTCGGTTGGAAGAAAACTCCTGTGCAAGGAATCGCTGTACCGTCATTTAGTACAACTTGCTGTACCATCCCTTCTTCAGAATTAATGGATTGAATCGGTGCATCGAATACAGTAACATGATGCTGCTTCAGCTCTTCACGGTGCTCATCGGTTAAGGAATCTGATCCATTCGTACAGATCGTATAACGTTCTGTCCAGCCGGATATGACTTTTGCCATATGTAATGCGTTAACTCCACTAACGATGATGACCAGCGCTTGGTCTCTTAACTCCCATCCATCACAATATGGACACACAAACGCACTTTTACCGTAAACTTCTGTTAATCCGTTAATATCCAAGGGAAGGTCTTTCTTGCCTACCGCAAACAAAATCTTTTTCGTGCGATAACTTGCCCCCTGAGTAGTCTTAACTACAAAATCACCATCGCTACCTGTTATCGCAGTTGCCGTATCGGATGCAAATTGAACTGAGGGATACGCTGCAATCTGATCTTTGGCAGCTTTCCGGAATTCACGTGGACTTGCCCCATCTCTTGTCACAAACCCATGAGTCTCCCTTGTAACCCAGTTACGCGGTGTCTCATCATCAATGACCACAACGTTCTTGCGGGCCCTGCCAAGTACTAGAGCTGCATTAAGCCCCGCTGGTCCTCCACCAATAATAAGTACATCCAAGAGTTGATTCATATTACTCATACTATACACCCTTTCCAGACATTTAATATCTCTAATTAAGTTTTAAAAATAACCTCCGCTTTCTCTTAAGAAAGTAATATCGGAGATTTACAAGAACACATTTTAAAAAAGACTATTAAAGATATCTTATATCTACAATAAACAAAACCTAACCATTTTGCAACATATATCTTTAACTACGTTCTTCAATCCAATCTGTGTGAGTTGAATAAAAGATTATTTACACTTACACTACAATGACAAGAACAAACTTTATATCACTGTTATACCCGGATTTTTCGATTCTCTCCTGTAACACAGAAATAATTATTTAACAATTAAAAACAACCTTGTTTTTAAATTGTTCACAATCAAATGACATTATTTTAAATACTAAAACGTTAATTAAATCACATAGTGTATTGAATGGTATAATAGCGACATAATATATAAGTATAGATATAGGAAGTGAGTTCTTGAAAACATTGAACAATGGTTCACAGACCAATATCAGCCTGGAGTATAGCTCGATTCCGAAAGTATTCTTCGATACGATCAAAATCGGAATCATCAAGTCCAACCTGATCGCCATGTTTGCGGGTTTAAGTTTGGCTTTATATGTATTTGATGCTTCAATCTTAGCTAATATTGTACCAATCATCCTTTCCTTTATTGGATCTTCTCTCATTATTGGAGCTGCAGGGGTGTTTAACAACTTGTATGATCGTGATATTGATGCGATCATGGAACGTACGAAGAAACGTCCTACCGTTACGGGACGCGTAGATACCAAGTCGGGTCTAATTCTCGGTATTGCAATCACCATCATCGGGGGCATCATGTTGTACATCGCTTCCCCATCCGCTGCTGTATTTGGTATTTTGGGTCTGTTGCTTTACGTGTTCCCTTACACGATGTGGACCAAACGTACAACGATCTACAACACGGAAGTGGGAAGTCTTTCGGGTGCTGTGCCTCCACTCATCGGTTGGGCAGCCATTTCACCGGAACTGGGTCATTTTGAGATCTGGGCATTGGTCGTTACGATGCTCTTATGGCAAATGCCTCACTTCTACGGGATTGCGATTCGTCGTTTTGACGAATACAAAGCTGCTGGTGTTCCCATGCTACCCGTTGTTAAAGGCATCAGACGGACATACATTCAGACAAATGTGTATCTGGTACTGTTACTGATCTCCAGCTTTTTATTCTGGCCGATGAGTCCGTTTGTCGCTATTGTGGCATTTCTGGTTAGCTTGGCTTGGCTCATTCTCAGTGTGGCTACCTTTGACAAGAAAGAAACAGAGAAATGGTCCAAACGGATGTTTATCTTCTCCATTAACCATATCACTATTATCTTCCTGGTCATCATTGCGTATTCCTTGATTGCTCAGATGATGAGATAAAAATATTCCATCTTTCCACTCGTTATAACGATAAAAAGCCTTACAGACTGTCCTCTTTCAAGGAGCGTCTGTAAGGCTTTTTTGTTTTTTTATTATCTTTTCTAAATTTTCAAAGCTATCCAACTTTGGCGGGGGTTTGTTCCCCTTGCCACAGCAGCTGCATCTCTTCATTGGTGGCAAGCAATTCGGCCAAACTTCCCTCGGCTTCAATGCGTCCATCTTTCATCACGATAATGTGATCTGCTTTGGAAAGTGCTGCCCTGCGGTGAGAAACTGCAATGCAGGTGACATCCGGCTCTTGGAACAGCCCTTCCCATACTTGTTGTTCTGTCTCCACATCCAGTGCACTGGACAGGTCATCAAAGATAAACAGGTCCGCCTCCGTCATTAACATGCGTCCTGTGGCCGCGCGCTGAATCTGCCCGCCTGACAGCATCACCCCTCTGGGACCAACCGGGGTCTCAAGCCCCTGATCCAGATGTTTGATATCCTTCTCCATCACAGCCAGACGAATGGCTTTTTCAAGGGCTTGCTCGGTGTTACCCTGTTTGCCCTGGACGATATTTTCTTTCAACGTATCACTGAACAATCTTGGCACTTGAGGGGTATACGCGGCTCTAGGCGGCATCAGGAATGTGGCTGGATCAACAGCCGCTCCATTCCAGTGAATGTCCCCTTTTTGTTTGGGTAACAGTCCAAGAAGTGTTCGTACAAGCGTTGATTTACCTGATCCGATCCGTCCCGTAATCACAAGAAATTGTCCGCGTTTCAGACGAAAACTGATCTCTTCTATGCCATTTTCAGAATTCGGATATTGATAAGTCAGCTTATTCACCTCAAGAGATTGCAACTTCTCCTTAGGGTCCCTCTGTTCACTTACAAGTTCCGGCGGATCTTCATACAGATAGATTTCCCTCGAATCCATGATCTGGTCTTCTTCCCCTGGGCGGAATAGCTTACGCATACGATCATAGGATACCTTGAGCCTTTTGTGCTGAAACACCATATAACCAAACAGTGAAATGCTAAATCCGATATTGGCCAGATAACTGGTGAATAAGGCAAAATCACCTACGGTAAAATTCCCTGCTTTCATCTCAGCTGCACACATCAGTAGAATCAATCCGGTACAGATACTTAGAACATGCTGATTCATCGATCTCATCCACTGCTTGAACAGATTGTCTCGAAGTGCAGCCTGGCGACGATCTTCATTCAACTGGTTGAAACGTGAAGAGACATTCTCTTCGGCCTGACCCAGTTTCAGGGCTTGCACTGCTCCAAACGTTTCCGCAATAAAACTGGTAATTCGCCCAGTCGATTCACGATTAACCTGTGCATACTTCCGAGCCCGATTTCCGGACAGGTTGTTAAGTAAGGTAACGACCACCAATGGCAGCACGGCAACCAATGTGATCTGCCAATTAATGTTCGCCATAATGACGATGGACACAACAGCAAATACGAGCCGTCCCCAGAAGTCCACCCATGATTCTACATACTCGACGACTTCATCGACATCATCCCGAAAGCGACTCATCGCCTCCCCTGGTGAAGCCGGAAGATTACGCCCAGGCCAGCGCATGATCGCTGCGAGCATGTTGGTTCGTAAAATCGCCTGAACATGATACAGATACGTAACCCATGCATAGAAGGCTACAAAAAATGTGCCCACCCGTGCCATTCGGACCAAAGCAATAAAGATAAGCGGCACAGCAAGCCACATGTAGTCATTGGAGCCCACTGTTGTGCGATCAAAAAACCATTGCATTCCAATACCAATGGCTAGCGGCAAGGAATGAAATATACACCATAACATTCCGTTGATTACAAATAACAAAGGCCTGAATCGAAACAAACGGCCTATAAATCCTGCTACAGTCATGCCAATTCCTCCTCTCTGCCTGTAATCAGCAGTCTGGCATAGTGAGATGCAGGGTTACTGGCAAGTTCTTCTCTCGCTCCAAACTCCAGTACCTTCCCATCACCGAGCACCATAATCCGGTCAACTTTCTCCAGCGTAGCCAGTCGGTGAGCAATAATCACTCCTGTGGATTGTTTCATTAACTGGTCAATTGCAGATTGCAACATACCTTCGGTCGCAGCATCTAGACGCGATGAAGGCTCATCCAGAATAACCAGACTCGGTTCGGTCAGGAATACGCGGGTTAAGGCAAATAACTGTGCTTCCCCTGCCGACAATGAAGCTCCGCCTGCAGCCAAATACGTATTAAGTCCTTCTGGTTGTGAATTAATCCATTGGCTAAGTCCAAGGCGATCCGTCGTCTCCTTGATCATCTGATCCGATACATCTCCATTGAACAGGGTCAGGTTATCACGCAGCGTGCCATCAAACAACTGCACATCCTGTGTCACCATTCCCACCCTGCGATAGAGCGCTTGTAAAGAAAGCTTTGTGATATCCGTTCCACCTACACGGATCGTACCCCGATCCAGATTGTACAGCCGGAGAAGAACACGACTAAGACTCGATTTACCGCTACCTGTGCGACCGATGATTCCTAGACGTTCACCAGGCTTAATGGCAAAAGTAATGTCCTGCAATACCGGTTTATCCTGGTTATAACTGAAGTGCACCTGACTGAATTCCAGACCAAGAGGTCCTTCCGGCAATTGCTCCTCTGTGCCCTCTTCAATCTCACTCTGCATGGACAACAGCTCTCTGGAGCGCAGCATGCCTGATTTTGCTTTTTGGAACTCCTGCACCTGATCTCCAAGCATCTCAATCGGATCATTCAGCATCTGCGTATATTGGTAGATCAGAAATAATGTTCCGATACTAATTAGACCTTCCATATAATAATGCACACCCAGCAAAAGCACCGCAGTGACCGCCAGTGCGAACAGAACTACTGTGGTATTCCACGGAATAACCCGTAGCAGCCAGGCTTTTCTCCCCTTACGGAATACCGTGCGCATCGTGCGGTAAAAGCGGTTCATCACATAAGGCACATGACCATTTGCTTGCACATCTTCAATCCCGGCAATGCGTTCTTCAATTAATCCGAACAGAGAGGCACTTGCCGCACGTTCATTTTTGGAAGAGTCCACGCCTAGATTTCGGATAAAGACCATGAAAAGGATCGATAATAATGTGAACACGGTCATCACCAAAGCAATGGGCACATTAACACTGAACATGAATCCGAGAATTCCGGCCAGCAGCACAAAACTCCCGATCACTTGCACAATGAACATTGCGAAAAAATTGGAGATACTCGTTACGTCACCATCCACACGTTCAATCATCTCTCCAGGTGTTTTCACATTATGAAAACGCATATCAAGACGCAGGCAGTGCTTCAGCAGATCTCCGCGCAGTTGATTCGTGGCCCGCCAGGCCACGTCGTTCCCCAAATAACTGACCGCTACCGTGATGAGTTGATTAAACACGGCAACAACCAGAAATATTCCTGCGAGCTGAACAAGATTGGTGAGGACTCCCCCACTTGCTGCTGTATCAATAAATCGTTTAATAATCTGTGGATTCAAAAGCTGAAGCCCCGTTGATGTGAGCAACATGATTAAAAGTAAGGCCAGCCGTCCTTTAACGGGTTTTAGATAACGCAGCAGCCATGACATGGAGATTTTCTCTGTTTTGGGCACAGGTCCCACCTCTTTATCGGTTTATTTAATTGTTCTTGGCTATTCATATTTGTTGATGATCTTAACGACAGCAAATTTGCGATCACTAGGATGAGTCATACATAATGACATTAAAATCGGGATTTCCCGCCCATAATTGATATGTAGAACATATGTTGACCATTGTACATTCTCCTTTTTAACAAGTTAGTTTTTATAAAATAACGCTCCAAACGCTCCTTTCCATGTGAACAAATTGGGTGGAATGCATGCCAAAAAGCCATAGATGAACTAATGTTCATCTACAGCTTGTAGCCAAAAGAGATCGAATGAAATGCAAAGCATTTCCCGTATCTCCTCTGCATCGCAATAATGATGAGCGTCCACGACAGAGGTGCACAAACATGACTGTCCCAACGCGATCATTGCAAAAAAATTGGATTAATGTCACTATGCTCATGCGTATTCAGTTATCGATTCGAAATCTGTATAGGCATAAACATAATCATCATCCCACCCGTTTCACATATTTGTTGTTTATTGTATTCGCTGGACTAACATCCGTCAAGATAATTTTAACTGAATTGTTATTTAATTCATGCCATTAAACTTTTCAATTCTCGCTACATACTTAATGATGTAGGCTCTGTTTGTTTTTCTCTAACAACAAGACGTCGATGTGCGATCAGAAGAAAAGGTACTCCCAGGGCAGTCGTCAGTGCAATCGGTAGAAAAACAGCGAAACCATTCTCCGCTCCAAATTGACTTAATAACACCCCGCCCATGACAGGAGCAATGACACTACCGATATTATTGAATCCGATGGTACCGAAATACGTCCCTTTCCATTCCGGCTTCGCAATCCGGTCAATGAGCATATCCATCATGGTGAACAACAACACTTCCCCAATGGTAAATAGTATGACACTCATCATCATCATGAGCACACCTTCAGCGATTCCAACCATCATCAGACTGGTTGCCACCAGCAAGTTACCCACAATCAGAGGAACAAGCGGTGGGAAGTTTCGGAAGGTTCTCACAAGAGGATACTGAATAATCAGTACCGTCACGGCATTCAGGGATAGCATGTACGAGAACATCTGACTTCCGTTCTCAAAGATCGGGCTCCTCGCCAAGTACTGTGCCAACGTAGAACTGAAGTGTCCGTAACCCAGCACACAAAATGTGGTACCGATTAATACCGGCAGAAATACCCGGTCGCGACCGGTGGTCATCAGTGCTTCACGCAAACGTGGGGCAGTAGTCTGGTGACGCTCCGGCAGATTGGCATGCTGTAGCTTGAATTGCAGAAATAATACAAGTCCATAGGCTATGTATACCAAGCCGGAAATCACAAACGGAAACGTCGATTCAGATGATCCCAGCTGAAATCCGATAATTGGCCCAAAGACTACACCGAGATTAATTGCAGCATATCTGAGGTTGAACACCAGCAATTTGTTCTCCGGAGAAGTAATATCCGATAACAGTGCTCTGGAGGTGGGCTCAAATACTGCGCGGCATAATCCGTTTAACGTATTGGCAACAAAGAACACCCATAGATGCTCTGCTGCTGAAAAGATAAAAAATACACCTGCCCAGCTAAATACTGAGATTAACATCACGATTTTGCGACCGATTCGGTCCGAAATATAACCTCCATAAAAGCTGACCATTACACCTGCCAGCGAGCTAACGGCCACAGTAATACCGGTCTGGGTCGGTGTAGCATCTAGTACACGTGTCAGATAGATGGATAGAAACGGGATACTCATTGACGTCACAAGACGTCCAAACATGGTTCCGATAATGATCGTCCATGCCAGGGGGTGAATTTGCCTTAAATATTGCTTCATGCGAACTTCTCCTATTCTTTCTAAATGCTTCAAAAGTGAACTTTTTGAACTACCTCTTCTAATACGTGTTCAAAAAGTTCGGTTTTCAGTACCGAGAAGATGGGATGAAGCTAGAAATGGAGTAGCGGAGCGTAGGGAAAACTACGTGAGCAACGGACATTTCGGCTGAATTCCATATTCGATGCTGATGATGCCTTTAGGCATCTTTCGTAATCAAAAGCGGACTTTTTGAACAACTTCTACTAATGTATAATTGTAACGATAAAAGGGGGAAGTAAAAGTGTAAACATATGATCACACTTTTCACCTTTAATAGAGGAGTCATGGCCATGGATACCCTGCATACACACTTTATAAGGCTCGCTGGGGCCGAACAACTTTCACTCAAACTTCATGAACCTGTAGCGGTAACGATTGATAGCCTGTCCGCTGCCTTGTGCTGCACCCCTCGCAATGTGAAATTCATTCTCAGAAAATTGGAGGAACAAGGCTTTATCCATTGGCAGCCTGGGCGTGGTCGTGGACATCATTCGGAGTTAACGATGCTGCGTAGCATGAATGAAGCGTTGGAAGCGAGTTTTACCGAACTTTTGGGTAAAGGCAAAATGAAAGATGCCATTGAACTCATCGGAACCGTTCAGATGGATGATACATTGCGAGAACAGCTCATGCTCTCCCTTCATCAACAGATGGGATTTCACGGCCACGATGAAACTGCCTCTGGTCAGGATATTCTGCGCATCATGAGGTCACGCCAGTTAGGTGATCTGGACCCGGCCTTTGTTTATACTGCATTTGAAACCTATCTGCTGAGCCAGGTCTGTAATACATTGATCACTTATGACGCCAAGACGGAGTCATTCCTGCCAGCACTGGCGCACATGTGGGAGTGTAGCGAGGACCATCGCTTATGGACCTTCTATCTTCGCAAAGGTGTACGTTTCCACAACGGACGTATCATGACGTCCCGGGATGTGCAAGCGACGTTGCAACGATTGATTGATGTGCATAGTCCGTCCATCTGGTTGTATCGGGATATTGAACGAGCGGAAGTAGCTGGGCATTACTGCATCAAGTTTGTTCTACATCGTCCTAATCGGTTTTTCTTGCATCTGTTCAGTTGTATTCGGATGACAATCCTGCCCTACGATTACAATGTAGCCAATACATTGATAGGTACCGGTCCTTTTCAGATCTCTGAGCTGAATGCAGATGTGCTGGAGCTTACCGCTTTTGATGCGTACTACGGCATCCGGCCACATCTGGATCAAGTCCATTTCTGGTTTGTACCTGACCTGAGTCCAAATGATCGTTATTATGAGTTACCGGGTACAGATCGATTGAGTCTCGCAACAGGCTGTGATCAGACGAACAGTATCAATTATCCGGCGCTTGGTTGTCAGTATATGCTGTTCAATTTTCACAAGGAAGGCATCCATCATCATCCCCTATTTCGACAAGCACTGCGTATCGTCTATGATTCGGTCGCACTTGTAAGAGATCTCGGCGGGAATCGGATCACACCGGCCAGCAGCTTTCTGCCTTGGAGAAGTGCAGCCCAAGACTGGACCGATGCCTCTCTTGAGCATGCTCGTGAATTGTTGCATAACTGTGGGTACAAGGGTGAGGCGGTAACATTATCGTATAAGCATAATAAGGATGCAGACGTTGCAGAGTGGTTTCAGTCTCGTGCAACGTCCATCGGTCTGAACATCAGCATGCAGGCCGTTGTGAATTACTTCAACTCAGAGGAAACCACAAACGCACAATTGATTCTGGCTGAAGAGATACTGGAGGAAGATTGGCAGTACGGCATGATTCATTTTTTCAAAAACCTGTCCAACCATTTTCATATGTGTATGTCTCCTGCATTCCAGTCTCTATTGGATGACAAACTGGATCATTTTGCAAAGCTTCATCGGGCAGACCGTACTGCGCTCCTGGATGAAGCTGAAGCCTTGCTACGTGATCACTGCTGGATCTTGCATGGCTGTCACATGAACAAGCAGGCTGAACTGGATCAGAGCATCTTCGGCATGCAGATCGCAGAATTCGGTTATCTGGACATCTCCAAATTGTGGATCAAAAATCCTTAGAGATTTGTGCATAAAAAAGATGCTAGCTTATTTATGATAAGCTAGCATCTTTTGCTCATGAATCCATTTTCAGGACACTCAGAGATTATTTTTGATGTAATAGGTCTCCAATGCTTGCATAATGGACTCGATTTTGATCGGTTTGCTGACATACGCATCCATGCCTGCCTTCAAGCAGTTTTCCATGTCTCCTCTTACGGCATTTGCAGTTACCGCAATAATGAATGGACAACTCTCGGGGGGCAAAGCATTTTTAATCGCTTTTGTCGCTTCAAATCCATTAAGCCTTGGCATATGCACATCCATGAAGACAATATCATATGAAGTGTGTTTGACCGCCTCGACTGCCTCAACACCGTCCGCCACGTGATCCACGAAGTGCCCTTTTTTCTCAACGATCCTGCTAAGGACGAGTTGATTCACCTCATTGTCTTCTGCAATTAAAATCCGCAAGGCTGATGTTCTGCTCTTCTTCTGCTGTTGATCCAACCTGTTACTCTCTTCACCGTTATTTAATTTAAATTGGGCGGTAAATATAAAGATTGTACCCGGTTCATCCGATTCCTCGATCCAGATCTCACCCTGCATAAGCTCCACCAGTTTCTTGCTAATGGCAAGGCCAAGACCGGTACCTTGAGGTTTGCGGGTCATAAAATTCTCCAGTTGGTAGAAAGGTTCAAATAACTGTTGTTTCCTCTCAGCCGGAATGCCAATGCCCGAATCTTTTACCTGAAAATAAAGCTGCACGTTATTGCCGCACTGCTCCTTAACTCCCACTTTAACTTCCACGCCGCCTTCTGAAGTGAATTTGACCGCGTTGCCGATGATATTGGTAAGTACCTGTTTAAGACGATAAGCATCACCATACACCGGAGTTGGAATGACATCTTCTACGCACATGCGAACATCCAGCTTCTTTTCACGAGCCAGCGGTTTTACGATTTGCACCGTCTCGGTCACGATCTCTACGAGATCAAAAGGATCTTCTACCAGATCGGTTTTGCCTGATTCGATTTTGGAAAAATCAAGAATATCATTAATGATGGCCAGCAAGGAATCTCCACTCTTCTGGATGATTTCGATGTATTCCTTTTGTTCCCCGCTAAGTCCAGGAGTATCCAAAAGCAAATCCGTCATCCCAATTACACCGTTCATAGGTGTACGGATTTCATGACTCATCATCGCCAAAAATTCACTTTTGGCCTTATTCATTCTCTCCGCTGTCTCTTTGGCTACCAGCAGTTTTTTCTGCTCCGTAATATCCTTCGCAATCAGGTAAAACCCGACATTGGATGTATTAATAATAATTGGAGCAAGCGTAGCCAAGACTTCTGTCTCAGATCCATCCGTGTGCCGAACAGCGTTGATCTCCTTTTCAGCCATCTCATAGTTACTGCCCAGAATCAGACCCAGATTACCGGCTCCGATAAATCTGCTTATGCTTGTACCGATCATTTCAGCCACGGGACAACCCGTCATTTTCACCGCTACTGGATTTGCATTCATAATATTACCATCCATGTTAAACGAGATAATGGCGTCATGATTGTATTTCTTAAGCGAAGTGTATCGCTCGA
This sequence comes from Paenibacillus sp. FSL M7-0656, assembly GCF_038003225.1. Classification (NCBI taxonomy): domain Bacteria; kingdom Bacillati; phylum Bacillota; class Bacilli; order Caryophanales; family Paenibacillaceae; genus Paenibacillus; species Paenibacillus sp. FSL M7-0656. The sequence continues at coordinate 1,159,275 of NZ_JBBOOT010000001.1, forward strand.
CAGATTCCTGCAATTTAAATTCGATGCGTTTGCGTTCAGTGATATCCTGTAGTGTTCCGTTCAGCTGAACTGGCTGACCATGCTCATCAAACGTAATTAATCCACGCAAGTGAAGATACTTCTCATTCCCATCAGAGCTGATGTGTTTGTATTCAAAATCGAGCGGTTCACCCTGTTTTACCCCTGCAATATGTTTTTGTAAAGAGGTTATATCTTCAGCATCCATAACATTAAAAACATCACTTATCCGATATGGTTTGCAGGTGCGTTCAAGTTCAAAAATCTCAAAGATCTGATCTGAAAATGTAATATGGTCTAAGACCATATCCCATTCCCAACTACCGATCAAGGCGATACGTTCAGCCTCTGCACTGATATCCTTTTGTTTTTTTCGCTCTGATATATCTCGTCCAATTGTAAAAATCTGCTGTTCATGCTCCGCATCACCAAAGACCTTGTATGTGGTTTCAAACCAAAGATAATGCCCGTCTTTATGGCGGACTCTAATATTCAACAGATTACCTTTAGTCAAATCCATCTGTGAGATCCGTTCCAGATCTTGTGGGTGAAAGGAAGCATTATTGTTTTGGCCAATGACTTCTTCCGGGGAATAACCTAATATTTGTTGGACTGACGGTGAGCAGAACCGACAAACTCCCTCTGAATCGGCAATATAGATGATCTCCTGAGCATGATCCGTAATAAGTTTGAACATTTCTTCACGATGGAGGAGTTTTTGTTCAGACAGTTTACGATTGGAAATATCAACAATATGGCAAACGGAATAAAGCGGTTCATCCGTAATTTCGCTTCGAACCAAGGAAACATGTATTGAACACCATAAGATGTCACCATTTTTATTAATGTAACGTTTTTCGTATTGATTTTCTTTAGATTTACCTTCAAATAGCTCATAACTACAGATCATATCTTGTGAGAAATCATCAGGATGTGTAATATCCTGATACGTGAGATCCATTAATTCATCACTTGTATAACCTAGCATACAGCAAAAAGCAGGGTTCACTTTCATCCATTGCCCTGTTGGAGCAACGAGTGCAATCCCAATAGGCGCTTGGTTATAGATCTGCTCGAACAATTCATGATGATCGACCTTTTGAACCTGCATTGTAAGTTCTCCTTTTGGCATAGACTACATGTAAATTTTGTCGAAATCTAAAATTTTTACTGATATAAGATGTTCTATAAGAATTAGTCAGTTTTAAAACAACAGTACCTGCTTAATACCCAGAATTTCAACCGTTGAAACAAATCTTTTTAAGAGATTTTTGTCTTTAAACCAAACAAGGCCCGGAATCCATCCACATGGAATCCCGAACTTTGTCATTATATATCATTATGAGTCATATGCAACACGGAATCATTAAAAAAATGGGTTAGCGCTTGCGACCAATAAGATAATCCAATAAATGTCTCAAAAATGGAATAGGTTTCGGCATCTCGTTCAATGCATCTGTAGCAAGACAATAATGCTCCCACATCGCTTTCTTCGCGCCTTCATCACCCAGAATAGACACAAAGGTTGAATTGTTGTTCCGCTCATCCTGACCTGCAGGTTTCCCAAGAATGAGGTGATTTCCCTCGAAATCCAGCAAGTCGTCCTTGATCTGGAAGGCGATCCCCGCATGATAAGCGAACTTTTTCAGCGCAGCCATCTCCGGTTCCTTCACTTGGGCAAGTATCGCTGGCATGACCAGGGCAGCTTCGAAGGCAATGCCAGTTTTGTAAAAACAGATCATGTTCAACTGCTCCAGCGTCAATGCCTTGCCTTTGGAATTCAGATCCATGGCCTGCCCCATACACATATCCTCTGCTTTTTCAGCCGAATACTGGATGAGTCTGAGCACGGTCGCCGCATCAAAACGATTCAATGAGGATTGCTCTCCAATCGCCTTCTGAATGAGAAACAGACCCGTAAGCTCTGCTGTGGCACTATTGTGTACATGGTGCAGCGTGGAACGTCCACGTCTTGTCGAAGCATTATCCTGCGTAGGCAGATCATCAAAGATCAGGGAAGCGGTATGCATGTACTCCAATGATCTTAGCAGCGGAACGATGGATGATTCATGAAGACCATACTCGCGCACGCCCATAACCCAAGTTAATATCGGACGTAACCTTTTTCCGTCGCCTTGCAAGCTGTAATTGGCCGCATCGATCAGCGTTTCTTTCATCTCATGAAGGCCACCGGGCTTCGCAATCTGCAACTCCACATTAATCTGTTCGCGAACCGTTCGAATGGTCTGTTTGAACTCCTCTTTTTCCTGCTTGTCATTTTTCAATTGAAGCACAACCTGATCTCGTAACAATTTATCAAGGAAATCAACGTCATCTGCTTTTCGCACCATCTGTTGAACCAGTTGATTGAATTCAGGCTGCCCAGAGGCAAAGATCGTCATCACTTCATCATATTTTTGCTGCCCCAACCGTTCTTTACAACGCTTCAGACCGTTAATGGCACGATCCAGTATGACCTCGCGGGTCTTGGCGTCCGAGTTATATACATCATGGATTAGATGAGAGATGACTGCCCAATACAATTCATATGGATTAATCAAGTCGGGACGCAAATCTCGATACTTCAAATAGTAGGTATACGGAGTTACTGCCCCTTCTTCCATATCGTCAAACATATCGGCAAAATCATCAGCCAACTGATTATATATCCCGTAATAGAACGTCCTCAGATCAAATCCTTCATCCACTGGTGCACTGAGAACAGACCGGACGATTAATCGGGAAGAAGAGGATTTGATAATAATCGGAATGTACAATTCTTCATTGCTATAATTCGCATTGGCTAATTTCTTGTTGCGATCGATCTCCTGAGACTGAAAGAACACATAGGATTGCTCTAAAAACGTGCGCTGTTTCTCTGGATGCTGGTAGTTCTTGATGTACTCAAATGCTTCCCGAAGCTCGGAATGTACATATTCAATTACTTCAAGATTGCTGCCTTTCCAATCTCCCAGATCAGGTACAACTCCGGTAAGAAGTGCATCGCGTATCATCAGGGAATATTGCTCTTTTTCCTGAACAGTCAAAGCTTGAGAATCCAGCAGATCATCCACAAATGGATACGTTAAACCGTACGAATAACCAAGTCGAATCGCCGCATCAAATCTCCGGGCGCGTTCTTCAGGTGGTGTCTGCTCATTCATCTCATCGTCCACATGAAGGACCACGCCGAGAATGATCTTGATCAGCTTCCGTTGCGCCTGCTCTGCATCCAGCTCCTTCGGGATGTTGGATGCTACATTCTTTAATTTGTTCATCACCCAGATGACAGCGGATTCTATGTGCTCCTTCTGTCCCCACCGGTACAACGCAGCCAGACTGATATAATCAGGCTGTCCTTTGCGCCCAGTGGCAGAGCCCATAAAGTATTTTTTAGTATTCTGGACAACATTCTGAATTCGGGCCTGCGTACCCGGAGAATCAAGGGCTTGCCCCAGATCTCGCATATAAATATAGGAGATACTCCGATCCAGGTAATCGTCCAGCTTTCCTGTAGTATTCAGCCAGTGGATATATCTATGAACATCCCGAGGATCCGGTTTTCTTTTGCTAGGTGATAAAAGAGAAAGCCAGGCAAAACGATGAATATGTTTCTTTTGCCATACATGAATATCTTGGGTAAGTGCTGTGGTATACGTATTATCCATAATTTGCTGCCTAAGAGAAGTAAAATACTGAGATGCTTTCTGCTCAGCTAGCCGATATCCTGCATCAGCCTGTTCTGTAAGTACGTTATTCATAGGGTGGATACCTCAAATTCTATTAATGTTAAACATGTATCCATGAAAGGAGATGAGGTGCTCCATGGACGAAAACTGAACTCATTTGATCGTGTATCCAACGCTTCAGCTCATGTTCATAACCTTTATACGGCGATCCAACCGTTTGGTTACGAAATCGTCATTGTTCATTTCTACATACGTGATTTTACAGAATGGAAGACCAGACTTTGACCGCTGTGATGGCGATAAGTACGATTAATGCATATCGAAGTACCCTCACATTGATCATTGAACTAACCCGTGAACCAAGGGATGCTCCAAGCAGACTGCCGATCACCGTATAGATGATGGGTTCCATCGGAATGTCTCCACCCGTAATTTTCCCTATAACGCCGCCGATTGCGGAGATAAATACAATCGCCAGTGAAGAAGCAATCGTCGTTCGTACGGGGATATTGAGAATCGTCAGCATGATAGGAATAAGGATAAAGGCACCACCCGCACCAACAATTCCTGATACAATACCTACTGCAAAAGCCGTGCCTGCTGCAATCCATCGGTTAAACACCAGTGGAGCTGAGGTATCAAGCTTTCCCTTTCCGGGAATCAGCATAAGCACAATTGCTATGATCGCCAGAATGCCATAGATCAGATTAATAACTCTTCCGTCCAGATGACCGGATATGAACCCGCCGATCAGACTGCCAGCAAGAATGCTGGAGCCCATGTATAGCACCAAACCTCGGTGAACGATCGCCCCACCGCTTCTACCCGTTTTTACTTTTCTGCGGAATGCAATCACACCAGCAAGTGAAGCGAAAAACACTTGAAACATACTAATCGACGATACCTGATGTGCTGAGAACGGCTCCAATCCCACCCAGGATGGAACATATAACAGTAGCGGATAATTGATAATGGCCCCACCAATACCCAACAAACCGGAGAAGAATGAACCGACCAGACCCAGTATAAACATGATGACAAAAAGCAGAAGATCCATCGGTTATGCGCTTCCTTTCGTGCTATATAAATCTCATTTCGATATCACTCAAAAGTGCTATACACAGCGAAAATTATCCGTTATAATAAAAACCAAGTAAATTAATCCGAAATGAGTGATTAAGCATGTTTAACGTGTTGAAGACTCTTTTTGAAAATAAATGTCCACAGTGCAACGAAAAATTACAAGTTCATAACGATGCGTTATGCTCGACCAAAACCTGTTCTCAATGTCATTACAAAGAAGAGAGTTATGGCTCTCTCGGAGTTCGAATTGTATATGACACACCACAAAATGATAAAAAGATACGACCTTGCTAATTGTATCACGATCTCTGAAATTTCGGGATGATTCGACAAACTTATTTCCATCTCATATGCCACGATTACTTTATAATGAAAATACAAAAACGGTGCAAAACGAATAAATCGTTCTGCACCGTTTTTTTCTGTTTTTCTTTTTTTGAGATGAGTTGTCTTAATTATAAAAGGGTACTTATTTAGTTTTGAAGCTGAGGAATCCATCATCTACGGCTACGGTTGTACCATTAACTGCACTGGCTGCATCACTGAACAGGAATGTAACCACACTGGCTACTTTCTCGGGTTGAATAAGCTCTCCACGCATATGTTGAGTAGCAAGCGCATCCTTCATGGCTTGGTCATCACCCAGAATCGGTGTTTCGATAAAGCCAGGTGCTACACCAACTACACGAATTCCATGCTCAGCAAGTTCCAATGCACCGGATTTGGACATCATAACAACAGCAGCCTTGGCTGCGTTGTAGTTGAAGCTACCTACTGCAGCAACACTTCCATAGATCGAAGCTGTATTTACAATGGTACCCTGTACGTTCAATTCAACCATTTTTTTCGCGCCATAATACATACCATAATATACACTGTGCTGATCTACATCAATGACTCTGTGATAGGATTCCGGGTCCATCTCCAGAAATGGCTTCACAAGTCCAATGCCTGCGTTATTGAAAATACCGCTTAACGTACCATATTGCTCTACGGTCCAGTCGATCAGGGCTTTGATCTCGTCCCCTTTGGATACATCCACTTTGTACGCGCCCGCTGTTCCGCCTGCTGCTTCAATCTCTGCCGCAAGCTTCTTCGCTCCGTCTTCATTATAGTCAGCGACAACAATAGTCGCACCTTGATCCGAAAGTTGAAGTGCTGTCTCTTTACCAATACCACTTGCTCCACCTGTAATAATGATTACTTTTCCATTGTGTTGAGTCATGACTCTGTTCTCCTTTGGCAAAATATATTTAGGTGTAGTTCTAAACTTATAGTAAGTAACTATATTTTATTAACTTATATACTTATCATACGCCTCTGTCCCAACCTTGTCAAACCATAGATCATCTTCACATAAATAAGAGATAAATGTCATATACATCTCCTATTTACATGATATAGTCTAGCTCCTGTGATATTAAATATGCATCCGTTTTCGGAAAATAAAAAAGCGAGCATAACGGTAATTCAATCATTCCGATATCTCGCCCTTCTCAAGTATTCGATTCCAAACTGGATTGTCTTAATGCGGTAAGATCAATTTAACTTATTCACCCTGAAGTCCGCTAAGCGGATCTTTCAAATTATTGATATTGGTGATCAGTTCAGGAATGCCTGTCTTCTCCCAATTCTCTGCCGTAAAACCTTGCTCTGCAATTGTATTCTCGAAATTGTCTACAACTTCTGTTAATTGAGTATTGTAACTGACCAGATTTTCATGAATACTCTCTCCTATTGCAGGAGCAGTCAACTGAGAAAATTCACTTGCCTCTGCTTGGATCAGATCGATTTTCTCCTGAATCTGCGTTGTTATCTCCGGATTATTCACCGCACCCGATGCAAGCTCTTGCAGATCAGCTCCGGCGTTTGATACCTGTTCTATATAATCAGTAGCCCCACTCACATAATTTAAACTTTGATTAGCTTGTTCCACGACAGAACAGGCCGAAATCAGCAGAATACTTGATGCAATAAGGCCTGTCATCATTAATGTGTGCTTTCTTTTTCTTATGAACATGATCATCTCCCCTTCTCCTAATCGGAATCCTTGTTCCAAGTCCATGATACCTGTTCAGACTGCTTCTTTGCAAATGGGTCTGCAGCCAACGTTATTAAGATGTATAATGGTAAAATCACACGGTAAAGGGATGTCATGATTATGCTTCAAGCCTTAAACCAACGCTTGAACCGCATCATGCCACTGATTACCCCAATCAGCATTATTATTGGCGTGTTATGCGGGAGTTTTCTTTCTTCTTATACCTTTTTATCCCCTTGGCTTTTTGCGTTCATGACGTTCGCTGGAAGTATCAGTCTTGGGATACGGGATTTTGTGAACGTGCTGAAAAAGCCGTTCCCCCTGTTTGTATGTCTGTTTATTTTGCATTTGGCGATGCCTCTAATTGCTCTTGGTATGGGTCATCTGGTTTTCCCTACAGATGCGTACACCATAACGGGCCTTGTTCTGGCAGCCGTGATTCCGACAGGAATAAGCAGCTTCATCTGGGTCAGTATCTATCGGGGCAATATCGCACTTACGCTATCCATCATCCTGATTGATACCATGCTTGCTCCTTTCGTAGTGCCCGGGGTGTTATCCCTGTTAATCGGCACCAGTGTTACACTGGACACAGTAGCCATGATGAGCAGTCTGTTCTGGATGATTGTTGTACCATCCCTGCTCGGTATGCTGCTGAATGAGTGGACCAAAGGCGCCATTGTCCCGGTCTGGGGACCAAGGTTGAATCCGTTGTCCAAATTGTTCATGGCATCAGTCGTTGCGATTAACGGATCTGTCGTTGCACCTTATTTGGCCGATTTCAACTGGAAGTTGGCTGGTCTTGCGGTCATCATCATTTTCCTGGCATCATTCGGTTATGCACTAAGTTACTTCATCGCCCGATTGCTAGGCTGGAACGAGGCCGATCAGGTCGCTCTGGTGTTCAATGGAGGGATGCGTAATATCAGCGCAGGTGCAGTACTGGCTGTTTCTTATTTTCCGCCACCTGTTGCTGTCCCGGTTGTGCTTGGCATGGTATTCCAACAGATGCTCGCTTCCCTGACAGGTTATCTGCTCGGTCGTCGCTCTCAGCTTCTGCATAAGTCGGATAAGACATCCGCGGCCTAACAAAATACTGGATGATAAAAAAACGCCGACATGATTGTCGGCGTTTTTCGTCACTATAACCCTCTACTGTAATATCTCTGCAGTAGTCTCTTTAAACTAATGCTACCCATTATCCGATCCTCGCCCACAATACAAAAAAACCATCAACAAGTGATGGTTTTTCATGAAATATCCTGTTCAGAAATCTGTTGCTGCTTATGATGCCGTATGCTTATTTCGGTTGAATATATCCTTCAGCTTTAAGCAGTTCTGCGATCAGAACCGCACCACCTGCAGCTCCGCGGAGCGTGTTGTGGGACAATCCAACGAATTTGTAGTCATAAAGTGAATCTTCGCGCAGTCGGCCTGTGGAGACACCCATTCCGCGTTCGATGTCACGATCCAGTTTAGTCTGTGGTCTGTTCTCTTCTTCAAAATACGTAATGAATTGTTTTGGTGCACTTGGCAGAGCCAGTTCCTGCGGACGACCTTTGAACTGCAACCAACGCTCCAAAATTTCGTCTTTACTTGGTTTTTTCTCGAAGTTTACAAACACGGTCGCCAGATGTCCATCCGTTACCGGCACACGAATACATTGTGTTGTAATTAATGGAGCCGATGCTTTGACGATCTCATTATTTTCGATGCTGCCCCAGATCCGGAGTGGTTCCTGCTCACTCTTCTCTTCTTCGCCACCGATGTATGGAATGACATTATCAAGCATATCAGGCCAGTCCGTAAAGTTTTTACCTGCTCCGGAGATTGCTTGATACGTGGAAGCCACGACCTGAGTCGGGTTGAACTCACGCAAGGCGTGCAGTGCTGGCACATAGCTCTGAATCGAGCAGTTTGGTTTTACAGCAATGAATCCGGTTTTTGTGCCCAAACGTTTGCGTTGAGCTTCAATCACGTCCAGATGTCCCGGGTTAATCTCAGGGATTACCATTGGTACATCTGCTGTCCAGCGGTGAGCCGAGTTGTTGGACACGACAGGTGTGCCTGTTCTAGCGTAAGCTTCTTCGAGCGCTTGAATTTCATTCTTTTTCATATCAACCGCGCAGAAAATAAAGTCAACCTGGCTTGCAAAAGCCTCAACCTGGGAAGCATCCTGAACAACGATTTTTTTCACAGCTTCCGGAATAGGAACTGCGAGTTTCCATCTGCCTTGTACGGATTCTTCATATGTTTTACCTGCCGAATTGGCGCTTGCAGAAATAGCTGTTACTTCAAACCATGGATGTTGATCGAGCAGGTCCACAAAACGCTGACCCACCATTCCTGTTCCTCCGACGATACCAACTTTCAATTTTGCTGACATTCAATCATCATTTCCTTTCGGTTTAAGTGATTCTTCTCTTCAAATCAATTTCACAACTCACCAAAAACGTATTATGAAATTGACTTCCTAAATTAACACTATTCAGGCAATTCCAAAGCGTGTAGTCACAGCCCCGGAAAAACCAAAAAATCCCATCCCCAAGACAATAGTCTCAGGGACGAGATTGAACTCTCGTGGTACCACCCAGATTCGCCAATATGTCACCATATCCGCCTCTTCAAGTAAAGGTTTACAACCATGTTGCTAGCTGTAGACCGTTCATACTCTAGCTCTGTAACAGGAGCTCCTGTCACACCATCCCTTAACGCTAAGTTCCGATGTGCTGCTCTGAGTCTTTATTCAATAAAAAGTTCTTTACTCCTTTTCAGCTGCCGGAGCTCTCTTTGAAAGAATGATTTTTATCTACTCGTCTCTTCGTCGCATTTGCTATTGCGATTATAATATCAAAATTACTGTGATGAAGTAAACACATTTTTTTAGATTATGGCATTTATATGTTTCCAGCGGAGCTGAACCATTCAATTATCACAAGAAAAACTTCAGCTAAACGGTCTGTCTTCTGTGAAAAGTACGTGATGAACTTTTATCTTATAATATACTGCAAATAGCTATTTCTTTACTGCTTTTTGGCAACCATCGCATACGTTCCCAGTGGGCTCCCGGGCCCCGAGACATGATGTGTCTTAAGTAATTTCAGTTCGGAAAGAAGAAGTGTCTTTACTTTGTCCGGGATCGGAAGCAGTTTCAGTTCCACAGGCGCTTCTGCCAGTGTCATTTCGGTTTCCCAGCGACCGTCCTGCAGCTCGGGAGAATGGATCGAATTCTCTTCCTTAATCGTCCAGCCTGCCGCAGAGACAAGCTCTTGGATGTCCTCCGGTGTAAAGAGCGTGCGCACATTGGAGAAGCTGTTCTCCTTGTAACATTCGACCTGGGACTGAATCAGAACGGATAACCAATGTGAGAGCTGGCTCACATCTGTAACTCGGGCATCCCATTCTGCAAAACATAACTGATGTCCCCACGTCCTAACCTTGCTAAGAATCTCAGCGAGTTCGGCAAACGATTTCAAGTACCAAGAACAATGGGAAAGTACGATAACATCAAACTCATTCTCGGCGAATTGAACCTGATCACTTAAAATGTCGAAATCATAATCCATTCGAATTCGATCACCCAGTGGAGATCTCCGCAGCTTGGCTGCCGCTTCGCCTACGGTCAGCGGTGTACCATAATCCTCTGGTGCAATATCTACACCATGAACGTACCCGTGCTCCCCCACCAGATGTGCAAGCACGGCCGTTGTATCTCCCTGACCACACCCGATTTCCAGAACCCGGCTGCCTTCCTGTATCCCCCAAAAGAGTCCCAGTTTCATCCGATGCTCGGTCTGAATGTACTGAATGGCGGCGTTGTCCTCCACGTCCATATACTTAATAAGGTCCCTGATGATAGATTCATTCATGATTCCTCACTCCTCAAAGAGCAACTCGAACTTCTTGCTAATTGTAGCGTTACTGGAATAATTGTACAACACTGGAGTCTATGACAGAACCATGGCACGGAGGAGAACTCGTCCTTTAGCAGATCTAAACCTCTGCTACATATCAATTCCTATGCCAACTGAGTTGCAAGCTTCTGAAGATAGGGTGTCAGCATGGGCTGTAATTCCTTGCGCAACAGTCCGATCTCCAAGATCGCCTGAATATATCCGAATTGATCGCCTATATCGTAGCGACGCCCCTCCAGTTCAAGGGCCAACAGTTCCTCCACCTGACTTACTTCTTTCAAGGCATCCGTTAACTGATATTCCCCTCCAGCACCTCTCTCGATCTGATCCAGAATAGGAAAGATGGAAGGTTTCAGAATGTATCGTCCCATTACGGCTGTTCGGGATGGCGCTTCTGCAAGAGAAGGTTTTTCGACCAGATTGGTGACCCGGTGAACCCGGTCCTCTGCACCATTCGAATCAATAATGCCATATTTGCTCACATTTGCCGCGTCTACCTTACGAACACCAATGATCTGGTTGCCTGTCTTTTCGTAGAGATGAACCATCTGTGCAAGTGCAGGCGGATCAGACACCATTATGTCATCTCCCAGCAGTACAGCGAAGGCATCATCCCCTACAAATTGCCGTGCACACCCAATGGCATGCCCCAGACCCAGTGGTTCCTTTTGACGAATAAAATGAATATTTGCCATCTCGCTGATGGCCTGCACCTCTTCCAGTAAAGACTGTTTGCCCTTGGCATATAAAGAGTGTTCAAGTTCAACCGATTTATCAAAATGGTCCTCTATGGATTTTTTGTTGCGTCCAGTCACAATGAGGATATTCTCAATTCCTGATTGCACTGCTTCTTCAACAATGTATTGGATGGCCGGTTTGTCTACAATCGGTAACATCTCTTTGGGCTGTGCTTTGGTCGCTGGCAGGAAACGGGTTCCGAGACCCGCTGCCGGAATAACTGCTTTTTTAATTCGCATATCATCATAGACTCCTTTCATTTGCTTCTTATAACCAATAATGCACGCTGTGGGCAGCTAAGTAGCGATACGAAACACCCAATATCTGCTGGCTATATAGTTCAGAACCATCCCCATCAAGGTCGCCAGGATTTTACTCATCACGAGACTCCAACCCAGCATGTCTTGCAAAGTCATCAGAATGAGAGCGGATAACGCAAGAACGATGAGATTGGTGATTAGAAAACGAACAAGTTTCGCTCTATCGCCGCCCCCTCGTGCCGTATCTCGAAAAGTCCACCTGCCGTTCAGCCAATAACTGTTCGCAACACCGCAGCTGTACGAGATTACTTGAGCCATCAGAACCGGTACACCGCCCACTGCAAGCAAAGCAAACACCACCGCATCTACTGCCGTATTCGCAACACCCACAATACCGAACTTGAAGAGTGTCACCAGACGCTTAGTCATGATGAGCAACTCGAACTGTCAATTGGGATTTTGCTTGCTGGCCCTCGGCCTGCACCACATCTCTCACAATGTATAGCGGACGCGCCTTGGTCTCATCATAGATGCGGCCCACGTACTCGCCCAGAATGCCCAGCATGATCAGGATGAATCCGTTAAAGATCAGCATGATACTTACAATGGATGGCCATCCCTTAATCGTTGAATCCGTAAAGATGGCCGAAACAATAACCGTTAACATATAGATGAATCCGCCAACCGACAGGATCGCACCTACATAACCTGCGAGCTTGAGCGGTTTATACGAAAATGAAGTAATGCCGTCCAGGCTTAGTTTCAACATGCGTTTCAGCGGATATTTTGTTTCACCTGCCAGACGTTCATCACGTTCATATTCAATCGCAGTCTGACGAAATCCGACCCAACTGACCAACCCCCGCACAAATCGGTTTTTCTCCGGAAGACGTTTCATCTCATCACATACTTTGCGGTCAATCAGGCGAAAATCTCCGGTGTCTACCGGGATATCCGTATCCGTTGAAGCACGAAGTACACGATAGAACAGACTCGCCGACCATTTCTTAAAGCGAGTTTCCCCACTTCGTCTGGTGCGACGGGCATATACGACTTCATAGCCCTCTTTCCATTTGGCGATCATATCCAGTATCAGTTCGGGAGGGTCCTGCAGATCCGCATCAATAATAACCACCGCATCCCCCACTGCATAATCCATACCAGCTGTTATCGCAATCTGATGTCCGAAGTTACGGGCAAAATCTATCAGCTTCACACTCTCGTCCCAACGGGCGTAATCACGGATCATCTGTGCACTTCGATCCACGCTGCCATCATTAACAAACAACAGTTCATAACTCTCTCCTGTGCTGCCCATGACCTTCTTCAGACGCCGATAAGTCTCCTCGATCACCGCTTCCTCGTTATACATGGGAATAATAATGCTGTATCGGTACGCGTGAGCCATGTTTGTCCCCTCCCTTTTCAATGGACTTCGTTCGAGATTTTTATTTCGTCTACAATTTCACTTCATACAAAGTCGTCTGTCCGCCAAATCCGAATCCAAATCCAAGTCCAGCTTCATTCTCCGTGTCTCCGTTATCCATAGTTCCGCTGTCCGTACCTGTCTTCCACTCTGACGTTGGAATCTCGGTTCCGTGCTCTTTGATCCAATCGCTAATATCTGAGTTTCCTCCGCGCCCACCCATGCCACCAACCATGAAGTATTTCACTTGCCCGCTCTTGACGAGTTGCTCCAGTTCCTCCGTTGTGTACACCGGGTCTGACCCTGAGAAACCTCCAAGCGTAATGACCGCTGCTCTTTCATCGATGATATAAGGTGCTGCCTGATTATAGTCCGTAGTAGCGAAGAGATACGTTTCGCCTGTATTGTGCTCCTTCAGATAATTCAGTGTGGCTGTATCCACTTCTTCGTTACGGTTGCCCATTCCGCCACGGCCACCCATTGTAGGCATTTCTGTGTCTCCTGCACCGTTACCCATCGGCATGCCCATTCCTGCTCCACCAAACATACCATTGGAACCAGTAGGTCCTGCTGCCGGAATCATGCTGTTGCCACCATAAGTTATTGGGGTGAATGCCCAGTAGATTGGACCAATCAGCATCACTATGAATCCCGCGATAATGAAGCCCTGTTTCCATTGATGTGTGCGATGAAGCATAACGATTAGGATGACCGTGACCAGAATGCCTGCGATCAATTCACTAATGGACCAGCCTGCACCAATCGTATCGTTATACACCTGCATGATATACCAGCCGAACAGAGTCGTCAGCAACACGGACACCGGAAGCAACCATGCCTGCCAGCCATTGCGATCACGATATGACTTCCACATCGCTACAAATCCTGCGCCAGTCAGCGCCGCAATTGGAGGTGCAAGCATAATCAGATAATACTGATGGAAGAAACCTGCCACACTGAAAAAGGCAGCAACGGGAAGCAGCCAGGTCAGCCAGAACAAGGCTTCCTTGTGCTTGTTGGTTATATTTCTCCGTCTTAATCCTGCAAATATGGCAATGCATCCAAGCAGCACAACTGGCAGAAGCCAGCTAGCTTGGCCTGACAGTTCAGTCTGGAACAGACGCAGAGGACCTTTCTCCCCCGTACCAAACATTCCGCCCATGCCTCCGCCGAAATCTCTTCCGTTTGGCATTTCCATATCATTTGGCATCTGCCTGTTCGGGAAATTGCCATTCGAACCATTCATGCCGCCCATGGTGTTCAAGCCGTTCGAACCACTCATATTATCGTTATTCGGTGCATTGACATCTTGCCCAACGCCAGGAACATCACTGCCTGTCTGATTAGGACCTGAAGACGAGTCTCCTCGATTGCCACGATTATCTCCCTGTCCCATACCATTTGGCATACCTGCGTTACCTGCAGTATTCTGCTGACCCGTTAGGCGAGCCAGACCATTGTATCCAAAGGCGAGTTCCATGACCGAGTTTGTTTCACTGCTGCCGATATAAGGCCGCTCGTCTTCGGGTATAGAATCCACAGTGACCGCCCAGGATAAGGAAACCACCGCCAGAACCGCTGTGCTGCCGATCAGCAGGATGATCTTCCTTCTCCATTTCGCCTGAAATGCAATCAGATAAAACAAGTAAAAAGCCGGGAGAATCATGTAGGCTTGAAGCATTTTCATATTAAATGCTACGCCTATTAACCCAAAAGCAACCAGAATGCGCCAAGTACTGCCTTGTTTGCTGCCTTTGAACAAAAACCATGAACCCAGCAGTAGTGTAAACACCAACATGCTGTCAATATTGTTGGTACGGCTGACTGCCGCCACGACAGGCACAGTCGCCAGCACAAGTGCCGAGATTCGTGCTGCTGCAAGACCATATGTAGGTTTCACCATGAAATAGATCAGGAGCACCGAACCGATTCCCGCTAATACCTGCGGCAAAATAACGCTCCATCCGTGCAATCCGAAGACATAGGCAAAGGCCGTCTGGATCCAGAAGACAACAGGTGGTTTATCTACAGTGACCGAGCCTGCCGAGTCGAGTGAAGCATAGAAAAAGTTATGGAAGTTGCTGAGCATACTCCCAACGGCAGTCGTATAATAGGAATTGGCATATTGATCGTTCCAGATGCCGTACCCATTCAGAAATGCCGCCAGTAATACAATCGGCAGAAGGACAAGATCCATCCTTCTTTTGATGTTATTCAATGTTAATCACTCCTTCAAAGTTCTTCATGTCTAGTATTGTGACATGCCAAAATAAAGCTGGGATGAGTGCCCGCTGAATGTTGTCTGAGGATAATTCACAATCCTTTCAGCTAAATTTCAGTTTGGCAAGCGATAATACTACATACAGTCCCTCCGAAGTGAGGGAGAAGTCTAGATGAAACGGGCAAGGAGAGAAAGCATATTATGAAGCTTAGCAGCGGAATTAAAATACTATTGGCTGATGATGAACCACATATTTTACAATTTCTAGAGCTTGGATTAAGCAATGAGGGCTTTGATGTGCGCACCGCACCCGATGGAGCCGCTGCGCTTGAGTTGGCGCTTGAATTCAAGCCACATATGGCTATTCTGGATGTCATGATGCCTGAGATGGATGGATTCGAAGTGGTCGAGCGTCTGCGTAAGACCGGTGCCGAGGTTGGTGTAATTATGCTGACAGCGAAGGATGAAGTCGAGAATCGGGTTAAGGGCCTTTGGTTAGGTGCTGACGATTACATGATCAAACCCTTTGCCTTTGATGAGCTGCTCGCCCGGATTCAGGCCAGACTGCGGAATCAATTTCCTTTATTAATAGGAGCCGTCACCCACGGTCCCTTCCGAATTGATGATCAGCGCAAAGAAATCACCTATCAGAATCAGGTCTTGGAGTTATCTCCTACCGAATACGAACTGTTAAAATTTATTGTTCTTAATCATGGGATTGTGCTTAGCAAAGCGACCATTCTGAGCCGGGTTTGGGGGTATGATTTTGGCGGGGAAGAAAATATTGTGGAGGTATACGTTCGTTCCTTGCGCGACAAACTCGGAGATAAAGAGCATAAACTCATTCGCACACTTCGAGGTGTCGGGTACAGGGTGGATCTCTGATGAACTCGCTGCCAAAGAAAAATAAACTTCGTTTAAGACGTCTCCACCACTGGATCTGGCCTCATTCACTACGTTCTCAATTGCTCTCACGTTCTTTGTTCGTGCTTGCCGGGCTGTTATTGTTAATCGGTATTCTGCAATTCTGGATCATGGAAAGCTTTCTCTACCGGAATCAGGCAAAAACCATGGAAGAACAGCTCATGTCCATGCCCCCGGTTTGGCTCGGTATCCAGTCACGTAACGGCTCTTCCAACAATCCTTTTGGTGGACAGGTAGGAAACGGGTCTGGTAATCGGGTGTTGTTTATTCCTGACCGTTCACTAGCCCTGTTTGATAACCAAGGTACGTTCGAGGATGTTTTTGGGGAAGACGGTCTGAAAGCCCCTCAACTATCATCCGCTGAATATCAGGACATTACAGATGAGTTGAAAGAACAAAAACACATTCCCTACGAGATCGTCACGGATAGCCAAGGGAATGAGCAATTGATTGTATTCGCTTCACCCGGTCCACGCAATCGTGGTTTACCAATGGTGCAGATGGGCACGGCTACAAAGCCACTGAGAGACTTGATTATTAAACAGCTTCTGATCTTCATCATGTTATCGCTGTTGGCCATGGTAGCCGGTCTTGTTCTATACACTAAGGTATTACGCCGGACGCTGGTTCCCCTGTCCAACATGGTGAATAAAGTACAGCAGATCGATGCAGGCAGCCTCGCAGAACGGCTTCCCGTCATTCAGGGACAAGAAGAAGTGGATCAGCTCGCAGTTTCATTTAATGGCATGCTTGAAAGACTGGAGAATTCGTTTGAAGCGGAGCGGGAATCGAAAGAGCAGATGCAACGTTTCTTGTCTGATGCTTCTCATGAGCTTCGTACCCCGCTCACCTCCATTCACGGTTTCATTGAAGTTCTACAGCGGGGTGCAGCGACCAATCAAGATCAATTGTATAAAGCACTGGACAGCATGCACGGCGAATCGGTGCGAATTAACAAGCTGGTTGAAGATTTGCTGTTACTAACCAAGCTGGATCAGGCCCCAAAGCAGGAGCGGGAGGTCATTCAGCTGGATAGTCTGCTGCTCGAAATGCAACCACAACTTGCCATGATGGCTCAACAAAGATCCATTCATCTCGATTTGACGGCTGAAGTATATGTACTGGCTGACCCTTACAAGCTGAAACAGGTTGTGCTGAATCTGTTCCATAACGCGGTGCAGCATACCGATCCTGAGCATGGAGCCATCTCCATAACATTATATGCCACGCATCATAAGGCTGAATTATCAGTGAAAGATAACGGCACAGGCATTGAACCTGAACATCTGCCGCATATCTTTGAGCGATTTTACCGCACAAGCAGTTCTCGTTCGCGCAAACAAGGTGGCGCAGGTCTCGGTCTCGCCATTACCCGCTCGATTGTGGAGTCGCATGGTGGGAATATTACCGTACAAAGTCAGGTAGGCGTGGGAACTGAATTTATGATATTAATGCCGTTGTATAAGGCTGATGTCTAGGCTGAGCGTCGGCTGCAAGTAGGCTATACGTAAGCTATAAGTTGGCTATACGCAGCTTTACGTAAGATCTACTTGATCATTACGCAAGCTCTAGGCAAGCTCTCCAAACGATGCTCATCTTCCATTTTAATTCCGGCTTTTCATTGCATGACGAATTCCCCCACTCATTTCGGTTGAGGAATGAATGGGGGATTCTTTTTTTGTATCCGATTGGGTAGAGTGGTAGCCCAATGGCTTTCGGGCTAACGAATCTGAGGCGTCTTATTCGAGCATTTGAAGCGTCCGCAGAGATCTAATGAACCTGAGCCACGTTATATTAGAATAAACAACCGTTTACTGCGTTTTTCTCAGGGGATTTCAGAAAATAGCGTGTCTGATGTTCCTTACAATTTAAGAAGCGTACCTAGAGGCCGAATAAGACGTTCTGAGTTCGTTAGAAAATCGTCTAGGCATTCACTAAGATTAGCCAGGATCAGCCATCTTGGACCTTAAGACTTTTGAGACCTTGGTATCCATCATCGTATAGCTTGCCTAAATTTGAATATGAGTTTGAGTTTGAGTTTGAGTTTGAAGATACACGCTAAAATTCATCCCGTTCTATCGTTGCTTTTGGCAACGGCGGATTACCAAGGGTACACGCCATTTTCATCTAGGAACTCCCCGTTATGGCGTTTACCATCCGTCGCATAGTGCACGATAATCGCAGCGCCGGCTTCTTTTGATTTACCGCCTTCGGCATTGCCATTAAGATCTGTTGATGTAAATCCGGGCGTTACTGCAAAGACTTGCGCCCTGCTGTTTTTGAGTTCATAAGCCATCGAAAGTGTCATGGCACTGTTGGCCGTTTTGGATGAATTATAGTCGAAGGCATTTAAAGTAAATTCCGCATTTTGCATATGGTCCAGAGAAGCCATGTCAGTTGATACATTAATGATTGTGCCTTCATTATTTTTGATTAACGGGAACAATCGCTGATTCAAACGGAAGGTGCCGAAAAAGTTCACTTCAAAGGCGTTCCGTAGATCTTCCTCTTTTGTATCCGTAAAGGAATGAGAGAAAGCACCCGGCATACCCGCGTTATTGATCAGAAGATTTATTGCAGGATAACTCTTGTGAATCGTATCGGCTGCCTGCTCAATGCTCTTCAAGTCGCACATGTCGATCTGTACAAATTCTACATCTAACCCCTTGGAAGTTAACTCTGAGACAGCTGCTTCCCCCCGTTCGACACTACGTGCGCCAAGGATAACTTTCCAACCGGCTTCACCCAACTGCTTGACGATTTCATATCCAATTCCTTTATTTGCTCCGGTTACAAAAACAGTCTGTTTCATGCGAATCCTTCTTTCCATAATTTGATTTATATTGAACAATGTATAAGTTACTATGCTACACTTAGTGTAGGTCAAATTATTTTTATAAAAAGGGGGATTAACATGTTAACGATTGGAGAAGTAGCAAAAAAAGTTGAAATCTCCATTGGAGCGATCCGCTTTTATGAAAGAAAGGGACTGCTAAAACCTGCTGCACGAAATGAGCAGAATAACCGTCTTTATTTGGAGGATGATCTGAACTGGCTGGTTTTTATCAAATGCCTTCGCGAAACCGGGATGAGTGTGGAAGACATCAAAAAATATTATGATCAGGTCAACGAAGGAACCTCCACGCTGAAGGAAAGAACCAAGCTGATTGAGGATCAAAAGCAAAAGTTGCTGAATGATATAGAGGAGAAAAAAGCGCAGCTTGTTCATTTGGATAACAAACTGGAGCGCTATTATCGAGGAGAAAATTATTAATATAAGCCTTATGCTATAGATTAACCTTTTGCATTTATGTAAGGGAGCACGTATCCTAACAAGGTTTCCTCAGTAGCTTCTTAAAATAAATACAAAAAAGATCAGACAGCCAGAGCAATAACTGTCCAACCTGATCCGAAACTTTCATTTTATAGCCCTTCACTATGGGACTACGTTCTATTAAAATTGGCCTTGTTGCTTACGCAGGTGGTAATGGTTATACTTTTCATCCTCGATCTCGATCGAGCTGACCCGTTCAAAATTACATTTCTGTATCACCTTATTAGATGCTGGATTGGTAGTCAAAGCGATGGCATTTAACACTTCCACGTTTGTATGTTCAAACAAATACTCCGTCATTCCTTTGAGCGCCTGCGTGGTGTAACCACGATTTCTGAAGTGTTTCGAAATACCGTACATAATCTCCCGATTGGATGCTGGCAGTTCGTCCTTAATCCCTGAGCAACACCATCCTATAAACTCATCATTTTCTTTGAGTACGATAGCCATACGTAAGCATAAATCTCCGATGTCTCCTCCCGCCACCACAGCTTGTTTAAAACGCTGATTCTCAGGAATTTCATATTCGGTGAGCCACAGGCTCCTATCTTCAATCGTAGCGTTCCATCCCGGTAAGAATTCATACACCTCGGGTTGCCACGTAATTTCTTGCAGTTTCTTCAAATCCTCGAGTCGATACTCACGTAAATAAATATCCTTGCAATCGATGATTAATTCATCAGTTTGTATAGGTTGGTTCATAAGGTTGCCTCCACATTTTAATTTACATTACATCATTATAGAGCCGTGTACCATTCCCTTAAAGGCAATGCCTTGATATGTATAGCGTCAGGGTCTTGGGTTTTTTCGAGTTGGGGAAAATACTCTGGATATTGAGCCAAATATTCGCTAACACACCATCGAACCGACCAGTTAATATCTGTTGACCATTTTATCCAATTGTGTATTTCCTCCTTTGGAGCATTTTGCAATAATCCATGCATATACCATCCACGCACTCCTCCTTCTGTTTCATGCTTTAAATGCACCCAATACAACTTTCGCTCTTGTTCATTCATCGGTTCGCCGAGGGTCGATACTGCAATTTTACGAACAATAGCGGATGAATCTTTCGTGAAACTCCATAACTCTTCACGTGATAATTCGTCCCTCTCAACTAAAACTGTTAAAGAGAGCGCTCTTTCGGTATCATCGATTGAATGAATTGCGCTATAGAGATTTTGATTTTTTATACTTATCATGGGTAAAGTTTTTTTTATGTACCTTGGCTTATCTGCCCTGTTCATATAACGAATTGTATTCTCAACATTAATTCGAGGAGCCAGGTTATCATTACCCTCAAGTGGTTCTCCATGCTCGACTAACAAGTGTCTTAGCATCTCCGCACTTAGACTCGGAAATTGGGAGAACAAATGGGCCGCAACACCAGCCACAAGCGCAGCCGATCCAGAGGTGCCCCCATAAAAAGATACGCGCTGACCAGAATCTTCAGTTTCATAAGAGGGGATTGTAAGGTGTAGTCTAGGCGCTAATATATCTGGCCTAAAGTGGCCATCTCCATTTCTACCATAAGGTTCATCAGGGAAAGGAACGTGTAATGAACGATCGGCCTTTCCACGATCAACGTAGCCTCCTACTGCTAGATATTGTATTGGAGGCATGATGTTATTTAAACGTGTATTTCCATTCGAACAAATAACCAAAATGCCCTGTTGCACAGCTGTCGCCAATGCTTTAACCGTTGAGTTTTCACTCGTATTTTTAAGATAAACTTCATTATCTAATGCCTGCCAACCACTACTTAAAATAATTTTAATATTCCATTCGACCCCATGTTCAAGAATCCATTCCATTCCTTTTTTCAGACGTTCTCCTTCTCCAGTTGTAAATGCGCCATGATCTAAAACGATTAATGTTGCTGCTGGTGCAATCCCGACGTGAATTTGTTCCTCTAACAGAATAGGTTCATGAGCTAAAGCCAGTACACTCATAAGGCCATGTTCACCTTTCCGATTATCCTCCTCCCTGTTCATAGATGAAATGTCTCGCACAGAGACAGTCATATTTTCATGTACGGCAACACATTTGATTCGTGTATTTAAGTGATTTACGAGATGATGTGGTTTAATTGAATCGATAATTACAATCCCCACACCCAGACCAGAAGTGTGAAAATCAGGTTGTTCAGCAAAACCTAACCTTTTCCATGTCGGATCGGGTATTGCTCTATCCACACGATCACCTCAGATTTGATATCATTAGAATACTCTCTCGCCTTCCGCTTAAAGTACATTATCATTCATCCAACTAAAATCGGCAGATTTCGAGCTCTCTGGCGATCTTATTTATACTAGAATCATACAAGGCCCTCTTTTTCCATAAACTCATCTTTGGTTAATCCAAAGAGGATCATATCCTGGTATTTTCCATCGGTGTAGATCACCTGGCGACGCACACCTTCCTGAATACATCCAAGTTTTCTCATCATGGCTGCAGAAGGTTCATTTCCTTCGAGTACAGAATCATTGAATTTGTTGAGCCTACGCTCGAAGAAGGCATACTTCAGTAAGATTCGTACGGCTCTGGTCCCGTATCCTTTTCCTCGATGATCCCTGTCAATTTGAATGCCAATGCTAAAGGTACCGTTCCTTTCATCAATGCTGTTCAGATTCACACCTCCGACATTTTCACCATCCATATTTACAATTGTAAACATGATCCGTCCTTTGGCTAAAGAAAAATCAGAGAAGTTTTCCGTGAAACTCTTCGCTTCAACATGGGTTGGCGGCAACTCTACTGCACACTCTAATAACCGACGGGCGGGTGTATCAAAGAGGTCGATCTCTCTCAATTCGCCGCCCCCTAGATTATTTTATCTCCAACTTTAAGATCCATCTTTATGGCTTTTCAGATCTTCTATAATTTGCTTATGCGTAGACAAGAAATGTTCTGGTATAGAATGTATATCAAAAAATCTTGTTTCTATGGATTCTTCACTTTCTATTATAGTTCCAGAAAAATCTTTGCTTTTAAACATCACTTGCACTAATGCAACTTCATCTCCATTACCATAAACCACTTCGTACTGGGGCCCAGAATATATCGAGAATAAATCCATGGAGTTCAGTATTAGACCAGTTTCTTCGTAGACTTCTCTCTTGGCTGTCTCCTGGACACTTTCTCCCATCTCCATAAAACCACCGGGAAATCCCCAGAATCCATTATCCGACCGTTTCTGCAATAGAATTCTTCCAGCCTTATCGAACACGATTGCTCCTGAAACCACCATGATCACTTTGGAATTACCAACAAATGACCTCACATACTTAATATAGTCTTGCTCCATGGACCGTCTCCTTAGCTTGTTTTATATAGAATATAATAACCCATAATGTGGAATTGGAGGAGATTTGTTTTCATTAAACACAACGAAAATAACCCCCGAACAGGATAAAACCTGTCGGAGGCTACGCTCTAATTTATATCAAAATCCCTTTACGATTCTTCCGTATATTGAGGCTTGGACACGTTATCCGGAACCGTTTCGTCAAAAACATCCTGACCTGGATAATCCCGTACTTCTCCCTCGTGAAGCTCATGATTTTCATAATCAAAACGATGTGCAGACCGCTGGTCCACCCGCCACGGAGAACTTTTCCCAAGAGACTCGGATAGTAAAGATGAACCGTAAGGGCCCTCCGGGAATTCTTCGAGTGTGATATCGTTTCGCTGCGACTCCACCGTAGACACATCGGTATATTCTTGCCGTTCTTCTCGCAAAAACTTATCTTTCATCGCTTATCCCTCCTGATCCACTTCAGATGACCAACGTCCACTTATTGTGAGCGAGGACAAACGCATTTATGCATGATCTTTGGAAAACACTGCGTTTAGGTTTTGTTCCATTACCGGATCCATCACGTTAATCATCGCCATCACAATTGGCGAATCCATATCAATAGTACAAAAACAATGAGGCCAGCGAGGCTAATCCAGGTATCACGTTTGGACCATACCAATAATGATGAACGTCCTCCGAGCGTAGAGTGCTCTCTAACTTTACGCATTTCCATCGCAATGGTCATATCCTCTGCACGTTGGAACAGTGCCATTAACAAGGGAATCACCATCGGACCCAGGTCACGAATTCGAACGGTATTTGGTCTTAAAGCCGCCTTTCCACGTGCCCGCACGATCAGTGAGAATCGCTGCCACTCACTCCAGATCATCGGGATAAACCGAAAGATTAACGATACAGCAAGAGCAAACGAAGCTACGGGCAACCTGATCTTTTTACCGATACCGAGTACCCAGTTAAGCCCTTCTACCATTCGCCCATAAGGTGTCGTCAACGAAAACCAAAGGCTTGCCAATGTGACGATAAACAAACGATACACATTCAGCAAAGTGCCCTCCGCCTGCATCAGGGAAAAGCCAAAGTGCAGACCTCCTCCCTCTGTTGAAAGAGTTGTCCCAGATAACGCCGTTGAGATGATGAAAAAGAATAATAATGGCTTCATTAACTTCATACATCCAGCCAAAGTCTGACGCGGGAGCACGGCAAGTGCTGCTACTACCGGCACCAGTGTTAAAGTCAATCCCAGCCATCGCTGTTGAAGCATAGCTGCGGTGACCAGCAAAATATACAAAATCCATTTCAGACGCGGGTCCATAACGCCATATAATCCGCCTGAATGAGTCAAGGTGTTCGGAAGAAGCTTTGGATCATCTTCAGTTTCAACGGACGACAGCTTCAGTGCTTTTTTTTCATACTTCATTACATCGCTCTTGACTTCCATTGTTACCGTCCCTGATGCTTCTTTCGATCCGTTCTGAATCCCCACCTCAACTGACGTGGACTGAACAATACTTTCAGCCATCTCCTCTGGCGTCATCGCGGTCAAAGACAGCTCAAGACCCGCTTCTCTTAACTGCTGTGCCAGTCTCATCGATGGTGGCAGTCCAATCCCTGTTTGCTCCAGCAGTTCAGGTCTTTTGTGAAGTTCTCTCGGCGTAAGATCAGCGATTAGGCGGCCTTCCTGCAACAACAATACTCGATCCGCACAAGGCAAAAATGTATCCAGATCATGGGTTGCTACCACACCCCCACCACCTGCCAGACGATGTTGCTCCAGTACATCCAGCAAAAGCCCGACACTTTGCGCTTCCAACCCGGCGCTCGGCTCATCCAGCAGAAGCCAGTGTGGGTTGGTCACACTTCCGAGAGCAAGTCCAAGCCTGCGCTTCTCTCCCCCACTTAGTGCAAATGGCGACCTGTCAAGATGAAAACGCCGGTCTAACTCCGAGGACACTGGCGGGTCCCATTGGTTCAGTGCTTTTGTGATCTGCTCTTGTTGCTGTTTCTCTGAAAGACGATAGGGACGCAGAGAATATGAGAATTCACGCTGAATACTTCGGGCAAACAGTTGTTGTTCCGGAAATTGAAACAATAGTCCCATTTGCAATAAAATCGACTGCGGCACTTTTCCTTCTTTCCAGAAAGGTGTGCCATCCAATGTGATACTTCCTGCATCGGGCGGTCTCAGACCAGCCAACGTCTGTAATAAAGTCGTTTTTCCTGAACCGGTGCAGCCCAGCAGCAAGGTGATTTCCCCACTGTTCAACTGTACACTCACATCTTCAAGCAGTGCACGTTTGCCCGATTCCGATGCTTCTATACGTATATTGGTTAGCTTGATCTCCAACGTGCGACCTCCTTGGCCAGTTGCTCAGGTCGCAGTGGCATGGCTTCTGGCATCATACCTTTTTGCTTGAGCAATAACGCAGTTTTTACAGTAAAAGGAGGGTCCAACCCTAACCGTTCACAGGGAGATAGCTGTACATTTTCCCAAGTAGCCTTCTCATTCGTCTCTTTTTCATAGTAAAAGGACTCCGGCTCCCCGTTGTACACACAACGTCCCCTCTCCATAGCAATGATTCGATCACACAGGGTTGCTTCCTCCAGATGGTGTGTAATCCAGATCACCGTTGTCCCCCGCTGGGTAATCTTCTGAACGATGGCCTCGATACGGTCTCTTGCTCCCGGATCAAGCATGGCTGTTGGCTCATCCAGAATCAATATATCCGGTTTGGCAGCGAGTGCTACAGCAATATTAAGCAGTTGTTTCTGTCCACCGGATAATTGTGAGACAGCCTTCTCCGGGGGATATTGAAGTCCTACGGTATGTAATGCATCCTGCCGGCGCTTTAATTGCTCTCCTACAGAATCCATCAATGGTGACAGCGCAAAATGAAACTCCTCTTCAATCGTATCGCCTAGTACCTGTGCATCCGGTTGCTGCAGTACACCCCGAACGGTAAGTTCATCCGAGATATCCCGTACCCCTCCAGATAGTGGAATGAATCCAATCAGTAGTCCAGCGAGTGTGCTTTTTCCACTGCCATTCGCCCCTACAATACCAATCCATTCTCCTTGGTGCAGCGTAAGTGAGACCCCATCCAGTGCTTTTCTCACCTGACTACCTTCGGAAGCATAATGCACTCGAACATCTTCTAATGTAATTATAGGCAGGTTGCCTTGCATCGTAAATTAGTCCTTTCCCTTTCTATTGTTATGTGGTACGATCCTAATCGTTAACCACATTTATATAATTGGTTAACAATCATATTACCAAAATGGAGAGGATTGTTCAAACATGAAATTATCTTTGCGAGGCATTGTATTCAGCGCACTTATGGCCGCAATTTTAGTACTTTTTGGTTACATAAGCATTCCCATTGGCTTCTCCCCAGTACCGATAACATTACAAACTTTGGCTGTCATGCTGGCCGGAGGATTACTTGGTCCACTCTATGGTTTTCTAAGTGTCACGATGGTTGTTCTGCTCACCGCTCTTGGATTCCCCTTGCTGCACGGGACCGGAGGACTTGCAGTACTTCTTGGACCTACCGGAGGATATGTGATGATGTGGCCGTTCTCCGCTTTATTGATTGGATTGTTGCTTGCACGAATCAACATCAAAGGTGTAACAGGATTTATTCTCGCTTTTGTTGTATTTGAACTATTTGGTTCATTGCTTGTTTATGTATCCGGGGTCCCTTGGCTTGCTTATGCTTTCAAAATGGACTTACCTGAGGCCATGATTCAAGGGTTCTATCCTTACATAATTGGGGATCTGATCAAAGCTGTATTTGCTGCCATCATCATTGCGCCAGTGCGCATGGTTTTCCCACCTCAACGTCTCACTGGTAACATGCATTCCACGGTTATAAAAGCGGATTCTTAATAGAAGCTACATAAGGTAACTAATCTGCCTATCTTTGAAAACGACGAAACCGCCAAAATCACTTTGGCGGTTTTCGTTACTTCTCTTCCTCTAAGATTGTTCTGTCATCGGAGTGATCCGTGTAAATATTCTTTAGTTCAACTATATATTCACCTGAATTAATTGACGCTCTGTAATCTGAAATTGTTGATCCGCTGTATTTTCAATAAACCTCTGATCATGAGATACATACAGAATTGTTCCTTCATACGCCTTAATAAAACGCTCCAACGCTTCCAATGCATGCATATCAAGAAAGTTCGTCGGCTCATCCAACAATAGAATGTTATATTGTCCAAGAAACAAGTGACATAATTGAAGACGAATCGCTTCTCCTCCGCTTAATGTCCCAACATTCTTCAGCAAGTCATTACCTGTAAACTGCATCGCATGCAACGCACTTCTGAGCTCTGATTCCTCATATTCCGAACGATTCTTCAGGAATTGTAATACGGTCTCTTTTGTCGTGAAACGATAGCTCATTTGCTGAAAATAACCGAGCTTTGCTTTTGGAGACATTGTGATCTGATCTCCCACATGGAAAACATGGTTAAGCAATGTGCTTTTCCCACTGCCATTGGCTCCGGTTATCGCTATTTTTTGTTTTAATGGAATTTGAAAACTTACATCCTCCAACAATATGTTTCCATCCACCTCAAGTGTAAGGCGATCTGCCATAATCGGAAATCGATTGTGCAGCTCCAGTGTCTTTGGCTGACGGAAGATCATAGGCCGATCCTCTTGCACCGCTTTTACCTCGTGAAGTTGTTGCATCCGCTGTTCAATCGCTTTGGCTGCGCGGTGCACCGCTTTTTGACTGGTGCCTTTGGATTTGGTTTCAACCATACGGTTTGTTTTTGCCTTGGATTCTTTTTTGGACATGCTTCCGGCCTGCGTTATTTTCTCGGCTTTCTTCATCTTTTCCCGAGCAGCCAGCTCCAATCGTCTTTTCTCCTTGGAAAACTGCTCATGGGCCTGGTTTTGTTGTTCACGCTCCAGCCTCTTCTGTGCCTGATAATCACTATAGTTGCCGGAATATACGCGAACCTCACCTTGATGGATTTCCCAGATCGTGGTCACCAGTTCATCCAGAACCGCACGATCATGACTGATCAGCACAAGCGCTCCATAATAATAACGCAATTCATCCAGCAAAAATGTAATGCCCGCTTGATCCAGGTGTGTCGTTGGTTCATCCAGTAACAGTACTTCATGATAATGAGTGAACATTTGAGCCAGTTTTAGACGGGTCTGTTCTCCACCACTCCATGGCTGATCGTGTTGAGGTATCGCTAATTTACTGAGTAAAGCCCCGTCAACTTCGATACTTTCGTTAGACTGGGGCGGTTCCACTTGTTCCAAATAACCAAACTCTGCAAAACGTTTTACCTTTCCGGCTGTTGGCTGGATCTGTCCCGCAATGAGTTTCAACAATGTACTTTTACCCTGACCATTACCACCCACTACACCAATGCGATCCAGTTGATGCACAGCCAGTCGCTCAATGTTCAGTATTACTTTATCCATATAGGTCATCTCAACCTGTTCTAATTCAAAACATATCTTTTCCATATTCGCTACCTCCGAAATAAGATTTATTTCGTATCGATAGCGAAGCACGCTTCTATCGATACGAGCTTATCGTGCCAGCTCGTATCAATAGAACAGTAACGTCATCATAGCGGTTACCCCCAGTAGTCTGTATTTAGCGCCTGTACCTAATTATTTACCTGAGTAAGATAATCAGAAGAAAAAACAAAGAATCACAGGCCACGGCCTGTGATTCAACGTAAACGGGAAAGCGAGTATAACACTTATTTTTAGGTCAGGATGATTGAAAATGACAGACTGATCCCGTTTACTCTGAACCAAATAGTCAGAGCCTTTGAACGTATTCAATTACCGATTCAAAGGAAGGAAGCGCAGTCTCATTGCATGTGTCATATTCAATAATCCACCTTTCATTATCATGTATAGATGTACAATTCTAATTATAATTTTCCAATTCCACCATGTCAACGGAACGATGAAAACACTATACCATCAGATTAGTACATCAATCTACTTTTGTTCCTGAACATTACCGCTACTTAATTTTAATAGAAGCTCTTGGCTACTAACCTGACCTGTAGCCTGCGGAATCACTTCTTCGTAGTTGGCTGAGTTGGTTACTATAATTGGCGTTACCGTATGATAACCAGCAGCCTTAATCTGTGCAATATCGAATTCAAGCAACAGATCTCCCGCTTGGACCCGATCGCCTTCCTTGATATGGGAGACAAAATGCTGCCCGTCCAATTTAACGGTATCAACTCCCACGTGAACCAATATCTCAGCACCGGTGTCTGATACTACAGCCAAGGCATGTTTTTTCTTGAATGCAACGGTAACTGTGCCGTCAAAAGGCGCTACAACTCTGCCCACAGTTGGCTCAATCGCAATCCCTTTACCCATTGCTCCCGATGCAAAGGCCGGATCCGGAACTTCCGACAATTCAACAATCGTTCCTTCGATTGGGCTAAATACAATTTCGTCCGAAGCATTCGTTACACGAACAGATTGCTGATCGGATGTCGTAGATTCGGTTTTTATTTCTTCTTCAACCGGATCTTTGAAGCCCATGATGTACGTCAGTACAGCCGAAACAACAAAGGATACTACGATACCCAGAATCAATCCTGGGAAACCTTGTCCACCTGGTCCGTAGAAGATTGGCAAGGTCAGTAGTCCCGGTGCGCCAGATGCAAATGCCAATGTACCTGCTTGACCAATGATAGCTCCACCAACTGCACCACCGATTACGCCTGCAATGAATGGACGTTTCAGTGGTAATGTTACCCCATAGATGGCCGGTTCCGTAATACCGAACAGAGCCGTCAACGTGGATGATCCAGCCAGCGTTTTCAGTTTTTTGTTCTTGGTTTTCAGCATAACCCCAAAAGCAGCACCCGTTTGAGCAAAGATCGAAGCTGTCGCAGCGGGTTTAACACCATCCTGTCCATACACTGCAACGTTGTTGATAAATACCGGAATCAGACCCCAGTGTATTCCGAAAATAACGAGCAGCTGCCAGCTTGCACCCATAACGGCTCCTGCGAGCAATGGACTGAATCCAAATGCGGCAACCAGTCCAGCTGCAATTCCATTACCAACGTATACGCCAAATGGTCCAAATACAAGCAATGTCAGAGGTACCATAATCACTAGCAAAAATAATGGCGTAACAAAGTTTTTCACACTATCGTGAAGTGTTTTATTAAAGAACTTTTCCAACTTGCTCATGACAATGACAGCTAAAATGATAGGAATAACTGTAGATGAATAGTTCATCAAGATGACAGGGATACCGAAGAAATCCGTTGGTGTTCCCTCTGATTTCAACGCGACGATGGACGGATAGATCAGTGCTCCTGCAATCGTCATCGCGACAAACATATTTCCCTGGAATTTACGTGCTGTTGTAACCGCTAACAACAGAGGCAGGAAATAGAAGAGACTATCTGCTGCTGCATACAAGATCGTATATGTTGTTTCTGTCGTTTCCAGCCATCCAATATTGCTCGCAATCAACAATAACCCTTTTAGAATACCGGCTCCCGCCATAACACCCAGAAGTGGTGCAAAGATGCTGGATATGATATCGATAATCCCCCCGAGCCCTTTGGCTGCTTTGCGAGGTTTTTCTTTATCAGTCGAATCGTCCAGAATGTTACTGATCTGTCCAATGGCACTATAGACTTCAGGCACCTTGTTACCAACAACCACCTGGAATTGTCCTCCATTTTCTTTGACTGCGATGATGCCTTCTGTTTTCTCAAGTTTGGCTTTGTCTGCCTTGGCATCGTCCTTCAATACAAACCGTAATCGTGTTGCACAATGAACCAGCGATTCCACATTTTTCTCACCGCCAACCAGTTCTACAATCTCTTTGGCCAGTTTCTCTTGACTCATGATCTGCACCCCCACTTTTTCTCAAACAGGCCTCTTACCGATTTTTTTGCACGCAAAAAACCTAAGCCTTGAGCAAGGGGACACAATGGTCCTGTCCTTCTCATGACTTAGGTTTTGCCTGCATAACCAGTAACAATCCCAGTTAAATCGTATTCAATTCCTGTTAATCACATATTATTATAATAAAACCATTTTTGTCAACATTTAAATATTATCGATTAACCACTCGTTCGATATGAACCGTCAGATACAACTTTTCTTCATTGGTCAGCTCATGGTTGTACTCTTTTTTGACAAACAACTCAATTTTCTCCGTACACGCTGCGGCATCCGGATGTTTCTCCTTGATCATGTCATAGAAATGATCATAGTTGTTGTCGTAATGCGTACCACTGAGCACACGCTGGGAGAAGAACTTCAGATGTGTGATAAAGCGAAAATAACTGAGAGAGTCCTCATCAAATTCCATTTTGAAATGATATTTCGCTATATTAATAATCTGCTGGATAAACTTCGTAATATTCATCGTTGTAATAACTTCTTCGTTCATCTCTGCGTTGACAATATGAAGAGCAATAAAAGCGGCTTCATCGGGTGGAAGCTCAATATTCATACGAGTGTTGATCTGTTCCAGCGTCCTCAGGCCCAGTTCGAATTCGGGCTTGTACAACTGTTTGATCTCCCACATTAATGCGTTCTTGATCTCCACGCCTTCCCGATAACGTTCAATCGCAAAGTTAATATGATCCGTAAGAGATACATAGATGTTCTCATTTAATTTTCGGCCCAGATTCTCACGCGCATACGTGATGATCTCTTCCACAATTTCAATCAGTTCCATCGGAACTTCGCGCAGCAGCATTTTGAAATTATCGGATGTTTGTTTGTTTTTCAATGCAAATACTTTCTGGATGCGGGTCTCGTCTACTTTATCCCCCGGCTTTTTCTTAAAGGCAATCCCACGTCCCATCACCACAAGCTCTGCTCCATCCGCTTGATAGATGCTAATGACGTTATTGTTGATAACCTTTGCTATTTTCACTTCAATCCCCCCGTCACGTTCCACTCTCTTGGCAGTTATACATCGTCTTTTGGGCATACAAAAAAAACCTGAAGCATCACAAAATAAACAAGACATGGTGGTCTGCTTTTTTTGGTGCTTAGGTTTTGCCTACGTCGTGTAGTAACAATCCCAGAAACGATATAATTGCGTCAAGTATAGCGCGAACCTGACTATATGTCAACGCTTTCAATGTGAGGACAATCGGAAGTCCCATGGTTATATAAATTGAACTAGAGAATATTTACACTAACTACTCCGATGACAGAACAACCTTCCGATCGCTGTTATCCCCAGCTTTTTTATGTCCTCTCCGTTTTGTGTAAATGTTTAGTTCAATTTATATAGCTGAAACTTCCGATGTTTTATTGCCGTACAAGACCATTTTAATTCAGAAAAATATAAATTACGCGTCACCCAAGTTTGTTCCGTTGGATTCGATCACATTTTTGTACCACTCAAAACTCTTCTTCTTCAGTCGTGTCAGCTCACCTTGACCTTCATTATTACGATCCACGTAAATGTAGCCATAACGTTTTCTCATCTCACCTGAGGAGGCACTTACAATATCAATAGGTCCCCAGCTGGTGTAACCGATGATGTTCACTCCATCCTGAATGGCCTCACCCATTTCAGCTACATGTCGTTTCAAGTAGTCAATCCGGTACGCATCATCCACTTCACCTTCCGGTGTAACCTCGTCATTGGCACCAAATCCATTCTCAACAACAAACAGCGGCTTCTGATAACGATCATGTAGTTGATTGGCGGTAATGCGGAATCCTATGGGATCAATCGTCCAGCCCCACTCGGACTTCGCCAGATATGGATTGGCTACCGAGCCAAATACATTACCACTGGTCATATTTTTGATAACTTCCGGATCGGTACTGGTTGTACGACTTGAATAATAACTGAATCCGATATAATCTACGGTATGATTCTTCAAGATTTCCGCATCACCCGGCTGCATAACAATGTTCAACTCGTGATCTTTGAAGAAACGTTTGGCATAACCCGGATATTCCCCACGTGACTGCACATCGATGAAGAAATAGGACTCTCTATCTTTTTCCATGCCCTGGAACACATCTTCCGGATTACAAGTATACGGATAGAAGCTTCCTGCGGCGAGCATACACCCAATCATGGCACCAGGAATAATCTCATGACATGCCTTGACTGCCAGTGCACTTGCAACCAGTTGGTGGTGAGCAGCCTGATATTGAATTTCCTTGATGTTATCCCCTTCATTAAACGCCAGCCCCGCCCCAAGGAACGGAAGATGTAACAGCATGTTGATCTCATTAAATGTCATCCAGTATTTCACCTTGTCTTTGTACCGAGTGAATACCGTTGTAGCGTAAGTCTCGAAAAGAGTTACCAGTTCACGACTTCTCCAGCTGCCATACTTCTCGATCAGATGCACAGGCACATCGAAGTGAGCTAATGTAACCACAGGTTCAATGCCGTTTTTCAACAATTCATCAAATAGGTTATCGTAAAATTGTAATCCGGCTTCATTTGGCTGTGAATCTTCTCCTGTCGGGAAAATCCGTGCCCAAGCAATGGAGACACGCAGTGCTTTGAATCCCATTTCGGCAAATAAAGCAATGTCTTCAGGGTATCGGTGATAAAAATCGATTGCTTCATGCGAAGGATAGAACTCGGTAGCGAGCGGCGTAAAAGCCGGAACATTGCCTTTCATAATATTTCTGCGGTTCTCACCTGTTGGTAGCAAGTCAACGATACTCAGCCCTTTGCCATCTTCCAGATACGCGCCCTCAGCCTGATTGGCAGCAATGGCTCCACCCCACAAAAAGTCTTTAGGAAACTTAAAATTCGTCATCATCATTCTCCTTCCAAATATGTAATTCAGCTACCCGCTCAAATCGTTAGAATATTAAAAAGACAAAATAGAAAAAACCCGAACCAGCCTGGGTACACGATTACGTGTAAACAAGCCAGCTCAGGTTATGCCCATATCGGTAACATTCCCAGATCATGATTATGCGGATTGGATAAAACTTTAGCAAGAATCAGAACAGTTGTCAACTTCTTGAAACCGGTTTAGCTTCGGATTGCCCACTACGATATTTGATAGAACGTAGCACATGTGCCGCCAAGAATCATCTGTTGATCTAGTATAGGTAGGCCATTAATGTGACTTATAATGAGACCGAATACTTCAGAATATGGAGCTGAAACGTTGCTCACGGGCCAGTCGGACCCGAACATTAACCGTTCTGCACCAAAGGCTTCTATGGCGATATTCAGATAGTCTGTAAAATCCTTTGGAGTCCAATTTGCCCAGTCTGCTTCCGTCACCATCCCTGAAAGTTTACAGTACGCATTGGGTTGTGCGGCCAATGACTCAAGCGCTTCTTTCCAGGGTGAGAGTATACCTGATTTTATGTCGGGTTTGGCTAGATGATCAAGTACAAATCGCTGTTCAGGAAACGCCTTAACCAGTTCAACGGCATAAGGCAGTTGCTCCTTGGACACCAACAGATCATAGGCCAAATCATACTCCTTAAGCAATGAAATTCCGCGCTGAAAGTCTTCTCTCAATACATACTTCAGATCAGGTTCATCCTGTATGACATGACGTACGCCCTTCAGATACGGATTGGACGCGAACAATTCAAGCTGATTCCGAACTTCATCCGAACAAAGGTCCACCCATCCGACAACACCTTTGATACATTCATGCTGATCTGCCAACTGCAGAAGCCACTCGGTTTCTGTCAGTGATTGTCTGGCTTGTACCGCAATACATCCATCCAGTCCTGATTGCACCAATAAAGGTTCAAGATCTTCCGGAAGAAAAGATTGACGAATGGCTTTCATCTCTTCGCCAATCCATCCGTACTCGGCGGCATTGTATTCCCAGAAATGTTGATGTGCATCCAGTTTCATATTAGATCCCTCCCAGGGTATTTAAATCTAATTATCATTCAAAAGCAACCATATGATTTTCATTTCCAATGAAATAAACGCTTACTACACAATCTATCAATATGACAAAATCACTGATTTTTACATGATTTTTATTCCAATTGTGAAGGTATTGTCCAATATTAAATCATGATATAGTAAATTACGAAAACGCTTTCAGTACATAAATCGGTGGTGATTCTAGTATTAAAGAAGTGAATTTTTGTTTGCGTTGAGCTCTATTTCCACCCTGCTTAACCGCTATTCAAGTTTAACCATTCTCTATTCGAAGGAGACTATATTAATGAAAAAAAACCGCAAATCAGTCCTTTCTCTTACGCTTGTGACTGCCATGATTCTATCTCTATTCTCCTCGGCTATGGCTTCAGCTGCAACTGACAACAGCGAACAGGCCAATGCATCACCCGCTCCAAGCAAAATGCAGACCTATGTAAACGCCATGGAGCCTGGCTGGAATCTGGGTAACTCTCTGGACGCCGTTGGTGAAGATGAAACTGCCTGGGGCAACCCACGCATTACGAAGGAACTAATTCAGTCGATCGCAGCTGAGGGCTACAACAGTATCCGTATCCCTGTGACCTGGGAAGCCCACATCGGTGACGCACCCGACTACACAATTGATTCCGCTTACATGAATCGGGTTCAGGAAGTAGTAGACTGGGCGCTTGATGCGGATCTCTACGTCATGATCAATCTTCACCATGATTCCTGGCGCTGGATCAGTTACATGGAGAAAGACCATGACAACGTGCTTGCACGTTATAACGCTGCTTGGACTCAGATTGCGGACAAATTCAAAGATGCATCCGATAAACTCATGTTCGAAAGTGTTAACGAACCACGTTTCTCCGAAGGCGGCACAACAGATGCAGCGATTGGATATCGCATGCTGGACGAATTGAATACTTCTTTTCACAAGATCGTAAGAACTTCGGGTGGAAACAACGAGACACGTCCTCTTGTACTTCCAACGATGCATACCTCTTCCGCTCAACCTGATCTGGATGAACTGAATAAGACCATCCAAAAATTGAATGACAGCAATATTATTGCAACCGTTCACTACTACGGGTTCTGGCCATTCAGTGTGAACATCGCAGGTTACACCAAGTATAACGAGGAAGTACAGAAGGACGTTACCGACACTTTTGATCGGGTATACAATGCTTTTACAGCGAAAGGCATTCCAGTTATCGTTGGAGAGTATGGCTTGCTTGGGTTTGACCAGCACACAGGTGTCATTGAGCAAGGCGAAAAACTGAAATTCTTCGAATTCGTTGGACAATATCTGCGTCAGAAACAGATGACAACGATGTTGTGGGATAACGGACAACACTTCGGTCGCACAAGCTTTACTTGGTCTGATCAGGAATTATTTGATACCATGAAAGCCAGTTGGACAGGTCGCTCATCAACAGCTGAAACGGACCTCGTATATCTTAAACAAAATGAAGCTATTCAAGATAAAAAGGTAAAACTCAATCTGAATGGGAACAAATTCAATTCCTTGAAAAATGGCAATACGCCTCTTGTCAGAGGTAAAGACTATACGATCAAAAAAGATGTACTTACGTTAAAATCCAATCTGTTAACCAAATTGACAGCCCCTGGTGATTTGGGCGTAAATGCCACACTCACGGCTGGATTCAATGAAGGTGCTGACTGGAACTTCAATATCATTAAATATGACACACCTAAGTTGAACGATGCAACTGGTACAACCAGTGCATTTGCCATTCCGACTACGTTTAACGGGAACCAACTGGCAACGATGGAAGCAACATATGCAAACGGAGAGAACGCCGGTCCACAGAACTGGACTTCGTTCAAAGAATTCTCCTACACATTTAGCCCAGATTACGAACGTAATGTGATTGAACTGAAACCGAACTTCTTCAATGAAACCAATGATGGCGAAGTCACGCTTAAGTTCCATTTCTGGAACGGAGATGTGCTGACGTACAAAATCACGAAAAATGGAACCAGCGTTGTTGGCGTAACTTCCAAATAAGAACTCATCTAACGTTCTGTTCAGAGCTTTAAGCTCTGACAGAACGTTTTGTTTTTGTTTCACAATTGATCGAATAACGTACAAGTGCCCCTTCATACCTTTACACTAACTGGGATTGAGGGGGAAATGTCATGTTTAAACGTGTAGACCGTCTTGCCATCGAACTACCCATATCCAATAATCCGGACCCTAATGGAGCTAGTGCAGTTCAGGAGTTGCTTGGTGGAAAGTTCGGGGAAATGTCAACATTAAACAATTATATGTTTCAGTCATTCAATTTCAGAGGCAGATCCAAGCTGCGTCCTTTTTATGACATTGTTGCAAGTATTACTGCGGAGGAATTCGGCCATGTCGAACTTGTCGCCAATACGATTAACCTCATGCTTGAAGGTTCAACATCACCAGGTGACCCAGACTCCACACCACTGCGTGTTGGTAAAGACGCACGGATGACGTCACACTTTATCGAATCGGCCCAGACAGCGCTCCCGTATGACTCCATGGGAAGACCCTGGAATGGTTCATATGTCGTGAGCAGTGGCAATCTGATCTTTGATCTGCTGCATAATTTCTTTCTTGAATGCGGAGCCAGAACTCACAAAATGAGAGTCTACGAAATGACGGACAACAAAACAGCCCGAGAAATGACAGGTTATCTGCTTGTTCGCGGCGGTGTGCACGTTCTGGCGTATGCCAAGGCACTGGAAATTGCAACGGGTGTGGATGTAACAAAGATGTTTCCTATTCCAAAACTGGATAATAAAGCTTTTGAAACGACACGTAAATGGGAAGCCATGGGCGAGCACCGCAGACTGTACACGTTTAGTGACAAGGATTATCAGGGCATTGCCCAGATCTGGAAAGGAACACACCCAACCGATGGCGGTAAACTGGAGGCTTTTGCAGGCTTGCCGGGGTATGGGGGACCAGTGCCTGAGCTACCTGATCTGCCGGAAGAATTTGCGCCAGGGATATCCGCAGAAGATCTGATGCAGATTGCAGAGCGACTGAAACGTCACGCTGGCCTGTAGGATCACGATTAACGTTTGTTTTTCATGGGCGTCGATTAGATAACCGTAAACTGGTGCTACCTTGTATGCTGGAACTCTTTGTTTAATTAGATTATTGATGATCTGTTTCTTTGATTTCTTATGGCGCACACAAAAAAGGGAAACGGGGGAGATACATCTCTCCCCGCTTCCCACTTTACACGCCTCTATTGTGGCTCAGTAAATTTCACTACCAGCACCGTTTCCCCATTGGCTTGCACACGACCGGTTGAGGCTGCTGTAACAGTTGCTATCGCTTCGTTTCCACTTGGGATCAACACAGGTGTAATCAAAGGTAGACCCGCAGCCTGAATGACATCCATGTCAAATTCGATCAACAATTGACCTGCAGTTACACGATCTCCGCTATTCACATGTGCGGTAAAACCGTTTCCTTTCAGTCCAACCGTATTAATTCCGATATGAACCAACATCTGTACACCTGTCTCATGCTCCAGAATCACCGCATGTTTACTCTTGTTCATGACATGTGCGATGACACCATCAAACGGTGCATATACTTTGCCTTCTGATGGCTCGATGCCAACGCCCTCACCCATATGTTTTTCCGAGAACGCCGGGTCAGGAACCTGCTCCAGAGCAACGACGGTACCGTTCATTGGCGAAGCGATTTCGAGAAAATCTACCTTAGGACGATTGCTTGTAACGGCATCGGTAACTGAATTAATACGCGGATTAAATTCCTCTGCTTTAAGTTCAGTTGATGTTACTCCACTGTTCTCATGGCTCACCGATTCTTCTGCGACCGGTTGATCCTTATATCCGAAGAACCAGGTAAGTGCAAATGCAATCGCCATGGCAACCACGTTGGACAAGATATACAACGGCAGTTGGCTGTTCAGATAGAGCAGTGTACCAGGAATAACCGTTACAGCCATGCCTGTACCCTGCAGATGGAACAAGGAAGCGATGAAACCACCTACACCACCACCAACCAGTCCCATAATAAATGGTTTCACATAACGCAAGTTAACTCCGAAGATCGCTGGCTCCGTAATGCCCAGAAATGCGGACAAGGAAGAAGGTAATGCGAGTGCTTTGAGTTTCATATTTTTGGTCTTCAGACCGACTGCGAGACAAGCCGCTCCTTGTGCTGCCATGGCACAGGTAATGATGGCGTTGAACGGATTGAATCCCGTTTTCTCCAGTAGCTGAATCTCCAGGAAATTAAAGATGTGATGTACACCGGTAACGACAATAATCTGATGGAAGAATCCAATGATAATACCTGCGATTCCAAACGGAAGATCCAATACGGCAGTTGTTCCATGCAGCACCCACTCTTCTAGGGAATGGAATACGGGACCAATCGCGAATAATCCAAGTGTGATCATAACCGTTAACGTAATAAAAGGAGTCAGAATTAAATCCAGTGCCTCGGGTACCCGTCTTCTTAGTACCTTCTCAAACTTGGCTCCAATCAAACCTACAAAGAACGCAGGCAGAACCGAACCTTGATAACCCACGACAGGTATAAAACCGAACATATGCAACGGCTGTGCTGATCCATCTGCCACCGCGTAAGCATTGGGTAATGCAGGATTGACCAGCATTAGCCCCAGTACGATACCAAGTACTGGACTTCCGCCAAATACGCGGAATGCGGACCACGCTACAAGTGCAGGTAGAAATGCAAATGCGGTATCCGTCAGGATTTGAGTGAACAACAGGAAATTGGCCGAGATATCATCCGGTGTTGCACCGAATAACGCCAGAATTTCATTCTGGGTAAGTAATCCGCGCAATCCCATGAACAGTCCTGTAGCTACCAGTACGGGAATGATGGGTACAAATACGTCACCAAACGTGCGGATAGCCCGTTGAAAAGCATTTCCTTCTTTTTTCCCCTGACTCTTTACATCTTCCTTGGACGTTCCTTCGATGCCCAGCTTCTCAACCTCTTCAAAGATTCGATTCACTGTTCCCGTACCAAAGATAATCTGATATTGACCTGAGTTGAAAAAGGCGCCTTTCACCTTCTCAATATTCTCGACCGTTTTCTGATCAATCTTTTCTTTATCTTTCACCATGATGCGAAGACGAGTTGCACAATGTGCAAATGATGCGATATTCTCTTTGCCCCCGATGGCATGAATGACTTCTTGGGCAATCCGTTGATTCTCCGACATGTTATCTCATTCCTCTCACGTAATACTTAATAATTCCATTGAGTTGCTTCAAAATCAGCTTTGCCTCCGCGTGCAAAGAAACGAATGTCCACGCTGTCCCGGCTTGGGAAAATGCGGCTGGTAAAGACCTCTTCCCCATCGTTCACAAAGATCTCGACCGAGGACGAATCTACGAACAGATGGAACTTAATCACTTCCGCAGTAAGTGTGCACTGCCGTACAACGCCATTCTGCTCTGCCAGCTCGGTACCAGACATGGTCCGATCCAAGACAACTTTCTGCTGAATCCGATCATACAGAAGAACCGTTTTTTCAGTTCCATTTGCCCGGAATTCGATGCCTACAACCTCTGCTTCTATATGGCCTATCTCACATATCAGTTCATAGGCAATCCCATTAAAACCAGTGAAAGATCGACTCTCATTATCAATTGTTGCGCGAACATGTGTACCTTTATCCTGCTGACGTAATTGGACCATCTCTTCAACCGGTTGTTGAATTAACTTGCCGTCACGGAATGACAATTGCCGAGGAATGGTCAGGCAATGAGCCCAGCCACTATCGTCTGTTGGATATTCCAGATCGGGAAGTCCCATCCATCCAACCAGAATACGTCTTCCGTCCGGGCCCTGCATCGTCTGCGGCGCATAGAAGTCGAATCCACGATCCAACTCCTGAAATTCATCATGATTGAACTCTCTCGTCTGAAGATTGAGCGGCTCACCGATCAGATAACCGGATTGAAAAATATTCTGATAATGATCTCCCGCTGCATCT
Organism: Paenibacillus sp. FSL M7-0656; assembly: GCF_038003225.1. NCBI lineage: Bacteria > Bacillati > Bacillota > Bacilli > Caryophanales > Paenibacillaceae > Paenibacillus > Paenibacillus sp. FSL M7-0656. The sequence continues at coordinate 1,200,126 of NZ_JBBOOT010000001.1, forward strand.
AAGCCTTGCGGGGAAAAGACAAGTACACCTTTCCCGTCCATCTCCATATAATCCGGGCACTCCCACATGTAACCAAAGGAGGTTAATTGCGTACGAATTTCACCAAGGAACTCCCAGTTGTTCACATCAAAGGAGCGATACAGCACTGTACATCCCGTCTCGTCTGTTCTCTGCGCACCAATTACACAATAATACGTGTCTCCTTGTTGCCACACCTTGGGATCTCTGAAGTGTTCCGTATATCCGGCTGGCACAGACGAGATCACGGGATCATTCAGTTTGGTTACTGAACCGCTTTCATCCATAACTGCCAGGCATTGATACGGATGTCTGACCCAATCCTCATCCCTTGTATTGCCTGTGTACAGCAAGTGCAGCTTGTCGTCTTTTTCAATCGCACTGCCGGAATAAGCTCCGTGTGAGTCATACCTGCCACCCGGTTCGATTCCAATCCCGACATTTTCCCAGTTCACCAGATTCTTTGAGCGGGTATGATACCAGTATTTCATGCCATGTTCTGTCCCAAGTGGAAACCACTGATAGAACAGATGATAATAGCCTTGATAATATGCAAAGCCGTTAGGATCATTAAGTAGACCTGTTATCGGCTGAATGTGATAACTTTGTCTCCAAGGACATACGGATATCTGTGCTTCAAGCTTCGCAATCTCTCCAGGCTCCGCTTGCTCAATTCGTCTGTAGCGTTGCTCTCTAGTCATTTTCATAGCTGTTCTCCATTCAAAATATAGGAACCGGTTCCATTGGGCACAAAAAATAATTCCATATGGCATTAATGCCTGCCCGTATTCGCATATCCGTATTGGATATTCATAATGGAACCGGTTCGATGGAATTATCATAAAGGATGTTTTTATAATTTGTCAACGCTTTCTCGAGGAATTAGTTCTACGTCCAGTGTTGTTCGTTCCTCCACCGACTCGCCTTTGACCAGTCGAATAATGTGATTCGCCGCTACTTTCCCTGCCTGTAAATAATGATATTTCACAGTCGTCAGCGTGGGGTGAATCATCTCCGTAATATCATATCCGCCAAATCCGGTAACAGACAAATCCTGCGGTATGAGGATTTTATTGGAGAATGCAATCTTCATCACACCCAGTGCGATATTATCCGTGGCCCCCACGATGATCGTTGGTGTGGTCTCTTTCAGTATGGCTTCAGCGGTAACGATGGCTTCAGACATCTTAAAGCTTGTCTCATAATACTTCACTTCACATCCACCACACTCGGCGATTGCTCGCTGGAACCCTTGTTTACGATAGATTCCTACCGCCCGATCCCTCTCGCTAACCCCCATATACACGATCTTGCGGTGACCCTGTTCGACGACATATCTGCCCATCTCATAACCTGCCTGATCATCATTGTGAACCAGACTGTGCAGTTGCTCATGCTGCTGTCCCACCAATAACACCGGAATCCGTATATCCTCAACGGCCTTCAGATGTGCTTCGGTCACTTCAGCAGCCAGCAGAATAATACCCGATACCTTCTGTCGTGCAAAATCATAGATGGCATCAATCTCGCGTTGCATGTCCTGACTCGTGTTTGCGATCAGCATCTGATACTGATTACTCCGCAGTTCTTCATCAATTCCGATCAATGTCTGTGATGTTGCAAAAGAATCAAGACGTGGCACAACCGTACCGATGATACTGGTCTTCTTAGCCTTCAGACTCTGTGCAAATGTATTGGGAACATAGTTGTATTGTTTGATAATACGCTCAATCTTCTGGCGTGTATCCTCACTAACCGATCCGCCATTCAGGAAGCGAGAGACCGTGCTTTTTGCCACACCTGCCATCTGAGCGATATCAGAAATCGTTTTATTCATAAAGACTCCTCTTGTTTCTTTAACTAGTTTACCTTTTATTATACTTCGAATCGCGAACCTATGGCGAATTTGATTCAACTCCATTTAATACACATCACGTTGTACAACTCCGAATAAACAACAAAAGCCCGATGGCAATGTGACGTCCATACCGAAGTATGATCCGACATTCATCAGGCTGTTAAGCTTCCATATACATGTTTGCACAGACCATTAGGGCAAGGATAATCCCTATCCCTGCTGACTCAGACCTCAATAATAATTGGCAAGATCATAGGTCTTCGCTTCGTTTGAGCGTAAATATAGTGACCGATCTCGTCTTTCAGCTTTCTTTTGATCACATTCCACTGATTCACCCCAGCCCCGGTCAACTCACCCATCCGGTATAGAACAAGCTCATGGATCTCATGCATGAATTCTTCCGAATCCTTAACAAATACAAACCCTCTGGAGATAATTTCGGGTGACGTGACCATCTGTTTTTCCGTTTTGCTCAGTGTAGTCACAATCACCAGCATGCCATCGGAGGACAGTTGCCTGCGGTCGCGAAGTACAATATTGCCGACATCCCCCATGATCAGACCGTCTACGAGACTATTTCCTGATGCAATTTTGGGACCCAGCGAAGCAATGCCGTCTTTGTACTGGACCATATCCCCATTATTCACGATAAACACATGATCACGCTCTATACCTACGGATTCAGCAAGCAGTCTGTGTTGATACAACATGCGAAACTCACCGTGGATCGGAATCAGATAATCCGGTTTCATCAGGGTAAGCATCAATTTGAGTTCTTCCTGACTGCCGTGTCCCGATACATGCATCCCAGCTGCACCACTTGAACCATATATCACACGTGCTCCAAGAACATACAGGTTATCAATTACATGTGCAAGATTTCGTTCATTGCCCGGAATGGCTCCGGCAGCAATAATGACCGTGTCCCCGGCGTTAATTCTTACGTGAGGATGTTTACCGGATGCCAAACGTGACAATGCTGCCATCGCTTCTCCCTGGCTACCGGTGCATAATACAACAACTTGTTCTGGTGGAAACTGATCCGAATCGATAGCTTCAATCAACAATCCATCAGGAACTTGCAAATACCCCAATTCACTGGCCACCGATACCACATTCACCATACTTCTGCCCAACAGTGCCAGTTTGCGCCCCGTCTCGAATGCTGCATTCACAATCTGCTGTACCCTGCTGACATTCGACGCAAAGGTCGAGATGAATACTTTTTGTTTTGCACGGATAAAGGCATCCAGAATGTGATCTCCTACAACACGCTCGGAAGGTGTAAATCCCGGTCTTTCTGCATTGGTACTCTCGGAGAGCAAAATATGGACACCCTGTTTGCCAATCTCGGCCATACGGTGCAGATCAGGGAAAGGTCCATGTACAGGAGACATATCAAATTTGAAATCTCCGGTATGCACAACATTGCCTGCTGGGGTCTGAAAAAAGATACCAAGACAATCCGGTATACTATGGCTGGTTGCAAAAAAGGAAACCTGGATCCCTCCCAGCGTAATGCTGGAATGAGCATCGATCGTATGCAAGTCGGCTTTGCGCAGCAACCCATGCTCTTTCAGTTTAAGTTCGATCAGCCCACGAGTGAGCCTGGATGCATACACCGGAATGTTCATTTGTTTTAACAAATAGGGAATGCCACCAATGTGATCTTCATGTCCATGGGTAACCACAAGACCCCTTACTTTATCCAGATTCTCCAGCAAATACGCTACATCCGGAATGATCAGATCAATACCAGGCAATGTCTCATCGGGAAACTTCGAACCACAGTCAATCACGATGATGTCCTGATTGTACTGGATGAAATACATATTCTTCCCTATTTCATTCACGCCGCCAAGTGCAGCGATATACAGTTTGTTGTGGGCTAGATTCAACTCTATTATTCCTCCTCTGCGTGGCAATCGTGTACGATACTGATCTATATTCCTAGTATGGAAGCAATCGCCTCAGTTATGCATTTCAGCGTGATTATGCCAAAAAAACCACCATGGAATTTTCATTCCATAGTGGTTTATATGAAAAATAAATACGATTACACCAATGATTTATCACGCTGTAGTAATACGTCTTGTTCATAGGTTTTGATATCAGTGATCCACTTTTCACGAACTGGAACGCCTTGCTGAGCACAATAGTAGTCCCAGATCGCGCCAAACGGATAGGATTTGAACTCTTCCGTTAAGGCAAGGCGCAGCGTGTAATCCCCTTCCAATTCGGCTTGTTTCAAGGCATCCACTGGTTCGAGCATCGCACGCAGAAGAGCTTTGATCGTGTTGCGAGTCCCCACAACCCATGCAGCTACACGGTTAATGCTTGCATCAAAGAAATCCAGTCCAATATGTGTGGTCGCAAGCAGATCATGTCGAACCAGTTCACGGGCAATTTCCAGCAACTCATCGTCCATAATTACCACATGGTCACTATCCCAACGCATCGGGCGGCTTACGTGAAGCAGAATGCCACTTGTAAACAAAGACAAGGACGACAGTTTATTGGAAATAACCTCTGTTGGATGGAAATGACCCGCATCCAGGCAGATTAACGTATCATTTTGCAAACCGTAACCCATATAGAATTCATGAGAACCCACCACATATGCTTCCGAACCCAGACCAAACAGCTTACTCTCTACCGCGTCCAGGTTGTGCTCCGGGTTAAGTGGTTCGCCGAATACTTCATCCAGCGATTCTTTGAGACGTTTGCGTGGTGTCAACCGGTCAACCGGATTATCTTTGAATCCGTCCGGTACCCATACATTGGTTACACAAGTCTGACCAAGCTGTTCCCCGAAATAAGCACCAATCCGGCGGGATGCCTTGCAGTGATCAATCCAGAACTTGCGAATTTCAGGGTCTGGATGACTGAGCGTGAACCCGTCACTTGATTTTTCATGGGAAAAACATGTTGGGTTGAAGTCCAGACCGAGTCCTTGTTCTTTGGCCCATTTCACCCAGTTCTCATAATGCTTTGGCTCAATCTGATCCAGTTCAACCTGATCGTCTGTATCCGTGTAGATCGCGTGTAGATTGACCTTATGTTTGCCAGGAATCAGAGCAAAAGCTTGCTCCAGATCGTTACGAAGTTCTGCCGGGGTTGTCGCAGCGCCCGGATATTGACCTGTAACGGAAATACCACCTGTTAACTCCCCATCTTTATTCAGAAATCCTTTGACATCGTCGCCTTGCCAGCAGTGTACGGAAACTTTGATCTCCGCGAGTTTGTTCAGTACCTCGTCCGTATCAATTCCGTGCTGGGCATACAATGCCTTGGCTGCTTCATACGCTTGCTTGACTTGGTTATCCATCCGCAAGAACCCTCCTATTTTAACGTGTAAATGCTGCCGGTACTCCGCCATCAATGGTCATCATACAACCGGTTGTTTTTTCGGATTTCGAAGAAGCAAAGAATGCGATTCCTTCCGCAATATCTCTTGGATAGATATTCACGAGCAATGTCGTCCGTTTGCGATAATACTCTTCCAATTGATCCGGTTCAATTCCATATGCCGCTGCACGTTCGTTTCTCCAGGAACCGTTCCAGATCGCTGAACCCTGTAGAATGGCATCTGGAAGAATCGTGTTGACACGAATGCCATACTCTCCACCTTCTGCTGCAATACAACGTGCCAGATGCGCTTCCAGCGCTTTCGCTGAACTGTAAGCAGAAGCACTCTTACCTGCATACACCGAGTTCTTGGACCCGATAAATACCATGCTTCCCCCAATACCCTGCTGTTTCATCAGCTTGAACGCTTCACGAGCCACGAGGAAATACCCTGTACCCAGAACATTCATATTCAGGTTCCATTCTTTCAGGGACGTTTCGTCAAATGGGCTGGATGTCGCCAATCCGGCATTGTTCACGATGATATCCACTCCGCCATATTGCACAGCAACATCTGCATAAGCAGATTGAACGGCTTCCTCATCGGTTACGTCCATTTTCAGCGCATAAGCACGATTCGCACCGTACTGATCATTAATTTCCTGTGCTACTTTCTGTGCGCCCTCCAGGTTGAGATCAGCAAGCACCACATGTGCGCCTTCAGATACCAATCTGCGTGCTGTTTCACTTCCGATACCACCTGCGCCGCCTGTAATAAACGCCACTTTACGGGAGAATTCGGTTTCTGCTGGAGCCAGGGACAATTTGTACAATTCCAGCGGCCAGTACTCCACATTGTAAGACTCGTTTGCACTAAGTGATACGAATTGGCCCAAGCTAGTAGCCCCACGCATAACGGCAATCGCTCTGTGATACAACGCTCCGCTTACTTGGGAAAACGCCCAGCTCTTGCCTGTGTTGATCATGCCCACACCTGGAATGAGGATAACGCGTGGTGCCGCTTCGAACATGACATCACCTTCGTTTTTGTTGCTCTCAAAATACTGTTGATACTGCTCTTTGTAGGCAGCCACACCTTCTACCAACTTGGCTTTTAAACCTTCAATATCTTCCGCATTCGGTGTCCAATCGATGAACAGAGGTACCACTTTGGTATGTACCAGATGATCCGGGCAAGCTGCACCCACCTGTGACAATTCTGGTGAATCTGCTCCGCCCACAAAAGCAAGTACGTCCTCTTGATCGTCAAAGGACAAAATCATTTTTTTGCTATCCGACACCGCTCCACGAATTGTTGGCATCACACGTGATACGATCTGACGACGAACATCAGCGGCGAGTGCAGGGTGTTTCACACCACCAAACAAACTTTCTTCGTTCACTTGTGCTTCGATGAAAGCTTCTGCTTCATTGATGATCTTGATCGTTTGAGCGTAACATTCCTCGGATGTTTCTCCCCACGTCACAAGTCCGTGTTTTTCCATCAGTACGAGTTCGGCATTGGGATTCGAGAATACGCTTTCAGCAATCATCTTAGATAACGTAAACCCTGGACGTACATAAGGTACCCATACAAAACGATCACCGTAGATCTCTCTCGCCAATTCCTTGCCGTTATGTGCACAGCACAAGCTGATAATGGCATCCGGGTGCGTATGATCAACATGTTTATATGGAAGGAATGCATGCAGCAGAGTCTCGATAGATGCACGTGGGTGCTTGGCATCAATCATGCAATGTCCCAGATATTCAACCATCTCTTCATCCGACATGGATTCACGTTCAATTAATGGTCGAATGTCTTCGAGCCCAAGTCCGGTAAAATGTTTCGCTTCCATGGAACCCAGATCAGAGCCGCTTCCCTTCACATACATTACTTCTACATCACGACCACGAAAATCCTTCACTGTCGTTTTGGTAGATGTATTGCCACCGTAGATGTTACATACACTGCGATCAGTTCCAATCAGATTGGATCGGTAAACCAACTGCTCAAGTCCTGTTGTTTTCTCAGATGCCTGCGATGCATTCCATAAACTCTGTACCATTTGTTTCCCTCCGATAATGTTTGTTTTATTCCTAATCCGAGTTTAACATCTTTGTTTTATTTTGAAAACAAAATATTTTAAAACCAAACGGAAATATTCAAAAGTCATTATAGATTGAACTATTTTATTAAAAAAACACCCTGACGTAACCGTCAGAGTGTTCCTGTTTCAACGGCGGATTAGAAAATCCCCGCTTTTTGAGAAGTTTTTTTAATTCCATAGGTATCATTCACTACGGTGTTTCCGAAGCTCGTCAAACTTCCGTTCGGACCTGTAGCCATGTCCAGGTAGTTCAGACCAGAACTGTTTCCATACCAGGACCAGGCCAGCCAGCCCACCCCTTTTTCCTGACCATATCTCATGATGGCATACTCGTCCACATCACCGTTTGTGTGGTATCCCCCGAACTCACCAATGATCAGAGCCAATCCTTTGTTCAGCACATTTTCCATATTGGCTTTGACGGTTGCAGCATCTTTGCCAGCATACTCATACATATGAATGGAGAAGACCGTATTTTTCTGAGAATCGGTTGCAAATACACTTTGTCCATAATCCACGATGGATTGAGGGAACTGTCCCCATCCGGCTGCATCCACAATTAGCGTATTTTTAATTCCCGCATTTCGGAGTTTCGGAATGGCTTTTTTGTAACCATCAGCCCACGCACTTCCATTCCACGTTCCATACCATTCATTGGCGATATTGACGATGACCCGATCTTCTTTGCCAATCAAAGCTTCCTTAATGCTAATCCAGTAGTTCACTGCCGCATCCAACGAATTATAGTCATCTTTCCCTGTGGCGTCATGCACCTCGAGTACAGCTATCATTTTATTTTGGTTAACCACATTAATAATATTTTTAACAGCGTTCAGATCATCTTTGGTGTACAGGCTACCATTCGAAAGAACAATGCGTACCGTATTGGCACCTGTTTTGGCGATTGCAGGGATAGCGGTATTCAAATCATTTTTGAACCAGGAATGTCCGTGATTAACACCTCTCATGACAAAAGCCTTGCCTGTGGAATCGTATAACTTGTTACCGCTTACATAAAATCCTGTAGCAGCAGATGCTTTGGGTGCTGCACTCCCTAATACCATGAACATGAGTGTAGCAATAACCGTGAAGATTGTACACTTTTTCAGATTAACCATTCGTTTGGAACCTCCTGTATTTGTTTTTTTTATTTCAATTAACCCTGCTCTAGGCAAGAAGTTAACTAAAATCGTTGGTAATAGAAGTTTTTTTATTATTAAATAAATAATAATTAACTTTATCTAAGTTACGTTATTTAGTTTAAATAAACTTTATCGTTAAGGTTATGAAGTTATAATAAATTGAAAACGCTTACCAGTCAAGATCTTTTTTCCATGATTAGGAATCATTTTGTTTTTAAATAACACAGCAAAAAAGGCTCTTTCCCCTCACAATCGTTCGGAGAAAGAACCCTCTGTATTATTAACTAAAGTTAACTCTTGTTTAAATCTTGTTTATCTGTTATTTTGTTTAACTCCTGATTTAGACTAAGCGTCTTCTCTAACTCCCGCCAATACCAAACCAACCCGATACTGTGGTCTCACCCGAATTTCATTAAACTTTCCAATCTCCACGCCCTCAAACCGCTCCACATAAGCCTGATTCACATAACTCTCAGTCGTCCCTTTTCGAATTGGGGTTATAGACAGACGAAGCGCGTGATCAGCCAACAAATGACGGGATTGCTTCAAACCAAGCATCCAGCTGTGTCCATAGTGAATATGATCCGTTAACATCTGATGATGAATATGTGCTGTTGCAACGTCTCCTTCATAATCAATCTCAATCCACACGTCATCTACTTGTTCCGGCCACGCTGTGTCCAATCTCAGTGTTGCTGCATACTCTTTCGGATAATCAACCTCTACAGCAGGCTCGTAAGGAGAAACTTGGAATGTATACGTACCGAATATTCCCTGCTTCGACTGGGATGACACAGCATATTTCGAAGCTGAAACATGCTCTGGAGCCGGATAAAAGGATACCTCCATCTCTGGTTGCTCCACAGATGTACATAGGAGCATCTCATTCTGTACATACAGATGACTGCTGCTAATTACAAGCCTTTCTTCTCCGCCCACACGGAAACGGTAGGCATGTAATGCCTCTTCACGGGTTAATGTAATGATACGTATGGCTATACCGTCCGATGTTGTAATCCCCAGATGATGGTCCTTGCCGGCAATCGGATGTATCACAACTTCATTCCCCTGCTCTGATATTGTACCTTCGGGCATCTCCACATTTGTAACAGATGATGCATCAACAACATACTCAGGCGCCATGCCTTCATGGGCATAAAAGACAGCCGTAAGCTCCTGATTTACCATAAATCGGGTCAGTGGCTGAACGGTAGCACTAATGATCTTCATTCCACTCAGATTCATATGGAAAGGCAGAATGGCTGCCATGCCGGATTTCAGTTGCATCGTTCCTTCTCTTGGATATAAAACAGTCCCTTTGCTGGTATGCAGCTCCAATTGTATATCACGATCAGGCATCGCCACATGATCCTGATAATTATTCATGAACAGGAATCCCGAGCCATCTTGTTGGCGAACAGACCAACGCATATCCATCGTGTTCTCCGGTGTTATCGCATGTTGACCATCCGGTACAACACAGCCCATTGGTGCAAGTAACTCACCGTATCCTTCCAGGAACATGGACAAGGTACGAATGCGGTCATACGATTCACCAACACGCCCAAATTCCCCGAGTGGCGATTGGTAATCATACGTCATTTTCGGCAATGCCTGCTCGTTCATATATGAATTTTTGCCTATCGGATTGGTCCCCCCGTGATACATATAATATCCGACTAGATTACTGCCATTCGCCAGCTTCACAATGGTCATCGCCTCGACACTGTCCGCATCAACAACCGGCCGAGCGTGATAACTGACCTGCATGCCTCCACCAAGCTCGCAATACGCAGCAGGGTACTCCAGACTGTCATAATCCACTTCTTCCACAGGATTCATATGCAGATCCCGGAATAAATACTCCCGGCTTGGAGGCTGATTGGGAATCCATGGTGTGTACGCATACCCCGCTAGCATAGGCAATGTTCCTTCTTCCGGCACCGCAGCATTGCCCCAGGCCGTGGCAGTATAGAACATCGGCTTCATACCGACTTCTTCGGCAATATGGCGAAGCATCTTCAGATGTTCTCGCCCGTCCCGGCCGGAGGAAATGTATTTTTCGCGGGTATATCCCCAGGCATCCATGGGTGCGCCAGCGTGCATATACTCATTTTCCAACTGTACCCCGATAACAGGGCCACCCTCCTGATAAAAGCAGCCGTTGAGCTGACGGGCAATCTCCCGATATAATCGCTTAGCGTAATACAGATATCCTTCATCGTTCGACCTGACTTCAAATGGATAACTGAATAACCAATCCGGCATTCCACCATTACGCACTTCCCCATGACAGAATGGACCAATTCGTACGATCAGAGGCAACTCATGTTTGCCACACAGATCCACAAAGTGCCGCAAATTCAGATTTCCTGACCAATTAAATTCGCCTTCCTGCTCCTCGTGAAAATTCCAGAAAACATAGGAAGCGATAATGCTCACCCCGCCTGCCTTCATCTTCAGTAATTCTTCTTCCCACTGCAAGTAAGCGAATCTGGAGAAATGAAACTCACCTACCACAGGAATATGGGGTTTAGCATTACGAGTCATATAATAGTTTGTAAAATCATACGATTCCCCTCGTGGGCTTTTGCCGCCACTGCCAGTCATGCGACCCGCACGAATCTCTTTATCTTCCGCATCCAATATGAAACGAATCTGGCTACCTGCTATAGTATCATTCATGGATTATATAACTCCTTCGATATAAATGGGATGTGTTGAAACGATTATCAATTATCGATGGATGATTGCCCCTTGATGATTCGGGTTTTTCTCCAATATCCGCTCCAACTCAAGTTTGGCTTCACTTGTCCGCCCCAGCCCCAGAAGACCCAATGCCCGCATATACCTGCAATGTTCTTCATTTCGCTGATTGAGATCGTCGTCAAACACTAGAAAATCGGGCAGAGATACCGCAAAATAATCCATTCGGATGTGATCATGCATATGTCTTTCCGCATAGTCTATGAGTTTGTTAAAGCGTCGGTTTGCTTCCTTCACATTGCCAAGTTTCTGCCAGGCCAGACCCTGATAATATATGGATTCCGGCGGTTGATCATTATAAAACATCGCGCTTGCCGGTTCATTCAAACCGATGGATGCTTTGTGGAAACTTTCCTCTGCCGCCTGATTACTCTTCAGTTGCTGGTAGGCACAGCCAAGATAAAAGTAAACTGGGTTGTCTCTGGCTCCCTCCAATTTACCTTCACCTAAGTTCTCCGGGTAAACCAAAGCCTTCTTCAACAATTCCATTGCTAGTTCAGGTTGTTGTTTCTCCAGTTTTCGCTTCGCCAGTTCTGTCAGTGCCGTAACATATTGTCCTGTTACCTTGCCTTCTCCACCCTCCCATGGATGAAACCGCCGGGTCTGAAGGGCATTCCATGCTTCTTGATGACTACCTTGCATATTCAGTAAAGTCACCCACTCGATATACAGATCATCACGGTGGTGAACCAACTCCATATGTTGTTCCAGCAATTTGACTCGATTCTCGCAGGAATACCCTATCTTCTTGTGCAATTGATCCAACTCGTAGAAGATTCGGGCATCCTGTGAATCCAACCGGAAAGCTTCCTCTAATGATGCCAGTGCAAGATCGGGGCGATTCAGCTTGTTATAATAAGCCAGTCCCAGATTCCGATGTACAGTCGAATATGCAGCATCCACCTCGCGTGAAGTTTCCCAATGGGTAATTGCTTCCTCGTAGCGTTTATGATCATATAACCAATTTCCCAGGTAATAGTGAGCACGCGCATCATTCGAATCCACTGCCAATGCATCCTGAAGCACCATGAATTCAAATAACGTATTAGGAAAACAATAATCCGTTGGAGCAGCTTTTCCCTGCTTTTTACATTCTCGGGCCTGCTCCACATCCCCCAGCTGACGATACAAGTAAGCCTGAACATAACCAACCATAGGATACGGCTGTGCAATTTCGGATTCAACATAAGAGAGTACCGTCAGTGCTTCTTCCCACAATCCACAATCCGCGTAGTCTGCGGCTAGATTCAGATAATTATAAACGTCTCCTCGCATCAGACGATGGAAATGCTCACGTGTTCGCCCCGCTTGTTCTCTCTCTGAAGGTGCAGTTGCTCCGCTGTAGATCAGGACTAATTCATGTGCAGCTCCAAATTCAACCGGGTCCAGTTCCAATGTCTCACGCGCATATTGAATGGCCTGTTTATTTTGACCCAATCTACGTAACAGAGCCACCTTCAGATGGCGAGCCTTATAATTTCTGGTGTTACGAATCAGCGAACGTTCGATGTGATCCAAAGCTTCGATGTACCGATGTTGCCCCGTATCGATCTGAGCAAGCATGTAATAACCTGTATCCTGATACTGTGCAGACCATACGGCTTTATACAGTGCTGCGTAGGCTTCTTCCTGTTTCCCCTGTAATTTCAAACTTAGACCGAGTTGGTAAAAAGCTTCACTATCATATGGATTCGTGTTTTTCCATGTCAGCGATTGTACTGCCTGTCTGAAATGCTTCTCTGCATCATGAAACAGCCCTCTACGCAGCAGCAATGTGCCATACGCTATGTTTAGACGAATATCCGTTGCATCACGCTTCAAACCTTCCACATAATAAGGTTCCGGTTCATACGTGGCATGCCGATATTGCTCCAAATGAAGACCAGCCAGATATAGTTGTTCATTCGTACGAATCTCGGATGGTAGCGGAAGTGGTGTGGCCGGATCGGGCACTTCCTGAATCTCAGAACGTTCAGGTTGATAGGCTACAAGTACTTTTCCTTCCGCAGTTCGAACACTTAACTTCAACTGATGCCATTCATCTTGTCCGCTCCACGGGAATGAAGATTTATATAGTTCCGTAGGTGAGATATTACATCTCTCATGGAGATATACCGTGGTTGGACCTATCGCTTCAACGGTCACTTGTTCAAAAACCGACGTCGCATATACCATTACGGTTACCATTCCGGTCGTTTCGTCCATTTCCAGATTAACCGCTGCATCAATCGTTGCATTTTTGACCATACCAATTCCTTTATACGGCATAAAATACTGCGAGAATGATTTCGCTTCATAGGGCTGTAACCACGTAAAATCAGGTTGATTATCGGTATAGATCCCGGTCATTAATTCAATATAAGGTCCATCCTCGTCCGTTAACTGACGATCCCAGGCTTGCCCGAATTCCCCGTTCCCCCAGGTCCATTGCTTCTTGCCCGGAGAAATATGATGATTGGCTACATGCAACAAACCTGCCTGAATCCCATGGTCATAACCCCCTACAAAATTATAATCCGACTTATACGCCATATAGGATGTTGGAACCGGTATGTTTTTGTATCGCGAGATATCCACACCTTCGGAATAGTCCATCTTGTAATAGGTGCCGGTTGCGATGGGAAAGCGGGATACGTCCCGTTTTCCATGGTCCAGCACAGCCGTTACATCAGGTGGAAACACGGATTGCGTATGATCGTTGACAGCTACAGCCGGGTTGGCCCACCATAGAAAAGTTTGAGGTGCGCTGGTGCGATTGTATACCTCGGCATGGATTTCAAGATAGGCTTTGCCGGGATGTAATGTGAAGCCAGCGGTCATTTTGGTACCATACATGCGGTCAATCTCACCCACCCACACGGTAGCGCTCCCATCTTGATTACTGCCAAATGTATAATCGACTGGACCAAACGTGTTGGGCCGATGATGCTGTGGCCAGTTGAATTCAATTCCTCCGGAAATCCATGGCCCTGCCAGACCCACGAGCGCAGGTTTAATCACCCGGTTATAATATACAAAATCGTAGTTGTTGGTCCGATCCAGCGCACGATAGATCCGTCCACCCAGTTCGGGCATCATCTCGATACGTACATATTCATTTTCGAGAATAACTAATCGATACGACTTCATTTTGGCCTCATCTTCAATGCTGTCGATCACGGGATGCGGGTACACCTTACCCGAACTCCCCTGGTAGATTCTCTTTTCAAGAAACATCGGATTTTTGTCCGGTTTACCTGTACCATAGGTTGGAATATCTCTGGTTTCTTCCCATATGCGAACATTTGATTTCGCTGTCACGTGATTCAATTCCCTCACTCCTCGGCCTCGTATATATTGTGATCATACGCTCCGACATGCAGGAAGAACATTGACATTAAGCGGTTCTTGATGGACGATCTTCGGATTCCCCCATAACCAAAGAGAGCACCTATCCACTCAATAAAGCAGTGAAAGGTACTCTCTAATCGATCTTGATTAACTTATCTGCGACGTGCAAAATCCACAAATCTGAACTTGTCCGGTCTGTGCCTCGACTCCGTATACTGAAATTGACTGGCATCCTCCAGGTACACCTGGCTCCTCACCACAACTACATTGTGGAAACCTTCAAGGTCAAGTAGTTCCCTGTCCTCTGCGGTGGGTTCTTCCACCAAAATCTCTTTTTTGGCAAACGAAATCGAAAGCCCCAGCTCTTGCTCAATGTACTGATAGATGGAATCATTACAGATCTCTTTGCTGAGCCCAGGAACAAGCCGCTGGCTAATATAATCTTTGTCCAGTATGACATGCTCTCCATCCACTTTGCGCACACGTCTGATCTCCCAGACCTGTTCATTCAGGCCAAAGTTAATTTTTTTGTGCAACGCCTGATCCACCTGTTGCTCCTCGAAAACCTTCACATACGTTTGAGCACGATGTCCCATTTTTTTGGCCAATTCCTTGAAGCTAACCAGACCTGAGATGGGAAAATCGATCTTGCGTATATCTAGTACAATCGAGCCCTTGCCTTGAATCTTCTGAATATAACCTTCTTCATACAACATTTTCAATGCTTTGCGAATAGTCTCTCGAGACGTTTGATAACTTTCCGATAGATCCAGTTCCGATTGAAGTAACGTCCCTGCCTCAATCTCTCCGGTCCGAATACGATCTGCAATATCTTCATATATCCGGATAAATTTATTATTCATTATTCATCACCATTGTTCATTACCCTTTTTTTATCATATTGGCAACCATTATAGCATTAAAAACCAATCAAGCGGTAATGTCGTTACTGCCGATGATTGCAGTATCACATGTAAGAATCAATTCAATCTAGATATGACGATCAAACGCTGACGCTTTCTCCACTTGATCTGTACGGTTCGCATCCATAACTTGAATCAGCTTATTTAAACGGAAGATCAGCGCTGCAGCTTCGGATCTGCTTAAGTGCTGCATGGGACGGAAGCTGCCGTCTTCATATCCGGTAATCATGTACAAACTTGCAAGTTCCTGCACTTCTTCTTTGGCCCAATCAGATACATCAGTCTGGTCGGTAAACGCTCTTGGGGAAGTCAGCGGTTCCGGTCTGATTTTACGAACAACATTTGCTATAATCTTGGATGCCTGTTCCCGTGTCACCAGCGCATGTGGAGCGAATTTGCCGTTCCCCATGCCTTGAACCATCTCATGATGAACGGCTGCCTTAATCTCAGGAGCAAACCAATCCTCATCGTTCACATCCTGAAATTCATGTTGTTCATTAACCGTTGTGTCCACACCCATCAGACGCACGATTAATGCAGTGAACTCCGCACGGGTGATCGGACGGCGTGGCTCGAAGCGAGTTTCACTTACACCTTGAATGATATTTTGTTCCGCCAGCCAGGTGATCTGATCTTTATTGAATGTTTGGCTGATATCAATAAATTTGATGATTTTTTTCACAGGTACATCAGGCTGCTCAGACGGTTCTGGTTGTGAACTCACCTCATCGGCTTGTTCCGATGTACCGTTTGGACTCGGGGTTGCACCGCCACCGCTCCAGGAGGATGGTGGATACGGAAAAGTCATGGCTGTTGCCCGTTTTCTTTCACTTTTTTCACCTGCTGAATTCTCCGTCCATACTTCCACCTCATAATGCTGCTCGGCATTCAGTCCTGTCCATACATGACTGCGCTGCGTGCCACGGTAGATCTCACGATCTTTATGGGTGATCACAATCACCTCATTTATTGAATCCAGTTCCCAAGTTAGCTTAATCGCACTTGTGCCTTGCGCTACGGCTGCAACTGTCAGATCCTCGGAAGGCAACGTCTCGAATTCCGGAACCTGGAGCGCCTCACCCTCACCTGCCTCATTAAATGGAACGATTGCAAAGTCAGTATAACGCTCGGCACTGTTTAATTCAGACACATGTATGGATGTCTCCGTTGTTGTTCCCACAAGCTCTTCGTTTCGATAAACTCGATAACCCCCAGCACCAGGAATCAGTTCCCATACAATGTCTGCACCATACATGGAACGCCCCTCTACTACAGGAGATGAAGCAGCACTACCAGGCAAAGTCATTGCATGAAGGTAATAACCACCATCACTACTGCCGGAGGCATTCATGGCCTTCACTGTATAGATATAGTTCACGCCCGGTTCGAGTTCCTTGTCGTCATAGAACAGTTCGTCTGCAGGAACACGAGCAATCTCTACACCGTCACGCTCAATGATAAACTGCTCGGCACCTTCGACCCGGCTCTGTTCCAATAGAAGACGAATGTGGTCCTTCGCCGAATGATACTCCACTTTGACCGGAGCTGCTGGCTTGGTCAGGACAGAATACGCCAGCTTCTCCGATGCATCTCCTTGATCATTCTCTGTGTAGATTTCAATCGAGTACTGTTTGCCTGCATCCAGTTGATCAACAATAAACTCTTTTTGTTTGCCTCGGTATACTTCTGTACCATCCAGTAATATAACGAAAGTTTCGTTCCCATAAGGGAAGTCCCATTCCAGTTTGGCGTGATCTGTCTCCGGATATATCTTCATTTCCAGTGAATCCACATGAGGCAAGGTGTAAAAAGGAGTCACGATCATTGGACTTCCTGAACCAGCCGTATTATAAGGAATAATCTGTATCTGATCATATCGGGTTGCACTCTCCAGATGAGTTAATCTCACCTCTGTGATATCCCCTTCTTCAATCGTGGTGAACATCTGATCTCCGATACGTACGGTATATCCCTCCGCACCTTGTACCTTTGGCCAAGAGATCAATCCCTCTTTTTCCCCAATCTTGCTTGCATGTAAAGGTTCATGAATGATCGCAGGCAACGTTCGCAAGTGAACTTCGAAACCGGAATCACTCTCTCCCGTTGCATTGGATGTTTTGATGGTATACGTGTAATGCTCTCCTGGTGTCAGTCCAAGATCTTCAAATGAAGCTTGATCCGCTGGAACCTTAGCGACTTCAACACCATCCCGCATAATGATGAATTGCTCTGCTCCCCGTGTTGAGCTTCCAGTCAGGTCCAATACCGCAGTCTTATCTGTGATGTGTGTTATGCCTGCCGTCTGAGGTGATATGGGTTTCGTTAAAACTTGAATCTGAATAGACTCTGACCGATGCCCATCTTCATTAATCGCAACAAGTTCGAATTCATACGCCGTGCCATCCAGGATACTATTGAGATGTACAGACGGTTCAGACACGCTCTGCACATCTCCCGTTACCCGATTACGAATCTCATATGCTACTGCTCCCTGAACAACATCCCAAGCCAGATCCACCACATGTGTTCCGGCTTTCACTGTTATACTTTCCGCAACCAATGGCAACGTTTGAGTCATTACACTGAAAGTAAGCGGCGCACTCGTTCCACTCGTATTGACTGCCCGAATCACATAAGTGTATTTCGTTCCTGGCAACAGATCCTTGTCTACGAAATGGGTTTCACTTAAATCCATCTGAGTGATCTCTCTTCCATCCCTTTCAATGACATAATGATCTGCCCCTTGGACACCAGTGTTACTGAAATCCAGACCCAGGCTGTTTTTTGCCACATCATATAACGCAATCTTAACGGGTTTCTCAGGCAAAGTCAGCAGAGATACATCCGTCGCTTCAGAACGAGTTCCCTGTCTGTTGACCGCCCATAGTTGATAGCGATGCCACGTTCCATCCTTGAGTCCTGTAATCGTTGCTTCATTCTCCATTCCTCTATAGATCTCCTTACCATTCTGCTCAATCACGTATTCAGCGGCACCTTCCACGACAGACCAGGAAACTTTTGCATGATGTACTCCTGAATCAACAAGTACTTCGGCAGGCGACACAGGTTTGGACAATCGGATGAGCTGAGCTGTTTCACCTGATCCAGAAGCATTCACAGCCTGAACTTCCAAAGCGTACTCTGTACCTGGCAACAATCCCTCAAGCATGTAGGCCAGTTCTGGTGTTCTGCCCATTTCTGTTCCATTGATTTTCACAATATAGAGATTCGCCGTATCTACAGCTTGCCATGCAAGTCCCATACTTGTCTCACCAGTCGATGTGACATTAAGTCCTTCCGGCCTGCTAGGTAGCGTAAGAATTGTACTACTGGTAGATACACCGTACCCGGCAGCATTGCCCGCCTGTACTTCATAGGTATACTCATGACTGCTTGACAGGTGGTGAACTGCGAGTTGTGTATCTGATATCTCATGGCTCTGTCCATCGGTGACCACCCGATATTTCGTTGCCCCAGCTACAGGCTCCCAGCTCAAGATTGCTCCCTGTTCAGTTACTTGAACAACGTGAAGTCCCGACGGGCTCTCCGGTAGTGTTGTTCCTGATACCGAACTGCGTATCCCCTGTCCACTTCCGTTCACTGCTTGTACATCCAGTTGATAAGATGTTCCTGAACTCAGTCCCGCATAGACCCATTCTTGGGTTCCGGCAGAAACCGTTCCCGACATCTCTCCATTCAACCATAACTCATAACGATCGGCTCCTCGTACTGCTTCCCAATTCAGACGAAGGCTCGCTGTGGAAGCATCGGATACCTGTAAGCCGGACACTTGCCCAGGTAAAGTCTTGAGCAGAGGTAATCCTGCCAACGGTCCTGTTCCTGTCTCATTTCCGGCAATTAACGTATAGCTGTACTCCGTTCCGCTATCCAGACCCGAGTCCAGATACTCCGTCTGCTCTCCTTCATATATGGCTGCTCCATCACGTGAAAGACCATAATACGTTGCAGAAGTCACTGTCTGCCATTCTAATGAAATATCATGCTCCTGAATTTGAACGGCCATAAATTCTCCGGGCATTGCCGGCAGTGTGAGAAATCCGGTTCTACTGCTACCACCTGCTCCACTTTCATTCATTGCCGTTACCAAAATGTTATGAATGGTTCCTGGAACGAGGTTGCTAACATAGGGAAGGCTGCCAGGATCAGATACCGTCTGATCAAATACGGTGGCACCGTCCGAAGTAGTCGCGATGATGCGGTAAGCATCTGCTCCTCGTACTGAATCAAAATGAATTTCGGCCAAATTGGGCTGTGAATCTACTTTTCTAACGTGCAACGTTCCGGGAGCTGCCGGGGTAGTTAATACTTGAACACTTACTGCATCACTTACTCCGGTATGGTTTCTCACTCTAACTTCATATTCATAGACCTGACCACCGCTTAGGGAGTTATCGATTATACTGTGGTTAGGATAATCCAGTGTCCATGACTGTCCTGTCGTTTTATTCGTTATCTCATACTGATATCCATCGGTATACCTTTCCCCAGTTGGCAAATCCACTGTAAGTTCAGCTGAAGTCTCAGCGATCTGTGTCGTTTTCACATGAGTCGGTTGCTGGGGCTTGCGTTGAATAAGGTAAGGTGATGATGTTGTCTCATATGTATTCCCTGCTCTGTCCATGGTTTTCGCATGGATGTACCATATACCTTCCGATTCGATGGATATTTTATGCTGGTCAGAGCGAGCTTCAAGCCAATGCTCCGGTGATTCTGCACTGTTCGTAACTTGATAGAATCGTTCCCGTTCCTGAATGCCTGAGTGGGCATCGGCATACTGAATGGTAGTGGATATATCTATATCCGTCCAAGCATGTCCGTTCGGTGCAAATGTAATCGTTGGAGCCATCTGATCCACATAGGCGATTCGACTCACTTCCTTGCTTACATTACCAACAGTATCCCTTGCTCTAGCCCGAATGGTGGTAGCGCCGTTTGTGCTTACTGTACCCGTATTGCCTGCAATATAAGGAGCATCGTTCATGCTGTATTCATAGGATATCGCTTGTTCATCCACACTTCCAGCGATAGTGAATTGCACATGTTCTTTACTCCATCCAGAAGGGCTTAAACTAATCACCGGCTCGGTTGGAGCTGTCGTGTCAATTCGAACTGTAGCCTGAGCGGACGTGCTTATATTGCCTACACGGTCAAGTGAGCGTGCATATACGATCGTTTCTCCCTCATCGGTAACCGTCACTTCGCCCGTGTAATCGATCCAGGGACCTTCTTTGTTAAGTCGATATTGGCTCTTGGCAAGCCCACTGCCCGCATCTTCACCACTGTTTATTGCAAAAGTTACATCCTCATTCGTCCAATCCTCTTCACTTAACGCAATCGTTGGTTGCTCAGGCCCAGTCTTGTCGATTCTGGCTGTTGCCGAAGTGGAAGCACTGACATTGGCGGCCCGATCAACACTTCGTGCGTAAATCTCAGTTATCCCTTCTTCACTTAGTGTAAGAGGAGCCTTATAGTCGATCCATTCTCCCTCACTTCCCAGCTTATATTGTGTCAGACCAATGCCACTCGCTTCGTCCGTACCCTCCGTTAATGTCACGATTACCGCCGCTTTTGTCCAATCGGGCGGATTCAGCGAGATGACAGGTGGCGTTGGTGCCGTCCGATCTACTCTGGCTGTCACAGCCGTTTCCTGTCCTGTATTACCAAACGCATCAATACTGCGTGCCATAACAGTTGTGTTGCCTTCACTGTTTACGGTAAACGGATCGCTATATTCACGCCATTCTCCTGCCGGACCAACTTTAACTTCAGTCTTCTGAGTTCCGCTCAAGGCATCCTTTCCTTCTTCAACCGTGATGAGAACATCTTCCTTGGTCCATGAGGATGGAGTGACTGTAACGGAAGGAGCAGTTGGACCCGTTGTATCTTTAATCATCTCTCCAGCGGATATAAACGGGGTCTGTATCCCTTCACCATTCAGTGCCGCCACAAGAACTTCATATTTACCATCCGCGAGTCCGGTCAGGGCAAATTCTGTACGTGTGGAAGTTGTTGTTCCCGTTGCGAGGACTTGCCCACCTGGACTGCGTATTTCCGTTTTGTAATGAGTGCCCGCAGGATTGCTATTATTATTCCAACTCGCTGTAACAGAGTTGCCTGATTGTGTCACAGCCGCAGCAGCGGGTGGATTCGCCAATGTATATTTGGTGGATGGACTGGAGTACCCCGTGAAGGAACCACTTGAATTTTTGGCACGTACAGCAAAAGAATAACTGGTATTCGGAGTGAGCCCTGTCACCTGCCGACTGTTTGACGCACCTGTATCCACGATCTGATTCGTGGTCATATTCTTCAGCTCATATGTAACAGAGGCGTCATTGGCCTTCTTATCCCAGTTGACCGTCAAGTTATTAGGGTTAACCAGTGTATAAGTCGGCGTTCCAGGCACAACAAAACTTCTAACCGTAAAGTTAACGGTTCCTGCTGAGGACACTCCACCTTTGTCATCCATGACCCATACTTGCAACGTGTGCGTACCATCTGGCAGGGTGTCAGGCAATGTGTAGTTAGTGTTGAAAGACTGATTTGAACCCGTCGCGGTCATCTGGGTCAAAATGTTCTCAGACCCACCATCAATGGACCATTTCACGGTCAATAGGTCTCCTACATCCGTATCTCGCGTTGTACCAGAGATCTGAAGTTGCTCGCCTTTGTAATACGTTTGCCCCGAAGAAGGAGCCGTTAGTGTAAATGAAGGCGGAACGTTCTGAGGGCCGATTCCCACGATCGTTGAAAATTTGCGTGAAGCCTGATTCGCTGTTGCTTTGGCATTCCACCAGAATTGCGCAGCTGTATCACTCGCCGTAACGGTCTGCCCTGTAGTGAATGACGAAGGTGAAGAACCCCCTGTTAGCTGCGCATTGTCCGGACCGCTGTACTGTCCCATGTATATGCGATCTGCATTCACAACATTGTACGTATTCGCATAAAAAGCCGTGACCTGAACGCCGCCGCTGTAATTGCGCCATCCATTCTCGATGACTTCAAACGGAGATGCATCATTGCCATTCACCATCGTATCCCAATAAAATGTTCCACCCAAATTCAGTGCCGATCCACTGCGGTTGATGGCTTCCAGTTCAACCTTCATGTATCCACCTTGTGAGGTAGCATTAACGATAGATACACGCAAAATATATTCGACATTGTCCTTTTGCCGGGACATTTCAATCACATTATTGTTAATTCGGTAATAATTAAGCGGCAATGTTTTGAAGTTCACGGGTGATCCATTATGGTCGATAATGGTGGATACATTCCCTGTATCACCACCGTAAAATACATTTGTGTTTGGTAGTAATACAATTCTGTATTTACCATCACTGTTCATCTCCACTTTCACCTTGGAGGACTGTACAGCCTTCATGCTGGACGTATCGGATACAATCCCGATGGTTTCAACCGTTTCAGCCATTACCGTCGTTGCGCCCCATTCAAGCAACAGGGCTTGAGGTGATAATAACGCAAATGCCAATACCACTTTGGTTAACTGTTCCGCTTGTTTCTTCACACGTTTTCCTGATTTCTTCAACGTCTACTCTCCTTTTTGGCACACAAAAAAAAGGAGGCACCCCAACAAAGGAACGATGTCCTAAGTTGGGGTGCCTCCCCTAACAAGTGTCATTTTTTCTTGATTATAACGATTAAGCACATGAATGTAAACACTTGATCATGAACGCCTTACTTCTCATTTCTCATCTCTGATCTTTAATAACGCTTCGTCTAGTGCGCCAACGACCTTGTCACACCATACATCAAATTCCGGATCTTCGGTCTGTAATTCAGGATGCGCCAGAATGTGCTCAATCGTACGTCGAATGCCCTGATCAGCTCTTGTCGTTGCTACAAATTCCGGAACAAGCCGCTTCAGCTTGCTGTTATCAAAGACAACGGTATTGGCTTTGTCACCCAGCAATCCGCCGCGAAGATCCTGATCACTGCATGCGGCCAAGAACTCAGAGGGTACATGCACCGCATGAAGCTTAACGCCCAACACACCAGCTATAATCTCATGAATCTGATTCCAGGTGACGGATTCATCCGAGGTGATATGTACCGATTCACCAATGGCATGGATATTTCCCATAAGCCCAATAAACCCTTTGGCAAAATCAGTATTGTGCGTAATGGTCCACAGTGAGGTGCCATCTCCGTGGATGATAACGGGTTTTCCTTCACGGATACGCTTGAGAACCTGCCAGCTGCCTTGAGCACCATGAACACCGAGAGGTACCGATTTGTCGCCATACGTATGGCTCGGACGCACGATGGTAACAGGAAACCCATGCTCGCGGTATTGTTTCATCAGATAGTCTTCACAGGCAATCTTGTTGCGAGAATACTCCCAGTATGGATTCGATAAGGGCGTACCTTCCGTGATCCGGTAATCGGCCAGAGGAGTCTGATACGCTGATGCTGAACTTATAAATATAAACTGCTTGGTTTTATCCTTGAACAAACGGTAATCTCGCTCCAATTGAGACGGTACAAAAGCGATAAAGTCTGCCACAACATCAAATTCCAGATCAGCAATCAGTTCCGCTACACGTGCCTCGTCATTAATATCGGCTTGAAGTACGTTGACCTCACTAGGTAAGTCATCGTTATGATTGCCACGATTAATTAAATAAAGTTCACAGCCTTGCTGTGCAAGCATCTCCGTAATGGCCGTACTGATGGTGCCTGTCCCTCCAATAAATAGCGCTTTCATTTCGCCACCTCCTGATCGATTTTACCCACTTTCTCATGATATCACGCACCAAAAAAAGGAGCAAAGCTCGGTGACCCGAAACCTTGCTCCTTCTGCTTATACGACCTTAATCGTTGCATATATCATGTACATGCCGCAATGGATCTCATATTCTCCCTTGGGCAGATCTTTGTCGACCGTATAATAATTGGGTCCCTTTTGCATGTATAGATCCATGCCAAGCTTTTGTGATCCCACTGATTTCACATGTGTCACCGACCGGGTCAGAATAAAGTTGATTTTGGTCGGTACGCCAGCTTTCACCTCGATAACGTCTGGTCCAAAACCATCGTTGCTCACGTCCACATCAATGACTTCATATCCCTTCAAATCCTCCGGAGTCTCAGCTTGTGCAGTTACTGCACTTCCCGATCCCGGGGATACGTCTTTGCCCATAAAATAAACCAAAAATGATCCAAGCAGTACAACAACGGTCAGACCCAGCGTTAACCAAGGCCATGTTTTTCCAAACCAGCTTTTCATATAAACACTCCTCATTCGATGTCCCATCAATATTCAATCAACAGACGGATGTATTCATTAAGCATACCTGATTCGCATGACAATGAAAATGACCCCTCTGGGCTATTGCGATTGAGCAAAAATATTTCAATAGAAAAAGCCTGATTTCTCAGGCTTATCTACGGGTATTCCCGTTCATGCTTTGCTATATCCCTTTTGGTATAACTCAGGAATAGATCGGTGTATTCCGAATTCGTCTCATGCGTAATTTATACAACTCTGGCAGGGCTACACCAATGAGCACAATAATAACTCCGAACCACTGCAATCCGCTGACATGCTCATGGAGCACGATTGAGGATAACAATACTGCAATTGGAAGCTCAACTGCACCAAGGATTCCGGCCATATCACCACCAATATGCGGAACGCCAATAGCGAACAGTACTGGTGGAATGAATGCCCCGAAGAATCCAAGTAGCAATCCAAATACAAGCAACTGGCTCCAGATCAATCCGTTAAAGAGGAATGTCGGTGGGAACAAAATGCACAACAAGATCAATCCGCCTGTAACCATCCACGCACTGCGGAAGGCTGGATGCGCTGAAGGAACCGCTTTGCCGCTGAACAAGACAAACAGGGAATAACTTACGGCTGCCATTAGTCCAAGAGCAATACCCAGACCGTTGAACTCACCCAATCCTTGTTCCAGGAAACCCGCTGCCAGCAAAGTTCCACCAAACAGAATGATCAACGTCAGGAACGTGACTTTGTCTGGACGTTGCCGTTTGCTTATCGCCTGAATCAATACGCTAATCCATGTGAACTGGAACAACAGGATAATGGCAAGTGAAGCCGGAATGTAACGCAAAGACTGATAATACACGAGACCTGTAATTACCGTTGGTGTTCCAGCAGCCATCAATATCAGACGTTGTTTCCACGTCAACCGCTTGAATACCTGTGCCACGGCTCCTGATGCTTTGCCATTTGCCTGTGACTTACGTTTTGTTCTAAATTTTGTGTATAGCGCGAGCATCCAGGATAGAAGAAAACCCGTGATCAGCTGTGCTCCCACAACCTCTCCAAGTTTATATCCTTCGCCGTACGCCAGAACCACAATCGTGGATAATATGCCATAGCTCATCGCTCCCGCGAGAACGGACAGATAATATTTCATTGTGAATAAACCTCCTGATGATAAGAAAAATACGCCCGCATGTTGGTTCATGCCAAGGTCACAGACACCATCTAAATGCAAAAAATCCTAACTACGAGCAAGGAATACATTGATTCCTTGGCATCGTAGTTAGGAAGTATAGGCTTCCCGTAGAGACCCTCGCCCTGTGTACACTTTCGGCCTGCGAGGTTATACGAAATGATATATGCAATTTGATGTAATTCGTGTGTGACGACTTTTCATATATTACATGGGAGGTGAGATGGTGTCAACCCTATTCCGTATAAAAAGTTGAACTAAATTATTACACCGAGTCGCTTCGATCGCTGTACCATTCTTCGAGCACTCTAATTACGCAAAAACGTCATGTTCGATTGGAGCCTGAGGAGTCCCACTCCAATGTTTGTTGTAAACCTGCCTTCAATCCATCCAAATCCAGCCCATCTACGGCAAAAGCCTCACGGATCAAAGGCGGCGCGACAAATTCATCATACTTGCCCAGATAAGGTGCTTCATCTTCAGCCAGTAACGCAGATGCGTCTTCAGCCGCCCGACACTCACTCATAATCTCGGCTAACAATGTTCGTTCATCGACCTTGCCCGACACTACAAAATAATATGGCTCCATGGGCACAACCGAACGCAAGGCAAGTTTCTTGGACAGATTATGCTTCATCAGGCGCTCCAATGTACGGAATGATTTACTTCCCACCCAAGGAAGAACGTACATCGAATCTCCCCCTGCCGGAATCACGACCTGCTTTAACAGTCCGCTTTCACGAGCTAGGCGGCGCGCCCGTTCAAGTCGATTGACGGCTTGTGGTGACAGATAGGGATAGATGGTCGAGTCGGACAACACTTCACGCATTTTCTGTACGACCGACGTATGAATATCTCCTCCCGCGCCAAGCCATAATGTATCTACTTTACCTTTTGCAGACTTCACATACACAGCCTTGTGCTTGTGATCGACCTCTTCCACTTTCCACAGTTTGCCTGCGAGCGAGAAGCAATAGCCAGGTGGGGGCACGGTTGTAATCGAACCAATCTCTTCAGAGCCGTTCAGTACTTTATGTTCCTCATCGTCCTTAAACACGGCGTAGAAGCGATAATTATTCACAATTTTCTCACCTGTCAGACCGATGATCAATGTTCGATCCTCTGTCCATTGCAGATGATCCGTCTCAATGAGGTAATTCAGGAAAACCTGATATTGATCAGGTCTAATCAACGCAAATGGGGCCAGCGAAAGGATGGCTTCCGCAAGATCTCTCGGCTCCGCCTCCCCCATACTTTTCAACATGCTCATCGTCTGATGGTAGAGCACACCTATGGGCATTTTGCGAGCTTCAAGCGGCTCGACCCATTTGGTTTTTACATATAGTTCGATAACAGCAATCGCACGCATCAACGTCCACGGCATACGTGCTGGCAATTGCGCTTCCTCATCCTCTTCCTCCGGACATACAAAAAGCATCTCCGATGCCATGTCCTCTCGTCTCCCTGAACGTCCCAGACGCTGTACAAAGCTAGACGCACTATACGGTGCACCGAGCTGAACCACACGTTCCAGTTCGCCCAGATCGATGCCCAGTTCAAGCGTGACCGTTGCCGCAGCAACCGCAGGCCCCGATCCAGTGCGTAGGGCAGCTTCCGTCTCTTCCCTCAGCATAGCCGAGATACTTCCATGATGCACATGGAACACATCACGCTCTTGCCTGCGAGCCGCGACTCGCCGCATCTCAAGAATGGTGACTTCTGCATCCGTTCGGCTGTTGGTGAAGATCAGCGCTTTTTTACGATGTGTGCTCTCATAGATGAAGTCGTAGTACGCTTTGCGTGCGTTATGAAGCTGCTCCGCCTGCTCCTCGTCCTGTGCATCTGGAAAAGAGAAATGTTCCACCCGCAGTCGTAGCTTGCGACCGCCCGGGGAAGAGACCACATCCACTCCCTGCTGCGTTCCCGCAGCAAGCCAAGATGTAGCCGTATCATAGTCACTAAGTGTAGCGGACAAGCCCACTCTTCGCGGTGCACAGCCAGCCATACGCTCGATTCTGGCAAGTTCGCTGAGTACTTGAATGCCCCGATCCGCTCCCATGAAAGCATGCACCTCATCGATGATGACATACCGCAGGTCATGAAACAGCGCCGGGATTGCATTCGGTCGATTCATGAGCAGACCTTCCAGCGATTCTGGAGTTATCTGGAGCACACCGGACGGATTTTTCATCAGTTTTGTTTTCTCCGCCTGAGGTACGTCCCCGTGCCAATGCCAAACCGGAATATTTCCTTCGGATAACAGATCCTTAAGACGTTCGAATTGATCATTAATCAGGGCTTTCAGAGGTCCAATGTACAAAATACCAACCGACTTGGAAGGCCGTTCATACAGCTCGGTCAATGCAGGAAAAAAAGCCGCCTCCGTTTTGCCGGAGGCCGTTCCCGCCGCAATCAGCATATGATGCGGGGTATGAAAACAGATATTGCAGGCCTCAATCTGGGCAGGACGAAGCGACTCCCATCTTTTTTTATATATAAATTCCTGAACAAACGGCGCCAGCCGATAGAACGGATTATCACTCATAATTCAAACTCCGTCAGAAAGTCGTCCAGATCATCTGTATTCGCGGAAGCATCTGCCCCTTTACCCGTTTCCTGAGGTTTGGCAACCCGCTCGCCAAGTAATTGAGTATAAGTCACTTCAGGATTCTGGTGTAACGTATGCAGAACATCCATAAAGTCTCGTACTACTTCACGCGTGGTCAGCAATTCATCCGCACCCAGCCGGTTCACCGCCGTTTGCATAAAATCAACCAATTGTTCATCCGTCAGACTTGCGCTGTATCCAAAATGCAGGGCATGAATCTGCCGCAGCTTCTGGAGCAAAATCAGAATCTCTTCATGCGATAACATCGCCAGCTTCAGGATCGGACCTGTGTAATTCGCATACGCTTTGGCTGCATAACGACCATCAATAAGCCTGGAGCGAAGCGCTTCATAGCTGTATAATCCGCGCCGTTCATCCTCCACAAATTGCGGCGTACCACCTACAAATATACCCAGGTGCTCCGCTTTGCCCTGCATCGTATCATTGAACATGGTCAGCAATTTCTCATAGTTGCTTTGGCGGGAGACACTGTTTGTAATTTTGTACAGATTCACCGCTTCATCAATGAACAACAGCAATCCTTTGTAACCAATGTGCGCTGTGAATTCAGACCACAATTTGAAGTAGTCATACCAGTTATCATCGTCAATAATGACCCCAACAGCGAGTTCTTTTTTCGCTTCCGTTTTGGTTGCAAATTCTCCTCGAAGCCAGCGAAGCGCCGCCTGTTTGCGATCATCATCAGCCAGCTTGTACCCGTTCCAGTACGACGCCAGTACTTTGGCAAAATCAAAGCCGTGAACCAGATTCTGCATCTCCCCCGTCACCGCATAGATCTGCTTCTCTACTTCCAGCGGCAGAGCGGGATCATCCGGGCGCAAGTTCTGACTCTGCATCGTGGACTGTTGCAACCCTGCGATCCATTTTTGCAAAATCGGCTCCAACGCTCCCCCATCCGGGCGTGTGCGTGTAGACAGACGAGTCATCAGTTCGCGATATGTCGCAAGTCCCTGCCCTTTGGTTCCCACCAATCGACGCTCAGGTGACAGATCCGCATCCGCAACAACGAAGTCACGATCCATCGCATAGTTACGAATCATTTGCAAAAGAAAGCTTTTACCGCTGCCGTAACGACCCGTAATGAGTTTAAACGCAGCGCCTCCCTCGGCGATATTATCCATATCCCGCAAGATGGCTTCCACTTCCGGTTTCCGACCAACAGCAATCTGCTCCAGTCCTATGCGCGGGACAACACCAGCTGTCAATGAATTTACAAGCGCGGTGGTCAGCCGCTTTGGTATTTTAAGTTCTGTCACTGCGTATCACCTCTTCACATGTTCGAACACATCTATATAATCAGGAACAATCCGTTCACCATCAATCAGAAGATCACCGATCGTTTCCATAGCCACATCATTAATTTCATCCAGCAGAAGCGTAGGCATCGTTCCATATTGCTCAGCCAGACGCATCAGCTCCGTATCTGGACTTGCGCCAAGTAGGACATGAATCGTTTGCACCTGCTGGGGGGAGAGTTCATTGGCAAAGAGCAGCCATTCTTCATCCAGATCAGCCTCAGCAGACTCGTCCCACTGCAACCTAATCGATTCTACTTCCGCTCCTGTTGCAATCTCTACTGCAGATGGCTCCGACTCCATGGAACCTTCAGTTGGAGTGATCTCATTCCTTGCTTCCAGTACATCGAATGGATTACTTGTAACATTTGCGCTATTAACCTCTTCATCCTTCACTTCAGAAGGGTGATCATCCTCAATTGTAAGCGCCAATCGCACGTACTCACTTTCCTGCTGTAAAGACGCCAGTTTCTCTGAATCAATACGAATCATCGGTTGTTCCACGGACTTCGCCTGTTCGATCGCGTATGTTTTGTCCAGGTATCGCTCAATCAGATTTGCAAGTTCGGGTTCAAGAGTCTGTCCTCGCAATCTGCCTCTGAATCCGAGCAGTTCACGAAGTTTATTTTCAGTACATCGATAGATCCGCGTAACCATCTGCACAAATTCAGCATGTTCACCTATGGGCATATATCTGAACGATACCGATCTTCCATAGATCGATTCATCATAGACTGCTTTGCGAAACAGAATGCGCTCCATCGTGCGTTCATCGTTGGGATCACACTCAGGCAACAGTCCAACTTGTCGCGTACGTTCCAGATACGAATCAACCAAGGCCATGACCCGCGGGATGTACTGCTCCATCACTTCTTTGCCGCCATCTCTATAAAATTTACTGAGTGTAATATCGTAATCATAATATCTTTGCAGCATATTCAGCGATATATCCGATGCCTTATCCTGTAAAATACGTTGCAGCTCCCTATCCAGCATCTCTGCTGGCAGGTATCCGCCTGAAAGGCCCATGATCTCGGATAAGGACATTTCCATCTGATGGACCAGCACATAATCGACCATCCACTCTTGCATATATATATTTAATTGGGGCAACCGTTCACGGTAGTTCACCCATAGCTGCTTCAATTGATCATAACCATCCTGAGGATTCTGCCAGCCAATGCCGTTAATTAACTCGTAGATATGAACAAATAGATAGGACAGATCGGTATCCGGGTATCTCCCCTGACGTACTTCCTTCCTCCAAAACATATACCACTTGCGCTGGGCTTCGTTCATCACGCCATACGTTGGCCAGTAACTCATAAAGGGAACCCACGGGGATACATCCCCCTCCATCTCTACCCACTGCTTACCTTCCTCTACAAAACGTTTTTCTGAGGACAATATGCCTCCTCGATGCTGCATCGTATCATGTGCAGACTGCACAATGGTTGAACGATCAGGAACCGGAACTGCTGCTGTTTCAGGTTCTTCACTCAGATCTATCTCCATAAATTCCAATTGTCTTGAGTTGTCTTTCATAGAACGTTATCTCACCCTCCTCCAAGACAGAATACGAACAAGTGTATCCATAGGGATCATTATATCACTTGTGCTGTGTCTGCGGTGACGAAATTTAGACATTCCTGGACACAAAAAAGAAGGCATTTCTGCCCTCTTTTCATCATGTCTATTTAACTTTTCTCTGTCCTCTCCGTTAGGTGTAAATGTATTGTTTCAACTTATATAGGTTCCTTTTAATATATGAAAAAAGTCCGCCCTACGTATTAATCCATTGATCTAATAGTCGGAATGTCTCTGATGCACTGTGTACCATGTTGTCATGATCTTCTGGAGTGCTGATGGACTGCTGAAGCAAACCTGTAAACTCGCTCCATCTTGTTCTTGTCTCAGAGCCGTAAGCATTGAAATATTCCAATCCACGATCAGCTTCAATGGTCAGGAACTGCGACAAGCGCTTGGTCATGATCTGTCCACCGTTCGTGGACCCCTCAATTACATACAGATATCCGAACAAACGGGCAGGTGTTGAAATATCCGGCAGTTCTTCACAGAGCGGAAGTTGGCTGATTTCCTCTTCACTGGCACCCAGATTTCGTAAATCTTTCTCCAACAGTCCAGCCTTGCCTCTAATCTCGATATCCAAACCCGTACTTCCCCAGAAAGGCTGTTGTACAGCCTGAACTTCCAGCGGTTTCAGGAATCCATAAAACTTCTCTAAATATGTTCTATATTCTTCTATAGTCACAGTTTGATTCATAATGGCTTTTGCATAAGGGTTCTGTTCTACTTGTCTGTGATAATGAGCTGTCTCGCTCTTCAGACGTTCCATAATTGTTGTTGCTGTCATCGTAGTTATCCCCTTTCACAATCTGTTTTATTGTTGCAAATGAATGCTGATCCTCAGTATATTGAAATAGAAACTGCTTTTCTTGCACTCAGCTCCATTTAAGACAAACAAAGACTCTATGTAAGTATACTTATTCTTGTTTGAGAAAACTATATGAATCCGTCATTGTTTCACGTTAGATTATTTCCCGCATTGTTATGATAACTAGTTATAATTCATAGGATAAAAAAATAAAAAACGACCCCTGACGTCATGTTTGTCAGGAATCGTTTGATATAAAGATGATTTATTTGTTTATTTGTTTATTTGTTTATGGGATCGGACCCCGAACCCCAGTTTTTTAACTTGTGTAATAGACTGATTAGAGCCGGAAGCAAGATTGGGAGCATGACAAAACTTAGCAAAACCAATCCGATGATGACAGAAATAGCTACTTCAATCAGTGTAACAACACCGGAAGGAATTAGTGCGGCGAAGGTACCTCCCAATATTACTGCCGCCGAGATCACGACCCCTCCTATATTACGGGAAGCTTCCGTAATTTTATGAATTGGATCTCCTTCAATCTCACGATATTTCATCATGAGGAAGATACTGTAGTCCACACCAAGTGTAACAATCATGATCAGACTGAAGAAAGGAACGTTCCAGCTCAGATAGTCAACGCCAAGCGGTCCAACCATCAGCAATTCATTCAGACCGAGGGCCACATAATACGTCAGGAATAACGCACCTATAATGATTACAGTCTGCCAAAACGAACGAATAATGAACAAAAGTATCAATCCAATTCCAATCAGCATGATCATGGACGTCCGAATCAGATCACCTCCGGATAATTCTTTCATATCCAGGTTCTGTGACGGTATGCCGCCCAGTGCCACTTTCGCCTCACTCAAATCCGTGCCAACCAAAGCCGTTTCCAACTGCTTTTTAAGATTTTGAACAACATCCATCGCTTCTTTCGAATAAGGATTGTCGGTCAAAATGATGGTGATTTCCGCTGTCTTCCGGTCCGAAGACATATACATGTCGAGCGAAGTTAGAAACTCTTCTCCTTTTAATACTTCTTCTGGAATGTAGAAGCTTTTCGCAGCATCAGACTGGCCAAGATGACCCAAATAATCTTCGGCATCACCAAGACCCTTCGACACATCTGAGAGTCCTTTTGTACTTTCGGTCAATCCGGATTTCAACTCACCCATTTTGTCCTGCAAATCGTTCAGACCGCTTAACAACTGACTCTGTCCTTCATTAATCTGACCCAGCCCATCTTTCACTTCCAATGTTTTACCCGCTATCTGCTTGGTTCCATTGGCTCCAGTGGCCAAACCTTTGGATAGCTCGCCAGCACCGTCTTCAAGCTGGCCGACACCTACAGCAACCTGAGTCAGACCGCCACTAATTTGAGCCATTGACTCGTTGGCTTCCTTGAAAGAAACCATAGCCCCATTGTACTGCTGTATCAACGGGTCCAGCTGTGTGTATAACGCGTTCAGTTCAGTTTGAGCCGCTTGAGAAATATTAATCACTTGTACAGCATCTTCTTCTTGTTGTAACTCAGGGTGATTCACAATTAGACGGGTCATGCTGCCTTCGATCTGAGCATAGGCATCAAGCGCTCCCTTAATAGCTGTCTTGATGCTTGTGAAAGTACCACTAAAGGAACCAAATCCCTGTTCAAGTTGCGTATACCCTTTTTGCAGATCATTGGCGCCTTTAGACAGGACTCCAACCTTTTCTTTAAGGGTAGTAAGTCCGTTTTTCAACGTCTCTGCCCCTTCTTCCCCATTATTCAGCCCATCAGATACCTGATTCATGGCGTCTCCCAATGCATTTACTCCAACTTGCAACCGGCTTGTCCCGTCAATCAACAGCTGTACGTTACTTAAATCATTTGATGATTGAAGCTGTCCAGCTGCAGAGGACAAACCTTCCTTAATTTCGCCCACACCATCGTTTGCTTTACCAATACCCTGATTAAGCTCCTCTGCTTGATCGTTAATATACAACTCTTTAATTTGGACTCCAGTTGGTCGAGTGACACTGTAAACCTCAGAGACACCTTCCACCTTGGACATCTTATCCGTCAGATCATCCAGTGCCTTCAGCAATGTCTGATTGTCCATTGCCTGCTCGGATTGCACAACCAATGTTGTTGGCGCTGAGAATCCTGGTGCATAATGCTCCATAATAAGATTAATCCCCTGTTTGGAATTGTAGTCATTATTGACTTCAAACAGGTCATTATAACTTAGTCGATTACTGTAACTGAATAATAAAGGAACACTAATCACCGCAACCAGAATGATTGCCAGGAAAGGTCTTTGTACCGATTTGCGGGATAAAAATCCCCACAGTCGGCTGTCCGCATGGCCTTCGAATTTTTTCGATGGCCAGAACATTTTTTTGCCCATGACAACCATGAAGAACGGGTTCAACGTATTGAGGACGATAATGAGAACCGCTACTGCGATCGCCACCGCAGAGGTTGCTTGATATAACTGAAACTTGGCAAGCAGGAGTGAAAGAAACCCGATGAATACAGCGATGCCGCTATACAATACGGTTCTGCCTGCTGTTTTAAATGTCGTTTTGGTCGCAAGAATCACATCGCCATTTTGTCTACTTAGTTCCTCCTTGAATCTGGTATATAACAGGATATTATAATCCGTCCCAATACCAAAGAGGATAACGACCATAAATATCTGAGTAAAGTTCGAGAACGGAAAGTTAAACCAATCTACAAGATATCCCACAATAGCTAATGAAACAACGTAAGATATACCTACCGTGAGCAGTGAAATAACAGGTATGATCGGCGATCTAAAAATAATAATCAGGATAACGAGGATGAAAATGATTGCGATAATTTCTGTTTTCTGCACACCGTCTTCAATCGATTTACCAAAATCATCATCGATCAGGTCAGCTCCCGTCAGATATGTATCCACATCAGGGATGGCTGAAGATTCTTTTAACAGACTAATCACTTCCGAAAGAGGAATATTGTCATCTTTAGTGACGGTAATTTGAGTCAGGATCGTGGTTCGGTCCTCGGATATAAGCCGATCAGCTTGCTCTTCACCATCCAGATGGGTTGTGATCGTCTCAATATTCAGTTGCTTTTTCTGATTTTTCAGGTTGGATAAAACGGATTCGATCTCCGTCTTTTGCTGGTTCGTTAATGCTTGTGTATCTTCTCCACTATTAAATACAGCAATGATGGAATAAGTATTCCCGCTATCCTTATCCATATCTTTCAACATAGTCGCAGCAACCTGGCTTTGTGCCGTTTTAGGAATTGAAATCTGTCCTTTTTCTTTTACCAGTTGACCAAAATCAGGCATCGCCACTACAGAAACGAGAGTAATAAGTATCCAAAAAATCAGGGAAATCGTTCTGGGATTCTTAAGTTTATTCATGATTTATCTTCACACACCTTATGTCTGGTATAGGAATGAATATTCATTCCGTTTATGTTGTAAAAAAAGGCCAATAGAATCAATGGACTCTAATGGCATTCCACAGGCACTCCTCAAGCTGGTTCATTAGCTCCGGCGTCGCTTCCAGGAGACCTTTGTTAAAGTGTTCAAACAAATGTATGAAAGCACCGTAAACTATATTCATTAAAGCTTCTGTAGGCAGTATAAGAATGGCTCCTTGCTGCTGCCCCTTATGTATGCATTCATTCAGAAACCCCATAAATTCATTGACACTTTCCTTGCTTTCATCGTGAAAATGCAATGCATTACCCGTAGAATTAATAAACTTTAGGCGATCCGGGTCGGACTCTGCGAACTTGAACAATCCACGAAAAATATGATGAAACTGGTCACGTACAGGTATCGGCTCATTCGGAAATCCTTGTTTTAAGGCATCAAGAAACTCCCTGATACTTTTCTGAAAAAGTTCATTCAACAATACTTCCTTGTTCGTAAAATAACGGTAAATAGTACCTGCTCCCACCTGAGCCGAATCAGCAATCATCGGCATGGTTGTTGCATCGAATCCCCGCTGGGCAAAAAGCGTTAAAGCAGCTGCAAAAATATCATCTTTTTTGCTGCTTTTAGCCATGTGGCTATCCCTCCTTTATATAGGAATGAACGTTCATTCCGTTATGTTTGATCAGTATAACTCCTTTTGTCACTTCAAGCAAGACCTTTCTATTCTACTGTTTATTCTTCAAAATGATACAATAACAATAAAATCTATTATTTTGGAGGACTTATGTTCATGAATATAACCATTCAAGACATTATACAGTATCTCACAGCCCATGTAGAGTTACCGGAGAACACGGTAGATCGGCTGATTACTGGCTCGTCCGACCAAACGGTCACGGGTGTGTTTGTTACTTTTATGCCCACTCAACATGTCATTGAACATGCCGTACAACGTGGGGCCAATCTAATTATCGCTCATGAATCCCCCTTCTACAACCATCACAGTCATACCGATTGGTTAGCCAATGATCCAGTTTATGAAACTAAAAAAAGCTTGATCACCGAAGCAGGCATTTCCATCTATCGATGTCATGATATCATCCACCGCTTCCAACCGGATGGCATTACCGAAGGACTGATTCAGGCCTTGGGGTGGTCCTCTTATGTAGAGCAACGACTACCGGAAGCAGACGTCCTTTCTTTTCCGGAAGGAAGCACCGTTGAAGTTATTGCTCACCATGTGAAAAGTTCCCTAGGCATCGATTATGTACGCGTTGCAGGCAATGCGGAAATAGTCTGTAGACGTGCAGCGGTACTGGTAGGTTTTCGTGGTAATGGACATGTGACGATTCCCTTGATTCAGAATGAGCAATTGGATCTCATCATCGCTGGAGAAGGATTCGAATGGGAGACACCGGAATATATCCGTGATGCTGTGCGACAAGGCAAGTCCAAGGCATTGATCATGATGGGGCATGCAGAGAGCGAGGCTTCGGGAATGAAGCTATTAACAGACAGGTTGGCAGAACGTTTTCCTGAATTGTTTGTTCGTTTTATAGGCGAGAAGCCTGTGTACACTGTGATCTAATAGGATCATTGGATTTGTATGGAGAGGATCAGAATCTTCTAGCTGATTGCTTCTAATCTCATTGCCTTTCCTACCCCGGAGCTTTGGCTACTTTCTATGCTCCGGGGTACGCTGGGCAGACTCTCGTTTCATTTCTTGGACAGCTACCGAACCTGACACACTCTATTTAGCGAATATTTGCCGATTTTCAAAAGTAATGAATCGTTGACACCCTATGCCTCCATTCCCCCTGTTTTACCGCCCATTTCTACCCAACATAGCCCATTTAACGTCGCTGAGATTTGTTAGATTTCTCAATTCAATCGAATCAGTACAACAAGGTGTCACTAGTTCGTTAGATTATGATGAAAAATGAGTACTGAGCACATATGCCACGCATCTTTTCATGCCCCCCATCTGGATTTCCCGAGTTCTTTATTGTACTCTAAATGCTGTGACTTCAAAGCTCAGGACATTTGTCCTTGGCGTTCAGAGTCAATTTATCATTTAATAATAGAAGTCGAAGTGATTGAATAAGGAGCGTACATATGAGAGGAATTATTTTTGCATTACTGGGCGGCGCGTGTATCACGCTCCAAGGTGTTGCCAATACTCGGATTAGCACCGACATGGGCACATGGCAGGCCGCTACGATTACACAACTGACGGGATTCATCTTAGCGGCGCTGATCCTAATCTTTGTTAGAGACACCAACCTTCAAGGACTCAAACAAGTAAAACCTATGTACTTGGCTGGAGGTGCTTTTGGCGCCGTCATTATTTTCAGCGAAGTGACAGCAATTCAGCAAATTGGGGTTACATTCACGATCTCGGCCCTGTTGATTGCTCAGCTGTTCCTGACTTTTCTGGTAGATAGTAACGGATGGTTCGGCGTGGTGAAACAAAAGATGAAACTGCCGCAATTTCTGGGCATTGCCTTAATGGTGACTGGTGTCATTATTATGAAACTATAGTTTTTGGAGAAGGATTGAACATATCGTCGGGGGTGAATAACAGCGTGCAAGAGATCCATAACGAGCAACAATTAATGCAGTATCTGAAGCAATATCAACTCGAAACTGTATTTCACGAGTCCCTGCGTACACATATGACGTTATGCCACTTTGAGAAGTGTGAACTGATCTGTCGTGAAGGGGAAACTTCCGAATATTTGTACGTACTGGTCGAGGGTAAAATCAAGATTTTCACCACCTCCGCTCAGGACAAAACGCTGGTGCTTTGTTTCAAAACACCGCTTGAAGTTGTCGGTGACATAGAGTATGTCCGTGAAAGCGATATTGTTAATACGGTTCAGGCCGTGTCACCTGTGGTGATGCTTCGCATTCATTATCAATGGCTCGCTGAGCTTGCCAGCGATTATGCACCTTTACTTAAATTTTTGCTTAAAATCATCTCTCACAAATTTTACATTGACTCGAACTTTTCCAATTTCAACCTGATGTATCCCGTTGAGGTTCGTCTAGTCAGCTACCTGCTCTCCATCTCAACAGAAGAAGCGGGCAACGTCGTTCATGAAGAGCTGGACGCGTTCAATCTGACCGACATCGCGAATCTGATCGGCACCAGTTACCGACACCTGAACCGGGTCATCCAGAAGCTCTGTGCAGACGGGTTAATTGAACGACATCAGGGATTGATTATGATCAAGGACCGGGCGGGTCTACGTGAAATAACAGGCCACAACATTTATGAATAAGGAGTTCGACAACCATGTTAATCACAGGTATTTCGCTTGCGCTACTGGCAGGTGCACTTGTCAGTCTGCAAACGATTTTTAATAGTAAAGTCAATGAACGCACCGGTTCATGGTCCACAACAACGATGGTGCTTTTCACCGGATTTATTGCATCTTTCCTAATCTCTCTGCTGGTAGAGGGCAAGAATACATTCAGCTTTCAGCATATGCAGCCCTGGTACTGGCTCAGCGGAGCCATTGGTGTTGGTGTAGTCTTCTGTCTCGTGCAAGGGATGAAGCTACTTGGTCCCACATATGCCATCTCGATCGTGCTAACATCCCAGCTGAGCTTTGCTCTATTGTTTGATTCCATGGGGTGGCTCGGTCTGGAGCAAATTCCTTTTTCGTGGAATCAGCTGCTGGGTGTACTTGTCATAGTGGGAGGAATTGTGTTGTTCAAGTTCGGTGGGGGTAAATCGGAAAAATCAGAGCAGTCCCCTGGAACGTTGCAGTCTGACTCGTAAACGAACAAAAAAGAGTGTCCGTCCAATCCCATAGATTGGTCAGACACTCTTTTTATACAATCAAACCACATATCGTTTCGTTCTCTTATACGAACTCTACGTTATGGTAAACTTGCTGAACATCTTCAAGGTCCTCAAGCGCATCGATCAGTTTCTCGAACTGAGCTTGTGCATCCTCTGGAAGTTCAATATGGTTTTGCGCAAGCATGGTCAGCTCGGCTACTGTGAACTCAGTAATACCAGCAGCTTTGAATGCTTCTTGTACAGCGTGGAACTGATCCGGTTCTGCATATACAATTACAGCATCGTCTTCGTCCACGATATCACGTACATCCACATCTGCTTCAAGCAAAAGTTCCAATACTTCCTCGGAGTTTTTGCCTTCTATACCGATAACCGCTGTTGGATCAAACATGTAAGCAACTGAACCACTGACACCCATGTTGCCAGCGTTTTTGTTAAACGCAGAGCGCACTTCCGGCGCTGTACGATTCACATTGTTGGTGAGTGCATCAACGATGACCATCGCACCATTCGGTCCGAAGCCTTCATAACGCAGCTCTTCATAGTTCTCATCCCCGCTGCCTTTTGCTTTTTCCATCGCACGATCAATGATGGCTTTGGGTACATTATACGTTTTGGCACGTTCCAGCACGACTTTCAGTGCACGGTTCGCTTCCGGGTCCGGTTCGCCCTTCTTGGCAGCTACATAGATCTCAACGCCGAATTTAGCGTAGACCCGGCTCGTGTTTGCATCTTTTGAAGCTTTCTTTTCCTTGATATTATTCCACTTACGACCCATATCGTTTCCGCTCACTTTCAACATTTAATCTGCTTTCTACTATGCCATTATATCTTGTTGAGCGTACTTCAACAAGTTAATACACACGAAATAATGGGAATAACTGCGGTGATTATCCATCTCTATTTGAAGATTAGTCTCAGTTTATCCTCTCATAAATCTCTCAGCAGCAACTAACGTTACCTCTATTCACTCCATATATAGCAGACAAGAAGCACCCCATAAAGGAATGCTTCCGCCCTAAATCAGTCCTAATTTCAGTTCATCTTACCCGGTCAATTACGCGTGAAATTGTCGACCATCCAACACTTCAGGAACATAACCCGCACGAATGACAAAGTCTCCGAAATGTTCACCTTCATTGCGCTCTTTGGCATACTGGTTCACCATTGGAGTTAATGTGTCCAGAATCTCGGTTTCGCCAATGTTTTCTTTGTACAGCTTATTCAAGCGATGTCCGGTGAAGCTACCACCGAGATACATGTTGTATTTACCCGGCGCTTTACCGATAAATGAAATCTCCGCCAGCATCGGTCTTGCGCATCCGTTCGGGCAACCCGTCATGCGAATGACAATCTCTTTGTCTCTCAGCCCGGCTTCGTCCAGTACAGGCTCCAGTTTGTCGATCAGGGACGGCAAGTAACGTTCGGACTCAGCCATCGCAAGGCCGCAGGTCGGAAACGCAACACAAGCCATCGAACTTCTGCGTAGCGCAGAGTAATGTGCACCATCGGTTAGATTGTATTGCTGAATCAGAGCTTCAATCTTTTTCTTCTTCTGGCTGCTGATATTACCGATGATCAGATTCTGGTTCGCAGTCAGACGGAAATCACCCGTATGCACTTTGGCAATTTCACGTAGACCCGTCATGAGCGGATAGCCGTCTACATCTTTTACCCGGCCATTCTGAATGAACAGCGTGTAGTGCCATCTGCCATTATTACCTTTTACCCAACCATATCGATCTCCGTTTGTCTCGAAATGATACGGACGTGCCGCATCCAGTTTCCATCCCAGACGGGTGGTCAGCTCTTCGACAAACCACTCCACACCACGATCATCCAGCGTATATTTGAAACGAGCATGTTTACGAACTGCACGATCTCCATAATCACGCTGAATCATAACTGTTTTCTCTGCAACATCAATCATTTGCTCCGGCGTACAGAAACCAATGACTTTGGACACCTGAGGATAGGTTTTGGCGTCACCATGAGACATCCCCATGCCACCACCAACGGAAACGTTGAAGCCTTGTAGCCTGCCGTTCTCCACAATAGCAATAAAGCCAAGATCCTGTGAATAGACATCCACATCATTGGATGGCGGTACAGCAATACCGATCTTGAACTTCCGTGGCAAATACACTTTGCCATAGATTGGTTCAACTTCTTCGTCCGAGTCCTGGGAATCAACCACTTTCTCCCCATCCAGCCACAGCTCATGATAAGCCCGGGTGCGAGGGTCCAGATGATTGCTCACCTGACATGCCCACTCATACACTTCAGCATGCACATCGGATTGATTCGGATTAGGGTTACACATCACGTTACGGTTTACGTCACCACATGCAGCCAGTGTGCTTAACAACGAATCGTTCACTTCGCGAATGGTGTTTTTAAGATCCCACTTCAGTACGCCATGCAGTTGGAAAGACTGACGTGTGGTCAGACGAATCGTCTCATTCGCATATTTATGCGCTACCCGATCCATCATCAACCACTGCTCCGGGGTTACAATCCCACCGGAAGCACGCACACGTAACATGAATTGGTATGCAGGCTCCAGCTTGGATTTGTGACGCTCGTTACGCAGGTCACGGTCATCCTGCATATAACTACCGTGGTGTTTCATCAGACGGTTGTCGTCCTCTGGAATAGCCCCCGTGATACGATCAGCCAACGTTTCGGTCAGACTTCCGCGCAAGTAATCACTTTTGATCTTTATATCTTCCACATCGCTATTCGTGCGCTGTGGGTTAAGTAAGTTATTATAAACCATGCTGCTTTCTCCTCTCGTCTCTGCGGGATGGTGCAATCCGGCTGGGCCGGTGATTAATAGACGTCCCGCTGATAACGTTTCTCCTGCTGTAACCGTGTCAGATATTCCGATGCCTGCTCAGGCGATAAACCGCCTTCTTGTTCAAGAATCGTGGTGAGCGCAGCATGCACATCATGTGCCATTTTTTTCTCGTCACCACAGATATATACGCTTGCACCTTCCTGAAGCCACTGGTACAGTTCTTTGCTGTGTTCCAGCATGCGATGTTGTACATACACTTTCTGTTCCGTATCACGTGAAAAGGCTACATCCATCTTAGTGAGCACACCATCTTTGAGCCAACGTTGCCATTCCGTCTGGTACAAGAAGTCCGTGGCGAAATGCTGATCTCCGTAGAACAGCCATGTCTTGCCCTCTGCTCCTGTCTCTTCACGCTCACCAAGGAAAGATCTGAACGGCGCCACACCTGTACCTGGGCCAACCATGATGATCGGTGTATCCGGGTTCTCAGGCAGCTTAAAATTCGGGTTATGCTGTATATATACAGGCAAGGTGTCGCCAGCTTCGATTCGTTCAGCCAGATGTACCGAGCATACACCGTAACGTTCTCTGCCACGTGCTTCATAACGTACCGAACGAACAGTAAGATGAACTTCATCCGGGAAAGACTTCGAACTACTCGCTATGGAGTATAGACGTGCCGGAATTTTGCGAAGAGCAGCTACAAATTCTCCGGCAGGAATCCCTTTCAGATTATAATCATGAACCAGATCCAGCAGATCACAGCTATTCATGACCGTGCGGAATTCGGAATCATCTGCGAGTAACGCTGTCAGGCCACTCCCAGGATTCAGTTTCGCAAGTTGTTCCACGACCGGTTTCGTCACAGCTGTAATTTCAAAATAACGCAGCAACGCTTCTTGCACAGATGTCTGATCGCCATTTTTATTCACGGTCACGCGTTCATCGGCATTCCATCCCATGGCTGCAATCAATTCATCTACAAGGCGCGGATGATTCTCAGGGAATACCCCAAGGCTGTCACCTGGCTCGTAATCCAGGCTGGAACCTTCCAAAGACAACTCAATGTGGCGTGTTTCACGGTCCGATCCTCTGCCATTCAGATTGAGATTCTCCAACACTTCAGCCTTAAATGGATTCGTACGATCATATTCGGATTCTCCGCTGCTCACCGCAGCTGTAACAGCCTCCGTGGTTACCGTACTCGCAGCAGCAGATGTACTGCTTAAGGATGCCAGTACTTCATTCATCCACTCCGCAGCTGCTTCATCAAAATCAACATCACAGTCCACGCGTGGTACAAGGGCTGTACCACCTAATTCCTGCAATCGTTTATCGAAGTCCTTACCTGTCTGACAAAAGAACTCATAGGAGGTATCTCCCAGAGCCAACACCGAGTAACGAAGTCCTTCAAGCTTTGGAGCCCGTTTGCTGTTCAGGAATTCATGCAGCGGAATCGCATTATCTGGTGGTTCGCCTTCGCCATGCGTACTGACGATAATGAGGAGATTTTCAATTTTCTTGAGTCCGTTCGGTTTGAAATCCCCCATCGATGACAACGTTACCTGAAGACCTTGCTCTTCAAGTTTCTTGGCCAGCTTTTTCGATAGGCCACTGGAATTCCCGGTTTGTGAACCAAAAAGCACGGTAACTTCCCGGGATACTGGCGGAGCACTGACAGGTGCAATACCTGTAGCTGGTGCAGCCTGTACCAGGTTAGCTGGAGCTGTTATTGTCGCGCTTGCCTGAATTGCTGCAATATATCCGCTCAACCAAGTACGTTGTCCATCGGTCAATGTAGGAATAAGACGATTAAGCAGTTCAACTTGTTCTTGATTAAAAGGGCTGTTTGTCACTTGAAGTTCCACTGTTTGCCACCTCGCGCATTGCTTCGATTTTAATTCCGACTAAAATCATCACATTAATTTAATTTCTTCTCTCTAAAACCTAACACACCGGGTGTTGAGGGTCAATTTCAATGATTTTATAGCATTTATCAGTTTCGCTGATAAAGGACAAAAAACAACAAAAACCCTCCTTTTTAAATCAAGGACGGTTTTGTTATATTTTTAAATTTGACAGCCAGCTCAAGTTGAAGTTGAAAGTGGAGTATAGTCACTAAAATGATTTCCCAGCACTCTGCTTTTATCTCCGTATACTCTGTCCAAGTGATTCTCTCCCCATAGACATATGCGGTCAATGATGTCCTGTAGTGTCAAGCCGTACTCTGTCAGCTCATACTCTACCTTGGGCGGAATCTGAGGATGAATGATCCGATGGATGATTTCATTCTTTTCCAGTTCACGCAGCTGCTGGGTTAAGA
Source organism: Paenibacillus sp. FSL M7-0656 (assembly GCF_038003225.1). Classification (NCBI taxonomy): domain Bacteria; kingdom Bacillati; phylum Bacillota; class Bacilli; order Caryophanales; family Paenibacillaceae; genus Paenibacillus; species Paenibacillus sp. FSL M7-0656. The sequence goes on from NZ_JBBOOT010000001.1 coordinate 1,244,769, forward strand.
CCTTCTGGGTAATGCCAGGAATGGCTCTGCGAAGTTCGCTTGTTCGTTTTTTACCTGATATCAGCTGATGCAGAATAAGAATCCTCCATTTTCCACCGACCAGTTCCAGCATCGCCTGCACACCACTCTCATATTTTTTCATTTCTTGTTCCACTTGTACTCCCCCATAATTCACATATATGTATATCCGTTATTAAAAGTAACCGAAGAACCCCAAAGTATCTACAGCACTCTCAGGTGCGTACTTCTCAAGAAGATGTCATGAAACTTATAATAACATTGGTCAGAATGTTTAACCAAAATAAAAAGAAAAAAGGATGGTTACTCCTACATGAAAGTTAAACTGGTCGTTACTCACCCAAGACAGGATTCCCTAACATTTGCCGTGATGAATCGTTTTATAGAAGGTATGCAGGAGAATTCCCATGAAATCGATATCCTCGATCTATATCATGACGGATTCGATCCCCTATATCGTGTAGAAGATGAGCGAGACTGGCAAAATCCCGATAAACAGCATGCCCCTGTGATTCGCAAAGAGCTGGATCGTGTGCTTGCGGCTGATGCCATTGTATTTGTTTTCCCGGTCTGGTGGTACAACGTTCCCTCCATGCTCAAAGCTTATCTGGACAAAGTATGGAACATGGGGCTGCTGAACAAGGCAAACTCCAAAAAGGCACTGTGGATTGCACTAGCTGGGGGGACGGAGGCTTCATTCCATAAATACGACTATTACAACATGATTTCGAATTATCTGAATAACGGTATCGCGGGTTATGCAAGAATGCAGGAATCACGAGTCGAATTCCTCTATGAAACCATTTCAGAATCCAAAGAACATATTGAAAGCTTGCTGGAGCAAGCATACCAAATCGGCAAACATTACAATTAACAATTCGCAGAAATTACAGATAACATTCGTAGACATTACAGATAACATTCGTAGACATTACAGATAACAACTGTAAAACGACATGAAGATACATGTTCGTTGAGTAAATTACTTTTCGCCCATGGCTGGCTTATAATTAAGAAGGCTTACTCCAACCTGGGCTCCAGGTCAAAGTAAGCCTTCTTTTTCACGCGCTACGATTCTGGTGTATCATCATTTCTTCCATACCAGTTTGCTCATCATCGCATATAACAACGTAGCCGATTCGGCTCGGGTTGCTTCGGCAAGTGGTTTCACCTCACCGTTGTACCCGTGGGCGATGCCCAGATCCACAAGTAATGCCACACTATCCCGGGCATAAGAGCGAATCTCGGAAGCGTCGCGGAAACGAGTAAGGTTATCTGTTCCAGCCTTCTCGGAGTCAACCAGTCCAGCCGTTGCAAGTGCGCGAACTGTTAATGTCATCATCTCTTGACGAGTGATCGTGGACTCTGGCAAGAAGCGCCCGTCACCTGTACCACTGGTGATACCTAGCGAACGCGCAGCTGTAACGGCTTGGTAATATGGAGCCTTTTCGTTTACATCAGAGAACGCATTCCCGGAAGAAGCATTCAAGCCCAGCGCAGTCATCAACCACTGCATGTATTGGCCGCGGGTCATCTCCTGTTTTGGATGTAACTGCGTGGAATCACCACTTGCCTCAGCATCAATTACACCTCTAACAGCCAAAGCCTCCATTGCTTTCTTGGCCCACTGCACTTCTGCAAGATCTGCGAATGTCTGCTCAACAGGCACAACAGCATAATTTCCTGTGAGTGATGTGACGGAAAATACAAGTTGCCCGCTTTTTTGATCGTAGTAACTTTGCGGCAATGGGGTTGCCACACCGTTCGCGCCAATGGCAAATGCTACAATCCGATCCTGCTGAGCATTTTGTGAGGATTGGAAAGGCAGACGAAGTATTAACTGGCTTTCCGATGGCCATGGTTGACCATCCAGTTGAAGTTCAAGCTGGACTCCATAATTCGTGCCGAGCTGATCTGCGACTGTTTCTGGCAGCTCCGTTCTGACCAATCGGATTGATGCAATCCCATCACCAACTATATCTTTTGTTAACAGTGTCGCGGGAAGCTCCAACATTCCCAGCTCTGTAACAATGTTGAACACATGTGACTCGCCCTGATCTATTAACGCAGAGGCAGGCAGAGATACTTCATATACCGTTGCTCCCGAAACCGGCTTCAGCCGAAGTTCGACCAAGCGCTGACCCGCATCTGTTGAGGGGGCAACTTTAAAAGCATCTTTAATCGTTGAAACATCCACGTTGGACTGCACTACACCCTTCTGATCAGACTGTCCCTGCAACTCCAGAACAGAACGGTCCTTCTCCGGTTTAGGTTGTGGTACCGCATTCTCTGCACTTGAGTTACCACTTCCGGATTGTCCACCATTGCTGGATGAACCAGAACCATTTCCTGGATTTCCACCGGAATTGCCACCTGAATTACCACCCGAACCAGGGTCCGTGCCTCCAGGGGAAGGAACAGATGCTGGCACCTTCACTTTCAACGGTATAGTCAGGGCTCTACTGTCGTCAGAAGTTCGAGTAATTTCCAACTCCAGTGTTACTGTTGTTTCCTTAGATGGTGGGACAATCGTTCCATCAGTTTGAATGACCGACGGTACCGAACTGGAAGCGATCTTCACCGTGAAACCTTGCGGCACGGAAGGGAACTTCAGTTTTTTTGCACCTGCGGAAGGCTGTTCCAACGCTGTAATGCTTGTGGCTACATCAGCAGCGCTCTGCTGAGCCGTGTGCACCTGATAAGCGGAAGATACACCTCGCACCGATTGCCCCGTGGCATCCAAAGCCTCTACTTTGTAATAATATTCCGTGCCGGGGTTCAGTTCACTGTCCGTGTACTCCCGTCCATTGCCGCTGTAGACCATCTTATACTCACCTTGCTCACGATCTGAGCGGTAGAGCTTGTAGCTTGCTGCACCAAGATGAGCATCCCAGCGAAGCGTTGCGCTCGTTGAATCCAACGTATCAGCATTAAGGCCAGCACTATCATTTACAGGTGGCGCGGCGTCAGGTTTAACGATCATAATCCAGCTAATCATCGGGTCCTGCGATGCCGTATTGCGCACGGTCAACTCCAGCTTGTTGTCCGACACGCTGATGCCTTTGTTGGCTCTAACGCTGGCAGGCGTAAAAGTAACTGCTCCGGTATTGGTGCCATTGATGATGAAATTCGCTCTGCGCGATGTATTGCTCCACGGATCGTTGAATCCGGCGTAGACATCGTATGTCCCGTTTGGCACATCAAATCTATAGGTTAAGTCCGTGCCTTTAGGAGAATTGCTGACATTTCCACCGTTCAGATAACGTACGGTCGAGAATATATCCCCGCCATTCGAACCGGATGCCAGTGCATCTGCGCTGACATAACCCCAATTACGTCCCTCAGCCGGAGCGTACATCTGATCCGCCGTTTCCGGGTTGGCAAGCGTTCCTTTCATATAAGCACCCATGAGACTGTAATCAGCCGTTTCGTAACCTCCGCTATTCACGAAATATAGTGTATTCTCCGGAATGACATTTACGCGAACTGCCTGCTTTTTGTTGTTATATTCCGGTGTCGTTACCTGTAATGTGAGCGGTCCAGGCTTGGCAAAATCCTCTGCCGTCATGGCCCGGTTATCAATCGTCCATACTGCTGGCGTTGATACCAGTGCTCCACCGTCGCGCACATTCAATGTTGTTGGCAGGGATGGTACTTTGCCTAACGCCACGGCTTCTGGCAACGGATCAGCAATATCTACCTTTCCCATCGAATTCAGCAGATCAGGTGTCCAGCTGTTATACCACTTGATCGCGATGTCGGAGCCTATTCCAAACTCAATTGGCAAGAACACGTATTTTGCAGCATCATTCGAGAAATTGCCACCATTCCACGTATCCCCCACGTAAATGAATTTGCCTTTTTCCGGATCGACCGGAATGACGGAAGTGGTCTGTGTGCCAAATGCCTTGCCTGGATCAGGATCGGTTGGCAACGTACGCACGAACGGATTGGTCTGCGTTGACCACGGGCCAAAGATGTTGTCCGCCACCGTCACTTTGTTTTCGTTAGGGGCCCAACCGGAAGCTCCCGAAGTCAAAATATAATATTTCCCCTGATACTTGAACATCGCCGGTGCTTCACGTTGCCCTCCCGGGAACACACGCACGTAATCGACGCCGTATTCCGCCTGATAGGTGGAATCTCTTACCGGATTGCCTTTGTCATCCGTTCGACCTTCCTTATGCCACCCTGTTACGTCACTGTAGTCTTCATTCAATTTGGAGATGTAGAGCGTCAGGTTTTCTTCGCTGGAATAGATCAGATAGCCGGTGCCGTCATCATCCTTGAACAACGTCATATCACGTGCCATACCCTTATCGGTTGGGAAGAAATCTTTCTCCCCTTCGGGAGCTCTGTCCATCCGGTAACTCTTCTGATATACAAAAGGTCCTGTTGGAGAGTCACTGATAGCGTAGCCAGCCCGTGCTTTACCGTAGTTCGCATTATTGTTGTACGGGTCCTTGTCTCCGTCCATATGAGCCCACATCACGTATTTCTTCATTTTGTCGTTATAGATGACCTTAGGCCGCTCAATGATCCGTCCTTTGCGGATATCTGCCCAGATATCCACGCGGTCTTCACGCCCCGCATACAATTTGGAGATCAACGGGTCATTGTCAAAATCATCCATGGATTGAAGTGTTGTTAAAGCCATGCCTTCATCCTTCCAATTCATCAGATCCTTGGATGAATACACACGCACACCAACAGCTGGCCAGCCGCCCTTATGATATTCGCCATACCAGTAATAGGTCTCCGTCTGTTCATCATAGAAAAAGCCAGCCCCATGAGCATCAATCGGCTTCCCGTCCAGATCTGGCCACAATTGCCCTGGTGTAATGCTTGTGCGAACTGTGGCAACACCCAGCGGTGCGGATGCTGGAGAAGTTACGCCGTCCACGGTCGCCTGAATGATGTAAAAATATCCTGTGCCCATCGTCAGACCGCTATCGTTAAACGTGTTTTCATTGCCACTATAGACCTGCTGATACGTACCCGTAGCACTGGTTGAACGGGACACGATATACGTTACATCAGATCCAGGCAAGACATTCCACCCCAGAGAGATTGATGTGTCCGTCACAGCTGTGGCAGCGAACTCTGCTGGAGAGTCAATGGAGTATGTCGTGGCTTCTGCAACAGTGAATGCTGACTCACCAGCTGCGTTATAGGCTGTTACGCGATAGCTGTAGCTGGTGCCCGGCTCAAGTGCATTATCCGTGAATGTGAGCCCTTTCCCTTCGTATATCTGCTCGTATTGCTCACTGCCAGATTCGGCCCGAACCACGCGATAACCCGTTGACTTGTCAACGGCGGGCCAAGATAGCTTCACACTCGTGGCATTGAGTGCTTCGGCCTTTAATTCGCCCGGAGCCTGTGGTGCTGCGGCTGTCGTCCGAACTTCCAGCGGAGCAGTCCATAATGATTCGGTTAGGCCTCCGTATTCATAAGCGAGCCTGTAATAATACACCGTATCCCCGCTCAATCCTTCATCCATGTGTTCCAAAGTTCCGGTACTGGTTACCAGAGAATAACCGCCTTCAGGCGTAGAGGAACGGTACAAGCGATAGGCTGATGCTCCCGCGATTTCAGACCATTGCAGTGAAACCGAAGAAGCCGTCTGCTCAGCAATAGAGAGCTGAATATCGTTCCCAGGCGGTTGCTCGGCAATGGTCACGTCATCTGCATGTACCGACTGCCACTTATTCCGAATGCCCACAGTACCTGACCCGTATGTAGGATCGACCAGATCAAATACCAACCGATCGGAGCCGTTTTCCGCGATATACCCGCGAATGGTGGTACCTGATAACACCACTTTGAGCGTGTACCATGTATCTTTGGCAAAAGCATAGTCCACCGTTTTCAAAGTTGTGTCTGATCCGTTCACCCGTTTGGAGAAAACGAGTTTATTATTGGGAACCTGCATTTGAAAATAGTAAAAGTTGCTCTTATCCTGAAACCGCGGCAATATTCCCGGATACCCCTGACCGGCTCCCGTGTAAAAGCGCATGGACACGGTCATGTCCGACATGGAGTCTCCAGTAGAGATGATGCCTTCATTGGTATCGCTCTGGAAAAGCGTAAAGTTGGACGCATCTGTCGGGTCAGCGAACACTTCCCAGTTGCCTGAGCTTACGTTCCACGCGGGTGATTCCGTGAAATTCCCATCCGAAAAATCGTCCTGCAACAACGTGGCGGGTATACTGCTCAGATCGGCATACGCCTTACTCGGTAGCATCAACGGTCCCGAAGACAGCGCAAGTGTTGCTGATAACATAAATATGATGGGTTTCCTGAGTTTATCCAATGTTCATTCTCTCCTTTGGCATGAAAGATGAAAGCATGGTTCATGTATGCGCGGTGTTGTTGTTCAGCCTATCCTCAGCAACCAGTGGTCAGTAACGAGCTTTTGTCCACCCCTTATTTTAATGAAACCGGTTTCATTGGAGTGCAAAAAAAAGACCCGTCTTCCCTTCTAAGTGCAATGATACCCATACGGAATACCGTGTTTTCTTTGCCCCTATGCAGTGAAACAGGTTTTTAATATATAAATGTAATCGCTTTCCTGAATTATATTATTGCCTTATTCAAGCTGTCAACTGTGAATTGGGCTCAAACATTTTTCGTTAAAACCACGCAAAAAAGACGCGAGTTCTGCCTGTTTTGCAAGCAAAATTCGCGCCTTTTCTCACGCTTCTAGCTTGTTCGCAAGCTCGCACGTGATTTGTAATCAAAAGCGGACTTTTTGAACAACCTCTATTTAGAATACTTTTGTTGTCCACGACTCACAGTTCCACGTCTCCGTAACGACATCACGGTAGAATTCCGGTTCGTGGGAAATCATAAGAATACTGCCTTTGTAAGCCTTGAGCGCACGTTTCAACTCTTCCTTGGCATCAACGTCCAGATGGTTCGTCGGCTCATCGAGCACAAGCAGGTTGGTTTCATTATTGATCAGCTTACAGAGACGCACTTTAGCTTTCTCGCCACCACTCAGTACAGCTACCTTGCTCTCAATGTGTTTTGTAGTCAAACCACATTTTGCAAGTGCAGCGCGCACCTCGAATTGGGTATAGGAAGGGAACTCCTGCCAGATCTCTTCAATACATGTATTGTAGTTGGCATCCTTCATCTCTTGCTGGAAGTAACCAATCTCCAGATGTTCACCACGTTGAACGATTCCTTCCAGAGCTTGAATTTCACCCAGAATACTGCGCATCAGCGTTGTTTTACCGATTCCGTTCGCACCAACAAGGGCAATCTTCTGTCCGCGCTCCATACGCAGATCCAGTGGTCTGGACAACGGTTCGTTGTATCCAATTACAAGACCTTTGGTTTCGAAAATGAGCTTGCCGGATGTTCTTGCATCACGGAAGTTGAACTGCGGTTTCGGTTTCTCCTTGGCGATCTCGATGACATCCATCTTGTCGAGTTTCTTCTGTCTGGACATCGCCATATTACGTGTAGCAACACTTGCTTTGTTCCGCGCTACAAAATCCTTGAGGTCAGCAATCTCTTGTTGTTGGCGTTTGTACGCCGACTCCAGCTGCTGTTTTCTCATCTCATGCACTTCCTGGAAGTGATCATAATCGCCCACATAACGAGTTAGATTCTGGTTCTCCATGTGATAGATCAAGTTGATAACACTGTTCAGGAACGGAATATCGTGAGAGATCAGAATAAAAGCATTCTCATATTCCTGCAAATAACGTTTCAGCCATTCGATATGCAATTCATCCAGATAGTTCGTAGGCTCATCCAGGAGCAAAATATCGGGTTTTTCCAGCAGCAGCTTGGCAAGCAGTACTTTGGTACGTTGTCCACCACTCAGGTCATTGACGTCTTTATCCAGACCGATATCCGTCAGGCCCAGACCACGTGCAGTTTCATCCACTTTGGCATCAATCATGTAGAAATCCTGGTTTGTCAGCGTATCCTGAATCGTACCTACGTCTTCAAGCAGTTGTTCAAGCTCCTCCGGGGTAACATCGCCCATTTTGCCATACATATCATTCATTTCCTGTTCCATGTCAAACAAATACTGGAACGCGCCGCGAAGTACGTCACGGATCGATTGGCCTTTATTCAATACAGCATGCTGGTCCAGATAACCAACCCGCATCCGTTTGGACCACTCCACCTTGCCTTCATCCGGCTGAAGTTTTCCTGTAATAATGTTCATGAAGGTGGATTTACCTTCACCATTGGCCCCGATCAGACCAATATGTTCGCCCTTCAACAGGCGGAATGAAACGTCGTTAAAGATAGCACGGTCACCAAAACCGTGACTTAATTTTTCTACATTTAATATGCTCATTCATGACACCTTTTCTATATAGACTTAATTCTTTGTATATTATAAGCGTTATATCCTGCACAACTCAACGCCATATTAAAAATTATTCCACCTTTTTGTCTGAAATTTGCCTTATATGAAAGTATGGGTTAAAATTTTGCCTTAACGAATTACTATTATATAGAACGGAGCTCTTCGAAGAGCATCAGGTGAAGATTATGATTGAAGTGAAACAATCCAAGTTGGGTGATGGTGGTGAGTTTAACCGCGGGGTATTTGCTACCGTTGATATTGCCAAAGGAACGCTTATCCATCAGGCACCCGTTGTGCCTTACCCAAATGAAGATCATGAGCATGTCGAAAAAACGATTCTGGAAGATTACGTGTTCGAATATGGGGCGAATCATACCGCAATTCTGCTCGGTTACGGCAGTCTGATCAACCACTCCTATGAACCTAACGCTACTTATGATATCAATTTTGATAACCACACCTTTGACTTCTACGCGTATACAGACATCAAAGCTGGCGACGAAATCGTAATCAATTACAACGGTGAGGAAGACAGCATGGACCCGTTATGGTTCCTGGACGATTACGAGGAGCGTATGCTGGAGTTCAATAAGTCCAATGATGATGAGGGTGAAAAAGAGACTGAACCCCATTCCCTGGATACGGACACGAGTAAATAAACGTTAAACTCAAGTAAAGTTCGCAAGCACTCTGTTGTATGTGCGAAAAGAACTCACTGTACCCGGTGAATGATGAAATGAGTAACTGGAGCCTTTTCACAGTCCAAAGTTTAAACACACAAATAAGCAAGTCCTCCGTTAATGGAAGACTTGCTTATTTGTGTTGTCTTGCTTTCTAAGCCAGATACACCTGTTCATGTTTTATTGTTTATCGTGCATCTTAACTTGTTTTAATCTGTAATCGGCGGATCTGTATGCAAGTCTTGATCGGGTGTCGTGGATCTCCACTTGGTAAAGGCTACCTCGAACCCTGCTCGCTTTGGTGAACACAGAAATGGACCTGCATGTTTGTTCGTTGGATAGGCAAACCGTGCAACCCGAATCGTACGCCAAGGATGCTCATCTGTGCGTGCACGAATGACAACAGCCTCATTACTGTAGGAGGCTCTGATTGTTACGATTCGTCCACCCCACTCTGGCACAGGAGAGAGTGACCAATCGGAATACGTATCCGTCACGACGGCTCCAACATGTGCCACACCATCATTGACCTCAACTCCGGCCTTGATCCATTGGTCTTCTCCGTACCATAACATTAATCCCGCCTGGTCATATAATTCGGTGAATGAGCTTAGATCAAACGATACCTCAATCGCTTCCGTTCCGTCCCATGGAGCAAGCATGGCATGTCCATCCCGATGACAGAACCCGTAGAATGTGTTCTCCCAGAAGTCACTACCTTCCCGAGCTTCCACAACGAAACGATCCCCATCCATCCGTGCAGCAACGGGTTCCTTAGTCCACTTGCCTTCATGAAGCCCAATAAAATCCGATGACATCGTTATTTTCATCCTTTCTTCCGTCCCAAAGGGGGGTTCATCCTCACTTCATCACTTCTAAATTAAAGAACCCAGATCCGATGCAGCAGTAGGATATGCAAAATTCATGGTGTTTAACTGATCGATAGTCAGATTGAACTGAATCGCCATTGCAAAAAGGTTAATCAATTCTTCTGTTTTGCTCCCGAGCACATGCGCGCCCAGAATACGCCCGGTTGATTTATCGATCACCACTTTGGCCATGGCAAATTTTTCATGAGTTCGCTTGTAAGTATACCATTTCGACATATCATTTACCTGCACCTCGTAGCCCTCTTTTTTGGCTTGTTCCGTGCTCATACCTACAGCTCCAAGGGCAGGGACAGTAAACACAATGGAAGGCATCACCTTATAATTAGGTTTGTGTTGATTTCCCTCCAACAAATTGAACGATACAGCCCGGGATTCCTGACCTGCTAACGGGGTTAAAGGCAACCCTTTTGTATACGTTACATCGCCAGCAGCATACACTCTCGGATTACTTTCACTTTGCAAGTACTCGTTCACCGTAATCCCCTTTTTGCTGTAGCTGACGTTGGCTTTCTCCAATTCCAGCCCATCCACATTGGGAACACGCCCCGCTCCATGAACGACAAGTCCGCACTGCCACTGGTGATCCGCACCATTACGCGTGCCATGAACGACATAGGCGTTCCCCTCTTGCCGTATGGACTTCACCTCCGCGTTCAAGTGAACATGAATGCCGATCTCTTTTGATTTTTGCAACAAAGATTCTACAAGCTCCGCATCAAACGACTTCAGAGGCTGTTCACTCCGATGCAGGATATGGACTTCTGTCCCGGCTCTGGCCGCAATATGCGCAAACTCAAATGCAATGTATCCACCGCCTACCAGAACTAATCGATCCGGCAGCTGTTCCAGATCCAGAAAGTCATCACTATATAAAAGATGCTCTGAGCCCTCAATCTCAAGTGGCGCAGGTGTTGCACCGGTAGCAATCAGGATGTGTTTGCCATGGAGCACTTCTTCTCCAACTTGAATATGGTCTTCATCGACAAATGAAGCTTTACCATGGAAAGTATCCATTCCGGCCTGTTTGAATTGATCTTCACTTGCTCTAGGTATGCTCTCGGTAAAGGTGCGTTTAAAGGCCATAAGTTCAGACCAGTTGATGGTCGCCTGTCCCTGAATTCCTTTCCCTTGCATCCGTTCATTCCAGTCAATCAGCTCAGCCGCTCCAGCCAGCACTTTCTTGGGATCACAGCCGCGCAGTGCACACGTTCCGCCGAACTCACGTTCATCAATTACAGCGATTTTCCAGCCAGCTTCAGCGCAACGGGTGATAACAGAGCTTGCCGCGCTTCCTGTTCCAATTGCAATCAAGTCATACGTTTCTTGTGTCATCATGGTTCCTCCTCATCCTTTTGGTGCATCTATTGCAGGGATGCCTGAAGTTACAGCAATCCAGCCTGTTTAAGGTACTCTGCTGCAACCTGTTCAGGATTCTCTCCCTCTACGTTCACGTCATAGTTCATCTGACGCATCTCGTCATCCGTAATTTTGCCAGCCAGCTGATTCAGCACCTCAACCAGTTGTGGATATTGATCTGCCGTTTCTTGACGAAGCATCGGCGCGCCTTGATACGGTGGGAATAACTCCTGATCATCCTCCAGCACAACGAGTTCATACTGTCTCAACTCACTGTCTGTGGAGTAAGCATCAACGAGATTAATATCTCCGCGCTGAAGAGCACCATAGCGAAGCTTGGGTTCCATTGTTGCAACGTTCGGGAATTCAATCCCATACTTTTTCTGTATGCCAAGGTATCCGTCTTCCCGATCCGAGAATTCAAGTGTGAATCCTGCTTTGATCTGCTGCTCAACCGGTTTGAGATCCGAAATGGTCTTGAGATTGTATTGATCTGCGATGCTCTTTGGAACGGCCAACGTATACGTATTGTTGTAATCCATTGGGTTCAGCAGCACCATGTTGAACTGGCTTAACATTCCGTCTCTGGCTTGTTCGTAGACCTCTGTTCGATCCGTACTCACAGCCGTTTCCTTCATAAATTCGGAGATCGCTGTCCCCGTGAATTCGGGATAGATGTCAATATCACCCGACTTGAGTGCATTGAAAAGGAATGGCGTTTTGCCTAACCCGGGTTTTAGTTCAACGGTCAGGTCTGTGTCTTTTTCGATTAACAATTTGTACATATTAATGAGAATTTCGGGTTCCGCCCCCAATTTCCCGGAAATGACGAGATCCTTCTGACCACCACGTGCCACGAAGGGAATGGTAATCACAAGTATCGCGATTATTGCCAGCGAACCAAGGGTAACCAATGTTTTCTTAAAGGATAACCGCTGGAACTGACGCAATAGTGCATCAAACAAAATAGCCAGCAAGGCAGCCGGAATGGCTCCAAGAATGATCAGTTCCGTATCGTTCCGATCAATGCCTAGCAAGATTAATGCACCCAAACCTCCTGCGCCGATCAAGGCAGCAAGTGTCGCCGTTCCTACAATAAGCACCATCGCGGTCCGAATTCCGGCCATAATGACAGGCATCGCCAGTGGCAGTTCCACTTTGATTAGACGTTGCCAACTATTCATGCCCATCGCATTTGCCGCTTCCACCATGGAAGGATCAACTTCGGATATGCCTGTGTACGTGTTGCGAAGTACGGGTAGCAGTGCATACACCACCAATGCAATAATTGCAGGAAGTGTGCCTATGCCGAATAACGGGATGAGCAATCCGAGAAGCGCCAAGGAAGGTATCGTCTGCAACACAGCCGTAACCCCGATAATTGGTTCAGCCACTCTTGGTTTGCGTGTAAGGTATATACCAAGCGGAATAGCGATGAGGACAGCAAAGAACAATGCGATAAATGAGATCTGAACATGTTCCAGCAGAGCAGACAACAACTGACCTTTGCGCTCACTGAACACCTCCGTGAATCTATTCATGTCCTTCACCTCGTTCCTGTAACTGACCAGACCAGTATTTCATCAGATCAACTCGACTGATCTCGCCAATAATCTGGCGGTTACGTTCAACCAGCAGATGGTCATGGGAAGCCATGATATCAACTAATTCCGTTAACGTAATGGATACAGGAACGGCAGTTTTGGCTGATTTTGGCACATGACCCGGTGAGAGTGGTGACATGATGGATTCGAGATCAAAATCAGATTGTGAACTCGTATCGGTGTTAGGACTTCCAACAAATTCACGTACGAAGTCATTAGCTGGCTGTCGGATCAGTTCTTCCGGGGTGCCTACCTGCAAAACCTGTCCATCCTTCATAATGCAGATGCGATCCCCCAGCTTCATCGCTTCCTGAATATCATGGGTGACAAACACAATTGTTTTTTTCATCTGACGCTGGATATCCAAAATATCATCCTGTAATTTCTCCCGACTCATTGGATCGAGTGCACTGAACGGTTCATCCATCAAAACTATCTCGGGATCGGCAGCGAGTGCACGCAACACACCAATTCTCTGCTGTTGTCCTCCGGATAACTCGGACGGTTTACGCTCACTGTACGTATCTCCGTGCAAACCCACCATATCTAGTAACGTATGTACACGCTCCTTGATTTGATCTGACTTCCATTTTCGGAGTTCAGGAACAACTGCAATATTTTCGGCAATTGTCATATGCGGGAATAGTGCAATCTGTTGCAGCACATATCCTATATTCCAGCGCAATTCGTGAATGTTGTATTCATCGATTGGGCGTTCATTAATGCGCACTGTTCCATCTGTTCGCTCAATCAGGCGATTGATCATTTTGAGCATGGTGGTTTTGCCACATCCACTCGGACCAATCATGACGAACAATTCTCCCTTGTTAATGTTGAGGTTAACCTGACGCAAAGCCGTTGTTCCATCAGGATATTGTTTTGATACATTTTCGAACTGAATCATTCGCTCTCTTCGCCCCTTTATCTAGGGCGTGTTTCAGACACGCCCTAACATTCATCTTCATCTATTTCCCCAAAAGTGTGTTCGTATAATCACTGCTTTCCGTAGTGTCCTTTGTTAGGGAGAGATCCATATTTGAATCAACGATGTCAACATGCTGGTAGACATGCAAAAAGACGGGCACCAGGCACCGTCTTTTCATAATACGAAAATATTTCTTCCATTATTTCCATACTTCCATATGATTCTGAATAAATTGCTCGAATGAAATCGGGTTATTCCCCGTTAATTTTTTCACCGTATCCGTCGTTTGATCTTCTCTCCCCTCCTCCCGGATAGGCACATCCAGTCCTGCGAGGGCAGCAGCGTATTCTTCTGACATTCCTGCGCGAATCATGCTGTTCCTCAATTCATCATCGGACAAAGATTCATGCTGGATGGACTGACCCAGTACACGGCTCAAGACGTCTGCAACCTGTCCATAGGACAACGTCTCCGGCCCTGTAATGATATGCTCCGTATTATGAGGAACAACATCTGTTAGAGCATGGAAGGCCACCGCAGCGATGTCATCTGCACTAACAAATCCAATTTTTCCGTTACTCGTAGCACTGTAAATTTTCCCGAGTTGCTTCGTCGTCTCCCGATGCGGTCCCTCCGTAAAGTTCTCCATAAAATAGGAAGGCTGCAATACAGCCCACTCAGGAGCATGGGCTTTTATATACTGATGTACTTTGCCAAATATAGGACCATTCTCATCGATCGAAGCACTGCCAAGTAAAACGAATCGCTTAACGCCGTTCCACAATGCTTCCTTGATGAACGGAATGATGACGTCTTCTGGGTTCATATCCATGACTGGCATGACAAGGTACACCTGATTCACATTTTTCAGCGCCAGCGCATATGTCTCGGAATCATACCAATCAAAATAGACATAATTATCGGCAGAACCAGAAAGAGATGGTTTAGTTCTTCCTGCCAAACGCACCGGATAATGATGCTTTTGAAGTATGGCCCCAACACGGCTTCCTGTCTTTCCATTAGCTCCGGTAATAAGTGTCAACGGTTTATCATTGATCATGCTTGTTTCCTCCTAAGTCCGATTCGAGTACGACCATCGGATTCCAATAGTCTTTATAATGTGTAATTTTTCCATTAGAGTGGCTCACTACAGAGATGTACGTTTGGTTGTATGGCTTGCCTGTAACTAATGAACGCCCTTTACAAGTAAATTCAGCCACAAACTGTTGTTTCGTGGAATCAGCCAAGATCACCGGTTCAGAAAACTGCTGGATTTCAATCATCCCCAGTAGATTATGAAGATGATTCGTAATTGCGGCTTTGCCTTCCAGTTTCTGAGGATATCCTGCTGGTGCATATGGGAATTCGAAAATAGCGTCAGATGTATATAGCTCCAACCATTGTTCTAGTTTTCCCTCCAGTAGCAATTGAGTAAATCCATGCATGATCCGATACGGTATATTATTGCCCTCTTCCAACTGCTGAGATTGTGTCATCCTTATTCCTCCTTCAGTTTGTTTGGTGTTCTTTTTCCAGACCAATCGGTCTATAATGATCAAAAAATAAACGCCCTAAGCGTTCATTTCCAAGAAAACGTAAAGAATTCTTACTCAAATCATGTAAAACGTTAATCCAAAGCCCTTAGGGTCATCTGTACAAAATCTCGTAGCGCTTCTGCGCTTGCACCGCTCTTCGCCGTAAAGGTCAATGAGAGTCGGGAATAATTCAGAAAACGGGCAAGACCGGGCAATTCTTCCTCTGCATGCCTCAGTTCGCCACTCCTCTGGCCTCGTAACAGCGCAGTATGAAAAACATCTTCCATTTGTTGGTTAGTGGTTTGAATAAAGGCCGCGATTTCGTGATTTTGTGGTGCCTGTTCAACCGCGCTATTAATGATGAAACATTCATTACGACGTTCGTTGTCTGTCAACACGTTAACCGCTTCGTTGAACAACTCCGTCACGCCTTGCCTCACATTTGTACATTCATTTAATAGTCTGATCCCCGCCTCTGTCTTCTGCTGAATATAGAATTTAAGAGCAGAGACAAATAAATCATGTTTAGTTCCGTAGGTGTCATACAGGCTTTGCCGCGCAATGCCAAGTTCACTCAGCAGTAAGCTCAAAGATGTACCTTCATAACCGTACGCTCCAAATACAGACGTTGCTTTTCTTAGAACAGTCTCCGTGTCAAACTCCTTGGCTCTTCCCAATTTCAGACCTCACCTCCCTATTCATTAACTAAAGAATACCTTTTCCAGACTGATCAGTCAAGAAAATAAATGCTTTGATTTTTGCCAAAGTGGTATAATGGGAATAGAAGCTGAATGAATTCTTTTACCATTTACCAACCATGACCACATATAAAGGAGTGTACCTATATGTATATTCAAATTACAGATTTGGCAGCAAAACGATTGACGGAAAGCCTGAATGACCAACCTGGATATTTCAAAGTGATCTATGACTTGGAAGGTTGCGGATGTAACGGAGTTATCGCTATTATCATTGTTGATGAACTTGCGGCTCTCGACGCGCAGATTGAAACCAATCTGGTTCCGTTCTATGTTGATCCGAAGCAGCAGCTGAACCTAGAACAACACATGAAGCTGGATACGGAAGAAAATTATCCTTCTTTTAAACTAAGCAGTGATTCTGGTGTGCTCAGCGCCAACGTTCGCGTTCGTGACACCCGTGCAGTAACTGCAGGAAGCTCCGGTGGATCCGACGCCTGCATGCTGTAACACAGTCTCCAGCATACTTGAAGTAATCTAGCATTATCTTTCTTCACATCAAAAGCCGTTGCATCTAATGCAACGGCTTTTTTAACGTGCTTTTCTTTATATGCCTCTATCAGAGTTGAAGAAGAAGAAGAAGAATCTAGCAAACTTTGTTTACAACTCGGAAACAATTGGAGAACCTATGGATATAATCCTCTAGTATACTCGGTATATAGATTCATATATTCCGAGGAGGAACACACATCATGAAACCTTTTACTCGTAAATCCATCATATCTACAATTCTCGTAGGCTCTGTTGTAGCAGGTTCTGCTTTTACTACGTTTCCCATCACTTCAAGCCTGAATTCCGTCGCGTCTGCTGCAAGCTCCAGCTTCACTCAATTTCTGCATGATAATGCACCTGGTCGTACGATCAAAACGATTAAAAATGTGGCAACTGTGACCAATGTGTCCAGTACGGTTGTACTTGTCAATAAAAAGAGAAATCTGCCTTCAACTTATGCACCTCAAGATTTGGTTGTACCTAATATTCCTTTTAGCTTCTCTGGCTCCAGTCCGAAGAAACAGATGCGTAAAGTAGCTGCAACAGCGCTAGAGAAACTATTTGCGGCTGCCAAAAAAGACGGCATCGATATCAAAGCGGTGTCTGGCTATCGCTCTTATGCGACCCAGAAATCGATCTTTGACCGTAATGCCAGCATCAAAGGTGAAGCTGTTGCCAATAAAACAAGTGCTCGGCCAGGACAAAGCGAACATCAGACCGGTCTAGCTATGGATATCTCCAGCGCTTCGGCTGGTTATGATCTTCAGCAAAGCTTTGGCAACACCAAAGAAGGCAAATGGCTGAAAGCCAATGCCCACAAGTACGGCTTCATCATCCGTTATGGCAAAGATCAGGAGAAATTGACTGGTTACTCCTATGAGCCATGGCATGTACGTTATGTCGGAGTATATATTGCTGGTGAGATTACCAACCAGAAACTTACGCTGGAGCAGTATTTGGAACGTGCTAAATAAGGCAGGTTTGAACCCAAATCTTAGACAGTTATTTGATTAGATAAAAGAAGTGTGACTATTGATAACATGGCTGAAGGAGAAGATGGGGCCGCAACTGGCCCTCTTCTGCTTTAATTTCTCATTTACACACTTCATCATGTTCCAACGATTTTTCTAAAGACCAGTGGCAGTCTCTTCAGACCTTCTGTTCCAGCCCAAGAGCCTACGCCAGCAAGTATTGCATTATGGCACAAATAAAGTGCAACATTGTACACGATAGGGCCTAGAATAATCTCCACGACTACAAAACGTTTTAACGTCGAAGATTGGATCACATATACCCGAAATTCATGAGGGTCACGTCCTCCCATATACTTTGCGATCAATGCTTTCATGAATCACCTCTAGTGTTTTATTTTAGCGTATGGCAGACAATCCTTGTCTTATTCTAAAATAATACTTACATAAAGTAACTAAGTGTGTTATAGTCAGTTTATAAATCATACATAAGCGAGGGAAACTACCATGAGTGAGTTGGAGAATCTAGTCAAAAACCGTAGATCGGCCGTTATTTTTGAAGAAGGAATTGAAATTTCGGATTTGGAACTGCAAGAAATGTTTGCCCTGAACAAATTTGCACCATCTGCCTTTAACCTGCAACACACGCACTATCTTGTGATTAAAGACGAGGAACAGAAAGAGAAAGTCTATGAGGCTTCCCAGCAATATAAGGTAAAAACAGCTTCTGCAGTCATCGTGGTATTGGGCGACGTCAACGCGCATCATCATATCCGCACGATTAACGAAGGCCTGCTGAACCTGGGCGCTCTTACTCCGTTCCAATACGAGCAGGAATCCCAAAGTGTCACCGAATTTTACGAATCTCGCGGAATATTCTTCCAACGTGAGGATGCGATTCGCAATGCCAGCCTGTCTGCCATGCAATTGATGCTGATCGCTCAGGATCGCGGTTGGGACACTTGTCCAATGATTGGTTTTGACTCGGAAGAACTGCAACGGAGTCTTGAAATCCCTAACCATTACGTACCGGTTATGCTGATCACCATCGGCAAAAAGTCGGAAGCCAAACAGCGCCCACGCGGTTACCGTAAACCGATTAACGAATATGTTAGCTTCAACAAAATGCACGCTGAATAACATATAATATAACAAATTATATAAGTTGAACTAACATTTACACGATAACGGAGAGGACAGAAAAAACCTGAAAAAGCGAAGCGTTCGCCTAAAAGCTTTCTGAAAGAAAGCTGCATCGGAAGCATACGCTATCCCCGGATTTTCCCCTTTAGAAAAGGAATGGAATTAAAATCTGGGGATAACAGCGATTGGAAGGTTGTTCTGTCATCGTAGTGTCAGTGTAAATAATCTTTAGTTCAACACAACAAAAAAGCCACGATCTCGTGGCTTTAATACGTTTCATAGATCAACGTATCCAACATGTGAAATTCATCGTCAAACTCCGCATATATGTACAGTCGACCAGCAGGTGTATCCCCCGCATCATAACCCAATCGGAAATATTGATCTCCCTGAAATTCTGCATCAGCCAAAATCAATGTATTGATATCTTCGTCCGGATGAGCCTCGGCAATGGTTTTAAGTGCCTGCTCACCTAGCATGTCCCACCGTTTCCACGTCTCTTCCATATATGGGGACAATATTTCCATCTCTGTCTTGGTTGAAACCTGTGCAGTGAATACCAGTTCTTTATCCTGAATAAGTAAGCTCATCTGATAGTTGGACATCGAGACGTCATACTGAAACAACCCCATACCCGGAACTTCATGATTGGATTCAAACATTAGATTATCTGCATACTGCAGTCTTTCCAGCTTGGGATTAGCGCTATAATCCAACTCGGTTAATTTGTTCTCGGAACAGTACAACTCTTTTAGTTGTACGTTATGGCGAATATCCAGCTTGCTAATATGGTTGTTAAAACAACGGATACTCTCTAAAACCATATTTGAACGAAAATCCAACTGTTTAATATGATTGTGGTTACAACGAAGTTCAATCAAGTTTGGACAACCGGTTACATCAAGTTCCAGCATGTAATTGTTGGCGCAATCAAGTCGCCGCAGTTGTTTATTGTGTTCAAGTTCAAGTGAGAAAAGAGCGTTATAACTGCAACTAAGTTCCTCCAACTGCTCAAGGGGCTCTGAAGCCAGCTCCGACAACATATTCCAATGACACTCCACCGTTATAAGTTTGGAATTATGAGAAAGATCCAATTTGCGAAGTCGATTAAAACTGCAATCCAGCACCTGCAAATCCGAATTGGAACGGAGGTCCAGTGTAAGAAGCTGATTCTCTCTGCAACGTAACGTCCTCAGCTTGTGATTCTGAGCCAGATCCAAACTGGTCAATTGATTATAGGCACAATCCAGCTCTTGAAGACCCCAGAAATACTCGATTCCATCAAGATTGCTAATATTGTGATTTGAGAGTTCTAATATCTCAGCCTCACAAACGTCACTCTCCTGGATGAAATCCCGCTGCTCACAAAAACGATCCAACACAACTTTCCTGAAATGTTCATCCGTGAAGGCATAAGTAATATCCATGTCTAACGCCTCCCCCTCTCGTTTTGCTCTATTGGAACAGTCTTCCAACATATTATCACTATTCTATGAGTTTCGTCGCCGGGATTCAACAATTACCTAAGCAAATTCTTTTATACCATGTTAGCATCCAATATGTAAGAGAAATCGTACAGAGAGGAAGATTTTCATGGAAATGGTTATCGAAAACCTCCCATCGTATCGTATCGCCTATGTTCGACAAGTCGGTCCTTACGGTCCAGCCAATGCTCAAGCGATGAATACGCTGAAACAATGGGCAGACAAAAACCAACTGCTTCATGAATCAGCAATTTTATTCGGTATTCCACAAAATGACCCAACTACCACACCTCCTCAGAACTGCAGATATGATGCTTGTATTGTTATCACTGAATCTGAACGTCTGGAAGATGAGTTTGTTGAGATTGGCGAGTTACTAGGCGGAGATTATCTCATCTGTAAGGTGAGACATACGGCAGAAGCTATTCAGCAGGCATGGAATGTGATCATCCCTCATTTACAAACAAGTGGTTATCAGATGGACAACAAGCCGGTTATAGAAAGATATCGTTGGGAACTGCTTAATCAGCATTATTGCGAGATATGTGTACCTGTAAGACCCGTGTAACCCATGTTACGAGGAAACGAAAAAAGTGACTTCAGGTTGAAGTCACTTTTTTTGTTAACGACTGTTACTACTAGCTAGTTAAGACTTGTTAAGATATTAAAATGCCCAGTTGCCTTTACGGAATACCGGCTCGATTGTACCGTCTTGTAACTCACCATCGATATCCAGTTCAGCGGAACCGATCATGAAATCAACGTGAGTCAAGCTCACATTACACTCATGCTTCAGCAACTCTTCGTTCGACATGGTTGTGCCATCTTTAATGTTGAATGGATACGCACTTCCCACAGCCAAGTGGCAAGATGCATTTTCATCAATACCCGTATTGTAGAAAATGCGATTCAGGTTGGAGATCGGAGAGTCATGTGGTACGAGTGCGACCTCACCCAGATAACGTGCTCCTTCATCGGTGGCAAACAGGTTCTTCAAATGCTCTTCACCGGATGCTGCCGTAAACGCTACAACCTGTCCATCCTTGAATGTGATTCTCATCTGGTCTACCAGTTGCCCGTTCAGGTTCAAAGGCATTGTGCTGCTGACATACCCATTCACTCCACTGCGCTTAGGCATGGTGAATACTTCTTCTGTCGGCATGTTGGCAACCGTGTATACGCCTTGTTTATTTTCGCTACCACCGCCACCCCAGATGTGGTTGTGGACCAATTCAATTTTCAAGTCTGTACCTGGCGCACGGTAATGCAGGCTCTTATAGTTCTTTTTGTTCAGAAGATCACTCATATTATTCAAGGTATCCAGATGTTCTCTCCAATTTTGTACGGCGTCTCCGCCATCTACACGGTTCATTTTGAAGATGGTTTCCCACATCACGTTGATTCGGTCTTCTTCCGGGATGTCGGCAAATACTTTGTTCGCCCAAGCTTTGGTTGGGGCCTTGATCAGACACCAGCTAATTTCATGGTTGCGTGTGTATTTGGCATATCCGCGACGTGCGTGTGCAGCTGCCTTAGTAGCACGGGAAACGCTGTCGGAGTCAATTCCGTTATACAGTTCAGGATCTGGAACTTTGATCGTCAAGGTAGCGCCGCCTGCTTCCGCAAACTTCTCCATCATATCCGCTTTCCAGGCTGGATAGTAGTCAAAGCTGTCATTGGAACCATGTTCAAAACGACTGCGGGTAATGTTGTCATCATCGAAGTCCACTTGTACATAGTTTGCACCAGCCGCATAGGCTTTTTGCACAATCAGACGTGTGAATTCAAGCGTTTCGATTGGTGCAGTAACGAGCAGATCCTGTCCTTTTTGAATATTCACGCCAACTTTAACAACTAGTTCTGCGTATTGTTCCAATGACTTTTCAAAGGTCTGTTCAAAGGTCTGTTCAAATTGACTCATGGTTGTGTTCACTCCTGTTTCATATATTATGGCATGGTTTGCAAACTTGGGATCTGTTGAGTGGCCGTTACAGCGAAGGATCGTTCTTTAGATCGTCGTTGTCTCCAAATTTTCTTCATCGTATTTTTCAAAGGTTAATATTCGGAGACAAATACGACCGCTTTCGCTTCTGCAGAAATCGATTCCTTCTCTTTCACTACGCAGGCACAATCCCCAAAATTTCATCTATACAAATGATCTAACCATTACGTTTTTCTTGTTCACGTAACTCGATCCGGCGGATTTTACCAGAGTTAGTCTTTGGCAGATCCGTAACAAATTCGATCTTACGTGGATATTTATAAGGTGCTGTGATTTCCTTGACGTGGTGTTGCAGTTCACGCATCAGTTCCGGTGAAGCCAGTGAATCGTCTCTCAACACGACAAAAGCTTTGACAATATTGCCACGGATCTCATCCGGACTTGCAACCACCGCACATTCCTTCACACTGGCGTGTTTCATGAGTGCTTCTTCCACTTCAAATGGTCCAATCGTGTAACCCGAACTGATGATAATGTCGTCACTGCGACCTTCAAACCAGAAGTAACCTTCTTCGTCTTTGCGTGCACGGTCCCCTGTTACAAAATAATCGCCACGCTGACTTGCTTCCTTCCGTCCCTCATCCTGATAATAGGACCGGAACAAAGCTGGCATCTCTTTGTGTACCGCGATATCCCCCACTTCACCCGCAGGCACAGGTTGTCCCTCTTCATCGATGATTTCAATCAACCCAGGTGTAATCGACTGACCCATCGAGCCAATACGTACAGGCGCATCTTTGAGACTGCCGATTAACAACGTGCTCTCGGTCTGTCCATATCCGTCCCGAATAGTCAGGTCAAAATGACGCTGGAAGATTTCAATAACTTCCTGATTGAGCGGTTCACCCGCTGAAACAGCACTGCGCAGATGAGACAGGTCATAATGTCCAAGATCATCTGCTTTGGCCATCAACCGATATTCTGTTGGTGTACAGCAAAGGACATTAATCTGATGTTCCTGCATCAGTTCCAGATAACGCTTGGGCTGGAATGATCCATTGTAGACCAGTCCAGTCGCGCCTCTTCCGAGTACCGACAGGAATGGGCTCCAGATCCATTTTTGCCATCCGGGTGCAGCCGTTGCCCATACCGTATCCGATGGTTGAATATCCAACCATAACGAGGAAGCGATCCGCAGGTGGGCATATCCCCAACCGTGGCTATGTACAACTCCTTTGGGATTACCTGTTGTGCCCGAAGTATAAGCAAGGATAGCCGTATCATCACGATGAGTCTCCACCGCAACCATCTCTTCGGGTTGATTCTGCATTAACTGATGCACATTGACCCAACCTTCAGCAGGTACGCTAACTTCTCCATTCGGTGATGCCACGATTCGATGTGCCAGTGACGGCAGATCCGCGTCCATCTTTTCTACTTCTGAGGTCGTCTCGGACCATACAATAACAGCCCGCGCCTCAGAGTGACGCAGACGATATTCCAGATCTTTTGCCCGTAACATCTCGGAGGAAGGAATAACGGCAATCCCCAATTTCAGACAAGCAATATAAATGACATAGGCAATAATACGGCGTGGTACCATGACCAACACCCGATCACCCTTCTCTAGTCCAAGTTCACGCAGACCTCCAGCAAGACGATTCGCCTGCTTAAATAAATCACCATACGTGATCTCTTCCACCTCTCGTTGATCGCTGAGCCATCTAAGTGCAATCCGCTCTGATGGATGATTCTCCATCTCGGATGTCAGGTTATAGCTTTCAGGCGAAATCCACTGTTCAAAGTTCAAATGGAGCCTCTCCTTCGTAGTTCAATTGTAAAGCTTCTATATATTATACCCTAAATCCTAGGACCAGGTGCTATGAACTAGGTTCATTCTGAAAAAATAAACATAGGTCAATTAATGAACTATTATAATAGATCTTATCCTATAAAGAAAATGACATATACAAAATGGCGCCTCCCCTGATTGATCAGGTAGGCGCCATTTTCATTCTTCATTTATATTACATTAGTTTTACCTAACTATAATTTTCACACAGCTATACTGTGTATGTTACCACGGATAATTACCCATTCCATCCAAAATGCTTTCGATCTCATTCAACTCTTCCGTTGTCAGGTCAGGTGCGCTGAGCGCAGCTACATTTTCTTCAATCTGGGACACACGGCTTGCACCAATCAGTGCAGAGGTTACACGGTTACCGCGCAAGATCCAGTTCAGAGCCAGTTGGGAGATCGTCTGACCTCTTCGTTCCGCAACCGCCTGAAGTGCATCGAACTTGGCAATCCGTTCGTCCGTATATGCTTCTTTTTTCAAATTTCCTGTTGGATTGACGCGTTCTTCCTTGATCTTGTCGACATATTTATTCGTCAATTGACCGCGGCCAAGTGGACAGAACGCAATGGAACCTACGCCTTGCTCATCCAGTACGTCTTGCAAACCGTCTTCAATCCAGCGATTCAGCATCGAGTAGTTTGGCTGATGAACCAGACATGGCGTACCTAAACGACGCAGAATAGTTACCGCTTCTTGTGTCTGTTCTGCATTATAATTGGACAAGCCTACATACAGTGCTTTACCTTGCCGCACGATATGATCCAGCGCCGTCATCGTTTCTTCCAATGGCGTGTCCGGATCTGGACGGTGATGATAGAATATGTCCACATAGTCCAGCCCCATCCGACCAAGACTTTGATCGAGACTGGCAATCAGGTTTTTGCGGGAGCCCCACTCGCCGTAAGGTCCATTCCACATATGGTAGCCTGCCTTCGATGAGATAAGCAGTTCATCCCGGTAAGGACGAAGATGTTTTTTGTAAATCACGCCAAAGTTCTCTTCCGCTGATCCTGGAGGTGGACCATAGTTATTCGCCAGATCGAAATGGTTAATTCCGAGGTCAAAGGCACGCAAAATCATTTCTTCCTGAATATCCAATGTACGGTTGCCACCAAAGTTCTGCCATAGACCCAGCGCAATTTGCGGAAGTCTGATTCCGGATTTGCCGGAACGTACATATTTTATCTCATCATATCGTTGTTCACTCGCAGTATAGGGCATCGTTATTCTCACTTTCCTGTAAGGTTTGTTGAATCCCTTTTCATCTTAGACATTTTCCTGGATAAACGGTATGGCATTTCACTTTGAACATATGGAATAATGATTGTTATCTATATATACTAATGTTAAATAGTTAATCTTTTCAACTATTTAGTATGTTAAAATGCAAGATGAGACGAAATCGTACAGGAGTGAATACCCTTGATTACGTATATGTTCAAAAACAATCATTTTCAGGAGCTACAGCTCCTTCATTATGGTACGGAAGCATGTACACCAGGTCACCACTTTGGCCCTGCCATGCGAGACTATTACAAAATTCATTATATTTTGAATGGCAAAGGCACCTTCGAAGTTGGTGGCAAAACGTATTCCCTGCACAAAGGGCAAGGATTTCTGATCGTTCCGCATTCCGTCGTGCATTACGAAGCAGATCAGGATGACCCATGGGAATACAGCTGGGTTGCTTTTCAAGGCAGCAATAGTTCATCCTTTTTACAGCAGGCTTGTCTGTCAGAGCATCATCCGATTTTTGAACTGGGCAATGAGGATGACGAGATGCGATCCTGTCTGCATCGAATGATTAATTCGCGGCATACCCATAAAGGCTGGGAGATCAGCATGACTGGGTTGCTATATCAATTCTTCTCTATTTTGATTGATCAGGCCAATTCAGATCATCTTCAACCCATGCCGGATTATTCGAAGGAAACGTACGTAACGCAGGTAATGGACTTCATTGAAATGAACTATGCCAATGCCATTACCGTTCAATCCATCGCGGCCCATGTCGGTTTGCAGCGCAGTTACCTGTGCTCTCTCTTCAAGGACCAAATGGGAAGCAGTATTCAGTCGTATCTGGTCCATTACCGGATGCGCAGGGCAGCCGAATTGACGCTTGATCCCTGTCTGACCATTGGTGATATTGCCCGTTCTGTGGGCTATACCGATCAATTGCTTTTCTCCAAAATGTTCAAAAAAGTGATGGGCGAAGCGCCCACCTACTACCGCAAACATAAAACAGCACCCTCCCAGTTAAGTTGTTAATTGGGAAGGTGCTGTTTTTGTTAATCGTTTATCCTTACAAACGTTATTCCTTACATTCTTTTTAATTGTTTATACCGTCTCCGGCATGGATACACCAACGACTTGTACTTTAATTTCATTGACCATAACGCCAGCTAATTGTTCTACAGCCTGTTGAACATTATGTTGAAGTTCACGGCAAACCTCATGCATCTTGTTGCCATATTGAATGTTGATGCGCAGCTGGATGGTTGCCTGATCGTCTTTGACGTGTACGTCAATCCCTTTTTGCAGACTCTTGCCGCTGATACTCTTGGCAATCCCTTCAGTCAGTCCAACTGACATGGAAGATACGCCAGCCGTTGATTGAGCCGCCATCCCTACGATCTTGGACAGCACATCATTCGAGATATGAATGGTACCCATTTGAACAGATTGAGGTGCGATATATTCAGGTTCATTGTATTGTTTTTCGATAATTTCAGACATGTGCTCCACTCCTTCGAATAATTAAATTCTATGCATTCTGCCATTTGTCCTTGAAGAACATGTTATAGATTCGAACCAAAAGAATTTTAACGATCATATAAACCGGGATAATAATCAGGATGGCAATAATTCCACCCAGGTCGCCTGCACCCAACACCAGAATGATGGTCGTGAGCGGGTGAATATCCAGCTTTTTGCCGAATACGTACGGTGCAACCAGGTTGTCCTGAATCTGCTGAGCGACAAGAATAATAATCAGAGACCAGATGGCAACCGATGGTGATACCACGAGACCCATGATCACAATAGGTACGGACGACACAATCGCGCCGATAAACGGAACAAAGTTCATGATGACCGCAATTACCGTGAGCAGTAATGCGTACGGCAGTCCAATGATGAGGAAACCGATATACATCAATACACCCAGCGCCAGATTGACCAAAACTCTTCCCACGATAAAACCACTCAACGCCTGATCAATCTCAATTACAACATCACGGCTGTCATTTTGGAAACGTTTTGGAGCGATATGTGCCAATTTACGACCAAATTTCTCGCCTTGTAACAGCATATAGAACAAAAGAATAGGTAGTGTAAACAAGATGATCGCAAAACTGGAAACAAGTGAGAAAAATCCACTTACATAGTTGGTTACAAAGTTAAATCCTTTGTTGATATACTCCGTGATCTGGGAGAAAGGTGTCGAGCCCTCAGGGAACAAGGCCTGAATGGCACCATTTTGCTCCAGCTCTCTGAGCTGGTCACTTAATGAATTAATTAAACTTGGTGCGTTATCGACCAGATTGATCAGTTGCTCACGTAACGATGGCCATAAACCAATGATGAAGAACACTCCCAGAATAGCAATAACCAGATAGATTAGCAAAATACTTAGCGTGCGATTTATTTTCTTTTTCTCCATATAATTCACAAGCGGCCTTAGCAGATAATAAAAGAACACCGACAACATCATCGGCACGGTAATGACCGTGATCATGGTGACGAGCGGCTGAAAGATGAAGCTTACACGTGATAATAAATAGATATTAACCAATATCAGCGCCAGTGCAATACTGAACCGGACAAACGTATTTACTTTGAACAAAATATTTCCCCCCACATGGACATTTCTTCTCTTATTTAATTTGGAATCTCAATGGTAAACACGGTGGTCTCTCGCCCACGCCGGGAAAGGATCAGCCGTCCGCCCATTTTCTCCGTATTACGTCGTGCGATGGACAAACCAAGTCCGGTGCCTCCGGTCGCTGTCCGCGCCTCATCCCCTCGTACAAACGGGTCAAAGATCGTTGACCATAGTTCTTGAGGTATGCCCACTCCGTTATCTGCCACCTCTATCACCACATGGGTATGAAGCGGAATGAGTTCGACGCGCAGTTCGGTCCCGATTGGATTATAAGACAGAGCATTGGTAATCAGATTCTGAATGACTCTGGATAACAGCTCCGGATCATACCTCGCGTAGATCACCTCATCAGGAACAAGTACATGAAGGACAAACTGTTTCTGTTCAATCTCCCCATAAGTATCTGCCATAATCTCGCGCAGGAATTCTCCAATCTCTCTTCTCTGAATATGCATGCGAAAATCGGGCGAATCCACCTTGAGCAGCTCCAGCATATTCTGTATCATGCGTGCAACTTGAACAGACTTGTTATAGATGTACCCCAGATATCTTTGCTGCCTATCCTTGTCCTCTCCACGTCCTTCCACCAATGCCTGCGCATATCCCTGTATGGATGTTATCGGTGTCTTCAGATCATGTGATAAGTCTACAATCAGTCGCTGTTTGCTCTCTTCGGCGTAACGTTTCTCCGCAGAGGTGTTCTCAATGACGTCCGCCATGTAGTTGAAAGTCTCACCTATCTGGACAAATTCCCTCTCGGCTGAGATCGACATCCGTGTACTATAATTTCCCTGTATCATCTGCGTAAGACCCGAGGAGAGGATACTGAGTGGTTTTTTGATTCTCCGTGCGACCCAATAGCTATAGACAAAGATCAATAACAATACTAAACCGATGCCAATCATAATGTAAAAGGATAATGGATGTTTCAGATTAGTAATCAACTGATTATCATTAATCCGCACGCTGACCAGATCACGCGGGATTTTGAGCAATACATACGCTACCGCTCCTTCTGTCGAAAGAGGAGTGATCGAATAATAGTATTCCTGGTCACTCCGATTTTCCAATCCATCATACAGATCGGCTTCACTGTATTGTGTGAACGCATCTTGCTTGTCTCCCACATGACGAATGACATTGCGATTCGCATCCAATATTTCAATCCAGCCGCCGCTATCCTTGAGACGTTGAATCTCTGTGTCTTTGCCTTTCGACACCGAACCTCCACCGGAGTAAAATTCGTTCTCCAGCTCTGCTACATACACGTGGGCTTCAACATTCAGATCTGGATCAACCACCTGATCCGAAATGCGAAAATCCACGACATCCAGTGAAACCATAAGGTACACAATCAATACCAGTAACAGCAAAAAGAAGTTGAACAGCAAGAAGTCCAGTGTCAGGGATGTCTGCAACAGTCGCTTTTCTCTAGCTTTCCATGGGCGCTTCAATTTTGTATCCCAGTCCCCTTATCGTTTTGAGATATTCCGGTTGTCTGGAGTCACGCTCGATCTTCTCCCGAATGTTGCTGATATGTACCATAATCGTGCTGTCCTCGTGCGCATAATAATCGCCCCAGACCGCTTCGTATATTTTTTTACGGGTGAACACTCGGCCAGGTTGATCAAGCAACAATTCCATAATTTTATACTCTGTAGAGGTCAATGTTACAGGACTTCCTGAACGAAAAAGGATACATTGGGATCGATCCAGCGTCAGATCACCTAATACCAGATTCTGTTCTTTCGCTTCGGGGATCTCCGCTGCATCAAATTGATTAACTCTTCTGAGCAACGCCTCTACTCTGGCGACAATCTCAAGCGGGTTGAACGGCTTCGCTATATAATCGTCTGCCCCAAGTCCAAGTCCAAGGATTTTATCGTGATCCTGACTTTTAGCGGATAGGAACAGTACAGGCATGTGATATGTGGCTCTGATTTGTTTGATCAACTGCAATCCATCCATTACAGGCATCATGATGTCCAGTATGACCAAATCGATCTGTGTTGAACGTATGCATTGTAATGCCTCGGCTCCATTCACCGCAGTTTTAATGGTATAGTCCTTCTCCAGATATAGTTGAAGCAGTTCAACAATCTCTGGTTCGTCATCTGCAATTAATACGGTGTATCTCATGTTATTCCTCTCATTTCCTATACTCTATGCCTATCTCTACATTATTACTATATACTACGTCTCTTAATTCAACCTAAATCATTTCTAAAGATAATCTAAATAAATAGAAATAGAGCCCTGGCTCAGGCCAAGGCATTAACTAAAATAGGGCTGTTTGCTGTTTTCAGCCTACATTCAAGCTTTTCGTTCTTCATTCAGGCTTTTCGATCTTCATTCGACCATTTGTATTAGATCATCAGATCAGTCCTTAAGCGAACGAAGCCACGGCTCAACTTTCCCCAATAAACGTTCCTTGTCATACTGCACATATTGGTTCGCCCGATTGCGCACGGGATCACCCGCGTAGAAACGTTCATATAGGTCATGCCTTGCTCCGAGTGGACTTCCGGTCAGCTCCCATGCGAGTTGAAAGAGACGAATCTTCTCCGCGGCTTGCATCGTTACTCCACCAAGATATTTGCCTACCAAAGAACCCATCATTTCATTAGTCTCAAACGTACCTGAAGGAATCTGAATCAGACCACCCGCAGCAATGGTCTTCAAAATCTCCACCGCGCGGGGGTAATAGCGATTGCCCAGATTACGTGCGGTTTCAATATATTTGAATTCCGGCAACCAGTTGCCAAATGTGTCTGGTTTGGACTGTGCTTCAGCAGCAATAATCAGTCCCTCGATGGTCTGCATCTGACTGATCAGCTCTCCGAGTTGTTCCTGTACATTCAGGAAAGAGTCCACCCCAATCTCCTTGGCAATGGATGAGGTCACGGCTGTAATAAACTCCAGTTTCGAGTGTAATCGAATGACACTCTGATGGTAGGCCAGACTGGCCGAAGCTGTATTGCAGCGAATCTGCCATACGGCTTCAGGGTTATTGTGCAGTAATACACGTTCCCAGGGCACAAATACATCGTCAAAAAATAATACAGCATCCATCTCATCATACTGCGCACTGAGTGGATGTGATTTATCTGTATCTTTTGTGGCAAAAGATTCACGACACATCATGTGCAAACCCGGACTGTCCGCGGCTACAATTACCATATGGGCCAGCTCTGGCAGGTGGCCTGGAATTCGTTGAACGGGATAAGCAATGATATCATCGGCATAAGGCGCTGCTGTTGCCACCATTTTGGCCCCGCGGATCACAACGCCCTCTGTATTCCTTTTGACAATTCGCAGCATGGCATCCTCATCTTCTCCAACAGGCAAGGAACGATTAATCTGTGGGTCCCGCTGGACAATTGTCAGGAATGCATCTTTTCGTTTGGCTTGTGCAAAATAATCCGATATTTTGTCTGCAAATGCCGGGTCATGCGCTGTCATCTCATGTCGTGTTGCATACCAACCGGTCAGCCTGGATCGGGCATAATCAGACAATCGGCTCATCACCCCATACGTCCGATCGGCCCACAGCCGAAAAGCATCCGCCCTGCTGTTCACGTCAGGAAGTGAACGAGGCACAAGAAAAGAGCGATGCACGTAACTTCCCGTCTGTTCGTCCCAATAGGCCACGATTTCCCTTGTCTCCGGGTCATCCACCAGATTGAACAATCCTTCTATGGTTTGAAGTGTTCCCTGAAAGGCCTGATGCCCAGTTACCTGGATACGCTCTCCGTCCAGCCATACATTCCGCTCATCATTCAGACGCTGAATGTAAGCTTGTCCACGAGACATCGTGATACTCATGATATGTCCTCCCTCTCAGGCACCGGCCTGACATTTCTGTAACTCCATCCTTCTAACTGCTTGAGAAACTATGTAATGATACATTCTGTATCTAACAAAATAGTACTGTGCCAGAGATAGAAAAGTCAACAGACACCGAGCGAAGAGTCCGGTGTCTGTTGGGCCATGCTATTTTATACTAATTTGGAATACATGTGACGCAGATACCGCCAGCGAACGAGTGCAAAATACAAAATCTGCATGGAAGCAAACACCAAGAAGATGCGCAGGCTGTATCCAAAGACCGAGAAATCAACCAGTTGCTGCAACGCCACAAAGGCAACCGAACTGTGGATGACCGCCACCAGAATCGGCAGGAAGAACATAAGCAATAGCTGCCTTGTTACGATCTTACGGAGTTCGGGACGACTCAGTCCCATTTTGCCAATCATGCGATACTGCGCTTCATCCCGTTCTAGATCTGCGTAAAGTCTGAAATACGTGAAACTTGCTGCAAAGGTGAAGAAAACAATGCCGATCAGGCCGCTCAAAATTAGAATGATGCCATTGGTCTGCTTGGAATTAAGCCAATCCACCACAAGCGCGCTGACCTCGTAATAACCTTTTTCGGAATGATCATCTTGAATGGATTTGATCAATTCAGGAGCAAAGCTGCGTGTACCCATCCAATCTTTCACGATAAATTGTATCGTTCGACTCGAATAGAAACCTTCAGGCATGCCAACTTCCTCGTTATACGCCGGTCTCAACTTCTCAAACAATTCGTTGGTTACAACGTAGAGATTAATTTCATTTTGAAAAGGAATCACAATATCGGTACCAGGTGTCACTAGCCGAATCTGTTCCGACCGATTATCAATCTCCAGATCGACCTCCGTCCCTGAGAATCCTTGTTCAGCCTGATCACGGTACTTCTTACGAACCGCCAAATTGCTAGGTGTCATAAATGACTCATCGACCTGTTTCAACGTACGTTCTTCGTACCCAAGTGCCTTCGCCAGACGGTTATAATCACTCAGTTTGATAATCCTTCCATTATTATTTTCAGGTATATGAGCATAACTGCCCTTCACGTAGGGAACTTGATGATCAATCAACGTTTCTTCAATCTTCCGAATATGTCGCTCGGAGTTGGGAGTATCCCAGTTATTCATATAACTGAATGCGTACGGATTCGACATGGACGACAACCCCGGGTCAGCAATCGCGAGCATGGTGCCAATTCCCGTGAATGAAGAGGCTGAAATGATACTTACCATGAAAAACATGATGGCGTTGTCTTTCATTCGATAGGTAAGTTCAGATAGGAAGAGCAGATTGGTTTTACGGAAAAACAACCTTGGATTTCTTTTCAGTGCCCGAATGATGTATACACTGAGCTGTGTGAACAGGAAGTACGTACCTGCAATAACAACCACGACACTTGCGAGTAATAACGGAAAGGAGAAGCTTATCCATACAAAAGTGAATACTCCTGCATAACCCCCGCCAATTAACAATACCGATAACAAGGCGAGTAGACGTGATGCTTTGGGTTCCGGTTTCGGTTTTTCCTCTGATTTCACAAGGTCAATGAGAGTTCCTTTGCGAATGAGCAAGGACGAGGACATCGCGATCACAACAAACAGCAGCAGAAATGCACCTGCGGTCAGGGCAATGCTTTTTAGCGGAAAATAGAATCGAAGACTGTTCTCAACAGCCAGCATGGAGCCACAGATCAGCAGGATCAATTTGCCGAAAATAATTCCGAGTCCAATCCCGGTAATGATGGAAGCTAATCCGATACACATGTTCTCCATAAACAGAAGTCTGTTCATCTGTTTACGTGTCATGCCTATGATCAGGAAAATACCAAATTCCTTCTTGCGCGTCTTCAGAAATGAACCAACGGAGTAGAGCAGGAACAGGAATGAAAAGATGAATATAATGATCTCTGCAATCACAAACCCCTGATTTGCAAGCAACGTAACCGTCCCACTTGATCCCTTTAAGCCCGCTTTCAAGTCGGGATGGAACAGGAGCAATGCGTAAGTAAAAAAGATCATAACGGAAAATGTACTGCTCAGAAAATGAGCCAGATAAATTCGTTTGTTACGAACAACGTTATTAATGGCGAACTGGCGAAAATTCATGTCCTGAACCTCCCATTAGGGATAATACATTAATAATCTTCTGGTAAAAGGCTGCGCGATTATCGCCGTAGTGAATTTCATTATACAGTTTGCCATCCTTGATAAAGACAACCCGACTGCAATAACTTGCAGCTACTGCATCATGAGTGACCAGCAGCATCGTAGCCTGATCCTCCTGATTGCGCGTTTCGAGAATCTCCATGACATCTCTTGCCGCCTTCGAATCCAGGTTGCCTGTTGGCTCATCGGCCAGAATCAGCTTCGGGGAATGGATAAGCGCTCTGGCAATGGCCGTACGCTGTGCCTGTCCTCCTGATATCTCATATGTCCGTTTGTTCAGAATACCCTCGATCCCCAACTTGCTTGCCAGCTGTTCGACACGTGTGTTCATCTCTGCTAGCGAAACACCGTCAAGAGTCAGTGGCAGCACAATGTTTTCCTTGACTGTCAGTGTATTCAACAGATTGAACGATTGAAAAACAAATCCAAGCTCTTTGCGCCGGAACAGCGCGAGTTCGTCCTGATTCAATTCAAACGGATTCTTTCCTGCAATCCGCAGTTCGCCTGATGTTGGGTGATCAATGGTTGAGATCATGTTCAGCAGCGTTGTTTTGCCACTACCCGATGGTCCCATGATGCCAACAAACTCACCTTCCTGAATACTGAGGTCAATACCTGATAACGCTTCATAAGATACGATGCCTTTGTAGATTTTACTGATCTGTTTCACAGAACAAATCTCCATGGTTACAACTCCTTAGTGATATATGAATTCAAAATCAAGTTACATTCATGCTATGTGCATGTGTATTGTGCGTGGCCTTTCCTGTACTCTTATGACTACAGTCTATCGAAGTTTCGGCCATTCTCCTATGGTTTAACCTTTCATCAACATGACAATGTTGTAAGGTTGCATCATGAAAATCAAAAAGACGCCTTCGCCCCGATCAGGCAATAGACGT
This sequence comes from Paenibacillus sp. FSL M7-0656, assembly GCF_038003225.1. Taxonomy (NCBI): domain Bacteria; kingdom Bacillati; phylum Bacillota; class Bacilli; order Caryophanales; family Paenibacillaceae; genus Paenibacillus; species Paenibacillus sp. FSL M7-0656. The sequence goes on from NZ_JBBOOT010000001.1 coordinate 1,279,565, forward strand.
CTATACGTACACTCACACTGTAATTCATACTCCACTCACACTTCTTCAACAAAAATACACACCTCACGGCCCAATCTTACCTCAATCTGTCACTTCAGGAGTTGAATGTGATTCGTACAGTCGTTCCTTCGCTGTACACGGATTCAAGATCAATCCGATGATTCATCCGTGTTAACACTTCTTTGGCAATATACAGCCCCATGCCTGTGGACTCTTTGAAATGCCGCCCGTTCTCCCCGGTGAAGAAAGGCTGGAATACCCGGTTTAGATCAGACTTCGGAATTCCGATGCCCTGATCCTGCACTTCCAGTATGATGGAGCGTTCGGCTTCATACGCACGCACATAGATCTTTTGCCCGCTGCCCGCGGAGTATTTGATTGCATTGGACAGTAACTGTACCAAGACAAAACGAATCCACTTGGCATCGGATTGCACAACCAGCGCAGAATCGATATGCATCTCTGGATAGACGTGATTGCGAATAAAGAATCGCTTGAGTTCATGGATCGCTTCTTCCCCAGCGGTCTTCAGTATCACAGGTTCGACACTGAAATCCTGTTCGAAGGTATCCAACCGGGCCACATACAGCACAGTCTCCAAACCTCGCCTCATCTGGTCCGCTTCCTCCCGAATGCTTACGAGCCGAGGATCATCATCTTCCTGACCTTCCACGGTCAACTCAATAACGGATAACGGTGTCTTCATCTGATGGACCCACTGGTTCATGAATGTCAGATATTCTTGCTGCCGTTGTTCCAGCCGATGGAGATGAGCATGGTACTGTCCGTATTGTGAATCCAGCAGCTTTTCCAGCGCCAGTGATAAAGGACTTGTTTCGTTCAATGGTACAAATTCCTTCAGCGAATCCATCGATCGTGACATCCGGGTATAAAAGGAGCGATGTGAATAATAACGATACACCAAATATCCGATGTATAAAAATAATCCCAACGCTACGGCATAAGCAGCCGTGACCCAATCGTTGTAACCGTCATACCAGAACACTGCAACAACGGTGAACAAGATGGCAACAACCCAGCACGTTAAAGCGAGATGTTCTCGTATAAACAATCTCATGATGGTGAAGAGGCCTTCCAGGTATTGTTCAATCGGTAACCCGAACCTCTGACCGTTTCCAGTGCGTCCGTAATACCAAGTTCGGCTAATCGTTTACGCACCCGAGTAACGTTAACGCTGAGTGTATTGTCATCCACAAAAGAGTCATCCCACAGCTTCTCCAAGATTGTCTCTCTGCTCACCAGCTTGGGACTGCGGCGGAGTAACGTTTCCAGCAGAATCGTTTCCTTCTTCGTCAGCTGTACTTTGCGATCACCAAGCTGAATCTCCAGTCTTTCCAAGTACACGACCAAACCGTCCAGTTCCACCTTGCGTTCTTCATCACGAGCAGCATAGTCCCCATATACCCGGCGCAGCTGACTTCGAATTTTTGCTATAACAATCTCATGCTCAAATGGCTTCGTAATATAATCATCCGCCCCGTTCTCCAGTGCCATGACCTGATCCATCTTCCCACTCCGTGCGGAGATAAACAAAATGGGGCATGTAGACAGCGTACGAATCTGGCGACACCAATAGAAACCATCGTAACTGGGCAAGTTGATATCCAAAAGTACCACATGTGGCTGTACCTGCTCAAACTGTTGCACAATCATCTCAAAATCCTCGACCAGAACGGCCCGGTCCCCGTAGCGTTCAATATGTGATTTCAATAATCCCGCAATCTTGGGATCGTCCTCTATTATCATAATGGTATACATTATTGGATCTCACCTCTGGCAAAATCATAACACAGGATTTATTATCTAGCATCGATTTGCTTACGCCAATCCACAATATCTGCATTCAATTGCTTCAGGTCTCCGGAAGCTTTCTGATCATCGGATAACTTGTATTGTTTCTTCAATGCCAGGATACGATATACACTTTCATCAATTCGGGACTCGGTGATTTTGCCTGACTTTACTGCACTTATTAGCGTATCAAAAATCGTCTTGGCACTCTCATAACTGTGAGCTACCAACAGAATGTCACTTCCTGCTTTAACAGTTGCCAGGGCTGCCTGGTCCAACTTGTAGTTCTTCGCGATTGCACCCATACTCAGGTCATCTGTGATGACGACACCATCATAATTGAACTTCCCGCGCAGATGTTCACCTATAATGACATCCGATAAGGAAGCCGGATGATCCGGGTCCAGCTTCGGGAACAAAATGTGTGCAACCATGACCGCCTCTACCTGCTCCTTCACTGCGGCCTGGAACGGAATCCATTCAAGCTCGGCCAGTTGTTTTTCCGTTTTATTCACGACAGGGAGATCGAGATGGGAGTCTACGGACGTATCACCATGACCCGGAAAATGTTTCACTACCGGAATAATGCCTTCACTACGTAATCCCTTCATCTCTCCAATCCCCATACGTGACACCAGTTCTGCCGAGCTGCCGAATGAACGATCTCCAATCACCGGGTTCTTCGGGTTACTGTTCACATCCAGCACAGGAGCAAAGTCCACATTAAAACCCGCAAGCTGAACCTGTCTCGCCAGTAATTCGCCCATCGTTTCAGCAAGCGCGCTATCTTTCGTCTCCCCTACTTTTCTACTGGAAGGAATGGATTCCACCGTCTCCGGCATACGGCTCACTTTGCCGCCCTCCTGATCCACACTCATGAAGATCGGTACCGGGTTGGACTGATTCGCTTCCTTGATGGATTGTACAAACTTGGCTGTTCCCTCGAGTGTCGATACATTGTTGGCATAGAAAATAATGCCCCCTACCTTTTGATCGGTAATCATCTGTTTGGCTTGATCATCCAACGTTGTCCCTTGAACACCGGCCAGTATCATCTGTCCAATCTTCTCTTCTAACGTTAATGAACTAAGTTGCTCCTGCACCGGATCGACTTCTTCTTGCGGTTCCTCTGGTACTTCTTCCTGCGGTGGCGCGGTATTCTGCTCCGGCGATGAGGAAGATTGCCCTGAGTTGGAGCCAGCGTTCGATCCGGTATTCGAGTCCGTCGCGGAGGAAGGTTTCTGTGCTTGGCCACATGCCGATAAAAGCAGAACGATCCCCAGCAGAAGACACATCATATGCAGTGGTTTTCTCCATTTATTGTTCGAGTTGTACCTATAGTTGTGCAAGGATATTCATCCTCCTTATGTAATGTCATCTTGGCAACCCTTGGGTTCAGGCCTAACCTTATCATAAGGTGGTGGATTCTCAAAATAAGTCGTACTGAAGATTGAATCGTTGTTCAGACACTTAAGTGGTAAAAAAAGTGGTTGCACTGGAACCTGAGATGTGGAACTTAATGGTGTTGTGACTAGGCGCGTGTGCGATGTATATGGAGAATAAATAGGAGTAACGGTGCAGAAAACGATTTTCTATTGTGAATTTTTCATATGTTGAAATTATTAGTATAGACAAATCGAAAAGCCGCCCAAAGGCGGCCTATTTGTTCGTTTTTGTTTTACTTTTCGTTGTAAATCGTTGCCGTTCAGTGTTAGTTCACCTTTCACCAAACGTTATTAGGCTTCTATTAATGGAGTGTTTGCAACACTTCCGTTGTAAATGGAATGATTTCGGATATGCGATCTTCACGAACTTTGGCAGGCCATTCGGGATCACTAAGCAGAACACGACCCAAGGCGATCAAGTCAAATTCATTGTTCTCCAACTTCTCATTTAATTGATCCAAATGGGCATCACCTGTTCCCTGGTTCTCGGTTGCTCTGTCTACGAATTCAGCTTCAAGACCTACCGATCCAACTGAAATAGCTGGTTTACCCGTTATTTTTTGCGTCCAACCCGCAAGATTCAGCTCAGATCCTTCGAATTCCGGTAACCAGAACCGGCGTGTAGAGCAATGGAATATATCCACGCCAGCAGTACTAAGCGGGGCCAAGAATTGCTCCAATTGTTCTGGCGTCTCCACCAGACGTGCCTCATAATTCCCCATCTTCCATTGGGAGAACCGGAGCACAATTGGGAAATCAGGACCAACCGCCGCACGACAAGCTTCAATCACTTCAACCGCAAATTGGGTTCGCCGTACCAAATCACCACCATAATTGTCGGTCCGTCGATTCGTCTGCTCCCAGAAGAATTGGTCAATCAGGTATCCATGGGCTCCGTGCAGTTCAATGCCGTCAAACCCGATTCGCTGTGCATCCGCTGCCGCTTGGGCAAATGCCTGTACAAGACCTTGAATCTCCTCTTCCGTTAATGGTTCACGTGATGGTTCACCTGCCATGCTAACCCCTGACGGACTTACAGGCTCAGCTTCTGCGTTAGGCAAGTCACCGGAACGACGTGCTGTACCCACATGCCACAATTGTGGCATGATTTTGCCACCCGCTTCATGTACTGCTTTCACTACATTAGCCCATCCTTGCAACGAATCTTCACCATGGAATAATGGAATACTCGCTCCACTAACCGAAGATGGATGATTAATGCCTGTGCCTTCCGTTATGATGAGCCCCACTCCACCTGCTGCTCTGCGACGATAGTATTCAGCAACTTCTGGTCCAGGTACACCCTCTGGTGAGAATCCGCGAGTCATGGGTGCCATAACGATTCGATTAGACAATGTTAGCTTGTCCGAGGTGAAAGGTTTGAATAATGCTGAAGGTACGTTCATAGTACATTGCTCCTTTGCAATTGGAAGTGTGGAACTCCGCATCCACATGAAATGCGACATGCTTTTGTATATTGTAACACGTGTAATCCAGTTGACTGGTTTAGGATTATTTCTCTATCCATTTTATAGTTTCTTAATTTTATTTTCAAATTTTCGAAGTTGGGCGTTCAAACTACTCTTATAGAAAAAAAAGAAAGCTACCTTACGGCAGCCTCTGTTGGATCACACTACCGAAGCAGTCTGACATGCACTCTACTACATCTTAAAGTATTTTCCCGGTCACCAATAATGTGGATGTAGCATAGTATATAATCCATAATCTTCCTTCCAATTTAATTAGCATTCACGGGGATATCACTGCGATTCACTCGAAGCAATTTCCCTGATGAAGTTGATAACACATCCGGATCGGTACCCAGACCAAAGTAGAAGTCACCCTCATTCTCTTCGAAAGACTTGGCATAGGTGTCCTGGTTAAAACTTAAAATCTCATTCCATGTGGTCAGATCCGTTGATTGGTAGACCCGATTGATATACAGATTGGCACTTTGGCGAGTATACGTAAGCACATACACCTTGCCATCACGCAACAGCACATCGGTTGGGAGCGCCTTGACATCTGGCAGATTAACTCGCCTTGCCTGATTGATGTCGGTCATGACATTCAAAGATTTGGGCAGCAGCTGCCCATCATTAAACACGCCACCTGCTATATAGAGCAACTTGTTATTGAAGTTAACATTTTTGCCTATTTTATTATAAGGAATCGTGCCCGTTTGATAGGTTATTCCAGGCAGCATTTTGTTACCATAGATGACAACATCCCGTTTCTCAAGATTTTCATTAATCTCCAAAATATTAGTTTTGTCATTCCATATTTTATTGGCAGGATACATCATGCCAGATGCATATAACTTGCCATTAAGATGGAACATGGTATAAGCCCGGAAACCAAACGTATTAATAGTCGCATATTTTTGCCAAGTTTCACCTTCATTATGAGAGATTAGAATGGTTGGTTTGGACTCTGTACCCAGCGCGGCAAACATCTTGCCCTGATAAGATGCCAAATCGTATACGTGTACACCCAGCGGCAGATTGCGATATTTGGTCCACACCTCTCCATCCAGACGATAGAAGTTGCCCAGTTCCCACTGTTCACTATCAGAATCATTGCCAGGAATATATAACTTGTCGTTTAGTACTCTGTAGATATCAATCTGTTCCTCATCCACATACATCTTCGTTGATGGCAAGATGCCCGGGTTGCTGTTCGTCACCGACTGGGTCTTGAATTTTGCATTCGCTGTATCATAATAAATGACTGGAATAGGGCCTGAATTAGGAGCTACGCCCAGATTGCTACTATTTCCGTGGCCCAAATATATCTTGCCGTTGTACAGTTGCATGTCCCAGACGTTATTAGCATATGGTGTTTTGGTAAAAGGTCTGCCTAGCAGTTCGATCTTCGATGTTACATCCGCTGAACTGATCGGTGCATTCGACACCTTGGCAAGCCCACGTTCCGTCGCAGGGGGTTGACTCGTTGAGGTGGTGTTTTTCGGCTTGGAGTTCCCCATAAGCATCCAGCTCATTCCTGCGACAATGGTCAAAATTACGGCTGTCCATTTTGTATGTCTCTGCATGTCCGCTTCCTCCTTCATTTTTTCATCATCATTACCTTCACACCAAGATGATACAATTTGTATCTTTTTATACTATGTAAAACCACCCGCACATGCAACAAATTTCGCCCTATTTATACAAAAAAAGTAGACAATCACATCTGTTGATGTGCTGTCTACTTGTTCTTAATGTCTGTGATTTCTATTCAGCTTTTACCAAAATCTTAACCTGATTTTTCTCTTTCAACAGTGCTTCAAATCCATGCTCTACCACTTCATCCAACGAAATTCGTTTGGTCACCAGCTTGTCAGCCGGGAAGAAACCTTTATCCATCAGACTGATAACAGCCGGGAACACATCGCGATAACCAATAATGCCATTAACTGTACGTTCTTTCATGACAATTGAGTTCGGGTGAATCGGCGCTTCCTGTTCAAAAATACTGACGATCATCAACTCTCCACCAATACGTGTCGAATCGATGGCTTGTTGCAGAACACGTGGAACACCGGTTACTTCATAAGCTACGTTAACGCCACCTTGTGTACGTTGATGGATCTCTTCCACGACATTAAACTGCGTTGGATCAATCACAATGGCACCGAGCTCTTCGGCTTTTGCTTTCCGTTCATCCGATAACTCCACTACATAAATATCCGATGCTCCCGAAGCTTTAAGCGCTTCGATGACCAGTAGTCCGATTGGGCCTGCGCCAAACACGGCTGCCGTATCTCCCACTTTCAGCTTGCTTTGGCGCACAGCGTGAAGTGCTACAGCTGAAGGTTCAACCAACGCACCTTGCTCATACGAGATTGAATCCGGAATGGCATGTACCATATTTTCTGCAGCAGTTACATACTCGGAGAATCCTCCTCCGCCTCCAGCGAGTCCAAGGAAACCCATCTGATCGCACAGATTGTATCTGCCCTGTTTACAAGCTTCGCAGTGTCCACATGCATAGATGGGTTCTACCACAACACGATCACCCGCCTTGAAACGCGTAACACCTTCCCCTACTTCAACCACCTGTCCTGAGAATTCATGCCCCATAACTATAGGCGCTTGTTCCCCTGTTAGCGGATGCGGTGCTTGAGCGGGAATGAAGATTGGACCTGCTGTGTACTCGTGCAAATCACTGCCGCAGATACCGCACCATTCCACTTTTATTTTGACCTTTCCTTCTTCAGGGTGAGGTTCATTAATATTTTCGAGACGTAAATCTTTGACTCCATGCCAACGTAATGCTTTCATTCATTTCATCTCCCAGATCATAATTTGTGATATAATCGGAAACGTTTCCGTAAATTAAATATGTCACATTTTAGATACGCTGTCAAACATATTTCTCCACTAATATGGCTATTTCATGATCATATCGAGTTCACTTAAGAATGCTCGCACTTTAATTCAAGTGATCTTAGGGGTATTACAAACGATGTAATCCTTGTTATTAACATATATCATGGCAAATATTATTGTAGTCCCATTGAAATTTAATCAGGCGTTGCCATAAATCTGGCCCATTCACGGGATACTTCATTGTTCAAATGTTATAATCAAGTTATATAACTATCGTGAAGTTCATACATATTCCTAATAATTCGGAATCGTTTCCGATAAAGTGAGGTAACCGTACATTGAGGAAAGAACAGAAACTTACGATCAAGGACGTTGCAGAGCGTGCCGGCGTGGGCATCGCTACCGTATCCCGGGCCATCAACAATTCAGAAGGCATCAGCAGTAAAACACGGGATAAGGTGATGCAGGCCATTAAAGAACTGGGGTTTGTACCCAACACCTCGGCACAGAGTCTGAAAATCCGGCAAACGCACCAGATCGCGCTTGTTGTACCCGACATACGTAACGCCATCATTCCGGAAATCTCCTGGTCTGTAGAGCAAACGGCGAAGCAACATGGGTACCATGTCGTTCAGATCAATACGGCAGGCAATGCCAGAACGGAGCTTGAAACCATTCGTAATGTCAAAAAATTGCATGTGGACGGACTAATCTTCATGCCTCTGGCGTACCCCAAAACGTTACCCGGACTGATTGATAAGGCGCCGCTCCCTATCTCCATGATTAATTACGGCAAGAAACTGGAACCGGGTATGAAAGCGGATATCGTCTCTCTCTCTCAACCTGAAGGAAAATTGGTAATGGAACATCTGTTCAAGATCGGTCGAACTCGAATTGCATATGCGGGAGCACCGAAGGACATTATTGAAGAACGCTTTCGTGCGTATGAGCAAGCCGTAGGCCATGTGGACATTTCTCTCGTCTACTTTGGTGAGGACTTTTCATTGAATACAGGTGCCAATGCTGCAGATTATTTTTACGGACTTACGCATATGCCAGATGCCGTCTATGCCATTAATGATATGGTTGCCATCGGATTGGTTAATCGGTTCAAGGAGTTAGGGGTTCGTGTACCTGAAGATGTGGCTGTTGTGGGTGTGGATAACAATCAATGGACAACCGTCACGTCTCCTCAGATTAGTTCCGTGTCCATTATGGGCGAAGAAGTCGCCAGACTTGCTACCGAGCTGTTGTTAAAACGGATTCGGGAGATGAGCACGACCGATTACGAACACATCCAATTTGAACCACGCTTAATCGTTCGTGAATCAAGCGTCGCCATGATTCATTCCTCCCAGCGAGGACCACACAGTTAAGTTTGGTGAGAGGGATAGGTCAGCAGGATAGAATATATTTTACGGCTATCCCTTTATTTGTCCTGCTACACAGATATACTAAAAAGGTGTTGCTCAGGTCTAACTCTTTCCTGGCAGCACCTTATTTGTCGTTGATTCTATATAACTATAGCAGAGTCATACTAAGCATACGTTCATTCTAAGAAAGCAGTTGTCTGATCGGTGTTCCCTTCAGGAACATCGCTATATTCTCTACGGTATGATTATAATAGATCTCATAATTGCCACGAGTCACATAACCCAGATGCGGTGTTGCCAGGACGTTGGGTAATGTTCGCATCACATGGTTAACGGGGAGCGGTTCCTGCTCATATACATCCAGACCTGCACCAGCAATCACACCACTCTGCAATGCCTCCACCATAGCTTCCTGATCGACGATGCCCGCTCGCGACGTATTGATGAGTAGCGCACTCGATTTCATTAGTTGAAACTCGGCTTGTCCGATCAGATTCCGCGTACGATCACTCAATACTAGATGTATGGATACGATGTCGCTCTGTGCAAGCAGTTGCTCCTTGGTCTCGGACCAGATCACACCATGTTTTCCGGCTTTTTCTTGTGTTAGATTCTCGCTCCAGGCCATCACATTCATGCCAAATGCTTGTGCGATCTCAGCCATGCGAGTGCCTATTTTGCCCAAACCAAGCAATCCAAGTGTTCTCCCATGCAAATCCAACCCGACCGTGCTCTGCCAGTTTCGATTGGAGCGAAGTGCATTATTTTCTGTAACCAGTTGTCTGGACAGCCCCAGAATTAGTGCCCATGTAAGCTCCGTCGGCGGATTAGAGCTTCCCTCAGTTCCACACACAATGATGCCGTTCTGCTCTGCAACCTTGAGATCTATCGAAGCGTTGCGCATACCACTTGTAATCAGAAGTTTTAGCTTAGGGAGCTGCGAAATGACCTTCTCTGGAAACGGTGTACGTTCCCGCATCAGGACTACAATATCAAAATCCTGCAATTCCTGAATGACTTTTTCTTCCGAGCCCATATAGTTGTTGAATGTCTGAATCTCCACCTGATCCATCAACGGCCCCCAGTCCGCCGACGTCAGCGCAACGTTCTGATAATCATCCAAAACGGCACAGCGCAACTTCGTATTCATTTCTGATCTCCTCCTATATCTGCTCAATTCTTAAACATATTGTAGCAACTCCGCATCACTTTAAACAGAATAATTCCCTATTAATGTAACAAAGACAGCGTAACTTGGATGCTCTGCTCTACAAATAAGCGGTCTGGTCCTGATTTCATCAGTACAGTCAGTCCAATCATGGATACTACCAGGGACTGTGCGACCGCACTCGCGTTCATGTCAGTAGACAATTCCCCGCTCTGTTGCCCTCGTTCTATCGTTTCTTTGAAAAGAACACCCAGGTACATCTGATGCTCCCGTGTAAGGACAGCGAATTTGGGATCATGTGGAGCCAGCTCAACCATCGTATTAATGCAAAAACAGCCGTGACTAGGCTCGGTCACACTCCCCTCTGCTCCAATATGTTCAAACAATCCACGAAAGGCTTCCCGCACGGAGGAGCCCTGTTGAAGTCTGGCTCTGACTTGAGCCGCGTGCTGAGTGGTATACCTGCGAAGTGCTGTTTCAAATAATTCCTTTTTATCTCCAAAAGCCGCATACAGACTGGGACGTTGTATGCCCATTGCGGTCGTCAAATCATTTAAAGATGCCGCTTCGAACCCTTTGTCCCAAAACGTATGCATCGCTGCATCGAGTGCTTTATCCGTATCAAATTCCCGTTGTCTAACCATACAATTCACCTCTTTATGTATCGATCAGTATGTTTATATATTTTAACCTCACTCTTATTACAAAGTCAAAACCTAATAACCAGAAAGGCGTGTTTAGCTATAAATGAATCGAAAAATCTGGAATAGAAGCGATCGGATAATTATTTTGTCGTCATATTCTCTGGGTAAAAAATCTTTAATTTAACCCTCACCCATTTCTCTGTTGACAAAATTCACGCAAATAAAGTATGTTTATCCCGAAACATAACATACCAATCAGTACATAATAGAAAGGTGACATCCATTTATGCAAACTTCTTCTCCAGATGCACAATTATCCAATAAAGATCGTCCTGCCATGTCACGGTTAGTTGCTCTTCTTTTTGCCGTGTGCAGCGGACTTGCGGTCGCCAATATCTATTATGCTCAGCCTTTACTGGACTCCATCGCTCAAGAATTCAGCCTCTCGCCATCATCCATTGGGATTGTCATCACAGTGACTCAAATATGTTATGCCCTGGGGCTGTTCCTTCTTGTTCCGCTTGGTGACCTCTTAAATCGCCGCAAGCTGATCATCATTCAAATGCTCTTATCCGTGCTTGCACTGGTTCTCGTAGGAACCGCACAATCCAGCTCACTTTTATTCGCGGGCATGGCTGTCGTAGGTCTACTCGCGGTCATTACGCAAACGCTTGTTGCCTTTGCTGCACACTTGGCAGCTCCTTCCGAACGTGGTCGCATTGTCGGGTTGGTAACCAGCGGGATCGTCATTGGCATTTTACTTGCACGAACGGTTGCAGGTACGCTGAACGATTGGCTCGGGTGGAGATCGGTATATCTCTTCTCCGCCAGCCTTACATTACTCGGAATTGTCGCCTTATTTTTTGTTCTCCCAAGGCAACAATCAACACAAGTAAAACAAAGCTACTTCCAATTACTCGGTTCCGTCTTGCAACTGTACCGTGAGTTGCGTGTGTTACGAGTACGAGGTGTGCTGGCCATGCTGATTTTTACAGCCTTCAGCATCTTATGGACTTCTATGGTACTGCCACTAAGCAGCCCTCCACTGTCCCTGTCTCATACAGTCATAGGTGCATTCGGTCTCGCAGGAGCGGCGGGAGCATTGGCTGCTGCCCGTGCAGGTAAACTTGCCGACCGGGGCCTTGGGCAGAAAACAACCGGTGTCGCCCTTGTCATTCTGCTCTTGTCCTGGCTACCCATCGGTTATGTCCATCATTCTCTCTGGTTTCTGATCCTGGGTGTTATCCTGCTCGATCTCGCCGTGCAGGCCGTACATGTTACCAACCAGAGTCTGATCTACGAAGTTCGTCCCGAAGCGCAGAGCCGCCTGACGGCAGCTTATATGATCTTTTATTCCATCGGCAGTGCAACCGGCTCCATCGTTTCTACCCAAGTGTATGCATGGGCAGGCTGGACAGCCGTTTGCTGGTTAGGTGCTGGCGTTAGTGCAGCAGCCCTTGTATTCTGGATGATCGATCGTTATATGCATCGGAATATCGATCATTGAATTAGTCCAGTTTATTCCACACCACAATAAAAAGAGTTGCCAACGGACCAAATAACAGGGAAATCAGAAACCAGTTCCGACCACTTCTGTTTTTTCCCTGAGCCAGTCCGGCATTAATCAAGGCAAGTGTGCCCCAACCTACAAAATATTCATTATCCATCAAATGTCTTCTCTCCTCTATCCATTTAATTCTGGCTACTGCTCAAGCATATCTTTGAGCTTACGATTACGATCCTCCAGAAATGCCTGCATGTATCTCTTCAGCACAAGTCGTTCGGTTGCCCATCCCAGCAATCCAAGTGGAGCTTCGAATCGAAGTGTATCTCTCATGCAAGTCATCTGATCCCCAATTACGCTGAAATGATGTTCATGTCGCATGCTCTTGAAAGCCCCTTTCTCCATCTGATCCACAAAGAGGAAAGGTCGTTCAAACTGCACAATTCGGGACTTCAGCTTTTGTCTGACCCCAAAATGAGTAGCCTGAAATGTAACGGTATCCCCTGCTCCAATTCTTCCTGTTGTTACTCCTGCAACTGCTCGCTCTCTTGTATGTTGCCAGACGGTCTGAGTATGTACATCAATATCCCGGGCATAGTCAAAGCATCGTTCAATCGAGGCATGTATTGTAATCTCGGTTGTCACTTCAATCATGGCGATCGCTCCTTGGCAGGAAAATAAGGTCTTTGCAAAGTACACGCTTGCTTCCTTGGTCGAACAACACATCTAGGATGATATAACAAAAAACGGGTCCCCTGTCTTCGTACAGGAGGCCCGTCCTCAATATAAGTAAGGAATACAGATCATATTTAGATTAAATAAGCAATTCATCAATGGCAAGCGTACGCTCTTTGGAGAGATCGCGATATTCTTCAGACTCCACTTTGATGAGTGGTTTGAAAATATCGGACGTATTGTTCATGACAATAACACCTTTTTCTCCATTGCTGAGCAGTACCTGTTTCCCGATGAAATTAGGAAGCAAATGTTGCATCAATGCCTGAACCGGTTTTTCATTCAATTTACCAAATCCCATTCCATAGATATCTCTAAGGTTGTTGATCAGATTTGGATTGCTTCCTCCGTGGTTCCCGGATCTCATGCCTATATAGATATCCGCTACAGATACAATCTGTGTATATGGATGAATTTCACTTTTCTCAAGTTGCATCGGATAACCCGACCCATCTTCCCGCTCGTGATGTTGCAGAGCAACCAGTGCTGTCGCTTCATCCGTCATCGAATTTTTGATAATTTCATGACCATATATGGTGTGACGCCGCATTTCAAGCTGCTCATCATCCGTCAATGGTTCTGTTTTGTTCCGAATCCGGTGGGAAACTTTGCACTTTCCAATGTCATGCAGATAACCACCGCGACTAATCTGATAACTCTCCTTCTGAGAATATCCAAGCCAATTCGCGAGGTAGAATGACAACAATCCTACCTGGATTGAATGTGTATAGTTATTGACGTCATCCCGCTCCAGCATCATCAGGAGATGAACGACATCTTTCTGCTCATCCAGTCCTTCAACCATCGGTTGCAGTGCATCATCCACCATGGTGGCGTTGAACTTGCCAACGGTCAGAGCTTCGAGAAAAGCATTTTGATAATTATGTACAGTCTGAATAAATTGGGACTTCAGCTCTTCTTCAGGCGGTTCTTCCTTCGTAGTTATCCCCGAAGCATGCTTTGCGGCTGCTGCAAAAAATTCTGCTTCAGTGATTTCTTCTTCGCGTGATTCAATATCTACATAATCTACACGGTGCTGCATAAGCAAGGTGATATCCTCACCTTTGATCACAGTTCCCTTCCCGAGAACGTGTAATCCTGCATCGCTGAATGTATCCGCAGTTAGACGGTCTCCGTCTTGCAGGTTCATAATATGGATTCTCAAATCGGTATTCCCCCTGAACAATTCATTATAGTAACAGCACCCAACGGAACGGGGCCACAAAAATACCTATACTTCTTTATATCGTTATAATTCTTCATTTCATACATAGTTCAAACGACCTTAATCACAATGGTAAATACGAACGCCTAAGACTTTATCCTCACTCCAATATCCAAATTAGTCCCGGTTTTAAACTTTTACACACTTTTGTGCCTCATCGCCGTATCAGAGTAAGCCAAAGAAGTTCAAACGCTCCGTTTGAACTTCTTCAAGACATCTCAAATTAGATTTTGATCGAACCCAGACTAGCACCTTTAACAAAAAATCGTTCAATGCTCTTCTCGACCGAAGCATCGGGAATCAGCGGCGGTGCCTGATGGGGTTTGGTACGTGCATCAATAATCACCTGATCACAGCCCCAATGCTTGTGGTCATATCCGCTATTAACCCCGTACATGTCATGTGAAGGGTTGCTGCGAGTAAAGGTTGCCCATAAGAAGTTGCTGAGGTTAGCACTCAGGAACGAACTGTCGTCACATAGAATGATCATCGGACACGAGTCCAGACCTCCCTGTTCTTTCAATAGCGACGTGAATGCTTGCATCTCCTGTGCTGTATCCGCATAACTCGTAAAGGCCGATGTCTGGATCGAAACGATACCCGGCATGATGAGCTGTGGATTCTCATAACCACGAATGTTTTTCAAAGACTCTGGCACTTCCGTGCACAACTCTCGAACCTTGTCGCCATAGGCTGCAAAAACAACTTTGCTTCCGCTGTTCAGTCCTGTACCCGAATAATCGAGTGTATCAATCGTTGTATGGGTATGGAAATGAATATCCCGCTGCATATCCATACGCTCCAAGATATAAGTCAGGAATTCAACTTCCTTGTGGGTATCCAGAGGTTGCTGATCCTCAGCAGTAATAAACAGGTACTTCGCCAGACTAAGCTGACCCGTACCCAAAATACGGTTGGCAATCGTAAGCAACTCTGTCGGCTGCTTCACCGCCTGATACGGCGTGTAACGTTCACTGCCGATGGCAAACAGCAATGGATGGACCCCTGCCGCATCGACCGCATGCACTTCTTTGACACCTGGAATCTCCTGTTTGATCGCGTCTCCAGTAATCTCATGAATCAAATCACCAAACGCCGTATCCTCTTGCGGCGGACGACCAACAACCGTAAACGGCCAGATGGCATTAGGTTTGGCATAGACTTTATGCACACGCATTAACGGGAATTCATGTGTCAGACTGTAATAACCCAGATGATCACCGAACGGCCCTTCGGGTTTTGTCTCACCTGGGTAGATATCACCCGTGATGACAAAATCAGCATCATTACTGATGCAATATCCGTCCTTGTAACTGTACCGGAAGCGACGTCCAGCGAGCAAACCGGCAAATGTCATCTCACTTAGTCCTTCAGGCAGAGGCATAACCGCTGAGAGTGTATGTGCAGGTGGACCTCCAATGAAAATACTCACTTTTAGTGGTTCTCCCTTTTTCACAGCTTTGGCTTGATGTATACCAATTCCGCGATGGATCTGATAGTGTAATCCAATTTCCTTGTTCATTTCAAAATCATTGCCATCCAGTTGAACCCGGTACATCCCCAAGTTTGAATTCATGATTCCTGGTTTGTCCGGATCTTCCGAATAAACCTGTGGTAGCGTCACAAATGCCCCACCGTCCATAGGCCAGTGTTTGATGAGCGGCAGATCCGAGATTTGAATCTCTTGCGCGGACACCGGCAGGCTTATAGACTTCTGTTTTGGCAGCGCCTGCCACGCAGCAAGACCTGTTTGGACATGCTGAAATGGCGTCTTAAGCGCCTTCATGGGATCGTCACGAACAGCCATGACCCGTTGTACGCCTTCCAGCGTACCGCGAAACATGAATTTGCTTCGTTCCACCGTGCCGAACAGATTGGATACGGCCTGGAACTTTGAGCCTTTTACATTTTCGAATAACAAAGCAGGGCCTTTAGCCTCGTGCACTTTCATGTGGATCGCTGCCATCTCCAGATGAGGATCAACCTCTTCTTTGACCCGAATCAAATGACCGTGCTGCTCCAGATCGTTAATACAATCTTCCATATTGCGATATTTCATTGGATGGCTCCATTCTCTGTATGATTAAATTAATTAAGTTCATAGATTCACATAACGTCTCTTCTATTTTATCAAATGATCCACTGCTAAACAAAACTATATGTGAAATTTTGTCGCGAATACAGATATCAAAAAAAAGCAATCTGGCAGCAATCTGAATCCTGATGGCACAGGGACCGATTGTTTCCATATTGCTCTCTCTGTTCTGGCTTGCCTTAAGGTGTAATGGTCGATCTGGGGATCGTGACAATAAACTGTGTACCTTTTCCCATTTCGCTCTCTACATCAATTGTACATTGATGCAATTTCAATATTTTAATCACAATGGACAAACCCAATCCATTCCCTCGAAGCGAGCTGCTTCGCGCTTTGTCCACCATGTAGAATCGATCAAAGATATACGGGAGTGCTTCCTCAGGTATTCCTTGTCCAGAATCTCTAATCAATACCTTCACAAATGAAGATGACGTCTCAATTTCGACATGAATGATACCCTGTGGACCGGTGTATTTGATCGCATTGTTTATTAAATTTTGCCAGACCTGATCAAACAAATCTTTGTCCACTGTGATCTCGCAGGGCAACAAGTCCAGTTCGATCTGGATGTCCTTCTGAGCCCACTGCGGCTCTGCCAGTAAAATCGCCCTTCTTAATTGTTCATCTACCTGGAACGTGGTGAAATGAACCGGATGATGCTCTGAATCCAGCGAGGCTAGCCGAAGCAGATTATCACTGAGCCTCGATAAGCGCAGCGTTTCTTCATATATAATATCCAAATGCTCTTTCTGCTCTTCTAATGGAATAACACCATCTTGTAATGCTCTGGTGAATCCTCTGATCGATGTGAGCGGAGATTGCATTTCATGAGAGACGTTGCTGACAAAGTCATCACGAACTGAATCGATTTTTTGCAACTCACTGGCCATATGATTAAAGCTCTCCATCAGTTCGCCAAACTCATCCTGATTATTATGTTTCAAGCGGACCGACAGGTCACCTGATGACATCTCCTTCGCCGCAACCGTTAATCTCTTAATCGGTTTCACAATATACCCGGACATGAACAGGATTAATAAGCTGCCAATGACCAGAACCGTTAACAGTGAGGTTAAGAGTGTGTTTCGCAGTGTATGAAAAAGAGATGAGAAATCACTTTGAATCAGAAATGTGCCGATCCCCTCGTTTGTTCCGGGAACACCTATGGTCGCGATTCCATCTTTACTGGACAGAAAAATGGCATCCGTTGTACCCGCCTCGAATAACGAATGCACTTTGTCCTCTGGCAAGGAAGATAACACTTCACTTTGTTCATTCACGGGAGTGATATTTAAGCCGTAGCGAGCAAAAATATCCAAGCTTGATTTCACTTTTTCCGGATCATCAATCAGGTTAATCAGTGTAGCGAGATCTTGAGCAAAAGTAACCATAAAACGATTCGGTGTCTTTTCCTGGGACCCGTTATTTATCATAAAGGAGAGAATTAAACTCACCAGAACAATCCCGATAAACGTAGCTACGATGCGAAGTCGCAGGCTTTTCCTAAACATTTTCATACCCGCTCCAGCCGATAACCGAGTCCTCTTATCGTTGAGATCACTAACTCAGGAACATGTTCAAGACGTTCTCTTAACCGTTTGATATGTACATCAACTGTACGCTCATCTCCTTCGTAATCGATGCCCCATATGTCATCTATAAGCTGTGTGCGTGTGAATATTTTCCCTGGCGAACTCGCCAGAGAAAATAACAATTCACATTCCTTCTTTTTCAATTCGATAGATTGTCCATCCGCGATGACCATCAGGTTGCCCAAATCAATCGTAACACCGCTGATCTGAATCATGTTTGATGCACTTTTGTTATATCTTTTCAATAATGATTTTACACGCAGGATTAACTCCACAGGATCAAACGGTTTAACCAGGTAATCGTCTGACCCGGCATTAAATCCTCTGACTTTGTCCTTGGATTCTCCCTTGGCAGTCACCATCAGGATGGGAATATCCAGATAAGACCGGATATCTTCCGTCAGTTCAATACCGTCTATTCGCGGCATCATCACATCCACAATCGCCAGATCAACTTTTGTATGCGAGAGGATATCTAACGCCTCTTGACCGTCTGGTGCTTCCAGCACGGAAAATTGATTCTTTTCAAGATAGATTCGGATCAATTTGCGGATATGGGAATCATCGTCCACCACCAGAATTGTGTTCATGTAGCCATTATCCTTTCCAAAATTGATATTTATTCGTATCGTAAGGATTCCATCGGGTCCAGCTTCGCCGCTTTTGATGATGGCATCAAACCGGCAACGATACTAATCGCTGTACTTACCACGATCCCAAACAAGATATAATATCCCGAGAGATTAATGAGTTTGGCTCCAAACGCATTGTCCAAAAGAATGTTTAACACATAACTAATGATCACTGCAAAGATTACCGCAATAATACCACTAAATACGCCTAATAAGGCAGATTCGGAGAAGAATATTCGCTTGATATCTTTCTTTCTTGCTCCAATTGCCCGAAGTATTCCAATCTCCTTCGTCCGTTCCACGACACTAATATAGAGTACTACCAGTATCATAATACCGGATACGATCAACGAAATACCTGCAATACCCGCGAGTACAATGGAAGCCATACTTACATATGTGGTGATATTCTCCATGACCTTGGCCATTTGGGAGCCTGCGAAGCCAGCATCCACTGCAGCTTCATTGATATCATTTACATATTTCATATCGGTTGCATAGGCGTTAACTTGAATTGGCCCGATTGTTATTCCTTCGTCGGCATACATTTGCTCCAACGTCTCTGATGAGATGTATCCCGGGGATTGTTGCATTGGAGAGCGTGGATCTGCCGCTTCATAGATCCCTGAGATCGTTACTTCTTTCTCCAAAGTCACTGGTTTATTATTACTATCCATCTCATTGATATATAAAAACACGGACTTGCCGATCATGGTTTCAGCTTGATCATTTCCGCTTAATTGTTTCGCTGTATCGAGAGGTAACAGCATCTGATTTTCTACCGGCAGAACACCAGTTGTCATCAATGCTGGATCAAAAGCATCCGTTAACGTTGTTAACTGTGTGAGTCCTACACTTTGTTTTTCATTCACCATAGTGGATTTGCCTGTAATGGTCGTAATTGTCTCTACATGATCCACATTAGGAAAATTGCGAATCGTCTCTACATCAGCTTTGGTGAACGGTTCACCTGGCGCCATCAAGGCTTCGGGACCTTGCATGTCCTTGGCTTCTTCACTCGGCTTTGTTATATCCACGAGCAAAGGGTCCATACTTGAATTGATTTCGTCATTCATATATGTTGTTATTCCATTCCCCAAGGAGAGCATCAGGAGGACACTTAATATACCTATAGATCCACCCAATGCTACCAGTACATTACGCTTGCCGTTGAGTTTCATATTTTTAAGTGCCATCTTGAATGAAGCAAGCAAGCTCAGGCTCCGGGAAGAATCCTGACCACTCTCGTAAACAGCCGTAGAAGGATCTTTCAGGTGAATATCGTCACTAATACGCCCCTCTTCAACCTTCACAATCCGTGTACCGGAGTCAGCGACTTTCTGCGAGTGAGTTACGGCAATCACCAGCATTCCCTTTTTGGCTATACTGTCGAGCAGAGCGAGGATTTGATCTCCGTTTTCCCTATCCAGAGCACCCGTCGGTTCATCTGCAAGAATAATATCCGGATTGTTGGATAATGCCCGTGCGATGGAAACCCGTTGCTTCTGACCGCCAGATAACTGGTTGGGACGTTTGTTCAGATGATCCTTCAGTCCCACCTCTGTCAATATATCAACAGCACGTTGGTTGCGATCCTTCTCATTGGTATCCGTCATTTGCATCGCAATCGTTACATTTTCGAGGACAGACAGATGCGGGATCAGATTGAAATTTTGAAAGACAAAGCCGATATTATTCTTCCGATAATCATCCATTTCCTTCTCTGTCATGGCACTTAAGTTCTTGCCACGAACAACGACGTCCCCTTCATAGTCGGAGTCCATACCACCAATGATATTCATCAGTGTCGACTTACCACAGCCAGATTCACCGAGGATGGAGACAAATTCCCCTGTCTCAAAACTTAAGTTCAAACCGTGGAGTACCGGAACTCTTTCTTTTCCATATAAGGTGTATGATTTCTTCACATTTTTAACCTCTAGTATTTTCATATGGATCTCTTCCTCTCCTGATCATGCACGATATCTATCTATTTGATGTTCATATCGTAACAAATCAGTATGAACTGATAATGAACTGGACCATTGCACCTATAAGAGGTTGTTCAAAAGAACTATATACAAAAAAACCGAATCCTTAGATATAAGGACTCGGGTTGTCTTATTTCGTTATTGCATTTGATAATATAAGTTAAACTAATCATTTACACGATAACGGAGAAGACAGAAAAAACCTGAAAAAGCGAAGCGTTCGCCTTTATCCCCGGATTTTCACCTTCGGAAAAGGGATTCAAAAAATCTGGGGATAACAGCGATTGGAAGGTTATTCTGTCGTCGTAGTGTCAGTGTAAATAATCTTTAGTTCAACTTATAAAGTTTAGATTAATCCCGCTTTTGCCAGCAGCCTTTTCACAATCGCTGCCGACTGCGCACGACTAATGTCTGCATCGGACATCAGTTTGCCATCAGCACCTTGTACCAGCTCTTGTTTAATCGCGGATGCAACTGGCTCTGCTGCCCAAGCCTGTACTTTAGCGCTATCGCTATATGTGCTAAGCAGACTTGTTGTCTCTGACGCGTCGGCCTGTGCCAGACCGACCATTTTCATCGCACGTGACACAATAGTCAGCGCTTCAGCACGAGAAATTTCGCTATTCGGACGGAAGCTGTCGTCAGCATAACCTGAGATTAGGCCGTAGGACACAGCCGTCTGAACCTCATCCTCATACCAGCTACCAGTCTTCACATCTGTGAACGACGCCGCTTCTGTACTGCGCGGGGAGTGCAGCCCCAAACCTCTTAACAGAACAGCCGTAAACTCTGCCCGTGTAATACTCCGGTCTGGCGCAAACACGTTCTCACCGGTACCTTGTACGATCAGACGAGATGCCAGATCCTGTACGTCATCCCGACTCCAGTGACTTGATACATCGCTGAAAGTTGCCGGATGATAGATCAGAGCGTAAGTGCTGTTCGTCAAGCTGTTAATAATAGCAGAATCTTGCACGTTACCTTTGATAACCTTTGTCGGTACATGCAGAAGGCTGCCATCTGGCTGAAGCACAACTCCTGTCGTGATCTTTGAACCATCGACACCTTCTGGCAAAGTAATGGAGCGCTCTACATAAGAGTTGAAACGATCTACATTAACTTGCTGTCCATTCCAGATCGCTTTTACTTCAAAATCAATCGGAGCTGCGATCACCGTTGTGTTCTCCAGCTTACCCGCTGCAGCCTGAATTGCTGTTTGTTTAGATGTGGCACTAGGCACAATAGCGATTTGGATTGTGATATCTTCCAATGGAACCGTGCTTCCGAATTGGTTCAGAATCTGATCCACCTGAATCTGGTTAGCTGGAAGTGTGTACGTACCGCTATCAGTCTGAATGACAACTTCGGCATTACTTCCTTCCATTGTTTTGACCAACTTGCCGTTCAGTTCACCAACGACCGCACCCTTGCCAGTACCTGTAATAGGCAGCAGAAGCGTTTTTAGTCCACTTCCAATCTGATTGATGACTTTGTCATTATCCACATGAACCGTGGTGGTAACCTGATTGTTTACCGTTGATGTGCTAGCCGTAGCAGACTGTTCCTGTTTCTGACCGTTCACATAGATGTCTACACCTTTAGTTACCGCCGGAGTCGATGGAACTGGGGTAACGACTGGTGAAGTTGGTGATACACTTCCTCCTCCTCCACCTGAAGAGTTACCAGGATTCGGTGTAGGTGTCGAACCAGAATTGTCGCCACCTGAATTTGCTGCTGTAATTGTGATTGTTCCACCAGACAACTGAGCACCACTATTGTGTTCTACATTTGTAAAATGCCAATGTTCTGAATCAGTTTGATCTACGGATAGCTGTTTCGTTCCAGGCGCCGCATTGCTTTTGGCTTTGATTTCCATATCAAATAATTGGGTTTCATCTACAATTGAGTGGTCACCCCCAGTAAAATCAACCCAGATGATCCGTACCCAGCCTTCCGCATTATTAATTTGGTACTGGAAGTCTGCTACACCATCTTCATTTGGGGATGTGCTGATGACGTTGACAGATTTAGGCGTGATCCGAACAATTTCCAGTGCAGACGTATCATAATCAATCTGCATATTATAAGCTTTCACCCCGAAATAGGGCTTCTTCAATGCAACAGGTACATGAACGGTCTGCCCTGCCTGTACGCTCACATTTGCAAATTGTACTTGTGATGGTTCTACCGGTTCTGCTCCAGCTACATTTGGCAATATGAGTGAAGAGAGTAATGTCAGTGCGATCAGACCTGACATTGTTTTTCTGATTCTAGGACGTTTCTTTTTCGGTTGAAACATGTGATAGCCTCCATGTCTGTATCAATTGATAGATCGTATGGTAAAGATAGAAAATGTATTGTTATTCGTTATCTAAAATAAAAAATTGAATTAATCAAGGCGTTGTATTTTTTCTTTTCCAACAATGTATACTTTTCTAGGCTCCGTATTCGAGTCCCAAGTGGACTGAGTAATAACTTCGAGCACAAGATAATAACCTTCGTCCTCATCTTTAACGGTATACTTTGCTCCTGTTTCCCCCTCGATTGGCACCATATCTTCTCTCGAAGCTTCTGTTGCGCGGTACCACTGGTAAGAAGGAGTATTAATGTAATCATTGTAATCAATATCCATTATATAATGACTAACGCCAATTTCATTTCCAATTAACATGGCATTCTTCAATTCACCATTTAGTACATACGGCGCATCATCTACTTGCTTAAAGGTCAACACATAGTCATTGTTTTTTCCACCAAGTGTTTTGCCTTTGTATCCTATTAACAAAGCATCCATGTCCCCCAGAGTGGGTTCCGTATTACGATCTACATCCATTCGGTTCATCTCTACATAAGAAAAGCTGCGGCGAGTCATCATGTTACGAATATAATTGAAAAGGTCTACGGCATCCAAAGAATTCACTTTTCCGTCTGCATTTACATCCCCTTTTTTACTAATGTAAAGTTCAATGTTATCCGTAACAGTCTCTGGTGCACCAGAGATCATATAATTCGCTTTCAATTCGATGTTGATTTTGCCGCTTTGGCGAGGAATAACCACCAATGTACTGACAGGCGTTGTCATATTCTCATCCTGTCTCGTTTCTACATACGCCTCAGCGATGCTGTTATCACTTGAGCTGGCTGTAGGCGGGCTATACTCATCGGATCGAAATTGTGTACTTAGATTGATTCTGATGATATTATTGGTGGTTACCTCAATAGGCACTTCGGGCACAAAAGAAGGATTATCTTGTGCCGATGAATAACTTAACCAGTTAATGCCATCGTTAAGAACAGGTTGTGAAATCTTAATCTCCGGACCAATCTCTCCTGCGTTAGCTTGTGGAAGCGCTCCACCTATAGGCAATGCAATGGTCAGCCCGAGTGCAGTCAACATGCTTTTTTTCAATATCGGCTTAAGCCGTTTTTTGTTTTGTTTCCCCTTCAATTCATGTTCCTCCTCGTATACATTTCAAATTTGAACAACTACATGCTCAGTATAACGAGTCATTCTGAACCGATTCTGAACAGGACTATGGAACTATTTCCAGTTGTAATTCGACAAAAAACGCCATGGAGTATGCCTCCATAGCGTTTTGAACACAAATCATTTTCCAGTTCGCATCATATTCACCTAAAATTAAATTCCCTCAACAATCCGTTTGGCTCTAACCTTCACCTCACGGTAAAGTTCATCCTCATCGATCGTGAGCAGCTTTCTGCCTCTCATGAGGATCTGGCCATTCACGATCGTGGTGTCCACGTCCGCCCCATTTACGCTGTAAGCCAGTAACGATTCTACCTCATGTACCGGTTGAAGATGTGGTTTCGCCAGATCGATCAGGATCAGATCAGCTTTGCGACCCACCTCAAGCATCCCTACGTCATCCTGTAGACCAAGCAGACTAGCATTTCCGCGTGTAGCCATGCTTAGTACGTCCTTGGCTGGCAAGCGAGTGGGATCGCTATAGTCCAGCTTTTGTAGCCAGGTCGCGGCTTTGATCTCCTCGAACATATCCACGGTTGTGGCACTTCCCGCTCCATCCGTTCCGATTCCCACGTTGATTCCCTGAGCCAACATCTCGGTAATTGGAGCAATTCCACACCCCAGCTTCAGATTGCTGACTGGATTGTGTGCTACACCGCCGCGCATGCCCTTCAATCTGCCGATGTCCCTTCGATTGAGGTGCACACCATGCGCAAGCAACACATGTGCCTGTTCGAACATACCCGCCTCTTCCAGATACTCTGTCGGTGTCATGCCATAGCGCTCACGAATCTTCACAACTTCTTCCTTCGTCTCAGCCAAATGAATATGTAGCGGGATATCCTCCTTGACAGCCAGAGCAATGACTTCACGTAACGGTTCCATGGGACAAGTGTAGGGTGAGTGGGGTCCATACATGGTTGTAATCCGCCCATCGGCCGCTCCAGACCAACGTTGTACAAGATCGATCGCCTCCTGCAATCTGCGTCCCCCATCATCCTCCATGAATACCATTCCACGTGTAAGCGATGCCCGCATACCCGTTTGTTTAACCGCTTCTGCAATCTCATTCATATGAATGTACATATCCGCAAACGCAGTGGTACCCGAACGGATCATCTCGGCAATGGATAACTTGGCACCCCAATAGATGTCTTCCGGGTTCATCCGTGCTTCAGCAGGCAGCATTTTGCGTTCGAGCCAGTCCATCAGCTTCAGATCATCCGAAAATCCCCGGAGCAGACTCATCGGTGTATGTTGGTGGGCATTAATCAGTCCTGGCATGGCAACCTTATTGCGTCCATCGATAATCTCATCTTGGGGGTGAGGCACAATGTGATCAGCAATCTGCGTAATGCGATCACCCTCAACACGAATATCCCCCGTAAAGGGGGCATCGGCATCTTTCATCGTTAGGATCGTAGCTTGCTGAATCAGTATACTCATTACATTCACGGCTCCTCTGAATTGGTTATGGTTCTTTCCATATCCGAGGGTAAGCCTTCACGTAACGGCAAGGTCAAGTCATTTTAATTTTTGAATCGTCATCTTTCTGAAATGTTGTATAAAAGGTTTGGGGTCGATCTCGACCATATATGGATATACTCCTGTGCTTGTGTGCAAATAGAAAAATCCACCTTCATCACCCATACGGCGAAATGACATGTCAAACACTTCCGTGATGTTGAACTCGCGGTATTTTGTCACGATTTTATCTGAATACAGAATCATGGAACGGGCATTCATCTCAATCTCTTGGGCGAGACCCGTCACTTCTCTCTGTACTTTGTAATAAGGTAATACAGCAACGCAGTTCATGATCTCCCTCCATTCATGCCATGATTATTGTTCCATCATAGCAGATCGAAGGTTCCCAGCAAAAGAGCATGAAACTAGGTGATCTTGGTCGTCACCTTTAGTGGCGTATGAAGTGCATCCTGAATGTCTTGCAGAGAGAGACACTGTTCAATATGAAACACACCATGTGGCAACTCTGACTCCGTTCTATATACGCGTTCCGCCACGGCTGCTGCCACGGCCGCTGTTGCATCTGCTTCCTTTGCGCCGACCAGTAGTTGTTCGACGCGGATTTGCTCACCATTTTCCCAACCTAGGGCATCGACCTTGACCGCGTACATTGGCTCTCCTCCAGGAATAAAGCCAAATGCCTTAACCGCTCCACTTCGAATAGACGGGATACGCAGTAGCGAAAACAACCCTGCACGTTTGGAGATTGCCATGGATCTTGTGATCAAGCGGGAGTCCAGACAGAGTCTGGTAGATACAGTTGGTATACGTAACGTCCGAGCAACCACGTGCTGATCCGAAAAGTTAAATCGATAGGCCTTCCGCTGCCCAAGTTTTGCTCCAAAATCAATCCTTTTGCCATCTCCGAAACTTTGTACCTCAGCAGGTTTGCCCTTTTGCATCACTTGGTAAGTGGCATTCATCTGATCAACGGTCCACTCCACGGCAGCTTTTCCGTGCTTCTCTCCAAGTCCCAGCATTACGGTAATGTCTGCTTCCTCCACCTGATCCATATGCATGGTCGCTTCGCGCACAAGCAAATTAGTCACTCCAGGTGATAATCCAACGCTGAGGATCGCGGTCGATTGGGAACGTTGCATTTTGGTGTGGAGCTGTTCAACCTGAGCGAGAAAATCATATTTTGCAGAAATATCAATATAATCGGTTCCGGCTTGTGCGCAGGCTTCAACAAACCGGGTATCGCTCTGATCCACACACATGATGACCAGCTTCACAGGCCGTAACATGGATGGCTCCACAGGTTTTGTTACATCCAGTTGAAGCGGTAGCACAGCACCACCTGTAGACCTGCTGAACTCTTCCGCACGGTTCATGCGTGTACCCGCAGCCCATACTTTACCCGGGAACAATTTCCCCAGTTGAGTACATATCATCTGCCCCACTTGACCATAACCACCAACCACCCAGATCTGATCTTTAATAGGCTTCACGCTAGTTTCGAATTGCATAATACCCCTCCACCCAGAACGCCCCGAAGTAACGTGTAATATGTGAGAAACCGCATTCGGTCAGTAGCTGAGTCATCTCTTCAGAGGATATTGGATCGGATTCACGGCCCAGGGAAGCAGCAAAGCGCTCCCACTCTTCAGGAAGGACGCCCACACTCAACATGTGATCCTTCCAAGCTTGCATCATGATTGGATGTGCAGGTGAACGAAGATCGGCATTTACAGCCGCAATGATCAGTGGTGCACCCGGTTTAAGTCTAGCTGCGAGGCTGGTCAGAAACGTTCTCTTGGCCTCCATCCCCTGAAGGAAATGTAACATGAGCATGCTTGTCGCCCCATCATATACAATATCCTCCGGCAATTCTTCAACCGTGACAGGTTGCAGTTTCACTCTGGAACCGATGCCCGCTTCCGTGACTCGTTTCTCAGCAAGTTGCAGCATGGGCTGTGATGGATCTACTCCAGTCAATGTCCAACCGGCATGACGTGATCCGAGCAGAGCAATCTCTTTTCCCCCTCCCGCACCGGCAACAAGGATATGAATATCGTTGTTATTCGCAAATGATGCTGAAAGCAGCCGTTCCATTAGATCATGCATATGAGAATAACCCGGAATTTTCAGGGCTATCGATTGTTCGTAACGATGAACATCTGCTGTTTCCCAGCTCATCGGTGATAGATTGTGATTCATGGACACCGCACTCCTCTTGAATTGAAGTTAGACTTGACTCGTTGTTCGTCTAATTTCATTATAGAAGGATACGGCGAGCCTACAATCCCAGAACATTGGGATATGCGCACAGAGAGAGGAGTAATCTTGTTGACATCACGTATTGATCGGAACCACAGACTTATCACTTCTCTTGAAAAAGGAACCTGGACCTCACATACCTATCGGGAAGCTGTTCTCAAGCAGATCCATACGGTTATACCTTACGATGCATACTGTTTCACTACCGTTGATCCTCTGACTCTTCTCTCCACAGGAGCCGTGACAGAAGATGGCATTGAGGCCATTCATGATCGGTTATTCATCAATGAATACATGGAAGAAGATATACATAAATACGCTGAATTAATTCGCAGCGGTGAGCATACAGCTACACTTCATACGTCCAACTTACAGCTTGAACAAAGCCCTCGATATATCAACATTCTTCAGCCAGCGGGGTTCGGTGATGAACTACGTGTTGTATTGGTTAGTGGAGACGCTTGCTGGGGATATCTGACCCTATATCGTAAGACAGAAAGTGCTGTCTTTACAGAGGAGGAGCGGTTGATGATTCAGTCCTGGACCGCTTCTATTGCATCGATGCTGCGGTCCACGAGCTTGACACTGATCGATGAGATCACGAGTGAAAGTCCCGAGGAACCCGGAATTTTGATCACCTCAGACACGTTCCAGCTCTTATCCCTGAACGCCTCCGCTCAATATTGGCTGTCCCAATTGCGCATGCTGGAACATGTAGGGCCTGATGTTCTGCCCCGTCCGGTACGTGCAGTGAGTTCCCACCTGCAGCGCAAGAATCGGGCAGAACTGGTCGTGGATACTCAGATCGCTCCCGAATCACCCTCCAAAGTTTGCATCCAACTTCCGGATGGGCGTTACCTCATACTTCATGCTAGTCTTATGCAACAGCTTAAAGGGCCGGATCAGATTGCTATCCGTTTGGAGCAGGCGATGCCACAGGATTTGCTGCCCTTGCTCGCTGAAAGCCATGGATTATCCAGTCGAGAGCGGGAACTGCTCGGATATGTTCTACGTAGCTATTCGTCCAAGGAAATTGCTGCTGCGATGCATATTTCCGTCTACACGGTTCAGGATCATTTAAAATCCATTTTCGCCAAAACCAAGGTATCCTCACGTCGCGAGCTCATCTGGTATTTCGTTTCCCGTTTTCAGCTGTCGGATGAACCTGCCATATAAATCCTGATGTAATTTTCTAGTAATCCACTTGACTAGCGAATAATTAGAAAAAATCAAAAGATGCCAATACGATATCTTCGTAATGGCATCTTTTTCTATAGCTATTGTTTAAGAAGCATAGCGGTAACACAGGGTAACTTCGATGTTTGAACTTTTGATATCGTGCATTCTGCTTTAAAATGCAGCGCACAGTCCTGCCAAGCCGTTTTCCACAAAAAATTCCGACTATATTATTGATTGTGTTATTTGGCTTTTGCTAGTAAATAAAGAAAATATGGAACACTAATAACTGTAATAACGATTCCTGTTGGCACATCTCCTACGAGGCTAACCGTGCGCGTAATCGTGTCAGCCAACACCACGACTAGTCCCCCAGCCAAGCTGGCAGCCGGAATGAGCAATTTGTGATCGGGACCGACCAGTTTTCTGGCCATATGCGGAGCGATCAATCCAACGAAAAAGAAGCTGCCTCCCACAGCTACACTGCCAGAGGATAAAGCAACAGCAGCGATTGACAACCCCAAGAACTGTCGCTTCACGGAAACACCAAGCCCCTGTGCTGTCTGATTGCCCAAATGGAGGGCATTCAGTATGCGAGCCTTGTAAAAAATATAGCCGAGTAAGATCAAGACCCATGGTGTCAGTATGGAAATATAACCCCAATCATCGCCCCATAGGCTTCCTGCCAGCCAATACAGCATGAAGTTCATCTGCGAATCATCCAGCTTGAGTGTCAAGAAGGTCGTCAGCGCCCCGTACCCGCTTCCTAACGCGACCCCGGTCAAGATCAAACCGATTGGCGAGATGTCTCGTCCGCGGCGATACGATAATAAGAAGATCAAACCCGCTGCCAATAGTCCGCCAACAAAAGCCAACAGAGGCAGAGCAATAAAGGAACTCTTGCCTGTGGATGCAATGAATACAACGAAGAACAGGACAAACAAACCCGATCCCGAACTAATTCCCAGTGTTCCCGGACTAGCCATGTCATTACGCAGCAAACTCTGCATCACGACCCCCGCCGCTCCCATTCCCAGACCTACCAAAATCGAAAGTACAATTCGTGGCAAACGAAAATCAAACACAATTAGATTTTGCTTATCGGTACCGTTTCCTATGAGAACGTTCAGCACTTCTAGCGGTGAAAGATTCATTTTGCCAGAATTCATGCTAATGATCGCAAACACAAGTATGAGCACCATAAGCACTACATTGATGATAATGCCTCGTTTCATCGTATAACGCCGCTTGATCATTCATATTCCCTCCTTTGTCTTCGAGCCAAGAAGAGAAAATACGGCACACCAATGATAGAAAATATAATGGCAATCGGCGTTTCGAACGGTTTATTGATCAAACGTCCAGCCAAATCGGCCGATACGGTCAGCAACGCACCATATAAAGCCGCTGCCGGAATAATGTATCGATAGTCGACACCTACCATATATCGCACAATATGCGGGGTGATCAGACCCACAAAACCAACAGGGCCAACGACAACAACAGCCAATCCAGTCAGCACAAGTACAATAATTGTCGACAAAATCTTGACCAGTCCGCTACGAATGCCGAGTCCACTTGCCACATCATCTCCCAAACTGAGCAATGTAACGGAAGGGGACAGCGCCAGTGCCAGAAGTATACCACCAACAAAGAGCGGTGAGATAATCAGCAATTCTCCCCATTTGACCCCCGCTGTGCTACCCGCCGTCCAGAATGTCAATGCTCGCCCCAAATCATAATTGATTGCCAAGTACTGACTGAGTGCGCCAAACAACATTGAAATAGACAGACCTGCCAGTACAAGCCGCTGAGGCGTCATTCCGCGATTGCCCAGTGACGCGGTAAAGTAAGTCATACCGGTGGCGATCGCTGCTCCCAGACAAGCGAACAACATCATCTGCCAATACGAATAACCCGGCAGAAAGGCCAGGCATAGTGCAATTGCAAATGCTGCGCCAGAGCTAATCCCCATCAGCCCGGAGTCGGCCAGCGGATTACGCGTTGTCCCCTGCATGATAGCGCCACATACCGCAAGGCTGCACCCAACGATCAGATCAGCTACGGTACGCGGGAGACGCATGGTTTGAATAATTTGATGTTCAGTGAGCATTGGATCAAATCGGAAAATAGCCTCCCATACCGTTGCTAACCTCATATCAGCAGCACCAAACATAATGGATGCCGCCGACATGAGAACCGTTAATCCAAGCCCTATTACCATGTACATGGTGAAGTTCATCGCCCCACGGCGTTTTTGTTCAGGCTTGCTTTTCATCTCGTTTCCCTTTCATCACCTATTTACAATCCAAACGAATATGGATAGTAACGTCCATAAATTCGACTGGTCATGTTTGAAAATTTGGAGTGCTCAATTAAAATTCCGTTCTAACTCTTATTTAGCTAATGCTAGCAATTGACTAACAATATAATCAATCAATGCACTGGAAGTCATTACGTCGGTGGACCAAGATAGCGAAGAATCTACCTTTACGATCCGATCATGTTGCACAGCAGGTATGGCATTCCACACTGCATTATCAGAAGCAACGTTTCCATCTCCTAAGAAGATCATATAATCCCCAGAGTAAGCGGGTAATACTTCCATGGAGACATCGCCCCAATATTTATCTGCATCGATAATATCCGTTTGGACTTTGGAAGGTGCCTGCAATTGAAGTTCATCGTAAACAAGCTCGCCAACGGCATGCTTGGCTCCAGCTATGTAGTTACTTTTATCACTGAATTCTCCAACCGTAATGGTTACATCGGATAGGCCCGCATTCTGAAAAGCTAGCTTTGCTTCTTCAATTTTTCCGGTATAAGCATTCAAAACATCCTTAGCCTCTTCCTGTTTGTTCAAAACATCGCTAATAAATTGTATCCGCTCTTCTGTAGTCATATCACCATAGGGAACATAAATGGTGGGGGCAATTTTGGATAAATCATCATACGACTCATCACTCCATGCCAAAATGATAAGATCCGGCTCAAGCGTCATGATATCTTCCGGCTCCATGGCTACTTTTATGGAGTCTGTAATCTGGTTAGCATAAACAGGCTCTGTCTCTCCCCGTGCAGCTCTAGCCACACCTAAAGGAGTTACACCTAGGGCTACCACATCACCAACCAAATAATCGACTACAACTCGCTGAGGGTTGTTAGGTACCTCAACATCACCCTTAACTGTGGATATCGTTCTGGTCTGCGAGACTGCTTCTGAAGCTTTTGTCTCCGACCCTTCTTGTTGTGTCGCCTGCTGTGTCTGCGCAGGTGTTGTATTTGCCGTTCCCCCATTATTCGCTGGCGTCCCCGACGTACATGCCGTCAATAAGAGCATCATGCTTATCGCCGCCGCCAAAATCATTTCTTTACTTCTTAATGTTCCAAACATCGTTGATTCCCCATCTCTATAAGACTTGACTAGACTCGCTAGTTCCCTCTCATCGTAAGGGAGATGAGAATCATTATCAATACCATCAACCTGCATGGATAGTGCGTTTATTTTCCGATAATCACTTGGTGTCATCTTGTAATGCTTCTTAAACATGCGGAACAGGTTTTTCTCATCTGTGAAACCAGCTCCTGTTGCGATTTCTTTAACTGTCGCTTCTGTATGTTTCAAGTCATGACAGGCAGCTTCAATCCTTCTCTGAATGAGATACTCCTGTAAGTTCATCCCTTCCCTTTTTTTGAACAAACGCGTCAATTGTCCACCACTGATCCCAAACATATCGGCAATTTGTTGAAACATAATCGGCTCCCTGTAATGTTTATCGAGATATACCTTGGCAGAACAGGCTGGATCTGGCTGGAGATACCGAATCTCACCACCCCCCAAATCCCTGTACACCTCATGAATCAATTGATATAGAAAACTTTTGGCCTGTAGCTGATCCATCGCTTTGCCACGTTTCCAGCCATTCATCATTCGTTGGAACCAATCACGTAGCAAGATGGGATTACTTGGCGTATAACCAAACTGTTGAACAAATGGATTTACTTGCTCCAGTAATTGTTGCAGATGTTTCTTGAAAAAGAGAGGTGATTCTGCTCTATAAAACACCATAAAGGTCTTCACCATCTCCTCTTTAGGCGTAATACTGAGCAGGCTCCCCTTCCCGCCGTGAACTAAACCGAAGCGTTCCATTGCAAATGTGGTTTCATTCAGTTGGATTTGCGCTTCACCCCCATATGAATAGATAAACATGCTACTAGGCATTTTATATTGCTCTAACGGGTATTGTGACGCTACATTCTGAAAGCGTACATCTATTAATGTAATAATCGAACGTGTCCAGATACTGGCCATCATATCAATCATCTCCGGTGTAAATCCCTGTCTTGCTTCTTCCTCTTGCATCTATCCGCACTCCTCGTTTCACTTTTTCCAATGTATACATCACTCAATAATTGATATTGATTATCAATATCACATTTGATCAGGTAAGTATATATCATTAAGTGATATTGGGGAACAGGCAGTGGACGTTATGCTTTCCATCCGCTTTCGTAAAAAACTAAAAAGGAACACCTGATAGTACAAAAAAGAAGCCTGATCCATATGGATCAGGCTTCTTCATCATGTTTATTGTATTTAACAAGATTACGTAGTCACCATGTTTCTCTTGTCACCTGCAACCAAATTTATTAAGACTTTGCCGGTTTCCGAGAAGGTTTGGCGGAGCTGGATTTTTTATTCTTTTTCTTACTTACTTCCACAACCACAGGCTCCTGTGGGTGCTCCATCGGGTACATTTTGCGGAACAATAATGTCTGTAGTACCAGGAATGAACCCCCAACTGTCCAGTAGAGCGGCATCGCTGCCGGAGCTGTAAGAGAAAAGAATGCCATCATCAATGGGGAGAGATAACCCATAATGGCGAACTGTTTTCGCTGCTCAGGCGCCATATTTGCTTGTGATACCTTGGCTTGAATCAGATATATGACCGCGACCACCACAGCGAGTACGTAGTCCGGCGCTCCCAGTTTGAACCACAGGAAGGAGTGGGAGGACAACTCCGGTGTAAGTCGGATGGCTGTGTAAATACCTGAAAGTATAGGTAGCTGAATGAGCATCGGCAAGCAACCAATATTCAGCGGATTGAACTTATGTTTCTTGTATAGCTCCATCGTTTCCTGAGACAGCTTTTGCTTATCAGCAGGATCATTTTTGCCTTCATATTTTTTCTTGAGCGCATCCATCTCGGGTTTCATGGCGTTCATGATGACTCGTGTTCCCTGCTGGGACTTGGCTTGACGCATCATCAAGGGCAACAGTGCTAAACGAATGACCAGCGTAATTACAATAATCGCGACCCCGTAGCTTCCGTTAAATATGGTAGCAATATGCTGAATCAGATACGACAGTGGAAATACAATGTAGTGATTAAAAAATCCCGGTGTCGATGAAGTAATCTCCGACACGTTGTTGCTGCATCCGGCAAGCAGCATGACTGCAAACAAAATGACAATCAGGCCATAGATCCGTCCCTTGCCCGATCTAAAAGTGAATCCCTTGTTAGTCTTATGTTCCATATATATCCTCCTCGTTGATTTGTTGACCAATCGTTCAACGAGGAATGACAATCTGGTTCATCTTCATCGGGCGCTTCTCTTCGTCTAATCATGCGACTCCAGTCTTCCTGTCTATGCTGTCTGTCCAAACACAGGGCGGGAAGTACAGGTTCAAGTCCACCACCGGCGCCACCTTCCATCCAGTACTCTGTCATGCCACAATGAAGATGGGCAATATAGGCATAACTGACGGTGAAGATGAGTCCAATCGAAAATAAATATGGTAATAACTCCTGCAGTTCAAACAAGGGATTCACCCCCTTTATAGGTTAGTTTTTATATTATAACACTTACATATTGTTTTTGCATAAATCCGTACGTGAAAACAACTACTATTCAGCTATTCCGTTCTCAATTTGGACATTTCTAGTTCAGCTCGGTGTCTCGCCACGTTATAAGAAGGCCATGAACGATCTGATGCATCCTCGTCCAGGTAGGCTTGACGTTCCAGCATTTCCCTCTGAAGATCCGGATACTCCTCCTGGGCAAACTCTCGAAGTAACGGAACTGCATCTGCCGACAGACTTGCCAGATAGGTTGCATCAATATTGCCAGTCTGATGATAACGTTCAATATTCAGCTCGGCAATCCGTTTATCCATGCCCACATAATTGACAGCAACATATGCAGTGAGCGCCAGCACAATATACCAGCGGATCAGCGGTATTGACGTGTACCGTATACGAAGGCCAGCAATCAGCAACAGGAGTGCGAGGAAGATCATGAATGCGTGTACCAGGAAGCGGATGTACGTATATCCATATGCCTGCTCATAAAGATTCAGGCGCATAAACGCGGAATACAACATAATTGCTGAACAACTGACTAGAATCAAGAGAAGTACCTGATGCACGATGGAACCCGTTTTGCCACTCGAACGGGTATACTGCAAAGCAACAATAAGAATAAAGAAGTTAATACCTGTGACGAGAATTAACTCTGCGAATCCACTTCTCGCATAATCTGCGTAAGACAGATCTACCGGAAGATGCCCCTCTCCTGCACCAAACAGATACGAAAACTGTACAAGTACAAACAAAACGTACACACAGTTAATGACAATCAGCATCGTCCCCACAATGATGGGGTCCAATCTGAATGGTTCCCGCTGAACCGGAGTGCGTTCGGGCTCGGGTGTAATCTTATTGGTAACCTGACCTTCAGTGGCCGGGTCCACAGGAGAGAATATATAGGTGTGATCACGCTTATCAACCGTGGATGCTGCTCCATTTTTCCAATGTGCGTTCACTCTCTTCTCTGCCTCATATTGCATTGGCTGTACAAATCCCCATACATAACCAAACAGCAATACACCTGCGATGACAATCCAGATGATTCTCGGTATCCCTGGAGTAAAAGCCAATTGATTCAGCCACTCCGGAAAACCGGCTAAATACTGATCAAAGACCCCGTCAGCAGAGGACAGTAATGCGACGACAACAATGAGGATAGGCAAGGACGCCACAAGACCAATGAGTACTTTGAAAACAACTGTTTTCTGGGATTTGCCCATGCCACGCCCGCCTGCTCTCACAGCAATAGCAGCAACAGTCCCCCAATGACGTATGGCTTGAGGCAGCAAGTGGTCAATAGCCGTACCAATCAAGCCAATCTCCCACCACTGCTTCTGTTTTCTGCCCATCAGATACGTCATATGTAAGATAACTACGCCAGGTATGACCAGAAAATTAAGAACATACAGCGGTTCATTGTCGTATAACAGAAACGTTAGCGACAACAATAGCACTACAGCCGCTACAAAAGCATCAATGAACTTGAAAGACCTCATGCGATCCCTTGCAAACAGATACATGAACACATAAAAGAGAATTACAAAGATAGGATACGATACGCCAATCTCATTACCATAGAATAAATACTGGTGAATGATCGCCAACATCCATGCAGACAGTAGCGTGATTAGAGCGCGTTGCGGTGAAGCCATTATTTTATCAATCATGGGAAAAACCTCCATTAACCTTTCTATGCTATATTCTAGATGATAAAATAGGAATATAAATAGAAATTAAAATCGACAAAACTTCTTATTTTAGAGGAATACGTCAGAGTTCACCTCCAGGAGGGAATCAACACTTGAAATTACATCAGCAATATCTGCTGTTACATCGTCATTACGGTCACCATACAGAACATGAACTTACACTCGCCGATCTCGCTGAGTTGCTAAATTGTACACACCGCAATACGTTAACGATTGTCAAAAAGATGGTTGCCCATGATTGGATTCGTTGGGTTTCCCAGCGTGGCCGGGGTCGGCGTTCTTCACTGACCTTGCTTGTTCCGGCTGATCAAATCGCCGCAGAATATATGATGCAGGCCATGAATCGCCGGGAGTTACAGGAAGCTGCCGAGCAGGTGAGCGCATTCTCCAGTTCAACAATCATGCAGGATCATCTAAACCAGTGGTTGCTTGGGTATTCAGGACATCATACGGAAGCCGGCACCAATAATGAGCAGATTGATACGCTTCGGTTGCCCCTGCGCCAACAGCTTCATGCGCTTGATCCGCTGTACATTAATCTACTAGCTGAATCCTTTGTTACCAGCCATGTCTTTGACGGGTTGGTTCAGCGGGGTGAACAGGGAGAGATTCTCCCATGTCTCGCTCATACCTGGGATGTCAGTGCAGACCGAAAGACCTGGATCTTTTATTTGCGAAAAGGTATTACATTTCACGATGGTCAGTTGTTGACGGCCCATGATATTGTTCATACGTTTGAACGACTGCAATCTACAGATCGCCGGACACTGTACCGTGATGTAAGTAAACAGATTCTATCTATTGAAGCGGTCGATTCCTTAACCGTGTGTTTCCAGCTTAAAGACCCTCACGAATTGTTTCTGTCCTTTCTCACAACAAGTCGTGCAGCGATTGTACCTTCACCAGGGACAAACGAACATAAGATGAAGCATTCGGGTGATGTGCATGGGATGCAAAAACCTGTTGGGACGGGACCGTTCAAGGTCACCGCCTGGGATGATCACTTGTGCAGACTTGAAGCCTTTTCATCATATTTTCAGGGTAGAGCACATATGGACCGGGTAGATATCCTGCAGATTCCGTGGAGTGCCTCGGCAAAAATGGACGATAGCCAAGATATCGAAACTCCGTTCTTTCATCTTGTTCATAATCCGTCTTCGTCTACGGGTGCAGAATGGACACAGATTAGTGCAGGTGTGATGGTTCATAAATTACTCACGTGTAATACACAAAAAACCGGACCGTTAAACGATCCGGAAGTAAGAGCACACCTTCAGTCATGCCTTGCTGGAATGTATAGAGATGACCGACATGGAGATAACTCTGAGGTCGTGGAGACTGATTTTAGTGCGGTGAATGCCGGAATGGTTGACCCGGAAGGGTTTAGAGATATTACTAAACGACTCACTTCGGCTAGTCCCATCTCCCTGCACATTGCAACCATTCCACAATATCGCAGGGATGCTAAAAATCTGGCGTCCATACTGGAGCAGTGCGGTTTCTCTTGTACCGTCCGAACCGCTACGATGGAACAGTTCAAAGGAAATCTGCGGCTGGAGTCCGATCTGATTCTCTTCTCGCTGATCCGGGACAGGGATGAAGAACTGCGCAGATACGATCTTTACTCCACGTTGTCTGAGCATCTGGAAGATTCTGCTCGTATAACGATCCATGAGATCTTACAAACCATCGTCGCCTCTCCCATCGCTGCGGATCGAACTTGTGAATTAGACCGCATTGAGCAATTTTTGGTTGGTCAGAATTTACTGTTCCATTTATCCGAAAAACCGGTAGAAACCGCTTATCTGCCTTCAGTACGTGGTCTATCTTTCAACAGCCAGGGCTGGGTGAACCTGCGTCATATCTGGTTTCCTTCTGACGCACGAGGACATCAGTCTGATTAAACATCGTATTATATGACTTATACCATCCGATCACGTATCTTTTTTATTTTGACATTGTCGTGATCGGCTCTCCCTGTTTGCTTCTCAATGAAATAGTATCTTTACGTCGATATACTCCAAGCAGTAAACCCATCATGGCGTATTCTAAGATCACATGAGAACCAAATCCAATAAAAGGGAAAGTAACGCTGACAATCGGAACCTTTCCCGTAGTCATCGCAAGGGAGTAAAGCATTTGCAAAGAAAACATCACCGTAATGCTGAACACGATCATACGACCAAATTCATCGAGTACACGAGGTAGCATTCTCAGCATACTAGCAAGAAACCATACGATTCCAAGCAACAGCAGTATGCCTGCTAACCAACCAAATACATCAATAAGCATTACACCTGGATAGTCCATATAATACCCTTTAAAGTGATGGTCAAAAGAAGTGTCAGAACCGTTTCCCCACCATCCGGCGGAATGAAGAATATTCATAATCGTTTGGTTATTGTAACCGTTTCCTAACGGATCATTCTGGAGATTCAAAACGACTGAGAGTCTCTCAAACCGCCTGTATTCACCTGTCAAAAACAATTGAAATAAAATGACACTTCCCATTATAGTAGTTCCAATGAAAGTAAAAATCCATTTTCGTGTAATCCAGGCAAACATGATGACAGTTGCCGTTCCGAATAGAAATAATCGTACCCAATCTGAAGCTTGAAATAAGCTGAATGATGGCAAAGCCACAAGAAGAATATACGTTGAGACGGATTGTACGTCGAACTTAGTACGCAGCTTATCCAGCATTATCGAACCTATGGCGAGGGGCAATACCCACATGGATATCGTCGTAAGATCAATTGTTAACCCCAATATGCTCCAGAACCGTTGCACGCCATAATTAACCGGGGATACTAGTGGATTAATCCACAACAGGCCCGTGAGTAAAATATATATCCACCAAGCATTCCTTTTCCATTTTCGATAATCAAAATACATCAAAATCACCATCAGTACTAAACCAAAAATAGTGTAGATCACATGACTTATATAAAAGAACTGAGAGGTTTTAACTGCGATATTTGTCGTAAAAATCCACATCAGCAACAGGCTTATGATTAGCAAACTGGCAATTCCCACTAACAGCCCCCAATGCATACGATGGCGATGCAATCGGTGCATACTCTTGCCTACGACAGTAGGATCGCCCATCTGTTCAATGGCATATGCAATTGCTTCTTCCTCTGTATAACCTTCTTGTTTTTTATCCAAAATCATCTCTTCCATGTGGTTTCCCAACTCATCACGCAGGTCGTTATGTACTTCGCGAGCTTTAACCTCAACACACATGTGATCAAGATAATGCTGAATTCGCTCATCTCGATTTGTCATGTCAGGCCTCCTTCCCCAAGAACCCGATCCACAGCTCTACGGAACATATTCCATTCTGCTTTTTTACTTTGTAAGGCCTCCATCCCCTTGTCACAAATCGAATAATATTTCCGTTTACGGCCTTCGACCTCCATCCAGTACGACTCTACCCATCCTTCAATCTCCATGGCATGCAAAATAGGGTATAACGTGCCCTCTTTCAGATTAAACACACCCTCGGATTGACGATGTAGTTCCTTAATTAATTCATAACCATACAACGGTCGTTCCTGAAGCAGGGTCAGAATCAATGTTTCGGTACTGCCTTTAATCATTTGTTTGTTAACCTGCAACGCACTCACTCCTTCCTTTTTAATTCATTTAGCAAGAGTTTTAGATTTCGAAAAATACACTTTTAAAGCTCTTCTTTTCATATACATCGGAAACCTATGCATAGAACAACTAGGTATAATATTACCTTATCCTTCCTTTTTTGTCTAGCCAACAAGCTTCTTTATTTATGTTAAAATAAACAAGTCCTTTCATTCACGAACTCTAATGATAAATCTATATACTCGTGTATTTTTCAATTACATATCCTATTTTTTGAATCTAATTAAAGGAGGCATTACATTCATGAGCAAACTAATTTTCTTTCTCGGCGGGGCCGGAAGTGGCAAGACCACCCTTGCCAAAGCCCTTTCCCGTAAACATAAAGCTTCTTTCTTCGATATGGATATTCTGCTTCGTCCCGCGGCTGAGGCGATCATGACGCTTCAGGGACTTGATCCATCCGACCGAGATTCGCCTGAATACAAAAGGTTGTGCCGTGATCTTGGGTACCGCATTACGATGGACGCCGCTCTGGATAACGTTCAGTTAGGTATCGATACGATCGTTGTGGGGCCATTTACCAAAGAAATCGGTACCCCTGACTGGATCGAGCAGGAACTCGCTCGAATTGGACATACCCTGGATGATACGGATGTGCGTGTGGCCTATATTTATCTTGAGAATGAAGCGTTGTATTACAAACGAATCTCAGCAAGACAATCCCCACTAGATGAATGGAAGTTAGCCAACTGGGATGCCTTCACAGCTTCTCTCGTCCGTAAAGAAGTAGCTTGGCCGCTCCCTTCAGCATCCGTCGCTTATATTGATAATTCCAGTGATGATCCTGCGTTTGCCTATGCTGAACTTGAACGACGGATGTACGAGTAGTTTTATAAAATCTACGTCCCAATTCCTTTGCACGATGTCGCTTTGCATGGAAAATAAAAAGACGAAACAAAAAGAGGTATTTGTCGAGACCCCCGTTGGGTCATCATGACAAATACCTCTTTTCATATATTCAAGATTATTCAAAACTCACTCTTCATCCTCCACAATTGCGGGATCACGCAAAAAGGTTTGCGGTAGTCCTGCCGTAATAAGTGCGTACTACGGAATCGCCATTACATTCGAACTGATAGATTATAGATGTACTTGAATGTAAGAGAACGAACATATCTCAACTCAAAGGAGAATTTCATGAAATCTCACGTAGCAACATGTCCAACTCGACAACAACAACACAGCTACAAATCAAATCCTAATTGGAAACGTGCCGTAGCCAACATCCTCCTGGTTGCATCTCTGAGTTTCACCACGATGACCAGTGTATCAGCTGAAAGCAGTCTCCCCCTTCATCAGGTAAGTCCTCAGGAAACTGAATCGTTCATCAATCAATTCTTCGCCCGACCTGAAGTGAAGTCTGCTCTGAAAGGTGCGGTAGTCACCGTTGTTCACGATCAACAGATCGTTTTGAATAAAGGATATGGTTATGCCAATGTGGAAAAACAAATCCTCGTCGACGCCGACTCCACTCTATTCCGTGTAGCCTCCATCTCCAAAACGCTGACAGCAACTGCCATTATGCAATTGGCCGAGCAAGGTAACGTAAAGCTTGATCAGGATATCAGCGCATACACAGATGCTTTGCATCTGACCAACCATACCGGAACAGCGTTAACATTGGAACATCTGATGACCCACACCAGCGGGTTTGATTTCACAGATGCAGCAGCTACACCCAGGGAGTTGAATCATTCTTATCCGCTTGAGCAATTCATCCAGGACAACAAACCGTCCGTTGTTCGCAATCCAGGAGAAGTTTTCCGTTACGACAACTACGGTTATGCACTCTTGGGCTACATCGTTCAGAAACAGTCCAAACTTCCGTTTGAAACTTATGTACAACAGCATATATTCAACCCTCTTGATATGTCGGATAGCCATTTTACACTAAGCAAAGACACGCTGAGTAAACTCGCAACTCCTTATGGCGCTGAAGGACAGGAACTTCCGCAATATCCCAATGTACCGAACAGCTCCCCTGAGGGCGGATTAATTACGACTGGACGGGATATGGCTCACTTTATGCTTGCGCAGCTCAATCAAGGTTCGTACCAGGGTGCACGTATACTAGAACCGTCATCCGTCCAAGCGATGCAAACGTTGGATGTGTCCATACACCCGGATATACCTGGCACAGGTTACGGATTCGAATCCACCTATTCGCAGTATAATCATGGACGGAAAGTCGTGAGTAAAGCAGGCGATCTGGACGGATTCCATTCCAATCTGTGGCTGTTGCCTAACGAGAAGACTGGACTATTTATCGTCTCCAACAGTGATGGACCAGATGTGCGAGAAGCGCTTTTCCAAGCATTTATGGATCATTTTTATCCAAACAACAAGACGCATTATAGTGATTATAGCGTACCCAAGTCTTCACTTCGTACCTATGAGGGACTATATCGGGATATCCGCTTGCCCGCATGGTTGTATGATATTTCAGCAACAGAGAAAGGTCTTCAGGTTATAGATGCTTATGGCACTCACACCTTAACCCCCGTTAAGGACATGCTGTTCATGGATGAGGACGGCAAGCTTGCTGGTTTCAAAAAAAATCAGTCAGGTGAAATCACGTATTTCTATTACAACAAGTCAGATAGCTGGTCCGAGAAATTGCCAGAAGCCAGGCCTTATGAAGATGTGCCAGAAGACCATCCCTATGCTCCGTACATCTATCGCTTAACACAGATTGGCCTGTATCCCCAGGATCAATCCCTATTTGAACCAGAGAAGCCTGTAAGTCGTGGGGAGTTTGTAACACAGGTTGTGGGGATAAGTGGAATGTCTATTTCAGCTCAATCACCAACATTTAAAGATACCCAATCAAGTCCCTATGCCGCCTACATTCAAACAGCCCTTGAACTGGGTATTGTGCAAGGCAATACCCGTGGATTGTTTCATCCCGAGCAAGCCATAACAAGGCAAGAGGCCGCGGTGATTATTTCGAGAACGGCACAACAACTCCTTGGCGCACCTCCCGTAACTGCCGATCTCATCGGTTCACAGGATCGTTGGGCTGAGGAAGGTGTCCAGTTTGTGGTTGCTCTAGGTCTCTACGGTCCGGAAGTATCTGTATCCAGCAGCGGTGCTGTGGATTATAGATCGAAGCAGCCTATGCTCAGGCAGGAATCATCAGTTTTGATGTACAAAATGTTAGGCACTCTGCTACATTAACATAGAGTGATGCTCGGCAAGCCATGTCATTGCTACATGGCTTGTTTTTCCACTTCATTTTACCAATGATGCATTTTATAAGAACGGATGATTTTACCATGCGACTAAAACTCTCATTACATAGATTCATGAAAACTAAATTTATTTTCGTGTGGTTTGTAACAATGTTGTGCTTTATACTAACAGCCACATATATCCATATCTCTTCATTTCTGAATCCTTATATCGGACTTTCGTTGACACCAAATGCCTCCAATTCTTGGGCAGTACATGATGTAGATCCGCAAGGTTTAGCATATGCATCCGGGATTAGATCAGGTGACACCGTTATCTCGCTGGAACCCAAAGGAGGAGTCCAGTTACTCCATCAAAAAGGTGTATTCTTAGTGACTGAAGCCTACACCATCGGCGTTGAGAATTCTCATGGTCAGGCATCCCAACATACAATGAAGCCTGGACCACGTGAATGGTTCAACATCGGCTTCTCATCCATAGTAGAATTATTGCTATTGTTGACCGGAACCTATGCCTTGTTTAGCCAACCGGGTTCACGAGTGATGCGTCTGTTCTACCTCCTTAACCTGTCCATGGCCATATGTATACTGACGATATACACATCCCAGTTGCCTTTATCCAATTATATTTTGGCCTTTTGTTCGGCATGGTTACCTTACTGTCTAACTGCTTTTTATGTGTCTTTTGTATTCCGTACCCGTCTGCATCGTTTCCGATGGTTATTAATCATCAGCAGATGTATTGCCGTTGCCTACTCTACTGGCCTTGCCTTTCTGTACATCAAGCAGTGGATGATGACCGATGTTCAGTTCAATCAAGGCATTACTACCGTCAGTACTCCTGTTGCACCGTCTGGTCCAACCAATCTGCTTAACTTTATTCTTTGTGCAACCCTTCTGATCTTAATCTGGATGACATGGGTTAATCGTAAAAGCTACAATCGCAA
Organism: Paenibacillus sp. FSL M7-0656; assembly: GCF_038003225.1. Classification (NCBI taxonomy): domain Bacteria; kingdom Bacillati; phylum Bacillota; class Bacilli; order Caryophanales; family Paenibacillaceae; genus Paenibacillus; species Paenibacillus sp. FSL M7-0656. The sequence goes on from NZ_JBBOOT010000001.1 coordinate 1,323,899, forward strand.
GGAGCAGAACCAGCTATTGCTCATGTTAACAGGAATACTTGTTAGCCTGATTCCCTTCATCATCTGTTTTGCTATTCCAACCCTGCTTCAAGGTGAACCATTATTGCCTGTAGAGTACACATTAATTGGATTTCTGCCTTTATCATGGATGTTCACTTATGTACTTGTACAACGGAGTATGCTTGACCTCAAACTGGTTATGCCAAGATTGATGATTCATGGACTATATGTTTTGATCGTATTTTTACTGTTTCTGGCTGCTTCTCACCTGCATTCGTTAATTCATATCAGCTTGTTGTTTGTCTCGTTTTTGCTGATCACTTGGGTGTATCAGTACATGCTCACCCGCTCACGTAAGAAAAACAAACTTAACAAAGACTGGTTGGAACACCAGCAACTGCGGTTGACTGTGCGAATGGCTGAGCAGCAAAACATGCGGGACATGATTCACGTGTTTGCCGAGATGTTCCACAAGATGCTGGATATTGAAGGTGTAATTGTCATATGGATTGATGATAAGCACAGATATTCTCAGGAAGGTACAGGGATTTTTACTTCCATTCAGAATATAGATAACCAGGCGTTGGATATTAAAGTTTTACGACAGAAAGTTGATTTGGCACAGGTTTGGGAGCTGTCAGGTGAACCCACTACGGAGACGATAGGATTTCTGGGCATTGGTCACAAAGAAAATCGCACCCTTTTTTCAGCAGAGGAACAGGATATCATTGATAAAGGCAGGCTGGAAGCAATTCGAATGCTCGTCAATGGCAGACTCTTATCCGATCTGCAGAAGCGATATGAACACCGTGTAGACCAGACAGCTTTTCATGAACACCAGATACGCCGTCATCAGCAGTTCAATGATATTATGATGGAAGCCCAACAGGCAGAGCGTATGAAAACCTCATATTTCCTTCATGATCAACTGCTTCAAAACCTGATTTTCCTGTCTCGAGATTTGGAGGAATTACACGATACCGGAGAGACGCATAAGGATCAAACGGCTGTTTGGCTGGAATGCCTGTATGCTTCCCAGAGAGATATACGTCAATTGTGTGATGATCTCTACCCTCATATTATGGATCGAAGTGATCTTGAAGAAGCGTTGCAATGGCTCATCCGTACACTTCAAATGCAAAGTGGCATCAGAATGGAACTAAACTACAACGCCCTCTCTGAAGAGTTGAAGCACGAACCTCTGAAGTCCACCGTCTTTCGGACGGTCCGCGAACTCATCATGAATGTGATGAAGCACGCACAGGCGTCGTTCTGCTCTATTCAGGTACATACAAGGGATACTGACTTGATTCTCCAAGTAGAGGATGATGGCTTGGGATTTAATGTTCATACCACATTTGATACTGCAACAGGGCACTTCGGTTTGATATCCATACAAAGCAGCATTCAGCATCTCGGTGGAGAATTCACCATACATTCCAGCCTTGGCAAAGGAACCTCAATCAACATCCGTTTGCCTTTAACCAAAGGAGCAACTGAACAATGAGCGAACCCATTACAGTCGTACTGCTTGATGATCACCCCCTGGTCATGGAAGGTCTCAACAACCGCTTAAACCGCGAACCCGGCATAGAGGTACTGAAAACATTCAGCGATCCATTGCTTTTTTTATCCGAAGTAGAGGCGTTGCGACCAGATGTTGTTGTGATGGATATCCGCATGCCCCAGCTTGACGGGTTCGAGGTTGTGAGAAGATTGAAAGATCAATACGGGTTATCCGTCAAAATTATATTGTTATCCGGATACAACTATCACGAATTCCAGTTAAAAGCTTATGATCTGGGCGTTCATGCCTACTTGTCGAAACAAGCAACGTATGGACAGATTATCAACGCCATTCACCAGAGTATGTTGGGTCATGTTCTTATTCCAGAGACCATGTTATCCCCTAATCTGGAGGAATCACTCACAGCAACTGAACGGGAAGTGCTTAACCGCATTGCACTGGAGATGACCAACAAGGAGATTGCACAGGATCTGGCGATCAGTCCACGTACAGTGGAGTATCATATAACTTCTATTACGCAGAAATTTGGTGTTAAGTCCAGAGTTGGTGCTGTAGTCAAAGGCTATCAGGCAGGGATTCTCGGTGACGTAACACTCCCTGAGAAACGGTAAAAACATGTACCACTTTAAAAGAACAACAAAAGAGCGGCAGAACACCCTGTAATACAACCTGAGGTTTGTTCTGAACCGCTCATCTGTTGGTTTACTTTCCTATAAGGTGCATTCATGCTTGATGCGTGTGCTCCCTATCCGCGCTGACGCGCCGCATGACGTTCAGCAATACGAGCCGTGATTATTCCATGACTCTCATCGATTTCGTCCGGTGTACACGCGGCTTTTAATTCATATACTTTCACCGGAGAACGGTCGATAATATCCAAAAACGAATCAAAATATGTCATGTCTTTACTATGGATGTATGGGCACCAATGATCTGATAACCCTACGGTTTCATGAATATGCACGCCAACCACGTGATCAATCAACGCGTTAGCCTCACGTACATTATCGTACAACCCCATTCGATCCATCATCATGCCGTGACCAATGTCGTACCAAAGACCAAGCGGCGCGCCCTTCATTTGTCCAATAATCGTTCCCGCTTCGTGCAAAGTCGGCATCTGATAACAGCGTGAACGGGTCTCAATACCGAAATTCACCCCGTATCCTCGCTGCTCCGACAAGTCACATACCTCTTCCAGACTCTCCTGAATCCGGCTCAGGTAATGTGCGCTGCCATCTTCCCGTTTCTCCAGCATCTCTTGCCATAAAGATTGATATGCCGGTGAATCCGGCCCTTGATCGTGGTATATCTTCTTCAACGCTTCATCTATATTGTATTCAAACGGAACCTCACCGGGATGTACAACAACAGCCTTGGCTCCAAAACGATGTGCGTACTCGGCTGAGCGAAGTAACAGCTCAATCGCCCGTCTGCGGCGCGGCTCATCATCGAATCCAAGCAGGACGGAATCCGTCCCGTAATCGGGATCAGCCACATGCGGAAATGTATTATGCACACTGGATACACCGATCTCGCCCCGTTCAATCATCGGTTCTATCGTCTGTTGCATCTCTTCCGTTACGTTGTAATTCAGTTCAACTTGTTTGAATCCAAGGGACTTGATCTCCTCGATCATGCCTTGTCCGGTCGTATGACGTTTGATATTCCAACATGTTGAGAACGAATATTCCTGTTTGTCCGTATACATCATTGGTTCCTCCTGTCTCTAATTCTATCGCCTATTCATATTCCATTTATCTCTATCTATATAAGTTGAACCAATAAACTTACACTAGATCACTCCAATTGCAGTACCATCTTCCAATCGCTGTTATCCCCAGATTTTTTTGATCCCTTCTCCAAAGGGAAAAATCCGGTGATAGCTTATGCTTCCGATGCAGCTTTCTTGCAGAAAGCTTTCAGGCGAACGCTCCGCTTCTTCAGATCGGTTCTGCACTCTTCGTTCTCGTGTAAATGTTCAGTTCATCTTATATACCTATTTATTCCTCAAACCGTTGTCTTCACGAAAAGTCAATTCGAATCTCATCTTGTTCGCAGTCTTCCCAGGCACATAACGATAGATGATCTCCGCATGATTCACGTACATTAACACGGATGGTTCAGGTGCTTCAGCCTTCACGGTACACGTAAGTCCAGGGAACTGCCATAACACTGGTGTAATATCCTGCTGACGAAGGGATGGCCCTCTGATTTCAAAATAAACATCGATCTCTTCCGCCGTATCCAGCTCCACATCAATGGTTAACGAATCTGGCGTGAGGTCCGCATCAAACGTTATTCCGCGCAGATGGCTGTTCCAGCCCTCACCTACCTCACGACGGATCAAGCGTAGATAATAACGTTCACCCGTCTCTGTCTGCCAGTGGATCGTGGCTGGATGCATCTGGCCATTGGTATTCACACTTCCCGACATGGCCCCGATCATCCGATCTTCACCGATCCAAGCTTTGGCTGTACACAAATTCCGATTGGACGTTGGATCATTGCGCTCACACAGTTCCATGAACCGTTTCTGCACAAGCCGATCTTCTTGATGAGCCTTGAAATACGGCACGGCTTCAGCGGGCACATCCACCCCAAGGAGCGCAATCAGTGGATCATGGCCTGACTCACAGTTGATTCCTGCCAGATATTCATACCCTTCTCCAAGCAAGAGATAGATAAATACACCGATCGAACTATGCTCTCGCATTTCCATGTCGTACGCCCGAGAGAATGGGCCGGAGAGATTCTCCAGATTGGCATTGTAATATAGCGCAATATTATTCCACAGCCCATGTTCAATCCGGTGTCCAATTTCGATCAAACGTTCCGTGAGTCCATACTTTCGATACATGCCAAGCACGGACAGATCCACCCCGTAATACGTTGTCGTATTGAACTCCGCGAATGTACCGTTGTATTGTTCAAACTCCTTCACCAACCCCTCCGCCTGTTCATCCGAATGCTGAATCCAATCTGTTCGGTTCAAGCGATGGCCGTAGTAGTGGGTGATGAAAATGTGCATCAACTCAATATTCGTGTTCATGGGGATTACATCGGATAACCTGCGTTCTATTGACCCTTGCACAGCCAACTCCATCGCATGGTCCATCCGTTTCATGAGTGTCTCCGGCATAAGTTCGGCGAATTCGGCAGTCACAACCACACAGACACAAGCGATAAACTCGCGCCAGTTGGGATCATAGCTGATCCAGACCGGTGGCAGAACCTGATTCACTGCCGAATAAAAAAGGTGTTTCAGTTGTTTGGGGTCTGCTGCCTCTGTTAGCAGAGAACCCTCTTCCTGTAGTTTATGGATAAACTGCGCAGACACCTTCTCAAAGGTGCGTTCCAGGAAATAGGCCGTGCCTGGCGCAAAAGATTTCCAAGCATAGTGACCCGCTGGTGGATGCACATCAGTTGGTCGGGTCGCGAAGGTTCCGTGATAGATCTCATCCGGAGCGTCATATTGAACATCGAGCACCTTGTGGAACACTCGTATCGCGCGTTCCACATCACCAGGCTCATTTCGAATTAACAATCCGAGCGCATAATGTGCACTGGCTCGTGTACTGTGCTGCGATGAATCCTCTTCTTCGAAACTACGAAGCAGATCCATTTCCTTGTCATAGAAGCTATCCATCATCAACATGGACTGATTTACAAGATACTGTTGCTCTTTCGACATCTTCTCTACCATTCGTTGTGTCATGTCATGTGACCTCCCGAGACTATAGGTGTGTGTTCAAAAAGATCAGTTTTCAGTACCAAGAAGATGGAATTAAGCTAGAAATGGAGTAGCGGAGCGTAGGACAACTACGTGAGCAACGGACATTTCGGCTAAATTTCATATTCGATGCTGATGATGCCACTAGGCATCATTCGTAATCAAAAGTGAACTTTTTGAACAACCTCTATTAACCTTTTACAGCACCTACCATTACGCCACTGATAAAGTACCGCTGCAACCACGGATACACAAGCAGGATCGGTAACGTGGAGAAAATAACGCTGGCTGCTTTCAGACTCTCAGGCAGGACCTGAACGGCGCCAATGCCTTCGTTCTGCATCAGTTCTGTAATCTGGTTTTGCTGAATCATCTGATACAACTTCAATTGCAAAGGGTATAGTTCAGGCTTCGTAATATACATGAGTGCATCCTGGAAACCATTCCATCGTCCTACCGCGTAGAATAGGCTCAGTGTCGCCATAACCGGAAGGGATAGTGGCAAAATAATGCGCATAAGTGTTCCAAAGTGGCTGCTTCCATCAATGCCTGCTGCTTCTTCCAGACTTTCGGGAATACCTCTGAAGAAGGTAATGAGGATAATCATATAAAACGGACTAATCAATCCAGGCAGAATAAGTCCCCATGTGCTATCAAGTAGATGTAGATTTTTGATCAGAATGTACTCGGGGATAATGCCGCCACTGAAGAACATCGTCACCACAATGACAAGCATGAACCACTTGCGCCCTTTTAGATTACTCTTCGCCAGTGGATATGCCGCTGCAATGGTCATCACCATGCTTAGCACCGTACTCAGGACGGTCAGCCAAATGGTATAGATGAGGGAACGAATCATTGATCCATCTGCAAATACCTTGGTATACGCCTCAAAGGACAATTCTTTGGGGAAAAAGGAAACTTCTCCTGAACCGATCGCCCGGTTGGAACTGAGGGAGATCGCAATAATATGAATGAATGGTGCAAGACACACCACCATCGTAATGATAATAAGAATGACGTTTACCGTGTTGAATATTCGATTCGCCGTGTTTTCAGACATCTCACTCACTCCTTACAGATCATATGTGAATCAATCCACTACATAATGCTCTCATCGGTTAATTTCTTGGACGTATAGTTCGCTCCGAGTATGAAGACAAGTCCAACTAATGCCTGGAACAAACCTACAGCTGTTGCGAGCGTAACCTGACCAGATTGTAAACCGACACGATAGACAAATGTGCTGAGCACATCCGAGTATTCACGTACAGCCACGTTACCGATAATAAACGGTCGGTCGAAGCCAATAGAGATCATGTTGCCGACATTGATGATCAATAAGGTAACAATCGTTGTTTTGATGCCTGGCAAGGAGATGTGCCAGATTCTGCGTAGCCGACTTGCTCCATCCACTTCTGCGGCTTCGTAGAGTTCCCGGTTAATGCCCGTGAGAGATGCCAGATACAGAATCGTACCCCAGCCTGCACTCTGCCACACGCCTACCGCAAGATACGTGAAGAGCCAATAGTTTTTGTCTGAAAGGAAAGGTAATGGATCAAATCCCATGCTCATCAAGATATTGTTAATAAAACCGGATTGTGTACCGAATACCTGAAGTACGATCCCTCCAATAATGACCCACGAAATAAAGTGAGGAATGTACAGTAAAGTCTGTGCCAACTTTTTGAACCAGGCCTTCTTCAGCTCGAACAATAAGATGGCTAATATAAGTGGTGCCGGGAAGGAGACCAGTAGATCCAGCATGTTAAGCACTAACGTGTTGCGTAATGCCGTGTAGAATCCCTGATTTTGAAACACTTCTCTGAATGCATCCAAGCCAATCCACTCACTACCGGCGATCCCTTGAAAGAAGTTAAAGTCCTTGAACGCAATCTGCACGCCATACATTGGCCCATACTTGAAAATAATGAAGTAGATCATGGGCAGTAGGAGCAACGCATATAGTTGCCAGTTTCTGCGGAAATAGATGCTTGTTTTCATATACCTTCCCCCCATGTCATTCAGGATTCTTCATCAAGGCGATGTTGCCATCGCCCTAATGAAATCCCTGTTCTTTGTTGTCATACACATTAGATGTGATCTCTACTCTACTTATTTCATCGCTTTGTAAGCTTCTGTACGTTCATCCAGGATTGCTTGGCCACCGCTCGCCATGTAGTCCTTCATCATGCTGTCATACGTGGCTTCAAAATCAGCAGGTTTGGAAATGGTTGTTTTCACGAAGAACTCCATAAACTTGTCTTTCAAGCCGTTACCGTAGCGTGCTTCCGCCTCAATCGGTTTGGAGAAACGTACCGGTTGAATGGTGTCCGTGTTAGAGATCGCTACCGACTTGCGCATATCATCCCGATATTTCGACTCTACCTGAACGACATAGGCCTCTTCATTTTTCTTGTCATCCCCAACGTATTTACCGTTCACGATAATGGCAATGTCACCGGAATTATAGATACGGCCTGCAATTTCAGGAGAAGCATCATCTTTGATCAGTGGTACCCCATCCACAAGTTCATAGTTCTCGTTTTCAACACCGAATTGCAGGTCGAACAGGTTGTTGCCCGAAGCCATCCAATCCAGATACTTCATCGCGGCTTCCGCATTTTTGCTCGATTTCGGGATCATGACATACATCGCATTGGGTGCATATGCCGGTTTGGCAAATTTGCCCTCGGAGTTTTTGAATGCATCAATCGGTGTCATCACTGCACCCGGTTGATTGGTTTGCAGGTTTTTGTACGTACCGGAGATATAAATCTCCCCTGCATCCTCGGTGTAGAATCCAACTTTGCCGTTAGATACATCTTCCCACAGCTTTTTCTTGTCTTTGTCGAGTCCAAAGTCCTTGCTCATTAATCCTTCATTATAAAGTGTGTTCATATATTTCAGGGCGTCCTTGAAACCAGGCAACAACGTTGGATAGTCATTGGAACCCAGTTGCTGCGTTAATGTATATTTCTGTTCTTCCGTCAGCGGTTCAATGAATGACCAGATCAGTGGTTCATATTGAGCCGAGGCAATCGACATCCCCATCGGAATAAGTCCTGTGCCAACCTTACCCGGATCTTTTTCCTTGAAGGCCTTCAGTGTTGTATGCAGCTCCTCAGCTGTCTCAGGTGATGGCAATCCGAGTGCATCCAGCCAGTCCTGACGAACATAGGATGCGTACTTGCCAAGTACAAGACGTTTACCTGGAACCGCGAACTGTTGTCCATCGTATTGACCGTAGGCCAGAGTTTCATCTCCCAAGAACTTCTTCAGGTTAGGACCACTTTGATTGATCAGATCCGTAAGTTCGGTCAGACCTCCTTGCTCTGCATACCGGTTGAATGTTCCCGAATCATAGGTAAAAACGATATCAGGTACTTCCGAGCCACTCGCCATCAGAACGTTAAGCTTCTGTACTTCCTCCGAGCGTGGTACCGGAACAAACTGAACGTCGATGTTGTTTGGATCACCAAACTTCTCTTGAATGAAGCGAGTCAGATAACTGTCCGAAATGGTGTAGCCCGCCGGAGTGTTTCCCCGATCAAAGATTTCTACTTTCAAAGTCGTTTTTTCCCCCGAACCCGACTCTCCAGATGAAGATGTTGATTCGCTTCCTGATGAACATGCAGATAATAATAGAGTGAATGCTGTTACCACTGCGAGGATTGAACTTACCTTGCCTGCCTTACGTCTTTGAAATAATCTCATTTGACCTTTCCCCTTTCGCACACTCTCTGAATGGATTCACATGATTGCCACTCCACTTTGTTCATCCCATTTCGTTGCACCTGTGAATGTCACTAATCATTACATACGATCTGATATTTAGACAATAAACTATTTTCAAAATGTGAAATTCACGTTTTTCAAGTTAAATACCGCGATATATAAACATATTTCCTGACAATATACAATTTTCACACCTTTAATGTTAACTATAATAACATATTGCGTTGTATTCATTTTGATTTCTCATAGACAATCTGGCATCACCCATCTTGCAATAATCTTTTTTCCATTAAATCTCTCTTCAAAAAATGAAAAAGAGACCACATCTTAAGTGATCTCCTTGTTTAGCAACACGTGTAGAACGATTCCACGACTAATTCCTCGGCGGAAGATTAAACTTCATTTGACCAAACAACGTATAGAGGGCATTTCCCGCAAATTGATCGATGACATGTTCGTTGGTCGTGTCCGTATGTTCCAAAATCAACACATTATACTTCTCATCATAATGCATTCCGCCCAAAATAAATCGTACTGGAATGTTCTGAGCTGCCCCTGCCTTCGAAATGGCCTGAATAAGTTCGGATTGATGCCTTTGTTGACTTGTCGTGTAGGTACCAACAGGTATAGTTATCGTATATGACGAGTCATCTACATGAAATGCAAATGTGTTGTTGCTTGCTGTAATGGTAACCTGTTTACTGATATCTACCGATCCCCACACTTGCTGTCCATATTTGTACACCATCTTCAACTCCTGCCCTATTAATCTATGAATTGTCATAATGCTAGTATAGGACATTCGTAAAATTCCTTAACAACATACCAGCTACACTGGCCTAAGATCGTGGTTGAACATCCAAAAAATCTCCTGCAAAGGACGATAAGGGACAAAACCTTATTGCCTCATACAGGAGATTTCATAGATATCTCTAGGATTATTGGATTTCACCCGATACTCGGATGTTCTAACACGTGCAATTCCGTTATTGATCCCCTTGTTTTCCACTCTGCTTGCGGTAGTCTCCTGGTGTCACGCCCATAATCCGTTTAAATACTCTGCCGAAAGAGATGGCATTGGCATAACCCACTTGCAGAGCAATATCCTGAACAGCCATATCGGATGCAGACAACAGACGACAGGCCTTTTCGACCCTCAGTTTCACCAGAAAATCAACAAACTTCATCTCAAACTCTTCCTTGAACAGATAACTCGCATATTTGCCCGAGATCTGGAACCGATCACTCAAATGTTTCAGCGACAGATCCGGATCATCAAAATGCTCTTCAATATATATCCGCAGCTCGTTGATCATCGCTCGATGACTTTTCGTTTCATTCACAGATACATAATTGCGATAAACCTCTTTAAGCCACTCCTGCAAAATCTCTTGAATCCCCTCGAGTGTCTCCACCTGCTGGATATCACTGCGAAGACGAGTCAGGATTTCCTCGGAAAATTGGCTTTGCAACCGCTCAGACAGCTCCCCGAATTCACGGGACAACATCTGGATTAACGCCTGCAGCAACATGCGAATATCGTTATCTGTAATCTGATCTTCGTTAAACGCAACAAACATCTGGTCCAGCTGCGTTCGCCAACCATCACCGGTTAGTCTGAATTCACGGACAAAGTCTGCGAGCATCTGCAAATACTTGTACGATTGCAGCTCAATACGATCCGGCAGTTGCTCACTGAGAACGATCGCATCTTTACCAAGGGTAAGTCTATGCTGCAAACCCGCATCTGCACTCGCATAGGAACGAGTAATCTCCTCCCAGCCCGGTACGGTTCGTCCAATCCCGAACGTAAACCGTAGGCGGAAGTTTTCCGCAATCCACATATGCATCTGCTTAGCCAGATCCATAAGTAATTCACGGTCCAGTCCTTCCTGCTCATCCGATGCAATCATCACAATAAGCCTGCGGTTCCCAAACCATTCAGCCCAACCGCCGAACTGGGTCTCATTCTGCACAAGTTCTTCCACTACATTCATGAGCGCAATCTTAAGAATATTCTGATTGGTCGAGAGATCGTCACCATTCATCTCCGCAATGAGGACAGCAACACTCTTCGGTTCCATGAATCGTTCCTCTAGCGGTTGCAGATGGCGAAGTCGCTGACGGAACGAATCCATCCGCTCTCCTTCCATCAGATCAACAAGCAACTGTCTGCGATGAATCAACAGGTTTTCATGATGTTGTTTCTCATAGTCAACCGTTTGAGCAATCAGATGTTCCAGCGCACGGTCGATGAGTGCCAGTTCATCTTTGACGGATGGAGTTGCTTCATTCTCCTCGGCACGTGGCTGTAACGCCTGAATTCGATTCATGATCAGCTGGATGGGGCGTGTATTTCTGCGAGTAATGTAGATTAGTCCCGCCACCGCACCAACAATCGTTAATAAACCAATACCGATCCACACATAAGAAACAAGGGATACCCATGAATACAGCTGTCCGGATTGAATACCACTCTCGAAGACCAGACCAAGCTTGTCCGCAGTCACATGATTAAGGATTTCACCTGCTGAAGGGTCCATTTGATGCGCGGTATAGATCAGATTGTCGCTTTTATCCCGAACATGAAGAACAGATAACTTTTCATTGGTCATGTTATCAATCTGCCGTTCCACTGCATACATGCGGATGGTAATGACGAGCAGTCCTTCCCCGCCCCACGGTAACGGAAGCCACTTATTCATGCTAATCACCTGTGAAGGTACGTCGAAGGAACGTTCCTTATAATCACGTGGCAGATTCCAACCGAGGTTATCCCGATCTTTCAAGGCTTGCTCAATATAGGCACGATCTTCGAAATCTTCCAAACGCATCATGCCTCTGGGCGTAAGAATCTGGGAATCGGACATGCGATAGAGATAAATGGATTGAATCATATCCTGCTGATCCAGCATACTTCCCAGCCCGCTTGCCGCATCATAGATGAACTGACTCGATAATTGTCCCTGACCAGCTTCCAGAAAGCGACTATATGTTTTGTTTGCACCAATGTCTTCAAGCAACCGAAGTTCAATGTCGCTTAGTGAGCGCTCCAGTGTATCCACGATATAGCGGGTGGAGATCATGTCAGCTTTTTGTGTTTCGTTACGTGAGAGTTCGTTGACAATCAGGAAGGAGAGAAAGATCAGAATGGAAATCGTAAGCAGAAAAATAGGAAAATAGGAATACATCAACTTGGTGTGCCAATTCCGCTTCAGATTTACTTTCATAGGCTCCAACTCCTTCCATCTCTATTCTAATGAGTATGCTCTTCTCTGTTCTTTGGCCTGCCTGCTGACGATATACAGAATCACTGATCCTAGTGCCGCACTGATCGTGCAAGCCAGATACATCAGTGATGGACCGCCGGAATCGAGTAAATATCCGTTAAGCATATTACCAACAATTCCGCCCAGGCCAGCAAACACCATGTTAAATAAACTTTGTCCTGTGGCCTGCATTTCCCGTCCCGTAACCGAAGCCACATATTCCACTGCTGCGATATAAAAGAATCCGAAGGATAACCCATGTAGCACCTGAACGCCAATCATGACCTCAGGTGTCGGCCATAGCCATTGTATCCCCCAACGTAACATATACGCCCCCGCTGCAAGCAGCATCGTGCGTTCATGCCCCCATTTTCGGAGTATGAATGCCGCTGCCAACATGGATGGAACATTGGTAATCGACGCAAGCAACAACGCCGTACCTGTCATGGTCACAGAACCGCCAGCCATCTGAAATGAAATAACAAAAAAGGAGTTAAACGCAGTGAGCGTTTGGTTAACCAGGAAACAACCTGTTAGAAATAGAAGGAATGTCCGGTTTCGGAGCAATCTTGCCAAACCTACGGAGAAGGTTACCGAGGACGAGGATATACTCGTCTGCCGGGGGAGTGTACTTGCCAGTATAGCGCTCAGAATGTTAAACAGGAGAAATGGTAGCCATAACATGTGAATGGAAAACTGGGAGAGATACATCCCTGCGGCAAATCCCCCAACTCCCGTTCCTATGCTGCCGAAGAGTCGGATCATGCCATATGAGGTGTTCGCGGCTCTCGCAGCTGTAACCGCATAGGAGTCAGCAACGGGTATTTGAGTCACTTGGAATATAGTGCATAAAGTATAAATCAATATTAATATAAAGTACACTTGAATATTGTAGAAATACGCTAACGATGCAGGAACAAGCAGGCTTATCACCAGTACGAACCGTGTCTTTTTAAACTTATCTACCAGAATTCCCCATATAGGTTGAAGAATAATGGATACAAGTGTGCCAAACGCCATAATAAATCCGGTTTCTTTACTGGAAAACCCTTGTGCTACCAATATGGGATTAATGTACGGGTTAAACATCCCACCAGCTAGCCCCATAAACAGATATAGGCCCTGTAATTGGAGTAAAACACGTTTTGCATCATTGGAATCGGCTTTTATTTTCTCTGTGTAAGCCTTCATATGTCTACTTCTCATCCGGATCTCCATCCTTTATTTCTGTAGTTGCTTCGCCTATTCTCTATTTTTATGTGCGTGTCAGACTGGACTTGATTGCAGCCAATGCCCCGATTGCTCCTGCTTTGTTCCCCAGTTCAGCTACAGCTAGAAGTGTAGGCAGAACAGTGTAACGTTGGAGGCGTGTGCGCACTTCATTTAGATAATAGGATGGGTTGGATGCAGCCACGCCACCACCGATCACTATAATGGAAGGATTGAGTAAAGCCGTAATATTCGCCAGACCTCTCGCCATATAACGCATGGGTAGTTCCAGAATCTCCAGGGCAGCAAGATCACCCGACTCCGCTGCTTTGAATACATGCCTGGCTTCAATCTGTTCCGCTTCCCCTCCTGCCAGACTCATGATCAGGGATAAGGAACTCCCCTTTCCAGCAGCAAAATAACGCCTCGCCTGTTCGGTAATTCCCGTACCTGAGGTCACTTGCTCAAATACGCCAAAGGAATCCGCATCCGCAACGTAACCGGTATAAAGCCCTTCGTCTCCTGCAATGAAATGCCCAATCTCACCTGCTGCTCCATTCTGGCCGCTATAGAGCTGTCCATTCAGGATAAGAGCAGATCCAATGCCTGTTCCAACCGTGACCATTACACAGTGTTGATGTCCCTGTGCTGCCCCTTGATCATATTCTCCCATTGCCGCCATATTCACATCATTATCCAACATGATATTCCCGCTGTAGTACTTCGCAATAACAGGGCGAATATCTAGCTCAGGCCACTGAAAAGCGGGAGCATTTCGCAGTATCCCCTCCTCTTGCAGAATCACACCAGGGAATCCCAAGCCTGCACCTTTAAGTTGATCCAGACTGCATCCAACTTCGCGGCAGAATGTTTCTAATTCAGCGAATAACCATCGGAAGAACTCATCCGGCTGATCACTGGCAAGCGTAGGCAAGATACGTTCATGAACTTCATTTCCAGCCTGTTGTGATGACAAGAGCATTAATGTTTTGGTGCCTCCAATGTCAATACCTGCAATCCAGCCGGATAGATCACCTCCAACCGTACCATTCTGATTGGTCTGATCATTATTACTTACGTTTTTCACGGATTCTGTCATGCCTTTTCCCTCCTCACATGTTGTATATCCAATCTATTATTCCATGGCTTCCTGCTGAAGGTTCAGCATCGTTTGTTGTATGGCCACCTGTACCGCGCCAGTGACAACAGCCTGCTCACCAAGCTTGGAACAGATTAACTGTGGTTGCACAGGGAATTGCTCAGAGATGATCTGCCTCAGTAAAGGCAATAACACATCACCGTTCCCTCCTACACCTCCGCCAAGCACAATGAGATCTGGAGCAAGCACAACGCTAATCTGACGCAGAGCGGAAGCAATCTTCTGGCTGTATTGTTGTAGAATGTCTAACGCCTCTACTTCTCCACTGCGCGCAGCTTCAAATAACTTCTCGGGAGTCAGGTGTCTGTGAAGATCATCTGCACCCGAATCAGCAGCCTCCAATAATAGTTCATCATGCTGATCTAGATAATCTTTCGCCAGTTGCATCAGACCATCAGCGGACAGCACTTCCTCCAGACGTCGGCCATCGTCCACCAGCATCTCCGCGATCTCTCCAGTTAAGCCACCTAAACCTCGAAGCAGTTGGCCATGTACCATGATGCCAGCGCCCGTCCCTGTACCGATGGAGAAAAAAACAAACAAGGGATATCCTGCTGCTACACCACTCCGATACTCCCCAAGCGCTGCAAGATTCACATCATTTTCTAGAATTACTTCACAGGGAAAAGCTCCTGACAACGACTCTAAAGAGAAAGCTTCTTCCAGACCCGCTAAAGGGTCCACAATACGATTGATACGCCCTGATTCAGGTAGCACTACGCCTGGTATACCGAACCCGATGCACTGAATCTGATCCCAGTTCAGATGATTCTCATCAAGCAGTTCGTTCATATGGCTTCGAAGAAGCTCGAGCATCGTCGCTTCTGCTCGCTCATAAGCTTCTTGAACAACCATGGGATATGTTCGATAGGCAATGATCTCTCCATTCAGATCGGATAATGCAATCCGAATACGAGTTGCGCCGATATCTATACCACAGACATAATAAGCCGTTTCGTTGAAACGAATGAGGGTTGCTTTTCGACCCTGAGCGTTGTCAGCTGGCCCCATTTCCCTCACCAGATTACGGTCAATCAGATGTTCGACTGCCAAAGATACTGTTGGTTTACTAAGTCCGGTCTGACGGCTGATATCCGCTCTCGACATGGTTCCCTGAATTATGAGGGCATCCATAATGAGATTTTCATTCAGATTGCGGATATACTGCGGTGTGCCAGCCATGTTATCGCCTCCTCTTATAGTTAGCATTTTTCATAATTCGATTAAAGTCGCTCTCGGGTACAAAATATAGACGAATAACACCGTTTCGATCTATATCTTGCTGATTGTAAAACGCTCCTGGAAATTATGCTAAATGCTTAGTTAGTTAGGTTTATTAACAAATTGATTAAATTCAATATATCATCGTGTTTGGTAGGTGTACAGCTTTTTGTCATTGCACTCTTTTAGTAGAAAGTTTTACTAGAAAGAACTAACCTTCACCTGTAACACAGAAGCCTAATAAAGGAATTATTATACAATAATAGACGTTTATACATTTCCGAAACAGTGACACGCTCATAGAATACCTTATCACGATCAGGGAGGTTTTAATATGTATAGAAAACATCATAAATGTCATCATCCAAGACCAAAGTGTTTTTACAAAAAAATTACGAAAACTTGTGTTACCAAAGTTAAATATGTCCCTACAAAGTGTAAAAAACACTGTCATGTCACTGTTGAATATTGTGGAGTCAAAAAAAGAAGACATTACTAATACTCTTTTGCCCTTCTCTTCGGAGAAGGGTTCTTTCTTATTGAACTAGATTAATACCGGATACCATTAACCTATCAAAAAAGTTGCGGTGATATTTCACCGCAACTCCTTTCTTCCTTATATACATATATTCATCAAGTTTTAGAGAGTTCAATAAATCCTTCACCGAAAACATCACGCACGTCATGAATGGTGATAAAAGCAATCTCATCTTCTGCTCGGACAATCTTCTTCAGCATAGAAACTTCCTGCTTGCTAATCACAATGTATAGAATTTCTTTCTTATTTTTTGTGTAATAGCCATGACCGGACAGGACGGTTACTCCGCGATCCATCTTCTCAATGACTTGCTTTGCGATTTCATCCTGTTTGGAAGAGATAATCATAACTGCTTTTTTCGGATTGAGCCCTTCAATAATGAACTCCATTGTTTTGGTTCCAACAAACAGCAAGACAATTGTACACATTAATCCTTGTGGTCCAATGATGAAGTATGAGGAGAAAGCCACAATCAGATCGAAGAACAGAAGTCCGTAACTGATATTCCAATCCAGATATTTGTTGGCAAGTCGGGCCAGGATCACTGTTCCCGCCGTTGTGCCTCCTACTCTAACAATCAAGCCAATACCAAGACCGGCAAATAATCCAGCAAAAATGGTATTGATCCAGAGTTCATCCGATGCAATCGTCCAACTCTCCGTCAGATGCAGGAACAACGAATTGAATACCACTGCAATAATCGTATATACCGTAGTCGTTTTATCAAGAAACCGATATCCCACAATTAACAAAATACCGTTCAGGATCAAGTTCATCAGTCCAGGGGACCATTCAAACAGGTAATACAAAATAATCGTGATACCCGTGACGCCGCCTTCAGCCAAATCGTTCGGGATGACAAACAGGTTCACCGCCAGTGCAAACAGAAATGCACCTGCCATAATAAATAGGATATCCGTAATTCGTTTCTTCATTATGCATTCCATCCAATCCATCAGAAATCAACCTAATCGACCCGTCTCATAAGTTGTCATAATCACTCAAGGATAGATTTTACCATGCTCACAACAAAATTTGTATACATAATACAAATTGTTGCGTAATTTGTGCAAAGGAATTAGTAAAACCTGCTCTTCTGTCTTCTGCAGAGCTATTGAGTATCATACACCCATGACAAATGTCATGGTCCATCATTGATATTCATCATTACAGAAGGCTGACGTTTATGACTTACTGTCATGTTCGGATTGTTTTACAATGATAAAAAC
This sequence comes from Paenibacillus sp. FSL M7-0656, assembly GCF_038003225.1. Taxonomy (NCBI): domain Bacteria; kingdom Bacillati; phylum Bacillota; class Bacilli; order Caryophanales; family Paenibacillaceae; genus Paenibacillus; species Paenibacillus sp. FSL M7-0656. Next base: position 1,341,523 of record NZ_JBBOOT010000001.1, read on the forward strand.
GCTTCCTACAGGAAAGTCTAGCGGGAAACGCCAAGTTGTAGCTGATTACAGTTATAACGATTGAAGGAGGACACAATTTTATGAACAGATCAAAAGAAATGGCCTTAAAAAAAGAAGTTACCCCTTACGAAAAAAATGATCTCAGACTAAGTATCCGCCAGTTAATCAATACATTGCTCCCGCTCTTCTTGTTATGGGCTGCAGCTTACTTTAGCTTATCGGTTTCCTACTGGCTGACCTTCCCGATTGCCTTGGTGGCATCCGGATTTGTACTGCGGACCTTTATTATTTTCCATGACTGCTGCCATGGTTCATTCTTCAAGAGCAAACGCGCCAACGATATTCTCGGTACCATTACTGGTGTATTAACAGTGACACCCTATCAGCAGTGGAAAAACGAGCATTCTATCCATCACGCAACAAGCAGTAATCTTGACAAACGTGGTGTAGGTGATATCTGGGTTATGACAGTTGACGAATATAAAGAAGCTTCTCCTTGGGGTCGTCTCTTCTATCGGATTTATCGTAACCCGTTTGTATTGTTTTGTATCGGACCCATTTACGTGTTTCTGTTGGCTTACCGTTTTAACCGCAAAGGTGCTAGACGTAAAGAACGTATCAATACACACCTGACTACCGTATTAATCGTAGTGCTCTATGCATTCATGTCCTGGTTAGTCGGATGGCAGGCTTTTGTAATGGTGCAGGCACCTATCTTCTTCTTCTCCGGTTTCTTTGGTATCTGGTTGTTCTACGTCCAACATCAGTTCGAAGAGACGTATTTTGAACATGAAGATGAGTGGAGTTATGTAAAAGCAGCTGTTGAAGGCAGTTCTTATTACAAATTACCAAAATTATTGCAATGGATCAGTGGTAATATCGGGTTCCACCATGTGCATCACTTGAGCCCACGTGTACCTAACTATTTCTTGGAAGAAGCACATAACGCAACACCACCTTTGCAAAAAGCAACGACTATTACACTACGTTCCAGTCTGGTTGCCCTGCGCTTCCGTCTGTGGGATGAAGATTCTAAACAGTTTATTAGCTTCAGACAGCTCAAAAAGCTATCCCGCAAGCCGTATGTTCAACCGCCTATCCGAGTAACCAATCCAGCGGGTCTGACAGAGAAGCCTTAACTCTGTCGGATTCGTTTTCTTGTGTTCAAGCCATAGTCATGCTACAGTCATGCTACAGTTGAGTACAAGTTTGAGGAGGAGAATTCCATTCAAAAGTGGATGCAAAATTTTTATAAAAAAACAGGGTTGAACCTTTATGTATGGCTCGCCTTTTTCATCCTGCCATTCTATTTTATATCGCAATATTCTAAATTATGGACGATGGTAACCGGCATCATCATTATCCTCGTCTTCTTCGTCTGTTACCTGCTCGCCTTCATCACCAAGGGCTGGCAGGTGTACATGTGGATTGGAATGCTTATTGCCATATCCATTACGATGACGATCGCCTATGATTATGCCTACTTCTCATTGTTTCTTGCTTTCTTTATTGGGAATATTAAAAATAAAGCTGGTTTCTTCACCCTCTACTCGGTGAACCTGGGAGCCAGTTTCGTAACCATTAATTACGGTTTCATTAATCAGAGTTCTCTGTTGGTGAGCCAACTCCCGTTTGTATTCATCAGCTTAATGGCCTCCATCCTGCTCCCAATCAGTACGTATAACAAAAACAAAACTGAACATTTGGAAGGCCAATTGGAGAATGCGAACAAGCGACTTGATGATCTCGTAAAAATGGAAGAACGCCAGCGTATTGCTCGTGACCTGCACGATACACTTGGACAGAAGCTCTCTCTGATCGGTCTGAAAACCGATCTGGCGAGACGGCTGCTCCGCAATAATCCCGATCAGGCCGAGATTGAATTGAACGACCTCAGACAAACGGCAAGTACAGCTCTGAAGGAAGTCCGGGAAATGGTCACCACTATGCGTGGTACACAATTGGTTGATGAACTGTTCCGGGCGGAGCAGATTCTGAAGGCCGCTTCGATTGAATTTGTGCTGGAAGGTAATCCGAAGTTACAGGATACGTCACAATTGAATGAAAATGTGCTCGGTATGTGCTTGAAAGAAGCTGTCACGAATGTCGTCAAACACAGTCAGGCAACAACCTGTACTATCATCATTAAGGAAACACTAGCGGATAATGTAGTAACCGTTCAAGATAACGGTGTTGGAATAGAACGAACTCGCAAACAGGATCGGCGTGGAACAGGAATTTTGGGCATGAAGGAACGACTTGAATTTGTGAACGGATGTCTGGATATTCGCTCTGCGACAGACATCCCGGGTACAGCGATCATTATTCATGTTCCGAAACTCGTTCGCAAACCGATAAAGGAGGCAGAATCATGATTAGAATTGTAATCGCGGAAGATCAGCGCATGATGCTCGGCGCCTTGTCCTCCCTCCTCAATCTGGAGGAAGATATGGAAGTCGTCGGACGTGCCAGCAACGGCCAGGAAGCCCTTGCCCTTGTCCAAGAGCTTGCACCAGACATCTGTCTGATGGATATAGAAATGCCCGTGAAAAGCGGCCTTGAAGCTGCAGAAGAACTCAAAGGAATGAGCTGTAAGGTCATTATCCTGACCACTTTTGCCCGGACCGGATATTTCGAACGTGCCCTAAAGGGCGGTGTCCGTGGTTACTTGCTCAAAGATAGTCCAATTGAAGAACTGGCCGAATCGATCCGCCAAGTTATGAATGGCAGACGCATCTTCGCTCCCGACTTGGTAGATGAAGCTTATGTAGAAGAAAACCCCCTGACAGAACGGGAAAATGCCGTACTAGGCCTCATGGCAGATGGGAAAAACACCAAGGAAATCGCTGGGCATCTGTTCATCACAACGGGCACGGTGCGTAACTACATCTCCATTATTCTCAACAAGTTAAATGCCAGTAACCGCATTGAGGCCATCACTCGCTCCAAGGAAAAAGGGTGGTTCAAATGAAAGCACCGCTTTAACCTATTGAAACAAAAATAAGCATGTACCCCGGGCTACATAAGCTGCGATAACATGCTCAAAATAAAAAGCTTGGCCCAGCAATTTCTTCCTGGGCCAAGCTTTTTTTAGGTGTATCGTAACAATCCCACACTCATTTCTTCTACATTGCAGGATAACCGTAGAATACTTAAGATTTCACAGATACAACCATACCAAGAGCTTCTAATGGCACTTGATCGGTCTTAAGCTGATGAATTTGGTTACCGTCCTGCCATGAGATCGTTACATGAACAGACTGTCCACCACTTGGATATTCAACCTTGATATACCCTTTATCTTTGGGTACAGGCAACGTATGTGACTCCAGATACTCCACCATTTTCTTCGCTATGCCCGGATTATTCATTTCATCTTCGGATACCGAACGAATTTCCAGCGTCCATCTACCTTCTTGCCAAGTCAGATATTGACTGCCTGCGGCACCTTCACTCATGCCTTTGATACCATGTCCTAGATCCACAGCCATATCTGCTGGAATATCTTTCAGGTCCGTCTCAGGGAATATTTCTGGCTGATCCGGGTCCTTATAGGTCTTCACTTCATAGGAAGCCAGTACAGGTATCTTACTGTCGGATGCAGTTAAAGATTGATCATTAATGGCAACAGACTGAGTGGTAGCGTAGAAGTTTACCTTAAATGCATCAGCAGTATTGGACAGTATTGCCGCCCCCAAAGATGTACCCTTGTCCAATGAAAATGAAGTGGGTAACGCTGCATCCTTCATCTTCAACTGGTTGCGAACTTGTTTGATCACATCATTCACACCTGAATGACCAGTGGCAACTTGGTTGTCATTTGCCTTCGATCCTGATGTGTCTTCATTATCTGTTGTGCCCGTATTCTCTTTGGTTCCTGTTTCATTTTCATTAGAGAAATCAGCACCACCGCTGCCGGTCTCGGTCTGCTCCCCCACTGTTGTCGTTGGTGAAGAACTATTCTCTGATGATGCTGTATTTGAATCCGGTCCGCCACATCCTGCCAAAGCAAGCAAAACCGCTGTCGTTACTGGAATCGTGATCCATAATGGCTGTTTCTTCATGATGTGTACCTCCTTCGTTGTAGCCAATCTAAAAATTCAAAAGATTAACGCTTGTCGTTCCAGAAGTTAACCGGCTGTACTTTTTTGCTTAATACTTCAAAACGATACCCTTCTGCCTTCAATGTTTTCAATACTTGCGGTAATACTTTCAGCGTTGCTTCCTGGTCGTGCATAAGCACAACAGGTGTTGTTCCGCTCTTTTGCACATTGTGGATCTGCTTCATTACACTGTTATAGACTTTCTGGTGATCCTTCTTGTATTTCCAGTCTTCCGAGTCGACATTCCAATCCCATAGATGGAATCCACCCTGGCCCAGCAGTACATTACGGAATGCCGGTTTGAGATAAGGTTTACTACCATATGGCGTCCGAACGAGACTTGTTTTAACTCCGGCAACCTTGTTCAGACTTGCATTGGCCTGTTGCATCTCTTTCAATCCGCTATATGCAGATTTATAGAATTTGCCTGGAACGTGAGTCACACCATGCAGACCCAATCCATGTCCGTCAGCTACAATTCGTTTGGTAGCCTTCTGAAATTGCTCCATTTGAGGTCCCAGCATAAAAAACGTTGCCTTCGCATGATACTGATCCAGAATATCCAGTAACTGACCCGTATGAGCGGTTGGCCCATCATCAAACGTCAGGTATATGATTTTGGAATTTGCTTTGCTTGCACCATCCTTGGATGCAGCTGATTTGGCAGATACCGACTGCGGCAATAATAGTGGAATGATTAATAAAATAGCAAGTGTGACCATGATAGATTTACGAATATGTAGCATAATTAAAAGTCTCCCTTGTGTGTTATATTTCCCCGGGTGTCCATGTTTTTCTACCTTCATCCCTTGGCGATTTATCCTAATACTATCAAAGATAGTGGCTCCTGTTCTCGCTCCAAAGGCTACGGTAGAGTTACACTTTTGTCAGATAAACCTAAAATTTAATACGAATTTGATAGATTTGCGCAAAATAAGATCCCGGCAGGATAGATCAATTGTGACATATCCTCTATTACCCACATTCAGAATTTTGATAGACCTTTACTCCAATTCAAGCAAATCTATACAATCATTCAATCTGTGCATGCAAAAAAACCTGCACAAGTGCAGGCTTCTTTGTCTTCAATCAGCATATGGCATCAAACCATCACCCTTTGCAAGGAGATTGCCCCCATTGCTTTCAGGATCATTACCTCATGCTGTATGTAAATGGTGTTTTGACGCTGGAATCTTCTCGACTCCCTACGTGCAATTTATTCAGTTGGAGCAGTGAACGAACGTTTGCCAAACTCGGCATCCAGCATGTAGAAGGCATTGCTGTCTTTTTCAATGCGGCGCAGCTTCTGAATAATATTGTCAAACAAAGCTTCCTCTTCAACCTGCTCATCAATGAACCATTTCAGGAAATACATCGTTGCATGTTCACGTTCATTCAGAGCGATGTCAGCCAGATTGTAGAATTTTTTCGTGTTTTGCTGTTCATGAGCATAACCATGCTCAAATACATCCAACATCGAAGCATATTCATTCTTCGGTTCTGGCAAAGCCTCAAGTGTGGCACGTTGCCCACGATCATTCAGGAATTTGTATATTTTCATGCCATGGAATCGCTCTTCTTCCGCTTGCACGATGAAGAAGTTCGCAAATCCATCCAGACTTTTGCTGGAACAATAGGCTGCCATAGCCAGATATACATGAGCGGAATAAAACTCAAAGTTCATCTGTTCATTTAAAGATTCTGTTAACGTTTGGCTCATAATCAAAACACCTCTTTCTTTCTCTAGGGATGGTTATATTCTAACATAACGTAAGCAGGACTTACACCGATTTTCTACAAAATTCGCCAAAGACTGAACGAACAAAAAAGCTCTGCCGCGATGGCAGAGCTTCTTTCATTCTTTAGAGATATGCAATTATACCAAGAACGCTTTGGAGATGATAACCAACAGGATGAACAGAACCAGAATGGCACCTACAGAAGTGAAACCTCCGTATCCGTAGCCTCTTGTTTCTCCACCTAATACTTCGCTCATTGACCGTACCTCCTCTGCAACAGGTATGGGTTATCTTATGCAGGAAGAACGACTTTGACAGGGCGGATGCCCTAATTATTCAGATTGCTGTTTTTTTCGTTCAGTACCGGGGAGATTGCACACGCATGATATCCAGAAAAGGTACCTTCGCTGTGAACTCTTCTTCGGTATACTCTACATGCACGAGTCGTGTACGGGAGTCCATTTTGACGATGACTCCTTGCACCTGATCTTCTTTGCCCCATACCGTCAACAGTACTTCCGAACGTTCCCGAAAAGCTTCAACCAGCTGGTTTCCCAACTCTTCGAGTTCAAACTCATCCCGTGTAGGTCTTTTTGCTACTTTTGCTTTTGCCAATGTGGCTGCCTCCTCTACTCCGACGTCCCGATTCCACGGGTTGATTGCCGAGTTCATATTCAATTAGTATACCATTCATTTACGTTCGTGTAATCTCATGGCAACCAGAATGAGCAAATTCCTCAGGCAAGTTACCGTTAACCGTGATACCTCCTATTCTTCTCTATACTCCACAATGATGCTGTACTCATTCGATCGGGTTTCGCCAGCCCGTTTTTGTCCATTCCATTCATACGTGTACTTGGCAATCAAGTCTCCTTGCAGCGTCCCCACCTTCTCAGAAGCTAACTTCGCTACATACGAGATGTTCTTTTCCGTTCCAGGCTCAATCACGCCCACATGCAGAACCCGTGGTGTGGAATACTCTGATATGCTCAATTGGAGCTCACCCGTAGCTTGACCAAGCCATCTGGCACCCTCAGGTAAAATGCTCCCAAGTTGTACACGTGCCGGCAAATTACCCGTATTCCCCACACGTACCTGAAAAGTGACGGTACCTCCCTGCTCGACCAATGTGGGTGTCACTTGAACATAAGCCTGAATTATCGGCGCTTTCAATTCGACCACAGCTTCATTGGATGTAATCATCCGCTGCACTGACCGTGAATCTGGCAATCGAAATGTATACATCAGGCTAGCATGATTCACATACCTGTAGTCATCAGGCATCGATTCATCTCGATCTGGAAGTTTCGCTTCGAACTGAATATTCAGAACCGACCGGGCTGTCAACGTCCCCAGATTAAGCCCTTTAGCCAGATTGGTTCCGGGACGTTTAACCCCATTCCAGCGCAGGCTGCCTTCGACAAATGTCACACCTGTGGGCAGTCCATCCAGGAGAGTTCCATCCACCGCATAACTGCTTGCATTGGAGACGGTAATATTATATTGGACGACATCGCCTAATGTGGCCGTTACCGGGAGCACACTTTTCACCACAGAGACCTGGGGCTGTATCACTTCCAGGGTAACCTGATTGGAGTAGACCATCTCCTGCTGTCCTGCCGAGATATATGACAGTACAGCTACACTTGATATTCCGTTTGCATCGCTTCCCCCCGTAACCTGAACCCGATATTGTATCCTAATTGAGCTTCCGGGTAAAATCTCTCCAAGTTGTATGCCCGTATCAGGCGTTACTTGTGGCGCAAACATTTCATCTACGATGACACTCGCAGGTATAAAAACAATACCCTGTGGCAAAGAAATCGTTACTTGGGCATTGGTGGCTGCAATAAAACCCGGATTGCTCACGATGACGGTGTACATGACAATATCCCCTGAGAAGGTATAGATGTGATCCGCCTGAAAGGAGATCTCCAGCCGGGATGAGACCAGATTGACCTCCACGATATTGGATTGTTCCATACCTGTAACCGTCCTGCCTTCCGGTGTCAAAAACTCATAGTTAACCTGTGCCTGATTCAGCAGCTTCAGTGTCTCAGGTAAACGCAAGATTACAACTTGGAAGTGGTATCGCAACGTGGCTCCGGGCGCGATTTCAGCTGGAGGCAATCCTCTCTCCGGTGATGCTCCCGGTAACGGAATACCATCACGCAGTACACTGTTGGGAAGCAGTGCCGTCTCTGCAGATAGCTGATCCAATAGGTACACTAGGGCCGTAAGATTTCCGGTGTTAACAATTTCAACACGGTAGATAAGAGACTGCCCCAAGGCAGCCTCCGTGACATTGCAGACTTTTCTGACTTCAAGCCTGGGGCCGATCCACGGTGTTACAACCGTATTCGAATAGGATACCTGTTCCAGTTCAGTCGCACCCGAGCTGAATCGAACCAGGGACTGATTCTTTAGCCAGTGGGACAACGGACCGGAAGATTGGCTCATATCACCACAACCTCTACTCTGAATGTAACCGTAACGGAAGCACCCGCAGCAATCGAACCAAGCGTGATGCCTGTATTCGGATTCCCTGTTGGTCTTGGCACACCATCCACCGTAACACTTCCTGGCACAAATACTGTACCGACAGGTACCGGGTCAACCATGACCACATTATTAACCACTTCAATGCCGCTATTGGTTACTACAACCGTATAGGTGATTACATCACCAACAACAGCATCAATGGCACTTGTACTTTTGGCAACAACAACATTTGGTGCAGATACCGGGATAACCAGAACATTCGAAGATACGGTCCCCGTCAACAGACGGCCATCGGGTGGACTAAATGTATAGTTGGCCACCGCCTGGTTAACCAGTTGCTGATCCTGTGGCAACGTATCTACAGTCACTTCGAGGGTTACCGTTACAATAACCGTACCTCCGGACGGTATGGTACCCACAACGATACCCGTCTCTGGATTGGCACCTGGCTGTGGAACACCATCAATCAGAACACTGTTGGGAAGCAGTACGGCTCCATTCGGTATATTGTCCGTTAATGTCAAACTTGCATCAAGATTTCCGCTATTGTTAATGGCAAAAGAATAGGTGATGGTGTCACCAATCGTTGCATTGGAGGTGCTCCCTGTTTTGGTTACGGCAATAATCGGCTGATAGATTGGTGTTACAACCGTATTGGAATACGCTGCTCCCGAGAAAACACCCGATGTGAAACTTACGGAAGACTGACTGCTCACTTGTGGTGGTGTTGGAAGCGTATTGACCCGAACTGCATACGATACCGTTATCGATGCTCCAGGGGCTAAACTACCAAGGGCTATGCCCAGCGCCGGGTTTGCCGAGGCCCGTGGAACGCCATCTACCAGGACGCTGCCAGCAACAAATGTTACGGCCGGACTGATGGGATCGGTTAACACAATATTGTTTACAGGGTCAATTCCTTCATTGGTCACAACCATTTCATACACAATCGTGTCGCCTACCACGGCATCAACTACCGAAGCCGTCTTAACTACACTGACGTTCGGAGCAGATACTTGAATGTTGAGTGCGTTGGACGTAATCGTGCCTCCAAGTGTTCTTCCATCAGGTAATGTATACGAAAATGTCGCAGAAGCCTGATTGGTAATGGACTGGCTCAAAGGTAACGTCACAATCACAACGGAGAAGGTAACTAGAGTTGTTGTGGAAACGACACCAAGCGGAATACCCGAAGCTGGATCTGCACCTGGTGCAGAAGCCCCGTTAATAATAACGCTATTTGGAACAAACTCTGTTCCTGCCGGAATGGTATCCGTTAACGTGACAGATGCCCCATAGTTCCCGGTATTGGAAATGGCGATGCTGTACACAACGGTATCCCCTACCGTTGCTATCGTCTGATCTCCCGTTTTCACTGCAGCCAGAATAGGTTGAAAGACCGGAGTTGTAACCGTATTGGAGAATGTGGTCGCTGAGAAAGCCCCTGATGTAAAGCTGACCGTGGACTGATTGTTTAACACTGCACTTGCCGGGAGCGCCGTAACCTGCACACTAAATACAACGGTTACCGTAACGCCAGGTGCGATGGAACCAAGCGTTATTCCCGTAGAAGGATTGGCACCAGGGCGCAGAACACCATCGACAAACACGCCGGTTGGCGCAAGAACGGTACTTGTCGGCACTGCATCCGTGAAAACCACATTGTTGACCGTTGCAATTCCGTTATTGGTTACAGCGATGCTATACGTTACGATATCACCAACTGATACCGCCGTTGAAGTTGTGGATTTGACCACATCGACATCTGGTGCCGATACGGTAATGGTCAACACATTGGATAGAACAGACTCCGTGATGTTCCGCCCATCCGGCAATGTATATGATAGAGCTACCGAAGCCTGATTCACCAGTTGTTGCGGACTTGGCAGCGTATCAACAACTACTGAAAAGGTAATGGTGGTCGTAGCTCCGGGAGCCACATTACCTGCGGGGATGCCCGTTGCTGGATTTCCTGCTGGCAGCGGTTGACCGTTCACAATAACGCTATTTGGAACAAGGATGGTTCCGGCTGGAAGGTTATCTGTCAGGTTAATCTGGGCTCCATAGTTTCCCTGATTGCTCACGGTTATCGTGTAGCTGACCGTATCCCCAACGGTAGCATTTTGTGTACTGGCTGTTTTTTGTGCTGAAAGAATAGGCTGGTACACCGGAGTGACCACGGTATTTGAAAAGGTTGTGCTTGAGAATGTACCTGAGGTAAAACTGACCGTAGAGCGATTGCTCAACTGATCACTTGGCGGGATCGCGTCGATACGGATACTGAATGTGACCGTCGCGGACGTTCCGGGCCCCAATGTACCAAGGGGTACCCCACCTGCCGGATTGGCTCCGGGTTGCGCAACCCCATTCACTGTGACACTCCCTGTAACAAAAGAGGCTCCAGCTGGAATCGGGTCTGAAAACTGAATATTGTTCACCGGTGCAATTCCGCTGTTGGTCACCAGAATGGAATAGGTCACCGTATCGCCTACCGTAGCCGCAGTGGAAGCTGTGCTTTTGACAACAGCGACGTTTGGTGACGAGACCGGGAACGTGAGTGTATTCGAAGTGGCTGAGCCAGTCAACGTCCGCCCATCTGGAGGTGTAAATGTAAAGGATGATGTAGCAAAATTGCTAAGCTGCTGTGGGGATGGAAGTGAATCCACAACAACGGCAAACGTGACAACAGCCGTCGCCCCTGCTGCTACAATGCCTACCGGAATACCTGTTCCTGGTGTTACTCCCGGCTCTGGCACACCGGATACAACCACACTGTTGGGTACAAAAGTAGTCGCAGAAGGAATGTTGTCTGTGAGAGTAACATTTGCTTCCAGATTGCCAGCATTGCTGACCGTCACCGTGTATACAACCGTATCACCTACAGTTGCATTTACGGTATTTGCTGTTTTGACAAGTGAAATCTGCGGTTGTATGACCGGAGTCTGAGTGGTATTGGACGATGATGACCCTGAAAATGAACCGGATGTGAAGCTGACCGTCGACTGATTGTTAATCTGCGAAGGAATCGGCATGGTAATCGTCACCTCAAAAGTTACGGTAACCTCGGCTCCTGGAGCCAACGTACCGATTGGAATGCCGGCGGTCGGATTGGAGAGCGGGAACGAAGTCCCGTTCACAATGACACTTCCGGGTACAAATGGGGTATTCGAAGGAAGAGGATTGACATATACCACATTATTAACGGCTACTGTGCCGTTATTACGAATAACAGATGTGTATCGAATGACATCTCCGACTACGCCGTACTCTACATTGTCACTGTTGACAATCGTAACATTGGGCAGAGACACTGGAATAGTGATGGTGTTTGATGACGAGAGACCGGCAATCGTTCTCCCACTTGGGAGTGTGTAGGCAAATGAAGCAACCGCCTGATTAATTAACTGCCTTGCATCTGGCAAACTGGTAACCGTCGCAACAAAGGTGACCGTTGCACCTGAGCCCGCAGCAATCTCTCCTAGACTGATACCCGACTCCGGGCTGACTCCAGGTGTAGGTACACCATTAATAATGACACTATTTGTGCTGAATACTGCTCCTGCTGGAATGGGATCTGTCAAGGTAACCGTTGCAGCTATGTTACCTGTATTGTTAATTTGGATGGTGTAATTAAACGTATCGCCTACAGTCAAACTTGTTGTACTTGCTGACTTCACCACTTGGATCACTGGCAGAAATATGGGGGTATTTACTGATATAGAAGAAGAAACACCGTTAAAACTGCCTGATGTAAATGCTGCATTGGCCTGGTTACTAACCAAACCCGTAGATGGAACGGAATTCACTCGGGTCTGATAGGTCACAGTTACACTGCTTGAGCTATTCAATGAACCCACTGCGATTCCCGCAACGGGGCTTGCACTGGGAACAGCAGATCCATTAATCGCGACACTACCCGGGACAAATTCAGAGCCGGATGGTGCATCCGAAATCACCAGATTTTGTACTGCACTAATTCCTGCGTTTGTTGCAACAACGGTATACGTAAGCACATCTCCAACTGTAGCATCTGGTGTGTTTACTGTTTTACTAAGAGAAATATTGGGAGCCGATGCAGATATACGAACGATATTGGATAAGCTACTGCCTGAGAGATTCCTTCCACTTGGAAGCTGGTACGTATAACTTGCTGTCCCTTGATTCTCCAGTGTCGGGGGATTCGGAAGTGTGGTGAGTGTAGCGCGAAACACCACCGTAGCCGCAACTCCCGGCAGGAGGCTGCCCAGTGTTATTCCGGTTAATGGGCTTGTTCCAGGACGTGCAGTACCATTCACAGTTACCGAATTCGGGACAAACGTCAGCCCCGCTGGAATCGTATCCGTCACATTCACTTGAGTCGCTATATTCCCACTGTTCGTGACCACAAGTGTGTATGCAATCTGATCCCCCAGTGTCGCATTGGTTTGGCTTGCTGACTTGTTGATACCAACAACAGCTTGGTATACAGGGGTTGTAATGGAATTGGAGTTGGAAATGCCCGTGAACGAACCAGAGCTATAGGACACTACCGCTCGATTGACTAACGAACCTGAAGCAGGCAGAGACTGCACATTCAACTGAAACGTCACCGTCGCAGAACTTCCGGCCGCCAATGTCCCAATAGAGATACCACTGCTCGGATTCGCAGACGGTACGACAGTTCCCCTTACGATTGCACTGCCGGGAACAAAAGTTATTCCAGCAGGGAGCGCATCTGTAAGTACCACATTGTTAATCACCTGAATACCGCTGTTGGTAGTAACTACGGTGTACGTGAAGGTCTCCCCGACAGCAACATCGGTAACGGATGCTGATTTTACCGTGGTCACATTGGGCAATGTTACCGGGATCGTTAAGGTATTCGAGGCGATGTTTCCCGTGATCGTCCGACCATCAGGTGAATTGAAGGAATAAGAAGCTGTCGCCTGATCCACAAGAGTCGGCGGTGTCGGCAAGCTTGTTACAAGTACCTGAAAAGTCACGGTATTGGCACTTCCTGCCGCGAGGCTCCCCAGATTAACGCCGGTAACCGGATTGGCGCCAGCAATCACATTTCCATTCAGACGAAAGCTGCCTGCTACATATGAGCTACCACTTGGAATGTTATCCCTCAATGTAACGTTGGCAGCAACATTCCCTCCGTTGTTCACTTGCAGTGTATAGGTTACCAGGTCACCCACCGTGGCATTGGTGGTACTCGCCGATTTCACAATGGACAGGTTTGGCGAATAAACCGTAAGGGTGGAGTTATTGGACGGAATAACTCCGGTAATGACCGGCCCCCCTGCTACACTTTGAAATGTAAAGGCTGCATTGGCCGAATTCACCAGTTGCAGGATGCTTGCATCCTGACCGATGAGTGCTCGATAGGTTACAACAACACTGCTGGATAAAGTTAACGAACCCAGCGGAATGCCTGCCGTCACATCAAGTGTTGGACGGGATACACCTGCAACCGTGACACTGCCTGGAATAAAGGTAAGACCTGCAGGAAGTGAATCTGATAAAACAACACTGGCCGCACTCGCAGTGCCTGCATTGGTAACGGTGACCGAATATAGAATACTATCCCCGGCAACTGCACCGGCGGCGACCGTTGCCTTAGCCAATGTGATTTTGGGTGCATTAATATCAACTTGAATTGCATTGGCGTTGACAATGTAGGCATCCCCCGAGGTCGTTAATGTCAACACCGCAGATGACTGGTTATTGATCAGTCTTGCTGAAACATCCACATTGGTAATATCCCAGCCTTGACGTCCACCGATAATATTTGTACCTGGAGCTCCGTTGATCTGATTTCGTGTCCCAAACGTTCCTGTTGTATTAAGCGCTCCGGTATCTCCGTTAATCTGAGAAGCAAAAAAGTTCGCAGCTAGATTATTGGGCCCGGACAAAGCAACCGATGTAGCTGAGGTTGGCCCGAATAATGCCTGGTCACCGGTCCGGTTTGCGTCGCCCTCCTGCGCACTGAACAGTATTCTTCCTCCCAATACACCGGAAAGGGGCGTTGCAAATCCAGTCAGTGTGGTAACAACAGGTGGTGAAGTGGATTGAACGAGTACGCCGCCTGCACGCAAAGACATGTTGCGAAAAGGCAGATTGGGATTCTGATAAATGACTCCAAGTGTCCACCCCGCATGATTGGCCGTGGAATCATTTGTAATAACTATAGTCCCTACCACTGCACCGGTGATATATGTACCTGCTCCCCCATTTTGTACAAGTGTGGTTACGTTGGCGGAACGTACATAGCCAGCAGCACCGCCCCCCAGATCGAATTGATTGTAGGTAAGTGGATCAGGGGTAACACTGGAAGTCCCTGCGGGTGTAATAAACGTAACCGGATTGTTAATGGCAGCACTCAGATTGACTGTACCATTGATGTAACTGCCGCCCCAGATCAATTCTGCATACAGAACGGTACTTCCAGCAGGTAGTGTAAGAATGGCTGCTGAACTGTTGCTCTGATACAGGCTTGTCGTTCCCAGTGGATAGGTGCCGTACTGGAGGCTGGTGTTGGTTGTGATAAAACCTCCAATACTGTCCTGTGTTCCGGGTACTCCCGCTGTTTCCGAACGACTCAGTCCAAGCGTATTTCCTGTAAATGTAATTGCTCCCGTAGCATTAACGGTTGAACGAACGACAAGAGGAATGAAGATCACCTCCCCTTCATCAATGATTTCCTACATATGGAACGGAGCCATGTATATAGTCTATGAGTGTATTGTTGAGTTTTGTTTGTCCTCCATAAAAAGTTTGTGACAACTCGAAACTTATGTGAGTCTTGTTCTCACATAACAGTTAAATACATTTGCGTTTTGTTCATTGTGATTTATAATTATCATATACGAGAGTAATTCTGTCGTACCATTATGATGCAGTCAGCGGTGATATATGAAAGGTTTCCATACGCACAATAGTCACATTCCAACAGAGTACGAGTTCAAACATTCCAAATGGATTAAAAAAATGCTTCATGCCTACTGGGTTGTTACGATTGCACATTTCGCCATTCAGATTGGCTGTTTCCTGTTTCTGGAGTACGATCGCACACCTACAGATTTCTTGATGAATGTCCTCTTCTGGCCTACGGCCGTCAGCAGTTCATGCATTTTGTTCGCAAGTTGGGTTGATCGGCGCTTCAGTTCATATTCCTTTTACACCATGTCTATAGCCAGCACGGTTATCGCCTGGACGATTATTCATGTCAATTATGACATTCGGATTATATTAGCAATCTGTCTGTTGCCCATCTTTGCTTCGGTGCTGTTCTTCAGTAAAAAAAGAGTCTGGATTGTCTTTCTGATGCAGATGACTGGTTACTTTCTGGTTTTGTTCGATCCAGCCTACCGGTTGTACTTGTCTTCATTTGACATGGTATCCATTCCTGCTTTTCTAATCCTAGGTACATATGTAGCACAGGTTATCGTAACCAGCGGCGTTGAGGTGCTCGATGATCTTCAGGCCAGCATGCTTGCCAAGCAGGACCTTATTGTGCGAAATGCCATTATGACCAAACAGTCCAAAACAGACGGTTTAACCAACCTTTATAATCAAAGCTCATTCAAGGATTATTATGAAAAAGCATTTGAATATGCCAACAGTGGCATGAGTCTGCATCTAGCCCTGATCGATATTGATGACTTCAAATCCATTAATGATACGTATGGTCATCGGGTTGGAGACATTATTCTAGAGAAAGTGTCTCTGATCATTCAGGAAACCATTACCTCAAGTGATATTGCAGCACGGTACGGGGGCGAAGAATTCGCCTTATTGATGTTTGAGCAATCTTTCAAGCAGGCTTATGCCTTGGTGGAACAGATTCGCCAAAAGATTGCCCTGATGGGCCATCTGGAACTTGAAGGAGCTTCCATCACGGTGAGTATCGGTCTCAAAAGCTACAGCCCTAATCTAACCAAAGACAAATTGTTCGAGGAAGTGGATGCCTGTCTGTATGCCGCCAAACGAACAGGTAAAAATAAAACCGTAACATCACTTGATCTGACTTCGTCCTTGGCAGAGAAAATATAACTAAAAAAGTTGTGCTGTACACCCGAATTCCGGTTTGTACAACACAACTTTTTTTGGGTCTGAATACGATCAGCACGCCAATCTTCTTCATACATCTATGTTTTCATTCCGCCCATTCCCAGCGATGGCGATTTTGCTCCAGCATCGGATGCAGGTATTCGGACGATCCATCAATGATGAGACGCAGCTCTTTGATCCAATCCTTGAAGGAATCAAATGAAGCAAACATATTTGCCATCTCTATCGTCAAATACAGAAAGTGAGGGGCTGGATATTCCGCAGTGATATGGCGCAGCGCGCTATCCACAGGTGTATATTTCTTTCTCTTGCCCTCAAGCCCCTCCACACGTATCCGTGAAGTTGGATGTTCTCTCCGCCAATCATGCAGGCGGTCTTCTCTTTTGTAATATGCCTGTATCGAATCCTTGCTCATTCGTTTAAACGTGCTCTCGTGTAAAGGATACAACACAAGCTGTATGAATGAACGGGTATCTACCGTTGCAGCGGCGCGCTCGAGTTGCTCATCAGTCACATGTTCAAACGAGTCATAAAAAGTCAATGTGCCTTTGCGGCTGGCCGCAGGTGGCTCATAACCATAAGGTACAGATGTATATTTTCCAGACATTTCACCCCTCCTTGTTTATACGCACATTCGCACAAAGGTGATTGGGATAACCCAGCTCATGTTATTATACGCTAACGATCCTGCTTCAACTCGGAATAAAATGTCATTCTGTTCTTGCCTGCACGTTTGGACTCATACAAAGCTTCGTCCGCCATCCGAATAATCTCACTTGGGTTGTCGCTGTTGGTAGGATATTCGGCTCCTCCAATGCTACATCCAATTCGAATTCGCTCGTAATCGATAATAAACGGCTTGTTCAAGCTTTGAATGATGGCTTCTGCATAAGCCATGGCTTCTTCCCTCGGATGACTTCCAACAGACTGAAGTACAATCAGGAATTCATCTCCGCCCAATCGGACTGTTATCCCCTTCACCTGACCAAGAGCAGACAGTCGCTGGGCCACTTTCTGTAACAGCACATCTCCAGTCTGATGTCCAAGTGTATCGTTGACCCGTTTGAATCCATCGAGATCCAGATAGAGAAAAGTCAGCGTGTGATTTTCACTTTCGGTCTCCAGAGACTCCTCCAGATACACTTCAAGGGCAGTGCGATTTGGCAGTCTAGTCAACTGATCAAAATGCGCCAGATTCTGCATCACGACCAGCTCTGAGTTTTTATTCATAAGAGAGGTCAGCATATCCCGAAGCGAACGGGACAACACTTCAATCTCCTTAATCCCCTTAATCGCAGGAATCTCAAGCTCTTCCCCTGCACGCAGTCGATTGGCTACTCTGGTAAGACGCACAAGTGGGGCAGAGATCAGACGTGAGACAACCCAGCCAATCAGTGCAAACAGTACGGTAACGGCGAGTCCAGACCACACATTAAACCACATCAGGTCAAACACAGACGCAAAAGCAGATGACTTGACTTGACGAATGACTACGGTCCAGCCTAATCCGGGATAATCCAGATGACCCTGGCTGTAGGCAAACCCTGTCACATATTCATTACCATCAGGCCACTTTTCAATGGACCAACTGCTTTTGTTGAGCTGGGCCTCTTCGATGCCAGGCAATACCAACGGTTTACCGACCCATTCCTTCGGCCCCAGCAACACTGTATGTTCCTTTTTGCTTACGATAAAAAACTCAATGTCTTTTTCTTCCCTTTTCAATGGGGCAAGTACGGATTCCTCAACTTCCTTCGCCCATTCCCAGCTTAAATGTGCAGCGAGCACACCTTGAATCATTCCTTTGCTATCCTTCAGCGGGAAACTGATATCGACAAATTGCAACGGCTCTCCCGTTGGATTCGGAAGCAGCTTGGCAAGAAGTACTGCATTATGCACATCTCCAATGAATTTACCCTTGACTCCCTCCTGATACACAGGTCGCTCTGATAAATTTTCCCCAAGCAAGATACCATCCGTAGCAGCTAACACTTTTCCCTTCGGGTCCATGAATCCAACCCATGAGAATGAGGGAAAGCTATCTTGTAACTGATCCAGCAGCATCTGAATCTCATCAGGTTGGAATTCATCTTCCAACGAAGCCATTCGGCCCAGCAGGTCCAGTTCACCTGCGCGAGCCGACATGAATCGATCCAGCTTGTCCGAAGCCTGTGAGGCCGCGCCTGTAAGAGAGTGACCAATCTCAGTCTCTACAGCAACAAATGACTTTTGGCTAAAAATAGACCCAATCGTCAGGGTAACCAGCAAGGATAACACAGCAAAGATGACTGTAAGCACAGTTCTAATTTTGAATGACATTACTTCCTCCATTACACGGTGAAACCATCTTGCTTCTCAACATAACTATGCTGTAAAGAGTACACGGAATGTCACCTCGGACGTGTCTCAAAACTCGCTGAAGTGCATCTTTTACCGCCTTTTCGCCCCCTGCTGCGTCACTTTCCCTTGACGTGCCCCGGCACGCCTGCGGAAAACTTCCTGGCTTGGAACGAAAATTCGGCAAAATCTGCTTCTTCGGAGTTTCAGACACGCCCTAATCGTTTTCATATTTATCGGAACTTGTGTGTTTTTTTATTATACATGCCCATACAATATTATACTGAAATCTTCACCGTGTTTCTTCCATTCAAAGAATAGACACGATTCTGTATATACATACTTGGGTTATGAATATAGAGAGCAAGCATATCCTTCAAAGGATCATGCGCCTGTATGTCACAGAGAGAGTAATCGAAATACTAAACATTGGGGGTGTTATGTTGAGCCTGCTTCATGTTGCTGTTATTCTGCCTTTTGCCGCTGGCATTCTTCTTGCCATGCTGCATCGTTTCTTCCGTAAATTACATTTGGGATGGCCGGTTCTCCTTGTCCCGGCACTATTATTTGTATACTTTGCGAGTCTCATACCCGCTGTGTCACAGCGCAATACCGTATCCGGAAATATCCCATGGATTCCTTCACTGGACATTGGATTTAATCTGTATCTGGACGGTCTGAGCCTCATGTTGACACTGCTAATCACCGGAATCGGTGTCCTCGTTGTTCTCTACTCCATCTTCTACATGGATATGAAAGAAGCGCTGAACCGTTTCTACCTGTATCTGTTGATGTTCATGGGAGCCATGTTGGGCGTGGTGCTGTCTGATAATATGATCGTGCTCTACGGATTCTGGGAATTGACCAGTATTACGTCATTCCTGTTGATTGCATTCCATTACAAACGTAAAGCCTCGACTTCAGGAGCACAAAAATCATTCCTGATTACGGTATTTGGCGGTTTCGCCATGCTTACCGGATTCATGATGATGTATCTCATTACCGGAACATTCAGTATTCGTGCAACCATTACAGGATTGGGTCAGTTTCAGGAAAGTGCACTATTTCTACCCGCACTTATCTTGATCCTGATTGGAGCTTTCACCAAGTCAGCTCAGTTCCCGTTCCATATCTGGTTGCCGGATGCCATGGAAGCTCCGACACCTGTGAGTGCCTATCTTCACTCAGCCACCATGGTCAAGGCCGGACTGTACGTTGTAGCACGGTTTACACCAATCTTCGGTGGACAGGGACTCTGGTTCTGGCTCGTTACCGGCGTTGGTCTTCTGACTTTGTGTTATGGATCATTCCTGGCGGTGAAAAAAAACGATCTCAAAGCGATTCTTGCCTATTCGACCATCTCTCAACTTGGTCTGATCATGTCCCTCTTAGGGGTTGGATCTGCTGCTCTCTACTTCGGATATGGCGAATCCTCTGCGATGTATACTGTTGCAATAACCGCTGCGCTGCTTCACCTGTTTAATCATGCAACCTTCAAGGCCGCTCTGTTCATGGTCGTAGGGATTGTTGATCATGAAACGGGTACACGTGACATACGGAAGCTCGGTGGACTTGCTTCATTCATGCCAATCACATTCACCGTGGCATTGATCGGCTCACTTGCCATGGCGGGTATCCCGCCCTTCAACGGATTCCTGAGCAAGGAGTTATTCTTCCAAGCGATGGTGGAAGTCACGCATCTACGAATCTTTGGACTTGGGTCCTGGAGTGTTCTATTGCCGGTATTCGCTTGGCTTGCAAGTGTGTTTACCCTGATCTATGCGCTTATTATCGTGTTCAAAACATTCCTCGGTCGTAGCCAAAGCGAGATCCCTGCCGAGAAGCTGCACGAAGCGCCCGCTGGCATGCTCATTCCGCCTGTTGTTCTAGGTGTTCTTGTCGTTGTATTCGGACTCTTCCCGAATCTGCTGGCCGGATCACTGATTGAACCGGCAATGGCCGCTGTGCTTCCATCCCTCTTGAATGGGAATGAGCGCTTCGATGTACATTTCTCCCTGTGGCATGGATGGACTCCGGAACTAATCATGACAATCGGAGTTGTAATTCTCGGAATCACTCTCTACAAGCTATTGCCACGATGGAGGAATATTTATGAGCATTATCCACAAGGATTAACAATTAACAATATGTACCATGTTGTGCTGGATAATCTTCAGCATTATGCACGCAAATGGACGGAAGCCTATATGAATGGCTCGGTTCGTAATTATCTCGTTTACATTTTCTCATTCACGGTCGCGTTGCTGGTCTATGCCTTCTTCCGTTCAGGAGAAAATATTAGCTGGAATCTGCAGGGCAATGCACCTTTCTCATTTTATGAGGTGGTACTGCTAGTCACGCTCATCGGTGCTGCAGTTTCGATTCCTTTTGCCAAGAACAGACTGTCAGCAGTCATTATGACCGGAGCGGTTGGTTACCTCGTAACCCTACTGTTTGTACTCTTCCGGGCGCCAGATCTGGCGTTGACACAGATGATTGTTGAGACGGTATCTGTTGCACTGTTCCTGCTCTGCTTCTACCATCTGCCTGAGCTTCAACGTGGCAAATCAAGCCGCAGTTATCTCACGGTAAATATGATCGTAGCGATTGCAGTCGGGATCGTGATGACTTTTGTTGCATTGGCCGCAAGCGGAACAGCCTCACTGGACAGCATTTCTACTTTCTTCCTTCAGGAAGCCTATGACTCAGCTGGTGGTAAAAATGTCGTGAACGTGTTGCTGGTAGATTTCCGTGGCTTCGATACATTATTGGAGATTATGGTGCTTGGCGTTGCTTCGTTATCTATCTACTCCATGATTAATCTGAACCTCGAAGCAAAAGATCTTGGAGCCCGCTTGAAGTTCCGTAAGAAGGACGAGAGTCAGGATTCCGAACCTGCTCTAGATGATGAAGCGGACAATACGAAAAAGTATGGTAACCGGGAACGCAGCTCATCCTCGTGGGATACTGTCCCTTTGCAGAGTAATGATGTATTGCTGCAAACGACCACCAAGGTTGTTGTGTTCATCATACTGACGTTTGCCATGCACCTCTTCTTTGCAGGTCACCACAATCCGGGCGGAGGTTTCATCGGCGGCTTGGTCACAGCGGCAGCGCTCGTATTGATTGCCCTGGCATTCAGTACAGATACGATACGCAAAGCGTTACCGGTTGACTTCCGTATGCTAACAGGAATCGGATTGGGTATAGCTTTACTCACGGGTGCGGGTTCATTTATATTTGGAGTCCCGTTCCTAAGTCAAACCTTCGGCTATTTCGAACTTCCTTTGCTGGGAGAGACAGAACTCGCCACGGCCATGCTGTTTGATCTTGGCGTGTATCTCGCTGTCCTGGGTGTCACCATGACCATCATTCTACAGATCGGGGAGGATCGCTGATATGGAAATATTGATGTGTGTAGCCGTTGGCATTCTGTTTGCGGTTGCCGTCTTTTTAATCTTGTCGCGGAGCCTGCTCCGTATCGTACTCGGCATGTCCATACTAACCCATGGCGTGCATCTGCTCTTGATCACCATGTCACGTCTCAAAACTGGGGCACCACCGCTGCTTGGGGAGATGGCTGAACGTTATGTCGATCCTCTTCCTCAGGCTTTGATACTAACTTCGATTGTTATCAATTTTGGACTCACTGCGTTCTTCTTTGTTCTCTCCTATCGTTCTTATCTGAAGCTGAGAACAGACGATATGGAAGAAGTAAGGGGGCGCCCATATGAATAATCTCGTCGTTCTGCCGATTCTCTTGCCTTTGATTACAGGTGTTCTGGCTCTGCTATTCTTCCGAAAAATAAATATCCAGCGGATCATTAGTGTCATTGGACTTTTGTTTACAGCAGCGGTCTCAACGATACTCATTACGCGGGTAGCTCAGACTGGAGTTCTAACGCTTAATATGGGTGGATGGGCACCTCCCTATGGTATTGTGCTTGTTGCGGACATGGTATCGGCGCTACTTGTCGTTGCCGCTTCCATCATTGCACTGGCGTGTCTGCTGTATGCGTTCCGCAGTGTGAACAAGGAGCGGGAAGAGCACCACTTCTATCCGTTCTTTCATTTTCTGATCGCGGGCGTTAACGGTTCATTCCTAACCGGAGATCTGTTCAATTTGTTTGTCAGCTTTGAACTGATGCTCATCTCTTCCTATGCACTGATCGTATTGGGAGGTACGGAAAGACAGCTTCGGGAAACGATCAAATATGTCTTGATTAACATCGTTTCTTCAGCTCTTTTTGTCGCTTCCATCGGCTTCCTCTACTCCATAACTGGCACACTGAACATGGCAGATTTGTCCGTCAAAATTGCTGAAGTGGGACAGAGCGGAGTCATTACCTTAATTGCTGTTCTCTTTCTGATCGTATTTAGCATCAAGGCCGGACTGTTCCTGTTCTTCTGGTTGTCGGGCTCTTATGCGGCACCACCTGCTGTTGTCACTGCATTGTTCGCAGGATTGCTTACAAAGGTTGGCTTGTACGCGATTGTGCGAACATTCACACTGATCTTCTATCATGATCCTGATTTCTTCCATGCACTAATCGGATGGATGGCTGGAGCAACGATGGTCCTGGGTGTCATCGGTGCGATCTCATACCGCGATGTAAACAAGATTCTCATCTACAACGTGGTCGCAGGTGTAGGGTTTGTCGCTTTTGGTATGGCTGCGGCCAGTCGCCCTGCACTGGAAGGTCTGCTCTTCTATATGCTGCATGATATGTTGATCAAAACATTGCTCTTCCTGCTCGGCGGTGCCTTGATCGCTGTTGCCGGAACATCCAAACTTGATAACATGGGCGGGCTAATCCATCGCTATCCGCTGCTAGGCTGGATGTTCTTCATTAGTGCACTTGCCTTGGCAGGTTTGCCGCCATTTAGTGGATTTCCGGGGAAGTTGCTTCTCTTTGAAGGAGGCTTGCAGGCAGGCTTGTATGGTCTTACCGGCATTGCGGTGCTTTCGAGCTTGTTGATGTTATATTCGGTACTTCGTATCTTCATACAAGCGTTCTGGGGCGAACCGCCTGCCGGGGTTACAAGACGCCCTTACGCGGTGAACGGCCTTCTGATTCCTGCCGGAATTCTGTTTGTATTCATCATCGTAATGGGTGTGGGGGCTGAAGGCATGTTCCAATTGACCTCCCGCGCAGGCGATATTCTACTGCATCCCAATATTTATATTGATGCCGTATTGAAGGAGTAGATGTCTATGGCCTTTCAGATTGTACTGAATCTTATCATTGCTTTTGTATGGATGTTTCTAAACAACGCCTGGAATGGTGTTGGTTTTCTCATAGGTTACCTGCTCGGACTGCTTCTCATCGGGGGGATGCGCAGATTCTTCCCCCAGCGCTTCTATATTGTGCGAGTCTGGGCCATCTTCAAACTGATTACTCTGCTATTCAAGGAACTGGTGCGAGCCAGCATTGAGGTTATACGCCAGATTATCAAGCCCAAGTTAGATATAAGGCCCGGTATTTTTACGTATAAAACTCAATTGTCCTCGGATTGGGAAGTTACTCTGCTCTGCTTACTCATCTCATTGACACCAGGTTCTCTGCCGCTTGAGATCTCGGGTAATCAACGCAAACTGTTTATTCACGCACTGGATATCAAGGATGAACAGAAAATGAGAGATGATATCCAAAATACATTCGAAAAAGCAATTATGGAGGTGACGCGTTAATGTTATCCTCACTGTTGTTCATCTCATTGCTCATTCTCTCCTTAGCCATTCTGGGTTGCTTGTACAGGGTGCTTCGGGGACCATCCATGGCTGACCGGATCACGGCACTGGATACCATCGGTATCAATGTGATTGCCATCGTTGCCGTTCTGTCGATGATGCTGCAAACTCAAGCCTATCTGGATATTATCTTGCTGATTGGCATTTTGGCTTTTCTAAGTACAGTGGCATTTGCACGTTATATTGAACGGGGGGCGGTATTCAAAAATGATGGAGATCGTTAAAGTAGCCGCTGAAACAGCTATAGGTCTACTCGTACTGCTCGGTGCACTACTCAGTGCACTCAGTGCATTCGGACTTATTCGTCTGCCTGATGTATATCTACGTGCCCATGCCGCAACCAAAAGTATGACACTTGGAGTGTTCTGTGTATTAAGCGCTACATTTTTCTACTTCTGGTATTTCGATAACTATATCAGTGCCCGCTTGTTGTTAGGTATCCTGTTTGTATTCATCACGGCTCCGGTCGCCGGACATCTGAACGGACGGGCCGCCTATCGCACAGATGTACCGCTGTGGGAGCAGAGCGTGCAAGATGAACTGGAACCCTTGTTAAAAGGAAAAAAAGTGAACCATGAAGCCAAGGATATGATGGAGTAATCCCCAGCCTAGGCATAACAAATACCCCGAGGATCAGCCGCCCGTTTCGCGGGTTGTTCCCGGGGGTATTTTTTTGTTTTGCATAAACGGATCATATCAAGCACTGATTATGCAGACTGATTAAGTAGCATAGCATAGTCAGAATCCATTCAGTCCCTGTCTTCTCAGGTCCGCAGCCACAATACGTGCAAGCTCCGCAGCCCCTTGACGATTCGGATGCAGACTATCCCCTGTCATATACAGAGCAAGTGTTGCTGCTGGACCAATGGACGTGAAATAAGCAGAACTTAACTTATTCAGTTCAACCAGGGTGACTCCCTCTTCCTGAGCGAGTGCACGGGTTGATTGATTGTACCAGCGGTTCTCCGCTTGATGCACATTGGCTGTATTAAAATCTGTTGCCCGGCCCTGAGGCGTGGAGAGGATAACCGTTGCTCCTTTGTTCTTCGCCTTACGTACCATATCCCGCATAATCTCCTTGAACTGTGCCTCCGTTGTATTATTCTTGGCATTGGTATCGTTAATTCCGAATTGCAAAATAAAATAATCTCCCGGCTTGATATACTTCAGAATCGCTTCCATCTGACCATCATCGCGGAAACCTCTCGCAAATTGACCACTTGCCGCCATATTTCGAACCTGGAAGGTGGCATTGTTCACATAGGACGGAAACAACTGTCCCCAACCTCCTTGTACACTGCTACCTAGCGGATAGTAATTGCAAACTGTTGAGTCACCACCAATGTAGATCGTGCGGTTGGTAACGGTTTGATTGGATAACTTCCGGATTTCAAGTGCACTAAGTGTGAAGGCGGTGCCTGTCTTTCCTTCTGTAACCAGCAGGTTTAATTGCCCGTCAGTCACCGGAATTTGAAACTGGTCCGTTGCCCCGTTGCCTGTCATATTAATGATCTGGTAGACACCTTCTGCAGCCACACTCGCTCTGGCAGTATTGCCCAGGACCACTTTAACTTCATATAGGCCATTGGACAGATTCACATTGAAGGTATTGGTGCTCTTGGTGCCGTAAGTCAGAAACTGCACAGCGTCACTCTTAACCCCGCTTCCTGAGGCAGACACATTCCTCATCTGTGCAGGTGTGTTGAAGCCATAACCTTTCGTAGGCGTATAAGCATCTCCTGCGGACACGCCTGTGTAACCGCTCTCAACACCACCCGAACCAAAATCAAATCTGTAATTGTCCGTTGCCGCTTCGGCGACTTGCCCTCCACTGCTTCCCAAACCGATGCCCGTTGTACTTGCAAACAGAACAAAACAGAGCAGAAGCTTTACCGATATTGACCATTTCATCACTGAATTCTCCTCTCGAATCAGAATTATATTAGTTGAAGATCCACAGCTTCACAGAACTTGATCAAGCCAGTCATAAGCCTTCGCTCCGCTAATCTCATGTCCACCGGTAAAGAAATCCGCATCCAGTGATTCTGCTGCTCCCGCCTGCTCATATATGTGTGTCAAACGGGCATACGCCTCTCTCGCTGCATGGATTGGGAACACCTGATCATCACTTCCAGCTTCAATAAAAAGTGGCCTAGGCACAATCAGGCCGATGAGATCCGGCAACTCCGCTTCACGCAGGATACCTGGCACATAGTTGTCGAGACAATGGTTCCGATCCAATATGCTACCCTGGAATGTATTTGCATAACCGCTTACCACAGTTGCACTGAACCGTTCATCCAACGCGGCTGTAAATGCGGTCACCAGCCCACCGCCCGAGATACCCATGCTTCCAATTCGCTCCAAATCCACTTCTGGCCGAGTCGATACATAATCCAATACACGTGTTGTTTCATACACCCTATGACCGGCGAGGGTCTTCCCCACCATGAGCAGATGCGCAGCAATCTTCGTACAGGAGCTTACCCCTGGTGGCGCATCGCGGTCCTCTTCCAGTCTTCGATCACCAAATCCGAGCAACTCTGGAGCCGCAACCACATAACCACGCTTCACAAGAGCTACTGCAAAGTCCTTGTGTAATCCGGGCTCGCCTGTCCGTAGTGACCCATCCGGTTCCATACCCGATATCTCTCGGCTACCGTAGCCATGCCCATGACAAGCAACGATAGCAGGTCTCTTGTTTTCGGTAATGCTTCCATCACCCGGAATTAATAAATACACTGGCATGCGAAGTCCTGCATAGGTCGTGATTTCAATCCGATCCCGAATATATCCGTCACATGTAATGCGCTCCAGTAAGACAGGATTCAGTGCGGCCGCCATCGTGGGAAAACCTCCCAGCCGTTCTTTCACACGTGTACGTAACTGACTGCGCCATAACTCCAGGGGTTGATCTGCATGATACGCGGAACGACCACGAAGATTCGTTTGTTGTTGTAGATAGGCTTCAATATCAGACATGGGCCTGTGTCCCTCCTGTTTTTAGTAGGATAACGTAGATAAAAGACTGTTATATGGAATTAATCCCATCCATTATAGAACATCCATGTCACCCATGAATTGAACATGTTTGCCTGTTTTGAATAAAACACACGCTTTCTAGCCAAAAAAAGGATATCTCCAACCTGAAGACAGGTTACGGAAATACCCTTCATTTCATCTGACCTGGCAGCCACCAGTTCCACCTGCCCATTAATTTCATCAATGCAGGTACCAGTATTAGACGGATTAATGTAACGTCAATCAACACCGCTGCCGTGATTCCGATCCCTAACTGCCTCACACCTGCGACTTCAGCAAAAGCAAACGGCACAGTCACCGCAAGCAGAATGGCCGCTGCGGAGGTGACCAGACGACCTGTAGAAGCCAATCCCTGTTGGACAGCCACATCACTGTCTCCGGTTCGTCTATACACTTCCTGAATACGGCTCAGCATAAACACACCATAATCCATGGATATGCCAAACACCAATCCTGCAATGAATACAGGAATCATAATGGCAATGGCTGACGGCTCCATACCTAGATGTCCTTCATTGAACACCCACACCAATATGCCAAATGAAGCGGCTAAGCTGAGCAGATTCATCAGAATTGCCTTAATTGGAATGAGCATCGATCGGAATGCCGCCAGTAACACAAGATAATTGGTGACCACTACAAATACCAGCACTTTGGGCAGTTGACTTGTGACTTCCTGCATTATTTCATACTGCTTGGCAGCTTCCCCACCATAACGTAGTTTTACGTTGTTGGAACCTGGTGTATGATCGCTATTCCTCATTCGTTCCAGCCAGTCTGCGACCTGCTCCGACCCGGGCTCCCCGTACACGTTGGCTATTAAGCGTATGGAATGATCAGAGACCGTTGAACGTAGCCATGCCGTCCTTATTGACTCCTTGCCTTCTATGGAAGGAGTCAATAAGGACGGTGGAATTTGAAAAAGGCTCTGCGAGCCATTTTGATTCGGCTGTAATAGGCCCCATGGTGAAACAATGCTCAATACGCCCGAGTCCTGCAGTAATTGACGGGCTTTGTTGTGGGCCAAATGCCAGTGAGAGGCAGTCAACAGTTCCTGCTGTCCGCCAATCACGATCTCGATGGCGGAGGTATTCTTTCGCCCCAAATCATGTTGCAACTGCTCTGCTGCCTGGCGGGACTCCATTCTCTCTGGCAGTGAAGAGGCATCCGGGACGGACAGTTCCAGCCGTGTCACTGGATAAACACACAGGAGCAGCACAACCGTACCTCCAATGGCCATACTGACTGGGCGTTTCATGACCATTGCAGACCATCTATGCCAGACCGAGCTTCTGGGTAACGAATGGACTAACTTTCGCCTGAAGACCCGACCCGCAGACAGTGACAGCAGAGCTGGCAGCAGCGTAACATTTAACAGTAGCGATAGGAGCAGAACAATAATGGCCCCCAAGGAGACACTCAGAAACATCGGCAGTCTGATCCAGAGCAGACCCAGTAGCCCAAGGAGCACGCAAGCTGCCGAGAACAACACCGCTCTGCCTGCTGTACGTAATGTTCGCTGAAGAATCTCGCTCCGAAGAACCTCGCTCTGCATATCCAGACTGCTTCCTGTAAAGTTAACTTCGCCTTCATCTTCATAGGCCCGCTGAACTTCTTCCCTGTACCTGCTCAGGATGATCAGGGCAAAGTCTATACTCAGTGCCATGCCCACCATGGGAATCACATTAATGATAAAGTTGGACAATTCCAGATTATAACCAAGGAGTGACGTGACTCCCATCGCAGTAATCACAGCACTGATCCCCATCATGACAGCAATCAACGCGGCATATAGCCCCCTGAATGCAAAACACAAAACGATCAGGGCAATCGGTAGGCCCACCATCTCTGCCCGTTCCAGATCACGAAAGCTCAGATGATTGACATCCTGCTGCACGACTGCCTTCCCCGTCAATTGCACCGTACCTGGACCGTCTGTTGCCAGCACGGCGCGCAACTGCTCCAGTAGGGGACCCATCTGATGCGCGGGCACATCCATTTTCACAAGGGCATATGCCCTTTGGTCTTGCAGCGTCACTCTTTCGCTAACATCCAGAGGGGATGTGATAGAGGTTACCGCAGGCAACACTTGAACCTGTGTCAAACGATCCTTGATCCACTGCCGGAACTGTAACGGCGAGGTATTTTCCTTTTTCTCAAACACCAGAATAACCGGATCAGCAGGAGATCCAAATTCGTCCTCCAGAACAGCTTCAACTGCTTGCGCATCCCCGTGAACCCGTTTTAATCCGTGATCCTGAACAATGTTAGGTAACTTCCATGCCCAGACCGCTGACATCCCGATGATAAATACCCAGCAGAGAATAATGAACCGCGGATATCGGCTGATGAAGGCAGCAAGTCTGCGATAACCCATACCTAAGCTCCTCTGCGATCAGATTAGTCATTCGATTACATTCATCGGTAAGGGTAAGATCATAAGCACATTCATACACTTGCGGTGTATATCTCCTTCACTCGGGTTCGCGAACTATTGGATGCCATGATTCACAGGCGTTCTGTTCGCTATGGCGGCAGGGATGTATGTAAAAGGAAGTAACTCTGCTGTCAGTCCCGGGCCAAAGGCCAGCGCTATCCCACTGGAATGCTCTTCCTTCTGTCTGTAATCCTCGCGGATGGCTTGAAGAACAAAAAGAATCGTCACGGACGACAGGTTACCATAATCCCGCAGGATGTTTCGGCTGTAGGAGACCTGCTCATCTGTCAACTGATACAGCTTCTGAACGGCATCCACGATGCCTCTGCCTCCCGGATGGATCGCCCATATTTCCGGTAAACCGCTCCCCTCCAGCAACCGTTCTATCTCTGGACCGAGATGCAAACCAAGCAGCTTCGGAATCTGTGGTGACAGGTAGAGATCAAAGCCTGTATTGCCGACTTCCCAGATCATTTCTTCTGCACAATCCGGGAGCAGCGTTGAGTGCCCTCGGCCTAGTCGAAAACATTCATTGCGGTCTGTACCGGACGCGCCAATAACACAGGCAGAGGCGCCGTCTCCGAAGAATGATGCGGCATACAGGTCGTCCCGTTTGGCAGATGGCTGAAAGTGAAGTGTACATAGTTCCACACACACGATGAGAACCGTAGCCTTCTGATCTGTCGTTACAATGGAATTCGCCAGTTGGATCGCCTTCAGACCGGCTGCACATCCTTGAAACACCAGTGGAATCCGGTTGATCTGCGGTGACAGTTCAAGCTGTTGGATCAGCCGAACATCAAGTCCGGGCAGGAATTGCCCCGTGCAACTCACCGTAATGAGATGTGTAATTTCCGAGGAGGTTACGTCTGCATCCTGAATGGCCTGTCCGGCCGCCTCGAGACCAAGTGGAACAGCAACAGCTTTGTATTTGCCCATACGCTCGGATGTAGTCGGAACCTCGTCCGCATTGGTAAAGGGTAAATATCGGCAAGAATCAACAGGCTCAAGCAGATTCGGTTCACACGTATACCGAGTCTCCACACCGCACTGATTAAAGATTCGTTTGGCCCACCTTCTCGCATCCGGCTCATGTTCCAGCGCTTGCGCGAGACGGGCAGACACATCCTTTTGCTCAATACGGTGGGCAGGCCACGCCGTTCCTATTCCCATAATACTTGCCCCAGTAGTTGCCTCAAGCTGGTTCATCGGCTTAACCCCCTTATAGTACGTGTTCAAAAGTAGGCTTTTTAAACAACCTATATATAAAATAGGTTCATATGACATGTGTGCAGGATATAGTACAAGTCTATTCACTACCTGTCCTGTTTATGTTCATATTAACAAGCAAAGGCGGACAACTTATGCGAGTTTCGCACGTGCTGTCCGCCTTTGATACCGGATTAAACCCGTTCCTATATTACATATTCGATCTGTCAGAACTATTCAGGCCGAATTATCGTGAATCTCTCCCCAAGCTTGGCATAATCATTACCTGCCAGTCGACTTACTGGTTTCAAATGGTCCATCAGGATATAGCCCTTGTCCGGATTGTAGACTTGTTCACTGAAATGATACTGTACAATGCGTACCAGCAGCAGGTCACTCACTGGTTTGCCCTCATCATTCGTGATCGGAATGTGTTGATACAGCTCACACTCCATCCGAATGAGTGCTTCCTGAATTCCTGGCACAGCAACCTTGGTACTTGGCACTGTAGTCAGTTTTGTCCGCTCAAGCTCACTTTCGTGGGGTTCCAGTATGGCTGCTGTCTCATTCACTTCTGTTATGATTGCTTCATCACAGATATGCACGACCAGTTCTTGATGAGTAAGCACATTACGTGCAGTATCTTTCATGATACCGTCTTTACGTGCAATAGATATGGATAACAGCGGTGGGTCCGAACTAACCACATTAAAGAAACTAAAAGGCGCTGCATTAATTACACCATTCTTATCTGAAAGTGTCGTCACAAAAGCAATTGGACGTGGCACCACCGAACCACTCATCAGTTTATAGTTGTCTCTCCCCGTTATTTCACGTGGATCCAATGTATACATATGTAAATATCCCCTTCCATGCTCGTGAAGCAAATGACAACTCTACTTCATGATACGACAATGTTTCTACTTCTTTATTATATATCGTAAAATGCTAAATTAACAAAAAAACTCCCTGGTGCCCACTGCACCAAGGAGTTTGAACATGCCATTTCGTATTGGCTATTTCTTATTTAACGATGCTGTTCTGAATGTCTTCCATAATTTGAAGATTCGCTTGAACTCCGCTGTACAACCAGCTACTGGACCGGGTGAATTCAAAGACATTACCTGTCTTTACAGCAGGAATGCTCTGCCATACGGCATCTTTCAGCGCTTCTGAGCCTGCTCCCTTGTCACTGTTCACCAGGAATAGATAGTCTGTGTCCATTTCCGCGATCTTCTCCAGTGAAATCTCAGACCAGTTACCCGTTGCTTTCGCGGATGCTTCCTTCACAACATTAGGCTCTGCAAGTCCAAGTTCGTTGTACATCACTTCACCACTGGAAACATTGTTGCTTACAACATAAAACTTGTTATTGAATAACCACAACGCTGCAGCGGATTTTGTTCCTCCAGTAACAGCAGTTACTTTTTCTTTGATTTCCTTTGCCTTGGCATCATAATCATCAAGCGCCTTCTGCGCTACATCCGATTTGTTCAAAAGCTCGCCGATCTTGAGCAGAGCCTGACGCGAGTCCTTGTTGACCTCATCTCCGAGTACATAAGTAGGGGCAATTTTGTTGTACTGTTCGTATTTCTCCCCTTCCACTGTACTTTCAGAACCCATAATAATCAGGTCTGGTGAGAAACTGGCCATGGCTTCAAAAGGTAGATCACTTGCAATACCAGGTATGCCATTCAGATCATTTTGCAGATAATCCTGCAAACCATTGCCGTTGTTGATGGACCACTGTGCCGCTGGCTTAACACCGAGTGTAACGAGATGGTCTTCCAGATAAGACGCGATGACACGTTCAGGGTTAGCCGGGATGGTTACTTCGTGTCCCATTGCATCTGTTAATGTGCGCTCTGTAGCGGCTTCTGTTTGTGTCTCAGTCTCCGTTTTTGTATCGTTCTCTCCTGCTGCTCCATTCTCTGCAGGCTTCGCTCCACACGCGGCCAACCAGATGGACAAAACCATCACCGTCATTAGAAGCATGATCATCTTTTTATTTCTCTTAAACACTTGATATATCCCCTTTCAATTCATTATAGAAACCTTATTCGGCGCTATTGTGACAGATTTCAATGTTCAAAAATATTGAAACTATTATTGATACATATAATATCCGCATGTACATTTTTCCGATTCCATTGACAATGATAATTGTTATCAGTTCAGTTGTCAATTCGATTATATTCTGCGCTATACAGTTGAACTAAAATTTATTTACACTGACACTACGATGATAGAACAACCTTCCAATCGCTGTTATCCCCAGATTTTTTCAATTCCTCTTTCTCTAAGGGAAAATCCGGTGATAAATGCGAGCGCTTCGCTTTTTCAGGTTTTTTCTATCTTCTCCGTTTGGTGTAAATGATTAGTTCAACTATATAGATCATTTAAAATCTTCTTGACGGCATTCACCTATAGGCGGATGCCGCCATATGCTGAATGCAGAATACGACGACAGGAAGGATGTTCTGTACATGTATTACGAATATAACCCTTATCTAAGTTATGGAGAAGACCGTTCCTTTCAATTGCCTCCACTGTTCCCAGGAGGTGGCGGTGGCGGCACACCGGGTGGTCCGACGTTTCCTGGTATCCCTGGCGGTCAAGGCGCCTATCCTCCCTACATTCCAAGCGGAGGACCCGGTCCATATATCCCTGGAGGCATTCCAGGTACAATTCCGGGTACAGCACCGGGCGTACCTGCGCAACTGACTCAAGGCAACCTGCCCACCCTACTTAGTGCCTATCCTCGTCCGGTAGGTCAGCCTCCGGCAGAAATGCTTTTTCTGTATAACCTGATCAAAAGCAGCCCGGGTCTGCTTCCGCTTTTCCTCCAGCAACAGCCGCAAAGTCTCACTCAAGCTGTGCAATTTGCACAGACTGGTGCAGCGGCACCACGAGATAACGAAGAACGTGCGCTGCCCAACTTTTGCTATAACCGGTGGTCCCTTGTCTTCACATACAATGATGTCTACCTGATGTGGCCTGCAATTAATCTGTTTGGTTTTGTGGTGGGGTACTTCTATCCATTCCTCACGCCAGGTATACTGTCCAATACACAGATTTTGTTTGCGCTCTGCTAAACCTCTCCTTACCTACAGCAAGAGCCCCACTTGGAAGCATAATTCCTTCCAAGTGAGGCTCTTTTTCGTCCTTTTATCCAGATGTACCTTTACATTACTAAGACTCCATAAACGCAAGGTGTACAGAATCAGTACCTTTAACTCAACACTTGATCGTTCTGGCGCTTCCCGCCTCTACTGACCATTAGGAAGTAAATCACCAAGGCACCGAGATCAGCACACGCAATAACGATTCCCATTGGCACGGCTGTTCCTTCTCCCCCGAGACCTACGAGGGGAGCGACAATACCTCCGAACAGGAACGTCATCACACCAATTAGCGCAGACGCACTGCCTGCCGATTTCTCCTGATTGGCCATCGCCAAAGCGAAGGACGCGGTATTGACCAACCCAACACTGGATACCACCAAAAATAGCGGAATCAGTACAGAGATTAGATTACCTCCAGCCAGAATGGCGATGAGCAATGAAGTTCCTCCGAGCGCCGCGGTTAGCAGCCCCGCGATTAACAGGCGATTCTCTGATACCTTTCCTGCAAGTCTACCGGCAATCTGACTGGCCAGAATAATGCCTAACCCGTTAATGGCGAAGCATACACTGAACATTTGCGGGGATACCCCGTATATTTTCTGAAGCACAAACGGTGAACCTGATATGTACGCAAACATGCCAGCAGCTACAAATCCTTGGGTTAACGCATAACCCATAAACTGACGATCCCCCGCGATTTGGCGAAACGTAAGTAATGTCTGCTTCAATCCTCCGCTTGATCTGCGATTGGAAGGTAATGTCTCTCCAAGACCGAAAATGACAGCCAACAGCGTCAGTATACCGATAAGGCTGAGCAAAATAAATACGCCGCGCCACGATGTATACGTCAACAATTGTCCACCAATGATTGGTGCAGCAATCGGGGCTACGCCGTTTATCAGCATTAACAGAGAGAAGAACCGTGTCAGTTCCGGGCCCGAATATACGTCTCTTACGATTGCGCGCGAGATGACAATCCCTGCCGCTCCAGCTACACCTTGAATGAACCGTAGCACAACAAAAGAGCCCATCGTCGGGCTGACCAGGCAAAGTATGGAGGCAATCGTATAGAGCACAAGCCCTGCAATGAGCGGTGTTCGCCGACCACGTACATCACTTAGAGGTCCGGCAAGCAACTGTCCAACCGCAAGTCCAATCATACACGCCGTCAGACTGAGTTGAGCATACGAAGTAGATGAACCAAACTTATCAGCCAGCGTGGGCAATGCGGGTAAATACATATCCAGGGACAACGGCCCGAAGGCCGACAGTGTCCCCAGAATTAAAGCCATCCGTACACGAGATGTGGAGTTTGTGTTCAATGAAACTGTTGTACTTTTCATCAAATACTACTCCCCGCTACCCAGCAGCTTGAGCAAGTTGGATGGCAATGTGAACTGTTGATTGTTAATAATAATACGGCGCAATTCTTCTTCATCCCGCTCATTGTCGGCGTCCTTAATCTCCTGAATTTCCCGGTGAAGTCGCTCCATCTGTTGATCCAGCGCATTTGCCGAATCTGCCGCACTCTTTAACTCTCTCGTCAAATGCTCGGGAACATCCTTATTGTATTTATAAAAAATCTTATGCTCCAGACTCGCCCAGAAATCCATCGCGATTGTACGGATCTGGATCTCCACACATGCTCGTTCCTCACCATTGGACATGTACACAGGCACTTCCACCAGAAGGTGAAGGCTTTGGTAGCCGTTTGGCTTTGGATTCTCGATGTAGTCTTTGACCTCCAGTACACGCAGATCACTCTGGTTGCACAGCATATCCTTAATGCGATAGATATCCGAGATAAAGGAACATGTAATCCGTACCCCGGCGATATCCTTGATATTTTGCTTAATGCTCTCAAACGTTAACTCATGATTTTTGCGGAACATCTTGTTCATAATGCTCTCAGGAGATTTCAGTCTGGACTTTGTATGCTCAATTGGACTGTAATCATGCAAAGACTGGAATTCTTCCTTCAGGACTTCAATCTTGGTCTCCATTTGATCCAGAGCAAATTTATAGATCATCATAAATCTGGTAATTTCATATTTGAATTTCTTGAATTGATCAATTGGATGTGGAGCGTTCATCATGGCTTTCTCCCTTTCTTTCTGCACACTAAAATTAGTTTTATGAATATGAGAACAAGCGGTCAATCCACATGTCTCCTGAACCATTATAAATCATATGGAGCCAATAAACGAATTTCTCACATTTGGGCTGGCGATTCAGCCTGGAAGGTATGGGAACTTATTTTACGCGCATCCTATAGAAGCATCCCTTTCATTTGGCCCGCAATTATTAATAAAAGAGGTGGATTTTCCTGCTCTATCAAGTGACGTATTCATCCGATACACTTCGGGTTAAAGCTTATTTATACCTGCCACAAGGTTGTTCATTACCTGATATCACGACATATGAAACTTCTCATCCCGGCTCTGTCTCCTCTGCCTTTCCGGAATTCGCTTCCATACATAAGCCTCTACATCTTCATCTGCAACCGCTCGCCAGCCATTACCCTGCTGCAACAATACATGATACGGATAACTTACCGGAACAGTGGCCGGTTCTGATCTATTGCCGCGGCGGACTTGGCAGCTATGGCGGGGTAAATACCGTTTGGCTTGAGCAATTTGTACATAAAGGTTATATCGTGTTCGCCCCATCCTATCGTGGCAACGAAGGAGGTGAGGGCCGTGACGAGTATGGCGGGAAAGATGCCGAAGATGTGCATGCCGCTTACCGGTTGATACAGCGTTTACCCTTTGTCGATCCGACTCGGATATCGTTAATGGGGTTCTCCCGTGGGGCCATTAATGCTGTACATACCGCAACGACCTATAATGAAGGACCGGACAGAGTACATAAGTTAGTTCTTTGGAGCGGTGTCGCCGATGTGGAACGCACTTACCAAGAGCGAACCGACCTGAGGCGCACATTGAAACGGGTCCTGGGTGGTTCCCCACGCACGGTTCCAGAAGCTTATCTCGCCCGTTCTCCCTTGTCGAAAGCGAACAAACTATCTTGTCCCGTGCTGATCATGCATGGTACATCAGATACACAAGTGAATTATAGTCACGGAACCCGAATGTATCACTGGCTTAAGCGGCAAGGTGCAGAGGTCACATTTCACGCTTATGGCGGGCAGGATCATCATTTTCACGAGAAAATACATCAGTCAGCAGTGAACAATATGTTTGATTGGCTCGCTGCACCTTAAATCTTGCGCGATGAATTTCATTTTGAAGATGCATGGGTTATGGCTGTATACTGGAGGAGCTACGTTTTTTTGAAAGGACGGATAGGATGAATCAAAGCACCCTCCAAAAATACGCCATGTTGCTACTCTGCATGTCTGCCGGAATGGTGGACCTGATCGGATATCTGGGACTGGGGCATGTGCTCACAGCCAATATGACGGGAAATATTGTTTTGTTGGGTATTGCCATTGCCCGTGCTCAGGAATTTGTCGTGCTGCGGTCATTGCTTGCTCTCATCGGTTTTATTGCCGGCAATGCCATTGCAGCACATATGGTTGAACCTGTGCAGACCAAAAATGGCTGGTCTTCTAAGGTCACAGCTGTATTTACTGTTGAAAGCATATTGCTCCTGCTGTTCGCGATCGCCATGATTAGTCCATTTTCAGAACAACTGTCCTATCTGTTAATTGTCATCCTAGCCGTTGCAATGGGGATGCAAACAACTGCGGCACGCCGCATTGGCATTGCTGGCATCTCAACAACCGTGCTCACCAATAATTTGGCCGCTGTGGTCGAGGATACCGTAAACATCCTCAAAAAGCTGCGACATGCCAATATCCGATCGTTAACCAAAGCCTTGTCCACAGACTCCTACCTTCGTGCAGGTGCTGTTGTCATCTATTTGATCGGCGTCATTGCAGCCGCATTGTTATTCCACCGTGTGCCCATGATTGCAGTCTGGATTCCTATCCTGATCATTGGCGGCGTAACCCTATACGCCCGATTACATGCATGGGGAACTTCACAACAAAGCGAAAGTTAATAAAAGTTAATAATAGAAGAAGTACCCTGTCCATGTTCAAGTGGCTGTTCAAAAGTCCGCTTTAGGATACTGAAAACTGGTCTTTTTGAACACGTACTTTAAGTTGTTTTAAGTACAATCACGCTATTTATTTCATCAAAGCAGCTTCTTGGCGGATAAGCTTGACCAGATGCTGTGCAGCAGGTGATAATACCTCCCCGGCTCGTGTACATACGGCAACCGTATTTCTCAGCTGTACACCTCGAACAAACACACGTGCCAGCCTGCCTTGCTGCACATCTTCGTTCACAACCAAAGAAGATATAAAGTTGGCCCCATAACCTGCCTTCACCGCACTAATCGTTTCGTTCAGCCCGTTGAACTGAAGCGCAATGCGGGGAGCGGCCAGGTTATTTGTTGTGCAAAGGGAGACAAGTCGCTCACGTGTAGCACTGCCTTCTTCGCGCATGATGAACGGTTCTGCCATCATCTCATGCAGCTCGATTTCTTTTCCCGCATACGGATGGTCAGGGTGCACAACAAACCACATCTCATCGTCAAACAATTCATCCCATTGGACACCTGCATGTGTAATGCCACTTCCACCATACACTGCAATCTCTGCCTCATAACGAAGTAATTGGTCAAAAGCCATCCGGGTGTTGGTTGTGCTCACAACAATCTCCACATCCTCGTGCATTTGCTTAAACCGCGCAATCCAGCCCGGCAACAGAAAATTCGAAGGCAAGTAGGTTGCCGTAAGACGGATCAGTCCTTTCTTGCCCTCCCGAAAATCCTGCACAAAATTCTCGACATCCTGCTCCAGCATGAACAGACGTTCCGCATAACCTGTTAACTGTATCCCCGCATCCGTAAGCACCAGTCTTCTTCCCTCCGAAACAAAAAGCTGGATTCCCAATTCACGTTCAAACTTCTTCACCTG
This sequence comes from Paenibacillus sp. FSL M7-0656, assembly GCF_038003225.1. Classification (NCBI taxonomy): domain Bacteria; kingdom Bacillati; phylum Bacillota; class Bacilli; order Caryophanales; family Paenibacillaceae; genus Paenibacillus; species Paenibacillus sp. FSL M7-0656. The sequence goes on from NZ_JBBOOT010000001.1 coordinate 1,380,772, forward strand.
AGAAGATACCGCAGGCTGACTAATATTTAGTTCCTCTGCGGCACGAGTGACCCCGCCATATCTCACGATGGCATGAAATAATCGTAATCCATGCAGATTCATGTTTACACCTCTTCCACGTCAAATACATAATCTAAAGTTATATTATCATACATAATATATATTTTATTTATATATCTACTCCATTTATAGTTGAAATATGAAATCCAATACAAGAAACAAGGAAGGAACATGTGAACATGAAAAATATAAATACGACCAACCTACAGCATACCTGGACTCAAGTCGACGACTACATGAACGATCTGCTGATTCCATCAGATTCCCTGCTGGAACATACACTGCAAAGCAATACTGAAGCTGGACTCCCTGCTCATGACGTAACCCCCAATCAAGGAAAGTTACTTCAGCTCCTGCTGCAAATCCAAGGCGCATCCCGTGTACTTGAAATAGGCACATTGGGTGGATACAGTACCATCTGGATGGCAAGAGCGCTGCCTGAACACGGACGCATCGTCTCACTGGAATCGGAAGCACATCATGCAGACTTGGCTCGAGCCAATCTCACACGAGCAGGACTGATGCACAAGGTTGACCTGAGAGTTGGTCCTGCCCTAACTACCCTTCCCGATGTTCAGGAAGAATACAGGGAACCGTTTGATATGATCTTCATCGATGCTGACAAACCGAGTAATCCCGATTATCTGAGATGGGCCCTGCGACTGACTCGGCCGGGGAGTCTTATTATTGGTGATAATATCGTCAGGGACGGTGAAGTGATCCGCACAGACAGCACAGATCCCAGAGTTCAGGGCGTTCGATCATTCCTGCAGTTGATCGCGGATCACCCTCGACTTGAAGCTACAGCACTGCAAACGGTCGGTAGCAAAGGTTACGATGGATTCGTCATTGCTCGTGTGATTGATGCCCCTGAACCAAAATAAACAGTGGTCAATTCTTCCGCAAATTCCCCTTTCCTGTTAAACTGGAATCACTGCACAGGCAGACTGGGGGGAACCACTTGAGAGTTTTACAACATATTAATGATGAAATTCGCGGCTGGTCCCGCAATATTCAACTGTTTTTCCTGGCTAGCATTCTGTATCAGATCGGAAATGGCATGTTCTCTGTCTTGTACAATCTGTACATTCAGGGTCTGGGCTATAATGATACAATGAACGGCCAGATAGTAAGCATTCAATCACTCGCAACAGCCATTATGTTTGTTCCTATCGGTCTATGCGGTGATCTGTTCAGCCGCAAGCGATTACTCATTACCGGGGCGTTATTCAGCGGAATCTTTCTGATCGGACGCTCCTTCGATTATTCGGCTACAGGACTGATCTGGTTCGCGGTATTCTCTGGCCTTTTCGCTGGAGTATTCCAAGTACTGGCCATTCCTTATCTGGCGGAAAACGTCAAGAAAAGCCAGCGGCTGAAGATGTTCAGTTATTATTCATCTCTTGTGCTCGCTTCCCAGGTGCTTGGTAGCCTGGGTGGCGGTGTATTCGCAGATTTGTTACATACGGCAGGACTCGCCAAAGTGACCGGATTGCAGACGGTTTTATTTGTCGGTGGTGCAGCAACACTGGTTGCGTTTATTCCACTGTTATTTGTAACCGAAGGCAAGACTGCTCCGCAGACCTCGATTCCGGTGCAACCCGTTCTTCAACCCAATACGGATCTAAAAGAAAGTTCAACAAATACCCCAAGCACGGACGATTCGATCACGAAGAAAAAAGATTCCCGACTGATTGGTCAGTTTATAGTGACTCAGTTGTTAATTGGATTAGGTTCCGGACTGGTTGTACCGTATTTGAATCTGTATTTCACCAATCGATTCTCGGTTTCTCTGAGCGGCATGAGCTTACTAATTGCACTTGGTCAGATTATGACGATTGTATCCATGCTGATTGGTCCTACCTTGGCGGCAAAGGTCGGAAGCGTAAGAGCCGTTGTCATTTTCCAGGTCATGTCGCTACCCTTCCTTCTATTAACAGGCTTCACCAATCTGTTGTTCATCGCTTCGCTCAGTTTCTTATTCAGACAAGCATTGATGAACGCAGCCAATCCCATTCATTCAGCCATACTGGTGGATCGGATCTCGGACAAACGCCGCGGCATTGCCAATTCACTGATGCAGACCTCGTTCATGATTGGATGGGCGACCATGGGACCCGTTCAATCCTATCTGGTCACCACGTACGGAACGTATTGGGGTTATGCGATCACATTCAGCATCACAGGCTGTCTATACGTTATTTCATCACTGATGTACTTTGTAATGTTCAGAGAACCCAAACCTTCCGCTACGGCTCTAGCAGGATCTTAATGAGTTGAACAGTAGCAGTCTGGTTGTTCCGCAGATAACGCAACGTATCTAATCATCAGGAGTGATCACACATGAACATGAATCCTTCATTAAACCTGAGTGCATACCCGAATCTCATACCACCTCATTCAACCGGTAGGCTAAACGGATGGAACTGATGCGCAAGCTTGGTTCCCACGTTGTCTTTCGGTTTTTTCTTAGTCTGGGTGTCTCTGTTCTTGGCGGATTGCTGTTCACAGCCATTCATACACCAATCCCGTGGTTGCTCGGGCCAATGGTATTTATGCTACTTGGCTCCCAAGTCGCCAAATGGCCCCTCATGTGGCCTGCCTCCATCCGGGACTATGGCATTCTGATTGTTGGTTATTCGATTGGACTCACCTTAACTAAAGAGGCCCTGCACGGCATTTTGCAACAACTTCCCATGATGCTTCTGATGACCTTGCTGTTAATCGGATTGTGTGTAATTACGGCCTACATCGCTTCAAAGATAACCGACTTTGACTTCCCCTCCCTGCTGGTTGGCAGCATTCCAGGAGGACTGTCCCAGATGGTGTCCCTTGCAGAAGAGATGAAATCCATCAATCTGACGCTGGTTACCTTTTTGCAGGTGACTCGGCTGATCATGATTGTCTTCTGTGTTCCGTTCCTGCTGTTCAGTCCGTGGATTGGAGGTATCGCAGGTGGCGGTTTGGATCATCCGTTCATTGACGTAGCGACGTGGGGTTCCCTTTTCCCCGACATTCTTGTCTATGCTCCGCTCTGTGTAGCTGGTGCATGGGTTGCACGCAAACTCCGATTTCCGACGGCCTTTATGCTGGGTCCCATGATTGTCATGTGTGTCGTTCAATTAAGCACAACGATGCATACGCCCAGTCTGCCAACCTCTCTCTTAAACGTATCGCAATTGATGATTGGCAGTCACGTTGGACTGATGCTCAAGCCGGAACAGTTGCAACGTAAGACACAGACGGTGACCCTAGCCGTGATTAGCAGTGTACTTCTCATTGCTGGTGCGCTTGGATTGAGTTATCTGTTAATGAATGTATTCTCCCTCTCGGCGGCTACCTCACTACTCAGCATGGCCCCTGGCGGGATGGATCAGATGAGTATCATGGCACATGAAGTGAATGCCGATCTTTCGGTTGTATCCGGGTATCAATTGTTCCGCATCCTGTTTATCTTTTTCATCGTCTCTTCCGTACTGAAGATGATTCTTGTACATATGTTAAAAGAAAAGAAAGCAGAGCCCTCACTTCAATGATCATATTTTGTCTGATCCCATGCCAAAGAGAGTATCCATTTGATGCCACATCCTGCGGATACTCTCTTTTTTTGTACAGACTTAACTTCAGCATTTGGCTTCATTCAATTTTAAGCATAATGACTACTTATGAATAAATTCGGTTGTACATCCAGCCTACAATGCCCACCGTAACCACTGTTGCCCCAATAATAAATGCATAATAGCCAATCTTACTTTTGGACTCCGAAGTCTGATGGTCATAATAATCCGAGTTACGTCGGTAAAACCCCATCCATAACTCTCCGATCATATTCACAACAACCAATACAAAACGTTTAACAAGCCCCATTGTATTCGCGTCTCCTCTCTCTGATCAACCTTCTTCCCTATTAAGTATAATTATCCCAATTCATTAAAACAACCTACTCATATTACCTTTGGTGCAGTTTCTTGCTCCAACCAGGTTAGAATATCAAAGGCTTCCTGATCGGTGCTACCACACATCTCTTCCTCAGCTTGCAATCCACTGCATACCGCAGGACGATCTTTTTGGCCAAAAATTCCGCAGCGATTATCATCGGTAAGCTGCACACAACGTACACCTGCCGGCTTGCCATGAGCCATGCCCGGTATCGGTGATGATATGGAAATCGCGATACAACATGCGGCACAGCCTGTCCTGCATTCCATACATATTCCCTCCTCATTTCAATAACTATAGTACATACAATACATGTTCAAAAAGACCGGTTTTCAGTACCAAGAAGATGGGATGAAGCTAGAAATGGAGTAGCGGAGCGTAGATAGAGCTACGTGAGCAACGGACATTTCGGCTGAATTCCATATTCGATGCTGATGATGCCATTAGGCATCCTTCGTAATCAAAAGCGGACTTTTTGAACTACCTCTTAATTATGAGCGATTTACCCAGGTCCAGGTTCGAGCCAGCCCCTGAGCAATTCTCCGATTCATACTTCGATTGGAAAAATACCCCCCATGACTTAGCGGATTCCAACTCATAGCCACGCCGCCAGAGTTCACTTCAATGTCTTCTTTGACCGCTTTCTCATAAGCGGGATCAATGGGGCGTAATGGATAACCCAGAATATCATCCCGATCGTAGAAGTTCACCCACTCCCCTTCCAGCCCTGCATAATACTGATTCACATGGGAAGAAGGCACCTGAATTGGGCAACTAAAGTCATGGTAACGCAAGCTCCATAAGGGCAAGGTTGTACCAAACGAGTAAAAATGGGTCAGCGTATCCCCTCGCTCCAGAGCCGAGTTCACATCCACAACCTCAGGCACACGACTGGAGGGATATTGCAGATCGTAGAAGAAGTTACTGGCGATTACGGCACCCAAACTATGGGCAACCACACAGAGCGGAGCTTCCGGTCCATTGCGCTGTGCAAGGGTATGCATCGCCTGATTCAACGTTCGATGTACGGCATCGTAGTTATGGCCTTGATTTTCCACCGGTTGATAAGCAACCGCATCAGCCAGGTAGTGGATGACAAATCGGCGCAACGCCTGAAAGTTCAATCCCGGAGAGCTGACGAGCTGTTGAAAGAGCGCCTCTTCCCGCTCCTCAAATACATCCGCCCAATATACAGGTTCGATATCGAGCATCTGTTTAGAGGCTCCAGGCAAGACCATCACCTTGTCCAATTCCTTATGCAAACAAGCAATCAGCTTGTCCGCGTACCCATCCTTCCGCATACCCAGCCCATGAATGACCATCACCGCAATACGTGTCATGGCTCTCCTCCTCATCGATCTAGGAACTCTTTCTCCACCATATGAACGCCACGACTCGAACATGCCTGAAGCTTGCTTTGTCAGAAGAACCTTTCCAACCACCATTATTTTAAAAATGTGATTCTTCCATTTTATATACAGTTTACCATGATCGTCATGAAAATAACGACCATACAGCAAAAAGGAGCTGCGCATCATGCAGCCCCTTCTTGTTGTTGTATTCAATTAACCTTTCAGATGAACCTTCAACACACCATTTTGATTAGATGTAACATCACCTGTCGTGACTTCCACCCGTTCAACCATATCCTGACCATCTGGAATGATAATCGGTGTAATCAGTGGGTATCCCGCATCTTCAATCACCTTACGATCAAACTCCAACAGCTTTTGTCCAGCTTTTACATGTTCGCCAGCTTCGACATGCATGTTGAAGCCTTCACCCTTGAGGGATACTGTATTAATCCCGACATGGATCAGAACTTGTAATCCACTCGCGTGTTCAAGAATCACCGCATGTTTACTTTTGATCACATGAGCTACCTGAGCATCAAACGGGGCAACAACAACGTTGCCGGAAGGTTCAATTGCTACACCCTCACCCATCTGTTTCTCAGCAAAAGCCGGATCTGGTACTTGCTCCAGTGACACGGCCTGGCCTGTTAAAGGCGCCATGATTTCCAGTGTATTCACGGCTTCGTCTCCTACTTGAGCTGCACTACGTGTGCGCTGGTTTGGATCTGTTTTTGCAGTTGAAGAGGTAACACTCGAAGCAGACTGCGATGTAGCCGCTTTAGGCTCAGCAACGGTTTCATTACTTTCATTACGATCTTCTTTTCTCAGTTTGGCTCTGCCAAAAAGGACGGTCAGTACAAATGGTACAACCAGGACAATCGCCATGCCGATGAAGAAGACACCCCATTTGTCAGGGAAAATCGACAGGAATCCAGGTACACCACCTACACCGATGGAGGTTGCCTGAACATTATTCATCGTCAGCAGCACACCACCAATTGCGGAACCGACCATACCAAAGATAAACGGATAACGGTAACGGATATTCACTCCGAAGATCGCCGGCTCAGTTACCCCGAGGAAGGCCGATACCGAGGACGTTGCCGCAAGTCCTCTCATTTTCTTCTCACGCAGGACAAGCATCATTGCAAGTGCCGCCGAGCCTTGTGCGATATTGGACAATGCCAGCATTGGCCACAGGAACGTACCGCCCTGACTACCAATGAGCTGAACATCCACCGCGAGGAACGTGTGATGCATACCGGTGATAACGAGCAAAGCGTACAGACCACCGTAGATCAGACCACCCAGCGCCGCGTATGAATCGTATACATAGATCAAGCCGGATGTAATTGCATTTGCAATAGCAAATGTAACCGGTCCAATAATCGTAAATGCCAGGAATCCGGTAATCAGCAACGTAACTGGTGCAACGACCAGCAGTTTGATCGAATCATGTACCCTTTTATTCAGGAAAATTTCCATCTTCGCAAGCAGATAGGCCGATACCAGTACTGGCAGAACCTGCCCTTGATAACCGATCTTCTCAATCTCCCAACCGAACAGATTCCATGTTGGCACCGTGCCATTATTCACAGCATCAGCGTAACCATATGCACTCAGCAGATCGGGATGTACCAGAATGAGACCCAGCACGATCCCGAGCAGCGGACTGCCGCCGAACCTTTTTACAGCTGCCCAACCAATTAGAGCCGGCAGGAACGTGAAGGCTGTACTTGCGATTGTATTAATAATGGACGCAAGATCCTTCCAGGCTGGATAAACATCCACCAGTGATTTTCCATCAAAGAAAATGCCTGGGCCTGTCAGAATATTGTTAATCCCGAGCAAAAGACCTGCCGTAATGATTGCAGGCAAGATCGGAATGAAAATATCCGAGAGTGTTTTAATCGCTCGCTGGATTGGATTTTGCTTTTTACCAGCAACCGCCTTCACATCATCCTTGGAAGAACGATCTCCCCCGGTAATCTGAATCATCTCATCATAGACTTTATCCACCAGACCAGGCCCAATAACGACCTGGAATTGTCCTTGGGAAGAGAACTGTCCTTTGACCAGATCATTCTGATCCAGACTTTCAGTATCCACTTTACTCTCATCGTACAAGGCAAACCGGAGTCGTGTAACACAGTGTGTAGCAGCTTCAATATTCTCTTTGCCACCGACAGCCCGGACGATCTCCTCAACCTGTTTTTTATCGATTGCCATAGTGTCACTTCCTATTTATAAAATGTGATTAGTCCTGTTGTGGCACAAGCCACATATAGGATGCATACGGACTGAGAGAGATTTCCTGCGTCAGCACAGGGGCTGCCTCCGTATTTCCTATGAGTAACTCTGCTGATTTGCCTGCAATGTGATCATTCCAGACCGCTTCCGGAAGCGAGAACGTGACGTCTCGTTTACTGAAGTTGGATACAACAATCAGGGTTTCATTTCCATTGGTCCGTGCGTACGCGAATACATCCGGATGTGCATCGTCCAATCGTTCATACAGACCGTCGATCAGCACGTTAACCTGTTTACGTAGGGCAATCAATTTGCGGTAGTGGTAGTAGATCGAATCTGGATCAGCCAGCTGCTGTTCCACGTGAATGGAAGGATACCGCTCATCCACCTTCAGCCAAGGTGTTCCGGTAGTAAATCCGGCGTTCTTACTTCCATTCCACTGCATCGGTGTCCGAGAGTTGTCCCGGGAACGCTCTTTTACAATGTTGAAAGCTTCTTCAGCGGATTTGCCTCGTTCTTCCTGAAGCAAACGGTACATATTCGTTGATTCGATATCGCGGAACTCGCTAACGTCATTCCAGACCGGATTCGGCATGCCGATCTCTTCTCCCTGGTAGACATAAGGCGTACCTTGCATGCCGTGTATCGTTGTTGCAAGCATCTTCGCACTCTCGGCACGATAGTCACCATCATCGGCGAATCTGGACAGTGCCCGAGGCTGATCATGGTTATTAAGGAACAGCGCGTTCCAGCCACCACCAGCTTGCATGCCTGTCTGCCACTCACTAAAGAGCTGCTTCATCGCTTCGAAATCATACGGCATCAGTTCCCACTTCTGACCATTCGGATAATCTACTTTCAGGTGATGGAAGTTAAACGTCATCGAAAACTCCCGGGAAGCCGGGTTCGAATATTGGATACAATGTTCCAGTGTTGTGGAGGACATTTCCCCTACGGTCACCATGTTGTAAGGCCCGAATACTTCATCGTACATCTCGGTGATGTACTCATGCACACGCGGTCCATCCGTGTAGTATTTGCGTCCATCACCCGGTGACACGCTACCATCATCATCAGGGAACCGCTGGTCTTTGGAGATCAGGTTGATCACGTCCATACGGAAACCATCCACACCTTTTTCGGCCCAGAACTTGATCATATCCCGCACAGCTTTGCGTACTTCTTCATTCTCCCAATTCAGATCTGCCTGCGTTTTATCAAATAAAGTCAGGAAATATTGTCCCGTCTGTTCATCGAACTGCCAAGCAGGCCCACCGAACTTGGATTGCCAGTTGTTTGGCACACCGCCATCCGGAGCAGGATCTTTCCAAATATAATAATCCCGATACGGATTATCCTTGGAAGAACGGGATTGCTGGAACCACTCATGATCGGTCGAGGAGTGATTCACCACGATATCAATCATCAGTTTCATATCACGAGCCTTCAGACCTTTCAGCAGTTCGTCAAAATCCTCCATCGTTCCATAATCCGGATTAATCCGATAATAGTCCGCTACGTCATACCCATTATCATGCTGCGGAGATATATATACCGGCTGCAACCACACAATATCGATACCCAGATGTTGCAAATAATCAAGCTTCTCGGTTAATCCACGAATATCTCCAGTACCCGATCCGGTTGTATCATTAAAACTCTTCGGATATACCTGATACACCGTTGATGTCTTCCACCAAGATGACGGAGTTGTGTTATTAGAACTCATGTTAACGCCTCCAATAAATTGTAATGCTCTTATGTGATGTTCTCGGCTAACTTCATATCTATATTACATAAGTAAACATGTATATACAAGTTGAAACTATAATATGTATATTCTCCGCCTCTTCTACACATTCCCCATAAATCTTTCCTCTGTAACATTTATTTTGGAACCTGCGTTCGTGAACCCAATGATATCTGTATTGGGACAACAAGAAACCGTCTGTTCTCCCCACCATTGGTGCGGGCAACAGACGGTCTAATTTGGTTGAACTTGGTTGAATTTTTCAAAAACGCCTCTTACGACATCTCCGGTGAAACTACGGTTATCCCTTGTTTTTCCTGCATATTCAACTTCAATAGAGATAGTGCAGCTTGCTCTTCCCTTTCCAATTCAGCAGCACTGATCTCACCAGAGAGTACGGCACGCATTCGCTTTTGATCCAGCAGACCTTCCCATTTTGCCACCACAAATGCTGCGACACAGTTGCCCATCAGGTTGGTGAATACACGCATTGTATCCATGAATCGATCTGCACCAAGCAGCAGAGCAACCGCTGCTACCGGAAAAGCATTGACAGCCACTGCCGTTGCGGACAGGGCCAAGAATGCGGAGCCAGGTACTCCTGCCATGCCTTTGGAACTTAACATCAACACCAGCAAAATCGTAATTTGCTGCATCAATGTCAGTTCAATCCCTACGGCCTGAGCAACAAAAACCGTGGCCAAGGATAAGTAGATCGAAGCGCCATCCAGATTAAACGAGTACCCCGTTGGCACCACAAGACCCACAACAGCACGATCACAACCCGCCTTGGTTAGTTTGTCCATCATGCGTGGCATCACCACTTCTGATGATCCGGTTCCAATCGCCAGCATCACTTCAGAACGGGTATATTTCACAAATTGCAGGAAATTTAGCCCGGTAATCCACCAGGCAGCCAATGCCAACATGACCAAAAACAGCAGTGCTGCGCCGTAACAGGCCAGAATCAGCAGACCAAAGGACGACAATGTGGATGCCCCATAGGCACCTACCGTGTAAGCCATGGCTCCAAATGCACCAATTGGTGCGAGTTTCATGATATAACCGATGATACGAAACACAATGCCGAGCAAGTTCTCAATCAGCGTCAGTACATTCTCTTTTGCCTTACTCTCCGTTGCTGCCAGGGCAACCCCGAACAGGCAGGCCACGAGCAGTACTTGCAGAAGCGCATTTTGTGCAAAGGCATCTACAACACTTGTCGGAATAACATTCATGATAAAGTCTACCGTATGCGGTAACTCGGAACCATTGGTTTTTGCTTCAATGCCGCTTGCATCTATGGTTGAAGGGTCCACGTTCATTCCGGCACCGGGGCGAAGCAGATTGGCTGTTCCCAATCCAAGTACCAGCGCCACTGTAGTTGCAATCTCGAACCACACGATGGCTTTCAGTCCGATGCGACCTACCGACTTCAGATCACCGATCTTGGCAATACCTGTCACAATCACCATGAAAATCAGTGGTGCGATGATCATCTTGATCAATTTGATGAAACCTGTTCCGAGCGGTTGCAGCAGGCTACCCAGATCCGGCCACAGGATGCCTACGCCAATCCCGATGATTACCGCTACAATAATTTGAAAAAATAATGATTTCATAAATGACATGAACGCTCCCCCTGTTTGCGGTCAATTCGGATTTCCGTTTGGTTTCCGTGTAACTTTTTATATCATTCTAAAAGGGAGTTCAACAATGGAATTTCAATGTTTTTGTCATTTGTACCAACTCTATCGGTGAAAATTGAACCTGGAACCGAAAAAAGACGAATATCGCGTCAGTTATCTTGACGTGATATTCGTCTTTATCCATAAATCCATTTATTATTGAACAGGGGTTAAATGTGCATCACAGGGTAATCGATTCTCCCGGGGCCAGCACACGTCCTTCCAACCCTTTTGCAGCCAGCTGCTGCACAAAGTGTTCCGCATCCTGACGAATTACCGGGAACGTATCATAATGGACCGGAATCGTCAGTTTGGCATTAAACCATTCGGCCGCTTGCAGCGCATCCTCAGGTCCCATGGTGAAGTGTCCACCAATCGGCAAGAAAGCTACATCAATATCATGACGATCACCGATCATTTTCATATCCCCGAAGAGACTTGTGTCTCCGGCATGCAAAATTGTTTTACCACCAATGTTAATGATATATCCAGCAGGCAAACCTGCATACATGATCCGTTGTTCTTCTTCGAGCACAATCCCGGAAGTGTGGAACGCCTGAATCATTTTAGCTTGAGCAAATTCAAGATCTACCGTTCCGCCCATGTTCATGCCGAGTGTATCCAGACCCTTCCAAGACATATATGTAGCCAATTCAACAATAGCCACAACTTTGGCGTTATTTGCTTTGGCAATAGGTTCAGCATCGAGGATGTGATCCATATGTGCATGTGTCAGCAACACAACATCTGTCTTAATATCTTCAGGCTTCGTGACGGCAAGCTCGTTGCCACGCAGGAAGGGATCAATGATCAGAGACTTTTCTTCTGTGCCCAGCTGTACACTGGAGTGACCGTGGAACGTAATATTCAACAATTTGGATTCCTCCCGACATATGTTTTATTATTTTATTTTGAAAACCACTATATATTATAAATCATACCTCTTCACCAACGCAAAATTACGCTAGCCTCCGTGTTATCGCTGCTTACGATACACCCTTGCTTCATACGGCTGAAGCTGAATCGCACCTTCATCGGTAGAATAACGTCTGCTTACATTGCTGATGATCAGCTTGGCATGCTCGGAAGTCCAACCTTCCGGCCAGTGCATCTCAGGCTCATGCCCACGGAAATTCAGAATCACCAACATCTGCTCATCATCCAGCGTTCGTGTATAGGCATAGATATCCGGATCATCCGGCAACAGCAATTCATACGCGCCATAGATAAGCACTTTATGTTGTTTGCGAAGCGCAATTAACTTACGGTAATAATGCAAAATGGATTGCGGATCACTTTCGGCATCAGCCACATTAATCTCAGGATAATTATCATTCACCTGAATCCACGGCTGACCCTGGGTAAAACCTGCGTGTTCCGTCTCATCCCATTGCATCGGCGTGCGGGCATTATCGCGACTCTTCAGCCAGATCGCCTGCATGACTTCATGCTTCGACTTACCTTGACCAATGTAATGATTGAAATAATTTTTGGTCTCGATGTCCCGGTATTGTTCGATATTCGGGAAAGCGACATTGGTCATGCCGATCTCTTCTCCTTGATAGATGTAGGGGGTCCCTTCGAGTGTAAGCATCCATGTCGCCAGCATCTGGGCAGACCGTACCCGATATTTACCGTCATCACCAAAACGAGAAACCGGACGTGGCTGATCATGGTTCCCCATATAATTGGCGTTCCAGCCTCTACCATGCAAAACCGTTTGCCACCGGCTCATGATTTCTTTGAGATCTGTCAATTTCCATTCCTTATAGTTCCATTTACCAATTCCGGAGGATTTGGCATCGATAAACATATGCTCAAACTGGAATACCATATTAAGCTCATCACGATCCGTCCCCACATAAGCCAACGCCTGCTCAGGTCCAAGTCCTGAAGTCTCGCCAACTGTCATGGGTCCGTAGGGTTTCAGGATCATGTTATTCAGTTTCTTCAGGATGGAGTGTACCTGTTCCAGGTTGGAAAAGAGCTGATACGCTGGAACCACCGGCAGATTATCCGGATTGTGGGCACTTGGCAGACCCTCTGCCTTGGCGATATGCGCTACTGCATCGAAACGGAATCCGTCGACCCCTTTTTCCAGCCACCAATGCACCATCTCATACATCTCTTCTGCCATCTGTGCATTGTTCCAGTTGAGATCCGGTTGCTGTTCGGAATACAGATGCAGATAATATTCATTTGTCTCGGGATCATGCTTCCACACCGAACCTCCAAAATAGGACTCCCAATTATTCGGCACCTGCCCATTTTTGCCTGAACGCCAAATATAATAATCCCGCTTCGGATTCATCTTTGATGAACGCGATTCAGCAAACCACGCATGTTCATCTGACGTATGATTCAGCACCAGGTCCATCATGATCTTGAGACCACGCTTGTGTGCCTCTGCCAATAATCGATCAAAATCCTCCATCGTGCCATACTTGCGTAAAATGCCGTAATAATCCCGGATATCATATCCGTTATCATGTCCTGGTGAATCGTAAATGGGACAGAGCCAGAGCACATCTACGCCCAAATTCTCCAAATAATCGAGCTTCTCATAGATTCCCTGCAAGTCGCCATATCCATCCCCGTCCGAATCTTTAAAGCTGCTCGGGTAGATCTGGTATACCACACTCTCTTTCCACCAAACGATATCGCCCACCTCGCTCTCATCATTGTTCAATATATAAATTGAACTAAAGAATATTTACACTGGACACTCCGATGACAGAACAACCTTCCGATCGCTGTTATCCCCAGATTTTATGAATTCCCCTTATAAGGGGAAAATCCGGTGATAGCTTATGCTTCCGATGCAGCTTTCTTTCAGAAAGCTTTTAGGCGAACGCTTTCGCTTCTTCAGGTTATTTCTGTCCTCTCCGTTTCGTGTAAATGTTTAGTTAAATTTATATATAATCTCTGCTCACTGTATTAAGCCGTTAATATGTTTTATCCGAAATAATTCCCTTGTAAACATTTGAAAGGTATCTTATGCAAAAAGACCCGGTCATGGACCGCGATCTGCGGTTCAATTCCGAGTCTTTTTTTGTGAATATAAGACTAACTTAAATCCAGCGTAACCTATCCAGGCACCAATCGTGTTCAGAATAATGTCATCCACATCAAACGAACCTACACGTGTAATCAATTGTGTGACCTCAACACCCAGCAGAAGCAAAACAACTGTAGATGTAAAGGTCAGGAATGTACGACACCTCCGAAACAACCATGGGATCCAGATACCCAGCGGAATGAACAATACGATATTGCCAAACAGGTTTTTCACCCAGGTATCTGTATTGTACCTCTCCCTCTCCATAAGAAGTGGACGAATCGTCTCGAAGGGTACGAGATTATATTGATAATACATGCCTGGTGTTCGACCACTGACAAACAGTAAAATGCCCATAATCAGTATGTAGAGCGCTGCCATGCAAGCAACAATGGTCAGCATCCACTTGGAGTGGAGCCACGACTTTTCGCTCATTCATCTGTCCTCCGACCTTGAATTCCGCGAAGCGGTAAGGTCTATTTTAACGGGATATATATCTTCATGTCCAGTTGTTCAGGGGTCGATTTCCAGACATCCGTCACTTCAAAGTCTGGTCCTTCCCTCCGTTCATAGTTCGACTGCGGCAACCAGCTGCCATAGATCATTTTCCGAATATCCTGCCCGGAGCCTTCCACGGTGAACTCTGCATACAAGCCGCCCGGAATTTCAATCGAAGTAAAACCGGGTTCAAGTACCTGCAATGCTCCACTGCTTTCTTCACCCACAATAAAAGAAAATGCTCCATCCTCTTCAAAATGACAGGCCACACCATAAGCCATATCAGGGCGTGTCCTCTCCGGGATCGCCATGAATTTCTGTTCCATGCCAAAATCGTGATAAAATCCGGGTATTTCAGCATAATGCTGATTGTCATTCAGGTTGGTCTTATATTCATAGCCGACAATCCAGTTCGGTTCCCGTGTGACCAGACGGGGTGTGTTCATGTGGAAAGTTCCATCAAGCCGAGTTCGATAATCGTTAAAATCAATGCTCTGTTGCATCTTCAGAAGAGACAACTGATCCACTTCCAGCTTACGCAGCTTCGCCGGTGTCATTCCAAAGTAGGCTGAAAATGCACGGGTAAATGCCTCTTGAGATTGATAGCCAAAGCTCATCGCAATGTCCAGTATGCCTTCCGATGTGCCCCGCAGCATCCCTACAGCTTCCGTTAATCTGCGTCTGCGCACGTACTCCAGTACCGTGAATCCCGTGATCGCCTGAAATAAACGCTGAAAATGAAACGCCGAAAAGCTAGCAGCAGCGGACGTCTCTCTGATATTAAAATCATCTTGCAAATGTTGCTCCAAATACTCAATAGCAAGCTGAATTCGTGTGTAATGATCCATAGTGACGGCTCCCCTATCTAATTCAAAATATCAAACGATTTCTTATGTAGTATGACTGAGATCCAGATCTTTTTTTTGATTTTGTGTGCGAACTTGTATGACGAAAGATACGCGAGTTCCGATTCTCTTCAAGTTGAATGACACTATGATACACTGTATGCCAAAAACCCCTTGTTCTACAAGGAGATGCTCTCTACGCTGGTTGATTTACCAACAGAGATAGCTCTTGTGAACAAGGGGACTTGTTTGTTTAACAATCTATGCTTAACCTTTCCAGTTCCCGGACACGGGATGAATACCCCAGATATCTGTCGCATACTCACTAATGGTACGATCACTGGAGAATATGCCGGAATGTGCCGTGTTTAATATCGCTTTCCGAGTCCAGCCCGGAATATCCCGATACGCCTGGTCAATCGCAGCATGGGCGTCTGCATAAGCAACAAAATCACGCAATACAAAGTATTCGTCACCATGGGCCAGTAAGGAGTCATAAATATCCCAGAACTCCCCGTCACGATAACAGAATGCACCTGGATGCACCAGTTGCTCCACGACCTCGCGAATGCGTTCATCGTGCTGCACGATCTCATTCGGACGATAGCTGCCTGAACGATAATACTCAAGTACTTCGTCTGCACGCAGACCATAGATGAACATATTTTCTTCCCCAACCTGCTCCGCCATCTCCACGTTGGCTCCATCCATCGTGCCAATCGTTAAAGCCCCGTTCATCATAAATTTCATGTTGCCCGTACCGGAAGCTTCCTTACCTGCGGTTGAGATCTGTTCACTAACATCCGCAGCGGGAATGATCTTCTCTGCAAGAGAGACGGAATAATTTTCGAGGAAAAATACCTTCAAGCGGTCATTCACGGCCGCATCCCGATTCACCGTGTCAGCCACGTTGTTGATCAGCTTGATAATTTTCTTGGCAAAATAATAACTCGGCGCTGCCTTGGCACCAAAGATGAACGTACGTGGCACCATATCAAACGAAGCATCATTCTTAAGCCGGTTATACAAATGCATAACATGCAGAATGTTCAACAGTTGACGTTTGTACCCGTGTAGTCTCTTCACCTGTACATCAAAGATGGAATCCGGATTCACTGCTGTCCCGGTATGATCCAGAATATACGCAGCAAGCCGCTCTTTGTTATCCCGCTTAATTGAACGGAACTGCTCCTGGAATGATGTATTATCCGCAAAACCAGCCAACTGGTCCAGCTTGCCCGGCTCTGTTATCCATTCGTTACCGATTGTATCCGTGATGAGATCCGACAGTTTCGGATTGGCATGCATCAACCAGCGACGATGGGTGATACCATTCGTTTTGTTATTGAAACGCTCTGGATACAGTTCGTAGAACGGAGCCATCTCGCGCTCTTTCAAAATCTCGGTGTGCAGAGCAGCAACACCATTCACGCTATGACTGCCTACAATCGCCAAATGCGCCATCCGTACCTGATCGTTTGCAACAATAGCCAGATGCCCTATGCGATCCTGATCTCCCGGATACCGGTCCAGCAGCATGCCACAGAAGCGTTTGTTGATCTCTTCAATGATCATGTAGATTCGTGGCAGCAGCCTGCTGATCATGGATACAGGCCACTTCTCAAGCGCCTCACTAAGCGTTGTATGATTGGTATACGATACAGTACGGGTTGTGATATCCCATGCTTCATCCCAGCCGTAACCCTTCACATCAATCAGGATGCGCATCAGTTCTGGAATAACCAAGGTTGGATGCGTGTCATTAATGTGGAAGGCCACTTTATCAGGCAAACGATCATACGGTAGCTCCAGCTTGTTGAACGTACGCAAGGCGCTCTGTACACCTGCTGAGCACATGAAGTATTGCTGCTTCAATCGCAGCAACTTTCCTTCGTACTGGGAATCATCGGGATACAGGAATTCCGAGATTGATTCAACCGATCGGCTATAATCCAGATAACCGTAATAGTTCGAAGGGGTGTCGAGTGAAGTCTCGCGCTTTGGCTCGGCACTCCATAGACGCAATGTATTCACATGGGTTTGACCATAACCGATGACAGGCACGTCATACGGTATGGCGACAACAGATTCGGCATCTTTTGTAACAAACTGATATTCTCCATCCTGCTCATGAGCTTCTACTCGGCCCCAGAACTGTACTTCCACCTTTTTGTCTGGACGGCGGACTTCCCATTCATTGCCCTTATCCAGCCAATTGTCGGGTAACTCTACCTGATTACCATTGATGATTTTTTGCTCAAACAACCCGTATTTATATCGAATCCCGCAACCATGTCCTGCATATCGTAGTGATGCGAGTGAATCCAGGAAACAAGCAGCGAGTCGTCCCAGACCTCCATTACCGAGTCCTGCATCCGCCTCCTGTTCTTCTATCTCCTCCAAGGAGAAGCCCAGCTCAGCTAAACTGTCACGCACCAATTCCAATTCATTCACATTCAACAGATTGTTGCCGAGCAGACGTCCAATCAGGAATTCCAGCGAGAAGTAATAGACCTGTTTATCCTGGCGCTGCTTGAACCCCTGATTCGACGCTGCCCAATCCTGGCCTGCATATTCACGAATCATGCTTCCCAGTACATGGTACACGTCTTCCTGTGTTGCTTCTTCAATCGGTTTGCCCAATTTGCTGACCAGATTCCGTGTAAAGATACTCTTGAACGTTTCCTTGTTGTCAAACAAAAGTAGGTTCCTCCCGGGGAAATCCTGCAGGATGGTGGCGGTTCATATAAATTGAACTAGAGAATATTTACACTGGACACTTCGATGACAGAATAACCTTCCGATCGCTGTTATCCCCAGATTTTTTTGATTCCTTTTTAAAATGGGAAAATCCGGGGATAAAGGCGAGCGCTACGCTTCTTCAGGTCATTTCTGTCCTCTCCGTTTTGTGTAAATGTTTAAGTTGAATTTATATAATCAAGGGTAAAATTTGAAGACAGCATATGCTTTCGAAGCAGCTTTCTTGCAGAAAGCTTTTAGGAGAGCGCTTCGCTTCTTCAGAATCGATTTCGTCCCCTCCACTACGTTTGCACGTATGAAGGAGCTCTAACAGTGGCACCCGATGCTTAGTAAGTGTATAAACCTTAAATCCATCCTACAGGATTTTTATTTTATATATATTTATAGAAGATATCGGTTACGTGGGGGCATTAGATAATAGTACTTTTCGCTAAAATGTATGGATTCGACGGGTCGCCGATCAGCGTCTGTCCTCCGGTCAGCTTCACGTCTTTATCGAGAATGACATTCTCAAGTACTGTCCCCTCACCAATGTAACATTTCTGCATGATGATGGAACCTTTTATTTTGGCACCCTTGGCCACCTGTACCCCACGGAACAGAATGCTGTCCTCCACCTCTCCACCTACGATGCAGCCATTCGCGAGAAGTGAATGTTTAACATCGGCGGTATCCAGGTATTTGGCAGGCGCTTCGTATTTAATTTTGGTCTGGATCGGATCTTCCTTGAAAAGTTGTTCATATTGCCCTGTGTTCAGCAGATCCATACTGTTGCGATAATAACTGTCAATGGAATTGATGACTGCGTGATAGCCATCATATGCATACGCAGCGATATTCAATCCATCCGGATTTTTTTGAATCACATCCCGGAAGAAATGGCTCTCGCCATGATCGATGCAACGTTGCACCTGACGCAAGAACAATTCTTTTTCCATGATGAAAATTTCTGTATATATATTCGGGTGATTAGCGCTTTGGTGAATGTCCACCACGTTACCGTCCCCGTCATGTTCAACTTTGACACAGGCGTCATGCTCAGGCAGCAGCTGATCTACTTTTTTGCAGACCAGTGTAACGTCCGCTCCTTTACTGATGTGATACCTGTAGACATCCTGGAGGTCTGCTTTGGTCACATGGCGACTGCCCGCATGCACAACATATTGTCCTGCCCCTCTGTGGAAAAAGTCCAAATTGTTATGGAAATGTTGCAAATCCCCTTGTGATGTATCTGTTGGATCGTTCCAGTCTGGTGGCAAAATAAACATGCCACCATGCTTGCGATCCAAATCCCAAGGTTTACCGTCACCAAGATGGTCCATCAACGAGCGATATTTTCGCCGTACAAATACACCAATACTCTCAATTCCGGCATTCATCATATTGGATAGAACAAAATCGATTAGACGGTAACGTCCGGCATAAGGCACCGCGGCTCCGCAGCGAAAATACGTCAATTCCTTCAATTCTTCAAGTTCATGGTCAAGGTTAATAACTCCGATCAATTGTTTCATCGCATGCACCGTCCTTTTGACTTCAATTAGGCCTTGCTGGTTATTCCTTGGCGAAGCTGACGTTCCAGTTCTTCCTGATCCACGAGCAATATATCACTCTCATCTTCCGGTGCAGGCGAAATCTGTGTTCCATCCGGAATAACCAATCCTTCTGCGATAATAGCTCGGTAAATGCGCACATTTTGCCCGATTTTCACTCTTGGCATGATCACCGAATCGATGACCGCACTGTTCTCACCAACTTCAATTCCATAGAACAGCACAGAATGATTGACCTCACCATGCACTACAGTACCTTCACTAATAATACAATTCCGCACCTTGCCCGAAGGTGAGATGTATTGTGCAGGTTGGTTTGGATTACGTGTGAAAATACGCCAGTCCGGATCATTCAGATTAAACGGTGTGTCTTCGTCCAAAAGGTCCATATTGGATTCCCACAGACTGCGAATGGTACCAACGTCTTTCCAATAACCTTCAAATGGATACGCATATAAGGATTTTTCATTTTCAAGCAATAAAGGAATAATATCTTTACCAAAATCATAGGAGGTGGATGCCTGTTGTTCATCTTGGATCAGGAAACGTTTCAGTACATCCCACTTGAAGAGATAGATACCCATGGAAGCCAGTGTGCTCTTGGGCTCAGGAGGTTTTTCTTCAAATTCATAGATGCTATAGTCATCGTTGGTGTTCAGCACTCCGAACCGGCTGGCTTCTTCCAATGAGACATCAATGACCGATATGGTGCAATCCGCATCTTTTTCTTTGTGATACTGGAGCATTTTTTCGTAGTCCATCTTATAGATATGATCCCCTGACAGAATGAGCACATGCTCAGGATCGAATTGTTCAATAAAGTTCAGGTTGCGGAAGATCGCATCCGCTGTACCCCGGTACCAGTTGCTACCGTCTTCACGTTCATGTGGAGGAAGTACATATACCCCGCCGTTTTTCCGATCCAGATCCCAGTCACTGCCAATGCCAATATAGGAATGTAAGACAAGTGGTTCATATTGGGTCAATACACCCACTGTATCAATACCAGAATTAGAGCAGTTACTCAGCGGGAAATCAATGATTCGGTACGTGCCCCCAAAATATACAGCTGGCTTAGCCAGTGATTTGGTCAATCCTTTTAACCTCTTACCTTGCCCTCCGGCAAGTAGCATCGCTACAACTTCTTTTTTCGCCATCATTACAGCCTCCTCCACGTGCATTCGTTCTAATTCATTTCAGAGCCCATAATCGATATTCTGTTATGTGGACACTGTTGTCTTGATTAGGAGCTTGCTGTACAGATGTGTAACCAGTGAATCTTTGTTGCAGTTGAACTTCTTGGATTGTAAAGCCTGAAATAGAGATGATGCTGGTGTAGAATTGCTTGACTGTCTTACAGAGGTGAATGTTAGATGCAGAACTTAAGGTGTAGCTCGTGAACAATGAAATAGTCTACTCCTATTTAACATTAAACACGAAACGGACTGGGGAATCTTACTGGAAAACATCGACATCAAGTTGCGGGTAAGATTACCCTTTCTCGTGCCGCTGTTATTCATATTGTATTCGATATAAGAGAAGTAAACTCCTTTTGGAAAATTCATGGTAAAAGTGTGACGCTACTAGACCCATAAACCTATAAAATCAAAAATGCAGGTCTTACGAATCAGAAAACGGCAATCAATTTGTAAATTTTTAGAGGATTATATAGAAATGTGTCGAATAGATAATCGTGGTCTTAAAATAGTAATTAGAAATTGCTAAAGCATTAAGTCTATCGAGGAATTACATACTAATAACTATAAATTATTTGGAGGTTGCGAATGACTCACTCTTTACTACATCATCAACAGGAAATTAAGCAACATATTTTAGGAGGAATAAGAGATAACAGAAAGTTATTTCTTATTGAAGGCTTATCTGGAACAGGAAAATCTTATCTCACTCATAGTATTATCAGTGAATTATCATTGATAGATGAGTTTGAAATTTTTCTTATGGAAGGAAATAGTCAGTGCATAACTAGAGATTATTATCCTTTTGAAAGATGTATATCTTCAAAAAAAAGTGGTTTGAAAAATCGGATTAAAAGTAAAACATTAAAAAAAACAGTATCCAAAGCAAGTAAGGGTATTCCCTTTGTGGGAGATTTAGCGGAACATATCTCAGAAGAGTTTCTTAATCATAATGATATCAAATTCGATAAAGACAATTCTTATTTAACGGATTCTGAAAGAAGCATAATATATAGGATACGTTATTTAACAAAGAAAAGAATTGTGTTTATTATAGATAATTTTCAATTTTGGGATGAAAAGTCAGTAAGTTTGATTTATCAAATTCTAAAAGAAAGAGAGAATAACCTATCTATCCTAGAAGAACTTGTGATTATTATTAATTGGACATCTGATCAGGCTTTAAACAACGAGAAATTCAATAATGAAATTCTTAAAGAATTTCATTTCGACACGTACAAACTAAATGTTATCGAAAAAGTCGGGTACAAATCTGCTTTGGTATCAATGGGTTTACTGAAAGAAATTAACAATGATTTAATCAACGGATTATACTCTATAACAGGTGGACATTTGCATCTTACCAAAGAAATCATCAAATTTTTTAACCATTCTTCTATAGAGTCGACTGAATTGATAAACTTAGGAAATACAGGGAAAATTATGACTTTGATCGAAGACCGACTAAAAAATCTTGGAGCAAGAGGCGAGGTTATCTCAGAAGTCTTAAAATACGCTTCTATTCTCGGTATATCTTTTACCTTTTTTGAACTAGAAAAAATAACTAATAAAAATCAAGCTGAGTTACAACAAGTTATTACTGAAGCAAATAAACTTTATTTTGTAGAAGAAAACGATAAAAAAGTTAATTTTGTACATGAGATTATTCGTAATTTATTTGAGAGCAAATTAGAAGATAAGAAAACATATTTTCAAGCTTATGCAGAGTGCCTAAAAGTAATTAAGCCAAATGACTATACTGCACGAGCACGAGCTTTGTTGAAAGCTGGTTATGTAGATGAAGCGGCATTGCAATACATTCTTGCTTATGTAAAAAAGCTTCGTAATTCAGAAACAATTAATCATGACTTCTCTCAAGAAATATTGATGTCTGTAAGCGAGCTTCGTGCTAATGAATATGTTGATATCATGCAACAAGCTTACTCAGACTATTCGAACAAAGATTTTGATAAAGTTATTGAGGAGTTAGGGTGGATTGAGGATTCTTATCCAATTCTGCTAAGAGCAGAAAGAGATTATCTCTTAGCCATGTGTTTGACAAAAAAAATAGATAGTGATTCGCGAAATAAATCTGTTTCTATCCTTGATAAGTATAAAGATATTAATTCACTTAATGGTGAAAGTGAATTATGGTCTAGAATTTTATCTGTACAAATGATTAGTTATATTCACATTAATGATAAAACAAGCGCTATAAAAAATGAGAACTTACTCATGCATTACTTAGGTGATCGGGCATCATATGACATGGATGCAGAAGACAAAATCAATATCCTCCGTCGAAAATCAAGTGCTGTTCATTCTATAATTTTTGCTCAAAGAAGTACTATGAAAAGTGTAAAGTACTTTGGACCATTAGAAAACGGTGGAGTTCCACTTAATCCAATTCAGTATTATTATTCATTAAACAACCATATTGCTAACACACTGGTTTTGGGTAAGTTTGAGGAAAGTTTCGAAGATGCTACACAATTAAGAAAGTTTATTGCGAACCATAAAGGAATCCCATTTCCACGCCCTGAGATTCCTTTAAATAACTATATCTTGAGCGGAATAGCTTCAGAAAATATATCTTTTGAAAAAGGTCTAGAGATATATAATGAAATGTTTAATAAAATAAAATCAAGTGCAGATAGTATACTACTTAAAATTAATCAAGCTGTATTGTATGCAGCAACTAACCAGTTAGATCAAGCTCGGTATATACTTGACACTTTGAAAAGAAAATTGATTCGACAAAAAAATATCGAGTTATACTATCAATACTATGTTGACTCTAATCTCATGGTAGTAGAATACTTACTGGGTAACCAATCAGAAGCTTTAGAATTATGGAACACTATTTCGTATATGCCTTCTATTGGAGATCAAAATTATTATGAAAAACGCCATGAACTCATAAAAGAATTGTTTGATTCTAACATACAGTTATCAGGATTAGAATGGTTTACTATTATTGATAAGATGTATCCCGAATTTGTTGAACGTTCTAAAGAAAAATCATATGGAAATGGGTTCCTTATGTCAGATATTCAATTTTGGTCGGAATCCTAAGTCGTATTTTGCAATTGTAATTGCTACAAATGTGGCCAACATTTCGTTATATGTATAACCTAATTCAATAAATGATTGATGAAAAGAACTATGTTTAACAATATGTGGGTTCGTGGCAATATCTGTTACAAAAAACTCATTTTTTTGATTTATTCGATAATCAACCCTTCCAAAACCTGTTATGCCTAATACTTCAGCAACTGCAGTTGTTGTTTCAATCAATTTAGCATTTATTACTTGATTTTCCGTAGAATAATTATAAAAAGAATACTGGTCCTTACCTCTTATTTCATAAGTCAAAATTTGATCAGAAAGATTTCTGATTTCGTTCAGTTCAATTCCCATAGGAACTAAAGGCGTAATTTCTTTATCGACTACAAACGGATGCTCTACTTCATATCCTTCAATGAATGCTTGAACAATGATCTCCTGTCCGTACTCTATGCACAATTGTTCTATCATTAAATCATCTGAAGATTCGTAATTAATGATGTTATTCTGATCAATCCCAATACTCGCAGATTCATTATTCAATTTAATAATAACTCTACAACCTTGAGGTGGCTTTTGTTCAAAAAGCCACCCTTTTTTTGTATATAACCAGCTCTCAGGAACAAGGATACCATGCTGTTTCAGTAATATACCTGAATGATATTTGTTTCTACACAGGCTAACGGTGTATGGATTGGAACTTGTATATTTTAAATTGTATAGATCGCAAAAGGCTGGTAACAACGATTTTCTGCCGATTTTTTTCCCTTTTTGGGCCATACTTAATACTATTCCGATATGATCTCTATTTAATATTGGATGTTTGCTCGTAGCTACCTTTTGTATAAATTCTGTCTCGTCAAAATGAATGATGGTTCGGAAACCAAAATCTTCAAACCCTTGATTGAGTACTTCTAGCTCAGATTCGCTTAAGTACTCTGAAATTAATGAATTATTATGATAATCTTCAAATTCATTTGTCTGATTATCCACATTAGTTACTAACACTACAGTCACTTTTTCTTTTTGTTGTACTATTTTATCAAGATAATTTTTAATTAATTCCACAATCTAAACCTCCAAATAATTTATAGTTATTTGGAGGTTTTTCTCTACACTTTTAGATTATTTCTCGGATTAAACCGTGAAAGTACATCCTTCTTCCGTTCAACAGACACTTCTGTGTATATTTGGGTCGTGCTGACATTGGTATGTCCGAGAATTTCCTGAACTGATCGTAAATCTGCACCATTATTCAGCAGATGTGTAGCAAAGCTATGTCTGAGGTAATGAGGTGTTGATTTTTTGCTAACTTTAGATAAGTCCCTGTATTTAGAGTAAATATCCTCAATGGAGTAAATGGAGAGTCGATCACCGTATTTGTTAAGGAACAGAGCATCAGATTGGGGGTCGAAATGTTCGCGGGCATGCAACCATGTTTTAATTTTATGGATGACTTCGCTGCTTGAAATGTAGAGCAATCGCTCCTTACGACCTTTTCCAAAAATCAACACGGTTTTCTCTTCGAGATCGATGTGCTCCATATCAATATTCACTAGTTCTCCAATACGAATTCCAATAACATAGAGCAGTTCAATGATAGCATCGTTGCGAAGGTTGATTCTTCTTCTAAAACTCGTGTGTAATTGTTTCATGTGCTCTTGTGGTGCATTTAATAACTTTTCAACCTCATTGACAGAAAGTGTCTTTGGAATACGTCTTGCCGTTTTGAATTTTTTTCCGAAACCAATAATTGGGGACTCGATTATATCACCGCTTTGAACCAAATAATTAAAAAATGCTTTGAAGCATATGTACTTTCTTTTAATGGTCGAGTCTTTAAGTGTGTGTTCACTGTTTAATTGTTCCAGATACATTCGTAAATTTTCTCTGGTTACATCATGAATATGTTTAGTATCAAGCCATTCTACAAGTCTGTTGAGATCAGACAGATAGGCTTTAATGGATTTAAGGGATAGATTACGCTCCACGCTTAAATAAGTCTCATATTGCTTAATATAGATGTTTAGGTTACTTGTACTAAGTCTCATGATGCCTCCTGATGTCGATGTCATATGTTGCCAATGGCCCGACCTACATTATTACGCATTGAACTCCATTTGTGAAGATGCCCAAAGGCATAGATACAATATCCGAGATTTGAAAAACAAAAAAGAGCCGGATCCCCTCCGACTCGATACGTTCTCACTTATATAATTTTGCGGAACAGCTCCATCACCTCATCCTTGGACGGTTGATAGGGATTGCCTGGTGCACAGGCGTCTTTCATCGCGTTATCGGCAAGCAGTTCCACATCGGGATCTTTTACACCCAGTTCAGACAGTTTCTCAGGAATGCCGACTTCCTTCGATAGCTGACGTATGGCCTCAATGACGTAATCGGAACACTCCTCATCACTTCTACCCTTCACATCCATACCAATTGCCTTAGCAATATGACGGAATTTTCCGGGTACATGCTTGGCGTTCAACTCTTCCACAAAGGGGAGTAACATTGCGTTACAGACACCATGCGGCAGATCATATACGCCACCCAGTTGATGCGCCATCGCATGGACATAACCCAGGCCCGCATTATTAAAAGCAATCCCGCCAAGGAAACACGCATACGTCATATGTTCCCGCGCTTCCAGATCACTGCCGTCTCTCACGGCTCTTGGCAAGTATTCAAAGATCAGTTCAACAGCTGCTGCAGCTGTCGCACTTGTCACTGTAAATCCACCGGGTGTAACCATCGCTTCTACGGCATGTGTCAACGCATCCATTCCTGTGGCCGCTGTGAGACTTGCAGGTTTGCTGAGCATCAGCTCCGGATCATTAACCGACAGGGAGACCAGACTGTTGCGGTCCACCATCACCATCTTCACTTTACGTTCCTCATCTGTAATCACGTAGTTAATTGTCACCTCGCTCGATGTGCCAGCCGTTGTGTTAACCGCCACAAGTGGCACGGACTTATGTTTTGATTGATGAAATCCTTCATATTCACGGATATGCCCACCGTTCGTAGCTACAATGCCAATGCCTTTGGCAGCATCCTGCGGTGAACCTCCGCCTATCGATATAATGGCGTCACAGCCATGATCCTGGAATACTTGTAGTCCATCATGTACATTCTGACATGTTGGATTAGGCTGAACCTCATCATATACTACATAGTCTAACCCTGATTTTCTTAGTATAGACAGTACCTGTTCAGCAACGCCTGAAGTAATCAATTGGCGATCGCTTACAACCAGCGCCTTGCGGATACCCATCTGTTCAATCATCTGACCTGCTTCCTGTAAACAGCCTCTACCCATCAAGTTCACGGGCGGAACATAATATGCATGTGTTGCCATTTGAACCAGCCTCCTGTAACCCCTGATTTACTATCTTCATTGTAACTGAATCCGTTTTCAGATATAGTGAAATAAATCACAATGAATCCGATAAATGTTACACTTGAGATTGATTTTTCCCCGTAATGAAAAAGACGACCCAGACACCCGAAGGTCTCCAAGTCGTCTTACTTATCTATCTTAAAGCTTTATCCACTACTTATACCTTACCGAAGGTACTTACACTAAAAGCATCCTTACGAAGGCTTACAGCGCCTTATCGTTCACGCCGTCAAGCCATGCCTCAATCTCACCAATTACGGAGGATACACAGCCATCCTCGAATGGAGAGTTCAATCCAGCCAGTTCAACCAATCCGGTGAAGGACAGGCTTCCTCCCGCTTTGCACAATGTCAGATAATCGGCCCATGCGGACTTCATGTCCTCATTGCTGCGTTTCCAGAACTGGAATGCACAGATTTGTGCCAACGTATAGTCAATGTAATAGAATGGCGATGAGAAAATGTGACCTTGCTTATGCCAGAAACCACCCTGCTCCAAATACGCATTATCTTTGTAATTGATGTGTGGCAGATAGTTCTTCTCAATGTTGCGCCATGCCTGCTTACGCTCCGTTGGAGTTGCATCCGGGTTCGCATACACAAAATGCTGGAATTCATCCACAGCTACACCATACGGAATGAACAACAGACCGGAAGACAGGTGATCAAACTTGTACTTGTCCGTATCTTCCTTGAAGAACAACTGCATCCACGGCCATGTGAAGAACTCCATACTCATGGAATGGATCTCAGCCGATTCATATGTCGGCCAGTTGTATTCAGGCACTGCAAAATCACGGCTTTCATACACCTGGAAAGCATGACCTGCTTCATGCGTTAATACATCAATATCACCGGATGTACCGTTGAAGTTGGAGAAGATAAACGGCACTTTGTAATCGTTCAGGAACGTACAATATCCGCCGCCCTGTTTACCTTTTTTGCTTACCAGATCCATAAGCTCGTTTTCGGTCATCATCTGGAAAAATGCATCCGTCTCTGGTGATAATTCAGCGTACATTTTTTTTCCATTATCGATAATCCAGTCCGCGTCACCCTTAGGTGTCGGGTTACCCGTCTTGAAGCTGAAGCCCTGATCGTAATAATACAGCGTATCCACATCAATCCGATTACGCTGACGCTCTCTGAGCTTGGTCGCCACAGGTACGATATAATCACGAACTTGCGCCCGGAAGTTAGCAACCATCTCTGCGTTGTAATCCGTGCGATTCATGCGATCATAGCCGAGTTCCACATAGCTTGGATAACCCAGTTTCTTCGCGATCTGTGTACGCACTTTAACCAGTTCATCGTAAATGCGATCAAATTCAGCTTCATGTTCAGCCATGAAAGTGTATCTGGCTTCCGAAGCACGCTCCCGCATGGAGCGATCCGTGGACAGTTCAAATGGATGAAGCTGTGGCAACGTGCGCTCTTCACCTTCGAACGGAATTTTGGCCGATGCGATCAACTGATTGTATTCTGTGGAAAGTTTGTTCTCCTTCTGGAGCTCTTCAATAATTTCCGGGCTGAATGTTTTCAGTGAAAGATCCGCCAGTTGGAACAGCTGTGAACCCCATTTTTGTTCCAACTCGTTGCGGAATTTGGAGTTAACCAATGCACGGTAAAAATCCGTAATGTATTCCTGTACAATTGGTGCATTCTCATCCAGAAATTCGTTCTCCGCCTTGTAAAACTCATCATTGGTATCAATGGAATGACGGATGTAGACCAATTGGGCTTGTGTCTCAAAATCACTGCGCAGCGCGTTAATCTGATCCATGAACCCACTCTGTTCTTCAACCGTTGCCGCAGCTTCAAAACCGCTCAACAGCTCACGGAAAGATGTCTTGATGTGTTCCAGATTCGGACGTGTATACGTATACTCACTAAATTTCATTTATGTACACCCTTTCCTGTTTGGCAGAATTTCGGGAGTATCCCGAGTTAAACTACCCCCTATTATACAAAAGAGCAGCTAAAAAATCCCATAATTACGAAAAATATTTGTCCATCGGTCAAATTGTGCAACATGAATGGTTACAAATATTACTTACTTATGTAAGGTCAGTGCCTCAAAATTTTTCCCCACACAAATAAGCCCGCCTCGCGTTAGCGAAGCCAGCTTATAGGTTGTCTCTCTTCTTTTCACATTTAAACAATACTAGCTTTGGTCTTTATCCATAATCTGATAGAACCAGCCCATTCCGACCATGCCCACGACCATAATAACGGCCATAATAATGATATATGTCATGAATGTAACCTCCCTGCTTCCGTATATTAATCACACTACTACTAGTGTACACGGTGAATCGCCGTTTGAATTGACCGAACATTGACAAAAATACGAAATCTTTAATTTTAATAAATGGATTATTTCCCCGATCACACTAAATCATACGTACCTCGCTACACGGTGCAAAGTTTCATCCGCCATGCTTACGGTGTATACTATACTTCTATGAAATGGAATTTGGATTTTTACGCAGAAAGGTTGAAAGACATGTCAACTCGCATTCCCTTACGTCAGCTATTTCTTACTGTTTTATTAGCCCTTATGTTATCTGTTTTGACCGCCTGTGCTGATGGAGAAGCCCATCTAACGGTAAATATGGATGGATCAACGGATCTGGATCTCAATCTCAACGTAAAGAACTCCGCTCTTGGAAAAATTGGACAAGACAATCTCATGCCTCTGATCGCAGATGCATTGAATCGAAATAACTTCCAGGCAGAGGTTTCGGAACAGGGAGATCAGAAGCAGCTCACAGCGACCACCCATTATGAAAAAAGCAATAAAACCAGCTTTGATACGTCCAAGTTACCACAAGGGATCAAGGTTGAACAAACAACTTCCCCCGGCTTCTTCACTTCCAAGATGCACATTACAGCAGAAGCCGATCTCATGGAGTCCATGCCCGATGGTGAGATCAAAAATCAAATTAACAAGGTGCCTAGCTTTCTTAAAAACCTATTGTTAAAAGATGTTAACTTTAACTTCAAGTTGTCTTTGCCCATCAAGGCAGCCGATTCGAATGCGGATCAAGTGGAGGATGGCGGAAAAACGCTCATTTGGCACGTTTCACCCCT
This sequence comes from Paenibacillus sp. FSL M7-0656, assembly GCF_038003225.1. Classification (NCBI taxonomy): domain Bacteria; kingdom Bacillati; phylum Bacillota; class Bacilli; order Caryophanales; family Paenibacillaceae; genus Paenibacillus; species Paenibacillus sp. FSL M7-0656. The sequence goes on from NZ_JBBOOT010000001.1 coordinate 1,411,285, forward strand.
CCAGATGAATAAACTGGATCTGACTGTACAGGTCCCAAATATCCGGAATATCATCATAATTGCAGTCATTGGCCTATTATGTATCGCTGCTCTGCTCATTTGGTTTTTTGTTCGTCGCAGACGGGCCAGACAGCGCCATAGTGCAAGATCACATCGGGGAAAAAATTAATTCTTCACACCAATTTTATTTGTGACTTGCCAAACGGTGTTATGGATAGTAGAATACATCCGTACTGTGTGAACGGTTAATTTTTTATTAAGCAAAGCTAAAGAGGTGACAGGTTTCATGAATATCCGCGAATGCCCACTACCTGGTATCGGAGTTAAGTACCAGTTTGATACAAAGGGCGGCCATCAGTTAGTCATTATTGTGCATGAGGACGGACGCCGTGAATTATTCTCCGTTGATCCACAAGACAACGAAGAACTCACTCTGATTGCAGATTTGGAAGATGACGAATGCGTAACCCTCTCCGGTTTAATCGGAGGCTGGTCGTAAATGACAGAATAACCTGTACCTTGAATTCAAGGTACAGGTTATTTTTCTGTTACGTCACCCTTTGAGAGCGAATATATGGAACCCATGTATTCAGTACGCGGCTAATCTCCGTGGAATGAAACGGTTTGCTGATAAAGTCCTGCATTCCGCATTTCAGACACTCCTCACGGTCACCGGCGCCTGCAAAAGCTGTAATCGCTGCAATAACCGGTATTTCTGGGTGGCTCTGTCTGATGTGGCAGGTCGCTTCAATCCCATCCATAACTGGCATTTGAATATCCATAAACACCAGGTCATATTGAACCTTGTTCAATATGTCGACGGCCTGTGCACCATTCTCAACGATATCACAGACTCCGCCAAACTTGCGCAGCATCTCCTCCAACAGATGACTGTTGACCGCTTGATCCTCAGCAATCAAAATTTTGATGTCATGGGCAAGACTCGCTCGATCCAATTGCAGTTCATCATTCGTGGTGACTTCAATCGGGTCATTACTTTCCTCCAACCACCGCTCCACTACGAGGGTGAACTGGAATTCTGCCCCCTCACCGATCTCACTCTGTACGCCAATCGCTCCGCCCATTAACTCCACCAGTTTTTTGCTGATCGCAAGCCCCAGACCTGTCCCGCCAAACTTACGATTGATGGCCGGATCAAGCTGTGAGAAGGATTGGAACAACTGATGCTGCTTTTCTATTGGAATGCCAATGCCCGTATCTCTTACCTTAAAGGTCAACATCAGGTTATCCTGACCATGCTCATCTGAGAAATCAGCACCTACGCTCACCATAATACGGCCCTGCTCTGTGAATTTAACGGCATTACCCACCAGATTAATCAAAATCTGCCGGATTCGTGTCTCATCCCCTCGAATGCGTTCAGGAATATGGTCCGACACTTCACAATAGAGTTCAATATTTTTTTCTGATGCCTTCAGTGCAAACAGCTCGATCACCCCACCCAGCATCGCCTTAATATCAACAGGTGCGCGCTCAAGATCCATTTTGCCTGCTTCGATTTTGCTGAAATCCAAAATTTCGTTCAAAATGTACAAAAGGGATTCGCCGCTATCAATCATGATTTCCGCAAAACCTTTCTGTTCATCATCCAGCTCGGTTTCCATTAACAGATGGGCCATGCCCATGATGCCGTTTAATGGCGTACGAAGCTCATGACTCATGATGGCGAGAAACTCGGACTTGGCCCGGTCTGCATGCTCTGCTGCTTCCTTGGCACGTATGATGTCCTTAACAGATGTCATATCACGGAAAACCAACACTGCTCCGCGGGTTCTACCCTGATCCATAATCGGCTTCAATTGGAACTCCGCCAGGAAACTGGACCCATCCTGTCTCCAGAATACGGATTCGGTACGTGGCAGACCTCGTCCCTCACGAACAGCCTGTAGAATTGGTGTATCCTTGGATGGGTAGGGGATGCCTTCGCTCTGCATTTGGATCATCATCTGCTCTAATGGTCTGCCATTCAATTCACTTGGACAGAAGTTCATGATCTCCGCAGCGGCCGGATTGGCAAAGTTCAGATTCCCTTCCAGGTCCAGTCCAATAACACCTTCAGACATGCCATTCAAAATCAATGCCCGTTCATAACTAAGATTCTCGATTTCCTCGACGTAACGTTTGGACTCAGTAATGTCACTCGTAATCCCGTAGATCCCAACAACTTTGTCCTCAAGTATAATAGGAACATTAATCACATTTGTTTCAATCCGCTGCCCATTTTTGTGAATTAAACCTATCTCGTAGCTCTGTGCATTGCCTTTCACCGTTTCCTCAAAATGATATCGAGTCTTCTCCAGATCCACAGGATCAATGAGGTGATCAAAAGGCCGACTCAGCAGCTCCTCCTTGGTGTGTCCTGTCAACTGTTCCTGACCCATATTGGCTTTCAGCAGATTGCCTTCCAGATCAAGAGAAGCCACACCTAGGGGATTACAGTCAAATAACGATCTGTACTCCTGCATGCTTAACTGTTGTTGCTGGCTGGCTGTGATATCGCGGGTTACGGCGACCATCTCCATTAATTCACCTGAATCGTCATATACATAGTGCGTAATCGTATCTGCCCATACCGTAGATCCATCCTTATGTAACAGGCGATAATTGAGCCGTTTGGGAGCCAGACCCTTTCTCTGCTCTTCTACGTACGCTTCAACCAAAGGCACATCCTCCGGATAGATAACAAATGTTCCCGGCTTACCTATAACTTCTTCCAACTCATAGCCCAACATGGTTTTACATGCATTCGATACATATTTAAATGTACGACTTGAATCGGCATCATGTATTGCAATCAGGTCTAGTGAAGACTCCGCCAGCAGGCGAGAGATGCGACTGCTCTCTTCCAATTGCTTACGTTGCACAATGAGGATTTCCTCTGCATCTTTTTGTTTCGTAATGTCAGCAGCCTGTACCAACAGATACAATGGCTCACCATTTGTTTCATCCCTAACAATGCAAGCTCTAATGGTTGCCCATAATAACGAACCGTCCTTTCGTTTCAGACGAACCTCCGTCTCGTACATCGGACTTGTTTCATGAGTCATTTCCCAGAACTTGCTGCGGAATTCCTCCATATGCAGATCTTCTTCGTAGATCATATGTATGACCGAAGTATCGATCAGTTCATCTTCACTGTATGCAAGCATCTCGCAAAATGCAGGATTAAGCTGCAACCACCGTCCATTTACATGCGATGCGACAGCAATGCCGATTGGTGCGTGCGTATACAATTGTTCGAACAGAGATCGGCTCTCTGTAATGGATTTCGACATTACATGTCCTCCTTTATGAGAATCTGAATGTATTCCGTATGAATAGATAGACCTGAACATAACTTCATCTATAGAGTACTACCCCAAATGCCATGATTGATAAACGAGATCGGGCAAAATCCCTGCATGAATCGACATATACTACACAATACCCGTGCTCTCCCGATTATACAATGTTGAATATTCGAATAGGAACGGAGGTTATGGATCATGATCATTGTTGCTAATCAACCCGTCCAGCTGAACCGCTCGGAATGGTCTGATTTTGAATGGTATTGGTTACAGCAACTCCAGAATCGTCCAACGAGGTATGTGTACCAATCCATGGATCATCTTCGATTTGAATGGGACTTGAGGGGCTCTCTCGTGGAGGCCGCGGAAGGACTGGATCGAAGCGGTGTGAGTTTTGCATCCTTTGAAAAATCCAGATGTAATCCTGCCTACTGGAATCGTAATGCGGAAGGTGGGTTTGAGCTAAGATCAAACGTGACCCCCGCCGACGGCATCCGGGATATCTGGAGGAATGGACACTTATATGCTTTTGAATGTGCAACAGCTACCGTTATTGTGCTGTATGGTGGAGTGCTGGGAAGCATTCGCGAAGACGCCTTTAATTCCCTGTTTCGCAATCTGTTACTCTTTGACTGGCATTATGACAGTGACCTGCGATTAACCGAAAAAAACGGTAGCGAAACCGCCCTGCCAGGAGATGTGCTGTATTTCAAAAATCCGGATGTTTCTCCGGAAACCCCCGAGTGGCAGGGAGAGAATACGTTCATGCTGCGCGAGAACTTGTATTATGGTCATGGCATTGGTATTGCAAGTGGCGAAGAGATTATACGTACCCTGAATCAGTTCCGCGTTCCAGGTAGCCGAGTCTCCGCCTACTTAATGGATATGGTGATCTATCCGGACTTCTTTTATTTATCCCGATTCGCCAAAAACAGCCAGAATAATATTGCCGCTGGTTCTACGCCCGTATTACCCGGACAGTTATATGTACGACTTGGTGGCAGCCGTTATTTACGCAGCTGAACTACTGAAACGGAAACGGATTTTGCATTCAATTGCGAACAATACCTCAATCCAAGTGATGACAAACAAGCCCAATACAGTAGCAGTTAACCTGCCACCTCATTGGGCTTTTTTACATCCAAAAAAAAATCATTACTATATCGACATTCGCTTTACCTTTGTGCTACATCGAGGATCGCTCTGGCAGTTTACGCATTCGGGTCCAGTTGCACAACAACCTGTTTACCACTTACCTGAACACCTGTCGTTTTGCTACCGAATTCAGCCAGCGATTTGCTCAGTTGCTCAGCCCACTCCTTGCCTGCAACTCCTTCTTTGGCTCCATGCACCTGGATGACGAGTTTTACCGAATCACCCTTCTTCAGAATGCGCTCCGCCTGAGACTGCTTCGTCTCCCGGTCATGATCTTCCATCGCAAGGTTCAAGCGAATTTCCTTGACTTTACGTTTATCGGGAGATTTACTCGCTTTTTTCTTCGCCTGTTGCGCTTCTGCTTTGGCTGCTCCAGCTCCAATCAGCTTGCATGGTGGTGGACTCGTCATCAAGGACAAGCACACCAGATCCACTTTATGCTGCTTCGCAAGTAGAAGTGCTTCCTGCGTGGACATGACACCCAGATCTTCACCATTCAGGCCGGTCAGCTGCACTTCGGCTGCTTTGATCTTTTCATTTTTGATCATCATTCTTCCTCCTCTACATCAAAAGCCTGTCCTGACCATTTACGGATCAGAGCAGGCTAGGATGGTGTTGCTACTTATTTGTAATACATATCAGCGTATGAATATGCCAATCGGTTTGATTTACAGCGTGTTGAATGCTTCCGTCAGAACCGGTACAATTTGTGATTTGCGTGATACTACGCCTTTCAAGATAGCTCTGCTATCAGACAGCGTCACATTGTAGGCTTTCTCCACTGCTTTAGTGGATGTACCGTATGCCAAAGCTACGGAATCGTTGTTCAGAATGTCTGTTACGACAAATACAAACAGGTCGAGACCTTTGCTGGAAATGATCGCATCAATAGCTGCTTCAAGCTCAGGTTGCTTCACGAGAACATCATTCACGTCAACAGCATTAACCTGTGCAATTTCCACTTTGGATTGACCCATTACGAATTCTTTGGCATCCAGGGAAATCAGTTCAGCAATTGTTTTTTGGCTCAGATCCGCACCGGCTTTCAGCATGTCCAGACCATAAGTGTCTGCATCTACACCAGCAATGGCAGCCAGTTCACGTGCAGCGGCTACGTCCTGCTCTGTGCAAGTCGGGGATTTGAACAACAGGGAATCGGAGATAATGGCAGACAACATCAGACCAGCAATCGGTGCACTCACTTCAATACCATTTTCTTTGTACATTTTATTCAAAATGGTTGCTGTACAACCTACAGGCTCTGCACGGAAATACAGAGGTCCGCTTGTCTCAAAGTTAGCAATACGGTGATGGTCGATAACTTCAACAACAGTCACTTCCTCAATATCGCTTACACTTTGCTGACGCTCGTTGTGGTCAACCAGAATAACTTTGTTTACTTCATTTGCAGCGGTTTTAATCAGACGCGGTGCTGCAATTTTGAATTGATCCAGTGCAAACTGGGTTTCACCATTGACTTCGCCGAGACGAACAGCTTCAACGTCCTGACCCAATTTTGTTTTGAGATCCGCATAGGCGATTGCCGAACAGATCGTATCCGTGTCGGGATTTTTGTGACCGAAGATTAACGCTTTTTCCATATTCATAGCCCTCCGTCAATTCTGATTTATATAAGTTCAACCAAAGAATGTTTACACTTGCCACTCCGATGACAGAATAACCTTCCGATCGCTGTTATCCCCAGATTTTTTGATTCCCTTTTAAAGGGAAAATCCGGTGATAAAGGCGAACGCTCCGCTTCTCCAGCTTTTTTCTGTCCTCTCCGTTCTCGTGTAAAAAGTTTAGTTGAACTTATATAGAAAATATATGTCATATTTCAATCATACCTTACTGATTATAGCGCTAATAAGGCTAAATTCCAATCCCTTTACAGCGAATTAATTGCAAATCATTCTCAGGCAAGTCATTTTGGAAAATAGCCAAACTTGGTTCATTCCCCTCAAGCTGATATGGTATGTATCCTATTTATTCCATCGTACAACCTTATAAATTAGCATACGAAACTCTGATACGCAACGAAAACATTAAATCTCAGGCTCTTCCGCGCTCTGCCCTTGCCGTACAAAAAAGGTCTGTAGACTGCCGTCCTCGCTAATCTCCAGCAGGTTCAGTTGTGCTCCGTAGGCACAACCACCATCAATGCCAATTTTGTCTCCGCTCGGGTCAAACCAAATGCCTGTCTCATCATGCAAATGCTTCACGGGGGTGTGTCCAAATACGACCGTCTCTCTAATCGTTGTTGGTCTGGAATAGAATGATTCACGAATCCAAATGAAGTCCCGCTCGGACTGGCTTCTCCAATCCTCGATATCCGGGTTGATCCCGGCATGCACAAAAATATAACCCGGAATCTCGTACACCAGCGGAAGCTGTTCCAGAAAACGAAGATGGTGTTCATAGTGTGTACGTATCCACTTTTTGGCTTCAGCATAAGCTTCCCAATCTATCTGTTGCTCATCATAAGTAAGTTCCAGATCCAGATAACTTGCCATCGTCTGTAATCCGCCATTACGAATCCAGTGTTGATCATATTGCTCAACATCCTGGGTTAACGCCTTGACCATCATGGCATCGTGATTGCCTTTAATCACCATAATATCGTGCTGTTGCTGAAGCTGCATAATCTGTTCGATGACCTGTTTGCTGCTTGGACCGCGATCCACATAATCACCAAGTAAAATCAATTCATCCTGCTGCGGATTATAATCTGCAAGCTTAAGCAGTGCATTAAATTCATCGTAACAGCCATGAATATCACTAATGACACATCTGCGCATGTGAATCTCTCCTCTCCCTGATCACGCAAGAGTATAACTGGAACCTTGCATGAGCAAGATTCCAGTCTGTTCAGAGTAGTTATTCCCGCTTGCTTACCATTAGTCCTGCTTGAGTCCAAAGGCTTCTGCAATCAAGCCGAATGAGCGCAGACGTGCTTCAAACGAATGGACCGCTGATGCAATAATGACTTCATCTGCTTCATGGCGTTCAGCCATTGCGGTAATTTTGTCTTTCACCTGATCCGGTGTTCCCACGATGGAAAAAGAACGACGTTGACGAATCTGTTCCATCTCCATCGCTGTGTATGGATAGTTGTTCACCGTCTCCAGAGATGGGAATGAACTTTGTTCAAGACCTCGTCCAAGGCGTAAGAAGAAAAGTTCATTGCTGCGTGCAAGTTCAGCAGCTTCTTCCTCTGTCTCCGCGCAGAATGCCGAGACAGCAATCATTGAATGTGGTTTGTCATTCAGGATGGACGGTTTGAAATGTCTGCGGTAATGTTTCATCGCTTCTTCGCCGCCTGGTGTTCCAAAGAATTGGGCAAACGCATACGACGTCCCTTGTGCCGCAGCAATTCTTGCACCTTCGGAGCTGGAACCCAGCAACCACACTTCTGGTACCGTGAGAACCGATGGTCCGGCTACCAGAGATGCAAACCGATGATCCTCGGGCAATTGCTCATGGAAGTATCCACCCAGATCCGCAATCTGTTGCGGAAAGAATTGTACATTCGATGATTTCCCTTCATTCAGAGCTCTGCTGGCAATCGGCATGCCGCCTGGTGCTCTGCCAATCCCCAGGTCAATCCGCCCCGGATGCAAAGCTTCCAGCAGACGGAAATTCTCCGCAACCTTATAAGCACTATAATGAGGTAACATAACGCCACCGGAACCTACGCGAATCCGATCCGTATGTGCAGCCACATGTGCAATCATAACTTCAGGACTGGAGAATGACAGCGCACCACTACCGTGATGCTCCGACATCCAGAACCGGGAGTACCCCAATTGATCCGCATGTTGTGCGAGTTTCACCGTTTCCTGCAACGTATCCTGTACACTTCGTCCTTCATTGATATGTCCATGTTCGAGTACACTCAGTTTCATATATATTCAATCCTCTCGTCTGTTAGGTTCATAAGTTCTGTGAATATGAGATCTGCGAATATTACGCGCTTTTGCTCACTTCATTCTTGCTCATTCCATTGTAACATTAATTATTACAGTTTCAAACTTTAGTTATCCTCTTTATTACCACACTTGTGCAAGAAACATGCAAAAAAACGCCACCAGCTTTTGAACTGGTGACGTTTTTGATCTGACCTATTGCAGAAAATTAATTTATGGTGCACGTTTCGGTAACAACTTCACATACTCGTCAGACAGTTTCATCAGGCTGAGCACATGTTCATAATCGGCACGATACGGTTCCAAATCCGTTACCGTCTCGTATGTCTTCAGCGAATAGGCTGTTCCATCGTCAAAGCCCGCACCCGGGATAAACATAATGTCATCGTTGACAAATGAACCCGTTGGCAAGTAATACCGGATACCAAAGGCATTGTGGTCCATGTTGAGCAGATCATGTCCGAAGGCAGTGAATTTCTCATCCTGGAGCGAAACTCCCATCAGATTCATGATCGTTGGCAGCATATCCAGCTGACCGCCAGGCTGCTCGATCAATTGTCCTTTGGTCTGTTTCGGCGTGTGGATCATAAACGGGATGTTGAATCGACTTACTTTGCCGTCATAAGCAACGCCCAGATTGGCCTGGATTTGCTGTGTAATCTCTTCGTCAGCAGGCAGACCAAAGTGGTCTCCGTAGAGAACTAAAGTAGTATTATCCCATAATCCGTTCGCCTTCAACTCATTAATGAGTTGACCGATGGCATAATCCGTATAGTTGATCGCTTGCAGATAATCGTGAAGCAGCTTGTTCGTGATGGTCGCAGGAATCGTGATCCGTGCACGATCAGCGGGAACCGTAAACGGCGAGTGGCTCGATGCCGTTATGAACTGAGCATAGAACGGCTGAGTCGCAGCCTGATGCGCAGTCATTTTTTCCACACCTACACGGTACAGCTCTTCATCCGATGGTCCAAAGTCATTGAATCTGTCGTTCTCGAAGCTGGGCTTGTCGAAGTAACGAGTGAATCCGAGTGCCGGATACATTTTGTTCCGGTTCCAGAAGGTGACGTCATTAACGTGATACGTCTCGGACTCATATCCTTCTTTACCTAATAACTTGGGAAGACTCGGCAGTTCACGGTCACTATACCCTGCTGACATGGGAACAACTCCGGTTGGATAGATAGACGTGTTCGACATGAACTCCGCATCTGATGTGTTTCCCTGTCCGATCTGTTGGAAAAAATGAGAGAAATAATAGCTTTCTTTGGCCAGATCATTCAGTACCGGTGTTAACTCCTGACCATCCAATGAAGCATTAATCGGGAAATTCTGAAAGGACTCCAGTTGCAGTACAATCAGGTTACTACCTTTGGCCTGACCAAAATATTTGGCTTTCACGGCTGTACCGTCACTTGGTTTATCCTGATACGGATACTGGCTAACCAGCTCATTGATCTTGGCAATGGTTTCGTTAATGTTGCCATTGGCAATGGCCTCATTTTCTTTGCTCGTCAGAATGGCAGACGATACCTGGTAGTTCAGGAAACCGAGATTCTCGGCTCGCACCAACTCGTTATCAATCGTTTCACCTTTGACAATAAAACTGCCAGACAGCACGATGCAGAATGCAGCAGTAAGCGCAACGCCGAGCTTGCCCCAGTAACGTCTGCGAATTCTGCCAAACGTCAAACCGCTATCGCGGTAACTACTGTGGTTACGCCCGCCAGCACGTTTGCGCATAATCAACCATATTGGCAATGCCAGTACGATGTCTGCAAAAAACAGAAAGTGCTCCGGTCGTACCAGTGGTCCGATACTTCCCCGTACTTGGGCAACTTGCCCCAACTCACTTAGCGCGGTATATGTGGGTACCGAACTGAAATGAACGTTATACAGCGTAGCCGCGAACAACACCAGAGAAAACAGAATATTGAATCCTCCGTATACTGCTCGCTTCCAGCCTTTGGGCACGATCAGATCCAGCAGGCATACCACGGTTAGTGCGCCTAATGCGTCAGTTAACAGACCGATGCCGGACAGACCCTGGAAAAAGAAATACCGCAGCAGTGACAGCTTCAGCAGCATAAGAATGAATAACACGGCGAATAAGGTCCGTGATGAAGTTCGTTCATTTTTGGAATTATACATGGTCGCTTTCAACCCTTACCCTGAAATTTTACGTTCATTTTACAAAACGCATATTTCAGTATAACAGTTTTCTGGTTGCTATTCCATGGAAGTTCCGTGTAGGACAGGGTGAGCGTTACGCAATTGTAGAAATATCCGTGTTCTGCGTGTCTGCTCCCTCTCTCTGTGCCTTAATGGCTGCTTGTGCAGCAGCAATTCGTGCATAAGGGATCTGTTCAGGCAAACAGCTTACGTAATCCAGTCCAATGCGGTGGCAGAACGTAATCGACTCCAGGTCCACAACATTTTCCCCACAGATCCCTGTCTTCAGATGAGGTTTTCGAATTCGACCTTGGACTACCGCCATCTCAATCAGTTGTCCGACTCCCTCAATGTCCAACACATGAAATGGATTATTCGTTACCGTACGAGAGTCCGTATCACGTTGAAGGAGAAGGAGCCGCTTCTCAGCTTCATGACGGCTATATCCAAATGTCATCTCTGTCAGCTCATCCGTGCCAAACGAGAAAAAGTCAGCCTGGCGTGCAATATGAGTCGCCGTCAGCGCCGCTCTCGGAGCTTCGATCATCGCCCCTACTCTATAGAGACAATGCCGCTTTTCTTCACCCAGCACTTGGTCAGCCACATGATCCACCAGGTCTCTCATCACCTGAAGTTCATGCACATGACCGATCTGCGGGATCATAATCTCGGGACGTACCCACCAGCCTTCCCGGATGCCTTTCACCGCTGCGCGGAATATCGCTTCCAGCTGCATATCAACGATTTCCGGGAATACCGTACTCAGCCGACAAGCCTGTTGCCCCAATGTCGGATTATGTTCATGCAATTCAGAGACTCTGCGAATGACACGCTCCAGTTCCTCCAGTTCAACCTGATGGTCTTTTTGCTCCTGCCACTCCTCTGCTTGTAACCACTCACGTCGTTTCTCCAACACTCCCAGATCCGGTAACAGTTCATGCAACGGCGAATCGAGCAAACGTATCGTTACCGGGTATCCATCCATCGCTTCGAATATCTGTTCAAAATCAGACTGCTGCATCGGCAACAGACGCTCCAAACCACGCCTGCGCTCGGATTCGCTGTCAGCCAGAATCATTTTTTGTACAAATGGTAACCGCGCAGGTGATAACAGCATGTTCTCCGTCCGGCATAGACCTATTCCCTCGGCCCCTTGTAGCCGTGCTGTCATGGCATCCTGTGGATGATCTACATTGGCCAGTACCTTCAGCTCTTTCACTTCATCAGCCCACTTGAACAGTAGTTGCAGATCTGCTGATAAAAGTGAATCTGAGTTGTTATAAGCTGGACATTCATCATTAGTTACTGGCTGGATCTGTATGGGCAGATGTCCATTGCTCGCTTCGCTGTTAGAATCTGTGTAGTGTTGCTTCAACACTTCCGTGATATGCGCAGGTTCGATGCGAAGAAGTGTATCCTCCTTGGTGAGGAGTCCTTCATGGACAAAATCCACAGTACTCCTCAGTGTGGCTGTTGAGGATAATCGTGCGGGCTGGGTCTGCACAACATACAACGCGCCGGATTCAATCACAAAGGTGATTTCCTGCACTTCTCCCTTATGCGTCTCCAGCTGGCTACCTATCTCCAGCAAACTTGTGTACAGCTCAGGTTCGTCATTCCGTAAACGCTCCAGGCTGTGATCTGTCTGGCTCGCGTTCCCGGTTGGGACATATTGTCCTGTAATTCCCTTTTCTCCTGTAAGTGGGTTACACGTATATATTGTTCCGATCCCGCTTGATTCTCCACATTTTCCATGCATCATCGTCTGTATAAGAACAGGAGCGCTTTGCTCCGAAGAGATGTAATATGATTTACGCATGATCTCGTCCTGAGATCTGGATGCTTTAATACGCTGTGAATGATATACCGCACGTACTGCTTCTTTGAATTGAATTTGAACATCTTGAGGAAAAGGGTTACGCCCCTCCCCTTCGATCAAATATTTAAACTCGGTAATGGTTAATTCAAGTTCCGTTTCATCCCGACCCTTGACGTGACTCGATATTTCTGTGAAAGATTCAGACGGAATTGCATATACCAGCTGTCCATATTCCTCTAAGTAATCTAGATAACATTGGAGTGCATACAACCGATCACCAGTTTGACGTGCGAGTCCTTCCACAGTAACATCATTCAGACCAACATTGAGCAGTGATTGTGTCGCAGTTGCTGAGGTTCGATCCTGGTCCGTACGTACCGCGAGTAGTAGCGGGTTCACCGAATGTCCGAAGAACTTCCCGGTTTGCTGTTCCAGATGCCGGATCGCGTTAATAATCTCTTCCTCTCCTTCACCGGAAAGATGTCCAAGACGGGTACAGAACTCGCGACAGCATTCCGTTGTGACCACAAATCCGGCTGGGACAGACCACCCTGCATGGATAAGTTCTGCAAGATCAGCCCCTTTACTGCCCATTAGCCCTTTCATCTCTGCCGTACCTTCTTCCAACAGAATTACCCGTTTTGTCATTACAGCTCTCCCATCCGCCATTCATGGCTATGCTTGAAGGCTTCAATCCCTGCGTTACAGATCAGCCTTCACTCTAATGGTATGTCACAATCGTTCAGTCAAGGACATCCGCTTTTGCATTTTGTGCTCGTTATCCTGTTTTTTTGTAAACGCTACACTAAAATAAGATGAAACAAGCCTTTCGGGTAATTGTATTGGCTCATTCATCACTGGGAAGCAAAAAGAAGCCCCTTCAGCTAAGCTGGAGGAACTTCACATTTTTTAGTATTCACTTACCTCAAACGTCAACACCCGATCAAACAGGATATAATCCTTCCGACTCTTAAATGGCCCTTTGTTGTTGTCGTGTTTATTGATCGCATACGATGCTTTTCCGCTTCCCGCTTGCTTGGCTTCATACCAGTTGATGAAATCATTTACTTCTTTCATGCTTAGGTCGAATTCTTTCTCCAAACCTGTTGTCATGGTAACGACGAGAATCGCACGGTCGCCAGGAGGTTGTTCTGGTGTTGGAGTGTCGGTCTCCTTCTCATTCACAGCTAATACAACTTCATTGGAAATTACGGTTTCCACTCCATTAAATATGGCAACAATTTGAAAGTAGTAAGTTTTACCGTATTCTAAATTAGGCACTTGGTAAACTGAACTTTCTTTCCCTTCAATTGTAACCGAATCTTTATAACTCCCTGAATCAGTACCATATTGCAGTTTATATCCTGTTGCATCATTTATTGTATTCCAATTTAAGGTGGCAGTCGTTCCTTTAACGGAACCATTTAATCTAATATCTTCTAAAATACCTAAAGTTATCTCATCAATTGCCAACCAAGAAGACCCGCCTTCTCCATCAATCTTTATTCCTTCGTATTTTCCTTGTGTAACTTTAATTGGCGGAGGTGTGTTGAACCTTTCTGATAATGATTGTGTTTCTTTTTGACTTATAGCGGTCCATTTTCCATCCTTTAGACCATATATTTGATATGAAACCGCTCTAATAGGCTCTGCTGCAGTGCTAATATGAACAAAGTTTAACTCAGTTGGCTCGGGAAATTTAAGCTCTATGCTACCATTATATGTACCAGCATTCCATTCGTTTTTTAATTTCCTATCAATTACATTTTTCGCAACGTAAATAGAATACTCACTACTTGCCTTAACTTCAGTTCCTGTAGGTGGAGAAAATCCAAGCATGCCATCTACCTTATTACTCAATGGAGATGCCGCTCTTGTTGTCGACTGAGAAAACAACAGTACTATAAGCAAAACAGTCATAAACGCCAAACAATTTTTTTTCATCGTTAATCTCCTTATTCATTATTCTTGAACTAACTATAGCGACCTTCCAGATTAACGTCTAAACATAAACTTGCTGATCTATAAATATCAGCTAATTTCTTGAAATTTTATTTTTTATTGGATTTTACACTTCACAAAATACTCGTTTCTATTCATAAAAACTGAGTTTAATTACATTGCATCTAATAAGATACATAGAGATACGAAAAAAAAAGCCTTATGTATAATTGAAGTTAAAGTACCCCCATTAATTGTCTGAAATCATTCTCTAACTCTTCTTTCAATGAGGTATGGATGCATTTATAGAGTTCCATGCATCGTGCCATACATCTTTTTGTCTTACTTGCGAGTCTTCAGTGCCGTCTATTAATGTGAATCTCTCATAGCTTCTATAATACGCAAGGACTCCTTAATTAGCATATCTATACTTTCGCAAGTAGACTTACCGAAAAATATCTTATTAAGCTGATAAAACCTCAGAAATTCTCCAACAGCTTTGTATGCCTCTTTTGCTCTATCTTCAAGGTATAATGGCCCTATGTACTCTTTTGGCCAAAAAGTTTGCACCAACCAATGCTCCATTTTCACTAAATGGCTATACATAATTTTTATCACTTCTGCCCGATCATTATGCAATTTAATATTTCTAATTTGATGCAACTGCAACTCTCTTTGAATTTCATACTTATATTGCTCCACTGATTTATTTAATTCGGATTTGTGGGATTCAACATTTTTATTGAGCCAACTAGAAAATATGGACTTTGTAAGCCAACCAGCCCCACCCACTATCACTGCAGTTTGACCTATTTGAGTAAAAACTTCAGATACAACATCCATAAACTCATCCTTTCAAACAAAATAAGAGGGCCGCCATCAAAATACTGACAACCCCTTTTACCATTGTCTTCGGAATTATTTTTCCCAAACTACCACACTTATCCTTCTGCTTTCGGGTCTCTCATGTCTCCATTTACCTCGCGGAACACTGCTAAGAAATAGCGTCTTAACCCTATGACATTTCTTCCATCTTAAATTGGTGCACCAGGATGCGATCCCTCAAGCCATAAACCGCAATATATCCTCAATCTTCTTCCCATGAGAGATCACACCGTAGTTCATCCACGACATGAAATCCACTTCATACACATTGCCGCTCTTCACCGCAGGCAGACGTTTCCATTCATCCCTTTCGAGTAGTTCGCGCTCATCTCCAGGTTTGGCAGAATTTCCAGTGTCAAATGTAATCAACAAGTGATCCGCATGAAGCTGACTTAACTGGTCCAATCCAATGAAAATCCTCCGCTCGTGTCTTGTCCATTGCTGTACACGGGAGTGCGGAGTCAGTCCAAGATCCTGATAAATTACAGGCCCAACGTAACCCTGCTGATCCCCATAGAGAGTAATATCCGAAGCAGATATACGCAAAAAAGCTACCGTCTGACCACGCATATAACGTGCTAACCGGCTCTTAGCTTCCATTGCCTTGTCCTCATACGCACCAATTACATCTTGAACCCGATTCACTTTTCCCAATACATCGGCGGTCGATCTCAAAATAGAGCGCCAATCCTCCCCCAGATGATCTACGTAAAATGTAGGTGCTACCTGCTCAAAGCGGTCCAGATTCCATCGATCATATCCCTTATCCAGCATGATAAAATCAGGTACATTGCATAGATTAAACTGCGCATCCATCTGGCTCACATCAAATTCAGGTACGTCATCCAATCCCAAATAATGCTGTCTACCCCAGGAGTGATGCGAACATTGCAATACGGGTTTTACGCCAAGAGCCAACACAAAGTCCTCCAGATACGGAGCAAAGACACGAACCTCTTGACGGTGATGACGGCGGTATAGTCCAGGTGAAATACCAGCATATTGCTTAAATCGGCGGCCAAAATAATACTCGCTGCTAAATCCCACATTCTGTGCAATTTCATGGATGCGATCATCTGTGAGCTGCAATAGTTGCTTCGAGCGTTCAAGCCGAACCGCATTTACATATTCAAGCGGGAGTTTGCCCGTAATTTTTTTGAATTGCCGAGTGTAGCTGGCTCTGGTAAGACCAATATCTGCCGCGAGCTCATCCACGGTTATCGTCTGATCATAGTGGTCGCCAATATAACGAATTGAACTTTGAAGACGGGCACGATCATCGGGTACTTCTGTTTCGGGGGCACTCTGGCGAATTAAGGCACGGAACCACTCTTGGAAACGAAGCTGTACCTCCCATTGCTCCAGCCAATCGCCAGTGACCTGTTGACGCAGTATTTGTTCCAAGGCTTCCAGACAAGAACTCCACGGACTGAAGCTGAGTTGCATAAGAGGTAAAAATGTCGAAGAATCTGAACTTTGGAAAAGTTCCTGCTGCTCCTCCGTGTTTCTTCTAGACAAAGCGTTCGAAATATCTTCGCTTAACTCAGCCACCATCAGATCAAGCTTATAATACTGCAATTCACTTTCTGTCCAAGGCGAACCTTCTATTTTAACGGATGTTCCAGCCGGAACAAACATAATCATTCCTTTTTCCAAATGAGATTCCCGATCTGAGCAAACTATTGAACCCTTCCCAGACGTTACAACAAAAATAGCGTGTGAAGACGACGTTCTGTATAACAAACGTTTATCGATATGAGATTGATGGTGATCTACGTATTCCATATGCTGAAGTGAGCATAGCCAGGGCTTGGGGATCAGTTGTATTATCGTAGGGCACATGTTCATCGTCCTTAACTGAGAATTATTATCATTTAAAATAGTGTATACGAAAAAAGAAAGCTCTTCAACCCTGGCTGAAGAACTTTCTTTAAGTAATCGATTCAATTATGGAGTCAATTTTTCCAAGAGATCATCAATTTTCATGGAATTTGCTGTAATCGCACCTGATTGCCAATGTGATCTTTCCATAATATATACCTGATTGTTCTTAACGGCCGGAAGAGATTTCCACAATTTGCTGTCAAGTACCTTCAAGGCTTCCTTGTTCTCAGGAGAAGACCATTCACCATTGGAAGGGAACACAATAAGATGATCTGCATCAAGTTGCGGCACGGCCTCTTCAGACAGAATTTCCTGGTATTCTTCCATCTTGTTAACCAGAGGATGAGGTGTTAGGCCAAGCTCCGAATAAATAAATCCGGTGAACCGATTTTTCACACCGAACAGTGCCAGTGTATCATCGTTAACATTCAGTCGGACAACTGCGACAGTCTCGTCTCCAACCGCTTCCTGCAACTTCGCCTTAGCATCTGCAATCTTGGCCTTAAATGCCGCAGCAACTTCTTCACCCTTGTCCGGTTTCCCTACAACATCGGCAATGGTTTTCAAAATTTGATTCGAATCCTGCAGTACGCTCTCAGGCAGACGATATGTCGGTGCCACCTTGGAGTACATCTCATATTTCTCCATATCTACCCCACCATCTACAATGATGAGATCCGGATCATATTCCAACAAAGCTTCAATACTCCCCGTAGTATCAAATTGAGGAACATCCAGTCCTAAATAATCCTGTACACCCCACATCGGGTTATACCACTGCACTACAGGTGTAATATCAAGCGCCTTCAAATAATCTTCCACATATATTCCAGCAATCCGCTGTGGTTGAACCGGAATTGTCACATCTCCAAATTCATCCTGTACAACTCGTGTCGCAGGCTCTGTCTCGGTTCCAGAAGTATTTTCTCCAGAAGCCGCACTTTCAGTTGCAGTTGCAGGAGTCTGTTCCGCATTCGTAGCGGTATTTGTACTACATCCTGAAATAACCAGACCCATGAGCAGTAATGTAATCGTCCACCCTTTGAAACCTTTAACTAAACCTACCATGTTACCCTTCACCCCTATGTGATCTGTTGATGTAACCGTGAGAATATCTCACATATAATGATTATCATTCTCATCGATTGCTTAGGTGAATTGTACCTTATGCCTCAGCCGACCCACAATGTACATTTGATGCTGTTTTTTTATACAAACGAAAACAACCCTGTTGGTCCTCCCCCGCTTATCGCAGGGGCAACCTGCCTTGACGGTAACTTTCCAACAACTGATCCACAAAGAAATCGTTCGCCGTACCCTGTAACAATGCAGCACCAATTAAACCCATATCATCACTCACATACCCCGCTAACTCAGGTTCGCCGGTGAGAGCCAAGGTTTGTTTAAACGCCTGTTCCCTGCATGCGCGCAGCACCTCTTCTTCAGCTACCGCGGTATCTTGAGCCCATCGTACAAAAGCTTGCATCCACTCGTCAGCAAATGCAGAAGCATCCCTTTCATCCAAGTAAATTTCCACATCCAATCCTTCGAATGTCTGCTGGGTCAGAATCTGTCCCTCGTTAAGATCCAACAGTAGCTTCTCCACATCCGTTTTGCTCATTGATCTCTCCTCCAGTTCCTCGTCAAGTCAGATACATCTCTGGTATAACGAAACGTTTCATCATCTGCTTTGGATCGGCTGTAAAATGATCCAATTGAAGTTCCTCATATTCGCTAAGGATACTTTCAAAGATACCAGCGATCACACCACAATCTGCCAAAGCATTGTGCCTGTGAATTCCATCTGTATTCAGATCGTAATACCGAATCAGAAAATCTGTAGAAACGACCTCGTTAATCTCAGGATGAATGTAGGTGAACATCGCTTTTGTATCGAGCACCGGGTTGGTCAACATCGGAAGCCCATACTCATCACAATGCCGCTTCAAGATGGGTAGGTCATACTCATATCCAGCTTGTGTCACAAGAACGTTATCACCAATAAATTTCTGAAATTCCTGAAATGCTTCTACGAACGACGGAGCCTCCAACATTTCCTCATTCGAAATTCCTGTTAATTTCGCCACAGGTTCTGGTATTGGTTTGTTCGCGCGTGTTAGTGAAGAAAATGTTGTCTTGCATTGTTGACCTCTTTGGTAATGCATCGCACCAAATTGAGTCACACTCTCCACCACAGGATTAATGCCTGTACCTTCGAGATCAAATATGCAGTACATTCTATCCTGTAATGGAGATACGCTTAGATTTTCAATAAAGTATGTATCAGGCAAAAGCGTAATTTTCATCCGCCAACTCACTCCTCCCCACTATCATTCTGGCAAATGCATTTCTCATATATAACTCTGTCACTCCCACAATCGGGTGACCTGGACCAACTTGCGCGTTCCATCAAACTGCAATTTAAAAATATCCGGCATCGTAGTACTCTCCCAAAAGTCATACCCGTAGGAAGAATCATAGTGTTGTAAAATAAGTGTCATTACATCTCCATGGGTTCCGATGACTACCTTGTGACCCACATGTTTATCCAAAATTTTCTCAATTACCGCTACTGCCCTTGAGCGAGCCTGTTCACCAGACTCCCCACCTGAATACGCATACGTAGGATCACGGTACAACTGCTGCTTGGCTTCACGAAAATTAGCATGCTTCACATCTGAACTCGACAACTGGCGTTCACGCAAATCTTCCTCTGTCACCACAATTCCATCTGACCAATCTGCCAGAATCTGAATCGTATCTACCGCTCGCCTGTAGGGGCTAGAATAAAACAGTTGAATCTGCTCCCCATGGAGCAGACTGGCAACCGTTCCCGCATCTTGATGACCTTGCTCTGTCAGTCCACGCTCGCGTTCCTGTCCTTCAACATATCGAGACTCCGCATGTCTGACAAAATATAAAAACGTACTGGCCTCACTCATCATCCATCCGCCACCCCTTTTTTCTTCTCAATGACAATCAGGCAGGTACTGTCTGGCAAAGGCGCAGGCTCACCATTTTCCTTCATGAAGATCATTCGTTCTCCAAGTGCTTCCGTGTACCCCTCCTGGAGAAAATGTCGGAACGTAATCATCTCGGCTTGTTCACCCAGCGCTTCTCGAATACAGTTCTCATAGGCTGTCGGCGTGAATATACCGAACTGTTCCTGAACTTCATGCACGTATGCCTCTTCGCCCCACGTATAGGTGTAGAGAAACTCCATTGCATCGTTGATCGGCAATACGACCTCATTGTCTGAGACCCGCTCATATTGAATTGCACGTCCCTGAAAATCCTCTGCATACCGCTCCAGCCAGCGCATCCCATCCGGTTCCAGGAAACGAATCCGGCGCTTCTGCGCCTCCGGCTCACTCATGATCCCATCCCGAATCAGAATTCTTCCTCCAGGTGACAGCACACGGAATGAACTTCTCAGCGCTGCTACAACCGTATCGGAATTAAATCTTCGACCGTCCAGTTCAATATATGAATATAATTCATGCAGAATGGATGAAAAAATAACCGTATCCACTGTGCCCGGCTGCACATATTGCTCCAGTTGTAGGGCATCGCCCTTCATCACTTGCCAGCGATGTCCCTCACGTTGTTTTTTGCGTTCCAGCGCTTCAATGACATTGGCTGAGATATCGATACCAATCGGCTCCACTTCCGGTTTTTCCTGCTCAATCAGATCCAGCAGAATTCCTCCACCTGGACCAATATCCAGTACTCGTTTACCAACGATATAGTCGAGCAGTACTTTTTTGTAATCACCGGAGCTGTTCATATCGGACAAATACGTCTCTTCGTTGTGGAAACGATCATACGCATCCCGGCGTAATCCGAACAGGTCAAATAACAGCAGTACAGCCTTCTCGTATAACGGCGACTTCTCCGCTTCAATACAGAATGCAATCAGCTTCTCGGCAGCCGGAGAAAATTCGAAGGTCACGAATAATGTATCCGGCAGATCCGTATGACGTTCAATGCGATGGGTTAGATGGGGATAGACGATCTGCTCCCCTGCCACAATCTGTTCCCACGAATACTGTTCCAAATATTTTTCAATCATTCGTTTCTTGTAAATATTGAGCTTCTTGACGCCCTTATAGTCGTAATACATCGTATTCATCAATGGTTCAAAGCTGATATGGCGAACGATTTCAGATCGACTCTCCATGGATGTTGGATGCATTCTCTCGCTGCGAAGTGTCAACAGGAACACTTTCACCATCTCCTGCAACGAAAAATCCTGCATGGCCGACTCCACATACCATAATGTGCGATGAGCCAGCGGAGCCAGCGCCTGTTCTACATCCAGTTCCGTTTGGAGCCTGGCATAAGCCGTATCCATAGCTTCTCCTTGCCGAATGGATGAACTTCTTAAGCGGGATAACCGTTCCTTCACGCTCCAGTCCTCATGATTCGGTCCGGTGATAATCCAGCCTACAATTCGCTGTACCTCAGCCTGAACCTGATTCCATAACGCTCGATCAACGCCTGCAATAATGCACTCATTTAATGCCATCAGTATGGTGTGCAATTCATCTGTAGTAAGCCATCCTTTGACGATCAAGCCGTGAAGCGGAGCATTTTCGGCAAATGGAATCTCACCCCGTATGTATTGACCAATAAGTCCATGTGTAGCAATTAGAGTACGTATAATCTCATGCCTTGGAGTGTGTGTATTCAGCGCATCATGCTCGCTTATATCCGCATTGTTACTTAGAGCACCACTCGGAGAACCAAGTTGATATATACTCGTCTCCTTGGTCTTATCGATGTCATTATCCAGGTGCTCTGCCACTGCGTATAAGTCATATAACTGAGCGGACCCCACATTGTGTACAAACAAGTTAACGCCCTGCTTTTGCCATACCCGCCGTTGCTCCCGTGATCCGGCCTTCGCCGTCTCTGACCAGGTTAATACGTCTTCCAGAATTTCTCGCACCCAAAAAGAAACCTGAAGCTCCTCCAACACATGCAGTGTACGCTCGGTGTAGTCCAGTACTGGATTTGTTCCCTCAAGTTCGGCAATGGAATGAATGCGTTCGAGGTTAATATGGGGTTTCTCCGCTGCTGCCAGCAGTTGCAGCCATAGCTGCTGGGCTTCCGGCGTATTACCTGACTTGTATGATTGTATGGCCTTTAATGAATGCAGCATAAATATGTCCCCTCTCTTTCTCTACCCTTATATATAAAAATCATTAGATTCGTCTAACCGACGAATTCGTTCCTGAACAAACTTGAGCAGCTGTTCCACCTCTTGAGCGGGCAAATCCTCGTCAAGACGCGCGGCAGCAACTGGCAGCATCCAGGACTCTATTGCTTCACGTGTAATCCCGGAAAGTTGCATATAATGATGGATGTAAAATTCGACCAGCGATTCACGAGCCGTTTCAAACCCCATTCGTATAGCAGGATCTATATCTTCCGGCAATGTGGCACTCATTAATATTACCCAGCTTCGAGCCACATCACCCGCAGGATCACCCGACATACCAGTCATCCAATCAATGACCCAGTATTGATCGCCAGCCTCACTGAGCATAACATTATCAGGGTGAAAATCGCCATGACAGATCTGTTGCTGATCAGGCAATGTTGTTAAGTAAGAAAGGACTCGCGCTTGATCGTCCTCCGACAATAATTGAACATTGTGAATCGCTCCAGATAAAATCTGCTTCTGGGAGGGGAGTGTTCCTTCATCATCTCGCTCGCAATGAAGTCTGTAATGGCAGTCAGCCATTTTAAACGCCAGCTGCTCTAGTAACTCCGGTTGCTGAATGATAAGTGATAACAGGGTAATCCCCTGGATTCGCTCAAAAACGATGCCTGCTCGCGATGTAGTATGTTCTATTAAGGATACTGCCTGTGGGACGGGGAGTCCTTTTTTGAATGCCAACTCACTTATTCTAAATTCATTCTGGACGGCTTCGTGAGGAAAATCCATTCGATATAACTTCATAATGTGCTCGTTCGAATACGCATAGATTTCCGCAGTTCTTCCTTGACCGATTCGCTCCATATCTACCCTCCCTTTACTCGAACTCACTGCCTCTGATTTTGGAGAAAACCATACAATCGACCAGCGTACCTGTGCTGTCACGTCTCATCTTGCGCAGTACACCTTCCAGTGTATAACCCGCTCGTTCGGCTACTTTGGCACTTCGCACATTGCGGGCGTCACAGCGGATCTCCAGCCGATTCGCCCCCAGATGAGTAATGGCAAATTGCTCAATGCCTTTCACCGCTTCTGTCATCAAACCCTCACCAGTTCGCGATGTTCGAATCCAGTAACCGATCTCAAAACAGCGTGCATTCCAGTCAATACGATGTAACCCGCTGCTGCCTACGAATTCATCCGTATGTCTATCACGCAAATGTAACATCATGTCGGTACGTTCCAGATATTGCAACCTTGCTTTGCGAACAGTCACTTCAGACTCTTCCAATGAAGGGATTTTCTCGGCAAAAGGTAACCACAACCGTAGCTGCTCCGCACTCTCACGGACCGCTTCATTAACGGCTACGCCATCCCCCCACTGTGGTGCTCGAATCGAGAGGCGTTTCGTATGGAAGCTCTCGGGAATCGTTAGCATAATTGGATTAAATGAAGACGATTCTGTCATCGTTATACCTACTCCTCCACTTGAAAAATAGAATCAATGATCAACGGCAAATTATCTCTTACGGACACTGCACCGAATACTGAACGAGCGTGTACCCCCTGATCCCCAAATACCTCCATCATCAGATCCGAGAATCCATTCAGCACTTTATGATGCTCCTGATACGAAGCGGACGCATTAATGAATCCCTGCACTTTAACCACTCTCTTCACCCGATCCAGTGAACCCAACACATCTCGAACGACAGCAAGCACCTCCAGTCCAGCATTCCGGGCAAAATCATACCCCTGCTCTGTTGTGAAGTCTGATCCCAGTTTGCCGCGTTCGGAGGTATCCGGTCCTTTCCCGGATACATACATGATTCCATTCACAATAACGGCATTAGCGTATTTCGCTGCGGGGGCGCTTGCCTGTGGCAAAATGATCCCCAGTTCATTTAATCTCGCTTCAATCATCGTATATTCTCTCCCTCTTTTAGGGTCCTCACGGAACCCGATTCCTTGTATTCCTGCCTATAAACTCTTGGTGATACCTGAACGGTACGTTTGAACATCTTGCCAAAATGAGAGAAGTTACTGAATCCCGCAAGCCAGGCGATATCCGTAACGGATTCCTCACTTTCTCGCAGTAAACGTTGTGCTTCCTTTACCCGTAACAGATTCAGATAATCACTGAAGGTAAACCCCGTCGTTTGTTTGAACAATCGACTCAGATAATGCGGACTAATGCGAAACATGCCCGCCACCTCCGGTAATGTCAGTGGTTTCTGATAGTTCTCATTCAGGTGACGTACAACTGCCTGTGTCTTGGGATGAAGAACCGGCTCACGATCATCGGAGCTTAACCTGCCCAAGTGTTGATTACGATAGGCATGCAGCAACAATTCAATAGCCCGGTGACGGAGCAACAGGTTGCTTCCAGGTTGAGGACGAAGCATTTCATCCACCATTTCGCTAACCATCCGTTCTAGAACCTCCGTGACTTGAGATGGAAACCTTACAATAGGAATCTCCCAACAAAAGGGTTCCTTCAAGCCTTCAACTAACTCCGTGGAAATAGCTATGGTTGCAAAAAGCTCAGGCTTCAAATACAGCACCATCCGTTCATGGTCAGGCATGCCACTCTCCAATGTTTTATGAACCGTATTTCGGTCAACAAACACCAGATCACCAGCCTTTACCCGGTAGGTCCGGTCCTTAATGAAATAGATACGCTCACCAGACAACAGGTAATATAACTCATAATGATCATGCAGATGGTCATCCGTCATCGAGAAATATCCAATGCGACGATCATATTCGATGTGCAGTAAATCCGAGGGATCATGAAAATCTGCACTGAAAGGTTCTGTCATATCGCCCTCTCTCCTTTCCATAAATTATAGCAAAATATGCGGCATTTGAAAGCGGTTACGCATAAAATGCGGCGAAAGAAGTACTCCCTTGTTATAGTCTAGAGCTATATTCAAGGAGGCGATAGACATGAGTAACAAAAAACGTTATGTATTAGTCGGAACTGGCGGCCGCGCCGAATTTTTTTATGGTGCTTTGACCCGGGATTACAGGGATACATCCGAGCTTGTCGGCTTTTGTGATATAAATCAAGTCCGCATGAACTACGCGAATCAACTATTGAAGGAAAAGTACGAGTATCCTGAGGTACCCACTTATCCTGCAGATCAGTTTGATCAGATGATTGAGAACGAGAAGCCTGACTATGTCATCGTAACGAGTGTTGACCGCACCCATCACAAGTACATCATTCGTGCGATGGAACTGGGTTGTGACGTTGTCACCGAAAAACCGATGACCATCGATGAGGAGAAATGTCAGGAGATTCTGGATGCTGTCAAGCGGACTGGCCAGAACGTAAGAGTCACCTTTAACTACCGTTATGCACCGCACCATACTAAGATTCGAGAACTTATTCTGAATGATACCATCGGGAAAGTCACTTCCGTTCACTTTGAATGGCTGCTGAATACCCGCCACGGGGCAGATTATTTCCGCCGTTGGCATCGGGACAAGCGTAATAGCGGCGGATTACTCGTGCACAAATCCACCCATCACTTCGATTTGGTGAATTTCTGGATTGGCTCGCAACCGGATACCGTGTTTGCATTTGGTGATCTGATGTATTACGGCAGAGAAAACGCAGAAGAACGCGGTGTAACGCAATTCTACAACCGGGCAACCGGCAACCCGATCGCAAAGGATGACCCTTTTGCACTGCATTTGGATTCAGACGCACATATGAAGTCCATGTATCTGGATGCCGAATCGGAAGATGGTTACCAGCGCGATCAGAGTGTATTTGGGGATGGCATCAACATTGAGGATACAATGGGTGTTCTTGTGAAGTATCGGAACAAAGCCATTCTGACCTACTCCCTCGTTGCCTACCAGCCATGGGAGGGTTATCGCAGTGCCATTAATGGCACCAAAGGCCGGATTGAAATGAACATTGTGGAGCAATCCTATGTCAATTCATTGGGTGACAAAAGTAAAGAAGGTGCTTTAATCGGTAAAACGTTGCGGGTTCTTCCAATGTTTGATGCGCCATATGAGGTTGAAGTGGAAGAGAAAGCAGGTGGACATGGCGGAGGTGACCCGGTTCTGCTGAATGATCTGTTTGGAGAGCCTGTAGAAGATCCGTTCCATCGTGCTGCGAACCACGTAGACGGTGCCAGATCCATTCTGACGGGTATTGCTGCCAATCGCGCCATCGCGACGGGTTTGCCTGTCAACGTCAATAATCTGGTTCGTTTCTAAGTCCCCCAGGTCTGCACTACATTATTAATTTCATTTAAAGGCTGCGCATATCACGCAGTCTTTTTTATATTATTGTGCCTAATCTGCAAGTCGACTCGGTAAAAACCTTGTCTCTGAAGCTACGAAAACTGAACCTTTTGAGGTGAGTTACAATCCTCCGGGATTTGCAGAGTTCTCCAAGTTAGCTCAGAAGACAAATCAAGAGATCGGATTTGGACGAAAAAGTGTGGAGCAAGCTGTCTCCGACTTCTATAACGGGACCGTTCGTATTTTTGAATTGAATCAATAACCAGAAACCAGACACTGTGAGGAGGAACATATGACAGAAGAGTTACTGAATCGGCTGCGCAACATTTCGATTATGGATCAAGTTCAGCCAGTTAAACCGGAAGATCAGCAGTTATTACAAGAATGGCATGCGTCGGGTATCCGGTTTGCGGCATCAGGCGGACAACTGGAAGCTACGTATTATGCAGCGGTGGGGAATTTGCTTGCTTGTATCCTGCCCATGGGAGACAGCGATCCTATTTTACAAGAAGGTGGCATCTATCTGGGTTGTTGGTTAGAGAGTACAGGTACCATCAATGCGGAGCTGCTGTCTCGCCTGCTTCCATCTGTGTCCGAAACAACGTACCTCGCATTTGCCAAGCAGCAAAGAGATGATGGATTGCTCCCGTATAAACTCACGGCAAACGGACCCTCTTTCCGGCAAATCCAGTTGGTCACTCCGCTGGCACGCAGTGTATGGAACCACTATCAGCTTCATATCAATCATGGCAAGCAGTCGCCTTTCCTGAACACGATGTATAAGGCTATGGTTCGTTACGATGAGTGGATTGCCCACAACCGTAATACCCGAGGAACTGGCTGTGTAGAGGCCTTCAGTACGTTTGACACCGGACATGACTTATCCCCGCGATTCTGGCATGTTCCGGATACACCTTATATGAATGATGCTTCTGCCTATCATCCGGATTCTCCGATTCTGCCTTTTCTGGCACCGGATCTGACCGCCAATATCTATTGTCAGCGCATGTATCTGTCCCGTATGGCTGAAGAACTGGGAGAATCGGGAACGGATTGGAAAGCAAAAGCCGAGTCTAGCCTGGAAAGTCTTTTCCGTTATTGTTACGACGAACAGGATATGTTCTTCTATGATCGGGATCGTAATGACGAATTGGTCAGAGTCCAATCTGATGTGTTGCTCCGCGTAATGGCCTGCGAGGTGGGTGACCGTGAATTGTTCGATAACCTACTGCGTCGGTACCTGTTGAATACAAGCAAGTTTTTCGCTAAATACCCGTTTACATCGATTTCAATGAATGATCCCAGATTTGATCCCTTTTCCTCCTATAACAGCTGGGGAGGGGCATCCAATTTCCTGAGTCTGATTCGGGCGCCACACGCATTCGAGTATCATCATCGATATGTGGAGCTAACCTGGGTAATGCAGCCTATCTTGTCCGCCCTATCCAAAGATAAGCGATTTGGTCAGGTACTAAGCCCATGGACCGGAGAACAAGGTTTTACCGAGACGTACTCACCCTCCATCCTCTGTCTCCTCGATTATGTGGAGCGACTATGCGGAATTATGCCTGTTGGATCGAATCAGCTCTGGTTTACCGGACTGCTCCCCATCGACATAGATCATGGTGAGATCGTATCTGGCAACACGGCTTATAGCCGAAAAGTCAACAAAGTAGGATATGAATTGGTCAACACGCCTGATCGCATGACGGTATATCTGGAAGGCAAGGTTCATCTGGATGGCCCGTCAGGGATTCGACTGGTGACGGATCATAGTGGACATCTGGAAGGCGTTATTGGAATGAGCGTTCGCACAGTCGAGGGAGAGCTCTTCTATCAAGGAGAGCGCATTCCGATTCGGGTCAAAGGAAATGAAATGCAGCGTTACGCTGATGGAAGTTTGAGCACCGAACGCGATATTGGCATCATCCATCCTACGTATCGATAATTTGTTTGTATGCAAAAAAGCGCAAGTTGCCGAGGTATACTTCCCCTGCACTTGCGCTTTTCCCCTTTGCGCGTTTATATTCCTTTATTTCTTATTCATAAGGACACAAGATTTAGAAATTGACTACCACTGCGGAAATCATTCTCTCTCTGGTTACAGAGGAGATGAGTTTCACCTTACACCTTCCGGTTCCACGCCGGGTGACGATAAAATTCAATCGTATCAATATAATTTACCGTGAACTGCTGTTCCACATCCGACAGGTTCAACAGTTTTCGGTCGATTTGCTTCATCCCCATGACCACATCATGCCTTAGCAGGTCCATCGCAATTTTGCCTACAAATCCGCCTTCCATCTCCTTATGCTTGGCACGGAACTCTTCATTGTAGATCAGTTCAGGCGTGAATGCCGCTTCAACGAAAGCATTAACGAGCGTAAGCTCATTGCCCTCGATCTGCACTGCTAGATAATAATTGCCACGCTCATCCTTAATGAGGTCTTTATACATCTCTACGATCATGTGAATCACTCCTCTATTATAAAAGAAACCCCGTTAGCCGTAACGAACATGGGCTATCAAACGTACACCTTCCTACCCCGTTCCTTCATATACTAGGTACAAATGGCGAACGGAGGAATACTTATGAGCTGGCAGCATCTCCATACTGGAAAAACACTTCAGCAGCGCCTGGCAGAACTCCAGGGGCACCTTGCAGAACTGAATACTCCACTCTCCGGGTTGGAACCGGGACGTATTCGTCGTGTCTATCCAAGGCAGTTTATCAAAGTAAACCGGCAGTTATTCATTCCACTCAGTCTGAATTCCATTCGGGTATTCGATATTCCTCGAACACGGCGAGGCGTCAGAGTGGGAATCCGCACGACTTTCCCTTCCAGGAATGCATTTAACAATATCAGACTTGTGGGCGTGGGACTGGATTATCTTGAACTCCAGGGAAAAGGCAGAGTCCCTTCCCGTATATTATTTCCTCTCTCCAGCGTCGAGTCGATCTATCGGCCAACCACTGGAAGAAAAAAACTGAAACGGCCTTGTAGGCGGAAGTAAAGCTGGTTCTTTTCGCAAGCCATACAATGGTTCCCAAATGTCTGCATACGGGTGCTCCCTTCCAATATATAATTATAACCCATGCAACCACTTATCTGCTGAAGAATCATTTTATGTCAAAAAGCGGTGAGAACAGAACTGCTTCTGTATCTCACCGCTCAGCCAGTTACGGATCAAGCTGACCCTTCACATGTGTACATCAGATGCCTGTCCATACGTCCTTGGCATAACGACCTTCCTGCTGAAGCTGATTAAGCCAATCTTCTGCTTCCTTCGCGGATTTGCCATGAATATCAGCGTATGCCTGCTGGAGTGTGGCTTCCACATCAGGTGCCATCTTGCTGCCATCACCGCAGATATACAGATGCGCTCCCTCTTCAAACAAAGGAATCAGATGACGGGCATCGTCTCTCATCAGATGCTGTACATAACATTTCTCCTCCCCGTCTACACGGGAGAAGGCCGTATGAAGCTTCACAAGCCCTTCTTGCTGGGCTGCTTCCAATTCATTTTTGTACAGATAATCATGCTCGGGATTCCGGCATCCAAAGTACAGGTGGGCTTCGCCAACCTCACGACCTTGTTCCTTCAATACGTGCCTTGCCTGCAAGAAACCTCGGAATGGAGCAACACCTGTACCCGGACCTACCATGATAACGGGAACCTGTGCATCCTCCGGCAGTTGGAAGCCGGATTCCGGTGTCCGCGTGAACATGACGATCTCGTCACCCGGTTTCAGGTTTGCCAGATAGTTGGACGCAATGCCTTTGTATTCTCCCTGTCCACTCCATGCTGGGGCGCGCACAACACTGACCGTAATACTCGCTTGATCGGGCTGAACACGCGGTGAACTGGAGATCGAATAATATCTGGCTTTTAATGAAGGCAATAATTCAAGGAAACGCTCAAACGGCAGTTCACATGCCTCATATTTCACCAGATAATCCAGCATGGAGATCCGTTTATTCCGCACTTCATCCATATACACAGATTCATCAAGCAGCGCTTCAAGTTCTTTCTTATGCGGTGGACATACGGTGTATGCTGCCATTTCTCTCAACTGCGCACGAGTTGCCGCCTCCTGAAGCTCAACGCTATGACTGAGCAGATCATACAGGTTCACCGGTTGTTGCAGCGGCAGATGCGCGGCACTCCGACCGGATGCATCCAGAACAAGATGCTCCGTTCCGGTGAATCCATAACGACGCAATACACGTTCCACAAGTTCCGGTGGATTCTGTGGCAGAATGCCCAGATGATCCCCTTCCTTGTAGGTTATGCCTTCAGGCAATTTAATCTCCAGGTGACGTGTGCTTCGTTCACTGCCCGCGTCGTGAAGCTCCCTGTTCTCAATTACTTCTGCCACATGGGCATCATACGTATCCGCAAGCGGTGTTACGGCGAGCCCACTGACAAACTGTACAGATAGGGAACTGCGTTCGCTATTGGAGCTTGAGTTCAGTTTCAGTCCCATCGTTCGTGCGAGATCTGGCCATAATTGCTCTGTCCAATCCCCCACCTGTTTCTCGAAATCTCCACTGGCATCTGACTCACCCAGCGGTGATAACCGCTCTGCTCCTCTGGAAGATAACTGTTCATCTATTAAACGCGGAATACGCTGATAGGTGCTGGCCCAGTTGTGGTCACCGCATCCAAGAACGGCGAAACGCACACCCTTGAATTCATTCGCATCTGCATGTTCGATCCACTCGACAAACATCTTGGCATTACTTGGCGGCTGACCATTATAGGATGCACTGACAATAATGACGGCACCCTCCTTTGGCAGTTTGCCAACACGATCATCCAGCGTAGCAACCTCACTCCGGAAACCCTGATATCTGGCGGTATCTGCAATTTCACGTGCAATGCCTTCAGCGGTACCCAGATTGGAACCGTACAGAACAAGCATCGGTGTGTGGTGGGCATTGGCTGCATCCGGCTCCGTTCTTTTGGCAACTGGCTTTGGTTCTTCAACCGCTACACCCGGAACGGCCATGACTGGCTGCCCACCACGCGCACGTACACGAATTGTGAAGTTATCCGGTTTGAGCGTCAGCGTTTCTTTCACTTTTAACTGATAATCCGAATGATCTATGAAGTCAAAATGCTTCAACACCATGCCCAGTACCAGCGTTGCTTCCTGAAGTGCAAACTGCTGACCAATGCAGGCCCGTTGACCGTTACCAAAAGGTTTATAGGCATCATGCGGCACTTTGCTCGGATCTTCGAACCGTTCCGGGCGGAATTTCTCTACGTCGTCTCCCCATGCTTCGCGGTCACGATGCAGCTTGGGAATAAGTACACTGACACTGTCTCCTTTTTGCAAAGGATATTGACCCGCAAGTACCGTGTCCTCTTTTGCATACAGGGAAAATGCCGGGGCCGTAGGCCATAACCGCAGTGCTTCATTCAA
Source organism: Paenibacillus sp. FSL M7-0656 (assembly GCF_038003225.1). Lineage (NCBI taxonomy): Bacteria > Bacillati > Bacillota > Bacilli > Caryophanales > Paenibacillaceae > Paenibacillus > Paenibacillus sp. FSL M7-0656. The sequence goes on from NZ_JBBOOT010000001.1 coordinate 1,443,236, forward strand.
AACCATGCGAACATACTTCAGATTGCGAACCTGGTTGTACGTGGGAACCGGATCTTTCAGAATCTGATCCACCTCAGCTTGTGCTTTAGCCAGCGTATCCGGATTCTTCATCAGATAATAAACGGCGAAGGATAACAGTCCACTTGTGGTCTCATGTCCAGCAATCAGGAATGTAATAATCTGATAACGGATGTTCTCATCATCCAGCGTTTCTCCTGTTTCCGGGTCCTTGCCACTGAGCATGTGGGACAACAGATCATCTGCGCCTTCCTGCGGTTTCTCTTTGCGCTCGGCAATAATGTGATCCACCAAAGAGAACATGGAACGGATATCCTGTTCAAACTGTTTCTTTTTGGTGATCATCAGCTTGTCTTGCAGACGCAGTCGCTGCAATGAACTCATGGATTCATCCAACGCACGAACCATACTCGTAATGAATGGATGTGGTTCTTCCCGATAGAAGCTGTTAAACCGATAGTTGAACCCACACAGACCAATCGTGTCGAGCGTAAGACGTGTCATATCATCCGGAACGTTAACCGTCTCATCCGGGTTCAATCGTGACCATTTCTGAACCAGCTGCACAGCCAGATCAATCATTTTGTTGTGATATCCCTGCATCGCACGTTGACTGAAACTTGGCAGCAGTACGTTATGGGCTTTTTTCCAATTCGGCTCCTCGGTCCAACTCGTAAATAGTCCATCTCCTGCAAAAGCACGAACCTTCGCAAGGGGTGCCCAAACACGTTTGTCGAATTTGGATTCATCTGTTACCTCGGCGACCAGTTTGTGACCGGAAATATACAATTCACTTCGCCCGGGGTACTCCATACGAAAGATCGGTCCGTATTCTTCAGCCAGTTTCACCAAGGATTGCACCGGCTCTTCAAAGTTCAATTGCGGCAAATTGCCCAGTGGGCCAAATGTTTTTGGTTGAGGCACTGAAATTGGTGGCATGACACTCACTCCTTCTTTCCAAGTTAAGAGTTCTACAACTAAAAAATAATGACTTGATTTACAGACTCGATTACACTTACTCTTCAGATCAACAGATTCAAGTTATTTTTTGCACATTTTCATATTTCATCCAGATAACGATAAAACCACAATAGAACTAACTGACCAAAATGGTATATTGGTCATTTTTGATTAAAAAAAATGGAGCCCTTCGTTATCTTCTTTTACCCTAACATTTCCAGTTCTAATCTTCAACAGTCCCAAAGTCATAGGACCTCAGGACAGGGATTAAGGTATAATTATGAATTCTTTAACAGAACCTGAATAACAGACTCCATCTCTAATGGAGCAACTGTCGTTTCATAACGGCCATGGATGTCCCCATTACGGTCAATCAGGAATTTGGTGAAATTCCATTTGATGCCGTCACCTTGATACAATTCTGGATGCTTCTCTTTCACAAAGGTGTCCATCCACTCTCCTTCCTTCGTGTCCAGATCATAACCTTGAAATGGCGCTTCTGTAGTCAGATAACGAAACACAGGATGCATCGATTGCCCAACGACCTCAACCTTCTCCAAAATCGGAAAGGATATCTGAAACTGACTTCTGCAATACTCAGCTACCTCAGCGCTACTACCAGGTTCTTTGTCGTTAAACTGGTTGCACGGGAACGCCAGAATCTCCAGCCCCTGATCACCATATTTCTCATACATCTGCTGAAGTTCACTGAATTGCCGGGAGTAGCTGCACCGACTTGCTGTATTCACAATAAGTAGCACCTTCCCTTTAAAAGCAGAAAAATCACCCTTGTGTCTATCCATAAACGGAACTTGGTAAGAAAATATACTCATCTGTATTCATCCTCCTCTTTCTCTTTTGTATCTCATATGAACTCTCTCTTGAGATGGATTATACACCTCCATTATTAATAGGTGAAATATATAATAAATATAATTTTAATAGCTTTTAACTATAGTAGACGAAATAAAAAACTGCCCTTAGCAGTCACACACTGCATCTCGGACAGTTATCAAAATCATGATGTTAAATCACGCTAAACACATCGTTAACCCATAATTAAACCATATACAATGCCTGGTCCGTGTACCCCAATGGTTAAATCATTTTCAATATCGGAAGAGCGGCTTGGCCCGGAAATAAAGTGGATGCCTGCTGGAAGATTCTCTCTCCCCGCTTCGTCAAATCGATCCAGCGTCTCACCCAGTCTGGTGTGCAGTCGATCTACTGGAATAATGATGATGAGTACCGTAGGCAAGAGACTGACTGAACGACCTTTTTCCGGTGAAGAAAGTACAGTAACCGAGCCTGTGTATGCTGTTGCATAATCCGCCATGACCACACCGATATCAGCCTCAGCTGCCCGAGCCTTCCAGTTCTCATCCGCCTGACTATTCCAGACTGAGATCTGTACATCCGGAAGCTGCTCTTCCAATCCGAGATCCTGTAACGCCTGTTCATTCTGACGAATGATATACCTGGCACTCAGTTCATGAGACTTGTTGGCAATAAATTGAGATACTTCTTCCATGTTCTGAACCCGGGCAATGTGTGCGCCTACACTCACAAAGTTATCTGTAAATGCTTGAATACGCTTCTCTTCATCCCATTCCAGTTCAGTCCAAAAGTCGGGTGCTCCCCGAAAGGGTTGGGTCGGCGCATGGCGTTGCCTTGGTCTCCTCAATTTCGAAGCAATATCATTCATGAACTGCTCCTGTTTCTCCATGGACTTCTTCTCCAATTGTGCGAGCCATTGCTGATGTTCAGTGACCATGCTTATCCTCCCCTTCTTCTCGTTCACGAATAATCTGCTCCATACGACTGCGAACGGAAGAATCCATGGCCGGTTGCTCTTGGTTCAGTTCCTGATCCAGCTTGTTCCATTGTTGCCGGAAGGATTTCTTGGCGAGACTTGGGGCAACCCGATACTTGTTCCAGCCTTTGAGAGGACCCAACTTGAGAGAAATGCCGTTGTTGCGTACAACTGCCTTCTGCCCGATCTGTCCCAGGCGTATGGCCGCACTGAAACGTTTGGAATTGGATACAACAGCGGCAAATCCCTTCATGCCCATGCTTTCCATTTTGTTTCCATGGCCGTCTTCCACTTTACGCCTGCGTAAATAAACGAGCATATCATGCAATGGAATTTTAACTGGACATGCTTCATAACAGGCTCCGCACAGACTCGAAGCACCCGCAATATCGTTCCATTCATCAATGTTGCCATTAAGTGCAGGTGTCAGTACTGCGCCAATTGGACCACTGTATGTTCCACCGTAGGCATGACCTCCAATATGACGATATACTGGGCAAGCATTCAGACAAGCACCACAGCGAATACAATTCAGCAACTCCTGGAATTCAGGATCACCGAGCTGTAAGGATCGACCGTTGTCCACGATAATAATATGCATTTCATCCGGTCCATCCGCATCCGCTGTTCGGCGAGGACCTGTGATGCCTGACATGTACATCGTTAATTTCTGACCTGTTGCGGAGCGTGGCAACAAGGTTGCCATGACCTCCAGATCCGTCCACGACGGGATGATCCGCTCCATGCCCATCAGTGTAATCTGCGTTTTTGGAACAGTGGATACCATACGGGCATTGCCTTCATTTTCGAACAAAACCATGGAACCTGTCTCTGCAATCGCAAAATTGCAGCCGGTCATGCCGATATCTGCTTCGAGGAACTTCTCGCGTAGCTTTTTGCGAACAAATCCGGCAAGTACCGTTGTGTCCGGCTCCAGAATTTCACCCGCTTCCTTCGATAACAACTCTGCAATCTGGTAGCGGTTCTTATGGATGGCTGGAATGACAATATGAGAAGGGGCTTCACCTGCCAACTGTATGATGTATTCACCCAGATCGGTCTCAATGGCTTCAATGCCCGCCGACTCCAATACATGATTCAGGTGTACTTCCTCCGACACCATCGATTTGGACTTCACCACCGTAGAAGCCTGCTTGTGCGCCGCAATATCCAGCGCAATCGCCGCTGCTTCCACCGATGTATCTGCAAAATGAATATGAACCCCGTTCGCACGGGCGTTATTCACAAATTCATTCAGGTAATAATCCAGATACGCAATTGTATGCAAACGAATCTGACGGCCACGCTCCCGCCATTCATCCCAGTTTCCATGTTCTTCTGAGGCAGACTTCTTGCCGTTACGCAATCGTTCTGTCGTGAATTTGACTGCTTTTCGCAGAAAATCATCATTCAAGGCCAGTCCGGCACGTTCTTTGACCGTAGTATCCATAACTCCCGGTTGGCTCATCCTGTTCGCACCCCCTCATACAGTAGTTCCGCCAGATGCATTACACGCACCGGTTCATTCCGATAACGCAGATTACCTGCGATATTCATCAGACAGGCCATGTCCAGCCCCACCAATACTTCGGCTTGTGTCTCTTTGACATGATCGACCTTCTCCGTCACCATCGCTCCTGAAATATCGGACATTTTGATGGCAAACGTGCCCCCGAACCCGCAGCAATCCTCAGCAAATGGGAGCGGAACCAATTCCAGACCTTTTACTTGAGAGAGCAGCGCCATCGGCTCATCCTTCACACCAAGCAGACGGCTACCATGACAGGATGGATGATAGGTTACTTTGTGCGGAAAATGTGCGCCCAGATCGGTTATCCCGAGCACCTGAACGAGGAATTGAGTAAACTCATAAGCTTTGGCTTCCAATCGTTTTGCCTTCTCCAACCATACTGGTTCATCCGCGAACAGCTCGGGATAATGATGAATCATATACGTACACGATCCCGAAGGACATACCACAAAATCACTGTCGTCAAACGCTTCAAGAATCGTTTTGGCCGCTACCCGAGTCTCATCCCAGTACCCGCTATTGTAGGAAGGCTGACCGCAGCAGGTCTGCACCGGCGGAAAATCCAGCCGAACGCCATGAGCGGCGAGCAATCTGACCATGGCCTCCCCCACTCGGGGATAGATGGCATCGCTGAGGCAGGTAATGAATAAGGAGACCTTCATAATTACACGCTCCTATTAACTGATTAGTAGATAAATTTACTATGAATATTTACACTGGACACTCCGTTTCGTGTAAATGTTTAGTTCATTTTATATAGATAAAATCTGAAAGATTAAACCGTGATGATACCAATATCGTATCCGCTCAAATGTTCTGTCTGTTCAGCCTCCAATGGCTGATCGGTAACGATCATATGGACTGCATTTAACCCGGATACTCGGGCAAAAGCACGTACACCAAATTTACTGGCATCTGCAAGTAAGATGACTTGATCTGATATGCCAACCATCTTCTGCTTCAGCCTTGCCTGGAGTTCATTGGATTCACTGATTCCGCCACCTTCGAGATGTACACCTTTGCACGACATGAACATTTTATCCACGTGATACGTTTCCAAAGAACGCTCCGCCAGCGGCCCAACAAAAGACAACGAGCGCGATGCCAGCTGGCCCCCTGTTGAGATGACCTCAACCTTGTCACGGTTGCTGAGTTCAGTGGCAATTTGGATCGAGTTGGTTAAGACCGTCAGCGGAAAATCCGGCATGTTCGCTGCCATATAACCTGCCGTTGTGCTCGCATCCAACAGAATGCGATCACCCGGATTAATCATCGTCAGAGCCGCTTGTGCAATCCGCTTTTTCTCTTCCGCATGGGTTGTCTCCCTGATCCGGTAAGGGATCTCCGGTTGATCTTCCTTCACACTCACTGCACCACCGTGAGATCGGCGTAGTCGTCCTGCGTGTTCCAGCCGATCCAGGTCACGCCGGATGGTTTCCTCCGTCACCCGGCAGCGCTCACTAAGCTCGGATACACGCATACTGCCCTTTACATTCACCATCTCCACAATCCGGTCATACCGCTCGGCTGCCAGCATGTTACACCTCACTCCCCGCTTGTGAATTAGATGAAGCCGTCACACGCAGAAATCTGCCATAAGCATCTTCCCAGATTGACCTGTCCTGCGGCTCATACACAGTTACCGGAAATGAATCACGAATGGCCTTACGCGCTTCCCAGATATCTTTAAAAGCTCCGCTCGCCATCCATTGCACAGCCATATTCCCGATGGCACTTCCCTCTGCTGGACCCGCCCATACCGGCTTACCAATGGAATTTGCAGTCCACTGACATAACAGGCGGTTCTGGATGCCTCCACCGACCATATGCAATCCGTTGAACGCCTGACCCGACAATTGCTCCGTCCATTCCAGAACTCTTCTATACTTCAATGCAAGACTCTCCAGAATTGCCCGGGCAATAGCCCCCTGATCCTCTGGTACCACTTGCCCTGTATCACGGCAATACTGACGTATACGGGTCGTCATATCTCCTGCTGGCATGAATAGTTCATCATCCGGATCAAACAAACTGGCAAATGGAGGTGCTTGTTCCGCCTGCGCCAATAACGCATCATAGCTAATTCCCTGCCCCTGGCGCTCCCACTCGCGCATGCTTTCCTGCAAAATCCATAAACCCATAATGTTCTTCAGCAGACGGAATGTTCCGCCCGCCCCGCCTTCATTCGTGAAGTTCAAGGCCAGACTCTCGGTACTAATTGCAGGATGATCTATCTCCGTACCCATCAGGGACCAGGTTCCACAGCTCAGATAAGCAAATGAACGTTCCGTTGCAGGAACAGCCACAACGGCTGAACCCGTATCATGCTCCGCAACAGCGATCACGGGAATCGGGGACAATCCCAGATCGTTACAGATACTGCTTCGCAATTGTCCAACACGGGTACCTGGCAGCACGGCTTTACCAAACAGTTTCTCCGAAATACGAATATGCGCCAGCAACTCACTATCCCACTGCCCCGCTGATGGATTGTATAATTGTGTTGTGGTTGCATTGGTGAACTCATTCACCGCTTCCCCTGTCAGGAAATAACGTAGCAAATCCGGAATCATGAGAAAACGCTCTGCTTCATGAAGCAACGGGGAACCGCTGCGTTGAAGCGTTGCCAATTGATACAGGGTATTAAAGCTAAGAAACTGTATCCCTGTACGTTCGAAGATTCGCTGAGAGCTCAGCTCTTGGCGTACCTGATCCATCATGCCGTTAAACTGTGTATCACGGTAATGATACGGGTTACCAAGCAACTCACCATTACTGCCAAGCAAACCAAAATCAACGCCCCAGGAATCGATCCCCAGGCTCTCCGGCTGTTCTCCCTGCTGTTTCACAAGGGTAAGCCCCTGCAACAATTCATGATGCAATCGCAGAATATCCCAGTGCATCCGCTCGCCAATCTTCACTGGTTCATTCTTGAACCGATGAATTTCGCTTGTTTCGATCCCTCGATCATTCAGATGTCCCAGTAGCGCTCTCCCGCTCCCAGCGCCCAAATCATAAGCCAGCACACTCACCGCGCTTCACCAACCTTTCGAACCCATCCTATTTTCCAAACGGTATCCCTTGATTCAGACCGTAACTCTGTACTTTATTCTGTATTTATTGTTTGTTTGTTTTTGTTTAATACTGTTTTACTTTATTTTACGAGTATATCACCAATGTAAGCGTTTGAATACCCTTCAGTTTTTCTTTCTTTTGGGTATACCAAAAACGACTCTCTCCCACCTGGGAGGAGCCGCATTTCTTTTTTTACGTATAAAATTGACCTTTGCTTACCCCCGACTGGGGTTGTACATCTCTCTCAAAATGCTTGAAACGTGTCCCCTGATACGTCAGCATCCCTCGATCATTTTCCACCATCATACCATAATGGTTTCCGCCAACAATCAGTTCAGTGCGCTCCCCATTGTCGAATTCAAATGTAACATAATACCGGGTAGTCGCACTGCTATCGCCGCTTCCACCTGAGACTTCCGTTCGTTTGGCTACCACTGTTGAGTGCAGGGTTAACAAGGCTGCCGCGTTATTTGACATCCCTGAGCGTATGCCTGAAATAATAACAAAAACAATGACTCCCGCAATGATGAGAAATATGGCGCCAATGAAAATCGAAGCAAATGCATTCATTGTAGCAAACTCATTAAATCCCGAAAAAAAACCACCCTGATTGCCTTCAAAACCTGGTACTCCATTCATGTCGTCAAACACACCAAAGCCGTCTACGCTTAATCGGCCCATCGATGAGGACACGCTCGTTAACGCCATTCATCATCGTTCCTTTCCCCTTGCAAAAATAAGATGCACCGCCCCCCACGCAAGGAAGGCGGTGCATGCAGACAACCCGTTCTGCCTTGTCCATATACTATATGAACCAGATCAGGAATACAGACGTTCAAGTTCGTCGACCAGACTGCCGACATAAGCAACCGCAGAGCGAATCGGCTCAGGTCCGGACATATCCACACCCGCAAGCTTCATTAACTCCTGTGGTGTGAGACTTCCACCAGCTTTGAGTGCATCAAGCCAGCGATCTACCGCAGGCTGTCCTTCTTCACGAATCTGCTGTGCAGCCGCTGTGGAAGCCGTCAAGCCTGCCGCATAGGTATACGGATATAGTCCCATATAATAATGAGGCTGTCTCATCCACGTGAGCTTGGCCCCTTCATCAATTACCAGATCAGGTCCCCAGAATTCGGAAAGGATGTCTCCCTTGAGTTGACTTAACGTCTTTGCCGTAATGGGCTCATCATTGGTTGCGCGTGCGTACACCCTGCGCTGTAATTCACCTTCCAGCAGATGTGTAACGAAGTTATGGTAATACGTGTTCAACAATTGCAAAATGACCCAGCGACGCATTCTCGGATTATCGGAACGCTTCAATAGATGATCGGCCAGCAGCATTTCATTCATGGTCGACGGCGCCTCAATGAAATAAAGAGATGGCCGTGTATTCGTGAGCCGTTGGTAACGTCCCGCAAGCATGAAGTGGCCTGCATGCCCCACTTCATGGGCAAGTGTAAATGCTCCGCGCATATTGTTCGCCCATGAAATTAAGATATAGGAGTGTGAACCATATATCGAGGAGCAAAATGCCCCTGTGGATTTGCCTGCGTTATCTGCGTAATCCACCCAGCGATCACTGAATGCGCGCTCTACGATCTCGCCGTACTCCGGCCCAAGCACATCAAGTGCTTCTCGAATGAGTATGCACGCCTCATCATATGTAATGGCAGGGCTAAATTCAGGATCAAGCGGCGCCTTCAGATCACAAAACATCAGTTTGTCCAGACCCAGTTCACGTTTCTTGAGAGCCGCCAGTCTGCGCATATGAGGTGCGAGTTCCTGCTGGATAATATCCAGAATATTATTGTACATCTCTTTGCTCACTTGTTGTGGGCTGAGAAGCATATCTGTAACATCGTCGTAACCACGCAGCCTGGATAAAACAACCTGTTTCTTCACTTCGGTTGCATAACCTTCTGCGAACGTATTTTTGTAATCATTTAATGTCGAGCTGAATGCAGCATAAGCAGAACGGCGCAGCTTTGTATCAGACGACATCTCATAATTATTTTCATAGAATGACCAGGACAGTGGACGATTATTGTCCTCTCCATCAAGAGCATCGTCAAACGTCATGTCTGCCAGTTTACCGCGCAGATAGATACGGTATGGCGAATCCAGTACCTCTCCTAATGAAGCGAGTACCTTCTCGGTCTCAGGCGTAAGCCGATGTGCTTTTTCTCGAATCAAACGCTCCAAACTGCGCGCATACGGCTCCAATTCCGGAAGCTCTTCAAGATAACGCTCAACGGTTCCCTCCGGCAGATCAACGATCTCCGAATTGACAAAAGACAAGGACGACGACAGATTTGATAGGATATCTCCTGCCTTGGCTGAATTCTCAATATTCACCGGATTCGTGCTGTCCTCTGACTGCTTCAAGCGGGCATAAGAAGCCGTCTTGCCGATCCGCTCCTGCAAAGCTTCACGCGCATCCAGACAAGCCAGCAATTGTTCAGCGCCTTCGCCAAGACGTCCTTTGAATGTTTCGATCTGGGCAGCAGCCTGAGGAAGTGATCGAAGCTCCTGCTCCCACTCTACATCGGTTACAAACAAGTCTCTCAGATCCCAAGTGGTTTCTGGGTTTACCTCAGCACGTGTACGTATTTTTTCCATCTTTAGTTGTCATCCTCCTTGCATTTTCCAATATCTCTCATCGTATCATATTCCGCGCATCTATACATGACATCTCTTAAAATGAGACTCAGCATTGTCGTAGATAACAGTTGATCTCTCAATATTCATCAAATACAGAAGGTGAATTGGATTGGAAAATAGATATAATTCCTTTTAAAGAGCAAAATGGCTTAACACCGTTGCTACTGGCATATATTTGAAAAACGCAAAAATAGTAATGAGATACATTATTATATAATTTTGAATTGCGTATTATCATACATTTTTCAATCTTTTAATAAAAACAAAGACTTGCGTTAATAGTTAGAGAATAAAATGTTTACATTGATTAAAGAAGTATGCTATTGGAGGTTCGAGTGATTTGAACTTAAATGTAATAATGAATTTAATTATGACTGCTATGTTGCTATTCATTTTTCTTTTTCGAAACAACGTAGCTGTATTAGTTTTTAGTGTTGTATTGTTCGGAATAATGCTTTTCACAACGAATAATCAAAGAACCAAATGGAATGTCGTAACGCTTGTAATTCTATCAATAGTAATGATTATTTGGAATATTTACCTCTGGATTTGATTGAATAGAATGCACCTTGTAACCTCTCCTTGGTTTGTTTATTAATCCGTTAACTCGCTAGCGTTCCGGATCCATAAAAAATCATACAAGGAGTTTTTTCTCAAACATCATATTTCTTCATATTAGAAAAGCTGTCCTCTACGTTTCGTATAAAATTTTGCTCATGTGACAAAAATTTAAAAGTAACTAAAAAACCGCTGGTTTATGGTAGAATCCATTTACCTAGCGGTCATTCTAACTATAACTTATTTAGCTTTCTTTCCAGATTACATTTTCGCCGTAATTTTTACCCCAGTTATACATTGCGTGCAGGACGGGCATCAGACTTTGACCGTGATCTGTCAACGTATATTCCACCCGAGGTGGTACCTCTGCATACACCTTGCGCTCAATCAGTTTGTCTTCCTCCAGCTCACGTAACTGGTTGGTCAGCATCTTCTGGGTAATATGAGGGATTAGGCGTTTCAGCTCACTGAAACGTTTGGTGCCTTCCAGGCCCAAGTGCCACAAAATAATCAGTTTCCACTTGCCACCGATCACCGCAAGGGTCAATTCCTTCTCACAGTTGATTTCTTTCAGATTAATCCGTTCCTTCACTTCGGACGCCATGGCTCCGAGCCCCCTCATCTTCAATCTTATATCGCGTATATTACACATATCACGGGGACACTACACATGAGGTAAGCTTTCCGCTCCATGCATGATGTAATAAGTACATTCATTCGATACAGCTATCTATTAATTCTACTACAGCCTGGTCGGGATGCAAAGTTTAACTGTAAATCACGGATAAAACCTATACAGATGAATGATTATGTATCGCAGAAAAGACCAGAACCCTTCATAATCAAAGGATTCCGGTCTTTCATCTATTCACTATTCCAGGTTCGCGTGGCGGCCAAACATATCCGCTCCGGTCATACCCTTCATTTCCATCATCGTAAGGATGAGAGCATCCATGCCGATTAACAGTCCTTGTTCGAACAACGAGCCCATCGGCTGAATGGTTACTGCCGCTCCGGAAGTTGCTGTGTCCTCTTTGGCTGAAGCCGGGAGACGCACTACCGTAGTTGCCAATTTCCCAATCGTGGAATCTGGCTTAATCGTAATGAGACCTACAGGCGCACCAGCCTGACTAGCCTTTTGAGCCATGGCCACCAGACTGCCTGTCTCTCCTGAGCCAGAGCACAGCAAGAGGAAATCTTTCGAGCTGATCCCAGGTGTTACGGTCTCGCCCACCACATATACACGAAGCCCCATCTGCATCAGTCTCATGGCAAAAGCCTTCCCCATAAGTCCTGACCGACCTGCTCCTGCTACAAAAATCTGTTCCGCAGCCAGAATGTGCTCAGCCATCGCTTGCATCTCTGCATCGTCGATCTGGCTTAGCGTACGTTCCAGCTCCTTCAAGATGTCAGCTGCGTACTGTGTTTTGCTCATCTGCTTACCCTTGTTTAACGAGACGTTGCATTTCAGCTGCAACTGCCGCTTTGTCTGCTTGTCCTGTGATACCGCCGCCTACAATAACCAGATCCGGTTGTGCTTTGATTACTTCTGGCAATGTTTCCAGCTTGATTCCACCAGCGACAGCCGTTTTAGCATTTTTCACAGCAGCTTTGATCGTTTGCAGATCTTCGAACGGGCTTTGTCCTTCAGCTTGTAGGTCATAACCTGTGTGTACACAGATGTAATCTACGCCAAGCGCATCAATTTCACGAGCACGTTGTTCCAGGTTAGGCACGTTGATCATGTCTACAAGAACTTGTTTGTTTTGTTTCTTCGCTTCTGCTACTGCACCTTTGATCGTACTGTCATTGGTTGCCCCAAGCACAGTGATTAGATCCGCACCAGCTTCAGCTGCTTTCATGATTTCATAACCACCAGCATCCATGATTTTAAGGTCTGCAAGAACTTGCAGATTAGGGAATGCTTCTTTCATTGCTTTAACCGCGTGCAAACCTTCATTAATAACGATTGGAGTACCAATCTCAACGATATCAATATATTGTTCAACCTCTTTAACCAGTGCGATACCTTCAGGGATATTTACCAAGTCAAGCGCCAATTGCAATTTCATCATTTATTTCTCCTTTGTTGTTCAAGTATGATTCGTTCCTGTAAAAATAATAATCAGATATTTAGCCTGCACCAATTTGTCTGTTCAGATGCATGCAGTGTTTGTTTTGGCTACTCACTCATTGTAGACCCTGACTATCCATTCAGGAAGTACGCACTTTGAAGTGGGGTAGTTACTTGGGGGATACTATTGATAATTATTCGTTGTTAGGTGAATCAAATATAGAATTAATCCTCTATTCCAATCCACATGCTTACAGCAGAACAGCAGCCTAATCATCCAATTAGATATTCAATATAAAAGACCCCGCCACATGGCAGGGTCTTTATCTTTATTGTTTCATTTTCAATCCAGCCAAAGCTGGTTTAGAAATTTATCATTTTACAGATATACAGGTTTCACGCATACCGGCTTGGATACACCTGTGCTGTGACCAGTGTATTTCAGACGTCCGCTCTCCTGATCCACCGTGAATGTCACGAGGTTGTTCGTATCGCGGTTAGCTGCGATCAGCAATTTGCCGTTAGGTGTCAGCGCAAAGTGACGCGGGTGCTCACCTTCTGCAGATACATGCTCAACCAGTGTCAGGTGACCTTTGTCTGCATCTACTGCAAATACAACGATGCTGTCATGTCCACGGTTAGAACCATATACATAACGCCCATCATTGGAAACCGTGATTTCGGCTGTTGTATTCTCTTTGCCATCATATCCATCAGGCAGTGTGGAGACTGTAGACAATTCAGTCAACGTACCCGCTGCTGCATCATATTTGAACGAAGTAATGGAAGAATCCACTTCGTTGATGACATAAGCGAATTCACCATTCGGGTGGAATGCCAAGTGACGTGGGCCTGCTCCCGGATGTGTTTTGGTTTCACTGTGCAGCACAAGTTCATTTTTGTCTGCATCAATAGAATAGATCGCGATGTTATCTGCGCCCAGATCCTGTACCATCATGTATTTACCATCTGGGCTGAAGAATGCGGAGTGAACATGTGGCTTGTCCTGACGTTCAGGATGCGCACCTTGTCCTTCATGTTTCTTCTCGTCCAGAAGCGCTCCAACTTCACCGTTATCCGTCAAGGCTTGCAGACCTACCAGACCACCGTGGTAGCTGGAGAGGATCAAGTATTTGCCGGAAGGGTCACGCTGGATATGACATGGCGGAGCTGAAATGGAGTTATTCCGGTTCAGCAACGTTAATTTTCCTGTAGAAGGATCAATGCTCAGAGCTACAGCTTCAGACATTTTGTTGCCTTCAGCTGACGCTGTTTCACCAATCGCATACAGTTTATTACCCTCAGCATCCACGTTGACAAACGTTGGGTTTTTCACACCAGCGATGCCGTCAAGCTTGGACAAGCTGCCTGTATCCTCATTCAATTCATATGCATAAATGCCCTCATTTTCCGCTTCGGCGTAAGAGCCAGCAAGTACGAGCAAGCGTTTTGATTCACTCATTACAGTTTCCTCCTCTATGTGTATGTAATCTTGTTGCACCTCTTCTATAATAAATCTGCCATATCAAAATAGCAATCCGCTGTCGCTACCCATCAGGGAAATCCTTAGTTAAGCAAGGCGATTACTACACATCATCATACTGAAATCCATTCATATGAGATGCATCTTCTGCTATGATAAGATAGGTTTTTCATCCAGAAGGGACTGAATTGCATTGCTTCACTCATTTTTACTCACCTTATACCATGTGTTCTTGCCGATATCACTTCCCGTGATCGGAGGTATTCTGTTAAAACGCTTTAAAAATTGGGATACCCGGTCGCTCTCGACCTTTTCCCTTTATATTTTGAGCCCTGCGCTCATCTTCAATACATTGCTGCATGCAGAGATTACCTGGACGGACGTCACCAGCACGTTCTGGTTCTCTATTATTAATCTGATTGCTCTGTGGGCCCTCGCCGAGCTGTTGAGCCGGGTGTTCCGTCTGGGTGCAAGCGAAAAAGCGGGTCTCACCCTCGTCTCCACGTTTACAAACTGCGTGAATTACGGGCTCCCGCTTGTACTGCTTGCCTTTGGTCAGCTTGGACTGGACAAGGCTTCGGTCTACGTCATTGGACAGATGATCATTGTTAATACGGTAGGTATCTTTTTTGCCGCGAGATCCGAATTCACGGTGAAAGATGCGATCCTTTCCGTTTTCCGCATGCCATCCATCTATGCTGCTGGCATCGCCATTGTGCTACGTGCATCCAATCTGAGCCTGCCTGAAGCGCTGGATGGAGGGATCTCCATGCTGGCTGCGGGATACTCTCCTGTCGTTCTCGCCATTCTGGGAGCACAGATGCTCAGACCAAAAGGTGCAACGGTGCCTTGGCTGCCCAATGTACGCCGAGCTTTCTGGACCGGGCTTGTGGTCCGTCTCGCAGCTGCGCCAATCCTGTCCTGGCTTATACTGACCGCTCTTCAGGTCGAAGGTACGTTGTTCAGTGTGCTGCTGATCCTCGCATCGATGCCGACCGCAGTGAACGCCGTTATTTTGGCTGAACAGTTTAATGCTTCTCCGCAGTTTGTATCCCGCTGTATTCTGTGGACCACCGCAGCATCCATGTTGATGCTGCCCATTATGATTGTGATGGCTTCCTGATTAATACCGGAGGTGATACCGAAGCGATATCCGCTTGGCGGCGTTTCTCCAGCCGGCGTTCATAACGCCGGTTGAGCGCTCTGACGTAGAAGAATTTCACGACAAAGTACGAAATCACACCCAGAATGACACCAAACACGGACATGCCTGCCAGAATATCTAGTCCACCAAGCAACAATTCACTCACGGCCGACCAGTTACCGCGAAACAGCTCCATGAATGCACTCTCATGTACCGGTCCATGTCCCATGCTGTGCGCAGGCAATATCCATGAGCCAATTTGTTTCGCGAGCGGCATCAGGATAATAGGTAAAAACGTAAGTTTCCCGATCACATTACCAACAATGGCTGCTGGCACCGAACCCCCAGACAGTCGCACAATCGGATAAAATACGAGATAGATCAGGGAAGCCGTCGAGATCACGATCAGTTCCAGTCCGAACCCTATGGCAAATCCGGTAGATACTTTATGGGCACCTCCGGGAGCACGTAACAATTTGAGAAAATTCAGCTTCATAGCACGTGTTAAACGTACCCAGCGGTTAGTCTTGCGCTTCTGTGTGTTCATACCGAATTACTCCTTATTTTACACAAATGACAACTTGAATCGTCTATTCTTCAGTATATCACACCGCGTTAGCACCTGTAGTAACAACGACCGGCTGTGTCTCCATCTGGACATTACCTGCCACCGCTCGGGAGATCATACAGGAGGATTCAGCCTTATGCGCCAAGCGCTCAGCCTTGGTCAGATCCGCCTCAGAGGCATCTGCGCTGAGCACAATCCGAGGTCTATGTACGATCCGTTCGTACGTAAATACGTTATTTGTAACATCTACCGTTGCTTCCGATTCAAGCGTTAATTCATCCGGCGTAATATCCGAACGCTCCAGCATCGCTGCCAGCGTGATCAGGTAACAGGTGGAGGCTGCACCCAGCAGCATCTCGTCCGGGTTAGTTCCCGTACCGGGTCCGCCCATCTCCTGCGGAATCGATATGACCGTTTTTAATCCACCTGCATCGATTGTTCCCTCACTGTTACGCCCACCATTCCATACCGCTTTCAGATGAAAAGGATGTTTCATGACATTCATTCCTTTCTTGTTTACACACGTATACACGTAATATTCTGCTCAATCAATGCGCTAACGTGCTCTTCGTCTACACCCTGATCTGTAATCACTTTCCCCACACTGCTCATCTCAGCAACTCTGGTAAACGCCTGTATGTTAAATTTGCTGGAATCTGCAAGTAAAATGACCTCATCCGCAATATGGATCATTTTCTGCTTCACCAAGGCCTGTAATTCATTGGATTCACTGATGCCTTTGGTCAGATGCACTCCTTTGCAAGACAGAAATACTTTATCCACATGATAGGCATCAAGCGAACGTTCCGCCAGCGGTCCTACAAAAGACAGTGACTTCGAAGCCAATTGCCCACCTGTGGCAATCACACGAATCTGCTCCTTGTTACTCAGCTCTGCGGCGACCTTAATCGAGTTGGTTAATACCGTCAGTGGAATGTTTGGCAATCCTGCCGCCATATACCACGCCGTTGTACTTGCATCCAGGGCGATCCGGTCGCCGGATTCCACCATTTTCACCGCTTCGCTTGCAATTCTGCGCTTCTCTTCTGCATAGGCTACAGCCCGTTCCGGATACGGAATCTCCGACTGTAACTCATCCTTGTATTTTACGCTGACCGCCCCGCCATGGGACCGTCTGAGCCTGCCCGCCTGTTCGAGCTTGTCCAGATCACGACGAATCGTCTCTTCCGTCACCCCGCAGCGCTCACTAAGTTCGGTCACACGCATGCTGCCTTGCGTATCCACCCATTCCACTATTTTCTCATACCGTTCAGCTACGAGCATATTCCTTCACTCCAAACCGTTGATTATCCAGTTAATCCTGTTCATCCATCATACCACAGAGCGATGACAAGGAGAATTTGGACCATGTGCAAAAAGAGGGAGCTTTCGCCCCCTCCATTCCAGTTCTGAAGTGTATCTTATTTATCTTCTGCCATAGGGAACCAGCCCGGTGTGTGGATGATTGCATTCCACAACCCGTCAGGGATAACCAGACGTTCCTGATCGGATTTGGTCAGAATCGTCTCAATATCTTCTTCCCGTCCGCTCTCGATTTTCTCAACCCAATCCGGTTCAATAATCAGCTCACGTCCAATGGCAAGCAGAGGTACTCCCGTTTGAAGCGCCTCAGCGGCCTGATCAGCCGTATGAATCGAACCTACACCGATCACAGGCAATTTGCCGTTCACACGATCCAGGATGAATTCCATTCTAGAACGTGTATCTGCTTCGCCACGTCTTGGCTTGGACCAGAATTCGTTCAGGGAAACGTGCAGGTAATCCAGATTTTTATCTTTCAGCGCATCCACTAGTAGATACGTATCTTCCATTGTGAGTCCCGGTGTTTCCGGTTCTTCCGGGGAGAAACGGTAACCAATGATGAACGGCAGTTTGGTATGTTCGGCAACCACTTTCTGAATCTCATCCACTACAGCAAGTGGGAATGTCAGACGTTTCTCGACACTACCACCCCAACGGTCTTCACGTCGGTTGGAATGCGGGGAGAAGAATTGCTGGATCAGATAACCATTAGCACCGTGAATCTCAACACCATCAAAGCCGGCTTCGATTGCACGACGTGTCGCTTCACCAAAGTCTTTGATAATCGAAGTAATCTCGGCATCCGTCAACTCTCTTGGTTCAGGAGAGCCCGGACGCTCACTTGCAACCGCACTAGGAGCAACTACTTGACCCGCAGGTACAGCTTGTTCAGGAGTCAGACGGCCCGCATGGAAAATTTGCAATACAGCTACGGAGCCCTGTTGTTTCATGGTATCAGCCAGTTTTTTCAGACCAGGAATGAAGCGGTCGTCATATACGCCAAATTGAGCCGGGAAACCAATGCCTGTCTCTGTTACATGCCCTACAGCCGTAATTGACATGCCCGCACCACCGGTGCGACGTGCATAATAAGCAAGTTCAGCGTCGGATATCGTACCATCAGCATTCGAGGACATATGAGTCATGGGAGCGAGCACGATACGGTTTTTCAGTGTAATGCCAGTCGGTAGTGACACTTGTTCAAACATCTGGTTAAACTTTGGATTCATTCGTGGTTCCCTCCTGATTATAAATATCTCTTTTAATAGATATATGAATATATGCGTTCGCTTACTGTAATGATTATAGTTACGTTTCACTGCAATTGCAACTTTTCATTTTCAGAAAGGAAAAAAAGAGCAGAGTGTCTCCAGACTCTCAGCCCTCTTCATTTTCTTCACATCTTCCAAAGGATACTCAGAAACTCCGAACGTAAGCCAGCTTCTGATCCATCTCTTCTACGCATTCGTAACAATCGTGTTCATCGTTGGCGACCATTGGGGTTACTGGATACAGATTCATCTCTGTACTGTTATACGATTTCAATAGCGGTAACAACTGAGTCACCCGTGTATTTGCCGGGTCAAGCCAGGTGTTGATCTCTTCTTCGGAAAGGATCGCTGGCATTTTACTGCCAAACTCGCGTGTAACCATATTTGCGCCTGTCATAAGCATCGTGCAGGTCCGAAGCGGCTCTTTCCGTGTATCTCTCCACACCTCATATAACCCAGCAATCCCAAACAGGCCACGATCCGGCATAACAACACGAACCGCATAACTTTTTTTGCCCTCTTGCCGCCAGTAATATAATCCATTGCAGGGAATAACGCAGCGCTTGGTCTCTACCAGTTTGTAATAGGAAGGATTCTCATGCACCGTCATGAGGTTTGCGTTAACGGCATCACGCCCCCAGAATGGAATGAACCCCCACCGGAACTCATCCAGTACACGCTCACCATCCTGATGCAAAATAATCGGCGTATGCTGGGTTGGACTGATATTGTATCGGTTTTTGTAATAATACATCACTCGCTGAATCTTGAAATGATCTCTGACATCGTCCAAATCGGCTGCCAATGAAAAACGGTTGCACATGTTCAAGCACTACCTTTCCCTATGAGAAGTTGAACGTATTGTTTGTAATTTTAGGGAAATTATTCATGAACATTGAACAGGAAATGACTTATTTTGACACCATTAGGGTCGGATCAAGATATATTTCATGTTTTTCACGACAAAAACAACGACCTCGGACTCATTTCAACTCCAATATTACTTGTTACTATAATAGAGAATAAAATACATTTATTGGAGGTTTTAAGTATGAAAAGGAAGTTTTTGATGAGCATCATGTTGTTCTCAGCGATTGCGATGTTTGGCAGTACCATCTATGCGGCAACCTTTCTGACCTACGGTTATCCCAGCACCACCATCCCCATTCGTACGTATAATTACGCCGCCGCATGGCAGACTCCCATGGACGCTTCCCTTACCAACTGGAACAATGCAGGTGCCAAAGTTAAATTCACCAAAACAAGTAACTCCCCAAACATCATCACCGCAGGAAACTTCAATAATACAGCATATGGTGTCAACTACGCCTCCGTATCCGGCAGTCAAGTCGTAAGCTTCCGCATCGAACTCAATGCATCCACAATCACCCCTGACGCGACCAACTTATCCAACTTCATTCAAAGCGTATTTGTCCACGAACTCGGACACTCCATCTGGCTCGGTGACAACCCGACAACAAGTAGTCCTTCCATTATGTCTTACTCCCGTAACCGCAATTCCATGACCCAACCCCAAACTTTTGATATCAATAACGTAAAATCCAAGTACTAATCCGCTACGAACTTATCCCAAAAATCCAAGGAGGATTCCTGTCCATGAACAAAAATCGAGTATTAACGCTGCTTCTCTCTTCCATTTTCATTTTATCTGCTGTTGGATGTTCTTCTGTTACACCTACCGCGTCCCCATCCGATGCACCCATGACCATTATTGCTTCTGAAGATCACCCGAGTTATGGCAGCATTGGCGACCTGTCCGAGAGAGCAAATACCATTGTGAAAGGTAGTGTTGTTGAGACTCGTGTGGAAGCTTTAAACGATATCGTACAAGTTACTGATGCTGCCAATGAAAACGAGTTAAACCCTGCGTCCGATCCGGGCGGAGAGCCAGCTTCTTTTGACAAAATCTATACGATCCACACGATTCAGGTCGCTGAATCCTATAAAGGCGGTTACACTGCCGGGGAAAAACTTGAAGTGAAGCAACTTGGGGGACAACTTGGTAACACCGAGATTATTAATGATGACAACCTCAAGCTGATTCCTACCAAAGACTATGTACTCTTCCTGGAAACGTATGAAGACACCCCTGCCAGCCTGCTCAACTCCGTTCAAAGTCTCTACGTGATTAAACCTGCCGCCAAGTCGAATCAGCCTGGTCAGCAACAATCACAGTCAGAAGTCATTGTGAGCGCAAACCCCGAGAATGACCTCACACTGCAACTGGAGGATCTGCAAGAAATTCAGAACGAACAAAAGAGCGAATAAACTCTTATACGGTAATCACACCACACTATTATTTCATCTCCGTACAGGCCCTAATCCCCTCTACTGTTCAGTCCTACATAAGAAAATGAAAACCGTGCTGCTCAGCAAACTGGGCGGCACGGTTTTTTGAAGTTCCTTATTTAGACGGTGTATTAAGTCCAATAATCCATTCAGCCAGATCCTGTGTCTGTTTCAACAAGGCAATAGGGTCACGGAACCAGGATTGTTCTTCCGTCCATATGTACACTTTTCCATTTTTGATAGCAGGCAATGAACCCCAGATCGGATCTGCCTGAAGGTCTTTCAACTGAGACTTGCTGGTCAGCACAATGTAATCTCCAGCGTATTTGGAGAGCAGTTCTATGGAGAATTCATGATAGGCGCCCTGCATCAACTCGGATGGAATGTTCTTTGGTGCTTGCAAACCAAGCAATTCGTAGATGTTACGCCCTCCCCGGCCCGACTGATTGCCAAAAATGAAGACTTGGCGATCATATTCCTGCATAACGGAGAATGTAGCATCAGCTGGAACAACACTCTGCACCTCCTGCTTGATTTTGGCAATCTCCTCATCAAAATCAGCCAGCCACTTCTCTGCTTCCGCTTCTTTGCTAAGGACTTTACCGAAATAGTTCACTTCGTCCTTGAGTGTCGGAAAAGTGATGGATGCGATCGAAACGGTCGGAGCAATCTTGCTATATTTCTCATAAGCCGCCTTGTCCGGATTCAATGTAATAATGAGATCAGGTTCCAGCTCCATCAATTGTTCAACGGAATCCCCTATCGTTTCAAGACCATCCATGTGACCTTCCAGATAAGGACTGTTCATTAGAAATTGGCCTCCACCAATCGGTTTGACACCAAGAGCAAGCACCGTTCCCAGATAATCTATGGCAGCAACTCGCTCGGGATGTGCAGGAATCTCTACCTCACCAAAGGTCGTATTTACCATTTGGGTCTCCACGACTGCCGGTTGTTCGGGTTCAGCCGCAACTTCGGATGTTTCTGCCCCCTGCTGGGCTGTTCCACAAGCACTCAATGTGAGTACAAGCGCAAGCGACATAATCGCTGATTTAAAATGGTTAAACATGTTGATTTCCTCATCTCCCTTATATTGATAATGATTATCATCATCAATTAAAGGATAACGTTCATCCCCTCCTGTTACAATGGATTGATTTGTTGCATTTAATGTACTTTTTGAAACTGATTTCGAGTTTTCCTGCTGCTTCAACCGATATTGCCCTGGTGTGATTCCAGTCTCTTTTTTGAATATACGATTGAAATAAAACGGGTCCATATAACCCACATACGCAGCAATCTCCTGTAATGAAGCTTCTGTGGACGCAAGCAGACTCCTTGCCTCACCCATTCGTAACCGAATCACATATTCTGTCGGTGTACATCCCGTCTGTTCCTTGAATTTGCGTGATAAATATTGCGGACTGTAACTCAAGGACTGGGCAAGCGAATCAAGTGAGATGGATTCCCGGTAATGAGCTTTGATATATCGCAAAACCTGATCGGTAAGCGAAGGCTGTTGAACTTCGTTAGACATGCGACTCCGCTGTAACAAGACAAGCTGTACCAGTTGAAAAAAATACACTTTGACCTGAATTTTGCCCACTCGCTCCTGCCCTGACCAGCATTCATGTATATTCCGCACAAGCTCACGCAGCTCAAGTGTATGATCCGGCACTGTCGCCCAGGACTCTTCAAACGGATTACGCTGGTTCAACATCATTCGGTACTCCACAAGCACATTGGAGGGCAAGGTTGATTTGTACAAAATCAGATGTACCTCCATAACCCCTGTCGCTTCAAGTGTCAGACGTCTTCCTTTTCCCCCATGCAGCAACAAGAACTGGTTTGTAGTCCATACCTCTTCATCAAGCCAGACCTGCCCCCTGCCTTGAACATACACAAATGCACTCGTCGGTAACACATAATTGCGTATGAACTCGTGTGTTGCGAGTGATATAAGACGCACATCAAGCACGCGAACCTGAACCTGATCCCACAGCTTGATGTCATTCTGAATTCCCATATAAACTCCCTCTCCTAAGCGATCAAACACACACAATACCTTGGCATTGTGACTAAAAACCCACCTATAATTGATAATGATTATCAATTATAACAATGATGCAACCATCTTTGAAGCCTACCTTCGTTTTTGTTAGATGCCGCAAAAAAAAAAAACGGTCGAAATCCCTCATAGAGAGATCTCAACCATTCTAAAATTATGGCCTTATTATGTTTTGATAAAGTCAGTTGCCCTTCTCTACTCGACAAAAGACAGTAAATATCCGTATCGTTCTTCCTCCATCTTGTCTAGCGGAATAAAGCGGATCGATGCACTGTTAATGCAGTAACGTTTGCCACCACGATCTTCGGGACCATCATCGAACACATGCCCGAGGTGGATGTCACCTGCCCGGCTTCGTACCTCCGTGCGGTCCATACCAAAGCTCGTATCCGTTGTATAGGTAACAACCTCAGGTACAATCGGTTTTGTAAAACTCGGCCACCCGCAACCGGAATCATACTTATCTCGACTGGTGAATAACGGCTCTCCCGTTGCAATATCCACATACAGACCGGGCTCCTCATTATCCCAGTATTCGTTACTGAACGCATGCTCCGTATCATTGTTTACCGTGACCGCATACTGTTCGTCTGTTAAACGTTCCTTTAATTGTTCATCTGTTGGACGTGGATATTGAGCGGGATCAATTCCAATCTCCAGGTCATCCAAAACAGTCATATCAATGTGACAATATCCGTTCGGATTTTTTTCCAAATAATCCTGATGGTACTCCTCCGCCAAATAATAATTCTGCAGAGGCATTACTTCCGTTACAATGGGTTGGTCATATTTTTCTTGCTCTGCCTCTACAGCCTGCTCGATGATTTTGGCATCTTCAGGCAACGTATAATATATGCCAGTCCGATACTGAACTCCACGATCATTGCCCTGCTTATTCAAGCTGGTAGGATCAATAACTCGAAAATAAGATTCAAGCAATTTCTGCAAAGATACTTGCTGCGGATCATATTTTACATGAACAGTCTCCGCAAACCCCTGGTCCCCGCGAATAACATCCTCATATGTTGGATTCTTTCCTTCACCGTTGGCATAACCGGAAGTCACATCCTGAACCCCTGGAATACGAGCCATATATGCCTCCACACCCCAGAAGCAGCCTCCTGCCAAGTACAGGTTACTCAGGTTTTCCTCAGAGACACTCGAAGCCTTGACAGGTTTAGTGGATATCGAAGATGAAGCTGAATGGCTCTCAGCCCTGTTTCCACAAGCAGACACAACTATCGCTATAACAAGGAGGCACAGGCACAGCAGCGTCCTTTTCATGACACTTCCTCCTTTCTCACAAAATCTCTTGTAATGACTCCATGATCTGTTCATTGGATGCATGCCCTGGCTGCGATTTCGTTAAAATACCATCAGAGCCAATATAAAAGGAACTAGGATATGCTCTTACGCCAAATTTCTTGGCCCATACACCTTTCTCATCCAAAAGAACAGTTATGTTATCATATGGCTGTTGGTCAAACCATTCGGTAAACGCTTGGGAGGATTTCTCTCCTTTGTAGTCCGGCGTCACAATCGTAATGACTTGAAAATCATTGTTTTGACCAGCCAGATTGTTCAGGTCTTCCAAACCCGCAAGGCAGATGGAACACCAGGAAGCCCAGTATTTCACATACACTTTCTTGCCTTGAACATCAGAAAGTCCAACCGTGTTTCCTTTCAGATCACGCAATGAAAATTCAGGAGCCGTCTCTCCCTTGTTCATCATGGTTGACGAACTCATATCGGATGTTGATGCTGGGGCTGATGATGACCCCGTTTGTTTTGATTCAGTTTGCTGTGATCCACATGCGCTCAAGATCAACAGGGCTCCAGCGAATACGATTACAGATACCATCCATTTCCGTGCCGTCTTCATACCAAATTCCTCCAATGATTATTGAAACCAGGTCACCAAGCTGTTTAGTCGGTCTGTCATTAACAATAGTCCCATGACAATAAGAATACAGCCGGAAGTTATTTTGATGACGCCCATGTACTTGTATAAACGACGTATCCGCTTCATAACATATTCCGAAAAAACGGACAGAATCAGGAAAGGAATCGCCAATCCAAGGGTATACAGGAACATGAGAAACCCGCCATACAGTGGAGAGCCTTCTCCTGCGGCGATACCAAGAATGGCCGCCAGCACAGGCCCGATACAAGGCGTCCAGCCAAAACTAAACGTTAGACCCAACAGGAACGCTCCGACATACCCTCCCCGTTTGGCTTGATTGCTTGACAGCTTCCTCTCCCGTTCCAGCCAGGATAGCCGGATCAACCCGGTTTGATAAATCCCAAAAAGCACCACGATGGCTCCGCAGATCGCAATAAACACAGGACTTGAGATCAAATTACCAACCATGCCGGAACCAAAACCGAGTAAAACAAATACCAGGGACAGCCCAAGAACAAATAAAAATGTCCGAAAAACAAGTGTGGACCGCAACCGAACCGAATGGGTGTCAGGCTGCTGCTGATTCGTACCGTTGACCATGCTTCCGGATAGATAAGACACGTATACCGGGATCAGCGGCAGAATACATGGCGCAAAAAACGATAACAATCCTGCACCAAAAACCCCGAAAAGAAAAACCAAATCACTGGTCAAGTCATTCACCACCTGAATAAATACTACGTTTGATTAACCAAGGTTAACGACTGACGTAGATCGGAAGCGTGAACCAGAAGCAGCTTCCTTCTCCTTTTGTACTCTGAACCCCGATCTCGCCACCATGGAGTTCCACAATTGATTGAGCGATGGCAAGGCCAAGCCCGGCCCCCCCATTACTCTTGCTGCGTGATTTGTCAATTCGATAAAAACGTTCAAATATACGCGAAGTCTCCTCCGCTTCAATGCCTTCCCCTTCATCCGTAACTGAAATTCGTATAAACGGCCCCTTTTCTTCGGCAGCCAGAATGATTTTTCCTTCAACAGGAGAGTATTGAATGGCATTTTGCAGCAAATTGGAAAGGACCCGCTTCATTTGTGCAGGCATCATGACCGCGGCTGGTAATTTATCGGGCAAATCGATTTCAACGTTCAGCGTTTTCTCGGCGAGATGAAACGAAAAACTCTCCAACGTACTGAGCAGCAACTCATCAACGTGACAAGGCTGAGGGTCAAATACCTCCCCTTGCGCTTCCAGGCTGGATAATTCAAACAAATCTTGAATAAGCCCTCCCAAACGCTTCGTTTCAAGTCGTATCGTGTTCAGGTAACGTTGAAAGGTTTCTTTATCCTTAATGACATCATCCTCCAACGCTTCGACGAATGACTGAATGGATGCCAAGGGAGTCCGTAAATCATGGGAAACATTGGCGATCAACTCTCGTCTCGCGGTTTCTGAGTGATGTAGATGATCAAAGCTTTCCTTCAACTTGGAACTCATTTCATTAAATTGCTGTGCCAGGAGCTTAAATTCCTGCGTACCGATGAGAGGGACTTCCGTATGGAAATCCCCTTCGGCAATTCGTATTGTCTGCTGTGTAATTCGCGCAATTGATTTCTCTAATGGCTTAGTCAGCAAATATTGAAGAATAAACGAAAGTAAGCCTACCCCTGCCGTTATAGCCGATAACCAATACAATTGTTCGATCGTAAGTAACATTTTGGAATAACTGATGAACAAACAAATTAATAATACGCCAATGCCCGTGAGACTGGACAACACCAAGTATGTGCGAAGTTTCATGAACTACCACCCGCAAACTTGTATCCTATGCCCCAAACTGTTTTAATATATTTTGGATCAGAAGGATTCTGTTCGATCTTCTCTCGTAATCTCCGAACATGTACAGTCACCGTTGTTGTATCTCCCTCATAGCTAAAATCCCAAATCTTGCTTAACATCTGGTTACGGGAGAACACCTGACCCGGGTGACTTGCCAGCAAATACAACATCTCAAACTCTGTAACGGTCAATTCAATTACCTGCCCGCTGATATGCACTTCACGCTTGGTAAAATCAATGGTAAGCCCTTCATAATTGATCGTATATTCAGATGTTGTAACAGGTGATGCCTGTGCAGTTCGCATTCTCCGCAGGATTGCCTTTACACGTAAGACGAGTTCTCTCGGACTGAATGGTTTGGTCAGATAATCATCCGCCCCCATCGTCAGTCCCATCAGACGGTCCTGTTCCTCACCACGGGCCGTCAGCATTACAATGGGCACATCCTCAGTTTGCCGAATCTCGTTGCAAACTTCCCAGCCATTCTTATGTGGCATCATCAGGTCGAGCACAATCAAGCTTGGCGTTTGGCTGTGCCACAGCTCAATAGCCTCCAAACCGTCCTTAGCCGTCACGACAAGATAACCTTCGCGTTCCAGATACCTGCGACAAACGTCCGTAATATTTGTATCATCATCAGCAACCAGTACACATTCATTCAAACGAACCCACCCCATATTCCAGAAAATACATTTGAGCCAATCATATCATATGGTGATGGCAATGCTTAGCCCTTAAATTACTTCATTCCCATGGCTGGCATCATGTATTGTTTAATTACAGACTCAGCCGCATACGAATTCCCTTCATAGATGACAGGCATCGATTTCAAGTTAACTTGCATACCGTCTACCATAATTTTTTTCGATCCAATCCACAATTTAATCGTTTTCCCCGCAGGCATCATCGTTTCTTCCATCATCATGTCGTCTTTCATCATCTTATCGTCTTCCATCATCTTGTCATCTTTCATCTTCATGTCGTCTTTCATCATCTTATCGTCTTCCATCATCTTGTCATCTTTCATCTTCATGTCGTCTTTCATCATCTTGTCATCTTTCATCTTCATGTCGTCCATTTTGCCCATATACATCAAAGTTACAGATCTATCCTTGCTGTCCCACACAATGCTGTAATCATACATTTTCGCCGCCTGTCTCAATTGAACAAGCTCCATGCCATCCTTTTTAATCGTTTTCATATCTGCAGCACTTGCCAATCCAGAAAAGGCCATAGACATCACCAATACCGCTGCTACCATCACTTTTTTGCTCTTATTTGTTTTCATCATTCTTATCACTCTCCATTCGTTTATTACTTACATGGATTACAATAAGCAAGACAGCTTACGATTCTCTAAGCGAATTATTACGAAACCATTACGATATATAAATGGGGTCAGGTTTCAATAAAAAAACGGTTGAAATCTCTCTTACGAGAGACTCCAACCGTTTCTTCTAGGTCAAACGAATAAAATCAATCATGGATCGAACCTCGATCGGTCCCGGATTTGATATCACATCATTAGACTGCAATCCCTCTCTGGAAGTGAACTGCACCTTCACCGGAATGCCAGGAATCAAGTCGAAGAAGTTATCTGAGAAGACACCCTCCACATCCGAAGATAACCATACCTGTTTAGCAAGCACGTCACTTTCCAGTACCAGATGAACGCCGTTTTCATCCGCTCCTCCGCTTACATTGATGGTTGCAGGCTGTAGAGCAAGGTCTTTGGACGGAACAAAATAGTGTTCCTGTACGATATTCGTCGCACCTTCCTGTTTCAGATCCAGGCGCAGCAGCGTGTTAGCTGTATCATGACCTCCAAGCCATTCCGCGTTACGTAATGACAGCACTCGATCACCTGTATTAGATGCCAAGGTCACGTCATGTGTTTCATCACGATGCACCGTTCCATCGAACCCGAGCAAACGAATCTGTAACTGACCTTTTACAGGTTGTAATTGATCCGAGATGATATATATATCTGTTGTATCTTCTTTTGTTCCATCTACCGATACCAACACATCGCTGAAGCTGCGTTTCGCATAATATTGCAATGCTTTCCAACGACCAAGGTAGTCCATACCTGCCCATGAAGCCACCGGCCAGCAGTCATTCATTTGCCAGTAAAGTGTGCCCATACAGAATGGTTTGCGGCGACGGTGCGCTTCAATGGCTGTCTTCATTGCTTCCGCCTGAAGCACCTGGCTCATATACAGGAACGATGGGAAGTCCTTCGATTCATGCATGTACATATCCATGTACTGTTTGATCAGACGATTACCTGCCCCATTCTTTTGATGAGCCAGCATGACTTCCGACTCCAGAGCCAGATCCTCTTCTTCTGCGTAAGTGCGTACTGACTTGTACTCCGGGAAAGACTGGAATCCGTATTCACTCAT
This sequence comes from Paenibacillus sp. FSL M7-0656, assembly GCF_038003225.1. Classification (NCBI taxonomy): domain Bacteria; kingdom Bacillati; phylum Bacillota; class Bacilli; order Caryophanales; family Paenibacillaceae; genus Paenibacillus; species Paenibacillus sp. FSL M7-0656. The sequence goes on from NZ_JBBOOT010000001.1 coordinate 1,472,241, forward strand.
GAAACGACCCACATGCACGTTGTAGTTCTCGAATGGTTCTACATTGTGCCACACGCCCCAGTAGTGGATATCCCCTTCAGCTGTGGATGGGTGCGCATGCTGCGTCTCATCCCCTGTCAGTGATACCAGTGGTGAGGAAGGCCAGTAATCCACACCTGGCGCATATGCTTCAACGACTTCTGGCAGCAAATCATGGAAGATGGCTTCGTAATCGGCCCAGATGCTTTCACGCTGCTCGGCAGTAAATTCCTTTTTCCAACCCCAGCCACCATTCTCAACATAGTGAGCCCAAGCCGAATCAATCTCGTTGTTCCCACACCAGAGTGCAATACTTGGATGGTTGCGCAGACGTTTCACATTATCAATCGCCTCATGTCTCACACTGTTCAGGAACGCTTCATCTCCTGGATACATGCTGCATGCAAACATGAAGTCTTGCCATACCAGGATTCCGTATTCATCACACAGTTCGTAGAACACATCCTGCTCATAGATTCCGCCACCCCACACGCGTAGCATATTCATATTAGACTCGGCTGCGGATACGATCTCATGACGATAACGTTCATGAGTAATTTCAGTGATGAAGCTATCATTTGGAATGTGATTGGCCCCTTTGGCAAAGACCGCAACACCATTTAGTTCAAAGTAAAAGGATGCTCCTGCTTCATCTTTGTCACGTACCAGCCGAATGGAACGAAGCCCCGTCTTCACTGTAGATTCAGCCACAGCTCGCTCACCTTGAAGCACTTCGGTAAGGAAGGTGTACATATGCGGATCACCAAGCCCACGGCTCCACCACAGTTTCGGTTCATCAATAGAGATTGGAATCTCCACAGTCTGAGTTCCGGGTTGTAGTGATACGGATCTTTCCCATCTCTGTCCATCTGCGCCGATACGAATAATCGTATCTACCGCTTGTGATGTCTCGACTTCCACAACAGCTGTTAATGAAGCTGAGGTAGCGCTTACTTCATTTTGCTGGATATACACATCATTGATTCGTACCTGTGTCCAACCTTCAAGACGTGCTTCACGCCAGATCCCACTGGTTACAAAACGCGGACCCCAGTCCCAACCATAGTGATACGGGGCTTTACGTGCAAAAATACTTACTCTCTTGTCGCCAAGTCCACCAACATCGGACTGATCATTCGATGCAGGTAATGCATATCCGAGCTTCTCCAGCTTAGGCAGATCTTCCTGAATTGGTGACCGAAAACGTATTCGGAGAATGTTGCCGTTCCCCTTCAATACAGACTTTACATCTGCCTTCCATACCCGGAACATATTATCTGCTGATAACACATGCACATTATTCACATACACATCCGCATATGTATCCAGACCATCAAACACCAGTTCCAGATTTTCCTGGGAGAACAACCCTTCGGCAACGTCAAATTCCGTCTGATACTCCCAATCTATCTTATCAATCCATTGTACTTCCTTCTCGTTTGTTCCATAAAAAGGATCTGGAATCTTGCCCAGCTTCAGCAAATCTGTATGCACACAGCCGGGCACCTGAGCCGGCATCCACTCTTGATCTTCGCAAGCCTTGAACGTCCAATTCTGAAAAACATGTGATTGTATTGTGCTCATGACAGCCTCCATTGTTGTTAGAGTTGGTAAATATTATTTTGTTAGGTTTTGTTATTATAAAAACAAATAACTTACAAAACAAAATTAACACGATATGCTTCTTATAGTCAATCTGTTTTGTGATTTAATTTGTTAAACAATCTCTGCATAACAAAAAGACATGAAGCTCTAACCTCTCCATGTCTTTCACCTGATTTCATTTACCCGTATGATCATTGTTAAAATGAGCCCGTAAATTCATATCCCATTACAGTATACTGGCGTTATATTCATCACGAATAATTAATTCCGAATAGATCAGCTTGCGTTCATAAGGTTCATCCAGGTGTTTGATCCGCCACAATAGCTGGTCTACTGCTCTCGTTCCCAGATTCTCTTTGTTAATATGTACCGAAGCAAGTATGGGTTCATCCGTCTGCGTATTGTCAAATCCGGTTACGGCACAACGTTCAGGCACCTGAATGCCTCGACTTTGGAGTGCCTGAATGACAATAACAGCTGTATGGTCATTTGCACATACGATAACTTCAGGGATATCCTCCAGCTCCATTTCAGCAATGGATCTCCGGATCTGATCATACTCTGGTCCCAGCAAGCCGTCTTGCTGTTCCCCCTCCAACTGTTTCTCTTCCAGCACCATACGATATCCAAGCCAGCGTTCTCTAAAACTTGCTGCATCGGGCAGTTGCCCGGCAAACTGGAACCTTCTATACCCTTTACCAACGAGCATGAGAACCAGTTCTTTCATACATTTCATATTGTCCGTAAAAACCGAGTCTGCGTATATGGCAGGGTCTTCATGATCCACCATGACAAGCGGAATACGCAGTCTGTAAATCTCCAGCAATACCGATGTCGAGATGGTGCCCACGGTAATGACTCCGCTGATTGCTTCGGGATTAAGGACCGAGAACATCCGATCTGAAGAGGGTTCTGTCAGCGTTAAAATATCCATCCCCTTCTCATTCAACCTCTCAGAAATGCCATCAAACACAGGCCCCCAGTATAAGGAAGCTCGATTCTGAGAACGAATGTTGGGGAACAAAATCAATATGGTGCCTTGTCGCTCCGCTTCTGGCTTCATCTCCGTTGATATCTGTGTCTCCCCCGGATAACGCTTAGGCTCAGTTCTGAAATACCCGAGCTGCCCCGCTGTTCTGACAATCATCTCGCGTGTATGCTCACTCACACCAGGCTTGCCCGTCAGCGCACGGGAGACTGCGAATTTGGATACCCCCGCAGCATCCGCAATTTGCTGCATCGTTACTCTTTTGGCCATCCTACTCACCCGTTTTTCCTAATTTTCCATTCAGTGTAGCATAAAAAACAAAAATCAACAAAACAAGGTTATGTTATTCTGTTTTTGTTAGGTAGTAGTTTATCTGTTTCACAAGGTGTGCGACATAACCAAAAAAAGGCCCTCTCCCCACCTTCCATAGAAGATGACGAAAGGACCCTTTGTCCGCCAATTATACGCCTGGTGCTCCCTGATCGCCGAGTTCCGACTGTAAAACCGGGCGTTTTCTGCGCCAGAAGATAGGCTGTGGAAGTTTGATCTCTGTGATCAGAACACCAACCAACATCAAAGCTGCTCCCGCATACCCTTGCAACGTTAGCGATTCCCCTTGAAAGGTAAATGCAAAGGCTGCTGCAAACAGTGGTTCGAGTGAAAAAATCAGACTTGTTCTTGTGGGAGAGGCATGACGCTGCGCGAGTGTCTGCAGAATATACCCCAAGCCGCTACACAACACACCTAACCCGAGAATGGCTGCCCAGGATTCAGCCGTATCGGGCATACGTGGCGTTTCCAGCATAAATGTAGCTGCAATTCCCCACATCGCCGCAACACCCAATTGAACTGTTCCCAATGTTAACGGATCAAGCTTCGGTGTAAACTTGCCAGCAATCATTATATAGATGGCATACACAAGTGCTGCTAGTATGCAGAGAATATCTCCCGTGTGCAGACTAAGCTGATGTTGAAGCGTCAGCAAGCCAAGACCGGTAACTGCAACCAGGATACTGAGCGTCAATCGTTTATCCGGCATACGACGATGCTGGATCGTCGTCAGGATCGGTACAAAAATAACGGCCAAACTTATTAGGAATCCCGCTTGAGATGTCGTGGTTCGTTGCACACCATAGGTGATGAATACAAATGCAGCGAATAAAGCTGTCCCCATAATAGCGCCTGCCACAAGTGTACTGCGATCCATCTTAAACAACCGCCGATGAAAAAGAATCCCTGCCGCAATAAAGGCAATTCCAAAACGAAATGCGACCAGATTCAATTCTTGCATGGACTCCAGGCCCGATTTCATAAACAGATAGGAAGATCCCCATATAACCGTTGCGAGCAGCATCTGTATGTCCGCTCTTCTTGTTGTCTGACCTTGACTAACCTGTACACCATTCATCTTGCTTCAACCTTCATTCTATGTATTCTGATCTGTGTGATCGTGCGTCAAACTAACTCGCCTTGGCAAGTATAAACCATCTCTTTGCATTATTAAAATGAATATTTATAATGGATTATATGAAATAAACTCATGCATCAAAAATGGAAGGGAACGGAACCATTCATGTCACTGATCAAATACGAAATTTTGAATACCGTTGTGGAATATGGCAGTCTCACCAAAGCGGCAGAAGCGTTAAACATCACCCAATCCGCAGTCAGCCATGCCATCGCCAGTCTGGAGACAGAATGTGGTTTTTCCCTGCTCCATCGCAGCCGCTCAGGTGTGCGGGTTACCGCTGAAGGGGAACGCATTCTGGGATACACACGTGAGATTCTGCGCTGGACGGAACTCATGAACCAGGAAGTCTCCCTCATTCGCGGCGCTGAGATTGGTACGGTGCGTATTGGTACCTTCGCAAGTGTCTCCACACAATGGCTGCCGGGCATCCTGAAACAATTTCGCCTGCGTCATCCCGGAATTGAGATTAAGCTGTGGGAAGGCGATTATGCTGAGATTGAGGGCTGGCTAGCTGGAGGTGCCATCGATCTCGGATTTCTATCCCTCGGCGATTCATCACCTTTTGAGACGATCCCATTACAAAAAGACAGGATGATGTGCATCCTGCCTCTGGATCATCCTCTCGCCTCAGAGGAGTCTGTTTCGTTTGATGTTTTACTGGAACAACCCTTTATTCTGCCCAAGTGGGGCGGAGATAACGAGATTGAACGACTGATCCGGCAGCATGCGGCCAAGCTCAATGTCGTCTATGAAGTAGCCGAGGATCAAGCCATTATGGCGATGGTCCGTAATGGCCTCGGTATCAGCCTGCTTCCGGAAATGGTTCTTCAAAATCATACCGATTCACTCGCGCTCGTGCCACTCTCTGGAGATCCTTATCGTACAATTGGCATGGCCTGCCCATCTTTGGGCAATCTATCGCCAGCTACGCGGCGTTTCATTGAAGAGGTACAACAGTGGCTCGGCCAGGTAATGTAAATTTGGAGAACTCACTACCTGTCGTCATGATCGACTTTTTCTATCCATTACTCACATTACTCACAAATTGGATAACACCAAGACTCAGCAACAGTACAGATATAATCGCAATCGTGATGCCAAAACCAATCAGGAAGCGCACGCCAGGTGAGCGTTTGCCCTGTTGGCTCTCTCCCAATCTATCCAGCTTCTGCTCAATTTGATCCAACCTTTCATTTACCTGTTTCAGATCTTGATTGGAGTTCATTCATCCATCTCTCCCTTTTCTGTGTATTCGATCTATTCCCACACCCGATCGAGCTGATCTGCGTAGTAACGGATTGCTCTGTTATAGTCATTGATTCTCTTGTCACTTGATGTGTCCGCAAGTTGCACGAGCAGTCTTTGCATCGCTTCTGCATGTTCACCCAGATTATAGAGCACCATGGCATAGAAAACTTCAAATTCCCGGTACGCCGGGAATTCTTTCATCCCTTTTTCAAACCAAACCTTTGCCTGCTCATACTGTCCAAGCGTTCGATATGTGCTGCCCAGCCCGAGTATTGCCCCTGCTCTGTCCTCACCAGAAAGACCAAGACTTAGTGCCTTCTCATAATGCGGGACAGCTTCCCGCTCCAATCCAAGCGAATCATGTGCCCAAGCCAGCTGATACCAGACATTTGCATTTTCGGGTTCCTGGACTGTAATCTCTTGCAGTAGTTCAATCGCTTCCTGCACCTTGCCTTCTTGTCTCCATTGCACGGCCTGTTCCAAATTGCTCATGCTGTCACTTCCCATCTTGCATTATAAATTCCACTTATATGATTCAATTGTTTTATTATACCAAAAAAGCACCCCAGAGAATATGTTGTAACAACTCAAGGTTGTCCAAACGCTATTCCATCGTGTGCTTTTTCATTCTTTGCAGCTTGTTATAAAAAATGGACTAAAGCATATTTCCACTGGACACTTCGATGACAGAACAACCTTCCGATCGCTGTTATCCCCGGATTTTTCGAATCATTTTAACAAAGGTGAAAATCCGGGGATAAGCGTATGCTTTCGATGCAGCTTTCTTTCAGAAAGCTTTTAGGCGAACGCTTTCGCTTCTTCAGCTTCTTTCTGTCCTCTCCGTTTTGTGTAAATGTTTAGTTCAATTTATATAGCTTAAGCTAAAATCTCTCTGAAAATGATCTGTTCATCGTCTAATTAAGACCATACCGTATTCGCTACCATAACAATAAATACGAGCATGAGATAATTAACCGAGATCAGAAAGTTCACTTTTGCCCATTTCTCATCATCCTGTGTCTTCAGTCCGCTAAGTGTATGCACAAACCAGATCAGTCCACCGACCAAAGATACAATCAGAAATACCAGACCTACGTAGTCGTAATAATACAACAGAAATACAGCAGGAAGCAGCAGAAAAACATAAGGAATCATCTGAAACTTGGTGCGTTTCACCCCTTTAACCACTGGCAACAACGGGAAGCCCGCAGCGCGATACTCCTCTACCCGGCGAATACCCAATGACCAGAAGTGTGGTGGTTGCCACAAGAATAATAGTGCAAACAGCAACCAGGCACCTGCATCAATCTCATTGGTTACAGCCGTATAACCGATGACAGGCGGCATCGCTCCGGCAATTCCACCGAGCGACGTGCTCCACGTTGAACTGCGTTTCAACCACATCGTGTAAATCACGATGTAAGCGAACCATCCAAGCAGTGCCATCCACCCTGATAACGGATTCACCAGGAAATACAGTACTGCTACTCCCACAACACCTAGGATAATGCCATAGCCAAGTACAAACCCTGGCTTCAGATGGTTAATGTAATCCATCCTTTTTTTGGTGCGCTCCATCTTTTGGTCCAATTCACGATCCCAATAATTGTTGATAACACAAGCTGAAGCAATAACCAAAGTTGATCCAATCACGACCATGAGCAGAGATAACCAGTTGATATCCCATTTTGAAGCTACCCAGAATCCTACCGCCACCGCAAACACATTTAACCTTAGAAGTCCGGGCTTAGTTAATGCAATCATGTCTTTAAGCATGAGGCTCCTCCTGAACTATGTAAAAACGCCATTCCAATAATGATACATGTACCTACCATTAATTACAATCGCTTTCATGAATTTGTCATAACCAAAAAGCATCCCTCACCGTTCCAATGAACAGGAGGAATGCTTGATGATGAATTTCATCTTATTTTATGGGATGTATTGTTGCACAATTTTAGTAACTTTTCCGTCCTGCACCGTCAGATGATACGGGAATACGGATAGATCAAGAATACGGGTATTCTCATACAACGATTCGAACTTGGATAATGCCACAGGTTCATTCCACTGAATGTCTGCGCCCTGCATCGTACCATCCCGATCATACAACTGCATCAATACTTCAGCATTGGCACTAACCTCAACTTGTTCCTGCTCTTTGCTATCGTTGACAATATAGTAACCATCTGGAGCACCGTCTATACCTGCTTCCGGATTGCGCTGTGCAAAAATCGCATCGGCCTCTTCACCCTGATACCAGCCAATCTTGTCCACTGTCATAAACAATTTGCCGTCTTCTATATGCATACCTTCAACATAGGCTGTAAACATCTCGGAGTTTGCAACTTGAGCTTCTTTCGCAGAAGTTTGTTGAGCGTCCGTACTACCTTGAGCATTCGCAGGGGTAAGTAAATATGTAGTCAGCACAATCATACCAAGTAAAGCAACAACTGCACCGATCATTCCTAGTTTCCATTGTTTTGTCGCGTTCTTCATAGGTAACATCTCTCCTTAATATGAACGTTACTATTCCTTAACCGGAAGTCTTGCTTCTCAAACGCTCATGTGAACTATCGATTCCAACGTTCTTTCTTTTCCTATCATACTTCGAACAGGGATTATAAAAGTATCAGCCAGATTAAAAATAGTTACAATGTACGTCATTACTCCTGTCTGTAGTCTCCGTAAACGGCAATAACCCCTGAAGGCATCGCCATTCAGAGGTTATTTATTAGGGTGTGTCTTTTAAACTCAGGCAAGTGATACGTTGAAGGATATCTGTGTCCAAATTATCTTGAAGTCCAAGCTACCTAGTCCAGACGAATGGTCCAGATAACTAAGGAATCGAGGACATCTTATTTGGCCATCTGGCGCCCCTTTTATTTTGTAAGGAACATGAGACACGTTATTTGCCAAAATTTCCTGGAAATACGCTATTAACGGCTGTTTATACCAATATAACGTGTGTCAGATTCCTTAGATTGCTACGGGACTTTCAAACCCCTGAATAAGACGTCACAGGTTCGTTAGCGCTCCCCTCTCTATGCCCTGCTCCAGACACGCTCAGAGTTACGCTCCAGCTTTTGGCAGGTTTGAAGACCAGCTCAAAGTATTTCTTATGCTTAGGCATAGGCATAGATGCTAATCTTAATGATTGGGTGTGGAGCTTTGTGCCAAACGAACGAGCATATGAGCCAGCATGTGACGTTCATCTTCCTTGCCGACATTCCACAGCTCCTGCAGCAGTTTTTCTTCACGATTACGGGGTTCCTCCCGAGCTGCCAGATAATCTGCTACTTTCTCGGCAATTTTGGCCATCTGCTCCTCACTTAGTCCAATCGATTCTCCCATGGCAATTCGCTTACCCAGGTATTCTTTGAATGCATCAAAGTTCTGTAAAATCTGTTCTCTTTCTTCCGGCGCAATCTTCTCAATTGCATTGTCCACCTTGTCAGTTGATACTTGGCCATCTTTATGGATTACATGATTTTCTTCATTCATCTGAATAACCTCCTGCATAATAGTTATTTATTGGTTTCAAGCTTTAAACTTAATACTCATTGGTTATCTATAATATAAACGTATTGCAGAAGTTTAATCAGTACGTTCAATTCTGTATATATCTTCTATATATGAGCAAGTACACGTTTCAAAAGAACTACAGTGGTTAATCGTTTACATATACGTAACGGTGTTTGGATATGTTAATGAACACCTTATACAATATCGAACCAGGAGGGATTTCCCATGCGTGATAAAACCAAACATGAGAAGACAAACGATGAACTTGAACCAGGAGTGAATACCGTTATCCATCCAGACAAAAACAATCCCGGACCAACCGATATGATCGAAGGCGTGGTTGGTGATATCGTGGACAACATTCGCAAAGATTTCTCACATAACTCGAAGGACAAGAGTTCTTCTTCCAAGTCAACGGATTCATCGGATAAACAAGCGTAAACCTTTTCTCCCTAGCAAAAGATAGCTCAAAAAGTCCTCCTGCCACATGCATGGCTTGGGAGGACTTTTTTGGTAATGAGCAATGGAATAATCAACCTCATAGTTGGAGGTGAAATTCATCGTGAATCCTTGGTCATCTGCTGTAACGCCTTATGAATCCAGATCGCGGCAATGGAACCTTCACCCATCGCAACGGTTGCTTGTTCTGCGTGCAGGCCCAGATCCCCGGCAATCCACACATTAGTCGCTGCCTGCAAGCTGCGCGGATCGGCTTCCACATGTTTATTATCTGCGATTACAGCTCCCAGCTGCTCCGCCAGTTCATAGTGTACCCGGTTGCCTCCAAATGCGATAAATCCACGCTCCGACTCAAAAATCTGCCCATCTTCGGTCAGAACACCGGTGATATGGCCATCCTCAATCTGTTGTACTTCCTGAACAGCCGCTTCCAGATAACGAACTCCCGCCTCTTTCATGCTCCGATGCAGCTCTGCAGATATGGGAGCCTGCTCATGATTGATATATAACAGATCATTCGTACGCTGAATTAAAATCATCGCCATATTGGCACCTGGTTCGCCAGATCCCAATAGTACCGTACGTTGATCCTGAATCTCATAACCATCGCAATCAGGGCAGACATACACCGTTCGGCCCAGCGTAGGGGTTAGTCCCGGAATGTCCGGAACTCTATCCGTGAGCCCCGTTGCCAATAACACGGTTTTGCTCCTATATTCAGTTCCTGAAGTACCGAACAATTGGATCATCTCTCCATGACGTCCTGCTTTAACAATACGGTCTTTCTCAAAAGATACACCGGTCCGCTCTGCCTGCATCCTGCCTCGTTCTCTAAGCTCTTCACCGGATACCCCATCGGGGAAACCGAGGATATTATGATAAGTCCGGCATAACGTCGATCTGCCTTCTCCCGCGTCGATTACCAACACCTGATGAGCTGAATAACGTCCAAGCTGAATGGCTGCCTGAAGCCCTGCGAGCCCTCCACCTACAATTATGCAATCAACCTCTCGCATGCTCCTTCTCCTCCTGAACTTCCATTTATCTAATTTAATTAAACAGTTTGTCCTTATATACATTAAACCGTTCATCCAAGCTTAAACGATTCCTCATATTCCTTATCTTATACCAAAATAAACAGGCCCAAACCATCCGTAGGAATCACGGTGAGTTTGGGCCTATAAGATTTATGATTACTTAGAAGTTATAAGATTCAAATCGCGATGCATTCGAGATGGCGTTCCATACATCCGCTGTTTCGCCGCCCATATACCAGTAAGCCAGTCCAGCAATTTGCCGTTGCTCACTCATTAACACTTTGGCTGATAACGAACGACTGTCCTCTGCCCATATATATCTTGGCTTACCATTACTGTTGTACCCGATAATATATTGAACCAGACTTGCATCCCATCGTCTTACAGATCCCGTAGCATGCGCACGCATTCCCTGGTCTGCCAGTGTAATGTCCCAAGAACTGGTTGCCGGATTCACGGAAGACCAGTCTCGTGTATATAACGGAAGGGCCAAAATTGTTTTGGCACGTACCACCTCGGAGAGCATGGTATCCAAAGCCTTTTCTACCCATGGAAGAGACGCCACTGATCCTGCTTTCGGATCACCGTTCCAGTGTTCCTCGTATCCCATCAGCACCATATAATCCGATACAGCGCCCAGTTTGGCATAATCAAATGCATCCGTCCAATCAGTACCCAGGTCGGGCGAAACGTCCACGGACACCACAGCACCGAGTGCGTGCAACGTAGCCGTCAAAGAGGTCACAAATGCCGTCAGCCCTTCACGATCCGCAGGATCAACATTCTCGAAGTCCACATTAATGCCGTCCAATTTATAGGTTTTGACATAAGCGGCTACCTGTGAGATCACTGCCGCTCGGTTGGCTGAGCTGGATAACATCTGATGGGTAAGTGCCGAATCGGAACGATTCCCAAGTAATGGCCATAGCTGCCTGTCGGTGGCTGATGCCCAGGAGATCAATGCAGGGTCCGCGTGATCTGTTACTTTCATACTGCTGTTCAGGAAAAACCAGCGTGGGACAAGTGTGTTGACCTCAGACTGTTCCACTTGTTTCTTGAATTCAGTTGTAGTGGAGTTATATTGCCAGCCCAGCTGAACGCCAAGTTCATCCCCACGTTGTAACTGCTCAGACCATGTTTTCTTTTGTAAAATGGCATCGAGCATTACGGCTGCTTCTTCTCGCGTTACCTGGTCATGTGGTCGGAACACGCCTCCACTTCCCCGCATTAGTCCAAGTTGATATACCGTCTGAACATAAGGACGTGCCCAGTCTGAGATATCTGCTGCGTCAAAATACGTTGAAGATAAGAGTGATGTCTCTACGGGTTGTTGTTTTAACATTCGAACAAGAAGGGCAGCCGCTTCTTCGCGCGTAATAGAAGCATTAGGCTGGAACGTTCCCTGACCCTTACCCTCCAGAATAAAAAGATTCGTCATGGCGGCAACATTGCCGTAATACCAAGCATTCATGCTTATATCCTGATAGGGATTAATATTATTTTTAACGGGCTTCAAACCTAGTAATCTCACCGCAAACGTCGCAAATTCTGCACGAGTAACGGCTTTCTTCGGTTCAAACGTAGTCTCTGACGTACCGGCAGCAATGCCTTTTGCCACCAGATGTGTAATGGCATCCTTGGCGTAACTGGTGTGCGTATCCTGAAACTGTTGCTGCACGGTTGCGGCCTGAACGGTAGAGCTGTATCCAGCCACCGATCCAAGTGTTAATAACCCGCATAAAACCGTTTTCCATATCCGTTGGTTCGTTATGTCTTTTAATCTATTATTCACATTAAAAAGCCTCGCTTCATTGGATTACGATCAACTATCATCGTATCAAATTGAAGCGAGGCCGTATGTGGTTAAATGTTGGGAAATGCGAAGCTTACTTGTGTACTTTTACGCGCTCTTCAATTGGTTGGAATTCTTTCTCACCCGGTGTTGCCGTTGGTTTACCAAATGGCATTTGAGCGATCAATCTCCAGTTCTCAGGAATGCTCCATTCTTGCTTCACTTTCTCGTCAATCAACGGGTTGTAGTGCTGCAAAGATGCACCCAGACCTTCTTGTTCCAGAGCAGTCCAGATTACCAGTTGCAACATACCGTTGGATTGGTTAGCCCAGATTGGGAAGTTATCTGCATAAGCTGCAAAATTTTGTTGAAGCTGTGCGATCGCATTGTTATCTTCGAAGAAGAGAACCGTACCATATCCGCTGCGGAATCCAGTCATTTTTTCTGCTGTGGATTTGAAGGCTTCTTCATTACCTACCACTTCACGCAAAATTTCTTCTGTGTGATTCCACAATTTATCATGTTGTTCACCGAGCAATACAACGGCACGGGATGTTTGTGAGTTAAAGGAAGTTGGTGTATATTTCACCGCTTCTTCTACGATTTCCTGGATTTTAGCATCCGAAATTGTAGATTCCTTGCTGATTCCATAATAAGATCTTCTGTTTTTCAACGCATCAAAAAAAGTTGTCATTCTTATTCGCCTCCCAAAATTTTTTTTTCAATTGCCAACACAGTAACTATAATATAGTAACATACATTAGTCAACAAACTAATTTATTTTCACTAAATATACATTCACTGAAAACATTTCAACAAGTTTGCCCAATACAGCAATCGAAATTATCCTTCGCCCGTCTTTTTACGATAATCCGCCCGATATTTCTCTTCCGTAGACGAGTTACTTTTTGTCTGATCTTTATTCTTCTCTTCCTGAGCTTCCATATTCAGATCTTCCATCGGAATTGGATCTACGGTCTGTTCTTCTTCATGTCGGTCAAGCAGACTTTCGCGCTCTGTCTTATATTGTTCAGGATTGTCACGGGATTGTTCCTGTTGGGTATCGTTGTTATTCTGATCCGGTGTGCGCTGTTTCATTCATATTCGCCTCCTCTGGGTTCATTACCTTTCTTTACCTGTTCTGCGTGTCCTCTAAACACAGTGGGATGCATTCCTCAAACAAAAACCAACAAAAAAAGCCAACCAGACAAGCTGGTCAGCTCAAAGACGACTTCTATGATTGGCGATGCAATTGGGTACGGTACAGATCAGGCGAACATCCCACACTTTGTTTGAACATCCGACTAAAATGAGAAAGGCGTTTGAAACCGGACAATCGACTTGCTTCTGTCACGGTGATCTCAGGCTGAAACTGAAACAAAAGCTTCGCCTGATTGATACGGCGGTCATACAGGTATTTGAATATCGTCAAACCTGTCATTTCCTTAAACATGCCTGCCAGATATGGCTTGGACAGATGTAATTCCAGTGCCAGATCATCCAGACCAATGTCCTTCATATAATGGGTATCCACATAACGAATAATGTGTTGGACATGCCGCTCCCTCTCCGATGAGGGAAGTTGTTCCTGGACATCACCCTGGCAGATCTCTGCTACAAAATACAACAGATCACACAGTCTGACATTCATTCGCTCTTGCCTGAAATTGCTCTGACTTTGAGACAGACGATGAAGATCATGCAATAGAGATTCGAATTCAGAGCGGTGATCTCCCTTCAGATTGACCCGGCAATTTCTGAGTTCTTCAAATGGTCTCAGGACCTCAGCCATACGGTCCGGATGCAGGCTGCTGCGAATGGCAGACGGATCAAAATGCAGTGTGCTTCGCTCATAAGCACTGCCTGGCTTCGGATGTGGTCGATGAAGAGTCAAGCCATGCATTAACACCAGATCACCCGGCTCCAGGTTATATACCCGGTCTCCTATGATGTAGGTACATTCTCCATCATGAAAATAATAAATCTCATAATGTGGATGTGAGTGGAATCCATCTGACTTGCCTGGGTTAAATATGCTGGTGGATCGGTAACTATACTCCAGTGAAGCACTAAATTGCATCATGCTCGGCACATTCATGCACCTCCTGTTCGGAAGAGGGAAACGATTTGTGTCATGCCCCTGTAGGATATATGAAAGTGAAATTATAGAATCTGTTTAATACTTTCTTGAATCTCGTCGATGGAGTCGATAGGTTCGAAGCGTTTGACCACACGACCCTCTGCATCAATCAGGAATTTTGTGAAATTCCATTTGATTGCATCGCCGTGTAACCATTCCGGTGCCTTCTCAGCCACCATTAATTTCAATAATTTGGCCTGTATATCTGTTTCATCAAAGCCAGCAAAAGGCCCTGATCTTTTCAAAAAGTCGTAGAGCGGGTGCGCCGCTTCTCCATTCACATCCAGTTTGGAGAACATCGGAAATTTCACACCATAGTTAATCTGGCAAAAGGACTCCGCTTCCGAACTGCTTCCAGGCTCTTGCTCTGCAAACTGGTTACACGGGAAACCAATAATCTGAAGTCCTTGATCCTTGTACTGGTCATACAGCTTCTGCATGTCATCAAACTGGTGCGTATATTTACATTTACTTGCCGTGTTTACGATGAGCACAGGTTTTCCTTCATATTGATAGAGTGGGAAACGCTCTCCACTGGTTCTGGTTACGGTAAAGTCGTAGATGGTTGGCATAAGTCTAGTGCACCTCGCGATAGTTATGTAGTCATACAGCATCATATGTCATTGTTAATTATATACGAAGTTTGAACTATTGTATCGCGCAAGATAAGTTACTCTCCCTTTCAACAGAAAACCCTTCTGCCGCGAAAATCTCTTCGTTCAGCAAAAGGGTTATTATATGGGATCACAGTGACAGCAGCTTCAGCCCTTCACGGCACTTCCGGCCACGCCCTGAATGATATAATGCTGACCCACGAGGAAAACGATGATCATCGGAATAATGCCTGCCGTGGCAGCGGCCATCATGCCGTTGTAATCCACATTATTCTCCAGAATAAAGTTCTGCAGTCCGAGCGGAACGGTGTACAAGTCTTTGTCGATCAGGAACACAAGCGCATTCTCATAGTCATTCCAGTGCCAAGAGAAATCAATAATGGCCAGTGTAGCCAGCGCTGGCTTCGCCAAGGGCAGAATCAGCCTGAAGAATATGCGCAGGTGACCGGCACCGTCGATGAACGCCGCTTCCGAGATCTCTGAAGGCACGGACAGGAAGAATTGCCGTAGCATAAACACCCCAAAGATCGTGAACATTCCGGGCAGGATCAATGCCCAATGCGTATTATATATGCCGACCCATTCAAACATCAGGAACTTCGGTACAAAGAGTACCTGCGGAGGCACCATCATCATCGAGAGATAGATCAGAAACAGTGTCTCCCGGCCTTTGAATTGAATACGTGCGAAGCCGTAGGCTGCAAAAGCCGAGAGAAATACAGCTCCGACCGTACTAATTAGCGATATTTTCAACGAGTTCAGATAATACGTCGCAAAGGTATCCGCTCCGCTCCAGACCTTAATGTGATGCTCCCAGTTCAGGCTGGAGGGTATCCACTGGATGGGATAGGTGAATACGTCCGCAGGAGATTTGAACGACGTGCTGATCATCCAGATGAACGGCATAACCATCAGCAGGGCAAACCCGGACATCAGAAGTGTCAGTATGATTTTTCGAATCTGGCTCAAGGACTCCATGCGGACTTTAACTTTAGGTGAATGTGGAGCTGTGGGCTTCGCATTCGCGGCAATTTGTTTCTCCATAACGATCCCTCCCCTCCTTAATAGTGAACCCAACGTTTCTGACCGAGCCACTGCAAAACAGTGAATATCATGATGATGGCAAAGAGTGCCCAGCTTATGGCGGCAGCGTATCCCATCTCGTAATATCGGAAGGCATTCTGGTAGATAAAAAGTGACAGGACGGTTGTGCTGTTCCCCGGCCCACCCTGGGTAATCGCTTGAATGATACCAAAGTTTTTGATCGTCATAATCAGCCCCGTAATCAGCAGCAAAAAGGTCGTTGGACTCACAAGCGGCCAGATCACTTGGCGTATCGTCTGCCAAGGACGGGCTCCATCTATCCGTGCAGCCTCAACCAATTCCTCCGGAATTTCCTGCAAAGCGGCCAGATAAATAATCATGTTGTAACCCAGCATGAACCAAATCCAGATGATATCAATCGCATACATGGACCATTCGGTTGTTGATAACCAGCCGGGAGGGTTCGTAATACCGATTCCGCGCAAGAAACCATTAATCGGTCCCGACGTTGGCTGGAACAGAAGCATCCAGACAAAGGCGATGGCAACGCCGCTAGTGATATAGGGCATGAAATAGAGGGCACGAAGCGTTTTTTGCCAATACACCGACTTGTTCAGCGCCACCGCCACGATAAATGCCAACCCCATCGATACCGGAACCGCTAACAGAAATACAAATGTATTTCGCAGCGCCACGCCAAACAGATCATCATTCAACATCCGGCGGATATTGTCCAGCCCGACGAAATTCGTCTCCGGGCTCATGAATTTGTAATCAGTGAACATGAGATAGAACGAATAGACAGCCGGTATAATAAAAAACAACAGCACGCCAATCATATTGGGCCCAATAAACAGATACCCGAGTCTGCTCTGCCGTTTCATCCAGGATTTATGCATATGCTCCCCCACTCCTTAACATCTGTTCTGGAATTAAGCATAACAAGATGTCCTCTAACATTTAAGGAACATAACCCTGTACCTGATATCACAGATATATGTATTTCGGCAGTGCCTTTCGGGAGGAAAACAACATGGAATTGTTCTATTGCTTATATAGAAAAAACCGCCCCATTGGGACGGCCTTTGGACTCATTGCTTTTGCAACCTATTGATTCTGCTTCAGCCAGTCATTATGGCGTTTGACCATGTTCTGTACCGTTACTTCGGCAGTCTGGTTACCGAGGAAGAACTTTTCATACTCCTGTGCACGCAGATCGACCACTTCCTGCGCAATGCTGCGGACAAACGTAGGTGTCTCGTCACCGTACAACACAAATTCCAGAGACTCTTTATCATAAGAATCGGCATAATCGCCAAGCAGATGATCGATCGCAGTCTGTTGATCAACCGCATTGGAGGAAGGCAAACGTCCACCCGCAGCCATCGGCATCATTCCCCCATCGGCGTACCATTTCAGGAACTCCCATGCGGCTTCTTTATTTTTCGACTTGGAATTAATCGCAATAAAGTCACCAAGTCCTCCACTCTTCACCATATCTGCTTCTTGTGCAGCCAGTCTCGGTACAGGGGCAAAGGCAATTTTCCAATCCCGAGGGAACTCGGTCATATTGTTTGATGTGCGGATCAGCCATTCGCCGATATTAATCATGGCAGACTCACCGCCAAGGAACATGTTCTCCACCGGCATTTTGGAAGTCAGCTGCTCTCCGAGCGGAGGGGTGGTTGCATCCTCCTTCATCATTCCGTTCAAAGTCTCCAGCCATTTAGTGACGAGCGGATCATCTAGGTTGGAAGTGCCGTCTGCCTTAACATAACCGTTCTTCACCAGAACGGAATCGAGCGGGTCTACATAGGAAGCGGTATGTTGCACCAATCCGTACTTGAAGCCAGCTGTCTTCAGTTTGAGTGCATATTCACGGGCTTCATCCCAAGTCCAGGCTGTTGGTACGCTCAGTCCCGCTTGATCAAGCGCTTTCATATTTAAAGCGAAAAAGGCAGCGTTTTTCTTGGTTGGCATCCCGTAATATTTGCCGTCCACTTTCCAGGAAGCCGCATCTTCACCCATTTTCTCATCAATGTTGTAATCGGTGAACTCGCCCAGATCCAGTGCTGTCCCACCCTTGATGCGTTTATCCAGATTTGTGAGGGTATAGTTGACATACAGATCAACGTTCTGCCCGGTGGACAGCGCTGTATCCAGCTTCAGATTGCCATCATCATCATTCACAAACCGAACATATTCCACCTGAATATCAGGATGCTCCGCATTCCAGGTATCCACCACTTCCTGTGGACCATTCTCGGGCGGCACCGCGCCCCACATGGTGAGCTTCACTTTTCCCCCTGCCGCTCCACCTCCGTTATCTCCACCGTTCGTCTCATTTTTACCTACACAGCCGGCAAGCAAGCCCAGCATCAGCGCACCTACGATTAATCCCGTTAATCCTTTTTTGATTCTCATCTGGTCACATGACCTCCCTGAATTTAAGTGTACCTTCCGTTACATCGTAGCAGGGACCTTGCTGGGTTCATAAGATACATATCCATGATTCGGATTGAACAAAAATACGGATTTACTTGTGCTTGCCTGAGCACTCGGTACACATATTCCTTCTACTCATCCTGTGAGTCACGAACGATGGCGATACTGGCTGGGCGTGCAACCGGTCCAACGCTTGAATATTTTAATGAAATAATTATCACTTCCGAACCCTACCCGGTGACCAATCTCCTGTACAGGAAGGTCCGTCTCGCGCAAGTATTCAGCCGCTTTCTCCATCCGTACCCCATGCAAGTAATGAATCAGGGTATGGCCGGTTTTCTTTTTGAACAGAGCACTCACATAATTCTCGCCCATCATCACATATCGTGACATGGATTTGACGGTAATGTCCTGGTCGTAATGCTGCCCGATATACTGAATTATTTTGCTAATCTCCGGATGTTTCACAATCGGCTCACGAACAGGTGTAAATGGAAGATCCGTATCAGACTGGGGCGCAGAAGAGACCGTAAGAGAATCAGGCGAAACAGGCGTTGATGTGAGAACCGGTGTGGAAGGTGGCACTTGATGATGATCTGTCTCTGTCCGGGCTTCAGTCGAAGCTCCCAGTTCTGCACTTACTTTACGGAGTGTATCACGCAGTGAATTCACACTCATGGACAGTTTCAAAATATAATTGGAAGCCCCGTATTCCATTGCACGGCGTACATATTCGAACTCCCCCATACAGGTGAGCATGACAAATTTGGTTTTTAACCCGGCCTGACGGGTCTGTTTGAGTAATTCCAGACCATCCATACCTGGCATGACAATATCGGTCAGTACCAGATCCGGTGTATCCTGTATAATCATCGCCAGCGCTTCGGTCCCATTACCGGATTCCCCGATGACCGTGAAGCCCAGCTCTTCCCAGGAAATAATCTCTCTCACCGACTCTCGTACGAATACCTCATCCTCTACAAGTAATACTTTCCACATGCCAGATTCCCCTCTCCAGTCGTAGGGCGTTTCTCAAAACTCGCGAAGTGCATCTTTTACCGCCTTTTCGCCCCATGCTTCGTCACTTTCCCTTGACGTGCCTCGGCACGCCTGCGGAAAACTTCCTTGCTCGGAACGAAAATTCAGCAAAATCTGCTTCCTTCGGAGTTTTCAGACACGCCCTAGTCTGATCGCTTCTGTAAGTAAGGCGTCGACAATAAAAAAGGAATGCTGAACCTCACTAATGTCCCCGGCTTGGTATCAATCACTTCAAGTTCACTTTGGCCTTTGAACAATAATCGCAATCGTTCCTTAAGGTTAGACAGACCAATTCCCGGACGTGTGCGGGTCATCTGCTGACGCCGGGATTCCTCCATTCCAATTCCGTTGTCTGCCACCTCCAGCATCAGCTTTCCTGTGTCTTGCCTGTAAATTCCGATGCGGATCTGACCAAGCTGCTCCAGTGGCCCGACACCGTGGTGAATGGCATTCTCCACCAGTGGCTGCAAGCTCAGCTTGGGCACGAGCGCATACTCAAGTTTTTCTTCAAATTCACAAGTCACCTCAAAGCTATCACGGTAACGAATCCGCTGGATATGAAGGTAGGCTTGAACCAACTCAATCTCGTCCTTCAGGTATACCAATTCGACCTGTGAATTCAGGCTGACCTCCAGTAATTTGCCCAAGGAAACACACATCTCGGAGATCTCTTCATTCCCGCTGCGGATCGCACTCCATTTCATTGTATTCAATGTATTCAGGAGAAAGTGCGGATTCATCTGGGCCAGGAGCATATGAAAATGTACCGCTTCCTTCTGGCGTTCCTCCGCCTTGAGTCTGTTGATCATCTGATTGGCATCATCCAGCATCGTATTGAACGTACGGGTCAGTTCCAGCACTTCTCCGCGGCTGCGGCCTTCAGGGATACGGACCTTGAGGTTTTTGCGTACAACCTCCTTCATCTGGTTCTGCAGATGTGATAAAGGCCGAGTGAACGTCGCCGAGATCATAAAGGCCATGAGCACAAATGCTGCTGTGAAGCCAAAAAACGTTAAAAAATAGCGCTGCTTAAGCCCCGATATCTCCGTAAACAACACAGCTAGTGGAATACGATTTACCATGTACCAGTCCAGTGACTCGATGTATACGTAGTTAATCAGCGTATCTGAATCATTATCCGTCAGATAGGCCTCTGCCGGATGAAGTGCAATTTCCCGGGTCACGTCTGGGGAAAGTACCGCTTTTTCGGACGAGCGGGCAATCGTTTCCCCATTGCCAGTAATCAGGAAATACTCCTGATTGCTCTGCGAATCCTTCAGCATAGACTGAAACCAATACGAATAATCGATGCTGATCCGTGCCATTCCGTACCTTTTGCCGCCACTGTCCTTCATATACGCATAGAGGGACAAGAGATACGGGCTGGAGGATAACTCCCGCAGGACATGGTTGGTATCCCGGGCATCCCAGCGGTAGAGCAACTCTTCTGATGGAAACGAGTTTGAATCAGTGTTGCCCTTGATAAAGGTCATTTCTCCAAGATGCTTGCGAAATTGTTCCCGATAAGGGCCATAGGCCAGAGCTTTTTTGGGCAAATACGAAGTGTAAACGTTATCATGAAAATCTAACAGCGTGAAGTACACGGAAGGATTATATAGAAAAAAGCTGTTGTTGATCATCTTGAACTTCTCTTCCACCAACGACTTATTCTCAAGCGGAGAACGATTGTCTGGAGAAGTCAGGACGTTTCTTACGGCTGAATCCTGTTCCAGAAAAATCAGGGTTTTGAATGCAATACTCATCTGGTCCTCCAGAGAACCATACATCTGCACCAGTTGCTCGTGGCTCTGTTCGCTGATTTTTTGCTCAACCAGAGATTCGATCTGTCCATAGTTGTAGACATTAAGTACGCTGAATGGCAGCAGAATCAACACCACAAACGCACCAAACAGCCGATACCTGAGCTTATGCGGCAAAAAGGTCTTCCAGTCGGGCTTTGTCATCCCCTCAGCGCTCCTCCTGCAATTATTGAGATCATTATACCATCAGTTCCCCCGCTTCGGCCGGGGCCGGGCTCATTCGCATGGATATGTGATACCAGTTGCCAGGGAAGGGATAGAGATACACAGATTTGTTCTATTGCATTAAAAAAACCGGAGATCTGGGATCTCCGGCTAGGCTAGATATAACGACTTAGCAAATTAGGATACAGGCTCCACTCCCCAGACAAGCTCGCCGTTCCGGTAAAGAGTTACCTTGGTCCAATCGGCAAAAGAGGTCTGCAGCGGGTTAAAGGAATAATCATCCCCCTCGCTGTAATTGGACCAGTCTGCTTTGTGCAACCGGGTATGTATCTCCCCAGAGGTTCCTCCGACCGGGATCACGCCTGCTCCGGTACCGAACTTCAGTTCCAGATAATGGTCCGCTCCAGGAACAGGTGCAGGCAGTTTCACTATGCTGCCGCTGATCTGACTGCCTCCAAGCTGTGCATAATCACAGAAAAAGGATTGTTGTTTCTCCCCGTCCACTGTATACCAGTAACGAATTGTCAGTTCATTCAGGCTAACTGTGGAGGTACCGTTGTTGTGAATGACAAACTGCGGTTTCATTTGGTTATCGAGCAGATTTGTATCCCCTGCACGATAGACTAGAGTCAGATTGCTAGCAGGCTCTGGCAGCCCTCCACCCTGGACCTTTGCGGAAGCTTGAACGGAGTTCACACTCTTCCCAACGCTGTTAACCGCATTCACCACATAGTAGTAGGTGGTTCCAGCAGATACCGCCATATCCTTATAGCTTGTTCCCGATACAGCGGCCACAGATGTATACGGTCCGGCTGCTGTCAGCGACCTGTTTACCGTATAGGAGGTCGCACTTGCAGATGCACTCCAGCTTAGATTGATGCTGTTGTCGCTAACCGCAGTGGCGGTCAGATTCTGCGGAGCGGCAGGTACTGCCTCGACCTGGACCGTCTCTAATACGGACCAATAGGCTGGCTTGGACTGGAGTCGCTCGTCGAAAAGCAGCGGCCAGTTGTTGCGGGCGACCGGGAAGGTTCGTAGCCAGGTATTGGCATCATCCTTGCCCCACAAGGTAACATTTTTGACTGTATCCGTATGCCTCAGGAAGATCTGGAACAGGGACTTGTACAGCGCCGCCTGCTGTGTCTTCAGTTCTTCCGGGAAGATATCATAAGATTGCGAATCATTGGAATATATACTTACATCAAGCTCGGTAATATGTGTTTCGAGACCCAGCGCCTTAAATTTGACAATGGAACTCTCAATTTCCGAAAGGGTTGGATAAAAGAGGCTGATGTGTGTTTGATGGCCGACTCCGTCAATAGGCACACCCTTGGCTTGAAGGCGAGTGATCAGATTGTAGAGGGCCTGGCTTTTGGCCGGCTCATGGGTATTGTAGTCATTAATAAACAACTTGGCATCCGGGTCGGCTGCATGGGCGAATTCAAATGCCTTCTCAATATATTCTTCCCCGGCAATCTGGTACCACAGACTGCGCCGCAGGCCATCTGGCTCGGAGGCATCAATGACTTCATTCACAACGTCCCAAGCGTAGATCTGGCCTTGATAACGCTCCATTACCGTCTCAATATGCTGCTGCATCCGTTCATACAGCATCGTTTTGCTCACCAGATTGCCGTTGGCATCGTGGAATACCCAATCCGGAGTTTGTGTATGCCAAACGAGGGTATGCCCGCGTATCTCTTGTCCGTTCGCTGCTGCAAAAGCGACTGCGGCATCCGCCCCGCTGAAATTATACATACCCTCTTGCGGCTCGGTACTGTCCCATTTCAGAACATTGCCTGGTGTCAGACTATCAAAATGCTTCATAAGCAGCTGCTTGTCCGGTTCGGTCAGCAGTTCATTGTTCGTGAAGGCCGTCCCAATTCGAAACTTGCCCGCAAAAGCATCCTGTAGGGAAGGAATGTCTTCTTCGATCACAATGGGTCCGAGATCTGGCAGCTTCTCCAATCGGAAATCATCCATATAAAAAGAAGCTGTGGCACGGTCTGGCACTTCAAAATAAACCGATAACTGATTCGCTGGTTCCAGCATTTTAAACTGTGCAGTAAGCTTGGTCCATCCGCCTGCGGATGCGGTACCGAATGTTAAATTTTCATAATGTGTTGTATCTGGCAGGGTACGCTGTAAAGACATATTAAGGTTTGTGCTGGACTCTCCCGCCGGAAGCTTCACCCAGCCAGTGAACACATACGTCTGTCCCACCTCCAAAAGTTCTGTCACATCCAACGCTGGCCCATGCCATGTCATAGCACGCCCGCTCACTTCCAGTCCATAATCTCCGGTACGCGCTGCAACGGCGCTTGCATGAAGCGTTTCTACTTCACCGCGTCCGCTCCAGCTCTGGACCGTGCCATCTTCAAAATCATGACTCAGAATCAGGGTGTTTTCCCCTTCTGCCGCATGGACAGATGGAGCCGCCCAATACAAAGGAACTAACAACGTTATCATCAAAACAAATTTAAGCGCTTTCAAAAATATCATTTTTCTCATCGCTTCCATTCTCCTTTATCGAATATTAGGATGAATTCCTTATTCCAAAGGCTAAGGCCATATCCACCTCCTTGGTTTTAGTTATAAAATCAGAGTCCTCATTCAAACGGATACGGGGGGCATACGTTCGGATAAGGACTCCATATGGTAAATTATAGTATAAATTGTCTATGATCTACAACTGAAATGTACTTCCCCCTCTAATTTCGGTTAGAAATGCAATATCCGTTGCTTCTGCACTCATTCACACTAGCTCCTCCATAATCTGACAACCCATAACGAAGGTGTATACCTGGTGCTCCGCTGGCTTCAAAAGTTGTCTTTAAAGTAGTCTTCAAAGCTTTCTGCTTACTTCTTTCAGCCTACACCCTGTGTCTCCTGCGATACTCAGATGGACTTATGCCCAACGTTTTGGAGAACACTCTACTTAGATAAAAACCGTTCTCATATCCGCATCGCTCGGCAATTTGGTTAAGGGTCAGGCTGCTGTCAGCCAAGAGGTTCTGCGCTTTTTTCAGACGGACCCGTTTGAGATAGCCTGATGGCGTCTCCTGAAAAGCTTCCCGGAAACGCCTTGTCAACTGCACCGGACTCAAGGCCAGTCGCTGTGCCAATTCCTGAAGGCTGATCTCCTCTTCCGCCCGCTCCTCCAGCAGCGCTGCCGC
This sequence comes from Paenibacillus sp. FSL M7-0656, assembly GCF_038003225.1. Lineage (NCBI taxonomy): Bacteria > Bacillati > Bacillota > Bacilli > Caryophanales > Paenibacillaceae > Paenibacillus > Paenibacillus sp. FSL M7-0656. Next base: position 1,496,826 of record NZ_JBBOOT010000001.1, read on the forward strand.
TTCAGCCATTCGTGCGTCTTCGGTAAATCTCCGCTCCTTTAAGCGATTCTGTCTGCGTTCCACCTGATACAACTGCCACAAATCCATCATAAAATGTGTCTTCCAACGGGCAACTTCCCCCTTATTCTCCTCACTGTCCTGACGTAAATAAGCGTACGTCGAGGCTAACCGCTTCATGTCATTAATCAGCGATTTTCCGGCTGGTGGCAGAAACTCCTCCTCCTCCAAGCTACTGCTAAACTGTAAATAGTGAAATGTCAGCGGGGTAATGACTATCCGCCGAAAAGGAACCGCCGGGGGGCACAGCACCAGATCGCCAAAACTCGCTTCTCCGATCTGACCCCCAATCTCATAATGGAATATTCCCTCTTCGACGGCAAAAGCCACCCAAGTCGTATAGATATCTTCCGTAAGAGCAAATTCCCCTTTTTGCTTCCAGTAGATGTGGTTAAGCAGCTCCATGACTTGACCACCCTTTCTGTGAAATAAAGTATATGTTTGATGATAGTATAGTGCATTTAAAAAGTGAATATATAAATCTAAGATGAAATTATAGATATGTAGTTGGAGTGAAGGTGGATCTAACTTCAGTTAAGGAGGTCACAGATATGAAACAAGAGCATGTACAAAACGACATCACCGTCATCGGCGGAGGACTTGCTGGTGTATGCGCAGCGATAGCCGCTGCCCGCATGGGGCAGCAGGTGGCGCTGGTGCAGAACCGCCCCGTGCTTGGCGGCAATTCCAGCAGCGAGGTTCGGGTCTGGGTGTGCGGTGCCACCGCCCACGGGATTAACCGTTATGCCCGGGAAACGGGTATTATGGGGGAACTATTTGTAGAGAATCAGTATCGTAATCCAGAGGGCAATCCTTATCTCTGGGACTTGATCATTCTGGAAGCCGTTCGAGCTGAATCCAACATCAGCCTGTACCTGAACACGGATGTACATGAAGTCGAGGCTACTGGCGATGGGGATGAACGAAAGATCACCTCTGTCACTGGCTGGATGATGGGTTCTGAGCGCAAAATCCGATTCGAAAGTCAGATCTATCTGGACTGTACGGGTGATGGATTGGTAGGCTTTCTGGCTGGAGCCAAGTTTGCACTCGGCCGGGAAGCCCGCAGCGAGTATGGCGAAGAGTGGGCACCAGAGGTGGCTGATCAGATCACGCTGGGCAGTACACTTCTCTTTTATACCAAGGATGCTGGTGCGCCTGTCCGTTATATCCCGCCTTCTTTTGCCAAGGATATTACACAGACCAGCATTCCGATTCGCCGGGTCATTCGCAGCGGGGATTCCGGTTGTCATTATTGGTGGATTGAATGGGGCGGTGAACATGACACCGTTCATGACAATGAGCTGATCCGTGATGAACTGTGGTCCGTGATCTACGGGATCTGGGACTATATCAAGAACTCCGGCAAGTTTGATGCAGATCATATGACGCTGGAGTGGATTGGTTCTCTGCCTGGCAAAAGGGAGTACCGTCGCTTCACGGGTGACTATGTGCTCACCCAGAATGATATTATCAGCCAGCGGGAGTTCCCGGATGCCGTTGCTTTTGGCGGCTGGTCCATTGACCTGCATCCCCCGCAGGGCATGTACGCCGAAGCGAGTGGCTCGAAGCATATGCATGCCGATGGCGTATATCACGTGCCGTTCCGCTCGCTGTATTCCGCGAATGTGCGGAATATGCTCATGGCCGGGCGCGACATCAGTGCATCACATGTCGCCTTCGGCACAACGCGCGTCATGGCAACATGCGCGGTCATCGGCGAAGCCGCGGGTACGGGCGCGGCGCTCTGCGCGTCCATGGGGGTGTCGCCGCGCGAGCTGCACGCGAGGCATCTGGCGGTCCTGCAGCAGACGTTGCTGCGGCAGGACGCTTCCATCATCGGGGTGCGCAGCCACGATGAGCTGGATCTGGCCCGGCGTGCCCAGGTTACAGCCTCCAGCACGCTGACGGGCATCGCCCTTGAGCAGCCTGGCGAGACGTACCCGCTGGGTACAGATGTCGCCCTGTTGCTGCCTGTGCATCCAGTGCTCAGCGGCCTGGAGCTACTGCTGGATGCATCCAGCGATACCGCACTGACGGTAGAGCTGTGGGATACGGGGCGTAAGGAGAACTACGTCCCGCATTCGTTACAAGTTACGGCGACTGTTAACGTTACAACAGGAAATGCGCAGTGGGTGAAGCTGCCGCTCGAATGGCGACCGGAAGAACCGCAGAATGCTTTTATAATCATCCGCTCCAATAAAGCCGTCTCACTCTACCATTCGACAGAAGCACACAGCGGAGTGCTGATCTTCTTCAAAACAGAAGAAAACCACGTGTCCAAAAATCTGGAGGATCATGCCACGAATCAGCCTGTCGTATTATGGTCCATGCAGGGGTTGGCGCGTCAGCCATTCTGCTGTCGTACCCTCTCTGAGACTTCGGCATATTCAGCGGACAACACGATTAACGGTTATCATCGCCCTTACGGTGGGCCGCAACAGTGGATGTCGCAGCCGATGCAGTCTGGCAATCCTGAATGGGTGCAACTGACATGGGAAGAGCCACAAACCTTGGCTGAGTTGCACTTGACGTTTAATGATGATGTGAACGAGGATCTGGTTAATTTACATCACCATCACACAACATTCCGTGTGATGCCTGAGCTGGTGCGTGATTATCACGTGGAGGTACTGACTCCTGCTGGCGAATGGACACAAGTCGCAAGTGTTCAAGAAAATCACAAAAGAAAAGTTATTCATTCTCTGGATGTCCCTGTGTCAGCTCAGGCTCTGAGAATCATAATTGATGCCACAAATGGCAGCAGATATGCCCAATTAATCGAGATTCGAGCTTACTAAAACAAAAAGGAGGATACAGGAAACTGTATCCCCTATCCTCCGTACAAGTCCGCCTGATTCTATTCGGCGGTTGGAGCCCGCAAGCCCTCAATCAGGATAAACAACGTAAGTGCTTGTCCATATCCCATCGGACTGATCGCTATATCTTTATAAAACTGAGCATCCTGCCCCACAGGTGTACCATAGGACACCTGCTGTACAACGCCGTTATCATCAATCTGTTTCAACACCGCTTCAAGCGCACTCAAGCCATTCTGGCGATAGGATTCATCCAGGTATCCATACCGAATTCCCTTAAGAATGCCGTATCCAATCGCTGCCGTTGCCGAGGTTTCTTTGTAAGAGGTTGGATCATCCAGCACAGTGTGCCACATGCCATCCTCACCTTGAAGCTTGCTCAGTGCTCTGACTTGAGCGGTTGCTGTATCCAACAGATAGGCCTTTAACCCGTCTTCGATCGGAATGATATTCAGGAAATCCATAACTCCCGCCGTATACCATGCATTGCCTCTTCCCCAATGAACAGCACCATAGTTATGATTTTCATTGAAATCCCAGCCATGATAGAACAATCCGGTTTTCTTGTTATATAGATATTTGATATGCACAAGGAACTGTCGTTTGGCTTCTTCCACCATGTCGGGTTTCTTGAAGTATACCCCTGCCTTGGCCAAAAATAGCACCGTCATAAACAGGGTATCAATCAGAATTTGACCATCATTGGCATCTCCCGTAATCATATGTTGAAACGCACCATCTCCGGTTCGCAGCAGTCCATCCATGATCCAACTGCTCCACTCCTCACAGACCTGTTCGTACTCCCTGTTTTCGGTCAGCTCGCATAGTGAGATCAAAGTAAGGAGCGGAGCGCAGGTGTTCACATTTTTTTCCGGTAACCCTTCCATCAGCCTTGCATTGTACCATGATTCGAGAAATTCCAGCACTTTAGGATCTTTCGTTGCCTCATGGAGTTGAAGCAAGCCATACAGACCGACACCTTGCGGCCATTCCCATAGATGTATGTCGATTAGTCCGATGGGAAACTGTTCATTGATACTTGTGTTTTTCATAGACTCCATCGCTTGGGATACCTTGCTTATTCTCTCCTGCAGCACCATTTGATTCGGCATGTTGGTTATCACTCCCTTGGTTTCTTGCAAATGATTCAGCGCTCCATGTCCAGTAACTTCAGTTGTCCCTTCACTCCATAACCTTCATGTATAATTTCCTCTTCTTTAATAAGAAAAGGCTTGTTCATTCCCCATTGAATTGGACCATATACCGGGTCTGTTAGAGTGAGAGTTAAAGCTTGATTATCGAATTGCGGGCTTGCAGAACGAACTTGGTTGATAAAAGCGTCAAATGACCCGAATTGCTGTTCGCTTCCTGCTCTTATAATCCAGGCGTTACGCAAGCCAGGTGAAATAAGCTCACGTTTTCTTGTCACCCCGCTGCTCTCCATACTCGTCCCGTTGGCCGCATATATAGCTGCATAACCCTTATCCAAACGGGCAAAGTGCCAGTTCTCATGCCTTACCCATTCCGTGAAGGAGTGAGTAGGAAAATAAGCATGTGTCCAGTCAGAGTTGTTGTCCGCAGGAATATCAAACATCATCAAAGCGATCCCCTCATGCTGAACAACATCGGGCAATATCCCATTCCCAGCCCAGAAGCAAGGTCGACCATCCCCATGCTTGTATATTTCTGCCGGATGATTCACCCAGATCAGCGCCTCAGGTGACAGAGATAAATGCTGGACATGCTCCTGATAACCTGGCTTGCCTGAACGAAAGCGAATGATTGAGGATAAGGAGTATTCCCTGGTCCGACAATGATAGAGCTTGGCGTAACCTCCCTTGCCCTGCTGATTAGCGAACACCAACTGCTGATTGTCCCCAAGCAACAGATGCTCCTGATATGCTGCTGGAGGGCTGTAATCCGATAAACTCAAGGCAACATTGCTTATTGAATAATTGTTTACATTGCCAACGCCATAAGCGATCCAGCACATTGAAGTTGTTCCCGCTGCATAACCACCCAGCAGTTCCTTCTCATAGCTGCGCCCAAACGTTGTGGACAAGACTCCTTGATGCATCTGAACGGTAATATAATAGAATAACAAGTCCATTGCCTTTTTGGCTTGCTCTCTGAGCTGTTCAGTATGGGCAAATTCATAGATATGCAATAGCCCAACCGCATCAATTGGAATGTATGCACTTGAATTCCATTCTGCCAATCCTTCATCCAAAAAGCACTCAAACCATAATGCAAGCCTCTGCTCTGCTTTTTGACGGTGTACTTCACCTGATTCACCACTGTTGCTGAACGTTTCATCTCCAAACAGCTGTCCGGCTAACAGTTCATTGGTATGGAACAACAAGGCATGGTTCTCACTGAAGAACCACATCACATCATCGCCAGGTTCATCAATCCAATACCGATAGCCCAGAATACTTGCTTTCACCCGATCCCAGAACGATTCACTGAACAGACCGCTATTTCGCTCATCTCTCCAAAGACGGAACAGTCCCACCAGGTAGAAGTCACTGCAATCCTTCCGTTGCTCAATCCCTTCCACACCCTCAAGCAAAATGTTCTCCGCTTCTTGCAGATTACCTCCTGTTTTGAGCATGGCGATGGCCTTATGAATATTGGAACTGCCCTTCTCGGCAATGCATCGCAGAGCCAGGGATTTGCGAGCTTCAATATCCGCAGCTTGCTGAGCAGCCTCATCATAGCTCGTATCATAGGATTGGCAGCCAAACTTCTTGGTTAGTACAACATTTGAAACTGAAATAGCCAGCGTGAAATATACGTAATGATGACCGAGTTGATTCGTATGTGCCAGGACCAAGTCCGTTTCCTTTTCGGCGATGTGTATCGTCTTGTTTTCGGTACCGTCAAAAAAATTGCCATACTGAATATCAACCTCTCTAACGATATCCGGCAAGGGAAGCGGCAGCTTGAGCTTAATCTGCTCACCTCTGAAGAGATCCGAAGGAAAATAAGCCTGTTCGAGGGCTTGCTCTGCGGATTTTACAGACTCAGCCAAATGAGGAGCAATAGGCAGGGAAATCACCAATTCCTCGTCTCCCAGATATTCCAACGCAAAGGCATACATGGTATCCCGCTCAGCCAGATCCTCCCAGCAGGCATAGATCTCATTAATTCCAGCTAAAAGTTCAGCTTTAATTACGATTTCCTGCTCCTTGTTACGCATGAGTGGCGCAAAATCCGTTACCATTTCCCCATTCACCCACAACGTCAGACTGCCATAGGTCTTAATCCGCAAAGAGGCGGTATGAGCAGTCGGAGAAATGAGTCTTGTCGCCGCGTAACTGCGCAGATGTGTCGGTACAAACCAAAATCCTGATTGCTCCACACGTGGATTATTCCAAGGAGAATACAGTGCCCAAGGCATTCCGTTCTCTTCTCCAACGAAGTCGTCTCCCGGGCTAGGAAACTCGCTCCATTGATCAAAAAATCGCTTCACAGGCTGCGTTCTCCTATGTTCTACAAATTCCTTTCTGCATGGATTCTCATGAATGGCAAAACCATCGATAAGCCAATCATTAATATCTCCCTCCATCGTTGTTGGAACAAAGGCAACAGGCTTTGTATATATGCCGCTGATCATCCAATGATTAATGACCTGATTGTGACCTAATTTCATAGGTTTATAATTCAAGGTATCCATCCCACTCCGGGTGGTATCTGACATTCAACTCATCCTTTCATTCCTGAAGTAATCATACCGCTGACAAAATACCGCTGGAAAACCATAAAAACAATCAGTACCGGAAGCATCGTGATGACGGACATCGCAAGCAAACTTCCCCAATCCACGTTGTATTCACCAATAAAATTAGAGAGCGCAAGCTGAATCGTATATTTCGATGGATCACTAATCGCAATTAATGGCCATACAAAATCATCCCATCTCCACATGAAGGAGAAGATTGCGAGCACCGCAAGAATCGGCTTCGCTATCGGAAGAATAATGCTCCAGTAAATTTTCCATTCGCCCGCTCCATCCATCCGGGCAGCTTCCAACAGCTCGTCCGGTACGGACAACAAATACTGCCGCATAAGGAACACACCTGTTGGGGTTGCTGCTGGCGGGATAATAATCGCGAGTAGGCTATTATACAACCCCAGTGCACTCAGCACTTTGAATATAGGGATCATAATTACCTCAATCGGAATCATGAGTGTTGAGACAAAAGCAATTAATATGATCGCGCTTCCGCGGAAGCGATATTTCGCCAATGCAAAACCTGCCATGGAGTTAATCAATAACAGTAGCAGCGTTGAGCTTACAGTTACGATCGTACTATTCATAAAATACAAGCCAAAATCGCCTTTACTGAATGCCTCCTTGAAATGCTCGAAGGTGATTGGCTGCGGCCATAACTTGGGAGGGAAGCTGTACAGATCGCTATTCGTTTTTAGAGAAGAAATCACGACCCACAGGACAGGCAGGAGCCACACCACTGCGGCAACACTTAACAGACTGTAGATGAAGATTTTGACCATAGGCTTCATTACCATTACGTAGCCCCTCCTTTCGATAGACGGAATTGCAGAGCCGAGAATCCACCAATAAGGATAAACAGTATCACCGACATGGCACTGGCCAGACCGAGTTCCTGTCTGTTAAAGCCAATCTCATAAATATATTGAACAATATAGGTGGTATCTTTGCCCGGCCCACCACCTGTAAGCGCAAACATAAGTGGGAATGCTTTGAACGCGTCAATCAGAGTCAGCATAACAACAAGCAAACTTGTGGGCTTCAAAAGCGGGAGCGTGATATAGCGGAACACCTTCATTCCCGTTGCCCCATCCAAGCGGGCAGCCTCATAATAATCCGTAGGTATAGCCTGCAAACCCGCGATAAAAATGACCATGAAAAAGCCTGCACGTGACCATACTGTCGCGATGATTACTGCCGTATTTGCCCAAAAGGAAGAGGTTAAAAAGCCGACAGGTTCCACACCAACCACGGTTAACAGATGATTCAAGATGCCAAATGAATCTCCGAAAATCCACTTCCAGGTCAATCCTACGATAATGTAAGAAATCATGGTCGGCCAGTAAAATACGGCCCTGAAGAACCCGCGCATTCTAATCTCGCGTGCAAGCAGTAAAGCAATGCCTAACGCTGCTGCATATATTAGAGGGACAACAATCGCTGCATAAATCCCCGTTCGTCCGATGGTCGACCAAAATTCCCGATCCCCTATAATTTTGATATAATTATCCAGCCCGTTGAACTTCATTGGGTTCAATCCATCATAGACATGAAAAGAATAATAGAGGCCCAATAAAGAAGGAAATACGATAAAAGTTCCAAAGATCAGGAGGTTGGGTAGTATAAACAGATAAGGAGCAATAACGAGCTTCCTGTTCTGTTTTGCCAGCGTATTTTTGTTTAATCGTTGTCCTTCACTCATCTGCTTGCCCCTTCCTTATGCGTTATTCGAAAGGGAGGCTTCACAGGAATCGGTAAGCCCCCGTATACGAATTAACCAAAGCGCTTTACGTTTATTGACTGCCAACAGCCTCGTTAATCAGTTTGGCTGTTCGATCCAATGCCTCCTGCGGAGTTGCCTTATCGGATAAAACCTCAACAATATTATTTTTCAGGTCCGTTGAAATTTTGGATATAATGGTCTGTCTGGACCAGTCATTAGCTGCAAGAGGCGAACTGTTCTTCAGTTCATCCGCGAAAATTTCAAACATTTCCTTGCCGAATTCATAATTCAATACAGAGCTGTCCTTCCGTGGACTCATAAACAATGATTCTTGGTTATATTTTGAATTTACTTCTTTGGACGTTAAGTATTCAATAAATTCTGCCGCCTCCTGCTCATATCCGCTGCCTTTGAAAGCCATCAGAAACTTCCCGCCTGGTACTGAAGAACGTTGTGTTCCTTTTGGCATATAGGTGACTCCCCATTCAAAATCGGTGATATCCTTGTAATTGCTGATCATCCAGTTGCCAGCCCAGTGGGTAGCCACCGTCCCGGAACGGAACAGGTTGTTCGGATTTTCCCCTCCGAGCCATACGGATTCGGGCATGATCCCTTCTTGATGAAGCTGCTTGAACTGCTCCATGCTACGGATTCCGGCTTCACTGTTAATCGCTGCTGCAGTGCCATCCTCTGTTAAGATGCTTCCGCCATTCTGATACAAAAGAGTGGACCATCTATGCGGTGTGACATCCCATACCATGCCATAACGTGCTCCGCCTTTGTCCATAACCTCTTTTAACGCAGCTGTGTATTCATCCCACGTCCATACCTGGTCAGGAGAGGTCGGTACTTTGACGCCCGCTTTATCAAATAAGGTTTTGTTATAAATAAGCCCATTCGCTGTAACATCCATAGGCGCCGCTACCAGCTTGTCATTAATAACATAATAAGGTTTAAGTGAGTCAATAAATTGATCCTCGAATTGGTCCGCATTGTCCACGTAAGGTGTCAGATCAACCGCCTGATTAGCAAATGATCCGGTATCCGTGACCCGGCTCAGGGCAGGTGGCTTTCCACCGGATAACATTGTTTTTAATTTGGTTTGGATATCCTTGAAGCCAACTTCAATCAGGTTGATTTTAACCTTGGTATTGGTCTGCTCATAATCTTTAATGATTTCCTTGATGACTTCTCCTTCTTTTCCGTCAGAGAACCACAGGAAATCCAGGGTTGTTTGTTTTGGATTAGCATTGGTACCTGAATTTCCGCAAGCAGTCAATACGATGAGTAACATGACCAATACCATGCTAGTGATGAGCTTAAACGTTGTTCTTCTTGTCATATCAACATCTCCTTGGAAGGTTCTAATGAATTTTGGCTTCGTTGAGCAATTCACTTTTACGGAATAACTGTGGTGATACACCCACATATTGTTTAAAGGCCCTGCTAAAATATACAGGTGTGTTAAAACCTAGCGTCTCAGATATGGACAAAATCGGTGCATCCGTAGACAGCAACAATTTTTTGGCCTCTGCAACTCTTTTCCGTATAACATAGTTGCTTATGGTATATCCCGTCGTCTCTTTGAAAGAATGACAAATGTAGTATTTATTCAAATGGAGTGTTTTGGACAGTTCATCCAATGAAACATTCTCCGTGTAGTTCTGGTTTAAATAATGAAGAACCCGGCTTACGCTTGTTTGCTTCTGGGAAGAACATAAGATAGGATTGGCGGATTGCTCACTGGTTGTTTTCCGGTAAATCCGCAGTAGCAATTGGGTAAGACTTAATTTGACCATTGTTTTGTACCCTGTATTTCCTGCCCCCATCTCCTCCTTGATTCCCTTAAATATAGCTGTGATATACTCACGCTCCTCCGGAGGCCAATGCACCAATAACCCATTGGGATGACGGAATATGGACATCAGATTCTCCAACTGACTGACAGCAAGCATGTCCAAAAGCAATAATTCCGTGAAATTGACAAAACTTCGCTTGTACACCATTTCTCTTGAAGGATTGATTCGGTGGGGCACACCGCCTCTGAATATAAACATATCTCCAGGCAGCGGCTTATATATTCGGTCACCGATTAAAAAGGTTGCATCTCCTTGAATAAAATAATGTATCTCATACCCATTATGCGTATGAACAGGCCATTCATCCTGAAAATTATCTGCTTCTGATCGCACATAAACTTCATTTTCCTGCAAAGCAATATTCGTCGGGGTGTGTATGGTTAGCATCAGTAAGATCTCCCTTCCCAGAATATAAAAAGCAATATAGTTTAATAATTTACAATGATAGCGCTTTACAATGAATTGTATCACAGTTATTTCGATCTAATCTGAACTATATTGCTGTATTGTTGATCACAATTGTTGAAAATGATTAGAAAGGAATTTATAGGGATTTGAAAGATGAAAACAAAAAAAACCGCTGTCCAGCCCGTAGGCTATCACGCGGTCCATTAGCATTACCTTTCAAACCCATTCATCCCAATGGTTTTCAAGAAAAATGACTTCTTTCTCATAGTGGGCCAGATGCCCCTCTTCGACCATCTTCATAAAAGCGACATCTCCATCAGCCGCACGATCAGTCAGTGTTTTACACATGAAACGGATACGTGATATGACCCAATCCTTCAAATCTGCTGGAACACTCAGCCCGTACGTAGCCATGAATAAGGCAATCCGTTCTTTTCGAACAGTTCCGTGTGCCTGGCTGACGTATGGCATTACACCCTTTCCGTCCATCTCTGGTGAGAAATTTGCGAGTGGAACGGATGTATACAAGACATAGGCGATATCCCACATTCGCGGACCCGGACCCGCCATATCAAAATCAATAATGCCTTGAGGACGGCCATCCTTGTACACCACATTATACGGCGCAAAATCGTTATGACATACAACTTCATCTTCTGTTATGCCTGGATATCTGTTCGTTGAAACTGATGTTGTTGTAAATCCAACGGTCGCATCATGGTAACTTCTCAACAGTTTTGCGACTTCAATCAAAGATTCGTCTGACCACATATACTCTTCTAGATCAGGGTAGTCATTGCCTGGAACGATGCCTTTGAGGTAAGAGAGCGTTTCTCTCCCCTGTTCATCTATTCCCAGAAATAGAGGGGCATGATCATAACCAACTTTTTCGAGATGTAAAAGCAGTTCAACCACATATGGATTTGGTTTCACATGCCGGCGAACCGTCTCACCTATTCTGACGACCTGATTCACATTACCTCCCGATAACACTTCCTCCTGTTGGGCCACTTTCATCCCTCCTCAAGCTAAACTTCCTTGTTATACCCATGATTACGATTTTTCTTATAACTCCCGGGGAATCCCGCCACCAATAGTATGAATCCAACAAAAAACATGAAGTATACGAGTAAACCTGTTGGATGCTCGTTCATCTGAGCAAACTGGGGTACGTTCGTCCCTCCTGACGCATATCCTGCTTCTACTATAGCGACAGAAACTCGGATTGAAATTCTCTCCATCGTTGAAATAAACACACTGCCAAGCATGAGGACTACACCCAAAATCTTGTTAATATTATTCATTTCATGCCTCCTTGATTAACCATCCACTTTTTATTAGATTATGTTTACCTATTAATGTCTTTCGATTCTCTAGTCCATATTCCTGCATGTTATATTAACGGTCCGTTCCTATATCATTATATCAAATAGCGGCGTCATCACTGACGCCGCTGTTGACGCTCTCTGAATAAGTTACGTAGCTACCACTTGGTGCAGATCCATACTATTTTCGAAAAAGGCTGACCGTTCAACATAATACAGATCATACATCTGTTCATTCATATTAATTCGTTGATATACATCTGGATACACATCATTGGCTGACTTCACATAAGGCAGTTTTTGTACTGCTTTTCTGGATCTTATATTCTGCTTGCGAATCTTCATAAATACCGTTTCAATCCCATGTTCCAGAAATAATTCAACAAAAAAGGCTGATTTGGCTCTTTGGCTATACCCATTTCCAAAAAACGGTGATCCAATCCATGTGGCTAAAAAACCGGTTTGATGCTCGATATGATATAGATCAATGGTTCCAATAGGCTGCCCTGTTTCATTCAAAATCGTTCGGGAAATCACTGTCTTTTGCTCTTCTTCGACCATCAATTGTTTGGTCAGGAATAGATATTCTTCATACGATTGGCATTGATAACGAACGTAAGGAGAAACTGCAGGGTCCATCACTAAGCTGTACAGTGAAAGGCATTCCTGCAAATCACGTTTTTTTAACATTCTGTCTACCACCTAGTCCTTTTAGTTCGCTATATCAAGCAAATTAAGTATATAAAAGCTATTGTGGGATTTAATGAATTCTGTATGTGGCTTATGTAAAATGCATTGGTAAATGTTGTTCATCTTCATCTCCGGTAGCACAAAAAAACGGCATGTCCCTTTTACAGGAACACGCCGTTTACACGGATACAGCCAGACAGTAATTTATTGCATACCTTGCATGATGGCATTAATGATATTTTGCTGCGTCACGGTTTTGTTTGAACGGTTAAACAAGGCGAATCCATGTTGACCGTTATGCCCGTTATCCCAATAAACAGGAACCATTTTGTATTTCTTGGCTTTTGCTGTAACTGCTTTGGCGTAAGCAGCACGATAGACATTGTTGCTGGAATCATAGGACGTTTTATCAATGGAACCGAACTCACCAATCACTACGGGATAGCCCTGAGTCACAAATTTGTCGTACATGGACTTGAACTGCGATTCAAGATAATCCTCTTGGCCCCAAGTAGACTTTTTGGCAGGATTCGTAGAAGTTGCACCCCACTGTGTGATATTACCGTTTTCCTCACCTGCAAAATCCCACGGAGAGTAATAATGTGCCGAGATCATGATTCTCTTCTGCGAACTAGGAATAGCCGAGGATCTGTAATTATCTGTCGGAAGAGCAAAGCCATAATTACCAACAGTGTAGTCAATATTGGTATTCCAGCCTGGAATCAGCAACCATCTGGCATTGTTGTTACCTCCAGTCTGACGAACCGTATCCACGAAGATTTGATTGTATGCGTTCAGATTGGCGTAATAGGCCGAGTTTGGATTGCCATAGTTACCATCGAATACTTCGTTCATGGATTCGAAAATAAGACGGTCATTGTAGTTGCTAAACTTGGTGGCAATCTGCTGCCACACCTTCTTATATTTTTCCTTAATGGCAGTCTGATTGCCACCATTCACGAGTAGCCATCCACCCTGTACGGAATTAAACCCATCACCATGAATATTGATGATCACATACAGACCTTCATTGTACGCATAATCCACGACTTGCTGAATTCGATTCAGCCATGCCGCATTGATTGTATAATTGGGAGCGCTTCCAATGTTACTCAAATAGGAAACGGGAATACGAATGGATTTGAAGCCTGCCGCTTTTACCTTTTTAATTAACTCTGGAGTTACCGTAGGATTGCCCCAAGCTGTCTCATTCGGTGTACCGTTCACCGCTGCTTCCAGCTGATTGCCAAGATTCCATCCTGCACCCATCTCAGACACTATTTGCGAAGCGTCCGCTGCTGATGCTTTAGCGCTCCATCCCGTAAAGGCTACCGCAGCCACTAATACCAGTGCCAAGCTGCTGATGCCAAATTTCTTCCATTTTTTGAACATAACCATACCTCCGCTTATTCTATTATTTTTAACAAGCAGTGCAGTTAATCTATGCATACAGATTGAATGATTCGAGAATACGTGCCTCCTCTCTCTATCGATCAAACAAATGAATTCTTCGTCCAACACCAACATAATAACACATTTATGGAAAATAAAGCGATATATTTATTGTTTTTTGTGACTATTTACTACAAAATAATCCATCTATCCGTTTAAGTGGATTGCTTGGATTTGTTCTCTATCAAAATCAATAATCATAATGTGATCGCGCAAAATATGATCTCCGCAAGATATTGTTGCGCCGTAATCGGCTATACTGTTAAATGTGATATCCACACGATAGACTTCAATTTCATTAAACCAATTCTGATGTACTTTTTCCTGAAGTTCATTCTCATAATAATCTCGAAAGACAGTCTCACACGTTGAAAACCACTTAATGTAGTCTTCTATTTTATGAACAACTGAATCTAACGGTGTATTAGTAGACACATATATTCGAACGTCATTTAAATCCTCATCCTGTATGCAATGTTTAAATATTTGCACAGTATTTTGCAGAGTGTAACACCGGTAACTCTCATCACTCTCTTCTTCAAGCTCAATGAATTCATTTAACAATATGATCTTACTCCTCTCAATGCATATTAAAATAGCTCATTTAACCATTTTACGAATTTTTCTTTCTCCTCAAACTGTGGGTAATGCGCCGACTCGTTGAATACAATGAAGTCTTTGATCGGTGCATCCAATACGTCAAAATAATCACGTGCTGCATTTGCAGTGGTCATATAATCATATTTACCCGTTACAAAATAGGTAGGAATCTCCAGATGATCAACAATATCAGGTAAATTTTGATCAAATGCTTCCCTCAGTAAGATGTCTTGTGAACTGAACATCCCTGAATAAAAGCGAATCATATCCAGCCCATTATATTCGGGATTGAAAAGGAATCCTGAAATATAATCTCTATTCTCGTTGATTAGTCTGGCTGCACCACCGTACTTTTGCAACAAAATTCTAGGCGTAAGTTCCTTTCCTTGCTCGATCGAGTTGCGGATTAGCTCCAGTTTTTTAACATCATCTTCATTACCGGCTTGTTTCGCTTGCTCGTACGTGTACTCCAAACTTTCCAGTTCGCTCTGAAGTGTATTAGCCATCTGTCCAATGCCTATATAAGCGTGAAACTGAGTAGGTGCTTTAGCCGCAGCTTTCATCCCGATGTATGTACCAAATGAATGACCGATTAATATAACCTTCTCTTGACCTAACTCCTTAGATACATAATCCCTTAACGCTAACAAATCATCTACTAATACATCTGTTGTGAGATTCGAGTAATCTTCAAAAAAGTGATAGGACTTCCCACTCCCACGTTGATCGTAATGCACCACCGTGAAGTGTTGCTCAAGCTCTTTCTGATACTTCCTTACGTATGGAATCTCCGAGCATCCTGGCCCACCATGCACAAAAATCAGGATAGGGTTAGTCCGATCAACCCCCCTGATCATGACTTCATGTCCTGTACCGTTAATTTCGACCTGTTCTAACATGCTGATGCTGTTTTCACCTTTAATTTTGGGTGTCCATGTGGGAAATATCAGAGCTACTATAACTATTAAAATAATACTGAATATGCTGTACTTGAGTGTTTTACGTATTTTTTTGCGCATGTAATGCTCCTTAAATAATAAGTTTCATTTGTAATTCTACCAACGGTTCCTTTATCGTAACGGATACAACAATTCAACGGGTTCTATCATCAGCTCTTCTTGGAAGATGTAATTGTGATCGGCTCCAACGATACAGAGGATTCGTTTTCCTGGATGAGCTTCAATTGTATTTTTGACTCTTTGAATCATAATCTGATTACGGACCACCCAGCGAAAGTTCTGTGCCTTCGCGTTTACCTGATGCAACCATTCATATTTTTGTCTGGTTACACGATCGAACTCCTTTGAATTAAAAGGAATCTCGCCAAACTGATACGTCTCCATTTGCTCTGCAAACCAATGATCATCCCGTTGTTCAAGTTCTTTGCGTTCCACGTCCGAATAACCGTTGAATGGATCAAAAGCATTCCAGACATCCAATTCAAACCAGTCAATAGGGACAAATGGGATGTTATGCTCCTCGCATAAAGGGAAGACCAATTCCCAATACTCACTGGCTGGTTCTCCCCAGTATCCTCTATCATGTTTGTCCTTCAGATACCTCAACCAACTCTGCGGATGAACTTCACCACAAATGAGATCTGGTTTAAACTCAGTTATCACATTCTTGTAAAGGGAAAGAGAACAATGATATCGCTCCCTGAGTTCAGGATTATGAATGGTTCCGAGTATCCCAACCGTTGTCATGTGCCCAGCTCCTTTATCATATGTATATCGTTCGGCTCTTTGTCATAAAGTTCTTGATCAATCTCGCTTGCAATCTGACTGCCCTGACTTCTATAAAAGGATACCGCTGATTTCGTCTCTGTGGAGGAGATATACAGATACTGTGCACCACGTTTCTTAGCCTCTTCACCTAACTCGTTTAGAATACGTTTACCAATACCTTGTCTTCTGTACCCGCGTGAGACATACATCAAGTCAAATTGATTTCGTTCTTTTCCTCTATATTGATGTGCCAGCACACCAAATCCGATTAATTGATCGTGAGCAAACGCACCATATGCCATGCCACCTTGTTCTAATTCGTACACATATCGATTTTGAATCTCTTTCAAAAGCATCTCATCCCAGTTTGAGCATTCATGATTTTGTTCAAGTTCAACCAATCGGTTCTCTCTCATTTCATAAATGAGATCAATATGTTCCGAGCGATCTATTTCCTGCAGCTGATTCACATCATCAAGGGTCAACGTTCTATACGTTATCATGATTGTTGCATCTCTCCTTCCCCATGTTATTTCTAAGATCCTATGGCTTTATTGATCGAAGTCTGTATTTATCAAAGACCCTTTTATCGTACAAAATAGTGTATTCCTTGTTCTCTTCAATTAGTTTTGACATATCCATTGGAACGGCTATTGTTCTTTCAAGATTATTAAAATTAATTACAGTCATTTCATTTTCATTAATCTTTTGAACAGTAACTGCTTCAAAAATTGAAGTTCGAAAGGAATTCCATAACAAAATTAAAATCAATAAAAGTAATAGTGACCTGATGAGTCCCTTATTCTTATTCACTAGTTCTTTTCATCTCCTTTAGTTTCAAAACAGAGTTTCTCCAACTAAAACTAGCTTATTTTAATTTCAGGTAACTCATTCAAATGATTTATTTCGATAGTGTATTTCTTAAGCTTATGGTTCTCAAGTCCATCCCATCTGTCTGAGAAACGATAAAACATATCTCCGAAGTTCATGCCTTCAGGTAATACATCCACAAGCTTTATTTCATCGATTTCAGACTCCGGTAAGCTCTCCAGCAATTTAACCTCAGCATAAGAAACCATACCAAAGCTCCCATTCCATTCATATACACCATAAGGTATTAATTCGAAGTGTACTGCCCCTGTCTCTTCATAGAGTTCTCGACTTGCCGTGTGTAAAATGGTTTCCCCTATTTCTTTGTTGCCTCCTGGGATCTCCCAACCTCCTCTTTTCCTATTTTTTACAATGATGAATTTATTATTGTATTTAGCGATCATAACTGCAAATTTGATTAACTCCGGATCAAGTTCATCTAGATCAAACCAGTGGCTCATGTTATCTCTCCCATAAACAACTATTCTTTCAATATATAATTGTTAAACCATTGAAGTGGTAACAAGCTATCTTCGGATATAATCGTTGTGAATACCGCAACCAATCCTTGCTTTTGGTTAACAAAGATATATTGCCCTCTTCCTCCGCCCATACCCATAGCATAAAACGTTTTATTTTCAGCGTCTTCTTCCTTGATGCTTTTCATTATGCGCCAGTGGTAGCTATATAAGGGTTCGGAAGTAAGAGAAGGACTTACACTTCTAGCAATCCAGTCAGCAGAGATGAGTTGTTTAGAATTCCACTTCCCATTCTCAGCGTATAACATTCCAAACTTCAGCATATCTTCAATTTTCATTCGTAAACCAAAACCACCTATGGCAATCCCTTGTGTATCCTGATACCAATGAAAATCGTTAATACCTAGAGGTGCAAATAAGTTCTTTCTTGCAAATTCCGAAGTGTTCATACCAGTCGCCTTCTGCAATATGGCGCTAAGTATATGCGAACTCCCGCAACTATATTTCATTTGGATTCCAGGTTCGAATTCAATGGGTTGCTCAAGAACAAATTTCGTCCAATTCCTAGATGGGATCATCGCTTCATTCCCCGGATAGTGCAAGCCCGAGGACATCGTTAATAGATGCTTAATCGTAATCCCCTTTTTGCTGTCATCCACATCGTTAAAATAATTCACAATTGGGGTATCCTCATTCTCAATGTAACCCTGTTGTATAGCTATTCCCACCAATGCGGAGAGCACACTTTTTGTAATTGAATTCACTTTATGTTGTTTTTCTTTCGTTTTTCGATTCCGATAAAATTCATATTGAATTGCGTTTTCTCGGTATATCATGCAGCTCTCCGCTTTATTTCGTTTTATCTCTCTTTCGAGATCATTAAATTCAGTGATATGTAACCCTCCCTTGTGGCTCGCATACTTTCCGCCATCCTTTTGTTTCTCCATAAAAATTCATCATTCGTTAAATCCAATACTATGTTAGGTACTCGTCTTATAATCTTTTCTTCATAAAATATTGAATGATTCCATCAGGATACTCATCAATTAATCCAAACACTTCATAGCCCATTTTTTGATAGAATTTCGGTGATTGATATGAAAATGTGCTTGTGTGTGCAAGCTTACATCCTAATTCAGAAGCCATGCTTTCTGCTTGCATGATTAAAGACTTCCCATATCCTTTCTTTCTGTGTTCCTCATCTATCCAAAAATTATCAATATATAATGTTTCACAATATGTAGCACAGAAGATCCCACCAACTGCCTTACCTGTCTTGTCCCGTAAAAAAAGATTTATTGTCTTTCCAGGCTTCTTTAATAACCCATTTGTTTCAGAGACGTTATAGTTATATAAGTTATTACAAACGTTTTTGTAGTCTTCTTCATGATCATCAAATGCGATTTGTAATTCTTCTTCATGATTCATACGATTCATTGTTTAAGTCCCCTCATTTAGAAAGTCATCACATGTAATCTTTACACTATTCAAATTTCTTATTTTATTTCCAACCTGTAGATCACTTCATCATCTGAATTGGTTCTGTTCTCACTAATGAAGGACATGCTCTTATACAAATTCTGTGCTATTTCGTTATCACGTTCAACCGTTAATGAAATAACCTTGCACAACGGATGCCGTTTTGTAATGTAATCTAGAATGGCTCTTATAGCGCGCTTTCCCATTCCTTTGCCTTGATAGGATTGATCGATTTGAAAACCACCAATCCAGTAATTATCTGTACTATCGGGAGTGTAACTCAGATAAAAGAAACCAAATACCTCCCCATCAATCTCAAGTACGTAAGGATCAAATGCTTCATCCCACGGTTTTATATAGGCGTAAGCGATCCCCTCAATAACAGATGGAACTAATGAGACTTGGTGTTCATACAAAGAGATCTTCAGCGCCTCTTCCCAATTCTCTCGGGTGACTGGTTGTATTTTTATATTCACCACTGCATCTCCTCTTTCGACAATCCTTGTTTGATTCTAACGTTCTTTTCAATCTCACTTACAACCACTTCCAAATGATGTTCAATCAACTGTATCACTTGTTTTTTATTCTTCGTGATTGTTGCAGTCTTATGGTTTTTGTTAATTGTACATATAACTTCTTTTATATTATATTGATGGTTCCATTTCACAATCATCTTGCATAAGTTCTTGAATGACTGCTTGTAATTCCACGGTTGCAAACCCATTCTGGACAATACAAACCTTTTTATAATCCGATAATCTCTAATGAAAACATTTGGAGCTAATACAAAAATCAAATCCGCTTCCTGGATGGACGCTATTGTCCAATCTTTGCACTGTACTCCTTCTATGATCCAAGTTTCGGAACTGACAATAGATTGGAGGGATTCATCCCTAACATGTTCAGGATATCTCAGATTTTCGGCACTTCTGTCCCAGATGAGATTGTCTAATTCATAAGAAGGAACACCGTATTGATCCGACAATTCTTGGGCTAATGTTGATTTCCCACTACCGCAAGATCCAATAATTCGGATTCTCATACATATTCTTTCTTCAAAATTGCATAGATGACATTATCAACAAATCGATTTTTCCAATAAAAATGTTCTTTCAATATGCCTTCTTCACTGAACCCAATTCTCTCAAGCAACTTTCTTGATCCCGCGTTCTCTGGCTCTACAAATGCTTCAATTCTGTTTAATTCAAGGTTCTTGAATCCATATTCAACGATTTTCTGAGTTACCTCGGTCATATAACCCTGTCGCCAAAACTCCGGTGCTAACTCATATCCCATCACAGCTTTATGATGTTGTTTCATCCAACCATGAAATCCGCATGTTCCAATAATTCTATTGTCCGATTTCAAAGCAATTCCCCAGCGGATGACCTGACCATTTTCGAATCGTTCAGTCCATCTTTGTATGAGTTCTTCTGCTTGTTTTATAGTTGTAAAACTTTCTAAATCGTAGAATCTTGTAACTTCATCTGAAGAAAAATATTGAAATATGTCTTGGGAATCACTCTGTTTAATCTCTCTTAACAGCAATCTTTTGGTTTCTAGCTCAGGAAATGGAGTCATATTCACTTCACCTCAATCGAGTATACTGCTACATTTTTCCCTATTATGTCTACATCCTTCTCGTGTTTCATGCCATTCTTTTGCGCGACTTTCATAGAACCCACATTGCCATGTTGAATTAACGATATTAATCTTTTCTGCTTCAAGTGATCCATACCATATTCTTTCCACGCTTTTGCTTGTTCATATCCGTAACCCATTCCCCAGTATTGCTCTATAACCCAGTAACCAACTTCAAGCTCATCAGTGCCTTCAATGATTTGAGGAATCAGACCAGAGGTTCCAATTAACTTGTTATCCTCTTTGTTAAATGCGAGTAACAGCCCTTTATCGTCTTTATTCCAGTTGATGAACTTTTCCAGGCTTTGCATGGTTTCTTCCTTCGTCCAGGGTCCTCCATGTCTAATAAATTTCATCATATTTGGCTCACGTGTCATCTCAAAAAGTAAATCGAAATCATTTTTAGTATATTTCCGAAATATAAGTCGTTCTGTCTCCATTTTTCTCTCAACTCCTTCTTCATTCATAAAGATGTAATCGTATTCATACACATTCAAATATCATGGGGGAAACGGACTAGAGTGTGTCTTCAAACTCAGGCAAGTAAACGATGATGGGTGCCAGCTTACCGTCCGAAAATCCCTAAAGTTCAGGGTGGCTGATGCTGGCGAATGGCCATGCGATTTTCTAAGGAACACAGGACATCTTATTCGGCCTTCAGGTCCTCTTTTAAAATTGTAAGGAACATGAGACATCTTATTTCTCAAAATCATCTGACAAAAACGCTACAAAAGGCTATTTTTTCTGGTATAGCGTGTCTCAGATTCCTTAGTTTTCGGAGGGCGTTTCAAATTCCTCAATAAGACGTGTCAGGTTCGTTAGCGTTAACACCTAACACCTAAACTCAACGCTATGCTAATGCATATCAACGTATGCATGGGATGGTCTATCAAACCTTAGCAGTTAATCCCATGTTCCTTTATCACCAGACCGATAGTTTTGTCCTCGTATCATTATCATCCGTTAAATATTCGAGAGATTCAAATCCCTGTCTATTTATATGATTATATAATTCCTCGACTTTCTCTAGATCTTTACAATAAACCGTGACGTAGGTACTATCGATTACAAAAAGAACCATCTGACAGTCACTCTCCACATAATCTTCATAGGTGATAATATCTGTTATTTGTGTGCCTTTTGGAAATGCTTTTAAATTCGCAAATATTAAATAATACTCGTTGTTATCAATAATCTTCTGTAATTCTTCTCCATTCATACCCATAATCACATCCGGAAAAAGATCATCCCCTAACGTATCATCAACAACGAAATAGGACTCCTCCTCACCAATAAACCAATCGAAATTAGATACTTCCATTGGTTTTAAAATCTCCCCAAGAAAGCGACCATAGGCATTTGGTATTTCAAAACGTATTCCTCTGTTCATCTGTTCACCCTCTTATCATTTTCAATTCGAAGCATAATAACAGTACAGTTATTTCAATCGATACTTCTCATTATTTATAATTCCACTTACTATTTCAGGTAATTGTGCTTCTGTAAAATGATTAGTATACAGCTTGTTATCTACTTTCAGGTCCGGATGATTTTCAAACTCATCCAGCAGAATTATACTTCTTTCTTTCATTTGATATTCTTCTGCTCTTAGACGGTCTCTACGAATAATGGTTTGACGATCAACCATGAGTACAACATAGATTATGCGAACATGATAGTCTGCCAATTCTGTCATTAATCCATCAATGTCTTCCGGAAGGGCCACATAGTCCAGAACAACATCGTATTTATAATCCAATAAGTTTTTCACTAGACTAGATATATTTTTCCAAGTTAAGTCGTTTGTATCCTTATCAAACCAGGGTTTACCTCGCCCTTTGACCGGAAAGTGACTAACCGCATCTCCAGAAATGTAGGCACTTTTATCTAAAGTCTGAACCAGCAGCTTGGAAGTTGTAGATTTCCCTACTCCAGGGGGGCCAGATATAATATATAGGTTTCTACTCATTTCGTATTCTCCTTACAATATCTTTTGGAAACTTCCAATATCCAGTTTTCTATCGAATTTATATCCAATCTCTTTAAACAGAGCACATTGTTCATAACCATTTCTCTCAAATAATGATTTACTTCTTGTATTCTCCATGCAAATCGTCGCAATTAAGGTATGGAATCCTTGTTCTTTTGCAATCTTCTCAATAAAACGTAGTGCTTGTTTCCCCAAGCCTTTTCCCAAAATATCGGGCTTCAAATATATGGTGACTTCACCGCAAATGTCATATGCCTGTTTACTCTTATATTGGGTGATCAGAACATAACCCATCATTTGATTGTTTTCAAGAATTACATAAGTTTTATACCGCGTATCCTTGTTCATCACAGAGGATTTAATCTGATCAATATCTAATTCCTCCGTATGAAACGAAATCGTTGTATTCATTACATAATAGTTATAAATCTCTCTAATTTCAGGGAGGTGCTGTTCGGTTACCTCTTCAAAAGTCACAGTCGTCAATTAGGTTCCATCCTCTTCTGTTCATGTCTTCATCATATGTATGAAATACCGCGTCTAGATTTAATTCACCGTAAATATGAGGATATTCCCTGCCTTCATTATACAGATCTTCCCATATAGCTTCTGACTTTATTTTAGAATCCCATTAATCAACGCGGCTTCCCTCTCTTTTCTTAAGAGTACATGTACAATCATCATCCTAAAATCCTCCTTAATAAAAAATGATAATTATTTGGATAGGATCTTCCTCAATATGAGTTCTATGATTTCACTAGTCTCCAGATGATCGGTAATAATGCGAGTTTGAAATTTTTCATCTTTGAAAGCTTCAACACACTTTGGTGCTTGTTGATACTGCCAGCCTCCATATTCATCTCCACGTTTAGCCAAACGATGATAAATCGTCTCTTCTGTAGCCGTAAGGCAAAAATGATGAATGTCCTGATCGATCTCTTTCAACCCGTTATAGATGTAATTAAAGTTTTCCTCTTTATAGATGGTCATGGGGATAATTAAGTGTCTGTTGTATTTCTGCTTTACTTCTTTAGCCGTCTTTACGGTTAGAATTTTCCATAAATCGATATCTTGAAAATCATCCGTACGTTCCCTTTCCTCTCTACAATTCTCCGGAAGAAGTTTTCTGAGCATATAACCTATTTCTTCAGGATCGTAGATCATGCTATTGGCAATTAAGGGCTGAAGTGCTTCAGCTGCAGAAGTTTTTCCCGAACCAAACGCTCCGTTAATCATGATGATCATTTGATGATTTCACTCCCATTCAATGAAACTTTTCAATAGAAACCAGATTCTTCACATACAATTTCATCCATTATAAATGTTTTCCTTCCACTTTTGTGTTACAAAATGGAAAAAAAATATAATTAAATCCCATTGGGTCAACCCAACGGGATTTAATTATAGTGCATTATGTTTCAATCAACCTAAGCTTGTTAATGTATTTCCAAGTAATCGATATATATGTCCCATGTCCCGTCATCGGCTGTTACAACCAACTCAATGACCTGATTTCCCGTCCCATGACTGATATTATTCAGGGTATAAACCGCTGGAGCGCTTCCGCCAAAGTAAAAGGTTCCCTTCGTCTGTCCGCCAATCTTCAAATCAACTCTAGCCATGTTGGCATTGTTTGAAGCTCCACGAAGCGAGAAATTATGAGTGCTCGTTGCAAAATTCTGAGTGTATTTAACCAAATCATTGTTGGCATAAAGGACCACACCATTGAAAGGAGAACTGATATTGCCGGTGTATTGTCCACCTTTGGTCATGTTCTCAGCTTCCACTTTTGTTCCGTTACTCGGGGGATTAGTAGTGCTATTATCGGGTGCGACTGCCCGACCGGTAGTTGATGAGATCATCCCGGAGCAAAGGCCGCGATTCTTCAGATTTTGTGCAATCTGCGGAATGGCCTGAAGTGTCGTCTGGTACTGATCATGCATTAGTATAACGTCACCACTTTTCATCGTATTCACAGCTGCTACAATCTGGGTTGCGCTGGCACCATTCCAGTCTTGGGAATCTACGTTCCACAGTACTTCCTTCAGACCGTTTTGGCTCACAACGGATTTCAAGGTCGCATTTGTCGCACCGTAAGGAGGTCTGAACAGTTTAGGTGAACTTCCGGTAATAGACTGGATCGTCTGTTGTGTCCGAGTAATCTCTGACGACATCTGAGAACTGTTCAATGTAGTCATGTTTGGATGTGTATAGGAATGATTGCCAATCCACATACCAGCTGCTACTTGTGCAGAAACCAGAGATTTATTATTTTGTGCATTTTGTCCAACATTGAACATCGTTGCCCGTAAGCCAGCCTGCTTCAACGCGTTAAGCATGTTTGTTGTATTTCCAGATGGGCCATCATCAAACGTCAGACCTACATAACCATTCGGACAACTTGCATCTGCAGCACGAGCATCAGGCACCCCCGGAATAGAAAACAAGGTACCGAAAAGTGCGAGAGATATTACCGCCTTTGCCAGCTTAACTTTGAACATAAAATTACCTCCTCATAATATATTCACAGCATACTACCTTCTACACTCCCTCTCTTTATCGAACTCTCACCCCTCGAAAAAAGCGCTTTCAAAAGTATGTAATCCGCTACGTCCTTTCTCATAGAGAAGAGCTTTTAGTTCAAGGTGAGTTCAGTATAAACGATACCTCCATTTAAAGTAAATTGAATTTCATCCAAAATGTTCTAATTTTTCACATGTTCTAGAATCGCCTGTTGTACATCTCCCGTCCAGCACTCTCCTGTGTAAAAATGTCCTCCGGAGGCACCATGCGCTTCGGGAGTGTACGCCCTGCAATAATTTCTTTTGTAGCCTGCATAAGCTGAGGACCAAGCAGCGGGTTACATTCCACCACAGCGTTGATTTTCCCAC
This sequence comes from Paenibacillus sp. FSL M7-0656, assembly GCF_038003225.1. Taxonomy (NCBI): domain Bacteria; kingdom Bacillati; phylum Bacillota; class Bacilli; order Caryophanales; family Paenibacillaceae; genus Paenibacillus; species Paenibacillus sp. FSL M7-0656. The sequence continues at coordinate 1,522,572 of NZ_JBBOOT010000001.1, forward strand.
TCGCCAGAATTTCAAGTGCTTTGCGGGAGCCGTCCACCGAGACAATGATAATGTCCTCTCCCGGCTTCAGCCCAACTTCTTCTATCGCTTGTATAGCGCCAAAAGCCATTTCATCATTATGGGCAAAAAGAACCTGCGGCCGTTCGTCTTCCGGGACCTGAAGGAATTCTTTCATGACTTGTTTCCCATTGTCCTCCGTAAAATCGGCAGGAGCACTTTGTGAGAAGATGATATCTGCTCTGGTTTCGAAAATGCTTCTAAATCCCTCGCCACGCTGGATAGAGGGTGTAGAACCACTCGTGCCTTGCAGTTCGGCAATCCGTAACAAACCCGGATGATTTCGCATCCGATCCTGAATGTACTTCCCAGCCTTCACACCTTCCTCATAAAAGTCCGATCCAATCGTTGTCACAAAAAGTGAAGTGTCTTTGACATCAACTGACCGGTCTACGATGATCACGGGTATACTTGCATCCCTGGCCTCCTGAAGAATACCATCCCAGCCCGATTCCACGACAGGTGCAATGGCAATGACATCCACCTTTTGCCTGATGAACGACCGAACAGCCTCGAACTGTTTCGTCTGAGACTGTTCTGCATTTTTTATTACAAGGGAGATTCCCGATTCAGCCGCAGCATTGCGAATAGACGTGGAGTTTGCCAGACGCCAGGCACTCTCTCTGCCCAGTTGTGAAAAACCTAAGACAATCGGTTTCGTAGAGATATCCCTTGCTACCGCTGATTCCATCCATTCCTCAACGGAGGGAAGAGTTTCTAAGTTGTTAGACGAGATGGGAGGAGGAACAGATTCAGACTCAGGGGTTGTGCAGCCGACAAGCAGCAGTAGAATGAACAAACACAACCAGTTCACATGTCTTCTCACTCACGTATCCCCCATCTCCATGTTACGCTCAGCATTCACCAATGCAGAGCGCATATTGTTATATCATTGTTTCGGTATCCGTGTTCAATATCATTTAATTCGATCAACTTAATGCAGTGATTTCGAGGATACTCGCCGCCCGCTAAGAAGTCGCTGGAACAAAATAAAAACAAACAGCATCAGGCCAATCACAATCTTGGTCCACCATGAGCTGAGCGTACCTTCGAAGCTAATTATAGTTTGGATAGCCCCCTGGATCAATACACCAATAAAGGTTCCCGCTACATACCCCACACCACCGGTTAACAAGGTGCCTCCTATCACAACAGCCGCGATGGTATCGAGTTCAAGACCCATGGCGTGTAATCCATAACCGGATAACATATAGAAGGTAAAGACAACACCGGCAAGCGCGGAGCACAAACCGCTGAACGTGTACACCAGGATTTTGGTACGTGCAACCGGCAGTCCCATGAGCAACGCGGATTGCTCGCTTCCGCCGATGGCGTAAACGTTGCGCCCAAACCGGGTGTAATGTGCCAGGTAGATCGCGAGTAGTACAATGACCAGAGCAATAATCACATTAATGGAGACAAAGCTGCCCCCTGGCAGAGAAATCTTCGCCTGCGCAACCTGTGTGTAAAATGGATTCGTAATGGTAATGGTGTCGAGACTGATGACATAACACAGCCCCCGCGCCAAAAACATGCCTGCCAGTGTCACGATGAAAGGCTGAATTTTAAAATAGTGGATGATCGCCCCCATGACTGTGCCAAACAACGCACCCATGACAAGCACCATAGGTATAACGATCGCAGGCGACCATCCTTGCTTCTCGACCAGACTTGCGCTAATGATGGTCGTCAGCGCAATGACAGATCCTACCGACAGGTCGATTCCTCCCGATACAATCACAAAAGTCATGCCAATTGCCGTGATAATCAGAAATGCGTTATCAATGAGAAGATTAAGCAGTACCTGAGTGGAGAAGAACCCCGTATAGCGGAAAGAGCCTATGGCAAACATCACGGCCAGCAAACCGAAGGTGACAAAGACCGGGAGATACTTACGATTAAGAAACATGGCGGTTAACCCCCTGTTCGGCTGGAAACTTCCGTTTTTTCCAACGGATCACCATGGAATTGCGGAATGAATCGGATTGAATCAAACAAACGGCCAGTACAACAAAGGCTTTGACAACCAGCGTAACTTCTGGCGGGACTCCAATCATATAGATCGTCGTTGTTAAGGTTTGGATAATGAGTGCTCCAACGACGGTACCCATTAGATAGAAACGACCACCATTGAGCGAAGTACCCCCGATGACTACAGCAAGAATGGCATCAAGTTCATACCACAGACCTGCGTTATTGCCATCCGCACTGGATACATTCGAGCTGAGAATAAGCCCGGCAATGCCGGCACACAGACCACAGAAGACATATACCGTGAGAATAACCGTTTTTGAACGAATGCCTGCCAGTTGGCTCGCGTTTGCGTTACTTCCAACCGATTCGATAAACAGTCCCAGTGCCGTTTTTCTCGTCAACAATGAGGCAACTAGCAGCACAGTTAATACGATGAAGATGGAAAAAGGCAATGCTGCAAGCGAACCTGCCCCGATATAGGCGTAGTTCGCGTTGGATACAGTAATAATCTGTCCACTCGTAATCAATTGCGCAATCCCACGTCCGGCTACCATCAGTATAAGCGTTGCAATGATGGGCTGGATTCGGGCAACCGAAACCAGCGCCCCGTTCCATATGCCCAAGATCAGTGAGAGACCTATAGATAATCCAAGTGCACCCAACACAAGCCAGAGCGAACTCTGATCCACTCCTCTGCTGATGCTCATACAAGCCACGGCACCGGAGATCGCTACAATAGAGCCCACGGACAAATCGATACCTCCGGTTGCAATCACCAGTGTCATGCCGATCGATACCAGAATTAAGGGCGCTCCAAAATTGAGAATATCAATCAAGCTGCCATACAGATTCCCTTCACGCATGACGAGGGAGAAGAAATCCGGAGAGTACAGCAAATTAAAGATTAAAAGTAAACCAAGCATACATAACGGCCAAAACAAATGATGTTTACGCATCTTGCCCGCCATCTCTTTAACCTCCTGCCATTGCTTTCATGATTTGCTGTTGATGGATCTGATCCCCGCTAAGTTCTTGCACTTTTTTGCGGTCCCGGATTACGGCAATCCGGTGGCTGACACGAATCACTTCTTCCAGCTCGGACGAAATGAACAGCACGGCCATTCCCTGCTTCGACAGAGAGAGCACCAGCTTCTGTATCTCAGTCTTTGCACCGATATCAATTCCACGCGTAGGTTCATCGAGAATCAACAGATCGGGGTTCATCAGCAACCACCGTGCAAGCAACACCTTTTGCTGATTACCGCCGCTCAGATTTTTAATTAAATGCTCCGGGTTTTTCGGATGGATATTTAACAGGTTGATGTACTTTTCGGCGATCTCATCCTGTTTCTTGCGTGAGATGGGTTTGGACCAGCCTCGTGTCGCTTGTAAAGCCAGAATAATGTTCTCCCGAATGGTCAAATCATCGATTATGCCTTCGGTTTTACGGTTCTCGGAGCAAAAAGCAATATTCTGATCAATTGCATGACGCGGAGACTTGACCGTACTTCCTGTATCTACAACGAGCAGCTTGCCTTCATCTGAACGATCTGCACCAAAGAAAAGGCGAGCAATCTCAGTACGACCAGACCCCAATAATCCAGCCAAGCCAACGACTTCTCCTTTGCGAATGTCCAGATCAAATGGCTCAATTGCTCCTTTGCGTCCAAGTGCCTTAGCGGTAATTAACATTTCTCCCGACTCCGCCTGGGCAGCATCTGCTTCCTTCGGAAGCTCCTCAAGCACCTCAAGCTCCTTGCCGATCATCTTGAGCACCAGTTCCATGCGTGGAAGTTCTGCGGCTATGTACTCTCCTTCCAATTCCCCGTTACGGAGCACCGTTAGACGATCCGACATTTCGTATACCTGATCAAGAAAATGAGTAACAAAAAGAATTGCGAGACCTTCACTCTTTAATTTGTGCATAATACGAAACAGTTGCTGAACCTCGTTTTTGTCCAGACTGGATGTGGGTTCATCCAATATGAGCACTTTTGCCGAGATGCTGAGTGCTCTTGCAATTGCAATCAGTTGTTGCATCGCGACCGAGTAGGTCTGTAAAGGAGCCTTAACGTCGATGGACAGATGTAATCTGTCTCGCAGAATGTTCTCCGCATCTTTGTTCATTTGCTTCCAATTGATTTTGCCAAATCGCATCGGCTCCCGCCCGATGAAAATATTCTCAGCGACCGTTAAGTTCGGACAAAGATTGACCTCTTGATAAACGGTACTGATTCCCGCCTTTTGCGCTTCAAGCGGACCGGAGATCGAAAGATGCCGGTTATCCATGGTTACCGTTCCTTCATCAATGGAATAAACGCCAGTCAGAACTTTAATAAGCGTCGACTTCCCCGCTCCATTCTCACCCATCAAGGCATGAATCTCGCCCGGAAACAAGCGAAAGTTGACGCTGGATAGCGCTTTAACCCCGGGAAATTGTTTGGTGATGCCTGTCATTTGCAAAATGGGTGCTTGCTCGGCCATATAACCCTCTCCTTTGTTATGGAAAAAAGTCATTTAGCGACAGCCTGGTCGAAAAATGACTTTTCGGTGTTATACGAATCTGCTTTTAATATTCACGTGTTGGCAATGCTTCTTTGGCTTGCTCCGATGTGAAGGTCGTCTCATCCGTAACGATTCGGGGTTCGATGTCTTTCCCGTCCACTACCGATTGAACCGCTTCCATTAATTGAGGTCCTAACAACGGATTACATTCAACAATAAAGTTGATTTTGCCATCAGCAGCAGCCTGCATACCATCCTTCACGGCATCCACAGAGATAATGGTAATATCTACGCCTGGTTTCAATCCTGCCGCTTCAATGGCCTGAATTGCCCCAAGTGCCATATCGTCATTATGTGCATAGAGAACATCTATTTTTTTATGTGCTTTGAGGAAAGCTTGCATGACTTCTTTGCCTTTGGCACGTGTAAAGTCACCCGATTGTGAAGCAATCACTTTAAGCTTCGAATTGGAAGCAATCAATTCCATAAAGCCCTCTTGACGGTCATTCGCTGGTGCAGAGCCTGTTGTACCCTGCAGCTCAACGATATTGATCTCGTCTTGTGTGTCCTTGTATTGGTCACTAAGCCACTGACCTGCTTTGCGTCCTTCTTCTACAAAGTCGGAGCCAATAAAGGTTTTGTAGAGGGTTTTATCCGGCGAATCCACAGCACGGTCCGTCAAAATCACGGGAATTCCTGCATCCTTCGCTTCCTTCAATACGGTATCCCAACCGGATTCTACAACAGGGGAAAAAGCAATGACCGTCACCTTCTGTTGTATGAAGGATCGCAAAGCTTTGATTTGATTTTCCTGCTTCTGCTGCGCATCGGAGAATTTCAAATCATAACCCGCTTCTTTGGCTGAATCCTGAATCGACTTGGTATTCGCCGAACGCCAGCCACTCTCCGCACCAACCTGCGAAAAACCAAGCGTAATTGTTTTGGCGCTGGCAGGTGTACTGCCATTCCCACTCGTTGAAGTTTCATTATCGGAGCCTGCTCCTCCATTGGTACTGCTACATGCCGTGCTGACCAGCATCACCATAGCCAATGTTATGGCAAGTCCCCACTTTTTTTTGGTTCGCATGTTGTGATCCTCCCTTTTTTCGTTTCACCTTGTGGTGTGACCACATTATAGAACGCTTTCATTCCGAGCTTATATGGAGTCTCATACTTTATTTATGTAATAATTTAGTAATTTCAAAAAATGGAGTTTAAAAAGTGTAATTTCTTTGTTTAATTGTGTAGTATTTAGCGATTCTCTTACATATTAGAAAATCATGTTATACTAATGATACATTTTTGATCCCTTCAGATGGAGTGGAATACGTTGAAACTCATTCAATGGATTGCTTCAAGCCTCAGGCTTAAATTACTCAGCATGTTTATCATCCTCAGTTCAGTACCACTGATCGTGGTTGGATTGATTTCTTACCACAAATCCTATACGGTCGTATCCAATCATAACAAGGCCTCGACACAGCTGGTTGCCGACCAGCTTGCCAGGAACATTGACATCTTGTTTGAGGATACGGAACGGCTGCTCGAACTGGGCAAGAACCCGCAAGTGCTTCAATACTTGTATTCTCAATCGGAGTCCTACCCGGAAGCCAAAGCCATCCTTCAGACATACAATCTTTATCGGGAAACCTACAAGTATGACAAGGTACTTAATATCTCATTCGTGAATTTTTATGGAAAAGGCATAAGTGAACGAAAAGGCGTGTTCAAGCTGGAACGAAATCCGCTGCGTAACCCGTACTTCAAGTATCTGATACAGTATCCGGATGCCATTCTGCGCATCCCTCATTCTGCATCCTATGCCGAATATAACAGGCTGGATGGGTTTGCTTACCCTAAACAGAATGCGCTTTCAATTATAACCACGGTCAAAGAGCGAATTACGCATGAGGTCATCGGGTTCATCGTGATTGATTTGAATGACTCATTCATTGATGATTTTTTGACGAATACCCCCATTAAGGATTCCGGTTTTTTCTATATTAGTGATCAATACGGAAATACACTCTTCAGGCCGGATGTCACCCCGGCATCCATAACCATGATGGATCAGATCCGATCGGTCCCTTTACATCTACAGCACGACAGCTTTATCCTGTCTGCAGGATCCAAACCCCAGTTTGTTGTATACAGCACCTCAAAACAGACCGGATGGAAAATGATCGGGGTAGCTCCTTATCAGGAAATCATTGCAGAGGCCAATAGCATTCGCCAATTGATCATCATTACCGTTTTGTTAAGTGCTTTCTTTGCGATATCGTTATATTTTTTCCTGAATAATCGACTGATTCTTCCCATTCGGATTCTGATGAACAAGATGCGTAAAGCTGCAAACGGTTACTTAGAAGCCAAAGTCACACCACACGGCTCGGACGAAATTGCTGATCTGGGCAAAAGTTTCAATGTGATGCTGGATAATCTCAAAACACTAATCGAAAAGAGCATTCGAGAGAATGAACAGGTAAAAATAGCTGAACTACGTACGCTGCAAGCTCAGATCAACCCTCATTTCCTGTATAACACGTTGGAATCAATTCTATGGATGGCTGAAGCAGAGAAAAAAGAAAATGTAATCAAACTTGTGCAAGCCCTCTCGAAGTTCTTTCGTTTGAGTCTGAACAAAGGATTCGACTGGGTATCCATTCAAACCGAGCTTGAACATGCGCGGAGTTACTTGGTTATTCAACAGATGAGGTACCACGATATTCTCACCTACGAGATCAGCGTTGATCGTGAGCTTCAGGATTATCCCATTTTGAAAATGACGCTGCAGCCCCTGATTGAAAACGCGCTCTACCATGGGATCAAGAACAAACGCGGTCAAGGGCTAATATCCATACACGGATATGTAGAGGACAATAGCATCATTCTCACCGTACAAGACAACGGAATTGGCATGTCTGCGGATCGATTGGCACAATTACGTGAAGAGCTGGAGAAGCCGGCCGGTTCCCGTTCACCCCAAGATGACGAGCAGGAAGGCGGATTTGGTCTGCTCAATGTACATCACCGGATTCGACTCTATTTCGGACCAGCTTATGGCGTTGAAATGGAAAGTACCTATATGGAAGGCAGCACATTTATGATTCGTATCCCCAAAAGCAAGGAGGTTAACCGTTGAAAAAGGTGATGATCGTGGATGACGAAATTGGAATTCGGGAGAATATACGGAGTTGCATCGATTGGGAAAAGGAAGGTTTTCACTATTGTGGGGATGCACCCGACGGCGAGCTTGCGTTACCTTTAATTCATGAATGGGTTCCGGATATTCTGATTACGGATATCAAAATGCCATTTATGAACGGATTGGAACTGACCTCCATCGTTCGCACTCAACAACCTGATATCAAAATCATTATCATGAGCGGTCATGATGAATTCAGCTATGCCCAGGAGGCTATCCGACTTGGTGTGACCGAGTACTGTCTAAAGCCCATTAGTGCAGCAGAGCTAATCCAAATGCTTCATAAGGTCAGCAAACAAATGGATGAAGAACATCAACGCATGACAAACCGAACGATCACCAAAGAAAAACTGCTGGCCGATCTGTGCGGAGGACTCATCGGTACAACCGATGCGATTGAATCAGCCAAACAACTCTCACTTCCACTCTCGGCCCGGTATTATACAATTGTCATTATCGACGTTCGATTAACAGATGACTCCCGGGACCCGGAATCCCTGATGAAGAAGCTGCTTCCCATACTGGAGGAAACTCGTGATCCCCACGTCGAACTTCTTCCTTATATTCGAAGCCGGACCGAGTTGGTGCTTCTGCTCAAGTATCACTCCGATGACAGCATATCCGTATATCTGGGGCAGCTTCGCGGGCGGGTTCGTATGGAACTTGAGCATACGTTCAAATGTAATATTATTCTGGGCATTGGCAGTCAACAGGAGCGGCTGCAAGGAATTCATGTCTCGTATCTGGAAGCGGAGGAGGATAAATATATTAATCGACTCACCCTTCAGAACAGAGCTTCTCTACATGACATTAACCTGGATGAGCAAACGACTCTTTTTCTCGACAGGAATTCGTTTCTTGAATTTCTCAAAATCGGCAGCCCCAATCTGCGTGACCATTTTGTGCAAGAGTTTGCCACTCCATTACAGTCCTTCGACTGGAAGTCCTCCTCGTATGGCTTCTATCTGTTGAATGATCTTACGCTGGAGTCGTTTCGGCTCGCGAATCAGTTGTTCCGCATGAGTGACCATTCGGATGAGAACATTACTTCCCTGCAACAGACGATTCGGAAGATTACGTGCTGGGAGGATTGTACCCAATATCTGTGTTCCCTGCTTAACCTGTTATGGCAGAGAAGAGCAGCGTGCTCTGGAAAATACAGTGATGTCATTGATCAGGTGAAAGCCTATGTATCCCGTGAATACAATAACGAACAGGTCTCGTTGAAGATGATTTCTGCACACGTCAGAATCAGTCCAAGTCATCTAAGCAAGATTTTCAGTCAGGAAACTGGTCAAACGATAACGGAGTATCTAACCCAGATTCGAATCGGCAAAGCCAAGGAGCTGCTTAAAACAACCAACAACAAAACCTTTGAGATTGCTTACAAAGTTGGTTACAATGACTCTCACTATTTTTCTAATATATTCAAGAAAACAACCGGTTTTACGCCAAGAGAATACCGAACTCAAGGAACCGAGGAATCGCAGGCCAGACCATCAGATATGAGAAAAGAGTCAATGTATGAATAAAGCCAGATTTGCACTTTTACTTACACTAAGCCTTCTGTTCCCGATGATCGTTTCATCCGGTTCGGCACACATTCGCCCACAGCAGATGGCTGCAATACTTCCTGCGACTTCACCTGTAGAGAAATCTGCAGCGAGCAAAACTTTCGGTATTATTTATCCAATGACGTATCCAACCTATGAGATGATCACGAAGGATGCAACGGAGTATGCAGGGAAACACAATATTACATTAATTGTAAACGCACCTGATGAAGCCAATACCGAACAACAGATCCGTATCATGGAGAATATGATCAAACAGCATGTGGACGGGATAGCTATATCTCCCGTGGATGCTGCTGCACTTACACCCGTTATTGATGCAGCCCAAGCTGCGGGTATTCCTGTCATTACATTTGAGTCAGATGTCCCATCCAGTCATCGAATCGCTTATGTGGGCGCCGATAACTATCGCACTGGCCAGCAGTTCGCGATGACGACTACAAGACTTCTGCATAATCAAGGCATGATTCTTGTCGAGAATGGTTTGGAGGAGATGCAAGGTTTGCAGCAGCGGCTTAATGGATTCATTGATTATATCCGCAGTGAAACAGACATCGAAATCTTGGAAGTTCGTTATCATCAAGGGAATGAAGATCAAGCCATGTCCGATATGGAGAACATGATTCAGGCTCACCCTCACTTCAATGCAATTATCGGGCTCGATTTTGTTTCTGTCTCTGCTTCTACCCTGATCTGGAAAGCAAAAGGCCTTAACCGGCATTTAATCGCGTTCGGTGATAGCCCGACTAGTGAAAACGGGTTGCTCAACGGTCAATTGTCTGCCGTTATTTCGCAGAATGAAGGAGTCTGGGGTGCCAAAATGATGGAGACCCTGTTACTCGCTAGCGACAGTGTGCCTGTGAAGGAATTTATTGATACGGGGATCATTGAAATAAATCAGAAAGAAAGCAATTAAGGGGATGTCCGCCTGTCATTCTGATGACAGGCGGACATCCCCTTTTAATTTTCGTACACGTAGTTATTTCTACCCTTTACGGTTTAGCTTCATAATGATCCGATCCAGGATGAACCCCACTCCGCCCCAAAACATCAAATGGAACAAGTATATTAACGGCCTGAACAATGAGTTCGTCTCTGGATTTGTATTTATCTTGGTCAACCAGTCATTCAGCAACGGATTTATAGGATTCGTTAGGTAAATCAGAATATTCTTATCATCATTTCCTGATAGATTAATGAAACATACGGTTAGCGAGAAAATAACAAACCAAAAAGTCAGCTTTTTCAGTATGCTCAGCATGACGAGTGGGAGAACCTCCTCTCAAGTATGATGATCGCTTTTGATAAGCTATTTTTTCCATTCATTTTCTAATATGCTCATTTCGATTAGATTCCAGAATGTATCTTCATATCTTCTCGCATCACGAATAAGTCCCTCTTGTACAAAGCCCGCTTTTTCATAACATCGGATGGCTGAGACATTAAAATCAAATACGCCCAGACTGATCCGGTGCAACTTCTCCTCTTCAAATCCAATTCGAAGTGCCTCATCGATCATTTGCTTCCCATAACCTTTACCCTGATACGGCTCGCCAAGTAGCACCTTACCGATACGCCCTGAACGATTATATCGATCGATACCGCCAAGAGCAATATGACCCACAATCTCCTGAGTTGATTCATCCATCACTTTATAAATGAACTTATTTGAAGTGTTCTTATCATTGGCACCCTGCAAATAATCCGATAGTTGCTCTCTGGAAAGTGGATATTGGAACTGAGGGCCGGCCCACTGGAGCAAAAATGCTTCATCCCCACTCCATTCGATCAGTTTATCAAAATCTTCCGGTTCAAAGTATTGGAATGTAATCATGTATATCCGCCCTTTCTTTTTTATGTCATATCATAACCTATTTCAGTTCTCTTGTGTCGTCATAATTATGAGTTTCATCAAACGCTCTGTTTCTTATATTCATTTCATGAATGTAGTTTCTGACAACATTCATTGTACTAATTAAACAGATAACTCCACCCAAAATGCATATCGCGCCTATCCAATAATTCAGTACAAAATTCACTTGATAATCACTCGGAGTATAGCTGCCAGCTGCTGCTGACTGGAATGCTGCATACCCTAGCTTAGGAATCACCTCTTCAATCATTTTCGAGATTGTAATAATCACAATTCCCAGCATGATAAAGAGTAATGAGAAAATAATGTGTATATGCTTCAAAGACAAGCTACCTCCTTTACAATCCAAATCGCGTGTGTTTTGGCACTACTTGCATCTTAGAAGCCGAACGACTTCGCCATCAATCAGCCCTTCACTTACGCTGTGAAAACCAAATGATTCATACAGATTTCCGGCGATACCATTTTCCGGCCTGTGTCCAATCATGATGCGTTTGCAATTCAGCGATTCTTTCATTAGATCAATCAACTTCCTAAGCGCTTCTCTTCCATAACCTCTGCCCTGATATTTTGTATCTATCATTAGAGCAAGAAGCCAGTAGTTATCCTCATGATCGGGCTTATCTGAGTACACAGCAAAACCAACCAGATCCGAATCAAAATAGATGGCCATGGGTTGAAAGTCTTCCACTACTTTGGATTCAGCAATCCAATATACAACTGGCGCGGGAAAACTTTTTTTCTGTTCTTCCGTTACATTAAGTTGAGTACATGCATACCAATTATCCACCGACACACTTTTTAATTGAATCATAAATTGAAACTCCTCCTAGTGAAAATTACACAGAGGAATCCCTCGATACCCTTCCCTGGGTCCTCTGCGCTAGACAAAAACACCTCTTGCAACTTCATTTCTTCTACTCAGATTTGTATTGTTTCTCATATCACATCACTCCTCTCACGTATATTTCAGCGTTTCAACGAAATTTCACGATTAAGACTTGTTAAAGCTCGCTTGCAGTGTCCATTCTAATCTGCGGAGCCATTCCCTATGTACATCTGGATGAGCATTCTTGATTCGGTTCATGATCTGTATTACTTTGGATGTGGAATATGCCCGAATTAGATCATTTGTTACATCAATATTTGTACGTTCTGTATATGCATTTAAGAAGACTTCTGACAGATCCTTTGCCATGTGAGGGTAATGAAGATGCACAAACCAGACCACCCATGCGATATCAAACAACGGATTGCCCCATCCTGCCCACTCCCAGTCCAAAATGAACATTGAATCGTTGGATAAGATGACATTATGTGGTCCGTAATCTCCGTGAATCAGAGTTTGCTCCCCATGATCGGAAATGTCCAACACTTCTTTTACCATGCTTTTGATTCCGGAGGGTACAAACTCAAGTTTCTCCACATCATTAGCGGACTTCGTTATGACTGGCAGCTCTGCTTCGCAGTCACCTCGTTTGATTGTGTGCACGTCTCTGGCGAGATATATACCAAGTTGCTCATAAATTTTCCTGCCTTGGTCACGTCCATCTTGATCCAGCAGCCTCTGTGCGTTTATTCCTGGAACATAATCCATCATAACAAACAGCCAGTTTTCTTTTTCAAAGCAATCATGCACTCGCGGAGTCACGCCAGAATGATTTAACAACCTTAGCGCGCTTATTTCTGTCCTTGCATCTGTATTTTCTACATGATAGATTTTAGCAATCATCTGCGGATCAGTTCCCTCAAGTAAAAGGGTCGTATTGGTATAACCACCTGTTAGTTTAACAATGTTCACATTCGGAAATCTGTTTAACAAGATGTCATGGTTCACTTCATGCATTCCTTCTTTCTTAGTCCTTGAAGTTCAGTCCTCTTTTAGACAACCTCAAACCTAATCTTCGATCTCTGAAAGCATAGGGCTATGTTTAATCAGTTCAGCGATTTCAAAAGATTTATTGGCACCTAACACTTCCCTAACAGCTTCAACCCCCTCTGACTTCCAGACCGAACAGACATATTTAGAAAAAGCATACCCATTCAAAGCATATCCATTGTCCTGTAGCCGTCTGAATAACCCCACACTTTCCTCTACCTTTTCAATATCTGTCAAAATACATGCCAGATTGTTCATCGCGATGTGAACATCTCTCTGTGAGTTACTGGATGAATTCAATTGTCTCCAGCTACCTACAACTTCCTGATTTTTTATTTGATCTAATGCTGACCAGTCGATCTTGTTTATCAAATTCAGCGTTTCATCCAGAAGCAGATTTACTTCTCTAACCTCCCCAACATGATGCAGATAGGCCAGACGCTGTTTGTTGTATGTAATTCGGGCAAAAAGAATATTGGACCATGTCTCATCTTCTTGTATAAGCTGGTTCATATTTTCAAGCACACTGTCCATTTCACTGTATCTCTCCAAAACCCAAAGCGAACCACCCAAAGCCCGATGGCTCTCGAATCGAACACCTCGGTTGGTATCCAACTTCGGGGCATAATCGCAAGCATATTGGTACCAATCCATCCAATGATCAAAGTAGTTCCCTAGAGATAACGACAACGCTTGTGTCGAATCCGAAACGATCCAGTGTAACTGCTCCGGGGCGAGGTTTTTTCTCCCCCATTCGAAGAATTCCCGGTGATTGGCATAAAGCGGTTCCGGCTCTCTTAACAAGGCATAACCATCTGAAATATTCCAGTAGACCCAGCCTCGTTCATGGACAGACAATTTCCTGGATTGTTCGAAGTTTTTCAGTAACTCAATCGTACCCTGATGATCCCCTCGAACTACTAATTCCTGAAAAGAATGAACGATATTCATCCCCATCCTCCGTCCTTAATTAGTTTCAATTCAGCTATGTCAATGGCTTTGTGCCGCAAGCTGTAATGAAATTCATCATGGCATAGGCTTCCGGCGAATGATTTATCGCTTCAGAAGCTTGTTGCAGCTGAGCAAATTCCTCCGAACTGATCACACCTTTTTCAGCAAAATGTACAAAACGATTAAGATTAAACTGGTGCTTAAACCCTTCTATGCCTAACAGATCACTATGTTGAAGGACAGAATCAATGTCAACATCGATGTATCCGCTCTCAGAAAGGAGACGCGGCAGACTTCTACCAATTAAACGATTACCGCCGTGTTGTGCTACATAGTTCGAAATTTTCATTAATACCGTATGCAAAGCAGGAACATCAGGATTCACTGCTCCAAAAACGCCGTCATCCACATCAATAATAGCAAGACGGCCACCAGGCTTCAGTACACGATATATCTCTTGTGCAGCTTCGTCAGGATTGTTCAAATGAAGAAAGATAAGTCTTGCCACGACAAAATCAAAAGAATCATCAGGCTGATCCATCTGGTAGATGGAAGACTCTACAAATTGTAATCGCTTGGAAGGAATATCTTTCAGCCGTTCTTTGGCTTGTCCTTGCAGCGAATGATCAATCTCAAGCGAGGTAAGCTCGCTGTCCGGCAGGCTGTTCAATAATTGCTCTGTAATGTAACCTGGTCCGCTTCCGACCTCCAATAGACGCATTCCATTTTTCAAACCATACCATTCTAGATTTCGGAATTCTTTGGACCACCCCATTATCGCCTGCATCTTTAACCTCTCTAATTCCTCTTGTAAGCTTAACACTGCCGTTTGGATACTGTATGTTGAACGCGGATCACTCATATATTCTCTCCTGTTCTTAAGTAGAATAATAAAAACATATATTCTTAGACCTTTTTCTTCCCTAGAAAAAGCGCAACCTTATGTTGTTTCTCTATCGTTCCACCTGCAGCATCAATGGAATGTTTGATTCGCTCTAGAAGTGAACGCCGAACATCAATAGAAAGCTGCTGATGTTTGGAGTTGGTATTTAATAAAGCGACATATTCTTCGCTGGAGCAAGTCTGTATCCAGTTATACTCCTTAACCTCAATATCCGTGAACAAGCCGGATTTTTCTGTTATTTCTTTACGCTCCTGGATAACTTCATCTGGCGAAGGATAGTGCGAATCATCGAGATGAGGGGATAATGCTGTGTAGTGGGAACGAATTTCATTGTGCAGCTGGTCATAGACCGGTACATGAATCGTCCAGAAAAGTCCAATGCCGCCTGTATTCTCTAGCAATTCCCAAGCCCGGTGGTAACCGACCTCCGGATCAATGAAGTGAAAGGCCGTTCCTGACACAATCAATTGAAATCGCTTTCCTTCGTTATTCCAGTCCTCAAAGGAAGTGTTGATTACTTGAATCGATGGATATGATTTGAATTTGTCTGCGGTGAACTGTGCCAAGTTGTTGCCTAATTCAATACACGTGATGTTTGTATAATCCTTGCTCACCAATCCGCCTGTGGCCTGCCCCGTTCCGCAGCCAATCTCAAGAATGGAACCCTCTTTACTAAGATTCAGGTATGTAAAAATCTCATCAAACATTTCACTCGGATAAAGGGGTCTATATCGTTCATATTCATGTGTTACGAGATTAAACGTTTCCTTATTTTCCAAGTTCGCATCCTCCGATTTCAATTGTGATTTTCCTATAACACATTGACTAAACTTACCATATCTTATTATTCTTGATAGTAAGAGGATAAACCTTTCAATAAGAGAATGATGATAGTTTAAGTTCAAATTTTATATCCTGGAGGAATGAGGTGTTCTTGTGAAAAGTATATTTGATACGATGAATGCTGCTGAAATTACAGAGCGCATGGATCAACTTAGTGAAAAATCCATCCCTGAATGGGGCACGATGCAGGTCTCTCAAATGCTGGCTCACTGTTCAGCATTTCATGATATCCCCTTAGGAAATGCTTTTCCACCTAGAGGATTACTTGGAAGACTTATAGGACGGTTCGCAAAACCAATGTTTTATAATGACAAGCCCTTGCCCCATAATATGTCTACGATCCCGACAATCATTATTGATGACCAACGACAGTTTATGGCAGAAAAAGAAAAGCTTGAGCAGCAGATTAATATCTTTCAACAAGGTGCTTCAGAAAATTTCTCCCGCCACCCCCATCCCTTCTTCGGAAAATTAACAGCCGAGCAATGGGGTAAGGGCATATACAAGCATTTAGATCATCATCTAAAGCAATTTGGAGTTTAGCGGTTATGCACGGTGTGCCAGTTATGCATGCTGTTCTATTACTGTTTCTGGATTACATTCTAAATTAGCAATGACTCAACTTCATTAACCCAATCTCCTTCTTCGTCAGCCAGTAAAGTCTTCCAACCAAGTAGCTTAGCAGAATGTAAATTTTTCTCTTGATCATCTATAAATAGAACCTCTTCTCCAGCTGCCAGGAGGGTTTTGACCCGTTGGTATATCTCAATCTCAGGTTTGCATAAACCCACTTGATTAGAGATGGTTACACTTTTGGTAAATGAGCTTAAACAGCTCAGATTCGGCTCAATCCATTCCTTACAATGATTGCTGAGTAGATGGATATCTGCGAACTCACTCCATCGCTCAAGGTATTGAGCGGCTGGTAAGGGAACAATTGAATTGTATAAGATGTCCTTCGCTCGGCTTATTGATAATTCGGGATACATCTCCTTCAACGATTGCCAGAACTCTTCTTCCCTCATCATTCCTGTCCAGAGCTTTCGTTTGATTCCTGCAAAATGTACTTTCAAAGATTCTGCCGATAGGTTGGTTTCCTCACTCATATCTTTCCAGCACGTCAACGACATATTACTTAACAAAACCCCTGCGATATCTAAAACGATCTGTGGTCTGCCTTTCATTTTATCGACCCCCGAGTTCAACTAATACGACGTATAACAGGCCTTAAGTCACTTAAAAGCGTCATGCGGAAGGACAGCATGTACACCCTTAACGCCATTCACAATTTGGGTGATACGCAGGTCAATTACCGCGCTTCCAAGTGCAATCGCTTCCACTCGATCTAGTCCGTACAACTCACCCATCAGATTGAGCATCCCGTCTAATGCTTGAACCGTAGCCTCATTAAGATCTTCATGAAAACCGAAGGTAAGCCAGCCGGATGGCGTATGTGCACGAGGATTGGTCAAAATCATATCATCAATCACGTTGATCGTGATATCCACAACCTCCATTGGACATTCGATGGCCTGACAGCTGACTTCACCGTCTCCCTGCCGTGCATGACCATCACCAATCGCGAGATAACCTCCGTCTACGGGGATAGGTAAATATAATTTACTTCCCTGCACCAGTTCCTTGCAGTCGATGTTTCCTCCACAATAGCGAGGCGGCCAAGTCGTATGAATTCCACCTGACTCTGGCGGCATACCCACTACACCCATAAACGGCGAGAGAGATACCGTGAAGGATTTCCCGTGTACTTCACAGGTTCCATTCATCGTTTGGCGATCAAGTGTCCAGTTCAGCGACAGTTCTTCAACCTCTGTTAGATGTAACTTATGGTTCTGCCAGTTCGGATATCCGCCAGCGGAAGTAAACCCGTAACTCCCGGGTACGATCTCATTGAAAATAACTTCCAACGTCTGTCCTTGCTTCGCCTCATCGATATAGATCGGACCGATTAAGGCATGACCTCCATCTTTTTCACCTTGACGATCAAAAGGTTTCATGCGTTCCACATAACTCACACCTGTTCCCCAACCCGCATCTAGCGTCTGAAAACGAATGGAATCACCAGATTTCACGCTCAAAATGGGGGTTACCTCATTAGTAAATGAACCGATCAGATTTTCCTGAGTTAATTCAATTGTATGAGTACTCACTACAATCCCTCCCTGGTTTGGGATACATATTATATTCAAAGCAAGCAACATGCTGTGTTCCGTGTCACCCCCTGCCTGCTAAATCCTTTATGCTTCAAGGTTGGCAAGATATTTCTTCAACGGTTCCATATGATGCTGGTCATGCCATATAAAATCTTTAAGGTATTGAGGAATATAAAATACGTTTCCCTCTGCGTCTAAATACGTCTGATGAAGCTGTTCCTCCGATAACCCTCGAATGTCATTCATAATTTTATGGCGGTACGTGATAGCCTTATTTACGATTTCGGACGTCTCTGTGCGGTTACCAAATTCAATAGCTTTGCGATTAAACTCTTCAAAATTCATATGTTTCAACGTAACTGGCTGCTTCAGAGCAATCTTCTCAATCGCTTCCTTGTAAAAATATCGGTCCCATAACATGATATGAGTGACGATGGATTTTATCGTCCATTTCCCTTCTTCCATGCTGGAATTCCAGGTCTTCTCTTCAAGATGATTCATCGTCTTGACAAACACCGTCCATTCTTCAAAAGTTTGAAGCAAATGTTCAATTTCTTTGGTCATGATTACATTTCCCCCTTCTTTCTTTTTGAGATGATTCACTGCTCTCTTCGGTTCCGATTCATCCATCCCAAAGCATAATCAATCATCTCTCTTTGGGGTATCAGATAACTCACAGATTCCCCTACCATTCCTTCGGTAACAGCGTTAGTCTGGATCTTAAACTCATTAAAAATCAATTCAAAATCATCTGATTCATTGTTAATATCATCGTATGTAGTCCATTGCTCAATTCCATCCACCAGTATTTTTACTCCCCAGACTTTTGGCTTAACAAATGAATTCTGCTGTTTATATTCGGCCAGGTGCAAGGAGGTGTTACTATTTGTAGGTGCACCAAGTAACAGAATGTATCCACTCAAATCATAGATTTTTCCTAACGGAGATTTCTCATTTAATGCATAATGCAAGTTGTGATCTTCCATTATCCGTTTGGCCTCTTTCCCCCAGGCAGCAAAAGACATGTGCGGATGTGAGCTTCGAAACACACCATCTTGCCTCCGAAACACCTCAGGAATGATACCCATATACGAGGTTGGTGTTAAATCAGGATAATAAATAGGCATGTTGTCTTTGATGAACTCAATTTCCTCTGAAGACAGGTTCGCGTCATGCTCTGAAGGTTCACAAAGATGTTCTGTTTGAGTGGGCATGACAATGGTTCCATTGGTTCCAACGGCTTCTTCCAGAGCTAAAATAACACTTACCGGGCCACCTATAACCTTACCTATTGCTTTGAAGGAGGAATGAACGATTATCGTCATGCCCTTCTTAACACCTAAGCCTCTTAAATCATTAATGAGCGTACTTTTTGTAATTCCAGCTGTTATCATATGAACTTTTCATCCCATGCTGTATTGATAATTCCCAGTCTAACATTCCATTCTTTCAGCATTTTTCGTTTTACGGCAGCCCGCTCTCCTATGGCCAATTCCAAAAACCGCATATCATTTTGGATCATCATTATTCACCTCTCTAATAAGTACTGCATAAGCGCTTCTCTCGTCATTGGATGCAGAATAACATCTTCCGAGTTCATCATACGTTCTGCCAAATTGGAATCTTTGACTCTGCGGCCCCATTTTCTTGAAAAAGATCTCCAGTCACATACCATTTCTATAAAATATTTTTTTGGCATAGGCAAAGCTTCTTTTGTAGTTCTGTTTACAATCCAATACTCCCAATGATGTTTATTATGATTCTGGTGATGTAACCATGCGTTCTTCCATCTTAGTTCTGTATCTTCATCTTTACGGCCCGCATAAAACTTGATTGCATAAGGGATAAATTCTTGAGGACAAAACTTGGATAAATCATGAAGCAGCCCTTGTACATATAAACCTTCATGCCAGCACTCGATTAAAACATTCAATTTATGTTCAGTTACATATAAAAAGTACCTCCAGTATGCAGAAAGCAATGTCATCCACACCCCCAGCTTCTTTTTACATTCTCTTCAATTCATACAGTGAACCCCTATTCACTTTTAAACAGCGTATTTATAATCATCTCGGCACATTCCTCAGGTGTATGCAGACTCGTATCCACCGAGTAGCTATACTGAATGTCGGAAGCCATGATTTGATGTTGCTCATCCGATTGCTCTTCTCTTCGATCACCACGTTCGATGTTCCGCTGACGGCAGATGTCGAGGGGGCAATATAACTCAACGATATCCAGTGGATACCCTTCAAAAATCTGTTTGACTTGTTCATAATGCGGCGCGAGCTCCGGTCTTTCCACAAGAATGCCATCAATCAGAACATGCTTTCCATGGTCTGAAAATACTTTTGCCGTATGATACATCATTACAATCGCTTCACTCAGATACTTCCAGTAATCCGTCTGAAGATGTTTATCACCAATCGTATTTTCAAATAAATCATTAGCCACAACATAGAAAAACGGATCATCGTATTATTGCATCGCCTCGACAATTGAAGTTTTACCAGAGCTGGTTACACCGTTCAAAAATATAATTTTGCCTTTTTCCATGATAGTCATCTTCCTTGCTTAAGTATAATTTTATAAACGTAATACAGCATGTACTACGTGTGTTTCATTGATTTTTTGAGCAGCATGATCTGGCCAATATGATAGGCATTATGAATACATAGATTTGATACAACTCCCCACCATGGCGCGTTGAAATAGGAAGGGATTTCACGAGTCAATTTATGTTCTTCGCTATCTTCAAGTGCCCTGTTCCAATCACCAAAGACGGTTTTTAGTCTATGTAATGTCTTGCCCCACTCCACATCATTCAGGTTAGACGGATCTATCTCGAATGTATCCTCATTATTCACTGAATGCTGCCCGTCGACCTGTTCGGCAATATATCTCTCAAGCCACTTCTCATTCCAGAAAATAAGATGATTGACGATCGCCCAGATGGAGTGCTCCACCTCATTCTTTACATAAGCGGCCTCCGCCGCATTGAGGTCTGTCAAAATATCATGAAGCGGTATAAACCAGCTCTTGTCATGATAACAGGCATTTAATTGATCTATGAGAATAGTTTTGTAACTCATCGTTGCACCTCACTCAGATTAAACTTTGAATCAAAAGTTACGTAAGAACCATTTTGGTAAATCAAACCATTCAGCTGCATTCCATAGGCACATCCACCATCAATGCCTATCTTGTCTTCACCAAACCAAACATCCGCAGATCCATGAATGTCTATCGTTCTTGTATGTCCAAAGACGATCTTTTTGTGTAGATTGGTGAACGTATGATGAATAAATTTATCTTTGATATACATAAAATCATGATCTGGTTGTTTCCACCATTCTATGTAATCGGGGTTTAATCCGGCATGAACGTAAATATGTGTCTCATCCTCATGGTATAGAGGTAATTCACTCAAAAAATTAATATGATGACCGTAATCCATTTTTATTGCCTCTCTCGCTTGATCCAACATCTCATCAGAAATTGCGCCTTCAATATTACAATAGCTCTGAAGTGTTTGAATACCACCATGTTCAATAAACTTCGCTTTAATTACGGAACTCCCCTCATTTATAAAATCAACGAATCTTTGATCGTGATTACCTCTTAATGCGATCGCATGATTTTCTTTTACTAATCTGATAACCTCTTTGACCACTTCTTTACTGTTAGGACCTCGATCCACATAGTCACCGAGCAAAATTAGTTGATCATATTTCGAATTGTAATTGATATCATCCAATAACTGATTAAATGGATCAATGCAGCCATGAATATCGCTAATCATTATCGTCCGATTCATAGAAACTCCTTTTAGAACAGTTATAATATAAAATTTATCCGTTCATTGACTTCGCAATCTTCATCACAAGATCTTCTGACATGTTTCTACCAATGATCTCGTATTGTAGCGCCTTCCCATGCACATCCTCTTCGATCCATATCAATTGGGAAGTTTCGTTATTGAAAATATAAAATGCTTGGACGCCACGTATGGCTACCTGTTTAACCTTAGTACCATCATGATCAGACAATGCGATCCGGCTCTTTGTTGTCCCGAAAATATTAAGTTTATAACCACCGTATTCTTTATAGGTGATGCTGATGCCCACAACCCTCTTATTGGGCTTCAAGTCGCGTATCACTACATTTCTGCCTGACCTGTTACTTTCTTCAATCATTTCATCAATTTCTTGCGGAGTTAAATTATCAAATCCATAAAATACATGAATGGCATCTATATCAGAATCAATCGGAAATTTCGGCTGCCATGGAGAGTAATGCCGTTGCAATTGTTTCAAACCGTCTTCCCATGGAATGGGTGCATAATTGGTCTGTTGCGTGAATTGATTTTCTATAACATCTGCGGTATAAATCGCCTTCCCCTCACCAGGCTTTAAGTCAAAGACGATTCGGTCAATCGCATGATTATTGCGTAAGGATTCAATTTGAATTTTTCCAAGCACATCTCCGCTTTTGTTTTTGATATCCATTGGTCTTTCACTCCTTTGTTTTCAAAAATACCTTTCTGATCTTCATGCTATAGAAAGCTGAGACCTACAGAAGATAAAACGATCATGAGGACTCCAAATATGCAAATCGTCGGCAAGATATCCTCGTAACCATAACTTGTCGTTTATTCGTCTGAGATAAAAACCTTTTGGAAATTCATTATCCTCCGTAAGGGCTGCAGATGCTATCGTAATGGAGCCGGACGGAGCTTTGTTACCCTCTGAAATATTGGTAGAACATATCTCAGGCTGATCCAAACATTGCATTCTTAGATAAGGTCCTAACTCAACCGGACAACATTCTAGCCCAAGATCATTTGCTCTTCGAAAGAGCTGAAAAGTCGTAGCACCATCCGAAAATCCAAGTTGTCTGACGGTCCACTCAACCGTTTGCAAGCTTCGCTTTGTACTGGAAACTATAAATCTCTCATCATTTAACAACTGTTCTCCATATTTATTCAATAAAATAGAGTGTTGGTCCAGTTTCTGTATAAGCTGTGGTTTTGTTAAACCGCCAACGTCTACTATTCTAATTTCAACTGCGCAATCAGGGTATACTTTTTCATCTTCAATCAACATCCGTATCCCCTAATCTAGTTTTCTTATAATTGACTTTATATTTCAAGTGCAGTCACTAATCCTGTTCTGAATTCGTTTACATACATATCCCCGGTAAATGATAGCAACAGACCAAGGCTCCTCAGAAATTCAACTCACAATTCCCCATATGTTACCTCCACACCTGAGATAAGACCCTATCACCTCTGCGATGTTATACAAGATTTAATTTGAGCAATATGATGCTGCCCGTGCCATACAAATCTTTGAATCGCGATATCCAATGAAATTGTACTTAACACTTCTGTTCGGAGTTTTCGTCTAAACTGATCGGGATGTAGCCCTTGCAGCAACGTGAGGAATCGCTTGTGCAGTATCTCCATCAGCAAAATTGAATCTTCGATTGGCGTATTCCTGTAATCATGTAATGATGCCCATAAATCCTCTCGATATGAGCTTGCCATCGGTTCATCTTCAGTCAAGGCTCTCTTAAATCTGATATAAGCGTTCATGTCATTGTCCGCCAGGTGGTGCACAATTTGTGTGATTGTCCAACCGCCATTACGATAAGGAGTACAACGTTGTTCATCATTGAGATATTGTGTAATCTCTCTTAAGGTCTTCGTAATTCCGGGAATTTGACGAATAATATGGATTCGGTCCTCATTAGAGAATTTAAGACTTGGCTCAAAGTGTCCTATCGGAAAGCGTATTTTTTCATCCAAAGTTGTCCACCTCTCCATTTCTCTACTATAGTACCAAATCATATCCAATATAACCCACAATGTTCCATTTACGAAGTGTAAAAGCAAAAAAAAGAAGCAACCTTTGTTCCCAGGCTGCTCCTTATATTAAACTACTCTCATATCTGTATCCTTAGTCATTTCACAAGATACCAAGCGGCCTAGGCTCCGTTCATCTCACCCCGGAAATTCGGCCTACTGCAATACATCCTTCGTAAGAATGGATAAAACGCTCCCTCTCTTTAATTCGATGGCATTTCATCCTCTTTGATAAACTTATAGTCTGCTGTGTAGGTACCTTTGGCGAGTACTTTTAAAAATGTGCCTTGATCGAGTCTGGTACTGGTGCTGAATACCACTCGTTTTGTCTCTCCACTTTCGGTGACCCCCTGCTCCTTATACTTATATCTGCCGTCATCATCTACAGGTTCATCTTGAACCTTAACATACACATGTTCCTCTTTAATCATTGGATTAAAACGATCAAATGGCTCACGCATGAAGAGATAGAGACCAGCAATCATAACGATAGCAACGAGAAAAGAAAAAAGGTTTCTTTTTTTCATCATTGTTCTTCCTTTCTATAGAGCATTGATAACGATATTTTTGTAATATCGAATGGTAACGACCGTAAACACTAAATAGATCACGATATAAGCTGCCATACTAATGAGGATTGGAGTAAGCATACTTGTAGCGATGAGTATGGAACTTACCTTCAAGGCAAAAGCAGCGTGAGTTAGCCCAATGCCAAGCGGAATTAAATAAATAAAGAGCTGTTTACGGATGATGCCTTTCATCATATCGTCTACTTGAAATCCGAGTTGGCGCAGTGTCCGATAATGAGGTTTCTCTTGTTCGGCCTCGGTCATTTGTTTAAAGTACAAGATACTTCCCGTTGAAAGGATAAATACCAAGCCTAGAAAACCGGCAATGAAAATGAGGAGTCCGAAGTTTTGACGTGATCCCTCGTATGTGGAATAAAAGTCCCTGAGTAACAGGTCACTGTCCACGCTCGTTCGAAAGATATCTGAAGCGATATCTGTTTTCTCCGTATCCAATACGTTAAACACCTCAAATGTCACCAATTCTTTGAATTCATCCTCCTGAATGCTGTCTCTCATTCGCTCGAAGGTTTCTTGAGAAACAAGTAATTGATAGCCATGAAGAATGTAATTCATCACATTATTAAGCTCAGACTTCGAGACGGTTATTAGATTAACTTCATCGTTTGAAGCGTACTGCACCTCTTTTGGAGATAATACCTCCATGCTTTCTATAATGGCTCGCGAACTATGATAGATGGCTTCACCATCTTGGGGACGCTTCAGATCTAATCCAACCTGTGCCATCTGCTCTGCTGAGAAAAGTAAAAACGGTCTGTTACGATGGCTTGGTTTTGAATTCTGATTCTGATCCACCCATGCACCATGAAATCGGATCGCATCCACTTGATGATAATCAAATTCAATCTGTGCCTCTTCTAACTTACTTGTGATCACAGCGGCTTCCTCAGGCATATTTTCTACTGCAAAATCAAAAGGCATCGCTAATCTTACATCCTTTTCAATGGAATAATATAAGGAATAGGATAGTGAAATCATTGTAATGGTCATCGCAGACAAGATCGTGATTAAGGTTAACGAATTGGCGTGACCTTTCATTCTGTGCATTAGAGATGCGATCGAGAGACTGTTAACCAGGCCGAGATTTCCATTTTGCCTTTTTCGATAAACATATAATATCCAACTTATGGTTGTATGGAAGACTAAATAGGTTCCAAGTATGGTACTGACGAGAACAATTAACATGATAAAAATCAGCGCATCTGCAGTGTATCCAATAAGAGTTGACACATAATAACCAAACCCGATCAGACCTATTCCGGCTGCCCCTAAAATGGCTGACACGATGCTTGGGCGTTTGACAAAACTTTCATTTTGATGATTAGCCTGAAACAATTGCAGCAATGTATTGCGATATACTATCCATATGATTTGTAAGGTTGTAACCGCAAGCAAGCAGGTAAATACAGCAATCGTTTGAATAAATGCCTGACCTGAGAAGGTTAATCCAAACTTGGCATTAAGCCCTAACAGGTTCATTAACAGCAAGAGAAAGAGTCGTGAGAGCATGGTTCCAACAAATGTTCCGATCAATAAAGCCCCCAGGCCAAGTATGGTGTGCTCCAGGATCAGTACCCGAGCGACCCAAGCCTTGGACAAACCAATTAACTGATACAATCCGATTTCTTGGCTACGCCTTCTGATAAAAATATTCGTCGCATACATCGTAAACACAATGGTGATGAGAATAAGCAATATGCCTGCGATCTGAAAAGCCGTTGAGAAGTTTACGCTGGTTTGAACGGTTTCCATGACGGTTTGATCGTTTTGCAGGGTCGAAAAGATAAAATATAAGCTGATGCTGAAAATCATCGCGAAAAAATAAAGATAATACATCTTGATGTTTTTCCGCGTGCTGCGCATCACCAGTTTCCAGATGTTCATTTCGGGCTGCCCCCTCCAAGAACGGCCTGCATATCCAGAATGTCTTTGAAGAACGTTTCTCTCGTTTTCTCTCCCCGGTACAATTCAGCAAAAATCTTTCCATCCTTCAGAAAAACGACCCGGCTACAATAACTGGATGCCAGCGGGTCATGTGTAACCATAACAATGGTGACTTGTCGTGTCAGGTTGATCTCATGTAAATTCTCTAATAGATTAGAGGCTGCTTTGGAATCCAGAGCACCGGTAGGCTCATCCGCAAAAACAAGCGAAGGCGAATGAATTAACGCTCTTGCCGCAGAGGTACGCTGTTTTTGGCCGCCTGAAATTTCAGTAGGATACTTATCCGCTAATTCCTTAATGCCTAAAATCTCTGCAATCTCATTAAACTCATGTTCTGCTTCGATTTTGCTCATGTTGGTTAAAGACACCGGCAGCAAAATATTTTCTTTGACCGTTAACGTATCAAGCAAATTATAATCCTGAAAGATAAAACCTAAATGCTGACGACGAATATCTGAAAGCTGTCTATCCTTCATTCTGGAAATCTCGTACTCTTGTATGAAAATTTCTCCATCCGTGGGACGGTCAATGGTAGCTAAAGTATTGAGAAGGGTGGTTTTGCCTGAGCCTGAAGGTCCCATAATGCCAACAAACTCTCCTTCTGTCACGCGAAGGTTGATGCCTTGTAACACCTGTTGAGCATTTCCCTTTGAACCATATGATTTACGTAGTCCCTCAGCAAGTAAAACGGTCTTCGGTGTGATTTGATCTTTCATCCCATACACTCCAATCAAGTTGTTCTATACACAGTGTAATTCTTTTATGCCTCTTGGTCGTAAGCTTTAGGTGATAAAATGGGACCCAATGTGATATTTTTGTCACCTTGCCAAAATAAAAAGCAGTCAGGTTTACATATCCTAACTGCTTCATTCATGCCTATTATTCAGGGGTGATCGTCTAATCCGTTCAAATGGATTGTCACTAGAGAATATCATCCCAATCGATGTACCTTCGCCAACAGCTGTAGCAACCTCAAGTCGAATGTGTAATTTCTTGCTTATTTCTTTTGCAAGATAAAGTCCCATTCCAGTGGCCGAGTGCTGAACCCTCCCATTTTCCCCAGTAAAGCCTTTATCAAATATACGTGGCAGATCATGTGTTTGAATGCCGGGTCCTTCATCCATAATCGATACCATGACATTTTCATTTTCTTGGAGATCAATATGAATGGATACCTTACCATCTGTTGGACTGTACTTAATCGCATTTGTTAAAAGCTGTCTCATCACAAATCCACACCACTTTTTATCCGTGTACACGGTAGCAGCGGTATTCCCCGTCACCTCGATGGTTATATTTTTTTCCATACACCATGTTGATAGCTCACGCACTTCTTCTCTTATCAAATCTTGCACTTTCCGCTTGTCCGGGAGCAAGTCTGAGTCTAAGTTAGCTAATCGCGAAATATAAAGCTGCCGGTCGATCAATAAGTGCATTCTCAACCAGGGCGCATTTAACCTTTGTACTAACTCATTAGAACGGTGACCATCCATGATGATCTTCATCGCTGTAAGGGGCGTTTTCACTTCATGAACCCATGAGGAAAGGTCATCATGATCCATTCGTTGAGTTAACTGGTCCTCACGACGTTTGTTTAGATCATACTCATGAATGTTTTGCAAAAGGGTATACATCACCCCGTCAGGAAAACGACGTTGGGGTTCCGGGATGCTTTCAAACCAATCATCTCCCACATCATTAAAAAGGGTATGCAAAGACTTATAATAGGCTGTTTCCTTCTTATATCTCCATATCAAAAAAATAATACAGATGGTTAGAAACAATGTATTTAAATAGATAAGGGAATGAGGCTCCACATCTATACCGGCGTCAAATTGTATCAAAGCATTCGTGAGCAGAAGCAATAACCCTATTGTGCTGATCCAACTTTTTTTATAAAAGAGATAAGCGATGAACAATGTGAAACCTCCTAAAGCGTAACGGCCATATACCCCAGACCTTTTTTAGTTACAATTCCCTCGGCTAAATGGAGAGAAGCGAGCTGTTGCCGTAACCTTGTGATGTTGGCAGTGAGCGTATTGTCATTAATATATTGATCATCATCCCAGAGCCTTTTCATCAGTTCATGACGTGAGATGACCTTGTTATTGGACCTTACTAATATTGATAGAATAAAAAACTCATTTCTTGTCAGGCTAATAGTTTTCCCATCCTTATGAATTTCGCAACTTTTCAAATCAACAATCGCTTGATTCCACTCCATTACATCAGAGGATGCTTCTTCATATGTATACGCTCGACGAAGAATTGCCTGAACCTTGGCGAGAAGTACATCCATATGAAAAGGCTTCTGAACGTAATCGTCCGCCCCTAAGTTCATGGCCATCACCATATCTGTCGGATGATCTCTTGATGAGAGAAAGATAATCGGAACTTTGGACACGGCACGTATTTCTCTACACCAATGAAAGCCGTCAAACTTGGGCAGCTGTATATCAATAATCACTAAGTGAGGCCGATGATCTACAAAGGAATCCATCACATGCGAGAAATCACTTGGGTGACTTACTTCATATGACCACTGACTTAACCCTTCTCTAAGTGCCTCTAGGAGAAGAGGGTCATCCTCAATAATGAAGATATTCATATTCATGTATAACCCTCCTTATCTTTTATCACATACTTAATTATTCTAAATTAATCACAATCAGAAAACTAGCGCAATTAAACCTGACTTACGAAGGTACAATCATATAAAAAAGCGCCCCGATCTTGGGTCGAATGGTGTTTGTCTAGAACATCACCAACCAAGAGAAGAGCGACTTTAAGGTGGAGTCTATCATAATGCAGAGCTTATGGAGTGTCGTATGGATTAGTTTCCTCTTTCACTTCTCGAACTGCTGCCTGTCTAATAGTCTCTCCTTCTTCAACACAACCTTGAGGCATTTCCCAGCCTCTTCGACCTTTCATGAGTAAAATCTCATTATGTTCATTGAGAACGATTACACTAGCAGAAACGATAAATTTCATTCTAATTCATCCTATAAAATTATTTTTTTTAATAATCATACAAATAAAATCCAAATTTACTATTCTTAAATGTCTTATTTCTACATCTAACATAGTTTTTATAGGCTCTTTTCCAAGTTTTTCTGTTAGTATCTATCTATATTACGTTCCCATATTCACAACACAAGCAGACCTTAGATAGTTCCTATCTTAGGTCCGCTTCAATCGTTCCTTCCAGACTAATAATATAATTAACTGCTTCTTCGAAATCACTTGCAATAAAATCCGCTTCTGTGTTTGACCATTTATGTCTGTATTTATTTAAAGCTTCATTCCCTGCTCCAGTCAAAACTAATACCTTTTTGCATCCAGCATGATGACCTGCTAAAATATCAGACCATCGATCGCCAATTACAATACATTTACTTAAATCTAAATTGTTTTTCTTAGCAGCGTCAAGTAACATTCCTGGGTTCGGTTTGCGGCATTCACATCTCTCAGTATGTTGATGCGGACATATAAAAACATTATCAAAGCCAAATTCTATCATTTCTCTAACAAATGCTTCTTTTGTAGCTTCACCTCTTGAAATACCGGGCTGGTTCGTAAATCCATACAGTTTAATTCCAAGTACTTTTAATTTTTCCAGAGATTTTTTAGTGTATGGAAACAATTCAAATTCCCCCGGGTAAAGGACTTCATCTGAACCACCGATCGTTCCATCACGATCGATAAAAACTGCTTCTACAGTGAATGCTCTCATAATTAACCTCCAATTATCGGATTTTGATCATTTATAAATACACCTTCACTAAGCTGTACGAAAACGTTTCTGTAATCACCACTCGAGACCAACATTAAGATTATCTCTTGGAAAACATCTAAGAATTGATTCTAAATCTAACTAAAGTCTGTCATCAAACCACTGTTATTCCTCCCTGATTTTAACATTAGCGATAATCTCACAAAACGTTCCCGTACTCACGACGTTCATTTTTAAATATGTAATCTGGAGCGCTTCCATAAAATACACTTCCCGCAGACTATGGCTCCGTTAAAAGCCACAGCATAAATATAATGTTATACGGCGGAATCGATTCTCTGATTTGACTAACATATTATTTATTTCTTCAACTTAGTTTCGAATCTGCTATATGCTCCAATAGATTTCCAGGCTGACATCCCAATGCCGTACATAATTTATCGATTACTTCTAACGATACATACTCATTCGTATTAAGTTTTGCCATCGTTGCCGATGAAATCCCCGTCATTTTCAATAAATCCTGCTTCTTAATCTCCCTGTCAATCAATAATTTTTGAAATGGTTTATAACTTATCATCTGGTATCCCTTCATTTCTGAATTGAAGCTTTATATAGGACCTTCTCAAAAAAAGATCCATCTATAATCAATTCTCATCTGATCGGAATCTTTACTTCAATGCTATACCAAATCTGAAATAAACATGGCTTTAGTTCCTTCTTCTGGCTTAAATCCAAATATTCCATAGAATTTTTCTGCACTATCATAGGATATAAGCACTTTTGTTTTGACATTAGAATATCGACTAAGCATTTGTTCCATCATTCTCTTTCCAATTCCTAATGATTGATATTCTTTGTGCACTAACATGTAATGAAAATATACTGTCATCACGCCGTCAGACAATGCATTTATTAAGCCAACTAGTTTGGTATCATCCCATGCAGTAATAACCGTATGCGAGTTGTTTATTGCTTGTCTCAGATCTTCTGGAAAATCTCCTGATTTCCAGTCCACCGAATGAAACAGTTCTTGAATTGCCTGTGTATCAATGTCTTTTATTTCTTTGAAAATAATTGTCATAATATTGCTCCTATGCTTGTTGTTTTGATTGGTAGTATTGGATACCCGTTCTTATATCCACGATGTCCCACCACGTTAATCAGCTTCTATCTAATCCTACCTAATCCTCTATCAGCCTCTAATTGAAGTTGCATGGTTTTAGGTCCCATATACTCTTGTGCAGCCCGAAGAATCTTTTCGTCGTTACCCAATATTTCCAATACTGTAACTGAAAAAATGCTATTAATTAAGTAATCATCTTTGCAATTAGATACTTCTTCAAAATAATCAAAAATACTTTCTAGAAGCTTGTTATTTCTATTCTCGCTTAATAACTTAATAATCTCCGGCATGAATATTCCCTCAATTATGACAGTTTCTAATACCATACCGTGATTCTCAATTGATTTTTTATAATCAGTACTAGTGGAAGGGAAGAAATTTAACATCATCTTTAAAAATTCCTCCGATTTTTTAATCATGAATCCCCACTCCTCTGTATAAACTGTCTTTGAATTACGATGACGCAAGTCTGAAAATTTTTGTATTTGATTCTGTTCTTTAACACAGTTCTTAACAGAGGTTTTTGCTAATGTTCTTGTATTCACGACGTCCCACCGACTTTAAGAGACGAAGTCGCTGGGCGTGATGCGCTTAGTCGGTGCGGATGTGTACGGCTGATTCCACTTCCCTCCAGCTACCAAATACTTCTCCGAATCCTCATCTTACTTTGGCCGGACCGAGCTCCGAATGACTCGAAGAGTGAGATGGATCAGACTTCTGCGAATTACTAACCATTATCCATTTTTAGAAGGCCCATCTATGCTCCTCTGGCAAACACTCATCACAAAGTAATTGCCCTTCAACAACAGCTCCGTTATTGAGTTCATCAATATGATTTGGCTTTTCTCTATCAGTTGCCCATGAATTACATTTTGCGCATCTTCCGCAATTCATTGCTTCTGGATCGAGATATACAGAGGAACTGCTCTCCCAATGTAATTTCAAATCTCTCCTTATTGTAATTTCATTTTCTAGTACAGGAATCAAATCCCCATCGATTTCTTTATATTCTTCGTCAGTTAAGTCAATTAGATAAGCTATATTCACAAGATATGTCTTCTTACTCATTTCTTTCATCCTTTAAATTTTCATGGTTTATACGTTCTTCGGCCTTTC
Organism: Paenibacillus sp. FSL M7-0656; assembly: GCF_038003225.1. Lineage (NCBI taxonomy): Bacteria > Bacillati > Bacillota > Bacilli > Caryophanales > Paenibacillaceae > Paenibacillus > Paenibacillus sp. FSL M7-0656. Next base: position 1,554,880 of record NZ_JBBOOT010000001.1, read on the forward strand.
GCATAACGTTCGTGCATTCACGACGCCTCAATGGCTTAAGGTAGGTAGGCCGAGTGGCTCCGCCACTTTGCCAGTGCAGGGTTGATCGCCTGACACCGCTTCCTGGTTCCTTCTTCTGGTGACCGAAGGACAGTATAGGAGTACGATGGGTGAAAACAATGTTATCCGCTGTTGCCGGCATCATTGAATTACATTCTAAAACTCTTCAATATATTGTTAGCCAAATTAATTTCTGGAAGAAGCCATTGTATTTAAAGCGTTCTCAAAATAGCGATATACTTCATCTGCAATTCTCAGAAACTCTTCAACAAGTACATTGCTACTATCCAAGTAACAAGCATATAGATACTCAACTAAAGCGGAGTCAATCTCACAATAGTTTAATATGGCATTCTTCATCTTAATGATTTCATCTTCCCATACCCCTGTATCTTCTAAAACCAAAGAGTATAATGCACGAATTAATCTCTTAGAGTAACCTTTAATATATCTAGTTTTCATTGAGTGATCACTAACATTAGAAAGTGAACGATGTACACGATCTACTTCCTCCTTAGTATCTGTATTTAAGTCTAAAATGAATTCTGGAGAAATTATGATCGGGGGTACTTTTTCACCAATGTCCTCCCCATGTATGCAAACACAAATGATCTTAACCCAAAAACCCCAATCGTTCGGTCTACTTAATACATCATCAATCGAGCAAATGATCGTATCCATCTTAGTGACGAATGGATATTCTTCCAACAGCCTGTCTTTGATATTTGACAATCTTTCGTAATCAATATCTTGGGGATTTGCACATACAATAGTAAAGTCTGCATCTGACTTAAAAGGTTGAGCCGTTCCTTTGGGAATCGAGCCACACATATAAATGCTATGAATCTTATCTTTAAATTCGTTAAGGATATGATCCACATACTTATCAACCAAATCCTTATATTCACTTTGTATTGCAATTCTATTTATAACTTTTTCTAATATCATATAGACTCCTCCTAAAATATGAGCTTCTTCGAGCTACTTTCAATGAATTTACGACTTTCAATGTGCTTGGTTCATTAAGATTGAGATATATTCTTCATCTTTAAGCCTTGTCACCTTACAGTTCTTATTGCATTCAAATTCTACTATTCTCTCTTCAATTGTTTTATTAGTACTATCTTTAAATATGTCCTCTCTATCATAGTGAGGAAAAATAAGCTTGTCGGTTACACCTAATGCCTTAAAATCCGTTAAATCCATTGTATTCATCTGTGGAGTAAAGAAATCGACAATGTTAATATTTGGCCCCAGTAATAACGTTCCTGCACTTACTCCAACTATAATTACATTCTGTGCGGCCAGTGATTTAATAACTTCATCAGCACCACTTTTCTTCGCGTAATACAATAATGTAAATGGATTTCCACCATTGATATATATAACATCTCTATGTAAGAGAATTTGCGGGTCATCAAATTCTATATCTACAAAATTGATATGCTGAAATCCCATGTCCTTAAACTCTTGCATTGCTCTTTGTGCATATCTATTAGTTTCTTTTCTAGGGGATGCTGTTGTAATAATTGAGACTTTTAATTTAGAAATATCTCCATCAATAAACTCCAGAAATTGATTTTTAATATCTTCAGTATAAAAACCACAAGAGGTTAGTAACAAGCTACTCATTGAAATCCCCGTCCTTAACTAATAGTTTATCTAATCTTTATAATTTAATTAAGCATTCCCCTGATTTGTGCTAACGTTCCTTTATTCATGAACCCCAAAGGGGTTGTCTGCCGAACGGAGCCACAGCTTGAATATTTTGTTATGTGAAGTTCCCTCTTCTCGAAAAGCTATCAATTTCTTTACAATCGATTTTCTAAGTCATTTATTGTATTTAACCAGATTGGGTATTCTTCTGATTCTTCCCATAGCTCTTTTAGTTCTGAATCCTTCTTAATTTTCTTAACTGCTCGTTTAGCTTTTGAAATGAGTTTTTTTCCTTTACCTTTATGTTTATCGATCCAGTCATATAGATCCTCTGTATTACTTTGATTATTCAATATTTCTTTCCCAGGATTACCTTGTAATGCTACAAGGATCTCAATTGCGCCTAAAGCATTGGAAGCTAAATCTGACTCAATATAATCTTCTTCTAATACTTCTTCAATCGTCTCTTCAATTAATTCGATGTCATCAGAATCAAGTAAATCTGCCTTCCAATCTAATACATCATCGTTCTCGAAAATTCCAGTTCCCCATGCTCCCATCAATTAACCTCCAAAAAGTGTCATTATGTTTTAAAGCTCTTAGGGACATAACGTTCCTGTATTCATAAACCCCAAAAGGGGTTCTGCCGAAATTCCTCTCCGAAATCCTTGCAGACCAAGGCTCCGTGAAGAGCCGCTGCTTGAATATGATGTTATAGGATGTCAGCGTCTTCTTCCAAAACACTTACACAAATATTCCACTTCCCATGATGTTAAATATATTTTTTCAATTCAAGTAAATCATCAATAATATAATCCGCTTGTTTAAGCTCACATTCTTGGGCAAAGTCAAATCGACAACCAAAAGCCTTCAATCCATTGTTTTTTGCTGCATTGATATCAGAGATCCTGTCGCCAACTACAGCAGCGTTGTTGATGTGATATTTCATAAGGATATATCTAACTAAGTCATCCTTATTCTGAGTCTCTATTTGCTGGATGCTAAAGGTTTCTGTCACCCAATTATTTAACTTGTAACAGTTAACGATAGCATTGAGGTATTCAATTAGTCCATTACTTGCAATAAAAATTAAGCAGCCTTCCTGTTTTAAAAAATCAAAAACTTCTTTGACATGCGGATAAAGCGCACCTTTGCCATAATTAATATTTGCAATTAACTTCTCCAAGAAGATTTCGTCTACAATTCGTCTGATTTCATTTGAATGGTTCGGCAATAACGTTTCCCAAACTACTGGTAGAGGAACTCCCATAATTTCACGATATTTTTGAGTTGGAGTTTCACTCGACCATTCATTACGAGACCTCAAGACAGAAAACGTTTCTTCTAACGATAACTCTAAGATTTTGTTTGTTTGAAATAGTGTACCATCCATATCGAAAATAACCGCTTCCAGCATGATTCCACTCCTATTCAGAGTTTGAATAATTTATTTTGTATTTTTATACGCTGATTTCCTATAACGTTACTGTATCCACGACGCCCCACCGACTTAATTCACGTTAGGGGCGACCGCGATGCGGTTAGTCGATGCGGATGTGTCCGCCTGATTCCACTTCCCTACCAATTCCCTTCGGGCTGAACGAAGGAGCGTCAGGACCCAAAGCTTGGATATAATGTTATCTGACGTAAACCTCTACTGTGAATTAGCTATCATCTTCTTTGTTAAGTTAAACTCATGACGGCATTCATAGTAATAACTTTTGAGTTTATATCCCCCAGCTTTAAATACAGGCTTATGTTGATACCACACTATAATTAGCGTTCCTTCAAAAAGGATTCTACGAAGGATATAAACTATTCTGTTAAAGAGAACGTTTCTATTTTGAGCAAAATTATGAAGTGTTTCGGATTGAAACTGAACATGTTTCTCCTCATCACTTAAAATCTGATTACATAAATCTATTAATACTTTTGACTTTGTAGATTTTTGCAAAGCTTTATAGTACAACTTAGCAATGATCTCAGCAGTTAATAGAACAATGACTGATTGTTCTAGACTCGCATATTGACGTAATCTTCTAAATACATTGTCCACCCAATGTCTACGAAGGAGTGGGATTCCCTGTACCTTCATAAATCTGCCTAGATCTCTAGCGTGCCTCTGTTCTTCTTTAATGAATTCTATAAGCGCTTCATAGTAATCCTGATCTTGCGTCTGATGTACATATTCTTGCGCACGTTTAATTAGATGTTTACCTTCAGAGTTTTCTCCTAATTGAAACTGTTGAATTGACTTAATGATTATTTCTCTTTCATTAGTTGTTAATTTATAGTTGTCATCCCAATGAATATATTTGAGGTTTTGATTATTTCTTCGATAATATTGAACCCATTTCGAGAAAGTGATATTCATTATTTGCTCCTAAAATGTAATAGTTTTATGTCAGATAACGTGTTGTGTTCACGAGCCCAAAAGCCTTAAGTGACCAAAGGGAACGGGTCGATAGACTTAGGCTTGCAGGGTTGTCCGGCTGAACCTGCTTCCTGACTTCTCAACTTCTACCGGACCGAGGAGTGGACGCGCCGATGCTTGAACATGGTGTTATGCGTTGCTTTCAAGTTCTTCGCTCCACTTACAATTATTAATCTTGCATAACCCTTTGATAGCTCTTCACTTTTGTAAAACACTTTGATCTACATAGATCTTTTACAATATTGAAATCTTTATTAACATAAATATATCCTCTCTCCTAGTTTATTTAGTTGAGTTCCCATTGCCTGTAAGTCAAATCGAATTTGTAATGGAGAATCATTGATCCATGCACCTACATGAATATGTGGATGTCTTGAATACCCATTGTTTCCTGCTTTGGCAACTTCTTGACCAGCCGTTATAATGTCACCTTCTTCAACACATATCTCCATTACATGGGCATATGTAACAATAACACCTTCTTCTCTTGCAAACTCAATAGAACTTGCTCTTCCCGGTGTGATCTCCCCAGGCTTATTAGTTATCGGATTAATAAATATAGATTTCACCATTCCATCAAATGGTGCCAGCACCTCAGCCTCCCAAGTGTACCAATCCGCATTTTTTGTACCATCACCGTCATACATCCGCATCCAACCGTATGTAAATCGAGCTATCATGCAATCTCTTCCCAACGCGTCACCAATGTACTGATACTGTCCTTCGGGATGTTCAATTGTTAGAAAAATATGATGAAATATAGGGTGTATAGTCACTTCAAAAATGTTCAAACTTTTCATCCCTTCTTCATTAATCTATTATCAGATATAGTACCGATTGAATATTTCGCTTTATATTAACAAGTCCGTAAGGGCTAAATTACCAAAGAAACTATTGATTTTGCCGTAACGTTTACCTTATTGCAAATAGAAAATACGACTTTGCAGCCATTTGATTGGTATTGCTTATTAGTTATTGTTCTCTATATTATTACGGATTTAGGAAGTTACGCATAACGTTTCTGTATTCACGACCCGACGTATGCTGGGTGGCCGGCGTTTGCCGGACCAAGGACGAATTCCCGCAGCGTGAATATTATGTTACATGAAGTATCTATATCTATGACTTATTGGCTCACTTCAGAATATGAACTAACATTTCAAATTTTTCTTTAATAATACTAAAGTTTTCTTTCAAATTTTTCTGGTAAACAGCTTCTCTTTTTTGTTTAATGTCATCTGTGAAATACATTTCAATGTTGCATTTATGTTCCTTAAAGTAGTCACTAGTATTAAAAATAGGTAGGGGTATGAATAAATCACCTATTTTATCAAAGATCACTCCTTTCACCTTAAATAAACTCAGTAGTTGCCTTAAATTAAAATCATTTGTCAAAAAAAATGGAATGAAAAAACGTCCCTCTCCCCCTCGCTTAAGAAAATATTCCATGATACGAGGAACTGAAAAATCCCAAGCTATATTTTCAATTTGACGAAACAATTTCTCAGTATTCATGCCTTTATTAATTTTATTGAGCATATTGACGTTTTTTGAATTCAGAAAATACTGATGTGCTACAATGAATTCTCTTTCATAATAAATTCCCAATTCATCGTTAATAAACTTAAATAAATTATCTATTTTTTTTGGAACTCCCGCTTTATTCTCAAATTTGCTAATTAAAATACCAATGAGTAATAGAGTCATACATTGATGAATATTTTTAAATATACCCATAATTTCCTCAATACTACTTGCATTGAAGGTTCCATTAAAAATTTGGTCAGCAAGAATAAAAGCCTCTGTTTCACTAATCGTGTAAGAAAGAGTGCCACTCTCTAAATACTGTTTCTGATCAATGCTTTTGAAAAGCTCTAGGCTAACCAAATTTTTATACAACTTCGCTCTTTTATCCTTTCTAATTGACTCGTCTTCTTCTCCTTCTAACTTGAAAGAGTTTTTGTAATTCTCAATCATGTAAAATAAATAATCGTAATGGTGTCCTCCTCGAATAAGTATATCTATAGATTGAAATACTTCGTTAGTCATTGTTGACCATCCGTTATTGGTAACGAAATTATCAATATAGCTAGCATAGTTAGTATCTAACATGATTGAATAATCTACTTTGAATGTTGTGTCACTACTTCCATTCATGATCATTTCTTTAATTAAATCATTTTCTATAAAGTACAACTTATCCGTTGAAAAATAAGGAATAATATGGCTGTTCTCAGATTCAATAAGTTTTTTTATTCCGCTTGGATAACCACTTTTATGGTAATTATCTAACGAGAAAATACCAGTTGTATCATTAGAATTATTCATTATTGCCCAAGCTTCAAAAAGTTCATTTGGTTCACTCGCTTGTGAAAGACCATACAAGCCTTCTCCAAAATATCGGCTTTTTCTAGACATAGACGGTTCCTCCAAGTAATAGTATCTAATATTTGTAGATATTTCATGTAACGTTCCTGTATTCATAAACCCCGAAGGGGTTGTCTGCTGAAATTCCTCACCGAAATCCATCCGCAGACCAAGGCTTTATCGGAGCCGCTGCATGAATATTATGTTATACGAGGTTATTCTTCTTTGAGAAACTCACTCATCCATTTTTTATCTTCCTCACTCTGTTCAAATTTAAATTGACCTTCATCAATCTTATTCCAATAAATATGCTCATCAAAATAATCATAAAATACAATCTCACTGGTAACATATAAACACCATGTGCATACCATTATCATATTTAAATTTATTCTTGTAGGCTGGTTATTCTTTGTGTGTTTTGTTAATCCGTTAAGTTCTGAATGCAGTGAACTGATATGTACGAAGTGATTACTTAACAGTCCTTGTAAACTCCCTAAGTTTGGTATCAACTGTTTTCCGTATTTTATAGTTTTATTTACATCAAGCTTTCCATCCTGATATATTTTGTGTCCTTCGGGTTCTATTATGAAATAAGCCACTGTACTTATCGTTTCTATTACTGAACGAAGCAGCATACATGGTTGTAAAGTATAACCTAATCTTAATAATTCTACGGATGATTGAATTGTAGCGGCAGCATTCATCATTAATTGTGTACAAGTGACTTTTACTGAATCATCCTCATAATTAGCTCTAAAAAAACTATTGCTGATAATATAGTTGGCTTTACTAAACAGTTCACTTATGGGAATTAGCTCATTAGAATATACCTTATCAAAAGATTTTGCTATTCCAAATGAATCTCTTTGAATTCTCTTTTGAAGCATATCTTTGGAATATACACGAACTTGATTGTTTTCATTATCTATGACAGCACCCAAAAAGTTTTTTTCGTGTATACGCCCATCTAAGAATTGTTTTTTCCTCTTTTTCATCTTCTTGTTTTTCATCTATTGTTTCACCTCAAGAATAATTTCGTCTAACGTTCCTGTATTCACGACTCAGCGCATGCTGAGTGTCCGGCGTATGCCGGACCAAGGGCGTATGCCCGCAACGTGAATATTATGTTATATGAAGTCGAAATCTCCGTTGAATAATCTATCCAATCTTTTTAAGAATCACCTCACCAAATAATTCATTAGGCTTCCAATCAGTAACTATCGCTTTAATCTCTCCAATGGTAAAATTATTGTTTACTAAAAAGATATTAATATGTTCCCGTATTTTGTATGGAGTATAACCAGTTTTACTTATTACAGTTTTTTGACCTCTTTCATTCTCAAAGTAATAGCATCCTTTTTCATCTTTTCTCAATGATAATTCTTCATTAATCAAGTACATATTAGGTTTTATATTAACAAATTCATCAAAATACTTTTGGTTTACTTTTATATGAAGTTTAACTGGTTCTGTATTCAGTGCAGATATAAACTTCTCTTGTAGTTGTAGACGCTTTTCAGGTAAAACTGCAATTGGTATCATAATTTTAGCTCTCATCTTTTCAATTTGTTCATCAGATAATAGTTGAGCAAAATTATGAGGCAATTTATTCTTTAAAAGATTTATTTGTTCTTTGATTTCTAAAATTTCTTCATTAATTACATCTGTTTTTACGTTTTCTTCTTCAACATTTAATAAGATTTGGTTCTTATAATTCTCCATTTCCATCAGTTCGGCTTCTTTAATTCCTATCATATTTAATGTTTTGAGTTCCTCACCTATAACTTGCCCCCAATCATCGATCGATGATTTAATAGTTCTTTGAAGGAATAGTGTGATTATTTTCAAACTATTTGGGTCATATTGCTGTGTTTTCTCCATTCTCAAGACTGCATCTTCCAAAGTGATTGCTGCTGCTTCAATTTCTTTAATACGTCTAAATGCACTAAAAGCAAATTCCTTTTGACTTTGTTTGAAGCTATGCACTGCGCCAAAGTATGTAAATATTCCTGAGAATGCTATTGACAAAACAAAGACCAAAATATTGATGAAAATTGTTTCTGATACAGTTAACTGATGATTGATAAATGCCATTATTAATTGACTAACAATGATTATAGCTGCGAGTGATAAGCTTAAGAAAAACGAGTACTTCAATATAATGCTTTGATTCATCAAATTCTTCATAGGGCACTCTCCAATATCCTCTTCATTTTGATTTCATATAACGGTCCCGTATTCATGAACCCCAAAGGGGTTGTCTGCCGGAAAACTACTTCGAGATCCACCAAGCAGACCCAGACTCCAAAGGAGCCGCAGCTTGAATATTATGTTATCTGATGGATTGAGCTTCTTCGAGTAGAGATTACACGTTGGATTATAACTTTTTTTATTGATATTCATAATATCTCTTATTAACATTTTGTAAACAAGTCCACTCAATCCTATTTTCCATCTGATTTGAATTTGATAGGTTTCAGCGATTTACTATTAACAATAAGCCTTTGCTTTTATTTTCTTTTGTGATTATTATATCTCTATTTTTTACGGATATCTCTCACTTCATTAATTAACACATCTAATCTTTCAATAATTCTTTTATCATTTTCAAGTTTCTTTTTTAATCTCCCATCTATAATTGCTACTCCCATAACAATAATTATAAGCAGGATCAAAATTAGCACCTTGATCACTTCCCCTCTAGCAACAGAACGTTGCAATTGAATTAACTCTATAATTAGATAATATATACTTTTTCTTTTTACAGTTTTAATCATTTTTCAATCTTACAGATAACGTTCTTGTATTCACTAACCCTCACTGGCTTAAGGGCTACAGCCGGGTCTGACGGACTTAGCCAGTGCAGGGTTGTCCGGCTGCTCCCAATTCCCCTGCCTGACCCAGGGCCGAATGGCCCGAGGCGTGAATATATTGTTATTTGCAGTGCCCTCTTCTGTGACCAAGCTATGGGCTATCTGTTATTTAGCTTTTCCAATAATTCTAACTCCTCTTCCTCTGAAAGTTGTTCTTCCGCTCTTGTTCTCGTCTCATCTATCTTTCGTACTTTTAATCCTCTTTTTATGAGCCATTCTTCACCAGGTTTCATGGTAGTTGCTGGATGTGGATATACATCCTCACTTATAATTTCCTCATCAATTATGTAAATGTATCCACATAACTTACCATTATGAAATCTTGCGCCATTCTCATCAAAAGAAACAATAGATGGTTTCTGCGAAAAGATTCTTGCTAACTCTTGATCTTGAGTTATTGTGCTTCCGACTAGTAATTCATTTAGAAATAATGGCGAGCCATGGAACCAAGGCTTACTGTAGTCCCAATCTTTCATAATTATCACCTTCAATTAACTTATATGTTTCTTCTTTAGTACTGTTCTTTAGTTTCTTCTTGATTTTAGGGTATTGAATATAACGTTGTGCATTTCTGACGTCCAAACGGCTGAAGGACCGGAGGTCCGAGTGGCTTTGCCACTTAGCCGGTTGGATGTGTCGTCTGATTCCACTTCTCCGAAATCCCTCTTGAAGACCGAGGAGCGTCAGCGACGAAGCAAAAATGCATTGTTATACGCTGCCCCTTCTTCTTCGATTCCACAACCTTATATGTCTTGTGTGTTTTATGTATTTAATATGTCTTTACGTGTTTTATCTTTTGGTTCTATCTTTTGCTCCTATCAAATCCGTTCCGCATAGGAAAGATCCCCTCATTTACTCTCGTACGCCTTCAGAAGTATCAACTTTGATTTATGTAGTAACTTCATCCAATGAACGCTAGCCTTATAAGAGGCTCGTGTTCCTCGGACCGGAGATTTGCCGATGGCTTCATTCAGATTCCTGCTCACGTTAGACACCCCGGACACCCCTGCCTTAAGCTATGGCTTACTTCTAACCTCACCATCGAGACTTAATCCTTGATATAGAATGCATGCTGAACGCACAATCAAAATTTAAGAGGATTGTTGTCCTCCCTTTAATTCGCAATAGACAAATATGTATTAATGACATGCACAATACCAAAAAGTACTGTTGGTATAATAGCCAGATAATTTTGAAGCCAAATCTCAGCTAATATAAAATATACTACCGGGAGAACGGCCATCCCCAAAAAAATAATCGAGTTTGCGTTGCCTGTAAAATACAATATCCATAGCCCATAATAAAAAATCAACATTATTGCCATACCAATTATATAAGGACATCGCACTTCAGATGCTTGTTTTCTTACAACAAATATCAGAAGAAAGAAAAATATCGCCTGACTTCCGTGCTCCAAAACATCTAAAATCAAATGGCTATTTGCATTGTTTCCTGATATATCTGACGCAGGAATTAAAAAATGAAATATATTTGGTATCATTGGCAATAAAAAGATTATCAGACCCTTCCATGAAAAACCAAAATGATAATTCATTTGATCCTCTCTTTCGCATAATAGCAATATTCTTTAGTTTGCACTTTATTATGAATCCGCTTCTCTGGTATTCCTCTTGATGACCAAGGAGCATAACTATCAATGTGAAAATTTATTGTTATATGGTACACCTTCTAATATTCCGTTCATCCTGGTTTTCAACTGCTACGTTGTAAATGTATTCTTTCACCTATATTTATTATATTAATTGGTTGCATGGTTTAACCTTCTTAAGGGGTTGCGTATAACGTTTCTGTATTCACGACTCGACGCATGTCGAGTGTCCGGCGAATGCCGGACCTAGGGCGTATGCCCGCAGCGTGAATATTATGTTATGTGTTGTCAGCTTCTTCTTCGAACTACTTAGAAGGATTTCTTGATTTCCTTGCCATGCTTTTGAACTCTTCATACTTCTCTTTAGCAGCTTTGATTTTGTTTTCTATTACATAGGGAGCATCATCCGAAAAATTCGGTAGTTTCTCATTTATATAAACGTATAATGATCTTTTTTCAGCAGTTGTTGGAATTATTGGAGCAACAGGTATAGGTAGTGGCTTGTCTTCCTTTTCATCTTCTATTCCTTCAAGCAAATCGGCCATTCCAAAAGAATGAAAATTATGAAAAGCTCTTTTTCTATCCTCTTCTGTCTGTACATAATTCCCCTGAGAATCCAAACGGAATCTATCAAATCCCACCATCAGCAGCTCATGTGGCTTCCTATCTTTATTTCTGTAATATAAGATTACTTCAAGTACGTCCTCACCTGCTAACTGAGGAACAGATTTATATTTATGATCTTTAGGACGAGCGATCTTCACGACTTTGCCTTCACGCGATACAAATAAATATCTACTCTGAATCATCTATCTCACTCTTTCTTTCTCTTATTTAAGCTGATTGCACATAACGTTCAAAGGTTCACGACGGGCTTCATCCTTAGATAGCTCTTATCTTAGGATGAAGTCTGTGTTGGTGATTTACTTCTATTGTATTCACATCTTCCAACCAAGGACGAATGTCCGCAGCGTGAATATGATGTTATAGGATGTCCATGTCTTCTCTGAATCACGCTAATAGGTTTTCGATTTGTTTCTTATGATGTTCATCATGGTGTACGAATATTTTTAGATATCTTTCATAGGTATAAGGTCGTTTATCATTGCCTATAAAAAAGTGAATTTCTGAATGATCTACCTCACGGAATTGGTTGACTAAATGGGTTCGAGTTTCAATAAAGGTTTTAATCATACTTTCTCTGTCTGTAAATTCTTTAGCCTTCTCTATTGCTTTTAAGTTATGGGTATCATGATCGACGAATCCTGGGAGTTTCACTTGGTCTTTTATGTGTGGGAGCATTGTATTTAAAGTATATATATCCCAATTCCATAGATGGGTCACGACTTCCTTCACCGTCCACTTTCCAGGAGCAATCGACTTTTGCCAAGTCACATCATCAATTGATTTTACAAATTTATTGAAATATTCAAACTGCTCTAATAGTTTCTTGTTCATCTTCTTTAGTCCCTCCTGAATTAACTTCGCATGGATTTCCTATAACATCATCTCTACGAACTTCGTAAATACCTCTCTTTTCAAGCAATATCCGAACTACATATAATATAACCCAGATTAATCCATATGCGAAGTCACGAACATACTCAAAAAAAGCAGCCCCAGTGCGAACTACTCCATTCGTTAGACATAACTAACCTGTTGGATGCAGTTTAACATTTGGGCTGCTCTTTCTTCACTCAACAATAGAAGAATTACGGATAATCTATAGTAATCAACCTTTGCTCTCCTTCACCTAAAATATTTACTTCGCTCCGCTACTCCACACCACGCGCTCGCTCATCGCTTTATGTTGTGCAATCAGACAGAGTTCTGCGGCTTTGAATGCATGTTCCTGTGTCATGGCTGTCTCGGTGCGATCCAGACAATCGCGAATGAGTTGGCCGAAGAACGGGTAACCTACCTTGCCTTTTACATTGTAGCGGTACTCCCCTTCATGATTGACCAGGTACACCTGATCCCCCTGAGGTTCCCTTGCGATGTCGATATACTTCCGCAGCTCGATATAACCGTCCGTTCCCAGAATAACGGTACGCCCATCCCCCCATGTGCCCAGACCATCCGGTGTGAACCAGTCCACTCGGAAGTAACCGGACGCTCCGTTGTCCCCGATCAGAGAAGCTTCGCCGAAGTCTTCCAGTTCCGGGAACTGTGGGTGATTGAAGTTATGCACACGACTGAACCCTACCTCAGCGTCCGTACATGAAGCAAACGTCAGAAATTGTTCGATCTGATGACTTCCGATATCACAGAGAATGCCGCCATACTGCTCATGCTTGAAGAACCAATCGGGTCTTCCTCCAGCATTCAGGCGATGCGGGCCTGTACCCATAACTTGCACTACTTTGCCGATTGCCCCTTGTTCAATGAGCTGCCCCGCATAGATCGCACTTTCTACATGCAGTCGTTCACTGTAATACACCATGTACTTTTTGCCTGTTCGCTTCACTTCTTCTCGTGCAAGCTTTAATTGCTCCAGCGTGGTAAACGGTGCTTTGTCTGTAAAATAATCCTTGCCTGCGGCCAGAACTCTCATACCAAGCGGCGCACGATCTGAAGGGATCGCTGCACTTGCCACCAATAACACCTCATCATCTGCAAGCACCTCTGCTTCAGATCCAGCAACTTGAGCCTGTGGGAACTGCTTCTGAAATGCCGCTACCTTCGCCGGGTCCGGATCATACACCCACTTGAGGGTAGCACCAGCCTCCAACAATGCCCCAACCATGCCGTAGATATGCCCGTGATCCAGCGCAACAGCAGCAATGGTGAACTCACCCGGACCACATACGACCTCTTTTGTGACACTTTTTGGTGCATAGAACATCCCGTCTTTAGCCATGTCATCCCATCCTTTTTATAAAATGTTGATTACAATGAACTCTTCTTATATGACATCTTCATTTAAACGTTTGACTCAAATCAGCAGGTTGACTGCCACTGAATGCCTTGTCTTTCTTCGTCGTTGAGCCAGCAATGCGTTCCTGCAGATGCTCATAGAACAGATCCTCATCGATCGGCAGATCCACCCAGTTATCCGTCCAGGTGGACAGCAACATAGCGTTCGATAACGTCAATCCGTGTATACCATCCTCACCGGGAGCAATAAGTGGTACGCCTGTACGAATCGCATCAACCCAGTTACGAATCAGACCCGGGTGACCCGTTTCCACACCTGTAATCGGAATCTCGCATTTCCAGCATTCTGGCTGTCCAAAACCTCCGGTAAACCGCTGATTGAATTCAGGCTCAGATTCCCGAAGTCGCCAGAACGTAAGTTTTCCATCTTCGATCACGATTTTGCCCCGGTCTCCGTTGACCTCGAATCGATTGGTACCCGGTGCTTCTCCAGTAGTCGTTACGAAGACACCCGTTGCTCCATTTTCATACTCCACATAAGCTGTTACATCATCTTCCACTTCAATGTTCCGATACTTGCCAAACGAACAGAAAGCACGCATTCGCACCGGCATCATGCCGATGGTCCACTGCCACAGATCCAGTTGATGCGGGTCCTGGTTAATCAGTACACCGCCCCCTTCACCTGCCCATGTTGCCCGCCAGCCGCCGGAATCATAGTAACTTTGGGATCGATACCAGTTCGTAATAATCCAGTTGGTACGCCGTACCTCTCCCAGTTCCCCTGAAGCAATCAAGTCTCTCAGTTTAATATAGAGTGGATTGGTCCGCTGGTTGTACATCATGGAAAAGACTTTACCGCTGGCTGCGGCCGCTTCATTCATCTTGCGTACCTGTTTCGTATATACACCGGCCGGCTTCTCGATCATGACATGCAAGCCATGCTGGAAAGCCTGAATGGCTTGTTCCGGATGATCATAATGCGGCGTTGCAATAATGACTGCATCAATCGTACCCGAAGCCATCATCTGCTCAGCATCCTGCCAATAGGTTACCGTTGCCGGAAGATGACTGGATACCCAGCTCTCCATCTCTCTTCTTACATCACATACGGCAACCAGTTCTGCACCGGGTACTTCTCCAGCCACCAACGTTCTGGCATGTGCTGCTCCCATGTTTCCAATACCAATCACCGCTACTCGTACGATACTCATGACTGCTCCTCCTCGTCCACACGACGCTCAATTTCGGCGAAAACGTCTGCAAAATGCTGTAACATCGCCTTGGATTCCAAGGCACCACTAAAGTCCTCTATTCCGTAATATCCGTCATACCCGACGGCACGAAGATCCCGCACCATCTGTACCCAATCCACCATGCCTTCAGTCAGCGGCGTCCAGTGACATTTCCAGGCTGTATTCAGAGCCACTCCGCTGCTCTTCTCAGTCACATTAGCCTTTTGTGAATCTTTCCCTTCTGGTTCAAACCACCCGGCATTTTTTACATGTACATGAGCCAGATAAGGCCCCAGCAACTCAAGTCCCATCCGATGATTCTCATATCCTTCATGCACCATATTGCCTGGATCGTACAATACACCAACATGCTGCGGGTCGAGCGATTGCACAAGTCGATAGGCCAGCGATGCCGTCGGTGCAATCGTCTGGTGATGTGTCTCTACAATCGCCTTGATGTTGTACTGTTTGGCCAGATCTTGTACTTCACTCAGGTAATCAACGGCTTTACGATACAACTCAGGATAACTGGTCTTGCGATCATATCCAGGAACACCCACACGCATCATAGATGCTCCTAAACCAGCCGCAGCCTGAAACGCTTGCTTGGTGGCAGACAGATCTTCACAGTTCAGATACGGTACAAGTGCGATCGATTTTCTACCTTTCCCTAACGCTGCTTCACGAAAAACAGGAACCTGTTCCTCCCAGCGGCTCGGATCTACCGAGCATCGATTATTTCTCCAGTAAGAAGGCTCTTCAGATATAGCATCTTCAGGAATTCCACGGAATCTCCACTCAATTCCATCAATTCCCGCTGCTGCCGCAGCCGATGCCAGTTCTTCTGCATTCAGATCAGGGGTAGCCACCGTGAATACAGACAGTTTCATCATGATCCATCTCCTTATGTAAACGTATTCATTTCATGTCGTAAAGGCATTGTATCACTCCACTGAACGTCACCATAGGGGAAAACGCCAACAGATGAATGACAGATAACGAACAGAGCACATTCCCCATTCAGAGATAACTTCCAAGAGAATGATGTGATCAGAAATCAAAAAAGACATCCCTGGAACAGATTTGAATTCTGCTCAAAGATGCCTTGTACAATAATCATATATATAAGATGAAATTTAAGGAGAAGGTTCCCTCTCAGTTATCAAGTCGCCACTTCAGTAGCTGGTTCTGGTTCTAGCTCTTGTACTCGTCCAACTTGCAACCAGCGCTTATCTCTCTAATCCCGATCAAAGAACACATGTTCAGCCTGTATTTTCCCCTGATCTATTGTCATGATGCCAAATGAGTATTGTTTCTGAAAACGCCGATCCGTAGGCGACCCCGGATTAAATACCAGTGTGTTGTCCACGGTATGCATCACCGGGATATGTGAGTGTCCGTAGATCACAGCATCCACATGCTGGCCTGCAAAGGTATGAATTGCATTCTGCTCCGTACCCTTTGATCCCAGATGACCGTGCACTAGCCCCAGACGAAGTCCTTCCACTTCAACAATACGGGAATATCCCAGTTTTTCAGCGATTTCGGACGGGTCTGTATTACCCGTTACCCCTTCAACTGGTGCATACTCACTAAGCAATGGGTACACACTCCAATCCGACCAGTCACCGGCATGAAGAATGAGATCGGCACTCGGCAATACATCCAGGAGCCTAGTCGGTAACTTCCGTGATTTACGTGAACAATGCGTGTCAGAGATGACTACAATTTTCATATAACAACCCACCTTTCCTTCGTCTTGTTGCAATCTATTCTGTCTGTGATGGAACAGCTTGCATCTGAGTACAGGAACGTTC
This sequence comes from Paenibacillus sp. FSL M7-0656, assembly GCF_038003225.1. Taxonomy (NCBI): domain Bacteria; kingdom Bacillati; phylum Bacillota; class Bacilli; order Caryophanales; family Paenibacillaceae; genus Paenibacillus; species Paenibacillus sp. FSL M7-0656. The sequence continues at coordinate 1,571,790 of NZ_JBBOOT010000001.1, forward strand.
CATATCTTCGAGTGTAATGGATGCAAAGAACTGCTCCACCTTCGCCTCGGCAACCTGATACAGATTAGTCAGCAAGCCGTCTATATGCAAGCCTACCTCACAATCCGGGTTACAATTGCCGTGAATCGGGAACAATGGACCTTCGTCCTTGGCAGCCTGATAGATCATGGCTAATGTGATTTCACTTGATGGCTTCGCTAAGTAGAAGCCTCTTGTTCCAGGAGAGGAGTTCACCAAGCCCACCTTTTTCAGCCCGCCCAGAATACGTCTGACGACGACAGGGTTGGTATTCACGCTACCTGCAATATGTGCAGACGTGATTCGTTCAGGCGCGCTGAGTGACAATAACAACAAACAATGCACACTGACCGAAAAATGAGTACTCATGATTAACCACCTTTATTTAATATAATCCAGGACATGCTGACCTTATTCAGAGAACAGATCCTTTTCGGGACGTGCTCTGATCTTGAGCTGTCGCACACTGTATTCCAGTTGTTTCACAATATCATCCAGTTGTTTGCGATCAATCTTGGTCGGATCTTCCACCGGTTTTGCGGACGACTTGAGATCACGGATCGTTAACTGCTGTTCTTGCCATTTGTCCATCAGATCTGCAATATTGGCATAGAAACGTTCGTAATCTTTGATGACCAGGTCAAGATAAGCATCTACCTCATCCGGATCATAACCACGAAGTTTATAATTAAATTGTTTTTCATGAATCGATAACGCATCTAGCTGCACACCCAATTGTTTGAACAACTGTCTCTGTTTATCCAATCTTCGTTTCATATGTTCATCCATATTGACAACCTCCATTATAAGCCAAGCCGTGTTTCTATTTCCTGTAAAGATCATACGGCATTTTCTCTCTCTATTTTTTATAACACATAATCCGTCAGATATAAAACGATACAGCCCTATTCCTCACGAAAATGATTGCTTTTCATCCAATTCGGGTAAAGACACACTACACCCCACAACGGGAAAGGAGCATGTCCTTATGAGTACATTAACTAAAGATCAACATCAAATACTGAAAAACGCCCTTTTGGAGCAACGTGAAAACTTACAGCGTCATTTTGAATCCAGCATGGAAGACGGTGCTCCAGTCGAGTCGCTGAAAGATTCAACCGGTGAGCTGTCCTCCTACGATAATCATCCGGCAGATGCCGGTACGGAAACATTTGAACGTAGCCGTGATCTGGCGATTGACGATACATTAACAGACGAATTCAATCAAGTGAACGATGCATTGGAACGTATGGAGCAAGGTACATATGGAACCTGTGTAACGTGCGGCGAAGATATTCCCTTCGAACGACTTGAGGCTATCCCCTACACCGCTTACTGTATTGACGACACACCTAATCGGGAGATCAGCAACGATCGGCCCGTTGAAGAAGAAGTAATGACCCTGCCTCCGAGTGGTGCTGGGGAAGGAAGACAGCAGCGGGCCGGCAAGTTCGACAACGCAGATGCCTGGGAAGCGGTCGAAGAATATGGCACATCCAACTCCCCCGCAACCGCAGCCAAACGTGATGTGAAGGGTTACGATGAGAACATGTAACTTCGTTATGAACTGAAACGTTAAGCGTTAAAATTGATTGATTCCATAGGTTGCTCCACCATTAGCCTTCCTTATCACGCATTAAAAAGCCGCCATTGGGCGGCTTTTTCTAGTTTTCTCCTAAGCAGTCTCTCACGTTTGCGGTTACTTGCTTCCAGCGATAACGCTGAACCCATGTATTCCATCCGTTTATTCTTCTGACTCACTACCAGATGATGCAGATTCCTGCCGCTTAGACACAGATCGAGACGTTTTCGGAGTTGCTTTACCCTTATCAGACGTAGCTTTCTTTTTCTCTTTTGCATTTGTCTTAGAAGCAGGTATTTTCACTATAGGTTTAGAGAGAGCAGAGAATAACTGAAAGACCTCATGTTCCCCTTGTCGATTCTCTTTTGTAGTATAAGGTTCACAGAGTTTTATGATGTTTTTATACAATTGCTCTACTTCCTCACGGGTTGCATACAGCGTGATGTCCGAGAGAAACATCCGATCTTCGTTTTCCGCCTGATGCATGAATCGCTGACGACTCTGTTCGAACATCTCATTTAATAATTTGAGTGTCTCGGACCGAAACACCTGTTTCAATGGAGAGTTTTCCTTGTCTTCATCTTCGTGACGGAGATGGATCTCTCCGGTGAATGGTTCGTAGTATTTTGCGATAATCCCATTAATCTCACGTGTGGAAACGATCGTCAGCAGACCAATTTTCTCCAGCTTTTTTACATGATAGTGAACTTTGGCTGGCACCTCACCCATCTGGTCGGCGATCTCTTTGACAGTGGATGGTCTGCCCTGCTTGTTAAACATATTCATGATCTGTATCCGATACGGATCGGAGTAGATTTTAATTTCTTCAATTGTTGAAAGAACCTTGTGCGCCATCCCTGTATCCTCATTTCCGGGGTACCTGTTGTCCATCGATATCTCTATTATAACGTTGCGTCAGGACTTCGGTCAAAACGAGCGAGAAATGACTTGATACAGAAAATTGGCTAATGATCACTTCTGAATATCTTCACAGAGCACTTCGAAAACTTTTGCTAAATAACAACATACCTGCTGACATGGCAAGCATAATACCAAAGACAATAAACAGAACAGGCATGGTCATCCAATCTGCAAGTGCTCCCGAAACCAGACTTCCAAGTGGTGCGACACTCAAGACAAGCATACTTTGAAGGGCGTACACTCTGCCTAGCATCTCCGAAGGGGTAACTTCCATAAGATAGGTGGCCAGCGGTGTTGTAGCCAGCGGAATCCCCATACCCATCATTAGACAAAAGACCGCTGCAACCGGCAGTTGGAAGGAAGTCATGTAAGCGGGTAGTGCCGTCATCGCATAACTGAGACCCAACATGACAATACCGCTGATGACCAGCACACTTTTACGATAATTCGCTCCCCTTTGTGTCAACCATACACCACTGAGCAACATACCTCCCACCAGCAGCCCACTAAGCAGACTTAATCCCCCAGCGCCAGCATGCAGCGTTTCAATGACATAAGGTGTACGAAGAACATTAAACGGCATCAGGCAGAAATTAACGAAGGCAAACAGGATGGAGACAATTAACAATAAGGCATGTTTACGGAGAAAATGAAAAGCTTCCGCCATTTCGGAAAATATGCTACTTTTGTCGGATGGATGAGAATTCATTTCAGTTGATGTTTTATCTTCATTGTTAGCAGATGTTATGACTTCAGGGTAGCCTACTCGGCTCATAATTAAAGCACTTAGCGCAAACAACCCCGCATCAATCAGGATCGTCCAGGCAATGCCTATTGTAGCAATAAGGGCACCAGCCACTGCAAGTCCTGCGAGTTCGGCTACTCTGGTTGCGGAAGAGGACATGGCATTACCCGAAAGCAGCATTGATGGGGGAAGCAATCGGGGGACACTGGACACTTCTGCAGGACTAGTGAAGCATTCCAGCAAAGAATTCAGAATTGTAATGACAAACAGATGCCAGACTTCAAGTTGGCCCAATCCAAACAGCAGAGCTGTAATACCCACCAACAACCCGCGACCCGTATTCGTAATCACAATCACTTTTTTGGGAGACATGCGATCAACCAAAGCCCCGGCGAACAGACCCAGAAGGATATTGGGCAAAAAATTCACCGCCAGCAACGTACCCATCAACACTTTCGAACCGGTTAGAATGTACACCATCCAACTGTAGGCAATCGAGTCAATCGAATCACCAAATCTGGATACAACTTTACTAAGCATAAATTGCATGTACGGTCTGATTCGTATTAACTCACCCATACCTTGCTTGCCAACTACTGTGTTATCGCTCATCCCTTTTCACTCCTCAACGTTAAAATATTTTTCATGTTAATTTTATTTTAACGTAAGTTATGCAGAAATCAATACCTCCGTGAAAATAATTTTAACGACAAATAGGCAAAGTTATAGCTCGCTATTCTTTCAGAGAATTCGTAATCAACACAGGGACTTTTGGGACAACCTTTTTGAACAACCTCCTATAACACAAAAAAAACAGACCACATGTGGTCTGCTCGGCTGGACGTATTGTATTTGAACTGTCTTTATTTGCTACCTACTTCTCAACAAGCAATTGAAATCCAGCCTGTTCAGCCTGTACCTCCAACATCAAATCACGTACCCGGCCTGCTTCATTCCCCAGTCGTTCTTCGCTGATTTGGTAGTTGGTCCATTTTAACTCTAGTGGAAGTTCAATTGTACCCGTCAGGCAATCCCACAGAGCGTCGAGATTACCGCCATAAAAATCCGGCAGTTTAAGCTTAACCTTTAATTGTTGATGAAGTTCAACGCTACTAGCAAAGTCTTCTCCATCCAGAATCACGGTATTCATGGCTGCTCCTTCCTCTATTTCAAACGTGTAAAGGATGCATAGTGATCTGTCGTTTTGTAGATGAGTCCATCATTGGAGTACACAATCCGATCCGAATTACGGAAGCCGGAAGTATAGTTAATATCCGCTTCGCGCCATGTACGTCCGCTGGCCGAAGGCAGAAGCCCCTCCCGATTGCCAAATGTATCCCCACCGATGCTTTTCCCAGGAGCAACTACAGCCAAGTTTCCTTTTGACGCTACCCAGCCAAGTCCTGTTGCCTGTGATTTGGTAATAAAGTTACATGGCAACGTTCCATTTGCACTCAAATAATTTGCTACACCTGTAAACGTATTGATGATGGTACATGTTGCAGCAGATGCCTTCTGCTGTGCGACTGGAGTGAACTGTGAACCTGTGAGGAAAACAAACGTTAACAACAATGCCAGTAATGCGGTGGATATCAATTTTTTCATCAATCCGGCCTCCCGATCCCTCAAAGTAGATGAACGTTGTCACGATATGCGTTCTGCAAGCTGTAATGGTCTAGTTGTATGTTCTGCTAGATTATAGTAAACAAGTCATCTCATGACTATTTATATCACATCATTTTGGTAGAAATATCAAATGAAGACGTTTAAATTGTAAAATATTATAATTGTAACATTTTAAGACAGAAAAAAAGACTCTCATCCCTGAAGATGGAGTCTACTTTTCTAGTATGTTTAAACTGACCTGACCTAATCTAACCGATCAATTGCACACGTTGACGAGTTCGAGCCGATTCCAGGCACGCATCAATAACGCGCATGTTTTGAATGGTATTTTCCGGACTGAAAGGTAAGGCCTCTCCTTCAAGCACAGCCGTTGCAAACGTCTCCACCTGAAGCACATAGGAATTCGACACGGATACACGTTCCTCACGGCTGACCGAATCGGTGTGCACAATAATCTGAGGTGGAATATCGCTGTTCTCCCAGCCAAATACTTTTGGCAGTTCAATCCGCCCTTCCGTCCCGAGAATCTCCATCTCCGCTCGACCTGAAGCCCACATGCCACAGTCAAAAGTTAAAGCTACCGAATTCGGAAATTCTACCAGTCCAGACGCCATCATATCCACGCCATCATACTCGTCCGAGAATAGAGCGTGAACTGTCACCGCTTCCGGTTCCTGTCCCAGATACATCCGGGCCGCCGAGATCGGATACACGCCAAGATCGAATAATGATCCGCCGCCCATCTCTCTTTTGAACCTTACATTCTCCTTGTCATCAGCGGTATTACAGGTAAAATTACCATGGATGGCTCTGACGATGCCAATCTCTCCACTAGCTATAATCTCTTGCACACGTCTGTGCTTGGGATGATATCGATACATAATCGCTTCTGCAAAAAGAACACCATGCTGATGACATACCTCGATCATTTCTGCCGATTCATCTGCATTCAAGGCAGCCGGTTTCTCACACAACACGTGTTTGCCAGCCTGTGCCGCTTTGATGGTCCATTCTTTGTGCATATGGTTAGGCAAAGGAATATAGACGGCTTCAATGTCCGGATCAGCGATGAGCTCTTCATAACTGCCATACGATCTGGCAATACCGAGTTCTTCGGCAAGGGTTTCCGCTTTTTCTTTGCTGCGGCTGGCAATCGCCAACACCTCACCACGTTCAGACTGCTGAATCGCCGGAATGACTGCATTTTTGGCAATGGTTGACGTACCGAGTACCCCCCACTGTAACTGTCTATTCATGCTCATCTTCCTTTCGTACCGTAATTGTCCTCTTCTGCCTTGTGTAACATGCCGAGACAACGATCCAGGTCCGTTTTGACCTGTTTCTTGTATAACTCAGCTTTTTCCGCACCATCATCCGTGAAATGATATAAAACGATTTCCTGAAAATCGACCTTTGGATCATTACCTTTAAGCTTTTTCGTGCGATAAAAAACACCTTGCTGTACCAATTCATGCAGTGCCCGATATACCTCGCTCTGGGGTGGTACATAACCGTAGTCTTTGAATTCCTGCTTCATCGCCTCCAGCATCTCGTAACCATACCCCCTGTGCTGTTCAACCATCGTAATCAGATACAGCTTGATAAATGCCCGCTGTGCAATCATAAAAGCCACGTTCATTCCCCTCCTGTCAGAACCTATTTATCTAGTATTATAAAACTTATGTTCGGGTTCTGCCATCTTTCTCCGCTTGGTCTGCCTTTTATCCATCTTCAAAGAAGGTGAGAAAGAAATCGTGTGAATACGCGTTAACCTGGGGGAAGCACGGAAAAAGGTTTTCTGTTGTGAATTTTTCATGTAATGAAATTTTAATTTATATTCAAAAGAATCAATTTCATAATACCTTTAGCTGCTTCAATCAAGGCTGGATATAGATCGAAACGGTTCAATTTGTCTATATCCAGTTACAGAAATCCATTTTTAGTGAGTTATGAAATTGATTCGAAAGTTTGTTTATTTCAGGGCTCAGGGAGTCGTGAGATCGAATTTTAATGACAAGAAAGTCTGTGCAAAAGCTGTAAAAGCTGTAATACCTGTGCTCCTGTATCTTGTGTTCGTATACTCTCGTACACCTGTACACTCCTGTGTGGCTGTGGTGATCTATTATGAATTTTTCATATGTTGATGGATTCATTTATCGCGGACAGACTTCGGTACGGTTCCCACAATCCATTTGCCCCAGCTTACACGCGAGATAAGCCATGTCACTACACAGGATAATGTAAGAGCCAACAACCAGGTGATGATCATTCGGACGACAGGGTTCCAACCCATAGCAACGTAAAACAACTCATCCGGAATGTAGCTATACCGCAGCATCAACATATGCATCAGATAACCGCCATACGATACACCACCAATCCATCCCAACAATCGTGTAGCCCTGAGGTTATGCAGTTTCCCGGCCAGCTGGTACATGACCATAATGGAAGCGATCAGAAAGAGTGCCATATCAGGGCGGATCAAGCTGACTGTGTAGAATGTAATTTTGATTCCTTCCGGCTTCTGAAACTCCAGCATTAATAAATAAGTAAACCGCAGACCCAGAACAATAAACACTGTCCAGTATATCCAGCGCAATCGATGAATCCATTCATTCCAGTGCTGGACGGATAACCCCGCGGCTGCACCTAGCACAAAATAAATAAAAAAATAGAGGAAATTGCGGTCTGCATACGTTGTAAAAGCATCTGTCAGCACCGGGATATTCAGCCGTTCCATGAATTTGGCGATGTTTCTTAATTGATCCGCAAGTACAAGATACACCACACCAGAAATCAATAATGCGATCAAGCGCCCCTTGGCCTCATATCGGTTATATACATAACGAATGGCTCGCAAAAAGAGCGGAAATAACAGATAAAACTGAATCAACATAATGATGTACCAAAAGTGTGAAGTCGTTTTGCCCGTAAGCAACTTCAGGCCTAGGTCTGGGATGTCATTCCATCCAAATCCGGTCCAGCCTCGCGGTGCAAGTGTAAAATAAATGAGTGACCAGATCAGGTAAGGCACGATCACGTCGTTTACTCTTTTTCTCATAAACTTGCCGTAATTCAGCTTGTCTCCCGTGTTATAAAACAGCACCATACCTGTTATGAATATGAATAAAGGAACTGCAAATTTGGAGAGCATCAGCAGTATGGCCAGTAACACGCCATCCTCCAGTCTCGTTTCCGGGACTAATGAGTAATGTGCGATGGAATGCTGGAGAACCACCGCTCCAAAGGCAATTCCCCTTAAGTTCTCTATTTCTGTAATTCGTTCTTTGCGAGGCATACATTCAGCCATCCTTTCTTGGTTTTGCGATAAAAACAAAGTACAATGAAGCCGTATATTTAATGAACGGAGTTGATTCACATTTCTTTAACAGACAAAGACGTAACCACTACCGATTCCAAGTATGTCCAGCAACATCTGGCTAACGAGCGAACTTTTCTGGCCTGGGTACGCACCGGTATTGCCATGGCGGGCATCGGATTTCTTGCTGCCGGATTTGGTTTCAACTCGTCGGCGTATGATCGGCTTGCACATATTGCGGCGATTATTACGGGTATCACTTCTCTGATTGCCGGCATATCCATCATTGTGTATTCGGCAGCAGCGTATCATCGGAAGCGTACACAAATCAATGAACAGACGTTTCAGGCATCGACCGGATTAATCCGGTTTCTTACCATGATGCTACTGGTGATTGGACTCGCTTTGGCTGTACTGTTATATGTATTGTTATTCCCTGCTTGACTGGGTAAAAACACCATCCGACATTATTGACACCCACCCATATGCAACACAGGGACAAAAGCCGGCTTCCCTTAAGGAAACCGGCTAATGACCATCTGGTGGATCATATATGTCATTCCATTTTACAGATAATAAGTCATTGGGTTTTATTTCATATCGATTAAATTCGCGGCAAGTTTACAGGAATGTATTGTTACCGAATCGCGCTGCCTTGTTTTGGGCTTCCAATCTGCGTTCTTCCATATCCAGATCCGGACGTTCGGCTGGCACATCTCCGCGATGAGCTGCTTCGGCTCTGTCTCGGTTAAGCTGGCTGTTGCCACTGAACACATCGTACACATCGGAGTCCCGATCCGTAGAATCTACGAGCAACAGGATTTTACCATTCTGTACATACTCCTCATACTGTTTAGCGTCCTCTTCCGGAATACCAAGACCCACAAGTCCACCCACCAATCCGCCAGCTCCTGCGCCCACAGCTGCACCGGTAAATGCTGCTGCGATAGGGCCTGCGGCCAGAATCGGTCCTATGCCGGGTATGGCTAGTGCACCGATACCTGCGAGCAGACCGGCTACACCACCAAGGACACCACCTGTTGCTGCACCAGCAGCCACGCCCTCAGGGGCTTTGGTACCTGTCTCTTCCCGAATTGCCTTCAGTTCGTCCCGATCTTGTGTAACAACGGAGATTTCGTCTGAAGTGAATCCTTGTGCTTTCAGACCCTCGATAGCCTGCGATGCTTCACGTTCTGTATTAAACACACCTACGATTTTCTTCTGCATAGTGAATCCCTCCTCATATTATTGAGTGGTTCGCTATGTTATTACCCGCCTAAGTTTCTTTTAAACGTTTGCAAGTCAATATACTATGTGTTGATAGTAAAAAATTGCTGAAGTTCATTCCTTATTAATCCTCATCAGGGTGTGCCTTCAAACTCAGGTATGTGATACGTTATCAGGCATGTTTTACGTTGAAGCACGTCGGCGTCCAGAACATCTTGAAGTCTAGGCTGGCTGATCCTGGCGGATTGTCCCAGGCAATTTTCTAAGGAACCGAGGACGTCTTATTTATCCTTCGGGCCCTCCTTATATTTTGTAAGGAACATGAGACACGTTATTTACCAAAATCACCTGACAAACCCGTTGTAAATGGCTGGTTATTCAAATATAGCGTGTTTCAGATTCCTTAGGTTACTGTGGGCGCTTCAAATCGCTGAATAAGACGTCACAAGTTCGTTAGCGCTCCGCTCCATGGTTCTGCTCCATGTTCAGCTCCCTAGGCACGTGCAGTTACGCTTTGGCTTCGGCAGGTTTGAAGATACGCTCTAGGATGTGTCTTCAACCTCAAAAGAAGCAGATTTTTCCAAATTATCGTTCCATGCCGGAAGTTTTCAGCAGGCGTGCCGGGGCACGTCAAGGGAAAGTGACGCAGCATGGGACGAAAAGGCAAAGTGACGTAACATGGGGCGAAAAGATAGTAAAAGATGCACGTTAGCTAGTTTTGAGACACGTTCTGGTTAAAGGGTGATTCTTTAAGACAGAGAATGATTCGATCAGCTACAAAACTGACTGTTGTTCAGCAAAGTCTAACCCTGATAACGCGCCCTTTGGGAACCAAATCGTTGATGTCTTTAAAAATGAAGTAATTCATCTATTTGCCCCGTGGTTTGGCCCGATTTGTGGCGACCGCTTCAAGTGGATTATCCGGCCAGTAATGCTTCGGATAACGACCTTTCAGATCTTTTTTGACGTCAAAGTACGTCTCTCGCCAGAAATTCGCCAAGTCTCGTGTGACCTGTACAGGTCGCTGAGCCGGTGATAATAGGTGGATGGTCAACGGGACTCGCCCACCCGCTATACGCGGTGTCTCCTGTTGTCCAAACATCTCCTGTAATCTTACTGCCAGCGCCGGGTCCTCTGGACGACTGTAGTCCACAGGAATACGTGAGCCACTGGGCACCTGTATATGCGTCGGAGCTTCATCGTCCAGTTGTTGTCGTTGCGTCCAGCTCAGGCCACCAAGTAATACATCTTGCATCGACAATCTCTTGAGGTCGGCTGCCGATCGCATGCCTGTCAGATAAGGGGTAAGATGTTCTGCCAGCTCTTCGGTCAGATCATCTTCAATCAGGTCAGGCCACTCAGGTAGATGGAGATGCAGGAACCGTAGCCTGTCCGCAAGTTGTCTGGATGTTTTTGTCCAAGGCAGACAATCCAGCCCTTCCATTCGTATTCCGGTTAACAGTGCTTCCAGCACCTGATCTTCAGGTGGCTGTGCAATACTGCTCTCTTTAATCACAAGGGCTCCAATCCGAAGTCTCTTATGTGCGCGCACGCTGCGAGTGTTGGAATCCCAGGCCACTTGCACTTCATTGTGCAGCAAGTGCTGACCTGCCTGCACCAATGTCTGCTCCTGCAACGGCGCAGCCAGCAGGATGCGCGCATCTGCGCCCTGGTCGTCTGCCTCGGCTGCGACCAGATACGCTGCACGGCTCAGCGATTCTGTCGCTGCGAGCCTTACACCGCGGCCGCTGCTCAGCAGATAGCGGCCGTCCTCCCGGCGTTGCCCGATCCGGTCCGGATAGGCGAAGGACAGCAGCAATCCGCAGCTGTCCTCATCCGGCCGCACCGGATCGGCCGCCGGGCCGAGCGCCGAGCGCAGCTGGCGGCTCTCCTGGAGCATGCGCCGCACGGCCGCGCCGTCTGCGATAGCCGCTGCCGCTTGCGGCATGCCGCTGCTGTCCGCTGTCAGCAGCGCCTCTACGCGCGGGCGGAGGTCCGTGCCCGCGCCTGCACTGCCACTGCTGCGAAGGCCGGCAGGCTCCTGCAGCAGTGCCGCCAGCATGCTGGCGTAGCTGGCCAGCCCAAGCTCCGCTGCGCGGAGCAACATGCTGGCCAGTCGCGGATGCACGCCAAGCGTGTTCATCCGCCGCCCGAAGGGCGTGATGCGGCCTGCGTCGTCCAGGCCGCCCAGCTGGCGCAGCAGCGCCTGAGCCTGGCCGTAGGCGGCGTCAGGCGGGGTGTCCAGCCATTGCAGCTCTGCTGGGGACTGGACACCCCAGACGGCAAGCTCCAGCGCCAGCGGCGCAAGATCCGCGGATGTGATCTCCGGGCGAGCTGCCTCAGGCAGTCCCCCATGAACCTCTTCGCTCCATAGCCGGTAACACACCCCCGGGGCAATTCGCCCTGCACGCCCCCGCCGTTGATCGGCTGACGCCTTGGACACCGGCAGGGTGACAAGCCGGCTCATGCCCGTACGCGGCGAGAATGCCGATGCACGACTCAGCCCTGCGTCTACCACAATCTTAACTCCAGCGAGTGTGAGACTGGATTCCGCAATGGAGGTGGACAACACCACTTTGCGCGAGCCCTCAGCCGCCGGGCGTATGGCCTCATCCTGTTGTTCCACCGGCATACTGCCATACAGAGAATGAACTTTCACATGTCCAGGAAGAGAACCATTCGATAACTCCCGCTCTGTACGGTGTATCTCTCTTGCGCCTGGAAGGAAAACAAGCACATCCCCCTCCTGTTCGGCTAATGCCTTGGTCACCGTCTGAGCCGTGAATTGTTCCAGCGGCATAACTGCCGGTCTCGGCACATATCGTGTTTCCACTGGAAACGTACGTCCCGGACAATGAATTGATTTTGTACCTTCGCCAAGCAACCCACAGACTGGAACAGGATCAAGGGTCGCCGACATCACCAGCAATTTTAGATCTGGACGTAACATCGCTCGGGATTCCAAGGCCAGAGCCAGACCCAAATCCCCATGTAGATGCCGCTCATGGAATTCATCAAATATAATCATCGCCGTATCCTCAAGACCCTGGTCCTGTTGCAGCATCCGGGTCAATACCCCTTCCGTCACAACTTCAATGCGTGTCCCCTGACTCACCCGGGTATCCATGCGTATACGATAACCTACAGTCTGACCCGCCTTTTCCCCTAGCGTAGCCGCCAGTCTCGATGCAGCTGAACGCGCTGCCAGCCTTCGGGGTTCCAGCATAATGATTTTCCGTCCAGCAACCCACGGCTCCTCCAGCAAAGCCAGCGGAACAACAGTCGTTTTTCCCGCTCCTGGCTCTGCAATTAACACACCTGTATCTTGATCCCGAAATAATTGTCTTAACTCAGGAATAACCTCTTGTATCGGTAACTCTATATGCATATAATCGCTCCTAATGAATGTACCCTACTGCTCTTCAGTATCTCTATTCGAATGTTAGCATTATAACAAAAAAAGCCGTTCCAGAGGAACGACTATCGCAGACATACCCTAAGACACGCCTTAGCAAAAATGAAATTTATCCAGAATACTCACTTAGCTGAGCAATGATTCGGCACCATCAATAACGATCTCTGCTCCGGTAATATGTCTGGATTCGGACGATGCAAGGAAACTTACCAGATCGGCAACATGTTCCGGCTGACCCGGCCCGTCCGCCAGCGGCTGCTGTCCTTCCGGGAACTCCATCGGAATAATGATCTGCTGTAGATCATCCGTTTTGACCGTACTTTGATCGATATTTGTTGCAATCGCTCCTGGACAGATCACGTTCACACGTATCTTGAACTTCGCCAGCTCAAGCGCAGCCATCTTGGCAAAAGCAACCTGTCCTGCCTTGGACGTGCTGTATGCCGACATGCCAAAGCTTGAGAAGCGTTGATTGCCATTAATCGAACTCGTGATGATAATACTGCCGCCACCCCGTTTTTTCACGTGAGGCAATGCATATTTAATCGTGAAAAACGTACCATTCAGGTTGGTTGTAATAATCTGTTGCCAATCTTCAACCTGAATTTCCTCAATCGGTGCCGATACACCGTTAATGCCCGCATTGGCAAAAACAATATCCAAACCGCCGAATAACTCAACAGTTTCCAGTACCGCCTTTTCCACACGTGCCGGATCGGAAATGTCTACATCAAATGCTCTTGCCGCACCGGGGTGCAGCGCATTAATCTCTGCTTCCGTTTCCGAGATCCGATCATTCACCAGATCAAACAATGCAACATGTGCACCCTCTTTAGCCAGCTTGACCGCAGTGGCTTTCCCAATCCCGGATCCTGCTCCGGTAATAATCGCAACCTTGCCTTGGAACCGTGACTTGCCGTTATGTTGTGTCATTATCCATCCCACTCCTTTGATTTAGCAATTATGTAAGAATGTACGTTCAAGCTCATCGTTAAAGAGGTTGTTCAAAAAGTCCGCTTTTGAACACGTACTTAAAATCAATTCTTCACAAGATTACCCAAAAAGAGTGTCTTTTAAATCAACACCAACAAGTTTTTTCACAGTTGATCTTCGCCGCTGTCACAGCTTCATGAGGATCGATCCACATCTTGATATCCGGCACTCACCATTCCAGCTCAATGAAAGCGGCATCATCTTCAAGACCGCCGGTATGTGTCGCATCCAGCAATACCTGAATGTGTTCATCCGGGACATAGGCTTGAATGGCATCCAGGTCGTTCAGTCCATCCGTATATAACTGAAGACGCAGTGAATCTCCTGCGGACCCTTTCATCTCGCAGATGTGCGGCTTACCACCAACAGGTCCTTCAAGTGTAGACCAACGCTCATTTGTCTTGCAGTGAGTCTGAAATAATTCAGACTGTTCCTGGCCATTACGCCACAGGCGAATACGGGAATCTCCTTGCCACGCAAGCCACACCCGACTTTTGCGGCCGCCTCCCGTGAGCTCGATCCGCCCACACACATACATGGCCTGACTGCCCCGACTTCGCTTTTCCATCAACACTTCACGCAGCAACAAAGGGGAACTTTCCAGTGGCTGTAATTTCTCCAATTGCTCCGATGCGGGAAGGGTAAGATCATGGAGAAGACGCTCAACACCCTCTACCGTTGTGTTTTGCGTCGTTTCCAACCAATCCAGCAAAGCATTCCCCAGAAAACGCGCTGCAAAATCGCCCAGGTAACTCATGCCTACGCCATCACACAAAACAAAATTGCAGATATTCCCTTTCATACGTACCGCAGCAAAGTCCTGTCCGGTATCTCCCTGATGTACCGTCTCAGCCGCTCTGCCATAACCATATCTGCACTTGAATGTGCCCTGATAGCGAGTTAGCGGCTGTTCCCCGGTCTGTACACTCACATAGCGAAAGTTGCCATGCCGTTGCTCGGCATGGCCCCCCTTATCTCCAGCAGACAATGTTGCCAAACGCATCGCTCTCATGATTCCCCTCCTATCTCACAGGCGTAGCAGCGGACATCTGGAACCCGATTGATACCAATTCTGCACATGTACCTGGCAGCATCATGAGTGCACCGGGTGCAAGCAAATAATCAGCTTCAACAAGCATTTCTCGATAACTTTCAGGCAGAACGGATGACATATTCCGCAGCTTCTCTCCATGCTCATCCTGTAGATTCGTTTCCGAAGAGATTCCCTTCCATCTTCGAGGTTCAGCAATTGGCCCTTCAAGCAGATGATCCGATATAAAAATATTCTCCACCAGTACATTGCCGTCAGGTACACTCATCCCCATGATTCTTTTGGCAATAGGTTCGGGATCTTCACCTGTGGCTACCCCATCGGTCATGTGGCATACAAGTGGCGCAGGACAGTCCTGCATATTCGGAATTTCGGCCTGTAGAATCTTTTCCGCCTGCAGGAAAGCCTTCGCAGAATCTGAAAACCGTCTCGGAGTCAGGTCAGGCAAAGAACCAACGGCAGCGATCTCGTCAATCCCTTTGATTCCGTTCAACAAGTCATATACATCATCGCTGTAAGCCAATATGGCTATACGATAGCGAGGTGTCAGACGATTTCCCTTGGTAGAGCGAAATACCATTTGGCGGATCGCGAGAGATAAGGCATCATAGACGACGTCAATCCGTCGACGATTTTCCAGAACCATGTTCATGGAGGCGCTAATATCAATTAAATATATAATAAGTGCAGGTGTACGCTGTGATGCTTGAATCGTGTAGTTCATCTAGGGTGAGTCACCTCCATCATTCACATTAATTTACAAGGTTGTTCAAAAAGTCCGCTTTTGATTACGAAGGATGCCTTCAGGCATCATCAGCATCGAATATGAAATTCAGCCGAAATGTCCGTTGCTCACGTAGTTTTCCCTACGCTCCGCTACTCCATTTCTAGCTTCATCCCATCTTCTCGGTACTGAAAACCGTCCTTTTTGAACACGTACTATAAGTTGGGCAACTTGTAACTGTTGTTGCTCAGGAATTTGTTAATGGCACTCATTCGAGCGGCTACTTTGCCAACACCTTTGAAATAGGAAGCATCGGTATTGTAAAGATTTTTGAAATCACGGGCATATGCTTCCGCATTTTCAATTTTCCTGCCTTTTTGCGCGTTATACGTTTTATTGTAATGAGCAATCAGCGTGACCACATTCTGAGCACGTTTTTTCTTCAGAGCTGCTTTCTGAGCAATCTCCTGTTGACGTTTAACTTCAGCTGCCGCTTTACGCTCCGCTTCCTGTTTTGCAAGCTTGGCATCATTCTCTTTTTTCCAGACCAGATAAGCTTCATATTTCGCCTGTTTATCGTATTTTTCCTGCTCCGCTCTCTTAGCCGCTTCTTTCTTCTGCTGTTCCTGCTTCACCAGAAAGGCCTCATATTTCGCCTGTTTGTCGTACTTGGCCTGTAACGCCTTACGTTCTTCTTCTTTTTTCTTTGCTTCAGCTGCCTTCTGCTTGGCTTCAGCAAGTTTTTTCTTTTCCTCCGCGTCCAGTTTTGCAGCATCTGCGGCCTTTTGTTTCTCTTGTTCTTCCTGCTGTTTGAGCGCAGCTGCCTTTGCTGCTTCAGCCTCTTCCGCAGCTTTGATATCTGCCAGTCGTGTGGCTTCCTGCTGTTCTTTCTGTTTCACCTCTGCCTGATCGGCGAGTATTTTGACCGTTGGCACGCCACCTGCCAGCAATACAATAAGCACAGCGGAGGATATCATGAACTTTTTGGATCTGTAGAATGGCACAGGTACAGGTTTGTCTGTGTCTTCTTTTGGATTAAGCTTTGCATCCAGTTCCTTAATTGCGGCCTCGACTTCCATCTGCATCGCGCTGTTATGAGGAATAAAATGATAAAGCGAGCGGTACACTTCCAGTGCTGCAGCCGGTTTATCTTCATCCTCCAGGGCTCTTGCTTGCAGGAACAGACGGTTCACAACCGCTTCCTGATCGGGAGAGTGCGGCGTTTGGGGACGGTTCCCGTCTTGCGTATTCACCGGTTCACTTACTGGTTCTGAGCTCTTTTTCAGATTCACATCAGCTTCGGATGGATTGGCAGCTTTTTCTTCCGATGTCGCAGCCGCCGCATTGGCCTGATCCACGTCTACCGCAGCCAATGCAACATACCACTCACCAAACGTCGGACAACTGCTCAGATCGTGACTTTCCCAAGCTCGAATAAACAGATCGGACAGTTTGGAACCCCAACGCTTCTCAAGGGACTCCCGCATCGCATAATACCGTTCACTCACCGTTTGCATTTCATGCTGGTCAAAATAACTTTCGCCCCACGCTTTCTCTACAATCACAGGGTCGGACCAGCTTAACATTTCAGCAATGATAACCGCTCCGGCGAATCGGTCAGCATATGAACTCCACAAACCGCTGTGCACTGTTCGATGGGCTGCATAACCGGGTGACCCGGCAAGCAGGGCATCCGGACGATCCATCTTGGAACCGTACATCTGCTCGACATCCACAAGTTCTACCGCAGACATCTTCCCCAGGTTCTCCACTTCGGAAAAAAACGGAATCATTACATTGGGAGCGGACATATCGCAATGAGCCAGTCCACGTTGTTCCATAGCCGAACCTGTTCCAGCAAGCGCTCTAGCCAGCTTCAGGCTCTCCTCAGCCGTCAACTGTCTCTGATCACTGATTACATCGAACCAGGTCTGACCTTGCACCCATGGCATCAACACCGCATATAACAGATCGGGATGTTTTCCAATGAGCGCTCCGTTTCTTTCCGGAGTGAGCACATCACGCTTGCATACCTGCAAACCTGGCAGTTCACTATAAGACTCCATATGCTCAGACTGATATACCATAGCCGGAATACGGAATTTAGGAAAAAATACTTTTAGTGCTTTAGCCCCATGAATGGAACCATTTCGGGGTAACAACTGATAAACAATCCCCTGCCTTCCGGCTTGGGCATAAGCCAGACCCGGCGCTGCCGGATGTTGCCCAATCGTATAGGCAATGTCGTTAATCACCACTTCATCCCCGGGATTTGGTTGAAAAGACATGCTTATCCCTCTCTCTGTCCTAGTGTCATAGTTGCAACAAAAACCGGGTGTTGTGAAAACGCCCGGTTTTTGCTGTAGTTGTACATCTTCAGCTTGCTATCCACCTATAATTCAGGACGAATTCAGACTTCACATCGGCCTGATCTATGTAAAGCAGATTAACGAGCTTGGTCAGCTGTACGGAATTTGTTAGCAATAGCTGTAAGTTCAGCGCTGATGCTGTTCAGCGTTTGAACGAATGATTGCATTTGTTTGCTAGCTTCTTGGAACTCTTGGAAGAAGCGTTGCTTTGTCATACCTTCCCATTGTCCTTCCATGCTTGTGATGGATTGAGTCAATGTAGATACGATTTGCTGACTTTGCTCACCGCTTTGTTTAAATTGGTTGGAAACCTGATCAAGCTGCTCTGGGGTAACTAAAATACGTCCTGCCATTTGTAAATTCCTCCTTGGTTTGTGCAATTAAATTTTTACTTGTTCAAATTGTACTATACCAGGATCGATCGGACAAAAGCCGAAGGACCTAATCCTATTTACCCCATTTTCAGCACTTGAAACTTCTCCTAACAGCCTATTTACAAAAAAATATTCACTTTCTGCTGTTACTTTTATTCACCCTGTTCAGGAAACAACAGGCTCGGTCCCTCTTCTTCCCCGAAAGGAAGGATCTGTGAATCTCCATGCTACAGGCTCAGGCTGCATAGCCTGCACTAGTGTAGCCGGGGAGCCATCAGGCGGAGCGGCATCCTGTACACGATATACGGCCGCCATTGCGGAAAGGGGATCGGATACTACAGCTACAGTTGCAGAATGTGCAGGCATGATTTCTCCTGTACGATTGTTCTGAAGAACATTCAGCATATTGACCGCATTACCATAGGCTGTGTTCACATGACTCAGCACGGAACGATACTCCATGTCTGCCTGCTGGAATAACAACGCTTTGCGTCCCAGCTGTACGCTTAAGTCCATTAATCGACGCAGCGCATCCTCGCCCAGTCGTTTACTGTGATTCCATTCATTCATCACCGCTGCGCGGGATTCAACCTCCCACTCCAGCGAATGAATCGCCTGATCCAACACTGTCATCTTTTGCTGTATTTGCTCCGCTGCATACTGAATCTGCTTGCTCAGTGCCCGAAGCACATCCGGTTCCACACGAATGCGCATTTACCATCACCTTTCCTCTTCCCCTGCAGGCTGTTTAAGCCAGTCCAGCAGCATCTCGTGAAACTGTTCTCTAGTCGTTAGTGCTGCAACAAGCCAATCATCTGAAGCCGCAGTGCTCATCCGGAACAACCAGTTGGATACCGCACTTGCAGCAAATGCTGCCGACTGCGACTTCCACCCGTCTTCATTCCATACAAGCAACCTAAGCTCCCCGTCTGACTCCTTACCCACCAGACAGCGTGCCAGTGCAAGTGAGCCCTCAGGATCACTTGTCTCCTGTTCGAGTTCCGCTGCTACGGTCTGTACTCCGCTGTTTTCGAGCTCATTCATGACATCATAAAATTTTTTCTTGGAGCACATTAGGGCCGGTTTCTCCGCAGGAGAATGGCCGCTCCATTTCATCCGCTCTATCAGAACATCAATGGCTTCACGAACACTTCCCAGATCGCTGAGCCGGAACGAGTCCGGTACGTCGTCAACACGGGAAACTTCAACGACCCGCTCATCCGTGCAATGTATATAACTCTCATACGACTTGCCGTTGATCGTGTAGCGAATCCAACAAGCTCTGTCGGACAATCCGGCAATGGCTACCCTGGAGAAAACGGTCGGTGTCATGATCAGCTCATCGGTATCCTGATCCCGAATCAGATATCCTTTGTCAAGCAAGGAGGTTTTGACACGCTCCCACTCCATCGCGATATCCTCCGCCATATAGCCGCGAAACGGATCTTCCACACCAAGCAGTCGGTCTGAACCGAGAATACCAGCCAGGAAAAAAAGTTCCTTTGTTTGCAACGTGACTACCTTTTGCTTAGAATCATGAACCGTCAACATTATGAGCCACCTCCCCTCAAACTACAACATGCCATCGGTCACGAATTTCAGAAATCCAATCGGTCATTTTCCAGCTGTCATCACATGGAACTGCACCTTTAACCCTGGAATATTTACGTTTTACATAATAACCTTGACCCGGAGGCAGTACCTTCAGCCCACCTGAACTACCTCCGGATTCGGAATAAGGTATACGGAAGAACGAGAGATCGTTAGGGTCTAAAGTCCCGAACAGCATTCCACTCTGGGAAGCCTTCACATCCGTTACCCAGTCAGAACCAAAAGTTGGGAAGTCTGCCGGAACTCCGGATAGAATCACGTGTACACCGCGATCCCTTCCTTGACGAACAATCGCTCCCAATTGATCTTTCACATTAAAATCGTTTAACTGCTTGGACAAGGTGTCCGCATCGTCGATGACGAGCACAAGTTCCGGTCCACCGGAAATCTCGCCTCTTTTCAGAACTTCATCGTACAACTGTTGAATGACAGGCGCAAGCTGTTCTTCTCGCGATACATGTCCACGGACATGGGGCAAACTGCTGATTTCCCCCAGCCCACCTGAGCCATAACGCATATCTACTGTGTATATTTGCACATCTTCCGGAGAAGCATGATAAGCCAGTGATAACATCCATGTCAATAAAAATGTCGTTTTGCCGCCTTCCATCGGACTCGTTACCATGAAATGCGGACCTTCACGCAGATTAAGCTCGAATGGTTCCAGATCATCCGTAAGCAATCCCACAGGGACAGTTACAGACGATGTATCCCAAGCCTGACCATATGATCCTGTCCGAATGAGCAGATCCTTCAGTTTGATTTCTTCAGGAAGTGGAGCAATCTGCGGCGCTTCTTCCCCTGTCCAGCCTTGGCGAATCTCAGCAATCGTACGGCGCAGTGCCGATGAACGCTTGCCCTCATCTGCCCCTGAAGAGGGTAATGCCGCCTGAAACATTAACGGAGGCACTTGCCCTTTGACCAGACCTCTTCCTGGCGGAAGTTGGCTTGGGGCCTTGGAAGGTCTTCCCACGGCATAATAATAATCGCTTGGATCGGATAACTCAAATGAAACCGCATTGGGAATATTGCTTCTGAATTTTTCAAATACATCTGTTACCCGATTGGCTGTGAGCACAAAGGTGATACCCAGACTTCCGCCTTCACGCAGGATCGTCTCCAGAAGTTCATTTTCTTCCGGATAGGCATTGCGGAATGAAAGATAACCATCGATAACGACCACAACCTGCGGGACAGCCGCGTGAGCTGTCCGGCGGTACGCCGAAATCGTTTTAACCCCCGCCTCCGAGATGATATCTTTGCGTTGTGCTGACAGCTTGAGAATATAGCGGAATAACCGCTTGATCCGGTCTTCCTCTTCAGCCATCATCACACCACCGATCTGAGGTAGTGCTGCAAAGTCTTTCATCATACGGCCCATATCGATAATGTAACCATGCCAAGGCTCAGTTCTATGGGAACGGGCCAGAGACATAAGCAAGGTCTGAACAAATGTTGTTTTGCCCAGTCCTGGCATGCCGTACACGACCAGATGTCCTTGATCCACAGGCAATGCGAGCGGTTGTTGGCGCTGATTAGGGAGATCATCCAGCAAACCAACCAGTGGTTTCAGACCACTCGCTCCGCCATCAAGCAGCAGCTCCCGATTCTCTTCTTCCTGCCATTCCTGAAGACCTTCCCATTCCAGTGTCTCTGGTAAAGGTGGCAACCATGGTCCTGGCAAACGACGGATACCCGCATCCGCTGCAGACTGCGCAACATAATCAATAAATACCTGAAGCTGTTTCGGAACATCTTCACCTTTGAGAACGGCTCTGCGCTCTCCAGTTAACAGAGGCTCCCGCTTACCGTTCAGGCGCACTTCCATAACAGGCAATACCGTTGTTGAATCCTCCTGCTGGTTATAAGGTGCACCACTCCAGGCGAATTGCATTTCTTCAAACACTTCATCACTACCAACCTGGAAATATCCGCGACCAGGCTTTGTAATCCAGGCAGCATTTGGAATCTTGATCATATCCCTGCTATCTCCCTCACTCTGTACGCGAAGGCAGATCCGGAAACGAGAATTACTCCATATTTTATCGTCTACAACACCAGCTGGCTTTTGGGTTGCCAGAATTAGATGAACCCCAAGTGTCCGACCAATGGCCGCGATACTGATCAATTCATCCATGAACTCCGGCTGGTCCCGCTTCAATTGAGCAAACTCGTCAATGATAATAACCAGATGTGGCAGTGGCTGTTCATGTCTGGAACGCAGAATCTTGTAATATTCATCAATATGCTGGAGGTTTCCCGCATCATTTAATATTTTTTGCCTTCTGACCAGTTCGGCACGAAGTGAAATATTCGCCCGCTCGATCAGATTCCCATCCAGATTGGTGATTGTCCCTACCACATGAGGCAGATCAACAAATGTATTGGACATCCCGCCACCTTTATAGTCAATCAGCATGAAGGCCAGATCATGTGGATGGAATTCAGCAGCGAGTGAAGCTACGATGGACTGGATGACTTCACTTTTACCTGAACCGGTTGTACCTGCAATCAGACCATGGGGACCATGACCCTGACGTTCAATTTTGTCATGCAGGTTTATCGCAATTTTTTTGCCGCCAGCGCGTACACCCATTGGTACGGGCAGCGTGTCAGGATATCTCGTCTGTCCCCACCTGGACACCACATCCAGATCTTCCACGCGTGATGTGCTCAGCATATCGAATAACGGAAGCACTTGCGGGATATCTGAAGCAGATGACCGCTTTAACCGGATCGGTGACATATAACGGGAAAGAGCCTCTGCCATCTCCTTCGAGATCACATCAGGCTTGTACGTTTGTTGAATAACATCCGCATCTTCCGTTTTTTTGATATACACCCCTTTGCCTTTGGAGGCATCCATAATCAACTGACAATGCATCGGTAGAGACTCCTTGCGATTAGCCAGTATGATGGTGCATACATCAATCTCGTGAGCCGACTCCAGCAGCAGCGGAAGCAACGGTTCTTCTTCAATTAATTGCGTATCGGAGAGAATTACAACGTAGCACGGCGTTTGTACGCTTTTCTTGTAGCGGTCTTCCTTATTGTTACGACGCCGATTCAACACGGAAAACAAGCTGTCCGCCAATTGATGCGCACCGCTGTGCCTGTCGGCCATATAGCGTTGTCCTTGGTCTTCATCCCAGATATGGGGCATCCAGCGAAGCCAGTCCCATTCCTTGCTGTCCTTTTCTTCATAGAAAGCAGCAAGCTTCAGTTCATCCGGGGAATGGCGTACCGTCAGTTGTGAGATGATGACTCGCAGGGAAGCAAGCACTTCCTCCCGATCACCGACAAGTCCCATAACCTTCGATTGGAACAAAGGCAATGTAATGGAAGCATCTGGTACCGTCTGGAATTCAGCCGCAAGTTCATGGGCCGCTTCAATCAGCTCATCCTTCTCGTAACCATCAATCCGCGGAACCTGAAGTTTGATTCGGAATGGAATCTCTCCCGTACCAATGCGCACCTGAAGGAAATCATCATCCTCTGGTGAACGCTCCCACAAGGAACTGTTCCGGTTCTTCACCACTTGAAGACACACACCCGGATCACCATGAATTTCGTATAGGCTCTTCACTTGCTCCGCCTGAGCTTCTTTCAGTTCTTCCCGGTGTTTGTCCAGTTGGGCAAGATACATTATTTTTCGTTCTTCCAATTTTTTGCGATATGATTTCTTGTTGCTCAGATACACGAAGAATGGAATGGTGTAAGAAGTAAGCATCATCATGACCGTCATCATCTGAAACATCATATAACTGCTGTTATTCATTTTGCCGGTCATATTGATATATACGTAGAAACCAATGCTGACCATAGTCATCATGATCGGCACAATAATGGATATCATGGAAAACGTGGGTTTGCTCGGTTCTGTTGGAGGCCTGAGTATTTCGAGTCTCTCTTCCTTGAGAACCGGTGTCATTCTTGGAGAACGCTGATATAACACATTCACGAAGAGAAGACCTCCTTTAGTTCGTTCAATAATGAATGTATACGTTCAAAAGCCCTATTCGTTGCTTTCCTGTTGAAACAATGAACGTCTTCCATATACAGGCGCTTCTTCCGAAGTTGTTGAAAAAGCCCGCTGGACACGTACGCAACTGCCTTGTCGTAGCCCCGTTTCCATTAACTGCTGTGCGTTCTGCGGAGAGAACCACAGACCTTCCGGAAACTTGGCTTCAAGGATGTACTGAATGCCGTCTCCCGGTGCCTGTCCAAAAATGCGAACGCCGAGTAATGTCTTCAAATGTTCAATGGTACATTCGTCCGGAACATCGATGTCGAACCATTCTCCTTCCTCGCGGCCGGAATACACGGTTAGAATCATCCGAATCCCTCCCATGGTCTCATATGTAAATTGTCCTAATGTCAGATTAAATCAAAAAAAAGAGAATGAATCGTTATATCAACCCTATTTTCTTACATAAACACCCTGTTTGCAATGTACCACCTGTAATTTTGTTACATATGACCCACGTATATATTAAAATATCGTACATTCGACTCAGAACTTTTGTGGCAGTTATGCAATTTAATATTGCGAGGATACGAAAATCATCGTTTTTTGTTCCATTTAAATGGTAATTAAGTTACGTTTTTCAGGACTTTTATTCCTTCGCTCACAATTGAATTGTGAACACTTTTCAAACATTACCCACCTTTATGTTTTCATAAGCTGATTTTAAGGTAATTTTAAGCATTGGAATTTAATATTAGCTGTATGAAATAACAACCGTGAGGTGATTTCAAGTGAGAACCCTAATAACCTTTCAAAACAAATCAATCCCTGTATATTTTAATCAAGAAAACAAACAACCTATGCAGAAGACATTAAGATTGCTTAGCAGTGCTCTTGAGCATAAAATTAGCAACGGTAAACGCGCCATTCAAAAATGTCTGCATTCTTTAATTAGTATTGAGATTGTTAATGGAGAAGCCATTCTCCACAGTCGAAGTGAAAACGACTCCCTTGCTTTATCGTTATATTAAAAGGAGTCAACCAAGACACATTCATTACAAGACATGAAAAAGGAAGCTGTCGTCATAGACAAGCTTCCTTTTTTGAGTTGTATACACGTTAACAGCGGATCGCAATTATTATCAGCCATCGCTCAGTGCAGTTTGCTCAGGACATAGGCGGCATCATGTTCTTCCGCAATCTCGGCTTTACGAATACGAATGACAAACAGCCGAACCAAATTGGCACGTGTATGTTCTTCCTGACAGGTATTCAGTTTCCTCAGAATAAAGCGGTCAATGGACATGAATTTAAAGCCCCTTTGCCATTGGATTTACGGATCGATTCTTCCGTGTATCCATAAATAACCAGATAGCGTCAGCCCCAAACAGCTTTTCCACTCTTATATTAAGCCGTATTTTGCCAAGGTGTAATATTGTGCAAAAAGCCCGTCCCACCAAGCTGGAGACGGACTTTCGCATGATTTGTCGATCTTTTTGTAACCCACTCTAATCATTCATAAATGCCCCTGCTAATTTACTCTTTTTCGACTTATTTCACTCCCGGATATTCCCGATATTGGTGCTGAATGCTGATCCAACGAGTACGTGTAAACTTCTCAATCGCCCAATCCCCACCGAAACGTCCAATCCCTGAAGCTTTTTCACCGCCAAACATCACATGCGCTTCATCGTTCACAGACTGATCATTTACATGCACCATACCCGATTCAATGCGCTGGGCAACCTGATATCCTCGATTCAGATCTTGGGTGAATACGGAACCACTAAGTCCATAAGGAGTATCATTCGCCAAACGTACAGCTTCCTGCTCATCATGAGCTTTCATGATCACTGCTACTGGGCCAAACAATTCCTGTTGCACGATATCTTGTTCAGGTTTAACATCGGCAAGTACAGTAGGAGACAGCACACTGCCTTTACTGGTCCCTCCGAGCAATAACCGTGCACCTTCGGCCTTGGTTTTGTCCACAAGCTCCAGCAATCGTTCTACCTCTTTTTCCCGAATGAGAGGACCCACGAGTGTTTTGGCATCCGCCGGATCACCTGCCTGGACATTCTTCGTTTTGGCAACAAATGATTCGACGAATTGTTCGTAAATATCGGCATGCACAATGATACGATTCAGCGCCATGCAGATCTGTCCCTGATGCAGAAACTTGCCAAAGACCGCCGCTTCGCTAGCACGTTCAATGTCCGCATCTTCCAGCACAACCATCGCGTTGTTGCCACCTAGTTCCAGTGCCGTTTCTTTTAAATGTTCCCCCGCCAGTTTACCGATCCCTTGTCCAACTTCTGTGGAACCCGTGAATGAAATTACTTTGGGAACCGGATGAGCGACAAAGTAATCCCCGATTTCACTGCCACTTCCCGCAACGACATTCAGCACGCCCTCAGGCAGACCGGCTTGTTCAAACAAATCGGCAATGAGCCAACCTGCCGTAATCGGAGTGTCTGATGCTGGTTTAATCACCACACCATTACCAAGGGCAATCGCTGGAGCTACAGATCGCAGGCATAGATGCAAAGGGAAGTTCCATGGCCCGATAACACCAATCACTCCCTTAGGCTCACGAACCACACGGTTCTCTTTGCCAGGGGTATTGGACGGGATGATCTCACCCTTCATGCGATAAGGAAAAGATGCTGCTTCATCCACAATGCGTTTAGCCGCTGCAAACTCCGCCTCCGATTTGATCCGGGTACTCCCGGATTCCGTGATCAACAGTTGAATGATCTCCTCTTTGCGCTCCGCCATCAGGGATGAAACTTTACGCAACACCTCTTCTTTCGCAGCGGGCAAAGACTTCGCCCATTCAATCGAATTTTTCTGAGCTGACTCATAAGCCTTATCTATGTCTTTCTTATTGGAAGAGCGCCATGTGGCAATAACTTCTCCCGTATAAGGATTGATATTCTCCATTGTTTTCTCACCGGAGCCATCTACCCAGCTGCCATTAATATATTGTTTCGTCCATGTTGTATGTTCAGTGTCCATTAAAGTCATGTGAATACGCCTCCTGATCAAGATTAAATGTCACACCTGCACAACGGTGTAATACATCATTAACCTTGTTCAGAATTACGCAAACGTGAAGACCTGAATTAGCTCTTCCATTCTTTAAGCTTAAGGGAAACAATACAACCCCCACTATTCTCTCAGCATCTGGACGTCTTTCAACAGTCGGGCAGGCTCTTCTCTCCAAAGAGGCTCATGTCCTCCCATCCGTAGCCAACTTCGATCAGATCTTGACCACCAATGCGGAGGGACTGTGTCTGGACTGGAGTGCCTCCCATCTTTTCATAGAAGCGACAAGCTGAATTACGCTCCAAAGCCCATATGATCAAACGTTTCATATTGTGGGTCTGCAGATGATGAACGACATGTGTCGCGAGTTGCTGACCTATCCCCGTTTGTTGCACTTCCTTCAGCAAATATATAGCATACAACTCTCCATCATAAGGTAATTTGCCTTCACGCTCCTTACCCCCACAAGCAAATCCGACAATGTTCCCATCATCCTGTTCAGCTACCACCAGGATCTGATCCTTTTCGCCAGAACGAATGGTCTTCTCCCACTGGGACAATCTTGATTCTATAGTCAAATGATCCAAAAAATCGTCAGGCACAATTCCCCGATACGTTGTTTTCCAACTCTCCGTATGTACATGAGCTATCCCCTGCGCATCCCCTTCACGCGCTGGCCTGATCAGCATAGCTATCACTCGCTTTCTCTCGTAACTGCCGCAACTTTACCATATTATATGTTCTTCTTTCTATAATTCCAAATTCATCCACTTCAGTCCTGATGCCGCTAGGCATGATTCGTAATCAAAAGTGGACTTTTTGAACTGCCTCTTATAAAAGTAAAATCCGGCCCTACGGCCGGATCGTTACCCTAGTGCCTACAGATACCTTGGAAGACAGATCCAGTACATCCGAGTTGTACATGCGTATACAACCATGGGAGACGGATTTGCCAATAGACCAGGGCTCATTGGTTCCGTGTATGCCATAATGGGGAGCAGACAGCCCCATCCAGAACACGCCAAATGGCCCACCTGGATTCGATTGTTTGTTAACAATAGTGAACTCCCCGTTTGGAGTCTGCGTGAGCATCTTGCCGGTGGCCACAGGATAGCCCTTAATCACCTGATTGCCGTCCAGAAGATATAACATGTGGTCAGACAGATCTACAATAATCCTGTAATCTGGCATAATGACATCCCTCCTGACCTATCTTATGCAAGATACCGGATGATGCCCGCCTGATTTCAGGCTTCCTCCCACTCTTTCACACTACGGGAGTGCTTGGGTTTGCGACTATTGGCCGGTTTGCTGGAAGCGGTACGCCTTCTGGATGCCACTTCTTCCTTGCGCTGCTGATATTGCAATTCCTTCTGCATTTTCAGATAATTATTCAATCTTTTTTCATCCAATGAACCATCCTGTATGGCTTCTTTCACTGCACATCCAGCTTCCCGTGTATGACTGCAATCCAGAAATCGGCACGTGGCGGCAAGTTCTTCAATTTCTCCAAACGCATGCGACAGCCCATCATTGCCCTCATCCCAGAGATTAAGCTCGCGCATTCCTGGAGTATCGATCAATACGGCTCCCTGTGGAAGTACAAACATCTCCCGGTGTGTTGTCGTATGTCTCCCCCGACTGTCTCCCTCGCGAACGGATTGCGTAAGCTGCACATCCTCACCCATCATCCAGTTCACCAGCGTAGACTTGCCACTGCCAGAAGATCCTGTGAGCGCAACAGTCAGCCCTGGCTGCAAATATCGTTCCAGTAAGGATTTACCTTGACCCTCCACTGCAGATATCGCAAGCACTTCAACGCCTGGAGCAATCCCTTCTACACTTCGGATCTGTTCTTCCACATTGTTGCACAGATCACTTTTGCTCAGAACTATGACTGGCCTTACGCCACCATTCCAAGCCATCAGCACGTATCTTTCGAGCCTTCTAAGGTTGAAATCATGATTAAGTGCTGCCACGATTAACAGTGTATCTACGTTTGCGGCGATTAATTGTTCCTTGGTCACCGGACCTGCCGCCTGCCTTGATACCCTGCTCCGACGTGGCACCAGATTGTGAATAATTGCTTCTTCACCCGACTGACCTGTAATGGCCACCCAATCTCCAACCGCCGGTGCCAAGCTGGTCTCCAGACTATCATGACGCATTCGGCCCGAAATCCTTCCCCAGCATTCGCCCTCTTCTGTAATCAAACGTAGCAGATGTCCATGGTCTGCGATAATTCTGGCTGGCTTTTTCTCCTGCTCTTCCATCCCTGTCTCTTGCCACAGTTCCTGCCACTTTGCTGACCAGCCGTACTTCTCAATATGGTTATCTAAAATAAAAATTCCTCCCAAAATAAGTTGTTTACTTCGTTCAAGCCGAGTGAACAATCATCTCCGGTTCAGATCAAAACAAAAAACCACGAGTAGAAATACACCCGTGGCAATAGGTAGTTAGCCGAATCAAAGATCACCCCTTCTTGTAGATCTACCGGATAGAATACTTAACCCTCCGATATAAACCATTCAGGAACACCCTTTTATCGGCAAACAAAAAAGCCACGGGTGCGTCACCCGTGGCTTCATCTGAGCATGCGATACTTCACGTTACAATGGATACTGCTATCCATCTAACGCAAAATTACATGCTTTGATCCGTTCCGGAGACGCTGTTCATATTCAAATTAACGTATACTGCATTTAAATTTGTCATAAACAATCGCCTCCCTTGTAGAATTATCCATTATGTTACACACTGAGCTTAACAGTTGTCAAGCCCAAACTTTTTTTACCACCAGCTACTCTATTTAACCTGATCCCAGCGTGTCCACATTTCCTTCGGATTCAATTCGTAGATCTCCTCTTCCCGATACATGAACTGATGCATGATAAATTCCCGACGAATCGTGGCAAAGTCTTCATGGTATTGCTTTATAAATGTATTGATTTCTTTTTCCGTATACTTCCGACCAAATTCAAGCTGCTCGACCAGATGACCAAGTACAATCAGTTTTTTCTTGTATTGAGCCGGAATCTGACGCAGTCGTCCATCTTTGGAGAAAAAATTTCTCATGACCGACGCTTTCAATGTTTCGTTCACATCACTCATATCCGTAACCTCCTCTCGATTAAAGATAAAATCAACCGAAGCCTGTGCATTCTCGCGGATAAACGAAGGATTGAGTGTGAAATACACTGTATTTTTCTCCCGTCGTTCCTTAATCAGCGCCGCCTCTCTCAGCTTGGATGCATGATGTGTCACGGTTGGCTGTGACAGATTCAGCCGCTCGGCAAGTGCCTGTCCGTGCAGTTCACCCTGTGCCAACAACAGCAGCATGCGAAGCCGGGTCGGGTCAGCCAACGCTTTATGATAAGCCACAATTTTCTCCAGCTGCATCATCGTTCATCTCGCTTTCAATTAGATATATATCTAATTCGATATTAGTCTTTTCTCCTCTACACGTCAACTCCTTTGGTTTCAAGTAAGCTTGTCTAATTAAACTCCACGCTTGAACTGGCATTGGCTCGTTATTTACGGTAGGATTATATTGCTTGAAATAAGGAGGATTAAGAACATGGAAGATGTCATTATTATCGGCGGAGGCCCATGCGGTCTGTCTGCTGCCATTGAATGTGAGCGGCTGGGACTGTCCGCTGTGATCGTTGAGAAATACAATATCGTTCAATCTATTTATCTGTATCCAACCCATATGCAGTTTTTCAGCACAGCCCCGCTGCTTGAGATCGGAAACGTTCCGTTCAGCACACCTAATGATAAACCGTTTCGTTATGAAGCACTTGCCTATTATCGCAGGGTAGCCGAACATTTTGGTCTGCGTGTTCATAACTATGAGGAAGCCCGTGAAATTAAACGCAAGGATGATGGTACGTTTGAGGTACATACGCTCAATCGCCGCGGGGAAGCCATCGTACATGTTGGACGCAATGTAGTTGTAGCTACCGGTTATTTTGACCATCCTAACTATCTGGGCATCCCTGGAGAAGATAAAGATAAAGTAACCCACTACTTCCGGGAAGCCCACCCTTATACCCGTACACGTGTCGCCATTATTGGCGGAAGCAACTCAGCCGTGGATGCGGCCATGGAACTGGTTCGGGTCGGAGCACACATTGATATGGTTTATCGCGGCAGTGGTCTGTCCCAGCATATTAAACCATGGGTACGCCCGCTATTCGAGAGCATGGTGACAAAAGGTCATATCACACTCCACCTGGAATCACGCGTGAATGAAATACTCGATGATTCGATTCGTCTGATACACACGGATGGTTCCACTCGGGAACTGGATAATGACTTCGTACTGGCAATGACCGGTTTCCGTCCAGATCGTCAACTACTCACGTCGGTAGGTGTGGAGATGTCTGATGATATGGATAAACCTCTATATGATGCACAAACGATGGAAAGCAGCGTACCTGGTGTATATGTGGGCGGAGTCATCGCTTCGGGGCGTAATGCCAATGAAGTCTTTATTGAATCCGGGCGCTGGCATGGACGTTACATTGCGGAACATATCGTTAGCAAACAACGTGGACAGACTGAAGGGAAATGAAAACAATGGATATGACTTCCCTGCTGTTGCTCGTATTTGCGGCTCTTGGGATTATCAGCAGCAACACACCTGTGACCGTAGCGATGGTATTTCTGTTGTTGCTACGAGTCCTGAACCTGAATCAGGCATTTCCATGGCTTGAAAAATACGGACTTACACTGGGCATTATCATTCTGACCATTGGCGTGATGGCACCTCTTGCCAGTGGCAAGATGAGTCTGCAGACGATCGGTGAGTCTTTCCTGCACTGGAAATCACTGCTCGCCATTGGCGTAGGATTACTGGTGGCATATCTCGGAGGACGTGGCGCTACGTTGATGGGTACACAGCCAACTGTCGTTGCCGGGCTGTTAATCGGAACGGTACTTGGGGTTGCCCTGTTCAAGGGTGTACCTGTGGGTCCATTGATTGCGGCGGGAATTTTATCATTGCTGCTGGGCAAATCCTGATTCAAGTTGTGAAGGTTGTGACCTGACATGCTATGCAGATTGGCTGTATTTCCCACCGTTGTGTGATATACTTCTATTCATGCAAATTATGTACACGAGTCTACAGCAGAATAATCTACATTAGAGGTTGTTCAAAAAGTCCGCTTTTGATTACGAAGGATGCCTATCGGCATCATCAGCATCGAATATGGAATTCAGCCGAAATAAGCGGAAGGCTTACGAAGTATGTTTCCGAAGGAAACATTTTGGTTGCTCACGTAGTTTTCCCTACGCTCCGCTACTCCATTTCTAGCTTCATCCCATCTTCTCGGTACTGAAAACCGTCCTATTTGAACACGTACTATTATGGTTATGCTGTTGCATAAACGTATAGATTCACTTTGCAACTATTAATGGCGCAGGAGGATTAAGGAACCATGTCACGTCAGTTTATTACAGAAGCCGTGATGGTGGCCATTTACGGTCAATTGCTAGCGCCGCCCGCGCCTGTTGAATATATTGTTCCTTATACCACCATCCTTGAGCTATATGAATTCCAGACCAGTCCTGATCCCATGATGGATAACCCGGCAGATGATCAGCATGTGAAATCCAAAATCAATGAAATGATTTCTTATTTCGAGGAACCGCTGAATAAGAAAAAAATAGAGCGTGCGTTACTTGTTCCATGGGCCAAAAGCCCCTCCATTTTATTTGGTGACCAAGTATCCATTGCCATTATCAATGCAATAGATACGGCACAGTACGGGGAGTATTTCGATCCCATTGAGACCGAACTGCTACTGACATCTCAGCGCCTGAGTATCCCGATTCTCACCGATCAGGTTGAACTGATTGCACGCATAATTGAGTCTGAATCACCTGTACAGGTATTTGATATTGATGATTTTGATTTTGCGATGGATGATGAACCACTGGATCAGGTGTAATTCATGCTCTGAGCACCAGAATCGGATTTTTAAAAAAATGACCTTGGCATCCACTTTATCGTGCATGCCAAGGTCATTTTTTTGCGGTCAACACTTATTTTATTCTGCAATATCCCGCGCTAACAGGATTCGGCTAATCTGATTAAGAGGTGGTAACGACTCCAGCGCAAAAAACTTCAGACCTGCATCACTATTTACACGCGACTCCACAAGGTTATCCTGAATGATCACTGTCCGAAACAGGGCAATGACATAATACTCTTCATCTCCGCTTGAATGCAGATACCGAAGGTCAGGCCCCGAATAGAGACCTTCCAGTGTCATGGTATCAGCAGTCCAACCTGTCTCTTCCCATAACTCCCGATGTGCAGCATCTTCAATAGCCTCACCCGGGCGCATCTCACCTGCTGGCAACCGCCAGTGACCATGTTCAGCATGCTGAATCAGCAGTAATTCACCTTGTTCGTTCTCAGCCCGCACCGCCGCTTTTACAACAATATGAGAGCGTTTTGCGATATACTGGGCCAAATCTCGTGGTGGCAGATTCACTGCTTATCCCCTCCTCCTACTCGGAAGCCGGTGGTGACCTGTAATCCATCTATTGCTTAGACTTCCGTGTAACGATATTCGATATCCTGACCTTCATCAACGATGTCCACATGCAGTTGGTGCCCTTTCAGATACCAATAATCGTGATCTTCCATGAAGAATTGAATCCCCGACACTTCGGTTTGATCCGCAGGATGTCTCGGTTTCTCCACAGCAATACCTAGGGAAAATCCAGGGTGAAGACCTCCGCCCGAGCTATAACGTGCAAAAAATCGAATGCTGTCTCCCTCGTTCAAATTCAGTTCTTCCTTGTACCAGCGAGCAGCTTGATCGGATACATGTATGGTACTCATTTGGTGTCAGCTCCTTCTGTATATATATGTTCCATCATATCTCGACAGGGACTTGAATACAAACCCGAGTGACCACATAAAGACAAAATAAGTTGTGAAAAATGTTTGACAGATTGTAAAAGCCGGTGTTAAGATGCAAACATACGAGGTCTACATTGTATTTATTTCCAAAAAAAGAAAGGGTGATTACGGTGTTTAACAAACATATGATAGGTCAATTCAGCACACAACTAAATACCGGAGCACACCCGAAATCATTATTCCGTTCATAAGTCGGCATGACAGGCGATCTTTCATTAGAACCTCTGTGATGTATACTCACAATCGAACTTATATATGGTGACGGCTCTGTTCTCTGAGCCATGCTGCCGTATGATTATATGAAGACATACCGCCTGCGTGCGGTATGTCTTTTTTTGTGGGTACATTTCGGCATTCATGAACGGAATTTGCATTTCTCGGACATCGAAAGGAAGGGATAACACTTGTTCTCTGTACTTAAAAACCTGGCCTGGTTCTTCCGGCTGGAACGCAAACGATACCTAACCGGTGTCATCTTGCTTATTCTGGTGGGCATTGCCGAACTGCTGCCTCCTCGTCTTCTTGGTAATGCCATCGACGAGATTGTGCGCGGTTCCATTACCGGCACCTCACTTACGCGTTATATTTTGCTTATTCTAGGAACGGTCATCATTATCTATCTGGTTACATACGTTTGGATGCACAAACTGTTTGGTGGTGCCAACCTGGTGGAGCGGCTGCTTCGTTCACGCTTTATGGACCACTTGTTACGGATGACTCCTCCCTTTTTTGAGAAAAACAGAACAGGAGATCTGATGGCTCGGGCCACCAATGATCTTCGTTCCATTGCCACTACAGCAGGCTTCGGCATGCTGACCTTAACAGACTCTACAGCCTTTCTGGCCACCGTATTGTTCGCCATGGGTTTCCTGGTTAGTTGGAAACTGACCTTGGCGGCAATCCTGCCATTACCTTTTATCGCCATTGCCATGATGATCTATGGTAAAGCTGTACATCAACGTTACACCCTGGCACAGGATGCATTCGGAGATATGAACGACCAGGTGCTGGAATCCATCGCCGGGATTCGTGTCGTGCGTGCTTATGTGCAGGAACGTCTGGACGAGAAACGGTTCGCCGACGTGACCGAAGATGTGTATCGTAAAAACCTGGCTGTTGCCAGAATGGATGCCCTATTTGAACCCACCATCCGCCTCTTCGTTGGACTCAGTTATGTGATTGCACTTGCCTACGGCATATATCTTGTATTTCATAATGAAATTACCCTGGGGGATCTCGTATCGTTTAACATGTACCTGGGGATGATGATCTGGCCCATGTTTGCCATCGGTGAATTAATTAACCTGATGCAACGTGGTAGCGCTTCGCTTGATCGGGTCAACGAGACTCTATCGGTAGAACCTGCCGTACAAGATGTGGAGCAACCTGCCCACGTTACGAATCCGGAAGAAATTGCGATGCAGGATGTTACATTCCGTTACCCAAGTTCCACAGTCGACAATCTCAGTCATATCAGCTTTTCGCTGCGACGGGGTCAAACATTGGGTGTTGTGGGTCGTACGGGTAGCGGTAAGTCTACTTTGCTCAAACAACTGCTTCATGAATACCCTGCCGGTTCGGGCACATTAAGCATCTCGGGTCATCCGATTCAGGATATCGCCAAAGATGACTTGCACAGCTGGATTGGGTACGTACCACAGGAACAAGTTCTGTTCTCCAAATCAGTTCGTCAAAACATTCAATTCGGTCAACCTGGGGCCAGTGATGAAGTCATCATGGAAGCCATTCGTACCGCCGCTTTTGACGGGGATCTGGGAACCTTATCCGATGGACTGGATACACTCGTTGGTGAAAAAGGAATCTCTCTGTCCGGTGGACAGAAACAGCGGGTATCGCTGGCGCGTGCCTTTATTGCTAACCCTGATATTCTGATCCTGGATGATGCCTTATCTGCTGTCGATGCACGTACCGAAGCCAAAATCATTGAAAATATACGCAACAAACGCTCGGGCAAAACCACGCTGATCTCGACTCATCGCCTGTCTGCTATTGAACACGCTGACCGAATCATCGTACTGGAGCACGGGAAAATTACGGAAGAAGGCACTCACCAGGAATTGTTAGCCATGAACGGCTGGTACCGTGAACAGTATGAACGGCAACAGGTCGAGTCCAATCTGTCCACGTAGGAGGTCAATTCATTGAAGTCTAATACAGGCAAAAGGCTGCTTGATTACGCCTTGAAAGCCAAAGGAACATTTATCGCTGCATTAATTATGCTTACTATTGGTGTTGCGGCCGAGCTTGCCGGGCCGTTCATCGCCAAATCCATGATCGACAATCACTTGCTCGCGATTGAGCAGCCTTTCTATGAGACAACAGCTTCTGATGAAGCCGCAGTCTACAACGGTAAGAACTACAAACGCGAAGGCTTGTTCGAACCGGATGAAAACAAAGGTTCCGAAGTGCGGGTATTACAAGCCGGCAGAAGTTTTTATTTTGTAAACGAACCGGTAAGCGCACCTGACGGGGACCGCACATATACGGATGGAACCCTCACGGTTACACGCGCAGGTGAGGTAACAGGCCAATATGCGGCAACCCCCCTGTCCGCTGGTGAACTGTTTGCTTTTTACAAACCGGAGATGCCCAGCATCTATCAATTAATTGTGTATTACATGATCTTCCTCGTGATCTCGGTCATTATGGAGTTTGGTAAAACTTTCTGGCTGCAATCCTCGGCCAACAAGGTCATTCAAAGACTGCGTAACGATGTGTATGCCCATATTCAGCGACTGCCGGTGCACTTTTTTGATAACCTGCCCGCAGGTAAAGTTGTATCTCGAGTCACAAACGATACAGAAGCCGTCAAGGATCTGTTCGTTGCTGTTCTTTCGAACTTTTTCTCAGGAATCATCACAATTACAGGTGTGTATGTCGCACTCTTCCTTCTTGATGTTCGCCTGGGTCTAATCTCATTATTCGTTGTGCCGATGCTCATTACATGGATTGTGCTCTATCGCAAATTCGCCACTCGCTACAACACGATCATTCGATCCCGACTGAGTGAAATCAATGCAATCATTAACGAGTCCATTCAGGGGATGTCCATTATCCGCGTATTCCGCCATCAGAAACAAACCAAACAGGAATTCGAAGATCTGAATGATGACTATATGAAACACCAGAACAAAATGCTGAACCTGAATGCCTTCACCTCACACAACCTGGTTAACGTATTACGTAATATCGCATTTGCGGTGGTCCTGTGGTATTTTGGTTCCAGTG
Source organism: Paenibacillus sp. FSL M7-0656 (assembly GCF_038003225.1). NCBI lineage: Bacteria > Bacillati > Bacillota > Bacilli > Caryophanales > Paenibacillaceae > Paenibacillus > Paenibacillus sp. FSL M7-0656. The sequence continues at coordinate 1,608,966 of NZ_JBBOOT010000001.1, forward strand.
TGCTGGATGGCACAAGTATTATCTCATTAGGTGTTCTGTATGCCTTCGTTGATGTTCTGGGTCGCTTGTTCCAGCCAATCACCGGTATGGTGAATCAACTCGCCAACCTGGACTCCTCCCTCGTATCCGCTGGTCGCGTCTTTGAGCTGATGGATGAAAAGGGAGAAGCTGTAACCGATGGCTCTATGCCAAGATACAAAGGGAATGTTGTCTTCGATGATGTATCCTTTGCCTATAAAAAAGATTACGTGCTTCACAATATCTCGTTTAAAGCATCCCAAGGTCAGACGGTCGCTCTGGTCGGTCACACCGGTTCAGGTAAAAGCTCAATCATCAACCTGCTGTTCCGGTTCTATGATCCGCAAAAAGGCAAGATCACGATTGACGGTCAGAACGTCAAAGATCTGCCTAAACAGTGGATTCGCGAGCATATGGGGATTGTATTGCAGGACCCGTATCTGTTCACAGGCACCATTGCTTCCAACGTCAGTCTCGGCGATGAGAAGATCTCCCGTGAACGAATTGAACAGGCGCTGCGTGATGTAGGCGCTGAACGTATACTGGCTCATTTGCCTCAAGGCTTTGACGAACCTGTCATCGAAAAAGGAAGCACATTGTCTGCTGGACAGCGTCAGTTGATCTCCTTTGCTCGTGCACTGGCGTTTGATCCGGCCATCCTCATTTTGGATGAAGCGACAGCCAATATTGATACGGAAACGGAAGCATTAATTCAGAACGCACTCGAAGTCCTCAAAAAAGGACGTACCACCTTCATCATTGCTCACCGTCTGTCCACTATTCGTTCGGCAGATCAGATTCTGGTTTTGCATCGTGGACGTATCGTTGAGCAAGGTGCACATGATGAACTGATGGAGCTTAAAGGCCGCTATTATAAGATGTATCAGCTTCAGCAAGGTGCGCAAGCAGCAGCGAGTGCAACCAGTGGGAATCCGTCGGGTGAGATCATTCCAACCTCAACCTCCTTTGCCGGAGGCAATGCATAACAGAGTAAAACAGAAAGCTCTTTAAGTAACCAATCAAAATGATGTACTCGACGGCAACACAAAAACCGATCTACACAGCTACCTCAGGGTTTGCGGTGTAGATCGGTTTTTTGTATTTTCATCGGGATTCAAATTCCGTTACTGTTTATTTCGGCCAGACAAAAAAACAATCCGCGCGCAACCTCACGGCTGCTGCGGATTATCTATCCATCCTTTGATCGTATATCCCATGTACATCACGGTCTCTCTTGCGAGAAAAGGAAACTTGCTGCGCCAGGTTCGATACGCCGTAGTTCGTGTCGGAGAAGGTACGGCATCCATACCCAGTCCGGCAGCCAGCTTCATGGCCCGTTTCATATGTAAAGGATCACTCACAATCGTATAGGTTTGATAACCGGCCTGTTCACCAATTGGAATTGAATTGACCAGATTCTCCTCGGTAATTCTGGATTTGGTCTCTATGCGAATGTCCGCAGGATCTACTCCATGTGCGATGGCATACTTCTGACCCACTTCAGCTTCCGTATGTTCTCCATCATCACCTGACCCGCCTGTGAAAAGCAGATTACGAACGGTACCCTGACGGTATAATTCAATCCCGTGTTCAATACGTTCGCGAAATACAGGTGAAGGGTTATCCCCCGCCACGGCTGCGCCTAGAATGATCGCTGCATCCGATATTCTGGATGAATCCTCATCCGTATATGCTGATATACGTATTGCGGTAATCCCAGTCCACAAGATTCCAATCAATACTACAGCCAGAGCCGTCATTAATATCCAGCGTTTCGTTATCCGTTTGCTTGTCATTCATCCTCTTCCAAAGCCCTTGCTTGCATACTCTCGGTATGCATACGCTCCAGTGTCTGCAGAGCTGCTGCGGATTCAGCATCCAGACCAAGCTCTGCAATCCAGGCACCCGTATATTGCTGAAGACGGATCTCCAACTCCTGTGCACGGTCTTTGAAATCCTCCAATTCCTTAATCATGCGTGATCGTCCTTCCGGACTGAATGTCTCATGAATTCGTTCCTTGAAATAATGATGTACAATACGGTTACGTTGCTGCCATAACTCATTCAACTGGCGAGTCTCTTCCTCAGAGAATGTAAAATGATGGCGCACTTCGTGAATGAGCTGCCCCAGTGAACTGCTCATCTTTCGTTCGTACAGATCTTCCAGATCCTCTTCAGACACGGCTTTGCCCTGAGACATTTTCATTAATAAAATCAGATTGACCAGCTGCTGTTCAAGCGCCTGCCCGTAGTACACTGCCAATCCGTAATAGGCAAACAATTCCCTGGAGTGTTCGCTGTCCAGCATGTCACCATTCTGGATATCTGTATTTTGCATATGCGAGCGCCCCCTTCAACCGTACAATGTTAACTATTCCATGTCCCTCTATCCTAACCAAACCAAGAGCAACATTCAAGTTATCGGGAAGCGCGTCTTCTAACTCCGCAGATCTCTTCTTCCGGACAGCCACACATGGATGATTAGTAACCCTAATGCATAGAGCACAGTCCACAGCATAACCGAAACAAAAGAATCCATCTTTGATTCATCAAATAACATCATCTCACGAACCAGATAAAAGGTTGGTGGAAGAATGCGGCCAAGCCATTCTAACGATCCAGGCAAACGTTCACTTAAGGAACCTTGGATAAACGATAGTAATAATACAATAATGAGGGCAGGCATACTGCGACTAAGCAAGGGAATGTACGATTTTTGAAAAAATACACTGATGCCTAATCCCAGCAGTGATAACCCCAGATGGCCTAACCAAGTCATCATCCACTCCTCACCTGTGGGTTGTCTCTCGAACATTCCCGCGAACACGGGATACAGCACAGTGATTGCGGTGAGCATGAATTGCATTATCCAGGCACAGATGAGTTGACTTAATACAACTTTACGCCTGCTTCCTGTATGAAGGACAAGTAATTGATACTGCTTAGCAGGTTCGGTATTCATCACCATTACTCCGAGCCAAGCAGCTGCCAGAAATAACAGCATAGCCGTGACACTGTAACTGTCCGCAATAGGGTTGGGTTTGTAGGAATAGATCAGCAGCATGGCGATGATATAAAAGATAACCGGTGCAAAATATTTCTGTGAGCGAATGTGATGCCTTAACAAATATCGGGTCAGATAGATCATTCGGCTTCTCCCCCCGCATCATCCATGGAAGAGCTTAAGTCCACAGATTCTGTGACACCTCTATGACTCGCATGTACAGCTGGATGTTGTCCTTCCAGCAGACTTTCCATATGTAATTGACTTTCTTCCTGTTGTACAGACACAACCGAACCTCCGGAAGCCAGAATCATTCTGAGGACATCATCTGTTGATTGTTGAACCACTTTCCAATCCCACAACCAAGAATTGGATATCCCTGAGCTTGTATTACGAACTAAAGACAGTACTTCCGGTTGTTGTACAATAGATAGATCGTTAGCCAGATCCTCTCCAGCTTCCGTCAGACTTTGAATACGTACAACGGGTTCGCCAGCTTGAAGTATATCTTCACGACTCCAGTAGCGGAGCACGCGGCCTTTCTTCAACACAATCACCTGGTCTGCCAAACGTTCAATTAGCAACGGTTCATGACAAGCTGTAACGATGGATGTCCCTTCACCCTTCCATTGCCCCAATAAGGATACAATGCCCTCTTGAGCTGGAATATCCAAGCCTGATAAAGGTTCATCCAGCAGCAAAAGTCCACCCGGTCCAGGTAACAGGGCCTGAATCAAATTTACTTTTTGCAATGTGCCCTTGGATAATAGGGGTAACTTCTGATCGATCGCGGTATCGAGATATAAAAGTTCACTAAGTTCTCTAATCCGCCCACGCAGTACTTCGGGGCTAATGCCCCGAATACGACCCATATCCCACAAGTACTCTCCAGAGGTAAAGGGTAAACGTGGCAGGCCATCTACTGCATACCCTTCAGAACCCTTCATTGTGCGCTGGATCGATCCTGTATCGGGTAACAAAATACCTGCCAACATACGTAGCAACGTGCTTTTGCCCGAGCCGTTTCTGCCAACAAGTACAGCACATTCGCCCTGCTTCACTTCCAGATTAATTTCATCAAGTACTTGAGCATTACCTAATCGCTTGCTCACTTGTTGAAGCAACATACCTCGACCTGATGAGTCTGGTACATCTTGATTGGCTTTCTTGAAAAGTCCACGTTTACTCCATATCACCTGGGATCACATCCGTTCTGGAGCTTGCACACCTAGCAAATGTAAACTGTACGCGAGGCGTTCGGCAGTCCGTTTGGCCAATGCCACTCGGAAGGATCTTACATCAGATGACGCATCCGCAATGCGTTCGGCGTGATAGAAGCGGTTGAACGCCTGAGCGACATCTATTGTATATTTGGCAATGACCGAAGGCTCATTCCGATGAATTGCTTTTTCCAGATACTCGTGATATTCACCAAGCAGTTTCAGCAATGCCCATGAGGTATCTCCGATACTGGATGAAGTAGTCCCTGTGTCATTTACATCATCTGCAATCGTGCCGTTAGTCAAAGGGTTTTCATTTTCCACGCGGATCGCCTCTTCTGCCTTGGCAAGCACACTTTGAATCCGGGCATGGGTATACTGCACATAAGGTCCGGTCTCTCCTTCAAAACTCACCGCATCCTCCAAGGAGAAGTCCACATCGTTTAACCGATTATTACGCAGATCACCGAAGACAATGGCACCTACACCAACAGCCTCAGCCACCTTCTGAGGGTTCTCCAGATTCGGGTTTTTCTCCTGAATAATCTGCAAAGCACGAGCGACTGCCTCATCCAACACTTCCTGCAAAAAGACGACTTTACCGCGGCGGGTAGACATTTTCCGTCCCTCAAAACGCATTAATCCAAACGGGATATGTTCACACTTCGCAGACCATTCATGACCCATCCGGGATAGGACAGCAAATACCTGCCGGAAATGTAACTTCTGCTCGCCTCCGACCACGTATAACAACCGATCTGCCTTCATCACCTCATGACGATAAACTGACGTAGCCAAATCCCGAGTAGGATAGATTGTTGTTCCATCTTTTTTGATAATCAGGCACGGGGGCATGTTCTCATCTTCCAGACGTACCACGAGTGCTCCATCACTCTCTTCAAGTAAACCTTTTGCCTTCAGTTCTTCAACCACTGCACCCATCTTGTCATTGTAAAAGCTCTCCCCCAGCGTATGGTCGAACTGCACATTCAGACGTTCATACATCCGGTTGAATTCCTTCATGCTCACTTCCACAAAGAACGCCCATAACCGCTGTGCTTCATCATCCCCTTGCTCCAGCTTGCGGAACCAGTCGCGTGCCTCAATCTCCAGAGAAGGATCGTTCTCCGCCTCATCGTGGAAGCGCACATACAGTTCCAGTGACGTACGGATCGGGTCTGCCTGCAACGCTTCATCATTGCCCCACCGTTTGTACGCTGCGATCTGCTTGCCAAACTGGGTTCCCCAGTCTCCCAAGTGATTCACACTTACAGAGGTATAACCCGCTTCGTTATACAACCGATACAGTGCCGCACCGATTACAGTAGAACGCAAATGTCCAATTCCGAAGGGTTTTGCGATGTTAGGGGAAGACATATCAATCACAACACGTGAACCTTGACCAAGCTGAAGCTTACCAAATGCCGCATTCCCCAGTTCTTTCAGCAGATTCGGCGCGAGCTTCTCCCGATTGAAATGGATATTTACATACGGCCCGGCGGGAGTCGCTTCAATTCCAGATGCCTGCAATCCCGTTGCGAGCTCAGTCGCAATAACTGCCGGTGCTTTCTTTAATAACTTCGCTAATGCAAAACAAGGGAATGCTGCATCCCCCATCTCCGCCTGAGGTGGGACTTCCAGTAATCTCAGAACCTCTTCTTCATTCAATCCCGTTAAAGGGGCAATATCGGCCGCAGCCTGCTTCATCAACATGCCAAACACTCCTTATCCATTCATTATTGGCTGGAAATAAACACAAAAAAGCTCTCGTCTCTAAATAAGAGACGAGAGCTGAATTAACAGTTCCCGCGGTACCACTCTAGGTGAACAGGCTACTCCTAATATGCATCAACATGCATACCAGTAAAACTGTTCCGCTCGATGCGTATAACGGTCGCAAGCCGGGTTACCCTCAGACAGATATGGTCTATCCCAATCGGGATACGCACATCTTTTCGGATAACCATCTCACGGGTGCGGTTCACTCAGGTCATGTCATACCGGCTTCCACCTCTCCCGGCTCGCTGTCATGTATGGATCTGGCTACTCTCCCGATCATTGATATTCTTCGTTTCAATTCATTGCCATCATTATACATACCACGATCAGACTTGGCAACCTACACTAAAAATCCCCTACTGAAAGTCAACACATAGGCACATCGTCTCAGATGCTTGTGTTCACTGCCTTCCCTTAGGGGACAACGGTCATTATCGGTTTTATTTATATATTCCAGTAAAATAATATTTACGCTACTGCTGCCATCAACCGGCAAGCTTCTGCACATCTGCGGCAAGCCTCTGCACATGCTTGGCAGTGATCATGGTGGTGTTTGCCACACTCAGCGGCGCAAGCTTCACAAGCTTTCACACACAATTCGCATATTTCAGCAATGAAATCACTTCCACGTGTCATTGCTTGTGCAGCAAAACTGCAGATCTCCGCACATTCCCGATTCAAACGAATGCAATCACGCAACATCGCCAGATCATATTCTTTCAGACTCGATATGTAACATACGTTGCATGCATTCATGCACTCCAGGCAAGCATCGATACATTGTTGATATTGTTGTTGTGTCATTTAAAGTTACCTCCCAGGCAAAGTTTGCTATGCATCTTAATACCCAGTTCGGAGGAATATTGAATCATCTAACCTACTTTATCGCTTCCAATTCCAGTAATTGGTCACGAATGACAGTTTGGTCAAAATGTTCACCTATAAACACAGCAACATTAGGGACCTCTCCCTGAGGTGTGATCTTCATGTAATCCGATTCACGGTAGGCATACTGGAACCAGAAACGGCTCGCCGTGTCACTAAACGATAAAATACCTTTTGCTCGATACACATCCCGTGGCAAAGCAGATACAAATTGTTCAAATGCTTCGCTGTTCACCGGATGACTGAAATAATGCGTATACACCATGACATGTTCGTGTGATGCATGAGGCGCAGAATGCTCGTGACTGTGGGCATGGACATGGCTATGGGATGCTTCAGTATTCGTATCATCGCCTTGGACTGTATGATCTGTATGTTCATGACCATGACTGCATCCATGTGTACCACAGGCTTCTGTATGCACATGATGCTCTTGGTGAGCCGGCTTGTCTACTTCAGAAGCTGAATCACGTACATGCACGTCTGCCCCGCTGCGAAGCAACAGATCCATCTCTACCTCACATTTCACCGTAGGAATTACAGGGGCGAAGCCATTCCATTTTGCCAAAAGCTGCTCCAGATCCTGCAGTTCCTGTGCACTCACCCGATCCGTTTTATTCAAGAGAAGCACAGACGCACAACGAATCTGCTCCTGCATCAGTTTGAACGTCTGCCCCTTCTGCTCCTGATACAGGCCAGATAGATGTGCTGCATCCACAACAGTAATGAGACTTTTCAGTTCCAGTCGCATGTAGAGTGAGGTCTCCGTTACCGCATCCAGAATCTCCATTGGATTCGCCGCACCGGTTGCTTCAATGATGATCACATCCGGTGATTCCTCCTGAACGAGATCGGCAAGTTGCAATCCCAAGTCACCACGTACGGTACAACAGATGCAGCCACCTAACATCTCTGTCATTGGAACGGTGGAATCCACAATCTGACCATCCAGATTGACTTCGCCCAACTCATTCATAACCACTGCGGGACGCAAACCCTGCTGTTGCCAATGTTCAATCAACTGAACAAGCAGTGTTGTTTTGCCACTCCCCAAAAAACCTGACAGTATATATACAGGTATGGATTGTTCTTTTATAATCGTTTCATTCATGCGTATACACCTCTCTGATTGTCCTTCTTGTAACCTGATCTATCTATATCTAGCGAGTGTACACCATCCCGCATTCGTTGTGCAATAACGTTCAACTCTTCCCCAGTACATTGCCTGATTCTAACGGATGGTCTATGCTATGAGGACATGTTGATTGAAGGAGGAAGTTTCATGACTAATTCAGTGGAACAACATCGCCAGGAAGCTCCAACCACGGTATCGTGCATGATTGTTACAGTATCGGACACACGCACTAAAGACACTGACACCAGTGGCCAGCTCATGCACCAGCTTCTGAATGAAGCAGGTTATCAGATCGTTGAATACATCATCACACCAGATGAAACGGAGAACATTCGAAGCATCCTGCAAGATGCAGCTGTTCGTGATGATATTGAAGCGGTGCTACTTAGCGGCGGGACAGGGATTGCACCCCGAGATACAACCTACGAAGCAGTATCCTCACTACTGGACAAGGAACTACCGGGCTTTGGTGAGATCTTCCGTTTTCTCAGTTACACCGAAGATATCGGTTCCGCTGCCATCCTGAGCAGAGCCGTCGCTGGAACGATTGGACGCACAGCCGTATTCTCCATGCCGGGTTCCAAAGGAGCCGTCAAATTGGCCATGGAAAAACTCATTTTGCCCGAGCTGCGGCATGTGATGCGTGAAATATATAAACCCGTCTGAAAGATCAGACGGGTTTTTCGGGTTTATTTTCAGCTGTATGGTAAATTACGAAGGGGTTCTCGCTCAACTTACCTTAGTTGCCCCAGCACATGTTGGAACACCTGCATAACATCCTGTTCATACTTGTCCTTTTCCCCACCGGAAGCTGTATAAACGAGTGAGACGTATCCTTTGCTGCGAATCGTTGTCCGGCCAAGCGCATTCTCCAAGACAGCCTCATCACGATTCTCACTATACATTTGTTTCATGCTGGCCGCCCGGGTTGTCGCATCACTGAAAATATGGACTTTCACGATGTGTCTGCCACTTCCATTCAACAAATACATATAAGAGATCCCGCCATGGTCGTCATCGGCAGACATGTTATTCATCAGTTGAATGCCTTTTGCTTCAAAACTCTTACTGATCTCACTCACCAATTCACCGTTTAATCCGTGTCCTTGACTCTGTGCCCGCACATTTCCTTCATCTGTCGCTTCGCGGGTGTAGACCTTCCGCTCCTGCTCAATGGATGATGCCGAACAAGCCGCCAGGGACCAGACACTCGTGATCAACACACCACTTACAAGTACCGACTTCATTGTTTTTCCAACCAGACTTCGCCCTTTTCTAGCAAACCACATGCCAATCCTTCCTTTCCAGCCACGTGTGCTGTGACCCAATCAGGTAGAATTAGCATGTCTAAGGACTTAGAATCTTATGCGGATGGCAGATCTGATATTGTATTGACCACCGTACGACCCACTGCACCACCTTGGAGTATCGTCTCCAGCGTAAGAGGCAATTGATCCAAGGAAATTTCCCGAATTCCCAGTTCCAGCGCGCGCTCCGGTTTCCATTCTCCGCCGAGCAGTTTCCACAATCGTTCCCGACGTTCCATCGGACAATATACAGAGTCTATACCAATAAGCTGGATGCCACGCAAAATAAACGGAAGTACCGTGGATTCAAAAGCTGTGCCTCCAGTTAACCCGGATACCGCTACCGCACCTCCGTATTGAATCTGTTTCAATCGCTCCGCAAGAGCCGGTCCTCCTGTTGGATCAACAACTCCCGCCCATAGCTGTTTCCCCATCGCTCCTTTAGCTGGAGCATCAGCTTCTTCACGAGTAATAACCTCTGAGGCGCCCAAGTTTCGGAGCAATGACTCCTCCTGATCCTTCTTGCCTGTGCTGGCTGTTACTTCAAAGCCAAGCTTCGCCAGAATCGCTACTGCCATACTGCCAACACCACCCGTTGCACCCGTAACCAGAACCTTGCCCATCTCCGGTGTCACTCCAGCCTGTAACAGCGCATCTACCGAAAGTGCAGCCGTAAATCCTGCGGTTCCAATTGCCATGGCTTCTTTCTCACTGAGACCCGGTGGCAGAGGCACCAGCCATTCACTGCGCAGACGAGCATACTCGCTATAGCCTCCATAATGGGATACGCCAGGTTCAAATCCTGTACTGATCACCCGATCTCCTGGTGCAAAACGTCCACTGACCGACTCCTCTACCGTTCCGGCCAGATCAATCCCCGGGACCATCGGGTACTCACGAACGACACCACCTTTCTCAAGGGTAGCGAGTCCGTCTTTATAATTGACACTGGAATACTGCACCTGTACCGTTACATCTCCATTTGGCAGATCTTCCTGCTTCAGTTGCTCTATAGCAGCTTTCACTCCGCCCTGTTCTTCTTTACGGACAACATATGCGTTAAAATGGTTTTTCATCGATAACCACTCCTTCTTTGGATTGTATATATTTTTCCATTAAGCACATGAATTGTTCGCATTCAGGCTTAACGGCTACCTTTTACTTCTGGATTCTTCAGATGTGGATGATCAAGCTCTGTCTCTCCTGAGCGTCAACAGATAGATTAGTGGACCCACAATAGGGATGATGCCTGCCGCGGTCCAAGCTGCTGAACGTCGACTCAGTTTAGTATCCCTGTATATCGCAATCATGGAAAGTAAGGTCAGCAGCACAAAATCAATCGTCATGATATGTACAAAGGCAGATTGCTTGAATGCTTCCATATATACATCCGGATGACCTTGCGTCACGGCATAGAAAGCTGTCCCCAGCGTTAACAGCAGAAGGACGACATGCGTCAGTTTGTGGGCTGCTACCCGTCCAATTCCCGCCTCCCGCTGATGACCAAAATGTAAGTTTGCGTAACCCGAAGCTCTATTTGCGGATGATGACCATGCATAATAGGGAAGCAGGGCAAAAGCACCCAGTCCGAAAGAAAGTATGACAAAAGGCCAAGCCGGTACACGGCCACCTCGTTCTTTCACAGATGTTCTTAACAGCATACAGACATAAACTGCCGGGAAAATACCTAACCACGAAAATACCGTAAGTAACCAAGGCTCTTTGCTTTGCAGGGTGATCAGTTCTTTGAATATCGGATCACTTCCAGGTGACTGCCCTGGTGCCAACAACACTGCATAGGCAATAAAAGCGATCCAGACCAGTCCTAATATCCATCTCATGTCTGCACCTCCTCTTACTTTCATCCCCTACAGCTGCGGGATTGAAACAATGCGATGCAGAATTTGGCGTCTCGTGCGCTTTCCCGAGAAATAATTACTGCTTTTCCCCTACAACCTCTTGAATTGGGCATGACTATTTCCAGTATAGCCTGCTACCTTGGCAGTCTGTCCATGAGATTTCTTACATCACTGGTCCACCTCATCGGGATCATATAAGAATAACGTCTATCAACTATCGACGTACTTTCACAGAAGACAGAACGCGTATAGCGGAAATTTTGCTTGCAATCATCGAATCGTTCAACTCCGCTAAGAACGTATACATTCTATAGGCAGCAAAAAGGCATAAGCCAGTATACCTCACTGGTTATGCCTCTCTGTAATTCTTATGTGTGAATTATTCCTCTGTGGATTTCACATGTTCCGCAATGAGCTTCTGCTTCATATTCCATGCCGCAGGGCTGATGTTCACACGGTAGATCTCCGGGTTGAGCTTCCGTTGGTATTCAGGCCAGAAGAGGTTCATCTGTTCCCGGTGATACGCACGAATCTCATCCAGATTAGGCAGTTCATACACTTTACGTCCATTCACAAAGATTGGCTCCAGCATATTGACCGCTTCGTAGCGGGTAACCGTCTTTTTCAGGTAAGGGTGTAGCGGGTTGAACAGCTTGAGCGGTCCGCCCTGTAGCGGCTGCTCTTCCTCTGGATAGCAGATATAATCTGCAATCGCTTTGCCATGTTTCGGATCAATGATCCGGAACACTTCCTTTTTACCTGGAGTGGACACCTTTTCAGGATTGGCAGATATTTTGATCGTAGGCAACATGGCACCGTCCACTTCACGCTCCACCAATTTGTACACTCCACCCAAAGATGGCTGGTCAGAAGCGGTAATCAACTGTGTACCAACACCCCATGTATCAATCCGTGCTCCTTGAGCCTTCAGGTTGAAAATCGTATTTTCATCCAAATCATTGGATGCTACAATTTTCACATAATCCAGCCCAGCCTCATCCAACATCTGACGTGCCTGAATCGACAAGTACGCTAGGTCACCACTGTCGAGACGAATCGCATTCATCTTTTTGCCTTGGCTCTCCAACTTCTTGGCTGTTTTGATGGCGTGAGGTACTCCACTGTTCAATGTGTCAAAGGTATCAACCAACAGTGTAACCTGATCAGGCAACACTTTGGCATACACGTCAAAGGCCTCCTGTTCGCTCATAAAGCTCTGTACCCAGGAATGGGCATGTGTACCTGCTGTTGGGATCCCAAAGCGCTCTCCGGCCAGCATATTAGACGTTGCATCGAAGCCTGCTACATACGAGGCACGTGCGCCCCAGATGGCAGCATCCGCTTCCTGCGCACGCCGTGTGCCGAATTCGAGCAACGTATCCTGTTGTGCTACCTGTTTGATCCGCGAAGCCTTGGTTGCAATCAACGTCTGATAATTCATGAAGTTAAGTATCGCCGTCTCCACCAATTGAGTCTCCATAATGGAGCCTTCTACCCGAATGAGCGGTTCGTCAGGGAAAACAATTGCACCCTCCTTCATGGAATGAATCGTCCCCTGAAATGAAAACTGGAGCAACTCTTCCAGAAAGACCGGATCGTAATTTTCCTCTTGTTTGGATAAAAATTTGATGTCGTCCATCGTAAACCGAAGCTGGCTGATATAGTTCACAATACGTTCCAATCCGGCAAATACCGCATATCCGTTACCAAAAGGAAGTTTACGGAAATAGGCTTCAAATACCGCCTTCCGCTTGTGAGTACCATTCACCCAATGGGCGTACATCATATTGATCTGATATTTATCCGTATGTAAAGCCAGGCTAGTTGTCTGCATTTGTCTCATCCTCTCTGACTTCCGCTCGTGCCCCCAGATTTCATCTGTGAACACGGGTTAACATATGGAGACTCATTCTTCATGATTCTGTTCATCCGTATTAAACAAACAAGTCTCCCGTAAAAAACTCTATACACCATTCACCACATTCATCCGGTTCCTAACATGGAGTCAACCAAACATGACTATGGAGTAAATTAAGCCAAGACTGTCTCGCTCGCCTTAACCACCGAAGCACCAAGGCTGGAACGAAAATGTCCAAGTGCCCACTCATGCCCTGCCGGATTGAAGCTGGCAACGGCATCTTCGTATACCGTAATATGAAAACCTTTATTGTAAGCGTCCACTGCGGTATGCAATATGCAAATATCCGTGCATACCCCAATCAGTGCAATATCCGTAATACCACGTGCACGCAGTCTGAGTTCCAGATCGGTCCCACAGAATGCACTATATCTCGTCTTATCCATCCACTGTATATCTGTTTTCCGTTCTTCCATCACTTGGGCAAGACGACCATATAACTGTCTTCCCTCCGTATTTCTGATGTTATGAGGTGGGAAAAGTACAGTCTCCGGGTGATACGGATCATTCTCTTCGTGCAGATCCACAGCCATGATTACCTCATGTTTGTTCTTACAATAGGCCTCGGTTACAGCTGCAATCGTCTCTTCGATCTCTACTGCTGGCTGACCTACAGGCAAAGAACCTGTCACAAAATCCTTCGTAAAATCAATGACAATCAGTGCTTTCATCGTCAACACTCCCTTAGCCCAGAAATGGTTGATCCTGATTCAATCAGATTGACACATCTACACCTTATTACGTGTAGATGGACAGGCGTGGTACGAGTTCTGTAAAACGATATAACTGCGCCGGACGCTGCGAGTACTGGTTGGAACTCACCAGGTTCCCCTCTTCATCTCTTACTTCTTCCACAATGCCTTTACGGCTGCGGGTAGACGTAATCTTGCGAATGAAGTTTGGTTCTTCAAAATCCGGTACAACACTTTGAATAACCTGATATAATTCACTTAATGTAAAATCACGTGGCAGGAACTGACGAGCAATCGTCGTTTCCAGCATCTGCTGTTGAATACGTCGATAAGCATCTTCAATGATTGTTCTGTGATCAAAGGCCAGTTCCAGTTCTTGCAGCGCCTCCTGAATCGTGAACAACCCAACATCCTCAGCATCATCTGCCGCTTGGCGTTGATCCAGCATCCATTCTTCTACAAGCGCGAAAAATGCGTGTGAGATAATCCAGCCCCTCGGGTCACGACCCGGCTGACTGTATACATTCAAGTATTCCAGATGTCCACCGTCTACACCTGTCTCTTCCATCAACTCACGCTTAGCTGCACCGTAGATGGATTCATTCTCCTGACAAAATCCACCGGGTAATGCCCATCTGCCTGCAAAAGGCCAGCCTTTGCGCTTGATCAGCATCACTTTCAGTTCCCGAATGGGAAGTGTCTTCGTCACCGTCTTGCGCTCCCGCTTGGTTAAGGTGAACATAACGATATCCGCAGGAACACCATCGGGGGTACGATATTTTTGGGAACTATAAGCACGTGCTGCTTGTTCGTCGCTCTCTGCATTGAAGTGTTCGTAGTTTTCGCTCATGGGCACCACCGACTATTTTCATTTTGATAATTTCATTATGACATAATAATATCTTTTGTCAACCGCAGGATTCATGCGTTACGTTCTCGGGCGTGCTATGCGGAATGTCGCCGTAGCCATACATCCCAACGTGCCCGATGCATCACGAACCTCCGATTGAGTCGTAACACTGCGTCCTGCTTGATGCAGTACCGTAGCTGTCACCGTTAATTCCCCTTGTTTCATTGGTGCAAGAAAATGTACGTTCAGATTTGTTGTCACACAGCCGTCTACTTCCATTGCTGCTGTTGCAACCATACCCATCGCCTGGTCCATCAGTGAACTCAATACACCCCCATGAATAATCCCCATGGAGTTGGTATGATGTTCGCCTGCTGTCAACGCAATCTGTACTTCTTTTCCGTCTCCTTTAATATAACGACAGCCGAGAAATCCCCAGAATCGTCCGTCTCCGTCTTCCACCATTTTGTCCAAAATACTCATTATTCATTTCTCCTTTATTCACTGTACGTATCAAGCTCTCTTGATGTCATGTGCCTTTCTCATTAAAAATCAGCCGCGCCACACAAAATAACCCCACAGCGTGGAGCTTTGCTTGGAATTATATTCCGAGTACTTGGCGATAGCCACTCCACATTAACGGTTATGTAATGTCAAAAAAGGCGCGGACAGCGTCCGCACCCTTCCGTCATTTAACCGCAACTGGTCGGAGGTGAATCCGTTCCAGCCTCCACGTTTACTTTT
This sequence comes from Paenibacillus sp. FSL M7-0656, assembly GCF_038003225.1. NCBI lineage: Bacteria > Bacillati > Bacillota > Bacilli > Caryophanales > Paenibacillaceae > Paenibacillus > Paenibacillus sp. FSL M7-0656. The sequence continues at coordinate 1,624,377 of NZ_JBBOOT010000001.1, forward strand.
TCAGAAACCGTATCCCGGATTACAGAGATCACTAGTTGAAGCAAGTAGTTGATGTCGCTCTGGCTCTGCTGGAATTCCGTAACCAATGGAATACTGTCCAGTTCGCTTTGCAGATCTTCAATTTCCTGTTCAATTTTGCTGACCATCTCCACATTTTTGAAGCTTTCAAAAGCAACAATCTCTTTTTGTTTTTTCTTGATCGTTGCAATCAACTGCTGGATGCGCTCATGATCCCGAATTTTGGTTTCAGCCTGTTGAAACTGTCTAACTTCCTCACTCGTTCCGAGCATATCAGCCAATTCTTTGGCTTTTCCCATAATGTCGTCGCGTATGACCAGATTGCGCGTATCGTAGGTTGGCATTCCATAATGGTTGTACTGCACTTCTTCCTGCGCCACTGAAATCGCTCCATTCTATGAGATGATATAAGATGAAAACTCAATGTTGCATTAAGCTCAGTCGACTGCTGAGTGACCGCTGCGGCGTCGGATCGTTCTTTTGATCGCTGTTGTCTCCGAATTTTTTCGATTAAGATTGTTCAAGGTTAAAATTCGGAGACAAAGGCGAACGCTTCGCTTCTACAGAATCGATTCCGTCACCTTCGCTACGCTCGGCGTACCCCGCTAAGTGCAAAAAATCATTCATCTTATTTGTGTGTGTGTATTACTGATTGGCAGCTACCGGCTCGGAGAGCAGGTTGCCCCTAATATAAAAAGTCATCGGATCGGTGATTTCCACTTGTACGAAAGTACCGATCAAATCTTTAGGTCCTTCAAAATGCACCAGCTTGTTGCTGCGTGTACGTCCTGCCAGAACTTCGGAATTCCGTTTGCTCTCGCCTTCAACGAGCACTTCAACGATTTTGCCGCGTTGCTCTTCATTGCTTCGGTGGCTGTATTCGTTGATCGTTTCGTTCAAGCGCTTCAAACGTTCCTTCTTCACTTCCATCGGTACGTTGTCTTCCATCACTGCAGCCGGTGTACCTTCACGCGGGGAATAAATAAAGGTATAGGCAAAATCATACCCTACTTCACGGACAAGGGAAAGTGTATCTTCAAACTGTTCTTCCGTTTCCCCCGGAAAACCAACAATAATATCCGTTGTTAACACAACATCCGGGATGGCCTTTTTAATTTTGTCAGCCAGCTTCAGATAGTGTTCCCGGTTATACTTGCGGCTCATACGTTTGAGTACTTCTGAACTGCCAGATTGCACCGGAAGATGAATGTGCTCCACCAGATTTCCGCCCTTGGCCAGCACTTCAATCAAGTGGTCATCAAAGTCACGTGGGTGACTGGTTGTAAAACGTACCCGCGGAATATCAATTTGGCGAATGGCATCCATCAAGTCACCAAAACTGTAGTTCAGGTCGGTGAAGTCCTTGCCGTACGCATTCACATTTTGACCAAGCAGCGTGATCTCCTTAAAGCCTTGTCGTGCCAAATCCCTAACTTCGGCAATGACATCTTCAGGACGACGGCTGCGTTCTTTTCCCCGCGTAAACGGAACGATGCAATATGTACAGAACTTGTCGCAGCCATACATAATATTCACCCAGCCGCGCATACCCTCACGTTTCTTCGGCAGGTTCTCAATAATGTCGCCTTCCTTGGACCATACCTCAACAACCATTTCTTTGCTGAACAACGCTTCCTGGATTAGATGTGGCAGTCGATGCACGTTATGTGTACCAAAGATCATATCCACAAAGCCATGCTTCTGCATGATTCGGTTGACGACGCCTTCTTCTTGGGACATACAACCGCATACGCCAAGTAACAATCCCGGACGTTCGAGTTTTAGCGTTTTGAGGTGACCGAGCTCACCAAATACTTTATCTTCCGCATTTTCCCGTATGGCACACGTATTGAGCAGAATAATATCAGCTTCTTTGCGATTCTCTGTAGCCTGATATCCCATAGACTCAAGGAGTCCTTTGATGGTCTCCGAGTCATGCTCGTTCATCTGACATCCATACGTATATACAATATAGTGTTTACCTTTCCCTATGTTTTTCAGTTCATCGGGAACGGCATTTTCGTAAAGCACCTGGACGTCTTCCTTGCCCCGCTGTTTCTCCTGACGATGATTGGGTTCCGATTTGATGTTAATCTCACGGCCCCGGATTCTTATCTTTTTGCTGAATTCATCTTGCGAAATTACTTTGGCATCGGAAAAATCAAAATATTGGGAGTAATCCTTTTTTGAGTCTTTAGCCATTTCCTTCGGTCACTCCTTACAGCCTCTATTAATAAAAAATCGTTCATTCATCCCTGTTCCACATGAATATCTTGCTTGGAACATTAAAAGAGCATTACAGCAAATTATAGCATGAATTGGGCTGTAGTTCCACATCCAAAGCGCATCTCCCTTCGTATAATCCGAAACATGCCATGCTCAGAAGAGCACTCAGAAAACACAAAAACCTGAGCCTTGCCGTCAGGGCTGGAATTAACCGGCCCCTGTTGGCTGTGCTCAGGTTTATATGTTATTCAGACCGTCATAATTGGGGGCTGAAGCTATTACATGTTATTAATCGATGATTTCAGCAGTGTCGCCATTACGAGCGCCAGCAGCGTTAGCTTCATCTGTATCAATATGCATGTCCAGTGCAAAAGAATCGGATACACGAGCCAGTACATTTTCCAGTACCAGACCACGATCTCCACCCAGACGAACTTTCAACATTTGTTTGTCCTCGATACCCCACTTAGCAGCATCAGAAGTATGGAAGTGAATGTGACGAGCAGCAACGATAACACCTTTATCAATCGTAACTTCGCCAGCAGGACCTTTAATTGTGATTCCTGGTGTACCTTCAATGCTTCCAGATTCACGTACAGGTGCTTTAACACCAATCGCAAATGAATCTGTCATGGAGATCTCCAGTTGCGTTTCAGGGCGAACAGGTCCAAGGATACGCACTTTATCAAACTGTCCTTTCGAACCAATTACCGCTACAGTTTCGTTAGCAGCGTATTGGCCAGGCTGGGACAGAGGTTTAAATTCAGTCAGTTCATAACCTTTGCCAAACAGAATTTCAACGTGCTCTTGGGATACATGAATGTGACGGGCAGATACGCCCACAGGTACTGTTTTACTCATTGTAAATTCACTCCTTGTTTATCTATGGCCTGTACTCAGGCTCTTAACAATCCAATGGTATTATACCCCTTTTTGGAGTGAAATGAAAACGAACTGGTGAAAATTCATGAAATACACTTATTTCACAATCATTCCACTCCTTTATTTGGAAAACAAGCTTCATTCAACCCATTCTGTCCCACAGACCACTTCACTATTTCACGGAAGCCCCCTTTATCTTTGGATTACTCTCTGGCAAGTGTTCCCCCAGATAACTCATTGCATTCTCCCACAACCAGCCACGAACCAGATGTTCATCATAATGTTTGAGCAGGATTTCCGTCAGTCTCGGATAGTGCCCTGAGTGTTCAAGTCTCTGAATATACATTGAAATTCCATCAAAATCAGACCCCATCATCAGATGATGCTGCCCGCCGAGAGAACAGATCTGCTCGATATGAGGCAGCAGGTCCTCTATACGTACTTCACCCTCCTGCTTTACAAACCAGGGAACAAACGTCAGTCCAATCCGCCCTTCCCGGGCAATAATAGCCTGAATCTGATCATCTTTCAGATTACGCACATGGGGACATACGCTATAACTGTTGGAGTGAGAGGCGATAAAAGGACGTTTACTCAAGTCAGCCAGTTCCCAAAACCCTTTCTCCGTGAGATGTGACACATCCAGCAGCATTCCGATTTCATTACACTGGCGCACCAGTTCCTTCCCCTTCTCGGTCAGACCTGCTCCACGCTTCTCCATGACTCCGTCAGCCGCCCAATTGGCATAATTCCACGTTAGTCCAATAATTCGAACGCCCATCTGATAACATAACTCCAGATAGAACAGGTTGCCCTCCAGGCCATCCACACCCTCCAGTGTGATTAATCCCCACAGGCCCTCTGTTTGCCCCATCTGAGCCACCTGTTCACGCCATAACAACGTCTGTGTGCCGCCAGGCCGCTCCTGACTTCTCTCCACACGTCTACGATAAATCTCCAACTGCCCCATCACATGTTCAAACTTGCCTCTGCCAAGCACTTCGGGTAAATAGATGGCGAACGCCTGCAATTCTACATTCCCCTCTTTCAAACGTTGCAAGTTCACATCCAGTTGTGGAGCATTTTCAAATGAAAGGGCAGGCTGCATCAAAATTTTGCTCAGTGCATCACAGTGAAAATCAGCTACACGCCAATCAGACATGGACATCTTAAACCCTCCTCAATATGTGATTGCAAAAAAACGCAAAAAAACCTGTCTACATCGTAAACAGGTTCAATGCATACTGCATGTATTATCTGGGCTCCACAATCAGCTTAATGGCCGTTCGGTCCTCGCCGTCGATCACAATGTCTGTAAAAGCTGGAATACAAATCAGGTCAACTCCGCTTGGTGCTACAAATCCCCGGGCTATCGCTACCGCTTTAATGGCTTGGTTCAGTGCTCCCGCTCCAATTGCCTGCAGTTCAGCATTTCCACGTTCACGAAGAACCCCTGCAAGAGCGCCGGCTACAGAATTAGGATTGGACTTTGCTGAAACTTTTAATACATCCATGGTAAGTACCTCCCTGGGAATGTTGAAAGTTTGTTTCCACTTACTAGATGTTATTCGCGAGAGGCAAAAAAATTCCTTCTTTTTAGACGGGTTTCCCTGCAAATTGGGACAATACCCCTATTCCATGCGCCACTCGTCCTCCGTCAGACGAATTTTTTCGATGCGTGTTGCCGCACCTGTGGCTTCATCAATTTCAACAAAAACACCATGGAAGTGCCATTTGCCATCATCTACAACGAAACGTACAGGTAGCTGGGTGTAGAACTTACGCAGCACGGCCTCACGCTCCATACCCAATATGCCGTCACGAGGTCCTACCATGCCCGCATCCGTCAAGTAAGCTGTTCCTCCAGGCAAAATCCGATCATCATTACTCTGTACATGCGTATGTGTACCTACAACAAGAGACGCACGTCCATCCAGATGCCATCCCATGGCAATCTTTTCTGACGTTGCTTCAGCATGCATATCGACCAAAATACATTTATGGTCTTGGCGCAGCTCATCTACAATTTCATCAGCTACACGGAATGGACAATCCAGAGCAGGCAGGAACGTTCTTCCTTGAAGATTGACAATCGCTAGCTCTTTCCCTTCGCCTTTGACAACCGTGTACCCTCGTCCTGGTGTGCCTGGTGGAAAGTTCGCTGGACGAATCATGCGGGGCTCATCATCTATAAAATCAAAAATATCCTTATTGTCCCAAGTATGATTACCAAGTGTAATACCATGTACACCCCAGTTGAAAAACTCATTTGCGATTGCACCGGTAATACCACGACCTGCTGCCGCATTTTCACCATTCACAATCACCACATGTGGCTTATACTTCGATTTCAGATACGGTAAATTTTCCTTTAATGCCTTACGTCCCACGTTACCTACAATGTCACCAATAAACAAAACTTTCATTGATTACTGCCTCCTCAATTCCTGCAAAGTCCTCTTACTTCAAATGTTGAACCTTTGCAGGACTCTATCTCATGCTCCATGATGTGTAGTTGCCTTTTAACAGGCTTTCAACAGGAAAAGTGGCCCACTACTGCGGCCACTTTTCCGTAATGCTCTATTTTGCGTATTCAACCGCACGGGTTTCCCGGATGACGGTGACTTTGATGTGACCCGGATAGTCGAGTTCATTCTCAATCATCTTCGTGATGTCACGGGCTAAGCGGAAGGCTTCAGCATCATCGATCTTCTCAGGCTGTACCATAACGCGAACTTCGCGTCCGGCCTGAATGGCGTACGATTTCTCGACACCTTCGAAGGACTCTGAGATTTCTTCCAGCTTCTCCAGTCGTTTGATATACGTTTCCAGCGTTTCGCGGCGTGCGCCTGGTCTTGCTGCGGAGAGCGCATCTGCTGCGCCAACCAACATGGCAATGACCGAAGTCGCTTCGCAATCTCCGTGATGGGACGCGATACTGTTGATTACAACCGGATGTTCTTTGTATTTCTTCGCCAGTTCCACGCCAATTTCGACGTGTGATCCTTCCACTTCGTGATCCAGCGCTTTACCGATGTCATGCAATAGACCTGCACGTCTTGCCAGAGTTACGTCTTCTCCCAGTTCGCCAGCCATCAGTCCAGCCAGATAAGCGACTTCCATGGAATGTTTCAAGACGTTCTGACCGTAACTTGTACGGAACTTCAACCGGCCCAAAATTTTGATCAGATCCGGATGCAGACCATGCACGCCCACTTCAAAGGTAGCTTGCTCACCGTATTCACGGATGCGCTCATCCACTTCTTTGCGGGATTTCTCAACCATCTCTTCAATCCGTGCCGGGTGAATACGTCCATCAGCCACCAGTTTCTCCAGGGCAGTACGGGCGATTTCACGGCGAATCGGGTCAAAGCCCGACAGAATAACAGCTTCTGGCGTATCATCGATAATGAGGTCAATCCCTGTAAGGGTTTCAAGCGCACGGATGTTACGTCCTTCACGACCGATAATCCGGCCTTTCATTTCTTCATTTGGCAGGGTAACAACAGATACCGTTGTTTCCGCTACGTGGTCAGCCGCACAACGTTGGATGGCGAGTGTAATAATCTCGCGGGACTTTTTGTCCGCTTCTTCCTTCGCTTGTTGTTCAATGTCCTTGATCATTTGAGCCGTCTCATGACGAACTTCCTGTTCTACGTTGGACAGTATGATACTGCGTGCGTCTTCCATGGTGAGGTTGGATATACGTTCCAACTCTGTCACCTGGTTTTTGTAAATCATTTCGATCTGCTGCTGAGTCTCATCAATTCGTTTCTCTTTGTTAGCCACTTGCTCTTCTTTACGTTCGAGTGATTCCAATTTTTTATCCAGCGACTCTTCTTTTTGCAACAATCGTCTTTCTTGTCGTTGAATTTCATTCCGACGTTCACGAGTGTCTTTTTCAGCTTCAGCGCGAATGCGATGGATTTCATCCTTCGCCTCCAGCACCGTTTCTTTCTTCAGTGCTTCTGCCTCTTTCTTCGCGTTCTCCACGATTTGTACGGCAGCTTGTTCCGCACTAGAGATTTTAGCCTCTGCAAGAGATTTGCGAATAAAATATCCTACTCCGAACCCAATGAATAGCGCGGCTGCAACGAGAGCGATCGTGATTGCAATTTCCATACTGTTCACCTCCTCGTTGGTTCCTCCAAGGCATTCCTTGGGTCAATTTGCAGTTTTCAAACCTTACATATGTTTGGGAATAACGAATACTCACGGCGATCCCCCGCCGATTTTCATTTCACATGTACATGTTTCCACGTACTATTCACTGTTTCCAGCGAACCCATAATTAAGAATGGTATAAATCTTAAGAAACCGAAACCGCTTTTTTGGAAGGAAAAAGGGTTGTCCATTTCTTACAGACTCATGTCCATTTTAGTATTTGACGAAAGAAATTGTCAAGAGAATGCAGTATAGAGACTCTAGTCTGCTAATCCCATAACAACGCTTCGTCATCTTCAGGGTCCCCAGCCTCATCTTCTTCAATTAAACAATTCACGACCCGGCGCACCATATCCATTGAAAAACCACGTCTCATTAGGAAGGGAAGCGTTTTATTTTTCTTCTCTTTGACGTCCCCTTTGACCTGATTCCATTTTTTTCGTCCGGCACTCAAGGCAGTCTCAAATTCCGCATCTGTACTGATCCCTTCTAGTGCCTCAACAATGAGATCATTGGCAATGCCCTTTTGACGCAGCTCTTGCCTTATCCACAGTTTTCCCTTCCGCTTGCCCTCCATACGCTGTCTTGTCCATTCCTTCGCAAATAGATCGTCATCCACCAGGTTCTCCCGCTCAAGCCGATCCAGCGCCTCTTCAATCAAAGGTGCAGCAAACTCCTTCTGACGAAGTTTCTGACTTAATTCATGGCGCGTACGTGGCTTATGCTCCAAAAAACGCAGAGACTGTGCATACGTCCGCTGTCGCTCGTCAGCTACAATGATTTCCTCCAGATCCTTCTTCATAAACGTATTACCTTGAGTCATCCTGTATTTAATCATCACATCTTCAAGAACCGTAATGGAGTGGATGCCAAAAGTGATTCGATAACGAGCTTGCCTGCTCTTCGTTCGTTCTACACGTGTAATAATAAGTTCTTCGTTGTCCGGAAATTGGGATAGGCCATCCTGTTCTGCTTCTTCATATAAATCCTCGTCATGTTGATCCATTCTGGTCTCCCCTTTCATAACAAATTTCATTCTGACTACACCAAACACACCTTCACATAAGACAAAGAACACCAATAACACAAAAGACCGGGAACTCTGCCCGGCCTTTACTCCACAGTTAGCGTGCTAACAGCCCCTGTCCATTGGGACAGGGGCTGTTAGACAGCACGAGTACTCCCACTACAATCCATTATCCAGATTGATCCAAGCTCAATCAGATAAGTTTACGGAGCCAGTGGGGAACACCCTCAGGATCCTCCCTACAAGGGAGGTTTTGAGAGATTACTCGTTGATTTCAAACAATTCTTGTTCTTCTGCTGCTTCTTTTTGCTGCTCTTCACTCGTTGGCGCAGGAACTGCAGTAACCAAGTTACTGGCTACACGAATTTTTTGTTCAATGATGTCAGCAATATCTTTATGCTCTTTCATGAACTGCTTTGCGTTCTCACGGCCTTGTCCTAAACGCTCGCCTTCGTAAGAGTACCATGCACCACTTTTATTAACGATGTCCAGCTCTGTACCAATGTCAATGATACTGCCTTCTCTCGAGATACCCTCGCCATACATGATATCCACTTCCGCTTGTTTAAACGGAGGTGCCACTTTGTTTTTCACAACTTTAATACGTGTACGGTTACCAATCATGTCATTGCCTGATTTGATACTCTCAATACGACGCACATCCAGACGTACTGTGGAATAAAACTTCAGAGCACGACCACCAGGTGTTGTTTCCGGGTTACCAAACATAACGCCGACTTTCTCACGAAGCTGGTTAATGAAGATTGCGATTGTTTTGGATTTGCTGATTGCACCAGACAGTTTACGCAGCGCCTGAGACATCAAACGCGCTTGCAAACCAACGTGTGAATCGCCCATTTCGCCTTCAATCTCTGCTTTTGGAACCAATGCGGCTACAGAGTCAATAACGACAATATCTACTGCACCACTGCGTACAAGAGCTTCTGCAATTTCCAGCCCTTGCTCACCCGTATCTGGCTGAGACAGAAGCAATTCATCAATATTAACACCAAGTTTGCTTGCGTATTGTGGGTCAAGAGCATGCTCGGCATCGATAAATGCAGCTTGTCCACCCGCTCTTTGTACTTCAGCGATAGCATGCAATGCTACGGTTGTTTTACCAGAGGATTCAGGTCCATATATTTCAACAATACGGCCTTTAGGCAAGCCGCCTGTTCCTAATGCAATATCCAAAGCCAAGGAACCGCTGGGAATAATTTCCACATTCATATGAGTGGACTCACCCAGTTTCATGATGGATCCTTTACCAAATTGCTTCTCTATTTGACGGAGCGCCATATCAAGCGCGGCACGACGGTCTGACAATAAGCTCACACCCTTTACTGTTTATAAGATAATGATACCTTGTTTTAACACGTTTGCCAAGCTTTTTTTCGAACATACATTCGTTTTTTTTGTAAAGGCCGAGGCGCCTCTTCCTCAAGGAAACTTTCCATTAAACAGAAAAAAGAACCGTAAACAAGGCTGTAAAGCCTAATTCTACGGTTCTTCCGTCTTCCTTAATTATACTTGCTTGGAACTGTAAATGCAATCGAAGCTATTAACTAATCAATCCATCGCCACAAGTTTTTGCCATAAGCGATATAGAATTGCTTTGGCTGAACGAATGCGAACCGTCTCGCGATTACCATTAATACGCAGCTCATGAATATCCGTCTCTTTTCCACGTTCAGCAAGAGCGATGAAGACAAGTCCGGGTGGTTTGCGTTCCGAATATCCCGGTCCAGCTACACCGGTAACAGCCAAGCCAAAATCAGCATCACCAATCATGCGGACCTGCTCAGCAAGCACTTTTGCAACCTCAGGACTTACCGCCCCAGGTGCATCTTCACCCTCCAGATAATCATGAGGCACATTCAGCAGCTTTTCTTTAATTTCATTGGAGTAACAAACAATACCACCTTTGAGCATTGATGCGCTTCCGGGTACAGAGGTCAGACTTTGCATGACAAGCCCTCCTGTACAGCTCTCAGCAGCGCTGAGCGTCAGCCCCATGTCAGACATCATGGTTACAATCGTGTACTCTATAGGTACATCCTCGTTCGCGTAGAGATGTTCTGTCAAACGCTCCCGAATCTGAACCTCCATCGCATCCAGCTTCAGCTTCGCCTCTCCCTCACTCGCAGCCTTTGTGGAGACGCGTACCGTAACTTCGCCTTCGCTCGCGTAAGGAGCAATCGTAGGGTCTGTCTGCGCGTCAATCAGATCCAGAAGTCGATCTTCAAGAGCAGATTCACCAATACCTGCGAATTTGAGCATTCGGGAATAGATCGGCATCTCTTCTGTGAGTACATGCTGGAACAGCCAAGGTTTGACTTCCTGTTCAAACATTGGAATCAACTCTTTAGGTGGTCCAGGCATCACAACATAATATTTGTCATTGTCAGAAATCGCATTTCCTGCCGCCAGGCCCGTTTCATTGGCCAGAGGTGTTCCGCCATCAATAACGATCGCCTGACGTCGGTTATTCTCTGTCATATCCACATTACGATCTCTGAAAAAGCTCTCAATTTTGTCCATTGCCATTCGATCTGTATGCAGTTTCCGGTTAAGAACAGCTGCGAGCGCATCCTTGGTCAGATCATCTTGGGTAGGTCCGATGCCACCGGAAAATAAAATAACGTCTGCACGGCTCTGCGCAATGCGAATAGCTTCACTAAGTCGGTTCAGGTTATCCCCAACCACCGTTTGGAAATATACATCGATCCCCATCGCAGCCAATTCACGGGATAGGTATCTGGCATTGGTATTGACGATTTGTCCAAGCAGTAGCTCTGTGCCAACTGCAATGATTTCTGCCTTCATTGAGCATCCTCCTGTACACGTGGTGAGTGATCAAAGGGCAATAGGATAATTTCCTATTGCCCCTGACCCAATGCTTCCTTCATGATTACCCATTTAAGAACAAACCATTATGCTTTTGTTAAATGAAGCAGGTTTTTGTTTTTGATAAAGTAATCGATACCCGACCAGATGGTAATAAGCGCTGCTGCCCATACCGCGATAATATCGACGTGAATACCCGTGTATGAAAACGGGAAATTGTTCAACAGCAACAGCACAATCGCCACAATCTGCACTACAGTCTTCAGCTTGCCCCAAGCACTGGCGGCAACAACCGAACCATCCAGCAATGCAATTTGACGCAAGCCGGTAACTGCAAATTCACGACTAATAATCACAACTGCAATCCAGGAATCCAGCTTGCCCATCTCCACAAGCGAGATCAAAACTGCAGTAACCAGCAGCTTGTCTGCGAGTGGATCGAGCAGTTTCCCCAGATTGGTAACCATGTTATTTTTCCGCGCAAGGTATCCGTCAATTCCATCTGTGCTTGCGGCGATGATAAAAATAACAGCAGCAATCAGTTGATTATACGGAAGCGACAAGCTTCCAAGCTGCAACGGCTCTGGATAAAATGGAAAATCCACGAGCAGGAACACCATCAAAAAAGGGATTAAGCAAATTCGTGCAAGCGTAATCCGGTTGGGTAAATTCACAAGACGCCCTCCCTCATATCCTCCATTACTCCAAACAATCATCATAATCCCGTTATCATCATCCGGAACATGAAATGTACAGTTTCAATGTCAATCCATATTAACATGATCCCACTATGTAGAAACGCAAAAAATAAAGTCAACCGCTCAAAAGCAAAACGCTTTAAACGTTCCGGTGACTTCCAGAAGATGTACTGCTTTTCACAAAGTCAGCAAACGATGAGGACTGGACTTGATGCTTGACTGCCAGCAATGCACACTTAGTATAATATACGCCCAATACCGTGTCAAAAAAACACTTTTGCTACAAAAAGGCCTTATTACTTGAAATTTGTATATTGCAAATCCAGAGGCAGGTTAGCACCATTTAGCAACTGCATGACAGCTTGCAAATCATTTTTACTCTTACCAGTTACCCGAAGTTGATCTCCCTGAATCTGACTCTTCACCTTCATCTTGGAATCCCGAATCAGGATATTGATTTTCTTGGCGATGTCCTGATCAATCCCCTGTTTAAAATTCAAACGCTGGCGGACTGTACCAGAAGACGCTGGCTCTACCTTTGCGTAATCAATGTTTTTCAATGGTAGACCACGCTTCGCCATTTTGGATTGAAGCACGTCAATGACAGCCTTGAGTTTGGTCTCATCATCAGATACGATCGTTAACGCATCCTTATCCAGTTTCAGGCTGCTCTTGCTGCCCTTGAAGTCATAACGAGCGCCAATTTCTTTCTCGGTTTGTGTAACGGCATTTGTCAGTTCTTGCAAGTCCATTTTGGACACGATATCAAATGAATTTTCTGAGCTCAAACCAGTCACCCTTTCAGTTAATCGTATGTTCTGTAACATTATAGAGGATACCTTAAGCAAAAGTCTAATTTCAAGCTGTTTTACACAAAGAAAAAAGCATTTTTGGCTTCCACTTCAAGTGGCTGCCAAAAATGCTTGCTGGTCCAGCTTCCAACCTAATAGCGGCTGCGGTTGGGCTGTCTGAACATATCGAGCACACCCAAAAGTACATGTGCAAGTCCAAAACCCAATATTCCGTAACCCCAAGCACTTGGAGTCAGGTAATAACCCAGGAGGCTGACAATGATCCCTAAACCTGTTACGATCCAGCTGACTGTCACAGCCATCCACCTCACTTCACCAAAAGTTAACTGCAAGTTAAGACACGGTTATTGTCTCCTGCAGTTGACCCGGTTATTCGCTACCCGTGGTACCTCCTGTACCGTCCGTTGATCCATTTTCGACACCTGTGGAAGTAGTACCACTACTGTCTTCACCAAGCTTCAAACGGATCCGATTGGTCGCCTTGCCATCCGTTACAACTTGCCCGCCAACTTCAATCGTGGTCGCTGCAGCGTAACCAGACTTAATATACATGCCTACACTATCCAACTCAAAGGTATAGCTGTCACCTTCGGCTGTGTTACCATACTCCAACTTCTCTCCACTGGAGTTTTCGCCTTTATACACTTCCAGCCAGCTATTACCTGTTGCTTTGATCGTAACCGTTACAGGTTGCCCTGCACTACCGTTAACTTTAAAGTTCGTAATATTCCCTGATTTCCCATCTTCTGCAACAGTCACATTAGACGGTGAATTGTCAGTTGGTTTTTCCTCAGTTTCATCCGTCTGTCCGTCCGTTTGGCCATCAGTTTGGCCATCCGTCTGTCCTTCAGTGTCTGTACCGCCACCATTACCCCCAGCGTCGCCCTCACCAGTACCGTCAGTACCTGAATCTGTCGCAGGCGGATTAGATGCCTGTCCGTTGTCAGCAGGTGGATCCGGTTTATCCTCAGGCTGTTGTTGACTGTCTGTAATTTTGACCTGATCAAGACCCGGATTATCTGATTCATCACCATTGTTATACACCACGTATACATACAACAGTACTACGATCAAAACAGGGAATGTCCACATCAACGCGACAGACATCCATCGATTACTACGCTCAACCGGACGGCTGGAACGCTTCTGAATAACCGGTTCCATCGTTGCTTCCGTCTCTTCTTCGGGTACGTCTTTTTTGTGTCCCTCCAGCAGCTCATCAGGGTTCAGTCCCACGGTCTCCGCATAGGTTTTGATGAAAGCACGCACATAGAAGCTACCCGGCAGCACTTTATAGTCTCCTGCTTCTATGGCCTCCAGATACCTCTTGCGAATTTTTGTCATTTCCTGTACATCGTCAAGACTCATCCCTTTTTGCAGCCGGGCCTCCCTTAACTGCTGACCCAGTTCAGACATGCCATCTCCTCCTTATGTTTATCTCTTGAGTTGTTGCTAATCTATTCCATGATTCCGTACGGTTCCTTACAATTCATCGGTGTAGCTAGCCGTAAACGTATCATAAATAATCTCTTCATTGGGAATGTTACGCAATTCAATAATAATATCAAAATCATTAAAATCATATTCGGATTCCTGTACAAAAATATCCGGATGTTCAATAACTTTGGTGCTAGGCATGGACATAATATCCTGCAACAGGTTGTAATGCCGCTCACTGGAACGAATCGTACTTACAATTCCGTCAATGATGAAGACATTGTTTGGGTTCAATTCGTCTTCGGACATTTGACTCCTTATCGTCTGACGAAGAAGTGTGGAGGAAACAAACGTCCATCGCTTCATTGCACATACGCTGCCCGCAATAATAGACTCCGTTTTGCCAACACGAGGCATTCCGCGCAAACCGATGACCTGATTGCCTTCCCTCTTAAATACTTCACCCAAAAAGTCCACAAGTAACCCAAGTTCATCTCGTGTGAAACGAAATGTCTTGCGATCATCCGAGTCACGGTCAATGTATCTGCCATGACGTACGGCCAAAATATCCACCAATTTAGGCTGCCGCAAAGCCGATACGGTGATGCTGTTTACTTTGCCAAGCATTTCACCAAGCAAACGGATTTTTTCATCATCATCCGATTCAAGCAACATGCCTCGAGTTTTGCCTTCAACACCGTTAATGGTCAATATATTCACTTCAAGCATCCCCAGCATAGAGGCAATATCGCCTAACAAACCGGGTCTGTTCTTATGTATTTTATATTCCATGTACCATTGTTTAGATTCCATTTCAACACCCCGTAATGCATTATTCCCCATTATTCGACAGCAACAGAACATATCCACTGGACAACAATCTGAGACATCTTCTAAAAATGGGTCACGTTAATGATATATAAAATGAAAATGAATTACAAGAACAGCTCTGTAATCCGTTTGTAATCATTAGAGAAAAGCCCCCTTGCGGGAGCTCTTCATCTGTAATCTTATGCGTTTTGTTTGGCCAATTTGACCATCAGGCACGCAATCGTACGACGCTCATCAGCATCGCCGACATCCCATAACTCTTTCAATGCCCGGTTGGAATGGTTCGCCGGATCGACTTTCTCATCAAGGAAGTCGCCGATTTCATACGCAAGTTTGTTGATGGTTTCTTCACTCATCCCCATCTTCTCTGCTTGCAGTACGCGGTCACCCAGGAACTTCTTCCATGTGTCAAAACTGGAGAGCACTGTTTTTTCTGTTGACATGATAAATCCTCCTTAGATGACGCATGAGATTTAAAATCAACAGTTGTAATATGTGCTTTCGAGGCATTTTATATACGAGCATTTTGAAAATAATCCGGAAGACGACTGCTTCTCAGCAACCTTCACCTGGTTCGTTCACAGCCAGTCAAGTTTTCTTGCTTTTTTTACGTTAACCAACCGCCATTTGGACTGATGATCTGCCCATTGATATAACCCGATTCAGGGAGGGCCAAAAAATAAACCAATGATGAGATTTCATCAGGTTGAGCAAGTCTTCCTGCCGGAATTTCCTCTTCCAGCATCTTCAGTTCACTCTGATCCAGATGGTTCAGCATGGATGTTTGGACGGCACCAGGAGCAACGGCATTTACGGTTACTCCGGAAGGTGCGAGTTCTTTCGCAAGCGCTTTGGTGAATGCATTCACCCCACCTTTGGTTGTAGAATACAGCACCTCACAAGAAGCACCAGACAGTCCCCAGATCGACGATACATTAATGATCCGTCCGTACCTTTGGGAGATCATGTGAGGCATCATTTCCTGTGTACACATAAACGTGCCTTTGAGGTTAATCGCCATCACTTCATCCCAGATCTCCTCTGTAACATCAGCCAACATCCCATAGTGCGAGATTCCTGCGTTGTTCACAAGGATATCTGGCATGAGATTGTGCGACTCCAGCTTCTCACGCATACGCTCAATCTGTTCCCGGCTGCGAAGATCCGCAGACACGGTCATGATTTTTCCGTTGCCTTGTTCCATGCACCGTCTGGCGGCTTCATTCGCTGCTTCATGCGATTTCATATAGTGTATAACAACATTCATCCCCACTCTGGCAAAGCGTTCTGCGATAGCCGCTCCGATGCCACCGCTTGCGCCAGTTACCAGTACAGTCATTTCCCCGATTGCCTTCAATTGTCCCGTTCCCCTCTCCATATCAAGGACTCACGACTAGCGATACAGCCAGATGATCCCACCGAATATGCTCTCTCAGTCTGAGATTTACATCTTCCAGTGTAATCGATTCATAGAGCGGCAGCATATTGAAAAAATCACCGCCACGGAATTGCTGACGTGTAAATTCATGCGCAATGTTCTCCGGAGAATTGAGCATACGCAAATATCCGCCTATTTTCTTTTTGCGTGCACGTTCAAAATCCGTGGAATCGAACCCTTTTTCTACAATGGCATCCACTTCTTCACGTATACGCGCGAGCAGTTGATCCGGGTCTTTTGTATCACCACCAATGGCTGAAAAAGCATATTGCGGCGAACTGTTATACTCATGTCCAAAGCTGTCCGAGATCAGATCTTCATCGTAGAGCTTCTGAAATAATCGTGTGCTTGAGCCAAATAAAAGGTCCATCATCAGCTGCGTTGTCATATCTCGCCGTAACAATTGTTCCCCGGTAAGTCCAACCTCCGTCTCCTTGAATCCAAACAGACATTTGGGCAGTGAAACAGCCAGTTTCGCTTCCCGTCTGGCTTCTCCTACCTGCTCAGGCTCCGGTTCGAAGAAACGTTGAATGCTCCCCTGTGGCTTATAATCCTTCTGCTCCTGGTTCGATCGAACCATATCAATGACTTCTTGTGGATCTACACCACCCACCACAAACAAGAGCATATTACTCGGGTGATAGAAGGTGTTATAACACTCATACAACATCTCTTTGGTAATCGTACGGATGGATTCCACCGTTCCTGCAATATCGATATGCACCGGATGTTTTTGATACATGGCTTCGATCAATCCAAAATAAACACGCCAGTCCGGATTATCAGCATACATGTCAATTTCCTGTCCAATAATGCCTTTTTCCTTTTCCACATTTTGATCCGTGAAGTAAGGATTTTGCACAAAGTCGACTAATGTTTGTATATTTTCATTCACATATTCGGTCGCTGAAAACAAATAAACCGTCTGATCAAAGCTCGTAAATGCGTTAGCTGAAGCACCATGAGACGCAAATGTTGCAAAAATATCACCTGTTGGTTCTTCAAACATTTTATGCTCCAGGAAATGAGCAATCCCATCCGGGACCTTCACTGCTTCCTGCCCTTCAACCTGAAAATGATTATCCACCGATCCATACTTGGTTGCAAACGTAGCATACGTTTTCTGGAATCCCGGTTTAGGCAAAATATACACATGCAGTCCGTTATCCATTACTTCGTAATATAGTGTCTCCTGCAAATGCTCATACCGAATGCTCTCCACCGATTATTCCTCCTTCTCGTCCCGCAAGAAATAAATCGTATCCAGACGGAATTGTTCTGCCGCCTCACGTACATCTTCCTTGCTAATATGTTCTACCTGAGCCAACAGTTCTTCAGCCGTTCTTTCTTTGCCAGACAACTGTCGATTGAAGTCATAAGCGATCATCTCAAAAGCAGAATCCTGCATTT
Source organism: Paenibacillus sp. FSL M7-0656 (assembly GCF_038003225.1). Lineage (NCBI taxonomy): Bacteria > Bacillati > Bacillota > Bacilli > Caryophanales > Paenibacillaceae > Paenibacillus > Paenibacillus sp. FSL M7-0656. The sequence continues at coordinate 1,642,167 of NZ_JBBOOT010000001.1, forward strand.
CCTTAAGCAAGTTACGGATCATTGCTTTGGTCTGAGACATTTCCAGATCACTGATTGAGCCGCTTTTCATTTCTTCCAGTTGTTGCTTGATGATGGTGACGGCCTTCTCATAATTAGGGATTTCAATCCCGGATTGAATCGTCGCAATGCCTTTATGTCCGTCATATCTTGAAGATGCGTAATACGCCAGGCTTTCTTTTTCACGAACATTGACAAACAGTTTGGAATGAGGATAACCACCGAGAATCCCGTTGTACATTAGTGCTGCGGCATACTGAGGATCTCCATAAGTGATAGATGTACGGATTCCCATATTGAGTTTTCCCTGACTCACATTCAGTCGCTCAACAACGGTCTCCACTTCCTTATCTCCTCGAACCGCTACCTGTGTCTTGTAATCAGAGGAGGACGTTCGATCTACATTGAAATAACGCTGAACAAGGTTCTCGACCTCCTCCAGTGTCGTATCCCCTACCACGTACAGATCCATACTCGCCTGCTGCAGCCACTCCTGATAAGACGCAGTCAGTGTGTCGGGCTCAATCCCAGGCAGATCCTTTCGCTCACCCAATGGATGAAGACGGTATGGCTCGTTCTTGCACATTTCCTCGATACTGCGTTCAGCCGCATAGCGCATTTTATCATTCACGATGGACTCCAGCTTTTTCCGAACAGTCTCTCGCTCTGCTTGTACATAAGACGTCCTGAAATGTCCATTCTCCTGTGCAGGTCGTGTAAGAACCTCTCCTAGGAAGGCAAATGAACGATCCAGCAACTGCTCATCCCCTCCAACAAAGGAATCATTAATGGTATCCATTCGGAACTGTACAATCTGGTAATCCCCGCGTTTATAAACGTCAAAACCAAAACCTGCTCCATACAGATGCTCCAGTTGCTCACGAAATTGCGTTGTTTCCGGATAGGACTCCGTGCCGCGTCGCAGAACAAAAGGTGTCAGCGCTACTTTGGTTACTGTATCTTCCCGTAAGGGAACTCCTGCATATAACGATATAGCAAACGTTTTAAAACGTTTAGTCGGAAGCACATGTATACGAAACTCTCTCTTGCTACCTCGTTCGAATCCTGATGTATTCAAATGTCAAAACCCCTTTACGGCGTCATTTATCATGCAATCGTATTAAGCTAAACGTAACAACCATTTTAACCCATTCAAAAGGCAAGAAGCAACCGAAGTCACGCCTTCTGGTTGCTTCCAACATCATCACATACAAAAGATATGCTGTCCGATTGTTTTCACTTGTGGGCGGGTCCAGATCCATTTGGATGTTGCTGTCTTCGGGTTAAAATAATAGAGACATCCACCGGACGGATCCCATCCATTCAGGGCCTGCTCAACTGCCTTTTTGGCTTGTGCGTTTGGTTCCAAATAGATCTGTCCGTCCGCTACAGCCGTAAATGCACCTGGTTGAAAGATCACGCCTGAAGGCGTATTTGGAAAGCTTGGTGATTTCACGCGATTCATTATTACTGCCGCTACTGCGACTTGACCTTCAAACGGTTCACCCCGGGCTTCACCATATACAGCGTTAGCCATAATCTTGAGTTCATTCTCTGAGAGACCAAGGGCATTGGCAGATCCCATATTGTCTTGCTCTTTATCTGCCGTATTGTTGCTACCTCCACCTCCACCTGAGGATTCCTTGTGTAGCGGCGGCTCTGTTGGCGACCATTTGGTTGACGCATTGTACAGCTTGAGCTTGGTCTCAGCTCCAACCACACCATCTGCCTTCATGCCAAACTCGGATTGAAACCATTTGACGGATTTCAGTGTGCTGTTGCCAAAATTACTGTCTATTTTACCATTGTAAAATCCCAGGTACTTCAAACGACCCTGAAGCTCATATACATCCTGACCGTAACTTCCATATTTCACTGTATTGCTGCTAAACGTAGGCAAGGCCTTTTCTTCTACCTGCGGTGTACGCTCGGCTGAACTTTCAGTTGCTGTATTCTCGGGAAGCAAATAACGAATTCCCAATGCGGATATCAGCAAAATAGCAGTGAAAAGCCATAGGTTCATTTTTCGCATCGACTGTGCTCTACCTTTCTCTTGTGGGATTAACAGAATCGCTAAGGTTATTATGACAAGCCTGCTTGTTTCCTATGCACCAAAACATCCGATCTTTGGAGTAGATGGCAAAACTTCAGTCTGTTGAGCAAGCAAAAAGCCCTCAACCAATAAGGCTGAGGGCTTAAACGATTCGTTGTAACCATGTTACATGTTCCACTACGAGCTTATTTTATTCTGCTGATACTGTTCAAGTGAAACCAGTACTTCCCTTGGTTTGCTGCCCTCGTAAGGACCGATTACACCCCGGGCTTCCATGGAGTCAATTAAACGCGCTGCACGTGTGTAACCAACCCGCATACGACGTTGTAGCAGGGAGACTGAAGCTTGTTTTGCCTCCAAAATAATCTGTACAGCTTGCTCATATAACTCATCCTGTACTTCATCTGCTGCCTGAATGGAATCATCCACTTCAGGTACAAGGGATTCATCATACTGTGCTTCACCTTGACCACGTACATAATTAACAATATTTTCCACTTCTTCATCACTCATAAAAGCACCTTGTACACGAACCGGTTTTGATGCGCCCATTGGCATGAATAACATGTCTCCGCGACCCAACAGTTTCTCGGCCCCACCCATATCCAGAATGGTTCGAGAATCCACCTGTGAGGATACACCGAAGGCAATCCGCGATGGAATGTTAGCCTTTATTACCCCGGTAATAACGTCAACAGAAGGACGTTGTGTGGCAATAATCAAATGGATTCCGGCTGCACGAGCCATCTGAGCGAGTCGTGCAATAGCATCCTCCACATCTCCGGCAGCAACCATCATCAGATCTGCAAGCTCATCCACAATGACAACGATATAAGGCAGAACAGCCGCAGGATTATCTTTCATCAGATTATTGTAACCCTCGACGTTACGCGTGCCTGATTTGGAGAACAGCTCATATCGTTTCTCCATCTCAACCACGATCTTTTTGAGAGCAAGTGACGCTCTCTTAGGATCAGTTACTACCGGTGCCAGCAAATGGGGAATCCCGTTATATACGTTCAACTCAACCATCTTGGGATCGACCATCAGGAACTTCACTTCATCCGGCTTGGCTTTGTACAATATGCTGGTAATAATTCCGTTAATACACACCGACTTACCAGAACCTGTAGCACCCGCAACCAACAAATGGGGCATACGAGCCAAGTTACCAATAATCGTCTGTCCCGAGATATCTCGGCCAAATGCAATGGTCACTTTGGATTCTGCATCCTGGAACGTTGCTGTCTCCATTACTTCCCGCATCGTTACAACCGATACTTCACCATTAGGTACTTCAATACCAATCGCAGACTTTCCGGGAATCGGTGCTTCCATCCGAATATCTTTTGCCGCCAGAGCCAACGCGATATCATCAGTTAGGCTGACAATTCTGCTGACCTTAACACCAATATCAGGCTGAATTTCATACCTTGTAACGGCAGGCCCCCGGACCACTTCAAGCACTTTGGCGCGAACACCGAAACTCTCCAGTGTAGCTTCCAGCTTGCGTGCTGTCTGCATATAATCCTTCTGGTCACCCGCCTTGCCCCCATTGTTTGGCTTGGCAAGGAGACGGAATGATGGTAGCTTGTACGGCTTAGGAGGTGGCGGTGGTGGTTTCACCGGTTGTGTGTCCTGCCCTTCAGGAGTTGGAGTATCTGTTCCCTGCATTGTATCATTAGGTACTTCTTCTCCACTCTGAATCTCATCCACAGCATTCATCCCGTTTGTACCCGCATCGGATGCAGACCACTCCGTCTCTACCAGTTCATCCGTTATTTTAATGGCATGCTCGCCCTGTTGTACTACATTTGGATCGGCCAGATTATCCGGGAAAGGATAAGCATCGTCCAGATCATCTTCAATGCTTGCCTCTTCTGTTCTGACGTGCTCGAAAAAGTCTCGAATGATCGGCGCTGAGTTAGGTTTAGCCTGAACAGGAACACGTGATGAAGCTGATTTGTTCGCTACGTCTTCGGTTGCATCCTGCCACGCCTCTAGATTGTGATCTTGTTCGGCGCGGTATAAAATCTGTTCTGTTTCTGCCGAATCGACCTCATCCATTTCACGTCCTGATGTCGCCTGTTCCCGTTTAGCTCCCCATTTTCCGAAAAGTTGGAAGAATATGGGCGAGTTTCGTTTTGGCAGATGCTGTTCCTCTAATTCATCCTCATACTCGTCTTCGTCATCTTCAACAGGAACAGGCACCACTTTACGAGCGTTACCTTTCTTCCTTCCATCAGATGCTGAAGCAGAACGTGCAGACGGTCTCGACTCCAGCTTTTTGTACATCGAACTCCCGGCATCCCAAATCTTTGTACGGAATATTCGAATCAAATCCACATAAGATAGACTCGTAATCAGCATAAAACTGATGATAAACATGACAATCATGATGAGTCTCGCCCCAAGGCTGCCGAACAGCCACAAGAAAAGGGCAAATTGCCCAGCTCCGAGATAACCACCGCTGATGTCCTTGTTAAGCATGGAGTCCCTCTCACCTGGCGCAGCAGGGGTTAGCAACTCGGTTTGCATATCATTATGTACCTGCGTAATCACAGCACCAGGCTCAAGCGCACCAACCGGAATGAGCTTCTGGTGCATTGCAGAGACAGTACTCATGAGAGTTAAGGCAAAGACCAACAAAACAAGTCCTGTCTTGCGTGTGGTCCAGCCACTCGGCCATTTCCGGTGAATCATCACCATGAGACCATAATAAATACCAACAAGTGGAATCGCAAAATAAAACTTACCAAGCATCAGTCCGAACATCTTGGAAAGCGAACGTCCAACGGTGGCTTCACCCGATAATGCTATGACAGCAAGGGTAATAAGCACAATCCCGTAAATTTCATATTTTAAAACGCCGCTAAAACCAGCGCCCTTTTTTTTCCTCTTTTTTCTTCTGGCCAAAATCAGGTCACCCCCAGAAGAATATTATACCATACAAATATAATCCGTACATATGTTCTTTTTCTGCTCAATTTGTCTGAATTCGTCGCGTTATGCTGATCCCAAGTTACCCGAAAGCGGAATGGTCGAACCGGGCATATTAGCAGGATTGAGATAGGCTTCAAGTGGACAATCCAGCAAACGAACAATAACGGCTTCATTGTCATTAACAGGTCTCACCTGCATCAATAAACCATTCATTTTGATCTCCTTTGTATCTTCGCCCTCTTTCCACATTCCCGACCAGAGTTGTTCCGGGGGCATCACTGTATATAATGTCATTGGGTATAACCTCCCGCTTGCAGAGTCTGTCTCTTGTCTCCTATGAGCTGATTTAACTGAGCAATAGCCTGTCCAATCCCGCCCACTGCATCCATTAATCCATGTTTCACTGCATCTGCGCTTCCTACAGCTGTACCAATATCCCGATTCAACTCACCAGTCTTAAACATCAGTTCTTTGAACATCTCTTCAGAGATATTCGAATGCGAAGTCACGAACCGAACAACCCGCTCCTGCATTTTCTCCATATACTCAAACGTTTGAGGTACACCAATGACAAGGCCGTTCATCCGAATCGGATGGATCGTCATCGTTGCACTTCCCGCAATCAGGGAATATGTTGAAGCTACAGCAATCGGTACTCCAATGCTATGCCCACCTCCAATGACCACAGTCACCGTAGGTTTGCTTAGGGAAGCAATCATCTCTGCAATGGCTAGACCCGCCTCTACATCCCCACCTACCGTGTTCAAAATGATCAGTATACCTTCAATACGCTGATTTTGTTCTGCAGCCACCAGCTGTGGAATGATATGCTCATACTTTGTTGTTTTATTTTGTGGCGGCAAAATCAAATGCCCTTCGACCTGTCCAATAATGGTCATACAGAAAATATTCGACTCACCTGCAGGCGACTGTGTCTGCCCAAATTGCTGAATAGTCTCTGTCACGGGAGAGATGGCCTTTTCCTCCTGAATCGGAATTTCCGGCGCTTCAACTTCCGGTTGATTGGATCTTGACGCCTGCTTGTCATTCATACGTTCATTCATTTCAATAATCCCCTTCTCCAGAAACATTTAATGTATTTCCTTAGTATGGGGATTTTTCCAACTGCCTTATACCCGCTGCATCAAATTGCTTCACATATTGACGCTATTGCAGATCTTCCTGAAAACGCAAAAAAAGCCCCTTCTCTACGAGGAACCGTCCAATATTACTCGTAGAGAAGGGGCGACTGTGTGCCTGAATATATGTTTTTGTTTAGCTTATTTTAAACTTCCATAATGATTGGCAAAATCATCGGTCTACGACGAGTTTGCTCATACAGGAAGCGTCCCAGTGCATCTTTAACATTTGTTTTGAGTGAAGCCCACTCGTTAACGTTCTCACTCATCAACTTCTGCAATGTGCTGCTAACGATCCGGTTGGCCTCATCCAGTAGTCCTTCCGATTCACGTACATACACAAATCCGCGAGAGATGATGTCAGGACCGGAAACAATTTTTCCATCCTGTTTGCTCAGTGTTACCACAACAACAAGGATACCATCCTGTGACAACAATTTGCGGTCACGAAGTACAATGTTACCCACATCGCCTACACCCAAGCCATCGATCAACACATTACCTGCAGTAACTTTACCTGCTCTACGTGCTGCTCCACCTTGAATTTCAATCACTTCACCGATATCCGTGATGAAAATGTTCTCAGGTTCTACCCCTACAGATTCAGCAAGAACCGCGTGGCGACGCTGCATACGGAATTCACCGTGGATTGGCAAGAAGAATTTCGGTTTCATCAGGTTGAGCATCAGTTTCAGCTCTTCCTGGCTACCGTGACCAGATACGTGGACGCCACTGTTAGCACCGCTGTAATGCACGTTAGCACCCAGACGGAACAGTTCATCAATCGTACGGCCTACATATTTTTCATTACCTGGAACCGGAGTTGCTGCGATAATAACAGTGTCACCTGGCAGGATGTCCACTTTACGGTGTGTGGAACGAGCCATACGTGTCAGTGCTGACATTGGCTCTCCTTGACTTCCTGTGCAGAGAATCACGACACGATCAGCTGCCATCTTGCCTACTTCTTCAGGTTCAATGATCATGCCATCCGGAATCTCAAGATAACCCAGTTCTGAAGCTATACCAACCACGTTCACCATGCTGCGTCCAATAACTGCAACTTTACGTCCAGTCACTTCTGCTGCATTGATCACCTGTTGGATACGGTGTACGTTGGAAGCAAATGTCGCCACAACAACACGTTGACTTGCTTTACGGAAGATATCTTCCAGCACGATACCCACATTTTTCTCCGATGGTGTGAATCCAGGTTTCTCAGCGTTCGTACTATCGGACAACAGCGCTAACACGCCATTTGTTCCGATCTGTGCCATACGCTGAAGATCTGCATATTGACCATTGACTGGAGTATGGTCGAATTTGAAGTCACCCGTGTGAACAACTGCACCTTCCGGTGTTTCGACACATACACCAACAGAATCCGGAATACTATGGTTAGTAGCGAAGAACGATGCTTTCAGAACAGATCCAAGTTGGATCTCGGAATCAGCATCAATCAGAATACGTTTTGTTTCACCCAGCAAATTCGCTTCTTTCAACTTGTTTTCTACAAGTCCAAGCGTAAGTCTTGTTCCGTATACAGGAACATTCAGATGTTTGAGAACATATGGCAGACCACCAATGTGATCCTCATGTCCGTGAGTAAGAATGATTCCTCTTACTTTGTCACGGTTCTCAGTCAGGTAAGAAATGTCAGGGATGACAATATCAATACCAAGCATATCTTCTTCCGGGAATTTAAGACCAGCATCTACGACTACAATGTCGTTGGCGTATTGGATGACGTACATGTTTTTACCAATCTCGCCTACGCCGCCCAAAGCAAAAATCATCAGTTTATCGTTATTATTTTTCTTAGACAAATGAATCTAAACCTCCTATGGTAGTTGGACGTCGTACCTTATTATTTATTGTAAGTTAAGAAAAGTAGTCCATACATCACATACCCACCTATCGGGATGAATGCAAAAGAACACCTTTATTCACGATATTTGGAAGAAGTTCTTCGAAGTTATTCCCTTTGACCAACAAGTTGGAGTTGAAATTCCCTCTTAGCCGTTCCTTCCTTTTTCACCGCAAAGCTACACCACGAAGCGATGTCGCTTTCAATTTCAAAAAAATACCGCACCCAGTCACTTGACATCATTATACATGATTAAAAACAAAAAAAACAAGTCACTCTCTCGTTAACCTGTAGGTTTCCCCTTAGCAGTGGAAAAGAAACCTCACATTACTCGTAAAAAAAAGAACCGCAGCCTCTAGGAAGAGGAGCGGTTCTTTTGCTGATTTGAAGGATATTCCCATGATTAATAAAATAGTCCATATACAACCAAAATGATTACAAATTAAGCAAACCTTTGATATAAACCTGCTCCTCTTCCGTTGGGGGAATAAGGGGCAACCGTACGGAACCAACGTCTAGACCACGCAATGTCAGCGCATATTTCACCGCTACGGGGTTTGGTAGAGGCTGTGGACACTCAAACAGGCCTTTGAACACCGGGAACAACTGCTGATGAATCTGAGCAGCCTGAAGAGGTGCTCCGCCATAGAAGGCGTCAATCATTTTCTTCATTTCTGCCCCTACGACATGACTGGCCACACTGACAATTCCATGTGCTCCAACCGCAATCGCTGGTAAGCCTGAAGCATCATCACCGGAATAAACTCTGAAATTCTCTGGAGCACTTGCTGCAATCAGCGTAACCTGCTCCATAGATGCACATTCCTTCGTAGCGACGATGTTAGGAATCTGTGCAAGACGAAGCGTTGTCTCTGCTGACAGGCTGGTTACTGTACGCCCAGGCACGTTGTAGAGCATAATTGGCAGCTTGGTGGAGCCTGCAATCGCTTCAAAATGTTTGAACAAACCTTCTTGGCTAGGTTTGTTGTAATACGGAACAACCAACAAAATGCCATCCACTCCGGCACGTTCAGCTTCCTGTGTCAAATGGATGGAATGTGCCGTGTTATTGCTTCCCGTTCCGGCTATAATTTTGCACCGACCGGCCGCATGTTTCACTGCAAATTCGAATAATTGAACTTTCTCAGTATCACTAAGTGTTGGAGACTCCCCTGTTGTTCCAGAAACCACAAGCGTCTCCGACTTTTGATCTACAATCAGATAGTCGATTAGACGTGCCGTTTCCTCCCAATGAATCTCTCCTTGTTCATTGAACGGAGTGACCATTGCTGTAATCAATCTTCCAAAGTCCAATTCGATTCCTCCTTCAAAACAGGTTTGGCTCCTCTAACTTCAGTTATTTACAAATGAAGTTCGAATGAGGCGTGAAGTGCCCTCAGGGCCTGAACCATATCTTCTTTTTTTACGAGTACCCAGATCGTTGTATTCGAATCTGCCGATTGCAGGATCTGAATGTCTGCCAGTGTCAAGGACTCCACGATTCGAGCCATGATTCCAGGTACACCATTAATGCCTCCGCCAATGACGGACACTTTGGCACAACCGGACAGGCTTTGTGGCTTGAGACCTATCTCCTGCAATACCTGTATGGCTTTCTCGGAATCACTGTCAAAAACCGTATAGACAACTCCCGAGGGGGTAACATTAATAAAATCAACGCTGATTGAATTCTCAGCCATGGTTTTGAACACTTTTAGTTGCAATCGATCTGCACCACCACCAGGCACATCCACCGTAATTTGCGTTACATTGCTCACGTAGGCGATGCCTGTTACATAACGGTCAACAATGCCTGTCTGCACATCCTGGAATCCTTCCGGATGCGTAACCAGCGTTCCTTCCGTGTCTGCAAAAGTAGATCTTACCCGCACTGGAATCTGGGATTGCATCGCAATCTCAACCGCACGTGGATGGATTACCTTGGCCCCGTGGTGGGCCATGTTACAGATCTCTGCATAACTCACAACAGTCAGTGGACGTGCATCCTCAACAATTCGCGGATCAGCGGTGAGTATCCCGTTCACATCTGTGTAGATATCCACCATTTCAGCACGTAATGCTGCACCGAGAGCTGTAGCTGACGTATCGCTTCCCCCACGACCCAGTGTCGTGAAGTCTCCGTTCTCTGTCTGCCCCTGGAATCCGGTTACAACAACGACACGGCCAAGCTGAAGCTGCTCCAACACACGAACAGGACGGACATCCAATATCCGGGCATTCCCGAAATTGTCGTCCGTCACAAAACCTGCTTGTGCACCGGTCAGCACTGTAGTTGGAATGCCTTCATGTTCGAGTAAACTGCTCAACGTTGTCGCCGATATGATTTCACCACAGCACAGCAGTAAATCCTTTTCGCGTGCGGATAGTGCGTTTCCGTTCTGTGCAGCCCAGTCCAGCAACGTATCGGTCGCATATGGCTCGCCGCGGCGCCCCATCGCAGACACAACGATGACCAGACTCAATCCTGCTTCAAGTTCACGTTTAACATGACGGAGCACATGCTCTCTCGCCTGAACAGTGGAGAGAGACGTGCCTCCGAATTTCTGTACCATGATACGCATCTTTATTCCTCCATTTGTGTACGCAAGAAGACTGGACACGGGTCAAATCAACAAATGGATCACTCTAGGGAGCGTTCTGATGCGATAATTTCAGCATTTTATACGGCATTCCATGCCGCTCCTTATTTTCTGTAATTGTCTGGGACAATCGCAAATCAAAGGTCGCGGTTGTTATCGAGGTCATGATGCATACATTCACAATAGACCTCTCCCGCTTGCTTAACCTGTACTGCCCGCAAGCAGGAATGCCTTATAGACAGGAACGTGGACATAGTAGCTGTTCAATCCAGCATATTGTCCCCCATGATTTTCTTTGTCTCTCGAACCCTTCTTCATTTCTCCAAGCGCATAAACGTTGTCACCAAATCATTGTTCCATCAAGCCTGTGAAGAACGCTCCACAATCATCGGCTGCAACTGTTTGCCCTCAAGAGCACTCCAGCAAGCCTCTGGAATCAATTCCATTTTGGCGACTAACGAGTTTGGTTTTTTCACTGGATCGTCTTGCCCAAATGGCACAAAATACAAGTATTTAGCCACAAGCAATTTGGCGATATTCGCAGCATTCAAGCCCAGACCGTCATTCGTGGAAATCGCGAGCACAAGCGGACGCTGATTGCGCATCTGCGCTTTGGCTGCCATTAGCACTGGACTGTCGGTCATCGCATTAGCCAGCTTACTTGTTGTATTCCCTGTGCATGGAGCAATAACCAGCACATCAAGCAGCTTGGAAGGCCCTAATGGCTCCGCTTCAACAATTGTAGAAATGATATCATTACCTGTTATATCTTTCAACTGTTTTTGCCAATTTTGCGCCGTACCAAAGCGTGTATCCGTCGTCAGAACCGAATTCGAAATAATCGGAATGACGTTGGCACCTTCAGCTACGAAGCGGCTAATTACCGGCATAACCTCTTCAAACGTACAATGAGAACCCGTAATTGCATAACCTACCGTTTTTCCCTGCCAGTTCATGATTTAACCTCCCGTGCGTTCTGTTCTTCCAAAAGCAAACGGATCAACGCGTCGGCAATAATGCCGCCAGCCGTTTTGGGAGCAACAATGCCGGGGAGGCCAGGCGCAAGTAGCGCTTTGATACCGCGTTTGTCGGCATACCTGAAATCACAGCCGCCAGGAGCGGATGCGAGGTCGATAATGACAGCCTTTTGCGGCATTCTGGACAGGATTTGTGCTGTGATTATCATAGTCGGTATCGTATTAAAAAGCAAGTCAACTTCCCCGGTCTGAGCGGCCAAATCCGTTGTCATGAAAGGCTTCCAGCCCATTATTGTAGCGCGGGCAGCATCCTCTTCCCGCCTGATTCCCACCCGTACATTTGCTCCAAGTCCCTGCAGTGTTTTGGCCATTGTGAATCCTGTTCGACCAATGCCAAGCACAATGCATTCCGAACCATGGATTGTGAAGTCCGTCTCCCGAATAGCTATGGCGATGGCTCCCTCAGCTGTTGGAATAGAGTTATAAAGTGCAATATCATCACGATCAAGTACTTCAACAAGTCGTAGCCCATTTTCAAGACAAAGTTCGCGCAAGAACGGCTTTGCCATACCTGTGAACACAATACAATGCTCTGGTAATGCTGCAATATGTTCCTTTTTCAAATAGATCGGTGTGTCACTGAATGAAGTACTTACTTTTCCCTGCTCATCGCAACCGACAACAGGCAGTACGAGTACATCTGCGGAAGCAAACACTTCATCCTCCAGTTCCTGGTGCTCGATCCCTGGAATGGAACGCTCTATTTTATCGAAACCCACCACACTTACCGTTGCATCCAGCTCAGCGCACTTTTGAATGACTTCAAGCTGCCGCGCATCTCCGCCCAGGACTACAATCCGGACTCCGGTCAGCATCGGGACGTCACTCCTTTCACCACATGTATGCCTTATCGTATGCAGGGGCCCACAGGGGGGTGAAAACAATAATTGCATTCCACCGTCCGTTTCTCAAATGTAAAAAAGAGCCGCCCCTGTCAGGGACGACTCTAAAGAATGAGTATATTTACGCTGCTTATTTCCCGGTATGACCGAATCCGCCTTCGCCACGTACCGTTTCCGAAAGTTCATCCACTTCCGTCAATTCAACCACAGGCACGGTCTGGAAGACGATCTGTGCGATGCGCTCTCCCCGTACAATCGTGAACGGTTCCTGACCCAGATTAATCAACAGAACTTTAACTTCTCCGCGATAATCCGCATCAATGGTCCCCGGTGTGTTGAGGCAAGTAATACCATGTTTGAAAGCCAGTCCGCTCCGAGGACGGATCTGTGCTTCCAATCCAGCTGGCATTGCCATCGCAAGTCCGGTCGGAATCAGCATACGCTGACCCGGCTGCAATACAACTTCTTCCTGAAGTGCAGCTACTACATCAAAGCCGGATGCCAGCTCCGACATTTTTTGAGGCAGTTTAATATCTTCATTGCCCGGCAGTTTCTGTATTTGAACGTAATGCAACAAAATCATCCCTTCTCAATCCAGCGATCGTCTTATCTGAAGCGCCAACCATAGCAAGTGCAAAAGGTTCAGCAAACATCAGATCAAGTACCGCGTTAATATCGTCCATGGTAACTTGCTCAATTTTGGTGATCATCTCATCCAGTGTATGGTGTCTGCCCAGCATGAGCTCGTTTTTACCCAGACGATTCATGCGACTGCCTGTGCTTTCCAAGCTTAGAATCAAGCTGCCCTTCAGCTGTTCTTTTCCTTTACGAAGTTCATCTTCGGACAAGCCGTTAACAGCCAGGTCTCGCAGAACCTCTTTGGTCAGATCAAGCACTTCTTTGGTCTGTTTCGGTGCTGTACCCGCATATATCGTGAAAAGTCCGCTGTCCGCGTGAGAGCTATGATAGGAATACACGGAGTACGCAAGACCCCGTTTCTCACGAATTTCCTGGAACAGTCTGGAGCTCATGCCTCCACCAATGGCGTTATTCAGAACAACCATAGCGAATTGCAGCGGATCTCCGATTTTACAGCCCGGGAACGAGATACAGATATGATTCTGTTCCGTTTTCTTTTTGTGAAAGAGCTGTCCGCTTTGGAAGGCTGGCATCGTGACTGCTTCCGATACTCCATTTACATCAAAAGCACCAAAATGCTTCTCCATCAGATCGATTACACTGTCATCAATATTACCCGCGATACTAATGACCGTGTTCTCAATCGTGTAGTGCTCCTTCATATATGCACGCAGATGGCTGGAATCCATCGCTTTGAGACGTTCTTCCGTACCCAGGATTGGGTATGCGAGTGGATGCTCACCATAGGCGGCCAAGGCCATCAGATCATGAACCATATCATCAGGCGTATCTTCATACATCGAGATTTCTTCCAGAATGACGTTTTTCTCCTTGATCAATTCACCATCATCCATTTTGGAGCGGAAAAACATATCAGACAATACATCAACCGCAATCGGCAAATGCTCATCCAATACTTTAGCATAATAACACGTGTATTCTTTGGAAGTGAATGCATTCACGTTACCACCAATCGCATCGAACTGCTCCGCAATCGCCTTGGCATCATAACGATCTGTTCCCTTGAATAACATGTGTTCAATAAAATGTGATACTCCGTTACTTGCAGGTTGCTCATTACGCGAACCTGTCTTGACCCATATTCCGAAAGACACAGAACGGCAGGTCGGTATCTGTTCCATGACAACTCTGAGGCCATTGCCCAGCTGAATTTTTTTCATGGTTGGCCCTCCTACATCTCTATAATTGCCTTGATCTCAACCTTGAAATTGAAATCGACATTTGGTTCCAACTGTTTGATATTAACAAAAAAACAACGTTCACTCAACTGCAGAGGTGTTTACACGTTCCGAAGACAGCGTCTCACTTACTGTTCCGAGCACCAGACCTTTGGCCCGTATGGATTGAATCATGCCCTTTAAAGCTCCCGAAGAAGCAGCTGTAGGGTGCATTAGAATTAACGTTCCAGCCTCGGTATTTTTAGCAATTTTGGCAACAACGGCATCCGGGCTTGGCTTACGCCAATCCACAGTATCTACTGTCCATAACACGGTTTGCAGTCCCATGGATGAAGCAATGTCAACGGTCTTCTGATTAAAGTCACCGGATGGCGGAGCAAACCAACGATTCTCTACGCCCAGTGTTTTATGGAGCAGATCCTGGGTTTTGCTAATTTCCAGCTTGGCCCGTTCTGCGCTCAATCGACTCATGTTAGGGTGAGAATATGCATGGTTGGACATCTCATGCCCACGCTTCTGTATTTCTTTGGCCAGTTCAACGTTTTTGCTTAACCAACTTCCATCCAGAAAAAAAGTAGCCTTCACTTTCTCGGCATCGAGCGTATCCAGCATCGGTTTGATGTATTCGTTCCCCCAGGCCACATTAATCATAAAAGAAACCATCGGTTTGTTTGCATTCCCCCGATAGATCGGATGTGCACCCAAATCCTTAAGCTGAATCTCCGGCTCAATCTGACGGTAGACATACGCTATTTTGGTATTCAATGTTCCACTCAGCGCCTTACGGTATGTCGCTTCCACATCAATCTCCATGCCATTATAACCAGGAATCGCTTTCCATACCCGATCCACTCTGGCATTTACCGGAGCAATTTTCGTTTCAGCCGCTTTATCCCGAATCGCAGACAACAGCGCATCTTCTCCAGTTGCCTCCTTAAACATGTCAAAAGCATTTTGCGTACCTGGCCCATCACGGATCTCCGTAATGTATGTACGTACACTGCCAACTTGTCCGATCAATATGACCGCAGTCACACCCGCCAGAACAGCCGCCAGCTTTTTGGATTGGTTTCCCACAGCTCCATCCTCCCGCCGTCTTTGTCCCCATCATATGAGGACAAGGGCAAAAATATGAATGCTAAGCCATGGTTTCATCCTTGCTTTACGTATTTAAACGTTAAAAAAAGAGCCAGAAATTCACATTCTGTCTCTTCATTCAATCTATCCATTTATAACCTGTCGCTTCGGTATCCTAGGATTGAGCCGGAGCTTCAGCAGTCAAAACTGCTTTACGGGACAAGTTGATTCGACCTTGTGGGTCAATTTCTGTTACTTTTACCGTAATGGAATCACCGATAGCTACAACATCTTCCACTTTGGCAACACGTTCAGTTGACAGTTGCGAGATGTGTACCAGACCTTCTTTGTTCGGAAGTACTTCAACAAATGCACCGAATTTCTCTACGCGTTTTACTTTGCCGACATAAATCTCGCCGACCAATACTTCGCGCACAATACCTTCGATGATCGCTTTGGCTTTATCATTCATCTCTTGGTTAGAAGAAGCGATAAAGACACGTCCATCCTGTTCAATATCAATTTTAACACCGGTTTCTTCGATGATTTTATTGATAATTTTACCACCTGCACCGATAACATCACGGATTTTGTCCGGATTGATATGCATCGTTGTAATTTTAGGCGCATATTGTGATAACTGCTCACGTGGAGTTTTCAAAATTTCGTTCATTTTGCCCAAAATGTGCATACGGCCTTCTTTGGCTTGCGCCAATGCATCAGACAAAATTTGACGATTAATACCAGCAATTTTGATGTCCATTTGGATTGCAGTTACACCTTCAGGTGTTCCAGCTACTTTAAAGTCCATGTCACCGAGGTGATCTTCCATACCTTGAATATCACTCAGAATGGATACATGATCTCCATCTTTGATCAGACCCATAGCTACACCCGCAACTGGAGCTTTGATTGGTACACCTGCATCCATCATAGCTAAAGTGCTGGCACAGATACTTGCCTGAGATGATGAGCCGTTGGATTCCAGAACTTCAGATACCAAACGAATCGTGTATGGGAAATCCGTTTCGGAAGGAATCACTTTGGAAAGCGCGCGCTCACCCAGAGCACCATGTCCGATTTCGCGACGGCCTGGAGCACGCAATGGACGCGCTTCGCCTACGCTGAATGGTGGGAAATTATAGTGATGCATGAATCGTTTCGTTTCTTCAAGACTGATTCCGTCCAAAATCTGAACATCACCCAGTGCACCAAGTGTACAAACGCTAAGTGCTTGCGTTTGACCACGCGTAAACAGTCCTGTACCATGTGCACGTGGCAGCAGAGATGTATCACATTCGATTGGGCGAATTTCAGCAAGTCCACGTCCATCTGGACGAACTTTATCATGCGTGATCAGACGACGCACTTCTTCTTTGACGATATCGTGCAGAACTTCCTTCACGTCTTTGAACAATTCCGGACTTTCAATATATTTCTCTTCAAAATGAGCAACGGTTTCGTCATTCACTACATCGATTGCATCTTGACGAGCATGCTTCTCGGCGATTTTAACCGCTTCGACCAGACGAGCGCTGGCGAATTCACGTACACTGCTGTTAACTTCAGCATTAACGGTACGCAACTTAACAGCCATTTTTTCTTTTCCAGCAACTTGCACAAGTTGTTCGATTACAGCAATAATATTTTGGATCTCATCATGTCCAAACATGATTGCTTCGAGCATCACTTCTTCCGGCACTTCGTTTGCTTCGGCCTCAACCATCATGATGGCATCTTTGGTTCCTGCAACGACCAGTTCAATATCACTGACTTCAAGCTGTGCAATCGTTGGGTTAATGATGAACTCGCCATCAATACGTCCAACTTTCACGCCACCAATCGGTCCGCTGAATGGAACATCCGAAATGCTCAATGCTGCTGATGTACCAATCATTGCAGCGATTTGCGGTTCACAATCCTGATCCACACTCATAACGATATTCAGAACTTGTACATCATTCCGGAAGCCTTCCGGGAACAAAGGACGAATTGGACGGTCTGTCAGACGGCTTGAAAGAATGGCTTTCTCACTCGGTCTGCCTTCACGTTTAATAAATCCTCCCGGGATTTTACCTACGGCGTACAATCTTTCTTCATAGTTCACCGTTAATGGGAAAAAGTCCAGATCTTTCGGCTCACTTGATGCTGTCACGGTACACAATACCACGGTATCCCCGTATGTTACCTTAACGGCAGCATTAGCCTGCTTGGCCAAACGCCCGGTCTCAAGCGTAAGCTTTCTTCCACCAAGCTGCATTTCAACACGCTGTTCCATGAAACCCCTCCTTTTATTCGTTCCTAATTCAATGGATTCTGCATATTTACAGTATTTCCTGCTTGTCCTGCATTCATTAGCTATGTATGGATCTTTCAACATGCTAACCTGCACAACAAAAGCTCCTCACGGAGCCCCATCTACAAATATATGGCAACATGTTCATCTACAAAACAACCCGGCTGTAGGTTCCGCTTGTCCTTTTAGACAAAAGAATGACGGATAACAGCCAGGTTGGTTTTGAAAACATGTACGATAATTAACGACGCAATCCGAGTTTTTCGATCAGTGCGCTGTAACGTTTAACATCTTTGTTTTTCACATAAGCCAAAAGCTTACGACGTTGACCTACCATTTTCAAAAGTCCACGACGTGAGTGGTGGTCTTTCTTATGCGTACGCAAGTGGTTTGTCAAACTTGTGATGTTTTCCGTAAGGATAGCAACTTGCACCTCTGGAGATCCTGTATCGGACTCGTGAGTTTTGTGCTCGTCGATCAGTTGTTGTTTACGTTCTTGAGTCAATGCCATCCTGTTCACCTCCTTCAATATAATCGCCATTAGCCTCGTCACCGCCGGTGAGAGCAAGCAACCAAGCCAAGGTTAATGTTGCCTCAATCGACAACGTAGTACAGTATATCATAATTGCCTAGTTAAAGTAAATGTAAACATGCATTTAATCCTGAACCTTTAAGATAACAGGCGGCCGGCAGTTAATGCATCTTCACGAATCTGGCTAATCAATGCCTCAATGGAGTCAAACTTTCGTTCTGCACGAATATAGTGAACGAGCTCAACCTTTAGTTCCTGGTCATACAAGTGTCCATCAAAATCAAGCAGGTGCACTTCAAACGTAGGTTTCATCCCACTTTCGTGAAACGTAGGTTTCACACCGAGATTCATTACGCCATGCAGTTCCTGTTCGCCATACTGCACACGAACAGCGTAAACACCCTTCGATGGGGTAACGTAATGATCCGTGAGTTCAAGGTTGGCTGTAGGAAATCCAATCGTTCGTCCACGCTTCTCCCCGTGAATGACGGTTCCTCTGATGCTGTAAGGTCGGCCAAGCCACTGACTGGCCTCATCCATCTCCCCACGCTTCAACAGGCCACGAATGAGAGAACTGCTCACTTTTTCACCATTCAACAAGAAAGGAGGAACGGTTTCCACCATCATCTCTCCTTCTCCCAAAGTACGAAGAAGTTGTTCATCCCCTGCACCCTTGTGACCAAAACGGAAGTCAAAACCCACCACCGCTGTTCGTGTCTGAAGAGGAATCAACAAGTCGTGTACGAATTGTTGCGGGGTCAACCGTGAGAAATCTTCATTGAACTCCACCACATAGAGTACATCAACGCCCATTCCTGCCAAGATGTCTTCTTTATCTCTCAAGGGAGTTAAATAACCCTCGTAATCCCCTTTGCGCATAACTTCCTTCGGATGTGGATGAAAGGTCATAACCGCTGCCTGCATGCCCGTTTCCCGCGCAATGCGGACAGCTGATAAAATGACACTTGCATGTCCGAGATGCAGTCCGTCGAATTGACCAATCGCAAGCACTTGGGGCAGTGTGCTCAGCTCAGTCGAATGTAACGTCTGCGGATAGGTTAGCATTACGGTTTTCACAATCATTCACCTGCATTTCACTAGATAGGCCAAGCTTGAGCATCACCACAACTTCAAGCCCGAAACCTCTTTATTCCGGCAAAAAGACTTTAACTGCCCTCACCGTTGGTTTTAGTTCATCCCGTTCAAATATCCCCAGAAACGTACCATCCTGAGCATACAACCGCAATAGACCAGGTTGCTCTACAGGCGGTTCCAGAAGACGCGCAGACAGTTTCTGACCTTGAAGTGCTCCTTTGGTCTGTTCTTCTCCAACCTTATGGGCCGGAATTGAAGCAATAGCCTCGTCAACAGGAATCAGCGCCTCCGCCAAAGTCCCGTCAGCCATAAGTTGTTCCACTTCTTCAATTCGAAGACAACGATCTGCAGAGATACCTGCCGATATCGTACGCTCCAGTTGAACCATGGTGGATGGATATCCGAGTTGCCGACCAATGTCTACACACAATGTCCGAATATAAGTTCCTTTTGAACATAAGGCCCGGAAGGATATATCGGTGGTCTCACCCTGAGTCTCAATCCCAGTGAGTTCGAGCTCATAGATTGTGACCTCACGGCTCTTACGCTCTACCGTCTTACCTTCACGAGCAAGCTCATAAAGACGTTTGCCGTCTACCTTTACCGCAGAATACATGGGTGGTACCTGTGAGATCGTGCCCAGAAACTGCTCAAGCACCTGTTGAACCTGTTCCTGTGTTACTTCCACAGTCGTTTCAGCCCGCTCAATGACTTCCCCTGTCATATCCTCTGTGTCAGTAGACAGTCCCAATCTCAGCGTAGCCAGATATTCCTTCGGAAGCTCCTGCATGTACTCCACCACACGTGTCGCCCGTCCAAGACAGAGCGGCAGAACGCCTGTAACTTGTGGGTCAAGTGTGCCCGTATGCCCAATGCGCTTCATTTTGAGAATGCGACGCATTTTGGCTACAACATCATGAGAAGTAAATCCCGCCGGTTTATATACCGGAAGTACACCTTCAAATGGCTTTACCATTGTGAATTCACCTGCTTCAGCACTTTTGCGATAATATCATCAAGTCTGCCTTCCAGACGACATCCGGCTGCGAGCACATGCCCGCCTCCGCCAAAGGTCTGGGCGAGTGCAGCAACATCAATCTTACCAGCTGAACGCAAAGAAACCTTGACTGCATTCTCGTTGATGACTTTGAAAAAGATACCAACTTCCACGCCCTGAATGTTGCGCGGATAGTTCACTACCCCTTCAAGATCTTCATTAGCTGCTCCACAAGCCACCATATCATCTGGTGTAATAACAACCCAGGCTATCTTTCCATCATCTGTCATCTGCAGGCTTGATAGTGCCTGATTCAAAATCCGAACTTGCGGAAGAGTCACCTGCTCCAACAAGGTCTGGGCGAGATAGGGTCCATCCACGCCATGTTCAAGCAGTCTGGAGGCAGTTGTCATTACATTTGGGCTGGTGTTGGCATAGCGGAATCCACCTGTATCGGTAAGCAATCCTGTATAAACTGCCGTCGCAACATCTTTATCCCATGTTACTTGGAACAGGTTAAGAAAATCGAACAAGATTTCAGCCGTTGCAGCAGCATCAGACTTAATGATGTTGACTGTACCATAAGCGTCATTTGTAGGGTGATGATCAATATTCAAAATAACAGCATCGTCTTCGAAATAATGACGTGTCAAACCTACTCTGGCAAAGTCTGCACAATCCACACAGATAACAGCTTTATATTTTCGCTGCGGTGGTTGTTCGGTCATGTTCACAATGTTGCCTGCTTCCCACAAAAATTGCATACGCCCGGGGATTTCACCTTCATTAATCATCGTGAATGTCTTACCCAGACATGACAGCAGCCAGCCCACCGTTACCGTCGAGCTGACTGCGTCACCGTCCGGCTGTACATGCGACACGACCAGGTAATCATCATGCTCCAGCAGAAATTGCTTTCCGGTCTGGAGCGCCTGTTCATAAGTGTGCATTGCCGTCTCCTCTATTCTGTTACTGGGATTCGTTCTTGTCGGAACCAATATCGCCAAGCAGCTTCTCAATTCGGCTGCCATAAGCGATGGATTCGTCAATCTTAAATATCAACTCGGGAACATGCCGGAACCGGATACGTTTGCCCAGCTCCGAACGCAAAAATCCATTTGCTTTTGCCAGAGCTTTCAGCGTGTTATCTTTTTGTTCCTGTTCACCGAAGACACTCAGATAAACTTTGGCTTGCGACAAGTCTCCTGTCACTTCGACTCCCGTTACCGTAATAAAGCCGATACGTGGATCTTTCAGTTCAGACTGGATGAGCAGACTTATTTCTTTCTTGATCTGCTCGCCCACTCTACCTGTACGAATCTTAGCCATTGTTGTTCACCTCATGCTTCCTTGCTTATCGTTGTACTGTCTCCATAATGAAAGCTTCGATAACGTCGCCTTCTTTGAGATCATTAAATTTATCAAGTGTGATACCGCACTCGTAACCTTGTGCTACTTCTTTGGCATCATCTTTATAACGTTTCAGGGAATCCAGCTTACCTTCGTAAAGGACAATGCCATCACGAATCAGGCGTGCTTCCGCAGAACGCGTAATTTTACCTGAGGTAACCATACAACCAGCGATGGTACCCACTTTACTGATGGAGAACGTGCTCCGAACTTCAGCATGACCGATAACTTTTTCTTTGTAGATCGGATCAAGCATACCTTTCATCGCTTGTTCAATTTCTTCGATAACACTGTAGATCACGCGATGCAGACGAATGTCTACTTGCTCTTGATCTGCAGTTGATTTCGCCTGGTTATCAGGACGAACGTTGAAACCGATCACGATAGCATTGGATGCTGCAGCTAAAATGATATCGGATTCTGTGATTGCACCAGCGCCGCTATGAATGATTTTCACGCGTACACCTTCAACTTCGATCTTCGCAAGGGAACCTTTCAATGCTTCAACCGAACCTTGTACATCACCTTTGATGATTACGTTCAGATCTTTGATCTCGCCATCTTTGATGTGCTGGAACAGATCATCCAACGTCACACGAGTATGCGTACCCAGATCGGATTCACGTTGCGTGATCGAACGTTTGTCAGCGATGGAACGCGCTTTGCGCTCATCTTCAAACACCATGAATGGATCTCCCGCACCTGGAACTTCAGTCAGACCTGTGATTTCTACAGGTGTTGAAGGTCCAGCTTCTTTCAATTTGCGACCTTTGTCATTGACCATCGCACGAACACGACCGAAGCAGTTACCTGCTACGAAAGCATCGCCGACTTTCAATGTACCGTGCTGTACGAGGATACGTGCAACTGGGCCACGTCCTTTATCCAGCTCGGCTTCAATCACTGTACCACGGGCACGTTTGTCCGGGTTCGCTTTGTATTCGTTCACTTCTGCAACGAGCAGAATCATTTCAAGCAGACCTTCCAGACCCATTCTTTGTTTCGCTGACACGTTAACAAAGATGGTATCTCCGCCCCACTCTTCAGGAACGAGTTCATAGCTGGTTAGTTCTTGTTTCACTTTGTCTGGATCAGCGCCCGGCTTGTCAATTTTGTTGACAGCCACGATGATTGGTAGCCCAGCAGCTTTGGCATGGTTAATCGCCTCAATGGTCTGTGGCATAACACCGTCATCCGCAGCTACGACAATAATCGTCATATCCGTAACTTGTGCGCCACGTGCACGCATCGCTGTAAACGCTTCGTGACCCGGAGTATCCAGGAACGTGATCTTTTTGTTGTTAATTTCAACTTGATATGCACCGATATGTTGCGTGATTCCGCCTGCTTCGCCATCGGATACATTCGTGGAACGAATAGCATCCAGCAAAGTAGTTTTACCATGGTCAACGTGACCCATGATCGTAACTACTGGTGGACGAGCCTGCAAGTCAGCAGCATCATCATTCTCTTCCAGTGTTTCGAAACGGTCATCTTCAAGCACAATCTTCACTTCAACCTCAACACCGAATTCACCTGAAAGCAGAAGGATCGTTTCGATATCAAGCTCTTGGTTGATTGTTGCCATAACACCCATAGCGATGAGCTTTTTGATAACTTCGGAAGCATCCTTATGGAGCAACTTCGCTGTTTCACCAACGGTCATATCACCACGAACGATGATTTTCTTAGGTGTGTTATCAATTTTCTCACGTTGTTGGTACTGTTGTTGATTTCTGTTGCGGTTGTTCTTGCCACCACGGTTACCACGGAAGTTGCCGCCACGGTTGTCATCATAACGACGTCCACCGCCACCGCTGTTCGAACGGTTACCACTATTGTTGTTGCTGCCAGTAGTACCACCTGGGCCGCTTCTACGTTGGCCTTGTCCTTGGCTCTGACCTTGGCCACCGCTACGGTTGCCAGCAGTACCTGTATTACCACCGCTGTTAGGGCCTGAAGTTCTTACTTGACCGCCACCGCTGTTATTCGGACGTTGACCCGTTCCTTGCGGACGGGATGCAGTACTGCTTTGTCCACCTTGAGCTGGTCTTGGACGGTTAGTTGATTGTCCTCCTTGGCTTGAGCCTTGGGAAGAGTTCGTTCTGTTGCGGCTATCTTGGCCGCTGGGTCTTTGGGTGCCATTGTTATTGTTGGAATTTGGTCTATTGTTCATACCTACCTGCTTTTCCTGTTGTATTTTTGTTTGTACGGGACTACCGGATGGGTTACTGCTCTTCGGCGTGTTCACTCCGCCGGCCGGCTTGTTGCTGTCCACTGGTTTGTCACTGCGCACTGCCGAAGTAGCAACTGGTTTTGCATCGTTGCCTTGTTTCGAAGCAGCAGTGGATTTTATATCTTTAAAAAATTGTTCCACCTTACCGACTGAACCATTCTCCATGACACTCATATGATTGTTTACGGGAATTTCCAGCTTTTTAAGAATGGTTATAATTTCTTTACTACTCATATTAAGGGACTTCGCATATTCATAAACTCGCAATTTATCCTTGTTTTCCTGTTTACTCAATATACTCCACCTCCGACATTATACCGACTTGCTTGGAGATCATTTTTGCAAACCCTCGATCCGTTACTGCAAGAACAACACGCGTGTCTTTACCGATACTTGAACCCAGACTATCCCGGTCAAATCCGATCAACAGAGGAACCTTATAAGTTCCACATTTATCGCGAAATTTCTTTTGTGTATTGGCTGAGGCGTCACCCGCAACAATAACCATTTTAGCTTCGGAAGAACGGATCGCTTTAAGTACAATTTCTTCACCTGTTACAAGTTTACCTGCACGCATAGAGAGTCCCAAATAAGACAGCGTTTTAATATTAGTCATGTTCACGCTCCTGTGCTGCTTTGAATTCATCCTCAACCGCGATGAAGTCAGCTGCTAATTGCTCGTAAATTTCAGGTGAGACTTTGCCTTTTAACGCCCGATCCAAAGCCCGGTTTTTGAGTGCGAGCTTAAAACAGGACTCTTTGCCGCATAAATAGGCACCACGTCCGGATTTTTTGCCAGTCAAATCGATCAGCACTTCATCCTCTGGCGTTTTAACAATGCGAATCAGCTGCTTTTTGGGCATCATTTCTTGGCATGCCACACATTTGCGCAGCGGCACTTTTTTTGGTTTCATACGTCAGCGCCCCCCGTACTTTACTTTAGTCGACGGAGACGGAATCCTGATGCATTTCAGAAGAAGAATCTTTTTCTCTGCCGAATTCCTGTTCCGCCTGGCTCTCGCTCTTGATGTCGATTTTCCAGCCGGTTAATTTGGCTGCCAATCTGGCATTTTGGCCTTTGATACCAATTGCGAGCGACAGTTGATAGTCCGGAACGATAACCCGAGCCATCTTTTCTTCCTCAAATACATGAACTTCCAATACTTTGGAAGGACTCAGTGCATTAGCAACATATTCGTCTACCTGATCGGAGAAACGAACGATGTCGATTTTTTCACCGCGCAGCTCACCCACAATGGTCTGCACGCGCATTCCCCTAGGACCTACACAAGATCCAACTGGATCAACTTCCTCGTTGCGGGAATGAACGGCAATCTTGGAGCGGAACCCTGCTTCGCGAGCGACGGAGCGAATTTCAACTACACCGTCAAAGATCTCAGGCACTTCCAGTTCAAAGAGACGTTTCAAGAGGCCCGGATGGGTACGGGACAAAATGATTTGCGGCCCTTTCGTCGTATTCTCGACCTTGGTGATATACGCCTTAATACGGTCACCATGAACAAACTTCTCGTTCGGCATCAATTCGGTTAGCGGTAAAGCCGCTTCGATTTTGCCCAGATCGATGTAGATATTGCGCAAATCCTGACGCTGCACCACTCCCGTAACGATATCTTCTTCCTTATCTACGAAAGCGTTGTAGATCAGGCCGCGTTCGGCTTCACGAATCCGCTGGGTCACTACCTGTTTGGCAGTTTGTGCCGCGATACGTCCGAAATCACGCGGCGTAACTTCAATCTCCGCAATATCTTCCAGCTGGAAGTGTGGGTTGATTTCTCGTGCAGCAGGCAATGAAATTTCGGTACGTGAATCCAGGACTTCTTCCACGATCAATTTACGGGCATACACCCGAATAACTCCCGTATTACGGTTCATGTCAACACGCACATTCTGGGCCGTGTTGAAATTCCGCTTGTAGCTGGAAATTAGTGCAGCCTCGATCGCTTCAAACAGCACATCCTTGCTGATCCCTTTTTCCCGTTCCAATTCATTCATTGCTTCAATAAAATCCGTACTCATGAATGTTGATCCCCCTTTCAAACATGGCATCTCATACGTAAAACGGCGAAAGGCTCTGGACTAATGAGCACCTTGCCGTTATCGTGAGATGTGTCTTTTTCATTAATAAAGTGAACAAGGCACTTAAAACAAAATAGCTAGGCGCGCACTGGCAACCTTATCATAAGAAATGGCATGCTGTTTTTTGCCTGCTTCGATCACGAGTTCCTCGTCATCAAAGGAAAGCAGCTTGCCTTCAAATTCCTTCAATCCGTTCACCGGCTCGTAGGTTGTAACAAAAACATTTTTGCCTACAGCTTTGGTAACGTCCTCAGGTTTTTTCAGTGGACGCTCCGCACCGGGAGAAGACACTTCAAGGAAATAGATGGTTGGGATCGGATCGTTCTCATCCAGCTTGGCGCTCAGCTTTTCGCTGATCAAGACACAATCGTCGATGTCGATGCCACCCTCTTTGTCGACATACACCCGTAAAAACCAGTTGCTGCCTTCTTTGACGTATTCGATGTCAACCAGCTCGAAGCCTTGTTCGTTCAAGTAGGGTTGGATCATTTCTTCCACGGTAGATTTAATGTTCGTTGTGCTCAAAACCAATAACCTCCAACTTAGGTTACACCAGCAAAAAAAGCACTGGCAGATTATTCAATACCCAAGATTCTTGTATACCAAAGACTAAAGAGTGGGTTTCCCCACTCTTTAGAAATTCGTACTATCTCGTTCACTTCAAAAATTATAACATAGTCTGGTAATAGTGACAAGTAAGCGATGCTTCAGGCAATTTACTTACTAATGAAGGAAAAATTACGTTCCCCCAACAATCGCTATGGTTAGATCCAAATTCAATCCTAGAAAAGGGAAAGCTGATTGCTCTCTGGCAAGCCACGGAAACATCCCATATTCGACAGGAGTTCAACAATGGTCTTACTTGCTTTCGACTTCTGCTGGAAGTCTTCCACCGACAGGAATTCACCATGATCTCTTGCCGCAGCGATATTGCGAGCAGCATTATCCCCGATTCCTGCCAAAGCTGAAAATGGAGGGATTAGTGTTTTTCCGTCAACGATGAACTTTGTCGCTTCCGAACGGTATAAGTCAATGGATTTCAGCGAGAATCCGCGTGCTGCCATTTCCAGACCCATTTCCAGAACAGGTAACATGTTTTTCTCTTTTGGAGGTGCCTGGAAACCTAATTGCTCAATTTCCGTAATTTTGCGATAGATCGCGTCATATCCCTGACACATCAGTTCGATATCAATCTCATCAGCCCGAACAGTAAAGTAAGTTGCGTAATATTCAATCGGATGATACAGCTTGAAGAACGCCGTACGTACTGCCGAAATAACATAAGCGGCCGCGTGAGCCTTCGGGAACATGTACTGGATTTTGAGGCATGAATCAATGTACCATTGAGGCACTTTACAATTCTTCATCTCGTCAATCCATTCCTGTGGCAGACCCCGTCCTTTACGAACACTCTCGGTAATCTTAAATGCCAGACTTGCGTCCATTCCCGTTTTATAGATCAGAAATAACATGATATCATCCCGACAACCAATTACCGTCTTAATGTTACACGTTCCGTTCTTAATCAGATCCTGAGCGTTTCCAAGCCATACCCCTGTACCATGGGACAATCCGGAAATCTGCAGTAAATCGGCAAAAGACGTCGGCTGGGATTCAACAAGCATCTGACGTACAAACTTCGTTCCCATCTCCGGCACGCCAAACGTCGCGACTGGCGACCTAATCTGTTCCGGTGTAACACCCAAAGCTTCGGTTGAGTTAAACATGCTCATGACTTTCGGATCATTCATCGGAATGGTCGTTGGATCGACCCCTGTCAAATCCTGCAACATCCGCATCATAGTTGGATCATCGTGCCCCAGAATATCAAGTTTCAGCAAGTTTTCTTCAAAAGCATGATAATCAAAGTGTGTCGTTTTCCACTCCGCATTAACGTCGTCAGCCGGAAACTGAACAGGTGTAACGTCTTCGACCTCGATATAATCAGGTACTACGACAATACCACCGGGATGCTGACCAGTACTCCGTTTCACCCCAGTACAGCCAGAGGCCAAACGATTCAATTCAGCTCCACGCCATTTCTTCTGATGATGTTCCTCGTACTTCTTGGCAAAACCAAATGCTGTTTTCTCAGCCACCGTACCGATGGTCCCCGCACGGAAAACACTCTTCTCACTAAATAGTACTTTCGTATAGTTATGAGCATGAGGCTGATAGTCACCAGAGAAGTTCAAGTCAATATCGGGAACTTTATCTCCCTTAAATCCAAGGAAGGTCTCAAACGGAATATCCTGGCCTTCTCCTTTAAGTGTGCCACCACAATCCGGACACTCTTTCTCTGGAAGGTCAAATCCACTCCGAACACTGCCGTCCAGGAACCACTCGCTGTGTTTGCATTCTGAATTCACACAAATATAATGAGCAGGTAGTGGATTAACCTCGGATATACCCAAAAATGTAGCAACAACAGAGGAGCCTACCGATCCCCGCGAACCTACGAGATAACCATCCTGATTCGATTTTTTAACCAAGCGTTCCGAGATCAGATAGTTGGCAGAAAAACCATATTTAATAATTGGAATGAGCTCTTTCTCTAGTCGTGCCACGATTACTTCTGGTAATTCCTCGCCATAGATAGACTTGGCAGTGTCATAGCAGGTATTACGGATTTCTTCGTCCGCACCTTCCAGAATTGGAGTAAACAGTTTGTCCGGGAATAACTTAATTTCCTCAAATCGGTCAGATAACTCCACCGTATTTGTAACAACGACTTCGTAAGCTTTATCTTGGCCCAGGAACTGGAACTCTTCCAGCATTTCCTCTGTCGTTCTGAAATGTGCATCCGGTTTACGCTGATCTTTGAGTGGACTAAAACCTGTAATTCCGTGAATGGTGATATCCCGATATAACTTGTCACGCGGTTCCAAATAGTGCACGTTACCTGTGGCTATAACTGGTTTATTAAATTTTGCGCCTATATCAATGACTTTACGGATCGCTGTTTTGATTTCTTCGGGTGTAGCCACCAACCCTTTATCCACCAAATGCATATACATGGTAAGTGGTTGAATCTCCAGTATGTCATAAAACTCAGCGATCTCTTCCGCTTCTTCGAGCGATTTGTTAAGCACCGCTTCGAAAAACTCCCCTTTTTCACAGCCCGATATAATAACAAGGCCTTCACGCAAATTAATCAGTTTCGATTTGGGAATGCACGGTACCCGCTTGAAATGTTCCGTATGAGAGAGAGATACCAGCTTGTATAGATTTTTCTTACCGACATCATTCAATGCATAGATTCCACAATGGAAAGGTCTTGTATTCGACAAGTCGACACCTACATAATCGTTCAAGCGATCAAGCCTCGTTAAACCTTTCATCTGAGCAGCATCATTTAATAATCCGATCAGTATACCCGCGAGTGCAATCGTATCATCAATGGCACGGTGATGACTTTCAAGTCCAACCTTATATTTATCTGCCATCGTATTCAGACGGTGGTTCTTATTTTTTGGAAATAACAATCGCGCCAGTTCCAACGTGTCAAGGACAGGGTTAGGAAGCTCTGGCATTCCAATTTGCTTCAGGGAAGCCTGGATAAAGCCCATATCAAAACGTGCATTATGCGCAACAAGCACACCATCACCAGCAAACTGCACAAACTCACGAATGACAGGCTCCAGCTCAGGTGCGTCTTTTACCATGTCATCATTAATATTGGTCAACTGCTGAATGTTGTAGGGAATGCGTTCATGCGGATTCACAAATGTTGCAAACCGGTCGATTTCTTTACCATCTTGCATCTTCACTGCTGCAATCTCAATGATTTTGTTCTGTGTTACCGACAAACCTGTGGTCTCGATATCAAATACGATGTATGTTGCTGTTTGGAGATCCAATGGCTGAGGAGCCATTACAACGGCAACAGAGTCATTCACGACATTGGCCTCGAGGCCGTAGATCATTTTAATCCCGTTTTTCTTAGCAGCCTTGGAAGCCTCGGGATATACCTGCACCCCACCATGATCAGTGACTGCAATCGCCTTATGTCCCCACTCTGCTGCCATTTTCACGTATTTGTCGATTGAAGTTACAGCATCCATCGTACTCATCGTAGAGTGCAAATGGAACTCCACCCGCTTCTCTGGTGCATTATCTTTACGAGACGGGGGTGCTTTAACTTCAATCAGGTCCGATGGAATCATGGCCAGTTCAGGAATTTGCATAAACCGGTCATACTCTACACGACCACGCACTTTCACCCATTTACCGTTAGCCAGCAAACTAAGAATTTTAACGTCCTCTTTTGTTTTGGCAAACATCTTCATTTGCATGGAGTCCGTGAAGTCGGTCAGGTAGAAGGTAAACAACGTATTTCCGTTTCGCAGTTCTTTACGATCCAGACCAAAGACCGAACCTTGAAGCGTGACCTTTTTCTCTTCATCCTGGATTTCCTGCATGGGTACTGCAGGTTCCTTGATGTCATAACCCATTTGTAATCGCAGATCACCCTGCTCCTCATCCACCGGGATTTCTGTGTCCACTTCACTCATCATCTTCTCGATGACCTCAAGTTCTTCTACACGTTTTTGGGCTTGGAACTGTTCCATGGCCTCTTTATTGCTTCCCACTTCACCCACTTGCATCTTGATGCGAAGAGGTAGATGAAAGTATTTTTCATAGAATTTCGTAATAGCCTGATCAATCTGTTTCTTACGAGCCAATTCCATCGACGTTGCATCACTCATTGTCAGTTGTAGGAGATCCTCTTCACATTCAAAGGTTGTCCGGTTCATCCAACCATTTACAGATGGAATCTCACGGGTAACCCACTCCAGAAAGAGATTCCAATATTCACTGACGATATCACCATTTTGTACTTGGTCCGTGTATTTGAAGCCAAATGAAATTTTGGCGATATGATTCATTTTCTCTTGGATATGCAGGCAAAATGTGCGATAGATTGGAGCGGGTACCAACGTATCCTTTGCAATCAGAATATTCCAATCCCGATTACTTCGATTGGTCTCTACTTGTTCAATCCATCCATCCAAAAAATAGGGCTCTAACAGACCAGCCGGAAGCTCTGCC
The DNA here is from genome assembly GCF_038003225.1 of Paenibacillus sp. FSL M7-0656. Classification (NCBI taxonomy): domain Bacteria; kingdom Bacillati; phylum Bacillota; class Bacilli; order Caryophanales; family Paenibacillaceae; genus Paenibacillus; species Paenibacillus sp. FSL M7-0656. Next base: position 1,673,296 of record NZ_JBBOOT010000001.1, read on the forward strand.
TGTTTCATCAACAACTCAAACCGTTTTCTTTTCTCCTCGAATCCGCTCATCGTGTTCCTCCTTGTACCCCCTTAAAGCATGAAAAGCCCCTGCATTCAAAAATGTCACCGATCCGAACTCGCACCGACTCATTTTATCCGACAGAAGCTCTCCATTCATTACTCTTACAGTCCGTACGTGCCATTATATACATTGAACAAAAAGATATTTACACTTACCACTCCGATAACAGAACAACCTTCCGATCGCTGTTACCCCCAGATTTTTTGATTCCCATTTACAAAGGGGAAAATCCGGGGATAAAGGCGCAGTGTATGCTTCCGATGTAGCTTTCTTTCAGAAAGCTTTTAGCTCCGCTTCTTCAGGTTATTTCTGTTCTCTACGTTCTCATGTAAATGTTTAGTTCAATGTATATAGTCAGGTTATCCTGACTTAATACGCTCTTGCAAACACAACCGTGTGTTCTGCCTGTTCACCACAAGCCAGGCACGTATGCTTTTCTTCAGCAGGCTGGAACGGAATGTTCCGGCTTGTTGCACCTGTGACTTCTCTTACTTTATCTTCGCAAGTTTCCGAACCGCACCATCCGGCCAGTGTAAACCCGCGTTTATTTTCCATCAGTTCTTTCATCTCATCGAGTGTATCCACGGAGTAGAAGTTATCCGACATAAATGTGCGAGCACGCTCTAACATATCTACCTGGATCTGTGTCAGCATAGCCTGGATCTCTTCTACCAGATTTGCTTGTTCTACCACTTTCTTCTCACCTGTGATCCGTGATACGAGTACACAAACGCCATTTTCCATATCACGTGGACCAATCTCCAGACGAATCGGAACACCGCGCATCTCGTATTCATTGAATTTCCAACCTGGGCGAACATCGCTGCGATCATCCATTTTCACACGGACTCCAGCTTTTTTCAACTCAGTGAACAACTCATCTGCACGCCCAACAACAGCATCACGTGTTTTAGGAGGTCCAATTGGAATCATGACCACTTGAGTAGGTGCGACTTTAGGAGGAAGTACGAGACCACGGTCATCTCCATGAACCATAATTAATGCACCGATCAAACGTGTGCTTACTCCCCATGAAGTAGTGTAAGCCAGCTCCAGCACATTATTCCGGCTAAGATACTGGATTTCAAATGCTTTTGCAAAGTTCGTCCCCATGTAGTGAGATGTACCTGCTTGTACTGCACGTCCATCCTTCATCATGGCTTCGATCGAGTAGGTATCCACCGCACCCGCAAACTTCTCGGACTTGGTTTTCTGACCCACAATTACAGGAATAGCCAAGTATTCCTCAACCACTTCACGATAAATCTCCAGCATTTTCATCGTTTCTTCACGTGCTTCTTCTTCCGTCTCATGCGCTGTATGACCTTCCTGCCACAGGAACTCACTTGTGCGAAGGAAAGGCAACGTTCTTTTTTCCCAACGAACTACGTTAGCCCACTGGTTGATCAGTACCGGAAGATCACGATAAGACTGAATCCACTTGGAATACATGTGACCAATAATCGTTTCGGATGTAGGACGGATTGCCAGACGTTCTTCCAGCTTCTCTCCGCCAGCTTCCGTTACCCATGGTAATTCAGGGTTAAAACCTTCCACGTGCTCTTTTTCCTTTTGAAAGAAGCTCTCAGGAATGAACATCGGGAAGTATGCGTTGCGATGACCCGTTTCCCGGAAACGACGATCCAACTCATCCTTAATATGTTCCCAGATTTCAAATCCGTCTGGTTTGAACACAATACAACCGCGTACGGGTGCATAGTCCATGAGATCAGCTTTTTTGATAACATCAATGTACCAGCGTGAGAAATCCTCACCCTGTGGTGTGATTTCAGTCACGAACTGTTTATCATTTTCCTTTGACATAAGACTCCAGCGTCCTCCCATAACGACTATCTCTGAATGTACAGAGCGTAGTCCAACCGTAATTATCCGTTAATTAAACGTAATATATCATTGTAAGTTACTGCCAGCATCAACACAAACAACATCGCAAATCCGACGAAATGCACCATGCCTTCGCGATTGGGATCAACAGGTCTGCCGCGCAGCGCTTCAATTCCCAAAAATACCAGACGACTGCCGTCCAGTGCAGGTATTGGTAGCAGGTTGAAAATCCCAAGGTAAAGACTCAAAATCGCTGCCCATCTCGTTAACTGTTCAATCCCTTGTTTAGCAATTTGTCCTGTCACTTCAAATGTGCGAACTGGACCACCGATATCATCCATGTTGAACTGATTGATCAGATGTTTAAATCCTTCAAATATTATTTTGGTTGTATCAACCATGGCCACGCCTGAGACTTTAAATGTCTCTACAAATCCAACAGATCGGGTTGGTAACGTAGGTACGATTCCCACTTTACCGCCCTCTTGTCCTTCTACAGCACGTGGAGTAATCGTTATATTAAACGTATCCGAACCCCGGCGCAGCGTCCATTCCATCGGCTTGTCTTTGGAATCGGCAATCATCGACACCATTTTTTGTGAATCCGTACCAATTGCAGTACCATTGATTGTTTCGATAATATCGCCCTTTTGCAGGTTTGCCTGATCGGCTGCCCCACCTTCAACCACTTCACCAATTACAAGATTTTTTGGATTTTCCACTGGAACTCCTGCCATCTGCGCATATACAGCAAACAGCACAAAGGCCAAGATAAAGTTCATGAGTGGGCCCGCAAAAATAGCCAATGCACGCTGTCCAACAGTTTTGCTGCCGAATTGACGATCTTTCGGTGCAATCTGCGTTTGTTTACCACGACTTACCAACATTGCTTGAGGATGAATACGATACTCCTGAATCTCTCCATCTACATCGAGTTGAAGCTTCAGCGCTCTCTCCATATCAATGGAGATGACTTCACCACGTATTACATTTTTACGGTTATCCAGCTGATCCAGATAGATCATCTTCACCTGGTCATCCGCTGATCTTACCGCAATGGTCTGTCCTTCCTGGATCTCTACCAGTTCCGGATCTTCCCCTGCCATCCGTGCATATCCACCAAAAGGCAACAAACGCAATGTAAACTGGGTCTCGTTTCTTTTATATGAGAACAATTTGGGACCAAAACCGATCGCAAACTCCCGTACAAGAATACCGGCGCGTTTGGCAAAATAATAATGCCCCCATTCATGAACCGTCACGATGACAAAGAACATGAGCACCGTTAGAAATACCACTTGTATGGTTTCCAATCCCTATCCATCCTCCTTCACGGCACATACCGCAGTCTGTCCCTCTAGATTATCATTATTCTCTGATGCCGCACAAGAGAATCACTTCTTCCAATTTGTTATGAAAAAAGAGATTACAGACTCGCCGCAAGCTTACGGCTCTCCTGATCACAACGCGCGATCTCCTGCAGATCAGGCTCGTCCACATTGTGGTGTGCTTCCAGCACAGAAGCAATAATATCTTCTATTTTAAGGAATGAAATCTCTTTACGCAAGAAACGGGCTACAGCAACCTCGTTGGCTGCATTAAACGCCGTTGTTGCGGTTCCTCCCATTTTACCACACTCATACGCCATTCTTAAACACGGGAACCGTTCCATATCCATATCACGGAAATGTAATTTCCCAGCTTGAGCAAGAGACAGACGCTGTGCCGGTGATGGCAAGCGGTCAGGGTAAGTCAGTGCATATTGAATTGGAACTCGCATATCCGGATTCCCCAGTTGTGCGATGATGCTTGTGTCATCAAATTCCACATATGAATGAATAACACTCTCTGGGTGAAGCAATACATTAATCTGATCATATCGAAGACCAAATAACCAATGTGCTTCAATGACCTCAAGACCCTTGTTAACCATCGTTGCCGAGTCTATCGTGATTTTGGAGCCCATTGACCAATTCGGATGTTTAAGCGCATCCTCTATAGTCACGTTCTTCAACTGTTCACGGGTAAGATCACGGAATGATCCACCTGAAGCGGTGAGCGTGATGCCTGTCAGGCGTTCTCTGTTTTCACCATTTAAACATTGGAATATCGCAGAGTGCTCACTATCAACGGGCAGTAAAGAGACTCCTTTGGCAGCCGCTCTTGTCGTAACAATATGCCCCGCTGTAACCAATGTCTCCTTGTTAGCCAGTCCGATCTGTTTGCCTGCGTCTATGGCAGCCAGCGTTGACTCCAATCCAACACTGCCCACCACCGCTGTAACAACCGTATGCGCATCGGTTCCTGCCGCAACTTCTACGAGTCCTTCGTTGCCATAAAATAGTTGCGTTCCTGCTGGCAAATGTGGAGCTACCTTCTCCGCCAGTTCTTTGGACCCCACTGATACTTTCTTCGGCCGGTAACGTTTGGTTTGTTCGATCAGCAGGTCTGTATTGCCTCCGGCAGCCAGTCCCTCCACTTGAAAGAGTTCTGGATGCATGTCAACTACATCCAGTGTCTGGGTTCCAATGGAACCGGTTGACCCAAGAATCGCAATTTTTTTCATGCTGCACCTCATCTTTAATTATCCAATGCCTACGGCGAACAATGCTGTTATCTCAGACTCATGTTCTTCTTTAGTAGGGCAGTAGCATTAGTATATGTACGAATGGAAAAACAACAATCCAGCTGTCGCACCGATCAAGAATGCCTCCATGCCCTGGGAGAAGACTGCCTGAATCCTTGATATTATATACACGTTTGTATGCAGACTGGATCAAGTCACCCATCTGACCTACAACTGCACAGGCAATTCCGATCACAATCGCTCTCTGCCAGGAAAGCAAACCATCTGATACTAATGCAAAAATAACAGAAGTAACAATTGCAATTACGATGCCACCCAGTGCGCCCTCTATAGTCTTGTTTGGACTGATGGAAGGCCACAGTTTGTTTTTACCAATGAGTTTCCCTACAAAATAAGCTCCTGCATCACTGGCCCATATGGAGCCCAGCAACAGGAACGTCCAGAACAACCCATGATGCAGATGTCTGGATTCTGCAATGTAATAGAAACCGATCCCTATATACAACACGCCGAGGAAAAGCATGGCCACTGTATTCACGGGAACCTTATTTTTGGTGACAACCGAAGCTGTCATCAGTACAAGCATTACTATCCAGATGACCTGAAATAAGGATAGCGGTCTTGCCTCCCAAAACATTTCCCAAGGAAACACAATGGCAAACACACCAGCATATCCAATCAGGGCCACACCTGAAAAAGGCATCACCCCGGTCATTTTAACAAATTCATAATAACCGATGAGAGCCATAAGCAATACCAAACCATGGTACCAGGGTCCGCCCAGCATGCAAAAACCTAAAAACAACACACCTGCTATGATTCCTGTCGTTAGTCGCTGTTTCAACGGCTTCATCCTCCATCTATTTCAAACCGCCGTAACGCCTTGTTCTGCGCTGATATTCGGCTACTGCTTCAAGCAAATGCTTTTTGCCAAATTCGGGCCAGTATATATCCGTAAACCATAATTCACTATATGCAAGCTGCCAAAGCATAAAGTTGCTTAATCTCAACTCTCCGCTCGTCCGGATCAGCAGATCCGGATCAGGCATGTCAACCGTCAGCATATGTCTATCAATGAGTTCAGGTGTTATGTCCTCTGCCGATAGTTCCCCCGATTTCACCTGCAGAGCGATCTGTTTAACACAGTCCGTCATTTCACGACGACTTCCATAGTTCATTGCAAAGTTCAAAACGAGACCTGTATTATGTTCCGTAAGACGAATGGCTTCCCGCAAGGCATTAATGGTATGAGAAGGTAAATGTTCCTCTTGACCCATCATGCGAATGCGCACATTTTTTTCTATAAGTTCATCCAGCTCTATGGCTAGAAATTCTTGCGGAAGTCGCATCAGAAAATCCACTTCTTCTTTTGGACGCGTCCAGTTTTCTGTCGAAAAAGCGTACATCGTCAGATATTTGATGCCCAGTTCATCCGCCGCGATGGTCGCACGTTTGACCGCCTTCATGCCATTTTGGTGCCCGGCTATACGCGGGAGTCCCAAACGTTTGGCCCATCGTCCATTGCCGTCCATGATGATGGCGACGTGCTGCGGGATATTGTCCTCGGATATAGTCAGCGTTTCCTGCTTGTCAGCCCCATTCCACCACGACCGAACCCGTTTGATCATTCCTGTTCCTCCAAAATCCCTGAAGTTTCTTTATCTGAAGCTTGGAAAAAGAGACAAAACCCCACCGTATTGGAGGGGCTGCGCTTGTCTTACACTTCCATGATTTCTTTTTCTTTGGCAGCGAGTACCTTATCGACTTCAGCAATATACTTGTCAGTCGATTTTTGGATATCGTCCTGATGTCTCCGCGATTCATCCTCGGAAATATCTGACTTTTCCATTTTCTTGATGTCATCATTCGCGTCACGTCGAATGTTACGAATCGCTACTTTACCTTCTTCACCGAACTTCTTCGTCAGCTTAACAAGTTCCGCTCTACGTTCTTCCGTCAATGCCGGAATAGACAAACGGATCATGCTGCCATCATTGGCTGGAGTAAGACCCAGATCCGATTTCATGATGGCACGCTCGATGTCACCCATGGAGGATTTGTCCCAAGGCTGAATCATCAGTGTACGGGAATCCGGAGTACTGATATTAGCGAGTTGATTCAATGGCGTCATTGCTCCATAATACTCTACCTGAATTCGGTCCAGAAGAGCTGGAGTTGCGCGGCCTGCACGCAAAGTAGCCAGGTCACGACGCAATGCTTGAATTGCTTTTTCCATACGCTCTTCGGCATGTTGTTTAACCGCTTGTGGCATTAATCTACACTCCCTTTAACGATTGTTCCGATACGTTCGCCCAGAACAACACGTTTGATGTTACCTTGTTCCGTAATGGCAAATACGATCAACGGGATGTTGTTGTCCTTACAAAGCGAGGATGCCGTTGAATCCATTACACCAAGGTCTTTGTTAAGAATATCCATGTAAGTCAACTGATCAAATTTCACAGCTGTACTGTCCTTAAACGGATCTGCTGAGTATACACCATCAACTTTATTTTTGGCCATCAAGATAACTTCTGCTTCAATCTCCGCTGCGCGCAGTGCTGCTGTTGTATCCGTGGAAAAGAACGGGTTACCTGTACCTGCTGCAAAAATAACGACCCGGCCTTTCTCCAGATGGCGAATAGCTCTACGACGAATATAAGGCTCTGCAATCTGTTGCATTGCAATAGATGTCTGTACACGCGTAGGCACTTCAATCTGTTCCAAAGCATCCTGCAGTGCCAGCGAGTTCATTACTGTCGCCAGCATACCCATATAATCGGCAGTTGCACGATCGATGCCGTTTTCGCTACCGGCAATTCCACGCCAGATGTTTCCGCCGCCACATACAATAGCAACCTGTACACCAAGTGCAACAACCTCTTTTACCTGTTGGGCAATCGACGAGATCGTATCTGCATCAATACCGTAGCCGTTTTGACCGGAAAGAGACTCTCCGCTGACCTTTAAGACAACACGTTTAAATACTGGCTGTTCCAATTATTCACCCTCCACTTTGAATCGAACACGCTTGGTGTTCAACCAACAAAACTTCTCGCGCATGGCCTCCTGCTTAAAAAGAAAGGAACACAGTTGTGTTCCGCTCTTTTAGGAAAAACGTTTAACCGGTAAGGCACTGTTTTCCTGAGATATAAGGGAGTTTACGCTTCGAAGTTTCATCATTCTTATATCTTCGAAAATCAATTCTGCTCGCCGGTTTATAGAAACCGTCTTATTTGTTTACTTGGGACATAACTTCTTCTACGAAGTTGTCTACTTTTTTCTCAAGACCTTCACCCAGTTCGTAACGAACGAAACGACGGATGGAGATGTTTTCACCAATTTGGCTGATTTTTTCGTTCAGCAATTGAGAGATCGTTTTGTCTGGATCTTTAACGAAAGTTTGTTCCAGCAGGCAGTACTCTTCGTAGTATTTACCGATACGGCCTTCAACCATTTTTTCAATGATTTTTTCTGGTTTGCCTTCGTTAAGAGCTTGAGCTTTCAGGATTTCTTTTTCTTTTTCCAGCTCATCTGCAGGAACTTCTTCACGTGTAACGAATTTAGGATTAGCTGCAGCGATTTGCATAGCTACATCTTTAACGAAATCCTTAAATTGATCCGTTTTACCCACGAAGTCTGTTTCACAGTTAACTTCAACCAAGACACCAATACGTCCACCAGCGTGGATGTAAGATTCAACAACGCCTTCAGTTGCTGCACGGCCTGCTTTGCTTGCTGCTGCAGAAAGACCTTTCTCACGCAACAATTCAGCTGCTTTTGTTACATCACCGTTTGCTTCTTCCAGTGCTTTTTTGCAATCGAGCATACCAGCGCCCGTTCTTTCGCGAAGTTCTTTTACTGCACTCGCATTAACTGCCATTATAAATTCCCTCCAACATTAAGTATTGTACGTACACTCTAAAAAAAGGGCAGTGAGAGGTTATCCACCTGCCAACCACCCTTTTCATTTAGTTTATAACATATGTTCGAATCTATTAAGCGGAAGTTTCTTCGCCTTGGTTAGCTTCGATTACAGCATCAGCCATTTTACCTGTCAGCAATTTAACAGCGCGGATCGCGTCGTCATTACCTGGGATAACATAATCGATCTCATCCGGATCGCAGTTAGTATCAACGATACCAACAATTGGGATACCCAATTTGCGAGCTTCCGCAACAGCGATACGCTCTTTGCGTGGATCGATGATGAACAGGGCGCTTGGCAGGCCTTTCATATTTTTAATACCGCCCAAGAATTTCTCCAGACGATCTTTTTCTTTGCGAAGCAAGATAACTTCTTTTTTAGGCAATACAGCGAATGTACCGTCTTCTTCCCAAGCTTCCAACTGTTTCAAACGATCAATACGTTTTTGAATAGTTTGGAAGTTAGTCAGGGTACCGCCAAGCCAGCGTTGGTTAATGTAAAATTGACCAGCACGTTCAGCTTCTTCTTTAACGGAATCTTGAGCTTGTTTCTTAGTACCCACGAAAAGAATTGTACCATTCTCTCCTGCGATTCCTTTAACGAAGTTGTAAGCCTCTTCGACCTTTTTCACCGTCTTTTGCAAGTCGATGATATAAATTCCGTTTCTTTCAGTGAAGATATAACGATCCATTTTTGGGTTCCAACGACGAGTTTGGTGACCGAAGTGTACCCCAGCTTCGAGAAGCTGCTTCATGGAGATTACTGCCATCTTCACACACCTCCTAATATGGTTTTTATTGTGTCCTCCGCCGGCATCATTTTTCGCCAAGACTCTCCATAAGGAAAGCACCCTCAACAAAATTAGCACATGCGTGTGTTTTAACACCGTTATCTAATATAGCATAACTGACTGTCCGATGCAACAGTCTTTGAAGCTAAAATCTACTTTTCATTTTTTGCTAGTATCGAATCCTTTAAACTTGATATGTAACTCAAAGCTAATTATTATCAAGCTTTGAAAATGTACCGTTTAATACGCAAAAACCGTCCTGTCCGAGCATGCTCAGTTTGACGGTTCTTTCGTGATTTTTGCGATAATGGATTTGAAACTTTCGCCTTTTTCAAGCGCATAGGTACCCACCTGGATTTTGGTATTGATTCGCTCAGCCTTGCCAGCCTTTATGAATGCTTGAGCATCATCTACGATTCCCGCAGTTTTTAGGTTTGCTGCAACGATCGCCAGACTGTTGCCTGAACGTACTTTAAATGATACTGTTGCGCCTTTCGGATTGCTTGGCGTTACAGGTTCTGTTGTCTTCGGCTCAGTTATCTCTTTCTGCCCTTCACCTTCACTTGCAGCAGGCTCTTGTGGCTTCTCAGGCTTGGTAGGTGTTTCCGTAGAGGTTGCTGTCTCTGGCGGTGTTGCTGTACTCCCCTGCAACTCACTGCTCTCCTGCTTTTTCTTTGCCACCCACTCTGCTTCTGTGTATAGTTCCTCTTCAGAACCGACCAACTTCATATCCAAGGTTTTCGCGGCCGTTTCAAGCTGTTCTTTGGTCATATTGGCAGTCTGCTCGGGGTCCAGATTACTATCCGACAATGCATTTTGTCCAACTGTGGCCAGTTGAAGCAAAACCGCACCAATAATCATGCCGCTCCCCAGACCAATCCATAAGGATCGCTTGTCCATGACTTAGCTTTCCTCCCGTTCTGCCAGTTGCAGTATTAACTGTACCTCACCTCGCTGAATGCCTGTCTGCTTGGATATGGCATCCATCGACTTACCTTCAGCATGTAGATTAAAGAGTTCCGCATATCGATCTTTAATCGATTCACGCCCAGGCAAAGATTCGACTTCACTGGTCTGTTGGTCTGCTTCTAACGCCTGCTGGGCCGCCTCTGCTTGTACACTTTTCACGAGCGCTTGTGCTTGCAAACCTTCGGAAGATTGTACAGATACATTACCGGAGTGTGGAACAGGTGATGCGACAGCTTCATTCTTTCTGCTCTGTTCCAGCTGATCCAACCGCTGCTGTAATTCCTGAAGTTGCAATTGCATACGTTGATCGGCTGCTGTCGCTTCTCCCTTCATTTCAGCCACGCGTTCAATAAGAGCATCATTATCATTCTCGATCTCGGTCATGTAGTGCTCAAGCGTAGATTCCATCTCCTGCACCAGTTGATGCCCAGGCTCTTGCGCCTTGTTTTTCCGAGGCATAATACAAGCGTAGGCGATGGCGCAGGCCCCTAATATGACAATAATGATCCATGGTGACAAATTGGGTTCTCTCCTTCTGATTCAACCATCGGTGCGCAAGACTGCATGTCCATAACAACCATTTATTATAAAGACAGATCTATGTGTTTTCCCTTGTACGGGTGCTCTGCAGGTTTGACAGTTTCTTGAGCCTGAGCAGTCTCCTGTCCATCGGAACCACTCTGCTGATCCCCATCATGGTTATGACCATCACGCACCGAAGTCTGTGAAGTTTCGTCCATTGCTTCACTTCGTTGCCTTGCTTCATTTGCTTCTTTCGACGTTTGCTCTGCCAAAAGATTCTGATCCGTAATCGGTCGCTGCTGGGCTTCACTTTGATAACGTCCCGCTTCACTTGTTCGTGGTACCGCAATCTGCAACTCCACTGCTTTGAAACTCATACGCTCACCTCACGGTTTCGAATGGATTTCTTCCTGTGCCTGAATGCTGTACTTAAACGTATGGAACCATCGTAATATCACCATCGTGATAATAAAATGAAATTCGACTCACTGGATCTTTAATAAATTTCGTGTATCTGCCGATAACTATTTTAGAGCCTCCATAAATCATCTTCAGAATATCAACACGAGCATTACTTGTATCTTCAAGTGCCTTTTCAATTTCAAAGATACGCATTTTCGTTTCTTCACTTATACGAAGAGCAGATTTCTGCGTAGCATTCAGTTTGATTCGCATCGACATCTTATCTGGAGTTAGTTGTCCAGCGGCAGCTAATTGATCCAGCAATGTCAAAGCTTTCTTCGTTTTGTCCAAGGAATCCATCTGCTCTCTGACTTCCTTGCGCAAATCATTGAGTTCGTTACGCAACTTTGGTAGCACACCAACTTCAATGGAAGTGACCGTGGACATGCTGTTGCCCACAACACGCGCTGAGACGTTCTGACCAGCCTGGATCGAGCCACCAACAATAAGACCCTTGGTTCCCGCACAGATGACACCGTGGCCAGCACGAATATTAGAATGCATAATACTTTGGGAAACCAGAACATCTTCACCAGCATCTACGTTGCCCTCTTGAATGAAAGTACATTTAACATTATGGCCTGCTTGTACCAGTCCTTTGTTATAACCAATAATACCACCGGTAATTTCGATTGAGCCGCCTGCTTCCAGTTCAGCTCCTTCGACACCTCCGACGACACGAATGTCACCTGCTGCTTTTACTTTAAATCCGGTAAGTACATTGCCTCGTATGACAACTGTGCCTACAAAGTCGATATTACCGTTATTGTAGTCAACGTCACCATTGACTTCATAAACCGGAAACACATTCAGTTTGTTACCGTCCGTTTTGGTAACCAGCCCATCCAGTGCAGCATACATCGCAGAACCATCCGGGTTAATCACAACGTTTTTCCCAACTTTAAACCGAGCTTCTTTTCCCGGACGATAAGGAATTTCCTCACCCGTTACTGCCCTGCCTGGTATGCCATCGCTAGGAGCGATCCGCTCTGCAATGATCTGACCACTACGGACATTGTTTAACCGGGTCACTTCTTTGTAATCGACAGTTCCATCTTCCGATTCCAGTGGTCGTCGTTCATTCGTATCGTCCATTCCAACCAGGACCTTGATGAAGCCATCTGTTCCTTGAATGGGAGCGACACCTTCTGCAATCTTGTATTTATCTTTCAAATAGGTTTCAGGGTTGTTCACAAAAAGTAATAATGCCTCTCGCGATACACCTTGTTTGATCCCCTTGTTTGCCACAAATTGTTCAAGTTCATCGATCGTGCAGGCAAAGCCTTCTTCCTCTTTGGAAAATTCAAGGTAGGCTGTGCATTTGTCGTCCGATAAAACAATGTTTAAACATTGTTCCAAAGCAGTCCGCTGTGTCACCGCAATTCTTCCCCCTTTTAGACTTTCCACTCCCCAAACTCCAATGATATTACTTCTCTCTATTAATCTTTACGCATCAACAAATCTTTCTGTTTGTCCAACGTGCCGCGTAATCGTAATATTGCCTTGGAATGTAACTGGGATATACGAGACGGAGAAAGAGACATAACCTCAGCAATTTCACTAAGAGAAAGATCTTCGTAATACAAGAGTGAAACAACCGTTCTCTCTTTTACCGTCAACTTGTCAAGCCCTTGCACCAAAGCTTCCTTCAAATAAAACTCATTCACTTTATAATCCGGATTTTTGGCTTTCTCATCCACCATCAAAGACAGACGAGTCTCAGACTCTTCCTCACGAATTGGGTCCTCCAGCGAGCAAAGTGACATGACTGCCACTTCCTGAAGCATATGTTGAAAATCTTTAGTGGATACGTCCAAATACTCGCTCATTTCCTCATCACTAACAGACCTGAGATAACTTTGTTCCAGCTGTTGGTAGGCGTCTTCAATTCGCTTGGCCTTCTCACGCACAGAACGCGGAACCCAATCACCTTGACGCAGACCGTCAAGAATGGCTCCGCGGACCCTCCATGATGCATAAGTTTCAAATTGCAGACCACGTTCATAGTCGAACTTCTCCAATGCATCAATTAACCCCATAACGCCATTGCTCTCCAAGTCATCCTTGGGAACATTTTTGGGTAAACCAACAGCCAGTCGACCGGATACATAATTTACAATATGAAGATACTTTTCAATCAACGTTTTCTTGGCTTCAAGATCTCCATGTTCTTTCCACTTTTCCCACAGATCAGAATGGTTCAAATGTGAAGCTTTACGCTCGTTCAATTACTTTCACCCTCCTTATTTGTCTGTCAGGTGACGAACGGCCTGCGCCAATTCCTCCGGATCCTTGGTCCGGACAAGTTTAGGCGGATCCAAAGGGGCGAATCCCGTTGGAGCTTTCGTCTCAGATGGCGGAAGATCGTCCCCAGATGAAGCGTTCTGTCCACTCTTGAGCAAATCATTCAGCTCTTGTCCATCGTCTTCGATTTTAATGTCCACCTGTGAACCTCTTTGATCTTGAGCACTTGATGAATCATAACCATACCCATTTCCCTCGATCTGAGGGTTCAGCAGCAATCCCAATCCCCAGCGTAAACCATATGCAAGGACAAACCAGGCTACGAATCCGATCAATCCGCGAATTAAACTGGTCATCAGCACATTGCTGCTGTATGCTACAAAAAAAGTAAGAATAAACCCAACGATGCCTGCTCCAAGATTAATGCGGTAGTTTCCTATCATAGTCTTATAGTTCCTTTACACCCATTTGTACGCTTCGAATAGTCAAAAGTCCAGTTTCACAATCCATCTCAATCGTTCGTCCATAATTCCCACCCGTATCTTCTGCTAGAAGAGGGATATTGAGTTTTTGAAGCCACTCTCGACAAGAATCTGCATTCCTTGGTCCAATACGCATTGTATCTCCAGCGCCAGCAAAGGCAAACATCTGAGAGCCTCCGGCCATTTTAGACACAATACGTGAGCGAGAAGCGCCTAGTTTAATCATCTTTTCCAAAAGCTCAGGCAACGCCGTGTCCGCATATTTCGCAGTGTTCAGTTTCCCTTCACGGGCGATCTCTGAAGTAGGAAGCATGACATGCGCCATTCCAGCCAGCTTCAAATGTGGGTCATACATTGTTAATCCCACACACGAACCCAAGCCAGTCGTACGGATTACACCAGGAAGATGAGCGATGTTTAAATCCGCCATACCGACTTTAACGACGCTTTTGTCCTCAATCATAGCTCAGTGGCACCCCTAGCGATTCAAATATCTTTGCAAAGGATGGTGGATCCGGAATGAGGAAAAACTGACCCTCAACTTGATCTTCACCTTCAAAGAAAGATGTGTCAATCAACAATGCAGCGTCACCCATCTCGCCAAATTGCAGCAAGCCATAACTTAGAATGGCACCTGCCATGTCGATGGCAAGTCCAGGGACAGTTGGATACATAGACAACTTCGTGAAATCTGCCAGAGAAGAAAGATAGGATCCAGCCAAAATATTTCCAATCTCGGAAAGCGCTGATTGTTCCATATCTGTAAAATCAAGTCCTTCTTTCAGATCAAACCCGGCAAGTCTATTTAACAACATTTTAGCAGCCTCTGGTGTCATCATAAAGAAAAGATTTCCCGGTGCCTCGCCTTCTACACGAAGAAACACGGTAACCACGATGCGTTCATCTCCGCCCACTTTTTCGGCAACTTCTTCAAAAGGGAGCATTTGTACTGTAGGTACACCCATGTCAATCGGTCTGTTGAGGAGTTGAGACAACGCCGTTGCGGCGTTGCCTGCTCCAATGTTACCGACCTCTTTGAGCACATCCATCTGGAATACCTCAAATCGGTTGAACATCTCCACGGTACTAGCCCTCAACACTTTCCAGCTGTACAATCTCGCTTTTATTTAATACTTCGTTTAGGTTGAGCATGATCAACAAGCGTGAATCTTCCAATTTAGCAACACCTCGCAGGTATCTCGCTTTGACGCCGCCAACCACTTCTGGTGGGCTATCGATCGCACTGCTCTTGATATCAATAACATCATTGGCAGAATCTACGATAAAGCCAACTTGCATGTCGTCTACACCTACGATAACAATACGAGTCTGATCCGTGTATTCCGTTTCCGGAAGGGAGAAACGACCGCGTAGATCAATGACCGGAATTACAACACCGCGTAGATTAATAACTCCTTTTACAAAGGAAAGTGTCTTGGGAACACGGGTAATTGGCATCATGCGCTCAATCGTCTGAACCTTGTCTACCTCAATACCATACTCTTCGGAACCCAATTTAAAGACGATGACTTTCAACTCTTCTTCCATGTAAAAAACCTCCCTATTAAATGTAAGACTTAGCTCTATGCTTATTTAATAAATGCATTAGGATCAAGAATCAGGGCTACTTGCCCATCTCCGAGAATGGTTGCTCCAGAGATTCCTTCAATAGCAGGAAGATAGGTTCCCATTGATTTGAGAACAATCTCACTTTGTCCAATAAATTCTTCAACAGCTACGGCTGCAAGACGGTCGCCTTTGCGAATCACGACAATTTCTGTTTCTTGCTCATCAGCGTCATTGAAATCCGGTACAGAGAATACTTCGCTCAAAGACAAGTACGGAATAAGTGACTCACGGAACGTGATCATTTTATTGCCGTGAATATTACGAACTTGCTCACGCTGTACAATGGCCGTCTCTACAATGGAAGACAACGGAACAGCATATTTCTCAGAACCAAGTCGTACAAGCATTGCAGCAATAATGGATAGTGTCAACGGAAGCTGAACAGAGAAGTTCGTGCCTTTGCCTGGAGTTGAATGAATCGTTACATTACCGCCAAGCGAAGTGATCTTCGATTTTACTACATCCAAGCCAACACCCCGGCCAGAGATATCCGAGATAATATCAGCAGTACTAAAACCAGGTGCGAACAACAGCTGATTCACTTCATCATCACTCATTTTGGCACCTTGTTCTTCGGTTACAACACCACGTTTGATCGCGGTTTTCAAAAGCTTGTCGCGATAGATACCTTTACCATCATCTTCAATTTCGATAAATACGTGATTTCCACTGTGGAAGGCACGCAGGTTTACTGTACCCATCTCTGGTTTACCTGCAGCTACACGCTCTGCAATGGATTCCACACCATGGTCAACCGCGTTACGCAGTAAATGCACAAGCGGATCACCAATCTCATCAATTACCGTACGATCCAGTTCCGTCTCAGCACCTGTAATCACCAGATCGATTTTTTTATCAAGTGTCTTAGCCAGATCACGGATCATGCGCGGGAATCGATTAAATACGGTATCTACCGGAACCATTCGCAATTTCAGTACAATATTTTGCAAATCTGTGCTAACTCGACTTAAATGAGCTACTGTATCGGATAAATCATTGTTGCCTGTTTCACTGGCCAGTTGCTCCAGACGTGAACGGTCAATCAACAATTCACTGAACAGGTTCATCAATACGTCGAGACGTTCAATATCCACACGAATGGTACGTGAAGGTGCAGCAGCTTGCTTCGGTGCAGCTGTTTTAGCTGGTGCCGTTGTGGTTTCTTCTTTGGGTACAGAATTCTTATCCGGCGAAGCAACCTCAGCTACAGCTGTTGGTGCGGGTGGCGCTTCAACTGTAGCTGCTACCTGATTGGCCATCTGCTGAAGAGTCTCCTGATCCAGTTGAATGAGCTTTGCACTTTCAATTTCAGAGATACTCATGATGCCTTCTTCCAGTTCGTGCGCTTCTTTAGTTGTTATGTAATACAACGAGAAACTGCGCTCAAACTTCTCCTGCTCAATATCCTGAACGGATGGGTAAGCCTTAACGACTTCACCTGAACGTTCCAGCATATCAAAGACCATATAAGCCCGTACACCTTTTAACTGGCTATGCTCGCTAACAAGCACATCCACGTAGAACACACGATGACCTTCGGCGATCGACTGATCCAGCACTGAATATTGGAATTCATCCAGCTCCACAGCCGAAGAGATTGAAGCGTTAGCCGGCTTGTTTGTTTCTGTAGCAGGTCCATTTCCGTTTGTCATTTCACCATTTTCAATGGCTTGAAGTGAAGCTACGATCGACGATACATCTGCTTTACCTTGTCCACCTTCGGTAATATCCTGAACCATAGTTTCCAAAGCGTCCAGACTCTTGAACATGGTATCAAAAATGTAATCCTGCATTTTCAACTTCTCATTACGAACCAGATCCAACACATTTTCCATTTTATGTGTCAGTGATGCCAAATCTTCAAAGCCCATAGTTGCTGCCATACCCTTCAAGGTATGAGCAGAGCGGAATATAACCTGAACTATGCCCAGGTCTTCCGGATTGCCTTCAAGTTGAAGCATGTTTTCGTTAAGCGATTGCAGATGATCATTAGACTCATCAATAAACATGGATAAATATTGGTTCATGTCCATTGTGAGGCACCTCCTCCGTGAGTTACACTCCGTTATTTCACTGCTTGAACAAGTTTAGAAGCAATCTCCTGCAATGGCAGAAGATGACGAACGCATTGCAGCTCTACAGCAGAACGCGGCATACCATATACAACACATGTTTCTTCATTCTCGGCAAAGGTTGATGTAACTCCGGCTTCGTATAATCTCTTCATCATACGTGCTCCATCACTTCCCATTCCCGTTAGCAAAACAAGATGCCTTTGTAAAGATGTAAACGGCAGAAGTGACTCAAACATCGTATCCACTGAAGGTCTATGGCCATTCACTGGTTGATCTTCAGTCAACTTCACGATAAACTTCCCGTCTGCTGTTTTGTTAACTTTCACATGGAATCCGCCGGGTGCTATATAGGCGGTTCCTTTTTTCAGAACCATGCCCTCTTCAGCTTCAACCACATGCAGTGGACTGAATGTATTCAATCGTTGAGCCAGAGAACGTGTGAAATTGGGCGGCATATGCTGCACAATAATGACCGGTGCAGGCAAATCAGCAGGCAACTGCTCGAGCAATGTCTTGAGAGCCCTCGGTCCACCCGTAGAACAACCTATTGCCACAAGTTTGTTGAATGGTCCTTCCAGTCCCCCTCCACCTTTGGGAACAGGATTAGGCTTGATTACATCCTTGGCTTTTGCAGAGGCAGAAGTTGCCGCTATTTGATCAGCTGCCACTCTAGCTGCATTAGGTAGTCGAACTTCCTTTGGAGTCTGTACTGGATTAGCTGACCTCACTGCTTTTTCTGCCTTCGTACCCAAATTACGCTCAGCCTTTGGCAAAGGCTCTGGTTTATTCTCTACGCGACCTGGTTTTGAAGGTGACAATGGTTCAATTGGTTTCTTTGCTTTGGCCTGAAAGGCTTCAGTCCGCTCTCGAAGAGAGCGTTGGATCGTCTCGACAGGTTCGATCGTTTTTTTCACAGGCTCCGCTCGATCCCTAGCCGGCAGTTCTTTCTGCACTGGCTGAGTTGGGGGAGCAACTGCTCCTCGCAACATGTCTCTATTTTTCATGGATAACTCACGATCAGCTTTTCTTTTAATCTCATTCATCGCAGCTCGCATGCGCTCAACCAAGGCTTTACCAACTTGAGCAATATCCTGGTCATGTGAAATAGATGGTTTGCGAATGAAGTCAAATGCCCCAGCTTCAAGCGCCATAATGGTTTCTTTCATGCCTTGTTCATTGATACCAGAGAGCATAATCACAGGAACGAAAGATTCCTTCATAATTGATTTTAATGCATCCAACCCATTCATTTCGGGCATCTCAACGTCCATTGTAATAATATCGGGTTTCAATTCTAGTGATTTTTGAATCGCTTCTCTACCGTTTGATGCCGTTGCTGTAACCTTGAATTCTGGATCCGCTTGGATCAAATCCGTAACAATCTTACGCATAAAAGCGGAATCATCGACAACCAATACTTGATACGCCGCCATGTTGTGTCACCCCTGTTTCCTTTATTCAGAAATCATGTTGTCCGTTTAAGCCACTTATTCATAAATCCCCTGATTCCTGTCAAGGTTCCGGATCCCGGAGTTGCAGGTACAGCCAGATAACGAAGAGCAAGTTTCTCTATATCTTTAGAGGCTTTGGCATTGGGATAAGCCAGACTATAGGGCATTTGCCTTTTAACCGCCTTGACTACCTGAGCGTCTTCTGAAATATACCCAAGCAGCGGAATATCCGTCTGCAAAAACCGCCTCGCCACTCCAGCTATTTTTTCTGCCACCCGTTCCGCTTCTCGTTCGTCTTCCACCCGGTTAACGATCATCCGAAAGGGCGTAGCATTTTCCTGGCCGTGCATAACTTTGACTAAAGCATAAGCATCGGTTATTGAAGTCGGTTCAGGTGTAGTTATAATCAGGCATTCATCAGCAGCACCGATGAACTTCATATTCTCTCTGGAGAGTCCTGCCCCAGTGTCAAAGATGACATAATCCATTTCCTGGGCAATATCCTCGACTTGACTAGCGAAAAACTCCAGATCACGATCAGACAATGAGAACAACTCTTTCATGCCCGATCCTCCAGCAATGTAAGGCAAGCCACTGGCACCCAGTTGTATGATTTCCCTTATGGATTTTTGTCGGTACAACAGGTGGTAAAGATTATAGGAAGAAGACGTACCCATAAGAACATCAATATTAGCCATTCCAATATCGGCATCAAATACAAGTACCTTTTGCCCCAAAGCCTGCAATGCCAAGGCAAAGTTCAGTGTGAAATTGGATTTGCCAACACCTCCCTTACCACTGGCCACAGTAATGATTTTCGAGGATCGAATATCTCGCTCAATGCCTTCCATTTCCAATGGCGCGGAGACCATACTTCGAAGTGCAGCTGCCTGATCCTTCATTGTGACCATTCTCCCAGCAACTGTTTGGACAACGAATCTGCATCTGGTTTCAACAAATCGTCCGGAACATTTTGTCCATTTGCCACATATGCGAGCTTGAGTGGAAAACGGTGTAACAAGTTAAATAGCGGACCGCAGCTCCCAGTCTCATCCATTTTGGTGAAAATCACCTTATCCAGTCCATATTTACTGAAATGTTCAGTGATCTGCACCATATCAGCACTTTTGGAAGTCATACTCATGACCAGAAAGGTTTCGCTATTCTCTACAGGAGCAAGCAAACTTTGCAGTTCTGAAACAAGTAATTCATTTCTGTAGTTTCTACCCGCTGTATCCATAAAGATCAAATCACAATTCTCTAATCGAGAAATGGCACGTTGTGTATCCCCGGGCGATTGTACAACCTCAAGTGGAACATTCAGTATAGATGCATACGTTCTAAGCTGTTCTACCGCCGAGATCCGATACGTATCTGATGTAATGAATCCCACTTTACGCTGTTTTTTGAACATTTGTTCAGCAGCCAATTTTGCAATTGTCGTAGTTTTCCCTACACCGGTTGGTCCAGCTACATAGACGATTCGCGTGGTAGGAAGAATGCCTTCTTCAATACGTTGCTCCAAAAAGTGCATAACCTCAAGCTTCACTATTTGCTCTACACCCTGTTCTTTTAATCCATCCTCAGACCGTTTTGCTTGAATTGAATCAAACCAGGATTCCCACACTTCAGGCCAAACATCTTGTTCTGTCAAACGTTCTCGGATCGTATGCAGTTCCTCTGGCACAGGGTCTGCAGAAGTACCTTGCTTTGAAAGCCTGGTCACCATCTGTTTAAGATCCTGCAATTCAGTCATCAACTTATCCTGCTGCAGGTCTGAACCTGTTGGCTTCGGACCAGTTGTTGAACCCGAAAAATCCGCCCCTTGCGGTCGCGGTTTATGATCCGTGCTCGAAGAACCTGAGCCGCTGTCTATGTTTGAACCGATATTACGCGATTCAAACACAGACGGTGCAGCCGCAGATTGGTCCTGTACACTTTGATCAGCTGTATTCGTTGCCACCGACTCATCAGAAGCCGCAACAAACGAACGAGCTGTTTGCCGATAAGCCTCAGGTACAAATGCACGAGGTACAGGTGTGAATTGATTTTGTACTGGCTTTGTTGTTTGCTTGTTTTCTTCCTTATCCACTGCAGCTACAACTTCGATCCGTTTTTTGCGAAACATTCCCATCACACCGCCCACCTTAATCTCTTTGGTGGACAGAATAACGGCATCACTTCCCAGGTCTTTGCGAATTTGAAGCATAGCTTCGGGCATGGTCTCAACAACGTATTGTTTTACTCTCATAAGTTCACCACCCCGATACTTTGAATTTCAACATTCGGCTCCAACTCGCTGTAGGAAAGCACAGGAATGTCCTGCATAGTACGTTCAATAACCTGACGCAGATACATCCGAATGGTTGGAGAAGTTAATACAACAGGTTGTTGACCTGATTGAATCAAACGGTTCACTTGTTCACTGAGCTTCTGATATACACTTTGTGTAGATACGGGGTCTAGCGCAAGATAACTGCCTTGATCCGATTGTTGCACACTTTCAGCAATTTTCTTCTCAAGACCAGGTCCAACCGTAATCACTCGAAGTGTCTCACCTTTCTGTGAGAACTGCTGAGTAATCTGACGTGAGAGGGATTGTCTGACGTATTCAGTCAGCACATCAGGATCTTTCGTATACGTACCATAGTCAGCCAGTGTCTCGAAGATGGTCACCATATCTCGAATAGATATTTTCTCACGCAATAACTTGGCAAGCACTTTCTGTACATCACCAATGGAAAGTAGAGAAGGGATCAGTTCATCCACAAGGGCAGAGTAGTTCTCTCTGAGATTATCCACAAGTGCTTTTGTCTCTTGTCTTCCAAGTAACTCATGCGCATGTTTCTTAATCAGTTCCGTCAGATGTGTAGCCACAACGGAAGGCGGGTCAACAACCGTATATCCTGCAAGTTCGGCTCTGTCTTTGGTCACTTCATCTATCCATAGTGCTGGAAGCCCAAAAGCAGGCTCCGTCGTTTCAATACCTGTCACAGACTCCTCATCATAGCCAGGACTCATGGCAAGGTAATGATTCAACAACAGTTCTCCGCCACCTACCACATTACCCTTGATTTTGATAACATACTCATTGGGTCTGAGCTGGATATTATCTCGAATCCGTATAACCGGAACGACCAACCCCAGTTCAAGAGCACACTGCCTCCGAATCATAATGATCCGATCCAATAAGTCCCCACCCTGCTGATTATCAGCAAGCGGGATTAAACCATAACCAAATTCAAACTCAATAGGGTCCACCTGAAGCAGGTTAATTACACTTTCAGGACTTCTAACCTCTTCAATCTGCTGTTCTTCTTCCAACTGTTCTTCCGCTACTTGTTTCAAATTCAGATTATTCTGCATACGCCACGCGGCATATGCCAACACACCTGCCAACGGAAGCGTAGTAATAACATGAATTGGTGTGAAGAAACCGAGCATGGCAATAACGAAAGCTACGATATAAATTAGTATTGGATATGTAAACAGTTGCCCCGTAATATCATCTGCCAGGTTTCCTTCTGAAGACGCTCTGGTGACGATAAGTCCTGCTGCTGTGGAAATAAGCAGAGCAGGGATTTGGCTTACCAATCCATCTCCGATAGTCAGTACAGAGTACGTTGACATTGCATCTGCAAAAGCCATCCCATGCACAGTCATACCGATTATAAATCCACCAATGAGATTGATCAGGAGGATGATAATACTTGCAATTGCGTCACCTTTTACGAATTTACTTGCTCCATCCATCGCTCCATAGAAATCGGCTTCACGTTCAATTTTGGAACGACGCTCACGAGCTTGTTGCTCGTTGATCAGACCCGCATTCAGATCCGCATCAATACTCATTTGTTTACCAGGCATCGCATCAAGGGTGAATCGGGCAGCAACTTCAGCTACGCGCTCAGACCCCTTTGTAATAACGATAAACTGAACGACAACGAGGATCAAAAACACGATAAATCCAATTGCAATCTGTCCTCCAGCAATCCAGCTACCAAAGGTAGCAACTACAGCTCCAGCATCCCCTTCACCAAGAATTAGCTTGGTAGTCGAAATGTTCAGAGCCAGTCGGAATAGTGTAGTGATCAACAGCAAAGCTGGAAAAATAGAAAACTGCAACGCTTCTTTGCTGTTCATTGCAACAAGGAGTATCATCAGTGCAATTGAAATATTGACGACCAGCAACAAGTCCAACAGCCAGGTTGGGATCGGAAGAATCATCATCAACACAATGCCAATGATACCCGCAAGGACAGCTATATCTTTAATCTTCAATGAATGTACGGCCTCCGATCCCCTTTTATTTCGTTCTGCCCTTTAGTTTATATACATAAGCCAGCACTTCAGCTACCGCTTGAAACAAATCGGCCGGTATAGCGTCACCAATCTCGGCTCTCTGGAACAATGCCCGTGCCAGCGGCTTGTTTTCCATCGTAATAACACCGTTTTCTTTGGCTATTTCCTTAATACGCAAGGCGACATAATCCTGACCTTTGGCAATAATCTGTGGTGCCTCCATCTCGGAACCTTCATACTTTAGCGCAACCGCAAAGTGGGTCGGGTTCGTGATGATTACATCCGCATTTGGCACTTCCTGCATCATACGCTGCATAGCCATACGACGCTGGCGTTCCCGGATTTTACCTTTGATCAGCGGATCACCTTCCATTTTCTTGTACTCGTCTTTGATGTCTTGCTTGGACATACGAATCTTCTTCTCATGGTCATACTTCTGATACATGTAATCAAATATCGCAAGTATCATTAATGCCACTGCAATCTTGATACCAAGACTTAAAGTGATCGACGCAGCGAAATGTAAAATAGCATCCAATGAAAAATGAGAAAGTGAAGCAATATCTGACTGGTAGCCTTTAATTGTACTGTAAACGAGATAACCGATAAGCGACATTTTCAAAATGGATTTAGCAAATTCCACTAATGAGCGGAGAGAGAATATATTTTTGAAACCTTTAATCGGGTCCAGTTTCTCAAGTTTTGGCTTCAAACCTTCCCCTACAAGAAGAAAACCAACTTGCATGTAGTTAACGATTAAAGCAACCAGTAACGCACCCAGCAAAACGGGAGCGATCAATAACAAAACTTCAATGCCATAGCGCATCATAAGCGCCATCACATTCTCTCCGGTGATATCCATACTCAATCGATTGATGAAGATATCTGTAAACAGACGAACTATACGTTCTTTATAGAAATTGCTGAATACCATCATGATCAAAAACACGATTAGGAGAATGGATGCGCCAGATAGTTCAGCGCTTTTTACAACCTGTCCTTTTTTTCGTGTATCCTGTCTCTTTTTCGGGGTAGCTTTCTCCGTCTTCTCCCCTGAAAACAACTGGAGGTCGAGTTGAAGTTTCATCCGTGTCTTTTCCTCCGTTTCACTCAGCCGGGCCTTTGTCCAATGGTTCCAAGCAATTTTTCCATCGATCTGAATATCGCTTCGAACAATTGACTAAATACAAAGGAGAAACTGGGAACCAGCAAAAGCAAAATAGCAAGACCAACGAGTAACTTAAGCGGCAACCCAACTGCAAATACATTAAATTGAGGAGCAGTTTTGGCCAAAAAACCCAATCCAACATCCGTCAAAAACAACGCAACTACAATCGGAGCCGACATCTGAAAAGCCAGCATAAATGATTGACCTAAGGTCTGAATCAAAAATTCAGCAATACTTCCATCTGCCAACCGTAGGAAAAACACATTAGATAATGGTACCCACCGGTAACTGTAAACTATCGCATCCAGCAAATAATGGTGACCATTCATTGTCAGAAACAGAAGCATAGCAAATGCATACTTCAAGTTACCCGTAAGTGGAGCTGAAGCACCTGTCATTGGATCGTATACATTGGCCATACCAAAACCGATCTGTAGATCGATAAAGGTCCCCGCAGTCTGAACAGCCGTCATCAACAGATAAGCCACAAAACCTAAAAGCAGGCCAATTAGAATCTCTCTGATGATCAATAAGACATAACTCAGGTCTGTGGGTACGGTCTGGTCTATTCCGTAAATCAGATAGACAGATAATGTGACAAATGCAGAGATACCTATTTTAACTGAAGCCGGCACATTTCGAGCCGAAAAAACTGGCGCAGTTACAAAAAATGATGTGATTCGACAAAACATAAGCAGAGCGACAGGGAAACTTTGCAACAATGTCTCCATCTGCTAAAGCCTACCCTATGTATCTGTATAGATTATCGAGAATGTTAAACGTGAAATCGACCAAGATATTTAAGATCCAAGGTCCAAACAAAAGTACTGACAGAAGTACGGCAACAATCTTGGGCACAAAAGCTAATGTTTGTTCCTGAATTTGAGTTGTCGCTTGAAAAATACTGATTGCAAGTCCTACAACCAGAGCTAGTATAAGCATAGGTGCGCTGGCCAGCAATGACGTGTATACCGCTTTCCCGGCCAGACCGATAATAAATTCCGAAGTCATGACCGTCCTCCTTTAACTTTCCGGATCAAGTATTAAAACTCAGTAACAGTGACTTGACAACCAGATACCACCCGTCCACAAGGACAAAGAGCAGTATTTTGAAAGGTAATGAGATCATGACCGGCGGAAGCATCATCATCCCCATTGCCATGAGTGTACTCGCGACAACAATGTCTATAACCAGAAACGGAATAAAAATCATAAACCCCATTTGGAATGCTGTCTTCAACTCACTGATTACATATGCCGGCACCATAACAGTAATTGGGATATCCTGATAGGTCTTTGGTTGTTCAGTCTGATTGTACTTCATAAACAGCAGAAGATCTTTTTCTCTGGTGTGACTAAACATAAATTTCTTCATGGGATCCGCTGCTTTTTCAAGTGCCTCGGTTTGCGTAAGCTCTCCCTGGAGATAGGGCTGAAGCGCTACCTGATTTATGGAAGACAACGTCGGCGACATAATGAAAAGTGTCAGAAATAGCGCCAAACCGACCAGCACCTGATTGGGTGGCATTTGTTGTGTACCCAAAGATGTACGTATAAAACCGAGCACAATTACAATCCGGGTAAAACTGGTCATCAGTACAAGCATTGCTGGAGCAATACTAAGCACTGTAATTAACAGAATGATGGACAGTGAACTCGTGCTTGGTGTCCCTCCATCACCGTTTCCAATCTGAATATCAATATTCGGAATGGGTTCGGCAAAGGCAACCGTTACAGATGCCAGACTGATAAGTCCTAATAAACAACACGCTAACCAAATCTTTTTCTTCATGAATCCCTCGACCGATCTGTAGTATTGTCTTTATCCAGGAGCTTTTCCATCTTCTCTTTACGGTTAGGCATCTGCCGAAGTTTGGATTCAAACATTTCGTGAAAAGAAGTTGTGTCCTCTAGTTCCATTTCCCGCGGCGGTTCTTCTTTACGGAAACGTTTTGTGAGCTTGGCAATGAGAGGTGAGAGATTTCCTTGTTGTGCAGCAGCATCTCGTTCGAAGGAATCAATGATTCTTTGGGCCTCTTCCAAATCCGAAACCTTATCTATCAACTGGATGTCTTCACCTACACCAAGCAGATATACACACCCACCAATTTCCATAATTTGCAACGACTTGTTTTGCCCCAGTCCAACTCCGCCCAGGGTACGAATTGTGCCGTGCCGGAACATTTGCTGATTCCTTTTGTTTAGAAAACGGATCAGATAAACAATAAGGGCCAGGATGACGGCCAGGACAACAATCACCCATACAAGCTGTAAATAATAATTACTTCCCACGCCAGCTCCTCCTGGAATATCACCCTGAGCCATCATCATGTCTCTTAAACGCCCAGTGTCTTGCTGATCGCTTCGATAACCCGGTCAGATTGGAACGGTTTAACGATAAAGTCTTTAGCACCTGCTTGAATAGCGTCGATTACCATCGCTTGTTGACCCATCGCGGAGCACATAATTACTTTAGCGTTAGCATCAATCTTCTTGATTTCTTTCAAAGCTGCAATGCCGTCCATCTCAGGCATCGTAATATCCATTGTGATTAGATCCGGACGAAGCTCTTTAAATTTCTCAATTGCTTGTGAGCCATCCTGTGCCTCACCAACAACCTCATATCCATTTTTGGACAAAATGTCCCGGATCATCATTCTCATAAATGCAGCGTCGTCTACGACTAAAATTCGGTTTGCCATCTTGATTTAAGTCCTCCCTAAATTGTGCTTATTGTAATTTCTGAATTCGGTCCCATTGGCTAACGATATCTATAACACGAACACCAAAGTTTTCGTCAATAACGACAACTTCTCCCTTGGCGATCAGTTTGTTATTCACCAAAATATCGACAGGTTCCCCGGCTAACTTATCCAGTTCGACAATCGAACCCTGTGACAGTTCCAAAATATCTTTAATTTGCTTCTGGGTCCTTCCTAATTCTACGGTGACCTTAAGGGGAATGTCCATCAATAAATTCAAATTGTTTTCGTCTACCTGACCATACGCCCCATTTTGCAAATTGGCGAATTGAACTGGTTGTACGTTAACATTCCTATTTGGCATTCCACCGTAATGTTGAGGTGCACCATAAGGTTGCTGCGGTGGCATGCCATACGGCTGCTGTGGCGGCATTCCTTGAGGCATACCCATCGGGGCCTGTCCATATCCGTTATAGTCCTGAGCAGGCTGTTGTGGAGCCTGTGGAGCCTGTTGGTGCTGAACGGGCGGTTGCTCCGCAACCGGTGGTGGCGTTGCTGGTACAGCTGCTGGCGCAGGTTCAGGTGTTGATGCCACTGGTGCGCTGGCTGTTGACTCCTGAGCGCCTCCAATCAGCATATCTACCATGTTTTTGGCAAAATGTACTGGAAGCAACTGCATCAGATTGGAATCGATCAGATCCCCGATTAACAAACGAAATGAAACTTGGATAAGGGTCTCATCTGCTGGAAGATTACTTACACCCTCTCCACTCTCCAGATTGAGAATATCAATTCCCGGAGGGGAAATATTCACAAAACGATTAAAAATGGTGGACATTGAGGTTGCAGAGGAACCCATCATCTGGTTCATCGCTTCCTGTACTGCACTAATATGGATTTCATTCAGTTCTTCATCGACCGGATTTCCTTCGCCACCCAACATCAAATCAGCGATGACTTGAGCATCTCTCTTCTTGATAACAAGTGAGTTAATACCTTCGAATCCATCCACGTAATTCACATGAACGGCAACATGTGGCTTAGGAAAAGCTTCTTCAAACTGCGTTCGACTAATGATAGAAACTTTAGGTGTTGTAATATCTACTTTGAGGCCTAATAGCGTGGACAAGGCTGTTGCCGCGCTACCAAATGTAATGTTACCAATCTCCCCCAAGGCATCCTGCTCCAGCTCGGTCAAAAAATCATCAACCGTCTTTTCAGCGGGTTCCGAGCTGTTTATCGATTCCGATTGCCTGAGCAAAGCATCGATTTCTTCTTGGGATAAATAATCCTTACTCGTCAAATTCTTCAACTCCTTCGGTGACAATCTTGTCTATTTGCACAGCCACACGGTCTTTGATTGTCCCCGGACTGCCCATGTATTTCAGTTTGTCACCCACTTTAATGGAAAGTCCCTCATCAACTGGTTTGTTCAACGTAATGACATCGCCAACGGACAGACCCAGAAATTCTGCAATTGAAATTCTCGATTCTCCCAATTCCGCAACGATTGGTAACTTGGCTTTGTTCACACGCTCTTTTAGAGCATCATACTCCTCCGGAGCTCTCGTTTTCTTCTCCGAAACAAACCACTGATGAGTTGACAACCGTGACATAATAGGTTCAAGAACGACATGCGGTATACATAGATTGATCATGCCTGTCGTGTCACCAATTTTGGTACTGAGCGAGATCAGAGCAATGGTCTCATTGGGAGATACAATCTGCATAAATTGCGGATTGGTCTCGAGCGCTTCCATCCTTGGGGAAATATCCAACACGGTCTTCCATGCTTCTTGCAAACTTTCAAATGCTCGGCTGAATATCCGCTCCATGATGGTCGTCTCAATCTCCGTCATCGATGCGATCTTGGTTGGAGCAGTTCCGGTTCCACCAAGCAGGCGATCCAACATCGCATATCCCACGTTCGGATGGACTTCCATCACCATTCGTCCCTGTAGTGGCTCCGCTTCAAAAATGTTCAATATCGTCATCTTAGGAATAGAACGGATAAACTCATCATAAGGCAACTGTTCGACCTGAACGACATTGATTTGAACGAACGTCCGCAGTTGGGCTGAAAAATAAGTGGTGAGAAAGCGTGCAAAGTTTTCGTGAATACGAGTCAAGCTTCTGATATGGTCTTTGGAGAAACGCACTGCCCGCTTAAAATCGTATGATCTAATTTTCTTCTGAGTATCTTCCTTCTTCAATTCTTCTGCGTCCATCTCACCAGAAGAAAGGGCTGCTAATAGGGCATCAATCTCATTCTGTGATAATACATCCACCATGTTCTCACCCCCTTACAGGTCTACAGCGTGTTCTGTTCATTTACATTGGCGCTATAACAATGTCTGAAAAACTAGTGCTTTTCAATTTCGGCTCAGGCAATGCCTCATTAATCAGACCTGTCAGTTTCTCATTGAATTGTTTCATACCCTTGGCCGAACTCAGTTCCTCAGCCTTGGTGTCTGCAAGTGCCTGAATAATAATAGGCTTCACCGTAATGCTTTTAATTTTCTCAAAATCTTCTTTGGCTGTTTTATCAGATAAAATGAAAGAAAAACTAACCATAATAATACGATCCGGATCGGCCATATTCGTTTTAATCTGTGCAAGCTCTGAGGATACCTCTACAATTTCATCCGCAGTCATTTTTTTTTCTTCAGCAGCTGCCGCCGTATGTGTGTCGTTCTTATTCCCGGTCTGTCCTTGCATAAATACAAACACAACCACCACAATGAGTGTTATTGCCAGCAACATTGTTGCAAGCCAGGGCATCATTTTTTTCATCAGGATTCCTCCGTTTGCTGCACTTTAATAGTGGCTGCCTGAACCCCGATTTCACGGTTGTAATCTTTAATTTTGGAAATAACTTCATCGGCTTTCTCAAGCACAATCAATCTCTTTCCAGTCACCAGAGTAACATACGTGTCAGGCGTCTCTTCCACAATCTCAACCATCAGCGCATTTAACCACATGGGAGAACCATTTAACCGCGTAACCGAAATCATGCTAAGCCCCCTCGATCAGAGTGGGAGGAGCAAGCTCCTCCACATTTTAAAAATCACTAATCAGCTATTAACGTTTCAGGTTAACAACTTCCTGAAGTATTTCATCCGACGTTGTAATGATCCGGGAGTTGGCCTGGAATCCACGCTGAGCTACGATCATCTCAGTAAACTCTCCAGTCAGATCCACGTTAGACATCTCGAGCTGTCCAGCAACGATTGCTCCTGTTCCGTCCTCAGCACTGTTCGCTGTTAATGGTTCCAACGCCCCATCCGGATTCGCGTTTGCTGTCATACGATACAAGTTGCCCCCAATTTTCTCAAGACCTTCTGGATTGACAACTTTACCTATTCCAAGCTGTGGACCCGCTTCGATGGTTCCGTCTGCCATGGTTTGGTTGATTGTTCCATCCTGACCTATCGTGAAGGAAACAACATCATCCGGTATCGTAATATTTCCACCACCGTTATCCAGAACAAACAATCCATCCGAAGTCAAAAGGTTACGTGCAGCATCCACATGGAAATCTCCTGCACGAGTCAGGTAAGGTACTTCCTGATCTTCACTCAAACGTACCAAGAAGAATCCATCTCCATTAATCCGAAGATCTGTTGGATTATTCGTTGTCATTGGGCTACCTGCCAGATGCAACGTATCAATTGAACCTACCGTTACACCAAGACCGATTTGTTTCGCATTGACACCACCACTTGCATCGCCAGGGGCAGTTACCCCTGCCGTAGTTTGGCTCATAATATCTTTGAACATAACCCGACTGCCTTTGAAGCCAACCGTGTTTACGTTCGCAATATTGTTACCAATTACGTCGAGTTTTGTTTGGAAACCCCGCATCCCGGAAACGCCTGAGTACATTGATTTTATCATTTTTAAAAATCCTCCCAGTCTTCATTTGGTTACCGCATCAGTCGGTCAGCGGCATTCCGGCTCCCGAGAAGGGCCAGCCGGTTAAGAAATGATTACAGCACTATCAATCTGAGTGAACACATTATCCTTCATGCTCTCACTATCCATAGCTGTAACCACAGTACGATTTTTGACATTGACGATAAAAGCCATATCCTGCATTAAAATCAATGACTCTTTGGCTCCTTTGGCAGCAGCTTTGTCCAAAGCAGAACCAATCTGTTCCATTTGCTCAGTCTTGAGTTCAATACCACGCTGTTCCAATCGTTTGGCAGCATGATTGCTCAATTTCAGAAGATTATCTTCCAGCACTTTTGCAAAAGGTTTTTCGGGTATAGCCGAAGCTTCTCCCGTTTTGGGTCTTTGAAGCATATTCGGTGTAATCGGGCCTGCGTATAATTGTCCAACCGTTATGCGATCACTCATATCGTTTTCCCGCTATCTTCCGTATCACCCGTTTCAGCGGATGATTCAACTTCTTGGCTCTCGTTCGTTTCAGGGGCTACATCCTGAACGTTCTGTACCGGAGTTTGACTCTCTTCTGCCTTTTTTGGATAATTCACCTGAATGATCTCATCCAGCTTAATCTCGTCGTTGCCTACTTTTGCGTATTGAACGCTATCTCTTACAATGATGGAATCTACAATACCCTGACGAAGAGTTCCGTTATCATCTTTATTAGAAGAAAGCCAACTTACCTCCATGCCAATCATGCCGGATACAGCACCAAGGGACTGGTTCAATGTTTTAAGTTGCGTAGAAATATTGACCAGTTGTTCCACTGAGCTGAACTGTGCCATTTGAGCGATAAATTCCTTATCCTCCATCGGCTGCATCGGGTCTTGATTTTGTAGCTGGGTAATCAGGATTTTTAGAAACTGATCTTTACCCAATTCTTTTGTTGCAGCACTTGTGGTTGCTTTATTAGCTGCCGAATAGTTCGGCCAGGTATTATTCGTTGAAACAATTTCATTAGCCATATGCTCACCTCATTTCTGTTTAAGCCTCAGCACTAAACGTATCTCTCTGTAATTCATTTCCTTCGACTTGCTCGCTACGCCAGTTACGCAATTCTTCTTGAATCCCT
Source organism: Paenibacillus sp. FSL M7-0656 (assembly GCF_038003225.1). NCBI lineage: Bacteria > Bacillati > Bacillota > Bacilli > Caryophanales > Paenibacillaceae > Paenibacillus > Paenibacillus sp. FSL M7-0656. The sequence continues at coordinate 1,705,538 of NZ_JBBOOT010000001.1, forward strand.
GCTGTAGCTATAGCATCATCCGATTGTTCCTCACGCTCACGCGAACGGCGTTGTTGTTGAGAGTTACTTCCCGGCTGACGGCCTCCGTCCTGATACATCTGTGATCCGATTGAACTGTTCTGGGTAACCTCAAGTCGTTCCACTTGAATTCCCTGGGCTTGAAGTGAAGAACGCAGTTGCGTCATTTGTTGTTCAAGCATGTCTTTAGCCATCGTATGTTCAGTCATAAACCGTGCAACCAGCTGCCCGTTCTGCAAGGTAATTTGAACATCCAACTTACCTAGATGCTCAGGCCGAAGTGAGATGGTCGCCTCGGAAAATCCTTTTTGCTGGACAATATCCAGCTTGTTAACAACAAACTGTGTCATTTCCTTGGCAAACTGTGATGTTTGCATTACAGGTTCAGCCGGTTTTCCTGCTGTAGTACCTGATGAACGCAAGGACAGCTCTCCTGCAGTAATGATGGTTGAGTGTTCCACTTCTCCACCTGCATTTGAAGTAGATGTTGTCTCAACCTCAGCTTTCACTTGGGTTCCAGAATTCGCCACTGCCGCAACAAGAACTTGTGGTACGACCAAATCCTGTTTGGATGTTTGAAGCCTAGTACTTGGAGCGACCTGTGCAGTCTGATCCTTAACTGCAGTCAATGTATCCAGTATGGATTTCAGTTCAGTCCATCCTTTGTTACTAGTGGTATCCACTCCAGCCTCTTGAAGCTGACTCTGCAGAGATTGTAACAAATGTTTGAATTCAGGAGCGTTCTTCGCAACGTTACTCTCAGGATCATTCATTCCAGCTACTAATTGTGTAAGCATATCTTGCAGAACAAAACGTACTGCTGCAGGATGCTGCGACAGTTCAATTGCGGGTACTGTTTTTACACTTTCCGCTCCGTTCGAAGACTCGTCGGAACCTTCTGCATTAGTACCTGAAGGATCACTTAATTGTGTATACATCTGTTGAATCAGAGTTTGCAAACCTGCAAGTAGAGCTGGGTCATTTTCCAAAGCTTCGTCAAGTGAATCCAAGTCCGTGAACAACGAATTCAGTATATCTGTGATTGATGCCGCTTCTCCTTCTTCACTTGTAGCAAAGGAAAACAACAACGGATTGGCAGTTAAACTTCCAGTAGCGCTTGAACTGTCACCTTCTGTGTTTCCTCCAGATAGCGATTGTGCAAGAGTTTGGAGAAATTCACCGCTAGCACCTACAGCTGAACCTTTCGATTGTGCTCCGGTTGTCTGACCTGTCCCCGTTGCTTTTGCAGATGCTGTGGATGCCATTTGATATACAATCGACATTTATTTTCACCTCCTCTCGGTTATACAGAGTAATCAGTTCTACTTGTTACCCATTAATCTGTTCAAAATTTTTGCAGTTTCAACCGAATCCTCTGAAGACATGTTCTCAAGCAATTGAGAGCGTGTTGCATCATCTACTGAATTCAGGATGGTCAATGTTTTGTCAGGACTTAACTTGTATGTTTCCAATAATAGCTTGGCACCACTTGAAGCAGACATCGAAGCAAATGTTTGACTAAGCTGGTTTTTATCCAGGTTTTTGCTTGTGGTTGTGGATGCAGTTGAAGTTGCTGTGGTTTCTTTCTTCAATCTGGATTGCAGCGCATCCAGCGCCAGATCCCCGGACGGTTTGGCATCCTTCATCATCATGGTGACATCGGCTGCCGTTTTCGGGTCCATCTTTTCAAGCACCTTGGTCCGAGCAGATGACTGCATGGCATTCAACAACAATACCATTTCCTCATTCGTCATATTTTGCAAAATCGGTGCAGCTTTGCTTGGGCTCATGTCCGCATACATTTTAGCCAAATCTTTGATTTGTTTCTGATAATCAGATTCCGTTTCGGGCGTTGCTGCTGTAGCCGTTTCAGCCGCTTTTTCCGCATCATCCAACTTCTTCTGAAGGTCCGTGGCCTTCTTTGCTTCAGTTGTTGTCGCTTCCTGTGCTGCCTTGAGCTCTGTTTCTTTGGCAGTTACTTGGGATTTCAGCTTTTCGATTGTGGCTTCAGCACTTTCAACCTGCTGCTCACTCTTCTCCAGCTTCTCCTTCTCCGGATCCAGTACAGGATCAGGTACCCATTCCTTAACTACCGGTATCTTGTTGGCAAATTCAAACAAATTATTACGAATATCTACATTAAATAGCGTAAGTAGTACACCTAGCAATACCACGGTGAATACAATCGGGATAGAAATCATGAGAAACTTTTCCCAACCGCCTCCCGACTCTTTTTCCATGTCGCTATCATCTTTAACAGCCATCGTTTATTCCTCCTTCACGAGACAACTTCGCGTCCGGCTCACATCAATTCGCGCGTCCGGCTTTGGCAGCGAAGCGTACAGTAGCCATCTCGTCCAGATCGTTCTGTTCCCGGAGGAGCATCTCCTGCTGAAATTTGATTTTTGCCTTGTCTCTCGCTCCAAGCCATACTTTTTCATCAACCATCTTACCGTTCAGAAACGTCTGATTCCGTTGCACATTGACCTGAGCATGTTTAACATCACTGTTTTTGCGTGAAATGCACTCGTCAAGGTGATGTACATAACGCTGCATCTCCTGCAGACTGTTTACAGACGCTGTATTTTTCGTAGCAGATTGGATAATGCCGATCAGATTACTTCTATCATTAAGAAGTTGTATCAGATGTTCTTCCTCCGTCTGAAGTTTACCGATCGCTGTGGATAACATCCACTCTGCCTGTGTTTTTTCATTACTCTTCAGGTCAACAACTTTCTGGAAATGATATCGAAATTTCATCGTTTACCCATTCATCTCCTTGCAAATTCAAGAATCAAACGTTCCTGTACTTCACTTAAAGTGACTTTCTCGTCGACTTTCTGCTTGGTAAAGTTCCATATACTATCAATCTGGTCTATCGATTCATCTATGGCTGCATTTGATCCCCGCTGGTAAGCTCCAATATTGATCAAATCTTCCGATTCTTTGTACACAGCCATCAAACGTTTCATATTATTAACGGCTTCCAACTGCTCTTCTGGAGCAATATCCTTCATAACACGGCTTATGCTGGCTAACACATCAATCGCTGGAAAATGACCTTTATTTGCAATGGATCGATTTAACACAATGTGTCCATCCAGAATACCCCTTACCGCATCCGCGATCGGTTCATTCATGTCATCCCCATCGACCAGAACGGTGTAAAAGGCTGTAATCGAACCAGTAGGTCCTGTACCCGCCCGTTCAAGCAGTTTGGGCAAACTTGCAAAAACCGATGGCGTATATCCTCTCATTGCCGGAGGTTCGCCTACAGCCAGACCCACTTCCCTTTGTGCCATCGCATATCGGGTTACCGAATCCATCATGAGCATCACGTTCATTCCACGATCTCGGAAATACTCTGCAATAGTGGTCGCAATAACTGCTCCCTTAATCCGAATCAGGGCAGGCTGATCTGATGTTGCAACAATGACTACGGAACGTTCCAGTCCTTCCGGACCCAGATCCCGTTCAATAAAGTCGCGTACCTCACGTCCACGCTCACCCACAAGCGCGATGACATTGACATCTGCTGCTGTATTACGAGCAATCATGCCCATCAATGTACTCTTACCAACACCAGAACCGGCAAAAATACCTACACGCTGTCCCTTACCTACGGTCAACAATCCGTCGATAGCTCTTACACCAACACCCATCGTTTCAAGTACACGTGGACGATCCATTGGATTAACCGGTGTATTGGAGGTAGAGTACATCGGCATTCTGGATGGAAGGAGGGAACCGTCCAGCGGTTGTCCAAGTCCGTCCAATACTTTACCGAGCAATTCGGAGCCTACCTGAACGCCGAGTGGTTTACCCGTACCTACTACATCGCAGCCAGGACCGATGGATTGAAGTTCACCCAGTGGCATAAGCAGCACTTTGTTATCTCGAAACCCAACAACTTCGGCCTGAAGAGGCTTGGCCGATTTCCCAGGATAGATATAACATACGTCACCGATACTTGCATCTGGCCCTTCTGACTCCACCATAAGACCAATGACCTGAGTAACTTTGCCGTTAATACGAACAGGATCGAATTGGCGCAAATGTTCCATATATCGCTGTGAACTAAGAACCTTCATGTTGATTTTTTCGCTCCTCATCCTCAAGTGCTATGCGGACCAGTTCTTTTTTAATCTCAGCAAGCTGTGTATCAATTCTCGCATCTACACTTCCGAACGAAGAACGAATGACACATCCCTTATCTTTGACCGTTGAATCAGGCAAAATCTGCAATTCTGCCTGAGAGTCAATAGACAGAGACAATTCTTCACGAGCTGCCTGTACAAATGTAAACTGATCAGGTGCCACACAGAGTGTGATCAAACCCTGTTCCCGTTTACGTGACAAACTCTGACGAATCAGTTCCAATGTATGATCGGGTTCAATGGTAAGTTGCTTATCAATGACTTTCTCAGCGATCCCGCAAGCGAGCTCCACGAGGAACGGTTCGGCTTCCTGAATGATCTGATCTTTAGCTACATAAGCTTCCTTGAGCACTTCCTGGGCTTCAATCATCATCTTTTCGATTTGCACCTGGAGATCCAGTTCAGCTTGTACTTTGCCTTCTTCAAAACCCTGTTGGAAACCTTGTGAACGAAGCGCTTCAGTCAGATGTTCATCCTGTTGTCGTTGTTCCTGCCACCAGCTGTCGATCTGTTCACGGGCCTCTTGAAGCATGCGCTCTGCCTCTTCTGAAGCTTCACGTACTTGCTTTTCTGCAAACTCCTTGGCATCTTCCAGCATTTCTGCGGTAAGACGTTGTGTTTCTTCGTCCACGCGTGCTTGAAGTGTCTCAACTTCAGAACCTTCAGCACTCACACCATTTAATTCCGTTTCAGACTCCTCAGCACCACCATAATGATGATGATTTTCAAGTTTTTTACGGTCATCAACCGGTACATACTGGAAAGATTTAATCAAATTAGACAATGATATCATCTCCTCCACCGCGTGCGATAATGATCTCACCGGCTTCTTCCAATCTGCGTATCGTTCCTACGATACGTGTCTGAGCTTCCTCAACATCACGCAATCGCACAGGTCCCATGAATTCCATCTCTTCTTTGAATGTCTCGGACATCCGTTTCGACATATTCCGGAACACGGCATCCCGAACTTCTTCGCTTGCCACTTTGAGTGCCAGCTGCAAATCTGCGTTGTCGATATCCCGAATAATGCGCTGAATCGAACGATCATCCACATTGACGATATCTTCGAATACAAACATGCGTTTTTTGATTTCCTCTGCAAGCTCTGGATCCTGAATTTCAAGCGAGTCCAAAATGGTACGTTCTGTACCCCGATCGACTCCGTTCAGAATCTGAACGATCGATTCGATACCACCTGCATTGGTGTAATCCTGCGTTACGGTAGAGGATAACTTCTGTTCCAGAACCCGCTCCACTTGAGAGATAACTTCTGGCGAAGTACTATCCATAACAGCCACCCGGCGAGCGACATCTGCCTGTTTCTCTTGTGGCAAGGATGATAGAATCGCTGCCGCCTGTTCGAATTGCAGGTAAGACAGAACCAGGGCAATCGTTTGCGGGCTTTCATTCTGAATAAAGTTCAAAATTTGATTCGGATCTGCTTTGCGCGCAAAGTCAAATGGTCTGACTTGCAGCGTAGCTGTCAAACGATTAATGACTTCAAGTGCTTTTGATGAACCCAGAGCTTTTTCCAGGATTTCTCTGGCGTAATTGATACCGCCCTGAGAGATATATTCCTGCGCCAGACAGATCTGGTGAAACTCGGCCATGATCATATCCTTTTCAGAAGAATCAACTTTGCGAACGTTGGCAATCTCCAACGTAAGTTGCTCAATCTCCTCATCACGCAGATGTTTGAATATCTGAGCCGATACTTCCGGACCTAATGTAATCAACAATATTGCTGCTTTTTGTTTGCCAGTCAAACCTTGACTGCTTGCCTTTGCCAATGCGCTCACCTCTATTCGTCAGCCAGCCATGTACGCAGCAGATTGACGAATTCGTCTGGCTTTTTCTTGGCCAAACTCTCCAATTGTTTGCGCACCTGACTTTCGTTCGTTACACTGTCCAGCGTAATGGACGGGAACTCTGTTGCTATTGGAAGAGGAATCTCTTCTTCTTCGACTTCGTTTTGTTTGCGGCGACGGCGTACTAACAAAATAACTACCGCTACGATCAATGCCGCTATGAGTGCGCCTCCACCCCACATCATCGTTGAGGAAAGTTGGAAACCTGTATTGTCTGCAGAGGCAGTCTGGAAGCCTTGTGACATGACTGAAACTTTCTTTGTCAGATCGGCGTCACTTATTACAGTGCCTGAGTCTGCCAGTGAAGCACGAACAATGTTAACCAAAATGTTCTCAATTGCGTCCTGAACCGGTCCCTGTAATTCTGTTTCTCCATTCGGTGGTTCAACCGCAACGTTAATGGTTAAGTCTTTTACAGTATACGGACTGGAAATGATATCCTTGGCAATTCGATTAACATCGTAGTTTATAGTGCTTGATGATTCTTCGGAGGTAGAGTTACCGGTTGCATCAGATGATGGGTAACCCGGAACTTCCTCTTGTCCTGTGCCAGCAACACCACCTGTTGGATTGCTTGCGCCAGTGTAGCTCTTTTGAATCTCCTGCACACTGATCTCGATGCCTTTCATATTATCTACATCAACAGGTGTGACCAGATTTTCCTTACGTGTTTCTTTGTCAAAATTAAGCTTGGAGGCTACCAAAACATTAACTTTGTCTTCGCCTACAATCTGGGAAAGGAATTGCTTTACGTTATTACGGACATCGTTTTCAAACTTTTTCTGTAGTGCCATGTTCTCTTGAACTTCGGAAGACAACCCGCCACTGCCACCTCGGGCAGTTGGAATCAATTCTGCTTCATCTGTGTTTGTAATTGTGATGTTCTCAACAGGCAGATTAGGAATTGCAGTCTTAACCAAGTTAAAGTAGCCATCTACCGCTGCCTGATTTGGGTGATAACCCGGTTTGAATTGGAGAGCTACCGATGCTGATGCTTTGTCTTGTTCTTCCAAACCAGCAAAGATGTTATCTTTCGGCATATTAACCAGTACTTTAGCATCCTGTATCCCTTGCATCCGCTGAAGTAACTGTTCAACTTCTCCGTTTATAGCGTTGTTGTACTTTACATCAAACTCTTTATCCGTCATCCCGATGGGGGATGATGACTCCTCGAATGACTTATACCCTAATGAACCATTCTGAATAATCCCTTGAGATCCAACATTCACCTTTGCAATTGCAACACTTGTACTCGGTACGGATATGGTCTTGCCATCTGAACTTAATTTGTATGGAATGCTAGATGAATCGAGATAACTGATCACGCCCGCTGAATCACTTGCATTCAAATCTGTAAAAGCAACTTCATATTCCGTTTTGGACAATTGCATCGTGAGTACAACTGCAGCCAAAATCAGAAACAGGAAGGTAGATATAAATAATACTTTTTGCTTTTTGCTAAAACTATTCCAATACTGGGATGCCTTATCCCTGTACTGGGCGATTCTCTCATTCACTCTGTCACCCCATCCGAAACTTTGCTTAGTCTGTCCTTACTCAACCCTAGCCGTTTCATAGGTTGACGATCAGGAGCAGCATCGCAGCTGCTTTGTTGTAATGATCAGCGCTATTATCGAAGCGCAAGTAGGTTATTTTATAACTGCGTTCGCATAACTTCTTGGTATGCTTCGACCACTTTGTTTCGGACTTGAGTTGTGAGTTGTAGACTTAACAAGGCCTGTTCTGAAGCAATCATCACTTGATCCACATTCGCTTTGCCGACCAAAAATTGATTCGACATTTCATGCGATTGAGCCTCCTGTGCTGCAACGGACCCTAATGCATTCTGTAAGTATGTACCGAAGCTCTGAATGGTTTCGGCTGGTGTAGAAGGCTTACTTTCGGTTGCACTCTTCATCTGTAGCGGTTGTATCCCCTGTGTGCTAAACATGTTGTTCTGAATCATTAATGTCCCTCCCCTTCATCCCTGGTTTGTATTTTTCTTATTTTCATTTTTAAGCAGATTATCTTCCAATCTCCAAAGCTTTGGAGATCATCGCTTTGGTTGAATTCAGTGCTGTTACGTTTGCTTCATATGAACGCGAAGCAGAGATCATGTCGACCATTTCTTTCGCAATATCCACATTAGGCATAAATACATATCCTTCTGCGTTTGCATCCGGATGAGAAGGGTCATACACAGGCTTCAGAGGTGACTGATCCTCGCGAATCTCCGTTACTCTTACGCCATCTCCTGAACCGCTACCTCTCATCTGATTTTGCAGCATCGTACCAAATGACGTTTTATTCGGCTCAAGCACAACCATTTTACGTTTGTAAGGGACCGCCTCACCATTGGATACGCTCGCGCGCGTAGTCTCTGCGTTGGCAATGTTGGAAGATATTACGTCCATCCGCAACCGTTGGGCTGTCAGAGCTGAGCTACTGATACTAAAACTATTACTAATGTTCAATTTAGGTTATCTCCCTTCCACGCCAACACGCATGATTTTAATTTGTTCGTTCACTTGCTGAATATAAGCGTTATAACGTAACTGATTCTCCGCCAGAAGACTCATTTCTCTGTCTATATCGACATTGTTTTCGTTGTTATTCATGGAGGTTGACTGGTCCATATTAACTACTGGCGTGGGTACGGAAGAGGAAGGACCTATGACAAAATGCCTTGCATCAGTTAATTTACCCTTAAGAACAGGCATATCTCCATTCATTTGCCCTTGCAACATTTCTTCAAAAGAAACGTCCGAGCGCTTGAAATACGGAGTATCGGCGTTCGCGATGTTGTCAGCAATTGTTCGTTGTCTGATATTGGACGCATCGAGTGCACCTTGCAATCTTTTAAAGCTGATATCGTTTAAAAGATTCACAATCTCCCTCCTCTCTTTAGAAGTTATGGAAAAAGATTGTATCTTTTCCCTTGAAAATTCTTATGTTTTTTTCGACAAAAACATTCGTCTTTACACGGTTTTCTAGGACTTAAGTAGAATTAACTCTGATGTTGTCGTATAACATAAGTTTCTTCGAGTTTGGGATTTATTACAATAAGAAAAAAGCCCTATCTTTTCTGAAAGACGGGGCTTTTTGTGTATTTTCTGCAAATTATGAATTTTTTCGTAAATGTTCGGGCCCAAAACAAAAGTATGTTAATACTCTCCCTTATTGTTCTTTAACATTCTTAAAATAAAAAAAAAATTTCGAGTCTCAACATGAGCTTATAACGCCCGTAATTATGTATATTTCCGAATATTTCATAGTTGATAATGTTAGAATTTTTTGCCGTTACACTAAGGGTTTAAGGACAATATGATAGGTATACATACAAAGCTGTATATTAATCAATTGACAAATTATCTTTCAAGAATAAAGAAAACTCGTCTTGCCCACACAACACTTTCTTAACAATTAAGTGGGGTCTATATATTTTAATTTTAAGAAAACAATTAGTGACTTCAAACTTTTCAATAATTCATCATTTTGCGCATTTACGCAACATTTACCAATCTGTCGACTAAACCGATGACCAGACTTGGAATAAGGAAAATTCTTTTAATGGGAATCATTGGGTATGGAATGGAAGAATAACTACCACTCCGATAGGTTTTAACTCCGGATACATGCGGCACAAGTCCTAGGTTTTGTCGATCCGTATAACAACCACACATCTTTTATCGGTTGTAACATCAAAATCCTTTAGATAGAAACAAAAATAAACGATATGCGCCAAGTAAGAGGGCCTTTGTGATTCATTAAAGGATTGCTTCCCTTTGTCGATCACACAAATGTTCTCTACTCTCTTGCATACCGTTCATTTATAGCATCATTTTAACAACTGCATTGCTAGCCGCATGTTACAGGATATACTGGCTCAAATCACGATCAAGCGCAATATCATTTAATTTCTCCCGAACATACTCCGGAGTGATCACCATACGTTCCAGTGTAAGCTCAGGTGCCTCAAAGGATAAATCCTCCAAAAGCTTTTCAAGAATCGTATGCAATCGACGAGCACCTATATTTTCTGTATTTTGATTGACGGATTCAGCCAATTTGGCAATCTCGCGAATGGCCTCATCCGAGAACTCAATCTCAATATTCTCTGTCCGCAACAGATCAACATACTGCTTGGTCAGTGCATTTTGGGGTTCAGTCAGAATGGAAACAAACTCCTCCAGTGTTAGACTGCTTAGTTCCACACGAATTGGGAAGCGTCCCTGAAGCTCAGGAATCAAATCAGAGGGTTTGGCGACATGGAATGCGCCAGCTGCCATAAACAGAATATAATCCGTTTTGACAGGACCATATTTCGTCATTACTGTAGAGCCCTCTACGATAGGCAGTATGTCACGTTGCACACCTTCACGGGATACATCAGGACCACTACCGCGCCCTTGACTGGCGACCTTGTCAATTTCATCTATGAAAATGATACCTGTCTGCTCTGCTCGACGAATGGATTCTTGTGTAACATCATCCATATCGATCAATCTGCCTGCTTCTTCCTGGGTCAACACTTTGCGCGCTTCTTTGATGGCGAGCTTGCGCTTTTTCGTACGACGAGGTAAGAGGCTACCAAACATCTCCTGCATATTCATGCCCATCTGATCATTACCTTGTCCAGCAAACATGTCCATCATGTTAGGCGCAGTGTCTTCGACATCAATCTCAATGATGTCATCCTCCAACTTGCCGGACAACAGATCAAACTTGATCTTACGGCGGCGTTCGGCAACCCCAGTATCCGGTTCTGGCTCATCCTGTTCCTGAACGTTGTTGCCATTATTACCAAAGATCATCTCAAAGGGATTACGCTGACTCTTGGACTTGGACTGTGAAGGAGCCAAAATATGTACAATTCGCTCATTGGCAGCTTCTTCAGCTTTGTCCTTCACTTTTTCAGTCCGCTCCAACTTCACCATCCGCAGTGATGTCTCAATCAGATCACGCACCATCGATTCAACGTCACGGCCAACGTAACCTACTTCAGTGAACTTGGTAGCTTCCACTTTCACAAATGGCGCACCTACCAGTTTAGCAAGGCGACGGGCGATTTCCGTTTTACCCACACCGGTAGGTCCAATCATCAAGATATTTTTAGGCACAATGTCGTCCTGAGTGTGCTCAGGCAAAAGGCTACGCCGATAACGATTACGAAGAGCTACCGCTACCGATTTTTTAGCTTTCTTTTGACCTACAATATACTTGTCAAGCTCTGCAACAATCTGTCTAGGTGTTAACGCTTGAGTATTCATATTGCTTCCCTCCTACCAGTATGTTGAATTTATTTTTCCTAACAAGGACAAAGAATCCCCTAGACGTCCTGGAGCAGATTACAGAATCATGCTCCACTACGGGAGATTTCTTTGGCTTATAACTCTTCTACAATAATATTATTATTGGTATATACACATAGCTCCGAGGCAATCTGAAGTGATTCACGCGCAATATCTTTGGCTTCCAGATTTACTGCATGACGTTTCAACGCACGCGCAGCAGATAAGGCGAAGTTTCCACCTGATCCGATAGCAATAACGTCATCATCTGGTTCAATTATCTCCCCGCCGCCTGAAATGAGCAGCATACCTGATTTGTCCATCACAATCAACAGCGCCTCAAGCTTACGCAAGATCCGATCCTGACGCCAATCCTTGGCAAGCTCTACAGCAGCACGTTGCAAGTTACCATGGTGCTCCTCGAGCTTACCTTCGAATTTCTCAAACAGGGTGATCGCATCCGCCACAGAACCAGCAAAGCCAGCAACAACCTGTCCGCGGTACAAACGTCTTACCTTCTTGGCTGTATTCTTCATCACAACACTTTGGCCCATGGTCACCTGACCATCTCCTGCGATTGCAGCCTTACCATTATGACGAACAGCACAGATCGTTGTAGCATGAAATGACATATCCATGATATCAGCATCCTCCCACGAATAATTTATACGCGTTCCGGAACAGTTAGACCTTCTGCCGCAGCAAAACTAGTAATGCCATCCAGTGCACGCTGTGCAAGAGCTTCATTTTTTTCCTTTTTGTTACGAATCTTTGTTTCAAGCTTCGGCAACAAACCAAAGTTTGCGTTCATTGGTTGGAAGTGCTTGAAGTCAGCAGTTGTAATATACTGAGCCATACTGCCAAGTGTTGTTTCTACCGGCAATACCACCAGTTCCTGCCCAAGTGCTGCTTTGGCTGCGTTCATGCCGGCAATAAGCCCTGATGCAGCAGATTCCACATATCCTTCTACACCCGTCATCTGACCTGCAAAGAACAGGTTTGGACGCTCTTTAAACTGATACGTCGGAAGAAGCAGTTTAGGAGAGTTAATAAATGTATTACGGTGCATTACGCCATAACGAACGAACTCTGCATTTTCAAGTCCAGGAATAAGGGAAAAGACACGTTTCTGTTCTCCCCATTTCAGATGCGTCTGGAAACCCACCAAGTTATACAGGGTTCCAGCTGCATTGTCCTGTCTAAGCTGAACAACCGCATGTGGCAACTCTCCTGTATGAGGGTTAACCAGACCTACCGGTTTCATTGGACCAAACAGAGCCGTCTGTTTTCCGCGTTTCATCATCACTTCGATTGGCATACAACCTTCAAAGTAGATTTCTTTCTCGAACTCTTTCAATTGAGCGACTTCAGCAGTAATGAGAGCTTCATAGAAGACATCAAACTCTTCTTCTGTCATCGGACAGTTCAGATATGCCGCTTCACCCTTATCATAACGGGAAGCCAGATACACTTTATTCATATCAATTGAATCTTTTTCGATGATCGGTGCAGCTGCATCATAGAAGTAGAAATACTCTTCCCCCATTAGTGCCTTGATTTGCTCAGACAATGCAGGTGAGGTCAGCGGCCCCGTTGCAACAACAACGATGCCCTCTTCCGGCAGAGAAGTTAATTCCTCATTCACCACTTCGATAAGCGGATGCTGGTGCAACGTGGATGTAATCTCACCTGAAAATCCATCCCGGTCCACAGCAAGCGCCCCACCTGCGGGAACTGCATGTTTGTCTGCTGCTGACAATACGAGAGAATTGAGCATTCTCATTTCTTCTTTTAACACACCCACTGCATTGGTCAATCCATTCGCACGCAGCGAGTTGCTACATACCAGTTCTGCAAATTTATCCGTATGATGGGCTGGTGTTTTCACAACAGGTCTCATCTCGTATAATTTTACGCGTACGCCGCGACTTGCAATCTGCCAGGCCGCTTCTGTTCCTGCCAGCCCGGCACCAATAACGGTTACTTGTTGTTCATTCGTCAAAATCATTTACCCCCATAAAGCAATTTCATATTTCACTATAATTGATTCACATATATACTAATCTGCTGATTCGTCATCCGGTTCATCCACCGGCTCCTGATGATCACATGAAGTACACTGCAATCGTGCTCCCTTTTTGTTCCGCTTTTCAATCATTAGCGATCCGCAACTTGGACATGGTTTGGCTGAAGGTCTGTCCCATGAGACAAAATCACATTCAGGATATTTGTCACAACCGTAGAAAATACGTCCTTTTTTGCTACGACGCTCAACAACATGACCTTCCTTACACTTCGGACAAGTCACGCCGATATCCTTGATAATCGGTTTGGTATTCCGGCAATCAGGGAAGCCCGAGCACGCAAGAAACTTGCCAAAACGTCCGAGTTTATAAACCAGCGGTTTGCCACACTTCTCACAGATCTCATCCGACACTTCGTCTTCAATCTCGATTTCTTTCATTTCTTCTTCCGCAAACTCAAGGCGTTTCTCAAAAGATTCATAGAATTCTGCGAGTACTTTGACCCAATCCTCCGAACCTTCCTCCACATGGTCAAGATCACCTTCCATGTTTGCGGTGAACTCTACATTCAGAATTTCCGGGAAAAACTCTTCCATCTGTTCGATGACCAGTTCACCCAGCTCGGTCGGCATGAATTTCTTTTCCTCAATTGCAACATATCCGCGCTTCTGAATGGTCTCCAGTGTTGGCGCATATGTACTCGGACGCCCTATACCCAATTCCTCAAGCGTCTTAACCAACCTTGCCTCCGTATATCGGGGTGGCGGTTGTGTAAAATGCTGTTTTGGCTCAATCTCCTGCTTCTCAAGTACATCTCCACTTTTCAACGGGGGCAGCAGACGGTCTTCATCGGTTGTACCATCGTCGTTTCCTTCAACATATACCTTCATGAAACCTTGGAATCGTACCTTCGAACCTGCTGCACGGAAAATGGTGTCCCCCGCAGCAATATCTACAGAGAGTGTATCCAGGATAGCCGAAGACATCTGGCTCGCAACAAAACGTTCCCATACCAGTTTGTACAACCGGAACTGATCGCGACTCATGAATGACTTGATTGAGTCAGGGTCACGCAGAATTGAAGTTGGACGAATCGCTTCATGCGCATCCTGAGCATTAGCTGCTTTTTTGGAATAGTTTCGTGGAGTCTCAGGTGCAAATGGCTCACCATACTTACCAACGATATATTCTTTGGCTTCTTCTTGTGCAGATGCCGCAATTCGTGTGGAGTCCGTACGCATATACGTGATGAGACCTACTGTGCCTTCTTTTCCAAGGTCTACACCTTCATATAGTTGTTGGGCGACCGACATCGTCTTGGAAGCTCTGAAATTCAATTTACGTGCCGCTTCCTGTTGCAGAGAACTCGTCGTAAACGGGGCGGAGGGGTTACGGCTCCGTTCTTTCTCTTTAACTTCCTTGATCGTAAAGTCTGCACCTTCGATCTGTTTCAGGATCGCTTGCACTTCCGCTTCACTGCCCAGCTCTGTTTTGGCCCCGTTCAGTTTATGAAACTTGGCTTCAAACGGATTGCCGTCTGCTGTCAGTTTGGCGGTAATGCTCCAGTATTCTTCCGGCTCAAAATCATCAATTTCATTTTCACGATCTAAAATGATTTTAACAGCCACGGACTGAACCCGGCCTGCAGACAAACCTTTTTTCACTTTCTTCCATAATAACGGACTAATTTTATATCCAACGAGTCGATCCAGAATACGTCTTGCCTGCTGCGCGTTAACCAAATCCATATTGATTTTCCGCGGCGTTTTGAACGCATCTTTGACCGCCTGTTTTGTAATTTCATTAAATACTACCCGGCAATCTGCCGTATCATCCAGTTCAAGAGCATGGGCCAAATGCCATGCGATAGCCTCACCTTCGCGATCCGGGTCAGCTGCGAGATACACTTTTTTCACTTTCTTCCGTGCATCCTTCAGTTCTTTCAAAATTGAACCTTTGCCGCGGATCGTAATATATTTCGGATTAAAATCATTCTCTACCTCAACGCCGATCTGACTCTTTGGCAAATCGCGAATATGCCCCATCGAAGCTTTTACGATGAACTTGCTGCCTAAATATTTGCCTATCGTCTTCGCCTTTGAGGGCGACTCCACGATTACGAGTGCATCCGCCATAGGTTCATCCTCCTCTCAGTCATGAAACTGTCATGAAACTGTTTCTGTAAGCTTATGCATAGTTAATAACTTCTGCTAATTATATATTTCCACGCACTACGTAGGTTGTAGCTTCGTCATACCCTCGCGTATTTAGTGCCTGGTAATTGGCTAATCTGCTTTTTTATGATTAAAGATAACAGAACTGAATGCAAATGTCCAAAATCCCAACCAAGCAGCTCAACCAGTTGATCCAATGATTGTTCTCCCTGTTCCAACAGATAAATCACACGTTGTTCATCTGGAGAGAGCTTAACCTCAGCGAATATCCCTCGCCCGGAAGGCTCGGTTGTTTCGGTCGAACGTCCTCTATTGTAAGGAAGTTGTTCTGCATTTGGCAAGCCCAATCGATACTCTTCCAATACATCTGCTGCACAAGTGACCAATTTGGCCCCTTGACGGATAAGATTGTGTGCTCCCCGACTTTTCGGCGATGTAATAGGTCCAGGGACTGCAAATACATCCCTGCCTGCTTCAAGCGCAGCATCTGCTGTAATGAGTGAACCACTGCGAATGTCAGCCTCAACAACCAATGTTCCCAGTGTCAGACCGGCAATGATTCGATTCCGTTCCGGAAATAATCCCTGGCGCGCTCTCGTACCTGGTGGATATTCCGACAAAAGCAGCCCCGTCTCCGCGATTCGTTCAGCGAGGCTTGTATTTTCGGGTGGGTATATATTATCAATCCCTGTTCCGAATACTGCAATCGTTTTTCCTTTGGCACGTAGTACTGCCTCATGACATACGCTATCAATACCACGGGCAAGCCCGCTTACAATCGTCAGTCCTGCATTGCATAATTGCTCTGCCAGCTTTTCTCCAACTTTGCGCCCATACACGGTTGGCATACGAGTTCCCACCATGGCAATAGACGAATTGTGTAGCAAACTAACATCCCCTCGAGCATACATTACCCAGGGAGGCTGAACGGTTTCCTTCATTAATATGGGATAATTCTGATCCAGATAAGTAATAACCTCTATCCCCTGATTGTAAACGTGTTCTCTTTTACTCTCAATCCAGTCGATAGTAAATTGGCTAGCCAAACGTGCAGCCTGATCTTTCCGCAAGCCTGCTGCGACCCAGTCGCTTTCCCCATAATTCAATAGTTCGGGTAATTCATGTTGTCCCAGAATCAGTTTCGAGATTGTTTTCTTGCCAATGCCCTCCATCTCATGTAACCCAAACAAGATCCATCTTTCTTTCATACCATAAACCTCCCAAAGCGGGAAGAGATCTTCCCTCATATTGTGTGTTAAGTGACCACGGAATGCAAGCGTTTACGCAGATGAGAGACAATTCCTCCTCCTTTTCCCGTAAAAAAAAACGCAAAAAAGCAACCCTTCGCCCTGTTCAAGGACAAAAGGTTGCTTACCTTTTCCGTAACCATAATAGTCGGTCTACCAGAAATAAATCATTTCCGAGCCGTTTCTTCTATTATAACGAAAAAGAATTAATGTGTCGTGCACAAATTCAAAATACCGCGTTCCTCAAGTACACTCACCAAAGTCGAACCCATCTCAGCAGGAGTTGGTGCTACTTTGATTCCACATGATTCCAGCTTCGCAATTTTCTCTTTGGCTGTACCTTTACCGCCAGAGATAATAGCGCCAGCATGGCCCATCCGTTTGCCTGGAGGCGCTGTTACGCCACCGATAAAGCCAACAACCGGTTTGGTCATGTTTTCACGTACCCAATCTGCAGCATCCTCTTCAGCTGTACCACCAATCTCACCAATCATGATGACCGCATGAGTCTGTGGATCTTCATTGAACCGTTTGAGAATATCAATGAACTCGGAGCCTTTTACAGGGTCTCCCCCGATTCCTACAGCAGAAGATTGTCCAATGCCACGTGTCGTCAGTTGATGAACGGCTTCATAGGTAAGTGTTCCACTACGGGAAACAACGCCTACGTGCCCTGCCATATGGATATAACCAGGCATGATACCGATTTTACATTCTCCTGGTGTAATGACACCTGGACAGTTTGGTCCGATCAGGACAGTATCTTTACCTTCCATAAAGCGGTCAACCTTGATCATGTCAAGAACCGGAATACCTTCTGTAATACAGATTACGAGGTCCAGCTCAGCATCAACAGCTTCCATAATGGAATCTGCTGCAAATGCAGGAGGAACGTAAATGACGCTCGCTGTTGCGCCTGTAGCTTCCTTCGCTTCCTGCACAGTGTTGAACACCGGCAGACTAGCTACTGTGCCGTCTTCCAACGTGATATCCACATTAGTTCCGCCTTTACCCGGTGTAACTCCGCCTACCATCTGGGTTCCGTAGTCCAATGCGCCCTTCGTGTGGAACATTCCCGTTGAACCCGTAATGCCTTGCGTAATGACTTTTGTATTTTTATCGATCAAAATACTCACGTTGCTTCACATCCTTACGGTTATTTTTCAATTCCCGGACAGCTCCGGTACTAAGGAATGAGCTTATTTTACGAGGGCAACAATTTTCTGTGCACCATCGGCCATGGAATCAGCAGGAACGATATTCAGGCCAGATTCACCCAGAATACGTTTGCCAAGCTCCACGTTAGTTCCTTCAAGACGAACAACCAGCGGTTTGGTCAGGCCAAGCTGCTTCGCGGCTTCAACAACACCATTGGCGATAACATCACAGCGCATGATGCCACCGAAGATGTTAACAAAGATCCCAGCTACTTTGGCATCGGACAAGATGATCTTAAATGCTTCAGTCACCTTCTCCGTTGTCGCACCGCCCCCAACGTCAAGGAAGTTGGCCGGGTCTCCACCGTAGTATTTGATAATGTCCATCGTTGCCATCGCAAGTCCCGCACCATTGACCATACAGCCGATGTTGCCATCAAGTGCTATGTAGCTGAGGTCGTATTTGGAAGCTTCGATTTCTTTTTCATCCTCTTCATCCAGGTCACGCAGTTCCAAAATGTCTTTGTGTCGGAACAGGGCGTTGGAGTCAAAGTTCAATTTCGCATCTAGCGCGATAACGTTTCCATCTCCGGTAACAACGAGAGGATTGATCTCGGCAATAGAGCAATCTTTTTCGACAAATGCAGTGTACAGCGCGAGCATGAACTTAACAGCTTTGTTCACCAGTTCATTCGGAATCTTAATGCTGTAAGCCAGTTTACGGGCCTGGAACACTTGCAATCCAATGGCAGGGTCAATGATTTCTTTGAAAATTTTCTCAGGTGTAGCTTCAGCTACTTCTTCAATCTCAGTACCGCCTTCTTCGGAAGCCATCATAACTACACGGCCTGTGGCACGGTCCACAACAACACCCACATAATACTCTTTGCGGATATCGCATCCTTCTTCAATCAGAAGACGTTTCACTTCTTTACCTTCTGGTCCAGTCTGGTGTGTTACCAATACTTTGCCCAGAATTTCAGAAGCATAGGCACGAACTTCATCCGTACTCTTTGCCACTTTTACGCCGCCGGCTTTACCCCGGCCACCTGCGTGAATCTGTGCTTTGACAACAGTCACTGGACTGCCCAATGCCTCAGCGGCCGCGACCGCTTCATCGACTGTATAAGCAACCTTTCCGTTTGGAACGGTAACTCCATACTGTTTCAGTACTTCTTTTCCTTGATATTCATGGATATTCATTCTCGAATCCTCCTATCAACATGACTGCAACAAGGCGGGTTGGTAGACTAACAAAAGACAAATGTTGACTATTTTCACTCAAGCCCAATTCATTGTAACACGTTTTTAAAACGCTTTCCTTAAAAAACTAATGGTTAATAGACAGTATTTTGATATGAGTATGATCCCATATTGTGAATGCTTGGGTATATATGGAAAAAACCTCAGCTAAAAACTGAGGTTTCCTTGATGTAAAACTACATTTTATTTTTTGGCTGCGTTGGTGTTGGTTTCGTGAACTTTCTCCAGCAATCCTTTGAACTGACCCAGCAATGTTTCAAACTCTGTACTGTTCAAACACGCATCTCCCTGAATGGATTCAGGTATGGATAATGCCTTGTTCCGCAACTCACGACCCGAGTCGGTTAGTGTAATTAATACTTTTCGTTCGTCCTGAGCCGAGCGTTCGCGATTAATAAGTCCTGCTGACTGCAAACGTTTGAGAAGTGGTGTCAACGTTCCCGAATCGAGATAGAGAGCCTCCCCGATCTCCTTAACCGTACATTCTTCACGTTCCCATAAAACCATCAACACCAAATACTGGGAATACGTTACGCCAAGTACCTCCAGATAAGGCTGGTACATCTTCGTAATCTCACGTGAACAAGCATATATGGCAAAGCATAATTGGTTATCCAGCTTCAAACTGTCAGTCTGCATATGTCTTTCTCACCTGCCTATTGTGCAATCTATTCCTAATAATACGGGAACTATAGATCTATACTATCACAAAATAGAAAAAAAACAGAATAATTGAGCACAAATGATTTTACTATTCAATTTAATTATGATAAATTAGATTGTGTAAAACATAAATATAATTAGATAATCAGCAGTTCATCCCCATGGTTTAACAACAATAATAGATAAGTCCGACGAACAGATTCACGCTTTCTCAGGTCAAATTTAATTACCATAATGAAAGTTTATACGACCATTTTCGCCAAAGCAATTTAATGATTTCCTTCCAGAAATAAAATTCAGGGATCAGGAAAGATGACTACAGCAATGATAATGACAGGTTGACTCCATGATTCCTTTTATATAAAATGCTTAATAGAAGCTGAGGAAGCACCTTAATTCGTAGACTGGCCCGTATTATGCGGAGTCAAGAATCGAGTGAGGTGTTTCTTTGTTATGTACGGAAAATTACACAGTGCGTGTTTGTACGGAATCGATGGTGTTCTGATCGAGGTGGAAACCGATTTATCCAATGGTCTACCACAGACATCCATCATCGGTTTACCGGATTCAGCCATTCGTGAGGCCGTTGAACGTGTTCGTGCAGCGATTAAAAACTGCGGATATCAGTATCCTTTACAGCGAATCACAATCAATCTGGCCCCCGCTGATCTGCGCAAGGAAGGATCTTCCTTTGATCTAGCCATTGCTATTGGTTTACTTATGACAAGCGGCCAGCTTGTACTTCCTCCCCAGGAACGGACACTATTGGTTGGCGAACTGGCGTTGGACGGTTCGATCAGGTCCGTGCCGGGCATTTTATCCATGGTGGATCTGGCCAAACGGCAAGGCTTTACGTCCGTGCTCCTACCTTTGGATAACGTGGAGGAAGCGTCACTGATTCGAGGTATCCAGGTTTTTGGCATTCGTCATTTACAGGATATTGCTCCGGAAAACCCAGATCAACCCTCTAATTCAGTGGGAATACCAAATAATTCGAATGCAGGACCAGTCGTGTTGAAAAATTATGCACACCTCGCTGCTCCTATAACTGATAAGACTCATAAGATGGCGGATAGGAAGACGAGACAAACACCATTATTTGCAGACGACTATAGTGATGTTCTAGGGCAGCATCATGTAAAACGCGCGCTTATGATTGCTGCAGCCGGCATGCATAATATACTGCTCGTTGGACCCCCAGGCACGGGCAAAACGATGTTAATCAAACGTCTACCCTCCATCCTTCCTCCTTTGTCAGAAGATGAAGCGTTGGAAGTCACCAAAGTATTAAGTGCCGCAGGCAAGTTGAAAGAAGCGCCTCAAGGCCTGATTGCAGACAGACCTTTTCGCTCTCCTCACCACACGATATCCACCTCTGGTCTGATTGGAGGCGGTGGTATCCCAAAACCGGGTGAAGTGAGCCTTGCCCACCGGGGCATATTGTTTCTGGATGAATTACCTGAATTCCAGCGCCAAGTGCTGGAGGTATTAAGGCAACCGTTAGAGGATCGCACAGTGACAATTAGTCGGGCACGGGCTGCTTTCACCTTTCCGGCCCAGTTTATGCTTGCATGTTCCATGAATCCCTGTCCCTGCGGATATTTGTCCGCTCATTCGGAGGAGCAACGCTGCATATGTAGTCCAGCCCGTGTTGCCGCGTACCGAGCCAAAATTTCAGGACCACTGCTGGACCGCATTGATCTTCAGGTTGAGGTTCCTCCACCAGGCGAGTGGCGCAAGTCTGCTGCTTCCCCTTCCTCTGAAGAAATGCAGGCAAAAGTGATCCACGCTCATCAAATTCAGGCTACACGTTATGCCAAAAGTTCAGTCCGTTGGAATAGCCAGCTTTCGGGCACGCTTTTGCGACGAACGATCCATCTCCCCCAAGAGGCAGAGCAACTGTTAGAGCAAACGCTGCAAACGTTAAACCTGAGCATGCGTGCACATGATCGGATTATCAAGATGGCACAGACAATTGCCGATCTGGACCATGAAGGTGAAATTGTGACAGCTCATGTGGCTGAAGCCATCCAGTATCGTCAATTGGATCTTAATTTATTTTGAAGCTATTTTAGAAGCATATGGAGGAAAGAACAGGCCTATTTACCCAAAGGCAGTGAAATGGGCATGAAACTGCAGACATCAGAGGAAAATCGAGAAGGATTCCTTATGCAGATTCTACAATGCGGATACTCCAACATGACAAAAAAACGTACAAGCCCTTCTCTTCTGTGAAGAAAGGTACTTGTACGTAGATTTCCCTGTAAACGTATGGGGATCGTATATAGCTAAGGTCTGCAACAATTTATTATTCAAAAAGAGTGAGTTTGTCCTTAGCTGGTGTGCGTTCTTTGGCAGAAGGAATAACATCAGGGTAACCCATATAAATCATGCCTACAATCTTCTCTCCCGCCTCTATTCCAAGCGGTTTGCGGAATTTGGGAGCGTATAAAAATGGCTTGGTCACCCAGAACGTTCCAATGTCTTCACTCCAGGCTGCAAGCATAAAGTTTTGAACCAATGCACTGACCGCAGCGAAGTCTTCGTCCCAGATATTCTGTCTTGGATCTTCTTCCAGCACGACAAGCATAACGGATGGAACTTGCATAATATTGGGTGAGAATTTGTTGTCTTCTCCCATTTCTGCGTCAATAGCCTCAGCCAGTTTCTTCCGTCCATTCCCGGTAAATAACAAAAATCTCCAAGGTTCACGCAGTTTATGGTTAGGAGCCCAGACTGCCGTATCCAGCAATTCTATAATCTGCTGTGTAGGAACAGCTTCTTTTTTGAATTTTTTCACCGTACGACGGTTTTGAATCGCATTTCTGACTTCATTTGTTGTTTTCGTAGCTTTACTCATCGGCCGTACCTCCTGTTTATAAAATCATTTGCAACCGCAATAGTGATTCGCGGCCTTGTACATTCAATATAATTTCTTTATGACATAATAAAATACCAGTTTACCTTCTTGATTATACACCCATCTGATCACGAGATTCAAAGGGGAGGCAAAGGTCAGTACCGTTAGGGTCATTCCAACAGAAAAGACGACTCTGAATCTTGATTCACCACGAGGGATCATAAAGTCAGAACCGTCTTTTATTCTCATGTTATTGATTCACATATCATATCAACGAGTAATTAATCGTCGTAACTCGCCCCTTCAAACGTGCCATTCCCTTCAAATGTGCCATTAACAAAATCCATTTTGTTGTACTTCTCCTGGTTACCTGCAACATCTGTACTATAGTACTCTACCACCTTGACATCAGGGGCATAAAACTTGACGGGTCCTTCATAGTTCTTCCATTCTCCCCCATTGATTCGATATTGCGTTGTTTTTACGCCCGAGCCTTTGACTTCGTCTGTTGCCTGAAGTCTGAATGTAAATCCTTTGATGTATATTTTCCCGTTCACAGTATCTGTAATAGGAACTAATCTGTACTTGGTTACTGGAGGTGTAATATCTGCATCCTTCTTAAGTACGATATTAAACGTATTATGATCTCCTTTTACAAGAGTAACGCTCAGGCTCGTTTTTAGATATCCTGCTGCTTCTCCCGTTATCGTTCTAGCCCCTGTTGGTACGCGCTTTATTAAAATAGTTGCCTTGAGCATCTGTTGTTGCCGAACCTCCAGCATTAACTTTAGCCCCACTTACTGGATTGCCCGACTCATCTACAACTTTTCCCCGCACGTGTGCCGCCTCTGCCAAAACAACATCCATTCTCAAGGTTCCTCCCTCCCGGACACCCAAGCGATCCTGTTCATATAACATATAACCATCGGCATCTACCCATATTGCAATGTTCGGATTATAGGCGTAATCAATTCCTGTAACCGCATATCGACCTTGCTGATCAGTTTTCACTATACGATCAAAGACACTTGTTACTTTTATACGAGCATCTGGAACAGGTCTGCCTGCCTGATCTTTGACTGTTCCTACAATCGTGGATGGCTCATAAATACGAAAATCAAGTTGTATTTGCTCTCCACCCCTTAAACTATAGGAAGTGTAATGTCGATACGGCACATACCCCTCTGCTTCAACTGAAAAGGTAAATACAGTATAGTTCTCAACGGATTCAATAATACGATAATTCCCACTCTCATCTGTCTCCACGCTGTGTTCCTTATTCCCATAATCAAGCCAATACTTGACTGTGGCGTCCTTGACAGGCAATCCCTGACGATCAATCACTTTACCTGACACACTAACCGCATTGTCAGATTCAGCAGCATAAGAAACTCCGGAATACATGATTCCAAACAAAATGAAACATAAAGATAGTGTACTTAGTCGAATGATCCATTTGATACTTGTCTGCATCTTCTCACTACACCTCATTTATTTTATTGATCAAACATTGCTCTTTAACCTCTTAAATTAACTGACCATAAGTTCAAGCTTCCAGAATTCTCCGTCCCAAACATATTGCCAAATCCCCTGTCCACCGTTCATGGTCTCGCTGATATCCAGCACTTCCATCCGAGGGCACTCCCATACTTGTTTTACTGTGTTGTTCGAAGTATTCTGAAGCTCTTTCATACATCCCACCAACCTCTCTTTAAATTTCAACTTTCTTAGTTTATTACAAGTGATACATTTTGTATCTATAAATTTCTGAAATACAATGATTTTATTATCAATGCTCTATCCTCTGTTTAGTGATTTCATAGTTAAATCAAAAAAAGCCGCAGCTCCTGTATAAAGAGGAACTACGGCTTTAGTATATTAACTAATTTTAAAACTAAAACGAATGCAAAGATAAGACATAATTAAACTTGTACTTCGAAATCACTGACCAACTCACATTAAAAAGATACATTTCGTATCACATAATACAACAATAACTTCGATTGTAATTCTTAAAAAGCATTAACAATATGATTCACAGAGACAATTTCTCCTGCTTGATCAAGCATTACGGCAATTACATCAAAACGGATCTGAAGTTCCGTCTCTCCCGTCATTTGCAAATATACGGATGCGGTTGAACGCACCTGCTCCATTTTACGCATATCAACCGATTCCTGAGGTGTACCGTACTGAGCAGCTCCACTTCTGCTTCTTACTTCTACAAAGACAAGCAAGCCCTCGTAGGAAGCAATGATGTCAATCTCACCGCTACGGCAACGCCAGTTCTGTCTAATGATTCGATAATCGTGCTCTCGCAACCATTGACAGGCAGCCTCTTCACCTAATCGGCCTTTCTGCTGTCGTGTGAGCTTTAATCCTGGCTCCTGACCCAATCTACGTTCTACCATGGCTCATTTTCCTCACGTCCTGAGGCCATTCGATCTGCACGGTAGACGTACGTTAGCACCTCTGCGACCAGTTGATACAGTTCTGCCGGAATCTGTTCATCCAGATCCAACTTGGAGAGCACCTCCACAAGTGCTGCATCCTCCTGAACAGCCACGCCGTTTTCTCTGGCTTTATCCAGAATGGCTTCTGCCACTTTGCCGCGCCCCTTGGCTACAACAACAGGTGCTTCGCTCTCTCCAGGGACATACTTTAGGGCAACCGCCTTTTTGGAAAGCAGGTCCGGTTGTGACGACTCGTCTTTCATACCTTCAAGTCCACCCCTTTGTATCGTTCAGGACTATAGTCCGAGGCCCGCGTTTTTCGTTCCGCGCCCGGCTCCTGGCCCGCAGGCCACGGTTCCGCCTTGAAGGTCAGCAGTTGATAGCCCAGCTTGTCCAATGCATGATGGATTACCTCTCGTCCGCTCTCCAGGAGCGCTCCCATTCCTTCGCGATCATTTAATACACGCAGACTGACAATGTTATTAACCACATGGACATCTACCAGAGTAGGCCCAAGACTTTTCATGTCCAGATCAAACCATAGACGGCAGTTGGACGCATCCAGCTCTCCACGAGATCCACGACGTGATTGAATCTGAACAGACGCCGTTTCTTCCCCGTCCGGTCCAGTGATCGGAATAAACCAGTGCATCTGTGCAAATGTAGCACTGCGATCTGTTGTCAGCAATAACTGCTGACCTGTCAGATACTGCACCGCCTGTCCGGCGGCATCCTTAAGCGCCGCCGGTGCACCTTCGCTGCTGGCAAGTTGCAGCAGCAAGCCCTTCAGCGTGTCCGCATTTGCCGGACTCGCCGCATCCCCCACGCGCGGCTGCGCTGCCGCGCCGTGAACGGCCTGCTGCTCGTGCTCCGCACCGAGCAGCTTCAGCACGCGCCCCACCCACGGGTCCCCCTCGTGGGTGACAGGCGCGGGTAGTGCCGCAGCTCCCGCAGGTGCTGCGGCACTACCGCCAGCCGGCGGCGCATCAGCGCCGGCTGGCAACGGCTGCGGCACGCCTCCGGCAGCCGCAGCCGCCTGGCCGCCCTGCGATGCAGGGGCGGCCTGTGCTGCCGCACCAGGCTGTGCCGGTGCGGCAGTGGACGCGCTGCGCAGGGCGTCCAGCAGCGCCAGCAGCTTGGGCGCCAGCTGCGCTGCCGTAGGCGCTGCTGGCGCCGCCTGGCCTGCTGCGGACGGCGTCCCCGCAGCAGCAGGCGTTTCAGCGCGGCCGTCAGTCCGCCCGGCCGCGCCTGTTTCAGGCTGGCCTGCACTTGCACGGCCAGCCACAGATTCAGTAGCCGCCCCAGATGTACCCGGACGGCTCCCAGCTTGGCCCGCGTCAGCCCCGCGCGGGCCCTCTGCGGGTATTCCGGTTCCAGACGGAATACCTGCGCCCCCTTTGCCAGCCGTTTCAACGTTGCTGGCAACTGCCTTGGCCCCGGCTTCAGCATTCCCTGTGCCTCCGCCGGTCTGCACATTTCCTTTCACCGCAGTACCTGCATCCTCTGCCCCGCCATCCGTCATGGATATAGCTCCTGCCAACGCCCCGTGTCCTTGTTGCGTTGACAAAGCAGGTGTTCCGGTTCCAGTCACCTGACGACCATTGCCTGATGCAGCCAATCCTTCTTCCGTCTGTGATGCATTCGATACAACAGGTACACCAACCATGACTGCTGGTTTCAACGTAGCAGATTGTTCGCCAGGCAATAGTGGTTTACCTGTTGTTTGAGTCAGCATCGTTTCCAACTGGTCAGCCAACCCGCTTAACAACTGGTGCAGAGGGGGGCCAAACACCGTCTGGTGTAATCCTTTTACTGTTTCCGCCGTAACCGGAAGACCACGCTGAAAAGCAATTCCCGTCGCCTGCACCCATTCTTCCACAGGTACCTGTGCAGGTTTAGCAGTCATCATATTCTGGACCATAGCCACATTATCCTTCGTTAGCGGCAATCCGCTACGCTGCATGGCAAGTAACAGTTCCCGGTTCCCTTTTGTATCCGGCAGTCCTACATCCTTAAGCAGGTTGTTCAGCGAAGCTTGTGGCAGCTCAGCAAGTGTACCCGTCATAGGTTTCATTACCGTTATGCCATTTTCACCTGGAGGTTGCACTTGAAGCAACGTGGTCTCACCCGGACGGAGTGGAGTCTCCAACTTGGCGCGCACTTGCACACCTTGAATCTGCAGAACTGCTTCTCCCCCATCATCGGATACACTAACGACGGAGCCACGAACCACCTGACCTTCCTTTAATTCAAGCGGTTTGGCATTGCCGGGCTTACTGTCTCCCATTAACCCCTTTATCATGGAACCGATATTCAAATCTCTCCCCCTCCTTTCTTCAAACCTGTGTTAAAACAAAGATTGCTGCTCTCCAAGCAGGTTGCCCAGAAAACTGCGCCGATGCATCGGGGTTGCCCCCAATGCCATAATTTGCTCCCGATGAACTTTTGTTGCATATCCTTTATGTATCGACAAACCATATTCCGGATATAACGTATCCCATTCTTCCTTACACAGCCGATCTCGCGTTACCTTGGCAATAATAGATGCCGCTGCGATCGATTGACTATTAGCATCCCCTTTAATAATGGACAGTTGAGGTACATTCACATCCACCTTCTCGGCATCCACCAGCATATAATCAGGAGTTTCTCCCAATGCTTCAACCGCACGTTTCATCGCAAGTCTCGCAGCCTGTTTGATGTTAAGCCGATCAATTGTCTCTGCATCCGCATACCCGATACCTACCGCCAGCGCTTTTTCCATAATGATGTCATATAATGCATCACGTTTTTTCTCCGTTAATTTCTTGGAGTCATTCACGCCTTCCAGGATGAGATCCTTCGGTAAAATAACCGCCGCTGCCACAACATCCCCAAACAAACAGCCCCGTCCCACCTCATCAATACCAGCAATACGTTCAAATCCACTGTCCCAATACTCCCGCTCATAGAGCAACAGATCTCGAGGTTCACTGACTTCTTTTTTCTTCTTTGGTCCAATCGGAGTATCCAGTAGATTCAACCCGATCTCTTCATTATTTTCAACCATAACGCTCATCTCCTCTACCCACGCTTTTTCAGCATACGTATCACTTACAACTTTTTATAATATAGACGTAGATCCTCTGTCTTTTGTTCTGTACAACCTGTCTCTCTCAGTAAAACTTTTCCTTGAGATTTATAATATAAAGATAGTGATGTCTTCATTTATCGGTATTTGATGGTTTAAATTGAATATATCAGACCTCGTCTAATTTAAATTGCACCACCATTTATCATAGCACGATTTTGATGCACCTGATATATAGGTCAGCCAATTCCATAAAGCGTACTGTTCTTCAATCCTCTTCCATTTTATCGTTTTCGACGTATGTTCCAGCTCTACTTCCGCGTTTGTATACACAAAAAACGACCGCTCCCGGTAATCCGGTAACGGCCGCTTCTTTCGGCACTTGTATATATGAAATGAACAAATGAAGATAATGATCTTCATCGTGTAGAGTCCATTTTTTAATAAGGAGCTTCCATAGAGAAACGTCCCATTTTACCCGCTCGCAGTTCACGCAGAAATGCTCGTGATGCCTTTTCCAGATCAATACGTCCACCGCTTACAATGCAACCACGTATACGGCCGACTTGTTCCATAATTGCAATAACACTATCTGAATCATCTGCATCCTTGGAGAAATCCTGAAGTCCGTATCTCTCTTCCAAAGCGTCCCAGTAATAACGCATCAGGTAACTGATTCCAAAAAAGGCGATATCCTCTGCATTCAAAATTTCCTCTTTGATCGCACCAGTTACGGCAAGACGATAACCTACATTTTGATCTTCGAACTTAGGCCAAAGAATACCTGGAGTATCCAATAACTCCATTTCTTTGCCTACCTTGATCCACTGTTGCCCCTTCGTCACACCAGGACGATCTCCTGTTAACGCAATACTCCGTCCAGCCAGTCGGTTAATCAGTGTTGATTTACCTACATTGGGAATCCCTACGATCAATCCGCGAACCGCACGAGGATTAATCCCTTTAGCAATTTGACGGTCAATTTTTTCTTTAAGAAGAAGCTTGGCCTGCACGGGAATATCTTTAACATTGGTTCCCGTCGAAGCATCTACAGGAAAAGCGGTAATTCCTTCTTTTTTGAAATATTCAATCCATTCTTGCGTCACTTTTGCATCTGCCAAATCGGATTTGTTCAACAAAATCATCCGGGGTTTATCCAGCAATATTTCGTCGATCATTGGATTACGGCTGGAGACAGGCAGACGGGCATCCAATAGTTCGATGACCACGTCGATGAGCTTTAACTTATCCTGAATCTGGCGTCTGGCTCGAGTCATATGACCTGGAAACCATTGTATCGTCAACTTGTCTTCACCTCATTATTTACTTCAAATTCAGTGGTTGATCCACTTAATCTCACCGATCGGCCAGAAAATCACATCTGCACGACCAATAATATCTTTTAAAGAAACATAACCGATCATACGGCTGTCTGTACTATTCGGACGGTTA
This sequence comes from Paenibacillus sp. FSL M7-0656, assembly GCF_038003225.1. Lineage (NCBI taxonomy): Bacteria > Bacillati > Bacillota > Bacilli > Caryophanales > Paenibacillaceae > Paenibacillus > Paenibacillus sp. FSL M7-0656. The sequence continues at coordinate 1,735,238 of NZ_JBBOOT010000001.1, forward strand.
TCTCCCATGACAAACACATGACCTGCCGGCACTTTGCCATCAGGGAACTGTTCATTCGGGAAATCCTTCACGTTATAGGTTCCACCATTTGCTTCAGCTGCATCAATGGCTCCTTGAATATACGTTTCATCAACCTTTTTACCGTTAACCATCACAGTATCGTCTTGAACCTCAACGGTATCACCTTCTACAGCAATAACACGTTTAATGAAATCTCGACCTTCGGATGGTACGTGGAAGACGATAACTTCACCGCGCTTCGGTTCTCTGATATCATATAAGATTTCGTTGACGATCACACGTTCACCCGTTTCAAAGTTCGGCTGCATGGACGGACCGTCCACAACAAACGGTTTGAAGAGCAACCACCGAATCAGAATGACGAGAACTAATGCAATAACAATGGCTTTAAGCCATTCAACAATTTCATTTTTGGCTTTTTTGGATCGACTGTCTTTCTCTTCGGCAGGATTGCCCCGGTCATGTTGAACTTCTTGTTCCATTCAAGATCTTCCTCTCTTCACAGTACATGTTTATAGCAGTACACACATCCAGCATTCTGTATCGTTCCAATAACTCAATGGATGGATACAAAACATTCACATCAGTTATGTAATCTTACACCAAGCATTACAGTACATTTAATCCACAATTCAAATGTTATCAATAACTGATTTTACAAGCCTCCCGGACTATTCCCCGCATGTGTTGCCATACCATTTTACTCGGAAGTGTACCTCCGGTTCAACTTTTCCCGGACAAAAACGAAAAGGGCTTGTCTCCAAGCCCTTCCCGGTATCCGTTATATTAACGAATTTCTTTAATTCTCGCTGCTTTACCGCGTAGTTCACGAAGATAATAAAGCTTCGCACGACGAACTTTACCACGGCGAGCCACTTCGATTCTATCGATTTTAGGGGAATGAAGCGGGAAAGCTCTTTCCACACCTACACCGTAAGAAATTTTACGAACTGTAAAAGTCTCACTGATTCCACCACCACGGCGTTTAATCACAACACCTTCGAACAATTGGATACGCTCGCGAGTTCCCTCGATTACCTTAACGTGCACTTTCAAAGTGTCACCAGGACGAAAACTCGGAAGATCCTTGCGAAGTTGTTCTTGTGTAATCGCTTGAACGATATTCATCTATGACTCCCTCCTTCCATACAGGCGTTCATACTTCTTCCAGAGATCACCTTGTCTCCTTCATCATCCATAGAGGACCGCCGTATTCCACATAACAGACTTATTGTATCACGCAGCATATCAAAACACAAGAGAAATTAAACAAATGCCTATTGTTCAATCTGCCACTCTGAAACTCATCCATCACATGTTAACTTCATTCTAAAATACATTCTCCCGTATGGAAAGTGAATCAACGCTCTCATCTGCAAGTCAACCTAATACAGGAAAAAATACTGTAACTTCCAGTGTAGTAATATCGTCTATGATATAACTTATTGACCACTTTAAAAGGAGAATCCCAAGACTTATGAAATATTGGAAAAAGATCACACTTGCCCTACTCGCCATGCTCACATGCTCCATTACACTATATTCATATGCCGTAACTCACCCAACGAATGCACTGTCACACAAAGCCTGCACATCCTGGGACATAGTCAAACGCAAAGCATTCGAGCTGTCACACACTGACTTCTCTAGCCAATCTGCGCTGGATCGTTCTAACTTTAGGATTGAACAAGGTACCGCTACAGAAGTTCCTGTGCTGATGTATCATTACATAGAGCCCAAACTGAATAATCACGAGACAGATAATAAATCCATCATTAATCTGGAGGATTTTGAGCAAAATATGAAATACCTGCATGATGAAGGCTACCGCTCGATTACATTGAATCAGCTTGAACAATATGTTAGCGGGAAGATTTCCCTGCCACAGAAGTCCATTGTGATTACCTTTGATGACGGATACCAGAACAATTATACTTTAGCTTACCCTGTGCTTCAGAAATATAATTTTCATGCCTCGCTGTTTGTCATAGGCAGTAAAATTCAGGATCAACCTTCGGTATTTGAGCCCGCCATCAACAGTTTCATCTCCAAGCCAGAGATGCAGGCAGCAACCGACGTATTTGAGTACAACAGCCATACCTATAACCTGCATCATAAGGGATTTATGCGCTGTGGGACCAGCGTACCTGTCGGTCTGGACACCAGTCTTCTGGATGATGATATCCAGCAAATGAAGGAAATCGGAATAGACACACCTTATTTGGCCTATCCTTTTGGTTATACCAGCACACAGATGATCTACAAGTTACAACAACATGGATATCGCATGGCCTTTACCGTAAAGTCTGGATTTGTGCATCCAGGAGATCATCCCATGAGGCTGCCTCGCTTGACGGTCACGACAGGTACTGATTTGGCGACGTTGCTTCAACCCAAATCCAATCCGCAGAACGAATTACCTGCATCGGAGAATGATCAGTAAAATCTAGATTTTAACTTCACCGCCCGGATACAGAGTCGAGCTATACAGCCTTTTGAGCTGAGGCTTGGCTCTTTTTGCATCGGTAAGTGATAATGTCATCGGAGAGCTGGAATAAATCACTGCTTCCTCTGCGTCATAGATGATGATCTGCTCTTTCCCCGTCTGAACCAGGTCTGCATGTACCGCATATCCCTCTTTCGGGAATTCAGTAACCGTTTTCATATCTCCATCTACCAAAGAAGGCAACACATCTCCCCCTCGGCGATACGCCAAAATATAATCGAGTCCACCCTCATCCCAGTTACACACAGGCTCTATAATGGTTAACCAGCCCCGAGTTGTGCGGTTTTCTTTCCAAATTTCTTTACCAGCGCTATCCAGCATGAACATTCCATCCTTACCATGCTCATCCCCCCGGACAATCCGGTCCAGACCTGCAATCTGTAAACCTTCCATTCCAGTACAAAAATGGCCTAACGCAATATGCTGTGATTCAATTGAATCTTCATAACGCCATTTCTCATTTCCGTAGCGGTCCATCATGACCGTAACACTGCCACCAATGACAACCTCGACTTGCCCATCACCGTCAACGTCGCCAAACCATATACAGTCAGCATGATCATCGAGATTCTGACAAGACCATAATAATGTCCCATCATGATCCAGCATGTCATATCCGGCCATCACTTCATCTTTCCCATCTCCATCGATATCGTATACCCATGGAAAATGTCCTGGATTCCCTTCATGCTTCCATAACAAATTAAAATCATGGTCGAGTGCCCACAACGTCTTATAGCGGTCTTTCAGTATAATGTCCATTCTATGCTGGTTACCCGTCAGGTTGGCGAGAATAATGCAGTCATGTGCTTCATCACCTGGCAGATCACGTGTTTCTTTGATCTCTCCGGTCCGGCCATCCAACACGAGAAATTGTTTGTCCATCACACACAATACTTCATTATTTCCATCTCCATCCCAATCTGCGACCTGAGCGGGATAGTCTGAACCCGGACCCCCTGCATCGGGATCAGGAGTTCCGACCTGCCATAGTAATGTTCCTTCCAGATCAAACGCAGTCAAACAACATACCTGATGCGGGACATACCGATCGTCTATACCCCCATCTGCCTGTACCAGCAACATTTCAAGTCTGCCATCCCCGTTTAGATCTCCTAAAAGCATTTTGCAGCGTTCTCCGGCTTGGCTAATATTTAGTCTGGCGATTTCATAAGGCTGAATGCTCATCATCTTCCTCCTCAGCTTATCGTTGTTATTCAAATCCAGCTGAGTTCACCATAAAGAAAACCCCTATTTTTTACAACCCTATTATGTGGTCATGCAAAAATGTTCAAAATTGCAAAAAAGTGCCTACGTAATAAACGATTTAAACGAATGATTTTAAGCCCACTCTAAAAACTCAAGACGATTGCCAAAAGGATCATTTATATAAAAACGTCTTACACCTTCATCTACTCTTGCTTCGTCATCGACAATATGAATTTGGTTATGAATGAGATGATCACGTAACTGATCCAAATGTTGTACATGAAATGCCGGATGAGCTTTTGTGGCGGGAATAAAATCTTTTTGTACCCCAATATGCACTTGGTGTCTGCCACACTCGAACCATACACCACCCCGTTTTCTCAGAATTTCAGGTTTGGGAATCTCCGTCCAGCCCAGAACTTTATTGAAAAAATGACGTGCCTCCTCTTCACAGCCTTCTGGTGCTGCGAGCTGAATATGATCAAGACCAATAATATTGTAATTCATTCTTACACCGCCTTTGGTTTCATTTAGTGAAACTTAGTTTTAAAATATACCTCCATTTTATAGAATTACCCAATGAATATCCAGCTTTCTTTACAAAACACATAAGAAAAGCCAACCTTTGGTATCAAGGTTGGCTTTTTCAAACTCTATAAAAAGATATATTTACGTGTTTATACGATACATATACTTATTCTGTGCTATGTTTACGGTTTGAGCGTATCTTTTTCAACCAAATACGTTCTTTATCCGTCAGATCAGCCGTTTCCAACATCTCCGGTCTGCGCTCCAGCGTACGAAGCAACGACTGTTCTCTGCGCCATGCCTCAATGTTCAGATGATGTCCCGACAACAGCATATCCGGTACTTTCATGCCCCTAAACTCGGGTGGACGTGTGTAGTGTGGATATTCGAGGAGTCCAGTACTGAATGAATCCGTCACAGCACTTGTCTCATTGCCAAGCACACCGGGAATAAGGCGTACGATGCTGTCGATCGCAACCATAGCAGGCAATTCCCCACCAGTGAGCACGTAATCACCAATGGATAGTTCATCCGTCACGAGAAATTCGCGAATTCGCTCATCGTAACCTTCATAATGTCCACATATAAAAATCAGATGATCTTCCTGTACAAGTTCTTCTGCTTTTTTCTGTGTAAACGTCTCACCTTGCGGACACATTAAAATGATACGTGGAGCTTTCATGGTTGCCGCGGCTTCTCCGCGTTGCTCCAGTACATCTTCAACAGCAGCAAAGATCGGATCTGGTTTCAGCACCATGCCTCCACCCCCACCGTAAGGAGCATCATCGACCGTATTGTGCTTATTGGTCGCATAATTACGGAAGTTGGTTGCACCGAGGGACACCAGCCCCTTCGTTTGGGCTTTACCCAGAATGCTTGCTCCGAATACGCCATCAAACATCTCCGGGAATAGTGTTAATACATCCACTTTCATGTTACAGCAGCCCTTCCATCAGGTGAATCTTCACTTGCTGCTGTTCGATGTCCACATCAAGTACTACATCATCAATAACGGGAATCAGCACTTCTTTACCTGCTGGCGTTTTGACAACCCATACATCATTGGCACCCGGAGTCAAAATTTCAGAAATGGTTCCAAGCGTTTCACCCTCTTCGGTGATAACCGAACACCCAACGATTTGATGGAAGTAGTATTCACCTTCCTCCAGCTCAGCGAGGTTCTCTTTTAACACTTTGGCCATACCGCCTTTAAACTTCTCTACTTCATTAATATTGCCATACTCTTTCAGACGAAGAATATACATATTTTTATGCAAACGTGCAGATTCCACGTTAACCATGACGGGATGATTATCTGGTGTAAAGAAAAACAACTCTGCATTTTTCGCGAAACGCACTTCTGGGAAATCGGTTATAGGCATGATTCTCACCTCACCGCGAATTCCATGCGTATTAACGATTTTACCTACATTCATAAACTCTGCCATACGTTCCTCCTACGAAATTAAATCAAACTAAACAGCTACTTCGACTCTCGTACGGTCGTTCCGGCGACGGTTCGTTCTTTCGATCGCTGTTACCCCCTCATTTTTCGAACTTACTTTAAAAGACGAAAATGAGGTGATAAAGGCGAACGCTGACGCTTCTCCAGAATCGATCCCGTCCCCTGCACTGCTCCGAAGTCACTCATACCCAAAATATTTTAATTCAATATCTAATTCAACATATTAAGTTCAGCATGCACGAAAAGGGGCTAGGACATGCATCCTAACCCCCTTTCGTATATCTTTAAGATATGATATCAACGGTAACCCGTTTATCCATCTTAACTGCTGCTGATGTGACGACCGTACGAAGTGATTTCGCGATTCGTCCTTGTTTACCAATTACCTTCCCGACATCGTCAGGATGAACGGTTAACTCATAAACGACAAGCCGGTCTTTCTCAACCGTCCGAACCGTCACATCTTCCGGATGATCGACTAAAGCCTTAGCAATTATGCTTACTAATTCTTCCATAGATGACCCTCCGAATCAGCACTTTATTTAGATAATTTAGACTCGTGGAACTTCTTCATCACGCCCGCTTTGCTAAGCAAGTTGCGGACAGTGTCAGATGCTTGTGCACCGTTTTGAAGCCATGCCAATGCTTTATCTTCATCGATCTTAACAACAGCCGGTTGTTCAACCGGGTTGTAGTAACCGATCTCCTCGATAAAACGACCGTCACGTGGGGAACGGGAATCCGATACCACTACGCGGTAGAAAGGAGCTTTGTGAGCACCCATACGTTTCAGACGAATACGAACTGCCATTTGAAAATTCACCTCCTTCAATGAAATCTGTATATGATCCAGCTTCGCTTAAATCAACGGAAAGGAAACTTCATTCCTTTACCCATACCTTTAAGCTGCTTCATCGCTTTATTTTTACCGCCGCCTTTAGGTCCCATCATATCCGAGAACTGTTTCATCATGCGGCGCATCTCATCAAATTGCTTGATCAGACGATTTACTTCAGCCAGAGATGTTCCGCTTCCGGTAGCAATACGCTTCCGGCGGCTATGGTTGATCATGTCCGGGTTACGTTTCTCTTCGGTCGTCATTGAGTAAACGATCGCTTCGATCCGGCCCATCTGTTTATCATCAACCTTCAGATCCTTGGCTTGTTTCATCTTGCCCATGCCGGGGATCATATCCATGATCTGATCGATTGGTCCCAGCTTTTTCACTTGATCCATCTGCTCCAGGAAATCTTCAAACGTGAATTCTGCATTACGCATCTTCCGTTCCATTTCCTTGGCTTTATCGGTATCAATGTTTAATTGTGCTTTCTCAATCAGAGATAACATATCACCCATACCGAGGATCCGTGAAGCCATACGTTCCGGGTGGAACGGCTCCAAAGCGTCAAGTTTCTCTCCAAGAGAAGCAAACTTGATTGGACAACCCGTAACTGCTTTGACGGAAAGCGCAGCACCACCACGAGTATCTCCATCCAGCTTTGTCAGGACAACCCCGGTCAGATTAAGCTGCTGGTTAAAGTGTTCTGCTACGTTAACCGCATCCTGACCTGTCATGCTGTCTACGACAAGCAGTACTTCATCCGGATTCACTACGCTGTGAATCTGGCGAAGTTCTTCCATCAGTTCTTCATCAACATGCAGACGTCCAGCTGTATCGATAATAACATAGTCATTACCGTTATCCTTCGCATGTTGAAGACCTTGACGTGCGATCTCAACAGGGCTTGTCTGATCTCCCAGTGTGAATACCGGCGCTTTGATCTGCTCGCCAAGTACTTGCAACTGTTTGATCGCTGCGGGACGATAAATATCTCCTGCAACAAGCAATGGTCTGCTGTTTTGCTTTTGCAGCATTTTAGCCAGTTTACCCGATGTGGTTGTTTTACCAGCACCCTGCAAACCAACCATCATCAGCACCGTAGGCGGTTTGTTCGCTTTAGCCAGTTTCGCTTGGCTTCCACCCATCAAATCCGTTAGTTCCTTGTTAACGATGTCGATGATGACCATTCCTGGCGTGAAGCTCTCCATCACTTCTTTGCCAACAGCCTTCTCTTTCACCTTGGCGATGAATTCCTTGACCACTTTGAAGTTTACATCCGCTTCGAGCAATGCCAGACGTACCTCGCGCATAGCCTCGGCTACATCTTCATCAGACACCTTGCCTTTGCCGCGCAGCTTGCTGAACACATTCTGTAATCGGGTCGTTAATCCTTCAAATGCCATGATCCCACCTCCTTAAGCTTTAATACTGTTTTCAAGACCGATCCGTTCCGCTCAGCCAATATTTCATTCACTAAGCTGAGCAACGATATCGTGTATTTGTTTGTTGTTATCAATGGAGACGCCTGCGCGTTCCAATGCATTTTGCAAATCTTCAAGATTGCGATTACGCCGTTCATGCTTTTCCAGCAAGCCCAGCTTGCTTTCGTAATTTTCCAGCACTTGTTCGGCACGCTTGATATGCTCGTATACCGCCTGGCGGCTGATCTCAAACTCGGCTGCAATTTCACCAAGTGAGAAATCGTCATGAAAGTAATACTTTAGAAAAGTCTGCTGTTTCTCGGTAAGTAACAATTCATAAAAAGCAAACAGCAAGTTAATCCGGTTTGTCTTCTCAAGCCGATTTTCTTGACTCACATCGGGGCACTCCCTTCGTCAAGGAAAAACACTTTACACTCTTGCAACGTTCCTAATAATACCTAAAACAAATCAGGTTGTCAAGCAAAAATACTTGTCACAATAAAAACAGCTCTGATGATACGTTATTTCGATGTTTAACGGGTGCTTTATCCCCTTCTTCACTACAAGCAAATTCTATCTGTGTCCCTGCGACCCACCTCTATGTAGAAGAAAAAACGAATGCGTCTCAGTCCGTGGAGATGCATCCGTCTATGGTGTTCTAACGAAGTGGTGTCAGGTACAGCAGTACCATAAAGAAATGAAGAATACTGCCTGCTAACACAAAGAGATGCCAAATCGCATGGTGGTACGGAAATCCACGCCATACATAAAAGAGCGTACCAAGTGTATACATCAGGCCTCCAGCAACCAGCAACACAATGCCGCCTGTAGGAATGGCCGCCATAAGAGGTTGCCAGGCAATAACGATCAGCCAGCCCATCGCAATATAGAAAATCGTGGACATGAATAGAAACTTTTTCGTAAAAAATGCCTTAAAGATCACGCCGAATAATGCGATACCCCAGATTATACCAAACAGGGTCCATCCAAGTGTACCGCGAACAGCAATAAACAAAAGCGGAGTGTACGATCCCGCAATAAATAAATAAATGGAAGAATGGTCGAAAATCTCAAATAAATCTTTCACTTTTCCATCTTTCCATGCATGCACGAGTGTAGAACTTGTATAGAGCAACAGCATGGTGATTCCGTAGATCGTGAAACTGACCACATGCCAAGCCGTGCCTTTCATACTTGAAAATACAATCAATATCACCAGTGCAGCTACACTGAGTGCAGCGCCGATTCCATGTGTCACCGCATTGGCGACTTCTTCACGGCGAGAATAGGTATACGTATTGGCCATTTTCAACCGTCCTTTCTAACCCTTTAACATTGCCTGCTTTATTCCTCCATTATACACGTATTGCCAGTGACATTACACGTGACACTTATCACGTATATCACTGGCAATACGGTTAACATTATTAATTCATCCTATTATTAATGATTCTAGGAATTAGCTTCCTCTTCTTCAGCACTTTCCGCTGGCTGTTCCTGGATCAATCCGGCGAACAAAGCATGCACAAATTGCTCCGAATCAAACGGCTGCAGATCATCAATTTTTTCACCAAGTCCTACGAGCTTCACAGGCAAGTCCAGCTCCTGACGGATCGCAACAACGATCCCCCCTTTGGCTGTTCCATCCAGTTTCGTCAGTACGAGGCCTGTTACACCGCTTTTCTCACCGAAAAGTTTAGCCTGGTTTAAAGCATTTTGACCTGTTGTTGCATCCAGTACCATCAGTACTTCATGCGGAGCATCCGGAATTTCACGTTGAATGACACGATAGATCTTGTTAAGCTCGTCCATCAGGTTCGATTTGTTTTGCAGACGACCTGCTGTATCACAGAGCAGAACATCCGCACCCCGTTGTTTCGCTGCTTGTACCGCGTCATACATAACCGCTGCTGGATCAGAACCAGATTGCTGTTTGATCACATCGACACCGGCACGTTGCCCCCATACTTCCAGCTGTTCAATGGCTCCGGCACGGAACGTATCTCCAGCTGCCATGATGACTTTTTTACCTTGTTGTTTAAATCGATGTGCCAGCTTGCCAATCGTTGTTGTTTTACCAACACCGTTAACACCAACGAACAAAATGACGGTAATGCCATCCGGGTTCATTTTCAATTCGTTATTCTGTTCACCGCGAAGAAGACCCGTCAGTTTCTCGGACAATACAGGCTGCAGCTCAGCCGCATCCTCAATTTTGCGTTTTTTCACCTCAACGCGCAGGTCTTCGATCAGATTCATGACTGTATTCACACCAACGTCTGCTCCGATCAAAATCTCTTCCAGTTCTTCATAGAACTCTTCATCGATTTTTTTGCGGCGGATTACGAGATCCGACACTTTTTCCACTAACCCTTTACGTGTCTTTTCCAATCCATCCTTGAACTGTTTGGTGACCGACTCCGTTTTGCTTGCAATGCTGTCTCTAAGCTTTTTAAAAAAACTCATAAAGCCCCTCCATCGTGTACATAATCTAAGCGCTTTTGCAAAAATGCTCAATCTGAATGATTTTCAATGATTACAATGAGTTCGTTTGTCTCTCAGGTTTGGATCAGATCAGGCAATTACTGCTTCCTCATCTTCCAGTTTAACCGAAACGAGCTTGGATACTCCGCCCTCTTCCATTGTAACACCGTACAGCACATCTGCCTCTTCCATCGTACCCTTACGATGCGTAACAACGATAAACTGTGTCTGTTCGGAGAATTCACGCAAGTACTGGGCAAAACGTACCACGTTAGCTTCGTCCAGCGCTGCCTCAACTTCATCCAGCACGCAGAATGGTACCGGTTTGACATGCAGAATAGCAAATAATAAAGCCATTGCCGTCAAAGCCCGCTCCCCACCGGATAACAGTTGCAGGTTTTGCAGTTTCTTGCCTGGTGGCTGAGCCACGATATCTATTCCCGTTTCAAGCAAGCGCTCCGGGTCCATCAGAACAAGGTCAGCACGTCCCCCGCCAAACAACTTGCTAAACACGGTACCGAACTCACGGCGGATGGCATCAAACGTGATCTTGAATCGCTTCGCCATCTCGTCTTCCATTTCCCGAATAACCTGATACAACGTTGTTTTAGCTTCAACCAGGTCATTCTTCTGTTCACTAAGGAACTCGTATCGCTCATTGACTCGCTGGAACTCCTCAATCGCTCCCAGGTTCACATCACCCAGGGCGGATATACTGCGCTTCAGCTTCTGTACCTCTGCCTGTGTATGCTCCACGTCTTCCGGCACAGGATAACGCTCTTTGGCCAGTTCATAGCCCAGTTCGTATTCATCCGTCAGCTTTCGCAGTATATTTTCCAGCTCAACATCCAGCCGGTTCACGGAAATTTCCGTCTGTCGCATCTGCTCTTCCACAGCTTTTAACTGCGTGCGCTGTTCCTTCGTTTCGCTCTCTGCAAGCTCAAGCTTTTTCGACAACTCACTTCGGGCAGCACGTTTGAAGTCCAGCTCCTGGGAAGCTTCCGCTTTTTTCAGTTTGTACTGGTTCAGATCTTCAATCTGCTTAACACTCTCGTTCTGTGTTTTCTTGAGATCTGCTTCCATCGAAGCCAGCAACGTGCGATTCTGACGAAGATCTTTCACCAGCGACTCAACTTCCCGCTCCAGACGTCGCAATTGTTCCCCATTGGAGAATCGCTCCTGATCAAGCTTGCCTTCGCGCACTTTCAATTCGGTGAGTTGGCTCTGCAATTCTTCCTTCGCGGATTCATTGGCTTTCCGAGCAAACTCAGCTGCATGAATGGCACGATGAGTCGCTTTTTCTTCCTCTTCAAGCTGCTCCAGCTTCTTCACAGCGACGATGCGAGCTGTATCCAGCTCTTTGATCTCTTCGGTAAAGCCACTCTTCTCCTGCCCGGCAACGGCAACCTGTTCAAGCACATGGCGAAGCTCATGCTCTACCTGTTTCATTTCCATCGAAGCCTGCTGTTCTGCATTTCGGGTGTCATCACCGGACTGACGAAGTTCATCCAGTTTGTCCTGACACTGTTCCAGTTGGACTTTTACATCATCCACACTGCGATGCAGTTTCACGATTTGATTTTCCGTATCCAAAATATCCTGGTCGAGCTGGTCCAGCTGCCGTTTCCGGCTGAGCAGACTCACATTTTTCTTGTGCTGGCTACCACCTGTCATGGAACCACCCGCATTGACCACGTCACCTTCAAGCGTCACAACCCTGAAACGATACTGACAGCGAGCCGCAATTTTATTGGCGACCTCCAACGTTTCGGCAATAATAACATTACCGAGCAAGCTGCCAATGATTGAAGCATATTTGGATTCGAATTGTACAAGATCAGCACCGATCCCCACAAAACCCTCCATACCTTCAATCATAGAACGTTCAGCCGCTCCAATGGCACGAGGACGAATGACATCCAGAGGCAGGAACGTTGCACGCCCCAACTGGCGTTGCTTCAGAAAAGCAATTGCCTGTCTGGAAACTGATTCATTTTCCATGACCACATGCTGCAAGGATGCTCCCATTGCTGTTTCTACCGCAAGTTCGATCTTCTCGGGAACTTTTACGAGTTCAGCCACAGCTCCATGAACACCGCTCAGCGTACCTTTACGTGAAGCCTTGAGGACCTCCTTGACACCCAGCATGAATCCGTCAAAATCATCCTGCATCTCTTTCATCGTATCGCGGCGGGAAACTTGAGCTTCACGCTTCTGTTCCCATTTACGGACCGTACCCCGACTTTCTTCAAGTAGCTTCTGCAGCGACTGGAGTCGTTCACTTTCCGTAATGTATCCACCACGTAGATCACTGATTTCTTTGCCCAAACGAACAACTTTTTTCTCAATGTCCGTTTTGCGACTCTCCAGTGTCTCTTTCTGCTCTTCCCATTTGCCTGATTCTTCAGCCGCGCGATTCATTCTGCGCTCCAGCGTTTCTTTCTGCTGATCCACATAACGAATTTCATTGCGTGTCTGAGCCATCTGATTCATCAGTTCCAGCAAATTGCCTTTGAGGCTTTCCTCTTGCTGCTGACTAATGCCACCTGTGACACCGATGAGTTTGGCTTCTTCTTGAGACAACTGATTTCTCACATCATTCAGTTCATGCTCAAGCTTGCCAAACTTCTCACGCAGTGCAAGCAGCTCGGTTTCCCGTTCGCGATGTCTCTCTTCACTGGCGGCAAGCGTTACTTTGAGCTGCTCCTGATTTGTTTGCAGATGGTGCGAGCGCTCCTTGAGCAATTCTCCAAGTCCTTCACTTTTCTCTGTCGCTTCACTGAATTGCAATAAAGCGGCTTGCAGTTGCTCTGTCTCTGTTTCCAGGATACGCAGCGCATTCCGATCATTTTCCAGCTTGGCATCATGCGTAGAGACAATCGCCGCCAGTCCAACCTCTTCCTGTTTTAGCGATTGCAGGCGCTCATTTGCCTTACTCCAGGACGCATGAATCTGTTCGATCTGGTACACATACATGGAAATTTCCTGCGATTTGAGCTGAGAACGAAGTTCCTTATAGTGGATCGCTTTCTCCGATTGTTCCTTTAGCGGGCCAATCTGATCTTCCAGTTCAGTCACCAGATCATGAATACGCAGCAAATTTTGCTCTGTCTCATCCAGTTTGCGCGTCGCATCCCGCTTGCGGGATTTATATTTAACGATACCTGAAGCTTCTTCAAAGATACCTCTGCGATCCTCTGAACGGGTACTCAGAATCTCTTCGATTCGCCCCTGTCCAATAATCGAGTAGGCCTCCTTACCGATGCCGGTATCCATAAACAACTCCGTGATATCCTTCAAACGACAAGATTGTTTGTTAATAAAATATTCACTATCTCCGCTGCGATGTACACGACGAGTCACCGTCACCTCACCAAAATCCAATGCAAGTGCGTGATCTTCGTTATCAAGTGTTAGCGACACCTCACCGAAATTAACGGCTTTCCGTGCGTCACTGCCTGCAAAGATGATATCTTCCATCTTGCCACCACGCAGCGACTTGGCACTTTGTTCCCCCAGAACCCAGCGAATTCCGTCCGATATATTACTCTTTCCACTTCCGTTCGGACCTACAACAGCCGTAATGCCACGAACGAACTCCATCTCCGTTTTGTCGGCGAATGACTTGAATCCACCCAATTCAATCCGTTTTAAAAACATAGGGTTTCTCGTCACCTCCTCTTGCAAATTTCAAGTATTGCATTCCAGCGCCTAACTAAATTGAACTAAAATAAAATTCAACTTATTTAGTTAACGATCAGGCTAACTCCCCCTGAACCTCTTTACAAAAAAAAGAGCAAAAAGCAGTCCGGCCGATTACTTCCGCCGGGGCGGACCCGCGGGCTGCTCTTTGCTCTTCGTTTGTCTATGCGCTATCGGTTAAGCTCCGGCTTCCGGAAGCTTCAGTCGATCAAGTGCTGCAGATGCAGCCTGTTGTTCCGCTTCCTTTTTGGAACGTCCTGTACCTCTGCCAAGCCTTTCTTGACCCATATGGACCTCCGAGACAAACTCACGTTCATGGGCAGGTCCCCGTTCCTCAACGATACGGTATTCCAAAGCTCCCATATTGTGATGCTGAGTAAGTTCCTGCAGTTCCGTTTTGTAATCACTCATTTGCAGCTTGCTGCCCAATACGATTAATGGGAAGACATGCTGATCAAGAAATGTCCGAACAGGCGCAAGCCCCTGATCCAGATACAATGCACCAATGAAAGATTCAAACACATCTGCCAGCAGAGCCGGCCGTGTCCGTCCTCCAGTTAGTTCCTCACCTTTACCAAGAAGTACATACTGCCCAAAACCCAACGCTTCAGCAAATTTGACGAGGGAAGGCTCACAGACAATGGATGCCCGCAGCTTAGTTAATTCACCTTCCGGACGGTTAGGATACAAATGATACAAGTACTCCGATACAGTCAGTTCCAGCACGGCATCGCCCAGAAATTCCAGACGCTCGTTGTCCTGATGCTGACTGAACCGGTGTTCGTTTACATAAGAAGCATGGGTAAACGCTTGTTTTAAAAGCTGCCTGTTGTCAAATTTGATTTGAAGTTTATGTTGTAACTGCTTCAGATCTTCACTCAAACGAACTAGCCCCTTATGCTTCAAATTTTTTGAGAATAATGGTGGCATTGTGACCGCCGAATCCAAATGAATTGGACATGGCAATATTAACTTTGGTTTGACGTGGAACATTTGGTACATAATCCAGATCACATTCCGGGTCCTGATTTTCCAGGTTAATCGTTGGAGCCAGTGTCTGATGTGTCAGTGACAATCCGCAGATAACCGCTTCTACACCACCAGCAGCACCAAGCATGTGGCCCGTCATGGATTTAGTGGAACTCACAGCGAGCTTGTACGCATGATCACCAAATGCCTTTTTGATCGCAAGCGTTTCGGATCTGTCGCCTACAGGCGTCGAAGTTCCGTGTGCATTAATGTAGTCCACTTCTTCAGGCTCAATGCCCGCATTACGAAGTGCCATCTTCATGCAACGTGCTGCTCCGTCCGGATCTGGTTCTGTCATGTGATGTGCATCACCTGTCAGACCGTAACCGATCACTTCACCATAAATGCGTGCACCACGTTTTTGAGCATGCTCTAGGGATTCCAGAATCATAACACCAGCGCCTTCGCCCATAACAAAACCATCACGTTCTGTATCAAAAGGACGGCTTGACTTCGCAGGATCATCATTACGTGTAGACATTGCGCGCATCGCACAGAACCCTGCAAGACCCGTTGGTCTGATTGTTGCTTCTGCACCACCACAGATCATGGCATCTGCATCACCATTGGCAATCAGCTTGAAGGAATCTCCGATGGAGTGTGTACCTGTTGCACAAGCGGTAACAACGTTAATGTTAGGACCTTTGGCACCAAGAGAAATGGACATTTGGCCTGAAGCCATGTTGGAGATCATCATGGGAATAAAGAATGGGCTTACCCGTTTTGGACCTTTTTGCAACAATGCATTATGTTGGTCCTCCCACGTACCCAATCCACCAATACCTGATCCGATGGATACACCGAAACGCTCTGCATCAATATTCTCGTTAATTTTCAGACCACTGTCTTCAACAGCTTTGAAGCCGGCTGCCACAGCGAACTGTACAAAACGGTCCATTTTGCGAGCATCCTTGCGATCCATATATTCTTCCGGGTTGAAATCCTTGATCTCGGCTGCAATCTGTGTCGTGTATTCACTAACATCAAACGCCTCAATCTGAGAAATTCCGGACTTTCCTGCCATTAAACTGCCCCAGAACGTTTCCAAATCTTTTCCGAGCGATGTCATTACGCCCATTCCGGTAATTACTACTCTTTGTTTCAAACCGAGTCACCTCTATATCGACTGCATTACGCAAGTATTTTGTGGGAATATCCGCAAACAGACATCTACTCAACCAAGATAGGCCTGTTTAAGTAGAGCAGCTTGCGGAATGAGAAAAACCAATGAATGATGAGAAGTCCCGCCTGTTCGAAAACATGTGCGGGACTAAAAATGACTTTAGGTATGAGATTGTATGTAGTTTACAACTTCACCTACGGTCGTGATTTTTTCTGCATCTTCATCAGAGATTTCCAAATCAAATTCATCTTCCAATTCCATGACCAATTCCACTACATCCAAAGAATCAGCACCCAAATCTTCTTTGAAAGATGCTTCAAGTGTAACTTCAGCTTCGTCTGCGCCCAAGCGGTCGACGACGATGCGTTTTACACGCTCCAATACATCGGACATCCGGTTCACCTCCTTCTTTGGTATTATACGAGAATCGCAGGCAAAATGCCATAGAAGACATATGCGGCTCCCGGCCGGGGAACCCGGCCTTTTTCCGGCATTTCGGATCGTCCAGCGCCTGTTCCCCGACTATTGTTCAAGTCCGGGAAGAATTACATGTACATGCCACCATCGACATGCAGCGTCTGCCCTGTCATATAAGATGAAGCCTGTGAAGCCAGGAAAGTGACTACACCGGCGATTTCATCCGGCTGACCCAAACGGGACAACGGAATACCACTTAGCATACCGTCCACCAGCTCCTGGGACAACTCTTTTGTCATATCTGTCTCAATGAATCCTGGTGCAACACAGTTAACTGTGATTCCACGAGAAGCCAGTTCACGAGCAGATGCCTTTGTCAGGCCAATGACACCTGCCTTGGCAGCAACATAGTTCGCTTGTCCAGCATTACCGAGCACACCTACAACCGAGGAGATATTGATAATTCTTCCCGACCGTTGTTTCATCATTGGACGTGTAACCGCCTTAAGGCAGTTAAACACACCTTTGAGATTGGTTTCAATAACCTGATCGAATTCTTCCTCTTTCATACGCATGATCAGATTATCACGGGTAATTCCAGCATTGTTCACCAGAATATCAACGTTGCCCCATGCTTCGAGTGTAGCTTTGACCATTTGTTCAGCTTCATCCATCAGGCCAACATTGGCTTGAAGTGTAATCGCCTTGACTCCTTTGGCACGAATCGCTTCCGCCACTTCCTCAGCTGCCGCTTGGCTACCCGCATAATTCACGGCTACGTTCGCTCCAGCTTCTGCAAGTGCCAGTGCAATACTGCGCCCAATGCCCCGGGATGCCCCGGTAACGAGTGCATTTTTACCTTCTAATGGTTTAGACATAATCATTCCTCCTTTCCCCAAATCTAATCCCTGCTAATCACTTCAACGCAATTGCCGTTGCTTCGAGCGTTTCAAGACTGTTCACATTGTACAGTTTTACGGTTTTATCTGTTTTTTTAATCAAACCAGTCAATACACTGCCAGATCCAATCTCGATGAACGTATCCACGCCTTGCTCAATAAGCCATGTCACACTGTCTTCCCATAATACAGGAGAATAGACCTGAGCTGTCAACAAATCCTGAACCTGTCCATCCTCTGCAGGTCTTGCAGTCACATTAGCGACTACAGGGACCGATGCCGGTGAGAACGTAACGGTTTTCAGTTTCTCTGCTAGCTTCTCAGCCGCACCCTTCATCAATGAAGAGTGGAACGGACCACTTACTTCCAATGCAATGGCGCGTTTACCTCCTGCTTCTTTCACTCGTTCCGCAACAGCAGCTACGCCTTCCTTCACACCAGAAATGACGATTTGTCCCGGACAATTAATGTTGGCAAGTTCAACCGCATGACCACTTTCAGATACGTCACGGCAAAGCACCCCCAGCGCTTCCCGATCCGCACCCAACACAGCAGCCATCGCTCCTTGTCCACCCGGTACTGCCTGTTCCATATACTGACCACGTGCCCGCACAGTGCTCACTGCGTCAGCAAACGAAAGAACGCCCGCTGCCACCAGTGCACTATATTCTCCCAGACTGTGTCCAGCCGTATAGTCAGGCTGAATTCCTTTTTCTTTGAAAGCTTCTAGCAAGGCAATACTTGCTGTCAACAGAGCCGGTTGTGTATTTGATGTCTGTTTCAACTCGGTCTCCGGTCCTTCAAATACAAGGTTACTCAGCGAGAAACCCAATGTTTCATCTGCTGTGCGAAAAATTTCAGTTGCCGCAGGCACGGACTCATACGCGTCCTTGGCCATGCCTACAGCCTGTGATCCCTGTCCGGGAAATACAAATGCTATTTTACCCATCTCATTCATCTCCCAGATGTCTATTTTACCAAACGAGTACCGATGCACCCCATGTCAAACCGCCACCGAATCCAACCATCAGAACGGTATCTCCGGCTTTCATGCGACCTTCCTCCGCTGCTTCTACCAGAGCAAGCGGTATGGAAGCAGCAGATGTGTTTGCATACTTATCCACGTTGACTACAACCTTTTCTTCAGGAAGTTCAAGTCGTTGCATCGCAGATTGGATAATCCGAATATTCGCTTGGTGAGGAACAAACAGATCCACATCCGTACGCTCCATACCAGCCTTACGTAATACCTCAATGGTAGCCGTCCCCATGACACGTACCGCAAACTTAAACACTTCACGACCGTTCATGTTGATGTAATGTTTTTTATTTTCAACGGTCTCTGCAGTAGCAGGCAGACGGGAACCGCCGCCTTCCATCTGAAGAAGACTACCGCCAGCACCTTCAGCACCGAGATCGAACGCTTTGAATCCGCGACCTTCCGGAACTTCACCAACAACTACCGCGCCTGCTCCATCACCAAAGAGGACACATGTGTTACGGTCTGTATAATCCGTAATACGAGACAAGCAGTCCGCACCAATGACAAGTGCATTGTTGTACATACCGCTTTGGATGAAGCTCGTAGCACTAGCCAAACCGTATACAAATCCGGAACAAGCAGCCGACAGATCAAATGCCGCGGCACCTTTTGCACCCAATTTGTCCTGCAAGATGCAGGCTGTCGATGGGAACGAAGAATCCGGAGTAATGGTTGCAACAATAATCAGATCAAGATCACTGCCTGTCATGCCTGCAGATTCAAGGGCTTTAATAGCCGCCTCATATGCCAGATCAGAAGTTGCCTGATCGGGTGCAGCGATGTGACGCTCTTTGATTCCTGTACGACTGACGATCCACTCGTCATTGGTATCGACCATTTTCTCCAGATCGCTATTTGTCAAAATTTTCTCAGGCACATATTTCCCTGTACCAATAATCCCTACTGGGCGCAAATTATTCATATCGTCACTCACTTCCCGCTAATTTCCTTAGATATGCTCTCTACCAGCTGATTCTGCACTGCAATCCGAGCTTGGCGCACAGCATTTTTGATGGCATTGCCATCAGCAGATCCATGACTTTTCACAACCAGTCTGCTCAAACCGAGGAGTGGCGCTCCGCCATGCTCCGTATAATCCAGCTTTCGTTTCAACCCACGCAGCTCAGGCATTAGTACAGCTGCAGCCAGTTTACTTTTGAGAGAAGATGAAAATTGTTCCTTAAGCAAGGCGAAAATGGCACCTGCTGTGCCTTCCAGCGACTTCAGCAGGATATTCCCTGCAAAACCGTCACATACAAGCACATCACAAGCACCAGTCAGCACATCACGTGCCTCAACATTACCGACAAAACGAATTGGGAGTTGTTCCAGTAAAGGGTATGCATGTTTGGTCAACTCATTTCCTTTGCCTGGCTCTGTTCCTACATTGAGCAAGCCCACTCGTGGGGACTCAATGCCCTGTACTTTTTGCCGATACAAACTGCCCATCAAGCCATATTGTGCAAGGTGCTCCGGTTTGGCATCCATATTCGCTCCTAGATCCAGCGCAAGCACACCTACATCATCAATCGTTGGAATCATAGGCGCAAGCGCCGGACGTTCAATGCCTTCCATGCGACCTACAACAAGCAAACCCGCTGTCATGAGCGCTCCAGTATTGCCCGCCGAGATCATCGCGTCCGCTTCGCCCTCTTTCAGCATGCGGCCTGCGACCACCATGGAGGCATCCTTCTTGCGACGCACTGCTTTGACGGGTTCATCATCCGAACCAATAACTTCGGAAGCATGCCGGACCGTAAGATTGGCAGGTCTAACACCTGACTGACTCAAAAGAGGTTCCAGCTTGGCTTCATCGCCGATCAGGACGATCTGTGTATCCGCCCATTCCGTGGCTGCGGCAATCGCACCTTCTACCGTTGATGCAGGTGCATTGTCGCCTCCCATGGCATCAATGACGATTTTCATTCCAAATGACCTCCTTCTCCGCTGTCTTCTCCACCTGAATGGTAGATTACAAAGTTGCCTTGAAACACCATTTCTTCACCTACATAAGTGAATACTTCCACTTTGGCTTTGCCCTTTTGACCCGGAATCGATCTCACATAAGCCTTTGCAATACATTTCTCTCCCAAATGAACCGAACGGACAAAGCGAATGTCTGCTGATGCAGTCAACGCGATCTCGTCATTAATAATCGCTACAGCCAAGGAGTTGGCCTGTGCAAAGACATAGTGTCCGCGTGCAATCCCTGTTCTGGAAAACACGTGTTCTTCCTTAATCTCAAACAGGGAAATCCCGCTCTTATCCAGTTGCAGATCCACAATATCACCGATAATCTCATGCAAGGGCAACGAGCGTACCTGATCATACGAGAGCTCTGCCATCAGTTTCATCCGCTCCCGAAGTTCGGGTATTCCAAGTTCCAGCCTGTCAAGACGAATCGTCTGAATACTCACCTTCAATTGGCGTGTAAGTTCCTGATCCGTCACAAACGGGTTCTCTTCTATCATTCTGGTTAACTGCTGTTGCCTCTGTCTCTTCGGTACACGTTCGATGCCTGACACCCCCCGCTGTATCGTTTACGGAACCGTCCCGTCCGGCCAGTTCAACCATTCTTTCGTGTTGCTTCTATAGTTGCATCCCTGGTCACCAGGGTCGTTCTCAAACGGATTATGGTTCATCTATATGTAACGTCAAATCTTAGAACCTGGTACTAAACTATAGTATATCTCATCCAGTGTCAAAAAGAAAGACTGGCCTAACAAAAACAATTCACCCTTCTGGTGCAAAGATTTCATGCTAGTTAGCTCACTCTACCTACACTCTCTAATCCAAAAAAAGTAGCACCTCATCGAAATGAAGTGCTACTTAATGTCCAACTATTATTGAGAGATGATCTCTCTTGCTTTGTACGTTCCGCACACTTTGCACACGTGGTGACTAAGTTTAAGTTCGCCACATTGTTCACATTTCACCATGCCCGGTACAGCCAATTTAAAGTGAGTGCGACGTTTGTCGCGACGCGTCTTGGACGTTCTCCGTTGAGGTACTGCCATTATTCCCACCTCCTTATCAAAATCAACCTTTGCAGGTAGTCTTAAAATGTTCGATTTTCAATCATGCTCATTTAAAAAAATCCTTGAGCCCTGCAAGCCGCGGATCAATAACCTCGTTATCACAACCGCAGTCACCTTCGTTCAGCTCATGGCCACACTTGGGGCATAACCCTTTGCATGTATCGCTACATAGCGGTATAAACGGAAGATCCAGCAGAAAAGCTTCCTCGGCATAACCCTTCAGATCAACGCTATCTCCATCCACATAGAGCGTATCATCGTCTTCGTGTAATCCCTCTGGCTGTTTTCCCTGCTTGAATTGCTCATGAAAATCAATATGAAAATGTTCATTGATTGGCTTAAGACAACGGGAGCACAACATGTCCACTCCTACAGTCAGCTTGCCATGAACATCCACAACGTCACCTTCTCTGAATTCTGCAGATAAGTCCGCAGTCAGCGGGGTAACGGCTGTGATATCTTGTCGGTTAGAAACCAGTTCCTTGATCTCCCACTGTTCGTTAAACTTCAGGGGACCATCACTGGTAGCCACTTTGCGAAATGGCATTAACATTTCCATCACTCCAAACGAAACCAATTTCATAATTCGTATCAAACGTATCACGACAGTTATACAGGTCAAGCCTGCTTTTGTAAAGCAATAAATCCTGACTGTATGTATTCTGACGAATCTTCGTTAAAAGTATTATGAAATTGACTTAACAAACAAAAATCATTATACCGATTTTTCAAGACGTTTGTCAACACTTTTAACTTTACACCCTATTTTAAAACCAATGGCCCAGAACCGTTTACTCCATCTGGTCTATTATAGACTCACTTTAAGATAAACTACAAGTCGTCATTTTAATTGTAGTTCCTTGCAAATAGCGGTCACATTTCGTTAACGTTTAGTGTGATCTATGTCACACAGACCCGCTTGCTCCCTATCTATACTTGCTATAAACCGAAGCATGATCAGCTCCATGACCGATTTATTATCCAACTATTTCATATTATATCGGGAGGGAAAATGTATGTTAAGCGAGCACACCATTAGAGTCATTAAATCTACAGTACCTGTACTTGAAGTCCACGGCGAAGCGATCACACGCCATTTCTATGAAACGATGTTCACAGCTCATCCGGAACTACTGAATATTTTCAATCACGCAAATCAGAAACAGGGACGACAGCAAGCCGCCCTCGCCAATATGGTATACACCGCTGCCCTGCATATCGATAATCTGTCCTCCATCCTGCCTGCCGTCCGGCAAGTTGCACATAAACATCGCAGCCTGGGTATCGTTCCCGAGCAATATGTGATTGTTGGCACCTATCTGCTTCAAGCCATCAAAGATGTACTTGGAGACGCGGCAACGTATGAAATTATCACGGCGTGGGGCGAAGCCTATAATGTCATTGCAGACGCCTTTATCGGGATTGAACAGGATATGTATACGGAAGCGGAAAACCAAACGGGTGGCTGGGAAGGGTTCCGTACCTTCAAGGTTGCCAAGAAAGTGCAGGAAAGTGAAATCATCACGTCCTTTTACCTCGTTCCAGACGATGGCCAGCCCATTGCCAGTTATGAACCGGGACAATACATCAGTATCAAAATCAAACCCGAGGCACAGTCATTTACCCAGATTCGTCAGTATAGCCTTTCAGATACCCCGGGTAAACCCCACTATCGCATTTCCGTTAAGCGTGAGCGAGGTGTATTAGAGCGTCCTGACGGAGTTATCTCAACGTATCTCCACGATCACATTGAAGAAGGTAGTCTGGTGGAGCTATCTGCTCCTGCTGGGGACTTCACGCTGATTGCAGACGATAAGCGGCCTGTTGTTCTCCTGAGTGGTGGTGTCGGTCTAACGCCCATGATCAGTATGTTAAATACGCTGGTTAACTTGAATGAAAATCGAACCATTACATTTTTGCACGCAAGTCCCAATGGTCAATCTCACGCGTTCCGTGATTATGTGGACAGTCTGGCCAAACGTAATCAGGGCGTTAAAGCTTATTATTGTTATACTCAACCTGAGGATGCTGATCGTGAAAATGAGTATTTTCATAAGGAAGGTTATATAGATGCGATCTGGCTTCGTCAAGTGATCGATGAACTGGATTCCACGTATTATCTGTGTGGACCGGTTTCGTTCATGCGGGCAGTGTATACGGAACTTCAGGCACTCGGTGTTGCGGCGGACAACATTCATTATGAATTTTTCGGGCCCAAAGCAAGTTTATCTCCCACGCCGGAAAGTGTCTAAGCGTGCTGAGATTGTGAGATGTGATTAACCTAACTTCTTCCTACATGTATAAGTGTATAGGTAAGTGTACTACTACGATGATTTATTAAGATGAAGAAGCCGTTCTCCGATTATCGAAAATGTGTAATATACAATAGATTTACAGGCACAGTCTGACTTCTGCTGATGTTGGAATTGTGCCTTTTTCTTGTCTAAATTGGTGCATGATTTGATCTAATACATGACATCCCCTATGATGGAATGGATGTTATACATACTCGGTTATCCAATCGAAAGGAGTACGTCTAATCATGAATGCCGTAGGCGTCATAGTTGAATATAACCCCTTGCACAATGGGCATGTCTATCATTTGCAGGAAGCACGGCGGCTAAGCGGAGCAGACGCCGTTGTCGCAGTTATGAGCGGCCCTTTTCTCCAGCGTGGCGAGCCCGCCATCGTGGGTAAAAGGGCACGCACCGAGATGGCGCTGCACGCAGGCGCGGATCTCGTGCTTGAACTGCCGGTTGCGTACGCGGTCCAACCGGCCGAGTGGTTTGCCTTCGGTGCGGTCTCGCTGCTGCACCGCACCGGCGTTGTGGACTCGCTCTGCTTTGGCAGCGAGTCCGGCGACCTGGACAGCCTGCAGCGCATTGCGCGCGTGCTGGCTGTGGAGCCCGCAGGGATGCGCGAGGACATCGCGCGCCGCCTGCGGGAAGGCGCCAGCTACCCCGCCGCGTACGCAGGCGCGGCGGCGGCGCTGGCGCCCGGCGGCGTCGATGTTCACGACGCCGCTGCACTGCTGGAGCAGCCCAACAATTCGCTTGGGCTGCACTACCTGATCGCGCTGCAACGACTTGGCAGCGCGATCCAGCCCTTTACGGCGGCGCGTACCGGTGCCGCGTATCATGAGGCGACGCCCGGGCCGGGGGCGATCGCCAGTGCCACAGCCGTCCGCCGCCTGCTGATGGCGGACGGCCCCAACGCCGCCGCGCCATACGTGCCGGCGGCAACCCTTGCCATTCTGCATCGCGAATGGCAAGAAGGGCGCGCTCCCATACACTGGGAGCGCTTTGCACAGCCGCTGTTGCACCTCGCGGCCACCCGACGCGCCTCCGAGCTGGAACGCATCGCCGAAGTCACGGAAGGCCTGGAATACAGGCTGAGCCGTACACTCGCTCAGCTCCCGGAGCCTTCAGTCGAAGCACTCCTGAATGCACTGAAGACCAAACGATACACACGCACCAAACTCCAGCGTATGCTCGCCCACTTGCTCCTGAATCACACCAAAGCCGAGTGTTCACCAGAGCAATTGGCTGCCGGACCCGGATATCTCCGAGTCCTCGGATTTAATGCTCAAGGGCAGAGCCTGCTTAAACAAATGAAGAAAACCGCGTCACTGCCTGTTGTGCTGAAACCATCGACGTTCACACACAATCAGCTGGAACTGGATATACAAGCTCAGGTTGCGTATGGGCTCGCTTGCGAGCACAGGGACACACGTAGGATGTTCAGTGACTACTATGAGTCGCCTGTGAGACTGTAATCCGCTTTTGACCATAAGGCTTCATCTCTATGGAGCTTTTTATTCCATCATCAAACAGATCATTGATATCCACTGTTCCACACTCAACTATACAATTAAAAAATCCCCTTGTTGCGCGCCTCTCAGGCACCTCGCAACAAGGGGATTTCCTTATTCACTTCTCTTATTCACTTCTCTTATTCACTTCTCTTGTTCTCTTAAATCTTTTTCTCTTAAATCTTTTGGGTATCTCTACCCCTTTGGGTCTAGTGAGTCTGTTGATCTTCTCAAATCTCTTGATCACATTTCATTCCACTGTAATCAATTATTCCGATTTTATCCGTTCTTTATCCATCCGGTTCAACGTTGGCTCGATATCTTCCCGCCCGTTTAAATCCTATGATTTCACGGACAAGGTTTTCAAATAAGCCAGTGCATCATCCACCGTGCTCACAGGCACAAGTTTCATTTTGGTGCCGATCTGTTCAGCCTTGGCTGCTGCTTCCTTATAGTTATCTTTAGGTACAAAGAAGATCTCCGCTTCTTTTCGATCAGCGGCTACAATCTTGTGTACTACACCACCAATGGCACCCACCACACCCTCCTTGGTAATGGTACCTGTACCCGCAATTCGATGCCCCTTGGTCAGATCTCCAGGTGTTAACTGGTTATAGATCTCCAACGTAAACATCAAGCCGGCAGACGGACCACCAACCTGAGTATCGGTAAAGGATATCTGTTTGTCTGGCTCTTCAGCTTTCACCTTCTGAACCGTACCAATCATTACTCCGAGTCCCGGGCGGGTTTCACCTGTTTTATTGTCTTTTACCTGAATCAGTTTCACATCCCGGCTAATGGTCTCTCCACCACGTTCCAGTTGCATTTCAACCGTATCTCCGACCTTTTTATCTTTTAACTCGGCAGAAAGCACCGTATTATCCGGCGTAGCTGTTCCGTTCACTCCCAGAATGATATCTCCCGGAGCAATGTCTCCTTCCGGTTTTGGATCTTCAGACAGTCCAAATACAAAGATATGTTCAGGTACAATAGAGTAAGTCACACCAGCCTGCTCATATGCAGCCTCCATTGCGGAGGATTGTGAGTCACTCATGAACCACACCTGTTCGGCAGAGTATTCCGCTTCGCTTTTGCCGCGCAGTCGGTCTTCCTTTTTATCCACTTGAGCATTTTTATTGAACAGAGAGGTTCCTAGCAAAAACACATTGGCATATGTTGCCGACACGGTTGTCATCATGAACACACCGTGTTCTTCCTGGTCTCCGCCCTTAACGGTTACCATTGGTTTTACTTCATCTGCACTGCCAGGCATATATATGATATACGGCGTTGGCATGTACACGGCAACATAGACGACCAGAGCCACCACGATCACAAAGATCGAAGCTCTGAATCCGCCAGATTTCCGAATCCGATTCATCGCATGAGCCTCCGTTCTTTGTATCTCTATATAAGCTGAACTCTACACTAATCAGCAATCGTAATTCCATCTTGTTTAATCATTTTTTTCAAGTCTAACACTCTGGTCCTTGTGCATACAATGGTACAGGCCGGATAGGCCGCTGTATACAATAGCCTGTCCGGTCAAGGCCGAACCGCCCTTCGGGCGTCATTCGGCCGTCCATAACGATTCAGATGCCGAATAGGCGTTATCTGATATGAGGTGAAACGATGACATTACAGAGCGAGGTTAGAGAATCTGGCCCGTTACGAACGATAATCCTAAGTACCGGCGCTTTAATGTTGGTCATTGCAGTAGTTGCTTCCCCCAAAGAAGCGTTTGACGCCTCTATTCAAGGTCTGGATATATGGTGGAAAATCATCTTCCCTGCCATGCTCCCGTTCCTCATGTTATCCCAAATGCTCACTGCGTTTGGCTTCACCCACGCGATCGGCGCCTTGCTTGGACCGTTAATGCAACGCTGGTTCAGACTCCCAGGCAACGCAGGTCTGGCGATTGCCGTTGGCATGTGCGGCGGATTCCCCGCAGGAGCAGATGCGGTATCCCGTTTATTTCAGGATAGACAAATTACCGCCAAGCAGGCGGTTGTCCTTGCGGCGGCATCTCATTTTGCCAATCCAATGATGATCATACTGGTCGTTGGTGCTGCTTTTCTCCACCAGCCAGCGGCCGGATATTTTCTACTCGTGGTCCACTGGATCAGCGGCTGGATTGCTGCCATTCTTGCCACACGTCTCCTGCCAGCACCGGGTAAACAGAAAGACAGGGTTGGCTCGACAGCCTTACAAGCAGATAAGAACTCTCTTGATTCTCAGCCTGCAAGTCCTGCAAGTTCCACAAGTCGCTCATCTGCCCCCCACCATGCTACGAACAAACGACGCAGTATATGGTCTGATATGATGATTGCAGCCAAAGAAGCCCATAGTCGTGATGGAAGAGGATTTGGCAAACTGTTAGGTGACACTGTATCCCAAGCTGTGCAGACCTTAATGATGACTGGAGGATACATGATCGGTTTTGCCGTATTTATCCGGCTGGTCTCCCTTTATCTGACCCCCGGGTCCTCTGCTGCGCTGTGGCCAGCTTTCTTTGAGATTCACCTAGGCACCTATCATTTGAGCCAGACTTCATTAACACCCATGCTGCTCATGTCTCTACTTGCAGCCGTTCTGGGATGGGGTGGTTTATGCTCCCATCTGCAAGTCTCTGCTGTCTTGAAAACAACTGGTCCGGGCAGCAAATCGATGTTGTACTTTGCCGGAGTTCGTCTGACTCATGGATTAATCGCCTTTTTCATCAGTCTGTTCCTATGGATGCCGTTCACCCGTTATAGCACAGAAGTCTGGACCACATTACAGACGAATGCAGAGCAGGACCTCTCGGCACCATTCGGTTGGCTACTCATACATAGTCCAGGTAACACATACACGATCAACACCATTTGGAGCGTCTTCCCTGCTGCATGCATGGGACTTGCGTTACTTCTTGCAGTCATGGTTAGTCTATCAGGTCTTACCTTCTGGTTTAACCGCCGGTTTTCTCGCTGATTTTCTGACGGAGCGCAGCTTCCACTTCAGGTGAGACAAGATCTGTAACATCTCCATGATAATGAGCGATTTCTTTGACGATGCTGGAACTTAAATAGGAATACTTCGGATTTGTCATCATAAATATCGTTTCCGCATCCGGGTTCAACTTGCTGTTGGTCGATGCCAATTGCAACTCGTATTCAAAATCAGTTACCGAGCGTATACCACGAACGATGACCTGAGCTTCCTTTTGCCGGACGTAATTGGCTGTCAGATCGCGGAAACTATCCACCTCCACATTGGGTAGATGGCGGGTTACTTCCGTAATCAATTCCTTGCGTTCCTCCACCGTAAACAGCGGATTTTTGCTCATATTGTTCAACACAGCCACAATGACGCGATCAAATTGCTTCGACGCTCTGGCGATAATATCCAGATGCCCCATCGTTACGGGATCAAAACTTCCAGGATATACGGCGATCCGTTCCTGTCGATGTATCATTTCAGTCATGAGGAGCCTCCTCTTCCGGTGTAATGGATTCTCCATCTTCAACTGCTTCTGGCGCATAATAATAGATGGATACTGCCGTCTCCCCATACAAAGCCTTGCGCGTTTGTTCAAACGGGCCGAATTGCTCAGGGTAATCATGTTTGGATTCATATTCAAGCACGATGGTTGCTTCGGGTTCCAAAAGTTCCAGTTCGTGCATGGTCAGCATTAACTCGTGCCCGTTCTTCATGCGATATGGCGGGTCGAGAAACACCAGATCAAACGTTGTGCCTCGCTTGGCGAGTGCCTTCAATGCTCGACCTGCATCATTACGATATACGGCCGCCTGGTCTTCCAGCTTGGTTGCCTTCAGATTCATGCGGATGACTTCAATACTTTTCGATTCCAAATCAACAAAAACAGCCTTGTCCATGCCGCGGCTCAGCGCCTCAATACCGAGACCTCCACTGCCTGCAAACAGATCCAATGCTGTGCCGCCCTCAAAATAAGGACCAACCATGCTAAATAACGCTTCCTTCACCTTGTCGGTGGTTGGCCGCGTACCCGTGCCAGGAACAGCCTTCAGCGGCCTGCCTTTTGCACTCCCAGATACCACTCTCACTTGACGAGTCACCTTTTCTCTATGTAAGTTTATTGATACGACTATCGTACCACATTCGGGTTCGGTTTGAAAAATGTGCGGTCTTCATTTCCCTTGGAAAATTGTTGACGAATTATTGACGCATATGTATAAAAAGGAAACAATCGGGCGATTCTATAATTATCGACATCACAAGTGTCGTAGACAACCGCGGAGAAGACTTACGTTTCCCCATAAGCTCTTCGTCCGGTTTCTCCTCTCCCATGAAAAAGAAGCTCTCGAAAGAGGGCTTCTTTTTGTTGTCTAAATCCTTATTTATCAAGGTTTTTATCTATACCTAACGATTGATGTCATTACTCAATCCGTTATTGGGTGCGAATTGGGTGCGTTTTTTTTCTTATCGAGCATTCGAAATACTTGGAATCCTTCGAGACCTGTTGATTGGCGTAGCGTCTTAATGATCTCGAACACCCAATCTTGAAAATCTTCGGCCTCTGACTTATTGCTTCGGAAAATTAATCTATAGATACCAGGTTCGTTTACAACGAGAACATCTTGCAGACCACCAGGGGTAGCTAGTTTACATACACCCTTTTGACTACCAGGTAGCCCTTTACTTTTTGACCTTGTGTTTCCGTTAATTGCTTGAGCGGCGTTTCTGATGCCCAGTGCTTTAGTAACATCAGTAGCAACTGCCCACCACTCACCAGGTATTTCCTCAACGAATCGAATCTCATGACCGAGCCAACTTTCAATGCGAGTGTTCATTTACCAACACCTCTGGTTCAGAAGTCTGTGGTTCTTCGTGCTTGATCTCAATCGTGATTCCGAGTGCACCACACACCCGATTGATTGAATCATCGACGGTATACTTTAAAAGTAGGTCGTCTAATAAGCGCTGTTTAACCTTAATGCTTTTAATCCAAGTGCATTAGCAACACCAGCAAACACAGCCCACCAATCGCCAGGGTATTTCTCTACAAACCTGATGTCACATCCAGCCGATGACCTTATTACTATGACTCCCATCTTCGACATGGGGGGTGCTTTGAAAGTACCTCCTCCGGTTGTTTTCTTTTTCTTGCAATTGTTATTTTCTTTGGAGGAGTGGGTTCATACCCGTCAATCTGACGGTCATCACCTATTCGATACTATCCGTTTAAGTGGATAATATCTTTTTCGTCGGTTCTTCCATTCTCCACCATGTGATTTCAAATCACATATCTTGCGCCTTACTCTTCCTTCTAGTTTTTATGGACTGTTTACTGCGCCAATCAATTTCTCTAGCTGTCAATCTGACAGATGTAGAATTTTTACATACTCATAAAGTGAGTACAAGTCGGCGGGGTTACTACAAGTAAGGTCGGGGGTAACAGATACTAACAGGAGATAGATACGAGGGGACTCATCATCCGATCAGGATGATATGAAATTCTGCCAGACTCAAAATACGAGTACGTTGTTCTTATAATACTTATATATACACTATACATCCTGACCGTTTAACGGACAGAAATAAGGACCTTCGTTTAATGAAGATCCTTATTATTTAGTTCCATCAATTTGATATTCTTATTTGTTATTCTTTTTTAATGTAGCACCAGGGACAAAGTCCCCGTTACACCAGCGCACGAAATGATCGGCGTGAAGTAGATATGTTTTCTCTGTAGACGGCTTTAACCCCGCACTCTTCACTTCCTGTGTGTAAGTGTCCAATAGCTCGTTTAGATGCTTCATCAACTCCGGACTCACTTTCATATTTATTCCCCTTATATAATGATTAAGAATTCTCGATCACTTTAGAAATGTATTCGTCCCAATACTCTTCATCTCCAACCACATCAAAAAGCCAGTTGTACATCATCAAAATCTCCAACTCCTGCTTTTTGCCTCGAATGAAGGACTTCTTAGGCAACCTTCTATACAATTCATTTAGATTGAAAAGATTACTCTTTTGCTTGTAGTCATACTCGTAATTCCTCCAAGAATCATTACTTTTTTTTCTATGTGTTGCTGGCCACAACTTCTCTTCTTCATAAAATTTAATCACCCAGTCGTAAGTAAACTTCCATAAGTTCACTTGATGCTTTCTCGATGTCTCTTCCAGCCAATTATTTATCTCTTCATTAATATAAGGAACTTTAACTCCATTTCTTTCCTGACTTTTGATCCCATGATGCTCTTTGATATAAATGAATAACATCTCAGTATGATCTCTTAAATAAGGATGCTTTTTACTCAAGAAAGTGTAACACTCGTAGGAAACACTCCGGAATTCAGCATCAGAATTATAGATCAGAAATAGCTCTTGTTTTTTCAGAAAATTATTAATAGCATGATTTAGCATTTTACCATGATTATCGAACAGTTGAACGAGCCACTCAGCCGTTTCAGAATCAAGCTGTGCTAGCTGCCCCCGGTACTTCTCAAGCTTCTCAGACTGGAGATATGTTTTTTCATCTGATGCACTTTCAGTAAGATAATTGTTGAAATACTCAAACACATAATTACACAGATACTCGTATTTTCTGCCTTCGCCTGGTAATTAAATTCATTAAGACCGTCCTCTTTCTTTCTCTTAGCTATGTAATCTACTATGCTTAGCAAGGCAACCTCCTCCTTCTAAAACATTACCTTCGCTCTATTAACGAGAATCCCCTTCCTAACACAAAAAGATATCAGGAATCTTTGCCTCTTCCGTTTTCCTTTTAACAATTTTCTGTCCTTGACTTCCGTTTTAATACTCCTTTCCATCACACCCTAACTTGGTGCATTATTTGAAGAAACACGCTCAAAAAGCCCCAGATTTGGCCTGAGGCTAAAAGAAGCGGAAGAAAAATAAAATTTTAAAATCTGAACGGATTTCGGGCTCGCGAGCACCCGTAGTCAGTTTTCATCTCTCAGAGGGACCCAAACTCCTAATCTGGCTTGTCTTTGTTTCTCCACTCTTCCATTCGTTCCTGGTACTCATCAATCGACGGTTTAAACCAGAACGGCCTTGTCCCAACCATAACGTCAGGCTCTGGGAACATCTTGTTCTTGCGGACATGATGCATATTCTTAGGGTCTGCACCAATCTGTTCCGCTACCTCTTTACTTCCAAGGAGAGGAGGGTACTTTTTCCAACGTATGATCTTTCTCGACTCTTCCAACTCTTCGACCAGTGCTGCGATCCGCTCTCCGACCTCTCCTCCCAGTTGGTCCGCCAGATCTCGGTACTGATTCAAGGTCAATGCTCATTCCTCCTTAAATTTTCCTGTTTAATAGCCTGTCATAAATATACGGCAATGCCGTTTTTTTTTACAAGAGCATTTAGAAAAACAAAAAAACAGGTTTATCACCTGTTCTCATTTCACGCGAATTTTATAGTCTTTTAGTGAAGTACAATTCACTATATGGATATTCAAACTTCTTTTTCAACTGATCCTTCACAAAAGATATTGTAACATCTCTGTTTTCTGTGTTATAACTTACAGCTTCTCCGACACCAAAGACATTGTGCTTAATTTCATAATCTCCATTTAAGAGCATCTCTTCTATCGAGATTTCATTAAACTTGTGCTCTTCAGTTCGATTATTTTCCTCATCCCACACCAGTAGATTCGATTTTTTTCTCACTGGAGGAGCAGATTTTATTGTTCTTATTGCCTCAAGTATAATTGCAGTATCCGGACTTATTTCTTTTTTCTCAGGGAGTGTCGCAGGCTGAATATTCAGCAAACTTATTAAAGAATGTGTATCATCATCTTTCATACGATACGTTTCCTTTATAGCCTCTGTTAAACGAGCCACCACTGCGTTTACATTATCAATCCGTAGAGCACGATCATATTCAATATCTCGCAGTGCTGATGTATCAAAGACTCTCGGGGTTGCATCATCTTTAATTAATACAACAGGTAAATTAAATGCTTGTCTTATCCCCAGCTCGTACATAACGTTTGGATTTTTCGAGCTTAGATCACATAGAACCATGTCTGCTTTCACAATTTGATCTAGTATATCCAAGATAATTGTGTTTGTGTGCTTGGTGTCATCCGCTCTCGATGGTTTGAATCCAGCAGCAGCACAAGCTGGTTTTATTATGTAGTCATAAACCCTATTAAAGTGCCCTGAATCGTACCCATCTGCATTCGAAATAGGCATTACAATGAAACAAGTTTTTAGTTCTTCTTTTTTGGCTTCTTGCTCTTGTTTTTCTACTTGATCTTTAACATTGGTAGTCAATCCAATTCCTCCCTAGTATTTACTACAAAATAGTGTAATTGAAATCTCAAATCATGTACATCAACTAGATTTCAATATAAGAAGAAGCCTATAGTATAGGCTTCAAACAATTCATTTATGATATTTTTACTGAATAGCATTAATTACTTTCAACTCTTCCTTATCATTCGCCCATATGAAGTCAGATTGCACTAAATGATCATCGAAAAAATTAGTATTCATTAAGTATGATCTAAATTTTTCGCCTTTTTGGGAATATACGACATTGTAGAATAACATCATTAATTCAAAAGATGAAAGCTGTGCACGTAAAATGCCCCTATACTTTTTCTTCTCTATTTCATTATTTACCACATCTTCAACGAATTTTTCATCCTGTATTAGCTTAATTATCCTATACAAATTCCTATAATAGTGGCCTATAGAATTCTCATTTTCATTATATACAGTTTCATATGCTTTTATTTTTAGATAATTCAGAGGGCTAAGTAAAGTGTCTTGTGTGTAAGTTTGAATAAAATCATTCTGCACACTAGCCTTCATCAATTCTTCAAAATTAGCTTCACGCAATATTTTATTTAAAAATGACTTGTTTTCTTGCAATGAATCAAAGTCTTTTTTTTCCTTTTCTTTTATTTCGAGCCAACGTCCATCTATGTCATTTTTAATATCGTTTATTTTGGTTTCCACATTCTTAATAACATATTGTTTCGATATAAAGTCAAAATCTCTAATTCGACCATTCTCTGCTTTTTTTCTAATTTCATGTATGTAATCCTGTTTCTTATTAAAAATAAATGACTTAAGAAGAAAATCATTCACCACAGTTGTTTTGCTACTCACAAGAATTAATTCTTTTAATTCTAACTCATAAGAGTTTAACACTCCTGACTTATATTCTTCATTCACCCTCTTAAACAATAAAGCTATGGCATCTCTTCCAGTACCCTCTTGATAAGTTATTTCCTTTAGAATATTATGATGCAGATTAATCATATTAAAGAATGTACTGTCAAATTGTTGTTTTCTCATTGTTGCGTTTGTTATCTTATACTCAGCAGTTGTTGCTTTTAGCTCAGCACGTTGTAACCTCAGCTCCTCTTTTTGCATGATAATTGCGGCTGTAACAAAGCTAATACTTGCCAAAGATAATAGACCTACTGTAGTGCCCCCAAAAAAATCTCCAATTGTCCCCAGCTTTCCAAAGCTGTCGACAGTGTATGGTGCTTTAGTGAAATAAATTATAGCGAATGGAACGAAAACAGTAATCACAGCTATTATTGAACCAAACCACATCAAAATATTTTCTTTTTTCAAACCAGATTCCCCTTTTCACCTTATTAGAATCAACAAAAAATCACCCCGCCAGTATGTAGACGATAACGGAGATGGACTGTACTTATTCTATAAGCATTATAAATGAATTGGTATATGTTGTAAATATTCTTTATTCGGACTGAACCACTTTAGCAATTTCTGCCTTGAATGCTTTAGCTACTGTATTCGAATTAATCTGATCATGGTTGACTGTGATTTGTGGTCACGGCAGCGTTAAGTCAGGATAGGGTAGCGGTTTGGCATGTATTGGAGAATTCAAACACTTTAATTGATTATGGAGGGATTGTAGAAGGGTATAGTACACTAGCTGTCAAGATCATGGGCAAGAGGTATTTGAAGAGAAACATTTGAGTTTAGATTAAAAAACGAGGTAGAGCGCCCCAATAGATGAGGCGCTCCTTTTATTAGAATTGATACACTCTGAATTGACCGGTGGAAACCCCGCCAGTAAACACTATTTCTAAACTTGATAAAGGCTGATTGGTTATGAAAGCCCCGTGATTCTCAAATCCAAGTAACGAGTTGTTTCCATTGATAGAATTTGCGCATCCATTGCTAAGAATCTTTTGTGATTTTGAAAAAACAGATAAGGTTACTTCAAAGAAGAAATTTGCATCCGAATGCCGACCGTTTCTTCCGATTAATATCCCTGTTTCGTCCCATGCCGCTTCATTGTCGTTACCAGTCATCAAATAATAACTTTTGTAAGAAGATTTAGCCCCATTTATTCTTAGTAATATTTTGTGATCAGCATTGTTTGCAGCTAGTTCACCGCTTGCAATGATCTTTACATACCCATCTGACACTGCATTGCTAACTGGACAAATTACGTTTGAGGTTCTGTCGAAATCAGCTTGACTTATAATATTCACTGTTTCATCGCTCCTTCATAATTTTTACTCGAAATATTATTCCCAAGCCAGAAAAAATTATGTTGAAACAAAAAAGACCCCGAATGATGTCTGATGTCGGGGCACTTTCTCAGTTAAAGAATACTCTTCAACAAATCCTCATTATTGTTTCGCACATTGCCCACTTCTTTTGGTACCTCGTATGCACGCATCGCAGACGCTTCATATGGCTTGAGCAAGCCAAGTAGTGACTGAACATCATCATTATCTTTTCCAAGCCATTCCGCCTCATCCTCAGGGCGCAAGATGACAGGCATGCGGTTGTGGATGTCTTCCATAAGACTATTGGGTTCAGTAGTAATGATTGTGCATGTGCTCAGTTTGTTCCCGTCCGGATCTGTCCAAGTATCGTACAGGCCGGCAAGCGAGAACAAGCGATCATCCTTCATCAAGATGCGCATGGGCTGCTTTGCAGATCCTTCTTTTTTCCACTCATAAAATCCATTTGTCGGGATTATACAGCGCTTGGAGCTGATCAGACGTTTAAAAGCTGGCTTCTCTGCCAAAGTCTCGGCCCGGGCATTGATCAACTTATTCCCGATCTTGTCATCCTTGGCCCAAACGGGTACCAGTCCCCACCGGAGCGAGCCTAATCGATTACCGTCTTTGCTACCGATTATCGTTGGGATGTACTGCATGGGTGCTGCGTTGTAATTAGGTTTGTAGTCAAAGCCATCAGCTATAAATGCATAGTATCTGTCCATTATTGCGTCCAAGGGATCTGTGATTGTGAATCTACCACACATACAAAGCACCTCCTGTATTGTCCTTACAATATATAATCACACTATAAACTGATCAATCACGGGAATACGCAGCAAGCCGGACTTGGTCCAATTACGCATTTTGACCCTGGCTTGTATCCTTGGTTCCAGGTAAACGTGGTTCTTATCCTCTCCCGTTACAAGCTGCTGACAAACACCACGGAAAGCTTGCTTATGTTTGGGACTCGGGCCATGCTCGATGATTCCTACCGGGCGCATCTTGCCTGACGGATCTGGAACAGCAGCAAGCCACCCGAATTCGGACTTTTTGTATCCTGTGATGAATATATCGGCATATGACCAGTTAATGACCTTCTGCCACTCTCTCGACCGCCTGCTGACGTACTGACTGTCCTTATGCTTGCCAACTACACCTTCCATGCCCATTGCCTCTATCTTGGCGTATAGGGCCTCTCCTGCGCCTTCAATATGCGGAACCACTCCAAAGCTATTAGACGGTAGTTGGAGCCCTTGCAGAATAGCCTTGCGTTCTATAAGAGCGAGCTTACGGAGATCCTGTCCTTTGTAATGCAGGATATCAAATATAGCGAACGTGGCAGGCAATGTCTTAATGAGTTGCTGAACCTTTGAGTGCTGCCGAGTGCTGAACCGGCTCATGACTGCCTCAAAGTCGTTCAGTCCTGTCTCTGGATCGGTGCAAGCGACCTCTCCGTCCAAGATGATGTCAGAGTCAAAGGGCAGTAGTAATTCAGGGTACTGCCGAGTGCAATCATTGTTGTGACGTGTATATAACCGGACGTTGCCGGATTGTTGCGAATATATCAACCGGTGTCCATCGACCTTAGGCTCAAAAATGTATTCCGAATGTGAGAATGGTCCCGGTGACGTTTCAAGTAACATAGGACTAATAAACATAAAAAACACCTCAACCCAATTATAGCGGTTTGCCATAAAGGATTGAGGCGGTAAGTTATGGATCTAAGGAAGCATTATTGAATTTCCTAATTTTATCTCTTTACTAGACTCCACAATCTCTTTTTTATGTGAAAGTAATAAAATAAGTTGAAGCACATTATTAAAAGAATCTGCAAAGACATCAGTTTCTATCCCCTTTGGAATATCACCGAGAGCATGAACAATCTTATTTCTCCACTGGATTAGCTTTAATACAGAATTCAAGTCAATATCCTCTAGGGATTTTTCGTTAATGGTTAAGGGCAGCAAACCAATTACTCTTGCTGTTAGGCCCACTTCTTTACTTAAAAACTGTTTCACTTTTTCATCTGTCATTTTCTTATAGTTTCTCATATAAGCACTCAAGAAACCGTTTAGTACAATTTCAAGAGATATCGTAGATTCGATTACCGCAATTCGGTAATTTTTGTTCTTATATTGTTCCAAAGCATTAACAAAGAAAACTCTCTCCGGAGGTGTTATGTAGTCCGTATTTATTGCAGGCTTTACTTCTTCATACCAGGTCTCATAATTGACATGAGCAGTGCCGATGTTGACACGATTTAATCTTTCATTCTTAGCTATACTTACGTACATAGATTCCAAATTAGGCTTGTATTCAGAATTAGTTAATGGGTTTACAAGTCCCAACTTATAGAAAACATTATGCAAATCTTCTCTTTCATCAAAAGAGACTTCATTGATTGACGTACAAACCCCTTCATTTCGGACCACTCTAGCGACAAGGTTAGTTATATTCAACACTGTTTTCGCAAGTTTCTCTTCATCATTTATGAGTTGTTCTACTTTATCCACTTTTTTATCAATATTACTGATAGAAAATTCTATAGCACTTATGCTCCTTGATCCTTCATTCAGTCCACCAACCTCCTCTGAAGAATAATCCCCAGAAATAAAAGAAACGTTACATGTGTATGATTTAAACTTTATTGTGACAGGCTCTAATCTGAAATTTTCATAATGAAAAATATGTATTTCACAACTAACTTTCCAGTTTATCGACAAAACTATTCCCTCCTCAAAATGATAATGATGTTGATTATTTTAATCAATTCTTTATTTTTGTTGTAAATTTCAATTTTATAGAATTGGCGATCATCTTATCCATGGCTCCGATCGCAGCATCAAGATTAGATCTTTCCAAAGCGTACAAATCGCAATTATGCTCTATTTCGAGTTCTTTGTCACAAGACTCTCCAGGAGGGACGAGACCATAGGTTAGGTGACCTTCTTCATGTAGAAGGATAAATTCTTTTTCTTCATTCGTTAGTGAATTGAAATTATCTCCAACTATTATGTGTAGCGGAAACCGGTACCATGTAGAAGCAGTTTTTAGATGTGATAGCGCACTATGTACAGGAATACCACTTTTAGTTGACGGGTGTCCCAGTAAAATCCCCCCTCAAAACTCATAATGTTTCTATTTTAATATATGACTACTAGTTATGTATATCAATAAAAGGCTCTGCTGATAAACCATCAACAGAGCCTTTCATGCCCATTATAATTCTTCTATTATTCTTTGTGTACAAAACTTTCATTTCACCAATCATCGTGTCATCCAAAACTCACCCTTTCCCTTTGTCTCTGCCATTGAGCCATTTCCTGTGCAAATGAAGCGCGGCCAGCGTCATGAGCTGCAACAATATCTGCTTTACTGGCGTTACCATTGATGTTTATATTAGGGCTGTACACGATGTTCATACCTCCACTAGAAGGTGCCGGAGAGTAACCCATACTTCTGTTTGCAGCATCCAACAATCCTTGTGATTTAGGAGAGTTGTTGTCCGGGATGATCCACTCCGCTGATCTGCCTTCCCCGACCCAAGCAAGCTCAGGTTTGTTGACGTATCCGCCTGTTGCATACCCACCGACCGTTGGGATTTTCGGGATGTCTACCCCGATAGTTCCGCCTCCTAAGAAGTCCGGGATGTCGAAGCTGATCCCGTTGGCCTTCTCAATTACCCAGTTCAGTTTTTCGATTATCCAATTCACTGCGCTGTTGAATGTTCCTTTGATGCTTTCGAATATTCCACCGAACCAACCTGTCAGGCCACTAAACGCCGTTGTAGCCGCATTGTAAGCCTCGTTCCACCGTTCGGAGAACCAAGCACCAATACCACCCGACCAGCCTTGTACAGCGGTCCAGAATCGACCCACCGCAGCTTTAATGGAGTCCCAGTGTGTTACTGCTAGGACGATAGCCGCTACCAACGCACCTATGGAAACTATCACTATGCCAATTGGATTAGCGAGCATAGCTCCATTCAGAGCCCATTGTGCAGCTGAGGCTAAAAGTGTTCCAGCTTTATATGCTTTCATAAGGGC
This sequence comes from Paenibacillus sp. FSL M7-0656, assembly GCF_038003225.1. Lineage (NCBI taxonomy): Bacteria > Bacillati > Bacillota > Bacilli > Caryophanales > Paenibacillaceae > Paenibacillus > Paenibacillus sp. FSL M7-0656. The sequence goes on from NZ_JBBOOT010000001.1 coordinate 1,775,321, forward strand.
ATTAATACTGCCAATTATCTTTAATGCTGTAAATGCTGTTTGCATAGCTGCAATTCCCGCTACGACAGACAGAGCAATACTTTTTACACCTGACCAGTTATTCTTAATCGTTGTGTACAGATCAACAGCCTTTTTGATGATCTTTTGAATATTGTCCTGCATGTTTTGCATCCACGCCTTGCCATCAGTAGACTGGAACCACTTTGCCACTTTGGAAAGAACCGGCAACAACTTTTTACCTAAGGGCTGAATGAAATCCATCTCAACCGAACGTCCGATGGACTGAAACGCCATGCCCAGGGTGTTGAATTTGACATTTTTGACGTTATCCATGGTCTTCCTAGTCTTATCGAATTGGCTACGGGCTTCGCCCATGGCCTTGATCGCTTCATACTCCAAATCCTCGAACTGAGTACTGAACAAGGAGACACCAGCGGCGTTTCTCTTAATTGGGTCCTGGATTTTAGACAATGCTTGGAATATTTTCTGGGTAGCTTTCTTCGCGTTTTCTCCGCCTCCGGCTATGGCCTGTTCGAATTGCTCAGCGTTGAGGTTCAGGAGCTTATAACCTTCATAAGTCGTCTTCGATTGGTCCTTGGTTCGGATGGTCAATTCCTTGATCGCGTCCATTTCTGTTCACATGGTGTGCTAATACCATGCCGCCACTCGGCAGCTGTATGTTTCCATACAGATCAGACTATATCTTCATCCAAGCAATAAAAAAAGAAGGCTTGGATGCCTCCCGTTTCGAGCCGCTTTGCCCTACGTCTTTCGACTAGTCGTTGAAGGTTCTGCCCTCGTTGTATTTCAATAAAAGATCATCCATCGTATCTTTGTCAGTCACATCTTCTCTGAAAAGTTTGTATCCTCTGGTATGACGATACTTGCCTTTTAAGGCATTATATAAGTTGGAATAACTGGTCTTGGAACCGACTCGAACATCAAACCAACTTTTCAAATCAAACCACGAGTCAAACTTATGAATTTCTCCGTTTGATACGTCCACAGCATAAGAAGAGACTGATTTTGCATTTGGATGGATACTGCCTTGTCTGTGATCTTTCATTACAACTGGTTCAATGATTCCGTGTTTGAATTTATGTTCAATCTCAGTTAGGACTCGGTGTTCTGTGACATCTTGGCGAAAAAACATATGACCTTTAAAAGTCTTTCGACCTTTTCCGCCTCGCATGACTGCAAGAACACTGCTACGGTTCAATTTTATACCTCTCTTTTCAAATGAATCTCTTAAATCAAAAAAAGAGTTGAATTTCTCAATTAAACCAGTTGAACACTCCAAGGAATAACATATTACAGCCTTTATAGATGGATTAGCGTTACCTTTTAAGCGTCCTCTATTTGAATTACCGATCTTCTCTTTTGTGTCTATTGACATCTTAGTTCCAAATAGAGGATGGTTTATTCCGCTAACAAGGTGTCCCTTTCCATACTTAGGATTCGATTCCCCGGACCAGCTTCCGCGCTTCTTGTGGGTGACGCTGATTTTCTTCCTCGTCTCCTTTGAGAAAACCGCCCCATTCATTCCTTCGCCCCCCAAAGTCGCGTTATATCCATGCGCATCCTTGTTATGAGCAAAGGTTTTCATTTTTCCAATGAAGTGTTTTTCTCTTTCAGCAGCTTCCGCGAGTGTTTCGACTTGTTCAATTAACTCGGTATAAAATTGGTCTTTCCCATATTTCCTTATAGCTCGGCAGAGATACCTTTCGCTTGATCCACGAGATTGTTTGATATGATCATTGAATCTCGACTCATATCCCTTTGACGTGTATCCCACATATCTTTTGCCGTTCACTTTATTTGTGATTACATAAATATCATACACGGAATAAATCCCCCTCAGGCAGCTTCATGCTGGTTGTCTTCCCAAAACCAATCATACCAAACTTAATTCTTTGATGGTATCTTTTGGAAGGTTTAAGGCTTCCCAGCATAAAGAGAGGTTTAACCTGAGCTATACGATAATCCAACTTGTCGAGCTACTTCGCAAAAAGTGCCCAAAAATAGCATTTCTACTCTACTCCATATTTTATGAAAAGCTTAATCTACCAATGGTTTCACGATTTGATATATGAACTCATGAGCCGAATTAACTCCTCTCCCATGAAAAGTAGGCCCTCGAAAGAGGGCCTATTTTTGTTGTTTATATCACATTATTTAGTTAGTTATATTTTTCGTCAAATTCACTTATTTCTGCTTCTTCTTCAGTCTGCAACCATCCGATCTCCCTCAGCCACATGCCCATATCTGCGATAAACTCATTCACTTTTAAATGTTCAATCTTGTATTTCTGGATCTTTTCACTTAAAAAAGCATAAAACTCATGGCTTAACGCATACCGTTGTTTGCTTTTGCTTAATGCCTTATAACGATCCTCACTGACCACCAGATCAAAATAGATGACATTCTCCTTCTTCACATGCCTGACCGTGGACCTTCTCTCGTATTCCTCAGGAAGACACCTGAAAACAAAGAAGAGTTCAATATCGACTATTTTATATTTGCTTTCTGCTTGATCAAAAACAGACTGCAACTCATCCGAAAGATTGGCAAGCTGCGTTAAACCTGAAGTGTCAGTTGATCTGCCCAGAATCACCACTAAACTCCTCCTTATTCATTTTCAACATTCAGAATGAAACTAAAAAAGGTTGGCTAGTAATGTAATCTCCGTCAACCTTTCCTATGTTCATCCCTCTTGTGCCTTACCCCAACGTAGCAAGACCTTACGAGTTCAGCTCTCGATGTTTTCGATTGGAAAGTCGTAAATTGATCAATGGAATGATGAGTGCAACAACCGGCAAGAGAAGATTTATTGAACCATTCTTAATCATCATGAAGGTAATAATCAGCACGGCGAGCCAAGTCATAATCTCCATCATTTCATATTTGGTTAACGTCAGCTTGAAAGCTTTTTTCGAAATGAAACGAATCAAGAAATAAGCGATCAAGCTATAGAACAGGATCATTCCCAAGATAGCAACTAGGATTATGAGGTACATATCCACCATAAAAATCTCACCCGACCCTTATATCATTTCCTTAATTTTACCATATAAGAGATAAGGTGTCATTACAAATTCCAAACCAGCGCTTCGTCAAGACTGGCAAATTACGCTTACTTCTCTTCAACAACAATCGTTGCATTATAGATCACAACACGTTTCCCATTGAGATCAAATAATACTTTATTGCCGTATTCCGTATCTTCCACGTCAATCTTACCATCATAGGTCTGAATCAATTCACCGTTATTGCTGTACACTTTAACAACCCTCTCCAGGCCACCCGAGTTATTGGACCTCATCGTTTTGAGTGCACGTTCACCCGAAGCGGTATTGAAATACCATATGAAACATCCAACTATGATACCCAAGAAGACCAACACCGTCACCCATATACCTGTCTTTGCTTTTGTACTCATCTTGAACCCCCTCTTATGTTTCCTGTCTCGTACATTACGAGGTTGGAGAGAGAACGGTTTCATACCAAGCCTCCCAAGCTGTTCGTTGACATAACAAAACAGAGGCCTCCGATAGCGAAGACCTCTGTTCTTTATAGAATACATTCTTTATTCTGTATGATCCTTTTACTTACAGTGCACGAATGACAAATTCAAATGTCAGTTCGCCGTCCGAAGGGATCAGGTATTCCGGATGAACTGGAGCACCCCAGCTGTCATCACCACCAACACCCATTTGTTTACCCGCTACAGTCACGACCGTATAGTGTACAGGAGGCAATTCGTACGCATGTTGTGCATTCTCCAGCTCAAATGCCGTATATGGTGAAACATTCAGCTCAACCGGAGTTCCGGATGCTTCAATTTTGAAGCCACGTCCCGCGTTGTCTGTCAATTTGGCCCAACGTACGCCCGTACGGTTGCCTGATTCCTGTGGTACCAGATATGGAGCCATAGTATCAGCTACCTTGCTGCCATGGATACCCAGACGTGCGCCAAATGCGCGGTCTGCATAATTTTCTTCGGGTCCCATCGCAAGCCATTCCACGTTTTCGAAGTCAGGTGATGTTCTGAAGGACAATGCATGAATTGGCAGGTTTGGCAATCCGGCTGTACCTTTGTACGCATTATGCACACGCACGCTTCCATCTGCATGAACGGTATATACCACTTTCACTTGTACATCCTCCGAAATGTTGAGCTTGTACGTGAACTCGATCCGGTATTGATCCGGTTTCTGTTCCGCTTTCCACTCTACAGAACGTGGCATCAGGCTCGCTGCATACCAGGCTCCCAGTTCGAAGCCCATCGCCATACCTTTGTCATTATCCGTCATTGCACGCCAGAAGAGCGGTGCAGGTGGTACAGCAATCGTCTCGCGACCAGACAATTTCAGGGAAACCAGTGTCCCAAACTGTTTGGAGAACAGCGCATGTGTCTTGCCGGCACGAACACCGATGTTAACGTCACCTTCGATAACTTGTACATCACTTACAAGGTTCAAGTCGACTTCAACTGCATCATTTACCTGATCCTGGGTGAAAATAAACTGTCCAAATGCCACTTCTTCGCCTTTGTCAGCCCACATTGTAGCTTCTTTTAACACAAATGCAGTGTTCACAGCGTACTCACCGCCCGCCAGAGCTTCTGCACCCAGCGGAAGTTTCACTATCGTCTCGCTTTGGGCATCCACGTTGACTTCCAATGTTCCACGCAGCACTTCATGTCCATCGCGCTCCAGGCTGTATACCAGTTCCAGCGCAGATGTATCTGCGAACAGATTACCGTTCACGATTTTAACACCTTCACGATCCGGGAACAGCTTGATGTTCTGGTAAAGGAATTTAACCTCCTGCATTTTCGCAGTTACTTTACGGTCAGCATGGACGATACCGTTGCCACAGAACGAATAGTCTGATGGACGATCACCAAAATCTCCGCCATAAGCGAGGAATTCTTTGCCGTAACGATCTTTTTTATAAATGGATTGGTCGATGTAATCCCAGATGAATCCACCTTGATACATCGGATATTTGTCTTCCAACTCCGTATATTTGTGCATACCGCCAATAGAGTTACCCATGGCATGCATGTACTCACAGCTGATATACGGCTTGGTCGGGTTTGCATTCAGGAATTCCTCAATGTCCGCCGGTTTGGCATACATGCGAGTCTCCATATCACTTGTTTCATCGAAACGGCGATCATGGAATACACCTTCATAATGTACCAGACGTGTTGGATCAGCTGATTTGAAGTATTGGGATACCTTGTAGATGACTTCACCACCGTGTGATTCATTACCACAAGACCAGATCAGAATGGACGGATGGTTTTTGTCACGCTCCACCATGGATACAGCGCGGTCCATAACGATATCATGCCATTCCGGTTTGTCACCTGGAATAACCCATGAAGGCTCAACAGCACCAAGTTTCTGCCAAGATCCGTGTGTCTCCAGGTTCATCTCGTCAATAACATACAATCCGTATTCATCACACAACTCATACCAAAGACTTTGGTTTGGATAGTGTGACGTACGTACGGCATTCATGTTGTTCTGTTTGATCGTACGAACATCCCACAGCATGTCTTCCTTCGTAACTGCACGTCCACGACGCGGGTTGAACTCATGGCGGTTCACACCTTTGAATACGATACGTTTACCGTTGATGTGCATCACTTTATCGATCATTTCGAATGTACGGAAACCAACGGCTTGAGGAACTACCTCAACCAGTGCACCCGCAGCATCATATACACGAATATAGAGACGGTACAGGTATGGAATCTCTGCGCTCCACAGGTTCACTGTACCGATATCTTCACGAAGACTTACTTGCCCATCGTTAACTTTGGATTCAAACGTTTTAACGGTATTGCCTTCACGATCACGAAGTTCAGCCTCTACTCGCGCTCCAGCAACCGCTTTTCCTTCCAGTTTCAAATCTAGTTGCAACGTACCGTTGGTATAGGACTTGTCCAGATCTGTGCGAACATGAACATCACGTACGTGTGCAGTCGGGACGGTATACAGATACACATCTCTGAAAATGCCGGAGAAACGCCAGAAATCCTGGTCTTCCAGCCAGCTGCCTGTGCTGCGTTGATACACCTCAACCGCGAGTTTGTTCTCTCCATCCTGAAGGAATGGCGTCAGGTCAAAATCAGATGGCGTGAAGCTGTCCTCCCCGTATCCTACGAATTGTCCATTAAGCCATACATAGAATGCAGACTCTACACCTTGGAAAGAAATATATACCGGATTCGACTCCCAACCTGTCGGCAGGTGGAATGTACGAATGTAACTTCCAACTGGATTTTTATCCTGTGGTAATGCCGGCGGACGAATTTCGTTCAGGCCATCCCAAGGATATTGTGTATTTACATATTGAATCTGTCCGTATCCTTGAAGTTGGATATGCCCCGGAACTTCAATATCATCCCAGCCTTCACTGGAAAAATCGGATGTATAGAAAAACTCAGAACGGCTGTCTGGACGAATCGCATAGTTGAATTTCCACGTACCATTCAGATCATAACGCATGGACATCGCGCCTGAACCTACAGCTTCATCCATTGTTTGGTAATAACGGTGATCGGAATAGGCATGAAGACGGTTCACCTCAAATACACTTACGTCCCCCAACCAGTTGATATCTGCCTTTGTTGCTTTCATCGGCTCTCTCTCCCTTTAAAACGTTATAGTTTGACTTATTCAAGGTTTACGCTGGATTTCCTTTTGCTTTACATAAACAAAAAAGACAGAGGTACGCCATAACAGCGCCCTCTCTTCTTTCCTGCATCCGTCATTTGCACGGATTATGCTGTTTTCATTACTTCACGGAACCTACCATACCTGCAACAAAATGTTTCTGCATGATGAAGAAAACGATTGCTGTAGGCAGTGTTGCAATCACGATTGCTGTCATGATTACTCCGTAATCCGGAGAATAACCAGCACCCAGATTTGAGATCAACAGTGGAATCGTTTGTTGGTCAGGTGTTTGCAATACAATGAGTGGCCACAGATAGTTGTTCCAGCTACTCATGAATGTAATGATTGCTGCCGCTGCATATGTTGTTTTCATGGTTGGCATATAGATCTTCAAGAAGATGCCGAGTTCACTCAAACCATCAATACGTCCAGCTTCCAGCAAGTCTTTCGGGAACATTTTGGTGTTCTGACGGAAGAAAAAGATCAGGAACGCTGTTGCGATGGTTGGCAGGATCACTGCTGCCATCGTGTTGATTCCGATAACCGGTGCAACTCCCGAGATTGTTGCGAACATACGATACAGTGGTACCATGATCGCTGCAAACGGGATCATCATGGATAACAACAGGATATTAAACACAATGTCACGAGACTTCGTGCGATATACCTCGAAACCATAACCTGCCATGGAACCAATAAACAGTGCCAAGAGAGTGGAGACCACAGAGATAATCGCCGAGTTTCCGAGAGCCTGTACCAGATTTGTCGAATCAATCAGTTTGTTGAAGTTATCAATAAAAGCTGAACCGGGCAGCAGTCTACCCTTGGTGACATCGACTGATGCATTTGTTGAACTGACCAGCATCCAGAAGAAAGGGAAAATGGATACAAAGGCGACGATGGATAGGAACACATACGTGAAAATCCGTTTTGCTTTAGCTTTAGCCATTTTTATTATCACCTGCCACTTTAAACTGGATGATGGACAATACAATAATCAAGATTACGATGGAATACGACACTGTTGCTGCATAACCGAAGTCCGGTGAATATTTGAACGAAAGGTTGTAGATGTATTGTGAAATCGACATGGTCGCATTACCTGGACCACCTTTGGTAATATTCATGATCTCATCGAAGATTTGCAATGTACCAATCGTTGATGTGATGGACGTGAAAAGGATAATCGGTTTAAGCAAAGGTACAGTGATTTTGAAGAATTGTGTAAAAGCATTCGCTCCGTCAATTCTTGCAGCTTCATAGATCGATTGATCGATGTTTTGCAGGGATGACAGATAGAAAATCATGTTATATCCGGTCCAACGCCAAGTAACGGCGATTATGATCGTAATTTTAGCCCAGAACGGGTCTGTGATCCATTGAATTGGATCGCCAATAATGTGCAAGCCCATCAGGAATTGATTCACCATTCCATCTGGTGCAAACAAATATTTGAATACAACAGAGTACGCTACCAATGAAGTTACACAAGGCAAGAAAATCGCTGTACGGAAGAAGCTCCGGAAACGTAGTGTGCTGTCATTCAGCAATACGGAAATAAACAAACCAAGGATAATCATTACAGGCACTTGAATAATCAAGTAGATAAATGTATTCGATAATGCTGTACGGAACGTTGTATCAACTAACAATCTTTTGTAGTTAGAAAGGCCCGAAAATTCAAGATTGGCTCCTACACCAGACTTGAACGATAAGAGCAGCGCTTGAATCATCGGGTAGAAGTAAAATGCAACAATCCCGACAACAGCCAGCAAAACAAAAGCCCATCCAGTCAAATTATTTTTCTTTTGGAGACTGTCTCCTGTATTCATGGCTTTCACAGTATGGCTCCTCTCTCTCCATGGAACATGGGTAGAACCCACGGAGCCTCTCGCCATATCCGGTTCGACTTGCGCCGGACGTGGGAGACGGCTCCGATGTTTCCTAGGGTTCTATAAGTTACCTTGGGTATCTTAGTTTAATTGTGCTTCAGCTTGTTTTTGTGCATCAGCCAGAACGTCATCGATTGATTTACCGTTCAGGAATGCTTGCATTTCTACTACCAGAATATCTTCAATGGCATATGTGTTGATACCATAGTTTACGCTTGGAATTTCTTTCGTCCAATTTGCAAAGTCTGTGAAGATTTTTTGTCCGCCGAAGTACTCGTCTGCTTTGGCATACGCGTCACCATCAACTGCTGGTTTGTACGTACCAATTGCGCCGATGTTGTTCAACAGATCTTGATACAATTGTTTGTCAGAACCAAATGTTTTTGCTACAAAATCAGCTGCTTGATCTGCGCCAGGAACGTTGTTCATAACATACCAAGAGCTACCACCCAAGTTGGATGCGTGAACAGAGTTTGCTTGACCAGCCATTTTCGGTATTGGAGCTACAGCCCATTTACCGGATTGGGAAGCTTCTTGACGTACAGATGGTGAGAACCAGTTACCTGTAGGAATTGTTGCTACGCTACCGTTATTGGCGTTGGCAACGAATTGACTCCAGTCAGAGTGCAATTTAACAATGTTGGCATCCATCATTGCTTTGTAAGTAATAAACGCTTCTTTCAGAGCAGCATTATTAGCAATGTCAGGTGTTTTACCATCTTCTGCGGAATACCATTTACCTGCAGTTTGAATCATCATACGAATCAAACCAAGGTCATTCGGGTCAAGAGAAAGAAGCTCTTTACCTGTTTTAGCTTTTACGTCTTTACCAATTTGGATGTAGTCATCCCAAGTGATGTCTTGCAGGTCAGCTGCTTTGTAGCCCGCTTGCTCCAGCAGATCTGTTCTGTAGTACAAACCAGCAACGCCGGAGTCAAATGGTACTCCGTATTGTTTGCCATCAAACGCTGTTGGTCCGAGTTTGTAATCTGCAAAATCGGAAGCCGTGATACTGGAAGACAGATCTTTGAACGCATCAGGATATGCATTCAGGAAGCTTTGTGAACGATAGTCTTCAATCAGAACTACGTTTGGAAGACCACTGGCAGTTCCGGAGTTAAGACCTGTGTTCAGTTTCTGAATGATATCAGCTTGAGCGTATTCAATGATGTTAATTTTCACATCAGGATTTGCTTTTTGATATGCTTCTTTTGCTGTTTCCATTGCAGCTACGTTAAAAGCTTTGTCCCAAGCCCAGACCGTGATTTCGTTTGTTTTTTCGTCACCACCACTAGCGGATTTACCTCCGCCACCGGATGAACATGCGGACAACAGCAGTACTGTAACGAGCATCAATACCCACATTTTTTTCAAAACATTCAACTCCCCTTCGACCTCTTTGTGTGTAATTTGTTTGCGTTTTCTGAAAGCGGTTGCTTTCGATGTATTCATCTTATCATTCCCATATCTCCATTCGTTAGTAATAATTTTGTACGGATTTGTCATCTTATTGCCACAATGAAAACCTTTACAGAAACCGTTTGCATTAAATTTGGTTTTTTGTAATTTCTTTTGATTTTGTAATTTCTTGATCTTGAAATAGTACAAAAATGATTTCACCCGCTTTACCTCTGACACGTAAAATCCCCCGACTCTGTAGAAAACAGAAGCGAGGGATCTCGATTTTAAGTGTATTTAATGGAATCGGGTTTCGATTCAACTCGTGATTAAAGGTAGTGTAACGGTGACTCTCGTTCCTTCCCCAACCGTACTCATAATGGTGACACCATAAGGTGAACCATATAATAACTCAATACGGTCATGGACATTGCGAATACCGATACCACTGAATAGTTGACGATTGTTCTTTGGATTGGGCAACGTTTCTCCCATGACAAGTCCTTCAATTCCATCCCCGTTGTCCATAATCTCACAGATGAGTGATTCTCCCGCTCTGGAAACCATGACATGAATCGTACCCGTTTCTTTCTTGATGAATCCATGGAAAAATGCATTCTCGATAAACGGCTGGATCACCAGTTTGGGTACATGATAGTGTGTACAATCCGGAGCAACGTAGAAAGCTGCTTTAATCCGGCCACCATATCTGACGTGATTAATGAAGACATAATTTTTCAAATTCTCGACTTCTTGTTCCACGGTAACAGTCTGACTCACATCACTAATCGTATTTTGCAACAATCCAATTAATGCATTAATGGTCTCCGCAGCCCTGTCTTTGTTGCCTTGTTGCACCAGAACTTTGACAGATGCAAGTGTATTGTACAAGAAGTGAGGATTAATCTGACTCTGTAATGCCGCAAGCTCTGCGTTCCGTTGTTCATGTTGTGTCTGTACTAACTGATCCACATAATCATGCAGTTCATCAAGCATGTAATTGTAAGCATGACCAAGCTGCCTGCTCTCGTAGCTTCCGCTCACCGGAATATAGTTGTCCAGATCACTTTTTGTAATGTTGGACATCTGCTTCACAAGTCTGCGCAGTGACTTGGTAATCTGGCTGGTGATGAGAAACACAAGGATGAGTGCCCCCACAACGATAGCTGCACAGATCAGGGCAACCGTCTTCATGTCGATAAGTTGACCCATCGCCAGATCCTTATCCACTACATTGACAATATAAAACCGATAGAACGGTAAATACTCGGATAACACAACGCTATCCTGATCCATCACACGAGCATTAATACTTCTCGGAGAGTTGTTGTTCATATCCCGGGCATACGATAGCAAATCCAGCTGAGTTGTTCCGATCCAGTCTTCACGATTCGATGATACAATCTCACCTTTTTCATTCATAATGACCACATCATTGCCACGACTTGTAAAGCTGCTGTAAAATTGCCGGAATATGTCTTCTCTCATCGTGACATAGAGCGTACCGTATATCCGGCTGCGTGTTCGGTCCGTCAACGCTTTCGTCGCAGAGATCATCTGCTGACTCCCGAGCGTTGCCTCGTTTTGGTAAACATCAAAGATAAGACGACTCGGCGTCTCAGCGGCTTCCATCGTAATTGGCTCCTGCTTCAATTCATCCACGGACAACTGAAGGTGAGCACGATTCGTGGAATAGCTCCGTCCATTAATCCCGATAATTGTTATCCCAACTTCGTAGGATTCTGTGATGGATTGAATTCGATCCATCGTTTCCCTCATATTATAGAAGGATTTGGCCATCGTGAGGGAATCGGCATCTCCTTCGGACAGGAATCCTCGGATCGATCCACTCTGCGTCACATTATTCGATACGGCAGCAATGGCCTCATTAAAGGATTCAAAATTTGTTTTGATCTGATTAAGCACCTTGGAGTTTGTGATACTGAACGTCTCAGTAAACAGATTGGTTGACATGTGAATGGTCGTCCATAAGATGAGTACAGAAACGAGGACAATACTGACCACCATAACCAGAAACAACTTAGGAAACAATCCGAGACGAGATAATTGGTTCATCCATTTCTTCATGATCTTATCCTTCTGACTTTATGCCCAGAATTTGCGCCGGTATCGGCTTGGTGATAATCCGGTGAATTTTTTGAACACTTTGCAAAAGTAACTATGATCGGAATAACCTACCATACTGCTAATCTCAGAGATCGTTACATCATCGGATCGGAGCAGTTCCTCGGCTTTTTCAATCCGAATTTTATTCAAGTATTCATTAAATCCTTCTTTTTTGTGAGATGAGAAATAACTGGATAAATACGATGGATTAAAATGAAAGTGCTTGGCTACTTCAGCAAGCCCGAGCGGCTGATCAAAGTGCTCATGCATGTAATCCAGCAACATCTTCATGTTGGGATCACTTCGTTTTCCACCCGCACCAACGGTGCACTCCTGAACTTCCGTCATGAATTGATCAAGCACGGTCATGACTTCGTCCAGACTCGAAGCGCCGTCCACATTTTTAAAATACGTATATTTGCTCTCTTCCAGCCCGGCAGACTGGACATCCATATCCGCGAGGGTAATGGTCACGTTAAATATCAAGTTACCGAGAAATGATTTGATTTCAAAAACATCGGCAATATAATCCCGTCCAAGTGTTTTTGCATGATCCTGTAAATACTCCCTTGCCGCTTCGACCCGGTTACGCTTCACATGCTGCAAAAACATATTCACATTAAACTGGTAACCTGCGGAATGCATTGGAGGCAGTTCACCATACACCAGAATTGGTCGATCCTTATAATAGAAACGATATTCAATCAGCTTAATCAGGCGTTCCCGGTAAACAACACCCATCTGTTCAAATGAAGTAAAGCTTTCACTAAGCACCCAACCAGGACTGTCTTCTCCTGTTGCATTTTCACTGGCCAACTGTCTGATCCGTTCAAGCATCCATTCATCTCTCGCAGGATCGACATTAAGAAGCATCACAGGTAATGTACCCTCTGCGGGAACCATTGCACATTCTACTTCAGGCAGATCACAGCGGAGCTTGGACTCAATCTGCTCCTGATCCATCTTCAGTGGATTCCCTCCAGCACCCACGGGTTTATACACAAGCAAGCGAAAGGATTCATACGGAAAGGTATCTCGAATGATCGGCATTTCGCTATCTTCATCCAGTGTAAATCCGGACAGCATCTTCTCCATCAGTTGCCCAAGTCTCCAGCCATCGTGCGACGGCTCGAACTGTAATTCCGGAATTTTACCCGCTGTGCGTTGAAGGACTTGCAATAATTCATTCGTATCCAGCTTGGGTTTCAGTATATAATCGGCTGCCCCGTGCTGAAGCGTTGAACGTACATACTCGAATTCACTGAAGCTGCTAAGTACAATAACTTCAATCTGCGGATTACTGGCTTTTAGTGTACGGACAAACGTTTCCCCATCCATGACAGGCATGACAATGTCGGTGATCACAATATCCGGTTTTAACAGGTTCACCTGCTGTAATCCTTCTTCACCGTTGGAAGCTTCACCCACAATGATAAATCCTTCCGCTTCCCAGTTCATATGGTGCTTTATGCCCTGTCTTACCAGAAACTCATCGTCAACAATCAGCACCTTGCACAACCGGTTCATGATCGCGACCCCCTTGTCTAATCTTTCCTCTATATCTGTACAGGCTATACCAACTATTATATATCGGTTATAAACACTTTCCAGTGTTAGCGGTTACATTAATTCTAAATTAATTGTACATCTTTTTATATCCTAAAACGATCCTTTAAGCAATGGTAACTATCTATAGTTTACACTATATTTCGACAAAATAAGAAGCCCCGACTCGCCATTTGATCATCTGGCGAATCAGGACCCTTATTTCAATCCTTTATTTCGTTAAATCACTCACTTATGGTTCAATTCCCCATTGGAGATTTCCCGCGATATAACCAGTGACTTTGGACCAGTCCGTATAGGAAGTCTGACTACCTGCAAAAGAATAATCATCCGTTTGCGTATAGTTGGTCCAATTGTTCTTGGAGATGCGCGTATGGATTTCTGTGCTTTGTCCTGCATTCAGAGTTCCAGCGGAAGCTGTGAATCCAATCTCAAGCACGTGGTCAGCACCTGTCCGAACCGGATTGAGTGCACTGAACGTGCCTGTTACATTCGCACTGCCAGCAGTCGCCCAGTCAGCGAAGAAGTTCTGAGGCTGTTCACCGTTTATCGTGTAATAGTATCTGATTTTCACATCAGACAGATTCAAGGCTGTAGTATCTGTGTTTGTCAGTTTGAATTTGGGACTAATCGAGCTGCCCGTCGCTGAAGTGTTACTGTTAAACATCTCAATGCGTATGGTTCCAACAGGTGCAGCTGTCGTGTCTTTAATGAGCAGATTCAAGGTCGCAGGAGCGCCTGCGCTGAATTGAAAGGTTAGCGTCGCTGCGCCATTTGGCAGTGAAGCCAGGTAGTTTTTACTTAATACGACCTCATTGCCTGTCAACGTGTAATCTGTACCTGAAACCAGCGTTGCATTCCCGTTGCGAATGGATGCTAGTGTATTCCCGTTAAGTGTTAACGTGACTGGAATATTAACCTGATTCCCTGCTTTGCGATCAAATTCGGCTGTAACCGGTGTAATCGCAGAGTTGGTCACTGGTGTACCCCCGCCGTCTCCTCCGCCATTGTTACCTCCAACACGGTCAGCATACAAAATTCCGCGGCCATTTGTTCCGAGATATACTCTTCCATACAGACGCGGATCACCCGTAATTGTGGTTACACGAGCATACTGATGCTGATCATCATTGATACGAACCCAATTGGCACCACCGTCATCGGAGCGGAAGAATCCACGTGTTCCATCGATCTGCGCAACCGTGTATAACGCAACAACGCTCTGCCCCGGGGCGGCTTTACCAAATCCGATACTGTCTGCTTCCTCTACATTGGCAAGCTTTGTGAATGTCGCTCCTGAATCCGTGGAATGCCATAATCCGTAAGGACCTTCTTCCTCACTACCACCTGCAAACCAGAGTTCGCCTTCAACACCTGGAACGGCATCCAGATCGGCATTTCCTTCCATTGGAAGTCCGGTCGCAGATGATGCCGTGAAAGTAGCACCACCATTCACACTCACATAGATTTTACCCGCTGCAAATCCATAAAATTTGTTTGGATTGACACGATCCGAAATCACTTTTGCCTGTGCAGGTATCCCCGTACTTGCCGTCCAGGAATTGCCGCCAGTCGAATACTGTACGCCTTTATCTGATGTGCTCCATACGAGTCGGTTACCATTCGCAGAGATGGCTACGGTCCCTCCTCCGGTTGTGCCGGCAGGTTCTGCATTGGCCTTATACCACGTAGTACCTCCGTCACTGGACAAACCAATGGATTTTGCATTGGGATCAGCAGCATAATCTGCTTTACCTACGCGAACCATCGTATTTGGACTTAACTCTGCAAAATCCAGACTTTCTGTGGAAGGATAGTTCGGGCTCGTAAAGATGGTAGCTGGAGCCTGGTCCAGATTGTTATGACGGAATCCGGAGACATCTCCCAATCCGCTTATCAAATGTGCACCACTTGGCGGGCTGACCAGATCCAGTACGGCAATCTCCTCAACCCCCTTCGCCATCACTGAAATATTGATTTTTTCATCATCATCCCAGTCTGTCAGGTTCTTCGTTCCATAGATCGTAGCACCTGTTCCATACATCATGCGATCGGAATCAAACGGATCAATCTCCAGATCACCGATCATCCAGCCCAGTTTTGGGGTTGTTTCGGGTGGGGCAGGATTGGTGCCAAATGTGAGCCATGGTGCTGCCGAAATATCCTGTGTATAACGTAACTTCCGATTCGGATATCCTTCAAATTCCCATATGCGTGTCCACGTCGCTCCGCCATCTGTACTGCGGAACAAGGTGGCATCCGGCCACCAGGAATTTAATGTCGCAACCATCAATGTACCGGGATTCTGTGCATCAACAGCCAATCCGCCATATCCAAAATAATTATCCGTGCTGCTGCTTGGAACAGGGCTGATGTTGGTCCAGACACCTGTCGACGTATTCAGTTTCCACACGTCACCTTTTGCCCCATCATAGGGTCCAACACCATCGCTGTACGTAATATAGAGGCTTCCGTCTGAATCAAACACACCATGATGCGGAATATAACCTGTAGGTTGACCAGCAACAGCTGACCAGGTCAGGCCGCCATTTGTGCTGCGATATACGCTTTGAGCTTTATCTGCAACACCCACATAGATTGTCTGGGTTGCTTGCCCTGCCGAACCTGTTGTTTTGTCAAATGTAATCCATGCCAGACCTACGATGTCACTGGTATATTCATTCGAAGGGTCTTGCACATAATTTCCCGGATTCGGGAAGCTTGTGACTTCGTTCCAGGTCACACCGTAATCGGTACTTTTCCATAGCCCATGACCACTTCGTGCACCGAAATACAGAATACTGTTATCATTTGGGTCCACGGTCAGGCGTTCTCCCATTGAACGTCCCGGCATGTTGCCGCCCACTTTGAACGGAAGTGTTGTGGTTTGCCATGTATCTCCCCGGTCCGTAGAGCGCAAGATGGAGCCATTATTTTGGTCCCACGAATTCGTATACGTCCCAACTGCCATATACACCCGATCGGGATCAACCGGGTCCGTAGCCAGTGCGTCCACACCATTCTTGTTCCAGTCATCCCAGCCGACAAAATCCGTTAAGGGTATCCACCTCTCGTCTGCCGCATTCCAGCGATAGGCTCCCCCGATATCTGTACGGGCATAGATCAGATCCTTTTCCGACTCGTTGAAAATAATGCCCGGTACAAACCCGCCTCCTGCACCCGTCACCACATTTTTCCACTCATAGGCTTCACTTGGTGCCGCCGCTGTTGTTCCAGCAAGTCCTCCCAGCGAGGCGGTTACTACAGCAACCGTCAGGCTCATCAATCGCAATTTCCCCATAAACGTTCTCATATCAACTTATCCTCCTCTTCTACTTCGTTACTGCATTTCGGTCTATCCCCGCTGTCTCATCGTGCTGATGATGGCGTGCCAGACGAATCAATGCATCCCTTGATACAAGAAGCCTCACCCCCTTCCAGTCATATTGTTAAGCGCTTACATAATTGTTCTTGATTCGCGGTTATCTGGATAATACTTTCAATAAATAACATTCGCTGGCAATCTCCAAACCCCTCTGTCGAAATTCCGATTTTTGTAAAATATTTTCAGTGTTCAAACTGGTTTATACAACAAAAAAAGATGCTGTTAGAACAGCACCTTTCGACATTTTATATAAGAGTAAAAAAATGGAATCGTTTCTTTCCTGGCAAACCAGGCAGAGGTTCACTAAGGTTCACAACATAATTGGCACCTGTTTATTGCTGGCTACCATAAGCGTGAGTCTCCTGCCCTTTAACGCCCGGTCTGATGACAAAAAGTGAGCCCGCATCCGGTGTCTCTTTCAGACGTTCTTCCTTAATCCCTATACGTGCTGTTGTAATGTATAACTCTTCGAGATCCGGTCCACCAAAACAGCATGATGTTACCTGATCTGCCGGCACCTCGATCTGTTGCAACAGTTCTGATGTATGCGGGTTCCAACGAGTGACTCTTCCTCCGCCCCAGTGCGCAACCCACAGCATGCCTTCACCATCAACCGTCATCCCATCCGGAAAACCGAATTCCTCCGGTATGTGAATGACACTTGTCCGATTTTGTATCGTACCTGCCGTCAAATCAAAATCAAATCGGTCAATAGAACGTGTCGGGGTATCAATGTAATACATGGTCTGCCGATCCAGACTCCAGCCTAGACCGTTGGATGTAGACACACCTTGCACCATTGTGCGAACGGGTTGCCCTTGCTCCAAACAATACAACGATCCGGCTTTGCTCTCATTATTCATGCTCATCGTGCCTGCCCAGAAGCGGCCCTTCGCATCACATTTTCCATCATTAAAACGATTGGTATCCTTATCTTGTTCAGGGTCTTCAATGGCCTGCAGCTCACCCGTAAGCAAGTGATACGTATGGAATCCACTGCGTAAAGCAACCACAACTTCGTCACCACGATAGGGAACAACAGCCCCGACATGTTCACCGACATCATAAGCCTGGTCCTGCCCTGTAGCCGGATCATACACATGCACCTTAAAGCTTTCAATATCTACCCACAATAATCGATTGTTCTCCGCATCCCAGCTTGGACCTTCCCCCAGTAATGCCGGGGTTTGTACTGCTACAGTTACGTCGCTCATGCCCTCACGTCCTTATTCAGATTTGACGCCGCCTGACCATTCGAATCCGATGGCATCCAAGAATGCTTTGGACAATACCATATGGCCCGTTGCATCCGGATGTACCCGGTCATAAGTCAGCACAGACGTATAGAAATGATCCCAAAATGGAGCAAATGCAGCCTGTGTATCCACATACACCGCATCATACTCATTCGCTACCCTGCGTACCGCTTCTCCGTAGATATCCATCGTTGCCCGCATCGGGTCTTCCGGATTAGCCTCAAGATAATAGGGTGTCATTAGTACCAGACCTTTCAGGTTGGGACGAACCGAAGCCACCAGTTCACGCAATGTGGATTCGTATTCTTCAAGAAACACATGTGATTCTGTTGACAATGGGTTGTCGAACTGACGCCATACATCATTAATGCCGATCATGATCGTCAGCCAGTCCGGTTTAAGGTCAAGCACATCACGATCCCAACGCTGTTTCAGATCACGAATCGTATTTCCACCATTACCCACATTCTGGACACGCAACATCAATTCCGGATAGATGGACCGCAAGAGGGCATAGACTTGCGCTACGTAACCATGGCCCAGACCTGAACTTCCTTCGCCTACAGGATGTTCCCGACCACAATCTGTAATTGAATCCCCGATAAACAGAAGCTTGTCATTTTTCTGCAATTTCATCGTCATTTTCTCCTTCGCTCCAAGGCGCTAATATAGGAATAATTGATTAATCAGACCGTTAAGTTGTTATCCAATCAGTGATTACCAGCCTTGATTCTTGAGCCATGTGAGACACAGATCTGACCATACCCGAACCGCGTGGTTGTCCTCAGCCAATCCAAGTCCATGTGACCCTTTCTCAAAAACGTGCAAGTCATAGGGGATACCATGCGCACCCAATGCAAGTGCGTAACGCAAGCTATTCTCTACAGGTACTGCCTGGTCATCGCTGGTATGCCAGATGAACGCTTCAGGAGCATCCGCTCTTACCTGCTGCTCCGCACTGAAAGCCTTGATCTGCTCGGCAGAGGCGTCCGACCCAAGCAAATTCTCACGGGAACCGGCATGTCCATAGGACTCCATCGTAATGACCGGATAACAGAGAATAACTCGGTCCGGGCGTGAACTCTGGCGTTCGATGAGGTCCTCATGATCCGGTTGTCCCTCGTCATACAGCGTTCCCAGTGTTGCTGTGAGATGTCCGCCTGCGGAGAAACCAAGTACTGCAATCTTGGCAGGGTTGATGCCATACTGCTCAGCATGAGCACGAACATAACGTATGGCACGCTGACCATCTGTTATCGGTGCAGGATGCTGGTGAGGCGCCACCCGATAATTCAGGACAAATGCACTTATACCTGCACGTTTCAACAATTCCGCTATTGGAGCACCTTCATGATCAGCCAAAAATCCATAGCCGCCCCCTGGACATACAATGACAGCGCTCTCGGAACCGGGCTGAATAAATGGAATCAAATGTGGCATCTCGTCTTCATGACCCTGGGCTGCATAAGGTGCAGCATGATCCCATAAGGGTATAGTTGTTGTCATCTTCAATCATCCTCTCCAAGTAGAACGGATACATGGGTCCGTTTAAACGTTTTCGAATCTCAGGAATCGATACCATCATAACGGTAATGACCCTAACGCATCAATACCTTCCTGGCATCACTTTTTGATCATTTGGGTACATGTTAGTACAAATTACGGAACTGTTCAGGAGTCACCCCCTCAATCCTGCGAAAAGTTGCTACAAAATGGCTAGCATCTCGAAACCCTACCCTAATCGCAGTCTCCCTAATCGTCAGGGCGGTATCCCCTGTCATGATTTCCTTGGCTTTGCGAATGCGCAGCAAAATGAAATAACTGTAGGCTGTCATGCCAAAGGACTGCTTGAACAAGGTGTTCAGATGTCTGGATGAGATCCCCGTGACGTCAGCCATATGTTCGAGACCAATCTCAGGATTCGCATAATGCTGTTCCATGAATGCAATGAGCGGAGCGAGTCTCTCCACGGCATGAGAGATCGAAGAGCGATTGCCGGTCATGCCATGTTTTTTGAGCAAAATCAGAAATCGATATATATCCGCTGACGCCTCGAGTCCCGACAAATCCTGATCACTTCTGATCGAATCCAGCACTTCCTGGCCGTAATCATTGAACGAACTGCTCTGCTCCCACTGATGCAATGCTGCTTCACCCAGACTAAGTGACTCCAAGATTGCCGGACACTGGGAACCGCCAAATGTAATATAGAATGTCTCCCACTCTCCTTGGGCGCGCACATATTCATGCGGTTCATTTGGCGGCAGCAAAATACCTGATGCTTCCCCCAGTACGACCGTGGACCCGGCAAACTTGAATTCTCCGGCTCCCTTTACTGTCTGAAGCCAATGGTAACAGGGATACCCCACAGGTCTGGACACCTTCTCCTGATTGCCGTTATAACCTAGGCTCTCAATATAAAGGGGCAACGGCTGATCACGTGACGTCATGAAATATCGTTGATGTCGGGGGGAGATAAACATGGGATGCCTCCTTGGGTATAAGTTGAAGTAAACTTCCGTATTCTTATATGAGTCATTACTTTTATTATATTTTAAAAGTCATATGTATCATATAGTATAGGATTATTCTTATACAAGAGGTGAACACATTGATTAGTAACAAACTGCCCAAAATGTTCTACGGGGGCGATTACAACCCGGAACAGTGGGATCACGAAACCCACCTTGAAGACCTGCGCATGTTCCAATTGGCAGGCATTGATATTGCCACAATCAACGTATTTTCATGGGCACTGATTCAGCCTGATGAAGTTACATACCGTTTTGAAGAACTCGACCAACTGATTAATCGTTTACATGAAAACGGTATCTATATATGCCTTGCAACAAGCACTGCTGCCCATCCGGCCTGGATGGCAAAGAAATATCCAGACGTGCTTCGTGTAGATGCCGATGGACGCAAACGCAAATTCGGTGGGCGCCATAATTCCTGTCCCAACAGCCCGACCTATCGCAAATACGCTGAGAAGATTGCGGATAAACTGGCCGAACGATACAAGGATCACCCCGCGGTTCTCGTATGGCACATCTCCAACGAATATGGCGGTGAGTGCTACTGTGACAACTGTGAGAAAGCGTTCCGCGTGTATCTGAAAGAACGCTATCAGACTCTGGAACAGGTCAACAAAGCATGGAACACGAATTTCTGGGGGCATACCTTCTACGATTGGGACGAGATTGTATTACCGAGCAACCTGAGCGAACATTGGGGTAACAACAATTCAACCTTCCAGGGAATCTCGCTGGACTACTCTCGCTTCAACTCCGACAGCATGCTGGATTGTTATCTATTGGAATATAATGCGATCAAACAACATATTCCGGACTCCGTCGTTACTACCAATCTGATGGGATTTTTCAAGCAATTGGACTATTTCAAATGGGCAAAATATTTGGATATCGTCTCCTGGGACAGTTATCCTGGTCTCGCAACACCCGTCAGCTTCACGGCAATGGCTCATGACCTTATGCGCGGACTGAAGGATGGTCAACCGTTCATGCTGATGGAGCAAACACCAAGTCAGCAGAACTGGCAGCCATATAACTCACTGAAACGTCCAGGTGTCATGCGTCTGTGGAGTTATCAATCTGTTGCGCACGGGGCCGATACCATCATGTTCTTCCAGCTTCGCCGCTCCATTGGTGCCTGTGAGAAGTATCACGGTGCAGTTATTGAGCATGCTGGGCATGAGAATACACGTGTATTCCGCGAAGTCGCTGAGCTGGGCAAGGAATTGCAGATCCTTGGAGATACCACGCTGGATGCATCTGTTGAATCCAAAGTAGCCATTGTGTTCGACTGGGATAACTGGTGGGCCATCGAAAAATCAAGCGGACCTACGGTTGCCCTGAACTATGTGGATCAGATCCATAAATACTACGCAGCCTTCTTCCGCCGCAACATACAAGTAGATATCATCAGTGTGGATACGGATATGAGCAAATACGACATTGTCCTTGCCCCTGTTCTTTACATGGTTAAACCAGGGTTTGCCGCCAAACTGGAGAAGTATGTTGAAGCAGGTGGAACATTCCTGACGACCTTCTTCAGTGGCATTGTCAACGAGAACGATCTCGTGACCACAGGTGGATATCCGGGAGAACTTCGTAAACTGCTCGGAATCTGGGTGGAAGAGATTGATGCCCTGCTGCCTGAGCAAAAGAACCGCATTGTCCTCAAAGAAACCTACGGTGATCTTCAAGGAGAGTATGGCTGCGGCATGCTGTGTGACCTGCTGCACAGTGAAGGAGCCGAAGTCATCGCGGAGTATGGAGACGACTTTTATAAAGGCATGCCTGTTGTGACACGTAATACCTTTGGCCAAGGTGAAGCCTGGTACGTTGCATCCGACCCGGATGAGCGCTTCCTGGATGGTTTGCTGGGACAGCTTGCAGCAACCAAGAACGTAGAATCCTTGCTTGAGACACCAGAAGGTGTTGAAGTAAGCGCACGAACCAAAGACGGCAAACCCTACCTGTTTGTCATGAACCATAACGCAACCACACAATCCTATGATCTGGGAACAGCTAAGGCACATGATCTGCTCACCAATCGTGGGCTTTCGGGAAGTGTTGAGATTGAAGCCCGTGGAGTGCAATTGCTCGAAATGAAATAAGCGATTTCGCTTAATTGAAATCATTCGGAATAATATAATGTGATAGAAATTCCCGCGATACAAAGTGTCACATATTCATTCCTTTTATACTTGTTATTGTCTTCAGCGAGGATATTGGTATAGATTTCAGACCTTTATCGTCTTCTGTAAGCCAAAAGCTGCTACTTCCCGTATCCGTCTACACCGGATACGGGTTTTTGGCATGATCTGTGGTCTTTTTGATAGAAGGAAATATCAGTATGCAAAGCGAATTGGACGAGAAACACATTTTAACAAAGCCTGCCGGAACATGCTTGTGAATCCTGATGCTGATCCATTATAAAATAATGAACAGTTGAAAGATTGGTGACACTCATGATGTCACTTATTCGTTGTTACAATAGAAATATAACTACGACATCACTTTCCGGCGGCGCAGATCGAAACGGAGTGGCTGACATGAACAGAACAAATCGGCTTGCTGCCATTGTAATGGCATTACAGCATGGTCACGAAACGGCACACTCATTAGGTGAGAAATTTGAGGTTTCCCGTCGCACGATTCTTCGGGATATTCAATCCCTCTCCGAGATGAATGTGCCCATTATTGCCATTTCCGGTCCGGGAGGCGGTTTCAGTCTTATGGAGGGTTACGTATTACCCCCATTACAGCTGGACCCGGTAGAAGCAGCGACGCTCTTATTCGCTCTTGAAGGTCTAAGTCGCTACGCCGACACACCCTTTCATGAGAAACGCTGGACCCTGATGAACAAAGTTAAGGCTATCATTCCGGATGATATTATGTCGCGAATTGATCCCATGCTCAAACAACTGCATCATCATATTCCAGACCGCAATTACATTCTTCCTCATCTGGACGCACTGCTGGCATGTATACCCGAACACGGGTGGCTTAGTGTGCTGTATCGCTCCGCATCACGTCAGCGTTGGTTGCATATCTGTCCCACACGGGTATATGCTTCCTCTGGCTTCTGGTACTGTGAAGCATATTCCCTCGAACATGTTGAACAACGTCTGTTCCGGGTTGACCGAATTATCGAAGTCAAAGCGATCGAACCACAGGATGCACAGATGCTTAATGAACAGGCAGAGCAACAGCAGAGTAAGCCGATCCCTCCAGAACAGCCGCCAATCCTGGTTAAGGTACAACTGAGTTATCGGGGAATGATTGAAGCTGAACAGGACGAGCATATTGGTGAAAAGATGACTGAAATTGCCCCGGATCTCTGGGAATTATCATTCCTTTGTCCACCAGGGGAATGGGACTGGGCCGTACGATTCTTTTACCGATTAGGACGTGAAGCTGAAGTGATTGAACCTCTCCAACTTCGCAGTGAGATTCGTCAGCATGCCGAGGAAGTGAGCCGGAGATACCTTGCTTCAACCAAGTCGTAGCTTGACTACACACAAAAAGGAGCCTACTGATATCATGACATATGAAGCCGTTATAACGTACGAAGAAGCAGTACAGCGTATCCAGTCTATAGGGCTGCTGCCTCTGGCACCACTATTTGCCGATTATCCTTCTCTGTCATCGCTAACCCCCAAAGAACATTGGCACAAGGATGATGAATTCGATCCTTGGTTATGGCGTTCACGCCTGGCTGAAGAGGGCATTGCTGCATATGGAAAATTTGTCAAAAAGAAAGCGCTTCTTGTCTCATCTGAATACTTCCCTTGGGTACACCGACTGCTTGCCGATTCCAGAACTATCAAGGAACAGTATGAAGCGGGTCTACTCTCCCGTGAAGCGTTCAAACTCCATGCGTTAGTTGCAGAACAAGAAGGCATCGATGGACGTGCCTTGCGATCACAAGCCGGTTTCGGGGCAAAAGAGGACAAAAAAACATTTGACCGTGGACTTCTGGACCTTCAGGGCTGTGCAGCCATTGTGATCAGTGGCACCAAAGAAAAAGAAGGGCTCGCAGAAGGCAAAGTCGCCTGGAACAGCTCCGCATACGAGACTGCTGGTCACTGGATGGAACGTCACGGCATTAAGCCGTTTGAAGGTAGCGTTGCAGAGGCGCGTGAACTGCTGGTTACTCAACTGCAACAACATGCTTCACCAGCCGCATTATCAAGCATCTCCAAAGCGCTTGGCATCCGTGGAATCTAAATAAAGCCAATCCCGGTTGTAGTGCAAATTTCAACCGGAATTGGCTGTGGTTCACCATATAATGTAACCCAGACGATCAACAGCCCCCATCGACAATGGATTTAGAGAATTACGCCATCCTTGAATATGGCAATCTCCCGGAATCCATGCTGCTCACTGAGTGTGTGTGACCGTCCTGAAGCAATGTCAATCAGCTGGCTGAACAGCTGCACTTTCACCTCATCCATCGTCTGCCCCTCCAACAGCTGGCCTGCGTTGAAGTCAATCCAGTGTTTTTTGCGATTCGCCAGATCGGATTGGGTCGCAATCTTGACGGTAGGTACCGGACCTCCGAAGGGAGTCCCCCGCCCTGTTGTGAAGAGCACAATATGTGCACCCGCCGCAGACAGTGCCGTTACAGATACCAGGTCATTACCCGGTGCTTCTACAATGTTCAGACCGGTTTGAGTTACACGTTTGCCATAACGTAGAACGTCGACTACGGAAGAACGTCCTCCCTTTTGCGTACATCCAAGTGACTTTTCCTCTAGCGTTGTGATGCCACCAGCCTTATTCCCAGGTGAAGGATTCTCATAGATGTTCTGTCCATGGTTCACAAAATATTGCTTGAAGCCGTTCACGAGGTCCACCAAATCGTGAAACACCTGCTCATTGGCAGCCCGGTTCATTAAGATCGTCTCCGCACCAAACATCTCCGGAACTTCCGTCAGAATAGCCGTACCCCCGGCAGCAACCAGCATATCAGCAACTGCACCGACCAGTGGATTGGCTGTAATGCCGGATAAACCATCGGAACCGCCACACTTCAACCCAATTTTGAGTTTACTGAGCGGAAGCGGCTGCCGTTGTTCATGTTCAACGATCTCCACAAGTTCTTCCATCAGTCGAAGCCCTTCCTCAAGCTCGTCATCCGTTTCCTGTGCTTTGAGAAACCGTACTTTACCGCGGTATTCCGGAGCAATACACTCACGGAATTCATCGACCTGATTGTTCTCACAGCCCAGACCGATGACGAGCACGCCTCCTGCATTCGGATGCTCCACCAAGGAGGCCAGCAACTGTTGTGTATACTTCAGATCATCACCAAGCTGTGAACACCCGAATGGATGCGGAAAGTGAAATACACCATCGACCCGGCTTCCAAACTGGGACTGCCCCATACGTGCCAAAGCTTCACACACTTTATTGATACATCCAACCGTATTCACAATCCAGATCTCATTACGAATACCTGCGTCACCATTGGGGCGCAAATATCCATCAAATGAGCTCAGATGTTCCGGAGGCATGTCCGTCTGAACCTGCGCGCCCGGCTGATACTCATATTCAAGCAATCCGTGCAGACCCGTCTTCAGGTTGTGACTATGAATCCAGCTTCCCTGCTCAATCTGCTCTTGGGCAATCCCGATGGAGAAACCATACTTCATCACATCATCACCCGGTGCCAGGGTATGCACAGCAATCTTATGCCCTTTGGGCACGTCATCCAGCAAGGTAAAAGAAACACCGTCTGGCAGGGTAATGCATTCTCCTTTCGCATAATCCCGAAGCGCTATAATGACATCATCCTGTGGTTGAATGGCAATCCAGTCATTGATTGTACTTGTTGTGTTCATTTCCCTTCACCTTCCAACAATCCGATTTCACGAACAAGTGCTGCACGCAGCCCTTCTCTTGCATCCAGATTTTCGCCCCAGATCAGGGTATCTGACAACACAGCCGCTACCCGGTTATCCAGTTGGTTCTGATCCCTGTTAAGCGTGTCATAACCGTCCCAGTGTGCAGCCAAAGTAGCCAGGACATCCGGGTCATCCCGCAGCAAAATGTCCTCTCCATTCAGTCGTTGTGCCTTGTAACCTTCTGGCGTATTTACCGGACGATAGAGACACAATAATCCAGCAAACCCTTGAATTAAACGTTCTGGCCAACTTCCCTGATTTTGCTCGTAAGACAAAAGTGTTGGCAGCACACGCACCTTGAATTTTCCGATCGTATTCAAAGCAATATCTTGCAATTTGTGATCAATATATGGGTTAAGGAACCGTTCGAACACTTCTTCTGCATACTGGTCCAGCTGATGATCGGGCATATCCAGAGCAGGTACGATCTCCTGATGCACAGCTTCCCTGATCCATGTGCCAAAATGTGGATCTTCCATCGTTTCTCTCACATGTTGCTTGCCTTGCAGAATGCCTAGAGATGACATTAAGGTATGCGCCCCATTCAAAATACGAACTTTGCGTACCTGAAAAGGCTTCAGATCTTTCACCCAATGTACATTGAGACCTGCCTGCTTGAGAGGAAGTTTTTTGTCCAATGATTCATCACCCTGAATGGCCCAAAAATGATATGGCTCTGCCGTATTAATCAACTGGTCCTCATACCCCCAGCGATTCGTCAGGGAATCGGCTTCCTCCTGGGTCGGCGCACCTGTTACGATTCGATCTACCAGATTGTTCAGGAAGTGATTATGGTTCTCGATCCATGAACGGAAGCCATCCGAATACCCATAATCCTTACTATGACGGAGGACACAACTGCGCAGCACATCACCATTGCCTTCAAGCAGCTCGCATGGCAGATGAATCAAACCTCTGGATGGATCACCATCAAATTTCAAATATCGCTGATGCAGGAAAACCGTTAATTTCCCCGGAAATGATTGGACGGGTTCACCCTCGATATAGTCCGCATACGTATATTTCAATCCTGATTCGGTTGTATTGGAAATAACGAACTCAAGTGAAGGCAGTTCCGCCAAGTTCAGAAAGGCATCCCATTCCTCATACGGATTGATACACTGTGAGAAAATGGAGATCAACTCTGTCTGCTCAACCGGCTTCCCTTGAGACAGCCCTCGTGTAATCATCGTATATAATCCATCCTGATCACGAATCTGCTCCAGCTTGGCTTTGCCTCCCGGTCGTGGTTGGGTAACAGCTACACTTCCATGGAATTTGCCTTGTCTGGCACTCTCATGAAGCATCCAGTCTGCAAATCCCCGCAAGAAATTACCTTCTCCAATCTGCAAAACCTTCACGGGACGCTCCATAATCTCCTTGCACTTGCGCTGACCATCGCTCCCCAGTAAATTCAGCTTCAACCTTGGCCGTTTCGTGCTTGCCGACATGGACACTCACCTCATCGATTATTTGTACTGTGGGAATGCAGCTCAAAGGCTCTGCACCCTTTTATTGTAAACGCTTTAAATTCATTGTATCATCAATAAAAGGAAATTAAATTGCTTATATTGCGGTAAATATACTCTCTCATGACCAGGTATAACATCTCGTTGAAGACGATCGTCTGGAAAGGAGTCTTTATGGAACGTTCACCTGTTCGTACGACTATTCAAGCAGAATCCGGTATTCCGTTCCGCCTGGTGTACAGCGATACCAAATCCCCTCAGAACGAATTGCCAGATCACCTTCACGACTGGCATGAAATTATCTATGTATATCGGGGGCAGGGAAGCATCTTTATTGATACGGGACTTGAGAATATGCAGGAAGGAGATCTGTTCATTATACCGGGCAGCACGGTTCATCGAGCCTTGCCGGATGCAGGCAATCCTGTCACATCTTCCGCATTGTTCTTCAGCCCGGGCTTACTGGCATCGACCGCCGGAGGCGCTGCTTCTTCCTTGCTAAGCCTGTTTGAACGTTGTCGTAAACAACGCGTGTATAAGAGGCATTTGAACACAGAGGAGCAATTACAGGTGGCCGCCCTCATTGATGATATTCAGACCGAATTCCAGCTCGGTCATCATCTAAGCGCACATGCGGCCCTGTTAAGGCTGCAACTGTTGCTCATTTTTCTGGAACGTCTGGAAGCTGCTGGACCTGCAAATCCGGGTAAATCCGCTCCGGGTCCCTCATGGCTCTCTTCTACGATCTCTCATATTGACGATAACCTTCGGAATGGCCTGTCCCTCCCTGAACTGGCGCAGCACGCCTCTGTATCCCCTGCCCATTTCAGTCGTGCCTTCAAACGATACACGGGAATGACTCTAACGGATTACGCATTAGCACGAAGGGTCATTATGGCGAAAGAGCATCTGGTGCAAGGTGATGAGACGATGGCAGCCGTTGCCGATGCTTGCGGGTTCGACAGCCTGCCCCACTTTTACCGTCAATTCAAAAAATTAACCGGTACAACACCCGCAGCATACCGCAGAACCATGAACAGTTCTCGTTAAAATAGAACCAGACTGGAACATAGGTGCCTGGGCCTAATCATATATATCCACATATTCTTCCATATGGAAGATGTGGTATGATAATCTGGATTATTACTTGTCGGAAACATTGCATTCCGTTGTCAGAGGAGCTTAGCATTCCATGTTAAACGAATTGAATCGCAGGAATATTGGTATCTTCGCCCATGTGGATGCGGGGAAAACAACCACCACCGAGCATATGTTATTTGAGAGTGGTGTCGTCCGCAGTCCGGGACGTGTAGATGACGGAACAACAGCCACAGACTCCCTGGACATTGAGAAAGAACGTGGCATATCCGTTCAGGCAGCCATGACCTCTCTGATCTGGAAGAACACCATCATTGACCTCATTGATACGCCTGGTCACATTGATTTTAGCTCCGAAGTAGAGCGAACGCTACGGGTAATGGATGGAGCTATTCTCATTCTGTCGGCAGTAGAAGGCATTCAGTCCCAGAGTGAAGCCATCTGGCATGCCCTTCGTTCACTTCGCATCCCAACCATCATTTATATTAATAAAATGGATCGGATTGGTGCGTCTGCCCCAGCGGTAATGGAGCAGATTTGTTCCACCCTGTCCCCTTTCGCATGCGAAATCCAAACGTATCAGTTCCACGAAGATTCATTTCATGGCATCGACTCGCTATGGAACCCGAATCAAGATTCTCTGTCAGATGGCACACCTTCCATTCCAGGTCTGGTCGAGATACTTGCCGAGCTGGACGAAAAGGTCATGGAAGCCTACATCCAGGAGACTCCGTTATCACAAAGGGATCTGAATGAAGCATTCCTGCGGTATGTGCATCAGGGTGAGATGTTCCCTGTGTGTTATGGGGCTTCCGGCAAAGGAATTGGCGTCACGGCATTGCTGGACACGGTCCTTGCATTTCTGCCTCCACCTGCACAACCAGTGGACTCTCCCGTATCCGGCGTTGTGTTCAAAATTGAACGTGACCGTACGATGGGCCGCACGGCATACGTCCGTATGTATGGTGGCAGCTTACACAATCGGGATACCATCCATAATTCGACGCGGGAGCTTGAAGAGAAAGTGACGCAGATTCGCCGTATGGATGGACGGAAATGGGCGGATACCGGTGCCGTTCACGCGGGGCAGATTGCTGCGCTGTATGGACTGAGTGACACACATGTGGGTGACATTATCGGCAATCCTGAAGGTGTACCTCCTCTGCCACAGATGGCTGTGCCTTTGCTGACCGTACAAGTACATGGCAAGGACCCGGCACGTTACCCCGATCTTGTCGCAGCATTGCAAGAGTTGACGGATGAAGACCCCTTACTCGACCTGCAATGGTTGCCGGAGGAACGAGAACTGCATCTCAAGGTCATGGGAACCATTCAGCTTGAGATTTTATCCAGCCTGTTGCTGAGTCGTTTCGGATTGGATGTCGTGTTTGATCCGCCATCCGTCATCTATAAGGAGACACCACGTACAGCCGGAGAAGGTTACATCGCTTATACGATGCCTAAGCCCTGCTGGGCCATCCTTCGCTTCAAGATTGAACCTTTGCCTCGCGGAAGCGGTCTGATCTATGCCTCAACCGTAAGGACAGAAGATCTGCTGTTACGTTATCAGAATGAAGTTGAACGACGAATTCCGGAAGCCTTGTCTCAAGGTATGCTCGGTTGGGAAGTAACCGATCTGCGCATCACGCTGGTGGAAGGGGAACATCATGTCTGGCATACACATCCGCTGGATTTTGTTGTAGCCACGCCTATGGGAATCATGGATGGATTGGCGAGAACAGGTACCACGTTGCTGGAACCCCTTCTTCAGTTCCGGCTGACGGTCCCGGAGGAATACGGCGGTAAGGCCCTTAGTGATCTGGTACATATGCGGGCAACCTTCGAAGCCCCCGTCATTGGTAGCGGACGTTGTATTATTGAAGGAGTTATGCCTCTTGCCACCTCAATGGATTATCCGGTGAAACTGCGTTCCGAGACAAGCGGCCGCGGAGTGCTTACGACTTCGTTTGCCGGATACCAAGATTGTTCTGCGGATGTGAATCATACTTGCAAACGCAGAGGAGTTAACCCGCTGGATCAGTCGAAATATATTTTAAGTGTACGAAACGCGATTACATCATAAATGGAGTTGAATCTGTGCTTATTAAATTTCTTATCTTTGGCCTTCTATGGCGGATTGTAGGTAATCCGTTCATTGCCATCCTCATTTTACTCGTTATACTGTATTTCCTGGATCGTCGTTACGTTGGGGTGTTCCCAAGCTTCACGAAACCTCTCAAACGTATGCGTAACATCTCCCGGCTTCGGCAACAGCTTGCCATGAGTCCCAATGAAGTTTCCTCCAAGCTGGAACTGGCTCGCCTGTTAATTGAGCGCAAGCGTTACAGCGAGGCACATGCGTTATTGCTTGAACTGGAACGCCCATACGAGCAATCGGCTGAGTACTGGGAGGCATTAGGGACGACTGAGCTTCATCTGGGTAACATCGAAAAAGGCGAACGTCATATTTTGCAAGCCCTCGAGATCAACCCCAGAGTCAAGTACGGACGCCCGTACCTAACCCTTGCTGGAGCTTTCAAAGATACGCATGAGGACAAAGCGCTGGATTATGTGCATCAGTTTCAGGAGATTCATTCCTCTTCCAGTGAAGCTTATTATCTGCTCGGCTCGGTTCACCGTTCCCTCGGACGCAATTCAGACGCGAAGCAGGCTTACGAGCAATCGTTAAACGTTTATCGTTCGTTGCCCAAATACAAAAAACGTCAGGAGCGCCGCTGGGCTGTCCGCAGTTGGTTCCGCAAACGTGGATTGTAATGTCATTCGCTATACGCTGTAATCTTCATATATCACTTTTCTAACCAATAAAAGTGCACTGATCTCTGCCCTCGTATGAGCAGTACCAGTGCACTTTATTCTTAATAACGATATTAATACACCAATATCTCACGCAGTCGTTCTTCATGAAGACGCATCCAGTCGATCCGCTGTTTGAGCTTCACAATCTGCTCCACAGCCACTTCCGGCTCATCTGTACCCTCGAACATCCGACTGATGAAATGCATGACCACATCCAGACTACGCAGTAAAATCAATCGAGGTATAGCCAGCAACTCTTCCGGTTTCAGGCTGACCTGTTCCCGAAATCCCCTGATCAGTCCCTCCTGTGCCTGCCACATCCAATCTTCACTCTTGTCCATGGTAAGGAGGTCAGACATCGGAACAGCCAGCTCCATTACCCGCAAATCCCATGTCGCAAATTCAAAATCCAAAATGGCACAGATTTCACCATCCTGCTGATCTACCAATACATTCGAGGCATTCACGTCCCCATGAACCAATTGATGCGGCAGATATTCCATACCCCGCAGGGCTTCAAACAGATCTGGCAGCGCCTCTCTCAGTTGCTTCAACTCATTTGCACATGCGGCCAATTGCTCCGGCGGCGATGTGCATAGCTGTAATAATCGTTCTGGTGAACAGAGCGGATACGCATCCTGAATTCGATAGTATGGTGGATACACAGGTTCAAGTGGTATATCCAGCGTAGCCATAACAGAAGACAGGGCCCCCGCCGCTTTACCGAGCCCTATCAAATGATCTGGTGTGTGCCAGATGGGATTGACGCCTTCCCTATAATGAAACAGAGTCACTATTTTGGTATGACCAGTGAGGGTATCTTTTACAGGAAGGAATGTACCTCCCTCACCAGATAACCGCCTTACAGGTGAAGGTGTATCAAGCTTAAAGTTCGAACGTTGAAGGGCTGCCAGCACCTCGTGTTCAAAGGTGATTTTCATCGGATCATTATGTGTTTCATATTGTCTCATGACGTAATTAGTCCCGTCTACATGGAGCATGTAAGTAGAATTATTCATCCCACCCTTTCCACGCTCGCCTTTCCAGTCCGATGTGAAACCATATAAGGCCAACACTTCGGATATACGCTGCTGCTCTGAAGGATGGAGGGAACCGGAATCGATGTTTTGCACCAAAAATTAACCCCTTTATCTCACAAAATGGAACTGTCTTTTATTTATCTTAAAGGAAGTCCATCGCTTGGTCTAGTTCTGTTCCAAAGTGATCAAGAGAACGGGTAATATCCCGTCCGATTAAGCTGCTCCGCAATGACACGATACCCTCTTGCATTAGGATGTACTCTATCCCAGAACAACAGTTCACGTTCACGACCTTCGAACCTGTCATAGACCTGAGCACACGCATAGTTGCCTGATCCGGCTCCATTCAAAAACGAATTATATTGGCGCACCCAGTATGCAGCTTCCGTCGCTTGTGGATATGGGTTGTACAATCCGATGGATCGGACCATATACTCATGGTTGCCCTTTAACTGCCGAATGTGCCGCATGATCTGAGATACATTACTGCGGGTTTCTCCGAGCACCTGTGTCATTTTGCTGGCATTTGGAATGCCATTACTTGCTTTAAACGTACGAATCAGATCATTCCCGCCAATGGATATGGTAATGATATCCGCTTCACGGAGCGATTGCCGCACTCGGGGATGCGAAGAGATCATCTGCAACATTTCCCCCGACGTCAGTCCATTCACGCCCATATTTTCCATGGATACAAACGTACGAACATTCATTTCTGCCATTCGCCGATATAAAGGAACAAAGCCGGTGCCCAGCAACGCTCCTGTACCTACCGTTAATGAATCTCCTATAGCCACATATCGATATACCATCCCGTCGCCCCTCTCTGCTGTGATTTCTCTGAACAATAATGAACTGCTCTATATCTTATGATGAGTGGCAAGACAAGGCGCGGGATGGTGTCCTTAGGCATGCACCTTTCTTTTGCACAAGATTGTAGTTTTCTTTTAGAAGTAAAAAAAGAAAAAAGCCCTGCCGCATAACGCGGCAGAGCCTGATTCATTGCAATGCATTACATGCCTATGGTCCGATCCGAATCAACGGAATCTGATTGTTCCTTGTTCGGGAACGGCCACCAGTTGGCCCGGCCAAACATCTTCACCATCACTGGGACGAAGAATGGCAGGAACAGCAGTGAGTACAAGATCAGTCCGCTAAGGACTACTGTAGCAATCTGCATCATCGAGAGAACACCAGATGGATACATGGCAGCAAATGTACCGCTCAGAATGACTGCTGCAGAGAGGATAACGGTTCCCATGTTCTTCATCGCGTACAACATGGCATCCTGTACTTTCATACCTTTGTTCTCATTGAAACGGTCCATCAGGAAGATGCTATAATCCACACCAAGTGCAATCAGCATAACAAATCCGAAGAACGGAGTAACCCAGCTAATGCCTGCGAATCCGAGGATATTAACAAAGATCACTTCGGTTAACGCCATCGATGTGAAATAAGCCAGTAATAAGGAAACAATCAGATACAATGGCATAATGACCGAGCGAAGCAGTACAACCAGAATAATAAATGTGCCTGCCAGCATCAGCATTACAGTACGTGTATAGTCGTTATTCGAGATCTCCTGCAAATCTGCAAACGTGCTGGTAACGCCACCTATGGCGATATCTGCTTTTTCAAGTGTACTGCCTTGTACCGCGCGATGTACTGCCGCCTCAATGTCAGGAACACGATCAATGGCTTCTGTTCCGTATGGATTTTCGGCGAAAATAACATCAATCGTCATCGTTTTCCGATCTTCAGACAGATACGTATCAAATACCTGTGTGAAGTCTTTGCTGTTCAGTGCTTCATCAGGAACGTACCAACCTGCCAGATCGGAATCTGGTGAATTTTGCAATTGCGTCAGGTAGTCCTGCGCTGAATCCAGTCCACCGGATACCTGTTTAATACCATCGACACTTTGATTCAGTCCATCTGTCAGTTGTGTCAGCTGACCACTCAGATCCGAGAAGCCTTGTTGGATTTTCTCCTGACCACCCTGAAGCTGGCCAAGTCCATCCTGAATGGAAGGAATTTCACTAATCACTTTACCCTGACCATCCGCAGCCTGTTTGAGACCGGATTGCAACTGACCGATTCCCGTTACAATCTGGCCCAGGCCATCGGCAAGCGCCTTTTGTCCGGCTGTTGCGGAGGCAAACCCTTCATTGGCCTGATTAATTCCAGCAGCGGCTTCCCCAAGTTTGGTCTTAATCTGACCCAAACCTTGAGCAAGCTGCGCTGTGCCAGAACCTGTTTCTCCAATCGTACCTTTGATACGCTGGTAATCAGCATCTTGCTGCAATTCAGGATAACGCTCTTCAAGTGCTGTGAAGGATTCGGACAGACTGGTTAGAGCTGTTGAAACCCCGTTCAGCTGTTGTTCCAGTTCGCGGGTCCCATCCCCCAGTGCAGCGACCCCTGCTCCCGCCTGACGATAGGCTTCAAGCAACTGATTGTTCGCCTGCGCAAGTTGATCTGCACTCGTTTTGGCTTGCTGAAGTCCGGCTTTCAGATCACCCGCACCTGCGGAACCATCACGAATACCTTTTTCAATCTGCCCTAGTCCCTCACTGAGTTGCGTGATACCCGATTGCAACTGGGAGGTTCCTTTGGTAAGTTCACCTGCTCCATCAGCAGCTTCTTTTAACTGTGGTTCATTTTTACTTAGCTGACTGCTGGCTTCACTCAGGCCATCACGGATTTTGTCCAGACCCGTCTTGCCTTCACCCAGTCCATCCGATAATGTTCCCACTTGCTGTGTAACTTCAAAATCTTTAATCTCATCACCCGTAGGTCTTGTCATACTACGGACACCAGAGACTCCGGCTACTTTCTCTACTTCCCGGCTAATTTTCTCGGCAACGGCCATATACTTTGCATTATCCATCTCTTCATCGTTCTGGATGACGATCTGACCCGGCAGTGATTCACCCGGACCGAAGCTGTCAGAGATAATGTTAAATGCTTTTACGGAATCATATTTCTCGCCAATCTCATCGAGACTGTTGAACGACAGTTTGCCATCGTAGGTTGCCAGAAGAGGCACACAGACAGCTGCAACGATGAGCAGCGCAGCCCATGGACGTTTAAGTGAAAAGCGACCAGCTGCACCATAGATCTTGCTCTCGGCATGTTCAAGTGAACCCTTCGACGGCCAGAATAACTTCTTGCCTAACACCGCCATGAAGAATGGTACGATGGTCACTAAGGCAAGCATCATCACTGCAATACCTACAGCTACGGCAACCGCAGAACGGTACAACATAAACTGGGCAAAGCCAATCGCAATGAATCCAACCAGCACAGCTAGTGCTGAGAAGAGTACCGTTTTACCGGCAGTACGATAGGTAGCAATGATGGCATCCCACGTATTCTCATGATGAGCCAGTTCTTCCTTGAACCGACTTATCAACAGGATGCAGTAATCCGTACCAATCCCAAACATGACGGCGACCATAAAGATCTGTGTAAATGTGGATATCGGGAAGTCCATCCCATCCACCAGGAACGCAACAATCTGTTGCGATACAATGTAACTGATCCCCACCGTCAGTAGCGGGACAAACGGAGCTACAAACGAACGGAAGACCAGGAACAGAATGAGTAAAATAAAGACAACTGTAATATATTCCGATTTCTTAAGCCCCTCTTGGGAACTTTCAATGGTGTCCTCATCAATCAGACCTTTACCGGTTATGTAGTGCTCCACATTGACGGACTTCAATGCTTCATTCAGGTCTTCCCGCATTTCCTTGACCGTACGATCTCCCTGATCAATGGATAGCGATGTTAGAATCGTTTTTCCGTCAGCTGAGATCATCTTCTCGGACAGTTCAGGCTGAGAGAAAGGTTCCAGAATGGACAGAATACCGAGCTTCTCCTTGTCGGCCTCCAATTGCTTAACGGCCTTCTCTGCCTCTTGTTTCCCCGTGGTGCCCAGCCCATCGGGATTATAGAATACAAGGGCGATCTGGCTCCCCTGTTGTTCTCCTTTTTGTGCTGCAGCTTCATTCAGAATCGCTGCTGCCTGGGTGGAAGAGTACCCTTCCGGAACCGAAAACTGTCCCTTTTCCCGAATCAGTTCACTCATGTTAGGGGCGGTAAACATCAACACGGCAGCTACAACAACCCATAGCCCCATTAACCACCATCTTGCTTTTAGTATCGTTCTCATTCGTTCTCCCGTCCTCCTTCATGCGATAGCAAAGCTGCAAGCTTCTCAAAAGATTCAATGAAAATTCGGACTTCTTCCGGTTTAAAATGAACCAGATACGGCTCCAGAATCTGCTGTATTTCCTGTTCTGTTTCCCTGTATACCTGTCGTCCGGTATCCGTCAGTGTCAGATATACAACGCGGCGGTCACGTTCATCCCCGGCCCGATGGACCAGATCGCGATCCACCAGCTTGTTGACCAAAGCGGTAATGCTGCTCTTACCTATACACAGAAGCTCTGCAAGATCAGAGGGCGTGCAGAAAGGTTTCTCTTCAATCAGACGAAGTGCGCAGAACTGATCGGTCGTTATGGTCTGCCCCACTTGTTCGCGTATCCGCGTATCAAACCGCTTATTGACCATAAAGGAAGCATCCAAATAGCGGTTCACCAAACTTTTTGCATCCGGTGTACTCATTCTTCATTCTCCTTTCCCAAATCTATATAGTTCACTTAACGAACTATTCTTCTGTGAAACTATTCTATAATGAAACAATCTTACAAAGCAATACTTTTTTCCTGCTTTTTAGATGAAAACGACAAAAAAACAGGACGTCCGACTCAGCTCATTGCCAAATCCAACATCCTGTACTGATGATAATCCATATATTTCTTAAAGTAATAAAAGGTCTCTGTGCTACTCTTCGTCCGTATCTTCCTCTTTTTCAAGCACACAACGGAATCGCTCCACACCTGGGTATAATTCACCCAGACTATATACCACAAACCCCGTATTCCGATAAAACTCGACGGCTTCCAACTCGGTCTCAGCGATCAGTCTATCGGGATTGTATGTTGCCAACAGTTGTGAGATCATACCACGTCCATAATTTTTAAAGCGGTTTTCAGGCAAAACCGAGATATGATGAATGGTAACCTCACTTGTTCCTGTCTTCTCATATCCAATCAGACCGATCAATTGTCCCTCATCTTCGTAACCGCCCATTTGCAATTCGTCTTTCTCTACATATTGTTGCAACGCACGGTTCAAGTGATCCGGATCAGGAAAAACCGAGTAGGACAATAGCTCCTGTACTTCCGGCTCCTGTATGCGTGATTTCAGATTAATTAACACCTTGATTCCTCCTATACCTTGCTTGTTTCCGTTATCGTATTGTAGTCGTTAGCCTCTAAAAGTTCAAGTCGTGTGCCGATTCAACTCCGATACCCTCCAGCACATTTTGCTCAGCATAGGTATCGTGATAGCGGTCGCAACCATTCTTTTGCACATAGGATAAAATCTTCCCGTTCTGATCTGCGACAGCCACACGCGTGTGGCTCCCTCCTCCATCCATCCCTATTACATATGTATTCATCCTTAACCATCTCCCTTCCGACCACACATTAAGAGTGCCGGGTCCATTGTCAGGTCCCGGCAGAGAATTTATTGCTTTTGTACAGCAAAACGAAGCAGTTCACAACGGAATTGTGTCGGTTCATCATACTTTTCCTCTTCAATCGTCTGTGTAACATGCTCCTGAAGCAGAATATTCCAGCCTTTGTAGGCATCCTCCAGTATAGCAATCGCCTCGGCTGTGGGCAGGTTCAGCTCAATTAATGGTTCAATCTCCTTGCCTGTATTGATTTCTTTTTCCTCCACATTGGTGCTCATCGTAATACAATGAATGCCCCCTGTACGAGTTCCGGCCTGTAACCGGTCTATCGCTTCCATGAAGGCTTGCTTATTTGAGACATGTTCCAGACAAGAACATGCAGCAATAAAATCAAAATAGTTTGGCTCCACAGCATAATGTTCAACATCTGCTCTCACTGCCTGTACGATATGATCAACCTGATATTCTTTCGCATACTTGCGAAGTCCGTCTATGGCCTCATCCAGCAAATCCACACCGATGACTTCACTTTTCGTTTTTGCAAGGCGCTGTGCAATCGGTATCGTATGCCTTCCCACTCCGCATCCCAGATCGAGGACACGCAATTCCTCCTTGTGAGCAAGTAGACGTTCCAGCATATCCATCACCATAGGCATGGGCCTCGACATCCAGGTACCAGAGGCGAATAATTCATTATTCTGATAGAAATTGGAATGATAACCTGCCTCTGCTTTTCGCGCAGCCTCAAATTGTTCGTTTCCCATCAAGATACCCCCATCGTTTAGAAAATGATTTGCATCTTCTACTTAATACCCAGATTGTCACAAAAAAATCAATTAACAGCAGGTGACAGATTTTTCTTCATAAAGGATTCCAGCGCCGCCTCATATCCGGTGCGATCGACTTGAAACGCTGTGCCATGACCGGCACGGGGGACGGTCAGCAATTCCTTTTCGGTTGGGCAGGCTTCATACAACCTGTACACCATTTCCGTTGGTACAAACGTATCCGCCTCTCCGTGGATGAATAACACGGGAATGTTAACTTTGGCAAGCTGCTTGAGAGCCGAAGCCTCTCTAAAGGAATACCCTGCTTTCCACCGGGAGATCAGACTTGTGACAGGTATAAACGGAAATGCAGGAAGCTTGTATAATTGCTTTAACTGGAACGTCAGTTCTTCTTCCACGGATGTATACGCACAATCAGATACAATCGCTTTAACCTGAATCGGCAGAACTTCACCACCTGTCATCAGTACGGTTGCTCCTCCCATGGATATGCCGTGCAATATGATTTCCCCTTGTGTACCCACTTTTTCAAGCACCCAGTTGGTCCACTGGACATAATCCTTCCGATCTAACCAACCAAAACCAATGATATCACCTTCACTCTGTCCATGACCTCGATCATCTGGCATGAGTACGTTATAACCGTGCTTTTCCGCATAAAACCGGGCAAATCCAGCCATTTCTCTGCCTCTACCCGAATAACCATGTGCCAGAATAACCGTCTGATCCGACCCTTTATTGGAACCGAGCCATGTACCATACAGTTTTAATCCATCATGTGATTGAAGAGATATCTCTTCTGTAGGCTGAGCATCCAGCCACTTCAGGTCAGAAGCACTGCTAATGATTTCATTGTCCGGTTCAGGCATCAGATTTGGATTATCTACCAAAAACGTTTTTGCTGTACGGCGAATGGCCGTTTTGAAAAAATAAAGCCCTCCTGCCCACAGAAGAGCAAGAACGATCAGTACCAGTGCTGCAAGTACGTAGAATAACATGAACGAGCCCTACCCTC
This sequence comes from Paenibacillus sp. FSL M7-0656, assembly GCF_038003225.1. Taxonomy (NCBI): domain Bacteria; kingdom Bacillati; phylum Bacillota; class Bacilli; order Caryophanales; family Paenibacillaceae; genus Paenibacillus; species Paenibacillus sp. FSL M7-0656. The sequence goes on from NZ_JBBOOT010000001.1 coordinate 1,815,852, forward strand.
TTTCCTTATTAAGATATATTCAATCTTTACTTACTCGTTGCAGTGCTACACATGCTGCTTGATAGGCGGGTAACAAAGCATCTAGCAAAGGTTCTGCTTTCCGTGATTGACCTTCCTTCGCCAACTGCTCTATCCGGGCAAACAAAGTTGATAAATAACGAATCCCCAGGCTCAAACTCCCTGATTTAAGATCATGGGCTACCTCGGTTGCAGCAACATGGTCACCGGACACAATATGTCTGCGCAGCGCCTCAATTTTGCCAGGTGTATCGGTACGATACATGTCCAACAACATACCAAGGAGTGTACGATCGCCATCGGTGTTTAATTCCGCAATCTCATGTACGATGCTCATATTTAGTACCTCGGTCGGTTCGGAGGATTGCTGCCACTTCTCGATCATCTTGCTCAGAATTTCCAGCGTGAAGGGTTTGCCAATAAAGTCATTCATCCCGGCTTCCTTACACTTGTCTTTCTCTCCCTGCATGACATTACCTGTCATTGCAATGATTGGTGTGGTATGGCGCATTTCATCCATTTCTATCGAGCGGATTTTGCGTGTTGCCTCCAAACCGTCCATCAATGGCATCATATAGTCCATGAGAATCAAACTGTATTTTTTGCTGAGAAAAGCAGCTATTGCCTCTTCCCCATTCACTACAGCGTCCACTTGGGTTATTCCCAGTTTCTTGAGCTGCAACATAACAAGCTGTCGGTTGATGACATTATCATCGGCCAGCAATACAGATACAGAAGGAGCTTCATCATCCATATCCTGCCCCTGTTGCTCTTGAGCGGAAGCAACAGACTGGTTAGCGGACTGGTTACCGTCTTTCTTACCAAGTGTAAGTTCGAACCAGAATGTTGATCCTTCACCCTCCTGACTGTCTACTCCAATCCGACCTTCCATCAGTGTAACGAGCGACCTGCAGATCGATAATCCAAGGCCCGTTCCTCCATACTCACTTGAGCGTCCTCGTTCAGTCTGCATGTAGGGTTGAAATAACTGGTTCTGATCTTCTTCCGAGATACCAATCCCCGTGTCTTCGACTTCAAATCGGATCATTTGTGTAACTTCATCATTTTCCACAAGGGTGACTCGTATCCGCACCGTACCTTCTGATGTGAATTTGTTCGCATTCTGAATTAGATTGATCAGTATCTGTGTAATCCTCGTTGGATCCCCTTCAAGAAGAGTAGAGATTCTGGGGTCACAGTCTATCGATAACTGATTTCCGTTCTTTCTGACTTGGGGTTCGAGCAAACGAACAATATAGTTTATCGTCTCTTGCAGATCCACTTCTCCCAGTTCAAGTCGCATCTGACCCGCCTCAAGTTTGGACAGATCCAGAAGATCCTGAATCAGCTTAAGCAGCAGTTTGGCAGCATCCTGTATAACGGAAACGGAATTCTCCTGTTCTTCAGACAATGGAGACAGCTTCAGCATCTCAGCCATCCCCAATATGCCATTTAATGGCGTACGAAAATCATGACTGATGCCTGCAATAAATGCGATTTTTGAATCACCTGCATCTACTGCTTGCTGACGTGCAGCTTCAAGACTGTTATTGTTCTTAGCAAGCAAACGCTGGAGTGTCACCAGTTCATTATTCATATCCGAGAATTCCGAGAGTGTCCGTTCCTCTTGCTCTTTACTCCGGATCATCTGATCCGATAACTGCTCAATCGTTCTGCGTAGCCTCTGTATCTCTCCGCTCTCATTAGACATCACATCATCCCTCTCTTAATCCCTAACCATATCAAGCTGATTACATGTAGCTGGCTGAGCCAGTAATTGTTCTGCAACCGCTACCGCTTCATCGGCTCCTGGAGCATAACCGTCAGCTCCTATCGTTTTCCACAACTCCTGATCAATATTGAAGGGATATCCCCCAACCATAATCTTCACATGTGCCGTTGCCGGATGATGACGGATCAGATGAATCAACTCTTTGGCCAGATGAAGGTGATACGTCATCGTAACCGATATCGCAACAACATCGCCCTGATGCCGCTCTATAGCCTCTATTACACTTCCATTGGGAACATTGGCTCCCAGATAGTGCGTATCCCAACCTTCCATCTCGAACACATCTGTGAGCATACGCAGCCCGATCTCATGTTGTTCACTGCCTACACAGGTAGCCACTAGTTTTTTATCCTGACCCGTATGATTCAACCAGAGGGAATAAAGACGTGACATAAATGACTGGGTCGCTGCCGTACAAAAGTGTTCTTGCCCCACACTAATACGATGGCATTGCCACAATCGTCCAATTTCATATTGGGTGGGCTGAAAGATATATCGATAAATATCACGAATCGTCACCCCGGCTTCTAACTGGGCTTCAATGATCTCAAAGGCTTCTTTCCGTTTATTCTCAAGCAAACACTGTAAGTACGATTGCGCGGCATCTCCATATGGCATGGATTCGTTGATGTAACCCGCCTGTGACTCCATATGTGTTGTTCTATATATTCCCATCTCCAGATACTCGAGCAGAAGTGCCTTTGACGGATGGTCAAATTCTTCTTCCAATGTCTCTTTGATCAGATTGAGATTAATCGCCAGGTCTTCTGGTGATACCTTATAACCCTCAAGTAGAACTTTCAGCCAGGCAATATACTGAGTAAACAAACCTGGACTCTGTACGAGCGCACTTTCTGCCAAATAGTTCAAGCTATACTCCGAATCCTGTTTGGTTCGCATTTTTCCATTCTCGCCAAATCGCTCAAGTAAATCGGGCTGTCTGAGATACTGTTTCTCCGTTATTTTATCAGCTAAGTTCGCAGATTCTTGGAGCAAACGTTCCCCTGCTTCTTGATGACTCATAGATGCACCCCTCCTCATACCCGCATCACACTCAATCTTCATTCGTGACTAATCCAGAATGAGATTGATGTTAGCTAACTTGCAATCGGGATAGGTTCTTCTACTTGATCCAATCCATCCATTCCGCTCTTAATCGTTATGTTCCATTATACATGAACTTTCGATAATCATGTTTTACACACGATGAATGTATAGAACAATCTTCCTATATTATGGAGGGCCTTGCAAGTCAGTCAGCCAGTATATACCTGTACTTTTCGAGATCCACAAAAAAAACTGACCTGCGTTATGAACGCAAGTCAGTTTTCCCTTCTGCCGCCAGTCCCAGCTTCTTCAACATCTTAATCGCAGCTACTTTCTCGGAAGGGTCAAGTCCTTCCAAAGCATCAATGATGACCTGATGGTGTTGAGGAAATATCTGTGTGAACAATTCTCTTCCTTCCTCGGTTAACTCAGCGTAAATGACACGCCGATCTTCCTTGGAAGGTCGACGAAACAGCAGATTTTTATTTTGCAACTTATCTACAACATACGTAATATTACCACTGGACATTAACACCTTTTCACCAATCTTTTGCAATGCCTGTGGTCCCTTATGATATAACAAATCAAGCACACCAAATTCTGTCGTATTCAGTCCGTGACTCTGGATGTCCCGATTGGAACGTGAGGTCACAGAATTGTAGGCCCGAACAAGAACCACGAATAATTGTAAAGACAGTTCCCGGTTGTCCTCCGTGTTCAGCATTTCAATAATCCTCCATCAGTTGTTTACATTTCGGCTCGTATGAGGGGCAAGCTTCTGCTTCCACTCCTCACGGAGCATCCCCATACGAATTGAATCATAGTACTGCCCGCGAACGATACGACACTTCCGCATTCGCCCCTCTACCTGTAATCCGGCTTTCACAGCCGCACGCATCATACGTTCATTACCAGACCAAGTAGTCAATCCAACCCGAACCAAAGGCATCTGTTCGAACAAATGACTTGACCACATGACAAGTGAGCGTGTGCCAACCCCGCGTCCCCACTGGACAGATCTGTATATTACAATCCCCATTTCCAGCCACATGGATAACTCATCTTCTATGTAATAGCTGATTGTACCCACAATTTGTCTGTCGGATTCAATAATACGGATTGATACGGGTCTGGAATCGCCTGGATCTACGTCCATACGTTTGAGCATACCTTGTTCAAAAATTTCATAACTTTCGTGTTTAAGTGGGTAATAGGGTGCATCCCATTGCTTCCATTCAGGTACGTCATCACTGTAGATCAATTCATAGAGTTCTTTCAGATCCTGTTTCTCCACACACCTGAGTACAAGTTCACCATCAACGATTGGCAGTTCTTTCATACGATGAAAAGCACCCTCTTCCATATTAAGAACGATGAAGTTCTTCGATACTTCCGTCCGCATTGGCAAGAATGACTGTACTAGCCATATCCACAAATAGTCCGTTATCAACAACACCTGGTAACATGTTCAATTGAACATTAAGGTCCGCAGCGTGATCAATCGCCTCCAAGTGGCAATCTGCTATCAGGTTTCCGTTGTCTGTCAGATAACGTTGCTGTCCATCCATCCGCCACTGTGGTTGACACCCCAATTTTTCGAGCGCCTGGAAGGTCCACTCAGAAGCAAATGGAACCACCTCAACTGGAAGCGGGAATTTCCCCAACTTTTGCACGGCTTTGCTGCCATCCGCTACAATAATCAATTTGTCACTATTGGCCGCCACGATTTTCTCACGCAAAAGAGCCCCGCCCCCCCCTTTAATCAGGTTAAATTCGGGATCAACTTCATCAGCACCATCAATGGTCAGATCCAGACGTCCAATCTGGTCAAATGGGACGATGGGAATCCCCCATTCACGGGCAAGCTTGTCTGAAGCCTCTGAAGTGGCAACCGCTTGAATGTTCAATCCATCACGTACCCGCTCACCGATCCGGCAGATGGCATAATAAGCTGTTGAACCTGTTCCCAATCCAACCTTCATTCCATCTTCAACATATTCTGCCGCACGCTCTGCTGCTATCTGTTTAAGATTCATCTATAAACCCCCGCTGCTCATAATTTGAGAAATGCATATGTAGTTATTATAGATAAAACCGCTTCCGATGTATATCCGTGCCTTCTGTTGCATCTTTGCCATCATATTTTTGTTTTGTTGAAGGATGTATTTTTACCCACCATGTTATAGAATACAGAATGAAGCTAAAAAATGGGAAATTTTAAAATAAACAGTTCTAAATACCTATAATACATCTGATATGTCCATAAATACGTAAAATATTAAAAAAAATTTAACGATACTATTCAATTTAACGACATTTTATACGACATATTAATTATAGATGTGTTTTAATAATTAGACACCTATGGTTCATACGGTACATAAGTCTCTACGAAAGCGACTGATAAACCAAGACCATGGTCGCATAAATTTCCTTTGGAGGGGATCACGGAATGATCTAGTTCACTGTACCAATGCAACCCTAAAGTTTCTTAATTTAAAGAAGATCAGGAGTGGAATTTAGTGAAATCATTAAGTTGGAAAAGCATGTCGTTTTTCTCCAAAAATTTGTTACTCTCATTTACTAATATCGTTATCATCGGGGTAGCACTTATCGCAAGCAGTTACTATTTTCAAAAAACAGTTCTTGTTGAACAGCTGCATGGACAGGTGGAACAAATCACCAAAAAGTGGGCTGAAGATATCAATCCTGCCGAGGTACAAGCTGCTATTGCGGAAGGTAGCTATGATGGAGCAACACAAACGAAATTACGAGCGTATTTCGATGAGATGCAACAATATTATCCTAACATTGCACAAGCCTACATCTTCGGTGTTGAGCTCGGTGGCGATAACAAGAGATTAACTTCCCTTGTAGCGATGCCAACCAACCTAAGAGAGGCTTTTCAAAGTGAGAACGTAAATATTGGTGACATGTATGAGCAGCCGGTCGTTGTAGCCAATGCACTGAAAGAAATGCTTAATACGGATCGCCCAACATTCACAACATTTTATTCCGATGATTTCGGAACATGGACAACCATTGCATATCCAATCAAAGACAGCAACGGAAAGATTTTCTCATATTTTGCCGTTGATGCAGATGCATCAGCCGTACCCGCGGGACTAAACTCCTTGCTCAAAAACGGAATTATCATCCTTGTGGCCTTCTTGCTATTATTCCTGATTATCCAATACCTTGTAGTTAAAAACACTCTTTCCCCTATCCGTCACTTGATCAAAGGAATTGATGACGTAAGTCGGGGTAATTTGAATGTCAACATTCCGACAGGCAAAGACGATCTGGGACTCGTTAACGAGAAGTTCAACACCATGGTTCGCAAAATCAACGATACTATCGTTAAAGTGCAAATCACATCACAAGAAGTAAATCAGTCTGCCAAAGAGCTATATGAAGTTTCCGAGCGCAACAGTGAGAATGCAGATTCTATCAATAATAATGTGACTCAAATCACTTCCAACATTCGTTCACAGGAACAGGCAACCCGGGATAGTGCACGTGCCATGTCCGAGATGGCTACCGTAATCCAGACGATTGCCAGCAGCTCGGCAAGTGTAGCGGATGAAGCCTATGAGATGGAACGTCGTTCGCAACAAGGTAACAGCGTTGTACGTCAGGTATCTGAACAGATGAATCTGATTACGGAATCGGTTAAGAATACCGCTTCTGCCATTGAGGTTCTGGAGAGTCGTTCACAGGAAATCGGCGATATTCTCAATATCATCTCGGGTATCTCCAGCCAGACCAACTTGCTTGCTCTTAATGCTTCCATTGAAGCAGCTCGTGTTGGTGAAGAAGGAAGAGGATTTGCAGTTGTTGCAGGTGAAGTACGCAAACTTGCCGAGCAGTCTGAACAAGCAACCAGCCAGGTTGGCGTATTGATCCAAGAGATTCAAGCTGGAATTAAACAAGCTGTACGTGCAATGGAACAAGGTACGTCAGAAGTAGATACAGGACTCAGCGTAGCCGATCAAACAGGACAATTGTTCGAAGATATTTTAGAAGCAGCGAAAAAAGTATCTAATCAGATTCAGGAAGTATCAAGCGCGACGGAAGAAATCTCTGCGAGTACGGAGGAAATGACCGCTACAGCAGACGACTTGTCTTCAAGCGTAAGTAAGACAGCAAACAGCAGTGAACAAATTTCCTCATCTGTTGATGAGCAAAAAGCATCTTTGATTACACTGGTAGACTCCTCCACACGCCTTAACAGCATGTCTGAGGAACTCCAAGAATTGATCTCTCATTTCAATGTAAGCAAACAATAATTCAAATCCACAAACATTCGGTTTGAACCAAGGAGGAATAACTGAAGTGATTGAAAACCAACCATCTTCTTCCCATTCCATGGAATCTAGTTTGCCAGTTCTGCAGATTCCACTGGATTTTGGGCGACGTCAACAATCATTCTCTTATCAGTCTGCTCAAATCACATTACATGCTTCTCTGAGCCGTGAACTTAAACAGAAGTATGGAGAACAGATGGTGTACCCGGTACTCCTCTCAGCTTATGCAGCCTTGTTATTCCGATTGTCAGCTGAACAGGAACTTGCCATAGGTATACTTTCCCCGGATCAGGCAGCTTCTTATCTTTCATTACAGATTCAGGGGAAATTGACCTTCAGCCAACTATGTCATCAGGTTTCAGAGCAGCTCAAGATTGAATACACGTTGCAAAACGGTGGATACCCTGAATCGTTTTTTATGCTGAATAGTGTACAGTTGCCTCAAGCTCCTCAAATATTAAACTGGAACGTTCGAGATGATCAGAACATGCTCATCCTCGATCTGTTCTATGATAGTTCACTGTTAAAAGAGTCTACGGTGCTGAGATATGCAGAATATTATCAGACTCTTCTACTCGCCTTTGTGCGTGACGGTGAGAAAGCAATCGGTACGGTAGATATTCTTTCCGCCTCAGATCGATTGCTTTACCGTGAAATGAATGATACTTCTGTTCTCGAACCAGAGAATCAAACGGTTCATGGCTGGTTCGAAGCAACGGCAGCGGCATATCCGGATTCACCGGCGATAACATCGCCATCCAAAAGTTATACGTACAGGGAATTGAATGAACGAGCTAATCAGGTTGCACGTGTTCTGTTATCCAATGGATTGCAGAAAGGTGAATTCGTCAGTATCTTTATGGATCGAAGTCTGGAGACGATCATCTCCCTGCTTGGTATTCTGAAGGCAGGTGGTGCGTATGTTCCGATCGACCCTGAGCATCCACAAGAACGTAACAGTTATATCGTGGAAGATACGGCATCCTCCTTCGTGCTGACAACGGAGGCTTCTTATGCCCAAGCTTCCAGCTTGTTCTCCAGTATAGCTACGGTCCGTCAGATTCTCGCTGTGGATGGTCGTTTAGCCGGATTTGCAGCAAGTAACCCCAATCTGGATATTCAGCCGGATGATCTTGCGTATATTATCTACACGTCAGGGTCGACCGGTAAACCCAAAGGTGCACTGATTGCCCACCGGGGTGTAATCAATCTTGGCAGTGTGGTTCAGCGTGATTGTGACATTCAACCAGGTGATGTATTAACTCAGTTTGCTACATACAGCTTTGATGCATCCGTGTGGGATACCATTGGCGCCTTGTTCTATGGAGCAGAATTATATCTGTTGTCTGCGGAAGAACGTGTATCCGTTGAAGAATTCGCAAGTGCAATTGAACGGACAGGAACAACCATCATTACGATACTGCCTACGATTTTCTTCAATCAGCTTGCTTCCTACTTATCCGATGAAGGTTTCCACAAGCTGGCCAAAGTCAGAATCATTACTGTAGCCGGAGAAGCGTTATATGGTGAACAGGTTCGTGCCTTCCAGCGCAAATTTGGAAACCAGATTGATATTGTTAATGTGTACGGACCTACCGAATGTACAGTAGCCACAACTACTCACCGCATCAGTGAGCAGGTTCCTGAACATGTGGTGAACATCCCTATCGGTAAACCGATTCATAACTACAAAGTATACATTGTAAATGAAGAACAACAGCTCTGTCCGGCAGGTGTACCTGGTGAGGTATATATTGCTACCCCTGCATTGGCCAAAGGTTATCTGAATCAGCCAGAACGTACAGCGCAAGCATTCATTGAGAACCCGTTTGCGATAGGTGAGAAAATCTACAAGTCTGGCGATATTGCCAAATTGCTGGATACTGGGTTGCTCGAATATGTTGGTCGCAGTGACTCACAGCTAAAAATTCGCGGTCACCGGATTGAGATCGGGGAGATTGAAGATCACTTTGCACGGCTTGATCAGATCCAGAACGTTGCCGTCATTCCGAAGAAAGAATCCGATGGACAAAATATGCTGGTTGGTTACTTTACATCGAAAGATGGCAGTACCCTCTCTGTTTCGGACATCAAGGCAGAACTGACGGAGAAACTTCCTTCTTATTTTGTACCAAAGTGGATCTGTCAGCTGGATGAAATGCCGATTGCACCAACTGGAAAAATCAATCGCAAAGCGATGGTATCCCTGCCTCATGTGGAACGACATGAAGATCGCCCTGACCGGGTCATGCCTGAGACGGAGACGGAATCCATTATCCTGGACGCATGGAAAGAAATCCTTCAGCACGATGACTTCGGTGTCGAAGACAGCTTCTTCAATATCGGTGGGGATTCACTCCGGGTTATTCATGTACTGGTTATTCTGAAACCACATTATCCGCAACTGAACATTGCCGACTTCTTTGCCGAGAAAACAGTCCGTGCTCTCGCTCGTCGTGTGGAAGTATTGTCTCTCAGTGCAGCAGTAGTTACGGATTCAGTGGTGACCGATGGTATGATTACACAATTATCCGAACACCCTGTGGAGCTAACGCCCCAGTTGGGGTACCCGCTCATTCGTGAACCTGAGCATGTGTTGCTGACTGGAGCAACAGGTTATCTAGGCTCTCATGTGCTGCAACAGTTAATTCTGAATTCCAGTACACGGATCTACACCCTTGTTCGTCGACCATCCAATGGAATAACTGCAATGGAACGTTTGACTAACGTGTTGGAAGGTTATTTCGGCAAACAACTGACTGACCAACTCTCCAGTCGCGTGGAGATTATTGAAGGGGATCTCGAACAACCTCATCTCGGCCTGTCAGCTGAACAAAGGGCTTATGTTCAGGATCGAATTGACCGTGTCATCCACTGCGCTGCAGACGTACGTCATTTCGGCGATGCCGATCAGTTCGCCAAAACAAACGTGGAAGGAACGGTCGCATTGCTAGACTTGATTCGCAGCAAACCAGGTGCTTCCTTCCACCATGTATCCACAATGGGTATTCCGGAAGATCTGGCACTCAGCGGACAATGGGAATCTTCCCTGCAATATGATCGGTTCCCGGCTGACTTGCATGTGGACAACCTGTATTCGGACAGCAAGCTTGAAGCCGAGAAAGTGCTCATGATTGCCGCCGAGCAAGGTGTGCCTGTCAGCATCTATCGTGCAGGTAATCTCACTTGTCACTCCGAAACTGGACGCTTCCAGTCCAATATTGATAGCAACGCCTTTTATCGTATGATCAAAGCAATGTTATTGCTTGGCAAGGCTCCTGCGGCTGACTGGATGGTTGATTTTACACCGATAAACTATGCAAGTGAAGCTATCGTTCATCTGGCCTTACGTCAGGATACCGCCGGTCGTGTATTCCACATCTGTAATCCGGAGCCCATCCGTTATGATGAGCTGATCCGTTCTGTGAATCGGGCTGGTTACGAAGTCGAAACGCTACCTTTCGCCGATTACACACGTTGGTTGTTCGATGCGAGCATCAGCAAAGAGCCGGAAGCTCTTCAGTTGGCTATTGCACAGCTTGAAGGCGACGGTGCGAAGGATTCAGCATATGTCTATGCTTGCCCTGTGACAACGGCTTATGTGGAACCTGCTGGCATCTCATGTGCAAAAACAGATGATCGCTTCATCTCCGTCATGTTAGACTACGCCGTTCAGATTGGATATTTCCCGTCTGCAATCCGGCGCCATAACGGCACTTCTACAGCAATGGAGTAAGTTCTTTATTTTCAACACTTCGTACATTAGCAATAATCATAAATAACAAAAATGAAAACAAAGAAGCCACCTTCTCGTCAGTAAATGACGATGAAAGTGGCTTCTTTGTTTTTGGCTTCATTCCGGATCATTTTTTAGACCCATCGGATAATTGCAATGATGGCAAGATGAGCTGGATAGAAATAACGCCAGACCCAACGTGGCCCCTTCATACGGAATCCCGCTTGATAATACTGAGCAATAGCAATGCCGGCGGTTGCGAGCACACTATACATTTGAACTGAGCTGTTATGCAGCAGAAGATACAGTGCATTTAACAAGACATGTGCCACGACAAGTACAGGACCCTGGAAATAACGGAATAACAGAACCAATAACAACCCGTACATCCCGTAATCCATTTGGCTAATTTCCATGAACCACCCTGCTCCAATTACAATCGGAATCCCTAGTAGTTTGGATGGCAATTTATCGATAACGAATAATACCAACAGGGCTGACCACAATGTCCACACCACGTTCAGAGAATAATGATTAAACGCAGCCATGAACGGCACCTGTGATATGATCGCAATCCAGAACAGACGCCATATGTATTTTTGTACGTCTCGTGTATGTTTATAACCGACATACACTGCAAAAGCATAGATTGGAAAAGCGATACGACCTATGATCCTCAACTCTATAATATGTGGAAAAAAGACAGCCCCTATATGATCAATTAACATCGTGATCATGGCAATCCACTGCATCATGTTGCGACTCCCCTCCCTTGTTGCCGACGACACGAGTGTGCCATTCATTCATATAGTCCATCTTTTGGAGCAAACTCTTATACATTAAGTTCATAATACATGAATTTGGTATCCTGTGCATATCCTTCGGATTCATATAAAGCTTGCGCTTGTTTGTTACTTAACTCAGTTGAGAGTGATATACGAAGAACTCCTCGCTCAGATGCCAATTGCTTGGCTGCTTGCAAGAGCTTCCTGGCAATGCCTTGCTGACGATAATCCGGATGCACATATAGATCATTAAGCACCCAGACAGGCCCCATCGATACCGAACTGAAACTGGGATATAGCTGAACGAATCCAGTACAAATAAAGCTATTCGAGAGTGATCTACCGTTACTTTCATCTGTCCCATGATCACTTTCCGCATCTGTTTCTGCTACCAAAACCACCGATTCATGGCCTTCCATTCGTTCTCTAATATACTGACGTGCTGCCTCAATGTCAGCATTTTGGTTGTAGAACATCCTGTACTCATTGAACAAACGTCCCACTTCGTTACTATCAAGAAGACCCGCTTGTCTGATTCGGTGCTGCATTTCACTCACTCCTCTGGGATGGAGAGCATCGTCTCCTCCTTTGTATTTCTTTCAATTGTAAAACAGTCCTTTCCTTTTCCCCATTCATCATCTGCATCAAAGTTTGTAGTATCTTGAGCAGTGAGATGACGTTCGTTCATGCGCGCTTCCAGATTGCATCCTGCTTATCTAGTCCATGCCCATTCTGCACGTTTTGTTATATTTACTTCGTATTGGTAAAAATAAAAAGGCGACCAAAGCATCCACTGCTCCGTCGCCGTAATTATTCAGTTCGATTCAGCATTCTGCTGTTCCTGACCAGGATCAGCATCGGGGAAAATGACACCTTTCTTCAAAATAAGATTGGCATATTGCGCTCGCTCACCAGTTGCAACAATCACATAGGCATTCGAAGCGCGTTTATAAAAATCAAATCGCTCTTCATGATCAAAAGCATCCGTGATGCCTTCATATTCTTCAATCAACCGGCGGTAGTCTTCCCATATGATCGGGATCACCTGATCCCCTTTCACAACCTGCATGACAGCAGCGGGACGCTCAGCATAGGTATCCAGTGGATATAATTGCAGGATGGCATCCAACAGTTCAACAACTCCCAGTGCATCACAACGTACTAGTCGCTTGGCATGACTGGCTGCGGGGAAATTGCCATCCGCCAGAACCAACTCGTCTCCATGACCCATTTCGGACATGATTTTGAGTAACTCTGGAGGTATTATTGCGGGTATATTCTTTAGCATACACAGCTCTCCTTGTTCATCTCCAACATCAGTTAGAGCAAATTGGTTTTCTCCATTCTTCAAGCACGCTAGACATCGATTCTATAAAAGCGGTTTCATCCCTATTCTAACAGTATTTTCGGATCATTGCACAGCGCACACGTAAGTTCGATATGAGAATATTTCATTTTGACAAAAATACTTGTTTGACATATAGTTGTTGTAACAACTAATTAATTGGGACATTTTATTATGGAAGCGAGGTCTAGCAATCACATGGACTATACACTGGAACAATCTGTTGGATTCATGCTGGGTTTCACACATCGTAAAGCTGTAGCTTTACTTGCGACACGATTCAAACCTTATGATATTACGACAGAGCAATTTTCTGTTCTCTTTAATGTTGACCGCGGCGAAGGTGTGAATCAGAAGGAGCTCGCTGCACGTGTCTTCAAAGACCAACCCACCACTGCGCGGATTATTGATCTGCTTGAGAAAAAAGGCTGGGTAGAACGCCGGACCAGCGAACAGGATCGCAGAGCCTATCTGTTATATCTCACCACGGAAGGCAAAGCGTTAATTGATATCCTCGTTCCGATTGAAAGAGAAATGAATAAAGAACTTGCTGAAGGTATATCCGAAGACCAGATGGAAGCATTTAAACATACTCTTTCCCTCATTAACCGCAACTTGTAATGAATCACAACTCAGGGGGAATACATCATCATGAAAGAACAATCTACACAACAAGTTAGACTATGGACTACCGATTTTATACTGCTGATGCTGTGCAACTTCTTGTTGTTCTTGCAACTGCACATGATTGTCTCTCCGCTTCCGTCCTACGTTCAGGAGCGATTTCACGCCAATGCATTTGAAGTAAGTTTATTCACCTGTCTGTTTGCACTAAGTGCCATTGCAGCCCGTCTCTATTCCGCGAAAGCACTGGAGAAGGGCCTTCGTAACGCCATGATCTATATAGGCCTGTCCGTAGCCCTGCTGGCAACGCTCGGCTATTATTTTGCTGCCGGTATAGCTGTGCTCTTGTTGCTGAGAATGTTGTTTGGTATCGGGTTTGGTATGAGCAGTACCGCTTTTCCAACGATGGCCTCGGACATTGTGCCCGTCAAACGAATGGGTGAAGGTATGGGTTACTTTGGTCTATCGACTAGCCTGGCTATGTCTATGGGTCCAATCATTGGGGTCACTCTGCTCCAGGGTGCAGGTTTTGTAACCCTGATGTTATGCACTGCGGGTGTGCTCGCTGTGATCTATCCACTGAGTTATTCGCTGACACGCAAAAAAGCAGTCAGAACCGATAACAGTACAACCATCATGCCACAAGCCACTACAAGTGCTTCAGGATCCGATCCAAAACAGAAGACACCTTTCAACCGCAAGCTGATTCTGCCCAGTGTGCTGAATTGCCTATTATCCATCACCTATGGTGGGCTTGTCGGCTTCATCGTTTTGTATGGTAAGGAAGCCAATCTGGCCAATCCTGCGCTGTTCTTTTTGTTCAATGCACTCGCCGTGTTATTGGTTAGACCATTTGCAGGACGGATCTATGACAATAAAGGTCCAAAAGCACTGCTCATTCCAGGGGCAATATTCGTTGCTGTCGGCCTCATTCTGCTCTCGTATGCAACCTCCATGTCCCTCCTGTTCATTGCTGCCTTTATCTACGGAATCGGTTATGGTTCCATGCAGTCGTCTCTGCAGACCTGGATGATTCAAGTTGTATCTCCTACTCAACGGGGTATGGCTAATGGTATGTTTTTGAACTCGCTGGATCTGGGTATTGCGACCGGTGCCCTTCTTCTTGGCGCCATTGCGGCCATAACCAGTTATACCGATATGTATCGATATTCCGTGATGTTTATGATTCTGTTCTTGCTTATATATCTGATTCAGGGAAAACGAAGCGGCAGCTTCTCCATTGAACCTCATGCTCTGCTCGCTCATACTCATATTACTGCAACGGAATCACCTCAAGATCAATCCAAGAATTCAGAATCTGGAGCCGGCAACACCAAAACTAGCCAGTCAAATAAAAGCAAACACGAATGATTGGTTAAAGTCATTCTGCTCATAGAAACGAGAAACGCGTTTACACCGAGAAAGCAAATTCATCCGCTTTCTTAGGCGTAAACGCGTTTTTTATTGGAACAGATCTGAATGTTAAACTTAAGACAGCATGGAAATGGACGCAGCATTCAGCACCGTCTATCTAAAATGGACTTTTCTTGCGACCTATGGGAGCATACCTCCTACTCGTCTCGATCACATCCATAGATGTTTCATCCTGTTTCTGCTTGCTTCCCGATGTAGGTTGATCTCCCTTATCCGGCTTAACTGCAAATAAGGTGAGTAATCCGCCCACTGCTCCAGACGCAGCGAGCACACCAAAAAGCAGGAAATGATGAGAACCGATCAGCAAAGAAACGACAGGCGGACCGAGAGATACCCCAATGAATCGCATGCTGCTGAACAGAGCCGTGATTGTGCCCCGCTGTTTTTTATCCACGCCTTCTGTAATCAATGCATCCAGACATGGTAACGTTGCACCTATTCCGGCACTTCCCAATGTGAAAAGACCTACTACAACATAGATATTATCGAATAAACCTATAACGCCAAGGGATACCGTCAGAAGCGCAAGTCCTGTGAAGCCAAGCCATTTCATTCGCGTTTTGTTCTTTCCAATCCACTTCCCTGCCAGGAAAGAAGAAAGACATAACGCTGCCAGCGGAATCGCAAGGACAAGTCCTTTAAGTACACCTTTCAGGGCAAATTCGCTCTCCAGCGTCTCGGATAGATAATATAACACACCAAAGATGACAAACATGCAAATACCGCCGATTGCAAACAACGCATACAACCAGCGTCCCTTTTCTTTTAATACGTCACGAATGGAAGCCACAAATTCCGTAAAGGTGGGAGGCTTTTCTTTTTTCCTAGGAGTCTTCACCAGGAAAATAACAAGAACCAGCGAAAGCACACAAAGGATGGGAATAGCCATGAATGGCGCATACCAGAACCAGACTGCCAGCGCTGCACCCAGAATCGGACTTATGACTTTACCAAACGTATTCGAGGTCTCAATGATACCCAGACTTTTGCTTACTTCATTCTCATCATTAAACATGTCCCCAACTAACGGGATAACAATAGGAAATGCGCCCGCAGCACCTATTCCCTGCAATAACCTGCCACCCAGAATGGTCCAGTAGGCTATGTTTCCGTTCAGCATCCATGCTGCCACACCAGCGACAGCACCTCCGACGGCTGCAATAACGAGGCTGGGAATGATAACTGCTTTTCTGCCAAAACGATCCGACAAGTACCCTGCAAGAGGAATAAGCAGGATGGCAACTACAGCGTAGACTGTAATGAGCATACTGACCTTAAATGCAGATACCTTCAACTCACGTTCAATCTGTGGCAGGATTGGTATAAGCATGGAATTACCCAAGGTCATAATTAAAGGGATGGAAGCAAGTGCGACGAGGTCCCACTTTTTATCGTTCATACCACAACCACCTTTACAGATTCTACACACAACAGCATTATTGTGCTTGTTTCGGAGGTTGATTATTCAGGACATGCTACAACTACAACAATCTAAAGTGCCGTAACGCTGCTCCACCTTTGAAGACAATATATAGCGCATTCACCTTATGTGGCGCCTCAAGCAAACACTGAACTGTTGTCCACTTGATATCTTTCCCATTCACACTGCCTCCAGGTCCAGAAACTTCACACACACCGAGCAGTTCGCCCTCCAGTCCTTCGGAACGAATCTCCAGTCTGCCCTCTTCCCCAAAAGCTGCCACTCTGGCTTCAAATCCTTGTACTTCTTGAACAGCATTATGGTTGAAAGCGATCCAAGACGACTGCTCCTCTCGATATAAAGGTTCCTCCGGAGTGATTGCCCGAATTGCCGAACGTCCTTCCAGACATTCATCCAGTAGAACACCTGCACAAGCATCGTAATTCTCGGCAAAGGTAAGCAAGTGCAGCGGGCGATCAGGAATCGTCTCACCTTCAATTTTAATATCAGCCGACTGACGTATATCTGTGGAAGAACGCCCTGCCAGAATGGCCCAGGTCGCTGTCTCCAGGCAGTATCGATCTCGGGTAACATCCCATAGCGCAAGCTTCTGAACAGGAACCTCGAAACTTATCGTAACACGCGTCCCTGCTTTGACATGAACACGACGGAAAGCAAGCAGTTGCTTCTGAGCACGTTTCACTCGGGAGGTATATGAAGATCCATAGATCTGTACGACTTCATCACTGTCACGTTCACCTGTATTGTGTACCTCCACTTCAATCTTCAATTGATCTGTGGTGGTGGATTCCTCCGGAGCACTTCGACTTACACGAATCGCTTCGTATTCGAATTCGGAATACGTCAGGCCATGACCAAATGCATATTGAACCGGTCCTTCATGATACATATAGGTCATGCCATTCTGAATGATGTCATAATCCATCATGTCAGGAAGCTGTGATTCGTCTTCATACCAAGTCATATTCAATCTGCCTGCTGGGGCATAATAACCTAACAGCACATCTGCAAGCGCGTTCCCCAATTCCTGACCTGCATGTGTCATATAAACGATTGCGCGGGCCATACCTTTCAACTCCTGCAAGGCAAATGGATAACTGCCCATAATGACAACCACTGTATTGGGATTTGCTTCACACACAGCTTTGACAAGCTCGACCTGACTCGGCGGAAGCAGCAAACTTGGGCGGTCAATTTCTTCTTTGCCGTTGATATATGGGCTGTTGCCAACAACAACGACAGATGCCTGACTGCTACGTGCAGCTTCTACGGCTTGTTGTATTCCGCTGGTCACAATATCAATAATGAATGCAGAAGGTCTCTGTGTATTGCCTGGTGATTGACTTGCGTGTCCAGAGTCACCAATATCATTCGGGTTTGTATCTGTAGCTGTAGTCTGTTCTCCTTGTGGCCGGAGTGGTGATACAGCAGACTGTCCCTGATATTCGTTCAGTCCAACAGGAATGCCGTTCCACGTCCGCAAGGTGTTACTTCCATCCGTTAGAGGATCTATGCGAACAACTTCCTTCACAAACCAGCCACCAATCTCCGGTGCATTTGCCTGATAGATACCTTGCTCGGTTAAGCTAACGTATCGATTATTGTTCACACTTCTCAGCGTATGACTTTCCCAACCCCAATCCTGATGTACAAATTCGGCTGCTGTAGGTACACTGGCTTCCGGTACAGCGACGAGTGTACCTTGCGCACCAAGAGTTACAACTTGTCCGTCTGTTGTCTTCAGCTGAATACGGTCATTCCCATCTGCATAGGTCACGTCTGCTTCAGGTAGGCGATTGCGCAATCCATCTAGGACGGATACTCGATAAGGCAATGTGCCACTGTACCAATCGGTATAGACAACATCCGCAAGTGGCCCAATCACACTGATTTTCTGCAACGCTTCTGGCTGCAACGGAAGTAATCCATCATTTTGGAGCAAAACAATCGATTCGGCAGCGGCACGATAACTAAGTTTGGCATGTTCCGGTGCACATAATACCGACTCGGGAATAGACGCATATGGATTGAGCCCGGACTGATCGAGTTGTCCAAGTCGCATTCGCACACCAAAGATGTTGCGGATCGCTCTGTCCAAATCAGCTATTTTCAACAGATTCTGGTCAAGAGCCTCCTCCAGAGCAGATACAACAAGATCAACTTCATCTGTAAGACAATCCACTCCTGCCTTCAACGCACCTGCTGCTGATTCGGCATGACTGGTATGATAACCATGATAATTCACAGTCTGTGACAGGTCTCCACCATCACATACAATGAAACCTGGCATCGCCCACTCACCCTTAACCACATCATTCACATATGGACTTTCAATGGCAGGTGTACCATTGATGGAATTGTAAGCTGTCATCATGGACAAGGCTCCACCTTCCACAAATGGTGTCTCAAATGCTTTCAAATAATATTCCCGCAGATTGCGCGGATCAATGCTGGATGAACAATTCAGCCGATCTTTCTCATTATTATTGGCAAAAAAATGTTTCAAGGTCGCGACCATTTTCAGATAAAAAGGATCATTTCCCTGCATACCTTTGACGAGAGCCGCCGACATTTCTCCCGTGAGGACCGGATCCTCGCCATATCCCTCTTCTGTTCTACCCCAGCGTGGGTCACGTTCCAGATCAACCGTTGGTGCCCACAAAGTTAGCCCGTGAACTTCAGGATCACGGTGATGATATGCCCTAGCTTCATCGCCAATGACTGAACCAATCTCCCGCATAAGCCTTGTATTCCAGGTACTCGATAGACCGAGAGGTTGCGGAAATACCGTCGCCTCCCCTTTCCATGCAACCCCGTGGGCAGCTTCGCCCCCAACGTTGTAGGCTGGAATGCCCAGTCTTGGTACAGCTGCTTCGCGTGTAGGAATTAGTCTGATCTTCTCCTCCGTTGTCAACCGTGCAATCAGGTCATCCAACCTTTCCTCAAGTGAAAGTGACGCATCCCACATCGGGTATTGATGATACTCCTTCATCCTTCATTCCCCCTGCGAATTAGTTAAGTCCAAGTTGCTTCCATTGCTCCAGTAAATCCAGCGTGCGCTGGTGATACTTCTGACCATCTTCAGGTTGATTGACCTGATGTTCATGAACGTAGGCATTAAAATACGAAGACAGTATTCGATAGGCAAGCCTGCGTGCCTGTCCTTCAGCGGATGAGTCCAGTGGACGATCATATCCTTCATGAAAAGCCGCTGATTCTGACGACAATATGGCTTCAAACTCCCTGTCTGCAAACATGGAACGATCTCCGTCAATGATGGCCGCAATGTTCAGCTCACCGTTTTCCTGATGAACAAGTACATTTGCTTCCCACAGGTCATTATGAACGAGTACCGGACGGGTCACTTGATCAAATAAGTCTTTATTTTTGATGAAAATAGCAGCGATATCTTCTCCCACACCTGACATATAATCGACTTGTGCCGCTTTAAGTGCCGTTTCTTCTGCAAAAGAGTGCAACACCTCGGACCATTGATCCGAGCCTCTAATCGTCCCATCACCCTGCGGCCACCCAAACGATGCCCCCTCGATCTGATGCATGATGGCGGTATAGACGCCAAGCTGATGATACAATCGCTCTTTGTCTATGTCTGAAATTGATGCGTGATCCAGCTGCTTACTCGGGATAAACTCCATAAACATGTACGTTCTTGGGATGATTGATCCGCTGTCATCACAAGCGATAATGTTGGGAGCAGGAATGCCTGCCTTACGGTAATATTCATATACAATCGGTTCAGCCGCCATCATCGTACGTTCAAACGAAAATAGGGGATCACTCGCAGAACCAGCCGCCATCTCACCCCGCTCTGGAGCCAATCGTAAAATCACATCCGTATAGGATGTATGTTCAAGGTGAATCCGATAGGTTGTATTAAAAAGTCCACCTTGCAGGAGACCAAACTGCTTCACTTTGGTATCGCTTCCAAAATTAATTTCTACCAGATGATGCAGCATCTCTGCTGATATCGTGCAGTGCAAACCAGAATTCATTGTACTCATTTCATTCAATCTCCTATCATCGTAGACAAACAGACGGCACCTTTCGGCACCGTCCTTTTCTTTTACTATATCATTTTACAGTTGGATTGTAAGCGCGCTTGCGCCTGTTGCTGCTGTAACGACAACACCATTTGCACCAGACACTTGGGAACCACCTTCAACGCTGGATACACTTTCAATACCGCGAAGTACGATGTTCCAAGGTTTGCCCGCACCTTCAGCACGAACATCCAGCACTGATCCATTACGTGTAACGTTAACTGTCAGCTCCTGTTCAGCTGCTTGGTTCACAACAACAGCTTGAGCCGTTTGACCATCAGCCAGTTCGAACAAGTGCAGGGACACATCATTTGCAAAGTCATAATCCGGTTTGCTATCCACCGCACCCACAGCGATCAGACTGTTTGGCTTAATCATCATTGGCAGTGTTTTGAAGTCATGGTTTTCACTGATCCAGCGTCCACCTTGTACTTTCGCTCCTGTCAGATAGTTCGTCCAAGTTCCTTCAGGCAGGTAATAACGCACATCACCTTCCTTGTTGAAGATTGGAGCCACCAGAATCGAGTCACCAAACATATATTGCGTATCCAGGCTGTATGTTGTTGGGTCCTCTGGGAAATCCAGCAGCATAGCGCGCATCATCGGAATACCTTTTACCGTTGACTCCACCGCAGAATTGTACAGGTACGGCATCAGGCTGATTTTGAGTTTGGTAAAGTCACGAACAACGTCCACGGATTCCTCATCAAACAACCAAGGCACACGATACGAAGTGCTTCCGTGCAGGCGACTGTGTGAAGATAACAGTCCGAATTGTACCCAACGTTTGTAGACATCAGGGCTCGCTGTGCTTTCAAAACCACTGATATCATGGCTCCAGAATCCGAAACCGGAAAGCCCCAGTGAGAGGCCACCGCGAAGCGATTCAGCCATAGATTCATACGTGGAAGAGCAGTCACCACCCCAGTGAACCGGGAACTGTTGCCCACCTGCTGTTGCAGAGCGTGCAAACAGGGCAGCTTCGTTTTTGCCAATCTTCTCTTCGAGCAATTCAAATACAGCTTTGTTATAGAGCTGTGTATAATAGTTGTGCATTTTAACCGGATCAGAACCATCGAAGTACACAACATCTGTCGGAATTCTTTCACCAAAGTCAGTCTTGAAGGAATCTACACCTTGATCCAGCAGGACTTCCAGCTTGCTCTTATACCAGTTCACAGCATCCGGATTTGTGAAATCAACCAGAGCCATACCTGCTTGCCACATATCCCATTGCCATACGCTACCATCGGCTGTTTTGACCAGGTAACCGTTCTCCATACCTTCATCGAACAAGTAGGATTTTTCTGCAATATATGGATTGATCCAAGCACAGATTTTAAGGCCCTTTTCTTTCAGTCGTGCAAGCATGCCTTCCGGATCCGGGAACATCGCTTCATCCCATACAAAATCAGACCATTGGTATTCCTTCATCCAGAAGCAGTCAAAATGGAATACAGACAGCGGAAGATCACGTTCAGCCATGCCATCTACGAAATGGTTAACCGTTTCTTCATCATAATCCGTTGTGAATGATGTTGTCAGCCACAGACCAAAAGTCCATGCCGGTGGAAGCGCTGGTTTACCTGTTAATTTCGTATAATTATCAAGTACATCCTTTGGATTGTCACCGCCGATAATGAAGTACTCCAACGTCTCGCCTTCTACGCTGAACTGAACTTTAGATACATTCTCGGATGCAATCTCATACGATACGCGTTCCGGATGGTTTACAAATACGCCATATCCTTTATTGGACAGGTAGAACGGAATATTTTTATAGGACTGCTCACTGCTTGTACCGCCGTCCTCATTCCAGGTATCGACGATTTGGCCATTCTTAACAAACGGTGTGAAGCGCTCACCGAGTCCGTAAACGTATTCACCAATACCGAGATCAAGCTGCTCGCGGAAGTACGCTTCCTTGCTTGGACCTGTAATATAACCAGCCGCTCTTTGACCACTACCTGTAATGCGTTTTCCTCCATATAGGAAGCTAACGTCCCAACCGTTTGTTTTGTCGATTTGAACTTCCAGGTTGCCGCTTTTCAAAACAGCACCTTGTTCATTTTTTGAGATCTCAACGTTGGCTTCTTGTGTGTTAAGCTCAAATACAGGCCCTTTTTTCACGCCGCCTTTATGATGATTCAAGGTTACACGAATAACGTTTGGCATAGGTGAGCTGTATGTTGCTTTCAGCAATGTACCATTCAACGTGTCGCCTTTGGAACGAATATATTTAGTTGCCGCATATACGGTCACAGAATTATCTTTTTGCACAATATCACGAATGTCAGTCGGGTTTTGAATCTGGTACCCTTCACGAGTCATCCAGAATCCATCAGTAAATTTCATGTTTTCTTTCCCCCTTTGGTTATATTATAATAATATTGATATTAATAATTAATTTCTTCTCTTATTTTGACCGAATATATCACGATTTTGATAATAAACATCCGATTCTTGAACATCATCACCAATCTATGGAAACGATTACATTAATAATGATACAAAAGGAGAATCTGATATGGAACGTGAACGATTACGGGAAGACCGGATTCACGGCAATGCCATGTATCCCGTCAGTGTGTACCCGGATATTCAACAACTGAACGGGGATAGCATTCTCGATTGCCACTGGCATGATGAGATGGAGTTCACTATGGTGACCCAGGGCTGCGCCGTCTTTCAGATCGATATGAACACTGTTGAGGTCCAAGCTGGAGAAGCCATTTTCATCAATCGAGGTGAGATTCATGCGGGGTATCTGAAGGGCGATGTGCCCTGCATATTCTCTTCCATTGTATTTAATCCCGAACTGCTTGGCAGCCGTGCCTTCGATACGGTCCAAGAGAAATTCATCGGTCCACTGGTACGCAAAACGGTGATTCCCCCCAGTCATATCAAGGCAGATGAGAACTGGGGACAAGAAATTCTGGATCTCCTGAAACGTATATTTGCAGACCATGCTGGCCGAACCGAAACATGTGAAATGTCAACGAAAGCCTACCTGTACCTCATATTTGCCCGAATGTTCGAACATATGAGACCTGCTCCGCTCAAAGGCACTGTAGCTACAGGCAGTCATGACAAGGTAGAGCGCCTGAAATCCGTGCTCAGTTATATTCACAAACGGTATCCTGAACCATTAAAGCTGAAAGAACTGGCCGATGAGGCCAATATGAGTGAAGGGCACTTCTGTCGTTTCTTCAAACAAATGGTGCAGAAAACACCTGTTGATTACATTAACTATTACCGTGTTCAGCAGGCCTGCGTTCAGCTTGAGAATACAGATCACAAAATTGTTGATATCGCCATGGATGTGGGTTTCGAGCATCTAAGCTACTTCATCACTACATTTAAAAAGCATAAAGCCACAACACCTTCACAGTATCGCAAAATGTTCTATGAGAACGTAGGAATGGAGTCTGCCCTGGTTCAGGTGTAAAAGAAGAAGGTGCTCACAGCTATTCAGCTGCAAACACCTTCTTTATCTTCTTTATCAACTTTCCAGCCAATGAATAAGATAACGCTCTGATCTGAGCCACACTGGCTCAGTTAGAACTCATCTCACTCGCTGCTATCAGCCTTACGCTTTGAAGCTTAACATTGGCCTCACTTTTTCAGTTTCTCACTTTTTCAGTGTCTTCCATGAAGTGTACTCATGTACGGAGAAACCGTTAAAGGACGCATGTACTGAAGCCATTTTTTCGACCAATTTTAATTGTGCTTCCATATAAGCAGATCCCTCTTCATAAAAAGTAATGAAGTCACCTTCCTTGCTTTGCTTTGTTTCCACGGCGATTGAGATCGTCTTGCCAAGCAGAGCTGCTTCTGCAAGTTCATCCTTCGCTACACTATAGATTGTAGCAGCTGTATCGCGGTAAGCCATAATGGTGATGGAATCAAACTTGCGAATCATCCAACTGCTTACGGCCATCGTGGAACCCGGAATTTTGTAGTTATCGAGCCAGAAAGGCAGATCAGCCGCTACCGGCATTTTCATCCGTGATGCTCGCTCAACAATGTACTCCACATTGCCTTGCCACTGAGTAATTACACTGGCCTGATTGATTTTCCATTGCGGATGCACATGTGGCTCAATATCCAGATGAATACCAGCAAACTTCTCATTAGGCAACGCCTGCGCCTGATATGCCTCGATCCAGTCCAGGAAAGATGCAATCTGTTCCCGACTTTCCGTCAATCCCCACGCTGATCTTCCATCCATAACGTCAACCGCAATGTTCTTGGCTCTCGCCTGGCGGATAAAACTTTTATACTCAGGAATCTTTATATCCCGGTTCATCTGCAGATAGATCGTATTGATCTTGTTCGCTGTAGCGTAATTTAACACCTCTTGAGGATTACTTCGGATCTGGGTGGTATCCCACACCCAAGTCGCTCTCACTGGCACATCAAGTTCTCCATGAATCGTTGCATAACTGTCGACTGAACCATCCGCTATGGCTTTGGAAGAACAGGCTGTACTCGCACACAAGATCAAACAACTCAGTAATAAGATAAAACGGTAACCCCTTTTGCTTTTCATATTTGTACACTCCCTCTGAAGTTATCAGCTCTGACGTGCAAATCTGGATGAAATTGTGTCGTTTCATATTCATTTAATGGATACTTATTAGGTACGACGAATTTGGATTGCTTTTATATGCAATATCATCTTTAAGACTTACGACGAAAGAATCATATAACTATATTTCGGGAATTCGTAGTTCTGTATGTATAGTTCAAAAGTCACAATTATTTATTATTTTCAAATTCAATTCTTATTCCAGCATGACTTCAGTCATTATTGCCATATGTACACCAAGCTCCAGAAGACCTAGAAAGCGTTTTCTCTCAAAATACACCAAAAAACCGCCCTAAGGCGGCTTTATATGAAACCCTATTTAATGATGTCTAGTCGACATTTCCGTTCATTCATTTCCCGATGGAGCTACCGGTGTATTGTCAACCACTTCATCGAAAAGAGACACCAGTTCAATACCTTCTGCCGAGATCCGCACAAGACCCTTGTCAGACAAACGTAATTCTGGAATCACAACCAGTGCGAGCAACGAAAGCGTCATGAACGCATTATTCAACGTACATCCTGCGGACTGTAAAGCTTCGCTGACTGCTGCCGATTGGGCTGCAACGACTTCGAAAGATTCAGTTGACATCAAACCTGCAATCCGCAGCGGGAATTCGGTTACCCCTGCTGCCGTTACCACGGCCACCCCGCCCTGCATACGAATGACGCGATTACCGGCTTCAGCCATTAGCGCATCATCATTACCGATAATCAACAGGTTGTGACTATCATGAGCAACTGTCATCGCAATCGCTGCAGGTGATGTGAAGCCGACGCCTCCAACAAGCGCTACCGCTCGATTCCCGGTTTGTTTGTGACGCTCCAATACCGCAATTTTGCATACTTCCCCTGAAGTTGAAACCACAACCTTGCCGTTCTCTACGGTAACAGGCAGGTGTTTCTCCTTTGTATCCACATGGTTCTCTGTCACATGAATGATTTTGGCACCAATGATCCCCTCTTGAATCGGTGCAGCCAACTCCAGATCTTCTGGCTGAATATTAGCTTCTAACTTCACCGTGTTCAGCGCTTCCTCCGGGTACGTGAAGCTGTCCCAGACCGCCGTCATTTTCCCATTCTCCGCTACAACTTGCCCGGCAGCAATCGTCATGCCTACACGTACATCCGCCAACCGGCCGTCCAGCAGAATAATATCGGCTATATTGCCCGGAATAATCGCACCAATGTCGCGCGCAACACCAAAGCGCTCAGCCGTGTTAATGGTTGCCATCTGGAAAGCCGTAACCGGCTTCACCCCTTGGGAGATTGCGAGACGAACAACAAAATCCATATGTCCTTCTTTGAGCAGCGATTCAGAGCTTCGGTCATCGGTCACCAGCATCATCCGGCGTGTATCCAGACCAAGCTCAGTGCAGGCTTTGATCGTCTCAGCCACATCATGCCATGCCGAACCTTGACGCATCTTCGCGTACATTCCGAGTCGCAGACGTTCAACCACATCTTCCTTGGTCACACATTCATGATCCCCTGTAACACCACTCGCTGCGTAGGCTGGCAGACGCCAGTCATCTGCAGCCCAGGTGAAATGACCGTCTGCCACTTTACCTGTCCGGAGCGTTGCCTGTATCTCACCAATCATCGTCTCATCCCCATAGACCACTCCAGGGAAGTTCATCACTTCACCAAGACCAATCATGTCCGGACCCCAGGAAAGAGCCTCAGCTACCTCTTCAGGCCCGATATAAGCACCTGTTGTCTCCAATCCTGGATGCGTTGAAGGCACACAGGAAGCCACCTGCATATAAGCTGCCATCGGTGTGGTCCGTGCTTCATCTAGCATTAGTCTCAGACCTTTCAGACCAAGCACGTTGGAGATCTCATGTGGGTCAAAGAAACCTCCGGTCGTGCCTGAAGGCAATACCGCTCTCGCAAACTCGGTTACTTTCATCTGTGTACTTTCGATATGGCAGTGTCCATCCAACAGACCAGGAGCGATATACTTACCGTTTGCTTCAATGATCCGGGTATGTTCTCCGATGGTGTGGCTTACATCTTTACCGACATAAGCGATTCGAGCTCCCTGTACAGCTATGGACATCTCAGGCAAAATCTCACCCGATATCACGTTTACCAGCGTACCTCCCCGAATGACCAAAGTCGCTGGCAAATCTCCCCGTGCTGTAGCGACCAGATCCGGTACACAATCGGCCATAAGTGGCCGTTCAAAAGATGATTTGTTCATTTTGTTGCCTCCTTTAATAAACGATCCAAAAAAAATATATTGTTACGATTATATGAGTCCGGACTTCATGTGTAAAGAAAAATCACATCGATTGTGCTTAAATACAAATTATGCAGACGTATTTATCCACGGGACCCAATCCTTACGAATTCACGTTAGGTATTTTTATCAATACGATCACCTATATGGCTGTAACCTCATCACGTATAATTCCCTCGCTAAGCTAGCTTCTTCCCGATATATGTATCATATACAGAAAAACTCCCGTTCCATTGAACGGAAGCCTTCTTCATGCATATGAAGTGTTATGTCAGTCCACTTGCGCAGCAGACACCTTGCCAAGATCATACTGTTCTTCCGACTGGGCGGTAATGAACGGACTCGGTGTGCCCACGCAGTAAACGTGCAGCAGATGCATCGCTCGTGTGCAAGCCGTATAGAACAACTTGCGTTCATGCTCTTGAGCATACTGCTCCGCAGAGCCGTCATAGATCAGGACAGCATCGAATTCCACACCTTTGGCCAGATACGCTGGGATGACATGAACACCCTGCTCAAAAGCCAGCGTCGTTTTTTTGATTAACTTCGGTGCTGTGGGCAGCGCCTTACTCAATGCAGCATGTACGTCTCTGCTCTCTTCGGCGGTTTTGCAGATAACTGCAACCGATTCGTACCCTTCCTTAATCAAATGCTTCAAGTCTGTCGTGATGACATTCATATGACGCTCTGAATCAGAAGAAACGATCACTTTAGGTTTCTCACCGCTACGGTTAAATGGAATAATCTCTTCCCCACCAGGCACCATGCCACGTGTAAACTCCACGATCTCACGGGTAGATCGATAACTTCTGGTCAGCTCAATGACCTCTGTATTGTCTGGACCGTACAGGTTAGTCAAAGGTCCTGTTCCGCTAAGTACTGAAGAGTGGGCATAGATTGCCTGATTAAAGTCACCAAGTGCTGTTATTTTCGCCCGTGGGAACAATCTCTTCATGAATGCCAACTGAAACGCAGAATAATCCTGGGCTTCATCAATAATGACATGACGAATATTCGAGTTAATATGGAATCCAAGCATAAGCTCACGCAAGTACAAGTATGGCGTAATATCTTCATATGCCAACTCCTGAAGCTTCAATCTGCGTAAAGTCATCTTACAGATTTCATCCCATTGAGCAGGCAGCGCTTCGTCACCCAGCAATCGCTCCATCTGAGCCTGATCGTTGAATAGATGTGCATATAATTGTCTTATATCAACGAATCGTAATGACTTGATCCATTTTCGCAACGGTTTGAGTCGGTCACTGACCACCATACGTGCCAGAATCCCTCTTTCCTGCTCAAAGTCATTAAACGTATGGGTCTTTCCTTTTTGCTTGCGCTTCAACCGTTGATACGCACGTTGCAGATCCTCCGGCTCCATCAGATCAAGCTGCTGATCAACCCAAGGCGCATCCAGTTCACCTTTACCAAAGGCAGACAGTTCTTTCAGCATCCAGTCCCGTAACATCTCCAGTCGACTCACCAGCTTAACGGATGACTCGAAACTGTAGAATTTCTCAGCCATAGCCTCTGACGTGACAATCGCTCGGCCCTGGAAGCGAACCGGCTTGAATTTCATGCCACCTGACAACATACTTTCCTTATAACGTGTAATAACCTTGAGGAACGTTTCGGACGACTTGAAGCGAATGCTGGACATGCGAACATCGTAATCGGGATCTTCCGTCCCCGTAAGTACATATTCAAGCTGAATAAACGGATCTTCCAGTTGATATTCACGACCCAAACGGCGCTCCAGATACTCCTGGAAGGTCGTTTGCAACATGTTTTCCTCCCCAAGCTCAGGCAGTACCGTGGAGACATAACTGTTGAACATTGGATTTGGTGAAAAAAGAACCATCTGATCCGCTTGCAGATGCTCGCGGTATTTATAGAGAAGATATGCCACACGCTGGAGCGCCGCGGATGTTTTGCCACTGCCGGCTGCGCCTTGCACAATGAGCATACGTGTCCGGTCATTACGGATAATCCGGTTCTGCTCCTTCTGAATGGTCGCTACAATACTCTTCATCTGTGCATCCGAAGTTCGACTGAGCACAGCCTGCAACAACTCATCACCAATCGTAACCCCCGTGTCAAACATAAAACGAATACGACCGTCCCGAATGACAAACTGTCGCTTCATCTCTATATCACCGCTGATCTCTCCACTGGGTGTATGATACGTGATTGGACCCGGTGCTCCGTCATAATACAGATTGGAGATTGGCGCACGCCAGTCGTAGACCAGAAAAGATTCTTCCTTCTCATCCAGCAACGATGCAATGCCGAGATAAATGCGTTCTGCATTTGGATATCCATCTTCCTTAAAATCAATGCGGCCAAAATACGGTGAATGATGCAGTCGTTTCATTTTATCCAACGCAGCTGCTGTATTTAGATGGCTGCGCTCCCGATCGGACAATACCTGTGACTGCTGCCGCATGCTGGTTGAAGTCTCCCCAACATCATCCGCTTCGCTAAAGTTCATCGTGACTTCGTCCCAGAAGTCTTTTCTCATGCCAACCACTTCGTCACGGAAGGAACCAACTTCATCTTCCAGCGTTGTGATCTTGCGTTCAATCTGATCGGTCACGGTGTTGACCCGTTGTTGTTCCTCATTCCATTGCTGATCTGTACTCATATGTTAATAGCCCCTCTTTCCCCGGATTGTGTCCTCATAATCCCATTTGACAAGCCCGAAAAGGCAATGGTATAATTATTAGAAAGTAAACATTTTAATTATATGTTAATTAGTTCTAATTTTCTGAAAACCATTTTTTATTGTACCAGTGACAACGTCCCGATGCAAGCGGAGGCGTTTTTTGTTGTTTTCTTCTTCATTATTACCCAATCACCGGGTCCTCAACTGACCTAGCTACTCCTGCCTACTTTCGTAATTCTTCAATTGTCTCTTTCCAGCGTGTAATTGCTCCAAGTTCATCTTTTAATTGAAAGGTTATTCCTGAAGTGATCTCCGCATATGGCGCGTGATCCACACGTACATGGAGCACTTGTGCTTCAAAACGATCTCTCGGATGAACAGCCCCCTTCATCTCAGGCAGCCGTTCTA
The DNA here is from genome assembly GCF_038003225.1 of Paenibacillus sp. FSL M7-0656. Classification (NCBI taxonomy): domain Bacteria; kingdom Bacillati; phylum Bacillota; class Bacilli; order Caryophanales; family Paenibacillaceae; genus Paenibacillus; species Paenibacillus sp. FSL M7-0656. Next base: position 1,846,354 of record NZ_JBBOOT010000001.1, read on the forward strand.
CTTCTATACGGATATGCAACAATCGATGTCCTTGAACCGCAATCAAGGTAGCCTTGCCTGTTTTGCTCATGTTCATACTGGTCTGTGTACCTTGCCATAGAGCCAGTCTAAGCTGATGCGGATTTATCGCAATCACTTCCCCCATACTAATCATCGCCTGATGCGGCCACTGATCCTCAGATACAGTTAGCAGTTGCATGGCTTCATGCTGTTTATGCTCCAGATTTGTCCCACTCAACCATTCCATTAGTTCAGCGTCTAATTCCTCTATAATCATGTCTCTATCCCTCAGTTCGTTAATATTCATTCATGCCCTTCAGCCCTATGTATGACAAAACAACCCGGACACGATTGTCCGGGCTATGTTGTAACTACATTGTATATGATCGCCAAGCAGGTGCGCAATTCGCACTTAGAGGTTGTTCAAAAAGTCTAATTTTGATTACGAATCATGCCTAACGGCATCATCAGCATCGAATATGAAATTCAGCCGAAATGTCCGTTGCTCACGTAGTTTTCCTACGCTCCGCTACTCCATTTCTATCTTCATTCCATCTTCTTGGTACTGAAAACCAGACTTTTTGAACTTGAATTTAAGGCCACTTAAGCCAATTCAAAATTTTGTCCTGTGATTCTTTGTCTTCACTGGCGCTATGCACATGTTCGGCAAGTCGATTCAGACGTTCCAACTGATATCCATAATCATAAATGGCAGCAGCCACGATGGACAATCGTAACATCCCTTCCTTGTCGATATCAAACTGGGTGATCGCCTGCTCCATGAAACGGTCATTATCCAATACAAACTGTGCAGCCTCTTCCCCATTAGGTTTCAGCTTATCCTCGAACTTGAGCAGTGCATGCTCATGGAATTTGATAACCAGTTCAAGATGTGAGTCAAAAAACTGATCCATGGCCGTTGTCCGCGGTGCCTGGAAATAGTGGCGTTCCACCGAATCCAGCACCTCGTACCCTTTTTGCAAACTCAGCAGCATTTGTTTGTAGACCACCATCTGACGAGTTTCGCTGAATTTCGAACGTTTCATCTTTTTCTGTTCCTCTTCGAACAAGTTATACTTGTCGGAGAGAGACTTAATGGAACCGCCCAGGTTACTTTTCTCCTCCCGGAATACAACTTCCTTGATCTCATCCGAGATCGAAGTTCGCAGAAGCAACGACATACCGCTGAATACACTATGGATCTGCTTCACGAACTGAACCTTCGGTTTCGGAGGAAATACCGTAATGTTGATGAGAAACGCCGATACAATACCAACCAATGTCAACAGAAAACGATTGAGTGCAAAATGCCAATCACCCGAGGCTTCCATAATGGATACAACCGTGACCAGTGTCAGGCCAACCGTCTCACCCATATTCAATTTAAGACAGATCATGATGACAAGTACAATAATTAATCCAACGGCGATTGGCTCATTGGACAACACCATGCCCCCCACCAGGGCGACGATAGCTCCCAGCGTGGTCGTTTGCAATTGATCCAGGAAGTATTTCCAGGAACGATAGATGGAAGGCTGCATGGCGAATATAGCCGCGATTGCGGCAGGCACGGGAGATTGCGGGTTCAAGAACAGGCTGCTTAGGTACAAGGCAAGCGTGACCGCGATCCCCGTCTTAAGTACACGCGCACCAAACGACATGGTGGTGACCCCTCCTCTTTACCGAACCTGAAATTTTACATTTGATAATCATGTTCATTATTACCTCATATTTCTTTTTTTGCCTGAATTCATTCAGGAGAACGATTTATTGTACCATGTAAGGTCTTCCGTTGCCATGTCATAAGTCAGAGGTATTATGAAATTGATTTCTTTATGTATGTTAATACACATTATTAACCCAAAAAGAAGCAAATCTTCAAAATGGATTTTCGCCACTTCAAAGATTCGCCTCTGTTACTAATTATACCTCTTTGGAATACTCATGCTTATTATGCCTGCCTAACGGTCCGTGCCCTCCCATTCCCTTTTGAACTGGTCCACAAACTGCACCATATAATCATGACGCTGTTCCGCCAGCTCCCTGCCATAGGAGGTATTCATCAGATCCTTGAGCTTGAACAACTTCTCGTAAAAGTGATTTATCGTTGTGCTGCGCCCATTGCGATATTCCTCACGGGTCATCTGCTCTCGTGGGGGAAGGGACGGATCGTACATCTCGCGCCCTCTGGCGCCTGAAAAGGCAAAGGTTCGCGCGATCCCAATCGCACCCAATGCATCCAGTCGATCCGCATCCTGTACAACCTGTGCTTCAAGCGAGCTGACCGCAGGACGCTGTCCTCCCGCATATGAGATGGTGCTAATAATCCCCACAACCTTATTACGTATATCCGGGTCAAGAGGCTGGGTATCCAGCCAGTCATTTAGTTTGGCCATCCCGGCTTCCAAGCTCTCATTCAGCTTCTCATCCGGTACATCATGTAATAATGCAGCCAGTTCGCAGACAAATGGATCTGCACCCATACGGTGAGCGAGTTCAACCGCAAGTGCGGTTACCCGTTCAATGTGCGGCCAGTCATGACCATCACTATGCTTGGATGAGTCCCCTTGAACAAAGGATCGGGCGGCGCGCAGAACAGCCTCTCCTACCGTTATTCCATCTATATTATGCATGTGCCCTAATTCTTGCAGATTCCCACCAGGTTGAAGAGGGTTCTCTGACATCTTACGATTCCCCGCCTTCACGGGCCTGTTCACGAGGAATACGTCGAGCTACACCCGTCTTAATAGCTGCTTCAATTACGCGACTGCGCATCGATTTGACTACTTTATCATTGAACACACTCGGAATAATGTAATAACGTGTACGCTCTTCGTCCGTAATGGCCGAAGCAATCGCTTGCGCGGCTGCCAGCTTCATTTCTTCATTAATTTCGGTGGCTCGGCAATCCAAAACTGCCCTGAAGATGCCCGGGAAACATAACACATTGTTAATCTGATTCGGATAATCGGATCGTCCTGTTGCCATTACAGCCACAATGTCTTCCACCAAGGCAGGCATAATCTCAGGCACCGGGTTTGCCATTGCAAACACGATTGGATCTTCTGCCATGGTCTGTACATCTTCGCGAGTTAACAGATTCCCGCGGGATAGGCCAATGAACACATCGGCTCCACGAATGACATCACGCAGCGAACCAGTCTCCAGTTCGGGATTAGTACGAGCTGCATAATCACTCCAGACTTCATTCTCATAGGTTTGTGTCCGTACAATTGCACCTTCACGATCGACACCTATAAGCCGGCTGGCTCCCGCGGACAATAATATATTGCTGCATGCCACACCTGCTGCACCGATACCACAGACCACAATCTTCACATCTTCAATGGACTTGCCCACCAGTTTGAGTGCATTGATCAGACCGGCATATAACACAACCGCTGTGCCATGCTGGTCATCATGAAATACAGGAATGTCCAATTCCTCATTCAGACGACGTTCAATTTCGAAACAACGCGGTGACGAGATATCCTCCAGATTAATGCCGCCAAAACCAGGTGAGATCGCTTTCACAGTACGTATGATTTCCTCGGTATCCTGTGTGTCCAGGCAGATTGGGAAAGCATCCACACCAGCAAACTGTTTGAATAACATCGCTTTACCTTCCATGACAGGCATCGCTGCACGGGGACCAATGTTGCCCAGTCCAAGTACCGCACTGCCATCAGATACGACGGCTACTGTATTCCGTTTAATTGTCAATGAGAAGGCTTTGCCGGGTTCTTCTGAAATGGCTGAACACACACGAGCCACATCCGGAGTGTACACACGTGACAGATCTTCCCGGTTTTGAATCGGGGTCTTTGGTGTTACTTCGATCTTACCGCCCAGATGAAGCAGGAACGTCCGATCCGATACATTAATAATGGACACACCTTTAAGCTGGCGCACCCCTTCTATAATTTTACTGTTATCTTGTGCATCTGTAACTGCGACCGTCAAGTCGCGCACGCTTACATCCTGATTGGTGGAAATCACGTCGATGGCAATGATGTCTCCCCCAGCTTCCGAGATGACCGAAGCCACTTCGCCAAACTTGATATCCTTAGTTGTCATTTCCAGTCGAATAATAATGCTGTTACCATCCAGATTTCTTTGATTCATTTCCATTCCTCCCAGACTGAAAGTCTTGAGTTACATGTTACGTGTTTGTCTTCGCTACGCGGACACGTTTATCCTTTATCTTGTCCAGAAAAAATGGTTCAACAGCCAAATGCATAAAATTAAAAAAGATGCCCTGAACACCAATGCAGGCGTTCAGAGCACTCTTTGTCTAATTACTAACTTCATTTATTTAGTAACATATAGAATCTACATTATTTCCGGGCAACCGGTCTGCGCAGAACACAAATGTCATATGGCTTCAAGCTGAGACTTGCTTCCACAGCATCACCACTGAGCAGATCGGTATAGGACTGTCCATCTAGTTTAACCAGCTTCTCATCTGGCGTGTAGTTCTGTACAAACACATAATCTGCTGTACCATCTGTACGCGTATGTGCCGTTGTTCCGGCAGGCAGCTCGGTTTCAAGTCCACGCTCAATGTTCAGGTCAGCGATAAGCTTCGCATAGAAATCATCATAGAATGGTGCTTTCAGACGTGTCGCTACGTAATATGCTTTTCCTGAACCCAACTGGTTAACCGTCAATGCCGGACGTCCGGCATAAAAGTCAGAACGGTACGTAGCCAGGGACTTCGCGCCTTCGAGATGAATAAGATCACACAGTTCAATTGCATCATACGCTGTATTGAGCTGAAGCTCATTGCCCTTCTCAGGGATAATTCCGTTCAGATCACGATCATGCAGTCCGTCAATTTCCTCGGACCAGATGCCAAGTGTCTTACGCAGCGGGCCTGGGAATCCACCCAGGAAACACAGATCGTTTTCGTTAACAATACCAGACCAGTAAGTTGCTACAAACGTACCACCTTGTTCTACAAACTTCTCAATACGTTCCCCGACACCTTCACGTACCAGATAGAGCATTGGCGCAATCAGCAACTTATACTTGGACAGATCTGCATCCATATCAATAACGTCTACAGCGACTCCCTTTTTCCAAAACGCTTCGTAATGCTCTTCCACCGTCTGCTCATACTTCACACCGATATTACGCGGACCCTGGGAATCATTAACGGCCCAGCGGTTTTCCCAATCAAATATGATTGCAACTTCTGCCGGAACCGCTGTTCCTACAATAGCTTCCATGCCTTCAAGAGCCGTTCCTACGTCGGTGACATCTTGGAACACTCGAGTGTGTTCCGTTCCTACGTGGTCTACCACCGCACCATGAAGTTTCTCACTGGACCCCCGGCTTTTTCTCCACTGGAAGTACTGAACACTATCGGAGCCGTGTGCCACAGCCTGGAGAGAAGAGAGCAGATGCATGCCAGGTTTTTTCAGCTTGCTGACATCTTGCCAATTCGTCGAACTTGGAGTACTCTCCATCAGCAAGAACGGCTGACCGCCTTTGATGGAACGAACGATATCATGCATCATCGCGATACGTGATGCCTGTTTCGCGTCGTCATCTGCATCATGCCAAGTCGGATAACTGTCCCAAGAGAGGAAATCCAGAATATCAGCGAACTTCCAATAGTTCAGACCGCCATAAAATTCCATCAGGTTGGTTGTGACTGGCAGATCAGGATTCTGAGCTTTTAACGGTTTTGTTTCATGCACGATAAAATCAGCTGTCTGATCCGTAACGAAACGGCGCCAGTCCAGATTCATTGCGTGTACCTGTGTCTCACCGTGTGGCGCCGGAGATTCCACTTGACTCCAGTCTGTAACCGTATGGCTCCAGAATGTGGTCCACCACGAATGATTCAGTTCATCGAGTGTTTTATACTTCTTCTGAACCCAACCACGGAATGCTTCCTGACAATAATCACAATGACAGTCTCCGCCGAACTCGTTCGAGATATGCCAGCCAATTACAGCCGGATGATCCGAATAACGTTCTGCCAGTTTTGTGTTGATCGCAGTAACCTTCTCACGGTATACCGGGGAAGTATAACAGTGGTTGTGACGGAAACCATGCAGATTGCGGACACGCTTCTCGGATACACGGAGCACTTCCGGGTACTTCGCGGACATCCAAGCAGGTCTGGCACCACTTGGTGTAGCGAGGAATGCATAGATGCCGTTTGCTGCAAAACGATCCAACACCTGATCCAGCCATTCAAACGTGTATACGCCCTCTTCCGGCTCAAGGGATACCCACGAGAAGATACCAATGGACATCACGTTACACTTGGCAAGCTTCATCAAGCGAATATCTTCTTCCAGAACTTCAGGATAGCGGAGCCATTGCTCCGGGTTATAGTCTGCGCCATGCAACATGTGCGGGGCTTTGGAACTTACAGGTGGAAATTTGTATGTCATAAGGACAACTCCCTTGCTTTAATTACTGTTTTTTAGTTTATATACGATAACGATAACAACGACTTCACAGACGATACGTATTACGCTAGATTACACGTATGTCACGACATCTGATTCTTCAACAGTAGCAAGTGCTGTAAACGATTCCAACTTGCGACCTTTAAAATCAAACATGGTGAGGTTGCCCCAGTTATTCGGATGTCCGACGGACCATTCTTCTTTACTTGGTATCCAGGCAGGTTCCCAATAATAGAATCCGTGCCCCAAACCACCAGGAACTTCGCGAATAATCTGCAATAGATCCTTCAGATATTTGGTCTGTCCCTCTACACTTGCAGGGTATCCTGGTAACAACATATCTTCCTGATTCAAAATCCATTCAATGCCTTCCGGCTGCTCCAGCGTCCAGGGATAAGCGGTTTCAACTACATTGATAGGTTTGCCATAACGCTCAGCCAGATCATGAAGATTGTCACGTAACGCATCGAGTGTTCCATGCCACCAAGGGTAATACGAGAGACCAATGATATCAAACTCCACACCCAGTGCTTCAAAGCGATCGTAAAACTTGCGGCTCTCGGCGTTATCTCCACCACGATCAATATGTATCATAATCTGAATATCCGCGTCAACGGATTTGACCGCAGCAATTCCATACTTCACAAGGCCTGCAAAACGCTCCCACTGTTCATCCGTATCATGCTCTTCTCCACCGACACGTCCCTCATTCCATAACATGCCTGGTGTAATCTCGTTGCCCACCTGCACCATGTCCGGAAGCGCATCGTGTTCCTTCAACGTTCTCAGAACGTCAGCCGTATACATGCATACCGCACGTTGAAGCTCTTCATAGGACAGATTCTCCCATGCTTTCGGCTTCCATTGATTGGCTGGATCAGCCCAGCGATCAGAATAATGGAAATCAAGCAAAAATTTCAATCCCTGTTCCTTGATCCGTTTGGCTACCTCCACCGTCCGCTCCAAATTGCAGAATCCACCAACAGGATCATTCCAGATTCGAAGTCGTATGGCGTTAGCGTCATTAATCTTTAGGATGGACAGCAAGTCTTGTTCCTTGCCATCCACATCACTATAACTCCCGCCATGCTGTTCGATTTCATCCATAAAGGACACATCCATTCCCAGAATGAATGTCTTTTCCGTCAAGTTGCTCACTGTATCAACCTCCATTAATTTGGGGTACAGGCTCAGCCTTTAACTGAGCCCAACGTCATACCTTTAACAAAGAAACGTTGCAGGAAAGGATACACAATCAAGATTGGTGCACTTCCGATGAAGATCTGAGCTGCCCTTACCGTAGTTTGAGAGAGAGCTTCCATTTCTTTTGGATTCATGCTCATGCTACTCATATCACGTCCAATAATGACCGTTTGCATAAATGTAGCAAGTGGGTAATCCTTGGCGTTATTCATGTAGAGCAATCCATCAAACCAGGAATTCCAGTGAAATACCATACTGAACAATGCAATTGTTGCAATGGACGGCATCGAAATGGGAAGGAAGATACTGAATAATGTTCTGAAATGATTAGCTCCATCCATCAGCGCCGCTTCCTCCAGCTCTTTTGGAATACCGCGGAAGAAGTTCAGCATCAGAATGACAAGGAATGTGTTAACTGCTCCTGGGAGTACCAGTACCCAGAAGGAATCCATCAACCCGATCTTCTGGATAACCATATAGAATGGCACCAGTCCCCCGTTGAAAATCATACTGAATACAAAAATCCAGGAGTAGATCGTTCTGCCTTTGAATTCACTATTCTCTTTGGACAACGGATACGCCGCCAGGAACGTAATCAGCAAGGTAATAGCTGTACCAATCACTGTACGTAGAAGTGAAATCCAGAGTGAGTTCAAGAAAATTGGATTGTTCATCGTTTTTTTGTAAGCCTCAAGTGAAAATCCTACGGGCCAGAGATTGACCAGATTGGCGTCGGCAGCTGCCTTTGTACTAAAGGATACAGCCAGTACATGAACCATCGGTATGATACACATAATGGCGATCAAAATCAGAAAGCAGGTATTGACTATATTAAACACGCGATAAGGCAATGATTTATGATACATCGTGGTCCCTTCTTTCTCTGTTCATTCGTTTAGAATATGCGATATCCAGCGTATTTTTTGGCTAAGCTGTACGATACAAGAATCAAGATCATACTAATAACCGATTTAAATAATCCGATCGCGGTTGCAAAGCCCATCTCACCATTCTGCATTGCGGAACGATATACGAATGTATCAATGATGTCACCCGTTTGATATACGAGCGGGTTATACAAGTTGAATATCTGGTCAAATCCGGCATTCAGTACGTTACCAAGCGCCAGTGTCCCTACAACCATCAGCATCGGCACAAGCGAAGGGATTGTAATGTGCAGTGTCTGTTTCCAGCGTCCTGCTCCGTCAATTTCAGCTGCTTCGTACAATGCTGGATTAATTCCGGCAAGGGCAGCCAGAAAGACAATCATGTTATAGCCAAATTCTTTCCACACATCTGTCAGAATGACCGTAGATCGGAACCAACTGTTGTCTCCCAGGAAGAAATATGGCCCGAGTCCAAAGGTTCCCAGAACCCGGTTAACCAAGCCGCCTGTTGACAACAGATCTATCAAAATCCCGCCCAGAATGACCCAGGACAAGAAGTGAGGTAAATATACGAGTGTTTGAATTGTTCGCTGTATAGCCATCTTGCGAACCTCATTCAAAAGAATGGCAAAAACAAATGGAACAAATAAATTGAAAATCAGTTTAAGTACAGCAATAATCAATGTGTTCCAGATGACCTGTAAGCTGTCTTCACGTTCAAACAAATATCTAAAGTTGTCCAGTCCAACCCATTCAGAACCGCTAATCCCAAGCCATGGCTTGTAGTTCTGGAATGCCATAACGATCCCGCCCATAGGCACATAACTGAAGATGATCAGAAAGATAATGGCTGGCAACAGCATAACGTGGAATGGCCAAGTGCGTTTCAAAGTTCTCATGATTGCTCCCCCTGTATTTCTTCCTACTCAAGTACTCCCTGAGTGGCTTATAATGCGATTATATCAACCTTTTACGGGGTCCAAACAGCACATAAAAGCAATATAAATGGCACAAATTCAACCACTTTGCCTCAGCTTGAATAAACAAAAAAAAGCGCACAGACGAGTACCGTCTGTGCGCAGTTAAAAACTATTTTTTCACACCGTCATACCATTCGTTGACCTCTTGAGTGATCTGGTCACCGCCACCGGATTTCCACGTTTGTACAAAAGTATCAAACGCATCCGCTGGATTTTTGCCATAGATAATTTCGTTAAATGCTTGATTCTCGATTTTGTTCAGATAGTCCAGCTTCGATTTCATCGTCTGCGTTGTTGGACCTGTGAACATGTTTTTGAAGGAAATTTCTTCTTGGCTCAGCAATACTTTCGCAGCAGCAGGGGTTTCCTTACCATAGTTCACGGCAACATCTTTTTCGAGCTTGGTTTCAGGCTCTTTGCCATCTACCAGATTCATCAGAGCTTTCATCTGAGCGTCCGGAATACGAGCGCCATCACGCACGAGCAAATAACGCACAACGTTTACATACCCGCCATCAATTTCTTCAATCGGCATTTGTTTACCATTACCATCCAATTGATAGTCATAGCCTGCAAATAGACCGTTATCATATTCACTTCCTGGTTGCGGATCTGCGTAATTATCATAAAGATAGTTTTGGTAAGTAAAGAATGCTTCCGGATTTTTCATATCTTTCTTGATCAATGTTACACCATTAACAAAATGTGTACCATGACGCATCGCTTTGCCTTCAGGGCCAGTTGGAATTTCAATCGGTTTCCAAACCGCACCTGGGACATTTTTTACCGTATCCTTCAGCGGCCATCCACTCATCCAGTATGGACCCGGGATAATGCCGGCTGTGCCTGCAACTGCTGGCTCTGCCGTTTTGTTTTCATCCCACAACGCTGCTTCCTGCGGGATATAACCTTTTGTGAGCCATTCGCTCAATTTGGTCAAACCTGGCTTCATACCTGGATTGATAGAACCATACTCCAGCTTGCCATCCGCAGCCAGATTCCATTGTTGAGGTAAGGTGCCATATGCACCAAAGATCCAGGATACATCTCCCATCCATGTATTCATGGATGTTTTGAAGCCAACGCTGAGCGGAGTGACTTTATCTGGAGCCAAGCCGTCAGGGTTATTATTCTTAAATGCTTCCATCACTGCTTCCAGTTCGTCGATGGTTTTTGGTGCCTTCATGTTCAGCTTGTCCAGCCAGTCCTGACGAATCCAGAGAAGGTAGTCATTGTTGTAGGCATAGTCCAGAACAGGGACACCCATTCTTTTGCCATCACGACTGTACGGGTTCCATACATTAGGGTCCTGCTCCATTGCTTTTTTCCATGTGTCGGAAGCGTATTTGTCGAACAGTGGTCCCACTTCCTGATACATACCGGAGTCAATTAAATCTTGAGCAACTAAATTATCCGGCTGCCCTATTGTCACAATATCCGGCATTTCTTGGCCGGAGGACATAGCGAGACGAAGCTTGGTCGCAAATGCACTGTTCGTATCTGTCACGGACCACAAGGATTTGATTTCAATTCCGAATTTGTCCTTGGCCCACTTGGTTGCCACGTTATTTTCCATGGATTCGCCATTTTTAAATTTCAGCTCAGGATCGATTCCCCATGCTGTAGTAATGGTAACTGCCGGATCATACTTTTCTTTGTATTCGTTTTGGGTTCCAGATGTACTTGGTGTTGCACTATCTCCGCCCCCACTGCCTCCTGAACATCCTGCAAGAACGACAGTTAGACTCAGCGTTGTAGCGAGAAGCGTCAAGAATCTCTTTTTCGTTGATTGCGCTCTCATGTTGTTCCCCCTTAAATCATTTTGGTTACCCTTTCATTATAGGCTGACCAGGCCTTTGAGCCTATGATACGAAATCAAGATTTCTGCACCTTTGCCAACCTATATTCTGGAATGTTGTTGAAATTATGCCTGATCCCGAAATTCATTTGGTGTCATACCATAATGTTTTTTGAACATTTTGCTGAAATATTGCGGATTTTGATAGCCAAGTTCACTCGTAATCTCGTATATTTTTTTGTTGCTATTCTTAAGCAGATATAGAGCACGTTCCATGCGCATACGAATCATGTAGTCCCCAAGACCTTCCCCAGTCTCTGCCTTGTAAATTTTCGATAGATATACGGGGTGTAAATATACCTTGTCCGCAATCATCTTCACTGACAGATCCTGTCCTGTATCTCTTGTCACCAGCTCCTGAACCTGCTTGATCACATGTCTGCGGCTCTGCACACCTTCCTGATCGGACAACTCTTCCTGAAGCTTCGCCAGCATCTCGGTAGCCCAACGCCGCAGCTTCTCGGGGGATTGAATCAACTGATGAGCAAGGAGCAGATCGAATCCCGCATGATCAATCTCATGGACCAGATGCCCCTGTTTATGAGCGATATACATAAATGCATTGGTTACGGACAGATACATCTCATACACATGTTCTCTCGACAATCGTACCTGTTCGGCCGCATCAAAGACTGTGTTCAGCTTACGCGCTGCCGCTTCCCATTGCTTGGTCTCGAGCAATTGCGGAAGTACAGGCGGTTTGTACAGCTCTTCGAGCGCCTGCGTTGCATCATTCTCCGGTCTTTTGCTGAGTGCCTGATCCATGTCCATATATATAATCTTGTGTTCTTCTGGTCCTGAAAGGACAAGCGAACCCAGACTTTTCCGATAAGCTGCTGTTAACTCATTAAAGGGAAATGACGGTGTAACTACCATGGACAGATCTCCCTGTAAATATCGAATGACATGCTCACGGAAAGTTTCAGCTGAGATTCTCAACGTCTCCAAGTCCATCTGCGGAGCTTCGATCTGATCTTGATTCTGCAAGAACATAACCAGACACTCATGGGGTCCGCGACCAAACCACACGTTAAATTGCTCTCCAAGTACTTCCTCTGCAATATTACCTACCGCAAAATCCATCAGATCCAGAGACTGCTGGTCCATCGATGAGAAGCGTCCTGAAAGGCGAATCAGCATCATCACAGCCGATTGTTCCGGATCGATATGAATCTCATATTGTTGCAGTTGTTCCCGAAGTGCCCGCGCCGTGATCTCACGCCCCAGCAGCAGATCATGCATAAGATTTTCCCGTAAAATCTTATAGTCAGACTTCCGACTGTATAAAAGACGGTGATATTTATCGAATTCATCCCACTCATCGCGAAGAGACGTGATAGCTGCTGACACCGATCCCATAAACTCATCATCGTTTACGGGTTTCAGGATATAATCCGCTGCCTGCAATTGAATGGCTTTTTTAGCATAATCAAAATCACTGTGACCCGTTAGTAAAATACAGCGGATATGAGACCAGCGCTTGCTTACCTCTGCAATGAGATCCAGTCCTGACATGCCAGGCATGCGAATATCGGTAACTACGATGTCTACTGCATTTTCCTCCATAATGTCCAACGCTTCTTTACCGGATGCGGCACGCAACACGGTCGTTACTCCAAGCTCTCCCCAGGGGATCGTAAGTTCCAGACTTTCTGTTACGTATGTCTCATCATCTACCAGTAATATATCAATCAAGTGATTCACTCCCTATTTCGTTCATTCTGCAAATGGATTCCATCGCTACCATTCCAAGTGCTTATCCTTCATTCTCCAGAAGAAACTCCTGTTCGGCAGGCCATGACAGCGTAACGCGTAATCCACCAAGTTCCGATTCCGTTACACCCAGCCCTGCCTGCTCCCCATATCGAAGCTGGAGTCTCTGATTCACATTCCACAGGCCACAGCCCATCTCCTGATCCATCGTTCCCCTGAGCTTATTCAGAAGCGCCTCACGTGCCTCCTGCGTCATGCCTTGCCCATCATCTTCAACTACAAGAACCATGACACCGCCCTGTTTTTCCCCGGATACTCTTATTTCTCCGGCCTCCGCGTCCGCTTCGATACCGTGAATCACCGCATTCTCCACTAGTGGTTGCACGATGAGTGGCGGTACCTCCTGTCTTAACATCTCATCAGACAGATCAATCTTGTAATGAATGCGGTCCATACGCATCCGTTGGATCTCCAGATAACAGCTGACAAATTCAATTTCTTCTGTCAACGGTACCACGTCCCGCTCCTGTCTTGTCGTATACCGATAATATCGCGATAGATTATGTGACATCGCTACAACAGCGTCCATACGCTTGAGTTTCGCCATACTCGTAATGAAGGAGAAACAATTATAGAAAAAGTGCGGGTTAATCTGCGATTGCAGCTGCTTCAACCGAGCTTCACGTACATGAATCTGTTCCAGGTAAACGTGTTCAAATAACTGCTGAATCTGCTCCACCATCAAGTTGAAACGTTCGGACAGGAAACTGAATTCATTGCGGCCCTTTGGCTTAATCCTCACGGAATAATCCTCCTGCTTCAACCGCTGGAACCCGCGAATGAGTTGTTTCACTGGTACCTGCACCTGAACATAGAACAAATACGCCACACCAAAACTCATTAACAACAAACAAATCATGGAAGAATAGAACAGCATATTGGATTGATGAATGGGCTTCAGAATATCTGATAGCGGCATATAGTCCACCAAATACCAGCCTGTTGTACTGGATTTCACCGTGTTGACCATGTAAGGCTCGTTCCCGATCACTACTGTACGATTATCAACGTCCTGAAGTTTATGGATGGACAGTTCTTCCATCAACTGATTCGTTAATGAACGATCTGAAGTCCGGTTATAGATAACCCCCGATTCTTCACGGAAATAGAAGGGGTCATGCCTGCCATCGTCCTTGAATTTGTCCAGCATATCCCGAATGTTATCACTATCAAACTCCAGTTTAATAATCGTTTCCGCATTATTAGCCGGGTCTTTAATACCGTATGGAGATACCGTAATCCAGCTAAACATGAACCGATCATCTTCCCCATCCTGAATTTTGCGTACATCCCAGCCGGAAATGATATTTTCCCTTAGCGCTTCTTTATCGTAAGAACGTGCGTCCCTTTCGGAAACCACCCTGCCCAGCGAAGGAGAATACAGATATAATTTCGTGGCCCAATTGGATGAGCTTTCCTGAATACTCAGCTTATTCTGAATACGTTTGACCAGGTTGATCGCATCCAGATCAAAGTAGTTACTGTCCGCATAGATTCGCCGGAAGCTGCCAATATCAGGATCATGTATGAGCAGATTAGGCCATGAGGATAACAGTTCGATGTGTGTGTTCACTTGATTTTGGAAAAATTCAAGCTGGTTACTATTCGATCGATTCAACTCATCTCTGAGAACAGCTGTTGTTTTGTGATTGGAGTACCAGTACAAAAGCACTACAGGAATCAGCATAATCAAAATAAGAATGACCATTTTGGAAAACAGGTTTGTCCGATATGACATTTTTTCATCTCACCTTGTCTTAATTTGTCGTGACATTAATTGTAATGATGTAAGCGCTAAAGACAAACTATTTTTTTGAGACAAACCGATTCATTATCTAGCGTAAGCGTTACCAATTCAAGGTGAAAGGAGATAAAACCAATATTTCTGCACTAAATGCAACTTCCACGCACAAAAAGAGCCAGCGATTAGCCAGCTCTCTATCTAATTTCAGTATATATCTTTAATCGTTCTATTCAACTCAAACCTTATTCCACTTCTGTTTATGTAATTATTCTTTTTTTCTATAAAAATATCAACTATGGAATATCATAATCAAATACCGTATTCGCTCCATCCACGCCTACATCCAGCACAATATCCATAAGTTTCCCATTGACGAACAGAGGGGATTCCGCTTTCCCGTAAAACTCCAACTTACCTGTAAACGTTCCATGGCGTTCAATCTCAACATGTACGGGCCTTAATTGGACAGACTGCAAGGCTTCCAATAGTGGATCGTCCTTAAACTTATAACTGCGTGCGAGATCAGGCAATAACACGGCGGATACGGAATCTCTGCCGTAATTTTTGAGTGTCAGGTCACAGGTTGCTCGGGTCTCACCCGTTTTCAGCACGTTAAAGGTACAAGAACTTGCATTCTGTACATAGGATACCGCATTAATGCCTGAAGCTCCCCACTTGGCTACATACATGAATTTATCCGTCATGTACGAATAACTGAGAACGATAGCGATAACTACGATCCATAACCCTTTTGCAAGACCGGGAAATGATTTCCCAATCTCTTTGCGAGTAAGGTAGAATCCACACGCGAATATCCCCAATCCGAGGAAAAGTGTGATATGAACTCCACTCAAGTAAGATGTAGTATACGGTGATATACCTATTGCTGACAGCATGGTATCTCCAACAGAAAAACCAAGATGATGGTTAAATGTAAAGATGATAGCAAATAGCAATAAAGCCCCTGAGAACACAAGTCTGGTTCTCGACACACGAACACCCCCTAATCAACCACCTTATTATATCATATTTTTCCTATTTATGATTAACAATCCAAATCAAAAAAACAACAATAAAAAGAACGTCTTCGGTTGTTCACCGAAAACGTCCTCCATTTTCACCGCTGACAAGAGCTTGTAATAACACAGGTCTCTCTGTCATGGCTGACGATCATTTATTGCTTAGCCAAAAATGCATCGAGTTGTTCCTGTTTGGCTGCAATAATTTTATCAATTCCCGCTGCTTTCAATTTCTCCAGATATTTCGGAATCATCTCATTTGGATCAACTGCGCCCGATGTCATACCCGGCTTGAACTGTTTGTTCACGTTGTTGACCGCAGCAATTTCATTTTTGACAGATTGGCTGTTGAACGTAAAGCCCAGTGCTGGCGACTTCACACCTTTGGCGTTAAACTCTTTGAACTTCTCCCATTTCTGTGGATCTTCATTATCCCAGAGGAAGTTCAGGAATTGGTTACCCAGTTGCCATTGTGCACCTGGATTGTAGGTACGACTGTTGGCATCTACACCATCAGGGAGAGCAATGATATTATCCTGTCCGTCTTTTTTCACATAATGTGTACCTTCAATTCCGAAGTTTAACAAGTTGTTAATTTCCTTGTCGGAATGCAGCAGGTTAATGACCTGCATCGCTTTCTCCGGTTGCTCGGAAGAACGGGAGATTGCAAGCATCGCTCCAGACGCATCACCCGTCGTGATTGTTGGCTGTGTCATCTCAATCTGAGTCAGTGGGAAACCCACATACCCTTCTTCTTCTTTATCCTTGCCTGGCTTCATGCCATCCGTCCAGAGAAACGCTTTTCCAGCCTTCGCCTGGTCTTTCGGGAACACATTAGACGTAGCAGCATCACTGTTGATATATCCCGCTTGATACCACTTGCGAGCAAGTTCAGCCGCTTCTTTGAATTCTGGGGTCTCCACTTCATTCAGCACCGTTGTTCCGCCTGCTGTTTTGGAGATAACTCCAGGTACGGAAGCATCACCGAGATAATCCCAATCCAGATTCTCTAACAGCCCGTTACCATTGGTATTGGACATATAGAATGGTGTGATGGCTGGCTCGTTTTCCTTGATTGTTTTGAGAAGTGGCTCCAGATCAGCCCAAGTTTTTACAGCTGTCAGGTCCAGTTTATACTTGTCAGCCAGATCTTTACGTACCAACACACCACGTGTCGCAGCGAGTTCCTTATTCGTAGGAACGCCGTAATTCACGCCGTCCACCTGGGAACCTTCCAGAAAGGCAGGGTCCAGGTTTTTCTTAATATCCTGACCATGTGCATCAAGCAGATCATTCAAGGGCAAGAATGCGCCTTTAGCTACATTCACCGTGTAGTTCTGCCAAGCCGCTGTGAAGATAATGTCTGATTTTTCACCTGAGGAAATCATGAGATTCAGCTTGTTATCCCACTGTCCCCAGTCAATTGCATTGATCTTAAGCGTGGCTCCGATCTTTGGTTCCATCTTTTTGTTAATCTCGGCTTCCACCAGAGCGACATCCTTCTGTGGTGTCCCTGGGTAGAACAGTGTCACTTCATAGGGTTTGCCCCCACCTTCACTTGCTCCTCCGCCTTCTGCGCCAGGTGTTGTTGTTCCACCCTTGTCTGATGAGCAAGCAACCAGCACCAGGCTCAGCGCCATAACCGTTGCCATCATGCGTGACCATACCTTTAATGATCTAACCAATTGAACCCCTCCTGTCATGTGTTGAACCATACAACCGAATTCCCCAATTCACAATTAAACCGATAACTACTTCTGTATATGCCCTTTCAGTCCATCTTCATTTACCTTGCCCACTCCGCTAACCGGTTCAGAGTTATCCCTTCACAGCGCCAACCGTAAGACCTTTGATGAAATAACGCTGGAAGAACGGATATGCCAGTACAATTGGACCAATACCGACTACAGCCATCGCCATTTGCAGAGTTTTGTTAGGCAGATTCAGTAATCCACCCTGCGACGAAATCTGTGAAGAGACGTTGGAGTTGGTTGTTAAATATTGAATATCGAGCAGCGTCCGGTACATAAGGTACTGAAGGCTGATCGTCCGGTTATCTGATATAAAAATCATACTAAGGTACCAGTCATTCCAGTAATTCAATGTACTGAACAACGCGACGGTTGCCATTACGGGGAGAGAGAGCGGAAGCACGATACGTGCAAACGTTCTCAATTCTCCCGCACCATCAATCCGAGCCGATTCCAGAATAGACACCGGAATGGAGTTCGCGAAGAATGTACGCATGACCAGTACAAAAAATGGGGATAGCAGTAGCGGCATAATGAGTGCCAGTAGGGAGTTTTTCAGATCCAATACGTTGACATAGACCAGGTACCAAGGTACCAGCCCCCCATTGAACAACATTGTGAAGAAGATGAAAAAGGCGAACCAGCCCCGGTAAGGCAGATCTCTCCGTGAGAGCGGATACGCATACAATGCGGTCAGTGCAACACTTGTAATGGTACCTACAACGGTAACGATAAAGGATATACCATACGAGTGAATGATCTGATCCATATCTCTGAACAGAAACTCATAAGCCGTCAGGCTGAATTTCTCTGGAATAAGCTTATATCCATTGGCAATTACTGTTGTCTCGTCCGAAAATGAGATGGCGAAGACAAGCAGGATCGGCACGATACAGGCAATGGCATAGAATAGAAACATCGCATGAATAACGGATGCGGAACGCTTCGATACGGCTAGTGGATCACGTGATTTCACAGCTGACTTGCCTCCTCTCAAAATAATGCATTATCTTTATCTATTCGCCTTACGATGGTATTGGATACAAGAACCAGCACAAATCCAACGATTGCTTGGTATAGACCGGCTGCTGATGACATCCCGATATCTCCACCGATAAGGAACGTACGATATACGTAGGTATCCAGTACATTCGTTACAGGGAACAGCGCCCCCGATTCCAATGGAACCTGGTAGAACAGACTGAAGTCTGCATAGAATATACGGCCAATTTGCAATAAAGTCATAATGACGATTAATGGGATGAGAAACGGAATGGTAATGAAACGGATCTGATGCCATTTGGTTGCGCCATCGAGCACAGCTGCTTCATAATATTCTTCATCGATACCCACGACAGCTGCCAGATAAATGACGGCATAATATCCAATATTTTTCCATGTGTTCACCAGTGGCAAAATATACGGCCAATACTTCGGCTCTGAATACCAGTCGATCGGCTGACCGCCGAACATCTGCAGAACCGTTGAGTTCATGAAGCCTGAATCCTTGCCCAGGAAAGCCAGTACCAGATAACTGACCACAATCATGGACAAGAAATACGGTAATAACATAAGTGATTGATATAACTTGGACATTGCCTTGTTCTTCACTTCATTGAGCAGAATAGCAAGCCCGACACCTACTAAGAGATTTAGTGCAATAAACACCGTGTTATACGCGAGTGTATTTCGGGTAATTTCCCATGCATCACTGGTTGAGAACAAATATTTAAAATTGTCCCATCCACTCCATGGGCTACCCCAAATACCATCAGCATAGTTTACATTTTTGAATGCGATCAGAACGCCGAACATCGGCATATAGTTGTTCACCAGTAGAAACAGGACACCTGGCAAGAACATGAGATACAGCACCTTGAATTTGCCAAGATTGTGCCACACAGACTTGCGCTTTCGGACTGTTTCTCCCGGTATTTCCGATATCCGTACTCCCTTACCCGCCTGGGGTTGTGTCTTCATAACTTGTTCTCCCTCACTCCTCTTGAATTCTTCCTCAGGATGAAGCTCCGTTGCGGCTCCTGTGGTTCAAGTATACGGCGGGGCGAGTAAGACCTCTATCTGCTGTGGTGACCTGTTGACTTATCAAATTATGACTTTAGATCCAGAAAAAACAAAAGACGCAGCATGCTGCGCCCTGAACTATACGGTACGTGACTGTTTTCGAAACTCCTGTGGCGTTATACCCGTGCACTTTTTGAACATTTTGGTGAAATGCGAGTAATTGTAGTACCCCACCTTGCCAGCGATATCCGTCACTTTGACGGTGGACTGGGACAACAATGTCTTCGCTTTGGCTACTCTGCCCTGCAGGATAAACTCAGATAGGGACATCCCCTTCTCTTTCCGAAACAGACGTGATAGATAAGCGGGATTGAATCCGGCAAAAGCTGCAAGCTCCTCTCGCATAAGTTCTTCACCAATATGAGTTTCAATATAAACGCACAACTGATCCACAATGGTCATGGGGCTGTGATCGTCCGGGTACAATACCGGGATAACACGATCAATCAGATCAGCCGTCCACTGTTTCAACTGCGGCAACGACCTTGTCACCATACTCTCTTCCGGCTCCCGTTCACCCGGATAAAGACTGCGTATTGACACGTTTTTCTGATGAAGCAGCGGATAGACCACATGCAGCATGGCATGATAGTAGAGATGCAGCATTTCAGGAGACAAACCCTCCTGGGCAGCAAGCAACTCAAAAATCTCATCCACACGTTCTCGCAAATCTCCTACTTTACCTGTCTCAAAAAGAATAGATAATTCCGAAAACCATGGAATAGGCAAAAAGCGATCTTCCTGATCTCTTCCCCGCTCATCATAGACAAAAACTTCTTCAAGCTCCTTAATATTGCGCCGTTCCATATCCATCAGTTCATTTAACATGCCTTGCAACTCAGTTACAGCAACCGGGGCACCAACATAACAGGACAACCGACAGTAGAAATACGTACCACATTCCTGAATATATCCCTGACAACGTTGTGCCACTTCGCTCGCACTTGGAATGATGCCATCTTGCTCATAAGCAAGCACAATATTTAATCCACTTTGATCCTGAAACACCTCACCGGGCTTGTCGTCAAGCAGCATCTCTTTGGCTGCATTACGAAGGGCATATTCTAATACCTCTTCGTCACGCAAATCAAAATCACGCACCCATTCCTCTACCGATATTACAATGGGTAACACACGAGCCTGCGGATCAATCTCGGCACCATACAGTTCTGCGAGCTCTTGCAACCGTTGTTCGGTTAACGTGATACGCTGAGAGATGGCATCTTTCCAAAAGCGTTCCGTCAGTAGCGGTTTATGGGTTTTCCAGCGTTTGTATACGGTCTCATAAACTTCGTTGGTACGGGTACGCTGCTCTCCATCCTTGATCTTCTCCACCGCCTGGGTGACTACCTTAATCAATTGATCCGCTGGAGCCGGCTTCAACACATAATCAAAGCTGTTTAGCTTAATGGCTGTCTGTGCATAATCGAATAAAGCATGCCCTGTCAGGAAAATGGTCAGTATGCCTGGATCATGTTTTAACACCCAACTTTGCAGGTCAAGCCCTGTTTCACCAGGCATCTCGATATCACAGATCATGATATCAATAGCATTAGCCTTTAAAATCTTTCTTGCCTCTTCGGCATCACCAGCACTGTATACCTGGTCAATGCCTGCTGCTTGCCAATCGACTCCTTCCACCATTGCTTGTAATGCATACACTTCATCATCCACGATCAACAGGTTCCGCATAGGCTCCCCCTTCTTCCTCTTCGGTCTGAGCGGGTAAATCAATGATGACTTTGGCGCCATGATCCACCTCATTGCCAAACTGCAAACTGGCTTGATCACCATACTTCACTAAAAGCCGATGGGCCACGTTCCATATACCGATATGCTGTCCACTCGGATCTTCAGCGTATTGTCCATGTTGCAGACGCCCCAACAATTCCTCTTCAAATCCAACACCATTGTCCACAATCATCAGTTGAAGCACCGTCCCATCGACCTGACCGGACGACTTCTCACCGAGGCGCGCCACGATCCGAATGACAAATGCTTGTGTCCGGCGCTGAAATCCATGAATAATGGCATTCTCCACAAAAGGCTGAATGGTTAATGGCGGAATCACATAATGTCCCAGATTCGGTTCGATATCCAGTTCAAAATCGAATCTGCTTGGAAACCTCAGCTTTTGAATTTCTAAGTAATGACGAATGTGCTCCAGCTCTTCATCCAGACGAATAACACGTTTGCCTGCACGCAGACTGAATCGAAAATAATCGGCCAGATGACCAGCCATCTGCTGCACCAACTCATGCTTTTGCAAGGAAGCCAGACTATGAATAATATTGAGTGAATTCAGGTAAAAGTGAGGATTGATCTGCATCTGCAGTTGTTTGAACTCTGCCTCCCGCGTCCGCAACTGTTCCTCATACACATCAATCTTCAGATGCCGGATCTCACTGGTCATTTGATTGAAACTTCGTGTCATAAATTCAAGCTCCGAAGAAGATGGCGGGTCCAGCTTCACATCGAGATCTCCACGGCTCACCCTTCTCATGCCTCGGATTAACGCATTCATCGGGCGGAATAACAGATGCCGCAAAAAGATCAGTGCAGTAACCAGAATTACTGCCGCGCCAATGGGAAGCAGACGAATGATCTGCTGGAAAAACGGGAGGTTACGCATCATGTCTTCCTCAGGAAGCAGCACGATATAATTCATCTCGGACATGGCCGAGGCAGTACCCAACATCAAATATTGACGTGCTTCTCCCTTGTTCACAACTTCAGAGATCACCTGATACGGATTCTTCAGGCCGGGAAGATGCGCTGCAGCCAGCTGAATCTGTGCAGTATTTAATGTGGAATCCGATAGTGCCCCACCGTCTGTTCCAACAATGACTGCGCCTCCCCGATCTCCGGATTCAGTGAATTGTTGTGTATGATTCAGTGCATTCATATCAACAAGTGCACCTGCATAGAACTGCTGGTTGATTCGCACCGTTTTCACCAGCGCATTCCACGTCCCGCCACGCACGATGCTCCATTCCGGCTTCTGGATATCCCCTTCCAATTGCTGCATCTGGACTGGCATACTCTCCTGCACAACCGACTTTTTGACATCATAATTGCCTGAAGTCGCGAGCAGCAAATCATCATTCACGGCATCATATAGAAAAAAAGAATCGATTAGATTATAAAAACCGATATCTGTCATGAATTTGTTCATAATCCGTTGCTTTGCAATGATATAATCGCCGCTGCCGTATTTCAGAAAAAACAGAGAGATAATATCCGGGTCCCGCTCGCCCAGACTATACAAATACCGATTCGTCTCCTGTAACACACGTTCATTCTGCTCCACACTCTTGGCGAGATGATTCATATTGGTGAGGGATACTTTGTCACGTACAACTTTCATGGCGTAGACATTGTTGTAATAAAGCAGCATGAATAATGGCAGCATGATCAATGTAAGACCCACTATAAATTTAAAACGAAGTGAACGGATCAAATTCATGGATTATGGATTCCCGCCCTTTTAGAGGTAGTTCAAAGAGTCCGCTGTACTGAAAACCAGACTTTTTGAACGCACACTTTATTTCAACATAGTTTTTCTATTTTCTTCCTTATGATGGCATGTTTATTGTAATCACCCCTGCTTGCCATTGTCTATGGGGTCCCGTGACCTTCACATATCAATTCTGGTGACTTCCATCCGCTCCAATTTCAAAAGTAACAAGCTTCATGTAGTAATAAATTCTCCAGTTGTAAAAAAAATCCTTCATTATTACTCAGAAGCTTCTCCCTAAAAATAAATGCTGCGGCAAGCCCCGGACTCCACGAACGCCCGATCTTGACATGCATACGATATATCACTCCTCGGGTTAGTCACCAGGATGTAGGGAGGCCTGTTCGATGAATATTCAACTCACTGCGTTACACTATGTCTATCTGGCCTTTATCGTCTTGATTATTGCGGTAATGATCCGGCGCAGGGACACCACGATCATCTGTGTTGCGGGTATTATGACCATTGGACTTCTGGCAACCGAAACCTTAAGCGGGTCAGTTGCTGGGATCTTCAGCAGTTTTATCTATGCAACAAAAGAATTGCTGAGTACGATCTTTATCATCTCGATTATTGTGGCAATGAGCCGTGTTCTGATCAGAACAGGTATTAATGAGGTCATGGTAACACCCGTCACAAGGTTTATCCGTTCTCCTCAGGTCGCGTATTGGGGTATCGGATTGATCATGATGGTAGTATCACTATTTTTCTGGCCATCCCCAGCAGTAGCTTTGGTCGGTGCTGTACTGCTTCCAGTAGCCGTGCGTGTAGGCCTTCCTCCGATTGGAGCTGCTATTGCGATGAACCTGTTTGGACATGGGATTGCACTGTCGGGAGATTACATTATTCAGGGGGCTCCCAAACTTACAGCTGATGCGGCGGGTCTACCAGTCACTTCCGTCATGACGGCCAGCATTCCTTTGGTCATTGTCATGGGCACCGTATCTACACTTACAGCCTTCTGGATGCTGCGCAAAGAGATGAAATCAGGTTCACCTGTTCATTCCCCAAACGTTACATCAGGTACCGTGAGCACGGAACCTTCTTCTTCATCAGAGGCTGTGTCCACCTCCCTACCCGCTAATCAGCCTGTTCAACGTCAAGCCATGTCACCCCGTCTGCAAAAGGCGTTCGCTCTGCTTATCCCTCTGTTATTCGCAGTTGATGTGATTCTGATGTTTATATTGAAGTTGCAAGGCGGTGACGCAACAGCTCTAATTGGCGGAACCGCTGTGGTTATACTGATCGCCGTTACCCTTGCCGCACACCGATATGCGGGACCAGAGGAAACGACCAATTATTTAATAGAAGGATTTCAGTTTGGTTTCAAGGTGTTTGGACCGGTTATTCCCATAGCCGCATTTTTTTATCTGGGAGATGCTGCGATTACGGAGTTGTTCATCAACCCTCTTCCTGAAGGTTCACACGGGATTGTGAATGATCTAGGGGTCGCACTTGCTGGACTGGTACCATTAAATGATACGGTGGGCGCCATTACAATGACGGTAACCGGAGCAGTGACCGGAATGGATGGTTCGGGGTTCTCGGGGATATCCCTGGTTGGCTCGATTGCGTCCATGTTTGCAGGTTCGGCAGATTCCGCACCTGTGCTGACAGCATTAGGTCAGGTTGCAGCCATATGGGTAGGTGGTGGAACCTTGATTCCATGGGCATTGATTCCTGCGGCTGCAATCTGCGGAGTCAATCCTTTTGAACTGGCAAGACGCAACCTGAAGCCTGTACTGCTGGGACTCACGGTAACAACAATTGTAGCCATCTTTCTGATCTGACCAAAGGTTATTTACACTGACACTACGATGACAGAAGCACCTTCCAATCGCTGTTATTCCCAGATTTTTTTGATCCCCTTTCTCAAGGGGAAATCCGGTAATAAAGGCGAACGCTTCGCTTTTTCAGGTTCTTTCTGTCCTCTCCGTTATCGTGTAAATGATTAGTTCATCTCAAATAGACATTTTAAAAAGACGTGCGCGAACGCGCCCAGTTCCAGAGATCTTCACGTTTCATCTCTGCCAGATGCAGCATGTCCACATATGGATCTCCCTGTAGTCCAAGTACAGAAGCAAATGCAGGCTCCGTCTTCCACCCTGCCTGTTTCAGTCTGCGGATCTCACGGTGTCCCGCGTCTCCCCACAGTTGCAACAATCTCCACTCTACGATCATATGTAAGTATGCATTCTGCCTGTAAACTGGCACGGATTGGGCAAAAATCTCCACAGGCCAATGTCCCACTTGCAAATTACAAGTCACATAAGGACGTTGGTCTGGAAGATCCCCACCACGTACACATTCATACTCAGCAACGGCTCCAATTCGATTGTGTATCTCGGCTTCAAACAAGTCCAGATCCTCTGCATAACACAGCAGATCCAGATCACTGCCAGGTATATCAATATCAATTGGTACCGTTCCTGCTGGATATGGGTGATAGTCAGCTAATATATCGAGCAATCTACTGCTCTGTAACATATGATATGCGTCCTGCTGACGTGCATTACCTGAAGCCAGATGTGCCATTACTTCTGCGGTAGTACTCATCTCCCCGCCTTGGACCACAGTTAGTTCGAGCCTCCTGTAATGACCTGTTTCACACGTCCTACTTGACCACTCGTCAGTCGTACTTTGATTCCGTGTGGATGCGTAGGTGATTTGGTTAACAGATCCTTCACAATGCCACGTGTCAGCTTACCTGTAGCTTGATCCTGCTTCAGCACAATGTCCACTTCCAGACCTGGCTTAATATTTACGCGTTGTTGTCCATTCATTATGTTCACTCTCCTCTATGTCGTAATTCATATCTTGTATACTAGCTAACCCTTAAATACAAAGCTCCATCTATTGTAGACGTTTTGGTTTCAAAACAAAAGGGACACGGCAATAACCTCCTACGCCTGATTCCATGGTTGATATGAAGACCAAGATAAAGAAACCGCAGGTCTCTTCAACTGAGACCTACGGTTTCTAATTGGATTACCATGTTCAGGGCTGCACATGCTTCAACGAAGAAGAAGGTGAAGTCCCATCCTTCGCGGCTTCGCGTGCCTTTACAGCAAGTAGCTCAGACACCGTAACGAATTGGTACCCCTGCTGCTGCAGTTTCGGCAGAATCGTTTTGAGTGCTGCTACCGTATGCGACTTGCCTTCCACCTTATCGTGAAAAAGTACAATATCCCCATTACGTGCGTTCTTCAACACTTTGTTAACGATAGCCGATACACCTGGAGAAGCCCAGTCCCGTGTATCCTGATGCCAAGACCAGAGTACAATGGTATACCCTTTTTGTTTGGCAGCCTGGATGACCATGTCATTGTAATAGCCGCCCGGTGGTCTGAACAACAGGGGACGCTCCGCGCCAGCTTTAATGATGGAACTTTCCGCTTCGTTCATATCCTTCATGTACTTGTCCGCACGTGTTGATCGAACTGCATACGTGTGCGCATACGTATGGTTGGCGATTTCATGCCCTTCGAGCTGTTCCTGCTTAATCAGTTTAGGAAATTTATCTGCCCATTTGCCAAGTACAAAAAAAGTTCCTTTAGCATGATACTGCTGTAACAAAGCCAGGATCTGCGGAGTCTGAATCGGATCTGGTCCATCATCAAAGGTAAGGGCGATGAGTTTATCCTGCGTGGGAACCTCCCACACAATCTCTCCTCGTTCCTCATAATACTGACGGTTCTTCTGTACAGGCTTTGCATAGGCAGAACTGCTACCTAGCAAAATAATTAGCGTGAACATTCCGATGACTCGGGCTGCCTTCAGGTTCATGTGGTGTCCTCACTTTGTCTTCATACGTAAACTCCCTGTTAGCATTTCCCGATTCACCCGAACTCATTAACGAAAGATCTGATCCACGACTGCAATTTCCTCAGCAGTTAATTCCACATTTAATGTTTGCAGATTGTTAATGACCTGCTCTGGTCGCTTGGCACCCGGAATCAATGCATCAATAGAAGGCTGAGTCAGGTACCAGGCCAGAACCAGATGCGCGACCTCAACATCTTTGGATTGTGCTATGCTGCGCAGTTGCTCAACTTTATCGAGATTTTCAATGAAAGCTTCACCTGTAAACAGCGGGTTCTTTGCCCGTCCATCCTGAAAGGTTGTATCACGATTATATTTCCCGCCCAGCAGTCCCGCTGCCAGAGGGAAGTAAGGAACAAAAGAAATGTTATGCTCAGCCGTATACGGCAACAGCTCTTTTTCCGCATCTCTTTTGAACAGATTATATTCAGATTGCAGTACGTCTACATGCCCGTCCTTGTTGGCTTCACGCAACTGATCAATGGAGAAATTAGATACGCCAATGGCACGAATTTTGCCAGCGTCTTTTAAATGTTTTAACGTATCTACCGCTTCATCCTTAGGCGTATGTTCATCCGGAAAGTGGATGTAGAACAGATCAATGTAATCGGTTTGCAGACGTTTCAACGCCTCATCCACGGCTGTTTTCAGAAAAGCAGGTGAGTTATCTATGACAATCTTGCCATCCACAAATTTATGCGCTGCCTTGGTTGCAATGATGGTATTCTGCCGCTGACCAGTTTCCTTCAGTACTTCACCAATCAGTCGTTCGGAATGCTCCGGTCCATAGATGTATGCCGTATCCACAAAGTTAATACCTTGTTTCAAAGCTGTACGAACCACTTCCTTACCCGTCTCATCATTCAGCATGTCCGGATAGATATTATGTCCGCCTACTGCATTCGCACCCAGTCCAATGGGATTCACGATCAGATCCGTCTTGCCCAACCGAATTTGTTGTTCTGCCATGTCTCATCTCTCCTTCACTGATCGAATAAGTACAATTTAGTTGTAACGTCTTTCTTGTCCCATATTATATCAAACCATTTAGCATATTTAAAATATCGGATTTATCGGATTAAGTGTTTTTCAGCGCAGTTGCTTCCACGTCGTTAATAAACCGGCGCAGTTTTGCAGCCACATCACGGGTGATTTCGCCGTTTTCATACAGTTGTTGCACTGTATTACGCTGTTCCTGAATCGCCACCATCTGCAACTCCAATTTCTCCTGATTAAACGGATCTTCCGTTTTACCCTGGTTCCAGGTGCGCAATTTGGCAATTACACGCTCATACTTGGCAATGACCGACAGTGCGACGACTCGATTCCCATCATTCATATGGGCACGAATAGCCTTAATTGCCGCTTCAGAGGTGCGCAACTTTACCTGACGGAACAGTTCTGCATTTTCAAGCATAAATGGTTGATTCGGCTTCTGGGACCGGTTGGTGAAGAGATGTCCTAACACACGACCGATCTCGCTGATCGAAGTCATGAACTGAGTGTTTGCACGATTCGCCAGCATCATTTCCTTGCGATCCAGCCAGCTGTCACATTTGAAGGCCGCATCAGAAGCAATTGCATTTTCGTCTAACATTACTTCAACTTCTTTACGCTCCGCCCGGGTAGCGATCAGGTTAATAGCCGTTTCTTGTTTCTGAATATCTTTACGTTTATCGGCGGTAAGCTGACCTGCGGCCTGTCTGATGTACTTGGACAAGTCGGAGACAACCGCGAGTGCCGCAGCTTTGTTCTCATCGTTCATTTCGGATTTGACAGCTCGTATTGCCGCATTCAGCATAATGTCATGTGCTTTTCGTTCTGACTTCTGCGGTGTTTCTTCTGTAGATTTCCCATCGTCCTTGGCCAGAACTGGAAGAAACACGCTCGCCGCAATCAGGGAGAAGAGGATAACCCCTGCCGCGAGGAAAATAATCAGATCCCGTTCAGGGAAAGGTGATCCATCCTGAAGCACATAAGGAATGGAGAACGCACCCGCCAATGTTACAGCCCCCCGCACTCCAGAGAGGGAAATGATCGTAATATCCTTGAATCTGGGCCGACCAATAGAGGATTTGGTACGCAGCAATTCATTCCCTTGCCAGAACAGATAGATCCAGAGAAAACGCAGAACCAGCAGTAGCACCGAGATCAAGCCCACATATCCCAACACCTGCAGATTATTAAACGAAACATTTTCAAAGATGGTACTCAACACATCCGGTACCTGTACACCCAAAATAACAAACACAAGGCCATTTAGTATAAATAAAATGACTGACCATGTGCTCGCAGATACCACCTGCATTTTCAACTGAACCGATTCAGCGCGGTCACGCTCAATGGCGTGGATAATACCGCCTGCCACTACCGCAAGAATACCTGATACCCCAATTTCTTCACTCACCAGATAGATGATAAATGGCGTCAGGATTTGCAGCAGCATGTGAATGGTCACATCTTCCATGCCCAGTCTACGGATCCATACCCCTAGCCTGATTAACAGAAAAGATAACAATGCCCCGACAAGAAGTCCGCCAATCGCAATCAGAATAAAACTGAAGGTTGCATTCGCCAGGGAAAATACACCTGTAACTGTGGCTGCAATTGCGAATTTGAAGGCCACGAGGCCAGATGCATCATTCATTAATGCTTCACCTTCAAGAAGCCTATGTATGCCTTTGGGCAAATGTACCCGGCCCGCCATGGCGCCAACGGCCACAGCATCTGTCGGGGACAGTATGGCTGCAAGAGCAAAAGCAGCAGGTAACGGAATCGAAGGAATCAGCCAGTGAATGGCATATCCCGCCACGACCACCGTCACGAATACAAGCCCTAGTGCAAGCAGAAGTATCGGTGCACGCAGATTCCATAATTCATTCCTTGGCGTTCGCTTACCATCGTTGTATAACAAAGGAGCGATGAACAGTACAAAGAACAATTCCGGATTCAACGGCAGGTGAACACCTGCGGGAAGCAAAGCTATAGCTACACCAAGCACGATTTGAATGAGCGGAATGGGAATAAAAGGTACAAACCGGTTTAAGATATTGGATAAACCAATCAGTACCAGTAACACAAGTACGGCAATAAATATTTCCATGATGACAATCCCTTTCCGCTATAGAAGTGGTGAAACCTTTGTTGTATAGGTTTATTTTAACATAATCCAGACTTTATTATAAAAATGTTGTCATATTCATATACCCAATCAACTCGCCTCAGACTAGTCTGAATGAAAGATTTCTGATGGATTCTGTATATAAGATGTTACAATATGCTCAGGACAATACCCGTTTGGAAAGGAACTTGCATCTATGGCATTTGGAATTAAACGACAAGAGCTTGCTGCGTGGAAGGAACAAGTGGCTCGGGGTGAGATTGCGTACCTCACTCATTTCTGGATTGACAACCGATTTCCCGGTATCACCAGTGTCACCAAAGTTGGCTGTGCAGATCTGGAACGTCTCGAACGTTGGTGCAACGATCATGGGCTGGACCCGCGATACATTCATCGGCGGCAGCCCTTTCCCCACTTTGACCTGATGGGCAGCAAGCAAAAAGAAATTTTGATCCAAGAAGGCATGACAGATCATGTGGTTCGCTTTCATTTGTAAACCAACTCAAAAACGCCAGTCTTCAAGGTTCATCCCCCCGCAATTAGGGACGAACTCATGAGGACTGACGTCTTCAAGGAATCAAGTCATATTATGGACTACCGGTGGATCTGCTCAAACGACTTCATGTTCTCCAGCAGTTTCAGTTCAATTTTCTTCAGCATGCCAAACATCTGCTGTTGCTCCTCTTCGGAAAGTGCTTGCAACAATTCCCACGTCATTCGGCCGCGATTCGCATTAAGTGTCTTGGCAAGCTGCGCGCCTTCATCCGTTAAGGACAGCCACACAATTCTCCGGTCTTCTTCACTGCGCACCCGCTGGATCAACCCTTCCGTCTCCAGTTGATTCAGTACAATGGTGGTTGCGCCGGAAGACAAACTGAGTTGTCTAGCCACATCAACCGCCATGCAGCGTTTTTCACGTAAAATCATGCCCAATATATGACTTTTTGTCGGATTCAGTTTACAGTTGGTTTCGGTCTTCTGTTGCTGATCCAATACTTTATTTTTATATCTGAAGAAGGCCTCCAACAATTGATCTACGTTTGCCAATTGAGAGTTTCGCTCCGTATCCGGGCTCATAAACGTTCCTCCTGCCTTTCATCATAACCTACCTTGTATTGTAACATATTTACACTATGATGTTTGTGAAAAATGCGCTTGTATCCGACATCCTATCGTTGACTGCAAGACTCTTGTTTTATTTTGGGTTTCGCCTATTGCATTATGGCAACGGGTTTGTTTATAATAACCTATATCTTTAAAGTTACTTTTAGTTACTTAATGATTTTAATAAATCTGTTGTTATAAAGTAAATAAAGCGTCACCATTATAATGCAAGGGACTTATGCACATGAATCAGAATACACAATCACAACTCAAAACGGATGTTTGCATCGTCGGCGCTGGACCTGGCGGTGCTTTGCTTTCTTATTTACTGAATCAAAAAGGAATCTCCACGATGCTCATTGAGCGGCAGCCCCACCTGCACAAGTCGTTTCGCGGGGAGTTGCTCAATGTGGACGGCGAAGCCATCTTAAATAAACACGGCATCTATTCCCTCATTCAGGAACGCGGAGCGCTGCTCTTGGAACAGATTCAGTATTGGGAAAATGGGCAGATTATTCATACGGTATCACCGGGCAATGGAGAATCTCATGTTGGTATTCATGTACCCCAAGATCATCTCCTGGAAGCCATCGTGTCGCATGCTCAGCAGCACAATTCAAACGAACAAGTACTATTCAATACGATTATGACCGGTCTGTTACGAGACAAGAACGGCCAGGTCGTGGGTATTAACATTCGGCAGAAGGGTGTTCCTGCCTCCATTGAAGCATCTGTAATTGTGGGTGCTGATGGCAGATACTCTGCTGTACGCAAACATTCCGGTATGACCCCGGAGATTCGTAAGCATGGGTATGATCTGCTCTGGGCACGCATTCCGGCACCCGTAGGTTGGGAACCCGCTGTTCGAATGGCCAGCATGGATGGTCAACAGCTCGCACTGTTCTCACAGTTCGGCGGTTATGTTCAGATTGGATGGAACATTCCCGAAGGAGCTTACTCCAAGCTGCGAGAGCAGCCGATTGCTCCTTTTGTAGATAAACTTGTATCTGCTTTTCCTTGCCTGTCTGATTCTGTAGCTGCCAACATTCAGAGCTGGAGTGATTTTGTTCTGTTATCTGTCGAAAGCAGCTATTGCCCGTCGTGGGCACAGGACAATGTTGTACTCATCGGTGATGCCGCTCATACCATGACACCAACCGGTGCGTTTGGACTTAATGCGGCGCTCGAAGATGCGGATGTGCTCTCCGAATTACTTGTCCAAATGGCTGCAGATCAATTCAGTTCCACTGCACAACTTCAGGAACTTCAGACGATTCGCGGTGCAAAGGTACAGCAGCAACTTGCACGACAAGTGGAGATGGAATCCTCTTTCCAACAGCGGTATGAATCCTTTCTCTAAACCCAGTTAATACAGATAAAATGCCTATATGCCCAAACAGCCGATCACTTCCTCATAGAGAAGAATCGGCTGTTTGGTTTGTTGGTTTATCTTTTTTATGTAATTCCGTATCCTTCTTCATTTTCGTTTGCGTGGAGCAAACGTGTCTTCTCTGGGTGCTTCTTGTACAGTATCAACGTCCTTCGGATAGGATGAGATGTTATCTTTTTCATATACTGCTTTCTCCAGATTGCTTAAGCGGCGCAATACTTGTTTGCTTTTACGAACGATATATACAATACCAATAATCAACAGGATCAACATCAGAATGAATATAACCATCCCCGGGTAAAAGACAAATGACATGAATCCACCTCCTTTGAAAACGATTTCTCTATATCATTCTAACCTTAATGATTCAAGATGTGAACCCGATTGGAAGTTTCGCTTGTGGAATAAGGACTAAATTACCTGACACAACGACATGAACTCACCCTGCTGCAAAAGTAAAAAAGGTGGCATCCCTGATCAGGATTACCACCTTGAACCTCGAATAAGATTCGAAGTCTGTGATTATTATTTTATCCTTCTCTGCCGTTCATGGCACTAACTCGAAGTTCTGTCAGTGGCAGAGACGTTTGCTCTGGGTGAAGTAGTCTCACTGTTCGGCTCTCACCGGGGAGCAGATCGAAATAATTGTCACTGAATCGGACACGCCCAAGGGGAAGCTCCAGCTTCACCAATCGTGCAATCCCACCACTGGCCGTAACCGTAACAGACTGCTCCTCCTCGTTCACATGTACGCTCAATTGCGACTCTGGCAACGTCACATCCTTAGGATCGCGCAAGAAGTAACGATTACTCGGTGCCGCAAATCCTTCGGATACCAACTCAACCATTACTTCCTCCGCGCGTCTACCCTGTAACACCTCTACTTCAGTTAATTCAACAATACACCGTGAGGATTGGGATGTTACTTCAACAGCACGTGAGCTGGAGTAGATCTTCTCTCCATCCAATGCATAGACATTGAGTCGAAGCTCCCCTTTCAAGACGTCACGTGTATCGTTCACAACCCACAACGCAAGCGGCTCACCCGGCTCATGCTCCAGTGACAACAGGACAGGATGAAAGAATATTTTCCCATAATAAAAGGATGCCTTCGGCAGCAGTTCATAATCAATCATGGACCAGCTTGTTCCTGGCCAACTATCGTTCAATTGCCATACAAGCGCTCCGCTGTTGCGGTGATTGATGCGCCGGAAATGTTCAATTCCATATCGTAACCCTTCTGCTTGAGTAAGCATGGAGTAGTTCATATACTCTTCTATATCTTGCGGAATCCCTGTGTAACCCTCCATCAGCAAAATACCTTTTTGATGATTGGTATCTTTGTTACGATAGTCCATCTCCGGACTGCCCCAGTAAAACTGACCTGCGGGCATATTTTTCTCCAGTGTGTAACGATTGGCCGAGGCATGCATACCAAATTCACTGCTGAACAACGCATGATCCTTTTTATAATTTTTGAACGTTACACCTTCAATGCTGTAGTCCAGCAGCGGTGGCTCTCCATGCTTCCTTGGATAGACCGAACCATGCCATACCTGCCAGTTGTGGCGATCCCCCACATCCGGGTCATTCGCATCCTGACCGTTGCTGTCTCCGAACGGCGAAGAAGGCCAGTACGGACGAGACAGATCCAATCGCTCCAGCACTTCAGGGATCAGCTCATGATAGATAAGTTCGCCGTAGAACGGGCTGGTAATATCTCCACTTGCAGACTTCATATCATAGAGCCAGTCAATCTCGTTATTCCCACACCAGATAGCAAGCGAGGCACGGTTACGCAGACGTAGGACATTGTTTTCTACCTCATGCCGTACATTATCCATGAAATCACGATTGAAATCCGGGAACAGTGCATTCGCGAATGCAAAATCCTGCCACACCAACACCCCTTGCCGATCACACTCATCGTAGAAGACATCCTTCTCATATATACCACCAGCCCAGACACGCAGCATGTTCATATGCCCTTCCACCGACAGCTCGACAAGCTCACGATACCGAGAGTTGGGGATGGCGCCAATCAGATGATCAGCCGGGATCCAGTTGGCACCCTTGGCGTAGATCTTGACTCCGTTCAGAATAAAAGTAAATGCATCTTCACCCCGTTCATTGTGAAGAGCCAGCTCAATCGTTCGTAACCCATAAGGCTCGCTATAACGATCCACCTCAACGCCATCGGCGAATAATGTAACCTCCAGCGTATACAGATACGGCTCACCCAGATCATGAGTCCACCATAACTGAGGTGACGTAACGTTTAGTGTGGTATCTGCTATACCACCCTCTACGGGTAGTTCAGTGACACCTGCCACCTCGTGTCCACTGCGATCCAACAGACGAACATTACAGGTCACAACCACAGCCTGCTCACGTTTCTGTCTGTTACGGTAAGACAAGACCGACTTCACATCCGCCGTGACATGTAAGACAGCTAGCTCTGAACTGACTGATTCCGTTCGAGCATATACACTTTCCAGCTTGGCGATTGTTCGTTTTTCCAGCCTTACCGCACCCCAGATCCCCACCGTAACCATGCGTGGACCCCAGTCCCAGCCAAAGTTCATCGCTGCTTTGCGCAACCATGGCCGTTCCTTCGTATACGAGGACCAGTCAAAGGTTTCTTTGTCCCGGTGATGCATGTGAAGCGGATCAAACTTGACAGCAATCGCATTCCAACCGCTGCGTACCAGAGACGTTACATCAAATGCATGTGACATAAGCATATTGGCCGTTTTCCCGACTTCATGGCCGTTGACATATACCGTTGCAAACGTATCCAATCCTTCGAACACCAATTCAAAGTGCTCCTCCGTCTCTGCATCTCTCACCAGATTGAAGGTTGTGCGATACCACCATTCCTTTTGCTCAATCCAGCGACTTTTGGCATCATTATGTCCGTAATAGGGCGGATCAATGATACTGCGCTCAACCAATGCAGCATGTACATCGCCAGGCACTTCAGCCCCGATCCAGAAACGGTCATCCAGTGCAGCTGCTGCCACATCCATTGCCCGCTTCTCTCCAACTTCAAAATGCTGTATCTTCCATTGTCCCGATAAATCCTGACTTGAACTATAGGTCTTCATCCGTATGCCCTCACTCTCCAATAACCCTGAGTAATACCATATCGAAAACGTTTGCAATAAGGCAAGACATGTTTCCTAATCTGCTCATTTCTAACTTCCCGAAGGCTTGAACGACAACGCCTCTTCGCGATATTCACTCGGGGTTTTGCCCGTATGTTTTTTGAACAGTCTGCTAAAATATTTCACGTCCTCGTAGCCGCTGATTGCAGCGACTTCACTGACCTTCGCTGGAGACACCGCGAGCATATCCATCGCTCTTCGTATACGCATATCGGTGACAAAATCTCCGAAGGTCACACCCATTTCTTTTTTAAACAGCTCACTGAGGTGACCCGGATGCAAATGAACATGTCCAGCTACCTGCTGCAGATTAATATCCTGCGCCAATGATGATTCAATATAACCGATAGCCTTCTGCACATGGGCAGCCTGTCCCTGGCCCATTCGGCTATGATATACATGCATCAGACCATACAGATGATGGAACAGCATATCCCCAAGCTCCGCAGCTTCGGCATCCGGTTCCGGCAACCAGGGCTCGAGCCTTGCGGGTTCTTCACGCCCTGTGGCTCGCATTGTGCGAGTCAGCCAGCGATGACCTGCAATAACGGCCGAGTGTAGACAAGCATTGAACGATTCTGGTGTGACCTCCGTTTCTGTAATCAGATTAGCCACAAGTTCCCGCGTCCATGTCGTTAACGTGACTGAATCATTATCCAGCAATATTGTACCAAGTCTGGTCTCCTCTTCGTGCGTAAGTACAGTTTTACCACCTTGGCGATTCTGAACGTGCTCATAATGCCATACTTTATCATCCATCAAACCCCGATATCGGAATGCAGCCGAGGCAGTAATGTAGCTTTCGTGCAAATCTGCATATCCACGCACTGGCAGACCCACCGCTACGCGCAGGGTGCACTTCAGTAACTGCTCCACCCGACGTAATGCACTCTCCAGCCTGAATGTAGTTTCATGTTCCACAGGCGGCCATGAAACTACACAAATAATTTGCTGTTTCTCTACATGAGCAATGGCACGAGGTAACATATCCTCCAGGGTATTCTGCACCGCAAATCGTAATAGCGCATCCGAGGATCGATCCCAACCCTCTGCTCGAACAATAATGACTTGTCTGAGAATCTGTTCATCATCAAAGCCAACAACCCCTGCCTCTTTTCCAGCATCAGATCGTAAAAATGAAGGGAAATGACCCGAAGCGGTGTCACCATCAATGATCCATCCAGCAAATAACCGCTCTCGATTCTCCCGCATAAGCTGGCCCTCTTTGGACTTCTCT
This sequence comes from Paenibacillus sp. FSL M7-0656, assembly GCF_038003225.1. NCBI lineage: Bacteria > Bacillati > Bacillota > Bacilli > Caryophanales > Paenibacillaceae > Paenibacillus > Paenibacillus sp. FSL M7-0656. The sequence goes on from NZ_JBBOOT010000001.1 coordinate 1,883,437, forward strand.
GCCCAACGTTCCGTGATTCGCTGTTTGGCCTGTAATACGGTTTTGATGATCTCTTCCGGCTTGCTTGTTTTGAGCAGATAATCTGTAACGCCTTGGCGAATCGCCTGTTGGGCATAAGAAAAGTCATCGTATCCCGACAAAATAATGACCTCCAGCTCAGGTAACAATCGCAGGCCCTCTTCTGCCAGTTCCAGCCCTGATCTGCCTGTCATCCGAATATCCGTCATCAGGATATGTGGACGTTCCTCAGCCATGCGTGTTAACGCCTCCTCTGCCGAGGCAGCAGGTTGAAGAAGTTCAATTCCGAGTTCATGCCAAGCGATAACGCTGGCAAGCCCTGTACGGATAATCACTTCATCATCAACAATTAATAGTCTCATGGCGAACCCTCCAAGATTGGAATGGAAAACGAAATCCGGGTACCTCCCCCAACCCTGCTGTCTACTTCAAGCTGTGCATCCGCTCCATAATGGAGCAGCAGTCTCTCATTTACATTGCAGAGCCCATAACCGCCTTGGTTTAGCTGTTTTTCCGGCTGTTTTCCCTTCCATTCCCTAATGCTTATCCTTAATTGCTCCAGTCTGTCCGGCTCCATGCCAACACCATCATCCAGCACCAGCACATTCATCTGTTCATTATCCGGGTCCTTACGAATCATTATGGTGATGGTACCCACGCCTGCTTTGGGCTGAATGCCATGAATCATGGCGTTCTCAACAAGCGGTTGCAGCAATAACTTCAGCATCATTCGCTTCTCAAGCGCTGGATCTACGATATAATGCAACACAAATTGATCAGGGAAACGAATCGACTGCACACGCACATAATGGCGAATATGAGCAATCTCCTGTTCCACAGGGCAGTAATCCTGACCATTGTTCAAGCTGATACGTAGAAAATCACTTAGGCCCTCAACCATATCCGCAATCCGCTTCTCTTCAGACATCAAGGCAATCCAATGAATTGAAGAGAGCGTGTTATATAGGAAGTGCGGATTAATCTGCGCCTGAAGCACCCGAAGATCCGCTTCTTTTTTGCGAGCTTCACCTCGAATAACCTCTTCCTTTAATAACTGAATATGTGCACCGAGCAGATTGTAACTCTCCCCAAGCCTGCCAATCTCGTCATCACTTTCAGATCGAAACAGAGGAAGCGGGCGTTCCGGATCAATTCGGGACAGATGCCGGGTAAGCACACGAAGCGGCCTCGTCACACGCCGCACCGTAAACCAGACCAAGCCAGCACTGATCACAGCAGACATGGCAACGGCGCAGCCGGTTAGAATAAGAATGTACCGATTCTCGGACTTGTACTGGTCGTATGGGACTGTTCCAACCAACGTCCACCCCGTCAATTCTTCCGGATAATAGAGCAACGTCCGTTTATCGTCACCACTGCCATACGTGGTGGTTCCGCTACCGCCATCCTGAATTAACGTCGAAATCCCTGGTTCGACACCTTCCAGCTTAAGTCCAAGCCGAGATTTGTCCATCGAAGACAGAATCTCTCCAGAACTGCCGATGAGCTCCAGTCTGCCTTGCCCTCTGCCTAATCCCAGAGCCGCCCATCCCTTGGATATGGCCTTCTCATCCAGACTAATGGCTAACCAGCCGATGGGTCGATAATCATGGATACTACGGATTGGCCGAACCAATGTGATCACATTTTGAATACCCGCGTAATTCTGCACCGGGTATACCCCCGTCCATTTTTTCACTGCTTCACCGCTCGGCACTGGTGGATAAGATAAGCTTGAATTATTGGATTCATACCAGGTAGCCGTAGACAATGTGGCATCGAATCGGCTTGGATATATGGCGATGTTCGCAATATATTTCTTGGAAGCAGCCAGATTGGTCATCCTGCCCAGGATATCCACCTGTTCCAGCTCATGATCTTCATTGTGGCTAAGATACTGCTGGATGTCCCGTTCTCCAATCAGGAAAATCGATAGGTTCTCGGCATCTTGTAACATATAACGAAGATTCGCTTCCACCTGTTTCAGCGTATCCATGCCGGACAGCTTTGTTTTTTGCTCTGTAATGCGGGAAGAGATCAGAAAGGCGAACAGACCCAACGCCAGCAATGGCACAATCATTGAAGCCGTCACGACGACCGATAGCTTCCTTTGTAACGAAGATGTGAGCCAGCGTGCCAAACGTTTCTCCTCCTCTGGATGCGCTTTCGCTTATCCTTTGACAGCTCCTGCTGTCATGCCTTTCATAACTTGTTCCTGGAATATGAGATACAAGATAATGGTTGGAATGACCGATAGGGTCATGGCAGCAAGCGTTAATCCGTAATCGGTTTGATACCCATCCGCAAAGTTCGCAATGGCCAGCGGTAACGTTTTCAATCCGGTTTTGTTGATGAATACAAGCGCAAATGAAAAGTCATTCCACGCATGCAGGAAACTCAGGATCGTAACCGTTGACAACGCAGGTACAGACATGGGTAACATGATCCGGGTAAACAGCCCCCAAAGTCCTGTTCCATCAATAAAAGCTGCCTCTTCAATATCACGTGGAACACTTGTCAGATAAGCCGTAAGCACAAAAATGGCCGTAGGCAATGCAAAAGCCGTATAAGGTAATATTAAGGCCCAGTACGTATTTAGCAAGGACATCTGTTTCATTAGAATAAATAAGGGGACAAGCGTACTATGGATCGGAATGAGCATACCAACAACAAAAAAGGTCATGATTAACCCTTTCCAGCGAAACTGGAAACGAGCCAGGATGAATGAAGCCAGCGCTGCAATAAACAGCGTCAGAATAAGTGATCCCACCGATACAATTAGTGAATTGCCAAAAGCGGTTCCCAGCCTGGAGCTTTCCCATGCATTGCTGAAATTGGCAACATTCCAGTTTTCCGGCAGACCAAAGGGCCTGCTATAGAAATCTTCATTTGTTTTGAATGCACTAATCACGAGCCAGTAGAACGGATACAATGTTAAAATACCATAGACCGTTAGCAGCGTCCAAACAATTCCGCTACGTAGGCGACGAATCGGATGGCCCGAGCTGCTTCGAGGTGATGGCATGGATACAGGTGTCACGCGCATGATAACTCCTCCTCTCTATTGATTCTCTTTTCGTTTGCGACTGGTTAGCCACTGGCTTGTTCCGATCAGAAGCAGCGAGATCAGTACGATGGTTGTTGAGATCGCACTACCAAAACCATATCGGTATGTTGTAAAGGTTGAATTGTACATATACGTTGCAAGCAGTTCTGTCGCATGTGCCGGACCACCCTTGGTCATGATGTAGACCAGATCAAATGATTTCAGACTACCCGAAATACATAGAATGATCGCTACCTGAACCGTACCCCAGATTATGGGCAAAGAGACCGATACCAGTTTCCGGATTCCTGAAGCACCGTCTATTTTGGCAGCATCATGAATCTCGCCTGGAATATTCTGTAGTGCCGAGATAAAGATAATCAGATACAACCCGACAAAGCTCCAGAGCAGCGGCGGTACCAATGAGAAAATGGCAATCTTGTCATCGGAAAGCCATTGCAGCTTCCAACTTTCCAGCCCCAGTGCGTCCAGCAGAAAGTTCAATATCCCGATCTGCGGATGATAGATATACTGCCAGATCATACCGATAACGACAGTGGATAACACCATCGGCAGAAATACGGCTGAGCGCAGAAACCGCTGTAACGGATTACTTTTGTGTAATATGACCGCCAACATCAGCGCTAACGGAATTTGTCCAAATACCGATGCCAACACAAAAATAACGTTATTTTTCAGTGCCCGCCAGAACACAGGATCATGCCAGATCTCCACGTAATTATCCATACCAATATATTTGGATGCGCCGATACCGGACCAGTTGAAGAAACCGTAGTATGCCGACCACACGACCGGTACAAATACAAACAATGCATAAATGATGACTGCCGGGGCCAGCCCCAGCATAATAAAACGCCGACTGCGCAGTGCGTTCATCTGTTCACTTCCCTTCCATAAATGCCTTTACCAACTTGCAACTGACTATCTCATCCATACTTAAAACCCCTCCCCTGCCGGGAAGGGGTTTTAACGAATGGTTACTGACTAACTGCATTGGCTTGAGCCGCCTGAATTTTAGCCGCAATGTCTTCGGCCTTGCCGCCCATAAGCAACTCTTGCAATGCATTATTAATAACCTCAACCGTTGCCGATCCCAGCTTGGAATCGTATACTGGCGTGATCTTCACTTCCTGCATCAGATCATATAATTCAACGAACAATGGATGTGCTTTGGTTTTGTCCAGATCAATCTTGTAACTCACCAATGTGCTGCTATCCAATGTGGCCTTCTGACCATCAGGTCCTGCCAGCGCGTAGAACAGCTCCATCGCTGCCTCTTTTTGCGGACCGCTCAGCTTTTTACTTACACCCAACCCGGTTCCTACTACACCGGATGTTGTTCTTGGTTCACCCTGACCTCCGTCCACTGGAGGAAGAATCGTAATATGTGTGTTGTTCAACACCTCTTCAGGTGCATTGTTCACCAGATTTGCCAAGGCCCATCCGCCGTTCATGACCATCGCTGCCTTACCTTGGAAATAAAGCTGCATCATCTGTGTCTCATCGATACTATTGAATCCATCCTGGAATGCCTTGGTGTTGCCAAGCTCCTGCATCTTGTTCAAGGCTTCAATAAATTGCGGATCGGTAAAACTTGCACCATCTTGTGCTGCCGCTTTCAGGAACCAGTCTGTGCCGGTAATCCGATCAGCCAGTGTACTGAATATCGTTGATTGAGCTACCCAGTTGGCTTTGTTGCCAAGTGCCATGGGAATGACTTTATTTTGATTAAAAGTAGCAATCGCTTGTTCCAGTTCCGCCCAGGTCTCAGGCACTTTTACGTTGTACTGTTTGAAAAGAGCTTCATTGTAATAAATGAAGGAACTTGGCGCCAGATTCATCGGCACGGAGTAGATATTCCCGTCTACGGTGTATCCGTCCAGTGCATTCGGGATAAAGTTATCTTTCCACTCCCGCTTTGCGTCCAGCTCTGCATTAATGGGCTGTAACAGATCCCCTTTGACAAATTCCTTCGTCATGGCATCCGGCCACATCACGAACAGGTCTGGCATCTCGTTGGCAGCTGCCACCGTACGAAGCCGGGTTTTGAGACCATCTGTTGGCAAGCCTTCATCCACAACTTCGATATCTGGATGCGCCGCGCGGAAATCTTCAATAATTTTGCGCATCGCAACCGCCTTTGCATCCTGTCCGGTCCAGTTGTGCCAGAGTGTGACGCTTACTTTGTCATTGCCGCTGCCTCCTTCTGAAGTGTCCCCGCCAGCACAGCCAGCCAGAATAATGGAGAACAATGTTATTGCCAGGAAACCCGAAAGCCATTTTTTCAACATCTCTATAATCCCCCTCGGCGATTTGAATACACTTATTGTAAATGTTAACGCTATCATACCGTAAGGTGACGATCCACGGATGCAGGGGTGAAAAATATCGGTTCCCCTGTTTGAAACTTACTTTGCTGGCTTATTTGTTCATAACATATAAAAAGAGCCCTCACAATGAGAGCTCTTTCTTGTTGCAGCCGTCGGCTGCTTCACCCCAGGCTATATATAATGAATAAGTGCTAAATCGTATTAAATATGGATTGCGTATTATTGGATACTGTTTTTCACCAGTTCTGCAAAAGCTTCGGACCCTTGCGTAGTGAGATGTACGCCATCTTTTTCAAAATATTCGTCATGTCCCTCACTTGCACTGTTCCAGTCAATCAACGAGACATTGCTGTATTTGGATGCTGCCTCATTCAACGCCCTGTTCACCGTTCGTTCCCACGGACGAGGTACGCGCACAGTAACCAGATATACCCGATCCTCATCTTTCAGATAATCAAGCACAGCATTCAAGTTTTTGGAGTTAAAGGAACCATTCGTCCCGAGCTCCAGCACCACTTTGCTGCCCATTTGGTTGTTTTGCTTCAGACCTTCCAATACATCGCCTGCCTGCCACATCTGACGACCAACATGTCCGTCCACATACACTCCCGATATACTTTGCTCCAGATACGGTTTTGCATCCAAAATGACCGAATCTCCAATAACGGTATAATGAACTTTTCCATCCTCGGCAGGAGGAGCCGTTTCTTCATTGTCCTGAGATGAATCAGGTGCATCATCCGTATGATCCGTATTATCGGATTGATTCGATCCGGCGTCATCCGGTGTATCATTCTCGTTCGTCACGGAGTCATCAGCCGGCTTATCTTCAGACTGACCGTCCTTGCCAGCATTCACTGAATTGTCTTGGTCGTCAGGTTTTGAGTCTGGAGCAGGCTCTCCTGTTGGCTTCTCATTTTTCCCCGGATCATCTTTCGTTCCTGCTTCCGGTTTATGGGTATGAGCATCGTTCTTTTGGCCAGAGCCTGACGTTCCTGTAATAGCTGGCAACACATCCTGTCCCTGTTCCTCCGCTACGGAATTCTCTCCATTTAATGTGTTGGACATCGATACCGAATGGGAATCGGAGTTCGCTGCATGGGAGACCATCATCTGAGATACCGTATAGGACAACAGCAGAATCGTCATCAACAGACCTGCCCGCTTCCACCATACGTTACGTATACCGATTGATGAACGCCCTCTTCCCCATAATCGGGACCAAGAATCACGGAATCCATTGTACCGAATCGGATTTTCAATATATTTAAGGGACAATGAGGCCAGTACAACCGTTGCAGCAACCTGTAAAATGATGCGTACAGGATGTGCTCCTCCCGTATCCACCGCGGGATTGGTTAAAATAATGACTGGATAATGCCACAGATATAATCCGTAGGATCGCTCTCCGATCCAGCGTAATGGCTTCGCGCCAATGATACGTGCCAGTAAAGACGATGGGTGAGCCAACACCGCTACCAGCAACGTTGTTGCGATAGCCTGAAGAACCATGCCCCCTTGATACAGAAACGGATCATATTCACTGCTGTTCAGCATCATGTAGATTAACAAAGCGAGCGCAGCAAGTCCCGACACATCGAGCACAAGCCGGTTCATGCCAGACAGAGAGTTCGATAGCTTGCGACTAGGCCACACCACGGCAAGAGCAGCACCAGCAAGCAGTGCAAATGCCCGCGTGTCTGTTCCATAATATACACGGCTCGGGTCCAAATCCGGATTATACATGATGGCCATTGCGCCAGCAGATAATTCAGCTGCGACGACAATGAAAACGACCAGCCATCCCTTTCTTTTGAACACTACGATTGCTGCGATCAGTAGAAGAGGCCATATAAGATAAAATTGCTCTTCCACAGCCAGTGACCAGAAATGTCCAAACGGTGATGGAGGGCCAAAACTTTCGAAATAGGAAACGTTGTGAAAGATATACCACCAATTGCTTATGTATAATACACCCGAAACGATATCACCACGAAGCGCAGCAAGCCGGGATGGATCTGTACAAGCCAACCAGATCATCACCACAGCTGTCATGGTCAGCATGCCTGGAAGCAAACGCCTTACCCGTCTTACCCAGAAATCACCGAGTGAAATGCGTCCATGTTCCTGCCACTGTGACACGAGAATATCTGTAATTAAATATCCCGAGAGAACAAAAAATATACCTACACCGAGCAGTCCGCCCGGAATAAAATCCAAATTTAGATGATACGCGATTACCGCAAGTACAGCGATGGCTCGCAAGCCGTCAAGTCCGTTCATATGTCTCTTACGATTTAACGATTGTGACATGCATGCCCCTCCTTGTTACTGTGAGTCAACAACATCGGTGTTGGGGGCATAAAGGAACTCCTGATCGTTCTGGTTGTCATTAACATACGTATTGCACCTTCCATCTTTCATTTACAACATAAGAAAAGCTTCTGTTCGAAGCACGATCCGATGATGCGACATTCTGTGTGAATTCTATAATCTTAAAGAAGACGAGTTGCCTGTCCATTAAGTTTAATTATTAAAATATTCTTTATATTCATTCGTGAGTTCACGTTTAGCATTATACGCCCGTATTAAGCCTTATACTTTACAGGAATAGTTACAAACGATTAAACCGATGTAACCTTTCCTGCCAGCTCATATAGCTGTAAAATCATACTCTAATTTTGTCGTTAAATATAGTACTTTTCATCGAGTGGCTAAAATTACCTGTCCCGCTTGCGCAAACCAGCATACCCACGCACACATCGATTGAAACAATTGAATTCATAACAAAAGGCTGCCGACTTGCTCAGCAGCCAATATCCATTATAAACCTATGTCAGACCGGATTGAAAGTTTTGCTCATAATTGCTTCTTCTTGCCTAGGACCCTAGAGGTGGAACGGGTGAATCTTTTCTTCTGTCCTCGCATCCATGATCCGGTATGCTGAACGCCCTGTGTACATTGGGATTTGCAACTTCTCCAGATCAACCATTCCATTCTCCAGAAAGTACTTCTGATCCTGATATCGCTGCAATACTTCGCCTGCAATCCATTCATGGTCACCATATGTCGTAATCTCCATAACCTTGCATTCATAAGCAAAATAAGCATCTGTCAAAATGGGTACACTTACCTTGATTCCTTCCTCATACGGAATGCCGAATCTTGTGAATTTATCCGTATCTCTCCCACTGAACGTTCCTGCAGCTTGAATCCACTCCGATCGATGACCTGGCAGGAAATGAACACCGAATACGCCACTCTTCTCAATGAGTTCATAGGAGTATGTTTCCTTACGAAGGGAGATGCCGTATACGCCTGGTGATGATCCGATGTATGTATGCCATCCGGACGCCATCACATTCTGGACTCCCTCATGACGTGAAGTCACCACCGCTACCATTCCAGGATAAGAATAAAATATGGGTTCTTCTATCGGCTGACGCATCTAATCCCCTCTCTTCTTCGTTATAAAGACAATTTTAATTATAAAGGAAGGAAACAGGTTGAAAAAGCGTTTTGCAGACGATTTCGCTATAAGCGACATATTCACTATCATGGTATACTGAAATGGTCAATTTCTAAAAATACGATACTGGGAATGTGATAGGATATGGTCAAATCAGTCAAATATACCTCCTAAATAAATCCATTATTCAAATTTAGGAGGTTATAACTTATGTTTAATTCAATCGTGTTAGATCAGTGGGATCGAAAGCCATACTTTGACCACTACTTGAATCAGGTCAGATGTACCTACAGCATAACTGCTAATCTGGATATCACTCTATTGATCAACGAACTGAAGCTTAAAGGATTGAAGTTCTATCCCGCTCTTATTCACATGATCTCTACGGTTGTCAATGCACACAGGGAATTTCGAACTTGTTTTGACGCCGAGGGGAGATTGGGCTACTGGGACGAAATGTCTCCGAGTTATACAATTTTTCATGAGGACAACAAAAGTTTCTCAACGATCTGGACAGCATTCCATGAAGATTTCGAGACGTTCCACATTCGTTATCTGGAAGATATGAAGAATTACAAAGATCACAAACAATTTGTTGCCAAACCCAATGAACCGCCAAATACTTTTCCCGTTTCCAGTATTCCTTGGGTGAACTTTACGGGATTTAATCTGAATATTTACAATGAGGGAACCTACTTGTTGCCTATTTTCACGATGGGGAAATATGTCCAACAGAACGATAAAGTATATCTTCCCTTATCCGTTCAGTTACATCACGCCGTGTGCGACGGCTACCATGCTGGTGTTGTATTTAATGAATTGCAGTCACTTGCAGATCGATGCCAGGATTGGTGTTAGTTAGCTAAATGACAAAAAGGCATTCCTGACTTCATGATGGAGTCAGGAATGCCTTTCTTTTGCTCTTTTTTTCAAAAGATATTTAATTGCATTTACTGTACCCACAGTTGCTGCATGTTTTGCATCCTTCCACATTCATCAGGGATGCCGAGCCGCATGAAGGACATAAATCTCTCGATTCGATAAAGGTTTTCTGATCCTCCACTTTGGGATACGTGCTCTCCACTTGATTCTGTTCTATTAATGCTCCAGTTTCGTTCTCCTGCACATCGCTCTGTACATGACATTCCAATGCTTTGGCGACTGCATCAGCAATCGATTCAACCCTATTGGCCCCGAAGCCAATCGCTCCCGAACCACCGATTCCCTTGAGATGTTTGATCAACAGTTCAACCTTGTGCCCATGATCTCCGTATCGAAGGAACAGAGAGCATACTCGACCGAGTGCCTCAGCCATGGCAAACACGTCCGATCCCGCTTTGCCCACGTTCAGGAAGATCTCACCCGGCGTTCCCTCCAGATCATTGATCGTAATGTAAGCCATCCCAAATGGCGTATTGATTTTGTATGTCGCACCGCGCAGTACTTGAGGACGGCTTCTGTATTGTTTATCCAGCACTGTAGAAGAGGACGGGGCTTGATCGAAAGAATGCGTTCTAACACCAACCTGGCTATTCGAAGTTCCATCACTTGCCTGTACTTCAGCATTATTCGGGTTTTCTATAGCAGATACGACTGTCTTCTCTTCAGCTTCCGCCGTGTTCTGATCTTCACCTTGGGTCTCTTCCTTCTTCGACGTGGACAACACCTGCATATCCCTGCTGCCATCACGGTATATCGTTACTCCTTTGCAGCCAAGGTCGAAGGCCAGTTCGTACAGCTCAGCCGTATCCTCCACTGTAAAATCAGCCGGACAGTTGGCCGTCTTCGAGATCGAACTATCCACCCATTGCTGAATCGCTGCCTGCACCCGTATGTGATTCTCAGCCGACAGATCCATCGCCGTCACATAATAATCTGGTAAAGCTTCACCCGGATGTTCATCCAGCCAATCTTGTGCAATCGGTACGAACTGTTCATCATAACCTAGACGGCTTTGACGGAAATACTTGAAGGCGAAATACGGCTCAATACCTGTTGATGTGCCCACCATCGTACCTGTACTTCCCGTTGGCGCTTGTGTGATCAGTGTGACATTTCGAATGCCCTGTTTACGAATGGCCTCTCCCACTTCAGGGTACGTCGCAACCATGTTTTTCATGAATCCACTCTGTAAATACGGTTCAGCTTCGAAAGCTGGAAAAGCTCCCTTCTCTGCTGCAATCTCTGCCGATGCCAGATAGGCCTCCTTCGCCATGAATCCATACAGTTTATCCAGAAAAACAAGAGATTCAGGACTGCCGTATCGAATACGCAGCTTAATCATCAGCTCTGCCAGTCCCATTGTGCCAAGCCCAACCCGGCGTTCACGCTGCTGATTCAGTCTATTTTCCTCAAAATGATATGGTGTTGCATCGATGACATTATCCAAAAATCTAGCCGAGATACGAGTGGTTTCCGCCAGTTCATCCCATGCCACATCATGATTTGTTTCATCGTAGAATTTGGACAGATTGATCGCAGACAGATTACATACACCCCAGGCAGGCAGACCCTGTTCCGCGCACGGATTAGTACAGATAATCGGATTGAAGTACCAGCTGTTGGACATCTGGTTATAGTACTCCATGAATACCACACCAGGCTCTGCCGATTTCCAGGCTGATTCAATAATGGTATGCCAGATTTCGCGCGCCTTCAGTGTACGATAGTGCACCACCGAATGACCTGCGGCTTTCCATTGCTGCATATCCCCGTTCCACTCGATGTCGTAGTCCGGATCGTTCGTATCGGGGAAAACCAAGTCCCAATCTCCGTCCTGCTTGACAGCCTCCATAAATGCGTTGCTCACACATACAGACAGATTGGCATTGGTCACCTGCCCCATCGTTTGTTTCACAGTAATAAAATCAAGCACATCCGGATGCCAGTCATTCATCATCAGCATGAGCGCACCCCGGCGGCTTCCGCCCTGTTCAATCAGTCCAGTCGTATAACTGAACAATCCGCCCCACGATACGGAACCGCTGGATGATCCGTTGACACCTTTCACCACCGCTCGGCGAGGACGCAAAGAGGACAAATTAATGCCTACGCCTCCCCCACGTGCCATAATCTCCGTCATCTCGGTCAAGGTTCTCATGATGCCACCCCGACTGTCTTGCGGAGATGGAATGACATAACAATTGAAGAGTGTCAACTCATCGCTTGCCCCCGCACCCGCAGCAATTCGGCCTCCGGGTACTAACTTCCAATCTTCCAACACAGAGCGGAACTTGGACTCCCACGTTGCCCGCTTATCGGCTGTGGATTCGACAGAAGCCATCGCTTTGGCAAGACGGTCCCACATCTCTTCCGGTGTTTTTTCTATGTTGAGTGTCAATTTCTCCACACTTGTCTCGATCATCTCTCCGCTTCGAGTTCTTACCTGTACAAGCTGACCCTGGCGTTCTATGATTTCGCCCACTTCCTTGGTTGGGAACTTCGGATCATCCTTCGTTAATACCAATACCACATCTCCGACCTTGGCATGATTCGAATCAGCGTCCTTCCAGGCGTATCGGTCCAGAAATATTTTTTCGCTAAGTCCTTCTAATTGGTACGATCGTTGGTTCGATTTCATCGCTACGTTCAACCTCCCCGGTATAAAGCTCCATTTTAACTATAAGAATAAATTATGACCAAACACCACATATAGTGATATAAAAACAGTATATTACACCATATATTGATTTTCCATGCGACTTTTATCACAGGCCTTATTTTATAGACCCCCCTGCTCGGACAAACTTCTTCACACACCCTCATACGCATGAATACGACATCAGTGAATTTTTTGGGACACAAAAAATCTGGGGATAACAGCGATTGGAAGGTTGTTCTGTCATCGTAGTGTTCGTGCAAATAAAATGTAGTTCAACTTATATAGTTATGAACTGACTCTCATTCGTCCATACTATTACCTACGAATAAAACGTCATCACGTATGGCAGGGGAGGAAACACCATGAACCGGAAAAACCCGCACCACATGAATCAACCTGTAGCCGAGCTGCCCGTTCCGTTGGAATTTGATCGGACCTGGATTAATCAATTGGAATCACGACTGGATAAAGGAGGTCCTTGGGGGGATTACCGACTCTTTCAACTCGGCATTCAAGCCGAAGAGACCAACCTTATTCCCAATTTTGACGAGATCCAATGTCTCAAGCATCTACAAGGCCTTACCCCACTCCCTCACCAGATGGACACTGCACGCAGAGTATTATTTGAAATGTCAGGCCGGGCCATTCTCGCCGATGAGGTGGGTCTGGGCAAAACCATTGAAGCCGGTCTCATTCTGAAAGAATATATGGTTCGGGGTCTCGTATCCAAGGTACTCATTCTCGTGCCAGCCTCTCTTGTGTTGCAATGGGTACGGGAGTTGAATTCAAAATTTGGCATCCCTGCTATTGCCCAGAAAAAGGCCTATTCCTGGCAGAATGAAGTGGTTGTTGCTTCCATGGATACAGCCAAACGTGACCCGCATAAAGATATGCTGCTGGATACCGACTACGACATGATTATTATTGACGAGGCTCATAAACTCAAAAACAAGAAAACAACCAACTATCAATTCATGCTGAAATTGCGCAAAAAGTATTGTCTGCTGCTCACAGCTACACCTGTGCAGAACGATATGAGTGAATTGTTCAATCTGATCAACCTACTGAAGCCCGGTCAACTAGGTCGTCAGGGTGACTTTGCGGCCAACTTTGTTGTAGACAAACGGGTTCCGAAAAATCAGGAACAGCTTAAGAACGAGTTATCCAAAGTCATGATTCGTAACCGCCGCGGCGAAGGCCCTGTTCAATTTACCAAACGGAACGTCTCCAACGTGAATCTGCAACTATCGCCCGAAGAACAAGCGCTTTATGATGGCGTGACTTCCTTTGTTAAAGACCAGTACCAGGAAGCTGGCGGCAACCTGAGCAGCATGCTCTCCCTGGTTACATTGCAGCGTGAAGTGTGCAGCAGTCGGGATGCTGTATTCGTGACGCTGGTTAATCTGTCGAAGAAACTTCCGCTGGACTCTCCCCTTCGGGACAAGATTTGGGAACTCGTTGCCCATATTAAAGCGATCAAGGAGAATACCAAAGCGGAGAAAACGATGGAACTGGTTCGGAACATGAATGAAAAAGTAATTATCTTCACTGAATACCGGGCCACGCAGGAGTATCTGCTAAACTATTTCCGCAACAATGGGCTTACGGCTGTACCCTATCGGGGTGGCATGAATCGAGGCAAAAAAGACTGGATGATGGATCTCTTCCGCGGGCGTGTGCAGGCCATGATTGCAACCGAAGCAGGTGGTGAGGGCATCAATCTGCAATTTTGCCATCATATGATCAACTTTGATTTGCCTTGGAACCCTATGCGGGTTGAGCAGCGGATCGGTCGGGTACACCGGCTGGGACAGCAGAATGACGTGAACATTTTCAATTTATCTACGACGGGAACCATAGAGGAACATATTCTGAATCTGCTGCATGAGAAGATCAATATGTTTGAGATGGTGATCGGCGGGCTGGATGTCATTCTGGAACGGCTGGAGAAAAAGGAGTCTATTGAGAAAAGTTTGTACAAAATCATGCTGGAATCACAAACTGATGAAGATATTCGCCGTAAAATGGATTCACTTGGACAATCGCTGAACTCTATTCAACGTGAGGTTTCAGATGAAGGGCCTGCCGTATCCGGGTTGTTAGATCTTCGCAAAGGAGGTAGCTAACTCATGACCATGACTCCCCATGAAGTGCAGGCTTATGTTCTCACCTATCTGGAAGCACTGGATTGTCAGATTATGGAGCGTTCCCCTGCCCATGTTACAGTCAAACTCTCGCCTGAGGCGGACAAAGCGTTGACCAATCGCCCCTATTATTGGGGGTTCGTGGAACGAACCGGAGCACCCGCTGAGACAATGTCCTTTACATTTATATTTGATCCTGACAGTTATCAGCAGGCCATTGAAGCAGCAGAAGCCACAGTTGCGCAAGCATCACCTCCTGCTGTTCCTAACCCTGATGGAACGAATGGCGTAACCAACGGTAGTCCTCAAGGCGATCCACCAAAAGAAACTATTCTAGGCCGTTACTTCGGAATTACGCCATCGCTGCCACAGCTGGGGCCAGGACGAATATTGCGTGAAGAAGTGGTGTACGGCAGTCGCAGACTGCAGCAGATTTTCGGCGCTGCCCGTGAAGGCGGTGCCTTCGTGAACCTGTTCGAACAGGCGGCCAAACGGCAATTGCGGGCTACAGCGCCAGCCGTATATGAGCCTTGGCTTGGTGTCTGTTTCAAGGTGGAATTCGCCTGTGATTTGAAACGGGAGGAACTGCATTTTCTCGGCATCTCCCTTCGCTCAGGTGAAATTATAGAGAAATTCGGCACGAAGCTGAATCGACGTGACCTCAGTCCGAGGCTCGCGGAGAACATGCATGTGCAGACAGCTAAAGTTTCGTTATCCGATGCAGGGGCTGCTTTGGAATCTCATTTGACGAACCACTTGCAGAAACTCGATTACAGCTGGGCAGAGAAAGCTCAAGAGCGACTTGATCTGGAGCTGGACGTGTTGGACACCTACTATGAGGCGGTACTTCGGGAAGATACCCCTGAGGTAGAATCACCAGGTAACATAACCTCAGACACAGAGAATGTCACTTCTGACCGCACGCCACCTGTACCACTGATAAAAGTTGTGGATATAACTAACGCTAAACCCATTGGAGCAGATGTAGAACTGGCGGCAGAGGCCGCAGTACCGATCGACTCCGAGACAGATGCCGAAGAAGAGAAAGCAAAACAGGCGGTAATCGATCGTGAGGCTATGAAACTGCAGTATGAGACACGCCGGACCGAGATGATCTGGCAATATGAACCTAAAGTGAAAGTGACTGCCATTAGTAGCGGCATGTTTCACTTAAGATAGACGAAGACACTACTTTTCCTGCAAATGCTGGCAAAAGTAGTGTTTATTTATGATCAGCTACCCGACAGGTTGCAGCAACCTTTGCATAGCCTGTCCCCTAGAATGAAACTAGGACCCGCTCAGGTAACGGATAAATGAAAAAGTAGGTGTAAATTTGAAACGATTCTTTCATACGTGTTGGAACAACGCTCGGAAAACAACCTGTATAACCTTAGGCTTGCTCAGTTGGCTTGCCCTATTCTCTTTTTGGTCGATAGCCAATGCAGAGGAACTAAAAATGTCTTCGCTATCCCCCGCATCATCAACAGAGTATAGCCCCAAACATCATGCCATTCAGAATGAAAAGCTAGCTCCCGCTGCTGTGCAACAGTTTGCAGAGCAACAAGCTGTTACACTTGGTACAGCTAACGGCGAAGTGCATTGGAAGAACGCCGACCTGGACTTCTACCCTCTGGGGCCGGGTTTACATAGCTGGCTTGTACAAGCTGAGTTTGAAGGCAAACCTATCGGATATATGATTATTACGGCCACAGAGCAGGGTCAGTTGATGCTTAGTGAATATGGTCATGGAGAACAGTCACCATACAACAATGAACTTCTTGGACAAGCCTTGGATCGACAACATGTGAACCTTAAGGCATTACTTGCTGGCGGAGGAGAGCTTCATCTTGGTTATGCTCTTCCTCTACTGGCTTATTGGAAAGTGGAGCAACCTAATCATCCTGCACTTTATATTGATGCTACGAACGGAGATGTACTACCGTCAGAGTTCCTGAAGCTGCTGGAGGCTGATTCCAAACATGCCTCTGCCAGCATAACTGATTTATCCACAACGCTACCTTTATCAGTCGATCCACTTCATCTCCGCCCCGTCTTCAATCCGGCTGACAATCTGTTGTGGATTACCTCCAAACCTGTTGCTGCCGACCGGGCACAGGATGTGATACAACACGGGGAGAATCAAGAGATTGTTTTCTCAGCGGGTGATCGTAATGCCGTATACGGTGGTCCTCTACCCGTTAGCGGTTATCAGCTATGGCATGCAGATCAGGAAGCAGAGTCCATTCTATATGTATCGCTAGGTGGAAAATCATCCATTCAACGCTTTGTCCCTTTAAGCACATTGCAGCAAGATGGCCATTTTTACCTCGTAAATCCTTGATCATCAGCAAATTCTTAACATACAGTCAGATAACCTGTAAAAACAACAAACATCCACAACAAATAAGACGCCTTCCCATTTTATTAAGGGATTGCGTCTTTTGGTTTACCATTAGTGAAATAGGTAAGCGATAGTCACCCTTTTCCCGAAGAACTTCGTTTATGAGACTGTGTATCGAATTCTTTTTCCTTTTTCCCCACCCACAGAGATACAGCGAAAGGAATCATACCAAACCACTTCATCGCCCACGGCTCTTTCCTTTTGGTGCGGCTTTTCCGCTCATCCTTCGGCGTATCGATATAATGAACAACACGCTGCGTAATGTATTTTACTAACTCATCACTTTTGGCCATAATTCTGCCTCCTTCGCTCCTGCACATTCGCGGAGCTTACGATAGTTCTATTGTGTGCAGGATGTGCAGTGGTTAAACATTTTTTTATTGAAAGAAGTATGAAAACCCTCAAAATGCACAGTCTAATGCCAAAGGTATCCATACAGTCTGTAATCTGCATCGAGTACCTATTTCATGAAGGAGTGTGTATTCCCATGTATAAGCTGCTGACCGCTTCGGTGGCCTTGCTCATTAGCTTCCATTGTCTTCCCATCCTGCCCCACCATGTCGCGCATGAAAAAGCAGCCCCGTCCCAGAACAGTCCATCCATGCTGCCAGTGACCGATGGAGATGCTTATCGCTCAAGTCATCATGCCTTTGCAGCACCCGTTATCCTGCTCGACGTAGGCCATGGCGGTATTGACGGTGGTACGTCAGCCCAAGGTGTGCTGGAAAAAGATATCAACCTCGCCATTAGCCAAAAGGTCTATCTCCTGCTTCGCAGCAAAGGTTATGCCGTTATCATCAATCGGCTTGGTGATTATGCACTTAGCGATGAGAACCGCTGGCTGAACAGCCGCTCCCGTCATACCAGAGATCTTGCCCAACGTAAAAGCCTTAGCGAAGAAGTAAGTACAGATATCGTGGTCAGCATTCATGCGAACTGGAGTCCCCGATCGAATGCACACGGCCCGGTGGTATTGCACCAGAAAGAAGGCAGGAGTTATTTGCTGGCCCAATCCATTCAGGACGCCATGAACGAGTTATACGAAACGGAGCACGGGGTCGTATGGGGCAAGCCCTTTTATATATTGAATTACGTGAAGCAACCTGCCGTCATCGTCGAAACCGGATTTTTGAGCAATGCGGCAGATCGAACCAGAATGAGTGACCCCACTGAGCAAAAACGAATCGCCCAGTCCATTGCCAATGGCATTATTTATTATCTGTCGGTAGTGTAGGAGCAGAATGCCATTGCCACACATCTCGAACCAGATCACCGATTCCTACAAATTGAACCTGATTTTGCAGACGGGAGACAGATTCACGAATTACTGCGGATGTGTTCATCCCTGAATGGCCGACATGACCAATGACAACACAGATATCCTTATCGATCGCACGCTGAGCAGCCAGATCCAGTTGCTTGCGAATGTGTTGCTTGGAGTTTTGATCATCCAGGAAAATGTCATTACCTACAGGTGGCATGTTTTTGGATACGGCCAGTTCCCCCACTACGGAGCGAAAGTTCGTACGGCTGTCTACAAAGAAGAGGCCCCGCTCTTTGCATACATCGAGCACAATGGACATGATGCGTTTGTCCGAAGTAATTTTGGAACCCATATGATTGTTCATGCCAATGGCGTGTGGCACATCATCAATCGCTTTCTCCACACGTTCCCGTACTTCTTCATCTGTTAGATTGGATGTGATTGCACCCGGGCCCAGCCATTCCGGTCGTCCTTTCTTGGGTTCCATGGGCATATGCACAATCACATCCATCCCCTTTTCATGTGCAGCTATCGCATCTTTCTTCGTTGTTGGCAAAAAAGGCATGACCGCTACCGTTAGTTTAACTGGCATCGCCAGGATCTCTGCCGTACCCTTCATGTCATTACCAACATCATCGATGATAATCGCTAACCGTTTGTGATTCGATGTGGATTCTGAAGCTGTCACTGTAGGCCCACCTGCCGATATGCCTGCGTAAAACACAATCAATAATGCCATGATAGTTGCAATGAATCGATAATTCTTTCTCTGTACCTTCATCATGATTCCCTCCCCGTAACTTCTGTGATCTCATTGTTTGATAATGAAGGGAGGAATATGTAAGCCAAAGCCTTCCTTAATGATAATATCCCCGCCATTGAAGACCTCTATCTCTAGTGAAGATCTCCATCATTCCAGTTTTCTCCTTAGCATTCAGACAATAACTGTCATTGAACAGTTGGAAAATAGAGATTAATTAGAAAAAATACTGTAATTTGTCAGGTTTTCAGTTTAGGAATTATTTAGTAGAATCAACAAATGAAAGAGGTTCTATGCTTCATTTCTATCCTATGATTTATGGAAGGAGGTTTTGAAAGGGTTTACATAAAATAAATGCCAGACAATCCGCTATTTTGTTTGTTATTCCTGGTTGCGGTTTCTCTATGTAACTTACTATTATCGAGGAGGATGAAAGTAGTGAAATTCAAACTAAAAAAGACGATTAATGTTCTTTTGGCCTGTTTAACAGCCCTGCCTTTGATGTTAACCCCGACAAATGTGTCAGCAGCCAGTGATGCCAACATTAATTTGTCCTCGGAAAAACAGCTGATCAAGGGCTTTGGGGGCATTAACCTTCCTGCCTGGATTGGTGATCTGACTCCCGCTCAACGTGAAACTGCTTTTGGTAATGACCAGAATCAATTAGGCTTCTCCATTCTCAGGATCTACGTTGATCCAGATTCTAATAACTGGTACCGTGAAGTTGCCACAGCCAAGCGGGCTATCGAAAAGGGTGCTATTGTATTTGCATCCCCATGGAATCCTCCAAGCAGCATGGTTGAAACGTTCAACCACAATGGTGACACAAATGCCAAACGTCTGAAATACGACAAATATGCCGCATATGCGCAACATCTGAACGACTTTGTAACCTACATGAAAAATAACGGCGTAGATCTGTATGCCATTTCTGTGCAAAATGAACCCGATTATGCTCATGACTGGACCTGGTGGACTCCACAAGAGATCCTTCGATTCATGAAAGAAAATGCCGGGTCCATTCAAGGTACCAAAGTCATGGCGCCTGAATCCTTCCAATACTTAAAGAACATATCCGACCCAATCCTGAATGATCCGCAGGCACTTGCCAACATGGACATTCTGGGAGCACATACGTATGGAACCCAGATTTCGAATTTTGCCTACCCTCTCTTTAAGCAAAAAGGAGCCGGTAAAGAACTGTGGATGACTGAGGTGTATGTTCCGAACAGTGACAACAACTCAGCAGACCGCTGGCCTGAAGCATTAGACGTTTCCTATCACATGCACAATGCCATGGTAGAAGGTGATTTCCAGGCCTACGTGTGGTGGTACATCCGCAGACAGTATGGTCCGATGAAAGAGGACGGTACCATAAGCAAACGCGGGTATAATATGGCTCATTTCTCTAAATTCGTGCGTCCAGGCTACCTGCGAGTCGATGCAACGAAAAATCCGGATACAAACACATTTGTCTCAGCCTATAAAGGTGATAACAAAGTCGTCGTCGTGGCGATTAACCGTGGAACTTCAGCCACAAGCCAAAAATTCGTTCTGCAGAATGGTAATGCCTCTACTGTGTCCTCATGGATTACGGACAGCAGTCGAAACCTGGCAAGCGGAACCCCGCTTACCGTATCCAATGGAGCCTTCACGGCACAGCTCCCGCCTCAGAGCGTAACAACGTTTGTTGCCAACGTTACTGGCGGAAATAGCGGCGGGAATACAGGCAGTGGCACTACGTATGAAGCCGAGACCGGAACGTCACTTACGGAAGCTGCCATTGAAACAATCTACCCCGGTTACACTGGCTCCGGGTATGTTAACTTCAATGCGATGACTGGTTCAGCCATTCAATGGAACGGCATTAATAACACGACAACAGGTACCAAAAACGTAAAGTTTCGTTATGCGCTGGAAAGCGGCACACGGAACCTCGACATTTTTGTGAACGGAACCAAAGTCATCAGCAACGAGCCCTTTCCGGCTACGGGAAGCTGGTCCACTTGGGTTGAAAAAACAATACAGGTCCCCATGAACACGGGGACCAATACATTGAAAGTGGTCACCACTGGATCGGAAGGACCAAATATTGACAGCGTTAATGTTACCGCAGCACAATAAACGTTCCGTATGGCTGATGGAAGACATTTGCTGTACGTGCAGCTAAGCACTAACCTCTTGAATACTCATCACTAAAGTTAGTGTTATATCAAAAAATGCAAAAAAAGACTCCTTAAGCGTTAGCTTAAGGAGTCTTTTTTTTAGATGCGGTCGAGAGGACTCGAACCTCCACGGGGGTTAGCCCACACGGACCTGAACCGTGCGCGTCTGCCAATTCCGCCACGACCGCATATTGTATCTCCGTCATCCATATCGGCGACAAGAAATAATATATCATGCGTAATCTATCATGTCAACACTGAAAATAATAACAATAAAGCCCGAATCAGACGTCCATGTCGATTCGGGCTTTACCTTTAACTGCTGCTAATAGTTTGGTTCATTAAAACGGAAGCATACTACAAATTACAGCTTGGAAGGCCAGTTGCCATACCATGCATAACCGCCTCTTCTTTCTTTATCAATATCACTTAATTTGTATTTAACTACCCCGTCACGACCAATGAAGATTGGTTTATCCGTTCCGATCTCATAGAAGCGTGCCCAAATTGGTGCAGCTTTGGAATCAGCGATAATTTTACTATCTCCATTAGCTCTTTCATACTTGTAACCCGTTATTTTCACTTTGTTAAACCAAGCCTCCGCTCCTTTAATGGATGCGGTAATTTTAGCGTTAGCAGGTCTGGTTTTCAAAAATTTAACAATCGTTACACTCTCTCCAGCTGTCAACGATGGCACTTCGTAGATTCTTGCGCTCGCTGGTTTAAGAGAGCTGGAATCATGTTGTTGTCCCCATGCTGTCAGCTTACCACCTGAAACGACCTGTGTATTCAGAATCGCCTCCACACCTTTGGCAACTGAATTTTTACTGCGGTTAGCAAGTGTGCTGTCGATAAATGAGAAATCACCTTTTCGTGCTGCTACTTCATCCAGCATGATCATTACATTAATCATGGCATCATCATTGTAAGTGATGTGCTTGTGGTATCCGGAGCTTTGGTAAACTTGTGGCCACCCGCCGTTTGAATACTGCATGTTGATCAAAAAGTTAATTCCTTTGATTGCAGCTGTGGAGTAACGCGGATCATTCGTCTTTTTAAATTCCTTCGCCAATCTTCTAATTTCTGAGTATGTAGCCTTGTTGTCTATCGTGGACTTTGCCCACTCTCCACTTGTCTGTTTATAATCTTTTCTCCAACCTCCATCCGGCAGCTGGTTCTTCAAAATATCAGAAATACTCGCTGTAGTACCCGACGCATCTGCAGCAGATACCGTCCCTACAGGGAGAACTGCCATTCCAACTACTGAGAACACCATCGTACATGCCAGGACAAAAGTAATTATTTTCTTCGCTTTCAAATGTAACACTCTCCTATGTTCGTTTTTATAAATCTTCCACTTCTACTTTACGTATGATATACGCCCCAAACCTCCTTTATTTGTATTTATCGCATAATAAAATCAATTTTCATCCAATATGTGGATTGGATAATCAGATAATATGCAAAAAATCGATTTTTGTCAATATATGCAACTTAATGAATATAATCTCTCTAATTCTACATAACGGGATAGTTCTTTTAACTCATGACAAACCTATTTATTTATCCAAATTCGTCTTAAACGAACCAATAATGACGTTTTTGTCATGAATGATACCCAAACTTGATCCCTTCTTTCATATAAAAACCTTAATTCCGCTAACATTGAGGTATTACGAAGGGTTTTAAATGGGTTTGACAATTACGCATTTATGCAATATAGTTTCAAATAGTTACAAAAACTTAATTATTCATTGCCGAGTTTCATGTTTGAAAACGGGGGAACCAATTTGGGTGAATTATTCTTATACATAGGAAATATAGGGAACCTTCTACCGAACCCTTAGCTAACTCCGTAGGCATCGAAGGGAGAACATTGATTTTGAAAAAACTGATTATCTCCATTTTTGGAGCAGCTGTATTATTTACATCCGGGGCAACAAGCACAGAGGCAAGCAGTATCAACTCCGTAGTGAACAACATGACAGGTATTCCTTACAAATGGGGTGGCACAACTGTAGCCGGCTTCGACTGTTCTGGTTTTATGAGATATCTTTTCAACAAATACAGCATTGAATTACCACGTACTTCGCAGCAGCAAGCCAAAGCAGGTACTCCCGTATCCAAGAGCAATGTTCGGACAGGTGATCTGGTGTTCTTTAATACAACAGGCAAAGGCATTTCACATACAGGTGTATATATCGGCGGCGGACAATTCGCTCATGCCTCCAGCAGTAAAGGTGTAAGCATCACGAAGTTATCGAATCCATACTTCAATGATCGTTATGTAACAGCACGTCGGGTAACTGGACAGTTTATGTATGATAAAATGTTAGGTAAAATGTGATTCACATACAAAAAGGCATCGGTTATTAACCGGATGCCTTTTTTGCACTTAAAAATGTATGTTGCATTGCTTACTAATGCAGCGCCTTCTGCACTCGCATCGCACCCTGAGACAGGGCATGTCCTCCACCAACAGCTCCAGCCACGGCTACGGTCTCCATAATCTCCTGATCTGTTGCGCCCTTAGCACGGGCTTCTTCTACATGGTAGAAGGTACATACCTCATTGTTGGCGAATAATCCAATGCCAAGCGCAATTAGCTGTTTTGTCTTCGCATCAATCACACCAGGTTGGAAACATTCTCCGGTAAACTCATGATACGACTTCACCACACCTGGCAGCACATCGCTTAATGCTCCAATCTGATCCTTGTAGGCATGAACTTTATCATTCATCAATGTCATGGCTTGTAGCACACCCTCTCGGCTATAGTTACAGATCTTCCTCACTGTACCTATCTTCTCTCCCGAGTGAGCCAATTATGCCAAGAAATCATGGTAATTCCAAACATTTAAAGCTCATGGCCCTGCCATAATTATCAGCTGTTACTCACTAAGTGGACTCTGGCGCGGCTCGCTGAACAGCTGATAGCTGTAACCTCGGTCCAGCTTAACGACACGTCGATTCTGACGACGGATAAGTACCTGCTCGCCATCCCAGGCAACCACAATCCCTTTCACGTCGTTCGATTCCAGCTCGTCCCGTACGACTCTAACTTTCTCACCTGACAGACGCAGGGCGTCCAATTCTGTATCACTAATCATCTTCATGGCTCCTATATTTCAAATTTATTTACAAAAAGAGACCTAAATGAAAAGTCATTTAGGTCTCACGTGACTGTATTGGACTGTCATGTCATTCGAAATTATGTCCCGACTGAAAGTTACCGCTGCGCGTGCTCTTTGCTGTCGTTCTTCTCGAACCAAAAATCAAGCACTTTGGCGGACATCACACGTTCTTCAAGGTACTCCACTTGATGCGGTGTAAATTGTTCTTTCCAAGAGAAGGACAACTCTTCGCACAAGCCTACAATCGTCAGTAATTCTGACCAGGCAACATAGCGTTTGTACCAGAAAAATTGAGGATGTTCAATCATATAGGGATAAAGGTCATCGAATTCCGTATGTTTACAATCCAGGGCACGTTCAAAATGAACTTTCGATTCCGCCAGCTTATCATTAAAAAATTGTTCTGTTGCCGGTTGGTTCCCCATGGTGTTGCCTCCTCTCCCTAACATAACCCCATTATAAATGAAATCGGCGGTCATGCAAAGGCATAGTTCAAAAAATAGGCCCTATTCCTTTAAAATGTCACATTTCGTTATCGTCAAATTGTACTGTTCCATCGTTCAGGGAACGAATGCGTACCAAGGCTTCCACCGGAATACCCTGTTCACGAATCGTGCGTGCCCCTGCCTGGAAACTTTTCTCGACCACAACGCCGAATCCGACGAGTTCCGCGCCAGAACGCTCGATAATTTTGATGACGCCACGAGCGGCATCTCCATTGGCAATGATATCATCAATGAACAAAATGCGGTCATTCTCATGAATGAACTCGCGGGATACCATAATGTCAGTTACAATTCCTTTGGTAAAGGACGGTACACGTTCACAGTAAGCATCAGGATCAGCCAGAAGTGTTTTTTTGCGACGGGCGAATACAAGTGGCACCCCCAGTTCATAGGCTGCGGCAAACGCAACCGGAATCCCTGAGGATTCTACCGTGATTACCCGAGTTACTCCACTTTCACGAAAACGGGCAGCGAACTCACGTCCCATCTCCATCGTTAATGCAGGATCAATCTGGTGGTTCAACAGACCATCCAGCTTTAATACTTGATCCGAGATAACCACACCTTCTTGTAAAATTCGTTGTTTCAATAATTCCATGATTTGACCTCCCAAGCCTATCCTATGAGGTAAAAGTATCATATATCTATCTATAAGTTCAAGCGAAATTGCCTTGACGCTGTCCTTGGGACGCATTTCAAACCAAAGCTCATTATCGATTGTCATGACTTTCGTGGGTCAAGCATACCTTGTACCATGGTACCCGCATGTCCAAACTATACAGGGGCCTGAGAGGGGAAACACATGAAACAGGCATTTCGGGTGCTGCAGATCGCATTTACATACATTGGAACGGTTGTTGGAGCCGGCTTCGCTACAGGGCAGGAAATTTTGCAGTTTTTTACCCAGTATGGCAAATGGGCCACCATCACCATAGGCTTATCCACCATGCTCTTTGTCTGGTTAGGTACCAAAATGATGCTGATCGCTCACGATACCGGGTCCCGCTCTTATGAGGATCTGAACAAACATTTATTCGGCCATAAGGCGGGCAAATGGATCACCTGGGTGACCCTTCTCATTCTCATTGGCGTGAACAGTGTCATGCTTGCCGGAGCAGGCTCCGTTTTTGTCGAGCATCTGGGTTTGCATTATCAGACAGGTCTGATCGTCACACTTGTAGGGACATATCTGCTTCTCGGTCGGGGCATTCAAGCCATCCTACAAATGAATAGCATCGTTGTGCCCATGATGCTCCTGTTATCTCTGCTCATGATCACCAGTACGATCCATCATCCAGGTGCTTCCCGATTCATCACACTGACGACAGACTCAAACCCTATTCAAGTGTGGCTGTCTCCACTATTGTATACTTCATTCAATCTGGTGTTGGCTCAAGCTGTTCTTGTGCCTGTAGGTAACCAGATTCGTAGTCGGAATGTGCTGAAGTGGGGTGGAGTATTGGGTGGAATTGGCGTTGGTTTCATGCTGATGGCAGCTCATTTTGCCATGTCAGCTCAGATGCCCGGCATCATCCAATTCGAAATCCCGATGGGCAGCATTGCCTTTCAACTTGGATGGGCAGTGCAATCTGTATATGTATCCCTTATTTTCATGGAAATATTCACTACCTTTGTAGCCGATATCTATGGAATGACCTTGCAACTGAGACAACATATACGTGTCCATCCCCGTTTCATTACATTAACCATTATGCTATTGTGTTACTCACTCAGCCAGTTTGGATTCAGTTCCCTGCTGTCCATCCTTTACCCCATCTTTGGAACTATGGCATTAATCTGGGCTGCCAAATTGGTACTGAACCGCTGGGGCACCTTTCGTAAACGCAACAATATATAAATCTCACGGTCCATGTATTTCATGAATATGAGCATCCGTTTGCCTTCTAACCACAATTCACCGCGGGTACTCTTTCCTTAAACATGACAAAAGGCCGCTGTTTATCACAGCGGCTCGCACTTTTTGCTCTACGTTTTAGGCTTGGCTAGGAAACTGAAGATACATCTTTTTCAGCTCATTGACTGATCTGCCGAGCGAGTAATGTGTTTTGGCTTTTTCACACGCTGAACGGGCAAGTTCATAACGATAAGCCGGGTCCAGCATCACCTTTTCAAGCGCTTCAGCCAATGCAGAAGGATCTTCTGCCGGTACAAGCAACCCATTGCTACCGTTCTCGATCTGTTCCGGTATACCACCTACATCCGTACCCACAAGGGCAAGACAACTCAGCGCCGCTTCAGCAAAGACGGAACCAAATGCTTCTGCCCGTGAAGGAAGTACAAAAATATCAAAGAATGGCATGAATTCCTCAGGGTGCAGTGTGTAACCATAGAAAATGGTCTCATTATAGATCCCCAATCGCTGCGCCAATTCTTCCAGGTCAGGACGAATCGGTCCATCTCCAATAATATGTAACACATAATCATGACCTCGACCCTTCAGTTCCGCACAAGCTTTGAAAAGAATATCCAACCCTTTTGCCGGAACAAGCCGACATACTGTGACCAGCTGTGGTATCGCATTATCATGAGGGATCGGCTTAAAGCGCTTCTCATCAAATCCATTGGGAATCACACCGATGACATCAGGTTCCTTCACGTAGGGAGCCAGATAACGGCGGAACGAATCCGACACCGTCAAAAGGCGCTCTGCCTGGTGTTCCAGCTCACCATATATCGCAAGCAGGAATCGATGCTCCGGTCCATCCGTTTCAATGCGTCCATTAAGGATTAATTCTCGTTCATAACTGGAGTGAATCGTCTGAATGAGGGGTGTATCCGGGAAAACTGTTTTCATCGCAAGTCCTGCAATTGGGTGGTGGGCATGGATCAGATCATAGGACTTCTGAATACGCAGTTTGGTCCACCAAAGATAATCACGATATGTTTGAATATATTTTTGGACAACAGGACTATCCTGATATTCAGTCCAGTCAAACGTTTCGAACTGAACTTCCTCTCTGCCCTTATTGCGAATTCGCTTTGGCAACGAGAACAGATCCATTTCCCACCTCGGGGTTGTAAATCTCTCTTGCATATACGGAATCATAGAGGATACACCTCCGGGCTGCTCCGGAGGAAAGAAAAGCGCCTGCAGCAATTTCACCGTTAGTTTCCCCCTTTCTAACTTACGTACTGCTCTACTATCCATTATGACATAGGGAAGCCGGAACATCTATATTACGATAACTCGTATATACAACATATTCATGAAACGTTCCCCTCAGAAGCAAAAGCTTTAATTCAGCAGTCCATCGCTTGCGGTTGTCGTCAACATATTCATAGGATAGTCAGAATTCTCAGCTCAGTGGCTCCACGGGCTTCTCATATGTACTGTAACCATCGGTCACTCCCAAAAAAGTATACCCGTTCCGCGCGTAAAAGGCGTTCAACGTAGCATTGCTCGCTCCGCAATCTAACCGAACAGTATGTTTGCCTTTAAAATGTATCCCGCTGCTGGACCATTGCAAAATGGACCGTCCTAAACCGCTCTGAGCATATTTTCTTCGAATCGCTAGCCGATGCAGATAAATTGCGCCATCCTCGGCATGAGCTTTTGAACCCCAAAGATGAATATCCCAAGGACTTGGCTGAACCAAAAGGATGACCATCCCCGCTACGTCCGCCCCTTTTTTAAATACAAACACATCCCCACGCCGAATCGCCCCTGCCGTATCATGTGAATCTTCACCTTTAAGCAAAGCGTTCCATTGGGAAGAACCTTGGCTCTGTAACCATTCGGCTGTCTCCACCAGCAGCGACATCACATCCTCCATATCTTCCGGCTTCGCCTGAACCGCTTGAAAACCATAGTTAATATATTCGCTACTGATCCTGAATGAGTGCATCATTGTTCTCCTCCGCTTCCTGATCTCTTTTAAACTAATGGTACTATACCGGGAAATGGATTTTTCGTCAAAATGAGAACAAAAAAAGGTAAAAGGCGGTTGCCCTTTACCCATCTATTCTGGCTTCATCAATAATCTGATTTCGATACAACATCGTCAGGTGCACGGTGTCAAACTCCATTTCCTTGTCCAACTCCTGCATCAACACTTCGACCAGGGTCTTTCGCTGAATGCTGGTACCAGGAACCTCGTATTCAATGTATCCCGTCAGATCGGAATGAGAAGTGTCTATTGTTGCTGTTCCCACAGGCAATCCACCTCGCTCCTGAAGAAACAGCTCATATACCCGGAACTCCCGATCCTTACGCTTTAGCATGACATAACATGTTTCTTCAGCAGCTTCAAGCTCATCCAGATCCGATTCATCGGTATCCTCAAATTCCTCGGAGAAATCGCGATGTACCCACTCTAACGTTTCGAGTTCGTTGCCCTGATGCCACATGCGGATTGTAATCGTATCGATGATATCTTCATCCAGCTCTCTGACCAGTAACTCTGCCGCAGCTTCCAATTGATTCTCTTCCGGCTCGTCATACCAGTGTATTTCACCTTGTACATCAGCGCCATATTGTTTTAAGGAAGCTTCTGCTAGTTCCTGCCCTTCGACATCATTGAAAATATACGTCGATATGCTGCGTCCTGCGCTTACCATTTCCATCTCCAGAACCTGATCCCGATCTTCATATGTAAACGATTCGGCTTGTGAAACAGGGATTACCTTACTTCCACTGCTACCTATATCGTCATAGCTGCCTTCGTCATGATTCATCTCTTCAGACGGCCACACTGTCTCTGACTCAGGCATATGCAGAACCGTATGTAATGAGCCACAACTAACCAGCACTTCATAATACGCAGCTTCCAACGCATCTGCAAGAGATCGGACATAGGCATGTACTTTTTCCACGATACGTTGCTCTGTATCATCTGGCAGAGACTCCTGCTCGATCTGAAGACTACCTGATAAACGATCTCCTTCTCTATACACAAGGAACAGTGAGCCTGCATATTGACTATTGACCATCACGTCCTGTACTTCCCCACCTGATGTCCGCAGGTCTGCAACCAATTCCACATCATAATTCATCACGTGTCCTCCTCCATTCCTAACGTTATTCTCTTAGGATGCCCCTGAGGACGGTAGATTATGAGGAAAGCGTGCATTTTAAGTATAAGATGTAGGGTTAGACGGATAACACATATTTTTGGATTGCGTGTGCCACACCCTGCTCGTTATTGGAGAGTGTAACCTCGTCCGCAGCAGCTTTCACCTCGTCCGGTGAATTATCCATGGCAATGCCTTTTCCCGCAAAAGTCAGCATCGTAATATCATTGAAGTAGTTACCAATCGCCATAATCTCCGAAGGCATGATTCCTTTCGATTCGGCAAGCCTTTTAAGCGCAGCGCCTTTGGACGCTTCGGGATGCATCAGATCAATAAAAAAGTCACCACTCCGTGTCATATAATAAGGCAGATTCCAAGTAGACCATTCCTGAAGTACTGCATCCATCTGTTCAATCGGACCAAATGCAGTGAACTTCGCCAGCGGTTCTGTCATGTCAACCCACTTGGGTAACTTCAGTGGCTCAGCCATAAAGTTGTAATACATCTCACGCACCTGCAACCCCAAACCTTCCGGTTGATCCACATACAGACCAAATGCCGTATTGATGTCAAAATGTACTCCATTGGTTCGACAGTAGGATATGATCGGCTCCAGTCCTTGTCCATCTAATGCAAAATGATGAACTACCTCACGGGTATCGACTTGTGCGGTAACGGCGCCGTTATGCGTAATCACATATCCATCCAGTCCCATCTGCTCCATAAAAGGAATCGTGTTGGCAGGACCTCTACCTGAACACAGGACAATCTCTGTTCCCTGACGGGAAGCTTGGATCAAGGTCTCCTGAGTCCATTCGGTAAGTTCATGATGATCATTCAGCAGTGTTCCATCTACATCAAGTGCAATTAATTTATAAGTCATCTGGCTTCATCCTCATCTGTTAGTAGTCGCACCCACCCAAACCCTCCCTTCCGAGGGAGGGCCCCAGAGAGCTCTGCCCTCTGGACTCCCGTCTTGCTCACCGGTGTTAGGTCGGGTCTTGCTATGTCACGGTTGTTGTCGGAACGCTTGTTGCCGGGCACACCGCTGGTCAGCGGCGGTCCCGCCCAAGCTTAACCGGGACCATTACAGGCAGGGCTTCGCCTCCCTCCACAACTCCCTGCTTCACTTCGTGAAGATCGGGAGCTTTCTCGCCTTCGGCGTTAGTATCGGGGCTCCGCTTCCCTCCACAACTCCCTGCTCCGCTTCGCGAAGGTCGGGAGCTTTTACTTCCGCAGAAGGCTCAACTCATCTGCGGTTAGTTCACGATAGCTTCCGATCACAAGATCGGAAGCTAGTTCCAGCTCACCCATGGCAACGCGTTTCAGATAGACCACTCGCTTGCCTACCGCCTGAAACATACGTTTCACCTGGTGAAACTTCCCTTCGTGAATAATAAGCGAGATCGACGAGACCGTGCCTTCTTCCGTTTCTTCCTGACCGAGTATAGTCAGTTCAGCCGGCAGCGTCTTGTACCCGTCATCCAATTGAATGCCCGCATTGAAACGTTGCACATCCGCTTCATCCACGTTTCCCAGCACACGGGCTTCATAGGTTTTGGGCACATGCTTGCGTGGAGATAACAGATCATGGGCAAGTGGACCGTCATTCGTAAGAATGAGCAGTCCCTCCGTATCCTTATCCAGTCGTCCCACAGGAAAAGGATTGAACACCCGATCCTCTTTGCGCAGCAGATCCAGTACCGTCTTATCTCTGTTATCCTCGGTAGCAGACACAACACCCGGAGGTTTATGCAGCATCAGATAGATCATCTCCCGATACACAATCCGCTCCCCATCAGCTTCAATGACGTTGACCTCGGGATTCACCTGTACACCACTGTCTTTCACCGCTTTGCCGTCCACATGGATTCTGCCTTGTTTCACCATCTTTTTGAGTTCACTTCGTGTTCCCACACCCATATGGCTTAATATTTTGTCCAGACGCAACGTTTGTTTGCCTTTTCCACTCATACCGATGTCCACCTCCAGCCTGCCGGATATTCATTCTTCAGTACACCATCAAGCCATTTTCCCCAGCCAGCGGCATAACCATCTACACATACAAGAACGTACCCTTTGGCAAACGTATCCGCCTTGAGCACCACTCGTTCTTCTTCAATATTTAACGTTTCGCCCTTGAGGTATCTCACGGCTTCGCCATCAGCGGATGACAGATTTACGCTTCGCCGTGCTTCAGATGCATTCAGAGCACAGGCAAGCGGGTGGGACGGAACAAATCGTCCATTCTTGATCGTTCCCATAAACCAGCCTGGACGAATGACTTTCAGTCCCTCCAATAGAGCTGCACCAACCGATGATTGATACACCCGATCTCCATAACATACCGTCTCTCCAGTTAACTCAATCTCCAATTGTTCTTTCATAAACTGACTGTAGATCGCAACCGGATCAATACTTGCCGAATCAGCTCCGCGTCCCTGACCCCGTTCCGATTTACGTCCACCGTGATCTTTACCTTTTTTGCTCTGTCTACCCGAATTCTTGCCGCCACCAGCCTGTCTGTCATGGGACTCTCGGGATTCGATTCGCAATAAACGTTCCTTTTTACGATCAGCCTTGGTCATAGCAATTGAAGAAGCAGCAATAGAGTGATCCTTGTTCCCCTCTGCTTCAATCCTGGACACATCCACGACCTGTCCATACTCCATTGCTCCTTCTTTAACTACTCCAGGTTGATCTGTTTCTATTTCTTGCCCTACACGATGCTGCAATACAGCGAAATAATGTCCCTCTCCTTCCAAAAGGTGAGGCCACAATCTTGCGGTGCCACGCGTTTGATCCAATACAGCTTCCGTCTCTTCTGCCTTCTCTGGCATCATCTGACGTACCCATTCCGGACGTCCTGGAGCGAACCCTGTCTCTTCAGGAATGTCCATTACTACGAAATCACGGTTTACATTCAGGAACTCCGCAATCATCGCTTCATTTTCCTCCGGCGCAAAGGTACATGTCGAATATACGATGGTTCCTCCCGGGGCCAGCAACCGTGCCGCAGTCTCCAAGATATCCCGCTGCATGAGCACACATTTTTCCACCGAATGATGTTCCCACGATTTCACCATGTCTTCATCCTTGCGGAACATGCCTTCACCTGAACAAGGCGCATCTATTAATACTTTGTCAAAATAATGAGGAAATGTATTTGCGATCCGCTCTGGCGACTCATTCAAAACAACCGCGTTACGCACCCCGTACAATTCCACGTTTTTGGCTAGCGCTTTCGTGCGTTCAGCATGGATATCGTTCGTCACAAGTACACCCTTGCCTTGCAGCTTTGCAGCAATCTGTGTGGTTTTTCCTCCCGGAGCAGCACATAGATCAAGCACACGATCTCCAGGCTCCACCTGCAATAATTCAACTGGAGCCATTGCACTTGGTTCCTGTATATAATACAAGCCTGCATGATAATAAGGGTGCAGCCCCGGTTTAACACCATGAGGTACATAGAATCCTGTCTCACACCACGGAATAGGTCTTAGATCAAACGGAGCAATCTCATCGAATTGTTCCATCGATATTTTTAGCGTATTCACTCTCAGTCCCGCATGAGGAAACTGTTCATAAGATTTCATAAATTGTTCAAACTCATCACCCAGCAAACTTTTCATTCGCTCAGCAAATATCAAAGGTAACTTTACACCCATATTCCCACTCATCCTGTCTTGGTAAGATTGCAATATCGTTTTATTTTATCATATCCAAGCTTTGCTTTCCTATCATATCGTATCTATTCCACTACAGCGTGTAATGTAGTATAATGGCAAGTAGATTGATTCCTGAGCAAAAATTCGGGTGTTTATGCATATTATCCCAACCTTTATTTTTGCCCAAACTATATTTCGATATGATCGATGGGGGATGTCCAATGAAATCCAAGAAGAAAAAGAAAAGTGCTGCGATCCTTATTTTCCTGGGTATTTTAATCATTATGATTGCAGCACTGGTTGTCGTAGACCAGCAATCCAAGAAACAGATGGATTCAGTGGAAAATGCTTATGGCATCGCTGCTTCCAAGCTTAATCCAGCTACACGGGAGCTACTTAGTGATCCCAACTATCAACAAATTATTGTACCCACTGATCTGAAAGCCAAAATCGATAACAAAGACAGCTTTTTTGTTTATTTCTTTGCTTCCGATTGCTCGCACTGCCGTGCAACAACACCTCAGTTGATGCCGCTGGTTGACAGTGAAGGTATTGAGCTTCCGCAGTTCAATCTGCGTGAATTCGAAGCAGGATGGACCGATTACAATATCGAGTTCACGCCTACACTCGTCTATTATGAGGCTGGTGTCGAGAAAGACCGTATGGTTGGCGGACTGAAAGAGAATGGCAGTGACCAAGGCTACACACTGGATGATTACAAACAATTTTTCCAAAAATATAAAGGCAGTGCCGCTCCTTCGGCAAGCTAACTGCTAGATCCGTTTCCAAAAGTATCTACAATCAGGCACTTGTATCACCAGACACTGTTCTGTTGAAGGACAGGCTATGCCACCTGCAATCATCTGAATATGACGCAACATTCAAAAACACCCCGATCTTTCCCTTTACAGGAATCGTCGGGGTGTTTCATATACATGGAACTTCATATCCATGGGATGCTCATTTGAATGTTAGCGTGATTACGGTTCAACTTTTACTCTGATCCATCGCCTTCATCTTCTCTTCGTATATTCGCCCTCTGGTAGGACTCCGGCGTTGCGGAATATTTGGTTTTAGCTCAAGCGATCTTCTAGATATCTCTTGTTCTAAGACCTCATCAACAATTCGTATGGACAAATCCCTGTAAGTTACAGACTGAACATCTGATTGGGACAGTTGCTTCACGATTTCCTGTACATCCCGTACCAAAGCCCCTAGGTCAATGCCCA
Organism: Paenibacillus sp. FSL M7-0656; assembly: GCF_038003225.1. Lineage (NCBI taxonomy): Bacteria > Bacillati > Bacillota > Bacilli > Caryophanales > Paenibacillaceae > Paenibacillus > Paenibacillus sp. FSL M7-0656. The sequence continues at coordinate 1,918,224 of NZ_JBBOOT010000001.1, forward strand.
GAATCGTAGCAGGATAAGGTTCCAGAAGATCAAGTGAGCTCTGTAACATCATCGTTCCTCCGCGGAGATTGCCATTCCTGAAGTGGTATAAACCAACTGCAATTTGCAACAACCCTTTATAGAGAGAATCCCGGTTACGTTCCAGCCACAATTCTTCCAACACCTCATGGCACTCGAAATAATCCTGATCCCGATTGAAGTAGATTAAGTAGTCAACGTACAGTGGCTCATAGATGCTCATCCGGGTTTTCGCCCTTTCTGGCGTTGTTCAGAAGTTTCTTCACGTCATCCAGCAAGTCTTTGAGCCCTTCCATATCATGCCGTTCCCAGTAATCGTTAAATCGCTTCTGTGCTTCAATTGCTTCACTGACAAGGTGGTAGAAGTATAATTGATGAATGATATTCAATGTTCTTGACACGATATTGGAATCATCCTCAAATGCCTTCTGCGCCTCCAAAATCTGTAGACGAATTGCAGACATCTCGTTGTCCAGTATAAACGCGGCCTCAGCCGTTTTTTTCAGCCTGGTTCTCATCTCATCAGGTAACCCTTCCCGAAACTTGTAACTCAGCGAATGTTCAATGGTAGCCCAGAAGTTCATGGCAAGCGTCCGGATCTGTATCTCGGCCAAAACTTTCTTTTGTCCTAGAGCCGTCTGAACGGGATACTCAATAATCATATGGAAGCTGCGATAGCCGCTCTCTTTGAAATTCGTAATGTAATCTTTCTCAATGAGTACCGTGAGATCCTTACGTCCTCGAATATACTCGGCAACCCGGCGGATATCATCCACGAACTGGCACATAATGCGGATACCTGCAATATCCTCAATGCCTGTTTCCACGTCATCAAGCGACACATTCAGTCGTCTGGATTTCTCCAGAATACTGGATATTTTTTTGACACGACCGGTAACGAATTCAATCGGGGCATACTCTTCCCGTTTTTTCAGCTCCGCCCGCATTGTCTTAAACTTGACTTTCAATTCCTCTACCGCTTGTTCATAAGGAAGTAAAAATGTACCCCAGTCTCTACCGTCCATGCTTATGCCTCCTGTCTCTATAGCGTCCCCTGTTCTATTCCATTATACATGATGTTTGGTGGGGGAAAGAGTCCCGAACCATTTTACGCTCTTCCATGCTTCTATATTTTCAATCCGGGGATCCACATTCCTTCTTAACGATGCTCCGCACCAACCGCTTCAGAGATATGACGATAACCGTCCTTGCGCAGTAACTCACGCAGTCCGGCATGAATACGCCGATTCACCTCAGGTCCTTCGTAGATCAATGCTGTATATATTTCGACCAGACTTGCTCCGGCTTTAATTTTCTCGTAAGCATCCTCACTTGTGAAAATGCCACCTGAACCGATAATCGGAAGTTTGCCTTCGGTCTGGCGATAGATCTGGCGAATAATCTCCGTCGAACGATCACGTAGAGGTTTACCGCTCAGACCGCCTGTTTCCTTCGCATGTTGGTGGGAAAGTCCTGTACGACTGATGGTTGTGTTCGTTGCAATAATACCAGCAACACCGCTGTCTGCAATTGTGCGAACCATATATTCAAGTTCCTGATCATTCACATCCGGTGCAATCTTCACCAGAACGGATTTGGTCGCTCCGCCCGCTCGTGCATGCTGCACGTTCATCTCGTTCATAACCGCAGCGAGCAGTTCCTTCAATTCATTCCCATGTTGCAGATTACGCAAATCCGGTGTATTTGGTGAACTGATATTAACCACGAACAGATCAGCATAATCGTATAGTGCCTGAATGCACTTCGAATAGTCCAAGTGAGCTTCCTCATTAGAAGTTGCCTTATTCTTGCCGATGTTAACAGCCACTGGAATACGCCGATCCTGTAGACGTGCCAATTCACCTGCCATGGCTTCCGCACCAAGATTGTTAAAGCCCATTCGGTTCACCAACGCCTCATCTGGAGGCAAACGGAACAGCCGTGGTTGATCGTTACCTGGTTGTGCAAGTGGTGTCACGGTTCCCACTTCCATGAATCCAAATCCGATGGAAGAAAAGCCCGTTACGGCCTGCCCGTTTTTGTCCAGACCCGCAGCCAGACCAACAGGTGTAGGGAAATGACACCCAAACATGTCAACAGCCAGATCAGACGTTTCACGAACGCCGTACATCACACGCAGTCCGGAAGGAACCGGACGGATGCTACCCACGCCACTAAGGCCGCCAATAATCAGATGATGGGCCTGTTCAGGGTCCATTTTGAACAACAAAGGTTTAGCAAGACTTCTGTATAACAAATCACTCACTCCGTTCTGGTCCGGTACGCCAAAAAGCCGTTGTCCGTCTTTTCATATGTAAAAAAACACTCTACTCACAAGTTTATCTGTTTCTTATTAAAAAGGAAAGTAGTTTGCGCATAGACAGCACAAATCGAATAATACAAAATGCTCACAAGAAATCCACCCGCCCACTGGAAATGACGAGTTGAATTCTTTACAATGAGAGCATGGTTACTCTACACCAGTTCTATTCCAAATAAGGAGGAATAACTCATGGCTCCCAAACGTAAACCACCTGCATTACAGCAAAAGAAAGAAGAAGTGAATCGCAAAGCCATTGCATGGACAGCAGCCAGTGTAGGCGGCCTGATCATCATCATTGGTGCTCTTATCATTATTGCCAACATGTAGATGATTCAGGCTGAATCCATCTGATTCTACATATCAAACAGATCAATTCAGCCAGTGATACGTTTTGTTCGGATTATTCTGCTTTGGAACAAGCGTATGCTGATAACGCTGCTTTGCTTCTGGAACAAGCGTCAGATCTGGCAGTACATCTTCTCCAATGCGTACCGGAGTGCCTTGCGGAGCAAGAGCGAATAACTCTTCTACATCTCCTGTGCGCATTCTCACACATCCAAGGGACTCATCCAGTCCGATACTGTCTGGCTCGTTGGTCCCGTGGATGGCATAATTCGTATTCGAGAGTTGCATACCTCTGCTTCCAAACTCCCCGTTCGAGCGTCCATTCGGATTGACCACTTTATCTGTAATGACAAATGACCCCTCCGGTGTTCGATCACCGCCAAGTCCCACATCATACATACGAACAATGGTATCCCCACTGATTAATGCAAGTTTATGTTTATTCTTATCAATTACAATCTCCAGCGGTTCCTGCAAAAAAGGCTGACCTCCCAGCGTATCTGCAAAAGCGGCATTGTTGCCTTGAGACAAATTCGAAGATGTTGAACCATTTTCTTTACCACTCGAATCGTTCTTTCCTTCCTTTGCCTTTCCTTGATGCAGAGCTAACAGCTTCGGAAACATCTCGGTCATCCCTGACGCAGTCTCTCCCAGAATATTGTTCGGAAATGGCTGAGCCATTTGCGTTACACTCTTGGGCCAAGCATCATTTTTTTTGCGATAGGCAACGATTGCACTTGATAATGATGCAGCTGCTTCCTGCTTGGCGGTCCACGCCAAGGCCATCTTTTTGATTTTCGGTGTAATTTCAGGAGGTTCACAGTTACATTGCTTGGCATCATAACTCTGTGCAGTTAATTTCCCGCTTGTATTGGTTTGTACTATGTATTTCACAGGCATATTTCGTTTCCATAAAGACCAGTCATCCGAGGTTTGCATGCCCAGTACAGCAGAGGTCTCTACTTTTGGGCCAGACCCGGACCAGGCAGCTGCGAGCGCAGCCTCGCCATGATTACCTCCACCAAATGCCGCAGCAGTGAACACATTGCTTGGCGCAATGGATGCAGTTCCAACCTGTTTATCCGCTTCTACAGGCGCTTCGATGTCATCTGTGGATTCCAGTGCTGCTGACAGTGCGTCGGCCGCTTCCCGACTGAAACCCGGAGCGTCCGCAGGTGGCAGACCTGCCAGCACAAGCAGCATTAACAATGTAAGCCACATTTTGCGTCTACGTTGTTTTTTCTCTTTTTGCTCAGACATCTCCACCAGTTTCTCCTGATAGTCTACCCAGATGTCCGCAGGAGCTTTACTGCGTTCAAATGCCTCATAAACCTCGCCCGCTTGCTGAAAACAATAATTGGCTTTGGCCTCCTGTCCTTCGCCCAAATACTCCTTTCCAAGCAAGTACCAAGCCATTTTGTTGTCGGGATGTTTCTTGACATATGTTCTTAGATGAGTATTTTGCATCCGATCCTCCACTATTTCGCCTTTTTCCGTTTATCATTATATATCGGCATAACAAAGCGTTGAATCCATAGGACTTGAGTACCCGGTGGAAAAAAGGGGGTTCGACAATGTTCGTCCTTGATCCACAGATCAGATAATCACAGTTAAATGAATGCAAAAAAAGCACCTTCCCTTGTCGTTAAGACAAAAGAAAGTGCTCTATGTTCATGTGAGAAATAATTAGCCTTCTTTATTGAAAGGCTCGTCCGCTACTTTGATTGAATCTGTAGGGCAGCCATCGCATGCATCCTGCATATCGTCAAACAAGTCGTCTGGAATAGCTTTGACACCATGGTTAGCATCGCCGTCAAAGATAACTTCAGCCAAACCTTCATCATCATAATCGTAGATGTCTGGAGCTGTTGCTCCACAAGCGCCACATGCGATGCATGTGTCTTTTTCAACCCAAGTATATTTACTCATTTACATTCTCTCCTCCTAAAATTCAAAACGTACAGTGTTTTTATCTAGAAACATATTAATACAAAGTAAGGATAATTACAAACATTTTGCAACCACAAGTCTCTATTATCCCTTATTTAATCAAGACTTTGCAAGTTGTCTTTTTGCAGGGAAGTACCGCGCACTTTATGATTACGAAGCAGCACGGAAGGATCGTCTCCAAGCATGCCTGCGGTCACAACAGCATTCTCACCAAATTTATCACGTAACTGATCCATAATCCGAATCAGATTGTCCTTCTTGGGCTTCTGCTCATATTCGAACAAGTCCATCTGTACAGCGGATTCTTCTCTTGGAATCAGGTTTTGAAGTGTCACACCCAGCATGCGTACAGGTTTGCCACTACCCCAATGCTTCTCAAATAGTTTACAGGCCTCACGGTAAATGACCGTTGCATCCTCCGTAGGAACTTCCATTAGACGTGATCGGGTGATTGTCTTCATATCCGGTGTCCGGATTGTTATCTGAATACCCTGGCTGAACATTTCGTGCTTGCGCAACCTTCTGGCTACCTGGTCACTTATATTGAGGAACACCCGATGAATCTCATTCATATCCGATACATCCGCCGGTAAAGTGGTTGTATGCCCAATGGATTTATTGGCCTCCCGTTCCGCGTGAACTGCGGAATGGTTAATGCCATTCGCGGAATTTTTGAGCCATGCTCCATTAACTCCAAATAGTTCGGTCAACATGTTCTCATCCGACTTGGCCAATTGACCAATCGTTTCAATGCCCAGTTTTTTCAACTTTTCGGCCGTTTTTTTGCCAATGCCAAACATCTCGTTGCATGGTCTGTGCCAAAGAATCCGGGGTACATCCCTCATGCGTAAAATGGAGATACCGTTCGGTTTTTTCAGATCCGAAGCCATTTTCGCCAGTAATTTGTTGGGCGCAATGCCTATGGAACATGGCAGCCCCAATTCATCCTTGATTCTCCGCTGAATGCTCTCCGCAATCTCCATTGGATTCCCGAATTGCCTTGAACCTGTAATATCAAGATAACATTCATCAATGGATGTCGCCTCAAGTTGAGGCGTATAACTATACGCAATCTGCATGAAGGCTCTTGAATATTGACGATATAAATGAAAATCAGGACGTATTACAATGAGATCAGGGCACTTTTTCATGGCTTGGTGCACAACCATACCTGTTGAGATGCCTCGATTACGAGCGGCATATGAGCAGGTTACAATTACACCCTTTCGCAGTTCACTGCTGCCCGCAACGGCCGTTGCTTTTCCTCTATATAAATCTGGTTCCTCAGCTTCATGTACAGAGCAGTAGAAAGCATTCATATCGACATGCAGAATTACCCGTCCGGCTGCAGGGTAATATTGATCCACATTTGCTGGAGGATTGCCGCCTGAAGACATCATGAACCCCCGCCCTTTCTTGCACACTAATTAATGAAACGAATTTCTTTCTTCTATAGTATATCAAACCCGTTATGTTAATTCAGTCATGAGCATTTATTTTCTGCGAGATCTGATCAGAGACCGAATAATTAACCAGCCTACACTCACAAAAAGTATCAAAGTGATCAGAGCAATAATCGTATTTTCCCATACAAAAGTCAAAATTAACCCTCCTTTTCTTCCATATATTCCAATTAAAACTCAATAATAGATTATAACATACATCCGGATTATGATTAACATCCTTCTTTTTTCTCTAAAATCCGTTAATTGTTACATGAAACTGCGATTTCTATGTAGCATTTGGCTATAATGGTGCTATAATAATTAATTATACAAATTGACGACTTTAGGACAAATCAGCGCATTGAGTTTAACACAGTGTAGCGTTGCCGAATCGAAGGATTCGTCCACTAACGTACTTAACAGCTTTTCCTAACTTACAATCCAAACTTTTAAAAGAGCGCTTTATCTCAAAGGAGGATCTTCATGTCAAAGGCCATTTCCATCTTCGATACGACTTTACGTGACGGCACACAAGGGGAGGGTGTCAGCTTATCGGCAGACGACAAACTCAAAATTGCCAAGAAGCTTGATGACCTGGGTGTCCATTATATTGAAGGCGGAATTCCCGGCAGCAATACCAAGGACATTGAGTTTTTCAAAAGAGTCAAGGAATTAAACCTGAACGCAAAGGTTGTTGCTTTTGGCAGCACCCGCCGAAAAGGCAGTGTTGCTAGTGAAGACGCCAACCTGAAGCGCATGATCGAATCTGGTGCTCAGGCTGCAACCTTGGTCGGTAAATCATGGGACTTCCATGTGCATACTGCTTTGCAGACTACTTTGGAAGAAAATTTGTCCATGATCTATGATTCCATCGCCTATCTGAAACAGAATGGAATGGAAGTGATCTTTGATGCAGAACACTTCTTTGACGGATTCAAACATAACCCGGAGTATGCTCAAGCGGTCTTGACCAAGGCCCACGAAGCTGGAGCGGACTGGCTCGTTATGTGTGATACCAACGGCGGGACGATGCCAAACGAGGTGCACGAGATCGTATCCACACTGCATAGAAGCCTGCCTCATGCACATCTCGGGATTCATACACATAATGATTGTGAATTGGCTGTGGCCAACACACTCAGCGCTGTACAAGCCGGAGCCCGTCAGGTGCAAGGAACGATGAACGGTTATGGAGAGCGTTGCGGTAACGCCAACCTCGCATCCATTATCCCGAACCTGCAACTGAAACTTGGCTATGAATGTGTTACTGATGATTCCATGAGACAACTTACAAACGTGGCTCGTTATGTTAGCGAGATTGCCAATGTGAATATGCCGATTAATCAGCCTTATGTCGGCAATGCTGCTTTTGCTCACAAAGGTGGAATTCACGTCTCTGCCATCCTGCGGGATTCACGTACCTATGAACACATCGTGCCTGAACTGGTTGGTAACAAACAACGTGTGCTGGTCTCTGAACTTGCCGGACAAAGTAACATTGTATCCAAAGCACAGGAACTGGGGCTTGAGTTCGATCCAAGCAGTGCCAATTCACGTCAGATTATTGAGAAGATCAAAGACCTGGAACATCAGGGTTACCAGTTCGAAGGTGCAGATGCTTCGCTTGAATTGTTAATTCGTGAAGCGAACGGTGATATGAAAGAATTGTTCACGTTTGAATCATTCAAAATGCTTGTGGAGAAAACGGCAGGCAAATCCGTTGTTTCTGAAGCTTTTGTCAAAGTGAATATCGCTGGAACAAGCGCTTATACCGCTGCTGAGGGCAATGGTCCGGTTAACGCACTCGATAACGCCCTTCGGAAAGCGCTGGTGCAATATTTCCCTTCACTTGCCAACATGCATCTGTCGGACTACAAAGTGCGTGTTCTGGATGAGAAGGATGCTACAGCTGCCAAAGTTCGTGTATTGATCGAATCCAAAAATACGGAAAACACATGGAACACTGTTGGTGTATCCGAGAACGTAATTGAAGCAAGTTGGGAAGCGCTCGTTCACAGTTTCCGCTATGCTTTGCTTCAAGAAAAATTACAGGATGAGCCGGGCACACTCCCTATTCCTGCTCATGGGATAAGCAACCACTAAAGTATATATTCAAAAAAGCGTTTTTGAACAACCTCTTAACGCTTATTTCCCGGAAAATATAAAGAAGCCTCTGTACCCATGATTCATGGATGCAAAGGCTTCTTTGTTTACATGAAAATTAATTCGCAATTAACTTTTTAATCTTACGTTCCAACTCTTTCTCAGGCAATATGCCCAGAACAATCTCCTGTATAACTCCTCTGGAGTCAATCAGAACATTCGTTGGAAAAGCCACCCCATTGTATTGAGCATACACAGTCCCCTTCTCATCCAAGGGAATAGGGAATGTCAGTTGGTACTCATCTACAAAAGCTTTGGCATCTTTGAGTTTATCGTATGACGTTACATTAACCCCATACATGTCAAGCTTATCCTTGTATTTCGCAGCCATTCTGTTCAGCTCCGGAGCTTCCTGCTTACACGGCTCACACCAGGATGCCCAGAAACTGACGAATGTGGCCTTATCTTTGGCACCGCCCACACTGTACGTCTCTCCATCCATTGCTGTCAGAGAAAAAGCAGGTGCCAGAAGACCCGCACGTGGTCCCGTCTCAGTAGGCATCGGTTCTTCCTGCTTAAAGACGGCTGCAATGCCGTCACCCGCATTCTGGGCCAGTGCAATACCAACCAGCAAGACAGCACCAAGGAGTATGTATATGTTTCGTTTCATAACCCGCCACCCTTTTATATAATTAGCACATTGAAACTGAAACCGTAATTTCTGCACATGCTAAGTGTTTATCACGCTCTATCATAGTTCACCAGAACATGATTCCCAAATGTTCTCTTTATTATTGTACCCTTTTCCTTTAAAATTTTACAATCCGCATCACAGAAAATAAAATGAAAAAGGACTCCTGCCGTAGCAGGAGCCAAAGAGAGAGGGGTGAATACAAATGGCAGCACTTCACGGGCAGCAAAACGCCTTCTACATCCATTCTTCCGTAGAACAAGAGATGTCAAAGCACATGTTCCTTTCGCTACCACAAGAAGCCTGCGGGGTTATGCTGGGTGAAACCGCAGCGGGCGGTATACGAATCAGTCGGTTTCAGCCCATTCGTAACGTAGCACCTGACCCGCTGCACCATTTTACTCTGGACGATGCCGAATGGATTCGGTGCGTATTCTCCGAGCCCAAGCTCATCGGTATCTTCCATTCTCATCCCCAGACCAGGCCTGTTCCTTCCTTAGAGGACTTGCAAGCTCTTCCGGCCTTCGCCGGTTTGCTTCAGATGTACCTCATCGGCTCACCCGACCTTACAAGCGGGTCGCGATCTCATATGCATCTGAACGGTTATCTGATTGAATCTTCGAAGGAATCGCAGGATCCGGCACAACACGTTGTGCCTTCATACAATCTGCTTCCCGTTCCGTTATGCGTGACTTAGCTGGGTATACAGATCACCCAAGGTCTCCACATTTTTACGAGTCATGTCCTCCAAGTAGCAGGACCATAACTGTGCAGTCATTTTTGAATCTTCCAGTGCATGGTGACGTCCATAGATCGGAATCCCTCTGGATTCCAGCAATTCATCCAGACCATACCCCGGCCTGCTTGGTTCAAGCCAGCGGGCCAACATCATCGTATCGATTAAACGATGTGTCAGCCTTACCTTTGAAGTCCGCCACAGAGCTGCATTCAGAAAGGCTCGGTCATGCGCACTTGCGTGTGCAATCAGAACATTTCCACCTACAAAAGACATGAAATCATGCAGCCCTTCCAGCAAAGTCGGTGCGTCCAACGTCATCTCCTGTGTAATACCTGTAAGTTCAGTAATATGTTCCGGAACCGCAGTCTTGGACTGCACCACCGTGTAGAACTGCTCCCCTTCCAGTACCACACCACCATGTATACGGACCGCACCAAATGAGATAATCTCATCCCCATGCTGGGGCGAAAATCCCGTCGTTTCCAGATCAAATACAACTGCGTCCAACTCATTTAGAGGTGTATGCAGAACCTCAGGTCTGCGCTGTTCTCTCATCATAGAGCGGATAAACGCCATGTGTTGCGCCGTAGGGGCTCCCATAATGGAAGCGATGGCGGAAGGAACCCCTCCCTGACGCAGCGAATTCCAGAATCCTGTATTGCCCCTTGCCGGCTCTCTCATGGACGTCTCCTTTCTGCAAAACGCAACTGTCTTTGCAAAGCACGATGCACTCGTCGTACCAACCCGAGCGTATCCCTGAGCTCATAATGAATTTGCTTTTGTTTCATCTGTTTCTCATCCAGGAACCCACTGCTATGTTGCAAATCCCCTTGGATGACAACCGGTGTACTTCGGCGAAATTTCAAAGCGGCAAAGAAGGCCCGCTGGCATGCATCCAGTAATGTAAATGGAACAGCTTCAAGTGAAGTCAGTCTCTCCATTCTTTTCAACGTAGATGACTCCTTGATTCCATGTTGCAAAGCCAAATAACGAGCACTGTTCACCAGCGGAATGTACAAACCATACTTGATATCAAATCCGCCTGCATGTTCACCAAATCGTTCTGTGACCACACGTCCAAGTACATTTAATGTAGCTTTATGTTTAACCGTATTGCGAAGAACCGCATCCGAAAGTTCAGGAATCAGTCTGAACTGTTCATAAAAACTCGTGATCCATTCCTCCGCCAGACTTTGCTCACCTGCAACAAAACGCATGTCTGAAGCAATAATCAGATTACGAACAGGCTCCCAATTCAGATCCGAGCTCCAATCTGCTAATTGTTGTTTCCATGACGCCAGCGTTTTTCTCCAGAGTGGCTCAGAGCACATGACTTTACCTTCGCACTTGGCGTAACCAAGCTCTTCTAACACATCCGTCATTCGCTGTCCGAGCTGAGCAAAATATTCCTCTTTACCTTCATGCGGAGTATCGCTAATGATCATGCCATTATCCTGATCACTCCATAACGTTGCTTCTTCCCTGCCAGAACTGCCAAATACGATAAAGGCATAGGGGACGGGAGGTTGGCCGAAGCCTTCCTCAACCATCCCCTGAATGCATAACTCTACTGCTTTCCGTGCAATCCGGTCATGCAGTTCATTTACCGTTTGGTACCACTCGATCGGCGACAAGGAAGCGGACAACAATTCCTGGAGCTCGTTCTGTAATATCACACGTGCCTGGCGCAGTTCTTGAGAAGACACCGCACCATCGATTCCCTGATAAGACCAGGAATAGTTTGTATACGAGATGGGTTCCATCATGTCCAGCCTCCTTGAAGCATGATTCAGCATCATTCACCTCAGGAGCTGAACGTACCACCATTGGATTTAGAATCTACATTTTTCATTTGTTCAGGGTATCCGTAAGTACCGTGCTCACTGATATCCAGACCCATTGTTTCTTCTTCTTCAGTAACACGGATGCCCATGATCGCTTTCATACCGCCCAGAATAATGAAAGACATTACCAGTACGAAGGCAAAAGCACCTACCAGACCGAGAAGCTGTACGCCCAATTGGTGGAATCCACCGCCATAGAACAGACCCGCTTGACCTACACCCGCATGCTCAGCAAGTTCTGGTGTAGCGAACAAACCTGTGGAGATTGCTCCCCACATACCAGCAACACCGTGTACGGAGAAAGCGTAGATTGGATCGTCAATTCCTTTACGATCGAAGTACTGTGCTGTGAAGAATGTGATGATACCCGCCAGAGCACCGATAACCAAAGCTGCCCAAGGTTCAACAAAGGCACAAGCACCTGTAATTGCAACGAGTGCCGCAAGCACACCGTTCAACATGCTAGGAATATCGGACTTGCCAAGAACTGCCCAAGAAATCAACAGTGCAGCAACACCACCAGCTGCAGCAGCTACGTTAGTAGTTAATGCAACATAACCAAAGAATCCGTCATCCAAGGCAGTTAACGTACTACCTGGGTTGAAACCGAACCAACCGATCCAGAGGATAATAACCCCGAGTACGGAATACACTTGGTTGTGACCTGGAATGATGTTAGGTTTGCCGTCTTTGTTGTATTTACCAATACGTGGTTTCAACAAGATCGTCGCTACCAATGCTGCAGTCGCGCCAGTCAAGTGAACAACCGTCGATCCTGCAAAGTCTTGCATACCCAGCTCAGCCAACCAGCCGCCGCCCCATACCCAGTGAGCAACAACCGGATACATGATAATGGTATAAAGTGTACCGAATACAATATATACGCTCATTTTTGCACGTTCAGCCATACCACCGCAGGCAATGGCCAGAGATACCGCCGCAAAAGCGAGGTGGAAAACGAATTTAACAGTCAGTGGAACATCGGAGAAAGCCAGTGATTCGAAGGAAGCAGCCATCTTGTCACCGCTCAGGAAGAATCCTGTTGTTCCAAAGAAGCTGTTACCATTACCGAAACCAAGACCGAAACCCAAAGCCCAGAAGGCAATAACTGAAATTCCCAATGTCAGGATGGTCTTACCCGCAATGTGTCCTGCATTCTTCATTCGTGTTGAACCCGCTTCAAGTAAAGCAAATCCCCCTTGCATCAAGAACACGAGTACAACAGCCAGAAACGTAAAGGCTGAGTTCAAACCACTTTGAAGTTCAATGTTAGTCGGACCCTCCGCAGCCGCAAATGCGCTAACCGGAAAAGCGAACAAAGTAAGCATTACTAACATGGAAACCAACCATTTCTTTCTCATATACCCCACTCCCTCTTATGTTAAGTTTATTCACATAACGTGAAACTCTTAATGTCATTATAAGCAGAAGAGAGGAAAGTTGACAAGAGTATTTTCATCAAAACTGAAAATTATTTCTGGGAATAAAGTCTTACGTCTTTTTCTTGCACTTAAGTACATAATCACATTCTATGAGTACATAGATATAGAAATGCAGTATGCTGATTACCAAAGCATAACGTTTGACTGTACGGTTAAAGATCATGTATCATACTTATTAGTAAGAAAAAATGGGCGTAGTCTAGAAATTCACAAGTGGAAACTACAATTCCCTACATTTGAACTTGCAAGCGAGGTGAATATCATTGGGGATATGAAACTTTTTCGGATTGGCGAACTTGCCAAGACCGCTGGTGTTAGTGAACGGACGATTGATTATTACACAAAGCTTGGACTAATCGCTCCCGAAGAACGTACACAAAAAAATTACCGTCTCTATAGTAATGAAACTTTAACGAGGCTTGAACGTATTGTACAGATGAAACAAGAGAAGTATAGTCTCGACGAGATTAAACAATCTCTTGAGAAGTGGCGTCTGGTTAGTACAGAAGAACAAGTTGCCAGCAAATTGACAACATTGGAACTTCACGTACAACAACTTGAGCGAGAGGTTAACGAACTCAAACCGCTACTTGGAGAGATGAAACCTGTACAAGCACGTAAAATGATGGCAGGACTCCTCACCAAAAGTGCCGGTACAATGGAGGCACTAAAAATCTTGCTTGAGAACACCATGATGTAGCTTATTCTTAGAAAGCGGAGGAATGAATATGAGTTTTAATAACGGTATGTTCGTATTGATCATTATCGCCTTTTTGCTCTCTTTATGGGCGCAATTTCGCGTTAAAGGTACGTTTAGACGTTGGTCGGAGGTTCCGAACCAGAACGGAATGACTGGTTACGATGCCGCTCGCCAGATGCTTGATGCTAACGGCCTGCATGATGTTCCAATTGAACCTGTACGTGGTACACTCTCTGATCACTATGATCCGATCAATCGGGTTGTACGTTTATCAGAACCAGTATATTACGAAAACTCAATCTCAGCTGTTTCGGTAGCGTGTCACGAAGTTGGCCACGCCATTCAGCATAAAGAAAGTTATCCGATGCTGGCACTGCGTCACCGAATCTTCCCAATTGTGAACTTTGCATCCGGATTAGCTCCATTCCTGTTAATTGCAGGATTCATCTTCAATGCCATGAATCTTGTAGGTATCGGTATCATCTTCTTCTCCGTAACTGTAGCATTCCAACTCATCACTTTACCGGTTGAGTTCAATGCAAGTAATCGCGCTAGAGAGATTATGGTATCCGAAGGGTACATCCGTAATGAAGAAGAAAAAGGTGTTGCAAAAGTTCTGAATGCCGCAGCCTTGACTTACGTTGCTGCAGCGTTGATTTCACTGCTTGAGTTGATTCGTTACATCGGAATCTTCAACAGCCGCGATTAATTGGATACTTAATACAACAAAAACAAAAACAAAAAACAATACCCCACCGTTAATCGGATGGGGTATTGTTTTGTTGTAAACCGAAATAATCAAGCAAGAATGAACGAAAGGACTGAGCAACCAGCGGCAGTTTATCATGCGCACGATGAATTAACCCGATAGTTCGCGTTACTTTTGGATGGGAGATAGCCACATGTGCCGGTTGCAACGGATTCGTCTGGAATAACGCCATCTCAGGCAGTAGACTGACCCCCATGCCCGCAGCGACCAATCCGCGGATGGTGTCGGTCTCTTCCCCTTCAAAAGCGATCTTGGGTGTAAAACCAGCTTCCAGACAGGCATGCCACACAATAGGACGAAGAGAATAACCTTTGCTAAACAATACAAATTTATCATCCTTGAGCTGTTCAAGCGCAATTGTCTCTTCACCAGCTAACGGGTGATTAGGAGGAAGGATCGCATGTAATTCTTCCGTGAGTACAATATCGCCATCTACTTGATCATGCTTCTCTGGAAAAGGAGAAATGAATGCCAAGTCTACCTCTCCGGATAACACATCACGAATCAGCGTAGGGAACATCCCCTGCTTGAATCTGAATTTCACGTTGGGGTAGCGCTGACGGAAAGCAGCCACCACGGAAGGAATGAGATGAATCCCCAGGCTATGCGGAAACCCAATTCGAATCTCTCCATGCTCCGGGTCCAGAAACTCATGAACTTCCCCAACTGCCTTGTCCAAATCTTTTAATATACCTTCAATTCGTTTGCAAAAAAGCTGCCCCACTGCAGTCAACTGCAGGTTTCGTCCCTTTTGCATAAAAAGGTCCACGCCCAGTTCTTCTTCCAGTTGATGAATCTGACGACTCACTGCCGACTGTGCCACATGCAACTCTTCAGCAGCCTGTGTTACATGTTCCTTCTGTGCCACTTTCAAAAAGTAATGCAACTGTCTTAATTCCACTCGCCTGATCGCTCCAATCTGTTATACCCTACTTATCCTTGACTGTATTCCATCTTGAGAACGTTCTGACTACCGCTTTAAGCTGCGGGGTTTCCACAATCTGATCAACAGTCCGTAAATAAAGAATCCACCCAACAATCCGCCAAGGTGAGCCATCCAGTTGATGCCTGACATGGCGAAGGAGAATACGATCCCGAACAAAAGCAATGTGTACATCGTTTTGCGCGAAGCCTCGTCCATCATCGTTCGCTGGAACAGCGCTACATACAGGAATGCACCATAGACGGCATAGATCGCTCCTGAAGCACCTACCGAGATGGTAATACTCCCAACCGAGTTGTACCACGCAACAGCAAGAATATTACCCAATACACCACCACCCAGGTACAATACACCATACCTTACCGACCCGAGCAAACGCTCCATCGGTGGAGCAAATACAATTAACGCAAAGCTGTTAAACAATAAATGACCGAAGCCCGCATGCAGGAACATGGATGTAATGTAACGCCACCATTCATGCGCGAACAGTTCATGATTCGTAAGTGCCCCAAATTTCAGCAACACCATATTGTTCGTTGATCCACCGTTCACCGTTAACACAATAAACATGACTACATTGGCAATTAAAAAAAGCGACGTCAAAGGGAAATACTTCAAATAACCTTTCCAGTTCTCATAGCGAATAAATATCATAAATTTCTTCTTTCACTCCACCCTGTTCAGATCGGACTCACATCTCTGATCCATCGTAATGGTACATGCCCGAATTGGACAATGCCTTTCATAAAAGATTATAATGGATTTTGGCACGGATCACCAATTTATAAGGAGGAACATTATTATGACACAAGAACGTACAGGCGCAGCCACATTTAAAGGCAACCCTATTACATTGATCGGACCCGAACTGAAAGTCGGCGATCAAGCACCTGATTTTACACTGAGCAAGAACCTGGTTGAGGATGCTTCCCTGAAAGACTTCGCAGGCAAAATCAAATTAATCAGCGTTGTTCCTTCCCTGGATACTGGCGTATGCGATGCGCAAACTCGTCGTTTCAACGTGGAAGCTGGAGAACTCGGAGACAATGTTGTTGTCTTGACAGTCAGTGTTGACCTTCCGTTTGCTCAGGCTCGTTGGTGTGGAGCAGCTGGTGTTGACCGCGTAGTTACATTGTCAGACTACAAAACACGTTCTTTCGGTGAAGACTACGGCGTTCTGATCAAAGAATTCCAACTCGACATGCGCTCCATTTTTGTTTTGGATGCCGAAGACCGGATTACATATGTGGAGTATTTGCCTGAAATGACAGACTCCCCTAACTTCGAACAAGCGATTGCTGCTGTAAAAGCTTTGCTGTAGAAGTTATCATACGTTCAGAACAAAAGCGAGGAAGGTTAACCTTCACTCGCTTTTTGTTATTTATCATCTATTTCAATCATTTGCTTTATACTTGCTTAGCTTTTTATCCAGTACAGAGAATAAGTTCATAATCGTGCGATAATTGGAACCCAAGTCTCCAAGTGAACCACGTGAAGCTGAATACATATCCACCGCACTGCGAACAGGACTTACTGAGATAATGGAAACTGTAATATCCATCGTCCGTCCAAAGGTAGTCCGCTTCTCCAGAATAACTTCTCCAACAGAAGGCACTTCATGCAGCACTTTATAACCCGGAATCTTTTTGAGTGTCGAAGAGACCTCTTCCCAGGCTCTGTCTTTGGATAAGTTATAATACCGTGTTTTTAATTTGGGATCCTTGGCTCGATCGCTGGTCCCCTCCATGCTGCGGATGATACCGACGAGCGTTCTCTTTAAGGTCAAGACCCTTCCTCCTTTGATTGTAACCGTTCCATTTATGTATCTTAGTGTAACATTGTTCAAGTAGTAACAAAAGGGCAAGCATCATATTTATCATAAAACCAATCAAAAACATTCATCACAACTTAAAAACACCCTGAAATTCCTTTTGTAGAGGAAAAGTCAGGGTGCTGTACATGAAGATTTAGGAACCCGCCTATGCCGTCCGGCTACATTGTCTTATGAACCTGCTTGGCAGGTGGGTGACCGCAAAAATGCTTTTTGAAGTCCCCATGTCGTATAGACAGGGCTTTTCAGCAACATTCTGTGTTGATCTCCCGAAGACATCATCATTGGTTCAAAACAACGAATAACCGAAACGTACATCGCAGGATGTACAATTATTATATCCCTAACTGTGTAAAAAGTAAATGGCGATTCATCATGTTTTATTTTTGCAATGTAATGTTTTTGTCGTCTGATGGCTCAGGTGTTTCACCATTCTCTGCTGATTGTTCAGCCAGCGCAGCAGCTTCCTCTTCTTCCTTCTTGAGTTGCATCTTCTCCATCTGCTCCTGCATCTTGTTGAAGGTTGCGTAGAAGTTAAAGAAAGCGAACCAAGCAATGATGCTGATAATGAAGAAAACAAACAAGACCGGATAACGGAAACCGATGTAGAACAGCAATCCACTTCCCAGCAATGTGGAAAATACACGGAATGGTCTGATCAGCGTAAGCAATACCGCATTTTTGATAATGAGTCCGATGGACATATGATAATGTACAACCATCGAGAAAAAGTTAAAGAGTGATACAAATAACAAGAGAAGCAGTACTAACATGATGATTCCCACGAGCTGCATATTGCGGAACTGAGTCATGTACACTGTATAATCCAGATACATAATCGCGAATAGCAGTGTGTAAAAAATGCCCCCAATTAAACTTTGCTTGTAGTTTTCCTTGTAACCTACAAAGAAAGTACGGAAGATCGGTACATCCGTATCACCCATATTCCATTTACGAACAACCGTAAACAGCGCCGAAGTCGCCGGGAACAGTGTAAGCGGTGCCACAATAGCTATAGCCCAGTTCATTTGCAATGATTCGTTTGCGAGGTTCTGCTGCATCACGAGCAGTTTCATAATCAAGAAAAACAAGAACGGAGACGAACAAATAGCCCACAACAGATTGGTTGCGGCCAGTCTCGTAATCCACTCTGTAAGCCGGTAGATCCCACCCATAGCTCCTTTAAATTCCAAACATTTCTCCTCCTCTGCAGCCTTGCGAATTACCTGAAGTCTAATATTAATATACCTTATTATAGATAGGAAAAGCCAGTACTTCCCGAAAAGAGATCGTCATTATCCTTAGCTAGCGCTTCTGGCCGCTTCTGGCAGTGAAATAAAATGATGCAGTCACTTTGAAAATAAAAAAAATGGAGCAGTTGCCCGCTCCATTTTTCAGATCATACGTTTATATTACTCGAAAGAAGAATCTTTCGCAGGACGACGTCCTTCGTTACTGCTTGGACGCGGTTTGCGGTCACGGTTGTAACCACCTTCTCTGCTTCCACCGCCAGTGCTGCTGCCGCTGTTACGATCACGGTTGTAACCGCCACGTCCGCTGCCACTGCTGTTGCGATCGCGGTTGTAACCACCACCACTGCCGCCGCTACCACTTGTGCGGTTACCGCTGTAACCCGATGGTTTACGTCCGCCAGAGCGAACATCCGGTTTACGACGTTTTGCACGGATTGGATCTTCAGGAGTCAGATCAACTTGAGCATCTTTCTTGTCACCTGTCAGGAGCTTCAGTGCAGCCGACAACAGTTGAACAGAATCATATTGCTCAAGCATTTGAATCGCAATACCTTTGTATTCGTTCAGTTCGCCTGATTGTACGATTTCCAGCAAGCGCTCTGCTGTCAAACGTTGTTTACCTTCAACCGCTTCTGCCATTGTTGGCAGTGGTTTACGTGGAATACGGTGACGTGTTACACGCTCGATGAAGTGCAAGTGATCAATCTCACGCGGTGTAACGAAGGACCAAGCAGCACCCTCTTTACCCGCACGACCTGTACGACCGATACGGTGAACATAGCTCTCCGGATCTTGCGGAAGGTCAAAGTTAACAACGTGAGTTACGCCAGATACGTCGAGACCACGTGCAGCCACGTCTGTTGCAACGAGTACGTCAATGCTGCCGTCACGGAACTTACGCATTACCGCATCACGTTGATTCTGGGACAAGTCACCATGAAGACCGTCTGCAGAATATCCACGTTTTTGCAAAGCTTCAGCCAATTCGTCAACACGACGTTTTGTACGTCCGAATACGATCGCTAGTTCAGGAGATTCCATATCCAACAAACGGCTCAATGCTTCGAATTTTTGACGCTCAGGTACTTCGATATAGGATTGGTCAATCAATGGTGCACTAACATGTTTCGGAATCACAGAAATGTGTTCAGGATTGTTCAAGAATTGTTGTGCCAATTTTTGAATGTTAGGAGGCATTGTTGCTGAGAACAGCATAGTTTGGCGCTCGTCTGGAACTTGTTTCAGGATGGATTGGATATCCTCCATGAAACCCATGTCGAGCATTTCATCTGCTTCATCCAGTACAACAGTTTGTACATCATCTAGTTTGATTGTTTTGCGGTTGATGTGGTCAAGGAGACGTCCAGGTGTACCAATGATGATCTGTGGTTTTCTTTTCAGTGCACGGATTTGACGCACGATATCTTGTCCGCCGTAGATTGGCAGGGAGCGAAGACCTTTGAAGCGAGTGAGTTTTTCGATCTCTTCAGCAACTTGAATTGCAAGTTCACGTGTAGGTGCCATAATAAGGGCGCGGATTTTCTCGTCACTTTTTGAGATTTTGCTGATCAACGGAATACCGAATGCAGCTGTTTTACCCGTACCTGTTTGAGCTTGACCAATCAAATCTCTGCCTTCGAGTGCCAAAGGAATCGCTTTGGATTGGATCGGTGTTGCTTCTTCAAACCCGAGCTCAGTGATGGCTTGCAGCACCAGTGGTTCAAGATTGAAATCTGTAAAGTTTAAATTTGTCAAAATTATTCATGCTCCTTTTATATGGTGGACATGGTGGACAATCCACTTTGTTGTCTGTATTCTTAAGTAGCGTTAATATTTATAGGGTATCCCAACGGGACGAATTATTTTCACTAACGAATATAATTCCATGAATGGGTCCCCAACATAAGACTAAAACTACATACATGTGTTTGAAACATTTCAAAATTTTATTGCTCCATTTAGGAAAAGTTTCCTACTCAAGAATATCCACAAATTATTATATCACAAAACAATTCAAGATTACCAGCAATCTGGTTTTAAATATAAATGAGGTGATTAAATTGCCCAAAATAATTTGGCACTCTTTAGTGATCATTTTGGGTGCTGCAGCTATTGCCTGCGGCTTCAACTGGTTTTTGGTCCCCCATCAGCTTTTAAGCGGCGGGGTGTCCGGTATTTCAATGCTTCTGGGTTATTTTACAACGTTGAATCTTAGTATAATGTATTTTGTTCTTAACATTCCCCTGCTCATTGCAGGTTGGTTTATTCTTGGACGACGCTTCATTACATTAAGTATTCTTTCGGTAGCAGCCACTTCCTGGTTCATTGCGCTTCTGCCTGTTTTTGCTGTGGCTACAGACCCTTTACTTAGTTCTGTATTTGGCGGTGTGCTTATTGGAATGGGCACTGGCGTTTCCTTCCGAGTGGGCGGCTCCACAGGAGGACTCGACATTGTTGGGTCCATTTTCACGCGTAAACGAGACTTTCCGATTGGTACAGTGATGGCCGGCATGAACGGTACGATCATTATGCTTGCGGGATACCTGAGTGACAATTGGAATACAGCCTTGGCCTCCATGGTATCTATCTACATTACAGGCAAAGTGCTTGATCTGATCCATATCAGTCACGTCAAAGTAACACTGTACATTATTACAAACGAAACCGAAGCCATGTTAAAAAAATTACTTGTTCGGCCTCGTGGAGTTACCAAAATTAAGACTCAGGGAGCCTATACGGATATTGAGAAGGACATGCTCATGACCGTTACCACCCGCTACGAGTTGGTTGAAATTAAACGTATTATCAAGGATACAGATCCAAACGCTTTTGTTAACATTGTGGAAACGGTTGGTGTTATGGGTTCATTTCGCAGAAGTTGAGACACCTGTACGGTTAACAATTCACAACATTGTGGTATAATAACGGTGTACGGCTCCTAAATATGTTGTATAGCAGGTTCAACCCTTCAATTTCACAGGCCATATGCTTTCCCGAATCGCGCCGAATGACTTACCATTTTGGAATTCGAGTAGGAAAGGGTGATTATTGTGGATATGGAAACGGTAAAACTGTTTGAGATTGTCAACAGATGGTGCCCGGAAATGCTCCCTTTCTTGAAACCGAATGAACTCGACTCACTGATTGTCCTCCGGGATGGGCTGGGCATCCTGGAACAGGGAGACGCAATGGAAATCATTCAGTACAGTATTTGTGAGCATCAAAATGAAATTTACATTCAATAATTTTTTTCAGATTGATCACGCCGCTTCTTGCAGGGGATTTCCTCAGCAGGAAGCGGTTTTCATTTTTTCCATGTGTTTCATTACTTGATTAATATGGTTAAAAGCCCAGAGGCTTTAATGTATAATTCATACATGGAATGCACACATAAGGGAGTGGAAATGAATGAACATGTTTTGGGCTTTAATGGCTATGGCCTTTGGAAGCTTTGGTGGTGCCCCCGCAGTGGCGGACCAGGGAAATCCTCAATTCCAATCGTTAACCAACAGTTTTAACACCGCAATTATCCAATCTCAAAAAGATCAGGTTGTTATTGATGCCGATAACCCACCTGCCAAAATTGATCCTCAACCTGATGCACCTGTGGTCAAAGGTATTTATGTAACGGCCTACAGCGCAGGCGGCGCACGTATGAAAGAATTGCTGGAACTGACAGACAGTACAGAACTGAATGCCATGGTCATTGATATCAAAGACGATCTCGGATACATAACTTATCCCACAGAAAACAAAGCGCTTCAGAAAATGGGTAAATCGCAACCTTTTATCCGGGATATCGATGCCTTGATGAAACGATTGCAAAAACATGAGGTCTACCCGATTGCACGTGTCGTTGTATTCAAAGATACGATTCTTGCCAAGAAAAATCCGGAGCTCTCCTTCCGTAACAAGGATGGATCTGTATGGGCAAATGGCAAAGGCGACAGCTTTGTGAATCCGTACAGCAAGGAAGTATGGGACTATAACATTGAGATTGCCAAGGAAGCTGCCAAGCTTGGATTTAAAGAGATTCAATTTGACTACGTTCGTTTCCCGGAAGGTTTCGAAACTCGAGCCGATGTACTGAAATATACCAAATCTGACAAGTCACGCGTCGATGTTGTGGCTGAATTCGTGCAATATGCACGCAAAGAGTTAGCCCCGCTAGGGGTCCGTGTCTCGGTTGATATTTTTGGTTATGCCGCTTCTGTACCTGCGGCTGAAGGCATTGGACAGGATTTTGTTAAAATATCCGAAAATGTGGATGTCATCTCACCGATGGTATACCCTAGTCACTATTCTACTGGCTGGTATGGGGTCAAGGACCCTGACAAAGATCCTTACACAACCATCAAGGGTTCAATGGAAGATACACACAAGAAACTGGACCCTACCAAAGAACTCAAACCTGTCATTCGTCCGTGGATCCAGGACTTCACAGCAAGCTGGCTGGGCAGTGGGCATTATGTCAAGTATGGCAAGAAACAAGTGGAAGACCAGATTAGAGCGATGAAAGACATGGATGTGCATGAATATCTGCTCTGGAATGCGTCCAACCGTTATTCATCAGGTGTACAATATAAGTAATCCGCACTCTTTCATACTTCTCATTTCATCCAACCTCGTTCTGCTTGAAGCGGAGCGAGGTTTTTTGGTGTTCATTTTTCTCTGTACACCCCTACTCTGCTTCTGTCCCTATTCAAATTGAACAAAATCCACTACAATAAATAGCTGTCCAGATATGACACTTGGATGACATCTCTTTAGAATAGCGAGGCACTGCCAGTGAACATGAACACAACAAGTTTTTCCCAAAAAGTGAAGCAATTCCTGATTATATTTTTGCCCATATTCACCACTCAAATTGCCCTCTCTGCCATGTCGTTCTTCGACACCAATATGTCAGGCAAGTTTTCTCCGGCCGACCTTGCAGGCGTCGCGATTGGCACAAGTCTATGGATGCCAGTTCAAACTGGACTAAGCGGGATTCTGATCGGTATTACACCTGTCGTTTCCCATCTGCTGGGTTCCAAACGTAATGATCAGATCGGGTATAACGTCATCCAGGCATTGTATCTTGGAATTGCTGTCAGTCTCGTCGTGATCGGAGCCGGGGCGTTGTTACTTGGCCCTATACTGAACGGAATGCCTCTGGAGCCCCGGGTTGCCCAAGTTGCCTTCTATTTTTTGTGTGCACTTGCTTTTGGCATTATCCCGCTCTTCGGATATACAGTGCTGCGCAGCTTCATGGATGCACTTGGCCAGACAAGGACTACGATGTTCATTACGTTGGTTTCCCTGCCCGTTAACATCTTTCTAAATTATCTGCTGATATTCGGTCGCTGGGGCTTTCCACAATTGGGCGGTGTTGGTGCTGGTGTTGCTACAGCATGTACATACTGGCTGATCTTTCTTATTAGTCTCTTTTTTGTCCATCGGGTCGAACCTTTCGCCCAGTATGGCATTTTCCGTCAATGGACCCGTGTATCATTGTCCAAATGGAAAGAGTTACTCAAGATTGGAGTGCCCATTGGATTCGCGACTTTTTTCGAAACGTCCATCTTCGCTGCTGTGACTTTAATGATGAGCCGTTTCGATACCACAACAATTGCTGCCCATCAAGCGGCGCTGAATTTCGCTTCTACGCTCTACATGTTACCTGTGAGCATATGTATGGCTCTTACGATCCTTGTGGGCTATGAGGCAGGTGCGGGGCGTCTGAGAGATGCCAGACAATACAGTCTGCTTGGAATTGGTGGAGCCATCGGACTCTCACTGCTGACAGCGATCGTGTTGATTGTGTTCGGCGAACAGATTGCAGGCGTGTATTCAAACGATCGGGAGGTCATTGCACTTACGCAGCATTTCCTTATCTACGCCATTTTCTTTCAGATCTCGGATGCGATTGCTACACCGACCCAAGGAGCATTACGTGGCTACAAAGATGTTAATCCGGCATTGATCATTACGTTTGTAGCGTATTGGATCATTGGTCTGCCTGTAGGTTACCTAACAGCTACGTATACTTCACTCGGCGCCTTTGGATACTGGATCGGGCTTATTGCCGGCCTTGCCGTAGGAGCAACAGCGCTTCTCTGGAGACTCTTCCTGGTACAAAAACAAGCCGCACTCCGCAAGGCGTAACATTGATATACTCACTCCGTGAAACAACAAAAAGAGCACAATCCACGTTAAAGCGGGATTGTGCTCTTTGCGTAAGAATCGAATTATTGGGACAAACGTTGTGCAAGCTCGTAAGTCACCATATCGAAATCTTTTTTTGTGTTAACCACTTTATCAATATCCGTCAGGGTAAGTTCACCCTTGATAATGCCACAACCTTTGTCTGTCTCGCCTGCGATCAGACTACGAACAGCGAAGTCGCCAAGACGGCTTGCCAAGTTACGGTCGAAAGGTGTTGGCGTACCCCCACGCTGAATGTGACCCAGAACGGTTACACGTGGCTCATACGTTGGGCAACGTTCCATCAGTTCTTTTGCTACATCCTCACCTTTGCCTACGCCTTCTGCAACGATGATAATACTGTGACGTTTGCCATGTGCAAAGTTAGCTTTCATCCGATCTGCTACTTCGTCCATATCAAATGGAACTTCTGGGACAAGAATCGTTTCAGCACCCGAAGCAAGTCCGGCATGCAGAGCGATATCCCCACAGTGACGACCCATAACTTCCACGATGGAAGAACGTTCGTGTGAAGACATCGTATCACGTAATTTGTTTACTGCATCAACTACTATGCTTACAGCTGTATCAAATCCGATGGTATAGTCGGTGAATGAAACATCGTTATCAATCGTTCCTGGCAGACCCATGGTGTTAATGCCCAGCTTGCTGAGTTTATTCGCTCCGTTGTAGGAACCATCCCCACCGATAACAACCAGACCGTCAATGCCACGCGCACGCAGAATGTCCGCACCTTTTTGCTGACCTTCAGCGGTATAGAACTCCTTGCAACGTGCCGATTGAAGAACCGTTCCCCCACGTTGGATGATATCCCCTACACTCCGCAAATCCATTGGGAAAATGTCATTATTCAAAAGACCCTGGTATCCACGTTGAACTCCAAATACTTCGAGACCGTGAAACAGTCCGCTGCGAACAACCGCACGAACAGCCGCGTTCATCCCCTGTGAATCACCACCGCTCGTTAATACTGCGATTTTCTTTACTGCTGTCATGATGTTTCTTCCTCCTCTAGTTTCACTTCAGGCTCCGCAATATCACACCTGACTTACATATTTTTCCGTATCCAGCGACTGAAAATGAAAAAAAATATTCTTGTGATCGGACTATTTTTCAGCAGACGTTTGGATACAACGCGAACTTCCTGTTGTTCGCTGACTTTGGGATCAGACAGGTAAATGGCAATCAGTCCTTCGATGATCATCCGGTGAAAGGAGCTTCCCGGAATCTTCTGCACATCGCTGCGTGCCATCTCCACAATAAAAGCAATTCGGTCCAGCATTGTCTCTACATTCTCATAATAGTTGCAGAAGTTGAGATCTCCCCCGATGCGGTCCTCATCCTGATCAATTAAATAATCGAGCATAATGTGCAATGCGCATACATGTGGGAAATAGGCCGTGTGGATCGAGGCCGCTTGCTCTTCAGTCAACTGATCGTCACTCGCAGCCAGAAACAGCATGAAAACGCCCAGTGTAGAGCCAGTTGCAGCAGCAAATTCGTTCCAACGAAACTGAGGTGTGCGATGGCGATGCTCCGACCACCATTCGAGCAGTGCCGTTTCTCTCAGTTCCGGCTTGATATGCTTATATACCTGCAGGTCCGTGTATAGGCCTGCCAGATCCTGAATTTGGGGCTTGGCGGACGTATAGCCTGGTAACTGACGGGTCAGTTCCTGACATGTGGTCACCAGATTCCGCAGATATCCGCCGTCATCCTGCTCCTCACGGAGGGCATAATAATTGACGGGAATTGCTTCGGGATCTACCGCATCAAGCATGGATTGATGGAGAAGACGAAAGTCATCCGGGTCCATCGACGTGCTGCGGTCGCACAGATTGTCCAAATAATCACTAATAGTTTGATATGAAACGATCAGCGGAATCAGAATGTGCCTGTTGGGCAAATCAGCCAATGCGTAGACGGTTCCGCCTTCACAGTGAAACTGTTTATCCTTCAGACTGGCAAGTGCCTGTGTACGCAATTCCTCATTCGGAATCGCCTCAGCTTGAGCACGCCATCCATTCAGTGCCTTCCGTGTTTCCGGAATGGTGTATTTGTACACCCCTCTCATCAATGCCAGCGGTCCACGCGGATATTGATGACGTTTTCGATTTGATTGGCTCAAAATAAATGTGCCTCCACTTGGTTGAATACGTATTAGAGCGATTTTTAACCATTCCTATTATAATATGATCCCCTTAATTGTACAAATGATCTGCCGCATATTCCGCATAAAAAATCGCATCCGCGCCCAAAGCTTTGTGATATACTAGGCATATTTCATCCATCAAAGGAGTCGTTGACATGTCGTCAAGTGAATCACTTTCGTGGAGACGGTTATTTTCTTTTTTTGTGCCACTTGGCATTTCCGCCTCTCTCGTCACCATTTCTCACGTCATCATAAACAGCACATTAGCACGTTCCGCTCATCCCGAGACGGTTATTGCCAGCTATGCCATCGCCGGTAGCTTGTTAACCCTCACGGAACGCCCCTCCACCCTGCTGCGGCAAACCTGTTCCGCACTGGTCCGCGATCGCCTTTCCTTTCAGGCCCTCACGTTTGTGACCAAAATATTTCTTGCCTGTGTGCTTCTCATTGGGTTTCTTATCGTATACTCTCCCGTTGGTACCGGGGTGTTCAAATACTTGTTTGGTGTAAGTCCGGATCTGCTGAACAAAGTCATCGACGTATATGAAATTCTCATGTATGTAAGTATCTTTTCAGTGATCCGCAACATCTATCAGGGGATCATCATTACGAATAACCGCACCAAGTGGTTAACCATCGGGATGGTATTCCGTTTAGCCGGAATGTACGGCCTATCCCTCTATTTCATATACACAGACAGCATTGACAGTGGACGTGTAGGCGCTATCATTTTTGCTACTGGCATGATGATTGAAGCGCTTGTCAGCTTTCTGGAGGGTAACAGCATCAAGCGCAAGATGCCAGCCAAGCTTGAGGATCATCCCGTCGAGAGCAAGGGAGACGTATTTCGCTTTTATAAGCCGCTGCTGTTATCCAGCTTTGTAGCGCTGTTCATAGGACCGGTTATTAACATCGTACTTGGCAAAACGACCGGGATCGCACTAGCCATTTCGTCCTTTGCCATAGCAAGCAGTCTGATGCAGTTAATGCTAAGCTTCTTTACATACATCCATCAGATCGTGCTGAATTTCTACCTTGTAGACGCCAAACTGGTACGAAAATTCGCACTTGTCACCGGATTTATTCCGTTTGCGATGATGGTGTCGATTGCCTATACCCCCTTGGGACCATGGGTACTCGAAAATGTCATGAGCGTTCAGGGCGAACTTTTGCAACAAAGTCTGTGGACACTGCGTGCGTTCGTCTTATTTCCGCTGATCTTCCCTTTTCTGGATTTCAGCAATGGCCTCATTCTGCTTCGCGGTCAGACAAAAACGATGTTTCGTTCGCAAACGGCGAATGCAATCTGCACGGTAATTGTGCTGCTTATACTGGTTAGTATTTTTCCTGCGTGGAACGGCATGATTGGCGCTGTTGCCCAATCCCTTGGCCTGCTCGCCGAACTCATCATTGTCTGGCTTGTTATCCGACGCACGAAGCAAGAACCTACGATGTCCGTGCCGAAAGTCCGTAAATCAACATCCCTGAAAGGGTAATAAAATCATTGAATTGTTATCAGGATTGGAGTCTCTCATCATGAAATTAAGTCACAACGCCCGCCCGGATCAGAACTGGCTGCGGGCTCTCATGTTCACCATCTTTGGTTCCACCGTTCTGGTGGTATCCTACTACCAGCTTTACTTCAGTCATCTGGGCTTCAGTCGAGCTGAGATTGGATATCTCTACGGAATTGGCCCCCTCATCTCTGTGTTCTCCAATATGTTCTGGAGCATGGCCAGCGACCGCTACCAAACGGTACGCAAAGTGATGATCATTCTGCTTGGTGGTCAATTGATCACAGGGATCATGCTCGCCAATGCAACAACTTTTGGTCAGGTATTTGTACTCGTGACCCTGTTTTACTTTTTCTATTATCCGGTCTATCCACTCTCCGATACGATGGCTATTACAACGGCCAGCAAGTACGGCCGAAATTTCACTTCCATTCGAGTCTTCGGATCGATCGGTTATGCCTTCTTTGCATTAAGTATCGGGTATTTCCTTGGATCTTTTGGTCCAGCATGGACGATTTGGGTCTGCGTTGGTCTTGCTGCAACTACACTATTGATCAGTTTTCAATTGAAGGATCAACCTTCGGGGAGCAGTAGCAAAATGGATCTATCTGGGTTATGGGCTATTTTGAAACGCAGAGATGTGCTCACCTTTTTTGGCTGTGTATTTTTGCTTGCCATGGGACATCGCATGAACGAAGCATTCCTTACCATCACGTTAAAAGATCTGGGTGCCAGCGAGGGGCTGATCGGCTGGTCTTTGCTGATCTCTTCCGTAAGTGAAATCCCCATATTTCTATTGCTCAGCAAGTATGGAAACCGTTATAAAGAACTGCCGCTAATTGCTTTTGCTGCACTGATGTATACGGTTCGTTTGCTTCTCATGTCTGTCTCCGATACACCTGCAGCTGTTGTTGCGATTCAGACGATGCACAGTGTTACCTTTGGTATTTTCTACGTTACGGCGGTCCGCTACATCATTCGCCTAGTTCCGGACGGCTACAGAGCTACAGGTATGGCTTTGTTCACCATTGTCTGGTCCAGTGCTTCGGGACTTCTTAGTGGAACGTTGGGCGGACTGCTGCTGGAACATGCAGGCAGACAAACCTTCTATCTCACCGCTATGGCTTTCTCCCTGGCTGCACTAATCGGTTTCGGATTGAAGTTATGGTCCAGCATGACCAATCGTGTCTCCTGAACACACAGGGAAACTTACATCGTATTCAACCGTTATTTACACTGAAAATGTTAGAATCAAAAAAAGCACAGCCTCCCTTGGGGGACTGTGCTTAGGTTCTTAATATTCAGCTATAAATTTATAATATATAAGAAGTCCGTTAGCCGGATAAATTCTTACAGTTTGTTTACGTTAGCTGCTTGAGGACCACGGTTTCCATCAGTGATTTCGAATTCTACCGCTTGACCTTCTTCCAATGTTTTGAAGCCATCTCCTTGGATTGCGGAGAAATGTACGAATACGTCCTCGCCGCCTTCAACTGAAATAAAGCCATAGCCTTTTTCTGCGTTAAACCATTTAACTGTACCTTTCAAATGAAAAACCTCCTAAAAATATCGCCATCTATGGCGAATACCCTTATTATACTGTATGGGCTTCCATTTTGCAATTTATCTTTCCATAAATGTCGAAAAAATTTGCTTTGAATCGTAGGGTACGGTATCATTTTACCAAAACCGTTAGTTTGGAGACTACCTATGATAAAAAAACATGAAATATACAAAACAGACAAGTGGAATATGATGACCGTAGAAGTTCAAGGCAAATATCTCGTACTGCGAGAAATTTCGGAAGAGTGGGGCGAAGAATGCCATACATTCCTTAGCCGTCCTGCATTAATGCACTGGGCTGAACGCCGTTTTCCAAAAGCAGATTTTGAGAACCGTGAGGATGAATGGCGTCAATTGATGGCTGCCTTCAAAGGGGTCTAACCCATGCAGCTTGACTCAAGCAATGTCGTCATCTTTATTATCCTTGCCTTCTCTCTTGGTATTGTGCTTATTCTGGGACGCAATTCCATCCCGGATCGATTAAGACGGGGAATGGCGCTTATTGCTACCCTGCTCATTTGTTTCGCCTTTTTCCTGATCGTTTATTTTCTGTATAACATGGGAGCCTAATCGCGGGGACCCAGATGCTCAAATATTTCAACGTGCCTAAGGTCATACTATACGAGATTATTCGTATCGTAAGGAGGAAGGCCGTTGAAATACCAGAAATCGCTATCTGTTATCCTGGTACTTAGTCTGATTCCTTCGTCTCTCTCCGCACAGGCAAGCGAGACGAAGGCAGCTTCGTCCATACATTCATCAGATCATCAAAGGAGGATTTCCATGAGTCAATTATTGAAACGTTCCGAGGTGCCGGCTGAACATAGCTGGAAACTGGAAGATTTATTTGCCGATCAGAAAGCCTGGGATCAAGAATATGAAGAAGTATCGTCTTTGACCAAGAAGGCCTCCGAATTCCAAGGCAAACTGAATCAACCTGATGTACTCAAATCTTGCTTCGAATTCGAAGATGAGATCAGCCTCAAAATAGAACGCCTCTTTGTGTACGCACGTATGCATCAAGATGAAGACACAGCGAATCCTACATATCAAAACCTGTCCCAAAAAGCCCAGAAATTAGGCGTACGGGTTGGTGAAGCACTTTCTTTTGTCACACCAGAGATTCTTTCCCTGCCGGATGATCAGTTGGACGCATTTATTGCGAACGAAAAACTTTCTGCTTATACATTTACGCTGGAAGAGATGAAACGCGAAAAAGCCCACGTTCTTAGCCAAGCAGAAGAGGCTTTGCTTGCACAGGTAGGCAACCTTTCACAAGCACCACAGACAATCTTCAGCATGCTGAATAACGCCGATCTCAAGTTCCCAAGAATCAAGGATGAACATGGTAACGAAGTTGAGCTGACACACGGCAGCTACATTCAGTTCCTGGAGAACCCTAACCGTGAAGTTCGCGAACGTGCCTTCAAAGCGGTATACGAAACCTATGCCAAACAGAAGAACACAATTGCAGCTGCCTTGAATGCAAATGTAACCAAAAATATGTTCTATGCTAATGTTCGGAAGTACCCTTCCGTGATGGAAATGTCCCTATATGGAGATAACATCCCAACGGATGTGTATACCAATCTGGTAGACACCATTCACGAGAGCCTTCCGTTATTGCATCGTTATATGGACCTGCGCAAAAAGTTGCTGGGTGTAGATCAATTGCACATGTACGATCTGTTCGCTCCACTCGTAGACGAATACAAAATGGATATTACCTATGAGGAAGCGAAACAAACGGTTAAAGACGGTCTGAAACCACTCGGCAAGGACTATGCTGACGCATTGCAGAATGGATATGATAACCGCTGGATCGATATATATGAGAATGAAAATAAACGTTCAGGCGCATATGCCTGGGGCGCTTACGGCACTCACCCGTATGTCTTGTTGAATCACAAAGATAACCTAAACAGTATGTTCACACTCGCACATGAAATGGGTCACGCTCTGCATTCACATTACTCGGATACAACACTTCCGTATCGTGATGCACAGTACACCATCTTCTTGGCTGAGGTTGCATCCACAACCAACGAAGCGTTGCTGATGGATTATCTGCTTAACAAATCAACAGATCCAAAGGAAAAATTGTATCTGTTGACGTATTATGCCGACCAATTCCGTACAACGGTATTCCGTCAGACCATGTTTGCTGAATTCGAGAAAATCATTCATGAACGTGCGGAACAAGGTGACGCATTAACACCACAATTGTTATCCGAGATCTATTATGATCTGAACGTTAAATATCACGGAGAAGGCATGGCTGTTGACAAAGAAATTGAAATGGAATGGGCTCGTATTCCCCACTTCTATAACAGCTTCTACGTTTACAAATATGCTACAGGCTTCTCCGCAGCAACAAGCTTTTCCAAGCAAATCCTGGAAGAAGGCCAACCGGCTGTTGACCGATATCTTGGCTTCCTGAAGAGCGGTGGCAGTGATTACTCCATCAACATTCTGAAAAAAGCAGGTGTGGATATGTCTACACCACAGCCAATTCGTGAAGCTATGAGTGTCTTCAAGGAACTGATTGAACAGATGGAGCAACTAACCAAATAAGGTTGTCTTTCCATGTGACCTGCATCCCTTGCCCGTTCGGGCAGGGGATTTTATCATCATTGCAAGATGCAACATACCCGAATATGGGTAATGCATATCTAGTTCTCAATTGTTCAACAAGGAGGCAACACCATGAAAATGCAATGGGCACTCATAGCAGGTCTTGTTTTTGCACTGCTCACGGGAATCTTTGCGGTTATTAATGTGGATTCCGTACAAGTCAACCTGTTATTTAACACGGTACAAATCCCGCTGATCTTGCTGATTCTCGGCTGTACCCTGATCGGTGGAATTATTGTAGGGTCATATGGCATCTATCGCCAATACAGACTGCAACGTGAGAATAAACAATTGAAATTGCGTGTATCTGAATTGGAAAGCTCCGCGACAAGCAAATCTACGTTGGATTCTTTCAAATCGATGGATTCGCTTGACTCAAATGAATCCGACAGCCTATTGGAGAATGATTCGATCCAGAGTCAGCGCAAAGGAAACCCTACGGGAACACTGTAACCAATCAGAGACAGCCTGCTGGCGAGTCAGGAATGGTAGTATCACATTCTCTCCCCCAGACAGGCTGTATTTTGTTTCACACCACACCCATGATCCGAGGAGGAAATTACACAATGAGTTTTACAATTGATGAATCATACGTTCTGTCTTTCCTGAAAAAATTGCTGGATACACCAAGCCCAAGTGGTTACACACATCATATTATCGAGATGATCCGGAAGGAAGCAGCCGCACTGGGCATCGCCTGTGAGCTGAATAACAAGGGCGGTGCGGTGCTTACATTGCCCGGACAGAACTCTTCCAAGACAATCGCTTTAAGCGCTCACGTGGATACGCTAGGGGCCATGGTACGCTCGGTTACATCCTATGGCACATTGAAGCTTACTTCTGTCGGTGGATTTTCCATGCAAAGTATCGAAAACGAATATTGCAGCATCCATACTCGGGATGGAAGAACATACACGGGCACCATTCTCTCCCTTCATCCGTCTGTCCACGTCTATCCGGATGCACGTACCTTTGAACGGTCCGAGAGCCATATGGAAGTTCGAATCGATGAGGTCGTCTCCTCCAAGGAAGATGTGTTGAAACTCGGGATCTCTGTCGGCGACTTTATCTCCTTTGATGCTCGCGCAGTCATCACGCCGAGTGGTTATATCAAATCACGTCATCTGGACGACAAAGCCAGCGTGGCTGCCCTCTTTGGCATCCTTGAGTCTGCACATCGTGAAGGCTGGAAACCATTACATAACGTCTCTCTGCTTATCTCGAACTATGAAGAAGTTGGACATGGCGCATCGTATATCCCTGCGGAAATCAGTGAAATGATCGCTGTAGACATGGGAGCTATGGGTGATGACCTGAGCTGTAAAGAAACCGACGTTTCTATATGTGCCAAAGATTCTTCTGGCCCGTATGACTACGATATGACCAGTCGTCTCATTGAACTGGCCAAACAAGATGGGATGAATTACGTCGTCGACATTTATCCCCACTATGGCTCAGATGGCAGTGCAGCATTACGCGGAGGAAACAATATCCGTGCAGCACTGATCGGTCCTGGAGTTCATGCATCTCATTCCATGGAGCGTACACATAAGGATGCTGTCCTGAATACGGCACGATTGCTCGCAGCCTACATTGCAACCAAGTAAAAAAGAATCATTGATCGACGAAATTGTCATGAATAACATCCACATGTTCGTCTAAGCAGAAGGCCCCTTTCAAGCACAATCGGTGTGCTTGGAAGGGGCCTTTGTTGTCATATCTCTTAATCTGCCTGTTCCACATATGCATGATATTTACTATCCAATATTTCTAACTCTGCCTTATGGTCACGCATTTCATTTCTTAGCACTTGCATGGTCTTCCTAACCGCGCTTAGTCCATCCTTCACCTGACGTTCGGCTTTGCGAATTTTGTCCTGAACCATCCAGTCCACGAAGAGGTTATCGAAGAAATAGTCTGCGAATGAAAGCAGACCTCCCAGATGCAGATCCGCGTGTACAGCCATCTCTACATCCTCCAGTTCCTTCTGAAAACGTCGTAGACGCTTACCTGCATCCATGATGGCGACCTGAGCGTCATCCATTCTTCCTCGCTTGATATGCGTGGAGATGACTCCACCGCCCATCATGTCATATATCCCCCAATTACCTGCCGAAGACAAAGCCTTCTCGGCACGTTCAAGAGCAAAGAGCAGATATTCTCCCTCCCGGAAAGCTTCATCCAGTTCCTGTAGCTCGCTCGCCAGATGTTCCCGATTCTCAGCCATCTGTTGCAATTCCGCATCCTGGTCCAGCAGACGACCTTCCTTCTTCCCCCACAGCGCGTTGTAATCGCTCTGCCAGTACTGATACTGCCGCCCGCCCTCCAACTCCTGCTCCACATGAATTCGTTGCTCCTGTACGTCTTGTAACATGCGACAAGCGGTGTCGTATGCAGCCTTGCTCTCCATGAGTTCCAGTTCTTCCTTCTCCAGCCGTTCTGTCTTCTTGCCAATCAATTGATAGAAAAATGCTGACAATGTCATACTGTTCAGTCGATCAACGTCCTTCTGCTCCTTCTGGAGATGCTCCAGACGACTTTTTACCTTTGCTTCCCATTCGCTTTCCTCCGTTTGAAGCTTCTCCAGACGTTTGGTCCATTTCTCGTAAATTCTCCCCTTTTCCTTGAGCACTGCCAATTGTTCATTAATTTCCTTATACATAAGTGTGGTGTTCTCTCCCTTCTATGGAATTCTTTACTTATAAAACGTTATGAACATACAGAACGTTTCACTTTAATGCGCAAATTTGCAGACAAAAAAACACCCTCTCCTCCTATGCGACATAATGTCACGAAGGAAAAAAGGGCGATGTTTAGTTATAAATTAAGACTTGCTCTGTTCAATCTGCTCTGCAAGTTCATTCAGAACGGTCCAGCGTTCCATCAATTCATCCAGATGACGTACAGCCTCAACCTGCTCCGCCATCAACTCCTGCAGACGGGCAGAATCACTAAACGACTCTTCCATCTCTTTGTTAATCCGGACAAGATTGGCTTCAGCCTTCTCAATATTTTCATCAATCTGGTCGTATTCACGTTGCTCCTTGAAGCTGAATTTCAACTTCGGTTTAGCCGCTGACACAGCAGGAGTCGTTTTCTCCGATGACTGCTTCACCTTCACCGCTCCTGTATCACTTTCCTGAGTAACTCCAGGTGCATTTTTCAGCATCCATTCCGCATACTCACTGTAGTCGCCGACGTGCACACGTACAGCACCGTTGCCCTCAAAAGACAGCACTTTATCCACAGTACGATCAAGGAAATAGCGATCATGGGATACGACAAAGACAACACCAGGAAAATCGTCCAGATAGTCTTCAAGTACAGCGAGTGTCTGGATGTCCAGATCATTCGTCGGCTCATCCAGCAGCAATACATTCGGAGCAGCCATCAGCACACGCAGCAGATACAGACGACGCTTCTCTCCACCAGAAAGACGGGAGATTGGCGTCCACTGGGATGCCGGAGTAAACAGGAACCGCTCCAGCATCTGGGATGCTGTAATCAGAGAGCCATCGGCTGTTTTCACATTCTCGGCCACTTCCTTGATGTACTCAATCACACGAAGGGATTCATCCATCTCCTGATGTTCCTGTGTGAAGTAGCCCAGATTGACCGTAGGACCAACGTCAACTACACCTGCATCAGGTTCCAACTTGCCAGATATCATCTGGAGCAACGTGGACTTACCACTACCATTCGGTCCGACAATCCCTACCCGATCTCCAGGTACGGCAATATAACTCAGATCTTCGATCAGCTTGCGACCACCCACGGATTTGGAAAGATGCTCGATCTCCAGAATCTTTTTACCCAAACGAGTGGAGCCAACCGATACTTCCAATGAACCCGAGCGCTGGATTCCTTGTTGATCTTTAAGTTGTTCGAAGCGATCAATTCTCGCTTTTTGTTTTGTCGTCCGTGCCTTGGCACCACGACGAATCCATGCAAGCTCCGTCCGAAGCAAGTTCTTACGCTTCTGTTCCGAAGAAGCTTCCCGTTCTTCGCGCTCCGCCTTCAGTTCCAGGAAACGTGTATAGTTCGCTTCGTATCGGAACAAACGTCCATGATCCAATTCCAGCATGACATTCGCCACACGATCCAGGAAATACCGATCATGCGTAATCATAAGCAGTGCGCCGCGGCGCTTCTGCAAGTACTGCTCCAACCAAACGACCGAATCATTATCAATATGGTTCGTAGGCTCATCCAGAATGAGCAGTTCACAAGGATGAATCAGTGCAGCAGCAAGTGCTACCCTTTTGCGTTGTCCGCCAGACAATGTGCCCATCAGTGCATCGAATTGACGAATACCCAGTTTGGACAAAATGCTCTTCGCTTCACTCTCCATCTGCCAGAGCTGAAGCTGCTCCATTTGCTGATTCAAACGTAATAACCGCTCTTGCAACGCTGGATCGGACGAATTCAGTTCCAATAATTCCATCGTTTCCGTATATTCACGCACGGTTCTCATTTCCATGCTGTCACCTTCGAATACTTGTTGCAGTACCGTATTATCCGGATTGAAGTCCGGATTTTGCGCCAGGAACTGAATACGTACGTCATTACCGATCGAGATCTGTCCCGCGTCTGCAGGTTCCATACCAGATATCACACGCAAAAACGTGGATTTACCGGTTCCATTTACCCCAACGACACCAATCTTGTCCTGATCAGCCATGCCAAATGAAGCATCCTTGAACAATATTTTTTCGCCATAACTTTTTGCAATTTGCTCTACCGTCATTATGTTCATTGCTCGTACCCACTTCTCTGTGAATTAAAATTCAATATTACGTACATCCGCGCACTTACTTTAAACTTGTAAAAAAGAGCGGCATCCATCCAGAAACAATGCTGCTGCAAAAGCAATTCGTTTGTTCAGATGTTCCTCATTAAACTCCGGATTCAACATGATATCCATCTTCAGCCGGTCCAGAATTCCAATATAGGCTTCAGCGAGCAATACAGGCTCAGGTACACTTGCACTTTCCAATACCTCACACACCATACTCATGTATTGATTCATGAATGCCTTCATGAATTTCATCAGATCCGGATCATTATTGGGTGCCATAAAAAAGAGCTTGGTATGATTGCGACGCTCATAATAATACGTAAGGTGGGTCTTGGCTATTGCTCCAAGTTTATCACCTGTGTTCTCATACGAGTTCAAAGCATATTCAAGACGACTGATAAAACTGTTACAATCCCGCTTGGATACTGCGATAAATAATTGTTCCTTGCTTTTGAAATATAAATAAATGGTGCCTTTTGCGATGCCGGCTTCGTCTGCAATATCAGACATTTTGGTCTCATAAAAACCTTTCGAGCCAAAAATACCATAGGCCGCATCCAAAATAGCCTCCGATTTGTCTCCCTGTACAGTGCTCAAAATGTACTCCCCCCTACAACGCCAAAATGTTACCTAAACCAATCGCCACACATCCGCCGATCACCGAGCTAAGCACGTTCACCAGGTCGTTACTCATCCATGCCCAGCCACGAGCCCGAACCGTTGGATGCCCGCAATGTTCATGTACCTCAACTTCACGGCCACACACAGTACAACGATACATCATCTGCACCGTTGCGCCCAGATAGGAATCGGCAAAAGCACCTGCCAACCCGCCTGCAAGACCGACAAAAGTCCAACTAAACAGACTAAGCCCTTCTATCCCGGCGATCCAGGAAAACAAGAATGCTCCCGCACCAATCAGAGCCCCGCCTACGGCTGCAGCCACGGTGCCAAGAAGTGAAACACCTCCTGAAGCACCTGGCGTAAGTACCTTCCACGTGAGAACAGAGCGCGGCGGCTTGCGACTGAGACTCCCAATTTCGGTTGCCCATGTATCCGATGTAACGGTAGCCATTACACCAATGAAAGCATACACCCATGCCGGATGTGGAAATATCCAGTATCCCAGACATAGGAACATGCCCATTCCACCATTGGCCATCACTTGTCCGGCATCCCGATTTCCTGACTTGGCATAGGATTTCTCCAGCTCCTGCTTCCGATCTTTACGAAACCTGGAGAGCAACGTTGAAGTAATGAAAAACAACAATAACGTGCCAAACCAGAACAGGTTACCCGCTCCGTAATATATCGTCCCCATCATGATGGCTGCCAGGCAGCCAGACAGGGTTAGCGACTTTTTCGCATAGGCAGCACCTGCCACCATAGAAGCGCATACGGCGCCAATAATCCAATCCATAATGTCTCCTGCATGCAGCGTATGTACAGCCCGCATGACGTTTATTGTATTTTTGAAATTCAATTATACCACGGTTTTATCCCAATGCCGAAACTCCTTACGCCAGCACACAAAAAACCTGTTTTGGCCTCGTGTAGAAGTGCCAAAACAGGTTATCGATCAAACGTTAAAATAAGATAACTTCCCTTTTCAAGTAACGTCTGTAATTCAATGTTCCTATGTCTTAATTTAGACCCGCTTCGCTCCGCCAATGACCCCATATCGGTAGAGTACTTTGCGACTAAACCAGTTGAACAAACGATCCGTCAGAAATCCCATAAAACCCAGGGAAATCAGTCCGACAAAGATCCAATCTGTTCGGAAAAAGAGTCTGGAGTTCCAGATTAAGTAACCCACTCCCTCATTGGAGGCAATCATCTCAGCACCGATTATGGCCATATACGAGGTTCCCATCGCCAGTCGCACACCTGTGAAGATATACGGGGTTGTCGCCGGAACAATCACATGCAGCAGAATCTGCCGTTCATTGGCTCCCATACTGCGGGCCGACCGGATTTTGTCTTCTTCAACGGAGAGTACACCTGTCAGTGTATTCAATACAACAATGAAGAAGGTTGCATACATAATGAGCGCGATCTTGGATTGCTCACCAATTCCGAACCACACCAGAAATAAGGTAATAAAGGCGATCGGCGGGATAAAACGTATAAAGTTAAGGAACGGTTCCGCGAACAGCCGGATGAGATGAACTTTGCCAATAATCAGCCCTACCGGAATAGCAATGATGCTTCCGAGTACCCACCCCGCCAGTACACGAGTGAAGCTGATTCCGATATACTCCATCAGCGTACCGTCAGCAATCAGTTCGCGTGCTCCCAGGATCGTATGCCACGGACCAGGGATTACGTCAGGCCCATAGATAAGGGCACCAAGCTGCCAGATTAAGATGACCGTTACCCATAGAAGCGGGATAGACACCCATTTTTTCTCCAACCATTTCATCTTGTATATCACCTCAATTATTCTTCAAAGTGGCCTTGAATTCGGTCATACAGGGTGTTGAACTCAGACGAGGCGATGTTCCTCGGATAAGGTAAGTTGTTATTGTAAATATCCGTTATATTTGAAGATGGACCTACGGACATAATGCCAATGCGCTCACCAAGCAATAACGCCTCCTGAATATCGTGTGTGACAAAGATAACGGTTTTATGGGTTTCTTTCCAAATATTCACCAGTTCCTTCTGCATGGTCCGTCTCGTCATCGCGTCCAGCGCACCGAATGGCTCATCCATCAGCAAGATCGCCGAGTCATTCGCAAGTACCCGGGCCAATTGAACCCGCTGCTTCATGCCACCCGAGAGTTCTTTCGGAAATTTCCCCTCATGAGCACTCAGTCCAACAAGCTGGATGTAACGATCAGAGATCTCACGTCGTTGTGTCTTAGGCACCTTGGACATTCGAAGTCCGAATTCAACATTTTCCCTCACAGTTAACCATGGAAAGAGAGAAGAATCCGCCTGCTGGAATACCATCGCCCGATCCCTGCCCGGTCTGTCGATCTCCTTGTTGTCTACCTTGAGCTGTCCGCCTGACTTGGAGATAAAGCCAGCGATCATATTCAGCAACGTTGACTTCCCACACCCACTGGGACCAAGCAGGACAAAGAACTCTCCTCCCTTGATAACCAGATCGACATCCTTAATGATATAATGCACATCCCCATTGGTCGGGGCATGATACGTTTTCCGAAGCTGTTCAATATGAATGGTATGCTGAGTTGCAGGTAAGGACATAACGGACACCTCCCACTTCCGTAAGAATTATTTACTAAATGTCACTTTTTCTGGCAGAGCCTGCTGGAGAGAAGTCAGATCGAGTTTGGTGTCGAGATCAAAATCCTTTTCGATGATTCCGGTGTCCACCATATATTGCTTCTGACCTGCCAAACTATCATAAGCAGCCTGCGTAAATCCAACTTCCCATGGATTGATCGGAAGGTCTTTCAACGTGGCATCTTTAGGCTGTTTGGTCTCTTGATACATCAGATCGGCAACCTCTTCAGGATGCGCTTGGGCATACGTGGATGCTTCATCCAGCGCCGCAAGGAAGTCACTGATCTTTTCAGGGTTTGCCTGGATGAATTCATTACTTGCTACCAGTCCCATACCAAGGCGTATAGGGGTCTGAGACATATCCGTCAGCTGATGTACTCCTTCGAGTGCATCGAATTTATCGGTTAACGCGGAACCTATGACCCAAGCGGCATCAAGGTCTCCCTGTTTCAGTGCGATGTAGGCTTCATCAAAAGCCCCCTGACCAATTTGCGTCACATCACTCAGCGCCACTCCCTGATCTTTCAAATATTCATCCCATAGATACGGAATAAATGTGCCTCGAATGAAACTCACTTTCTTGCCCTTCAAATCCGCTCCACTCTGAATATCCTCCCTTGCAT
This sequence comes from Paenibacillus sp. FSL M7-0656, assembly GCF_038003225.1. Taxonomy (NCBI): domain Bacteria; kingdom Bacillati; phylum Bacillota; class Bacilli; order Caryophanales; family Paenibacillaceae; genus Paenibacillus; species Paenibacillus sp. FSL M7-0656. The sequence goes on from NZ_JBBOOT010000001.1 coordinate 1,959,366, forward strand.
ACAGCTTCCAGGCGGCTGCCGCTTCATCCGTAGTCTGGCCTGCAGAAGCGATGACTGAATATTCCCCTTTAGACAAAGCATTTAATACAGGGAAGTCCGCCCCGTACGCAATATCTACCTGTTTGATAAATAGTGCATTTACACCTTCAGCCGGTGAGCCAAACGTAATACTCTCTGCATCAATGCCCCTGTTTTCAAAAAAACCTTTGGCAATGGCTACCCTGAACGTTGGGTTCGTACTTGTATCTGCGATTCGAATTTTTACATGATCGGTATTCTTGCCGGTAGCGTCTTTTGCTCCAGATCCTGCTACGTTTGAACTGCACCCGGATAATAGGAATGCCGTAGCCAGAAATAATATCAATATGCCGGTTACTATGGATGGTTTTCTCACAATATACACCCCATTCGATCTAGTCATGATTCTTGACGCCTAGCCGCCTGACTTGCCTTCATCCGACGTTGCCACACAGGCTGCACCCTCCACAAATGGAAGAGTTGTCTCTACGCTCACGATGGATGCAGAACCTTTGGGTGCTGCTCCCGGGACCCTGTAGGTGGAGACATCAATGGCTTCGATCGCAACTTCCTGCGGTTTCTCCAACTGTGGAACCCACTGATAAGGAACTCGATATGAGCGATAGACCATATTGGTATTCCGCCCATCGGTGTACGGGGAGACATACTCCCATACCAGCTCATGCTCCGCTGTCACTTCGAACAATCTGCCATTGGAACCCTCGGTTATTAGGGTGTTGCCGTTAGGTAAACGCTGGGCGGAACTGATGTATGGGCTATAAAATTTATAAGAATCCGTCGGAACTGAGAAACCTGCTTCTGCCGATGTATACTGCCAGACAATCTCCAGAGTGACCGGGTTAATCTCCAGTACACGGGAGTGATCCCGAATCGCATGTTTCAATCCAAATGGAGAAGCCGGATTTGGGGGGCCGTAACCTGCCCAGCCGCCATTGTCGAATACGAGCAAGTTGCCTTCTCCTGGTAGACCTTGGGGAATGATATGTGCATGATGCTGCCCGATAATTGTGCCGATGTGTTTCGCTTCAGTTGAAGTATAGTCTGGCCCTAATCTCCACACGATCTTTCCACTCTGTCTGTCTGTAATGGCAATAATATTGGCCTCTCTGGCATCCCAGATAATATTGTCGGGGTGGAACCGTTCGTCTCCTTCTTCATAGAAACGGTTGGGTCCGACATAAGAGGCAGAATTAATATGTAACCAGTCACCAACGCCACCACCCAGATGACCGAAAGAACGTGTATTCGGATCACGGAACAGGACATTTCGAGCAGCTTCATCAAAACCTAATTCTTCAAAATGTTCGTTAGGCAGCCACTCCCAGAGTACCTTCCCTTCCCAATCCACTTCGATAATGGCATCATCAAGCAATGGCTTATCTGAAATTTGCGGGTTACTCACATTTTTGTGTGCCAGAATAAGGGTTTTACCACTCTTCGTCTTTGGCGCAAGGCCAGGTGCATAATAACCTACCGGATTCCCCTCACGCTGATAATCATGATGCTGGCGGGCATACCATAGTGGCTCATACCCCGGATCTTCGATGTGTTCGTAGCTATTGTATTTCCATACAATGTTGCCGTCCCAATCCACTTGGACCAGATCGACATTATCCTGAATACCGAACTTCGGATCTCTCCGACCCGTGCTGCCCAGCACATAGCCGCCAGGTAATATTTTGGCCGGAAAACCTAACAATCCTTTCCACAGGTGAACCTCCTTGCCATTCATATCGATCAATACTACGCCTTCTTCACCTGCCTGATAAACGGTATAACCGCCCCAAGCCTTATCCGGATTGTATAACGTCGCTCCAGTTGGATATATTGTTGAGTGTCCCATTGATCATCTCTCCCTAGAATGTTTGTGGTATATCAAATGTCGTTACATTGACCCAACCTCAATAACTGAGATAGTTCCTCTTCCCAGCATTGTCCCGCTGCTTCTGCTCAAGGTCACTTGTGGAGGACCGATTATGTTCTTGTATCCCGTTGCTCTCCGCCAATTCCAGCACCGTGTCCGAGAATCCCTCCAGATTCGCTACTACCCGCTCGTAGAATTGACTTTGCTGCTCCAGTTCCTCACTCGTAAAACCCTCAAACAGAAGCGTGATACATCGGGCACCGATATTGCTGTTTCTCGCATACATCTCCCGACCGCTGGATGTGATGTCCAGTAAAACCGTCCGGCGATCGTCTTCCTTTCGTCTGCGGATGGTGAGTCCCTTTTTTTCCAACTTATCGGTTAGAGCAGTAATGGCACCGGATGTAAAGTCCAACTGTTCTGCCAGATCTCCAAGCCGCTGTTCTCCCTCACGAATGATTTTGTGCAGGATAAGCATGCCTGGCAGGCTGATACCTTCTACAGAGATGCGATCCCGCTCTTTGACAAATCGTCTGACCATTTTGCGAAATAACCAATCCGTCCGCTCCAACGCTTCCCAGTCTCTATCACTCATTTCATAACCTCCTTGATCGTTTGAAGCTTCAATAAAGATACAAAAAAAGGCCCCCGAGGACATTCCTTAGAGGAGTAGTCCCGGGAGCCTTTGGTGGTCCAATCAGCTCAATGCAGTTTTCAGTTCAAATTAGTTCACTGTTCATTTAATGAGTATTAAAATAATTGAGATTATCATATAACCAACTAACCCAACCTGTCAAGTGAGAATTAAAATATAGATCTACTTTTACAGTCATTACCCGCCGGTTTGAAATTACTTATCCTGTTTTAAGTTTCACTTCAGGTTTCCCGTTTACACTATTCTCAGATCGAAACATCTACAACTACATCAACGACAAGGCTACGATTCAGTTCGTACTCAACTACAGAAATGAGGATTATCCATATGAATATGAAAAGAGTCATTATTATAGGCACAATGATTGTCACTATGTCCTTCGCTGGAACAGCCTGGGGCCAGTCTGCCATCTCTCCCATACCTACTGCTAAATGGTCCATCGTTGACTTGGACACTCGTGAGGGAAGCAGTGATGAGCTGCTCGACGCTCTGAATCAGGCTTCAGAAGTGGATCTGTACCAGGAACTGTACAACGGCAAATCACTGAGGACGATTACGGAAGAAAACAACGGGAATTTGGATGAGGTCATTGCTATACAAGTAAGGCAGCTCAAGGAACAGTTGGATGAACGGCTCGCAAATGGAAGTATCAGCTCGGAGCAACATGCTGCACAACAAGCTGAACTGGAAGAGTTGGTCACACAGAGCGCAAATACAGCATACAGCTTGGCCTAGATTAGTAGCGTATCCGTACGATGAAGATATAAACATATATCCACGATAACACAGCAAAAAGGAGCGTATTCACGCCCCTTTCTTGTACCCTACTCACCTCAAGCAGGTATGATGTGTAATCCTTATTGTGCTGCCCCAATCGTGCAGGCACCCAAGGATTCGCCGTCCCATGCCAGTTCGAGCACATCTCCTGCTTGTGTTGGTCCAACACCTTCAGGTGTTCCTGTAAAAATGACATCGCCCGGCCCCAGGCCGTAATGGTGACCTACATAATCCACAATATCTTGTAAACTGAAGATCATGTTACGAATATTACCACGCTGGACTTCCTCACCATTTTTGGTCAATGTAAAGTCTTTCTCAAGTAAAGCTGCCGCACCCGGGAATGCCTGAAATGCAGTAACCGGAGCGGAATTTCTGAACCCTTTGGCCGCTGTCCATGGGTGGCCCTTTTTCTTAATCACACTCTGTACGTCACGTAACGTAAAATCAATACCAAATGCATACGCATCCACCAGCTCATCTACCGCCATACCTGGCTCATAACTCCGGCCGATTTGTACGACCAGTTCAGCTTCATAGTGAACTTCACCCTTGGTAGCAGGCAATTCAAGCGTTTCACCATTCAGGGGCACGACTGCATGGGAAGGTTTCATAAAGATCATTGGCTCATCCGGAACCGCGTTACCCAATTCTTCCGCATGAAGTTTATAATTGCGTCCTACACAGTATACATTGCGAATGTTAGTCAACATGGGTATATTACCACCTTTATCGGATTCATTAGTGCATATAGTAAAGTTAAGGTCTGAAAAATCGGCTACTTGTCTCCTGAAATGCCAGCTCCCACACGTCAGGACGGTTCGTACATAACATCAGTTCTGGATCAACTGCCGCCAGTTTCTTCATAATGGTCTTGTCATCCACTGTCCAAGCCATCACCCGAATACCTGCACTCCGCATCTCGTTCATTAAAGATTTGTCTACATTGGTGTATCCAATTGAGAGGAATGTACAATTCATCTGCCGCAGCGCGGTTAACAGATCACCTGGTCGTGCATCGATAATCAGCCCCGTCTGGATCTCCGGTGCAAGTTTCTTCACTTCGATCAGAGCGGCTGGTTCAAATGAGGTAATCACAACATCATTTTGCATATGTCTTTTTCTCACTTCATGTATAACAGCCGCAGGCAGACCCGGGTACATGTCTCCCTGCGTTTTCAGTTCAATGTTCAAACGTACTCTGCCGCACGAGCGATCTAACAATTCACTTAGCGCCGGAATCCGTTCGCCTTTGTAAGACTTATTTTTCCACGATCCCGCATCCAGTCGTTGCAGATCAGCCCAATCGGTTTCCCGAACCAGGCCCTTGCCATTTGTCGTGCGATCCACTGTAAAATCATGAATGACCACGGGTACACCATCACGCGACAACTGCACATCCAGCTCCATCCACTGAACTTCAGGCCGCTCCATGGCCATAAGGAATGCAGCCATCGTATTTTCTGGTGCAATAGAAGAAAATCCACGGTGTGCTACACAAAGGTTGTTCATTCGATTCCCTCCTCAAAAAGGTTTTTAATTAGGCGAAGCGACTCCATTCCCATCATATCGAATACCAGGAGAGAGCTTTGCCATCTGTGCCAACAGCAGTTTGTTCGCCTCATTAATCATTGGAATGGCCTGACCTAGCCCGGCCTCATAAGGGATAACTTTCATGCTGCAAGCTGCATCTTGACTACAGCGAGCCTGAAATACCGCCGTTTTCCAAGTCTCTTCGGTTGTTGATCTGGAGAAAATGAAATTTCCCGTACTGTATGCAATCCACTTCCCCTTATAGTACTCCAACCCTTGCAACACATGAGGATGGCCACCTATGACCAGATCAGCGCCAGCATCTACAAACTCATGAGCCAATCGGGTCTGGTCACTATTCGGAGTACTTACACGTTCCTCTCCCCAATGTGCAACCACGATCACCAGATCAGCCTTCTTACGTGCCTCCTGGATCGCTTTGACTGCTCCTGTGGAATCATAGGCTTCAGCCACGCCAGCCCGATTGCCTTCCGCCTTCCAACTCGTTTCCGGTACAACTCGGGAGAATCCAAGCAATGCAATCTTCATGCCTTTGCGTTCCAGATATGCTGGTGCATAGGCCTCATCCCTGTTCATACCTGCCCCGGTGTGAGCTATGCCATATTCCTTGAGATAAGTTAACGTATCCACCAAGCCCTCTACGCCCTGATCCAGAATATGATTATTGGCCAAATTCACAGCATCAAAACCGGCTGAAGCCATTGCCGCCAATGCTTTGGGCGATGATTTGTAGACATAGGTTTTATCAGCTGCACTGGTACCACCATGAGTTATTGGTGTCTCCAGGTTACCGATGGTAAGATCATCATCCTTGAATAATCTGCCGAGTTTGGCAAAGGGATAATCATAACCGTTTTTATCCAGCAGTTCAGCAACTTTGCCCGAGAATTGAATATCACCAACAAAGTTAATCGTGACATCCTTCGCTGAATTGGAAGGTTTCGACGTCCCTGATTCCTGATCCACACCTGCATTTCCCTTGGTGCTGGATGGTGTCGAAGTTGCCACAGGTTTTTTCGTTTCGGATTCTGCTTTCTCACTATTGGTATTGCTTGAAGTGTCAGGTGTCGCTACTCCCGTTGTCTTTTCTACATCCTCTGTTGTCTCTTCATCCGTAGCTTTAGGATCTTCTTCCGAAGTCTCATCTGATTCCGAGTCTGGAGAACTTACTTGATCGCCGCCTTTGGCATCGTCTCCAATGGAAGGCTGATCCTGATCGACGATTTCTTGTTTCACTGGCTGGTCTGCCTGTTGCTGACGTGAATCAATGACATAAAAAATGCCCACCAGACCAATTGCAATGATCAATACAATATTAACTGTCCAGATGATTGTGATTGTATTGCGGGTGCGTTTACTACCTTTTTTCTTCTTTACACTTCGCTCTGATCTTGGGGGATACATAAGCAACTCCTCTTCTTCACAGCCATACATACCATTATATCAGGCATATTCTGGATTTCCATCATTCCTTGGAACTGTATCGATTGAAAGGGTATGAACTCAGTTAGCTTCCAGATCTTCACATAAAAAAAGCCATCTCTCCAGTAGATAATTCTACGTTTGAGACAGCTCTCTTGCTGTACTTAATCTGCTGCAAGCTCTTGTGTAGCCTGAACAGACATTTCCTTCGCTTGTCTGATGCAATCAGGCAAGCCTACGCCCTCATAACCTGCACCTGCAATGTACACACCCGGTAATTTGCTGCCAAGCTCCTCACGGAGGGCGGCAATATGTTGGAGGTGTCCCACCGGATACTGTGGCATGGATTTACGTAGCCTAGTAATCTCGGAGAAGATCGGCACTGCTTCAATACCCATCGTCTCTCTCAGATCCTTGAGAACCAGATTCGTCAGCGCTTCATCCGGAAGCTCTACGTTCTGTTCGTCACCGGAGCGACCAACATAACAGCGGAGCAGTACTTTATCATCCGGGCTGGTATGCAGCCATTTCGTCGATGTCCACGTACAAGCCGTAATATTCCGGCCCTCTTTCCGCGGAACGAGGAAACCCGACCCGTCGAATACATGCTCCACCTCTTTTTTCTCAAAAGCGAGCACTACATTGGCTACAGACACATAGTTAATCGCATCCAGTGCCGCTGTGTCCACGTGAGGCTTCAACAGCTCCGACGCAACATATGTTGGCACAGTAACCACTACATCATCGGCTTCAAGCATTTCGCCATTCCCCAGTTCAACACGATATCTGGTCTCCGCTTCGTCAAGACGTTGCAACGACTTCACTGCGGTGTTCAGACGCTGATCCACATCCTGCAGTTCATGTACGAGGGCGTGAACAAGGCTCTGCAACCCCTGGCGAAAGTTCAGAAAGGCACTTCGTTTTGTTCCGGTATGCGTCTCAGCCGGTTTGCGCCCCGTCATCATGCCCCGGATCAAGCTGCCGTAATCGCGCTCTACTTCTCCGAACTGCGGGAAGGTAGCCTGGAGGCTCAATCGCCGCATATCACCTGCATAGATTCCCGCGAGCAGTGGTTCCGTCAAGTTCTCCAGCACTTCTGCTCCAAGACGGCGTTCAATCATATAACCGAGCGATTCATCCTCTGTTGTACGACGCGGCGGGATGACAAAATCCATCAACGCCCGCAGTTTGCCTGCCGGAGAGACCAGTCCACTTCTCAAGAATGGTCTTAGTTCTGTCGGGATACCGAGCACAAGTCCTGCTGGCATAGGATGAAGCTTGCCACGCTGCATGATATACGTTTTCTTCGACTCCGGATTCTGACTGACCAATTCATGATCAATCTCCAATTCTTTGGCAAGATCAATCATTGCTGTTTTGCGAGCCAGGAAAGAATCGGGCCCTTTTTCAATCACAAATCCATCCCGGTGCAGTGTCTCAATCATGCCTCCCATGGACGAGCTTTTCTCGACCAAAGTAATCACAGGTTCAACTCCTGCTTCCCGGTAATGCTTGCGGATATAAAATGCCGCGCTGAGGCCGGTAAGGCCACCGCCGACAACAACAACACGGCGTTTCTTATCATCCATTACTCATCCGACCCTTGCTGCCATTGGCTTATAATAACGTCGCTTAACGTCTCCATGTATAGAGGATCGCTATTGAGAGAATCAATACGCATCAGGCGCATGTCGATCTCTTTGGCAATCGATTTGGCCTCAATATCAAGATCATAGAGCACTTCGAGATGATCCGAGACAAACCCGATTGGTGCCACAAGCACATCCTCTACCTGTTCACGAGAAAGCTCCTGTAACGTATCCAGAATATCCGGTCCAAGCCAAGGCTCAGCTGTTCGTCCGGCACTCTGCCACGTAAATTGCCAATTGGTTATGCCTACACGTGATGCAATCACTTCCGAAGTCTCCAGCAATTGTTGCGGGTATGGATCACCCATCTCCACAATACGCGCCGGCAGACTGTGCGCACTAAACAACACCTTCACATCTCCGCGTTTTGCTCCAGCTTCTTCGAACGCATCCAACTTGGCACTGACACGTGTGGACAACGCCTGAATTAACTTCGGATGCAGATGATAACTCTCAATAAAGGACATATGAACGCCCAGCTCTTCTGCTTTTTCACGCGCACGTTTGATATAACTGCCTACACTCATCGTGGAAAAATGAGGAGCCAGTACAATACCAATCGCTGTCTGAATTCCATCCTTCGCCATCTGCTCCACGCCATCCTCAATAAACGGATAGGCATGCTTCAGTCCTTGATAACAACGGAATTCCACATCAGTGCCACGCTCATCGCGGTTTAATGTCTCTTGAAGGGCCTTGACCTGATTGTCTGTGTTCTCCCGAAGTGGGAAAACACCGCCAACAATGGCTTCATAACGATCCGTCAGTTCTTTCAATTGCTCTGGTTCAGGCGGACGTCCTCTGCGGATATGTGTGTAATACGCTTCAACACTCTCCATATTTTCCGGTGTGCCATACGACATCACCAGTACACCTACAGTATTAGTCATTGGTTACCGTCACCCCACTCTTCATTGCTTCGGCAGAATATTCATGAATATACGCCGTTAGTTCTCTGAGCTTCTCTAGCGATGCTTCAGGAAATAATCCGTGTCCGAGGTTGAAAATATAACCCGGCTCCTTGATTCCTTCGTCAATAATCACTTTGGCTTGCTCTTTAATCAGTTCCATCGGGGCAGTCAGCAAATATGGGTCCAGGTTACCCTGTACTGCAAATTTGCCGCCAAGACGTTGACGCCCTTCCGAAATGGATACTCTCCAGTCCAGTCCAATCACATCGGCTTGCAAATTATGCAGGGCTGGCAACAACTCACCGGATGCAACACCAGGGAAATAAATCTTCGGTACATTCAAATCCGATAATTCGGTAAAGATACGGGTAATCGTAGGCAACACATATGTTCTGAAGTCTTTGGGAGAAAGTGCTCCAACCCAGCTGTCAAACAACTGGAATGCCTTACCGCCATTCGCAATATGCGCACGGACATATGTAATAACCATATCACCAAGCTTCTGCATCAGCTTATGCCACACCTCAGGCTCGCTGTACATCATCGTTTTGGTGCGGATATACCCTTTCGAAGGTCTTCCTTCAATCAGATAACTCGCAATCGTGAATGGTGCGCCCGCAAACGTAATAAGAGGCACATCAAGCTCCTTATCCAGAATTCGAATGGTTTCCAGAATATGTGACAGATCTCCTTCTACGTCGATGGGACGCAGCCGATCCACATCTGCAGCGGACCGAATAGGATTATCGATAACTGGACCAATATTTTTTACAATGTCAAAATCAATGCCCAGAGAGGCAACCGGATTCATAATATCGGAATACAAAATAGCCGCATCTACACCAAGTTTGCGTACCGGCATGAGTGTAACTTCAGCCGCCAGCTCGGGTTGTTTGCAGATTTCTAGCAAGGAGTACTTTTCTTTAATTTTGCGATATTCAGGATCGTAACGTCCAGCTTGACGCATGTACCATACCGGGACACGGTCTACCTGTTGTTTAAAACTTGCCCGAATCAGTCGATCATTATAGCTCATGTAAGAAGCCTCCAATAGTTTTTGGACTCATAATTACCATTATGCCCTTTTTAAACAGCCGTAACAACCACATGCAGATGCGTTCTACGTGACAATACTATGACATTCCTTACACCCATCCCTCATATGCCAATTATGTTATAATGAAAGAATGGTGTTTTTTTGAGAATTACAGAAATATCTTTGAAAGGAAGTGAAAGCACTTTGAAAACGTGGAAAGTAAACCTCATTGTGCTTTGGTTCGGACAATTTTTGGTCAATTCGGGCATGACCATGATTACCCCATTTTTGTCTCTTTATCTCGCAAGAGATCTGGGTGTTGTTGGCGAACATGAAATTGGCATTTGGGCGGGGTTTATTTTTGCAGCCAATTTCCTCACCTCATTTTTGTTCCAACCACTCTGGGGCAAGTTATCGGACAAGTATGGCCGTAAAGTTATGCTGCTGCGGTCGGGATTCGGGATGGCCATCGTAATTGCCCTTATGGGTCTGGCACAGAATCCTTGGCAGCTTCTCTTATTGCGTTTGCTTAACGGTACCATCTCCGGTTTCAATCCTGCAGCTGTTGCACTGATATCGGGTACCACTCCGAAAGACCGCATGGGTTTTGCCATGGGAATCAGTCAGTCCGGGCAGGTTGCCGGCACCATCCTGGGTCCACTCATTGGTGGCTTGTTAGCGGATGCGGTAGGCTTCCGCCCCATTTTCTACATTACAGGTGGACTGATCTTTGTTGCTTCCATGCTCGCCATGTTCCTGGTCAGAGAGAAGTTTGACCGTCAAGAAGCAGCCAAACTGCCGGCACAATCCGTATTATCCGGTCTGAAGGAATTGAACAAGTCACCTCAACTGCCCGCACTGTTTGCTGTGACGTTTCTGTTGCAGTTTGCAATGATCAGCCCCATGTCACTCTTGCCGCTGTATGTGCAAAAATTGCATGCTTCGGATGTAAATGTGGCCTTCTGGGCAGGACTTGTCGGTGCAGTTACGGGACTATCCAATATGGCAATGTCTCCGATTCTCGGGAAGCTGAGTGACCGGATTGGTCCTCACAAGGTGCTGACGTTCTCCCTCATAGGAACAGGACTCATGCTTATCCCGCAGGCATTTGTTCAGACCGTGTGGCAGCTCATTATAGTTCGTTTCATGATGGGTGTGTTCATGGGTGGCTTGCTTCCAAGCGTTAATGCCCTGATCCGTTCCTATACATCAGATAGCATGATTAGCCGTGCATTCAGTTTTAATACGAGTACTCTGGCGCTGGGCAACATGCTTGGAGCGATCATTGGAGGTTTTATGGCAGGATTCATCGGGATCGAAGGTCTGTTTATCGTATCTGGCGGACTGCTGCTGCTTAATATGGTTTGGGTCCGATTCAAATTGTATAACAAACCTGCTTCTATTCGGGAATCCTGATTCCCTATCCATTTCTTAATGAGTCCATCTTACTGTTTCATTTGAAAAAGCCGCTTCCAGCGCCTAATTGGCCTGAGAGCGGCTTTTGTCATTCATGTGCCATTCATCATTTATTTATTAGATTGAATTCTATCGGATAATGTTTCACACCAAATACAAAAGCACTTTGTATCGGTTGCAGAGCCGTTCCAGGCACAAGTTGAATGTTCCCCATGTGCTGAAGCAATGTATGAAGAACTACCCTTGCCTCCAATCGAGCGAGTGGTGCACCCAAACAAAAATGAATGCCAAAACCAAAGCCCATATGCCTGTTCGGCTTGCGATCAGAGATGAAATCTTCCGGGTTTTCAAATTGGGCACTGTCCCGATTAGCTGCTCCAACCCAGGAAATCACCTGCTCTCCAGCTTGAATCGTCTGACCATTCAACTCTACAGTTTCCTTGGCGACCCGCCCAATCGCCACAATTGGCGGATAATATCTCAGCGTCTCTTCAATCGCAGAAGTAATCCGCTCAGGATGTTCGCGCAACTCCTGTTGTAGCTCGGGTTGTTCAGACAGAATACGAACCGCATTGGTAATCAGGTTGGTTGTTGTTTCATTACCGGCAGCAAGTAAGAGAATACAGAAGCCAACCACTTCATCTGAAGTCAATTGCTGACCATCAATCTCCGCAGCAAGCAGTAATGAGATCAGATCATCCTTTGGCTGCAACCGACGTTCTTCCATAATGCCAGTGAAATAGATATGCAACTCCTGCATATTTCTTTTTTTCTCCTCCAATAACTCCTGGAAGGCCTGCTCACTATCGTCACGCGCGCCTTTCACCAACACATCAGACCAGTCTTTGAACTTTTGACGATCCGCCGCAGGGACTCCGATCAATTCCGCAATGACAATGACGGGCAGTGGTGTTGCAAGGTCATCAATAAGTTCCATATGTCCTTCTGACAGGTGTGGAGCAATTAACTCATCTGTGATTTCCTGAATACGCGGAGCCAATGCTTCAATTGCCTTGGGTGTAAACGCCTGATTCACCAGATCACGCAGCTGCTTGTGTTTGGGAGGGTCTGTCGTCAACATGCTCGTATTGGCACGATCACGTGCAGAAGAGAATAGTTTCGGATTTTTCAGAACGTACTTCACATCTTCATAACCAAAAACATCCCAACATTCTCGATGCTCATCATAGCGGACTGGAGTGTTATCACGAAGTTCTGCATACACCTTGAAGGGAGATAACCTCTCTTCCAAAGTCTCCAGTTCCCGAATCGGAATGTAATTTGCATACTTTCTCGGTGCCTGTTTCATCGTTTCTCCTCCAATCAATGTTATATATTTATTTACATATGTTGATCACCCCTATTATAAACATAACTCTATAACGAAACCACTCTTTAGACCGTAATTGAGCCCCATTACCTAATATGCGTTACTATCATCCTCTCATTCTGTTACCTACTTCTGATATGAGTCCCAATTCGACATTCTTTTATTAAAATGCTTCATTTTATCAGGACAAAAGACTCATTATGTAATGTTAATTAACATTGTAAAGACATTTCTCTTTTCAAAACTTTTAAAACCAGCTCTTATATATCTCTAGCAGAATGAATATTCTTTCGTAATTCCTCATAAATAATCATTTTACTCTCATTATCTACGAATGTAATCGATTACTCTATCATTATCTAAGTTTGTCATATTACTTAACATGAAATACAATCAATTTGAAATGGTATACATATTCTTCTTAACAAACTTAACATCACACTTACTTGAAGGAGAGTGCTATTCATGAGTAAAACATCCAATCTTCGTCCCTGGGCCGTATGGAGTACCGCAGCTTTAACAGCATTAACCATCTCGTTGTCCCCCATTGGAACCTACGCCGCGCACGCAGCTACGGTAGAGGTGAAAGGCACAACAGGTGCTGTTCAGACAGCAACTACTACTCCAGCTCGTAATACTTCCATCCCTGCAATACCTGACTCTTCCAAACAATCTGCACTTCCTAATGTATTGGTGATCGGAACTGGCGGAACGATTGCCGGTCAATCCGAGGACGCCACCAGCTTCCAGAATTACAAGGCAGGTACACTTCCCATTGGAGAGATGGTAGACGCCTTACCGGATAAACAGAAGATTGCTGATGTTAGCACACTCCAATTCGGAAACTCAGGTTCAGGTTCCTATAGCATGACCGACCTCTATGACTTGTCGCAGACGGTAGACAAAGCTCTGGCAACGTATGACAGTGTTGTCGTTACCACGGGTACAGATACAATGGAAGAAATCGCTTATTTCCTCGATATGACGGTTCAGAGTGACAAACCTGTCGTGATCACAGGCTCCATGCGTCCATGGACCGTCATCGGTTCTGACGCTCAAGCCAATCTGTACAACGCCATCAAACTTGCAGGCAGTGGTCGTACCACTTCATTTGGCACAGTACTCATGTTGAATGACACAATTCAGCTCGCTCGCGGTGTAACCAAGACAAATGATTATCGAACAGATACGTTTGAAACGCCGATGCTCGGAGCTGTAGGATATATTGATGAAGAAAACATTCGAATCTACCGTGCTCCTGCACGTGCCTTGAAACCTGAAGGCACAGCGAAGCCCGTATTTGATCTAAGTAAAATCACAAAGGCAGATCTGGCCAAAGTAGAAATTGCGATCTCATATCAAGAAGCTGGCGGCGGAGCCATTGAAGGATTCGTGAGCAGCGGTGCCAAAGGAATTGTGACTTCCGGTACCGGAGCTGGCGGTATCTCCAGAGCTATGGGACAAGCTCGTACCAAAGCCATTGAAGAAGGTGTCGTCTTTGTGACCACCACTCGGACGGGTTCAGGAAGTGTGTACGGCGGTGGCAAAGGTATCATTGCAGGCGACAACCTGAGTCCACAACAAGCTCGTGTATTATTGATGCTGGGCCTGTCCTTCAGTGATGATTTTGACACCATCAAAAAATGGTTTGAAACGTACGGAACACCTGAAGTATAAATAGAACTACTATAACGATATCTGTAAACACAAAGAAAGAGACGATACTCCCTGTGATTCAAGGTGTGTCGTCTCTTCTTTTTGTTTTCAGAAAACTCCGTACAGAATCACGATCCCCTCACAAACATAAAAGCGTGAGATCGTGCTCCATCGGAGTTTTATCTTTAGGAAATTTTCACTTTCACTTCACCCAGGCAAGTACCAGCCCATCGTAATCCGGCAACATGGTCGTCACCAGGCGCGGGTCACTTGCCATCTGTTCATTGAAACGACGAACAGCAAGCACGGCCGGGCCCTGCTTGTCCGGATTCAGTGTACGACCACGCAGGAAACAGTTATCACCAACAATAACAGCACCTGGCCGAGCCAGCTTGATGGCATAATCGAGATATACCGGATAATTCTCCTTATCTGCATCAATAAAGAAGAAATCAAATGTGCGACCTTCCTGCTCCAATTGCTCCAGGCTGTCTGCCGCCGGGCCAATGCGGTACTCCACCTTTTCGCCAAAACCGCCTTCCTCCAGATGACCACGCGCCATTGCCGCATATTCCTCTTTCAGTTCCAGCGAAGTGAGAGTCCCACTCTCACGCAAGCCCCGTGCAATGCAGATCCCACTGTAACCGCCCAGCACGCCGATTTCGAGCGCAGCTTCTGCTTTGGATGTCTTCGCTAGAAACGTGAGCAATCGTCCATATGCCGCCGCAACCGAAACTTCCGGCATACCGTTCGAACGGATGGCCTCTTTCACTTTCAGCAAAAGGTCATCCTCTTGAAATAATTGATTTACATATTCATCAGGGGTCAGATTCACCACTAAAATCCTCCTTGGACACTTGGACTGCTTTCCATATGGATGCCAATGTTCTATAATAAATGTTTGTTATCAACACAGGCGGTTGACTGGTGCATCACCTCGAAAGAGGAATGCATACGTTCACCGCATTTCTCATTGTAAGTTTTTTCACGGAAAGCGGCAAGGCCGCACCGTTACTATACAGCATAGAGAAGGATATTCCTTCTCCAGCTTGAAATGGAGTTGAAATGAATCACATGGCTCAATTGCAATTGATTGCAACCTCGGCGATGGGACTCGAGGCTGTTGTTGCCCGGGAACTGAAGCAACTGGGGTATGAAGATGTTACGATCGACAATGGCCGGGTTTTCTTCACAGGAGATTATATTGATATTTGCCGTTGTAATCTGTGGCTGAGAAGTTCGGATCGTGTATTGGTGAAAATGGGTGAATTCCCTGCCACGACTTTCGACGAATTGTTTGAAGGCACCAAAGCACTGCCTTGGGAAGAGTGGATTCCTGCCGACGGCGAATTCCCTGTAGAGGGTCGTTCTCAAAAATCCCAGTTAAGCAGTGTGCCTGCATCACAAGGGATCGTGAAAAAAGCAATCGTAGAGAAACTGAAGCTGACTTATGACACAGAGTGGTTCCCAGAGGATGGGTCTCGTTATGTGATTGAGGTTATTCTACTGAACGATCGCGCCCTGCTTACTTTAGATACGACGGGACCAGGTCTGCATAAACGGGGTTATCGTAAACTCGTTACCGAAGCGCCACTCAAAGAAACACTTGCTGCAGCTCTTATTCAGCTCAGCCGTTGGAATGTATCCCGTCCATTCTATGACCCATGCTGTGGATCAGGCACAATGCTGATCGAAGCCGCTATGATCGGCTGGAACATTGCACCAGGACTTCGTCGGACCTTCAACTCTGAGGACTGGGCTGTCATTCCTGAAGAATTGTGGGAACAGGCGCGCGAAGAAGCATTCGATGCTGTACGTGACGATGTCCCGTTACAAATTTCCGGTAGCGATATTGATCCTGAAGCGATTGAAGTTGCTATGGCAGCGATCAAAAGTGCTGGCTTTGCCAAAGATATTGAAGTCAGCGTCCTGCCCGCTCATCGCGCAAGACCACAGGGTGAATATGGTGTCATCATTACCAATCCCCCATATGGTGAACGTTTGAGTGAAGAAAAAGAAGTTCAGAAGTTGCTCCGCTCATTAGGGCGCAGTTACCTCGACATGCCAACATGGTCCTTTTTTGCAATCACATCAACCAAAGCTTTTGAGGAGTATTTCGGTCATAAGGCAGACAAACGTCGCAAGTTGTTCAACGGACGAATTGAAACCCAGTACTATCAGTATTTGGGCCCACTGCCCCCACGAAATAAAGCACCACAATCTTCATAATTATTTCGAATCTAAAGTGCTCCTGCCATCCATGGCCGGGGCGCTTTTTTTGTGCGCTTTTCTGGTCATAAGAATTCACCGACTTCGGTCTTCGGCTGGACAAGATTCAATTCTCCCTGAGGCATAGTTGAAAACACATGAGGCCACGCTATAATGGATGGAGCCCTATTTTACATTCCGATTACAAAACAACAAAAGCAAGGAGGACATACATATGGTTGTCACTCGGCCTACGCGTAGCTCCATGCCACGCGGGCTTCTAAATCATCCATTAACGTTATATCTTATTTTTCTTGTGCTCATGCTGCTCAAACTCATGTGGCTCCATCACAATCTTCACGCTTATAACATTACGATGGGACTGCTGGATAAAGTCATCGCTATAGGGTCTTTACTACTCTTGTCCTTCTGGACCTGGTTGCTGCCACGTAGAGGCATGATCTTGTCTCTCGCCGTACTTAACCTGCTGCTTACCGCACTAATCTACGCCGATATGGTGTATTATCGCTATTTCCAGGATTTCTTGACCATCCCGGTATTGTTGCAGGCGAGACAAGTTGACGCATTGGGTGACAGCATCGCTACACTGATCTACACAAGTGATCTCTGGTTCTTTGCCGACTGGCTTGTCGTCATTCCGTTCGCAGCTATCGTACTGTTCAGCAGACGTTACCGTTCGAAGCACTCCAGTACGTCTGTTACTGGTTACGGGAGTTATTCGTATAACGATGGCAAGGCACGGTTGCGCCGCCGTCTCACGGCTGGCAGCATCGCCCTTGTGCTGGGACTCGGCCTCGCGGTTGGCCCGATTTATTTCTACAGCAAAACATGGGCCAAAGGCCTGTTCGATAACAACTGGTGGAATGTATCCATGTATAATGTGACCGGACTGCTCGCTTTTCACGGTTATGATCTGTACAACTTCGCCAAAGACCATATCGGCTCCGGGCCGCAGGCTGATCCCGCTGATGTTGAGCAAGCAAAAGCGTTCTTTGCTGAAAGGCAAGGAACTGCCCCGCAGAATGATGCCTTGTTTGGCAAATATAAAGACAGCAATGTCATCATTGTTCAGGGTGAGGCTTTTATGAACTTCATGATTGGCCAGAGCATTGGGGGTCAGGAGATCACACCGTATTTTAACGAACTGATGAAGGAAAGCCAGTATTATAGTCACTTTTATCACCAGACAGGTCAGGGCAGAACGTCTGATGCCGATTTTGGCGCAAACATATCACTGCATCCACTTCCGGTTGGATCAGCCTTTGTACGATATGCAGACCATACGTATGATTCACTACCTTCCATTCTGAAGGATAACGGGTATAGCACCAACGTATTTCACGCTTATGAGAGCGGATTCTGGAATCGGTATACGATGTATCAGAACATGAAGTACGACAAGTTTTATAGTAAAAATGATTTTGCACAGGATGACCCACTTGGCTGGTCCCTGTCCGATGAATCCTTTTTCCGCCAATCCGTTGAGAAAATGAGTAGTGAGGTGACCGAACCGTTCTATTCCTTCCTAATCACTCTTACCAGTCACCATCCGTATGCCTTGCCAAAAGAGAAGCAGCAACTGGATGTAGGCGAGTTCCAGGGAACCATGTTTGGTAACTATCTGCAGTCCGTTCATTACGTGGATTCGGCACTGGGTAAGATGGTCGAGGATCTGAAAAATCGGGGCTTATGGGAAAATACCATCTTTATGTTCTACGGGGATCACGACAACTCGATTAAAGAACAATCACAATACGAACAGTTCCTGGGACGTTCACTGAACGAACTGGATATGGCACAGATCATGAACGAGGTCCCCCTGCTCGTGCATTTACCGGACGGAGCAGCTGCCGGAACCATCAACGAACCTTCGGGACAACTGGACATCACGCCTTCCGTACTGCATTTGCTAGGCTTATCCGACCAGTCCTATTATCACATGGGTAACGACGTATATGACGGGTCTGTGCGTACGGTTGTGCTGCGTAATGGCACATTCTCGGATGGTTCTGTATTCTATATTCCATCGGATGATTATATCTATGAGAGCGGTGTTTGTTATGACCTGTCCACACGCGACAAAACGGACATCAATGCTTGCCACTCCAGTCATGATGAAGCAACCAAACGATTGCATGTCTCGGACACGGTCATTACTTATGATTTGATTCAGCGCTTTCGAGAGGAAGACAGTTCAACAGCAACATCGCAATGAACAATATCGTAATGACAAGCTAAACAAATACACGAAATGAATTGAATTGGATTTAAAAAGGAGAACTTGCATTACATGACATCACACACTGAACCACTCAATATTGAACAGCAATTGTTCGATGCAGCCGCAAAATTTGTGAAGCAACGTTATCCTCAGGGATGGGGCGGTGCGGGTGCCGTCTATACAGAAGCTGGCTCCCTGCTGATTAGCGTAGCTCCAGAGGTCATCAACGATGCCACGCATCTGTGTATGGAAACAGGAGCTTATCTGGAAGCCCACAAATTGAACGAACGCGTCACCCACTCTCTCTGTATCGCTCGTAATGACGAGCATTCAGAATTTAAGGTTCTTACACCTTGCGGTGTATGCCAGGAACGATTATTTTACTGGGGCGAAGAAGTCAAAGCTGCCGTATACGATCCTTCTGGTAAACTGGCCTTCAAGAGACTGGATGAGATTCAACCTTACCATTGGTCCAAGGCATATCGGGATAAAAAGTAATCTCCTTGCGAATTATAGAAAGTGGCTTTATAATTGTAACCATATTGGTTTCAACTAAAAGGATGATGGAGGTTTTAATAAAATGAATATTGAGATATGGTCTGATTTTCTGTGCCCTTTCTGTTATATCGGTAAACGCCGCCTGGAGAATGTACTGGAACAGTTCCCACACCGTGATGAAGTGAAGCTGCAATTCAAAAGCTTCGAGCTTGATCCAAACGCTGCATTGAACCCAGGCAAAACCAATTCGGAATATTTGGCTGCCAAATATAATATGAGCGTGGAACAAGCCAAAGGTATGAATGCCCAGATGAATGCCAATGCTCGTACGGCAGGACTGGAATACAATATCGATGCCATGATCCCTACGAACTCCTTCTCAGCTCACCGCTTGACACACTGGGCAGATACACAAGGCAAAGCGCTTGAACTGAGTGAACGGATTTTCCAAGCTGTGTTTATTGAAGGTAAACACTCCGGCGACCCTGAAGTGTTGGCTCAGTTAGCAGAAGAAGTCGGTCTGGATCGAGAGGCAGCTACGGCAGTGCTGTCCAGTGATCAATTCACCGACAATGTCCGCGCTGACCAAGCGGAAGGCGAGCAACTCGGCATCCGCGGTGTACCGTTCTTTGTATTCGACCGCAAGTTCGCCGTATCGGGCGCTCAGCCTGACGAGGTGTTCCTGGATGCCATTCAAAAAGCATGGGACGACCGTTCCCCTTTCACCATGGTTGAATCCAACACAACAGAAACAGACGGCAGTGGCATCTGCACAGATGACGGATGCGAAGTCCCGAAAAAAAATTAAGCCAATTCACACAAAAAAAGCAGCCGGATCAGGGATATTTCCCGATCCGGCTGCTTTTTCTTATACTTCTTAATTACCCACCAAATCTAAAGATGGATTTGTAATTTTCACGATAACGGAGTGGGCAGAAAAAAGCTGGAGAAGCGGAGCGCTCGCATTTATCACCGGATTTCTCCCTTGATACAGGGAATTTCAAAAAAATCCGGGGATAACGGCGATCGAAAGATTGTTCTGCACAAGTAGTGTCTTAGCGTGACCGATTATGCTACATCTTAAACCCACGAAGAACGATTCCGTAACCGGAACAACCACAAGTAGTGCATCAAACACTTATATTCAATTAGCGTTCACCCACTTAATCCCAAAACAGTTGATCCGGATGTGGACCCGTCCGCTTATCGGAATCAAGTGCATCAATCTGTCTCAACTCATCCGGTGTCAATTCAAAGTCAAAGATGTCCGCATTCTCACGAATACGCTCCGGGGTAACCGACTTCGGAATCGTCACAATTTGATTCTGAATGTCCCAGCGCAGAATGATCTGTGCCGGTGTTTTCCCATATTTTTGGGCCAGTGCTTTGAGGGTGGACTCTTGGTTCAGCTTACCTTTCATGATCGGGCTCCAAGCCTCCAGTTGAATTCCCTGCGCCCCGCAGAAATCTTGCAGTTCTTGTTGGATCAGACCCGGATGCAGCTCTACCTGATTAACCGCAGGCACCGTGCCACCTTCATCTATGATATCTTGCAAATGGTGTACTTGAAAGTTACTCACACCAATCGCACGAATGCTTCCTTCGCTATATAGACGTTCGAATGCTCTCCACGTCTCCTTATACTGATCTCTGCCAGGCCAGTGAATTAAATAAAGATCAATCACATTCAGTCCAAGTGCCTTCTGACTGGCTTCAAATGCTCTCAACGTTGAATCAAATCCCTGATCCTCATTCCAGAGCTTGGTCGTCACAAACAGTTCGTTACGGGCAACACCACTGCTTGCAATAGCTTGTCCCACTTCTTCCTCATTGCCATAGATGGACGCGGTATCAATACTACGATATCCAACCTCCAAAGCGGTCTCAACCGCCTGTTGTACTTCCTTACCTTTTGCTTTATATGTTCCAAATCCTAGCCATGGCATCGTTACTCCGTTGTTCAGAATCGTACAATCTGTAATATGTTTTGTCATTCTGTACCTCCCGTATGGAATTTTGCCTGCTCTTGTTCTATTAACCTTCTCACAAAATTTTAAGCGACCATTCGACATACTGTCGGAGTAAACCCATGGACCCAGAGTCTTTGCAAAAGATATGAAAAACCCGCAAAGCATTGCTGCCCTGCGGGTTCTGATGTGACAGGAACGTTATAAATTCCCTTGACCGTGCTGACTCTGGATTGAATTCAATCTTCTCTTCTCCTCGATGAACATTTCCTCTGCCAACTCAACACCTTGCCCTCCGAGTGAAAGCTCTGCTTGTCGCATCGCCTGCTCCGTGTGTGCCAGACGTCGTTCCGCCTGTACAATGGTCTGTGCCGTCGGATGAGACATGGCCTGAGATACAGCATAATGAAGCTTGTTCACCGCATTTTGCGCCTGAGATACGGTGGTATCGGCTTGCAAACTGGAATCATAACGCTTCGGCATGAGTATTCCTCCTTGGGATTATCATGTTCCTGTTACCCCTTTAGGATGGATAACACAAGCCTTCCTTATTCTTCTTTTGTGTTTTTATCGTAACTTTAGTTGATCACGCTACGTTTATTAGATAATCATGTGAGTCGGGAGGAATTTATTTGAAGAAAATATTACTGACACTTTGCATGTTGCCCTTGCTCATTTGGGTACAGGGCTGCACTCCTGCTACATACGAGATAGAAGGATATACAGCGTCATCCATGAACCCAGACATCCCGGTTCCAACCAATGCAAAACTTATTGAGAACATAACTTATTCCGATGATCCAAATCTTAAAAAAGGCGCTAATTACGAACTGAAACATATTGGGGGTGAGCAAGGACTCTACCCACCAATGGATTATTTTCAGAAGTTAGCGGATACAGGTTGGGTAGAATTGGAGGAAAAACGACTGGGAAATGTACATTTTCTGAAAAAGGATACTACCGTCATCGCCATTGAAATTCGAGAAGATACCTTCCAAATTACTGAGTTGGTCGAAGGTGCTATGGAGTAACACACCCTTTCACTTCTACCCAAACGCAAAAAAAAAGGAGAGGCACGTAGCCCCTCCTTTCTGATGTGTGGACAGTTTTCTCCACTCACCTTGTTATATCCTATTACTTCACAAACTTTGCGACTTTGGCGAGCACTTCTTCTTCTGTCGGCGCACTGATATACCGACCATTAATAAAGACAAATGCACGTTTCGCGCAAGGACCGCAATAGGATTTGCACCCAATCTTGATCTCCGTGTCTGGAGCCATTTTTTGCAACTTGGGCACAATCGATTTCAGTCGGACATGATTACACTTTTCGCATACGCGGATATCGTTAGCCATGAGTTCCCCTTCTTCGCGCCCTTAGTGGTCGCCGTGATTACCTTGGGATGGATTCGTAATAACAAATCCCTCTTCCGGGAAGTAGAGGTAGTCAATTTTAACACCGTTCAACAAAGGCTGATCATTCGCGAGAATGACATCAATCTCTTTATCGGTAGATACAACTGTATCATTTTCTTTTGGTGTGTCGATATCCAGGCCGTAGTGAGCATGGTCACCATGTGCATGGGTGATGACAACGCGCAGTTTTTTTCCTTCGTTCTCCGGCTTGTCCAATTCAAGCTTCAATACTTTAGCAGCATTACGCGTAATTTTGCAGTTCATTCTCTTCATCTCCTATATTGTAATTGCAGATTTCAACAATTTCAGCATTCTTAAACTACAGCATCTATTGTAAAGAAAGTTACCGCTCTTCGCAATAACATTGATGCGAATTCAATGTCAATATGATCCATTGGGCCGCAAATTAAGAAGGTGCCCCCTCCTGAAGCACAGGATATTTACGTTCTGCCCGGCTTACAAACCAGTTCATCAGAATCAAAGTGACCCCGATATCATCGATGGGCATAAACGGCATTACGTCAGGAAGTACCCAGTACAACAGCGCTGGAATAATAAACAACAGCTTTTCTCCCAAAGGAATCTGCGGAGCCCGGAGCAGCCGGGGGAGCCTTTTGAAAACTTGTGTCCATCGTTTGAACGACAGTAGTCTTCTCCACTTCATTTGAATCCCTCCGTATAATTATATATGTCGCCGAAAAAGCACATCCATCATTACCCGTTCGAAAACCATTCAGAACGAATGACGTGACATGCCATTATCAAAAATAATAAAAACGGAACGTCGCTCATGGCGTCCGTTCCTGTTATACGAATGATCTACTGTTAAGTTTCACACCTTCGTAATTCGGGGTCTTGCCTCATTGTCCATTGGATAACAGTTCAGCCAGCAACATTCCCACTTCTATACAGATATCATCAAACTGTTCTACGGGAAGCGGATTAACACCCAATCCAACTTCTACCGTGAAGCCCGGTCTACCGAAATCTTGAATAAACCAGTCCTTGTATCCGGCATCACTGCCACCGAGCTTCACCGCCTTGTAGCCGGAAGCTTTGGCGAGTCTACGCGACAGCGGTCCACTCTCTCTAGGTTCCAGATCACGGTAGTTCCAATAGATCTCCTGTCCCTGACTATGCAGGGATACAACCGCATCAAATGTATGTTGCTGCGTCCACTGCGCAAGCGCCTGTGCCTCCGGTTCTGTCAATGGCGCTGTCCCAGCATAATCCCTGGGGCCAGGTGAGGTTATACCTCTTCTCGCTGCCTCTTCATCCCAATGGGCTGGAAATTGATCATTCAGATCCACCCCTCTGATGTTGGCCTTCCAATGGGTGAAATGTGATCTGTCCGCATTCCAGGCTAACAACTGCTGTGCGTGCGGGTGCTGATTGACCACACCTTCCTGAACCAGTTCGACCCCGTCCGGATTAACCATCGGCACGGCCCAGAGTGTCGTATCTTGCATCCAGCGTTCTGTCTGGTATTGATGCCATGTCCTATGCGCACTATACGCCTCGGCATACTCTTCGATAAACTTCATCAGAACTGCTGTTGTCAACCACTCATTCGCATGAACGGAAGCATTAACATGGATATGTCTCGACCCTTGCCCAATACGCAAATAAGGCAGCGACTTCCCCATGACACTTGTTCCAATGGACCCTGTTTCAATAAACGGGTATTGATTCTCCAGCTTGTCTATATCCCTGATTAATTCTCGATAACCATACTCTCCCTGAATCTTTACAATAGTTTTTCCATTCGAAGCCGGAATATGAATACAGCGACCAACCCAGTCGGTTATATTGGTGATTTCGGGATTGGCCTGGCGCAACACCTCTTCGTCCAGACCAAATCTCCCTGCAATCTCCCCTACACGTTCTCCAGGCGGTACAGCGTATCTGCGACCTGTCCCGGGGGCAATACGCAGCATCTGACCTGCCAGCAAGTATGGCTGGGAAGCCACTTCCGGGTTTAGTGCAGCAAGGAACTCTTTGGTCATATGGTGTGCTGACGCAATTCGCGGCAACGTATCTCCCCGCTGAACAATAATCCACTGTAGATCCATGTTGTTCTCCTTTCCACAGGAAAAGACAGGTCTCCTGTCCAGTTCTGACCGATTTCGTGTCTGTAACATATGTATGCAGGTCAGGTTGTCCGTCATGTGACAAGAATCATGTTTATCTCCTGTTAATGCATAATGACGACAAAAAATCCCGGAACTTCACAGTTCCGGGATAGTCCACAACCAATATACATTAATTAAAAGTCTTATTCATGCATAATTTGAGTATAACTATGATAATTGCGTTACCTGCCAGACAACAGGGGTCTTGGAGATCTGCTCCCCTAACCATCGACGGGTGATATTCTGGAACATTCTCGGGTCACCCGTGCAGAAAAATTGATGCACCGGAGTCTCATCCCCACTGGCCAGCTTTCGTTTATCATATAAAATCGTACTGATTTCACGTGCCGTTTCATCTGCTGAACTGATTAACTTCACTTCCTGTCCCATAACTTCCTGAATCGTGTCCATGAGAAAGGGATAATGCGTACAACCCAGAATAAGACAATCGATTGGCTGTTGTTTGATCTCGCCCAATGATTGTTCCACCGTATGTGTCGTGTGCTCGGAACGAAATTCACCTTGTTCCACCAACGGCACCAGCGCCGGACAAGCCTGACTGACCACATCAATATAGGGGGACAACTGCTTGAGTGCTGATGTATAAGCCCCACTACCGATGGTACCCGTGGTACCAATCACACCAATACGTCCTGTACGTGTCGCTGTGATTGCGGCCCGCGCACCTGGATGTATAACACCAATAACAGGCATATTCACTTTGCCACGGATATACTCCAACGCGGCTGCTGTTGCTGTGTTACAGGCGATAACGATAACCTTCGGATCGAATTGGATCAAGAAATCAACGATTTGTTCCGTAAATTGTTTTACTTGTTCGGACGAACGGGGTCCGTACGGTGTCCGGGCAGTATCCCCAAAATAAATGATCTTTTCCCGCGGGAGCTGACGCATCACTTCCTTGGCGACGGTCAATCCCCCCACACCGGAGTCTAATATAGCGATTGCTTGCTGCACGAACACACCGCTTCCTTCTTCATTGAATTGGTTCTCAAAACGTTTGTTTCTCAGAGCTTTCTTCCTACCGTATGAACATTCCGGCAAAAAGGTACCTACATCTTACCCGATTTCATCGCAGGGTTCAAATTAAATCCACGCGCTACGTCATCTATGTGTGGACACGCAACAAAGCAGGCTCTCCTCTAAATAGAGGAAAGCCTGCTTATCCTAAGCTTTGCTTAGTTGTCGTCCTTGGACTCATCCGCAGGAAGCTTCGCTACGATGTCAATTCCGGGTTCATCCACTGTTTTATCGATATCGTTATCAACAATGGCTGCCGATATGCGAATTTCTTTCCCTTCAGCGCAATTGCGCCAGGATTGAATATCCTGAATCACGACATCTGCGGTCTCTTTAACTTTGGATACGATCTGCGAACTTTGTTCTCCCACGATACCAGCCAGTTCCTGACCTTTCTCCGACACCTGACGAGCACCTTCTGTAATATCCTGACGAAGTTCACGTCCCGATTTCGGCGCCAGCAATAATGCCGTTACTGAACCAACCACGGAGCCAATAAGAGCTCCCCACAACAAACTTTTGTTAGAATCCTTCACGTCACATCTCTCCCTTTACTATTGTTTAAGTACCGGACTAGAAGCAACGGTCTGTCGCTCAGCCATCCGGGCGAATGCCTACTCTGTTGATGCATTATAAGCAGCACAGGCTTGACTTGACACTCCAGATGTTAAAAATAATCTGAACGCCCTTTTTGAATGGATGCAAATGACTTGGCTTAAACTCAGTTCTGACGAGCCGGCTCGAGATCAGCCGCGGCATGCTCATCCCCCGGGTCCAAATCAATGACATATCGTCCAGGTGCAATCAATGCCACCTGATGTTCACAACGCCAGCGACGTCCACCTGAAGAACCCAGCGTCTGTCCATCTTGCAGAACATCCCCCTGATCAAATATGTAATACGCTGCACCCAGTAAGGTCTGAGCCACCGTATCGGGATCAAGACCGACGAAGTGACACTGGACATCAGGTACACCCAGCGCAGATAATCCCACGGTATCCATGACCAACCCGCGCTGTTCCTCTGTACCTCCGGCTTGATACATTCGAACGTTCATGGCTGCATACAGATGTTCCTCACGTTCCTGAGCTTGCGTGTATGCTTCCGGTTCAACCAGCTTATCACTGCCATACCAATACAGCGCGTCACAGGTCACACTCTCCATGATTGCCAGTACAGTCTTCTGAAACAGCTCCAGGCGCTGTTTACGAGGCATGGCAGCCGTGAACATATCATGTATCCGAATGGAGTAACGCGCAGCTTCCACAGCTTGTCCCACTTCCGGCCAATGCCATGCTTGTTGCAGAGCACCGCCAAAGCGAGCACGATCTGCGATTTCATTCACAGGAAGCATGCAAGTCTGAGCAGGGATATCCCCTTCCTGGAAGGATACCTTGTGGTCCAGATGATAGAAGACAAGCATCTCATGCTTTTGCCCTCCGCTCTCTTGTTTCACATCCAGTCGGACTTGTCCTGTATGACGGATCATAGCTTCCTGCAAACGCAGGCGATCCACCTCTGGACGTTCCCGGAACAAAAGTTCAACCATATACACCGGATGGAATCCGGAAGGTGTTTCATTTGTTTCGTTACTTTCAGTATTTACTTCATTGAATTCTTTTGATTCATTTGTCATGCGATTTCCCTCATTCCTTACGCTGTCCCTCGGCCTGTGCCGTATTGAAAGGACCAAGTTCTTTTTCCACGTAGGCGCTAACCTGAGTAGTAAAATGTTCAAGTATACTCGGCAACTCTACGCTAAGTGGATGGAGCTCAGACCGCTCCCAAGTGTAATAATCCTGCACCAGTGGCTTGCGTAACGTGACAAGCTGACGCAATATCTCATAGGTCGGATTATCAAAAACCTTTTCTTCATAATTAATCTGAATAATATCATCATAGCTGCTTGCATCTCTCATGATGAAGCCGTCTATCAGATAACTTCCCACATCGGTAACAATCTCGATCGCCAGGTGAAGACAACGTTCCTGTACCATACCCAGCATGAGACTCCCATCCCAAGCTTCTGCTGCCCCGCGAAGCCCTTCAGCTACTTCCGGTACAGCAGCAAGCCGGCGGGCAATCTGTTCTCTGTTCACATAATACATTCGTTCACTTCCCGTTCAGTGAGTTATCGGTTCCGTTTCCCTCTTCGCTTAAGCCAGAATATCATCACAGGACAAGCGATTAGAAACACAACAAAAATATATAGAAATTCCATAACGTCTCTTAAATCGCTCATGCAGAGTCCCCTTTATCTCAACGTAGTTTGAATGATAGATCAGATTTCGTAGTCCACTGCAATTGACTGTTCTCTGACTTCGTTCATGTACTTGATAACTTCCTGATGAAGCGGGTGTACCTGATACGCCTGGAGATCCTCCAGTGACGCAAACTCCGCTGTGAGTGAGATGTCGAACGATCTCTCCGAGCGAAGCACATCAATCCCGATTTCAAGTGAAACCAGGACATCAATTTTACCTTCCAGATTGCGAAGCACTTGGGCTGCAGCTTCAATACTTTCTGCTGAGCGATCTTTCATTTTGAACAGGACAATATGTTTTATCATCTGGGCAAACACCTCGTTTAATATAATAGTAGAAATGAATGAATTTTCATGTATCCAAAATATATCATAACGTTCTCTATTACGAAAGGATACCTGGAAACGTTCTCTTGATTAAGAAAAACTAATCCGAACCGTTTCCTTTCGATTCGGATTTCTTTTGCGATCCATCCTCCGTCTGTTTCGCGGAGTCATCCTGCAAAGTTTGTCCTGTTTCAGCCTGCTGCTTGATGTCGTCCGGGGTTTGCTGCGGTTTGGACCATTCACGATTCGTCAGATATTCCTGATCCTCCTGTTTCTTCAACACTGCAATGGCCTGTCTGAGCTTTGCAGGCAATGGAAGACCGATTTTGGCATAATTCTCGGTAATCGAAATGAGTTCATTCACCAGATAGAAATAAATAGCTCCTCCTTTGATAAAATCGGTTCCCATGATCAGATCAATTCGATGAGCAAGCAAAACAACCGTCAGCATGAGCCCTTTGCGAGCAATCCCCCAGAATCCAATGTTGCTATTCAAGCCGGTACCTGTTCTTACCGCCGCTGCCAAACCTGTTATATAATCCACAGCCATCGCGACCGCGAGCAGGCTCAGCAATTGATCCCATCCGCCAAAAGCAAACGTAACAAATGCTCCCGAGATGACAGCAAAGGTATTCACAGATAGATGCACGTTCCTCACCTCTCCTTTACACTTGAGTATCATACAATATATGTAAAAGTAAGAGATTTGACAGGTCACATGTCATGCTGAACATGCGGATTTATCATTTCAGATTTGTGCACATCCTCTTCGCAACAGTGGAACGAAAATCACATGCTTTTGGGGAATTCAGGGAAATAAACCGCATCATATCAACAAAAAACAGATAAAAGTTCTTTAGACCTAGTAATAAGTAATTGGAACTATATTATTTTTATTCCTGTCCAATTTCTCCCCTCATTTTTAGTGAAACATTGTAATCTAGGAATATACTAGGATGTGAATTGCGCATGGTCTAGTTCGTAGTTCCCTCTTTATCGTGAATTGACGCATTGACGCATTTGTAACCGGTAATCCCGGCACTTGAAAGTACCCCGTTGTTTATTGTAGTATTTGGTTAAAAAAAATCGGAGGAAATATGCCTAATCAACCAGAACAACATTCCATCCAGGCGTGGTCTCTGATCAACCGTAAATACTTGGGAAAAGGCGTCCGTGTTAAACGATTCCGAAAACCGACACGCTGTCAAATCCGCAATCGTGTTCTTCTTGCCGTGCTGATGGCCAATGATATCAAGTTGTCCCAGCTTGCTGAAGACCTCTCCATCTCTTCACGCAGTGTCAGTGCGTGGGTATATGAAGGACGGATACCCGGCAGTACCAATTTGGACAAGACTTGCCAATTACTCGGCTACCCGCGTCATATTCTCTTCAATGAAGAAGTTGTGCGTAATAGCCCTGTCATATGTCAACCCGAGTCATCTCGCTTCATGAAGCGTACGGTGACCCGTTCTCCGGTTAGTAACCGTATTTTGACAGGCTTGTGTATGGTCCATGATCTGTCGGTGACAGATGTCAGCCACTGGATCGGGGTTCATCCCGGCACTTTCCGCAAATGGCTGCATCAGGGAACACTGCCTTCTGCTGCATTTCAGGAACAAGCGGAGCAATTTTTCCGTATCCCGAAAACTATTTTGTTCGCAGATGTCATCTTGAAAGATCGTCGCAACAACTAAATAAGCGAACAGCCAAAAGGCTCTGATCTCCCCATAGGGAGGCCAGAGCCTTTTTTAAAATAAATGCATGCCTTCTCTCTCGGACTTGAAGCACTGTTCTGGCTATTCCAGCAGAAATGTCAGATAACCTACCCTTTTTCGTCTTTTGCTCCCAAGGAGAGCCATCACAGCCCGCTACAAGTGAAGTTTATGCATTTCATCATGATCATTCTCTCTAAAAGGTCATCCTAAACTCGTGTTTAACACTTCATTGATATATCTCAATCCGGTATATCGAGGACGAAGCGTATGCGCTGTGTTGAATGCATGTTCCACCATCTCCGGGGTTACACCAAGTTGCTCAGTAGTCACAGGTCCACCTACTTGTTCCAACCATGCGATGAGCTGAGTAGCCTCCGGCAATTGGTCATATATCCCAAACACCGGTTCACCCGATGTCTGTGCAAGTTCTTTATATTTCACCGTAAGCAATGCACAAGCTACGCCAACTTTGGCACCATGCAGAACCGGCCTTTCTCCCGCTTGCATCAGATCCATCTCCAAAATATGGGACAGATGATGCTCACCTCCGGATGCCGGACGGGAATGGTCAATGATCAGCATGGAGATACCGGAAACAATTAGTGCGTCCATTAATACAGCTACTCCCTCTGCTCGCCCCTCCGCAATCGCTTGTACATGATCTATGCAGGTATTCAGCGCTTCTTCTGTCATCCGATAAGCAACCGGACAGAACGGTTCCCCGCCCAGATCACGAGAAACAATCCAATCTGCAAGGGAAGTATATTTGCCAAGCATATCTCCGAATCCGGCAGCCGTCATCACTTGGGGAGCTTGCTCCAGGATATTCATATCGGCAAAAATGGCTTCAGGCGGAACAGCCTGAAATGTCTGTTTGATTCCGCTTACAATTAAGGGTGCACCCGCAGAGGTAAAGCCATCTACTGAAGCCGCTGTCGGTATCGACAGAAAGGGCTTATTCATTTTGGAACAAACAAATCTCA
This sequence comes from Paenibacillus sp. FSL M7-0656, assembly GCF_038003225.1. Taxonomy (NCBI): domain Bacteria; kingdom Bacillati; phylum Bacillota; class Bacilli; order Caryophanales; family Paenibacillaceae; genus Paenibacillus; species Paenibacillus sp. FSL M7-0656. Next base: position 1,990,467 of record NZ_JBBOOT010000001.1, read on the forward strand.
CCAGATCATGAATGGTACCTGAACCCACCGCAATTACAGCCTGACTTTCGAGTCTCACACCCAACATAACCTGCACAATAGCTGCTTCATCCGCAATGATATCCCCCGTGCGATTCTCCGGAAGAGCGATCTCATCCACATGCATTCCCGCTTCGCGAATACTACTCAGCACATCAGATCCGGCGGCCCGAAACGTATGTCGATCATAAACAACCGTCACCTGACGATATCCTTGCTCAGACAAATAACCCGGTAACCTCTGAATGGCCCCAGCTTCCAGATGTATCAGCATATCCACCACTCGGTGTTGATGACCGCAAGCACACTGCTGTGCTTCCTCATTCCATGCTGCAATTCGTTCGTTCATATTCATTCGCTCTTACCCTCCCATATGAGATATCATGCATAATTAACGGGTTAAAACCACAAGATAAAAAAGGAAATAAAATGTGATGATTTTCCTGATCACACTTTACTGCCTGTATCCAATATTTGCAAATCCATATCTCACATTTCCAAGTAGGTGAAGCAATGAAATTAACGAAAGAATTAGGAATTTCGCTCGGATTTCTCGCTGGAACCACTTTTGGCAGCGGTATCGCTTTTTTGTTTCGTCTCCAGTCGGTTGAAGTGGTTGCCAGTGTAACGCTATTTGGTATTGCAGGAGCCATTGCCGGGATCATCACGGCAGTCATTCTGCGCCAGCGGCAACATTAGCATTAGCATGCTGGTAGCAAAATGTAGGCTTCACACGAATGATCCACAAAATAAAAAAAGGTTCGTGAATTGCCCTAGAGCAACTCACGAACCTTTTTTTGTTAGATGCGGTCGAGAGGACTCGAACCTCCACGGGGGTTAGCCCACACGGACCTGAACCGTGCGCGTCTGCCAATTCCGCCACGACCGCATAATATGTATCTCCTCATCCATCGATGAAAAGCGTTCCGGTGAAACAATTCCTTGTTTTACCGTAATTCAGAGTATACATGCTCCAAAATAAAAATGCAACTTCTTTTTTTACTCATTCAAGAATAGGACATATGTCCTTTTTTCTCAACTTCAAACACCCTATCGTAGCATTAATCAACAAATATACCATCCATAAGAATGCAAAAATGAAGGAGAGATCCACCTTGAAAACAACCCATCTGTGCTTTATCGGTGCAGGGTTTCATGCATCCACGAATATTTACCCTTCTGTTGTTGAAGCCGGAGCGCAGATCCAGGCCATTGCCACACGCAGTATGGAACGCTCTGAAGCAGCTCTGCTGCGATTTGGCAGCAACGGACAAGCGTATGATAACGCTCAGCTTATGTTACAGCAGGAAACTTGTGACGGTGTCGTTGTGGTCGCCCAGCCTGTAGATCAGACCGCTCTTGTTCTCGAATGCATTGGGGCTGGCAAGAATGTATACGTGGATAAGCCGCTCGGATGGAACGCAGCGGAAGCCGCCACTGTAGCAGAAGCTGCCGAGCAGGCTGGCGTCGTTGTCATGGTTGGTTTTATGAAACGTTATGCCCCCATATACATGAAGCTGAAGGAGCTAATTGATAGTGGTTCGCTAGGTAAGGTACGTTCATTCCAGATGAAATTCGCTGTAGACAGTACCCCATTTTGCAAGGATGAGGAACAGTTCATAAAGCTCGCTGCCATTCATATGGTCGATCTGATGCGTTACTTATTCGGAGAAGTAATACGAGTTACAGGCACAACCGTGAAGGATGGGGAACACATTAATCAAAGCATTTCCCTTGTATTTGAGAATAACGTAGTAGGCAGCGCTTATTTTACCGGCATGAGTGCTTGGTCACGGGAAAGTGAAAGTGTACTCGTCACCTTTGACAACGGATTTGCGTCAGCTGAAGAGATCAACACACTTACTGTTCATCAATCCCGAAGTTCGACCAGCCTTCCCTGGAAATCTCTCGAGGAGCAAGATACTGTATATACACCTTCCGGATCTCCCATGTCAGGAGCTTATCGTGACCTTTATCTACGCGGGTTTGTTGGTGAAATGGTGCACTTCATCGCGTGTTGCCAGAATCAGACTGTCCCACATTCCAGCGCCAAGGATAATATTGCAACGATGGCTCTATGTGACTCCATTCTATCGTCACTGAAGTAGCGTATATACGCTCATCATCATATTTTATACATCCAGCGAAGAGCCTGAAACCCGGGCTCTTTTTTATATTCTAGACATCAGCACATCTGCCTTCGGCTAGAGTTAGGGTTTATAATCTGCATCATAAGTGATATGCTCTTTCATGAACTATACGTACGTTATGTAATATAACCACCCAAATAGATACTATAGAAAATCACCGTAAAGTGGAGGTGTACTTATAATGAAAAAGGACGCAACCAAGCTATGTCCCGCGCCCTACGGCTGTTCCGTGGAAGTTACCCTCAGTGTGATCGGAGGCAAATGGAAAGGTGCCATTTTGTATCATTTATTCTCCGGTCCTTTGAGATTTAACGAGATCCGAAAATTGTTTCCTGACATCACCCAGCGAATGCTCACCCTGCAACTTCGAGAGTTGGAAAGCAGCGGAATTGTTCATCGTGAAATATACCCCCAGATCCCACCTAAAGTGGAGTATTCCCTCACACCATTTGGTGAAACGTTACGGCCGATTATCTTCAGCATGCGAGATTGGGGAGAAACGTATACAAATGAGGTTCTGGCCAGATCCTCACAAGAGGTATAGTACACAAAAGAAGCTGTCCCTGGTTTTTAAGGGAACAGCTTCTTTGCTTGCTTATTTAATAACCGATTGGATCGTAACCGTACGGTTACGTCCCTCTTCCTTCGCTTGATACAATGCATTATCCGCCAAGTGAAACAGTTCTGTGGATGTTGTGGAGTGCTTCGGATATTCAGCAATTCCAGCCGAGATGGTGACGGAACGATCTATAGGCAATATGCTTTCTTCGACCGTTATTCGGATACGTTCAGCAATCTCAAAAGCCACGTTAGACTCGGAATTTCTTAACAAGACTACAAATTCCTCTCCACCAAACCTGGCGCATACATCTTCTGGTCGAACAGACAATTGAATGATATTGGCAATGTGTTTTAATACTTCATCCCCAGCATGATGCCCGAATGTATCATTAATGGACTTGAAGCGGTCGATATCCAGAACAATAATGGAGAATGGCGCCTCATCCTGAATCCATTCCTGAATGACTTCTTCGAAGGTTCTGCGATTGTTCATGCCTGTTAAAACATCGGTTCTGGCATCATAGACAAGCTGGTTTGTCTGTTTCCTAAAGTTCGCCAACGCGCCAACAACTGCTCTTGTTAGAAGGTCTGCCTCTCTATTCCAGTGAGGTTTCATCACAGGCAGATCTACTTGTCCCTTATCGACCTGATTCACCAAATCAGCCAGCATAGCAAAAGGACTGGCCAGCTTGCGTGCAACCCGAACCACAATAAGGGTCAGGATCAGAAAAGGCACTGAGGTGTACAGCAACAACATACGGATATGATGATTCAACTGATCGTACACCGTTTGGGTTGGAGACACGATTACGACGCCCCAACCTGTTGATGGAACTTTGTAATAACCTGCAAGCGAATCCACACCTGCCAGGTTTTTGTATTGTTCTTTACCGTTCTTGTTTACTAGCAGCTTTTGCACCACTTCATTTTTACTGACATTTTCACCAATTCGGTTGGTGTTTGGGTGAAATAACAAAGTGCCCTTCTTATCCACAATAAAAAAGTAGGACCCATTACTTGTCTTGAGCTGACTGCCAAAAGACAGACTCAATATATTATTTTCCTGTAAAAAGATATTTCCACCGATTGTTCCTTGATACTCCCCTGCCGAATCAAAGATCGGTTCACTGACAAATACAATTCTGCGTTTGGTTCTGGGTGTCTGGTACGCTTCGGAGATATACGAAGTTCTCAATTTTACCGCTTCTTTTGCTGCATTGGAACTAACATGGTGACCTACACTAGCCTCTGAGTAAGGTGAGGTTGACCTGACTACCCCCGCTTTATTTACCAAAGAAACGGAATTGAAAAAATTACTGCTATTGCGAACTAAATCCAATGTGGAATTCAACTCTTTTGTATTGGAGTGATCCATATTCGGGAAATAATTGGCTGCATATTTCAAGCTCTCCTGCATGGAATAAAAAAGCGAATCCAGCGTTTGGCTCATTTGCACAGCGCTTGCATAGTTTAGGGACAGGGTGTTATCAATGAGTGACTGTTTCTGAGATGTATAAGATGAGATGACCATGAGGGTCAATGTCATTATAACTGAAATAGTGACCAACCCGCCGAGTAAAGCCGTGAGGCTGATCTTCTTGATGTTTTTTATTTTTCTTCGTAATCTTCTAGATCTCTTGATCTGTGCAATCATCGTTTACTTCCCCCGGATTTTCATGAAAAAGCATATTCCTTCTATCTTATACGAAAGTTGTTAAGATCAAATAAAGAGACTGAGAAATCTTAACAATTACATCGTAAGATTGACGATTTAATGACATTTTACTTTCCCTGGAAGAATCACTGTTCAGGATCGCCCTAATCGACAATGATATATCCTTCTTCTGGCTCTTGTTCCACAAACCCTGCCATCTGACGAACCTGAAATTCGATCGGGTGATGACTACCCATTAAAATGCGATTCTGAACTTCATCCGCTGTTTCTGTAGGTAATGCGAATGCACGTGTATAGGCAAACTGTGCCTGAAGTGTCGTATAGATCGCATTGACAAGCCGATCGTTGCCCGCACGCCCAAACACATTAAGGATGACAGCTCCGTCCGAGTCCAGCTTGTCCTTGACCATCGCAAAAAAATCACTGGATATAAACTGCTCGGGTGTACCCGTTGCCGTAAAGGCATCAATAATAATATAATCATATGACGCAGCAGGTTCCTGGCTCAATAATTCACGACCATCCCCAATGAGCACAGGGCTTCCCTCATAACCAAAAAAGGTTTGGCTCAACTCCACGACCTCCGCGTCAAGCTCAGCCACTTTTACCTGACGATCAGACAAGTAGGTTGGCAATGTGCCAATACCATGTCCCACCACAAATACGGTATCAAACTCAGGATCATTCCGTTCCATTAGATGCACCATCGCTCTTGGATACTCCAACACCATCCGGTTAGGCTCATCCAGATCCATGGCTCCCTGCACAGCTGCATTGGAGAATTCTAATACACGAAACTGGCCCTTCTCTCCATAAAGCTTTTTGGTATCATATACCGTCAGCTCATGCTGTTCACTTTTATTCCGATACAGAACTCTCACTAACCGTTCTCCCTTCGATCTCTTGCACACATTCGACATATACCTTCATTCTATTACACGTGATGACAACATACCACCCTATACTTTAAAGATCATAGTACAACAAAAAAACCGTTCCGATTCATACGGAAACGGCCTTTTGATGAACCATTTAACACTTCTAAGACCCTATGGCCTCATGCAGAGCCTGGACATATGCTACACCCAGATTAGAGAGAGAAGTGCTCTTGTGGCTTATCCATCCTACATTAATGGATTCCTCACATTCCAGCGGTACAGGAATGATCTCGTCTCCGTTCAGATCAGCGCTAAGTACACCGGTAGAGATCGTATAACCATTCAGACCAATCAACAGGTTAAACAATGTTGCGCGGTCATTGACCTGTATGCTTTTGGGGTGAGATAACGTACTTAGGATCTCTTCGGAAAAGTGAAAGGAATTGTACTCTCCCTGATCAAATGACAAGTACGGATAATCCTGCAGTTGCTCGATTGCAACCGACTCTTGCTTCGCCAGCGGGTTCTTCACACTGATAAAGATATGGGGCTTGGCTGTGAACAAACTCGTGAAAACCAATCCCGCATCTTTTAACAATTTGTTAATCACCTTGGCATTGAACTCATTCAAATACAGGATGCCAATTTCACTGCGCAGGCTTTTCACGTCCTGAATAATCTCGTAGGTCTTTGTCTCCCGGAGCGCCAACTCGTATTCATCCTGACCATACTGCTGTACCAGACGAACAAAGGCATTCACTGCAAACGCATAATGCTGCGTCGATACGGAGAAGTGCTGCGGGGATGGCTTGGCGTTCAGATAACGATTCTCCAGCAATTCAGCTTGTTCTACCACCTGACGTGCATAACTCAGAAACTCAACGCCTTCTTTAGACAGAGATATTCCCTTATTGGTACGTTCAAAAATAGTAATTCGCAACTCCTGCTCCAGATCCCGAATGGCATTCGAAAGGCTGGGTTGCGAGATAAACAACCTTTTGGCTGCTTCATTCATGGAACCGCGCGTGGCCACTTCGATCACATATTTTAGTTGTTGTAATGTCACTGCACTATTCCTCTTTTCGTATCAATTGAATCTATTATATACCAAAAGAGGATCCGAACTTAAGCCATGCTTGCTGTCGGTCTCACTACAATCTCATTTACGTCCACCTCTGCCGGCTGGCTAATGGCATACAAGATACTTTGCGCAATCGCCGAGGCAGGAATCGATATGCGCCGATACTCTTTCATGAGATCACGTGCTTCTTCATCAGAAATCGTATCCGCGAGTTCCGATTCCGTCACGCCCGGTGATACAAGGGTTACACGGATATCTCCGCCTACTTCCTGTCGCAACCCCTCCGAGATGGCGCGGACCGCATATTTGGTTGCACAATACACCGCTGCCGTTGGTGACACGGCATAGGCTCCAATAGAGGCGATATTAATAAACTGGCCGAAACCCTGCTTTTTCATGACGGGTAGTCCAGCTACAATGCCATGCAGAACCCCACGAATGTTAACATCTATCATGCGATTCCACTCATCTACTTTTAACGATTCAAGGGGAGATAGCGGCATAACTCCAGCGTTATTTAAAATAACATCGATACGTCCATAGCGAGTTTGAGCGAGGTCAACGATGGTTTGCATCTCTTCCAATCTGGTAACATCCAGCGAATGATACTCCACCGATCCTCCCTCCAAACGAATGGAGGAGGCCAATGCCTCCAAACGTTCCATACGTCTAGCTCCAATAACTACATGTGCTCCATGCTGTGCAAGCAATCGAGCTGTTGACTCGCCAATTCCACTACTCGCACCGGTAATGACAACCACTTTCCCTTTTACATTGGACATATTTTAATCGCTCCTTATTTAGTTGTTATTGTACATTTTCTCTATACAAAACCATGCCTGCATGGTACAAAACGCCGTCCCTGAAGTCTCCATCCGCTGTAAATCCCGTATCATCCACGTACTCTATATGTTTCCCATGAACAACATAGCGACCCTGATATGCACTTTGCCGATCTCCTCTCGCTTCATCATATCTACCGCAAGGAAGAAGTTCATGTCTGATATATCCATCCTTCGTGACCCACATCCCCACATACGGGTGTTTTGATTCTTGTTGGTCGCCCATTGAATTGCGCTCCATTGTTTCTCACTCCTCTCTGCTTCAAAAGATTCCGTTGCTTATCTCCATTATGTAGAGGATCAGTCGTTGTACGATAGAAAAATCCCGCAGTATTCTTGCCTATTCCTCCAGAGCATTTTAAAATAATAGTAATCGTGCTTTACAAGGGGGACTGCAATTCATGCTTATCAAAACAAATGAAACGGATACGAGCATCACGGAGCAGCAGCAACAATTGGCTCAGCTTATTGAGCATTTCACCCCAAGTGACGGGATACATCCAACAGCAATTCCATCCCTTGCCTTAATCCGTGCCTCCGAGATCTCACAACCCATATATTCCGTTTATCAGCCTTCCCTCTGCATTGTCGCCTAAGGTTCCAAATTAGTTATACTCGGCCGAGAGAGCTACACCTACAACCTGTCACAATATTTGGTAGCTTCCGTAAACTTGCCTATTTCAGGACAGGTTGTACAGGCTACAACCGAACATCCCTATCTATGTATTCGACTGGATTTTGATTCAGGGCAGATTTTCGATCTGATTCACGATACCCCTTCTGCTCAACCCAAACCTGACCATTCAACACAAAGAGGATTGTTTGTTAGCTCAACCAAACCTTCCCTTCTTGAAACCGTGATCCGATTGGTTCGGCTGCTGGATACACCTGAAGACATTCCTGTCCTTGCCCCTATGTTTATCCGCGAAATTCTATATCGTATTATCCAGGATGAACACGGACACTCCATCAAGCAGTTTGCTATTCAGGACAGTCATGCACAGCACATCGCCGAGGTGATCGAAGTCATCCAATCTGATTACGCTAAGCCACTTCGGATTGAGCAACTTGCTGCCACGATCAACATGAGTTCTTCCTCATTACATCATCATTTCAAAGCGATTACCGCCATGAGCCCTTTGCAATTCCAGAAACAAATTCGATTGCATGAAGCCCGGCGAATGTTGCTTGCAGGTTCAACCGATGCCGCCAACGCTGCGTTCCAGGTTGGCTATGAAAGTCCGTCTCAATTCAGCCGGGAGTATGCACGCATGTATGGTCTCCCTCCCAAAAGCGATATCAAACGACTTCGTCATACACTCGATATTAAAAACTAGAAACAACAAAAAGACCCGCGTCATCATGACGTGGGTTTTCAGATTCAAATAGGCAGCAGCGCCATCAAGAGAATAGGTTCTGTTTTTCAAAAACAGATATCTGGTTCTCCCCGGTAATAGGACATTCATCAGGATACATACTTCGTTTCTCCAACTTCTCGTCGATAAAATCAACCACCTGCTGTAGCGAAGCAATCTGTGCTTCAACTTTCTTCCGGTGATTCACCAGCATCTCCCGTTCATCCGGGAAATCGGCGAGATCGGAATCCATGGACATTTGTAAATAAGGCTTCATTTCCTCCAGAGACATTCCTGTTTTTTTCAGGCAAGTGATCAACTTCATCGTATGGATATCCTCCGAGCGATATACCCGATGGCGATTGGCTTTGCGTTCCGCTCGGGGAAGCAGCCCAATCTTCTCATAATAACGAATTGTATCTTCTGATAATCCGGCCTGTTCTGACGTTTCTTTAATGGAGAACACTTCATTCTCACTCATCATATGGGCCTCCTCCACATTCATTTCTCTCCATATTACAACTTGGAGCTGACTCCAAGTCAAGCATGATCCGTTCCACCCCAACACCCCTTGACTTGGAGTCGACTCCAAGTTATAGAATGAGCGCAGCATACAGATTCGTTCTGTAATCCCATTCTATCTGGAGGTATATATGAATATACAAAATCAGCTTCGCACCGCTCTCATCACAGGTTCAACGTCAGGAATTGGTCTTGAACTGACACGCAGGTTACTCGCTGAGAGATGGCAGGTAATCGGTCTCAACCGTTCTGCTTTCCCATCCGAGGATACCGATATTCAGAACGCCTTACGTTCAGGCCAGCTCCGTTGGGTTCAGGCTAACCTGACCAACTATGACAATCTGAGAACTGCACTAGATCAGATTAAATCCGATACCGATTCGATCGATGTTTTGTTTAACAATGCGGGGGGCAGCGCTGCCGAACTTCGTTTCTCTGATCAGGGGCATGAACTGCACTTTGAACTTCAGACGGTAGTCCCTTACATCATCTACATGGAATTAGTTGAGCTATTACTCAAAGGACAGATGAAAACAGTTATTAATACTTCCACCACCTCGTTCAATATGGTCAGACAATTTGATCTGAACATCCTGGAACGTCCAGCCGAATTCAAAAAGCTGTTTGGTCCTTATGCCACCTCGAAGCTCGGCTTATCCCTATGGACACGCGAGGCTGCCAAGTCTGCCAGTGCGTATGGCATACAATTACTAAGCGTAGATCCCGGTGGAAATAACACGCTAAGGGGCAACAAAACATCCGGCCTGCCCTTCTATATCAAACCTATCATGAAATGGTTCTTTCCTCATCCAAGCCATGGCGCTTCGTTGCTCTACAATGCGGCCTTATCCCCAACCGGACTCGAATCCGGTGCGTTCCTGGTTAAAAATAAAGCGACAGTGCTTCGTTTCACAGAGCAAGGCCCTGCTGTTTTGAACCGGGTAAACGAGATTTATGAACAGCGTTTTCGTACAACGCAGTCTGGAAAGACTACAATCACCCCATCTTAACCATGATGGCCCGTAAGCAGTAAACATAACAAAAAAACACGCCATAGCGGCGTGTTTTTTTGTTATAGGCTTTATGGTTTTTTTCCTTGTTAGATAAAGACACTCAACAATAACACCATGCCAAAGGCGGCAAATCCGAGAATGGTCTCCATGACCGTCCATGTCTTAAGTGTCTGCGGCACAGACAGATTCAAATACTCTTTGACAATCCAGAATCCCGAATCATTCACATGGGACAAAATAATTGAACCTGCTCCCGTTGCGAGCACCAGCAACTCCGGACTTACCCCCGGCATCGTCATAGCGATTGGAGCCACAATGCCCGCCGCTGTTGTCATAGCAACCGTAGCTGAACCTACCGCCGCACGAATCAATCCGGCAATAACAAAGGCCAGCACGAGTGGCGACAGATGCGCACTTTGGGCAAAACCCGCTATCGCGTCACCTACACCGCTGTCTGTCAGGATACGGTTGAATCCGCCTCCTGCACCGATCAGCAAGATAATGGAAGCAACTGGGCCCAAGCAATCATTTGTATATTTCAATATCTGCTGTTTGCTGAAACCACGTGCATATCCAAAAGAATAAAAGGAAAAGAGCAAAGCGAGCAGCAGTGCAATAATCGGACTACCGATGAAATCAACGACCTGACGGAATCCGTTTGTCTCTGGTAAAATCAGATCCACAATCGTAGCGAGCAACATCAGAATCACCGGAAGCAAGATCGTAAAGAGGGTGATGCCGAAACCAGGCAGTTCCCGATCTTTGGTCTCAGTGAACTGTTCCATTAGCTCACTTGAAGTCTCGACTTTGATCCGCTTGGAAATCCATGTTCCATAGAGCGGACCTGCAATTGCTGCGGCTGGAAGGGATACAATCAGAGCCAGGAATATTGTTTTACCAACATCGGCATTGAATATTCCTACCGCGAGCATCGCCGCCGGATGAGGCGGAATCAGACTGTGTACCACGGCAAGACCCGCGACAAGTGAAAGTCCGATTTTGATTAGCGACGTCCCTGTATGCTTCGCAATAACAAATACCAGCGGGAAGAGTAGCACGATTCCAACCTGGATAAATACCGGAATACCACAGATCAGCGCAACAACCATCATCGCCCAGTGTACGTTCTTCTCACCGAAGACACGAACGAGTGTCTGGGCTATTCGTTCGGCCCCACCAGACTCGGCCATGAGTTTCCCGAGCATCGTTCCAAGTCCCAGAACAATCGCGATGAATCCGAGAACGCTTGCAACACCTTCCTGATAGGATTTCACGATATCCGTGAACGGCATACCCGAGATCAATCCCATAAAGACAGCGCCCACGATTAGGGCAACAAATGGATTCATTTTAAATTTGGCAATTAACAGAATCAATCCAAGAATGGATATCAGTGCGTAGAGCAGCAGACTTGCATCATGACTAAGACCGAATACGGAATACATCCGAATAGCCTCCCCCAAGTTGTTATGTTGTGTCAGCACGCAGAATTACACTGGCCCAAACGACCTGAACACTGCGCACCTTCGTATTAAGCTTAAGCTTCGATCTTCTCTACCGTCTCCAGTAGCGCACGTTCCCCGCCAACATTCCCTGGAAACACGATATATGGGATACCACTGAATTTGGCTTCTTCCCCTGTCAACCATACCGGAATGCCCGCAGCCACTTGACCGAGCACCCTTGCTTTGCGTATGCCCAGACCTTTTGTTGCCACATCACTGGATGTAATGCCACCTTTGGCAATAATGAACTTCGGTACGACTTCAAGAGATTGCACAATCTCGACCAACGCGGATGATACCGTCTGACTGATCTTGAAATTGCCCTCATGTCCTTCTACGGTGATGAGCTTACGGCTGCTGTATACAACAACATTGTTGCCCTCCGCAAGCTGTCTGTTCGCTTCACCAATCACACGTCGAATTTCTTCCGTATATCCATCCGGCGTTAATACACGCTCCACATCGATCTCCAGACTGATGATGCCCGGAAACGTAAGCAGTTGTTCCAGTTGACGAGTCGTCTTCTGCACATAGGAACCAACAACAACGATTCCGCCATGTTGTTCCTGTCCGCTTGCGATCAGCTGCTCTTTCGGCAGAAATGCCTGATCCGAGATGCCTGCATACGATTTGACAAAGGAGGCCGCCGTCCGAAAAATAAAAGCTTTCCCCTCATCCTCTGCTTGAAGCAAAGCCAGAGAAAGTACATCCATGTCTGCATAAGAGAGCGCATTCACGATAATCGGTACATTGCTTTCGGCTTTTAGCAAAATCGCTTTGACTATATCGACTCCTTGACGGATTTCCTCCAGTGAAATGGTGAGGCAGCGACTAGCCTTAATACGGCCTGAAGTCTTCTCCTCTACCCACGATGGCAGATCTCCATGCTCATACCCAAATACTTTATCCTTGGCAAATTCCGTCTCATGAACTGAAATCAACTGTTCGCCTTCAACCATATAATGCGTGTTGCCTATCGTAACCCGTCCTGCCTCGAAAAAGGCCGGAATGATCAGTTGTCCGTCATATGCACGTCCGCTGACACGCGCCACTTCTTCGGCTAGCACATCCGTCTCCAGCGGATAATAACCACGTAGCATGGAGTCACTACGACTCACAAAGGTGAAATTCGTTCCTTCCTCTGCTGCAACCTCCTGCACATTGCGAGCAATCTCCCGATTAATACGTTCCGCTGTATCTGCATCCAGCCCTCGTGTATTGGTCAAAATATAGAACAACGATTCAGAGGATCGAAACGCCTCCTGCAACAGTGGCTTGTCCCACTGTGTCAACACATCAATATCATGAACCGTCTGTACACCGGTTGGGTCATCATCCAGCACGATAATTTTGCGAGCCCTCGCATCCTGCAATTGTTTAATCTGTCCTCGCACTCCTTCAGAAGAGTTTTCCGTCCGAAGAGCTGCGGGGATATCCGATAACGTCTGATAGGTCATGTCTCTCCACCTCATATCTATATCTATTAAAATTCTTTTTTCTTTTTTGAATTTTTATTGGACCCGATTCACTTCTACACCTGCGAGTTTCTCAAAATACTGAACGATTCCGCCATGGTCATCTGCGGCTTTACCATCAATCTTCAGTGCATGGAAAATCTCCAGCAACTGACTGCTAAGCGGTAAAGGAACACCGATATCATGCGCCGTTTCCATCACATTGGTCATGTCTTTGAGATTAATATCAATCCGTCCTCCAGCGACAAAGTTACGATCCAGAATGAGTGGTACTTTTGCATCCAGTACCGCACTTCCAGCAAGGCCACTACGGATTGCCTGATACATCTTCTCTACATCAATGCCAGCCTTGGCTGCAAATACAAGCGCTTCGGACATGGCGGCAATATTCAGGTTCACGATAATCTGATTCGCCAGCTTGGCTGTTGCACCTGAACCATTATCCCCCACTCGCGTTACATCCTGTCCGACCACTTGCAGAACCTCTTTCACAGATTCGAAAATCATTTCATTGCCACCCACCATGATGGCGAGTGTACCATCTATAGCTTTGGGTTCCCCACCACTTACGGGCGCATCCAACATATGCAAGCCTGATTTGGATACAAGCTGAGCCAGCTCTTTGGAAACGACCGGCGAGATTGAGCTCATGTCGATAATGATACTTCCCGTATTGGCTCCTGCCAGCACACCTTGTTCGCCCGTTATAACGGTGCGGACATGCTCTGAGTTGGGCAGCATCGTGAAGATGACATCACTATGCTCAGCCACCTCTTTCGGAGATGCTGCGCCTCGCGCTCCTGCATCAGCCAATGACATCACAGCCGTTTGATTAATATCGTATACGCTTACATCATATCCCGCCCGGATCAGGTTCAATGACATAGGACGTCCCATAATACCGAGTCCAATAAATCCAATTCGTTTCTTCATCTTGCAATCCCTCCAGCCTAAATTCTTCGCTTTTCACTCTTGTAATCGCTATCATTCCTGTTCACATTCGTTATTGTACACAACATTATAATTTTTGTATACAATTTTATTATTTATGTATCCGAAAATTAAAATTTGGTTTTTAATCTTGTTGTTTATTGCCTTCTTTTTCGCTAAAGTAAAGGGAGAGGTGAAATACAATGCAACCAAGTACGGACAAGTCCCGTCCAGCTTATCAGCAGGCCTATGAAGTTCTGCGGGACATGATTTTGCAAGGCACCCTTTCTCCGGGAACCAAACTTGTGGAAGAGAAGCTGGCGACCGATCTGAATGTCAGCCGGACTCCGATCCGAGAATCCATCCGCCGGCTGGAACAGGAAGGATTAGTCGTGAACAAACGGGTCGTCAAGCTAACCGAGACCGATCTAAGAAATACGTTTGAATTACGGAAGTTACTGGAGGGACATGCAGCTCAATCTGCAGCTGCCTTCTTATCCGCCCAGGAAGTGGCGGCTCTTGAGCATTGCGTTCAAGTGGGACATACCGGAAGCAAAGAAGAGATTATGGAAGCCAATAAAGAGTTTCACGAAATCATCATGCGCGCGAGTAATAACGCATTGATGATTGATCTCTTCGACAAAATGCAATCCGTCATTTATCTATTCCGTCAGACGGTTGTGTATTATCAGCGCCCCTTCCTCATTGAAGAGCATCATCAGATCTGTGAAGCGATCAAGGCACATGACGGGCAGACTGCCGAACGACTGATGAAAGAGCATCTGCAATCCGATCTGGAATTCTGCCTTCATTTGATTCGATAACCGGATTCATGGATTGTTCGACTTTCTCACATCCGTATAAAGACGTGACCGCATGCGGTCACGTCTTTTTTTGTCGTTTGTCCCTCATATTATCCAGGCCCTGATTCATAGGTGTAAACATAACGATACAATGTCGCGTGTGATATGTTATTGAATCTGGAGGGATCACTCAATGACTAAAGGACAGCAACCTAACGAAAAATCATTTATTATCCCGCAACCCATTCGCAGTGATGGCGCTGGTGGACCTGATCTGGGACCCAGAGACGTCATGAGAGATATACAAAACCCCGATATGCTGGTACCTCCGGCAACCGATAACGGGTTATTGCCCAATCTGAGAATGTCTTTTTCCGATACCCATATGCAATTGAACCATGGGGGTTGGTCACGTGAAATCACCGTACGGGATCTCCCTATTGCCACTACACTGGCAGGTGTGAACATGAGCCTGACACCGGGAGGTGTAAGGGAATTGCACTGGCATCAGCAATCCGAGTGGGCCTATATGATCTGGGGAACGGCAAGAATCACTTCGGTAGATCAGAACGGACGTAATTTTATTGCGGATGTCGGGCCTGGCGATCTCTGGTTTTTCCCCAAGGGTCTACCCCATTCCATTCAGGGACTGGAGGATGGTTGTGAATTTCTGCTTGTGTTTGATGACGGGTCCTTCTCCGATCTGAATACGTTATCCATATCCGATTGGTTTGCCCATACCCCACCAGAGGTATTGTCTGTCAATTTCGGCGTGCCCGAATCCGCTTTTCAGTCAATGCCGAAGGAACAGGTCTACATTTTCCAAGATACCGTCCCGGGTTCCATCGAGAGCCAAGAAGTTCAGTCGCCATATGGTACCGTTCCTCTCACATTCAAACACCGATTGCTGGCCCAGGAACCACTCATTACCCCCGGCGGAAGCGTCCGGATTGTCGACTCCACCAACTTCCCCATCTCAACTACCGTTGCAGCCGCACTCGTTGAGATCCGACCTGGCGCCATGCGTGAACTGCACTGGCATCCCAATGCAGATGAATGGCAATACTATCTGACAGGACAAGGGAGAATGACTGTCTTTGGAGGCAATGGCATTGCTCGCACATTTGACTATCGGGCTGGAGATGTCGGATATGTTCCTGTCGCAATGGGACACTATATACAAAATACCGGCACAGACACTTTATGGTTTTTGGAGATATTCCGAAGTGATCGATTCGAGGATGTATCGCTGAATCAGTGGATGGCGTTAACCCCGCGGGATCTGGTCCGTGACAATCTGAATGCGCCGCCTGAGTTGCTCGATGCCTTGCGTAAAGTAAAATGGCCTGTCGTTTAATTTAGTATGTATATCTATCATTTAAGCTGAAATGGGGTAATTGTCAGAGAATCCCACTATATAAGGAGGAATATGAAAGATGAGAGCCGTTACGTTTCAGGGAATCAAGGACATTCAAGTCAAAGAGGTTGAAGATCCCAAACTGCAACAGAAGGATGACATTATCGTTCGTATTACTTCTACAGCTATATGTGGATCGGATCTGCATATTTATCAGGGAGCCTTGCCTGCTGCCAAAGATTACGTTATCGGTCATGAACCGATGGGCATTGTAGAAGAAGTAGGTCCAGAAGTGACACGTGTGAAGAAGGGGGACCGTGTGGTCCTGCCTTTTAACATCGCTTGTGGTGAATGCTTCTATTGCAATCATGACATGGAGAGCCAGTGCGATAATTCCAATGGCAATCCGGATATTCATACAGGTGGATATTTTGGATTCACCGAACGTTACGGAAACCACCCCGGAGGTCAGGCAGAATTATTGCGTGTTCCCTACGGGAACTTCACTCCGTTTGTGATTCCTGAATCCTGTGAACTGGAAGATGAGGCTTTATTATTCCTGTCCGATGTTCTTCCAACCGCATATTGGAGCGTGGAGAATGCCGGAGTTAAACCGGGAGATACGGTTACTGTACTCGGTAGTGGACCCATTGGGCTGATGACGCAGAAGTTCGCCTGGATGAAAGGTGCCAAACGCGTTATTGCTGTGGATCGCCTGCCTTATCGACTGGAGAAAGCCAAACGTTTGAACGATGCAGAGATCTTTAATTTCGAAGATTACGATGATATGGGTGAGCACATTCGTGAGATTACACAAGGCGGAACCGACGTTGTTATCGACTGTGTAGGTATGGATGGTAAAAAAACCACGCTGGAGGAGATCGGACAGAAGCTGAAACTTCATGGCGGTTCACTGAGTGCGATCGAAATCGGCATGAAAGCAATCCGCAAATTCGGCACACTCCAACTTACGGGTGTATATGGCTCTTCCTACAACATGTTTCCGTTAGGTAATTTGTTTGAACGCAATATCAATCTTAAAATGGGACAAGCTCCTGTTATACATTACATGCCTGAATTGTTCCGCAAAATCACTGCTGGTGAATTTGATCCAACGGAGATCATCTCCCATCGAATTTCACTGGAGAATGCAAGCGATGCGTATCGCATTTTCAACGATCATGAAGACGAATGTACCAAAGTTATACTGAAACCCTGAACCGTCACTTTGACTATAAATATGCAGAATAAAACAAGCAGAACTACCTGTTCAAGGTACTCTGCTTGTTTTATTTTATCAACATTCATCCTGTTACCGTTGTATAAACTGCTCAGCCAGCTAAATGGTCTTTACCTAATCAGACATGAGTCGGTTTAATCGCTTGGATATACACACTTTCTCCTTGGAAGCTGTCGAGCTTCCCGTTCGTTGTCACTTCAAAATTGAAAAATTTTCTGATGATGGACGGTGCACTCAACATACTTGCTTCAAGTTCCCTTCTCTCCCGTTCCGGCAGTGCCGCACGGTTACACCACTCTTCAAACTTAAAGCGCTTCTGGAAGGAAACCATCGTTTCCATTCGGAAGCCCGCATACTCCAGCATATGAATCCATTCCGTCTTGCGCCATGCTCGAACATGGCTTGCATCCCGGCACTTCTCCACTTCATTGTAAAACTGGTCATTCTCATCACGTTCAGGTGCCACGTTGTCAATGAATAATAACCTTCCACCAGGCTTCATGACTCGTAATGCCTCATGAACAAACGAAGAAACGTCCGGAAAATGGTGAGCAGCGATTCGGCAGGTCACAAGGTCATAGATATCATCATCGAATGGAAGCTTCTCTGCATCCCCGGCTACAAAATCTACATTACGGTGTCCATTGCCATGGATAAATGCTTCAGCTACCTGAAGCATTTCTTCCGTTAGATCGAGGGCTGTCACCCGCTGAACAAGTGGAGCCAATGCATTAGCGACATGCCCTCCTCCAGTGGCGATATCCAGCACGTTCATATCCGGAGTGGCTTGAGATGAAGCCACGAGCAACGTGAGATCCTCACCTTTGGCATGCCCCGAACTCGTCACATATTTACCTGCATTTTTCGCAAACTGCTTCTGCACCTGACTTTTGATTACATCAGACATTCCAATTCCTCCTGCACAAGTTTCATTAGACGAAACATAGTTTCAAAATATAATTATATTTATTTTACCATAGATGAATGTAAAAGCTGAAATAAGCATTTTACACAAATCCGGAGGCAACTTTCCACTACCTAACAAAAAAGCTGAAATAAAAAACATCCCCCAAGTGAATTTCACCCAGGAGATGTTTCTTATATTTATTACTTCACAAGCGTTGGCGACTTCTTCCACAGTCCCAGAATCAGACCGGAGATCACAGAACCAATCGCAACAGCCAGCAGGAACAATAATGCGTGGTTCGCCAGTGCTGCAACAAAGATCCCGCCGTGCGGAGCTGGTACATTAATGCTCCACAGTTGTGTCAATCCGCCAGCAACAGCGGAACCCAGAATACAAGAAGTCAATACACGTAATGGATCAGCCGCAGCAAATGGAATTGCACCTTCTGTAATGAAAGAGAATCCAAGTACATAGTTAGTCAGGCCTGATTTACGTTCTTGCTCTGTAAATTTGGATTTGAAGAATGTTGTTGCAAGTGCAATCGCCAGAGGAGGCACCATACCGCCTGCCATTACCGCTGCCATCCATGCACCGTCTGTGTTACCACTGGATGTGAATACACCAATGGCGAACGTGTAAGCTGCTTTGTTGAACGGTCCACCCATATCGATGGACATCATACCGCCAAGTAGCAAGCCCAACAATACCGCATTACCTGTACCCAGATTACCCAGTGCATCTACAAGCCATGTGTTCAGGGAACCAAAGATTGGATCAAAGACATAGAAACTGATGGCACCTACGATCAGCAAACCAAATACCGGATACAGCAAGATTGGTTTCAAGCCATCAATCGCTTTTGGCAATCCTTTGAACAACTTACGGAGACCAATAACTACATAACCCGCCAGGAAACCGGCAGCCAAACCACCAAGGAAACCGGCGTTTGAGTTAACCGCCATCAATCCACCGACCATACCAGGCATCAAGGCTGGGCGATCACCAATGCTCATCGCGATAAATCCGGCAAGTACCGGAATCAGGAAGTGGAACGCACCTGTTCCGCCACCGATCGTTTGAAGCAGCTGGAAGAGGGGATTATCCTCACCCGCAAGCTGTTCAATAAGGAACGAAATAGCGAGGAGGATACCGCCACCTACAACAAATGGCAGCATATGCGAGATACCGTTCATCAGATCTTTATAGATTTTGCTACCTACACTAATCTTGCCAGTGCTTGCGCCCTCTTCCTTCGCATTTCCGCCTTGGCTGCGATAGATCGGTGCATCACCGTTAACGGCCTTGCGAATCAGCTCTTCGGATTTACGGATTCCATCACTCACCGGTCTTTGTAATACCGGTTTGCCATCGAAACGTGCCATCTCCACATTTTTGTCTGCGGCAACGATAACCCCTTTAGCACGAGCGATCTCATCAGCAGTGAGAACATTCTGCGCTCCTTCAGAGCCGTTTGTCTCTACGCGAATATTAATGCCCATTTCCTGAGCTTTCTTTTTAAGTGCATCTTCAGCCATAAACGTATGAGCTATACCGGTTGGACAAGCAGTAACCGCAACAACAAAATCTTCCGAATTGGCGTTACCTACAATCACACCAGAAGTATTCTGTTGCTGATCAGTAGTAGAAGTGGATGCGGCATTTGCTGCTTTTTCAGCTTTTGCTTTTTCTTTGGCTGCTTCCTTCTCAGCTGCTTCAGCCTGTTTGGCATCAAACAATGCACTAACTTCGGCTGGTGTATCTGTACTCATCAATTGTGAGATGAAATCGCTATCAATCAACAACCTGGAAAGAGCTGCAAGCGTACGCAGATGAGTATTACCTGCGCCTTCTGGAGCCGCAATCATGAAGAACACATGAGCTGGCTGATCATCCAACGCTTCAAAATCAAGCCCTTTTCTACTCTTGGCAAATACAACTGTTGGTTCGTTCACCGCTGTTGTTTTGGCATGTGGCATTGCAATTCCGCCACCGATCCCCGTGCTCGATTCAGCTTCTCTTTTATAGATCATTTCCTTGAACAGAACAGGATCATTAATTCGTCCGCTTCGGTTCAGGCTTGCAATTAGTTCATCAATAGCCTCATCTTTGGTTGTGGCTTGCAGGTCCATGATCATCGTTTCCTGGATCATCAAGTCTGTTATTCTCATCTTGGTACACTCCCTTAAGTTCAGTCGGCCTGCATAGGCAGGCCTCACTACATTACAATTACAGTAAAAATCTTTTATATGGCCGTTAGGCTAGATTGTCGTAATGGTTACTTGATTACGCAATTCATCAATCAATTCTCGTGTTGCCAGATCATCCGAGAACGCAGTTGCGCTTCCAGATGCAACCCCTGTGCGGAAAGCTTCCAGCAGATCTCCGCTCTGTACATAGGTACCTACGAATCCGCCAATCATGGAGTCACCGGCACCAACCGAGTTTTTCACAGTGCCTTTAGGCACATTTGCATGATGAACTTCGGCTTTGGTAATGAATAATGCACCCTCGCCTGCCATGGAGATCAACACATGTTTGGCACCGGCTTCCAGCAACTTACGCCCGTATAACACCAGTTCCTCGCGAGTATTAATCGTTACACCGAACAGTTCGGCCAGTTCATGATGATTTGGCTTCACCAGCAATGGTGCATGTTCAAGAGCTTCCATTAACGCAGGGCCAGTTGTATCAATCACAAATTCGGCACCCGTTTGCTTGCACACTTTAATGAGACGATCATAAAAATCCGTTCCAAGTGAAGGAGGTACACTTCCGGAGAGAATGACAATATCTCCTTTTTGCAATGAGGACAATTTGTGAAGCAACTGCTCCGCCTCTTCGGCACTTATTGCAGGTCCAAGACCATTAATCTCTGTCTCTTCTCCATGCTTCAGCTTGATGTTAATGCGAGTATCGTCTGCAATCGTAACAAAGTCTGTCCGAATGTTATCTTCTTGCAACTTGTCATTAATGAAACGTCCCGTGAATCCACCAAGGAAACCAATAGCCGTGTTATCTGCTCCAAGTTGATTCAGTATGCGAGAGACATTAATGCCTTTGCCGCCAGGGAGCTTCAAATCCCGATTCATTCGATTCAATCCGCCAAGCTTCAGCTCATCCACTTCCACGATGTAATCAATGGACGGGTTAAGTGTTATCGTATATATCATCGTTATCCCTCAATTATTTTAGTTTTCTGGGCGATTCCAGGCCGCCAATGTTCTGGCATCTGCTCGGTAATCAAATCGGCCTCCTCCAAATCAAACAATTTGGCAAAAGTAATTTCCCCTATTTTGCTGGAATCAGCCAGCACATAAGATTTTCCCGACAATTGATGTGCACGCCTTTTAATCAAGGCTTCCTCCGGATCCGGTGTTGTATACCCCATTTCGGGATCAACTCCGTTGCTTCCAAGAAAACATTTATCAAAACGGAAATTATCCATGTTCTGTAATGCGATACTGCCAATGACTGCTTTTGTATGAATTTTCATCATACCTCCT
This sequence comes from Paenibacillus sp. FSL M7-0656, assembly GCF_038003225.1. Lineage (NCBI taxonomy): Bacteria > Bacillati > Bacillota > Bacilli > Caryophanales > Paenibacillaceae > Paenibacillus > Paenibacillus sp. FSL M7-0656. The sequence goes on from NZ_JBBOOT010000001.1 coordinate 2,012,282, forward strand.
AGCAAATAACTGCGAATACGCTTGCTTACCAAAGCTTCAACATGTGAAAGTCCGTTGGTAACAACCGTTACGTCTTTTGCTTCAATAAAAGGAATCATGGCTAACGTTGTCGTTCCTGCATCCAGATAAATGCATTCGCCATTTTCGATCTCCTGTGCAGCCAAACGGGCAATCGTCGTTTTTTGTTGAATGTTTTTGAACGTTTTTTCTTCCATGCCCGGTTCCAGCGTTTTTTCATTCACCAGTGCGGCACCGCCGTGGATGCGTTTGAGCATCTGACGACTCTCCAGATCGATCAAGTCACGCCTAATCGTTGATTCAGAAGCACCCAACACATCAACAAGCTCTTGTAATTTCACAATTCCCTGTAAATGTAAGCGCTCTATAATTGCAGCATATCGTTCTTCAGTCAGCATCTTCATTCCTCCAACTGCTTCTATAGTATCATAATTCACTCAAAAAACAACCACTTTCATTCAAAATAATTTAAAAACATTCAAAAACCCGCATCTTTCGACTTAGAATCTCCATTAAAAATCCTGCAGCTTCCAGCGCTTGATGCGCGGCGTTGCAGGATTTTGCTGTTCATGGGAACTGCATGACGTTTATGACTCTACAACCATAGCATCCGGTTTGGGTTTAAGCCATTTGCCATCTTCATTAATAAAAGCACCCTTGAAGCGGCCCATCTCCAATTGTTCAATTAGCCTCTCCTCGTCCATGACCAGAATCTCAGCGAGCTGCCCCAAGGTGTAATAATGAGCGGGATTGTAATCGAGCAGCACAGGAACAGACGTATCATATAGTTCTTTGATCAGATTCTCAAAGGAATGCCGACCCAGGTTCTCCATATCTCTATAAAACTGCAAATGTTGGGACACCATATTACGGAAAGATTTATTCTCCAGATGCATCCACAACGTATTGCAGGCCCGAACACTCATATGATTTTGTTCCACATCGTAAAATTGAACTTCTTCAATCTTCATGTATTTCTCTTGAAATGCTACGATCTTAATCAAAGGTACATTTCGTTTACGCGACGCTTTCTTCAAATGGGCTCTAAATTGTTCATAGTTCATTTCATTCATCTATTATCCCTGCCTTTAACATGTTCCAACCGACATTTTACAACAAATTAAAGGCAAGTGTAACCTTCATCATATGAAAAACAAAAAAACGTGCAGCATCAGATGCCACACGTTCACAATATTATAGCGTGCGATTACTCAGCGAGGGCACCACTTTTCACCCAAGTAGCCGTAAATTCCTGTTCTTCATACGCATAGAATTGTTGTAAAATAACTTCCCGATCATCAAGGAACAACTGATTCGCTATGGCAGAGACCAGTTTCGGCACTGCACTCTTCGTTCCCGATATTGCCGATGCCGACAGACCACAGCTGGCAAGTGCAGAGTAGTTGAATACAAACAGTCCGTGCAACGTTCTCTCACCCTGTTCACTCCTGCTGGTCATTGCAAACCCGGAACTCAGGTATGGATGTGCGTCCAGCAACGCATTGCGATGCTCTGGTGGAGCCTGGTAACAATCCTCCCAACGCGCGATGTATGGCTCCACAAGCTTCAGTTCAGGACGGAGTGCAGGATCACTGAGAAGACCTGTGCTAATAATTAGAAAATCAAACTCATATGCACCCTGTGCGGTATGCACAATCGCGCCTTGGTCTGTTGCTTCTACACTCAGCCAAGGCGAATTCAAATGTAGTTCGAATCCTGGCCAGGCTGCCGCACGATTAAACGTATCATTGGTTGGGGGTTGATTGAATTTGAAGAAATGAGAGATCACTTCATATTTATCAGCAACCGGAAGAGCGTGGTACCGCTCGATCATACCGGATTGTTCCATCTGACGAATGGGATTAACACTAGGCAGCTGTTCCCGCCGGACAAATACATGAGCTTCTGCCACACCTGTGGCAAGTGCATAGCTCGCATTATCAAAAGCAGACGCGCCGCCGCCAAGAACAGCAACCCGTTTACCTTTTAACCGTTCAAAATCAATTGCTTCAGACGTATGGGCATACAGCTCCCGAGGTAATCTATCCGCAATCATGGACGGCACATGCCACTGTCCACCACCTTGAATTCCCGTAGCAAACACTACTTTGCGAGCAAGTATAACGTCCATCTGAGATCCAGCCTTGTTCACATGAAGTCGATGTATTCCGTTCTCTATAGGCTCAACCAGCGTCAAATTCACCTCATTAAGCACAGGCAGATTCAGCACTTTCCGATACCAGCGTAAATAATTCATCCAGTCCCCACGCGGGATCTTATCTACCTCTTCCCAACCTTCGGGCCCAACCTGTGCTTCCCACCATGAGCGAAAGGTTAACGAGGGGATCCCCAGATCGATGGAAGTCAGATGCTTGGGTGTGCGCAAAGTAACCATACGTGCATAAGTCTCCCAAGGTCCTTCAAGCCCCGATGCATTCTCGTCAATGACCACAATATTGGAGATCCGTTCACGAAGAAGTCCAAATGCCGCTCCTAAACCACTCTGGCCTCCACCCACAATGACGACATCATAGACATGACCATCTGCATGTTCTCTTGGACGTACCCAGTTCGCGCCACCAAATGACAAATAAGCCAGATCATTCTTCACACGTTCATTCAAAGCTTCCAGGCTCATGATTCATCAACCCTTTCGAGATACATATATGAACTAGTCTTTCTTTGATTATTTGATGTAAGTTTGTTGTTAGTTATATTGAGAGTAATTGTGATTTTTCTTTGTGTTTCTGAAATATATTAGCGTTATTATATGAGTTATCAGAGATCATTTGAAGCTCGCGGTAGCTTTATTGTCATCAACACTAAAAATATCTAACATGCTTGTTAATTCGCACGAAACACTAACTGGATTATTAATGCAGTTCCTGCTGAGCGGATGATTGCAGAAAATAAAAAAAGACAGACCAAGATGTAACCTTGGCCTGTCTTATTAAAGGAATGCTATTGGCCGGCTTGTTCACGGCGCTGCAATTTTTCGTTGGTTAATTTCTCAGGGGTCACATCATGACCCAGTGGGTCCACAACGGATACTGCCAGCATGGTTGTCAGTACCTGACCTCGAATAGCCTGCAAATATTGTTTTCTAAGCTCGTGCTGCTCGCTTTTTTCTGCTTTTGTCAAACCGACGCTGCTACGTTGTTTTCGACTTAATTCGTTAATGCGTCCCAAAATAGGAATCATGAAATCCACCTCACTTGTTAGTCCAAATTTCGAAAGATACTTCGAATATTTTCAAACTAACTTATTACAACTTTACGAATTTGTCCATAGGCGCAATCCGTTGAGAAGTTTTTAGGTAATCTCATGCACAGACCAAACAATTCCATTTGTAGCACCACTGCCCAGGTTCAACGTAATCGTCAGCCCGTTTGCGGCATAGAACAGTCCAATCACATCTCCCGCATTTAATGCCACTTCTACCGCCAAAGTCACCGAACCACTTCCCAGCACTGCCCGCAGTGTAAGTAACGTAATCGCGACATTTAGGACGGGCAACAAACCACTGACAAGTGTAGTTACCGTTGGGGATGTTCTCTGTACAAGAAAGGCTGGGTTAACGCCTGCACCCAGAGATAGAGCAATCGCTGCAGTCGTTGCATAATTGATCGTGGCCACAATAGAGTATCTTCCGGTTACCGGGACGGTATAGTTTCCTGTGGTTGCATTGAAGTTGGCATTACCGTAATAGGGAGCCGTAGTCGTCCAGTTGGTTAACTGAGTGCTGGTTGCTGTCGAAAGTGTAGCCAGGAATGCCGAGAACCCTTGTGTTGCAAAATTGGGGCCGGTTGCACCGGTAGTTCCTGTTATGCCTGTTGCTCCAGTGGCACCTGTAGCTCCGGTTGCACTCGTTACACCGGTTGCCCCCGTAATTCCATTAGCCCCAGTTGGTCCAGTCGGGCCGGTGGCTCCTGTGATGCCTGTAACCCCAGTAGTTCCCGTAACTCCGGCAACCCCAGTTGCACCTGTAGTTCCTGTTGTCCCAGTTACACCAGTTAGTCCTGTAGCTCCCGTTATTCCTGTTTCTCCAGTTGTTCCGGTCGCGCCAGTTATACCGGTAACTCCTGTTGAACCAGTACTTCCGGTGGCTCCTGATACACCTGTGAGCCCTGTAGCCCCAGCTGCTCCGGTCACGCCAGTAATACCCGTGGTTCCTGTTGTTCCCGTACTTCCTGTTGTTCCCGTCGCGCCGGTCGTGCCTGTAACGCCTGTTACACCCGTCTCTCCTGTAATACCCGTGGTTCCTATTGCTCCAGTCACACCTGTGATCCCAGTGGCTCCAGTCGTACCTGTTGTACCTGTTGTACCCGTAACACCAGTTACGCCAGTTGTGCCAGTGGCACCAGTCGCACCCGTAGTTCCTGTCGCTCCGGTTACGCCTGTAACTCCCGTAGTTCCCGTTGCTCCAGTAGCCCCGGTTGGTCCCGTCACACCAGTCGTACCTGTGCCCCCTGTTAGACCCGTCTCTCCAGTTTGACCAGTTGTGCCGGTGGCACCTGTAATTCCAGTAGCTCCAGTCACACCCGTAATGCCAGTTACGCCGGTCGTGCCGGTTGCTCCTGTTTCACCAGTAATACCCGTTGGACCGGTTGCCCCTGTAGCACCAGTCGTACCTGTAACTCCGGTTATGCCAGTCGCACCTGTGGCTCCGGTTGTACCTGTGGCTCCGATTGTACCTGTGGCTCCGATTGTACCTGTCGTGCCGGTAACGCCAGTAACTCCCGTAGATCCGGTCGCCCCAGTCGTTCCTGTTGTACCCGTAACACCAGTTACGCCAGTTGTGCCAGTTATGCCAGTGGCACCAGTCGCGCCGGTTACACCAGTAAGTCCCGTAGTTCCCGTTGCTCCAGTCGTACCTGTGACCCCTGTTAGACCCGTCTCTCCAGTTTGGCCAGTTATGCCGGTGGCGCCGGTAATTCCAGTAGCTCCAGTCACACCCGTAATGCCAGTTACGCCGGTCGTGCCGGTGGCTCCTGTTTCACCAGTAATACCCGTTGGACCGGTTGCCCCTATAGTACCAGTCGTACCTGTAACTCCGGTTATGCCAGTCGCACCAGTGGCTCCGGTTGGTCCTGTTGTACCTGTCGTGCCGGTAAAGCCTGTTGCACCCGTCTCTCCAGTCGAACCGGTTACGCCAGTAACTCCCGTAGTTCCGGTTGCCCCAGTCGTTCCTGCAACCCCTGTTATACCTGTTTCCCCAGTGGCTCCGGTCGTACCGGTAGCGCCTGTTACACCCGTCACTCCTGTAATGCCCGTGGTTCCTGTTGCTCCAGTAGTCCCGGTGGGCCCCGTCACACCAGTCGTACCTGTGACACCAGTTAGACCCGTCTCTCCAGTTGCTCCCGTCGTTCCAGAAATTCCAGTAGTACCTGTAACCCCAGTAAGTCCAGTTACTCCCGTAACTCCGGTTGATCCTGTCACACCAGTTTGGCCAGTAATTCCAGTAGCACCAGTCGGCCCGGATACGCCAGTTATTCCTGTGGAACCAGTACTCCCCGTTGCTCCTGTAACTCCAGTCGTACCTGTGACTCCGGTTATGCCAGTCACACCAGTGGCTCCGGTTGGTCCTGTTGGTCCTGTCGTGCCCGTGGCTCCAGTTAATCCCGTAACACCAGTTGGACCAGTAATTCCTGTTAGACCTGTTTCCCCTGTGATACCAGTTGTGCCTGCTACACCAGTAGCTCCCGTAGTACCCGTACTTCCCGTTGCTCCAGTCGTACCTGTTGTACCCGTAACTCCAGTTAAGCCAGTCGCACCGGTTGGTCCTGTTTCACCAGTATTCCCTGTTAGTCCTGTAGTGCCTGTCGGACCAGTTATACCAGTAACTCCAGTCGTACCTGTGCTTCCAGTTAGACCCGTCTCTCCAGTGACGCCTGTTGCTCCTGTCACACCAATTGTACCCGTAACGCCAGTTAAGCCAGTCGTGCCAGTTGGCCCTGTTTCACCGGTGACCCCGGTTATGCCAGTAGCTCCGGTATTACCAGTTGAACCAGTAGCCCCAGTGAGTCCTGTCGTGCCAGTTACACCAGCAATTCCTGTTATGCCACTAACTCCGGTTGCTCCTGTAACACCAGTTGTTCCCGTCGTACCCGTACTTCCAGTTATACCTGTTAGTCCTGTCTCTCCTGTTGGGCCATTCAAACCGGTAGATCCCGTTACACCTGTAGCCCCGGTGACACCAGTGACTCCTGTTAGCCCAGTTGCACCAGTTGTTCCGGTTGCGCCGGTTACTCCCGTGGCACCTGTAATTCCTGTTTCTCCAGTCGCACCCGTAGGACCTGTAATACCAGTTGCACCTATACCCCCTGTTAGACCCGTCTCTCCAGTGACACCTGTTGCTCCGGTTACTCCTGTAATACCAGTTACACCCGTTGTGCCCGTTGGTCCTGTTTCACCAGTTGGGCCAGTCAAACCGGTCGGTCCCGCTACACCTGTGTTCCCTGTTAGACCAGTCTCCCCAGTAACGCCAGTGGTTCCGGTAATGCCAGTTAGTCCAGCCGCACCTGTAATTCCCGTTTCTCCAGTAGCACCGGTCGGTCCCGTCACACCAGTCGTACCTGTGACCCCTGTTGAACCTGTATCTCCAGTAGTTCCGATTGAGCCGGTTGCTCCAGTAGTGCCAGTAACTCCGGTTATTCCTGTTTCACCTGTTGGTCCTGTATTTCCCGTTAGACCTGTAGCTCCGGTCACACCAATTGTACCCGTAACGCCAGTTAAGCCAGTTGTGCCGGTTGGCCCTGTTTCGCCGGTAACCCCGGTTATGCCAGTAGCTCCGGTATTACCAGTTGAGCCAGTAACCCCGGTGAATCCTGTCGCGCCAGTTACACCAGCAATTCCTGTTGTGCCACTTACTCCGGTTGCACCTGTAACACCAGTTATTCCCGTCGCACCCGTACTTCCAGTAGCTCCAGTTATACCTGTTAGTCCTGTCTCGCCTGTCGGGCCAGTCGAACCGATTGAGCCCGTTACACCTGTAGCCCCGCTTAGACCCGTTTCCCCGGTGACACCTGTTAGCCCCGTCTCTCCAGTTGCACCGGTTGTTCCGATTGCGCCGGTTACTCCCGTGGAACCTGTACTTCCTGTTTCTCCAGTCGCACCTGTTGGGCCAGTTACACCAGCTGTACCCGTGATTCCTGTGATCCCAGTCGCACCAGTGGCTCCGGTCATGCCTGTGATACCCACGGTTCCGGTAATACCAGTTGGTCCATTCGCACCCGTAGGACCTGTAATACCAGTTGCACCTGTACCTCCTGTTAGACCCGTCTCTCCAGTGACACCAGTGGCCCCGGTTGCTCCAGTAATTCCCGTCGTTCCGGTTACGCCAGTCACTCCCGAGATACCTGTAATTCCGGTTGCTCCAGTCGCCCCAGTCGATCCCGTAGCGCCTGTGAATCCTGTTAGACCGGTAGCTCCGGTCACGCCTGTAATACCCGTGGTTCCAGTAATGCCAGTTAGTCCAGTTGTACCTGTAATCCCTGTGGCACCGGTCTCACCGGTGATTCCGGTTACCCCCGTTAACCCTGTCGTTCCTGTTGGACCGGTAACTCCCGTTAGTCCTGTGAACCCTGTTTCTCCAGTTACACCTGTCGTCCCGGTGTTTCCTGTAGCACCCGTAATTCCGGTAGCTCCGGTAATTCCTGTTGTGCCACTAACTCCGGTTGCACCTGAAATCCCCGTTTCTCCAGTTGCGCCAGTTGATCCCGTCACACCTGTCGTTCCTGTGACCCCTGTTTGACCTGTATCTCCAGTAGTTCCAGTTGCTCCAGTAATTCCTGTGGCTCCTGTTACACCAGTATTGCCGGTTATGCCTGTAACTCCCGTAGTACCGGTCGTACCTGTTATGCCAGTAACGCCGGTTGTACCTGTACTTCCCGTTGCCCCTATCGCCCCACTAGATCCTGTAGCACCTGTAACTCCGGTGGTACCCGTCTCTCCAGTGGCACCAGTTGCTCCGATCGCACCTGTGCTACCTGTAAATCCAGTAATACCTGTTGCACCGGTCACTCCAGTCGTTCCTGTTGTGCCCGCAATTCCAGTAACGCCAGTTAATCCGGTTGTACCTGTTGGTCCTGTTTCACCAGTGACACCACTTATACCAGTGACCCCAGTGAGTCCTGTCACACCAGTCGTACCTGTGACACCGGTAGTGCCAGCAGCACCAGTTGCTCCAGTAATTCCCGTGAGGCCTGTAATTCCAGTAGAACCGGTTACACCCGAGGTACCCGTAACGCCAGGTAATCCGGTAGTACCTGTTGATCCTGTTTCACCAGTATTACCTGTTATTCCAGTACTTCCTGTAGTTCCGGTTGTTCCTGTTTCGCCAGTGCCCCCGGTGGGCCCCGTTAGGCCAGTCGTACCTGTAACTCCTGTTAGCCCCGCCTCACCAGTACTTCCTGTCGCTCCGGTGAATCCTGTCAAACCAGTCGTGCCTGTATCGCCGGTTGCTCCCGTTAATCCAGTTGCCCCCGTAGTGCCTGTTGTTCCAGAAGTACCAGTGCTTCCTGTAACTCCAGTCTCACCCGTAATACCTGTTAGACCCGTCTCTCCAGTGACTCCAGTCGCTCCGATCGCACCAGTAAATCCTGTCGTTCCTGTGGTGCCTGTTTCTCCAGTAGTACCAGTTGCGCCAGTTAGTCCAGTCGTACCTGCTGTACCCGTAACGCCAGTTAATCCAGTCGTGCCAGTGACACCAGTTGGACCTGTGACTCCTGTTAGCCCCGTCTCACCAGTACTTCCTGTAGTTCCGGTTACACCAGGACTTCCCGTTAATCCAGTCGCACCCGTAATACCTATTAGACCCGTCGCTCCGGTTGGGCCAGTCGAACCTGTAACTCCTGTGAATCCTGTTTCACCAGTAGATCCCGTTAGTCCCATCACACCAATCCCAGTTGGACCAGTTGCTCCAGTGAACCCGGTAGCCCCAGCTAATCCTGCAACTCCAGTTGGACCTGTGAAGCCGGTTATACCGGTATTTCCTGTAGCACCGGTCACGCCTGTAACACCAAATCCGGTAATTCCAGTTGCGCCGGTTGTTCCTGTGACTCCAGTCGATCCTGTAACTCCTGTGCTTCCTGTAGATCCAGTTGCTCCCGCCTCACCCGTTGGACCGGTCGGACCTGTAAATCCTGTAGTACCAGTCACACCTGTGGTGCCCATCAGTCCGGTAGCTCCTGTTGCACCTGTGACTCCAGTTATTCCGGTACTTCCCGTGGTTCCGGTTACTCCGGTCCGTCCTGTTAAAATGGTTGCTCCCCATATGCCGGGATACCCAGGGTCTCCAGTTAACCCAGTAGCACCTGTTGCTCCAGTGAATCCTCTCATTCCCTGATAACCCCGTGGGCCGCGAAGGAAAGGAATCCTGTGACTTTTCTTTTTTTTGCATTTACGTCTGCTTTTCTTACAAGACTTACTCTTCTTCTTTGGGATAGAGTGCTTTTTTGATTTTTTTGCTTTCCGTTTACCTGTACTGATTGAGGAAATTTTGCGTTTCCTTTTGGATATACCGCTCACAAGAGAATCCCCCCTCCTTGTACACCACGTCAAATCCCCGCATTTTACAATAGTACACTCTATGCCCTGGACTAGCTTTGTGCGCCCCCCTATTCAATATACCTATGAAACCTTCACAGTTAGTGATCAATCAATTACTTTTCTCCAAAAAATATATTCCCCTCTACTCCCCCTGCAACTCCAACTCCTTAATCGTCAACGCAATTCCTTCCTCAAAAGATGTTGCCACAACCGGGCCAATCCGTTCCTCATACTTCTGTCTACTCAGAATCAGGGGTTCCTCAGTCAGATATAACATTTCTACAATTTCTTTCATAACGGGTACACCTAGTCCAATCAAAGACAATCCCACTCTTCCTAACGCCATCACAGGTTTACTTCTTCCTGCAGCCTTCTGTGCCAATCGCACGATGTCATGACCCGAGATGATCCCCGATCCAGGAATGTTCCAGTTCTGTCCATACGTCGTCTCTCTGCTTGCCAGCTCCACCACCATGACCGCAGCATCCGGCAAATAAATATACTCTCTCGGCACGTTCATATTCCCGATAAAAAAAGCCATCTTTCCTTTTGCTATCGCTTCAAGGGTTGAACCCAGATAGGAAGCTTGATTAGCCGATGGGCCATAATAATCTGGCAAACGAACGATCATCACCTGAGCTCTGCTCCAACTTGTGCTGAATAACATCTGTTCATAGGCAAGTCGTATCTTGCCTTTACGGGTATGTGGCTGTTTCGGATGTTCTTCGGTTACCTCGTTCATTTGTCTTCTGCCATAGGGATAGATTCCGTCTATAACAACCACGTTCAGACCCAAGTGTTCTGCCGCCGCCATCACAGATTCACCGAGCGGAATCAGCCTGCTCTCCATCTCGTTATAAGGACATTCGCACTATGAAATATGACATCGGCACCCTGGGAAGCAGCAATAATATCCTCCGACCGAAATGCATCTCCAACTGCAATTAGCAGGTGATCCGGATATCCCAATTTTACCGCAAGTTGCTCCAACTTTTGACGGGAGCGCCCAAATGCGATCGTTGAAATCCCTCGTCTAATCAATTCCTCCGTAATTGCTGCACCTGTTCCACCTGTGGCTCCAATCACAATAGCTCTTTTCATCGTAGATCGACCTCTTTCATCCATTTAGTGATTGATCAATAACTAAAATATAAAAAGGGACTTTACCTCCCTCTCTATCGTTCCTTCAACTCTGGCATATCCAGCGCATTAGATACATTACACAACATCCCGATTGCCAGAAAAATCATGGTTCTTTTTAGCGGTTCAGCAATTCCTGCAACGGTGAAAGCTTCCAGTACCATGGCTCTTACATCACTAATACCTTTTTGCATAGCCTGACGAATGACTTCCTCCCGGATCGTTTGCGCCTGCATCTGAAGCAAGATCTCGCTCTTGTGCGATTCCAGAATTTTATCATAGGCTTCAATGAGATCATTCTCTAACTGATCTGGTGTCGCCATCTCCACCACAATTCGAAACGAATCAATCACCCGTGTCCATGAGACCTCAATTGCAGTTAATAATAAAGCTTCTTTTGTTTTGAAAAAACGAAATATATACGGCTGTGAGATCTGTGCCCGTTCAGCCACCTGGGCTGTAGTCGCACGATAATAGCCAATTTCCGCGAAGACGTCAATTGCTGCAGAGATAATATCATTTCGCCGGTTAACCGACGCTGCTGCATCCTTTGCCATGATAATCCGCCCTCCAATAGTTAGTGATTAATTGATCAATAGCTTGAAGTATAACGAATACTATCCCTCAATGCAAAAGTATCGTGAACTTGTACAAAGCCAACAAACCCGCAGACGCTGGCTCAAGCCGCTGCAGGTTGTGTAGCTTGTCAATCATAGATTCTATCCACTGGAAACCGAAGAGAACATGGATTGTCTGAAACTGATTCGTACCATGCGGTACAAGAGTGTCTGTTCACTGCTGGAGAAGTTTACGCAATCGGGATTCCGAATCCAGCTTCGGACAACTATTACAATACCCATGTGTATGACTTCCGTTTCCAACCAGATAAGCCAAACAACAATATCGGCGTATCAGGAACGGAGGTCCCTGCCACCCGGAATGTTCGAAGCGCTGCAGCTCATTGGCAAATGTACATGCATTATCGTTTTGCCGATCCAGCCAGAGGCTTTGATCTTCTTGAATCTTTGCAAGCCGTTCATCTGTCTTCCAAATGCTCTGATCATTGATCATACGTGCATACAATTGTTGCACATTATGGGCAACCAGAGACCACATGACCTTATCGCTCGCTCTTGTAGCGACGGCTACCGCTCGCAGGACAGGTTCCAGATGTAGCAGCACTCTTTTCTTGAGCAAGCCACTCTCTGACCTGCGCTGAACAGGATCTTCACCCTCCAGAGAGGTTCTCTCCAGCAGAGTCTCATATCGCATGCCACCTGCACCATTCAATTCAAACCGCACATCATCGTCTGCAACGCTAAGTATAGTATCGTATAGACTGAATGCTGAAATTACGGACATCACGAATACGGAGTAACGTTTGGCAAAAAGTGTACCGACGGCCGCACTTCCTCTTCCGCCCAATTGAAGCCCTTGCTGCATAGCCTGTTCACGCAATATCAAGTTTCGTTTCTCTTCATTCAGCAGATCCTTCACACGGAAAGGATACTTGGAATCATCGCAGTCCACTTGGATCGTCGTCACAAAAAATTGCTGTAACACTTCCGACATCTCTGAATAATCATGTCTTGGATAATGTCTCATCTATTGAATCATCTCTTCAACTTCGTTGATAATCTCGCTTCGCCCAATCGCTCCCCAGCCCTTAAACAACCAGAACGAGTCTGTCGTATAGACCTGATCTGAACCGACAGCCGGCACTGCCTTCCAGAGTGAGCTTGCGTTGATGTTGTTTACATACTCATCGGCATTCGGGTCAATCTCCAGAACTACGAAATCAGCATCCACATCTGCAATTTTCTCCATGGACAAATCCTCACGTTGTTCGGCAGGTGTCACAGTCGTTGGCACAAATCCAAGATCATGATACAAAAGTGTGTTGGTTGGATGTCCTTTTGCCGCGTAAATTTGTAAGGTCTTCTCTCTTACACGCAGATAAGCCAACTTTTTTTGATCCAGTTGTTCGATCTTCGCTTTTAATTGCTTCGCCTGCTGCTCTACCTCGGCTATCTTTTCTTTTGCCAGATCCACTTTGTTGTACATCCCGGCAATGGTCAACAGATCCTGTGTCCAATATGTTGTATCATCAACAAAATCCAGCCATTCAGTACCAAGTACAATCGTCGGAGCGATTTTCTCCAACTGATCATACGTACTCTCCGCAGTTCGACTCTCAATAACGATGACATCCGGATCAATCTGAAGGATAGCCTCCAGGTTAGGACTGTCTGCAGACCCTACCGTTGGAATGCCGGCAAGCTGATCTGCAAAGTAAGGCAAATAATCTCCTCCGTAACGAACTTCTACATTAACGCCTGCTGGTTTCTCACCAATCGTTAACATGTGATCGATGTAAGCAGCAGATAATACCACCATACGCTCTATTTTTTGCGGTACAACCGTTGTTCCTTTAAGATGCTCAATCGTTTGCGTACCACTCTCTTCCACAGGTGTATCCTGTTGCGGAGGCGTTGCTTCTGTTACTTCTGATGCCTTGCTACATGCCGTCAGAACGAGCACAAGCAGGGCCAACAGTATCATCGTTGTTGCTCTCTGTCTTACCATTTGTAGTAAATCCCCTCTACTATTTAATAATAATAATCATTATCACTATAGTAGGGAAAAGCATACAGGCTTACCATGGATTATTCCACTCTCTTCTCTTGCACAATATCACCGTAAGGTAACCCCAAGTTGCTCTGCCACATATCGCATGGCCCACATGCGTCCGGTGGGACCCAGCGTTTTGAAAAAAATATCTCCTGCATTATATACATGGCCTTCTTGAACAGCCTTTAATGCCAACCATGCACCGGATTGCTGTAATTGCCTCAGTTGAGCACGTGCCTCTTCTGTGGGATCGACCATTACAAACACATGATCCGCGTCGTATAACTGCAAATCGCAAACTTTACTCTCTACAGCCCACTGTTGTTCCGGAAAATCACGAGGCAAATAAAATCCCAGATCATCATACAACAGGGCCCCTGTCTGGTTGTTCAATCCATACATTCGGTAGAAATGAGAAGTCACCCGGATGAACATGGCACTCTGTTTCCCCCACCTCGATTGAATGCGTCCTCGAAGAACCCGGCTCAGTTCAGCATGTTGTTCTATCCACTGTACAGCCTGTTCGGTGCGGCCCATAATGTCCGCCATATACAGAAGCCTCTCCCCAAAATGGTTGGTGTGCTCCAGCATGGTGGTAGGCGCGATACGATGCAGGGAGTCATTTGGCTCCAAACGATCACTTGTAATGATCAGGTCCGGTTGGACTCGCCTCAAATCATCATAGTTCTGATTGAAGCTATCCAGAATAAGTCCCTGATGACTGTGTGCTTGAAGCGCAGGTATGGCAACATGTCGAGCCACCCTCTGACCATAGGATAAAGCCGATACTGGCCTCAAACCAAGCGTTATCACATAATCGTCCAACCCGTAATACAAGGTGGCAATGCGATTCACTTTATTTTTCATATACAACGTTGGGGCGATTCCTTCGTTTTTCTTGAAGACTCTGCTGAAATAGTGCTCGTCCTTATAACCCACTTGCTCTGCAATATCCTTGATTTTATCTGAAGAAAATAACAGCTGCTTGGCCTTTGCCATACGTAGTTTCAATATATATTCAATCGGAGTCATGTTTAATTGCCGTTTGAATGTTCTTATAAAATGATTCACACTAAGCCCTGCCACGCGGGCCATCTGATCAATTCGAATGTCTTCCCTATACTGATGCGTCATATAATCAAGTGCCAAATCCATCCCCGCTACAGGGGGAGTTGCTTCTTTCACGTGCATCATTAACTGAATCAACAACTGATGCAAAAGATGTTTCCTGCGCGTCTTTTCCAGACTCGTAAACGAGTGTTTTCCACTCATCAGGGTATCCATCATCTCCTGAATATCACCTGTATTGGAAGGAACATTAAGCTTGCCCGTCACAGGGAGATCAAATGCCTCGGTATGCCAAGCATTCTTACGCCGGGTAAGTGTAACACAGGAAAATAAAATGATCTGATATCGGACAGGTGCTTCCATATCCGTCTGAAACTCCACATGCATTCCTGGCTTCAACAAAAACCACTCGTCTTGAGATACCGTATGTACAATGTTATCCATAGACAAAGATCCCTTGCCAGCGATGACCCTGCAAATGGCGAACCTTTTCCAGATCCGACGCTGAACAGCCCCCGGATTGCTAAAGTAATGGCAGACGTGGACAGCAGAGAAATGTAGTCGCTCCAGTTGTTTGATCCAATCATTTTCCTCCATGCTCACGTCCCCTCCCTGTTCTGATCCGATTCTATGTGAACTGATTACACTCTATTTTTCAGCTCCCAATAGTAAATTCTTTATACTATCCAACTGCAACTCCAGTGAATAGGGATCTTCCATGACGAACTCATCCTCTGTACCATCCAAGGAACCATAGGTGTAGACTTGTCCTTTCTGCACAGCAGGCAGACGTTTCCAAACCTCGCTGTTCAGGATCTCTTTGGCGTCCTCACTACCCGAACCATATAAGAAGATATGATCTCCCATATACTCAGGCAGTACTTCAAGGGAGATCGTCTCGAATCCATCCTTCATTTCGAGTGCTTGCTGAGTTGGAGGCAGTTTCAGCATCTCATAGATCGTGGAACTACCATAGTTCCCGCCTTCTGCACCAAGTACATACAACGCTTTGTACCCTATTTGTATGATGGATACAGTCTCGCCTTCTTTAATTACACCATCAATCTGCTTCTTAGTCTCTTCGATATTCTCTTCATATGTCGTGATCCATTGCTCTGCTTCCTTCTCTTTTCCAAAAACACCAGCAATCCGGCGCAGCTTTTCCAATGGGCCAGAAGTTTTATCACCTTCCCAATAAGGTAAAAAGACGGTCGTTGCAATTTTTTCGTAATCCTCAATATTTTTATCAATGGAACCGATGATGAGATCCGGCTCAAGTGACACTAACTTCTCCAGATTCATTGGGAACTCTCCTCCCAAATCCTCAATACCCGCTATAACATCAGTAGCAATGCCAGACTTTTCAATCCATCCTTCGTTCAGCATAAATGTTCTTACACCAACCGGTACTATGCCCAGTTTCAGCAGGTACCCCATATATTGATCTGAAGCAACACGCTGCGGATTGGCCGGGATTACCACATCTCCCCTCATTGTAGAGACGGTCCGCGTCTCCGGCTGTGCAGTCGATTTCCCTGCCTCCGTTGCCTGGTTACCCGATTGTGTAGTAGTCGCATTGGTCTCTGTTTGCGTACCACTTGCAGACGGCGCTGGACTGGAACAGGCCGTGAGCAATAGCGTGAGACACAACATCATGCTTAGTGCTGTCATTTTGAATTTTCCTTGCATTATTAATTCCCCTCCAACACTCTTTTGATATTGATAATCAATATCATTATATAGATGGGAATGTAACGAATGAAGGGCATTTTCTTGCATTACACTGGGCAAATCTTGCTTGTTGTTCAATACCAATGGGTGTTTCGACTTGTTTAACCGTTGGCTTACTCCTTTTTTGTAGCGAATTGGAGAAAGCCCTTTTATTTTTTTGAAGCTACGGCTCAGTGAATGTGCATCCGGATAGCCGATCTGTTCTGCAATCTGTTGCAGCGTTGCACTGGTATGCACCAGAAGATGTGCGGCCCTCTCCATTCGAATCTGTCCAAGATACTGGATGGGACTGATGTTTAACTTTTGTTTGAACAGCCTCGACAAGTGCCCCACACTGCATTCCATTGCTTCTGCCATTACGTCAAGAGCTATGGGCTCATGGAGATGAGCATTCATATATTCAATAGCCTGTGTGACCGTATCCGGTTTATGTGGCTGAATGGATTGTTCGTGTAAGTCTGTCAATAAAAGATATACCCATTGATGAAATAAGGTTTTGGCATGTAACTTTGCAAGCTTAGTAGACTGCTCCCACTCCTGTTTCAATTCCTCCATACACTGATACATGTGTAGCGGACGGGTTGGTACAAGTGCATATTGGTCCTGAAACGGACGTTCATGGTCCATCAGATACTGAATTTCCATCCCACAGGGCAAGGCTAGGATGGCTTTGTACAAAATCATATAATACGCCACGCCCGAATCCGTCTCCATATTTAAATACGCCTGCTTGCCTCCATGAATGATGTGGAATCCCTCCACGATGTATCTGTGTTGATCCATTCGTATCCGTGCACTTCCGTCGGTGATATATAGATAGGTACTTGCTGGTAGTTGATAATTCTTCAACTTCTCCCCAGGATGCAAAGCGTTTTGGCGTACATCCAGTATTTTGACAAAAACATGATTCCACAACCTGATGTGATCATTCAAATTCATATCCGCTGTACTTTCCCTCCCGCCATATTACATCGACATACCTTCTTGCTACTCTTTATGAAGAGCCTGTAATTTTCGCTCAGTATGTATATTTCATTTCATTATAAATCAATTGATAACAATTCTCAATAACATGCACAATCAATATTAACTTACCCATTTGGACAACATATATGGACTGCAATGTATACGTAGCGGGATAATAACGCTAGAATCAGCAACATTTTCTAACCTGTTGCAAAATCATAAAAGGCATGATATATTAATTGAGCCATCAATGATTGACGCATCAAATATTGATACATCAATGATTCGAGAGCATCCAAATAATCATTAGGCAATGGCATTGTATACTGCAACATTAATCATTGGTTAACATACGCCGTTGTTCATGATTCAGATTCACCCGGGAGGTCTAGTCATGACACGTATTGTTTCCAAAGAAGAACAAATCATCAATCTGTTGAACGTGTTGGGTAACAAACTCAGTCCCAAGTTCGAACGCTGTACAGGTATCAGTTCCTCTCGCTTTGAAATTCTGCATGAGCTGGATCAGGTCGATGAGATTAACCAATCCATGCTGCAGAAAATCATTAACATTGATAGTGCTGCGATTACACGCCACTTGAAGCAACTTGAGGCGGACCTGATGGTTACAAGACGTAAGAATCCCGATGATAATCGGGTCACTTTTGTTCGTTTGACGGACCACGGTCGGAAGCAGATTGAAGGCTACAAAGCTGAGAAGACCAATTTTATCAACCAGATTTTACAGGATTTCAGTGAAGACGAAGTTCAATCACTCGCCGATTTCCTGGAACGTATGCAGAACAATTTCTAAACCCATATATAGAGGAGAGATCCATGCATGAGTACAATTCAAAGCAAATTCCAAAAAACCAATGATTTTAACGAAATCACCTACGGTCGTCGTTCTGTTAAACTTTACGATCCTGAAGTGAAAATTAGCCGTGAAGAAATGACTGAAATTCTGTCAGAAGCTTCCCGTGCACCATCTTCGATCAATTTGCAGCCTTGGCGTTTTCTGGTTGTAGATACAACTGAAGGTAAAGAAAAGCTTGCTCCACTTGCGAGATTTAATCAAAATCAAGTGTTGACTTCCTCCGCAGTCATTGGCGTATTCATTGACATGAAAAACGCGGAACATATGGAAGAAATTTTTGGCAAAGCCGTAGAACTCGGTTATATGCCACAAGAAGTTAAAGATATGCAACTATCAAAAGTATTGCCTTATTATGAAAATATGCCTGCTTCCGCTATTCGCGAAGTTAATATGATCGACGCTGGACTTGCTTCCATGCAATTAATGCTTGTAGCACGTGCTCACGGTTATGATACTAACCCAATCGGTGGTTACGAAAAAGACCAAATCGCAGAAGCATTTGGCATGGACAAAGAGCGTTATCAAGCGGTTATGTTGATCTCGATCGGTAAATCGGCCAAAGAAGGTCACCCATCCTACCGCCTGCCTGTAGAAACCATCACAACTTGGGCATAATATCAGGGACGGTTTCCCCATTCTTAACACATTCCAAACAAACACAATATGGAGGTTATACATTATGATTATCATTCACGCTCATCTGCAAATTAAACCGGACCAAGAGCAAGCATTCCTCGCAGCTGCGAAAGAACTGATTGCTGCAACACGTCAAGAAGAAGGTAACATCAGCTACGATTTGGCAAAAAGCACAGAACGCGAACAACAATACACGATGATCGAGCTGTGGAAAGATGAAGCTGCTACAGCTTCCCACAACACAAGCGCGCATTTCCAAGCTTTTGTTCAACAAGCAGCAGCATTCATGGCCGCTCCAATGAACGTTGAAGTATTTGCTGGAGAACAAGTTAAAGCTTAATAGCGCTTTAACTGCCGTGCGTATTTAACATGTGAAGAAGCCGCTCTTGGTCATATGACCGAGGGCGGCTTTTTAGTTCTTTTGAAAATAAGTTCACTTCAGATTCACAGTTACTTGGTGGCCTCGTGTATCTCATAAGGACTGTTTGCAAATAGGTTGGCTAATTGTACGACGTTAGGTTCCGTTCCAACTCAAAAAGGACACACTGCCACTTAGTTCTCATGTTTGACCGTAATCACAACATTTCCCCTCTTTCGTCCTGTTTCCACATAACGATAAGCTTCCTGAATTTGCTCCAAGGCATAACGTCTGTCAATCACCGCTTGCATCTCACCAGCCTCCATCAACTCTTTAAGAAGTATCATATCCTTTGCAGTGACCCTTGCGATACCTTGCCCCTCAACAGTGACATATGTGCCGTTAAGTGCCAATAGGTGCCGACACTGACCTTTCGAGACTTTTCCAACTGCATCCAATATCAGATCATACCGCTGACTTGTTTTTGTAAAGTCTTCCTTCATATAATCTATAACATGCTCGGCACCAAGTGACTTCGTGAACTCCACATTCGTTGTACTGCATACACCCGTCACTTCTGCTCCAAAATATTTCGCAAGCTGTACAGCAGCAGTTCCTACGGCTCCCGAAGCTCCATAGATGAGCACTTTCATTCCCCGTTTAATGTTTCCTTTGCGCAGAAAATATAAGGCGGTAGTTCCACCAAACGGAATTGCTGCTGCTTCCTCATACGTTGCGTTGAGCGGTTTCAGAGCGACTGGATCCTCTTCGGAGAGGCATATATACTGAGCGTGGGCACCAAAAGACAATCCATTGATGGCATACACCTGATCACCTAACTTAAATTGCTTTACTTCCTTGCCAATTGCCGTAACTTCTCCTGCCAACTCTACGCCCAGGACCGAATTTCGAGGTTTTCGGAATCCCAAAAAAAGACGCATCGGTACCCAGTACAGAAACGGAACATTGGAACCACGAACTCTGCAGTCCCCGGAGGTTACAGTTGTTGCGTGTATTTTAATCTGAATCTCATGATCTTTGGGTGATGGCTTCGCTATGTCTTTAAGCTGCAACACATCTGGTGATCCATACTTCGTACATATGATAGCTCTCATATCTTTCCCCCATATGTTCCTGTTTGCCATGAGTATATCGGGAAGTGGGTTCGGCCCCTAGATACTTAAGTATCGTTTCAAGGATACACCCGTTACAGGAGTTTCCATTCACGTGCTTTTGCAACTGCTTCGGTTCGTCGCTTCACCTGCATTTTGTCAAAAATAATCCGGTTATGTCCTTTCACGGTAGGCAGTGCGATATGAAGTATCTCACTAATCTCCCGATTGGATCTTCCCTGCGCAATGAGATGTAATACTTCGAGCTCTCTCACACTTAACGGATCAATTCGTAGTTCAGAAACGTACGGATATACCTCTGACTCTTCCCAAATCATTTCTATTCTGTTGTCCTCAGCTTCATCAAATGCACCCAGTAATTGAAGCAGATATAAATGTGAGTCACCGCGTACTGTTATCCTCTTCAAAAGGCTGTGCACAACAACACCTTCGTCTACAAATACACGAATGAAGCCTGCCGGCTCTGCCATCATCATGGCCTCATTCAGGAGCTCGATAGCTTGTTTTCTATTTCCATGTTCCTCATGAATAACCGCCAGAAGGATTGTTGCCTTGAGCTGTTCATCCTTGAAGCCTTTGGTTATGGCCAAGCGAAGACAGGATTCCATCATACCAAGTGCCTCCAAGGTGTTCCCCTGCTTCAGCAATACTCTGGTCTGACTAAGCGCATGATTTCTGTCCCATGATAATCGTATTGCCTTTTTCAGATCGCCCTGACGAAGGAGCACAAGAACGTATGCAGCAGTAATATCAGGGATCGCCTTTGTAAAATTTAACTGTTGGGCCGTTTCGTTGATTCTATCTAACATGATAGCGGCTTTATGAAGATCCGCCTTCGCAAGCGTCACTCGGGCGAGCCATAACTCACTTGCAACAACCCTGTCCGTTTGGACAAATTGATGTGCCAACTGCACACTCTGTTGAGCGTGCAACATCGCCTCATCAAGGTTATTCCATTCATAATGCACTCGCGCCAGACCCAAATGGGCTTCACATGCAATGGGTAGCGGTGGCTTACCTGCCATATGTACCACCTGCTGATAGGATTCAGCTGCCAGATGTAGTTGATTGTTGAATTCCTGTATATTCCCCAAGCCCAGTGTCGCCATCATGTTGATGATATGATGTCCGATCTTAATACTGTTAGCTAATGATTCCAGGTAGGACAATTCAGCTTCCACACGTTCCCCCTGAAGCTGGTATGCATATCCTAATGTCCAGGCTGTTGCTGCACGAATGGGCAGATTATGAGGATGCAAATATTTGAGTGCTCGAAGTGACTCCGTAATAATCGTATCCGCATCGTGCCGGCTGACAGCCAGCGTGGCTCGGATGGAAGCGATATGTCCGATGAGATCAGAATTGATCTTTTCAGGTTCCGTATTTTGTAACGCTTGTTCAGCAGACTGCAATTTGGATTCGACGTCTATCATATGTCCTGCCACTAATAACGCAGCCGCATGCATCACCCATAGGGAAGGTATTGAATCCATTTCTGCTGAGGATAGAGAACTCAACCATTGCAAGGCAGGAGCAGCACCCCCGCGAAAAAGAAGTGGCATACCTTTACCTTCCAACAGATCCGATGCCCGATGAGTATCTGCCGTAGCTACAGCATGATTGAAAGCCTCCAGCTCCATTTGATGCTTCTCATACCAGATGCTCGCTCGCTTATGTATCTCAGTAACACACAAATCGTTCTCAGCTGTACCGGCGTAATTTGAATTCTGGTGTACTCTTTTACGCAATAAATCTGCAAATAGATGATGGTAACGATACCATCGCCTCTCATTGTCCAAGGGAACGATGAAAAGATTGGCTTGCTCCAGCCACTCCAACATGTCCTGTCCGGTAAAATCAACGGATTCATGTTCCTTTGGTTCATCTATATCAAAGATCGCATCACACAATGAACCGCATAATCGATCCAACATGCACGTTTTCAACAAAAAATTCTGTACCTGTTCGGTTAGCCCTTGTAATATTTCTTCCATTAGATAGTCCAGTACAAATGCGTCCCTGCCACTGAACGTTTCCATAAAGTGATTTGGATCAGAAGAACCCTGCATGGATAAGGCCGCTAACTGCAACCCGGCAACCCAGCCTTCTGTTCGCTTTTCAAGGAGAGCAACATGTTCCTCTGAAAGTTTCAATCCCATGACCCGATCCAAAAACTCACTGCTTTCGGCAGAAGTAAAACGCAGATCACTACCACGTATCTCAATCAATTCCCCCTTTGCCCGCAGTCGAGCCAAAGGTAACTTGGGTTGCTGACGCGTAGTCATGACGATATGCATATGCGGGGGCATGTGCCTCAGTAAGTAGACAAGCGCTTGATGGATCACTTCTGAAGTCATGAGATGATAATCATCCAGAACAAGTACAAAATGATTTGTTATTTGAGAGACTTCATTAAGAAGGTATGTAATAATGGTCTCGATCGGTGGCGGCTCGGAAGATTGAA
Organism: Paenibacillus sp. FSL M7-0656; assembly: GCF_038003225.1. Lineage (NCBI taxonomy): Bacteria > Bacillati > Bacillota > Bacilli > Caryophanales > Paenibacillaceae > Paenibacillus > Paenibacillus sp. FSL M7-0656. The sequence goes on from NZ_JBBOOT010000001.1 coordinate 2,034,853, forward strand.
CAAATCCCATGATTCCTTCAGCAAGCTTGGGGACAATCGTCTGTAACGAAGCACATAGATATGTCAAAAAACGTGAAGGATCGTTATCTGCTTCTTCCAGCGAAAGCCAAGCTGTATCTATTGAAGAAGACTTAACCCATTGATTGACTACTATTGTTTTTCCTGATCCTGCAGGAGCAGAGACCAGTATGAGTTTAGCGTGCATCCCCTCGCCGAAACGGACATACAGGCGGGGACGATCCACTACATGGGAGCGCTGAACTGGAATAGTTAATTTCGTAGATAAGATCGGTGCATACATGAGCCAAACCTCCATTCAAGGGTCGAACAGCAACTGTATCGTTTCATATATCGTTTTGGCATCTATACTACCATAAATATCAATAAGACACGCCATAAAAGACGTGTCTTTATTATTAATAATACACAGATGAATTTAACTTCTAATTAGCACTAGCTGCTATTAAAAAATGAATGGCTCTACCTTACACTATCCGAGCAGGAGTAATGCTTTGCGGATTGTTAAACACATTTTTCGGGTCATACTTGGCTTTAACTCTCCGCAGTCTGGCATAGTTGGCTCCATAGTACACTGGACCGGAATTCTTGATCCCTTGGTCTGGAACGTTGATGTAGGAACCCACAATGTATGGTTGCAATTTCTTGCGAGTATTACGAGCGAGTGCGATATTTTTGGCGGCATGGGATGGTTTGAGCCACGTACTGGTCCATTCCACATAGAACTTCTCTTTACGCCAGAAGAAGGCGGTTGATCTAGGTGATTTGCGACTTACTGCTCCGCCCCAGTTGAGGAAATAGAATCCGCCTGGCCCCTCTTCCAGGTTCTCCAAGAAGGCGCGCATCGATTTAATGGCTTTGTCGGGGAATGGTTTTCGTCCAAAACCGGACGAGAACTGGTTGCTATACCGTTGAGTCTCGGTCGGATCAGGTTGTAATAAGAACTTCACAACTTCCGTGTAAGGTAACAAACGAACAATGGAACTTGTCGGTGTGCCAACACTTGTAATCGGCTGCAATAGACGGAGTGCCTCTGTTTTTGACCCTAGGAACAGCCCCTCCATGACGACATTGCCACCCTTTTTCGGTCCGATGGACAACTCGCTGCCCAGTCTTGTATCCACAGAGGGAGCCCACCTCTGCCATACTTTGAGCACCTTTTCGAATTGAGCCCATGGCCAGGTAATCTTAAATACAGTTGCTTTCGCTGGAGCACGGCGCACTTTGAATTTGTAGCGGGTGTATACTCCGAAGTTACCACCGCCCCCTCCCCGCGAGGCCCAAAAGAGATCCGAATTACGATTTTTATTGGCCCGAATCACTTTTCCTTTGGCGTCCACCATCTCCACTTCAAGCAGGTTATCACTGATAAGACCGATGGTACGCTGGAGAGGCCCAATTCCCCCACCTAATGTAATTCCACCGATCCCTACAGTAGGGCTGTCACCAAAAGGAGCTATGAAACCTTGCTTGGCAAGGGTATTTGCAATTCTTCCCACTCGGTTTCCTGTTCCAACAACAACCGTTCCATTTTTTTTATCAAGCTTGATGGAATTCAGATCACTCACATCAATCACGATACCGCCATTCACCTGTGAAAGATTCACTTCAAGCGCATGTCTGCCGCTCCGCGGCCTGATCGGTACATTGTTTTCACGAGCCCATCGGATAGCATTGGATACATCCTTCGTCCGTTGGGCAAATACAAACACTTTGGGAAATTTGTCCGTATGCGGGTCCCAGTTCTTGCGCGCCGCTTCATATCCCGGATCTCCTTTATAAATAACCCGTCCGGTAAGCTTTGTTGATGATTTCACACATCCCACTCCCTGCTGAATAATTGTCCTACAGCCTCTGCTGCATCAAGCACTTTATACTGTATGACGGACATTCGCGGAGGGAATGGGCTGTTGCCTTAAATTTCAAGGTTGCGTTTCAGAGGAATCAATTCTGATTAACTTGCGCGCTTCCTGTTCTTTTTCACCATACCAGACGAGCACGTCGGCAAACAGATCCATGATGCGAACAAAGTTCTGCTTATCCGCTTCTGAAATCTGATCTGCATACTTGAAAATCTCATCAAAGCAAAGCTCCCTTACAAATTCGGTATACTTCGCATATACCTCGCGACCTTTCTCCGAAGGTTTGACGTAAATGTCTTTGCGGTTACCGCTTAAATGAAATTTTTCGAGCAGCCCTTTTTCCGTCAGATTCTTCACGTTCTTGGAAAATGTACTGCGGCTTACACCCAGACGTGCGGCCATCTCCGACATCTTCTCTTCCTTGTCCTCGGCTTCCAGAATGTATTCCAGCGTCTGAATCTGTGAAGCCGAGAACATCATGTCTGTACCATAACTTCGCTGCAGCTTATAGGTGTTCGAGTACGCATTACCGTATTTGATAATTTTCTCAATCAGTTCCCGATGATCGCCCATCCAATCTAATTTCATGCGTAATTCCTTTCATATTCAGATTCTCTCTCTTACTCTACTGAAATCAGATCCGTTTTTCAATCCATGTAATTGCTTCTTCAATAACATCATCACGAGTCGGTTCATTAAAGATCTCATGCATCAGATGAGCATAAATTTTGAGTGTTTTATCAGTTGAAGCGATATCGCCGTAAAAGTCACGGGAATCCTTTTCGCTGACCAGTCCATCATTGGCCCCATGCAGAACAAGCACGGGATCTGTAAACTGCTTGGCGTTCTCCTTGAGCCATGTTATTCCATTTCCCAGACAGTTAAATAAATCTACAGAGATCTGCTTTTCAACCAGTGGGTCATTCGCGTAAGCGGATACAACTGCGGGATCACTGCATACGCCGCTGCCCAGCTCATTCGGGAAATACGTGCCTGTAGGAAGTTCCATCGGCAGTTCTCCGGCAACTTTTGTATTGTAACGAGTGAGCGCTCCGGATAGTACGATGCCCTTGACCTTGCCTGGATATTTCGTTCCAAAGGACGAGGTTGCAAAACCGCCCATACTATGTCCGATGACAAACAGCGGAAGATCACCGCTCTCTTGCAATGCCGCCTCGACAATGACATGGACATCTTCAATAAGATGATCAAACTTTTTATAGAACGTACGCTGTCCCTCGGATCTGGCATGACCACGATGGTCGAAGCGATACACGCTAAACCCGCGCTGATTCAGCTTCTCTGTCAAATAATCGTAGCGCCCTGCATGCTCAGCTAGTCCATGAACAATGACTACTGTTGCCTTGGCATCACTAACTAAATTCTTACTAGAATACAGCCTAGTACCGTCAAAAGATTCGATTGTTGTTTCAATTATACTCATAATATTTCCCATCCCTCTCGTTACGCTCAAGCACCAAACAATTAAAATTCTTTAGCACAGGGCGTTATTCGTATACTTAAGAATGAAGTCCTTATAATTATATTTGATAAGAACAATATAGTTTCTTATAGAAACAATATTATCACCGTCGACATCCCTTGTCTATATTAAATTAAAGCGCTTACACAAAGATTGTGTCATACCTTTGGCATCATTCCTGATCTGCTGTATCGAGTCGATTTACAGCTTCATGCACGCACGCGGACTAAGCTACGCATTCGCTACCTGAACAATCCATAACGAAAAAAACGCCATAATATATTTCGTAATGACGTCTTTTTCGTTATGGTACCTAGGGGATCGAACCCCTGACCTTATCGCTGTCAGCGGATCGATACTCTTCTGATCGTTAACAGAAATGCGGAGAAAAGCCACTTGTGTCATCAGGCAATAATTTTATGCTCTACCACCCTGTAAACAACGGCTTCGGACCCACATGCGTAGGAAAGAGCGGCAATACTTCCTCTGCCAACTCCTGAATCACCTCAGCAGGAGGCCGACTCGAAAAATGAATGCCTAGTGCAGCATGATTAACTCCCACCGCTCGCCATTCCTCCAAAAGCTGAATCAAACCTGCCCGACCTGTACGTAATATGTATCCGCCACGAAGTGGTGTTCGCGGATAATTGACATCTTCCACAAGATCAATCCATTCGTTGGTCATATGCGGCTTGAACATGCCATTAGGTATTTTTTCACGCCAGGCACTAATCTTATGGCCAAGCATCTGAGGACCGGATTCGTTTGCCGTTGCTTCGGGATACGTAAGCCAGCCGTCACTGTTCTTCGCAATCCAATCTAAAGACTGCCTGCTTGAGCCTGTCACAACGAGCGGAATACCACCAGCTGCTGGTTTCGGGAGTAATTCAAGCCTTTCAATTGACCAAGAGAAGATTGAATTGCGCCAGTTCTATCCTGTATAAGCTCACGGAAAAACTCCACCGTCTCCCGGAATCGCACATCACGATGCTCCCTATCTATCCCATATGCCGGAAACTCAGCAGGTCGGTCGCCAGAAGCAATCCCTAACACAAGTCGTCCGCCCGAGAGTACATCAATGGATGCAGCTGCCTTGGCTAAATCAATCGGATGGCGAAGCGTGAAGATCGCGCTTCCTGTTACTAGGGAGACGTTTTTGGTTCTTGCAGCAAGATAGGCTAGATAGACAAATGGGTCAAATACTTGTCCAGCATCTCCAAAGCCGGGATCAAATAAAGGGACATCTCGCACCCATACGGCTGCAAAATTGCGTTGATCAATGCTTTCCACAAGGTCAGCTTGACCTTTTAGAACATCCATGTGTCCTTTATAGAATTTAAGTGGTAAAAACAGCCCTATTGTTAATTGGTCTGGGGCAAACATACGGCAGAAACCAGGGTGTTGATTGAAGTTTTCCACCGCTTGTGTTGACGGATTTTCTATTCGTTCCATAACATCTATAGGTTTGTTCATTCCTTCTCCTCCTACAACAATAGTAATCCAGTGCACTGATATCTTTTCAATTCGACCGGAACTGATATAATTGTAACCATCGATTGACCCCATAAGTAGTGACAACTCTCAACAAAATCATAGGGTCAGTTCTGGCAACAAGGAGGATTAGCATGATTGAGTTGACATTATTGTTGAACAGAGAGTCTGGAGATCCGTTATACACTCAGCTTTATCACTATATTAAGAAAGATATTTTGAACGGAAAGTTACCAGCCGATAGTCGTCTTCCCTCTATTCGTTCACTATCCAGTCACCTCCACATTAGCCGTAATACAGTCGATATGGCCTATCAACAGTTATTAGCCGAAGGTTATGTCCAGAGCAGACCTAGAAGTGGCTTATACATAATGGATTTGAAGCTGGAAGCATTGCCCCTGTCCCATGTAGTGAGTAAAAATTGGTTGGAAAACAGTATTCAGGATAGCCCTGAGATTCGATACAATTTTCGTTATGGTGACGTAGATGCCGAGCATTTTCCATTTGCCACTTGGCGCAAGTTATCCAATCAGAGCTTGCTCCAGAACCAAATGAAGTTGTTCTCTTATGGCGATCCTCTTGGAGAACCGGGACTTCGATCTGAAATTGCAATTTACCTGCACAGCTCTAGGGGAGTAAATTGTTCACCTGATCAAATTATAATTGGTGCTGGTGTTCAATACCTGCTCGGTGTGTTATCTGGATTAATAGATAACGTTAGTCATGGTATCGCGATGGAAGACCCGGGATATGACGGTGTTCGGACGGTTTTTCAACATAAAGGTCTAAACATTCATCCTATTCCGCTGGAAGCAGATGGTCTTCATATCCATAAGTTATACAAAAGCAATTCCCGCATCGTCTACATTACACCGTCACATCAGTTCCCCTATGGAATGGTCATGCCGCTGGCCAAGAGAATGCAATTACTAAAATGGGCAACAGATCAGAATGGGATCATTATTGAGGACGATTATGATAGTGAGTTCAGATATGTCGGCAAACCGATACCTTCCCTGCAAAGCCTGGATACTCAACAGCGAACCGTTTACCTGGGGACATTTTCAAAGTGCCTTCTTCCTTCATTACGAATTGCATATATGGTTCTACCACAGACCATGTTAGAGCTACACCGTAAACAAGACTACCGATTATATGATCAAACGGTCTCTCATTTTCAGCAGAACACCTTAGAGCTGTTTATGAGTAATGGACATTGGGAAGCCCACATTCGCAAGATGAGGAAGGTATATCGACAGAAGCAATTCACACTTATTTCAATGATTCAGAAGATGATGGGTGCTCAAGTTACCATCATTGGTGAGGATGCAGGACTTCATATTTTGTTGCGTGTACATAACGGAATGGATGAACACAAGCTGATTGCTACTGCTGAGAAGGAAGGTGTTCAGGTCTACCCGGTATCCCCCTTTTGGGCGCAACCAGCTAAAGCGGAGCAATCCATGGTTCAGATTGGTTTTGGTGGATTAAGTATTGAGGATATTACAGAAGGCGTATATGCCCTTCACCGGGCTTGGTTTGGGGTCTGAGAACATTCGTATTACCACGACCACAAAACCAAACCATTTCCACATCGAAAAAACCCGCAAAACACTCGAAAATCCTTGTGTTAAGCGGGTTCTTTACATATGGAACCTGGAGTGATATATATTTCTTAGGTTACATTCTAATCATTCATCTCATCAACAGCAGTCTTACCAGCGATTCGTCCGAAAGTAAAGATATCCGTCAAGGCATTACCGCCTAAACGGTTGCCTGCATGTATACCTCCTGCAACTTCCCCAGCCGCATACAGATGTGCAATCGGCTGACCATTTTCATCCAATACGCGGGTTTGGGTGTCGATCTTAATTCCGCCCATGGTATGGTGAACTGCCGGCTTTCTAGGAGTGGCATAGAATGGAGACTTCTCGACTTTTAAGCTAAACGTATCCTTATGGAACTCCGGATCAAAACCAGCATCCACATATGAGTTATACTTTTCAATCGTATTTCTAAGAACTTCAGGTTCCATATTGATTTTCACTGCCAGTTCTTCTATGGTGTCGGCTCTGAACAAGGTACCTGCTTCGACTTGACGGTCTATCTTTTCCTGGCTTGTGTTCGCTGCCGTTTTCTTGATCTCGTCATCCGCAATCAGGTAAAATAAACTTCCCTGCTCGATAGCTGCTTTCGTTAAGACATCTCGTCCAGAGAATTCATTAACAAATCGTTCTCCCTTTTTATTAACAATGACAAAGTTTTCAGGCGGTACTTGCAGTCCACTGAAGAGTTCGCCCGTATCCGGATCGGCTACCGGCATCATTTGAGTGAAGCCCATGCCTGTCAGCGCTGCTCCCGCACTCTTACCAAGCCATATTCCATCACCAGTCATCGCATAGGAATTTGTTGTTTTGATATCATCGTCAATATGGCTCCAGTACGTGTTATATTCCTTGAGCATCTGTGTATTTGCACCAAAACCACCACTAGCAAGCACAACCGCTTTAGCATGAATGGTAATTTTCTGACCATTGACACCTGTTGCGATAACACCTGTTATTTTTCCATCTTCGATGATCAATTGTTTGACCGGGCTATCTGTAATAATTTTTCCTGAATGCTCTTCTACATATTTGCTAAGTGCAATGATAAAGGCAGAGCCATAACTTTTGACTGGTTTATGGCCGCGACGCCAAAGGGCACCCACTGGAGCAAATACGATACTCTTATCATACTCAACCCCGATATCCTCAAGCCACGTTACACTTTCCAAGGCACGGTCTGTAAGTACTTTGACCAAATCGTATTGTCCATAGATCATGCTCCCATTCAGGTCTGTACGTTTGCCCCCAAAATACGTTTGCATTCTGTGAAGAAGTGGGGAGTCGAATAAATAAGCCTTTTCTGTGCCGAACTTATCCTGATACGCAGTAAACTCTTCTTTGAGTGCATGGAAATCATCTACATATTCTGGATGGATCAAGCTCTCATCGGTACTTAATAAATTCTCAATCGTCTGTCTTTCCCCTGGATTCTCAGTGAACTGTTGTTGCCATACAGGATCTGCAGCATTGACAGGACCACCTGAGCGGATCGTATTCCCCCCAACAGCAGGATATTTCTCAAGTACAATCGCACTTGCTCCTTGTTGTAAAGCTGTAGCAGCAGCACTGAGTCCTGCGCCACCTCCACCTACAACGACCACATCGCAAGTGTATTCTTCGTCATCTTTCATCTGGCTGCTAGCAGGTTTTGGACGTCTTTTCAGGATGTCAGGATTCACTCCGGCAAGCTTAACCGCTTTGGCTACACCATTGATGACAGCATTACTGGTTTCAGAAGCACCTGAGAGAGCATCTACATTAAGTGTCTGTCCCTCAATGATTTTATTCGGAATTCTTACAAAAACAACATCGGCGATGCCTTCGGTTTCACCCTTCGAATCGATATCGATGCTTTCAATTCTATTTTCACTAAAGGATACCTTCATCGGCAGATTGCCACTGTGACCTATAGCATTGATCTCATACACACCGGGATTATAAGTGAATTCTTCTTCTTCGTTCAACTGATTTGAAATTTTGGCAAACCGAAGGAACCGCAGGAAACATGTTTCCAGGAAATCGATCGTTCCTTCATTGTTCAGGTTGCCTGATTCGTCAAATGCTTTATGTGCGCTGCCAAGCAAAAATTCATACCCTGGCATCACGTTAGCTTCGACACCTGGTGCATCCAGGATTTGACGAAGATGCAGTTGTGCACGCGAGGAACCTTGTGTTCCCTGTGACGCACCTATGATCATCACGGGTTTGCCAGCCAGCGGATGGATTTCAAAGCTCAACCATTCCAACAGGCTTTTAAGGGATGAAGGGATGGAATGGTTATATTCTGGAGTCGCAATAATGACACCATCACTTGCGATAATTTTTTCATTAAACGATTGTATAATTACACTGTTTGTTTGGTTATCGGACTGATTAAACATCGGAACATCTGTAATATCGAGGATTTCAATGGCTGCTCTGGACTCAAAATGCTTTTGTATGAATTGAAGCAGCTTGCGATTATACGATTTCTTTGCATTTGTGCCAACGATCGCTATGATTTTCATTGTGATTAGCCCCCTACTCTTGCCAGGAAAATTTTTTCGTTTTTTTCTTCAACGTCCTTTTGGATAACAGTTCCGTAGTGATCTCCGTAAACAAAACAAACTCATTGAAGATTTCGTCAAGCTCGGCCACTTTTTGAGCGTCAATGAGATTACCACTGCTATCAAATGCACTCTGGGATTTTCCCAAAAGAAACTCGCTGCTAGGCATCATTCTCGCACCAAGCTCAGGCGAATCCAGGATTTGTCTAAGATGCGCTTGTGCCCTGGAAGAACCGAGCGCACCATGTGAAGCACCCACAATCAGAACAGGCTTGTCTTTCAAGGTTTGAGTGGTATAACTGATCCATTCCAGCGCACTTTTCAGAACGGCAGGGATTGCATGGTCATACTCAGGAGTAGCGATAATGACACCTTTCGCTTTAGAAATTTGATCTAATAAGTCTTGTACCTTCACAGGAATATCAACTTCAGCATCCTCTAATTCATCTTTTTCAATAAAGGCAGGCAAATCCTTAATTTCAAACAAGTCAATCTGGGCTTCACTAGCAAAATGCTTTTGCATAAATTGAAGCAGCATGCGGTTAGTTGACACATCCGAATTTGTGCCCACGATAGCTAAATAGTTCATCGTAATCCCCTCTCTGTCATTCGAGATGATGCTCGTAACTGTCAGGCTCAATCTTTCGGCCTAACTCTAACATATCAAAGCTCAAATGATCTAATAGTTATTCATTGCAGTTTGATAACTAATTTGTTATAATCACCTCAAATTCAAAGTTTGTTACTTTTTTCACAAGTGGTGAGGAACATGTCTAAGTTAGAATCTCAAGATATCTTGTGTTACATTGACAGCCTATTAAAATACAGCAACTATAGCAGGGCTGCACAATCCCTTTACATATCTCAGCCCTACCTCACAAAGGTCATCAAGAAAATCGAAATTGAGTTGGGCTGTGAGCTAATCACTCGCAACAAACTTCCGTACCGATTAACCGAGCAGGGGAAAATATATTATCAATACTTAACTTCACTCGAAAACAGCTACGCCAAGCTTATTAGGGAAATCTCATATGTATCGGATATTGGCAATAAGGTGATACGGATCGGCATTCTTCCGAGCCTCGGTGTGTACTTAACGCCCCTTTTTTTACCAGATTTTCTGGAGCTTCATCCTGCTTATAAAATTAATCTTGTCGAGGATTTACCTGAAAAAAATGAGAAACGTCTCCAAAATAATGAGCTGGACTTCTGGATCGGGCAAAATTCAAGCAGTATCTCCCCTAACTTGAACTCGTTTAACTGGGGCAGGCACAGTTACCAGGCCATCATTCCGCGTTGCTGCGAATTATATCAAGAGAATGTTGCAGTCATCCCGGAGGGCACAATTGAGATCAGCACCATTTTGAATCAAAAGCTTATTCTAACGTCCAAAGGTTCGGCAATCCGAAAACAGATTGATCAATTGCTCAGTGTCTATAAGGTACAGCCTAATATCGTTATGGAAAGCAATGAAATCTACACTGTACTCAAGCTTGCAAAGCATAATTTAGGTCTGACTTTTGTGCCTGAAAGCATCCATATCAAGGAGTGCCCTTCGGAATACAACATCTATCCTATCCCTGTAGAGAAGATGAGTCTGGATTATTTTATAGCCCATCATGGAGAAAAAAAGTTGAATAGCGTGGATCATGACCTCATCCATACTTTTCTCAATCACGGACAACAATGTGCAATATAGGAGGCTATCATGAAAGCTTTTACGAGAACGATACCGCTCATGGGAACGAACATATCCCTCTATATCGAGGGGACAGATGCTGAAGAGCTTGCCGAGGAAGCCGTGAATATGCTCATCCGTTATGAACAAGTATTTAGTGCCAACAGTCAGCAATCGCAGCTTGCCCTGCTAAAAAAAGAAGCCGCATCACATCCGCTTAGAGTAGACAAGGAACTGTATGATCTTATTAAGATAGGCAAAGAACACAGCCTGAATAAAGATTCATTTTTAAATATTGCGATAGGGCCTTTGATCAAATTGTGGAGAATTGGTTTCCGCGAGGCACATGTGCCGGAGGATACAGAGATTAAAGCGGTGCTGGAACTCTTGAATCCGGAGCATATACAGCTTGACGATGAGCTGCAAACGGTCCATTTATTCAAAAAAGGCATGGAAATCGACCTTGGAGCGATCGCTAAAGGTTATTTTGCTGATCAAGTTATGTCATTTTTCAAGAAAAACGGAGCTACATCAGCTATGGTCGATATGGGCGGCAATGTTCTGGTTCATGGCGATTCTCCCACCGGGTCCAGTCACTGGAAAGTTGGAATCCAAAATCCCTTTTTACCTAGAGGAAATGCAGCAGCACTCGTTAGTATACGGGAGCAATCCGTCGTTACATCAGGAATATACGAGAGAGTTTTAGAGAAGAAAGGGGGTCAGTACCATCATATATTTAACAGCGGAACAGGCTATCCAATCGAAAGTAATATCGCTTCTTTAACGATTATTGCGGATAGATCACTCGACTGCGATATATATACTACAGAATTATTTGGGTTAGATGCGGTCTCCATTATTCATAAAGTTAATAATATGAAGGATATCGAGGCTGCCGTAATCACGACGGATGGAAATCTGGCCTATACCGATAATCTTAGGGGAAGAATTGAGCCCGTATTAAGGTAAAGTTAACAGCTACTTCTTTAGGCCAGGATCTAACGGCTTTTCCTGCTCACTGATTAAACAGATAATAAAGTGGACGGAACAAGTTCTTCCGCCCAACTTTATTATCTGAGTGAATCAATAGCAACTGCCTTATAATTAACGTGTCTACATCAAACCCAACAAATTATAGATCATCACTGCTGCTTCTGCACGGCTAGCATTCTTCTTCGGTGCAAACTCATCGTTACCTACACCGTTTATTATGCCTGCTCCCTGTATTGCCTCTACCGCTTGCTTCGCATAACTTGCGATGTTTGCTTCATCCTTGAAGGCTGCAGCTTCACCACTTGCTAACGCTAGTTGCTTAATTTGGATCGCCTTGTATACCATAACCGCTATATCTTCTCGTGTAATGTTCTCATGAACTCCGAATCGTCCATTTGGTTTCCCGTTCACAATCCCCAGCTTCTGCGCGGTTGCGATATTTCCATGGTACCATTCTCCTTGCTTCACATCACTAAAACTTGTCGTTGCGCTCTCATCCGATAGCTCAAACATATTCATCAGCATGGTGATGAATTCTGCTCTTGTCACTTGACCATTCGGATTAAACCCACCGTCGCCTACACCCTTCACAATGCCTCTTGCTCCCAATGCTGAGATCGCGTCCTTCGCCCAGTCTTGGTTCACATCCTTAAAGCTCGTTGCAACATACGCTACCGTATACTTGCTTAGATACGTTGGCTTGAACTCTACTTTTCCTGTCGCTGCATTGTATTTACCATTCGTCACCACTCTTAGCTCTCCGTTGTCCTTCACATCGTATACAACGACGTTGTTTGGATTTTCGTTAGCCTTTAGTGTGTATGGCAATTCAATCACGAGATCATCTCTGCCATCAAACTCTGTAAGTTTCTTACCATCAATCGTTAGCTCAATATCGTATACGACCTCACCGTTCAGCTGAGCTTGTGCGCCAGCTGGCAGTTGATTAGCTGCAATTTTCTTAATCGACAATCCTAACGTTTTCCCTGCACTTGTTCCTGTTCCAAGCAGTTCGGTTGCCACTGTTACAACTGCAGAGCCTATGTTGATCTCGATGCGATCTACCGTAGAAGATCCACTTGTTAAGCGCGCATCTACTGCGAGCTCCATCGTTAGCCCGTTCAAGCTCTCATCTGCTTCAACTCGCATGTGTAGCTTACCGCCTGTCGTTTGATCAAGCGCACGCTTCATTGTATCCGCACTTAACTTCACTTCAGAAGTACCGCTCTCATTTACAACTGGTTTAATGTTTATTTGGCCGTTGTCCATGACCACTGGCTCATTTCCACCTGGAGCTGGTGGTACTGTAGGTGCAGGAATGTTACCGTCACCGCCACCATTTCCATTACCACTGCTTGGTGCTTGTGGTGTTCCATCAACCAATGGTGTTACCGTTACCGTAGCGCTAGATGATAAACCACCATCCACTGTAGTTACTGTAATCCTTGCTGTTCCTGGTGCCACCGCTGTTACTTGACCTGTCGCACTTACAGTCGCTACAGCTGTATCGCTAGAGCTCCATGTTACTGCTTTTTTCGTTGCATTAGCTGGTGTTACCGTAGCTGTCAATTGCCCTGATTGACCTTCTACGATTGACAACGTCGTTTTGTCCAAGCTAATTCCGCTAACGGGTACGTTCTTCCCGTTGAGTGCATCATACTCACTTTGTGTAATTGGAATTACCGTTCCGTGACGCGGACTAGCTGGTAAGTTGTAGTTAGAAGATAATGTCCAGACACCTGATGCAAGATTTGTTGTCTCGAATGGAACATAACCTCTTCCACCAAACTCATCTACGAATAAATACCATTTTTCATCGGTATTCGATTTGAAGATCGTTGGACCCTCAACCCATTTGATGTTACCAACGCCTTGATTAATCATCTTGAAGGTTGGATCTAAGATCGAGTCACCGACCTCTTGGAAGATCATCTTGCCAAATGGAGCAGAATCTCCGTTGTTTTGCTCATCTTTCGTAAACCGATACACTTTTCCTTCATGCTCAATCATCGTTGTGTCAATGATTGAATATCCATAATCCAAATATACTTGCGGTTCAGTAAACGTATAGAAATCTCTTGTCTTGCTATACATCATTTTTTGATAAGCATCGCCTGTATGAGATGCATCATCAAACATTCTTGATGCCCAAAATACGATATATTCACCCGTTGTCTTGTCGTACATAATTTCTGGTGCCCATGTATTACCCGCTTCTTCCGGTGCAACCTCTACCATGCGTTGATCTGTCCAATTGACTAGATCATTCGATTCCCAAACCATAATGGAACGACTGCCCCATGTCTGTGCTCTACCCCAGTTACCATTGCCGTTAATTTTCAGATCGGTAGCGATCATGTAGAACTTATCACCTTCAGGCGAACGAATAATGAACGGATCACGTACCCCCTTCTCCCCTAAGGTAGAGGTCAATACAGGTTTACCATTATTCAATTCTCGCCAGTTCAACGGATCATTACCGTTACTTAGTGCAAAGTAAACTTGCTCCCCTGTTGCAGTACCTTCTCCAGTGAAATATGTGAAAAAGTATCCCGCATATTTTTCATCAGCAGGCAGTTCCTTCACCTTCGCAATAAATTCCTTCGTCGTGGATGCTGAATTTAATGTAATCGTAGCTGTAAGCTTCACGTCTACATTTCCACTACCGTGTGCCGGACGTTTTACTTCTCCAGTAACTGAAACAACGTTTGGTAGAACAGAAGCCCAAGTAATCGTTGTTCCATATAGTCCAGATGTTGGTAATGATATATGACCTCTTACATCATTAATGTTATGAACGACTAGCGCTACTTTTGCTTCATCTACAGAAGTGACATCGTTTGGCAATGCCTTAACCGTCAACTGAAAAGCTTTGTTAACTGTCTCTGTACCATCTGTAAATACTGCTGTTAACGTTACTACTTGATCACCTGTTGCGTTAGCTGGTCTGGTTACGGCACCTGTAGTTGAGATGACATTCCCCTTATCTGAAGTCCAGCTTATTGTCGTGCCATAAGCACCTGATGTTGGCAATGTTACATTGCTTATAATCGTATCTTTTGATGCATTAGCAGCAAGAAGATCATGAATCGTTAATTTCTCTGTCGCAGCCGATACAAGCATGCCCTCCATTTTAGCAATCTTCTGATCTGAATGGGCCTTAAGTGATGTAATATCTGCCGTAGTCATAGCACCATCATAGATTTGAAAGTCTGCAATCATACCTCCGAAGTATGGATCAGCTGTATAGAATGACTTACCGATGGTTCCACTACTGCCTGAAGTATTTTTTATTTGTTCTAGTGTCATTCCATTCGTTGAGCCTGATGCAACAGCAACACCATCGATATAAAGCGTTAGTGTACCATCCGTGCCTGAAACAACAGTCGTAACTACTTTCCATTCATTATTCTTTAAGCCCGTGGTAGAAGTTGAAGACTCATTATTCCAAGCATTCGTCGCGATACCTAAACGAGCTAGACCATTAGCGTTATAACGTGGTGTGAAATACGTATAGTGGGTATTATTGTTTGGTCTTCCTAATGCATATAACCACTCGGCAGCGTTTTTACCGCTCCAGTTCACAATGGATGAAACGGTCATATCCGTTAATCCATCGAGAACTCCTTGTGGCAGTTCTACATAAGAGTTAGTTGTGCCACCAGTAAAGCTTAGTACACCAGCATCTTGTGTACGAATCCATTCTGCTTTAGACGGATTCATCCATTTTCCATTGAAGTTTCCTGTTTGGTCAATAACCGTTGCACCATCAATATCATCCATATTGTAGTGAAGAATGAGCTCTGCCCCAGATGGCTGCTCTACTGGAGGAGTAACGTCTTCATCAGCTAATGTTGCAATCTCTTCAACGGATAATGCACGATTATAAATACGGAAATCATCCAATTTACCATCAAATAAACTATGAGAGCTGTTTCTCGATTTACCAATATAATTCATCGTTGTTTCCAGTAACATTCTCGGCTCAACGTTAAATGTCGAGCTACGTTTAACCTCTTGACCATTCACATACAATACGGCATCAAATTCATCCATTGTAATTGCAACATGCTGCCAAGTCTTCGTTGGTAATAACCCGGAATTTCTCACCGCATATTTATATTCTGATCCCAGTCGCGTGCTGTCATTGCTAAATTTCTCTGTAAAAGGGGTTACGACAGCGAACTCTAGACTACCTGTATCACCTTGTGTGCTCAAGTACATGGTGTTGCGGTTAACCTGTCTGCCTGTGTCGGAAGCAAAATCAAATATTCTTTGACTTGCTTGATTTCTGTCCATTTGAACCCATGTAGAGAACGTAGCCTTCTCAAGATTCAAGGATTGAATCAAGTTATCTGGCAGCTTCACATATCCTGTTGATCCATTAAGCTCTAGTGCACCACCCGTTTTACCAATACGATCCTCTTCATTAATCGTTGCTCCACCTACTAGTGTTGCGTGATGACCATTGCCAGAAATGTCATTCACCATTGTACCATTCACTGTATTTGCATCAAATGAGTAATGTACAACCGGGTCTGTTGATGGTGCTGGACCTTTCCAGGCATACTTCTCTTGCAAAGCATCATACTCTGCACGTGAGATTGGAATTACGGTTCCGTGTCGTGGTCCTGGCGGAAGTGCATATTTATCACTACTTAATACATTGTTCATATATTGTGTGCTACTATCCAGATCTGTTGTATATCGAACATGATATGGCCATGAATCAAGGAACAGATACCATTTGTCTTTATTATTATCTTTAAAAATCGTTTGCCCTTCGTTGTTGCCATTATTTCCGATCAAGCCAAGTTTATTATCACGTGTACCCGGAACAGCGTCGTATTGAAGGCCGTTTGCTGCAATACCGTCCTTGTCATAGTAAAAAGTTGGTGCTTTCTCCACATACACTTTAGTATTCACTTCTGATTTGGTGAATCGGTACAACATATCATTATGCTCAATAAACGTTGTATCAATTGTCGGAAGTGACTCATCAATCATGACCTTTGGCTCCGAGAAGTTGTAGAAGTCTCTTGTTGTTGCGTAGTACATCACATTGTACTGACCTGCAGGTCTTCCGTTATAATCACCATATGTCTCTGTGTTTTTCATCGATGATGCCCAAAATACGATATACTCTCCAGTTACTGGATCATAGATAGCTTCTGGTGCCCACGTATTTCCTCCAGTCTTAGGAGCAACCTCGATCATACGTTGCTCGCTCCAATGAACGAGATCCTCCGACTCCCAAATCATCATGTAATGACTACCCGTAATTTGAGCTTGGTCGAAATTTGTACTTTCGCCCATTTTCAAATCGGTTGCCAGCATATAGAATTTATCCCCTTCTGGTGACCGAATAACAAATGGATCTCGAAGTCCTTTTTCACCCATATCAGATTGAAGGATCGACTTACCGTTATTCAAGCCTTTCCAGAACAATGGATCTTCTGCTGTAGCGAAGGATATCTCTTCACCACCCTCATATTCACCTGTAAAGTACGCAAAGAAGTAAGCATCATGCTGCACTGGCGCAATTGCTTGTTTAATCGTAACGTTAAACGTAAGCTGTTTAGAAGCTGCACCATTCGTAATTGTAGCTATTAGCGTAACGGGCGTATCCGTAGCTTGACGGCTTACCCAGCCTAGCTGTGTAGCGTTACCAGCCGCTTCAGCCGTTCCTTTAATAACTGCCGGTCTGCTAGATACCCATGTAATTGTGGAGCCTTGTTCACCTGTAGCAACAAGACGTAAGTTACCTTTAACGTTGTCAGCATTGTAGATCTCTATTTGTTCAGCGTCCAGATCAACCTTCTGCTGATCATCGAATTGCTTCAAGATCGTAACAGGGAATACAGCTGTAGTTGATACGCCTTGATACGTTAAAGTAGCCGTAAGCTCTGCCTGAACATTATCTGCTTGAACAGCTGGACGTTGTACAGTGCCATGGTTAGAAATGACAGTAGGATGACTGGAACTCCAAGTAATGCTCACGCCGTTTTTACCGCTTGTCGGTAATGTAACGTTTCTTGTTATCTTATCGGTGCTTTTATCGCCTTCACCTAAGTAACGACTGATGTTGAGTTGATTCGCTGCATCATCAACAGTCAGCTGACGTATTTTTGAGATGTGAGTTGCTCCTTCTTGTTGATATAACTCGCCTACTTCTTGGTCTGTCAACGCGCGATCATATACTCGAAAATCAGCTACGCTACCTTGAAGGTATGGATCGTTTGAGAAGATTGATTTACCGATAAAGCCAGAGAAAGTAGCATCCGGATTAATAATTTCTGACAGCTTTAGTCCCTTTGCATTACCCGAAGCAACCTTAGCTCCATCCACGAATAACGTTATCCTATTGCTAGCTTCGGACAAGGACACCGTTACATGCTTCCACTGCCCACCGATAAGGTTTGAGTTTGCGCTACCTGTAACTAATGCTTCGTTCGGCCAGCCATTTTTAGAGATACCTGTGGCAATCATATTACCTGATCCACTACCGTGACGTGGTGTTACGAAGAAATATTTGTTCGTTTCTGGTGTTAATACAGTACCCAAACCGAAGATCCAGCGATTCGTCCCATCATTCGTCCAGTTCACGATTGAAGATACTGTAATCTCATTCAGACCGTGTAGTAGATCTAGTCCATTTGAGCCCTTAGGAATCTCAACATGCCCACTATTAGATGTAGAGCTTCCACCATTGAAGGAAACAAAGCCAACCTCACTGTTTGAAATGAATTGTCCATTGTTTGGATTTCTAAATATTCCGTCAAATGTAACTGCCTTGTTGGCAACATCCTTCAGTACGAGTTGACCGTCTACTTCTTCAGTCGTCTTCATGTTGTAATGAAGAATAAGATCATCTTTTAGCGATTTTCCCTTAACGGTAACGGCTGATGTAGCTGTAAACTCTCCATCTTCAGTCTGTACCGTAATTGTGACTGTACCTTCACTAACAGCTGTAACTTTACCCGTTGAATTGACAATCGCTACACTGGAGTCACTAGATGCCCAGATAACTCTTTTATTTGTTGCATTTGAAGGTGAAATAGTAGCTACTAATATCTCGCTGTCCCCCGCTGATAAAATAAATGTAGGTTCATTAAGCAAGACATTCTTAACGGCAATCTGCTCAATAGAGTCATCCTTAGGTAGTAAGGTAACAATAAACTCCTTCGTTGCCTGGCTTCCACCTAAAGAAATGGTTGCAGTTAACGTCACTTGTTGCTCCATTTCTCGTAAGAACACTTCCCCGGTTGCACTAATCGCACTCTCATCACTAGAAGTCCATGAGATCATTGCGCCATTCTTATCTTGAGTAGGCAGTTCAAGAGATTCTGTAACTGCCGATATATCACCTAACGTTAACTCTATTTTGCCTTGTTGTATTTGCTTTTCATTAAACGATTGTTCATATACTACAGCGATATCTTCATTATCTAGTGCCTCTCCGTAAATTCTTAAATCTTGAAAGCTGCCTGCAAAAGTAGCATCCCCTAAATAATTGGAGCGACCGATGTAAGCATGCAAATCCGTACCAAAACTTGCTGTTGTTTTCTCTTTGGCGGTCGTGCCTATACTTACACCGTTAATGTAACCTGTAATATAGCGTTCTGTAATGACCGTCGTATAGTGAACCCATTGACCTTCGTACTGTGACGTAGAAGTGCCTGATACCCCTACCTCAGTCGTCCAAGGCTGGTCAACATTATTGTTATTCGTAAATACTGACTTAAAATCACCACTTGGATTCGATGGATTAAACATCCAGTAATTCGTTGGCAAGTTATTGCCAGCTGCTGGAGTACCGTAGAATAATGCTGAGTAGTTCCCACTTCCAGTGTTGCTCTTGATCCATACAGATATCGTTGTATTTTCTTGATTATCAAACATACCAGTAGGAAGCTGAACGTAGTTCGTATTACTATCTGTTCCCCCAGGTAGAGTGAGACCATCGGTGTACGTAATGTTTCCTACGGCCGTTCCATGCTTTTCATTACCTGATATATCCTGTACATCCTCAAGCAATGGATAATGCGCCAACATCGTTGGTGTTATTGTGTCCGCTGAAGCTTGATTGCTAAATGGCAGAACAAGATTAAACCAGCTACTGAAGGTCATAAGTAAAACTAACATTAGGATTGTAATTTGCTTCCGCATAGCATTCTTCCCTTCGATTAATTTTCAGAAGCATACAACCCATATCTCTCACCTATAAAACCAGACCACCTCGCTCAAGGAAATAGAGATACTTTTTTTAAAAAAAGAATGCGCTTACATTTCTTCTCATATTACGTCTTCAACACTTCCAATTCAATGTAGTATCTTGTTCATAAGGTGGAATTTTTTATTGCAATTCCCGCAAACTTCAACACTATCCCTATGCTTCGAAGTAATCGTTTTCATTCTTAATATACTCTATAGGTAAATTAAAGGATTGAACGCCTGATAAACATAATATATATAGTTGGGCGCTTGTCATATGGACAACGTGTCCGAATACGATGCGGTAAGCCATGGGCACACCGAATCGAAAAATAAGGAGGATTTTCATTTATGCCAAAACGATTTAGCAGAATGCTCGCGTTCCTCTGTTGCTTGGTAATGGTGGTGTCATTAATGCCTACCAGCTATGCCGCCGCCACTGACAACATCGAGAACGCAGAAGCGAATGAAACACCCACCGCCATTTTTGGAACTCCCGAACTCGGGTCAAACGACCCACTCTGGGGCCAGACCATGGAGCATCACATCAACAAAAGCACTGTGCCCGCCGATCCCAGACCCCATGCCACGGGCACAGCCAGAATCCTTTGGGACCATGACTACCTGTATTCCAGAGTAGTTGTGAATGACAGTAATCTATATCAGGGAGCTGGCGGAGATCACCAGTACGACAGCCTGGAGTTTTATGTCGGCACCGGAACCGGAGGCTCAAACCAATGGCGCGTTAGCGCGACGGGTGTGTTTTCAGGGCAGGCCGCTCCGGGCAGAGCTGCATGGACCCAGATCACGGAAACAGGATATATCGTGGAGATGAGAATACCCAAAAGAACCTTGACCTTGGAGGAGGGCAAGCTTACCTTTGAGGTTTATATTAATAACTCAACAGAAAAGGGCGGTGACCGCTATGAAGTCGTTTCCAGTTTCGGAGATCCGGACGCGGCTTACACCAGCGCTGCTTCTTTTACAGACAGCCTGCAGCTCTCTTTAGCCAATGAAGTGGACACCAGATTCTCAATCACCGCCACTGCGGGACCGGGCGGCCGAATAACGCCGAACCCACCCGGCGATGTTCTGAGAGTAGATCGGGACTCTAACAAAGAATTTACGTTTACCCCCGATTCCGGCAAAATGGTGGATACCGTAACGGTAGACGGCGAGACCGTGACTCTATCTGCTGGCACTTATACCTTTTCGAATATTGAGGCTGACCATACAATTCACGTAACATTCAAAAACGATCCGGACGCGGGGATACTTCCCTTTATCGTATGGAATGACAACTTCGCCAGTGGCGAGTACACAACGGCTGTCATCATTGACTTAGGCGAGGGGAAGGCAGCGTTAGGCTCCGAGCTTAATCCGGGCTTGTTTACCTTGTCAGCCAGGAACACAACCCTGAACGGCGAAGCGGTGACCTTTGAAGGAACGCGCAAGATCACAAGGGTATACGCTAATGACGAACCGAAGGTACGCGGCTATCTGGGGCCGGTAAGCAATTCACCGGATTATCAGGACGGACTGGCAAGCGGCCGTTACATCGTAGTTGAATCTGAGTTTTATTCAGCGAGCGGCGGCAAAACAACGCTGGATGGCAGCAGTAACTCGACAAAGCAGGTTTACAACATCGTCCCAAACGGAGAGATCGTACTTACAGAGGGGAGTCCACTTCGCAACGTGGTTTTTGAACAGGAAAAAGTTGTGAATCCGATCCTTGACAAGTTTACAACATTCACGGACAATTCGGTCAATCGCTCGCTCTACCTTCACAAGGATGAAGACGGTAAAGTGATCAAAGGATTGCCGCTGTATGTTTATACTCACGGCATGTCACGCGGCGGCACAAACGCTGCGACAGACCAAAAAGCGGCCATGAAATCCGCCAACGGCTCGGTCGCTCTAATGAAAAAAATGGAGAAAAATCCTGACAAGTACGCCAGCCATGTACTGAATATTTCCTATAATGGCGTATCTGTTCCCTCAACAGAGAATGTTAAGAAGGTCATAGACGCCCTGATTGCCAGCGGCGAAGTAGACCCTAATCGTGTTTACGCGGCGGGCTTCTCATGGGGCGGCCAGTATACAAACAACTTAGTTAACAGCCACCCTGGCTTCTTCGCCGCCGCCGCACCTATGGCCCCGGTAAGCGGTTCACCGAATGCTAAGGACAACGACGCTCACAACAACCTGGCCTATTGGATGTTTTTAAATGCTCATAATGCTGGAGGCTACCAGACTAACCTCAATAACTTCATAAATAACAATATGCCGAAAATGATCAACGCGAGGGCTTCGCGCTTTGAGAGTAATGAGGTCCTTACGTGGCCCTACAATCAATTTGATCAGCCAAATCTGAGGCCTAATCCGGCCAACACACCTGTTCTGGCTGATTACATAGCCCACGAAGTTGAAGCGGCGGTTCTTTACAACCAGATAACTATGGGGAATTGGAGCATAGCTCCCACGGCGCAGTCCTCTAACTTGCCGGCTTGGAACAATGACTACACAGACGTCTTTGATTGGATGTTCGCGCAGAGAAAACCGGTCGTGCCAGGTGCTCCGAGCGGCTTCAAGGCGACAGCCGGTGACGGACAGGTCACATTGAACTGGACCGCCCCTGCTGACGACGGTGGCAGTGCGATCTTGGGCTACAAGGTATGGTATGGCAACGGGACGCCGATTACACTGGATGCGACGGAGACCAAATATACCTTCAAGAACCTGACAAACGGCCAAGGCTACAACTTCACCATCATCGCGGTGAATGCAAAGGGCGACGGCGCGGAGATCAGTGCGACGACGACGCCGATGAAGACGACGACTCCCACTGTGCCTGATTCTGGCGGCAATACGGGCAACACCGGAAATACCGGCAACATCGGTAATACGGGCAACACCGACAATACGGGCACCGGGACAGACGCTGGAACGTTGAAGTCGACCTACACAGTGAATACACCGAAGGATAAACCCGCGATCACAGACAAAAACGGCAACACCACCCTTCCCGGTGGCGGCGAGATTGCGACCAAAGGCGGGACGAAGATTAAGGTACCCGAAGGCACATCGATAGACTCAAACGGTAAGTTAACCATTCCGGCAGACAAGAGCGCCGAAGTGATACTACCCGGCGACAACAGCACAGTGACCATTTCGGGAGGATCGACGATAGCGAGCGACGGTACGGTTACAGTAGGCGGCAAAGACGCGCATGTGACCCTGCCCAACGGCAACCGTGTGGATATTCACGGCGGATCGAAGATACGGAGCGGCGGAGCGGTTGTGGTAGGACCGAGCGGCGCAAAAGTTAGCTTAGATAACGGCATGTCGCTGAACATCCGTGAGGGTACGGAGCTGGCATTTGATGACGCCACCCCACTGGGCTTCCTCGTGATATCGGGCAATCCTTTCAGGGATGCCAACATGGACGACTGGTTCTACAGCTATATAAATTTCGCCTACACATACGATCTTTTCAACGGCACGACGTCCACAACGTTCTCACCCGGCACCGCAATGACACGTGCAATGTTCGTGCAGGTACTGGCCAATCTTGAAAATATAAACCTCTCCAGCTACACGAGTTCCCGCTTTAACGACGTGACAGAAGGACAGTGGTACACCGCGGCAGCCGAGTGGGCGGCCGAAAAAAGCATAGTCAACGGTACAAACGCAGA
Organism: Paenibacillus sp. FSL M7-0656; assembly: GCF_038003225.1. NCBI lineage: Bacteria > Bacillati > Bacillota > Bacilli > Caryophanales > Paenibacillaceae > Paenibacillus > Paenibacillus sp. FSL M7-0656. Next base: position 2,058,440 of record NZ_JBBOOT010000001.1, read on the forward strand.
CCTGTTTGACCCCAATTCACCGATGACGCGCGAGCAGATGCTGGTGATACTGTACAACTACATGAAGTACAAGGGCTATGAGATACCTGAAAGCCAGGCTAAGTCCTTCACGGACGAGAGTGAGATCAGCTCCTGGGCATTGGAGGCCGTTCAGGCGCTGCGGGACGTCGGCATTGTATTAGGCAAGCCGGATAATCGTTTTGCTCCCAAAGCCACCGCCACCCGCGCCGAAGTAGTCACGATCTTTGTAAGATTCGTCGAATATCTGGCTAACTGAAAGCGTATACAGAAAAATGCAGACCCTTCCGGTTGGACAATATCCAGCCGGAAGGGTCTCCTTGTTTTCAAACTGTACTTTTTTTGACAACTCCACAGTCAGGACTTTAAACCCTCGATTTTTGCATCTAGAATATTCGTTAACAGGCTCGTCACCAAGTCCAAAAATTCTAATTAATTAATGCATGTTCTGATTTATTTCACCACAAAAAAACGCCATCACAATAATGTGATGGCGTTCTTGATTATGGAGCCTAGGGGGATCGAACCCCTGACCTCATCGCTGCCAGCGATGCGCTCTCCCAGCTGAGCTAAGGCCCCAGGATATGAAATAGATAACTTGTCCAGCGCTGCTACGTTCCACAGGCGACTCCTATATCATATAAAATCCAGCTTTCGCTGTCAATCACTTTTTCAAGATCCAAAGTGATTGGAGAAGAACAACCGATTTCTCTGGTACACACGGACTGGAACTCCAGACTGCTCTTCTCCCTTTACCCACTTCACTAATCCTCCAGATCGTCTTTGGACAACAGGGATTTCAGTTCTTTCATGAACATATTGATATCTTTGAACTGGCGGTATACCGACGCAAAACGGACATACGCCACTTCATCGACTGGAAACAACTGTTCCATCAACAGCTCACCAATCTGGCGACTCTCAACTTCAGCATCGGCTGTATTACGCAGAGATTTCTCCACTTCAGATACCATCATCTCCAGGGTCTCTACGGAGACTGGACGTTTCTCACAGGCACGAATAAGCCCGCGGAGAATTTTGTCCCGGCTGAACTCTTCACGACTGCCATCTTTCTTAATGACGATCAGTGGAGTCTCCTCAATCATCTCAAACGTTGTAAATCTTCGGGCACACTGCTCACACTCACGGCGACGACGAATGGATTTTGCTTCGTTGGCCGGACGCGAATCAAGCACTTTGGTACCCATATAACCGCAATAAGGACACTTCAAAACAGATCACTTCCCACGTTTTACTTTTTACCACATATTCCCTGTACTGATTTTGTAATGAAAAACGCATTGCCGACACATAATACTTTTACCAACCCGCGAGGAGGTGAACAGCAATGGCACAAAGCAATGGTAACTCCAACAACTTGGTGGTAACTAAAGCTTCCGCAGCACTCGAGCAAATGAAATATGAAGTTGCTCAAGAACTCGGAATCAGCATCCCACAAGACGGATACCAAGGTAACATGACTTCTTACGAGAACGGTTCGATCGGTGGATACATCACGAAGCGTCTGGTAACAATTGCAGAACAGCAATTGGCAGGTCAATACCAATAATATCTGCATCGTAATACGCTACACAGAGGAGCATGGAGCGGCCGGTGAACAACCGGCCTGCTCTGTGCTTCTACTTATATACTTAGAACGTATTATAGATCTTTACATACTGATTATAATAGTAAATGACTCTTTGTACATAGTGACGCGTCTCACCAAACGGAATATCTTTCACTGTATCGAACGAGCCATCCCATACACCATCTCTAAGCCAACTGTTCACTTTGCCTGGACCCGCATTATAGGCAGCGATCATAACTGCTTCATTGCCATCGAATTGATCGGACAGATTCCGCAGATACCATGTGCCTAACTGAATATTTCGTTCTGGCTCGTGCTTTAATTCCTCCAGCGAAGTGTCGGGAATTTTGGCTTGTTCCAGTATCCAGTTCGCCGTGTCCGGCATCAGTTGCATGAGCCCAATGGCACCTCGTTTGGATTCCTTGCTTGTCTTAAAATTGGTCTCCACCTTGATAATGGAAGCAATTAGAAACGGATCAACCTCATAGCTCTGAGATTGGGCACGGATCTCTTCCTTATAATGTATGGGATAGAACCATGCCATCCAGTTTGTATTCAGAAATAACACCAGTACAAAGGAAACAAACATCAACAGCAATACACGTTTCTTACGCAATATTCTCATAACAAACCCTTACGCTGTAGATATGAGTCAATTTGCTGTTCCGTCTCAGGCCATAAGCCGCTGTTATCGATGACAATGTCAGCCAGCTGTTTTTTGCGCTCAATATCCATCTGTACATCCATTCGAGCCTCAGCCTGTGCTGCAGTCATTCCATCCCGACTCATCAAGCGATCTCGTTGCACCGATCTCGGGACATATACAACCATGACTTCCTCGAAACCGTCCTCCAGACCTGATTCGTAGAGCAAAGGAATATCAGATACCACAAGTTTATCCGGATGTTGCAACGCGTATGCAGCAGCCCGTTCGCTCATCTCTCTTCGGATCGCCGGATGTGTGATAGCCTCCAATGCCTTTCGTTCCTCTGGTTGTTGAAAAACAATACTCCCAAGCTTTTTCCGATCCAGTGTTCCATCTTCGTTCAGTATGGCTTGTCCAAACCGCTTAACAGCGGCGGCCAACACGGGATGCCCGGGCATCATAACTTCCCGGGCAATAACGTCTGCATCGATGAGCAACGCTCCCTTACTGGCGAGATAGGCGGAAACACTGCTTTTGCCTGTCGCGATCCCGCCGGTTAAGCCTATATTCATCGTTTCACCTCATAACAACTTCATTATTCCCATAATCATTAACAATAGCGCTGGCAATACAGACAGTCTTCGCATCCAGCGCAGAGCTGAGAATCGTAGGCCAACCTTCATGCCGAGTGACAGAAAAGCCCCACTAAACAGTGCAATAATGAGTGCTGTCCATAGTGTAGGGAATCCCAGAAGTGCCGCTCCCAAACCTGCTCCAAACGCATCCAGAGACAGGGCAATACCCAGCCACATCGCTTCTTGAGCAGATATACTCCCCGAGTTATCCATATCCGCCTTGGAGGGACTGCGAAGGATCTGAATGACAACGCCCAGCTTGCGTAGCTCCAGTGTAAATACCATTCGTTCCAGTGATCCATTTGAAGCCGACTGCTCCAGATCCAGTGCGAGCACCTGATTCCTGCCCTTTGAAGCCGACAGTCTCTCTTGTGCTTCTCCCACTCCAGTTACCTTTGCTTCTGCTGCCTCACCCATTCCAGTGTCTGTTTCCAGCTGTTCTTTGCCTTGCTTTCGAATTAGTTGCAACAGTGACCATGCACCAATACCTATCAATATAACGGCTCCCACGATCGAAGCGATATCCGGTGACACCACATGGGACAACAACACACCTACTTGCATCGACAAGGCAATAACCAATCCCGAACAGATCGAAATAACAGCGATAGATAACAGGGGAATCTTAGTCCTCCGTAACCCATATGTAATCCCGACTCCAAAACCATCTAAACTAAGCGCCAAAGCAAGCGCCAGCAATGAAATAAAATGATGCAGCACCCCGGACTCCTCCTCTGTGCGGTACTCGTGCCAACTGAAGATGCCAGTATGGGTATACGCCCGCTTATTTCTGCCATATCAGTATATGGAGGGAGGAATCCAAGGGTGCTATGATTTCATCATTTCGTTCATTCAGTTCATGTTACAGCAGCTGACAGTTCGGACAAAAATGTGTTCCACGGCCACCAACCACCGTTTTTTCAATTAACGTACCACAAGTTGTACAAGGTTCTGATTTGCGTCCATAGATTTTCAGTTGATGCTGGAACATCCCCATCTCACCCTGTCCATTCACATAGGACTTGATGGAAGATCCACCTGCATTCACTGCATCTTGCAACGTAGCCACAATCGCTTCATGGAGCACCGTTAACTGAGCTTCGGTCAGTGTCTTGGCGATGGTCTCGGGATGGATACCTGCGCGAAATAGAGCCTCGTCCACATAAATATTCCCGATACCAACCACATATGCCTGATTTAAAAGTACAGCCTTGATTTTGGTTGTACGCTTGCCAACCGCCTCGCGGAATGCAGTTACCGTAAAGGCTGGATCAAGTGGCTCCAGTCCCAGCTTCAGCAGAGGTTTGGACACCAGTTCCTCACCTGCATTGAACAGATGCATCGTACCAAATTGACGCACATCCTTATAACGCAATTCCGTACCATCATTAAAATGGAAGATCACATGTGTATGTTTCTCCACATCTTCATGCTGCTCGTACACACCGTATCTTCCTTCCATCCGCAGATGGGAGACAAGCACCAGCCCGTCCAGCAAAATACGCAAAAACTTGCCGCGGCGCTCCACCCCAATGACGGTATGTCCCGCGAGTTCCATTGCAAATGCATCTATGTCGTCCGGCCGCTGAATAATCCGCGGCAAGCTAACGGTAACATGATCAATCGTTTTGCCCACAATAAGTTGATTCAATGTTCTTCTGACTGTTTCGACTTCCGGTAATTCCGGCATGATGTTCTCACCTCCCCTATATTATAACGGAAGATGGCGCTCAGCGGGACCCTTTTCTTATATCTCAAACATGGAAGGGCCTATTGTAAAATACCGGAAAAACCGCGCAACACTTGATTTATTTCGCTTCGTACCAGTTATCACCAAAGCTGACTTCTGCTTTCAGCGGAACCGACAGTTCCAATGCTTTTTCCATGACAGAAGGCACTAATTCCTTCATCAATTCCAATTCATCCGCAGGCACTTCGAATACAAGTTCATCGTGCACCTGAAGCAACATACGGCTCTTCAACTTGCGTTCCCGTAGCGCTTCATCCATCTGTACCATGGCCAGCTTGATGATATCTGCCGCTGTTCCCTGAATCGGTGTATTCATCGCCGTACGCTCTGCGAAAGAACGCAGGTTGAAGTTACTGGCATTAATCTCTGGCAGGTAGCGACGACGTTCCAACAACGTTTTGACGTAACCATCCTGGCGAGCTTCCTTCACAATATCATCCATATATCGGCGCACACCCTGGAATACTTCAAAATACTGATCTATAAACTGCGCGGCCTCTTTACGCGTAATATGCAGGTTTTGTGATAAGCCATAATCACTTATTCCATACACGATACCAAAGTTAACTGCCTTGGCGGAACGACGCATATCCCCATCCACATCCTCAGGCTTCACGCCGAATACATCCGAAGCGGTCTTTGTATGAATATCCATATCATTGACAAATGCTTCCTTCAAGCGCTCATCGTCCGAAATGTGGGCTAGTACACGCAGTTCAATCTGGGAATAGTCTGCTGCCAAAATGGACCATCCAGGTTCGGAAGGAACAAATACCTTCCGGATTTTGCGACCTTCTTCCATCCGAATCGGAATGTTCTGCAAGTTCGGGAATTGACTGCTAAGTCGTCCCGTTGCAGCAATGGTCTGACGATAATACGTATGCACCTTGCCATCCCGATTGGATATCTCTTTGAGCAATCCTTCTACATAAGTGGATTGCAGCTTGGCAAGCTGACGATATTGCAGAATATGCTTGACCACATCATTATAAGGAGCCAATTTCTCCAATACTTCCGCATCTGTGGAATAACCCGTTTTTGTTTTCTTCACCACTGGCAAGCCCAGTCTATCAAATAAAATCTCACCCAGTTGCTTTGGTGAATTCAGATTAAATTCCGTTCCTGACAGCTTGTAAATCTCAGCCATCAACCTGCTGATCTGTTCTTCAAACTCACTGCCTAAAGCCTGTAGATCGGCTGTATTGGCCTTGATGCCCTGTTTCTCCATGTCTGCCAATATACGTGACAACGGCATCTCCAGTTCATGGAACAGTGAATTCATCTCATCCGTTTCCAACACCTGCTCCTGAAGTGGAATAATGGCTGCTACTGCAGCAGCTTTGCGGCATAGGAAATCACCCAAGATCTCCACTTCCGGTACCTTGTACTTGGCCCCTTTGCCCATAACCGTGTCATCCTCCACAAGTGACGGCAGACCATACTTGGTCGTGAGTCCACTAATCGTCTGGTTGGATTCGGTTGGATCAAGCAAATACGCTGCCAGTTGTACATCAAATGACGCACCAGCAAATTCAATGCCATGCGCATGCAGGGCCAGGTCTACACGATGAAGATCATAACCCCGCTTTGGCTGGTCTGAATTACCAAGCCATGCCCGCACTGGAGCCGCAGCCTCGGAATGAAGCAATTCAGGAGATATGAACGTATACGTTCCAGCGGAACCTACAGCAAGTCCAATCAATTTCGCTTGGTGCGGGTTATCCCCATGTGTCTCCACGTGGAGTACATCAATGGAATCGAGGGAACTGAACAGCTCACTGATGTTGTCCTCTGTTGCAATGGAGGATTCAACTTCGGCAGCAGGGACCGCTTCCTGTTCAGAACCGATGCTACCACTGAACGACAGGCGTTCGAGCAAAGATTTGAATTCCAGCTTAGCTAGTGCAGGGCCAGCATGTTCTTCTTTTAATCCCGCGAATTGCATATCCTCCCACGTCTGCTCCAGCGGAACTTCCCGGTGAATCGTCGCGAGTTGTTTGCTCATCCGGGCATCTTCGGCATGGGCCTCGATCTTTTCTTTCATCTTGCCTTTCAGTTCACTTGTGCCGTTCAGCACATTCTCTACCGATCCGAACTGGTGCAGCAGCTTCAACGCTGTTTTCTCTCCAACCCCTGGAATCCCCGGAATGTTATCGGACGCATCGCCCATCAGACCCTTGAGATCAATGATTTGCAACGGCGTCAGGCCATAACGCTCCTTAATCTGAGCAGGATCATACAGCTCAATATCGGTTACCCCTTTACGCGTCAGCCCGATATGTACATGTTCGGAAGCAAGCTGCAGCATATCTTTGTCACCCGATACAACGAGCACCTGTCTACCCGCTTCATCTGCGCGTTTGGTTAACGTTCCGATGATGTCATCCGCTTCAAATCCAGCGAGCTCAAACTGAGCAATGCCAAGTCCTTTCAGCAGTTCTTTGAGCAAAGGGAATTGCTCTGACAACTCTGGTGGTGTTTTCTCCCGTCCACCCTTGTATTCCTGATACCCTTCGTGGCGGAACGTGATTTTGCCTGCATCAAATGCAACCATGACATGTGTAGGTTTATGCTCTTCAAGCAATCTCAGCAGCATCGTAGTGAAGCCATATACCGCATTGGTATGCAGACCTTTCGAGTTGGTCAGAGGCGGCATTGCAAAAAACGCCCTGTAAATAATGCTATTTCCATCTATGAGAATAAACTTGTCCATTCCAGCACCTCGCGTATTATATGGTCAACCTCTTCAAATTACATCTACTCTCATGATACCATACCCACCTGTCACATCAAAAAGAATAGCCTCTTTCACTTCACATTTAATCGCAAAAAAAGAACCTTCTCCACAGACAGCTGTACACTGCCTACCTGAGAGAAAGTCCTTTTCCATTCATATGATTGCATCACTTAATCAGTACTGATTCCCCAATTCCAAAGCAATGCTCTTCTATTGATTCAGATCCGGACGTTTACCTGTCACCAGGTATACCGTGCTCTCACCAATGTTGGTTGCATGATCGCCAATTCGTTCAATGTAACGTCCAACCATCATCAGCAGCATAGCCTGAGAAGCCTGATTAGGATGCTCTGACATTAACGTGTAGAGATCACTGATCATGTGGCTGTACAGTTGATCGACCTGATCGTCTGTCTGAGCCATTTTGTAGGCCAGGTCTGTGTTTTCTTTCAGGAAAGATTCGATGGATTCATCAATCATGGATTTCACGATTTCTGCCATTTGCGGGATATCCACCAAAGGTTTAATTAGCTTCTGTCCATCCATACGGAGTGTCACCTTCGCCACGTCGAGCGCAAGATCTCCCATACGCTCCAGATCACTGGAGATTTTGAATGCCACGATAATACGTCTGAGATCCTTTGCCACCGGCTGTTGTGTGATGATCAGTTTGGAGCCAAGTTCCATAATTTTGTCTTCAAGGGCATTCAGATTCGCATCATTCTTGATGATGACCTGAGCTTTCTCCGCGTTCATCGTTTGTAAACTCTCAATAGCACCATCCAATGCTGCTCCTACATGTTCACCCATTTGTTTGAGCAAGGTACGCAGCTCTTCAAGCTCCTGATCAAATTCTTTTCTGCGAATCATAGATTTCATGTCCTCCTTATCCATCATCTCCGGGTATGCCGGGATCATTCCAATTCAGCTCGCTTAACCGAACCTTCCAGATATATAATCCTCGGTTCGGGAATCTTGCGGTGTGGAGAATAACGTCTCCGTATCAGCTGCCTCCACCACTTCACCATTCAGGAAAAATACCGTGCGTCCAGATACCCGTGCCGCTTGGTGCATATTGTGGGTAACCATAACGATCGTGTACTTGTGATGCAATTCCTTCACCAGTTCCTCAATCTTCAATGTGGAGATCGGGTCGAGTGCAGACGTTGCTTCATCCATCAGCAGAACGTCAGGCTGTACAGCCAGCGCCCGTGCAATACAGAGACGCTGTTGTTGTCCACCAGACAAACTAAGTGCCGACTTTTTCAATACATCCTTCACTTCATCCCACAATGCAGCATGGACAAGACTTTGTTCCACCAACTGATCCAGTTCAGCCTTTTGGGTTACCCCGTGCAAGCGAGGTCCATAAGCCACGTTATCGTATATGGATTTTGGAAAAGGGTTCGGTTGTTGGAACACCATGCCAACTCGTTTGCGCAGTGTCTCCACTTCAATCTCATTACTGTAGATATCGGAGCCGTTCAGCATAACCTGTCCTTCCACACGAACACCCGGAATCATGTCATTCATCCGGTTTAACGTGCGAAGCAATGTCGATTTACCACAACCTGACGGCCCGATGAACGCAGTAACGGTTTTTTCCGGCAGATCCATCGATATATTTTTAAGCGCGTGATGCGTATCATAATATAAATTAAGATTTTCAATGTGAATGAGGTCCTTCATGGATGTTCACTTCTCCTTCGCTGCAGGGACACGGAAACTCCCTTTACGTTGAGACCGATAGTGATAATCTTTCATCGCTGCTCGGCCATCTTTAATATCCTACCCTTTCATTGTAAAAACAGTATCACTTTCATGTTAACGGAATGTAAAAAAGACATCCTTAACCTTCATGATCTGCTTGATGGATCAATCTGATTGCTGATGCCTGCCTTATTGACTACTTTATATTACTCACTATTCGTAACCATCTCATCCAGCTTCGTACGAATGTGCTCTGCAACTTCTCCAGCTTTCCCGCCTTCCATGGCGATCTCCTCTGCTATACGAGACAAATCTCTCACCGCACTGTTCAGTTGTCGGAACGTTGCTCCTCCTGCGGTGACATGCACCGAACTGTCGTCAATCTCCGCTCCGCTTGCCTTAACCAGTTCAACAGTCTGAAGGGTCAATCCACCAATATTCTCTAGCAATGAAGACATGTTCCCCGCAACCTCACGGGTCTGTTTTGCGAGCGCTCGAATCTCGCCTGCAACAATCTGAAAACCTCGTCCATATTCACCGGCATGAGCTGCTTCAATGGAAGCATTCAGGGCGAGGAGACCACTTTGATCTGCCAGGGAGCGAATGGATTGTGCCATGCCTGAGCCTGTTTTGATCGAATTCAGCATGTGATCCGCATGTTGACCTTGACTTTCCATATGCTGATGTACCCGGTTATAGGAAGCATCAACGTGCTTCAAACTCTCTTCGCCCTGCTTGGACAATGCCATGATCTCACGGGCCTCATGAACGGTCTGATTCGCTGCATTCACCAGCTTGGTGACCGCATTATTGATTCTGGATATCTCCTGTCTGCTCTCGGTTACTGTACGTATGCGCTCTTCCGTAACAGCCTGTTGTAATCTGCGAGATAGCGACATTACGTCTCGCATCGTTAGCACACCAAGCAGTCTGCCTTGGTCCGTAACCAGCAGACAATCGTAGAAATGCTGTTCATTCCGTCCAAGTGCGATATCAATAATCGTTGCGGCTTCCATATGAATATCTGCTATAACCGGAGATGTATTCACTACTTGTATGACCGGCTTACGGTAGAATAGATCTGCGGCAAAACGGCCATTTAACATCCGATATAACGTCTCTCGCATTAACAATCCAGTGGGTTTCATCTGCTCATCACACAATACGATACATGGGTGTTCCTGATCCTGATTCATCATCGTGGCTGCTTCTCCACAGGTGGTATGGACTCCGGCGACAGGTACTTGACGATAATAGTCATGTAAATGGATTACAGGTTCTTCAGCAACCACCTTTACTTCATGATGCTGCTGTTCGGATGTTGTTAATTCTTCATTATGTAAAACAACATGAGGCTGGTCAGGTTTCACTTCGAGCAACATGGGCATAAATGCGCAATCTCCTTTACGTAATACCTCCGTCTTGAGGTGGGTTATGTAGGTACAAAGTATCACTCAGATAAGTCCATGCTACTCCCTCTACGTAAAGAAAAATCTTCCTTTATGTTAAATGAACGTAAAATAAAACTCCCCGATCATTGCTAACTTGAATGATGGGGAGTTTTTCTTTTGACAACCAATTTATAACCTACACCACGAATCGAATCAATGTGAACCGATTCCGGGTCCAGCTCCAGCTTTTTACGTAATGAACTGACGTGAACGTCCACGGTTCGTTGACCTCCGATATAATCGAAGCCCCACACAGCGTTCATCAGATCATCCCTTGTCAGTACCACACCCGGCTTTTTGGCCAAATATAGAAGTACTTCGAACTCTTTCGGACGCAGACTGATGGATTGTCCACCCAGTGTCACTTCATATTTCAGAGGATAAATCTCCAGCTCTCCCAGAATAATTCGTGAGCCATCCTTGTCCTCAAGCTGTGGTAAATCTTCACCATTGGAATAACGTCTTAATACCGCATCCACTCGGGCTAATAACTCAGATACACCAAACGGTTTGGTAATATAATCATCGGCACCTGATTTCAGTCCCTGTACAACCTCGGCTTCACCGTTCTTGGCCGTCAGAATGATAACCGGTGTACTAACACCCTGTATTCTTAACTTGCTCAGAATGTCCAGACCATTCATGCCCGGAAGCATCAAATCCAGCAAAATGAGATCAAATTCCTGGGACAAGGCCCGATCATATCCTGCAGATCCGTGATCCTCTGCCGTAACGTCATAACCTTCCTGTGTCAGGTTATACGTGAGTAATCTTGATAATGTAGGTTCATCTTCAATAACTAGTAAACGCTGTGCCATGATACCCCTTCTCTCTTCATAGGTTGTCTGTTGCCACAACACTTTTTCTATCATAGCACTAATTTGTTAACGCGGTGTAAAACAATACACACTTTTTACATTTTGATAGGGCGTGTCTGAAAATTCTGAAGGAAGCAGATTTTTCCGAATTTTCGTTCCAAGCTAGGAAGTTTTCCGCAGGCGTGCCGGGGCACGTCAAGGGAAAGTGACGCAGCAGGGGGCGAAAAGGCGGTAAAAGATGCACTTCAGCGAATTTTGAGACACGCCCTAACCAGACGCCTACATCTCTTCTTCCTGAATGAAAGGAAGGATCACACGGAACGTTGTCCCCATGCCCAATTCACTCTCTACAGACAATTTGCCATGATGCAATTCCACCAGATGTTTAACGATGGAAAGTCCAAGGCCTGTGCCCCCTGAATTACGGGATCTGCCTTTATCAACACGATAGAACCGTTCGAAGATTCGCGGCAAATCTTTTTTCGGTATGCCAATGCCTGTATCTGACACCGCAAAGACAACTTCATCATCGTTATCCATCGTCACCTGTAACTTCACTCGTCCACCATCGGGGGTATAGTTGATGCCGTTGGATAACAGATTGATGAAAATCTGCTTCATCTTGTCCTCATCCGCTTCAATGTACAGTTCCTCCGGAACATGCATTTCCAGACGAATTTGCTTTTTCTCCGCCACCTTGGACAAGGTGCCCAGCACCATTTCGAAGAAAGAGTGTACATGAACAGGTGAGCATTGCAGCGGTGCGCGTTTCGATTCAATTTTGGATAACTCCAGAATATCCCCGATTAATCGGTTCAGTCGATCTCCTTCATCATAGATGATTTTCAGGAATGATCGCTCTGTCTCCTTATCCTGTACCCCGCCACTGAGCAACGTTTCAGCAAAGCCTTTGACCGCAGCGACTGGTGTCTTGAGCTCATGAGAGACATTTGCAACAAACTCACTGCGCATGGACTCCAATCGGCGAATCGCCGTCACGTCCTGCAACAGGAACAACATGCCTCGATACCCACCATCATCTTCGGACATCGGTACTCCATCAATACGGATCAATTTTTCCTCCGGGTTGAACACACTCACTTCTTCATGCATCCGTTCTTTCAATGCAACACTCTCTTCAATGGTACGAGTTAATTCGTAGTGTCTTTTCAATTCAGTAAAAGGTTTACCCGTAACCTTTCCTGCCTGAATACCAAGCATACGCTCCGCTTCCCGATTGACCAGTGCAATGGATTGCCCTGCGTCGATCATGACAATTCCTCCGGTCATGTTCGCGAGGACACTCTGTAACAACGCTTCATTGTCACGAATCGTCTTCAGTTGAGACTGCAAGCTGTCTGCCATTCCGTTTATCGCAAGCCCTAGCTGTCCGATCTCATCTCTACGCGTTACATCAACTCTGGCATCGTATTCCAGCTTGGTGATCCGATGGGCCACTTTTGTAATATGCTCAATCGGGGAGGTTAATCCACGTGCAACCCGATAACTGACAAACGCGACAATTAAGAACAATAGTCCAAGTGCAGCAAACATAATCATCCAACCACGCTGAAGCCCTTGATCCACAGCCTGTAGACTCATGGATAGACGAATGTAGCCATCAAATTTGCCGCTAGGTATTTCAATCATGTCACTTTGATCCGAATTCACAGGTAGTGCTACATACAGCATGTCTTGTCCCAATGTCTCACTGTAACGTATGGATTGCCCGTATCCATCTCCGACGGCACCCTTAACCTCCTCACGGTTCAAGTGATTATCCATGGATGCCGGGTCACTCTCGGAATCCCCGATGACCATGCCGTCTTTATTGATGAAAGTTACCCGGGAATCCGTTAGACGATCCAATTCCAGCGCCCGATCTGAATAATACTTTCGTGTGGCTTCCGAGGTTGGATCACTTGCATCATGGAATGGAAAAGTTGCTTTGAGCAAATTAATCTCGCGCACCATGGTTTGCTCCAATGCGGCTATATGCGTAGTCTTAAACACTCTGCCCATCGTATATCCAGCCACAATGACGGATACGCCGATCAGCACCATCATAATGATGGCAAGGCGAATTCGGAACGGTCTCATCTATCTCTTCCTTTATGATCAGATTAATATCTAATGAATTGCTCTACATTGAATCCAGTTCAATTCGGTCCCCACGGGTACCCGGATTGGAAATTACGAGAAACTCCACTTCCTCGTTGCTCTGATTCATCATCTGATGCGGCATTCCGGGTGCAATCTCTATTCCTTCATGGGTTTCCAGCACAAACTTCTCTCCATTAAGTTCCATACACGCTTCACCGCTGAGGATGAAAAAAATCTGACGGCTTACCGAATGATAATGTCGTATTTCAGCCGTTCCTGCGGGCATTCGTTCATGAATAATGCTCAGTGTTTCATTTTGAACGAGATGCCAACCGTCGCACTGTGCACCCCATATATAATGTGCTGCATTCTGTTTGCTCATTTTCATATGACTTGTCCCTCCGAGTATAATTGCTCAATCTATCATATCACAGATTAGGGGACTCCCAATCCTTTCGGTCAGTACTGTGCAATACGCTATTTAACTGCAGTCAGACAAGGCTAATAATAAAATATCATAGTTGTATCAACAGAGATGCCGACTTTTGTAAACAGGTGCTAAACCGCATCTTTGACATACATATTCACCTGATATCAAAAAGGCACACCGCTCAGCCATGCTGAAAGCGATACGCCTCTCTATATAATCAAATTAATCCTATCCTGAGTCTAAACGTTCTTAACGTATTATCCGTTCACCACTTCGCCGCCATTCACATGTATCACCTGTCCGCTTACATACGAAGAATCATCAGAAGCTAGATATACATAGGCGGGAGCCAGTTCATCCGGTTGTCCTGGCCGCTTCATTGGCTGCGTTGCGCCGAACTCACTTACTTTTTTCTCATCAAATGTGGATGGAATGAGTGGTGTCCAGATCGGCCCTGGTGCAACGGCATTAACACGAATTCCCTTCTCAATCACATTCATCGATAGCGAACGAGTGAACGAAGTAATTGCTCCTTTGGTAGATGAATAGTCAAGCAGAGTCGGGCTGCCGCGATAGGCTGTGATGGAAGTTGTATTAATAATCGTACTGCCCTTCTTCAGATGTGGCAGGGCTGCCTGCGTCACATAGAACATGCCAAAGATATTGGTGCGGAATGTACGCTCCAGCTGTTCTGGTGTAATATCCTCCAAATTCTGCTGTGGATGCTGTTCTGCTGCGTTATTCACGACAATGTCCAGTTTGCCCAGTTCATCTACTGTCTGCTGAACCGATTTCTTCGCAAAGGCATCATCACCAATGTCACCTGCAATCAAGATGCACTTGCGTCCTTCCTGTTCGACCTGACGCTTCGTTTCCTTGGCATCTTCGTGCTCGCTAAGGTATACAATGGCAACATCCGCGCCTTCCTTGGCATACGTAACAGCAACAGCACGTCCAATTCCGCTGTCACCCCCTGTAATAAGCGCCACCTTACCCGTCAGTTTACCTGCTGCCTTGTATTCAGGCTTCTCAAATTCCGGTCTGGGATGCATCTCTGATTCGATTCCGGGACGTTGATCCTGATGCTGCGCTGGCATTGTTTTTTGATTTTGTGGTGTAGTTGACATCTAACATTCTCCTCTCAAAATGTGAACATATTTGGATTACAGAAGACATGGACATAACTGCACACTTCCTTGTCTTTCGTTCTCTGAAAAAAGTCTCATTCTGTAGGATGGCAGTAACAGTCCAGATTATTCTTCTGTGATCAACAGCAACTCAAGCCTCAGCGTGCTGTCTCTAATCGTTATTTACCACTCTCTTTGGATATCAAACAACCGATTTGCTTTAATGCCTGTTTTGCCAAAATTCGAAATTTATTCGAAATTAGACTGTTTCATGATACAAAGTGTATTCCTATGCTGCTTGGGCTGATGTACAATGTACAGTATACTGATGTGCTTTAACTTTCATTTTTATTGGTTTAATCATTCTAACCTAACATGGAGACCTGACAATGGAATCGCATATTAATACATATATAACACTCGTAGCTACTTCAGCTGTGCTGAATGTCTTTTTGTGTTTATATACCTATTTCAGAAGATCCGAGATTCCCAGTTCCAAAATATTCATTCTCTACACAGCAGCACTCTCCATATATACTTTTGGTTATGCGATTGAGCTAGCCAGCAACACGCTGGAGCAGATGATGTTTTGGACCACCGTGGAGTATATAGGCATGCCCTTCTCCGCATCTCTTGGCCTCATGTTGATGATAAAGTACACTGGAAAAACGTTATCCAAAAAGGTAACTGCCTCGCTGTTTGTAATCCCTTCCATTACACTAGGTATGGTTGCAACCAATGACTTTCATCATCTATTTTATAAAAAAGTATGGCTGAGAGAAGATAGTCCCGTTCCTCTGATGGATATCGCAGTGGGCCAATGGTATGTTGTACATGGTGCATTCACCTTCTCCTGTCTGTTATGTGCCTGCCTCATTTTGATAGGACAATGGAGACACACCAAAAAGATGTATCGTCGTCAATTACTTACTCTCATTACTTCACAGATTATTCCTATGGTCGCAGCTTTTCTGTATTTGCTTGGTTTGACCCCCGGCGGGATGGACCCCGTCCCCGTGCTCATGTGTATCACATCTGCCATGTATATCTGGGCCATTCTATCCTCCCGTCTACTGACCATCGTACCCATCGCCAAAGACAGTATTTTCGAGAGTATGCGTGAAGGTGTTATTGTACTGGATAGTTTCAATCGACTGGTCGATTACAACAGATCTCTGCGTGACATGTTGCCAGAGCTTAATACAACCATGATTGGCCAACCCTTGGATGATATCTGGCTTAATCTTGCTGGAAAGACGTTTCCCGTTGAATACGGAAGAGAAGGATTGCAAACCGATCTGTACTGGCAGTTAAATGGAGAGACCGTCTGTTATCAGGTCAGGACATCTTACGTGTATAACAAGGATGCACAGACTGTGGGCAGTCTAATTATGTTAATCGATATAACGGAACAACGCTTTTTGCAAGAACAGCTGAAACAACTGGCTTATTTTGATGGTCTGACCAAAATCTATAATCGCACTCAATTTTTGCATAGAGGACGGGAGATTTTGAGTGAAGCTCAGCTTAACCCGCAACCTGTTTCATTCATTTTATTTGATATTGATTACTTTAAACGTATCAACGATACGTACGGGCATGATGTTGGCGATCAGGCCATCATTCATGTGGTCTCTGTCTGTAATCGATATTTAAGCCCTGAGATGTTATTTGCCCGTTATGGAGGAGAAGAGTTTGTCATCGCTCTTCCGAATACCTCGCTTCAAGAAGCCGAGAAACTTGCCGAACAACTGAGAGTTGCCTTGTTGAATGACCCCCTGGATGTTAAGGGAGTGCCTATTACGCTCACCTCAAGCTTTGGTATTGCCCAGTACAATGGAGGGTCAGATTCGCTGGAGTCCTTGTTACGCGATGCTGATACTGCCTTGTACGAATCCAAGCGTAATGGTCGAAATGCAGTGCGGGCGT
This sequence comes from Paenibacillus sp. FSL M7-0656, assembly GCF_038003225.1. Lineage (NCBI taxonomy): Bacteria > Bacillati > Bacillota > Bacilli > Caryophanales > Paenibacillaceae > Paenibacillus > Paenibacillus sp. FSL M7-0656. The sequence continues at coordinate 2,075,385 of NZ_JBBOOT010000001.1, forward strand.
ATACTGTGAGTACAACCTAATCAATGTAGATCGCGTCTGATGGAATATGCATGCTGTTATGTGTATGGTAGTGATTCCCTCTAGTTTCAGTTCAAATAAACCGAGGACTACTGATTTTATCTTGATAATAACAAAAAATAGACAGCCAATGAGGCTGTCTATTTTTTGTTTGTTCCAACGAAACACCATCTTACATCTCATCCCGCTTGTCCTAAGTACGTCTGCAAACGCTTAACCAACGACTAACAATACATCTTCGTAAGGTGGATTAACCGTCCGCAACGCATTTAGATCACCTGATTATTCACCATCAGGTACACCATGATTAGCAAGAATACAGCCAGAAGTGTACTGAACATACGGATCTTGCTTTGCTCAGGACCCACATCACGTTTGTTTTTCACACCTTCTGCAGCGAGTCGCAGCGGTTTACCCATGATTCCTCCAATAGCCGCAATAGCCAAGAGCAGAACAACAACGACAGCCATCCAGACATGAGAATACTCACCTTTGGTCATCAGGTAACCACCAGTAAGAAGTTGGATTACAAGTCCATACTGCGCGACTTTGTTCAAAGAACGAAGTGATGCAAAGGCTCCCTCTTGTGCTGCGGCATTCAAAGTACGGATTTTACCGACCACAAATGGCAGAATCAAATAGAATCCCATCGCCAGTGCTCCAACAATATGGAGCAAATACATAATCATTGTCAAAATTTTCATCCTCCTCAACATTTTCGGTGTGCTATACATCACATCCCATTATACTGGGGAACTTATCCAAAGAAAAGAAAACCTCCGGGTTTACCGGAGGTTTTCTTTTAGCTTCTGTTCAAAAAGTTTTCAAACTTACAGGTTTACTACCGAAATGACGTTGCGAACCGAATCAGCCGATTTATCCAACCCTGCTTTTTCTTCCGCAGTCAGGTCAAGTTCGAATATTTTCTCAATGCCGTTCCCACCCAAAATGGTTGGTACACCGAGGAACAGATCATTATAGCCATATTCACCTTCAAGATAAGCGATCACTGGAATGATACGTTTCTTGTCCTTCAAAATCGCTTCGGTCATCTGAACAAGCGAAGCTGCTGGTGCATAATAGGCACTGCCGTTACCCAGCAAATTCACAATCTCGCCTCCGCCAACACGTGTGCGTTGAACAATGGACTCAATGCGGTCTGCCGGAATCAACGTATCGATCGGAATACCACCTACACTCGAATAACGAACGAGTGGCACCATGTCGTCTCCGTGGCCGCCAAGAACGAATCCACGAACATCTTCAACAGATACATTCAACTCTTGCGCAATGAAGGTACAATAACGTGCTGTATCCAGAACACCTGACTGACCGATAACACGGTTTTTAGGAAAACCAAGGGTCTGATAAGCTGCATAAGTCATCGCATCCACCGGGTTGCTTAGAATAATGACGATGGAATCAGGGCAATATTTTTTCACATTTTCACAAACGGACTTCACGATACCCGCATTCGTATTGACCAGATCGTCGCGGCTCATACCCGGTTTACGGGCGATACCAGCGGTGATGATTACAATCTCAGAACCTGCAGTATCTTCGTAGTTGGAAGTACCGACGATATGACTGTCAAATCCTTGAACAGGACTTGCTTCCATCATATCGAGTGCTTTCCCCTTCGTCGGGTTCTCCAGTTGAGGAATATCAACCAGCACAACATCCCCGAGTTCTTTTTGGGCAAGCATTAATGCGGTCGTAGCACCGGTAAAACCGGCGCCGACTACTGTGATTTTTTTGCGCTGAATAGTCAAGATTCACATCTCCCCTTACAGGTTTTTAATGATTTGATCCGCGAATTCAGAACATTTCACTTCAGTAGCGCCGTCCATCAGACGTGCAAAGTCATACGTTACTGTTTTATTGTTAATGGATGTTTCCATACCTTTGTAGATCAGGTTAGCTGCTTCTTGCCATCCCAAGTGCTCAAGCAACATTACTCCGGACAGAATAACGGAACCAGGGTTCACGACATCTTTGTCCGCGTATTTAGGTGCAGTACCGTGAGTTGCTTCGAAGATAGCATGTCCTGTTACGTAGTTGATGTTCGCTCCAGGAGCGATACCAATTCCGCCAACTTGCGCTGCAAGTGCATCGGACAGATAGTCACCGTTCAGGTTCAATGTTGCGATAACATCAAATTCGCCTGGACGAGTCAATACTTGTTGCAGAGCGATATCGGCAATCGCATCTTTTACGATGATTTTACCAGCATCTTCAGCAGCTTTTTGTGCTGCATTCGCTGCATCTGTACCTTCGTTTTCTTTGATGATGTCATATTGTGCCCATGTGAATACTTTGTCAGCGAACTCTTCTTCAGCCACTTCATATCCCCAGTTTTTGAAGGCACCTTCTGTGAATTTCATGATATTACCTTTGTGTACCAATGTAACCGTCTTACGGTTATGGTCAATTGCGTACTGCACTGCTGCACGTACCAGACGTTTCGAACCTTCGGAAGAAACTGGTTTGATACCAATACCGGAAGTCTCAGGGAAACGGATTTTGTTAGCACCCATCTCCTGTTGCAGGAACTGGATCACTTTTTTCACTTCTTCAGAACCTTCAGCATACTCGATTCCTGCATAGATATCTTCCGTATTCTCACGGAAAATGACCATGTCTACCAACTCAGGACGTTTAACCGGAGAAGGTACACCGTCGAAATAACGAACAGGACGCAAGCAAGTGTACAGGTCAAGCTCTTGACGCAGGGCAACGTTCAGGGAACGGATACCGCCACCGATTGGCGTAGTCAATGGTCCTTTGATCGCTACGATATACTCACGAATGGCTTCCAGTGTATCATTCGGCAACCACTCACCGTATGTATCGAATGCTTTTTGTCCAGCAAACACTTCATACCATGCGATTTTTTTGTTGCCATCATAAGCTTTTTCAACAGCTGCATCCAATACACGTTTGGAAGCTTTCCAGATATCACGGCCTGTACCGTCACCTTCGATAAATGGAATGATTGGATTACTAGGTACTTGAAGTGTACCGTTATCAATTTGGATTTTTTCGCCTTCAGTTGGGTGAGCAAATTTTTCTAATTTCATAGTTAAAATTCCTCCTAGGTTTCGTATATGCAGTATTCATCATACCACTAGTCTTGTTGAGAGAAGGGTCCTGAGAGCTTAAGCCAGTAAAGCCTCTGCTTTCCAACCCTTCACCTCGTCCATATTATTATACTGTTTTTGCGGCTATTAGCGAAGTTCAATAGAAACGTATTTCTGTTCTGTAGGACCAGTGTACTCCGCACGTGGACGAATGATGCGATTGTCCGCAAGCTGTTCCAAAATATGCGCAGTCCATCCAGACACCCGGCTGATGGCAAAGATCGGAGTGAACAATTCCTGTTCGATCTCCAGTTGGGTATATACAGAAGCAGAATAGAAGTCTACGTTAGGCTTCAGTCCTTTTTGTCCTGTTACCAGTTCCTCGATCTTCACAGACATATCATACAAACGCGTATCATTGTTCATCTCGCCAAGTTCCTTGGACATCTTCTGTAGATGTTTGGCGCGTGGATCACCGTTTTTGTACACCCGATGTCCAAAACCCATGATCTTTTCACGATTATTCAGTTTTTCCTGAATTGCCGCTTCAAGACGATCAGGCGTACCGATCTCATTCAACATTTTCATAACGGCTTCATTAGCACCGCCATGCAGTGGTCCCTTCAGTGCGCCAATGGCGGAAGTTACACCGGAATAGATATCCGACAGCGTAGCAACCGTTACACGGGCTGCAAATGTCGAAGCGTTTAACTCGTGATCCGCATGCAGGACAAGGGCTTGATCCAATGCTTTCACTGCGGTCTCGGATGGTTCTTCACCAGTCATCATATATAAAAAGTTCTCTGCGATGGAAGCGCCTTCTTTTGGTGCCACAGGTTCTTTGCCCTGACGGATACGGGCGATGGCTGACACAATCGTTGGCAACTGTGCTTGCAACTTAACCGCTTTGTTCTCATTCGCTTCCGTTGTCATCTCATCCGCTTGCTCGTCGTACAGTGCAAGTGCAGAGACAGCGGAACGAAGTGCTGCCATGGTACTGACGTTTTTCGGATACAATTGGATTTGTGCAATCAACTCGCTCGGAATCGGCGCGTAATCGCTCAGGCTTTTACGAAGGGATTTCAGTTCATCCGTTGTTGGCAATTTACCAAACCACAACAAATAGGCAACTTCTTCAAAGCTGGCATGTTCAGCCAAATCGTCGATATCGTAACCACGGTATGTGAGCACACCGTCTACAATAGAACTGATCGAAGAGGTTGTCGCAACGATGCCTTCCAGACCTTTGGTAGCTGTCATATTACATCTCTCCTTTAATAAGCGAAATCAGGAACCATTCCAGAGTGTCATATAAGTGCCAAAATGCACCTATTCTCTTTTTGTAAACATTTTCATTTTAAAATTAACAAATATTTCAAACTACGGTTTTCCTATCTGTCAATCGGTATTTACTTATAACATCATACTGGATTTTGTCGTTTATGTGAACATGATGAGAGTTCATTCGCACATCAAACTTCTTTATCGGTCCGATAAAGCATTTTTGAAAGCCTTTACAAAAACAAGGTTGACATTTAATGTTTTTTAACCAATCCTGTCGTATGAGAACTTTCTATTGCTATATTCTGTAATACTAAGGCATACTCTAGGCAAAAGAAAGAATCCCGTAGATCTTGTTCAAAAATCCGCTTTTGAACAAGATCTGGTAACATCCCGGCGTTTCAAAACCTTGTAAATGCTCTATATTAATTAAGATAGCCATCTATTTCTAATACTGCTTCATGGATCATACATAGGTCGGCTTAATTGAAATAAGGAGAGTTGATGCTTGGATAGAATAATAATGAAACGCCTGCTCCGTGGCTTATGGGTTATCATTGCGGCCGTTCTGATCGCCGTTGCCATATACTTGCTGTTCCCGCTTTTGTACCCTTTTGCGATTGCTTGGATTATCGCCTATGCCATGAATCCTTTAGTGAAACTGCTTCAGCATCGAGCACGATTCCCGCGCTGGCTGGCTGTGACTCTTTCATTGATCCTTTATTTTGGAGCCATTGCGGTGGTGCTGTCTGCGGCGATTACCCGCATGGTAAAAGAAGTCATTTCACTTACGACAAGCTTTGATCTTCATGTTGATGAAATCAAGGACACGTTTGTGCGCTGGACCCAGAATGACACCATTCAAAGTTTGACTGCGCAGATCAATGAATTTTACAAGGAAAATCCCAACTACCAGGAAACCATCAACAGCAATATTAGTAAAACAACTGAAACGGTAGGTACAGCCGTCACAGATCTGGTCACCGGATTTTTCAACATGATTCTGAGTCTGCTGACTTCCCTGCCGAACATGGGCGCGGTATTAATCGTTGTTCTGTTGTCTACATTCTTCATTAGCAAAAGCTGGACCAGGCACAACATCACCGTATCGGGATGGGTACCCTCTTCCATTCGCAAGCCGATATCCGACATCTGGACCGACCTTAAGAAGGCACTGTTCGGATACGCAAGAGCACAATTGATCATGATCTCGATTACAGCACTATTCGTCATGATTGGACTGCTTATATTGCAAGTCAATTCAGCCTTCACCATCGCTCTGATGATTGGTTTGGTCGATCTGCTTCCTTATCTGGGTGTTGGCCTTATCATGGTGCCTTGGGCAGCGTACCTCTTTATGAATGGGGATCTGTATCTGGGCATTGGGATTAGTATTATCTATTTGATCTTATTGATCGCCCGTCAGATTATTGAACCGAAGGTACTTGCAAGCAGTGTAGGGCTCGACCCACTCGCCACGCTGGTTGGCATGTTTGTGGGTTTGAAGTTGTTCGGTGTTCTGGGCTTGATTATTGGCCCTGTCAGTCTCGTGATTCTCGATGCGTTCAATCGGGCTAACGTATTACGCGACCTCAGAACGTATATCATCAACGGACGTGTCCGATGAGGCATGACCTTATGAGCACCCAGGAAAATAGAAAAAGGCTTCGTTCAACAGAAATCATCTGCTGAGCGGAGCCTTTTCCATTTTGCATAACAACTGGTGTTTCATTTCGGACGACGATAAAACGTAATTTTGCCACTTTTCATTTTTTTCTCCAGCCACCCCAGGAAGAACAGACGGTACACCGGACGTGTTAATGGAAATACCAGTGTGAACCCGATCAGATCCGTCACAAAGCCTGGAATCAAAAGCAAGAAACCACCGACAAAAATAAAAAGACCATCGACCATTTTTCTTCCAGGTACCTTGCCACGCTCCATCTCGGATTTGGCGTCCACAAGTACTTTTCGCCCTTCAAACTGCAACATTGCTATACCAATCAAGGACGTGAGAATCATGAGAAGCAATGTCTTTCCGGCTCCGATCCAGTCACTCATCAGAACAAAACCAAATAATTCAATCACCGGAATGATTAAGAGTAAAGCCCACATCCATTTTCGCATTGACGTATTACCCCTTTCCCGAAAGCCACACCTTTTCAAGCGCGCTGTATAACTCAGAGGCTGCCTTATCCAGCCGAACTGGCTTCCAGTCCCCATTCACCCATACATGCTGTGTAGAACCTGTAACTAGCCGTTCACCGGGGAGTGATTCATCAGTTGACCATACCCGTTCTCCAATCGCCATATGCTCATCAGGTTCTTCAGACATGCGTCTTACGTCATACTCATAATTCAGTCGCAGACCACTAAATGCAGCAATACGGGTGAAAATGATAATCTCATTATCATATCGGGCAGGCTTGTGATACTTCACATCCAGTCCGGTTACGGGAAGCAGTAACCCCTGTTCCTCCATTTTACGATATGTATACCCCATTTGGCGAATCATCTCAGTTCGACCGATTTCAAACCAATTCAAATAGTTCGCGTGGTAGACCACGCCCATCTGGTCACTTTCTTGATAGCGTACACGAAGACGTGCCGCATACCAGTTACCATTGCTCTGTTCTCGCACGTTATCGGCCTCCTTCGCTCTATCATTCATACGTGTTACCTCGTTGTAAAGTGTCAATAAGATGGAAAAAAAGCAACGGGACAATAAAGCCCCATTGCTTCTTTCCTGTTGCTTCTCCATCCAAGACGCTATTAAGCGTTGTTTGGAATTTGGCTTACTTTAATCAGGTTGGTAGAACCGGAACGACCCAAAGGTACACCTGCTGTGATCACAACCAGGTCTCCTTCTTTAACAAGTCCGGATTTTACGCCGCCTTCAATTGCATTCTCGAACAAAGCATCCGTGGAATCAACCAGTCTTCCTTTGACAGGAGTTACACCCCAAGCCAGAGCCAAACGACGGGAAGTTCTGTCTTCCGTTGTCACAGCGATGATTGGAGATTCTGGACGATACTTGGAAATCATGCGTGCAGTATGTCCTGATTCAGTCGAAGTAATGATCGCTTTTGCGTTCAAATCTTGAGCTTGAAGAGCAACCGATTGGCTGATTGCTTCTGTAACTGTTGTTTGTTGAGCAACACGTTGTTTCAGGTACAACTCTTGGTATGGCAGAGCAGATTCTGCTTTTTCAGCAATACGGGACATGGTCAGAACAGATTCAACTGGGTATTTACCCGCAGCTGTCTCACCGGACAACATGATTGCGTCCGTACCGTCGAAGATCGCATTCGCCACGTCACTTGCTTCCGCACGTGTTGGACGCGGGTTACGCTGCATGGAATCCAGCATTTGTGTAGCTGTGATAACCGGTTTACCTGCAACGTTACATTTTTGGATCATGCGTTTTTGTACCAATGGTACTTCTTCCGCAGGAATCTCAACACCCAGGTCTCCACGAGCAACCATCAGGCCGTCAGACACTTCAAGGATTTCGTCGAGGTTATCGACACCTTGTTGGTTTTCGATTTTGGAGATGATTTGGATATGTCCAGCATTGTGTTTTTCAAGCAATTCACGAATCTCAAGTACGTCACTTGCTTTACGTACAAAAGAAGCCGCGATGAAATCGACACCTTGTTCGATACCAAATACGATATCGTTAGCGTCTTTTTCGGTGATACCCGGTAGAGAAATGGCAACGCCCGGAACGTTAACACCTTTTTTGCTTTTGATCGATCCGCCGTTAACGATACGGCATTTGATCTCGGTGCCTTGCACTTCCACCACAGTCAGTCCGATCAGACCGTCGTCGATCAGAATTGTAGATCCCGGTTCAACATCATTCGGAAGATCTGTATACGTAATGGAAAGACGTTCTTTGGTTCCCAGAATTTCTTCTGTTGTCAAAGTGATGTACTCGTCTTGAACCAATTCGATCGGTTCAACTTCGAGTTTACCTGTCCGAATTTCCGGTCCTTTGGTGTCCAGCAGGATCGCTACTGTTTTGTTCAATTCTTCGCATGCTTGGCGAATCGCAATGATCCGTCCGCCGTGCTCATCGAAATCACCGTGGGAGAAGTTCAGACGGGCCACATTCATACCGGCCATAATCAATTTTTTGGTGTTCTCCAGAGATTCACTGGATGGACCGATGGTACATACAATTTTCGTTTTACGCATTTTGGGTTTCCTCCGATTTTAAAGGTATTACTCTTTATCTATTTTTCTTTTTCCAACTATTAAATTTACTATACTTTTGCTCATTTGTATAGGAAATTCGTCACATTATTCAGCATTTCCCGACAAATTACTCGCAACATCGACTTTTACAAGCTCTTGAGGGGCTTCAATGGATGCTTGAGGTTCAAACGTGACCGATCCAATTTTACGGAATTTCTCATAACGATCCTGTTTCAGTTGATCCCCGCTCCAACCCTTCATATCGTCGAGATGACGGACCAACGCTTCACTGATGAAAGCAGCAGACGCTTCATAATCCCGATGAGCACCGCCGCGTGGCTCAGGGACAATCTCTTCAATGACTTCCATCTCCAGCAGGTCTTTGGCTGTTATTTTCATTGCTTCAGCCGCCTGATCTGCCTTGGATGCATCCTTCCAGAGAATCGAAGCAGCGCCGTTCGGAGAGATTGCAGAATAGATCGCATGTTCCAGCATCAACACACGATTACCCACAGCCATAGCGAGGGCACCGCCGCTTCCACCTTCGCCGATGACCACAACAATAACAGGAACCGATAGCTTCGCCATTTCCATCAGGTTGCGAGCAATCGCTTCCGATTGACCTCTCTCTTCTGCAGTATTACCCGGATACGCCCCTTTAGTATCAATAAACGTAATAATAGGACGGCCAAATTTGTTCGCTTGTTTCATCAGACGCAGTCCTTTTCGGAAACCTTCTGGATGAGCGCTACCGAAAAAGCGGGCGATATTATCCTTCGTGTCTTTCCCCCGCTGTTGTCCGATTACCGTTACTGTCTTTCCATTCAACTTGGCAAGTCCGCCAACAACCGCAAGATCGTCTCCGAACATGCGATCACCGTGCAGCTCAATGAAGTCTGTAAATATCAGCTGGATCAGATCCAGCGCCGTTGGGCGCTGCTGATGACGGGCCAGATGCATCTTCTGAGCTGCTGTTATGCCAGTGTAGATCTCTTCTTCAAGTCTATGGTAACGTTCTTCCAGGCGGGCAATCTCGTCCGTGAAGTCGATCCCTTTTTCCTGTCCAAACTGTACGAGTTCATCAATCTTTTTGCGCATCTCAACCAGAGGCGCTTCATATGGCAACTCACCCGCCATTTAGACCCCTCCTTTTTCACTATGCATATCCAGAAGCTTGCCAAGAGTGGCCCGAAGCTCTTTCCGGTGCACAACCATGTCCAACTGACCATGTTGCATATTAAATTCAGCCGTCTGGAAATCATCAGGTAACTTCTGACGGATCGTCTGTTCGATAACGATTCTGCCGGCAAAACCAAATACAGCGCCAGGTTCGGCAATGTTAATATCGCCCAAGCTCGCAAAACTTGCCGAGACTCCACCTGTCGTTGGGTCCGTAATGACCGAAATGTACAGCCCGCCCTGTTCATCTAAACGGGATAAAGCTGCGCTTGTTTTAGCCATTTGCATGAGGCTAAGAATACTCTCTTGCATCCGGGCACCACCTGATGTTGAGAAAATAATCAATGGTAACCGTTTCTCTGTGGCATGCTCAATGGCACGGGTAATTTTCTCCCCTACAACAGAACCCATGCTGCCTGTGAAGAAATCAAAGCTCATGACAGCAACAACTACAGGCAGGCCATCAATGGTTCCTTCCCCTGTAATTACCGCTTCCTTCAGGCCCGATTTCAGACGCTGTTGTTCCAATTTGTTGCTATATCCAGGAAAGCCAAGTGGATCAACCGATATCATATCAGCATCAAACTCAACAAATCCTTGATCATCAAGTACCATAGCAATGCGCTCCATAGCGTTAAGACGCATATGGTAACCGCAGGCAGGACATACTTTCAGATTTTTCTCCAATTCCTTGCTATATTGAATGGTGCCGCATTTGCTGCACTTGTTCATAAGCCCTTCAGGTATTTCACGTTTTGGGCGTTCTAGGACTTCCTGGCCTTCGCCGGGAAGTGCACGCTCGGAAGGTATGGTAGCGTACTTCCGTTTCTTCTGGAATATATCTTTGAACACAACTACACCTCTCCAGCCGTTGATTTGATGGCCGCAACCTGCAGAGCGCTGCTTGTGGCAGCTTCATCCGCGTGTTACGGTAAACCGCTTACGACCCACACGCTGCCATGGGCCTTGTCCAGCATTCACAACAAAAAAATCCGCCGGTACAGGGCAAGGATCACCGGCTTCTGTCAGCACGATTGATGTTACCTGCAAAAACCGAAAGATTGTTGCGCCGATGTTTGAATCTATCTTGGTAGGGTCTCCGGGAGCAACCAGGTCGGTCCTTGTCCTAACAAAAAAAGAAGGAAGGACAGCAGCATACAATACATGCAAGTCGATTCCTCTCTCCGCTTACGCGATTAGTCCCTTATGTACCGATGGTACTTCTTCATCTGCCAAGGCACGTTGATGTCGAACAAATCAGGAATGCAGAATGGAATTCAACACTTCCTGGACCTCTTCCAATTCCCCAGAAGGGACGCGAATCTCAAATTGCTGCTTGGATAAACTGATGGGACGGGTCTGTACCAGAAAACCTTCTTCCGAAAGCTTGGTCTTGATCTTGTCCGCAACCTTTGCTGTCGGTGCAATGTAAATCACCGTCCACATGCCTTGTCCGCCCCCTAAGCTAATGTTCAGAGCCCGTATATTGGACTAATGATAACATACCTCACTTTTTTTCTGCAAGAAAGGGTTCGGGACCTTTGGGGAGAATTTGGGATCATGAGGGACATTAGTCCCCCACGAATAACTCATATGGTTGACGAAATCTTCTTGTTCATACCTCTTCCATAAGCAGCCGCAAGCTTATCAGGGCAGCGTCAGCCGCCCTTGAAGACCTTCATATGAGCCATTAGATTGACCATAACACACAAGCATGGGAATACAGGGGGTTAAAGGTCTGAGGGGTATTTTTTGGCTTTAATATTTTTGTGTGCAATCCGGGCAGAAGCCGCAGCAGCCACCCCTGCGACCAGATCATCCAAAAAGACATGAATGGCTGTTGTGTGTTCGTTCAAATCATGAATTACACCTATTTTTTCTTTATCCAGGTAACCAAAGCTGGTTAAACCAATCATACCATACACATGAGTAATGCCGAGGGCCAGAGTCTCGTCCACTCCATACAGGGATTCATCCGCTTCCATAATAGCCTGTAACGGTTGGGGCAAGAGTTTTTTCTCCGCAAGTTCGTCGAGAGCAATACCCGTATAGAGCGTATATTGCACCTCTCGTTTCTGCAGAACGGATTTCACGCTGGTTACACAGTCGTCCAAGGTCAGTTCGGGGTGGTACCCTTTTTGCAGACGGTATACAATTGCTGCGATTGCATCAATCCGTACACCCCGCCGGGCCAGCATGGCTTCTACGATTTCATATGACATATCTCGACCTCCCGCATCAATCCCCCGAGGACCACGAGGTCCTTCGGTGTTCTCAAGTGTATGCAGCAACCTGTTAAAATGTTCATAAAATGTGCGGATGGTTAAGACCAGTCGCAGCCTAAACCTGTTTCAGGATTGTACATTCCGCTCTGGTCTGTAGCTGGCCTATAACAAGTCTGCAATTTGTTTGTTTAAACCCTGTCGTCAGGGAACCGAGCTCGCACCAAAATAATCAAAAAAAACCTGTTCAGCATTGAGCCAAACAGGTTTCATACTATGGATAAGTGCTATCACTTACGGGACAGCCTCTTATTTAATTTTGACCGTGCCTTCACCCAGCATTTTCTCCATCTCGGAGAACAAGGTTGGTGATGGCTTAATCCGGTAGGCATCACTCAGCGCAAGCAGCTTCTGCTGTTGCTCATAGAAGAGCACTGTCGCCACAGGTCCGGGATGCTCCTGAAGCAACTGCTTCAGACGTGCCAGAAGCTCCGGCTTCTCCGCATGCGGGGCAATCTTCACGAACACCCGCTGCTCCACAGCCCGCGGTTCACGGCTCTGCTCCGGGCTGCCTGCCGCCTCAGCGGCACCGCCAGGCCGGGAAGCCGCCGCATCGCTGCGCGTCGCTGCCGAGCCTTGGCTCCCGCTGCTACGCACAGCGGAAGCATCCCCGCCTGCGCTACTGCGCTGCGCTTCGGCTCCTGCGCCCGCTGGTCGCCGCGGCGAAGCCGCCTGCGCCGGACGCGAAGAGCTGCCGCTGCCGGGCTTGACGCGCCGGTCACGGTTGCGCAGCTGCTGCTCCAGTGCCGCCGGTGACAACGGCACCACTTCCTCAGCCAGCAGCTTAAACCCTTCGTCCTGTTGCTGCACTTTGGCACGCACGACGAGCAGTTCACCTTTCCCGACATGTTGCTGGCTACGCCGCCATACCTCTGGAAAGAGAACCACTTCACAGCGTTCAATCTGGTCTTCCAGCTCCATGAACGCCATAGCCTTGCCCTGTTTCGTCGTGATCGACTTCACAGACACAACCATACCCGCGGCGACGGTCATCGTGTCGTCTGCCGCCTCGGTCAGCTCCATGATCCGGTCAGCCCCACTCGATTCCAGCACATCTTCATAGTCATCCAGAGGATGCCCAGAGAGATACAAACCTAACAACTCTCGCTCTAGCTCCAGTTGCTGCCCTGAGGAATACGGAGGAATTTCCGGATATTCAATCTCCCAGTTTGGCGTCTCAACAAAGTCGAACAATTGAATCTGCAGATCCTCACGTTCCTTGCGCCATTTCAACGCTGCTTCAACAGTCTCATCCAGCATCGCCAGCAATTGGGCCCGGTGCCCAGGTAATGTGTCAAAAGCTCCGGCCTGGATCAGCGATTCAATCACACGTTTGTTGCATACACGCAAATCCACACGACGACAAAAATCGAGCAAACTGTCGAACGGTCTCTCCTGCCTTACGATCATAATGCTTTCCATTGCCTGGGTACCGACATTTTTCACAGCGGCCAGACCAAATCGTATTGCACCCGTTAATTTTTCCTCATCCGAATTATCATTAGACACTGCAACGTTCTTCTCCACAGAGGACAGCTCCTCTTGCTCCGCGCGCGAGGAAGACGCCTCTTGTCCTTCGTCATTACCATTATCCATTGAAGAAACCGTCACCAATCCCGGTTCCTTCCGGTTGTCGGATGCCTCAGGCATGGTTGTCGCTGCCTGCCACTCATATCCACCACCGTCCTCTTCCGGTCCAGGACCGGGATCATCCGGTAGAGGTGCTTCACCATATTCGGTTTGTCCCGAATGCCCATCATGCTCATGAACTCGATCTTCCCTGAAGGAACTCCCGTTACCATTCGTGGCATGTTCTTCGGCAGGGCTTCCGGGGTTACTCTCTGCATCTGCTCCCGCAGTCTGCTGTGATGCATTGCTCTGATCCCCGGCTCCTGCGCTGCCGGACGGCACAAATACAGGTGTAAACAGAATACCGCTCTCATTCACATCCGGCGGAAGCACCTCCATGTCCATACGCCGACATTCCACCACGTACTCTGCCACTTTCCGATGACTGCCCATTACGGCTGTTAACATGGATGCCATAAAATGAACCGGATAATGCGCCTTCAGATAAGCCGTCTGGAACGCAAGCACACCATATGCCGCGGCATGAGCACGCGGGAAGCCATAGTTTGCAAACTTGACGATCATATCATAGACCAGGTCTGCCTCTTCTTCGCTATACCCTTGTTTCAGGCTGCCTTGTACAAAGTGTCCACGCTCCAGATCCAGCACTTCCCGTTTCTTCTTGGAGACCGCTCTGCGGAGCAAATCTGCCTCACCCAGCGAGAAACCCGCCATCCGGGAGGCTATCTGCATGATCTGTTCCTGATACACGATGATCCCGTACGTATCTTTCAGGATAGGCTCCAGATCCACATGGGGGTAACCCACTTCAATCTGTCCATGCTTGCCCTGAATGTATTTGGATATGAACTCCATCGGACCCGGACGGTACAAGGCAAGTACAGAGATTACATCTTCAAAACTACTTGGCTTCATCTCTTTCAGCACACGGCGTACCCCGGCAGATTCCAGTTGGAATATGCCCATCGTGTCCCCTCGCCCAAGCATCTCGTACGTTAACGGATCATCATCGGGGATAAGGCGGAAATCCGGAATTTCTCCATGTTCCCCAATCCAGCGTACACACCGCTCAATGATTGAGAGGGTACGCAAACCAAGAAAGTCCATCTTAAGCAGCCCAATAGACTCCAGGTTTTCCATGGAATACTGGGTTAACGCTGTCCCTTCACTGCCCTCCTGAAGTGGCACCGCATCGGTCAGCGGGTCACGGGAGATAACCACTCCCGCAGCATGGGTCGAAGCATGACGTGGCATGCCCTCGACCTTCATCGCCATATCCAACAGCTCACGTGTCTTAGGCTTCGTTTCATACAGCGCCTTCAGCTCAGGTGTAGCTTCCATAGCCCGCTCGATGTTAATACCAAGTTGCGCCGGAATCAGCTTTGCAGCCTTGTCCACTTCGCCATAAGGCACATTCAGGGCCCGCCCAACATCACGTACGGCTGCACGGGCAGCCATCGTTCCAAACGTAATGATCTGGGCGACATGGGCTTTGCCATATTTATGCGCGACATAATCAATGACCTCATCCCGCCGCTCATCGCTGAAGTCAATATCAATATCCGGCATAGAGATCCGCTCGGGATTTAGGAATCGTTCGAAGAGCAGGTTGTATTTCATCGGATCAACATCGGTAATATGCAAAGTGTACGCTACCAGACTACCTGCCGAGGAGCCCCGGCCCGGTCCAGTAACAATGCCTTGTTTATGCGCATAGGCGATAAAATCCCAAACAATCAGGAAATAATCCGAGAATCCCATGCTGTCGATTATACCCAGCTCATACGCCAATCGTTGTTCGAGTTCGGATCGAAGCTCTGCATCTGTCCAACGTGTGGACTGCGCATAACGCTCCTTCATTCCTTCTTCGCACAGCTGACGCAGATACACCGAAGGGCTGAGTCCTTCAGGAAGCGGTCTGTATTCCGGCAAAATCGATTTGCCGAATTCCAGCTTCAACTCACAGGAATCCGCAATGCGGACGGTGTTTGCCAGAGCTTCCGGTACATGAGGAAACAAACGAGCCATCTCTTCTTCACTTTTCAGATAGAGCTGATTGGTTCCAATTCGGAGCCGAGCCTCATCATCCACGGTCTTGCCTGTTCCGATACAGATCAGTACATCCTGAAGCTCCGCGTCCTCTTCGGACAGATAATGTGCATCATTGGTGGCTACAAGCGGAATCTCCAGCTCGGCAGCCAGTTTGATCAACTGCGGATTCACCCTTTTTTGCTCCGACAGCCCGTGATCCTGAAGTTCCAGATAGAAGTCGTCACCAAAAATATTTTTGTAGCGTAACGCCGCACGTCTCGCCTCTTCTTCTCGTCCATGCAGTAAATGTTGTGGTACTTCACCACCAAGACACGCACTTAGACAGATAATGCCCTCGTGATGGGCAGCCAGACTTTCCATATCTACACGGGGTTTGTAATGAAAGCCTTCGAGATGTCCAATCGAGCACAATTTCATCAGATTACGGTAACCCGTCATATTTTTGGCTAACAAAATCAAATGATGAATCGGTTGATCCTTGCGGCTTCCCCGCTCTTTGCGGGACCCTGCTGTCATGTATGCCTCGCACCCTATAATTGGCTTGATGCCTCGTTCAACGCAGGCTTTATAGAAAGGAATTGCACCATACATCACGCCATGGTCGGTCAGCGCAAGTGTCGTCATTCCCAGATCTGCAGCCTTATTCACGAGATCCGGAATACGCGCAGCGCCGTCCAGCAAACTGTATTCGCTGTGAACGTGCAAATGCACAAAAGAACTCATGTTTTTTTCTTCCTTTCCCCACTAAAGACATTCCATTGAAAATCTATAAATAAAAGACGTATGCTAAACTTTGCAAAAACGTGTGACTGGGAACAAAAAAAAGAGAGGTAACAGATATATCATAATATCTGTACGTCTCTTTTTACAAGTCTGTGTAACCTTCTTATCCCTCTTCATGACGAATCCAGGTAATGAGTTGCTCTGCCGGTTTTCTGCTTACAGGTCGTGAAACAGCATCTTCTCGAAGGTACCCAAGATGAAGTGTCCCCACCAACCGTTCGCCGGAATTCAGGCCTATTTTCGCGGCAAACGTATCCTCCCGGTTGTATTCGTTTGTTTTCCATACCAGTCCGATGCGTTCTTCCCAGGCGAGCAATTGCAAATTCTGAATCAGCCCAGCAGCTGCGAGCAAAGCCTCTTCATTTTTCCAACGATCCGTACCCTGTCGAACCACAACGCACACATGCACTGGCGTGTCTTCACAATAGTCCTTCGCTGCACTCTGCCCAAACTGTTCGAGTTCTTGTGGTGTATATGTCGATAGCACAGCATTGCTGAACATTTTACGACCCTCGTTCATAAAAACGATAAAGCGCCATGGTTCTTGTTTGGAATGATACGGAGCCCACACCGCAGCCTCAAGCAATTCAAGCAGCTTATCCTCAGATACGGGTCTGTTGCTGAATGACCGTACTGTTCTTCGCTCACGAATAACGCGCTCCACCGAATTAGATTGTGTATTCTTCATCTTAGTGATTTCTCTCCCTAATTACAGAAACAATATCCTCGACTGCATTCAAAGTAGCGACGGATGAGTACCCAAAGTTCATCCACTCCTTGTCCCCAACCAGATATACCTGATCTTCCTTGACTGCCTTCATTCCTTTCCAGATGTTACTCTCTTTCATTTCATCGTATAATTTCTGGGCATTCGTGTTGTCATCGCCACCATCAATTTGGAGAATGATGTGATCAGCCTGATATTCGGTAAGCAGTTCCAGCGAGACCGGCACACTCCCTTCATTTTTAGGATAGGCTGCTACCGTTTTCAATCCAAGCTCTTTATGAATCACCATACCTCTGTTGGACAGTTCACCCATAACATAGCTTTCTTTGGGCATGATTCTTAAGTAAATAAACGTCTCGTCTCCTACAAGAGCTTTTAGCTCATCGCGAGCAGTCGCAATTTTCTTATCATAATCCTGTATAGCCTGCTCCGCTTCCTTCTGCTTGCCCAGCGCCTCACCCATATCCTTCAATTCATCCCGCCAATTGTCCCTATCGGGAAGAAGAACTGTTTTGGCAATCTTGGCGTACTGGTCATATAATTTCTCATCCCGCCATTTCGGCGCGATAATGATATCCGGATCGGTTGCGAGAATGCCCTCCATGTTGGAACCATTACCTAACTTAGGCACGCTGTCGAATTTGCCTTCCAAATAATCCGGATAATCCGAATGATAGTTCTCTGCAGCCACAGGAGTCACACCAAGAACATACAAAAAATCAGGATATGTCACCGAAGTCGCAACCACGCGCTGTGCTTGTGTCTGAGGTTCGGTTCCCGCATTGGGTTCCGCCTTCTCTCCATTCGTCCCCGCGCAAGCTGTAGCCAGTAGCAAGGTAAGGATCATTCCTAATCCAAACCATTTGTTCGAATGTTTCATCTGTTTATCCCCTTCGGTGTTTAAATAATAACGATTCTCATTCTCATTATATACACACCCAGATATTAATGAATGGATATTTGGGCGTCCCGATTTGGATTTTTGCGAAGTCGGCAAGTTCAGGTCATACGTCTTATCAGTCTCTTCCTCTTCAAAAGATCTAACATCTCATGAATGGCATATTGAGTGGCAAGTGGGGAAAACGAGAAATTATACCACTCCGTATTGCTAAGCACATACACCTGATGATTCTGCACAGCCAGAAGCCGATCCCACATCGGGTGATCATAAAGATGAAGCCGGGCATCTACCCCATCCTCCATCTGAAGCAGAATATGATCAGGCTGAATTTCAGCGAGATGTTCAACGGCAACCAGCGTTCCCTCCCCAGAAAAAAGAGATGCCTTGGGCATGTTCAAATCCAGCTCCCGGTACAGCATACTCCCCCTTGAAGACTGTTCCCCATAAAGCGTTATTCCCTCACGGGTCAGACGAATGTAGACGATAGTCTCATCAGGAATAAGCGTCTGTAACTGTTCTCTTGCCTGGTACAGCCCCTCATCAAAATTGCTGATCACTTGCAGCGCCTGTTTGCTTTTTCCTAATAATTCTCCCAGATCTCTTAGTTCCTCTCTCCAGTTGCTGCGCTCAGGCAGAAGCACCGTTGTTGCAATTCGGTTAAGTTGCTCATAATTCATGCTGTCCTGCCATGCGGACGCAATGATCAGATCGGGTTTCATCCTCCGAATCTCTTCCAGGTTGAGTACATGACTTCTCTCCCACTTGCGAACTTGCTTGAACGATTCTTTCAGGTAATGCGGAAATTCACAAAACGGCGCTTGGGCAGCTATTGGAGTCATCCCAAGTGTATATAACAGCTCAGGTGCAGTCATCGTGGTTCCTAAATATCGACGATTATGCAGATACAGACGGGGGGAACGTCCTACTTTTTGCTTGAATCTTCGGCTGAAATAATGCTCATCTTCATAACCGACCTTACGGGCAATCTCATAGACACTGTCTCCAGTAAGATTCAATAACTCCTTGGCCCGTTTCATGCGTAATTCGGTGATATAATCACTTGGATTTTGATTCGTGATTTCCCTGAACCTTACGGTGTACCATTTGCGGCTGACATTAGCCATCTGCGCCAGTTGCTGGACAGTGACAGGTTCGTCGTAATGTTCATCTAGGTAGTCAATCGTTCTTTGTACAGCCTGATCGGGCTGTTGCGAGTGAACTTCGGGTTCAGCATCCCTTCTTATATGCTCGACCAATTTACATATCCATTGTTGAAAAAGAAGATGACACCACATCGGATCATGCAAGTCAGTATGTTGAAATGCCTCCACGATCTTCTTAATATCCTCCACAGCAGCATGTTGAAGAGCAACGAAGCTGCTTGGCTCAAGCTCGTGATCGTCCTCATCATTCTGCTTGTCCCATGGGTCTTCCGTGGGCGCCAGCTCCTGCGTCAGCCGAACCCTATGACATTGAATGATATAACAGACCAGTGGAGTTGAACCCCGGTTGACCAGAAAGGTCGACTGCCCTTTTTCGATTAGAAACAAGTCATGGGGACGAATGGAGTGGATGCCCTCTTCCAGTTCAACCTCTCCATCGCCGCTAACTCCAAGAACCAACTCCACGCCAGACACGGCAGCAGACCTCACAGCTACACCTGTGCCGAAGTTATACTTTTCCCCTGCGAGCAAGCTGACCTGCACGGCATCTTTCAGCACCATGGTCCAGTCTCTGAATAACAATCCGTATTTCGTCTCCAAGTTCATATCTTTATCTCCCCTGCCAGACTGTGAGTAACTTTAATCGCTCGATACATTTTTATCGACATTCTATCATAACGTTTGGGGGCACGCCCATACAATAGAAGTACAAGCCGCTCCCCCTGTGACAGACCGAAGACAGGAGGTGTGCTGCTAGGTCTGAAAGGGGTGTTGCCAGTGAGCACATTTTTGTCCAAAGCCATTCTTGATTTCTTTATTGCGTTTGGAATCGTGCTGGGCGGCGCGATGATCGGAGGTATTGGAGCAGTGATCTCTCTTCAGCCTCCGACACAGACGATGCTCGATATTTCTGGAAAAATAAAGATATGGGCACTCGCAGCCGCTGTTGGCGGCACAATAGATCCCATGCGTGTCATCGAGAGCAATTTTCTGGATGGTAACCTGTCTCCGGCGGTCAAACAAATCCTGTATCTGATCTCTGCTTTTATGGGCGCGCATATGGGAACCGAGTTAGTGAAATGGGTGTGCGGCGGAGGCCGGAGCTAATATGAGACAGGAACAGCGTTCATGAGAGTTCCGCCATTTTCTCGTTACCGCCCGCTGATGCGAATGACCGCTGTGTTTGTTCTGGGAATGATCGCTGGATGTGTCGTCTACAACGGCGTATTTCACCTGAGTTACAATGCGTTGTGGCTGAACAATCAGGAGCTGCAGCTTCAGCTGCATCAGAATGAGGAGGATATCAAAACGCTGAAAAAATACAGTAAACGCCAAACCGTTATCAAGGAAATCAAAGTCCGTGCAGAAGAATCGGATAAGGGGCCAGACGAGGCTTCTCTGAAAGTGATGTTACAGAAGCTCGGAGACGAACTTGAGGTGCTTCGGGGCAGAGATGTATTCAACATCGATGAGTATAGCAAAATGACGCGAATCATGCTGAATCAGAAAGTGTACTCAGTCAGGGAAAAGGAATACACCGTTCAGGTCAAAACGATGCTGGTTATGGAAGGCGTACTGCAAGTTTGGGTACAGATTCGCATGCACGTTCCTGCGTAACAGCAAAAAACTGCCCTTGTCTGCATCTCTCCATGGTACAATAAGGGCAGTAAATGCTTTCCAGAAAAGGAGCTGCGTCTTTGTGTTCATTGATGTACTCAAATATGCTCTAATCGCCATCTTTGCTGTTGCCATGGTTTTTGCAGCGTTGAACAGTATTCGTTCACACAGAAGTTCGGATGCTGCCAGCGCCGGTCTGTACCGTTCGTGGACAAATATCTGGATGGGTGGCATGCTTGTTGTTCTTGCCCTGATCCTGATGTTTGTCTTCACGGGCTCCACTTTATCTGTGATTGTGGAAGCGCTATTTCTGATTATGGGTGCGTACAATGTATTTGCCGGAATACGTAACCGCAGTTATTATGCGCGGCTTCAACAACGGTCCAGTAATGGATCAGGTAAAACCTCCGGACAATCTGCATGATTCGTTGAAGCTCTATCGTTGTGACTGCAAAAAGAGAGTACTTCCCCTTCATTAAGCGAAGCCAGAACCGCGCGACAGCGCAACCCGGCAGAGCTTCTTGATCAGGGAGTACTCTCTTTGTCTATACCCGAGGCAACGTACCCTGCTAGGCATGGTCAATCGACTGCAATGTCATTACCGCTTTGCATACCACACTGCCTTCACGGGTAACCACAATGTCCATTTTGCACGTTCGACGACTGGTTTCCAGAATTAACGGTCGAACCAGGATCTGATCCTCAATCTGTACCGGTCGAACAAAATAAGTTGTTACATTATCCACCACATGGTCGTTCCCTGTAACATCCCACGCTGCCCGCCGGCCAGCCTGTGTCATCACATTCAACAGAACACCTTCGGAGATCGTACCCAGATCCGTTGCCATCTGAGGAATGATGAATCCGTGAAATAACAATTCGTTCTGTTCACCACGCTCCTCGGCAAACCCGTTCCAGATCAGATGATCAAACGTCTCTCCCAGTTGTGGCTGCTTCTGTGCATCCCGCATGGCCTGAAGCACTTCCTTGCGTGTGACGGACGCAATCAGTTTGCGATTCCGATCCACGATTGGCAGAAAATCGATGCCTTCCCAGGTCATAATCTGGGCAGCAGAAGCAAGAGATGTCTGCAATGAAGCCGTAATCGGGCGGCGTATCACACATTTCTCAATACTTTGATCTTCTTTCAGCTCACTGACATCCTTCAGACTCACAATCCCGATGACCCGGTTCCATTCATCCACGACCGGGAAGCGATGTTCACCCGTCTCTGAAACCAACATATGAAAATCTGCGGCTGAACTGGTCACCTTCAGCACCTGCAAGCGAGGTTTCTGACCAATGATATCCTCAACAAGCATAATTTTTTTCTTAATCAGCCGGTCGAAGATCGCACGGTTAATCATTGAAGCTACCGTGAATGTATCATGTCTGGATGAAATAATCGGTAGCCCAAGCTCGTCAGCCATAATTCTTACTTCACGACTTGTCCCAAAACCACCCGTAATCAACACGCCCGCTCCCTGTTCGAGGGCAAGCGAGTGAGCATCTTCACGGTTACCTACAATCAGCAGACTCCCAGCGTCAATATAACGGGCCATTGCCTGTTCCTTCATCGCGCCAATCACATACTTGTGCAGCGGTTTGGCGAGACCTTCGTTACCCCCCAGCACATGGCCCTCCACAATGGTCACAACATCAGCAAAGGTCAACTGTTCCGACATGCCCCGAGGTCTCTTCTCGATCCGCACCGTTCCAATTCGTTCCTTGGTCACGACCAGCCCGAAGTTCTCCGCCTCTTTCACCGCACGATACGCTGTCCCTTCACTTACACCCAGCTCCCGCGCAAGTCCACGTACTGATATTTTGCTGCCAACCTTCAGTTGTTCAATATGTTGAAGTAACTGTTCATGCTTCGTGACGTTCTCTTCCTGTCCGTCCAACTGTACCACCCCCGAAGATGCATCTGTACTATACTGTATCTATTATAACACGGCTTTAGGAAAATAACCCCACCCCTACCCATTCTCACAGGCAAGTTCGCCATCTGAATTTAATCATCCCATTAACCTCTAATTCTGTATGTACCAAAAAAGACCGGGGCCCCTTTGTACCAAGGGATTCCGGTCTTCCATGTTGGATCTCATACTGTACCTTATACAGACTCGCTCCGCTCCTGCTTGTCCAGCAGTTTCATCTCCCACTGCCGCAGCTTCGCCCGGCGAACGGCTTCCAGTGCACGCTTCTTCTCTTCATCCACACCGAGAATAAAATGCAGATGTGCACCAACGATTAATAAGGAGAACAGCACCCATACGATGCCAAAAATATTAACCCAGTCCATTCCTCCAGCAAAGGAAATCCGCGGCAGTGCAATGACCAGCATCGACAACGCAATAAGCAGATAGATCACATGTTTTGCTTTTTTCAACCTCTTCACCATTCACAGCTCCTTCGTTCTTGATCGACTCTATATGTCTAGTCTATGAACGATAAGGAGCTAATATGAAAGGTTCAGATAAAAAAACAAGACAACCTTTTAGTACGTGTTCAAAAAGATCAGTTTTCAGTACCGAGAAGATGGAATGAAGCTAGGCATCCTTCGTAATCAAAAGTGGACTTTTTGAACTACCTTTTTACGCTTCAGCGCCACCGTACAGATGACCCAGGCTGTCAGCAATAATTTTATTCACGTCTTCAATGATGACACTGAGGCGACGCTCCGCATCAAACAAACGACGGATGTTCAGATTCAAACTCAGTACTTCAAACAGCTTCTCCATTTTCTCCATCTCATCCGGAGCTGGCATATCCCCGCTCATCATACGTTGTTGCAATTCCATTTGTTGATCACGGAAGTTATCCAGCATTGCTTTTGCATCCGGATCAGCTTCAATCAGCTTCATCGCGGAAGTAATCTCTTCCACCTCGCTGCTTTCTCTCAGTGCTTTGGCCAAATCATTGGCTTTGTCATAAATGTTCACTATTATTCCTCCTCAGATTGGTTTGTTCATCCGTGTTAATACACGCTTTTCTCTCCTGTCAAACAAGGGCGCTCTGAAACAGGCCATCCATAACCTGCCTCGAAATCAAATGCATTTAATCCATATGGGTCAATCACCAAGGGTTATATGTCCTCATATGATGAAGCACATGCCATGTTCAGATGCCGTTCAACTTCGAGATCAGACATCAAGTTGCCGCCCGGAAGGAGATCCGTGATGTCCACTAAAAAAGTAACGATTCAGGTTACCGGCTCGGGCATCCTGCAGGACGACGTCATCATGCTGGGCGAAGGGGTGCTTAAGGCGCTTAAAATCCCTTCAGGAAGGCCGCTTCAGTTGCAATTTGGCTCTTTCCGCCGCGAAGTCACTGTTATTCCGGTACCAAGGTATGACGGGCTGCGCATCAATCAGACAGTTGCCAGCAAGACCGGTCTCGTTCCACGTTCGGTCCTGAGGGTATCCTATCGTTCAGCCAGCCGTACGCTTCGCCTTGGACCCTACATCAGTGTACTGGTTAGCCAGGATTATCCCGATCAGCCCGATCGGCCCTTTGGCTCCATCACGATGTTCTGTCAAGAACTGGTGAACGCCTGCCGTAAGCAAGGCGCCTATGTATCCTTTTTCACACCGGAGGATATTGGAGCGGTAACGGGTTATATGAAAGGCTGGGTGTATGATGACGGCTGGAAAAAGACTGTTCTGCCTGTAGCAGACGTCGTCAATAACCGGCTAACGTCCCGCAAGCTTGAGAACAAACCTAGCGTACAGCATTTTATGAAAGAAGTAAAATCGCTCTACGGCACGCAAACCTTCAATGAAAAGTTTCTGGACAAAAACGAAGTGTTTGACGCACTCAAGTCCATTTCAACGCTTAAACGAGTTCTTCCCGAGTCTCATTTGCTCAAGACGTCTGCCATGCTCAAGACGATGTGCAACCGACATCCGGTTGTATTTCTGAAGCCCGTACGCGGTTCTTTGGGTAAAGGGATCATCCGGGTCTCACGTCAGATTGACGGAAGCTTCCTGACTCTGGCGACTGGCGTCGGGGGCACCCGGAAACAAACGTATACTTCTCTGGATAAACTGTATGCCAGTATGTCGGGGAAAATGAAAACAACGCGTTATCAGATCCAACAAGGGCTGACTCTCATTGACAACAGTGGCAGACCCGTGGATTTCCGTGCGCTCGTGCAAAAGAACCGTACAGGTAAATGGAGTGTAACCTCCATCGTCGCCCGGATTGCGGGCGGGAGTCACTACGTATCCAATCTGGCACGGGGTGGAAGTCTCAGCACCGTCAAGGATGCTGTTGCCAAAACACAGTTGTCTGGATCAGCCAAAGCTTCCGCATATGCAGGATTGCACACCGCAGCACTGGATATCGCTAAAGGGATCGAGAGTGCCATCCCTGCTCATTTTGGTGAACTTGGTATTGATCTGGCCTTGGACACCACTGGGCGCGTATGGCTGCTCGAAGTCAACTCCAAACCATCCAAGAATGATAATACACCACTGAGTGAGAGCAAGATCCGCCCTTCCGTCAAAGCCATGCTTGAATATTCTACGTACCTGGCGGGTTTTTGAAAAGTTATTCCCTATTGGAAACAAATCTGATAGAGGAGAGGTGTAGCGTAATGTTTCCAACATCTCAGACCAAGACACTGGCCATTCTGGTACGTGCAACCGAAGGCTCACCTCCCTTTACGGATGAACTTTTCTGCCGTCGTCTCAGTTTGGGGAGCATGAAATACGCCCTTCAGATTATTGTGATCCCGATATCGAATGATGCAGTCCATCTCCCTCTTCAATGGGGATATGTCTATCATCAAGGGAAGTGGAATTCGGTACCTGTTCCTGCAGTCGATCTCATTATGGATCGTTGTCTTCGCCCTATCTCCAGGTACGTCAGACAACAGCTTAAGGAATGGATACCAACCAACGGCACAGATCAACACCGTTATTGGTCTGCTTCCCTTCCAGGAAAATGGGAGGTACATCGTGTGTTGTCCCGAAATCCTGAATTGAGGTCACAACTTGCTCCCACAACCCGGATCGGATCGCATATTCCTTGGGAAACATGGCTGGACCGTTGGCCCAAAGGACTGTTCTTCAAACCGGTATCCGGGACTCATGGCAAAAATACCTTTCGCCTGTCTCGGGGAACGACTCCATCAACATGGATCGTGGAGGGGCGTAACGAGGACAATGAAACCTTTTTTCTTACATTCAACCATACCCAGGCTGTTTCTTCCTGGCTAGCATTACATCAGGCTGAACGTAAGATGATCGTGCAGCCATATCTGGAGCTTAGCCATCATGGAAGAGCATTCGACATACGGGCTCTAATGCAAAAGAATGGGCAAGGTCGCTGGACGCTTACCGGATGTATGGTACGGGAAGGACCCGAAGGTTCACTCACGTCCAATCTTCACGGTGGGGGGAAAGCATATCCTGCCCACGCATATCTGCTCCAGCGATATGGAACGAACCGCACGGAAACTCTGCTGAAGAGCATCCGGCAGACTGCTACGCTTATCCCCACCCTGCTGGAAAGCCGTTTCGGCAGGTTAGCCGAATTGGGGCTTGATTTCGGAGCAGATGCAGAGGGCCAACTCTGGCTAATTGAAGTCAACTCCAAACCAGGCCGCACCTCATTTGCAGAAGCGGGCGACCGACGCATGCATACCCTGACTTATACCCGGCCGCTTGCCTATGCCCGTTATCTGTTGCAACAACATGTTCTCACGGACGTCTTTCGTCCAATGAAATTGCCGAATACATCCAGCAAAGCTGGCCTGAAACCCATCCCGATTCACGGCGGCTGAGGCCCGCAGCGCCCGCTTGCCATGGAGCCCAAGGATCTTTTCAGGATAGGAGGATAAATCATGAGTTTGACCTTTTGCAATCTGCATTTCACCAAGCAACCGGATAAAGTGGTTTATGTATCCAACGCTTTAATGAAGAGCCTCAACCTGTCCGGCAAAAAAACGGTGCACCTTCGCTTCGGGCGTGACCGGGTACCTGCAACGATCAAACCAATCAAAAAAGCAGGTAAACATCTGTATCTCGCTTCAGGTATCCGTAATATGATGAACGTTCCCAAACGGGGCAGTATTTATCTCCGGAATTTGCAAAATGATGAGGTCCAGTTAGGTCCACTGATCGGCGTACTCTCTGATGGGCCTGCGACGAGCACGAATCCATTCGGTTCCCGTACTGGTTTCATCAAACAGTTACTCCGTGAAGGCAGCCGTAAATCCTACATTTACGCTTTTACTCCTCGGGATATCAATTGGCAGAATGAGACGGTATCGGGTTTTTTCCTGAATGATAACGGAAGCTTTACCCGCAGAACCGTACCTCTGCCCGATGTTGTCTACAACCGGTTACCAAGCCGTCGTTCAGACTTCTCACCAGCCATCAACCAGCTGCGGGAACGATTTGTTCGCCGAAAAATTCCGTTCTTCAACTGGAGCTTCTTCAACAAATCGGATATCTATACGTTGCTGGAGAACGAGCCGGCAGCAGGACGGTATATCCCTGAATCGATTACCAATCCTTCCGTTGAACAGATGAAGGAAATGTTGGAACGCCATCAGTTCGTCTACTATAAGCCTACTGCAGGAAGTCTGGGGAACGGGATCTACCGCCTGACTTATTCGCCCAAACGTGGATATTTCGCACGTTATCGCAAAAAAGGCGGTAATGCACTCCTGCGTTTTGGGTCCTTCAACAGTCTGATGCGCATGCTTCAGGGAAGACATGGTAAACAGTTACGCGGATATGTAGTTCAGCAGGGAATACGCCTAATTGAGATTGATGAATGTCCAATTGATTTCCGTTTTCACATGCACAAAAATGGTAACAATCAATGGGTTGTTGTCGGAATTGGAGCCAAAAAGGCAGGACGTGGCAGCGTCACAACACACATCAAAAATGGCGGCTCCCTAATGACTCCTGAGCAGGCGCTCAGTCGCAACTTCGGCGATCGTGCGGGAGAAGTTCTTCAGCATGCCAAATCCGTCGCTATTACACTGGCCCAGGCGATTGAAACCCAGCACCAGCATCTGATTGGTGAGATTGGCTTTGATCTGGGCATTGATCAGGAGGAACATGTATGGATGTTCGAAGCGAACGCCAAACCCGGGCGCTCCATTTTCCGTCACCCTTCACTCCGGGTGGAGGGCAAATCGTCGGTGGAGCACATCTTGGAACACTGCCTGTATTTGAGCAAGTTCCGGAAGAAGGAAGAGATTTGATGACCCTTCATGATGATTTCAAACCTGTCATTGCTGTTTTGACCATGCATGATAAACAGCGTATGTTCAGGGGAAATCATCAAAATTTTCAGGATATCTTACAGACAGGCGAGAGCATGGGATACGTGGTGTACATTGTAACTGTACGGGACCTGAACGTGAGTGGCCCCACCGTGAAAGGATATACGTACAACAAGGGGAGTGGAAAGTGGGTTTCACAACCTTTCCCCCTTCCCCATGTTCTGTACAATCGTATTCCCAACCGGGAAGACGAAGGAAAACCTTCCGTGCAGCGTAAAATTGACGAATGCATGCAATCAGGAATCGAACTGTATAACCCATTCTTTTTCAACAAATGGGATCTGTTCGAATGGCTCAGGAAATCCAAATCGACTCAGCAACTGATCCCTTATACTCGGCGGATGAGAAGTGCTTCTTCTCTGGGTGCCGTTCTACGGGCGTATCCCTATCTGTACCTTAAGCCCGAGAGCGGCAAAGCTGGCAAAGGAATCATGATGCTTAAATTTCAGGAAAAAGAACGGCTTCCCTATCGTCTCAAAATACAAACCACACGTAGAAGCACGACCTATAAAGCATCTACACTTGCCAAGTTATGGGCACGAATTCGCAAAGAAACCGGACATACGCCCTATATCATGCAACAAGGCATTGAACTGGCATCCTCTCGTAAACGCCCCTTCGATTTGCGTGTTCTTGTACAAAAGAACACCAAGGGCCAATGGAGCGTAACCGGTGTAGGAGCGAGACTTGCTGGCTCCCGTAGCATTACAACTCATGTGCCGCGCGGTGGGAGCGTAGAAGACCCTGAGAAGCTGCTGACCGAGCTTTTTGGCGAAGAAATGTCAACAACCCTGATGAAACGTGTGAAATCCACTTCATTAATGATCGCAAGACAGGTAGAACGGGGATCAGGTTACACGCTCGGAGAAATGTCCATGGATCTGGGCATTGATGACCTGGGGGAACTCTGGTTCTTCGAAGCCAATGCAAAGCCCATGAAGTTTGATGAACCACAGATCAGACGGCGGTCATTGGAACGTATTTTTCACTACAGCGCTTATCTTGCCCGTCAGTCCAAACGATGATAGACAGGAATACTGCAAAAAGAAGGTGATTGTTTGTGTCCTCACCTGTTCTGGGCATTATGACGTTGTACTTAAATGAACATCGCGCTCTTGAAGAACGAAGCGTTTATCGCAGAATGATTCTTGAAGGGCGCAAGCGGGGACTCGATATCTATGTATTCACACCAGCCGACGTACACCCCGGCGGCAAACAAATTGAAGCCATGGTTTTTCATGAAGGAAAAGGCTGGTCCAGGGAGTGGCGATCATTCCCGGACCTGATCTTTGATCGTTGCCGGATTCAGCGTAACCGAAGGTTCCAGCAATTGCTTGCTTTTCGTGAGAAATATGGGCATCTGCTCTTTCTGAACAGGCCACTGCGCAATAAATGGACCATCCACCAGACCCTTTTGCAAAAAGCCAACTTTCGTGAACACCTGCCGGAAACCGCTCTATTTCAGGATATGTCCGATGTAAACCGGATGCTTAAAGTTTCTTCTCTGGTCTATCTCAAACCCATTAATGGCACAGGCGGACGTGGTATTCTGCGCATTGAACGCAGCAGTAGCGAGGCTAATACAGTGCTTGTTCAAGGGCGAGATCAGAAGCGTCGTATCATCACTCCACGTAAAGTTCATTTATCACGACTTGGCGCGTTGCTCCAGCACTGGAACATGAAAGACAAGTATCTTGTACAAAAGGGCATTCAACTTCAGCTTCCGAATGGACGTGTGCATGATTATCGCATGCTCGTTCAGAAGAACGGAGAAGGACAATGGGAGCTTACTGGATGTGCTGGACGCATGGGTGCAGAAAAAAGCGTAACCTCCAATCTGCATGGCGGCGGTCAGGCAATAGCGATGGACCGACTCATGAAGCAATGGATCGAAGATGACGACCTCCGGTCAGAAATTAACACAACTGCAGAGAAATTCGGCATTGATGTTGCTTCGTTTCTGGAAGATACGTATGGGGACCTGTGTGAGTTGGCACTGGATTTGGCGATTGACAGAAGCGGGCGTATCTACCTGCTTGAAGTTAATCCCAAACCTGCACGTGAAGTATTCGCTCGCATCGGGGAGCGGGATATCTATTATAAAGCCATCACTCAGCCGCTGGAGTATGCCTTATGGGTATATCGCAACCGACCTCCCGGAACGGCCAGAAAGCCAGCCATTCCCAGGCCCGTTACGCAAAAATCACCCAGAGTAAAAAGAAAAAGGAAAGTCAAGTGAGTGAAGAAAAAGCAGGAGTCTATGTTCGCCAAGTGCGAGCATCTGCTCCTGCTTCACTGTTTTTATTTCTGTTCTTTCGACCATTGCAGCGTGTCGTTGTCAATCACAATATACCCTTTTTCCTCACCTTGCACATAAGATAATGCCAATCTCATCAGGTCAGGTTCCAGTTGGCATGTGGTTACACGTGTAACTTGGTCTGTATGATCCGCGGGGAGGCACAACGTCAGAATACCCACTTTACCCGAGAAATCAGTCTTGCCCTGGATGACCGATGTTTCCGACTTGGAACCATACACCTCAGATACCCAGCCGGGCTGCTCCGTCAACGCGAAGGCTCCCTTCCCGATGCCTGCCGTAACCCATTGCATCGTCAGCGTTATGGAAGATGCCTCATAGCTCATATCCGCCGTCATTTCTCCAGCTTCATTCATTCTCAACGCAATATCCGCTTGCGGATGCAGGTGAAAACGTTGCTCCAGAGTATGCTCTGCTTCTGCCTCCAGCCAATCCACAATTAATAGTATAGGGATCTCCACCCCTGCCAGCATCCACCGACGATGTGTAACTGGATCTGGCAAATGTGTATATCCATCCTGTGAAGCATCAATGAAGTGATAGCTGTCATTGCTCTCCCAACGTAGCGTTGTGGCCTGAGCCTCCGGTTCACCCCATTGCTGTGTGGAGAGATAAGGTGTCTGATCCAGACCATCCACCGTGACGGTATTGTGCGCCCGCGTACTTTTGAAATACCGACGCCATTTCCCTTCTTCATACGTATAACGTCCGGTGTCCGTGAAGAAAAGCTGGTTCTTCCACATCCACTCCACATTCAGCGCATCCGCATGTCCGTGTGCTCCGCCCATGGCAGCCGCATCAAAAAAAAGATATTGATACTTGTCCCTCATGACATAATATCCTGTCTGCGGAAAGGCTCGGCTCGACAACACCGGAGAAGAAGAAGCCTGTAGTCTGAGGCATCGCTCATATTTTTCTACACCCAGCAACCAGAGACACTCCGAGCTATCCGTTCCGCGAGCCATCAAATCATCATCGTCCAGGATCGCTCCAAGCAGGGTCAGTCGTTGTCGTCCATCGCCAACCCAATCCGAATCACCAATACCGGTAGACTGATGATCTGGTCGGATCAGCGCCTCAGTAAATGCGGCCATTTGGCGTAGACAGCGGGCATACCATGCCGAGAAAGGATGTCCTGAAATCTCACCCAATCGATAAGGGGTGCCAAACATTTCGATGCTGGCATTGTGGTAATGTGTTGTCAGTTCAACCTGTATCCCTTCTTCACCCAACTGATGCAACAAACACAGCTCAAGACGTTCCATCGCCACTTGACGCCAGTATGGACTTCGCGGGTGCTGGTGGTAGAACGTAGCGATCATGAACAACCCTTGCATATGCATAATGGCATGATTTATTTCCGTGCTGCCGAGGTAACGGGTCAAAAACTCGGCGTGCTCGTCCAGACCTTGTCGAAACTCCGCCTGAAAGCCTTCGTCTATCAGTGAACTCGCTTCCATATATTTATATGCCGATATCCAGGACTGCACACGTAGTCCCGTCTCCAGCAGGCGCCACGGACCGGGTTTTTGAAAGAACACAGCCTCGTCGTAAAACAGATTTACAGGTACCGGGTTTTGCTGTCTCCAGCTACGGAAGTGGTCAATAAATGCTGTTACATATAGCGGATTGCCCTTCATCAGATACGCCTTGCCCAGATCGAGCATATGCCAGTGTCGATTGATGCCCCATGTGAACTCCAGATCATTGGTCGGGTTGTGAAGCCAGTCCACGGGTGTCCCCATCGGAATCCAGCGATTCAGATCGTTGGTATAAGGAACGATAAATTCATTCAGGATGGCACGATTGGCAATCGTGAGCGAATTTCGGGCTTCTTCCGGAAAATGTTTTTCATAATATTGGGCAGCCCGTTGCAGGTCTGTTGCCGAAAGGTAAAAATCGCTCATTGGGACGCCTCAAGAAAATCCTGACGGAACGGCGTAAACACATCCAGAATGACGGAGTCCTCCAGTGCCTTAACCCCATGCGGGACGTTAAAACCGGCATAAAAGCTGTCCCCTGCTTTTAAGATGCGAGTTTCTTCACCGACCTGAACCTCAAAGCTACCTTTGACGATATAGCTGACCTGCTCGTGCGCATCATGGGAGTGAACTTCTCCAATACCACCTTTAGCAAAGGTAACCTCCACCATCATTAATGTACCGCCCATACCCAAGATCTTGCGGGAACTCGTTTCGTTCACGATATGTGCATCAATAGACGCATGATTAATAATCATATTGCTTTTCCCCTTTCCTTGTGAATAAGCGACCGAAGTAGTTAAACCACGGCCGCTATGAACGTTTATTAGTCTTCTGTGGACAATTTACCCTGAAGCTTGGAAGAATCAAACGAAGGATCAGCAGTTATGTTGGTCAGCCCTGCCGCTTTGGTTTTCTCCAGAGCTGCATTGTACCTTGTATCCAGATCCTTGATCACAGCATCGAGATCGCCACCCGTGAATACAAAGATTGAAAAAGCCTCACCCCATTTGTTGCCTTCCAGTGAACTCTCGGTCACCACACTTGGATTTGCCGGGAAAATGGCATCATATCGTTTGGGCAGGAAACCTTCAATGCCCGGAATGCTTGGTTTTTTGTCAGAGCTTAGTACAGCAGGAATCAGTGAGATTCCGTATCCCTTTTCGTAATACTCACTCTGAAGATCTGTGCTGTACACATACTCCATAAACTTCCATGCCGCTTCCTTGTTGGCAGAATCTGCATTGATGCCGATGTAGGAGCCCCCGATGACTTGTGAAGCGCCCTTAATCGTTCCATCATTTGTTGGCACAGGAGCCGCTGCCCAATTTTCTTTTGTAGGAAACTGATCTTTATATACACCTGGTTCACCGGAGTGGTTAATGTACATTCCGATTTTGCCTTGAGCAAACTGGGCTCTGAGTGGATCGATATCCAGACTTTCAACCCCTGGCAGCATGCTGCCATCCTGATTCATCTGACGAAGCGCCATTGCGATATCCTTGTACATCCCAAAATCAAATTGACCAGTCTTGTAGTTGTAACCATCAATACCAACATTATTGCTTGCACCTGCAATCGTATTGGCTGCTCTCCAGAAACCGCTGCTGCTCTTGAATGGGCTGGCAAAGCCATAGATGCCTTCACTTTTACCAACTTCGGTAATTTTTTTGGCATCCGCAACCATCTCAGCCAACGTTTTTGGTGGACTCTCGATCCCTGCCTTTTTGAAAATATCTTTGTTATACACAAGCCGCCAGACCTGCCCTGTATTGGGGAGGGAATATATTTTTCCATCAATCGTGTTTTTATTTTCAATCAAGCTGTCTTTAAATACAGCCTTCATCTCATCACTCATGTATCCATCGATCGGGGCGAGATACCCCTTCTGATAATACGTCTGAAAATCATTAACTTGTAGCACATCGGGTGCCTGCTTGCTGGCAAAAGCAATATCGACCGCCTGTGGATAGTTGTCCCCCATCACGGTCATCTCCACTTCAATGTTGTCCTTGTTCGTCTGGTTGAACTCATCGATCTTCGATTTCATAAAATCAGCATCATGGCGGTCCGGTGTCCAATATATGATTTTGGTTTTCCCTCCGGCATTCTCCCCGCTGGTCCCCGATTCGCTATTTGCCGAAGTACCACTGTCAGCAGAACAACCTGCCAAACTTAGCGCCAGCAATGCACTTAGCGTAGTCACCATCCACTTTTTAACCATTGATATGCCCCCTTATGCTTGTCTGGACAACCTGTTTGAGTTATCCGTTAACGTAATGATAATCGCTACGCTTTCATGGAGGTGAGGGACATTCTAACTTTGCATGGTGGGAAAAATGACGATCCGTATCTGTTTTCAGTTCTCATACATTTGCCGGAAGCAGGTTGGCGTCATGCCGCAATATTTCTTGAACAAACCGCTGAAATAAGGCCTGTCCTCATAACCCAGCCTCTGGCAGATCTCTTGCACCTGTACACCTGCAACCAGCAACTCTTTTGCCTTTTCCATCCTCATCTTAGTAATATATTGAATCGGCGTTATTCCCGTTTCCTTTTTGAAGGCATTGGCAAAGTAACTCGGACTTAAATGTACGGATTGGGCACAGGCATGCAACGTCAGATTTTCTGCAAGATTCAAACTGATATATTCCTGCGCCTTGCTAATCGCCTGTTTGACATCGGTGAGTCGTTTTTTGTCCATAATCTCGCAACCCATACTGCTAAAATGTTTGATATATCCCCTCCAGCCCTCAAACGTCAAGGAACGCATCGCCTCAAGCACTGTCAGGTCGGCCTCCAGACGCAAGCGTTCCTCTGCTGTAATCTCATCACAAAAGGCACGGTAGATGGCAAAAGCCAGTCCAGACAGCAAACGAATCATCGTGAGTGGCTCGGGAAAACCTTCGGAAACCTGCCATTCTTCGAGAATTTCATCAATGATGCGGTGACAGGTGCTCTCATTACCACATTTCAGGGCATAAAAAAGCTCTTTCTCCTTCTCCAGAGGATATATCGGAGCCACACATGCCTGATTCTCCAGTTCAGCATACTGGAGGATGCAATTTCCTTCACTGTAAAAACGATAGGATATCGCCTGATCTGCATGTGCGTAGGACGTCCAGATTTCCTGTGGTCTGTGGGCAATCGTACCAACACCAATCGAGACTGTTTTTTTGCTGAATCGCTCCACATTTTGGCGGCATTGCTCCAGTAGCTCGGAGACGTAGATCTGGCTTGGTGTGTTAAATATGGCTGCAAGCCGGTATCGGTTTTCCCGCAAAACAACGCCCTTGGTATAACGATTTATGGTTTCCCCCACAATATTTTGGACCGCAAAAGGAACGATTTCGGCATCCAGATGCATCGTGTATCCATATCGCGTATAACCATCCACCTCGATGACCATGACGAGAAGATTGGAGGAATCGAGATCAATATGCAGCTCGTTCCAGCGACTTTCATTCAGGAAACCCCCGATTTCATGACGCAACAAGCCCAGGAGATAACTGTGACGCTCGTACTGGTTGCTGCTCTCCACCTTCTGCTCCAACTGTTCCAACTGTTTGCACTGTGCCTGTTCTTCCTTAATCACCTGTCTTACCTTCAACACCGCACCGAGTATTTCTTCAGGGGTAAACGGTTTGAGTAAATAATCGGATGCACCCATCTTGATGGCTTCCTGTGCATATTGGAAATCCGAATAACCACTGATGAAAATAAATCTGGCTCGCAGTCCGGCATCCAATGCCCGCTTCATTAGCTCCAGCCCGCTCAACTTGGGCATCCTGATATCACTAATCACGATGTCGGGTTGCTGCTCCAGCAACAAGGACCAACCGCGCTCTCCATTACTCGCCGTGCCTACAATCCGAACCTGATGATCTTCCCACGGAATAGTTGAAGATATGCCCTTTACAACTGCCTGGATATCATCCATAACACACATCGTCAATTGGCCCATACTGCCCCTCCTCAGGTGATCGGAATCGTGATAACAACCGTTGTTCCCACATCTGTACTGCTATGAAATACAATTGAGGCCACATCCCCATAGTGCAGGCTTAATCTGCCCTGGAGATTGGATAGGGCATAACCTTTGCGTCCCCCGTCAGGAACATCCTCAGCATAGATGCTGGCTACATCCATCCCACATCCATTGTCAGCCACCTCCAGCCGTAGTGTGTCACCCTGACGATCAATGCGGATCAGGATAACGCCCAAATCTTCTTTGTCCTTGAATCCATGCAGGATGGAATTCTCCACCAAGGGCTGGAGTAATATTTTTAAAATATCAACAGCGTAACAAGAGGGGTCCCCCACTTCAATCCGATAAACGAACAGATCCTCGTAACATTTTTGCTGAAGCTGCATGTATTGTTCGACATGTTTGATCTCCTGCTCCACACTGGTGATGTCTTTCCCATCATTCAGTCCCAGACGGAATAATAAGGATAAGGAGACAATCATCTCACTTACATCCTTCTTCTCTCCGCTCTCACTTTTCCAGAACATCGTATTAAGCGTATTGTAGAGGAAATGAGGATCAACCTGCGCCTGAAGCGCCTTGACTTCAAACCGCCGTTTGTCTTGCTCCGTTGTCCGTATTTCTTCAAACAGAATCTGAATCTGATCCAACATCCGATTGAAACGATGCCCTACAGCGCTAACTTCATCGTCATACTTGCTGCGAAACCGTACATCCAGGTCATTGGACTCCACCTCAACCATCAGGCGTCGCAGTTTGTTAAGTGGCTTCAGCAGAGCGGAGGCCACCAGGCTGGACAACCCGAGTGCAAGCAAAATGCAAAACAACATGATCAGGATAATCAGCCAGCGTATCTTTTGGAGGGGGGACAACAAGTCAGCCTTGGACTGTACACTTACCATGACCCAATCCTCGTTCATCGACAATGCCGAATAGTTAACAAGCATGTCCTCCCCCTGATCGTTCCTGTAGGTAAAATCCCCAGCATCGCCACGGCTAAACTGTTGGGTAAAGTCAGGCTCCATAATGAAATCGTAATTTCGGGACCTGGGCCGAATGACTTCATTTCCGTTTTTGTGCAACAAAAACAGTTGAATCTGGTTATTCATGAGATCCTGCGTCAGAATGTCTCGCATCGCCTCTTCCTTCATATTGACGACCATGTATACATTCGAATAGGTATGATTATCGATCACAATGGGTTTGAGCAACAGAGATAACACATTTCCTTGGGACTGGAATAACTGACTCTGATGTGAACCAAACCACATCGTATTCCAGCCTTGCAGCTTCACGTAGCGTCCGTATTCCTTGTTGAATGAGTTATTGTGATTCGGAAAATCTTTGGTCGAGAAAAAATCACCGATGGGTGTTGTCAGATATGCGGTATCAATCAGCGGCTCTACGAGCTTCAATTGAGCAAACGATGTTTGCAGCAGCGAGAGATTCTGATAATAATGAGATGTGTTATTTTTTCCCACGTCCTTCATGACCTGGGTGAACGTTTCATTGAGCATAAAAGAAAAAGAGGATACAACAATGTGCCTCAGATGTTCATCCATAACCTGCACTGATTTGTTCAGAATGCTTTGTTTCAGTTCAAGTGCATTCTGCTCAATGCTTCGTGCAGCAAAGAGATAAGAGCATATCCCGGTCACACTGATGCACAAGACAACGAGAAAAATGTACAGCAGCTGTATTCTTTTTTTCAGGGACATTTTATAAAAGTTGAATATCATCGGCGCTCGCTCCTTGAACACGGCTTGGCCCGTCCGCTGTGAATTAAAATGAGTATAGCACAGTGGAATAACCCGTAAAACCGTTTCCATGATTGTGCTCACGCCTATCCTTTCACAGCTCCCAAGGTCACCTGCATGAATGATTTGTTGGCAAAAATATAAACGATGAGCAGCGGCAAAATGGACAGACAGGCTCCGGCCATCATCAGTTGGACCTCAGCCGCAGCTCCGATGCCATATCGCAGATTAGCCAACCCAACCGGCAAAGTCTGCAAGTCCGGATTGCTCATAGTGAACACAAAAGGAAGAATATATTCATTCCATGAACTCTGAAATACACCCAGACCTGCAACGGCGAGTCCGGGGCGCAGGAGTGGAAGAATAATTCGCCAGTATATGGTGAAGAAATTACAGCCATCAATCATCGCCGCTTCATCCAGTTCGCGCGGAATGCTCTTGAAGAAACCAATCAGAATAAAGTATGTGGCAGCGTGTGCGCTGATCAGTATAATAATAACGCCCCACAACGTGGTATTCAGCCCCAGCTTGACCATGAGGTCAAATTGCGGACGCAGCACAACCGCGCCTATGGAAATAAACAGAGTAGATGCCATGAGCAGGGTGTACCCCTTTTTCCCTTTGAAATTCACTCGATCCACAGCGTAGGCAGACATCGAAGCTACCAGCAGTGTGCCAACTGTTGTACTGATGCTAACAAACACGCTGTTCATCGTAAAACCCGAAAAATTGGCGCTTTTCCAAGCCTGAGCATAGTTGGAGAACTGCCAAATCTTCGGCCAGATGGTAGCTCCTCCGGTCAATTCCTGGTTTGTTTTGAAGGAACCGAGCAATACAAGTATGATGGGGAACAGCGACAGCAGAGCGATTGCGATCAAAAACAACCAAAGTACCGTTCGTTTGGTCCAGCGAATGAGTTGGGGAGACCCTGAGGGCGCAAGTACGTTTTGAGTCATCATCGTTTCCTCCTGATTCATTTTATACGTGTTCAAAAAGTTTGTTTTCAGTTTAATAGACATCATTGAGCTTTTTGGATATACGGAAATAAATGAGCGTCACAGCCCCTACGATGAGAGCCGTTGTGAAACCAACTGCACTGCCATAACCGAGCTGCTGGAGTGATTGTGTGTCAGCCGACACGGGAAACAACAGTTTGAACAAATACAGATACATCACCTCTGTTTTGCCATACGGCCCCCCTTCGGTCAGCACCATAATACTCTCGTAACCTTTCAGCGCCGTGGTAATTGCCAGCATGATGATCATCTGCAAGACAGGACCCAGCAACGGAATCGTTACATTTCGCAGTTTCTGAAACTCACTCGCTCCATCCAGCGATGCCGCCTCATATAGCTCTTCAGGAATGCTCTGAAGACCCGCAATGAACAACAACATATAGTTGCCCACAGCCCCCCAGATGGCGATGATGATGGTTGTTAACATGGCATGTTCAGCCCCCAGCCAGCTAATGGATTCGGAGATCACATGATACTTAAGCAACAATTGATTCAATATTCCGTTATAAGAGTTGAAAATAATAAAAAATACAATCGCCATGACCGAAGCGCTAAAAATAGTGGGAAGATAATAGATCGCCCTAAAGAGGGATCGCCCTCTCCATTTGCGATTCAGAATAATCGCCAAAGTTAACGACAGTGGAATCGTAACGACGAGTTTGCCCAGGGCATACACACCCGTGTTGCCTACTGAATCCCAGAATTGGCCGTCACGCAAAATTCGTCCAAAATTATCAAGTCCGATGAAGACAGGCGTCCCGATGCCTTGATAATCATAGAACATGTAACGCAGCGCCCATAACAGCGGATAGATCCCGAATACAACAGTTAAAAAAAGACTTGGAAAGATGAACATATAGGCATGTATTTTGGATGGTTTCACCAGAATCGGACCCCCTATAGCTTTTGAATGAAGTATAGAGGGAATATGGAGGAAAGCGGGATAGGGAAATCAACTTTCTACAGGGGAGAATGTGACTGCATGATCATACAAAAAAACCTGTATTCAACGAATTTCCGTTGAGTCTACAGGTTCATATCATGTGGTTCGTAATCTTAAATCTCAGGATACGTATACGGCGTAGAGGCTACTCTGCTTCATCATACAGACGCAGCAGTTCTGTAAAATCAGAGATGAGCACATCTGAGCCTGCAAGCTCCTCATCACGACCAAACCCGGCATAGGCACAGCCGATGACCGCCTGACCGTTCATTTTACCCGCTTCCACATCAGAAGAGCGATCCCCTACCATCCATGCGTCCTGAATACGATGTTTCTCAAGCAGGATCTGCACCAGATTAATCTTGGAAGGAGTCTTGTACTGGCCTGCACTGTATACCCCTTCAAAGAAAGGCATAATCTCGTGTGCAAACGCCACACCCTTCACATAGTCCTCCAGCCCGTTACTTGCGACAAAAAGACGCACTCCTTGTTGTTTTAATGATTGCAGTGTTTCTTTCACCCCAGGATACAATTGAGAACTTCCTTGATCAAGCCCCTCAATCTCCAGTTGAAGCAACAGTTCGTCTGCACGGCGATGTGCCGCTTCCGACGCCTCAGGCATAACCACTTTCCATATATCTTCGAGCAACATGCCCAAACTTCCCAGCATCCGTTCCTCGGGTGGAGTTTCTCCTTCAAAGTGCCCTTCGGCACGCAATGTATCAAATAGTTGCTGGTAAGCTGGCAACAACAGGGTCTCTGTCTGGAACAGCGTACCATCCATGTCAAAAATCATCGCTTCCGGTTTGAGCAATACCTTCTCTTTATTCATGTCCAATGTTCCTTTCGGATTGGGATATTGTATATGTAATTGGAATCGTTCCCTTCCCATGATAAACATAACGTTTGAACGTGTAAACCAACGATTGTAAAACATCATCAACCCCAACCTTATACAGCATTAACCAAACGTTATATTATAGTTAAACAAACTATATACAAAAGAAGTTTCTTTACGTATAATACTAAAAAATAGTTCTTTAGACACCTAATCTAAAGACCTACAATTATCACATTTCCGGTTTTTTCGACAACTACATATACCCCATAGAGAGGAATAACAAACATGAAAAAGCGAAAGACCTTTAAGAT
This sequence comes from Paenibacillus sp. FSL M7-0656, assembly GCF_038003225.1. NCBI lineage: Bacteria > Bacillati > Bacillota > Bacilli > Caryophanales > Paenibacillaceae > Paenibacillus > Paenibacillus sp. FSL M7-0656. The sequence continues at coordinate 2,116,218 of NZ_JBBOOT010000001.1, forward strand.
TTTTTATAAGATCGGATTAGGATATTTACTCGTACTGGCTGTACTGGCTGGTTGCATCCTGCTGATTCAGAACAGAACAAGTCAGCTCCAACGGGAACTGGATTTTCTGGTCGATCACGATATGAGGGTACATGCCCTCACCTATGAACTCGAAAGAAACATGGTAGATATGGAAACAGGTCAACGCGGATACATCATCACGGGTCAGGACAACTATCTCGATCCCTACACCCAAGGAAAAGAGCAACTTATTACACTCAGAGATGAACTTGCTTCTTTAATTTCGGATAATCCGGCTCAACTTGCACTTTTGGAAGACATACATACTAATATGGAGAACTGGGTCCAGGTCGCTGGTGAACCTATGGTCGCCCTTCGCCAAGCCAATAATACACAGGCCATTCGAGATTTTTTCGCAGATGATCCAGGTAAAAGAGACATGGACCAGATTCGGACTGCTCTCGATACGTTTCGAACCAACGAGCATACGTTAACCGATAACCGTGCAAAAGCACTGAAGCAAAAAAACACAATACTGAACTTGGAACTGTATGGGGCACTTATCGTTGTGGCCATTATCTCGTTCATCACTGCTTTGGTCCTGTCACGTGCCATTGTTAGAAACATTCGTACCGTAAAGCAGGCATTAAATGACATCGGTTCTTCCAATGGCGACCTGACACTGAGAATCGCTACGCCAATGAAAGACGAAACTCGTGAACTCGCGGAGGCGGCCAATACAATGCTCACTGGTTTGCAGCAAATGATGCTGGACGTTCAGAGCAATGCCATGATTCTGAGCACAGCTTCGGATCGATTGGATAAAGGGGTGGCCGATAGCCATCTTGCAGGAAAAGAAGTTGCCACTGCCATGGAACGTGTCGCTGAAGGCGCTGATGAACAGGTTGCTCTTACGCAAACCATGGTAGCTGCGATGCAGCAATCCCTCAACGGGCTTAATCGTGTCGCCTCCTCGGCAAGTGATGTGGCAGGCCGTGCAGTTCGTACCGAATCCATTGCTGTGGATGGGCAACAGCGCATTGATAATGCTGTAGGTAAAATGAGTTCCATTGAGCAATCCTTCCTCTCTGTACAGGAAGCCATTAATGAAATTTCGAAGATGTCTGATCAAGTGATCAACATTGCAGATTCAATGTCGGGTATTGCGAGACAAACCAATCTGCTTGCACTTAACGCCGGAATCGAAGCTGCCCGCGCTGGGGATAATGGACGTGGCTTCGCTGTCGTTGCCGCGGAAATCCGTAATCTTGCAGACCAAAGTGCAACATCAGCCAAAGAGATTACAAGTATATTGGAAACCGTGGTAGCAGGTGTTCAAAGTACGGTGCAAGTGGTTGATGAGAGCACTCTACATGTGAATGAAGGATTGCGGACCATTGAGGATGCAGGTAATGCTTTTTCAACCATTACTCAGCATATTCATAACCTCAGTGGTGAAGTTCTAGAGGTATCTGCTGTTGTCGAGGAGTTAACTTCCGGTAGTGAGGCTGTGATGAAGTCCATTAATGAAGTATCGGCTGTTGTGGAAGACACTGCATCAGCCACGGAAGAAGTATCTGCGATGACGGAGGAACAACTTGCTTCTCTGCAGGAAATGTCTGACACGTCCAAGCAGTTGAATGAAATGTCCGATGCACTTGATCAGCTGGTTAAGCGATTCAAGCTTAAGTAAAACTCTTGCTGATACGGCTGAGTTGAAAGAAAAAGATGATTTCTGTATTTACAGAAATCATCTTTTTTCATTCCATTTCAGAAGCATATAGAAACACCCTCAGAGTGAACGCTCCTCAACTCCAAGGGCGTATTTGAAGAGGAATGCTCGTTATTTTTATTTTTGCAAAACAAGAAAATCATTAAGCTTGTTATTCGTGGCTGAATCTGCAGGCTTCGTAATCCACTCGGATAACAACCCCTGTAAAGTTTCTACCTCTGACACAGTCAACTTATGCTGGTAGCGTGGATAATCTCTAAAAAATCGTTCAAGATTCATAGAAACATTGCGTACTAACGGCTGCTCACGGTAATAGGTTGTACCTGTAGCTACCGCATTTAATTTGGAAGCTTCCGCTTGATACTGGTATATTTCTTCCTCCAAACCCCGTTCAGCATTTTTTCGCAATTGATCCTGAATATTCTCCGCATACGTTGTGAAAGATTGATTCATTTTGTCCTGAAGTCGATCATATTGAGTGTTCGAATTCCAGAGCATATAGGTTACAGCCAGATTGGAGAGAATGAGTAGGATGATGATATAGAAAGGCCATTTTTTTGCCCCCATCTGCTTCACTCCCTTGAAAGTATATTATTTATATTGTAGTTGAGCGAAACTATCCACTTCTGAAAACTTATCTTGTTGATTTAATGACAAAGAACCTCCTATTGGAATGGAAACGCTAATGGAGTTAGTCACATTATTTAGTTTCGCAACGCTTCCAGTACCAATTGTGCCTGATACCCATCGTTAAAATCATATATCTTAGCTGGTTTGCCTTGTATACGGGCAATGACATGTTTAAGAACCGGCAATTCACTGGCGGATTCAAGCACTTCCACTGGAGAAAGTGGCTGTCCCACCAGGCCCGTCTTCAATTCTTCCCAATTTTCCAAGGCAATCGTGCCCTTCGCACCGTACACCACCATGGATACACGTTCTTCCCCGGCAAATTGAGAGATGCCGTTCAGCTGAATTCGAGTCCCGTCTTCCAGTTCCATTGCAGCCTGTACTTCTAGTTCACAGTCACCATTCTCAGGATATTGAACCTGAGTGCTAACAACCCGGATGGCACCAAACACTTTTTGAATCATATGAATCCAGTGAATCCCCACTTCAAGAATAAATCCACCCTGTTCCCGGCTCATAATCCATGCATTCTGTTGCCATGATCGTGGCCACTGCGGGAATTGCAAAATGAGATCTATTTTGCGAATTGTCCCCACTGTACCCTGCTCAATCATCTCTTGCAACTTCAGCACGGAAGGTTCATGCGGCATCGAGAAATGGATGGCATGAACAACGCCCGCCTGCTCTGCTGCATCCAGCATCTTTTTGGCTTCTTCTACACTATTGGCAAGTGGTTTCTCACAGAATACATGAATTTTGCGCTCCAGCGCTTCCATGACAACCGGATAATGAAATTTCGGAGGAACTGCAATATACAGCAGATCAATCTGATGTTCATTCATCAATTGCTTGTAATCCGTATATGTCCTAACTCCCCGATGAGAAGCTGCAAAAGACGCCAAACCTTCCTCATTCGCATCACACACCGCTACAATCTCAATCTCCGTGTCCATCTTGGTATTCTCGATTAGATGAACCATATGTAGTCCCATTTTACCCAGCCCAATCAGAGCCATCTTGATGACTGTCATTCCATCCCCTCCCAATTCCTTTCCAGTATAGCAGAAAGCAAAGAATTGCGAATGCGATGCATTGATACGAAAAAAAATAAACCTCTAGCTTTCAAGTCGCTATTAGAGGCTGAAATTCATCATTTACAGTCATTTTTTTACATTATTTGTAACTTCGTTGTGATTGGGTAATTCGTTGCAGGGATATATAACCAATTATTTTTACTTTATCCAGCAATACTTAAAGCGTTACCAACTTAAGAATCAGGAATTTAGACTCACAAAAACAGGTTGACAAAAAACCACAAAAAAAGATACTCTTCCTAATAACAATGAATATTTCCTCTTACAACCTTAGACTGTAACTTGCATTCAATAAATGGAATATGCGTATGGTTCTAATAACCTATTTCATGAAGCGAGGTGTCCCGCATGAGAACAGTTGCGGACTATTTGGCAGAAACTCTGCGTAATCTAGGCGTTACTCATGTCTTTGGTATTATTGGTAAATCCATCTGTCCTGCTGTACTGAAAATGGTGGATTACGGATTAGAGTTCATTCCAGGCCGTCATGAATCCAGCTCAGGTTTTGCCGCATCCGGTTATGCATTACAGACAGGTAAACTCGGCGTTGCCTTTGCCACATCCGGTCCAGGCGGAACCAATTTGCTTACTGCAGCAGCCCATGCAAAGGCCAACAATCTGCCTGTACTGTTTATTACGGGTCATCAATCCATTCAGGAACTGGGGCTACCCCAGTGTCAGGATTCCTCTTCCTATCTGGCTGATCTGGCTGAAATGTTCAGGCCTGCTACGCTATTCAGCAAACTGGTTGAGCGTGGAGATCACTTCGGAACACTGTTGAATCATGCCCTTTCCATTGCACTCGGCCCTAATAAAGGCCCTGTTCACCTCTGTATTCCTTTTGACGTACAGACCGAATTGTTATCCCAATGCCGGATTGTCATTCCCGAACCGGAACCTCTGCTTAGCGTATCTAATCTGAATCGCATTTTTCCTCTCATTCAACAATCCAATCGCCCTTTAATTATTGCTGGTAAAGGTGTAAGTCGCGCCAGAGCCCATGATGAATTGCTTCAATTGGCCGAATCGTTCAACATTCCCGTCATTACTACTCCTGGTGGAAAAGGAGCGATTGCGTGGGACCATCCCCTGTACCATGGACCTTGTGGTGTTGGAGGTTTCCCACATGCAGACGACATGTTGAACCAAAGTGACCTTTATATCGTACTCGGTTCACGTCTAAGTGACATGACCCTCTGCAATCTGAAGCCTGAACATCACCCGGCACACCTCATTCAATTTGACGCTGATCCTACATTTGTAGGCAAGATTCTGAGCGCTCAAACCTTACATATCACCGGTGATTTGAAGGACAACCTGCAATATTTGCTGGGCACATTAGAAGACCTCCCTACTCCTGTGAGAACCACGGCACCGATGGATTACACTGTCCCTTTACCAGATCTCCCCCAACTGTCTCTGGCTTCTGTACTAGACGGAATGAGCGATCTGCTTCCGTACGATCACAAGCTCTTTGTTGATGATGGCAGCCATGGATTTCATGCGGTTCAGCGATATAAAGTCAAGAAACCAGGCAGCTTTGTGTTTGACGCGTACTTTGCCTGCATGGGGAACGCCATTGGTATGGCGATAGGTGCAAAAGCCGCTTCACCCGGAGAGACCATTGTATGCATCACCGGTGACGGATGTTTCATGATGCTTGGGACGGAGATCAATACTGCGGTATGCAACAATCTGAACGTCATTTTCATTGTCGTTAACAACAAACAACTGGACATGGCACTCAAAGGAATGGAAAAAACAACAGGCAGAATTGATGGCACATTATATGAAGTTCCTATGGATGCTGCCAAATTCGCCGAATCTCTCGGTGCGGTTGCGTTTCGAGCAGAGACTCTTGCTGAATTCTCATCTGCGCTGAACACAGCACAGACGTTGAATCAGGTAACTGTTATTGAGCTTCTGACCGATCGAGATGAAATTCCACCCACAGCTCACCGCACCGTAACTTTGAATTAGGAGGAGCATATCATGAGTGAACATGTAGCTCAGGGACTAGACCGTTTCGCGAAACTATCTGGTGAGTACGGCGCAAGAGCTCTCGCACCCATCAAAGAACATTTTCCCGAATTGTCGGAATTTATTATGGGGACGGCGTACGGGGATATCTTTCAGCGCACCACGATTACGGATCAATGGAAGGAAGTTGCTATCATCTCTTCGTTGATCACCCAAGGACAGTATGAACAATTGGGCGTACATTACACGATGGCTCTGAGTGTCGGGGTAACTGTAGATCAGCTCAAGGGAATATTGCTACATCTGGCGCCATGTGTGGGTGCTCCACGCATTATAAGTGCATTTAATATTTTGCTTGCCACCTTGGACGAAATACAGTAATTCACTTTTCTACATTTTTATACATGATTCGACTTTTTTATTGATCTTTTTACATTCCTACCTTTATAATATGGTTAAATTATCCTTCGAACCAACTCTCATCTTAGAAGCTTTCAGCAGAGGCCCTATGGGGCTGTGTATCCACTAACAGGATAGCCTTAACTCATTTAAAGGAGAGAGATCAAACATGGGAAATTTCATTCTGAAGACTGACGTTCCAAACAAGGTGTTAAACATTGAACTGGAGGGTTCTTTCTCTCAAGAAGACGGTTTGCGTTCCATCTCGGCCTATCAGGATACGATCGCTTCTATTAACACCAAGGAGTATGACCTGAACATCGATTGCAAAAAGTTGAATGTTACTGCTCCGGAGATTGTTCCTCTTCTGGAAGGCTGCCTTCAATTGTTCAAAAAAGATGAATATAAAAAAGTCGTGTTGACCCTCGAGAACAACGCGATTCTAAAAATGCAATTGTCCCGGCTCGGCCGATCAGTCGGTCTGGACAATCTCGAAATCATATCTACCGTTACCACTTAATAAACCAGGCGGACAAGCTGTGAATTCACCCTTCCGCTCAAGAGGAGAATGAAGATGGCCGGAATTCGTATTGTAGATATCGATATCTATCATCCAGCAACCAAGGTGCACAATGATTTTTATATTGAACATTTTGATGCAAGAGGTGTAGATATTCGTGGATTGTTACAGGCACTTGGTCGTGATACACGTTATAAAATTGACAACGATGACGAAAATTCACTAAGCATGGCCTATGAGGCAGCCAGTAACCTACTGGAGAAAACCGGACTCACCGGTGCAGATATTGATCTGATTGCTTATGCAAGCCAAACGCCAGAATACATCTTTCCTACGAATTCCCTGATGATCCATCGCCTGATTAACGGAGCTTCTCACACGATCTGTATTGACAGCAACGCCAACTGCGCGGGTATGACTGCTGCTTTCGAACAAGTTAGCCGGCAGATGCTGGGCAATCCTCGAATTCGCCGCGCATTAATCATCGGCTCTGATTACGTGGCTCCTCACGCCAGTCCCGATGATCCCGTATACTTCGCCAATTTCGGTGATGCAGCAGCGGCGGTTATTGTAGAGCGGGATGAACATGCTGTCGGTTTCATTGATTCAATCTATCAGACGGATACCTGCGTGTATGGTAATTCTCTTTTTCCTGCACAAGGCTTGGCAAAGCTGGGCAAAACGGGTGTAGATGCGGGTGCCTTTCATGTGAAATTCATCCCATTTGATGATTCCATCTGTGTGGATGCTGCTTCAGAGTCCATTCGTACCTTGCTGATACGTAACGAGATTGGACCAGACGAGATCAGAGCCGCCTGCTTCTCCCAGCTATCCATTAGTAACATTCGGGCTGTATCCGCGAACGTCGGCATTGGTGATGATATTGCCGTCTATATCGGAGATGAGTTCGGGTATACCTCAACCAGCAGTCCGTTCATCGCATTACATCGAGCGGTTACAACCGGTCAGATTCAGCGTGGTGACAAAGTGTTGTTCTGGACCGTTGGAGCCGGATGGCAAAATGTTGCCATGGTGGTTGAATATTAGGTATACACTTCAAAATCCAATAAAACCATCTCTGGTACCACTACTGGAGATGGTTTTTTGTTTCTTCATTTTCCACCTATAACGTTCATTGAAAATTTATTACCTTTTATTGTGAAAATAGTCACTTACATATTATTACACAAAAACTATGATTTAGAAGTAATTAAAACCCATAAAAGGAGATGTTTATGTTCAAATGCTATCTATTATCATGAGTTGCTGCTGCATTAAACGGAGTTAGAAATTGCATTGGTAATTATTCAACACACATTCCATTTAAGAGAGGGAGTTTTTAGATTGAAGATAAGAAAATCGCTAACTTCTTTATTATCCTTAGCTTTGTTATTAACTCCATTAAATCTTGTATTCGCAGATGGTAATATGGACACGATCACCATGAACAATGAACTAAAAAAAAGGATCGAAGTCAACATCGATTCATCAATCACGGGAAATGAGCGAGAAGTAATTGCTGACGTGATGGCCCGGCTTGACGAAGAAGATCGAGGAAATGTCATCTATGTCGCAGAAGACGGTGCCATTTACTCTAACAAGACGGAACTCAAAGAGACGACAGAAGTATATGATCTGGTTGAGAACAACATCTATCAAAGTGCATCCGGAAAAGAACTTATCGGTCCTGGAATATCCACGAATGATTTTTCAGCATCTGCCGTTAAAGATGATACACAAATTTCGCCCACTGCCGAAGTGCCTAATCCAAGCGGAGGTTCCGGTCCTTATCGAAGAGTTTTCTCAAATAATGGATATAACTGGTTAAGTACTTATGTAACCATTCCAGGTGCCCCATACGTAAAAGGTAATGTTTCGACGGATGTTCCTTATGTATACCTGGGAGGCTGGGGATCTAACGGAAATGGGATAGATGCAGGTTTGCAATACAGCACAGCGTTTGATAACTGGTCACCTACGACGTTGGCCAACGGAGCCATGGTACCTAGCAATACGCGCTATCGATCAGGTCAGGATATTTATATGAAATTTTATGTGACGAATCCCAATGAATGTACGTTGGCTGTATCAGGAATCACGACAACTGGCGAACAACTAACAACGACGATTGTAAGAAGCGGAGTAAGCGGCTGGGATAAAAGCGGTATAGGGATGAGAGTAAAACGAATGACCACCATTGGTCAAAAACCCGAGAACATGAACACAGGTTCAACCATTAAAAATGTTCGCTGGCATGATATCACTGTAGGCTATTATTCAGGAAGCAATCTTATATATAACAGTTGGGGCAGTGGACAAACCGGAGGATATCACTCTGTGCCTTCCAATAAAGTAAGTGTTAATTATATAAGCCCTGGTGAAGAAACCGTCAGCATTCAACTTTAGTATCCGTTAATCTGAAAGAGAAGCTCTAAAGTGAAAAGTAGCAGTTCCATCCACAGTATGATAACTAACCAACACCAGTTTACTTTAAAATTAATTATTTAATAATACTATCTTTTCAAAGCAAAAAGCAGCCCTATTGGACTGCTTTTTGCTTTATACCAAATGTTCAGAAAATCTTCTTTGTCTCCCGATCGTCTTTCAGGATCTCTACAGCCTCCCGAAAACGCAAGGAATGCACAATCTCGCGTTCCCTTAGAAACTTCAGACTATCCTGCAGATCCACGTCATCGGTCAGGTCGATCAACCATTGATATGTAGCCCGGGCTTTCTCTTCTGCTGCAATGTCCTCGTAAAGGTCCGCAATTGGATCACCCTTTGCAGCAATGTAGGCAGCTGTAAAGGGAACACCGGAGGAATTGGTATAAAACAAGGCAGAATCGCGTTGAGCATAGTTCGGCCCAAGTCCCGCTTCTTCCAGTTGATCCACCGACGCGTCCTTGGTCAACTTGTAGATCATGGTCGCAATCATCTCCAGATGAGAAAATTCCTCTGTAGCAATATCCGTCAGCAGACCGATAATCTTGTCTGGAATCGTATAACGCTGATTCAGATATCGAAGGGCAGCGGCCAACTCCCCATCGGCACCGCCATATTGTTCCATCAGCAATTTCGCCATACGAGGATCACATTTACTAACCCTTACGGGATATTGCAGTTTTTTCTCATACACCCACATGTAAGACGCCTCCCTCTACGTTATTAAAATACAGCCCTTCTTCTAACCCTCGGGCTTCCTGTCCCTAAAGTCCTGCAAGGAAGCCTGAGGCGATGTGTCACACTTGCCATGGCCAGGGCGTCTGAGACCATTCCCACGGATACTTGGAGAAAGCATGACCAAAGTTCATCAGTGGTCCATACAATTGTTGAAACTCCTGCGCCACCCGCGTACGTTCTTGCGTGAATTTGTTATATTGCTCTATGCTTTGATAATCCCCAGGATGGGTGTCCAGGTACAGATTCAGCTCCACTAATACAAAATCCAGAGCCTGAAGCTCCTCCAGCAGTTCATAGTATTGGGTATCGCACGCTTTTGCTCCTTCAGGTTCCATCCACTTCCACCTTCCTTCCCTTCGATCTAGCTGGTGTATAAGGGCTGTATAATGCAGGCCATAAGGTTCCCAATCTCAACGCTTCCGCCGGGCTGTACTGCGGCCAGCCCATGGGCTGAAATGGAATAAATAACTGCGGAGGTACCAGATACGTCCGAATTGCTACTGGCGGACAAGGATCAAACGGCCCCACAAAAGGGGCGTAAGCACGAAGCTGCGGATCTTTCACAAAACAACGCCTCCTTATTACATCGTTGGTGCATATAGAATAACACTGAGTTCTTTCCCGCTTCCCGTCTCTATATCCATATGACGCTGTCCCCGAAGTTAATCCGAAATTCGTTTCAACTATGTGCAGAATTTCTCCAAATTCTTCTTTAAAATAAAAAAAGACCCTCGGTTTGTTACCCGTTCAGGTAACTTCCGAAGGTCTCTATCCTTGCAGATTTCCGTAATCTGCGTCATGACTCGCTCTTGTTCATCTCATCTTGCTCCTGCAAAGATAACTATTCTGCTGGATTTTCTTCCGAATTCATGTCTTGAGGGACAGATTGCTTGTACACTCGAACCCGGGTAATTCGCAAGCGAGTCGATTCTTCCACTTCAAAAACGTACCCATTCAGCTCCTGCGTTTTCCCCTTGGTTGGATTGCCCCCAAGCTCTTTAAACAACCATCCACCGATAGTATCCACTTCTTCATCCTCGATGATGGCTCCGGTCCACTTATGAACTTCTTCAATAAGCGAACGACCATCAATGGAAAATGAATCTCCACTGCGTTCCATATGCGGACGCTCATCCTCAAACTCGTCATACAAGTCTCCAACGATCTCTTCCAGAATTTCTTCCGCAGTCAGCAATCCAGCTGTGCCACCATATTCATCCACAACCAGCGTCATCTGTGAATGTTTCTTCTGCATGAGACGCAGCACATGGCTGATTTCCATCGATTCAGGAACGTTTAAGATTGGACGAACAAGTGAAGCCAGATCATGTTGTTGCTCCGGTTTAGCCAGCAACAGATCGGTGATGTGTATAAATCCAATGATCTCATCCTTGTCTTCTACTGCTACGGGATACCGGGAATGTTTGGTTGCGTTAATGATCTCCAAGTTCTCTTCCAAAGACATATGCGTGTACAAACAATCCATGTCTGTACGTGGCAGCATCACTTCACGTGCCAGCATATCGGAGAAATCAAAGATGTTGTCCATCAGTTTGATCTCATCTTTATCGATGACACCACTTTTGGCACTCTGCTTCATCAAAATACGAAGTTCATCTTCCGAGTGAGCTTCGCCTTCACTGGCAGGTTCGATACCCGCTAGACGCAGCAATGCATTGGCCGATACATTCAGTACCCAGATGAACGGGAAGAAGATTTTGTAGAACAACAGCAAGGGCGCAGATAAAAACAATGCCACTCCGTCTGTTTTTTGAATTGCCAACGATTTAGGTGCAAGCTCACCCAGCACAATATGCAGAAACGTAATGATACAAAAACCGATAATGACCGACACGGTCGAAATAAGCCCTGTATCTCCTACACCAAGTTTAAACATGAGTGGCTCAACGAGCAATTCGGAGATGGCCGGTTCTCCCAGCCACCCGAGTCCAAGCGATGTCAGCGTAATCCCGAACTGAGTTGCCGATAGATAGGAATCCAGTTTACTATTCACCTTCAGTGCATAACCAGCCATACGATTTCCTTCACTCTGCAATTGAGTTAAGCGTGTCTGCCTTACTTTCACAAGGGAAAATTCCGCTGCGACAAATACGCCATTCAAAAATACGAGCAAAAAGACACAGACCAGATTAAATACCAGCTGCCCAAGATGAAATTCGGTATGAATATCCAAGTTGAAACTCCCCTTTTCTATCTATTTCAGGAATACACCTGGAATATCAACGTGTGATTGCCTTTCTCGATTTGAAATCCACACCCTTGTAATACATATCTGCCACCAGCAGGTTTGGTCCGCAACAGGATGCGATATCGCAATGGCAATTGACCGTTTGGTTCAACGGATGTTCAGCTGACCATTCATGGAACACATCATCCAGTTTACGATCACGAATGTTGCCAAACGCCGGGATGTCCGCAAAATCGGTCACATACACATTACCCGTGAACATGTTGACGTTAACGCGGTTGCGTCCGTCCGGATCATTACGTACCGTCACATTTGGTTCGCTGTATAAACGGTTGATCAGTTCCCGATCCTGCTCTGCTGCACTGCACGCGAAGAATGGCAGAGTACCGAAGAGCATCCACATATCTTTGTCACGTGCATCAAGCAAACGATGAATCGCTGCTCTCATATGGTCCAGTGATAACACGGGCAACGACGAAGCAAAGTTCGAATTATACATTGGATGCACTTCGTGACGAACACAGCCCATCTCACGAATCAATTGATGAATACCATCCAGCTTGTCGTGTGTACGGAAGTTAATCATGGACTCGGCAGAGATAAACATGCCTGCTTCACTTAATTTGCGGGAATTTTCAATCATTTTCTCATACATCTTCACCGCGACTTCACGTTTCACAGGTCTGCCACTATTCGCAAATCCGACTTGATGGAAATCGTCAGCATTCAGGTAGTTGAATGAGATATGCATAACGTCCAGATACGGCAAAAGTTGCTCATATCGGCTGATATCCAGCGTTAAATTCGAATTGATCTGGGAACGAATTCCACGTTCCTTGGCATATTTGAGCAGCGGGATGATCATCTCATCCACTGTTTTCTGGCTAAAGCTTGGCTCGCCACCCGTCAGACTAATCGTCTGCAGATGCTCCACTTCATCCAATCGTTTTAGCATCAGCGGTAATGGAAGAGCCGGCGCTTCACGCATCGTAAGCATATCTCCTACGGCACAGTGCTCACACCGCATGTTGCACAGATGTGTCACAGTCATTTCTACACTGGTCAACACATGGCGTCCATATGTACGCAGAGAGCCAATCGGATCCCACGGATCATTCGTTGGCGATAAAGGCATCGGTTGTACCGATCCTGAGTTTAGCATGGTCATTGTTCTTCACCTTATTCCTTTTATTAACCTAAAAAGTTTTATTTACATCATACCTTGTGTTTCTCTTTTTGGAGTTATCTTTTATCATAGCACAATTTTGAATGCTCCGGCATACGTAGACCCTGTCCATTACATGACAAAAAACACTCAGGTAACTCCGGGCCGAATCACGAAACGGCCCCGATATTACGACATGAGCGCTAATCATTTCTAAGCTTGTTCAGCTTTCCAACCGTTCACTTTGGTCAGATGAAGGTGTATCCTCCACACCCTCTACACCTGTGATCATCACAGACAGTGCTGTAGACAGGTTAATTTCGTAGGGCGAAGATAAGGCCTGGCCGTCGGCATCCTTGAGCACCCGGATAAGTGGACGTTGAGGAACACGTGGATGAATCGCTGCGACCACCCCAACCTCTCCCGTACTGAGCGTGACCGATAGACCCACGGGGTAGATCGCTACACAATCCCTGAATCTCTCCAGCATTCGTTGTTCATAAAGCGTTCCTGAGCCCGTATACAGCACCTCTACGGCCTGATGTGGCAGCAAGGCTTGCTTGTAGACTCGATTCGTTGTCATGGCATCATACGAATCAGCAAGAGCAATCCACTTGGCATACTCATGAATCTCTTTATCCTTCAGCCCAAAGGGATATCCGCTGCCATCAATTCGCTCATGGTGCTGCAATGCACAATGTGCAGATAGAAGCGGTATACCTGGTTCGTCTTTGAGAATACGATGTCCATATGTAGTGTGCTGCTGAATGATTTTAAATTCCTCGTCACTTAATCTGGAAGGCTTATGCAGAATTTCTGGTGCAATCTGTGTCTTGCCAATATCATGCAATAAGGCACCCAGACCAATCTCCATTAATTGCTGGCGTGTGTAACCCGAAGCGACACCAAGAACCAGTGTATACACACATACATTCAGCGAATGATTATACAGGTCAAAATCACTGGAGTTCATGTCCATCAGCATAATCATGGCTTCCTTTTGGCTGCCGATGTCCTCCAGAATGGTATTCATCACACCACTAAGCGCTTTACCGAAATGAGGAATCCGATTCTTCGTTTTCATTCCCGACATGCTCTGAAATTGCTGTTTGATCTCGACTAGTGCTTTCCTTCGGGTCTCTTCCTGCAACATTTCAGGAACGATGATGTCCTCTGTCGCAGCATCTTTAATATACACATAACCGACTCCGAGATCCTTAAGGCGTCCAATCAATCGACTGGTTAGCTCTACATCTTCACTAAGTAATACAAGGCCTTCTTCACTATAAATACGTTTCCCCAGCTTCATGCCAGGCTGCAATAAGTTTATATGTACTAAACGCACAGCCTATCCTCTCCCGCTCCGTAGATGTAATTACCACTAGCCGCCGCTTCAGCAGAAGGCAAGTACTTTAAATTTAGCTTTGATGCCAGCGGGCTCGCAGGCTGTCGTCCAGAGCCCCTGGTCGTTTTATTTCCGTTTCCAGCAAATCGCGTATGAATTCCGGAAGATGATAGAGCGTACGGGTTCCATGAGCAAGAGGAGGATACCCCACATTGAACGTAAACATGTCCAGTGTCCCAACGATATACTCACATTGTTCGTCCATAGGCTCCCCATTGATGGATATGGTCTGGATTTTCTCATAGGCTGGCGCATCTGGATTGTATTGAACTTCCATTCCGTCCATACATAACGTGCCTAGAATATGACCACGAAAACCAAATCCCACAATGGGCTTACCTGAAAACTCGTCCAACAAGGACTGCTCAAGTGCTTCACGAATATGACTTCCACTCAAGCATATTGTACAAGCATTTATAGGAGATGGACATAGGGAATGCAACATTCCTTTTGTAATATTACCTTGTGGAAGATCTCCGAGAAGCTGACCTGCATTCACCAGAGACAGCTGTGCCCCCGTGAAATGACGAACAGCTTGTGCAAGCAAGGTAGCAAACGGGGATTCCCGGTCGTACGTGATGGGCAGCACCCGATCCGTTATCACTGCCGTCTGATTGAGTGTCCTTTCAGCCTCCGTACGATTCGTAGCGATTGCCAGCGCGACCTGATCATCTAGTAATATACTCTTGGCAGCCATACAACCGCTACTTACCAGTTGGAGAGGCTCTCCCACACTTGTTCGTTCCAGAACCACTTTCCCAAGCCATTGGCCAAATTTTCCAGCTGCACCCAACACGGTCTGGCCAATGACTAAGGGTTCTTCGAGAACATGATGGGTATGTCCACCGAGAATAACATCAATTCCCATAATCTGCTCTGCCAGTCTCCGATCCGTCGAAAGCCCCAGATGTGAAAGAATAACCACCACATCCACTTCATCACGTAATGCTTCCACTTGAGCTCTTAATGACTCCACAGGGTCCAGAACATCCCACCCGAGCAATTCGTAAAACGTGGTAAAAGGGGCCGTTGCCCCCAGCAGACCAACGCGAAATGGACCTTTCTCCACAATCAGAGAAGGTTTCATCCACACTGGCGCAAGTCCAGTATCTTGCTCCACAACATTGCTGCATACCACAGGACACAGAAGTCCAGCGTAGGACTGTGAGAGCTGATCTGGCGTAAAGGTTAGTCCTTCGTTGTTGCCGATTGTAATGGCATCGTAGCCCGTCAGGTTAATAACATCAACATTAGCCGTCCCCAGCGTCCCTTCTGTCTCAACGGCCATACGGTCCATATGATCGCCGATATCCAATACAAGGAAGTTGCCACCTTGGTCACGTTCCTCATTGATCATAGCGGCGATGGTGCTCATGGAGCCGAAGTGGCTATGAATGTCGTTGGTGTGCAGAATCGTTAACGTTTGGTTCTCCCTGGTGCTCATCACACCGCCTCCCCTGCTCTTCAATAAACGTTCATTCTTCTAATGGATAAGCATAACATTTTCCTCGTCGTTATGATATATTTATAGGGTTTAGAGATCAAAAAGAGGTGAGTCATATCCATGAAATTGACAATTCAACTATTTGCAGGCATTGCAGAACGTTTAAATACATCCCTTCTGGAGTTTGAGTACATTGGAGACATTCCAACCGCTGCCGATTTAAAAGAAAAACTGAGTCTGGCCTACCCAGAGGCAGCTTCTCAGATAAGGACATCCTTTTTGGCAGTTAACCAGCAGTACGCTCCTGCCGATACTATACTTAGCTCAGAAGATGAACTTGCGTTGATCCCTCCCGTCTCTGGAGGCGATGGTACGGATATATCCGATGAACAACTTCGCTCTACCGTTCCAGAGCATCGGACTGCAGATGGCTTATTTCTGATTACAGAGTCCACCTTGTCCGTGGAAGCAACAACGGCGCTAGTGATTACCCCGAATCACGGGGCAGCTCTTACTTTTGTAGGTACAACTCGTGAAATGACCGGTGAACAGCGCACCGTTCATCTTGAATACGAGGCCTATGTGCCGATGGCTCTTTCTCAGATGGCAGCCATTGGTGTGGAAATCTCCGATCGCTGGCCTGGTGTGTTATGTGCAATCAGTCACCGAATCGGTAAAGTAGATGTGGCAGAGATTAGTGTAGTCATTGCCGTTTCCTCGCCTCATCGCAACGACTGTTATGATGCAAGCCGTTACGCCATAGAGAGACTGAAACAGACCGTTCCGATCTGGAAAAAGGAAATTTGGGAAGATGGATCTGAATGGAAGGGACATCAATTAGGACCATGGAACCCCATGGAGAACTAAATAATGAGCCTTTACACCTTTTAGATAGAGTGGGTTAATAGTAAATAAGTCGTTGTCAACCCATTTTTTTCTTGTTATTATAATTATATGTGTCGATATTAGTCGAGAAAAGGTGGTTTATACGTGAGAGTGCATGTTACTGATCTTAAACCGGGTGACCTGTTAAAAAATGATGTATACAACAGTTCGGGTCTCCACATGCTGATGAAAGGTTCCACCCTCAGTGAAGATGACCTATCCAAACTGTTGCAACATGGAATCGAGTACGCAGATGTAGAACACACAACATCCGACCTACACTCTGATGCACAAACCTTACCTTCCGATCAATCCCGTCTGTTAACTAACTTGTTTAACGATACGATCAAAGGTACTGAATCTCTATTTCAACAAGCGATGGAGAAGGGTTTTATTGATGAGACACAGGTCGATGAGATTTTGTTTACCCTAACAGAACAGTTGGAAAAACAAAAAGATGTTGTCTCCTTGTTGCTTATGCTGGACGGGGATAGCGATTATACGTACAACCATTCATTGCAAGTCGGAATGCTCGCTTTTTATATCGCCGGCTGGATGGGTTACAACCCCGAGGAATGTCTAACGGTAGCCAAAGCAGGATATCTTCATGATATCGGCAAGTCCAAGATTCCTTCTGAGATTTTACATAAACCTGGTAAATTGACTACGGAAGAATTTGACGAAATGAAGAAACACACATTCTATGGGTACGATATCATTAAAGAATCCACGCAGGATGAAATTCTGGCAACGGTTGCACTTCAACATCATGAGCGCGAGGATGGAAGTGGTTATCCTCATGGACTGCGAGGAGACGAGATCCACCCCTATTCCCGTATAACTGCTGTAGCAGACGTTTACAGCGCCATGACGACCAATCGGGTGTACCAGACCAAACAGGAACTGATCTCTGTTCTGTGTGAACTGTACAGCCTCAGCTTTGGTCAGTTAAATGCTGAAGCAACACAAGAACTGATCAAGCACATGCTGCCTAATTTTATCGGTAAAAGGGTTCTGCTCACCACGGGTCAGACGGGACTCATTGTCATGAATAATCCTGCGGATTATTTCCGACCACTCGTTCAGACCTCTACGGCCTTTATCGATTTAGCGAAAGAAAGAGATATTGCTATCGTTGAGATTTATGTACAATAACTGTTCATTGTACACAGCATGTATACGAAGAACCCCATAGTAACTGAAATAACCAACTTATAGGTTGGCATATGACAAAAGGGAAGCCATAATCGGCTTCCCTTTTGTCTATTCCGATTCAATCATGTTGGATTACACGCAGAATGCTTTTGTGATGATAACCAACAGAATGAACAGTACCAAGATTGCACCAGTGTTTGTGAACATATTGTATCCACCAACGCCGCCTACTCCGCCTACATTGCCACCACAGCCATATCCTACTTCGCTCATGTGATTGCCTCCTCTTCATCAGGTATACCCTAACATATGACGTTTCCGTTGGAATGAACCGGGCGAACAGGCAACATTCGATAAATGGTTGTCTGTCTGCATCTACCTGAGTGGATCAGCCTTTTGTTACTCCCTGTCCTATGCAGGGATCTATATGTCGGAATCCGAATGAACTTGGATGCCTTTTTCCTTGCGGTACATGATAACAAGTAATCTCCAAAATTCATAACTGCCTTTGTCATTCATAATAAACGGTCGATAATAATCAAACGCTTGTTGCGCCCATGCGGGACAAGCCATATTGGAAAGTTGCTCCTGTTGCTGAATCCATCCCCCTTGAATCTCCAGCGTTTTCTGCATGGCTTCAAACATTTTCTTCTGCTCAGTCGTCATCGGCGGAGCCTCCTGTTCCTGAGATGCAGTTCCGTATTCGGCCTGTAGATACGCACCCGGTTCTGTCACACCATCTTCGCTGGCAGTATATCCGTAAGATGGCGCGCTGGTTTTCCGGATCTCATAATGTACATGCGGGCCGGTACTCTGACCCGTGCTTCCCTGATTACCGATAAGCTGGCCTCTCTTCACCCGCTGCCCAACGTTTACGGCAATCCGCGAAAGGTGAGCATAACAATGCAAGTAACCGCGATGATCTTGAAGGGCAACTGTAAGCCCATAACCGCCGAATCCGGAGCCTGTAACTCCTTCGGAAGCAAAACGTACCCTACCTTCCATAAAGGCATAGACGGGGCCATTCCAAGGCTCTGTCACGAGATCAATTCCGCGGTGAAATGTCTGTCCACCATGAATAGGATGAATTCGATAGCCGAATGAACTTGTAATCCGATATCCCTCGAAAGGGTTCACGCTCATACACTCACATCCTTTTCTATCATTAAATGCTTAAATCTATGAAATGGCTTGTGCTATTGGTCTTATTTTATTCCACAAAAATACCGCTCAGAATATCATTAGGGAAACCTTATGGTCTCTCTCCAACGTATATTCCAAGCGGCGCTGTGCTAATATGAACACTCTATGAGATGTATATATTATTATTTCATTTTAACCACTGCTCACTTCTAATTCAGAGGTCTGTATATGACGCCTAGCTGATCCAATTCCTGTCCTGCTCTTCCATAAAATCCGGCAATGTACCACCCCGCTGGTGCCTCAAGTTTGATTTGATCCGAGGTCTTTTGTCCGCCTTCAACTTTATTTCCAAGATTGGTGGACAACTCCACGTAAAAGATCCGTTTATCTCCATTACGTGTCCCCTGACCAATTGTAGCCTGAGTTAAGTACTCTCCGTCTGCCAGGTTCAGTGTGACAATGTTGGATTGACCACCATGTGCTAGGTTCGTTCCATCCCTGTACAACGTTGAAATGCCGTCTACACGGTTGCCCGAGTTAAGTACCACTGAACTAGGTCTGGACTCCGGAATATGATTTAGATCATTAAACCCACTTCCTCCAGATCCTCCGATTGTTGAACTTAGTTGGTACTGAGAAGATGTGCTATACACAAATTCCGCTGTAATCGGATAATGATCGGAGAGTTGCTTCCCACTCGGATCAACAAATGTTTGATTTTCTAACCGATAGCTCTGTGCATTAAGGGACAATGCTTTACTTCCGCGATACAAAATTTTGTCCACGATCTCATAGTTGGGTCCATTTAAATTGCTTGCATCCATAAGGGCTTCTCCATCAGCGGGAATACTCCCACCTCGAATCAAATCGATCCACGGGTCTCTTAAACCATTCTCAGACATGAGTAGCTCTATATTGTCATCGGCACGGGTGTACCGTGTATTGGTATCCCCAAATACGATAACTGCGTTCCCGTCCGAGTGCTCCTTTATGTAATTGGAGAGTTGTCTGATATTATCTCGTCTGGCATCAAGCGATTTATCATCGCTACCCGCGTCCGCATGCAAGTTGTACACGTCCACTTTCACCTGAGGTGTGATCTCATATGTAGCTGCTGTAAATCCTTTTGGAGTCAATTCATCACTTCCATTGTCAAAAAGACCAGATCGCTTATCCCAGGTAATACGTTTCAAGTCACGGAATGGATATTTGGACAGACTGTTCAACCCACTTCCAAAACCCGCAATTCCGCTTGTTGTCGTCAGATACGGCAGAGTGACTTGGGATATCAACTCATTATGATAATTAAAATCCTCTTGCACATTAATGATGTCATAGTCATTTAATTTTGGGGAAATCTGAACGGTGTACTCCTTGGGGTTGGAACTGGATACCAGCTCCGGAAGGCCACCTACATTGTAACTAAGTACGTTGAATGAACCCGATACCGATCCACCTTCTGCAGCACTCGCCGTTGATAAAAATAACGGAGAGCTCGTAAAGGCAACAACAGCAGACAATACCAAGGCTGCTCCTTTTTTAACTATACTTCTTCGCATCATACCCCTCCTCATATTAGAATCTAATCAAATATATGTAATATTTGTTAATGGTAGAATAACGCTGGTCTATTCATTTGTAAATATACAAATTGAACTAAAGAATATTTCCGCTTGCCACTCCGATAACAGAATAACCTTCTGATCACTGTTATCCCCAGATTTTTTGAATAAAAATACCCCCTAGAGAGACTTTTTAGAAAGTCTGTTCTAGAGGGTATTCGATCACATAAAACGATATCTACCGCTTAACATCAGCAACTAGCTTCAGCTTTACGGCTTCGAAAGGCGCTACATTGGATTAACCAATGGAACCTTCCATTTCGAACTTGATCAATCTATTCATCTCAACGGCGTATTCCATTGGCAATTCCTTCGTGAATGGCTCAATGAAGCCCATGATAATCATCTGTGTTGCTTCTGCATCAGTCAGACCACGGCTCATCAGGTAGAAGAGTTGATCCTCAGACACTTTGGATACTGTAGCTTCATGCTCCAGCATGATGTTATCATTCATGATTTCATTATAAGGAATTGTATCTGATGTGGACTCATTATCGAGAATGAGTGTATCACACTTGATGTTGGATTTCGCGCCCTCAGCTTGACGCCCAAAGGAAGCCAAACCACGGTAAGTTACTTTACCACCATGTTTACTGATGGATTTGGATACAATCGTAGATGTTGTATCTGGAGCCAAGTGGATCATTTTCGCACCTGCATCCTGATGCTGGTTTTTACCAGCTACAGCGATGGAGAGTACGGAACCTTTAGCTCCACGGCCTTTCAGTACAACCGCTGGATATTTCATCGTCAGTTTGGAACCGATGTTACCATCGACCCATTCCATCGTTGCATTTTCTTCAGCAACCGCACGTTTCGTAACGAGGTTGTAGATGTTTGGTGCCCAGTTTTGAATCGTTGTGTAACGAACACGAGCATTTTTCTTACAGATGATCTCAACAACCGCACTGTGCAGTGAGTTCGTGCTGTAGATTGGAGCTGTACATCCCTCTACATAGTGAACGAAGCTATCTTCGTCCGCAATGATGAGTGTACGCTCGAATTGTCCCATATTCTCGGAGTTAATCCGGAAGTAGGCTTGCAGAGGTACTTCACATTTAACGCCCTTAGGCACGTAGATGAAGCTTCCTCCGGACCATACCGCACTATTCAAAGCAGCAAATTTGTTATCTGCTGGTGGAATAACCGTTGCAAAATATTCACGCAGGATTTCGGGATGCTCTCTGAGAGCCGTGTCCGTATCCATGAAGATTACACCTTGGTCTTCCAATTCCTTTTGCATGTTGTGGTATACAACCTCGGACTCATACTGAGCCGATACACCTGCAAGGAACTTTTGCTCTGCTTCAGGGATACCCAATTTATCAAAGGTTTCCTTGATTTCGGAAGGAACTTCCTCCCATGTTTTACCTTGTTTCTCCGAAGCACGCACATAGTACTGAATTTCATTGAAATCCAATCCGTCTAGATCTCCGCCCCATTTTGGCATTGGCATCTTTTCGAATTGTTTCAAAGATTTCAAACGGAATTCCAACATCCATTCCGGTTCGTTCTTAATCTTGGAAATTTCGGTAACCACTTCTGCAGTCAGACCTTTACCGGTTTGAAAGATGGATTTGTGCTCGTCGCGAAAACCATATTTGTACTCTTCCATTTCTGGTGCTTTTTTAGCCATCTTGCTCTACCTCCCTATCGTTATTGTACTTTGTTCTCTTCGTCAATCCCTTTGCGTAATGCATTCCAGGCCAGAGTGGCACATTTGATGCGTGCAGGGAACTTGTTCACACCGGATAGGGCTTCGAGATCTTCATAATCGTCGAAATCGACTTCTTCACCTTTCATCAGTGAGGAAAAACGGTTAGCGATATCGAGTGCTTGTTCCATCGTTTTGCCTTTGACGGCCTCTGTCATCATCGATGCAGAGGACATGCTGATGGAGCAGCCTTCACCCGTATATTTGGCTTCCTGGACGATTCCGTCTTTCAGCAAAATTTGCAGTGAAATCCGGTCGCCGCACGTTGGATTGTTCAAATTCACCGTGACAGCGTCATTATCAAATGTTCCGCGGTTACGCGGGTTTTTGTAGTGGTCCATTATAACACGTCTGTACAGATCATCAAGTTGCATCGCCAAAATACTCCTTTGTCTGGATTAAGGCGCTGACAAGCCGATCTACATCTTGTTCGTTATTGTATAGATAGAAGCTGGCACGAGCTGTTGAGCTAACTTCAAGCCAGCGCATTAGCGGTTGACAGCAATGGTGTCCGGCACGAATGGCTACGCCACTCGCATCCAGCACAGTTGCCACATCATGCGGATGAACATCCCCCAGATTAAAGGTAACAACACCCACATGCCGCTTGGCTGGGCCATAGATGGTTAACCCATCGATCTCGGCCAGTCGTTCTGTTGCATAAGCTGCCAGCACACTCTCATGATGTGCGATCTCATCCATACCAATCTGCTCCAGAAAATCAATGGCAGCTCCCAACCCTACCGCACCTGCGATAATCGGGGTTCCACCTTCGAACTTCCAGGGAAGCTCTTTCCAGTTGGATTCGTACAGACCCACATCATCAATCATTTCACCACCGAACTCAATGGGTTCCATGGACTCCAGCAGCGCCTTTTTGCCGTAGAGTGCACCGATTCCGGTTGGTCCGCACATTTTATGACCGGATAATGCATAGAAATCACAGTCCAGATCCTGAACGTCCACCTTCATGTGAGGTGTGCTTTGTGCGCCATCAACAACGATGACAGCACCATTGCGGTGTGCAATTTCAGCAATTTGTTTCACAGGATGGATCAGACCCATAACATTGGATACATAAGCGATTGCTACAATTTTAGTATTGTTCGTAATCGTCTTCTCGACATCAGCCAATTCAATATGACCGTCAGGCTGAAGCGGAATGTATTTCAATGTTGCACCTGTCTCCTTGGCAACTTGCTGCCAAGGAATCAGGTTACTATGGTGCTCCATTTGCGTGATAACAATCTCATCGCCTTCTTTGCAATTGGCGCGGGCGTACGATGAAGCCACCAGGTTCAGGGCTGTCGTTGTCCCGCGGGTAAAGATAATCTCCTGTGTACGGCGGGCATTGATAAACTTGGCTACCTTCTCACGTGCGCCTTCGTAAGCGTCCGTTGCACGGCTTCCAAGGGTATGAACACCACGGTGTACGTTGGAGTTCTCATACTCATAATAATGTTTGACTGCTTCAATCACAGCATGAGGCTTCTGTGAAGTTGCAGCACTATCTAAATATACGAGCGGGTGTCCGTTAATTTCCTGGTGGAGGATCGGGAACTGCTCGCGAATGGACGGGTTCATTGTCCCAGCTTCTTCTCAATCAGGGACTGCAATTGGGTGCGCAGTGCTTCCAGAGGAATATCCGCCACCACCGGAGCCAGGAAGCCATAGATGATCAGGCGTTCGGCATCCGTACGGTTAATTCCGCGCGACATCAAGTAATGAATCTGCTCGGCATTGACTTGACCAACAGAAGCCGCGTGACCTGCTGTTACATCATCCTCGTCAATAAGAAGGATTGGGTTGGCGTCTCCACGTGCTTTAGGGCTCAGCATCAATACTTTCTCTGTCTGCTGTCCATCGGCTTTGGTAGCGCCTTTCTCAATCTTCGTGATTCCGTTAATGATTGCAGAAGCTTCTTCACGCATAACTGCACGTGTAATCATCTGGCTTGGTGTATTCTTGCCGAAGTGACGAGCTTCTGTGGTGTAGTTGATTTTCTGCGAACCGGAACCTACAGCGATGACTTTGGAATCAGAACTTGATCCATTGCCTTTCAGCACGGTCATCGTGTTGCTCGCTGTGTCGCCGTTGTTCATTTCGCCTACAATCCACTCGATGGAAGCATCATTCTCCAACACTGCACGACGGAATGAAACATCAGTTACATTTACACTCAGTTGATGAACCGATGCGAAACGTACTTTAGCACCGGACTTTGCGAATACTTCCACAACACCATTATGGAAAACAGGTGCGGACAATTCGCCAGATACATAGTTATCAACATAAGTTACTGAACTGTTTGCTTCTGCAACTACAAGCACGTGAGGTGCAAACGTTGCAGATGCGTCGTCCGTAAGCAACACTGCTTGCAGTGGTACTTCGATTTCGACATTTTTCGGAACATACAGGAAGACCCCGCCATTCCAAAGTGCTGCATGCAATGCAGCGAGGGAATGCTCATCCGCTTTCACTGCTGTGTTCAGATATTGTTTTACCAGATCGCCATGTTCGCGAACCGCTGTAGCCAGATCCGTGAAGATAACTCCTTTTGCTGCCAGATCAGCAGACACCTTGGAGTATACCGTACCGGAATTGCGCTGGATAACCAGACTGCCTTCAGCTTGATCCTGAACCAGATCTTTGATAGAAGCAGGTACTTCTGTCAAAGAAGAAATAGCTTCACTTGTTTTATATGTTCCGTACTCGCTGACATTCCAGCGTTCGATTTTTTGTTTTTCCAGTTTAGGAAGCGCAAGCCCGCTCGCAAGCTTTAAAGCTTCAAGCCGCTGTTCGGTCAACCAGCCGGGTTCATTGTTGCTTTCCGACAAGGCGCGAAGCGCTTCAGATTCAACCGGAAGAATTGTTTGTGTAGTCATTAATTAATCCTCCTCCGTTTTGTCTTTACGCTTCTTGGCCTACAGTTTCGTCTGTAATTCCCAGCTCTGCCTTTACCCAGTCATACCCTTCCGCTTCCAGACGGTGAGCCAATTCAGGTCCGCCGGATTTCACGATACGACCTTGCATCATTACGTGAACATAGTCAGGCGTAATGTAGTTCAACAGACGTTGGTAGTGAGTGATGATCAGGAAGCCACGGTCTTCGCTCTTCATAGCATTCACACCGTCAGCCACGATTTTCAAAGCATCGATGTCCAGACCGGAGTCAATTTCATCAAGTACTACGATTTTCGGATCAAGCAGCATCATTTGCAGAATCTCGTTACGTTTTTTCTCACCACCGGAGAAACCTTCATTCAGGTAACGGTGAGCAAACTCAGGGTTCATGTCGAGTTCTTTCATTTTACCTTCCATTTGACGAATGAACTTGATCAGGGAGATCTCGTTACCTTCGCCACGACGTGCGTTAATTGCACTACGCAAGAAGTCGGAGTTAGTAACACCTGCAATTTCACTTGGGTATTGCATAGCCAGGAAGAGACCTGCACGTGCGCGCTCATCTACAGCCATATCCAATACATCTTCACCATCAAGTGTAATTTTACCTTCTGTTACTTCATATTTAGGGTGACCCATCAATGCAGAAGCCAGAGTGGATTTACCTGTTCCGTTTGGTCCCATGATTGCGTGGATTTCTCCACCTTTCATTTCCAGGTTGATGCCTTTCAGGATTTCCTTACCTTCGATCGTCGCTTTCAGACCTTCAATGACGAAATTCGTAGCCATGTGTATTGTTTCCCTCCATTGATTAAATTGATGTTAGTTGTCGAAAACGAAAAAGCGCCTATTATATCTGAACAGGGCTTCCCCTGAATTTCTCCTGTACTCGATTCTTAAAGCAAGAACACTTTAGAATAATTCTAAACTGATTCTCAATGATAATCAAGTCATTTCCTAAGAACCTTTGTCCCTTGCATGAAACCTTATTCTTTCTGATTCTATAGTAAAAGACAAATTGAATCAAATCAGAAAACATCTTAAGCACAAATGCACAGTGAGAAAAATCACAGCAATTCAAGCTTTTATGCCATCTGCTGTACACTAATCTAAAAAAAGGACTCATCCATATTATGGACAAGTCCCTCCGTTAAATAATGTTACCATTACAATTTGAGCATCTCGTTAATCTTCTGTACCTGTTCGTCAAAATCCGCAACGTCCACCACCGGCGTCATTTCGCGCGGCACCGGACCATTCGGAATAGAAATCCATGAACGGCAACCATTATATTCAGGCAGTACGGGGATTTCCATCGGTTCTTTCAAAAGGTACACACGTAAAATCAATACATGGAGCGGATCTTTACGTTTCCATTTCAAACGGTCTTCGGCAAAATCCGCTGTCCACATATGAAAGTCAAGAAGTCGATCCAGCATCTCCTGATCTCGTATCTCCAGATCCTGCGTTACTTCGGCATATGCAGTAATACGGATTGTCGAAGCTTCGGGCACCCATTCGGCCAGTGATTCTTCAACATAGGATTGATCCGAGGACTTAATCAGTTCTTTACGCTGATGTTCATAAGTCGGATACAGATAAAACGCTGGACTTTTCAGCTCAAAATGTCGGGTTTCCTCTACAATCCCGCCTTTGCGCATCACCATAATCTGGCGACCCGTTTCCAGTGCTTTGATTGCAGAAGCCCATTCTTTTAAAGCCGGTATCGTTGGTTCTAACATAAGCGGTCCCCTCCCCTATCGTTCTTGTCAGCAGTATAGACGCTCAGGGCGTTTCTGACAACATGATCCGGGCTCAGAAAGCTTACGTAAGAGACCATTTGTATTAGGCAAAATCTTACCTATATTAACCCAGGAAAGAGCGAAGCATCCACATGTGTTTCTCCAGGTCAGCCTTGAAACCTGTCAGCATATCGGATGTTGGTTGATCTTCAGCTGCATCTGCAACTTCGATACCTTCCTGATATTCATTCGAAAGTGTAGCGAAGTCCTCGATCAGGTTTTGCACCATTGTTTTTGCGTCTTCTCCGCCTGCTGCTTCCTGGATAGAGGAAAGCTCCAAATACTCTTTCATTGTAGCCGCCGGGCTACCTTTCAGCGTAAGGATACGCTCTGCGATTTCATCCATTTGTACTGTAACTTCGTTGTAGAACTCTTCGAATTTCACATGCAACGTGAAGAAGTTAGGTCCTTTAACGTACCAGTGATAGTTATGGATTTTAACATACAATACGTTCAGGTTAGCTACCTGACGATTAAGTACTTGTTCCACCGATTTTGCTTGATCTGTTTTGTTTTTTGTAGCCATATTAATCCCATCCTTTATTTAAAATTAGTCTGTCATGCCATGATAAGCAGGTTGTCCCGCAATGCATAACAGAGAGTTAATAATGTGTCACCACATGTAGTGGAGAGGCTTGTTAACGGCGTTTCTCTCAACCGTCCGGCCTATTTGTTTTTACCCTTGAACCGGAAGTTCGAATCAGGATCGACTTGACTTGTCTCAAAAAAAAGTTCAAAAACCGCGTTATTTCCGATATACTGACATATACCAAGCAAAGAAGTGGGTTTTCCTGTTTCTTCATATATATGGAGGTGGCACCTTTGTCCCAATATCGCCCGTTTACCCCCCAGGATGCAATTGAACTGGCCAAAACATTACCGGGTCCATTTGCGGCAGATGCGAATCTGGATTGTCACGAGATCGGCGATGGCAATCTGAATTTGGTATTCCACATCACGGATCAGAACTCCGATAAAAGTATCATTATCAAACAGGCGCTTCCTTATGCGAAAGTGGTTGGAGAATCATGGCCGCTCTCTCTGGTACGTGCCCGCATTGAACGTGAGATTCTGCAGGAAGAGTATCGTCTGTGTCCAGGGATGGTACCCGAAGTGTATCATTACGATGATGACCTCGCGTTAACGGTTATGGAAGATCTGAGTGATCATGTGATCATGCGTAAAGGCCTGATCGAAGGTGTTTCCTATCCTCTTTTTGCACAGCATATCGGGGAATTCATGGCAAGAACGTTGTTCTTCACATCAGACTTGGGCATGGATCAGCAATTGAAGAAGGAACAACAGGGCAGATTCATTAATCCGGACCAATGCAAAATAACGGAGGATCTGATCTTTGATGAACCCTACCGGATCGCTGAGAAAAATAATTATGATGTTTCCATTGAGGACGAGGCTGAAGCCCTCCGCACAGATGGAGAACTTCACCTTGAAGTGGCCTTACTGCGGGAAAAATTCCTAACACATGGGCAGGCATTGCTTCATGGAGATCTGCATACAGGCAGTATTTTTGTTACACCTGAATCAACCAAGGTCATCGATCCCGAATTTGCATATTACGGCCCCATGGGATTTGATGTCGGTGCAGTCCTTGCGAACCTGCTCTTGAATTACGCATCCCTGCCAGGATGGATTCAGGATGAGACTGCTTTGCGTGAGCGTGAGACGCTTTTGCTGAATATGGTTCGTGATGTATGGACTGAATTCGAATCTCGTTTCCGTGCCCTCTGGGTTAATGACCTCGTTGATCCGATGGCAAAAACGCCAGGGTATCAGGATCTATATGTGCAACAATTGTTCAGAGATTCCATTGGCTTCGCAGGTGCCAAAATGGTTCGTCGTATCGTGGGACTCGCTCACGTGGCGGATATAGATACCATTCCAAATGCGACTGAACGTGAACATGCTCAGCGTAAATCATTGGCCATTGGTAAAGCATTGATCAAGAACAATCGTCGCTTGAATACCATCGGCGAAGTACTGGATATTGTATCCACAGCTGTTACTACTACTAAGGTTTAACATAAGGAACGGAGGAACCACCCATGACAACCCCTGAATATCAGCCTCTGTCCTCTCTCATCTGGAAAAAGGACAAGCTTGAAATGCTTGACCAGCGTCTGCTGCCCGAAACGATCCTCATGTTGAAATTGTATACACCCGAGGAAGTATGGGAATCCATCCACTCCATGAAAGTGCGCGGTGCTCCGGCGATTGGTATTGCTGCTGCATTTGGTGTTGTATTGGGTGCCAAATCATATGACGGAACAACCGTTCAAGGTTGGTTGGATCACGTAAAATCCATATGTGCTCATCTGGCTACTTCCCGACCAACAGCGGTGAACCTTTTCTGGGCACTGGATCGCATGATGCAAAAAGCAAATGAGGTCGTTGAATCCGGCCTGAGCCTGGATGAGGGCAATGATGCTCTTGAAGTAGAAGCTCTGTTGATTCAGAAAGAAGACGAAGAAGTATGCCGCATGATCGGTGAGAATGCACTGCCATTGTTCGAAGATGGTATGGGTGTACTCACTCACTGTAATGCAGGTGGACTGGCTACTGCGAAATATGGTACGGCAACTGCTCCAATGTATCTCGCACAGGAACGTGGCATTCACCTGAAGGTATTTGCAGACGAAACTCGTCCCGTACTTCAAGGTGCACGCCTGACTGCATTTGAGTTACAGCAAGCCGGCATTGACGTTACGCTGCTCTGTGATAACATGGCAGGCATGGTGATGTCCAAAGGCTGGATTCAAGCCGTTATCGTCGGAACTGATCGTGTTGCTGCGAATGGCGATGTAGCTAACAAAATCGGAACATACAGCGTGGCTGTGCTTGCCAAAGCTCACAATATTCCGTTCTATGTAGCCAGCCCATTGTCGACCATCGACTTGTCCACTCCATCCGGGGACCTGATTCCGATTGAAGAACGCGCTGCGGAAGAAGTGACCGAAGGATTTGGTAAACGTACAGCACCGCAAGGTGTTAAAGTATACAATCCAGCATTTGACGTAACGCCTAACGAATATGTAACAGCTATTATCACGGAAAAAGGCGTTGTTCGCGCACCTTTCCAAGAAAATCTGGCTGCCTTGTTCGCGAAGGAAGAAGCTTAATTTAATAGAAAGCGTTCGTGTGTATAGAGGTGGGAGCTACGATGTGCCAGGCTCTGTATTACGGCGTTAAATAAGGGCTTCCCATAGGGAGCCCTTTTGTTAGTGCTTAGATCATTTTCAACAAAGCCTCTACACCCGTCATGCCAACCGTAATGCCCATGGCCTCGGCTTCTGTTGTCACCGACTCCATAGGTGCATGCAACAATTGCTCCAGTGTACGCACACCAACCGCCCGAGCTGCAATAATTTTGCGATCCCCGAGCTTCTCATTAAGTAATCCCACGTCGAGTGCTCCGCACATGATATATCCTTTGGATGTGTTAATGGTCAGCAACGTTGTTTTGGGCAGCTTGACTTCTACCCCAACTAATACATGTTCTCCAACTACAATAGGCTCCATCGTCACCATAATTTCCCGATCCACCTCCTCTTCCACAGGTCACGATAATTGTATGCCTCATTCTGGATTGTCGTGTGGACACCTGCCGTGGTTGAGAAAATGTAGGTACTTACAGTTCAGACAGTGTTTGTCATGATACATTATAGAAGAATATGGAGGAATTGATATTTTGACTGCCAAGTATTACCTAAAAGTGGGAATGAGCATGATTATCGGACTATAAAATGGCTCAAAATGAATGGGGAAATTTCATAGGGAAATATCCAAACTTTAAAGAAACAGTGAACCGGCGAGATCTGTATCCTCCATTTGAGAGAGCGGTGCCTTTCATGAAAAACTCCTGAAGCAAGCCATTCAGATTTTCATTGGAAGCCCGCGGCCAGAGGACTAGGAGGAAGCAAAATAAACCCTGAGGTTTAACTGTAACCTCTGAATAATAAGACTTGATATCGTACAGCATGATCAATCATTTTTTGATGATAGTATAAATTTAAATTATACAAGGGGAGCACTCCCCCCTTGCGCATCACCATACCAAAAATTTTAACTATGATTAATACTTCACCCAACCATTGGTGGCATTCATATTTTTTTTAGTAGAAGTTGTATAGTAATACTTATTAGACGGTGTTGAAGCTTTAATGTTAATTCCTAATGTATCACTAACAAAACCTAAAGATGCGGTTGCTCGCATAGTCCAAGTCCCTGTGGCATTAAAGTATCCCTCTGAAATGTACCCCGGACTATTATTTGATGTCTCACTTAGAGTGAATCCTGGATTCCGATTTAGATGTCCTTGGATTACTTGAAGAGGCTTAACAGCTGCATTTCCATTGTGCTCCCAACTAACTGTCAAAGTTATTGTGGATGTATCTACACCAAATATGCTCAATTTCTCTGACCTGCTCACCGATGCCGCTTGATTAGCTCTAGCCGCAAAAGCGCCAGCTGATAATTGATTTGCTTGAACTTGATCAGTAGAACTGGACTCTATTTCAATTGGTATTTCTTGATTAGAGCTTTTATACGATGAAGTTTCGTTACCAGACAACATTTCGCTCATTGCATTTACATATTCTTCTGAAAAAATAAAACTTAAGAAAGCTTTTTGTTTAGTTGTGGGTAAACTATTAAACTGCTCTAATGTCTGAGTAGCTCCAGTATCCCCATCATTAATAAGTTGTATCAAATACTCTGTATATTTCTCAGGTGTATATACTTCAGGTTCAGGAGTATCTTTCGCAGATGCCATGGATGCAAATATCGTTGTTACTAGAATTAGTGCAAGAGCACTCTTTGAGAATTTCCTTAACATTGAATCATTTCCTCCCATTTGGTTAATATATTAGTATTGGCATGGTGATTTATATACGTTACCATTAATTGGGTGATTTGAAACATTTATACTAAATTATCATCAAGAAGGTGGAGGATAATATGAAAAAATATACCCTACTATGGGCCGTTCTTGCTGTCATAGTAATACTAGCAATTATGTACATCTTTACTGATATAGCTTGAAAAAGAGATCATTGAATTTATTTCTCTCAAATGTCCTCCTCACACTTTCAAGGACATTTATAAAAAGGATAATTGCAGTTGATTTATTTATTAAAAAAATGATTCCTGTGGTTATACCCATAGTAAGCTCAACTCGGATTTAAAAGTATACATTCGTTGTTACTTTTGAGTCCGATTACTTTCAGGTAGATTTCATAAAGTTAACAAAAGAATACCTGTTCTCAGATTAACACTAGAGTTTCAATATTTATATAAGACGAATCTCGTTGGTTAAGATTGTCGTGAGATAATTAAAGTTCTCCGTCACAATGACGGTGACTAGCACCTATATTAAAAATTGAAAGAGGTCGTTTTTAAGCAAAAACATAAACTTAATCTGCAATTATGCAGTAAACTTAGTAGTCCTATACTCGGTTTAATTTAACAGGTAGTATGTTGAACATACATGCTTTTTAGGTACACTAATCATATTTGAGCCGTGAAAACTGTATGTCATTGTGTCCAGCCTACCTTAAAACATTTGCTCATCATTCTTTAATCGTCTTATCTCCATTAACTCTCTTCTAATCCCCAGTACACGTCTATGAAGTACACTTCGATCTATTGATTCAGCTACCGACTTTTTGAACTGGACATCCATATCACTTAATTGCTCCTGAGCTAGTTTCTTTTTATGTATTGGTTTAACTAGAACTTTTGTAGTTTCAGGCTTGATAGGCTTCAATCTTTTCTGCTTCATAATCTGTTCAAATACACTGTCCCCTTGATGCATGGTCTTCATTCCTTAATGTGTGATGAACACATTGTATCATAACGAGAAGACGACTGTTACACAATAAAGTACAGATGCTTAGGGATGGACATGAGCCTAAACGTAAAAAAAAAGAGGGCCAACGCCCTCTTTGATGATGTACTCATTTTATAAAATGTAAAAATACGCTTGATTTCCTGGACTCTTCACAATTACTGTGGTCACTAAATCACCGGCATCCCGTTTACGGATACTTGTGATCGAATCTAACTCTACATTCGCAATAACTCTTGGTAAGACATACGCGGCCAGATCAGGCTTGGAAATTGTCACTTCAGTAGCCATATCGACAATCTGTCTCACATCTACTGTAGACTGCATATCCTTCCAATCTCGCACCTGAAGATAGCTATCCAAGTATTCTCTTTCCTTGATACTAATGTGTGCATCCAAAACATCCATATACTTGACCTCAATGCTGGAAAGCACATCAGGTCTTGAAATATATAATTGCCCAAGCTGTTCTTCCAAATAAGGAATCTCAAGACTGCCTGCCCTCTCATCATGATCTAATGCTCTGACTTGAAGAACACTATTCAGATCAGGGTTATTAACCCTAATCTCCGAAATCACAGTCGAATCACCGTCGTACATGACCGTAAGCAAAGACCCCAACGTTGAAGTTGCTTTTATATAATTGGAGACTTCCAATGAAGCATGAAGATCAGGTATGGATACAATTAAACTCGTATCCCGTCCATCATCGAGCAGCTGTGATATCGTTAACGTACTGACTAGAGACATTTGTCTATCTACCGTAATGACTGAAGGCAAGTCAGGATGAGACACTGCGATTTCTACAGTTTTTTCGTCGTCTAGACCTGTTCTAACGGCAAGATTACCGTCTGTATCCTTAGTTGTTCGTATAGCAGTAATGAACTGCGCATGAAGCTCGGGCTTAGAAATAGAAACCCATGTTTCCTTCTCTTCTGTCCTACTTTCAGCAATAGAAATGTTCGAACCTAGTTCTGCATCTATACGTTTAGCTATTGTCAGATCTACATCCAGGTACGGACGGCTGACCGCGATTACTTGAGGTATATCATGATGCATGTGATCCTCATAACGGTGGACGTACAACTGAGATTTGAGCCAGTCCAGCCCAATATCACTGTGTACAACTAACGTTGAAGCTATGTCCTTGTGACCTGCACCATAAATAAAAATTTCACTTTCGATTTCGGTTCGACCAATGGAATAGATTTGAGAAGTGATATATTTGATCTGCAAAACAGGTGGTTTGGAAGATTCACGAGTGTTGAAATATATCGGCGTGTTACCGCTAGACTGAATAATCATTCCAACATTCGAAAGAATACCTTCTCTCCACATTCGAAGCAATGCCATCATATCAAACTCAACATAACGTTCAGTCGTATCCAGGATATAACTGGACGATAAGAGCTGAATGGACTGAGGTCTGTTCGCATACGTAATCCCGTACTCACGCCACAACGTATCAGGCTGATGCAGCTCAATGTGTGCTCCAGGTGCCAGGGTTCCTGTGTAATATAACCTCAATTTAGCGTCTTCCAGATATAACAGATCAGGTATTCTAGTATCCAAATCACCGAAATGTATAAACGATTCGAATTGCTCTATCTCGTCTCTACCGATCATCATACGCTGTGTATCACCAAAGTTGAGCGTCTGCAGGTGAGTTTGGCTTCGTGTGGTCGCATCAGCAACAGGCTTAAGATTAACAGTTACACGCGGTGCTTCCAGTAATTCATATTTGCCGTGTGCACGGTTATGTGGGCGAACGTACAACATGCCTTCAAGATCAACTTTGGATGCCGCTTGAATGGTTGCGCCCAGATCTCCTTGCGACCTGTACATCACCGATAGCGAATTGCTCAATTCCTGTGACCGTCTGACACGTACGGATACACTAGAGACGATCTCGGACACTTTTCTTGTAGCAGCTATTAGGGTTGAAGACAGTTCTTCATCCACCTGATTGTACAGAATATACTTTGCTGTAAAACGATTTTCCGGACTTTTAATATGTATATAACTATCTAATAGAGTCTCCCCGTTATTAATTCCACTCACTTCCTGTCTCATTGTATTGAGAGCTACACCCGGTCTGCTGTGACCTTCATTTCAAAATTGCCATTAGGATTCGGCTTGGCATGAATATCCGTTGCGATACGAATATAAAAATCGATGCTATCCTCCGGTTGAATCAGACCATAGGTCAGATAATCGATCGGAAGAAACGGGTCGGCCTGTCTGGATAATTGGACTTCAACACCATCCGTTTCGAATTTCTTATCCATCTCCAGGTAAACATGATCCACAGCATAACCAAGCAAGTTTTTGATTCTGACTTTCTTTGTTAACGTCGTCTGTCCGGCAATGATCACCCCATAATCAAGTTTTTTCAAAATACCACCAAAGGTATCTGAAAGAAAATCTCCAGACTCGTCCATAAACATTAATCCTGAATACGATCCGATAAACTTGATTTCCCGTGAGTCTACGGCACCCCAATAATCCTGAAATTCAACCTTCAAGGTATTCTCTACGCCAAAATTAACATTTCTCTCGTCAATATTGAGTTCAATATTGAATGGTGAAGCTGCTAGTCGCGTAAAATTGCCATCCGCCGGATAATACGTTTTACCGTTCAACAACACGCGGTACTTAACCTTGCCCTGATCTGTATCATCCAGCACACCTGTAAGTTTGTTACCAGAGAAGGTCAGGTCGATTGTGGCTGTGGTGTTTAACAGTTGCAGTGACATATCTCTAAACTCCACTGCATGTCGCGGTGCATCAACGACCATCTTCACTTCGTCAAGCGAATAGCTGTTTTCATAGTGCTTACTGCTATCGAAGTAGTAGGCAATTCGAGTTAAAGCTATTAGATCCTTTTCAGGGATGGCGTTGAGTGTGTCCAGGTTCATTCCTTTTCTTTTGAATAACGTTGTATCCTGGATATCCAGATCAAGCCACTTGTTGAAACGGTATGTCTTCCATGTGAGCCCTGAGTCGAACGAAGCAGCCATTCTTAATATACCTTCCGGACTGTTCTCCGTTACTTTCGTAGCGACAACCTTTTTCACGTCTCCATATAACGCTATGTCTGTTGGTTGCACAATTAATTGTTCAAACGGTAGCGCGTCATACGTTAGCATCATGTCCCGATTTCCGGCAATTACCTCTTCATCATTCGTCCACGTAACCACGTCAAAATCTCCCTCAAGTTCATCCAATGGGGAGTAGTTAGCCGTGATATTTAGTTCCGCTGAAGTTTTGGATGGATCGTCCGTGTAGTATAGAACATCCACACTATCGCCCAACTCGTCGTAGAGGGTAAACGGTTCGGTTTCGATTGTAATGGTCGATTCGGTTTGGTTCGGGTCATCAGTGTATTCGATGATTTTGATCTCTTTGTCTTCCCATTCTTCGGCTAGGGTGAAGGGATCAGTTTCGATTGTTACCACCGATTCTGTTGCATTGGGATCGTCTGTATAATAAAGTACTTCAATATCCTTGTCTGCCCACTCCTCTTCGAGAGTAAAAGGTTCGGTTTCGATGTTAAAGGATGCATTCGAAACTCTTGAATCTGTTGTGTAATAACAAAATTCTATTTCGCCTACCAACTTCATCCACATGTCTTCTGGAATAGTAGTGATATCATCTATCCCGAATTCTTTATAATCATTTTCCGTTGGAATAGTATTCATCAGAGTTGCCCAGTTCGTACCATTGATATATTTATATTGATCGGCATGGAAGACTAGCGTTTTGTACAAGCCAGTAGCACCGAATTCACCAGAACTATCAATATCAATAGCATCTATCCAAATATTTGCGTTTTGATTATTTTTAATTTCAACAGTGTGAACTTTATTAATCAAACCTAGCTTTTCATAAGTAAGAACTTGATAAACTAATCCAGCATTCTGAGTGGTTTTTTCAACTACTCCATCTATGATAACACTAATATCACTACTCCCAGTTGTATACTGAGCACCAATCAATCTAATTTTAGTACCCTTAAAGGTGAATCTAACTGTACTATCATTAGTCGATGCTAACATTGCTGTGCCGTTATATAAGTCACTAGATGCCGGTTTTGACCAGCTACTTCCAGTGTAGACAATTAGCTCATGTCGATCATCGATTCTCTGCCAACCCGATTCTGGCGACTGCAGGGGTTGTCCTATTGTAGCCATTCTCTCAACACTCCTTTCTAAATTTAAATCAAACAATCATTTCACATAGTTATGTGATTGATACTTTCTTGATTGGTATTTTCGAGGTGTCTATTTTTTGCTTAAACACTTTGCCTGAACCAAGTGTTTCAGGTGAAATATTTATAACACTGACTGAGCCAGTATCTGCAAACAAATCAATATTATCTCCTTTTTCCATTCCATATCTAACAAACATTTCTTCGGATGTAGAAGGGAGTTTGATATATTTTGGTACAATTATTTCAAACATTTTCAACTCATTAATATCTGTATAATTTTGAAATCCATTATTAGCTGTCCAATTCAAACGATACATCTTGAATTTCATGTATTGGATAAGTTCATCTAATAGATATATCTTATCGGTATATTGAGTTGTCCAAGTCTGATTGCTCTGCGTATCCAGCATAAACCAATTAGTTCCATCATTCGAACCTTCGAACGTCCAATTCTTTGGCATTTTATTTAGATGATCTGAAGCACTTGATCTAACTACATATTTATACAAGGAGATAGCTTCAGGAAATTCATATCCTAGATATCCAACTCCGGCACTGCCACTGAGTGAAGCATATCCTTCTACATCATCAATTCCATTGAATGCTTTCCATGGTGCATAAGATGCGTTATAAATACTTTTAGCAAAAGCCCTGCCAGATGGTGCTGTATCAGAAGTCATTTTTGGTATAGATGTTTCATTACTTTTTATTCCACAAAAGACAGAAAATGTTTCTGCGCCAGATGAAATTAAGAATTTATGTTCTGGAAGCATTTCCATCATCTTTATCTTACGCACTTGAAGAAATGTACCTGTAGCCGATTTAGTAATATCGAACTTATAGTATCTGTAACTTTTAGGATTTTCAATAATAAAAGTCTTAGTCACTATGGTATCTGGTGCAGTTCCACTATCCAATACAGTTGCAAGTACTTCTTGTTCGCCAGAAAAAAGTCCTGTATTACTACCTTGCACTGTCCATGTTTTCGGAAAATAGCTCCCACTCTCAATTTCATATTTTCCGATCTTCCTTTGTTTGCCCAACTCAATAATAATAACACCATTATCTCTTCCAGATGTAGAGTTGTTGGGATACCATCCATTGCCTGAAGACGCAAGTATTCTCCAACCTTCAAATCCAGAAACGTATGGTGTTGCTGTTATTGATACACCATCTACAGGACTTGCAGACGTAAAAATTGGAAGAATATCGTTACTGTATTTCGCCATTTAAACATCCCCTTTCAAAACAAATAAAACACATCATGTAGATGTGTTCATGAAATTTAGCCAAATATAATCTTGCTTGCTTGATGCTTCTCCCTGTCGATTGGTTGTCTGAAGAGTTTGCCTGATCCTAGCGGAATTGAATCTTCTTTAATATGTTGTTTAACGTTCAATTCTTCAACTGTATCAATTTGAAATCCTTTATCTATACCATTTTGAATATAGCTGTCCTCGCTAGAAGGACATTCTAACAGAATAGAAGGCATCAATCCATAAAACTGAACAGAGAAAATGCTCACCCAAGCATTTCCACTAGTCGCTAATGTCGCTTCTAGTTTGTAATAGCTATAAAGCTTATCATTCTGTATATCAAACGCCTGTGTTGTTGAAGTATTCGATACTAATGACGTTTTGGTGTCAAGGGTATCCCAAGTAGTACCATTATTAGATGCCATGAATTTAAATGTTCTTAGACCAGCTAAAAAAGAATATCTTTTTACACACACAGGATCATTGAATCTGAAGCCTACATAAATTGGTTTTGACGAGTCTGGTGTGAAGTTAGTGCCATAAGCGGTAGTATCATCATTATCAAAAGCCTTCCAAGTGTAACCTGTTGAATAACTTGCTGATCCAATAACGCTACCAACCCCATCATCATACGCATCCATCAATGGAATTAAGGGCTTGCCGACCACTTTGTACAATGAATATGTCTTATCTTCAGATGAAATCAAGAATTTACTGACAGGCTCCTTATATGCTTTCAGAGTTGCACTTGAATCAATATCTACAGCATCAAACCTAAAGGTGAAAGCTTGCTTTGTTATCAGTTTAACAAAATGTTCGCCTTCACCGATATTTAACTTCTCAAATACTAGCACACGATATCCATTTGCAGAATTTATAGAGAACGCGGTAGTAAAACTGTCAACAAATTTTCCATCAATCCAAACCTCGATGCTATTTGAAAAACTAGTCCATGTCTGACATATAATCCTCAATTTATTTCCAGTCATATTAAATCTAACTTCTGAGTTTGATGTTAAGGTTGACATTGTAGTAGTGTTGTAATCTTGTGTTCCACCAGCCGAGTTTGACCATGTGCCATTTACAAAGCTAAATCTTGAGTCGTTATCATCATACCTATTCCATCCTGACTCGGGATTTACTAGGGGTTGTTTTAATACAGCCATTCATACATCTCCTTTCAAAATAAAATAGAGTCACCATAATATAGATGTGTTCCTCATAAATTTAGCCAAGCGTAATTTTATCCACTCGGCGTTTTGACAAATCAATTGAGTGTTGATAAGTTTTTCCTGAAGTTAAAGTATTGATGTTAAATTCGACTAAAGTTTTCTTAGAAAATGTCTTCGTTAAATTTAAATCTGTTGTAATGCCGTGATCAATAAATATTTTTTCATTTGGAGCATTTTTATTAATAACCTTATAAGATTCTGCACCTTTAGAAGCGATCATATTAAACTCTGGCAGTGCTTTTCTTCCAACTCCATCATCAGTTTGAGTTATTTCGATTTTATAATATTGATGAGAAGCGTTTACCTTTAACTTGAATTCTTTTACTTCATTTGCTAACCAATTAGTTACACCTGTTTGAGTGTCTAAGAGTTCCCAACTTATCCCGTCTGATCCTCCATATAAATTCCAATCTTTCGGTGCAAGTGCAAGATCGTTTACGCCAGTTATAAACCCTGTGATTCGATATGAATAAGGAGTGTCTATATTATTTGGCATATGAATAACAACCCAAGCGTTTGTATTTATAGGTGTATTCGATAAGTAGATAGGACTATTTCTATCAAATGCTTGCCAAGCCGGACGCGATGTCCACTGATCGCTAGTCAATGTAATTCCATTGCTAGTATTAGACGACATTTGCGGTATCATTAAATTTCCAGAAGACACTTTTGATACATATGAACTTATTTTATCACCAGATGAAAGTAAGATTTTAACCACATTCAAGCCATTATAAGGTTGAAACCCACTCGGAACAGCATAAAGGAATGGCGAAGCACCGAAATTAAATGTCATTGTTTTAGTGTCAGTGATATACGAACTGAACGTTGCAAACACTTCGCCTAATTGTTTTAAGTCGGTATGAGATGCCCCCATGCTGACACCGTTTTTATAAAAACTTATAGTCCCACTATCAATATCTAGAGCTATACCTATTACATCTCCAGCTACAGATGACAACCCATATGTTACATATGCTGGCAACTTATATCCATTAGCTCCATAATATGCTCTCCAATTCGCGTTGTTTGGGACTAATGAATCAATAGGGTATGATTTATTTGAAACTCCTAACATATAGTTATTATTACCAGCATCAAACTTAACTTCCCAGTACCATTTCCCAGATGTTTTTCCGTGTGTAGCGCGTACACTTGTTGTCTGAGTATTAGTGACTGTTAAATTCCCATTTTTCAAAACGTTCCCTGCGCCCATATCATTAGGGTTCAATGTAGTTATAACTTTTGGCAAAATCAAACATCTCCTTTCTTATGAAATCATTATTTTAAAAACAAAAAGAAGTAGAGCATCCAAGCTCTACTTCACACTTACACTTGTTATTTCAAAGTACTTCTTCAGATTAATACTTCCTTTAAATAACTTGCCTGATCCTAGCGATCCATTGGCAGTCATGATCTGAACGAAAACTTCGTTTTTTCTATCTAATACAGATAGATCATTCATTCCGTCATTAATAAAAGTGTCTTCTGGTGGTAAAGTTGCTGAAATTGTATTCCATCCCACTGCTCCACCTTTTGGTGTTTTCTCAAACATTTTCAACTCTGCAATTACTGTTACTGTTGCATTTCCCTGATTGGCGCTCACGTTTACTCTATAACAGGTGTAAGAATCTGAATTATTAAACCTATACTCTTCTATCGATCCTCTGGCTAATGTCGTATTGTTAGTCTGTGTATCCAAGACAATCCAATTAACTCCATCATTACTGCCTTCAAATGTCCATGATTTTGGTGGTTCACCAGTAACGTAATAGGTTCCATTAGTCCTCATAGCAAGAGAATATTTGTATATAATCTTCTTAGTTGGGAATTGATATTGCAACCAACTTATAGGCGTTAGAGAAGCCCATCCATATCGTTCATCCTGTATTCCATTGAATGCTTGGTATGCATCAAAGCTTGCACTGTTAATGCTACTTGCACTCGCGATACCTGATGGAGTGGTGTTAGAAGTCATAACTGGTATCACGTTATCTTTAGATTCGATAAATTCTTTAGGTACATATTTCTTAAACGCTCCATCATGTTTAATGAACGATCTGTTCATTGGAAGAATTTCAATCTCAATTAATGGTCTGAATCCAGATGTGCTATTGGTTGAATTGGTTGCTATGCCAACATAACCAGAAACAGGATTATTTCCTCTTTGAGATCGAGATCCAGACGCACTACTTGTAGATGAGTAAGACGATATACCACTCCAATTCCACACATTGTTGTCACCAGCAATGATCGTTCCATTCAGTGTTGAGTTAACAATATATTTATCCCATTCATTATCCTTATCCGTTGTATTAATACCGCCTGTGAGTAGTCTTAGTTTGAAAATATGATTATTGTCTATTTTCTCTGAATAACTTAACTCAAGGTTTAGCCTTGCCGCATTGCTACCTGACACTTGTGCAGTCTTCATTATCTTGTAATATCTGTATTCTACGGGTTCGTCAAAGTAAAATGTCGCTTGTTCTGAGTTACTCCAAGTGGATTTTTGGCAACTTTTTATTGGAGTATAATCGATATTATTATCACTTCCGTATACATCAATCACTGAAGCCATATTCGCTCCATAATAAGCAGTTACTTTTATTTCTCCAAACTTCACTCTTCGCTTGCAGTCTAATATTAAACCTGTACCTGCATAGGAACCCCAGAATCCGGCTGACGCAAAGGCTCTCCAAGGATCTTCATTAGTTAGAGAAGTTCCAACGCCAGTTACGTTATATACATCTGATGCTGAAGTTATAAATGGTGTCTTGTTGTGAGTCTTATAAATAGTTGTTGATTCGACCCCAAAAACATAACCGTCCTTGTTAATCGAGTCCCAAGATATAGTATTCTGTATATTTCTATCAGCAACTAGAAACTTTCTCTTGTTCCAGTCCTCAACCATAATCCAATAAAAATCTCCCATTGGAATAGAACTTCCTGAAGAACTTATAAGATCAAAAGTCTCTTCTCCAAGCCTACTAAATACTCCAGCACTATTTCTAGCCGCAATGTAATGACATCTGATTCGCTTGCCAATCTCTAGTTCTGCAATGCTTGTCACTTCATCTGGATGAAACATTCGTCCATCAAGGTCAATGTCTACAGCATCTATTCTGATGTTTTTGGCTTCAAAAGAATATATTTCAATTGTATGAAGAGAATCTTCAAGCCCCGTTTTCTCGAAAACAAGAACTTGATTTATAGCCGAACTACTATAAAAAGAAACATCATAGGGAGTACCGTCAATAGATATTTTTCCAATAGTGGTTGAGTCTGAATGAGTCATAGTTATCAGCCTGAGTTTAGTGCCTTTAAATGTAAAGGTAGCTTTCTTGTTAACTGTATTATTGGAAGCACTGAATGAATTGTTATAGGAGCCAGTTTGTCCCGAAGGGTATCTTAACCATCCATCATATATTATCTCTGAACTTGAATCATCATACCTCTTCCATCCATCTTCGGGGGAGGTTAGAGCATGTCCATAAAGATATCCTGACTCATCAATATCTATAGCATCCATGATGAAGTTAGTACGATTATGCCCTATCGTAATTGTAACTGTGTGAAATCCAAGAGGTAAGTTCGTTTTTTCATAGACAATTGCATTTAATACAGCAGTTCCCGATTTATATGTATTAAATGATTCCGTTACACCATCTACAGTAATCGTATTATCCGAATGTCTATCTTGTGCAATGTCAGAGATGACCCTAATTTTAGTTCCATAAAAAGAAAATGCCACATAATTGTTGTCTGCCGCTCTGGTCGTTACATTTACACTACCATTATAGTAATTCGTGCTGGTTACCTTGTACCAACTGCCCGTATACTTTAAACCTATATGTGTATCATCATAACGTCTCCATCCTACCTCTGGTTCTTTTAGCTGATCTCCTACAGTTGCCATATATTACACCTCCCTATATTCAAATACTGGACGAAAGCCCACTGCTACATTAGAGTAGTTAGAAGCTGTACTCCAAAGTCTATCTTTACTGTTTGTTGTATTCTCAGAACGAACTGTTCTGCCACCTGTTGTCCAACCTCCGGGTACTGTTCCAGATAGAGATATTGTCGTTTCTTTACACCATGTCATGCACTTAAAGTTCCATACATCATTTAATGATTTTCCAGAAAAAATCTTATTCTTTGGGAAATTAACAACATATGTATCCCACTCATTTATCGTAGGCCAAGCCCCATACCCTGTATTTGTGGTAGTTAAAACTTTATTTCCACTCGCATCAGCATATGCAACACCCCCGCTTGGACAACGAACAACACCTGATGTTTCACTTATAATGCGTGGCGAACCTTCGACAAACTTATTGGAATTTAACCAATCCCATGTTGTCGTATTACTTACAACTCTATCTGCTATAAGTAATCCTTTGTCCACTTTGACGGCATACCAGAAATATTTCAAAGGCATACTGGCTAATGGATTTCCTGTTAGTGGAATTTCTGTATACCCCGTCGTACTTCCTCCGAAAATATATCCAGTTATTGTATTGTCGTACTTCCAGACAATATAGTCTCCGATCTCCATCTCAAAAAGCTTTTCTCTTAACTGCCCTGTAGTCGCTGGAACTGCCATAAAATCACCCCTTACTCACTCTGATTCCATCTACTTTTTGAAATTTCGTATTTTCAACCTTCTGACGTAATACCATCCCTGTTGGAGTGTCCGATGCTCGTTCCATATTCAATTGATATATTTTCTTTAAGCCTAGTGAACCAGATTCACTTTCAATAAAGGGATTACTGTATTTCCCCTTCTGATTAAATTCGTCTATGTAGAAATTCGAATATTCTTTCTCAGCAACAATCTCAATTTTCACCTTCATATACTTTGCAGGAGCTTTAGTAGCAGTCACATCTGCTAAAATTTCCTCATACGCCCCCCACTCAAACCCATCCTCAGATGTACTCCAGTAGATCTTGTATGCTGCGCCACCCGCAATATCTACGCTTGCAGCCACACCTTTAAATGAAGCAATCTTATCCTGAATCCGGATGGGAGTGGACTCCCAAGACCCATTAGCTGGATAGATTGAATTCCCATCCGCATCCTGGCTCAACTCTCTTAATTTCAATTTCTGATCCTGAAATATCATATCTTGAAAAACACCTATGGATAGATCTATATCCAGTGCTATTTCTTGAATCGCCATACTCTCACCACCTATCTCATCTCAAAATCCAACTCAACGAATGTCCCAGTTTATGATCCCTGCATGATTTGCCTTCAGAGGGGCTACGATTTGATCTATGACAAAGCCATTTTTACGAATAACTAATTGCCCAGGCAGGTCCTGATCTGAGGTGATTTTAATTTGGAGAAACGCAGTTTCTTTCA
This sequence comes from Paenibacillus sp. FSL M7-0656, assembly GCF_038003225.1. NCBI lineage: Bacteria > Bacillati > Bacillota > Bacilli > Caryophanales > Paenibacillaceae > Paenibacillus > Paenibacillus sp. FSL M7-0656. The sequence goes on from NZ_JBBOOT010000001.1 coordinate 2,161,133, forward strand.
ACGGCAGGGAACACACACATTGAAAGTTAATCTGCACATCGTTCAAATTCATCATTTTTTTGTACCCGAAGTTAAAACATTCAATCGTATTATGGAAAGCCCCCGAACTCCCCGGACCTGAGTGTCCACTCATATTCACATCTGAAGAAACATTCTTGAATTGAATGATGTCACTGTATAGAAAGGTCCTACCCGTTAGCGGGTATTCTTGTTCTTCACATACGTATGATATAGAGTACCTATCTGCATTAATATGAAATACACCGTTGGCAACGTTGTGATACACGTGAGATCCTTGCCCGATCAATCCAAAAGAGACCAACTTTTCCTTGTTAATTTTATAAAAACTGTTTGATTGTTGTGTCTGCAAATCGAATTCGCTTAAATAAGTACCATCATAGTAATCAGCAATCCATACATAAGCTTGAGATACAGGTGAGCGCGTAAATTGTGTATTACCTAGAATCACAGGACTTCCCCCTTTTAATAAAAAGGACAGGCTGCAATAGCCTGTCCCATAACTGTTTCTTTTTTACACGTAACGGTAGGAGATACGTTTCTTGAACTGTTGCTTGCCACTTTTCGCGTTCAGCGGCACTACACATTGAATGGATAGCGTTACATAGTTACCAGCCGCATCTTGAGGATTTCCATTGTTACTAACGCCCAGGATTTCTTTCGGTCCCGGTGCAAATGGTGTTGCATAAGCAGTTCCTGTATGATCTTTGGTTGTCTTGCCTGTTGTTCCGATCGGTTTGGAAAAATCCCTGCCAATACGTGAACTTTCCTCTTCCAGGTCTGTCTCCCCCAAGGAATCAACCTGAACGTGGAACCAGTTATTCTTCACCACTTCTACATCATGAGCCTCCGTGTCACCAGTACCACCAGTCATATCTCGCGTTGTAATCGTGCAATCTTCCATTTTAGATACGTCCGAAGCACCATTTTTATTGTTCCATACATTGAAAATAAAAATATCACTTTTGCTATCCGCATCAATAACCTTGTAGTCAAAAGGGGTAATAATCTCATTACTATGTGTAGCATCCATCCATGAAATAATCGGTTGTGTCATTATAATCCATCTCCTTTTTATGTTCTGATCGTTAATTGAATCGTAAGATGTTGAATGTTTGAACCGGCTTCGATGATGTTGATTCTGAAGATATCTCCAGCCTCCACTTTTTTGATCTCAAATGTAGCCTTACCGTCATCTTGATGTTGAAATCCTTCAAATTTCAGTGGACTCCCCATCACATCCTGCCAGTGAATGAGATCCTTGGATCGTTCAATTCTTATTTCAGTCGCGGTATCTCCAGAAACTCCACAGTAGCCCTTTACATGTAAAATCTCGCCATCGAATGGAAAGGGGGCTAAAATCCCCAGTACTTCCGGGTACACCCGTGATTCTTTGCAAAAGACTATAACCCGATCCTGTACTTCCAACGGAATCTCATTTAATTTCAGGTGTTCAGCTGTACTCATGAGCCCATCCATATCGGAATTAACCACCTGAAGGTTTTGACCAAATACATCAATCTCTACCCATGTCTGTCCATCAAAACGATATCTTTTACCATCCTTATACGTCTGCACCGTCCAGCCTATTTCAGGAGAAGGGTATTGCATACTTAACTCCTCAAAATCAGCAACCGGACTCTGGTACACAAGTCGAGTCGTCTGATAAGCCTCTTTTGCTTTTCCGGCAGCCTGTAAGGCTTCGCCAGCAGCCTCCAGTGCCCGCTTGATAGCGAGTTCAGTTTCGCCAGGATCTCCTGGCTGCCCCGGACCGCTATGTTTCACCGCTTCTCTAATTAAAGACTCTACATGTGCTAAAGTTATCCCATTTGACATAATTCACCTACCTAAGCGTTATGTAGCGTATTTTCTTTATAAGACGGCTTCCAAGTTGATACCTCCCCCTTAACTAGGAAACCTGTCCCTGGCTTATCATTAAAGAAATTCTTGAACAACCATGCAAAGCATTGCTGTGTCTGGCTTTAGAGAGGTTTTCTAATGAGACTAATGCCAGCTTTTTTGCACTCCTTGCAGTATTTCATTCGGTTCGATTTTGCCAGCATCCGTTTTCCGCATACAGTACAATTTTTAATATTTTCTCCTTTCCAGCGAGAGTACTCCAACACAAAGTCATCGAAGCGAACTAACTGGAAGGCAACCTTACCATGCTCCGCAGCAAACAAAACCTGTACGTTAGTCGAATCGACGCGTTGACTTTCTTTGAGATACCCTAACTGAATAAGTTTGTGCACCAATAACCCCTGATCTTTTTTGCTTACGGCCATTTGACTATCACCGTAGATTTCTTTCCATTCATGATTAATCCAGTACGTATCATTTTCATTGATTCGATTATTAATCTTGCTGTAGACCAGTAAAACAAAGGCCAATTTCTCGAGTCGTTTACTTTTAAGTTGTTTGATCTTTTGAAGTTCTTTGTGCGTTACAGGTACATGATCAATCTCGATTAGCGTGCTCTTGCTTGCCTCCTCCCTTATCTTGATATACTTCTGAGACTGCTTAATGATACGATTGAGAAATGTATCCCACTGGACAGCATTGTAGTCTGGATAATACTTGGTCATAAACTGATTTAACAACGCATATGCATCTTCGGCGTTCTTCCCTTGTTGAAGCCCGTATTTAGCTAAACAAATCAACGTTTTGGTTGGCTTCTTATCCATTTTCCCATGTGCAATTGCTTGCTCGGCATGATGACGTTCATTCAGAATGATTTTCAAGGGCGCTACTCCTTCACATGCATTTGGGTCATTTTAAAGGTTTTTCCCGCGTACTCAATATCGCCGTCCCGGTCTCTAACCGGATAATGAATGATGTGATCATTGCTGAGCAATAGATTGCGAATAATCTGATCTCCTGACACATCCCATACAAATTGCTTTGATTTCTCCGCATTTCGATAACACATGTCCACAATCATATTGCACAGATCTTCTTCGTTATTACAGATCTCCAGCGCCTGCTCCTTAAAGCGTGAAACAAACAACTGCCATCGGGCAGATCTTTCTTCCTTTTTCACCTTACTCTTGCGCAAGTTAGTCATATAGCTACGTAGCTCTTCGTTATGCATCTGATATAAACGTTGAATCTCTTTGTAACGAGCTTGTGAGTATTTTTTGGTACTCATCAATATCGTATGATCAAATGGACTCTCGGACTGTTTTAGCTTTAACTTGTTGAACTCATCTTCCACTTGATGGCATAACCGGTTCATCACAGATGGTGCCGTGGATACAGGCATTCTCTGTTCATACTGTGCCAGGAACTGTTCCTGATCCGGAGATAGCTCCTTCTTCGAATACAACTCATCCACAGTCATGCCAAATAACTGCAAGCACTTCTGACTCGTTTTTTCTACATAGGTGGTATATTCTTTCTTCTGTTCCGGGTCATTGTATATGAAAAAATAAGGTTTCTTGTGTGCTACCATTTTCAAGGCAGACTCGTCCGTTACCGCAGCGCGAATATCATACCAGTGCTTCGGCATTTTTTTACATTCAATACCTTTGGCCTGATCAATGGCATTTTGTTGATAATGCTGACCACATTGAATTCGGTACATCATTTCCTGATATTCTGCACTATGCTCCTCATAATTGGCTAATACATCAAACATCGATGTGATTTTGTTCGTTGTAAAACCGATCAGATCACCGAAGCTGTCTTTGTTGGCCTGAACCAGATCCTTTTCATCCGGAATTTTTTGGGCTGAGGTTTTCTGCACACATACAATCGCATCAAGCTCCTGAATAGCCCCAAGAATTGTGTGGTTATCTGTAGTTAAGACCTGATCACTATCCATATCTGCACCATTTAAGGAATGTGTCGTCGTATCCCATGAATTCAAGAGCGTGACCGTGTTCATATAGCGATACCAATGCTGCATCTCGTCTGTATTTTGAAAACGAAGCACCTTGATATTGTTGTGACAAGTCATCGGAGCTCTGAAGCAAGCTACACGGTCCACGTGGCGTTCATTCCAATAGCTGGAGTAGAACTCACCTGAACTCAGCAATCCTGTTAAAGGCAAGCCAAATATGCTCTGACACAATGTATAGGGATCGCCAGATATAATGCTGAAATTGCCTTTCACTCGTAGAACTCCGATCTTGGCTTCATTCATTCGCTTACGTATTAAGGTATGAATTTTGTTGCGCACAAAAGGATCATCTATAAGTCGCGGGTCTACCGTCAGCCCTTTGATATAATCATCTGGACTATTTCTATAATCGTTCTCATGGATGTGAATTCCTTTGAGAAATAACAGTGCCTTGCGATAGTCTTCACCTAGCACATCTTTAATCGAGTCTACTGTGGGACGAATAAGTTCACCAATCTCGTTATCATCCAATTGGAGTGACTGAATAAACTGGTAATTTAAATGACGCTCATCCTCCAGTTCTTCGGGTGTAACCTTCGTTACGCTGAACGTGTAGCCATAATAACCGCAACATAACAGGTAATCGTCGATACTGTTGTATGAGCTCCATAGTTTGAGCATGGACGTTGTGATGATCAGGTCTACCTCTCGAATATCCACAGGATTACCCCAGGCATCGTCCACCATATCATTGCCTGCAACTCGATCTGCAAATTCGTGATAATCAAATGTAAAGACCATCCCTTTACAGAAGCTATTACGAATACAGAAGCCACTCGGGATATATGCATGTCCCAGCTCGGTTGCCCATCGTTCACTAAGTGCAGGAGAGATAAGACCGAACCCATCACTCATATTCATCTGAATAGGCTCATTTTTCCTACTCTCTATGCGAGGGTATTCTGTCTCGGTATCATCAATCTGAATTATGTCTGCACCAAATTCAGTTATACAATCATGAACAACCAATACCCGCTCGGGATGTGACACAGGCGTGCTTGTACTGCAAGCCAAGGCCTTATACGCCTCCAGTTTGGCAGGAACCAGCTCTTTATTGGGATCTCTGCCGTTATTCAATCTTTTCTCTAACAGCGGATGAATATCCTCACTCACATAAATGACCGTCGAACTTTTGGCTCCACCTGTCGTAGCCAATAACCGCTTGTATTTCTTGCCGTTGATGGAGAAAGCTTTCGATGAATTCAGCCGATCATAGTCTTTATTATTTTCAATGACCACCAGCAAGTAATCATCGGCAAATTTCAGGTTTTTCAGTTCTTCATGCAATTTCTTCATTGTTCTTTTATGTTCAGCATTGGTTTTCAAGGCTTTTAATCGCTCTATTTCCAGCTTGATTCTAGCCAGATCTTGTTCCCTCTCTTTGTAGCCTCGAATACGATCGATAAAACGAAACACCTGATGGTTTCCAATAGATGCCACTTCTCCATTTACTGTCGCTTCTTGATAAGTAAGATGCAGATCATAATCCGCTTTTCTAATTCTGGAAGATGTAATTTTATAAACGTATCTCAATCGATCCTGATATGCATTGCCCATTCCCGATTCCCCCTGTTGCTTCCTGTCCTGATTAAATAAATTATAGAGTAGACCCGCACGACTGGCGCAGGCAAACAGGACGATCAGGGGATGAAAAAAGAAGAATATTTGTTCTATTCTGGGGAGAAATTAAGGGGCACTCCGGGACTAGATTCATTTCGAATCGGCATATTTCTGCGTCTCTAGCACTATGATAATTTCCTTTTTAATGATATAGTGAATTGAAGCGTTTTTTTGAGCTGACATAATTTTTAACGGGGCTGGGATGAATGAAAGAAACCTTATCCAATCAAGAGGACATCGGCTTTTTATTTAATGTCGATATACTTATTAAGAGCCGCTCAAATGCATTGGCACTGCAGTCCCTGTTGGAGTTCATAAACAATGAAGAACAAATTGCGGACTTTCGGATTCAATCCGGCATAGAGCTAGGCAAAATTATTGAAGCGACACTTCAGTCCAAGAAGGACTCTTTCGTCACACTTCACAACGAACGCAAAAAAGCCAACGCAGCACAGAAGGCGTCCACTGCAGCTCAGACACCTGCCTCACCTGCTCCAGTCAAAACACAGAATCTACAGGAACAACCGGTTAGCGAGAAAAAGCCTGCCACCCAAACATCCAATGTATCCGATGGAAACTCGTTTGATGCGTGGATTGACACGCTCATCAAAGAGAATAAACTCACCCGTATTGTTGTCAATAACAAGAACGGTAAACATCAGAGCATTCCTTGCCGTATTCTGAATTTTGATCGTGATACCAGTATTGTGAGCATCTACCATGTCGATGAAAAACAGGTGTATACGTTCCGAACCAATGAAATCGATGAGTTCCTGTAACTAACTTCATCGGATTAAAACAAAAAGCAACTTGCGTTAGAATGACGGTACATTCTAACGCAAGTTGCTTTTTTAGTTCTATAGTTCATGTAGGATTGAACCCTCCGAGATTTGTTTGGACCGATCAGGAGCGATCCTTACCTCGCTGCCATACATCTAATGCCAATAACAACCATCCGGCAATGAAGGCTACCCCGCCAATCGGTGTGATGGCACCCAGAATCTTGATGCCAGAAATACTAAGCACATACAAGCTGCCCGAGAACACAATAATTCCGATAAACAACAGACGCGCTGCCCACTTCAGTTTTGTCGATGCTCCAAGTTGACCAGCCGTCAAACCAATAATGAGCAAAGCCAATGCATGAATCATGTGATATTGTACACCTGTCTCATATGTAGCTATGGCCGCCGGCCCAATCGTATCCTTGAGCATGTGAGCACCAAACGCACCAATCGCCACCGACAGCATGGTCATTACAGCTCCAAGCATCATCCATCTTCGTTGCATATAAGTTCTCTCCCTTAATTCAACTACACTTCACACCTATTATTGTAGCGAATCCACTCCTTCTTTACCAGTCGGGACAGAGCTTCAAAGATCATATGTCTGTTTATACTTACTAATCCTATTCCTACCCTAAATATCGTAATATATCGTAGAAAACTGGCGTAAATCCTTGATTTTTATCGACAATTATGGAAAAGTAAACAGGTATGTAATCGTTGTATTTTAAGTGCAAGTTCAAAAAGATTGGTTTTCAGTACCGAGAAGATGGGATGAAGCTAGAAATGGAGTAGCGGAGCGTAGGGAAAACTACGTGAGCAACGGACATTTCGGGTGAATCCCATATTCGATGATGATGATGCCGTTAGGCATCTTTCGTAATCAAAAGCGGACTTTTTGAACAACCTCTAAAAGGAGAATCATTACTCATCGATTAGGTTGATAACACTCAGTACGATGATTAAGGGAGGCAAGTCAACATTATGGATAATCGCGATTCCTATAATTCAGGTTATAACAACACGGATCAGAATCCTGGCCATGCAGATCCATACAATAACAATGGGTATGAAGCATACCCGCCAGATGATGAAAGGCAACCAATGATACCACTGAAACATTCCGGACCTGGGATCGCCAGCTTTGTCATTGGGTTGGTTGCAATCTTGGGTTATATTCTGATATTCTTTATTGCCACCATGGCTGTAAACGAGTCCATCGGAGTTCTCACCCCGTTGCAGACAGAAGAGATCGCCTTGCATCCAGCAGTGGTTCTGGCTTCATTAGCCATTCTGGTCTGCCTGATTCTCAATCTGGCCGGAGGCATCGTCGGAATTATTGGTCTTGTCCTCAAGAATCGAAAGAAAGTTTTTGCCATTATCGGAACCATATTAAATGGGATTATGATTCTGTTATTCGTTGGACTTATTTTGGTAGGCATGACGCTGATGTAACGCTTTGCATCAGCGTCATGTTTCCTTATAATTAAAATGAATGGGTTTACACATAAGTACAATCTATATTTTTTGCCAAAATCATTGTTTTCAAAGGAGATTGACATGTCACGAATCAAAATTTTTGCGGACAGCACAAGTGATCTAGCTCCAGAATGGATCCAGCAGCACGATATCGGTATCATCCCCTTATATGTCGTGTTCGGTGAAGAATCACTGAAAGACGGTGCTGAGATTAAGCCTGAACAGCTATATGAACGTGTTAGCCAAGATGGGCGTCTTCCCAAAACAGCTGCACCTTCCCCCGCTGATTTCATAACGGCATTTCAACCTTACATAGATCAAGGGGATGAGATTTTATATATCAGCTTATCTTCTGAACTTTCCTCTACCTATCAAAATGCACGACTAGCGAGTTCCGAGTTCCCGGAAGGTCGAATATCGGTCATTGACTCACAGAATCTCTCATCAGGAATTGCACTGATGGTGATGAAAGCTGTTCATGCTGCTGATAAAGGACAAAACCTGACTCAGATTACACACCTGATTGAGGCGATGAAATCAAATGTACGCACGGAGTTTGTTATCGATACACTAGAGTATCTGCATAAAGGCGGACGCTGTTCGGGCATGCAGAACCTGATTGGAAGCCTGTTGAAGATTCGTCCTGTCATCCGGGTAACAGATGGCAAGATGGCACCTGCCTATAAAGTGCGCGGCAAACGGGAGAAAGCTCTGGAACAAATGCTGAATAATACGCTCAGCCAGAAAGATCAGATCGATCCAGACCTGCTGATTGTTGTGCACACCATGGCTGAAGAGGATGCGCTTGACTTGCAGAAGTCTTTGCAGGAACATACGGGTGCCCGAGTTGAACTAACCACTGCTGGTTGTGTAGTATGCAGTCATTGCGGCCCGAAAACGATTGGAATCATCTATAATACTGTTTTATAGTATTACACGTTACATCGTATCGTATTACCCAATCCTTTCTTCTAGATCTGTATGTGGTACATCCAATACTTGGACTGGCATACCGTTATAACTAAAAAGGGCATTCCGAGCTTAATCGCTCAGGATGCCCTTTAATATTTTTGCTAAACTTTTGAATGACCTACACTTGGTCCATTGCTCATTATGATAATGGATCAATAACTTTTGGTCCGCAGATCATCCAGACTTTTGAATGCGTATCCTTGCTTGCGGGCCTCATCAATAATGGAACCAAGAGCCTCCGTGTTATCTTTGGATACTGAATGAAGCAAAATGACAGCGCCCGGATGGAGTTGTTTCAACACCTGTTGATGAGCATATTGTGCGCCACGCTGCACATTGGTATCCCAATCTTTATAAGCAACAGACCAGAACACATTCACATACCCTTGGGCATGACTCTCTGCAAGCGTACGATTGTTAAAAATTCCTCTCGGTGGCCGTAAAAAGGTCGCTTGTTGACCGGTCAGCCGATTGACCTCCGTCTTGACCTTCTCAAGTTCCTCTCTAAGCTTTTCATTGGAGATGCGGGTCATATCCGGATGACTCCATGAATGATTACCGACAATATGACCTTCAGCCGCCATACGTTTGACCAACTCAGGCTGATCTTTCAGATAATGACCTGTCACAAAGAAAGCCGCCGGCACCTTCTTGGTACGCAAAACATCCAGTATGGCAGGTGTGAATCCATTCTCATACCCGTTATCAAACGTGAGATACAATTCCTTCTGTTTTGTATCCCCCAGGAAAATGGCATCGTTATGTTGTAAGATTGATTTGAAGCCTTCCTGATCAATGGAGGGCAGTTGACCGTTTTGACTTTTTTTGAAGCCAAAGTGATACGCTCCGGTAACCGGTGATGCTTCAGTCTGTGCCGGTACCATACTGATGGATAACAGTCCCAACAGTATATATAGAACCATTCGCTTCATTCTATCCGCTCCTGTTCCTGAAAAATTCGGTTAGTCGTTTGCACACACGAACACCTTCAGGTAATATGCCACAGGAACGGCTAATGTATGTAAATCATTAACGATCGAAACGTTTATTTTCAGGTTGTGGCGGAGATTGATGGAACAATTCAAGTAAGGTCTGAGGTTTGCCACTGGAAGCAAGCCATTCCCTCACGGTCTGTATGGCACGGGTCTGTCCATCTCCCCGATCACGCCATGTAAGCAACTCGATAACTTTGATAATCAAGGCCGACATATTGTGATTATCCAGTTCGGACCGCTCTGCCCTCAGCTTGTGATACAAAGCCTCCTGCTCCCAATCCAGTAGAATCTCATCACCGATGGTTGGCTTCAAAAGTGTATACGCTCTGTCACAACCTTTACAACGAACCGTGCTGACCTGTTCATCTATAAATTCCGCTCGGATATCCTGCTCGCAATCCGGGCATTTGAACCCAACTTGTATGTTTTGAATGTTTTTGTTCATGACATTGTTCCTCCTGCTATGTGAGCATTTTGCATCATTCGATTCAAAATACTCCTTGGATATATGCATAATGCTTATGTATGTACTACATCTATACCCGATATTTTGTCGATTCACGCTTATTTTGAAGAAATCTGTAAGGTGCTATAATCTTGTAAATATGTTAAAATATTATACATATCATGGTAGGGAAAAGGCGGGATACTCATGTCGAAGGAAGAGCGCAACATAACCTGGCAATCATCCAGCATCAACAGGCAAGACCGGGAGAAGCATAATGGGCACCATAGTCGTGCCATATGGTTTACCGGGTTATCAGGTGCAGGAAAGTCATCCCTTGCATTTGCCCTGGAGCAGTATCTCTACGATCAAGGCGTACGCTGTTATGTTCTGGACGGGGATAATGTACGTCATGGACTGAACCGTGATCTCGGTTTTACAGCAGGGGATCGTCAAGAAAATCTGCGGCGAATTGGTGAAGTATCAAAGTTAATGGTAGACGCCGGGTTGTTTGTACTTTCGGCTTTTATCTCTCCTCATGAACAGGATCGGGAGATGGTTAGACAGTTATTTGAACCAGATGATTTCATTGAAATCTATGTGCGCTGTTCAATTCAAGAATGTGAGCGTCGTGATCCCAAGGGTCTATACAAAAAAGCACGCAATGGTGACATCCCGCATTTCACAGGCATTTCCGCCCCCTATGATGTACCCAAATCTCCTTCATTTATCATCGATACAGAGCAATGGTCCATTGAGGAAGCCGTGCAAGAGATCGTACAGCATTTGGAGCAGATCGGTGCTCTTCAACTGCCGCTTCCTACGAAAACAGCCCTCGTTCATTAATTCTTGCTCATTATACTAACTACTTACATGAAAGGCGCACCAATCGTGGCGCGCCTCTTTACGTGAACCCATTGCTGGTTATACCATAGATAAATGAATAAAGAGAAAAAGATACACACTCTATCATCACGTTTGAACGTCTTCTGATGTCCACTCACTCACTTACTGCCCCACAACACCCGCTTGCATGTTCAAAAGTTTGCTGAACGTCCCTACCGGATCAGTAGATAACTGCTGGTACCCGCCCTCTTGAATCACCCGACCTTCATCAAGTACAATTACACGATCTGCCGTCCGAATCGTGGACAATCGGTGTGCAATCACGATAATGGTCACATGTCCTTTTAACCGTTCCAGCGCCTCATGAATGTACTGTTCATTCTCACTGTCCAGCGCACTCGTTGCTTCATCCAGTACCAATACAGAAGGATTACGCAGCATAGCCCGGGCAAGCACCAATCGCTGACGTTCACCCCCGGATAGACGAATACCCCGATCACCAATAATCGTATCCAGACCCTGAGGCAACTTCCGTACAAATGCTGCAGAGGAGGAAAATTGCAAAGCCTGCCACATCTGTTCTTCACTTGCATTTGGATCAACCAGACGCAGATTCTCACGAATACTTGTGTGAAACAGGAATGGATCTTGGGAGACATATCCGATTGAACTTCGCCAGCTCAATAATCGTTCTTCTGACAGAGGAACACCGTCAATCAAAATACGACCAGTTTCAGGCCTCACAAGGCCCATAATCAGATCTATCAGCGTGCTTTTGCCTGCTCCGGATTTCCCCACAATTGCGGTCATACCCCTTGCTGGAATCGAAGCTTGCACATTTCTCAATGAGTAAGCATCACTTCCCTCATAGCGATAGCAGACATCCTCACAGGTGATAGATCCCTTCAGTTCCATAGGTTGAATCCCATCAGTTCCAACGTCTCCTGCCGAAGCAATCTCTTCACTAATCTCACGACTCTTCGCCGTCTGCGCTTGTAATTCTCTGACTACCCGAAATGCAGGCAGCATGGAGCTGATGTACTCCAGATTGGACTGAATTGCCGTAAACCTTGGCCATAAGCGGGAAAAGATTAGGATGATGAGCAGCAGACTTGCGGGTGGCACCGTCATTACACGGAGAGAAAGATAGATGAATGCCGCAATAATGATTGCCGCGGACATCCGGTGAATCAGCTGTGTTCCACTGTTCAATTGGCTAAACTGAATGACATTGCGTTCTATCTGTCTGCACATGCGCTCAAACCAGTTCATGTGTGAGCGCTCAAGCATGTTACTCTTAATATCCTTAATGCCGTTGAAATGCTCGGTAATGCCGTTATAATAACTTTGCGAGAATTCAGAGGTCTGATCCCCGATCTGCTTGGCCCGCTTGACGAATTTTCTCAAGACAAAAAATAATAACAATCCACAGACCAGCACAAGTGCCGTCAGCTTGGCGGATAACCAGAAAGCAAGACCGATCTGAATGCCCGTAAAGATCAGAGAGGCTGCCATTTGCAGCATAATGCTCGTACCCTGGCTCACACGTGCAAGTTCAGTCGTTAATATATGGTTAAAATCGGATTTTCGTTTTTGGAGAAAAAATGACCATTGCGCCATAATAATAGCACCATAGGTTTCCATGCGCAGCGTTCGTACAAATTGCTGTTGGATTCGAGTATTACGGATCGTCTGGAGACGCTGCATCCAGGCCTGTCCGGAGACAATCAACACAAAGGTGAACAATACGAGTAACAATTGGCTATTTTCAGAAAAACGATTCAACACGTCGCCAAGCCAGGGAATGTTTAAGCCTGTGGAGCCCATCTCAAATATGCCAATCAGACTCAGCATCGGAACAAGCATGTAGATACCGATCCCTTCCATGAGACTGATACAGATCATCCCTAGCAGATTCCAATATAAAATGGGCCCCGTGACATGATGCAACTTTCGCATGAAATACCTTAATTCCGAGATCATACTTTACCCCTTTCCGTCACCGTATACCTTTTAATTCGCCGCCAGAACCAGAGAAACGGACGTAACGGAAAGTACAGAAAAAACAAAGAACGCGGAAGCGGCAGTTGATCCACATCCCATGTACTTGGATATAAACGTTCAATAAAGAAAAACCATTTCTGTTTTGTACTTCGAAGTTTAAACAAATACGATTGATAAGACTTCATATCAGCCGGACTTTCCAGCATGTCGTTCATGAACTTTGCGCCTTCGTTGGCTAATCGCTTGCCTGTACGGTCACTCAAGGACATCAAGGACCTGTACTCTACATCCAGCGGCGTATTCAGTAGCTCCGAGGCCAGATAAAGAGCCTGTGAACCAATGGATAAACGTCCCTCCGCTTTCAGACGTCTCTCTAATTTCTTCACATCAAGTGGCATGCTGCGGATCATCTGGTCGATATCCAGTAACCAGCGCAGTCTGAACCAGCCGTGTCGTGCACCATGAGTTACGAGATAGGCCCATAGGTCTTCTTGTTCGAGCATACGGACAGGTGTCTGTGTGTATGAACTGAACCGGCTGCGTTTCCACAGCAATTCAAAATCGGTTTCTTTGCCCGAATCCGGGTTCAAGCGCCAATGGATCTCCACTTGAGTCCTTTTGACCGGATGGGTGTAACAGATATGATGTTCCCGCCATTTCCAGCTGCGCACCGTAGGTGCCCGCTCCCCTTCCTTGGATATATATCCGAGGGTAGCCAGAATGCCTTCAGCCGCTTCCACATCATCAAACGGAATCAGGATATCCAGGTCTTTGGAGGTTCGCATCGATACATCGCCATAGAGATCATGGGCGAGCGCTGGCCCCTTTAGTGTAATATTGCGGATACCACATTCACGAAAAGCTCCACACACCTGCTCCATCTCAGCTGTCAGATGTAACATGCGAAACGTATTGACCGTATATTGTTGTCTCAGACTCTCCATAACATCTGCAGGAATGATTGCAGAGCTTAATTCTTTCATTTTCACATAAAGGACAGAGTATAAGCGGTGATGATAGACAAGCCGCAGAAAAAGCTGCCAATCGGTTCCTTGCAAACCCTCCTTGAGTTCTTCAGGGGATAGAGCCGTCAGATCACCTCTAATCATGCTCAAAATCAGCTTAAGCTCCTTCGGAAACCCTGATGAATAGAGTTCACTTTCATGTATCATAGACAATCTCCCCAGATCCCTTCTCCGGACACCGTTTGCCAAACACACCGACAACCGTATATTGGTCCATAGTATCAGCTCCGGTCACGATCAATTTACCACTTCGCAGCCAGGCATGAGCCATCATATGTCCTTGCTTATTCCGTGCAGTCCCCATGTATAACGTACTCTCTATCTTGCGTCGCTCAAGCATCTTCATCCCGGCAATCGCCATTACAAGGCAGCGGCTTTCCCATAACGTATATTTGCTGGCGAGCGAAATTGCTTTGGAAATATTCCGTATAGTGATGACCTCCCTGCGTTCGAGTCCTGTCATCGGTGTTTCTACCATAGGCGTACCCAGCCCTGGCGCGATTTTAGCGAATGGCATAGCCTTCTGTATGCGTGCCCAGCCAAGGAGGATATAGGCCTCCCAAACCAGTCGACGCATCGACCGCGGGAGCGAGAGATAAGCCTTTATTTTTCGCAACATCATTCTACACTCCGCGAGTAACGTCGATTAAACCTTCACGGGACAGATGTTCCAGGAATTGTACTACCTGCTCACGACATACATCTGGCTCAATCTCATACTCCGCAGCAAGTACCTCAACAACTTCACCCAGCGTGCGTTCTTCTGCGATCAGATCCCAGATTCGTCCACCGGTACTCCCGAGATTATAGTATTTTCCAGAGCTAATGCTCATCATGACTTTCTCACTGCCCATATCACTGACCAGATTGCCTTCCTTCCGGGTTACCCGGTCTTCCACATTCATCGGCGTAGTCGCTGTCATTGTCCTGTATGCACTCCTTTACGTATATGATCTGTGATCCGATTCACCATCTCAAATGCTGTAAACTCAGCACCCGTTCTGACCAATCTGCCAATCTCCACACTTGCTGAAAGTCTTGAAGCCGTCTCAAACAACCATTGTGCCAGTCCCTGTCTTGCAACGAGTCCACCACGGAACGTATGCGAGCATAACAGATGCAGTCGTTCCAGCCCCGTCACTTCCACCAGTTGAACAGATGTATGGTTTGCCTCCGGTTGTGGAGCAAGTTCAAATATTCCACCTAGTGGTACGGCCATCTCATGAAAATAGTGCTGAACAGGTATCGCATACTTTGTAATCTCTGCGTGAACCGTTGCATAATCCTGTTCCTTCATGCCGAAGCCGTCCAGACTGGGTTGCCATAACTTCTGTTGCGGGTAACCAGGTGATACAATAGCTCTTCCTCCGGCATCCCAGGTCAGTGCAACAACATCATCGGTGAGAAGTGGATATCCGCGTGATGCCAGTGCGGCCGACAGTGTCGATTTGCCTGCTCCCGAATGTCCGACAAATGCGTAAGCCCAGCCATCAATAACCACTGCACTGCCATGCAATGGAAGGATGCTACGCTGCATCATAATGACCGCCATACAGGTGCCCAGGATGAATAATCTGACCTTCTTCTCATCCGCTCCTGGCTGAGGGGATACAACAATGCGCTTTCCTTGTTCCATTAGAAACAGACCTGTATCTTCGATTTTGAAAAAAAGACTGCCCTCTCGTGCCACAAAGTTGTCGTTGCCTACATCCCAACCCTCCCACAATAGGGTCAGATCTGAAGACTCGATGTGCACATCCACGACATCAAAATCAGTCTCTGCATCCTTGGGTGCGATCTGTAGTTCAGGCATTCGAATTTGACTCGACCAGCGCAGACCATACGCCACATAATGCACAGGCAACAATGAACGACGCCTCCTTCGTAATAAAATGTAAAAAAAAGCCCTTATATTCATGTTGCTCAATATAAGGGCGGAGGCGAAAAGCTGGATTTGTTGCATTTCCGCCCTTTAAGTATGATGACACTTCATAAAACTAAACAACTTAGGAAGTTGGATCGTACAGATCCGCATCGTGAACCGTGATCCAGTCAATTTGTCTGTAGCCAGTACCGGCCATTGTTTGATTGACTTCCAACACTTCAAGAGCTGGTGCTTGCCATTCCTTTTTTTCCATTTGCATCGTATTCACCTCCTTTTCGCACTTCTAAGTATGATGGCATATGGTAAAGCTTTCTAACTAGTTCCGTAGAGATCCGCATCGTGAACCGTAACCCAGTCGATATGTTTGTAACCTGTGCCCGCCATTGTTTGGTTGACTTCCAATATTTCCAGTGCTGGTTCTTGCCATTCCTTTTTTTCCCTTTGCATCGTATTCACCTCCTATCATGAGTCAAATGTAAGAAAAATCCGGGCCCACAGTTCACCGGGCTATATCAGAATTTCCGAATGAACCGATAGACAATCAGACTATGCATCATCAATCGCAGATCTGGATGCGAAGCAAGTTCAGGTCTTGGACTCGGGAAATTGGCCAGGGCAGACTTGATACGCTCCGTGTTTAATATGCCAGCGACCTTGCTGTCAGAACACAAAGCACGTAACTCGGCGGTAAAAGCATCCCAATTCGGAATGATGCGATGTAACCAATCTGCAGGCTGCACACCCCGTACCCGCTGATTCAGTCTGACCTTGTCAGGCAATTCCGGTGAAGTAGCCCGGCGAATCAATGAACGATCCGTCCCTTGTTTCACATATTGTTCAATCGGAACGGACAGACAGAACCGGATGACTCTGGCATCACTTGTCGGATCACGTTCCCAAGCGCGGTAACGCAGAGAACATTTCGTAGCTACAGCACCGTTTTTGTTGGCGATGGCCAGGTTATTAAATTTCTCGGCACGTACTTTGAGTGCATCAGCCTGGGCACCGCCCTGCAGAACAATAATGGATTTGAGTCTTTCCAGTACACCCGTTCTCTGCGCAAAGTCAGGATGGATCAATTGTACGGATGCGGCCTGGCTGGCTCCTTTGGACTGAGCCTTGAACCAATCCGGATATGCCTTTTTCCCGGTGATCTTGGCTATACGTGAGAAAGGCATGCCCGTTCGTTCACTATACTGCTGCATCTCACGGAACCAGCGGTACCAGCGGCCACTTTTCAGTAGACTGGCGTAATAATCCAGAGCCGGTCCCCAGGAGATGGTGAAATTACCACGTGCCCCTGTGAGCAGGATGCCTGCATCTTGCTGGCTCGCTTTTTCATAGAATCCGCGAATCCAGAATGAATTTTCAAAGTATTTATAGGGCATTTCCATAATGTCGAGCCAGGTATCTACTTCACTGAGTGGACTTCTGCCTTCAAAATCGAGGTAGTTCTCTGTGATATTGCCGACATGATTAATCGTGGAACGTATGAAGGGCCGTTCGTCTGCGAGCAACGTTTTCGACGTATAATCTGTGAAATCGGGTACGGGAACATAACTATAGGCCTGCAGCCGTTTGCCCTGACTTCTCAGTGTTCCGGAAGCAAAACCAACCACGGCTCCCGAGTCCAGTCCGCCACTTAATGCAGCAGCCACCTGTCTGTGCGTTCGCAATCGTGATCCAACCGCCTGCCCAAAGACCTCCCGAAACGCTTCTACATACTCGCCATCGGATTTAAGCCTTAGAGGTTCCACTTCATTCCAGCGATGATATTGCTTCAGCTCCAGTCTCCCATCCCGGAAGACAAGTGTATGTGCAGAAGGCAGCTGGCTTATTCCCCGATATACAGTTGAATTGATATCTGCTGAATCATGCATGTCAGGAATGGCAAGGAATTCGGACAGCCAGGTCTCATCAAGTTCTTTATGTACCCCTTCAAGCCCGAGCAACGGATTCATCAGTGTGCAGAAAGCAAAACGTGAACCATCATGTCGGTAATAAAAAGCTCTCATGCCTGTAATGTCTCTCGCTGCATACAGTTTTCGATTCCGCTCATCCCATATCGCGAATACAAAATCCCCCAGCAATCGGACGGCTACATCGTCTCCCCAGCGCTGATAGGCACGCAAGATCAATTCACTATCCGCCAACATAGCCAGTTCAGCTCTAGATATTTGTAATTGATCTGCCAGTTGTTCCCGGTTATCCAGAATGGCATCTGCCGTGATGGTCAGACCACTTTCCTCATCATATAAAGGCAACTTCTCGCTAACCGATTCCGGTGTAATCCATTGGGCATGACAGCTGAGGAACGCCTCATTGCCTTTCCATACTCCTGTTGTATCCGCAGGGACATGCCCCAGGCTTGCGTACAGACGCCAGCTGTCTTCCCATAGCGCCTGCTGACCATCGTTGTGAACAATTCCTGCTATGGCGCTCATGACTTGCCTCCCCGTAGAATCTTGCGCTGTGAAGCCCATGCGCTGATCTGATGACCAAATGGTACCCATGATTTGATACGCTGTATTTTGCTTTGAGCAGAAGCCAGCTGGACTTTCAAGCGTTCTCGCTCACTGTAACCCCGTTCCAGACGATGATCTGCTGCACGTAATGCGGCTTGCAGCTGTCTGATCGTTACCAGTGCAGCTAGCGTCGGGTCTGTCTTTTCCGGTTCTTCGACAACTGGGTCATTAAGATTCCCAACCGGATCATGAACGACAGAATCTGCCGGTTGCATTCGGTATTGTGGTTGCCACTGGCAACCGGTCGCTGCTGTCAACTGATGCGTGATTCGGTCAATGACCTCCTGATCCGGACTTGCATCATAATGTACACCCGTCCATTGTTCGGCTTCTGCGAGCTGTTCACTGTATCCCATCTGGTGGAACAGATCTGCCCCCATCACACGGCAATACAGTTCAACTTCCTGTGGTTCTAATATGTTTTTCCAGTTGTTAACAGAACCCTGATGTGCCTCTTGATGCGAAGAGAGGAAAGGATCACCCACGCCCATACTGTAGAACATGTCAGACTTGGCACTGTCCAGAAACTGTCCATATTGCTCCATTCCCTGTTCATATCGAATTCCCAGAAACGCGCATAGTTTCTCAAGTTCTTCCTGAGGATTGGAAACCAATCGTTCATATTGCAATTCATACGCATTGGAGTGGGGTTTGGCAAAATAATCATTCAAGCGGAGCATCCCAAGTGTGAGATCTACGGATTTCATATTTAATTTGGGGCTCTGCAGACTATGAATCAGGTCGAATCCTTCTCCTGTGTGGCGGTTTACCTTTTTGAATGATGCAGCTACGGCCAGAGGATTACGCTGGAGATGAATACGCTTGGACTGAGGGAACAGACGATCCAGCCATTCCAGCATGTAATAGTACCGTGGAGATTTATCAACGATGAAGTCTGCTCCGCTCCCCTCCAGGAATCCATTGTAGATTTCAAGAGCAAAACTTCTGCACGCCTTTTCGAAGACATCCTCAGATACCATGGCATTGTAGAACTGGCGCATGATGGAGCTGCCACCGTAAGCACGTGAATCAGCCTTGGGTAAATCGACAAGATTCATCAGAAACCACATTTCCTGGGTGGCAAATATACGACTATGATTTTGCAGCATTACGGTGGATAAGGAACTACCACTGCGGGGAACACATAGTAAGAAAACAAGTCCGTTACCTTGAGCATCGATCAATGGCAGCCTCTCCTCTGTTCATTAGTATAAATGTGTAGCTGGGATAGACCAGACTCTACCTTTGTGTTTGGCAAAACGAGTAATATGCACGCTATAGGTCAGCATTTTGCAATATTCCGTCGGAAGTTCACCCGGGAATGAAGCAAAACACATGATTACATTCGACAACTCTCGGATACAATATGTATTTATAGTTTTACTCTATGATACAAAATGTATCATGTCAATCTTTTATTTTCACCTTTTCATAAATTGATACTCTTTCACTGTATTCTGCTGTCTGTCATTTAAGCACTTATTCATGGATCAATTATGTTCTGATTGCACAAACGCGAATAAGCTCCAGACATGTTCTGTGAGGAACAATGCCTGAAGCCATACGTAATCCGTTGAGAAACTTAATATGAAAACGGATGAACAACCATCAGGTAAATCTTACATCTGAACTTTTCCCAGTAGCTCCAACGCTCCCATTTCGCTCTTCTTCCTGATCTGCCCGTGTAGCATCCTGCATCCCCTTCTGTACCTTCACGGTTAACAATACAGCAATGCCCGCGACGAAAAAGAAGATGAGCGACAGAATACCCCAACGTGTGGAACCAGTGATCTGCCCAACATAACCAAACACAAATGGACCAAAGATCGAAGAGAATTTGCCTGTAATATTCACAAAACCAAAATACTCTCCTGTTCTGCCTGCTGGCATCAGATTGCTAAACAGGGAACGCGCTGTGGATTGACTCACACCCTGCACGACACCAACCAGCCCGGCGAGCACATAGAAGTGGATCGCTTGTGTCATGAAATAACCGAGAATCACAATACATATATAGACCGATAAGCTAACGATTAATACCTGCTTTGCTCCCCAACGCTGTGCCCATGCTCCCAGTAACAATGTACACGGGAACCCGATGAACTGGGTTAACAGTAGCGCGAGCATCAGGTCGGCTGTGCCTATGCCTATACTTGTCCCATAGATCGTAGCCATTAGAATGATGGTATTAATGCCGTCATTAAAAAACCAGAAAGCCACCAACATGCGGATTAACTGGGGAAAACGCCGCATCTGACGAAAGGTTTGCCGCAGTCTGCGCACGCCCACCGCAACGTACCCTGTCCACGTTCCGGGCAGATCCGGTGATGCAGGCCGTCTCGGAGCATGGCGGAAGATCGGTATCGAGAACAGCAACCACCACAACGAGACGGAGATAAAAGCAAGTCTTGTGCCTGCCAGTGTACTGCTCATCCCGAACCAGCCCGGTTGCTGAATCATCAGCAGGTTCACTGCAAGCAACAAGCCTCCTCCAATATAACCATAGGCATAACCTTTGGAGGATATCATGTCCCTTCGTTCCACGGGTACGAGATCCGGCAGCATTGCATCGTAAAAGGTGTTACCACCCGCAAAACCGATTGTAGATATGACCAGCAACGCGGAAGCAAGGAACCAGTCCCCTTCACCGATTGCGCTGAATCCCAATGTAGCAAGGACGCCTATAATTGCAAATACACGCAGGAAGTCGCCCTTCCGTCCTGACAAATCAGCTAGCGTGCCTAGCAACGGTGTTAGCAGAGCTACGCACAACATGCCAATGGAGTGTGTATAGGCCAGGTAGGAGGCGGCGGTATCCGTATCCAGCGTTGCTGCAGCCACCGATGCATAGAATACAGGCAGTACTGCGGCCAGCACAGTTGTTGCATAAGCCGAGTTGGCCCAATCATACATAATCCAAGCCTTGATCGCCTTTTTATTCACATAAATCCTTCCTTTACATGCATTTATTAAATGATCGATGTCTTTCTCCTATTGTAAAGGAAGGATATCACACTTGTTCACTATTTCTGTAAAATATGGTGCAGTTCTGTTCTTACGACTCACCTTACCTCTGAGGTGAACTTGCGTAATTGTATCATTTTATATCCACTCTCATCACATATCGTCCTCGCCCGTGAATATACTTAATTACCGACAGGCCAAACTGTGCCGCGTAATCAATGGGGGGTGCCTACATGTCAAATTCACACCAGCCTTACTCGTTCGTTGTGTCGAAGGAAGATTGGTCGCTTCACCGCAAAGGGTACCAGGACCAACAGCGCCATCAGCAAAAGGTGAAAGATGTCATCAAGCAGAATCTGCCTGATCTGATTACGGAAGAAAACATCATCATGTCTGATGGAAAACAAATCATCAAGGTACCAATCCGCAGTCTGGATGAGTACCGTTTTGTGTATAACTACCAGAAGCAAAAACATGTCGGTCAAGGAGACGGTGACAGTCAGGTCGGAGACGTCATCGGTCGGGATCCCTCTGCTTCGCAGAAACCCGGCAAAGGTGAAAAAGCTGGTGATCAGCCTGGTCATGATATTGTGGAAGCCGAAGTGAGTATTGAGGAATTGGAAGATATGCTCTTCGCTGAGCTGGAATTACCCGATCTGAAGCAGAAAGATAAAGACCTGATTGAGACACATACGGTAGTTTTCAACGATATTCGCAAAAAAGGCATGCAGTCCAATATTGACAAGAAACGTACCATTCTGGAGAATCTGCGTCGCAATGCAACGACTGGTACGCCAGGCATCCATCACATCAGTCCGGATGACCTGCGCTACAAGACATGGGAAGACAAAATCATTCCACAATCCAATGCCGTTATTATTGCCATGATGGATACATCCGGGTCCATGGGTTCGTTTGAGAAATACTGCGCGCGCAGCTTTTTCTTCTGGATGACCCGTTTTCTACGCCGTCAGTATGAGAAAGTTGAGATTGTTTTCCTCGCCCATCATACGGAAGCCAAGGAAGTAACCGAAGAAGAGTTCTTTACCCGTGGCGAGAGCGGAGGCACCATCTGCTCCTCTGTATATATGAAGGCACTGGATATTATTGACAGTCGTTATCCACCTTCAAGCTACAACATCTACCCTTTTCACTTCTCTGACGGGGATAATCTGACCTCGGATAACGAACGGTGTGTGAAGCTGATCGGTGAGTTAATGAAGCGTAGCAATATGTTTGGATACGGCGAAGTGAATCAGTACAACCGCAGTAGCACACTGATGTCGGCTTATCGTCATATCAAGATGGATCAGTTCATGTATTATGTGATCAAAGAAAAAGGCGAAGTGTACAAAGCTTTGCGCAGCTTTTTCCAGAAACGGGAAGGAGGCAGCGTTAGATGACAGATGAGATCCGCGACCTAGAATACGCTATTGCCGAGATTATGGAGATTGCCAATGGTTTTGGTCTGGACTATTACCCCATGCGGTACGAAATCTGCCCATCGGATATTATTTATACATTTGGAGCCTACGGCATGCCGACCAGATTCAGCCACTGGAGCTTTGGCAAAACATTTCATAAGATGAAAATGCAATACGATTTTGGACTCAGCAAAATTTATGAGCTTGTCATCAACTCCAACCCTTGTTATGCCTTCCTGCTGGATGGCAATTCCCTGATTCAGAACAAATTGATCGTAGCCCACGTATTGGCACACTGCGATTTTTTCAAAAACAATGCCCGCTTCTCCAAATCCAACCGTAATATGGTCGAAAGCATGGCTGCTACGGCGGATCGGATCAGCAATTATGAGATGGAATACGGAACGGAAGCGGTTGAAGCATTTATCGATGCCGTGATCGCAATTCAGGAACATGTGGACCCACAGCTGATTAAACCCCGCCATTTGGACAAACAACGTTACATGGAGATGAAAATGCGGGAGCAGCGCGGTGAGAAAAAACCACGGCCGGAAGGCCGCTATGATGATCTGTGGTCACTTGATGACGTGCAGACCGAAGAAGCACCCGTCGAAGGTATTCAAGTCCATCACTTTCCGCCTGAACCGGAGAAGGATGTCATGTGGTTTATTCAGGAATTCTCCGAAGTGTTGACCGACTGGCAACGGGATATCATGAGTATGATGCGTGAGGAGATGTTATATTTCTGGCCACAGATGGAAACCAAAATCATGAACGAAGGCTGGGCATCCTACTGGCATCAACGCATTATCCGTGAGCTCGATCTGAACAGTGAGGATACGATCGAATTTGCGAAGCTCAACTCCTCCGTGGTGCAGCCATCCAAACAAAGTCTGAATCCATATTATTTGGGACTGAAGATCTTTGAGGATATTGAACGGCGCTGGGATAACCCAACCCGTGAAGAACAGGAACGTTGGGGCCGCAAACCAGGGCAAGGTCGTGCCAAAATGTTCGAGGTGCGTGAATTCGATTCCGATACCTCCTTTATCCGCAATTACATGACCAAGCAATTAACCGAGGATCTGGACCTCTACGTATTTGAGAAAAAAGGCCCGGACTGGAAAATCACCGACAAGTCCTGGGAGAACATACGGGATCAGCTCGTATTTTCACGTGTCAACGGGGGCTCCCCTTACTTGGTCGTGCAAGATGCTGATTATCTGCGGACAGGGGAACTCGTGCTGAAACATCAATATGAAGGCATCGAGCTGGATTTGAAATATATGGAACGCACTCTGCCTTATCTGTATCGCCTCTGGGGACGTACGGTACATGTGGAGACACGTGTCGAGGATAAACCGATCTGGTTTACGTATGATGGCAAGAAGCACCACCGCAAGTTTATGTAAGGTTTTCGATTATCATTATTGGAAACGAAAAGATAAATGCTCTTATCATGAGTGAGATTAATGATTAATAAAAGATAAGACATAAAAAGCGGCAAGTTCCCGACATACACGGGAACTTGCCGCTTGGCATACATAAAATTAGGATGGTGCCGGTGGTGTACTATTACCCTGCAATCGCAGCGGCACAAAAAAATCATGCTCCACTTCACTTGCCGGCAGTGGCCGACTGAAATAATATCCCTGAATCTCGCGGCAATCATTCTGCATCAGAATATCCAGTTGGCCTTTCGTCTCAATGCCTTCAGCAATGACTTCCATCTTGAGATTCTGTGCCATCGATATAATGGTCGCCACAATGGCTTGATCGCTGTGACTCTCTGTAATGTCCGTCACAAACGAACGATCAATCTTGAGCTTGTGAATCGGGAAATGCTTCAGATAACTGAGTGAGCTGTATCCCGTACCGAAATCATCCAGGCTGATCTTCACACCCAGGGCTGTCAGTTCATTAAGAATCGCCGTGGATACGGCTGCATCCATCATCATGCTCTCTGTTATTTCCAGTTCCAGATATCGAGCATCCAGCCCTGTCTCCAAGAGTGCATTCTTGACCTGTTCTACCAAGTTGGATTGGTGGAACTGCTGGCTGGACAAGTTAACCGATACCGGAATGAGTGGTCCGCCACTGGCATGCCAGAGTTTCATCTGCCTGCATGCTTCCCGCAGCGTCCAATTGCCAATCTCATAGATCATGCCTGTCTCTTCTGCAAGCGGGATAAACACATTGGGTGCGAGCAGACCTTTGAGTGGATGGTTCCAACGTATAAGAGCCTCCACACCAATCATGCGGCTATCCTCGGTACGAATCTGTGGTTGATAGTACAGGACCATCTCATCGCGTTCCAACGCTTTACGAAGATAACCCTCCAGCTCAATACGTTCATATAGTTCCGAATCCAGTTGGGCCGTGTAGAATTGGAAACCATTTTTGCCGTTTTTCTTCACTTCATACATGGCGGAGTCCGCATGTTTCAGCAAAGCATCCACACCCACTCCATGATCCGGATACATCGCAATTCCAATGCTGGCGGTTACGTAAAAGTCATTCTCCTTCAGTCGATAAGGTAACTGAATGGCTTCAACAATCTGTTTTGCAAGTTCTGCCACTCTTACTTCTGTCGCTTGATCCTGGGTCACAACGAGTGTGAACTCGTCCCCGCCCATCCGGGCCAGCATGACATTCTCCATAGCCAAGGGATCAGAAGCTTCTATGGCTTTCATGATCCGGTTGCTCACTTCTCTTAGAAATACATCTCCAATGGAATGTCCCAGCGAGTCATTAATCATCTTGAAACGATCTATATCCATCACCATAACGGCAAAAGAGTTCCCTTTTTCTGCTGAATCGTTAATCGTACAAGCCAGCACATCATCCAACTTGCGCCGATTGGGCAGCCCCGTCAACGGATCATGCAAAGCTTGGTGACGAATCTTCTCCTGAGCCTGTTTCTCCTCCGTTACGTCTTTGATCAAAATGTGACTTCCCACATGTCTGCCATCAATGACAACAGGAACTACAACAATACTAAGGTCCAGAAGTTCACCCTGCACATCTCTCATTTTGGCCATGTAGTGCGCCTGCTCCAGCCCATGATCATCCCAATCGATGGAATCAAATTCACTTATCCACTCTATATCGATTTGCTGAGCGATCTCATCAATGGAACGATCCATGACCTCTTTTTCAGGATATCCAGTGATTGTTGTTACAGCAGCATTAATCCCTTTAACAATACCTTCCTTGTTCACTGAAATAATAGCATCCGAATGGTTATGATACAGGGCCTGATACCATTGCTCATTCTCATGAATCCGTCGATCTTTCTGTGACATTCGCTGATTGATAAATATGCCAAACAACGTCAAACCCAAAGCAATAAATGTGCCCGATGCGATCAAGTAGGCGAGAATACCTGGCTCAATCTGCATACCTGAACTTACCATCGAGCCATGTGAATGATGGAAATGTGCCGCTGACATCCCGGTATAATGCATGCCAGAGATTCCAATACCCATAATGAGACCGCTGCCCATCTTGTAAACCCAAGTATGTCTTGATTGATGATAACGGAAGAAAAACATGAGCCACAATGCCGCAAATGAAGCAAGCGCTGCAATCAGAATAGATAACACCACTCTGCCTGGTTCATACGTAACCGGAATTGACATCGCTGCCATTCCCACATAATGCATCGAGCTGATCCCTGCCGTCAT
Source organism: Paenibacillus sp. FSL M7-0656 (assembly GCF_038003225.1). Lineage (NCBI taxonomy): Bacteria > Bacillati > Bacillota > Bacilli > Caryophanales > Paenibacillaceae > Paenibacillus > Paenibacillus sp. FSL M7-0656. The sequence goes on from NZ_JBBOOT010000001.1 coordinate 2,187,707, forward strand.
CAGTACTCCAGCAATCATGAGCTTGCTTATCCTGCCCGATTGTCTACCCGCAATGTTCAAGGCCACCCCCGATGCGACAATAGCAAGTAGAACAGATAAAACAACCTTACCGGTGGAATAGGAGACTTGCGTAGGCAGAACAAAAGCCAGCATACCTACGAAATGCATGGACCAGATTCCTAGCCCCATCGATACTGCACCGCAGGTAAGCCATACATTCCTCGCCATCCCGTTAGCCTGACTTACACGGCCTGCAAGGTCAAGGGCAGCGTATGAAGCTAACGATGCAATAATATAGGATAAAATAACAAGTTCTAAGTTGTACGTGCCATGTAGGTGCTCCACTCACTCTGTCCTTTCAACCGGGAAATGCCTTGTATGTATGCAAAAATGTAAAAAAGAAGCGAGTGCGCTGTCTGGATGACAGGCACTCCCTCCGCATCATTTGACTCGTGACAACAGACTTAGTTGAAGCCGTTGTCATACATTGGAACCCGTTTATATGAATGTATATAGTCTAAACGTCCCAGCCTTTAAAATCAACACTTATTTCCAGATATACAATGTTGAATAGCTAACATTCTTATATTCTAATTCACAACTAAATATTCTATTTACGAGTCAGTAACAGACTGCCAAAGCCGGAAGTATCTTGATAAGAATTACCTGATGAATCACTCCAGATGGACACACTGCTTCGCTTGCCATCCCCAGCGCCATCATCATTAACTTGAAGGTCAAACCCAATCCATCTTTGCCCTTCAGCACGAACGCTGTCTAGTGGGATTGCCACTTCAACTGTATACCCTCCGCTTGTTAATCGAGTAGCTGATTTGAAACTTTCTTTCCGTGCATTTCCACCAAAAGAAGCCTCATTATCAAAATTGACCCGGTACTGGGCGTCATCCTCCTGATAGAATGTTGTCTGATCTTTGCTCGGGTCGATAAAAATCTCGATTGAATCCTGCTCATGTGCATTAGAACTTAATTTGCTTCGCAAAGGATCTTTCACATCTGCCAATACGTACAGGTATTTCTCATCCCATAACAGCTGTGCAGTCGCCGTTGCACCGGCGTTTCCGACTACCCAGACATCCGTTTTAACAGATGCAGCCTTTTTCCAGACGTTATCCTTTTTTGCATCAATGACAGGTTTGCCATAAGTGACCTTGGTTTGTTTCAAAACAGAACCGAGCTTCAGTTTGCCCCGGTTGGCTGGTTTGTCCGGCTGTTGATTGGAAATATCATTCCAAACAATGGTCGCTGTCTTTCCAGCAGCATATTCATCCGTAATCCGAAAATCCAGAGACAAGACCTGGCCTTCGGTAAGTAAAGCAGCTGACATAGGCAGTGATGCGTATACAACATACCCGGTTTTTGTCTCCTGTACGTTGTAAGTATTTTTATCTTTGCCTTTACCGCCATCCCGTTTAAATGTATATTGACCATTTGCAGACGGCGGATTTTTCTTCTTGGCAGACAGATCAGCTTCAGAAGTTGCAGCGCCTGTCCCCTTGACTTCTTCCGCGAGGAAAACCTGCACCTGATCCCCTTTGCGACGTGTGGTATCCTTCACTTCCACTCGTAAATTGACCTTTTTGGCATCCCACATCATACGAGCCTCACCCGTAACCGCAGATGTACCATCTGCCAGATGATTAATTTCGAGTCCTTTCACAGCACCCCAAAGAATATCTTCCTGTCCTTTGTGATTCGGGAAAGAAGGGCTGGCCTTCAATGCTGTCCATTCATTGCGATAGATCGGAAGAGTCGTAGGGTCCACCAGTGCCCAAAATGCCGGCTTTGCTTTTAATTTACGATCAAATAACAATGGTGCATCTTTGCGTCCTTTGACTGGATGATTGTCAAGCCATGTACCATCATCCGCAAGTCCCCATACTGTAACACTGTCCATTACGCCGCGTTTTCCCAATTCGTCGAACAGGTCGAATAGCTCACGATAACGATAGGCTTGTTGCAGCATTAATTCATCTGTTACAGGCATCTCCAACTCGGAATTACTTGAATAGATCGAAACGTCCAGCTCTGTAACCTGTACATTTACACCAAGAGCGATCACTTTCTCAAAAGCCTCACGAATGAGCTTTACATCCGGTCCGTACATGGATACATGCATCTGGAATCCAACCGCATCAATCGGTGTTCCTTTGGCAAGCAGCTTCTCTACAAGCTTCACCATATCATTCACCTTGTTTCCATTGCCCTCCATTCCATAGTCATTAATCACCAGTACAGCATCGGGGTCAGCCTCACGTGCATAACGGAAAGCCAGCTCAATGTAATCACTGTCATCTCCGTCGCCATCTACATCCCCAATAATATCTCTCCACTTGGAATTACTGGCCTCATTCCGCAAGCCGCCTCCGTCTGAGATGACTTCATTGACGACATCCCATGTATGAACCTTTCCTTTGTACCGGGTCACGATGGTTTGAATATGGGTTTTCATCCGTGCAAGCAACTGTTCCCGCGTGGCAGGTTTCGATGCATCATTCGGATCTGTAAAGAACCAATTCGGCACCTGACTATGCCATAACAGCGTATGACCTCTGATTTCCATGTCATTTGCTTCGGCAAACTTCACCAGGCGATCTGTCTCTGACCAGACAAACTCTCCTTCCTTGGGCTGCATCGCATCCATTTTCATAAAATTGTCCGCTGTAATACTATTAAAGTGTTTCGTCAACAACTGGGAATGCTGGTTTTCCGCGTCTAGTGCAGACTGGTTGATGGCAGCTCCCATTGCGTAATTTTGTCCCACGATATCGACCAGATTCGGAATATCCTTCTCAATTTCAATTTTCTGAGCAGCCGTAATCAGAACATCATCCACGTAAAATGAAATCGTATCTGCCGGCGTCACTTCCTCTGACGTCTTCCATGGTGTCTCCACATACATGCGGAATCCGGTGATGCCACTATTTTCTTCGGGAATCACCACATCGGCCTCGACTTTTTTCCACTGTCCTTTGTTCAAGGTAGCGGAGGCAAAGGTAGCATATTCAAGACTCGAAGCGTCCTTATTGTATTCTTTCTCGAGTGCACCGTTAAGGACCTGACTGTCCGGCCCTTCATCGTACATGGCCCAAAATGAAATATGAACTGTGCTACCCTTCTGTACATGATCCAGCACTTCAACTAAGGGTCCATGGAACGTTTCGGTACGTGAAGAGGTTCTCAGGCTGCGTGTACTGTCATGACCTACTTGCGTTACGATATCAAGCTTTTCACTTGCACGTGGACGCCATTGTCCCAACACACCATCTTCAAAATCAGCCTTGAACAGTACTTCATCATCGCCAGTCTTAACGTCCGCTGCCGAAGCACGTGCCCCTCCGGTTCCCACACTTGGGAACAAACTGAAGATCAATACAGCCGACAAGCACAAGCTCCACCATTTTCTCAAATGCATCCGATCTCCTCCTTGGTTCGTTGTTTGTGAAGAATAACCTTTGCTCTGCCATGTGCCAGCCCTTTACAAGATCGTTATACAGGATGGATAGATGCAAATGGACAGAAAATTGTAAGCACTTTCATTATACGATTGCCAGTAAACTTTGTTTACCCGTTAAACTATAGGACTTGTACCACTCCCTAATCCATATGTTTCCAAATGAGATAAAGGACGACAAAAAGCACAGCTTATTAGCTGTGCTTCGTGTAAACATCTTTACTATTTACGTTTTTAAGCTTTTAAAGGTGCTGTCGTCTGACGGATGACCAGATTGGAAGGTTCCGTCACCACAGGGGGAGAATAAGATGGATTCTCAATCATGGCAATCAGATATTCGATGGACTTAATGCCAATGGAATAGATATTCTGATTCACCGTGGTCAACCCCGGTTTGAATACCTCAGCATAATACGTGTTATCGAACCCGACAACCGAGATATCTTCTGGTACACTCAGTCCATGCTTTTCAATTTCATGAATCGCACCAAAGGCAGACATGTCTGATGCACAGACAATTCCCGTTGGTTGATCCTGAAGTGCCAGCAATCGTCGGGCAGCCTTGCTTCCCCCGTCGAAGGAATAATCGCAGATCTCCAGATATACCGTAGAATACGGGATGCCGCATTCTCGCAGCCCTTCCCGATATCCTTCCAATCGCAGATTGGCTACAGCAGGTCCAAGTGTCCCTGAGATATAGGCAATTTTGCGGTGCCCAAGCTCATGCAGATGTTTGACACCCATCGAGATCCCGTTCGCGTTATCCGTAGTAATGTAACCGGCACGTTTGCCCAACATGTCCGTATCAACAAACATCGTTGGAATCTCTGCATCCACCAGTTCCTGAATACTCGCGTTTTCTCTGCCTTCCCCGAATACCACTACGCCATCCACATTACGACTGCGGCAATGTTTGATGAACGAGTACGCCGGATCATCGAATCGAGTAGACAACCGGACCAGGTCATATCCACTGTTCTCCAGCGCTGTCTTGATCCCTTCCAGCAACTCCGACACAAAAGGGTTCGTAAACGGAACTGTTAACAGTACTCCCACCGTCCATGAACGGCGTTTGACAAGTCCACGTGCGACCACATTGGGTTGATATTTCAATAATTCGATGGCTATATTGACTTTTTTGCGTGTTTTTTCACTTACATCAGGATAATCGTTTATCACTTTGGAAACGGTTGCAACAGATACTCCCGCTTCCTTGGCTACATCATGGATAGAAGCCATCTGATCACCTCAACCTCTTTCGAATCCCCTGTCTCCGGCTGCATTTTCTATAACATCGGCAGGTTTGTCTACCCATTATAGCTTAAAACAGCCTGAAACGGTATGGAAGGTTCCTAATGCTTTTAAGCTCTATTCCTGCTGTTCCAGATTCTTCAAATCCAGAGACAGTTTCTCCATTGTTGTTGCAAATACAGCGAGTTCAGCCGAGCGTGAAGCTTGGCTACGTGCTCCGCGAGACGTATGATCCGACTCCTGCTGCACACTGCTCAGTTTCTTCATGATCTTCTCCAGATTAGACTGAATCTTACCCTGTGCATCCCGGGAACTGGCTGCAAGCTTGCGCACCTCACTGGCAACTACTTCGAAGCCACGTCCAAACTCTCCTGCATGAGCAGCTTCAATCGCTGCATTCAGGCCGACAAGATGACTCTGATCCGATATCTCGCGAATGAGTTCACCCATTTTTCCGATCTGCTGGATCTCTCCTGTTAATTCGGTAAGCATAACCTGAGCCTGATCCTGAGAAGCCGCTGTTTCTTTGGCAACATTCGATATAGCCATTGCACTTTCATTTAATTCACTAATCATGCCTGTAAGCTCTTGGGTAATCTGCGTAATTGCCTGTAATGTATGTTGTTGGTCATCGGCAAGCTGATGTAACTTTTCTTTTTCTTTCTTCTCATAGGCTTCCAGGACAAGCTGTGAATCCAGATTAAACATTTTGCTGAGCGCTTGAATGACAAGATGCCAGGAATCAGGGATAACCTGTTGGAATATGCTCGTTGCAATATCCAGGTAGACCATATAGGTACCCAGATAATAATCTTCAGACAGACCAATCCGTGAATGCACAAGTCCAATCGCAATCCGTTGCTCAATATATGCGTCGTCCACGATTCCATCCGTCATTGATAACCAGTACATCTTCTGTGTTTCTTTTAGACGATCAATGGTAGAGAATCGAGCGATCAGATCTACCAATTCAGGATAATTCCCCACATGATTGTAGAAATGATCCACCACTTCATTAACGACTTTTTTAAAAACAGGCCGATGATCGGCAAGCAGTTTTAGATCCCCTGCGGTTAATCCCATGTAATCAAGTTGCTTCTGTCTTGTTGCGGAAATACTGCTCATATCTGGTTCAGTCAGCTCCTTAATAAACACTAAATTACTTTAAATTGTAAATATATGTATTGATTATAGACTAAAATACCTAAATATACATATACCATTAGAACTAATTCTCTTTAAAATTAACCTTATTTGTCAGCTTTTTAGACTAATATGACCTTCATGTAATTAAAAAGGCCCTGACCCTGCTGTGAAGGAGCCTCACAACAGGCATCAGGAGCCTGATCCGGAATGGTTCGTTGCCGATTAGCGATTAAGCAGACTACCCACATAACGTAACAGTTCATTCGCGCTGGCTGCGGTGTATCCATGTTCCTCAATTAAACGTTTAATGACTTCATTCATACGTTTCAATTGTGTTGCATCCGGTGTTTTGGTTGAGGTTGTGATCTTGACAATATCTTTCAGATCGGTGAACAACTTTTTCTCAATCGCTTCACGCAAACGGTCATGGCTGCTGTATTCGAACTTGCGCTCCTTGCGGGAGTATGCCGAGATTCGGATCAGAATCTCTTCTCTGAACGCTTTCTTTGCATTCTCGGAAATCCCGATCTGTTCCTCAATAGAACGCATCAAACGCTCATCCGGGTCCATCTCTTCATCCGTGAGCGGGTCACGCATCTTGGACCAGTTGCAGAATGCTTCAATGTTATCGAGGTAATTCTCAAATAACGTTCTTGCGGATTCCTCGAATGAGTAAACAAATGCTTTCTGCACTTCCTTCTTGGCCAGTTCATCATACTCCTTGCGTGCAAGAGCAATGAAGTTCAGATAACGCTCCCGCTCTTCCTTCGTGATCGAGGCATGTTGGTCCAGACCATCCTTGATCGCCCGCAGAATATCCAGCGCGTTAATGCACTGAAGATTTTGCTTAATCAAAGCACTGGAGATCCGGTTAATGACATACCGTGGATCAATGCCGGACATCCCTTCATCCAGATACTCATTTTGCATCTCGCGCAGATCAGCTTCTTTGTATCCTTCCACTTCTTCACCATCATACATGCGCATTTTTTTAACGAGATCCATGCCTTGTTTCTTCGTTTCCTTCAAGCGGGTAAGTATGGAAAAAATGGCTGCAGTCCGCAGTGCATGCGGTGCAATATGAACATGCTTCATGTCACTTTGCTGAATGAGCTTGGCATAGATTTTCTCTTCCTCGGATACCTTCAAGTTGTACGGAATCGGCATGACAATCATCCGGGATTGCAGTGCCTCATTCTTCTTGTTGGAGATAAAAGACTTATACTCCGATTCATTCGTATGCGCCACAATCATTTCATCCGCACTGATTAAGGCAAAACGTCCCGCTTTGAAATTTCCTTCCTGCGTGAGCGACAGGAGATTCCATAGGAATTTCTCATCACATTTCAACATCTCCTGGAACTCCATTAACCCACGGTTCGCCTTGTTCAACTCCCCATCAAAACGATAGGCACGTGGATCGGATTCGGAACCAAACTCCGTAATGGTGGAGAAGTCGATACTCCCCGTCAGATCGGCAATATCCTGTGATTTCGGATCGGATGGACTGAACGTTCCTATTCCCACGCGATTATCTTCGGAAACAATGACCCGTTCCACCGGTACCTTGCTGATATCACCACCATATTCGGTACGGAGTCTCATCTGGCAGGATGGGCAAAGGTTACCCTCAATACGGACTCCAATTTCCTTTTCCACTTCAGGACGAAGCTCCAGCGGAATCAAATGCAGCGGTTCCTCATGCATCGGGCATCCATCAATGGCGTATATGGCACCTTTCTCTGTCCGCGAGAACTGTTCAAGCCCCCGCTTCAGCAGCGTCACCAGCGTCGATTTCCCTCCACTTACAGGACCCATCAGGAGCAAGATCCGCTTCCGTACATCCAGACGGCGTGCAGCCGAGTGAAAGTATTCTTCAACCAACTTTTCAATCGAACGGTCCAGCCCAAAGATCTCCTGTTCAAAAAACTTGTACCGCTTATGCCCACCTACTTCTTCCACCCCAAACGATTCAATCATCTCATACACTCTGGCGTGAGCCGTCATTGCCGGAGTCGGGTCCTCTCTCAGCAGTGCAATATAATCTTCAAATGTTCCGTTCCATGTCAAACGGTCACTCTCTGCCCGATGTTCCGCAACGCGTTCAAAAATATTCATGCTTGGTACCTCCCATGGCTCCTTTAGTGTGATTGTCAACCATTCCGAATGGTATGAAGAAATCAATAGAATTGCGGCTCCTGCTTGAATACCAATCTTGCGGTCCTGTGTAGTCCCGCCACCCTCTGTCCAAACGTCTTGTTTTGTTGTGAAAAGTGTATTACATACCTATGCGGCAATTCGGATAAGTTGACCTCTTTTTTTCAATCAACCGCTTCGAATTTTGGCTTTTCCCTGTTCTATCAGACATCTTGTGCCTTCAGAAAAAAAAGAACGAATATGATATAATGAGGGTTCTAAATTCAGGAAACCGGACAACACATGGTCAGAGACAGGCCACTTCTGGAAAGGAGCACGGACGATGGCAGTGAAATACGAAACCGAATTATATTCTCCTGTGAAGGCTTTTTTCGAGCAACGTGGCTTCGACGTCAAGGCGGAAGTCAGACATTGTGACCTCGTCGGAGTCAGATCGGACCAGGACGAACCACTCATTGTGGAGATGAAAAAAACATTTAACCTCTCCTTGTTGCTGCAGGGCATGCAGCGCTTGAAACTTAGCCCGTTCGTGTATCTGGCCGTCGAGCGCAATCGCAGTAAACGCGGAGCCGTGAACCAACGCTGGAGCGAACTGACCGCACTATGCAGACAGCTCGGTCTGGGGCTGCTGACTGTCACATTTTACAAAACCAAAGCTCCCCTGATTGATGTATTGTGCGAGCCCTCCGCCCTGATCCCCCTCACTGGCCCCAATCAGGTTGCCCGTAAAAGCGGTGTTCGGCGGAAACGATTGCTCAAGGAATTCGACGAACGCAGCGGAGACTACAATACGGGAGGCAGCACACGAAGACAGCTGGTCACAGCATATCGTGAGAAGGCTTTGCGTGTCGCATCCGCTCTACGGACGAACGGAGAAGCCTCTCCGGCCAACCTTGCCAGACAGACAGGCGTAGGTTCTGCCGCAGCAATTCTGCAAAAAAATTATTATGGCTGGTTTGAACGCCTCTCCCGTGGAAAGTATATTCTGACGATTAAGGGAGTACAGGCGTTAACCGAGCATGCACACATGCTTGAGGATAATGATATGATTGAACGAACCATTAATGAACTCGATGTAACGTATTCTGTATCTGGTGAAAATAAGGACGACCTTGCACACATTGCTGAAGCAGCAGAAGCTTACTTAAAAAATACAGGCCATGTCTGATATGGAATCACTCGAAGTAAGTGATATGAAAAATGAGAATGCAAAAAAAACACCTGTAATCTCCACTGGAGACTACAGGTGTTTTGATGTGTTCTATATAGAAGATTGTTATTAGAATTTTACTGCTACTTCGGAAGCCAATTTCAGACCTGCAGTAACGATTTCTTCAGCACGATCTGCAGAAGCGTTATGTCCTTCAACGATAACCACTTCAGGGTTTTGAATGCCCCACAAGCCAAGAACTGTTTTCAGGAAGTTCAGGGACATTTCAGCAGCTGCCATTGGGCCTTCGGAATAAACGCCACCACGTGCGTTAAGCAAAGCTACTTTTTTGTCGCCAGCAAGTCCTACAGGACCTTCAGCAGTGTATTTGAATGTTTTACCAGCTTGGCTCAGGTAAGCAATGTAGTTTACCAATGGAGCTGGAACAGTGAAGTTCCACAGTGGGAATGCAAATACAACTTTGTCAGCTGCCAGGAATTGATCTTGCAATTGTGCTGCAAGTGAAGCTGCTTTTTGCTCGTCAGCTGTCAGTTCAAAACCGTTAGCTGCTTTGTAAGTACCTGTGATAGCAGTGTTACCATAGAATGGGAATTCTGTATTGTAGAGATCCAACTCAGTAACTGTGTCACCTGGGTGGGACTCTTTGTATGCGCTCAAGAATGCATCGTACAATTTAACGCTGACTGCTTGATCTGCAGGACGGTCATTTGCTTTAACAAATAAAATATTAGACATGTTGAATTTTCCCCCGTTAAATAAAATATATGAGTGCTTTTCCTGAACTGGCCACCATTGTAGCTTATATAAAGAAACCAACAACTCATTAATTCATATTATATATAAAAATGTTAGTGGATGCAATAACGTAATCACTTTGGTCATGAACCAATTTTAATTTTTGCTACAAAATCTATTTTGATCTGACTTAACTACGAGCCGTAAATTCGGAAATGGCTTCACTGATCAGGTTCATGCCAAGTAGCAATTCATCCCGGCCCGGGTGGCTAAAGTTCAATCGGATGTAACGTTGATCCTGTACACCTGTGGAGCATAGTGATCCAGGAAGAAAGGATACACCTTTGGGCAAAGCCGCCTTAAGCAGAGCGCCACTATCCAATCCTTCCGGCAACTGTACCCACAGATACATTCCGCCCTCAGGGATGTTGTACTGACACCCTTTCCAGCCCGGCCTCTTCAACAGTTCAAGCATCAGTTTGAGTCTTGTCTTATACTCCCGATTCAACATCGATAGGTGATCACTCCAACGAAATGGGGAATGGGCAAGCAATTGATACAACAGCCGCTGATTCATCGGACTGGACTGACCATCTGCAATTCGTTTAACCGAGGCCATTGCCTGAATCAGCGCAGGATGTCCAGCGGCCCATCCGGTTCGAAGAGCGGGCGCTACCGTTTTGCTGAATGAACCAATGTAGAGAACATGTCCACCCTGATCGGCAGTATCCAGTGCAAAGAGTGAAGGATATTTACGATAGAATTCCGTTGGCTCAAGGCCATCAAAATGGAGCTCTCCGTAAGAATCATCTTCCACAAGCAGTACACCATAGCGCGAACACAGCTCAAGGACAGCCTCCCGCCGCTCCATACTCCACAAAGCACCGGTCGGATTCGAGAAACTGGGTGCAGCAAAAAGCAGCTTCGGTCTAACCTGCTGCATGTGATGCTCCAAAAGGTCTGGAAGTATGCCGTCCCGATCACCCATTACGGGCACAATCTTGGCTCCTTGCATCTCCAGAACCTCAAGACAGCCTGGAGATGTGGGATGTTCAACCAGTACAGAATCTCCTGGCTCAAGCAATAGACGCATCACCAGATCGATGGCCTGCTGGGTACCAGTGGTCAACAGAATCTGCTCGGGTACCGTTCGTATGCCTTTGCGTGCATTCCAGTCTTTGTTCAACCACTCTCTTAGGGGTGTGTAGCCTGCTGGCTCTCCATATTGCAATGCGGAAGGGCCTGAACTAAAGACAGACACCGCTGCTTCTTCCAACAATTTGAAAGGAAACAACTCCTCCGCAGGCAATTCTTCCGCCAGAGAAATGAAATAATCCCTGCCAGACATCTCACGTATATCCCTCAGTGGTGATGACAAAAGCCTGTTGGTACGGGAAGCAAAGAAATATTTCATCGATCCGTTCCCCTTTCGTCCCTATTCCGAAACTGTACTCGCAGTCCGCAGCCCTACAACCTATTCCTGCTCACCATCGAATATGACCGGATGCATACCGAACTGTTGTGATCATGGGAAGAACAGACCTGTTTCGTCAGGATCCCGTCTTCACTTGTCTTGCATGCAAGGCATAACGTTCAATGGCCTGTGCTCTACTGCTCACTTCCAGCTTCACGTATATTTTACGCAGGTAATTATCAATGGAACGTCTGCTAACGTTGATCTCATTCGCTATTTTATCATAGGTTACACCCTGAACAATTCTTTCCATGATAAAAGTTTCGGTTTCTGTTAATTCAATGACACGTGCTTCTGTCGGAGACTCCACAGGTTGCGCCCACTCCGCACTGTTTAACCACGACAATGGAATGGACACATGGCCCTCACGCAATCCAGAGATCAGATGAATCAGCTGGCTAGGGGAAGCCTGTTTGGATAACATGCCGCTTGCACCAAGGCTCATCAGATGACGAAACAGCTTCACATTGTCTTCATCCGTCAAAATAATGATGTGACTGTGAGCTGACAGATTCTTCATCTGGGCAATATATTGATCTGCCTGACCCTCCGGAAGACGATAATCCATCAGAATCAGATCAGGCTGGTGAATATTCACCAGATCGAGCCCTTCTGTTCCGGTCGAAGTCATGCCACGTACCGTCAGATCTTGCTGCTCTTCCAAAATCAATTTTGTACCGAGCATGCTGGTGGGGTGGATATCTATGATGACCACCTGCCATACTTTTTTCATTGTTGTTCCCCCTGTTATGTATTGGACAAATAACTTTTAAATTCTGTCATGATGATTTCATCGTCTATGCGACAATCCGAGTATAGAAGAAGCATAGGTCGGATTATGTCGAAAAACAGAAAAATACAGGAGGAAGCCGATAAAAAAGCTCTATTTTCACTGTATTTTGTTATAAAAACACCATGACGTCCATCTTTCCATCCCCGGAAAGGTCAAAATATAGTATAAATTTCCTGCATTTCTATCTAAAAAAGTCGAAAAACCTGCCCAAAGTTCCTACTTATTGCATCTATAAGAAATTGTATCCTAGGACTTCCTTCCGATGCAATCTCTTTTTACTCTATTAAGTAAAGAATTTCATTTTTGCGTAATCAATAGGGGCATGATAGAATGAGGACTGGAAATTTTTTTGTACCTATAAATGACCAGGAGTGATGATATGAAACCATCTGCCCCGTCCTCTGACATCCATCACACCCGGAGCGCCAAAGGCAAGGCTGGATCTTCAATCAAACTGTTTCTGGTAATGTGGATTGTTCTCATTGCACTAGGAGTCGTTGGAACCTACTATTATAGTAACCATCTCCAGCAACAGATGATTAACCAGCTTCAAGCCCATAATCAGCAGCAGATTGCAGCGCTAAAAACCGACTATGAAAATCAGCTAACAACGATATCAAAGGAAGTAGAAGACCTGCAGGGACAGGTTCAATCCTTCAATGAATTGCTGACTTTCACCAAGGATAATGCAAGTGACAAAACGGATAACAGCAACAAATTGTATACCCAGCTGAGCGAAGTCAAAAAACAACTGGAGACACTCCAGAAAAAGATGGACCTGCTCAAATGATTACACCCGTCAAACAGGTTAATCGTTTTTTTATGCTTGCACTCGCTCCTTTTGTTGGATTGATACTATGCCTGATGCTGCTTCGTCCTCCACTTGAACCCGGAGGTTTGATGCCTACCGAACTGTCAGAGGATACGATTACACCCCGGACCCAAGCAATTAGCCAAGAGCTTGCGGGGGCAAAAGATGCTGCTGTCCAGACTTCTTCTTCTATTAAAAGAACGACACAGCTCTATAATAAAACAACAAGTACGATGTCTACACTTGTGCAGAAGGCTTCCGCCCAGGCCGATCGTCCGGAAACGATCTACAACAAACGGATTTCATCCAAACTTGGCGTTCCATTTGAACGGGTAGACAGTGACCGGCTAACGATTGAAATGTACAGAGTGAATCCTGGCAGCTATAAGGGCTATGCCATGAAGATCAAGCTAAAAGACCCTACTGCCATGCAGATGGCTCTAGACAGTGAACCTGGGCGTTCTGAGACGACCATGCAGGCTGTGAAGCGTAACGGCGCAATTGCCGGGATTAACGCAGGTGGATTTGCTGACAGTGGCGGCAAACGTTATCCACTTAGCACAACCGTCATGGACGGGAAGTACGTGAACGGTTTCCAGGCCAGTTTCAAAGATCTGTTTTTTGTAGGACTTAACGATGCCGGTAAACTGGTCGGAGGCAAGTTCTCCGACAAAAACTCACTGGATCGCCTGCAACCACAATTCGGGGCTACGTTTGTTCCGGTGCTGCTACAGAATGGGCGGAAAACCCCAATTCCCGACAAGTGGAAAGTATCACCCAAACGAGCACCACGTACAGTCATTGGCAATTATAAAGATGATCAGTTATTGATTATTGTAGTTGACGGATATAATGAGGGCGGAAGTTCCGGTGCTACCCTTGAAGAGTTGCAAGGGCGATTGTACAAGCTTGGGGTGATTGACGCCTATAATCTGGATGGCGGTGGATCATCCTCGCTTATTCTGAATAATCGGGTTGTGAATAACCCTTCAGATGGCAGCCTCAGACCGGTTCCCACACACTTTTTATTTTACAAATAATAGGGTGAAGCATTTCTTTTCTACCTATAATGGTTATAATAGAAGAAAATGAGCTTGTGCAGGAGGTGCGAAGGGCATGTCATTTTCACTGACATTCTGGATTATTGCAATCGTATTGACTCTCTTCATTACAGGCATTCTCACTTCTTCCTACAACAATGACAAAACAAAAGGCTTGTAAAGGCCAAGCCTCTCTCCGGAGAGGCTTTTTCTATTGCTTCATCCTCGAAATAACAAGAGACAAGGCTTAAAAGAATGATTCGATTCTTCTAAGCCTTGTCTCTTGCTGTATTCGGGATCAATAGCTAACCGCCCGGTCATTCCGCATAGATATAACCGAATCAGCCGAAATAGGCCCACTCACCGACCCACCCTCAACTAATGTCACATAAATTCGTTCATGATCGACGGGTTCTCCAGCAATAATTTTGATCAATTGTTCAGCAGCGAGCGATCCCCACTTGCGTTTGGAATAATCAATGCTTGCCAATCTCGGCTGGACGTATTTGCTCAATTCAATATTGTCGAATCCGATGACATCAATCTCCTGACCAACGCCAAGTGCACTGTCTGCCAGACGATCACACAAACCAATAGCCATCTCATCATTGAGGCAGAATACCGCTGCGGGTCCATCATACACCTGCACAATCTGATCTGCGGCTTGTTCTCCACTACTCTTCTCAAAATCTCCCGTGATCTCAATCCATTCCACACCGGCTTCACGTTCTGCAACCTGTCTCACAGCCTTTAACCGCTGCACAGAGTCAAACGAACCTTCCGGTCCTGTCACCACGTAGATTTTCTTATGTCCCTGTTCAATCAGATGTTCCATCGCAAGTGTCGCCCCGGCTTTATTATCCAACAGAACCTGATTAATGTTGGGATGATCCATCTCACGGTCCAATACAACGATTTTGTGCCCACGATCGGCATACTGCATTAGTTCCTCACTTGCAAACGTATGATCCAGGATGATCGCACCATCAATCATTCTCTCTGGAAGCATGCGATGGGATTGTTTACCACTGCACACGATCAGGTCATAGCCTTGAGCATTACATACGGCTTTCATGCCACTCAGCAAGTCTCCATACACATCTCCTCTAAAATCGGTCAAGAATACACCTAGAATTTTGGATTCCCTCTTCTTCAGTGTTCTTGCTGCGGCATTTGGAACATAGTTCAGTTCTTTGGCAATGGCCAAAATTTTGGAACTCGTCTCATCGGTCACTTTGTTGCTGCCATTCAGCGCATATGACACAGTAGAGATGGAAACTCCCGCCTGTTTGGCGATATCCTTGATACTGACCACATTCTTCGCTCCCCTGTTATGTTCATCAGGCCTTCCATAACAAAAGGCCTGACACATTACTCTTTCCATTCATCAGATTAAACAAGTCTGAATGATTTCTTCTGAGTATCCCGACTGTTTGCACCCACAAGAATATGGAACTCGCCTCGATCACTGCGGTAGCTTAAGTCAGAATGGTGATAACGAAGCTGTTCTTCATTTAACGTAAACGTGGCTGTACCACTCTCGCCTGGCGCCAGTGCAAGCTTCACATATCCTTTCAGCTCACGCATAGGACGAACGACTTCACCCGTTACATCACGAACGTACAACTGAACGGTCTCCACGCCTGCGCGCTCACCCGTGTTCGTTACACGTACTTGAATGCTCAGGGACTCTTCGGTAGTCATCTCATTACTTGACACTTCAAGATCACCATAAGAGAACGAAGTGTATGAGAGACCATAACCGAACGGAAGCAAAGGTTCATTCGGGCTGTCAATGTATTTGGAGACATAACGTTCTTCCGTCTTCTCCGGGTTCAGTGGACGACCTGTATTGAAATGGTTGTAATAGACCGGAATCTGACCTACGGACTGCGGGAAGGACATCGTCAGACGTGCGGATGGATTCACTACACCTGTCAGAACATCTGCAATCGCGGCTCCGCCTTCACTACCAGGGAACCAGGCTTCAAGAACGGCATCCGATTCATCGATTACACCATGCAGATCCAATGGACGGCCGTTAAAAATAACGCTGGCAATCGGTTTTCCCGTTGCTTTGAGCTGTTTAACCAATTCCAATTGGGCTACTGGCAGACGAATATCCGTGCGCGAGCCACCTTCTCCACTCATCTCGGAGTCTTCACCAAGAGCAAGGACAATCAGGTCTGCTTTGCTTGCCACTTCCAGGGCTTCGGCAATCTGCTCAGCTGTAATCGTATGAACATTACTGCCTTGAGCAAATTGAACTTTCCCACCCGTCAGGCGTTCTTGCAGAGCTGTTCCCAACTTAACTGCATCTTCCTTAACTCCTTCGCAGGACCACCAGCCCAAAATATCAGGACTCTGTGCAAAAGGACCAATAAGGGCAACATTAGCGTCAGGTTGAAGTGGAAGCACGCTCTCATCATTCTTCAACAGGACAGCTGATTTCGTTGCCAGTTCATACGATACCTGACGGTGCTCTTTGGAAAATACAATCTCACGTTCACGTTCAGGATCAGCTGCACGAAGTGGGTTATCGAACAATCCCAGCTTTTCTTTCAGTTGCAGAATTCGCAGAACGGCTTCATCAATGAGCTTCTCATCCACTTCACCACTCTCAATCAGTTCAGGCAAATGATGCACATAACAAGGTGTCATCATCTCCATATCTACTCCTGCGCGAATGGCACGATATGCCGCTTCACGATCATCTTCTGCAGCACCATGCGCAATCATCTCGCGAATGGAAGCCCAATCCGAGATTAATACACCATCAAAACCCCACTCGTCACGCAAAATACCGCGCATTAACTTCTCATTGCCACTTGCCGGAATACCGTCAACCGTATTGAACGAAGTCATAACCATCTCCACGCCCGCATCCAACGCTGCTTTGTACGCTGGCAAATAGTACTCACGCAGGTTACGCTCAGACATGTCCACCGTATTGTAATCCCGACCACCCTCAGCCGCTCCATAAGCCGCAAAGTGTTTAACACAGGCTGCAAGACGATCTGGCTCATCCTTCAAGCTGTCGCCCTGATATCCACGTACAAACGCAGCCGCGAACAAACTGTTCAGATAAGGATCTTCTCCTGTCGTTTCCATCACACGGCCCCAGCGCGGGTCACGAACCAGATCCACCATAGGTGCAAAGGTAACATGCAAACCGGATACAGCTGATTCACGTGCTGCAATTTCAGCACTTTTCTCAGCCAGTTCTGTGTCCCATGAACAACCGATCGCCAGTGGAATCGGGAAAATGGTTTTGAATCCATGAACTACGTCAGCCATGAACAAAAGCGGAATGCCCAAACGGCTTTTTTGCATATAAGCTTGCTGTACATCAATGATGGCCTGCGCACCGGACAACCCCAGAATGGACCCACTGGCATCTACGGACTGCTCCGTAATTCCCATCTCTTCCATCGGCCCTGTGATCTGACCTTCAACATTTGTTCCTTCATAGAAGTTGGCAGTCAACTGAAGAAGCTGAGCTGTTTTTTCCTCCAACGTCATCTGTCTTACCAGATCTAGCAACTGCTCGTTATTCATCTAATCGTATCCTCCACTATAAGTTGTTGAAATAAAGAACCCGGCTGCGTTCGGGGAGAGACCGCGCACCGGGTTCAAAATTAATTACTGAATGATTACTAGAATTTATCGTTTAGCTCATCCAGATAAGGTTGAACCAGGGACATTTTACTGTTTACCCATTCTTTCCAGTTTGCCTCTAGATCTCCGTTTTTGAGGATCAAGTTGGCATATTCATTCTGGTAGTCGAATGAAGCCTGACTCTTAGCTTTGGAATCGTACAGGTTGACATCCCAATCGTATGGTGCAAGCGATTTGCCTTCTGTACCAAGTTTTGCTTTTTCTTCGAACAATTTCACGGCTCTATCACGGTAATCTTTTTTGATTGCAGGGTTTACAACACTGAAGTCGTCACCAAGCAGATACAGACCTTCGAAACGAGCTGGATATTTATCTTCCAATACCGTTCCTTCTGGCAACAAGCTAACGAGTTCGTTGTTTTCATCATATTTCCAATCTTTTCCTTCAAAGCCCATGTTGATGAGCAACTGTCCTTCTTTTGTTGCGGAGTAATCGATCAGATCCATGATCCGTTCGAATTTCTCGTCACTAATGTCTGGATTGAAGATTAATGCAGACCAGAAGTTGGCTTGTTCCATGTTACGGTATTTACCGTCATCGCCTACTACGATTGCTGTGTGTACCAGTTCATCACTATCTACACCCAGATTTTTTTTCATATCGGAATCCAGACCTTGTCTGTAGGAAGCCAGTCCGCCCAGACTTGTTACAGCAGCTGTACCTGTTACTTTGAAGTTGTTTTGACCTTCATTGTTTTTCCATGTGTAGAACTCAGGATTGAGCAGTCCATCTTTATAGGCTTTTTGCATCAATTTAAGTCCTGTCAGCGTTTCAGGATCTGCTGGTCCCCAGTGGAATTGGCCATCTTCACCTTTGTAGAACGGAGAGTCAGTCATGGCATGCACACTGTTTGGCATAATCATGTTTGTCATAGCATCTGCCGCATTGTAGGACAGAGGTACAAGTTTGTTACCCACTTTGCCTGGATCTTTTTCTTTCACTAGCGCAGCATATTCATTCAATTCGGTTGTTGTATAAGCATCTTTCAGTTCAAAACCAACCGCTTCAGCCCAGTCTTTACGAAGCGCAATGACACCAATTTGGTTCGTGAGTGGGTCAGCTGGTTTGTTCTCGAAATAGATTGGTCTAGGCAGGACATATGTTCCACCTGTCAATTCTTCCAACTTGTCTCCAAGACCCGTCAAATTGTAAGCTGCTGCCACGTTAGGCCAGCGTTCTTTCCAGTCATCCGGGAATTTGTAGAACAAACCTTGTTCAATGCTGTTAATGGCATCGCCATGTACGTAGTTCCATACCGCTACATCCGGCAAGTCGCCAGAGTTGATCCACAGACGAAGCTTCTCGCCCCATGAATCCCAATCGATATAGTTGTAGTCCCATGTCAAATTAAATTTGTCTGTCCAGAACTTGTGGAAATCATTATCCAGGTTCCCGTTTTTGATTTCTGTCAGGTTAGCTACAGAGATGGTCAGGTTGTCTTTGTAATTTCCCTCTGCATCTTTTTCGTTACCACCTGAAGCTCCTTGACTGGAACAAGCGGTCACCATCAGCATAACTACACTAAGCGTGATGGCAAAGAGAGCTCTTACTGACAATTTTTTTTTCGTTTTCATGTTTTACCCCCATGTTTTTAGTAGAATTTTATTGCAAAATCCTATACGTATATCAGGTCTTGATTGCCCCTGTTAATACCCCTTTGGCAAAGTGTTTTTGCAGCATTGGGAAGAAACACATAATTGGTACCATGGTGACAAATACGGCCGCCATCTTCATACCCATTGAGAAGTTGCTTGCTTGAGCAGCATCCACACTGGATGCATTGGATGCATTCGTCGTAGATGTCACGATAATATTTCGGAGTACATTCTGGAGCGGTAACTGATCCGCTTTTCGAAGGAATATCATCGCATCATACCAACTGTTCCAGTAAGCTACACCGTAGAACAACGTGATTGTAGCCATAATTGGTGTAGCCAGCGGAAGAACAACGGAGAACAAAATTCTCCACTCTCCGGCTCCATCCAGTCTCGCCGATTCCATGAGTGATTCAGGCAAGGTGTAGAAGTAGTTCATCATCAGAATCATGTTAAACGCACTGAAGCTTCCCGCCAGGATAACGGACCACAGCGTACCTGTAAGATGAAGTGATTTCATGATCAGGTACAGCGGTACGATACCACCATTAAAGATCATGGTGAACAGTACCAGGAAAAAGAGAAATTTCTTAAACGGAAATTTGTTGCGACTAAGGCCATATGCCATGCTTGTTGTCAGGAACAAGCTGAGTGGCAAGCCGATGACTAGCAATATAATTGTATTTTTGTACCCCGTCAGAATCGTTCCGTCAGCGAACAATGCCTTGTAGGAATCCAATGTCCATTCTTTAGGGAACATCAAAAATGGATTGTCAGCATATTCTTTTTGTGTTGCAAACGAAATCATGATGACATTCCAGAACGGAATCAGGATCATCAGGGCAAGCACTAGTAATACGGCGAAAATAATGTAATCGAGAAGTGTCATTTTTTCTGTACCAATTCTCGGTTTTTTGTTAGCTTTCTTGCTCATCTCATTTTTCCTCCTCTCTTATCGGAACAAACCGTCTCCGCCAAGCCACTTGGCAAATCTGTCAGCAAGAAGCAGCAAGGCCATATTCACCAGGGAACGGAACAAGCTGACCGCTGTCGAGAATGAGAAATCGGTAGATGACTGGAACGTAATCCGATAGATATATACATCGAGTACTTCCGATACATTTTTGGTAGCGGCATTTGCCAAGTTGAAGATCTGGTCAAACCCGGAAGACATCAATCCACCAACCGAGAGAATAAACATGATTGTGATGGTTGGAAGGATGTTCGGTAAAGTAATTTTGAACATCTGTTGCATACGGGAAGCCCCGTCAATCTGTGCTGATTCATACTGATCCTGATCAATACCGGAAATGGCAGCCAGGAATATAATCGCGCCCCATCCACTTGATTTCCAAATATCAGTCAACAGCAACATGGGTACAAAGTTGGATTCGGACCCCAGGAAGTTAATCGTTGGCAATCCGAGTAATCCGAGCGCGCTATTTACCAGTCCGTCATATGCCAGCACATTGATGACTACCCCGGATACGATGATCCAGGACAGGAAGTGCGGGAACGTAAGAACGGTTTGGAACAATTTTTTCCCTCTGCGCATCCGCAATTCATTCAGCAACAGCGCCAGAATAATTGGGAACGGGAACTGAATAATCAGTTTCAGAATATTGATGTACAGCGTACGCCATACTGCGTCGATAAAGGTTGGATCACGGAAAACATATTTGAAGTTCTCGAATCCGCTCCATGGACTTCCCCAGATGCCCAGGTTGGCCTTGTAATCTTTGAATGCCAGAGACAGGCCACCCATCGGCATGTAGGCAAACAGAATTAGCCAGACAAGCCCCGGAATAAGCAGGGTGTATGTCATTCGGTGCTTCCAGATTTCAGTCCAGAGCGAATTGCCCTTCACGTTTCCCTTCAGCTTTTTGCTAGGTCCTTCGGCTGCAGGTTTCACATTGCATCTCCTCACTCTACTATGGTCTTGTCGTTGTACAGAAAATCAAACATCGTTCTCAGGTGGTGCTCCCAAAATCTCCATTCATGAGCCCCCGGCGTCTCCACATACCGAAAATCAAAGGCAGTCCCCTGCATGTATCTCGCATAGTCGCGATTCATCTCTACAAAGGGGTCACTATCGCCACAGCAACTGAGGATATCCGGTAAAGGAACACCCTGTTCCAGCAGCTTGGCCGACAGTGCGTAAATATCCTGATCGGCTTTTACCTGTAAACGTTCTCCAAAAACCGCTTTCATTTCCTTGATCATTGTCGCTGGCATATGGGGATCATGAAGCCGTGTCTGGATATCCGTTACGCCAGATAGAGACACTACTTTGCGATATCGCTCTGGATAAGTTAGTCCACATTTCAGTGCACCATATCCACCCATGGATAAACCTGCAACGTATGTTTTCTCCGGATCAGGATTCAGATTGAGCAGACGCTTGCATATTTCAGGTAACTCCTGAGTGATGTAGTGGAAGTAATTCAGGCCGTATTCCATATCGGTGTAATAGCTTCGATTCGCTTCCGGCATAATGATCGTACAGCCATATTGCGCTGCATACATCTCAATTGTGGTTAACCGTTGCCAGGTACTCGCATTATCGCCTGCCCCGTGCAACAGATATAGTGTACCGCCTGAAGTCTCTCCGGAGTCACTGGACACAACATGTATGCTGGTATTCATGCATAAGGTTGGCGATCCAGTTTCGATCGTTATATGTGCCATAAATGTAACCCCTCTCATCATCGCCTGCTGTCTTTACTCATTCGTTTCTCTGGCGTTGGATTGCAGGCTGTTGTAGATTCCCTTGTATTACGATGGGTTATCGAAACGATTTTCTCGAATCGTTTCAAAACATAGCCAACGTTGATTCACATGGACTTCATTACAACACTTTTAATGTGGAAGCGATTTCTTCGAATCGTTTCGAATAAATCATAAGCCCGATGAGTAAATCCTGTCAATAACCTTTTTACAAATTTCGCGTTTTTTTCTCGAAAAAATGCTCTTTTAAGTCTAAATCTGCGTCCAAAGACACTATTATTACGAAAAAATGAAAATTTAGTAAGTGCTATTACAACTTTAATTGACACCAAACCAGGTTTATACTAACATGGGTTCTGATTTTGCATTCGAATTACGGAAACGTTTCACCAACCGATTTTACTCAGGTTTCACCTGATATTAGGGAGGTTAATATGTCTGAGCAACTCAAAGGTTTCATTCATACGATTACGGAGCAACAATTGAACGTTTTTTCCATTCGCATATTACAAAAAGGGCATCTGCTTGCCCATTGGGACCCGGATAAGGATCAGCGCAGGGTACAACATTCCATCAGTAAATCCTTCACATGTATGGCCGTTGGTCTTGCTCTTGAAGAAGGTCTGATACATCTGGATGCGACACTTGGTGATTATTTCTCTTATGATCATGTCCCGACTGCACAGCGCAATCTCCCATCGCCGCAGGAATTGAAACTAAGTGATCTTCTCCGAATGTCTTCGGGTCATGACTCTCCCCCTCTTTGGGCTGATGAGCGAGCTTCATTGACCGAAAAGGACTGGGCGAAATATTATATGTCTCTGCCTCTGGACCGGGTACCTGGAGAACAATTTACATATAGCAGTGGGGATACATTTATGATCTCAGCCATGCTACAGGCTGCTACCGGCCAAACCGTGAAAGATTACCTGACTCCACGGTTATTTAATCCGCTTGGCATCCATGATGTAGAGTGGGAAACCTCTCCACTCGGCGTAACGCTTGGCTGTGCAGGTCTTTGGATAAGTAATGAGGAACTGAGTCGATTTGGACAGTTACTGTTGCAGGAGGGCTTTTGGGAAGGCAGACAGCTTGTACCTGCGGATTGGATTCGACAGGCTACGTCCCAGCAGATCGAAACGACTGGAGACGGTGATTGGGGAAAAGGTTACGGGTATCAGTTCTGGATGTGTTCCCATGATGCTTACCGCGCCGATGGCGCCTATGGTCAGTTGTGTATCGTAATTCCCTCAAAGGAAGCTGTCATATGTATTAATAGTGAGGAAGAAAATATGCAAGGCATCCTGAATGCCGTGTGGAATGAGGTTTTACCCCTTTACACCCAGCGTTAGTATACGTATTTTATCTTTTTTTCAAATTGCAATTATGCCATTCAATTGAGAATAAAACAAAAAAAACGCCACGGGGTCAATGGACCCCATGACGTTATTTCTTATCCGTGTTGTGGAAGCTGAGTCATTTCATCTAAACATTGTGCGCATATGTAACGCTCTTTGAACTCGTTGACTTCCTCGATGGATCCGCAGAAAATACATTTTGGACGATATCTCTCCAAGATAATATGGTCCCCTTGTACTAAGATTTCTACAGGATCTCCCTCATTCATTTGATACCTTTTACGCAAAGATTTAGGCAATACGATCCTACCTAATTGGTCAACTTTGCGAACTACTCCAGCTGGCTTCATAGCTACGGCACACCTCTCCTATCTTACTCTAAATTTCTAGGTACATTTGTACTATGTTTATAGATTCGCCAAGATTTTGTCGAATCCTGCTGGAAATAAACATTTTTTGTCCTTTTTTTTGAAAAATGTTTTTTTTCCGAATTCTAGCCGTCATTTATAACCAAATTTTATCCTTCTAACCCCGGGAAATTGAGCTGGCGTAACGCTTCATATACAATAATTGCTGCCGAATTGGACAGATTTAATGATCTAACATCACCAGTCATTGGCATTTTCATGCATGTATCGGGATTCGCAGCAATTAATTCAGGTGGCAGGCCTTTAGTCTCTTTACCAAAAACGAGGAAGTCCCCATCCTGAAAATTAAAATCACTATATCGGTTCTTGGCCTTCGTAGTTGCATAGAAGAAACGACCTTCCGGATATTTTTCCTGAACCTCAGCAAATGAGTCGTGGTATTCAATATGGACAGCATGCCAGTAATCCAGCCCTGCACGTTTCAATGTAGCATCATCTGTTCGAAATCCAAGTGGACGTACGAGATGCAGATGGGTACCGGTTGCCGCACAAGTACGCGAAATATTGCCTGTGTTCGCCGGAATTTCTGGTTCAACCAGAACGATGTGTAAAGCCATATGTGTTCAATCTCCTTTTCATTTCATGTTGACGACAACCCTCTAATCTTAAAGAAAAGCCCTCCACACGTCAATGTGGAAGGCTCTGGTAAGGCACAGGATAAGACACAAAGGTCCATTACACCGTACCTATACTAATTTATCCATTTGTCTTCTGGAAGTGGCTCATGAAGTCTGTCAGTGCCTTAACACTCTCATAAGGAGCAGCATTATAAATGGAGGCACGGAGACCACCCACACTGCGATGTCCTTTCAAACCTACAAATCCTTCTTCCTCCGAAGCCTTGATGAACTTTTTCTCCAATTCTTCAGAAGCAAGACGGAAGGTTACATTCATGAGGGAACGATCTTCTTGTTCCACACAACCACGGTAGAAATCACCGGAACCATCAATTGTGTTATAGAGCAATTCCGCTTTTTTCGTATTTTTTTGCTCAATACCAGCCAGTCCGCCCTGTTCTTCAATCCATTTCAATACTTCATTCACCATATATACTGAGAAGGATGGTGGCGTATTGTACAGGGAATTGTTATCTACATGTGTGCTGTAACGAAGCATGGTTGGAATCGTTTTAGGCGATTCGCTCACCAGTTCCTCACGAGCAATTACAACCGTAATTCCGGATGGACCCAGGTTCTTCTGTGCACCCGCGTAGATCATGCCGAACTGATTAAGATCAAATGGTTTACAGAAAATATCACTCGACATGTCCGCAATCAGAGGTACTGAACCGGTATCCGGGAACGACTTGAATTGCGTACCTTCAATCGTTTCGTTCGAAGTCAGATGCACATAAGCCGTACGTTCTGGCAAACTCAGATTCGAAACATCCGGCAATTTCATAAATTTCTCTGCTTCCGAAGATGCAGCAACATGTGTCTCGCCGATCAACTTCGCCTCAGACAGAGCCTTCTTCGCCCAGCTGCCAGTCATCACGTAACTTGCAGTCTGCCCTGCGCCGAGCAGGTTCATTGGCAACATCGCGAACTGAGTGCTTGCACCGCCCTGCAGAAAGAGAACCTTGTATCCTTTTGGACTGCCTAGAAGCGACAACAACCGCTCCTGAGCTTCATTATGTACAGACTCATACACCGCTCCACGGTGAGACATCTCCATAATCGACATGCCTGTATTACGAAAATCTACAAATTCCGCCTGTGCACGCTCCAGTACCTCAAGTGGTAACGCCGCAGGTCCTGCATTAAAGTTATACGCTCTTTTTGTCACAAAATCCCCCGCCCTTTCCATCCGTAACTCTGACATACAAACAGCATTTTGCACAATTCGATTAGAATCGCTCACGGGTATAAGAGTTGGACAGGAAGAAGCATCCTGATCCAACCAACGTATAGACAAATTGAATCATTTTGATCTATATCTTACTTATTGAAAGTCGCTCTATGGATTTGTGCAAAATGCACTCAAAGTAAATATTATCGCTATGATATCAGTATTCTCTATCTGCTTCAAGGGCAATATGCACTGAAGTGTTGAATTCAGGTCATCAAATTCCTTTATCACCCTGCAAAGTTAAAGCACTACATTGTTTAATTCAAGGAAAAGCCTCCGAGAGCGTGTCCCGGAGGCTTTAAGTTGGAACAAGAACTGTTCCGACCCCGACCGATTAGCAGTCGAAGTAGAGGCTGTACTCGTGCGGATGAATGCGGATCGCTACTGCTTTCGCTTCATCACGTTTGAGGTTGATGTAGTTATCAAGGAAGTCTTTCGTGAATACGCCGCCTTCAGTCAAGAACTCGTTGTCAGCTGCCAATGCATCAAGTGCTTCTTCCAGGGAAGCTGGCACACTGCGGATGTTTTCTTTATCTGCATCAGACAGGTCATAGATGTTTTTATCGAGAGGACCATATCCAAGCTCAGTTGGGTTGATTTTACGTTTGATTCCATCCAGACCCGCCATCAACATTGCGGAGAATGCCAAGTATGGGTTAGCTGTGGAGTCTGGTGTACGGAACTCGATACGACAACCTTTTGGTGTCACAGCTGCAACCGGAATACGAACTGCTGCGGAACGGTTACCTTTGGAGTAAACCAAGTTAACTGGTGCTTCGTAACCAGGTACAAGACGTTTGAATGAGTTTGTACTAGGGTTAGTCAAAGCGATCAGTGCCGGAGCATGGTACAAGATACCTCCGATGTAGTGCAGAGCCATTTCACTCAGGTTAGCATATCCCGCTTTGTCATAGAACAATGGGGAATCGCCATCAAAGATGGATTGGTGAACGTGCATTCCGCTACCATTATCACCGAACAATGGTTTTGGCATGAATGTTGCTACTTTGCCATATTGACGTGCAGTGTTGTGCACGATGTATTTGTATGCAAGCAGGTTATCTGCTGTTTTCTTCAGTGTATCAAAACGGAAGTTGATTTCGGCTTGACCCGCTGTCGCCACTTCATGGTGATGACGCTCGATTGACAGGCCAGCTTCTTCCAAAAGGCGACACATTTCGCTACGAATATCTTGTTGTGTATCCACTGGTGCTACTGGAACATATCCGCCTTTAGTACGAACTTTGAAGCCCAGGTTTCCGCCTTCTTCCTGACGGTTGGTATTCCAAGAAGCTTCTTCTGAATCTACGAAGTAGGAAGAGCTGTTCGTGCCGCTCTCATAACGAACATCGTCGAAGATGAAGAACTCGGATTCAGGTGCGAAGAATGCTGTTGTACCTACGCCGCTTTCTTGCAGGAAAGCTTCTGCTTTAACAGCGATACTACGTGGGTCACGCTCATAACGCTCGCCATCCGGAGTGAAGATATCACACATAACATTCAATGTAGGGTGTGCAGTGAACGGATCGACATAAGTCGCTTCAGGGTCTGGCATCATAACCATATCGGACTCTTCAATTCCGCGGAAACCTTGGATAGAAGAACCGTCAAAAGCTACTCCATTTACGAACGTGTCTGCATCAACAGCCGAAGCTGGCAACGAGATGTGATGTGCACGACCAGCTAAATCTACAAAACGAAAATCTACCCACTCGATGTTGTTCTCTTGAATTGATTTCAATACGTTTTCAACCGACATGTATTCGTCCTCCCAAATATTCCGAACATTAAACAACCCCACTAAGAAAATGTCTAAATTCGAATTTTTTTCTGTCGTCATTATAAATTTTAAAACATGACATCGTCAATACTTATGTAAGGTATTTTTTGAAGGGATGTTAGATATACTCACACTTTATAAATAACATAAATTCATATAACAACTAGTTTTATATACATTTAACTGGTTTAATGCGGTAAAGCGACCCCTATTTTAACCTAAATCATGGGAAAAACTTCACATCATAAATGTTTCTTATCACTATTGATTAATAAATACGTTCAAAACTGCAAAATATGCAAAAAACCGAGCATCTATCTGATTCCGTTGCAATGAACG
This sequence comes from Paenibacillus sp. FSL M7-0656, assembly GCF_038003225.1. Classification (NCBI taxonomy): domain Bacteria; kingdom Bacillati; phylum Bacillota; class Bacilli; order Caryophanales; family Paenibacillaceae; genus Paenibacillus; species Paenibacillus sp. FSL M7-0656. The sequence goes on from NZ_JBBOOT010000001.1 coordinate 2,215,510, forward strand.
AGATCAGAGGAGATGCCCGGATGATGATCCAGACCTTGACTATGAAATTCTTATTACACGCCTACACGTGCCGGGAAAAATTCTGCCGGTTGTTTGGCTGTGCTGAATGATTTACCCACGATTGGTGCCAGTTTCTCCAGATCCTGCAACAGGTTGGCGAATTGGTCAGGGAACAAGGATTGCACACCATCTCCTGTCATGGAGTTATCCGGATCGGTATGCATTTCAATGATCAGGCCATTGGCACCTGCAGCAACAGAAGCTTTTGTCATCGGTTCCACCAGTTCACGTCGTCCAGTACCATGGCTCGGATCGGAAATAACCGGCAAATGGCTCAGAGACTGCAGAACAGGGATCGCTGACAGATCCAACGTATTCCGTGTGTAGGATTCAAACGTACGAATACCACGTTCACACAGCATAACATTTGGGTTACCACCCGCAAGAATGTATTCAGCCGCATTCAACAATTCATCGTATGTCGCACTGAAACCACGTTTCAACAATACGGGTTTGCCACACTCGCCCAATTTGCGGAGCAGGTCAAAGTTCTGCATGTTACGTGTACCTACTTGCAGAATATCTGCGTACTCGGCGCAAATATCCACATACTCAGGTGTCATGACTTCTGTAATGGTCAGCAGATCATGTTTCTTGCCTGCTTCCGCCATCATGATCAATCCTTCTACACCCGTTCCCTGGAAGCTGTAAGGACCCGTACGAGGCTTAAATGCACCACCACGTAACACTTGCCCACCAGCAGCTTTCACAAGCCCGGCAATCTCATCAATCTGTGCAGCGGATTCAACCGCACATGGTCCGCCCATGACAACAAGTTCTTTTCCGCCGATATCTACACCTTTGATGGAGATCACCGTATCTTCCGGATGGAAGTCGCGACTTGCCAATTTGTAAGACTTCGAGATTTTAACGACATTCTCGACACCTTTCATTTGGCGAAGATGCTCTTGCATTTTAGGTTCAACTTTACCAATCAAACCAATGATAGTACGATCCTCTCCGCGAGAGATATGCACCTGAAGCCCTTCTTTTTCAATAACTGCAACGATATCCTGAATCTGTTCCTCCGGTGTAGCTTTGCCTGCAATAACGATCATATTAATTCCCATCCTTCCTTGTATGAGAGCACAATAATTTCCTTAACGTGCGTCTGATTAAATATAAAAACTCTGTCGCGCTTAAACGCTTGTTCGCTTTTAAGCTTTTATCCGTTAAAGTGAATATACCATAGTTATCTGATTGCGTCAAGGTACACATTCCTTATCCATATACAAAAAAAGAATCCTGCTCCACAGGCTCCGACATTCGGATCTGCATAACAGGATTCTTCTCATTCACATCTCGTTTTTAATTCACATACACTTAGACTTGCTTTTACATTTCCTAAGGTGTACGTGTTTTTTCTCTAACTGGAGGCAACAGTTTGCTCATGTTCACGGTACGTTTGATCTCCCACGTCTCCGGCTTGTCATGTTCATACTGTTCCAGGTAAAGGATGACTTCTTTCGTGATCGGTGTTGGTGTTGATGCACCCGAAGTAACCGCCACCTTATTTACACCTTTCAACCATTCTTGCTGAATCTCGGAAACATCAGATACACGGTAGGCCGTAACACCCGCAATCTCCTCCGACACTTGTGCCAGACGGTTAGAGTTATTGCTGCGAGGATCACCCACCACGATAACCAGGTCCGACTGACCTGCCTGTTCCGCAACAGCTTCTTGACGAACCTGAGTTGCAAGGCAAATCTCATTATGAATCTCTGCGCCCGGAAACTTCTCCAGCAGACGGCTCATAATGTGTTTGATATCCCACTGGCTCATCGTTGTCTGATTTGTAATAAGGATTTTGCCTGGAGATACGTTCAGCTCTTCGATCTCTTCTTCCTTCTCGATCAGATGAACGAGATCTGGTGCAACACCAACGGCACCTTCTGGTTCAGGGTGATTCCTTTTACCAATATAGATGATCTGATAACCTTCTGCCGTCTTCTCCCGAATGAGATCATGGGTCTTGGTGACATCAGGGCATGTTGCATCCACTGTTGTCAATCCTTTGTCCCGTGCCAACTTGCGCACTTCAGGAGATACACCATGAGCTGTGAAAATAATTGTGCCACTCTCCACTTGGCTCAAAATATCCATCCGGTTCGGACCATCCAATGTAATAATACCTTCATCTTCAAAGGAATCCGTCACATGTTGGTTATGCACAATCATACCCAATATATAAATAGGTCGTGGTAAATCCAGATTGCGTGCCGCTTGACGCGCGAGCACCATCGCATCCACAACGCCGTAACAATATCCCCGCGGCGAAATTCGTAGTACTTCCACTTGGTTGCCACCCGCTTTCTTTCTCGGCAACGTTGCCGATGTAATTGCAGTCCTGTCTATTATACCTTTATTCGATAGGCGGAGCAAAGACAACCGGCAACCAGATAATAAAGGTGGTTCCTTCTCCACGTCTGGTCACAACCTCAACCGATCCATGGTGTTCCTCAATAATCCACTTCGCAATCGAAAGTCCCAGACCGATGCCCGGTGTAGCCCCGCGGGATTCATCTGCCCGATAGAAACGATCAAAGATGAACGGCACTTCGTCCCGATCCATCCCAATACCGGTGTCGCTAATGCGTAGTCCCACCTGGCCCTTGTATAATACGGCATCCAGCGTCACAGAGCCTTCAGGTGTGTATTTAAACGCATTTTCGATGAAAATAAACAACATCTGTTGCAGATAGTCCTTGCTACCGTTCACATAAATGCCGTTCAGGGTGGAAAAATCTCCTGGAAGCCAGTCTGCCTGACGATCCAGAAATTGTGCTCTGCGTGCCACTTCCTGTACGAGAATCTGCAGCGGGATCGGATTCAGTTCAATTTTCTGACCCGTATCCGCTCTCGCCAGCGATAACATGTCGCTGATCAGCCTGCTCATACGTTTTCCCTCGTCCGCCATGTCTTCAATGGCTTCCAGAGACATTTGTTTGACAGTCTCCTCATCCAGATTCGGTCGGTCGGTTCCCTCCTGATCCCACAGCTTCTTCAGGAAGTCCACGTTCCCGCGAATGGTGGTCAGCGGCGTACGAAGTTCATGCGACGCATCGGATACAAAGCGGCGCTGGGCAGCATTCGTCTCCTCCAAACCGCGGAATGACAATTCTGTACGTTCAAGCATATTATTCACCGTTTCAATTAAACGTCCAATTTCATCCTTGGGACCCGCATATTGAATTCGGACACTAAGATCGTCACCCGATTGAATCTGATTCGCAGCATCAATGACATTGACGAGCGGACGCATCGATTTACGAGCCAGAACGAGACCCGAAGTAATGGCAAGCGCCATCGCAACAAGCCAGCCAAAAACCAAAATATTAAGCAACGCTTCCAGCAAGCGAGCCTGTGAACTCACATTGGCTCCTACCTGAAGAATTCCACGTACTTCATTGGTACCCTGAAGCGAAAGGGGAAGCTGATTCACCAGAAACGGTGTCCCATCCACATAGATCTTGGATATGCCACGCTTTTCAAGAATTTCATTGGGTTTCAATACCGGAAACTGAATCTGCAATTTCTTCATATTGCCGGAAATTATGCCCGAACGGCTCTGATAATCCCAGAGTTGAATATAGATTTGTGCCTCCTGAAGCTGACTCTCTGTAAACAGGTCCAGATCCAACGACTGTGAAAGAGGATTAACACCAATCTGTTCCGTAATCCGGGTACTCTTCACCTTCAATTGCTGTTCGACTTCCTGGTAGGTGTTTAAATAAACAAAGGCATAGATTACAACGCCCCAAAAGATAAGAACAGCCGCCAAAATGCCAGAATACCATGCGGTTAGTCTTAACCGGATGGACATATTAGGAGTCACCTCTCAGAATATAGCCGGCTCCCCGGATGGTCTGGATTAGACGCTTGCCACCGTATTCTTCGGTCTTCTGTCTGAGCATAGCAATGTACACTTCAAGCACGTTAGACTCACCGCTGTAATCATAACCCCAGATTTTATCCATAATCAGATCACGGGACAGTACCCGTCTTGGATTTTGCATAAACAGATTCAACAGTTCAAATTCTTTGGCAGTCAGCTCCAGACGCTGCCCATCTCGCAATACTTCACGTGAGTCATTGTCCAAAATGATATCTTCATACATTAAGCGGTTGTCCGGCGTACCCGCACTATCTGACTTGCGGCGCAGCAATGCCCGGACACGTGCCAATAATTCTTCCAGCGCAAAAGGTTTTACAAGGTAGTCATCGGCTCCCGTGTCCAGTCCGGTCACCCGGCTCTGTACTTCATCCTTGGCCGTAAGCATCAGCACAGGCACTTTACTGCCTGCTTCTCTCAATCTCCGACATACCTCAAATCCGTCAATCTGCGGCATCATCACATCCAGCACAACGATGTCCGGCTCCTTGTCCATCAGTTTGCTGAGGCCTTCGGCTCCATTGGAAGCCGTCTGTACCTCATATCCTTCAAAAGCCAGCCCCCGGCGGAGCATGGATACAATTTTTTCGTCATCATCCACAATCAAAATAGTTGAGCGCATGGTGGTCTTTCTCCTTTATCCTAACGTTTTATCCCATTGTAACAGGCAGAAGCACAATCTGCATCTTCAAGTAGGCGTCTCCAATCCGTCCTGGTCCATTGTAACCCTGCTTCATCAGGGCAAAAAAAACGGAAGGGCCTTCAAACCCTTCCGTTGTGTTAATCCTTGCCCGATATTTATGGTTGCTGCTGTTGTGTATCTGTTGTTTGTGAAGTATCAAAATCATTTTTGTTGCCAATTGTGATTTTCAGATCCATCTTCTTACCATCACGCACCACGTTTAATGTAACTTCACTGCCGATCTTCTGTTTCTTGATGAAATCAATCAGGTCTTGACTTGTCGCATAAGGCGTACCGTTAGCACCTGTGATGATGTCATATGCACGAAGATCTGCTTGGTAAGCCGGTGATTGGAAGATCGTGCTGGCTACAACTGAACCTTCGGTAACGTCTGTTCCCATTTGTTTAGCAACTTCAGGCGTGAGAGCCATCAGAGACGCACCGATAAAGGGTACTGGCTCTTTGGGAACTTCTTTGTTCTCTTTAAGATATTTAACGGCTTCAGAGATGACGCTCGACGGGATTGCAAAACCAATTCCCTGTGCATCTGCGCTTACTGCAACGTTCATTCCGATAACTTCCCCATTCAGGTTAAGCAACGGACCACCGGAGTTACCCGGATTAATCGAAGCATCTGTTTGCAACAAATGGCTGTACTCACGTGTTTTTCCTGTTTCTTCATCTGGAATGCTGATCGTACGTTCTTTGGCACTCAGTACACCTGCTGTAACCGTGTGTTCGAATCCTTCAGGATTACCAATAGCTACAAGCCATTCACCGACTTGAGTACTGTTGGAATCACCCAGTGGAGCTACAGGGAACGCATCGTCACCACTGTTTTTCTCAATTTTCAATACAGCCAAATCCAGATCAAAGCTGCTTCCCAGCAATTTAGCCTCATAAGGCTTGCTGTTGTTCTCCAGGGTTACCTGGATTACATCTGCACCCTGAACAACGTGTTGGTTCGTCAGGATATATCCTTCTTTGTCAAAAATGAACCCGGAACCAATGCCCATAGGCACAAGCTGATTACCGCTTTGTGGTTGCTGGCTTTGGCCTTGATTGCCTTCCGTTCCGCCCCCATTACCAAAGAAGTATTGGTACAGCGGATCACTTGTATTTGATCCACCCTGACCCAATCCTGTACGTGAGGACTGCTTCGCGAGTGTTTCGATTTTGACGACAGCCGGACTTGTACTTGTTACTACGGAAGACACATCTTCTTTGCCTGTTGGCAGTAACGACGCTGTGACATTGTTGCCTCCGCCTGTGTTTGTAGACGCTTCCTGTCCTGAACTTTGATTGTCTGTGTTCGTAAGTGCCGTCTCCGGTGTGAACATGTTTGTTCTATCAGCTGTGTACATGAGAACGGTGATGACCAGCATCCCGGCAATAAAGGAAAATAGAAGTGATCTTACGGAAGAACGTGGCTTGCGGTTATTATAGTTCCAGTTGCCTTTGCCGCCATTCCCTTGATCTCCACCGTTACCTGAGCCGTTTCCGCCGCCTGCTGATGATCTTTTCGCTTGTTCGGATGGTTCACTATTATAGTAAGTAGGTACGGGTCTCACCGGATCAGGTTTTGTAATCTCTACATTTCCTTCTTCACGCTGATTAGTGCTTCCCATGTGATTTGCTGTATCTTCCTGATTCACGGACTGAAAAGGTCCATAAGAATAATAATAGGAGGATTCGTCCGTTCCGGAAGAATTGCGATTCTCCGTTTGTTTGGTTTCGTTTTCCTCGTCTTGACGGTTCGATCTATAGTTGCGTTCGTCCATGCCTCTCTACCTCCCAATCTCTTATTCCCAAGAGATATTCTTTAACTGTCCTTATTTTGTACTTTAAACCTTAACCGTACCTTAAAAACAATTAAAAAGGAGATAAAAGCACATAAGAATAGACTCTTTTCCCCGTCACGACGGCATTTTACCCTTTCGTTTTCACCCATCCCTGACGATGAGCATAGATGGCCAACTGTGTACGATCGTCCATCTCACATTTCATCAGCAGGTTACTTACATGTGTTTTGACGGTTTTGATACTGATATGTAATTCTTCTCCAATGTCTTTGTTGGTCTTTCCCTCTGCAATAAGCAGCAGCACTTCCTTCTCCCGTTCAGTCAGACCCGATTCACTCTCTCTCGCTGTACGTTGTCTGATTCCCCGGGTTAACGCCTGCGAAACATCACCTGTCATAACAGGCATGCCTCTATATGCCCCTTGCAGAGCATAGATCAGTTCTTCAGCAGAGACTGTCTTCAGTACATAACTTACCGCACCCGCTTCAATCGCTTGCACAACCAGATCATCCTCCAGGAAACTGGTGAGCATCACAATTTTCATCCATGGAAATTCAGTCATGATGGCTTTTGTTGCTTCAGCGCCATTCATTACAGGCATCATCAGATCCATCAGGATCAGGTCCGGCATTTCACTATCATTTAACTTACGTAACTGATCAAGCGCATCCTGCCCATGGCCCGCTTCTCCCATCACATGAAAAGTAGGTTCCAGCATCAGATATGTTTTCAAGCCCATGCGCACCATATCATGGTCATCCACAATCATCACGTTTACTTTACCACTCATTGCGTCTCCCCCTCTGGTTCACTCAGGAACGTTCGGGAATTTCGGGATCAATACCCGTACCGTCGTTCCCGCTCCCGGTTTCGATATAATCTGAACTTGCCCCCCAAGCTTCTCCGCCCGTTCACGCATGGTAGATAACCCGTATGAACCCGGACGCTCCGCTTGCTGTAAAAATCCCTGACCATCATCGCTGATGCTCATGCTGATCTGATGTTCACTCTCCCGTATGGACAGACTAACCACTCCAGCCTCTGCATGCTTCACGACATTGGCAACTGCCTCCTGAATAACAAGAAACAGCTGGTGCTCAATGGCATCCGAGATTCCGCCATCCAGTTCCAGCTCTTTCACACCTTTAAGACCATTCTGCCTGCAATAATCAGGAAACCAACTATCCAGTGCTGCGGTGAGGTCACGCCCTTCCAGCTCCACCGGTCGAAGTTGGGCAATCAGTCCTCGCATCTGACGCTGTGCAATATGTGACATCTGTATTAACTGGTCCAGTACTTTACCGCCATGTTCCGGATTCATCTCCAGCAGTCGCGGTAAGGACGAAGCCGACATATGCATGGCAAACAGCTGCTGGCTAACCGTGTCATGGAGGTCCCTTGCCATTCGTTTGCGCTCTTCAAGCACAGCCCGCTCCGAGGCTTGCTCCTTCTCAATGACTTCCTGCTCACCGAGGCGCTGAAGCAGTCTCATCTTTTTCTCAATCGAATCCATCATGACATTGAACTCCTGATAGACACGACCAAACGAAGCGTCATCCGCTTCAGGCATGCGCACCGCCAGATTACCCTTGGATACTTTCAACATGTTGAGATCAAGCAGGTCGATCTTGCGTTGGAGTCGTAATGCAGCGATATATCCGGTGATAACGGTGGCCAGCACAACAACAGCAACATAGGTCCATGCCCGCTGACGACCAGCCCCCATCAACACCTCTCCATACAATAGATAGAATCCGCCCAGTGTAATCAGACCAGTTAGCGCAAAATACATCATCAGTTCCCATTTATTGGCCTTGAGAATTGTTCGAATCATGCATTAACCCACCTTATTCACTTTGACGTCTCCGATAAACACACTTACAATAATCCGTACTTTTTTGCTTGCTTCATGGTAATGGGCAGTTTCAGCCTGGGCACTACTCAGGAATCCGCCGCGTTTCTGGTTCAACAGTGACATATCTCCAATGAAGGAATTTGTCGTCACCGTCACACCCAGATCCATATCTTCCGGAACAAATACTTTCACATCCCCAATAAATGAAGAAATGACAATCTTCGTCTCCCCATAAGGAATCTGTGCCTTCGTCAAATCAATTACAGTATCTCCGATAAAAGCCGAGATGTTCATTGGTTTCAACGAGAACACTTCCTGCCCCATGTACAGATCACCGATGAACGCCGATTTATTAATTGTATTGCCACTGCCATAATCCCCATAACCATTTCCGTAGCCATCATCATAATGTTCTCCGTATCCGGTATCGTTAGAGTTATACGATTGATGTTTCTTCTTATATTGATGCCCTTGTGATGATGAATCCGTTGATCCTGTGAAATGAGGGCCATGTGCATCGTTCTTCTGTTCCTGTTTTGGTTTGCCAAATGTTTTCTCGAACTGTTCGTCAAACGATGACGGCATCTCCAGATCCTCCGGAGCCAACGGTTTATAAGGTTGCTCAGGTGCTGGAGGTGGCTGCATCTTGTCATGATGTTTCCGATCACGACGTCGTGGCCCGATCAGTACAAACAATCCTCCGCCAATCAGCATAACCGGGATCAGATAACGAATGAACTCCCCCATGGAGTAATCAATCCATCCCAGGTTACGGGCAAGAAAGTAACCACCAATTGCCAGTACAATTACCGGTCCTATAAAGGCGTAACCCCCGTTGCGACGAATCTCGGAGATTCCTTTGACCCCCCACCAGATTAGAAATAACGGCCAATATGTTCTGAAAATATATCCTACATCAATGTCATATCCCAATTGTCTGAACAAGATCATCGCACCAATAGCAATAAGAGGTATGCCAACCCACCAGCGGTCACGCGTCGATCGTTTCATCGCTCATGTCTCCTTTGTCTGTATTGTGTAATCAGTGTAACTCAGACAAGACAATGAGAACAGCGGCGGCAGGTGGAATTCATCTCGGTCTCGAGACTGAGATGGGAGGATATTAATGTAAAAAACTTCGCATATGTAAAACACCCCGGAGCTGCTGCTCCAGGGTGCTGAATCATCATTTGATTAATGAATCTTCAATTATTTTTTGTATTTTGATGCTTTGCCTTGACCTTGGCCAGTTTGGCCTGTGTTTTCTACACCGAACTCGGCATTGTATTTTTCATCAGGTGTTTGGAAATTATCTTGTACTTTGTTTTGAGCGGATTGCTTCACTTTTGCTGCTGCATTCTCTTCTCCAAACTCTGCATTGTACTTCTCGTTTGGCGTTTGGTACCCTTGTGATTTTTTAGCCACAACGAATCACCTCTCTCTTCATATTTACGATGCATTGCTGCACCGCGGGGTTCGTCCCCAGTCAGTATTATGTGAAGAGAGCACTTCAGTTATTCATGTTCAACATGTGAAATTAAATGGCCTTGTCCAACCACGAATCAGGTACAGATTTGTACACATCGATTGCATCGGCCAACTCGCTGAGCATCTTTTCTGTACACTTTCCAGCGCCTTGCCTGATCACCTGTACCTCCACATCTTTTTTGCCCCACTCTTTGTACACTTGCTTGGTTGTCGGGAAATACAGATCGATTTTATTACCTTTGATCGCTGAACCCGTATCTGCAACAATTCCGTAACCATAGCCTGGAATATACAGAATGGAACCCATTGGGAACAACTTCGGATCAGCTGCAATCGTGGAAACTGTTTCTTTATCACGACGTACTTTTACACCAGAATACGTAATTCCGTATTGAGGATGTTTGGGTCCTTTTCCTGTAGACTCCACACCTGCCGTATATCCCGTTGCTGTAACCTTTTGTGTACCCAGGATTTGTTCTGAACGCGGAGCAAGCACCGGCATAGACGGATCTGCCACTTGTTTCTCAGGAAGCTCAGGCCTTGGAATGACCATCGGTTGCGGTGACCACAATAAAGCCATATACACCATGGTCGTCAGCTGGGCCTCGTCGCTGTATTGATGGCTAACCTGTTCCGGAAATTCTTGATCAGACTTGCTCGATGTTTCAATTTTCGGACCTTCACTGCCGCTGCTCTGACTCTCGACATGCAGTACTGTACTTTCCTCTTCAAATGTATAGGCATCCGCCTGATTCAGGTTAATCATCATCCCGGCGAACATCACACAGCCAACCAATAAACCCCGAATATGTTTCTTTTGAATTGAGAATTGCTTTTTCATTGTATAACCTCCCCCTCACTGCAAAGGTTTTCCAAAAAGCAATTAATCTATACTTTTTACTGCAAACACTACGAAAAAACGCCTGAATAACATAGGTCAATCCCATGTTATTCAGACGTTATTCAGAGTGATCAGCGCAACTTATGCACTGGTTATCTGATAGATCATTTGTTCATTTATACCAAACGTGTTGCAATTTCTTCTTTCAATTGAGCGATAATTTCATCGACCGGTTTCATGCCCAGATCGCCTTCTCCACGCTTACGCACGGATACGGCTTCTGCATTACGCTCATTCTCACCAACAACAAACATATAAGGCATTTTCTCAAGCTGCGCCTCACGGATTTTATATCCAAGCTTCTCGTTCCGCAGATCGGCTTCAGCAGAGATTCCCGCACGTTTCAGTTTCGCTTCCACTTCACGCGCATAATCGTCGAAGTTTCCGGATACCGGGATCACTTTTGCCTGTACCGGAGACAACCACAATGGGAAAGCTCCTGCAAAGTTCTCCAGCAAGAATGCTGTGAAACGTTCCATTGTACTAATTACACCGCGGTGAATAACGACTGGACGATGTTTCTGTCCGTCATCGCCCACATATTCAAGTTCAAAGCGCTCAGGCAACAGGAAGTCCAGTTGAACCGTAGACAATGTCTCTTCTTTGCCCAGAGCTGTTTTGATCTGTACATCCAGCTTCGGACCGTAGAACGCCGCTTCACCTTCAGCTTCATAGAATGGAAGGTCAAGTTCTTCCACAACTTCACGCAGCATGCGTTGGGACATCTCCCACATCTCGTCGTTCTGGAAGTATTTCTCGGTATCCTGCGGATCACGATAGGACAGACGGAAACGGTATTCGTTAATACCGAAATCCTTATAGACTGTTTGAATCAACTCGATAACACGAGCGAACTCTTCTTTGATCTGATCCGGCCGTGCAAAAATGTGTGAGTCGTTCAGTGTCATTGCACGTACACGATGCAGACCTGTTAATGCCCCCGACATTTCATAACGGTGCATCATACCAAGCTCTGCAATACGGATTGGCAGATCACGGTAGCTGTGCATGCTGGACTTGTACACCATCATATGGTGAGGACAGTTCATTGGACGGAGAACAAGTTCCTCGTTATCCATTACCATTTTCGGGAACATATCTTCCTGGTAGTGCTCCCAGTGTCCAGATGTTTTGTACAATTCCACGTTACCCAGAACTGGTGTGTATACATGCTGGTATCCCAGGCTTTCTTCCAGATCCACAATATAACGCTCCAGAGTACGGCGCAGCTTCGCACCGTTAGGCAACCAGATTGGCAAGCCTTGACCGACCAGTTGGGAGAATGTGAACATTTCCAGCTCTTTACCCAACTTACGGTGATCCCGTTTTTTAGCTTCTTCGAGGAAGTGCAAATGATCGTCCAGCTGTGCTTTTTTCACAAAAGCCGTACCATAGATACGTTGAAGCATTTTGTTTTTGCTATCTCCACGCCAGTAAGCACCCGCGACATTCATCAGTTTGAACACTTTGATTTTGCTAGTTGATGGTACGTGAGGGCCACGACACAAGTCGAAGAATTCACCTTGCTCATAAATCGTAATCACGCTGTCTGCTGGCAAATCACGAATCAACTCAAGTTTGTAAGGATCGCCCACTTCTTCGAACGTTTTGATCGCGTCCTCGCGGCTAACTTCCTTACGTACAATTGGCAAGTTCTCATTCACAATACGTTCCATTTCCTTCTCGATCTTTTGCAGATCTTCAGGATTGAGCGCATGTTCGAGGTCCATATCATAGTAGAAACCATCTTCAATGACAGGGCCGATACCGAGGCGTACCTCTTTGTTCCCATATAAACGTTTCACTGCTTGAGCCATCAAGTGAGCTGTACTATGACGCATCACTTCAAGTCCTTCTGGTGAATCCAGAGTTACGATCTCCACCAATGCTCCCTCATGAAGTGTTGTGGACAAGTCCACCACGATACCATCCAGCTTGCCGGCTACGGCATTTTTGCGCAATCCGCTGCTAATTGAAGCGGCTACGTCCTCAATGCTACTGCCATCCGCGTACTCACGTACCGAACCATCCGGTAATTTAATGTTCACTGCCATTTGTCTCATTCCTCCTGTTAATGTAACCTTTGTGTCCAGATATTTATGGACTGATTATCTATTGCTATTCCAGTCATTTTGCAAAGGAACGCAAAAAACACCCGTCCCGGCAAAGGGACGAGTGATATATACTCGTGGTTCCACCCTAATTCAGCTGATTCATCCATATTCGGAAATACAGCCCTCATTGGCATGACGATAACGGGCATGACCCGGCAGATCCTTACTCGCGGATAATCCCCAATAAAGGCGATATTCTAACTCCACTTTCAAAATTGCAGCTACAAAGGGGTAAACCATACGTGATATCCGGAGGAAATTTCAGCCTTGGTTCCTCTCTCTGCACCGATCTTGCGTGTGGTTGTTGTCTTTGTCAACGCTTTTGGTTCAATGGTTCACATGAAAAATTCATGGATCAACAGTTATTATAATTGCCGAGATCACTTGCGTCAAGACCTGTCAACAATCCTGAGCGCAGCACTTCGCATTCCGGGCAATGATGACATATTTGCACTTTGTCTTCAAAGATCTGGCATATGGTCGAGATGATTGGCAGATCCGGGGTGCGTGTATGGAGCATGACCTTCTCAGGAGAGATTGAGATGAGTGTACTTACAATCATATCTTCAATATCCATCTCCAGTTCCAGACCCGGCATTTCCACAACGACCTGTTCATCCTTTTGCACGGGTAACAGATTAAGTCCAGCATCCAGGACCTGAAATTCATGCATTCCCTTGTGTACAAGATGAACCAGAGGTACTTTGGTTTCTTGAAAAAACACAAAATATTTTAACAGCCCCATAAACTCTTCATACTGCCGATCCATCCAAAACTCATCCAGCGCATACTCCACTAATTCCTGAAGCTCCTGCTTATATGGCCGTATGCGGAAGTTGATAATGCCTTCAAGGTGAAAAAAGTGAACATCCTCCAGGTCCTGCCGTAGTCCACTGGCTAACGTAGTACGACGGCGCTCTCGAAGTCCGGGCTGATCCAGATCACCATTTAATAGAAGTGGCATGCAGATTCGATTGACCTTTTCCACCTCATGCTCATCCATGACAGAACACGCCTTGGCGATCATATCCTCCACCATGCTCCGTTCTTGTGTCTCCATAATGAAGTCGGCGAGTCCAAGGGAGAGCAGATCACTGATCCGGGGAAGCCATTGCTGGAATTCTTCGTGATTCTCATTCCCTCTGCACACCCAGGTTGCTCTTCCATCATTATGTTTGAAGGTGAGCCGAAATCCTCTTTTACTTATATGTAAACCTTTGGTTTTTTCCTTGACACAACGATAAAATTGATCCGCTTCCTCTTGCCCCGATACATCGGTCCATACAGCAAACAGTTCCACAAGAATCACTCCTTTCCTTCCTGTTCAAAGTATATGGCAAGGCCGATGGGGATATACGAAGCGGATTGATGGAAAGCGTGTCATGATTTCTCAGTATATTATAAAGAGGTTTGGAGTTAAGACAAAAATGTGTTATTATTTTAATAACAGTATATTTCACGGGAAAGGAGGGAAGCCAAAATGAGACAACAACCTAGAATACTCCACTACACTATCATTATCATTTTGTGCGTTTTCCAAGCCTTGTGCTTCCCTATTCCGATGCAGTCCGAATCTGCCGTTGGGGTGTCTGTAGAAGCAACTTCCAACAAGGAAGTGCTGTTGCAAATACCCGAATCCCAGCAGAAACCTGTCATTCGCAAATATCCACAAGTTATGTCCAAGCTGATTGCGGTTACGCATAATAAGCCTGTCTTTCTTGTCCTCGCATTGTTATTGATGCTGCGAATCCCTACAACGGGTCTGTCCTTTAAACCGTGGTATTGTCTGTTTAAACGCAGATTATTTCTGCTACCTATTAAGTTTACCAGCATGTATGTATCCCTCACCCCTATAGCACCAAAATACGTGAACGCTCTTCACTAGCCGTTACGACGTATTTACAGGTTGCTTTTGCATGAAGACACCTCTGTAATTTAAGACGGTGCGCTTGTGCATAACTTATAACCCTTTTAGCACACGTTAGATAAACCCATGTTTATGACAGTACCTATTTTTGTTGTACCCACACCGACAAATTCAAATCATATGGCTGTGTCAGGAATTTCTGGCTCTGTTTACCCGCATCTTTTGATGTTCCCTTGAGCAGCAGATTAATCATTTTCGGGAAATAAGCCTGTCTTCTATGGCCAGCCCCTAATTATAAGGAGGCAACAATCCATGGATGTACGCGAAACAGACTTGCCGGGAATCGGCAAAAAATTTCAGATTGAAACAAGCAGCGGTGATAAAATTGTCATTATTATTCACGATGACGGTCGCCGGGAAATGTACCACTTCGAGTATGATGATCCCGATCAAAGCATCTCGATGATCACACTTGACGATTACGAAGCACGACAGATTGCTGCTATTGTTGGCGGATTAACTTACAAACCAAAACAGCTTGAAAATATTGAAGTGACGTTTGACGACCTGATTATCGAGTGGTACAAAGTCGAACCATCCTTCGGAAGTATCGGTAAATCCATCGGTGAATTGGACGTACGTCAAAACTCTGGGGCAACGGTTATCGCCGTTGTAGAGAAAAATCACAAAAAACATATCAGCCCAGGTCCGGAGGTAGTTATCAGTGCAGAATCCACGGTGGTAGCCGTTGGCGAACGCAATCAGCAGAAACTGTTTAAATCCCTCCTCCTGACTGGAAGGGGGTAAATAGATGGATCATTTGATATTCGAAGTAGGTCTGGCCCTTGTGCTCATTGCAGCAGCCGGCCTTTTATCGGCAAAACTAAGATTTTCGGTCGTTCCATTTTATATTCTGATCGGGATGGCCGTTGGGCCACATGCCATGAAAATCTGGCATCTGGACTTCCGTTTTATTGAAAGTCAGCCTTTTATTGAATTTATGGGTCGGATCGGTATCCTGTTCCTTCTCTTCTACCTTGGACTTGAATTCTCGGTAGGTCGTTTAATTAAATCGGGTCGCTCTATTGCAGTTGGCGGCTCGATCTACATCGGCATTAACTTTACGCTGGGATTAATATTCGGTTTTGTGTCCGGTTTCCCAGTTGCAGAAGCACTTATTATCGCAGGTATAACTACCATCTCTTCCAGTGCCATTGTGGCCAAGGTACTCGTCGATTTGAAACGAACGGCCAACCCGGAAACAGAGATGATATTGGGTATTATTATGTTCGAAGATGTATTCCTCGCTGTATATATCTCGATCTTGTCCGGACTTGTGCTTAGTGATTCATCCTCCATCGGAGGCGTCATCATGTCCGCACTTATTGCACTCGGATTCATGCTTATCGTGATTATTCTTGGACGCAAAGCAACACCGCTACTAAACAAATTGCTTAAAATTCGATCGAATGAGCTATTCTCTCTCGTTGTATTTGGAGCCTTGTTCCTGGTAGCTGGTTTCTCTGAAACTATTCATGTTGCCGAAGCGATTGGTGCATTACTGGTTGGTCTGGTGCTTGCTGAAACAGAACACGCGAAACGGATTGAGCACTTGATTCTACCGTTCCGTGACTTCTTCGGAGCAATCTTCTTCTTCAGCTTTGGATTGTCCATTGATCCGTTGTCCTTGGGTGGCGATGCCGTCTGGTTAGCTCTGATTGCAGTTGTTATTACATTGTTCGGTAACTTCCTGGCGG
This sequence comes from Paenibacillus sp. FSL M7-0656, assembly GCF_038003225.1. Taxonomy (NCBI): domain Bacteria; kingdom Bacillati; phylum Bacillota; class Bacilli; order Caryophanales; family Paenibacillaceae; genus Paenibacillus; species Paenibacillus sp. FSL M7-0656. The sequence goes on from NZ_JBBOOT010000001.1 coordinate 2,231,931, forward strand.
GTATGCTGGCCGGGCGCAGTGCAGGACTATCACCCAAAGCATCGGCGAATATTGGATTAACCATTGTATCACGGGGTGAGTTTTCCATTATCTTGGCCAACATGGGTAAAGCCGGGGGACTGTTGCCAATGATTCAACCGTTTGCCGCGCTGTATGTCCTAATTCTGGCCATTCTGGGTCCTTTATTAACCAAAGAGTCCAAACATGTATTCCGTTTATTGGATAAAATATTCAAGTTCAAAGATCCTCGGAAAAAGAAAGAAGAACCAAAGGTTCTGCAGAAAGAAGGATAATCCCTATGTCTGTACAGAACAGACATACTAACGTACTTCGCGGCTCTTACGCCGATCTTTCTGTGACTAACCCAGGGAGAATGGCTCGAAAGCCGCACTAAGGAGGATGACCTATGAAAGCACCTCTGATATCGGCTAATCCGGTGCCAAACACCGCCAAGACCAGGATATCGTCTACCCGCCGCTGGTTAAACCTGTTTCTCGTTATTGCGGGCGGAATTCTGGCCTCCGTGGGACTTGAATTGTTCTTACACCCCAATAAGATTATTATTGGAGGCATTACAGGCATTTCCTCACTCTTCGCCCACTGGACCGAAATGAGGATTGGTTTGTTCCTATTTTTATTCAATGTGCCGTTTATATTTCTGTCTTACAAGATTGTGCAGAAGAAATTTGTACTGGTTACTGTTCTAGGTCTGGTTGTCTTTTCGATCGGTGCCATTGTGCTTCATCCCATGCCGCCACTTGTAGAGCATCCGCTGGCTGCTGCCATGTTTGGCGGATTATGCCTCGGACTCGGAATTGGACTCGTCGTGCGGTATGGCGGGACACTGGATACGCTGGAAATCGGTGATCCGTCTTCCCGCCCACCTGAACGTGTGTTTAGCGGAAAACGGATGCTTATCGAAAAAATAATCATGCTGCTTAACTTGTTGATACTGACAGCCGCTGGTGTTGTCTTTGGCTGGGACCAAGCGATGTATTCCGTAATCGCCTACCTTATTGCTTATGAAATGGTGTACATTGCGTTCAGGGGCTTCTCTTCCAAACGCAAAGTATGCATATTGACCACACAAAGCTCTCAAGTTGAAAAAGCTGTACGCAAACGGCTACGCCGTGAACCTGGAATTCTGGAAGCCACTTCTGACTCAACACAACTCGCGATGGCGGAAGGATGGATCAGGCAAATCCCGGGTGCACTTTATTATGAGGTACATGTGCTGGAGATGATCTGGTTAAAGTCCATTGTGCGTCACATTGATCCACATGCGGGTATTGTAACGAATCCGGAAAAATAATAGCTCATGTAAGTTGAACTAAAGATATTTACACTGACACCACGATGACAGAACAACCTTCCAATCGCTGTTATCCCCAGATTTTTTTGATTCCCTTTTCTCAAGGGAAAAATCCGGGGATAGCGTATGCTTTCGGAGCAGCTTTCTTTCAGAAAGCTTTCAGGCGAACGCTTCGCTTTTTCAGGTTTTTTCTGCCCTCTTCGTTATCGTGTAATTTTAATTCAACTTACAAAAAACGCTCTCTTACCCTATGGATGAACAGTATTGTCCACCAAGGTCAGAGAGCGTTTTTTTCTGTTATTATAATTAATTGTTATTATAGTTCAACGATGGCTTTGACTACATGTGAATCTGGCAAAAGCCATTGGTCTATTGCCGTAGGTAGCTCATTAAATTCCACTCGGTGTGTGATGTACCCATCCATGCTTAATTTCTTTTGACGCAAGGTCGACAGGACCTGTTCAAAATCTTCACGGGTTGCGTTTCGACTGCCCAGGATACTCATCTCCCGCTTGTGAAATTCGGGGTCATGAAAGGTAATATCCGCTTTTACCAGTCCAACAAAAATGAGTTGACCACTATGCGCCACATATTGAATGGCCTCATTCATGGAATTCACGTTACCTGTTGCATCGAAGACAGCTGTAGCATAGTCGCCTCCCGTAATTTCAGCCACTTGTTGTACAGCATGTTCATTGGCCTGTACCAGGTCATCCGCTCCAGCCCAAGTCCGGCTAAGCTCCAGCCTGTCCAGATTACGATCAACGGCAATAACACGCGCTCCAGCCTGTTTGGCGAATGCCATCACACCCAATCCAATGGGGCCAGCTCCAATCACAACCACATGCTCACCAGGTTTAATTCCTGCTCTTCTGACGGCATGGGCTCCAATGCTTAATGGTTCTACCATTGCCGTCTCATCCAGTGTCAAACCTTCTGCTGAGAGCAAATGTGAGACAGGCACGCTGATTTTTTCTCTCATGCCTCCATCGACGTGCACACCCATGACTTGCATGGACGCACAACAATTGGTTTTTCCACTGCGACATGCAATACAGTGACCGCAGTGCAGATACGGAATAATACTTACCTGATCCCCAGGCTGTAACCCAGCCTCGTTCGGACCGATTTCTTCAATTACAGCCGCCAGTTCATGACCCAGAACACGAGGATAGGTAAAGAATGGCTGGTTGCCTTTGTACGCATGCAGATCCGTTCCACAGATCCCAATCCGCCGAATGGCAACCAACGCCTCTCCTTCTGCTCGTTCCGGTTGAGGCAGGTCCTGGAGCTTCAATTGATCTATTTCTTCACATACAATGGCTCTCATCGTAGTTCCCCCTTGGATGCTTCTGCTGTCGTGTTGCTTGGCTTCGTATTATATTCAGGTCTTCCGCTTGACCACGTCTCGTTATGCAATGGAGCCAGAATGCGCAGCACTTCATCCAGCAGGCTCTGATCCATCGGTTCCTCTATCCAAGCTGCATTATTGAGGATATTGCGCTGGCTGGCACTGCTCACCAGTGTTGTCGGAATTCGTTCATTCGACGTGGAGAATTGCACGGCCAACTTGGCAATGTCACTGCCTTGTTCTGCACAGAAGCGGGCAGCCTTCAGGCAGAGCTCTTTCACCCGATCGTCTGCCGGATGCCAGGCAGGAGCCCCTCGGGTACTCAACAAGCCCATAGAAAGAGGCGAAGCATTGACGAGGCCAATTTCTTTTTTTTCCAACAGGGGCAATAACGATAATAATGAGGTATCATTCAATGAATAATGACAATACGAGATGATCGCATCCGCATCGATCTGTGGCAGAACCTTCTCGAACAACGGCAAGGGCAATCCACAAATGCCCGCATGTCGTATAACTCCCTGCTCTTTCAGACGCAGCAACGTTGGAAAGGCTTCTTCTACGATGATCTCTGCTGGCACAAATTCTATATCATGCAGGAACAGAATGTCGATATAGTCTGTATGCAATCGATCCAGGCTCTCTTGCACACTATCCAGAATCCGCTGACGTGAAAAATCAAACTCATTTTCCCCATACCGTCCGGCTTTGGTTGATAACATATATGAAATGCGCGGCAAGCTGCGGATGGCTTCACCCAACACTGTCTCCGCCTTTGTCAGCCCGTAATAAGGCGAAACGTCTATGTAATTCATCCCCGCATCTACAGCCGCATGTACAGTGCGAATCCCTTCGTCCCGGTCAATGTCACGAAATACAGAACCGAGTGAGGATGCTCCAAAACTCAATACAGGTACGTCCAGTTCCGTCTTGCCAAGTATTCTTCTCTTCATCGGTTTAACCCCTTCCAGCGTGTCTGACTACACAAGTTCCCTTTCATTGTAACAGTTCAATTTCAATATAAAATATCGCCAATTGCGTAACATGTACTGTTTGATGACCTCGAACCGCAGAAAGAAATCAAAAAGCCCGCCGTCTCTCCAAACGGAGTAGTCAGCGGGCTTGGCTTCATAAATACTTATCTAACGATCAAAGTTTATAAAGAGTAGTATTGAATTAATTAGAATTAGTTCTGCATTACGAAATCTTCATGTACGGCATTTTCTTCGTCGAACATGCGCACAATCTCGTATCGGGTGTTACGTTGTGCCGGGATATAACCGGACTCCCGAATCAAACGGAGAATGGATTCAATGTTAACTTTATATGTTGCACCAGCAGCAGATACAACGTTCTCTTCAATCATCGTGCTACCGAAGTCATTACAGCCAAATTCAAGCGACTTCTTACCGATCTCAGGACCCATCGTTACCCAAGAGGATTGAATGTTCTTGATATTATCCAGCACCAGTCGGCTGATGGCTACAGTCTTCAAGTACTCTTCCGGAGTCTGACGCTCCAGCTTGAGGTTTGTATTATCCGGCTGGAAAGTCCAAGGAATAAACGCCAGGAAACCTTCGGAGTCATACTTGTTCGCAATACATTCGTCCTGAGCTTCACGTACACGGAGCAAGTGTAATGCACGCTCTTCCATCGATTCACCAAGTCCGATAACCATCGTTGCCGTGGTGTTCATACCGATGCGGTGTGCAGTTTGCATAACGTCCATCCAATCCCGCCATGAACCTTTCAAACGGCTGATCTTCCGACGTGTGCGGTCATCCAGAATTTCGGCACCGCCACCAGGCAAGGAATCCAGTCCAGCTTCGTGAATGGCACGAACAACCTCTTCCAATGTAAGGCCATCGGATACTTCAACCATTTTCATAATCTCCGCTGGGGAGAAAGAGTGCATCGTGATGTTTGGGAAACGCTCTTTGATGGCTTTCAACAGGTCTGTATAATAGCTGAAAGGCAAGTTTGGATTCGTTCCACCTTGCATCAAAATCTCGGTACCATTCACATCTTCCGTTTCCTGAATCTTCTGGAAAATCACTTCGTCCGGAAGCACATAACCTTCATCCGAACCAGGTCTGCGGTAGAAAGCACAAAAACGGCAGTACACATCACACACGTTTGTGTAGTTGACGTTACGCCCAATTACAAATGTTCTGTATGGTTCAGGGTGCATGCGTTTCATAATGACATTAGCAGCTGCCCCGATTTTGTCCACTTCATTGGATTCAAATAACTGAATCGTGTCTTCCAAGTCCAAACGTTCGCCCCGAAGGGCTTTATCTAAGATACGGTCTACCGTACTCATCGTAAAAAAGCCTCCCTCATGAAGAGAAATTATATAACGATCCGTCCCAACTTGTTCAAGAGAAGCAAGTTCTGGTGGCAACATCGTATTTCTGTACTCCACATATCGTAACACAGGTTACATGTGAAAAAAAGCACCTTATGTACAGGTGCTTTAAAAATAAGTAAAAATTTTTACATATGGAAAAGAATTAGTTCGAACTTATGTGATACGCATCGGCGTATTCGGGCATCCACTTTTGTTAGGATTCCTGAAGTGCTTGCTCCAAATCTACAATGAGATCTTCGATATCTTCCAGACCTACTGAGAAGCGCAGCAATCCATCTGTAATGCCACGGTCACGGCGAACCTCAGCCGGCATTGCCGCATGAGACATCATCGCTGGGTAGGACAGAATACTCTCCACAGCTCCCAAGCTTACAGCAACAATGGGGAGCTTCACCCGGTTAAGAACTGCTTTTGCACGATCACCTGAACCGACGTCAAAAGAAACGACAGCTCCATATCCTGTGGACTGGCGCTCATGTGCCTCACGGCCCGGATGATCCTCAAGTCCAGGATAAAAGACAGCGGTAATATCACTGCGCTCATTAAGCCATGCCGCCAGTTTGGCTGTGCTCCGTTCACTATGAGCCATGCGAGCCCCCAAGGTTTTCATCCCGCGCATCAGAAGCCAGGATTCTTGTGCCCCGAGTACAGTTCCAAGTCCATTTTGCAACTGTTTCAGTTGTACGCCAAGTGATTCCGTGCGAGCAACCGCTAACCCTGCCAGTACATCACTGTGACCTCCGAGAAACTTCGTAGCACTATGTACGACGATGTCCACACCAAGCTCAATTGGACGCTGATAGTACGGTGTCATAAAGGTGTTATCCAGAATTGTGATCAGGTCATGTTCCTTCGACCAGTCAGTTACGGCAGCGATATCCGTAATTCGCAGTGTAGGGTTGGACGGTGTTTCCATATAAACTGCCTTGGTGTTTGGCTTGAGTGCCGCTTTTACTTCATCTATATTCGTCATGTCTACAAAGGTTGTCTCGATCTGCATACGGCTTAATATGGAAGTAAGCAAACGATACGTACCTCCATATACATCTTCCGTTACAATCATGTGATCCCCTGCGGAGAACATCATGAACACGCTTGAGATCGCAGCCATCCCCGAAGAATAGGCAAAGCCTCGTGCGCCGCCCTCCAGCAATGTGATGTAATCTTCCAAAGCCTGACGTGTCGGATTACCCGAACGACTGTAATCATGTTGAGGCGGATTGAAGATATCAAAATGATGGAATGTTGATGCTTGATAGATCGGTACACTTGAGGCTCCGGTCGTTTTGTCAATCTCATCGCCAAAATGGAGCAATTTGGTATCAAATTTCAACTCGGAATTGGGCTTATTGTTGGACTCCCTCATGAGTGCACGCCTCCTTCCACTTCCTGCTGTGCAGCTGTCAGAGCATTGCCGAGATCTGCAATCAGATCATCTGCATGTTCAATGCCTACGGAGAACCGGAGCAGACGGTCATCTACACCTACGGCGTCACGAATTTCAAGCGGAATATCCGCATGAGTCTGTACTGCCGGATAAGTCATGAGTGATTCGACTCCGCCGAGACTTTCGGCAAAAGCAATGAGTTGGATATGACGTAGCAACGGTTCAACATAACGTGCATCCTTCACTTTGAAAGAGAAGATACCTGTATTACCGGTGGATTGTTTGTTCTGTATTTCATACCCCGGATGATCGGATAGGCCTGGATGATACACTTCAACCACCGCTGGGTGCTCAAGCAAGTATTTGGCAATAGTAAGTGCATTGTGCTCATGACGCTCCATGCGAAGAGCCAGCGTTTTCATACCTTTCATCAACTGGTAGGAGTCACTTGGAGATAATACCGCTCCAATGGAATTATGCAGGAACGCCATCTCTGCAGATAACGCCTCACCTTTGGTAATAATTAGACCGGCGAGCACATCATTATGTCCGCCCAGATATTTGGTAGCGCTATGAATGATGATATCGGCACCCAGTTCAATCGGACGTTGGAAAAATGGAGTCAACAACGTGTTGTCAACAATGGTCAACAGGTTGTAACTTTTCGCCCAGGAAGCAACGGCTTCCACATCGGTGATCATCATCAGTGGGTTGGTTGGTGTCTCAATAAATACAGCTTTTGTATTCGGTTGACGAACCTTCTCCAGTGCTGCCAGGTCATTCGTGTCCACATAACTTGCAGTTACGCCGAAACGGGACAGAATTCGTTCCAGCAGACGATAGGTTCCACCATACAGATCCAGCGATACAATCAGATGATCCCCTTGACCAAACATGGCGAAGATCGTTTGCAGCGCGGCCATTCCCGAGCTACAGGCAAACCCTGCATCACCGGACTCCAGCGCTGCGGCGGCTTCTTCCAATACTTTACGGGTTGGATTAGTCGTACGAATATAATCAAACCCCGTGCTTTGTCCAAGCTTCGGGTGGCGAAACGCAGTGGATTGATAGATCGGAAAGTTAATGGCGCCTGTTACCGGTTCATTGATGGACCCAATTTGTGCTAAGCGGCTTTCGATTTTCAACTTGTTGTTGTCTTCCATTGCTGCATCCTCCTGTAATCTCGATTAGATTTGCGGGCCAATATCGTAAGGTGTTTCTTGATACACATAGTAATTGAGCCAGTTAGAGAATAATAAGTTGGCATGAGCGCGCCAAGTAGCTGGTGGCACACGGGAAGGGTCGTCATTCGGATAATAATGTCTAGGCAATGCGATATCCAACCCTTTGGCTGCATCCCGGTCATACTCCCACTTTAATGAGAACGGGTCATACTCGGCATGTCCTGTGGCAAAAATCTGTTTGCCGTCTTTGGTAGCAACCAGGAAGATCCCCGCTTCCTCGGATTCAGCCAAAATCTCTAAATTCTCATTCTTTTCAATATCTTCGCGTCTCACTTCCGTATGACGGGAATGTGGAACGTTGAATACTTCATCGAATCCACGCAACAATGGAACATGTGGTTTATTGATGGTATGTGGGAAAACGCCAAAACACTTTTCATCAAGTGCAACCTTGGGTACGTCAAAATGATGGTATAAACCTGCCTGGGAAGCCCAACATATGTGGAGGGTTGAAGTCACATTGGTTTTGGTCCATTCGAAGATCTCCTGGATTTCATTCCAATAGTTCACGTCTTCGAAATCCATTTGTTCCACCGGGGCACCCGTAATAATCATTCCATCGAAACGGCGGTGCTCAATCTCATCAAAGGTTTTATAGAACAGATCCAAATACTCCTGAGACGTATTCTTCGACGTATGGGATTTGGGATGTACGAGAACGACATCCACCTGAATAGGCGTGTTTCCCACCAGACGAAGCAATTGTGTTTCGGTCGTTTCCTTTGTGGGCATCAGGTTTAATATAGCGATACGGAGTGGACGAATATCCTGCTGATATGCAGAAGTTTCATCCATGACGAAGATATTCTCTCCTTCAAGTACTTCTTTTGCTGGTAGAGTATCGGGTATTTTGATTGGCATAGTAAGTCTAACTCCTCCTTGTGCATAGATAGATGCAGCCACCCCTGGCTTGATGTCTTCACATCAATACAGTTATAGACTGCCTTGAGCTTGTAAAAACATTGAATTGCTCTTTCATCCAACGTTACAAACAACCTCAAGTTCCTTAGCGAAAATCACTGCTGAGAAGTCGGGGCATATAACAAAGACCTTCCTCGGATTTCGAGAAAGGTCATATGTAAAAAAGATATGCGCCTCTCTCATCTCTCAGTTACAACAGTGCCACTTGACACTTAGTCGCTGCAAGAATTAGCACCGTGCGGTATACCGCCGGTTGCCGGGTTTCATCGGGCCAGTCCCTCCACCTACTCTTGATAAGATTTCGCTGTATTAGATTGTAATTAAATATGGTTCACCGTCTACTTTATTACATTAATGCCCTCACGTCAAGATGCAGTTCGATGTCTGCTTCCCAGATCGGAACCGTTCATCATCCGTTGTCATACACTGCCTCAGGGCGCGAAATAGACACATTTTTGCGCTTGAAAGCACCTTGTACCAGCGGTATACTAAACAAGGTGTTATAAACCCTTATGTGAGAGGTGACATATTAAATGGATGGCGACCCGAGGCCTGACTGGCAGCCGAATTCCGACAAACTGCATAGAGAATTGACATCAGCATGCCGGCAGCGGGACGTGACTTCCGTTTGATTATATAGTGAACGTAGCCCTGATCTCCAGGCTCCGCTGCCGACCGGCTGATTTGTTCTTTTTGCGCCCATAATGATAATATCCGCCAAGTTGGCGGGTGCAGAAGGAGTAGATTAACGATGAAAATCCGGTTGGTAAACAACGGTGTTTTTATTCCGGTGGACGACATTCAGCAGGCGCTGACTCCACCAGCGGAAGGATTTTACTGGATTGATGCAGACGTAGACGATTTGGCGGTACTTCAGCCGCTGTTCTTGATGCATGATCTGGCTGTGGAAGACTGTCTTAGTGACGAAGAACAACGTCCGAAGATTGAAATTTATGAGAACCATTATTTTATTGTGATTAATAGCATCCGTTTTGATGATGAAGAGATATTTCTACGTGCCGTCAACCTGTTTCTCGGCAGACATTTCATTATTAGTGTTACCAAGCACAAGGTCAGCGAATTGCGTACACTGAAACCCATCCTGTGGGAACAGGAAATCAGTACACCGGATCGTCTGCTGTATTTGCTGGTTGACTTGATTGTTGATAATTATTTCACCGTAGGTGACCGAATTGAAGCACGGATCGAGAAGCTTGAGGAAGACATTCTGATGCATACCAAAAAGTCACATCTGAATGAGATCATCGGGCTGCGCAGTGAGATTCTGTGGCTGAAAAAAGTCCTTGGACCTCAGAAAGAGGTCATTAACACCTTGAACAAAAAAGATCTGCGTCTCATCGATGATCAACTGCAAAAGTATTTCAGTGACATCTATGAGAATGCTGTAAAAATATCTGAAACCTTTGAAACTTATCGCGACCTGATGGGCAACTTGCGAGAAGCCTACCAATCCAGTATTGCGAACCGGGCGAATGAAATCATGCGTGTATTTACCGCCATTACCACGGTCTTCATGCCGCTGACGGTCATTACCGGTATATACGGCATGAACTTTACGAATATGCCAGAGCTTAACTGGAAATACAGCTATTTTGTTGTGATTGGCCTAATGGTTACCCTGGGCCTGAGCATGTTCTTCATTTTCCGCAAGAAAGACTGGGTATGAACTCGTATGAAATAACAAAGACGAAGCGCTCCTCCGGGAGAAACGCCTCGTCTTTTTTCATTTCTGATTATTAACCAACATTCTTCTCTGTCTCTGCGTGCCGACGGAAGCGGATTCGAATCATGCGCAGCCTTTCATAGACCTGCTCCAGACTTCCTCCATCGGGTTTCTCTCCTCCATACACCTTATGTAATACTGGCTTCAGGAACGTATCTCCCAGCTCCTCATACGCACTCCATACGGCCTCTTGTTCGTTCTCTGGCATCACTGCCAGCTCCACATCAAGAAGACAATCGGTGTCATAACCTTCGTGATCCAGTGCCTCTAACAGCTCAACCAACTCGCGTCGGGATAATCCGGATCGATTAACAATCTCCTCTAACGTATACCCTTCCTTCATGCCTTCAAGCACCTGCTTACGCGTGGTGAACTTATCAAGTTCCTGCTTATACTTCTGCTCTCTCTGCTTGTATAACCAACTCTCATACTCTTCTTCCTTCAGCGCCGTGTATACCCAGTCCAGCGGGAATGTCGTTGAACGCTCCAGCCCGTTTGTAATCTCCATCCATTCCGAACCATACTCAGTCGCTTTGCTCTCTCCTACGCCCGGCAGTTGCATCAGTTCATCCAGCGATTGCGGAACAAAGGCACTGATCAAACGCAGCAGACGATTGGTTGCAATAAAATACGGTGCCTTCCGGTCAGACACAGCTCTCTTCCTGCGCCATGTGCACAGATCCGTATATAACTGCTCATTGCCGTATAACTCACTGTAACAATGGAGCCGCTGTCCACCATAACTGCGTGACTTCAGATCATCATTCTCATGAAATAACCCCTGCAACTGCGGTCGGTACCCCTCACTCATCTGTATGGCAAGCTGATGACGGTAAATATGAAGCAGCTCCTCCCAAGAAGTCCCCTCATACCAGATGCTGTCCTCACGCTCTCCTTCCTCATAGCGACTCCATCCCAGCTGCCAACTATCTTCCTCTTCCCCAATCCATAACTGTGCATACTCTGCATTCTGATCTGACATTCTGGACAATCTGTTCATGAAAATGACTTCCATTTTCGTTCCCTCCCTTTGAATATTTAGCTTATACGAGTTAAAGATGCTACCTATAGGCAGCACAAAAAAACACCCCTCCTGCAAAATGCATGCAAGAGAGGTGCTTCCTCATTAACCGTACTATGCTGTTGCCCATATCATACCACAATGGTAAAATTCGTCAATCCCTTTATAATCTACTTATTCAATGCCAATTTGGCAAGCGCCAGCGAACCACACAGCCCTGCATTGTCGCCAAGTCCTGGTGAAACAACATACTGGTCAATGTCGGACTGAAGCGCCGGATGCTGAACGTATCCAGCCAGCAACTCCTGCAGTTTGCTACGAACCATCGGGAACAGGTGCTCCTGCTTCATTACTCCGCCACCCATGACAATTTTCTGTGGAGAGAGAATCAGAACATAGTTCATCAGTGCGTGTGCCAGGTAATGTGCTTCAATCTCCCAAGCTTTATGATCTGCAGGCAGTTCATAAGCTGGTTGCTCCCAACGTTTGTTAATGGCCGGTCCTGCTGCAAGGCCTTCGAGGCAGTCACCATGATACGGACAGAAACCCTCGTATGTATCCTCCGGATGTCGGCGTACAATGATATGTCCCATCTCTGGATGTGACAATCCATGGACCATTTTACCGCCAACCACAGCACCTGCACCAATACCTGTACCCACAGTGATATACAGACAGCTCTCAAGACCTTGTGCAGCGCCCCAGGTTGCTTCTCCAAGTGCCGCACCATTCACATCCGTATCAAATGTCATCGGCACATCAAAATGCTCCTTGAGCTTGCCAATCACGTTATACTGTCCCCAATGTGGTTTAGGTGTTGTTGTGATATAGCCATATGTTGGGCTTCCTTCAATCGGATCAATCGGACCGAATGAACCTACACCCAGAGCTTCAATGCCTTTGCCTTCAAAAAATGAAATCACTTGAGCCATGGTCTCTTCCGGTGTTGTTGTTGGAAAACTTACGCGTTCCAGAACTTCTCCGTTTTCTGTGCCAATACCACATACAAATTTGGTTCCGCCTGCTTCAATTGCGCCTAAGATCGTCATGTTAGTCACACTCCCAAGTTAGTTTAAAAAGGAATTCGAATTGCTTTACTTGATGACACGATAATTACCCTGCTACTTGTTCTCCAGCTTGGACAATCGTTTCATTAACGTTTGCCTCCAGCTGTCTGACAGCGCAGGAATGGCCAGCAACGCCTGAATACCTTCGACATTTTCTTTCCCCTGATGCATGATTCGATTAGCTTCAAGAACCGTCATTGAGGCTGGATCGGTGCTGATCCGTCGAAATATCGATGAAGGCCCTACCTCACCTTCTTGCAGTACACGAAAGTAAAAGCCGGTATATCCACTCTCCTGAAAATAAACAGGTAGCTCCTTATAGTCATACCTCGCACCCAGCTTGAAGCAAGGTTGTCTGGGCTGACTGACCTGCACTGTGGCTTGGCCCAACTCGTACACATCACCAATCCGTACGTCTTCTTCGGCACAGCCTTCAACCGTCAGATTTTCTCCACAAGCTCCCCAATCCAGCTTGCGATCCATCAGTTGTTCCAGCGCCGGATAACGACTGTAATCGTATACACAAACGGCTTTGTCAGGTCCGCCATGATGCACCAGATCCGCCTGCGCGTCCCCTGTCATTCCAGTGAATGACAGGAAAATCGCGTCGGATACAGGATGTTTCACAATGCCGCTCAGCACTTCACGCTTCTGCCCAGGGAGCGGCTGCGGCAGTCCTACATTAATGGCCAGAACAGCTGTATTGCCCTCCCCTGGCTTTCGATCAGATGTGAGTGTCATTTGCGTCATACCTCCCATAATCACTTTCTTTTAACGCACAGAGCCGCCAAATACGAGTGTATTACTCAATAGCCGACCTGGAGAAGTCAACATTTTGCCCCCGGCATACATACCCGAGGAAGCACCGCCATCCAGATTCATGGCCTGTTTGGCGCCAAGCTTCTGCATTACCGCTGCCCACTCCTTGATTGTTGCTCCGGAAACGGTAGCCAGCATAACAGAACCGTCCGCCATGATCGCAATACCACTTCTGGCTCCGGAAGCATTAAGAATCTTGGCATCCTTGAAACCTTCGCTCGTCGGATTGACAGCTACCTTACCGTCTTTTACCAGACGGGGTCCTGCCCCAACAGCAGTCACTACATCTTGCCAAGGGATCTCTTTGCCTGCTGCGTTCGTATACTTATAATTCATTTCTACGGTCGAACCAACAGTGAAACGGTCCGAAGAAGACTTCTGATTACCTGTGAAGACCAGTACCGAGCCATTCTTAGGGATCGCTACATTTGTATTGGGCACTTTTTTGGTCACGATACCTTTCTCCATGACAACCGCAGTGCCACCTTTGAATCCGACTGTGGCACCTCGTTCAGGCGTATACAGCATCGTAATGCTTGCGTTCGCTGAAGGTGTTCGATTAATAAAGGTTGCATACCAACTCCGTGATTTACCTTTTGTATCCGTTACTTTACCTGTCAAACTCACCTGAAGTGAATCCATGATCGCCGAGCCGTCTTCCTTAAATCCGATGGATGTTCCGTATCTTCCAATATGTATGACCTTACCATTTGCTATTAACATACCGTATGGATCTGGTGCTCCGTTATATGCTTCAAAAAATGCTCCGTTAATGGCTGCTTGCGCACCATAGGCTTTCACAATCGATGGCAATGTTGCCGTCTGGCCAACTTGCTTCTTCGCGAGTCCCACGGTAACCGGTGTTCCCTTTGGAATCGAAACGGTCTGTACGGTAAAATTACGTCCTGCTGCTTTTACTTTCTGTACTTTGGTGCTAATTGCTGCTTTGGCATCCACTGTCTGTGGTGCACTTACTGCTCCCGAAAGAATTACGGGCAAGGCCAGGACAAGGGCCATAGCCCCTGTCCACCACTTTTTGCCTGTTCGTACGTTCTTCATGTTGCTCACCCTATTGCCACTCCCATCCAAGAGCCAAGGCTCTTCATCTCAAGTTGTTCAAACTTGTCCATCACCATATCCGGATCAAGACGCAATTCACAGATATCCAGCGCACAGGCAACCGGAACAGCACAATGAATCTCTGCCAGTTTGCGGGACAGATGAAGCATGTCCAGATCATTTTCAATCTTGTTACGCACCGAAGGGGTCAGTTTATCCATGTTGCTCAGAATCCCTTCAATGGAGCCGTATTCCTGTACAAGCTTCAACGCTGTTTTCTCACCAATTCCCCGTACTCCGGGATAATTGTCGCTGGCATCTCCCATCAGACCCTTCATGTCAATCACTTGACGAGGTGTCAGTTGTTTCTCTGCCATGAGTGTTTCAGGGTTGTACACCATGTAGTTGCCATGGCCTTTTTTCATAATAATGATACTTGTGCGGTCATTGATCAGTTGCAACATGTCGTGGTCACCCGTCAGTACCATAACATTCATATCTGTCTCTTCGGTATAATACTTCGCAAGGGTCCCGATACAATCGTCGGCTTCGAATCCTTGTGCACCTATATTCGGAATACCCAGGCTATCCATGACTTCACGAATCAGAGCAAACTGGGGAATCAGATCATCCGGAGCTTCAGCCCGGTTGCCTTTGTAGGCTGCATATTCTTCACCGCGGAACGTCTTACCGCCCATATCCCAACAACATACGACATGACTTGGCCCAAAAGTCTGAACCGCATCCCAGAAATAACGGATAAATCCGTAGACTGCGTTGGTAGGCAATCCTGCCTTTGTACGTCTGATATATCCGCTTGCAGATGTCGCATAAAAAGCACGGAACAACACCGCCATACCATCTACCAGCAACAAAGTAGGTTCATTACGTTGATTCACTTGAATTTGTTCTCTCCTATCTAAATCTAGCATATAAAATACGAAACTAATTCTATCATTATAGCATAGTTCCGCCAACCATCGTTCAGCCAAAAAAGCCCTGAATTTTGAACAATTCAAGGCTGATATTCAGCGCGTTTATGCGTTATTCCATTCCTGCTCATACGTTTCTTCCTTGAATCCAACCGTCACCTTTTCTCCATCCGTAACGATCGGACGTTTGATCAGTCGACCATTGGAAGCCAGTAAACGAATCTGTTCATCAGCGGACAGGCCTGGAAGCTTGTCCTTCAATTGTTGTTCTTTGTATACTTCCCCACTCGTATTAAAGAACTTTTTCACTTCCAGTCCGCTCTTTTGGATGAGTTCTGTTAGTTCAGATTCGGAAGGCGGTGAGTCAAAAATAGGGATTAGCTCCAGCTCATGTCCTTGAGCTTCAAGCCATTTTACAGCTTTGCGGCATGTGCCGCATTTGGCATATTGATATACTTTTAAGTTACTCATGTATGTGTTCCTCCAAATGCTCCGGTATCGACTTCTCGCTTCCCTTGGTTTGCTTCACAAATCCAAAAGTCGCTCCAAATCGATACCATCGCCATGTAATTTTACTGACTTTTGCGAATGAGATCAAAACACATTCGCTATATTTTTTGGATCAAGACCTTAAAACTTTAAGGACTAAAGAGTCTACAACCATAATGATTAGCCTGCGGCATGTTGTTCAGGTGCATTAAGCCCCCTCACATGGAATAGCCCACCAGCGTTGACCTCAACCAAGGCTTGCCGTACAGAAAGCTACGACACAGAGGGCGTATCTAAGGAAATCTAAGAGCCCCGTCGCAGCTTCCTACAGTTCTTCTCTCGGAGCTGCCTCATCATTCAAACGCTTCTCCAGCGCGGCCATATCTGCTGGAAAAGGAGCCTGGAACGTTATGCGTTCCTGTAGAATGGGATGTTCAAATGTCAGCTCACAGGCATGTAATGCCTGGCGTTCGATCCAGGTATCCCGTTCTTCTCGAACAGCCATGGTCTGCTCATCGATCTCGTGCACAGGTAATGTCTTGTACATTCGATCACCGATTAATGGACAGCCGATGGACGTCATATGTACCCTGATCTGATGGGTTCTGCCACTTTCCAGCTTGAGGCTTATCGCACTGGCGCTGCCCCCTGACCAACGTGTTAAGGTTGTGTACAACGTTCTTGCAGCGTAACCATCAGGTGTTACGATTCGGCGGTGTGGCTCTTCAGAATCGCGATCGATCGGGCCATCTACTGCCCCCTGTTCCGGGACAGGACTGCCGTGCACAAGTGCAATATATTTCTTGTCCACTGTTCCTGCAATCATCTGTTCAGAGACATGTTGATGGACATAAGGGTTCTTGGCTATGGCGAGAACACCTGACGTTTCCTGATCAAGGCGATGAATCGGTCTAAACCGAAAGCGCTCGCCCTTGGTTTTCCAGTAATGAACAACGCCATTTGCCAAAGTACCTGTATAATGTCCATGTGTCGGATGAACGATGATGCCCGCATCCTTGTTGACAATAAGCAAGTGCTCATCTTCATACAGAACGGTAAAGGGAATAGGCTCAGGCAAAATATCATCCGATTCCTCTTGCTCCATCCGAACTTCAACGACATCACCCGCAGCTACCTTGACGCTAATGTACACGCGCTCTCCATTAAGCATGACACCTTGCTCCGTCAACTTAATTTTGGACAAAAGCTTACGCGACACCAGCAGCCGGCGCTGAAGCACGGTCTTCAGCAGCCAGCCATCTTCTTGTTCGGTCACCGTGTAGACAATCGGCGAATAATACTGGCTCATTCTTTGCGGCGGAAGACTTTTTTGCTCCGCACATATTCAATATCCGCCACCTGTTGTCTCGCGTTGGCTGTCCGTGCAACCACGAAGAAGTAATCAGACAGTCGGTTTAGATACCGTCGTACAGACGGATTAATATCTGTATGTTGTCCAAGTGTTACCGTGCGACGCTCTGCGCGACGACATACAGTACGGCACACATGAAGAGCAGAGGACAGCTGACTGCCACCTGGAATAATGAATCGTTCCACTTTTGGATTCTCTGCATCATACTGGTCGATCCATTGTTCCAGACGTGTGACCATTTCATCTCTCACCTTATATTTGGTCTCACTAATCTTCACAAAGGCCAGATCCGATCCGCAATCAAACAGTTCCTGCTGAACTTCCAGCAGATGTTCACGCAGATCTTCAAATTCCCCTTGAGCCGAGTCAATAAGGCTGATCGCCTGGCCTACAAAACAGTTCAACTCATCAATCGTGCCATAAGCCTCAACCCGGTCATCATCCTTGATGACGCGTCCACCGATGACCGAAGTTTGTCCTTCGTCACCTGTTCGTGTATATATGCCCATCGTTATCCCTCCAATTGGTAATATAATAATGAATACGGGAATGCCATTTTTTCAGAAACCCGTCTATCGCTTTACACGTATATAAGAATTGGTGTGCTCTGCCGAGTATACGACAAATCAAAGGAAACCAAAAGTAAAGGAGACGATTATGCAAAACTGGATAACCGATTTCATGGAACAATACGGCTACATAGGCATTGCACTCATTATTGCTCTTGAGAACGTATTTCCCCCGATTCCATCCGAAATCATCTTGCCGTTTGGCGGATTCATGACCACCTATACCAGTCTCACTATTCCAGGAGTTATTATCGCTGCAACTATTGGTTCTGTCCTTGGTGCTGTGATCCTGTATGGTATTGGTCTACTCATTGACGTCGAACGCCTTGAGAAAATTGTGGAACGCTGGGGACATGTTCTGCGCATCAAAAAAGAGGATATTCACCGTGTCGACGCATGGTTTGACAAATATGGCATGTGGACCGTATTATTCTGCCGAATGGTTCCCCTCGTTCGTAGTCTTATCTCCATTCCCGCAGGCATGTCCAATATGAAATTTGGTTTATTCCTTCTCTTTACAACCATTGGTACATTGATCTGGAATGTCATTCTGGTCTGCGTTGGTGCTGCGCTTGGCGCATCATGGGAGAGCATTTTGCACTTTATGGACGTCTATTCCATTGTAGTGTACGTCATTCTGGCCATTATTGTCATCGGATGTATCATCTGGTGGATCAGACGTAGCAAAAAGCAGAAATAAAAAGGATAGCTTAATAAATAAAGCCTCCTCGCCACCAATTCGTGGTTAAGGAGGCTTCTTTATGTCACCCGTTTATGTCATCTCGCTATCGTTCATCTTCATTTCGCATGCCCTGACTCTTAAGATCGATAGCCAGACCAGATACCAGCAAGTACATCTTTTCAGCATGTATCTGCAGCATCCGATTAACCGAAGCCATTCTCGCTGTAAATATTCGTTCTTCCTCGGTAGGATGCAATGTGCCATGCATTTCATTGGTAATCACAAGCAACTTCCCCTGATAAGACAATAATGCATCAAGCAAAAGCTGTGTCTCTGAACGCTGATGATCCAGATCCTCTGTTGCCCTGAAACCGGCAGCCATCCAGGAGGTCAGACTGTCTACAATTACAATTCGCTGATCCGCCAAAAACAGATTGGATTCCCGATTAATCTGGGTGATCACCTCTGTCAGATGCTGACCGTTCCCGGCATGAATGGCACGATAATGAGCGGATGGCAATTCGGGAATAACGGGATCATGATCACCGGTGGATAAATATACACCCTCCCGGCTAATCCCGGCTGCGTACTTGAGGGCAAACCGGGTTTTACCACTACCTATGCCGCCTGTGACCGTAATCAGCAATCCGCTTCCCTCCTTCCATAGCCATTCTGAATTTTCTTTACTCTGTCAGCGCCTTCAGCACTTTTTTGGATTCTTCGACATTGGAAGATGACACTGGAATGGTGGCGAACAAATTGCTCGCAGCATATTCTACATCTTTAAACATTTTCATATCTTCGAGTGGAATGCCGTAAAGATGTGATTCTTGCTTGATGTCTGAACCTTCATCTCCTTCACCCTTCTCTACCAATACTCCACCCTCAAATACACCCCGTTCAAACTTCTTGGGATCAAAAGTATCATCCAGCGGAACATTGGAGCCATTACTTCCGTATTGTTTCATGTCGGACTCAGGCAAAATGAAGATATCATGTCCTCCAGCCGCATACTCTACCATAATTTTCTGAACATCATACATCGCACTGGTAATCACTTCTACCTTGGGTTCCTCGCCCAGTTTCTGTTGCAGATTGGCCTGTAACTGTTCTGAGATTACAGATGGATTTCCTTGGTTATCAATGATGAAAATGGAAAAACCATCTTTACCTCCACAACCAGCAAGCAGAAAAACGATAGAAATGATTGCAGTAAGCCCCCAAAATCTCTTCATTCCAGTTCCCCCTTTAGTCTCCTATGTCCAATATATCACAATTGTTCCACGCAAAAAAATAACCTGGCTTATCGGGGGATCACCCTGCCTTTACACACAAAAAAAGAAGACCTTCTCAGGTCTCCCTTTCTAATTCGATTAATGAAACGTTTCACTCCCGCATAAACGTTATTTTGCTTTAATTGGGTTAGCCTTCATATATTCATTAATCTTTAAATCCAGCAAACTGCTGATTTCAATTACAATATCGGATGTGAATGATTTCTCTTCGAGGAAGATCTGTTCCATCTTGCGACGAAGCATATGAATTTCATCTTCCAAGGAAATGTCATGCAAAGATGCGTTATCGGGTTTCACCGACCATCGGTCGCCATGATCGCCTTCTGCCAGATAGTGCCCACGATTCGTCGGTAAATCATATTCAACACAAAACAAAGCTAACCCCTCCTTGGAAAAATGGTTTCCAAATTTATGAAAACTTATTTCAAATTGAAATTATATCACATTATTTTGTAAAAGGAAGTTATTTTTTCCAATATAACTATGTCACATTTGTAAAAAGATTCTATTTTAGTATTAACCCTCTTTTTGCAGTTTGTAAACAAAGTTTCCGATTCGTTCCAAAGCTTCATTTAATTGGGTTACAGAAGTAGCGTAAGAACAACGCAAGAAGCCTTCACCCTGAGGACCAAAAACATTGCCCGGAACAGCAGCCACTTTATTCTCCGTTAACAATCGCTCAGCAAACAGGTCTGAACTCATACCCGTCTTTTGAATGCTCGGGAATGCATAGAATGCTCCCTGAGGTTCATGACAATCAAGTCCAATATCCCTGAATCCCTGCACAATTAAACGTCTACGCTGATTATACGATTCTACCATCCGATCTTTCTCACCCAAACCATTTGTCAACGCCTCAAGTGCAGCAACCTGACCCATGGCCGGCGCACACATTACCGTATACTGATGGATTTTGAGCATGGCTGCAATAAGCTCAGGATGACCACACATGTAACCGATCCGCCAACCTGTCATTGCAAAAGCCTTCGAAAATCCGCTTACGAGAATGGTCCGCTCCTTCATGTCAGGGATAGCTGCAAAGCTAACATGTTTTTGCGTATACGTCAATTCAGCGTAAATTTCATCCGCGATCACAATCAGATCATGCTTTTTAATCACTTCAGCAATAGGCAACCACTCTTCATACGTCATGATGGCTCCAGTGGGATTACTCGGATAACACAGAATAACCACTTTCGACTTCGGTGTGATACCAGCTTCAAGTGCTTCGGCCGTTAACTTGAACTGATCTTTCGCATAGGTTTCAACACCAACGGGTATACCGCCACCGATAGAAGCGATTGGTGAATACGCCACGTACGAAGGTTCAGGAATGAGAATCTCGTCGCCAGGTACGATTAATGCGCGCAAAGCCAAGTCAATCGCTTCACTGCCACCCACGGTAACAATAATCTCATCCTTGGGATCGTATTTGGTATCAAACTGAGTATCCAGATATTCACTGATGGCTTCTCTCAACTTCGGCATACCTGCGTTGGATGTGTAGCTGGTCATACCTCTTTCCAGCGAGTATACACAAGCTTCACGCATATGCCAAGGGGTAACAAAATCAGGTTCACCCACACCCAATGTGATAATATCCTTGTTGTCTCCAACCAGATCAAAAAATTTACGAATTCCGGATGGAGGTATCTGCTGCACGAGGGGTGCCAGATAAGATGTCATTTTCTTGTTGTTCCCGGTTGTCTGTTCATTCACTATCATGACACATCTTCCTTTACGGCGAGATCATGAGACGGTTGTCTTCCTGATGGTCTTCAAAGATAATCCCGTCCTGCTTATATTTTTTAAGAATAAAATTCGTTTTGGTTGAAAGTACAGAGTCTATCGGAGACAGTTTCTCCGACACAAAATTAGCGACTTCACGCAGGTTGCCACCTTCCACTTCAACGAGCAGATCGTATGCACCGGACATGAGATATACGGACTTTACTTGCGGATAGAGATAAATACGTTCGGCAATCCCTTCAAAACCACGACCACGCTCCGGCGTGATCTGCACTTCAATCAGGGCCGTTACTTTTTCATCATCTATTTTGCTCCAGTTCACGACGGTTGCGTATTTCACGATGACGTGGTCTTGTTCTAGCTGTGCCACGGCGTTCTTGATCTTGTCTTCCGACTCCCCCAGCAGCGTCGACAGCAGTGCGGGAGTCCTTCTCGCGTCTTCCTTCAGCAGATCCAGAACTTTTAATTGCAGATCGTTCAAATCTTTCATGGTTTTCCCTCCAGCGTCATCCAGGTTCCTGAAAATGAATTAATACTTATATTACATGAATTTGACGTTGATGCATAGACAAAAGACCGCCTGCCCTGAATTCAGGCAAGCGGTGGTATGGTCCTGTAACGTTAGGTGCTTCAAACCTCTTTTGCAAAGGTTACATGTAATAAGGGTTACCGTAATTCGGTTGATGCTGAGACACATTAGGAGCTTGGCTATATGAACTGTTCTGCGTATTCTTTTCCTGAATGAATTGCTGACACTTTTGTTGGGTCTGGTGGGCGGACTGAATTTGCTTGTCCACATCCTGACGAAGTGCCTTGGATGAGACAGAATACATGTTGTTTTGCTGCATCAGATTGAACAGTTCCCCTTGTAATCTTAGGGTATCGTTCGTCAGGTCTGTGAACATTCGACGTGTCATGGGGCAGGAAGCTTCCGTTGTCGCAGTCGTATATTCGCGTGAGGTTCGTCTTAAATCTGCAAGAATCGACTTCAGCAGATCCTGCTCCTGCATAAAATTTCCACCAGATGACAAAGATTGAGTGTACACGTATTTTCCTCCTATACTTTGAAATAACTTGTCATGTTTTGAACTTTACTGTGATTGCGCTGGTGCAAGAGATTGATGTTGCTGTAACGCATTGACAAGAGTATTCAGATGCTGCTCATGTGAGCGAACATAATGATTCAGCGCCTGTTGAATTTGCGGATTATGTGTGATGGAGGCTGTAGCTGCACATTGTTTGATTAACATTTCCTCATTGGAAATTGAATCCGCAATATAGTTCAGTTCCTTTGGGCTCAGTGCTTGCATTTGTGAGTTTTGCATGTATATCTAACCTCCTTAATCTAAAGTTATTGCGAATTTATTGTTACCCTAACCTGAAAAAGTATACTTCAACTATATTCAACAGAGGTGATCAATTATGGAACTTATTAACGGAAAAACATTTTGGCCAACTACCTTTGCTTCCCATCCCCATTATCCTGTTTTGCAAGAAAACCTGTCCTGTGATTGTCTAATCATCGGTGGTGGAATGGGAGGCGCGTTGTCTGCCAAGCTTTTGACGGATCAGGGGATTGACACCGTTGTTATTGACAAAAGAGATATCGGTTATGGCAGTAGTATGGCAAATACGGGCCTGCTCCAATATACGAATGACAAAACGCTCACCTCTTGTATCCAGACATTTGGAGAAGAACGCGGTGTTCGATTCTACGAATTATGCCGGGATGCCATGCACCATCTCGAAAAAATTTCATCGAAGCTTGAGATTGATCCTTGGTTTTTGCCCCGTACAAGTCTCTATTGTGCCAGTCACGAGGAAGATGTATCGTTGCTGGAGGAAGAATATCGTAACCTGAAACATTATGGATTTGATGTGGAGCTGTGGGATCAGGAAAAAATCAGTGCACTATTCCCGTTCAGCAAACGTGCTGCATTATACACAAGCGGGGATGCTGAGGTTAATCCCTATCGTTTGGTTCACTCACTATTCCACTCAGCCTCACGTCAAGGAGCAAGAGTCTATGCTCATAGTGAATTCACCCATTGTGATTATGATGAAAATGGTGTCCTATGTTACACACCTCATGGCACTGTACGTGCCAAACATGTTATTTTCTCAACAGGCTATGAAACACAAGAAATTAAAAAGGACAGGGGCGCATACCTTCAAAGCACCTATGCTATCGCTACCAAGCCACTAAAGGATCTCAGCAGCTGGTATAAGCAATGCATGATATGGGAGACCGAACGACCTTATCTATATATGCGCACAACTCCAGACGGAAGAATTATTGCAGGTGGACTTGATGAGAATCGTCCTCGAGAAGAACAACGGGCTATCAAGGCGGTTCATAAAGGTGAGATTTTGCTACAGAAGATTGCCGAGTATTTCCCATTACCTGATCTCGAAGTCGATTACGCTTGGGAGGCTGTCTTTGGAAGCACCCATGATGGTCTTCCGTTAATCGGTCCACACCCAGACTATCCGAATTCGTACTTTGTAGAAGGGTATGGAGGTAACGGGACCGTATACAGCATGATTGCTGCTTCCTTAATTGTGGATGCTATTACTGGCAAACAAAACCCTGATATGGATCTGTTCTCTCTCACACGTACAAATAAACCATCTCCTGTATAACCAACAAATGAATCAATACAATTACAAACAGGGTACAGCACACGGAAAGTTCTCTTTTCCCGCCGCTGTACCCTGTTTATATATTGTGAAGCCTGCTAAGCCGAGGGCTCTTGCCCTTCCGTTCGGTTCAATAACTTGCGCATAAAGAGCCATCCAATTAGCGGAGAAGCACCGAGGACAATAATAAGCCAGGTTAACATGCGTAGAGACGGAGCATTTAAGACCGTCACAATAAATATGGCCAATCCACATAGTCTGCCAAGCATCAGGCATAACTCTCTCAAAACGACAAGTTCAACCCTTTTCTCTACATTTTCGCCACTTGTGCCCATCATGTCGAATCCCGCTGATATCATCGGTAATACATATAACGGCATCGCAACAGCACTCCCAATCCCCATGATTAACAGGGTACCATAGGTCACTTTCCAGAGAAGAGGAAGAAGCACAACGAGCAGAATGAGGGCTCCAATGAACATGCCTTTTGATCTATACTGTGGTTTGAACCATTTCCCGGCTGCCCAATAACTTACTAGTGCCACAGCAGAAGTGATGAGTGAGAACTGCCCCAATTTGTACTCCTGTGCGGTAGCCAAATATACAAGCAGTGCAATCAGGAAGGCAAAGACACCTTCACGTGCACCCTGAGCGAATAAACCCAAGCCTAAGGTCCTCCAGGGACTATCCCGCTTGGATAGCTGTATCCAAGGTTCCGACCAGCGGTATGTACCGCTCACCTTTCTTTTTTTCAGAAAAAAACTAAAAACTACTGCTATGACATAAATAACGAGTGATACCGTGAAGATGAGCCGATATCCTGTGTTGTCTGTCATGCGAGTAATAATCAGACCGGAGAACCATGGACCTATAATTCCTGTCATCGAACCAAGTAACCCGACCCAGCCATTGAATAGATCCCTGTTTTCCCGATCCGTTATTTCAAAATACACAACATTAAATGCAATCCAGAATAACCCCAAGGAACAACCTAGTAGCATACCCAGAGGCCATATCCAGTCTACAGCTTTGGACCCAGCCCAGAGGACTATCATATAAAATATGCCGGACAGCGCAGTACCTAGTCGTAGTGCACTCATTTTATTGTGTTCCTTGACCCATTTGCCAGCAAGCCAGAATGTCAGTCCAATGGCCAGTTGCTGGCTGAGAGTGAACCACCCCAACATGGCATAATCCGGACGGCTTTTCCACAGAAACACATTCAAAAAGGTTCCCGACAGCGCTCCGGCTAACGCAAACAATCCATTCACGCCCAAAAGCAGAATGGATTGTCGGCCTAAAGTAATCTTCATCTGCTCCTCCTTCATCCACCTGAAGTGAACTATGTACAGGTAGGTCTTAGGGTTAACGTGCCCCAAGCAAGAGGAAAACATGATGAATCTTCAGGATTGCTATGAAATTGGTTAGAATCTCCGAAATGTTTATTCCTGCGTACTCAGGTTCTTGATCAGACGCAGACGATCTTCCTCAGACAGACTGTATTGAACTTGGAAACATCCCGAGCATACATAGGTCAATACTTTAAACGGTGATGCCAATAGTGACCCTTCGCCTGAAGCTGCGTTAGCAACTGGTGTGAAGTTATCCTGCGTTGCAGCTTGTGTACCTGCGAGAATCATGAATTCGCGGCAATTCGGGCACTCTGGTACTTCTTCCTGATGATCAAGTTGCTTCTGTACACCTTGTTCATACTGAATGAGATCATTACCTTCATCCGCGTATTTGGTTAACGTTCGCAACTCCGGCAATTTGAGTTCGACTTCATCCCCCCACAGATCCGAAAGATCCGTAGTCTGTTTCTCGTTCGTTACATCGTCTACATCATAGATGTCGTCCTCAGCTTCATCGTTCTCTTCATCATCGATGTTAATGTTGAGTGTACGGTATCCTTTTAACTCATTGTGGCAATAAGGACACTCTTCTTCAGGACCGAGCTCCTCATCCCATACAATCTCCGTCTGACACCAAGGGCATACTGTTGTTTCCATATTGATCAACCTTTCTCTTTCATATAATCATGTATTCATTACATAGATGACACCGATGGCAAAAAACACGATCGATGCCGCAAACAGAATTCGTATCAATATCTTCATGACCGATCCCCCTAGATAATGCTCGCGCCAATTACAAACGACAGCGAGACTGAAATAATCATGGATATCAATCCGACAGCTCGGTTATCCGATTCGATCTCCTTATCAATGGAGAACACGGGTGTCAGGAATTCGAACAAAAAGTAGGCAATGAGCAGAAGGATAAACCCTACAAATGACCACGTCATGGCTTCATATACCGAAGATTTCGCTTGTATGCAGAACCGCAATACGTTGCAGATCCCGAAGATCTTACCTCCTGTAGCCATCGCAACGGCCACATTGCCCTTCTTGATCTCCGTCCAGCATTTATACTTAGTCACCAGTTCGAAGCAAGCCAGAAATACAAGCAGCTCCATAATCGCTACCGAGAAAAAACCGAGTACCATCCCCAAGGGATGAGACAGCAATTGGTCAATGCTTTCTATCACGCACCGTTCCCCTCTCCCCATCTGCGACCTTCATGAATAAGGTCGCAGAATATCATTGATTCATGGACCGGCTATTCCAATTCTGCGACGGTCACACCGTTCCCGCCTTCTCCGTAATTGCCCAGCCGGTAGCTTTTAATATGTTTATGCTTACGCAGGTAATCCTGAATACCGGAACGTAAAATTCCTGTACCTTTACCATGAATAATATAAACTTGGCCCAGGTTGGCAAGGAAAGCTTCATCAATGAACCGGTCTGTCTCCATCAGGGCTTCTTCCAGGTTGGTACCACGCAGATCCAATTCACTTTTCACATTGTCATCACGTGTGCGCTTCATACCCGTTACCGGTTTTTGTTTCGGTTTGGCTGCGGGAGCCGATTGCTGCAGTTCCAGGTCATCCAGGGAAACTTTCATTTTCATAATCCCCAGTTGTACCATAGCGTCTTTGCTGCCCGCCATCTCTACAACATGGCCTTTTTGATTCAAACTGTAGACAAGCACTTCATCACCAGGACCGATAGCACGAGTCTTCGGCGCTGTTGCCGCCTTCTTGACCGTTTTTCTGCGTTTCTCCGGTTCTGCCTCGTCCAGCTGTTTGCGGGCAGCAATGAGTTTGTGCTCCTTCACGGAAGCACCTTCTTCCATAGCCAACAGGCGAAGATCGGCTATAATCTTCTCCGCTTCCGCGCGAGCCTTGTCCACAATGCTGCGTGCATCTTCTTCTGCTTTTTCAATCCGGCGATCACGCTGCTGTTCCAGCTTCTCCAGTTCGGTCTGATGACGACTGCGTAATTTCTCCATATCCTGGCGCAAGCTCTCTGCCTTCTCACGCTCTTGTTCAGCCGTAAGACGGTTCTCTTCAAGAGAAGCAATCATGTGTTCAATCCGTTGATCCTCTTCCTTCACTTCGCCACGGGCGTAGTCGAGAATGTAACCCGGCAGTCCCAGTCGCTCTGCAATGGCAAATGCATTACTTCGTCCAGGTACACCCACCAGAAGGCGATAGGTTGGACTCAGTGTGTTGATGTCAAATTCCATGCTGGCATTAATGACACCTTTACGCTCATATGCGTATGCTTTCAGTTCACTGTAGTGAGTGGTTGCAACCATGCGACATCCCGTCCGGTGCATATGCTCCAGCATGGAGATCGCCAGTGCGGAACCTTCAGCCGGATCTGTCCCTGCGCCAAGTTCATCAAGCAATACCAAACTTTTTGGTGTCATGTTTTTCAGAATGCGAATGATGTTGGTCATATGACTGGAGAAAGTACTCAGATTCTGCTCGATACTCTGCTCGTCCCCAATGTCTGCATAGATCGCATCAAATACACATAACTGACTGCCATCCTCAGCCGGAACAAATAAACCGGACATGGCCATCAGGCTCAGCAATCCAATCGTTTTGAGCGTTACCGTTTTACCACCCGTATTGGGACCTGTCACGATAATGGATGTATAATCATTGCCCAACTCTATGTCAATTGGAACTACGTTTTCAATTGGAATCAGTGGATGACGGCCTTTCTTGAGCTTCAGGAACCCGCGGTCATTCATGCGAGGCAATGTTGCTTTCAGTTCACGAGCCAGACGTGCTTTGGCAAAGATAAAATCAAGTGATCCCAGCAAGTCGACATCATACAACAGCCACTCTCCCTGCTCACTGACAAGTGCCGTCAATTTCTGCAAAATAATTTCTATTTCGCGTTCTTCCCGAATCCGGGTTTCACGTAATTTGTTGTTCATTGCAACAATCGATTCCGGCTCAATGAACAATGTCGCACCCGAACCGGATTGATCGTGCACAATCCCGCCAAAGTACGAACGATATTCAGCTTTCACCGGGATAACAAAACGGTCTCCTCTGATGGTGATGAGCTGATCCTGAAGCATCTTGGATACGGTAGAGGAACGAATCATGGAATCCAGTTTTTCGCGAATCCGCGCTTCTCCGCCTCGCAGCTCACGACGAATCTGCGCCAACGTTACGCTTGCACTGTCGGCAACCTCTGCATTATCGTCGATACAGATTTTGATGGCATCCTCAAGCGTTTTTTGCTCTGACAGTTGATCACTGATATAGAACAATGATTCGATGGGCTCATCTTCATGCAAAGTACCAATCTGACGTTTCAATCGCCGCGCCGCAAAGGTTGTATTGGATATTCCCAGAAGTTCGTGAGGGTTAAGTGTGCCTCCAATTTCAGCACGTTTGATGGAAGCCGTAATATCTACAATTCCCCCAAACGACGGTGAGCCTTTCAAGCGATCAAATGTGAAGGCTTCATCGGTTTGCTGCAGCAACCGCTTCACTTCTTCAAGTTCACTGCTTGGTTCAAGTTGCTCCGCTTTCTTTTTTCCCATGGTCGTCTGGGCAAAGCTAAGCAATGTATTTAAAATTTTGCGATATTCCAGTGTGTGTAAAATTTTCGTGTCCAAGTGTACAACTCCTTCCAAACTATATCTGTATTATAACGAAAGAAACTTTCTTACGCTATTTAACGAATCCTTCCACACATAACTTCAACCATAACACCACAAACTACAGGTGTCAGGATTGTGCAACCTCTCCATCCCCTTGGAGTTGCCCTGCTCAGTTCAATCCGAATAAAAGGAGGTAAACACCATGAATTTCC
Organism: Paenibacillus sp. FSL M7-0656; assembly: GCF_038003225.1. NCBI lineage: Bacteria > Bacillati > Bacillota > Bacilli > Caryophanales > Paenibacillaceae > Paenibacillus > Paenibacillus sp. FSL M7-0656. The sequence continues at coordinate 2,261,138 of NZ_JBBOOT010000001.1, forward strand.
TGGGACATGTCGTGCGATTTGTCATCGCTGCAATTGTATTAATGGTGGTCAGCTGGATCGTTCCCGGATTCGCCGTTGGTGGCTTCTGGAGCGCTCTGTTGCTTGCTCTTGTCATTGCCCTGCTCGGCTGGATCGTTGAAGGTATCTTCGGCAAAAGAGTCAACCCGTTTGGTCGCGGTATTGTCGGATTTATCGTTAGCGCACTGGTGATTTGGCTTGGTCAATATGTTGTAGATCATGTTGAAGTCAGCCTGCTCGGTGCCATTCTCGCTGCGCTGGTTATCGGGATTATCGATCTCTTCATCCCGGTATCCACCCCTTTTGATGCCGGACGAAGCTCCAAAAGTTAATCTCCACTTCACCTTAACGTCCCCATGTATTCTCCTAAACCTCTGAAGGCCCTGGGCCGGAAGGGGTTTATTTCATTCAGGCAGTGCACACGCTCTGCCGTACACGTACAATTTTCAAAAAAACGACATACGCAGCGTGTACAGGCATCCACATATTGCGGTATGATGACTGGAGCAATCATTCAAATTTTATCCATATCACGCTTTAAGGAGGCACATGATGAAGAAAGGCATAACATGGCTTGCTGCCTGTATGTTAATTCTGGTCCTCACTGCATGTGGAGGAGTGAAACAGTCCGCAGAATCTGGCAGCAATGGATCCGATGCTGATGCTGGAGTTACAGCCAGTGAAGAATTGGTCATCAAGGCGAGTAACTATGAATTCGATCAACCTGAGTACCATCTTAAAAAAGGCGTTCCCGTTAACATTGTTTATAAAAATGAAAACGGAAATCACGGTATCCTGGTGCCTGAGCTGAATCTTCAACTGGATACCAGAAATAGCTCCAAAGTCATAACCCCGGACAAAGTTGGTGAGTTTGAAATGTCCTGTTCTGTCTTCTGCGGTTCAGGACACAGCAGCATGATCTCCAAAATTATCGTTGAAGAATAGTATTCAAGACAAGGAGCCCCCGCAGCGACGGGAGCTCCTTCTTTAGTATAACAAATTGTACCAGAGTACGTTGCCCATGAGCCAGTTCTGCTACATTCATTCCGCTAGGTCTGGTCCTGTTCAATCAATTCAATCCATTCGTTATATTCCGTCTGCAATTTCGTATATTCATCATGCAACTGACGATATTCCGTGTTCAGTTGCTCTGCCTTCTCCTGCTCCATTTCACGTTCAACCTGTAACAAACGTAATTGATTGGCCGCTAGTTCGTAACGCTCCCCCATCTCAAGCAGTTCAGTTTCCATGATCTCTTTCTCTTGGGTCGCTTCTGCACGTAACTTGTCCAGCTGCTGTCGTTCTTGCTCCAGTCCCTCCAGCAACTCACTACTTGCCGCACTTTCTCTCTTCCAAACCGTCAGTTCATTCTCAAGTGCAGCCCAGCGTTCCTGCCAGGATTGTTCCTGAGCCGCCCATTCATCTGCACGGCGTTGCCACACCTGGTCGTTCTGCTCTGCTTGTTCAACACTTGAGCGAAGTTCTTCTTCACGTCTCGTCAACTGTTCCAGACGGGATGCCAACTCGGCCTGTTTGGCTGACAGCTCTTCGTATTTGATCTGCCACTCCAACGCTTCTTCCTCAGTCTGGGCTAGCCGGTTCTCTTGCTCAGAGTAACGCTCGGAAAGTTTAGCTGAAGATTGACTTGCTTCTTCAAGTGCGTTCACAATCTCCTGTTTCTCTTTGCTCAGTTCATCCAGCTTGGAACTGTAATTCTCTTCACGTTGTAATGCATCACTGTAATCATTACGGATTTGTTTATAGTTATCCTGAAGTCGATTCAGCTCTTCCCGAACAACATTTAGCTCACCTTCAAGCTGATTGCGTTTCTCTTCCAAAAGCTCTGCATCCTTCTGGTATTGCACAGCCTCTTCATGGTTGAAACGAGACTCTTCCTTCACCACGGACAATTCATCATGAAGGGATTGCACACCAGACTCCAACGTTTCATTTTGTTCAGCAACTTCAAGAATCTGATTCTCCAGGTCTCCGATCTCAGCCAATCGCTGCTCAGCAAGATCCTTCAAGGACTGCTCACGTTCCGTAAGCGTGCCGATCTCATTCTGCAATGTACGCACCGCAGCATGAGCCTGTTCAAGCACTTTATGCAGTCTGCGCTGTTCCTCTTCCGACTTCACTTCAGCCTCACGAAGCTTTTGGGCTTCCTGTTCAAGCTGTGCATGTTGCTCCTGAAGTTTGCGTAGCTGTGCTGTGAGAGAGGTTTCTCTATCCACAGTTTCATTATACTTCTGCTTCCATTGTTCCTGTGAATCACGGGATTGCTGGGCAGCCTGTTCCGTTTCACGCAGAAGCTCCTGCAACTGGGAACGGTCCTCTTTCAACTGCTCCAGTTGTTGCTCCAGTTCCGTAATTCGGCGAGTCTGAACTTCCTGCTCCTGTTTACGGACCCCATGCTCATGACGTAACGATTCCAATTGACCACGCTCGTGCTGAAGCTGCTGTTCTTGCTCTGCAACCATGTCCTGTGCACTGATGAGCTGGGTCATCACTTCTTCTAATTGCTCTTCGACATCTAATAGTCGAGTCTCCGCCTGTTTACGTTGTTCCTCAAGTTGCTGTTTGAGCTTGCCCTGTTCTTCTTGCAATAAGGCCTCTGCCGCCGCTTCGGCTTCTTTCGCTTGGGACGCTGCTGCTTCCTTGGCTTGCTGCAATTGTTCCTCGAAGGCTGCTTCTTTCTCCATCCATTCGAGTTCCAACTGCTCGGATAACGCCTTGAACTCCGCATTCAACTGATTTATCTCAGTCAGGCGCTTCTGCTCCGCTTGTTCCTGTAAGGCAGACCGTTCCTGATTCGCCTGATCCGTGAGCTCTTGTGTCTGTTGCAGCGCTTTTTCTTCAGCCTGTTGAAGACGAAGTTCCATCTGTTGCTGAAGTTCGTTATATTGCAGCGCTGCTTCTTCCTGAGCTTTCTTCAGATTGCTCTCTGCCTGCTCCAACTCTGACAAAATGGCCGACTCGGCTTCTTCCTTGGCTGTCTGGACCTGCTGCGCAGCCTTGGCTTCAATCTGTTGACGTTCTGCAACGGCACGGCTTTCGGCTTCTTTTAATTGAGCTGCAGTCTTGTCCTGCAACTCTTTATATTGCGCCGCAGCTTTGGCCTGCACCTGCTGCAATTCGGCTGCAGAACGGTTCTGAGCTTCTTTGAGCTGGGAAGCAGCCTGTGCCTGTGCATTTTTAAGCTGGTTAGCCGCTTTCTCTTCCATTTCCTTCAGCTGTTTCGTTCCCTTGGCTTCTGCTTCCTTCAGTTGTGCCGTCGCTTGGGCCTGCAATTTCTGCACTCGCTCCGTTGCTTGAGCGCGTTCTTGCTCCAGCAGCTTATTCAACTTGGTTATCTCTGAATTTTTGTCCGATTCGGACTTTTGCAACGCCTGCTCAGCTTCAATCTTCAGCTGTTGCAAATCAGCAAGAGCCTGGTCACGCCGTTCCAATTCTTGTTGATGTTCATTTTGTATGGCGTTTAACCGATTCAATTCGTTTCTCAGTTCTGTACGTTCTCCAGTGAGCATCTTCAGTTCATTACGGATTTCCTGAGTCTGAAGAGACTGTTCAGCCATATGTACAGCCGCCAGTACCGCAATACGCGGAGTATCCAGACGGGAATTTTGCTTGGAGATCGCGCCCATACGCTCATCTACCAGGTTAGCTACTTGTTTCATATAGTCGGCACTGCTGCCAACCAGTTTATAGGAAGTCCCGTAGATCTCTACGGTGACGCGTGTACGATCAGGTGTAGTCACAGTTGTGCCCTCCTTCAAGTCTGTATGTTGATTCTAAGCTGTAATCACAAAAAAGTCACATCGATCCTCTAATGCTAAGGATTCGATGTGACTTCAAACAATTCCTGCTAATCTTTGTTCAAAAAATCTTCTTTTGTCCTATTTACGCAATTCCGCTCCGAATTGCTCTTCCAGACGAGCCACTACACGGGCATGAACTTCAGTAACTTCCTCATCGGTGAGTGTACGTTCACGATTCCGGTATACCAGTGCCATCGCCACGCTTTTCTTGTTTTCACCCAGTTTACTACCAGTAAACACATCGAATACCTGTACGTTTTGTAACAATTCACCCGCCGATTCACGAATGGCGCGCAGCATATCTCCAGCTTCAACATCCTCATTCACAACAACCGCGATATCACGTTCCATGGCTGGGAAACGCGGAAGCTCACGATAACGAATGTCAGCGTCTGCTTCGCTGTAGATCGATTCAAGTGCAATCTCTGCGATGTACACATCATTCAGATCATACTGCTGTTGCAGTTCCGGATGCAATTGACCCAATGTACCGATCAATGTGCCTTCCCCGCCATCCTTACCTTCCAGGTAAACCGATGCGGAACGTCCCGGATGGAATCCTTCAGGGCTGTTTGCTACCAAGCGAATGCGTTGTTCCAGACCTACATAGGCGAACAGATGCTCAAGAGCACCTTTCAGATCAAAGAAGTCTACTTTCTCCGCTCCAACATTCCACTGCTGGCTTGCACGATTACCGGTGAGCAGCAAGCCCAGTACCGGAATCTCATGTGGCTGCTTGGTCAACTGATCTTCTTCAGTGAAGAACACATTGCCCACTTCAAATACAGCCAGTGAATCCTGTTTACGGTTCATGTTATACACCGCTGCATCCAGCATTTGCGGCAAAATACTCGTACGAAGCACACTGCGGTCCTCACTCATAGGCATCGCGAGTTTCACGGCTTTACTGCCTTGTGTCAATGCCGGGAACAATGTCGCTTTATCCGGGTGTACAAAGGAGTAACTGATCATTTCCTGCCAGCCACTGCCGGAGAGCAATCCACGAATGGTGCGACGCATCGCTTGAGAACGTGTATATGCCCCTGGAGTCGTCGGTCCTTCAATCCATGTGGTTGGAATGTTGTCGTATCCGTACAAGCGTGCAATCTCTTCAAACAAGTCTACATCGAGCGTAATATCCCCTCTGCGTGTTGGCACTTCCACATCCAGCAATCCTTGATCAGCATCACCACATGCAAAGTGCAAGCGAGCGAAGATCGTTTTTACCTCAAGCAAAGACAGATCAGTTCCCAGATAACGATTCAGTCTGTCCAGCGACAATTGAATTACACGTTTCTCCGCAGCTTCTGCTCCAGCTTCCACGATTCCCTGGTGCACTTCACCTTCAGCATAACGCTGAATCAGTTCAGCCGCACGATCCAAAGCCGTAATCACCGCACCCGGGTCTACTTCCTTCTCAAAACGCATGCTTGCTTCGGAACGTAGCCCCAGTTGGCGCGACGTTTTCCGAACGGTTCCGCCGTCGAACTTGGCGGACTCCAGCAACAGATTCACCGTGCCTTCCGATACCTCGGAATTCTCGCCACCCATAACCCCAGCGATGGCTACAGGTTTCACGCCGTCCGTGATGAGCAACATGTGCGGCTCCAGCTTGCGCTCCTGTCCATCCAGCGTAACAATCGTTTCGCCTTCGTTGGCCATCCGCACTTCAATATGGCCCTTTTCCAGCTTATCCGCATCGAATGCATGTAGCGGTTGACCGTATTCCAGCATGACATAGTTCGTGATATCAACGATGTTATTGATTGGGCGAACACCTGCCGCCATGAGACGGTTTTGCATCCACAGCGGGGAAGCACCCAGCTTAATGCCAGTTACATAACGAGCTGCATAGTGAATGCATTGCTCCTGTGCCTTGATCTCTACAGAGATATGATTCACGGCTGCATCACCAATTTCAACCAGTTGGTCTTTGGGACTTGGCAGCTTCACTTCACGACCCAGAATGGCACCCACTTCATAAGCTGCACCACGCATGCTGAGACAGTCGGAACGGTTCGGTGTCAGGTCCAGTTCAAGCACATGATCGTCGAGACCAAGAACCTGGCTGATTGGCGTGCCAACCTCCGTTTGTTCCGGCAGAACGAGAATACCTTCCTGCTGATCTTTCGGCAACAATTTATCGTTCATGCCCAGCTCTTTGGCGGAACAGATCATGCCAAGGGATACAACACCGCGCAGTTTGGCTTTTTTGATATCCAGTCCACCAGGGAGCTTCGCTCCAACAAGGGCTACGACTACTTTTTGGCCTGCATCCACATTTTTCGCACCACACACAATCTGAAGATCTTCTTCCTGACCAGCATCAATGACACATACATTCAGTTTGTCTGCATCGGGGTGTTTCTCCTTGCTCTTCACATAACCTACAACAACTTTATTGACGCCCTTGTTGCGGTTCTCCACTACATCAATTTCGACACCCGCACGGGTGATTTTCTCCGCCAATTCCTGTGGCGTCACACCTTCAAGGGAAATATAATCAGACAGCCAATCTGTCGATACTCTCATGGACGTTCACTTCCTTCATCTATAAATTGGTGTTCCCGGTTCATTCGCTTGCTCTATATGGTTAATCTTTCTTGTCTTAAAGTTACAGCCGTCCGAATTGCTTCAGGAAGGTCAGATCACTGTTGTAGAAGTGACGGATATCATCGACACCATACTTCAGCATCGCGATACGCTCTACGCCCATACCAAATGCAAAACCACTGTATTTCTCCGGATCGTATCCACCCATTTCCAGTACTTTCGGGTGAACCATACCGCCGCCCAAAATTTCAAGCCAGCCTGTTTGCTTACATACGCGACAGCCGCTGCCGCCACATTGTACACAGGTTACATCCACTTCTGCACTTGGCTCTGTGAACGGGAAGAAGCTTGGACGCAGACGAATTTCTGTGTGGGAACCGAACATTTCGCGCACGAATTGCAACAGGGTTCCTTTCAGATCGCTCATACGAATGTTTTCGCTGATGACCAAACCTTCAACCTGGTTGAATTGGAAAGAGTGCGTCGCATCGTCGTCATCACGGCGGTATACTTTACCTGGACAGATGACTTTGACAGGCACTTCGCCCTTCATGCTCTGCATGGTACGTACTTGAACCGGAGATGTATGGGTACGCATCAACAAGTCTTCGGTAACATAGAAGGAATCCTGCATATCGCGCGCCGGGTGATTCTTCGGCAGATTCAATGCTTCAAAGTTGTAATAATCCATTTCGACTTCAGGACCTTCCGCAACGCGGTATCCCATACCGATGAAAATATCTTCGATCTCCTGTACCACTTTGGTCAGTGGATGCAGTCCGCCTTGACGTCCACGACGTCCTGGCAGAGTCACATCAATTTTCTCGGATTGCAGACGCTTCGCCGTCTCTTCCTTCTGGAACTGATCCTGCTTGCTGTCGATGACTTCCTCAATGGCAGCCCGAACATCATTGGCTACTTGACCAATAACTGGACGTTCCTCCGCACTAAGTGCACCCATACCACGCAAAATTTCAGTCAATGCACCCTTTTTCCCCAAATACTTTACACGCAGATCACTGAGCGTCTGCGGATCATTCACACCAGACAACTGCTCCAGCGCTTCGATCTTCAATGCCTCTAAACGTTCTTTCATGTGTAATTGCCCCCTTTTTGTGGTGTTTTTGCAACAAAAAAAGGCCTTCTCTCCCCTGAAGGGACGAAAAGACCGTGGTACCACCCTTGTTAGACATCCATTGCTGCGTGGCCCTTCTGGCCTGCAACTGGTTCTGTCTCACTTTGTACGGAATAACGACCGTTAACCGTTTGCCCCTACTGTTGCCTCTGTGTCTGCACACAAACAGGTTCAGGGAACCGCTTCGGAGTGAATTTCGGCAGCCTTGTTCTACAGAAACGCTCTCAATCTACGGCGCTTCCTCCCTGTCCAGAGGCACTGCTTACTTATCTCCATCATCACGTTTGCTTTTAAGTTAAACCTCTAGAGGTTGTCAAAAAGTCCGCTTTTGATTACGAATGATGCCTGACGGCATCATCAGCGTCGAATATGGCATTCAGCCGAATAAGCAAATGCTTACGAAGTATGTTTCCTTCGGAAACATTGTAGTTGCTCACGTAGTTTTCCTACGCTCCGCTACTCCATTTCTAGCTTCATCCCATCTTCTTGGTACTGAAAACCGATCTTTTTGAACACTTACCTATATCGATGTAATCATCGATGATCGTTCATAATTATATGCAAAATAGATCGAAATAGCAAGCCGTCCATGTTCTAATTTATGCTTGCACCCTTATCTTTCAATTGTTTCAGGCGCTGCTGGATTTCGCGAATCTCAGCTGCCTCGACTGCTCGCTCATTCGAATGCTCGGGCTGTGTCAGACTGTCTTTTCCAGCAGTGCTCACAGGAGACAGCAACTCCGATAGGCGCATCTCCAATCGTAACCGCTCATCATCGGATTCCCGGGTCTCCAGCGCCACCTCCCGAAGTTTGGTGGACTGCTCCCAATCCGACACACCTCCTTCAAACAGAGTTGCTGTGCCACCAGCCTCCAGATCGCATAACCGATTCGCAAGTGACTTCGTCAGCATCCGGTCATGGGATACAAGCACCAAAGCACCTGAAGCCTGTTTTAATACATTCTCCATGACTTCCTGGGTATCGATGTCCAGATAGTTGGTCGGTTCGTCCAGCACCAGCAGATTGGCTCCGCCAAAGTACAGTCTCAGAAATGCCACTCTGCACTTTTCCCCCATGCTCAAATCCCCAATGCGCTTGAATACATCATCTCTGGAAAATAGGAAACATCCCAGAATGGTACGTGCCGCACTTTGTGTCATGGATGGAAGAGTAAGCAAGCTGTCCAGCAGCGTCAGATTTTCGGGAAGCCCTTCCAGCTCCTGTGAAAAGTAACCGATTTGCAGCTGTGGATGCCGGGTGACCTTGCCTTGCGAAGGTTCCAGTTCACCAATCATCAACTTCAGCAGTGTTGTCTTGCCGGTTCCATTAGGACCTCGTACAGCAAGCCGATCTCCGCGTTCCACAGTGATTCGAAGATTGCGCAGCAATGATTTGTCTCCCGTATATGAAAAACTCACCTCTGCCAGCGCAAGCAGCTGGCGTGCAGCCAGTGGATTCATCTGTAATTCCATGTTCAACTTTGCAGCTTCACGAGGTTTATCCACCCGTTCCCGCTCCAAACGTTCCAGCTGTTTTTGTTTCGCATGGTAACGTGAAATATTTTTGTTGGCTCTGGCCTTATAGAAACTCTGGGTGATCTTCACCTCCACATCAGTCGCCGAATTATGCGCTTTATGGAACCATTCCTGATAATTTCGAATCGTTTCTTCCAACGCCTTACGTTCCAATTCCTGCCTGCGGTAGATCGTTTCCTGTTCGCGTAATTCACGCTCTTTGTGGATCTTGTAGTCGGAGTATCCGCCCTTGTATTTGGTCAGGGCATCCGGACTGAACTCAATGACTCCTGTTGCTACCTGATCAATAAACGTACGATCATGTGATACAAATAACAGTGTACCTTCATATGAGGATAACCACTCTTCCAGCCAACGCATGCTTCCCTCATCCAGATGATTCGTCGGTTCATCCAGGATAAGGAACTTGGGTTTGCTGACAAGTAGCCCCGCCAAACGAGCCTTTGTTTTTTGTCCACCACTCAAGGAATGATAGGGTCTATTCCAATGCTCTGCGGATAATCCAAGGCGGGTCAGTACTTTCTCTACCTCAGTCTCCCACATATAACCGTTCAACTGTTCATATTGCTCCATCACTAGTGTATAAGCTGCAAGCAGCTCTTCATCCGCTTCAGTGCTCATGCTCAAACGTTGTTCCAGTTCTTCCAAGTTCCGTTTCACTTCATAGATCTGACCGCTCTCACGACGGACCGCATCCAGTACATTCATCCCGGTCTCAATCTCCGAGCGCTGGCGCATGAACCCCCATTCCTGCTGAGGGATATGACGTTCAATCCGTCCACCACCATGCTCCTCACCCAAAATGATGCGTAACAACGTTGTCTTGCCGCATCCGTTGCGACCCAAAATGGCGAGTCGTTCGCCCTCATTAATCTCCAAATTCAATCCTGTAAACAATTCAATACCGTTCCACTCTTTTGATACTTCATGTAAGCGTACCAATGTCATCATGAGGCCTCATCCTTCCTGCATCCTTTTTGCTGAACAAAAAAAACCGCTGGCATCAGCCGGCGGTTTGGCAATTCAGGGTTGGATCAAGCATTCAAAGACAGATCTAAGGTAAGCTACGGCATGAACAAAGAAACCCAAAATACAGGGTACACGTAAACCTCAATGGCTTACTTGTTCCATACCTTTTCCCATAGCTGAATTTGGACACACGAATCCCCTCATTGCTCAGCCGCTCTGGCTGACTGCGTCATAAAACCGTCTGCAGTTAACTGGGGTTCAATTCATGTGTTTTACTTCATGGGACGTATGGTTACCTCTCATTCATGTGTAGTATCAATTTCTCCGTTATTGTACCAGATCATTGTAAAAAAGCAAAGGGTATATAAATTAAACTAAAGAATACTTACTTACTCGCCACTCCGAAAACAGAACAATCTTCTGCTCGCTGTTACCACGGGATTTCTTTTAAGGTAATAGAAAAAGCCCCTGCATCGCAAGGGCTTCGGTACTGCTTCGTTAAGCGGGTGATGGGAATCGAACCCACGCTATTAGCTTGGAAGGCTAAAGTTCTACCATTGAACTACACCCGCATGATTGAAGATTTATTGTTAAGTTCCTTAGGAATTTAACAGTGATTTTACAAATAATAATATACCATGATCCTCTATAGCATGCAAGTCATATTTTCCATTTTTTTCATTACGCATCCATCAAAAAAAAGCAGGAGCACCCTCGCGCCCCCGCTGTTCCCTATCCTGTAGGCTTATCCACATCTCTCAAAAACTGCTTTTCAAATTCAGCGGCTTTAATCGGTTTGCTGAAGAAATAACCCTGAGCCTCGTGACAGTGTTGATTGCGAAGAAAGACCATCTGATCTTCGTTCTCCACGCCCTCAGCTGTGACTTTCAGTTGTAAATGATGCGCCATTGAAGTGATGGTAGATACGATCGCGGCGTTATTGCTGTCCTCCATGACTTCATTCACAAATGAACGGTCAATCTTAAGCCGATCAATCGGCAGATCCTTCAGATAGTGCAACGAGCTGTATCCCGTTCCAAAATCATCAATACTGATATGCACACCAATTTCTTTGATTTTGTGCAACTGTTCAAATGACCGGTCTTTATCAAATGTCATGCTCTCTGTAATCTCCAGTTCAAGCCATACAGGCTCTAGTCCCGTCTCTTTGAGAATGCCATTGATATTGTCCAACAAATGGGAGTGCCTGAATTGTCTCATCGACAGATTCACCGAAACACACAGTTTACGATAACCGGCTTCCTGCCACTGTTTGTTCTGTGCACACGCTTCACGAAGCACCCATTCGCCAAGTGGCACAATGAGCCCACTCTCTTCTGCCAGAGGAATAAAGTCCGCCGGAGATACCGAGCCTCGTTGCGGATGCTGCCAACGCACCAAGGCTTCCATGCCAACGATTAACCCACTTTGCAGATTAACCTGCGGCTGGTAGACCAGGTAGAACTGACCTCGATCCAACGCCTTGCGCAGATCATTCTCAAGCTGCAAACGCTCCTGTGCCTTCATCTGCATCGCATGGGCAAAACGATTCAGTTCCATTCCTTGTTCCTTTGCACTGTGCAAAGCAGTATCAGCATTCTGAATAATCTCCAGTGGTGACTCTCCATCATGTGGGAAAATGGCCATCCCAATTCCAAGTGTCAGATGATACTCATTGCCATCAACCAAGACGGGCTTCTCAAAAAGTTGCAAAATGGATCTTGTCCGACGCAACGCTGTATCGGTTGAACTGAAATCTGTCATCGTTAATGCAAACTCATCTCTTCCCAATCCAAAGACTTCTTCTCCTGGAAGGGACAATTGTTTCAGTCGTTGACCTACCTGACGCAAAACACGGTTAGCCGCTTGCTGTCCAAGCGAATCATTAATGGTTTTGAACCGATTAATATTCAGGACCAATACACCAACAAGCTGTTCCTGCACCACGGCATCATCCATCATCTTTTTCAACTGCTGTGAAAGGCGACGACGGTTTGGAAGTCCCGTTACATCATCATGATGAGCAATATAGTTCATCTTGGCTTCCGCGACCTGCTGTTGCAGGAAAGGTGTGTCCACTACGGACGTATACAGCCCTTTTTGAATGAAAAAATATGCCATACAATTACTCAGCAATCCTAATAACAGATTGAGATCGTTCACCCCAGTTGCTGAAACAAAATAACATTCACCAAAAAAGAAACACAGAATGCCACATAGAATGGTTGGTAAATCACCATCTTTGGTTTTTTTCCATTGTACAAACAAAAGAACTGCAATAATGCCATAGAGCAATCCAACCATAAGATGAACTCGGGTGAAGACACCACCAAGCACTTCCCCATCAAGCATACTCGGCAACATGCTCCATTCCTGAATAGCCAGTATGTACAAAATAACAAAGGTACCCAATGTCCCACTTAAAAGTAAGAATTTGCGTGGTAATGCAAATTCTTTCTCATTTAAGGTATACACGAGCAGTAAACCTACGGAACATACCAAAGATCCCATGGTTGACATCATTAAGGAGAACTCCGATTCCATCATGGCTCCATTTGGAATCTCTTCTGCAAATGAAACGATATGAACCAGTTCAAACAGACCAATCAATAAAAAGAGTGTTGTCAATAATGTCCTCCGAAGCGTTAGCTTCTGTGTCCGAAACAACCAGCTTTGATTATAGATGCCGATACAAGCCGCTACCGCAGCAAATCCACCCAAGAGTGTCAAAACCGGGTAACCCGATATGATCAGATCAGAGCTTGAAGAAGAACGAAACCATTGACTTGCGAGGAAACATAATAAGCCGCCCACAGCGACCCAACTTATTTTTCTCTGATCTTGCAGATTAACCTTCATGCCGTGTTTTCCTTCCCGGGATCACCTATCCTGAATTACATTAACCAAACTCAACAACTTACTACACGATTCGACAAAAAACATATTAACCAACGTTCAATTCACATGCATACACATGCTATCTGGTACATAATAACATTTAATTTTGTATACGTGAACTAAAAAATAGTTACTCCTAGGAATATTTATTCACAAATATATAGAAAAACAAGGCATTAAGAACTAAAAAAACATGGATCTCCAGTTAGAGTCCATGTTTTCCTATTTTGCAACTGTATTTCAGACTATATTACTTCTCAAAATTCACTTCTGGTGTTGTTAATTTATCATAGAAATCAACAACCTTATCCTTGTCTTCCGATGAGCGAATCGCCATCGCTGAACGTGGATGCTCGTCCAACGCACCTGTAATCATGTAAGGCAGAATGTAACCCCATTCTTCTTTTTCTCTGAGCGGAACCATCAACTGTTCCAATACACCAAGTACTGGACGCAGATTGTATTTTGTTCCTTTCAGATGAGCTACGAGCAATTCGGTTGGACAGTTTCCTGCCGCACGTCCCATACCATACACAGAAGCGTCAAGCAGTTCAACGCCAAGTTCTGCCGCAACCAATGTGTTAGAAAACGCAAGTTGCATATTATTATGTGTGTGAACACCAAGACGTTTGTTAGGCAAGTGAGTCTTGAACTTCTCTACCAGATATTTCACATCATTATGGTCCAAGCTACCGTAGGAGTCTACAATGTAAACAACATCCACAGCGCTTTCTTTGATCAATTCAAATGCTTCCAGCAATTCATTCTCCATAACATTGGAGAGTGCCATAATATTAAGTGTAGTTTCATATCCACGATCATGGAATGTTTGAACCAGTGCAAGTGCCTTGTCTACATCTTTGCTGTAGCAGGCAACCCGGATCAGATCCAGCATGCTCTCACTGCGAGGCAAGATATCATTTTCGTCCACACGTCCAACGTCAACCAGTGCAGACAGTTTGGTATTGCCTTTTTGAGGAATAACTTTACGCAGGAAATCATCGTTCAGGAAACGCCATGGTCCTGCTTCCTCGGCACCTTTAAGCAACTTCGGAGAGTTCTTATATCCAATTTCCATATAATCAACGCCAGCTTCATTCAATCCAGCATATAGCTGTTGAACAAAGTCCACGCTAAAGTCCCAATTATTCACCAATCCGCCATCACGGATCGTACAATCTACAATTTTGCAATGATTTGTCTTCATTAATGTCTGCTCCTTTTCTGACCAACTTGTGTGTTCCTCTCATGATACTTGAACGTGACAAGAAAAGTAAAGGGATTCCGGACTTATTTACTTCGATAAGATCTCCAGATTCGGTCAATCTCAACCATATCGGAACGATCGGGAGCTTTCTCTCCATAACGAACGGCATTATACGTATCTGGCAGTCTCGCAGACAGCTCACCTTCTTCTACCTTCATACCATTCTGAATAATGGTCTGTGCAGCCTCCAGCGGAGTGTGTGTCCCCTGTATTTCCACGCCTCGATGAGCGGCTCTTTCAATCCAAGTCCGATAGTAATACCGAACACGTTCGGCATCCTGTGCAGGTGGCGCTTCTTTCTTCCGAAACCAATTCTTTCGGACTTTTGCTGGCGCATCAAGCGTCTCACTGACATCGATATACTCCGTCCGTGGTTCTGCCTTCTTTTCACCTGGTTGTAACATCCCCTTGAATCGGTCCATAAGTCTGTTTATCGTTTTTTGTCCCAACCTCAGAAGCAGCCACAGAATTGCTCCTGCTACAGCACACATCACTATCCATCCGAGGATGTTCCAGAAGACTGAGGGCTCGGATGGCGGCTCTCTCCAGTCATTCGGTATATTTAACTGCTGATTGGGGTTGTCCATTGGTAATCGTGGCTCCTCGCCGGAAATCGGACCAAACCATCCCCTGATCCATGCGAGCAAGCGATCACGTAGCGGTCCCAGCCAGGCAGCCAAACTTGGGAAAGCACCAATCGCTACGATAACAATAAACATCCACATGAACCGCTGATGATTCGCACGTGCAAAATCTCTTAATACCAATCTTCTCTTGCCGTCATTGAGTATTGCCTGATCCAGTTGCAGCATATATCGTCCAACTAGCCAAAAGGCAAAGCTGATCACTCCGGCAATATAGATCCATAGGGTATAGGTTCGTATTGGCTGCATGAATTCCAACGAATTCGAAGCAATCATAAGCACGATTGCACTGATTACACCCATAATCTGCAAGCGCCATAACAATACAGAATGAAAGACTGGCTGGAGGGTCAGACCTGCATAAGCCGAGATGACTCCACACAGTACCAATGTGATGATATCCGGCAACGGGAGAATAAGGCTCAACCCAACAACGAGTGCGAAGAGAAATCCTATGACGAGTGCCGCTAGTCCACGAATGAGTGTACTTTTCTCGCTAAAACCTGGAATTTTATGCTGAATGAATTGTCCCAACCAACCTACAAGAACAACCAGGATGAATAATGTGTACGGCAAATGTTCCATTGCGTAGAATGAAGCAAGCGTAAATATCGGAAAAAGGTATATGCCAGCCATCAAGACGGCAAGCATTGTTATGAGTCCTGTGGTCGTCGCTACCGGTCTGTTCCTCATGCACTCACCGCCTTCGTATTACCCTTCACGTCCTCTACCGGGAGAATCGTTACACGATGTCCTTGTTCGTGCAGACGTGCAATCTCGTGCTCCATAGCGGCAGATACATAGGATGTAATCAGCAGATAGCTGCGGATTTGCTGTGCTTCTTCATTCAGACGTACTTCATCATTCAGGAATTGCTCCATGGGCACCATGCATTTCAACTCTGTCTCAGCCATAGCTTCCAGTAACCGTTCCAGATGGGGCGTGCCATAATCCGGTTCAATCCGAAGTGTATCGCGGCCTCCACCCACATGATAACCATTATGGGCGAAACCTGCTGGCAACCCTCTACCGATGGCATCCACTGCAGCCGTGGCAGCGTAACGAAGTGCCCGCTCAATCTTTTCCGGTCGAGTAACAACACTCCACATATCTGCAGATTCCTGAATGTTGACTACAATCCAGGATTGCGGATCAGCCGTCCATCCCTGCTTGTAGACCTGTAATTCACCTGTACGTGCACTCGCTTTCCAGTGAATACGATTCATGGGGTCGCCTGCACCATAAGGCCGAACACCCAGAATCAAGAAAGGATCTTCAACGATCCATCGTGATACTTCCACTTCTCCCTGCCATACCTGATAAATTGCAGGAAGATCCTCTGCATTCACTAATGAGGGATACACAATCATAGACATTTGCAAAGGAATCGGTTTGGTGGAACGCCACACGCCAAAGAGATCCCCACCTGTCATCGTTGCTGTATTTAATGGATAAATTCCACGCTGAGTACATGTAAAAGGATGCTTGCGCGTAATGCGAGTAAACGGTTTTAACGTAAAAATACTCTTATGGTTCTGATAGATTTCGCCTTGACTAATATCCATACCTGAGCCGGAACGAAAAACAAACGACACTGGCATCATCGATTCAAGTCTGAGCCACGGTACGGAGACTCGTTTCTCATTTGATATCGTCTCCACCATCTCAAGTTCATCTCCAGCGTAACAACGCAGCTTGCTGAATTGTCTGCTGTATCTGAGTTTTCGCAGTGCAGGTCGTCCAAACCACACACCATGTATAACAACGACAATGCCTCCAACAAGGACAAGCCATAATAATGCCATAAGATTAACGCCCGCTTGTAGCGAGATTCTCCGTAGGCACTTCTGTCTGATTCAGAAGTTCCTGGATGATACGCTCCGCCAAGCCCTCTTGTTGTCTGATCCTGTTACGGAATACCAGTCGGTGGGCCAGCACAGGTTCCGCCAGTACTTTAATATCATCAGGCAAAACAAAGTCTCTGCCATGCAGTGCAGCCCATGCCTGACTTGCCTTGAGTAATGCCTGAGCCCCTCGTGGACTTACGCCAAGCGAGAGCTCTGGATGTTGCCTTGTCGCTTCGGTTAACTGAATGATATATCGTAGCAAATCTTCGTTGATTTGCACTGTTTTATACGTATCCTGCGCCTTCAAAAGTTCTTCACGACTGATCACTGCCGAGAGATCATCAACAGAACGACTGGCTACCGTACGTCTCAAAATTTCTACACTCTCTTCACTGCTTGGATAACCCATGCGAATTTTCATCATAAAACGATCCATCTGCGCTTCAGGTAGTGGAAAAGTTCCCTGGTTATCTACAGGATTCTGGGTGGCGATAACGATGAATGGCCGTTCCAGCTGTCTCGTTGAACCGTCGATACTGATCTGGCGCTCTTCCATACACTCCAGCAAGCTTGATTGTGTACGCGGTGTAGCACGGTTAATCTCATCGGCTAGTACAAGATTGGCAAACAAGGGGCCGGGTCGGAATTCAAAATCCCCTTCTTTTTGATTAAAAAAATGAATCCCTGTTAAGTCAGAGGGCAGCAAGTCCGGTGTAAACTGTATCCGTTGGAATGTGCAGTCCAATGAAGAGGCTACCGATTTGGCAAGCATCGTTTTTCCGGTACCCGGTACATCCTCCAGCAGCACATGTCCTGACGCTATGATCGCTGTCATTACCAGCTCTATCGTATGCTCTTTTCCCACAATCACTTTTCCCACGTGATCCATCAGTTGTTGATTCATTTGTTCCATTCCTTGGATTTCCATCTGCATCTCATCCTTCCGTTATGGAGCTTATGTATTCGCATTCATTACTAACTATAACCGTTATTGGCAACATAAAACAAAGGAGTTGGCAAATGGCCAACTCCTTAACTCCCCGCTTTTCTCAATATACCAAGGGTAACATAATTATAAACCGCGTGCCTTCGCCCTTTTTGCTATCCACAGAGATGGTGCCTCCATGGTTCTTGATGATTCGGTAACTCACCGAAAGTCCAAGCCCCGTTCCGCTCTCCTTGGTCGTGAAGAACGGATCAAACAGACGTACAAGCGTGTTATGGTCCATCCCATGACCGTTATCCGCGATGGAGATCTGTACGAACTTGTTTTCCGTGGCGGTAGATATTCGAATTAGACCCGTATGTTCTTCGCCAACTTCCTCAATGGCATCCATTGCGTTTTTCACCATATTCAAAATAACCTGCTTAATCTGTTTGACATCAATGGACACATTCAGCGGGGCATCCCCTTCATCCAGTACGATCTCGCATCCCTTCATCAACCCTTCGCTTTCGGTCAGCAAGACCACCTCTTTGAGCAAAGAGTCGACGGATATCACGGTCTTCTGTGGAGCTGACGGTTTGGAAGAATTCAAAAATTCGTAGATGATGTCATTCGCCCGATCAATCTCCGTCAGTATGATTCGAGCGTACTCGTCTTTGCCGAGCTGCAGCAAATGGGGCCTGAGCAGTTGAATGAACCCACGGATTGCAGTCAACGGATTACGAATTTCATGAGCAATAGATGCTGAAATTCGCCCCAGCATCGCAAGTTTGTCATTTTGATAAGCGGTCTGTTCAATTTGTTTATAATCAGATACATCTTTGACGCTGAACAAGAAGTCGCCATCCATCTGATCACCGTACGTCACAGTAACCAGCCAATGCCTTCCGTATTCATCAATCAATTCATGATAGCGCTTACGATGAAAAATAGTTTCCCGATAGATACGTAAAATTTTCTTTTTCTTGAATCGGCTCATCTGCGGATGATGCAGCATTTGCATCAGGGTGCAGCCGCTCAACAGACTTCTTGGAAGTTCCAACAACTTTGCCATCTGAACGTTAATAAACGTCAATACACCGTGACTGTCAAACAACATAATACCGCTATCCAGATGTTCCAGTACATTCTCGTACTTGTTGTTATCCAGATGCACAGGCGGGAAACCATCCGTTGGTTGAGGCACTGTATCCTGAAATTCACTAATCATGTCAGGTTCCTCCTTTTCACGTAAATGATAAACTTGCCATTCGGACATCATATCATCACAGAAACAGGAAGGGCCGATTTTATTTTTCATTACCGGTGCCCTTTCGTTGGGGGGCTGAGCCGAAAATATGGATGGCATGTCCGGAACTCAAGCTGGTCTATTCCCGGTAACCAACAGTCGATCCGGAAAATCATATACGTTTGTCCCATTCTGACCTTCTCCTATTCCCAAACACGAACATTTTTTGCTCCGCCTCTTTTGCAAGTCTGTTTTTATCATAGACAAGTTTATAGAAGAGAGTCAATCGGAGAAAGTGTCGAATGGAAATTATTTTAAAAAAAAACCTCGAATTAGTTCCAGAACACAGCACAAAAACGAAGCCGTTTCACCCAGTAGGCAAATCAGCTTCGTTTTTAATATCTTTAATTGGTGATATATCCGAGATCATCTATAGTCCGGTCTTATTATGCTGAATTTTCAGTCTGCGCTGACTCATCACAGCTAATCGACGTTTAAGTTCGCTTTCCCACTTCTCGTCTTTGGTTTCCTTCGCGAGCCTGAGCAAATCCAGAGCCATATCAATCTGGCGCTGCACAATGACCATGGCATCCTCGCTCTCACGGTTTACACAGTTTTCGAAAATGGCATCCTCATCTTCTGTAACATAATCTTGAAAGTCTATCTCGGATGCACCGTCTCCATGCGCATATTCAGCCAGGATTTCGTATTCATTTTCCACTTTATAATGCACCTCAACCCGGTGACACACCGGGCAAAACAGCAGGGGAACATTATGAACCTGGGTGCGGTAATGCTTCAGCGTGCCCTTCGTTCCAACCATACTTGCCCCACAACAGTAACTCATTTTTGTTCACCCTCCTTATTACGTGCCGGGACTTTTTTGTTAAAATGCCATCCCGTACACTTACAGCACTTCCAAAAAGGAATAGTTCCATCAGTGTATCACATTCATGTACAGATTATAAATGCAGAGCACCGGAATATTTACCGGGTTTCCATACCCTATTCGCCTTAAAGGCCATCAATTCCTCTTTCAACAGATAAAAAGAAGACTTTCTTCTAATATATTATTAACACGCTTAGCTGCTTGTTCAAACACTTTTGATTAACTTCGTGATAACTTCCGTCAAAAGGGTGCAAAAAGCCCTCAATCCCTAACGGGATGAGGGCTTGAACAAAAACCGTTCAAGTTAACTTGGCTTACAGGTTAGTGTCGCCTGGTTTCCAGTTCATTGCACACAATCCGCCGGATTGCAGTGCTTGCAGTACGCGAAGTGTTTCTTCAACACTACGGCCTACATCGTTGTGGTTAACTACTTGATATTTCAATTCGCCTTCTGGATCGATGATGAACAGACCGCGCAATGCTACGCCTTCTTCTTCGATCAGAACGCCGTAATCTTTAGCCACTTGCTTCGTGATATCGGAAGCCAGTGGGAAGTTCAATTGACCCAGACCATTGCTGTCTACAGGTGTATTGATCCATGCTTTGTGGCTGTGTACGGAGTCTACGCTCACGCCAAGGATTTCTGTATCCAAAGCTTTGAATTGCTCGGAAGCAACGCTCAAAGCTGTAATTTCAGTTGGGCACACAAATGTGAAGTCCAAAGGATAAAAGAAGAATACAAGCCATTTGCCACGATAATCGGACAGTTTAACGGAACCGAAGTCTTGTCCGTCTCCCGATACTGTTTCCATTGCGAAATCCGGTGCTGGTCTACCTACCAAACGTTCTGCCATAACTAAAAATTCCTCCTTTGGGATTATGTAAGCATCCTTGCGGATTGCTCATCATCAAGAAAAACGCGTACGCTTTTCCTGTAATTAAAATGATTTGATACTTGATAACAAGTACAAGTAAAATGTTATCATCCGGACTTCCTAAAGTCAAGATTATAAACATTATTTTTTTATAATCATTATAAATAAGGAATTTTCGTGGCAAAAATGATAAAGGAACAGCCCTCTGCACATTCCATAACTGGAAACAAAGGGCTGCCTGTAGTTGATAATATAATTACGCCTGTTTCTGAATAGCCGCCACGATCAAATCGCCCATTTCGGTCGTGCTGATCGCTGTGCTCTTGTCTACAGCAATATCACTTGTGCGGTGTCCTGCATTCAATACATCCGACACAGCTGCTTCAATGGCATCCGCACCTTCTGTATAACCAAAGGTTGTACGGAACATTAATGCCAAAGAGAGAATGGTTGCAATCGGATTAGCGAGGCCTTGACCTGCGATATCCGGTGCGGAACCGTGTACCGGTTCATAGAGTCCGAAGCTGCCCTCTCCCAGTGATGCAGATGCGAGCATACCGATGGAACCTGTCAACATCGCTGCTTCATCACTCAAGATATCTCCGAACATGTTTTCCGTTACGATGACATCGAAGCTGGACGGACGACGCAGCAATTGCATCGCGCAGTTGTCTACCAGTACATGCTCCAGTTCAACATCCGGATAATCCGGTGCTACCCGGTTCACGACTTCACGCCAGAGACGGGAAGTTTCCAATACGTTGGCTTTGTCTACAGAAGCCAGCTTTTTGCGACGTCCTTGCGCAATTTCGAACGCCTGACGAACGATCCGCTCCACTTCTGTTACATTATATGCACATGTATCCACAGCCTCTTCGCCCTGTGCACTTTCACGTCTGAACTTCTCACCGAAGTAGATCCCACCTGTCAACTCACGTACCACCATCAGATCTGTACCTTCCAGTACTTCAGGCTTCAGAGTTGAAGCATCCTTCAGGCAATCAAATACGACAGCCGGACGCAGGTTGGAGAACAATCCAAGTGCTTTGCGAATACCCAGCAGGCCTGTTTCCGGGCGAAGCTCTTTGCTGTTGTTATCCCATTTTGGACCACCAACCGCTCCAAGCAGGACTGCATCTGCACTTTTACATACGCTCAGTGTTTCTTCAGGAAGAGGTGTACCCTTCTCATCAATCGCGATTCCGCCAAACAACGCATGCTCTGTCTCAAAACGATAACCGAATACTTCCTCCGTACGTTTAAGAACTTTCTCAGCCTCAGCTACGACTTCAGGGCCAATTCCGTCACCTGCAATAACTGCAATTTTTTTCACGTCTGCCATTGGGTTGTCCACTCCTTATATTTCATTCATTAATTATTCATAAAGTAACGTCTCATATTAACTCTCTCTTTTGTATCATATTCCAAGGTCATTTGACCAAGATATACAATCTATGACTTTAATAGATTTTACCTATAAGCCAATAGAGATTGGCCTTTCCAAGTTGTTCTGACCTCCCGGCTGGGTTAAAATATAGCTGAATTCAAATCAGGTACGCAGGAGGGATAAGCAACATGCAATATTCGTATTTGGGTAAATCAGGCCTCAAGGTCAGCCGAATCTGTCTCGGTACTATGAATTTCGGGCCTGCTACAGATGAAAAAGAAGCTTTCCGCATTATGGACGCAGCACTTGATGCAGGCGTGAACTTTTTTGATACCGCTAACATCTACGGTTGGGGTGAAAATTCCGGCCTTACCGAAGAAATTATCGGACGCTGGTTCAACCAGGGTGGAGGCAGACGTGAGAAAGTGGTTCTGGCCACTAAAGTCTATGGCTCCATGCATGATGATACAGATGGCCCCAATAACGAAGCTGGCCTCTCAGCCTACAAAATCAGGCGGCATCTGGAGGGTTCCCTCCGCCGCTTACAGACCGATCATATTGAGCTGTACCAGATGCACCATGTGGACCCTGCCATATCGTGGGACGAGCTGTGGGGTTCGTTCGAGAATGCCGTTCATCAGGGTAAAATCGGTTATGTAGGATCGAGTAACTTTGCCGCATGGCAGATTGCAATCGCTCAAAGTGAAGCCAAGAATCGTCATTTCCTCGGCCTGGTTTCCGAACAGCATAAATATAGTCTCAACTGTCGTTTGCCTGAGTTGGAAGTACTGCCCGCAGCCAAAGAGCTGGGCCTCGGCGTCATTCCATGGAGTCCACTGGATGGTGGATTACTGGGACGTAACGCTCTGCAGAAGCTGGAAGGAACACGCAGCGGGGGCATCGCTGGACGGATCGAGCAGCAGCAAACTCAGCTTGAAGACTTTGCCGCACTGTGTCGTGATCTCGGTGAACCACAGGATACGGTGGCTTTGGCATGGGTTGCAGCCAATCCGGCAGTGACCGCCCCGATTATCGGACCACGTACGCTGGAGCAGTTTGAGACCGCACTCAAATGTCTGGACGTGACTTTGGATGAAGCCGTGCTCAAACGTCTGGATGAGATTTTCCCGGGTCCAGGTGGACATGCACCTAATGCATACGCATGGTAATAGCTTGATGGCGTAAGACAATACAATAGGAAGCGTAGAAAAGGTTCTGTGTTTTACTGCCATAATTATATAAATACAAGCAAAAGAGTCTGACCCTCCACAGGAGAGTCAGACTCTTTACGTACCTCACTAAACGTAACAAAGCAAGCCGAACGATCTTCTATATCCATTAAATTAAAGATAGATCATTCTAGCAGCATACATGTGTCTCAGCTTAAAGTTCAGTTCAATGAAAGGTGCGTGCTTCTTGCATTGGAGCCTACAGATTAACGTTTACACGGTTCGTATATGTCTTGCGCTTCTCAATCAATTGATTCAGGCCGTCTACATAGGCACGTGCACTTGCACCCAATATATCTGTGCTTACGCCACGTCCTTGTACCGAAACCTGATTCTGAGTCAGCACAACATGTACTTCACCCAATGCATCCTTACCATGCGTTACCGATTTGATAGAGTAGTCAGACAACGTTACGTCTTCCCCACTCACTTGGTCAATCGCATTGTAGATCGCATCTACCGATCCGTTACCCTCTGCTTGCTTCTCAATCGTATCCCCATCAAGCGTTGCAATGCGGACTTTGGCCGTTGGTACCGATTCATCTCCGTAAGTTACGAAGATGGATTCCAGTTTATACACCTCAGGTGCATCCTGCAATTTCTCTTCAATTACGGCAAGCAGATCTTCGTCAGTAACTTCTTTTTTCTTATCAGCCAGATCTTTGAACTGGGCGAAAGCCCGATTCAATGCTTCTTCTTCCAGCTCATATCCCAGATCAATCAACCGTTCACGGAAGGCATGACGACCAGAATGTTTACCCAGTACAAGTTTACTTTCCTTCAGACCGATGGACTCTGGGGTCATGATCTCGTACGTGGTTTTTTCCTTCAGCATACCATCCTGGTGAATGCCAGATTCATGTGCGAAGGCATTTGCCCCAACAATGGCTTTGTTTCCAGGCACAACCATACCTGTCAAACGGCTAACCAAACGACTGGTCCGTGCAATCTCAGACAACTGCAGCGATGTTTTCGCCTGGAAAAATTCCTGACGTGTCTCCAGTGCCATAGCAATTTCCTCGATCGCCGTGTTTCCGGCACGTTCACCAATGCCATTGATCGTACCTTCGATCTGATCGGCTCCGTTGAGAATGGCTGCAAGTGTATTGGCCGTCGCCATACCCAAGTCATTATGACAGTGGGCGCTCAGCTGTACCTTTTCAATACCGTGTACATTCTCCTTGAGATGTTTGAAAATGTTTCCGTATTCATATGGGCTCAGGTAACCAACCGTATCCGGAATATTCACGACGGCTGCACCTTCTTCAACAGCCATATTCACCATTTCCACGAGGAAATCATACTCGGTACGACCTGCATCCTCAAGGGAGAATTCAATCTTCGAGAATGTTTTCTTTGCATAACGAATCGCGGAACGAGCTGTATCCAGTACCTGCGCTTTGTCCATGCGCAATTTATGTTGGCGGTGAATAGGTGAAGTTGCCAGGAAAACGTGAATGCACGGGTCCTGTGCACCTTTAAGTGCTTCCTTAACCGCATCAATGTCTTGCTCTCTGGAACGGGACAAGCCAATTACAGTCACATTTTTGACCGCATTTGCTACTGCATTGACAGCTGCCAGATCACCTGGAGATGCCGCCGGGAAACCCGCTTCCATCCGGTCAATGCCAAGCCGCTCGAGCTGATGGGCAATTTCCACCTTTTCACGAGTGTTCAGATTGACTCCCGGGGATTGCTCTCCATCACGTAGCGTTGTGTCAAATACATAGATTTTACGCACGCTTCGCACCTCCTGTACTTGTTGTTATATGTTTCTCTGAACCAGCAATAGCGGCTCACGCATAAGCACGGCCGCTATTCCCAGTTAAAGCTCTAAGTTTACTTAATTACCTTAAGGTGCATGCTCTAGAAGTTAATGCTTACTTCTTGATCCAGTGCATCATCTCACGCAATTGTCCGCCAACCACTTCGATTGGGTGTTCAGCTTCGTTACGACGAGTTGCTGTCAAGAATGCACGTCCGGATTGGTTTTCCAGAATGAAGTCACGTGCGAATTTACCTTGTTGGATATCCGTCAGCACTTCTTTCATTGCTTTCTTCGTATCTTCAGTTACAACGCGAGGTCCAGTTACATAGTCACCGTACTCAGCTGTGTTACTGATGGAATCACGCATGCTTGAAAGTCCGCCTTCATACATCATGTCAACGATCAGCTTCAGTTCGTGCAGACATTCGAAGTATGCCATTTCAGGAGCGTAACCCGCTTCTGTCAATGTTTCGAATCCAGCTTTTACCAATGCACTCACGCCACCACACAGAACAGCTTGCTCACCGAACAGATCTGTTTCTGTTTCTTCACGGAAGGAAGTTTCGATAACCCCTGCGCGTGTACAACCGATACCTTTAGCATAAGCCAAACCGATTTCTTTAGCTTTACCCGTTGCATCTTGCTCAATAGCGATCAGGCCTGGTACACCAAAACCTTCCACATAAGTACGACGTACCATGTGACCAGGGGACTTAGGAGCTACCAGCAATACATCGCTGTTTTTTGGAGCAACGATTTGACCGAAATGAACGTTGAAACCGTGTGAGAAGAGCAATGCAGCGCCTTCTTTCAGGTTTGGTTCGATTTCGTTTTTGTATACAGAAGCTTGAGTTTCGTCTGGCAGCAAGATTTGAACTACATCTGCGCGGCTTGTTGCTTCAGCCGGGGACAGAACTTCAAATCCGTCATTTTTTGCAGTGTCGAAGGATTTACCTTCACGAAGTCCGATGACTACGTTCAATCCACTATCACGAAGGTTTTGAGCTTGGGCGTGGCCCTGGCTACCATAACCGATTACCGCGATCGTTTTTCCTTTCAATACGTTAAGCTCTGCATCCTGTTCATAATAAGTAGTTACTGGCATGTTTATAAGTCCTCCTTTGTATTGTAAAGAACCCTTCATTAATGAGCGGGTGTCTCAAGGGACCGCCTCGCTTGGAGTGTCAAAAGCATCTCTGGTCTGATCCGATCCGTTCAGACACCCGCCCATTAATGCGGGAATGTAGCTATATTTTCAAGCGTTACATCACTAAAATGTTAAATTACAACTGTTAAGGGACTGACACTCACATAAGATCAACTGTATATGTTAGCTAACCGTCGTCCCTCTTCATTCATTATAACTTTATACGTTGCCGCGTACCAATGCAGTAATGCCTGTACGAGACAATTCGCGAATGCCATATGGCTTGAGCAATTCAATCATAGCATCAATTTTGTCCGTATCTCCGACTACCTGCACAATCAGGCTGCCCGGACCAACATCTACAACGGATGCGCGGAATGTTTCTACCACACCCAGAATTTCAGGACGCTCGGAAGGCTCTGCTTTCACTTTAATCAAAGCGAGTTCACGGGCTACCATCGGTTTCAGGCTGAAATCAACCACTTTAATAACATCGATGATTTTATACAATTGTTTCTCAATCTGCTCCAGCGTTTTATCGTCACCAATGGTGACAATAACCATCCGGGAGAGTCCAGGTTCTTCCGATTGACCTACGGTAATACTCTCAATGTTAAATCCGCGTCGACCGAACAACCCTGATACACGCTGAAGGACGCCTGGCTGATCGTTTACCAATATTGAAATCGTATGTCTAATCATTCGTCAGCATCCCCCATCAGCATTTGATCAATTGTTGCTCCCTGCGGAACCATTGGATACACATTTTCATCCTTGCGTACTACGAATTCTACAACGACTGGTCCTGGTGTGTCCAAAGCTTCCTGCCAAGCACGCGCTGCTTCTTCTTTATTCGTTGCACGCAATCCTTTCACGCCATATGCTTCAGCCAGTTTTACAAAATCCGGGCTTCCTGCCAGATCAATGTGGCTGTAACGGTTCTCATAGATGAGTTCCTGCCATTGGCGAACCATTCCAAGGACCTGATTGTTAATGATCACAATTTTTACCGGTATATTGTTAATGGCACAGATTGCGAGTTCTTGGGAACACATCTGCATTCCGCCGTCACCGTTAATGGAGATAACGAGTCTGTCCGGATTGGCCATCTGAGCACCAATTGCAGAAGGGAATCCGAAGCCCATCGTTCCGAGACCACCCGAAGTTACCCATGAACGTGGTTGATTAAACTTGTAATATTGTGCCGCCCACATCTGATGTTGTCCCACATCCGTAGTCACAATTGCTTCACCTTTGGTTGTATCATTCAACATTTCAACAACCCACTGCGGTTTCAGCACTTCGTCTGAATCCGTATAGCTGTATGGCTTCTCTTGTTTCCACTGTTTGATCTGGTCTCTCCATGCATCTGCACGCTCTGCACGTCCAACTTCTTTGTTGGCTATTTCAAGTACGGTCTTCACATCACCAACGATTGGAATATCGGTTGCAATGTTTTTACCAATCTCAGCCGGATCAATATCGATATGAACGATTTTGGCATGTGGAGCGAATCCGTCCAGCTTACCTGTTACCCGATCATCGAATCGTGCGCCGATATTAATCAGCAGATCCGACTGTTGGATGGCCAGGTTGGATGTGTATGTTCCGTGCATTCCTGGCATTCCTGTCCATAGTTCATGCCCACTTGGGAATGCACCAAGCCCCAGAAGGGTTGTCGTAATCGGAATGCCTGTCTTCTCAACAAACTCGAACAGTTCTTCATGTCCTCCCGAGTATACCACACCGCCACCGGCCAGAATCATTGGACGTTCTGCTTCCTGAATGGCCTGAGCCAAACGGTCAACCTGCAGTTTGTTTGGTACTGTCCGTGGATTGTACCCTCTTAATGTAACAGGTTCAGTACTCGGTTCAAACAAGGTTTTGTTGGCTGAGACATCTTTTGGAATGTCGATCAGTACAGGACCTTTACGGCCGGTGTTGGCAATATGGAATGCCTCATGAATGATACTCGACAAATCCTTAACATCTTTTACCAGATAGCTGTGTTTGGTGATCGGCATTGTAATCCCGGTAATATCTGCTTCCTGGAAAGCATCCGAGCCGATCAGGCTGGAATTAACATTTCCCGTAATGACAACCAGCGGCACAGAATCCATATATGCCGTGGCTATTCCAGTAACCAGATTGGTTGCTCCCGGCCCGGAGGTAGCGATACAAACACCAACTTTGCCGCTTGCACGTGCATATCCGTCAGCTGCATGAATTGCACCTTGTTCGTGACGGGTTAAGACGTGTTTGAAATCCTCGAAACCATACATTGCATCGTAAATGTACAACACTGCGCCACCCGGGTAACCAAATACGCAATCCACACCTTCAAGCAACAAACTTCTCAGCAGAATCTCGGAACCGCTAATGACCTCCGGCTTCATCCATTTTTCACGTAATTCATCTGTCGATCGTACTTCTGGAATTTGAGCTCCCATTAGTCATCCTCCTCTCGGAATTTACACCATTCTGACATTTAAAGTTACAAAAAAAACCTTCCATCCCCTGCAAACAAGTTCATGCTTGCGAGGGACGAAAGGTTATCGCTTCCGTGGTACCACCCAACTTTGCCCGAAATTTCGCAATAACGGACCTTACCAGGTACAACAAAACGAATAGCTCAAACGAACATAGTCGTTTCCCATACCTGTTGTCTGTAACGCAGACATACGATTTTCCCTAATACGCGAAAGGAGTGACATCCAGTGCTTTTCAGGAAAACAGCTCCGAGGTGAGCTCGTATATAAGGGATAATGGTGGTGGTTTCAGCAATTCCAGCCACTCTCTGAGCAAAAGAGCCCTTAAAACTTCGTCCTCTTCATAGCCGATGAAATATTCTCGTTAAATGTTAGGAACATTATATGATTCCTCCAACCGATAAGTCAATACCTGTTTTGCATAAAAATTCAGAGAACCTTCCTTCCTCCCTCTTCAGCCTATAAGGTTGCCCTAATCCCAGCGCTTCATTCAGTCACCTTTTATCTTGCTTCGGGCATAGGATATACGAGCAGCACGACTGGTCCTGAAAGGAGGCTCCGCATGGTGATTCGGCAACGCACATCCAAGCTGGATGATGGCGCCATCATGAAGCTGATTGACACTCAACTTGTTCCTTTATCCCATATGAGCGAAAAGGAAATTAATAAAATCCGCAAAGAAATACCCCTGCGAATGAACAGGGGCATGACCTTTGTTGTCTCGCCGGAGCCAGACAAAGCTGCTGTGGCATTCATCCATTTTCTCATGCATGGGGAATTGCTCTATGTCGATATGATGGCCGTTAGTCCGAAAGAACAACGCAAACGTTACGGGCAAACTTTGTTGCTCAAAGCAGAGAGCTTTGCGGTATCTCGGGGTTGTCGAAGATCTAAAGTGATGGTGGATGAGGGCAATACCAAAGGGCTTCAGTTTTATCAAAAAAATGGATACAGCGCGATTCGATACATCATGATAAGCCGCTGCTACGAATTGGAAAAAACATTATAGAATGTCCTAGAAAAATCCTGGTGGGCGTGGACCTGGACCATAAGGGCCGAATCCAGGACCAGGTCCATATCCGCCACCAGGTCCTCCAGGTCCATATCCCGGTCCGTAGCCTGGACCATATCCAGGGCCTGGTTTTGGTCCAGGTCCATATCCGGGACCGAAGCCGGGACCACCTCCATAAGCATAAGGCAGTGTGGCAATAGCGAGTAGATCAAACAATACCAGTGGCAGAATCGCTTTTGTACGTACTTTTTTGCCATTCAAACGCTTGAGTACCAGTTTGTTGCCCGATACTTTCAACAGCTTTCCCGTAACCCGAGTGCCGTCTTTTTTGATTGCAACAATATTTTTGCCTATTAATTTCATCGCTTCATCACGCGTAACTTGTTGTTTCATACTTTCCCCTCCTCCTCGGATCGTTCAAAACAGTGTATTCGTCCATCACTGAATTCGCCTGTTTCTTTGTCCCTACCTGAAAATATGGGTATCTGCACGAGAACCAAGTTAAGCATGTAAAAGTCGATGGGCGTTCAAGAAAACAAAAAAAGGCCCGCACAAGGCGGACCCTTTATCAGAACTCTAAATAGCTAAGCTGATATGGAAAAGGTTGTTACCTTTTACCCGGATCATATGCTTCACCGAGTGCAGACGGAGCCGAAGAACGTCCAACCGCTGCAACGAGAACGATGATGGTAAGCAGGTAAGGCAGCATAAAAATAATTTCCTGGGGAATATTTTGTGACCATTCAAACAACTGTACATAGTTTCGGATCGCTTGTGAGAATCCAAAGAAGACAGCCGCCCCAAAGGCACCAATCGGATTCCACTTACCAAAGATCATAGCTGCAATGGCAATATAACCTTGGCCGGAAACCGTATTGTGTGAGAATGTACCCGTAGTCGTCAACGTAATCGCAGCTCCACCAATGGCCGCAAGCGCACCACTGATCATAACGCCAATATAGCGATAACGAAGCACTTTAACACCAACTGTATCAGCCGCACTTGGATGTTCACCTACAGAACGAAGGCGCAGACCAAATGGCGTTTTGAACATGATGTAATACGTCAGGAATACGAACAGAATGGCCAGATATGTCGTTGGATATACATTCTTGAAGAAGGCTTCTCCAAGCAAAGGAATGTCTTTCAACAATGGCACATCAAACTTGCTGAAACCTTGAACCAACGGTGAATCACCAGAACCTTCAAACAACAGTTTAACCAAGTACAACGTACTTCCTGCTGCCAAAAAGTTAATGACGATACCACTGATAATCTGGTCTGCCTTAAATGTGATAGACGCAACGGCATGAATCAGAGATACCATTACGCCCAATACAATCGCGAGCAAAACCCCCATCCAGGCCGATGTCGTTCCGCCCATGCCCGCTTCTTGAGCATAATGCGCCCCGATTCCAGCTGCAAAGGCACCAAAGACCATAAAACCTTCAAGTCCAAGGTTGGTTACACCTGATTTTTCCGAAAAAATTCCGCCAAGTGATGCAAAAATCAATGCCGTAGCAAAGACAAGCGTCGTATTGATAATTTGCCCAATTGTCAACAAGTCCATCTACAACACCTTCTCTTTCTTACGCTTCGAATAGAACGGTTTAAGTATCCAGCGCACGATGCCTTGTGCCGCAATGAAGAAGATAATCGAACCGATCACAATCCGAATAATCTCAGGCGGAACATCCGCAGCAAAACTCATACCTGCAGATCCGTACGTGAGGGTACCAAACAACACTGCCCCCAATAACACCCCAAACGGATGATTCAAACCAATCAGGGCAACTGCAATTCCGTCAAAGCCTGTTCCCGGTGAACCCGACATTACGGTTTGGTATTGGAACACACCAAGAACCTGGAATGCACCGCCAAGACCGGCAAGCATACCACTGATAAACATCGCTTTTACGATATTCCGGTTAACATGCATACCTGCATATTCAGCCGCATTAGGGTTGTAACCTACCGCGCGGATTTCATAACCTTGTTTTGTTTTCCACATATAGATATAAAAGAGCACAGCCATCACAAGGGCAATCAACGTCCCCATGTGTACACGGGAGTTACCCATCAGTTCAGAGAGCCATGTCAAACTAATCGAAGCCGATTCGCTGATATCCACGGAACGATTCTCGCCCTTCAACAGCAAGAATTGGCGAACGATAAGGTTGGCCAGATACAGACCAATCCAGTTCAACATGATACTACTGATAACTTCATTGACCCCACGTGCCGCCTTTAGATAACCAGCAATAGCGGCCCACAGACCACCAAACAATGCACCGGCAATCAAAGCCAGTGGCGCATGAAGGTAGATCGGCAAACCTGCAAACTTAACACCAACAAATGTTGCAGCGGTCATACCAACGAGAAATTGACCTTCTCCCCCGATATTAAACAACCCTGCACGTGATGCAAATGCAAATGCAAGTCCAGTCATAATTAGTGGTGTCATTTCCCGTACTGCTTCACCAAAGTTGTACATGTCGCCAAATACCTTGGTGAACAATGCACCATAGGCTTCAATTGGATTGTAGCCACCAATCAGCATGACAACTCCACCGAGAATAAGACCCATAATAATAGCTACTACAGGCAAAATAAATGAATCTCGGGTAAACCATTTCAATACGTTATTCATGCGCAGTACCTCTCTTTTGGGTGCTGCCCGCCATCATCAAGCCGAGCTCCCTGTCATTGGTTTCTTCCGGCAGCACCTCGCCAACGATCTGGCCTTCATAAATAACAGCAATTCGGTCAGATACATTGATAATCTCATCAAGCTCAAATGAAATCAGCAGAACAGCCTTCCCTTGATCGCGCTGTGCAATCAGTTGCTTTTGCACGAACTCAATAGCCCCTACATCCAAACCACGTGTTGGTTGCGCAGCGATAAGCAGTTCAGGGTTTTTATCTACCTCACGGGCGATAATGGCCTTTTGCTGGTTTCCTCCGGACAAGGACCGAGCTTTGGTCTCGATGCTTGGTGTACGCACGTCAAATGCCTCAACAAGCCGCTTCGCCTGCTGTTTGATGGCATCAAAGTTAAGGAACCCTTTACGGGTATATGGTGCTTTATAATACGATTCCAGAACGATATTTTCACTCACTGAAAAATCAAGTACAAGTCCGTGTTTATGGCGATCTTCCGGAATGTGGGCTACACCCGACTCCGAGATATGGCGTGGAGAATGATTGGACAGCTCCTTGCCCTCCAAAAGAATCGAACCGCTCTCTACTTTACGAAGTCCGGTAAGGGCTTCAATCAGTTCACTTTGACCGTTGCCATCCACGCCTGCGATTCCGACAATCTCTCCTGCACGTACGTTCAGGTTAAGTTGGTTCAGAACCGAAATACCTTCTTTATTCTTGGCCGTTAATTTACTGACTTCGAGCACATTGGCTCCAGGTGTAGCCGGTTTTTTGTCCACTTTGAATGTGACATTCCGCCCCACCATTTTCTCTGCCAGCTCATTTGGATTCGTTTCCGAAGTTTTGACCGAATCAATCACTTTACCCCGACGGATAATCGTTACCGTATCGGAGATTTCCATGATTTCTTTCAGTTTGTGCGTGATCAAAATAATGGACTTTCCTTCAGCAGCAAGCTTCTTCATGATGATTATCAATTCTTTAATCTCTTGAGGAGTCAATACGGCTGTAGGCTCGTCAAAAATCAAAATATCTGCACCACGATACAATGTTTTTACGATCTCAACTCGCTGCTGCATTCCGACAGAAATATCATGAATCTTGGCATGAGGATTCACTTTCAGTCCATACTGTTCAGACAGACGCTGAACTTCAGCGGCTGCTTTTTTATAATTAATATTGAGACCCTTCGTTGGTTCAGATCCCAAAATAATGTTCTCTGTTACCGTGAACGGCTGTACAAGCTTAAAGTGCTGATGCACCATGCCGATGCCAAGATCGATCGCTCGGTTAGGACTGTCGATGATGACAGGCTTGCCATTCACTTCAATGGAACCTTCATCTGGCTGATAGAGACCAAAAACAATATTCATCAACGTTGACTTACCAGCGCCGTTTTCGCCCAGTAGCGCATGGATCTCGCCTTTACGAAGCTGAAGGCTGATGGCGTCGTTGGCAACAATGCCTGGGAAACGCTTCGTAATTTGTTTTAACTCAACGACGGGGGTTGCTGCACCCATGTAATCACCCTTATAACTGATATAGTGTGGTTCCGCAAACGTAAAAAAAAACGTCTATCGACGTACTTTCAAAGAAGACAGACCACGCTTAGCTGAAGTTTTTCTTGCGATAATCGAATGGTTCAGCTCCGCTAAGAACGTATAAATTCTATTATCTTAAGAAAAGCTCCTACCGGAGCGTTGGTGCACAGTGACCTTGTACAATTGTTATGATGACTTGATCAAATGTTCCTGTTCTTGCAATCATAAGGCCGGTCAAGACCGGCCCCAATGATTATTCTTTTGCAACGAAGATCAAATTACTCTGTAGGAACTTTGATTTCGCCGCTGATGATTTTTTCTTTGTACTCGTCCACTTTTGCAAGTGTATCAGCAGAAACATTTTTCGTGGAAGTATCAGCGACACCTACACCGTTGTCTTTCAAAGTCAGATTCTCAGCTCCGCCTTTGAAGGTACCATCGATGATTTCTTGGTTTACGCGCTTAACAGCTTCGTCAACTTTTTTGATCATTGAAGTCAGTGTGATTTCATCACCAAACTCAAGAGATTGGTCTTTGTCAACACCGATAACCCATACATCTTGACCTTGTTTCTTGCGAGCACTTGCTTCGATAAACACACCGTTACCTGTTGCGCCAGAAGCGTGGAAGATAATATCTACGCCTTCATTGTAAAGTGTTGCTGCTGCTGCTTTACCCAAGTCAGGTTTATCAAATGCACCTGTGTAGTTAGAAATGAATTTAGCGTCAGGGTTAACTGCTTTAACACCTTCTCTGAATCCAACTTCAAACTTTTTGATCAGTGGGCTTTGCATACCGCCTACAAAACCAATTTTGTTGGATTTTGTTGTCAGACCAGCCACAACACCAACTAGGTAAGATCCTTCTTCTTCAGCAAATGTTACGGATTTAACGTTAGGAGCATCAACAACACTGTCGATGATCGCGAGTTTAGCATCAGGGTTTTGCTCAGCTACAGTTTTGATTGCATCAGCCAATTGGAAACCGATACCCCAAGTCAGATCATATCCACCTTTAACGAATTCGTTCAGGTTAGGAATGTACTCTTCATCGGATTTACTTTGCAGGTATTTAACAGCAGTACCTGTTTCTGTTTCAGTCGCTTGCAAAGCTTCCCAAGCGGATTGGTTAAAGGATTTGTCATTAACTCCACCTACGTCAGTAACCATACCGATATTGAGATCGGATTTCGTTTCAGTGGGTGTGCCACCTGTATCTCCTCCGGCATTTGTTTCTTCTTTCGGTTTGCTACCACAACCTGCGAGCATAACCGATACCGCCAGCAACATTACCAAAGACAAGCTGAGCATCTTTTTCATTTCTCTTTTTCCCCCTTAATGATATATCCCTCATTCCAATCCAGCCTACAATTGAACGGTTAACAGATAGCAGGAATGACTTTTATGCAGAATGTATGGTTTCTTCGACATTACAAGCGCATTCTCACCCTTGAAGCATCCTATCATCTGTCGAAAAACCGAACATTATGACATGGAGAGAAAAATCTAGGACTAGCCTACTAGAGGTGATTATACAATCAACCAGTGTTAAAATCCAGATGTTTCATCACCAAATATCACATATTTTTGTTCTTTTTTTATTGAAAACGCTTAATAATTTAGCGTTTTAACACACTAACGTTACAATGATGTGATGTTATATAACAAAAACATATCGCGAACTTTAGTGATGAGAGGGATTTACCTGTTTTTATTTGTATTATTTCACCGTTCGTATTTTATGTATTCCTATGGACCGTTATTCACCAGTTATCTGGTTTCATTGTTCCCTTCCAGACTACAGCCTATTCGCTCTAATCATTCAGAGATCCATCTTCGAATTTCTTCCAAGCCGTAAAAAAAGCCGCCATATAGGCACGGCGGCTTGTATCATACAATTTAAGCGTTGATTTTGCCTTTAGCTACAGTAGCCAAAGAGTTGAACGCATTGATGTCGTTAACGGCCAGATCAGCCAACATTTTGCGGTTCATGTCTACTCCAGCAAGTTTCAAACCATGGATCAGTTTGTTGTAAGACAAACCATTCATACGTGCTGCAGCATTGATACGAACGATCCACAGTCTGCGGAAGTTACGTTTCGTGTTGCGACGGTCACGGTATGCGTATACCAGGGATTTCATTACTTGCTCGTTAGCTGTTTTAAAAATACGGTGTTTGGAACCGAAATAACCTCTTGCCAGTTTCAAAACCTTTTTATGACGACGACGTACTACAAAACCGCCTTTTACTCTTGCCATATTAAAGAACCTCCCAAATAAATATAAATGTATCCGTGGTATGTGTACGGCCGTAGCCGATCCCCCATACGGAATCTACTAATTAGAATTAGCCTTTCAAGTTAGCCAAGCCTTGTTTCAAACGTCTAACATCCCCGGCAGCCATAACTGGGTTACCGTTCAGAACGCGCTTAGCACGTTTGGATTTGTGGGAAAGCAAGTGGTTTTTGTGAGCTTTGTAACGAAGGACCTTACCGGAACCGGTAATTTTGAAGCGTCCTTTCAAACTGCTGTGTGTTTTCATTTTAGGCATTTTGTGTTTCCTCCTCCAATGTTATCAGGCTTTAGGAGCCAAGATCATGATCATACTGCGGCCTTCCAATTTCGGTTGACGTTCAACAGTACAAAGTTCTGCAACTTCTACCTTAACGCGCTCCAAAATCCGTTGACCAATCGCGGCATGTGCAATTTCACGTCCGCGATAACGAACAGAACATTTCACTTTGTCGCCTTCGTTCAAAAACTTAACTACATTACGAAGCTTCGTTTGATAATCGTGCTCCTCAATATTGGAACGGAACCATACTTCTTTAATATCAACAATTTTCTGGTTCTTACGGGCTTCTTTATCTTTCTTTTGTTGCTCATAGCGGAATTTGCCATAGTCCATAATACGACACACCGGCGGTTTAGCCTGTGGTGCCACATTGACCAGATCCAAATTCAGGTCAATCGCCATTTGCAGTGCTTCGCGAATGGGCGTAATCCCAATTTGTTCTCCTTCAGCTCCGACAAGGCGTACTTCCTTCGCCCGAATCTCATCATTAATCATGTGATCTTTACTAATAATCGTCCACCTCCAGGTCATTTTGAATATCCAGTTACACAAAAATAAAAGGGATGCCGGTCAAGCTACCGACATCCCTGTAATCAACACAATTCTTCATGAGTATACACTTCATAAATTATTGGGATCGTTGACCAGCCAACATGTTTGTTGATCAGGTGAGAAGTCGGACTTCTGCTTGTGATTCCATTGCTATTCGCTTTAAGGCACTTAAATACTATATCACCCATGAAATACATTGTCAACATTTTTCACAACTTTTTTCGTGAATTACCCATTTGTGATATCAGATGTCAACAAAGTATCAAATGCAGGTTCCTTACCCTTGTTTGCTTTGCACCTCATCCAACCGTACAACACGTGTATGTTGAGTGTGGCTCCACTGTTTGTTGTTCTGCGTAAAGAAAGCGTAGAACGTAATCGGGTACCAAGACAGCAGGTAGATCGGGAACAGAATCAGATATAGATAAACTTTGGCAAAGGTAACCTTCTCCAGCGCCATGGACAACAGGAACGTCAGAATGTTCAAACCAATAGCCACGAACCCAACCCATAACGGGAAGTATCCATAAATATTAGCAATGTGCGGACCACTGAATATCGCCATGTCTACCCACATCACAGCCGTCATCAGGAACGTAAGCAACACCACATAGACATTGGCTCCATAGATAGCAAGGTCGAATTTCACCAAGCTTCTTTCCTTAATGGACTGCCATAGCAGCGGGAAGAAGTATCTACGCGCAACTGTAAAGTGACCTTGCATCCAGCGCAGACGTTGTCTCGCTGAAGCTTTGAATGTTAATGGCTTCTCATCAAATACTTTGGCGTCATAGTTGAAAACAGGATACACATTACGTTGCACACTGCGCATCGTAAACTCCAGATCCTCAACCAGACTTGTTGCACCCCAACCAATTTCCTTCAACAGGTTGGTCTCAAAGCACATTCCGGTTCCTCCGAGGAAATTCGCCATATTCAAGTTATGACGAGACAACTGCCACAGACGGTTGATGTACCAGTAAGAAACACCGTAAGCTGCAGTAATCCAGGAATCCTCCGGATTTTTCGTATCAATGTATCCTTGGATAACACGTGAACCATTGTTCAAGTCATCATTCATCTCAAGCAAGAAGTTACGGTCAACCAGGTTATCCGCGTCAAACATAACAACTGCGTCATACTGACGTGGCAATTTCCACAGGTACTTAAGCATCCATTCGATGGCGTACCCTTTACCTCTTAAATCGGCATTGGTACGTACACAGGCGTTTAATCCATGCTCTCTGACAATTTGAGCCGTTCCATCCGTACAGTTGTCACAGATGACAAACACATCGTACAGATCTTCCGGATAATCAAGTTGTTTCAAGTTCTCCATCAAGGCACCAATGACTTGTTCCTCATTGTGTGCTGCGACGAGTACAGCGAATGACTTTGTCGCCGGATAATGTTTCTTTTTCTTTTTCTTAATCAGACCGAACAGCGAAAACGTGAATTGGTACACGGCTAGCAGTGCCAGAATGACCTGCATCGTGACGAATATAGCGTCCAACATCGTTCTCTGTTACCCCCTTTTTTTCAAAACCCAGTTTACTCAAGCATTTCTCTTCCTGATTCTGCAATTTATTTTTTTTTGATCTGCAGAATATGACCCTGTTCTTTTGTGTACTACGTGAATATATCAGGCAATGTTTCAAAGCTTGGTTGCTATCAGTTGGCTGCTTTATCGATTCTGTATCCTTTTCAGTCATTTGTCAAAACCCCAATTTCACTTTTTGAAGCAGAAATGTGATCTTTAAACGCTGAATAGACACTTCGTGATACCACAACCTCGCATTCATGCCTGTTATATCTTATTTTCAGCCGTTTACTTGATTTTTATTTCTAAAGTCCCTGCTTTTTTCATCAGCATGTTATTCTTCGTCAGAGGCTCTATAACAAATAACGCAAACAGACCTCAAAAAGTTTGAAACAGAACTCACATTTTTTTACCTCATTTCAGCCATGTTGAATCATTGTATCTTTTTTGGCTGACCCAAGTCAAAAAGTTAAGATGGGTATATATCCACTCTTTAACATGAATTTCACGTTCTTTACATGGGTTCTCCTTGAAAAGGACAACATTTAAAAATATGATAAACATATACCTGAAATAACCTCAAGTTCATGAAAAACGGTTATATACTAATCAGGACGAAACCGGATGCAGAAAATCACCGGAAATAATGCCGCCATTACGGGCGGCCTGACTGGCAGGAGGCCAATATGAGCCGTTTATTCTTAAAGTTTCAAGATTATGATCGAAATGTTTTTATGTGGATCAACGGCCGACTTCATAATCGTTTTATGAATTTTTGGCTGTATTATTTCACCCATCTGGGTGGAGCAACTTCATCTATTGCAATATCGTTGTTAATCTGGCTGCTTGCTCCAGCTCCATGGAGCACAACAGGACTCCAGGCATGTATCGCCCTTGCGGTCAGCCACATCCCTGTAGCTATCGCGAAAAAATTGTATCCCCGCATTCGACCTTATCTGGCCTTACCGGATACAATTACGTTCCGTAATCCCCTGACGGATCACTCGTTTCCTTCAGGGCACACAACTGCCATTTTTTCGGTCACAGTTCCCTTTATGACCACTGATCCAATCTTATTGCTAATATTGTTGCCTGTGGCCCTTATTGTCGGATTCTCTCGAATTTATCTGGGGTTACACTATCCTTCCGATGTTCTGGCGGGTGCCACAATAGGTACTTTAGTCGCACTTGCAACAGTTGCATTCTGGTCTTAAAGCCGATATGTTAGACTCAGAAAAACCTAGCAGGAACAGGTGAAGCAAGCGTGGAGAAAAAAAGAGTATTACTATTATCTGAAGGCTTTGGTACGGGTCATACTCAAGCCGCCTATGCACTGTCCAGCAATTTGCGAAAGCTCTCGCCAGACGTGCAGACAAAAGTGCTTGAACTGGGAAGTTTCTTAAATCCAAAGGTTGCACCTCTGATTATAACAGCATACAAAAAAACGGTTACCAACCAACCCAAACTTTTCGGATACGTATACAGACACCAATATAAAAAATCATTGAACAGGCTGACAACACTGGCGTTGCATAAACTGTTCTATACACACACACGTAGCGTTGTGCGCCAGTTACGTCCCGATGCGATCGTCTGTACACATCCGATTCCAAGTGCTGTCATATCCAGACTGAAGCGTCTGGGTGTACAGGTTCCCCTATGCACAGTCATCACCGACTATGATGCACATGGGACGTGGATTAACCGTGAAGTAGACCTTTATCTGGTTTCTTCAGATGAGGTTAAGTCCAAACTAATGCTACGAGGCGTACCTGCAGAAAACATTCGAGTCACGGGCATTCCGGTGCATCCAAATTTCTGGGAGCATCCCGGGCGAGAAGAGATCCGAAGCAGATTTAACCTCAAGAACATGCCTACTGTACTGGTGATGGGCGGCGGTTGGGGAATGCTCAGCGACAAGCTGGTCCATCCGCTGCTGACACGCTGGCATGAAGATATTCAAATCATTTTTTGTCTCGGTCGCAACGATAAAACACGGATCAGCATGGAACAGAACCCCATGTATCGCAAAGAAAACATTCACATTATGGGATACACCAACGAAGTGGACAAATTAATGGAAGTATCCGACCTTCTGATTACCAAACCTGGGGGAATGACTTGCAGTGAAGGCTTGGCCAAAGGAATTCCCATGTTGTTCCACAACCCTATTCCTGGTCAGGAAGAAGAAAACGTCCATTATTTTACGGCAAGAGGGTTGGGAGAACCCATAACTTCGCCCGACGTAGTGGTTAAATGGATGAACAAGCTGTTGCATCACTACCCGGATGTTGTACGTAAACGCAAACGTCATCTGGCGGAAATCGCCAAGGTTCATCCAATGCAGAGCGCTCAAAGTATTATTGATCTGCTGGAGGACGTTCGTCCTTCATCCGCAGAAGAGGCCCGTTTATGAATTTATCCCATTAGGATGTCGCTTCCCGCATTCTTCGTCCAATCATGCCTCTAACCAACGGCTTCAAACAAGCCTGCAACCACATTGAAAAGGTGCCTTCGAATCAGAAGGCACCTTTTCTTTATGAAGGAAAGTACAAACTATTGTATGCCTGTAGACTTCAAGTACTCCTGCCACTGCTTGGTGTATTCTGCCTGAATTTTTTCCAATCCTGCTTGTTTAGCCTTCTCCATAAATGTGTTCAATCCAGCCTCTACGTCTGCCACCAAACCTACATTAAGCGGATACAGATATTGTTTTTCCACTTGTTCCAATGCAGCCTTCTCGGCTTGGTACGGTGTCCAGTCTTCAGCAAATCCGGTATAAATATCCGGCTTTTTGATTTTGTCGAGATCTTCAAACATGGTCAGCACGTCATCAAAGGTTTTATCATAGAGCATGAATTCCGGATTACGCCATGCCCAACCATTCATACCCTCACGTGGGAAGCCGTTGGTTTGTGCATCTCCGACCATTTTGTAGTATCCATTATCTACCTCGAAGTTTTTGCCTTCAACGCCGTATTCAGTCAACCAATTATATCGTTTGTCTGTCACCAGTTTCTCATAAAATGCCAATGCTTTTTCCGGGTTTTTACTGCTACGCGGAATCGCAAAACCATTGTGGATCGGGTGAACCGGTTGTGCAAACCCTTTCGCATTCGGGTACGGGAAATAAGCCAGTTTCCAATCTGGATGAGTAGACTGCACCTTGATAACATCTGCATTAAATTTGTTCGGGTTCTCCCCGGACAGAACAACAGCCGCTTTTCCATTTTGCAGCAATGAGTTGGAAGTATCCTTTACATTCAGTACGTTTTTCGGGAAAA
Organism: Paenibacillus sp. FSL M7-0656; assembly: GCF_038003225.1. Taxonomy (NCBI): domain Bacteria; kingdom Bacillati; phylum Bacillota; class Bacilli; order Caryophanales; family Paenibacillaceae; genus Paenibacillus; species Paenibacillus sp. FSL M7-0656. The sequence goes on from NZ_JBBOOT010000001.1 coordinate 2,302,945, forward strand.
AGCCTTTATCCATCCAGCGTTTGTATGTTTTCAGGTCTTCCAGATGTTGCGCCGATCCCCAGTAGGACGTCACGGTCGATGGTGAGTCATACATAATATCCAGTCCATATGGAAGTTGACCTGCTGTATTAACCAGCTTGGATGTCAATTGACGAATACCATGGGTATGGTTGGCATTGCTATCGGCAATCGGAATCATATTGGGTTCGTTGGCTTTGATGCCCTCCAGATATGCTTCGAGCGTCTCCAAGGATTCCGGTTTCGGAAGATTGTACTTCTCGCGCAAGTCCTCACGGTACGCAATCCCCTCGGTTACATACTCAATCCAAGTTGATGGAACAGTATAGATTTTGTCATTGATTTTGACAGCATTCCACATGTCATCAGGTACATGAGCTTTCAGCGCCGGCGCTGCTGTAGGCAGCATTTCATCCAGTGGCAGGAACGCGCCCTTCTTGGCATAGGACTGGTAGAATGTCCAATCCGCTGTGAAGATCAGATCGATCGGCTGTCCGGAAGACAGCAGGAGTTTATATTTTTGATCCCAGTCGGTCCAGGAGGTGTAGTTGAATTTCACATTGACGTTCAGATCAGCCTCCGCCAACTTATTGATCTCGGATTCAATGACAGGCAGATCTTTGGGAGCATCCCCAAGCATGTAAAATTGGAGCGTCACTTTCTCTCCTTTGTTCCCGGATGTTCCTCCCTGCTCGCTTCCTTGCGTCGATCCCCCCGAACCGTTATTACATGCGGCAAGTACCCCGGCGAACAACATCAGGGCAAGTACCAGAGACAGGTGCCGAATTGTTTTGTTACGCATACGCATCCTCCCTTTTTGTGGTGAACCTTTATATGTTAGCGCAGACTCGCCATGCTTCAGACCTGAAATGATGTCAATGGCCTGACGCCCACAGCGCGTTCACGTTCTAACCTTTCACTGCACCAATGGTGAGTCCTTTAACAAAATAACGTTGTACAAACGGATACAGGAACAAAATCGGTCCCGTTACAACGATGGCCATTGCCATCTTGGTTGATTCGGTAGGCACATCCTGACTGAGTGTGATCCCTGTGCCAATCGCCATCTGGTCAATGAATGTGATCGTGTTCATCGTGTTGTAGAGATAAAATTGCAGTTGGTACATATCCGGGTTGTTAATGAAGAGGGATGAGGTAAACCAGTCATTCCAGTAACCGAGTGCCAAGAACAGACCTACGGTGGCGATACCAGGCATCGCCAGTTTCAACACAATGCTGAAATAGATGCGGAAGTCATTCGCTCCATCAATTTTGGCTGACTCAATCAATTCATCCGGCACTGCCGAGCGAATGAAGTTTTTCATCAGGATAATGAGGAATGGCGTCATCAACCCCGGGAAAATCAGTACGGTGTACGTATCTGTGAGATTGAAGTAGTTCGCCAACATAATGTACCAAGGCACAAGTCCCCCACCAAACAGGGTTGTGAAGTAGATAAAAAACGAGAACGTGTTCCGATATTTAAAATCCTTACGCTGGAGCACAAATCCGGCCATCGTGATGAGGAACAGCCCAAGCGTAGTCCCCACCACCGTTGTAAAGACCGTTACCCCATAAGCCTTGAGTACCTTTGTAGGGAATGTAAAAACCATTTTGTAACCTTCCAGGGAAAAGTCCGTTGGAAAGAGGTGATAACCATCCCTCACAATGGACTCGTTGCTGCTGAATGAACCGGATAGAATCAGCAGAAACGGTAACAAGCACATGATCGATAAAATGATGATGAAGCTGTAGGAAATCAGTTGAAACATGAAAGTGAATTCCGAATCTCTGAGACGAGTATTCGTACGAGTGTGAGTATTCATTGGCGTGTTCATGATCATTCTCCCTCCTGCCCTGCGGGCGTTCTAGAACAAGGCGTAGTCCTCATTTACTTTGCGGATAATATAGTTGACGGTCATGATCAAAATGAATCCAAACAAGGACTGATACAGACCAGCAGCCGTTGCCATCCCGATATCAAACGTTACTTTCAGTGAACGGTACACATACGTATCAATAATATCTGTAGCATTGTACAGCACCCCATTATTACCGATCAGTTGATAGAACAGGTCAAACTGCCCCTTCATAATGCTGCCGAGTGAGAACAACAACAGGATGACAAAGGTTGGCTTCAGCATTGGTACCGTAATGTACCAGATCCGCTGAAATATATTCGCCCCGTCGATTCGGGCAGCTTCATAATACTCGTCACTGATACCCGTTATGGCGGCCAGATAGATGACCATGCTGTATCCAAGATTTTTCCATAGATAAAAGATGATGATCAGGAACACCCAGATCCAGGGTGTGTTATAAATGTCGACCGGGCCGGCCTCAAAACGTTTGAGCACCGTGTTCACAAAACCCGACTCGTAGTTGAACATGTTGTAAGCGATTACACTTAATAGTACAAATGAGATGAAATACGGCAAGAACATGACGGATTGCGTGATTTTTTTGAATAACCTGCCCCGGATCTCGCTAAGCATGATCGCACAGAAGATCGCCAGACCGTTTCCTAATATAATGAAGGCGAGATTGTAACCCACGGTATTGGTTGTGAGCTTCAGCAACATTCCGGATTGCCATAGGAACTTAAAGTTCTCCAGACCGACAAATGGACTACCAAATAATCCGCCTTCAAAATCATACCGGGTGAACGCATAATAGATGCCGACCATCGGAAAATACGAGTTAATCAGAAAAAAGATCAGCGTGGGCAACAGCATCAGAAACATGATTTTGTTTTTGTTCAATTCTTTGAGCATGGCTCGATCCCTCCCGAATTTCTTGCGGTGCTGCGTGGTGGAGCTCTCTTTTTATTGTAGATGCTCTCTTCACTCACGGATACTGAAGCTTCCCTTCAGAAAATGAACGATTCTGCGAAATGAACTATGAACAAAATGAACGAACCATGAAATGAACAGACATTCACACACATCCGTTCACAAATGTTGATATCGTGCATAGGCTACACCTAGTGAACAATCCAGCGAAAGTTGAACTTTATGTAGAGAAAACAGGCAAAATGGCCTGTCCAGCATTGATGTAAACGCATACATAATATATAATTCAAGTTACTCTTGCTCTTCTGTACATCGATATATGAAGCCTCACATATGTATATGAAATTCTATGTTGTTCACCCAAAATAGGAGGTCTGAGGGGGAAACAGAATGCGTAAACGTTCAGAGGACAGTCAGAAGGTCTTCACACGGATTCTGATCGGCATTATTATCAGTACCGTCGCTACCTTACTTGTGGCTTCTTCTATTTTGTACGTCAACTATAATCGGATTGCTCTTCGCCAGGTGTATCGTACAGATATGAACAGTCTTACTCAAACCAGCCGTGAAGTGGCCAAAATGACCGAGACTGCAAAATCATTGTCATATCAGATCTATCAGGACTACACCATCTCTTCATTACTGCTTTATTCCAAACCAAATATCTATGAGATCACATCGGCGATGGAGCAGCTAGACAACTACCGTATGTCCCTTCCCTTTATCGAATCCATCTATGTATATAACTCCAAAAGCAATGAATTCTATATCAGTTCCAACGTGCGCAATGGGCAGCAGTCCATCTCGGAGATCGATGATCAGGGGATTACAAGCATCCTCCAACGCTTCCATGACTATAAACCTTTTGTGCCCATCCCGCGTACATATCAGGTCGGCTCTACCGAAGCAACAGAGGTTAACAGCTACACCTATCTCTGTTATGACACGATTAATGATAACGCGAAGCTAAACTATGCTGTCATCGTTAATATCAAGGATGATTGGCTCAGTCCCAATATGAATGCTGTGGATCAACCCGGCAAAACCTTTATCGTGAATGAGAATGGAGACCTTTTATCTGACTTTGGCGACCGTGCATTGATGAAAAATCTCTCCAGCGAAGCTTTTATGAAGCCAATTATGCAGGATACGGGGCAATCAGCTTACTTTACCGAGAAGGTCGACGGAGAAAAATCTCTCATCACCTATACCGCTCCCGATGACCTGGGTTGGCGTTATGTAAGAATAACACCTTATGATCTGATTACCTCAGATATACGGAGTATGCGCACACATACCGTTCTGTTTTGTGTTGGACTTCTCTTCGCAGGCTTACTGCTCTCTTACCTTGTGTCCCGAAAACTATATCACCCTATTGATAAGGTGCTTGTTCGTTTACGTGTAATGGAAGCAGAGCGACGTGGCAGTCTTCATTTGTTACGACAGGATTTTCTACGAGGGGCCCTACAGGGCCGCGAAACAGTAACTGGAGGTATGCTGGAAGAACGGATGAAGTTCTATGGTTCCTCCATTGATGTTCAGCGTGCATCCAGACTGGTATTACTGCGTATTGACCATTTTACCGAATTCAGCGAAACGTATCGTGATGAGACCCAGCTTGTAAAATACGCGATGATGAACATCTGCACTGAGACAGCCGATCTCCACTACAATGCGGAAGCTGTGGACATGGGCGGTGATCTGATCACACTCATCTTCAATGAAAAAGCGGAAAACCATGAACTTGGGCAACCTGCTCATAACCGGATCGAAGAGCTACTACGTATGATGCAGGCAGCTGTAATGACCCATTTGAAATGCTCCATCTCCTGTACGATCGGCACGGAAGAAGATTCATTGGAAGACAGTATTGCATCCTACACCAGATCAGCCGAAGCCTCACTGCATCGTTTGTTCATGGGACCGGGCTGTCTGATCTATACCTCTGACATCATGGCTTATCACGCCAAGGAGTACGCATTCCCAGCAGGTAAGGAAAGACAGCTTGTTGATCATCTAATGACAGGTAAGACGCGAGAAGCAAAACAAGTCTATGCAGACATCGTCGGCGAGACAGCCGCATATCCATTTACCGTCTTCCAACTAGCTTTATCCCATCTGACGATGACACTGAACCATGTACGAAATACCCTCAAGAAGAATAATCAACTCACGCTTGATTCAGTCTCGGATGGTCTAATGCTGCCTGTCAAAGACGCGGAAGACATCAGTGAAGTACATGAACACTTCTATCGGATGTTTGATGAGCTTGGTTCCAAAGTCGAGGAGAAACGTACGCTGAAGCACGAAGAATTGATTCGTAAAATCAATGGCATTATTGAGCGGGACTATGCGGACCCCAATCTATGTCTAACTTCTATCGCAGATGAGTTGGGCATGTCGCCCATCTATGTAAGCAGGCTCTACAAACAACTCACCCTGAAAGGGCTCACGGACGTGATTAACGAAACCCGCATAGCCAAGGCCCAGCATCTGCTGGTGGAGACGGAGAACTCCGTTGCCGACATTGCCGAGAGAACCGGATTCACCAACAGTTCATACTTCTATCGCATGTTCAAAAAGTTCAATGGTGTTACACCAAACGATTATCGCCGCAAAGAATTTCATTCAGAGAACTTTTGAAATCATACCAGACTTGAGTTTATGGAGCATTGCACATGGATTGTTAATGCAAAAAAAGAGCGACCTATGAGAATGAATCATTCACCTCATGTGTCGCTCTTCTTTAATGAGTTTAAGTTAGATTTCGATTTATTCCTGTTCCTGATCTTCGCCAGACTCATCCGAAGCTTCACGAACTTTATACTTGTCCAGACGTGTCTGCTGATACTCACGCAGGGCCTCTTCACCCACAATCACTTCAACCCTGTGAATGTTCATACCTTTACCCATGAATTTCTGCTCGTACTCCGTCATCACATGTTCTTCATTCAAACCATCACGATGCAGATTCAAAGAAATATTGGTCATTTGCAGGCCGAAGTCGGCAATGGCGTTGAGTGAGAAATCAAACAGCGTCTCCGAATCGGTTTTGAAATGAATCTGACCTTTGGGATTAAGCAATTCCGTGTATTTCTTCAGGAAGCGCGGGTGCGTCAAACGACGACGTGCATGCTTTGCTTTTGGCCAAGGATCACTGAAGTTCAAATAAATGCGTTCCAGTTCTTCCGGTTCAAAAACTTCTTCGATCTGTTCGATATTTGCCAGCGCAAGCTTCAGGTTAGGGGGTGTCCCCACATCAGCCTGACTCCACGCATTACGAGCTTTCTCACTGGCACGACGCACCAGTTCATCATACATATCAATACCGATGAAATTAAATTCCGGATATTTATAACTCATTTGGCTGATAAATTGACCTTTACCCATACCAAATTCCACGAAGATCGGATGGTCATTGCCAAACAGTTCAGACCATTTTCCTTTATGTTGCTTGGGGTCCAGTACAACAAGATCAACTTGTTGCTCCAGATTTTCTCTTATCCCTTTTCTGCCACGTAAACGCATTTTATTCCTCCGTTTGTCCCATACTTGTCTCAGACTTATTTTGCCGAAGAACTGGCAAATTGTAAAGAGCAATGAAAAGGGAATCTTCGGATCTGCCACTTTGGGCAAATCTCAAAGATTCCCTCTTCGATTTATTTGGAATTGGGGTCCAACTACTTTAGTAGTTCATAGTCTACCTTATCTTGGTGTGAAAAATCAAATGTCTTTTCGAAAGCATCGCGAACTTTTTGTCTTGCAGCCGCTTTCACTTTCGGATTTCCATTAAAACGAACACCTGTTAAAGCCAGTGCTTCTTCTGCCGTCAATTCAACAGACACATGATTCAATTCATTGTTTTTAACTTGGGAATTCATTCATATCACCTCACGGTATAGTATGGTCCATGACGTCAACGTTGATTCAAATGCTATGATGAATAATACCCATTAGATGGTGTCTGACGCTGATTTAAATATAACATAAGGTGTAAACTATAGCAAGGAGAAAACCTTGATTTTACGGCCTATTTTTGCGTTTCGATTCCCTTTTTTTTTAGTTTTTTGATACAATGATAAAAGTTCATGAAGACACCTATAATCGCTATCCATCGTCTATGACGGAAATCGCATAGCGCTTCTTCTTTTGTTCACGTATGATTACGGTAATTCGACAGCCAAAGGAGTACCCTGAAGATGAATGCACCTGCATTACAGTCCCCTCTCCTGTGGGGAGATAAACGATTCCATACCTGGAATTATGAGATGCGAGATCAATTTAACAATAAGGTTTTCAAAGTGATGCTGGATGCTGGATTCACCTGTCCCAACCGCGACGGTTCCATTGCCAAAGGTGGTTGCACATTCTGCAGTGCGCGTGGATCAGGCGATTTTGCTGGCAGCAGACGTGAAGATCTGGTCACCCAATTCAATACAATTCGAGATAAACAGCACCTCAAGTGGCCTAAAGCCCATTATATTGGCTACTTCCAAGCCTATACGAATACGTATGCTCCGGTTGAGGAGCTGCGCGAATATTTTGAAGAAATTCTTGAGCAACCCGGTGTTGTTGGTTTGTCCATCGCCACTCGCCCGGACTGTTTGCCAGATGACGTTGTTGATTATTTGGCTGAACTGAACGAGCGCACCTACCTGTGGGTTGAGATGGGGCTTCAAACCATCCATGATTCCACATCAACATTGATTAATCGCGCGCACGACACGAAGTGTTATGAAGAAGCGGTTGAGAAACTGCGCAAACGGAATATACGTGTGTGCACACATATCATATATGGTCTGCCTCAAGAGACACATGAGATGATGCTGGACACTGGACGGGCAGTTGCCAATATGGATGTACAGGGAATCAAGATTCACCTGCTACATCTGATGCGCAAAACACCAATGGTGAAGCAATACGAAGCTGGTCTTTTACGTTTTCTGGATCAGGACGAGTATATCAAACTGATCGTAGATACACTAGAGATGCTTCCACCGGAAATGATCGTACACCGTCTTACAGGCGACGCACCGCGTGATCTGTTGATTGGACCGATGTGGTCCATGAACAAATGGGAAGTGTTGAACTCCATTGATCGTGAGTTGCGAGAGCGGGATTCATGGCAAGGTAAGTATTGGAGGCGAGCATAGATGGGCTTTCTTTCGGTTCTCAGCTGTGCGCATCAGTGGATTGCTTCCCGTCTGCAGCAAGGTGATCTGGCGATAGATGCAACGGTGGGTACAGGAGCAGACACACTATTTTTGGCACAACAAGTTGGCCGGCGTGGTCAAGTCATTGGATTCGATATTCAAAATGAAGCCCTCACGCTGGCACAGGCCCGGATTCGAAAACAAAATGATGAAGCCAAGCTTGGCTCCATCTCCATGCTTCAACTAAGCCATGATCGAATGGCAGAAGCAGTTCCTGAGTCATGGCTTGGTACGGTTGGTGCAGTTATGTTCAATCTGGGGTACCTGCCTTCAGAAAGTGCAGATTCCTCCATCATCACCGAGACTGACAGCACAATCGCTGCACTCGAGGCTGCACTCGCTTTATTACGTCCTCGCGGAATTATTACGGTTGTGCTCTACCCCGGTCATGACGGAGGGGCACAGGAAGCAGAAGCTGTATTGGACTGGTCCTCTGCCCTTCCGGTGGAACAGGCACAGGTTGTGATCTATCGCCAATTGCAGCGAGAAACTTCTCCTTTTCTGATCGGAATCGAGAAAAAATAATTTCCTTTGTTCACCAAATACAATAAACTAGACACAATCGCAAGGCGAGCTATTAACGGCTTTTTCTTACTGCGATCTGTGTTCTACATCTACATATGCAAACGTATTCACTTGTTTGCTCATGGCGACTACATGCCCATGACTGATTAAAGCGATCCACCATTTCATATACTAGAGGAGAGATTACTGATGTCTACGCCATACCCATTACAATTCCAACCTGAGTTCAAAGAACGTGTGTGGGGCGGTCGTGCGCTGGAGCAATTCGGCCTTACGCCCCCTGAAGGACATATCGGAGAAGGATGGATGATTGCAGATCATCCCAACGGTACAACCAAGGTATTAAATGGAGCACTGGCTGGCAAGGGTCTGGATGAAGTTCGTGAACAACTGGGCACCGAATGGCTTGGAACCAAAGGTGTCTCTGAAAAAGGCGGCCGTTTCCCCCTTTTGATTAAGCTGCTTGACTGCAACGATGACCTGTCCGTTCAGGTTCATCCAACAGACGATTATGAGGCACTTCCTCCAGGCGAGCTTGGCAAAACAGAAATGTGGTATGTACTCGACGCAAAACCGGGCGCACACATCATCTATGGCTTGAACGAAGGCGTTGATCGGGCAACATTAAAAGAAGCATTGGAAAACGGCACGGTGATGGATACCCTTCGTCAGGTACCTGTAGAAGCTGGTGATACGTTCTTTATCCCTGCTGGAACAGTGCATGCGCTCTGTGCAGGTGTGGTTGTCGCTGAGATTCAGCAAAACTCGGATACGACGTATCGGATCTACGATTACAATCGTCCAGGGCTGGATGGCAAACCACGTGAGTTGCATGTTGAAGACTCATTAAATGTCACCGCCTATGAGGGCGCAGGTGCCTCAACGATGAAAACAAATAACGCTACTCCTGGTGAATGGCTCAAGCTTGCGGAATGCCCTTATTTTGTAGTTGAAAAAGGTATTGTGAATAAACGTTGGGAACTCTCCACCAATCCTGACAGCTTCACGATTCTCGTTGTCTGTGAAGGAGAAGGAACTTTGGAGTGGGCACATGCTGAATCAGACAGCATTGAATTGAAAGCTGGACAATGTTATCTCTTGCCAGCCAATCTGGGTTCTTATACATTGAACGGGAATACCACTGTTCTTCGCTCTTATCTGCCCTAAATCAAGCTTATATGTAACCTGTGAAGGAGGAATTACACGAGATGCAGGAATCTACCTTTGCCTTGGTCGCTAGTGAAGGTACCCGTATTCATGTGTACCGCTGGCTTCCCGATCCGGAATGCAACGTTAAAGGTGTAGTGCAAATTGCACACGGCATGGGCGAAACGGCAGCCCGATACGCCGAATTTGCCGACATCCTTACCCAAAATGGCTATGCGGTTTATGCCAATGACCATCGGGGTCATGGCAAAACTGTGGAGAATGCCAAGTTGCTTGGTAATGCTGGTATCGATGCCTTCCGCTGGATGGCGAGTGATATGATCAATCTGGGCGAAGTAGCCGCCAAAGAGAATCCTGGGGTGCCCCTATTTCTAATGGGACATAGCATGGGCTCATTCTTGGTACAACATCTCATGTACGCTGGTCATGAGCAGTACCATGCCTTTATTTTATCCGGGACAAACGGCAGACGCGGTCTGCTCCGGTTTGGAGAGAAGCTGGCCTTCTTGCAGTGCGGCATACAGGGTGCTACCCACCCCAGCATGCTGCTCAATGCGATTGTGTTTGGTGGATTTAACCGCTCTTTCCGCCCTGCAACGACACCGTTTGATTGGTTGTCCCGGGACTCACAAGAGGTTCAGCGATTCATTGATGATCCCTTGTGCGGAGCAGTCTGTACAGCAGGCTTTTTCCGCGACTTCTTCAAATTGCTACTTGAAGTCCATCTTCCACACAATATGGAGCGCATACCCAAACACAAACCCGTATACCTGTTCTCAGGTGAGAAGGACCCTGTCGGACTTCATGGCAAAGGCGTTCTTAATCTGGTCTCGCAGTATAAGAAACTTCACCTGGAGAATATTGAGTATCGCCTTTATCCGGATGGACGCCATGAAATGCTGCATGAGATTAACCGAACAGAAGTGGCCCAGCACGTTGTGAACTGGCTAAAGCGGAATACCCCTGACTCGAATACACCCCCTAGTCCGTTGAACCTGACTGAGACGGCTGACTCTATATAATAGAGTCGGAGACAACATACCAAGAGCCAAAAGAAACCCCTGAATCGGATGTACAGCTCACGCTGCGCTCCAGTTCAGGGGTTTTCTTGTTAAGCGATATGAATGATAGCTATAATCAAACGTTATGGATTAACCTTCAATTAACAGGGATTCCGGGTCTTCAAGCAGTTCTTTCACGGTCACGAGGAAACGAACAGCTTCACTACCGTCGATAATCCGATGATCGTAGGACAACGCGATGTACATCATTGGACGGTTTTCCATCCGCTCTGCATCAATCGCCACTGGACGAAGCTGGATCTTATGCATCCCCAAAATACCCACTTGAGGTGTATTCAGAATTGGCGTAGACAACAAGGAACCAAATGTTCCACCATTGGTGATGGTGAACGTTCCACCTTGCAGATCAGATAACGCCAGCGTGTTGGAACGAGCTTTGGATGCCAGATCCGCAATGCTCTTCTCGATCTCGGCAAAGCCCAGACGATCGGCATCACGCACAACCGGTACAACCAGTCCTTCCTTCGCAGATACGGCGATGCCGATATCATAATACTTTTTGAGTACAACATCTTCGCCATCAATCTCTGCGTTAATTGTAGGGAACTTTTTCAGAGCCCCCACAACCGCTTTAGTGAAGAAGGACATGAAGCCCAGGTTAATCTCATGTTTCTCTTTGAACTTGTCCTTACGGCGTTTACGTACATCCATGATGGCAGTCATATCAACTTCATTAAACGTAGTCAACATGGCTGCTGTCTGCTGAGCCTCTACCAGACGTTTCGCAATGGTTGCACGACGGCGAGACATCCGCTGACGCTCCACTGGTTTGGTATAGGTAGAACTTCCAGCTGCCGGAGCACTTGGTGTTGCTGGGGCTTTACTCGCAGGTGGAGCAGCAGGAGCCTGATTGTTATGACTCTTCACATCATCCTGGTATACCCGTCCAATCGGATCTTTGCTCTGAACCTGATCCAGTTCGATACCACGTTCACGTGCAAGCTTACGGGCAGACGGTGAAGCCGTCTTGGCACTATCGGATGACTCCGGTGCTGCTGCAACAGGTGCTGGTGGTGGTGTTGGAGCTTCAGGTGCAGGAGTAACGGCCTTTTTCTCTTCAGCTGCTGGTTCGGAAGCGGGTGCACCGCTTCCTCCTCCAGAACCAGCTGAGAGTGTACCGATCGTTTCACCGATCTCGACCGTCTCTCCTTCCTGACGAATGATCTTCTCCAGCACGCCACTTTCTTCTGCGCTGATCTCAATATTTACTTTATCCGTTTCCAGTTCAAGAAGCACATCACCCTGATTAACGGTATCCCCTTCTTTAACCATCCATCTGGATACAGTTCCCTCAGTTATTGACTCACCCATTGCAGGTACTTTAATTTCACTCACAGCTGTTACCTCCCCAGTGGAATATTATTCTTCGTCGTCTGTTTCAACGCAGATGTAATAATCTGTTGCTGTTCCATACTATGCACAAGCTGATAACCGCTGGAAGGACTTGCGTGTTCCGGGCGACCTTCGTATCTAACGGTTGTGCCTTCCGGGGCAACTTCACGAAGACGAGGCTCCATGTATGTCCAGGCACCCATGTTTTTGTTTTCTTCCTGTACCCATACCAGTTCTTTTACATTGCTGAAACGTGCGAGTATGCGTTTAATCTCTTCTGCCGGGAACGGATATAGCTGTTCCACTCGAATGATGTGAAGCCATGACCAATCAGCTTTATCTTTTTCAAAAGCATCTTCCAAGTCAATGGCAATCTTGCCACTGCACAAAATAATGCGCTCTACGCGATCCGGCTGTGTACCCAGTCCGGCTTGCTCCAGCACAAGCTCAAACTTGCCTTCACTGAATTCGACTGCCGGTGAAGCAACACGCGGATTCCGAATGAGACTTTTCGGTGACATCATCACAAGTGGACGAGCATCTTCCGTTTCAGTCAAGGAAGCTTGACGACGCAACAAGTGGAAGTACTGAGAAGCACTCGACAAGTTGGCAACCGTCATGTTGTCTTCTGCACAAAGCTGCAGGAAGCGTTCAAGACGAGCACTTGTATGCTCAGGTCCCTGACCCTCATTCGCATGTGGAAGCAACATGACCAGACTGGATTTCTGAGACCACTTGGCACGACCCGCTGATACAAACTGATCAAAGATAACCTGTGCACAGTTGGCAAAGTCACCGAATTGAGCTTCCCAGATGACCAGTGTATCGGGTGAATATACGTTATATCCGTATTCGAATCCAACAACGGATTCTTCAGACAACGGACTGTTATAGATTGCAAAGGATGCTCTTGCCTGTGGCAAGTGATGTAATGGGCAGAACTTTGCTCCATTCTCCGAATCATGCAACACCAGATTCCGATGAGCGAATGTAGCACGCTCGGCATCCTGTCCACTAATCCGAATTGGCTTGCCATCTGCCAGAATGGTTGCAAATGCGAGTGTCTCCGCAAGGCTCCAATCCACTTTTTCCCCTTCGTTCAGGGAAGTGCTCCGGCGTTGCAAAATTCGCTGTAACTTCGGATACACATTGAAGTTCTCAGGCCATTTCAGCAGATCGGCATTAATGCTGCGAAGATTCTCCAGCGGTACCGCAGTCGGAGTAATCGTAACAGCCTCCGGCTCACTGATTTTCCGCTGATAATATTCATGCACTTCATTTTTCTTCATCTGGTCATAAGCTTCTTTTAATTTGTTCGTTACTCCATCGCGAATGCTCGTAATGGATGCATCATCGATAATCGATTCCTCTTTCAACTGATCCTGATACAAGTGGCTTACCGTTGGATGGTTTTTCACCTTGTCATAAACGATAGGTTGAGTTGTTTCGGGATCATCGGTTTCGTTATGGCCGTAGCGACGATAACCGATCAAGTCGATCAGGAAATCCTTTTTGAAGCGATTGCGATACTCGGCTGCCATACGAATGGCTGCAATACAAGCATCCGGATTGTCCGCATTCACGTGTACAATCGGAATTTCGTACCCTTTAGCAAGGTCACTTGCGTAGTACGTTGAACGGGAATCACTGCTATCTGTAGTGAAACCCAGACGATTGTTGACGATAATATGGATGGTTCCGCCATTCTGATATCCTGGCAGAGCTTTGAAGTTAAGCGTCTCTGCAACGATCCCTTCTCCAGGGAATGCTGCATCACCGTGCATCAAAATGGTAGCTGCCTTCGTCACGTCTTGCTTCGGATATCCAGGGTCACGACGGTCATCCTGAGCCGCACGAGCAAACCCTTGTACAACCGGATTAACGTATTCCAGATGGCTCGGGTTATTCGCCAGAGTAAGGCGTGCCTGCACAGTTTCCCCGTCTTTCACAAAACGGTTGGCACCCATATGATATTTGACATCCCCCGTCCAACCGTAGTTGATCCCAGTCGAACCTTCCGATGGAACCAAATCTTTGTTCGGAGCATGATGAAATTCAGAGAAAATCTTGCTGTACGGTTTGCCCAAAACATGAGCCAGTACATTTAACCGTCCACGGTGGGCCATACCCATCAGAATGTGGCTTGATCCGGCTTCTGCCATGATGCGAACAGCTTCATCCAGCATCGGCACAAGCACATCGTTACCTTCGATGGAGAAACGTTTCTGCCCAACAAATGTTTTGTGAAGATAATCTTCAAATTGCTCGACTTCAACCAAACGTTCCAGCAAAGCCTTACGTTCTTTCGGCGTAAGTGGAGCCGGTGATGTCCGAGATTCCGCACGACGATTCAGCCACTCACGCTCTTGAACTTCGTGCACATGACTGAATTCGTATGCCATGGGTCCAGTGTATATCTGACGCAAACGTTGGATTGCATCCCATCCGGTTGCTGTCTGCCCATCTGCACCTTCCCAGATCAGGGAAGCAGGCAAAGCTTTCAGATCTTCTTCGTTTAATTCAAAATGCTGAGGTTCCAGCAAAGATGTGTCTGTATCTTCACTGATTCCAAGCGGATCTATATCTGCAGCAAGATGACCATAGGTGCGGATGTTCCATACCAGTTTACCCGCTGTAACCGCTTTCTGTAATAGTTGAATGTCTACGCTTCCGGAAGCCGATTGGGCGTTGCCGGAATTCAAGGTTGTGCGTGCATCCCTGCCAGACATCGGCGGTGCACCCCATTGTTCAAATAGTTCACGATAAGCCGGTGTAACCGAACCAGGGTCTTGAGTGAATAATTCATATTGTTCCTGTACGTATCCCATATTGGGGCCATAGTAACTTTCCCAGGGCTTCTTGTTGCCTTCCACGATCGTCATCGACGTTCCCTCCGTCTTGATTTAGTCATAAGTTTTTGACGGAAATCATTGACTAAGCCGTAATTTGCGTTCGTTCAACATTTTAAGCGAAATTTTTCATGAAGTCCAATAATCGTGCTGTTGGTGGTAGTAACGTTAGTCCGACGCTCCCGTCAAGGTTTGTCTGCGTTTTCAAAATCAAAGTAAAACAATGATTGTATATACCGTCGCACAGATGTCGAATACTGTCCTGATCCGTTCGAAGGTTACACTTTCTCCACTTCTTCAAGTGAAGTCCATGTTCTACTATCTATTCTATAAACTTTTACGCTCAGGAGCATTTCCTATTTTTAGTTCAATTGATGCATAAATTAGATGAATCGAATAAATCGATCAATTTGGGTAGAACAACGAACGCTTAATTACAACAAAATAGGCATACGATCTCCCATTTTACCTCCTTAATTGAATTGTGGTCCATTATGTGCAAAAACAAACCGTCAAGTTAAACATTAACCATTTGACGTCACATTCAACAAATAATTGGGGTTTTCTTCAGGAGACCCACAGCAAAAAGCTGGCCCAGACATAAATTATCCGAGTAGCTTCTTTGGATTCATCAAATTTAAGTTAACAATAAAGTTGAGGATGCACATCAAGATGTACTTTTGCTAATCATATACTCTGCAAACGGCGTTAGGGAAAGATCTCTAACTTGCTCCCGTGTAAACCAGTCCGCGCCCAACGAATCTTCACCATCGGGTTCTTTTTTGATATGATCCGGCTGACTGGCTGCGGTCAAAACAACATCATACAACATCCCAATATGGTGCAACTCTTCCGGCTTACCTTGATACACCCATTCCAGTACCGTAGACTCCGCAGAACGAATCATCACTTGTAGATGGGCCAGGCCCGTCTCCTCTTCAATCTCACGATGAAGAGCAGTCTCTGGCTGCTCGCCAAATTCCAGCCTTCCGCCTGGTAAATCCCATTGCCCCTGATATGCTCCGCGAGCCTTATGAATCAACAGGAATTGGCCCTCCCAAGCTACCAAGCCATATACCCCAATATGTGTATGCCGATTCACTTAAGGACTCTTCCTTTCGTTTTCATCCTCTGTAACAGCATCCAGATCTATGGCCATACGGATCATATCCACACAGCGGATACCATCCTCTATAATCTCTTCCTCATAATGCCTCACAAAGAAGTCACGATCAACCCCGATAATGCGGAAACCACAACGTTGGTATAACTTCAATTGATGAAAGCTGGAGTTGCCCGTCCCAATCTCGAGAATTCGGCATCCCAATCTACGTGCAGCTTCCATCGCTTCCTTAATCATGTGTTTGCCTACACCTTGTCCCTGCAGTTCTTCCTGTACGGCAATATTAACAATCTCCGCAGTCTCTGGACGAGTCTTCAACAATACGAACTCCCCAACCATCTCTCCTTCATACTCGGCAATAAAACAAACACCCCGACTCAGGTATTCATCCACAATTGCTTTTGAAGGATCAGCCATCAACAAAAGTTCGTAGGGTCTCTCTTCTTCCCAGTCCAAAATCCGGAACGACAATTTCATGCCAATCTCCACCTTTTCATCGTACAATATTCATTTACGTTCTGTTTGCAGAAGCCTATGTATGGCAAATCTACAAATATATCATTCTTCATTTCAACAAACTAGTTTACTCAATCTATTAATCACACACTGCTCCTGATTGATTTTGATAATGTCGAATGATCATTCCAGATGCATTGGTCATGCCCTGTTTCTCATAAAATGCCTGAAGCTCTGGGTCACACAAGAGATCGATCATATAAAGATTACGAAGACGTTCGAACATACGCTGAACAAGAGCCGTACCTATTCCACGCCCCTTATACTCTGGCACTACTTCCAGTAAGGGGATATACGCACTGAGAACACCATCAGAGATTGCTTGTACGAATCCAACCACATTTCCGGTATCTTCATCAACAGCCAGTTCAATAGCATAGGATTGTTCCAGCAGCTTCAGAAATGTTGGCGTAGACGGCGGGTTTGGCCAACCATCAAAGAAATTCCCACCTAGTTGTTCAAGAGCTATACTTTCTAACGTATCACGAAATACGATACCCACAGACTAGTCATCTCCTATAAAAATAGTAAACTTCATTATATCATAATATTTGGATATAAATATATAGATATGGATGATACATTATGAGGCATTATTTTTATCCTAACCCAAGCTTAAATGCTCATGGATTAATTTCCATTCCCCATCAAGCGTAGCAACAAACACATTCGTTGCCCGACCCTTGCCATAAGCCAGCTCTCCCTGATAAATTCCCTTCCAGTGGTAGGTATAAATACAAACGGCCTGCTCTTTGCTAGTCGTAATCCACTTAACATCTTCAGCACGATACACTTCTTCCTTGACTGTCTCCCAAGCGTTCTCAAAATACGCCCGAATTTCGTTAGGGGTAGTACAAGACGTTCCCGTAAACCAATATACGGCTTGTGGCGATAACCATTTACTGACTTCATCAAACTGATGTGTATTTGTCGCCGCAATGTATCCTTGCAGGGCATGCTGGTATCCCATGATTTTTCCTCCTTCTGACGGTTTAACTTATCGGGTCCCACTCTGTTCAAGTACGGAATCGCTATACACCATAAATGTTTCTTGCAACGTACGTCCGGATGACTTCTCCCAGATCACACTCCGCTCAAAAGTGCCTTTTTGGAAAAAACGCGGGAAACGTTCAGCGAACCAATCCTGCATAGGCAGCTCAAAAACCCGCTTCATCGGCACCCATAACAGCTCGCCTTCGGGCGGATCTTGCAATAACCGACCCTCGAATGAAGTCGCCAAATAGTTAAATACCATGTACCGCAATCCTTGTTCGGGATCACAGAACTCATCAAGCCCTTTATACGTAATCTCATTAACTATTAGCCCCGTCTCCTCCAAAACCTCCCGCATGGCACCATCCACGATACTCTCCGGAAAGTCTACCTTCCCCCCAGGAGCAATGTATCCCGGAAATCCTTTGCTGTCCGGCCGATTCATTAACAACACCTGATCATTCATTTTGTCCCATACCATACACATCGTTAATATTTCTATCCTAGTATCCATATTCGTCCTCCTGCTAACATGCGCTTCTCTGCTGTACACTAACATTTCTGGGAATAACCTGTGTTATCCTTCTTTATTCCCACTCTGATTCATTCGTATTTTCACCGGTCTCACAGTATAGTCTATGATGATATATATGCATACGAAAGGCGGACGCCCTGTACACCTGTACATCAGAAGCCCGCCTGTTTTGTTATATTCTATGCTGCTATTTCCTCAATCCTGGAGTTTCCAGTTCTCAGTTCAATTCCGTAATCAACACCCGGCGTTCCTTCCATTCAGCCCGGCGATAAGCCTGTTGCATACCAAATTTGCGGATACTTGCCTTTGGTACCGATTTATATGGTAAAACGATCGTAAAGTCCTCATCAAACGGGAAAAAAGACAGCCCTACTTTTTCATTGGATAACCACTCTGCTTGAATCGGTTGTCTGGAACAGGCATCAAACGTACAACTGAGCCCTTCTGCAAAAAAATCATAACGCGCAGCAGGTGTTCCAGGTTCCTCCATGCAGAGAAACAGACTGAGCTGATCACAGAAAAGCATAATCTCCACATCACTTTGCAGCCTCTGTTTCAGGGCTTCAGCATCACCACCAAGCTGTTTCTCCCAATCCAGCTGACGTTCGTGTTCTTGTTGCAGATAATCTCGGATGTCATCATCATCCTGAGCATTGGCCCCCAGATTTTTCTGAAATAGCTCCGTGTACATCAAGCTACACAATAATCCGGCGTAGAGGTTTTTCTGACGAACTTCTTCAATCCCTTTATGGTAGAATACAAAACGCGGACGCAATGGAAAGTCACGAAACGAATACGGCGATTGACTGTAATCATTCCAGAACGGAGACGAATCCAGTTCAATCCAGCCACGGTCATGTTCCTTGGCCGCTAGAATCAATTCATCCCGATGCGCAGCATCGGCTAATAATTCATTTTTCCAGTGGGAAGCCATCTCTCCGGCTACTAATCCATGCTCATGCTGTGCGGTCAAAACAAAATCATGCTCTCTCTCATATACGATCATGTGCTGTCACCCTTCCGCATGGTATACGTTGACTTTAACATAAATTGGGTTAAACTTTCCTAGTAAGTTGTTTTTCGCTCCATTTTGACGAAAGGCATTATGAAAGGCACAATGTAAAGGTGTTGTCAGTTTCCTGAAATTTGATACACTAAAGGTTGTGTCCACAATTATATTACATACAGAAAGCGGGATCTCATGAATTTATACTCTCCTTACATCGAGTTTAACCGCAAGGAATGGGCTGAACTTAAAGAACATCAGACCACTCTTCCACTGACGGAAGCCGAATTAGAACAGTTAAAGGGATTGAATGAAGAGGTATCGATTCAAGAAGTCGAAGATATATATTTGCCTCTTACCCACTTTATTGACCTATATGCAAGAGTTTCACGAGAGCTGAATCAACTGACGGCCTCCTTTATGAAAAAAGAAGCCCTCCCCACTCCCTACATCATTGGAATCGGGGGGAGTGTTGCCGTGGGCAAAAGTACAGCGGCCCGCTTACTACAGGCACTGCTCGCCAGAGGTAAGAATAGCCCGAAGGTTGACCTTGTCACAACCGACGGTTTCTTATATCCCAATGCGGTGCTGCAAGAGAAGGGCATCATGAACCGCAAGGGATTCCCGGAAAGTTATGATATCAAATCCCTGATTCAGTTCATGGGTGATGTGAAATCTGGCAAACCCGAAGTGAAAGCACCCGTCTACTCTCACCTCGCCTACGATGTCATTCAAGGAGAAGAGAAGCAGATCTGTCAACCGGATATTCTCATTATTGAAGGTATCAATGTACTTCAGATCAAAAAGGAAACGCCTTTGCTGGTTAGTGATTTCTTCGATTTTTCCATCTACATTGATGCGGAAGAAGAGCATATACGACACTGGTACGTTGAGCGTTTCAAGCTACTCCGCAATACAGCGTTCCAGAACACAGATTCCTTTTTCCATCAACGATTCGCCAATATCGATGAAGAAGAAACCGTGCGTACGGCCAACCAGATCTGGCAAGATATCAATGCCAAAAACCTGCATGAAAACATTTTGCCAACCAAAGGACGTGCCAGACTGATTCTGAAAAAGGAAGCCGATCACTCCATTGGGCAGATTCAATTGCGCAAACTGTAGACAACACTCGTGCAGTACACTTTGATGTTATATCTAATTACCCTTAAAAGGAGAGAAAAACACATTGCAAACCCTGATTATACTCGGCAGTATTATGATGTTCCTGGCTGTTGCATTGGGTGCTTTTGGCGCACACGCGCTCAAGCGCAAACTATCCGCTGACATGATTAAAATCTATGAAACCGGTGTTCAATATCACCTCATCCACGGACTTGGCATCATCCTGATCGGACTGCTGGCAGACCGTCTTGAATCCTCTTCACTCGTCATGCTTGCCGGATGGCTGATGTTCGCCGGGATCATCCTGTTCTCTGGCAGCCTGTACCTTTTAAGTGTAACGGGTATTCGCAAATTGGGAGCCATTACCCCACTTGGTGGAGTCGCATTTTTGGCTGGATGGGTTATGATCATGATTGCTGCATTGTAATATGCCCCGTGGATAAACGAAAAGAGTGTTCTGGCTGATATAATATCGCTGGAGCACTCTTTTGCTGTTTAATCTGTCCAGATTCTTCGAATGGTGGACAGCCCTGCATCCGGTCGTTGTCTCTCCAGCACATACACATCCGGGTTAGACAGTCTGGTCCACTCTTCATAACCAAAGGATGGTTCATACTCACGAATAAGTAGTGATAATAAGTTTCCATGTGTAACCACGGCCCCGTGCTGTTCCGGTCTGCTCCACAACTCTTCCAGTAGTGCCAGCCCCCTTGCAGCCGCGTTTCTCGAAGATTCCCCGCCTTCTTCCATCCAATCCACATCATCGTATGTACGTTTCAGTACATCCATCCAGTTAGGCAGATCAAGAGAGCTAAGTACCCTCTCCTGGAGACGTTCATCCGTATGTATATGTTGCAGCGTTGCTATGCCCAGTGGCATAGCCGTCTGAACAGCCCTTTTCCATGGACTGGAGACAATATACGTTATGGAATGATGAGCCAAGATATCCGCAAGTTTTTCAGCCTGCCTGATCCCTTCATCTGTAAGCTCTGCATGAGGTTCCTGCCCTGTGGCCTTGGCGTGACGGATAAGATAAATCGACTGCATAGCTATCACCTCCTATGGTGTAACTTACTTGGAGTTCATCTCAAGATATTGAAGTGCACTGTACATCTTCTCCTGCTCTTCCGGTCGGCCTGATGAACTGAGGAAAGTGACTTGTTTCCCTGTTCTGTCTCCATGTTGAGCCACCAGTCCAAGCCGCTGCTTCAGATGGTTCACTGTACCTGTACTGCCATCAATAATCTGTATATGATCGGGCAGAACCGTGCGCAGAATGGACGTATAGAATGGATAATGCGTGCAACCAAGCACCACTGTGCCATACCCATGAAGATCGAGATCAGCCAGCTTGAACCGGAAATAATCAGCGATTTTGCCTGGATCAAAATCCAGCTGTTCACACCACTCCACAAGTTCCGGCAGCGCAATGGAATCCACACTGTGGTGATCATCAACACGTGATACCAGTTCGTTATACTTGGTTTGGCTCAAGGTGAGGGCCGTGGCAAATACAAGCACTCTCTTCCCACTATCACGATTCATCTCCACGGCTGGTTTCACTGCAGGCTCCATGCCAATGATCGGGATATCATACTTGGCGCGCAGATCCTTCACAGCCAGACTTGTTGCTGTATTACAAGCAATCACGATAGCTTGAACATCCTCCTGAACGATGGCTTCCACACAATCAAAAATATGTCCTCTAACCTCATCCGCAGACTTGGTTCCATACGGGACATGCAAGGTATCCGCATAATACAGAAATTTTTCTTCAGGAAACTGTTGTAATGCCTGATGCAAAACGGTTAAACCACCGATGCCTGAATCAAAAAAAGCAATTTTTTTAGTCAAGGATTTCACCTCTATAATGTATTCTTCGGGTTCCAAGAACCTCTCAATGCTGCTCATGCTGACTGGAGGTGAGGTTTGTACTTCCGGCTCATCACACACTACAGTGCTTGACGGCTTGCGGGAACCATTCCGGTTACGGATCGTTCTTCTGATCGGAGACAAAGGCGAACGCTATCGCTTCTTCAGAATCGATTCCGCCCCCTCCATTACTTCCGCTAAGTCAGGTACTATAGAGAAGATAAACCATTATTCTACGTTCATTTTATACTGCTTGAGCCAGTCCTTGCCACTATGCCACGCCTCTACAGGGTTAAGCTCTCCAAGCAGTTCAGTACTTGCCCGAGCCATGATCCATTCCTTAAGACCATTATCCGGACTGGATTCGAGCTGCTGTAGCAGCAGATGCAATCCTTCCTCACCCGTATTCAAGATGTCGTCGTATGCCTCCCGGTTACCAGCAATATAATCATTCGGATTGCTACTGGTCAGGAGGACAGGGTCGCTAACCATCTGCTGCAGGTTGCTTTCAATCGATGCTGATAATGCTTGGTCTTCTGTCCGAATCGAACATGCTGCTACCGTCAATGCTGTGCATACGGATAACAAACCCAGAATCAGTCTTCTCCGATTCACTGTACCACTCCTTTCAACAACGAGTTAACGCAACAGATTCGACTTTCATGCTCAAGCCCTCGGCCAACTACAGAACAAGTTCCCATTGTTCTTCGGTAAGCCCCTGACCTGACAACATCTGCTTGCGGACTTCCTTCACTTCAAAGCCCACAGATTGATATAATCTACGCGCGCCATGGGTGATAAATTCAGCAAAGCTATGATCATAATTATACTCGTTTCCATAAATTCGGATATGCGCTTCAATGACATACTTCAGATCCTTTTGTACGAAAGTGCGAATCATCAGACATCACAGTCCTTCCTCAAATCCACAGTTGTGATACTGAAATCCACACCGAACTGAATTAATCCGAGTTTACGGGCAACTTGCTGTGAAGCAAGATTATCCCAAGATGTACTGTAGATTGGCATGCGTCCACGCTCCTTGACATAATACTGCCAGCACTTTACTGTCTCCGCTGCATATCCATGTCCTCTATAACCGGGTGCCGTATACAAACTAGCTTCCGCTCCATGATTGGAGAGCCTCGCGGAGCAACACACTGCTACAGCAGAATCCCCAATAACATAAGCGGCAACAGGGCTTTTTTCATACAAGTAGTCTGTTAATTCAGGGAAATGCTCTGCCAGCAAATAACGCTGCTCCTGACCAATCAACTGAACCTTCTGATTCCACTCGTGAGATGACTCAGGAAAAACATAGGCGGGTCCCATCCACACACGGTTAACTGGCTCAAAGGTTTCCACCTTTAGAATCAGTTTCGGAATATCCAACGGAAGCTCGCAATCCTTCCCCAACTCATCCATTAGATCCGGCGGTAACTGCTCATGATAATAGATCAGTGAACCAGCAGAAGTCATGCCGATAAAAATGGCTGGAGCCTGCCCACCACCCGGCTCGTTGATGCTTAATAGACGCTGCTGCTCGTTGATCGTATATAAAGTACTCACCTGTATTTTCAACATTCCCATAGACGACAGGTTGGATTTTGGAACCATAACTATGAAGTTAACCTTTGCAATAATCGTTCGCCTACACTGCCTTTACCAGCTTCCTGCTGCTCCAGAAATTCGGATAATTGACGTAATTCTGCAGGACGATATCCAGCCCCGCACCCGCAATTATGATAGGTATAACCATGACGGTACAGCATCATTACTTTGGTCCATTGTTTGGTATCATTTTGCTTGGGCGCCTGGAAATCGTGTCCCATGCTAACCATAGATGTGGCACATTGCGGGCATTTATATTCAAGTTGTGCCACCACCTCAGGGCTCAGGTCATGTCTGGAAACTTGTTTAAATGATTTGCGACAAATGAAACATGCATAGATGTCTTTATATGGTCCTGACAAGGCATATCTGCACATCATCTGCACCCCCCTTAATAATTTCCATTATACGGGATTTCACACACATATACGAATGGATTTTGCACATTTGCGAAAATTCCACCACTCACTCATTGACCTTAAATCGCAGCTTGTTTCCAGGCCTCACCAAGTTCCGCAATCGATGCGTACCGCTCGGACCGATCATCGCTCACTGCACGTATCACAACCTGATACAATGCTTCTCCGGCATCCCATCTGTCATAGGAACGATCTTTCTCCCCACCAAGCAACCCAAACGCCATTGCCCCCATGTTGAATACATTGGTAACCGCATCTATGGGTGCACCCAACTCAAATTCCTCAGGGGACATAAAGCGGGAAGATCCCCACATGCGACCCATGGTATTGGTAAAAGAGCCCTTCCGATACAAGTCGATATCACAAATTTTCATAAAGTTTCTGTCAAAATCATAGATCAGACTGCCATCGTACAAATCAACAGCCACATAACCTCTTCGTTCCACCTCGATATGAAAATTCAGAATCTGCTCCATCGCCTGAATACGTGTCTTCACCGAAAGCTGTCTGAACCGATAATAGGGCGAACGCGGATCTTCATATTTGGCCGGAGGCGGAAAATACCAATGGGAATGCAGACACTCCCCATCCACCCAGTCGAATACACAGGCATACCCCTCATCCGTTGCAAAATGATCCGTTAGTCGAATCAACGTGTCATGCGCCAAATCTTCGTAAACGGAAACAGATGATTTCAGATGACGAATGGCTTCCGGGGGACTTCCCGTATGATTCGCATGAATTGTATGTGCTCCCGCATATTTAACGAACAATCGCTTTCCATCCTTTTGCACAATACCAAAAGAGAGATTCCCTGAATCCTGCTGATCGAATACGCGAAAGACCGTACCCAAGGGCTGTAACCAGTCGAAAGAATGAGACTCTTTTAAGACAAAGGAAACACCGTCGATCTCAAGTTCAACTTGATCTGTCATCGGACTCCTCCTGTGCTGGTATCTTCATTCAATGTTGAATGCTCCGTGTAAAAGTAATTCATATGCGCCTCATCATATCCCTGACCGTTGACTTCCAATGCGTTACGCTCGATGCCGAAAACTTCAAATCCATATCGCTCGTATAAACGTCGGGCTGATTCATTCGTTGTCACTACACTCAGATTAATCTGCTTGATGCCTTCCAGATGTCTTCCACGATCCAGCACCTCGCGGAGCAAGAGCGAAGCCAGCCCACTTCCCCGATATGGCGGAGCAACATAGACGCCCCAGATCATGCCTTTGTGCCTGAGCTTTAGGCCATATTCTCTTTTGAAACCCATCATTCCCGCCAAGGTTCCTTCTTCTGTGTATGCTCCCAGAATATAATCATCCGGTTCATTATGTATGCGCTCCTGCACTTCACTCATGGGGAGTTGAATGGACAACTCGAACGAAGCCCCGAAGGCTTCAGGATGTGTTTTCAGTGCTTCCAGTCGCAAAGGCCAGTATATGTCTGCTTCATCCCGCTGAATATTGCGAATGATATAAGTCTCTTGCTTGAGATCTGCATTCATTCTTCGACCACTCCCTGCATCTCATAAGGATAATCGATCTGAAGTTTTACATTCGCTGCCGCTTCCTGTCCTGCAAGCAACCCAACAACATAAATCCCAAGGTCAATGGACGTGGCCACACCACCGGCAGTAATTACATTTCCATCTTTTACAATCCGCTTCTGAATCACCTCGGTGACATACGGCTCAAGCAAATTATATGCACGGGGATGTGTTGTTGCTTTTTTGCCGGATAAAAAACCAGCCGCACCCAGCAGCAGAGAGCCTGTGCACACCGAAACCTTCAAAGGCACAGACTCAGCCTGTTTCAGCCAACCTACAAAGGCCTCGTCATATCGAAGCTTGCGCGTTCCCATGCCTCCGGGGATAAACACGAGATCATATTCTGATAGGTCAGGCTTCACTCGATCCACCTTCAACTTTAGACCAGACTCATCCGTGACCTGATCTGTCATCGCACAGGTTTCCCACGTCGTTCCTTTGGTAGGTTCAAAGAAATTCAACCGATTGATCACATCATAAAACCCTGCAAAATCAAGGAAAGTCAGTCCATCAAACAAAACGAATGCCATTTTCATTGGTAACCTCCGCGTTTTAATTTGGAGCATCCTGATTATGTTTCTGATTCCGATCCCGTTCCATTGCTTCCTTCACCCGGTCACGCGCTGGCAGCTTGCTATTGATATGAAAGAGCAGACCCACAATCGCAAGAAGTAAAATAATGACGATGAATTCGAATATGGCTAATCTCTCCTTTTCGGAAATTACGCAATCGTGACTCGTACCTTATCTCTATTTTAAACCACGGGCGATGATCCACTCCAGCCACTTCCATGGTAGCAGTGCTTTACCTATGATGAGCACACGCGAACCTTTTCCCAAAGCATATCGAAGTCTTGGTGCACGCATCCGTGCTATTCGGCCAATCAGATCAGCTACCTCCTGTGGATCAGGTGCCGTCTCGCTCGCATGTTTGGAATAACGAAGAACCGCGTCCAACTTATGCTTATACGGAGAGTCCTCGCTCCGGTGAATCTCACCCAAACCTTTATTCCAGATCGGTGTGCGATAAGAACCAGGCTCAACTAATACCACCCGAACACCAAACGAAGACATCTCATGCCGCAAACTTTCCGTGAATCCTTCCACAGCAAATTTGGAGGCAGCATATGGCGCATACCCTGGAAAACCGGACAACCCACTGACGCTGGACAAATTTATAATTAACCCCTGCTTCTGTTCACGCATCACAGGCAGGACCGCACGTGTCACAGCGATTAATCCAAATAGATTCGTTTCCATCTGGCGCCGCCAATCCTCCATTGACACTTCCTCAATGAACCCGCCCACCGCAAATCCTGCATTGTTCACCAGCATGTCGATTCGGCCATTATTATGAAGTACGGACCGCACAGCTTTCTGCACGGATTCAGCATCGGTCACGTCCAGTTGCACATATTGCAAACGTTCAGCTAACCCCGCCTGTTCAGCCAGTTTCACCAATTCTTCTCTTCGTCTCAGATCACGCATTGTAGCAACAACAAGGTATCCCTGCTTGGCAAGGGTGATCGCGGTAAGCATACCAAAACCACTGGAGGTACCCGTAATTAAGGCCACCGGAGCGTTAGTTCCTTCCTTCGTCTTTTTCACTACATCAGAACCTGCATTAATCCGTCCCTGTCCGGCTTCTGTTAAGTTTTCCTCTACTGTCACGGTGTGTCCTTCTTTCCTCGGTAAATTACTTACTTCCCGTTCCTACCTATACCGCACGGCCCCTGCTGCTTAATCCGCCACTCCATTATGCCGTCTCTCCACCCTGCGCAGCTTCGTAAGTCCCGGTTCAAACGTATACGGTACAAATCTGATCTCAGGTAAGGTGCATTCAAGCCGCTCTCCCAGCTTCATCAGTTCCAGCAGTACATTGGTCTCAACCTGAGCCATCACTGCGTTCCCGCCAAGTCGAAGGGATACCTCCATTGTTCCGTCCCCTTGCTGCACCACACGATAATGTTCAATATCCGGCGAAGCCGCAATGACCGAACGGGTAACGAAATCCGGAAAGACCGGTACCGCCTCACCCGTATGCATGTTTGAAAAATAAAGCGTGTCATCACAGCGGCCTTCAATCCGCTCAATGGCAGTAAACGGGGAACCACAGGCACATGGCAGCGCCGCCTCGGTCAGAATATCATTCAACCGATATCGGATGATCGGCTGTGATGTTCTGGAGAAGTCCGTAATAATGGGCACGAACCGTCGGGTGGCGGGATCAATGAACTCTTTTTCAATATGCACGATATCTTCATTCAAATGCAATGTGCCATAACGACAGGTTGCACCCAGGAACCCTTCTGTGCACTGATAGACTTGATGAACGGTCTGTCCGAAGATCTTCTCCAACACCTTGCGATCCAGGGGGTCCAGCACCTCGGCAACAGAGATGATTTTATCCGGTACAGCAGTCAGATATCCTGCCACATACGCATCCGCCAACAGACGCAGCATGGATGGAGGAGCCACCCACACGGTAGGTTGGTAGGTTTCCAGCCGCTTAACCAAGGTCTCCACACGTTCCAGCAGATCAAAGTACTGAAACTGCAATTTGCCACGTTGCACCGATTCATACAGATTACTGTTGGCCCGCAGGAAAAACGCAATCTTTGCAGGTTTCCACAGTCCACCAGGCAGCAACTTGGCCAGCACCGTACCCGTCCACGCATCCTGCTCCCGATCACTCACCAGAAATATCCCCCGGTTCCCTGACGTGCCCGAAGACAGTCCAACCGTCACGCCTTGAATGGAAGGTTTGAAATCACGTGTTTCTTCACTTTCACCTGCAAGAGCCAGAGCTTTGTCCTTGGTAATACCCACCGTGTTCAGTGTATCAAAATGTTCCATCATGGTTGATTTGTCAATCAACGGAAAGCTTCTCCAGTCGGTTGCGTCCACGCCACCCCACCACTTCCGGTAAAACGGAGATCGGGCACGGATCTGATGAACATGCCGAATAATCCGGCGCTCTTGCCAGCGCTCAAGTTGTTCTCGTGTTT
The DNA here is from genome assembly GCF_038003225.1 of Paenibacillus sp. FSL M7-0656. Lineage (NCBI taxonomy): Bacteria > Bacillati > Bacillota > Bacilli > Caryophanales > Paenibacillaceae > Paenibacillus > Paenibacillus sp. FSL M7-0656. Next base: position 2,331,683 of record NZ_JBBOOT010000001.1, read on the forward strand.
TCCATGTTCGCAGCCCACGTGCGAGTGCATAATGAACCACAATACGAAAGGTATTACTCATCGTTTCAGCCCTCCTGCACCCCAAGCGTCCAGTACATCTCGACAATGACTCGGCACAATCCGAATGTGGGGAAATTGCTGATGCAGCTGAACCAGCTTGTCAAAGTTACGATGGTATTCCTGTCGATTCGACATAATGATTCCAGCAAGAATATTCGGTCTGCGCTGTTCACGAAAAGCCCGACTCGACCATACCGCGTCCGCACAGAGAAAATAGTCATGTTCTTCTGTGCGCAACAGGAGTCCCATCATGCCTTCCGCATGACCGGATACATCCACCCCAAGCAGACTGCCATCACCAAAGATGTCGTAGACCTCATCAAAAGGGAAAGCTTCCCCCGCTCTTATCCATCGCTCAGGCTCACACGTAACTGGCAATGATCTGACTATAAAATCCTCGGGCAACAGCCCCGCAAGAAAACCTGCTTTTACAGCCGCAATCGGACCAAGTGAGCGCACAGCATCATAGGCCCTTGGCAGATAAATGAAGTGTGCCTCTGGGAAATCTCGTACACCCGCGATATGATCGCCGTGAAAATGCGAGAGGATGATATACCGAATATCCGAAGCTTTCAGTCCAATTCGAGCCAAAAAATGAACGGCACTATCCTCTTCACGATAGACCACTGGTGTAATATGACGATACATTGCATTAGGCAAATGAGCCGTTTCCTCAAAAAAGCGGGAACTATATCCCGTATCCAACAGGATCGGTCCATGTACGGGATGAATGATGCAGGCAAATCCTGCCGGGAAATGTACTGGACTCAATCGACCACCACGCAGCGTCAGAAACTCTGGATGTGTACAGTAACCCGCCGCACCCAAATATAGTTTCACCGGAGTTGTTGTCAGCATGATTCAGCCCTCCACCAGTCTGCAAATTGTTGCAATCCCTCTTCAATGGACACCCGAGGGATGTATCCCAATTGCTCCCGTGCATCCGTAATATCCAACGTCTGTGGGATGGATAAGGAGCCGACTGTATACCGTGTTAATGCAGGTTCACCCAACGCAGGAATATAGCCATGAACTCGCTCCAGCAACGCTGCCACACCATATGCCATCCGATAAGGAATGTTTCGACGACGCAAGGGCATATCCAGCATGCCAAACAGGCTGCTCACCAACTCACTGAACGCTCTCGGATCGCCATTGGAGATATTGTAAGCTCTTCCGAGTGCTTCGGCATCAACATCACGGCATAACAACAAGGCGTCCACCACATTATCCACACAGGTCAGATCGATTAACGCCTGTCCACCACCGATCATGGGCACGCCTGATTTTGCATTTGCTGCGACAATTCTGGGAAATAACGTCTGATCATACGGACCAAAAATGGCTCGCGGTCGAATCATGATCGATGGAAGTCCCTTCGCATGCCCCTCCATTACAACCTGCTCAGCGAGAAGCTTCGTGGCTGCATAATGATTGGCTGGTTTGGATGGCAACGGATCATTCTCAAGTACGTTATATCGCGGATTGTAGTTAAAATATATACTCGGAGTTGAGACATGTATGAATCGCTGTACTTCATTATGCAGGCATACATCTACAAGATTCTGCGTCCCTTCCACATTGCTGCTATAAAAGTCACGATATCGGCCCCATGGCGAGGATAGAGCTGCACAGTGAAAGACCATATCCTGCCCCGCACACGCTTCGTTTACTGTTGCCTGATCCCGTATATCTCCACTCAAGAATCGGATTCCTGCCAACTCAAGTTCTGCACCAATCTTTGGCTGTCGGCCCATGCCAGTGACTTCCCATCCCTCTTTAGCAAGTCGCATCGCGAGATGCCTGCCCAGACATCCCGTAGCTCCTGTAACCAATGCTCTATTCATTGTTGTTCACCGTTCCATTCTATGTCATGAGTCAAAGCTTCAGTCAGCGAGCACTTCTGTGATCTTGCCAGACGCCATGCAGCTAGCACCACTCCGAATTGTTCAAATACAGGCTGGATATCCTGCCCTACATAGACCACATCCCTGGTTCCACGCCACGCAGCTATCCATGCACGGAGTTTCCCTTTGCCAAAGATCTGCTGTACTCCGCTTCCCAGCATGGGGAGCATGAGCATGGCTTTGCTGCCCCGTGCGGGCGTGATCATTTTTCTTTCTTTTACCAACGTCTCCGGTTCAGTTAGTGCACGCACCAAGTCATCTCCGGGGTGAAACAGATGAATCCCACTCGTTGCTCTCGGATTACACTCAATCGCGTACACTCGCCTGTCCTGACCTTCTATAAAATCAAACCCAATCTGTCCGCTAAACCCCGTTGCCTCAACAAATTGTCTCACCCACGCAAGGGCACCCTCATGTCCCACATGTTCAAAAAAAACACTGGCTCCCACGCTTCCTGTACGATAGCGACTGTCGTATGTGGCATGTGCAACCAGTTGCCCTTCATGCGCTATGCTGTATGTACATAACATCTGACCAGGAATGTAGGCCTGTGCAACCCAAGGTGAAATAGATGATAGTGCTACCTCGTCCGGAGGGTCGTTACGGAAATGTCGACGTTTCTTTTCGCTTACGTTTCCTTCCTGATCCGTCCCTGCCCTAGCCTCATCGTTCATGAGTGTTGGCATGCGAACTTTGGCTGCAAAGCGGGAATACACCGGTTTCCATACCCAATCTCCTACTTTTCCCAGAACAGACTGAGCTTCCATCCATTCCTGCCGACTGTGGATCAGGTGTGTATCCGGAACCGAAAGACCGAGTGACCTTGCAAGCTGGATAAATTCATATTTATGATGCAACTCATGCAGCTGCTCCAAGGTTGTAACCAGAACACGGCAATATACACGCAGTCTGTCTGCCCCTTGAGCAACATAAAAGACTTCTTCACACATCGGAATCAACAGGTCGATCTGCCAATCCTGTGCCAACCGTTCCAGCTCTGCCAGATACGCACGTGTGTTATGACGCGGCGATGGGACCACAGCGCACTGTTCCACTGCACTGGATGATCTGGTCAGATGCCGTAAGGCACTCTCCGCAACATAGACCCGATGGCCTGCCCGATGAAGCATGCGTGCCAGATCGAGTGTTACGGGAGCCCTTCCGCCTGTAAGAAGCACACGGAGAGAAGCAACTGTACGATGTCTGGTTTCCCCAGATCTAGTAGTCAAAAATGAGTCCTCCCAATGATAATCCGGCAGCCGTGCCAATCATCAACACCCGATCACCACGCTGAATACGCTGTTGTCTAATCGCTTCATGCAGACCCATCGGGATCGATGCCGCAATCGTATTGCCGTGATTTCGTGTGATGTCCATAAACCGATCTTCAGCAATGCCAAGCTTCTTGCGAATCAGTCTCATCGCCATGGCACTTCCCTGATGGGGAATGACCAATTGGAAATCCTCCATTCGATTCCCGGTCGCCTGAAGCATATCACCAATGAATCCAGGCAAAAGTCTGGAAGCCATGCGGAAGATCGCCTGTCCATCCATATGAAAAAGGTAGGGTTCAGGCTGATCCGCCTTATAATTCGAAGCATGCAGCCGTGTACCTCCACCTGCAATCTCCGAGAAGCGAGCACCTCGGCTGTAGGTTTGAAGGGAAGCATGTACAATCTGAGAGGATGACCCTTCAGGCGAACGCTCAATAATAACAGCGGCCGCTCCATCTCCGAACAGGGCCGCACTTTCTTTATCCGACCAATTCAGTCCGGCTGAGGCAATCTCAGTGGCTACGAGCAGTACTCGCTGGTAACGTCCAGCATCTACCATATAGGAAATCACATCCAGTCCGTTCAGGAAACTTAGGCAGGTTGCATCCATATCAAAGGCAGGTACGCCCGAATCTTGCTGCCCCATGGCCTGCTGGATAAATACCGCCGTACTTGGCAACGGTTGTTCCTTCGTGCCACTGGTACACACCAGACAGTCGATATCACTGAATTGTAATCCTGCATCCGCCAGTGCAGCTTCCGCAGCCCGTGCGCCCATGAAAGAGGAGGTTTCTTCACCCGAAGCATAATGACGTACACCTACGCCTGTAGCTTTGCTAACCCAGCCCGCAGGCACGTCCAAGCGGCGATCCAGTTCCTCATCGGTGACTTCCTGTTCAGGCAGGTACTTCCCTGTTCCCGCGATCCTTACTCTTCTAAGTTGCATTTCCCCAACCTCTTTCTGTTCATCTGACTGATATATAAGTTCGTATTCAAAAAGACCGGTTTTCAGTACCGAGAAGATGGGATGAAGCTAGAAATGGAGTAGCGGAGCGTAGGAAAACTACGTGAGCAACGGACATTTCGGCTGAATTCCATATTCGATGCTGATGATGCCGATAGGCATCCTTCGTAATCAAAAGCGGACTTTTTGAAAAACCTCTATAAGTTCAGCTAATTAGTATTTACACAGACACTGCGATGACAGAACAACTTTCCAATCGCTGTTATCCCCAGATTTTTTTGATTCCCTTCTTAAAAAGGGAAAATCCGGGGATAAGCATATGCTTCCGATGCAGCTTTCTTTCAGAAAGCTTTTAGGCGAACGCTTCGCTTCTTCAAGTTATTTCTGTCCTCTCCGTTATCGTGTAAATGTTTAGTTGAACATATATAACAAAAGGGCAGATGCCTCTGCCCTTCCTGTTGTGTTTTCTTTTGTATGAAGTGTCATTTCTTCTCATTCAAAATCTCGGCAAGAGCGGCATCTAGTGTACCGTATGTGAACGTGAAGCCTTCCCTCTCCATTCGCTCGGGAATCACCCAACGGCTTTTGAGAACCAGTTCCGTCTCGGTCTGAATAAAACGTGCGCCCAGTTCAAGCATCCAGCGAGGAGAAGGTAGTCCAATCCGCACACCCATCTGTTCTCTCAGACGCGACATTAGCTCCCGATTCGTCACCGGATGCGGAGAGGACGCATTAAACACACCATTCAAGTGTGGATGCTCCTGCAGATAGATCACCATACGGAACAGATCCTCGATATGAATCCAGCTGAACTGCTGTGTTCCTGCGCCTTGAGATCCTCCCAGTCCAAAACGGACGAGGTTCGTCATGGGCACCATAACGCCACCCTCACCCAGCACAATCGCGATCCGCAGTGCAATCTGACGCGTAGACGGCAGGCTGAATTCAAAGAAAGCCTGTTCCCATGCCTTGGCAACGTCGACCGAGAATCCGGAGCCAATCTCGCCCTCTTTTTCCGTCATGGGACGATCTTCAGCATGTCTGTATATGGTCGCTGTACTCGAATTAATCCATAGTTCGGGAGGATGATTACAAGCCAGGACGGCTTCCCCGAGAATATGCGTTGTCCGGGTTCTGGATTCCAGAATGGCTTTGCGATTCTCATCCGTATAACGGCAGTTCACCGATTTACCTGCCAGGTTAATCAACATTTCTGCTTCTTCCAGTGCCCCTATAATTCCTGCACGATCCTCCCAGGCAATATGACCGGGCTGACGCGAGATAATTAACACCTCGTACCCCAGCTTTCTGAATCTTTGGGCAAAATCCTGTCCGACAAATCCCGTTCCACCAGCTAATACAACCTTCTTCACGGTATCCCCTCATTTCCCATACTGGGTAAAGAACTCGCAAGATATAGATTGGAATGTTTCTATGCATGCAAAATGCAGATATTAGATTAACACCGCCGGTGACCCGTTGGTTTGATTTATTTCGCACCCAGAGCTACGTACAAGCGATCCCGCTCTTCGATAGCCCATGCGTTTGCAGGGTTTTGTTCCAGTTGATATCGGAGTTCATCATAAAAATCATGGATCATGAATCCGTCCGGCAAGTTCCCAAGCATCGCTGTGAAGTTGTACTCTGGCAGTGTTCTCTTTCCTTCGCTGATCTGCTTCAGCCAGTCCATCCACTTTGCAAGAGTAAGCACTTCCTCCTGCCATAACTCAGCCTGTAACCCAAGCGCATCCTGAAGTTGCTCGTACGCCAATGGATCGGCGAAGACCCGGCAGGCCTGAACAGCTAGTTCGTACAACTCGGTCACTGCACGGAGTACCACATGCTCAAGTTGGACCTCCAAGCCTCCCATGTAATCCTGAACCTGGATGCCCTGTCCATCATCATATAATAGCGGTGCCTGCGCCAACAGGCGTACAATCTCTTCCATCGCTTGCATTGAAACTCGCTTCTGCTCATAGAGAGCAGGTAATTGATATGCTGTAATGATCATTCACTCCTACATCGTTCTTCTATTAATGACCTATATTATAACATGGTTTGGCAATCATCTATCAGGATAACTTGACTATCCACTACAAGTTGTAGTAGTTTATACGTACTACGTAGTGTAGTAATATGATCGTTATGGACGCATAACGATGTTAAGGAGTGTTCACTGTGAACCAGATTCAAAAATTATCCGAAACAGAAATGGAGTTAATGGTTGTTATATGGTCATGCGCCCCACCGGTCACCTCCACAGAACTATTAGACATATTTGCTGAGAAGGGGAAAGCGTGGAAAGCACAGACCATGTCTACCTTTCTGTCACGGTTGGTGGATAAAGGCGCTCTTACCGTTACGAGACGTGGACGGACCAATGATTATGAGCCTCTTCTAAAGCCCGAAGATTACAAACTACAGGAAACGCAGCACGTTCTTGATGGACTGTATCAAGGTTCAGTTAAAAATTTGGTTTCGGCCATGTATGACGGTGACAAGCTTTCAGACAATGACATTTCAGAACTGAAAAAATGGCTTTCGGAAAAGTAGGTGCAGATTATGAATATCTTTTTTGAGATTCTGTGCAGCCTGACCGTGGCGGGAAGTATCGTTTCTGTTTGTATTTTGGCACTACGACTTATACCCGTATCTGTTTTTCCGACCAAGTGGCTCTACAGACTCGGTAAACTGGCTATCTTGTTTTATCTGTTCCCGGTATCTCTTGGAATTTCATGGCTTTTGGATATTGCATTCCAAACGACATCAACTATACCGGGTACGGAGAATGCAGCAGCTTCGGGTGTACTTGCAGGAACGTTTATCCCGGAACAAACCATTTCGGTAACCACAGCCTGGTTCTTGTTATGCGTCTGGGGCATTGGAGTCATTGGTTTTTCTGCATGGCAGGTGTACTGTTATCGGAGATTTCTGAATGAATTATCTCGTACACGTACCCCAGTCCTCTGTCATAGTGAAGCAGCTGTACAGCTACCATTAATCAAAGAGGCTTTGGGTCTCAAACGTAATATCACGCTTGCTCACAGCACGCTAGTACGAAGCCCTATACTGGTTGGCTTGTTTAAACCAACGATATATCTGCCACCCGAAAATACGGTGAAAATGGACATCAGCATGGTAATTCATCATGAGTTGGTACATCTAAAACATAAAGATCTGTGGGTCAAAGCTTTGACCTTGGGGGTTAGTGCCCTGCACTGGTTCAATCCCCTGATTCATATCATTCGCCGGGACATTCATACCTGGAGCGAGTTGGCTTGTGATGAAGATGTGGTGAAAGAGATGTCCCACGAAGAACGAAGACGATATGGTGAGACAATTTTAAATGTGATGGCGGGAACCAAGAAAATGCCTGCTCAATTTTGTTCGTCCCTATCGGGTGAAGGCAAACAATTAAAAAGGAGATTGATGATTATGTTTAATGTAAAGAAACTGAAAAAGAAACATTGGATGTTAAGTATGGGAGCCCTCCTGCTTATTACAGGTGTAAGTACGTCCACCGCCGTATGGGCATCAAACCACACAGTTAAAGTGGAGGCTGAGGCTTCTGAAGCTGTGACTGTTCCTTCTACGGGTGGATCTTCTGAAATCGCAGCTTCTCCCAACAAGGTTGGAATTTCCGAAGCTGTAACTGCTCCTTCTACTTCCGAAACTCCTGAGATCGTGGCTCTCCCTGAGGATGAAGTTTCCGAAGCTGTGCCAGTTCCGTCTGCTACTGTACCTTCTACTACTGTTCCATCTACTACTGAACCTTCTGAGGCTAAAGTTGTAGAATCAGCCACTGTTCCTTTTACCGGTGAATCTCCTGAAATGGTAGCTCTCCCTGGGGATAAGGTTTCAGTAACTGTACCTGCTCCTTCAGAAAAATAACCTATCGTTAAGAAGCAATAGCCATCCTTATATGGAAACAGGACGAAGCATAGATCATAGATCTCCGCTTCGTCCTGTTTCCGTTTTTCTGTCATGTGCATTAGAGAAATGTTTTGATCGTAGCAAAATATTCGCGGATCATGTTGACGGGTTTCAGATAACCCGGTGACGGAGCCGATATGCCGTATTCTGCTGCATAACCGTTCTTGGCAGCGATGTATTTGGAACGGAACATATGATAGTCACTGGTGACAATCATGATCTCAGGGTGCTCTAACCCCGATTGAAGAATGATTTTTTTGGAAAAGGCCAAATTCTCCTGTGTACTTGTGGAGCGATTTTCCATAATCACTTGGGCGGGGTTAATCCCCTGTTCAATCAGATAGTTTTTCATAGCGAGCGCTTCAGGAATCGATTCTCCAGGTCCCTGCCCACCCGATACAATGACCGGTGTCTGAGGGTGGCTGCGAATGTAGTCCAGACTGGCATCCAACCTTTGCTTCAGGGTCAATGACAATTCCGTTCCTCTGATGCCTGAACCCAGAATAATGACATAGTCCGCTTCTTCCGGATCATTCGAACCAAGCTGTGTGAATACAAGGGCTTCGATAATGACAAAAGAGACGACAGCCACGCTAATTCCGGTAAGGATAATCCGTTTCAGAATAACATGCTTCTGATAGTCAATCCGTCTTAGAACGATAAAAGCCACCGTGATCATTCCGAAAAACATGACTGGGAATCTTTGGCCCCAGAAGGCCAGGAACGCCACAAAACATGCCAACAGGACAAGATCAATGATCAGTCCATTTTTGTGTAAGAACTTTTTTATCAAATCCGTAGACACTCCTTCTTGTACCCGTTATTCCGCAAATCACTTATTATTCAATAATTACGAATATATCCTGCACCTATGTAACTTTGAGGCAAATGGAGACTACGAACTCTCCGCAGGTCATGCATTAATTGCTCGTGTTTGATGATCGTCTGAATGAATGGGTTCTCATATAACATATCTGCCTCCTGCGGTTTACCTCGTTGTCCTCTTATTGCTGTTAACCTTCGTTCCAATATATCATGTTTACCTGGCTGCAATAAAATGAACAACGCTTGAACATCCTCTGTACAACTTCGAACTCTAATTAATCACAACCAAATAACCCATAAACAGCTTCGGTTATCCGAATGTTTATGGGCGACAATGATCGAGTTTGAAACGGTTAAAATTTATTTAATCGGTATCCAGATTTGTGGCGGTTGATGGGGGCCCGGGTATACTTCCAGCTCCGGCATATATGCGTGCTCATAAGGGTTGGATGGAAACCATTCCGAAATAATCCGTTTCCACAGAAGCTGCATACTCTCCGGCATCGGGCCTTCTACTTCAAATACACTCCATTTGGAAGCAGGCATGGTGAAGCTTGATAATCCTTCCGGTACTTCACCATCGTAAGCCGTAGCAATCCAGTATTGCATCTGTTTCTCCTGAATTTCGCTCTGATCCACAACGACGCCAAGTAACCCTGGAATATTCCCATTGTTCAGTTCAAACAAACGATCCTCTGTACCGCTTGCCCACGCTTCCTGCCACATCTTCCCGATACCTTGCAGATGTTCTCCATCTGCATATGAGAAAGTTTGCTCTACTCCGACCAACGTAAATTCAGGATGTTCAACAATTTTATATTTCATCGGCTCTGCTCCTTTTAGACTCACTTGAATCACCAGACGATTATACGATTGGACAGCGTTACTATTCTTACGAGCCTCACTGGGTGCGATCCCATGTTGTCTACGAAATGCTTTGGAGAAAGATTCCGGTGTGTCGTAACCGTATTTAAATGCCAGATCAATGATTTTGTGATCACTTTGAAGCAGCTCATGTGCCGCCAGTGTCAATCGTCTGCGTTTTATGTATTCGCCTACAGTAACATCTGTTAATAAGGCAAAGGTACGCTGAAAATGAAAAGGAGAGATATGGGCCTGCGCTGCAATCTGCTCCATCGTCATATTTTCGAGTAAGTGGTCTTCCATATATTGAATAGCGACCTGTAATGCGTTGATCCAGTTCATGTAATAATCACTCCTTGATGTCTAATATAACGGATAAACCACCCAAAAACCTGTCATGTTGTGCTCTCATATGTCCGGTTAATGTGCAACGACGTTGTTCATATAACGCCCTGCCCAGGCTTTGAACTAACCAAAGACAAGAGGAGTCACAACATTTGACAATGTAAAAGATATATTATAGCCTACAAGTATAATGATCGTTCTATCTTATTTTGAAGGGAGAGTATCACTGATCATGAGCAGCAAAAAGGAAATGCTTTTGAACGTGGCTGAAGAATTATTCTACCTCCACGGCTTCCATTCCATCGGCTTGAAGCGGATTATCACGGATGCCGGGATTGCCATCATGACGTTATATAATCATTTTGAGTCCAAGGATGATCTCATTGTCCAGGTACTCTTACGACGCGAACAGCGTTATTTAGAACAGCTCAGGCAATATGCAGACAATAAAGCACAACCTATGTTCCTCAATCTGGCTGAAGGACATGCAACCTGGTTGAAAGAACACGAATCAAGAGGTTGCTTATTTTTACGCGCCAAAGAAGAATTCGGAGGTCATGCGGACCATATCATCGTGCAGACAGTAAATGCGCACAAAAGACATATGCGAACTTTAATCCAAACATTGGCGCCTGTTGCAAGTGATCGAGATCTATTGCGATTCTCCCTGCTGCTGGAGGGTTCCACGGCACTTGCTGAGACAGAAAATGTAAATGACGTCTGCCTTGAACTGATCCATATGACGCAGACCAGTTTCAAATAAAGCTATTCCGGGTGAGTTAATATTTCAACTCACTTTTTTATTTAATAAGAAATATAATGATCGTTCTATCTAAAAGGCGGTGGATTTAATGAAAAAAATTATCTTTCCAGGCATTGCACTTATCGCTGTATGTTATGCATTCGGGCGATTCAGTTATGGATTGTTTATGCCGGAAATTTCGGAAGCCTTACAATTAAATGATGCAGCCTCTGGCGCGATTAACTCAGGAACGTATATTGCCTACTGTCTGTCCCTTCTAACTGCACCACTGTTGATTAATCGCAAGGGACATCATTATGTCATTCAATTGGCAGGGATCAGCGCAGTGCTCGGATTAACCGGCATCGCCTTGGCTCAGAATGCATGGGTTCTTACATTTAGTATATTTCTAGCCGGTTTGAGTACAGGCTGGGCCTCTCCAGCCCTCGGTAACACGGTTAATGCCGAGCTTGCTCCCGAGCTACAAGCAAGAGGCAACAGCTGGATTAACACAGGGACCAGCTTCGGAATTGTAATATCAGGTCCACTCTACTGGCTGTTCACGGATTACTGGCGTCTAACCTACATCCTGTTTGCTGTAATCGGTGTTGTGGTTCTTTTGTGGAACAGACGTGTTATTCCGGCAACCAAGACACTGCCTTGTACCAAGTCTCTCTGGACATGTATGAAACCTACCAGACCAGGGTCTGCTCTGCTCATGGCTTGTCTGTTGACAGGTTTCAGTTCTGCAATCTACTGGACCTTTGCCCGGAACTTCCTCACAGACGAGAAAGGGGCCTCCGATTCGGAAGCCGTGTTGTTCTGGATTGTGATGGGGGTTATGGGGATACTCGGTGGATGCGCTGGTCGCATTATTGAACGGTTCGAGATTGGGTGGTCCTACCGAATAGGCATACTTTTATTGGCTATTTCGCTCGGGGTTATCCTTCTGCCTTCAATGACTGCCAGTCTCATCTCTGCGATCATATTTGGCAGCACGTATATTTTCCTGACCAGTGTATTTATCGTTTGGGCGACGAGACTATTCAGTCCAAATGTGTCCATCGGAATTAGCCTTGCCTTTCTCGCGCTGGGTGTTGGGCAATTTCTTGGCTCATCCATGGCAGGGTATACGATCGAAGTGTTTTCCAATACAACGGCATTTCTGGCCTTTGCTATACTCGGTCTGTTCGGAATGTTAATTCGGGTGAAATAAATGACAAAACAACCTTCTGATCCCTGTTATTTTACCCGGCGAACACTTCCGGTCACTCCATGTTGAAGCTGTACGTCTGTAAAAGTAACCGTGGTCCCTTGCCCAATGGGGGATTGGGCCACAATGCCAACTTTGATCTCTTCCGCGCAGTCGAGTCCGAAATAACGAACCAGCTTCCACTTCTCTCCATCCTGAGAATAATGGAAAGCAAAGCTGTTGCCTGCCCGGGCTACACGTAAATAAGGCTTGTTAACGTCTACGGGTGCTGATACACAATCATCCGAGTTACCACGAGTAACGACACTAAGAATAGACGGCTGTTCTTCAAAATATTCGAAGCAGACTTTAGCCCAATTCGTATCGTCCACCCTCACCATCAGGCAGCCTGAGTCATACTGTTCTTTCATGTCGACCTGTACTCGAGTGACGATGCTGAAATCTCCCTTGACTATCGTATGTAAAAATGGAGCTGAAGCTTTCACCGGCTCACCTCCCGGATCAATGAAAAAGTCACTGATTGGCGAAACGGTTATCGTTACTTTGCCGTCTTCAATGGACCAATCTGCTGGCTCGTTCAGCCATCTCAGGTTGGCAGATAATGTTTGACCTGAACAATGTTCGAATAGATTCGTCATGTGGCACACCCTTTGTGTTGGAGTATAAGTTCTCTAATTTCTCTATTTGTATTCGATATATATCATGGTTAATCCTGTATGTTTTACTCAAATATCCCACCCTCGATATCGTACACTGATATCTCCGCATGATCACTTCTTGCGATCGATAATAAAATCAAAAATCTTCATAACGAGCTCAGTCACGTGTGGAAGGTTGGATAATACGTTCGTCCCAGACTTGTACCTCAATATATCGTTCCGGCCCCTTATCACCTTTACGGTTCCATTCCTGAGGCCAACCATAGAACTGAATAACTTCCATGATTTCATCCTTGGTATAGATCTGCTTACGATAAGGTTTAGCATCGTCAAACCTCATTGTTGGAAACAAGTCCCCGTAGGTAAAACTCACAACTTCAACTGGAAGGTCACCCCATGGAATGATTACATGATCGGGTTCTGAATACCAGGACAACAGCCACTCGCATGCACCGAGCGTCATATAATGGGGATATGATTGTACCGGCTTCCCACCTTTGGCAACAAACTGCTCATAAGCCCTTTGTTCAAGTGTTCTGCGAATTGTCATGTAATCTGCGGGTCGCCGACTTGCAAAGTTCCGTCCCTGAAGACGAATCTTCTGGGTAACTGTTTCTGCTTCATCCGCAGACAGGCTGGAGAGATTTCTGAAAGGACCAAGACTTTGTTCAAAATAATGATAGGCATTCCAGTCGTTCATACATTCTCCTCCTTTGCACAGGATAGAATTGGACTTTCGAAATCAGTTGATAGAAACCATCACTCTTTATTATTAATAAGGTAATTTTATCCAAAATATGATAAACTGGACATACGAGATTACTTCAATAATTTGAATCACAACAGGAGGTCATCCTATGTTTGGTGTTAACGTGAAAAAAGTAGAAGATCAACTGGTCATCCGGTGGCAGTTTTCCAAAATTGAAATTCCCATCGCACATATCACATCGGTCACCCTGGATGATACGTACGGTGGTAGCGAACCATCCGCCATTCGGATCGGTCCAGTTAATGGCACAAGCGAAAGGATTCTGATCCGCACGGTTAATCAATCGTACATTTTATTCACTTCCAGCGTGACTTTACATACCAATATCCAAGCTATGTTGCACCCGTCAAACTAGATGGTTGTTCAACTTCTAATGTTTCAGGGGTGATGGGTTCCATTAACAAATGTGCGCTACCAACAAATGAAGCGTTAGTATTCGCATGAATTCTTACAGCGAATACTAACGCTTCATTGATTCCAATTCAAGTTGGACGTGGGTTTCTTATAGCCAACTCCACTTCGGTAACTGATCGAGCGTAATGACCTCTTTGCTATGGTACAATTCCTTCAAAAACGTTAGTTCATTATGCGTCCCGTCTCTCAGGAATCCACCTGTCCAGGTACAGAACCAACTCCAGTGTACATCCTGTTCCTTCATCTGCTTAGGGTCAGGGATGGAGCCGTTCTCGGCCAGTGCAATGATTTTACTATCCTTCACAAGCTCTCGCAGGTTGGTGTAACGTGCCGCCAGCGGGCTGTGATCTCCCGCTTCCGGATATACATCTACACTCACAATATCCACGATATCATCCCCTGGATACCATTCCGGTTTTTCCGAGTTCCAGACCCAGATAAGATTGTGCAGCTGATGTTCTTGAACCAATCGATCATACAACAAACGATATAACTGTTTGGCAGGTTCGGGGCCTTTCGCTCCCCACCAGAACCAGCCACCCTCCGCTTCATGAAGTGGTCGAAATAATACAGGCACACCAGCATCCTTCAGCTCCTGTAAATGTGTAGCAATAACATCGATATCCCGAATCAATAACTGATATGCTTCCGATTCAGTATCAGCTATCGCGGAGGCAAGGTCATAGGTTGTCGCGTCCGTATAGAACCCCCGCCACCACTCTTTACCTGGTTCATCGATCAGATCCGTCGGTGCGTTCCAGTGCCAGCATAGCGTCACGATCCCGCCTTGTTTGTGCCAGTCTATCGCATCCCGAATCTCCTGGGAGACCGCACCGCGCTCTGTTCTTGATGGCGAATATTCCATGAGATCAAAGCCAATCACAGCTGGCTTTCGTCCCGTATTTTCATTAATCCAGTTGAGATTTCCATAGTCCTGCTGGCCTGACAACATCCCGTTTCCATAACGTTCAACCAGGAACGCCATCAGTTCTTTTGCTTCGGGAGTTGCTGCTTTATTCACCGGAACTCTGTTGATCTCACGCACTGTCATCTCTACACCTCCAATTGGATTTACCATGTTAACCCACTACACCAGAACGTTCAATGCTCTCAACGAAATAACGCTGAACAAACAGATACAAAATAATTAACGGTGCAATCGCCAGCAAAATGCCTGTATCCACAATCATCGCCACATAATTCGGATCGGCCTTGATGCCCGAGTTCGAACCAAAGCCCATCAGTTGCGGAATCAATTGGTTCGCCTGAGCCGGTAAAGAAGCCACCTTCAGTGAAATCAGTGGACTTTCACTCATGAATAACGCCGAATAAAAGGTATCGTTATACTGCCATACAAACGAGAACAAAATGACCGTAATCAGCGGCGAGATTGCATTGGGCAGCATGATTCGAGCAAACGTTTTGAATCCACCTGCACCGTCAATCAATGCAGCCTCCTCGATTTCCTTTGGCATGCCCTTGAAGAACTGACGGAAGATATAGATGAACAGCCCCGCCTTCAGCCCTCCCGCTGTAGCAGCCGTAATCATGGAAGGCCAATACGTATTCAGCAGATTGATGCCATTCTTTCCCGTGAACAACTGGATGATGCCCATAAAGTCAAAGCTGCGGAAATGCAGATACATCGGCACCATGAGCGTACTTGTCGGCACCAGAATCGTCAGAATCACAAGGATGAAGAGTACATTACTACCCGGAAACGAAAACCGGGCAAAGCCATATCCGGCAAGTGCACAGGATATCGCTGTCAGAAGCGTTGTGATGGTAACAAACAATAACGTGTTCGCCAGCAGAGGCAGGTAATCCATCACTTGTGCCGCTAGCCGGATATTATCCAATGTAAAGTGCTGGGGAATCATATAGATCGTTGGATTGTAGATATCCTGTTTCTCCTTAAACGCAACTGACACTTTGAGAAATAACGGGTACAAAATAATAAATGAAATGCCGATGACCAGTGCATATCTGAATATGGAATAGAGAAGGTCCGATGTTTTGTTTCGCACCCGATGCATGTGATAATTCTGCTTCGGAACTACCACCATGCGATCTGTCCCTGATGCAGCCATAATCTGAAGCCTCCCTTAATGTTAACCGTCAGTTGTAGTGAACCCGCCGTGACAAGACCCATCCCACTACGATCAATACAAGACCAATCACCAGTGTGTACAGCCAGGACATCGCCGAGCTTAAGCCAAAGTTCTGGGTTTTGAATGCGGTTTGGTAGATGGCCTGTGTGACTGGACTCCCGGCAAATGAATCAATGATCGTATAGATGACATTTGTCAGAATCAACGGACTGACCATGGGAAATGTAATTTTCCAGAATGATTCATAAGCTGTCGCCCCTTCGATCTTTGCAACCTCATACATCGATCCCGGTACCGATTGCAGTGCAGCGAGGAAGATCAGAATCTGGACGCCAGAGCTGCTAATAATCTCATAGATCCGCATGATGGCTTCTACAATGTAATCCACATAGGCCATCGGCAATCCCACATCCGCCAGCATCCGCACAATGGACACCACATTGAACGAAGCACCGCCATCGGCTGATGCATCCACCGCACTCGCATCCCCCATCAGATTGATTAATCCCGCAGACTCAGCTGCTGCGACTGCACTGGAAGCCAGAATAACCGGCAGGAAAAAGATTGCACGTGCCATTGTTCTGCCTCTGAACTTCTGGTTAAGCAGTGTCGCCGTGAACAAACTGAAGAACAAAATCATCGGCACGTTCAGTACCATCGCTCCAACTGAATCCACCAGAATCCGGTTGAATGTAGCGTCAACCAGAAGCGCATCCTTGAAATTTTTAAATCCAACGAAGTCCAGAACATACCCGCCCGGAGCAACGGATAGATTACTCAGACTGAACCGAATCGATTGCAGGAGTGGTGTGGCAAAGAGGAAGACGAAACCGACCAGCCACGGGGAAATGAATGCAAGTCCAAGCAGCGCTCTCCGTGACTTCAGCGATAATCGAATGGTTCTCATCGGTTCACTCCTCCCACCACATAGTCCGTCCCGCCAACCGTTGTTCCATCCACGGTTACTGCATCCGCATTGTAATTCACAAGGATGGATGTACCCCCAGTATAGGTGATCCGGACAACGTCATCCTGAATGCGTTCATGCTTAAGAATCTGCTCATTCGCCAGATTTCCCAGCACTTCATTGGCCTGCTTATACAAGGCAACGGCATCATCCACCCAATATGCATACTCCGTTGCGTAAGCCGAATCATAATTCGTCAGCTTCAGCCTGGATGATGGTTCATAGGTCCACTGAAAATATGGAGCTGCCCCAAGCTCCAGACTGCGCAGCAACTGTTTGCGGAGATCCTGATCCCCCGACGTGTTCATTGGAGATGCCGCATAGTTCATGTATCCATGAATGACCATCGCATAAAAAGGAACTTCTTCATCGGTAATATTGAACCGACTCGACCCTGCGGGTGCATTCACAACATGTTGTGCACTTCCCCAAGCGTAGCTATTTGCTGCGGATACCATCAGGTTCGGATAGGACTGTTCCAGCTTGCCCAGTTGCTCCTTCACAATGTTCTTCGCCGTCTCCCGATGAATCACCCGACTATCCCGATAATCTGAAGTCAGGACCTGCCCGAGATCACGAAGGGATAATCCACCAAGGCCCAGTTGATTGAATTTGTCAGCAAACTCACTCACCACATAAGGAAGCTTGGCCGCTGAGAGCAAATAATAGCTGTCCTTACTCTGATCCATGCGATTAAGGGCAGGATTGTATGGATACAGTTCCGCTGTCTCCTTTGTTACAAACCGAGCTGCATCCGAGGAAGGAGCAAAGCGCAAATCATCGTGATACATGTGCTGGAAAGCCACATCCGGGAACAGAGCTCCACCCGACTGCTCCAGCTTAGCTGACAATGCTTGTATCTCGGAACGACTACCTACTTCACTATCCAATTTCACCCGGGTTGGCGTATGATGGCTGAAGCCACCACCGAACCATCCCTGATACCGCATTTGTACGCGGTTCACACCTTCCTGCTGTAACTTCGCCGCCATTTCGGTGGCCTGTTCGTACGTCGTCATGGCTAAGGTGGTCCGATAGGGCACACTCAGGAACGAAGCCTTTTTGTCCACTGCACCAAGCACATCTACATAGAACGGCAACTCCGTCTGTTCTGCGAGCGGCTTCAGTACATCCTGCTCTATTAACTGCTGTTGATACAGGCTGGCCATACCTGAGTAACTGGCATCTTCTCCATGAAGAAAATGATAACGGACCTGAATATCCCCACGGTAAGGCTCTTCGCTAAGCAGCTGAATCTCCTGCATTTTCTGCGAGGTGTACATCTCCAGTTCATCCTCACCCCGCAGGGAGAAGGTTGCATGCACGTGGTTGTAACTGTTCTGCCTGCCTCCAATATCTGCGGAGATACTGGCAATGCCGTCCCCTTTTTCAATCACCGCAAACCAGGCATTCTCCCCGTTCTTCAGACCAAACACAGGCATATACGCGGATTCACTAACCTGAGGACGACTGAGCGAATTATCATTGGGGTCTGCGCCGTACACGCGCTGTACATACTGCTCTTCCTGGGTTTTCCCGTTGTTTAGGTGGATCAGGCTACCGGAACCGTCAGGTACGAGCATGTAACCCTCGCCCTTTGTATCCGCAGCACCGAAGTAAGCGAGCAAATCAATATTCCGAATGCGGTATTGCCCACTTTCTTCTATTTGGCTCAGAGGCACGGTCACAACGAGTGCCCCCTGCTCAAGTCGATATTCCACAGAAATGACGAAGCTAGGCTTATCCGATACAGCTCCGCCTTCGACTCCATTCTCCTGATTGTCAAAAGCCAGATCGTCCGCCGTGTACCCCGCCGTCTCAAAGGCTCCCAACATCTTGTTCAGCACAAGCTGCTTCGAGATCTGACCATCCAGCCGCTCCAGAATATCCGGATTGTTCTTGGTTGGATAATATCGGGCAGATGTGTACCTTGCCACAGTAGCATCCAGCTTGGAAAGCACTTTCTCCTCCAGTCGTTGTTTGCTAATCAGTTTAGGCAGCGCATCAATGCCAAGTGATGTATCACCAAGTGTATAGTTCACCCGTATCCCTTGATCGATCTGCCCCACAGTGAATTGTTTGTTGCTGATACTGGAACTGAAATTCGGAAAGTTCTCCAGTGTGCCCATCGAATCCCGGAAAGACACATTCAACTGGGAGGACAGCACTTCTTTTTCATATGCGGAAGCAAGACCATCCTCAGCCCGTTCTTTCGGGTTGCTATACCAGATCTCTCCACTTTTCCCGTCACGTACTGCAATTTCCGTTGTCTCCTCGTTATAATACAGGGCGAGTCCCTGATCCTCGGCGACCAGCTGCATACCAGGCACACCCTGCGAGGAGTCACTAAGGAACTGTAACGGTTCTTCCGTGACGGGCATGGCTTTGGTTGTCGTATCCAGATAAGCCGCGGCTTCTACGGCAGGAACTCCCCTGTTGTTTATATACAGCAGCCCGGCTGCAATCATGATTACAGCTGTACCACCAGCCAGCACCGTATATAATCGTTGCCTTTTGTTCACGGATGCCGCCTCCTTTAGGTCCGAAAAATCAACTCGCGGTAAATGTTATAACCGAATTCGTACAACTGTTGCAACATGCTGAAGACCAGCGCGCCAAGGAATACGATAATGCCCATCACAATGAGCGTCAGCACCATCGTAATGATTGTTCTAATCACCGTGTACTGGTGTACCGTCATCATGCCAATGAACAGAAGCAGTACAAACCAGAAAAACGCGATACTATTGAACAGATAATAAAAAGCAGTCTCCTCCTGCACCATAAAACGGCTGATCACGATCATTGGGGCATAGATCAGAATAACCGGAATGAGCGAGTAACCTGTCGCCAGAACGATTTCCTT
This sequence comes from Paenibacillus sp. FSL M7-0656, assembly GCF_038003225.1. NCBI lineage: Bacteria > Bacillati > Bacillota > Bacilli > Caryophanales > Paenibacillaceae > Paenibacillus > Paenibacillus sp. FSL M7-0656. The sequence goes on from NZ_JBBOOT010000001.1 coordinate 2,351,596, forward strand.
GAACTTGCCTTCCCCTTCCATCAAAGTTGTTACCGCCCAGTTGGCCATGCACCATAGAAAGAAAGGTACTGCAACCGTGGCGATTTCGATGATGCTATTAATCGTACGAGGATCGATGTAATTAACGAGAAATCCTGCGTACTGCTTTTGCAAAACCATCATAACAATGGTAAGCGCCAATGCTGCAAAAGCAACAAACAGCCGTCCCCGGTTATCCGACTTGAGGTCCCAGAATGCATCAATGGGGTGAAAAATGAGATGCAGCGGAAACTTAATGAAATCCTGCTTCACGATCAACCTGCCTCCTCCGTCTCCATTTAACTGCTACCCGGGTCAGGATCAGAATGACAATCAGCGCGATTGCAACGGTCAGGAATGTACCAAAATGTTCTTTCATCATCTCCCGCCGATGCCTCTTGAACGCGACAGAATAACTCTTGCGGTCCATTCCAAGTTCGAAGTAACCTAGCGCTTCCTCGTTTTTCTTCTCCATTAATAAGGACTTGCCGATACCGATATAAGCGATGTCATAGTTGGCATTCAGCTTCAGCACTTCTCTCCATATATTCACGGCCTCCGTGTCCTCGCCCCGATAGTGGAGTACCACCGCTTCATTCACACGGGCACCAAAACGGGTTGGCGCATAAACGACAAGGTTGTTCTTGCCCCGATCCAGAACCAAGTGATGCTCACCCGATTGTTCAATCGCGACAGGTGTTTTGAGCGTGCCCACCTGATTTCCTTTGCCACCGTATATGTAGAGCAGATGACCTTCATCGTCGTACGTGAACACCCGGTTCTGTGTCGCATCCAATACACTGTACATGCCGTCGCCCAGCACTTTCACATCGATCAGTTTGGATGGACCCGGATTGTTGCGGAACCGGATATCGCCTTTGACATCGTAATAACCAAACCGTTTCAGTACATCTTCACCAGACGGGTTAAGCCGCTTGATCGGTTCATTCGAGTCGGGATCAATATTCGTTGCATACACAAATCCTTTGTGGTCAATATCCGCATTGGAGAACTCCGTCGGGACAAACAGGACCATCTGTGCACGCTGGGCTTTGGTGGATAACATGCGCCAGATATATTCGCCGTAGTCCCGCTCCACTTTGTTCGTACCGACGTATCCGATAAATTTCCCACTCTCGTCAAACTGCATGATACCTTCGTAGACCCCTTGCGCCACAACGTACACTCGGCCTACATGGTCAACCGTCAGCTTCAAGGGCTGAAACTGAAATTGGGTCGATAGGATATCGGACTCGGGCTTCGTGATAGTTTGAATCAGCGTCCCCTCTCCATCCAGGACAACCACACGACCGTTGCCCGTATCGGCGACGTATATGCGTTCTTGTTCATCCACGAATAATCCGCCCGGAAGGTTAAAGGTCTCCTTGCTACCATCCATCATGAATCCATCAATGACGCGCAGCAGCTTAAAGTCTGGGTCCAATACAACAATTCGGCTGTTGCCACTATCCAAAATATAGATCAACCCGGAGGGTGAAACGTTCACATCACCAGGGTCTTTAAACTCACTAATGCCGAGATCACGGCCTGATATGGTACGCTCGGGCAGATAGGCATCTGGTGAAGGTACAGCCTCTTTCCAGTAGTTGTAGTTATAACTCTCATACGGCGCCGGGGAGGCCGCCGCAGGCACGGCATTCACCAGCAGCAGAGATACTGCCGCCAGGAGAACAAGCCATCTTTTCACTGTGCGTGCCATATCGTTCCCCCTTAATCCTTCATGCCCGAGCTCGCCATCGTCTCAATGATTCGGCTCTGAGAGAAAATAAATAGCGTGATCGGCACACTCATCAAAATCAGTGCTACCGCAGCACCCGCTCCTGCCCGGGATATTCCGCCCTGAATAATCTGACCTGCTGCATAATGCAGGGTCTTGAGCTGCTCGCTGTAGATGTACCCATTGCCATCACTGCCCCATAACATCTGGAACAGCAGTATGATCAATGTAAGCCAGGCTGGTTTCACATTGGGCATGACAATGGACCAGAAGATTCGGTATTCACTGGCACCGTCAATCTTGGCTGCTTCCAGCAGTGCATCCGGGATCTGCTCCATGAACTGTTTCATCAGATACAACCCGAGTGAATAGGCAAATGCCGGAATAATAACAGCCCAGTACGTGTCGATCCATCCGAGCCATGACATGATCATATAGTTTGGAATTGCCGTTACCGCAGGTGTGAACATCAGTGACAGTACGACCACTTGGAACATGAATACTTTGCCCGGAAACTTGTGTTTGGCAAGTGGGTACGCCGCTGCGGAAGCTAGCAGTACATGGCCTACGATACCGATGCCTGTAATAAATACCGTGTTGAATATATAACGTGAGAAAGGCACCCACGAGTCACTCAGCAGATTCAGCAGATCTGTAAAGTTGCTGAACGTCGGATTTTTGACAAACAGCGTTGGTGGAAAGGTGAAAATCTCATCCAATGGTTTGAATGCATTGTTGATCGCATAGATCAACGGTAGCACCATGAAGGCACCAAATACGAGCAGAAGGGCAAACAGGGAGAGGCTTCCCGATAGCGAGCGATTCACCCGCTTTTTGCCTGTCGCAATTGCAGCCATAGCTATTCTCCCACCCTTCGAAGCAGTTTCTGGACCAGCAAGTTGGTGCCCACCATAATCATGAACAGCACGGTGGCAATCGCCGATGCATACCCCATCTCAAACCGCGTAGTACCAAAGTCGATCAAATGGGTCACCACAGTCTCTGCTGCATAGTTCACACTTGGGAACCCGGCCAGCGCGATCGACACATCGGCCACGGCAAACGAGGTTGTCAGCTGAATGACTGCGCCGAACATCAACTGTGGACGCATCGAAGGCAGGGTAATGTACCATAGTTCCTGCCAGCGATTCTTGATCCCATCCACCGCTCCCGCTTCGTACAATGTCCGGTCCACCGTCTGCAAACCAGCGATAAACGCCAGAAATCCGGTTCCGAGACTCAGCCATAGCTGCACGAGAATGAGAATAGGCATAATGTAAGCTTCCGTCTTCAGCCATTGGATCGGCTCCAGCAGAAAACCCCATTTGATCAACAGCCCATTGGCAATACCATAACGATCTCCCGAGAAGATCATCAGCCAGATAAAATACACATTGCCCGAGATGGAGGGCGCGTAGAAGATCAGCGTCATGAACGCTCTCCATTTCGGTGTTAACTCATTAATGATCCACGCGAAGACAAAGCAAGCAATATAACTGATCGGTCCGGTAATGATGGCAAACAACAACGTATTCTTGATTGCAATCAGGAATACATCATCCTCCAGAAACAGGCGAGTATAGTTCTGCCAGCCAATAAAACGCGGGAATTCCAGCATGTTAAAGTAGGTGAAGCTGAGTATGATCGAGATGACAACCGGAATCACGGTAAACATGAGGAACAGGAGCATATAAGGTGCAAGCAGAACATAGGAATGTTTGCTGGCCTTCATTTCCTGGAGCTTCCAGCTCCACCACGATTTCATGCCCATCCTTGACGCTTTCTCAGGAGGACTGTTTTGTCCGTCTCGGAGTGATATTTGTGGCACGATTAACCCTCCCTCTGCTTACGGAAGACCAAATTCATTACGTTTGACTCGAATCTCGTCCTGAATATATTGGGTATAATCCATGATGGATTCCCTGGCTTCCACTTGGCCAACAACGGTTTTGTAAAATGCATTGAACAGATGGCGGCCTGTAAAATAACCACCGGGTACTTCAGGAATGCCCTTCACCGTTTCGAATTGTGCCTTGAGATTGGCGTAATCCTCCGCAGGCCACGGCAGGGAATCCAGCGCCTTGATGTTGGCCGTTGGATACCGGGCAGCGGCACCCATCAGCCCTTCCATCTCCCGCCCGAATTCAGCTTGAATCGGTGTACTGGTCCACCACTTCATGAACTCCCACGCCGCATCCTGATCTTTGGCACCCTCCAGCATCATGACTGCGCTACCTCCACCCGGTACGTCCCGATTCAAGGTACCATCCGCTTGAACGGTTCCCGGGACAGGAACGAATCCCCATAGTCCGCGAATCTCCGGTGCAAATACGGACAATTGGTTGTACATGGTGTAATCCGTTAGTCCGATAGGCATCTGTCCTGTCCGGAAACGGTTGGCAAAATCATATTCCCGCTCTAACTTGTAATCGGTATAGAACTCCGTCCACTGCTTGAACGTCTCAATTCCGATCCTTGAATCCAGATCCGACTCCTTGTCATCGTTACGATAGAAGGCGCCGCCGTTCTGAAGCAGCATCGTGGCATACTGAGAGTTCGGCGGAATATTGACACCCTGCATATTCGCTTGGGTCACAATCGGCATACCAAATTCCATATGATTTTTGCTCAGAATCGCGAGCAGAGCTTCGACATCTTCCCAGTTCTGAGGCACTTCAAGTCCGAGTTCTTCGAGCACGTCTTTACGATAAAACAGCATGTTAAAAGTTTGCGTTTCCGGCAGGGCATATACGCCTGAATCATAGGCATACGGCACGATTGCACTTTCCCTGAACTCCTGTTCCACGGTGCTATAATCACTGAATTGCGTCAGATCTACAGCCGAGTTCCGCATCGCAAAGTTCACCGGCAGATCATTGCCGATCTGCATCGCTACATCTGGTCCTTCACCGGACAAAGTCGCTGGCAGCAAGGTTCCCATATTCACCAGCTTCAGATTGACATTGATACCACTGTCTGGTGTGAAGGTCTTGTCAATCATCGCTTTCATCGTATTCGCCTGATCACGTCCGCTACCAATCCAGACGGTTACCGTACGCTGATCTTCAGATGTAGCTACATTACCAATCTGGTTATAATCAATGAAGAACGAATGATAGAATATCTTCGCTTCATGACCAAGCTTGGCAAGTGGCCCCATACCTGTTCCAGGAATATCGCGGTCAATCGAAGTGACGTACAGTGCATCGATTTCAAGGGGCTGCTCTCGTGCCTGCTGCACCCATGTGCCGAGACCGCCTGTATTGGTTTTATAAGCCGCAAGCCGTCTTGGAATGGTATCTGGCTTGTCAATCATCTCGTCCAGTTGCAGCGCCATCGTCTTAATCAGTGCTTCCTGATCGCTGGACTGTCCTGACAGAAGACGAAGCTGTGCGGCCACGTCCTTGAGACGTTTACTTTCTCCGCTGAATACTTCCAGCAGGTTCGGAATCTGTTTTTCCACCCGGTAATCACGGAATTCATCAGGCTTGGTGCCTGTAATCATCAGAATACGTCGGTACATGGAGTTCAAGTTGTACAGACTGTCCTCCACATTGCGGATAAGCGGTGCAAAATCCCCGAGGCTGTTCTCCAGCCGCAACACATGTTTTCCTTTTTCCATGTGAAACTTGTATGCTTCCTTGCCGCCCATCACGTCAATACGATAGTCACTTTGATAACGGAAAGGTGCTTGAGCCATCTCTGCAAACGGAACTTCACCATCGATGGTCAGTTTGCGTGTAGAATAGATGCCTTTGACAAAATTCTGCTGAGCGGTAAAACCGATATGATACAGTCCACTTTCCGGCACATCCACTTCCCATTCAATCCATTGTCCTGGCAGACGCCAGTTAAAGCCGCCAATCGTATTGATGCGTACCTGGGAAGCGCTATAAGGAGATACAGCAGAACTTGACCTTTCGCTGGTCGGGTATAACGTAGGTGAAGATTTGGCAATCGCGGCTTCTCCTTCAATGCGAATCAGTACATCCTTCGGCTGCCCAGAGGAGTCCGATTGTTGTGCCCCTGCAGTCTCTGTGTAAGGAACAGCTGTCTTCTCATTGAAAAGACGAATGGACCGAATCACCATGGGTTCACGCGATGGTTTTAGCGTTAGCGTGTGTTCCCCTTTTTCCAAATAAAACTTGAATGGAGTCTGTTCGTACCCGTCGGAGTCCTGAAACGTTTCTTCCAGCCAGCGTGGTTGCTCCACTTGTCTCGGGCGAAGGTCATTGCCTTGGTTATCCTGTTCAACGACATCTTTCTCATTCGCCCATACCCGGTCAAACTGCAAATAGGCGGCTTCCGCAAAAGGAAGTTCACCATCAATGTACAATGCACGCTCAATGGCCGAACTCTTGCCTTCTACGGGAAAATAGATTGCGGACAGGTTATACAGCCCGGTCTCCGGCACATTAATCGTCCAATCGACTTGTCCGGTCTCTCCGGTATGGAGAGATACACCATCCATTCCTTCATAATTAGTCAGTTTGCGGACGTCTTCACCTTCGGCTTTTATGTAATCTCCTGCTTCAATGGTGATGTCCACATTCGGCTGTTTAGCCTGATCCGTTCCGGATCGATACTGTTCGTATCCCTTTTGCTGCCGGGTCTGCTGCAAGACTGCATCCACTTCAATGGCAGGCAGACTGCCAGGTGGAATGTTTGCACTCTTTCCATCAGCGCCGGAAGTTATATATAGAATGATGCAGGCTGCCGCCACGATGATTACTGTGGACAATATCCATGTCTTACGTTGTAGAATTCCAGCCATCCTACGAGTCCTCCTCATCAAGGCTGATGCCAGCAATGCCGATTTGGTGGTTCAGGAAAAGGGGCTCCGTGCAACATTGCCGACACGAGCCCCCCTGCCTGAATCGTTTGCTGGTGATAAGTGTTGTTATTGTTTGCCGAGTTTATCAATTGCAGCTTGTGCCTGTGCTTTGTATTTCTCGGCTGTTGCTGTCACGGAAGCATTGTTTTTGATGATATCGTTCACATAATCCCCGAAAGGGTATCCTGTGTAGGCATCATCCAGCAAGATGCGGCCGGTTCCAGCGATGTGCTCGCGAATGATCGCAATATCCTTCTCGTCGGTATAACGACTCTCCAGATAATCTTGACCTGGATACTCTTCAATCTGCGGGATGTCGAAGGTCTCTTCATAGATTTGGTAGACAATCTTTGGATCTTCCACACCTTTTGGAATGAATTTTGCCGATGCCGCGTTGTTTGCATACGTTACCTCTTTGCTACCCTGTGGCCCATTCGGAATCGGCACAACACCAACCGCAAAGGTGAGATCGCCCAACTGCCATTCAGCAGCGGTGAACAGAGCTACATCTCCATCTTTGAACGTATTGCTTTCCTCCCAATTGGTTTTGTCACCGGTTTTGACCTTCACGACATTTTCCACGTTATACAGGCGTTTGACGAATTCGGCAGCTTCAATCGTTTTCGGATCGGATAATCCTTCTTTGCTATTGGTATCATCCACGATCGTTCCACCATTGGCTGCGGTAAAATGACGAACGACATCAAGCGCCCAGCCAGAAAATCCGTATACGTCAGTTTTGCCGTCGTTATTGGTATCTTTGGTTGCCTGTTTGACAAGTTCCATGAATTTGTCCCAATCCCATTTGCCTTGGTTATACAGTTCCTGCGGATCAGGTAATGACAGTTTTTTGAACAAGTCACGATTATAGTGAAGTCCCAGACCGATGCTGGTTGGAGATTCGAAGGCATATTCGTTGCCTGCAATGGCAGGAAATTTTGCAATCAGGTTAGCCTCTTGGTTGATGTTGTTCTCAGGTGTAGTGAATTCGGAGATGGGCAATAGTTGCCCTTTGAGGATGGCGGGTAGTGCGGATTTGTACTCCATCTGAACGATGTCGGCGAACGGTTCGCCAGCCAGTGCAGACGTTGTGAATTTGTTCATGTATTCTTCAAAAGGTACGTTAACAAACTCCAGTTTTACGTTGTATTTCTTCTCGACCTCTGCAATTTTATCAAGTCTGGCCTTATCGGAGGCCGTCTCTCCCGCCGGTTTCAAGTCCCACCAGGCCGCGACCTTGATGACACGCCCACCCAGATCAGGCACATTAACCACAGCTTCTTCCGCTTCGCCCTCTTTCTCTGTCTCAGCGACCTCGGTGCTGTTACCTGAGTTCGTTGTTCCCTCTGCTTCGGTCCCCGTCTGCGCTGTCCCCCCACCACTGCAAGCGGATACAAAAATCATCACAGCCAATAACATCAGAGGTAGAACATTCCATCTTCTCATCATGATTTTAACAACCTCCCCGAATGTGTATACCAATCATGGTTCACCCTAAATCGTTAACCCCATTCATCAACCAATCGAAAATAAACAACCACCACCATTTGTTATTTCTTTGTTTGCTTTAGACAAACAAAATTTAACACAGCAAAATGTAAGCGTCAACATTTTTGTTGTTAACATTTTCTTATTTCTCTGATAAAATGCTGATTAAACTGTAATATTCCTGTATTACAGCTTATTCAAAATCCTGGACTCTGAGTACAAACATATTAAACCTTAATTCTAACTTTGTTTATTTTGTTATTTTTATAAAATAACAAAATAATAATTCAACAGACAAAATTCGTCATACTATCTGAAAATATGCTTACCGTCACGTTGAACGTTCATCCTAAAATACTGTGCATCACTAACATTTTGAATTCTCTGTCCGTTATTAGATTAAGAGAAATACATCATGTTATACTAGGGCGTGTCTTAAATCTCACTTAAGGGCATCTTTCACCGCCTTTTCGCCCCCTGCTGCGTCACTTTCTCTTGACGTACCCCGGTACGCCTGCGAAAAAGTTCCTGGCCTGGAACGAAAATTCGGCAAAATCTGCTCCTTTCGGAGTTATAAGATACGCCCCGGGATCAGTTGGATATCGCTCCAAATAAGGAATACGGCAGAACTACGAGTGTAAGGATGGTATGATGAAGACAAAGGTAACAATTCAGGAGATTGCACATTTTACGGGTTTGTCGAAATTCGCGGTGTCACGAGCTTTGTCTGGAAAATCGGGAGTTAGCGATCAAACGAGGGATGTCATTCTCAAGGCCGCTGGCAAACTTGGATATTTCAAAGATAACAGCATGTTGTCTGGTGAACTGTATAACAGCCATGAACTTCAGGAACCAAAGAACACACGTTCAAGCGGAACGATCTTGATTTTGTTCCCCAATGTTCGGTACCAAAATCAAGACTCCGTATACTGGGGACCCGTCTTTAACGGGATCTCTTCCAAGCTGAACCAAAAAGGGATTAATATTCTGACCTTAACGGAACCCTCAGCAGACCAGCTATTTACCCTACTCAACCCGGATGCCATTCGAGGGATCATTACCGTTGGCTCTATCTCGACCCCGATTCTGCTTGAAATCAAGCGTCTTAGTATTCCGGTTTTAATGGTGGATCATCTGGACCCTGTTTTTCACAGTGACAGCATATTCACCGATAACTTCGCATCCATGCGAGAGATCATGCTCTATTTGCTCCGCAAGGGTTTCAAAACATTTCAGTTCGTTGGCAATATCGGGGATGCTCATAGCTTCTATGAACGCTGGATTGCGTATACTTCTGTGCTTATGGGTCATGGGATGGAAATACATCAGATTCCCGAGCTGAGTAATCAGGCATTGGATGAGTTCCGCCAGACGTTCACTTCGGTGATCAGTGAGGATAACCTGCCTGAAGTGTTTGTATGCGCGAATGATTTCTATGGGCTATACACCATAGAAGCCCTTGAGAGTATGGGTATTCGTGTACCCGATCAGTGTGTTGTCACGGGATTTGATAATCTATACGACAATATCCCATTACTGGCTACAGTTAATGTGAACAAGGAGTTACTCGGTGCGCGTGCAGTGGATCAGATGTTATGGCGCATTGCGAATCCAGAGAGCAACGTCGAGAAAAAGTTGATTCTTGCTGATGTCATTATTCGTGAACAGTTTGGCAGGCATAGTGGGTAATATGGCAGAATATCAAATACCCCTTTAACCGTATTCGTGCGGCTATAGGGGTATTTGTATTGTTGTATGTTGTGTAATGTTTATTGTTTATTTACAATAGGCCGTCACATCATCCCGTTCTACGTATCTGTACGCACATCATCCCACGCCAGATCCAGATAACAGATCAGCCAGTTCAATGCACGGTGACGTTCATAAGCCACTCCACCATTCAGGCCAGCTGGAGGTGTTTTGTCATTCACACGACTATCCACGCACACCCAGTTATAACGGTAGATCAGATCTGCTTCATCCAGAATCTCGCTCTTGTTACGCAGAGATGCATCGGAGAGAAAGTCGGTAAAACTATCCTTCTGTTGCAAATAACCGACATCCTTCCCTACGTTACATAACTCCGTTGGTGCACCCAGCTCCTTCACATAACCAAGCGCCCACAACATCACGTGGTACGCTTCATATCCCCAGGAGTAGGAAATAATCTCCTGCTGCTCTGCTCCGTGCTGGTCGATAAACCTCTTCTCTACGGGTGAGAAAAAGGAGTCAGCCTCATACTTGTCGATCACTTCCTGAACCAGTGCTGCGGTATCATCCGCACTTTCGCCTGCTCCCAGACACTCACCCTTAAGCGCAGCAAGACATAGGGCAACCGCACGGCGCGCAACTTCCTCTTTACTCCGAATCGTGGTGTGCTCATCTCCGGCCCTTGCGGGCAAGTGCGCATTATACGGAATGCCTTGTTCAGTCAACAGTTGCTCTGAACGCGCTTTACGTTGAATGCCAGACTCCGACTGGGGGCTGTCACCGTCAAGGAAACTGGTGTGCGCTGTCACCGTGTAATCCTCTACCTCAGATTCTCCATTCAAATCCAGCAATAACTGGCCTTCTGCATTCAGCAGAGATCCACCTCCCCAGAAGATAACAGCATCCAGCGCAACAGCTAACCGCAACAATTCGCCGAAGAATTCTTCCGATATGTCCTCTTCCGTCTCAATACCAACCACCATATTCAATGTGGAACATTTGATCAGTACCTTTTCCTGGAGCGAAGCATTGCGCCCTTCAATCTGACTCAAAAATCCAAGCATCCCCTGAATCATTGTCGTAAATTCCTCAGGATGTGTCTGGCTGGTCATGATATTAAAGCCTTTGGTTTTCTTACTGAGCCATTTTTTCTGAGTCACTTGAATATGGGTCTTGTCTTCCCGGCGTTCAATCGTACCCTCAGGATAAATGGATTGAATCAATTCAAACAGCTGATCCAGGTCAAACTGAGAGCTATATATCGCACAATTCCTCATGAAGTTCACCCTCTTTTCTAACTAATCCTTGTATGGATCGAATTCATTACCTCCGGCCATGGCGACACCAACGGGACGCAGCACATGGTTGATCTTCAACGTATTCGCATGTGCGTTCAGTACGTCTTGCAGTTTCTTGTACACAAACGGACTTTCGTCTGTGCCCGCTCCCCGCAGTTCGACACCATAGGCACGAATCGCCTCATGCATCTGTGCTTCGCTTATCTCACCGCCCATGCGTGTGCGCAGCTTGTAATTCATTTTCCCAGCCGCCTGGGTTCGACTCATCGTGCGCCCTGCCCCATGTACGGTGCTGCGGAATGACTCGGTGTTCTCCTCGCTGTGGATCCCCTCCACAATTACCGAGATATCACCCATGCTGCCTCCAACAAAACCGAGTTGCCCGGGTGCCAGTGGCGTTGCACCTTTGCGGACCACAACTACCTCTTCACCCATGTGTTGTTCCTTCCAGGCAAAGTTGTGATGATTATGAACGGCGTATTCAGCACTTGCCCCGAGAATTCCGAGCACCTGTTCAATGACATAATCACGTCCTGCATAGGCGTATCTGCCCGCCAAAGTCATTCCATCCCAATACATATCACCCATTTCGCTGTTCAGGTCAAACAACGTAGGCGGTTGATCCATCGATTCGCCCGGCGCTTTGCCACTGAACTGACGCCCTGCGGCAAGGTTAAGGAACCCACTCGCCACTTTATGACCGAACCCGCGGCTGCCAAAATGATTCGCGATCCACACCTTTCCCGTTGCCTCTTCTACAAAAATATCCACGAAATGATTGCCACTGCCTACGGTTCCAAGTTGATTGCGTGCGAGTGTCTTCAGCTTATGTTGTAATCCATGTTCAATGGTATCAAACAGCTTCCAGCTCGCATCATCGAACAGTTCATGATCCACGGGTGTTGGATTGTTACGACCCACGCCGAAAGAAATGGTCGAATTGATGTCATCCATAATCGCTACAATCTGATCCCGAATATCTTCCCACATCAGATTTGTGCGCACAGCCTTGTTGCCACAGGCAATATCATATCCGACACCTGACGGACTGATCATATTCCGATAAGCGACAACACCACCGATGGGTTGCGAGTAACCTTTGTGATGATCGGCCATCAGAGCCACACCCAATACATCTCCATATTGCGAGCAAGTCACCGCCTGACTTACGGCGTTCTCCAGCGGCTCCCCCCAGACTTTAATGTTATCTACGATACGCATGATTGTGTTAACCTCCTATGTACTCTTCTTAACTCGTTTAATTTAATCCATTCTATCAGAACTCTGACTCTGAGACACGAAATCCGTATATGGGGAGTATAGGCCAGCTACAGAGAGCCAATTCCATATATATATGGCCTGCTCCCATCATCCTAAATTCACTAGATAAGTCCCAACATTTGCAAAAATACAACATTAGTACTAACATTAAATATAGTGTAATTAAATCCATATATAGCCTTTATCTCAATCATTTTCATTTTATTTACTATTAAAGGAGGTATTTATTTGTATCATTTCAGAAAAAGGAAAAGAGTTGCCGCTCTTACATTAACCACAGTTATTTTGGCTACTGCAACGTTGTTTCCCACAGGGCAAGTCCATGCCCAATCTTCCATCGAGACCATACAGGGTCATGTGACTGAAGTACAGACAGCAAGAACATCAGATGAAAAAATTGAACTGTGGAAACAATGGGCCAGAGAACATGCTTACCGGATAAAGAGTATTACACCTGTTCATGAAGATATTGAGAGTAATAGCTTTACAGACTTGGATATGTTAAAACCACTGCTCCAGGATAAACGAATCGTATTTCTGGGTGAAAGTTCCCACGGAGTAGCAGAATTCAACTTAGCTAAAACCCGATTAATTCAGTTTCTACATAAAGAGATGGGCTACAATGTGCTCGCCTTTGAGAGTGGTCTCTCTAATACATCACTATCTAACGCCATAATAAATCAAAAAAGCGCAGAGCAAACAATGCAAAGCTCCATTTTCGGCGTCTGGTGGTCCAAAGAAATTTTACCCTTGTTTGATTATCTCAAAACGAGTGCTCAAACTGAACAGCCATTAATTCTGACGGGTTTTGACATGCAACTGCAATCCCCCCTACTTGATGGTCACTGGCTGAAAGATCAGAAACTCGCCAAACAACTAGCACAAACAGAAAAACAATTGTCCGAGTTTTATATCGGGGCTGACCTTCAATCCTACCGTGCAAAGAAACAGGAAATGATTCAAACTTACAAAAATATTTTAAAATCACTGCAATCCAAAGAGAACCAAACCTATCTGCAACAAGAATATCCCAATCATCCGGAACTATCCAAGTTGCTGGAACGAAGCCTCGAAGATCGAATTCGTATGGCTCAGGAGTATATTGAAATTTCTATCCGTTCCATGATTGAATTGGAGGAAGGGAAGATGGATGCATTTCTGGACTCCCTTGTTTGGCGGGATAAAGCCATGAATGACAATCTGATCTGGTTAGCTACGGAAGTATATCCGAACGAAAAGTTCATTGTGTGGGGTCATAACGATCATATACGTAAAGCAAACAGCAAAGTGATGGATTCTTCATATCCAGTTCCACTAATGGGAGAGATCTTCCCCGAGGAATTGAGAGAAATCAGCTATGTTCTGGGGTTATATGCTTCAAGTGGACAAACAGCGGATAATGCAGGCGAAGTTCACAATGTCGAACCAGCGTTGCCTGGTTCAATTGAAGCTATCATGTCTGCGACAAATACACCCTACAGTTTCCTTGATCTTCGTTATCAAAAAAGAGAGGCAGGGAACGCCTGGATGTTCGAACCTCGATTTGCTTATAGCTGGGGCATATATCCAGAGAGCTTTGTTCCAAAAGAGCAGTTTGATGGTATTCTCATGATCGACAATGTTCATCCACCTCAATATATGAGATTCAACTCGTCTAACTCGAAAGAGTAATTGTAAAGTAAGATCACAAAGAGAGAGAGCCACTGCCTCTCTCTTTTATGCGTCTTTAGTTAAAGTGTTTTCGGTAACCCTGAACCTTCTCATCCTTGAAACCTAATTTCTCATAAAACATATGCGCTTCCTTACGCTGATCGCCAGACACCAGAATCATGTAACCACAACCCATATCTTTTGCAATCCGCTCAATCTGGAGCATTAACCTCTGCCCAATGCCCTGCCTGCGTACCTGATCCGATACAATCACATTCTCCACAACCATGAACGGTTTGCATGGCCCTACCAGATCCATACACTCAACCCCCATAACGGACCCAACCAGTTTGCCATTGTAAAATGCCCCAAGCACATGATAATGGCCATTCTGCTGTATGTAATGAAACATCTTTTTCATCTGCTGTTCATTGGTAGGCATCCCCATCAACTCATGGTATAGCTGGCTTAGTGCCGGTAAATCTTCAAGTTCGATTCCTTTAATGGTAACCATCATAACCCTCCTGATTTTTCCTATTTCGCATGCTTTGTCTGTCTTAAGTGAGGTCTTTTTTAAAATAATAATGACTGTGTCCAGTCGGTGCATTCTCGATCGTTGTGATCAATTGGTAGCCATGTTTCTTGTAAAATTCCGGTGCTTGATAGGAGAAGGTGTTCAACATGACAAAATCACAAGATTTCTCTCGCGCAATTCGCTCAACTTCAAGTAACAACTGTGAACCATATCCCCGATGCCGTTGTTCAGAATCCACCCAAAGAATATCAACCTCCAGCCAGTTCCAGCAAAGTGTACTAAGCACACCTGCAACAATCTCGCCAGTCTCATTTTTGATATTGAAATTCAGTTCTTCGTACCGATGCCTTAATTCCTCACTCACATGTGCAGCATTAAATGCGATAAGTTGCTGGCGAACATACTCTGAATCCTCTGAAGTACTTGGATTAATATTTATTTGGGACATCTCCTAATCACTCCTTTTATCTCAACAGTTTATAATTTACGATAATGTAATTCATTCCGGATAAGAGAGTAACGCCTGTTGCAACCCATAGCAATGCCACATCCACTCTGATATCAGTCAGCAAACTAAACGGAACATTATTCAACAAAATGGCAATGATCGCTGCCACCTGAAGCACCATTTTGATCTTACCATATCGATCCGCTGCAAGAGCAATGCCCTGTTCTGTCGCTACCATTCGCAATGCAGTAATGACGATTTCACGTCCTATAATGATTACAGCAATCCATGAACTGATCATATTCTCCTGAACCATCATGACCAGCGCAACCGCAATCAACCAGTTTATCCGCCAGTGGATCAAGCAACTTTCCCAGATTCGTGATTTGGTTATATTTCCTCGCCACATATCCATCCAATTTATCCGTACCTGCCGCTACTGCAAATATAATTAGTGCAATCATCACGCTTTGCTGATTGAGAAAACAGATCATACACAATGGAATCAACGCGATTCTAGCCAACGTGATTTTATTTGCCAGATTCATTAGACACCCATTCTCCCCTCATCCATGTTGGCTAAGTGACCTTTTTTCCATTTACGTAATCGGGTCCGAAAGGATTTAAAAGGAGCTACCGAATTAATCTGGATCCATTTCACCATAGCCCACCTGGGCTTTGTTCCCGTCCACTGTCTCATCCCTTGTACAAATAAGTCCTCTTCACTAAGGGAGTCAATCCAGTTCTGCCATTGTTGTTCTGTCTCCCGAAACAATGAGCGTAACTCCTCCAGCGTACAACCTGAATACTTTTCGTAAAATGACTCATTTAATGACCCTAGTTGGTTCCATTTATATCCTGGTGCCGGCATATGGAATTCATTTCCCAACTGTTCATTTCGCTCCCAATCCATCACCAGGTTCATCCATCCTAACTGGTAGGCGATCATCTGGGCAGGCGTCTTGTCCACACCTTCAACCCACTTATCTTTGTCGCTGTTATGGATGTCATTGAACTCACCCTCAAACAATTCATAGGTGCGTCGAATCGTCTCACTTAACTCTTTCTTCGAGGCATATAGAACTCCAGGCACGCTACTCCACTCCTCTCGTTTCACCGTTATACATGAATCAGAAGCATGGACTCTATCATCATTTCGACTCAATTCCATAATCATCCTTTTTTTCATAAAGCTATATTTATTTCTGCAAGAAAAAAGGGCAGTCTGTAAACAATACAGCTGCCCTTTACTCAACCTATTTTGCTATATCAGCATACTCGTGATCCCAATTCTACAAAGCTTCCTTAATCACCCGTTTATAGTACCACACAGACAACAGACCAAAGATCGAATATAACAATGTATAGACTATCATGACAATGACCGTAGGTGTCGCCAGCTCCGTACCAAAGAAAAACCAACCTGATTTCACGGCAAAGTAACTATGACTCAACCCCACCATAAGCGGAATACCAAAGTTAAACAACTGCTTGATCTGAATTCCACGCAACAGATTGCCTTGCGTAAATCCGAGTTTTCGCAGAATGGTATAATTGTCCTTCTCCTCTTCACTCTCGTTCATTTGTTTAAAGTACAGGATACATCCCGATGTAATCAAGAACGTCAAACCAAGGAAACCAACAATGAACATAATTAAGCCCATATTATTACGTTGGTTATTTCTGAACTCAATCTGGGAGAAGCTCGGTGCTTCCAACTGTAGCTCCTTATATACGGCATATGCCTCTTCAGCCTGCCCCTCATTCAGAATACGTACACCATAGTAATCCGCCCACTCGGATTTTTGCAACTCGGGATCGAGATCCTGCCGCAACTGCTGGTATACCGTTTCATCTACTACCGCTACAGGCGTGCCCCCAGAATAGTATCCAGGAAGAACCCCCTTTTGGGTGGTTCCGATCAGTTGTTGGTCAAGCGTTCGCTTCAATCCATGCAAGACAATTGGACCTGTCTCCTGAATGGAAATCAACTGCTGAATGGCATTTCCGTATCCCATGAAGACCGCTTCGCCTGGTTGCAGATCAATGTTATCTACCATCTTGTCACTCAACACACTACTGAACAGGTACTGTTCCGTCATGGACTCATCCATCACTTTATGAGCATCAATTTCAATATAAATGGGCTGTCTATGCTTCTCTTCATATGGAATCTGTTTGTGTTCCAAATCCGTTACAAAGCGATTTTTCACCTCAACCTGAGCAAAAGAGAAATCCTCCGGCAAGCTTTCTTTCGCCTGAGCCTCTGCGGAATAATACGAAATGTAACTGAGTGACAGCATGCCAATAGCAAGCGCCGATACGGTTGTAATAATTGTAAGCAGCAATGCATTGGACTTCATGCGGAACATGATTGAAGATAAAGACAACACCTCATGAATGGATAGGTATCCGTTTTTACTTTTGCGAATCAGATTAAAGATAAAACTTACCGAACCCTTATAGAACAGGTATGTCCCCAGTATGACCGAGAAGAGAATCAGGATCATCGTATACATCAACTGCTGCATATCCATTGCCTCACCGCTGAACAGCCGTGCAGACATGAAGTATCCATACACAATCAGAGCAATGCCCAAGACGCCAACAATCATCTGTCCGACAGACATCTTCTGCACCTGCTGCTCCGAAGTGGCAGACACCCGAAAGAGTGAGAGAATACTCTGCCCCTTGATAAAGATGTAGTTCATCAGCATGATGAGCAAATACATTATCGTAAAGACAATCACCGTTTGCATCAGTGCCATCGGAGAGAAATACAGTTTCGTAATCGCATCCACACCGAGAATTTTGAACAATATCATCAATACCAGCTTGGACGCAAGAAACCCAATTAACACACCAATAGCCATGGAGCCAAAATAAAGGATACTGTTCTCCGCACTCAAAATACCAAAAATTCTGCCTTTTGTCAGTCCGATCAATTGAAATAATCCAATTTCTTTGCTACGCCGCTTGATAAAGATCGTATTGGCATAGAGCAAAAAAATGCCGACAATAAAGATTAATAATACCGAAGATGCGCCTATAGCCGCCGCACCTTTTGTTGAAGCAGCCACCTCATCCATGGAAGGATCATACTGTAACGTCACAAAGGAAAAATACAAGGCCACACTGAACACAAGCGCAAATACATAGAGATAATAATTCTTCAGATTTTTCCTGAGATTGCGGAAGATAATATAATTCAAGCTCATTGCTGCACACCACCCAATACGCCCTGGGTTTTGATAATATCGTTGAAGAACGATTGCCGTGACTCGTCTCCTTTATTCAACTGGGTGTAGATCTGACCGTCTCGAATAAAGATCACTCTGCTGCAATAACTTGCGGCAACCGGATCATGGGTAACCATAATAATAGTCGCTTTTCGTGCGCTGTTCATATCACTTAACTTGCCGAGAAGATCCGAAGCGGACTTGGAATCCAGCGCTCCTGTCGGCTCATCCGCAAAAATGATACTCGGCTCGTGGACAAATGCTCGTGCTGCCGAAGTCCGCTGCTTCTGACCCCCTGAAATCTCAGATGGATACTTGTCTTTCAATTCGTAGATTCCCAGTTCACGTGCGATCTGTTCAAACTTCTGGTGTGCCTCCTGCTTTGGAATGCTCGTAATCGAGAGCGGTAATAATACATTTTCCTTCACCGTAAGGGTATCCAGCAGATTATATTCCTGAAAAATAAAGCCCAAATGATGTTTGCGGAACTCAGCCAGCTGTTTCTCCTTCATTCCGGTGAATTCCTTGCCCTCAATATCAATCGTGCCCTGGCTCACCCGATCAATGGAGGAAAGTACATTAAGCAGCGTTGTTTTACCCGAACCCGAAGGCCCCATAATACCAACAAACTCTCCCTTGCTTACCCCAAGATCAATTCCCTTCAGCACTTCCTGTTTATTTAATTTATTACCATAGACTTTATGAATTTTTTTGGCTTCCAGTATCCACATTTCCCGCTCACTCCTCTTAGATCTTCTGCAAAATGCTCGTGTCTATATCATAGGCGGAATGTGCAGTGTTATCGTGTGATTCACCGAACAAAACCAAAAAGCATGTGACATTGTTGTCACACGCCTGCAAGATGCACCATGTCGTTTTTTCGCGGAAAAGTAAGTGTGACGGTTGTGCCCTCGCCAAGAGAAGATTCTACATGAATGTTCACATGAAGCGTCTGGACCACCTGACGAACCAGATACAGCCCCATCCCGGTAGCCGCCCCATCCATTCTGCCTCGGGTGGACGTAAATCCTTTATCAAATATACGCGGCAGATCTTGAGTCTCAATCCCTCGCCCGTGATCCTGAATAATGAGTATGATGTGTCCATCCTGTTCCCAACTTTCAATGAGGATGTCCGATGAATCGCTATATTTCACCGCATTGCTCAACAACTGCCGGAGGATGAAGCCTAACCATTTGCTGTCTGTGAGCACGCACGATACCATTAAAGACACATCAAAGCCAATGCCTTTGGAAATGCACCACGATTTCAGTGCTCGTATCTCGCTATTCAATACCGGTTCAAGTTCCGTCTCTTCGATGAACAGATCATTATGCATAAACGGAATACGCTTCTGATGAAGCTGCTGATCCAGCAACTGATGAATTCGTAACCATTCATATGTCATTTGGCTCTGTAACTTGTCATCTGGCAAGCGCTCGATCATCAGTTGCAACGCAGTCAGTGGGGTCTTCACCTCATGAATCCAGGACAACATCTCGTCCTTCTCCTGTTCCAGAGCGATAAAATGATGTGACGACTCCTTACGATACCGCTGTGTCTGGGAACTGACGGCCTCATGTACAAGCTGCTCATATGGACTTTCGGCGATATCAAGTTCTCCCAGATCATAGGTATGATCCCAGATGCTCAACTTTTTATAGAAACGGGTCTCTTTCAGGTATCTCGCCCAGATAAAAACAAGGCATACCACTACATTCAGTCCTACGATATACACCACAGATTGGAATGGAATGGACGAGTCCAGGTAGGCCACCAATAAAATAATAAGTTGCATGCTTACCAGTAGCCATAACCAACTAGCCCTTTCTCGTATGTACTTTCCGATCATGCTTCTGCCTCTTCCGTTGCCATGTACCCCTGACCTACTTTGGTTTCAATGTACCGCTCCAAGCCGATGGGTTCAAGTTTCTTCCGTAACCGATTAACGTTAACCGTCAGCGTATTGTCACTCACGAAATGCTCATGATCCCACAAGCTCCGGATGAGATCCTCACGGGTAACAATCTGATTTTTGTGCTCCACCAGCACTTTAAGAATGAACATCTCATTTTTGGTCAACAGGACAGATTCATCCCCGCAGGTCAGTATATTTTTCACATACTCAATAGTGGCACCGCGCCAGGTTCGAAGTTCAATATGCTCTGTATTATAGTTATACACCCTCCGCAAAGTCGCTTGGATCTTGGCAATCAATACATCGAAATGAAAAGGCTTCTGGATAAAATCGTCTGCCCCCAAATGCATGGACATAACCATATCCGCAGGATGATCCCGTGAGGACAAAAAGATAATCGGCACATTGGAGTGCGAACGAATGATCCGGCACCAATGGAACCCGTCATATTGGGGTAACTGAATATCTATAATGACCAGTTGCGGCTGAATTACGCTGTACTCCTGCAATACCTTTCCAAAATCCTGCACACCATACACGTCATACGACCATTGGGACAATCGTTCCTTGATTTCACTGAATAACGACTCGTCGTCTTCAATGAGCATAATTTTAAACAAGAGACTTCACCACGTTTCTGATCTTCTAAGGTTGAATAAGGTAATTAGACTCCGTTGTTGCAGGATCACCTTTACCGTAACGTATCGTTCTTCCGATCGCTGATTCCAGTGTACAGGGAAGTTGGGCTTATATCAAAAGGTATCCATACTTCGTAAAGATAACAAGCCGAAATACGTATATCCTATTAGCTCTCAACAGTGTGTGTACCATGGCTTGCATCACTGTTTTCGTCCATCCGCTCGATCAACTGCATCGCTACGTCTCGTGGCGATCTTAATTGTCCTGCTTCATATACTTGATTGAACATACCTGCAAGAGCGAACTCCTCTGCACTTTTGCCTCGTGCAACAGCCTGCAATTCCGTATCGACCATCCCCGGATCAAAAGCAATAATCTCAACAGGGTTCTGTTGACCCGTTTGTTCCAAAGATACGCATTGGGTGAACATGTTCATCCCTGCCTTCGATGTACAGTACACTGCCATTGAAGGCGCGGGATAACTTCCCGAACCCGATGAGAGATTGACAATTTTACGTCTGGCGGACAGGTGATTTGTTTGTTGAATAAAAGAGGAACTCAATATCATTGGTGCTGCGAGGCTGATGTTAAGACTCTGACTTATCTCTGCCGCACTGCATTGATCGATAGGTTTTAGAGGCTCCAGCATCGCTGCATTATTAATGAGTCCAATGAATTCAGCTTCCTGAGAAGGTATTTGGTCCAATATGCGTGTAATCAAATCATCGATCCCATTCAGGTCGGCAAGATCATACTGAACATGGCGGTAACGCCCGCTCCATTCCTCGCTTGATTCCAACAGATCCGAACCCCCGCGTGAAATACCGTAAACGTAATCCCCCTTAGCCAATAATAACTCTGCAAGTTGTAAACCGATCCCTTTGGATGTGCCTGTAATAATAAAGTGTCTTTTTCCTGTTTCTGTTCCCATTCCGATACCACTCCTCCTCTATTTTCAATGCATGTTTATTTCACTATTCTTACGAGTTTTTCTTTCTCCACAACGTGGCCCAGAGAAAAGGTACACCAAAATACGGTTCATGTTGCTCCAGCGACTTCATTGCACGGAACTCCACACATTCAAAGCCATCTTCCAGCATGTAGCGAAGCTTCTCCTCCGTGAACGCAAGACCACCGCGCATCGACTTCTCTTGATACACCTGCCAATCATTCATAACGATCTCAGGCCCACCAATATCGCCAAAACCAGGAGCAAAACAAGTCATTCCAAAGTATCCTCCAGGCCGGAGTGCATTGTGGATCATCTCTATGTAGGGAATGCGCTGATGTGGCAACAGATGGTGCAGACAACCCGAGTCGTAGACAAGATCATATTCTTGCTCTGGGGATAATTCGAACACAGATCGACATTCAAAATGCACGTCCAGTTGCTCCTCTGCCGCCCTCTCTTTAGCCCAAGCAATAGCTGTCTCCGAAAGATCATAAGCATCTACCTGATATCCTTGGCGGGTTAAATACAACGCATTTCTGCCCGGGCCACACCCCAGTTCCAGTGCCTTGCCGCCGCTCAGCACACCTTCGTTCACATGCGCTACCAGATTCTCATCCGGTTTGTTTGGGAAAAAGGGGATTGGTCTGTTCCGATCCTCATAGAAAGGTTCCCAAAACTGCTTGGCAGATCTGAAATCCGCATCGAGCATATCATATAGATCCTGTACACTTTTAATCGTCTTTTCCACAACCACATTCCTCCTTAACTGCTCCATTCAAACCTTCATTTCAGACTATTCACTCCTCGTCATTTTCAATAAATCAGCCACACTCTATTATAACATTTTTACCCAGTAGTTCTCTATTTTTCTTGCGTTTTTCTACTCCAAAACATAAGCTTTTTCCCAACAAAAAAACGACCGACATGAATGTCGATCGTTTTTTTGTTGGGGTTTTGTGTTGTAACTTACTTCGCCCGTTCCAAAACTGCAAAGTAATTCCCTTCGTTATCAGCAAAGTTGAAGACACGCCCCGTTGGCATCTCGACAATCTCTCCCACCGTTACATGTTTACCAGCCAAGTCGGCATATAACTGATCCAGATTTTCGGTGAAGAACATTAACGAAGGTGTGCCCAGATTTACACCCGCCGACATCCGTTCAACGAACTCTTTGTCATGGAGTATAATGCTTGTCTGCGAGTCTGCGGTAGGCGCAATCTCAATCCATCTCATGCCCTCGTCAAGGTTTACTTCATCCACAATGTGGAATCCTGCAACTTCCGTCCAAAATGCCAGTGATTCATCCTGATTGTTGACATACAACATAATCTGGCCGACTTTGCTAAACATGCATCATTCACTCCTCTGATCATCTAATCTCTTAACATCCTGCTTATCATTCCTCAAATTCCAATAGAGTATAACATGCAGGACAGCTTTTTGATCATCTTTCTTTGCAAGTCCATGCAACTTAAACTGAAGTACACTTTTATGCTTCCACTACAATTAGTTTTTTGAAGTTTCCTTATAATGTTTTAACAAGTGAAAGTCTATGAAACCCCGAGGTATAATAGTTCATATCAACACCTTCTTTTTGAAAATTCATTCGTTCATAAAATAGGAGCGCTGCTTCATTTTCTTCATGATCAAGTGTGTAAAGCATGACATCACCACTGCCGAATTCAGCTATTTTTATACATATTTTTGTAATTAGTCCACGTGCTACTCCCTGTCGAAGGTGTGATTTGCATGTAACAACGCCAACGATTTCATATCGGTTAACAGTAGGATGAAAGATATAACCAGCATGACCTATGACAACATCTGCTTCGTCAACCATGACATAATAAGCACTGATACGTTCATCCGTCATTTTTAAAAATAAATCCCAGCGCGCAGGATACTGATCGCGTATAAACGAAGGGAATTGAAAATCATGATCCGTCATCATTTTCAGCACTGCTGGTTGATCAATCGCTTGAAAAAGGCGAATAGTCATCTTTTTATCCCCTACCCTTAGTGTGCATGTAGACATCTTTTAAGTTACCAGCTTCATAATATGGATACTCTAGTTTTTGTTGAACTTGAAGGACGATCTCCGTAGACGTTAACATTTCGACCAAGTATAGTCCCAGGTCAATGGAAGCCGTAACCCCCGCACCCGTTACCGTATTACCATCACGCACTACACGCGCTGAGATCACTTCTGCACAATAAGGATTCAATAAATCATAAGCAGATGAGTTGGTAGTAGCCCTTTTTCCATTCAGGAAACCTGCTGCCCCCAACAGTAAAGCCCCGGTACAAATAGATGTTTTATATGTGACATTTTCTGCCGTTCGGACCCATCGCATAAAATCCTCATCAAATCGAAGCGTTCTAGTTGATAATCCACCAGGAAAAAATACTAGGTCAAAATCCCCTAGATGAGGTAATACTGCATCGGATTTCATTTTCAGCCCACGGTCATCCGAAATTTCCTCCTTATCTGCGCAGAATGTCCATGATACGTTTTCCTTTGCTTTCAGAATCGCTAGCCAAGTCACAGCTTCATAAAATCCAGCTAAATCCATGCTTGTCATTCCATCAAATAAAACAAACGCCATTTTCATTGCCGCCACCAGTCCTTTCGTTCCCTGAATAATAAATAAAGTGTTTGATCAAAAGATCAAACACTTTGCCCAGGCGTACGGCATATAATATATGTGCTCCCTCGTGGTTCACTCCACGTTTACGCCAGTCACACATAACAGATATTTACAACTAATATACATGACATCTTTCATATTGTATATATTATGAAATTATTGCGTGGCTTTTAACTTCTTCGTAAGATAAAGTACAACATCGTCGTCCATAATCGTTTCTTCACCCGGCTGAATGTAATGATCATGTTTGTATACACCGTGACCGTCTGGTATGTACCCGCGATGGGCATATAGAACTTGCGCTTTGCCATAATCGGAAAACACACCTACACCAATGCCTGCTACATCCGTTCGTTCCAGAATAACTTCCTCTGCTCGGTCCATCAACCGTGAACCAATACCTTGGCGCTGGAACTTCATTAGTACATTAAAATCGTTAATTTCGGGAATGCCTTGTTCCCTGAAAGACGGGTAGCTGGAATTCCACAATACATTCACGTATCCGGCAAATTCTCCATTCAACTCGGCTACCAAGGTTACGCGTTCCCCATTCTGTTGTTCAGCCAAGTAATGAAGATACTGCTCAGGGGATCTCCCCCAACCCTGCTCCTGAAACGCCTTTGATATGATTACAGGATCGTTCTCATTTAATAGTCTGATATGTACACTCATTGATGAATCCTCCTTAAAAGATATTTCTAATAGCTATATTCCCAATCTATCCCGAAGCGATGTGATGTGAGCAACATGGTGTTTGCCATGCCAAGCATACATGCCCAGATTGTAATCCAGTCTTGTCGTTTCTTCCGATGAGGGATGATAAAACTGTTTGGCATAATCTGCATCTGTCAGCGCGTTTAACAGAAACACCCAACGACGATGGAGGGCATCCAGAATCTGAAGCGAGAATTCGACATCCAGGTCTCGTGAATCACTCAGTTCAGCCCAGCGCTCTTCATAATAAGGCCGAATCGTTGGTGTATCCTCTGTCAGTGCCAACTTGAAACGAATCATACTGTTCATATGGCTGTCTGCCATGTGGTGAATAACCTGTTTGAGCATCCATCCACCTTCTCGATACGGCAGACTTAATTGCTCTTCACTCAGTCCCTTTACCGCTTCTCGTGCGCGTTCAGGCAACTCAGCAATGTCCTGAATCCACTTCTCCCGCTGTGCCAAAGTAACTTCACCCGTGTGTACAAATGGTCCTATCGGAAATCTTTCATCCATCCATTATTCCTCCTTGTTTATATGATTCAAATAACTTTAAACAGGATCTACAGGGCATATTCCATAAGCCAACAGTCTCGCATCTGTCCTTCGTGCTGCTCATGTTTCTCCATCAGCTTAATCTTTTGGAAACCACATTTCTCGTAACAGGATATCGCCCTTAAGTTCCAGGATTGAGGGTCCATAACCACTTTACGGGCTTGTTTTTCATTAATCAGATAAGCAAGCATGGATTGCATCAACTGTGTACCAATGCCTTTATTCCAGTATTCTACCTCACCAATAAACTGATCCGTTCCATAGATGATCTCATCCGTGTCTCCATAACCATACTCCGTTCGCTCTTCTTCCTCAAGCTCATAGAACTGAATGTATCCAATCGGATGTCCTCCATACTCAACGATACAACGAGTAGCACCATCTTTCTGATTGTAAAAATGCTCTCTCACCTGTTCCAGATCATGCGGCCGATCACGCCCTTCATAGTATTGAAGAACTTCCGGGTCTGACAGCCACTTCACCAGATGTTGTTCATCTTCTGTGTCCAAGAAACGTACAGTGATTTCATTCGATTCATATACATTCATCATTCTGATTACTCCTTATTGATCTCCAGATTCTCACTCGTAACCCAACTCAGATCCTTCCCTAACAAATGCTCGTTGTGAACATAATACACCACGGGATTCTCAAGCGGCTGAGTCGTTCCATCCAAAGATCTGAGCGTTAACCGCAACTTGTAGCTCCCTATCTCATCAGGTATCGCAAATCCTATCAGATTATCAGCTGATTTCATGGTTTTCCCCTGCGCCTTCAGATACTTTTCCAGAATGACTTGATCAAGATAGGAGCTGCCAACAGACGGAGGCATGTACCACGCATCATCTTGTTCTTCAGTGAATGTGACCCCTTCCCATCCAGGGACAACGGGATACACCATATGCTGGTCCTTGTCTTCTCTTTTTCGCGTTATCTCTAACTCTACCTCAACTACATCCGTATCAATCTGCCTGATTGTGCCTGCCATCACAACATCCTGGGCACTCACACTTGGAATAACATAGCTGTATATGAGCAGAGTCACCAAGAGAATTATCGTTACTCCCGTAATCCAAAATATTGTACTTTTACGCATCTGTCTGATCCTCCCATCTAATTAATCATACTTCTGGAGTAGCTCCTTCTCTGTTAAAGATTGAGTTAACCTATCCAACTCAGGGGATGCCATCCAATCACTGGAGGTGTTCAATCCATGCTTGATGGTATGTATCGCTACAATAATAACTGCCATCTTCTGCTATCATTTTATATTTTTGTTTCCCGTTTGCCATCTGCTCGAAGCTGGTTTTGACACCCGTTTCACCATATTTTTGTTCTGAAAATTCTGTGTTCAATCTACTTCAGCTCCTTATGGCCTGCCAGATATACTTGCATTCTCTTACAGCAATTCTACCATCAACCTGGTTCTCCTTCAGCTTGACTTCCAGCTGTTCCCGGTACTCAGGCTGTGTATAATCCGGGTTTCCGGGGATATCGGAGAGAAAGATGGCAAACTCTTTTTCATCTGAAAAAATCATAAGTGCCTCGTTATATTCCTCAATCTTGATCTCCTTAAAAGCATTTCTTTCCAAACGCTCACGTACCTTTGTTATATCCGTATGAATACCAATCATAACTCCACCCTTTTGTAGCAATCTCCCATGCTCAATAATGGAAGTTGGACCTCTGCGATCATAGATCAGACCAAATTGCTTATCTTCAAATGGCATCTTTTCTTTTGTGCTTACACAGACAAATTTCACATTTGTTTTCGTGCTTGAATGAAGACTGTTCCGAGCTATCTTTATCATCTCTTCCGAATTATCAAACCCTATAATGTGATCGGTATATTGCGACATTTTCAACGTAAACTCCCCATGTCCACAGCCTGCATCGAGCACGGATGTATACTGAGGCAGAAGCTTAATCAACCGCTCTTCAAAAATATCTTCAGCAGAGTTACCTTCCAGCGTATACAAAGCCCTACCCTTGTATCCCCCATTACGTTGTGCAATCATATCGTACCATTCCATGCTCATAGAGTTCCCCCTGACAAAAATTCCCTTTATTTAAACATTCGACATAGGTAAGTCGATTCTCCTGTTTGGATATGCGATATATCTTTACTAAAATATGAAACGCTTCTCTTCCAGCTTCCGTATTAAGGTCGAAGCCGTATGTATCCCATAAAATAAACCATCTGATCTGGAGGTTGAGCGCATGTCATTTTTCAAGAAAATGTTAGCCAGTGTAGGTGTTGGAGCAGCCAAAGTAAATACGGAATTGCATACACCAGAGGTCACGCCTGGAGGAATCATCTCGGGGGTTGTGTACATTGAAGGTGGAGATGTGGAACAGAACGTAGATCGAATCTATCTTTCAATCAAAACCCATTACATACGGGAGCACGATGATCGTAAAGTAAAAGAAACAGCCGTCATAGCCAAATATCTGCTCACCGAAGGTTTCACCTTACAGCCTGGAGCCAAATTGGAGAAAGACTTTTCATTTGACCTCCCAGAAAATCTGCCAATTACACTGCATCGTGCAGAGGTATGGGTGGAGACGGGCCTCGATATTTCAAGTGCTGTAGACCCCTCAGACCGGGACAGACTGCATGTTGTTCCTAGCAAAGACATGAACACCGTGCTCGATGCAATTGATATCCTTGGTTTCAAGCTCCGTGAAGTAACCAATGACTATGCGCCGAAGCTGGGCGGTAATCTGCCATTTGTGCAGGAATTCGAATTTGTACCAACAAACAAGTTTCGTGGGCATCTGGATGAGTTGGAAGTGCTGTTCTATCCCATGGGCGATTCGCTGGAGCTGCTATTACAGATCGATCGCCGCGCTCGTGGGCTCAGTGGAATATTCTCGGAAGCGATGGGTACGGATGAGAGCTTTGTCCGCCTGCATCTGTATGAAAGACATCTGGCGCGAGGGGCGCATTCTGTCGCTCAAGGACTGGAAGAAGTCATATCCAAACATATTTAATCAATAGTTTGTGTAAACGAATAAAAACCGTCCTTTATCAGACAAATCTGATGAAGGACGGTTTTTCCCTTTCGAAAAGGGGATCAGAAAAATCTGGGGTTAACAGCGATCGGAAGGTTATTCTGTCATCGGAGTGTCAGTCGAATTATCCTTAGTGAACTTATATATTAATACGCTTCGGTACTTTTTAGACTCAACGTTTCACATACAAGTTGGGCAAAGGCATCGAAGCTGCCACAGGAGCGCAGGCTTTCCAACTTCTCCTCCTGCCGGATCAATTCTACAAACAGATCATAGATCCCCATCGCCTGTTCGTAATCCTCTTTGCAGATAGATAACATAAATACAGCATGTACTTCATTCTCCTCATCCCACGGAATCGGCTTCTCGAGCAGACATACCGATACGGTCGTACGAGTTGAACTCAGCTCCATGGGATGCGGAATCGCCATACCTCTTCCAAGCGCGGTTGAAGCCATCTTTTCCCGCTCCTGCACAGCTGGCCAGAATTGCTCCGTCACGATTCCCTTCTCCAACAGCGCTCCGCTCATCTCAGCCATAAGTGTCATTTTGTCAGGCTGATCGGACCGAAACATGAACAACGCTGGATCAAAGTAACGTAGTAGCGTCATTTCCTCCTGCTCATCACTAGTTCGCACCAGATGAGTGATCGTTGCCATGTCTCGTTCCGATGGAATCGCAGCAATGACAGCTGACGGCTTGCCTTTGGACTCCCGTAACCGGATCGTGGAAATGACCAAATCTTCGGGCACACTCCCCATCTCCTCGTACTCCCGTAGCGAAACTACACGTGAGACCTCCAGCTCTGCAAATAAAGAACGCAATCTGGATTCAAGAATACGAGCTGTGCCGTATCCTGACCCACAGACGAGTAATACGGATTTCCGTTTGCGATGAGGAATCTGGTATTTACGTTCCAATGCTGCACCAATATGAAGAGCCAGGTAACCAATCTCACTGTCATTGATTTCATGAGGTACGTATGTCTGTAGCTGTTTCACTGCACTTATCGTAATCTCATAGGCGAGTGGATAATATTTACGTATATGTCCCAGCAGTGGATTCCGCATATTCATGCCATGTTCCAGGCGAGTAATCATGGGTTTCAGATGGGCATACAGATCATTTGGCAAGCGTTCATCATCACGCAGATCATAGGTGTACCGATCATAGATATGACCCAGCATCTGCTGTACAGCAACATATAATGGGTCACTTCGTAGTCCATTCCAATCGGTAGCGGTCATTTTTTTGCTGACAATATGAAGCAATAGATAATCTCGCTCTCCGACTGGACAATGAATGGAATATAACGACTCCAAGTCCTGAATAATCTGCTGTGCAAGTTGCTGATCCTGAACATTGGCCTCCACTTTCTCGAATTGCTCCAGTTCATGTCCCTGCTTAATACGTAGTACCATAACAGCCAGATGCGTAATCAAATCTTTCAGTGCCACATCTGCAATACGAACATCCTGTTGGCCTACATGGTGAATAACGATCTCTCGGATGTGCGCAGGTTCGATTGGATACAGCAAACGTTCCTGTGCAGCAGTCATTCCCTCCGGTCCCAATTCTTCATCTCGCGCATCGGCGTACTCGGCAAGACAATAGCGGAACCTGTGCTCGTCTCCGACGACCTTCACACCATGTCCTGGCTTGATCTGAAGCTGAAGCTGGTAGTTCTCCAGAATTTGACGAATGATTTTCAGATCATTGTTCATTGTTGCACGGCTTATAAACAGCTGATCAGCGAGGTCTTCCATCTTGATATGACCCGGTTCACCAAGCAGCTTGAACAATTCATACCGGATACGCTCATCAGGCGATCCAGGTACTGGCGCACCTTTTTGCCGATCATCCTTCCGTTCCTCCAACAGCTCAGTATACCGCTTCGCATCATGCACACGAATGGAATAACCCCGCCCACGCTTGGATTCCAGGCTCCCACCATGCCCAGCAAGGATATGATCCAACTTTTTCAGATCATCCCGAATGGTACGCACCGTAACCTCTAGTCTGTCTGCAAGTGCTTGGCTCGTCCAAGCCTGTTCATGCCCTTCACCATGAATGAGGTGGAACAGCTTTTTCAACCGTTTAGTTGGAAAAATCATACCGATATCCGACCTCCCTTCTGATCAGGATTGTGTCAAACTAAAGCCCACCTTATATCGATACAAGTACCGTCATCAATTTACAATGTGCGAGTTCCGGCAAACGAACTACCTCTTCTCCATCGGTTAACCTCTGCTGAGGCTCCAGGGGTTGTTCACCAAGAGATACACGCTCTGCATGTACAGGTTGATTAAAGTGTATGTTCACGTTTGCAGACTGCGCCAAATATGGATTGAAGACACGTACAATGTAACCCTCACTCTGCTCTGCTTTCTTGAAACTGCTTAACACCACGTTGGAATCGTCGCTGAACGACATGAGGCTGTAGTCTGTATCAAGAACACGTTCCTCATCGCGGAAAGCAAAGATCAGACGTCCGTTCAAAAAGTCGCATTGCTGATAACTGCTGATCGGTGTCAAATATTCACGCGCAGCACGGGCCACATTCGCTTCGTCGAATCCAGAAGTCTGGATATGCAGGCCAAAGGTAAAGGAGAGCTCGCCGAGCAATTGCGCGTCAGGTGTTGTCACAATTTTCTCACCGGAGGCCCGTCCGGGACGATACAAGAGATTTTCCTTACCCATGAAACCGAATGTGCGGAACAAGGTCAGGGCAATGGTATCCATTTGCTCGCCAACAATCTCGTACTCACGTACACCTTCCGTCATCACAGCCATACCATGCGAACCATTGTTCAATCCGGCATAACTCTGCATCGCTTCAATAGTGATCGGTTTCTCCTGCCACTGTTCGCGCTCCCATACTTCCACTTCTGGCAATGAGGTTGGACGAGCAATGACTCCAAACGGTTGATCTGCAATGGATAGGGCGGAAGCAATTCCTGTATCAAAAAGGACACGCAGACGGTGGCTGAACACCTCATTCTGCACCTGAACCTGGAAACGGATCAGATTCTCTCCTTTGCGAAGAGATATCTCCACTTGCATTGGCAATGCTCCCGACGTGATGCCTGCGGCGCGCTCTTCCAGATCGTAGGGGACATCCAGCGTGAAACGCAGGGATAGTGTCTGAGATACAGACGTTTGGGTGGTCGTTGCACTCATCTGGCTACCTGCCGAAGAAACAATCAGATCCCGCTCGGGAGGAGAATAATTGTAGGAATCTCCGTCATCCCCGTTATCTTCGAAGACCATTTGATCCGCATACACTTGGCCAGATCGCTTATCTGTAATTTGCAAGGTGCCGTTTGCTTGCAGCGCAATGCTGAAATGTTCATTTTCAATCGTGTCTCCGTTACGCCGCTCAATAACAGGTGTAGCGCCCTGACTGAAATCAAAAACAATCTGGGTGTAGCCCATAGCCGGAACTTCTTGCAATTCCACCAGCAGCTTCGCGCGATATACGCGTTCTGGCAGATGCACTTTGCGACTTGGATTCAGGTCAATGTGTTGTCCAAGCACATAATCGGTCTGATCTGCTTTTTCTACAATGGTGTAATCCAGCTCGCATCCCTTCGTATCCCGAATGACAAAGGATTCTTCCGGAATATAAGCTTCAATCTCAGTAACCCCGCCTCGCACATACGGTAGCGTGTTGAACAGGGTGAACGCAAATGTCTCCTCCTGCTGTATCGTTGAAGCAATCATCCGCATATGCAGGTCGAGCAGATTGAGTGCGATATCATAGGCCTGTTTGTAACGAAACGCAACGTCCTGATTGGTTGTATCACTGTTACAACCACCGATGCTGTCATGTGCCGCATTCTCAAACAACAGCTTCCAGATATCCTCCACAATACGATGCGGGTAGTCATGTCCGAGAGAATGGCTAATCGCAAGTACAGGTTCTAGCGTGTTAGCAATCAGATTCTCAATTCGGTTATTCTGTTGCTTGAGATCCGCACGGGTGGAAAAAATGGACTTGTGAATCCGCATGTGCTTGGCTTCCATTAATTCACCCCGAAGTACAGGCAGATCCTGACTATCCGCTTCGATCTCCGCCAGAAAACGTTCCGGTTCATTCATCACATATTCGCGTTCTGTATCCAGTGCATTGAACCGTTTAATCAACTCCGGCAGATTCAATCGCACAGGCGCCTGATCAAACCCATTGGGGAAATAGATATGTTTGGTGGAGGCTTTGCGTTCCAGCGCACCAATCTGTTTCTCCAGATAAGGGATCAGATCTTCTTCATTTTCCGGAATGTTACCACCGTAGTAATACCCGAATGGCATCTGTACAGCAAATACACGACTGCCATCCGACCCTTCCCACGTAAACTCGGTATGTGGATTCGTATTATCCGAGACACCACGCCAGAACAGGAAACGTTCAATGCCAAACTCCCGATAGATCTGCGGCATCTGTGCCGATTGTCCAAATGCATCCGGAACATAACCAACCTTCATCGCATGTCCGTACTTTTGTGCTGTTTTCATACCATAATACAGGTTTCGGACCATGGATTCACTGGAAATCACCAATTGATCCGTCTGTGTATACCAGGGTCCAGTCATCAGTCGTTTGGCTGTAACCAGTTGGCGGATCCGTTCCTCATCTTCGGGACACCAGCGGATGTAATCATCCAGCAGCGAGCCTTGTGCATCCAGCAGGTAATAATGGAATCCATCGATATTCTCTAGTGCACCCAATACTTCCTTCACGTGTTTGACAAGATACACTTTGGAACGGGAGGTCGTAAAATACCATTCCCGGTCCCAGTGTGTATGTGGAATCACATGTACTTTGGTACGATTTCTTTCACTCATATCTCTATATCCCTCCAGATGCTTTTTAAAGGTTGTTCAAGATACTGAAAACCGATCTTTTTGAACATGTACTTTTAGTCAAAAACGAGTTCTATTTCTTCCCCGTTTTTCTTCACTGAAGCTTCCTGAGTCTTGGCAGGCTGTTTCTCTTCTTCATCGCGGAAGTTCACCAACATGGTGCCACCCGCCACGATCAGTGCGCCGACAATGCCTCCGGCAAGGTACGCGATTGGGGTACCTACTGACACAGCTCCATATAAGCCGCCAATTGGTGGCATGATGATATGTGCTCCCAGCAGTGCAGTCAAGGCAGCGCCCGTTGCACAGGCAAACATGTTGACCAGAATCATTTTGGCAGGGTTACGCAGTGTGAACGGAATTGCACCTTCCGTGATACCGATCACACCCATAATCACTGCACCTTTTCCCGCTTCCTGATAGGTTTTGGAAAAACGTTTCTTCATCAGCAATGTTGCCAAACCATAACCAAGCGGCGGAATGCAGATGGCAATATTAATGAAAATATTCGGCAGATAGACACCGGACAGGAACAGGGCATTTCCTGCCATCCATGCCGCTTTGTTGACGGGTCCGCCGAGATCGAATCCAATCATTGCCCCCAGAATAATGGCAAGCACAACCGTATTGGTTCCGCTCTGGCTCATGTTTTGAACCCAAGCAATGAGATACTCATTCAGCGCGCCCAGCGGGCCACCCAAAATGACTGCCATCAGAAATCCGGTTAAACCTACGGTAATCAGCGGTAAAATGATTAACGGTACCGAGCCAGCGGCCGGACCTGTAATCTTAACTTTGTTTTTGACCCACAAGGTGATGTATCCGGCAAAAAAACCGGAGATTAATGCGCCCAAGAAACCAGCGTTGGTCTGCTGTGCCAGCACCCCGCCGATCAGACCTGCGGCCAGCGCAGGTTTGTCAGCAATGGAGTAGGCAATGTAACCGGACAGGACAATCGTCAATAGTCCGATGCCGCTCCATCCTACATTTTGCACGAGATATAAAATATGCAAGAATCCGCTTCCATCTTTGTACGGATCAAGATCAGTAATACCCATTGATAGTGCGATAATTTTACAGATGGCAACGACCAGGGAACCCGCGATAATGACGGGCAGCAGATAGGAGATACCTGTCATTAGATGTGTTTTTGCTTCACCAAACCATTTTCTCATCGTACTCTCTCCTCATGTGGAAGGTGGGGTTAAGCTTGTGCGTTCACAGCCTCAACAGCTTTGGTTAATACCGCTTCTGCCTGACTTACGGCATGACCGATTTTGACACGTACGACTTTTTTATCGCCAAACCGATCCATGTCCTTCACCGTTTGATCCGCTGCAATCAGTACAAAATTTGCTGCAGCAATATCTTCTTCCGTCAGCTTATTGACTTGTCCCATAGCTCCCTGTTGTTCCACTTTGATCTCATAACCCAGTTGCTGAGCTGCTTTCTCCAATGCTTTGGCGGCCATCGGGGTATGGGCTAGACCTGCGATACATGACGTTACACCTACGATTTTCATTATGACACCAGTCCTTCCGTATATTGATGAAGCAACGTATATACATCTTCCGGTTGCACCGCTTCTGCGATGGCCTCTTTGAATGAATCTTCCAGCAATAAGGTGGCAAGTGAAGAGATAATTTGCAGATGGGATACGTCTACATGACCTTTAGGCACAAGGATGGCAAAAATATATTTTACCGGCTTGCCGTCATGAGATTCCCAATCAATGGGCTCCCGCAATCGAATGACCATCACTGCCGGACGTGTTACAACTTCACTCTGGGTATGGGGAATCGCAAAGTGATCCTGAAGTCCGGTGGAGTAGACACGTTCGCGTTCCCACAGATCAGCCGCAAGTTGTGCACGGTTTGTAGTGATGCTGTAACGCTCTGCCTCCGCAGATATAAAATCAAATACATCCTCTTTACTATGCAATGTCTGATCGAGATAAATCTGATTGGTTGTAATCATGATCTCTGTCTCTCCTCCTCTCTCTATCCAAAACGATAAGCGCTTACAAGATCATTGTAACGGATTCTTCCTTGACCTTGGATCTAGAAAATTTCCCCTTCGAAGCGGAAAAACATTACTAGAGTAAAAGGCTGGGCAAAACCCAGCCTCTCCTCATCAAACCGTACGTGAGGTTTTCCCTCATACGGCTTTCCGATGTTTGTCATTCATGGGCATGCAGATTACAATAGCGTTTTTAATTCATATTGACTGGCGATGTACTTAACCTCAGCTATTGAACCCATCCATTTTCTGCGTTGTCTCTTCTTCGCGTACCACCGTGTTAACCGTTGCAACATATACCAATCCAGCTTAGCTAGTCTCTTTTGGCTGTAACTCGTGTAGTAATAGTTTCTCCACCCTTGAATTTTCGGATTGAGCCATTTCACATGTTCCGCAAACGATCTAGATCGCATACTCGGTGGGGATAATCGCTCTTTAATGACTCCACGAATTCGTTCTTCCGCCTTTTTGGTTAGCCATTGCTGTGTGGTGTAATATACCTTCCCTTGCGACGTTTCTGCTTTCGTTTTTCGGTGGTGCATTCCTAAGAAGTCGAATCCCTCGTTTCCTGTCCATAGACCTACAATGCGAGTTTTGGTCGGGTGCAGGGTTAGCTCCAGACGTTCCATAATTTTGCCTATGTGTTCATACGCATGCTCGGCGTCCTTTTTGGTTTTACAGATGACTACAAAGTCGTCTGCATACCTTGTCAGTTCTCCCAGACCTCTTCCATGTTTCTCCCATAGTCGGTCAAAATAGTTCAGATAGATATTCGCCAGAAGCGGTGAGATCACACCACCTTGCGGCGTTCCTAAATCGGAGCGCCTTACGTTTCCTTCTTCCATCACTCCCGCCTGAAGCCACTTCCGTATTAATTTCAGTATCCGCCTGTCGTTGATGCGCATCTGCACCAATTTCATAAGCTTCTCTTGATTAATGTTATCGAAGTAACCTTGGATATCGACGTCGACTACCCAATTCCCTTTGCGGTTGCAGGCTTTCCGAATTCGTTCCAGCGCTCCTTTCGCACTTCGTTTTGGGCGAAATCCGAAGGATACGTCCTCAAAATCCACTTCAAAGATGGGTTCAATTACCAGTTTCGTTGCCATCTGTATGACTCGGTCGCGCACGGTGGGTATGCCCAGCGGCCTTTGCTTCCCATCTTTCTTGGGGATATAGTGCCGCCGTACAGGCTGCGGATGGTAGTTGCCTTCTTTCAACGCTCGTTCGCAGTCCTTAAGGAAGTTCATTTCTCCTTGTTCCTCCACATCTGCCAGCGTCATGGCATCTACTCCTGCTGCTCCCTTGTTCGCTTTCACTCGTCTCCAGGCTTCGCACAAAACATCTCCCCGGTAGACTTTGTCGTACAAGGCATGGAATTTACGCTTGCTGTTCTCCTTGGCCACATGACCTAGCTTTTCTTGGAGTTGTTGAACTTTTTCCTTTGGTGTTGTTAGCCGATTGGCATTCACTCACTCGTACCTCCTCCAAAAGCATAAACAAAGCAGGGCTCCTTCCCTCCCCAAGGTTATGTTGTCCTTGGGTTCTTCGGTACTATGAGCCCCTCGGACTCCCTTCCCACAGACGTTTCACTTCGTCTTTTGGACTTATAGAGCATCTCTTTACGAATTCCTAAAAAAAAAAAATCCGTGTGGGGGAGGGTCTCCCCAGTTCACTGCATGATCTTTCAAGCCATGCCGCTCCCTTTACGCCGGAAGGTTCTTCACTGTTGTTCCAAGTTCTGCACAGCTTCCTTGGCCTTCATCTATATGACCGAGACTCGGCACCTTCTTTTCCCCCTTGCAGGGCCTTTTTGACGACGCGGCAGGATTCACTTCATGTTACGGCCTGGCTTGTTGCTCGCCCTGTTTCTGACAGGTCCTTTTGTCGATGCGCTTTTGCACACAGATTTCGCCATATGCAAGCATCCTAGCTACCAAGGTGGCTTGGCCCCTCCTTGGGTTGGACTTTCACCAACAAGATCATGCGTGCCTCTGGGCACGCGCCATAGTAAAAACCCTGAGTCTAATAGACTCAGGGCAGTTGTAAATGAGTTTCAATTGATATGCTGCAAAGGCAGCGTAAGTAAGTACAGAACTTGGACTCTAAGCGGATAAAACATCAAGAACGCTGTGTCCAACGTTGCATTCCTGATCGAAGACCGTAATATGCGGCGGCTAGCAAAATAAATCCGACAACAGCCATAATCATGGATGTTGTATCCCATTGAACACGGCTTCCAAAAGCAATCTTGGATTGCAATGGGGTAACAGAAGAAGCGGTGTTTGTAAGATCAGGTACATAATTCATGGTCATGATCATGCCTTGAACGACATTCCAAGCTACAAAACCGATGATGAATAACAAGGTAACCAAAAAGGATTCCAGCGCTAATCGTTTGTTCATGATTGTCATTTTGCCTCCTCTTCCCACTCAATTAGACAAAACGTGTTGCATCTCCTGTTTCAAACGTTCTTTATTTTCGTCCACATATTGATACAGCAGGTCAAAGCTTTCTTCGTTATCCGATTGCATGCTCAAATTCGCGGCTTCCAGTTCAATCTGCTGTAATACCTCATGAATCTGTTCCCCGTGTGTTTGCAGGCTTGTCGTGATGTCATCTTCGGACAGGCCATTCACATTATCTCGTAATTGCCCGTGCGTTACACCGCTTTCGGACAACATCTGCTCTATCTTCTTCAGGATCACGGCATCTGCATCATTGCCGATCCGCTCCATAGCTGTTATCGTCTCACCCAGATACTGTCCGCTGGAATTCTCAAGGAAACCGGTCATCCCGTTCATGGACAGCTCGGTATCCAGATCAATGATTAGAATGATATCTCGCAATACTTGCGGAAGTTCCGGCCCACTTTCTCGAATCGTCGAAAATTCAGCCCGATAAAGGTCCATGGCAACACTCCCCACCACTTCTTCACCTGACATCTCTTCAAGCTGATCAAGTGGTAACAACTCCTGCAATTCTTCTTGTAACTTGTTCATCTTTCTCTGCCTCCTGTATCTCTCTGTCTAAATAGTTTGAACGTGTTTTTTACACTGGACCACTACGCAGTCAGAATAAACTTCCGATCGCTGTTATCCCCAGATTTTTTCAATCCCTTTATTAAAGGGTAAAATCCGGTGATAAAGGCGAAGTGTAAGCTTCCGAAGCAGCTTTCTTGCAGAAAGCTTTTAGCTCCGCTTCTTCAGTTTTTTTCTGCCCTCTCCGTTTCGTGTAAATTTCAAGTTCAACTACGCCGACACGTTATTACATCATATCAGAATACGCTATACAAGTTGAACTTATGGAAGTTTACATGTTCGTGCCGAAGTCATTTTACAGGGAATATCGTCAAGTTAACATGCACTTGACCTCTGGAAAATGTTCCGCTGTTATGATCTTGGCATCACGAGTCTTGGGAGGGGTAATGATGCGCCTGGCCTTGTTCACAGACACCTATCTTCCGGAAACCAATGGTGTTGCTGGCACGCTCCACCGCTTGAGTAACCATCTGAACCGCAGAAGAATTGAACATCTGCTGTTTACTCCGAACTCCGTCATTGAAGGAAGCCATGAGACTCAAGTCCGATCGGTTGCCAACATCCCTTTTTTTCTGTATCCCGAATGCCGCATTGCTCTACCCAACAGAGCAGACACGCACAAGCAGCTACAAACCTTTCAACCCGATCTGCTGCATATCGCCACACCTTTTAATATGGGGTTGCTTGGTCTGAGGTATGCCCTCAAACACCATCTTCCCCATGTTGTCTCCTACCATACCCACTTCGATCGTTATCTCGAATACTACCGGTTGAAAAGTATGATTCCTCTCTACTGGAAGTATATCCAGTGGTTCCACCGTGCCTGTGATGCAACCCTAACTCCATCGCAGGAAACGTTAAACACCCTGCAAACCCAAGGCATTCAGCGTCTGAAACTTTGGTCTCGCGGGATTGATTGCAACCTGTACTCCCCTGATAAACGCAGCTCGGATATCCGTGAACGATACCACATCACCGCTCCCCTTATTCTACTCTACGTTGGACGCATTGCCCCGGAAAAAGATATCGCTACACTCACGACTACCATGCAGCAGTTGCCCCAGGAAATGCAGTCCCGTGTACACTGGATCATCATTGGCGACGGCCCATCTCTCCCGAAAATGCGTCTGCAATCCCCACCCAATGTCACCTTTACAGGTTATATGCATGGCGAAGAACTTGCTGTTATGTATGCTTCGGCAGATCTGTTTGTGTTTCCTTCCTCTACGGAGACATTTGGCAATGTGGTACTGGAAGCGATGGCTTCAGGACTCCCTGTGGTGGCGGCCAATGCTGGAGGTGTAAAGGATCTGGTATCCCACCACCGCAATGGTGTATTATTCGAGCCAGGTCAGGCTGATGCACTGATTCGGGAGATATGTCTCTGGGGAAATCACGTGAACCAATTGAGGATAATGGGACTGGAAGGCAGAAAGCTGGCTGAACAGCGGTCGTGGGAGCATATTTTTGATACACTAATCGGGGATTATGAGGAGGCTATAGAACATCGGAACAGACAAACGAAAGATCGAATTATTACAGCATAGTTTGACAAAATGAGTTTCTTCCAACAACCCATAACAATCGCCTCTGCCCTATGCTAAATTAAACCGGTTCGCTCGTTCAGGCTGGCATAGCAGGTGCACGTTGCTACGGTCAGCCTGAAACATGTTTCCATACGTTTCATAACAAAACCTCCTTCTTGGAATGGGTTAAGCTATTTACACGGTATGTAGAAACATAGAAGCCGAAGTTATTGAAATTATTTAGAGTATTTTGAATGATTGTATATATAGAAAAAGACATGACCTCATTGAACTGGATCATGCCTTTTATTGCAAACAATCTATTGGTTGAATTTACTGAACGGGACTTTGATATCTACAAACCCTTTAGCGTAGGGTGCAACCTCATAAGGGTGGAATCGGATGACGATACCTTTGTCATATAAAAAGAATTCAGATGTTTGATCAAGCTGAAAATCATAAATATTTTCTTCAAAAATAGAAACTCCTGCATTATACATGGCTAATAGACTGTTGGAGATTGATTTCTCTACCTTCTCCATCTGAGTATCGTCTTTGACATACTCGCTTAGCTTCAGTTCTTTCCCCGTTCTTAAATCATAGTTATATGATTTTGTCGCATCCATTCCATGTGCTCCGCCAGTGTACACATGATCTTCATATACCACAGATAACTTTTCTTTTGCATTGTATTTTACACTGGCCATGGTGATGTAGAAATATTTTTTGTTTGATTTCTTTTCTTCTTTGTCCAGGCGAGCTGCTTTCACTGCGTGGAGTTTAAATGTCTTGTTCAGTTTATCCGTCACAGATTTATTTCCACCTGTTAGATGTATGTATGGCTGTCCTTTATAATATTGGACCTTCGTTTTCACTGTAATCGTGCTGCCTGCCTCTACATGACTACTCGGAAGAATTATAGCAATCAGTACAGTGATCAACAGGTAATTTATCCATCTCAATTTTTTTCTTTCCATTCTATATTTCAACATTATCGATTAACCCCCTTTGGCTCAAATGATATCGTTTCCTGCATTCTGTTCCATATTACCTGTGGAGTACCCTTTAGGTCTGTTCCGCTCTGAACGTTTCCAACCCAGATGTCCTCTGCTCCTGGGTGTTGTAAATAGTGCCTAAGCGTTGCTTTGATCAGAATAGACGAATGTAAGTCCAACACCTCATCCAGTGGTATCCAGAATAACTCGCCTTCATCCGAGGGCACAAAATGTCGATGCGTGGTCTCTCCGAAATATACAAACTGCTGCCAAATCTCCCCACCGTTAACTTCCAACAGAATATATCGAAGCCGAAATTGTTCGACATCCTCTTGCGTGAACCCGGTCTCTTCTTCAATCTCCCGATAGCTGGCGCTCATGGGTACGTTCAGTTCCCCTTTTTCCAGATGTCCGCCAATGCCACCCCAGAATTCAAAATCAAACAATCTGCTACCCGCCTTCTTCATCATCAGCATGTCTGAACCATTGCTCAAAAACGCTGTAGCCATCTGTCTAATCTCCATATGTTCCTCCCTTTCCAGACTGTGATTATAGGAATTCAATTTATATAACCGCCTTCTAAAGCAGTTTCTTCAGCTCACTTAGATGCTCAATCGTATGTAAAGGACCCAACGTAATGCTGTCCTGCCACGGCTGGTTGACCTTCATCCAGATGGTGCTCATGCCTACGCTTGCTGCTCCTTCAATATCGTTCACGGGATGATCGCCAATGTAAATGCATTGCTCCGGTCTCAGACCGAAATGATCGAGCGCAAGCTGAAATATGCGTGGATCGGGCTTTTTGACTCCAGCCTCTTCTGAAACAATAATATGGTCGTAATCCTCCCGGATACCGAGTTGATCTATTTTTCCATACTGAATATCGGTCTGCCCATTGGTGATTAACCCGGTTTGGTATTTCCCCCGAAGATGCTGAACGACTTCTCGCGCCTGTTCCATCAGAACTGAACTTCGCACATACTCTCTGCCATAGAACTCCATCAGTTCTGCATGTGGCGGATACTCTGCCCAAGGCAGTTCATTCAACAACTCGTTGAACAGAAGGGGTTTGTCCTTATAACCATCCTGGTCGAGTTCAATAATTCGTTTGCTTATATCTTCGGTTGACTCAAGGTGACCAAAATAGGTTTTAATCAAACTCTGCGTGAAGCCGTCAAAGGTCATTGTTCTGTTCAGAATTGTATTGTCCAAATCAAAAATAACGGCTTTAATATGATCCATCTTTCTTCTCCCCCAATTCCAGTACATGCGTTATCTTCTCCATACTCGTCACTTCTCTAAATCCCAAGTCGCGATAAAAAGAGCCGGCAACCGCTTGATCCGTGTACAGAACCAGTCGAGCGTAATGTTTTTCCGCTTTATGAATAACCGCATCCATCAGCCTGCGCCCAACCCCATGTCTTCGAAATTCTCTCATCACATAAAGCCTGCGAATTCTTCCGGTATCAGTCACTTCAGAATAAGGATCTCTGTTCAGACCGCAGATCCCAACCACCTTATCGTGCACTCTGCATTCAAAAAGCGCTTCATCTTCTTGCTCGAATGTATTGATTCCTGTCTCATATTCATGGATTAATCGCTCGATATGTCTGAACCCCTCACTGGAGCTTTCGACCAGCATCGCCACTAAATCGTCATGATTCCACACCGATATCTCCTGTATCTGCATGGTGTAACCGCCTCCATCATTTTAAATCAATGGTACACATGCAAACCCAACCATACATTGAACGATGGCCGGGTTTATCTTGTACAGCTCATTCTCATTTTTTCTTTTTGTGATAGTGATAACCTGTACACAGACCCTTTTGTTTGGATTTGGCTGAACAGTTATGTCCACCGTTCTTATCCAGTCTGCCTGGATGAGCATAAGCGGAAGAGGATACACCAACAAGTACGACAAGAGACAGGATTACGATAACAACCTTTTTCATAAGTCACCCTTCGATCAACACCCTATGCTTTAGGGCTTAATACGTGCTATATCATTCTACATGAAAATCCACAATTTGGATATCCTTCATCTTTTTAGCCGA
This sequence comes from Paenibacillus sp. FSL M7-0656, assembly GCF_038003225.1. Classification (NCBI taxonomy): domain Bacteria; kingdom Bacillati; phylum Bacillota; class Bacilli; order Caryophanales; family Paenibacillaceae; genus Paenibacillus; species Paenibacillus sp. FSL M7-0656. Next base: position 2,394,778 of record NZ_JBBOOT010000001.1, read on the forward strand.
TCCATTCTCATAAAATCTTAAATTGCTTCAATGCATGGAAGACCCCATCTTCACTTGCCCGCAGGGTGACATAATCAGCGCTTTGTTTAATCCGTTCTCCGCCATTTCCCATCGCAATTCCGGTTCCCGCATACACTAGCATATCCACGTCATTCTCCCCATCGCCAAAGGCCATTGTATCCTCTCTGGATATCTTCAGGTAGTCGAGAACTTTCTCTGCGGCTATAGATTTGCTGACTTCGCTCGCTTCCAGCACATTCACTATATACGGATGGAATCTCACGAATCGTAAGGAAGGAAATCTGGACTGGAATTTCTCCGTCTCCGCTTCATCCGCATATAAGCAAATGCAATATACGTCCTGTTCCAACGTGCTGATTTTCTGCGGGGAATTCATGAGTCCAAGCGTATCTCTTAAAGCGTCAGTAACACGACCATCTGTTGTACACAACCCGTTCGTCTCAAATGATTCTGTAAAATATGAAATACTGTGCCCATGCAACTCGGCAAACTCACTGAATGCTCTAACCATCTGTGCTGAAAGTACAGACTTATGTATCACTTCATCACCTGCTTTGATCAATGCCCCATTAGCCGAAATGATTGTATCGATTCCGAGATTTCTGAATTCTTCGCATAAATTATAGGGCCTGCCTGTGACGAGTACGACTTGAACGCCTTTACGAATCAATTCCCGGATCGACTCAGCAGTACGCGGTGATAAACTCCGATCTATTTCGCTCAGCAATGTACCGTCCACATCAAAGAACACAGCTTTAATCAAATTGTTCTTCCTCCTCTGTCTTCAATTAAAAAGAGCAAGCACAGAATAACCTGATGTGGTCTTCCTGCACTTGCTCTTGCAATTAACGGGTCTGAACATCTTGGGTACGACCCATGTACCATGATTGAAATGATTTGGCCGTATCCAGGGAAATGTCATGTGCCCGATGATGCAGTACTGGCTTGGCGCGGTTTACCGTATGAATGGAAGCCACACCGAACCAACGCTGTAACACATTACGGGTGATCTGCACTTCGATGACTTTCTCACGTTTGGAGATGAAAAGTGTTGATGTAAGCGCACCGGTTCGAAGTTGAATGAAATTCTGATGCAGAATGTATCGGGTATGGAAAAAGTCCATCACTCTGCATGTTGCAATCCACACGAGCAGAATCGCGGAAAACATCCACCAGGCATGTTTCTGCCCAAACACCAATGGTTTGAAGTACCACAATAAACCCGTAATTATGATCCATCCCCAACTTGGTTTGAGCAGGCGCAGCCATAGTGATATTCGTGGAAGTTTTTCCATCTCTTGCGTAACCCGATAGGATGGCAGGATCTCCTCAATCAGGGTATAGGCTTGCTTCACAGGCAAGAAGGGATAGAGCGAGTTCACTTCCTGCTCGGATTCTCCCAGACTACCTGCAGTGGTCAGTTCTACTTCCGCCAGTCCAAGCAGCCTTTTCATTGGCGACTGTGTAATTTTCACGGCTTGGACTCGCTCTTTCAGAATTGAAAATGACGTTTGCTCCATCATGCCCTTCGAGATATAGATCCGTTTGGCATCCGAGGTGATCTGGAAATTGCCATACTTTACGAAGGTTCTGACTATGCCCAGAGCAATAGATATGATCAATAAAACTAAAATCATCAAACCGGCAATCCACCAGGAATCAAGCCAGGTTAATAACAAACTTTCCGTTACTTCTTCATCAGGGAAGAAGTCCTTCACCCAGGAATAGAGCGTAGCCAGGACCGGAATCAGTACGAGAAAGCTGAGCGAGGTAAAGGATGCTTTGAATATGTCCTTGCGGGTGGAATGATAATGAACAACCCGTTCCTGTTTTTCTTTTGCAGGTAGAGACATGACTTCATCAGTTATAACAGGTTCGGATTGCGCCTCTCCCTCTTCCATAACCTGAACTGCATCCAACGTATCATGTTCCTCTGTTGCTCCTACTGTTACTGCTTCTTCAGCCATATGACCTGCTACAATCTTCTCCAGCTGTTCCGCTTCGGAAAGTGAAACAACGTGTAACTGAAAGGTAGCATCTTCTCCCTTAATTCCGGTCTCGAATCGAATCGACGTCACCCTGAATAACCGATGAAACAACGTTGTATGACGATTCACATTCTGGACCTTCGTATAAGGTATCGTTCTTCGAGTACGGTTAAACACACCACTATAGATATGAAAGGCTGTATCGTCTGCTGCATAACGCGAGGTGAACCACTTCAGGATCATGGACAGGATGCTAAGGGAGACACCTACATAAAAAGCGATTCTTCCATAGAATATCCATTGGGACTCCGAGCCCTGACGGAAAACAAACAAAAAAAGGACGATGGCAAACCAATTCTTTACCCGTTTCCACAAGCTCCACAGCATGGTTAATGGATGATGTCGCTTCATATCGATCATTCATCCACCTCATTAATTCGCGCATAGGACGCAATCTGATGACGGAGTGCAAGTGCAACTTCCTCTGGCAATGCCGGGATTTCATGCGATGAACCCATCGTGCCAACCGATACGGAATAGAGTCCGTATTTTCGCATTAAAGGTCCCTGATTTGTTGTAACCGATTGCACTTTCGCCATGGGGATGATCTGATGTACCTTGGTTAGCGCCCCACGCTTCAGTTGCAGGAACTCCTCATTCACATCATAGTACCAATGCTTGTATAACCATGACGGCTGGATGAAAATATCCCACACCGCATAGAGCACCGATATGGCCGTAACGCCCCACAAAATCCAACCAATCCACGTCTTCCATCCATAGATGGAGTCCAGTATTAACAGTACGGCAAGGATCAGAAAGCCTATTACATTCCATATGATGGCGCTAATTCTCCACAAGTTTACCGCATGAGGGGACAGCCGTTGCTCGGGTGTATTCCACTGTATTGACATATGTTCACTCCTTTTTTTCCTCGGGTACATAAAAACACACATGGTACACTGTACGAACAATCGTCCACGATCGATGCAAAAAGATAAAGAGATGACCCCTATACAATACAGGTCGTCATCTCTTTTGTTCATTCATTTTACTTTAGTGCATGTTCAAAAAGACTGGTTTTCAGTACCGAGAAGATGGGATGAAGCTAGAAATGGAGTAGCGGAGCGTAGGGAAAACTACGTGAGCAACGGACATTTCGGCTGAATTCCATATTCGATGCTGATGATGCCACTAGGCATCCTTCGTAATCAAAAGCGGGCTTTTTGAACAACCTCTATAAAATCCTGTACTTCACACAGCCAAACCATATGATCTGTTCCTTCGCCCCAATAGTTGTTCGCCACCACATAGGGTTCACCGAATTTGCGTTGCCACTTCTTCTGTGCGATCTGGTAACCGCTATCCAGGCAGAATTGCTGAATTCCCAGCCGTTGCAGTTCAGTAACCAGTGCAAGAATGAGCGCCGAACCAACCCCCTGTCCTTGAACCTCGGGCAACACATACAGGCTACCCAGTTCTCCGATACCGTTCAACCGGCCCTCTGTACATTCTCGAATCTCCTTACCACACGGTCCATACGAGATTGTGCCTACAATAACATCCCCCATTTTGGCGACGAGGAAAAATACACTTGCTTTGATGTTGTCCTTTGCTTGCAATGCCTTGTGAATCATCGCTTTTTTGTGTGTTATCTCATCCTGAATATCATCCAGAAGCGAGCCTATTCCCTCCTGATCAAATGCTGCGGGAATGGTTGTCTCGAACACCTGATACACTCCATCTGCATCCGATCGCGTCAAAGGTTCAATGGTAATTTTGTCATCCACAGGTTCTTCTCCGTCCCATATACCTTCTTAATCTGTACGTCGCTGAATCAGTCTTCTTAGTTGATTCGCATCCTCAAGAGGAATGCTATATCCAGTATGCGTGTCTTCCTCGTTTACTAACAAGCCTTGCATCTTGGGATCCATTCCTAGTGAAAAATCATACCTTGTTATGGAGCTGTCCGCATTTGTTATGCTCATCTTGTACTGCGTACCATAATCAATAATACCTGGCATACGCTCTGCCTTATGTATGGCCTCCATCATGATTCGAATCTCGTCAGATCGATCAAACACAACATCTTGGCATGGTTCCAAGGCAAGGTTGGGATTACACGTTAAAGTGATCAGTACAGGAAGCCCTTCTTCCGCGTTCGATTCATTCGGTTTGCTACACCCTGCAATGAACGTGGCAATGACAAATACGAGCAACATTCCTACATATTTCACCATACTGCGTGCCTCCCTGACTTAGTATTAAATAAACTAGTAATGAGTAGAGAAGTAATAAATACAGTATATAATGAAATGACTCAACTGCACTAACTATCTATATTCATATCAAGTTACGTAACTCCGGGTCCCATGAAGACAACATAGAGATCAGTCGCTCTATGGTCTCTTCCACAAATACCTGAACTCTCTCACCCGTGATGAACTCAGGAGTAATTCCTGGTTCTTCCCCATTAAGAAAAGAAAACGTGTGGTCCCGCCAGCGCACAATCTCATCAGCAGTTAAACGGTCCGTCATGTCATAACCCGGTGAGCTGTTGAGCACCTGCCATACTTCTTCGCTCCAACTTGAACCTTGATAGAGATTGAAATCGATCTGGTCCGTCTCCTGATAATATAAACGCGCTAGTTCATCCTTCGATCTGCTACTGCCTGTATGATGGTCTACCTTGTTGACCCGTTCGACGAATTCGGGATGCACACTACGGAACCAGTAATAGTCTGTTAGCACATGCATAAAGTATCCTCGCACAAACCACTTCCATCCTTCATCGGTAAGTTGTTGCATATAGCTTGAGTAGAGATCCTTCAGTTCACCAACATAATCTCCATCATCTTTCGGGTTAAAATGGGTGTATTCCTTATCATCTCTGGTTGTACCTTCGCGCATATGTATGGAATCCGGGGCGATGTTCCCCAGATAGAATGAACCTCGATCAGCCTGCATTTGCAGCGAGTCTGCAATCAGATTAGCGATATTGAGATGAACCATAGGTAACGGCATAGAGTTAATCTCCTTTTATCGGGAAGTATTCTACTATACTTAGTAAAAAGAAACGATATAACCTACTAGGTAACATACAGATGGCTAGATTAGTAAGACTTCACTCTGCTCCAGCTTTTTCACCGTAGATGCGTGATTAACCCTGAATTCTCTCCACTTGCATGCGGTCAAACATCTGCTCCAGATCCGTATGGTACTCCGGATGCTCCTTCACAAGTAGACTAATGTATTCCGATCCACATTCATAGAATACTAGACGATTAAACGGAGCAGTATCTCCAAAATGATTGCTTTCCTGCCCAAATTTTGCCCGAATCAGATTCTCAATATAACGCGCGTAACCCTCGTTCCACTCCAACCAGCTCCAGTACTCGGCTTGCTCTTCATTTAATGAAGTGAACAACGCCTTTCTAGCTGTTTGTACTAGTGTCAGGTCTTTACTCTTCAAAGCAGACAACAATGAGTTAATCCGCTCCACAACGATTTCATCTTCATACGGAAATTCATAATCTAGTTCCCATGTCACACGCTTCAATTGCGTCATTTTATGTTTAATCTGAAGACGGTTCACGATCCGCTCATCATATTTCTCATATACATAACAATGAACATATTCGTGGAACAGATAAACTTTCTGCTCCAGATCTTTGAACGCTGTATCCGTTACAATCGCACACATTCGTCCGTTCATATGATGCACCGGCATCGCAGCAAGGCATTCATCTGGAATATATAAATCGTCCGGTACCGTCTTCACCCACTCGTATTGTTGCGTCTTGGACGAATAATCATAGATATATAATAAAGCTTCATAGGCTACAACCACTGGATAATGTTCTGCAAACAAAGAATGTAGGCTAACCAAGTCTTTCTGAAGCTCGTTTAACTCGTTAATTTGCTCTAAAAAAGCATCCATGTCATTAACCCTCTCTTTACTGGATTGATGCGTTAATCATACTAGATCAGGAAAGATAAAACACTGAGAGAAAAATGATAATTCTGTTCGAGTGTGAGATGGTGAACGTTAGAACCGCTCTCCGCGTTTCTCATACAGGTAGATATCCAGTGCCTGAATCCCACGTCGGGCTAGCTTAATAAACAAGATCAGCGCATACACGCCCAATCCGTACAACAATACATTAATCAACATTGCAAATATCGTAACTATAGAACCAACCATCATTATAATTCCTCCTATTTTACCCTTTTAAATCATCACTCCCTATTCTAGCATATTTTCCCTTAGTTAACTTTTTTGGTAGATGTGAGAGTTGTTAGGTATGCTTATTGTTTCAAAACAAAAAAAACTTCCACATCCGTATGTGAACGGTGGAAGTTTTGTAATCCGGTATACAGTTTCCTAAGTTCGCTCACCACTGACTATATGCCAATGCTGATGCTTCGAGTCTTGATAACTGCCCAAGTTAGTTATAATCTTCGACGAGCCTGTCTGAGCTAACAAGTCAGCAGCAATCTTTTTAATGACACGCATCATTTCTAAGAGTAGTTCATCATTATTCTCTTCCTCTTCTGAAATGAAGGACTGAATATGAATCTTGGGAATCACCACGATATGGTGTTCGTAGTATGGTCGGGTATGGTGATAAGCCATAACGTTATTTGTTTCCATGACAACTTTGACTTGCGTTTTACCACTCAGCACCTCATCACAATAGAAGTCCTGCGTCATAACATACCCTCCTCTTACTAGTTAGTTCTAATATATCCTGCCTTCTTCAACACATATTCCGTAAACGGATTGATCTCAGGGATCGGCTGATTCAGATCAAAATATCGGAGTTCCAGCCCTTCATCATCCAAAATGGTTGGGCTGCCCTTGATACCTGAAGCTTCATAAACAGCCATGACGTTGTAAACTTCATCACCATGTGGGTACTGATAGTACATGTCCTCACCTGAAAAAATGCTAATGAGTTTGAACGACTCCGCTCTCAGTCCGGCCTCTTCATACAATTCCCGCGCAGCTGTTTCCTCCAAAGACTCCCCGGGTTCCATGGATCCCCCAAGTGTCCCCCAATCCAAGCTATCTGTACGTTTTTGTAGCAACAGGTGACCTTCCTCGTTGAACACGAGTACACATGAGCCCGCCATAATTAGAGGACGCGGGCCCACCAGTTTTCTTAGCTCCATGATATATCCCATCCATGCTTCTCCCCCATCTTCAAAGTGGATACGTGAAACCTACCCTTATGATTTGGTCAAGATTCCCTGATCTACGGATTTCTGAATAAGCTGCTGCGCATACTCCCACAATGTTTCGGAACCGTTCGCAATCTCACGGTTTCTGTTTAATACCTGATCACTTGTAATGTTATATTTCTGCCACGTATCTCCCTCATTCTGATGATTATGGATCAGAGGCTGCAACCGATCCAGAGATGAGGCAAATTGTGCTTCAGGCGTCTGCTTTGCTTCAAACTCTAACCATAAATAGAGTAGTTCTTCAGCCTGTTCCTTAGGCAATATACCAAACAGCCGATGAGCTGCTTTGAGTTCACGATCATATTTATCCGTGTGTCCCACCGTATCATAAGCGAACGTATCTCCGGCATCAATCTCGACCAGATCATGAACGAGAAGCATCTTAATGACTTTGAGGATATCCACATCCTTGTTGGCATGACTCTGCAAAACCAAGGCCATCATCGCCAGATGCCAGGAATGCTCCGCATCATTTTCAAGTCTCTCACCGTGCATAATTCTCGTCTTTCGTTCAATCGTTTTGAGTTTATCAATCTCAATGAGAAAGTGAATCTGATCCTGTAATGATTCGCTCACAGCACATCCTCCTTCATACCCATCTATGTGGATAGATCATACCAGTAAACTCTATAGTTAAAATCGAGTGACATCCCCACACCTTGTGCCAGACGAATTGAGCCTGCATTGTCCGGTGAACAATCCCAATACGGATGTATACCTACACGACTGCATTCTTCCACAAAAGCTTTTGCCACCATCGCACCATAATTCCTTCTTCTGTAGACTTCAAGCGTTTCAATATCAACCGCATGTGTCTGATCTGCGATAAATGCCGAAAAGCAAACACTCGCGATATCATCGTTATGCACTGCAATATAGCCAAAGCCATGTTGTAAAAAATCATCTATTGTCGTCCAGAAGTAAGAGATTTTATCCTTCAGGAATTGAGAATTGTTATATCTTTTCTCTCCTAATAGTACTTCATCTATCCTGAGAATTCTGACTTCCTCGTCCTGTGAAGCACATATGTCGAGAGGTACTTGATGACTTATCGAATCTGGATTCAATTTGAATACATGCTGAATATCACTGGAGATCTCTCTTTTCCCGGAGATGTGCCGAAGAACATCTTCCCAGGCTTCGTCCACCACACCAATTTCAACAGCATGCATATGTAAGTTTAATAATTCAGGTTCAATACGTTCCCGCATGTACTCGTTCAATTCATTCAGAAAGGGCTCACTTCGAGAGTCGCCGATCAACTGAAAACCAGATTGTCCATGTACCCAAATTAGAGCTGCTGTGATATTCTCTGCATCATCTACATAGATCCGTCCCGGGTTCAAGCCAGACGCCACTGCCTTGACTTCAATATTCTGACACGAGTCCGTGAGATGTTTTACTTTGTGGAAATCATGTTTATTAATCTCGGTAATCATAGGTTCATTCCTCCTATAACGACAGCTCAGAAATTATTACATCATTCGTGTAATCAGATCAAGTATCTATTAAGCAACTCTTGAATCTTAAGATTATGCTTTTCCAGCCAATTCATGTTCCTCTCAAACTGTTCAATCATAAATGTGAAGTTGTGTTCAATCGTTGCTCCGGCATAATACTGACCAATATAGAAATGAAGTACTGCTATATAATAGATTTTTGTAAGTAAAGGTAAGTAACTAAACTCAAGCGCTGAATGCTTGCGTTCACTTCCATATCCTTGAAGAAAGGACTCAATCATTTCCATTGATCCTTGGGATTCCTGAACCACATGGTTAAAGCTAATTGTGAATTCCATAAACGCAGCATCCATACCAATAAAATCAAAATCCAGTACACCAGTGATCTCCTCATTCTGAGCCAGCAAATTATAAATCAACAAATCATGATGAACCAACTGTTGTGGTAATATCTCTAACTGCAGATTAGAACTCATAATTTCTGTGATCATTTTCTGATAAAAGGTAACCTTTGAAACTGATAATTCAAAAGGTAGATTTTCATAAAAAACTTTAATCGATTGACGATTAGCTAACGGATGAATTTCGTACACTTTAGTAAATGAAATTCCCCTGTAAACTTGCTTGCCTATTGGGAACCCTTGCATTCGTGTCGAAAACTCACCCACCAGCTGCCCAAACTTCTTAGATTTGTCTACGCTAGACAATTGGGGTACAGTACCTTCTAGAAAGGTAGTAATAGCCGCAAGCGTCCCATTTTCTAATAATAAATAGTGTTGGCCATCTATAGCACTATGAAAGAGTGGGATCTGAAACGAAGAATGAGTGCTTTCAAGGAAAGCTGTCACTTTACATTCCAGTTCAATACCATCGATCGTTTTGAGATGTCTGTTATAGATACGAACGATAAACCTATGTTCTTGTATTTCAAGGATTTTGGTCGTATTCGTCAAGCCAAATGGAACGGCTCTCAAGGTATACTCGATATCTTCGAAATAATGAGAAATGATTTCATTAAATCTTATATTCATAGATTCTTGTCTCTTCATCATCAAGCAAATATCCTTTACCGATATAGGCCCAGTTATTTTTTTCATAATAATCAGTCAGATCAGTACACAAATACAGCTTGTCATACCCTTTTGCTTTCACCTCATTCATCGCATGGGTCTGAAGTTGTCCACCCAGATTCTGGCCCCGATATTCTGGATCAACATGAAGACACGCAAACCAGGGAAAAAGATCCTGCCTGCTATTCAGATCACTTCGCAACAAAGCGCACCCACCGATAATTCGGTCTCCGTCCAACATCACATAAAATCTTGGTACATCACTCTCTGTATCCACAGAACGCTCTATACAATCCCGATAGAAATGGAAGCTTGATTCCGAGCCCCATTGTTTCCAGAAATACTGTACTGCTTCTTGCAGCACCTCCGGCTTCTGCCGAATATCAAAAATTTGCAAAATGTTAATCTCCCTTCAATTGGATCTGATTCAACATATATTTCGCATACTCCCGATGTAAGGCTTCACTCAAATTCACATTCTCCAAATCACCATTGTACTTTGCAAGACATTGTGAGATGACTTCCTTGTATTTAGTGGGAAGGTTTGTAAGTGCCCATTCTCCTGCTTCTCGCTTGGAATGAATGACTGAATCTTTCACGTACAAAAGAACCCGGGATAGACTCAATACATAGTAGACTGGGTTGTCCGCAATTTCTTCCATAGCTGAACTCACGTCCGATGTAATTGAGGCAATCATATGTTCACGATTTTCCGGTTGGAACAGATCCTTAATGGGTTTACCATCCAGCACAATACCTCGATCATAGATGACAGCCATATGTGCTACCAGATCCGGATCTTCATATCCACCACAGAGATATTGCTCATCCGTTCGATATTTCTCCCGGTGATAGGCAGAATAATGAAATTCGAAAGGAGTAGGGTATGCCATACTTACAATCGTAGATTCCAGTACAATACTGAGTTCAAAACCTTTCGTAATGTGCATCTCATCTTCAATATGCATTAACTTTTGTGCAATCCTTCGATAAGTGTCGGCAGATCGCTTTTCCCGGCTAACGACCAATATATCGATATCACTCTGATTTGGATGAAAGCATCCCATGGCCATGGAACCGTGTAAATATATTCCCACCAAGGCATCCGTTAATTCTTCTTTCAAGACACGAGTAACGCTATCTAAAACAGTCTTTTCATTCAATAACAGTCTCTCCTTTATGTAGAAGATCAGGTGTCCAATTCAACGTTCAGTTCACGCACAAAAACAGCTGTCCCCTTCATTCTGACATCCATATCCTCACCATCCCGAATCACACTCACTTGAACCTTTCCATCTCTACCAATCTCATGCCCTTGCTCTACCACAAACTGTACCTCATCAATCTCCGGTTTCACATAGGTTAAATAATAAGCACCCATCACCCCGGAGGCTGTTCCAGTCACTGGATCTTCCGTCGTACCAGAGTATGGTGATGAAAAATGTCTGGCATGCATCATCGCATCGAAATCACGGGTTTCGAAACAAAAGGGATGCAGGGAAGCTTTGGGATTCTCAATTAAAATTCCTGGGAACAGGGAAGAATCCGGTTTCATTTTCATAAAAGAGTTCAGTCCACGAATCGGGATTAATACCGTCCAGGTTCCCGTACTTCCATAAACGATTGGCGTAGAAAGGTCAACCTCATCCAGAGTGAGATTGATGGCGCTTACCAGCTTCTCGATATCCCCCTGGAACGGTATAAACTGCGGCTGATCCTGTTTCATTTCCATGTAAATGGTGTCGGCATTGCACTCAAATCGTATGGGTAATGTACCTACATTGGTTTCAATCGTGATTAGCTCTTTGTCACTCAACATCCCACGCGTCTTCAAACCATACAGTGATGCCATTGTGGCATGACCACACAGATTAATCTCATGGCCCGGCGTAAAATAACGTAATCTGACGTCAGCTACTTCAGAATTCAACACAAATACTGTCTCATTAAAACCAACCTTATAAGCGATCTGCTGCATCTCCGTCTCACTGAAATGATCAGCATCAAAAACCACTCCTGCCGGGTTACCTTGACCGGGAACGGTAGAGAAAGCATCATAATGATAGACCGTAACATCACTCATGATTAGACCCACTCTCTCTGTAATCTAAGCGACGCACATTTCCATATAACTCTACGCTTTCACCATTAATTACAACCCCGCCACCATCTTGGCACGCATAAACAGCCGTACGATTAACACGGGTATACTCGCTTAATGAATTCAGGGTGTCTTCCGAACCATCCCAGTGTGGTGCAATCTCAAAATCAACGAGCCCCAGCGCTTTTATATCATTCAAACCCACTTTATTTTCATCTGCATCTTCCCCATACCCGGCTATCTCTATCGTAGGTGTAGTCAGAATACTGCCTGCGCTGACCCCGATCAGAATGCCGCCACTCTTCACATAGGAACGTAGCAAACCAACCATATTTCTCTTCTGTAATAAACTTAGAAAATAAAACGTATTTCCGCCGGATAGATGAATCGCATCACATTCGAAAATAGCGCCAAATGTGCTCTCCTCATACTCCAGATCAAGATCGTAATATTGAATGTTATCTATTCCTATTTGATTATAGTAACGTCTAGTGTGTTCAAAATACTTCCGCTCCGGGTCGGAGCACGAAGGGATATATCCGATGGAAGGCTGTTCACTGTTAAATAAGCGTAGTATTCTCTGATCCAATTTATCGTTAGATTCGAAAACCAAATCACTTAGCAGAACCAACGTAGTCATCTTATTTCCTCCCGTACCTATTAGACTTGCTTAAACTCTCTATCCAAAATGGAGAAAAAATACTGGTCTGTCCACTGATTGTTCCACCATAGTTCTTCCTGGTAGACGGCCTCCCGTGTCATACCCACATGCTGCATCAGTGCTGCTGAGCGAACGTTTTGTGAATTACACATGCCGACAACCTTATGAGCTTGTAACTCTTGAAACGCAAATTGTAACAAAAGACGTGTAGCCTCGCTCCCATATCCGTTGCCTGCGTATTCTGAAAGCACACCGTATCCAATCTCCCAGCTTTTTCGGTAATCCACATAACTCCACATCTGAACGATACCAATGGGTGTATCTTCTGGATCATTCAAGCGGCGTATAACGAAATCATAGGCATACGGTTTCTCATCTGCGACAGCAAAATGGCTGCGATATTTCTCACGGACCTTTTCCTCATCCGTTTCAACAGTTTCCTCAAAGCTCCATATGTTTGCGTCACATTCAAGTTGACATATGAAGTCGAGGTCCTGCTCTGTGACTGTTGTTATTCTTACTTTCTCTCCCACGAATTCCATATGAATTCATCTCCTTTGGATTATGCCATCGTTCCCATAGACTACTGCATTTGCCCATTAATATACCTTCTGTGACTTGTAGCTGCTTCCTGAACCCACAAATCCAACTCCACTCTACTAACAAAAAAATTATCCTGAACCTTAATGAACGGAAACATTCTCCCATCAAAGAAACCTGACACCGTAAAACTCCCTTGCTCAGCCTTAATAATACTCATCACCTGTTCTTCAGTCATACTCAGATACTCGGCAGTTTCTTGAATCGTCATTAATGCTTTATCAATAGGTACTTTTTGCTCTGCTGCCTGAGTCCGTTCACTATTTCTCTCCTGAGTCGTTAGCAATATACAGCCAATAATAAACGAGATACCTAAAATGACACTGGCTATAAGTATAGAGAACGGGATAGATTTCATTGCTTGGGAATCTCCCACTCTGTATTAAGCACACCTCTACCAATATTCCATTTGGCGAGCAAAGCTCTCTGTCTGTTTTCCAGATCAAGATAGGGTGCTGCAACACAGGATAACGTGTCAAACATATGGATAAAATGAGGCCCTTCCTTGAAACGTCGAAGCCCTCCATATTCTTCATCATCTGCTGCCCATACAATCTTCTTAATCCCCGACATTAATATGGTGCACGAACACATGGGACAAGGCTCACAGGTAGTATAAAGCGTCAAGTCTTTCTTCTTCGAGAATTTCTTCTTCTCTACATCCAGCAAATGTTTTCCTGCCCGACGAATGGCATCCACCTCAGCATGTGCGGTGGGGTCGCAATCTGAGAAGACTCGGTTCCGGCCTTTACTCACGACAATCCCATCCACATCCACGATTATCGCACCAATCGGATACGTTCCTTCAGTAAATGATTGTTCTGCTTCTTCCAGAGCCAAAGTTAGATACTCATAATCCGATAACTTCATTGAAAATCCCCCTAAGTGCAGTTATAGTCGCTTATAAAGCAGATTCCTTGTCTAATGTGTAGTAAAAGAGATTGACGGAATCTCCTTAGATCGTTAAAAGTTCCTGATCGTGTACTGCTCTGCTTCACCAAGAAAATCACTTTTGGTTAACTCTTTTTCTCCGAGTAACATCCTGTAGTTCGATATCGTACCATCATGTGAAATGATAAACGTATTGCCGCTCTGTTGCCTGCACCACTCAAGAAGCTGTTCAGCTAATATCTGGAACCGATCTGCATCCATCTGATTAATACTTTCTTCCCAACAATCCAACCCCAAATTAAGCATTCTTATGTCAGTATACTGACGACTGAGCTCTTCCTTGGAATAGATCTGATCACAGATGAAAGGAACAAACTCTGGATTCTGAGGAAACATTCTTGGGCCAACCAGCGGGCTGAAGAATACAAGATTTTTGTTAGTGGTTAGGAGTTGTGCTGTTTCAATAGTACGTTTCGTTGGACTAACCAAAATGACGTCTTCAGGCGCAAAAACCACTTGTTTACGCAACGCTATGACTTGACTTTCTCCCAATTCAGTGAGGCCAGGATGCAGACAATTTAATTGGTTTGGATAATCCATCAAGTGTTCGCCATGACCATGACGAATAAATGTAATGTCCATAGGCACCTATTCCTCTATTTCTGAATGAAGTGTTTGATGCCTTTTGCATCAAGAAGGTTAGTCAGTTCCTTTTTCAAAAACACAGGATATACTTCCATCCGCTCCAGTTCGTCCAAGGAAAACCATTGGAAAGTTAACTTACCGTTATCTTCTAAACCTTTGAATTCAGTTTCACTATATAGCTTATGGGCTTCCGGCAATGTGATGAGATAATAAAAGCCAACTTCATGATACTTCAGGCCATCATATTCAAAGAAATCTTCACTAACATATGCGAGCCTTTCTGCTTCTACATGAACACCCAGTTCCTCCATCATTTCTCGTACAATAGCCGCTTCTGTTGTCTCGTTTAATTTCACCCGACCTCCGGGCAGATTCCAGAAATCATCCTGTTCAGTCGTATGCAAAAGAACTCTTCCCGCATCCATCACAATACCTGCCACACGGAAGTTGAATTTGTTGTTATTTTGTTCATACGATACATTATTGTTATCTGCAGTGGTCATCTCGCTGACCATCCATCAGCAAATCCGTCCATGAATCCCATGATGAATGAGGGAATGATGAGTACGAGCAATAAAATTAAACTGGCTATGCCCCATCTAAGAATTACTTTCCGTTTGCTTCGAACACCTATAATAATTAAGATTGCGGTTGTTGCAATTAAGGCTACTCCATAAAATGTCATAAAACTGACCTCCGGTATGTATTCGTATTTCATTAAGGTTACTGCAAAATCTTTTCTAGTTTGCGCCTACAAGCCTCGCGGTCATAATCCGAATTATCCAGCCAGACCTTATCCATCTGAAGTAACCCATAGATTTTGGACTCTAAATTCTTTCTTTCCTGCAAAACCTGTACCGTACCTTCAATACCCTTATAACCCTGTGCTTGCCCAAGACCCTGATTCGTATAGTAGTCAATAAAACCTTCTGACCATTCTTTTGGTCTTTCACTAACTGCCTTATCAAATGTATAGGATATATCTTTCTGGTCGATATAGATGAGAAGCGGATTCAGATCATGAATGATACGCCCCAGTTCCAATACATACTGCACGTTCTGCTCTTTGGATTGATTGCATTTTACAAGACCCATAGTTAGTGGATTCTGGATAAAACAACACTCAAATATCGTGATGCAGTCATCATTCGTGCTTAACACGTTTTGGGCGAAATCTTGCCACTTCTCGGTGATCAGCTTAACATTTTGCTCAAAAGGAATTTCGTAAATATCTCGGCTGAAAATATCCTGTACAATGTGATCGGGCAAATCTATTCCCCACTGTTCTTTCATCTTACGATAAGGAATCAGGAAACCTTGATCATGGACAATCGCATTGCTTTCCAAAATCTCTCTGTATTCTTCATGTGTTTTCAATAAAGCCTCGAAGTCTCCAGCATAATAAAAAGATACGCCTTCGTAATCAGCAGGGTGATCCAAGTCCCCTTCTTGAAATAGTTGTACCGTCTTGCCTTGTTCTATCAAAATTTCGGATACCATATTGGCAACCGTCGACTTGCCTGAACCCGGTAACCCTTCAATGAGTATTAATCGCCTATCCATCATTACATCATCCTTTAGGTTGTATAAAATTTTCAGCTCCATGATCAAGACAGTGTTCTACTGTGCTTAATCAATGTCTGCAAAAATCCATTGCGCGTTATCGCCATCTTCTTTCTTTTTCCAAAACACCATCGTATTGCTATACTCTTCGTCGTTCTCATTTAACTCATTAACTATCACCACTGCCTGATAGAGTTTCCTTTGCTCCTGTATAGTGATATCGCTCATGGAAGTAACCTTTAGAACTTTGTATCTTCCCATACCTGATATAGGAGATTCAGGATCAATCAAACTCATATATGCTATTTCATCCTTTTCGTATAAATAACGTATACGGGCATTCATAAGTTTGACGATTTCCAATTTGTCACCGGTATAGTTTGTTTCATCGAGATACTCTGGTGGGATGTCTTCCTTCTCATGGGATGTCGATATTTCTTCATCCTGTTGTGTCTCTTTTGCTGTGACACTTTGAGCCAAGGAATCTATTGATTGTTGTGCATCTTCAGTGTTTTCCTGGTTCTGACAGGCCACCAGAAGTAGTAATAATAATGAAACTACGTTTAACTTTTTCATAGTCAGCCCTCCATTCAATCATGGATAATACTCCCCTCGTAAAGACCTTAAATGCCTTTAATTTAAAATAGAGACTTCCTATGTATGTAAAATTTTCTCTCAAGGTACATCATAACCCATAATGTGGAATTTGCGAATAAACGAAGTTAACCATCTCTGTTTCTATCGCTTTATACGCAAAAAAACACGCTTCTCTGCACGAGTTACATCATGCAAAGCGCGTGGTTATCAGCAGAACTTTCACTCAACTTTTGTAACTGTCCACAATCAATCTACCTATCTATCAAATAACATATTCATTATACCGACCGCTTCAATCTGGATCTCTTTTTCTTCATTATCCGCAAAACGGTAACTGTATGTTGAAAAAATCCCTATATGCCCTATATGTCCGCCTTTATAGTGAAGCTTCTTTTCCTCACCGTCGATCGTCTGCGTAAACGTCCTGCCATCATTCACATCATACGAAGCATGGATGTCATGTTCACTTGCGAGCCACGCAACAAAATCTTCTTCGTTTGGATTGGTCATGACTAGAATAACGAGCAGAACAACAAGAACAACAATGCCCGTTCTTAGTCCTGCGCCCTTCTTGCCACCATGCTGTGTGTATTCACGCTCCATCCCGTTCACCCCGTTTCAATAACCGATATTTCTACGTTCTTTGCCAAAACCCAACCACTCAATCCATACGAGGATGAGATCACCATGTACTTGTATTTCTCCTCGATCAGGTGGATTTGCAATTCATCATAGGAATCATAACTGACAGGCCACCCTTGACCCATCCCCGATTCTAACAACTCTCGATTATAATGGATAAAATGCTCTATATCCCACTCATCCAGATCCAAAATAATGCTGCCATGCAGCGGTGTATCAAACATATGAGCCATAACACCAGAGAATAAAACATCCATATTTTTCGGCACATCATGACTTGAACGAGTACGCATCCTGATCCTTTTGTTCTCTAAATCAACTTCGTAGCTTAATATGATGTTGTCATGCAAACTTGGCATAGCCCCCCTCCTTCCAGTATGTCTGTTTGCTCGTTTATTCCATGCCTATGAATTACCTCATCCCGTATGTTCATATATTAAACACCATAATATTGTTTATAGTTTGAGACCCATTCCGCGTTGGAGAAATCAACAAAGTCATACGGCTCGCACTGTTTAAGGTAAAGCAACTCCTTGTGCGCCTGTTCCCCGTCCATATTATTTTCCAGGTAAAACAATGTCTCCTCATACCCTGCACCACATAATAATTGCACATCAATATAACTGCCCGTATCCTGATTCTTTCGTTTGGCTTGCCAGATCAGCCTGGTGTCCTCCACATTTCCAATACAGAATAACATGATGCACAACAGTCTCAGAACCTCGTTATCCTCTGACTTCCGGTTCTCAATCTCTTGCTGAAGCAGCTGTCGGATGGCCTCCCGGTTTACCTCATCAGGTTCCAATCCGTACAACTGCAACAGTTCTTCCTCGTTCATACGTGTACTCCCTACCTACTTGAGAATGTTATTTAACTCTTCCGCTTTTTTCCTGCTATCTATTCTAGCATAAAAATAAAAAGCGATGACGTGTAGCACGATAGATAATAACCACATGCCGGGGAACCAGGGAGCGATGAATTGGAACATGTCTACCGAGAATAACCATATCATCGCCATACCTCCTGCAATATTGAATGTGGAAGAAATGACGATATTCCATACCGGTTTTAACGTAAAATAGTTCCACAGTATGTTATACATCATTCCAAACAACAAAGCTGCAATAAAAGCAATACCCGCTATGTTCCTTAAATAGGACATCTGAATGGGCAGATCACCAAAGAATATTGTAGCCAAGAGTGTGATCCATAGCGTCATTATAGTGAATACTTGAAAAAAAGAATTTCTAAGTTGAGTAATCATGATAATTTCCCCCTAAAGTTTTTAATATAAAATCGGCTGACGAAGTAACTGGAGCTATCGCTCAGGTCTACCTTAATTCGAGCTTGGTCTGTTGCAGAGAATGCGGTGATGTACCGCGTATTGATGATCGTTTGATTATTTATTTTTACAAAATGAAGGTCATCCAGATCCTCTTCTACAAATTTCAGACGTTTATGAAGCAAGTACCTCTCACCTGAGATCACCCGGACACAGCACATCCGATCCTCTGATTCAAAGGCAACCACCGAGCTCAACTGGATCTGTATATTGCGATTATTCTTGGCATGGATGACCGTTAATTGAGTTTCCGATTCACAGATTGCCTTCTGAATACGGTCCCACTTCGACTTCTCCGCAGGATGGGTTATGACCTTGGCTAACCTTTTTTCAACTGTCGTGTCCTCTTCAAAAATGACTTTCATGTGTTTGCCCCTCCTCTCACAACTCATATTACAAGCATAGTTACGGCAATCCCACTGTATTGCGTTTTGTTGCATGATTTTGCAAGTTTGTTGCATCGGTACTGCATAAATACTAAAAAGAACCACTCCATGGGAGCAGTTCTTTTAATATAAGGAGGTGCTACGTTAACCTTACTCAATCTCCAGATACATATCCCGATTTTGCAGGATCATCTCATTCATATGTGTAATAGCTGCTTGCGCCACGGTCTGATAGGTGTCATATAACACCTCTGTTCTCTGAAGCAAGATTGGGTCCTTATCCAGATCTGTTGCCAGCACCTCAAGCCACTCTTCACCCACTTTATTTTTGTCCGTAATGAGACTTTCAATCTGTTCAAGTACATTAACCATCTCATCTAAATGAAAAAAGTGCATCCCATTTTTTATTCCATTCCAGCTTTTGATCTCAATGATGTTATATGCCGAAAACCAATAAAATTCTGCCAGACTTTTCGTGTGATTGTGATAGGAATAGAACAGAAATAAAGCTTGTTGCCCTTCGTGTAACATTCGGTATATCTCTGTTTTGGCTGCCATATCTCTGCCCCGTACCGAAACAAGCATTGGTTCAATACACAGCCAGCTAAGTTGCTTTGAATATATATCTTCTGGTCGAAGTTTAGCCTTCATAACATGCCCCTTTCTTTTTACCTATTTAAGGATTCTCTGGTACTTCCACGGCCGGGTCATTCTCTCCGCCCATTCTGCGTCTGGATGTCTCCATTTTCCCTGTCGAAGGCACATGGTCAGAAGCTTTAGCTAATCCGAATTTGGGCATGTTGGCGTATATGGTCTCGAAGGAACCCGACTGAGCCTTGTATGTTTCATGATATATCCCTACTGTTCCGTCAGTACCAATGGATCGGTTGAATTTTTTCCAAGCTTCCAAATGTAATCCGCCTCGTGCGTATTTCTCCAATTCATCGTAAGAGCGCCAGTATTGTAGTAGCGTCACCCCACGCCAACTTATAAAATACTCTGTACTCAGAAATCCAGTCTCCGGATTCATATACAGTTCTTTAATCATCGGTCCCATGGACTTAAAGACAGGCAACCATTTGTGTATAGCCCACAGACGATTGATCCTCATTCCGATAATAAAAACAACAAATTCTCCCTCAATCTGAGCGGAGTATCTTCCCTTATGTATGTTCACCATGTCACCCCTCCTTCTCGTCAAACACATTCGATTTCATCGGATCTGGACGACCCTGCCTATCCGCTCATAGGCATTCAGGGGAAATTCAAAACTCCACCGTTTGTGATATTCCTCCGGTCCCATTTCCTTCATTCTGCTTAATTCTCTGTAAAATAGCTTAGTCAACTTGACCAAGGATAACTCCTCAGACATAAGCAATCGCCCCTCTGTAACGGCTTCCGTGCTAAAGTTATCACTCATCTCATACACCATGAATTGAACGATTACCTGCGAACGTTTCTTGATCCAGAAGCGATATTCTCCAGGTTCGGTCTGCATGGTCATGGTTACCTCCGTGGCTCCTTTGTGCAATGCAACGAACTGACGTGTTATCTCATCCACCGCATCCGACAAAAAAGAAACCGGAATCTCAATCTGTTCTCCCTGTTCGGGTTGAACCAGGATATCCAGCCATCCGTGCGGTTCAAGCGTCATAACGATGTCCATAGTCATCCTCCTTTATGTGATTTCATGATGCAAGATTAACTGGAGATCATGTCTTTCAGATATAACCGCTGTGCCGAAATATTTCCTTCATTTACAGCTAAAATAATCTCATTAATCTCCGAATGCAACTCACAAACGCATTTGTGCAGTGCCTTCATTGCTGCGTAAATCTTCATACACATTCCAACTTGTATACAATTCTTTTAGCGCTAACGCCGTTTTATGTATGAACTCTTCCATAGCTTCCATGGATAACATATTTAAATCACCCAAAGGTTCGTTGTCAGGGTTAACTAAAAACTCAAGTTTCTCTTCTCTATACTGGTACACCTCAGATTCCAGCAATCCGCCTAAATCAAATGCTCTTCCCACATTCAGCTCATTTAACCAATCATTGGCCCTGTTCCAATTCCGTAAAATCATAAACTCCAGCTTTGTGACATCCTGTGTATACACACTTCTTCCGTTGGGATGGACTTCATATGCAGGATAGATATCGAATGTCCACGCGCGATCCGTATAGATATGGGCGATGTAACCGCACAGATATTGCAGGAATTTGGGATCACTATAAGCTAATTTCTTGTTGGATTCAAAAAATCCTTTAAGTTCTTCGTCTGTTGCGAATCTTCCTGCCTCTGGCATGAGGTGGGTTTTCGCCTTTTCTGTACGAAGATTAGTTCTTACATGGATCGAATCAGGAGCAAGGCTCCCCAATAACAATTCAGGGAATGGTTCGGATATCAACTCGGATGCAATTGCAAAATGTACCATCGGCCAAGGCAATGTAAAAACTCCTTTCTTTATTAAAAGGCTCAACTATGATGTTGTATGACTTACAAAGCTAAGTGCTCACTCTCTTGCACATGTATCAATTCAATATCCTCACAATAAAATCCTAATATTCCGTCCTCATAGTCTTCAACGTAATATTTCATCGGATGATATCCGTGGTCTTTCAGATCTTTAATATTAAACCCACTTATCTGAACTAGAACACCATGAGGCTTATAATGAAAACTTTCAATATTAGTGAATCTAAAAAGTAATTCATATGTAACATTTAATAATTTTATTAAAAATGTAATATCTGCAATCGAAATATTTTCATAATATTTGTCTTGTTTTATATACAGATTCAACCCAGCAACCCACTCCAAATTTTGAACAGAAAATGCTGGAATAAAAGGTTGAATTATTGCCATGTTTTTCACCATAATCTAACCTCTATTCATTTTGGGCTATTATATTTACGCAATCACTGGCGTAGCAATTTAGACTCTCCTTGCTTCAAATCTACAAATATAGGCTTCTGCACATTGTTAATTGTGGAAATATCAATCTCATCCAGACTTTTAAAAACAAGCTGTAATGACTCCTTCTGTTCATCTTCAAATAAAAGAGTTAATTGATCATCACAGAGTTTTCCTTCCAACTCCGCAATAACGTCAAATAAAAACATTACAAATACTACTTCATTTCCATCCGGATACGTATAGTGCATCCTCTCGCCCGTATAGATGGAGGCCAATTCATAAGAACTCACCTCAAGCCCTGTTTCCTCTTTCACTTCTCTAATCATGGTTTCTTCGATTCGTTCACCTGGTTCCATACCACCACCGGGTAATCCCCAATCTCCATAATCTGATCTCTTTTGCAGCAGAACCCTCCCCATATAATCTCGAATAATAGCTCCACCCGTAACTACAATACGACTAGTCATTACTCTTGCTCCTCTCTGTTGGGTTGCTTTCAACAGCTTACGATTTTAATCAGGAACCTTTTCTATTGATTCATATTCCAAAATGCACAATGCATTTCCCATTTTTCTCAGCATACTTTGCCATGTTCGCAAGCTTATGTAATTCGTTGATTAATTCAACTCTGTTGTACACGAGTTTCTCGTAGTAGCCCTTCCGTTCTTCTCCATCAAAACAGTAACTCCCTGTCAGAACAATCGGATCCGCCGCATGGCTGAATAGATCAATCCAGGCCTGAATCAGTTGATGAAACTTCAACAAAACATCCTGCTCTTTAATCACGGTTATTCCATAGTTGTTCAGTCCACTACATCTCATACACGTAGATGGATTCCATGTATCCAACCAGCAAAGGGAATCATAGATGTACGCAATGAATTCGTCTTCCAGGGTCGCATGATTCTCTGGCGTTAACCCACTTTTATGTATCAAGTCCTGAGAGTCCCAAGAGTAGGAAGTATGGATATACTCGTTTACTTCCGCTTTGTTTTCAATAACAAAATGATGCTTCGGCATGCTTATGCCCCCCTCAAACACTTCACTCCCATAGACTCCTCTTAATTCATCATAACCCATGTATTGGAAAATGGAAATTGAAAAAGATCCTATCTATCTCCCAACTCAGGAGAAGCACATAGGACCTTGAGAAAAAATTCATTACATTTAGAAAATCCTTCTTTTACTCAGAAACTCTGTTCCTTCTTCACGATACATCTCTATAAATTCATTGGTCACATGATCATGCCTCAGTGCTCCCATATAATCTGTTCCAGGTTTGTTCGATCTATAATCTGAATCAATCGTGTAGATATTGAAGTGCACCTCATCTTCATCCTCTGACACATCTGTTTTATCAAAAAGTGAAATCACTTCATCTTTACCAAGAAACCTAAATGGAGAATCCTGACGCTCTATAATATAAAAAGGATATGTGATTTTCTCTACCTGAACGAATTCCTGGTATTCCTTAAGTTCATCAGGTATGAGATCCATGTACAGTCTAGCTACTTCTTCTGCCTGAAATACACCTGAGACCCACTTCGAACTCCCTTTGGTTGCTACGATAATGAACATACTAATCACCTTCTAATTTAAATATTCCTATGATATACGGTTTACTGTTTGTCTAAATATTGTGTAAATACCTTTAATACGTATTCATTATCTGCATCATTCTCATTAGTATCTGTATCTTGGGTTATCTCAACATAAACATTCGACTTCAAAAAAAGATCTATAATTTCATCAGGCTCACTCACATTCTGAATTTTGCATCTGAAAGGTAGCTCCTTATTGCTATCCGAGATTAGATTAAATCTTAATTGACTCGCCATAAAATCAAACCATAGATAAAATATCAATCCGCTCTGCTTATTCGAATGATTAATCTGATTCTGACGGTTGGCTATGACGTTCATAATAAAAGCACTAAAATCACTCAAGTTCACTTCATTAGACATTTCTTCTGAAATTGAAATACACCACATATTCGTTTCTATTTCTTTCTGAAGTTCTGAATCAGAAGAACCTATATAGATCACATCATGAATAATTTCTTCGAGGTCCTTGAAATATTGCTCTTTAGACATTTAACCTACTTGCTCCCTTCATACTTCTATACCGTCATCCACGTACAAAAGTCTGAGACAAAATCCGGTGGCTACCAGCGATGTTGTCAATCTCAATGTTATATTCAGACTCAGTGTATTCAATCTGATGTTGCTCATAATATTTTTTCCAGAACGAAACTGCTGCCGCATTATTAGCAAGCTGTTCCACTTTAAATGTACCCTCAAATTGAGCAAAAACCAAGTCAATCGCTTGTGCTGCCAGCCCCTGTCCGCGATATTTTTTGACCAAGAACAGCTCTTGCACGGTATAATCCACACCTTCCGGCACATATGGAGGTGAGCAGACCAGTACGAATCCAATAACCTTTCCTTCATACTGAATCAAAAACGGATGTAATTCATCGCGTTCCAGATATAGATAGGTGTTCGTTGGATCATATTTCCCCTCTTCAAGTAGATCCTCGCCAGAAAATTCGGACAGATCATATAAGTACAAGTTGTACAGGTTGAGGAACAATTCCTTTTGTTCTGCCAAAATACTCGTAATTTGCACATTCATCTTCATTGCACATCTCCCTTAGTTAATGAGTTGGTTAGTGGTCCATACATGACATTACCGATGTCCACAACGAGTTTGCTGTGCCCTGTTCTCAATATATCCTTTCAACCACAGCAGATATAGGCAAAGTTTGGTTTAAACCATGGAGTAACCTACTTTCACAGTGGACATGAACAAAAAAAAGACTCCCTAAAGAGTCCGATTATTGGTCTTGTCTTTATTTTTCACCAAATATCCACTGGCAAGCGCTGCGGGAGCGATAAAAGGTAAGAACGTCAACCAATCCATGAAAAGAAGTATAGGAACGAAAATAAATATTACACTGAAATACATCATGACTGGAGATTTTTTCTTCAACCCCTGAACACCGAAAACAACTCCTGCCAATGAGATCAATAGGACAAAAGCAACGTTAAGCACGTTCATAACCATCACCTCCACTGGCATGTAGCCAACACTTATTGAATCAGATAATCAACCACAGGATATGAGATCACATTGCGATCTCTGTACGTTGAAGCCACCGCTTCGGGATGTGTGCTAAGAATTCCATTTTGCAACATCACCGGACGGAAACCTCGCTCCATCGCTCCGTTGTAGGTGAATAGAACACATTCCTCTGCGGCAAAACCGGCGATGATCACCAATTCAACTCCATGACTCTTCAACACCTGCTCCAAATCGGTCTGCCAGAAGGCATTGGAGGCTTCCTTGGTAACGGTGAGATCCTTCTCATTCACATCCACCTCGGGTATGATGCGATACTCATCTGACACTGCCTCCTCCATGCCCTCCACATCCTGCACGTAAACGACCGTATGATCATTCGAGCGCAGCACATTAGCCACATGGTTAATGTACTCACAGGCATGGTCTATCGAAGTCTGGTCCATCTTTTTACGCACAATACTCTCCTGCATATCAACAATCAGCAAACCTACTTTCATCCAATCTCTCCTCATAAATAAATTTCATGTCGCATGGTTGAGTGACTTCCCTTGTTAAACTGAGAACTTAATCTTTAAATAATTCATTCAGCATCCGGTCGCGATTCTCCAGAAAGCTGCGAGTAATCTGATAGTGATCTGTCTCCTCATAGGCTATCTCTTGAATATGGCTATCGTCAAAACTTAAAATCTCTGCCCCCGGATATCCCAGCAAAATGGGTGAATGCGTCGCAATAATGAATTGTGAAGTGCCTGACAGATCATGAAGGATACGCAATAAGGAGAGCTGCCTAGCTGGAGACAAAGCGGCTTCGGGCTCGTCAAGCAGATAGATGCCTTTGGAACTGAAGCGATTGACGAACAGACTGAGAAAAGACTCCCCATGTGATTGTTCATGTAATGAACGCCCGCCATAATATTGAAGCGACGCCGGCATCTCATCGACATGTGATGCGAATTGATAGAACGATTCAGAGCGCATGAAGAAGCCATTCGTTATTTTGGGTAACCATGCCAGCCTGAGATAATTCCCGAGCGAGGATTCTGAAGCATGTGTCTCATAGGTATTATTCCTGCCGCCCCCTGCGGTATTGAATCCACATTGATGAGCGATGCCTTCGAGCAGCGTAGATTTCCCTGAACCATTTTCACCTACAAAAAAAGTAACGTTATTCGTGAGCTCCAATCGTTCCAAGGACCGGATCGCGGGGATGTCAAAAGGATATTGGTTCCGATTCTCGATCTTGGCCGACAGGAGTTCCACACTTCGAAGATACATAATCATCCTCCCACATTTATTTTATATAAGTTCAACAAAAGAACATTTACACTCGAACTTCGCACACTTATCTTCAAATTAAAATTAAGTTTACTCTGATTGGTCCAGCCATGGACGAATGATGTCCTTGCGGGTTATGATCTCCATCGTTTTCATGAAAAACCAGGTAAACCCCGCATAAAAACCGATAGGAGGATAACGAAAAGCTGCGGGTTTATTGCCTTCATAATAGAAGTGCCCCATCCAGGATAAAACGTAATGGGTTACAGCGAGTAGGAGCGTGACTTTGATATCAATAAACAAAAAATTCCATGCCACAAACGCCGACAAAAACGCGAAGTAATGCAAAATGCGGTTTTTCCGATCCTGATGCTCCTGAAGGTAATAACGCAAGTCCTTGCGCACACGATTCAACATCAGTCCACATCCATTTCACCTAAAATAAGGCTCCTTATATCCCACTCCATCGTAACCTATTTCGGGGTACATATGAAACCGTTCCAACCAAAAAAGAGCAAGCCATAGGCTTACTCTCTCTTCAGAGTTAATAGACAAATCTGCGCTGTGCCCAATAGCTGAACAGGAAGATGGATACCTCGGTCAGCAGCTTAGCTGTGAGCAGCGGGATAATTAGTTTTTCATTATAAAAATACAATAAACCGTAGTTTAATAACAGCACCAGTAGGACAAGTGAGAAATATTTGGGCAAAGACTGCCGAACCTTAGAGGTTCGTCCAGCGGAAAATACGTACTTCCGATTAATCGTATAGTTGAAGATGGAGCTGCACAGTCTTGCTGCGACAACCGACAGAAACAGATTATGCGTCAAATACTGGATGACGAACAGTAATCCAAAATCAATCAGTGCCGATAGCACCGAAGATGTGCTGAACATCAGGATTGGCATATAGATCCGGAACGAATCAACCAACGGGCGGAAATGGGAGGACTCATTGTGATCCAGATACACCGTATCAATAAACTCCTCCGTAATCTCATACCCTTCCTTGTGTGCCGTTAATAACATGTTCATCTCATATTCAAACCGATCCCCAGGAATCTGGTTCAGCCAATCCAGCATGGAGTAAGGAAAACCACGTAGACCCGTCTGTGTATCATATACCTGGGTACCTGTTGTGAGGGAAAAGACCGCCCTTGTGACTGTATTGCCAAACCGGCTACGTGCTGGAATTTTACCACTGAAGCGACGGCTGCCGAGTACAATTCCTGGTGTCGTCTGTGCGAGTAGCACTTCGAAGATACGCTTAATATCATGCGGTAGATGCTGTCCGTCACTATCTGCACACACCACACCGCCCTGTGGTCCAAACTCCTTAATATACTGAAAGCCCGTCTTCAACGCCCTGCCCTTACCTAGATTGACGGGATGTGTCAGGACCGTACAGCCATAGGCTTCTGCCGTTTCAAAAATCCCACGGTAACCGGGGCCGCTGCCATCATCCACAATCACAATAGGGCCAAGTTTAAATGTTTGCAGTTGCAGAACGAGATTCAGTAAACGAACATCGGGTTCATATGATGGAATTAATATCGTCATGATCCTTGTCCCTCCGTCAGATAAAGAATGTCACTTACGCCACGTTCCTGGTTACGCCCCAGCGGGTTATTGACAACTCTGCCCATAAAATACATCGTGGATGAACCGCCGCCGTCTAGATTGTAAGCCCCGGTTGCTCCGAGGCCTTTCATGACATCCGCCAGTTCTGCCAGAGTCATGCCACGGCTGTTGTCCTGCCGTCCGTCCACCACCACAAAGACATAATGATTCGGAGCAATCATGCCGATCGCTGTTCTTGGATTTGCGTCTTGAATGGAACGATTACCGAAGTTATTATCGATTTTCACACTGCTAAAATCACTGACAATCTCGCCATCCTGAATCAGAATGGGCCCAAAGGATAGTGTATCGGTTGCACCTTCGGCCAGCAGTTCCGAGGAAGAAATCTCGTTCTCGTTATATGTTTTCATCGTACCATCGTTGAACAGGGCAAGTGCATCCCGCGTGGGGCTGTCCCGATACAACGTTCCATTTCGGATAATGACACCATCATCACGGAATCCGTAGTAGTCACCATTAATGGCAAAGATCGCATTGTTGGCTGCGGCAATCTCTGACGTATTCTCGGTGATGTTCGTTCCAAAACTGTTGTCCGCTAGCGCAGTTCGCAGGCTGCTTGCATCCGTTAGCTGAACATCGGCGACATAATACGTAATCTGATCCGAGCCAGAGCCGGTCTGTACCTTTTCAATATTGACTTTCATATCATCACTCGAATAATTCCAATCATCTGACGTTGCACTCACTTCAGTTGCGGTGGTCGAAGTACTGCTGGAATCATTGTTGGTGCCCGTTGCTACCGTTGCCGTGTTCTCATCCGCTACAACCACCTGTACATGCCGGATCAGGTAACGGTCAGCCAGACTATACAGGATTCCACCTACCGCAAGCACGATGACAAGTGTGATGATGAACCATCTGCGCTTTCTTGGAGAGATCGGTCGTTTATGTGGTTCTTTCCGGGTTGGTTTCTCATCAATCTTCATCATGTGAAGCTCACCTCTTCATCTAAGTTCTTAAGGCCATATTAGGCCGAGTAGCTTAAATGAATCTGAAACCATATCAAAAAAGGTGATCCGTTTTCCCATTGAGGAAACCAGATCACCTTGATTTCAGTCTATATAACCCTAAATGTCACTGTTATCGTGTACATATTCGTTCAACATTCATATCACATATCTTCATCAGGTCTTCCTGTTATGCGTCTGCAAAAAGAGCATCGTACGCGGGACAAGGCCGCTTTTCCAAAAACTCCGTTAACGCCGGCGGCTGCTGGGTATAGATATCCTTCAACGACGTTCCATTGTAGATGTTGCCAATCACCACAGGATGGCATAACTCACAGATGATAATATCCCCGTTGCCGTGCAGGTGCAACTGTTTCGTGCCATCCACACAATTAGAGAAATACACACCAGGTTGTTCGCGCAAATTCAACTGTTCAGCGAACCGATCCATACAGGTGAAATAGAGCGTTGTATCTGGCTTTTTATGTTTAATTAATTCCGTAACAGATCGAACAAGGGACTCTTTGGATACAATCTGGGTCCAGTCGGTATGCGGCATCTTAATACTGTTCTGGATCTCATGGATGCGCACACCCAGATCATACACCTTATCGCTAATGGCCTGCATGTTCGCTTGATTACCTTCAAATAGTAACGTTTCCAGCACCGTCTCCAGACCGGCTTCCGTGCACAGACGGATATTCTGCTCCAACCTTTCATACATGCGAGGATGCACGCGGTAGTACGTAGCATACGACTCCGCATCCGTATAATTGAACGAGATATGAATGTTGGACAAGCCTGCATCACGCAACGCGATGATTCGTTCTTCAGTCAGCAGACTGGCATTACTGTTCAATTGTGTATCGATGCCATGTGCCGTACAGTACGTCACAATCTCCAGGCAATCCTGGTATTTCAGAGTAACTTCTCCCCCTGACAATCGCACTCTCTTGAGACGAGGAAGCTCACTAATAATACGGATGACTTCCTGACTATTGATACACGCTCCATCATCCCGATTGTAGGCGCAGCAGTAGTCACATTTATAATTGCAGTTCGATGTCACTCCCACTTCAAGCCCTTCTAGCTCATATACGCCGGGGGTTTCCAGTTCGAGTGATTTATATCTGTTTTTGGTCGTCAATTCGTTGTACCTCCTGGTTCCTTCATTCAATCCATGTTTTAATAACTTGAAGATTATAGCGGAAAGCATCAGGTTCAAGATATGACATTATGTACGTTGCTTGCTGAAAACAAAAATAAAACCCATATCCTCAACGATCAGGAATGGGCCAAAGCTAGGCATATAATTATTGAATTAGACAATATAAAATACGATACCTTGACCTTTTGATGTAGCAATTCAAGCTATTTCTTACTTCTGCTTTTATTGTGTATCACTGATAAATTTAGGATTATAGGAAAATCTATGGCTCGCCAGCATGATAAATGACACACGACTTTTCAATAACACGTTCTTTATTTAACACGAGTAGAAGTCTTCTTTTACGATAGCATACATCTTCAGATCTTGAAGCTCATTTTTTACCTTCATGTATTTCCTCAGCACACCTTCGAATTGCATGCCTGCCTTCTCCATGACCTTGGCAGAACCTGTGTTTTCCACTAAACATCTGGCCTGGATTCGCTCGAGCCCCACTTCATCAAATCCAAATTGGATGATTCGTTTCACTACCTCGGTCATGTAGCCCTGATTCCAAAATTGATTAGATAACACATATCCCAGTTCAACTCTCCTGTTATCGCTGTCACACCCTAGATAGTTACAACTACCAATCAGCCTCTTAGTGTGTTTATCTTCAATCCCCCATGGGCCTATTAGATCCGTTTCATAGCGACTCATGACAAAATCTAAAAAAGCTTTAGTGTCTTCTTTGCTCTGATGCGCGTCCCAGGTCGTGAACTCCGATACAGCAGGTACAACGCAGTAACTGTACATATCCTCCAGATCATCATAGGTAAGAGGTCGGAGTAACGTCCGTTCGGTTTCCAACATGGGAAATGGTTCGAAGAAACTTTCAATCGTTTTCATAGATTTATCCTCCCTCAGATTGTTAGGAAAAAGAAACACACAGCAGCTCGCTTCATATTGCCTGACTCATCTGTTGTACAATCAAGGCCACAATCTGAGTGACTTCCACTGCCCATCTTGCATCACATATTGGACTCGTACATGCTTGCGTTCCGAATCTCCCTGCCAAAACTCCACCTCTTGTGCATTCACGGCATATAAACGCCAATGAGGTGTAACAACACTGGGGTCACGTCTTATCTTTTCCTTCTGAGCTTCAATGGAACTATCCAGCACTTCCTCGCTATCCAAAACCTCACTCTGATGTCCTGTCATAGCAACTGCTCTTGCTCCAGCTGAACGTTTGCGGAAATCATCAGCACCCGCTTCATCTCCCCGATCCTCCGCAATTCCCCTTATCCGAATCTGTCTTCCAAGGGAAGGCCAGTAGAATGTCAGAGCGACATGAGGATTCTCCTTCAACTGCTGCCCTTTTCGGCTCTCCGAACTGGAGGCAAAATAAAACGTTTCGTCGATTACGTTCTTCAAAATCAACACCCGCGCATCAGGATAACCGTCTTGATCCACGGTGGATATTGTCATAGCATGAGGTTCTTTCACTTCGTTCTCAACCGCCAATCTCAACCACTCCAAAAATAACTTCCCCGGCCGATCCGGTAACTGCCCCATATCCCACGTTGGAAATGGGCCGGATAAAGATTTTAAACGTTGCAACAGTTCGATTGGTTTATCGCTCATGTCATCGCCTCCATCTTCTCTTTAGTATATTCGTTTATTTTTATCCTTCACTCTCCGCTTCCCATGTAAGCAGATCTTTGTCTTCTTCAAAATAAATACTCAAGAGCATCCGTGGTTCACCCATTCCATCTACATATAACTGCACCAGATCACTTTATCCTCATTTTTTCCAAGCTCAGTTACTTTCTTAAAATCCATAATAAGTTCTGCTTCCTTTATTCCAACGTACTCTCCAATATCTGGATTATAATACTGAATGATTTCTACCTGATACGTTCCGTTTTGTAACTCAATTCTATATCTGGCGCAATTATCGTCTGGTACGATACAATCTTCAAATTGAGCTGCCATGGTCAGACAGGTGTAGTCCACCAGATATAACTGATTATCAGTAACCTGGATGTATCCTTTAGCTCTTCTATAGCAGCTTTCAACGTCTATATTATTTTCAAAAGTAAACTCCGTTGTCCATGAATGCTCAACACCTTCATTAGTCATTTGGAGAACTAATATGTTTCCAATCTGCATCTCCTGAACAAAATGGTTTAACAGCATATCCAGCTCCCAGTCTTCACTTACGTACGTCTTGTATTGATCCGCGTTGACTAATGCAATAAAATTGGTGTCTCCGTATTCCATCCTAAACCCCATGTGTCATCTCCTTAATATGTATCAAATAAACCCGACCTCAGATAGCTTCTATCCAAGATCGGGTATTTCCTGCTTACCATTTATCTTACAAATGTATTATGAACTCGCTCGGATTTGATAAAATAAGGAATCCAAATGGCACAAGTGATGACAGATTTAGCAATTTCTCTGATCGAGCTTCCATCTTCCAATTCTTTTGCTAACGGAATCTGGAGCAATAATAGGTAATCAATAATACCTACAATCAGACTGAGACCATAGAAGATTATCATCAGACGGGGTAATATTGCTTTCTTGCTATAAAACACAAAAATTGTATATACACTGAATAATAAAAACAGCGTATTGTACACCATCTCAAAAATAAGTACTGGACCCCATAATGGGTGATAATAGTCTGATTGTTTGGAAGTTAGCATTTCCCAAGTCTCAGTTGTGAATGTGGGTATTATCTGCTGAAATAATTGCACTGCAAGTAGAATTACCGTAACAAATAATCCAATCTGGATGAGAATCAGCCAACCACCCAATCCCGACACACCTAGTGGACGGTAGTCTGTTTTTTGCTCTTCAATATGTGGTTCCACCTCGTAACACTTCCTTATGCAGTTTTGTTTTTCTGAGATGAGTCTTCCTCGTAATAGTAATAATGCCAATCGAATCTACGGGTGCTTCTATCCCTTTACTTCACGTGCGTTGTATGTATTTTCACACTCTCCTTATAGCGATCTCTCCGTCCTCCTCTCATATAGAATTTTACACAACTTCCTTATTGTACTACGAGTGTCAAGGCACAGGTTACTAGTTTTATCAGGTAACGATGAAGGAGATTACTTCCGTTGTGGATTAAATGACAGGAGTGAAGAGGGTCATTTCTTAAATGACAATCCCTCTTCTTCCAATGCGTTTCGCAGTTTAGGCATGGCAGATGGCCCGATTCCGTGAAGTTTCAGGATCTCTTTCTCAGTGTACTCCGCAAGTTGCAGTAGTGTTGTGATGCCTTCATTCTCCAAGGCCCGTCTGGCGGGAGCTGACAATAAGGCTAGAAATCCCTCTGTCGGTTTACGTTCAGCTTCGCACGTCGGACAGGTTGGGCAATCACTTTTTTTATAATACAAATGTCCTTGTTCGCATGTTCTGAGTGTTCCTTTATCGTTTGCCATGTGGGCATCACTCCTTATAAATTGTATAATATAACCAAGGCAACCTGAATGATAGTTTACTCATAGGAGTGTGTAGAATGGAATTAAAAGACAAGTTGTTATTAATAAAAGAGAATGACTACCAAGCACCTTCAGATATATTTCCATTAGTACAAGAAATGATACATAACATCGGTTCTTTGGATGCCCAGCTACGTGATGAATTAATTTACACAACCTTATCGAATTGGATTCCTGCTCATGCTCTGACTGTGTACGAACTAGAGCAAATCTTACCCGTAGTCTTGGATGAAAACCATTTGCATTTTAGACTTGGAGACACGAATTCAGACGCTGTATTCACTCGATCTTTCTCTATGTTGGTTATATCACTCTTTTTATCCAGACATAGAGAATCACCATTTCTCTCAAAAGAACACATTCATCAGATCAAAGAGAACGTATTCTACAATGTACAAAAAGAGCGTGATTACCGTGGATATGACGAAGTAAAAGGCTGGGCTCATGCCATAGCACACGCAGCAGATGTTTTGGATGATTTAGCTCAATGTACCGAACTAGATGAGACGGATCTCTTAACTATCCTCGACCTAGTTTATCAAAAGATAACCGTTACAGACTGCGTATACTCCGATGGGGAAGATGAAAGAATGGTGAAATCCATCATTAGTGTCTTAAATAGAAAGATACTTAGTCAGACTTACATAAAGCAATGGATTGAACGTTTTGGTGATGTCGAGAAAGACCCAGAATTTCTTCCCTCGTTTAGGCAAAAAAATAATATAAAAAACTTTCTAAAAAGTCTATATTTCAGGATTAAATTTCACCAATTGGATGCTGATCTCGGTCCAACTATTGAGCACACATTATATAAAGTAGAACCCGTATATTACTCATGATTATCAGTCCTTCCAAATTAACACCTTTATCTCAGACATATTACTGGAAGGAACGGTAAACATGGGACGTTTGTGCTTAAAAAAAATGGAGAAACCCGGTAGATTGAGCAAGGGGTAGAAGATTGAATTGATAAATGAAGATGATCAGCCTTTCAAGCGGGCACGGCAGATGGCCCGATTCCATGCAACATCAGGATCTCTTTCTCCGTGTACTCCGCAAGTTGCAGTAGTGTCGTAATGCCTTCATTCTCCAAAGCACGTCTGGCGGGCTGACAGAAAGGCTAGAAATCCCTCTGTTGGCTTACGTTCAGCTTCGCACATTGGACAGGTTGGACAATCACTTTTTTTATAATATGAATGTCCTTGTTCGCATGTTTTGAGTGTTCCTTATTTAAGTATTCAACCAGATCTTAAAATCTGAAATCATATTTTCGTATTGTTTTAAAGCATCTAAAGTCCAAATGACTTGTGATGTTCCTACTAACTGTTCATCTACGTCCGTACATTCAATCCACAGTGACCGTTTTAGACTATATTCGAGCCAATCCAACTTTCCAGCAAAACCATTATCCAGAACCACTTCCCAATTGGCTGTTAGACTACCCACTCTCTTCTCATATCCAGCTATAAAAGCCAAGAACTTCCCCTTGTTTAAACTTCCAGAGCTATCTACTGACCAATACACAGCTGTTTCTACCAGATCATGCATTGGATTAATATAACCTGCCGATTCCCAATCTATAATAATAGGTATGTCTTCTCTCCACATCACATTCTTAGGCTCCAGATCTCTGTGACTAATAACATTATCGGATGCTAGAATTGAAGATGAATTCTTAGCCTTCATGCTCCACTCATACAGCTTATCCATATTGGAATCCAAAATCTCAATCCATTCCGAATTCTCATTTTTTCCTTTGTTCAGATAAAACATCCAATCTATTTTTTTAGAATTAGTCACCTGTGAACTATCCAATTCTAGTTGTCTAAAATCCGTTTTGTGGATATCTGCAAGGATCGTTCCCATCAGAAAACTGTTATTGATAGTAACTTCATCTTGTTCCAAACGTTGACCCTCAATCCAATCAAATATTAGATAGAATTGATTATCAATGTTATGCATATAAGCACCCTTTAACCTTTTTGCAGGTTGAGCATGGATATGTTCAGCTACCACGCTTGCTATTTTTTCTGAATCAATATAATTTTGCACAGCAGTAGGTCTTATCATGATCTGGGGATTCAATGCCTTAACTGCATAATTAGCTTGCGTCGTTTCAATGGCGTACATTCGATGAAGAAGACCACCTGAAATCGGCTTGGGCGAACTAATCAAATCACCAAGCTGTAATTCATTACACAGTTTCTCAAAATTTAAATTATATTGAGTATCGTTCATATGTTATCCCCTTTCATTTTGGCTATTTGTCTGGAGCAAAGTTTACAATCCATACTCGGCAAAAACGGCTGCATATTTCTTTTCTAATATCGTCCAGCGCTTTTCGGCTCCGTATTTGGCGTGCAGTTGCTGTAAATAATGCTTGGCTTCTTCCGTATCGCCGGCTTTTAGCAGGAAGCGGAAGGTTACTTCGCTTAAATGTAGCGCTGTCTTATCCATATAATAATGGACTATATCTCTGGCCCCTGTCAGCGAGTGTAGGAATGAAATGCCCTCTTCCAAATGTGACACCAGTTCTTTCGATAAAGCGTCTGGATCGATATCAGGCGTTAAGGTATAGTGGGCCGGAGCGGCAGGGGCTATTTCTCTGATTCGGCAGGTAAAATGAGATGTGAACTCCAATATGTCTCCATTCAATCCAACGGAATGCAACTCCGCAAGTTCGGTGGAATGAACACCACAATTAACATAAAACTGGACTTGACGAATGGTGTTATACTTTGCTCTTTGAATGTTGAACTTGTATGCGAGATTTCCATCCGCTTTGTAGAAATTCAGATTTTTCTTGGAATAGCCGTGTTTGGCAAATACGGGTTTGACTTCTGTATTGATGATCTTCTTAAAAAGTTCCTGCATTAGATATCACTCCCAAGGCAAAGTTTATTTAATACGTTGTTACCTTTTTTTGTTCAAAATCATGCTTGTTCTAATTTATAAAAATACTATTTAGCTTCTTCTCGTAGCATATGAGCCAGTTTGTACATTTCTGCAATGTCATGCCTGTTCTGTTCCTGGAATCTTCGGATCGCCTCATCAATCTCTACTACTTCAACTGCAACCACCTGCTCGCCATCTTCCGGATTCAGCGGATCACCGACAAGTTCAACATCTCCATATCCAATGATTCGTACAAAATGGGGATGCGGGATATGCGGTCGATACGGTTCCAAAGCACTGGATGTGCAATAGAATTGACCAAAGATCTGATAGGACCGCATTTCTGCCCCAAGTTCCTCCATCAGTTCACGTTTTAACCCATCCATATAATGCTCACCTGCTTCAAGCGTCCCCCCAGGCAGCTCCCAGGCTCCATTATCCAGTTGGAAGACAACACATTGATCCCCGACAAACGGAATGATGCTAATATTACTCACCAGCTTTTCATCCACGATGTCGTTCAATCTGAACTCCGCCTCAATAATTCCCCAATGAATCGACGTACTCAGCGCCGGAAATAGTTCCGCACTCAAGCTACTCATCCGCACCCGATCCTCTCTATCTAATTCCACTATTCTTCCAATTATAGTCGAAAACACAGAAAGAAGGCCACCTTCC
This sequence comes from Paenibacillus sp. FSL M7-0656, assembly GCF_038003225.1. Taxonomy (NCBI): domain Bacteria; kingdom Bacillati; phylum Bacillota; class Bacilli; order Caryophanales; family Paenibacillaceae; genus Paenibacillus; species Paenibacillus sp. FSL M7-0656. Next base: position 2,432,100 of record NZ_JBBOOT010000001.1, read on the forward strand.
CACCGGGGAGTACGTGACCCTCTTCTTACGCTCTCTGCCCTTAAGCCTTGAATCAGTGTTCTCTCCAGACTCTCAGACCATTCTCCTTCTAATGCTGTACCAACTTTCCCTTTTCCAAAAAAAGAACCCGGCTACAGAGCGGCAAAATCCGCTCATCATGCGTAACCATCACTGCACTCTTGCCCTGCTCTTTCACGAGCCGTGCAATCATGCCTACAATATCCAGCCCACGTTCCGCATCCAGACTGGCTGTTGGTTCATCTGCGAGCAGGACAGCCGGATCGTTCATCAATGCCCGTGCAATGGCGACCCGCTGACGTTCTCCGCCAGACAGCTTCTCTGCATATGCCTTCCGCCGATGGGTCAACCCCACCGTGTCTAATAGCTCATGAACGCGCTTCTCCGCCTTGTTTTTTTCCGTTCCGGCGAGCTTTGCGACCACCATGAGTTGTTCTTCTACTTTCAGATACGGAATGAGGTTAGCACTTTGAAAAATAAAGCCGAGCTGCTGAAGCCGCATATCGGATATCTCCTGTTTGCCTTTACCCATAATCGAGGCCCCATCCAGTAGAACCTGCCCCTCCGTAGGTTCAAGAAGTGCGCCAGCAATGGACAGGAATGTACTTTTGCCCGAGCCGGAAGGCCCCATTACGGCCACAAGTTCCCCTTCGGCAACCTCAAGGTCCAGTTTGTCCAGAATCGTGCGTTTGCTGCCGCCATCTTCAAAGGTCTGTGTAATTCCCTGCAATACCAATCGGTTTCTCATGCTGCTGTCCTCCCAATCGCATCAAGTGCATCAATTTGGTTAACCTTCCACACCGAGAATAACGAACCCGCCACAGACATGAGTATGAATAATACACAGGTCAGTGCGAGGGTGGACAAGCCTAATTGAAACGGCATCGATGCTGGTAGAATGGACTCGAACAGTCGAACCAACAGTACGCTAATGACCAGACTGCCAACCGACAGAACTAATACTTGTAACGAAACACTACCCGCCAGATAAGCATTCCGCGTTCCAATGGCTTTTAATATCCCGAACTGACTCGTTTTCTGAATCGTGATGACATAGAAGAATACCGCAAGCACAAACGCCGAGATGACATATAGAAAAGCGATCATCATGAGCAACGATCCCTGCTCTTCCTTATATCCAGGAATGGCCGATACGGCATCCGACTTTGTGATGACTTCCATATTAGGCATTGCAGCACTCAGGCGGTCTACCTGATCGCCCCCATCCTTAATCGCAATAGCATTGTATATCGGAGCATTGGCATTGGTGTCTGCTGAACCTTGCGAAGTTCGTGAACCTCCTTGAAGCGTAAGCCATTCCTGTTCATTCAGGAACACCACTGGGGAGTGACTGAAGGACTCATTTTGTACAAATCCACCAACGGTCCACTCCGTTCCCGAAGCTTGATCGACCAGAACGGTACCAATCGTGACACCAGATTCAGACAACTTTTGGTCCACCACAACCTGCCCTTTTGTCTGATCCGTAATCAGAGACCCTTCAGTCACCGTTGGAGCAAGCCAGCCCTCCGGATTAACCATGAACAGCGTGACATCGATCTTTTTTGTGTCGCCGGTTGGACTGACGGTTGTCATTTTCACACCGAGTGGCTCAGCGTTCTCTTGCCCCACCACGGAGCGAGCTTGATTAAGTTGATCCTGATCCACTTGTGACCGGGTGAACCGATGATTCGAATCCTGCTCCAGCACAAAGTGGGTTGCTGCCATATTTTTGACCGAAGCTGCGTTATCATACGCCAGCCCCTGTGCAAGACCTGTAACAAACAGTACCAGAAATGAAACCAGCACCATGATTGTAGCAATTAAGGCATAGCGCCCTTTGGCATACCTCATTTCCCGAATAGCCAAGTACATGTTCTGTGACCTCCCTCTTGATAATCCAAGTATAGGAGGCGAAAATGAACGGCAAATGAATAACAGATTACATCTGCGGAAGTGTCACGATAAAGACCGTACCCTCAGGCGAACTGGAAACCTCGATTGTACCGTCATGAATTCGGATAATTTTCTGCACAATGGCAAGTCCAAGCCCGGTTCGTCCAGAAGAACGTTCCCGCGCACGATCCACCCGATAGAATCGATCGAACAGGAAAGGCAGATGCTCCGCAGCAATTCCGTCTCCTGTATCCCGAATCTGAATCACACACTGGTTATCTGTCTGCTCGGCGTGAATCTCAATGCTTCTTCCCTGTGGTAGATGGTTCACCGCATTGCCCAGTAGATTCATCCAAACTTGCATGAGCAGCACTTCATTACCGACTAGCTGGATGGATTCAGGCACCGAAATCCGAAGCAACAGTTCTTTTTCTTCCAATTGCCATTGCAGCACCTGAACGGCTTGCCGGAATTGATCTCGCAGAGAGAACTTTACTTTGCTCAGATCTTCGTTGCCTTGTTCTAGGGAGGACAGGAGTAGCAGTTGTTTGCTGAGCAAAGAGAGATGACGGCTCTCCTCCTCAATGATTGATGCATAGTGCTCTCTTTCCTGTTCAGGCAGATCCCGATCCGCCACCAATTGGGCAAAACCCTGAATCGAGGTCAACGGTGATTGAATCTCATGCGATACATTCGATACAAACTGCTGCCGCGCCTGATCTACCCTCTCCAATTCACGACTCATGGTCATGAAATGCTGGGCCAATTGCCCAATCTCGTCACGCCGTGCGGTAGGCAATTTCAGATTATATTTTCCTTGCGCAATACGTTTGGTTGCCTCGGACAGACGTTCAATCGGATTGACCAGATAACGGGTACTGATTAGAAAGATCAGGATACTAATACCTATCGTCAATGCTCCAATCAGCGCAAAAAAGATCCGTAGCTCACCGAATTGCAGAATTACATCCGGACGCATAAAGAGGGCGTAATTCGCACTGCCTAGCTGTAGATGAACACCCACGGTATTGCTTAATTGATTATCAAAGAAGCCGGTAATGAACGGTTTGCTTGGAAACTGGGCGACGCCATGGTATACCTCACCATTCAACACCAGTTCTACAACTTGTTTGTCCAAATCTTTCTCTCGAAATTCGCGGCCGTAGAATTGGTCGTTGCCTTTTCCATCCGTCACATAGATTTCGTACCCGAGTGCGGCAGCATTGTTCAGATAATCCTCCATTGTACCGGGTTGCTGTTCCACAAATTGCTTCATTTGCATCGCGATGCCCACCAGCTTCTCATCATTGAAATCCTTGAGCTTTGTATGATAGTAGATGTTGGACAAAAGAAAACCAAGCATGCCGCTGACCATAATCACGGCAATTGTAATGAGGAATACCCGGACGTACAAGGTCCTCAAGGTGCTTTCACCTCCATCTTGTAACCAATACCCCGCACAGTCTGGATGATGAAATCGTCCGTATAATCGGCAAAACGATCACGCAATCGCTTGATATGTACATCAACGGTACGGTCATCTCCTTCGTAGTCTGCTCCCCAAACGAGCCGAATGAGCTCATCCCGCGAGAACAACCTCCCTGGAAACTGGGCAAGCTGTGAGAGTAATTCAAATTCTTTCATCGGTAAAAAGAGAATGGATTGCCCATCGGTAACCTCCACATTGTTACGGTCAATGACGATCCGGTTCATACGGATAATATCGCTGGATGTGCGATGGTACCGACGAAATAACGCCTTTACCCGGTAGACTAATTCTTCCGGTTCAAATGGCTTGGTCACATATTCATCTGTTCCTTTCAAATAACCATCTCTCTTGTCAGATAGCTGATCTCGTGCCGTCAGCAACATAATTGGAATATCGTAGTGCTGCCGAATGTAATCACATAACTCCAGTCCGTCCATGCCGGGCATCATCACATCGAGGATCGCCAGATCGATCGGCGTTTCTTGCATCAGTTTGACCGCCTCCAATCCATCTTGCGCTTCATGGACCCGATACCCTTCCTTGGTCATGACATGCCGCAGGAGTGCTCGAATATTCGCATCATCGTCTGCCAGCAGCAGATGTTTCATCTGGTTGTCCGCCCTTCTATGTAACAAGTACATCTCACTTTGATCCTGCACAGATGGTAGCATAAAAGCAATCTCATTCGCCAGCACACGCATGGAGATAAACTCGACATGTTTATATTTTCTTAAATCTGGTTGACACTACTAAGAGGCAGAACTATAATAAATTCATAACATATGAACAGACGCTCATATATTCATTTGTTAGTGAGTAACCATCGCTAAAGATCATTTATAACCACAGTAGATATCATATTACATAACGGAGCTTCGCTCCAAAGGAGAGGATTTATATGTCTGGACATCATCAAAATCAGAACCAAGGGCACGATCATGGACACGACCACGCTCACACCACCAATAACAAGAAAGTCCTGTTGTTTTCCTTCATTATTATTACCATCTATATGATCGTTGAAGCCATTGGTGGATTCATCACCAACAGTCTCGCGCTTATCTCGGATGCAGGTCATATGTTGTCCGATTCCATTGCGCTCGGGATCGCTTTGCTGGCGTTCACCTTTGGTGAAAAAGCGGTGAATACTGGCAAAACGTACGGATACAGAAGATTTGAAATTTTGGCCGCTACGTTAAACGGAATTACGTTAATCGCCATTGCACTCTACATTTTCTACGAAGCGATTGGGCGTTTCATCAACCCGCCAGAAGTCGCAACCGTAGGCATGTTGATCATCAGCGTCATTGGGTTGCTCATCAATATTCTGGTGGCCTGGATCATGATGCGAGGTAGTGATACGGAAAATAATCTGAATATGCGCGGTGCTTATCTCCATGTCATTAGCGACATGCTGGGATCGGTTGGGGCCATTGCGGCAGCCCTGCTCATGATGTTCTTTGGCTGGGGTTGGGCCGATCCACTTGCAAGTGTAATTGTCGCGGCGTTGGTATTACGAAGTGGTTTCTATGTCACCAAATCATCCCTGCATATTTTGATGGAAGGCACTCCAGCCAATGTCGATGTGAATGAACTGGTGCAGACCATCAAACAAGTCGATGGCGTCAAAGGCGTTCATGATGTGCATGTCTGGTCCATTACCAGTAACTTGAACGCGCTGACCGCTCATATCGTGGTGGATGGAACGATGGATGTCTATGCATCCGAGATCCTGGTTCAGAAGATTGAACATATGCTGGAACATAAAGAAATCAAACATGTGACGCTCCAAGTGGAGTCCGAAAAACATCTGCACGATACCTCGGTATTATGTACCGTCAAAGGCGACGCACCAGATGCCCATGCGCATCATCATCATTAATTAATTCCACGTTACTGATAGTGCAAACGAAAACAGGGCAAAGCTCCGTAAGATGGAGCTCTGCCCTGTTATTTATTTAGTAAGTACTACTTCTCTGCAAACCGGCTGCCTGCCACCAAAATTATATTTTACATTCAATATAACTTGTGTAAATAACGTGCCAGCATTTGTTCCTCCACAGACAATCCAAGCGAAACAAATCGGTTGTGGATCGCTCGAAACACATCACTATTATCGAATCCTTGTGCCTGAACATCTCGTAATAAACTAAACAGTCCTACCTGCTCTGCACTGGAGATATAGGATATAAGCTGTTCATCTTGATCATACGAAATTTCCTTCTCATGCCACGGATGAGGAACTACTCTCTTGGAGTAATCCACCAATGCATCTCCCACTCCAACACCAAGACCATCTAAGGTATCTAAAATAACTTCATTTCTCCTTGTTTGCCGAACTTCCTTACTATAGGAGTATCCGTCATGGATAAGCTGAAATCCAAAACGTTGCACAGCCAAATCTCTCACCTTCTCTTGTTCTCGGTCCCACTTTTTCTTGTCAAAATACTCACTTTCGCTCGTGTTGTCCTCTTGCTCCTTAACGTAGTCCAAATATTGTTGTTTCGATTCAAATTCATTCAACAGAAGTCCCTCATGTCCCGAGAATCCAAAGGCAAAAAAATCTCTAATATTTCTAGCTACAATCCTCGCATAACTTCCAAAAGCCATGGGATCAACCCGAACAATAGGCACTACACTCAAATCAGTAACATTTCCAAAATCAGTCAAGAAGGAGAAATGAATACCACCCATTCCGGTACGTGCAAACATGATTGCGTCAACTGGAGAACTCATATACCCGCCATTATCATGTGGATCAAATTGTAGAAAATAACCTGTTGGTGTCTCCAAATAAGGAACTTCCTGTTTAATCTCTTCCTCCCATGTGATGATTTCTTTCAGCAAATGGGGTATCTCGTAGGAATTTGTCATTAAGCGATCTCTCCTCCCTATAAAAGCAATACATATTCACTATAGTTTACCTCATTAAGTCCGTTAGCTCTTCAAAGATGAGCCGCTATAAAAAAACAGCTGACTATATAGCCAGCTGCCTGCCTAAACCATTACTGGGATAACAATATAAGGACTATCTAATCTTTTTGGACCTGCAAGATTCGATCATTAACCATTGCTTTTAGAAAAAAGAGCTCATCCCCCACCGGAACACGCCGCTGTTCTCTTTCAAACAAACTTATGGCCTCCTCCAAGGATGCAGTTTTCACTGATTTACTGCAAGCGATTAGCTGTTCGAAGAATATTTTCATCTCTTCAGAATCACATATGGACTCGTGCCCTAACAAGAAGTGCTCCGCATCGTATCGCTCGATATCCTGTATCATCGGTAATAACAAATCCTGCTTATAATGAAATAACGAACGAGTCGTTGTAGAATACGGACTGTCTCCAAGGAAAATTGTCTTTTCATCCGGAATATATACAATGGTTGAATCGTCCGTATGCGTACTTCGAATCTGATCCAGCATGCAGACCTTGTTTCCTAGATCGATCTCGAGGTATTGTTCAAAGACGATACCCGATCTACCCAACACAAAAGACTCCCTTTCAGGTATCTCATTCTGTATAACCGCCATACAGTGTGCACTAATCTTTTTGGCCTCTACATACTTACATAGTGTAGCATCATCAAATGAATAATCTCTCCATTCATTCAAGCGCTTATTAGTTAAACGATTAACGATAATCGTCGCACCGAATTCATTCATTCCCAAAAAATGATCCCAATGCGCATGCGTAATAACCACATACTGAATGGGCGGCACATCTAAGCATCGAATTTCCTCGATAAAATCTCTGGCATGTTGAACCGAATTTCCACCATCGATCACCAGACTATGTTTTTCCCCACACACCAAGCCTAGTACCGGTCTTTCTCTATCATTATCGTTGGACATATAATAAATGGAATCGCTTAATTGATTTAACATGTCAATTCTTCTCCTCTATATGATTATTTTCATATCATAGGCAGAGAAAAACCGCATGCTTATTCAAGCTAATACATGGATTTTTCTCCGTTTATGGATTTACCAATGGAATCACCTCTTTCAATCATTTTGTGTTTCTTCATGTGGTTGTGAGCATACAAAGCCACACTTGTCATAGATAAGTTCTTTACTGGCAAGTAAGTCGCCATGAAGCATATCGGAGGTCCATCCATTCGGACTATGCAAACTATTTTTGTTATCCAACTTGTGATATCTCTCCTGTCTTGTATAGTCTGAACTACGGCATTTGCAATAGCTTTAAAGCTTTGCTAGTTCAAAATTCATGACATAGTCGTTTCCATTCATTCCATGCCTTTAAATACTCAGGCAGATCATCCGGATGATGCTTGTTACTCAGCCCAATTCGGCAATACAGATGGACCAGAGCTTCTTCTATCAATCTGGGTTTATCCATATCTACTTGCTCTAAAAGTTCGAACGTAGCAATTAATGTTTCGGTGTTGATATCATCCGGCTAAGAGCTAAAAGCATACAAGAAATCATAGAGGATAGGCCCAACCATTGGAGATGGGTCAATGACGCCGATGAGTTCATTTTGAGCAAACACAAAATTATGAACCCCAGTATCGCCATGCAAAAGAAACTTCTCTTCTTGCTCATGAAACAGGCGGTCCACTATAGATTGAACCAGATTATAATCATCTGTTGTTAAAACACTTCCGATATTCATCTTTGCTTCTTGAATACTAATCTGATTGAATTCTTTCCAGGTCCTCTGTGGGAACTCCATTCTGCCCCATGATTTCGTCTCTGAAGAACGCACATATGTATTGAATAACTCTTTCACCAGACGAGTTAACCAGTCTCTTTTCTGGCCCCGGTTGAAATGGGTCGTACCTTCCATATACGTATAAATGAAATAAGTGTTATCCGGATCCGTCAACAAAACTTCAGGCAGTAACGAAGAATTCTTATACGTATCCAAAAACTGCTGGGCGATGTGAATCTGTTCGGGTTCATCTGATTTCAAAATATAGTGCTTATTCAGACTTGTACTCAACCGATAAACACGTCCAGCTGTGGTACCTGACAAACTTTGAATTTCAGATATTTCTTCGTCGATATGATGCATCTTGAATAAGTCATTGATCTCATTAATCGTTGGATTAATTAACATATGGTTCTCCTCATAATAACTAGGATCTGAATTATCTTCCATGAATGATCCATTGTACGGCATCCCAAATATCTTCTGCGATATAATCAGGTTCGGTCTCCATCCATTTGTCTCTGAATTTGGTTAATGAAGATTCCCCCCAGCCTGTTCGCACCATGATCTTGGTCGCTCCTACGGCATGGGCAGCAAGCATGTCTGTATCTCCTACATCTCCAATAACGATACATTTGGATAAATCCAGACCAAGTTCCTCTGATGCCTGTAATAACATTCCGGGTTTAGGCTTTCTGCAACTGCATTCTTGCTCATGCGGACATATATAGGAGTGATCGAATCCGTACTCGCGAAATTGCTCTTCAAAATCCTCAACACTCGCTTCTCCACGTGAGATTCGATATTGATTCGTAAAAGCCAGTACCATAATTCCTTCTCGTTTTAAATGCATAATTGCTTCTTGAGCATTGGGGTATAACCTGAAATCTCTCGGATGAATAAAATGACCTGTACCACCAATTGTTCCATCTCTGTCTATAAAAACAGCTTGTACGTTCACCTGTGGGTTCATCAAGGTCCGTTCCCTTCTTAGAAAAATTTCAAGTCTTGTCGTTCATCTATACTTTCTCATCAATAATATGCTTACTACCATCTTGCTGCTTATGGTGTTGCAATTTTCTAATCTCAGTTTTCAGATAGTGTACTTCTTTGATTAATACATCCAGCTTTTTCGATGTTTTGGATGAATCTATCGCATGACGTACAATTGCTGCAAAGATAAGAACGACAATTAAACATATAAGTGATACTACTAAAGCTCCATAAAACTCCAAAATGGTGTTCAACTCCTTGCTGTCAAAATAATATGTTATAAAACTCTTCTGAAAACCAAAACCATATCATCCCTAATATAACCATTATGGTGCCTAGTACTTTTAATATTATTTCGATATGTTTAGGGATATCACTATTAGGTGGGTTATCTTCAAACTCGTAATTCGGTTTAATTTCTCGATATCTCATCAGGACAAATATTTTGTATAGAAAATCAGGAAAGAAGTAACATGCAAAGCCCACGACAAATACGGGAGTAGATAAATAACCAAATGTACTGGTGGTCCATTCCATCTCTATTTCCTGCATCCTCCTTTTTCCTTACTGAATTCCTGCCGTACCAAACGTATTTTCGATGGCCTGTTTATAATTTTCCCAACCAAAATAAAACGGGCCTACCTGTAGTTTCTTGTCGTTCAATATGAAATCTCTCCAGATCACAACATCCTCTTCCCTATCAATCTTTACAGAAATAAATCCACACTCCTCATCCCCACACCAGGGACACACTAAAATGGGATATCTATAATACATGGATTCATGTGGTTTCTTAAGTAAAAAATAATCAATAAGAAGCCTTTGATATTCATCGCTTCCCCATCCGAGACAAGGTACCAAATCATGTTTTTTCAGCCTTTGATAGAGCGATGTACCATCAATAATAATGTCAGAGAACTTCGTATTTTTATTCCCATCCTGTTCAGGATCGAACTCATTGTATCTTGAAGCTAATTTGGTTTCTAAGGTGCTAATCTTCACTATATTTCCTCCATGTTCTTCCCCTTAGGCTCTCTCATTCTTCCTCTACGAGGATATCAGCACAGCGAACAATCAATTCAGGCATATGCTCTCCATCAAATAGAACATGAAGCTCATATCCGTTATCGATTCGATACAGCTCTTGATACAGCCAGTAACTGCCTACAATCCCACCGTCTTGCTTGATGATTTCGGGTGCAACCAGCGTAAGTTTATTTATGTTGGTGAAGCCCCCACGGGTGTCAAAACGAATGACCACTTCATCCCCTGTCAGCAGTTCTGTCACTGTACAATCATGAAATTGAATCCGGCTACGAATTTCATCGGGAATATCCTGCGCTAAAATGGCTTCCCTGTATTCATTCGATACACGCTCCATCTCTCTCCTATTTTCTTCACTCTGTTTCTTTAACTGTAGCATTACTTCTCTCGTGCAATAACCCAACGTAAATACACGGATATCCGCAATTTGTTCAACGATTTCCTTTGGCAAATGTTCCGCCTTGTATTGAAAACTCGACTCCATCGATTCTTTGTACTCTTCCTTACATTTCTTCTCATCAAACGGAGGACGTACATCATATTCTGCAATGAGTTTCTCTATATGCGCTCGTTCTTCCGGAGGCATGTGAAATACGATCTGATCCTCTTCAGTCACTTCTTCCTCACCGAAAGCTTTGTCTACGCGAGTGAGCACCTGTCCATTATGCTCCAGCATGTAACGTGGGTCCAAGTTATATAACTCTCGCTCCTGCTTCACATCCGCTTTTTCCTTTCTTTTATACAGCCTTAAAAATAGATTTTCATCTAACTTGTTAGCTCCGTTATGTACTCTTAAACCAAAATGAAGATGTGTCTGCTGACAAAGCTCATACCATTCTTTTGTTAGATATTTCATATGCATCTCTCCTGCTGATTTATAGAATCTACTTTGCTATTGAAGCATAGACCTGATCTCGTTAGAAACTGCTCTATTGTTTGCATCGCTACGCCTCCAAAATCCTCAGCCTCAACGATTCCTTATATTCACAAACACTGTTCTACCCCAAGGTTTGAAAAAATTTATGTTTGATCTCTTTGTTGTTTCGCGCCGCCCATTCATGCACAGCTTCTACGCCTGTGGATTCCTGACCTCGTTGAAAATAAAAACATAGATCCATCGGCACTAACCGTTTACCATAGAGTTTGATGCCAATCCGTCTGTAATTCATATAAATACACTCAATCTGAGATGCATCATATCTCTGAAGTTTCATAGAAATCACATGATCGCTTTCCAGCGTAATACTGGGTTTAGTGAAAAACAAACGCCAGAGCAGAAAAACGATATAACCGAGAATAAAGGTCAATATAACGATCAGGAAGTACTTCATAATACCATTTTCATCATAAATAATATTTCTGAAAAACATAGCTTCAATGACCAACATACATAATAGGCTCAACCATGCTCTTGGATAAATCGTCTTGTATGTGATGAGTTCCACCTCCTAATTATTCTAACCATTAATCCGAAGCCACTCGGAAGGGGCTTTTCTGGCAAAATGCCTTTCAACAAAATCCAAAATGTTATCAATCCCAGGCAATGCCGCATTTTCTTTGGCTTCGTCAAACGTCATCCATTGGTACTCGGTATGTTCATGATTTAACCGGACAACCTGGCTTTCATCTACATATCCTACGAATACGGGAGCGGTATAGATATACTCCCCCATAGGTGAATAATATTGTTCGAATTGATTGGCAGAATACAACCGGACTTCCGTAATACCTGTCTCCTCGTGAACTTCTCTAAGTGCAGCTTCCCATGCCTTCTCGCCCTTTTCTATCCCGCCGCCAACATAACACCACTCGTTATGCAACATACGACCAGCCCGCTTTAGCATCAGTACACGGTATTGATCGAGGCTTTTCTTCAACAGAACTACAGCAATGCCTTCACAACGAATGGGAACTACCTGTTTCATGTGCTCTGTACCATCCACCTTCTTGTGCCCCTCTCTTCAACTTTCCTGAGAATCGAAATCCTCCATAACTTTAAATTTATCCCCGTGGATTTTGTCCAGATGCTCTTCTCCCCAATAACATAAATGATCCAGGGCGGGCTTGAGTCCCCAGCCGTAGTCCGTTAACTCATATTCCACTTTGGGAGGTACCTCTGAATATACCTTGCGCTGTATGATCTCATCCTTTTCAAGTCCTCTGAGCTGTGTTGTCAGCATCTTCTGTGTAATGTCCGGTATCAATCTTCGAAGCTCCGACGTGCGTTTACGTCCTGTCATCAAATGATAAATAATCAAAGGCTTCCACTTCCCACCCATTACTTCCAAGGCCGCTTCCACGCCTACTTTATATTTTTTTGGAGCACTCGTTTCTCCATGTTCTGTCATTCTGAACCCCTCCATAAATAGGCTGTATCCCAAGTGAAAATATAATCTTTTTACTGCTCTTTTTTCTATTATTTGAGCCTATTTCGAGGCATCCATTTAGGGTACTTTAATGTTCCTATAGCACTTCATTCTTCCTATAGAACATCAAAGTGCGTACTTCCAGATGTTTTCATACCTGTTTATAATAGCATCAGCCACTGATTTATGGCTACAAGACTGCAATCCAGAAAGGTAGTGAAAGATAAGATGAACGTACTCGTTGTAGTATCCCACCCAAGAAAAGACTCCTTGACCTTTCAGGTAGCTCAACGTTTTGCACAGGGTCTTACCGATGCTGGTCACGGTTATGAGATATTGGATTTGCATGGGATTGGCTTCGATCCAATTCTCCGAGAGATGGATGAACCAGACTATACCCAAGAAAATCAGGTGTTCTCGCCTGAGGTTGAAACCGAGATTAAGCGGTTGAAGAAACACGATGCTGTGGCTTTTGTGTTTCCTCTCTGGTGGTGGCATCTGCCAGCCATGTTGAAAGGTTATGTAGATCGTGTCATGAACAACGGATTTGCCTATGGCGCTAATAAGCTCCCTCATCAGCAGATATTGTGGATCGCTCTTTCGGGTGTGACGGAAGAACAGGTGCAGAAGCGCAACTATGGTCAATCGATCGCCAACCTGCTCAATGTGGGAATTGCCGATTACTGCGGCGTGTCCCAATCGAGGGTTGAGTTTTTATATGAAACGTTGGAATCCAAGCCTGAGCATTATGAGGTACTGCTGAACCATGCACATCACTTGGGACTGAACTATGCCAACGATATTCCGACTCCATGATCGTATGAGAAAAAAGGTATGACCCGAATATGAATTCTGAAGTTTTGTGGTACGTTCAATAGCGGATTACTATACTTGAACACGGCAAAAAGGTCGCTCCGAAGAGCGACCCTGCCTGTGTGTCTTGCATTATTTTACTGTCGAGAGAAGAAACTTCTCCAGCATAGTAATATCGGTAATGCTATGGTTGCAAGCTGTGTTATCCATGCATACGTACTGGGCAATGGAAGAAAAGTTATCTGGCGAATGAGCCTTGGTCTTCACGTTGAAGAATCCGAGCTCCTGATGACGATGACAGAACATGCAGTACCCTTTTTTGTTCGTGGGTGTAATCCGTCCCTCAATACCGAGGAATCTGCCTTCGTACGGGTACACGATGAACAAACGGCTCGTCGCAATGTCAGTCCATCTCAGATAGGTAGTACGTGCGTAATCGACTAACTCCAGATCCGGCACTTTGAGCTTTTTGGCCTTTGGAAACAGCTTTTGGATCTGCTTTGCCGATACTTGCGGATATGGAATCAGATATGATTCAAGCTGATTCAGATACGTCTGCAATTCATGTGTCGTCTCGTACGTGGATAACTGCTCCAACAGTTGCTTCTGCCCCGGAGTGAGTTCATCGAAGTTGCTCACCGCATTTGTGCCGACCGTATAACGGACGGTTTCCAATACTTTGGGATCCACAACCGAGCGTAGCGTTTTGAGCAGGAAATCAGCTTGTTTTTGAATATAATTATATTGATGATTTTGAATAAATGGTGTTTGCATGGCGTTCAGCCCCTTATTTTTATTGGAAGAACAAATAAGGTGCAAAGCCTGCGGGATGTAACATTATGTTGATATTGATTTCAGGGCAACAATCTCATTTTTGTCGCGCCCTACACAAAGTCCGCCCCTATTCAGGCTTTGCGTAAGGCTTTCTAGCGAACGAGCAATCCGGCATTATCCATATTGCCACGTCATAACCCCCAATACGATAGATATATCGAAATTATAACAGGGCATCATAGTGTAGGCAACGGGCTTCGTTCCAATTTCCTCTGTTCAAGAAATATGATTACATCTCAGGCTTTTTTCCCATTTTCCACGAAATGATCTACCGCTGACTGCTCAATGGCCAGTCCTTCTGTGTAACGCTCCATGAACAAGGCAAATCCATTCACATCCGCGCTATTTGGAGAAATCTCTTGTCCTTCTGCATCAATAAACACCTTAGTAGTAAGGTACTCCGCCAAACCCTCGTGCTGCTGCTTATTAACCATGTAGGAAGCCAAAATAGCCATTCCCCATGCGCCACCTTCACCAGCGGTAGACATGACCGACACGGGAATATTCAGTGCGGTTGCGCACATTTTTTGAGCGACTAGTGGGGTTTTGAACAATCCGCCATGCGCCCAAATGTGCTCAATCGTTACGTGCTCCTTCTGTGTGAGAATATCCAGCCCGAGCCTTAGTGCAGCAAATGCAGCAAACAGATGGACTCTCATAAAGTTTGCCAGATTGAAACGGCTCTCTGGAGAACGTACGAACAACGGACGACCTTTTGCAATTCCTGTAATATTCTCGCCTGAATAGTAGCCATAGCTCAGTAAGCCACCGCCATCAGCGTCAGCTTTCAGTGCTTCATTGAACAACACACTGAATAACTGGTTCATATCGGGTTTCTGTCCCATCGCCTCATAAAACTCACGGAACAAGTCGACCCAGGCATTAATATCGCTGGAGCAGTTATTCGCAAGAACCATAGCCACAGGATTGCCATCAGGTGTAGTCACGATGTCAATCTCAGGGTATACCCTAGATAGGTTTTTTTCTAATACAATCATGGCAAAAATCGATGTACCTACGGAAATGTTACCCGTACGTTTTTGGACACTATTCGTAGCAACCATGCCTGTTCCAGCATCGCCTTCCGGAGGGCAAAGTGGAATATTGGATTCCAAGTTACCTGATGGATCTAACAGTCGGGCACCAGCTTCACTAAGATATCCGGCATGTTCACCTGCAGTGTACACTTTAGGTAAAATATCTTTAAGATTCCACGTGTAGCCTTTGTCGGCAATTATATCGTCAAACTTCTTCAACATATCTTCATGGTATTCCAGTGTGGATTCATCAATTGGGAACATACCTGAGGCATCCCCTATACCAATAGCTTTACTGCCAGTTAACAGCCGATGTATGTAACCCGATAACGTCGTAATATAATTGATGTTCGTAACATGCTCTTCTCCGTTCAAAATCGCTTGATACAAATGTGCGATGCTCCAGCGCTCTGGAATTTTAAACTGGAATTTCTCGGTTAGCTCTGATGCAGCCTTCCCCGTTGTGGCATTACGCCATGTACGAAACGGAACCAATAACTCCCCATTTTGATCAAGTGCAATATAACCCTGCATCATAGCAGAACATCCGATTGAGCCAATTTTTTGTATCGTTACACCATAATTTTTTTCAATCTCTTGCTTTAATTGATGATAAGTTTGTTGCAACCCATGAATCATTTCATCGATATGGTAAGTCCAGTAACCGCCAATCAATTGATTTTCCCACTCATAACTGCTTGAACAGATGGTATTAAAATGGTGATCCATGAGTACAGCTTTGATTCGTGTGGAGCCAAATTCAATGCCTAGCGAAGTTTCTCCCCTGACTATTGCTTGTTTCAAGTTTTGATCCATCATCGTATTCATCCTCTCTCAATTTGGGCTTCGCCCGATTCGGAAATAGGTGATTTGAATAGCCCAAATCAAGGTGTAAATTTCATGAAGAAAGAGCAGGATTGGAGCTGTAACGGACAATTACAAAGTTAATACCGCCTGTACTTCGCCACATGCCAATATTTCACCAGTTTGAATAAAACCAAGAGAGTCATAAATTTTCTTCGCAGCTAGGTTTTCAGGTTTGTAGGTGAGTTCTACAACTTTGGCTTTTCCACGTGGGAAAGTTCTCGCATACTCGATTGCTTTTACTACCATTTCTTTACCATATCCCTTACCTTGGTATCGCTGGTCAATCATCATCTTGAAGATGCCATAACTGCTATAATCAAAATTGCCATCCCCGTCATCATAGTACATCGAAATAAAACCTACCATATTATCTTCCTTATAGACTGCAAAAGTAATAATAATCTGCCCCTCATCTGAGGCAACGTACGCTTCAGCAAGTGCATGTTGGTTCGAGGATATGAATCTTTGTTGGTCTGGAGTGACTTTAAGTTCAATACATTCGATAAAATTATCCCAAGTTATTCTTCTAAATTCCATTTTGAATTCCCTCCTGCATTTATTATCATTACTATTTTCTTCTCTATCTAACTGCACTAGTAAAACTCGCTTTAAAAATAAGATCATATTTCTCATCGTACCATTTTATTCAAATAAAGGTAATACACTACATATATGCAACGTTCTTTATCCATACACAAAAAAGAAGCCACCTCCCTGGCCTTCCCCAGTTCAGTGACTCCATTTTACAATCCTATTCATTTCCTACATTCAACTACTCTTTCACAGCCCCAACCACGATTCCGGTCACAAAAAAACGTTGCAGGAACGGATACACGAGCAGGATTGGCAGTGCACTGATGAAAATCTGTGACGCACGAATCGTGCGCTGAGACAGATTGGCGACAATTTCCGGGTCAACTCTCGACATATCGGCCTGCACGATGATCGTCTGCATGAATGTCGCGAGTGGCAGTTTTTCCGCATCACGGATGTAGATGATTCCGTCAAAGTATGCGTTCCAATGCCCAACCATCATGAACAGGGATACTGTAGCAATGACAGGCACGGACACGGGCAGATAAATTTTGATAAACGTCTGAAGGTGTCCTGCTCCATCGATAAATGCAGCTTCTTCAAGATCTTTGGGCACGGTACGGAAGAAATTGAGCAACAGAATGATATTAAACACTGCAACCAATCCTGGCAGGATCAGGGCCAACAATGAGTTCATCAGGCCAAGCTTCAAGATCAGGATATACCCCGGAATAAGGCCGCCGCTGAATAACATTGTAATGACAAAATACCATAGATAGATGTTACGTGCACGGAACACCCGTGTCTCCTTGGAGAGGGCGTATGCTGCAATTGTGTTCACAATTAGCGCTAGCCCTGTACCAAGCACCGTCCGCTCAACGGACACCCACAAGGAGGAGAGAAAATTGGCGTTAACAAACGTCTTCGCATAGGCCTCCAGTGTAAAACCAATCGGCCAGAGCGTAACTAACCCCGCATTGGCAGGTGCAGATGCGCTGAGCGATACCATAAGTAAGTGATACAAAGGCAGCAAACAGAGCAGCGAAATGATGGTTAAGAACACATTGTTGAATATGCTGAATATGCGGTAGGACATCGTTTTATGATACATCAGTTCGTCCTCCTTTCTAGAAAATTCGGTATCCGGCGAATCGGTAAGCCAGTCGGTAGGAGATCACAATCAGGATCAAACTGATGACGGATTTGAACAGGTTCACCGCGGTAGCGAAACTGAACTGACCACTTAGCAGACCTTCTCTATACACAAACGTATCAATAATATCCCCCTGCTGATATATTAATGGACTATATAAGTTAAAGATCTGGTCAAAGTTGGCGTTGAGCACATTACCCAGTGCCAGCGTTGCGATTACGATCCCAATCGGAATAAGAGCCGGGATGGTAATATAGACCGTTTGTTTCCAGCGTCCCGCCCCATCTACTTCAGCCGCTTCATAAAGTGATGGATTAATGCCGGATAATGCCGCGAGGAAGATAATCGTGTTGAATCCAAACTCTTTCCAGACATCACTTGCAATGACCGTAAATCGGAACCAACTGCCATCCCCGAGGAAGAAGATTGGTTTGATGCCAAAGATCGAGACTAGAAACTGATTTAGAATACCCGTCTGTGCCAGAATGTCGATCAGAATACCAGACAGGGTGACCCAGGACAGAAAGTGAGGAAGATACACAAGCGTTTGAATCGTTCTTTTCAGTGCCATCTTCCGTACCTCGTTGAGCAATAAGGCGAAGACAAACGGAATGATCAGGTTCATGATGATCTTCGTACAGGCAAAGAACAACGTGTTCCACGTAATCTGCAAGAAATAATCATTTTCCCACATGTACCTGAAGTGCTTCAGTCCTACCCATTCGGAATTGAAAAATCCCAGTGCAGGTTTATAATCTTGAAATGCCATCAAAATCCCGGACATCGGAATGTATGAAAATATAAAGACCATAATGGCCGCCGGCAACACCATGAAGTGCAGAATCCATGGCTGTTTGTAGCGTTTTTTTCTCTTTTTATCCAGCTTGTTCCCAACGCTTTCCTGCGGGATCCGCTTACCCTCCAATTTAGCCTCCATAGCGCTTCTCCTGTTCCCAAAAAAAGTTTTTGTGTGTGATCGGGTTCTCTGATATAAATAGTATCAAGCCATACTGAGGTCTGCTATATAACATTGTTAGGCTTGATAGTGTTTTGTTAGGGTATCATCAGAAGAGGTAGTTTACACACGAATTAGAAGGAGACTTTTCATGTATATATGGAAGCGCTTAATGCCTTTTCAAGGTAAAACCAGATCCCCATTCAGTCTTTTTGCCAAAATAAACTTGTTAATTGTGGTCTTGTTCATCCCCATTCTAATCATGTACACCTACTCGAATAACGTCACCTATGATGTCGTCAGCAAAGAACTGCAGATCTCCAACACAAAACAACTTACGTTTCTGTCCAGTCAGATCGACTCCCGCATCAACCAGATGATGGATTTCAGCCTCATTCTCTCCCGAGACCCGAATGTCAGAGCATTCAACGGCCTCAATATGTGGGATGATCGGTATGACCGGATGCAGACCCGTTATGTGATACAAGAGAAGATGACGCTGCAAACCGGCGTTACGGATATATGGCCCACCCGATATGCGGTGCATTCACAGCAGAATGAGGATGTCATCGCCAACTACAATCGAACCACAGGATATGATGAGGAGTATCTGAAAAAAAATATGAGCGGACGATGGACCTATGGGGATCAAGGAGCCGTATCAGAGGATGAACTAAATTCCTTCTATTGGTTCTATACCGATTCCTTGGCACAGCCGGGGATGCTCACGGGAAGCAATCTGGTGATTGAAGCCAGCTTCAGTTATGAGAACATTCAAAATATGCTGGATACGTATAAAGCGGGTGGACAAGGCGATCCTTTCTTGTATCACAAAGGAAATTCACCCATTCTGAATCGCAGCGCGGACAAGCAGTTGTCCGCAGAACTCATTCAGTATCTGGACACGCATTCTCCGGAAGATACTACACAGGATGTCGTAGAGCTGAACGGTAAGAACTATCTGGTTAGCTCCGTGAAGTCCACTTATCTGGATTGGCATCTGGTTGACGTGATTCCACTGTATCAGATTTTGAAACCTATCTCGCTGAGTCAGAATCTGTTCTACACCTGTATGATTTTGCTGCTAGTAGTGGGTATCTCTGCGTCGATCCTGCTGTACCGGAATGTTCAATATCCGATCAAAAAGCTGATCAAAGGTTTACGCCGTGTAGAACAAGGGGACTATTCTGTCCGACTGTATAGCAAAAACCAGAATGAGTTCTCATTCCTGTTCCGCCGATTCAACGATATGTCCCATCAGATTCAGGATCTGATCGAGAATGTTTTCCATGAGAAAATTAGAGCCCGGGAAGCTACGCTGAAACAATTACAAGCGCAGATCAATCCGCATTTCCTATATAATTGTCTAGGTTATATCATCAACATGGCCCAGATGAAGGACGAGCAAGCCGTGGTCTCCATGGCGCATAACCTAAGTGCGTACTATCGCTACACCACCCGTATGGAACGGGAGACGTCGTCGCTACAAGAAGAGATCAAGCTGCTGATCAACTATCTGGATATCCAGAAACTGCGGAATGGTCGCATCGAGTATCACATCGATATCCCAGAGGATATGCTTGCCCAGTCTGTACCACGATTAATGCTTCAACCGATGGTCGAGAATTCCGTGATACACGGCGTGGCCAAGTCCTATTCATCCGGGGAAATCCGAATTACCGGGGAGCGCTTGAATGGTTTTGGCAGAATATACATCGACGACGACGGCCCAGGCTTAAGCCCGGAACAATACGAAGCGCTGAACTTGAAGATGCAGGAACCCTTACAAGAAGAAATGGGCTGCGGCCTTTGGAATACGTACCAACGAATCACGCACCTGTTCGGCAGTCATTCCTACCTCCTATTTGGCCCATCCCCACTTGGCGGATTCCGAACCGAAATCATCTGGGAGATACCAAAAGAGGACACAGATTCCGATAAAGGTAATACCGATAATATACGTTGACTATTTGATTTGAACGAACCATTTACACGTGAACGCAGAGGACAGAAAAAACCTGAAGAAACGAAGTGCTCACCTTTATCCACGGATTTTCACCTTTATAAAAGTGAATCAGAAAATCTGGGGGTAACAGCGATCGGAAGGTTGTTCTGTCATCGGAGTGGCAAGTGTAAATATACCTTTAGTTCAACCACCAAGGGAGACAATACACCATGCAAATGATGATCGTAGACGATGAAGCTCACTGGGTCGATAACCTGTCCATGACCAAGCCCTGGCACACACTGGGGATCGAACATGTGCATAAAGCATACTCGGCACACGAAGCACTTCAAATGATCGACACCCACCCCATCGATATCGTGATCTCGGACATCCAGATGCCTGAAATGACAGGCATTGAACTGATCGAACGCATCCGCATCCGGGACAAAAAAATAAAATGTATTCTGTTATCCGGATATTCCGAATTTGATTACGCCAAAAAAGCCATCCAGTTCGAAGCTGTGGACTATCTGCTGAAGCCGCCAACAGACGATGAATTAATGGGCGCTGTCCAGAAGGCCATTGATCAATTGAACAATGAATGGGAAATGGTCAGTTCACTGACACGAACGCAGTTTACGTTGCGAGAGAATCTCCCCCATTTGCGGGGGCGACTGCTCCTAGGGGCTTTGCAGGGACAACGAATCGCCGCTGCCGAATGGGATCGGAAGCTCGCCAATTACAATCTCCCCTTTCACACCGGGGATGCCGCATTAATGCTGGTTCGTTTGGAAGAAGAATTCGGACACTATGATAGCAATGATCAGACCCTGATCGAATATGCGATCATCAATATGGCGGAAGAGACTATGGGTGAGTTTATGGAAGTGTGGGGCGTCAAGGAGGAGCACGGATATCTGGTGTTTTTGCTTCAGTTGAAAGAACGGAAAGGCGATATTGGGAAAGAAACCATTCTGGAGAAGCTATCGATTCAGCTCCAATCCAAAGTAAAACAGTTTCTGAAAGGCTCCCTCTCCATCGTTATCACCGAGTGGTTCACCTTTCCGGATCAACTTTACGATCGTTTCCGCCAGGCTTCCGCCTATTTCCGGCAGATTGTTGGCGATGAACGCGAATTTGTCATGCGTGTCAGCGATGTCGAGACACCTGCGGCGCAAGGCCCCTTGGACGTGCTGTACACCCCACCCACCTTTATTAGTTTGCTAGAGAGCGGACAATGGGATGCTGCCGAAGAGAAAATACGCGCGGTCTGCGCGGAACTGGATGAGAAATGGTCGGAATCATGGGAGCATTGCATGGAGGCTGGTTTTCTCATTACGGCTTCATTCACCAATATTGCCCATCGGAACAAGCTGACTCTGACCACTTTAATGGGCAATGATGTCGAGGATTTGCAAAGTGGGGAAGTTTTCGCTACCATCAGCAAATTGCGGAAATGGTCGCTCAGTGTGCTGGGCAAACTCAAGGAAGGCACGTCCAACGAGATCAAGGACATCCGTTCCGAGTATGTGAAGAAGATTCAGGATTTTACAGATAAGAACCTGCATCTGGATGTGTCTTTACGTGTACTAGCCGACCATGTTAATCTGCACCCGACCCATTTGTCCAAGATCTATAAGATCGAAACGGGCGAAGGCATCAGTGATTATATCTCGCGTCTGCGTATGGATCGGGCCTGCCACAAGCTGGTCACGACCACCAAAAAAGTGTACGAAATCAGCATAGAGATTGGTTATATGGACCCGGCTTATTTTATCAAAGTGTTCAAACGCCAGTTTGGCGTTACGCCGCAGGAATACAGAGACCAGCACAAATAACATCTTAGAGGTTGTTCAAAAAATCCGCTTTTGATTACGAAGGATGCCTCACGGCATCATCAGCATCGAATATGGAATTCAGCCGAAATGTCCGTTGCTCACGTAGTTTGCCTACGCTCCGCTACTCCATTTCTAGCTTTATCCCATCTTCTCGGTACTGAAAACCGAATTTTTTGAACTTCATTTGAACATTCATTTGAACATTCACTAATAGAGTCCTATGGAAACTAACAAACTCATATAGATGCACTCCCGCACAAATTGGTACAGTTACACTGTAAAGATCATACACCGTAGGGGGATTGAACAATGATCAAATTCAAAAAAACATGGTGGTCACTGATCATGGTTATCGCGCTCATCACGATCACTGCGTGCGGCAGTGGCGAGACAGCCAGTGACAATGGTACCAATAATACACCGGGAACTGTCGGCTCAGCTGAAGCAGAAGCTGCTTTTGCTAAAGGAAAATACGACCCACCCATCGAGTTCAGCTCGGTATTAATGCCGAAGAAATACGTGCAAGGAGATACCAAAGAAAATAACGTACACGATCGCTGGATGCTCGAAACGCTGGGCATGAAGCATAAAGATACCTGGTATCCAGCCAGTGATGATCAGTACAGACAGAAACTTCAACTTGCTGTCGCCTCTGGTGAGAAACTGCCTGATTTCGTAACGGTACCCACCAATGCGGTATTGACGAATCAATTGATCGACTCTGGTCAATTCATCGCCATTGATGAGTTGTTCGACAAGTATGCGAATAAAACGCTCAAGGACCATGCGGCAGCGCATCCCGAGCTCTGGTATCCGTTCACCAAGGATGGAAAGAAATACAATATGCCCATCATGGAGTACACGGATAACGACGATACCCTGCTGTGGCTTAGAGAAGACTGGATGGAGAAGCTGAATCTGGAGGCTCCTAAGACTATCGCAGATCTAGAGAACATCATGGATAAATTCAAAAATGAGAATCCGGATGGCCTATCTCCAAATGAAGTTTTCCCACTCGCAATCTCGCTGAAAAGTAATACGAATACCTGGATGGGCTCGCTCGACTGGTTATTCGGCGCATACGGAACAGTCCAAGAGCAATGGAACAAGGACGCGAACGGTAATCTGGAATACGGCTCTGTTAATCCCGGAGCAAAACAAGCACTTGCCAAGCTCAGTGAATGGATGGAAAAAGGATATATTCATGCCGACTCCGCCCTGTGGGACGAACGTAAAGCAGCCGAAAGCTGGACCAAAGGTGCCGCAGGTATTCTGCCTGGTGCCAACTGGGTTCCAGACTGGCCTGCTCCCGACCTCATCAAGAACTTACCTGACGCCAATTATAAAGCCTATCCCATTCCAGAAGGTCCAGATGGCAAAATCGGAACGAAGTGGCAGAACTCTGGCGTCAACGCGAGCATCATGATCAACAAGGATGCGAAACATCCCGAAGCGATCTTCCTGTACTACAACTATCTGCTCGATAACCTGGCGAACCCCGCTACGGGCAGTGAATACGAACACGGCTTCGCCAAAGGCTACGATTGGGACATCGTAGATGGACAGCCGACCAGTAACAGAGAGAAGATCAAAGACTTCTCCAACGAATTCCCGTTCCTGACTGGTCCGGCCCGTATCCCGGATCTGTATATGAAAACACTCGTGAAACTGGCTAACGGCGAGAAGCCCGAAACACCTTACGAGAAACAAATGGCCGAGTTCCGTAAACCGGAAAACTGGGACGCTGCCAAAGTCGTCATGTCGCAAATCGACATTCGTAAACAAAACTACTTTACTGGCGCTGCAACACCAACCATGGTATCCAAATGGAACCTGCTCCGCCAATCCGAGATGGAAACCTTCAACAAAATCATCTACGGCAAACTGCCGGTTGATGCCTTTGACCAATTCGTCGCCAACTGGAAATCCAATGGCGGAGATCAAATCACGCAAGAAGTGAATGATTGGTTTAAATCGGTAAGTGCGAAGTAAGGATTGAAGAAGTAACAAGGGCCACAATAAAAGAATAAAAAAACAAGCCGAAGCGTGCATTGCCACCGCTTCGGCTTGTTTTCTATATCTAGTTAACCCGGCACTTTAAAATACAGGAACTTCAACAGAATCTGTACCCATAACTCTTTTTCCAGCTTTATCTTCTGACCCGACCTCAATACCAATTTTTAATGAATTAGAGGGGGACTCACCCTTTTTATCTGGACTTAATTCGATCACAATCGTTCCAGTACCTCCGCCATTTGCTATGTAATTTCGTTCTCTCCCAATTTCAATCATTGTGCGCCATGAAGAGTCATCAGAAGAATCCATCCAGGTGGATACATACTCAGCAGGCTTCAACTTCGATTGATGTTCAGGATAACTGCTGGTGATGCTGGAGACACTCCATTGATCAGGGATATAGAATGCAACACCACCCCAGTCAGCGGGGTCAATCTCTATATGTGCTACTATTTTGATATGATCAATATGCTGCTTCTCACTCTCAACGAATATCGATCCTTGTGTCATTGTCTTTAAATTCGTTGATTTGGCATCCAGATCAAAGTTTTTGACGTGAATGATATTGCCATTAACCATTGGCTCATTGGCTTCCTTTTTGTCCGTATTCAAAAAAAGTAGAATAAACACAATCAAAATAAACATAAAAAGCAAGATTAAGTATTTAGATCTTTTTTTCATAATAACCATACCTCGCTTCTACCCTTGTTTGTTTAAGCTTAACACATACTCAAAGCCCTCCTTTCCTTAATTTAGAATTTGGAAAAGTAGAGCATTAAAACTGGAGCGGAAGCGCAAGATTCACGCTTCCGCTCCAGTTTTTAAGTTAAGATCTAGGCAGCTTCCCCTGACTTATGGGTTCGCATTAGTGGATCAAGCCTCTGTATCGGTCTCCTCTGGCATCGACTGACCCAGCAAGGATACTGTGAGCTGAATGCCATCTCGTAGTCCCTGCATATACAACCTCTCATTTTCTTTGCCTTTGCTGACAATATAACGATTCTCCCACTCAGTATATTCAGGTGTTTGCTCGACATCCTTACCTGCACTGGGAATTCCGATTCAGTTGTAACCCATTCTGGCTCATAGTGAGTAATTGCATTTCTAACTTGAATTAATAAATATACATCTTGATAAGGGCTAACTCCCTTTTTAAAAAGATTTTTATCAGCTAATGTAAGAGCGATTTGATATTTCTCTAAAATACTGTATTTAGCTGTCTTTGGTATACCCAGTTCCCACATTGAGTTAATTAATTCTCTCTTCTTCGGTTTCAATCTCTTATTGTTATTATAATTCTCATCTTTTATATTGGAGAGAAATTCATTTATTGTAGCTTCTAAATAACCAACTGTACACAATAGCGCGCCTGTAACATAAGATTCATATTGAATTCGAGTAACTACATCATTACTATTGTTTTTATTTTTCTCCCTTGTAAAGCATTCCTTGCCAAAAATACTGCAGACTGTATCTGGTTAAAAGAAAAATTCGTTTTTAGCGTAATTTCATAGTTATCAGTCATTTTAATCTCCTTAGTTTAAATGTACTTAGGCAATTTCTGCTAACGTTTCGTATATTCACGACGCTCGACGAAGTCGTGTGTCCACAGCAATTACTTCTCGAAGCCGCTTCTGGGACCGAGGGTGCAGCCCGAAGTGTGAATATGGTGTTATCTGATTTTTCTACCTTCTTCGAATAACTTTTACATTTCATTCCTAATGATTACTTGAGTCGGTTTTTCTAGTGTAGATTGATGCTTCGAAAGACCACAAAGTGAGGTCTTTGTACTTCTATACTATCACTTGATTTTTACTCTTGATCTTGAGTAAGAACAAAACCCACCATAGTAACAAAAATAAATTACCCAAAATTATATACATAGACCAAATTTCCCCTTGTTGTAATTGGCTAATTAAATGTTCATATTCATTTATTCCTTCTGCCCTTCCAATACTATTTATCAGCCCAATAATTGGAATCGTTACAGTGAAAACAATGGCTACCATGGATAAACTTCTTATTTTCTTTCGTATAACAATTAATACTGCAGTTACTAATGTTGTTAATAAAAACAAGTAATATAGTGACCAAAACCAATTAGGAAGGGTTTCCCAATACATTTTTTTCAACTCCTCATAATAAGTTGGATTAACCTAAGATCAAGTAACTCTCATTTGGATTTGAATGGTTTTCAATATTGAAGATGTTTCAGATAACGTTCCTGTATTCATGAACCCCAAAGGGGTTGTCTGCCGAAAGACCTCTCCGAAATCCATCTAGCAGACCAAGGCACCGAAAGGAGTCACAGCATGAATACTATGTTAGGCGATGCCAGCCTAAATTCCCCCTCACAATTAATTCCTTGTCCATGTTGCCCGGGTATATCCAATTCTCATACCCACTCTTTCCATATTCCGATGGCTTTGCGAGCCAAATGAGCACTGACTAACAACGAGATTACAATTATTGTAGGTATCATTAATTCGTCTAAGTAATAAATTTGTTTGAAATCCTTTATTTCGATATTCAGGTAGTGTTGTCGCAAATGTTAATGAAGCAACATTGTTCTCTATATACATTACAGCTACTGCAACTGGATAGCCCTGATCCAACCCCAAATAATAGTGCCATCCAGGACGGGAAAACAGTACTCGGTTATTCGTAGCTACGTGTTCTTTCCCATCAAGAGATAATCCTGTACCTAAACAATGAATTTCTGCATATGTATCAAACTCATCTTCGAGTAGTTCACGAATTTCCAGTTTATGATGATCAAACGAATTTAGATTTCCAGGTTCACAAAAAAGCGTTGTATGAAATCCTGATTGATAAAAGCCTTTATTATGGAGTTTTTTCATAACTTCTTGATTTATATTACCCGGGATGACTTGAATCTCAAAATTCCTTTCCCGCTCATTATAAAAGTCTAAGATATCTTCAATGACATCTTCAGAAATCCTTCCCTTTACATTATTAAAAAGACCCCATGGCATGGTTTTACTATAAAACGCCGTGCTCTCCCCGAATCGTTTTATTTCAATTCCCTCAGGGTTTCCTTCTCGTTCTCTGATTGCAGTCATTCGATCAACCATATAATTAATTTCAGATTTTTCTAAAATATCCGCTAGTTCCAAATTCAATATCATTCAATTTATCCCCTTCCTTGATCCTCATACAATTACTCCTGGGTGGTTTCGCCTAACATTCCTGTATTCACGAACCTTCACTGCCTTAAACGACCGTAGGGAGTGGCCGCGACGCGGTTAGGTAGTGCAAGGTTGTCCGGCTGAATTGGCTTCCCTGCTACTGAATCAACTTCTTCGAAACCTCATCTTCCTGCTTCGGCCCGGACCAAGTAGCCGGAGGCGACGTAGGGTGAATATGATGTTATGTGTTGTTGCGCACTTCTTCGTATTGCTATCAAACCTTATTTCAAATTCATATTCACTTGACCCTTTTTCTATCCTTTATTTTGTTAATCCCAATTTAATTTCCATTTTTTCGAGTGATTTTAATAATTCTTCAAGATCATTTTCACTTAGGGGAAGCTCTAATAAGGTATCCTCCATACATTTGAAATAATCTTTTTCGATCTCTGTTGCCTCTATAGGAAATGCACAGATACCGATTCTATCAAGTAAAACGTGATAATTATTATATTTTGCATCTCTATCAAAAGCCTGTAATGATATAAAATACAGAATATCCCCTTTAGTTGCTTCTACCCATTTCCAATTAGTCAAATCGAAACTTTTTTCTAGTTTTCCGTTATTTGTATAACTTGAAGATCCTTTACCTTCTTTACTTCCAGTTTTGACTGTATAGCCATTTTGGGTTAGTAAAAATTTAATTCTCTTTCGTTCCTTTTCACGAAATGATACATATTCTTTTTTTGCTTCGAGAAAATCATTTATATGATTATAGTTATCAAACATGGACTATACCTCCCAATATATTTCCACCTAACAGTTGATGGCATATTAATTATATTAAATTGTATATTTGCTTTTATTTCGTATCTTTTGTTGAATTCATCTTTTATGTACTCTTAGGGCAATTGCACATAGCGTTCTTGTATTCACGACCCGACGGATGGCGGGTGTGCGGCGGATGCCGGACCCCGGACGTATGTCCGTAGCGTGAATATTATGTTATAGGATGTCAATTTCTTCTTTGAAATACGCTCAAATTAGTTACCTACATATTTTTTGAATATTTCTTCCATCTTACTCGATTGATTTTCCAAAATGTTTATAAGATCTTTTAATATAATATTCATTTCATCTTGTACTTTTTTTCTAAACTCGATGGTTTCTACAGGAGTTCTTGAATTTGTTCCAAATTCATCATCAGCAATTTTACGTGAAATTAAAGGATGATTAACTGATTCCAGAAGAATCTTATCTTTTCTACTTCTGATTTCTTTCATTTTCTCATAAAGAGTAGCTTCTATTTTAATTCCTTTTTCTGTTGATTCATTAATTAAAAGCGACATTGAATCAAAATACGTTGATGGATTTTCAAATGGCTGCTTACCTTTAATAAAATGTTCATTATGGCTAAAAAGATCATGTTTTTTTTCAAGTTCCAGTATAGTTTCCCTAAGCAAATTAATTTTTCCCGGGAATTCATCTATGTATTTTTGCTTTACTTGGTTACTAATTGTTTGTTTAACCCCTAAATAAGTAAATAGGCCACCGATAAGACCACCAAAAATCCCTCCAGCATAACTTGCAAAAAAACCTATCCAGGATTCAGTAGTACCATATGTAATAGATGTAGTCCTTCCCATCAATGTTATATTGATCAAGAAAGGAAATGCCATTAAAAAAATTAAACCTAAAAAAATCAAACCTGAATTAATCAACTTTTTGTTCATACAAGTATCCGCCTTTATATTATTTTGCTTTTCAATTTTATTAATTTGATTTCCGATAACACCTAATCTATGTACTTCGTAAATACCACACTTCCTGCCTGATATCTGAACTACGTATATGATAACCTATACGGTGATTTTTGCGAAGAAAAATTTGGTGAAAAAGGGAGAATTATAGGGGTGCTCAACTCCCGTATCCATATGATCCGATTGGCTTTGAATACGATGAATATTTTTCCTACTAACATGCGTATAGCGCTGGGATTGTTCGTGCACACGTATAACCGAGTAGCACCTGGATGTACCGTAGATCTTTCCCGTTTTCCAGCAAATGAGTGGCGAAGGAGTGTCTCAGCGCATAAATACTCACCTTTTTTGCAATCCCTGCACGCTGTTTAGCTTCTTCGAAAACCTGCTGCAACGATTCTTTGATCGATTGGTTTTTTACTTACTAGCATTTCATTGAATTAATCTACTTACAGATAACGGAAAATGCTGATAGAATATACACGGATGATAAAATTGTTTTCACACAGTGATATTGTTAGTAGTACACACTTAAGGATGGGGTATATTTGAATAACAAGAAGTTAATATTTAGCGTCTTTACACTTTGTATTCTAATCATATTGGGTTTTCTCAGGTGGGATAATCTTGAATCCAGCGCAGACTTGCATTATAAGTATGATCGATGGGCAGGTCAGAAATGGGTAGAGTTCTATCCGCCGCTAGCTGCTTCTTCCAACAGCATGGAGTTTCCACTTATATATATAGATGAAATCCATCCGAATGATATAAATAAATATTTAGGAAAACAAGCTCTCTCTGGAGAGTTAGTGAACAAGTGGATTGAACGTACAAAGTTAACAGATGGATATGTAGGTCTATTATTATTGAATATTCTAATGGTCATTTACAGTTTCTTCAAAAGCCAAAGAGCGTATAAACACAAAGACAGCAGTCCCAGATGAGGAACTGCTGTCTTTCACTCCAATCCATCTTCATAAGTGCCCTCCTAAAAGTACAAATCCCATCCCACAATAAAAGTAGCAAATAGGAAAGCCGATACTCCGGTCATGATATATACGACCTTTCGCTTTTTGCTGTAACTTATCTTCCACAGTTTGTAGATTAGCAAGACAAGATATGCTAAAGCTAGAATCACATAAATCAGGTTAAAGATGAGATGAATTCGTAACGAAGAATAAGAGGCGTTTAAACTCAATGCTCGCATGGCTAGTACTGTAGTATTCAGTAGGAATGCCAGACCTGCAATATTAATGGCAACATGATATTTATCAAACCCTGTCCCGGGTCTTTCCCATTTTTTCAATCTGTAAAAACATAATCGGATAAAATAGCCAATCACAGCTCTTAAATTGAATACGATGGCTATTGCAAGAGCTATTAAAGAGGCAATGATCCAGATCATCGTTGAGCTTGATACACGTACATAATCATTGTAAGTAAAGGATACCTTCTCAACGACACCATCTTTCTCAACAACATTGGTGAAGTTACTAAGATCAAATGTGGAATACTTTTTCAGCAAGAGAATCGAATAGAGCTTCGTAAATCCAGAACCGGAACGTCGTGTAGTGAGATAATATCCATCATTTCCAGAGGTTACAGAGCTAGTGCTGTAATTATCCCCAAACAATTTCTGGACAAGACCGAAACAATATACCTCTTCTTCGAACTGGTTGGTCATCACCACTAACCCAAAATTAGATTTCGGGTCAAAGATCAATTTATTCGAAAACCCCAATGTATTTCCACCGTGTTCCAGTGCAGGTGTCCAGTACTCTACCTCAATGAATCCATGTGCGATTCGAGGGATAGAAGTTCCATCATAATACAGACTGGTTGACAGCATTTCGTTTAAGGTTTCTTTGTTCTTGAATAATAAATTACCACGATTGATTGGCATCAGGGCTGCTAGGAATTTTGCTGCATCTTCTGCGGTGCCCATGGCACCTCCTGCAGGATATATGTTCATGTATACTTTGGTTTTGGGGATGAGTTCGGCATTAGCAGTATAGCCTTGAATCTGATCCCTTCTCAGCACGAGGTCTGGACGATCTTGATGTGACGGATGAATCGTAGTTTCTTTCATATCCAGTGGTTTAAATATATGTTCATTCACATATTCGTAAAAAGGTTGTCCACTCTGCACTTCTACGATGTAGGCAGCCATAGCAACACCATAGTTTGAATAAGCAAATACACTCCTCGGTTCATAGATCTGTCTTGGCTCAAATTTTTGCAATGTTTCTCCCAGATCCATAACTTGATTCTCGGATAGATACCATAACTCAAGCATCCTATCCTCCCAACCCGCTTGATGATTCATAAGATCTAATAGCGTAATGGGGGCATCATACTCCAGCTTCTTTAGAAACCCTTTCGGTAGATATTCCTGAATATTAGTATGTAGATCAAGCTTTCCCTGCTCGACAAGCTGCATTACACTCGTCCAGACCAACAGTTTAGTGACGGAACCCCATTCAAAAACAGTAGAGCTGTCCGCCTTTCTCTGTTGCTCAATATCTGCATAGCCATAGGCCTTACTATAAATCGTTTCCCCGTTCTTGATAGCCACAATTGAAACGGCAGCGGTGTTTTTCTCATGCGTAGCCACATAAGAATCGATCGTCTCCTCTAGCGAGGACAACGGGATTCTGGAAGGCGTAGTCTCCACATTCTCTATCTCCGCGTAGACAGGTACCCCGCATGCCATAATGAAAAACACGAATAACAGAACACAGGCGACCACTTTGTTAGCATAGCGATGCCTTCGATCTATTTGCATTAGCTAATCTCCTTTAACATTAAAAATAACTGTGATCTCATTACGATATAAAGGTATTAGGGTAGCGCAACCTTATAGTCCTTCATTTGCTCCCGCCTTTACGAATGCGTTTTCAAGAACATCTAACCAAACCAGAAAATCATTCTTACATCTTCCGCGCTCCCTAATTTCAATAACTTTGGAATGGTTACATTGATAAATTCAGAGCATGTATTTTTTATATTTCTGTACTCCATAAATTGATCACAATAATAACTTTGATCCCAATTGAACTGAATGATCTCCTCCAGTAAAAGCCAACTGTGGTCATAAAAATCTTCTTTATCCTCAAGTACAATTTCACTTAAGTCTGGCGAGGTATCTACCGGAATTCCTCGTGGCGAAGATATGAAAGGCAGATTTTGATCATTCCTGGTGTTTGATAAAACACTAAACAAATCATAATTCCGCCCCCCACTATAAAATTCATGAGGATCACTTGGTTTCAATTTAGAGATCTTTTTTTCTGGAAACAAGTAATAATCAGGATTAATCATCCACTTATCCATACTGATCCAGCGAGCAGTACTATTCAATTCTTCCTCACTCTTTGTTATTTCTCTTACAGCACCATTAATCCATTCATATTCTCTCCTGTAATGCCTTACCTCTACAAAGAAACAAATGTCTGTACCCATGTAACCTCCTGATTTGTTTGTTGTGCAATCTATTCTACAATGTTCTCTTCAGGCCTTTGGGATATCTGAGAGCCTAGCTTCTTATGCAATGATTTTACCTATCCATTTTGGCGTGACCGCTGAATTACTTCTTAGAATAATCATACACGTTATATCCATCGTACTTCACATAGAATCCCTCACTTATTAATTTCTGTTCTTCCGTTTCAATTCCGAATGAGAACGATGCTTCTGGACCAATACCTGTCTGTCCTACGGAGAGCTGATTCATGTTTTTATCATATAACCGTACTTCCTCTGGTGAATAAGTAAACGTTCCACCCGCATTAAACAGACCATTATATATGAACTCCCCAGATGGATCATCCATATTAAACGTGGTCCTAAAACTAAAATAAATATCATCATCTCTGTTCTGCACATCTAATATCAAATTGCTGCTATGAGTCTCTAATACTTTGATATCTCTTTTAAGAGGTTCACCTGCACTGAATGGAATCCATTCAGATTTCACAAAAATTTGAATCGGCATTTCTGGAGTTCTCAGCGTCAGTGCATATCCATCTTGATTTAGAACCTTGTTTGTTATACCCTCATTCGTATAGTTTAACGTGTAGTATTTATAGATGAATAAGAAGATTAAGATAAAACTGACGGATAACAAGACCACTATATTTCTCTTCCTCATATTCACTCTCCCCCTCATTTTCCTAATACAAATCGATCTGTTCCTCCACAGAAAGCAACTGAATTCAAGAATCTTTGGACTATCCACACATCCTAGTCAGTATCTTAGTTACATCTATGATGACGATGTCACCTTCGAGAATCTTTCATTAGTATTCACCGTTATATTCAACGAAACTGGTTTGTTTAAACCGTGTAATATGATAAGGAGTATACATATTCTGAGTAGCTGGACTGATTTTTTCAATTAAACTTATTGCTGCATCTATATGCCCATCTGATGAAAATACGTCCTCATCTAGGAATCCACTTAAGAGTGCTGCATCATCTTTATTTTTCAAGCAAAGATATCCATACCCAGGATCAACTATTACTAGATTTATTATGTCAGCTTCTGCTTGTTCTTTAGATCGATCAAAAAACCTGATTATAGTGTCATTGTCTTTGAGATAGATCTCAGTATCACAAGAAAAATTCTTATAATTAAACTTCATGCTGTTTGCTCTCCCACTTTTATACGTCTGTTTTTATTCTAATTGTAACTCTTTCTTGTAACCTGTTATGTTCACGAGTCTGTAATCCTTAAGTGACCAACGAGGATGATTCGGCAGACTGAGATTTGCAGGGTTGTCCGTTAACCCCACTGATATAGATCTAAGATAAATACTTCATTACCTAGCGAAAAATAAATCTGTTCCCAATCAAACTCATCTTTCCATTCAATCTCTGCCATCTACTTCGCTTAGTCCTACATATTTAATATCTTTGTGATTTTTTAAATTACTATTACTATTATGAAGTTCTATTGCTCGTTCTATTGGCGAATCAATTTTTATAAACTGATATTCGTGCCCATAACATCCTCCGAAGTGAGTAATTAAATTACTTACCCCTTCTAAATATCCATTAATCTTGTTGAATAGTTCATGATTCATACAGTCACATCCAATATCTTAGTAAATTGATTTTGTCTGTTCCACAATTAAATTCCTCATTTAATCCATAAATTCTTTATATCTTCTACTATAGTTTTTGAAATATGTTTGGATGAATCCTGCGGATACAACCATACTGTTACGATAAGAGTTAAACATATCGTTAATCCTAGAATAACTCGCCCAACAACTCTAAATCTGGTGTATCTAAGCAAATAATAAACTAAACTGGATAAGATCAGAATAATCATACCATTCACCAAAAAGGTCATGGGCAAGCTTATAATCCTGCCTAACCCGGTGTTAGGATATTTTAATAAAAGTAAAATCTCTAATATTACAAATGGAACTGACAGTAGAACAATATAAAAAAAATGACTTTTGAATTTTCTCTCCACCACTGAACTCACCTACTCTAACTCTTTTAATACAATTGCACATAGCGTTCTTGTGTTTACGAGCCCGAGAACCCTAACTGACCAGTAATTATTCTTTCTTCCATTGATGTGATTCGTGTAGTTTACCAGTTTCATAAAAATACTTTAGCACTTCAAGCATGGGTATTAATTCTATACAAATGTTATCGCAATAATTTCCTAACTGACCACCAATAACTAGAGAAATTTCACTATTTCCCTGCTTATCGTTCATAAGCGTATATATATGTTCATCCATTGTAATAGACACTACAAAATATTCCGGTCCGCCTCCAACTAATGCTGAACCTGTGTCAGATACCTCAAAAAAAACTAATGTAAATTTATCTCCATCGAGCTTTCTCAAAAAACGTAAACTGTCTGCCCATGTAGGGTTCATAACTATCTCTTCATTAAATGTGGTCCCATTCCGTTCATCAATGCTAATAGAGTTTATCATTTTTTTCTTTTTATCCTCTTTAGATCATTTTATTTGTTTAGATCCTCAAACTTAAATGCTTCACTATAGATTTTACGCAGCTCAGTTGAGTTGTCATGCCACTGAATGAGCATACCATTGATGATCTGCACCAACACATCCCGACACCTATGCCATCCTGCGGCGGTATTCACTGCCCATGAATCTCACACCCTCGTTCATTCATCACATATATCCATCTTCAGGTTCACCAACATCAAAACCCAAAACTTTTGTCGCTTCCAACTTAAATGTTTCTATCCAAGACATCCATACATCGCTATTCATCTGTGCATAAAATGATAATCCACTAGGCTCAACGGATGCTTCGATGAAAGCATCATCCTCTTCAGTTCCAAACCAATATGGAATTCCACTTTTATAACCAATCCACCCTGGCATAGTCTCATATACTTTAAAAACTTTATCCCACACTTCATCAGGCAGATCATACCTTATATTTAAGTTACAATTATGTGAGTTTATGTTGTTCAATTACATTCTCTCCTTCTACCTTAGACGTATATCAAAATTTATCCTCTATTTTTATGTACAGTACTACAACTCTTCCACCACTTGCTCAAAGTTGTATCTCTTGGTCCTTATAGACTTTTTTCGTTATCATTTTTGTATATTTTAATCTCGTGATTTCAATCAGGTCATTTGGCTGGATCATATTCAGAATAGGACTATCTTTGATTAAAAATTTGCTATTACCTCGTACCAATCCTTTGACTATAATGATATTTTTATTCTTCTTCACATCTACAATTTGTCCGATCGTTATGATTTGCTCTTGTTTCTTGAGATCAAGGGATGTTAAAAAGCCGAATATACAAAGTATAATGCAGACAAACATATATCCTACAGTTGTCCATGCAGGAGGATGATATACTAAGTATCTGGTGGTTAGTTGAATCCCAATTATAAAAATAAATAAAAATATGAGTAGCAATTGCTTTTTTAATTTCCCTATAACTTTTTCGTTCATAGTTTCTCCTTATTAGATTATGTGGTAGGTATTGATCAAACGTTCCTTGTATTCAAGACCCTAGCGACTGCTAGTATTCAGGACGAACGTACGGAACGTAATCATGCGATAGACTATATTTAATCCGAGCGAGCTTACCAAATATCTTCTCCCTTTAAGATTTCTTTCGTAGGCTGGTCTACAGCTAACCAAGTAGAAATATCCTCTTCTATTTTTCTCTTCCAAGCTATTAAAAAATGTACTTGGCATATCTGGTGGGAATTAATCTCTGTCATAGATACTTCAATGCCTTGATCAGAATGTAAGACAAAACTCCACTTCTCAAAAGCAGAGTTCAAAGCAAGAGATTTAGGAGTCCTATCACCTTGTTTTCTTTTTCCCATTATCAGTGGTTCTTCTTGGGTTCCTATGTGTAAGCGGTACTGTTCATTCTCATATTCGACAGCTTCAAGATTTTCTCCCGTGTCAGATCCGTAATCTTCCCAGCTGTATCCCTCTTTCCACAAAGCAGAAAAGCTACAAGCGCTTATCTGATGATATGCATTGGGTTTGATTCTAAATACGGCTCCCCAGCATTCGTCTACTTCCTGAGGTGAAGAAAGATTGTGGTTCAGATTACAGAGCACTAACTCGCAATCAAACGAGTCGTAGTAATATTGGTAGAGCAATCCGCCATGTTTGAGCTGAGAACAGTGAGTAGGAAGATAACATTCGCTGGAGACAACAAGAGAGAGTTCAATTGTTCCAAGAGGCGTATATATTGAAGGTTTTATAAGATCAGTCCCTTGAATTAAGGCTTCTTTTCCACGAAAAAGCTTCATTATGTCCCTCCTTATAGTCTTTCACTTAACGGTTAGCATACTCCAAGTTTTTTAATACTTTTCATCAGTTCCACAAAAGAGTTTTATAAAGTGTTCGTGTCTCTACAAACCCTCACTACCTTAAAGCGTGCAGCGACTTGCCGCAATGCGGTCAGGTCGTGCAGGGTTACCTGTGACTGTTTCCTTCGAAGAGCCGTCCTCTAAGCTTTTTATCACATTATCTAATTAAAGATTGATTCTTTTATACCCATTTGAGTTCCATGATTTAGTTTAACCGTGTATTCAACTTCTTGATTATCTTTGTACGCTTTGAATTGATAGTTGAAGTACATGCTTATTACCAATCCAACCATTAGTATGATTATTGCTATATTTTTTTCATTGAATCCCCTCCTACTAGTGCCTGAACTACGTATATGATAACCCATATTGTTACAAATGCGAAAGGTAATTGGCGAATAAGGGAGATTTATTAGTTTTCTCAAACCCTTATCCAATCGATCCAATGGGCTCTGAATACGCTGAATATATGCAGGGTTGTACAGGACGCGAGTATGCAGTCGAACCTTTCGTTATAGTAATAAAACAAAAAGGCCCTTCTTCATCCCATAGGGAATCCGACGACCTTCCGATGCTTTGGAACATTTATGATGTTGTAAAAGTAGCGATGAGCATAGCAAGTTCAATAGCAAACCTCTACTCCATGTAACTTCACCAAAGCATACACTACTGATCAATTTGTCCTGATGGATAACAGTAGACGATTGAACCAGCTGGTATTTTGTTTGGGGAGATCCCTTTTCCCAAACATAAACCGATAATCTTCTTGCCAGCAATAGAATGGTTAATTTGAGTAGAAACAACTTCAAATACTTGCTCTTTCCCATCCGTTTTTTTGATGATAATCTGGTCACCGATCATCTCTTGGATTGTTGAAGGAAGTAGTTCATCCAACTCTTCATTGGCCCCCATAACGATGGTTCCGAATTCCGGTGTATCGAAGACTAAGCCAACGCCAAACAGCATTTTAGCTTCCATTCTGTGACCACCTTATCTCTGATCTATGAATAGCTCGCCTTTGACATCTCTTACCCTGAGATTGGCATTACGAAGTCTAACCATGGCATCTATCAATAATGCTTAAGTTCCCCATTTAGCCTCTGCCCTTCTAAACATACAAATTCCATCCCACAATAAAAGCAACCAAGATGAACGCCGAGATGCCAGTCATGATGTACATCACCTTTTGCTTTTTGCTATAACTGTTCTTACGCAGTTTGTACATAAGCAAGCCAAGATACGCCACTGCTAGAACAACATATAGTAGGTTAAACATTATATTGATGCGCAACGAAGAATACGCAGGATAATTTGGAAACCTCAACTTCGTCTGTAGGATGAAAAGATTAAGAAGGAGTACCACACCAGCAAAGTTAATTGCAAGATGATATTTATTAAAATTGGTGGTAGGATTTCCTCGTTTATATAGCTTGTTAATAAGCATCCGGATTAAATAGCCGATCAAAGCAATTAAACTGAAAATGATGGCTAGCGCAACAGGAATAAGAGATATCTTAAGTAAGTTCACCTTTACATTCGATACAGGCAAATAATCAATGTAAGGAGTAAAGGAAATTTTCTCAACAACACCATTATGCTCGACAACGTTATAAGAACTACTTAATTCAGCTTTTGTGAATTTCTTTATATCAAGGGCAGTAAATAAATTAGTAAATTTAGAGGCTGCGCGTCGTGCGGATTGAAAATATCCTCCCCCATCGGAAGTAATAATATTAGAATTGACGTTATCGCCAAAAATTTCTTTGATAAGTCCATAATAATAAATTTCCTCAAAAGACTGGTTTGTCATGACGACCATCCCAAATTTAGATGCGGGATCAAAGACAAGTTTGCTGGAGAATCCTTTCAAATTCCCCTCGTGCATCAGTGTAGGCACCCAGTATTCCATCTCAACGAACCCATGCGCAAATCGCGGAGTAGAAGTACCTTCATAATATAGACTTGTTGACAACATTTCGTTTAACGTATCCCTGTTCTTAAATAATACATTGCTATCATCCACAGGCATCAACGCTGCAAGGAATTTGCCTAAATCTTCTGCTGTCCCAATCGCTGCCCCAGCAGGATAAAATGTTAAGTATACTCTATTCTCAGGGATCAGTTTCAAATCTTTTGTATACCCTTCAATCTCATTTCTTCTATGTACTAGGTCTGGATGATCTTGCCCCGTTGGATGAATTGAAGTGTCATTCATATGAAGCGGTTCGAAAATATGTTGATCGACATATTCATAAAAAGGTTGGCCACTTATCTTTTCCACGATGTAACCGGCTAGACCAACGCCATAGTTTGAATAACCCACGATGCTATTCGGTTTATAGATCTGTTTCGGCTCATTTTTACGCAGCGTTTCTCCTAATTCTAACGTTTCATCCTCGGAGTAATAAAACACCTCGGCCGCTGTTTGATCTTCCCAACCCGCATTATGATGCATCAGGTTCATTAGGGTAATCGGATCATCGTACCTCAGCTTTTTGAAAAATCCCTCTGGCAGATATTCTCTGATATCCGTCTCCAAATCAAGCTTTCCTTGTTCGACAAGCTGCATCACACTCGTATAGACCAACAGTTTAGAGATCGAAGCCCATTCAAAAACAGTAGAGGTATCCGCCTTTCGCTGATTCTCAATATCTGCGTAACCATATGCCTTATTCACAATGGTTTCACCGTCTTTGATAGCCACAACCGAAACGGCAGCGGTATACTTCTCATAGGAGGCAACATAAGCATCAATCGTTTCCTCTAACTTGGATAACGGAATCCTGGATGGTGTAGTCTCAACCTGTTTCTCCTCAGCGTGGGCAGGTACTGCTATTGCCATAATGATAAATATGAATGACAGAACACAAGCGATTACTTTGTTAGCCGTGTGATGTCCACGATTCATCTGCATTAGCTTCTCTCCTTTTATATTAAATATTAATTGATTCTCTTGTTTTCACGTATGCGTTTTCAAAAGAGTCCATATGACTCCAAATTTTTTTCAAATGCAATTACAATCCATCTAGGAGAGAGGCCGAAGAATCTCACCTTTCCAATTAACAATGTTTATTTCTTTATCTTTCAAGAGACACCAATCAATGATTTCACCTATCCATTTTGGCGTGATGATCTCATCGCTCCATTGCGGTGTTAATACTCTTCTGTATCCTATATATTCTGTTGTCCAGCCTTCAAATTCTTCTCCGATGATGACTATAAATGGGGGCTTGTTCTTAATACTGTGTTGTCCCACTTCATAAGTGACGATTAACTTCTTATCCTCAGAAACGATATGTAACTTGATTATTCCTTCATCGTCAATATCCGGTTCAACATACCAATAAAATAATCGATTAGAGCGAATGATTTTACGTTTATATTTTTTTCTTACGCCCATAACCCACCTCATATATTTCTTTTTCTTTGATCGCAGTATTTGGTCAGTTATCCAAGACACAGCTAGAATAGCTTTGAGATCTGATATCAAAAGCCACACTAAGATTAAGGAGTAGTACTCTTGTAAAAATCAATTACTCTATCAAAGATTTCGATCTCTCGTTTTTTTATGTCCGGTAATGTCTCGCTATGCTTTACAATATGATGTATATTATCTGCTACAGTCTCTGCTTTATGAATCCCTACATATCCTGGTACCAGTTCATTAAGATAATGGAAGTATCTCATTTGAGGTTCAATCATGCGCAGATGTTTATCAAAATTTCTTCTGGATCTTGTCTGATCCATCTCCTTTCGCTTGCGCAACTCATCTTCTTCAGCCCAGAACAGTACATAAGCATCCGGTAATGATATTTCATTCTTCAATAACTTCTCTGTAAAAAAGTTCGCTGTTTCATCTAAAGATAGGTGCTCATAACCATATATCCAGCTGTACCAAATCTTAAATACATCGCCATCCAAAATCACATACTCATGTTGTTGATTCTTCTCATATGCTATATGCCATCTATCGATTTGTCTCTCCAGCAACCACATCATAAGTTCCTTACCGTCAAGTTGAGGAGATTCAAAAAGAAGCCCTGTTTCTGGAACAATAAATGCATCATATTGTGTAGCGAACTGCTGACAAGTGGTACTTTTACCTACAGAACTGGCACCTTCGAGACAAATTATCGTCATTCAATTACCTCCAAATATTACTCACAAAATGATTAATCAACCTTCACTGGCTCTTAAGCGATCATGTTGAATTTCATTAGACTATGTACTGTAGATTTCTTTGATCTTCAGCCAAGTTTCATACCAGAATGTTTTTCTTTTAAGAGGTTTTATTACCTTAATCTCGACTTCTTTTCGTTTCAAATAAACCGTGCCACCCTCTTTAATGAGTCTATCGCCAAATGAAAATACAATATTCTTGCAGTCTTTGTGATACTGGTTCTCTCTTGTTTCTGACCACTCCGCTTTTTCAATAGAATGTCGTTTTCTCATTATTTAAGATCCTCCTTTAAGAAAAACACCACTATTTTCAGCAAAAAGGATACCTGTCACACATCATAAACACTTTGTTATCCGATATTGATGAGCCTTAAGGTTCGTTTATTCCTATGACTTGTTCAAATGCTATATTAAATTCTTTAACATTAATGTTTAACTTGATTATTCCTTCTTTATCAAGCCCTTTTGTATCTAATTTAAAAGTACCTGTCAGTGCTTCCGAAGTATTACCATCAACTTTCTTATTTATGTCCAATCTAATGTCTCTACCGATTAATCGCTCCTGAATCTCATTACTTATAATTGGTTCAACTGTTTTTAGGATTATTGATTTATTGGTTCTATTCCATAGATTGAAATGATATGTTACGACTGTTATACCTTCATCTCCTTCGCTCCCTCCCAGTCCAATTGATATCGAGTTTATGTTCAACCCATTCTCAACAGTTTCATCCGTCTTCACACTGTTTGAACTACAACCAGTTAGGGCTAGTAATATTAAAAGAAATAACAAAATTATTGAACGCTTTTGATTCTTCAATTCGGAAACTCCTTTAATTTTTTCTCTTCATCTTGAAGATCCCTATTTGCAAGTTCAAGTGCAATCGCTAGTCTAATCTGTGAATATTTACTAAGTCCTTTTAAATAGACATTGTCTAGCTGTTTGCTTTCAAATATAGGTTCGTTTTGATTTATTAATTTCTGGAATGTACCAGCATCACGACGCCCCCCTTTAGATAGCCTTATCTTAGGGAATGGATGTAACTGCTTATCCATTTCACAGAAATATTACGGGCAGATCAAGGGGCGCAAGCCCCTACGCGGGAATATGATATTATACGAAACCACTTCTAATTTAATTTTAACTTGTATATTCTGAAATTTTGTCAAGTGGCCCTCTTGCTATCGCATAAGACTACAGAGGTCTCAATTTGTCTTTCTGGAACATTCCAATAGGTATTTAATAGCTTTTTCTTCTCATCAGGTGATACCAGTTTAAAACCATTCTTTAAGTAAAATTTCTTAGCCCATTCAGCTGAGTCCCATGTCCCTATTAAGATCGGTTTATTTGTTAAAGCCACCATATGAGATAAAAGCTTCGTACCTATTCCGCTATTCCTTTGGTTTGTTCGTACATATGCGTGTCTAATTAAACATACATCACCCTTATCTTGAATTCCCATAACTCCTAATAATAGATTTTTTTCTTCAAACCCCCAAAATACTACACCATCGTTCATTTCGCACTTTAGCTCTTCCAATGTCATATAAGGCTCATGATACCTGTCGTCAGGAATTACTCCTTTGTATGCCTTTGCTGCATCATTAATAATCTGATACATTACATCCATATCCATGCTTTTACACAATCTAATCACGTAATTGGCCTCCTTATGGTTTGATGTCGTTTCGTAGATGCTAACCCACCACCCGCTTAAAAGCACCCGAAAGGGTGCGGCTACATGAGCACAGTTAGTTGGTGCGGGGTTATCCGCCTATATCCATAGTCTCTCACGAACTCATTATAGATTGTATTTCGTTTTCATTCTTTCATATAACTTATAATCCGTATTTCGATTTACAATCTCTCCAATTAACTCTTTCCATTTGTTTTCAATCCACTTAGGACTTTGTTCTTTCAGAATATCCTCGTTAAAATGACTATCGATATACTCCAAATCTTGTTTAAGCAATCCTATATCCTTAATCAGTTGATTTCTCGATTCTTTTTCTAGCGATATCTTATTCGATAAAATTTCGCCTATGATTTCTACTCTTATATGCGTATACATATCTCTAAACACATTATAGATTAAATAAGTTGATGATAATTGATCTTCCCTGAAGTCGGATTTCAGGAACACGAATGATTCTTCGCCAACTTTCAAAGATACCGCCACATTTCCTAAGGCATATATGACTGTTTCCTTGGAAGAGCCGTCCTCTAAGCTTTTTACCACATTATCTAAATTGTAGATGGATTCTTTTATACCCATTTGAGTTCCATGATTCAGTTTAACCGTGTATTCAACTTCTTGATTATCTTTGTACGCTTTGAATTGATAGTTGAAGTACATGCTTATTACCAATCCAACCATTAGTATGATTATTGCTATATTTTTTTTCATTGAATCCCCTCCTACTAGTGCCTGAACTACGTATATGATAACCCATATTGTTACATTTGCGAAAGGAAATTGGCGAATAAGGGAGATTTATTAGTTTTCTCAAACCCTTATCCAATCGATCCAATGGGCTTTGAATACGCTGAATATATGCAGGGTTGTACAGGACGCGAGTATGCAGTCGAACCTTTCGTTATAGTAATAAAACAAAAAGGTCCTTCTTCATCCCATAGGGAATCCGACGACCTTCCGATGCATTTGGAACATATCAACTTTAAAAAAGGTAGATCGTACCACCTTTCGCTGCAAGCGGGCTAGCGCCAGCAACTACCTATCAAGCCAACAACGCCTGTTCAATCTGATCCACTATCCCATTAATACCTGTTGGCCCATAACAACCAATCCATGTTGCGGCATCGACCGAGTGTATGTGCTGGCGTTCATCCATATCGAGCATCCCCCAGACACGTTGCTCTGTCGCAGATATCCCATCCTGCATAAACTCATTACTCAGCAAAAAGTAGTGGCTAGCTTGTACTGCCGGTAATCTCTCAACAGAGATATGATAGGCCGTGTCGGTGGTATCTGCCACAAATAACGGAACGGGCAAACCCAGATCCCGGTACAACACAGCGCCTGTGCGATGAGCAGCAGAATGGACGCGCACGAGGGAATCGAGTGGACGAATCAATGCCACACTTTTTCCTGCCAGTACAGAGGACAATTCCTCGGATAGCAAAGCTGTTCGGCGATGATAATCCGCGATAATCTGCTTGGCCTCTGCTCGCTTGCCTGTCAGTTCACCGAATAGACTCAGGATGGTCTGCCAGTTTTCATTACGCTTGAACATGAGCACTGGAGCGATCTGGCTTAACCATTCATGATGCTGATCATGCACCTCGGTGCAAATAATCAGATCCGGCGCAAGTCGCTCTACCGCCTGGAGATCGG
Source organism: Paenibacillus sp. FSL M7-0656 (assembly GCF_038003225.1). Lineage (NCBI taxonomy): Bacteria > Bacillati > Bacillota > Bacilli > Caryophanales > Paenibacillaceae > Paenibacillus > Paenibacillus sp. FSL M7-0656. The sequence goes on from NZ_JBBOOT010000001.1 coordinate 2,476,872, forward strand.
GGTATTCATACGTACCAAGTAATGCTGTATGCTGGAGTCCTGACCGGAGTGATTGAGGGAACGTTAACACGGTACTTCCTAGTCCGACACTTCCCACCGGAGACAAGCCCAGTGCAAGCAAATGATCAGCATATTGCACATCGAGGACAGCGATACGCTGTGGTATTTCGGTGACGGTGTACTCCCCGCGCATATGGCAGATGACCGGGCCTTCGGCTGATTCATAGGAAGAAGCTGTGCGATTTTGCAGCAAAGCATTCGCATAGTCTGCATCTCTTCTCGAAGCGGCGGCATGCCGGTAATGTAGCGGTGGGACGCCATTATATTTTTTAAATGCCCTACTGAAATAATACATGTCGCGGTAGCCCATTTTTTCAGCAATTTCCCCAATGGACGCATCCGTATGACGCAGCATGCGTGAGGCACTTTCCATACGTAGCTGAATGACGTATTCCATCGGTCCAAGCTGCTTCACTTGTTTGAATCGTCGCTGCAGCTGTCTTACACTACAGCCCGCCAGGGCTGCCAGCTCTTTTAGCTCCAAGTTTTGACGATAGTGCGATGTGATATAAGAAGCGACTACATCCACCATGTCGGACTCCGCTCCCCCTTGACCACGTTCATACTCCATGATCAGCTCGTAGATCATTCCTTGGAGCAAAGCGTTGGCATAGAAACGTTCCAGTCCTTCACCGCGGCGCCATTTGGCAACGATTTTTTCGGCGTTTTCGATCCATTCCGCATGGGTTGCCGAGTTTTGAACAAATGACCTGCGCAGCGGATGTTTTCGGTACGAAGGCATAGCAATAGAGGCTCCCTCCATGGAAGAAGCCTTGTATTTGATCACAATATAATGAATGTCCTCTGATCTGGCCGTCAGCGTAAAGGATGATCCCTTCACCACATGACAGGCAAAAGAAGCTCCAATGTGGCAACCCTCGCCATCCATTGCAAGCTCCCCTTCCCCTCCATATGCCAGCAGCAGCACATTTGAAGTTAAATCCGTTTCGTGTAAAACGCTGCCTGTCTGCAAAGTACCGCTATCCCCGTCAAGCATCTTGATCGCCGTATCACTCCATAGACTTGTCTGTTCTTGCAGCGGCATTTTTCTCATCTCCTGACAATAGCAAAGGTAAATTTGTTGCTGTTGTCATTTTAGTTGAGATTCTTTCTCATTGTCAATTTTCGGACATTTGAGACAATATTCGCCTGACATCTGGTAATAGAAACAACAGGTAATTCGCTCGCTTTTGGCAACATGCACATTGTCCTTACAATCGGTGAAGCGGGTTAACGGATTCTTCCTCTCACCAAACACTTCCCCGGATGCCACCTGCGTCAGATATGAAAAGTCCTCACGAATGATCTTACTTTCCTGCTCAGTCTCGGCTTCATCAGGAGCGAATAGTCGGCCGATACGTACCATGATATTCTCCCAGAGAATACTCATCGAAAGTGGTGCAATTGTAGCAAGCGTCTTTAACAGGGGTGTAAGCTGTACCGCAAACATCTCCTCGACCACCTTTTCCCGCCACACTGCCCTGTCTCCCGTTAGTCCTTCAGCCTGAAGTCCATTCACCGCTAGAAAAGGAAATCGTGTGCCTCCCTCATGATCTGAGAGCGCCGGATGATAGAGAAAGCTGTTCTCCAGCTGAAACGAAACATGCTGATGATGAAAAGTCATCGCGGTCACCAGCGGAGCCGTCCACAGATAACCAATCCGTTTGGCTAACATCGAAGCGGCAACCTTCATGTCAGGGGCATCGATGTACTCCTGAAACCAACCGATATACTCTCGGCATGCCACTTCGTCATGCAACTCACTTAGAGCAATGGTACGGACACTATGTTCAGGTGGCTCACCGAGCAAGATCGAATAATCCTCCACTGTCTCTTTCCATAAGTCTGTCGAGAGATATGGGTTCATATTAATTCGATCCGAGCAGGGCTTCCGATGCCTGATCTACAATAAGATTAATCGCAAGAGGTCCGTAATATGCAATCCACAATGTTGAGTTAACGTCATACGTGCGGTTATTTTTCACAGCATCAAGGGACTTCCACACTGGATTAGTCAACATAGCCTCGGCTTCTGCCGCAAACAGCTCATCCGACAGGACAAAATAACGATCTGCCCCGATCTCAGGCACTTTTTCCATCGAGATTTCTACGGAACCATCTTCATTAATCTCCTGTACCAGAGCAGGCATTTTCAGCCCCAAGTCATTGTACATGATACCGCCGATGCGATGCTCAATACCGTGAACACGAATTCCTTCTTTTCGCGGACGAATGATCGCCACTGTTTCATCACCCAGCTTCTCTGACAATTTTGTCTTCAGCCCGGCAATTTTGTCTTCATACGCTGTGCGCACTTTCTCTGCCTCGTCCTGCTTGTCTGTAACTTGGGCAACCGTAGCTAACGTATCACGCCAGTCTTCGTAGAAATCGAGTACGAGGGTAGGTGCAATTTTGCTTACACTTTCATACTGTTTCTCCTGGAAGTCGGTCATGATGATCAGATCCGGGTCGAGTGCAACAATCGCTTCCAGGTTAGGCTCGTCCCGTGTACCCAGAACCTGTACGCCGCTCGGTTGATCGCCTAAGTATTCTGGGAAATCAGTGTTGCCTCCAGCGATAACACTACCTGCTGGCTTCTCGCCAACCGCTAACATCTGATCCAGAAACTTAACATCAACCACAGCGATTCTCTGTGGTTTTTCGTTTAGCGTCAGCTCACCCTTCATGTGTGTGATCGTTACTGGAAAAGCTCCATCTGTCTGTGTTTCTGCATTCGCAGGTGTCTCCGCTGGCGTTGCCGCAGATTGTTTACCGCTATCTGTACCTGTTCCGGCACCGCAAGCCGTCAGGACAAGAATAAGGGCCAACATCAAGCCCATGAATAATCGTGATTTGTGAGCAGCATATGCCTTGCTTCCGGCAGCCTGCCCCTTTGTTCCTTGATTCATGATGAATCCCCCTTATGTATAATACTGATAATGATTTTCATTATCGAAACATAAAGAGAGTATAAACGATCTCTGCATTGCGTTACCATGTACTTTTGCGACATTTGAGCCGGACTAATGCGACATCGTAAGCCGCTTATCCGCCCTTTAATGTTTCAGTGATATATGCTTGCAGTCGGTAAATGTCTGAAAGAAGCTCTTCTTCTTCCGGCGTATTTCCATACTCCCCTAGCCAGCGCGGTGTGCGGATATGCCACTCATCTGTCAGGTATTGCTTTACATCGCGATACTCTACAATATGTCCCAGGAAATAATCTAAAGAGCCGAAGGATTGTTTATGACTATCTTTCATAATGGATTTTGTTTTCTCAATGATTACCTGTAACATGTGTTGAATATGATCTTCTGGATTCATAGCGTTAATTTCCATCGATGACCTCCCCCTATCTCTACAAAAAAAATGAATTAGTATATTATATAAGTGAGCTTAATATTTCTAAACGTAGAATTCTGTTCTGATTAAATACAATAAATCGATGCCAATGAGTATTAAGACATCGATTCATATCATCTAATTATGAGGTGAAACATGAGTATGCGACCAAACATGAAGTTTAGCATTATTGTTAGCGCAGTTATTATTGTCGTTGTTCCTATTATCATTGGATTGTACATGTTGAACAAGGTTGTCGATCCTGACGAGACAATGGTTACGGGAACTGAAGTTTCTCCTGAGCTTATTACGGTAAAAGGTGGATTTGCAGACAGTATTAGCAGATATCACGGCTACTACCTCTCACATCATAAAAATTCACTTTTCATTCAGATTAAAGGCAGTAAACTTCCTATCGGTGGTAGTAAAGACTTCACAATTTCATTTTCTAATACATATGGGAATGTTGATGAAATCTACTTATTAGGTCCTGGAAGCAACTCTAAGAAAAAGATTTGGCCGAATCCCTAACTTTCATTGGAATGGATATCATATGATCTAACGCAATCAGCTTCAGTCTCTTCTGCTTAATTTCTTAAATGCCAAGTATTCCTGATCGGACTTCATATAACTTAATATCTTTTCCGCACATGCAGCTGCACTAAGCTCTTCCGTATTCACTTCCAGATCATATTCATCATAGGAGTAGATGTAGTCGAACTGGGAATGGGCAAGTCCAATCTCACGATCTCCCCTGCTCTGCTCTCTTCTGGTGAGTTCTTCTTTCGAGCAATGCACACCTACAAACAATATCGGATAATCCGATAGTAACTCATAAAAATCGTTAAACCACTTGTCATTGCTGATGACCGTATCCACGATGACATTCAAACCCATTTCCGAAAACAGTTTAATGGTTGCACAGTACAACGAATTGATGGGGTCGAACAGGATATCGGTCATCACATGGTGTTCCACTTCTCTTGTTGGTTTCATATCTGGATATGTATTGTCGATAAACTGATCATAATTATGCAGAAATTGATCTACAGATAGATGATGAAACGGAATGTCTCCCTGATTTTTCATTTCCATCGCAATGCTTGTCTTCCCCGAACTTGACGTTCCGTTCAAAAATATAATGAGTCCTCGTTCCATATTGATCACCCTTATCATTAAAATTGGAAAACACTGTTCTGCTGAATTACCACTCTCTCCATTCTTCCGTAATATCTTCATCCTCATGGATGTCCAATCCAACCAGCCTAGCCGCCTTGTCTATAAAATCAGCCAATTCTTCACGTTCCATTGTTTCTATGAAATAGCCATTTTCCTCATTCATCTCATTAAATGTAACCACAACTTCTTCTACAGCTTTCATCATGCGCTCAGAATCTTGCGTTTCTTGTAATGCTATTAATTGGTGCAAATATGTATCTAGGGCTTGATCAGACATGAGTAATCTCTCTTCTGTGAAAAGCTCATCTCCGTGTTCAACCATTCTCTCCTTCCATAGTTTGGTTGGTTTTTCATGAAATAAGTTTTGTAACGTCATTGGAGTCACCCCTCTAAAGTTCAATTATATCTATACTTTACCTGTAACCAAAATTATGAACAAGCGTTCTCGCTTACTCACTTTCATTCGCTCCATAGCCTTGTCACGTTCTCTAATTCCATCTCGTCAAACTGTAATCGATAAATGTCCGGTTTCTTGGTTTGATTCATAAAATCCAATCCGTAACACGAATCAAAGTAGTTCATCATCAACGTCATTACATGTCCGTGTGTGCCGATCGCCACTTTTTTACCCTTGTATTCTTCTAAAATCTGTTTCAACACGCCCACTGCTCTATTCTGGCAAACCGTGTTCGACTCGCCTCCTGGCAATACATAATCCGGGTCATCGAACATCTTCTTCGAAGCAGGCTCAAACTCTTCATCCGCAATCATATCATCTGAAAAATGCCTTTCCCGAAGATCCTCCATGATCTGAATATCTAATTCTAACGCTGCTGACGCACCTTCTAAGGTTAGAATCGCCCTAGCATAAGGACTTGAGACGATGGAATGTATTCCTTCATTCGTTAATATTTCCGTTATTCGTTCTGCATTCATCTTGCCCTGCAGGGTAAGCCCCCTCGTTCTTTCCGTTCCTTCCATATACGGTGACTCCGCATGCCTTACCATATAAACGATGGTCTTCATAGGACCCTCCTTGAATTTCTTCCATCAAAAATTACTGCCTTCTTTAATCTATTGCACTTCTTTATCAAGACTAACGTCAAATGTTGAAGTTATCGATTTTTGTCTAAAATCATTGGGTATCACTTTAATCTCCACGTTTAGATGTATAGATTCAGGCAGATTCATTTCAGTTATAGTCTCATGACCAATGAAGTAATAATGCTTTTCGTTCAGTTCTATCAAACCTCCACCTGTTGAGCCAGAAGTTGAAATCAAATGTCCGTCACGATAAAGCTCACAAGCAATATTATATTCCTCCAAACTAAACCCTTTCACTTCATATCCAATCTTGATTTGATTTTCCGTATAATCAGCATTTCGTAAACTGATCGCACCACCATCCACCATTTGGGTCTGAATTGCAATATTTGCTTCGGGCATCTCCGGTTTCTTTAATAGATAGCCTACTTTTAGGTACCATATAACTCCTAATACAACTACAGCAAGTACAATTATAGCAATAATAATCTTCTTCTCTTTTTTATCCATAATCCATACTCCTTACATCGGAACACTCTTATAGTTTTTTCCAAACCTGTATTTCAAATAATACATTATCCCTGCGCAATCAACATCAGAAAATTGTATTGGATCATCCAACCCACTATCCTAAAAATACCTTGTTAATTCTGTCTCTATCATAATCTAAAATCCAATCGTTATATTCTCTATAGGTATCCACTAGCTCTTCCCCTGATGCTGAAATAACATCGCAACCTCTATCATCATAGATATGAAATATCGTTTTCTTACTTATATTAATGAAATACACCCTATGATATATCTTTGGCTTAATTCCAACATCATGATTACATATAGCTTTGATTAACTGATTATATCTCAAGTCCTCAACTCTACATTTAGTCCAGTACCTATACATGTTGTTCCTTGGGTCTGAGATGTCGTCCGTTTCACAATCCAAACCTGGAAATATCTCAAGGCTCAAGGCTCTAATCGGCCCTTTCTTCTTGATATATTTTCTGTACAGGTTCAATTTCTTCACTTTGTGTTTAGGCTTATCTGCAAAATAAGCTTGCGTTATTAATAGGATTTCATCTTCTTGATCATGAAGAGCCTTAAATAATTCAATTGATCGATGATAAACTTGTTCCATATAATGCTCCGTATTCATTCCAAACATTAGCGGATTGCCAAGTTCGAATCGTATTGCAACATCCCAATTATAAAAAAGAGGCGGCTCTAAGGTCAGGTTTGGAAAATGCTCTGCCAGGTACGTCTTCAGATCCATTCTGTGGCCTCCGTGTCTTCTATGGTTACTGGTTTGACATTTAAATCTTTTAATGTCGTTTTTGTTGCTTTGAAAATAATCACGCACCATTCCCCTTCGTATATACACTACCTTAATATGAGAACTTTGCTGTTGTAAAAAAAAGCGCCCCGACCTCATAGTCGTGGCGCTTCATCTTGCTACATGGCACCAATTAGCCCATGTAGCTTATCTCAGGCCGCTGCACCTACATAGCAGCGGCTTCTTCTCCCAGCGGCAGCGTGTAATACTGCGCCTGCTGCCCTTCATGCTGCTGGTACACAACGACCAGCAGCGTCCGGCCTTTCGCGGCAAGCGGGCTGGCGCCAGCTAGCACACGCTCAAGCCGGAACGGAAGCACATCCAATACGGTGTGCTTCTGCAGTTCCTTTTCGCCGAGACCGAGGTCGGCGAAAGCACGGGCACCCATGACCGTCTGTGCGGTCATGGCCGAGGTCATCGGCAACGCACGCAAAGCGTTGCCGTCCACCATGTCCGCCGCTCCATCCGCGGCGGACCCTGTTGCGTCGCCCGAAGTAAGCGACGCTGCATTCCCGGCTTCGTTGCCGATTACACCCGCCGCATCTGCGGCAGAGTCTTCCTCGGCAGCTGCCGGACTTGCCCCAGCGACACTCGGACCTGTGCCGCTGCTTTCCAGCCATGCCGTGCCTGCGGCGCCGGCAACACGTGGCAGTCGAACGTCTTCTGGACGTTCAGCCAACGTTTTCATATAACCCGCCCACTGGTCTTTCTGAAGCGGATCTTCCCACCAGATTTTGCGTGGTTTGTATTTGTGGCCGAGGAAATAATCCAGCTTCATCAGGCCGAGCACGATATCCATATGCGGCGTGTTCCGCGACTCCAGGAAGCTGTGCAGACGAGTAAACAGATCCTCCAGTTGGTGACCGATCTTCTGCCAGCCCTGACCTTCCCAGTAATCCCCGAACGCCTGGAAGAAATCAAATGGTGAGTTGAACTCTTGCTCCATCAGATACTTCAGCGTATGGTCCATCCGGTGTGCGTTCCAGTATTTCTCCAGCACATCCTCCAACCGTTTCAAGCGCACGATGTCGCTGAACGGGAGCACATCACTGCCCAGAATCTCATACGGCGCGTGATCCATGTACGTATAGTTGTACTTCTCAGCATCCAGACGTAGACCCGTACCACGCAGCATTTTGAGGAATCCCAGCTGAAGCTCTTCCGGCCCCAGAGCAAACACATCGTTAAACGTTTTGCGGAACGTATTGTAATCTTCCTCCGGCAGTCCGGCGATGAGATCCAGATGCTGGTCGATTTTTCCACTGGCTTTTACCTTGTTCACGGTCCGGCTCAGCTTTGTAAAGTTCTGGCGACGTTTCACCAGTTCATTGGTCGGATCGTTCGTAGACTGTACCCCGATCTCGAACCGGAATGTGCCTGGTGGCGCATTCTCTGCCAGATAGTCGAGTACCTCGGGACGCATAATATCCGCCGTAATTTCAAACTGAAATACTGTCCCCTGATGATTCTCGATCAGGAATTTGAACATTTCGAGCGCATAATCCCGTTTGATGTTAAACGTCCGGTCTACAAACTTGATCAGCTTCGCGCCCTTCTCGATCAGGTACAGAATATCCGACTTCGTCCGCTCAATATCGTAATATCGCACGCCGACCTCAATACTGGACAGACAGAACTGACAACTGAATGGACAGCCCCGACTGGTCTCAAAATAAACAACCCGCTTCCCGAGATCCGGGATATCCTCTTCAAATCGATGTGGTGACGGCAGATCGTTCAGATCCGCTTTTGGCCGTCCTGGCATGAGAATGACCTCTTCCCCTTTGCGATACGCCAGTCCATAGACAAAGTGGAACTTCTTGCTTCCTTCCAGTTCCATCAAAAGCTGATGCAACGTCTCTTCCCCTTCACCCATCACGATGAAATCCACATTGGGAATCCGGTTCATCCAATATTCCGTGTCGTAGGACACTTCCGGCCCGCCCAGCAGAATTTTCACGTTCGGCATAACCTTTTTCAGATTATCAATGACCTTGATCGTCTCTTCGATGTTCCAGATGTAACACGAGAACCCAATCACGTCTGCGCCGCGCTGGTACAGATCAGACACAATATTCATTACCGGGTCCTTGATCGTATACTCCGCCAGGTCAATATCAAAATCCTTCTCACTGTATGCCTTCAGACACCGCAAGGCCAAGGAGGTATGGATGTACTTTGCATTTAATGTAGAAAGAATAACCTTCATGGTTCACAACCTTTGCCTGGACACCCAGACCATATTTTTTTGGTAAAAAGAAAGCTGCACAGCCATCCTGCCCCGGACGCTGTTCATCTAAACCTCTTTTGAACTAGCCATTCCATGTCTCATGGACATATCCAACTTTTGTCTTTCAAAGAGTGGACACTCTTTTCAAAAAGACACATACACCACGCCAGGCCAAAAACACAACATACAGTATAAAATCCGCACCTTCAACCTACATGTTGTATACGATACGGTCAGCCATTACCAACGCCAATGTCCACCCTTTGAAAGACAATTCGCCACCATTTGTCCACTCTACAGAGACGCGACAACCAACTTCAAAGATTGGAAAGTGAAAGTTAACAATTCATACTCAATTCACTCTTACTCTTACTCATTTCATACTCAATCATACTCGTAAAACGCATCATCATCCGTATCCACTTCTTCGCCCGATTGCTTTTGGAAAAACTCCAGGAACGGCAGTCCGTACTTGCGGTACTTGACCTCACCGACCCCTTTGATATCCAGCATGTCACGTTCTGTCTGTGGACATACCACACTCATCTCGCGCAGGGTCGCATCATTGAAGATAATGTACGATGGTACATGCTCTTTCGCCGCCAAGTCGCGCCGAATCAGACGAAGCTGTTCAAATACCGTCTCATTAACCGCAGATGGCATTGCATCGCGTCCACGGCGTCCGCCGTAGTTCGTACCCGAAGCCGTTGCCGCTGTCTTGCGGACGACACGTTGCATCACTTCACGCTGGCCTTTGAGCACTTCAACCGCTAGTGGCTGCAGACGTACAACCGGATACTGTCCCTCAGACAGCATCAGATATCCTTCGGATACCATCACGTTGATGATCTCCGATATCTCGCGCTCTGTCCGATTACCCATCACGCCGTAAGTTGGCAGAGAGTTGAAGCCGTAATCGAGCACTTTTTTGGCACGGGAGCCTTTGAGCACCGAAGCGACCAGCGATACACCATACCGTTCACGCATGCGGTGAATGCAACTGAATATTTTCTGTGCATCAATCGTCATATCTACCAACTCGCGGTCGTCCGTACAGGAACTGCAAGTACCGCAAGGTGTATCGTCATGCACCTCACCGAAATAATCCAGTTGCGCACTGCGCAGACAACGCGTTGTGTAACAGTAATCCACCATCTGTTGCAGCTTCCGGTAATCGTTCTGTTTGCGGTCGCCGTCCATCGGATTCTGCTCAATCAGGAACTTCTGGGTGATAATGTCCTGTGCCCCGAATAACAGAATACACTGGCTTGGCTCTCCATCCCGGCCTGCACGTCCGGCTTCCTGCACGTATGCCTCCATATTTTTCGGCATGCTGTTATGAATAACGTAACGCACGTTCGACTTATCAATCCCCATCCCGAATGCATTGGTCGCCACCATCACTCGGATATCATCGTACAAAAAAGCTTCCTGGCTCTGGGACCGTTCATCGTCCGTCATGCCGGCATGGTAGCGTCCTGCGGGCAATCCCGCCTGCAACAAACGCTGATGCAGATCGTCCACGTCCTTACGGGTCGCGGCGTATATAATACCTGGCTCGCTGGCATGCTCGCGCGCGTAATTCAGGACAAAATCCTTCTTGCTCTCGCCACGCAGCACGCTAAACGCCAGATTATCCCGCCCAAGTCCGGTCACATATGTCTGCGGGTCCTGCAAACGCAGCAACCGCAGAATATCGCCCATGACCTCGGGCGTCGCTGTAGCCGTGAAGGCCGCAACCACCGGCCGCTCCGGCAAACTATCCACAAACGGCGCTACCGCCAGGTAGCTTGTCCGAAAATCATGCCCCCACTGTGATACACAGTGGGCCTCATCCACGGCAACGCAAGAGATCGGCAAATAGCCCATCTCCTCGCGGAACCAATCCAGCTCCAGTCGCTCAGGCGCGACATAGAGCAACTTCAGCTCACCGCGCTGCGCCGCGCGGATGCGATCATTCACTTCTTTGCCGCTAAGTGTACTATTAATATACGCGGCAGCAATTCCGGCGGTCGTCAACGCATCGACCTGGTCCTTCATCAATGAGATCAACGGGGAGACAACAAGCGTCAGACCCGAATATAACAGAGCGGGGATCTGATAACAGATCGACTTACCGCCCCCAGTTGGCATAATACCCAACGTATCTTCACGTTCCAGCAGACTGGCTACAATCTTTTTCTGTCCCTCACGGAAGTCGGGGTAGCCATAATATTTTTGCAGGAGACCCTGCGCTTCTTCTAATGTAGGTGTTTGCACACTCATGTAAAGACTCCTTACTTATCACCGGTGTTTTTCCACCAGCTTGGTCCGATCCGATTCTGACATCCGAAAGCGGCACATATCCCGCATCCTTGACAACAAAATGGCGTTCTCATGACTTGTCCGTCAAGCAAACGCCGCTCCCTTTAGTTTAACGGCCCAGCCCCGAATGAGCAACCGCGTTTTACTGTAAAACGTTTGAAGCTTCTTCATCAAAATAAAAACAACCGTCCTGCCCTAGTTGGACAAAACGATTGCATTTAATTTTGACAATCTACTACACCCTCCAGAGACTGTTTCGTACTGGTTGTACTTCTCATCTTTCTGTGACTAAATTTCATACTCAGATAAGCCGTTTGTTTTGGCAATCTTCTACTTCAATTTATTTTCTCTATCTTCTACTCCCGCTTCAAACCCTTCTGTCCTCATCTGTCCCAGTTCGTCTCTCTACTTACGCGGTGACACTTCACCACGTTCTTCCCGCTCCTTCATCTCTTTGCGTACCACCACTTCGAGCTTCTGCCGATTGGCAAGCAACCCAGGATCGTGGGGCAAGTACTCACGGGCTTTGGTGTTATGCATCAATGCCTGCTCCCAGTTGCCCAGATGAGCATAACAAAGGGATAAACGGGCATGTGGCAGCCATGTACGGCAGGCCATAGGCACCGGGCGCAGACCCGGATCGCGGCTGCTCACGTCCACCGCCTGCATATACCAGTAGATCGCCGAGACGGGTTCCTGCCGTTCATGGAAACAGGCCGCAATAGCACAGCAGAAATCAGCATGTGGCAGATCATACTGGAACGACTGCAGCAATGCTCCGAGCTTACGGCCCGGCTCACCCAGTCGTTCATAACATTCCGCCAGCCGCGCGCAGGCAATCAGGCGATCCTCGCGGTATCCACTTGGCTGCTCCAGCAGCTTCGTGTACCCGCGTGCCGCCGCCGCATAACGCTGGCGGTCATAACATTCGCCTGCATAATAAAACAGCAGGCGACCTTGGGCTACGCCCTCTTCGGCGATCCATTTGCGCAGAATGCGCACGTTTCGCGCCGAATGATGTCCCGCTTTGCGGCGATGCGTGACGGCAATATCTGCCGTAATGACCTCGCCTCGCGGGAAGTTAAGCTGCTCGTGCACCCGGCCATGCCAGCGGCACCCGGCATCCCACTTGACCAGGCGAAGGCGTCGGTCCGTCACAAGTGGACTCCCCTCCGCTCCCTCGGCCAGCGTGTAGTTCAAGATCACAGCTTCCGTCTTCCCCCCGGACGGAAGCTGCTGCTTCAACACCTCCAGCTTCGCCCGTTCCGCGGGCAACAACACATCATCCGCATCCAGCCATAGGATATACTCCTGCGTGGCCTTGGCGAATGACTCATTCCGCGCTGCGGCAAAGTCTTCCTTCCATTCATACGTGTAGACATGGTCGGTATACTGCGCAGCGATGTCCATCGTGCGATCCGATGAACCGGTATCCACAATGACGATCTCGTCCGCGATGCCGGCAACCGAGTCCAGACAGCGCGCCAGCGTGCGTTCCTCGTTCTTCACAATCATGCACAGACTGATGGTGATCACGTTTTGAGCCCCTTCCTGTCGTACGCGTATTGCGAAATGTCATAACGATTTGCTTTTGTTGGTTAAATACTTCGAACAGCATACTATCGTAAGTTGACTAAAAGAGATTTACACTGGACACTCCGATGACAGAAACTTTCTGATCGTTGTTATCCCCAACTTTTTTTAATTCCTTTTATAAAGGATAAATCCGGGGATAAAGACGAAACATATGCTTCCGATGCAACTTTCATTCAGAACGCTTTTAGCTCCACTTCTTGATATTCTTTTTGTCTTCTCCGTTTCCTGTAAATGTTTAATCCAATTTATTTGGTATTGGTATTGATCACGGAATTCATTTCATCTTCACCTTGGCTAACGAACTGAGGTGACGCTATTTGGTGTATTTCAGCCACCTGGTAAATGTAACGAATCTGAGACCCGCTATTCTCGCATTATAGGCATCCATTCGTCGTTTATCGCAACTTCCAGATGAAATAGCGCCGCTGAGATTCGTTACATTTCTCATCTCGTCTAATTCATCAAAATAAGACGTGTGAGATTCGTTAGAACATAGAATAGCTCTGTCGTCATACTAAACAGCAGTGTGGAATAGAGATGATCCAGCTAGGTGATCTGACAAGTGCCCTGACAAATGCTCTGGGAAGCTTGCAGAAGCTACTTTCGAAACCATCCCTTTAATCTAAGCGGAAGCGCCCTAGTCCCCTTCATAACAAGAACCGCAATGATGCTCCAGAGCACTCTCCTATTCACATTTACGCAGGCAGGAGTTTTCCCCTAGTCTTAAAATTAAAGTTTAGATTTACGTTTGCGTTTGCGTTTGCGTTTGCCTCTGCTTCTACAGTTACTCGCAACACAGTTGCAGTATCCTTACCTTTACCTTACAGTTACTTGCAGCACAGTTTCAGCGTCAGCGTCCTTATCCTTGGGTTTGGGTTTGGGTTTGGGTTTGGGTTTGGGTTTGGGTTTGGGTTTGGGTTTGGGTTTGGGTTTGGGTTTGGGTTTGGGTTTGGGTTTGCCCTTGCCTTTGGTTCTGCCCTTACACTTGCAGTGTCCTTAGCTTTGGCTCCTACCCTGCTCTTACCCTTGCCGCTGTCTCTGCCTCTGTATCTGTCCCTGTCCCTACCTTCATAGCTACCCTTCCCCACTCTCCTGATGGCGAAGTCGTTTCACCTGCTCCACCGCACTGTCCAGTGCCTTCTTGCGCTGTTTCATTACGCGTAGATGATTATGTTCCACCTCGGAAAAATGGACATGATCCAGCGCCATCCACTCCATCAGTTGGTCCAAAGTTGGCGACATATGCAGTTGTGTACTCCGCCGTTTGCGGGCCACGCAACATAGATATTTATGATGAACTTCGAGTTTCATGACTTCGAAATACGGCATCAGGGTCATCGCCAGGCTTCCCGCATAGAAGGTCTGCTTGTGGTCATAGAACGGGTGATACCCATACGGCACGGTTACCACCAGCGTCCCATCTTCTTGTAACAGCCGATAAATCTGGATCAACAACGTCTCCGGATGAGCAAAATGCTCCAGCACTTCTCCAAGCAGCACAGTATCAAAGGCAGTCCTTACTTTCCATTGCGTAATATCCAGCATTCGAAAATCTACATTATTTCTAACCGGCCGGGATTCTTTGGCAAGCTCAGCTTGCGCATATCGGACACTTTCTTCTTCCAGATCAATCCCTGTTACACGAAATCCTTCACGTGCCAGCAGAATGGACGTAATGCCCTGACTGCACCCGACATCCAGGATGCGTTTGCCTGTCGCCTCACGGCACATCCAGTGGATACGCGTTCTCGTCGCTTCATGAGAATCCTCCGAATTAATCTCGCCATAGTAGCGTTCACTCACTCGATCATGATTCGCCATAGGTTTCTCCCGTTTTCACTCGGTGAACCGGCTGACCCAGCACCACAATATTTCCCCCGAAACATCCAGCCGTTGCATTGCGTGTATCAAAAATCAGCTTTGCATGATCTGCCATCTCCTGATAATCGAATGCCGAATGATCCGTGGTAATGATCACCAGATCAGCTCCTGTCCACAATTCCGGCGTAGCCGGCCGGGATTGAAGCACTGTACCGTCATCCTTGCGGAAGACAGGCACCATTGGATCGGTGAAAACCACATCTGCGCCGGCTGCACTCAGTAGCCGAAAAACGTCCAATGCTGGCGATTCGCGCAAGTCGTCAATGTCTTTTTTATAAGCCATACCCGCCAGTACAACACGTGCTCCCCGCACAGATACACCATTCTGCTCCAGCAGCTCCGTAGCACGCTTCACCACTTTCTCTGGCATTTGCCGATTGGTTGCATCCGCCAGCTGAATGAATTGCAGCTCCGATCCCTGACGATTTGCAGCCCAGGACAGATAGATCGGATCGATTGGGATACAGTGCCCTCCGATGCCGGGACCGGGATAGAATGGCATATAACCAAATGGCTTGGTTGCCGCCGCATTCAGTACTTCCCAGATGTTTACCCCCATCTGTTCACAAGCTGGAGTCAGCTCATTCACCAGTGCAATATTTACACTGCGAAATGTATTTTCGAACAGCTTTGCCGTCTCCGCTACCGTTGTTGAACTAACCGGAACAACTTCGTTGAGGAACGAGCCATAGAACTGTTTACCATAATTCAGACAAGCGGGTGTGGAGCCGCCAATGATTTTCGGGGTATTTTTCACACCATAATGTACACTGCCCGGATCTACCCGCTCTGGAGAATAACAGACGTAGAACTGTTCTCCGGCTCGCCAGCCTTTTGCCGCTTCAATCGGTTGTTTCACGCGTTCCTCCGTTGTGCCCGGATAGGTCGTACTTTCCAATATAACAAGGCTGCCTTCCTGCAAATACGGAGTCATGCCATCCACCGCCGCCGAGATATACGAGATATCCGGTTGATGCTCGGCGGTCAGTGGGGTGGGCACACAAATCACAATGACATTGGCCTGTGCCACCGCTGCATAATCGGTGCTTGCCGTGAATAATCCAGCCTGCATAAGCGACTGCACAACATCATCTTCTATACCTATGACATACGAATTCCCGGCGTTCAGCTTGGCTACCTTGGAAGTATCGATGTCAATCCCGTGGACTTGATAACCGGCCTGTGCTATCTCTACAGCCATGGGTAAACCAACATAGCCTAGACCAATGACAACAGCTTTCAGGGAGCGGTCATTAATATGTTGTATTGGGGTACGTTGCTGTAACTCTTTATTTCCTTCGTGCTGGTTGTGCTGATGATTTTCTTCCATTCCTACCACCTCCAAACGCTCCGCCTCCCCTCGGTGGGTGTGTCTGAAAACTCCGAACGAGTTTTGAGACACACCCTAATCGATATAGCCACCTGCACGCAAAAACCGGGCAATCGCTGGTTTGTTCATCATGGCACTGTCCGAGCGATACTCGGAGAAGTTCACACGTGGCAGACTGCTGTACTGATCCGTCAGGCTCTTGTCCTTGTGCTCCGGCAGGATGACATAATACTGCGCATCGTATTGGTACGTACGCGGCGCTTCAAAGGGCGAGATCAGCACTTCATGTAATTTCTCGCCTGGACGTATTCCCGTCACCTTATAATCGAAGGATGGACGACCTGCCTGTTCCAACATGACGGATGCAAGTTCCGTCATCTTGCAAGCTTTCATTTTCATCACAAAAGTCTCTCCGCCCACAGCTGCCTCAGCCGCCTTAAGCAGTAAATGTATAGCTTCAGTACGCGTCAAGAAAAAACGGGTCATGCCTATATCCGTAATGGTCGGGCTTTTGCCTTCATCGATCTGACGACGGAACAAGGGCACAACACTGCCGCTGGTTCCAAGCACATTGCCCCCGCGGATGCAGACAAACCGGGTACCTTCACTTAGCCAGTTGGCACGGATCATCATTTTTTCACCCAAAGCCTTTGTCATGCCATATACGTTAATCGGATCTACTGCCTTATCGGTGGACACATCGATGACTTTGGCAACCTGCATACGTATCGCAGCCCGAATAATATTCTGCGTCCCGATTACATTGGTCTTGAACGCTTCATCTGGCTGGTCTTCGCAGACCGGAACATGCTTCAGCGCAGCCAGATGGAAGAGCACATCCACACCTCTGCATGCATCTTCCACTGCCCGATAATCGCGGATATCCCCAATGATGAATCGCAGACGCGGATCATGGTTGAACTCTCGCTGCATCGCAATCTGGGCGTATTCATTACGTGACAGAAGGCGAATCTCAGCCGGGTCCTGCTCCAGCAGCACCTCAGTCAGCTTTTGACCCCAGGAGCCTGTTCCTCCGGTGATCAGAATCGTTTGTCCTTGAATCATGGATGAATCCCTCCCTGATCAGATCATGAATTCGCGTAGTACCTGTGCCATCTCATCCCGGCTTAACCGGTCTTTGGGCGGTACCTTTTTGGTTGAAGTATTGCTCGAATGCACGATGTTGACATAATTGCGCGGAGCAAGCAGCTCGTGCGGCAGTTCAATGACATTGCCATGTGTACCTCTGCCCGGGAGCTTGACCCGGTATCCTGCTGCGTATTCGGCTGTCTTATATAAGTAGACATAGAACTGTGGAGAACGGTGAAACGCTGGGGCCATCTCGTTATTCACACTGTCCCACAGATATCCGTTCTGGTTAATCAATGCCATCGTCTGCTGCTGTGGTTGAATATCGTAGAGCTGTTGAACAAAGGTTTTATGGTATAAATCATCCGAATCCAGACGGGCAATATAGAGTTGCTCCGCACCTTTGGCAAACTCCAAAATGGCACGCACACTCTCCATATTGGTTCCAAAACGAATATTGGAGGGAAGCGGCTCCTGACCCGCCAGAATCTCCTGCATTAATTCCCCGGATTCCTTGGACAACTTCACCACTGTGAGGAAATCCTGATTCGTCTGCGCCTTCAGGCAATGCAATGTGAACGTGCGGAAGATGCTCATCCGACGCTCCAGCCATTCCCGCGTTAATCGCTGCGGGTCCATCCCATAATTGTTAAAGTTAATCTCAATCACAACTTTCCTGGACATAACATTCCTCCTCATGAACGCTGCAAGTTCCGTTTACCGGATACAGACTGTTTTCATAGTTTTGATGCCGTCTTCCTACGAAAATCATCTTCTATATATCTGATCGCTTACAAGCCACATATCGCTTGTGAATCCAGCACTCTATATCGTATGAAACGTTGATAGAAGCGGTACCGACAGATGTACTAACTTTCATATAAATAGATTGATATACAACCGAAGATGGCGCCCTTTGGGTCGAACGTACATATCGTTACGGTATTCGCAACATAGAATAGAACAGTTCAATTTTCAAAGGAGGCAACCATCAAATGAATTCGATCTATCTTGAAATGGAAGGTGTGCTTGATCAGCTCGAAGCGGCACTTCTGGAACACCGACCGCTGTCTCTTGTAAGAGTCGGTGATGGCGAGAATATCGTCATGTCTCAAGAAACCGTATGGCCCACGGAACAGGTCCTTCAGGAGCGTTGGGCTAAGAAAGCCAACTTAGGGCAAAAGGGACTTCGTCTTCCCAACCCGAAACTACGGGATGAAGTCGCCGCTTCCTTGCAACGTGCCGATATCGTGGGCATTCTTCCTCGTGGTGACAGCACCATTAATGCTCCCGATTATCTCAAAAGACCCCTGACCGACATGGTATTTGCACACTTTGGCATCTCTCCTCCGATGACTTGTCATGCCTGTGTTAATCGGGAACTGGCGCAGAACCCGCGTTTCTGGCAGATGCTTGCAGGCAAGCGTGTGTTACTCGTTACTCGTGAGATTGAGGCTCTGCGTGTCATGCTCGAACGTGATCCGTATAATCTAAACATTGTGACTGCCCTGCCCTTTGACAGCTATGATCAAATGGATGAAACGCTGCATTGGATTCAGAATAATCAACATACCTTCGATGTCGCTCTCTTCTCCTGTGGCGTCAACGCGGTTATCCTTGCGGAGCGAACAGCTGCACTTGCAGGCAAAGTGGCCATTGACTTTGGCAAAGCCAACAACATCATTCTGAAAGGCCGTGCCAACTGATCCTGGACAGTTTCAAACTTTAGTTTCGTGATTTGTATTGAAACGTGCAGTTGCTTGTACGGCAAAAACCCCCGACTTCTTGAGCCGGGGGTTTCTTGCTGAGCGCTAGTCGAAACCTATCGTTGCATTGTCTTGCGTATCTGGGGTATGAAGCGAACTCTGCCGTCAACAGAAGTGATGACGAAGCACTCTGCCTGTTATATTTCGCCTTTCACTACTAACCGGTGGCTGCAATACCGTATAACATCTCCGGCCCGGTTCTTACTGCTGTGGACACCCCCGAGATGAACGAAGTATACACACTTTCCAATGCTGGTGGTGCAGACAGATCCTGAGCTGTGAACGAGTGGAATTCGGCACCTCCGTTCTGTCCAATCGTACCTTCAGCACGGTAGATGATATAGAAAGGATCATATAAAAAACCTCGCACAAGCTCCACAACAAAGGTATCTCCCAGTTCCCCCGTAACACCTACTGTCCCGTTCAACGTAATAATGGGATTCACCACACCCTGCGTCTGTAGACCAATGGTGCCAAAAGCTGTCGGGGAATCTGACAGTGACAAAGCGGGCTGTCCTACGGTTGCCGAGTTCATCGAAGTTCTCATATCGAGAAACACGCCCATGATAACACCTCCAATGCTATGGGATACCCTATCCTATGAATCTCACTACTCTTATGATTGGATGTATAGCAGATTGCATGAACCTATTTTTATTTGTCGACTGTTAATGGTATATTGAACTGCATAACGAAAATGAACGGATCGTATGCACACAAGCGGTACAGGCTGTTCAGAAGGAGATTACTATTCATGAATAAACGCAAACGTCCAACCAGCAAGACATCGGCCTCGGCCAAAGGGAAATCTTATGCAGGTTCATCTTCAGCACGGTCCGGCAAGTCCAACTTCTCATCTGCCAAAACATCAGGTGCTTCCGCATCACGTAATACGGAGGAGAATAAGAAGCCAATAACCGCGAAATCATCGGGTGCACCCAAGAAAGCTGGAGGCAACAAACCCAAAAATGCCAGCGCATCCAAACGACCAGGCAATTCCTACTATCGCAAGCAGGAACCACCACGCCAGTACAAAGTGACCGAACCGGATGAACTGTTGAACTTCCTGTTGCAGCATTTGAAATCAGGACGGAACGCAGTGAAGTCCATTCTGGGTCGTGGACAGGTATCCGTGGATCAGAAGGTTGTAACCAAGTTTAATGAAGCGCTGACGCCAGGTCAGATTGTCTACATTCGAAAAGAAGGTGCAGTCGCTGCTCCATCCTTGACGGGAATTAACATTTTGCATGAAGACGATGATATCATTGTGATCCGCAAGGAAGCTGGACTATTGTCCATTGCCGCTGACAAGACAGATGACCTGACGGCTTATCGCCAACTGACAGAGCATGTGCGCCGCACCAATCCGCTCAACCGGATCTTTGTTGTCCATCGTCTGGATCGGGATACATCGGGTGTGATGATGTTTGCCAAAAGTGAAGAGGTGCAGCAGAAGCTGCAAAACAACTGGAAAGAAAATGTGCAGGACCGCGTCTACGTTGCCCTTGTTGAAGGTTCGGTAGCCAAAGAAGAAGGCACCATCTCTTCCTGGTTGAAGGAAACCAAAACGCTGAAAATGTATTCCAGCTCTCGTCGGAATGATGGACAACACGCCATCACACATTACAAACGTCTGAAGTCGAACCGTGAGTTCTCCTTGCTGGAAGTGCGTCTGGAGACAGGCCGTAAAAATCAGATTCGTGTGCATATGGAAGATCTCGGACATCCGATTGCCGGTGACAGAAAATATGGTGCACGCACAAGAGACCTTGGCCGTCTTGGACTTCATGCACGTATACTCTCGTTTATCCATCCCACAACGGATGAGTTAATGTCATTTGAAACGGATATTCCGAAGCCATTCATGTATCCGTTCCGTGCAGAAACTCCACCTGCGAAATAACTGCACCTCTAATGTGTGCATATATAGAAAATTCACTGATCGATTGATCATACCTGAAAGGAGGAACGGACACTGAAAAACCTGTTGATCACCGGTTACCGGGCACATGAATTGCAGATTTTTGGACAGAAACATGAAGGTATTCCTTTTATCAAAAAAGCCATCTCCTCCCGTCTTACTCCCCTTGTCGAAGATGGTCTGGAATGGGTGCTGACGCCGGGACAATACGGTGTGGACCTGTGGGCCTGCGAAGTGGTCATTGATCTAAAGAAGATGTATCCACATCTGAAACTGTCGATCATCACTGCCTTTCAGAACCCAGAAGAGCAATGGAAAGAAGACAAGCAGGAGTATTACCGTTCCATCCTCTCGGGTGTGGACTATTACGGTGCAATTAGCAATCAACCTTATATCGGGCCGTGGCAGTTCACTGCACGGGATGACCTGTTGCTGCGTAAAAGCGACGGTCTTCTGCTCGTCTATGACGAAGATGCCGGAGAAGGCAGTCCCCGTTTTGTGAAGGAAAAAGCCGTGAAGAAACAGCAAAACGAGGACTATACAATCATCAGTGTCACTTCAGAGGATATTCAATCTGTAGCTGAGGATGAGCGCATGAACGATGTTATAGACTTTGATGATTCTTCATTCTAATTCATTGTGTATCAGTATAGTTCGTCAGAGGTGCATAACATTTCGAATGACGTACATATGTTTTTTTTCGAGGCAGGTTGGGTATAAGTAGTATTATAACTGCGATGATATGTCGTATGGGATAAGGGGAACTGCAGCCATGACAATTACGCCAGAGCAGCGCATTCAACTGCATGGATTTAACAACCTGACCAAGTCGTTGAGTTTCAATATGTACGATATTTGTTATACCAAAACCAAAGACGAACGCGAAGCTTACATTGAATATATTGATGAACAGTATAACGCCGCCCGGCTGAGTAAAATTCTGAATAACGTCTCCGATATCATCGGAGCCCACGTTCTTAATGTTGCCCAGCAGGATTACGTGCCTCAAGGTGCGAGTGTTACGATGCTTGTCTCGGAAGGTCCGATTGTGGAGATCCCCGAAGAATCACTCGATGAATCTCCCGGCCCTCTGCCCGATAACGTTGTCATGCAGCTGGATAAAAGCCATATCACTGTGCACACCTACCCTGAGTTTCATCCTAGTGAAGGTATCAGTACCTTCCGTGCGGACATCGATGTCTCCACCTGCGGTGAGATCTCACCGCTTAAGGCGCTGAATTATCTGATCCACTCCTTTGATACGGACATTATGACGATGGATTACAGGGTGCGTGGTTTTACGCGGGATACGAGCGGACGCAAGCTGTTCATTGACCATGAGATCGGCTCGATTCAGAATTATATTCCGGATGAGATCAAGAGCAGCTTTGACATGATTGACGTGAACGTCTATCAGGAGAATATTTTTCACACCAAATGTAAACTGAGGGAATTTGATCTCGATAATTATCTGTTTGGGTACACCAAGGATAAGCTCAGCAAAAAGGAACAACAGGAGATCACGGAGTGGCTTAAGCTGGAGATGGACGAGATCTATTACGGCAAAAATATTAATCGTCCCTCTTAAAGAGGTTGTTCAACGCTGATCCATAAGGGCAAGTTCTAAGATAAGATTTCATGAAGGCAGGGTTCTTCTTTTCGGGGGACCTCCGGCATGTGCTTGTCTTTTTCTTTGTTATGTTGACAGTGTGCAACTTAATTTCTTATTATAGAAGTAACTGTACAATCTACAGTGAAGGAGACTGAGCCCGTGATCGAAACGAATACGACAAGACGTAACGAATCACTGTTACAAGCGCTTACTGCACAGCATAATGCCATTACCAACAACATAGCCAATGCAGACACGCCTAACTACAAAAAGAAAACGGTAGAGTTTCAGGAAGAGTTGAGACGTATCGTTGAAAATGGCAAAACAGATCAGCTCGCCATGAAGCGGACTCATGACAAACACTTTCCTATCAGTGATCCCAATTCTTCCATCGTACAGTACCGAATTGTCGAGAACAACGAAACAGCCATGAACAATAACAACAATAACGTTGACATTGACAAGGAAATGGCGAATCTTTCGGAGAATCAGCTCATGTATAACTACATGGTTGATCGGGTCAGTGGACATTACAAAAAAATGAAGAATTTATTGAATGATCTGAAATAATGAATGTACAAGCAGCCCGAAATGGCTGCTTTTTTTTGTTGTTTTTCCCTGAGTGTAGCTCGTTTGGTGCCATTTTTCGGTATCCTCTCCTGTTCGTAGTATAATGGGGAGAAACGATTGATTTCATATCGAACAAAAGAGGTGCAACATGTCTCCACGTCATTTAAATGGTTTTCAAGGTTCCAAAGTCAGATTAGCGGCCCCATGCCCGGAAGATTGCATGCGTCTCTCCCGCTTCACAGATGATTATGAATATTTGCGCAACATGGATACCGATATCGCGATCCCGTTAACGCCGGATGAAACGGGTTCTTCGTCTGTCCGCCGAGACAACGGATTTGAATTTGCATTACGTACACTGGAGGGTAACCGATTCATTGGATTCACAGCCCTCTACCGAATTGAATGGAACAATCGGTCGGCTCGTCTGGCCATTGGTATCGGCGAAGAAAATGATCGAGGTAAAGGTTACGGAAGCGACGCTCTGGCTCTGATTCTTCGATATGGCTTCCACGAATTGAACCTAAACCGGATTGCGCTGGAAGTCATTGAATACAATGAAGCCGCGAGACGTGCGTACCTAAAAGCCGGATTCCGGGAAGAGGGTCGCCAGCGTTCAGCAGTTTTGCGGGATGGCATGCATTACGACCTGATCTCGATGAGTATCCTTGCCGAAGAATGGTCCGCACAGGCTGGGCTTCCCTTGTCATTCCAGTCTACTCGTACTCCTGAATCTGGGGATATGGTAGCGGGTGGTTTTTCACAACCTAATGGGAACGAACAAGCTACGCTGTCAATGTCGGAATTAAGTTCTGTTCCAAAAGGTGAATCTGAAATTTCACCTCGCATCGGCGTAGGTGCGGTCATCCTGAATGAACGGGGCGAAGTGCTTCTCGCTTGGCGGAATCGTCAGCCCGAGCAGCACACCTGGAGTATTCCCGGTGGGAAAGTAGATCCCTACGAATCACTGGAGACTGCCGTCATCCGTGAAATCAAGGAGGAAGTGAATCTGGATATCGCCATTGACAGTCTGCTCTGCACGGCGGAGACGATCCAGCCACAACAGAAGGAACATTGGATATCCGTGCTCTATTCCACCAAGGTGATTGGCGGTCATGCTCGTAATCTGGAAGAAGGCGGAGCCATCGGTGAGATCGGCTGGTTCCCATTGAATGATCTGCCCTCTCCACTCGCCTGCTTTGCCGTGCCTGGGCTGGAAGCTGTGAAGAAGCTGTATAACCAGAATTAAGCTTGGAGGTGCTTGCAAGTGTTGGAGATTCCTCTTCCTCGACCTGTACCCTTCATTCTGCATGAATCGAGTTCCCAATTCGATTGGAAAGGCAGCGGCTCGTTATCACTGAAAACATTCCGTAACGGAAAAACGCTCTATGAAGCGGGACGCGGTCACTTCGCAGTCAATAATGAGAACTATCTGCTTCTGAATGAGGCTCAGGAATATAGTCTTCACATTGATTCATCTACTCCAGTTGAATCCTTCTGTATCTTCTTCCCTCCCGGTTATGTGGAAGAGATCGGTCGGAATCTGATTACCAGTGATATTCGGCTACTTGATGAGCCGTGTAGTTATTCACCCTCAAGCAAGATGGAGTGGGTAGAACGTACATACGCGATGGATAATCGGCTTGGTGCAGCCCTGAATCATTTGCGGAATTT
The DNA here is from genome assembly GCF_038003225.1 of Paenibacillus sp. FSL M7-0656. Classification (NCBI taxonomy): domain Bacteria; kingdom Bacillati; phylum Bacillota; class Bacilli; order Caryophanales; family Paenibacillaceae; genus Paenibacillus; species Paenibacillus sp. FSL M7-0656. The sequence goes on from NZ_JBBOOT010000001.1 coordinate 2,501,800, forward strand.
GTACAGTCAATACAAGCTAGATTCCTGGGCAATAGCGGAACAGCTTCATCAGCTTGCTGTTCACATGCTGGATCTACACCGTAACGTTCAGCAAGAGATCAACGAACTGGATATGATCAGACGTTCAACCCGAGAAGAGTTGTACCGAAGAGTGTATATCGGGCATGAGTATATCTCCGCCTACTATGATCAGCCGTTAACGCTAGAACAGACTGCAGCGGCTGCACAACTATCCGTGAATCATTTTCTACGCAGTTATAAAAAGTTGTTTGGTACTTCACCCCATCGTTATCTGATTGAATGTAGACTATTGGCTGCGAAGGGGCTTTTGCTAGATTCGGACAGGTCTGTCACCAATATCTGTTATGATGTGGGCTTCGAAAGCCTCGGTTCGTTCAGTTCATTATTCACTAGACGCTTCCATAGCTCTCCTTCCCAGCTGCGGGCAAAAAGGTGATTATGAAGAAGAACCTCTGAAGAGGAACATCTATAATTAAATTATCTCATCAGATGGAGGTATTCCTTATGAATCATGCAGAACAGATGAATCAACTATTTCAGGCTGCACAGTCTGGAGATGTGGCCAACCTGCAATTATTGCTCGCTTCTCACCCGGAACTCACCAATACTGAAAATCAGGAAGGGTTAACTCCGCTGGGATATGCCTCTCATTATGGACAAGCAGGAGTAGTTCGTCTTCTTCTGGAGCATGGAGCGGATGTTAACGCCCTTTCTCATTCCAAGATTTCCTTTATTCCGTCCAATACTGCACTGCATGCCGCACTTGCCGGAGAACGTTCACCAGAAGTTATCCAACTTTTACTCGAACATGGGGCATCCACGAATATTCTGGACAGCGATGGACAATATGCGTTGCACTCGGCAGCATTTCATACGGATCAGATCGAACTTATCGAGATGTTACTTCAGCATGGAGCTGATCCAAACGCGCTAAACTCAGCAGGCCAGACCGCACTAGAGATTTCACTTGAAAGTGGTAACACGTCTACAGCTTCATGTCTGCGAGCAGCCGTTACAGCGCATCAGCAATAATGATTAGATAACGTGAGTAATACGCGAATAACCGTCAGGACTCTTTTTGGAGTACAAAGAGAAGGTCTGACGGTTATTTGTTGTTCGATTACATACCTCTATCGAGAGGCTATATAAGTTGAGCTAAAGAATATTTACACTTGCCACTCCGATGACAGAACAACCCTCCGATCGCTGTTATCCCCAGATTTTTTTAATTCACTTTTACAAAGGTGAAAATCTGGCGATAAAGGCGAAGTGTATGCTTCCGAAGGAGCTTTCTTTCAGAAAGCTTTTAGCTCCGCTTCTTCACGTTATTTCTGTCCTCTACGTTCTCATGTAAATACTTCGTTCAACTTCTATAGAAATCCCGATACATTATATTTTTTTAGAAAACAAGAACCGTTTGAAGCTTTGCACGGTCTAATACTCAACATATCCATGAAAGGAGGAGCCATGTGACCCCTCTTCAGCTCACCATCGCCGCACAAAAAGGGGATGCCGAGGCTTTTGCATCCTTAATGGAATTACATCAGAGCCAACTGTACCGTATCGCCTATGCCTACCTGCACAACGAAGGTGATGCGCTCGAAGCGATTCAGGAATCAACGTTCAGGGCGTTCCGTAAACTCAAAAAATTAAAGGAACCATCCTACTTCGGCACTTGGCTCATCCGCATTCTGCTCAACTACTGTGCGGACGAACGCAAACGCAAAAGTCGGTTCAGTCCCGTCACCGAGATTCATGAATCCAGCAGCTGGGATCGTCCTGCGGACCCCGATCTTGCTGCGGCCGTATCCACCCTTGACCGGGATTGCAAACAGATTATTATCCTGAGTTATTTCGAAGGTTTCTCCTTAACTGAAGTTGCCGATATTCTCGAAATCCCGACCGGAACCGTAAAATCCCGATTACATCGGGCACTCGGACAGCTCCGTGATCAACTTGAAACGAAGGGAGATGTATCCTCATGACGGATGAACAAAACTCATTCGACACATTGGAAGAACGTCTGAATGCTCGAAAGACGGAGTACGAAACCATGCCTGTGCCCGATTCCGCCGCCTATCAGGCTGTGCAGTCCGGAATCCGCCAGGCTGCCCGTAAGCGAAAGTCCCGGCTGCGCTGGTACATGAGTTCCATCTCGGCAGCGGCCTTCATCCTGCTGTTTACCGGATGTATCCGTGTCTCTCCCGCTTTTGCATCCTTCGTGGAGCAATTGCCCGGAATGGAGGGCATTGTGAGTATGATTCGCCAGGACAAAGGATTAATGATGGCCATCGATAAGTCCCTCTTACAGCAGGTCGGTGTCACCGACGAGCATGATGGTACTTCCTTGACCGTTGAAGGCATTATCACAGACGAGTCACGTATGGTTATTTTTTACACGATGAAAGGTATGAAAGATCCCAAGAAATTCAACTATGACATTGATTTGCTGGATGAGAACGGTAAAAAGTTACCTGTTGCGTTTAGCTATTCCTCTCTAAATCCAGCTTCAGAAAGTGGAATTTATGAGGATAAAATCGATATCTCATTCATAGAATCTTTACCTCCACAAGAGCTGACCGTTGTATTTAAGGAACGAGGTAAGGAACCGAATAATAAGTGGAAGGTCACCTTTCCCGTGGATCACAGCTTAACAAAAGGCATGAAAAAAATCATTCCCGTAAACCAAACAATGACCGTGGACGGGCAGCGTATCCATGTGAAACAGGCCATTCTGTATCCCACTCGTCTTGTACTTGATATCGAATATGATCGGAACAATACCAAAACAATCTTTAACATTCGTGATCTGCACTTGGTAGATGAGCAAGGCCGAGCATGGCGAACAGATTCATCTTCTATCTCAGGCTCTGGAAGTTCCGTCTTTTTCGAAAGCATGTACTTCTCCACTCCGAAAAAACTGACTCTGCAAGGGTCTGGCCTTTCAGCAGTGGATAAGGAAGAACTGGTTATCAGCATCGATCCCTCTTCAGGTGAAATACAAGGTGGCCCATCCAGTTTAAAATTGCTGAAAAGCACGGTCCAGGGCAAAAATCTGATCCTCGAGTTTTCAATTGCAGATGCTCAAAATGCTACTTCGGGGCTATCATTTACCAATATTGAGGACAGTAAAGGGAACCCTTTCGACATTAATGAAGTAGGCTGGAGCCCTTCCGTCTTTGAAGCAAGAGTTGTCATTAAAAATGGAGCCGCAGCCAAAGGAAATCTGACAATGGAAATATTCTCTTACCCTGATCAAATTCGTGCACCGTTCTCTATTAAAATTCCTGTGACTCCCTAAAGAAAATGTAACCGCCATAATTGCAAGCCACACGACGTATTCATGCACTATAATGAAAATATTAAACAACTACATTAAATCGATATGTTTACAGGAAAGGGTGTTTCCACAATGAATAATCGTTCTATCCGTTATCCGCAACCACTCGCGCAAGGGGACATGATCGGTGTGGCAGCCCCCTCCAGCGGTGTTGGCGAATCCCTGCACCATTATCTTGAGGAGAGCAAACGTAATATGGAGCGCCTTGGTTTTGGCGTGCTGGAAAGCCCATCGCTCCGCCACAACACCAAATGTGTGAGTGCCTCCAAAGAGGAACGCGCCGAAGAGATGAATGAGTTTTTCCGCAATCCAAATATTCAAGCCATTATCCCTCCATGGGGCGGGGAATTTCTGATGGATATCCTCCCCCTGCTGGATTGGGAAGCTTTGAAAACATTACCGCCCAAATGGGTCATGGGATATTCGGATATCAGTACGTTCCTGTTCGCCTATACCCTGATCACTGGAACAGCATCCGCACATGGCACCAATTATGTTGATCTAAGATCAAACGCCCTCGATCCCGTGACTGCGCGCTGGATTGATGTGTTACAGACCAAATACGGCGGACAGATCACACAATCGTCTTCCACACATTATCAATCGGCATGGAAACCGGAATCTCCTGGATTTAACCTGGATACACCTTCGCGCTGGAAACAGCTCGGCCACTCGGAAGATGCAGATACCGCAGTGTCGTTCTCCGGTCGGCTGATCGGTGGCTGTATGGATACGATCACTAGTCTGATTGGTACGCCGTATGCACCCGTCCAATCGTATCTGGATCAGTACTGTGCAGATGAAGGAACGATCTGGTATCTGGAAAGCTGTGAAATGAATGCGGGGGATATCTACCGTCATCTGTGGCAGATGAGACAGGCCGGCTGGTTTGCTGGCGTGAAAGGTTTCATGTTGGGCCGACCTGCGGGTTATTCCGATACAGCGGATTTTAATTTCACCGATGCCCTATCCTCTGCACTTGGGGATCTGGATGTCCCTGTACTGTACGATGTGGATCTCGGCCATGTTCCACCCCAGCTCACCTTTGTGAATGGAGCATTAGGCAAAGTCGCTTATGAAAATGGACGCGGGAGCCTTGAGATGGCGTTTGTGTAATCACCTTTTATAGGCAGATGCATACCTTGAAGTAAGAACTTATTTTGAGGAAGGGTTGTGCATCATGTCTGAATCCACATCCACGCCATCCACGCGTGTCGTGTATCAAGCCAATCAACCGACGCTTCAATCCGTGCAAAGTGTGCGGAATATGCTTCATCATACAGCCCGGCAGCATGTAGGCAAGAAGGTACAAGTCCAGAATATCGATGGGCAAGTGTGGGAAGGTGTCATCATCAGTGCAGACCGGGGGATTTTGTATCTCCAGGTTACCCCGATGCATGGATATCCTGAACCGCGCGCCTTGTTTGGACCAACGATTTTGCCGCTTGTGCTGTATGAATTGTTGGTTATCACACTGTTGATGTAGTGGTATTGTACTTCTATATCCGAACCTGTACCAAGAAGCTTCGCTCCTGAGATCTTCAAGTCTTGGGAACGAGGCTTTTTTATCGTCTTGGCGATGGTGCGGTATGATTCCTTGCGAGCGTGTGAAATATGATACAATGGTGTCGCACCACCCCATATCTCATATGAAACGGAGCTTGATCCGGTTGGAATACATACGTCATGATTCATCACCCGTATCACAAGCCGAGACGGGTATGATTGGCAGCAATCCTACTGAACAATCACGCGTGATTGCAATCTGTCTGCTCGCAGGCAAAATCATGCTTCAAAGCGGTGGTGAAACCTACCGTGTGGAAGATACGATGAAACGTATGGCAGCTGCGCTGGGCTTACCCCATTCGCACAGTTACGTTGTTCCGACAGGCATCTTCTTCTCTGTTGATGCAACCGAACCTGCCAAGCTCATTCGTATCTCCGAACGTACGACGGATCTGGACAAGGTGTCCGAGGTGAATGCGGTTTCCCGCCGCATCGGGCAAGGTGAGCTATCCGCTCAGGAAGCCCATGATCTGTTGATACAGATCGAAGGAAAGCCCTCCTCCTATTCAACGGCTGTGCAGCTTACGGCCGCAGCGTTATCCAGTGGTTGTTTTACCATTATGTTTGGCGGAGGCTGGAGCGACTTTCTTCCGGCGCTAATCTGCGGGGGTATAGGTTATGCAGCCGTTATTGCCTTTCACCGGTTGGTGCGGGTCAAATTCTTTGCCGAGCTTACGGCATCCTTTGTTATTGGCTTACTCGCTTTTCTCCTGATCTATATGGGAGTGGGTCATGAACGGGACAAAATCATTATTGGTTCGGTTATGCCGCTGGTTCCGGGGTTGCTGATTACCAATGCTGTACGCGACCTGATGGCCGGACATCTCGTCTCCGGATTATCCAAGGGAGCCGAGGCATTTCTGACTGCTTTTGCTATAGGTACAGGCATTGCAGTTGTATTTTCACTTTTTATGTAAGACGGAGGAATGCAGGATATGCTCCATTTTATTGAACAAGCCTTGACCAGTTTTGTCGCCTCAGCCGCGTTTGGGATCATCTTCAACGCACCACGGCGCATGCTGCTCCACGGTGGATTTGTCGGCATGATCGGCTGGATTATCTATATCGTGCTTGAATATGCAGCGGATGCGGTTCCTGCTACACTTGCAGCGACCATAGCCGTAGGTGTCATCAGCCAGGTATTCTCTCGCATGTTTCGCGCACCCGTCATCATCTTCAGCGTCGCAGGCATCATTCCTCTCGTTCCTGGTGGACTGGCGTATAATGCAATGCGAAGTTTTGTGCAAAATGACTACAGTGCCGCTATGGAGATGGCCGCCAAGGCACTCATGTTATCCGGCGCTATTGCCGTAGGCCTTGTGTTATCCGAGGTATTAAACCAGATGATACGCCGAATTCCCGCCTCACTTCGGGCAAAATCATCATCGAAATAATCGTTCTTTTCACATATTCAGCACACGTAAGGCCCGTTAGCATACAGGATAAAATCTTGTATACCTACGGGCCTTACGTATCGCTATCCTATAGAGCACTATAGTGCATAGTGCAGTGAGACAATCAAAGAAGTCTATTTACTTCACAAACGTATTTTTCACACGTACCGACTTTAGAAAATACGGGATAAAGATACAACATGTCAGAATGGATCGTATCGTCAAATTAAATGCTGATGTTGGATCGAGCACATGTTGCTCTCTCGGAATCTCAATTCGTGCGATCAAGATCCATGTCACGATTCCAATCAATACATTTGCAATGTACAGAATAATCATCATGCGCGGAAATTGCCTTTTTTTCTTATACAGCAGTACGAGATTCACGATAACAATTATTAGTAAAATGACGCTGCTTATGACCCCGAACCAAAGGAGCGGGCGTATCCCTTCAGTATAAAGTTCCGGATCAACACCACGGACACCCTCCCATCTCACCGGATCCATAATGACATTTACCTGCGACATATCCGCAATAAGAAGCACCAGTGTGACCCACAGGCCAATCTGAATTAATATAAGCCATCCGCCTAATCCGGAGATGCCAGGCCGTTCCGGTCTAATACCACTTTTAGGCTGCAGCGAGCTTGTATCCAGTTCCGAGTTCCTATATTTATAGTTCATTTCAGCCTCCGTTTACGATAGATAAGACACATATTATACATTAGAAGCTATATTCTGTGTTATCCAAGAGAAGGAAAGAACCATCTGGACTAAGGTCTCTCTCTTGCATTCTATTGGGTAGCACGTCTCATCACTGTTGCGAACAACTCCGCTGCAACACCACTTCCTGACTTCATATAATGTTTTGCATCCGTATGATCAAATCCCATCCAGACCGCCACAGTCCAGTTGCTCGTATAGCCCACAAACCATAGATCCCGATTGGCCTCTCTTCCCACACCAGGTAATGCAGCCTGTGTTGTTCCCGTTTTCCCTGCTACCTTGTGCTGACCGAGTTGTGCCCGGCTTCCTGTTCCCTGACTGACTACATTTTGCAGCATTCTGGTCATGGCATTCGCCGTACTGGAGGAGATTACCTGCTTGTTTTCCGACTTATGAGCAAATATAGTCCGTCCTTGTGAATCTGTAATCTCGCGTATCAGATGGGCTGTATTCAATTGGCCATGATTCGCAAACACCGTATAGGCCTGCGCCATCTTCATTGGCGACACTCCCTGATGCACACCTCCCAAGGCAATTGAGAGGTTTAGATCTTCTTTCCCCAGTTCAATACCGAGCCGTGCTGCAAATTGATGTGCATCGTTCAGTCCGGTCTCATGAAGCAGCCATACGGCTGGGGCATTGATAGACTTTTGCAAGGCTTGGGACATGGCAATTGAACCACTGTAACGCCCACCGAGATTGGAAGGTTGATAGCTGCCATATTGCATGCGTTTATCCGGTAGTATACTCTCTGGCTTGAACTTCCCCGACTCCAACGCAGGACCATATGCAATAATCGGTTTAAAAGAAGAACCTGGCTGCCGTGCATCCATAATAGCCCGGTTGATGCCCCCTTTTAAGGGATTACGTCCACCCATCATCGCTTTCACTTCACCGTTATGCTGGTCGATAATAACCATACTTGCCTGGACCTGCTCGTCTTGGCGATCATCAGGGAATCGGGTAGCGTCTGCAAATGTTTCTTCCATCGCCAGTTGTGCCTGTTCGTCTAGCCCAGTTTGAATGACCCAACCTGCCGATTGAATCTCTGCTTCACTTTTACCTGTGAGCCGAGAAGCCTCCTGCATCACAGCATCCACGGCAGACACATATGCGGGCTCGCTCAAGCCTGGTGAAGTTGTTGCATACAATACGGTTTCAGGCCGCGTGAAATTGACGTCACGGGCTTGGAGCATCTGCTTTCGTGTAATTAGCCCCTGTTCATGCATTAGTCCAAGGATAACGGTACGTCTTTGTTTGGAAAGTTCAGGATGATCTACTGGATTGTATATGGATGGACCTTTGGGCATTCCAGCTAATGTAGCAATCTGCCATAGTTTCAATTGGTGCATATCCTTAATTCCGAAATACCGCCAGGCTGCCGCTTTTACACCATACTGCTGGCGTCCCATGTAGATCTGATTCAGATACATTTCCAGAATTTCATCCTTGCTATACTTCTTCTCCAGGGCCATCGCAATCGATATCTCATTCACCTTTCGACTCAACGTTTTATCCCCATTCAAATACAGATTTCTTGCCAGTTGCTGCGTAATGGAGCTTCCTCCCTGACTCAGATTCATATGTAAGATGTCTTGCATAATGGCTCTGCCAAGTCCGATGAAATCCAGTCCATCATGGTTGTAGAAACGTCGATCTTCTGTAGCCAAAAAAGCCATCTTTAATAAATCTGGCATAGCGTTCAGTTCAGCATATTCGGAATACCCTTTGGTCTGCGTATGCAACCTCGAAATTTCGGTCCCCTCTGCATTCGTAATAATGGTTGAAGAAGCCACCTGCATGGCCTCTGGACGATTGCGAAGCATTCCTTCGCCATAAGTAATCAGATAGAGATAGAAAAGGGTCAATATCAAAACTACAACCACTGCGGCATCAAAAACGTAATACATCCATCGCTTGCTCACGTGTTTCAACATTCAGGCTCCTTGTGTACCCGTTCAATTGAAACTTCGTGTTCCTGTCTATCTCGTTGTGTAATCTCCAGAGCATGATGAAGCAGCAATGTCTGTTCATACGCCAACTTGACCCAATGCTGAACTTCCATCTCGTCCTGACACCGCCCTTGGATAATCTCATCCAGAGAAGATTGAATACCGTAGAGAGTAAGTTTTATCGGTAGGTCAACCTGTGTAGAAATAGTTTGAGTGTTCTCCTTGTCTTCTTCATTATGTTGCTGAAGGCCGGGTTGCTCATGCTGAATAGACGCTCCCTCTACCTCTCTTCTCTCATGTTTCGGTTCTGATCTGCTCAGCCCTTCCTCATGCAGGAGAAACGTAATTACATTCAGATTGGCAGCAATTTGTCGTAGTTCACCACCACTTAGAACATCAATTCTTCCAGGATTGTGGCCCAATGCAAGTTCGGCTGTTCCGCGTGCAAGTTGACTGAGATCTTCCGCAATCTTCTGGGATCGAATCCAGAAAAAGATCGCAAACATGGCTCCTCCAATGAAGATAAAGAGCGGCTTTGTTCCGATATGATTGATTCCCCAGTTCATCATACGCGTTATCCATGCTGCATCTGGAAGGATGTGATTGTGGGCAAACCGTAGCACGTGATAAACGACAAAAAGGAGCGCTGCGCTCAGTAACGCGCTTGCTCCTCCAATGTATATGTATCTTAGTCTTACTGTACTAAATTGAGACTTCATATTCGGTATTCTCCTCTATACAATAATATGGTAATAGAGGTAGAATACCGAATATTTCTTAATGAGATAGTGGCTAACTTCTTACCAAATTCTTAATTTTTATTCCTCTGAGTAATTACTTGGTGAAGCAGCGGTTACAGGGAAACGGGTAACAAAATCCGTTCTGCCATTTTCACTGTAAGCAACGATACTTCCTCGATGTAATTCAATCATCGATTTGGCAATCGCCAGGCCGAGACCGGTACCTCCCGTATCGCGGGAACGGGATTTATCTACCCGATAGAATCGATCAAATAGATGTGGCAGATCTTGTGCCGGAATCGGATCACCATAATTACTGATGCGGACTACAGCCTCTTTACCTTCAAGGGCCAGCCCAATCTCCATTAGTTTACCTTGCGAACCATACCGAATGGCATTGCTGAACAGATTCTCATATGCTCTTACAAGCTCCCCCGGAGTAGCCTGTATCCATAGTGGGTCTTGCCCGCCGATGATCTTGTAGGTCATGCCAGCATCCTCCAGCATGGGAGCAAACTCTTCAGCCAGCTGCATCAGAAACGAATTCAGGTTCAACGCTTGCAGAGATAACGGAAGGCTCCCGCCACTCACACGCGTATATTCGAACAAGTCATCAATTAACTTGCGAAGGGTCAAGGATTTCTCATAGGCAATGCTAACGTAATAACGCATCTCAATCTCATCTTGGTAGCGATCCTTCTCGATGTACTCCAGAAATCCCAGAATAGAAGTGAGTGGTGTTCTCAGATCATGTGATATCCCCGTAATCAGATCGTTTTTGGCAGCAACTGCATTACGCTCTTCCTGAAGCGATAACTGCAATTGTTCAGCCATCTGATTAATGCTTGCAGCAACCACTCCGAATTCATCCGAGGTTTTCACTTCGATGCGATGGGATAACTCTCCTTTGGCAACCTCCTGAATCCCCGCCGTAATTTCATCCAGGACCCGCATCACCTTGCGTGAGAACAGGAAAAAAAACAGCACAAAACCAAGCACGCCTACCACAATCATCAAAGGCACCGAACCGATATTATTCACCAACCACCTGATCCCTTGGGCTGGAATGGAATAATCCGGATACGTCTGAGCTTCCAGGATGGTCTGCCCCACCTTACTACCCCCGTACAAAATAACTGCAGTTAATATACCGCTCAGCAGAAATGCATAGATAAATTTCCATCGGACTGTATTAATCAACTTTGAATTCATAGTAGGAACTCCCTGAATGTGTTCATGTTACACGACATCCTGTGAATGTACATGTTTATTGCGGTTTGATCATCTTATAACCAACACCCCATACGGTCTGAATAAACTTGGGGTGTTTGCTGTCGAGTTCAATCTTCTCACGAATTTTGCGAATATGTACCATGACTGTATTATTCGACTCCATGAATTCTTCTTTCCAGACTTGACGATAGATCTGTTCCATACTAAGTACTGAACCTTGGTGACGAGCCAGTAATTCAAGAACAGCAAATTCACGCGGAGTCAGACGAACCGGCTGCTCATCCACCCAAACTTCATGTGTATCGGTATTTATGACCAGATCATCAATAACCCACTCGTGCTCTTTGTTCTCCCGACCTTCATTGAAGGTATGATACCTGCGCAGCTGGGATTTCGCCCGTGCGACAAGTTCAAGCGGGTTAAACGGCTTGGTCACATAATCATCGGCACCGATGCTTAGCCCTGTGATTTTATCCATATCCATACTTTTGGCGGACAGCATAATAATCGGCATTTTCTGCTCTTCCCGAATTTTCATACAAGCTTCGATTCCGTCCATATTTGGCATCATGACATCCAGAATAATGAGATCGATCGACTCTTTTTTCAATTGTTCCAGTGCTTCAAGCCCATCATTCGCGGTGAGAATCCGATAACCCTCGTTGCCAAAATAAATTTCCATCAGTTTAATAATCTCCTGCTCATCATCCACAAGCAGAATGGTTGCTGGCTGTGCCACGGCATTATTCCTTTCCCTTCCATAATTCCTTACCTGTTCAAAGTATACCACCGAGGGATGAAACTGCGAAAATCATCGTGATCTTCACGGACACGCTCGATCTTGGCCATCATCTCAAGCGTCTCTTCAGGCTTCACCTGCTGAATCCACACTACAGAAGACACCAGCGCCATAGCCGTATACAGTGAATACAATCTCCAGAATAACTCATCCGGTTCATTGCCATCGAAATAGCCTTGAATTTGACCTATGGAATATGGAATACTGATCTCCGAAGCAAACAAACCCAGCTTCAAAAATTCATGAATGGGATCACCTTGATCATAACGATTAAAATCAATCACTCCTGCGAGTTTATCCTGCTTAACGACAAGATTGCTCGGGTGAAAGTCATCATGCTGAAATCCATCTGGACGATTTTTCATCCAACCGAGATGGTTTGCAATAAACGTTAGAATAACATGATCCTCTTTCATCACGATAGGGCACTGTTTATAGCGCTCCACGTAACGTTGATGCTTGGTGCTCTTGCGTATGTACCATGATTCGATCTGTCCCTCCATCGGCAACTGGTGAATCAGCTGTAGCTGCGCTCCTGCTTCCAAACCAACCGCCCACTGCTGCTGTTCATTCAGCTGAGGCAGTCTCTCGGAAGCATCTTCGCCTTCAATGTAGCTAAGAATCATATATCCGTTCTTCTCATCCAATCTACCTGTGCCCAACGTTGCTGGACACAGTACGCCTAATTGTTGCATGCTCTGCAAATATTGATACTCCCTTTGCTTCATCCATTCCTCAGCAATATCATACACCCTCACCAGCACATGGCCTTGACCAGGGATAAACATTTTGAATTTAGTATCTGCTGAATAACCCTTCATAACAGGTTCAATCCGCGTGGCCTGACCAAGTTCAGGAATCTGTTTTAACCTGTCAATCAACGTATTGTCCATCGATGCATTCCATGTATCGTGTTGTTCCACGTCCCGAATCCTCCGTTATTTCACGTATGGCGTGTAGTATCGTCGGTCTATTCCCACTTTAACCCATGATATTTCCTATAACATGCTTATATGTATTCTATCCGTTTCTATTTAAAAAGTACTGATTCGGGTTCTTTGCCCGTCAGGGTCAGCATCGTATACAATTGTCCCCTGTGATGATACACATGTCCCATAATCTCAAGCAGCCACTCCAGCCGACTATAGGAAGCTCCCCAGTACGAATCCGTCACATGTAATAACTCTTCCGTGTTAAACTGCCTGTACCGTTGGTATAGATACATCTGGTTATCAATCAGAGCCTGCTTGATCTCACCGAGCGAATGCACCTGATTCTCTGCATAGAATTGAGCCATCTCTTCCTCCGATGCACCTTCGGAAATATAAACATCCGCTCGGCAGATCACAGACAGATGGGCTAGTAATTCTCCAACAGGTCGTTTACCTTCAATTGGAGTCAAAGCCAAGTCTTCTTCCGACAGCTGATCACATATATCGATTAAAGATGTTACAGCCACGTCAATATGTTTAAACGCAGATTGAATCAACAGTCACACTTCCTTTTTATCCCATTATACAGAACATATGATCGGTTATCAACCAAGATATCCCTCCCTAATATATACCCCAAATCTATATAAATCGAACAAAACATTTACACAAAACGGAGAAGACAGAAAGGACCTGAAGAAGCGGAGCTACAAGCTTTCTGCAGGAAAGCTACTTCGAAAGCATACACTTCGTCTACAAGCTTTCTGCAAGAAAGCTACATCGGAAGCATACGCTATCCCCGGATTTCCCCTTTATAAAAGGAATCAAAAAAATCTGGGGATAACAGCGATCGGAAGGTTGTTCTCTCATCGGAGTGTGCAGTGTAAATATTCTTTAGTTCAATTTATATAACAATCTACGAACAAAAAAAGTCCTTCCTCCTTCATATAGACGGGATTCAGGACATTTTGTTGCCTATTTATTTTCAAATCTTTGCTCAACTTGAGTATAACGAACAATACGTTTGCTCGAATCGTCCAGCCTCCAAGTCAGACTTGCGAATGAAAAATTGCAGTTCCCCGCAATCCCACCATTGGAAACCAATAGCATCATGGGTATCTATCTTCAACAGCAGTAGCGTATCGGATAGTTCCTGCCATGTCCGATCCTCATCACCGCCGTAATGTTTGGTCAGCTTCTTCTCACACTCCTGCTCATTATAATCGTACTCTTCTCCCAGTGCGATCTGTAACAAGGCACGATGCTCGGCATCCGGATGCTGCCCGTCAGGATATCCAAACATACCACCCCAATTCAGCGTACTTGGATGATTCCAACTCGACTCGAATTCAAGGTAACGGTCATACAGACTCACTTCCGCTTCGGCCTCATCGGTCTCAAGCAGAGAAGGCGAGAGCTCATTCAGCGCGTTGGCGTCAATATATGCATATGTAGGAAACTCAAGATTAGGCAGCACAGTCACCGAATGTGCAACAAACGGTGCTCCATCCAGCGCGGTATCACCTTCAGGCTCTCGCCTTATCAGGTTATGAGAACTCGGCTCAAAAATCACACGATGTTCAATGGGACAAGCAGATTCATCCGTGCCAATGAAAAAGTATAACATTCCACGTTCAGGCAAAGTCCCGCGCCCATCATTCGGCGTATACGGCGACAAATCCACCAGGTTCAGTTGGGCCAGGAAAGTCATTGGAACTCCTTCTTGTGTTACGGGCCATCCCATGCGACTTGGCAAATCCGGATGTCCACCCACACGTGAGTTTCCTGTTCTGCGATATTCGTCCAGTGTGGATACATCGAGGCGAATTCCCCAGCGGCTTGAGGACAACAGCAGATCGGCAGCAACTCCCAAACCATATTCCTCAAGTGTTTTACGGGCTTTTCTGGTCAGACGTTCACATTGTTCTGGCTTAATCATATAGATCCTCCCCTTTTGACAATACACCTATGCTGAGACATATTCAGGTTCACACCTGTATATTCTTCCGCCCGGACGTCTTTCCCTGCTTCTAGCAAAAAAAGAGACTGACATCCCCTGTCAGTCTACTTCTTTATCCTATATTCCATTTAACGATTTGGATCAGAAGACTTTTCCTGGTAAGCACGCATATGCTCCTCACCGTCCAGGAATTCATGGGCCTGATGGGCTGCCATCACCCCATGATAGCTGATATCCAGACCCAGATCTTCCTCTTCTTCTGTCGAACGTACAGGCACAATTTTGCCAATCAACTTCAGCCCGATCCAGGTCATGGCGAATCCCCAGATGACCAGGGCTGTAAGGCCAAGTGCCTGAACACCCAGCAACCTCCAGCCGCCGCCCATGAATAATCCACCATCCGTGGCAAACAGACCCACAGCAATCGTGCCCCACATTCCTGATGCAGCATGCACCGGGAAAGCACCAACCGGATCATCAATCTGTCGACGGTCCAGCCAGTTAGTGGCAGCCATCATCAACAAGCCGGATACTGCCCCAATGAATATCGCTGCTACATCGCCAACAAAAGCACAGCCTGCCGTAATACCGACCAGTCCAGCAAGCGAACCGTTAATGACCGAGGGTGCATCTGAACGATTGAAGCGGAATAACGTATACAGCAACGTAACCGCACCACCCGAAGCCGCAGATAACATCGTGACAATCGCAATGTGACCAATTCTTACATCCGTCGCGCTGAGTGTACTACCAGCATTAAAGCCAAACCAACCGAACCATAACAGAAATGCACCTACAGATGCCAGTGGCAGATTGCTTGGGAGTGCAATGGCACTTACGCCAAGTGGCGTGTACTTCCCTTTACGCGGGCCAATGATAATCGCAGCAGCCAGTGCTGAGAATCCGCCGAGCGCATGGATGACAGCCGAACCGGCAAAGTCCTGCATCCCCAGCTGACTAAGCCAGCCGCCGCCCCATGCCCAGTGTCCACCAATCGGATAAATGATCGCCGTCATCAATATGATATACAAAAGATAAGTACGGAAGTTGATCCGCTCGGCCACCGCTCCCGAAACGATGGAAATAACAGCAATGGTAAAGGCCGCCTGGAACAACCAAAATGTCTCCAGGGATACCGGTACGTCCAGATGAGACAAATCCCCGTTCAGGAAAAATCCCGTTACTCCCACAAAACCGCCAACGTCCGAACCATACATCAGTCCAAAACCGATCGCATAGAACAGTAACGTCCCAATCGTAATGTCAGCAAAAACCTTCATAATAATGTTCACACTATTTTTATAACGCACAAAGCCAGCCTCGAGCAGGGCGAATCCACCCTCCATCAATAAAATCATCGCTGCACTCAGTACGACCCAGACCGTATCAATCCCGGTGCTTAACGTCTCCAAAGTCATGCTTGTACATCCTCCGTTTCACTAAGCTGTCTGAGCTCACGGATTGTATCGGGCGCAAGCTCAATCTCGTCTCGCTCAATGCTGTCCGGATGCTTAATTCGTTCTGCAATCTGGTCCAGATCACGTATGCGTCTGCGAATCTGTTCCATCTTGCGAAAACGTTCCTTCACCTGCACCATATACTCCACCGCCTGATGATGGGATGCGGGGCGGCCCGCGAACCATTTACGTACGGGCGACAACGATTGATAAGCAACCTCTTCCGCTCGACGCTTTTGTTCGAACTGTTCGATCTTTTTCTTGAGCGTTTCGATCTCATTTTCTTTTTTGACCTTCAGCCGTTCGATAAGGTACAATAAATCGGACGATGATATTTGCAATGCTGTATGGTGATACACCTCGTCGATTACTAACATATCATGTCAGGACTCCTTACATATCAAGTTACTTGTACCGATTATAGTTTGCCGGGGCCTGCCCGTCAATCTTTTTTTGGACTTGGTATGGATGGAAATGAACCCGTTCATAGAGAACGGCTTTTTTTATTTGCCACAAATTACATCTAACAAAGGCTAATCTTGCCTAGGTTCGCATTCCCTCTTTCCATTCTCAATGCTTATAGAATAAGCATCCACATTTGGGGTAATGAACATACACAGACTACCCGCATCATAGAACCTGTATATAAGGAGAGGATTCCACAATGTTTACTCGTAATGACAATATACGCAACCAAATCTGGGAAGCAGTCTCGGGACTCGAAGAAGAACAATTGAACCGAAAACCTTCACCCGAGCAATGGAGTATTATGCAAGTACTACGACATCTGAATCTGATGGAAAATGTTATTGGAAAACAAGCCCGCCTGGCCCTCGAGAAGGAACAGACGGTGTCTGTGGACAAAAAACCATATGAATTATCGTTGGACCGCAGCCGCTCCGTCGAGGCACCACCCCATCTTCAGCCTCCAGCAGCGCCTGAAGCACTTGCAGACGTACGCAGTGATCTGAACGAATCTCACCAAGCGTTAAACAACTTTGCATTGGATCATGATCCTGACCTGCTGCGCAGCAAGTCCTTTCCTCATCCCGTATTTGGTGAGATGGATCTTACCCAATGGATTGACTTTACAAGCTATCATGAGGAACGTCATCTGGGACAGATTCAAGAGATTAAAAAGCAGCTTGGCGTGTAAGCACAACCTACACTTTCACATAGCATAGAATATAGTCGAACGACAAAAAAACCTCCAATCCTATTAATTTAGGTTGGAGGTTTTCAGTGTTCTTATGTTACGAATAAGAACGACACTTATATTTTTTTGCCCAAAATCGCCAGATCTCTATTCACACCATCCAACACGGCCACTTCGGGATAATATCCCCACTGTTCAAAACCATGCTTGCGCAATAACCCCAGACTCGGTTCGTTATGCCCGAAGACAAATCCAAGAATGGTCTTAATTCCAAGTGCAGGACATGCTGCAAATACCGTTTCGAGCAAACGTCCACCAGCCCCAATTCCGCGGCATTGCTGATCCACGTATACACTGACTTCCACCGTTCCATTATACGCAGGACGTCCATAGAACGAGCTGAGACTCGCCCAAGCTACCACCTGTCCTGCCTGCTTCATCACCCAAAGCGGACGATGTTCCCGTGTATGTTCCTCGAACCAAGGCAAACGTTGCTCCACCGTCACTGGCTCCAAATCCGCTGTTGCCATACGGCCCTCAATAGTAGAATTATAAATCTCCACAATCCTCGGCAAGTCCTCCAGGCGCGCATATTCAATCTGCACATCTTCCAGTTTCATCGCTATTCCTCCATCATTCCAGATCAAACCTCTAATTATAGAAGATATTATAACGGAGAAGAGAAGTCTTCGTCATCCCTAACATTCTGACAGAGAATTACTCAATCATTACTCTGCCAGTCCCTGTATTGTGTTCCCACGCGTTAACTGCTGAGTCTGGTCTGCCCAACGAATGTTAATTGAGCGAGATGTGAACAGATCCGGGCCATCCGATACCTGGAAATGCAGATGAGCTTCACTGGAATTCCCCGAATTACCAAGCTCACCGATAAGATCTCCCTGCTTGAGCTTATCTCCTTTTTTGACCGAAACACTGCCTTCCTTGATATGTCCTGTGATGCTGTATTCACTGTTGCCATGGTCGATTACCACGTAGTTACCAGCCGGTTCTTCCGGATTCATGACACCCGGTACATTGTCCGGTATATCATTCTTGATCTCGACGACAGTACCATCGGCAGCTGCATAAAGTGGTTCACCAAAAGCATAGTAGTTTTCGTTTGCCGTTGCATCACCTTGATAACTGGATTGTTCTTTGGTCCGAACGATATCCAGCGCATACCGCTGGGTTTCATGCTCATAATGATAGTTCGACAACACATCATTGCCTCCCCAGAATACATACCATTCTCCCTTCATCGGCAATTTAAATTCGGTTTTGGTGAATTTAGCATCCGTGTCCTCATGAGCTTGCAGCGGTTGGATCGAGAGACCTTCAATTTGATTTTCTTCGGAAAAATAAGCTCGAATTCCTTTCGTCCCAGTCTGATCCTTCCAGGCCACCTCAGATATTTGATTCATTTTGGCGTCTACCACTTGCTCCCATGATTCAACACCCTCCAAAAAAGGATCGGCCGTCGTTTTGAACTGTTCAAGCGTTAACGTCCCCTTCAATTCGGGAGAGAATTGATTATAGATTGCATCCTTTGAACCGTTCATCAGCGTATCTATGAAATTGTCCGGTGTAACCACTGCGCTCACCTCTGAACTTGAGTTCTGCTCCTGATTGGAGTTCTCGCTCGCTTCATTATTGGACGCCTGTTCGGCTGACTGCTGGTCGGAAGTAATGGAGTTACTGTTGCCGCAAGCAGACAATATCACGCAAGCTCCAAGGGTAATCACAAGCACCTTCCAGCCCCTTTTATTCTGTAATTTCGAATGTGTATGTTGCTCTGATTTCAGATGATCTTCTCTGTTCATTCTCAACATCCCTTCAGCTAGGACGTGTCTCAAAACTCGCTGAAGTGCATCTTTTACCGCCTTTTCGCCCCCTGCTACGTCAATTTCCCTTGACGTGCCCCGGCACGCCTGCGGAAAACTTCCTTGCTTGGAACGAAAATTCGGCAAAATCTGCTTCCTTCGGAGTTTTTAGACACGCCCTGATCGTTATACTTTCCAGTTAAGTGTACAGAATGAGTCTTATCCTTCGTCTAACCCCATCTTACATGTAGTTAAACTTGCAACGCCTTTTGAGGTTGTATAATTAAGATTCCGTTAAGATAGCTCATACGTTATACAGCCCTCTTGGATGGTATGATTAGCAATACACACAACGGAAGGATCAGGAGGTCAATTTTAAACTATGGATAACGTCTCATTACTGCTTGTGGATGATGAACAGGCTATTCTGCATATGCTCAAAACCGTTCTGCTCAAAGAGCAGTTTCTCGATATTGATACCGTTACAACAGGCGAAGCTGCCATGGAGGCATGCAACAACAAGACGTATCATTGCATCGTGCTCGACATCATGCTTCCTGGCAAAAGCGGACTGGAAATCTGTCCTTTTCTACGGCAGGTCACCGATGCGCCCATCCTGTTTCTAACGGCCAAAACAACCGATTATGACAAATTAACCGGATTCGCCGTTGGTGGTGACGATTATGTCGCCAAACCCTTTAATCCGCTGGAAGTCGTTGCTCGAATTAAATCATTACTGAAGCGTTATTTACCATCTAAAAGCGCAGCGATCTCGGATCATGTCCCATCTAACGTAAATACGTCATCTCCCAGCACATCGGAAGGCGTGTACGACTTTGGACGGTTTCAAGTGCTGGAGTGGGCTGGTGAACTTCGTGTTGAAGGTGAGTCCGTATCCTGCCCGGCACTTGTGTTCCAACTGTTACTCTTTTTCTGCAAACATCCCAATCGAATTTTTACCAAATCAGATCTATATGAGCGGGTCTGGGGCTCGGAAGCCATTAGTGATGACAATACCGTGATGGTTCATATTCACCGCATTCGGGAGCGCATTGAAGCCGATCCTTCCAATCCGGTGTTTCTTGTTAACGTCCGGGGTCTGGGGTACAAACTGATTCAGCCGGAACATGTGTCACGCCCATGAGTATTCGTCGCAGGTTAATGACCCGGTTTATCGGGATGCTTGCCGGTGCAGTCGTTCTTATCATCCTGCTTGGTTCTGTAGCCACTTACTGGGTCGTGCAAAAGGTAAATGAAGTGAATCTGATCGATGATTTTGCTCTTAACGGTCTGGACCAATTGATTAGTACAGCAGAGATCATGCCGGATGACACCATCCGATATGACCCCGAATTGCTGAAGCAAGTGGACAAAAATCAAGGCTGGCTCCAGGTTCTGGATGAACAAGGTTACGCCATTGATGAATATCACACACCTGCCGATGTTCCTACTCACTATAAACCGGGGGAATTGATTGCATACTGGGAAAGCCAGAAGCCGTTCCCTTATCAGATCGCCATGCTGATCCGGGAGAAGAACGGAAAAGATTTTACCTTGTTATATGGTGAGCGTAACCCGGCCAAGTCCTTAATGAATAACATTCGTTCAGATCTTGCTTTTACCAACGGGAAGCTTAATCTTCAGCCCAACCAACAGGAAGCCCTTCGTACTGCCAATGCTTATCTTCAAATATTGGACCCGTCAGGACGTGAAATTTCTTCCTTCAACAAACCAGCCATGGGCGTACCGACCGAATTCACCATTCAGGAACTCGTTCTGCAAGTTCGCTATCCGAGTCGATCTGGCCTGTCTGTTGCAACGTGGTACGACGAACAGAGTGAAACCACTTGGCTGATTAGCATCCCTGTAGATCCGGCGGTGAACAGTGATCAGAACCCCTACAATTTTATTCTGGAACCGGCATTGGTCGTATTGATTGTATCCATCATCATGCTGCTCATTTTGCTTGCCTTCTGGTATGCCAACCGATTCGGTTCACCCATGCTGCATATGCTCCAATGGTTACAGCGTCTGGAACGAGGACATTACGAGGAACCTACCGGAGCCTTTGGAGTGCCTCGCAGTCAGCGTCGTAACGGAAAGTGGAAGCGAAAATACAACGTGTATGCTGAAGTGCTTCGCTCCATGCAGGCCCTGTCTCATACTTTGAAGCAAGATGAAGAACTTCGGAAACAGACCGATTCTCTGCGGGAAGAGTGGATTGCTGGCATAACACATGACCTGAAGACACCCCTCTCCTCCATTCAGGGATATGCTCATATGCTTGAGGCGGATAAGTATAGTTGGACCGCGGAGGAAGTCAGGGAATTCGCAGGCATAATGCTCGATAAGTCCATGTATATGGACAGGCTTGTCAACGACCTTGCCATGACCTATCGATTACGCAGTGGTGGATATCAACCTGTGGTGGAAGAGACTGACGTAAATACGTTACTCCGTGATCTGATCCAGCGCGCAGAACGGAATCCGGCATATGGGGAAGGTCGCATCCTATTTCAACCTTCCGAAGTGCCTGTGTATGGACTTGTCCATATTCCGTCGTTTGAACGAATTGTGGATAATCTGACCGCCAATGCCCTTCTTCATAATCCGCCCGAGTCCATCCTGGTTGTCAGTGTGCATTCTGGTAAGCAATCAGATGAATTCAGCATTCAGTTTGCCGATAATGGAAGAGGCATGGACTCCGAGATGGTATGGAAGTTATTTGAACGATACTATCGCGGTACAGATACAGGTACATCGGACGTTGGATCAGGGCTGGGCATGGCGGTAACCAAAGGTTTGATCGAAGCCATGAATGGTCGTATTGAGGTACAGTCCACCCCTGGTGAAGGAACGATCATTCGCTTAATATGGGATGGGCCGTCCGAAACCAATTAAAATGTTCCGCTTGACCTTTCCATTTTCAGTCTATATAATCGACACTCAATAACACCTGTTCCAATATATTAATATTGAATGCAACACATTTCAGAATAATTTGAATGAGTTGATCTAACATATTTGGCGATGACCAGAGACATGATTTCGTTTGCGTGCTGCCCAGAGAGAGAGGGGATTGGTGAAACCTTCTTCAGCGAACGGACCGGAATTACCCCTCTGCAGCCGTGACCTCGAACCTCAGCATTTCGAACTTCCCTCGGATGTTTGGCTTGTTACCAGTAGAGTTCACCGCCTGATCCCCGATAACGGATTCCAATGAGGGTTATGATGTTTTCTGTTCCGGCGGCTGGCCGAGAGCAGGGTGCACCATAACCAAAATTAGGGTGGAACCACGAGCCAAGCGCACTCGTCCCTTTTCCGGGACGGGTGTTTTTTGCGCTTTCATTTTAAGAAATGGAGAGTGGTTCACATGAGCAAACAAGAAAACAGTAACTCAGTAAGCAACAAATCAGGTAACGAAATAAACAACCAAGCAAATGATCTTCAACCATCCAGTCATTCCATTGAGGTCCATCTGCAAGGTGGCGCGATACGTTCTTACGAAGCAGGCATCACTGTAGGTGCGGTTGCCTCATCTATCAGCACAAGTCTTGGGAAACAGGCTATCGGCGGTATTGTAGATGGTCAAAATGTCGATCTCGATTGGGTGCTCCAGCAAGATTGCGAACTTGTTATCGTTACTTTAGAAAGTGCGGAAGGTCTGTATCGTTATCGTCACAGCGCAGCACATGTGCTCGCACAGGCACTCAAACGCATCTACGGTGCAGAACAAGTGAAACTGGGTATCGGCCCAGTCATTGAAGATGGATTCTATTACGATGTTGATCTGGAGCATGCCTTGTCCATCAGTGATCTGGCTGCCATCGAGCGGGAAATGAACAAAATCATTCAGGAAAATCATAAGATCAGTCGCCGGGTCGTTAACCGGGAGGAAGCCCTCCGTATCTTCGGAGAAATCCAGGACCCTTACAAGCTTGAACTCATTCGGGATTTGCCAGAGGACGCCGAGCTTTCGATCTATGATCAAGGAGAGTTCTTCGATCTGTGTCGCGGTCCCCATCTTCCATCCACTGGTCGGATCAAAGCGTTCAAGCTGTTGAATGTAGCTGGTGCGTACTGGCGGGGTAACTCGGATAATAAGATGCTGCAACGTATCTACGGCACTGCTTTCCCGAACAAAGCCCAACTGGATGAACATCTGCACATGCTCGAAGAAGCAAAGAAACGGGATCATCGTAAACTTGGCAAAGAGCTTGAACTGTTCATGTTCTCCGAAGAAGCGCCCGGCATGCCCTTCTATCTGCCCAAAGGTATGACAGTTCGCACTGAACTGGAGCAGTTCTCCCGTGAGTTGCAATTGCAGGAAGGGTATCAGGAAGTTCGGACTCCTCTCATGATGAACAATCGTCTGTGGGAGCAATCGGGCCATTGGGAGCATTACAAGGACAACATGTATTTCTCGGAAGTGGACGATGCCACTTTTGCACTGAAACCGATGAACTGCCCTGGGCATATGCTGATCTTCAAAAACACACTTCATTCCTATCGCGAATTACCCATTCGCATGATGGAATTTGGTCAGGTTCACCGTCATGAATTCTCAGGTGCCCTGAACGGAATGATGCGTGTGCGGACATTCTGCCAGGATGATGCTCATCTCTACGTCATGCCAGAGCAGATCGAGGACGAGATCAATCAGGCGATCTCACTGATCGGACGTATGTACGATATCTTTGGATTCGAATATAAGATTGAATTGTCCACTCGTCCGGAAGATTCCATGGGATCGGAAGAGCTGTGGGATCAAGCGGAACGCGCATTGCAAAATGTACTAGATCGTCGGGGCGTGGAGTATCGCATTAACGAAGGGGACGGTGCCTTTTATGGACCGAAAATTGACTTTCATATCCTTGATGCGCTGAAGCGTAGCTGGCAGTGCGGAACAATCCAGCTTGATTTTCAAATGCCGGAGAAATTCGACCTCACTTACATTGGCGAGGATAGCCTGAAACACCGTCCGGTCGTGATCCATCGTGCCATCTATGGTTCCATCGATCGTTTCATCGGCATCCTGACTGAGCACTATGCAGGAGCGTTCCCACTCTGGCTCGCACCTGTACAAGTGAAGCTCCTACCTGTGTCAGATCATTATGCAGACTATGCACTCCAAGTACAGAGCCAACTCCGTGCTGCGGGCATTCGGGTAGAAACAGATCTGCGCAGCGAGAAGCTCGGGTACAAAATCCGTGAATCCCAGATGGAAAAAGTGCCTTATTCGCTCGTGCTTGGTGAGAATGAGAAAAATGCCTCATCCGCCTCTGTCCGTGCATACGGTCAGGGAGATCAAGGCATCCAACGTATTGAAGCTGTTATTGAAATGATCCAACAAGCTGTGAAGGCAAAAGTATAAAATATGTAACGACTCTATTCATGAGTCACTCATCAGCTTGTGCTGAATTACAACTTCTCGTCATCTCTTAGCCCCACCTGTTCTTCGCTCCACGTCCAGAAACGCTCAGCTGAAGCATCGTCAACGGCATGTGCCTTCAGCTGCTGCTCTTTCTGTTGATAGAAGTAACGACCGGTGATGCCGACGACTTCAGGGCTTGTGGCCAGATAAACAGCCGTTCGCGCCCCTTCTTCAGGGGACAGAAAGAATGGAAGTTTACCTGCAAACGCCATAATGCGTGTGCCAAATCCGGTATTGCGATCTACGCCAATACTCGTTCCCACCGCACCAGGGTGTAGACAGTTCACTGTGACAGACGTACCTGACAGTTTACGAGCCAGTGCACGAGTGAACAGCACGTTCGCCAATTTGGATTGGGCATAACTTTTGATCGGATTATAACCTTTGTGCAGATGTGGATCTTCGAAGTGGATTTTGCCGGCCTTATAAGCACCTGACGAAACGTTCACAACCCGTCCCTGCTTCGCAGCTTTCAGAGGTGCTATCAAAAGTAAGGTCAGCAGGAAATGCCCCAGATGGTTAATACCGATACTTTGTTCGAACCCGTCTGAGGTTTCCTTCCGCTTAACCATCACTACCCCCGCATTATTAACCAGAACATCAAGGTGATCATGACGCTCGCGGAATGTGCCGGCAAACTGGCGTATACTTTCGAGTGAACCCAGGTCACACAGCATCAATTCAATCGCAGAAGAACCGGACTGACGCACAGCTTCCTGAAGAGCCTCCTGTCCGCGCTTCTCACTGCGGCATGCCATAATTACGCGATATCCTTGCCTTGCAAGTTCAATGGTGGTTGCCAACCCCATACCTGAGTTAGCTCCTGTTACAATTGCTGTCTGATTAGACATGAGGTACTTCCCTTCTGAACCTGAGGTTCCGAAATTAGAGGCGCGACGACGGACAATATGAGATAATGATAGGATCACATCTCGGTTTCCATGGGAGGACAAGTATGCTGACCAAAGAGGATTTTAAAAAAGTTAAAAAACAAGCCAAACTTGAAATCGCACTACTCGAACAGGAATATCAGGAAATCTTGCAGAACGTTGATTCTACGCTGTATGAAAAATACGGTATTTTGGACAAAAAAGAAACACGTGAGCTCACCCGAAAACGTAAAAACCGAAGATATGCTTCACTGGTCATCGAACTATGCGCCATTATTGAACAAATGTTACATCAACTGTACAGAGACGTATATCAGAAAAAGTTTAATTCGACTCAGCTGATGAAAACTCCTGCCTACCGTGCACGCTCCAACATGGAGATTATTCAGGCCGAACTGAGTAAAGAGTTCATTGCTCTGGAACCCGAAAAAGAAAACTTCGCTGAAGCCCTTAGTCTGGTGTTTCAGACGAGGAACAAACTTGTTCATGATAATTTCTCATTTGTCACCATCGTTAAGGACGGCAGTAATGAAGAAGAAACGTTCGAAGCACTGCTCCATACGGTAAAAAAATATAGAAAACACTTGAAATATAATCGCCCTGAATAACAACAATCATCGCTAAAAATATAAGGAGGTGTACCGGACTACGGTCCGAATAACCATGAGCCATCCAACAACTTCGATTACTGTGCTAAATCTTCAGATTCCCACACCTTCCGGGAACAGCCCCATATTCCCCGTCATGCTTCGTGATGTAGATGGCGTTACCTTGGTGGATACAGGCATGATCGGACAATTTGCAGAACTTCAATCCGCATTAGAACAAGAGGGCGTACAGCTCTCGGACGTCAAACGTGTGATTATTACTCATCAGGACATCGATCATATCGGTAACTTGGGAGCTCTGCTGGATGCCATCCCTGATCTGGAAATCTGGGCACATGCCGATGAGATTCCATATCTAACAGGTGAGAAACCTTTGATCAAGTTCACGCCTGAACGTCGTGCTCTGCTGCCCGCGCCCGTTTTGGCACTGGCAGACCAACTGCTCTTGCAGCTGCCTGAAGTGAACATTAGTAGAACTCTGGCGGACGGAGACTTGTTACCCCTTCAAGGTGGTACACAGGTCATTCATACACCGGGACATACACCAGGTCATATCTGCCTGTATTTCGGGGAGCAACAGTTCCTGCTCGCTGCCGATGAACTTCGTGTGGTCGATGATGAACTGGTTGGCCCTGCACCACAAGCGACACCGGACATGCCTGAAGCGCTACGAAGCCTGAAGAAACTGACCGACCTTAAGCTCAATAAGGTTCTCTGTTATCACGGTGGAGAGTACATGAATGATCCGGCTCAGCGTATTGCCACACTTGCGGAGAGCGCAGAATAGTGAAGAACGCGGACTTGTGAGTATTTTTGGAATGACACAAGCATCCTGTTAACGTTGTTTCTCTTCGTGCGGCATTGTGCGTTGTAGCTCATTCAAGATTAGGATGACACATACATTACAATCAAGGAGCTGTCCCATAAGTCATGAATTTGACGGGGACAGCTCCTTTAATTAATTAACCACGCATTTCTACTACTCTACTGCACTGGTGTTGATCGTATGGTAGCACCTATTGCGCACGCTATTCATACAGTATGCACGCAGTATCTTATATTGAACTACGACATGTGCACAGTATCTTTCCCCTGCCCGTTTGGCAAATCAATTCACCGGAAAATCCGTAACGTAAGTGTTTACTTATTGACTGAGGTCCGCCTCTAATGAATTGGGCACAGTCTAAACGTTATACTTGTTTTGTAACGAATCTCAGACACCCTATACGCAGTATTTTGAGTATCAAGTTTTTCTAACGAACTCCAGACACCCTAGTTACTCATTTCATTGGTTTTTCCGCAGGTTTCGAGTGAATTTTGGCGATATAGCGCGGATGAGGTTCGTTACATTCTACGAACGCCACCATACCTCTATTTAAGGTGCGTCAGGTTCATTAGAAAAATTTTATTTAGAGCGATTCAGATTCAGGACACTTCAGGGCTTTGACTCAAGTTAAGCGGCAACCGTTCGTTTTAAACTCACTCCATTCGCTACCTTACGGCGAGACCAATCCGGTGCGACGCTGTCCTGCAACACTGATCTCCCTGACCCCGACTCAGCTCTCCGGAGTTAGTACAATCAGCTTGTCATCTCCATCACGTGGCGATCCTCGTCCATCCCGATTGTTCGTAAGCACATATAACTTCCCGTCCTCACCAGCACTCACATTGCGAATCCGGCCCCACTCATCTTCGAAGATCGGTTCCACCTGCTCCACCTGTGTGCCATCTTCCGAAAGAGTGACCTTCAGCAACTGCTCTCCACGCAGATTCGCAGCAATCAGTGATCCAGCCCAAGGTCCTTCTTCTACAAAAGCTACACCAGACGGCGCCCATGTATCGTTCCCACTATGTGCAAGCGGAGCCTGATATGTGCCATTGTCATCATCGTCTCCCTCCACCTCGGGCCAGCCATAATTCTCACCAGCTACAATCCGGTTAATCTCATCATGATTCCGCTGACCATGTTCGGTAGAATAGAGGTAACCGTTGTCCGGATTCCATGCCAGTCCCTGTGCGTTGCGGTGTCCCATACTGTATACAGGTGAATTCGGCCATGGGTTGTCTGCCGGGATCGATCCGTCGAGACCTATCCGCAATATTTTACCTCCAAGGCTATCTTCGTTCTGTGACAGTTCCGGTTCATAACGCTCACCTGTCGTGATATAGAGCAACTTGTCCGGGCCAATTTTGATCCGCCCACCGTTATGATTGGTTCCGCCTGGAATGTTACCAAGCAACTCTTGATCTATGACCGCTTTGCCATCATTCACCTTGAGGCGTAACACTCGATTGGCAATGTCGTCGCCTTCCAGATAGGAGTGATATGCATACAGATAACCGTTATCCTCGAAGTCCGGATCAGCCGCAAGACCCAACAGACCTCCTTCACCTTCTTCATTAAACGGGGCTGAGAATTCAATCAGTGGTTCAGGAGCTAGTTTTCCATCCTCAATGACCCGAATCGCACCAGGGCGTTCCGTTACAAACATCCGACCATCAGGCACACTCACAATCTCCCATGGTGCATTCAGTCCTTCAACCAGTACGGAAGCCTGATACGGAATAACCACCTCTCCCTGCGCTCCACTCTCATTTCCACTTGCACCGGTATTGCCTCCATTGGCTGTCTGTCCCTGACCTGTTCCCTGCCCCTGAGACGTCTGCTCTGTTCCTCCCGTAGAAGGTTCGCCTGAAGAACATGACGCGGTTAACAGTGCCACACTTAATAATGAAGCATACAGTGGAACGGTTACTCGATTATTCATGATTACATCTCCCTTCGTATATCGTTCTTTTGTATAAAATAAATAAGTCAAGCTTCAACGTATTGTTAATGGATTGCTCTCTATTGTTGTGGTGTTATTATTCATCTGCTAAGCGGTTTCGCCCTGTATTACCCTTCATACCAGCCGCTTAAACCGAGAATTCAAGGTATTCCGAGGATATGAAATCACCGCAGTTTGGAATTCCATCATAATCTTTTATAATAGAAGGATAGTATGAATGGAAAGGTGGACAACTACACTTATGAATCAAAACCCTTTATCTCGTCTTGAAGCCGATCTGTCCGGGCAAGGATTGGACGCCATGCTGATCACAGATCCAAAACATATCTACTATTTAACTGGATTTGCGAGCAATCCGCATGAACGTTTCCTCGGTCTGGTTCTCGCACGTGGCGAAGAGCCCCTGTTGATTGTACCTGCGCTTGATGCTGAAGCTGCCGCAGCCGCTTCCTCGGTATCCAACATTGCTACTCACACGGATACGGATAATCCATACGCTTTGTTTGATCGTTATCAGGGGCGCTTGGGCCGGGTTGGTCTCGAGAAAGAATACGTGACGGTCGCACGTTATGAACAACTAACCGCCGCGCTAGGTGCTGCCAGCTTTGAAGATGTTGGCCCCCTGCTTCGCACATTACGTGTGAAAAAAACACCGGATGAGGTAGCCCGCATTCGCCACGCCATATGTCTGATTGAAGAAACATTGCGTCAAGGACTCTCTCATGTTCGCACAGGCGTAACCGAGATCGAACTTGTCGCCGAGATGGAGTATCAGATGAAAAAGCTGGGTGCCGACGGCCCTTCCTTTGATACCATGGTGCTCACGGGACCCAAAACAGGTCTGCCACACGGTACACCCGGTGAACGGAAACTGCAACATGGTGACCTGTTGATGTTTGATATGGGTGTGTATGCTGGAGGATATGCCTCGGATATCACACGTACATTCGCCTTTGGTGACATCTCACCTGAACTCAAAACCATCTATAACACTGTACTCGCAGCGAACGAAGCTGCTATCCAAATCGTGAAACCAGGCATCACCTGCGCCGAAGTGGATCGTGCAGCACGCCAGGTCACGGAAGAAGCGGGATACGGCGAGCGCTTTATGCATAGAGTAGGCCATGGATTGGGTATCGACGTACATGAGTATCCTTCTCTCCATGGAGAGAATATGGACATCCTGAATGAAGGTACCGTATTCACGATTGAACCGGGCATCTATACCGCAGCAGGCGGCGTCCGTATCGAAGATGATGTAATTGTGACCGAGACGGGTATCGAAGTTCTGACGACATATCCAAAAGAACTGCAAATCCTTAGCGACTAATCCAATTGGATCTATGTCAAAACAGCCCATATACATCAATGCTCAGCCGATATTATGCATCATGAACTAAACTGCACGAAACTGTGCTGAACTGTATCTTCAAAATAATATACTCCTTTCGCGTACGCCTCAGGCCTGTATACAGAAAAAGTAGCAAGTACACACGCGAACACAAAAATCCCGCAAATCCATGAATATCATGGGTTGCGGGATTTTAATTAATACAAAGCATATCCTAAATTACTCCGTCTGCATTCTACGTAATTTTATTCCTGCTCACTCATTTACCATTAGTCAAACTCATGCGTAATATCCTGCCAAGACTCCAGCTGTGGCAGCTGTTGCTTCCCCCAGTAATCCAGAAACCATTGAATAATCCCAGTCGTATCTGTTGTTCTGCAGCTGTAATGTCGGAAACCGTCCTCGCCTTCCTGCAAACGAATCTCCGCCACCATCTGCCCTGGTTCCTCAAGCGCAGCAGCCTGCATATACATACTTCCCTCCACCAGCTCGGAAGGTACAAGTACTACGAATTCCTGCAATTCCAGATTGGAGATCAACTCCACCAATAACGAGGCATTAATGCTATCATTCTCGTAGGTTGTGCCATTGCTTTCCAGTGTATAACGCAGTGTAGAGTACATGTGCGATTCCCCTTTGTATGAAAATCATCGTTCCTAATGATACACGCTTATAACGACAGGTCGTTTATATTATAACTTTTTCATAAAAATGTAAAAAGGATTTTTCTTGTTTCGGGTCTTTTCTATGAAAAAAACCCTTGCAGAGTCTGAATTACAATTGACTACGCAGAGGTTTTTTTTAAGTGATACTCTTTGAATATTGTCTAAGCCTCATCCTTAAACTTAAAGCTACGTGCAGCATACAGAAACGGCGTTCCAACCGCAGTTAATACAAATTTGATAATATACGTCGTCAGGAAGATTTCCAGCCAAACATCCCAAGGGTAGATAAACGCAAACGCGATCGTGCAGAACACCAGTGTATCCACAAATGAACTGATGATCGAACTACCGTTGGTGCGAATCCACAACTGATTGCGCCCTGGAGCCACCTTGCGCAGCCAGGAGTACAATCGAACATCCAGGAACTGACTTATGAAGTATGCCGTCAGACTTCCGAGTGCCAAACGTGGCAGCAGACCAAACAATGTTTTCATCGAATCCTGTGCAAAGTCCGTTGGTGCCGGGTCAAAGTACAACACCATCTGCATCAGAACCGTTGTCATGATGAGCGTGAAGAATCCAAACCATACGGCTTTGCGTGCCTCACCTGGTCCATATTTTTCATTAAGAAGGTCACTGGTCAGGTACATGCTGACATACATCGTGTTGCCTAACGTCAGTACAATTCCCATGATATCTATCGTTTTGGTCACCTGAATGTTGGCTATAACCGTAGCCACACCAATCCAGGCATAGAGACCTTTTTTACCGAACAAGCGGTAACACAACAGGAAAAATCCATAAGTTACGAGAACAAAAACTGCTCCCCACCCTAAGTTAAACATAAATACATACACTGCCTTCCTAGTTTTGATTACGCGGGATGGTTACGAACCGCGGTTTGGCTCAGGGCCAAAACATGAATACTCTATCACATTTCTCGTCCCATGAACAGAACTAAATAACTCCAAGCGTGCCTGAGTGACTACGACCCCTTCTATATTCCTCCGCTTCCCTCTCGACCATACTAGTTTTTCCTACCTCTATTCCCCTTGCACCGTGTATAGAAAAAGAAGACTGCTTCACCACTGTGCACAGCATAGTTTGATTGCCGCAAAAAAAACCGCCCTCCGGATTCCTCCGAAGGACGGCTTTTCTCACTTGATTTGTAGACGGCTCTAGCTATCTTAATGTGAGCTTCTATCTAATCCATTCTGTATTAAGCCTGAGCCGCAGAATCCAGCTCACGACTCTGATCGTTAAACGTGTCCCGATCGTTTTCCTTCAAAATTCTGCTCGTTACGAGTCCTGATGTCATCGACCCGTTCACGTTAAGCGCTGTACGACCCATGTCGATCAGCGGCTCCACGGAAATGAGTAGTCCAACCAGAGCCACAGGCAGATTCATGGTGGACAATACGATCAGGGAAGCGAAGGTTGCCCCGCCGCCAACGCCAGCCACACCAAACGAACTGATCATGACTACGAGGATCAAAGTCACAATGAAGTCCCAGCTCAGCGGGTCGATGCCGACCGTCGGAGCGATCATAACCGCCAGCATGGCTGGATAGATCCCGGCGCAGCCGTTTTGCCCAATCGTAGCCCCAAAGCTTGCAGACAGGTTCGCAATGCCGTCCGATACGCCGAGTTTCTTCGTCTGTGTCTCCACATTCAGCGGGATCGCCGCTGCACTTGAACGGGATGTAAAGGCAAATACCAGTGTTGGCAACACCTTCTTCAAATACGTAATCGGGTTGAACCCGGACAGCGAGATAATGATCAGGTGAATAATAAACATGATCGCCAGCGCGATATAAGACGCAATGACGAATTTGATGAGCTTTAATATCTCTTCCGCATTGGTTGTCGCCGTTACCTTTGTAATCAGTGCTAAAATTCCGTAAGGCGTAAGCCTCAGCACCAGCGTAACAATTCGCATAACCACCGCATATACCGCATTAACCATACCGCGGAACGTCTCCGCCTGCTGAGGTTTTTTGCGATCCAGTCCAAGTACGGCTACACCGATGAACGCGGAGAAGATAACCACCGCCAGTGTGGATGTACGACGTTCTCCTGTCATATCTGCAAATGGATTAGAAGGAATGAATTCCAGCACTTGCTGCGGGATGGTCTGATCCTTCACATCAACAAGCCGTTCCTCCACCTTCTGAATCTGCGCATTCTCCCGGTCTCCTCCTTGAATCTCAATGGAAGTCAGGTTAAAGCCAAGGCTCGTTACAATGCTGACACCTGCGGCAATCGCTGTGGTGATCAACAGAATGGCAATAATGGAAACACTCATCTTGCCGAGATTTTGTTTGCCCTTCAGATTCATAATGGCTGAAATGATCGACACCATGATCAATGGGATCACGACCATTTGTAACAAACGAACATATCCTGAACCGACCAGATTGAACCAATCGACTGATTTCGTAACTACATCAGAACCTGATGTGTACACCAATTGGAGAATAACCCCGTAAACAACCCCCAGTCCCAGACCCGCAAATACGCGTTTCGTAAAGGAGATATGCTTTTTCTGCATCCAGTAGAGGACGCCAAGTAAGGCAAGTATAACCACTACATTCAATATGACTAGAAAAGTATCCATTTCTTTAAATCCTCCTCAGGCATGTGTGTAACCGGAACATATCCAGTTTTCTCTTCTATCTTTTGTACTTCCGACAAAGACATTTTACAATATAACATATAACAAACTATTCTGGTAGGTATTAATTGATATTATGTAATATGCATGTAACAGATTCATCTATTTCTGAAAAAAATACACCAAATCGTGAAAATTGTTCTATTCAACCTCCGGTTAATTTTGTAATATAGGTATATCCGCTTATTCCCAAGTTTTCTCAATGTTCAATTTAGGTCTTTCTTCATTGGTAGATAGGTCTTAGGATTACGGAAAAGCGACAATGTTAATGAACTTGACGTGAAAGGATGATCATATGTTTCGTAATCGCACCGTTGCCGGTAAAATCAGAGGCACCTTGTTCCTCGTTCTGCTGGTTGCTTCCCTGTTGTTCAGTATTAGTTTTTATGCCGTATCGATGAATATTATTCAAAGCTACGTGCTACCGCAGTTTGACAAAGTCCTAAACACGTCCATTCAGGATATATACAAGAATACTTCAGCATCCAAAATCCTACAGGTACAGAGTGGCGGAGCCGGTTCTGAAGGTGCTGCCATGACCGTGGAATCGTACCTGGCAGATAAAGCAAAAGAACATAATTTGGATGCGGCTTACGTTGTTGCTATTCAAGATGGCTCAGCCAAAGTCGTTGTGGCCAACCCTTCTTCAAACATGAAAGCCCAGGATGAGATTAGTGTAGAACCCGCAATGAATGCAGCTATTGAGAACAAAGAAATGGTAATCAGTGAGGTCTACTCCGATTCCTTTGGTGTACATAAAGCAGCCTTTATCCCCATTGCAGGAAGTAACATGATTATGGCTGTGAGCATGGATGCCCAGTTCATTCAAGACAAGATTACCCAGATTTTCTGGTTGTGTCTTGGGATTACAGCATTAGTGTTTGTGCTCGGCTGGCTTATCTCCACTAGTATGATCAAAAGAGTTACCAAACCAATCATCAAGCTCGTCCAACATAGCAAACAAATATCCCAGGGTGATCTGACCGCTGAACTAGAGATCAAAGGTAAAGATGAAATTGCCCAGCTTGCCGCAAGCTTCCAGACGATGACGCATAATCTGAAAGAAATGATTAGCCGTGCCTTGTCCACGTCCAATGAAGTTGTATCAGGCTCCAATGACCTGCTTCAGCGGGTTGAATCGATGTCCGGTATGGTTCGAGACTCCAGCCGCTCTGCAGAAGATGCAGAAAAAGGCAGCATCAGCATTGCGTCAAGCGCATCCGAGAACGCCAGAGCTATGGAAGAAATTACGCAAGGTATCATGCATATTGCTTCTTCTTCTGCTGAAGTGTCTGACCAGATTGGTGAAGCAGCCAACGAGGCAGTTAACGGTAACCGACTGGCTCAGAATGCCATTGAGCAGATGGAGCGTGTAGGCCAGACAGCAAGCGAATCGTTGCGATATGTTGAAACTATGAATGAACGTTCGGTAGCCATCGGCACCATTGTTGCTTCCATTTTTGAAATCACCAAACAGATTAACATGCTGTCACTCAATGCCTCCATCGAAGCAGCACGTGCCGGAGAGCATGGCCGCGGATTCGCTGTTGTTGCTGGAGAAGTTCGCAAACTTGCCGAGCAATCCAAGACAGCCACCGAAGAAATTTCGGATTATCTGGGTACCATTCGTGAAGATGCTGAACGCTCCGTTGACGCCATGAACCGTGTAACCCGGGAGATTGGTTCAGGCACAACGGTCGTTCAACAAGCAGGCTCAGCCTTCCAGCAACTGAATGAATTGATTCAGAACGTGAATCTGACCATTCAGACCGTCTCGGCTTCTACACAACAAGTATCTGCTGGTGCTGAAGAAGTGAGTGCATCCGTTGAAGAAACGGCACAGATTACGACCAAATCCCGTGAGAGCATGTTACAGATTGCTTCAACAGCAGATCTTCAGCTCAGCGAGATGGATTCACATTCGAATACAGTTCGTCACCTGCATGAACAAGCTGTAGAGCTGCAATCCGCTATGAAAAATTTCAAAATAAACTAACAGGTTAACCATTAACCTATCATCACCTGTTTTTAACCTCATTTAATCATAGGATATACAATACCCCCATGTCGCTAACATTCCGTTTCTAGAGAACGGTTTGCCGGACATGGGGGTATTGTTGTTTCACTCAGATGCCTGAACACCCATAATCTCGTACACGCGCTTCATATCCAATGCCGAACGCAATGATTCAGCTACCCGATCAAACTCCATCTCCTTACGCTCATGCGCACTATACGTCTCCTGAAGTGGAGCCAGTCCCTTTCCTGCACGCAAGGCATTCAGCCAAGAACGTCGGAATTGATCACTTTCAAACAAACCATGCAGGTAGGTTCCCCACACGCTGCCATCTACTGAGCCCCAGCCTTCTTGGAAAGGTTGACCACCTGGATGTGAGATTTCAAACAACGCGGTTACACGTTCAGGCTCGTGGCACTCCGTAACGCCCATATGAATCTCATATCCGTTAATGGGTAATGAAGATGCATCCTTATCTCGATCACCATACAGACGTATCGGGTGATTAGGCTGCACCCGTCCGGAAGCTCTGACGGTCTGCTTTTCCTGAAGAAAAGTTGTCGATAGCGGGAGCCAGCCAAGTCCTTTTGCTTCCTGAATCTGATTCGCCTCCACAGCAAACGGGTCCTTCAGATGACGTCCCAGCATCTGGTATCCGCCACATATTCCTACGAGCTGAACATGCTCACGCTCGGTCTGGCTCGCAATCGCCTGCTCCAGCCCAGACTCACGCAGAAATGCCAGATCACCTATGGTGTCCTTCGTACCCGGTAGAAGAATGGCATCCGGACTGCCCAATTCCTCTGGCGAGGTCACATAACGCACATTCACATCCGGTTCACGGGAAAGTGCGTCAAAGTCTGTAAAGTTGGAAATTCGCGGATATCGGATCACCACCAGATCCAGCTCGGTTTTGCCGGATTTACCATGACGCATGGAGTCCAGCACCACTGAATCCTCTGCTTCAATCTGAATATCTCTTATGTAAGGCAATACACCTAATACTGGAATGCCTGTCCGTTCTTCGAGCCAGTCGAGTCCTGGTTGCAACAGGGACAGATCACCGCGGAACTTGTTGATAATGAACCCTTTGACTCGCGCCACCTCATGGGGTTCCAGCAACTCCAGCGTACCTACAATGGAAGCAAACACTCCGCCCCGATCAATATCGGAGATCAGAATCACCGGCGCATCGGCCCAGCCTGCCAGATTCATGTTGACGATATCCCGGTCCTTCAGATTGATCTCGGCCGGACTGCCCGCTCCTTCCATCAGCACAATATCATAGGTATCCCGTAGCCGGTTCAACGCATCCATAACCGTCTGTTTTGCTTCAGGCAGGAAATGCTGACGGTAGTCCGATGCACTCATCTGGGCAAAAGGTACACCATGTACCACGATCTGCGAATGCATGTCCCGCACCGGCTTGATCAGGATTGGATTCATATCGGTTGTCGCCTCAATACCACAGGCTTCGGCCTGTGCCCCCTGGGCCCGACCAATCTCCTTGCCATCTTCCGTCACATAGGAATTCAGTGCCATATTCTGTGACTTGAACGGAGCAGGCTTGAAGCCATCCTGCTTAAAAATCCGGCACAATGCCGTTGTGATGACACTTTTGCCCACATCGGAAGCCGTTCCTTGCAGCATCAGTACCGCCGCTGGTTGTGATAGCCTATCTTCCACGCTCTCTCCCCCTGTCTCCGTGTATATCCAGATCACCTTACTCCCAACCTCATGCGTAACGTTTTCCAAACTGCTCCTTACTTCAAAAGTTACAGCCAGAACAGTCCTTGAAGCACACTCAGCACGGTCAACAAAGCGGCCTCCAGCAGCTCATTCATGGCACCATACGTATCCCCGGTTAAACCGCCGAGCCGTTCACTGATCCGGGCAGCCACGAATCGGCCGATATAATAACACGCCACAGGCAGTATAATAACTGCCGTCACCGGGTATAGCCACCATGGCAGTGTTCCCAGCCCACTCACCATCGCATCCGCAATCCCCATATCCGGCTTGAAAAGCCACACCGAGGCAAACGTAAGTGCCCCTGCGACCAAGGTCAGGCCCACAGCTGAACTTCGTGCACGCTGGACCTCCTTCCGCTCACCCAGACCTTTAAACAATACGGCAAGTCCATCATCTTCGCGCGCATTCGGCCAGGCCGACATCGCATACACCATGAACCAGCGGCTCCAGATCATGGGCAGGATCAGCAACGCACCGTACACCCAGTGGCCCCGGGCAATAAAATCAGCGATCAGCGCAGCCTTCATCATCAGAAGCAACACGCAGGCGATCACGCCCATTGCCCCGACACGGCTGTCCTTCATAATCTCCAGCATCCGTTCACGGGTACGATAACTGAGCAAGCCATCCGCCGTATCCATCCATCCGTCAAGATGGAGCCCTCCGGTAAGCCATACCCATAACGTCAAGGTCAGGACGGCAGCCGGAAAGGCCGGAAGCACTGCACCGCTTAAGGCTCCCGCGAGCCAGACACACAGACCGATTGCAGCACCGACCAGCGGATAAAAGACAACACTTTCCCGCAGCAACGGCGGGACAAAATCGATTTGCATTTTGACAGGGAAACGGGACAAAAATTGAAAAGCGGCTGCCGCCGCATGTTTGCGCTGAGGAGCAGGCGTGCCATCCTTCATAAGCGGTACTCCTTGCTTTTTAGTTCAATCGCAATGCCTACGGTCACCAGAAACACTTCACCGCATATCGCCGCAATACGCTGATTCAGTACACCGGCCAAATCCCGATATTTCCTGCCAAGGGCATATTCCGGTACGATCCCATCTCCCACTTCATTTGTAACCAAAACAAGCAAACCGGGATAGGTTCGAATCGCTTCAACTAGCGCGTCTAAATGTGCCTGTAACACCTGCTTCTCGTCATGCTCATGCGCTAACAAAACATTTGTCAGCCACAGCGTCAGGCAATCCACCAGAATGGTGGGTGCAGAAGTCCCTGTATGCCCTTCACCCATGCGGCTTATCAAAGCAGGTAGATGTATCGGCTCTTCTGTTGTATGCCACAGATACCCCGATGCCTCGCGCTGATGCTGATGCATGGCGATGCGCTCACGCATTTCATCATCGTACGCCTGAGCTGTCGCCACATACCAGGCCTCCGAGGAACGTTGCATGCAGAGACGCTCGGCAAAGGAACTTTTGCCACTGCGTGCGCCGCCTGTCACCAGTACACTCATCGTGAACTCTCTCCTTGCAGGGATGAATCAACCGACGTAGCGGAATCTGGAGCAGGGCTTGTTCCATCCGAGACACCCGCGCTTGCAAAGGTTGCCATCTCATTCAGAATGAGACAGGCTGCGTCAATCAGATGAAGACTAAGCACGCCGCCCGTACCTTCACCCAGACGCATGTCCAGATCCAGCATCGCTTTCAGGTCCAGTTCACGCAGCAGCGCTTCATGTCCATTTTCGTGTGAGGTATGAGAAGCGATCATATAAGCTGTACTCAGAGGTGCAAGTTGTCTCGCCACCAGCGCTGCGGCGGTAGAGATGAACCCGTCTACAACGACCGGACAATGATGAGCAGCTGCTGCCAGGATAACCCCTGTGAGTCCGGCAATCTCCAGTCCACCCACCTTGCACAGAACATCCAGTGCATCTTCCGGGTTTGGTGCGTTTACGCTAAGCGCCCGGCTGACTACAGCAGCCTTGCGCTGCAAGCCTGCATCATCAATGCCGGTTCCTCGCCCCACGGCGGCAGCTGGTGCAACTCCGGTTAACGCGCTCATTACCGCAGCACTTGCAGTGGTGTTGCCAATTCCCATCTCCCCGGTGACAAATAGCTGTGTTCCCTTCGCCACCTCTGCCGATACAACTTCGGCTCCTGCAAGGATAGCGCTGACTGCCTCATCCCGGGTCATCGCTGCACCCCGGGCCATGTTGGCCGTGCCTTTGCGAATTTTGCGGGAAAGCAGGTCCGGATGTTCAAGATCGGCATTCACACCAATATCCACACAGATCACATCTGCTCCGGCGTGACGGGCAAGCACATTCACTGCCGCACCTCCAGCGAGGAAATTCAGGAC
The DNA here is from genome assembly GCF_038003225.1 of Paenibacillus sp. FSL M7-0656. Taxonomy (NCBI): domain Bacteria; kingdom Bacillati; phylum Bacillota; class Bacilli; order Caryophanales; family Paenibacillaceae; genus Paenibacillus; species Paenibacillus sp. FSL M7-0656. The sequence goes on from NZ_JBBOOT010000001.1 coordinate 2,541,395, forward strand.
CATCTGCGGGGTCACTTCAGCAGGAAAAGCACTGATGCCCTCTTCCACTACGCCGTGATCTGCGGCCATGACAATGACCGCTTTGTGATCAAAACGTGGACTTGCATTGCCCGTCATACCTGCCAAGCGGATCACCAGCTCTTCCAATTTGCCCAGGCTTCCCGGTGGCTTCGTCAACGAATCCACATGCGCAGAGGTTTCTGCCGCCACTTCCTGGTCAGGAGCAGTAATCTTACTTGTTAAATGCTCCAACACCTGTTCATTATTCATACAACCAGCACTTCCTTCATCAAAATATGGGTTGCCCCGCTTCATTTAATCGATGTCCCGTCGCAGCAGCAGTTGAGGTATGGCATGGTCGGGATGAGAGACAATCGCGGGTTTGACGCGAAATATATCCTGGATATTCTCATCGTTGATCAATGTATGAGGCGTACCCTTTCCAACCGCCATTCCCTCACGCAGCGCCAGAATGTGATCGCAAAATAACGCGGCCAGATTCAGATCATGCAGCACAGCCACAATCGTAATGTTATTTCTCTGTCGCCATGCCGATAACAATTCCATGAATTGCAATTGATATTTAATATCCAGAAACGTGGTCGGCTCGTCCAGCAGCAGTAACCTCGGCTCCTGAGCCATAACTTTGGCTAGTGCGACCCGCTGCCGTTGCCCGCCGCTGAGTGCATCCAGCGGTCTGTCCGCCAGCTCTGTCAATCCAAGGTCTTGAAGCACCCTGTCCACTACAAGTGTCCCATCGCCCACTTCCCGCCCCAGCCAATTCTGGTATGGATATCGCCCCATCTCCACCACGTCTCGCACGGGATAGGAGATGGCTGGTAAGCCATCCTGCTGCAATACAGCGATCATGCGCGACAGGTCCTTACGGCTGTAAGAGCCGATGTCTCGACCATCGATACGAATCTGACCTTCGTTTAACTGTTCCGTTCCGGCAATAAGCTGGATCAGGGTGGACTTGCCACTGCCGTTTGGTCCGACAACTCCCCACCAGTCACCTTCGCCAACATGCCAGTCTACATTGTGCAGTGCCTGATGATTGCCATATGACTTCCCTGCTCCCTTAATGGAGATAAGTGAAGTCGAGTTGGAACTGGTACTGGAATTCATGGCATCATCCCCTTCTGCAACTTTTTGTTCCGGTTCAGCAGGTAAGCAAAGAACGGCGCACCAACAAAGGCGGTGACAACACCGAGCGGAATCTCAGTTGGTGCCAGCAACGACCTTGCGATGGTATCGGCCCACACCATGAAGATCGCTCCACCAATGGCAGACAAAGGTACCAACAGTCGGTAATCCGGTCCCACCAGCAGCCGCAACATATGCGGGATCACCAATCCAACGAATCCGATGACACCCGATACCGAGACAGCCCCAGCAGTCAGCAGTGTGCCAACTGCCAGCACGGACAGCTTGAGTCTGTCCACTCCGATCCCGATATGTGCGGCTTGACGTTCTCCCAGTGCAAGCACATTCAACGAGCGTGCGCGGCTCCAGAGAAAGACCAGCCCTAACAGAAAATACGGGAAAAGGATGGCCGTATACGACCACCCACGCAGAGCCAGACTTCCCATCGTCCAGTATATAATTTCATTAATCGTCTGTTTCGACATGGTCGACAGGAAGGAAACAACTGCGCCCAGGAAACTTTGCATGACCACACCAGCCAGAATGAGGCTGTGTGTAGGTATTTTACGCCCTTCACGAGCCAGTGCCATAACAAACCATAACGTGATTACACCCGTCAAAAACGCCACCAGTGGCAACGTCCAGATTCCGATCAGTGCATACTGCAATCCGAAGAAAATCAGAAAGGCTGCACCCACCGAAGCACCGGATGATACGCCCAGGGTGAACGGGTCTGCCAGTGGGTTCCGAAGAACCCCCTGGAATCCCGCACCGGCAATCGCCAACGATGCGCCCACGAGCACAGCAAGCAGTACACGTGGGAATCTGACTTTCCAGATAATCTGTTCGGCTGCCTTATTCCAATCCGGTGTAATCCAATCTCCCACCCAGGGGATTTTGTGAATCAGGATGCCTGCAATATCCCGGATCGGCAACGCTACTGAACCAATGCCCGTGCAGATGAGCACGGTGAGCACCAGCAGCACCATGCCCGTCGTTCCGAACAGGATCAGCTTTTTACTCATTTGAACAAGTCAGGGTAGATCGCTTTGGCTACTTCTTTCAGCCCTTGAGTTACCCGTGGACCCGGACGGCTCAGCAGGTTGGCATCCAGGCCAATAACCGCGTCATTTTTCACAGCGGTAATTTGATCCCAGCCGCTGCGCGCCTTGATGATCTGATCCAGTGTTTTGGAGTTTTCATCAATTACATCGTTGGCATACAGGATCACATCCGGGTTGGAGGCAATTACGTTTTCTTCATTAATTTCATACCAACCCTCTTTGTCCGATGCAATGTTGCTACCACCAGCTACAGTGATGAGTTCATCCATGAATTCGCCTTTACCCACAGTCCAGCCTGGGGAGAACTCAACGTATACTTTTTTCTTCTCTTCCGGTTTAACGGCTTTCACCGCTTCCGTTACATCCGTCACGTCCTGTTTCATCTGGGTGATGATTTCTTGTGCTTTTTCCTGATGATCGGTAATTTTACCGAAGGTTTCGATATTATTCATCACATCGTCAATGGATTTAGGATCCGTTTTGAAAATGGTAATGCCCAGTTCGCGCAGCTTTTTCACCGCATCCTCACTCATCGAGATACCTGTGAAGACAATGTCGGCTTCAGCTGCAATGATGGACTCTTCATTGGGCTTAGTGATACCGCCCATTTTAGCTTTGGTTGTTGCCGCTTCCGGATAATCGTCATAGTCGGATACACCAACGATTTGATCGTCCAATCCAAGGGCAAACAGGGATTCCGTCTCAGCCGGAGACACAGATACAATTTTGGCAGGTGCCTTTTCAAAGGTGAACGATTCACCCGTTGCATCCGTAACGGTAAGTGGATATTGTGTTTTGAGGTCCGTCTGCGCCTGGCCTTGGGACTGCTCCTGTGCCGGTTGCTGTGAAGTACCTGTACCCTCGTTCGTTGTTGCATTGCCACATCCGGCCAAAGCCAGTGCGAGTGCCGCTGCACTTAGCAGGGACGCTACGTTTTTCCAATTCTTGAAATTCATTCTGTTATTCTCCCCTTCTCTATTTGTACTATTTTCTTGCATCGTGCTCGAACTTTTACTACCCATGCCTTGGTGTTCCTGTATAAGGTTTGAACTGCAACATTTACACGTTAACGGAGAGTGCAGAACCGATCTGAAGAAACGAAGTGTTCGCCTTTATCACCGGATTTTCCCTTTCAAGAAAGGGCATCAAAAAATCTGGGGATAACAGCGATCGGAAGATGGTACTGCAATCGTAGTGACCTCGTGTAAAATTGGTCTCGTTCAGCTTACATGAACAATAAAAAATCCCCAATCCATACGTCCAGGATCAGGGATGACGTCTCGCATATGGCGATCTGTACATGTTCAACCTAGGGTTGTCCATGCGCATAGAATAGCCCGAAACGCTGTCCTTTCCTCGAAGGAACACCGGTTTGTACGTCCAGGGCAGGTAACCTGACTTACAGGAATCATCCTGTTTTACAGTGGCGGGACCGTGCCGGATTTGCACCGGCTTCCCCATTTCACCCTTGTGTATTTCATGACTCGTAGTAATCTGCCATGAAAACAGCCTTCACACGCGGGACCCTTGGTCGCTGATACGGTAAAGCATTGCCATGTAATTTCTGCATGTTGCATACTCGTTCAGGCTTCACACCTGCAGCGTATCTGTATCCATGCTGAAGTCACACTTCTGTTGTGATTATAGGGTATATTGTACATCCTTACAACCCGATCGGCGGAAAACTCACTCTGCTGCCAAACCACTGATTCCCCTGTTGATCAAGCTGAACCTGAATCGCCTGTCCCGGTACGACATGTGTATCCCAGAACCCAAGCCCGGCTATCAGACGGGACAAGGCATACCGGATGACACCACCATGCGTAACCACAACGATGGTTGACTCACGCCCCTCATCAACGTGCATTGAAGGACGACCCTCCAACAACATCTCTTGGAGTAAGGAATCCAACCGTCCGGTAAACTCCTGCCACGATTCCCCACCGGGCGGAGTGACCTCCTGCGGTGCATCAATCCAGCTTCGGTACACAGGGTTATCCTTAAGCTGATCATACGTCAGCCCTTCCCACTGTCCAAAATCATTCTCGCGCAGGCGCGAGTCGAACTTCACCTGTCCGATGGCATCAGGAAGAATCTGTTCCAGCGTCTGCCGGCAGCGAAGCAGATCACTGCAATATACCTCATTCCACGAAATACCGCTCAATTGTTCATGAAGCGGAGCCAGTTCTTCTTTGGCATTTGGCAGCAGACCGATGTCGGTATGCCCCAGATATTTTTTTTCCACATTCCACAACGTTGTCCCATGACGGACCCACAGAATGTTTCGTTTCAGCGGCCCAGGCTGATTCGTATGTACTTCATTGCCTGCATTTCCTTCATTTACGGCCATAACAGCGTCCCTCCTGCCAGCCACACACCCAGCGTTATGAACACGCATAGTACCACAAAAGCACCTGCCGACCAGAACATCAGACGTGACGTTTGCACAATATCCTCGGCTTCCATCGGCCGTGTGGCTTCACCCATGTAGGCACGAAATGAAGCAACGCCGTGATACACGTTATGTCCGCCAAGCCGGATGCCCAGTGCTCCAGCCACCGCTGATTCGGGAAAACCGCTATTCGGACTTGGATGTAGTCTTGCATCCCGTGCAACCATGCGTGCTGCTCCTTTGGCGTCCAGCTTCATGACCCAGGCACCCACAATTAATAGAATCGCGGTCAGCCGGGCAGGTATCCAGTTCGTCACATCATCCAGACGGGCCGAGGCCCAGCCAAGATGCAGATACTTGTCATTTTTATATCCGACCATGGAATCCAGCGTGTTGACGGCACGATAAGCCATGGCAAGCGGAGCGCCTCCAATGAGCGCATAGAATAACGGCGATACAATGGCATCCACGATATTTTCCGCCACCGTCTCTACCGTTCCCCGCACAACCTCCGGTTCATCCAGATGTGCCGTATCACGTCCAACAATCATGCCCAGTGAACGTCTGGCCGCCGGCCAATCCTGCTGCTTCAGATGACGATACACTTCCATACCTGCATCCTTCAGCCCTTTTGAAGCAATGGTCGTTGCAATAAGCACCACTTCAGCTGTCGCTGCAATGACAGGATGAATCAGCCTAAGCACATATACGAGTCCCCACGTGATTACAAAAGAACTCCCCGCGATCACAATCGGGAACAATAGCCCTGCTCTCTTCAGCCCCGAATCTGTGCGCACACGCGAGCGAATGACACGCTCCAACGCCGAGATGCCTTTTCCCATGCCAATCACCGGGTGGGGAATCCAGCGCGGATCTCCGATACATCGGTCCAACAGGTACGCCAGTATAATAATCCAGGCTCCCGCCATGCCTGTCCAGAACGGCCAAGTCCATAGATGCTCCAGGTCAAAAGTCATTTGTGCCTGATCCTCTCTTTCCATAACAGTCCGGCCTGAAGGCTCTCCGTCACCGTGTCGTATACCAATCTGCCAATTGCCGCCCCTGCCGTAGTCGCTGTCCCGGCATAAGTGATCATCGGCTGAGGTTCCTCCACTTCCACAGCCTGACCTACCGCAAACACAATGGCATCGGTTGTGGTGCCGGTGGCGAGCAACCCGTTCTCCGAATCCAGAACACCCACATCCGCCAGCGCGGCCGCTTTGGCTTCCACCGCCGTCTGTACCGCATTCACCATCGCCCCGTTGGTCATGCGTCCGTTCAACCAGAGCATGATGTTAATTGTACCCGGGACATAGGATGGCATCGTCAGATTCCGTGCTGAAGGAGCAGAGCGCTCCCTGCCGGAAGACATCGTCTTATTTCCCGCCGCATCAAATACCGTTCTCTCCGACCCCGCGCGTGCGGCATTTGATACACCCGCAGTGGTGCAGCACAAAAGACCAAATTCATCACTTGTATATTCCTGAATGGAGGTATGCTCCAGTCTTACGGCCGTCAATAATCCGGCACATTGATCGCGTGGCTCATGCCATTCATTCAGCGCTTGTTCGATATCACGCGGCGGATCATCACAGCGGTAATGCCTGTCCACATAGATGTTAAATATGCGATCCAGTTCAAACATCCCGCCGCCATATACCGCACTCGACAGCGCTTGGGCTGCCCTTGAACTCTGTGCTTTGATATGTCGTTCATGTGCAGATATGTTCAGTCCCGGCCAGGAAGAGGAAGCATATTCATTCTCGCCTGTTTCTCTATTCGTAAAGTAGTTATAAAACGGGAGTGTCATTGCCACTTCCCTCCCTGTTCCTCATCTTTCGTCTGATCGACATTCGGATATCCCTTGGTTTCCAGCACGCTGCCCAGCACTTCCAGGAATGTAGCATTGGCATCTGCATCCTTGACCGCGAAACGTACATGCCCTTTGTCAAGCCCCGGATACATGGCACAACTGCGAATCAGAATGCCTCTTCGGCCCAACGCCTCCTGCATTGATGCCGCTGTCCAAGGGGCCGGCACACGTGCCAAAATAAAGTTCGCCTCTCCCGGTGTCACGGCACATCCATACGCCTGCAGTCCTTCGATGAGATGACTCCGTTCCCGCGTGATCTGTGATATGGTTTCCTGTTCGTACCGTTCTCCGCTGCGCAGACAGGCTTCACCTGCAATGAGCGCCAGACCGTTGACACTCCAGGTCACCTGTTTCTTTGTCATCGCCTGAATGTATTCGGCACGGCCCAGAGCATATCCGAGACGCAAGCCCGGAATGGCATAAAACTTTGTCATCGAGCGAATGATGATTACATTCGGATAGTCATTCAGATGTGCTGCCAGGGACTGACGCCGGTCTACCGGAATAAAATCCATAAAGGCCTCGTCAATGACAAGTACGGTTCCCGTTTCTTCCGCTTTGCGGGCAAGCCTTTGTAATACCTCAAGTGGATATTGTACACCGTTTGGATTGTTGGGCTGTCCGAGGAAGAGCAGGTCTACCTTTTTCATGAGCTGCTCGATGTCCTCGGGTTCCGCTCGCCACGCCAGTTCTTCTCTTCCCTCCGTATGCACAACCTCGGCACCGAATTGTCGTGCCAACGACCGGTACTCCGAAAATCCCGGTTCCACCGTACCCACCTTGCGAGGGGCAAACCCCAGCAGAATGAGCGCCATACTTTCGGCTGCGCCGTTGCCCACGGAAATCTGCTCCTGCATCACACCAAGACGCTCGCTCAGCAGTGCTTTGAATCCCCGATGCGCCGGATCGGGATACCGAATCACCGACTGCAATCCTTGTTGTATAGCCTCCAGCACCCCTCTGGGCGGACCGAGTGGATTAATGTTAGCACTGAAATCCAGAAAATCAGCGGCTTCCCTCCCAAATCGTGACGCAGCCGTCTCCACGTCCCCGCCATGTCCGAACACTTCGATATAACCGGTCATTCTTCCGTCATCCTTTCTGTATGTCCTTTTTATTATGGATGGCACGGGAGGTGTGGGTCAATCCTGTTTTCTTTGTGTCCCAACCATAATTCGTTTACAATAGAAGAGGAATTTCGGTTCCTTTTGATATACAAGGTTCACTACATAAGGGACTAGCAATCCCTCACATACATTAATGGAGGAATGACCATGCTGTTTGTAGACAACCAGGGCATTACAGATCCTTCTGTAAACCTTGCCATTGAGGAGTACATTCTGAAGCATTTGCCGATGGAGGATGACAGCTATCTGCTGTTCTACATTAACCGTCCGTCGATTATCATCGGAAAACATCAAAATACGATTGAAGAAATTAATATCGAGTACGTTCAGGATAACGGTGTGCAGGTGGTTCGTCGTCTTTCGGGAGGCGGAGCGGTATATCACGATCTGGGCAACCTGAATTTCAGCTTTATTACAGCGGATGACGGTCAATCCTTCCACAATTTCCGCAAGTTCACCCAGCCTGTGGTTGAAGCTTTGCACGAGCTTGGTGTAAATGCCGAGTTGACCGGGCGTAATGATCTGCAAGTCGGCGAAAAGAAAATTTCGGGCAACGCCCAGTTTTCCACACGTGGGCGCATGTTCAGTCATGGCACATTGATGTTTGATCTGAATCTGGAGCATGTTCAGGCTTCCCTGAACGTCAATCCCGAGAAGTTCAAATCCAAGAGCACCAAATCCGTGCGCAGCCGGGTCGCCAACATACGGGATCTGATTGACACCAACCTGACGATTGAGCAGTTCCGCGATGAGCTGTTACGTCACATTTTCAGAATGGAGCCACAAGACGTCCCGCAATACAAGCTGACTGACAAGGACTGGGACAAAATTAAGGAAATTTCCGCTGAGCGTTATAACAACTGGGACTGGAACTATGGCTTGTCTCCGGAAAGTAATGTGAAGCACACTCGCAAATTCCCTGTTGGCATCATCGATCTGCGCATGAACATCAAGGATGGACGCATCGAAGATATCAAAATCTTTGGCGACTTCTTCGGTGTAGGCGATGTGGCGGATATCGAAAATATGCTACGCGGCAAGAGGTATGAGGAAACCGAGGTGCGTACTGCACTTGAGGGCTTGGATGTAAAACATTACTTCGGCAACCTTGAGCTGGAAGACTTTATTGGCCTTGTTTTCCTGGAAGAGTAAAATTTAGATGTAAGTATAGTCTTAGAACGAAGTCTAAAATTACACGTTAACGGAGAAGACAGAATTTATCGGGAGAAGCGAAGCGTTCGCCTTTATCAACGGATTTCCCCTTGGGGGAATGGAATCAAAAATCCGGGGATAACAGCGATCGAAAGATGAATCTGTATTAGGAGTGGCCTCGTGTAAAACTTATTTTTTCGTTCGTTAGTATAGATACAGATAAAAAAAGGAGAGAAACACAGATGACCTACAAATTGATTGCAATCGATATTGATGACACACTGATCAACGACAACAAGGAAGTAACCCCTGCTACACAGACAGCACTGGAACAAGCAGTTGCCCATGGTGTAACTGTAACGCTGGCGACTGGACGTGCTTATGCTTCCGCACAAGCGCTGGCTCGTCAAACCGGACTTAACGTTCCGATCATCACGTATCAAGGCGCATTGGTGAAAAACCTGCTGGACGAAAAAGTCCTCTATGAGCGCTACGTTCCACAGGAAGCTTCCCGCAAATTGTATGATTACTGCCTGGAGAACAATCTCCACCTTCAAACATACATTGACGATAAGTTATATGCCCGTGAGGAAAACGACAAGCTGCGTGATTATGCCAAATTAAACGGCACCCAATATTACATCGAATCTGATTTCATCAAAGTCATCGAACAAAAAACACCAAAGTTGCTTATTATCGATGAGCCAGACTACTTGGATAAGGTTGCCGTTGACCTGCGTGAATTGCTCGGACCTCAAGTGCATATCACAAAGTCCAAACCTTACTTCCTGGAGATCATGCACAATGAAGGAACTAAAGGTCACGCCCTGACCTTCCTGGCTGACCATTTCGGTCACCAGCTCAGCGAGTGTATTGCCATCGGCGACTCCTGGAACGACCATGAGATGCTCGAAGTTGCTGGTCTTGGTGTAGCGATGGGAAATGCCATTCCTGCGCTGAAAGAGCTGGCAGATTACATTACGGCAAGTAATAACGAAGACGGCGTGAAAGAAGTTATCGAGAAGTTTGTGCTGAACGCAGAGTAAATAAGATCAACGAACAGCCCAGTCGGCGAATTTCGCCGTGCAGGGCTGTTTTTTTAATTTTAAAAATATGTTCATTATCCTATTTAGCGATTATATTTGGTATATTTTTCTGTTATTTTTTATGTTTTGAGAGCAACAATGCGGTAATCAAGGATAATTGTAGTGAAATCGTAATCGCCATAGATAAGATGACACCATTTGTATCTTGGACATCGGCAAAAAACAAAACAATAAAAAATACAATGAATGAGATTACAATGCTAGCTATGAAATTTAAAATTATTCGTTTCATGTCTGCCTACTTTCGCACCACGATTCATTGTTTTACTTGCTCATGGCATGCTGGAAAGACTCCAGCAGTTTTTTGATTTGCCCATCAAATTCCAGTTGAAATGACGGAATGATCTCATCTATTCTTTGCTGAAACAGCTCCGGATCTTGGACACCAAGCTCTGCTCTTAACTCCATTTCTTCTTTGGAACCATTGTCGTTCAGGATCATGTTCAGGATTTCACCTTTAAAGTATTCACTTGGAGGAAGGATTAGAGCATTCATCAGGAACTGGGTAAAAAAGAGATGTTTATTATTTTCCTGACTCGCCTTTTTCATCGCCTGCTTAGTAAACAAGTTTATATACTTCTGAGCAAACGCAACCCCTTTCATTCGGGAAGGCCCAACATGTTCGACCCCCTTCCAACGCAGATCGGCCACAGAACTAAGCCACCAGGCCGGTTCAATAGCCTGCTGCATACGAAGCAGCACTTGACGCTCAAACTGCGGCTCAGGATGCATTCGCTGCTCATCCAAACATTTTCCTATGGTCTCGGCTTCAATTGCAGCAACCGTCATGCCTTGGCCATGGATTGGATCGAAGCTGCAAAATGCATCGCCAAGGACGAGTAATCCGGAGGGCCAATTCTCCATCAGTTCAAAATGTTGACGGACAGACTCGGAAATACGGTATCCACGCGGTCCTTGAAAAGGCTCCAGCTGTTCTGCCAACGCTACGATTTCATCCGAAGCAAACAGATGTTTGATTTGCTCTTGAAACTCATCCGGATGGGTTGGAGGATATTCATCTCCTCCTGCGTTGAACAGTAATAGTCCAGCGATATCATTTTCAATGCGCCACAACATGCCTGCACGAGTTCCTTGCACAGGATCGGACTCTGTTATCACCGTTCCCCAATCATTTTGAATAGAGGATGGTATCTTATAATAGCGGGTGCTGTAACCAAGAGACACCTTCAGCACTTCCGGCTCAGGCACGGACAACCCTATCTGATCAAGCCATCTGATCAATTTGGAAGAACGTCCCGCGGCATCAATAACCATATCTGTTGCAAGCATTGCTTCCCGGTTATCCCGACCTCTTTCTTTGGTATACACGCCTGTAATCGAACGCTCATCTTCTGATGCCATTAACCCGGTAACTTCCGTATTCGTTAAGAAACTTATATGATCTATGTTCTGGACTCGCTGACGCAGTACCCATTCCAGCAGGGCTCTGCTGCTCGATGCAATTTTGAATGAGGAAGCAGCATTCGCCATATTAACTAATGTACCGTAGCGATTGGCAATCATAAACTTCTCTTCATGTGAAGGAATGGCACCAAGCGCGACCAATTCGTCATTGTATCCGGGAAAGTAATGTTCCAGAATGAGTCCGCCGCGCGGTAATACACGATGTGGATGAAAGGATTGAGGCACACCCTGCCGATTTGCCGGCTCAGAAGGCAATTCATCTCGCTCAATGATACATACCTCATCATAATAATCAGATAACATCCTTGCAGTGATTAACCCTGCAATACCTGCCCCGATCACCACAGCTTTTTTCATGTCGGACATCGCCACTTCATCCTCTCTAATCCATCATATTTCATCTACACTTGTAGCCCTATCAAAAAATTACTTATAATACCAATATACACTTGAAATCTCGTTCCATGTAAGAATCAATGTGTTGATACTATATAGCTAAACTACAATAAGGAACTGATGTAGATGAAAATGATTGATACAAAGGTGGATTTGAGAGTTACCCGAACTCATAAATTGTTAACGATGGCGCTACTCGATCTGTTATGTGAGAAAGGTCAGCTATTCAGCAACATCACAATTAATGAAATATGTGACAAAGCTATGGTTCACCGAACAACGTTTTACAAACATTTCAAGGATAAATTTGCTCTGCTGTCCTCCACCCTATCTTGGGTCCTTCGGGATTATTTACACATGAATGTAGAAGATCGATTACAGCAGCCTTTGCAAAGCATATCTAAAATTCTGTTCGGAAATGTACTGGAGACAATTGTGCAGAACCAACAGAAGGATGAGGGGTTTAACAACTTTTTCATACATTATATCGGAGAGATATTCAGAAGGGATTTTCTGGAATTGAAGAGAAGAGGTAAACAATTTTCACTTCCCATAGAACTTGTTGCCGAGTTTCACTCGGGGGTGATTCGTTTACTTGTGATGTGGTGGATACAACATTTCGAAGAAAATGTTACGGCAGAACAGATGGATGAATATTACTACCTACTGGTTAACGAGAACATCATGTTGGAATAACAAACAGCTCAACCTAAAATCAATGGCTGATTTTGAGATTGAGCTGCATACCTTCCAACTTTACCTATTTTAAAACAGATTCGGAAGCCTGCACTGTCATCCTCGCACGACTTCTTTTCTTCAACCAGCCGCTCACCTTCTCATTCATCGCCAGCAGACCTGAAACGACCAGCACTACACCGATCCATGTAACCCAGCTGACATGCTCACCGTAGACAACAGCACCAAGCCCTACGGCAATGGGTGGTGAAATGTATAACCATGTTGCTGGAAACAACGGGTTGGTACGCGACATAATCCAATAGAACAGACTATGCCCCACCATGGAGCCGATGACAGTCAGATAGATCACCGACGACACAGCAGGCACCCAGTCGAGAGCAGACATATTCCACGATTCCGTTCCGACCGAGAGCAGGGATAACAGCAGTCCCCCATACATCATCTGCACCGCATTGATCGCTACAGGACTAGCCTCCTTGAACTGATGAATGACCTTTTTGGAGTACAATGCACCTGCTGAATAACAGACCTCCCCCACTAGTACCGCGATACAACCCCACATGAACAGGGAACCTGCACCAAGCGATACACCTGGCAACACAACCAGTACCACACCGGTGAACCCGATCAGGCAGCCCACAATCATACGGGCAGATGTTTTTTGTCGTAACATCGCCGTCTGCATCAACATAATCATCAGCGGCCCTGTCGCCGACAGAATGGCACCCACACCCGAGCTCACATGCTGTTCAGCCCAATATAATGTGGCAAAAGTGCCGAAGGTCAGCCCCGCTCCCGTTAACAACATCTCCTTGCGGAACAGGAGCGACCAGCTCACTTTGCCCTTCATCCTCATCCATGCAAACATCAGCGCTCCCGCGATTAAAAATCGCAATCCGGCTGACAGAAAAGGCGGCATGCCTGCCTCTACTCCAATTTTAATAGCCAGAAATGTTGTACCGAAAATAAGACACATAACCGTAAATGCAATCCCCACCATGATAACCACTCCTTTATCTGTTCTCCATCATATCTCATGGTCTACAGAACAGAATGAACAAAACAGAACAGTTTTCTCCCATTAGCTGTTACAATAGAGTTCAAAAGGAGTGTGAGCCGGGTGGGCAGAACCATGATGATGACAGATAACAGCCTGAAATTATATGAGCAAGTCATCCATTATCTCGTTGTACGTATAGAAGCGGGAGAGTGGGCCGAACATGAAAAACTGCCATCTGTACGAAGCCTGTCCGAGCTACTCGGCGTACATCGTCTGACTGTTTTCAAAGCCTATCAGGAGTTAAAAGAACGTGGGAATGTTTATGTGAAAGATAAGTCTGGCTATTATGTCAGCCCAGCGACTCCATTCTCAGTAACGGATCAGGCGGATGATCCCGCCGTGTCTGCCTGGCTGCATTGGGATTCACTTGCACGGGTACAGTCCCTTGAAGCAGAATACCAATTTTCCAAATCGTTAATCGATCCCTCTCTGTTGCCCAACCGTTATTGGGGTGAACTAATGCGTGATCTGCTGGATCAATATCCCCGTTTGCTCGGAACGTATTCCACAATTCAGGGAGATCTGGAATTGCGAAGTGCGCTGGCAAGCCATCTAACGAAAAAAGAACGCTTCTATCTCTCTGCAGACGAAGTGCTCATTACATCGGGGGCCCAGCAAGCGATTGACGTCATCTCGCGGACGCTGGTCAAACCCGGGGATCGGGTGTTGATGGAACGGCCTACGTATGGACCAGCAATGGAGATTTTCCGTAAACAAGGTGCTCGTCTGATCTTTACGGATATTCACTCGGATGGGTATGATCTGGAGCAGATTGAGCATCTGATGAAATCGGAGAAACCACGCTTATTCTACACGACGCCAACTTTTCATAATCCAACCGGCGTTAACGTTCCAGTAGAACAGCGCAAGCAGTTACCTGAACTAGCAGAACAGTATGGTTGTTTTCTGCTCGAAGACGACAGCACCTATGATATCTATTTTAAGGAGAAACCTCCTGCACCGATTTTCACCTACGACACCACTGGACACACTCTGTACATTCGCAGTTACAGCAAGTATGTTGCACCCGGGCTACGGATTGCAGCCATCATATGCCGTCAGCGTTTCATGCCAGGACTACAGGCTGTAAAATCACTGACAGATAACGGATCGCCCCTTCTGAACCAGAAGCTTTTTCTCCGTTATTTTCAGTCAGAACGTATGCATCAGCATCTATCCAAGCTACGGACCGCCATCCAGCTACGGATGGAAGTGATGGAACAATCTCTGCTGGAAACGGACTGGACGTGGACCCGGCCGGAGGGCGGACTCAACTTTTGGGTAGAGCTTCCTGAGGGTGTGGATACAGGGAGACTGCTTCACCGGTGCATGGAACAATCCGTTGCCTTTGTACCCGGAACTGTATTCGATTCTTCGGATAATTCAGCCAGTCGCAAGCTGCGCCTGTCCTTCTCTTATGCACATGAGCAGCAGATTCGGGAAGGGATGAGAAGGCTCATTACGCTTGCGAAAGAAATGTAAGGTTTGGATACTCTTGGATTGAAGCCAATCCGAAGAATTTCAAGTGCAATTTGTCACTCGTATCGCTGCATCAAAAAAAGTCGCCTTATGGCGACTTTACTTTTGGTGTTCTATACTCTTTACCTACAACCCGCTCTGTGCTCAAAGGTCTTTTCTTGCAAACAAGCGAATGGTAATGAGATAGGACAGCAAAAACAAACCTATAATGCCTACAGAAACCAATGCCATTGTCGTTGTGGTAATTATACCGTTCTCGTTGGCCATATTCATCAGGTACGCAACGGGTTGCGCCAGTATAATCATGCAGACCATGAATATCGCATTGATGATGCCAGCACCTTTTTTGCTAAGTCCGTAGAAAAGAGGCATGTATATGGAAACCAGCGCAAGCACCATGCCTATGGAAATGACAATATCCCTAAATGAATAATTCGGCTTGTTCAGTTCAGGATAATTCAGGTTCACAAGCTGGTGAATCCCAAACGACGCGAGTACCCCGAATAACGTATAGATTATAGCAGAAAGGTACTTGGCTTTTACAATCTGTTTGCGGCTAACGGGGAGTGTGACCAGGAAATTGTGATTATGGTTCTTGATATCAATCATGGTTGCCAGCATGACCGAACCAAAGGCTGTGTAGATGCCTACAAAATACATTGACATTTCACTCTTAGGTATAAAGGCGAGACTAAATACCACCAGGTATAACCCAATCGTCCACAGTGAACTTTTTAGTACAATGAAATCTTTACGAAGCAAGTTAAGCATATTTGCGTCCTCCCTTCGCCGTAAAATAAATGAGGTCTTCTAACGTAGGTCTTTGTAAAAGAGCTAACCTGCCAAATAACTGTTCGGCCTCTGCCTTATGATCCGACAATGCTTCAAAACCAACGGCTGTCTCGCGTATTCCGATGAAATGTTTCCGAATGTCGGAATCAAGCAGACCCATATCCCCTTTTACAATCGTATACCTTTCCAGCACATCATCTTTTGCCTCGTAAAACACCAGTTTCCCTTGATGAATAAACGTAATGTAGTCTGCAATACGTTCCAGATCCGTCGTAATATGCGTTGAGAAAATAATAGACCTTGTTTCGTCCTGTATCATATCTGCAAGCAGATCAAGCAGTTCCCGCCTAAACACAGGATCAAGCCCGGATGTCGGTTCATCCATAATCAGCAGATCCGCTTCATGCGACAAAGCTACGGCGAGAGAATACTTAATCTTCATGCCTTTGGACAGATCCTGGATTTTCTTTTTGGGAGACAGTTCGAACTGATCTAAGTAGTCATTGAACGCTTTATTATCCCATTTGGTGTAAAAAGGAGCGATCATTTGTGTCATCTCCCGGATCGTTAGATGCTCATAATAAAAGCATTCATCTGACACAATGCCAAGGCGTTGCTTGATATCAACTTCCTGATTTGGCATCTCACTGCCCAATGTCTTGAGGCTCCCCTTATCGGGTTGGATCAGACCCGTGATCATTTTGATCAAAGTACTCTTTCCCGCCCCATTCGGACCAATAAGTCCCGTGATATACCCTTTTTTCACATCCAGAGATACATTATCTACTTTAAATAAGGGATACGTTTTGGTTACATTACGTAATTCGATAGCGTTCATTATGCTTATTCCTCCTCAACCAACAATGTAAGATGATGGATTACATCCTGTGAACTCATGCCCAGTTCTCTGCTCTCACGAATCACTTCGAGCATCTTCTCTTCCAATTGTTTCATCCGCCGCTCTCGAATAAAGTCCTGATTGGCTCCGGATACAAAGCTCCCTTTGCCTACAACTGAATCGATCAGTTTCTCCTTCTCCAGCTCTTCATAGACACGTTTAGTTGTAATAACACTGACTTGCAGATCCTTGGCGAGCTGCCGAATGGAGGGAAGACTATCTCCAGCAACCAATTCTCCGCTCAAGATGCTCTGTCTGATCTGAGTTAGAATCTGCATGTAGATCGGATCGCTCGAAGCATTCGATATTAAAATGTTAATCTTTCCTCACCTCATTGATGTTACGTAGTTTCCAGTAGGTATAGTGTGTATATATAATATATACACTATACCTACCGATGGTCAATCTTTATTTCACATTATTCTCATTCTGATTCGATCCATAGACACGGGCTAGCTAATCTGGACGACAAAAAGAGGACGTCAGTTTCCTGTTCGTCCTCTTGATTAATCAAGCCCGAAAGGTCATATGACCTCCCAGGCTAATGTTATGTGCTGGATATGACCTTATCCACCAATCCATATTCGACTGCTTCCGCAGCCGTCAGGAAATAGTCTCGATCCGAGTCCTTCTCAATCCGCTCAATTGACTGTCCTGTATGGTCGGCTAACAGCTTGTTAAGACGTTGACGATGCTGAATGATGCGGTTAGCATGAATCAGCATATCCGACGCCTGCCCTCGCGTACCGCCATGTGGCTGATGGATCATGATCTCACTGTTGGGCAGCGCCATACGTTTACCTTTTGTTCCACCTACCAGCAATATCGTGCCAAAGCTTGCCGCCATCCCTGTACAGATTGTGGAGATATCCGGCTTCACAAATTGCATCGTGTCATAGATCGAAAATCCCGCAGTCACCGACCCACCAGGGCTGTTGATGTACATCTGGATGTCCTTTTCCGGGTCCTCTGCAGTCAAAAACAATAACTGGGCCACGATGGCATTTGCCATCTGATCCTCAATTTCTCCAGACACCATAATGATCCGATCTTTGAGCAAACGTGAATAAATATCATAACTCCGCTCTCCGCGAGCTGTCTGTTCCACTACATAGGGCACTACATTCATGTGTGTCGCCTCCTCGGTTTAGGCAACCATGTTGACCGTGTATCCGCCTCCATACGACATCGAGTTCATGCCAGAAGTGGAGTACCCGTACATCATTGGCTGCGTGGATGGAGACGGCAAAGTCTGCTGCAAAATCGTCCCCGCCACAGCCATCGGATCATCAGTCCGATTCAGGCACAGATCAATGATTCGGGCTGTATCTCCATTACGAAATGCCAGCAGATAGCTGCGCAGTTCCTCCCGATTGTCCTCGACTGCGCCTTCCTCATACTGAAATTCTGTGTCCGATTGTTCCAACCTGTGCCTCACTTCAGCTATG
Source organism: Paenibacillus sp. FSL M7-0656 (assembly GCF_038003225.1). Taxonomy (NCBI): domain Bacteria; kingdom Bacillati; phylum Bacillota; class Bacilli; order Caryophanales; family Paenibacillaceae; genus Paenibacillus; species Paenibacillus sp. FSL M7-0656. The sequence continues at coordinate 2,559,452 of NZ_JBBOOT010000001.1, forward strand.
GCAGAGCGTGCACGACTTAACGCTGCTTTCACAGCACCTTCTGTCGTATCCAGCATTTCCGCAGTCTCTGCCGCCCTATAACCCATTAATTCACGTAATACATATATCACTCGCTGCCACGGTGGTAGCGTATTTACAAGAAGTTGTACGGCAGACTCCAATTCCTCGAATCGCCTTTCCTCCTCCATTTCGTGTAGGAGCGGCTTCAAGCTATCCAGTTTATAAGCCAATCTCTCTCGCTGACGTAAGATATCAATCCAGCTGTTGCGTGCAATACGAATCAGATAAGCTTCCCAGTTTATATCTTTATTCATCCCGGAAGTTCCAACCACTCTCGACGACAACACTTTGAGACAGGTCTCTTGAACCAGATCCTCCGTGTCTGGAACTGATTTCGTCAGAGATAGACAATACGCATACAACGAACCCATCAGATCGGGTAGTACGGTATGGATGCTTGGGTTCAATTGATTTTTTCTGTCGTTTCCATTTAATTCAATATCGAATTTATCTTGTTTACCATCATCATGTGGTCTGTTGATTCTGCAATCCACGGACTTCACAAAGGCCATCTTGGGGGCCCCCCTTTGCTGGTTCCTGATTGATTTTGACTTACACTATGTAAACGAAGAACCCCTTGTAAAGGATACGCTCTTCTGAATTTATTTTTGTTACGCTAGTTAAGTTGAGTTACGCATTCGTTTCCAGCTTTAATGTTCCAAGCGGCACCTTCATCCCGGTAAGGGCAATCGTAATACCTTGATCCAGATTATAATTCTGCCGTACATCGACGTCATGAGACATATGTGTAAAATATGTATGAACTGGATTCAGTTCCCACAGCAGCTCCTGCGCCTCACGCATATCGTACACGGAACGTGTTGAGAATTCCGCAAGTTCATGCACAAAGCTTGTTCCAAGCACCAGCAGATCCAGTCCGTGCAACGGCTCTTTCTCGGCATCCTTCAGGTCAATAGCGTCTGAACAATACGCCCAGCTATACCCACCCTGATCCAATCGATAGGCGTACGAATACCCGTTATGTCCATGGCATACTTTCCAGGAATGTACCTTCCAGTCGCCTAGTTCAATACCGCCATCCGTTTCCAGAAAGTCCATATGACGACCCAACCAAGGAAACTGTCCCTGAATGGTGGCAATCACTTCGCGTGGTGCATACAAACGCCCCTTCACACCCAACCACCGGCATGCATCCGCCCATTCCGGCAATCCTCCAATATGGTCAAAATGGGCATGAGTGATGAGCAGCGTATGCACCATGCGCAATCCCTGATCCTCCATCTGTGATCTCCAGTCTGGTCCGCAGTCAATCATGAACTGTTCACCCGCACCATCCCCACCACCGTCAATCAGAACAGAAGAGCGTTTCCGTTTATTCTCCCCCGTAAGCCTTGCCTCTGTACATACTTCGCAATCACAATACACACGTGGAACGCCCATCGCATCGCCAGTGCCCAGAAATGTTAGCTGATTCAATCCGCATTCCCCCTGAATTAATGATATGTAGATTGTAATCGTCCACCTCCGTTTTTGCAAAAAAAAGACCATCCCGCTGCAGTTCTCCACTGCAATTCGGGACAGTCTGTGGTCTGACCGTTCACCGTCAGACCTTCATCTCCATGCTCCATGCTTCGCTCCATTCGGGAGCGTACGCTTCGTCAGCATGTGATGCAACCTTATAAGCGGGTCATCCGCATGAAGATCAGGCCTTACCTTTTAAACAGGCCACGACCGATTAATTCGAGTCACATCCACTCCGCGCTGGAACTATACCAGTGCCCGCAGCTTCAACGTCAGTTCCTGACCCGCAGGTACATCCTTCGAATCCGTAATGACCCAGTTCGATGCAAGCCGCTTCGCCAGTACCTCTGCCTGCTCCGGTTTCAAATGTAATCCGGTGATGATTCCTTCACCCACTGTGAAGTCTTTCTCGGGCTGTACCTTGAAGGCTTTCTCCAACCAGATTCCGAGTCCACCACGCGTGTTAAAGGTAATCCGGTAGCCATCTTTTACTGCTGCCTCCAGATTTTCACCATGTTCATCCGCATACGAGAAAAATTCGGTATATCGGTATTCCTCTTCAGACACGGCGTCAAAAGCGGAAACGTCTTTCGCTTGAATAGCTTTTAAAATTTCTTCCTCAGGCATCCCCTTACCGCGGGCCTGCTCCAGTCGAATTGCTGTACTTTGGGATAATTTGATCTCTGCACTCATCCAACTCACACCTTCCTGCTAGTACTATGTAACAATCATGATTCAGTATACCTCTATTATAACCTTTTGGCAGTAAAAAACCTCCATCTCTACTTCCATTGAAATGAAGGTTTAGTATCTACATGCTCGATTACCTATTCGATTACATCAGCAATACTCATAATCCAGCGAGCACCTGATACCACACGCCGCGTTTGGAGTACAACGTACTGCGTACCTCGTCCCATCCACCCAGATAGTTGATATCAAATAATCCTTCTGGCGTTGGAAATGTCGACTCCGTCTGTGCAAATACATCCGGATCTACTGAACGAAAACCATGCTTGGCAAAAATACGCTGCGCTTCTGGTGTACGCAGATATGCGACAAAGGCTTCTGCCAGTTCGCGATTTCCATGTTTATCGGCATATTTATTCACCACAACTGCCGGGTTCTCAATCAGGATCGTATTTTTTGGAATGACGATGTCATAATCTACACCTTTGGCGATCCGGGCAAGCAATTCATTTTCATACGTGACGATGACATCACCCACACCATATTCGAATGCCGCCATCGAAGAACGCCCACTCTTGTCCAATGATTCAACGTTACGATGTACCTGTTCGAGAAAAGCCTTGGCTGCGGCAGGATCTTTCTTCCCCTCTTGCTCCTCCGACAGTTTCAATCCGGCACCATAAATGGCATTAATGTCCCATTGTGCGCCTCCGGATGTCTTTGGATTGGGGTACAGTACCTTCACTCCTGGCTTGGTTAAGTCCTGAAAATCACGAATACCGAGCGGGTTGCCCGCTCTTGTGCCCAGAACAACAATTGAACGGGTGATCATGCCCTCATTAGGGGTCTGTTTCCAATCAGAGCTAACCAGATCGGCTTTGACCAACTTCTCGATATCACTCTCCATCGCGAGCAAGGCCACATCAGCCTCGAATCCACCAACGATGGCTCTTGCCTGTGTGCCCGAAGCTTCATAGGATTCTTGAAAGTTAATCGTCTGTCCGGTTTTTGCCTTCCACTCCTCTTGGAACTTGGGTAGCAATTCGCCTACAGCATCTTTCGCTACACTATAAGCACCAATCACCAGCGTATTGGATGAATCGTTACCAGCAGGCTCGTTCTGTTCGCTTGCCCCCTCCTGCTTGCTGCACCCAGCGGTCATGCAGACGAGCAGAAGCATGAGGGCAACATATAAGAGTATGGCTTTCTTCTTCCTCGTCTGCATGGGCAGCCCCTTTCTTCCACTTGATCTAAATCATCACCGGCATCGGATCTTCCTTCAGTCGGTTCTCAACCACCCAACTGTTGGAGTCATTGAACAGGTATGCACGGTGTACAAGGACTCGAATTTGTTGACCGATCTCCAATGTCGTTTTCTCCAGGGAACGATAGGTGATTAACTTATGACCCTGTACGTCCACCTCTACCATCCATTCACTACCGCGGAAATGAAGATGTTTGACTGTACCTTTTTCCGTTGCAGACAACATGGTGAACTCGTTCTTCAAGCCGATCTCAATATACTCCGGTCGAATCAACGCTTTGGTATGTTCACCCTCAACCGCATGTTCGAATCCTTTCAGCTGTGAAGCATCCTCCACAACCGTAGACTCCCCGATAAATGTAGCCACAAACGGTGTCTGAGGGTTTTTGTAGATATCCCAAGGTGTGCCCTTCTGTTCCAGACGACCCTGACTGATAATCATAATCTCGTCCGCCACTTCAATCGCTTCATCCTGATCATGCGTTACAAAAATCGAAGTGATTCCCACTCGCTCAATCAACTCACGCAACCATGAACGCAGTTCCTGACGGATCTTGGCATCAATGGCCGCGAACGGTTCGTCCAGCAATAACAGCTGTGGCTCCGGGGCGAGTGCTCTGGCAAAAGCAACACGTTGACGCTGCCCACCAGATAACTGATGTGGATAGCGCTGTTCGAAACCTTTTAACCCGGTCAGTTCAACAAGTTCCATCACCCGATCACGAATCTGGGCTTTTGGCGTCTTCTTGACCTTGAGTCCAAAAGCGATATTCTCAAATACCGTCATATGTTTGAACAAGGCATAGTTCTGGAATACAAATCCGATGCCCCGCTCCTGTGGAGGCAGATGGTTCACCACTTTTCCATGAAAGCGAATCTCCCCAGAACCCGGATTCTCCAGACCCGCAAGCATCCGCAGAATGGACGTTTTCCCGCCTCCGCTGGGTCCAAGCAGACCGATCAGATGGCCTTTGGCAATATCGAATGAGACATCTTTTACCGCATGAAAATCACCGAAATGTTTGTTCAGATCACGGACTTCTACATGCATATCAATGCACTTCCTTTCGCTTCTTGGCCCATTCCATCATGAGCAGCAGCCCGACGGAGAAGGTGACCAGCACCAATGCCACACCATTTGCGGCTGCTACATTAAAATTCTCTACATCCTGATACACCAGGGTTGTTGCTGTCTGCGTTTTGTTCATGATATTACCGGATACCACCAGCACTGCACCGAATTCCCCAAGCGAGCGCGCAACCGTCAAGACTAGACCATACACTACCGCCCAGCGGATCGAAGGCCATGTCACACTCCAGAACGTTCTCCAGCCGTAAGCGCCAAGTGTAGATGCGGCCTCCTCTTGCTGGGAACCGAGTTCCTGCAGGACAGGCATAACCTCTCTGACCATCAGTGGAAAGGTAACAAATAACGTTGCGATCACCATACCTGGGAAGGCGTAGACCACATTGAATCCAATCCCTTCAAAAAAAGCGCCCATAATGCTGTTAGGTCCCAACATCAACACAATCATCAAGCCGCCAATGACAGGAGATACAGCATAAGGCAGGTCTACAATGCTGTTCAGCAGCCCTTTTATCCGTTCACTCATCCATCCGGCACGAACCAGATACAGAGCCATCATGATGCCAAACAATGTATTTAACAGGGTGACCACCAGTACCACCAGTCCGGTCATCATCAAGGCATGTAACGCCTCAGGACGCATTAACCCTTTCAGGAATCCACCTGCCCCGTCTTCAAATGCGCCAATAAAAATGCGTCCAAGCGGGATGATCAGCAATACAATAAATACCGCAAACGTCAGTCCAATTAAGAGTCGTCTCATCGTCTTCTCCCCCGCATCTGCACCAGATTGATCAGCCAGAGGATCAGGAAGGAGAGCGTCAGGAGCAACACGGATACAGCAGCAGCCCCCGTTGGATTATCACTTTCAATCTCCCCGTAGATAAATACGGAAGCAGTCAGTGTTCTTCCCGGAATGTTACCAGCCACCAGCACAACAGCCCCGAATTCAGCCAGTCCTCTCGAGAAAGCCAGCATCCCCCCACTGATCATGCCAGGTGCCATGGAAGGCAGAATAACCTGCATGAACGTGCGAGCCTTGGATGCCCCCATCGTGTACGAGGCCTCTTCCTCGGAAGGATCGATTTCTTCCAGCAAAGGCTGCACTGCACGGATAACAAACGGAAACGTGACAAAGGTCATCGCGATAACAATGGCGGGCTGGTGAAATACAATCTCAAATCCCATGGATTCTGCCAGTTTCCCGATGGCACTGACCGGACCCAAAAGCAGCATAATCATCAAGCCGCCCACCGCTGTTGGCAGTGCAAACGGGAGATCAACCAGACTGTTGAGAAACGATCGGCCCACAAAGCGATACCTTGTCAACACCCAGGCGATCATCGTGCCCAAAACCACATTAATCAGCGTGGCAATGACGGCCAGCCGAATGGTCAGCAGTACGGCTTTCCACGCGATGGGGTCCATAATGCTCTGAACAAAGTTGCTCCATCCTTCAGAGAAGGAATTGACGTACACACCGATGATTGGAAGTACAATAAGTACGATAAAATATAACAATACGGTACTGCGGAATCCCCAAGTCCATCCCTTATGACGAAGAACGGTATTCATTGCTGCGTTCCCTCCCAGCCTCCGGCTTTAACTCCGGTCGGCAGTCTTCCTGGCTTTAATACGACATTTTTCCTAAGTTGGATGATATTACTTTAATATTATTCCCATTAGTCTACTTGGTTTTGCTTTTCTGATACTTTACCAGTTTGCAGTGCTAATCGTCAATGCTTTTATTGAATATAATTGGGCCTCATATGAGAACGATTAATAAAAATCGCACTGTACACTGCGCAGCCAGAACAACCTTCCGATCACTGTTATCCCCAGATTTCTTTGATCCCCTTTTTAAGGGGAAATCCGGTGATAAAGGCGAAACTTATGCTTCCGAAGCAGCTTTCCTACAGAAAGCTTTTAGCTTCCGCTTCTTCAGGTTATTTCTGACCTCTCCGTTATTGCGCGATTCACATATCCGTCTTCATATGTGGTTTGTTTGGTATGTAGTGGTTAAGGTACAATCGAGGGTAAGAACAGAGATGATAAGGAGTGATCTAACATGTTATATACGAAGAATATATCCACTTCCACACGAGACGAAATGAAGGATATCACATGGGACGTGAAGCAGGTTGTCCAGAGTAGCGGGGTGCAGAATGGGACGGTGCTCATCTACTGTCCTCATACGACAGCGGGGATTGCCATCAACGAAAATGCAGACCCAGATGTAAAACACGATGTCTTGTTACGCCTGGATGAGGTGTACCCCTGGGAGCATCCCGAATATCGACATGCCGAAGGTAATACAGCCTCTCACCTCAAATCGGTCACAACAGGGCCATCACAGACGGTAATTATTCACGAAGGCAGACTGCTGCTTGGCCGCTGGCAAGGCATTTACTTTTGCGAATTCGATGGACCACGTGAGCGGGAGTATTTTCTCAAAATCATGGGAGGTTAGTTGGGTCCAATAGGCCTGCCCTACTCGTTCATTTTTGCAAACACAAACAGGCGGTCCACCCTCATTCCGGGTCGGAGCCGCCTGACTTGGTCTGCTGCGTTTACTAACTTTCGCGAGACAACGTTATAAAGAATTAAAGTTATGACAAATCACCGCCCTGAAGTGTAGGGGTGCAACAACAGCGCCATTATTGGTCGCCAGGCTGCTGACCCAGATTGCGGCACAGCACTTTGACATGAGACAGCGCAGACGATTCAATCTCCACAAACGTTAAACGATCCTGAATGTAATAAGAAATGAATCCGTGCATAGCCAAAAATAGCGTACGCGGTACCCTTTGAATGTCCTCTTCCGTACAGTTCGCTTCATTCATATACTGCCTTATAATCGATGCAAACAATTCGAAGCAACGTCCCTGTTCGGTACGACAATAAGACAACAGTTCTTCGTCCCTGATCATAAACATAATTTCGTATTGGTATGGATTCTCCAGACCAAAGCGAATAAACTCCATCATAATGTGCTCTACCTTGCTCACATCATCACGAACTGGCCTGACCATGGCTTGCAGCAGCAAATGCCCCAAATGATTGAAATCTTCAACCACGATGGCATAGAACAGCTCTGCCTTTTCCTTAAAGTGATAATACAGCGACCCATGACTATAGCCCAGATGCTGGCCGATGCTTCGCATCGAAATGGCGCGGTATCCTTTGGTAATAAAAAGGTGCCTCGCCGCCTCCAGTATCCGCTCCCTCGACAACTCCTGTTCGACTGCTCTTCTAGCCATATATTTTATTCCCCTTCAATAAAATAAAGCCGCTGTCCCTCCGTGATCCGGGATTGCCCTTGCGTCAAATCCGTGATCCAGGCTATAAAAGCCTCGGTTTCACTATCCGGCGGAAGACAAGTCAACGTAACCTTATCGGTGAATCCAGTTTCACCTGTACGGACTTCCCGGCTTCTTAACTCATTTTCCACTTTACCCAGCCACGTATAATCCAGTTCAACAAACACTTCACGATGCAGCACGTTGGTAATGACTTCTCCAGCTTCAATGGCTGCTACAGCTCCATCCGTATAAGCACGAATTAACCCGCCAGCTCCAAGCATAATTCCCCCGAAGTATCGCGTAACCACAATTGCCACATTTTTTAATTTCTGATTTTTGATCACTTCAAGAATGGGTTTCCCTGCTGTTCCGCTGGGTTCACCGTCATCGGATTGCTTCTGGATCTCGTCTCGCTCCCCAATCATGTATGCAGAGCAGTTGTGAGTCGCATTCCAATGTTTTTTCTTGATCTCATCGATGAAGGCAACAGCCTCTTCCTCTGTCGTGACCGGCATAATATGACCGATAAATCGCGACTTCTTGATTACAATTTCCAGATTGCCCGGTCCTCGAACCGTGCGATAACGTTCAATCATCCTAAATCCAACTTTCTGATCTTTTCCTGAGTCCATTTTACAAGAAAGCAGTTCACCGCGCGAACGCGGACGAACTGCCCTGGTTATCTATATCCGGGAACCCTGCATCTTAAACGAACAGTGATTCCCGGTTAGATTTACATTACATTATTCAACTATATGAGCAGACCGATGAATTATTCGGAAAGTCTCGCTTCGAGCGCTGCTTTCTCTTCTTCAAAGCCTGGTTTGCCCAGCAATGCGAACATATTTTTCTTGTAAGCTTCCACGCCTGGTTGGTCAAATGGATTGACACCCAGCAGGTAGCCACTGATACCGCATGCTTTTTCAAAGAAGTATACCAGATATCCGAAAGAATATGGAGTCATATCTGGAATGTTCACAATCAGGTTTGGTACTTGACCATCTGTATGTGCAAGCAGTGTTCCTTGGAACGCTTTTTTGTTAACAAAGTCCATGGTTTTTCCTTCAAGGAAGTTCAAACCATCCAGATCGTCCGGATCGGATTTGATTGAGATATGCTCAGCAACTTCAGTAACCTGGATAACAGTTTCGAAGATATTCCGGCTACCTTCCTGGATGAATTGACCCATGGAGTGCAAGTCTGTAGAGAAATCAACAGATGCAGGATAGATCCCTTTGTAGTCTTTACCTTCACTCTCTCCAAACAGTTGTTTCCACCACTCGGACACGAAGTGCAGGGAAGGCTCATAGTTTACAAGGATCTCAGTGCCTTTGCCTTTGCGATACAATGCGTTACGAACTGCAGCATATTGATATGCTTCATTCTCAGCTACGTTCGGGTTGCTGTATTCTTTGGATGCGTCAGCCGCACCTTGCATCATTTCTTCGATGCTGATACCAGCTGCTGCAATTGGCAGCAAACCTACAGCTGTCAGAACGGAGTAACGTCCACCTACATCATCAGGGATAATGAAAGATTCGTATCCTTCTGCATTTGCGAGTTCTTTCAGTGCACCGCGCGCTTTGTCTGTTGTAGCATAGATGCGTTTGCGAGCTTCTTCTTTACCATATTTCTCTTCCAGTGCTGCACGGAAGATACGGAATGCAATAGCCGGCTCAGTTGTTGTACCGGATTTGGAGATAACGTTGACGGAGAAATCTTTGCCTTCAACCAGGTCCAGCAAATGAGTTACATATGTGGAGCTGATATTGTTTCCTGCAAAATAGATTTCAGGCGTTTTGCGTTTGTCTTTTGGCAGATTGTTATAGAAAGAGTGAGTCAGCATTTCAATCGCTGCACGTGCACCCAGGTATGATCCACCGATACCGATAACGATCAGTACTTCGGAGTCGCTTTGGATTTTGGCAGCCGCTTTTTGAATGCGAGCGAACTCTTCTTTGTCATAAGCCGTTGGCAGGTCAATCCAGCCCAGATAATCGGAGCCTGTTCCTGTTCCGTTGTGAAGCTGCTCGTGAGCCAGACGAATCGGTTCTGCGAAATAATCCACTTCGTGCTGATTTACAAATTGCAATGCCGTGCTATAGTCAAATGTCACTTTTTTTGCCATGATCTCAAAAACCTCCTGATTTCGATTATATTGCGTGTTCAAACTTTGTAATCAAAAGCGGACTTTTTGAACAACCTCTTATATTATGTCCGTATTCCATTCTAAACAACTTGCCTTAAGGATACTTCAAATCCACGGGGCTGACAAGCTTGCAGCTCGAACTTTGTCGTTAGAATTCAAGAAGTAAAAAGGGTAAACCGAATCCGCAGGTTGCGGTTCTGCTTACCCTTCTTATGTTATTCCGCCGGGTACGAGCAGACGTAGTCAGTAACGCTGCGTATCTCCAGTTTAAATTTGGATTCGGCAGGCACGTGGAACGTAGCTTGACCTTGAATCTCTTGCCACTCTTCTTCTCCGGGAAGCAATACTTTCAGATCTCCGGACAGAATCTCCATAATTTCACGAGAATCCGTACCGAACTCATAACTGCCTGGAAGCATGATGCCCAGAGTCACTTTGCTGCCATCCCCCAAAATAACTGTTCTGCTGGTTACCTGACCATCATAATAAATGTTGGCCTCTTTCACTACACTGACTTGATCAAATTGTGACATGCGTACCCGCTCCCCTGAAGTTAATGAAAACAAAAGGCAAAACAGATCAGGGCGATAACGCTTCACCGCCCCTGTTCTGCGGAAATAACTTGCTGCCATGGATCAGGACAGCATGATGCCCTCCCAACCATAGCAGCGTTTATGAAGCTAATTGCGTGTTCAAAAAGTCAGGTTTTCAGTACCGAGAAGATGGGATGAAGCTAGAAATGGAGTAGCGGAGCGTAGGAGAAAACTACGTGAGCAACTACAATGTTTCCGAAAGAAACATACTCCGTAAGCATTTTCTTATTCGGCTGAATCCCATCTTCGACGCTGATGATGCCGTGAGGCATCCTTCGTAATCAAAAGCAGACTTTTTGAACAACCTCTATTACAGCAATGCTTTTACGCGGCTAACCACGTTGTCCACTGTAAAGCCATACTCTTGGATAACACGGTCGCCAGGCGCGGAAGCACCAAATGTGCTGATTCCGAGAATGTCACCTTGATCTCCAACATATTTCTCCCAGCCCATTGGATAAGCCATTTCAATGGCAAGACGAGCTTTAACATCCGGAAGAAGAACGGACTCTCTGTAAGCTTTGTCTTGTTTCTCGAACAGATCCCAGCTTGGCATGCTGATTACGCGAACTTGGATGCCTTGTTCTGCAAGTGCTGCTTGAGCTTTAACAGCCAATTGCACTTCAGAACCTGTAGCGATAATTTGTGCTACCGCTTTGCCATCTTTTGCATCAGAGACAACATAAGCACCACGTTTCACGTTCTCACGTGAACCTTCAACCGTACCTTCCAGGATCGGCAGGTTTTGACGAGTGAGTACGAGTGCAACCGGGTTGCTCTTGTTCTCAAGCGCGTAAGCCCAAGCAGCCGAAGTTTCATTACCATCCGCCGGACGAATAACCGTCAGGTTAGGAATGATACGCAGGGATGCCAATTGCTCGATCGGTTCGTGCGTAGGACCGTCTTCACCAACAGCGATACTGTCGTGAGTCAGAACATACGTTACAGGCAATCCCATCAGGGCAGCCAGACGAACAGCTGGACGCAGGTAATCGGTAAATACGAAGAACGTACCTCCGAATACTTTCACACCGCTGTGCAGTGCCATACCGTTCATTGCTCCAGCCATACCGAATTCACGGATACCGAAGTAGATGTTACGGCCGGAGTAATCTTCAGGTGTGAAGTTCTCCAGGTTGTTCAAGTGAGTCATTGTGGAGCTTTCCAAGTCAGCAGATCCACCTGTCAGTTGTGGCACGTTGTGCGCCAGACCGTTCAGAGCATTACCGGATGCTACACGAGTGGAAAGAGCTTTGTCTGTTGCTGCATATTTAGGAAGATCACGGTCCCAACCTTCTGGAAGGTCGCCGTTAATCGCTGTTTCGAATTGAGCTGCCAGCTCAGGGAAAGCTTTTTTGTACTCGGCAAATTTCTCATCCCAAGCTTTGTTAGCAGAGATACCACGATCTTTCACTTGTGCAAAGTGATCGCGAACTTCAGCTGGTACGTGGAAGTTTTCTTCGTAAACCCATTTGTAATACTCTTTAGTCAATTTGGCTTCGTCTGCACCCAGTGGAGATCCGTGAGTACCGCCGTGGCCGCCTTTACCTTGTTTGTTCGGGCTACCATAACCAATAACCGTTTTAACTTCGATCAGTGTAGGACGCAGTGTATCTGCTTGACCTTCCTGAATTGCTTTTTCGATTGCAGGCAGATCGTTACCATCTTCAACGCGCAGCACTTGCCAGCCATAAGCTTCAAAACGCTTCGCGATGCTTTCGGAAGAAGACAGATCCAATTTACCATCCAACGTGATGTCATTGGAGTCGAACAACATGATCAGTTTGCCCAAGTGCAAACGTCCAGCCAGGGAAGCTGATTCATGAGATACGCCTTCCATCAAGTCACCATCACCACAGATTGCGTAAGTGTAGTGGTCAACTACGTTGAATTTGTCTTTATTGTATGTTGCGCCCAGTTGAGCTTCAGCCATCGCCATACCTACAGCCATTGCAATACCTTGACCCAGTGGGCCGGTTGTTGCATCAACACCTGCAGTATGTCCGAATTCCGGGTGACCCGGAGTTTTGCTTCCCCATTGACGGAACTGTTTCAGTTCTTCCATTGGAAGATCATATCCGCTCAGGTGCAGCAAGCTGTACAGCAACATGGAGCCATGTCCTGCAGACAGGACAAAACGGTCCCGGTTAACCCAAGTTGGGTGGTCCGGGTTATGAGTCATCGTTTTTGCAAAAAGTTGGTACCCCATTGGAGCGGAGCCCATAGGCATACCCGGGTGTCCGGAATTTGCCTTCTCAATTGCATCAATCGCCAAAGTACGTACGGTAGTAATCGACAGGTTGTCGATTGTAGTGTTCTCGTCCTTTTGAATCGCTTCGTTCTTGTCAGTCATGGTTTGTCCTCCTCATGTCTTTAGATAAGTCGGGTGCGCAAGCGAATCCCTCTCATCATACAAGCAAACCGAATTTCACAATAAGTGAATCCGCTTGAGTGTTTCATTTTGACTTATTCACTTTTGTATTGTATCACTTGGCGTGAAGCTTTTCCATAACCTTCTTTTAGAAGTTCGTGAAAAATTGGTGGTTTGTGATGAATAATCCTTGTCCTATCAAGCAAAAATCGTACTGTACAAGGTACTAAATTCCAAAAACAGACTTAAGGAGCCTCGCAAATCCATCGCATGAAGTATAACCTTTAACCTGAAAACCATGCATTTTTTAGATATTCATCCTCAATTCACATATAATGTTCCTTAATATGGATTACAAAATTCGGGCTGTGGTTTACTTTTTTCAGATGTACACGCGTCAATCATAGGAGGTCTCGATCATGCCAGATCCTGCTGCTCACCCATCAACATCGGCAAAACACTCATTACCCTGGATATCCGGTATTTTAACGGGAATTCTCTCGGGAGTTGTCCTGGGATTTTTCCTCAAAATGATTCAGGCCATCACAGGTGAACAAGTATATACTCTGCTGCTGAATATTGATTTTGTGCCTGGTCTTCCGCCAACCTTACCCGAATTCATTGAATTTGCTTTGCATCTCATCGTGTCCGTTGTCATCGGTATCTTCTATCTGTGGTGGGTAAGGCATTCAGGCCGCCCTATGATCAAAGGAATTTTACTTGGTGCAGTCTCGTCCTTGCTCTATATCCCACTCTCTCAATTGTCATCACGTGTGCCAGACCTGTACGATGTGTCCGCCATCCTCTACTGGATTGTAGGACATCTGCTGTTTGGTATTATGCTTGGCTTGTGCGGAAAGTATATCAACACAACAAAAAAAGCGACTCCCATTTCGTAAACGAATTGGGGTCGCTTTATTGTTAGTCTATTACGTGGTTCCGAATCAACCTTGCACAGTATTAAAGCGTGAGCTTAAAATACAACGGTTTTATTTTCGTGAACAAGAACACGGTCTTCGACATGCCATTTCACGGCACGTGCGAGCACAACACGCTCAATGGTACGTCCAATACGCTTCAGCTCGGTTACATCGTCCCCGTGGCTTACACGCTGCACATCCTGTTCAATAATCGGGCCGCCATCCAGTTCTTCCGTAACATAGTGCGCTGTCGCACCGATAATTTTGACACCGCGGTTGTACGCCTGCGCATACGGTTTACCACCCACGAAGGCTGGCAGGAACGAATGGTGAATATTAATGATTCGATTGCGGTAATGCTCAATGAACATCGGAGAGATAATCTGCATGTAACGAGCCAGAATGATCACATCCACATCGTTGCCGATGACGTCCAGTTGGCGCTGTTCCGCTTCTTTTTTCGTATCTGCTGTAACTGGGATATGATGATATGGAATGCCAAATGATTCTACATAGTCCTTCATGTCCAGATGGTTGCTGACCACAAGCGCAATATCTGCATCCAGGTCGCCTGCCTGCCATTGCCACAACAATTCAACCAGACAGTGATCTTCTTTGGACACAAAGATAGCCAGTTTCTTCTTGCGGCTGACCGCAGATAACGTCCATTCCATCTGGAAACGGCTTGCTACTTCTGCAAAATCAGCTTCCAGTTTCGGCAAATTGACCAACAATTGCGGAAGATCAAACTCAATTCGCATAAAGAACATGCCGCCAGCAGGGTCCATTGTATACTGGTCCGACTGAACAATGTTTGCACCATGCTGGTGCAGGAAATGAGATACGGCAGCTACAATTCCTGGACCATCCGGACAGGAAATAAGCATGCGCGCACGATCGGCGCGGTTTTTAGAATCAGGGCGTACTTGTTTAGCGTGGATCTCCATCGGGTTATTCTTCCTCCTTCAATTAAGCCATGACCTGCGGGATTAACCCGCAAGCCATGCAATCAAGCGATGATTCAGTTGTTCTTCATTCAAATGCGGGAATAGTGCAGCTTCAGTCACCATGTCATAGAGGCGTTCCAGCGGTTCGCGCGGATCTGCCTTTTTGGCTTTGGCATCATTTTTGAGCAACGTCCACACATCCAGAATATAAGAACGAGACTCAATCTCTTTACCTTTGAAAAAGTGTTGCAACTGTTCTACTTCTGTCAGGAATTCCTGGCCAAATCGACCGGCAACATCCCCACGAAGCAGGGCAATCTCCACCTCATACATTGGACGCTGTGTCTTGGCCTCTTTACCAATCCAAGGTGTCTCCAGAATAAATGGACGTCCTTGAAGCTTCTCATGGTTGACGATGCGGTTAATCGCTTCAAACCCGATCCAGCCAGAGCCAATTGGTGTATGACGGTCCTTGTGCGCACCCACAGCATTCTTACTATCATTAATATGCATTACAGCAATGCGGTCAAGTCCTACCGTACGATCGAATTGTTCCAGTACACCGTCAAAATCATTAACGATATCATATCCGGCATCATGAATGTGACATGTATCCATACACACAGTCAGGCGCTCGTTATATGTTACTTTCTCGATAATCTGAGCGATCTCTTCGAAACTGCGACCCATCTCCGTACCTTTGCCAGCCATGGTCTCCAGAGCGATGTTCACATCCGTGTCTTTCACACCCTCCAGCACTTCATTCAATCCTTCTGCGATCCGTCCGATCCCATAGTGGGCATCTTTGTCTGTAAATGCGCCGGGATGTAATACGATGTTTTTCACACCAATAGCATGTGTCCGACGAATCTCTTCCTGAAGGAAATCTACAGCCAGTCTAAACGTATTATCTTTGTATGAGCCAAGATTAACAATGTACGGTGCATGGACAACGATATCTTCCATTCCACCCTCTTGCATGGCAACCTTGCCTTCTTCAATATACATGGACTCAATTGGCTTGCGACGTGTATTCTGTGGTGCACCCGTATATATCATAAACGAACTGGAACCGTACGAGGACGCTTCCTTCGTTGCACTCAATAATCCCTTGTCCGAAAAGGACACGTGGGAGCCGATTTTCAGCATTATTGATCCCCCTTATTCTGAATTATCCCTTATTCTAACGCGATTATCGAAATAAATCTAGAAATGCGCTATAATTCGGGATAGAGGCTATTTTTTACAGCTAATATGTGGAACATGGGTAGGCGGAATCCGTCTTTCCGTGAAAATCAATGAACCGAGGTGACTCCGCAATGATTTTCGACTCCTACGCGATAATACTAAACAGCTATTCCCCCAGCAATTGGTTTATGAATACGATCGCATTCTGGACTTTTTTATTGCTAGGCAGCATGTGTATCGGTGGATTTTTCATGATGCGCAAGTTTTTGAAAGTGCTACCAAAAGCAGACGGAAAGTCCAAACTGGATTGGCAGAATTATTGGGTTGAAGCCAGCCGTCACTTATGGACAGATGAAGCCAAAGCTTTTTTGGATCAACTAGTGGAGCCTGTGCCCGGGCCATTTCGTGACATCGCCAAACATTCCATTGCTGCAGAGATCGGTAAGATTGCAGTCGAAGACAATGCCACGGAAGTATCGAGAGATCATTGCATCAAAGGATACATTATTGCCACACCGAAGCGGGATAATAAGTTTTTGGTGAAATTTCTGGAGAAAAACAAAATCGATTATTCCCCTTATCAACATTTGATTAAATAAAATAAAAGATGAGTTAAGTCGCATATAGATTTGGTTAATTAGATACAGATATGCTCCGTCAGGTAAGTTGTTCCCAACAGGCATTGCTTACCGTACGGGGCTGTTTGTCGATCCAACGGTATGTATCAGCGCAGTGAAATTACAGAGAGGATGTTTGATATGAAAATTGCCATTTGTGGAGGTACCGGATTTGTAGGAGGAGCACTTGTAGATTACTGGTTGCAAGCCGGGCACCACGTGAAAGTTATTACACGAAAACTGCCTGACTTGCATAATCCAAGTAAAAATCTTACATATATATCGTGGGAACAAGTCGAAGAACAACCTCATTTGTTGGAAGGTATGGACGCTCTTGTTAACCTTGCCGGAGAAACGCTGAATCAACGATGGACAACCAAGGCGAAGCTGGAGATTGTTGAATCCAGAGTCACGACCGTAGCGCGGGTAGCCCGATTGGTGGAATCCCTGGAACAAAAGCCGGAAGTCGTCGTTCAGGCTTCTGCCATGGCCATCTATGGAACCTCTCCTAACGAAACCTTTGACGAGAGCAGTCCGCAAAAATCAATGAATTTCCCGTCCCGGGTCTCGGAACAATGGGAAGTTGCTGCAGATGCAATCAAAAATGTGAGACTCGTTAAAATCCGGGTAAGTCTGGTTCTTGGACATAAAAGAGGTGCTTTTCCATTGATGAAACTTCCTTATATGCTGGGTGTTGGCGGCAAGATCGGCAGTGGCAAGCAATGGACTAGCTGGATTCACATTATGGATATCGTAAGACTCATTGATTTTAGCATTCAAAATAAACAAGTGTCAGGTCCGGTCAATGCTTCCTCACCGAACCCTGTTACCAATGATGAATTCGGTCGTACGGTCGGTAAAGTGTATCATCGCCCTCACTGGTTCCCCGTACCCAGCTTCCTGATTAAAACTTTGGTCGGAGAACTATCCGTTGTCGTGCTTCAGGGGCAGAGAGTCATTCCGCAAAAAGCTCTCGACCACGGATTCCAGTTCACCTTCCCAACCTTAACCCAGGCACTGGAAGATCTGAAACACCGCGGCTTATCTGACTGATTGAACTATGCCTTATCCAACCGACCGATAAGTGTAAACAGATTCTGCAAGTGTAAATGTGTCTCCATCCGCCAATGGATACTCCTTATACGGAGCAAGAATATTGCCCTGAAGAATGGTTCCATTGACGGAACCCAGATCCTTAATCACATAGCCCGATTTGTTCCGGCTCAATTCCACATGAGCACGGGACACCCCGGTCGCTGTGTCCACCCACTGAACCATGTCTGCTGATCTTCCGATGACAAAAGATGCTCCTTGCACATCCATCCGTTCATGTTGGTCACTGCTTCCCGATCTTCGTTCAAGATAATAAGACGCCATCACCGGGCCTGCCCCTGTAACATTACTTCCACTCAGATTCTGCAAATTCACGGTTGCCTCTGCAACTGCATCCTGTCGAATTAGCTCTGAAGTTGAAGCTACCGTTTCCACATGGCGTTGAACGAACGGTGGTTCGGAGTGTTCAGATGCCATATGCAAATTTTGAAAACGGGAATGCTCGCTACCACCTTCTGAGGCGGATGCAACCGTTTGGTTTATGCGTTCCTCTTTCCTATCAGCTGTATTCCAGCGCCAACTTTCCTGAAATTGTTCCTCTTCATCTTCCATTTGCTTACCTTTGTTCTTACCTAAATTGAATGAAAAAGACCGCTTATTCTCTGCGTTATTCTGAGGGCTTCCCTTACGCTTCCACGTCCATCCTGCTACACCAAACAAGCCAAGGCTGAGTACCATGCACAGGATCATCTGCGTCTGTCCCGGTTGCTCCATGTAAATAAATCTCCATACCAATGCCATGGCAACCATACAGCCCAATATGATATAAGTTACTTTGGAAGATCCGGGCTTTTCCTCCACTTCCATATCAACACGCTCTAGCGAATCATACGAGTTACTTCCTTTCTTATCCATACCGTTTGAACTCTCTAATGGAACTTGCTCAGGTGAACGCCTGCCTGGAAAGGTTCGAGATCTCACCGGAATGTCTTCAACCTCGAATTCACTTGTTTTCTGCGGCTGACGGAAATTTAGTTGCGGCCCCACAGGAGCATTTTGAACGGGAGCACCAAGTTGATATGGCCGAGAAGTACCAGTGGCTAGCCTGCTATCTCGCTCAGAAATCGACGAATGAAGATCACCTCTTGAATCATTGGGTGTGTCCAAAGTTCTGGACGAGAGAAATGCTGCGCCTCCTCCATTCTCTTGCTCGTCAGCGTATAACTCCAGCAGAAGCTCGCGCAACTGTCTGATATCCCAGCGTTCGTTGTCACATAACTGCAGAACACGCTGAATGCCTTCTCCCTGCAGTTCCTGTACATGTGCCATCAGCCTGATCACTAGCTCACGGAATTGCTGAGGCGTTGGATCAACTTCAACTGTATCCATGATTGGAACATATACAATCCCAAGCTCACCCTGTTCGAATGAACCGTTAATGAACAAAGACTCTTCCTGGATCAATAATTTACGAGGCTCCAACATATACTGTCGGCATTCCGTGAAGGCATCGGCTAGTTGGAATAACAAACCATACAGAACACGCAATTTGATTTTGCTTGACTTTAACATCTGAGATAACATCTTGTACCCTGATATGTCGTACTGCAAAGTTACATTTCGATCGACTTCCCGAATATGAACAGGAAGAAGTCGCGGAATCTGATTGGAGGACAACATCCCCATCTGTACACGGCTCAATTCCTCCATTCGTAACCCGTCTGCTTTCTCCAAAACCATGAAAGCCCCACCATTACGAATAAAATCTCTCGTTAGTCCATACATGCCAATCCTCTCTTTCCATTGTTATTCTCAAATTTCTCTACTCCTTCACTTAAGGGAAAAGTCCTGAGACAAGGACCGTGATAAACCCGGGCAATACGGCCAGCATAAACGGAAACTTTAATGTCTTCTCTTTGTTTACCAGCTTGAGCGAACCGAGCATAAAAAAACCTGCAAGACTACCTGCCATGCCTCGAATTCTCTTCGCTGAATCTTTACGGAATAGAAGTATCACTAGACCAATTGCGCCCGCGTACAAAACGGAGTAAATAATGACATGAATGCCAAAAGCAAGTCCCGTCCATGCGCCAATCCCACCAAACAATTTCACATCTCCTGCCCCTACGGCTCCAATCGCATACATCAGAAACAAAATGCCAAAACCTGCTGCAAATCCAGCGGCTGAAAACAAGAAACCATCCCAACCTCCCCATATGATATGGGCCAATACGCCAGCAACAGTCACGGGTAAAGTCAATCGATTTGGAATTTTCATTGAACGAATATCTGTAATAAAAGCTGCAATGACGTATATGCCACAGGCAATATAAAACCACTCCACCTCCATCATTCCCTTCCTTATTTTCTGGAGGCCACGGTAAACGTAGTCTCCGTCTTGGCACCGTCCCCTGTCTCGACAACAAAACTCCATGTTCCTTCTGTTGTCCGAGTACCAACAAACCAATTCCATTCAATAATTCCATTCTCATCTGCGGTGGCCCAGCCGATGTGCTTCGCAGAACTTTCACCTGACTTGTAAAATATCGTTAAGTTGGCTGTCGCTCCTGGTTCTACCTTCACCTTGATCGTTGCATTGTTGCCTATGTATGCCGGGTCAGGCTTCGACAGTACCGTTGCTGAACCCGCAGTATCCCCGTCTCCTGCGCTGCCATCTGATCCTTCTCCGGTATCTCCAATCCATACCCGTTCTGCCGCAGCAGCCTGAATCCGAAGTGGTTTACTGAGAAAGGGGACTTTTATAGGCAATTCATAACTCAGTTCAAGTCGGAAGTATGGATTTGTTTTGTTTTTGAGATCTGGTATCGAAATACCATTCACATGAACACGTTCCATATTAAGCAGCGTTGGCTCGATAAAAGGTTGAAGCAGCGGTTTTACCGTGGGATCAAGTACGGTTTCCAAGACGGATGTTTTGATCTCCTGTAGTGGCTGTTCACCACTGGCGGCCGCTGAACGTACCCAATCACTTAAAGGCTCGGGTAGAGAAGAAGCATAACCTTCTGCCCATTCCGTCAGTGATAACTCTGGTATCTTCCAGCCCCCTCCTGAACCTTCTCCGCCGGCAGAATCAGAAGGTGTGAATGCAAGGGATACGGGATATATTTTCGTTGACAATTGCTTCACCGCTTCACCCGCCGTGCTCTGTAACGCTGTGGAGATTAGAGTCATTTGCACTATGAAGATGAGAAACATGATAAAGAATAGAAAGACAGGTAACACCAGTGAAGCTTCCAGAACCATGCTACCCTGTTCCTTTTTTGGAGAACATATCTGCTTTTTGAGAGACTTCAAACGCTGCAATCTGATTATTCGTGTTAAACGAATCTGCTTTTGTGCGCTTTCTTTTTCATAATGTTGCTGCTTATCCATAATCCCTCCACCGAAACGATCCTAATTATTCAATAGGAATAATCCGCCTTCCGCTCAATGAAAAATCGCCCATCTTCAACCTGATCCTCACTACCCATAACTGCACCTATGCTTTTAACCACCCCTGGTAAAAACCACAGCTTGATGCTACTACGCATGTTACCCGAAGCATACGTCTGTTTCTCATCTGGATTCACACCGGTATTCAATCGAATTAGCGCCAGCATTCTGGACATTTTGCGTTCATTGTTGCTATGCATCAATAGGAACAATCGGAGATGGTCCCTGTACGTCAGTTTGACTTTGATATACTTGGACAATTCCACACTGCCCTCTTTTGCTAGTTTCACCATATCCGCGATGGCGTTTGTAATCCCATATAAGATTGCCGCCGATAAAACCAGAAGTGGATTCCCAAGCTTGCTGTGCTCAATTAACCCTTCTGCCGTCCGAATAGCCAGCCGCATACCAAATATCTCCGCATATGCCGCAGCGATGTTACCCGAAGGATTATGAAACCCGTAAACGATATACTCCAGTTCCTGATTCTCCAGTTTGAAAACATCACCAGCATCTCCACTACCTTCAGTCCAGGTAAATAACTGACCAAAATCCATGGAGTTGAAATAGGCTAAAGCATATTCATTCTGAAACAATTCGTCGCCAAGACTGTCCAGCAGACCGGACATCCCGCCAAACAAACTGTCCATCCCCTTCATGGCATCGCCACCAGAGTCATAGGGGTCTCCAGCAATCTCTGCCTTTTTGGCTTCCTCACGACTAGCCTCGTTAAAAGCAATATTAGCGTTGTAATATTCCTCCAACTGTTTGAAAGCGTCCATGGAACCCGAGCTTCCATTCTCAATCTGCGACAAGATTCGTTTGACTTCCTTCAATTTCCCTTTGGATTCTTTGTCATTCGCTTTGCGCTGGGCATCCGACCCACGACCACTCTCCAGCTGCTGTTTACTCTGTTGGATGAGATTGGCAGGACCGCTACGTACATAGGTGTCCATATATCGTTCCGTAACCTGACTTGCCTGTCTGACCGTCGGTTTAATCGGAACACCGCTCATGGCCGTGACACTGCGAAGCTGTGTATTCAATTCCATGTTGTCTCTTCTGACGTTAGAGAAGTCCGAATTCTGGGAAACAACCCGTGCCTTCAATTGATCAAATAGGCTATCTGCCCTCACAAGCTCCGAAGCAAGAGAACGTGTGCTTTTAGCTTCACTGCCTGATCCAGTAGATGCAGGACTCGTCCCAGGCAAAATCGAGTTGCCGACGTTGTCATAGCTCGCATTCTGCGAACGGTTCTCCCCCTCCGCGATCACAAGTTTCATTTCCTCATTGATCTTGCGCGCTTCTTCGATTTTGGACTGTGCTTTCTCCAGCTTCGTTTGATGGGCCTGTAACGCGGGCTGTATGATCATGCTGATGCCTGTCACCACATTACCAACACCAGTCCGATAACGAGCCAGTTCCAATATGTATTGTTGCTCTCTGAACGGCAGCCCCTCATCCGCCTGTTTCTTGTTCAGATAATCTGCATAACGTGCAGCTGCCTCGGCAGCTGTCTCTGGTGTATCTTCCAGCATCTCTTCATAGATGGCCGGTGAAGGCGGGTCCATGATCAACTTCGGAAGATTCTTCAGTTTCTCCGCGGATTCCGTCTGATTAGCAATGGCTTCATCCAGTAATTCTTCACGTTTGTCATATAACTTCTGTAATTTTTTCAGCAAGTCTACCGTGTGTGCAGCTTCCTTCATCTCGTCTGATATCGGTTTGAACCGATTGATCACTTCAAGGGTAAAATCAACCGGAGCCCGATACTTCATATCCTCCTGAATCTGGCGATTAAATATATCGTATCCGCCCAGTTCACGCTCCATGCTCAGCGAAGTTGTATCCCACTGGATATCCAGAATGGGAAATCCATCTTTTACAGCTGAAGGCTTCACGCTATCATTCAACACTTTAGCCATAATTGCATCCCCACTGCTGTCCCCATACCCGAATAAACCATACTCCCGGAGTGATGTGTCATAGGCTGACATGACGGATCTCATCGCAGCATGAGTCATGCGTTCGGTCTGCACCTTGAATGCCGCTATACGAGCGTAATCAATAAATATTGCGACAAACATATAAACTCCGGCCAATATTAATATTAAAAAAAGGGTTACGGCCCCCGACTCACCGTCTTTTTTTCTAAACAGCTCCGCCCTCCTCCTTTTCTCACTTTTTGCTTTTGCCAAAATGCTGCACAACCTGTCCGGCTTCTGCCGCTGTACTGGTCGCCGCACCGCCTTTCCCTTTAAACTTGGCTGCATAATACCGGATTAAATCTACCGTTCGAATGAATTCAACCGGTTCAACCACTGCGGACGATCCTTGAGTGAGGACACGGTTACCTGAATCGAACAAAAAAGAAGGAAGAGGCAAAGATATTACTTGTTCCAGCTTGGTTGTTACTTTCCGCTGAATCAGAGAATTCTGATACTCAATCGTTCCTTTCATAGCTGAGGGCATATGTTGCACCGCTTGTGCTAATTTCTGTTCCGAGAGATTGCCACCTTCACCACCAGGTATAGAGACGCTAACCTGATTATCCGCTCCCGCCCAACCAAACAGTGCTCCAAGCATACGATCGTCCGTCAGTCTCCAGTACAGATTGTCATGTTCTCCAACACCATATTCACCTGTCATCGCCTGTTTGTGGCTGTTGTCCCAGCTATAGGCTGAACGTTCGGAAGCCGCATAAGCATGTTGATTCAGGAATGTCTTTTGATACATGTACATGGTAAAGAAGAGCAACAACACAAGAATAAACAGCACGACAGGGAAGATCAGGGAGGCTTCAACGGTGAAGCTCCCTTCTTCCTTTTTCAGCCTGTTAACCCGGGAAAAAATCATTACTTTTTGTGTCCACCTTGTTAAGAAGACCCGTTACTATGCGTTCAATTTCCTTCCTGAATAACAGCGCAATAATGATAATAACCCCGATAATCAGAATCAGCTCCAACGTGCCGAGTCCGTCCTCTTCTTTCCAAAATGCGCTTACCTTGTTTTTTAACACTTCCATCATCCCAATTCCTCCTACATATTCATCATCATAAAAGCAGGTGCCCCGATCATGACCACAATCGTAAAAAAGATCAGTACCATTGGAAACACCAGTTTGGAAGAAGCCTGTTCTCCCTTCGCCCGACTGACAGCCTTGCGTTTCTCCCACAACACATGTGACAGATCCCGCAGCGCCAATACAAAGTCACCTCCCCCACGTCGGAAATTTAGCAGCACTGTTGTTGTAAAAATCGTCACTTCCTGTACACCGCAGCGGCGACTGAACTGTTCAAATGATTGTTGAAACGAGTAACCATTATTCCAATCTCCCACCGTCTTTCTGAGTTCGTTGTACAGCGGATGATCCCGTTCCCCCTGGCTTGTGACACAGTGAACGATAGCACGTTGCACGGTCTCCCCTGCGCCAACCAGCAGTACAATTCGGTTCAGCAGCTCAGGCAGTTCCATAAGAATATCCTGGTCTCTTCGCTGCACCTTTGTATTGAGGTCTTTGTAGAGCGCAAAAGGCAACGCTGCACCAAGCGCGAGCCCACCCACCATACCTCCGATGCCCATATCTCCAACGAGTGATAACAGGCAGCCCACCAGTAGCATGAGCCATGTATAAGTCAACATTTCAGCGCAATACAGCATCGTTTTCTCTCCGCTGTGCTGTATGCCGTACATTTTCTGAATGGCATGTTGCATTCGAAACATGAGCACTGGCAATCTGCGTCCAATCTCGAACTTGTCCAATATAAACAGGAAGGGACCATGCAATTTTTTCAGTCGTAATCCTTCCATATCCAGCTTGCGCAGATGCCGGTAGGTCTGCCCCCGGGTTCGATCCAGCACCAGCCATCCCGCTCCGAGCATCCCTGCGACTATAACGGGAAGCAGCATCGTTTCAGCTCCTTATACTTTGATATCCATAATGCGATTAATCCACAGATAACAGCAGGCGAGTACTACCAATGCTCCACTAGAGATGAGGTACCCCATCCCGCTATATAACGGCTCCATAAAGTCCTTGGCGGTCAGATTGAGGAATATCAGAAAAATAAATGGAGCGGCAAACATCACCTTTGATTCGAACTTTTTCTGCGATACCGCGACCATAATATCCTGCTGAATGTCCAGCTTCTCACCAATCACCGCAGAGGTACGACGCACAACCTCAACCAGATCCCCGCCAGTTCGTTTGCACGTAATGAACACATCTGCAAAGTTCGTAATATCTTCAATCTGCGCCCGATCCGAAAAATCCTGTAGTGCCTCTTCAATTGGTTGTCCATACTCCATCCGTGTCCGCAATATCGTGAACTCACGAATCAGATCGGTATCCGCTTCCGGGTTCAACATCCGCAGATCCTCTACGGATTCCTTGAATCCATTTTCCACCGATTTTCCTGCGGCAAGTGCCGAAGATAATGCATATAATGCTTGCTTAAAATGTAAACTGAGTGTCATTCTTTTTCGTTCCAACAGCACTTTAGTCCAATGTTTTGGTACCCATATGCAACCCGCAGCCAGGATCGCTCCAGCCAACCAGTGATGGTAAAACAGAATTCCGATGCCAAAAAACAGCAGACCACTAATCAGCATACAGACCATTCGTTGTCTCCGGGAAAGCGTATATACGGTGTAATCCGTCAACATCTGTCTGGCTTCACCCAACAGTAATCACCTTCCAATGGCTTTAATTCACGTTGTTATCTGATGAATCTATATCAACACTATATTGTTCTATGTATTCATCCAGCCATTCCCCGAGCCCAGCCATCTGAATTTTATCCACCTGATTCAACTTTCCAACCTGTACTAACCCGCCAATAATTTTGCCTTCACGCTCTTCTTGTTCCTGGAAACGAAACAGTGGATTCAGCATAACCTCACCGTCCTGCATGCCAATCACTTCACTAATCTCTGTCACCCGCCGTGAGCGGTCTCGTAGCCGGGACAGATGTACAAAAATATCGATTGCTGAACTAATCTGCTGCCTTACAACCGCAATAGGAAGATCCGCACCGCTAAGCACCATCGTTTCGAGTCTGCTGATCATGTCCGAGATAGTATTGGCGTGCCCAGTTGATAAGCTTCCATCATGTCCTGTGTTCATGGCCTGTAACATATCCAGCGCTTCTGCGCCCCTGACTTCCCCGATCACAATCCGGTTCGGACGCATCCGTAAGGAAGATTTGATCAGATCCCGAATAGATATCTGTCCCTTGCCTTCGGTGTTTGCATTCCGCGTTTCCAGTGATACCAGATTTGGTACCGTAACTATCTGTAGCTCAGCTGAATCCTCAATGGTAATAATCCGTTCATCGGCAGGGATGAACTGTGATAATGCGTTCAGAAAGGTCGTTTTTCCCGATCCGGTCCCACCTCCAATGAAGATGTTGTATTTGCTCCGTACCAACTGCTGCAATAATTCTGCCGCTTCTTCATGCAGGGCACCCTTTTCAATCAGATCGGACATCTTCATCGGTTCACTGGGGAATTTACGAATCGTCATCGTGGGGCCTTTCAAGGCAATAGGCGGCAACACGATATTGACCCGGGAACCATCCTTTAAACGGGCATCTACGATTGGAGAAGACTCATTTACAATCCGGTTTACCCCGGACACAATCATCTGGATAATATCCTCGAGCCGTTCCCTTGACTCAAATTCAAGGGTGATCTGGCTGACTTCACCTTCCTGCTCCACAAAAATCTCCTTGTGACTATTGATCATAATCTCCGTAATATCGGGATGATCCACAAGTGGCTGCAAAATATCCAATCCACGAAAGGAGTCAAATAATCGCTGTACCAGCGTATGACGCTCTCCTGAGGTCAGATCATCCAGCTTCGGGTCAGTAAGAACTTTGCGTTCTATCCCCTGCCACAGTTCATCATCTCCTGCGGAAGAGGTTAAATCGAGGCCAGCCCTGACTTCCCTGCGCATCATCTGAAACTGTTCTTCACGATCCAGTATTCTATTGGATGAATCCGTCATAGTGCCCACCGATCCTGCTTCTGAATTCGTCCCGTCTGCTTCAACTCTTCTTCGCCATCTTGTACCAGCATGGCACATAATCTCTTCACTTCACGTTGGAAGATCGGAGAACTAAGCATGACTTCCTCCTGACTGAGTTGCTTCCAAGAAGGGATATAGGGCAACACTGCATCCAGATGCAGATCAGGGCGTGGAAGTACATTGACGACATTGTCCCGATATTTGTTAACCACAAAGCGTGAACGCTCGACCATACTTTCGTACAAATCTGGCTTCGTACGCTCAGCATGCTGTAACCATTGTCCCCATCGATGCATGGCAGATATATCATCCTCAACCAACCAGACAAATGCATCTGCTGCATCCAGCACCCCTTCACTGCGCCCATCCCAACCGGAATCCCCATCCAGAATCAGCACGTCATACTGTCCACAATCCGTTAAATAACGAAGCAGATTCGACGTATCCTCACGAGTCATTTGCAACAGTTCTTTCCGATTCGATAATGGCCAGAACACATCGGATTTCAACGCTTCATGCCGGACCACATATCCATCTACGCCCTTCGATTGTACCTGTAACTGCTTGCCGGATTCCTTCCTGCCCACCTTCAGATCGTATAACAGGCGGGACAATCCCGTCTCCGCATCCGGGTGACGCTGCCCACTTCTAGTTAGTCCCTTTTCCAGAAACGGGAGCGTACTGTCCAGCGTCTCCAGATTCAGATAGAGAACAGCATAACCTGCAAGTCCCAATTGCTTCGCCATATGCAGGGCCACTGCCGTTTTGCCACTTCCACCCGAAGCGGATACTACACCGATGGAGAGAGTCTCTTGCCCCGGATGGTGAACCTTCTTACGGCGTGGCTGCCGGCAAGCATGCATCACAGCATCCAGCAAAGCAGGCAAGGGTTGGTATTTCATCAGCCGCTTGGCCTCATCCACCTCCTCCATCCCTTCACTAAGCATTAGCCAAGGTACACCTGATACTTCTCCCCCGTTATTCAGCCAGTCATTCAGAAACTCCGGTTCCGCAATAACCAGATCCGGTAATTCTCTACCTTCTTGCTCTTTCATGTGATCCCTGAACGAATCCTCTTGGGAGAATGCCGTGAAACGCACATGAAGACCAGACGGATTTCCCTGTACATAATCAAGCCAGGCGCTAATGTAATCTCTATCCTTTGAAACCAGAACAACCTTCAGTACAATCAATTTTTCCTTCCCTCCCTGTCAAAAAGCACAAAAAAGCACCGTCCAATAACCGCATGAATATGCAGTATTTGGACGGTGCTTCCGTCACGTGCTATGAATGTATGGATAATATAGCATACAATTTCTGGGGGAGCAAGGGATTTATTCTAACCCTTTTTCCTTAAGAGTTATACGGTGAATCGAACTCAATAATGTTACGGTCCGGATCAAGCACAAAAATCTGCGCAAATCCAGCTACGCTGTCAGGTCTCGCTTCATACTCAATTCCCTGCTGCTCCAGCCAGGCTATAGTCCCTGAATAACTGGTGACCCAGATCGCAAAGTGACCGTCTGTAGTATCAATCCCAGCCTCACGTAACGTGTGACCCTCCGGGTGCTGAAGCAGATGAAGCTGCTGGCTGCCGATAGCGTACCATGTACCCGTGGAGCGGAAGGCTGGACGTTCAATCTCCTGCATGCCTAGTAACCCCGAGTAGAACTTCTTCGCGATTTCCAGATCACGTACAGCCAGACTAACATGGTGGATGTGTGCATATTCAATCATCTTTTATATCCCCCTCTCTACTTCAATATGACTATACTATAACACCTTGAACCCTGACCATAATCTCCGCTAAACAGAAAAACACCCCTGATTCTAATCCGGTAAACCTCTCGGCTCACACAGATCTAGTTCAGAGGTGCCCTGCAAACGGGCATACAAGGATGCTCGCTTACCGCTTTAAATCATCTTCAGCACATTTGGCATAACCAAATTATTTTGCGCTATCCAATGCTTCTTGTGGAATCTTGATCTCTTCCACTTGATCGTGGTTAGAAAATGTACTGTTCATCTTCATGTCCATCGTCATTGTCTGTCCATTCTGTTCCATCTCCATGACCATGTTTACATCCGTACCTGCAGGCAGATAGGTTTCCTTGTTAATCATATATTTCATCTTCATGCTTGTAATATTCATTTGTTCAAGCATCGCTTGGGTCTGGGCATTCGATCCGTTTTGCTCCATCACGGCTTTGGCCAGTTCCTTCACGTTATCACCGGATACGTCAGCGTTAATCACATAATTGTCGCCTTCTTCGGTCACTTCAGTATCTTCTTCGATCTTTTTGAATTGCTCCAATTCACCTTCGGGATTCATGCTTGCTTTCATCTGCTCAATCAGTTCCTTGGTTTGAGCTTCAGGAATCGCAACCCATTGATCCCCAACTTGAGAGTAGATTTTATCCGATGTGATATACTGTTTCACGTTCTGCGCTTCCTGCCCAGACATTTCCATTTTCATCTCTTGGTAGATCATCATTGGATCTTTGATGATATCCATTTTGAGCGATGTTTTAACCTGTTGATCCTGTGACTGTTCACCAGCATCCAGTTTCAGATTCTGATCAATGTTTGCTTCAGTTGTGAAGCTTTTCATTTCTTTGGTTGCTGCATTCGTTTTGGTAATCAACTCATCCAGGGTAGGGATCTTTGTTTCCTGCTCCGCAGGTGTATTACCCTCGTTAGATGTTTCATTATTGGTCGCTGGCGGCGTTGCCGTGTTGTCTGTGTCGTTTCCGCATGCTGCCAAGCTTACTGCTAATAATGCCCCGATAATTAATGTAGTCCACTTCTTCAAGTTGTTTTCCTCCCAAAATAGATATGATCTGTAGTCATTACCCAATTATTTCCGCTATTAATCATCAAATTTGGATACAATGTGTCGCACGAGACTTTTTCACAGAAATCGATCTTTGATCTCCGGTGTAGGTAACATACACGCTTCATCCTTGCCAAACCAGCGATAACGGTTGCGAGCAACCCAGTTATAGACTGCATTACGAATAAATTTCGGTATGATGATGAACACATATAACAACGGATAAGGAAACTTTAGACCCTTAGCCAATCGCAGTGCGGCGGTTGAACGTGTATAGTATTTTCCATTTTCAATCAGAACAAAGGTGTCCATACTGTCTGTCGACAAATTTCCCTTCGCCAGCAGTTCCTTGGCTACATCCGATTGAAGCGATGCAAAATGATATTTTCCTTCCGGGTCACGCTTGATAATCCATTTGGTTAAGCCCTGGCAGAAGTGACAGACACCATCCACCAGTACGATCGGATGTCCCTGATGCACATCTGTTTGATTTGCTGTCATATTGGCTGCCTCCTATTGTTGCGGTTAGAGTAACTTACCCAATCTGGGCCATCTTGTTCACTAATTCTAAATTTATTTCTAGAGGTAGTTCAAAAAGAATGAACACCGCTCTTTTTGAACACGCATTAATGGGAAATAAAAGAAAAAGAGCGCAGGCATTGTGCCCACGCTCGTATCTGTCCGACAATTACTCCGTAACTGCCTTTTCCATCCATTGGTCATCGATCATCTGTTGATGCAGGTCACTTGCCCACTGGTCCATACATTTGCAAATGAAATCTTTGCGACATACTGGACAAGGGGTTTTCTGCAGACGGCTGATATTGGTCATCTTCCATTCCGGGGAACGGGTGTAGAATACACGGCATTTTGTACCGTCTACCAAATTCATTTTGAATTCATACAATCCGTCTTCCTTGTTACCATAAGCTAATTCTAAATCTGCAATACGCGGTCTATAAGACATGGATATCACCTGTTTAATTCAAATTTGGTTCATGCAATGACACTACTCAGTACTAAGTTATATTAAAGAAAATTCAGATCAATGTCAACTCGCGCATGTCTACCCGCCAAACAGAATATCCAGAATCGTCCCTACCTGTCCCTGTTTTTTCCCTTTCAAGACATCCGGATCAAATACTTCAACATACCCGCAGGAAGCACAAGCCACGAACAAGTAGTGATTATGCTGTATATCAAACATCTTACTCAGGCCTGCTCCTGACATGGAAACTTCCTTAATGTTACAATCCGTGCCCCTGCATTTTGTACACACAAATCGCCGCTCGATCATCTCTTCAATACTCATCTTCGTTCCCCCTTTATGGAATGTGTAGCATGAATTGAGAGTGCAATTATGTAAAATAGTACGCGATCTGGCATCTAATCTCCTGCATCATGTCCTTATATGATAATCAACACAAAACCCTGCCGATTGCCAGCAGGGCTTTGTAGTCGAACATCAGGTATCTGGGATAACCTGCTCTATATGTTCCCTTTACTTATCCAAGAGTCAAATCTTAAACTACGTTTAATACAACATCAATGTTGCCACGTGTTGCTTTGGAATATGGACAGAAATCATGCGCCTTGCGGGCCAGTTCCTCTGCTTGACTGTGATCCACACCAGGCATACTCACGTCCAGACGAACAGACAGCTGGAAACCGTCATCCGCAGGGTCTTTACCAATGGATACGTTACTTGTAACGACCACATCCTCCAATTTCACACCTGCTTTGCGTGCTACATTGGCAAGGGCACTTTCATAACATGCTCCATATCCAGCGGCAAAAAGTTGCTCAGGGTTAGTACCTTCACCACCGGAGCCACCAAGCTCTTTTGGCATTTTCAGATCATGCTTAAGCACGCCATCCGAAGAAGTCACCGAACCTGTACGTCCACCTTTAACTGTCGCTACTGCTGTATATAAAGCTTCCATTCAGAATCTCTCCCTTATCCATATAGTTTTTTACTGCCTTCCTTTCAATTTAAACTTCTGGCTCATTTTGAAACGCAATTTTGTATCTTTATCAGCTTTTACAACTTTATTATTTTCATGCATTTCAATGCCATGGCTGTATTTTCCCTAAGGTTGGGTAATATACGAAGGGGCATATTCAAGCTACAACCGAAATTTTGTGCTGATACATAAAAGTTGCACTAGACAAAAATAATTGAAGGAGTACAATGTAACAATAAACATAAAAATTTAGATATATCATGAGCGGTTTGTACCGCATCAATATCTCCAAATCAATAATTCAAAGTCAGGTGATTATCGTATGAGTAAAAAAAATCCGTTCAACGCTCCTTCAAGAGAATCATTGTCTACTGCGGGCATGACCCCTTCCCTTGGAGAAGCACATAGTTCCATGAAAGTTCCGCAGAATGCTGCATGGTGGAAGAAATTCCTCGCCTTTGTAGGCCCAGGATACCTCGTTGCCGTAGGTTACATGGACCCGGGGAACTGGGCAACAGATATCGCAGGCGGCTCGCAGTTCGGGTATACCTTGTTATCCGTTATCCTGTTATCGAACCTGATGGCCGTTGTCCTTCAGTCGCTGGCTGGCAAGCTCGGTATCGTCACTGGACGGGATCTGGCTCAAGCCTGTCGTGAACGATTCAGCATGCCTGTTGTTATGATGTTATGGATTCTGTGTGAGCTTGCCATTGCAGCTACCGATCTGGCTGAAGTCATTGGTTCTGCCATCGCATTAAAACTGTTATTTAACATCCCCATGTTATACGGCGTTATCATCACCGCAGTTGATGTACTCCTGATTCTTGTTCTGCAAAACAAAGGCTTCCGCGCTTTGGAAACTCTCGTCATTGTGCTGATGGCAACCATCGCCCTCTGCTTCGGGATTGATCTGTTTCTGGCAAAACCGGATATGGGCGGTGTTCTCCATGGTTTTGTACCAAATGTTGAGATTCTGCAAAACCCGGCCATGCTCTATATTGCCATTGGTATTATCGGAGCAACCGTGATGCCGCATAATCTGTACCTGCATTCTTCCATTGTGCAAACCCGTCAGATCGAACAGACACCACAGGGCAAAAAAGAAGCCATTCGGTACTCGACCATGGATTCTACGATTGCGCTGACACTGGCCCTGTTCATCAATGCAGCCATCCTGATTGTATCTGCTGCTGTATTCCACAGTGCTGGTATGACGCAGGTTGCTGAGATCGCTGATGCCTATCATCTGCTGACACCTCTATTAGGTACTACGGTTGCAAGTATTCTGTTCGGTGTGGCGCTGTTAGCATCAGGTCAGAACTCTACCCTTACAGGTACACTCGCTGGACAGATCGTTATGGAAGGTTTCCTGAACATTCGAATTCCGGCTTGGCTGCGCAGACTGGTCACACGTCTGATCGCCATCATCCCGGCGGTAATTGTGACAGCCATTGCAGGAGAACATGGCACAGAAGAACTGCTCATTTTGAGCCAGGTCGTGCTGTCGCTTCAATTGCCCTTTGCTGTAATTCCCCTGGTGATGTTCACAAGTGATAAAAAAAGCATGGGTGCATTCGCCAACAAATTGTGGCTCAAAATCATCTCATGGGTCATTGCCGCGATTATCGTTGTGCTGAATGTATATCTGATCATTCAGACGATCCGGTTGTTCTAATCTCATTTTAATTGGCTAAATACTAAAAAGGCTGATCAACTCCGGTATGCTATACCTAAGTTGATCAGCCTTTATTGTTGCAATCCATTAAACAACCATCTGCATCTAATCCTGATTTGGCATCAGTAACGGCAAGAGTTGATCCAATGAATCAACGGTCCAATCCGCACGTTTGTCATCCGATAGCTCTGGCTGGAATCTTCCGTAACCCTGCATAATTCGAATCGTACGCATGCCCAGCTTCCGAGCAGGTATAATGTCGTTATCGATCCGATCGCCGATCATCACGGCTTCCTCCGGTTCACAGCCGGCCTGTTTCAAGGCTACAGCGTACAACTCAGGGTCTGGCTTGGACACTCCTTCTTCAGCTGAACATGCCAGAACATCAACATACTTCCGCAAGCCGTAACTCTCCAGTCTCTCTTCCGTTCCAGGACTCTGATTGGCAATAATGCCAATGCGATAATGCCGTGACAACTGCTGAAGAACAAAATCTGCTGAAGGAAAAGGACGTTCAAGATCTTTTTGAAACTTCAGCTTGTCCTGAATCTGTTTTTGATGCCCCTCGTCTTCAACAAATGTGCGAATTGCCACTCTCATAGGCCATTGCTCATATTTTCGGTAACAGCTCGCGAACAGTTCGCGTACCGCCTCAATTGTCACCGGATACCCCAAAGCACAAGCTTCACGGACAAACTGTCCGATAATATCATCAACCGGCTCCCATTCATCCACCAGCGTATCTCCAACATCAAAAAACAACCATTTCAATCCACCTACATCCGGCACGCCAATTCCTCCTTGTAAGCATAAAAAAGAAGACTCACCATCCTGCATGAGTCTCCTCAAACTTCCGTTTATCGATACATTCAATTATAACAGGCACCTTACACCTGAGCAATCACAAGCTATGGCATTAACCATTGAGGAGAAAGCCAACTTCCCCATTGAGCGAATATACAATCCGGTCTGCGCCCATGCCCCGATAGATGCCCTTAGGATGACTCTGCTCCGTAATGACGCACAGGGATTTCGATGTCCATGAACGGCAGATCTGTAAATAACGACAGGTCAGATTCAGGCTGTTCTCGAAAATAAACACGTTGCCTACGCTGCCCTGCGGCAAAAACCATTTTTGAGCTGCAGCCGTATTCATGCGAATGACATGTTCTACTCCGATTCTACGGAGTCTTCGCTCTTCCCCTGCACTGTTGGTTAGAACGGCAAACGGCATTTTTTTGTACATCAGCAATTTGATAAATTTACGTCCTGCTTCATTTGGAGCAGTCACTAAGATCATCTCAGTATCCATCATTCGTTCCTCCCTTGGCGTGAAAAGACAACAAAAAAGAAGCGTGGGGGACCAAGGCCTCCCGAACGCTTCTTAAATAACCCATGGCGAAAACACCATGAACCAGCGTACGGCTTGTTGCCTCTCCCTTTAACGCTTACGAGGTTAGCTGACGGATTCGGGCGCGAGAGTCGCCCTATTTCCGGCTGTCACCGGAAAATTCACCCCATGAATGCCCACTGTCCTGGACAGCGCATTCCGTTGGTTCCCCCGTTTCCCATTCATTAATGAATGGAAACTCAGCGATTAAAACATCGTTCGTATATCTTAAGGTAAGATCGAGCGATATTATCGTTTGTTTCGTTTTTCAAGTACAATTTAGTTTAAATTGAAATTACGTTATGAATCATACACCCGTGCCATGTCGGTGTAAAGTCCGCCCAGATCACCAAATCGGCAGATTTTTGCCAATTCCTATCCATAATAACGCTTACAACAAAGTTATACTCTATCTATCTCTTCAAGGCTATCTAATTCTCACTCTGGCGTAAATCACTTCGCAATTCATTCACGTATTCTGCACAACTTGCCTGTTTTGATTCTTTTAACACCATATTAGTTTTGAAATATTTAATTGCAACCAATATAATAGAAGATATAAGAGTAAATAAATGGAGGCGATTTAGATGACAGTCTACGATTACAAAGTGAATACCCTTCGCGGTCAAGAAGTTGAAATGTCCGACTACCGTGACAAAGTGCTCCTGATTGTGAATACGGCAAGCTCATGCGGCCTTACCCCTCAATTCAAAGGTCTGCAAGAATTGCAAGACAAGTTTCAAGATGCTCCATTTGAAGTGCTTGGTTTCCCAAGTAACCAGTTTGCACAGGAAAAAGGATCTTCCGACGATATTGCCGAGTTCTGTCAGATGAATTATGGCGTGAGTTTCCCCATGTTTGAGAAAATTGATGTGAACGGCTCAAGCGCTCACCCTCTTTTCCAACACCTTAGCACAGAGGCTCCTGGCCTGCTCGGCTCCAAAGCAATCAAATGGAATTTCACCAAATTCCTCGTGGATCAGAACGGACAGGTCATTAAACGTTATGCTCCCAAAACAACACCGGACAAGATTGAAGAAGATATCAAGAACTTACTTCAAAAATAATACACAGGCCACCCGTAGCCGGAAGGTAGAGCAGCATTGCCCCGGTAATGGGTGGCCTTTTTTCCTCAACTTTGATGTCATACTGTTCGAAAAAGACAAAAAAAAGAAGCTTCCCATTAATGGAAAGCTTCTTTTTAATCGTTCATATGATGCGGTCGAGAGGACTCGAACCTCCACGGGCATACGCCCACTACCCCCTCAAGATAGCGTGTCTGCCATTCCACCACGACCGCATGTCGTAAATAATCGGCAACAGAATTGATTATACCGGGTTCAGAACTAAAAGTAAAGTATTTTTTAATACTTCTTTTTCAGCTAGGCATTTTCATCAAAAATCGCATAATCTCGTCATCTTTACCCATGAACTGCATATGATTAGATTTGATCCCCTCTTTTTCGGTAAGAGCCGATCTTTTTGATTCATTTATATATAGTCCTCCATGAACTTCACCACATAAATAACACAATAAGTTATATAAAATAACACAAATATTAAATTCCAGATTTAATCCATTAATTTTCACGGATACTATTGACAAAAAGCGGACATTTATGGGATGATAACTATCATATAATTCGGATTTTTAAACATAAAGCAAACAAAAAGGAATATAAATGTCACTTTAAGTGACATTTAACGAACACAGGAGGCGAATGATTGTGAACCGTGGGAATAAGCTGCTCGATTATGTCAAACTGCTTGATTCCTCTATTCAGGTTGGAGGGTTCACCCATTCCTTCGGCATGGATATCCATATCAGGGAGGGTACCATTCGTAATGCTGAAGATCTCGAATCATTCATGCGTTGTCAGTTGCATCCGAGCATCGTTCGTCTTGAAGGTATGGCCATCAAAGGTATCTATACTGCAGCAGATCACAAGGATACATGGCGGATAGCTCTTATCGACAAGCTTGTCCATGTTCAGCGAACCCCTGGAGATCTCAGAGAACAAGCTGCCGCCATGGGTAAACGATTGATCAGACTTGCACGAGCTCTGCACCCCTGGATTGAATTCAGCCAGCTCGAACAGATCTTTGCCAAATACGATTCGGTTGGCTGCCTCTCTACTGTTCATGCCTGGATTAACCACCACCTCGACATCCCGGTCGAAGAGGCGGTCCTTGGTTACCTGCATTCAGCCATGAATGCCTGCATAACCGAAGCCTCCAAAGTCATTCCCCTGAACAACGATACAACCAAGGATCTGATGGTCCGCCTGGCCACAGATCTGGAGAATGAATGGAAGACCGTCAGCGCCTCGGCTGCGGATGGACTGGCACAGCCAACCTCGATGTCCATGAAATCGTTTTTCCCCAGTTTCCATATGCTCGGAGCTGGACTTCATGCCTACAGGGCCTAATCCTCTTCCTCCTCATGCCTGCTCCCCTTCATTCAAAAAAACTAAAAAACACGCGGCAACCTCCTTGCCGACGTGTTTTTTGTCATTTTATTTGTTTTATTTACGTATTTACGCCATTTATAATCACAAAATACACTTTTTTCCGTCTTTTTTAATTGTTAGATGACGAATTTACGTATATAATAAAACATACAGCTCGCATTTCTATATATTCTACATGAAGAAAGAGCGGCTGAATACTACATTCTAACCAGGGGTGAACCCTTTTGAACAAGAAAAAACCAGTTACTCCGTTCGGATGGGCCATCAAACGACGGCTAACCGAACTTCAAGTGGACCAGAAGACCTTTTGTGAACAGCATGGCATCCCACCCTATCGTTTATCCAATCTCATTCACGGCACACGCAAAGCAACCCGATTCAGGCACCTGGTCGCTGATATTTTGGATATTCCAGATGAACTGAGATAAGATTTCTGCCAAAGGAGGGTCTCATCCATGAGACATGTTACATCCGATCTGGAGAGGCTGTCGTTCCAGTCCATACGTCACCAGCTCATCATCGTTGATGACAATTGGATTATCCAAAGTTGTAACCGTGCCTGGCAACAGGGACTTGGTCAATGCTCACCAAACCCGGATATACACA
This sequence comes from Paenibacillus sp. FSL M7-0656, assembly GCF_038003225.1. Classification (NCBI taxonomy): domain Bacteria; kingdom Bacillati; phylum Bacillota; class Bacilli; order Caryophanales; family Paenibacillaceae; genus Paenibacillus; species Paenibacillus sp. FSL M7-0656. Next base: position 2,597,598 of record NZ_JBBOOT010000001.1, read on the forward strand.
GTAGTCATAGACATTACCTGCATCTGACGGAAGCCTGGGCAAAACGAGGCAAGAACGCTAACATGGCACTTGTCGCACAGAATTTGAAAGAACGCGGAATACCCTTTAATCGAAATCATACATATGACATCTGCGTGTATACTGTATACAACGAAAAGAGGTGGTTTCGTGTAGAACTCACCCCTCTATCTTATGCAAATTCAATTCTGGATACCGATCTCGCTTTAATTGCACACATGGATATTACCGAACAAAGAAAGACAGAACACCAATTAAAAAAGGCATTGTCTGAAGTGCGCACATTGCGCGGACTGCTGCCTATTTGCGCCGTCTGCAAACAAATCAAGGACGAAGAGGAACACTGGAACTCCGTTGAGAGTTATCTGGAGAAGCATACCCACGCCGAATTCACCCATGACATCTGTCCGGAATGCATCCGGCGGTTATATCCGAAATACTCGAATATCCTGGACAAGCGTTCCTGAAACCTTTCTCCACTCGCCGACTAACTACAACTATACGGAGAGATGATGTTCAAACTGCGACATATCCAGCTCTTGCGGTGTCCCATGCAGGGTTATGGTTCCTTTGTCCATGATATAGATGTAATCTGCGGCACTTCGTACAAAATCGATACTCTGCTCTACCAGTAGAACCGAGAGGTTCCCCTTTGCCTTGAGGTGCAAAATTACCTGCCGAATGTCCTCCACGATAGAAGGCTGGATTCCTTCTGTCGGCTCATCCAGTAGCAACAACCCAGGACGCGAAGCCAATGCCCGGGCGAATGCCAACTGCTGCTGCTGTCCACCACTCAGATCCCCGCCCTGCCGTCCATACATCGTAGCAAGCACTGGGAACATCGCCAGTACATCCTCCGGGAACGTTTTTACTCCCGGTGCACTTGTCTCCAGACCGAGCAATAAGTTTTCTTTCACCGTAAGCTGCGGGAAAATCTCCCGCCCCTGCGGTACATAACCAATCCCTGCCCGTGCCCGCTTGGCTGAGTCCAAGGTGGATAACTCCTGATTTTGCCACTGAATACTGCCCTTGCGTGATTTGAGCAGCCCCATTAATGTTTTCATCAACGTTGTTTTCCCCACACCGTTACGACCCATCAGACACACCACCTGTCCAGGCTGTACATCCAGGTTCACACCACGAAGCACATTGCTTTCCCCGTAGCCAGATTCAATTCGTTGCAGCGACAGCATGGTCATCCCTCCTTTTGCCCAAATACACTTCCGCCACTTTCGGGTCTGCCTGTACCTCCGCCATCGTACCTTCCTTCAGCAGTTTCCCTTCATGCATCACCGTTACCTTGGCTGCGAACTCTCGCACAAACTCCATATCATGCTCCACCACCACAACCGAGCGCTCACGCGCAATCTCTTGCAGAAGTCGCCCGGTCTTGTGTGTTTCTTCATCCGTCATGCCTGCGGCTGGTTCGTCCAGCAACAACACACGTGGCTCCTGCAGAAGCAACATGCCAATCTCTAGCCACTGCTTCTCCCCATGTGATAACGCTCCTGCACGAGCATCAACGCGGTCTTGCAGACCAATCTGGAGGGTAACATGCTCCATGGCAGCACTCATTTTCCCATATCGACGAATACCGATGGCTTGCAAAGGGGAACGGCGAGTCTCCCCCGCCAGCGTCAGATTCTCCTGTACCGTCAGACCTGCAAAGATCGATGGCGCCTGGAATTTGCGTCCCACACCTTTGCGAACAATCTGGTGCTCCTTCAGTCGTGTTAATTCCGTGCCATCCGCCATCTTCACCGAGCCGGACATGGGTTTTGTTTTGCCACATATCACATCCAGCATCGTTGTTTTCCCAGCACCATTGGGTCCGATTAAAAAATGCAGGTCATGTTCATGCAGCTTCAGATTCATGCCTTTGACAGCAACGAACCCACCAAAGGCCACCGTAATATCCTCGGCTACCAACACCGCTGATTCCTCAGTAGACTTTAGGTTTTTCCCGAGTGACTTGGACATGCGCACTCTCTCCTCTCCGCTTCAGCAAGCGAACGACATGACGATACACACCTACAATACCGTTTGGCATGAACAAAACCACCGTTACAAAGAGCCCACCAATGACAAACAGCCACCCTTCGGGATAAGCCTCACTAATGCCTGTTTTGGCTGCATTCAGCACCACTGCTCCGATGACCGCTCCAATAAGCGTACCGCGACCACCCAATGCAACCCACAGGACCATCTCAATGGAGGGTACAATCCCCATCATCGATGGCGAGATAATACCCACCTGAAGTACAAACAACATGCCCGCGATGCCTGCAAGCGCACCGGAAAAAGCAAAAGCCAGCGTTTTATATCCTGCCGGATCATATCCGAGGAATCGCACCCGATTCTCTCCATCACGCGCAGCTTCGAGCACTTGACCGAACCGACTGTTCACCATTCGACGACAGAGCACATACGCGATCACCAGAACAGCAAGCGTTATATAGTAGAGAGCAATCGTCGTTCCAGCGGAATGAAGTGTAAAACCAAAGATCGAATTATATCCGGTGATGCCATTTGTCCCACCCGTCCATTCCTGTTTACCAACAAAGAGTGTTACCATAATAAGAACCAAAGCTTGAGTCAGGATGGTAAAATAAACACCGGTGATCCGGTTGCGGAACGTAAACCACCCCAGAGCAAAGGCAAGCAATGCTGGAAGGGCTATCCCCAATAACAGCGCCACCGGGAAAGAGCGAAATGGTTCCCAGAACCACGGCAGACCACTGAGACCACTCCATCCCATGAAGTCAGGAAGCGTTGCTCCACTAGCCTGAAGCTTCAGATACATCGCCATCGCGTACCCACCCAGACCAAAGAACACCCCATGCCCAAGACTTAGCACACCCCCATATCCCCAGATCAGATCGAGACCGATGGCCAGGATTGCCAGCGCCAAAAACTTGGCTAACAGACTCAGACGAAACTCCGTGGAGATTAGTGGAGCAAGACACATCATGATCAGTACAACCGCCCAGATGATTCTCATTTTCAGACTGCCAGTCTTGAGTAATGCCGACATGAACTAACCCCCTTTTTCACGTTAATCGAGACTCCGTGTGCGCATCGCGACCAATCCGCGTGGTTTCCATTGCAGGAAAGCAACGATACATACAAACACAAGCACCTTGCCAATGGAGGCCGAGGTATAGGTTTCGAACAGCGTGTTGAACATACCAATCCCCAATGCACCACACACGGTTCCAACCAATTTCCCAACGCCACCCAGAACAACGACCATGAACGCATCCACAATATAATACGTACCAAGCGAAGGACCAATCGGACCAATGAGCGTTAATGCACAGCCAGCAATTCCGGCAATGCCCGAACCAATCGCAAAGGTCATGCCATCCACCCGCCGGGTCGAAATCCCAAGACACCCCGCCATGCTCCGATTTTGCATTACAGCCCTCATTCGTCTTCCGGAAGATGTTCGATAGATATAGAGATACATACACAGCAGCACAACCGCAACCAGTGCGATAATGAAGATTCGTTTATACGGAAATACAATACCATCCGAGATCGCCAATCCCCCATTGAGCCAAGCCGGACTGGATACTCCCACGTTTGGCGCTCCGAATATCGTACGGGCCAGTTGTTGCAGCATCATGCCTACACCCCATGTCGCAAGCAGACTATCAAGCGGCCTGCCATACAGATGCCTGATCAGAACCACTTCAAGCAACCAGCCAATTAGAGCCGCTACAATGAACGCAATCGGCAGAGCCACAACAAAATAGGCACCAAACCACGTTGCTGGAGCATAGGACATGAACAGATTTTGTGTTACATATGTTGCATATGCACCGATCATGATCAGTTCACCGTGAGCCATATTGATGACATTCATCAGCCCAAACGTTACTGCAAGCCCCAATGCAATCAACAACAGAATTGAACTGATACTCAGACCATTGAACATCTGCAGGATAAACATATCCATCGCTATCCCCTCCTCCATACCGTGACTCTCGATATTTCACATAAATTCAATTATGGGCAGTAACATTTTTTAACATCACAGTAACGCTTTACCGCGATACGGTAAGAGGATGTGTTGTCACACCCTCGTTTATGTTTCGGCTGCTTTGAAGCAAGTTGCCTGTTTTATTGCGAGGTTTCTATGTTATTTAGCGCTGAGGGTTGCTCCCCATTCATACGTTTTCAGATAAGGGTCCGGCTTGACAGGCTCACCAGAATTCCACAATTCCTTGAACTGCCCATCCTCCTGCACCTCACCGATCCGTACGGTTTTGTAGATATGCTGATTCTCTCCATCCACGGTTACCTTACCTTCCGGGGCATCAAACTCCAGACCCTTGGCAGCTGCCTTCACCTTCTCCACGTCGGTTGATCCTGCTTTTTCCACCGCCGCCTTCCAGAGATAAACCGCCACATATCCCGCTTCAATCGGATCAGCTGTCACTCGATCAGCACCGTATTTTTCTTTATACTTGGCAACAAATGTTGCATTCTCAGGTGTATCCGTTGTCTGATAATAATTCCACGAAGCCAGATGCCCCTTCAATACGTCTGCGCCAATACCACGGATTTCTTCCTCCGCCACACTTACCGAGAGGGTCGTCATCTGATCCGAGGAGATTCCGGCATCCTTCAATTGTTTGAAAAAGGCCACATTGCTATCTCCGTTCAGCGTATTGTATACAATATCCGGCTTCGCAGCCTTGATTTTGCTAATGATGGTACTGTAATCGGTATGACCCAGCGGTGTGTATTCTTCACCCACTACTTCGCCGCCTTCTGCTGCGAGTTGTGCCTTAATGACCTGATTGGCCGTTTTTGGGAATACATAATCTGAACCGAGCAGATAAAACGTCTTGCCCCTGTTCTCCAGTAACCAGGTTACGGATGGAACGATCTGTTGATTGGTTGTTGCTCCTGTATAAAAAATATTTGGCGATGATTCCAATCCTTCATATTGTACCGGGTAAAACAACAGACCTTTGTTCTGTTCAAACACCGGGAGCATAGCCTTCCGACTCGCAGAGGTCCATCCGCCAAATACAGCAGCGACCTTATCCTGTTGCAGTAACTTCCCAGCCTTCTCCGCAAAAGTAGGCCAATCCGAAGCGCCATCCTCAATTACAGGCTCAATCTGTTTACCCAAAACTCCGCCCGCGGCGTTAATCTCTTCAATGGCAAGCATCTCCGCATCTTTAACAGATACCTCACTGATCGCCATCGTTCCGCTGAGAGAGTGAAGAATACCAACTTTAATCGGTTCACCGGATGCAGCCGACTCTCCTGTACCACCTGAACCCGAAGCTTCAGGCGGCGCAGTGCCCTCCACACATCCTGTCATCACAATGACCGCACCCAGCAAAATACTCCATAACTTGACCGACCTCTTCTTCAATAGCCTACACTCCCTTTTTTTAGTCTATTGACGAACATTAAGGTCATTTGCGTCCAAAATGTTCGTTGATCCAAATTATGGAGGGTTACTCTCTTCATGTCAATATAGCTTACATAATTTTATTTCATGCCTACCTGTTTCATGCATACTGCTAATAAGCCTTGAAGCTTATTGACAAAGAAATCACCCTGTGTGAGTATATTTAACATACAATATGATCCATGAACATATCAGACATTATAAGCGAAAGGTCGGATTGCCTTGCACTGGACTGAGCAGGAAAAAGAAAAACTCCTGATTACCGTGGCCGCTAACCTCTCCCGTGAACGAAGAGCACGCGGACTCAAGTTAAATGTTCCCGAAGCCATCGCCTTGTTGACCTCCGAACTGATGGAACGAGCACGGGATGGAATGAGTGTTGCCGAATTAATGAGATACGGAGGCACCATCCTGACACGTGAAGACTGTATGGATGGTGTTCCCGATATGATTCCTGAAGTACAGGTAGAAGCCACATTTCCTGACGGTACAAAACTGGTTACTGTACATGAACCTATACGCTGAGAAAGGCAGGAGAAAACATGATTCCTGGTGAATACCGTTTGAAGCCAGATGACGACATCATCTGTCATCCGGATCGTTTAACCCTACGACTCCTTGTCCTTAACCGCGGCGACCGCCCCGTCCAGGTCGGCTCTCACGTTCACTTCTATGAAGTTAATGCAGCACTGGACTTTGATCGCACCTCAGCTTTTGGACATCGCCTGCACATTCCGGCAGGCACCGCAGTTCGCTTCGAACCCGGTGAAGAGAAACCGGTTGAACTCACGACCTTTGGCGGCAAACGCCAAATTCACGGGTTCAACGGACTAACCGAAGGCTCTGCGGATCAAGCTCCTGATCCACTGAAACTGGAGGCATTCCTGAAGACGTTCTCTCCTCCCATACAAGATGGAGGTGAACCTTCATGAAACGAATGAGCCGCGAACAATACGCTTCGATGTTCGGACCGACAACCGGTGATGCCGTAAGACTTGCTGATACCGAACTATGGGCAGAGATTGAACATGATTATGCCGTATACGGAGATGAGAGCAAGTTCGGAGGTGGCAAGGTTATCCGCGACGGAATGGGCCAGTCCACCACCGCTCTGCGAAGCGACGGCACTCCTGATACTGTTATCACCAACGCTATCATTATCGATCATTGGGGCATTGTAAAAGCGGATATCGGCATTCGGGATGGTCACATCTGCGCCATTGGCAAATCCGGTAACCCGGATACAATGGATGGTGTTCATCCCGCACTGGTCATCGGTGCTTCCACCGAAATCATCGCCGGTGAAGGCATGATTGTAACCGCTGGCGGCATTGATACCCATATTCATTTCATCTGCCCACAGCAGATTCAGACTGCGTTATCCTCCGGGGTCACGACCATGATCGGCGGGGGAACAGGACCAGCAACAGGAACCAAAGCCACCACCTGCACACCAGGAGCCTGGCACATCCACCGGATGCTGGAGTCCGCAGAAGCTTTTCCCATGAACATCGGTTACCTTGGCAAAGGCAACAGTTCCAGTACCGCACCTTTAATTGAACAGATTGAAGCTGGGGTAATCGGCCTGAAGCTGCATGAGGATTGGGGCACTACCCCGAGCGCTATCGACGCTTGTCTGACTGCCGCCGGGGAACATGATGTTCAAGTGGCTATCCATACCGATACATTGAACGAAACCGGATTTCTCGAAAACACCCTGGCTGCAATCAACGGCCGGACGATCCACACGTACCATACGGAAGGCGCTGGTGGCGGACACGCACCGGATATTATCCGGGCCGCTGGGGAGTCCTACGTTATCCCCTCATCAACCAACCCAACACGACCATACACACGCAACACCGTAGAAGAGCACCTTGATATGTTGATGGTGTGTCACCATCTGGACCCTTCCATCCCGGAAGATGTAGCTTTTGCCGATTCACGGATTCGTCCAGAGACAATCGCAGCCGAAGACATTTTACATGATCTTGGCGTGTTCAGCATCATCAGTTCCGATTCTCAAGCCATGGGCCGAGTGGGCGAAGTCATTATCCGCACCTGGCAGACAGCCGACAAAATGAAAAAACAGCGCGGCAAACTTGAGCTCAACCCGAATTCTCCCTCCGATAACGATCGGATCAAGCGATATGTCGCCAAGTACACTATCAATCCAGCTATCGCTCACGGAATCGGTCATCTCGTCGGTTCGGTGGAAGTTGGCAAGCTGGCAGATCTAATCATATGGAAACCGGCTTACTTCGGTGTTAAACCCGAGATTGTCATTAAGGGTGGCATGATCACATTTGCCCAGATGGGTGATCCCAATGCGTCCATCCCAACACCTCAGCCGGTATTTGGCAGACCGATGTTCGGAGCCTATGGTAGCGCCATTGCCAGCGGATCGATCACCTTTGTCTCCCAAGCCGCAGCAGAAGCAGGGATCAAAGAGTCATTGGGCCTGAAAAAGCGGGTTGAACCCGTTAAAGGCTGTCGCTCAGTCAGCAAAAAAGACATGATTCATAACGACGTCACCCCTGTCATTGAAGTCGATCCCGAAACCTACGAGGTACGCGCCGACGGCGAGCTTCTCACCTGCGAACCCGCAGACGAGCTGCCTATGGCACAGCGGTACTTTATGTTCTGATAGGAATACGGATTAGCTGATAAGGGGGCACTCATGATGAACAGTGGCACGAAGCTACTCCGTTATGTTCAGCTGCTGGATTCGGCCCTGCCCATCGGTGGTTTCTCCCATTCCTTCGGTCTGGAAGCTTACACGCATGATGGCACCGTGCAAAATACCGCGCAGCTTGAACAGTTTATTCGCAGCCAGCTTCATTCCAGTCTTGTACGACTAGATGGTCTTGCCATCAAAGGCGTCTATCAAGCGATAAAACAGCAAGATGCCGCTCTACTTGCCCTGTATGACAAACGCGTGCACGCCCAGCGCTCTCCACGGGAACTCAGGGAGAGCGGCCACAAGATGGGAAAGAGACTGCTCAAGCTGGCCCGTTCACTCTATCCATGGATGGACTTTTCCCTGATTGATGAGGCCATACGGGAATACGGTGCGTATTGTGGCATCACGACCATTCACGGTTATATCAACTATCAATTGGAGATTGAATTGGATGAAGCCGTTACCGGGCATCTGTATACCTCGGTGAACGCTTATGTGAACAGCGCACTTCGCCTGTTGCCCATCGGACAAACCGAAGCGCAGATGTTGATTCAGAAACTGCTTGATAATATCGAAGCGGAATGGGCTCTCATTCGAGACAATGACCCCGAAGATATGCACAGCTTCGGAATCGCCCAGGAAATCTACGCCATGCGGCATGAGACCTTACCCGCGCGGCTGTTTATGTCTTAACTACAACTTTTATCTAACATAGGAGGAATTGTTATGTGTGGAGGAGCTAATCATACGCATCATCCGGAGTGGGAACGTAAGGCATTTGATCGGAGTCGTCCGATGCGAATTGGAATTGGTGGACCGGTAGGTTCAGGTAAAACAGCCCTTGTGGAGAAGCTATCCAAGGCACTGCGTACACGTTATAGTCTTGCTGTCATCACCAATGACATTTATACCAAGGAAGATGCCGAGATTTTGCTGCGTCAGAACGCACTGGCACCAGAGCGTATTATTGGCGTCGAGACAGGCGGATGCCCGCACACGGCTATTCGTGAGGATGCCTCCATGAATTTCGAAGCGGTTGACGAGTTGATCGAACGCTTCCCGGATCTGCAACTGATCTTCATCGAGAGCGGCGGCGACAATCTCTCCGCTGCATTCAGTCCGGAACTGGCTGATGTGTTCATCTACATTATCGACGTTGCTCAAGGAGAGAAACTCCCCCGCAAAGGCGGTCCCGGCATAACGCGTTCAGATCTGCTGTTAATCAACAAAACCGACCTCGCCCCTTACGTTGGTGCAAGCCTGGAAGTTATGAAAAATGATACCGAACGGGTACGCGAAGGCCGACCTTATGTCATGTCTAATCTAATGAGCGGTGAAGGTGTATCCGAGATTGTCCACTGGCTTGAACATCAATACATGGATGACGATGCTTCCGCTGCACATCTGCATTCACACAGCCATGAACATGGCACTCACTCGCATTAATTCATCTTCTGTCCCCACGGGAACAGAGATAACTAGGAATGAAAGTGCAGGTGCACCCGTCACACGCCGCAGCGAGCTTCGGGCCACCTTTGCCTTTCAAGGCGACCGGACTGTCATGACTGATCGTTATTACAGCGCACCACTCCGGTTTAGCCGATCCTTTCAACCTCCCGGAGGCGGAACCGAATTATGTGTGTACACGTCAGACGTCTCGCCCGGAGTCCTTAACGGGGATCATTATTATTCCGAGTGGGAATTAGGTGAAGGCACCCATGTCATGCTGAGTAGCACATCTGCTACCAGACTCCATCCTACACCTTCCATTCCCTCATCCGTTAATCATCACTTTCGGTTGGGAAAAGGGGCCACGCTGGAATACTTCCCTGAATGCGTCATCCCTTTCAAGGGAAGTTCTTCTTCGCTCACTGTAACCTTTGAGCTGGAAGAACAGGCAATCCTGGCCTATGCAGATATCTGGTCTGCAGGACGGATTCATCGGGGAGAAGCGTTCCAATTCGAGCGTTACCGCAGCTTGACGGAGATATGGCAAGGTGAACAACTGGCTGTCTGGGATCGATTCGGACTCGAACCGGATACCGATGATCCCAAACACTCAGCGTCTCTCCTTCACTACACACATACCGCTACGTTATGGATGATTGCCCCAGGTCTTGGTACTGCGGAGTTGGAGCAAGTCAGATCTGCGCTGCCACCAGATGGGCGAATGCTCGCAGGTGCAAGTTTGCTGGCAACCGGAGGCATCGGCGTTCGACTCCTTGGCATGGCAGCTTGGGAACTTCAGGAGCAGTGTCTTCAGATCTGGAACACACTCCGCCCACATCTGCTGGGCAAAGAAACTCTTGTCTTTCGTAAATAAGGGCATCAAGCATAGTTAACACCAAAAAACCTCTGAACTGTCTCCGAGTGTGTTCGGATTAGTCCAGAGGTTTTTGTACATTCAGTCTATGGATGCTGTTCATATCACTTACGCTTCGTTTTCCTCAGAATCGTTCTCTGATTTGTTCTCAGGTTTATAGCGATAGTCGCCAGCATCCTTACTTTCCTTGGATTTACGGTAACGGGTGAACTCAATATATTCGCTGATAAAAGACTGTTCCACAGTCGATAATTCACTTTCTTGGCAATTCAATTGCCGCAAAACGTCAAAAAAATAATCCTCCCGTTTTTCCCGAACCATCGCTTCCTTCGATGGACGTCCAATCATGAGCCAGTCAAGGCTCACATCAAAAAACGAAGCAATCTCAATTAATTTATTCGTACTCGGAATAGACTTGCCACGTTTCCAATCACCCAGATTGCCTGTGCTAATCTTCAGCTGTTGGCAGAAAGCCTTCTTGGTCATTCCTCGTTCGGCAATCAGGTGTTCAATTCGCTCATAGATCGACTGCATACAAGAACCGCCTTCCAACCGTAATAATCAACTCATCTGCTTGAATTATACCACATTATTCCTGAATGCTCAGCCTTTATATGCCTGGAATAGGATGAGATATATCGTATAACACAAAGATAGACTCCCATGAATGATCATAGAAGTCTATCTTATGTTGTTGCTGTGATGCGGTCGAGAGGACTCGAACCTCCACGGGTATACACCCACTACCCCCTCAAGATAGCGTGTCTGCCATTCCACCACGACCGCATATTCAATTGTAAAAATGGTGAGCCATGAAGGGCTCGAACCTTCGACACCCTGATTAAAAGTCAGGTGCTCTACCAACTGAGCTAATGGCTCTTGCTGTAAACTTCACCGGATGTGCCATGCTTCATTTTTGTCTATAAGAGCAATGACTTTGAGGATTACTCATCGAAAATGTAGATCTCATGAGGTGGTGAAGATATGACCCGTAGGGGATTCGAACCCCTGTTACCTCCGTGAAAGGGAGGTGTCTTAACCCCTTGACCAACGGGCCTTAATAACAAGTTGTCTTTCTTGGCGACAAGAATGAGTATACCACAGGACAATTTGAACTTGCAATACTTTTTTTAAAATTTATTTTTCAAGCCTTTTTGCCCATTGCATACTCTTCTTCAGAGCCCCGTTATTAGCCACCTCCCGTTCATGCCAATGTCATCCCCGTGCAGGAACAATGTAAACCATCTATCAAAACACTTATAAAAACTTACGTTCACTTATAATATTGCAAATCACATTAAGAATACTTATAATTAAAGTATCAGTATAAGTACGGTCATCCATATACTCGGAGGTGACATGTTTGTTTCAAGAAGAACGAATGCAGCTCATTGTTGAACATCTACGCAAACACAATCGCATCTCAGCCGATGATATTGTCGCCTTGTTTGATGTATCACGGGATACTGCACGCAGGGATCTGATTAAGCTTGAGGAACAGGATGCCATTATCCGAACACGTGGCGGCGCGATTCTCCCCCCTCCTCCGCAAGAATTCAGATCCTACAAAGACCGTTTACTCGATGTATCTGAGGAAAAGAGGGCCATCGGCAAACTCGCTGCGGCCATTGTAAGGCAAGGCGAGATCATTATTCTGGACTCTTCCACGACTGTGCAGGCCTGTGCCGAGAACTTAAACGGCAAATCCTGTACCGTCATTACCAATTCGATTCATTCCGCTGATCTTCTCTCCAATCACACTGCTGTCCAGATTCGTTTGCTCGGAGGCAAAGTAGATAAGGAACAACGTTATGTCTACGGTACCTCTGTTATCGAGACCCTCTCCCACTATTATGTAGATAAAGCCTTTATCGGAATTGGCGGTATCACCATGGATGGCTTCAGTGCTTCCGAAGAGGAAGGGAAAATTAAACACCAAATGATGAAAGCTGCCAAGAAAGTTGTTGTTCTTGCAGATCAATCCAAGTTTGATAGACGTTATGGTTATCGTTTTGCCGACTGGTCGTTGGTGGATGTATTGATTACGGATCAATGGCCAACCAAAGAATGGCTTGTTTTTCTAGCCGAACAACAGGTTGAGATTCTCATTCCTGAACCAACAGATGATAAGGAGTTGTAAATATATGAAATTATTTGCCACAGATTTAGATGGAACTTTGTTGAACATAGATAGCCAGATTAGCCCGGAGAATGCCGCAGCCATCCAAAAGGCCCAGCAATCCGGTATGAAAGTTACCATCGCAACAGGACGTGTCTATTCCGATGTTGTGACCATCAGCCGCGAAGGTGGAATCAAAACCCCGATTATCGGCTCCAACGGAGCGACAATTCATGATGCTGACGGTGAACGTTTATTCCATCTTCCGCTCGAGCGTGACACAGCAGCTTCCGTCATGCAGTGGCTGGAAGATCATGATGTCTATTATGAGGCTTCAACGCAACAAGGCATCTATGCCCCGCGAAGCAGTCATGAGACCTTGCTCGCCGAGATGGAACGTGTTCTTGGTTCGAACCCTGGTGAGGACATTGCACGCATGATTCGCTCCATCAAGAAACACTATGACAAAAAAGACTACCACCGCGTAAACAGCCATCTCGAAATTCCGGCAGAAGCCTACATCTATAATATTATGGCCTTCTCCATGAATCCGGACAAAGTAAAGACAGGACGAGAATACTTCGCTTCCCGATCCGATGTCGCAATGGTTGTATCCTTTGAGCATAACTTCGAAATGCAGCACCCGGACGTATCCAAAGGTAATGCCCTCACCAAACTGGCGGCTCACTTGAACATATCCATGGAGGATACAGTAGCTATTGGCGATAACTTCAACGATGTCTCCATGTTAAAAATGGCTGGACTCGGCATCGCCATGGGTAATGGCGAACCCGAAATCCAGGCATTAGCCAAAGCCATAACGCTGACCAATGTGGAACACGGTGTTGCCCATGCCATCGAATGCCTGCTCGAGGGTAAACCGGTATCCCGCCCAGAAACGATTGTCGGAGAAGGTCAGTAATTGGACCCATACTGAATTAAGTACTGAACCTGCATGATCACCTGTTGATCCATGCAGGTTCTCTTCATTTTAACTCCGCAGATCGAACGTGAGGCACGTCCTGTAACAAAATAATCAGTTGCTCGCCCCGGTATGAACCCGGTAGTTGCAACGTGAACTCAAGCACAGTCTCTTCCACGGAGTCTGTGCTTGTTTGCTGTTCAGTCTTAAATCCGATGACCGAGATCTTCTCCTGTCCCAGCAGTGCCAAAACAGTCTTCAGGGCCTCTCCCTCATTTTGCAGATGGATGGTTAACGTCTCTGTTCGAGCGGATACCAGCCAGCGTGTAGGTCTATGCAGTAACATCTGTGCCACGACAATAAGCAGTGTCACGCCCGCCCCCGTCCAATACAGACCTGAACCCACAGCAAGTCCCATGCCTGCCGTAGCCCATATGCCAGCCGCTGTGGTCAATCCCCTGACCGTGTGACGCTGTGTGAAGATCATCCCTGCTCCAATGAACCCTACACCACTAACAACTTGTGCAGCGATCCTTGAAGGGTCAAGGGACAGATTGTCCCAGCCAGCCTGATCCTGGAATCCGTATTTCGATACAATCATCATCAGGGCAGCACCAACGGCGACCACAAAATGAGTACGGATTCCCGCTTCTTTCATTCGATTCTTGCGCTCATATCCGATTAGCACACCACATATTCCAGCTATGAGTACACGCATCAAATATTCCACTTCCATGCACATCACCTCTTTCATTATGTATATGCTTACATGAGTCTATCTTTACTATTACCCAATCTTTACATGACTATATAAGTTGAACTAAAGATTATTTACACTGGCACTACGATGACAGAACAACCTTCCAATCGCTGTTATCCCCAGATTTTTTCGATTCCCTTTTCTCAAGGGAAAATCCGGTGATAGCGTATGCTTCCGATGTAGCTTTCTTGCAGAAAGCTTTTAGGCGAACGCTTCGCTTTTTCAGGTTTTTTCTGTCCTCTCCGTTATCGTGTAAATGATTAATTCATCTTATATAATAAAAAGCCTCCACTCAGGTCAATTCTCTGCCCGGAAATTTTCCCCTTGTCTCTTGCCCAATCCGAAATAATGTCTGAAATTATATATCAGCGGATGCCATTCCTCCGGATTAATCTTGTTCGGTCCAGATATTAGTCTGGTGTGTGCGTGCACCTTCAACGCTTTCACTTCAACAATCGCCATGAACGGTGTATGTTCGGGAATACGTATGTGTTGTACAGCCGCTTCAATCTGGAGCGGACATTCAACTATTTTATCTGGAGCCACCTGAACCGAGCATTCAGATGTCAGTCCAGCTACAGTGAATTTATCATGACAATATTCATAGCCCATCTTCCTTTTCTCCTCAGGAACCGGGGTGACTCCCGTATAACGACCCAATGCCTCAACCTGTTTCCACATGGTCGCATCCGGCAGATTAATTACACACTCCGGGTGTCGACTCAGATTTTCATAGGATTTGCCGTGTGTCCCTAGACCGAGAACCAGACAATCCCCCAGTGCCCAAGACGAGGATAATGGTGACAGGTTGGTTGATCCATCCTCATTTAATGTGCTTAGCAGCACTACAGGCGTACCATAATATAAAATACTGGGATTAATCGTCTCATGTTGAATCACTTCTGGACTCGCGGACAACTGCTCTGTAGCGAAGTCCTGTTTCGTTATCTTTTTCATCCTGTACCTCTCCTGTTCCCATTCCAATGCTTTATAAGCTCAATCTGACCCATATGGGACGATACAACTCGATTGTAATACAGTAATAGTTCAGGTATGATCGAAGTATGAATGTATATCCGAATATTACTGTTATTGCGTCGTTAATCGCTGATCCAAGCCGCGCTATTTTTCTGTCATCCTTACTTGATGGCCGTGCGTTGCCTGCAGGAGAGCTTGCTCATATGGCAAGTGTCACTCCCCAGACGGCAAGCAGCCATCTAGCTAAACTCGTAGAGGGAGGATTACTCGAAGTTGAACAACAAGGACGCCACCGATACTACCGTCTTGCAAACAAAGAAATTGCTAATCTGATTGAAAGCATGGCCAGTATTGCTCCGCCTGTACAGATCCGCTCTCTCAAACAATCCGATCAGCTTCAACAACTGAGTCATGCACGGACCTGTTATGGTCATCTGGCTGGGAAATTGGGAATCTCGCTCTGTGAAGCCTTAGTACAAAAGGGGTATCTTTCAGACCCCGAAGAGGCACACAGCAAGGATTATCAAGTTACAGAGAAAGGAATACAGTGGTTCACTACGTTTGGAATTGAACTTCAGATGAAGCCGGGATCACGCCGTGCCATCGCTCGCAAATGTCTGGATTGGAGCGAACGCCGTCATCATCTCTCAGGTATGCTTGGGGAACAACTCAGACATCGGTTAGCGGAACTGGACTGGATTCGTCAAAAAACAGGAAGTCGCTCTGTCGAAGTAACGGAAGCAGGCAAGAAAGGTTTATACGAGGTGTTGAGCATCACACTTTAAGCAGAAGCATATACAAGGGATAACCAAAGATCAGTAAACGCAAAAAATCCCCTTCACACTGACCGTTAACCGGTCTAATGTGAAGAGGATTTTTTGTGCAATCAGAACGGAGAAAGAGGAGTACTCTCACTTCGTTCGAGACTGCGAAGTATTGCTAACGAAGCTTATGCTCCGACGAACCTTTAGGGTTCTCATCCCTTTGCAGAGAAGTTTAATTCAGAACGGAGAGAGAGGGATTCGAACCCTCGCACCGCTTACGCAGTCTAACCCCTTAGCAGAGGGTCCCCTTATAGCCACTTGGGTATCTCTCCAAGAAATGGCTCCCCGAACAGGGCTCGAACCTGTGACAACTCGATTAACAGTCGAGTGCTCTACCAACTGAGCTATCAGGGAAAATTAACTTGAATAAGATTAATCTATCATGATTAATAATCCAAGTCAACAGACCTGTCAAGATTTCCTAATTGTATTGCTTTCTTCCTCTCAGAAGGAAGAGGTCATCGCTAGTTGGGTAGTATTTTGGATCATGTCCCTGTCTGCTCGTGGAAGGCAAACACTTACTTTGAATACGTCTCCGTCCACTTGTATTCCCATAGAACCTTCATGCAATTCAACAATGCTTCTAGCGATGGACAAGCCTAGACCTGAACCCTCCGTTGAACGGGAACGGTCCCCACGCTTAAAACGTTCAAAAATCTCATCCGATGAGAATTCCATCTCGTATGCGGATACATTTTTGATCGTAAACTCCAATTGATTTCCTTGTTCGATCAGTTCAATATAGACTCTGGATTGGGGCAGACCATATTTCAAAACGTTTCCCAACATATTCTCCATAACACGCCACATCCGGCTGCCGTCCACCATTGCGTATACAGGCTCAGTCTCCTCTCGAATCCTTATCTGTAACTCTGCCTGCTCGAACGAATCACTATATTCTGCTACAGCCTGTCGAATTAACTCCCCCATGTCTATCTGTTTTAAATGAAGTTCCACATCTCCGCTCGCCATTTCCGCTGCTTCAAATAAGTCCTCCACCAACAAACACAGACGCTGCGTTTTCCGCTCCAGAACTTGAATGTATCCAGCCTTCTCCTCCTCTGTGCCCTCATCGCGCTTAAGCAGATCGATATAACTAACCAAAGAGGTTACAGGTGTTTTCAGATCATGAGAAACGTTAGCGATCAACTCGGATTTCATACGCTGGCTCGTAACCTGTTCTTTCATTGCATTCTGGAGCCCTTGTCTCATTCCGCTCATCTGTGTCACCAATGGTTGCATTATGCCTGTTACATGCTCTGGGAACTGCACATTGAACCGGCCTTCTCCCATTTCCTTAGCCGCTTGCGTAAGTTGCTGCGCCACATGAATCAGTTGAAACATACTATATACCAAGAAAACACTAATCAGAACTGTCAAAAACACAAATGGAATGACCATTGAAGACTTAATGGACGCGAGAGAAATAACCGCTAATTGCATAAGACATTGCACCATACATAATAAGATTAAACGCTGAATTCTTTTTTTGTCAGTCGGCTCGCCTTGCTCCAAAATCTTTTTCACCAAACTGTACCATTTCCATACCCATATCTCGTTTCGTATTGGCCTATGGCTGGACATATTCCCGATATACCGGACAGCCCCCCTTACATGCACACCAACAAACCACACTCCGAGACCAGCGATGAACATGCCTATAAAATAAACAAAAATATCATTTATCCATCGACGAGTGAAAAAGTAAGGAGTTATCCCATAATCTGAAGTCACCCCGTTTAGTACTTTTAACAGTAGAAAGGACCCTATACATAAGGTAATAAAATGTGCATCCAAGGAAAGTTTTTCACTCCACCAGATTGTCATCTTCCGATATTTGCTATTCTCAGGCAAAGGTATACGATTTGCAGTCACAAGTAACGCCGTACCAATGACTAAGAGCAGGATCAAAGGTATAACACCAGATACATTCCAATCTTTATAAATGAATCGAATCTCATACCTCAATGAAGCAAGCTTCATAAACACCAGTGTAAAACAAATCATCGCTGCTATCCGAACTCCGTAAGCCAGCATATTATTCTTCCAGTTTGTAACCAATACCCCACACCACCTTTATATATTTGGGCTCTCTGGGATTAAATTCAATCTTCTCACGGATTCTGCGGATGTGAACAGCGACTGTATTTTCCGGTTGAAAGGCAGGCTCTTTCCATACACGTTCATAGATTTCATCAATAGCAAAGATCCGGCCCTTATTCTCCATAAAAAGCCTAAGTATGTGAAATTCGGTTGGCGTCAGCCTAACATCTTCTCCTTCCAAGGTCATTGTTTTCTTCTGTTTGTTATATACCAGGCCACGAACCTGAATCTCCTGTTCTGCATCTTCGGAACTTTGATGTATTTGCGCACCCAGGCCGGTGAAGCGTCGTAACTGGGACTTTACCCTTGCCATAAGTTCCAATGGATTAAATGGCTTGGCTATGTAATCATCCGCACCGATGTTCAAACCTACGATTTTATCATAATCCTCTGTTCTGGCAGACAACATTATAATTGGCACATTAGAGGTTTCACGAATTTCCAGTGTCGTCTGCAGTCCATCCAATCCAGGCATCATAATATCCATAATAATGAGCTGAACAGAATGAGCCTGGAGCTTTTGCAATGCCTCTTCCCCATTCGACGCCTTGTAGACCCCGATTCCTTCACTACGCAAAAAAATTTCGATCGCATTGCTGATATCGGGATCATCATCAACAACCAATACACTGTGGGCCTTCAAAGGGTCACTCCTCCTTTTCATTTAAACTGAATTATGTGGACTGATGAACAGTTTACATCAGATAAATGACAGGAAATCCAACAAAAGATTTACAAATTTCTTAAGATCCATCCGCTCTATACTCCAAAACAAAATTACTATATGTCGTGAAGCCCCAGTTTTCCCGCGCAACGACCACAACGATAACGCTTAGGATCTATTTTCCGCTTGCGCAAATATTCCGTACCACAGCTCTTGCACACCAGCTTATAACGATATGGCAGCGGCTTTCTGCCTTTGCCGTCAGGAAGTGATTGGCAGTAACGCGAACCGCCTACCTTCTGCAATAAAGCCTTGAATTCCGGGTCACGATGCTGATAGCCGCGCCCACGAATATGCAGATGATAGT
The DNA here is from genome assembly GCF_038003225.1 of Paenibacillus sp. FSL M7-0656. Lineage (NCBI taxonomy): Bacteria > Bacillati > Bacillota > Bacilli > Caryophanales > Paenibacillaceae > Paenibacillus > Paenibacillus sp. FSL M7-0656. The sequence continues at coordinate 2,616,793 of NZ_JBBOOT010000001.1, forward strand.
GACACAGCTCATGCTTGATGATTTTCTCAACCTCATCTCGCCCATAGGCTTCGAGTTGATGCGGATTGATCTCAATCCGGTGACTTTTAAGCATATAACGCCCACCCGTCGTGGTCAGGCGACTGTTAAACAACGCTTCATGGGTGAACGGCACTCCGAAATGATCCAGTGATACCTGTTCAATCCATTGTTGCAATTCCTCATTTTCCATCGATATCCTCTCCTTGCACCCCCTCGGAGCATTTGTTTTTCCGGTATAATACTTGAATTTTAACCGTTTCGTAGGCTACACTGTCAAGTAGAATGTATGAGGGGAGATTATTACTCGTTATGCCTACAATGCGCTATGTCATCCTGCAGCAGGAACAACACTTGCAGTTCGTGGAAATGCCCGCAGATTACGCCTATCAACTCAGTGCGCTCAACCTGCGCCTGCACAAGGAAATTGATAAACTCACTGCAGCAGATGTCCCTGTCCTGCCTTGGGCGATCGCCGAATGTGACAGCCTCGATCTCCTAAACGAAAATCTTACTATCATCGGTGGCCTTGATTATATCAATGCGCTTGAAGAATCTTTTGCAGTATTACGTGAAAGCCATTATCCCTTGATTTCTCTGCTTACCGAAATCCGAGCTCTTCAGGCCCAATTGGAACAATGGTATGAAGAAGAGATGGAAGCTCTCTAATTCACCACAGTTATCATTTTATAATGATGAGAACAAAAAGCACATCTCCCTGAATTGGGATTTGTGCTTTTTTTTGAGTGAACAAGATTGATTTGCCGGAGGCCTCCACTTATCCCGCACAGTCCAGGCTATTGCCACATATGCTAACGTACAGATGAATTATGCAAGAGGAGGAGATACCCTTGCCTCAATGGCTTTGCAATCAACTGATGCGTGCATTTCACAAAAAGGACAGCCGGCAAATCAAGTTGCTGAACGAATGCTGGTTCTTTTATCGTAACAAACCAGCAAATGGCACACCACGCAGCGCGGAGAACGAACTTTAAGAGGTAGTTCATAAAAGTCTGCATCGGATTACGAAGGATGGCCTTTTGAACACGCACTTTAAGAAAATGCACATATTGCCCACCGTACTTACTAGAGGAATTAGAACGGATAACGGGACTATTACTGTCGACAACAAACAGCCTTCCTGGTTAGGGAAGGCTGTTCTCCAATCCTACTATTTAAGAAGACTGTTGCGCAGAAGCAGGCTTCTTCATCGTCAGGCCGACACGGCCTTTTTTGGTATCCACACTCATAACCCAGACCGTTACATTATCCCCGACAGACACAACGTCCATCGGATGTTTAACATACCCATTGCTGAGCTGTGAAATATGGACAAGCCCATCACTCTTGATCCCAATATCAACAAAGGCACCAAAATCAATAACGTTCCGAACCGTACCTTGCAGCTCCATGCCTTCCACCAGATCCTCAATTTTCAATACATCTGTACGGAAGATTGGCAACGGCATTTCTTCACGCGGGTCACGCCCCGGACGCTGCAAGCTGTCCAGAATGTCACGCAATGTAGGCACACCTACGTCCAGTTTCACAGCCAATTGTTCTGGCTGTTGCTCTGACAGTAATACCGACAGTTCCTTGCTGCCCAGCTTGTCCAGTGCAACCTGAAGCTCCTTGAACAGCTGATCCACTACCTTGTAAGACTCAGGGTGAATAGGTGTACGGTCCAGCGGGTTCTCTCCCTCACCAATACGCATAAATCCTACGCACTGCTCATAGGTTTTGGCACCCAGACGTGGCACCTTCTGAAGCTGACGGCGGTTCGTAAACCGGCCATTTTCTTCACGGTACTTCACAATGTTTTTGGCAATCGTAGCGTTAACTCCGGCAACATATGACAGCAACGAAGGTGATGCTGTATTCACATCCACACCCACATGGTTAACTGCGGATTCCACGACAGCCTTCAGGCTTTCTTCGAGAATCTTCTGGGATACGTCATGCTGATATTGACCCACGCCAATGGCTTTTGGATCAATCTTAACCAACTCCGCCAGCGGGTCTTGTACCCGGCGAGCAATGGAAGCTGCACTGCGCTCCGCAACATCCAGATCAGGGAATTCTTCCTGGGCCAGCTTGGATGCAGAATATACACTCGCGCCTGCTTCGTTAACAATCAGATACACAAGACTTTCATCACCGTTCTCCTGAATGATCTCGGCAACAAATTGCTCCGTCTCACGTGATCCGGTACCATTACCAATGACGATCAGTCCGATATCATATTGCTTGATCATCCGATGGAATACTTCCGCAGCTTCACGTTTCTTGTTGTGTGGTGGCGTTGGGTAGGTCACAGCCACTTCCAGCAGTTTGCCCGTATCATCTACTACAGCCAGTTTACAACCGGTACGATAGGCAGGATCGACACCAAGCACACGTTTGCCGTGAATCGGCGGTTGAAGCAACAGGTTACGCAGATTGGCCGAGAATACCGATATGGCCTGATTTTCACCTTTTTCCGTAAGTTCTCCACGAACTTCACGCTCGATGGAAGGCGCAATCAGCCGCTTGTATGCATCTTCAATCACATCACGCAGGATATCCTGCACGGCAGAAGCACCACGAATGATCTGTCCTTCCATATGGCGATGGGCCGGTTCTGCCTGTACGTCCAGGCCGACTTTCAGAATACTCTCACGTTCACCGCGATTAATCGCGAGAATACGGTGTGGAGGCATCTTTTTGGCTAATTCGCGGTAATCATAATAATTCTCGTATACGGACTCTTCTTGAGCATCCTTCGCTTCTGAAGTCAGCATCCCGTGATCCAAGGTGTACCGACGAATCCAGGCACGAATGGCAGCATCGTCTGCGATATTCTCCGCGAGAATGTCTTTGGCTCCCTGAAGCGCCGACTCCGCATCTTCTACACCCAATTCAGCATTGATATATTTCGCAGCTTCCTGAAGTACATCTCCTTGTTTCGGTTGACCCCAGATCCATACAGCAAGGGGCTCAAGACCTTTTTCTTTTGCCACACTGGCACGCGTTTTCCGCTTCTGACGGTAAGGTCGATACAAGTCTTCCACTTCCTGCAGCTTCACAGCTTGCGTAATGGATTGCTTCAGTTCTCCGGTCAGTTTGCCCTGTTCCTCTATAATACGGATGACTTCCAATTTGCGATCCTCAAGATTGCGCAGATAAACAATGCGTTCTTCAATCGATCGCAGCTGGTTCTCATCCAGCTCTCCAGTCATTTCTTTACGGTAGCGGGCGATAAATGGAATCGTATTGCCTTCGTCCAGAAGCTCCGACGTTGTGCGGACCTGCTTCAAGGACAGTGACAGTTCCTTGGCTACCTGTTTGATGATTCGTTCATGGCGTTCTGCCTTTATTGTTTCTTCATTGGGTTCCAGAACCGTTTCCTGTTCAGACAAAATAAATCCCTCTTTCCTTCCTGAATCGTTCGTTACAATCATTTCAGGGCAGCTTTGCTGCTGTAATTACAGTATAGTTGAACCATTTGTTTCTTCCACTCTACCCTATATTATCACAGAATCACGTCCAGATTTCCATCAATCCGCAAGCATACAAGTTCTGACAGAATGATGTCATCCTCCAGCCTTCCCCATTACATCAAAAAAAGACCGAAAAACGTCATCACGACGCTCCCCGATCCTTCCTTTTTTTTAAAAACTTTAAATAAAATAGCAATCTAGACGCGCTCGAACCGGAACATTTCGCTCAGATAGTCTCCTGATGTGCTGCCTACCGAAATACCGCCATACATGAGGGCATCGCCGGTAAAGGTCTCCGAGCCGCCTTTCAGACGGTAATCCGCATTAGGGTCCAATCCTTTCAGCTTCAGGCGCTGAAGTGGCGCATTGGGCTCAGAGAGCACACGGAAGTAGAATACAACAGCTTCGCTTCCGTCCGGTGCAATAAACATCCACGCCGTCTCATTGCCTTCAAACGGACTGAGCAAACGGCGGAATGTTCCATATTGAACCGTTCCACGAATCTCCTTGTACAGCTCAACCTGGGCTTTCACGATGTCGTTCTCTTCCTCCGTGAATTTTGTCAGGTCCAGCTCGTACCCAAAGTTGCCCGACATCGCAACATGTCCCCGAATCTCAAGCGAAGTGATCCGGTTGACCTGATGATTCGGTACCGCTGAGATATGCGATCCCATCGAACTTACCGGGTATACAAGACTCGTACCGTATTGAATCCGCAGGCGGGATATAGCATCCGTGTTATCACTTGTCCACGTCTGTGGCATGTAATACAGCATACCTGGATCGAAGCGGCCACCACCACCTGAACAGCTTTCGAAGAGAATGTTCGGGAACGCCGAAGTGATTCGTTCCATAACGTCATACAGTCCGAGCATGTAACGATGTGCGGTCTCACGCTGTCTATCTGCCGGAAGCAACGCAGAACCCACTTCCGTCATATTGCGGTTCATGTCCCATTTCACATAAGTGATTGGTGCAGAACCAAGTACGTCTGTTAACATCCGCACAATCTCATCACGTACATCCTGACGAGAGAAGTCGAGTACCAGTTGTTGACGTCCTTCTGTCCGGCGACGATCTGGCACATGCAGACACCAGTCCGGGTGCGCTCGGTACAGCTCACTGTCTGGTGAGATCATCTCAGGCTCAAACCATAATCCGAACTGCATGTCCAGACCTGTTACGCGGTTAGCCAGATCATCCAGTCCCTGTGGCAATTTGTTCTTATCTACAATCCAGTCGCCCAGCGAGGAGTTGTCACTGTCCCGATGTCCAAACCAGCCATCATCCAAGACAAACAGCTCAATACCCAGCTTCTGTCCAGCACGAGCGATCTGTTCAATCTTGTCTGCATTGAATCCAAAGTAGGTTGCTTCCCAGTTATTGACCAGAACCGGACGTTCCGCATTGCGGAACTTACCACGCGCAAGACGCTCCCGATACAATTCGTGGTAGGACTGTGACATGCCGTCCAAACCTGCAGCCGAGTACACCATAACCGTCTCAGGTGTCTGGAACGTTTCTTGCGGCTCCAGCTTCCAGCTGAACTCAAACGGATTGATTCCGAGTGACACACGGGTGGTGTGGAACTGATCCACTTCAGCCTGCGCAGTGAAGCTGCCACTATAGACGAGACTGAATCCGTAAACTTCACCATGGTCTTCATCCGTGCCTGGTGTCATCAGCGCAATAAAAGGATTCTGCTGGTGACTGCTTGAACCGCGACGGCTCTCAATCCCTTGCAGGCCTGACGCAAGCGGTCTGCGAACGATATCACGTTCCCGTGTCCATGCACCTGACAACTGCAACATTTCATAATCTGCATGCGGAAAATCAACAGATGAACTGAGCGCACGCACCACATTCACTGAGGTAGCGCTCTCATTAACGATACGCATCGAGCGTGTAATTGCATTAAATGCCGTAAAGGCTGTATAAGAAAGCTCGATTTTGATGCCTGCAACGCGGTCTTCCAACTCAATAACCAGCGTCTCTGCTTCTTCATGGGATTCAACATACGTTGCTGGCAAACCAGTAAGCGCTGTCTTTCCTTTGACCAATCGATGGCCTGTATACGTAAACTCCGAAACCGTCGAACCATTCTCAAGTTCCAGTTGGATAGCCGGATTACGGAAATCACTCGTGCCATACACGGGTAGTTCCACTGCCAATGTATCAAATGAAATTGTACGGTCCTCTGGTACCGGGTTCGGGCTGAAAGATGCTCGTTCTGTCCGTACATGCAACCAGCTCAGATCGGTGTCGCGTAATTTTTTGCCATAATACAAATGCACCAAATATCCTGAAGGCAGTACCTGAAATACGTAACTGGCCTCACGGGTCTGTAAATGAAATTGAAGTTTCTCCTGATTGATGTAAATGCTCATATGTCTCCTCCTCCTCTATATATAGGTCTTTCGGTAAACGGTTTCTCAGGTTTCATTATAGCGAAAAGATCGCCAATGTTCTACGCTTTCATCAAGCTTTAATCAAAAGAGCGCATAACAGCCCGAAGGATGTCATACGCTCTTTTGGTTACATTCTGAATTCAGTGTGTTCCCTTACGGGAACATCCATTGCCAACGGACGGCAGTGCAACGTACAAGACGCTGGTTGCTGCCTTAAAAATCGATTAAACCAAGGCTGATCTGTAAGGCTTCGTTGACCAATTTCATGGTCTCCTCGTCCAGATGGGTAATCTTGTCAGTCAGCCTCTGTTTATCAATCGTCCGTATTTGTTCGAGCAAAATAACCGAGTCCCGGTCAAAGCCGTGTGCCGCCGCATCAATTTCAACATGCGTTGGCAGCTTTGCCTTCTGGATTTGGGCGGTGATAGCCGCCACAATACAAGTTGGACTGAACCGGTTGCCGATATCATTCTGGATCACCAGAACCGGCCTGACTCCACCTTGCTCGGAACCGACAACGGGAGAAAGATCCGCAAAAAAAACGTCACCACGTTTTACGATCAATGTCTACACCCCGCTAACTAAGCGGTCCAGAGTGCTGTCCGCATCTTCCTCCGCATGAAAGGCTTCGGATGCCATGGTCAGATTAATTTTTGCCATCTCCATGTACCCTCGCTGCATCGTTTCACGGATGTAACGTTTCTTACGCTCCGTTAAATACAGCTTCATAGCCTGCCTAATCAATTCGCTGCGGTTGGAATTCTCCAGCGCTACGATGCCATCCACTTCCTGCAAAAGATAATCAGGTAAACTGATCATGATCCGCTTGGTGTTCTGCAAGTTGGCCACCTTTCTTCCACCCCCACAAACCTTTCGCCATTGTGAACCAGTATTACGTTTTTCCAGAACTTTTATACAAAGGAATATATATGCCCCGAGTATATCAAGTATGCTGTACTCCATTATAAACACGGGGAACAATATTCGTACAGACCAAACATCTCAATTCAGGAATTAAATCCTTACCGTCATACATAATTCGAGATGCTCCGACAGTTTTCCTTCTGTTCTGAAAAAAAGTTTATTGGGAATGACGTCCAGTTTACCTGTCAGGATGTCAAAAGTGGATTGATTCTGGCGACTACTGCTCCCCCGCGGGTATATACCCGCGGAATGCGGTGCGCCATCATGCAGATCACTTCATAAGCAATCGTACCGAGCTGAGATGCCACCTCGTCTGCGGTTATTACGCCACCAGACTGATGACCGATGAGGACAACCTCTTCGCCGACTTGAATTTCTTCCGCCTCTTCCGCGAAAGATTGTAACGACACCATACACTGATCCATGCAGATTGTACCGACGACAGGGACGCGGCGTCCGCGTACAAGCACTTCTGCTTTACCTGTCAGCATTCTGGAGAATCCGTCTGCATATCCGATCGGCAGGGTCGCTATTCGTTCGTAACCTTGCGTAAAATAACGGGTTCCGTAACTGATCCCCCAATGGGGTGGCAGTGTTTTGACCAGAACCGCTTTTGTCTTCAGCGTCAATACCGGGGACAGCTTCACCACCTGATGATTCACCTCAGCCGAAGGATACAGTCCGTACAGGCTTATTCCCACACGTACCATGTCATAGGACAATTCCGGTGTATCAATGGCAGCGGCGCTGTTCGCCGTATGTATAATCGGGATGGAACATCCCTGATCCCTGAGCGCATGAACTACGCTTTGGAACCGTCTATACTGCTCCAGTGTATAGGTTTTGTCTTCTTCATCTGCTCTGGCAAAATGGGTAAACATACCTTCCAGCATCACCTGATTGAGCGAAGCTACTTCCTGAATGAAAGCCAATGCCTCATCGCCAGGCAACAGACCTAATCGGCCCATGCCGCTGTCGATTTTAATATGAACCTTCAGTTGGTTAGCGAATGTGCTCGCATCCAGATGTCGAATGGCGTCAAGCACTTCCCTGCTGAACAGTGTGACGGTCACATCATGTTGCCATGCAACAGCGATCCCTTCAGGCGGCGTATATCCCAGTACCAGGATTGGAATCGTAATCCCATGTTGTCGCAGTTCTAGAGCTTCGTCAAGAAAAGCCACACTTAAGTAATCCACACCCACTCGTTCCAGTTCCCTAGCCGTCTCCACCGCTCCATGTCCATAGGCATTGGCCTTCACACAGGCGAGGAATTTCATGCCCTGAGGCAATGCCTCGCGGAAAGCTTCTACGTTAGTACACAAATGATCCAAATTGATCTCCGCTTGGGTCGGCCGATATTGTCCTTGCACGTTAAGTCACCTTCTCTAATCATCTTAATCCGGCTCACGTCAGACTCCATCGTAATGCTCCAGCATGTGACTGTCAAATGAACCGAAGTTTCGCATCCAAAAACAGCTGTAAGGTGCGCCTTTTGAAGAACAAATGCGAACACAGAAGAAGACCGATAAGCGAGATTAGCAGGGCAAAATCCCACTTTTCACCCAAGCAAAATCTGCTTATATCGATTATTTACCCGGTTCCCTCTGCGTAGAAGCGCATTTTGCTTTATTGAGTGTATCGGGTAAGAAAAACAGCGCTAAATGAATACCTTTCTTACATCAAAGCAAAGCACCGGAGAACAGGTCTCCGATGCTTCTTAGCATTCCTTATGTTTATGCTACTATTCGTTCATTTGTTCAAAAATCATTTGCCTGACTCTTCCTGCATCGATGTTGCAATGCGTACCATTTCGTTCTGAGGCAGGTCGGCACTGGTGATCCGATATTCTATGCCATCTGTCATCCATGTCAGAGTCTTCAATGCATCTCCGCTGATCATCCCCAGTGTGAATCCAAGATCTACTACACTGGATGGAGCAAGTGATACAGCTCGATCCTGTGGTCTGGCTTCGAATATCGTGTAATTATACGTTCCTTCATAACGAAGCATAACCGAATAGTCTCCCGCTTCTTCCAGAATCTGATCGTCCTTGAGCTGCACGCCTTCCGGCGCATAGGTCGGCTGAATCACGCCGAAGCTGTCTGCCCCTTCCGGTTCTGCAAGTGTCGGCTCTTCGCCTTCCTGACCTGTTGCAGCACCTTCTGTGCCTTGCTGCTCTGTGTCACCACCTACACCCGACTGTCCATCAGTAACGGCTCCATCAGGTTCAGGCGCAGTCTGAGGATTGGCAGGTTCTTTACCGCCCTCACCTGTTTGCTCCGCAGGAGTTACACCAGAATCCGTTCCTGTTTGGCCGCCCTCTTTTGTAGCTGCTGTCATGTTACGTTGCATGTCAAAGGCGTCTTTCTCAAATGCAGCACCAAATTTGAAGGAATCAAACTTCACATCCACGACCACATTGGCATTGGAGTCGGATACCTCAACCTGTTTCGGTGCGTAATCACTTTTGTTCAGCCAGATCTTCTGTCTGACGAGTGCATGTGTATTATAATTGGCAGCTACATCAAAAACATAGCTCTCCTTCTCATCCGCAAACTGACGGGTTGTATCCCCCGTAATGCTCCGAATCAATGTTTCATAGAGATATACCTGTCCTTGATTATCTGGCCAATTGCTCTGAAAACGGAAGCTTTTGTTCTGGCTCGGTGTCAAAACAAACACGCCTTCATCGTTACGCAGTACAATCTGCGTTACATCCTTTTTTGCATTCGTTAACGCAATACGATAATAGGAAGGCTTCTGATGCCATACCTCGACCTTGTACTGCTGCGGCGTATCTCCGGTATGCAGCGTCATCACGCCTGCCCCCTGGTAACTTTCCATCTCTCCTACGACTTCGTTCAGATCTTTGACCACAGCTGCCGCATCCTTCTTCCCGCAGGCGGCAAGTAAGGCCGATAAGACCAATACCATGGCAAGCATCCATGATATTCGGCGCATGACATCATCCCCTTTAGCACATGTTTTCACTTCAGGATTGTGCTTGCAGCAGAACCCCTACTTGATTAGTACATGTTATGAGGGACTTGTTCGATATATGCGGACTAGTTTGACAAGCAATCGGTGAAGTCCGTTAATACGGCATTGCTACGCAAAATCAGTCTCAGGGAGGATGTTAACTTTATCCAGAAAAGGCATAGTGAATTGTAGGAGATTATTCTTTTTATTGAATATTAGGAGGAAAAGGTATGACGACAACAAAGCTTCGCACATCACTGGAAGGACTGGATGAATTCATCGACGAGCAGCTTCAATTATGGAATGGTGTCGGCACAGCGGTGGCGGTGGTCCATAAGGATGAAGTCGTCTGGCAAAAAGGCTACGGTTATCGTGACCTGGAGTCCAAACTTGAAGTTACCCCTAATACGTTGTTTGCCATCGGTTCAAGTACCAAAGCCTTTACCGCAGCAACTGCTGCTCTGCTTGTGGATCAGGGGATACTGGACTGGGATACCCCTGTGAAGTCGTATATGAAAGACTTCCAGATGTTTGATCCGGTCGCAACAGAACGTATAACTATTCGCGACATGCTGTGTCATCGTTCGGGTCTTCCAAGGCATGAGTTGGTATGGTACAACTCCCCGCGTACAAGAGAAGAACTTGTTCGAACATTACAGTATCTGGAGCCAAATCAGGATTTCCGAAACAAATGGCAGTATCAGAACCTGATGTACATGACGGCAGGTTATCTGGTTGGACAGCTCAATGAAACTTCGTGGGAGCAGATGGTTCAGAAGACTCTATTTAATCCGCTGGGTATGAACTCAAGTCTGTTCTCTGTTGAAAAAATGCAACTTCAGCCTGACTATGCTTACCCTTATATGGAGAAGGATGGTCAGAATACGAGAATACCTTTTCGAGCCATTGATGCCATAGGACCTGCTGGTTCCATTAACAGCAATCTAATCGATATGATTGCATGGCTTCAATTCCAGTTGCATCAAGGTCAATGGGAAGGAACGTCATTGATATCTAAGGAACAGATGAAGATTATGCATAGTCCTCAGATGCCCAGTGATTCGCCGTTTATAAGCCAAGAACTGCCTATGAGTACATATGGTCTGGGTTGGATGATTGAGCCTTATCGTGGACATGCCATGATTCATCATGGTGGGGCTATTGATGGCTTTGCATCACAAGTTGCCTTTTTGCCAGAGGAACAGATTGGAATCGTGGTTCTGAGTAATACCAACGGAAGTATAATTCCCTATACGGTTGCTTTTCGTATCATGGACCGACTGCTTGGATTAGAACCCGTCAATTGGAGTTTCAAATTGAGAAAATTAATGGGGAAAGAATCAACAGAAACGGAGGCTGATCCGGAGAATCCTCTGGAAGTGCCTATTCAAGCAGACACTGCCGTTGAGGAAAATATTGAAGAACCTCACATCATACCTTGTGATCGCCCTTACACCGCTTATGCGGGTATTTACACGCATCCTGGTTATGGCGAGATGTCGATTCAAGAGACAACGGACGGGTTGCAAGCAACCTTTAACGCCATTGAAATGCCCATGGAATACACCGGGAAAGATACGTTTTCCGTCGAATTTGTGTTATTCGGTCTGAAGATCACGTATACATTTACCCTCAATGAATCTTCAGAAGTTGCTCAATCCATCTCCATTCCTTTGTTGCTTGAACCGGGTACAAAGCCTATTGAATTCATCAGGGTTTCGTAAATGATCTGAAACTATATAAATTGAACTAATGAATATATTTACACTGGTCACTCCGATGACAGAACAACCTTCTGATCGCTGTTATCCCCAGATTTTTTTGATTTCTTTTCATAAAGTGAAAATCCGGGGATAAAGGCGAACGCTCTGCTTCCTCAGGTTATTTCTGTCCTCTCCATTTTGTATAAATGTTTAGTTCAATTTATATAGAAAACGCCTGATTCATTTCCGTTGTGGCAGCTAATCCTACCACAACGGAATATACACCGGATAACTCGTATTCTCTTCAGCGGCCCCAGGGCTTCTCTTCACCCACAATCTGCGCAGATCAGGCAGACCATACCCCGCAAGACGATAATCTCTCAGTGAATCATGATGGGCGTGTTCTTCCTTGAAGCTGTATGTGGGCAGAAGCAATGCCTCCTGAATCAGTCGATCTTCTAGCCGAATCAATCTATTCAACCGCTCCGCAGCTTCCTGGATCATGACCACTCGTCCACATTCCTGTTCCAGTTCATGTCTCCAGTAATCATTCATCGCAATCAGGAATAACGTATTCTGGAAGGTGTACATCGTCACGAGACTCAGCACGACATGATCATTGAATACTTCTCCCGTATAGATCAGATCACAATCCCCAAACCCATCTTGATAGACTGCGTGGACCGGATCTCCCGGCATAATGTTGATATGCAGGCCAATCTGTTTACATCTCTCTGCAAACCAGACCATATCTGCCTCCATCTTCTCGCCTTCTTCCACCCACAGACTTAAACTCTGCCCTTGATAAGAGCTATGACGCAATAATGCTGAGGCCCGCGCCAGTGAGGTCTCCACGGAAAGGTCAGGTACAGGTGTGACCGAACATTCTATTTGTTCCGATTGCTGTTTCCATGGCTCCCCTTGATCTGAACCCACCTTTAAAGGTTGCTGTACTCGTCCTCGAATCAGACTATAAGCAGCCTGCGTGTTCGTGCTTCCGAGCGCTTGCGACAACTCCTGCGCATTCAATAGCTGTTGAACAGCCCGGCGAAAATTCACATCATGCTGCGGCCCTTCCTTTTGCATATTAAACGTCATATACATGCCACCCTGCATCTCATGCTGCACGGCACGAGGCTCCGCATCCGGAAATATATTATGCTTGATGACGGACTCCACCCTCCCAGAATGGGGAAGTTGCCATATTTCAACGCGGTCAATATAGGCTCGGCCTTGGAAGTAGGAAGGGAATACTTCCAACACAAGCAGCTTGGAATCATGACGCGTCAACCGATAAGGTCCTGTTCCAATCAGATGGAGCGGATTCATCTCCACATCTCTCGGCAAGATCGATGCAGACATACTACTCATCAGATCCGGGAACATGAAGTTAGGCTTGTTTAACACAAAACGTACAGTCAATTCGTCCAACGTCTCTATGCGCTCAATAGATCCAAACAGAGGCCTGCACGGGTTACTATTGTCAGAGATAATGCGATCAAAGGTAAACTTCACGTCCTCTGAATCCAATATTCTGCCATGATGAAATGGTATACCTTTGTGAAGATAAAAAGTCCATTCGCTCCCCTCTGAATGACTCTCCCATGCCACAGCCAGACTCGGTTCACAGACCTGGTGTTCAGCATTATAACGAACCAAACGATCAAAAACCTCTGCAACAATAAAAACTTCTCCCCACATGGCCGTCTGCGTGGGATCCAATGTCTTAAAAGGGATATTCCGTGGAATCCGCAATGTATCCACTCGTCCTCTGTCCCCTCCATTCGAACGCAGACCAAATTGATGCTGCATTTGCTGCATAAGATGTTCTCTCATCGTAATTGGTAAGGTGGCGGCCAGTTCATAGGCGTCCTCCATCCTGTTCCCATCCAGGAGATGGTCAAATCGTTCACGCGCCACTTCAAGCAACGGGACACAAAATACCAGCATCGATTTTTTGCCTCTTCCGCGCTGCGGGTTCCACCTGACCCATCCGTTCTCCTTGAATTTGTTCATAATGAGGTTCATATTGCGCATGGTACAACATAAAAGATCGGCAAGTTCACCTACCGTTGTAAGTACTTCTTGTTCATCATGTACATGTGGAAAGTTTAATCGCAGTTGAATGTAATGTTCTGATACGTCCATAGTTACCCTACCTTCTGCTAAAATACGAAATCCATCCGGATGCTTCTACAGTTTTTCTTCAGGTTTTCCTCCATTATACTCAGTAACATCAACATGACCAGTGGGAAGGAAGAACAACGATTTATGAAATACGCCGATCTGCACCCGAACATCAGGATACGTATCATTACTGATTTTTTCACCGATCTGACCCAAAAGTCCATCATTCCATTCATGGCGATCTATCTGAGTATTCAGATTGGCGCAGGTTTGGCGGGGTTATTGCTGACGGTCAATATTGTGGCTTCCATGATTGTGGGATTGTGGGCAGGATATTGGTCTGACCGAATTGGACGAAAAAAATTAATGGTGATCGCACAAAGTCTCCAAGTCATGGCTCTACTCGGCTTGGCCATCGCCAATTCGCCGTGGATGGATTCGATCATCGTCACTTGCCTCATGTTTCTGCTCAGCAGTCTCAGTTCAGGGATCACCGTGCCGATTGCTAATGCCATGATTGTCGACGTGAGCAGTGAACATGAACGTCATTATGTATATGGGTTGCAATATTGGACAACAAATGTTGCTGTAACTTTTGGTGCACTGATGGGCGGGCTGTTTTTCGAATCATTTCGTTTCCTATTGTTCAGTCTGGTATGCCTTGAAAGCCTAGCTACCCTGTTTATTTTGATCTTACTGATTCGTGAAACAATGGATAAACGTGAATCAGGTTATGGCGATGCTCCCATCCAGAGGAACATATTGAAAACCTACTGGGCGGTCTTTCAGGACAAACGTTTCATGATATTTTTCACGGCTACTGTACTTGCAGTCTCCCTGGAATTTCAATTGGATAAATACATCGCTGTTCGTCTAAAAAATGAATTCACCGCCCAACTGCTCGGCTCAGATATCTCAGGTCTGCATATGTTCAGCCTGATCATGGTCATCAACACCGTAATGGTTGCCTTGGTTGCCATTCCATTCACCAGATGGATAGGTCGCTTCCAGTCCCGATCTATTATGACTGTTGGTATGCTCCTCTACACCGCAGGTTTCACCGTACTTGCTTTCAGCAACTGGGCCTGGTTACTCATCTCATCCGCTATATTGCTAACAATTGGAGAGTTGATGTATGCCCCTGTTCGTCAGGTCATGCTCGCGGGTATGATTCCAGATTCGGACCGTGCTGCCTATATGGCTGCTGACGGGTTGAGTTACAACGCTGCTGCCCTTCTCGGCAGTCTCGGGTTAACCATTGGAGCCTTTCTGCCCTCCTATGCGATGGCTGGTCTGTATATCCTGATGGGGCTTGGAGCGCTCATCTTTTTCCGAATGTTACTTCGGAAGGCAGAGGAACAGAATCAACATCTGCCGTGTGCAGATGCATCTTGATTTCACTTTTCTGGCAACTTTTCGGACAACAAAATAATCATCCTAGGGAGCCCAACTGGCTCTCTTTTTCATGTCCATGATCAACGTTCAAAAGTAAATTATCTTTAACATTTTGTATATTATAGTTTACATTTAGTCAAATATCATGTACATTAGGTTCATGGAGGTGAGCAAGTGGAAGAATTACACAATCACGTTCGGGAGTTACGAGCCAGAGACCGGCTATCCCAAGCAGAACTGGCCAAACTCATTGGTGCATCCCGTCAAACCATTGCCCTGATTGAGCGTGGAGATTACTCTCCGTCGGTCGTTCTGGCACTAAAAATAGCACATGTATTTCGTGAACCTGTCGAAAAAATCTTTGAACTGAAAGGTGGAGATTAAAATGAAAAATTCATCATCCTCGTCCATTAAAAAGCGGTTGCGTCTTCCCTTGTATGCAGCCGGTGGCGCTGTAGTTGGTTTTCTCGGCGCTAGCGGAGTGAGTAAACTCCCTTCTGACTTGAACTGGACGCTGTCCGTGTATTATGACTATGATCTTTTATTCGCAATCCTGGCGGCTCTTGTGGTAGTTATGACGGTGTGGAACATCTTCAGTCTCTCCCGCACGCCATCTGTCCCTCCCATGGAAGATGATGCTTATGGAGATTCCGATTCACTCATCTCACCCGCAGAGCGCTCCCTCGGAAAAGCGATGATCCTCAGCGGATTCAGCGTTATTCTTACGTTTACCTGGGCAGCACTTGCCTTGTCCTTGTATGCATCCAACCGAACCATGCCGAATTCTCCAGAACTGTTCAACCTCTTGAATTTTGTTGCTTCGTGTATCTCTATTATCATCGTCGTGGTCGTGCAAACTCTGACTGTGAAGCGATACAACCGTTATTATCCTGAACGCACTCTGGATCTGAACTCGCGCAATATGAAGAAAGATCATTTTGAGAAGCTGGATGAAGGCGAGAAATGGATTGTCTATCGCGCAGCCTATCGTTCTTTTCAGATGATGAATGTACTTCTTGGTGTTGGAATGGTCTCTATGGTTCTATATTCGATGCTCTTTACCTTTGCTCCATTCCCGATTGTAATGCTCTCTGTGATCTGGATTGCCAACATCGGAATCTATTATCGTGAAACCTATCGTGCGAGTAATCAGTAATACATGGTTAGGTAACTATTTTGTAAATATTTTCATAAAGGAGTGTTTGCATGCATTTATCCAAACGAAAGACCCGTTTCAGGTTCACCTCCCTAACAGGAGCTTTTATGGCAGTGGTTCTGTCTCTCAGTCTGTGGGTACCCGCAGTTCAGGCGGAGACCGCAACTCCAGTAGCTGCTGAACAAGGAAAGACGAAAGCGCTGACAACCGAATCAGCTACAGCATTTCTGGATTCATTCTTCGATTCACCTGAGGCAAAAGCCCATTATGTGGGAGCCTCCGTTGTTGTTGTGAAGGATGGCAAAGTTCTGGCGGAAAAAGGATATGGCTTCTCCGATGTGGAGAGTAAAACAGCGATCGATCCCAAAAATACCGCTTTCCGTGTAGCCTCTGTCTCCAAAACGTTCACGTCAGCAGCTGTAATGCAGCTGGTAGAGCAAGGCAAGGTTGATCTGCAAGCTGACTTTCAGACCTATGTGAAAGGGCTCGAATTTGATAATCCTTTTGACAAACCTGTAACTGTGGAGAACCTGCTCACACACACGACCGGATTCGAGATCCGTGATCCGCAACAGGAAGACATCCATACTGATTTTGATAAGTACATAGCGATGGAGGATTACGCACAGCAACACATGCCTCCTGTCGTTCGCGAGCCTGGTAGCGCCTATATGTACGATAATTTCTCGTTTTTGCTGCTTGGTATGATTGTTGAAAATGTAAGCGGCGAACCCTTTGAATCCTACATGCAACAACATATCTTCAAACCGCTAGGAATGGATAACAGCAGTTTCATGCTGGACAAAAAGTTCCAAAAGCAGCTGGCCACAGGCTATGATGCGGCACACAATCCGCTTGATCTGTACACTATCTCTCCAACACCAATGCCTCAAGGTGGCATGTTGTCTACCGCTGAGGACATCGGGAAGTTCATGATTGCGTTCCTGAATGATGGCGTGAAGGACAACAAGCGAATTTTCAAGGAATCCACAGTGAAAAGCATGGAACAGTACCGTTCTTCCATTCATCCACTGTTACCAAACACCACGTATGGATTCGAAGCTGCATTCCAGCTTCCCGGAGCAGGAAGTAGTCCAAGTATTATTACAAAAGGAGGCGACCTGACCGGATTCAGCTCTTATCTCTTCCTTATTCCCGAGAAAAATACAGGCGTTTTCCTGACGTATAATCAAAATGGAGCACTTCGTAATCTGTTCTACCCTGCATTCATTCAGAGCTTCTTCCCACAATATGCAGAGCCTGTACAGTTCAAGGAATACACGCCGCAATCCGCAGCCGAGCTGCAACGCTTCACCGGATTGTACGCCGATCTTCGACTTAGCACGATTGTAAGTTCCCTGAAAGGTGGCGGGGATAAGCCAGGACAACTGAGCATTAACGATGTATTCCTAGGTCAACGCAACCTGATTCAGGTGGAAGATAATCTCTTCAAAGATGAATTGACTGGTCAATTCACAGCATTCAAAGAATATGCAGATGGCACCACATACATGAAAGAACCTTACCTCAACCCTATGGGTTATGAGAAAAAAGGTCAAAAGCCTATGGGCTTCCGGGATGTTCGTGAGAACAGTCCTTATGCTGAAGCCATCTATGCCATACAATCTCTTGGATATTATGAGAATGATGGCAACAAGTCTTTCCAACCAAAAACAGGTGTGACACGAGCTGAATTTATTGAGAACACCCTTAAACTGAGTGGATTGAAGCCCAGCAAAACTACGCCTCCTGCTGGCACCGACTGGGCAGATCATGCAGCAGCCGGATATATTCAACTCGGATATGAGTTGGGTATGATTACTGGCACGGACGAACAGCAATTTAAGCCGGATCAAGTGATTATCCGACAGGAAGCAATGGTCATGATGTGGAGAATTATGCAACTACAATATCCTAGCGAACTGTTCAATGATGTGAAACTTGCGGGGCACACAGATGCATGGGCTGTACCAGCCATTCAGATGATGGCGAAGCTTGGTATCCATGGCCCCGAGGTGAAGGTAATGGAGGATGGTTCTGTTGATTTCCTTTCCCGCAAACCTCTGATTCGTCAGGAAGAGGCTGCGATCATGTATGCGCTGCTTACCCAACCAACAGATCAAATCGTCGCTGAACTGATGGCTGCTCAGCAGCCACAAGCAGAACCTGCTGAAGGAGCTGAGCCTGCAGATGAGACATCTGAAACTGCGCCGGTTCCTGTACCAGCGCCGGTCCCTTCTGTGACTTCAGCACAATAAAAATAAAACATCTTCATACCGATTAGATTGATCATGCTTATGATGCAAGAAAAAAACAGGCTTGTTCAGAAGGATACGATCCTTCTTGAACAAGCCTGTTTCGTTACTTTTCATAACTTATTATAGCGATCTGTTACTGAGTTATATCCTTCTCTATTCGATCAACGAAGATACATGGTGGTTCCCGTTGCGCTGATCAAACTTAGCTGCAGCGGTCTGAGCATGCTCCGCAAAGTAATCGGCCAGCTTGAGCAGGTCGCCCGGATCGCCTTCATACGGGAAGGACGCTGGCAGACGCAATCGGTATTCTGGAGATTCTTCCACCCAGCGGCGAAGCAACGATGCTGCTCTGGCATAAAACAACATTTTGGCGTAAAGATCTTCATGATCAGCAGCGAACACCAGTGTTTCCTCCAGCACATCAATGCCTTTTGCCGGATTTGTACGTGTGAGATAATCCATCTGCTCCGCAAAACTCTGCACAAAATCGTTCTGGCCTTTAATCAGGCGATATCCCTTGATCTGATGTTTATCTGCTTCCGCAGTCCGTCCCAACCGATATAGCGGCATCAAAATTTCAGACAAAGTCAGATGCGGAATCTCTGCACAGCTCATACGCCCTTTAAGGATAGGCTGTGCCGCCTCCAACACCTTCTCATCGTCTCCTTTTAACAAGAAATATCGCATAATCTCATCCTGCTCACAGGCTTCGCAGTCACTCATAAAGTCACGATCCATCGTTCTGAATCGATCATAACTACGTCCCGCTTCCTCCAGCTCCCCAAAATCCATAAAGATCCGGAACCGATAATACCAGTAGGAGCGTTCGCTGTAACCGTAGGACTTGAAGCGCCGTCCGAAATCCTCCAACAGCTCTAGGATCTTCTCGCGTGATATTTCCGGGAAGTCGGGCATCTTGCCCAATATCCATTTGTACGACCACATTAACGTTTCTTCATCATATTCTTCGGGCTGTTGGTCGAACTTGCCCAGCTGCCAGGAAAAAGCAATCAGTGCTTTCATCGGATAACCACAGAATGTTGCTGTCTCCACAATCTCCGATCTTGCTTCATATGCCTCTTCCTCCATGCCGTTCACATCGGCAACTCTTGCCGCTTCCTCCAGCATACCAAGCTTCGCCGGACCATTGGGCAAACCATAGGCTTCGTCCATCAGTTCTTCAAAATCCATCTCTGTCTTCATCAGGCTTCCCCCTTACGATCTGTATTTGCACGTAAACCCCAATCAATAAAACGAACAATGCCCTGATTTAACACTTCAAGCTCCTGCTTGCTCATGGCATAATGCCCCATCATCAGTGCATTGACGTATAACATTTCGATGGCAATCGGTGTCATCTGGTCATCCGGTGATGTCAGTACCCGCTGAATGATCGGATTACTCACGTTCAAATACAAGGTTGAGTACCCTGCTGAACTCATGTTAGAAGATAATGAACCCAGAACAGACGAGAACAATTCCGTGCTCTCCTCGCTTGCTTTTTCAAGCGCACGAAGTGTTGAGGATTCCTGAGACAGCGTGAACAACACCGGCAGATCCGATGGCTTAAAACCTTTCACCTCAGCCCGACAGCGGAAGCGCTGCAGAGCAGAATCGGCCAGTCGCAAGGCATCATAATATTGATTGCGTTCAGCGGGTGGCACATCGGTGAAACTCATCGAGACCTGATCCGGCTGTAACCGCTCCGTGTGTACGTTGTGCACGGTCATTGGCAGTGTCGCCATCAACTCGCTGTCATAGATGTAACCACCATTAATCACCAGCATCGATTGTGCGGATGCCACATGATGAATCTGACGGTACTCATCAACAGAGGACGTGAAATACAACGTCTCTCCTTCATCGATCAGCTCACCAAGTTCACGGTGACCCCTCGTGCTCTCAAATGGCAGCCAGCGATGAATCATCGCGTAGAATGCTTGATCCTGCACAGCTAGTGCCTTCATGGACAGAGCATGCAAGCGAATCAGCTTCTGAAGCCGTTCCGTCTGGCTCTCAGCCATATCGGCCAGTCCCTTGCGAAGTGCGTCTCCGAGTTCGGAGCGAACTTCCTCCAATTTTTCATTTTCATAGAAATGTTCCCGTGATGCCGTCGGTTGAAGCTCATCTGTCCAGATCAGACATTTCACGAAGAAAGCCCACTCTGGCAAAATGTTCTCAGCCTTCTCCGAAATCAGCATTCGCTTCAGGTAAACCCGGTGAGAACGCTTGGCATTCAGATTAACTGCGTGTGGCAGTACAAAAGCAATACCTCCGGTACGGCCTGAAGCTGTCGTCAACGGAATGAAGTCCTGGAACTGCTCGCCAAGCAGACGTTCACCAAATGCCAATACCTCCGCTCTGCGTGAACGTGCGAGTGCAGGGTCCATCAGCCAGATCGGTGTCTCGCTATTCACCACATGTTGCGCGCCGTCATGATACAGCGTGACCGGATACGGCAATAATGCTCCGTAATAGAACAGAGCTTCTTTCACATAATCCGGTTCAAAGTAGTGCGCCGCGTCCGGTGTGCAACGCAGATATACTTTGGTCCCCGGGGACAGCTGTGTGTCCAACTGTCGAATCGTATAGGTGCCATCCGGCTTGCCCCGCCACTCCATCGAAGGGCCGCCCTTCGCGGATTGCGTCAGCATGACGATTTCATGACTCACCATGAAACAGGATAACAACCCAATCCCGAAACGTCCGATAAAGGACGTCTCTCCATCCAGCAGCGCTTGCTGCCCCCTCTTCGAGGATTGTCCAATCATGGCCAGGAATTCATGGATGTCAGCTTCAGTCAAGCCGATGCCGTTGTCCTCCACCATCATGGTCAATTGCTCACCTGTTCCCGTCAGTTCAACACGCACTTCACCCTGATACCCTGGCTCCGACTCCGTTCGTGCGGTAATCGCATCCGTCGCATTCTGCATCAGTTCTCGCAAGAACACTTTAGGACTGCTATATAGATGGTTGGATAAAATCTGGATCATCCCGCTCAGGTTCACTTGAAAACGATATTCATTGGATGCTGTCATGACTCACTCACCTTCCTCTACGTCCAAACACAATATGTACCCATACGATGTATTCATATGGATGTGTTAGACGAATTCATTATGTAATCGTTAGAAACAGACGTTCCCCGTGACAGGCACGCCAAAACATCACGTCAAGCCGGCCCTGAATAACCAAGACCGGCGTTATATGCATATTTCAGGCATTCATGAGACGTAAGGCCTTATCTTCCATTACCACGTTATGAATAGCAATGAAACGGATGTTCTACCCTAAAATAAGGATACATGTTACAAGGCAGAGTGAAAACAAACCTGAGACCCGATTTCAGACAGACTTCAGGGTAAATGTGCATCTTACATTCGGGACTATTGAAGGAGGTATAGATCTTTTTTGTCGTCCATTTGAACGATATCAGCCTACCACACGTATAATCTCCAAACTCAGATCGGACGGTGAATATACATGATCGAAGTACGCAACATATCCAAGCAATTCAAAGTGCATCAAGCACTGCATGATGTCAGTTTTACAGTTAAACAAGGCAGTGTCACCGGGTTGATTGGGCCCAACGGTTCGGGCAAAACCACACTGATCCGTATCATGAATGGGGTCTTGGGCGCTTCCGGTGGACAGGTAACCATTAACGGATTGGACGCCGCTTGTGAGGCAGAGAAAGTACTTGCCATGTGTGGCACTCTTACCGAGCAAAGTGGATTATATGAAAATATGAGCGGGCGTGACAATCTGACTTTCTTCGCAGATGTTTTTGGCCTGAAGCATGCCAAGAAACGAATCGACGAGCTTGTAAATCTCTTCGAGTTGCAGGATTATCAGCATCGAAAAGTCGGCACCTATAGCACAGGCATGAAGAAACGCTTGGGCCTTGCACGAGTACTCTTGCACCGTCCTTCCATCCTGTTTCTGGATGAGCCCACCAATGGCCTGGATCCGGATGGAATTCAGATGGTGCTACGCATTATCCGTCAGTTAAATAAGGAAGAAAAGATGACAATCCTGGTCTCATCCCATGTGCTGTCCCAACTGTCAGCCGTCTGTGATCATTATATTTTCATGGAAAAGGGGCGCATCGTGGAGGAAGGCACGGAACAGGAGATTGTTAGCCGGTACCTGTCCACTCCGAAGCTCGAAGTAGAAGCCGACATGCCAGAAGGATGGCACACGGCAACCGACTTTACACCTGAAATAATCTCCGCACATCAAGCAGTATTTCAGCTTACATCGCGTGAAGATATTCCATTACTGCTAAGACAATTAACGCAGCATGGTCAAGTCTATCAGGCCCGCATCACGGGCAGTGATCTGGAAAGTATCTATTTTGCCATAAGGGAGGCACACCACCATGAATAACCGCCAAGCCATACGTGCACTGGTACGTAAAGATATCCGGTCCGTCACAGCCAGCATACAGCTCTGGTTGCCCATGTTGATTGTTCCACTGATTATTGGAATCATCATGCCCTCCGCCCTTCTGTGGGCGGCCTCCAGAATGGAACTTCGTTCTCTGGGCAACATCAGCTTTCTACTCGAATCATTGGATGCGTTAACCCATGGTGGACAGATTCCTCAGCTTGCTTCCATGCCTACAGATAATCATCGTATTGTCTATTACTTGGCCATGTATATGTTCGCTCCCTTGTTTCTCATCATTCCGGTAATGGCCTCCAGTATTCTGACGGCCAATAGTTTCGCTGGTGAGAAGGAACGTAAGACGCTGGAAGGATTGTTGTTCACACCGATAAGTATGGACACTCTTTTTAAAGGTAAAGTGCTAGCTGCCCTGATCCCTTCCATTCTATTATCCTGGGTTACTTTCCTGATCTACGGAATCATTGCCAATATTCTGATGTACCCCATGTTTGGAACGTTGATGTTTCCCAATCTGAACTGGATAATACTTGTCGTGTGGGTTGTTCCCGCTTGCAGTCTTATGGTCATTTTATTAAACGTCCTGATCTCGGCCAAGGTCCGTGGGTTCCAGGAAGCCTATCAACTCGGCGGATTAATTGTCCTTCCCCTCATCGCCTTAGTCGCTGGTCAAGCCAGTGGCATGCTGCTGATTGGTCCTTGGATGTTAGTCATGATTGGAGCAGTGCTCCTGCTCATAAGTGTGGTTCTTCTTCGTCTGGTCACGTCGTGGAATAGTCGTCAGCAACTGGCGGAAAGTCAGATCTGAATGATGTGGAGTGTAGCGACGAAAATCAACAAACTACACTGTCGCTCCGCTATACAGATTGAGAAATAAATAAGTGCAGGTTATGATGTGGAGATATATGCTATGGGATGATTTTAGAGAGGAATGGAACAACTGTATGGAATCCAAACTACTTCAAAAATTAAAATATGCTTCACAATTAACGGCACAGGAGAAACATATTGTGGACTATATCCTGAGCAACCCCGAAGTTGTATTTGATTCTACAGCCCATGAACTAGCTCAGCAGACCTATACAAGCTCTTCCACCATTGTTCGCCTATGCAAAAAGCTGGGTACCAAGGGGTACCCAGACTTTCAGCTCAAGCTTGCTCTTGAATATCAACAGATACCTTCCGCGTTGCAGACGCAGGATCATGCAATTGCAGAACAAGGCAACGTGCTGGCTGCCATCGACTCCGTTCCTTACCTGTATCAGCAGGCGCTAGATGATACGCGCCGGATGTTAAATGCTCCTGTTTTGCTACGAATCGCGAACTGGGTCAAAGAATCCGGACGTATCGATATCTATGGCAGTGATATGAATTATTATCTGGCTCAGCAGGCTTGTGCCAAGTGGAATGAACTCGGCATATCTGCGATTGCTCATAATAGTCCCAACATGCATTACTTGAACACGATGAATCCCAACAGCCTGACGTTGTCTTTTGTTATCTCGCACACAGGTGAGAATCAATCCATGATTGAAGCCGCTAAAGTGCTCAGCAACAAACAGATGAAAGTCATCGCGGTCACGGGCAACAACCATTCAACCCTGTCCAGACATTGTGATGAAACGCTGCTGGCTTACGGATACAATGAACAGTTAAGACTGTCCAAAATGTCTTCGATGGTCTCGGTACTCTACATTTTCGACATGTTGTACATGGGGAGCATTAGCGATACGTATTAACGATTAACACTGGTCTGCTGTAAATACAATCCCGGCATCCTTACGTGCACTCATAAGTACACTCATTACAGACTGGCTGTGTTCGAGCAGTTCGTAACACCGTTTGTGATCACCACTTGCATGGATGTCCCTGAACGCTTCCCACTCATAGTACAGCCAATTGGATTTGGTCTGCGCATTATATGCCTCTGCAGACTCATTCCCGATCTGAAGCTTGATCTCCCGGCAACCGTTTGCTCCTCCCACAACCTGAAGATAACCTTTCTCCCCCTGAATGAGCACAAAGTTCATGCTGTTTGTGTCTTTGGCACCTACACATTCCGCAATAAACTCCGGATACTTAAGAACCACTACTCCTGACGTATCAATGCCGTTTGCATGCTTGTTCGCGGTATACGATACGGTATTCGGACTGCCAAACAGATTCATGACCAGATGCAGATTATAAATATTGATATCCATTAGCGCGCCACCAGAGAAATGTGGATTGAATACGTTCGGCGTTTCCCCTACAAGCAGATCATTGTATTTGCGCGAGTATTGACTGTAGTTACACTGGATGAGTTTGATCGGACCAAGCTTTGGTAGTTGCTCCTGTATGACTTTAATATTGGGCAGATGAATGTTGGAGATGGCTTCAAACAGCAACAGATTCTTTTCTTTTGCAAGTGCAATCAGCGTTTCTGCTTCCTGAAGCGTGGATGTGAACGGTTTTTCACAGACGACATGTTTGCCATGTTGAAGTGCCTGATAGGCCTGTTCATAGTGCATGCTGTTTGGTGAAGCAATATATACGAGATCTACATTTGTATCTGAAAATAGGGATTCCAGGTCCGTATAGATGGTATCGACCCCATACTTACCCGCAAGCTCCTGTGCTGTCTCTCTCTTCCGAGAGTACATCGCTGTACACGTAACATCTTCCAGCTCATTGATCGCAGATAAAATGGCATCTACAATGGACCCTGTACCAATCGTTGCTATATTCATCATATCGTTTCGCTCCTGTCGTTGGTTGTTTGTCAGTTGGCTCTCTTCGCTGCTCTGGTTGAGTGTTATGTTATCACGATCAAGTCAGGCGGAGAATGCTTTGGGACGGGATTGGCAGCATCATGCGCAATTCGATTTCAGGTTTGAATAACTATGAAATTCAATTTCATTCTCTTCTTTTTTTCATGTTTGAGAGAGCTAACATATCTTCCATAGTTTACCGATATAACATAAGGAATTAACGACATACATATAGAAGAACGAAGGGGACGATGAACGAATGAAAACAGGGTATACATACGTACAACGCACCATCTGTACATTGCTGTTATTTACACTCATTGCAGCAGTGACATTGGGAGGTGGAACCGCAGCCGAGGCAGCTTCACTTAGCCAATCCACAGTGTATTATGAGTCCGACGGAGTTTTGTACAAAGTATCGGCGGATGGCAACAATACAACAGAAGTATTAATTGATTTCCAAGGGGTGGACTTGCTCGCGGCAGGCTCTTATCTCTACTACACGCAGACTGCTTCTTCCACAACCTTGCTTCGGGTTCCGAATGACGGGTCCAGCGATGCGGCAGAGACATTTGCTACAGATGTACTCAGCTATTACACGGATAACGGATTCATCTATTATCTGGATGCTACAGGTACCATTTATCGCGCGAATGGCAATAGTGACGCTTCAGCTGTCACCAAGATTGCTGACAAAGCAGATACTGATTTTCCATTCCTCTTGGTAACCAAAGGGCGTACCTACTATAATGCGTTGGTTAATGGAAACACGTGGATCGTGTCCAAAACGTCCAACGGTGCTGGAGCTGTGCAGCGGATTGCCGCAGGCGCAGTGGAAGGACGTTATTTTACAAATCAAGCCAAAAACGAACTGCAACTGATGGTAAATACAGACCCCTACGAGGAGTTTTACTCCACCAATGCTGTTGTCATGTATAAGGTGAATTACAACACTGGTAAAGCGACCGCTGTTAATCCCAAAGCCAAACTGGATGTGAATGCTGTATATTCCGGTGGTTGGGGAAACAATCTTTACGTGTATAACAAAGGAATCGTTCTCGACAGCAATAAGGATTACAATTACGCCAAAGGCAAAGCGTTTGCGTTAACAACTTCAGACAAAACACTTCAGCTTCACAACAAGAGCGTCCGGGAAGTAAGTGCACTCGGTACAGACAAGGTTATCCTTATTGATGCAGACAAAAAGGCTTATGCCAAAACGGTCTCGGGCAACAAAGTGGCCAAGTCTGCCAATCTGAACCTGAACAATGTAACGTATGTTGCGAATCAATTGACCAATGGTACATCTACGGCAGCATACATCTCAGGCAACAACGGACTCTATTCGGTTAATACAGCCCTCAAGGTAACGAAACTTACCGGGGACGAATGGGATGCATTCCATATCAGAGATGATGTTGCGGGCCTCTTCTACATCAATGCCAAAGATCAATATCGCTTGTATCACGTGCAAACGGGTGGAACAGGGAAAAAAGTTATGAGTGACGTTTTCCTCGACAATATTCTATTGGTGACACCGTACTAACATATCATGTTGATTCAGGCGTATAGCCCATTCAACGGGCATGTCCATAACAAAAAGGATTACCATGCAGCCATAACGGCTCTTGGTAGTCCTTTTTTGGTTGTCGAAAACTATTTTTCAAAAACATCTTCCATATGAGAATGATAATTGTTATCATTAAGAAAAATAAGACAAAAGGATGGTCCGTATGACTGAACAGTTTCCCTTCATTGCTGAAACCTCATCTCTACCGCTCCTCTCCTCCATGTGCCGTGTGCGTCGTGGGGAGAATTTCCGTGTGCAAGGCAAGACGGTGTCACGGCCCATGCTCTGTCTTATTTTGCAAGGAGACGGTGTTCTGGTCCTGAATGATACAGTCTATACGGCGCAAGCGGGCAGCTTGTTTGTACTGAAGCCAGGAACAACCATCGAGGCCGCTGCACGCTCGAACGTTACCGAATGTATATTGCTAAGCATGGATACGGTTTGTTTGCAGCAAGTGCGCGGTGAATGGAAAATGACCTCATCACCCGCCTTCCCGCTGGATTGGGAGACAGGCAGGTTGCTGGTTCGTCATGAGCAGCAGGCTGTATTACGTTTGGAACAACTGTATGAAACCTATCGCGGTCTTCAACCGGATCACTTTATCAGCATACATAGCCAGCTGCATGAGCTGTTGCAATTTCTCTCAGAGAACAGGCTAGAAGCCAATCATGAGAAAGTGGACCCTGCCTTGGAACGTAGCATTATGCATATGCGACGTTACATGAGTGAAGGAATCAGCATGGATCAGCTTGCCAAGATTGCTGGACTCACCCCCAGCTCTTATTCACGCAGTTTCAAGAAGGCAAAAGGCATGTCACCGACCGATTACCTGAATCGTTTACGTATAAACGAAGCAAAAAAACAGCTGACAGAGGAACCCTGTATCCTCAAAGACGTCGCGGTATCTGTCGGGTATGGTAATGAGTATTATTTTAGCCGCAAATTCAAACAAACCTTGGGGATTGCTCCCAGCGTATATATGAAAAGAGATCAACTTCGCGTAGCTACGGCATCCATTATGGGATTCCATGAGAACTTGGCCTCGCTTGGACTGCGCCCGGTAGCTGTGCTGGAAGGTGAAGGTGTGTTTGACCGAGAATCGGATGAATATGAACAAGAACGCCGATTAACCAGACAATTCGATCAACTTCGGCAGGCGAAGCCAGACTTGATCATCGGTGATTATTACCACAAGCCCTATTACGATCGCCTGAAAAGTATTGCACCCACCATCATCTTGGAGTCTACTGAGGACTGGAAAGAGAACCATATTCGCATAGCCGAACTGGTCGGACGTGAGAAACAAGCGTTGCTGAATTTCAAAGAACTTGAGTTTCGCAAGCTTGAAGCAAGCCTGAACCTGCAACCCTATTTCGGACAAAAACGGTTGGCTCTGATGGAGGTTACGAATCAGTCCATTCGCTTAAAAGGGACTGGCGAGCATCCATTAAATCACTTGTTGTATGCTGAATTGGGACTTCAGCCTGCTCAGCTTGTATCTCCCCAAAGTTCCAGAAATGAGTATGTAGCGGATAGTATTCCCGTGCTGGACACGGATTACCTGTTAATTCATCGTGCTTCGCTTCAACCTGCCAGTGAAAAGGTGTTCCGACGCATGAAACAAACGGCATCATGGAATCGATCTCCTGCTGTATTGTATGGTAACGTTCACGATATTTCGAACTGGCAACGGTTATGCTGGACCCCGGGTGGCCGGTTGCAGATTCTGAACGAACTGGAACAGATTACTCAGCAGTCTGTAGTCTTTCCTCAGGCAGGTCTGATCGGACATTAGATGTGAACATAGGTCGATACGATGGGCAAGATTATCTTTTTCATCGTGTTCCTTCATTAATAATTCAGTAAGATATTGCACAGGCCAAAGGGCCCTCTCCTATAACGGAAAGGGCCCTTTGCATGTAATTATGAATGTTCCTTAATCTCTTCCTTCGGAACAAGCTTGTATATCTCTTCATTTTCCATGGTATCAATCAACCGATCCAACCATTTGTAATATGCTTCCGCTTGCAAAACTTTGTGTTTGTCTTCCATCAGGATGTGGATAAGTTCAGCATCCGCCTCTTCATCCAGAACTTCGACTAGTCGATTCAGTTCTTCAATTGATTTGCGTAGAATCTGAAGGTTACTCTCCACGGCTTTTCTCCATTTAATCGCAAAATAATCCGTAAACGTCTGATGCCAGTCATATTCCACTTCATATAGGTCTTTTCTGGAGCCCTTGCTCCACACTTTATTTACCATTTTCAAATCCAGCAGTGTTCGTACACCTGTACTCATACTCGTTTTGCTCATTTCCATTTCCCGTCCCATATCGTCAAGGGTCATTGGTTTGTCTGCAAAAAATAGCAATCCATATAAGTGTCCCGTCGACAGCGTAACGCCGTAAAGATCCATATTACGTCCAATGGCTTCAATGACGCGCTTACGAATCTTCAGCACGGTTGCCTGCTGTTCCTCTTGTAAATGGTCCAAGCCCATGCTTGCAACCTCCATTCTGAACATTCCACAGTCTTTGGCGAAATCATTGCAACACTTTAAAAGTCCTGCTTACATGGGAAAGCACTCAGCCGGACATCATATATGCCAGAGGGCTTTCATTCACCCAATGTATGAAAATGGGAACTTTACCAGGCTACAATTGCCTATGACTATCTTTTAACCAAAAAATTCAGCTTCAATTCAGCTCATTTTCTATTGTAGGAAAAGCAATGTCAAATGTAAAGCTACCTTATTAGCCAGAATAAGGAGAATGACGGAGCATATGGGAGGAAAACTTTGTACAGTTTTTACTGTACAAACATTATGTACTGTTTATTCGGTTGATATACTGGTTAAGTATTGTTAGACTTAAAAACGTTACCCAGAAAGACGGGAAGCGAAGCAACAATTACCGGATTTCGTGGCTGGGCGCATAAGTGTATGGGCTTATGGATGCTGAAAGCCGTTCGAAGTGCACAACACATCAGAAGGGGTGAAAACATGACCATACTTGAAGTGAAAAACGTAAGTAAATTGTTTGGACCCCAAACCGAGCAAGGTCTGCAATTACTGGAGCAAGGTTGGGGTAAAGAAAAGTTGGCCAAAGAAAAACAGATAACGGTTGGTGTCAACCGGGTCAACATGGACATTAAGGAAGGCGAGATTTTCGTTATTATGGGACTGTCCGGGAGTGGTAAATCCACACTGGTTCGGATGTTCAATCGTCTGATTGAACCAACATCCGGAGAAATTCTGGTCCATGGTAAGGATCTACGCAAGATGAACAAAGAACAATTGCGCGAAGTGCGCCGGAAAACGATTAGCATGGTCTTCCAGAAGTTTGCGTTGTTCCCGCACCGTACCGTTCTTGATAATGTGGAGTATGGATTGGAAATACAAAAAGTAGATAAGGAAGTACGCCGGGAGAAGGCAAAAACCTCACTTGAGCTGGTTGGCCTTAAGGGCTGGGAAGACAAAATGCCAGATGAACTCAGTGGCGGGATGCAGCAACGTGTCGGCTTGGCGCGTGCACTTGCCAATGACCCGGAAGTACTACTGATGGATGAAGCCTTCAGTGCACTTGATCCATTGATTCGCCGTGATATGCAAGATGAGTTGATCGAGCTTCAGGATAAAATGAAAAAGACCATTATTTTCATTACCCATGACTTGGACGAAGCGCTGCGCATCGGCGATCGTATTGCCCTCATGAAAGACGGCGCAGTTGTGCAGATCGGTACACCGGAAGAAATCATGATTCAACCGGCCAACTCATATGTGGCCCGCTTCGTCGAAGACGTGGATCTGTCCAAGGTCCTTACAGCATCTCACGTAATGCGTCGCCCTGAAACAATTACGCTTGATCGTGGTCCTCGTGTTGCCCTCGAATTAATGCGCGAACGTGGTATTTCCAACCTGTTTGTCATTGACCGTTCGATCAAACTGCTTGGTGTAATTACAGCTGAAGATGCAACCCGTGCTATGCGCGAAAACAAATTATTGAATGACATTCTGATCACGGACGGGCCGACAGTGTCGCCTGAGACTCTGATTCATGAATTGTTCGAGATTGTAAGTTCTGCCCATGTGCCGCTCGCTGTTGTTGGTGAGAATGGCCGTCTGCAAGGTGTTATCGTCCGCGGTGCCCTGCTGGGTGCACTTAGCGGTGAAGTTGCAGTAAAGGAGGAACTTGCGAATGATTCCCAAAATACCACTAGCATCGTGGATTGAATCCATCGTTGACTGGATGAGCTCCTCGCTCTCCGGATTGTTTAATGTAATCTCTATTGTTATTCAGGCAGTAGTTGGATTCTTCTCCGGGCTGTTCATGCTGCCCCATCCACTCCTGTTCATTGCCATATTGGGTGTTCTTGCGTTCCTTGTAGGACGACTCCCACTGACACTATTTACAGTTATCGGGTTCTTGCTCGTAGATAACTTGGGATACTGGTCCCAATCGATGGACACACTCGGTCTGGTTATCACTTCAGGATTGGTTTCGATCCTGCTTGGTGTACCTGTCGGAATCTGGCTTGCATACAGTAAAACTGCGGCGCGTATTATTACACCGCTGCTTGACTTCATGCAGACGATGCCTGCATTTGTCTACTTGCTGCCTGCGGTCACATTCTTTAGTCTAGGTGTCGTTCCAGGTGTTATCGCGTCCGTTATATTTGCGATTCCGCCAACGATTCGTCTGACTCACCTGGGGATCAGACAGGTATCTAGTGAATTGGTTGAAGCAGCTGATGCATTCGGCTCAACTTCCATGCAAAAGTTGTTCAAAGTACAGCTTCCACTCGCTTTGCCTACCGTGATGTCCGGTATTAACCAGACCATCATGCTATCACTATCCATGGTTGTTATTGCATCCATGATTGGTGCACAAGGTATTGGTGCGGAAGTCTATCGTGCTGTAACACAGCTTCAAATCGGTAAAGGTTTCGAAGCCGGTCTGGCCGTTGTTGTACTCGCGATTGTTCTGGACCGTTTTACACAAAATGTATTTATGCCAGGTCGCAAAAAAACCTCACGCATTACAGCCAAGCAAAAAGCATGGATCACTGCTGCAGCAACATTCCTTGTGCTTGTAGCTGGTTTCTCACAATACTTCGTTGGTGGCACAACTTCGGCTGGTGGCAACAATTCAGCAGCCAATGCTGTAGGTCAAGAAGTAAACTATCAGATTATCGGTATCGATCCAGGGGCTGGTATCATGAAGTCTGCTGCAAAAGCGATCGAAGACTATAAATTAACTGACTGGACTCTGATTGAAGGCTCTGGTGCAGCCATGACAGCCACGCTGGACAAAGCGATCAAAAATGAAGATCCAATCATTATTACAGGTTGGACTCCGCACTGGATGTTCAACAAATATGATCTGAAATATCTGGAAGATCCAGAAAAATCTTTCGGTGATGCTGAAGAAATTCACACCATCGCCCGTAAAGGTCTGAAAGAAGATCACCCTGTTGCGTTTGAATTCCTGTCCCGTTTCCAATGGACATCGGATGAAATGGGTGAAATGATGACTGCTATCCAAGATGGCACATCTGCAGAAGAAGCAGCTAAAGCTTATGCTGAGAAACATGCCGATCAGATTGCTGAGTGGACCAAAGGTCTGACTCCAGTGAACGGTGATGCATTCAAACTCAGCTATGTGGCTTGGGATTCCGAAATCGCAAGTACGAACTTGCTAAAATATGTGATGGAAAACAAATTGGGTTATAAAGTTAACGCTCTGCAAGTCGAAGCCGGACCAATGTGGACGGGTGTTGCCTCAGGCGACGTAGATGCCTCTCCAGCAGCTTGGCTGCCATTGACACACGCAGACTACTGGGAACGTTACAAAGACCAGGTGGACGATCTGGGGGCTAATATGACAGGTGTACGTACAGGCCTCGTGGTTCCTAAGTACATGACTGAAGTAAACTCGATTGCAGATCTGGAGACAGGTGCCGCTTCTTCCACTCCATCGGCAAGTGCTAATGTGGGCGAAGAGGTTAATCACCAAATCGTTGGTATTGACCCGGGTGCAGGTCTGATGAAGGCCACAGCAAACGCCATTAAACATTATGAATTGTCTAACTGGAATCTGATTGAAGGCTCCGGAGCAGCAATGACTGCATCGTTGGACAAAGCTTATAAAAATGAAGAACCCATCATCGTTACGGGTTGGACTCCACACTGGATGTTCAATCAGTATGATCTGAAGTATTTGGATGATCCCGACTTAATTTTCGGCGATGCAGAGGAAGTTCACACGGTTGGACGTAAGGGAATCAAGGAAGATCATCCCGTTGCCTATGAGTTCTTCTCTCGTTTTAATTGGACTGCAGATCAAATGAGTGAAATCATGGTAGACATTCAAAAGGGCGTTTCGCCTGAAGAAGCTGCCAAGACTTATGCGGAAAAACATCCGGACCAAATTGAAGAATGGACCAAGGGGTTAACCCCGGTTAAAGGTGACAATTTACGTCTCGGTTATGTTGCATGGGACTCTGAAATTGCGAGTACCAACCTGATGAAGTATGTGCTTGAGACGGATCTGGGTTACACAGTCAAAGCACTGCAAGTCGAAGCTGGCCCCATGTGGGCAGGCTTGGCAGCAGGTGATATCGATGCTTCTCCAGCCGTATGGCTCCCGCTCACACATGGGGACTACTGGAAGACATATGGAGACAAGATTGAAGATATCGCTGTCAGCATGACAGGAGTTAAACAAGGTCTGGTTGTTCCAACGTACATGGAGATCAACTCTGTTGAAGACTTAAAAGATAATTAAACCAGATTGAGATGGATAAACCTGAATTTGGTAAAAGACCACCGAAATTTTTCGGTGGTCTTTTTGTTATGGCTATGTTTTTTTCAGGCATGCTATTTGATTTGATATTCTATCCTGGTCTTACTGCATACTGCTGTTTTAAGCATTCAAACGCTTTTTCCATTTGACTCTTCTCACATATCCTCTTACTTTGCCTTCGCTCATGAACATCGTATGTAGATGATACTTAGTGAGTTCGTTAATTTCCCAATAACTATCCGATCAGTAACAGTAATACACCAATGACAATCATGACGACACCTAGAATACCATATACCACCCTTGCACCCTGCCGTCCAATAGTCTTTACAAAAATTCCTGCTCTAAAGCTCTTCATAAACCAATCCCAATTGTTGATACCACCGAGCAAACTAAAAATTCCTGCCGCTATGGCAAATAGTGCGATTAAAACGGGTTGATCTTGCATTTCGTCAACACTCCTTCAATATAATCCTGTCTACTATACCTTCACTTGGTGAAAATTAACAGGCATTAATTAGAAAAAAAAATCAGCTTGCAGATGGGAGTCTGCAAGCTCTTTTAGGGAGTTAAACATATTATATTCATTTGCCCATAGAGAACTAATTTCTACAATACCTGCTGATTTTCGCGAAATCTTTCTAAGCTATATCTTGTCTGGAGAATGAGTACATTCTGCAATTATTCGTAGGTTTTGCCGATTGTTAGCGCGTAGGAGGTTTTTTTACATAAATCGTCATCTCGACTTTAGGCCTATCCGTGGTATATAAAATCGAACTACTGACACATGTTAATTAAATATCTTTTATTTTGACATACAATCCCTCATTCTTTTAAGCCATACTTTTGTTACTTGGCCTATGATCAGACATAACCTGTTAATGTTCATCATGTTATCAATGTTGCAATCATTTGTTCAATCAGGTTGTACATTAAGAAAAATCCGTCTTAGGTCTCAGAGGATATCATAAAATTACAACAATGCGACGATCATTGATGAACGCCGCATCTGGTTGTAATGTGAGATTAGCCTACAATTATTTCTTCACCGTACTATTATATTGCGCAATCTTGTCTGTAATTTGTTTAGCTGCTACATCCAATGCTTCCTGTGGTGTACCTTGTCCATTCAGGACCGTTTCAATCGCTCCTTCGACAAGTTGTCTGGCTTCCGGGAATACACCCATTAATGCCCCGGATGTTGCTGTCGAATCGGCGGAAGCGTGCAATTGATCGACTGCTGTCTGGAATTGCGGGTACTTCGCCATATTATCCTTTAATACTTGCTCATTGTAGGCTGCTGTCGTAATAGGGAAGTATCCTGTCGCAACACTCCAGTTCGCTTGTACCTCTGGTGTAGCCAAGTACTTGATGAATTCCCATGCCGCTTGTTGTTGTGCTTCGGATTTGTTGTTCATGATGTACAAGCTCGCTCCACCCACTACAACGCCGCCTTCTTTGGCATCCACTGGACGAGGCAGGAAACCTGTTCCCAGTTCAAACTTGCCACCTGAACCTTCTACGATTTTACGCAGGCCAGCCGTGGAATCAAGAGTCATACCGATTTGCTGAGCGGTAAATGCTGCTGTTGTATCGTCTGTGCTACGTCCCAGATTGGAGAGGGTCTTCTCATCAATCATCTTTTTCCACCACGTTAAAGTCTTCACTCCAGCTTCGGAGTTCAGCAGAGACTCTGTAGCTGCTTCATTTCTTCCGTTTCCATTGTTTACATAATCTGCATTCTGGTTTGCAAAGAACTGTTCCATAAACCAGCCGTAGATCGCCATGGATGCACCTGGCTTACCGTCTTTCGCCAGTGCTTTTGCTACTTGCTCAAACTCTTCATACGTCTTCGGCGGGTTCTCCGGGTCCAGACCTGCTGCTTTGAACATATCCTTGTTGTAATACAGGATCGGGTTGGATGTGTTAAACGGCATGGCGTTCAATTTGCCATCGATGGTGTAGTATCGGATGATGTTTGGCTCCAGTTGGGACAGGTCGAACTGATCCTTGTCGATGAACTGTTGTACTGGCGTAATCATGCCCGAATCGATCATGAACTTGCTACCAATCTCATAGACTTGGATAATGTCTGGACCGCTGTCTGAGCCCATGGATGCTTTGAGTTTGTTCAGACTTTCATCGTACTTCCCTTGATAGATGGGTTTCACCTGAATGTCGGGATGGCTAGCGTTAAAATCGGAAGCGAGTTGGTTAATGGCTTTCTCCCCAGCGCCAGACATGGAATGCCACCACGTCAATTGTGTTGTTTCAGCTGCGGCCGCTTCTGCTTGTGCTCCACTTGCCGGGCTACTTGTTTCAGCTTTTGTTCCGCAAGCGGAAATGACCAACATGAGTGCAGCCAGCATTAATGCGAATGTTCCTCTTTTTTTCAAACGAAATCGCTCTCCTTTTATATGGCTCGCGTACAATAAAATCTTGGGGATGACGCGGTGTGGCCGTTACGGTTACGAATCGTTCTTTTGATCGCTCTTATCCACGGATTTTTCTCATTCCCCCTCTCAAAGGGGAAAATCCGGGGATAAAGGCGAACGCTTTGCTTCTTCAGAATCGATTTCGTCCCCTCCACTACTACCGTCGTTC
The DNA here is from genome assembly GCF_038003225.1 of Paenibacillus sp. FSL M7-0656. Classification (NCBI taxonomy): domain Bacteria; kingdom Bacillati; phylum Bacillota; class Bacilli; order Caryophanales; family Paenibacillaceae; genus Paenibacillus; species Paenibacillus sp. FSL M7-0656. The sequence continues at coordinate 2,653,376 of NZ_JBBOOT010000001.1, forward strand.
ATTTCAACATTTTATTTGAAGCACGAGCCTCATTTTATTCGCTCCTGGTATCCAAACCGTGGACCTTGTAAGAAGATACATGGTTTAATTCAAAACCTCTAAATTAAAATCTTTAGATCAAAACCTTCAGAGTTTCCACTTCAATTCAATTAAATAGTTGTAAAACTTTCTCTCCCTACCCCTTCAGCGCGCCTGCGGCCATTCCGCGGACAAGCTGTTTCAACCCGAAGATCAATAACAGTAAGGATGGTAGAATGACCATGGCTGTTCCGGCAAATACAAGATTCCACGCTGTGGATTCCTGGAACTCCAGCATCGAGATTCCGATCTGTGCGGTTCTCATTTCCGGTGTGTTTGTCACCAGCAGCGGCCAGAGATACGAATTGTACATGCTAAGGAATGAATAGATTGCCAGTGTTCCAAGTGCCGGTCGGGACAAAGGCAAGACATGCGATATGAAATAGCGAATATGACCACAACCGTCGATCCTCGCCGCCTCGAACAATTCCTTGGGTAGCTGCATAAAGAACTGTCTTAGCAGGAATGTACCAAACGCCGTTGCCAGAAACGGCACGGTAAGCCCCTGGTAACTATCTAGCCAGCCCCAACTGCGAACCGTCAGGTAGTTGGGGATCATCGTCACTTCCCATGGAATCATCATCGTTGCGACAAACATGCTGAAGATGACGTTTTTGCCTTTGAACTGCATTTTTGCAAAAGCATAGGCTGCCATACTCGCTGTAATCAATTGACCAAGCGTTGTCAGTCCTGCGACAAGAAAGGTATTGCCGATAAATCGACCGATCGGAACAATATCAAATACTTCGCTAAAGTTGGACAGATCGATTGAATTTGGAATGATATGCGGCGGATAAGCACTCGCATCTTCCGGCGTCATCACGGCCATGAAAAAGGTGTACATCACCGGATACAGCACAAGCGCTGCACAGATCGTCAGTAATACATACAACAGCGTTTTGGTCCATGTCGCACTCATTGGTAATGCACTTTCCTTTCTACCCATTTGAACTGGATCAGGGTCAGCAACATAATCACCACGAACAGGATCAGTGCCTGTGCACTACCTGTACCAAAGCGGAAATTAACGAAGGCTTCCTGATAGATGGAATATACAAAAACATTTGTACTGTCCATCGGACCACCCCGGGTTAGAATGTTGATCTGACCGAACGATTGAAAAGCGCCAATGATCGATACGACCGTAACAAAGAATAACGTTGGTGACAGTAGCGGCATCGAGATTTTGCGAAACGTCAGCAAGGGTCCTGCGCCGTCAATCTTGGCACTCTCGTAGATCTCATCCGGGATGCCTGCCAAACCACTGGATAGAATAATGTAGTTGAATCCAAGGTTCATCCAGATCGTCATGATGGAGATCGAAATCAATGCCCAATCCGGGCTGGTGAGCCAGGGAATTGGATCGATGCCTACTTTGCCAAGCAGATAATTCAGCATGCCCAGGGTCGGGTGGAATAGAAACTTCCAGATCACCGCTGACGAACCGACGGATAACACCACGGGCAGAGAGAATACAAATTGGAACACACGCATTCCCTTGAACCGGTTGTGGGTCAGTGCAGCCAGAATCAGAGCAGCCAGCATGCCCGTAGGCACTGTAAACAGTACAAATAGTAATGTCACTTTCATCCCTTGCATAAACAGTCCTGATTGGAACACAGCCTTGAAGTTATCCAGTCCTACATAAGCCGCAATCTGCCCCGTCGGATCTGTGGAATGCAGACTCAGGTACACGGACTTAAACATCGGGTAAAACAGAAACACTGCAAACAAAAGCAGCGATGGTGCCAGGAAACCATAGGCCAGCAGATTCTCCCGCATTCGCTGCACACGCAGCGAGGCTGTCCGGCGCTCACTCGTACCGGATACGCGCCGTTTGGCGGCGGGCAAGCTGATCCGGTTATCAAGCTCACTCATCGGATTTTCTTCCCCCTTGTTTCACGCATTCAGTGTGTGTGAAATGTTAGATCAACTTCAGCACCACGTTATCTAGTGTAAGAGTCGAATGTCACAGCAAAATTCATTCTGAATCAACGTAACGTTAATCATGGACAAGGGACTTTACGGAAATGTGTATCCACTCGAAAGCGGTATCCAAACCGGATTTCATGACAAAAAACCGCAAGAACTCCACTGTTTGGAGATATCCCTGCGGTTTGATGTGTAAATGGAATATAAACGTTTGCTTATTAATAAAAGCGACTCATTTTACAATAATCTGTAAATCTTCCAAACGAGGTAAAGCGATTAACCGTTCGAGTTAACGATTAAGATGATATGGCACCGTGGTGACAATCACGTCTTTGTAATTGATCAGATAAGCCCGGATCATGAAGCTGGTCTGGTTGTGCAGTACATTTTGCCACCAGTGCTTGGTGATGAATTGTGGAATCAATATGGTGATGTGATCAGTCTCAGCCGTTTTCCACTCTACTGTATCAATAAATTTCTTCAGCGGCCCCATAATGCTACGGTATCTAGATTTAATCACGACCAGACGAACACCTGGATTCCATTCTTCCCACTTCTGCTCCATCTTGCGTATCGCCTCATCATCGAAGCCAATGTACAGCGCGACCACATGATCAGACATCGTCTGGGCGTAACTGATCGTATTCATAACGACCCGGGTAATGCCCGCAACAGGAATGACTATCGTATTGCCTTTTTTGGCTGGCTTATCGACCTGAATATCAATCCGCAGCTCATCTGCAATGTTGCAATAATGACGGTGAATACGCATGAACACATAAACAACGAGCGGCAAAAAGATAAAGATGACCCATGTCTGTGTGAACTTGGTGAAAATAAAGATCAGGGTAATCGATAATGTGGTCAGCATACCGACGGTATTGACCAGCAACTTCATCTGCCAGCCAGACGGCTTGACTTTGATCCAGCGAATCATCATACCGAGCTGTGACAGGGTAAATGGAATGAACACCCCTACCGCATAGAGCGGAATCAGGCTTTCCGTATTCCCTTTGAACCCAACCACCAGCAGCGCAGACATCACACTGAGGAAAATGATCCCGTTTGAGAAACCAAGGCGGTCTCCTCTGACCATAAATGCATGCGGCATGTATTTATCCTTTGCCATCATGAAGGATAACAGCGGAAAAGCCGAATAAGCTGTGTTGGCTGCGAGGAACAGGATCAGTGCCGTTACACCCTGGATGATAAAATACATCGTGCCCCTGCCAAACGTCGCTTCAGCAATCTGGGAAATGACCGTTGCTTTGGGATCAGGCCTCACTCCGTACCCATAAGCCAGTAAGGTGATACCGATGAACATGGCTCCCAATATACAACCCATGAGCAGTAATGTACCCGCGGCATTTTTCTCAGCAGGCTGCTTGAAGTTCGGGATTGCGTTACTTACCGCTTCCACGCCAGTCAAGGCCGAACAACCAGAGCTGAATGCTTTTAATAACAGAAACATACTCACATGGGATAGACTAGTTCCGAATTCTGGTGCAGCTGCTTCCATCCCCCCGGCAAGAAATTTGATTCCGCCCGAGATAATAAGAACCGCAATCGAAAAGATAAACAGATAAATGGGGATCGCCAGCACAGACGCTGACTCCGTCACTCCCCGCAAATTCATAATGGTTAGAAAAACAATCATAATCAGAGCAATCACAACACTGTAGTCATGCAGCATAGGAAAAGCCGACGTAATCGCATCCGTCCCTGCCGACGAACTTACCGCAACGGTCAAAATATAATCGACCAGCAGAGATCCTCCGGCAATCAGACTGGATGTTGTACCCAGGTTATCCTTGGCTACGATATAAGCGCCGCCCCCTGTTGGATAAGCAAATATCGTCTGGCGATAGGAAAAAATTAAAATGACGAGTAATCCCAGCACGGCGATAGAAATCGGAACGGAGTACCACAGGGCGGCGAATCCGGCCGCAACGAGCACCAGCAAAATCTGTTCCGTACCGTAGGCAACGGACGATAGGGCATCCGAGGACAGGATGGCGAGCGCCTTCCATTTCCCCAATTTTTCTCCATCCAGTTCAGCCGATTTCATGGGCTTGCCTATTAAGATTCTCTTCATTTTGCCAAGCATGATCATAACTTCCTTCCGTCTCTCATCTGTGAAGCATTGTTATTATGCAAAATCGCAGAGCCGTTGACAATACGTCATTTCACCCGAATTTCGCCAGCGCGTGATAATGCATTCTACGATTCAATAATCGATAACAAAGCCATTCTTGTTCAGCAATTTGAACTTTTTTGAACCAAAATGACGATTGTTCGTCAAAAAAAAGGAAATGGCCTTTGGTTCAATGAACCCAAGACCACTTCCTTGATCTATGCGTTGACTATAAAACAATACAGCTTTCCTTAACTGCCCAGAATTCCGGGACGAGGAGTAACACCAAACGCTTGTGCCAGTGTGGTCAGCTGCTCATCCGTAATTCTCTGCCGGATCTCGTGACCGGCAACCAGCATAAACACCTGGGCTGCCTTCTCAATCGTCTCAATCAGACCAAATGCCTCGTCAATCGTTGTTCCTGTTCCAAAGATGCCATGTTGCGGCCAGATGACCGCGTGGTATTCTTTCATTTTCTCAGCCGTTTCGCGTCCAATCTCGTTTGATCCAGGAATCATCCATGGAATAATGCCGATCCCATCCGGGAATACAACCACACACTCCGTGCACATCTGCCACAGCGTTTTCGTGAATTTTGCCTCATCCAATTCGTGGATAAACGTCATAGCCAATACATGAGTGGCATGGTTGTGCATGACAACCCGGTGGTTCGGGTCCAATTTCAAACGTTCGATATGGCTCATGAAATGTGTAGGCAACTCACTTGTTGGATTCGCTCCCGACTTCAATCCCCAGAGCACTTCCAGCTCCTGTCCATCCTGCGATACACGCAGCAATCCTAGATTGCTCTCGGGATCAGCGAGTACATTTTTGAAATATTTGCCCGATGCGGTCACGATAAAATACTTGCCTGCCAGCTCATGCACCGAAAATGCCGGTTTGATCTTGCGAATCACATGATGGATATCGATATATTGAGCAACTTCCTCTTCCTCCAGCAGATAGCTGACATTACCGCCATTGCGCTCATCCCAGCCATTTTTCCACATATGTTGTGTAATCTCAGCCATCTCACGGACAAATGGGATATGGAAACCTGCAGCCTGCGTTGTTTCATTGCTAAGGGTCACGTTCATGATCAATCTCTCCTTATATTGAAAATCAAATGGCTTGCCACGTACATAGTAAGTTCTTTATTTCACATTCATTATACCTTTGTTTATCTTTGGTAGTCAATAATAAACACAGATATATTCTTTTATTTATTTTTGTTTAGTTTTGTTTATTTGAAAATAAAACAAAAAAATACCCCACCGGCGCCCGGCGGGGTCAGTCACACATCTATTTAACACGAGAAGGGGTTTACAAGACTTATCTTACCTCTGCTACCTTAATAGAAGCTGAAAGCGAAATAAAAAAAGCATGAAAACATATATCTCCTTGGGACAGAAGATTCAGTTCCTCCTTTTCATTCAGTACATATATCTCTCTGTCCAAACGCTTTTGTGGATTCTAACATATGCTATTCTAGCTTTTCTCAGGAAAAGATATTCATAAAAAAAGGAGATGGACCTATGGCAGTCCTTTCTACAGGCCCGATCGAGAACAACCTCTCCTGTGGTAGCAGGCCTACACAACAGGTCACCATCAAAATGGTCAACACCGATTCCATCAATACGTCCAATGTACTCATTGAAGGTTATTTCCTGAATGGAACGAGAACCTTATATGTGCTGCAATCCGTTAATCTGACCCCCGGGCAAGTCTTCTCTCAAACCTACTATGCCAACCTGGATGGATACGAATATGTATTCACAACGGGTGGAGGCGCAGCTGCATTAACTGAAATTTCAGTGTGGGGAAAAGACAGCACCGGGCAAATCGTCACCGCACATCGTATTGTTTCGAATGAACTAGTTCTATAAAAAAGAGGAAACCAGATGCCCTCAATCCCTGTCCTTCATTGGTCGGGGGTTTCTTATTTTCGCAGCACATACGATGGATGCTTCTTTCCTGTTGGTTCATAACGTTCATCACCTGTATACTCAAATCCCAGCTTGATCAAGATGTGACGTGACACTTCATTATCCGGATGATGCCCGGCAAACAGTGCCTTCGCCTTCATTTCGTCAAAGGCATACGTAATCACCGCACGCGCTGCTTCCTGGGCATACCCTTTGCCCCAGTGATCCCGGGTTAGATGGAATCCCAGTTCATACATATCCTCTTCTGGAGAATACGGACGCAGGCCACAACAACCGACAAACACCTCCGACTCTTTCTCAAAAAGGGGCCAATATTGCACACCCGCTTCCTTCTGCCTTTGAATCTCCTGTGTCAATCGTGCCTCTACCTCATCCTCGCTCAGAAATCCCTTGCTGCTAATCCACTTGGCAACCTCATGATCGCCCCACAATGCAAACGCCAGCGCACGATCTCCTTCGTTCCAAGTCGCACATTCCAACCGTTCCGTTTCAAATAAGATTGTTCTATTCATCATCCACTAACCTCCTGTATGCCAACACCAATCTGCGTGCCGCCTATACCTTAAATTAATCGAATGACCGTCAGGATAAACAACATTTATAATCTGTGTACATGTTCATCCCTTGTAATAACACTTATAATTGCTTAGCCAATTTCTCAAATTGATTGATGTGAGGCTTGATCTCTTTCTCTACACTTTTTATAAAAGAGCTGAATTGCTTGGAAATATACTCTTCTCCAACACCAATATGTTTATATACTTTTCCCTTTTTATATGTAAATGAGAATATATAACCACTCTTCAAATCATTCCAAATGTCTCCGGCATACCCTAAGATTTCAAATCTCAATTTCGAATCTTTGTAAAGAAACGAATATGGCGGATCATATTCCCCATTTCGTACATCATAGCCTGCAATCCACTGATCTTTTGCAAATGTCCCTGTTTGGATTCGCGATTCCAGCATATATCCAGTCAAAGCTATTTCGTTAACATGAAGTTTACCTTTACCATCTTTCTTGTCATTCTTCCAGTTCCCATCATACTTGGACTCTGTAATACTGTCCTCTCCGCGTGTTATAACTTTATATACGCCGTGTCCCGAACGTTTTCCCTGTGCCCAGCTTCCTTTGTAGGTTTTGGTTTTCCCCCAGGTCATGGTTCCATTCCCGTGAGGTTTTCCATTTTTGGTCTCTCCATAATATGTAGCCCCATTGCCATACTCCAGAGTAGTCTTTTCATTCGCCGCCTGAGCAACATGTGGTGACAGGATTGCAGACAATCCTAAGGTTATCCCCAAAATACAGATGAACATCTTTCTAAACATCAAATCTCCCTTTCTCTCGCTGTATAAGAAATTCATTCTTATAACAACCTATTAATCAAATAATAAGACTCTAGTATAATATCACTTTCAATCCAGAAGGTTCCACATAAAAAAAAGAAAAACCCCTGCCGACAAGATGTCCGACAGAGGCCGTTCCAATTCAGTTCACACCAATTACAAATCTGCTACGGCGAATTGAATTGTTCCGGAAGCTGCGCCTCCAAGGTTAGCTAACAAGGCAAACACCAGAACTCCACCTGAAGAAATGGTAAGGCTGCTGTTTACAGGAACAACGTAAGTGACTACTGGTGCATTAACACGTGTGATCACGAGAGATACCGGAAAAGGTCCAAAGTTGTTCACTGTAGCGCTGGCATTTGTGCCTCCAGCCAAATTTTCGTAGTAGGACTTGCCTACTCCGGCAGGAAGGTTGTAATTTTGTATCGGTAAAAGGATGGCCATTGAAATCACCTCCTTTTTGCTTTGATACGGTATTCTATGCTTGAAATCTATTAAAGCAACGGTGAATTACCAGGGTCATAATGTCCAATTTTGATAGACTTCATAGATTGATAGACGAATGTACGCAAAAAAGCCCCACCGGACCATCCGGTGGAGCCAATTAAGCTTACTTTAGTTTAATTACGCATACAGCATGAAAAAGTTCAGTTCATGGCCCTGCTGCTTGAGATAGTTATACAGCTGCGAACGGTGATGGAATACATGCGTTACGGTTTCAATCTGCCATTGAACCTGCAAGTGACCATGTTCCATATAAAAAGCTTTTGTTGAACGATTCAAAAAGTCGTCTTCGCTCAATCCTTTGATATAAGCTTTGTAGGATTCGAAATTGCTCCATAATGTTGCTTCAAGCTTCTCGATATCCTCAATCCCCGACAGGCTATTCTCCACCAGCCCAACCTCAGCTTCACCTTTTTCCTGCATAATGGCAAGATCCGATGCCGTGATTTGGATAAAGTGATGCACTAGCTCCACCAATGAACGCATATTCTCCTGTGGACGATACGACCAATCCTCCGAACGGATCAAGCGAATTAACGAAGCCCCCGTCCGTACGCCTGTTTCCAATTCATTTAACAAGTGATCCCGAATCTGCAATGTTCCATTCATATATGATGTCTCCCTTATCTTTTATTCTCACGACTTCAGTATAACCGAAGGTGCTGCAGATCTATTGTACAAATCGGACAACATTCTGCCATGCTCCCTGGCTGCCGTCAACGGAGTCTCTCCATAAAACTTGCGAAATTGCCGAATTAGATGGGCTTGGTCAAAAAATCCATGATTCTGGGCAAGCATTGCCCAGTCTGCCGTGTCCCCTTGATGAATATCACTCAACACACGATGAAAACGAACCACCTCACTGAATCGTTTGGGACTGATTCCGACCCACTCCGAGAACTTGCGATGCAGCTGCCGCTCACTGATCACTTCACGCATCGCCAGCTCTTGGACACTCATACGTCCCCCATCCATAAAGATGCGGTGCAGCACGTTTTTCATCACATTGTTCTCCGATGTGCTTGCCTGCACGGTAAACGGACTCAAGTACGCATTCATAACCTCTACTCGCTCTGCAAAATGATTCGTTTCGGCCATCCGTTCCTGAAGCCCGTTCAGCTTCTCCGGCCAACATTCCTGAAGTGCAATTCGCTTATCCGTAAACCACTCCAGAGGCATGCCATGGAAGACATGCGCTCCACCCGGGAAGAACCGGACACCAAAGGTGTAGTCTCCAGCAGGGGAGCCATCATCGGCTGGCTCAGGTACAGCGAACGGATGTGTATAATTGCCACAGTAAGCATAGGAGTACTTTGAACAGACCGGGTCGTATGTAATCAGCATGTCCGTGCAACCATCCGGTAATACCCGGGCAGGTACCGTCATCATCGATCGCTCTGGACCTTCTCTCTTAGCAACATCCGCATGTCTGTTCGGAAGAGATCCTGATTCCCAATAACAGGCCACATAAGCCATCAGACCAGCAGCAGGTACTTTCTCAACATAATAACTGTTAGGGTACGTTCCATTCATCTGAATAGGCTTAAACAACGGGTGCAAACTGTGATCCACAATTCCATCCTCCGGTCACTAGAGTTGGTTACACATTATGTATTCATCTATCATACCATCAACCGCAGAAATGAAGAAAAAAAAGTGCCCTACCGGAGGACAATCCGATAGGGCCAGTCACACATCTATTTAACACGAGAAGGGGTTTACAAGACTTATCTTACCTTCCCAACCTTAATGGAAACTGAAATTGGGATGAAAAGAACATCAATTTTTCTTATAGTGCGTGTTCAAAAAGACCGTTTTTGACAACCTCTTAAAGTGTCTTGATCAGTATGGACGCAATTAACACGGATGCTGTTGTGACCGTTGTGAATCCACCTACCAGCATTGGCGTTAAAATCTCATCGAGGATGGCTTTGCGTTCATTTTCATCACGTCCAACTGAACGGCTTACTTCCTCACAGATAATGTAGTCCCCCGGAAAACCGAATAGTGCAGTCAGTGCCACAGGCAGACCTTTGAGCGGGTCCCATTTGAACAGCTTGGAGCCAACAAATCCACCGATCAGCACCCCAATCACACCGATTGCGATAATGAACAACACTGGAATAATGGAACTAACCACCGCATCGAAAGTGATCGACTCCATACTTGTCATAACGACTACGATCAGACCTATCATGGCAATTCCCGATGTACTTGCTTTATCCAGAATACGAGATGGGAACAGTCCGATCAGATGTCCGAGGACCCCCAGCAACAGAGCCCAGATACTGTAGCTAAGTCCGGTTACATTACCTAGATAAATGGAGAGACTACCCATAATGAACAAGAGCAACAGCAGAATAGGTGCGGTCTGGAATCGCTGTGGAAGGAATGTTTTGGCATTCGCTTCTTTAATGTTCACATGGCCTTCCCCTGCAACCTTGTTCTCAAAAGCGCCCTGCTTCTGCAGTTTCAGCGCATATCTGCGCAACATATTGGTTGCAATCGGCATCCCCACGAGGGAATGAATACCCAGAATAACAGCCGGAATTGTAATCAGATGACCCAGATTCATCTCCTGCAACTTCGTGGTTGTGATCAGATATGAGATAATGCCACCGACAACCGGACTTGATCCCGCAACAGCCGTAGGATAACCATAGAACGGTGATACGATTAACAGGATAAGACCTGTCGCCGTGAGTGATGCGAACAATGAGATCAGTATAGCTTTATATTGGGAACGTATTAATTTCAGCGGTATTAATGTCCCCATGTGTACAATCAGCGGAGCCACCATGAGAGCCCCGAACGCCGTCAGAGCAGAGCTGGATACCACTCCTTTAGGAAATAACCCCGCCCAGTTCAGCAGCAAATATCCGATCAGAATAACAAGCAAGGAAGGAATTCGCGCTTTGGACCAGATCGAAACCAGTTCCCCTATAGCTAAAATAACAAGCAATACTGTGGCGATATATATCGGTTGACTAAACATGGTGACTTCTCCCCATTCTCTATGTTGTCAGTGCAGTTCAGTACACGTAGAACCATCGTTCTTATTTCAAGCGTTCACCTGATAAATAGACCTGTTCGATATTCTCTGTGTTTTCGAGCAGTCCAATATCCGTCAACGGATTCACATTCAGTACCAGCAGATCAGCAGCTTTGCCAGGTTCAATCGTACCGATCTCCGCTTCCATCTGCATCGCTCTCGCCGCATCTCTTGTTGCGGCTACAATCGCTTCCATCGGCGTAAATCCAACATCTTCAACAAGCAATCGAAGTTCTAGTGCATTCCCGCCATGCTCAACAGGTGCACATGTGCAGAAGTCTGTCCCTACTGCAATGGTTACGCCTGCCTTACGCGCGATAATCATGTTCTCAATATGCTCCTGATATACACTTTTGGCTTTGCGGATGCCAAATTCGGGAACACCGTATTTATGCCCTTCTTTGATGATCCGATGTACAATGGCCAGCGTTGGAACCAGAACCGCCTTTTGATCCAGCATCATGCCAATGCCTTCTTCATCAATGTAGATCCCGTGTTCAATGGTGCGTACGCCCGCTTCCAACGCATTTTTGATCCCCTGTACACCTTGCGCATGTGCAGCCACATAAGACTGTACCGCTTCCGCTTCATACACGATCGCCTTCAGCTCATCCATGCGGAATTGCGACCAGCGAGGGTCATCTTTCTCCGAAAGTACCCCGCCTGTGGAGCACACTTTAATGAAATCCGCCCCTTCACGGAACTGCGTGCGTGTTGCCTTAATGACTTCCGGAACCCCGTCACACACGGTGAAGATATTCAGTTCCGTTGGAATCATATGGATATCTGCATGTCCACCCGTCTGAGAGAGCATATGACGGGAAGTTTTAATCCGCGGCCCCTTCACCACACCTTCCTTGATCAGATCGCGAATGTATACAGCAACATGGCTACCGACATCCCTGACGGTTGTGAATCCTGCGTTGATCAGCTTCGGCAGATCCTGAAGTGCTCTCCCCATCTGGAGTTCATTGGCCTCCAGCGCCACCGCAGCCATATTTAGATTTTTGGCCCCGTGTACATGGACATGGGCATCGATTAATCCGGGCATCACCGTTTTGCCTGTTACATCAACAAGCTCGGCATGTTCCGGAATTGGAACGGTTGCTTTTGCACCCGCAGCTATGAATTTCCCGTTCTCAACCAGGACCACACTATCGGAAACAGGCTCTCCACCTTGTCCATCAATCAACAATGCACCTACAAAAGCAGTAATTTGACTCATCTGTACTCCACCTCATTTTCAGACTTGGTTGTAAGTTCAACTAAAGAATATTTACACTGACCACTCCGATGACAGAATAACCTTCCGATCGCTGTTATCCCCAGATTTTTTTTAATTCCCTTCTCCAAAGGGAAAATCCGGGGATAAAGGCGAACGCTTTGCTTCTTCACGTTATTTCTGTCCTCTCCGTTCTCGTGTAAAAAGTTAAGTTGAACTTAAATATTACGTATATCTGTTCGATTTACAGCTCTACTGTTGTACTACGATGAAATTGTATCGTGTTAAAGTTAATGACATTATATAAGTTGCAAATGTATAATGTCATTGTTGATAGCAACAGCATTCTAATATTAATTATGGTGATATACACAATACAAAATATAAATCACACAGCATAGTGAAGATCATGTTATATATGTAAGCATTCTGCCATGTGAACACAAAAGGAGTACGTTTGCTATGATTCATGAAGCGGTTCGCTCATTTATGGTTCAAGTCTTTGGGTCTGTTCCGTACGGAATTTGGATCAAGGATGAATATGATTTCCAGTGGAATAACTGGCTACGTGAAGGAGAGTTACCTGAATATACAGATCAAGAACAGATTGAGTCATCCTGGAAGATTCTCAGGTACACGTTTGTTTTTTTGTCTAACATCAACATTCGTGTGGTTATCGATACCCAGAAACAACTTACCCTGCTACAGAGTGAACGTCTGGAGTCTTTGATTCGGGAAGGACTGCTGAAGCAGCAGATTGAGAAGGAACGTGCACACAATGATCGATGGTTGACCGGACTGCGGGAGCTGACCTGTTCCCTGGAGCTGAACGATTTGTTACTCAAAATCATGGAGAATGCGCTCCATGTCATCCCCTCCCTTTCCTGCGGACTGTTCATGATGGTTGATCCGGACTCTGGCAAGATGATTCCTAGAGCCAAAGTCGGTTTTCAGGATAGTGTGTATCAATATCAGGGCGAGCTGGATGAGGGCATTACGGGAAAAGTATACGAGGAAGGCATTGGCCGAATGTATAGCACACCGGATGATGCCTTTAAAGATATGGGCAATGTTAGTCAGGAGAATGCGGATATCATTGTAAGTTCACTGCCTGACGGTATTATGGCAAAAGGACTTATCGCCGTTCCCGTGACAATGAACACCCACAAAATCGGTGTAATGCTGGTATACCAATTTGAACAAAACAGACGATTTGCCCCACATGATCTGAACGTGATGCAGGGATTTGCGGATCAGGCAGCCATTGCCATCTCCAACGCCACCATGTATTCAGAACTGCTGGAAACGAACCGATATCTCGTTAGCCGTAATGAAATTCATAATCAATTCACGGCGCTTTCCATTGAACATGTGAGCCTCGGACATATCATTGAGACGGTTGGGTCAATGCTGAAACTTCCCACCTATTATGTGGACATGGCGAGAAATGACTGGTACCCGCTCATCCCGGAAAGTGTCTTGCTAAGTGAGCTCGATATCTATACCGCTCTGGACAGTCAGTATAACCCCATCACCTTATCCGGTGGAACGGATCATAGCGATTATTACCTCTATCCCATTGTGAACGGATCTCTGGTGCTTGGCTGTTTTGCCATCCAATTAGATCATCCGTTAGGTCAGTTGGATCATGTGATTTTGGAACAAGGCGGAGCTATTGTGATGCTGGAGATGGTGAATACCTACTCACTCACCGAGATGTCCTATCGGAAAAACCATGATTTCTTCAGCGATCTCGTGCAATATAGAGAACCACAGCAGTTGGAGGCACGACTTTCCAGCTTTCAGTTGCCAGCCCATCAGTCCTTGTTCGTCACTCAATTGCAGCTCTATGGGGAACATCCCGACATGAAAACAACTGAAAATTGGGTGCGCAAGTTGATCGGATTTATCGAAAAGGAGCTGGGCACCCGCGAACATCTATTGTTCAGTGCACATCACAAAATTACGATTTTGGCTGCGGCATCCGAGCCCAAGGTCAGACACTGGATCATCAGCAGGCTGGAAACGGCTGTGGAGAAATGGACCACCTCCAAGACTCCTGCCCTATCTATCGGCATCGGTGGACTGTATCAAGGGCTTGAGTATGTGTCCAAAAGCAATGACGAGGCTACACGCTCGTTGTCCTTTCTGCTGAAACAAAACAAAGCGGGCCTGATGCTCTACGAAGAAATCGGGATCAATCGGCTGTTTCTGAACCAGGAACCTTCCGATATCGAGAACTACATTCACGAAATTCTGTCCCCTCTTCAACAGCAAAAATCAGGAGAGCTTGAACTCACACTCAAAACCTACATTGCCGCGAATCGATCTGTGCAAGCCACAGCCGAACGTCTGCATATTCATACCAATACGTTGTACCTGCGCCTGCGCAAAATAGAGGAGATTCTAGGTGTTGATCTGAACGATTCCGAGGGTTGGATGAAGGTGTATCTGGCATGTCATTTAAGTGAAGTGTACTCTGTTGCTCCTACCGTAAGTGGAGCACTAAAATTGTAACTCCATCAATTCAGTCCGTGCAGTTTGCGAAAACGCTCTGGACTCATGCCTGTATGCCTTTTGAACATCGCACAGAAATAACTGGCATTCTCGTAACCCACCCGATCAGCCACTTCATATATTCGAAGCTCTCTCTCACTGAACATGAGTTGTTTGCTCCGATTGATCCGTTCTTGGTTCACGTAAAATACAGGTCTGGTGTGGAGTGCCCTCTGAAACAGCCTGCACAAATATTGGGGAGATACCACAGCCACATCGGCCAGTTCTTTCAGCGAAAGCGAACGATCCAGATGCTCTGTGATATAACGCAGCACAGGCTTCAAGCGCTCCAGTTCATCATTATAATTGGCGGATGCGATGAGCAGTGGCTTCAGATCCAGCAGCAGGGCATATAATTGTTTGGAACACTCCACATCGTAATCTGCGTAATCCGTATCACCGCCATTCTCTCCTCTAACCAGAAGTTGCTCCAGGCCACGTAGCAGCGTTGCTGTCCTGAGTCTGCATACGCGTGAACCGGTTATCCCCGCATAAGATAATAACTGGCTAGCCTCTCTCCCCTGAAACGAGACCCAAGCCAGTTCCCAACGGTCACTGATGGGCATATATCGATGCGGAACATCGGGATACAGAAAGAAAACGTCACCCGGTCCGACGATATACTCGTCCTCTTGTATAATCAGTCTCCCCTGACCATGAATAATCTGGTGGATCTGATAATCCGGGAATCCCTCTGGACGCTCAGTTTCATATTGGTGTTCCCAGTAACCAACCGTGGTCATATAGATCGGCAGGCGAGCAGCTTCTTCTGTTTTACCAAAAAAAATCCGGGTATCCATCCAGTACACCACTTTCTTCATCGTTAGTTTCATATTGTGATATATATGGGCAATATTCTTTATTCTCTAAGTCATCATTCAATTCTATAATGACAATATTATAACATTTCAGAAGGAGTTGCTGTTATGCGAAAGAAACTGGTACACACCCCTCCGGCAAATGGATACCCGGAATGGAACAATAATCCCGAGACTTTTCAAGTAAACCGTCTACCCGCACATGCTTCTATGGTAGCGTTTCCATCTATAACAGAAGCATTGTCCAATGATTCCAGCGCATCGCCATGGTACGAATCACTGAATGGTCAGTGGAAGTTTGCCTTTGCGGAGACACCGGAGCAACGGATTACATCCTTTTATGAGAACAACTATGATGCCAGTGACTGGGACGAGATCGCTGTTCCTTCCAACTGGCAGCTACAAGGGTACGATTATCCCCACTATACAAATATGACGTATCCGTGGGTCGAGCGTGAGCCTGAATTGAAGCCACCATTTGCACCAACAACTTATAACCCGGTGGGTTCGTACATCCGCACGTTTACTGTTCCTGCTGACTGGAAAGACCGTCCTGTCCTGCTGCACTTCGAGGGTGTTGAATCTGCCTTTTATGTATGGGTCAACGGGGAACTCGTCGGTTATAGTGAAGACACGTTCACACCCGCAGAATTTGATATCACTTCGTATCTAACGAAAGGTGAGAACAAGCTCGCTGTGGAGGTATATCGCTGGTGTGATGCGAGCTGGCTGGAGAATCAGGATTTCTGGCGGTTAAGCGGCATCTTCCGTGGTGTATACCTGCATTCACCTTCACCGGTTCAGATCGCCGATTTCTTTGTTCGTACTGAACTGGATGACGCGTATCAGGATGCGGAGCTACTGCTGGATTTGAAATTATTTAATCATAATGACGCGCAGACCCCTGCCGGATTGTCCGTTCAGGCGCAGCTCTATGATGCACAACAGCAGACAGTGCTGAAGCAACCACTTACTGCGGCCGTTACTTTCCAGGGCGAGGATGAACTTTCATTCCAGTTGTCAGCAGAGGTTATGAAGCCGCTACTATGGAGCGCTGAGTCCCCTAACCTGTATACACTTGTGCTGTCCATTCAGGACGAATCAGGCGAAACACTGGAAGCAGTCCGTAGCCGGATCGGATTCCGCAAGTTTGAACTGAAGGACGGCCTGATGCAAATCAATGGCAAACGCATTGTATTTAAAGGCGTCAATCGTCATGAATTTTCCCCGGATAAGGGTCGAGCCATTGGACGGGAAGACATGATCCGTGACATCGAGTTGATGAAGTCCTATAACGTTAACGCGGTGCGTACATCCCATTATCCGAATCAGTCTCTCTGGTACGAACTGTGTGATGAATATGGCCTTTATGTCATTGACGAAACGAATCTGGAAACTCACGGCACCTGGGAATATGGGCAAAAGGAAATGAACGAGAACAATATTCCCGCGGGCAAGCCGGAATGGCGTAATAACGTAATAGATCGCTGTAACTCGATGTTCCAGCGGGACAAAAACCATGCGTCCGTTATTATCTGGTCTCTGGGTAATGAGTCCTTCGGTGGCGATAACTTCATCGCCATGTACGATTATCTGAAACAAGTCGATCCAACTCGTCTCGTTCATTATGAAGGCACCTTCCATTATCGCCCTTCTGATTCGGCAAGTGATATTGAATCGACAATGTATATCAGTCCACAAGATGTGGAGCAATACGCGCGCATGAAGGGTCCGAAGAAACCTTATATTATCTGCGAATACAGCCATGCCATGGGTAACTCCTGTGGAGGTTTGCATCTGTATTGGGATTTGTTCGATAAATATGATGTGTTGCAGGGTGCATTCATCTGGGACTGGGTTGATCAGTCCATTCGTACCACTACGGCAGACGGTGTAGAATATTTTGCTTATGGTGGCGATTTCGGTGAATCTCCTCATGATGGCAATTTCTGCGGGAACGGACTGATTCTGGCCGATAAGACAATTACACCGAAGCTGGAAGAAGTGAAGAAATGTTATCAGAACGTTCGTATGGAAACCGTTGATGTCAAAGACGGCCTGCTGCGCATCAAAAACCAGTTCCTGTTCACGGATCTGAGCGAATATTCGCTCGTATGGACAGTAACTCACGATGGCAAATCTGTAGAGAACGGTACGTTGGATATCGCGGTACCTCCTGGCGAATCGGTTGAAGTCCGAATCCCTTATACGCAATCTTCCGATCTGTTCCAGGAAGCGGTGCTGACTGTATCTCTGGTTACCAAAGTGGCAACCAAATGGGCAGGAGTAGGTCATGAGATTGCCTGGGATCAGTTCGTGGTATCTCCGAGATTGCGTCCAATCCAACCGATACGTCAAGGACAAGACAATGCACCGCAGGTACAGGATCTGCAAGATGAATTGAAAGTGGCTACAGGCCAAGTCACGTTGAGCTTCAATCCAGCCACTGGCGCGTTAACATCCTATCAGATTAACAATCAGGAGCAATTGCTCGCACCTGTTCGGCCCAATTTCTGGAGAGCCATGACAGACAATGATATGGGGAACCGCCTGAATGAGCGTTCTGCCTTCTGGAGAGATGCTCACGCTACCAGCAGATTAATTCGCTTTGAGCACCATGCAGACGAACAAGGTTTTCTTGTAACGACCGATTATACGTGGGATCAACATCCGGGATGTACGCTGTCCATCACATACCGAATTGATGCGGATGGTGTATTAGAAATCAGTCAAACTCTTATTCCAGGCGTAGGCTTACCTGATCTACCGGAATTCGGTATGTTACTGCAACTGAATAACCGCTTGGATACAATCTCTTGGTACGGCAGAGGGCCACACGACAACTACGCAGACCGTCTAACCAGTGCACGTCTCGGTTATTACACAGGTGCGGTTCGAGATCAATTTGTTCCATATCTAAAACCACAAGAGTGTGGTAACAAAACGGATGTACGCTTTGCTGGAATTACGTCAGCGGATGGTCAGCTTGGCCTTCATGTAGAAGCCACCATACCATTTGAAATTAATGCGTTACCGTGGACACCGGAGGAACTGGAAGCAAACGACCATGTGTACAAATTACCTCAGAGCACACAGACTGTCGCTCGCATCAATTACAAACAAATGGGTGTTGGCGGAGATGACAGCTGGAGCGCACGTACCCATGTCGAATACACCTTGCCAGCCAACCGCGCGTATCACTTCACCTTTACGGTAAGACCTGTATAACATCAAGCAAGCACTGCTGGCAGCATGCCGGCAGTGCTTTTTTTGTTGGGGCAGTGAGTAGTGGGAGTTTAAACTTTGTCATGGGAACATTATAATGAATGAGGTGCAAAAAAGATTCGTACCAGCTATTACTCTATTACGAGGTGAGACTTTGCAATATCTGTTTACCACTCTCTTCATTTTTGGCTTGATCGCTTTCTTGGGATTTGTTGTTGGGATGATCTTATCTATTCGGAAAGGCAATAGGTTGCCGATCAGATATATTTTTCTAACGACGGCCTGTTTTGCAATTGCTTTAATAGGTTTGTATGGGATGCTGACTTTATCTTCGAACTCTACTCAGCCCGAAATAGATCATACCCCTTCACCCCAGATTAAACTTTCTGGCCTTCACATGACTACCGATGAATTTAAAAACAAGTTTAATGGCGCCGTGGGCAAATACCGACTGAATGGTTTGAGTATTACCCGCTTGAATATAAAAGACTCTCCCGAGCAGGGCACTGGCACTTTCGAGTATGTATTCAATGACGAGTTGCGTTTGGTTGGTTCAGTGAATACAGATGAGAGCATACAGGAAGTCAGGCTGTCCGCAACTGGTGATACGCGTACACCAACAGGTGGAATTTTTTTGACTGCTATCGCCACACTCATTCTCACAACCAATAGTGATTACACGTATAACCATGCACAAGATGTCATCCAGGATATCGGTCTATTGGATCGTGATGTGAATCAGTCCGATTTTGATGGGGCGACAGTTCGAAATGGATTGGAATATCGCTTCAACATTCAAGATTATGATCACTCCACTTTTGAAATAACTGTTGCGAAATAAGATGCGATTGTGCAAAAAGGCCGCTCCATGAAGGAACGGCCTAACCTGTGGTATGTACTTTTTTTGGATAATTTAGTAGTCACAGTCTCTGATCTAACATTTTCCTATTTATTGATTAGTAAGCCAAAAAATTAAAGTAATCACTATACAAAAAAGCGATACAGGGTACAGTATCCATTTACTGATCTTATCTTTGTAAGTGACAATCCAACAAACAATGCATACCCAGGCGATTAATAGTTGCCATAAGTCCAATGATGAACACCTCCCGCATGCGAGAGTTACTCAAAAGTTACAATCTCGCTTTGATTGTTCCAACTCATTTTAAAGGTAATCGGGTCTTTCGTTTTCTCCGCCTCAGTAACCGTTCCCGACATACTGAATGGTACCCCTTGTTCTTCAAGCGCTTTCCCCTGTTGTTCTATATTATTGCCGGTAAGGTCAAACACAAAATCCTTTATACGCTTTTCATCACCTATATAAGTAATACTATAGTTCCCTGTTGATCTCTGTAGAGAAACATCCCAGTTATCGCTCTTTCCGTGTATTATATCATCCGCACCACAAGCTGAGACAATAGATAAAAGTACTATAACACAAAGAATCAATGGCAGTCTAAATAATTTCATAATATCCCTCCTTTTAGTAATATACCCAAAAATGTGAGTTATGATATTTTCTACTCATCCCGAGCATCTGCCTAATATAATGCGTCTTACCTTTGTATCACATGATTAACGATTTTCTGAGCATCGTATTTAACCCATCCCAACAGTGCTGAACCCCGTGATGTTTGCCAAGGTAGCCCTACAAAGTACAGTCCAGCAACCGGTGATACGCCTCTCTCGTGTATAATTACACCTTGGGCATCAAAAGCAGTATTGATATCGATCCAACTATCATTTCGCTTAAACCCAGTCGCCCAGATAATATTGTCTATTCGTGTCTCACTACCATCCTCATATAGGATGCGGTCATCTATTGCATTAATGGCACGTGGGCGCAGGTTAACTTTTCCCTGGGTCATCAATTCTTTTAACTCATAGCCATATACGTACTCAGGCTGATTTCTCAACCATTTTCCAACCATACGATCTACACTTGCACGTAATATTCCGAGCTTTTCAAAATACCAGAATATACTTCGTCTCATAATATGCAAAGGCTTAAAGGTAATATCTCGAGCTATGGATATGTATACGGTTTGTTTATCATCTGATGTCAACTCTACGGCGATTTGGGCACCTGAATTCCCTCCGCCTACAACTACTGTTGTTCCAAGAAGCAATTGAGAGATATTTTTATATTCTGATGAGTGAAGCTGAATCACATGCTCGGATAATGCTTTCGCAAAATGAGGAACATTTTTGGTCTGGAAAGGCCCCGTGGCAACGATAATATTGCGCGCTTCAATCGTTCCATCATTGGTTTCAGCATAGTACACCTCATCTTGCTTCGAGAGACGGGAGATTTTACAGTTTAACTTTATTGGAAGCTCCATTTGTTTAGCATAGTTTTCAAAATAATCTGCAATTTCATCTTTGCTTGGCAGGCTATTTTCATTTCCACTAAGCGGCATTCCCGGCAACCCATCATACATTCGTGGGGTAAAAAGACGCAAGGAATCGTACCGTTTACGCCAAGATTCCCCGATAGATGAGGCAGCATCAACGATTAAAAAGGTTAACCCCGACTGTTGAAGATAGTAACCTGCTGCCAAGCCTGCTTGCCCAGCTCCGATAACCAATACATCGTACATATGTATCATCCCCAATATCGTCTATATATTAATATATGAGTATTTATTCATGTGTTTATTTTACTTAACAACTATCTGTTTAGCAATAGAAAAACATCACTACTCCCTTTTACAAAATTAGCCATTAAAAAGACTCCCTCACGGGAGCCTTTTAATCATTTCAGGCAAGTTTCTTATACCTTCTCATGTATGCTACGTGCTAAGTATGATAGGTTGGTTGAATTCTACCTGGTGTATCTATCGATGTCATCGATCGCAGACTGATGCTCTCTTCTATGATAATCTTCATGCTGACGAACGTCGTTCTTTAATTTTGCTAAGAATCCCCATCCCATAAAGGCAAGTATAAGCACAGTAATCAGTGCATAAGCAAAGTTATATAGATTCATAAAAAAGTTGATAAATATTGCAGCGAGCATCAAGCCCAGTATCCATAATGTCCACTTTGTACTCTTTCTCAAATCATTTCCTCCTCAAGTCGTTACTTATAAGCTCTCTATGTATCACAGTACATACGAAACCATAGGAACGAGGTTTCAATCTCAGGGCTTCAAATCTACATTTAGAGCGAATTACCGAATCTTTAATTAACATCAGTTCCAAGAGAAAGATCCAATATGCCCGACATCCCTTGCGCAGAAGAGGTACTTACATAATACGAACCCATCGACAATGCTTTGTCACTATAATATGTATGCTCTTTCCCATCTGCTGGAACACTGCCAGACGTTATCGCGGTTCCACTAGTAGATCCTTCATTGATCGTAAATGTAAAGTGTTTCGAACCCGTGTTTTTAAAACTCACTTTCACATAACTAAATCCTGCCCGAATATCAAACCGATGCGTATTTGTAGTACCTGCGAAATTCTCATTATTAATTACTGTGAATGTAGTTAATGGAGTATCACCAGCTTCATTTACTACTTTTACAAATTTTCGTTCGGAATTAAAAGTGAAATTATAAATAAAGATGATAACAGCAGCAGACACCAAACCTGCCACTATCATTTTTCTAATATGTTTCATGATATATGACCTCCATATCTCTTGATACTAACTTTGATTATATAAATACTCAACAACACAAAAACCACTCCTTAATAATTTCTAAGAAGTGGTTTTTGTATTATTTATAATTTGTAACAGTGACTGCTTCACAAATTCTTGTCACATCGTAACGAGAATTCACTCTGCCAGGCACATGATGCTTTAAAGGTTTTTACACCTTTATTACATCATGCCGCCCATTCCACCCATACCGCCCATATCAGGCATTCCGCCACCAGCACCTGCTGGTTCTGGTTTGTCAGCGATAACTGCTTCAGTAGTCAGGAACATAGCTGCTACGGAAGCCGCGTTTTGCAATGCATAACGAGTTACTTTCGCAGGGTCAACGATACCAGCTTCGATCATGTTAACCCACTCGCCAGTTGCAGCGTTGAAGCCGATGCCTGTTTGTTCTTTTTTCAGACGTTCCACGATTACGGAACCTTCTTCGCCAGCGTTAGCTGCGATTGTGCGGATTGGTGCTTCCAGAGCACGCAGGACGATGTTTACGCCTGTTTGCTCGTCACCGGACAGAGCTACAGCCGCAACCGCGCTATATACGTTCATGAGCGCTGTACCACCACCGGATACGATACCTTCTTCAACCGCTGCGCGAGTTGCGTTCAGGGCATCTTCGATGCGAAGTTTGCGTTCTTTCAATTCTGTTTCAGTAGCCGCACCAACTTTGATTACTGCTACACCGCCGGACAATTTAGCCAGACGCTCTTGCAGTTTCTCTTTGTCGAACTCGGAAGTTGTTTCTTCCAATTGTGTACGGATTTGGCTAACACGTGCATCGATATCGGATTTGTTACCAGCACCGTCAACGATGATTGTGTTTTCTTTTGTTACGCGGATTTGACGAGCTGTACCCAGTTGTTCCACAACAGCGGATTTCAGGTCCAGACCCAGTTCTTCCGTGATCAATTGGCCACCAGTGAGGGCAGCGATGTCTTGCAGCATTGCTTTACGACGGTCACCGAATCCTGGAGCTTTAACAGCTACAGCATTGAATGTACCACGCAATTTGTTCACAACCAGCATAGCCAGTGCTTCGCCTTCGATATCTTCAGCGATCAATACCAGCGGTTTGCCTTGTTGAACGATTTTCTCAAGCAATGGCAAGATATCTTGCGTGCTGGAGATTTTTTTGTCTGTGATCAAGATGTACGGATTGTCCAAAACAGCTTCCATTTTGTCCGTATCTGTGATCATGTAAGGAGAGATGTATCCACGGTCGAATTGCATACCTTCAACCACTTCAAGTTCTGTAGCGAATCCTTTGGATTCTTCTACTGTGATTACGCCATCTTTACCTACTTTTTCCATAGCTTCAGCGATCAGTTCGCCTACTTCTTCGTCAGCTGCAGAGATTGCTGCAACTTGTGCGATGGATTGTTTGGAATCGATTGGTTTGGAGATGGATTGCAATTCAGCAACCGCAGCTTTAACCGCTTTGTCGATCCCTTTACGGATACCGATTGGGCTAGCGCCTGCAGTTACGTTTTTCAGGCCTTCTGTGATCAGCGCTTGCGCCAATACAGTTGCTGTTGTAGTACCGTCACCGGCAACATCGTTGGTTTTTGTTGCTACTTCTTTAACCAGTTGTGCACCCATGTTCTCGAATGCATCTTCCAGTTCGATTTCTTTAGCAATGGTTACACCATCGTTAGTGATGAGTGGGCTTCCGAATTTTTTCTCCAGAACCACGTTACGGCCTTTAGGACCGAGTGTTACTTTTACTGCATTAGCCAATGCGTCCACACCACGAAGCATGGAGCGACGAGCGTCTTCACTGAATTTAATGTCTTTAGCCATGTTAAGAAAACCTCCCTAGTTTTTGTTGGAAAATGGTCGTGCTATATGGTTCGGTTATCCGATTAAATTTGAATTAGTCGAGAATCGCGTGAATATCGCTTTCTTTCATAATCAAATATTCTTTACCTTCGAATTTGATTTCTGTACCGGCATATTTGGAGAAAATAACGCGATCTCCTTCTTTCACTTCCAGAGCTACACGTACGCCGTCTTTCAATACTCCAGCACCAACTGCAATGATTCTACCCTCTTGCGGTTTTTCTTTGGCGGAGTCCGGGAGTACGATCCCGAAAGAAGTTGTTTGTTCTTGCTCCAGTGGTTCTACCAATACGCGTTCACCTAAAGGTCTGATCATGAAAAATAGCCTCCTTTTGAAATTATATAACGTTACATTGTAGGTTGTAGCCATATGTATTAGCACTCGACAGTGTTCAGTGCTAACAACCAACTTTATGATACTCAACTTGAAGCATGATTTCAAGTCCTTTTGACGAATTCCTGCGAGAATTTACGTTGAATTTACATAATCATAGCCAAATTACACCCGCTGTGCCTGGTTCTATGTTGCAATTTACTAATCTTATTCTACGAAATTGTTTAACCCTTCTGCAACGTTAACAGACAGTCCCTTCCCCATTGTATCCATTGTTGAACATAATATGCCTGCTTGTCCTGTCGTGTTGTCGGCAGTCTACAGAAATAGCCCGGATAAGAACATACCGTCTTTTCCGGGCACATTACAGCTTATCCTCATTCAGCCCGCATGTTTCTTATCCTCGGCACGAACGTAGCGGGATTCGATCTCTTCATCGGCTGCAAGCTGCTTGCGATATACGATTGCGGATAATAACACACTGATCTCATATAACAAGAGCAAGGGAATCATCACCAGAAGGTCGGAAATAAAGTCTGGAGGTGTAATGACCACTGCAATGAAGATCAGAACAAAGTAAGAGACTCTGCGCATCTTGCGAAGACGAATTGGATTCAGAATCCGCAGTCCTGTCAGAAACATAATAAGTAAAGGAAGTTCAAATAACAGGGACACAGGCAGCACAATGCCAAACAGGAAGCTGAAATACTGTTTCATCCCATAGGTCTCCACAAGCCCCATCTTCTCCGTTATCGCTGTTGTGAAGGCAAGTGCCATCGGAAAAATAACATAATACGAGAAAGCCATACCTGTCAGAAATAAAAGAAACACATAGGGCACATACTTCAGCGTCGCTTTTCGTTCGCGCGGCTTTAGCCCTGGACTAACAAACTTCCAGATCTGATACACCGTAAACGGCAGTGTAATAATAAGTGAGAACAACCCTGCAATCTTCATATAGATGCCAATCCCGTCCCAGAACGAGAAGGCATGTAATACAAAACCTTTGGCCGACTCTGCCTTGGTCAGATATTGGTATACCGGGTCCGCCACAAAAAATCCTGCAATCAGTCCCAGCACAAAAATACTTAATACGTAGATCAGCCGCTTCCGCAGCTCGCTCAGATGTTCCGTAATCGACATTTCTTCCATTTGCTGCGTCATGCCTGCCCCCCATTATTGCCAGCTTAAAATACAAAACCCTTCCGGCAGGAAGGGATTTCTCTTTCATTGCCGTCAAGATTATTCCGGCAGGCGTTTATCAGCAGGCTTGTCTGCAGGTGTGCTCTCAGCCGCCAGCGGTTTCGCCTTCTCCTGCTCTTTGCGATTGGACGAGTCATCCTCAGAGATAATCTCGCGAGCGCCCTCTTTGAATTCACGGAAGGTACGCCCAACTGCACGTCCCAGTTCCGGAAGTTTGTTGGGTCCAAACAACAACAATGCAATCACGGCCAGCAAAATAAAGCCCGTTGGTCCAATGGAACTAAACATTGATATTCCTCCTCGTCTCAAGCTTCGAAGATGCGCATACTCGGCCAGATGTTCATAGATGTCTCTGCTGCGTTCTTAATTTAAGCCCATCATACCATAGATGTAACCACTTACATAACCCGCAAAATTCACAAATAAGATAAGAGATGTCACTAGAACAATCTAACACCGGTTCATGGCTAATCGGATATCTTGCCCCAGAGTCCGTGCTCGATTATTGCTTGAACTGACCCGTAACCATCAGCAGCGCTTCCGGAAGCTGATCCATAATGGCCGCCAGATGTTCATGCACACCCTTTGGTGTACCTGGCAGATTAACAATCAGCGTGCGTCCACGAATGCCACATACCCCGCGGAACAGCATTGCAGAACGGTTTTTGCTCATTACACTGTACCGCATGGCCTCCGCCATCCCGGGAACTTCCCGCTCAATTACGCGCCGGGTCGCTTCCGGAGTAATATCACGAATGGCCAGCTCCGTGCCACCGGTAGTCAGCACCAGATCGGCGTGAAAATAATCCGTCATCTCAATCAAAGCCGCAATAATCTCATCGGGTTCATCCGGAACGATACGGTACTCCACGATTTGACCACCCAGCTCTTCTTCCACCAGCTCCCGAATGACTTGTGCACTCGTATCCTCACGTTCCCCGCGGGCTCCTTTGTCACTGGCTGTCAGGATTGCTGTTCTCCACACCATAAAGATCACCCTTCTCCTCTTTGAAAATAAATATTGCCTATCGGCTGTAATCACCGTTTTTGCCACCACTCTTGGAATTCAACATGGTTGGACCGATAATCATATCTTTTTGCATGGCCTTGCACATGTCATAGACCGTCAGTGCTGCAGCTGAGGCAGCCGTGAGCGCCTCCATCTCAACACCCGTTTTGCCTTCGGTTTTGACAGTAACTTCAATGTGTAATTCATCCACTCCGTTATCATGAAAACGAATATCCACACCCGTCAGTGCCAGCGGATGGCACATCGGAATCCAGTCCGACGTTTTCTTCGCGCCTTGAATCCCGGCAATCTGAGCCACAGCCAGAACATCACCTTTGCCGATTCGGCCCTCCCGAATCGCTTCCAGTGTATCTGGATTCATCGTCACTTTCGTTACAGCCACAGCCGTACGTACGGTAATTTCCTTACCTGAGATATCAACCATCCGGGCCCGTCCCTGTTCATTAAAATGGGTCAGTTTACCACCGGAAGCCTGGCGGTTGTTCACTTCTGAACTCAATCACATCACAACCCTTTATTCGATATGTAATATACCTTCGGTTGTTATCAACAGATCAATCCGCAGATCGAGCAGGTCCATCGGGATCTCCTCCTGTAACTGACCCGGCAACACCATCGCAGCCATCAATGGTTTCTTGCCCGTCATCACACATGTTGCTGCAAGCGTCTCGGCAAAACGATCATAATAACCGCCACCATAACCAATACGCCCGCCGTGGAGATCATAACCAAGCCCCGGTACCAATACGAGATCGATATCCGGCCAATCATCAGGCGTCAGGACTTCACAGGAATCCTTAGGTTCGGGTATCCCCCATATGCCTGGCTCCAGATCCTGTTCTCCGGTCACTCGCCGTAGCTCCATTCGGGGTGGATTCGCCAACACTTTAGGTGCAAACATCACATCTCCATGATTCCAGCCCTCTTGAAACAGAAAAGCTGTGGACGCTTCGCTTCCATAGGACAAATAACTGAATATAACGAGTGGTTTGTTCACAACCTTGCTCTTGGCCTGTCTAAGGCGCTCCAGCTCCCGCTTCACTCCAGCGTTAATCTTAGTCATCGCCTGCTGATGCATGTTTGCATCCATCAGATCACGGCTCTGTCTTAGTCTGGATCGAAGCTGACTTTTCAGTTCCGCATGATCCTGCATATCCTTGAATAACCTCCTGTTGATAGGGAAGGTAGAAAAAAGCTCTCATTAAAAATGATTTATATGTTATGACCAGTTGTCATCTTGTTGAAATGGTTAAAATGATTCATTTTCTGCAAAATCCTCATGTAATAACATGCCTTCTTTCAGTTTATCATTGATTGATCAAAAAGACTACATACCCCATGCGTTCCCAATCGGTGCAATTGCTCTGTATTTCATGTAAACTGGGATATAGTTGTCATATCAAGAACTGGACCTATGGAGGAACTTAATTTTATGCTGCTGCAAGTATCCGGAATTATCAAACGTTTTGGTGTCGATCCAATCCTGGACGGCGTGAACTTACAAATATTAGAACGCGAGCGCATCGGCCTCGTTGGTGTAAACGGTGCAGGGAAATCCACTTTGCTCAAAATTGTAGCCGGTGAAATGTCCTATGACGGAGGACAGATTTTCAAGTCCAAAGAAACAACGCTCGGTTACCTCGCTCAGAACAGCGGGCTGCAATCCGACCGTAACATCTGGGAAGAAATGATGAACGTATTCGCTCACCTGACACAGGCTGAAGCCGATTTGCGTCAGATGGAACGCGATATTGCCGATCCTGCCCAGATGGAAGACGAGAAAAAGTATGCTGACCTGCTGGAACGTTATGCGAAACGCTCCGACTGGTTCAAGGACCATGGCGGTTATGAGATGGAAACCCGCATTCGTAGCGTACTGCACGGGATGGGATTCGGCGAATTTTCGCCGGACACTCCCATTGCTACTCTGAGCGGCGGGCAGAAGACACGCCTTGCGCTTGCTCGTATTTTGCTTCAGGCACCTGATCTGCTCATGCTGGACGAGCCTACCAACTATCTCGATATCGCCACCCTTACTTGGTTGGAAGATTATCTGAGAGGTTATTCAGGCGCACTGCTCGTGGTATCCCATGACCGGTACTTCCTTGATCGACTCGTAACAACCATCGTTGAGATCGAACGTCACCGCTCCAAAAAATATACGGGAAATTACAGCCGTTATATGGAGCTCAAAGCTGCCGAATATGAAACTCAGATGAAGCAATATGAGAAACAACAGGGTGAAATCTCCAAGATGGAGGATTTTGTTCAGAAAAACATCGTACGTGCTTCGACAACCAAACGGGCTCAAAGCCGCCGCAAGGCTCTCGACAAAATGGAGCGGCTTGATAAACCGATGGGAGATTTGAAAAAAGCCCATTTTTCCTTCGAAACCGCCGTTATGTCAGGCAAGGAAGTGCTTCGAGTGGATCAGCTGTCTGTCGCTTATGACGAGGCTTCTCCTTTGTTCCGCAATGTATCCTTCGATCTGCGGCGTGGGGAAACGGTTGCTCTGATTGGTCCAAACGGTATTGGTAAATCCACCATGCTGAAGTGTCTTACGGGAAGTTTACGTCCGGTAACCGGGGATATCCAATGGGGAACAAAAGTGCAGATTGGCTATTATGATCAGGAACAGACTGGGCTCAATCCGTCTAACACGGTTCTGGAAGAACTGTGGAGTGCCTATCCCGGGATGGAAGAAGCACGCATTCGGACCGTACTGGGGAACTTTTTGTTCAGCGGTGACGATGTGCTCAAGAAAATCTCCTCCCTCAGCGGCGGTGAGAAGGCACGTGTCTCTCTCTCCAAGTTGATGCTGAAGGAAGCCAACATGCTCATTCTGGATGAGCCTACGAACCATCTCGACCTGTTTGCCAAAGAAGTGCTGGAAGCGGCATTAATGGATTATGAAGGCACCCTGCTGTTCATCTCCCATGACCGGTATTTCCTCAACAAAATGGCTGAACGCATTGTTGAACTTCATCCAGGCGGCACAGAGCAATATCTAGGTAATTACGATGATTATGTGGAGAAAAAACAGGAGCTTGAGGACATCGCACGTGAAGCTGCTGAGGCACGTCAGGCTTCGTCCAAGAACTCTTCCAAATCCGATCTGAACACAGCCACAACCGAAAAATCCGGAGCGGCTTCATTCGAAGCGGAAAAACAGGCGAAGCGTGAAGAGCGCAACCGACAACGCAAGCAGGAAGCTCTGGAACAACAGATTGCGGAGTTGGAAACAAAGATTACCGAACTTGAGTCACAGATGGCTCTGCCTGAAATCTATCAGGATTATATGAAGCTGCAAGAACTCCAGCAACAATCGGAGGAACACAAAGCAGAACTCACCAAAGCATACGAGGACTGGGAAGAACTAGCTATGGAATAGTACGAATAGTACAGACTCAGACCATGGCTTGATCGCGTTCATACAAGTATAGTTGTGCCACCGGCTGATTCCTTATTGGGATCAGCTTTTTGTTTGTTGAGGATGCGTATTGAAGCTAGGCACCTTATGTTCTTTATGTTCCTTGAGATTGAACTCTAACATACGGAGGTTAGGGGAGCTGTTTTGACTTTTGTCAAATTTACTCGAATGAAGAGAAATATTTTTATCCCCCTGTCCCTCACACTTATCCACAAGAAAGCAAGATAGCAAGCACATTAATAAGCTTAATTATACAGCGGTAGAATAGCCTTTTGCACACAAAAACCATATTTATCCACCAAGTTATCCACTTTATCCACAACTTTGTGGATAGTAAGGAGTCATTCTATCCCCTAAACCCTTTTCGTTTCGAAAACTATGCTGGTTTGGCTTTGGGATAGTTACCCACAAATTACACTGGATATGTGGATAACTATAGTCACACCTTGACAAATGCATCCTTCCACTCCTCAATGTACCTCCATAATAAGACAAAAGCAGACCTTTGTCGTTCAAGGCCTGCCCGTCATTTATTTACTATATGCCATGCATATTTACAACGAATTGCAATTGCTACTATTGCCGCTGTAGATGCGATCTGGCAATAGATGTTTTACGCATGTGCTTCTTGTTCATGAGGTTCGGAAGACTCGGCCTTCAGCCCAGCAGCATTACAAGCCGCTACATAAGCCAAACCGGCAGCCATGACGATATCATTATGTGTTGCTGTTCCCCGGAACTCACGTCCTGCACGCTCCACGGTAACTACAGCTTCTGCACTTGCACCCTCTCCACCACTCAAGGCATGCATCTCCATATCAACAAATGCAATATCATCGGAAATGCTCTGACCAATCGCACGGATGGTTGCATCCACGGGTCCACCGCCAACAGCGGAGTAAGATTGTTCTCCAGCGCTTGTGCGAATGCGAACGGCGGCCATTCGATCCGTCATGCTGCCGGCCGTCACCTGCAATTCAACCAGTTCATAGTCCTGTGCAGGAATATTCATGGTCTGGCTAACCATCTGTAATAACTGATCGTCACTAACCACTTTTTGCTGGTCTGCGGTTTCTTTGAACACCTCATACAATTGCTCCATCTGTTGCTCATCCGGCTCAAAACCGTATTTGCGAACCCGATCCTTCAGGGCGTGACGACCGGAGTGTTTGCCCAAAATAATCATGCTGCGCGGAATACCCAGCGCTTCCGGGTCCATAATTTCATAGGTGCTCCGATTCTTCAGCAGACCATCCTGATGGATGCCGGATTCATGCTGGAATGCATTACGTCCCACCACTGGTTTGTTGTACGCAATCGGGAAGTGCATCGCACGGCTAATCTGACGTGAAGTCTCATACAGCTGATTCAGCTTAATGTTCGTCGTTGCACCAATTGCGTCTCCCCGAGTCTCCAGCGCCATAATCAGCTCTTCCAGTGCACAGTTCCCTGTCCGTTCTCCGATACCATTAATGGTCACTTCAATCTGAGAAGCACCATTGGCAATCGCAGCCAAGCTATTGGCTACGGCCAGGCCCAGATCATTGTGACAGTGAGCACTATAACGAACCTGATCGCCACCTCTTGCACCCTCACGCACCCGGCGGAACATCTCGCCATACTCATGTGGCAGGGCATATCCGACCGTATCCGGCAGATTAATAATGGTCGCTCCAGCTTCAATGGCGACTTCAACCATTTCAATCAGATCGTCCATCTTGGTACGGGCAGCGTCCATCGCTGTGAACTCTACGATGTCCGTGAACTGGCGTGCATAAGATACCATCTCACGAGCGGTAGCCACCACTTCACTGCGCGGACGGCGTAGTTGATGCTCAATATGAATATCCGAAGAAGAGATAAACAGGTGAATTCGGCGACGTGCTGCATCCGCTGTTGCTTGAACTGCTGCATCGATATCACCTTTGACCGCACGCGCGAATCCACAGATCTCCACGTTCTGCAACTGTCTCGAAATCGCCTGAACCGCCGCGAACTCACCTGGACTGGAGATCGGGAATCCAGGCTCAATGACGTCGATACCCAGAGAAGCCAGTTGGTGTGCCAGTTCAATCTTTTGCTCGGGCTGCAGACTTGCTCCCGGTGCCTGTTCTCCATCACGCAGCGTTGTATCAAAAATTTCAATCATGCGTTTGTTATTAGTTGTTGTCATATCCATCAACCTCCATCAAATTTTTATAAATATTTTCGTTACGATCCACGTGCCACAGAACACCCGCTGATCGCCGTCCCTGTTGTTATATGTTTTGTTTGTAAACGCGTATGTTGTTTGTAGCTTAGTCCTTGGTGATCAGTAATACCTGTTGAATGTTTCGTGCCTATACTTGTTGTTCAATGTTCGTTACTCGTTCGTTGTATATCCGCTTACCCTCATGACAGAGTGTACGTCGACTTACACCCTGATCCTCTGACTTTTCAATCCCCATATGGTTCTTCCCATGCCCACCCTGCTGCCGGCAGCAAACACAAATAACCCGCCATCTCATATAAGAGACGGCGGGTTATTATCCCCTCCGCGGTACCACTCTCGCTTGATGGGCCAGGCTTGCGCCGGACTCCATCCACCTCGTCGTCTCCGATCCGCTGGATGTACGTACACGCACGACACCACTGGAATTCGGAGAAACACCCTATAACGGGGGTTAACCGTTGCTGTGTAACACATGTTGTTGTCCATCAGGACAACTGGGCGATTGATATCATCCCAAGCTTCCACAGCTCCGTTCCCGGGCGAGATTCGAATGATTCCAGCCACTGCGTCGCACCACCCCGCAGCTCTCTGAGCGCTTTGTCATTCTACTGCTCCCGTTCATCACATTTATAATATGACCTAACTTCATTCAGCCTTATTTTGAAAATCAAAAAAACCTGCCACCTCATGCAATAATGCAAGAGACGACAGGCTGTTCACCTTCGCGGTACCACTCTTGTTGACTTCCTTCCTGTTCATTCAAGACAACCCCTGAATGCTTTCGCATATCCGGATCACTTGAAGCAGCCTGAAAGCCCCCTCAGTTATCGTCAGTTGATCCTTGTAATAACGGTCCTACCGACAACGGCCCATTCACGGAGGCAACCCGTAACCATGTACTTTGGGCCATGATCGGCCTTCGGATTCTCCCAGGGAGTCACCGTGTTCCATCGTTCCGCTTCCAGGTGAGTTTCAGGTTTCCTTCGACTGCGTTGCACCATACCGCAGCTCTCTAAGACCGGGAATGACCTTACTATTCCTGTTCATCGCGTTTATCAGTTCAGGAATCTGAATTCCTGTTTAAATTTGTAACTAAATATACATTCTTTACATCCCTGCTGTCAACTCTTAATCTCAAACTGCCTGTTTATATAAACTATAAGTGCGTGTTCAAAAAGATCGGTTTTCAGTACCGAGAAGATGGGATGAAGCTAGAAATGGAGTAGCGGAGCGTAGTCAAAACTACGTGAGCAACGGACATTTCGGCTGAATCCCATATTCGATGCTGGTGATGCCGCTAGGCATCATTCGTAATCAAAAGCGGGCTTTTTGAACAACCTCTATAAGGACTGAACGGACCATTCCTCCAGAGAAAGTCCCGGATCTGCCTTCGCATCAAATTCAGCAATTTCTCCCCGCTGCCATTTCAGATACGCAGCCGCTCCAATCATGGCCGCATTATCTGTACAATACTCCATTGGCGGGATCAACAGTTCAAGCCCTTCCTTCGTGCATCGCTCCTGTAATGCCGAGCGTAACCCCCGGTTAGCTGCAACACCACCGCATAATAACAGTTGACGTGAACCATATTCACGAACTGCTCTAACGGCTTTCTCCACCAACACTTCAACAACAGCTTCCTGGAAACCACGTGCAACCGCAGACGGCTCCAAGGTTTCTCCGCGCATTTTGGCCTGGTTGAGCACATTCAGTACAGCAGACTTCAGACCACTGAGACTGAAATCGTACGAACCTGCTTCCAGCCATACCCGTGGTAATGGCACTACATCCTCCGCTTCAGACGCCATCCGGTCCACATGCGGGCCTCCCGGATAAGGACAACCCAGTGCACGTGCTACTTTGTCATACGCTTCGCCTACGGCATCATCACGTGTACGACCAATCAGTTTGAACTTACCCTCGGATTCCATATGCACGAGTTCTGTATGTCCACCAGATACGACCAGTGCCATCGCTGGATATTGCAGTTCATGAGTAAGTCGGTTGGCATAGATATGCCCGGCAATATGATGTGTGCCAATGAGCGGTTTGCCCAGTGCCATCGCCATCGTTTTGGCCGCAACGATACCCACCAGCAGTGCTCCGACCAGCCCCGGACCTTGCGTCACGGCGATTGCACTTAGATCACGTGGACGAATGCCGGACTGTTCGATCGCCTGTTCCAGCATCAACGTAATAACTTCAACGTGTTTGCGTGAAGCCACTTCAGGTACAACGCCGCCAAATGCCTTATGGGTCTCGATCTGACTTGAGATCAGATTGGACAGCACTTCCCGTCCATCTTTGACTACTGCTACCGATGTTTCATCACAGCTTGTCTCCACCGCCAAAATGTAGGATGGTGCAGAATTTATTTTTTCATTAATTTCGTTCATGAATCCAGTACGCTTCCTTCCTCTTCGCCGCTCCGGCCTGCAGACGGCAAGTTCGCCCACATAATCATCGCATCTTCCCCATTATCGGAGTAATATCCTTTACGAAGACCCGCCGATTCAAACCCTTTTTTCTGATATAAACGCTGAGCAATGCTGTTCGAGACTCTGACCTCCAGCGTCATTCGTTCCATCCCGAGATAAGCCGCTGTGCTCATTAATTCATCCAGTAACTTTTCGCCAAGCTTGCGTCCACGGTACGCGCCTCTGACTGCAATATTGGTAATATGGGCTTCATCCATGATTGTCCACATACCTGCATAGCCAATGGCCTTTCCATCTAATTCCATCACCATATATTTAGCAAAATGATTGTGTGTCAATTCATTTTGAAATGCTTCTTCCGTCCAGGGCAGGGTAAAGGCCTCATGTTCAATCTCCATCACATCGGGAATATCCGCGAGTGTCATGAACCTGAACTGAAGCGTTGCTTCCTGCTTATTATTCGCCACATTGTCCATCTGCTTCCCCTCCCCTTTAGCCTTTGCGCAGCAGATTGGCTTCTGCTTCAGACAGCTGGGTGTAGTTCGGCACCAGCGCATGCACGTCATCACGCTGACCTGCAAGCAGCGCGGCGGCGCCAAGGCGCCCAACCCAGCGGCCTTCCAGCTCATAAGGTACGAGCTGGAGCGCCGTTCCTGCGGGGCAGCGAAGCTCCGCCGCTGCCCCAGCATGAGGGCCCGTCTCGCCGACGATCCAGACGGCTGCGGGCCGCTCTTCCGGCGCCGCCTCCGCCATGCGGGCGGCGAGGGCTTCCAGCCATCCGTCCATCTTGCGGATGGCATCAGGCGCCAGACGCCGGGGCGCATCGCTCCCGGCGGAGGCAAACAGCGCGGTGCACGCTTGACCGCGCCGTGCATCCACAAGCGGAACGATCCAGTGGACAGGGGCAGCACCTGTGCTGCCCTGGTCCGCGGATGGCGTTCCGCCAGCCCCTGCTGCGGCATCCTCTGCCGCAGCTTCCGCCTTGGCGGCAAGGCCGCTGTGCCAGCCGCCCCAGGCGATGGCCTGAAGGCTGGACACCCCGGCTACGGGGATGTCCCACGCCCAGGCCAGTGTCTTCGCCGCGGTCACCGCAATGCGGATGCCCGTGTACGAGCCTGGGCCAACGCCAACGGCAATGCCGTCCAGTTGGCCAGGCTGTGTGTTGCTGGCGGCCAGCAGCTGCTCCATCACCGGTACGACGTGTACCGAATGGTTACGCTCAGCCCGTTCATTGCGTTCTTCCAGAAGCGCATGATCTTCCATCATCGCAGCTGCCATCACTGCGGTCGATGTATCCAACGCCAAAAACCGCTGACGCGGCTCTTTTTGTAAATCTTCCATCATCATTTGACCCCATTCTGTCTGAACTGTCGGCACATGGCTGCATAAGTCTCGCCGTACCCATCCAGTGTAATCGTTCGATCCTCCAGGCCCGTTGTTTCAATCTGCACATGCAAATGCTCTTGCGGCAGCAATTCGGGAATGATACTCGACCACTCCACCAGACTGACTCCGGCTCCATAGAAGTATTCATCAAGTCCAAGCTCATCCGCTTCTTCCAGCGATATGCGATATACATCCATGTGATATAAAGGCAAACGCCCTTCGTACTCCTTGATTAGCGTGAATGTGGGACTGCTTACCACATCACGTACACCCAAATGCCAAGCAAATTTCTGTGAAAATGCCGTTTTTCCCGCGCCCAGATCACCATCCAAAGCAATCACCATGCCGGCGTTTGCCTGTCTGGCGAGTGCGGAAGCGAGTGCTTCTGTATCTGCAATGCCATGGGATTGATACACCCACTGCTCGTGCGTCTGATTCAATATTCGCCCCACCTTTGGCGGTCCAGCCGCCTGAGTTCACTTTGAACCTTATTATATCGGTCCCTTTCTTCCCCCGCAACATCCAAGGAGGCAAGCGGAAATATAACATGCATTATTAGACGTGTCTCAAAACTTGCTTCCTTCGAAGTTTCAGACTCCTATTAGGAAAAACCAAAAACCGGCACCTCTCGGTACCGGCCGTGTTATGCATATATTTCTGCGTTTATTCATTCTCTAATTCCTCTATAACGATATGCTACTTGTATCTACTCCTCCAAGCGATCCACACGAACCGTCTGGGTATTTCCCGGTCTGCTGCCAACCTGAACGGTTGCCATACCATTGGCTTCATCCACATTCTCGATCCAGACTGGATCTCCCTCCAGCGTAACGGCAATGGTATCCTTCGAATCATAGATCGCTTTGGCGCGCTTTGCATCCATCATCTTATTCATACTCCCCTTCCGGATCATCATGTGATTCTCGAACCATGCTATCTGTTGTACTTTCACCAATATAACCGTTATCTTCCGTAACCTGTCCCCCGCCTAACCCTTCATTCACCATCCGGTCAATGTCGAGCATGAACGACTCCCGATCAAGGGGCAATTCTTCTGAAGTGACCGCTTCCCAGTTTACAGCTGTAGCAGGTGTATAGAATTCTTCAGCACTTTCGGCTTTGGCAAGAGGATACGGAGAAAATGCATGCTTGTGTGCTTCTTCCTCATCACGTCTGTTCTTCAATAGTGCACCTCCCGGCATATGTGCTGCGAGAATAACTACTTTACTTATCCCATGCTCATCTTCCTGTTGGAATCCGAAGCATGTTTCTGTTATCATCCCCGAGTCTCGCCGAACCATACGAATTCGTTCGTCTACAAGACGATTATCCCTCGCGCCAGATGCCCATACTATTAAATATAAATCCGTGTTCAAAAAGTCCGGAGATTCGTAATCAAAAGCGGAAATTTTTGAACAACCTTTTGAAAGGAGCCGATCTATGCATACCGTCTGGAAAGGCGCAATCAGTTTTGGCCTTGTGCATGTCCCTGTCAAAATGTTCTCGGCTACCGAAGACAAAGACATCTCGATGCGCTATATCCATAAAGTCTGCGGCAGCCCGCTCGCTTATGTTCGTCAATGTCCCTCCTGTGAAGTGGACGTGAAGTGGGAAGAGATCACCAAAGGTTATGAATATGAAAAAGGAAAGTTTGTACTCTTCGAGAAAGATGAATTGGAAGCGTTAAATGATTCCACCAGCAAAACCATTACCATACTGGATTTTGTCGACTTGACTGAGATTGATCCGATCTATTTCCAGAAAACATATTACCTATCGCCCGATCAGGCTGGTGGAAATGCCTACCAGCTCTTGATGAACGCCATGCGGGATACCGGCAAAATTGGCATCGCCAAAATCTCCATTCGCTCGAAAAGCAGTCTGGCTGCAATACGTGTGCTGGAAGATTGCCTCTCCATGGAGACGATTTTCTATCCGGACGAGATTCGTCCTGTCTCCCAGGTGCCCAACTTGCCGGAAGTGCAGAACGTGAATGAAAAGGAACTCACGATGGCAAAGTTGCTGATTGATCAATTGTCCACGCCTTTTGAACCCGGTAAATACACCGATGACTATCGCAGCAAACTACTGGACCTTATCCAGCACAAAGTGGCGGGCGAGGAAATCAAAATTGCTCCAGCCAAACCTGAAGCTAATGTGATGGATTTGATGGCTGCCTTGCAGGCAAGTATCGAGGCCGTGAAGCCTATTCCGGCTGACCCTGGGACAACAACGGCCAAGCCTAAGAAACGTGCACCGCGAAAAACGCCTGCTCAAGCGGTTGCCGGAGGAGAATCCGATACACCTGCTGCACCAGCCAAAAGAAAAAAGGCGACACCCAAACCAAAAGTTTGAATGTCGCTAAGGCAAGACCGATATCGTTATATGCGTGTGTAATGCGTTCAACTCAAGTCCGGCTTTACAGTCGGATTTTTTTGTTTTACAGAACTATTGAAGCAGTTCTTGTCAATAAAACTACAGTTATAATCGCAAAATACGATTGACGAAAGCTGATTTATATTTTATATTAACTTATGAAAAGTAACTTATTTATGAATATACAGTCACACTGTAATTCGGCTTCAACAGTATGCAATTAAATAATCCGTTTTCAACGCATATACACAATTAAACGAGCCCCCATATTATCTATTATCAGGAGGAAACAATCATGAATACAACATATCAAATCCCTGCCACAACCCATCTGGGTGAAGTGAGTCTGCGAATTATGAACCTAGACCGTTCAATTAAGTTCTATACCGAAGTGGTTGGATTAAAATTACTGAAGCGTAGTGGCAAAGTGGCCACGTTGACAGCCGACGGAAAACAGTCCCTGCTGCGATTGGAAGAGCTCACGGATGGAATTACCCTGCCGGAACGCTCACACGCTGGCTTGTATCATTTCGCCATCCTGCTGCCTGACCGCAAGTCCCTGGGTCTTGCTCTTCGTAATCTGGCTGCATCCGGTATCGATATCGGCCAAGGCGATCACTTAGTCAGCGAAGCCTTCTATATCTCCGATCCCGATCAGAACGGGATTGAGATCTATGCGGACCGTGCACGTGATACCTGGAAACGGGATAGCGACAATAACTACGTGATGGCAAGTGATCCTGTTGATGTGGAAAGCCTGTTTGCCATCTCGGAGAATGAACCTTGGCAGGGTCTGCCTACTGGCACCGTTATTGGTCATGTACATTTCCACGTCCGCAGCCTGGAAGAAGCTCGCAACTATTACACTGGCATACTCGGTTTTGATATCGTGGGTAACTTCGCCAACATGTCAGCACTATTTGTATCCGCAGGTGGCTATCATCATCATCTGGGACTTAATATCTGGGCGGGAGTGAACGCACCTGTTAATCCAGATAACGCTACAGGAATTGACTACTTCACCA
Organism: Paenibacillus sp. FSL M7-0656; assembly: GCF_038003225.1. Lineage (NCBI taxonomy): Bacteria > Bacillati > Bacillota > Bacilli > Caryophanales > Paenibacillaceae > Paenibacillus > Paenibacillus sp. FSL M7-0656. The sequence continues at coordinate 2,693,129 of NZ_JBBOOT010000001.1, forward strand.
TTGTGTACGCCACACAGGAACAATTGGATCAGGCACTTGAGCAATTGCGTCAATCCGGTGCAGTCGTTACCCAAGTGGAGGGTACCTGGTTTACGGTAGACCCACAAAATATTCGTATACGTCTGACAACTGCGAACTGATTTTGTTTAGGCGTTACAATATGTTTGCTTAACCTCATTTTAATAAGCCCGGGTAACTGATTTCTCTACATCCCAGAGAGATCAGTTACCCGGGCTTTTTGAGTTGGCTTTTATAAAACTGGCACAATTGGTGCATTCTAACCAATACATAGACAAGATATGTTAAGGAGATACCTCATGATCGAAAAGGGACGTTTGACAGTTAGACAGCTCGCTTCACTCATGTTCCTGTGCACCATTGGGGAGCAGATTCTGGTCTTCCCTTCCATGATCACATCCTACGCTCATCAGGATGCCTGGTTATCAGCCTTATTGGGAGTCGCAGGGGGCTTGGGAATACTCTTCATTATGCTAGTTGCCTACAAACTGCATCCCCGGTTAAATCTGATTCAAAATGCTCTTCGAACACTGGGACCCTGGATCGGAACCTTGTTTGGCTCTTTTTATCTCTTTTATTTCCTGATCAGTACCTCAACGTTCATTAGGGAGATTGGCGATTTTATGTCTACTCAGATCTTGCCGGAATCTCCATTACTGATTCTGCATTTGGTTTTTATGTGTGCGCTTGTCTGGGGGCTTCTGTCGGGTCTGGAGAGCATTGGTAAAACTGCTGAGGTCTTTCTTCCTCTGATCGTGTTGTTTCTGCTTATTCTGACGGTGTGTCTAATCCCCCATGTACGTTTGGCCAACATCCAACCTGTGCTGGCACAAGGGTTTCTTGATCCATTCAAAGGTTTTGTTGCTGTACTCACCTATCCCTACTGTGAGCTATGCATCTTCATGATGTTTTTTCCCTACACTAAAAATGAACCCCATCTGAAGAAGGACATCCTGTTAGCAGGGATGATTGGCGGATTGTTACTCACACTGACGCTAAGTATGTGTCTGCTCGTCATGGGACCATGGATGACCCAGCATCACTGGTTCGCTTCATTCAACCTTTCACAGAAGATCAATATCGGAAACTTTATGCAACGCATCGAAGCTTTCATAGCATCGGTCTGGATTATTGCAGTTTTCTTCAAAGCCGCTCTGTTCTTCTACGGTTTTGTCCTGGGCCTCGCTCATCTGTTTCGCTTGTCCAGTCACCGTTCTCTGATCCTGCCGGGTGCCATGCTTATTCTCGCCATGTCTATTCTAATCTCTCCAAACGAGAACTTTTATCTCAAGGTCGTTATTCCCTATTGGATTGATTGGGATCTGACCTGTGGTATAGCACTTCCATTACTGCTCATTCTGGTGCATCATATGAAGTCCCGCTTCAAAAAATATAGTAAAATTCCCAATTAACCTGAGCTAATTGGTGTACGAGAGAGGAGTTCCCCATGTTCAAACCGCTGATTCCGTTCGAACCCATATCCAGAGATACTTTGCCCACAGGGCCGCAATGGATTGCCCAGGTCAAGTGGGATGGAGTCCGCATGCTTGCCTATGAGGATGGGCATGAGCTGCGCCTGGTGAATCGCAGATTACATGATCGAACCGCACAGTATCCCGAACTGGTAACACCACGCAATCTGTGTTCAGGCTCCTCCTATATCCTGGATGGAGAAGTTATTGCACTGGACCCGGATACCGGAAAACCTTCGTTTTATCACGTTCTGCGGCGGGATCGGATGAGCAGACCCGAAGGTATCGCCCAAGCCATACATCAGATTCCGGTCACATATATGGTATTTGATATCCTGTTCTATGAGGGGAAATGGGTGACGGATCAGCCTTTGGCAGATCGACAGCGCCTGTTGCACGAGGTGCTTAACACCGCTCCCCATGTTCAGGAGGTCACCAATACACTTGATGCCGCTTCCCTGCTTACGGTCATGAGACAACATCAGATGGAAGGCATTGTCTGCAAAGATCTCACCAGCAGTTATGGCATACAGGGCAAGGACCAGCGCTGGCAGAAGGTCAAAATCATGCATGACGTATATGCCATGATCGGGGGAGTCACGTACCGGAGCGGTATTGTGAATGCCGTCGCGGTCGGTGTATATGATGGGCCTGATTTTGTCTATATTGGTCATGTCGGGACTGGCAAATTGAACGCCAATACGTGGCGGGAACTCACACATCAAGTCGAGCCTCTGATCAGGCAGGACAGACCCTTCCATAATGTACCCGAGCGCAGTGCAGAGACCACCTGGGTGGAACCGCGCATAGGAGTCAAAGTGCAATATATGGAGCTGACTCATCATAACACTCTACGCCATCCCAGTATCCAGACCTTCGCAGATGTAACCCGCGAGGATTGCCTGGCGAACCAACTTCTTCCATGATGAAGAGTTCTCTGCACTCGTGTTTCGGCCCATGTTTCAATAATTCATTAAGCACATAGGAGGTGTTCCACATGGCCCCCAAGATCCAGGGAACCATCATAATAGAAGGCACAGAGCTGACGGTCACCAACCCGGACAAGCTCTTATGGCCGGATGCAGGTGTCACCAAAGCCATCTATCTGCAAAAGCTGGCCGCTCTGGCTCCTTATCTGCTCACGTATACGAGCAATCGACTTCTCACCACAATAAGGTATCCCCACGGCGCTGGAGGGACATTTTTCTATCAAAAGAATGCCCCTGAGCCTGTACCAGATTATGTGCGGACTGAAGTTCACGACGGCATCCGCTATGTAGTCATGAATGGACTTCCCGAATTGTTATGGCTTGGCAATCTGGCTGCACTTGAATTTCATCCTTCTCTGCATACTGTGGGAAGCCATCTGCCCAGTGAATGGATGATTGATCTGGACCCCTCTCAGGAACATGAACCCCGGATCATGCAAGCTGCACTCATCGTTGGCGAAACCCTGACTTCCCTTGGTCTGAGGTCCATTCCCAAAACTTCGGGCGCAACAGGAGTTCAAATCATCGTTCCCATTGTGCAGGGAGTAACCTTTGATGAATTGAGAGAGGTTGGTTATTTTGTAGGCAAATATGTCACTCAGAAGCACCCGGATCTGTTCACACTGGAACGACTCAAAAAGGACCGTGGAGACCGCATTTATTTTGACTATCTCCAGCATTATGGAGGCAAGACCCTTGCCGCTCCCTATACACCACGTGCCAAATCCGGCGCCACTGTCTCTACACCCCTTACTTGGGATGAGGTTAGAAGCAACGTCTCCATCCAGGATTACCATCTGATGAACATTATTGAACGCTTGAACCAAACCGGTGATTTAATCGCAGCTGTTGAACCCCAACCGGTAGAGCTCATTCTCAAACATTTGAAGAAAAAATAGCCGACTCCCTCATCACAAGGGTGTCGGCTATTATCATTCATGTATATATCAATCGCTAATGGATACCTTTTTTCTTGAAACGTCCGCCCTTCACGTCATGAATGTTACCGATAGCCACAAAGGCTTGCGGGTCCCAATCTTCAACGATGGTCTTCAGCTTCGCTTCTTCTAAACGGGTAATCACGACAAAAATGATCTTTTTCTCGTCCCCGCTGAATCCGCCCTCTCCATCCAGGAAAGTTACACCACGACCAAGACGGTCTGTCAGGGCTGAACCGATATCACGATATTTCTCACTAATGATCCATACCGATTTGGACTGGTCAAGTCCTTCATTCACAATATCAATCATCTTCATCGCAATATAATATGCAATCATGGAATACAGGGCATTCGGCCAGCCGAATACAAATCCTGCACCTGCGAAAATAAACACGTTAATGAACAATACGATCTGTCCTACAGACAAAGGTGACTTCTCACTAAGCAAGATCGCCACAATCTCCGTACCATCCAGTGAACCGCCAGACCGAATGACAAGTCCAACACCCACACCCAGGATCAATCCGCCAAATACAGCTCCGAGCAAAGGCTCCCCTGGTGTTAATGCAGGCACATGGTGCAATAATGATGTCCCGATGGACATGACCACGATCCCCAGCAGCGTGGATAACGCAAATGTTTTACCAATCTGCTTGTAACCCAGAATCAGGAAAGGCAAGTTAAGCAAGGTCAGGAACACTCCGAGTGGCAGATGTGTAAGTTCTGACACCATAATTGAAATCCCCGTAATCCCACCATCAATAACACCATTCGGTACGAGAAACACTTCAAGCGATACAGCCATTAGTGCAGCACCGATCAGAATCATCACAATACGTTGCAGCAGCTTTAATGTAAACACCGAGCTTTTGACCCCGCGGTCAGCTTGCTTGGCTGTTAGTTCTTTCACCGTTACATTGGACATGGTATCCCCCCCGTTAAATCAGTGTGTGAATCCATTTTATAAATCATTTAAATACTCAGGGTGAATCTACATATGGAGAACAGCAAACTGCGTTCTATATGTACCCTGGCTATACAGCGCAAGCATCTAAAGGCGATATAAAATGGATTCAAAATGTTATTCATCCCGGTTTGCACTTTCAAAAGAGAGCAAAAGGGAGCCTGTTTTCCCGCAGACTCCCCTCCTTCGCCAAGACATGATTTATATATCTATTATATCATAAAAGATCAAATTTGCGCAAAATACTTAGCAAAAAGAAGATAAATTCACAAAAAGTGAACTTATCTTCAGAAATCTGCCCTAAATCGGCTAAAGAAGCGGTGAAAGCATCCGAGAAAGCATTTCTGCGCCTTTTTGCCGTCGTGAACGCTTCTGAAATACCTCCCCATCGATCTGACTGCATTCCCCGAGATCACGTTCAAAGTCAGTGATCAAACGACGAATCGGAGAGGACTCGAACAGGACAGCCGTTAACTCAAAATTGCAAAAAAAACTGCGCATATCCATATTGGCCGTGCCTACCGTTGCAAGCAACTCATCCACAATCATCACTTTGGCATGTACAAAACCTTTGCGATATTGGAAAAACTCAACACCTGCTCGCAGAAGTTCCTCTACATATGAAAGGGATGCCAAATGAACAAGCTTTGAATCGGATTGATACGGAATGATAATTTTCACATCAACGCCACTGACAGCAGCTGTTTTGAGTGCCTCATACAGGGCAGGATCAGGAATAAAATAAGGTGTGGTAATATAAATCCGCTCACAGGCTACCGAAATGGCCCCAAAACACATTTCCTGAATGGCATCCCAGTCCTGATCCGGCCCACTGGCCAGAATCTGAATTCGTTCTTCCCCGCTACAGATATGTGGTGGAAATAATTCCGCAAGCTGGGGTTCGGTAATTCGCTCACCGGAAGCTAATTTCCAGTCGTTCAGGAACGTACTTTGTAGGAAGTACACGGCATCTCCCTCGATCTGCACATGTGTATCCCGCCAGAAACCCACCTCTGGATATTGTCCAAGGTAATCATCGCCTACATTAATGCCACCCACGAAGCCAACCTGTCCATCCACAACAACAATTTTACGGTGATTCCGGTAGTTGACTCTTCGGTCAATCGTTGCAATCAGTGGCGGTAGAAAATAATGAAACTCCACACCTGCATCTTGCAGTTTGCGGATAAAACTCCAGCTCATCTTGTGACTGCCGAGACCGTCACAAATAAACCGAACCTTCACGCCCTCCTGTGCCTTGCGAATCATGACATCCTGAAACTTCGTACTGATCACATCATCACGGAAAATGTAAAATTCCACATGCAGATGGTGCTTTGCTTTTTCCATTTCCCTCAGCATTGCCGCAAACGCCTCTTCACCATTTGTGAGCACCGTACTGTGGTTACAACCTGTAATCGGGCTCTCCGACAGATGGGATAACAGGTTAAACAATCGATGCTGGTGGCTGAAACGATCGCCAGGCATCTGTTCGACATCTCCAATGATGTGGGCTTGTTCCCAGATCGTTTCCTTCATTTCACGGAAGATGCGCGATCCACCCTTGCGGAGTTTTTTTCGTTTGTTATAGTCCTGCGCCACGAAATAGTACACCACAAAACCGATCAAAGGCACGCAGAACAAAATAAACAGCCAAGCCACAGCTTTAGCCGGATTACGAAATTCCAGTAAAAGAATTGTGGCTGCCTGGAAAATAAATACGAGTAATATAATGACCAGCCAGAACATTCGGCTTCCTCCTCAAGCGGCAAGCTTCATGACCTTGCCTTTCTCTCACCTACACATCTTTGACGATTATGTATACAGCTAATCATAGATACCCAATGTACCCCCTATTCGTAACGTTTACTTAGATAAAACTTTACATAAGCAGACGGAATACTTGATTCTGGAAATTCAAATTTCTACTTCGTTCATTGTATATTCTGACTGTGTTACCTTCTACATATCAGTTTAATGATGGAACAGATTCGCATTGTGACGCCAATCTGCTCATTCCACCTTCCAGACTCTTCCTCATTTCTTTGTCTGGAGGTGGTCTTCTTACGTAAAATTAGATATAATAATCGTTAAAAACTTATTACCTAAAGGAGAAGAGCAGTGAATGGAAAGTGAGAGGTATGCGTTAAATTTAGTATTGGTTGCTTTTTTGATAGGACTTTCGGCGTTTTTTGTCGCAGTGGAATTCGCTCTGGTACGGGTTCGTCCGAGCCGGATCGATCAAATGATTGCAGAAGGAAACAAGCGTGCGCTGGCTGTTAAACAAGCCGTTGCCAATCTGGACGGATATTTGTCTGCCTGCCAGCTTGGAATCACGATCACATCTCTGGGACTGGGCTGGCTGGGTGAACCAACGGTAGAGAAGATTCTCCACCCTGTGTTTGAAAGCTTGCAAATTCCTGAGGCGGTTTCTTCATTCTTATCGTTTGTAATCGCGTTTGCTTCCATCACGTATCTGCATGTTGTGGTTGGTGAACTCGCTCCAAAAACGATTGCAATCCGGAAAGCCGAGACTGTTGCACTGCTGACATCTACACCTATCATCTGGTTTAACCGAATTATGTATCCTTTTATCTGGCTGTTAAACGGCTCAGCGAACCAACTGGTGAAACTGTTCGGAATCAAACCTGCTTCTGAACATGAAGATGCACACTCCGAAGAAGAGTTGCAGATCATCATTAATGAAAGCTTTGAAAGTGGTAAAATCAACCAAGCCGAATTCGGTTATGTAAGCCGGATCTTTGCTTTTGATGAGATGTTAGCCAAAGAAATCATGGTACCCCGGACCGATATGGTCTGCCTTTATGTGAATAGAACAAACGAGGAAAACCTGGAGATCATTCGTGAAGAACAATATACACGTTTTCCAGTAGTGAATGAGAGTAAAGACGATATCATCGGTATCATTAATACGAAACAATTCTTCCTGGAACTTTACGGAAACGATGAACCTGTTGATCTATCCTCCCTGATTCAGCCTGTATCGGCTGTTCACGAAACAACTCCTGTGAAGGACTTGCTCAAGAAAATGCAGAAGGATGGCGTACATATCGCCGTACTTGTCGACGAATATGGAGGAACTTCCGGAATTGTAACCATCGAGGATGTGCTTGAGCAGATTGTTGGTGAGATTCGCGACGAGTTCGACGCAGACGAAGTGGAAGATATTCAAGTCATCAATGAGAACTATGTCATTATGGATGGCAAAGTTTCCTTATCAAAGGTGAACGACATGTTTATGTCCAGCCTGGATGCAGATGAGTGGGACACCATTGGTGGATGGCTCTACAGCCATCGTCCCGAGATGAACGAACAGGAAGAATATGAGTTCGAGAATCTAATCTTTGTTTTGCTGGAAAAAGACAAAAATCGGTTCTACAAAGTGGCCGTTGTTCCCAAGGAACCACTGACCATGTCTGACTACACCGAAGAAGACGAGAAAAGGCCTAATTTGGCTAAATAAAGCAAATTTGTAAAAAAAGAGCACTTGCCTACATCGGTAAGTGCTCTTCTTACTTATATCTCGCCCTATCCGTCACTTCTCCAAGTTATCATTCAACCCAAGAATGGAACTCCCATTTTTAGTTTGATTTTAATACCCACTTCGCAATATCATCGATAATGGCTTTGGAGACATTAGATGGCTCAGCGTACTCTTGACCGATCGAAAGTCCATCATAGCTGGATAAAAGATGATTTACCTTTGGATAGCTATTGTACGTTACATTGGAATGACCTTGGAGAGACGATTTCCAGGTTTGGAATTGATTCATAGACACTTGCACATCGTTTTCGCCTTGTATAACAAGCATAGGTGTATTTTGTGTTTTAGCCAGTTCCGCAGGCACATAATCTCTCTGCTCAAACCACCAATAAGCAGGTTGAAGTGGAAACGCCTCAGGAAGATGATCTACAGAATATTTTGGATCTTTAACCATCGCAGCCACATTTTTATAAAAATCAGCTTGCCCTTGAATGACATCCGTGTCTAAACCAAGCTGCTTCATCCGCTCTACTAATTCGTCCTGCTGCTCGGTAAGCACATCCGCAAAGCTACTACTTGGTGCAGCAAGTAGAATACTTCCTGCAATATCATGTTGTTTATCCTCAGCAATGATTAATGGCATTGCAAACCCGCCTTGACTATGTCCAGCTACAAAAATCGCTGTAGAATCAATATGTGCATTCTTTTTAAGCAATTCCAATGCATCGTTTACCTGATCTACGCTCTCTTGTTTTAATGTGAATTTAGGCTGTGAAGCCACCTTATAGGTATGCTCATACGTGACTTTATCGTATCTTAATACAGCAACTCCTTGTGAAGCTAAACCTACCGCAAGATCGCGAAACGGCTTTGCACCACCAATGGCAGCATCTTGATTGCTAGGCCCAGATCCGTGTACCAGAATGACAACCGGGAAAGGTCCCTCTCCCTTGGGCAAAGTTAATGTCCCTGGCAAAGCTAAATCACCCTGACCAACCGTAATGTCTTGTTCTGTATAGGTAGATGGGTCGTCGTAGCTTGGTTTTTGATACACATCTGGCGTAGCGGCGGCAATATGCAAATCATCCACAAGTCCGTTATGATTCATTCTGACCGTAATATTTAAACGAGTTAGCTCTGTTTTGAACGTATAGGTAACATTGCGATGCACTGTATTATTTTCTACATGCTTAGCTATGGCTTCACTTGTAATATTGCCATTTTGTCCTTCTAAAGCTCCCCATAGCTGACTCAACAACGTGGGTGACAACACTCCACTCACAGAGGTATGAACATACTTGGCAGCCTCCTTGCCATCGCCCTCACTAATAAGTGAAATGAATATATCCTCAGGTGCTGCCTTCAGCGTCTCGGAAAGAAATGCCCCATCCATATAGGTAGTTCCTTTCGTTAACTGAACAGGATTGTCTAAGGATATGGCTTGCCCATTCACCATCGCCTGTTTCTCTCCTACCTTAACTACAATCGTAAGCTCACTTTTTCGTATTGTGATTTCTCCTGTCTTTTGTTGCCAAGATACCTCTGCCCCATTCTTTTCTGCAATCTCACGAATAGGAACAAGATTTTCACTACCAGCGGATTTTTCAGCAGCTTCTGAGATGGATGTCACCGGAAGGATGAGACCTACGAAAGTAAGAGAAAGTAATAGCTTTTTCCAATTGTTCATTGTAATAACTCCTCCTAATAATTAATATCATCTATTATATGCATAGCATTATGAGCATTTATTGGCTCAGGACTATGCTTATAACAACAATAGCAATGATGAATAACAACAGGACCCAAGATAGTGGACGAGCGAAGTTAATTGTCCAGCCTATTCCATAACGCTTTTCTATGGTTAAAGAAGGATCATTGGCATTGAAGTAAATAAACCCAAGCTTCCAATAATCATCGTCATTCACAGGCTGCTCCTTAGATCGTTCATGATCCTCTTGTTGATTACGAATTTTCCCACCGCCTTGTCTGCCTGTGAGAGACAGCCATACAACACCTAACACGATCACCACAGGAGTGATGAAGCTAATAGCTGTTAACAAGACCAGATTAGGGACGAACATATTGATCTGAATGAAGGCAAATAAGATGGTAAGAAGTAAGCCTGTTACAAGCGTAAATAGGGACCATTTACGGCGGAATTGAATATTTTCAGTAGCAAATTGGCCCGGATTAGACGTAGTAAGCTGTTGTTTGCTTGATTTAATACTCCAGTTAACCAATATCATAAGTGCAATGATTCCTAGCTGCACAAGATTAATAGCCAGTACCGAGAGGTAAGTTTTAGGCACACTGGAAGTGACATGGCCCTGAAGATCATATTTTATTGGGATGACGTTAGGTAGTGCCTTATAATTCAGGATCGAAATAATCGCAATGGCTACAATAATAGCCATGTGAATGAGAAACCAATAGTTGGAATAGGTGAGTTTATTTTGGCGGAAGGTGGTATCGATTTTAACTCTTTGAGGTGCTTCTACAGTTGTAAGTGTTCCTTTTATCTTTTTCATCTTGAAATGAAATAAGATGTGTAGCGCTGCCCAGTACACAATAAATATCATTGTGCTAACACCGGTAATCATTGCGGTAGCATCTTCATTAGCAGATCGGAGAAAATACAGACAGACAAGTATAATCATCCCGTTTCCGATCAGACTTACTGTAGCAAACGTACTTCTTAGCTTACGTAAGATGGGTGTGTAATAATTATATTGACTTACCGTAACCCCAAAGCTAATGGTTTCCCTTGTCAGATATGGTGTAAAGGATAGAAGTAAGGCTAATGGAGCAAAGATTAAAATGATAGGTAATATACTAAATAGCTGCATACATAACACACTCCCTTGATTCCATTATTCTTTGTTGTGACCCATCTTCACATCATCATACATTTGGTCTAACACTGCAGATAATTCTTCTTTAGTCATTCCACGACAGATCGCTTCCGCAATAATCGGTCTTAATTCTCTTTGCTGCTTTTTCAAAAAATCATCCGTTAAACCAGGCATTCCATCAGGGTTCACTACAACTCCCTTTTGTCTATGAACCAGAATGTATCCATCTTGCTTGAGTAGTGTATAAGCCTTGTTGACGGTGTGAAGGTTAACACCGATATCTGCGGCCAAATTCCGAACCGAAGGTAACGCCTCACCTAGCTGTAACTCACCACTAGCAATACCTTCAATAATTTGATAAACAAGTTGCGAATAGATGGGAAGTTCGGATTGCATATCCAGTTGAATAATCAAGGGTTCACCTTCTTTTGTTGTCTGTTATATATCAAGTATAACAGGTATAACATGAGTGAGCAATATGTATGAAAAAAAGCCGCCTACCAATGGCGAGGGCAAACTTACCCGACCCTTCACCATTGATATGCGGCTTATCCTGTTGAGCTTATCGATGTGATTCAAGAACAAACATTAGTAGTGGCACATGACAGCGTTGTATTTCAAATTCCATTTAAGTTTCAGTCTTATCTTCGACAATCCGATAATGGATTTTGCGAACTATAATTTTCAGAATCATATATAGGGGAATCACGATGATCATACCCAAGATATTTCCCAGGTCAGCACCCACGAGCAAAAGGATAACGGTAGTCAGTGGATGAATATCGAGCTGTTTGCCATAGACATACGGTGAGATCAGGTTATCCTGAATTTGCTGTGCGATTACAATGATGACCAGTGACCAGATCGCCATCGAAGGTGATTCGATAAACGCAACAATGACAACCGGAATAGCTGCCAGCAAAGCACCCACATAAGGGATGAAGTTCAGAATAATGGATACAACCGTCAAGAGAAGTGCATATGGCAACCCAAGAAAGAGAAAACCGATGTACATCAGAATCCCCAAGGCTACATTAACAATAACCCGGCCAACAATATAGTTACTTAGTGCTTCATCAATCTCATGGACGGTTTCTTCCCCATCCTTCCGATAATGTCTTGGCAACAATAAGGTCAGATTCGTTCCAAACTTGCTGCCTTCCTTGAGCATGTAATACAACATGATCGGGAACGTTGCCAGAATAATAACCAGATTGGATACCACGGAGAATAACCCGGAGACATAATTGGTTACCTGAGTGATCCCTTGACTCAGAACATCGGATAATCGTGAGAATAGATTGGAATCATCAGGCAGGTATCTGGATACAACATTGCTCTTTTCAAGTGCATTCAACTGATCGCTGAGTGAAGTAACCAACGCTGGAGCATTCTCTAGGAAATTCATCAATTGTTCACGCAGGGAAGGCCATACAAGCACACTAAAACCTGCAAGTATTAGTGCAATTACGACATAAATAATCAGAACTGATAATGCACGTTTGATCTTATGCCTTTCCATATAATCGACAAGCGGGCGCAGCAGATAATAGAAGAAACCAGCAATCAGCAGCGGAATGATGATGATGTGAATCAGTGAGGTCAGGGGGCTGAAAATAAAGTTCACTTTTTCCCCCAGATACACGATGAGCAGCAGCAGAATAATCGCTGTACATATGCGGTAGAACTTGTTATTTATCAAGAAACGTGATCCCTCCATGCGCTGCTCTGCCAAAGTGACTGCGGCGTTCATATGTATATCTAGTCATTTACTTATGATACTAAGTACCCTTAAATGACAGTCATGCCACAGGCGATGCTGAATATACACTTATTTTCTTTCCAAAACAAACATTGGAGCAAAAAAAAGAAGCAGGCGTTAGCCTGCCACATCTCTTTTGCTGAATACAACCCAGGAAATCACCATGAAAATAACGTAATACACCGCCAGAACTGCAATGGAGAAACCCAGTGTCATTCCTGCACTTGGACCACCCATTAGCGCAAAATCTGCCCCGGAGGTCATGTATTTGCTAAGATCCATGTTGTTGAATAGAACATACTTGGCCCACTCATAACGGACCGGATTGAATATGAGTGAGAAGATACTCTGTGAGAACATAATGAACAGAGATAATCCAATCGCAAGTGCACCTGAACGAAATACGGAGGACACCATAAAGGCAATCGCAAGCGTAATGAACAGATCAACGTACAAATATCCCCATAACGTCAGAGCATTCGTAGCCGGACTACCGCTTCCTCCCGGAGCATCATGCGAGAAAAGGATATAAGACGTTAGCATGGCCATCGCGATGATCAGCAATGTACTGACAATACTGAAGCCAACGACGGTCAGATATTTGGAAGCAAGAACTTTGCTTCGTGACCATGGACGGATCAGCAACAGCTTAATGGTTCCCCAGGTAAATTCGCCCGCAACCGATTCCGCTGCAATCACGACACAAAAGATCGTGTTCAGGAAAAACGTAATCTGGATGGTCGTTACAGCCGCTTCCCAGTACAAAACTTCATTGGACCCCATGCCTTCTCGCAGTAACACTGGCATTAATAGCGAGATCAGCGCCAGAATCGATAACATGATCCAGGTACGGGGACGACGGAAAATTTTCATATTCTCGTTCAATATCAGATTACCAAAACTACCCAATGCCTCCACCCCCAGTGACTTGCAAAAATTGTTCTTCCAGGGTGTGAGTCACGTTACGAATACCGTATACCTGAAACCCTTCGCTAACTAGCTTGGCATTGATATCCGGAATCTGCTCACGAGACACTCGCACCACCAGGACATTGCCCTGTACGATAGCACCCTGAATCAGATCCGCAGCGCGGTCAGCATCATTCAGCTCAAAAGCAACTTCGATTAATGCATCCGAACCGGCTTCAGCCCGAAGGTTTCTTACATCAATCAACTTGCCGTTCTGGATGATGGCTACGGTATCACACATCAGCTCCATCTCCGACAATAAATGACTGGATACAAAGACCGTAATGCCTTCCTCTTGGGTGAGCTGACGCAAATAATCTCTCAGTTCCCGTATACCCTGTGGGTCCAAACCATTGGTCGGCTCATCCAGTACAAGCAGCTTCGGTTTATGTAATATCGCTTGCGCGACCCCCAGACGCTGGCGCATGCCAAGTGAATAGGTTTTGACCTTATCGTGAATACGGGCTGTGAGCCCCACACGCTCAATTGTTTCCGCAATACGTTCCTTCGTAACTCCCGGCGACATGCGGGCAAAGTGAACGAGATTTTGGTACCCGGTCAGAAACTTGTACATTTCCGGATTTTCCACAATAGCTCCTACCTGGGCTACCGCCTGCTCAAATTCATTTTTCACACTGTGTCCCGAGATGAAAATATCACCTTTACTGATGGACATCAGTCCAACCATCATTCGAATCGTCGTTGTTTTTCCCGCGCCATTAGGTCCTAAAAAACCAAAAACCTGCCCCGGAGAAATATCCAGAGTCAGGTCGCTGACCAATGATCGGGAGGATATGATCTTGCTGACGCCCTGAATCCGGACGACCGGCTCCTGCTGCATTCAATCCCCTCCTTCATGGACGAGCACATCATTCATGCCCGTTTCTCATATGCACATAGTGTATCATAATCTTTAGTATATTGTCCCGCAAACTGGGATTTCCCCTGACGTTTCGCTTCAACTACACACGCTTCACAGCATCCAAGCGGCATTTCACTCCGGTAGAATCCGGTGCGAAATACGTGATTGCCTCCATTGCCCTCTTCCTTCATTTCGACAGAGCTTCTAGTGACCGACACAATCATCCCACAACTGACACAGTAAAAGCGGCCCGTTTCGATCAATGATATTCCTTCCCCTCACAAGGAGCTTAGAAGTCCTTGTTATTTGTCGTTAGACGCTGAAAATTGATACATTTTGTATCTATCTCGTAATTTACTTGACACCGTGACTAATGTCAAGGCTTTAAAGCTATAAAAACAAGCAAAACACAAAAAAAGCTCCAAAAATGCGACAAAAGTCTCGCATTTATGGAGCCTCATGTTAGGTAAATGATACAATTCGGTTCAATGTATGGGTTAATACTATTTCCTGATCAGTCACTATTGTCGACCTGCGGGGTATCCTCGTTTTTCTGATTTGGATAATACCAAAGTAAGGTCCACTCATCGCCATCCTCTACCAGATAACAGGTCTGCACAATATCGAATTGGCCAAAGGTACCTGAGTACTTCTGGGTGACCCGGATTCTGTAGGCTTCAGAAAATGGCTTAACGCCATCGATCACGGTTACATCGAACTCGCGCTCCGGCTTTTCCATCTCCAGCTCAAACGTTTCCACGCCAAAGTGCTGCATAAATATATGTGCTCTGTTCTGTACGTAAGCACTCTTGGGAAACCGCTCTTTCATCAGGGGATTAAAGAGTTCCCATGAACTGCCAAAGTCACCCGTCTGCTCATATTTGTAAAACTCTTCGGCAACAGCAGCAGCTTCATCCGATGTATCTGCCTGAAACAGATACGGAATGGTTCTGGCAATCAACCACAGCAATAATACAATGATCGCGATGAAGCCGATCTTTTTGAGCAAAGCATTCCGGTTCCTTCTTCGCAGCATGTCCAGTCCTCCTTGTCCTACTCCATACTTATGATGGATAGCAGACAAGTAGAAGTTGAACGATACATCTAATTTCCTGGGAAATCACTCGCTGTGAATGGAAGTACGCTTTCCCTTTCTGATCCTTCGGATCATTGACTGAAGTCCTGCATATATGGCAATCCCACAGCATCCGCCGAGCAAGTCTACTCCAACATCACGTATCGAGCTTGTCCGGTCCGGGCTGAACTGCTGAATATACTCATCAATGGAGGCTATAACAAACACTACAACCAGAGCAGAAACGATACTGGTCACAAGGGATGTTCTTCTGTACCGCAGCCCGCCGTACACAAGCACGGCGAGCACAGCGTATACAAATAAGTGAGCACTCTTGCGAAAGACGAACTCTGCAAAATCATACGGCCGCTGCTTCAGCGAATACTCATACTCCCCGTAAGTGAATTGCACATCAGGAAGTGTAAAACCGATGTGCAATTTTTGAGACCATTTATGAAGCCAAGGCTGAATGTCTTGCTGTTGAGAGGATTGCGTGGACATGGACCAGATAACCAGAATCCAGATCACAATCAACAGCAGAGCAATGAGAAATCCGTATGTTCTTCGTACATGCTTTTGTCTCGTGCGCCCGGAGCCCTCCTCCATCATTTTAATCTTCACCACTTTCATATCTCTCTCGTTATTCTATTGATCCAACATACATGCCTCTGCCATTTGTACCTACATATACCTGACCATAGATTTGACGGTCTGCCGCCATAATTTGCGGTTCATTGCCCAGCCCGATTCCATTACCTAAAGGACCTATATTGTTCCAGGTTACCCCCATATCATCGGAACGGAAGAATCCATTCACGTTATTTACGTTGCCATATACATAGACAGCCGGAACCAATCTGCCGGGCTGAGCTTTACCAAAGGCAAATAATTTGGAATTCTGCACACCCTGGATCTTGGAAAATGTATTTCCCGAGTTCGTTGATGCATATAATCCATCGGTTCCCAGACTCACCCATACATTATTCGCCACGCCAGGTGCAGCCTCGACTTTAATGAAGCTTGTATTGATATCCGTATTAATCGGAAGGCGAACCGTATTCGCTTTGGACCAGTTGGCACCTGCATCCGTAGACCGATACAGATAACCAGCAGCATACATATAAAATTTATATCCATTGATGCGATCCGCAGCCAGTGGATGATTATAGGCAAAGACCATATTCCCCCCGATGGCCTGAAAAGGGGCACCATTCATATTTTGCCATGTTGCACCACGATTCGTGCTTCTGACCGGATTACCGGTCTGGGGGTAATAAACAATTACATTTGGATTAATGGCTGAATAGGCGACCCTCCCCAGTTTGGAGCCAGCCGGAACATTCATTGGAGTTACTGTAACTCCGTTATTGGAAGAGACAAATAAACGTGTGGTGGTACCATACCAGTCACTGCTTCCCAGAAATATCATGTAATTCGGATTTGCCTCGTGATAGTCAATACTCACAATTTCTCGCATACCTGCGAGCGGGATTTTGTTAAGAGGAACATCGGTTACATTTTCATGTCTAAATCCGACTTGATCCGTTAAACCACTAAAAAATGAAACACCCTGAGGTGGTGTGGATGCCGTGAGTGCGACGACTTCTTCATGACCATCGGTAATGGCTTCCCAAGTACTCGCTGTATTACCAGTCAATCCAGTGGTACCATTGATATTTTCCGTCTTGTACACGCCAAACCAGTCTGTAGCGTATACGGTGCCCGGATTATGCGGATCAAACTTGATACTGGATGTGGCTGAGAAAAACATGTTGGGTGTCCACCAGGACGGTTTGGATACCAGCGTTTTGCTCACTGTTGTCCAACTCTGTCCGCCATTAACGGAACGATACAGTGGCAGATTATCTCCGCCTGTTCGAACGGCTGCCAGGATGTGATTATCATTATTGGGATCAATCGTGATTCCATAATAAGATGAGTAACTGGAGCTGGGTGTTATATTCGTCCACTGCACACCATTGAACTTGTAGACCCCCTGATTATCCGTGGTCACATACAACGTCCCGTTCTTCGCCACAGTCATACGTGCAGGATATTCGGGACTTCTCCCGGTAAGTTGCCAAGTGGTCTGCCCATTGCTTCTTGGTGCTTTGCTGTACACACCAATGCCGCGAACCCCCGCATACACAACTTGACCTTGCTTCGTCACGGGATTCAATCCATAAGCTACACTCCGAATTCCCTCACCGGACAGTCCGCTAGGTACATCCCATACCTTGCTCCATGTGGCTGCACCATCACTGGAAGTGTACAATCCATCATATCGTGTACCCACATGCAGGTAATTGGAGTTCGTGGGATTAACCGCGATGCTCTCTCCCATGGCTCGATGGATATTTCCATTTGATTCATTCCGAAGATTAAGTCCGGTTCGAGTCCAGGTCTCTCCCCGATCTGTGGATTTCAGAATATCACTCGGCCCCACGTTCCCGTACTTCCCAGCAGCGATATACACGACATTAGGGTTTTGCTGATCCAGCGCAATTCCATCCACGCCGTACAGATTGCTGTCCTCATCTCCAAAATGATCCAGTAGTGGAACCCAATCTCCTGAAGCTGTATCCAACCGATATACTCCTCCAACGTCAGTTCGAGCGTAAACCAGATCAGGCTCAGTCGGATGAATAACCACCCCTGTAACGTACCCCCCACCACCAATAGGTATATTATTCCATTGATAGTTTTGAGCTGATTGAACATAATTTGTACTTGCCGGTATCATGAGCATATACATTAGTAGCACAATCAGGGACAATTTCATTAGCCTGGAGATACGCATCTGGTTCACCGCCCTATCCGATCATTTTGAATGTTCTTCAATCATCTGATGTATCCTGTCTCGTTCCGATTGTTCCACGATATAGTAATACACTCCGTCTATTTTCTTGCCCGTGCCTTTAATCTCAACGGATTCAATATGATCCAGTACCGAACGATAATTGGAGAACATCTGCTTCATCTCATCAAAGGTAACGTCGGTTCTGACGTGAGCACTGACTTCGTCCAGCAACGTCTCCAGTTGCAACACGTTGGATACCTGAACCGTATTCTTCAGCACTTGTTTGATGATCTCCCGCTGGCGGTCATTCCGCCCGAGATCTCCCTTCGGATCATCATAACGCATCCGCGAAAATCCCAAAGCAGCTTCACCATCCAGATGAATATTCCCTTGCTCGAACCGGTAACCCTCATAGTCAAATGCAAACGGGTTATTCACATCCACTCCACCCACCATGTCGATGACTTGTGCAAAGCCCTCCATATTCACTTTCATGTAGTAATGTATGGGAACGTTGAGCAATTGTTCCACGGTCTGCACAGACATGTTAACGCCCCCAAAAGCATAGGCATGGTTGATCTTATCCTCCGTGCCGTGACCAACAATATTCGTTCTGGTATCTCGGGGAATGTTAAACATAAGTGCGGATTTTTTCGCAGGATTAACACTTAATACAATCATGGTGTCGGAGCGCCCCCGATCATTGGAACGTTCATCCACACCCAGAATCAAAGCATTAAAAGGTTCTTCATTCTCCATGTCCACAGGGAAATCTCCCCCACCCCGCTGGTCTACAATAGATACCTGCTTGATGGGTTCCCGGGGTTCATACATTTGATCCGCCGCTGATTTAACATGCGAATACAGATACACAGAATATCCAATCATGACAACTGCAACAAGGGAAATGGCACCTAATGTTATTTTGATCCCGCGTCTCATGTTATGGCCTCCGTCAGATGACTGCCGTTTTTCTTCCATCGATATTGGTTAGACCTGGACGACCAACGGAGTAGTATTGAAAGGACGTATCTTTAATCTGATCTTCTCCGTAGATGTTTCTTCCATCAATCAGGATGGGTTGATTCATATGCGCTGCCAAATCAGTCAGATTAACCTCCATGAACTCTTTCCATTCCGTCAGAACACAGAGTGCATCAGCACCTTCCGCCGCTTTCATGGCACGCTCTTCCCACGTAATGGATGGGGAATCCACCTCTTTGCGGAAGTTCTCGGTAGCGATGGGGTCATATGCCCGAATCACCGCTCCCTGCTCAAGCAAACGTTGAATGATCTCAATCGCCGGAGCATCACGAACGTCATCGGTATCTGGTTTGAAAGCAAGCCCCCAGATGGCAATCTCCTTCCCTTCGAGTGAGCCTAGTGCATCTTCCAGTTTACGAATGATGTTGAAGCGTTGATCTTTGTTCACTTCCACCACGGACTTCAGCAGTTTGAAGTCATAATCCACATTACCTGCAATTTGAATCAGAGCTTGTGTATCCTTAGGGAAACAGGAACCTCCGTAACCAATGCCTGCCTTGAGAAAGGAGGCACCGATTCGTCTGTCATAGCCCATGCCTTCGGCAACGCGACTGACATCTGCTCCTACTTTTTCACAGATGTTAGAGATTTCGTTGATAAATGAGATCTTGGTTGCCAGGAAAGCGTTGGATGCATATTTAATCATTTCGGCCGAGCGAATATCCGTAACAATAATCTGATCGGTTAATGGCTGATGCAGCTCTTTCAACGTGGCGACTGCCCGCTCACTATGTGTCCCAATGACTATCCGGTCAGGATAGAGCGTATCCTGGACAGCGGTACCTTCTCGCAGGAACTCCGGTACCGATGCCATGTCGAATGGATGATTCGTCAAACTGCTGATCCATTCCTGAATACGATCGTTAGTTCCGACAGGAACAGTGCTTTTAGTCATTATTATTTTATAATTATCCATATAAGAACCTATTTCTCGCGCGACAAGCTCAATAAAGCTCAGATTTGCTTCGCCATTAGGCAGGGATGGCGTACCCACTGCGATAATGATGATATCCGAACGACTGATAGCATCCTGAATATTGGTGGTGAAGGACAGCCTTCCTGCTTTCATATTGGCATTCATGATATCCTTCAGACCCGGTTCATAGATCGGAACATGACCGTCCATTAACATATTCACTTTTTCCACATTGTTGTCGACACAGATCACGTTATTTCCCAGTTCCGAAAAACATACGCCCGATACCAAACCCACATACCCTGTGCCAATCACCGTAATATTCATTCCATAATCTCCCCCATGTTCTAATGTGTTGGTTACGCGTGCTTCACATATGTCTGAACAATGTCCTGCCATTCGGTAGACACTCTAACGATATCTTCCTCAATCAGCTGACTGCCGATCTGTACCTCAATGATCTCCAGTTCCGTAACGGCTCTGACGGAATGAAGCATACTCCGGTCAATGATCACCGTATCTCCTTGCCCGATCATTCGGCTCTGCCCATTCAGAATCAATTCCCCAGTTCCCGATACAACCGTCCATACCTCATTGCGAAGCAAATGGTATTGATAACTCAGGTTTTTCCCGGCACTGATGCAGATGCGTTTGGTGAGAACCTCGCCGCCAGCTTCGTTTCTTGTGTAATCCAGAACCCGGTAGCAACCCCACCTGCGCTCCTCATACATAGGGCGTTGATCCTCGTTCTTCAAGATTTCCTTGATCCGTGGGCTGGCTTCTTTGTCACTGACCAGAATGCCATCCGGACTCACGGCGACCACCACATCCGACAAGCCCAATATGGCAACCGGAATGTTCAATTCATTGACCAGGTGCGTATTCAAGGAATCTCCCGTAATCCACCCTTTTCCTACAACCGAGCTTCCCATCTCTTCCGTGAGTGTGTTCCACGTGCCTAGATCTTTCCAGAAGCCGTTATACGGAATAGCAATAATCTGATTGGCTCTCTCGACAACCTGGTAATCAAAACTGATCTTGTTCAATCTTCCGTATTGCTTCAGCATTTCGTCATACTGGATCGGCAGTTCCATCTCAATGAGAAGATTAATCAAATAACCCAGCTTAAAAGCAAAAACCCCGCAATTCCATAATGCGGCCTGCTCAATCATGAGGACCGCATCGGATTCGCAGGGTTTCTCCTGGAACTTCGCTACATTCACGTATTCATTGTTATTTTCACTGGAAGATTGGGATTGCGGAATGATGTATCCGTACTTCTCTGACGGGTGCGTCGGCACAACTCCCATCAAGGCCAGATCAGCACCAGACTTATCAAGCATCTCCGGTAAGGTTGCCAGCACTTCGAAGAATTCTTTTTCAACAAAGGGATCTACAGGCAACACCGCAATCGTCTCATTCAGACTCACACTCTCTACGGAATACAGATAGGAGGCTGCCAGCGCAATCGCAGGAAACGTATCTCTGCGCTCAGGCTCCACAACCAGTCTCACATCGTCTCCCAGCTGAGAAGTCAGAATCTCCACCTGTGGCAAACTGGTCGCAATAAGTGCCTCTGATGCAAGTCCGGCATGATTCAGCTGTCGCCATACCCGCTGTACCATGGATTCCGGATTTCCCTCTGGCCCATGAAGAACTTTAAGAAATTGCTTGGATCTGGAATCGTTGGATAACGGCCAGAGACGCTTGCCAGAACCACCGGATAACAGAATACTTCTCATAGGGCTGCACCATCCGATAACACAACCGTACTTGCTCCCTTGCCGGTCTCGGTTGGTTTGTTATATGTGCTGGTCTGATTGGATTCCAGTCTGCCTGCCGGATTGCTCTTGGTCCAAGCTGCATAATAATTCGAGTTCTTGCCGTATGAATTATCCAGCAGGATGTTCGGTTGATCCAGGAGACAGGCCAGAATATGTCCATGCAGACGGGATGTCGTGATGGTTTGGTATTGATTGAATTCCTTAATGGCCGTATGTACCATCCGATCAGAGTATTTGTACCACAACCAGCGGGCGAAAGAGCTGCCTTTCCCTGACTTTAACCGGGATGTAATCATCCGAATGATCTTCCGGTCTACCCGGTTGTACAATGTCTCCCAGTCTTTAAACGTGGCCTTAGATCCACTGACGGATTCGTAATGCACCTGATTCTGAGTTTTCTCAATGTCTTTCCGGAAGAAATACAACATCTCTGCAGTAGGCTTGCTCTTGGACTTAAGAGGCCATAACTGATGCGCCATATCCGGAGATAGATACACATTGGTTTGTTGAAATTCTTTACTGGCTATCTCATAAGATAAGGTGTCCCGGACAAAAAAGTGCACATCCTTATGACGATTGAATACTTGGGCTGTCTTCTTCAATTCAATATCACTCTTGTAAAACATCGTCTGTGGCAGAATGACAATCCGGTGATTCGGATGTTGTGCAATCATTCGTTCTCTCAATTTCTGATGGGCAGGGTACAGATCACCAAAGTTACCTCCCCCGTGCAACACGATCGTTATACCTTCCGGAACCTTGAGGGACAAAGGGCAATCCAGAATGCTGTATCTGGCACGTACTTGAATATCATTGTCCCGGAAGAAAGCCTCAGTACCTTTCATAATCAACAAGTCGCCACCATTGCTATGCACCGGGTAATCCAAATAATAGATTTCGGTACGCGGTGGAATGACCTTCAAAATCTGACGTAAATGTCCCTTCAACTCTTCCATTGGATGAATATTGTTAGTGCCCAGCATCTCCATCTCCTCCTTGGGTGACTCTTCTTCTTTTTTTGTTTAACCGTTCATAGAGAAACGGTATATCTTCCTTGTCATAGAACATGGCGGCAAACTTCACCTTAAATACAATCTTCATCGCGGCCACAGTAACCACCATTCGTACAATGGACCCGATCAATAAGGCAATCGCAATTCCGTTGAGCCCCCACAGCGGGGTGAATACAAAGAACAAAGCCACCGTCACCGAGAGCGCAATGAGCTGTCTGATCATCACAAGCCCTGGCCGACCAAGTGCATTAAATGCGGATGCCAGAATCCAGGAGCCACCACCAATAATGCATTCCACAGCCAAAATATAAAATGCTACGCTCGCCTCCAAAAATTCGGAGCCAAACAGAAGACCCATCAGGTAGTTCCCCACAAACATGGTGGGTATTACAATGATCATCATGACCATGAGCGAGATGCGGAAGGCTCTGCCAACTGTTCGAATAATCTGCTCTTGGGGCAATCCAGTCACTTTTGGGAAAACAACATTGCTAATCGCCGTCTGAACTGCGTTATAGATTCGGGATAACGCAAATACGACGGAATACAGTCCAAAATCACGCGGGGTGAGCAAAGCCAAAATAATGATTTTATCAAACTGGGTATACAGCGTTCCTAACAATTCAACACCATACACCTTGCTGCCATAACCAAAAAGCTTCTTCGCCGAACTCTGGTCCACCCGATCCTTGAACCATCTCAGTCTCAATTCATTACGGTTGGCATAGATAGCCCACGCCACCACGGAGAAGCTGGTTACAAAATAGATCGCAGCTGCGAGCTGAATGCTCAGCATGCCCAGGCCCCATAACACAAAAAGCCCGCCTACATTAAACAGGGGGATCATTAACCGGATACCATTATATACAGCGAATTTCTCCCGACTCTGTGAGAGCGCTGATATGAGATTGATGACAATAAGTACCGGAACGGTAGCAATCGTATACCATCTGGATATCTGCACGACCTCCGGCGGAAAGCTGGAGAGCCAGAATGGTAATCCAAACCAGGCCACAATACCAATGATGATGCACACCGGAACTTGAAAAAGAAAGCTTAACCGAACATACTGCGCACTCTTCTCGGTTACGCTCTGTTTGATGTTATAAATGATAGAAGTGGGTAGTCCAAATCCGACCAATCCGGTTAGTAGCGCCGGCCAGAACAGGATGGCCGAGAATGCGCCCTTTCCCTCTACCCCGAACATGCGTGACGTCAAAATGGAAGACAACATCGTCAGTGTCATGACCAGCAGATTGGTTCCACTTGTCTGAAATATGGCACTCATTAAGCCGTTTCCTCTTAATACTTTGCGAAGTGCAACTTGCGCCATAGCGATCCTCATCCCTTACTGTTTTGACGAAGCGACCCAACAATCATGCCGTTTCGGTAACATACTTTGGCAAGCTGACGTGTGAACCGATCTGCATTATAAATGTAGATCAGCGAGGTTGTGATCCCCTGTGCAAGCTTGATGCCATGTTTGGCCGTACGCACAACACCACGATCCTGATCCCGAATGGCATCACTCACACCTTGCCAATAGATTCGGCGCAGAAACCAGTTCTTTGTCGTTCGCTCTTTGGCTACTTTATGTTGTACCGCGCCATACGGCGTGTAATATACCTTGAACTTTGTCCGTATTCTTGCAATCAACTCACTCTCTTCACTGGAGAGGAGATTGTTACCCACTCTTCCAAGATCTTCACGGAAGGGAGCCAGTTGATCAAAGACAGATAAACGAAAAGCCACATTGGCACCAAATGGAATATAGGGACTTTTCATTTCAGTGACTTCATCTGCAAAATCCAGAATGGTGAACAGCGACCTGTTCTCCGGTGGAATCCACATTGGCTCAGGCACTTCCCAGATCGGATCAATCTTGCCACCGACACAGCCGATATTTTCATTCATCTCAAACACACTAACGATCTGGCGAATCCAATCCCTGCAAGCAAAGGCATCATCGTCAAGGAACAGGATATACTCGCCAAGTGCCTCGTGAATGGCCCGGTTACGGGCGACAGACAAGCCTTGCTTTTCTTCCAACACATAACGGATCGAATGGTTCTCATGTTGCAAGATGGTTTGAAGCACGACTTCCCGTGTGTTGTCTTTTGAATTGTTATCAATGAGTATGATCTCATAGTCGCTGCTTGCGTAATTCTGTTGTATTGCACTTCGTATGGCCTCTACCGCATCCTGTGCACGGTTATACGTACAGATCGCGACGGTTACTTTCATCATTTCATCCCCATATTTTTCAATTAGGTCCACCCGTTCATCTGCACTAACTGGAGTACAGGGTAAGTGTCCTTTGGGCAATCACTGGCCAATCCAGCCGCTCCAACGCTTTGACAAAACCACTGCCTTCCTGAAACTCCGATTGTTTTAACCGGATCATATTCATTGCCTTGAGCAATCCATCCGGATCCGAAGGTTCGTAGAGTACCGCACAATCTTCGGGCAGATATTCCTCCAACAAGCCAATCCGTGGTGCCACCACAGGTTTACAGAAGGTCAATGCCAGAATCGCACTGCCTGAAGTGGCAATTTGCTTGTATGGAAGAATGATCGAATCAACTGCATCAAAATAATCCGAATATTCATCATCTTCGATGAAATGAAAATGAGTATGAATATGTCCACTCTTGAGAAATTCATCTCCAAGGTCATAATCCTTTACCTTTTTACCGGCAATCAACAGATGGGCTTGTTCGGAATCCAGATCCTTGAATGCCTCCAGCAAATCATCCACGCCCTTGTACGGCGACACCTGACCGAAGAACGCATACACATAACTATCCTCCGGGATGCCAAACCGGGAGCGGATATTCACGCCTTTACCCTGATACACTCCCTTGTAATGTCCATGCGGAATAACCTCGATCCGGCTGGAATCAATCCCAAACGTCGAACAGATCTCAGAGATCAAGGGTTTGCCCATGACAATCAGCTTGGAGCAATTTTGGACCAGTATTTTTCTCATCCAATAATCAAACCGCGTCTTGCCGCTGTTGTGTGGCCAGATGTTGTGCACCGTCCAGAACAATTTAGCCCCTCGCAAGCGTGCAAAACAAATCATCAATACATACAGAATGGACTTGATCACTGTTATCAGCACGGAAGAACCTCTGTAATAGAAGCTGGGCCAATGAAAATGCAGCACATCATTTTTTTTCAGTTTGATTAGATCTCTTTTGGTAAACTGTTTCACTTCCCATCCCTTGTTCTCAATGGAATCGGATAACAGCTCATTGAATTTATTGTTCTCAATCATCTTGGGCAGCATATACACCGTCGGATTTTCCATCCAGGCACCTCTTACTTTAGTTTCATTCGCACAGGTTCCTCTGTATACGTACCAACTGCGCGCCTTGCATGAAATCTCATTAGAAATCCTTGCAGCATAATTTTGGTATTACGCTTGAGCAGCACCCAATCTTTCCACCAAGGGTACAGCGACAGTGCTTTTTTCAAATAAACGTTATTGCGAAGTGTATTTCTCGACCATTCGAGCATTCTATAATGGTGTAACTGACGGCGCTTCTGTTCCTTGGACATGTCATTGTAGTATTTCAAAATAATCTTGCGTTGGCCCTTGTACTTGGCCGTTGTAGAGGTTGAAATTCGTGGACCACTATGGATGTTGATATCCACCAGCGGTTTTTTCACATTCACGGCGATGTAGCCTCGTTTCAATATACGCAGATAAAAATCATAATCCTGAGCGGATGTCAGATTTTCATCGAATCGAACTTCACGGGCCAGTGAGGTAAGTACCATGATTTTGGACGTTTCCCCAATCCAGTTGAATGTAAGCAGATCCTCATACCGGATAACATCGCGAGGTTCCACTGACAATTTCCGTTTGACCACCTGATGCTGCTCATTCGTGTATGCGAGATACTTGCTGCAAAAGGTGAATGATTCCTGTGAACGCTCCAACACTTCCGCCTGGGTTTTTATTTTGTCAGGCATCCATTCATCATCATCATCCAGAAAGGCAATGTACTTGCCATTGGCTTGGGATATCCCTACATTCCGTGCATGGTTGGCTCCTTTGGGATATGGAACTCGGATGTACCGAATCCGTGAATCTTCCCGGGTCCAAGCCTGACAGATCTCTGGCGTCTGATCTTCTGAACCATCATCCACAATGAAAATCTCCAGATACGGATGTGTTTGCTCACGTACACTTCTCAACGCATTTTTCAATAAATCGGCCCGGTTATGGGTCGTAATGATGCAAGATACCAAGGGGTTCATTTCATCACCTTTTCCTGTTCACTAGGATACCTTCACTTGAAGTGCATCATATATTCCTGATAATCTGCCCACGAGAAGATTCATATCGAACTTATCCGATATAATCTCTCTGTTATGTGAACCCATTCTTGCTCTAACCTCTTCATCCGTGATGAGATATTCCAGCGCTGATGTCAGCCCGTGCACATCTCCCGGCTCGATTAACAGCCCATTATGACCGGATGTAATCACTTCGGGGATGCCTCCGACGGTGGTCGATATAATGGGCAAGCCACAATTCATTGCTTCAAGTATGGCCATAGGTAATCCCTCATGATAAGAAGGCAGGACCAGTAGATCCGCTTCCCGCATCAGTTTTTCCTTTTGCTCTCCGTTAATCCAGCCGAGTACATTGACACGATCCTCTATTCCATACTGCTGCACGATTGCTTTGACTTCTTCGACTTCACCATCCCCTGCCAGATTAAAGGTAGCTGTAACGCCTAGCGCCTTCAATTGCTGAATGGACTGAAGCAGATCGTAGACTCCTTTACGCTCACCGAGTCTGCCCATGAAGAGAGCATTAACGGCTGTTTGTTGTTCTCTTACAAACGGTTCTTTGACAAAGACCCCGTTATAAAGAACCTCAATCGCTGTCTCCGGCACAATCGTAGCAAAGTATTCTTTCCACGTCTGGGACAAGACAATCAACTTGTCTGCCTGATTCAGAATGTAGTGACAATACTTGCGCTGCAGAGCAAAATGATTGTAGAAATCATCAAAGCTGGCCGCATGAATATGCAGAATAACTGACTTTCGAAACAACTTTCGTGCGGTTAGCAGAAATATAGACTTCCGATAAAAGCTCCCGTTGTTTGCCATATGAATATGAACGATATCCGGCTTGAACGTGTACAGTTTCATCCAGAATTGCATGAATCCCCGTATAAAAATAAGCAGCCGTGAGAACACGCTGCCCGTGATATACGTTTCGACCCGCTGCATGGCATACATTTCCGAGATGGAGGAATCCTCAATGTTTTTGATGACACTCACAATTCCGCCCATATCCTTCAAGGATGATCCAACAACCAATACTTTTGGTTTCATGATAAACTCCTTTTTTTCATGGTTAATCTTCATACCTCTTACAGACTATTCACGTAATTTTTGATGGATGAAATCAGATCAGACTGTTTTCTCACATAAGGCTGGAACGTCAGCTCTTCTATGCAAGGAACCAGTTTTTGTAATTCAGCCTGACTCTCCGCGACGGCCACATAGCCGTTATCCTGAAAAACCTTGGAGATTTCAAGCTGATGGTCATCCACATGTTCGCCCCATTCTTTCCGGCGTGGAATGACAATAACGGGCTTGCCGCGTTCAAGACAATTTGTAATGGAGCCAACACCCGCATGAGAAATAATGCAACTGCTGCGCTCCACATATTCATTCATCTCTTCCTGCGTGAGGAAAGGAATCACAGTGAAATTCCGCGGCTGATACTCGGTATATCCGGATTGGGCAACAACCTCTTCTTCAATAATTCCTGCCTCAATCGCCTCATCAATAAGCTCAAACATCCGATTGAAGGGAAAACGCTGGGTTCCAACGATAGCAAATATCAAAATAAAGCCCCCCTGTACTTCGCATTGGGATAGCTATCCTGCAACGTTTCCCATTGAATGAAGAACTCATCCGAGATTTTGTACATCAATCTCCCGGTTGCGCTGGAGGAATAGATTTTGGCATAACTTTCGATATAAATCAGCTTGGCACCGAAGATTTTACCAATGAGGCAAAAAGGGTATGTGGCTCCCGCCCCTGTTGTAATGATCACCTTTGGACGCTCACGCAGATATAGAAAGAACGATTTGATAATATTAGCCACAAAGATTAGCAAGAACATCGCATTTTTACGCTCTTGCTGCATTAAGAAGTATACTTTGCCCTGAGACGATTCTACTTTTCTGCTTTTATTTTTCTCGGTAATCAGGAAATAATCATGTTCTTCAACCGCAGGAATAATTTTGGTTAATTCATCAAAATGACCGCCTGTAGAACTGATCAAACAGACCTTCATGTTCTAATCTCCTTTGAAAAGGATACGTCCTTGGCTCGCTGTATCTGTATATCCACTTCTGCTTCAGCCCCTGACTTGGAATGGACTCCATTTCCCGTAGCATATAACGCGTTCAGGAAGATACAGAATGGAGCAATCAGATGAACCGTGGACAGGGTATTGTCAAAAAAGGAATAGGTCAGGAAACCGATAATCATACCGGCAAAATACAACCGGATCATGCCGCCCAATCGGAAGTAAACAGCCCGAAACACCAGCAACAGCGATAGAAACAACAGGATGGCTCCAACTAACCCGCCATCGTAATAAAAACGAATGTATTCATTATGCGGAACGACGAAGCCAGAAAAAATACTTCCATCATTCGCTACGAGAGTTGAGCCGAGTCCACGTCCAAATATCGGATACTCATTTGCTTTGCCAATAAAATAATTCCAGGCTACATCCCTTCCCGACAAGCCTTTGCTCTCTGACCTCATCTCATAATTGTCCCACTGTGCAATCACCATATAGGCCACAGCGACAACAAACAGAATGAGAGGAATAATGGCACTGACTCTGCCTTTGATGAAGGCTTTCAGTTGATCAAAAAGATAGACCAGAATAATCGGTATAAGCGCAATAAGCGGCCCCCTTGTTCCCGTCTGGACCAGAATGACCAGATGTGTCAAGGTAAGCATGTAATACAGAACAACCTGATGGCCTTGCTTGATCTGAATCAGACAGACGCAGATGGAGATAAAACACAACATGGCCAGATGCGCGGCGATGTTGGCACCCTGTAACCGGGTTACTCCCGACATCTCCAGGTTAGTAATGGACAATATGCCGGCGAGTTGCAGAATATAACCACCAGCCAGACTGAACAGCGGCAACCATGCGAGTACACGTATAATTCGTTGACTGATCTCTCTTGAAAAATGGGGCATCAGCAACAAAAAAGGAACAATGACTCCCAGAAAGGCCTTGAATGGATCGAGCGGACTAACCTTACTGGGCAGATCAGATAGAAAATAACTCTCCACAAATAAAAAACCAATCGCCAGTGCAGGATATATCAACTCTTTGCGAATACCAAAGCGTAGAAAAAGAGAGACGACAAAACCCAGAATCGCCAGCTTGTAGAAGGACAGCGAATCCAGTCCTGCCAGATGAATGCTAAATATTTTATCAATGGATAATGAAAAACTTACGATGAGAATCATAAAAATCCAGCTGGGCTGTTTAATATAAACGCCCAGCAGAATCACAGCTATGAGTGCAACAACCGAGACTAGCGGAAGATAGATTGCTGCGAAAACAATTACCAGCGAAAAAAGAATGATATTAAACGACTTCATATTTAATGCAGCAAGTATACCGGTCTTTTGCATATCTGCTATGCCACCTCAAAGCCAGAATCGTGTTTCAAAACGCATCCTTCGAACCTACCAGCACCTTGAACGTTCTGAAGATAATTTTGATATCCACCATCATGCTGCGCTCACGGGCATACGTCAGATCCAGCTCCACCATTTCCTCAAAACCAACACTATTTCGACCGCTGACTTGCCATAATCCCGTACATCCCGGGATCATCTGAAGACGTTGTCTGTCATAGGAAGTGTAGTTCTGCACTTCTCTGGGCAGAGCCGGTCTGGGTCCAACGAGACTCATCTCTCCTCTGAACACGTTCCACAACTGTGGCAGCTCATCCAGACTGGTTTTCCGAATGAACTTGCCAATCCGGGTAATGCGGGGATCATTTTTCATTTTGAACATATTCCCGTTCACTTCATTCTGATCAATCAGCTGTTCCAGCAGATCTTCTGCATTCGCAACCATCGACCTGAATTTGTACATATGAAACTCTTTTCCATTCTGTCCTACTCGTACCTGACGAAAAAAAACAGACCCCTGCGGGGCCTCGATTTTGATCAGTAATCCGATGACCGCAAACAAGGGGCACAAAATGATCAAACCTATGAAAGAACCCAGCAAATCGAGCATTCTTTTCATAAATAGATACACTTTATCCGCATTTTGTCCTGACATCGTTGATGCATTGTACCCCAGACTTGGGTCCATAACAATCTCCGCTTCCTTCGTTTGGGGAGATGGACTCATTCAAACTCCCCCCCGGCTACATGTTCTACCGACTCTTTTTCCAGAATCTGTTGCAGAGCTTGCAGCATTGGAATTCTAAGTTCCTGTTTTTGCAGAGCGAAGTCGATGGTTGTCAAAATGAATCCCAGTTTCTCGCCCACGTCATAACGTACTCCCTCGAAATCGTAAGCATACACTCCTTGTGTCTCATTTAAGCGCTGAATCGCATCTGTTAATTGAATCTCTCCCCCTTGACCAATCTCTTGTTGCTCCAGATGTTCGAAAATCTCTGGACTCAGTACGTATCTCCCCATAATCGCCAGGTTGGAAGGCGCTGTGCCTTGGGCAGGTTTCTCTACGAATCTGAGAACCTCTGTCAAACGGCCATCCGATTGAAGCGGGTCTACAATGCCGTATCTGTCTGTTTGTTCAGCAAGTACGGTTTGTACGCCAACAATGGAATGTTGAACCTGATCATATTGATCGATCAATTGTTTGGTGCATGGAACTTCCGATACGACGATGTCATCTCCGAGCAACACGGCAAAAGGTTCGTCACCGATAAAGTTACGTGCACACCAGACAGCATGACCAAGTCCTTTGGCCTCTTTTTGTCTTATGTAATGGATATCCACGTTAGAGGATTTGCGAACCTCTTCAAGCAGGCCCAGCTTCCCTTTTTCCAGCAAGTTATGTTCCAATTCAAAAGCGTTGTCGAAATGATCTTCAATTGCCCGCTTCCCTTTACCCGTTACGATGATGATGTCTTCGATTCCAGAGGCAATGGCTTCCTCAACGATATACTGTATAGTTGGTTTGTCCACAATAGGGAGCATTTCTTTGGGCATCGCTTTTGTGGCTGGCAAAAATCGTGTACCTAGTCCTGCTGCAGGAATGATTGCTTTTCTCACTTTTTTCATAAATACCACCCTATCCTCTTTTTTTTTAGTTTGATAAAAGTTGAACCAGGGCATCTAACCCGTCCTCACGTCATACCTTCGACGATTAACGTCTAAGGTTCATTGAACCCACAGCATGACCGAGTGCCTACAGTGATAAAGGTGCAGTAGACATTACCTGTTTACTTGGGAGCATTGGATGGAAGGTTTACTTCTCTCCGTAGCCCACCGGAACTGCAGCGTTTTTGATATTGTTCAGGATTGCGCCCAGGATTCGTGCATTCACATGCTCCAGAGCAGCCTTGGTCTTCTTCACCAGTTCCTTCTTGACCTTGCCCGAGTTCACGACCAGCAACACACCATCACACAGCGAACTCACAATGAGTGCATCCGTTACCGCGAGCACCGGCGGTGTATCAAACATGATGACATCATATTGATCCTCTAACTTCTCAATCAGCCTTTTCATCCGGTTAGAACCAATCATCTCGGAAGGGTTCGGCGGAATTGGGCCAGAAGTGAACAATTGGAGATTGTCGATATAACTCTCTCTAAGCACGTCTTCCACACTGTACTGATTAGACAGCACACTACTCAGACCGATATGATTCGGTACGGAAAACACCTGGTGCAAGGAAGGATTACGCAGATCCGCATCGATCAGCAGAACTTTTTTACCTTCCTGGGCATAGGTTACCGCCAGGTTGCTAATGGTTGTGGTCTTGCCTTCGCCGGATTCAGCGGAAGCCACCATGATTTTTTTGATATGACTGTCGATTGAGGAGAACTGGATGTTCGTCCGTAATTTACGGTATCCCTCCGAGATCTGAGATTTGGAGTTAAAATAGGTCACCAGACTGTTATTTTCATTGGTTAGCCGCGACATATTTGCCATCCCCCACTTTCTGTTGAGATACGTAATTTTTCGTATTTTTCAGATCGTCTTTTTTCATTTTGGATATCACGGTAAGCACAGGCAGGCCCAGCTCTTTTTCAAGCTCAGTTTCGGATTTGAATGTGTCATCCAGATAATCCATCAGGAATACAAGTGCAATGGCGAGCACAAGACCTGCGAACAGACTGACAATGATGCTTAATGTGGTTTTCATATTGATTGGAGATGCGTTACTATCCACTTTTGCTTCACTGAGGATAGCCACATTATCGATTTTCATGATTAGGGGGATTTGAGATTGGAACACGTTGGAGATGGCATTGACCGTTTTTGCGGCTTTTTCGTAGGTAGTCCCTTGTACAGTTATGCTCATCACTTGGGATTCGCTGGCTGTAGAGACGGAAGTGCTATTCATGAGTTGAGCAGAGGTTAAGCCTAGGTCCGGATACGTGGTAGCGACTTTATCCATAATGGCGGAAGATTTAATAATTTCTCTGTATGAGTTAATGAGTTTGATATTGGTTTGAATCATGCTGAAGTCCATCATCGCTTGGCCTTGAACGTTAGAGGTCTGGTTCACGATCAGTTTGGAACTTGCCTCATAGATGGGCTGAGTGAAGAAAATGCTTTTGACCCCTGCACCCACACCGGCTATCAAAGCAATTGCAACAATCAACCACAGTTTCTTTTGTAAGAGTCGAAAATATCCTTTCAGTTCCACTTTCATTCCTCCTATACGTTGTGATCTATCCTATGTAACTACCAGATGGACAGTAGCCATTTGCGAGGTTTCCAGCGTTCTGTGACCAGACACGAATTCGATAGAATGTGCGACGCATTCTCTGCCAGCCTCTTAACGGCTTCAGCTCCAAATCGACGCTCGATGGCCCGCTCTCCTTCACTTATGGCAAATGTCCTTTTGCACGTATCATGTGCATCTGATGAAATGAAATGAAACCCGTTTTCTTTGCAAAAATGAAAACACCACTGCCGAACTTTCCGTCCGAAAAGCCCAGTGAAAGATTGAGCTGTGAGCTGACATAGTCCGCCTTGACTCAAGTAATCAGCCAACAACCTTGGCTTCTTCAAAATGACACGATTGCGTTCCGGATGAGCAATAATAGGGGTAATTCCCGCTATTCGTAATTCATGCAGTATCCTGGGGAACTGTGAGGGAATATGACCAAAGGGTAGTTCCAGCAACATGTAACGACTTCCGGCGAGTGTGCAGCACTTTCCTGCATATAAGTCTCCAATCAGGTTGTCATGCACCCTGATCTCCTGTCCGGGACGGATCTCCAGGCGAATGTTGCGTTTGCGAAGTTCTGCATGGAGCAGGTTCACGGCCTGATTAACCACCATCGGTTCATTGTTGTATTGCCCGTTCAGGTGATGCGGAGTAGCAATAATGGAGGTAATTCCTGAGGCTGCCGCCTTCTCAGCCATCGCAACGGACTGCTCCATTCGAACAGGACCATCATCTAGGCCGGATAATATGTGGCAGTGCATTTCAACCATATCCAAACTTCCTGAAATAGTATGAGCCCCCTCGCCCCTTTATTCATTGCGCAAATGCTTTTGGTGTTAAAGAACTAATGCATAACGCTATGAAATATAGTAAAATGGCGTTAAGTACATGTTTTGTTCAGAAAATGTTAAGAATCGACTTGGAATTATATGGTGAAATCAATGTAATGATAGGGTTCTTGCAGAGCCTTTTGTTCTGTTGCCTTTTCATACTGAAAACGGGAAACCGCGGGAAACTGAACTTCAGTAAGCATTGTGTTTAACTGTCCAGTTATATATAGTTTCTGTTCGTGCTGAATATGCAAGTTTGAATGATACATTGTGAGCTCTCCAAAGGGCTGTTTCCATTGCAACCTTGCGTGAAGTCGTACACATACATGTTGATCTTCAACATCCAAACCAATGAGCATTTCTGATGATACCGGCAAGTTCAGGTCGCTCAGGAAGGTGATTGCTTGAGTGTCCATTCCAAGTAACAGAACAGGACGTCTTTTGCGGTCTACCATTTTCCCGTGAAACTCCTGAATGTACATATGGACATTTAATTTCATATCAGCCCATTCCTGAATTATTGAATACATGGTTTCATTCCTTTAGAATGGATTAGCCTACATGGACTGCCTCCACTTCCTTCTCACAGGTATATGGTCCAGGCAACAAGGAGATACTTAAAATATTCCAAATGATACATTTTGTAACTCCATACGTCCAATTTACGATACAATACGTATCATGTCAAGCGGTATTTGGACATGGTTCTTTTGATTTACGACAATTTGAGATGTCCTTAGACAGACCTATTTACAAATGGAAATGGGTTAAAGGAAACACATGAGGAGTTACTCTTTTGCAGGAAAGCTGCCCTGATCAAACACTTGGCTCAGGATTGTTTCAATATATATTTGATGTCGTTCAGGGGGAAATAGCTTATGAGCTACGGAAATCGCATTGCGGAATTACGGGAACAGCGGGGACTTACTCAAGAAGAACTTGCGAGCTCCATTCATATTACAAGAGCTGCTCTCTCCCACTACGAGAAGAATCGACGTAAACCGGATTTCGAAGTGTTAACGAGACTTGCTGACATCTTTGAGGTGTCTATCGATTATCTTATAGGACGTACAAAGCAAAGCGATGTTGTGATGGATGAAGACGTACGTGAATTCGTGGATACCTTGGAGTTATCGGACAAAGAAGTGTTAGAACGCTTCGATCTGATGATTGATGGGAAGTCTTTAACAGAAGAAGAGGCACGTCGTTTTATTGCGTTTGTCCGAATGGAACGCAGCATGGACTAAACCCGAAAAGAGGACCCAGTTCCCGAGAGATAACCTCTCTGGCTTCTGGGCTTTTTTTGTGTCTTAATTCCCTTTCATTCCATGCTTGTCTATTGTGTCAAGGACGCTTGTTGTTGACGGAGGATACGAAATGGTTCCAACGCTCCGGGTCGATTCCGCATTGCAGTAACACCTTCATGATGTCCATCTGGGTTGCTTCGACTTGTTTACCTGTCGGCCTACGATCGTCCCTGTTTGGATGCTTCATATTCATTCCGCTAACCTCTCTTATCTTTATACTTTCCCTGCCCTCCAAAACTAGCCTTATTATACTTGAGAAAGTTCCTCGATGTTGTCGTCTCATGGCGATAACGTTTTTTGATGGGGTTCTAATTTTGTCGAAAGCAAAATAGGAGCAATATGATGCCGGAATGGCAACCATATTGCTCCTATTATTCTTAATACAACCTGTTCATACACTTATAACTTTGAACAAGGAAGTTATTAACCTCCAGCACGTGCAAGTTCACGCATATTCGCTTCAAACGCTGCAAGCAGCGCTGCTTCTCCAGTCAAACCTGTTGCCTGAATCCGTTCGATCTGTTCTGTCATACGTTTGAAGTCCTTCGGAATAACCCGAACGAACTGATTCAGCGCATCTTGCCAGTTATCCAGAACGCGCTGACCGACAGCACTTCCTGTGTTGGCAACATGACGTTGAATCATGCCTCGCAGATCTGCACTTTCGGCCACATCTTCGATACGTTCCAAAAGAACCATTTCCAGATTACAACGTTTCAGGAATGTGCCTTCCGGATCATACACATAGGCAATACCTCCGGACATCCCTGCTGCAAAGTTACGACCTGTATCGCCCAGTACAACGACACGTCCACCTGTCATATACTCACAACCATGGTCGCCTACACCTTCAACAACCACTTTGGCGCCCGAGTTACGTACAGCAAATCGCTCACCCGCAATACCACGGATATACGCTTCGCCGCTTGTTGCTCCGTAGAGAGCCGTGTTACCGATAATGATGTTATCTTCCGCCTCAAACGTTGCTTTCGGAGAAGGCATCACGATCAGTTTACCTCCGGACAGTCCTTTACCTACGTAGTCATTGGAATCCCCTTCAACGGTCAAGGTCATACCTTTAGGTACAAAGGCCCCAAAGCTTTGTCCGGCAGAGCCGACAAATTTGAATTTAACCGTATCTTCAGGCAATCCTGCGAGTCCATATTTGCGTGTGATCTCACTACCCAAAATGGTACCTACTGCACGGTTAACGTTTGTAATTGGAAGCACCGCTTCAACCGGTTGACCGGATTCAATAGCAGACTGTGCCAGTGGCAACAATTGTTGCATATCCAGCGTTTCTTCCAATTGGTGATTCTGATGCTGTGTACGGTAACGTGCAGAGCCTTCCGGCATTTCAGGCACGTGCAACAATACAGACAGATCCACACCTTTTTTCTTCCAGTGATCTACGGCTTCTACCGTTTCGAGGCAATCTGTACGTCCGACCATCTCCTGAATAGTACGGAAACCAAGATCAGCCATGATCTCACGCACATCTTCAGCAACAAATCGCATGAAGTTAACCACATGAGCTGGATCACCCATATAATTTTTACGCAATTCCGGATTCTGTGTCGCTACACCAACCGGACAGGTATCCATCTGACAGACACGCATCATGATACAGCCAAGTGCAACGAGCGGTGCCGTAGAGAATCCATACTCTTCTGCTCCAAGCAAGGCAGCAATCGCCAAGTCACGGCCGTTAAGCATTTTGCCATCTGTTTCGAGGACAACACGGTCACGCAGATTGTTCAACATCAACGTTTGATGTGTCTCTGCAAGACCTAGTTCCCAAGGCATACCTGCGTGGCGAATCGAACCTTGCGGTGATGCACCTGTACCTCCGTCATAACCGCTGACAAGGATAATATCGGCACGGCCTTTGGCTACACCAGCTGCGATGGTACCCACGCCCACTTCCGATACAAGCTTCACGTTAATCTCAGCACGCGGATTGGCATTTTTCAAGTCATAGATCAACTCTGCCAGATCTTCGATTGAGTAGATATCGTGATGCGGTGGTGGCGAGATCAGACCTACACCCGGTGTAGATCCACGAACTTCAGCAACCCAAGGATACACTTTACGTCCTGGCAACTGTCCGCCTTCACCTGGTTTAGCTCCCTGTGCCATTTTAATCTGAATCTCATCGGCATTAACCAAATAGTTGGATGTAACACCAAAACGTCCGGATGCTACCTGTTTAATCGCACTGCGACGGGAATCCCCGTTGCTATCTTTAATGAAGCGAGCCGGATCTTCTCCACCTTCACCGGTATTGGATTTA
This sequence comes from Paenibacillus sp. FSL M7-0656, assembly GCF_038003225.1. Taxonomy (NCBI): domain Bacteria; kingdom Bacillati; phylum Bacillota; class Bacilli; order Caryophanales; family Paenibacillaceae; genus Paenibacillus; species Paenibacillus sp. FSL M7-0656. Next base: position 2,731,483 of record NZ_JBBOOT010000001.1, read on the forward strand.
CCTCCAACACGGTTCATAGCGATGGCAAGATCTTCATGCGCTTCTTTACTGATCGAACCGAAGGACATTGCACCTGTTTTGAAACGACGCATGATATCTTCTACGGATTCAACTTCTTCGAGTGGAATGGAAGCTCCCACCGGTTTCAGCTTCAGCATGGAGCGAATGGTCAACAATTGATCATTCTCACCTTGCACGAGCTTGGAATATTTTTTATACAGCTTGTAATCCCCAGTGCGTACTGCATGTTGCAGGGTATGAATGGTTTGCGGATTGAAAAGATGCTCTTCTCCGTCGTTACGCCATTGATAATCCCCACCGGAATCCAATACTTTATCGTTACCGTCTTTTTCCGTAAAGGCCCGGTTATGATGTGTCAACGCTTCGGCTGCCACTTCTTCCAACCCAATTCCACCGATACGGGAAGGTGTCCAGGTAAAGTAACGGTCAACGAAGTCTGATTTCAGTCCTACCGCTTCGAAGATTTGAGCTCCACGATACGATTGAATCGTAGAAATCCCCATTTTGGACAACACTTTAGTAACGCCCTTGGTAGCTGCTTTAATGTAGTTTTTCACTGCTTTCTCATGCGAGATACCACGCAGCAATCCTTGCTGAATCATGTCGTCCAGCGTTTCAAAGGCCAGATAAGGGTTCACTGCACTTACACCGTAACCCAGCAGCAACGCGTAGTGGTGAATATCACGCGGTTCTGCCGATTCGAGCATAATGCTGACTTTGGTTCTGGTTCCCTGGCGAATCAGATGGTGATGCAGACCTGCTACAGCAAGCAATGCAGGAATGGCAGCATTCTCTGCGTCCACACCGCGGTCAGACAGGATCAGAATGTTATGACCTTTGTCGATGACACGATCTGCAGCTTCGAAGAGCAAATCCATCGCTTTGCGAAGTCCTTCTGCCCCTTCCGCAGCGGTGAAGAAGATTGGAATCGTCATGGAGCGGAAGCCTGGGCGACGCACATGGCGAATCTTCGCAAAGTCTTCATTAGACAATACCGGTGTATCCAGACGGATCTGGCGACAACTCTCCGGTTCAGGGTTCAGCAAGTTGCGCTCAGGACCAATGGTTGTTGCCGTAGACGTTACAATCTCTTCACGGATTGCATCGATTGGCGGGTTGGTTACCTGGGCGAACATCTGTTTAAAGTAGTTGTACAGACGCTGCGGACGATCGGACAGCACAGCCAGCGGTGCATCATACCCCATCGAACCCGTAGCTTCCATACCTGTTGTTGCCATCGGCTCCAGGATTTTACGTAGTTCTTCAAATGTATAACCATAAGCGAGCTGAAGCTGGGTCACGTTATCATGTTTTGGATCAGGAAGTTCCGGTGCGTCCGGCAACTCGCTCAGATCCATCAAATGCTCATCAAGCCAATCCTGATACGGATTCTCGGCTGCAATGATTGCTTTTACTTCCTCATCCGCGATGATGCGGCCTTCTTGTGTATCCACAAGCAACATCCGACCTGGACGCAGACGATCTTTGTACAGGATCTCTTCCGGCGCAATATCAAGTACCCCAACTTCGGAGGACAGGATAATACGGTCATCCTTGGTTACATAATAACGAGCTGGACGCAATCCATTACGGTCAAGTGTTGCACCAATTTGCAAACCATCTGTAAAGGCCATTGCTGCTGGTCCATCCCAAGGCTCCATCATCGTGCTGTGATATTCATAAAATGCTTTTTTGGCAGGGTCCATGCCCTCATCCGTGCTCCAAGGTTCAGGAACCATCATCATCGCCACGTGTGGCAGGGAACGACCACTCAGATACAGGAACTCCAGCGTGTTATCAAACATGGCTGTATCCGAACCGTCCGGATTGATAACCGGTTTTACTTTCGCGATGTCGTTACCAAACAACTCGCTCTCGAACAAGGATTGCCGTGCATGCATCCAGTTCACGTTACCACGCATCGTATTGATCTCACCGTTGTGGATCATGAAACGATACGGGTGGGCACGTTCCCAGCTTGGGAAGGTGTTGGTACTGAAACGGGAATGCACAAGTCCAATGGCCGATTCCACGAGTTCTTCCTGCAGATCCAGATAGAACCCGCCAACTTGTTCAGTTGTCAGCATGCCTTTATATACAATTTTGCGACAAGACATGCTCGGAAGGTAGAACGAACCACCTTCTGCTTCATCTGCCGAATAACGAATAGCCAGCTCAGCGCGTCTGCGAATAACATACAGCTTACGCTCGAATCCAAGCTCATCCTTCACATCTGCGGATCTTCCAATAAACACCTGACGTACATAAGGTTTTGCTGCAAGCGCAGAACGGCCAAGCATTTCATCAAAAGTAGGAACATCCCGGAAACCCAGGAACGTCTGACCTTCTTCTTCAATAATCTTCTTAAGGCTCTCTTCATGCGCACTGCGAATGGCAGGGTCCTGGGAAAGGAACAACATCCCTACGCCATAGAATCCCTGTTCAGGCAATGCAAAACCAAGGCGTTTCGCTTCCTCTGCAAAAAAGCGATGTGGAATCTGAATCAGGATACCTGCTCCGTCACCGGAATTCGGTTCACTTCCCTGTCCTCCACGGTGCTCCATGTTACTAAGCATAGTCAGTGCCTGACTAACGATATCGTGTGAAGGTACTCCTTTGATGTTGGCAACAAAACCCATTCCGCATGCGTCTTTTTCGAACTGCGGGTCATACAGACCCTGTTTTGGAGGTAATCCGATGTGTCTCATGGAACGCAACCTTTCTATAATGAAGTATTTCGGAAAGATCAAGAACATAGGCAACAGGCAACAATGAAACGGGAGGAGCTGGCCTTTCGCTTGCGATAGAGCCTGCTAGATAGAAGAGGTGACAGCATGAGACTGTCAAAAATAATGCCTGCTATTGGGCAGAAGCCATTAAATGAGATGAGATGAGCTGATCCGGACGATCCGGCAAACAGCCTGTATAAATCAACACGCAGCCGCTGGCACGGCTACTGAAATGGAGCGACGTTTTTTTGATATAGTTCTATTATTTTAACACCGACCTAACATCAGCGCAATTTAAACTTTTTAATACCTCTGATAAGAAATGTTTTGCAGTACAGCTTTACAGTAGTGACGTTTAAATTCATCTCTTTTTCGAATAATTATACACTTTTTAAGCCAGAGTACAACTGAATTAAATTGCTGACAGAAGAAAATCGTTCCATGTGCCGCCTACGTTTATCCATAATTCCACCAAATTTTCACTGCTTAAGCCAGCGAAACTTTACTTCTCTATGCATTTGTATACAAAATAGCCTGCAACCCCTTTTTGGGGTCACAGGCTATTTGCACTATTTGACTACTATATTGCATAATTTCACTACAAGAAAATAAAGTTTTTTTTCAAAAATATGACCCTGCTGAAGATCAGGTTCGACTTATGCCGTCACAACTTGACCAGAATCAGCCTGTTCGACTTCTTTTTTCGGACGTCTGCCATTCCAGAGGAAGTAAGCAAGCGTCAGCAGAATGGATACACCTGCATAGATGCTAAGAATACCTGCCTGATGCCACATCACATCCAGATTACCACTCGATACCACGGCTTTGAAGCCCATAATGCTGTGTGTCATTGGCAACCAAGGGCTAAATGCCTGAAGCCATGATGGAATCAGTTCTACCGGGAAGGTTCCTGCACTAGCCGCAAGCTGGAAGACCAGAAGCAGAATGACAACATAACGTCCAGGCAGATCCAGCCAGGTTACAAGTGCCTGAACGATCAACATGAAGGTCAGCCCCGTAATAATGGTAAACAGATAGAACAGCCCTACGCTGTGCGTCTCCAGTCCAAGACCATATAACATGAAACTTGCCACGATAACTGATTGAAAAATACTTACGGACCCAAATACCAGTGTCCGGCTGACAAAACGATTCCAGCCTGTTGCACCAGGTACGGACGTTTCCCGCATTTTCAATACAATCGTGGAAATCAACGATCCCACAAACAGACCGATCGACAGGAAGAACGGTGTCAATCCTGTACCATAATTGCTCACGTTCTCTGCTGTATTCTCCGAGGAGTTTACCGGTTCAGCGAACATGTTCACTACATCATCCGTTTTCTTAACTTCGGATGTTTTCTGTGCGGCATCATTCAGCTTGGTTTCCAATTCACTCGAGCCATCTTTTAGCTCAGTAAGGCCGTCAGCCAGTTTGCCCGCGCCATCACCCAATTGCTTGGAACCATCGGTTAGTGAACTAACGCCACCACTGAGTTTACCTACACCCGTTTGCAAAGCTGTTGTTCCTGAGCCCAGCTGCTTGGCACCATCTGCAAGCAATGTACCGCCACTTGCAGCATCACCCAATTTGCCGCTGAACTGCTTCAGACCATCGGAGAGTTTCGCTCCTCCTTGACTAAGCTGCCCTGCACCAGCCAGCAATTGTTTCTGACCATCCACCAGCTGGTTCGCACCAGCAAGAAGTTGCTCCTGACCTCCATGAAGCTCGGTTGCACCCGCAGCCAGTTGCTGGTTGCCCTGATGCAGCTGATCTGCACCTTGTGCCAGCTTCTGCTCGCTCTCATGCAGTTGTGCACTGCCATCAGCAACAGCTTCACTTGCTGCAAGCAGCTTCTGTACATCCGCATTTTCAGCCAGTTCGGGGTTCGATGCAGCAAGCTGTTTCAATCCGGCGGCTACACCCTGTGCACCATCAGCAACCTTGGAGCTGCCATCTACAGCCGATTGCAGGCCTGTTGCCAGAGTGCCACTGCCCTGAACAGCACTTTGCAGACCATCCGACAGCTTCGCACTGCCCTGTTCTGATGATTTCAGACCAGCCTGCAACTTACTTGTGCCATCCAGTGAAGACTGGAGTCCAGTTTCCAACTTGGCGCTACCATCCTTCAACTGATCTGCTCCGCTCTGAAGCTGGCTCGAAGCAGCTGCCTGAAGCTGTTGCAGACCGGATACAAGATTTGATGTTCCACTTTCAAGCTTGGTTGCCCCTGTGTGCAGCGCGTTAACACCATCACTTAATGGAGAAAGTCCTTCCTGAAGTTCAAGCGTTCCGGATGCAAGCTTCGCCAGGTTATCCTTGAGCTTAACAGCACCATCATCCAGTTTGCCTGCGCCGGTATTCAGTTCACCCGCCCCATCGCCTGCTTCAGCCAAGCCATCCGATACTTCGGAGAACTTGTCGAGCAATGTTTCTGCATAGGATTCCGTTACTTTGGCTGAGACTTTTGCTTTCAGGTCCTTAATAGCGGTCTTACCGATCTGTGCACCAACAAAACTGTAATTGCCATTCGGTTCATAGATCAGATCAGCCGGCTCCGGCTTGTCATCCAGCAATGTTGTTGCCTGAGATGAGAAGTTCTCCGGAATCGTAATTTGCATATAATATTTGTCATTACTCATGCCTTCTTTGGCTTGACTGGCACTGACAAAGTCCCATTTAAAATCGGCATTTTTCTTCAGCTCATCGACCAGATCACTACCTACATGGAGGGATTTGCCCTCCAGCTCAGCACCTTTATCCAGATTGACAACGGCAACCGGCATCTCATCCACATGACCATACGGGTCCCAATAGGCTGCCAGATAGATGCCACTATACAGGATCGGTATAAACATAATTGCAATAACAGGGATCAACACCTTCGGGTTTCTCACGGCCGATCCCACATCCTTGAAAAACACGGATAAAGATTTCATGTCATTTTCTCCCCTTAATCTCTCTGCTCCATGAGCAGGAATAACCATAATGAAATACAATGTCGCATTCCAGAAAACATACTGAAACACTAAGTGACCACTTTCCTCAAACGGTCACTTTAGGACAAAAAAACAACCTGTCTTCCGACAAGCCTCCCTGCTTGATACGCGTGAAAATCCTTATATTATAGTAGATTAAATTCGGATTACGTTACAGCAGCAATTCCTTCCATTAAGAAAAGGCGAAAGTAAGTCTTAATTTCCTCTTTGCTCAGCGGTTGATGTTGTTTGCTCCAGTCTGAGGTGAGTGCAATATACAGGCGAATCATCATAAATGCGACGACTTGCGGATCACAATCTCGAATCTCTCCATTGTCTTTTGCTTTCTCAAGCTCCTTAGCCAGAAAGTCGGAGATTACTTTCTCCACCTTGTCCAAGCCTTCCTTGGCCTGCAGTGTTCCAAAGTCCTTCAGCTCCTGAGATAACTTAACGAGCAGATCGTGATCACGACGAAACTCTAACAAGGCATCCAGTACCCGAAACAGATTATCGAAAAATGCACTTTCCTGATGTACTTCACGATGCGCGATGTTCTTCATTTCCTGAATCACTTCTACCAGGATCTGATCAAACAATTGTTCCTTATTGGTGAAAAACGTATAGATCGTTCCTTTGCCAACGTTCGCAATCTTGGCGACCTGATCCATCGTCGTTGCTTTGTATCCAAACATGGCAAACGACTGGGCTGCTGCCTGAATAACCTGCTGTCTCCTGTCAATCGGAGCCATCTAATCCCTCCTTTAATCACATTCATTGTTCAATCGCTCTACATAAATGACCAGAAATACAATTCGGTCATTCGGTCAAAAACTACAATACCACCTTCGAAAACAGATTGCAACCCTAACATTTTAAAAATTGTGTTAATATTTTTTAACCTAAATGCAGTGGAAACTCCTTCTGTCGTCGTCTATAGTGTAAGATGACTCAGATAATACGTGTATATAATGAAGTTTAGGTTGTCTCATTGTAAGATATATGGTGTAAATATTTATAGAAGAAACATGATTTTGTGCTTCAATGTATATTCATGTAGTAACGCATTCCATAGCTAGAATAAACAATGAATATCTTCTTTTTGAATTAAAACTTATGAATAAAGGTGAACTCATGCGAAAACCAAGAGTGCTCTTATTATCGGAAGGTTTCGGTACCGGTCACACTCAGGCCGCTCATGCGCTGGCACATGGCATCAAAAAAGTCAGTCCACATGTTCACAGTCGTGTCATTGAACTAGGCAAATTTTTGAACCCAACGGTAGCTCCACTAATTTTCTCAGCATATCGAAAGACACTATCGGTTCAACCCAAACTGGTCAGCCTGTTGTACCGCACACAGTACAATAAATCCTTAAATGGTTTTACCAAGCTGGCGTTGCACCGAATTTTCTATACACAGACGGCACAGGTCGTATCCCAACTGAAACCCGATGCGGTGATCTGTACCCATCCTTTTCCGAATGCTGTCATCTCCCGGCTCAAACGCCAGGGTCTGAATATCCCACTCTATACCGTTGTGACGGATTATGACGTGCACGGAACATGGATTAATCCGGAAGTGAACAAATATCTGGTCTCTACCCCTCAGGTCAAAGCATTGCTTGAGATCCGGGGTGTCGATCCCTCCCATATTCAGATCACGGGAATCCCTGTGCATCCAGACTTCTGGGAAGCTGGAGATAAGGTGAAGCTACGGGAAGAGATGGGGCTTCAGAACATGCCTACAGCGCTACTTATGGGTGGTGGATGGGGACTTTCGTTTGATGAGGATCATATGAAAGCTCTCACGTCTTGGGCAGATCGTGTTCAATTGGTCTTCTGTCTAGGAAGCAATGAAAAAATGATCGCAAAAATGAAGGAAATGCCTTGCTTCCAGCATCCGAATATTCGTATTCTTGGATATACACGGGAAGTAAGCAAACTGATGGATGTATCCGATGTGCTCATTACGAAACCAGGTGGCATGACATGCACTGAAGCGCTGGCCAAGGGTCTACCGATGTTGTTTATTCCTCCGATTGCAGGTCAAGAGGAAGAGAACTGTGAATACTTTGTACAAGCCGGATACGGCCAGGTCATTCACTCTGCCGACGTGATCACCAATCGTTTCAGACAACTAGTGGAGCAGGCATCTACTCAAACTGAAAGCCCGCTGAACGTAGCGCATCATTCAGGTAACCATTCGGTCTATGATCCGAAGTGCTGTGCTCAAGCTGTTCATGACTTATTGTTTCCGACGACAGCCGAAGTCACAACAACCTCCTTGGAGCGCTTCACAGCCGGAATTACTGCCACGTCCTTGTCAGGTACCAGAATACCATTCTGACGCCTCTACGGACCTATAGAACAGCTCTCACGAGGTGTTATAGGGGACAAGACAATTGCTCACGATATACAAAGAAGGTTCCCTTCCGAATTTTTGGAAGGGAACCTTCTTTTATTTTCACTAATTCCACCGTATGATTTGGCAGAAAAAAGGGTAATTTAGAGTATAACGATATTTTTTAATAACGAAATAAAACTACGATTCAGGCTTTTTCAAGGGCCGTGTGAAGCACACACAGTTAACTACCCTGCCTGTTTGCAGAATTTACGGGTCGATTACTTGTAAAAAGTATGATGACCGATCGTTTTTACTTTTTTCTGCGAGCGAGCAACTGTCAGATCGTCGGCAAGCGTCAATGATAAAAAATAATACGTATCATCGGCAACTTCCTTCTTCCCATTCAACGCAGCATTCACTGCTTTGATGCTGTCCTCGTTGGGAACCACACGTTTCATACGTCCGTTCGCTACAGGACTAAACTGGGATTTCTGATAGATGACCTTGTAAATGGTATCGGGAAAATTGGCTGACCGTAGCCGGTTTAAGACAACATTGGCAACTGCCACTTTGCCTTCGTACGGTTCACCTTCCGCTTCTGCCATGACAATTTTTTGCAGCAGATGCAGTTCTTTATCGGACACACTGTATGACCAGGTTGCAAGTTTCGAGTCTTCCTGGTTCAGAAGTTTGGTCCGTGTAAAGTATAGTTTTTGGGGGGGAGTTGTTACAGCAGCGACTTCTTTGGCACGTTTCACTTTGGCCAATTTCAGTGCAGCTTCTTTTTTTGCTTTGGCCGCAGCTACCGCTCTAGCTTTGTTCTTGGCCTTGGCTTCTTGCAGTTCCTGCTCTTCTTGAGCAGTCGTAAGCCAGTTCTTCGCTGGCAGAGATTCAGTCCACGCTACGGTTTGGGCAGACAGATTAGAGGACAGACTTGTCCCATCTTCCATCATGCGCCTCTCTTCTTGCGTAGATGTTTGGTTATTTTGCACAGAAGCCGTAAGTTCGGTCATCTGTTTACTATCACTAGCTTCATTCCACTTCCCCGTCGCCTGAACGACATTTACCCCCACTATACATACAAGTAGCACTGATAACATCGGTGCTACCCAACGATTTTTGCTTATAATGTTCATTCGAAGATTCCTCCTGTCGAAACAATTCCCTTAACTAAGTAACCCAAAAAAAAGAATTTGAATAACGATGGCTAATATTACATAGGGATAAACGTTATGTCAATGTGATTTTATGGCATAAAAATGATTATCAGGAAAAAGTGAACGTATCCACGACCTCATACATTGGCAATTGTCCCAGCCTTGTCACATAAAGTACAATGTCCTCCACCATCCATGAATTAACACCTGTGGAATGTTCCGGAAGCACTCCAGATATCCCTTTATTTTCATTACCTGGAAGCTGTCCCAGATATTTTCTGGCAATGGTAATGTGGGGAGCATAAGGTCTTAATTCAGCTTCATACCCCAGGGGCGAAGTCGCCTGCACGATTTGTTTTTGCAATGAAAACAAGTGCTCTATCTCTCCGCTAACACCTTTCCAAAGCACCTTAGGTGCTTCTTCAAGTCCAAATGTACCCCAGTCGGAAAGCTGAAGTTCAAACGGCTGAAATCCGCTTGCTGCTGAGCGCAATGCTTTTCGCAGGTGCCCGATGTCACTAACTAATGTATCCCCCAGAAATTGCAAGGTTATATGATAATCTCTATGATCTGTCCATTTACGAAAATCTAGCTTGTTCTGTACAAGCCTCGCATCCATCTGAAGAGACTGCTGAACAGCAACAGGAAGACGAATGGCTACAAACAATCTTTCCCGTCGGGATGAATGATCCTGATGTGATTGGTTATTCATTGCATACACCTCTCTAAAGTTCGCTCTATTATTTCATAACTATACATATCGTTTCAAGTTGGGTAAGTATAGAGTGACACAAATATAACCATTTGCAAATAAGGCTAGATTCCTGCATTTCCCACCTTAATGCACATCCAACACCAAATCTGATACACTTTAATTATCAAACTCATCAAACTATTTATCTCAGGAGGACCACACATTATGGGTAAAATTGTATGTTTTCCATCTCTATCCGAAGAACAGCAACAACGCATTCAGAATGCTGCAGCGGGATACACCCTGAAATTCGGAAAAGCCAAGGAATTGGACCCCGCTGAGTTGAAAGAAGCTGAGATTATTCTCGGCTGGTCCCCACTCGTCACAGAACATGCATTGAAACAGGACAGCCTGTTGAAGTGGGTTCAGGTCTGGTCTGCTGGTGTGGACAATCTCCCCTTCGCAGATTTGCAACAAAAGAACGTCCAGGTCACCAGTGCAAATGGAGTTCACGCGATTCCAATCACCGAAATTATTCTGGGCATGATGTTATCCCACAGTCGCTGGCTGAGACAAGCTATGCTGCATCAACAGCAGTCCGAATGGAAAGCTCCTGCCAAACCACTGCCGGAACTGCATGGCAAAACAGCGGTCATCGTTGGTGTAGGTGAGATCGGTACGGAAACAGCCCGTATTCTCAAAGCACTCGGCATGTACACAATCGGAGTTCGTCGCTCAGGTAAGGATGTCCCCAATGTGGATCAAATGTACGACATGACCGGTTTACATGAAGCCTTGAACCAGGGCGATTATGTAATTAACATTTTACCGCTAACTGATGAAACCAAACATATATATGATCAAACTGCATTTGAGCAGTTCCGATCCGGTGCCTGCTTTGTCAATGTCGGCCGTGGCCCCAGTGTGAAAACGGAAGCCTTGCTGAATGCACTCCAAAACGGCCAAGTTGCCTTCGCCGCACTGGACGTGTTCGAAGAAGAACCTCTTCCTGCAGACCACCCGCTATGGAGCATGGATAACGTGTTAATTACGCCCCATATCGCAGGAAGTACAGAGCAATACGCGGATCGAGCAGTTGATATTTTCGTCAAAAATCTGGAAGCTTACGTCGCTGGCGATACCCTGCCGGTGAACCTTGTGGATTATAGTCATAAATATTAACACAAACACCCGTTCCCATGCAATATTGTGCAAATCAGATCAACGATATCAATGGATATGTACGCAATAAAAAACGCTACCTCTGGGAAATCTAAATTCCCTTAGAGGTAGCGTTTTTGTTTTTTCACGCTTACATACACAGCCAAATATGACGTATAAACGTGCCTTTGTGTACTGTTCTGTACTCTTTTACAGTCCATCCTGCTTCCAACAAGTGCTCTTCTACCCACTCTGTGGAAACAATCACCGCCCGTTTTGCCAATCTGCGCAAACTCTCCAGCATGGCTCGTTGCTCAGCATCTGGAAGTACAGAGCAGAGGTTATAAGGCATGTCCAAAATTGCCGCATCATACAAATCTTGCAGTTCATTCATATCCCCCAGTGTGATTCGATCTGAATCATATCCATAATGCGGCAGATTGATTCGCGCACCTCGGACAGCCAGCGGATTGAGATCGTTACCTTTTGCATCAATTCCCATGGATAAAGCCTCAATCACAACCGTTCCCATACCACAGCATGGATCAAGCAATCGATGATTTTCTACTCTCGGAACAGCAATATTAACCAGCGCTCTCGCAAGCGTGATGCCAAATCCAGTTGAGTAATTTTGCGGCTTCTGCTGATGAATCTGCCATGATCGGTCCGCTTCTGTCCACTGGCCCAAGATCCATTTTTCTCCTGTTCGGATTAGGCCGAAAGTCACCTTAGGTTGTTTCATCTGTGCCTTGCCTTTAATACACATACCAACTTCTTTTTCCAGTTGACGAGACTGTGCATAATCAGGGGCTTGATCCCCTTCTTTTAGACAAACTACCTTGAATGTCTCATCTGGCAACAGGTGAATATTTTTGGCAAGAGGAAGCAGATCCATCACAGTCTCCCCTTCGCCGATCACGTCTAGTCTGCCGTGGATAAAAGGACTGCGTCCAGGTGGAATACATCGTTCAGACCACACATACGACCCCATATCCATACGGATCTCCGAACTCGGTTCAAGCAACGTAGTCAGCTCCAGCATGCATAATTCTTGCTCGTTCTCGTGGCAAGCAAAGGTGTAGAGGTGTTTCCCAGAAGTAGCGTACATACCAAGTATTTCATCAGGCAAAATTCCCCTCTCCTTCCTTCATTAATCATGTTTCTTCTATATAAATAGTAGGCACATTGAAGACATATCAAATACGACTCATACGTTTGCTTTCAGGTAGTCATTGTATACAATGTTAGGCCCCTAGACAACTATCCATTTCCTTGCACGTATCTATTTGGAAGAAAAAAAATAAGGTGTTCCCATGTTGAGGAACGCCTTACTTTATTTTGAGATTATAACACTGGAAATCTAATCGTTCTTGCCAGTAAACGTTATAGGCCAACAGCTCATATATCATACTGATTTCTCACCATTAGCCGCCTGCGTGATTCCAGCTTCTTCTATTATAAGAGCAAGGTTATATTTTTAATTTTTCAATGGATGTAAGCAAATCTTCGGATAATTCTTTCAGGCTTTGAATGTTGCCGCTAATCGTTTCCATAGAACTTACTTGCTCTTCCGCCGATGCAGAAACTTCTTCCACACTCGCTGCCGATTGTTCCGAAACAGCGGAAATCTGCTGACTGAAATCATTCATTCGTCCGCTCGCTTCCTGCATGCCTGCGAGACCATCTGTCATAGTGCCGATGACACCAACCATTCCTTCCACCGATTCATTAATTGTACGGAAGAGTTGACCTGAAGTAAGCACATGTTCCTGACCTAGTTCGGTCTCCTGAACGTTCGTACGTAATTCCGCAACCACCCCTTGTGACTCCTGCTGAATATCCTCGGTAATCGCCGTGATCTCTTCAACCGAAGTCTGCACAGCCTCAGATAACTTCCTCACTTCTGATGCCACTACGGCGAATCCGCGTCCACTCTCTCCCGCACGCGCTGCCTCAATGGAAGCATTTAATGCCAGCAGATTGGTTTGGCGTGCAATGTCATGAATGACCTGAACCAGCTTGGAAATATCTTCATTTTTACGATTCAATCGTTCCATCTTGTTCATTGAAGCAGAGACCGAACCGGAAATCTGTTGCATCTGCTGCACGGATTGTTCCATCACCTTGCGACCATTCAACCCTTGCTCCAGTACAAGATCCGACATGACGCGCAACTGGCTGCCTTGTTCCGTATGATTCTGAATGTGATCATTCAACACTTCAACCGTACGAGCTGATTCCACGGCTGTCTCTGCCTGGCTCTCTGCGGCCTTGGCTGACTCTTCCATTGTCACAGCAATCTGGCGACTACCAATCTTAACCTCTTCTGAGGATATTGCCAGTTCCCCACTTTGTAGATTAACAGCTTCCGCAATTCTTCTGACGCTCAGAACCATGGAAGTCAGGTTACCTTTCATGTCATTCACCGCTTTGGCCAGAACACCAACTTCATCCTCATGTTTGGTATGTATGTCCTGAACATTCAATTGGCCTTCTGCAATCAGTTTCACCGCACTAATGACACGTAGCAGTGGTTTCACGACCTGTGAACGAATAATCGGAATGCTGATCGCTGTAATGGCAATCATGACAAGAACACCGATAATGATGATTAATCTACCATCCTGTACCGATCTGATCGTTTGGGCCGCCGCAAGATTGGACTGTTCCTGATTGTATTCCACTAGATAATCAAGATCGACTTGCATGGTGTCAAAGGAATCAGCACCTTTATCAGCTACTTCCTTCGCCAGCTGTGTCTGACCCTCATCACTCAGCTTGATCGATTGCGTATTAATCTTGAGATACGCTTCCCATTTGTTCTTGAACGCATTCCAGTGTTCGAGCTCTTCCGCAGACTTCTCCTGCTGATCATAGATTTTAATCGCCTGCGTCGTTTCACGAATATACTTGGTACGCTCTTCTGACAAAAATGCCTTGTCTGTTTCATCCGCGTCAAAGTGACGATAACTTAGTGACAGAACATGTTCTGTGGTATAATTTAACCGGTTAATTTGCTGGATTGATGGCATCCAATTGTTCGTAATTTCATTAGTGTTGGTTTCAATTGAATTCATCCGGGTGACAATCGTGACACTCAAAATAATTAAACAGAGGATTAACAAGTAGAACGCGATGCTGATACGCAGACCGATACTCTTGATCTTGAATCTGCTGAACATATGATTTCCCCCTTGACCTCTTCGGTCATCCCGAATTCAGGTGCTTATGTCATTGTTTTCCCTTCTTTTGACCTCTTGTCAAAAGAACTTCTCTATATTATATCGATTGGAAAATAGACGTAAAGTATTATAACATTATTTTGTCATTAAGATGCTTGATTTTGTAAAAGATTGTTGAATCTTGACAAAGTCCAAACCGAAGAGCTGCAGCATACGGTAAAGTCCCGATCTGCAGCTCTTCGGTTTGTTCGGATTTCAACGGCTAACATCATAAAATGATCAGCCTAGTTCAGTATTGCTGTCTTATGCTCAGCCAGCAATCGATATGAATCCAACCTGCGCTCATAATCTGGTCCTGCCGTAACCAGAAGCAACCTCTCCGTATCCAGCCTGCGACTCACCTGTTGCAATCGCGCCCATACCTGCTCAGCTGTACCTGCATAGTGCCGCACCGATTCATCTTGATTACTAACGGCTTCATCATTCGTGTCAGAGCCCGCGATACCGCTTGAATTCAGCTCGGTTGAACGTTCTTTTCCATCTAACTTGCGCTTCTCCGCCATGTCACAACTCCAGGCCATAGCATCCGTCTCTGACTCAGCACACAATACGCTGACTGCCACCATAACCTCAGGCTCCTTCATCGTTGCACTAGGCATAAATCCTTCTCGGTATCGCCTTACAGCCTCTGTACCATCGGCATCACTCATGAATTGGCCAAAGACATATCCCATGCCAAACCGTGCCGCAAATTCTGCACTCTTCACGTTAGTTCCCAGCATCCAGAGTGATAACGGAAGCTTGGGAATCGGACGAGCTGTCACGGGATGATCCTCATACATGTAGCGGTCTTCGAGCAGTTCTGTGAGTGCTACGAGCGATTCAGGCAGCTTGGACACATGCTGCAAATAATTGCCACTGAGTGCCATCGTGGCATGAGGTCCACCGCCAGGAGCACGTCCGAGCCCAAGCTCAATACGCCCCGGATAGAGCGCAGCCAGCAGGCGGAATGACTCCGCAACCTTGAGCGGGCTATAATGCGGCAACAAGACCGCACCAGAGCCAAGTTGGATCGTTGTTGTCCTTGCTCCGATGTGCGATAACAGTACTTCAGGAGAGGCCGATGCCAGTTCAGCCATATCATGATGCTCTGACGTCCAGTATCGGGCGTATCCCCAAGCCTCGGCATGTTGCGCAAGTGTCACCGATTGTTGAAGCGCCCGTTCCGCTGTGGCATCGTTCAACCTTGGAACAAGGTCAAGTACGCCCAGACTGAACATCTCACTCATTCGCTTATCCACGCGTCTCATCTCCCTTTATATCGGTTAATTTTAATCCAGATCGTAGATCGAACCCACCTTCAGACCGTAGAGTTCATTATATATTTTCTCGGCAAATGCATCCGTCATTCCTGCGATATAATCGATCACCATGTGTTCCCAAGTCCAGATCGGCTGGGCTTTGGCTTGATCCTTCTCATACCGCTGTAGCCAGTCGGATGGAATAATGGATTTGGACGTTTCCGGATCGAGGAATGCATCCCATAATCGCTTAATCATCCACTCACTGCGCTTCTGTAGCCGCTGCACACGCAGGTCACGAATCATGGTTACCCAGGCAAAACTTTTGAGCACACTCACCGTACGCAGCATATCGAGGTCTTCAGCCCCTTCACGGACAAAGGTTACCTTCTTCCAGTCGCCGTCGTCAATAACGCCAAGACTGCCTACAAAAAAGCTCACCCAGTAGGCTTTCACCTCACGGCGGGTACGCGAGTAATCGTGCTCGCAGAACGGCATCTTTTCATTCCAGATGCGCAGGAACGAAGCGAGGACCTCTTCTACCTTTTGCCCAATCGCTTCTCGGGTCCATCCGTTCCAGAACAGATCCTCCAGCGTTGTAATTTTATCCACAATCAGTCGATTCACATACGGATCTTGCAGGAAATGCTCATGTACTTCAATTTTGCCTGCTTTGATGCCATCCTCCAGGTCATGTGAGGAGTACGCAATATCGTCGCAGAGGTCCATCAACTGTGCTTCCAGCGTCTTCTTGCCCGCCGGTACGTTCCAGCGATCACGGATCTCCCGAATATATTGCCACTCATGATGATACATGCCTTTTTTGCTCTCTGTCCCAGGGTACGGATACTTGTTTATCCCTAGTAATACCGCATCAGACAGGTTCAGTCCGTCGATATCTTCACGTTTCTCCAAGTGCATAATGAGACGGAAGTTGTGCGCATTGCCTTCAAAATGCTCGTATTTCCGTTTTAACTCAGCACGTACTTCAGACTCGACCTTTGGAACTTTGGCGCTGCGGCTTTTTTTCATGATTTTCTTAGCCTCGGTGTTAATGAGGTCATCCAGAATACCATCCAATACTTCTTCACCTTTATGTCCAAAAGGCGGGTGACCGAAGTCATGTGCGATTGCAGCGCACTCCACCACTTCTGAATCAATAATAAGGCCGGGGTTGTCCGCGCGGTCCCAGTCCACCTCGGGAAAACGGCGAATCAGACTTCGGGCAGCCTCTCGTGCAATCTGTGCCACCTCTAGGGAATGGGTCAAGCGAGTACGATAATAATCACCCGTTCCTGCGCCAAACACCTGCGATTTGCCCTGTAACCGACGGAAGGTCGGTGAATGAATGAGTCTCGAATAGTCCCGTTCATACGCTGCACGAGATCCATCCAATTTGGTTAATTCAGGATATTGTCTATGTTCTCTCAGATCGTTCCATTGCATGGGGATCACTCCTAGCCGACTGTCTCTATTTTGAGTGATTATACACAACATCTGTGGTTTCGAAAAGTAAAACCTGTCTGCGATTGTCATCTCTTCTTACATCAACTTGTAATGAACAGTCATCTTCTCTTATTATACCCTGCCAGACTATCATCCGTGCATCTAAATGACAATGATTCATATTGAACTCATTATTCACATATGCTCGCTCCATAGCAGAACAACCATAAGTACTTACTGTGCCACCAGGTGGCCGTTCCGGTTAAGGATCGTTCTTCTGATCGCTGTTGTCTCCAGGTTTTCTGAATTCCCTTTATTAAGGGAAAAACCCGGAGACAAAGGCGAACGCTTTGCTTCTTCAGAATCGATTCCGTCCCCTTCACTACTTTTGCTGTTTGATTCACTCCCAAAGTCATTACATTCCCTATTCTCTATAAAGGGAGAATTCTTCAAAACTTTGAAAGGCTAAAGAATTTCATTACGATGTTCATCGATCGCTACAATGATGGTCTGCCTCCCCCGCTCCTACCCGTTGTGGGTAAAAAACAAAAAAACCGACAGGACTGAAACGCCCTGTCGGGGTGGAGATGGTGGGTGTAACGGTATTACACCATAACCTTACAGATATCGTTGGTGAACTCTACTGGATCTTGAATTGGCAATCCTTCGATTAACAATGCTTGGTGGTACAGCAGGCTAGTGTAGAGGTTCAGCTTTTCCTGATCTTGCGCGAAAGCGTCTTTCAACGATTTGAATACATCGTGATTTACGTTGATTTCCAACACTTTATCAGCCTGTACGTTTTCGCTGTTCGGCATAGCTTTCAAGATTTTCTCCATTTCAATCGTCAGCTCACCTTCGGTGGACAAACATACCGGGTGACTTCTGAGACGTTTGGAAGCTTTAACGGCTTTGACTTTACCCGCTAATTGAGCTTGCATCGCTTCAAACAACTCTTTGTTGTCGTTGTCTTGAGCGTCCGTTTCTTCTTTGTCTGCGCTATCTTCGATACCCAGGTCACCACTGGAGATGGATTTGAATTCTTTCTCCTTGTAGTTCGTGATCATCTTGATTGCAAACTCGTCGATGTCATCAGTAAAGTACAATACTTCGTACCCTTTCTCAAGAACACCCTCGATCTGTGGCAGCTTCTCAATACGGCTAATGGACTCACCAGATGCATAGTAGATGTACTTCTGATCTTCCGGCATTCTGGAGACGTATTCGTCCAGGCTCACGAGTTTGCTCTCTTTGGAAGACGTGAACAACAGCAGATCCTGCAATGTATCCTTGTTCACACCATAGTCGCTGTATACACCATATTTCAATTGACGACCAAACGCTTGGTAGAACTTCTCGTAGTTCTCTCGCTCGTCCTTCAGCAGGCTTTGCAGTTGGCTCTTGATTTTGTTTTTAATGTTCTTCGCGATCAGGCTAAGCTGACGGTCATGTTGCAACATCTCACGGGAAATGTTCAGGGACAGGTCTTCCGAATCCACCATACCTTTAACAAATCCAAAGTAATCTGGCAACAGATCCCCGCATTTATCCATGATCAATACACCGTTGGAGTAAAGCTCGAGGCCTTTTTCATACTCTTTTGTATAGTAGTCAAACGGTGTGTTCTCCGGAATAAACAGGATTGCATTGTACACCACAGCGCCATCTGCGCTGATGTGCAGGTGTTTAAGCGGTTTGTCAAAACCGTAGCGTTTTTCCATATAGAAGTTATTGTAGTCTTCTTCGGTCAGTTCGCTTTTATTTTTACGCCAGATCGGCACCATGCTGTTCACGGTTTGTTCTTCTTGGTATTCCTCGAACTCGTTCTCCGTGCCCTCTTTTGGACGTTGACCCGTCACATCCATCTTGATCGGGTAGCGAATGAAATCGGAGTATTTCTTGATGATGGATCTCAGGCGGTACTCTTCCAAAAATTCGTCATACGAATCTTCTTCGGTATTCTCTTTGATCGTCAGGACGATCTCTGTACCTACGGAATCTTTCTCAGCTGGTGTGATTGTGTAACCATCCGCGCCTTCGGATTCCCATTTCCAAGCCTCGTCGCTGCCCAGCGTTTTACTTGTTACGGTGAGCTTGTCCGCCACCATAAATGCCGAGTAGAAACCAACCCCGAATTGTCCGATGATGTTGTGGCCATCTTTAGCTTCATTTTCCTTCTTGAACGCCAAGGAACCACTCTTCGCGATAACCCCCAGGTTGTTCTCCAGCTCTTCCTGCGTCATCCCGATTCCGGTATCCGTCAGTGTGAGCGTGCGGTTTTCTTTGTCAATCGTGAGCTTGATGAAGTAGTCCTCTTTGTTGAAAACGAGCGCATCGTCCGTAAGTGCTCTGTAATAAATTTTATCAATGGCGTCACTGGAGTTGGAGATCAATTCTCTCAAAAAGATTTCTCTTTGGGTGTAAATGGAGTTGATCATCATATCCAGCAAACGTTTGGATTCTGCCTGGAATTCTTTTTTAGCCATGAGTGGTTGGACTCCTTTCAAATTGGGATATCGAATGATTTGATTGAAAATAGAAAGTAACTGAGATAATCCTGCGGCCATTAGTAGACTCAAAAACCTTTGATCGCTCTAGTCCACAGATATTGTGATTCACTTCTAACTGGCTCATCGTAAAAATAAGTGCACGACGTTCTGCAATGTAGCCGTTCCGGTTACGAATCGTTTTTCGGATCGCTGTTATCCCCGTATTTCTTTGATTCCCTTTTTAAAAGGGAGAAATCCGGTGATAGCATATGCTTCCGTAGCAGCTTTCTTTCAGAAAGCTTTTAGGCGAACGCTCTGCTTCCTCCAAATCGATTTCGTCCCCTGAACTACTTTTGCATTTGATCAGCGACTGATTTTTTAGGATAGAGAATATCAATGAAGTGATATTTCTTAGACGTGGAATGCAGCTTCAAGTCTGTTGCATACCTTGGCTTCGCATGTTCTACTCAGGTTCAATATCTATTTTCAAAAACAGAATCATTCCATATGTAAGCTTATAGTAAAAACATCATCTGTTAGCACTCTGATGATCGGAGTGCTAAACCCTTCCTTTTATATAACATATGGGAAAATTGGGTGTCAATACGTAGGCGGTTATTTTAACTAAAAGATCGAATAACCCTTCAACTTTTGCACATCACCAATCATTTTACAGTAATCCCGCAGGTAAAACAAAAGCCGCCTCGAACCAAAGTTCGAACCGGCATGGGGAAAGATTATAATGTGCCTGTTGATATAGTAGATAGCGTTAAAACATATTTCATCTAATGTACCTTGGAGTATCTTCGACCTTACTGTGTTGAGACTGATGTATGTTGTATGGGTACTTTGGTAGGTATGTTGGTATTGTGGTTGCTTGGATGTCTTGAGCAGTATGACAGTCACGCGCTAACGAATCTCAGAGGCGTTAATTGGCCTTTTTGGGAGGTTTTTGTAAGCTAACGAATCGTAGACACGCTACTTCTCCACTTTAGCCAACCTTTCGAGACTTTCGGCAGGTTTTTCACAAAATAGCGCGTTTGAGGTTCGTAAGAATGGGAAATTGGCTGGAACTCGTAAAATAAGGTCTCCCGGGTTCGTTAGAGTTGGAGCAGAGGTTAGCGTTACAGCTACAAATTGGGTGGCGATAAAATTAGTGCTTACGGTTTTGTTAACGTTGCCTTTGGCACGAATGCTGCGTTACAGAATAAGTTAGCGTTGTCAGAGCTAGAGTTTCAAATCAAAGTTGCAGTTTGAGTTCGAGCTTGGGTTAGAAGTTACGGTTACGGTTACGGTTACGGTTACGGTTACGGTTACGGTTACGGTTACGGTTACGGTTACGGTTACGGTTACGGTTTGAGTTTGAGTTTGAGTTTGAGTTTGAGTTTGAGTTTGAGTTTGAGTTTGAGTTTGATAATTCTACTTTTTCGCCATTTTCGGATCAAGGGTGTCGCGCAGGCCGTCGCCCATTAGGTTGAAGCCGAGAACGGTCAACATAATGGAAACGCCAGGGAAGATCAGTGTCCACGGTGCTTTTTGTATAAACTGACGGGAGTCTGACAGCATTTTACCCCATTCCGGGTCGGGTGGTTGTGCACCCATGCCTAGAAATCCGAGTGCAGCAGCTTCGATGATCGCAGTCCCAATTCCGAGTGTACCTTGCACGATCAGTGGAGTAAGGCTGTTGGGCAAGATGTGGCGAAACAAGATTCGCCCGTTGCCCGCTCCAAGTGTCCGTGCCGACGTAATGAATTCCTCCTGTCTCAAGCTGAGTACCCGTGAACGCACCAATCTTCCGTAGGTCGGGATGTTCACGATGGCGATGGCGAGCAGTGCATTTTGCAACGACGGGCCTAATATCGCTACAATGGCGATGGCCAGTAATATCCCCGGAAAGGCGAGCAAGATATCAAATAGACGCGAGATAAGCATGTCCGCCCATTTTCCATAAAATCCGGCAATCAGCCCCAGCAGCGTACCCGCGATAATGGAACCAATGACGGAGAAGAACCCCACCCACAAGGAAATACGCGCCCCGTGCAGCACTCTGGAAAACACGTCACGCCCCAGATCATCGGTACCAAACCAATGCTCTGCCGAAGGGGACTGAAGCCGATCCACCAGCACCTGTTCCTTGTAATCGTAAGGTGCGATGTACGGCGCGAGGAAGGCCAACAGGATAAAAAATACGATAATAATCAGACCTGCAAGCGCAAGCCGATTTCTCCGAAACGTTCTCCAGGCTTCCCGCCATGGACCGGATGTGCTCGCCGACGCAGCGTCAATGGATGGTCCGGTATTGGTCGATAATTTGGCCATGCGGTGTCTCCTTTCTTGAACATGAATATAACAAAAGATCAACGCGTTCTATTACACTCAAGCCCTACGATTGCAGTATCATCTTCTGATCGCTGTTATCCCCAGATTATATTGATCCACCTATTTAAAGGTGAAAATCCGGTGATACATGCGCAGCCTATGCTTCCGATGTAGCTTTCTTTTAGAAAGCTTTTAGCTTCGCTTCTGCAGATTGGTTCTTTATGGAGTTCCTATTTATAACTAATACGAGGATCAAACACGGCATAGAGCAAATCTACAATCAGATTGATCACCACGAAAAAGAACGCCACGATCAGAATGCCACTCTGGATCACCGGATAGTCCCGCGAACTAATCGCTTCATATATATAACGTCCCACGCCCGGCCAGGCAAAGATCGTTTCGGTCAACACCGCACCTCCGAGCAATGACCCAGTCTGGATGCCGATAACCGTGAGGACGGGAATAAACGCATTTTTGAGCGCATGTCCATATACGACAAAAAACGGACCCAGTCCCTTCGCCTTTGCTGTACGAATGTAATCGGAACTCATCACTTCCAGCATGCTGGAACGGGTCATCCGGGCAATAACAGCCATTGGAATCGTTCCCAGTGCAACACTTGGCAGAATCAAATGTTTCGTTACAGTCCACAACTGATTCCATTGTCCAGCAATCATCGTATCCAGCACATACAAGCCCGTAATGGCATCCACCGGATCACGTGCATTCATTCGCCCAATGGACGGCAGCCACTGTAACTTGTTCGCAAACAGCCATTGTTCCATCAGACCTAACCAGAAGATAGGCATCGATACACCCACCAAAGCAATGACCATACAGCAATAATCAAACCAGGAGTTGTGCTTCCATGCACTGACAATCCCGGCATTCACCCCAATAATGACAGCAAACAACATACTTGCCATCGTTAATTCAAGGGTTGCTGTCAGATAAGGGACAATTTCCTGGGCAATAGGCACCTTGGTGCGGATGGATGTTCCAAGGTCACCTTTGAGCAAATCGCCCAAGTAGGCGAAATATTGCTGGAACCAGGGTTTATCCAGACCGAGCTGGTCACGAAGGGCCTGCTTGGATTGTTCGGTTGCCTTTTGCCCAAGTATGGTCTCGGCCGGGTCACCCGGGATGGCGTGGATGATGGAAAAGACAATCAGGGTCATGCCCAGCAGTACGGGCAGCAACACAAGCACACGTTTGACAATATAGCTGTTCAATCCTATTCACCTGCCTTCGACATATCGTGCAAAAATAAAAAGCGCCGGCAGAAACGCATGCTTTGGATAGTTACGTCCGGATGTGGGTTCTGCCAAGCATTTCGTCTTACCAGCGCTTTGAATAGAAAGAATTAAAACGTAATCACTCCGAACTGTAGTGCCATCTTCAGATCGCAGTTATCCTGAAATGGATAAGTTCAGCTTACAGCTTACTCGAAATAAGCACCGGCATAGGATTCGGTGCCCAGTGGAGAAGGGACGAAACCTTTCAGGTTGGCTTTACCTGCCAGAATTGGCGTCGTGTGTACCAGAGGAATCCACGGTGCATCTTCCTTGATAATGACCTGTGCCTGTTTGTAAAGTTCCGCACGTTTGTCTTGATCGGTTTCTGTCTGTGCACCCGTCAGCAATGTGTGTAATTCTTCGTTTACATAATAACTGCGGTTGTTGCTTGGAATGGCATCTTTATCCAGCAGTGTATACAGGAAGTTATCTGGGTCACCATTGTCACCTGTCCAGCCGAGCATGTAAATGTCGTCCTTCTCCCCGGCCTTTGTATCTTCAAGATACGTTGCCCACTCCGGTGATTCGATGGTGACGGTCACTCCGATTTTCTCAAAATCGGCCTGGATCGCTTCCGCAACCTTCTTGCCATCAGGCATATACGGGCGGGATACCGGCATTGCATAGAAGGTTACTGGATCAGGCAATCCGTCAGGGAAGCCAGCTTCGGCCAGTAAAGCTTTTGCTTTTTCCAGATCATATGGGTAATCCTCAATGGTATCGTTGTATCCCCACAGCGTTGGAGGCATCGGGTTCACGGCAGGCTCAGCTTGTCCAGCAAAGAACGCATCAATAAGGGCCTGCTTGTTCACCGCATGGTTGAGGGCTTGTCTGACTTTGACATTATCAAATGGTTTCTTCTTAAAGTTAAAGCCGATATACGCCACGTTGAACGGTGGACGCTCGATCTTCTGTAACTCGCTGTTGCCCTCAAGAATGGACAGATCGTCCGGGTTCAGGTCTTCCATGACATCAATCTCGCCGTTTTGCAGGGCATTGAAGCGAGCGGTATTATCCGGAATGGAACGCACGATTACTTTGTTCAGCTTTGGCAGTCCTTCTTTCCAGTAATCCGCGTTTTTCTCCAGGGTGATGGAGTCGTTACGCTTCCACTCTTTGAATACAAATGGGCCGGTGCCCACAGGCTCGCTCTTAAAGTTTTCTTTTTTCTCCTGAATCGCGGTTGGGCTGGCAATGCCAAATGGCGTCATCGCAATATTTTGCAGGAAAGGCGCTTGTGGCTGGTTCAATGTGAACTCCACCGTAGTTTCGTCCGTCGCCTTCACTTCCTTAATCACACGCCCGTCCTCTGGACCAAACATGGAATCGTAATAATCGAAGGAATCTCCCTCGAATTTATATTCACTCGCCGGATCACCCCAGCGGTTGAAGTTGAACACAACAGCCTCTGCGTTGAAGTCAGTTCCATCATGGAATTTCACACCGGACTTCAGCTTAAACACATACTTGAGCCCATCTGCCGAAATCTCCCAACTCTCTGCTAGTCCAGGAATGACCTCTGTTCCGCCTTCCTTGTAGTCCAGCAATGAATCAAACACCTGATGCCCAATCTTCAGTGACTCCCCATCGGTTACAATCGCCGGGTCGAGTGCTACGGAATCCCCACCACGCCCCATAATCATCGTATCCTGCGCTACTGTTTCGGTTGGAGGGTCGGTTCCTTCCGCCGGAGCAGGCGTAGTCTCTCCACTCTCATTACTGGAGCAACCAGACAACACCAATACGGTACTCAAAGCCATCGTTAGAACACCGGACATCCATTTTTTTCTCATTCGCATACGTACAACACCCTTCCCTGTCTCATAATGTGTGTGATGCTGGCATGAAAGATCTCCAATGTTGGCAATCGGTTTGGTGCTATGTATCATATAAAAGGCTTTAGATGCCTGCGATACCTGAATTAAAGTTTTGGGAAAAGTAAGACATGTGTATAAAATGTAAAAACAGCATGGGACACGTATAGAATACAGGTAAATTTCAGATCGTGCACATGGATTTAGGACGTCGTTTGATTACTTTTATAGAAAATGAAAAAGGTTCAACAACGGATCTTGTGAGATGAATCTATGAAAATGAATGAAATTGATGCGTTTTATTTGAACTTAGGTCAATAAGCAACAGCGAGTGGGTATGGACTGGTAAGAGCAAGTTTACGTTGGTAGATTAAAAATACTGATGGGCATATGGATACTACGCTGCTGGCTACGCAATAAAGTCTGTTCCTTGAGCGTGTCGTGTTGAGCATGGAGTGTGGAGACCGGATTAGGTATCGTTATCGTTCGTTAGCAATACGGATGAAAGAAACTCAACATAGGCTAGGTTGTTTGATGAATCGTGTAAGTTGTTAAATCGGTGGCTTTCTCTTGCAGATTGGATGTGTAAAATGTATGAACGAGTCATCTTGAGATGTTGGATTGTACAACAGGGAGACATTACAATAACTTCATGTGTTATGGTTTTGTCATGATGAGGAGGATTGTGTAAATAAACTGTGGTGAAAAACAATTTCGTGTAACTTACTTTACATCACATTAATCAATTAGACAAGAGATTTACAGACATAAGTCTTTAACTTTATTATATGCGTTAATATTACTTACATAAAACACAAAAAAGGAACACAGTTCGACAAGAAACGTCCCGTGTCCCTTCTCCACTCAATCCACATTCAGATAAAATCCACATTTTAATTTGCTAAGAATCAGCTCACTTTTTAAACAAACCTCTGCGATGCATCACGGTAATAAAACGGTAAAAATCATAACTCGCCCCATTATCGATGCTGAACAATGGATTTTTGGTGTCATATGCTAGTGCTGCATCCACAGCTGCTTTTGCCCATACTGGAACTTCCATTTGCTGACGCGCCTGCAGTTTGTCGACCTGGGATTTGAGTGCATCAAACGTTGCTTTCTCTTCGGCTGTCATCGGTTCGCCCCCTTTCGGTGGTTCGGTTGGTGGATTCGGATGACTTGGATTCGTTGGATTGGATGGCTCCGGTGGTTTCGGAGTGGCTGCTGCGTATCTTGCTCTGAGCTGTGCCGCTGTTCCCTCGAATTCATTCATATCCACGTTGCCACTAATACCATTCACCTTGCCCGAATCCGTATACTGCCAGAACGTCCAACGCTTCCATGCCAGCTGGTCGTCCGGTACACGGGTGTTGCTGTAACGCGCGATCCACAGATCGTATGAGCTGAGTGATGTGTCAAAATTCCCGGCAAATGAATTGCCCGTGTATATGATCGGTTTCACACCTGTCAGACGTTGTAATTCGGTTAAAAAAGCTTTGGCAACTGTATTCATCTGCGGTTTGCTCAGGTTGCCTGGGTTGTTCTCGTAGTCCATGACTGGTGGCAGTTGTAACGCCTTGGCGCCTCCCACTTTGTTAAGTGTATTGGCATAATGCACCGCTTCTGCCTTGGCACCATCGGTAGATGTCGCGCGGAAGAAGTGATACGTTCCCACCATCAAGCCCGCCGCCAGTGCTCCTATTACATTTTTCTGGTAATTCGGATCGGTATATGTCTGTCCCTCAGTTGCCTTGATGAATACAAATGTCATGCCACTCGCCTTCACCTTCGCCCAGTCAATATTGCCCTGGTATCGGGAGACGTCAATGCCCTGTGTGTTGCCTGAACTCCTCGTTTGCATGTTTCTCACACCCTTTATGCGGCAAATTGCCGTTTGTATATATTTGATGCGGTTGGATTAGGGGTTGCTTGTGTGCGTGTCCCTGATGTGTTGAGTTATGTGTAGTTTCAAGTGCTAGCTTGCTATAGTCGCATTACTTCTTACTATCTCCAGTCTGTGAATCTATGTCATCTGGATCTGCCTGCGAAAAAGAATCTTTGGCACTTGGGGAGAAGTTACCGGGGAGTTCCCCTGTCCCCCCTTTACCCTTGAGCACTTCAATGGCTTGCCGAATCACCGGCGGAATGGGTGCGCCCAACTTGCCCCCGTTTTCGATAATGGACAACAACTCATTTGCGATATAAAAAAAGGCGACCGCATCCCTGAACAAATGTCCGTCTCCCAGAACACCGTCCACCAGATGAGCCACGGATACCATTGCAAATATAAATACCTTTCGTGCGATGCCGAACATGCCGACATTACTCTCTAACTTACCACTCATACCCGCCGCCGCGATGCCGGTTAGATAATCGAGGATGACGAACACGAGTAGTACGCCGAGCACCCCTGACCAACCTCCGAAGAAGTAGGTTACTGAGCTACTCATGAGTGCAATTCCCCATTTCCATAGGGTATCCCATCGTTCCATGATTTCACCTCCTTTGATTCGAAATACAAGATGCTTCAGAAGAAATAAGATAACTCCCGCATTTGAGCGCTTGTTGTACCAAACTTCCGATATATTGATTTCAATCAAATAAATATAGGTGATTGTACTAATAAAGAAAAATATGATACTGACATTGATACACTACTTGATGAACTAAACCACAAACGCACACCAACTTTTGAACCAGCATTAAAATATATATCTTCCACGTACATAGGACTAGAACTTCCTCTTAATTCCATTGAACGTAAAGTTCCAGTAGAACCACTACTAGAATAGATTTGTACATACACAGTAAGTCCTGTAGAAGACCACATGCTTCCAAATTGAAGCTCAGTTCGATAAACACCCGCTCTTTTTATATTTACAGATAAACTAGTTGGGGTTGGCGTTGTTACATTACCTGATACCGAGTCTGAGCTATTGGGTCCATAAATACGAGTATTACCTGGAGTTGCTTCAAATGGTGCAATACTACTCTGATTATAAATACCCGCTGGAATTGATACGGTGTTATTTATATCAGACCTGAATGATGCTGTCCCTCTGTTAGGTAGAGTACCACTTACTAATCCATTCTCCGTACTAATTGTCTTTCCAGCGCGAACATCACCTTCAATGGCAGTTCCGTACTCCCCCCCTTCACCCTGCAAGATAAAAGCCATTCCATCATAAACAATTGTGTATACTCCACCTTCTCTAAAAAATCCACTCGTTAAATCAGATCCGTTTGATTTTTTTATAAGTTTTGGCCCAGTTCCATTCACATTTAAAGTTGATACCCCAAAATTACTTACATGTACTTTCAACGTTATTCTCATTCCAGCAACGATAGCTGATGGAGCAGGTGAAAGATTAATAATATAAGAATTTGCTGAACCAGTTGTTGTTCCATAACCTACAGCATTATTCCATAGTGCTCTTTCGGCACTTGAAATGTGCTTCAAAGTATCGAAATCATGTTCAGTTAATTTATCTAAAACATCTCCTAACGCCTTCTCCGTAGCAGCCAAATCTTCACGGGTGCCATCAACTGCGTTGGACAGTTGGACGATACCCTTATCTGTTAAGGATGCATCATTAATAACGAGTTCCCCGAGTTTCTGATCGGTGTATACCTTTACCTCTTCAATATCATCCCTTGTAGGTACTTTTATCCATGGACCCCATCCGACATAGTAGTTCCTTTGAAAAACTTGTAGGTTACTCGGTTCAAAGGTTGTTAGAGTTTGGACCACACCAGCATGTTTTTCTATCGTCAAATGAAAGGCTACTCCTACTGGGGAATTAGCTAAAGTTCCTACTGTCGCATTCGTTGGGCAATAATATTCCCCTTCTGTGATATAGCTATTAAGATCCGATTCCGCAGGTATAAGGATGGATTCACGTGTCGCAACACCTGCATCAATCTTTTCAAAAATCCTGTTAATACTCTCCCGGGTTACATTCTCGTTCCCTAATGGAAGAGGCAACTTCAGTCGATCTGTTTCTTTTGGCATTACGCCCACACCTCCAGTTCATTCCACGTCAAGGACGCGGTGTCCAGTTCATCCCATGTTTTCTGCTTCTTGTCCAGATCATCCCAGACCAGATAGCGATACTCATATTCCACGGCCATATGGGCCGGTTTCAATTCTTCAATCGCTCGTTTGAGATCATCGATATTGGGCGGGGTGCCCATCGTATCCACAAAGCTCACCGTAAAACTCCACACTTCCGGCTGAAAAGTTACATCCACCTTGCCCCCGGCATATGCCTCGGCCACATTCGCAACCTGCCTGCCCGAGAACTTTCCTGCCCCGCGCAGCTTCGACTCCACCACCGCACGCCGTTGCTCCACAGGTTTGAGACGGTCCGTCTCAATACCTAGCTCCTGCTCCCAAAAGTCCAGCCCCCACGTCGCTGTACGGACAAAAAACTGCTCCAGCGTCTCATCCAGCGCCTGGTACAGCAGATCCATTTCGCTGCCTTTGGTCTGCATATCGGCCTGCATTACACGAGAAGTCTCATAATACCTGGGCAAATACGAGAACAACTCCCGCCCTTTCTCACTCGTCAGTCCAACATCTACAATAGAAGGAGCACTCATGCCCTGTCCCCTCCCTTCCTTGCACATCAACATGGAGCGTCTCGCTCACCAGCTTCAACTCAGATCGGCGTACCTCTCCCAATCTTTCTTGGTCTCCACACTCCAAAACTACTTCCTCGTCCACCATCTGCCCAACACTACTCATACACATCCACCGTCCCCAGCACCGCCACCTGACTCGCGGTCATCTCGATATTCTGGTCGCTCACACCGTTCACGGTAAGCTCCGAATAGTCGATAATCGGCGGAATATCCAACAGAATCGCGGCAATGCGAGTGTAACGAACGAGTGGATCGGCAAAAGCCAACTGTTTCAAATACGCGGTCACCCCGCGTTCGATCAATGCTCGTACATCGGCGAGTGTCGCATCACTTGCCAGCGTCAGTTTCACCTGAATGTTCATCGGCACTTCCTCGGCTGGCATCACGGACACCACTGGCCCCGCCGGTGCAACGCCTTCACCCTGTCCATCCTGCGTGGGGTCAACATACTTCTGTACCGCCGTCACCAGATCGGTGCCCGCAGCGCGCTTTTCCGTGTCCAGCAGATACAATCCCACCGTGCCTGGCCCTTGCCATAAAGAAATAACACGCGTTGCACCAACACCTGGCACTTCACTGGCCCATTGCACATATTGTGCTTTGTTGCCGCTTGTCCCTTGGTTGCGGACTTTGGCATAAAAGCGTTCCAACAATGCCGTATCGGCCTCAATATCCGCACCGCCTTTTATCACCTCAACGTTCGTGACAGAAGTCACGCCACTTACAGGTGTAGACAGCACAGTTACCGTGCCCGCAGGCACATTGCTTTCTTTTCCGGCAACAAGCGCTCGCACGCCTACCACCCCGGAGCCCTCTGCATCCAGTTCCACACGTCCCACCGTCTCATATTCGAGCGAAGCTTCAGCAGATACTTCATCCGCGAGCGTAGCCACAACCGTACCCGCAGGAATCACCTTGCCCGGCGTACCCACGAATCTAACCGAACCTTGTGCAACTACCGCAGCCCGCCGAGTAATGCCGTGCTCTCCTGCCCGCAGATCCAGCTCTTCCGAACGAAAATTCGGATCACTACTCGCAACCGTACTCGCAAACCCGCGCCGCAGTAATTCCTGCGCCCACAACGCCGCCTCAGACAGCATAAACGCAACCGGAGCCTCCGCATCCCACAGGAACGATCCTTCAGACTTATCCAGATCCGCGGGCAGACGATCCAGCATACGCTGCATAATCTGTTCCTCCGTCTGGTCCTCCAAATAACGCGGAATCTCAGCCATCCCGTCAGATCACCTCACTTTCCAGAATAAACATCTCTTCCTGCACACTCGCCACCCGACACGAGAACATGCACTGCTCCCGATTCCAATCAAACGTAAACTGGTCTACTGAATCCGTGCGTGGATCAGCCAGCAACGTCTCCGTCACCATCCGGCTAATCTCACTTTCCATCACTCCCCGGCTGTCACCCTGCCCCACCAGATCCTCCAGCTCCGAACCATAGTTTCTAGAATAGATCACATGTCTGTAACGTGGCGTTTTCACGGCCTTAATGCACCACTGCACCCAGGCTTCGTGTGCACCCGCCGCAGCTACTTTGCCACTCGGGGTCAATACAAAATCCCCTGCATCGTAATCAAATCGCCAGCTCCGTCCAAAGCGTACCTCTTCCGAAGCCGCCCCCGACAGATCGTCCTCATCTCCCCAGACCACGCCCGTTTCCGGGAACAAACTAGGCATGCGCACTCACCACCTTACACAGCACCACAATATCGTTACCGCCATTGACCCGCATCGCCAGTACGCGATCTCCGGCTTTCAATCCCTTACTAAGAGACAACACCGTTTCTTCCACTTCCTCTTCTTGCAAAAGAAACCGTCCCGTGCCCGTCGTTCCGCCGTTTGCCACGTCAGGTATACCGGAGATCGCGCCAGTAGCCTCGCGCTCCGGCAGTCCAAGCGTGCCCGGCAACTCGGCCACGAGATAATCCTGCACTTCGTGCTTGAAATCATCCAGCTTCACGCCGGATGAGGTCATCGTACCCAGTACTGCTCCCAGCCCGCTCACGGCCTGACGGGAATGTGTACTCATCGCACCCCGCATGACGTCGGCAAAATGCCCATACGGATCATCTTTATTCAAGGTAATACCTCCTTTTCACCAGCTCGGCTGTCCCCAGTTCCAACGTCATCATTCCAGGTCCGGCAGACAGATCACGGCTAACCGACATGACGATTAGCTTCAGTCCTTTTAACAACACTGCGTCCCCAGCGCGGATCGTATTCACATCCGGTGCGGATATCGTAAAGGTCTCCTGAATACCCGTCAGATGACTTTTCGCCAGTTTTTTCGCGGCGGTTGTCGATTTCACCTGATCGTCCTCTACCAGCTTTTGCAATGTACCCAGTTCTTCCACACGATCCTGCTCAATCGCAAGCACTTTGGAAGGAACTTCTTTGCCACTCGGTGACTCCGACGCCGCCATGACTTTAACTTTGGTGACCGCCCCTTCGAGCGTACGCATCTGGGTCAGATCAATTAGTCGATCAAGTTCATACACCTTTGCATTACTTCCAACCTGAAAGAGCTGCAACCCACCGGGCGTCATCCGTGGATGGTACATTTCCCCGCCGGACTTCGCCGTTTCTTTCAGATCGGCAAACATCATCGAGAAGATCGTCTGTGACCGATACACGGCTTTTCCCAGCTTTGTCTTGGTTTCCGGCAGCGTAGCATATGGAATCTTCCACTCTTTGGCGTAGGTTTTGAGTCGCTGCGTAGCGGTCTGATCCTTCGGCAGCAGGAACTCGTCCTCCGATTTTTCCAGATATATCATCCGGTCGTACACCGTGAGAGACAGCCGCTTGGTGCCGCTGTTCGAACTTTCCACCTCCCAGATGACCGCAGGATGCAACAGATGAACCATGGATTTTTCGCCAAAAGGAACCCCGCTAATCCGCACCGCCATGCCCGGTGAGATCGAAGGCAAACCGGAAGATGCTGACACCGCCAGCCGGATGTTAGCCTGATAGGCAATCTGGTCGAGCGAGTCCTTCAGCGTAATTGTCTCCACCAGCTTGGTGATGTCGTATTTGTCGTCGACAATGACCTTGTAGGTCATGGCATCACCAGCTTTTGCCCGGGCTTGATCCGGTTTGGATCACTGCCGATGATCTTTGCGTTGAGCTTGTAGATCTCGTTCCATTTGGAACTGCTACCCAGCTCAAGCTTTGCTATTTTGGACAGGGAGTCGCCAGATTTGACGGTGTAGGTCTTGCTACTCTTTTTCAAATCGGTACGAGAACCTGACTTGCCCCCGGATGCCGCAGAACCGACCTTCTCCACCTTGGAATCACGCCATGTGCGCAGGGTCAGGTCGAAGTAAATATCTCCTGTCTCCCCCCCACGAAAGCTCGAATTAAGCGAAACAATAAAAACAGGCACGTTCACGCCCGTCTCTGAAATGATGAGGCGCAGCGGCTTTTTGGAGATCAGAAATGTGTTCAGGACATTCATCGCTACACGCGGATCAGGCAAATCTTCGTACATGCAATAGAAGGCATCATACTCTTTGGGAAAAAAAGAAGAGAAGGTGATCTCCTTCACCTTCTCCCCCTGCGCAAAATCAAACTCGCCATGCTCCAGCATATTAATCGTTTCATACCCTTTGGACCTGGAAATACTCACCTCTTCCGGGTTCACCGGGAATTGAAATGATGTGCCGCCATCCTTCAGCGTAAATGCCATTTTGTTACGACCTACTTCATCTTTAAGTACAGACATACACGGCCTCCTTTCTGCTTAGGCCATAATCGTTTTTCGGTTTTCCATCGCACGACGGAACTCGCCCGTAATCCGTTGTCCGACCTGCTTGGTAACAGCATCGTAATCAATCGCATTTTCGCGCACAGTCACCTGCACCGCACCTGGTGGAATATTTATCGCAATCTGATTGGTAGTTTCGGTTTTGAAATCCTTCAAGTATCCGGACAGGCTGCTCATCTGGTCTTCGGATATTTGTACCGTCATTGTGGAAGATTTCCCATTCGTCTGCGCACCGTTACCAAGCGCCATTGCTTGGTTTTGCATCATGCTTGTTCCCATGAATCCAGCAGAGGTAGGCTGACCGACCTTGCTGTTCATATATGCGGCTGGGCCTGTCATGGTCAGTGCCGGTGGCATATAGGCAGGTGCCATCTGGGGGCCTGTTGCAACTGGAGACGGTGCAGCCACCGTGGCTGCCGAGACCGTCTTCTCTTCTTTTTTGGAACCAAATCCAAAGAAGTTGGATATGCCATCGGTGATTTTTTTTGTTTTCTCAGAGACGTAATCGGCTGCACCCGACAATGCATCACCTACACCTTCGGTAGCACTAGACATAAAGTTTCCAATATCCTTCGCTTTGTCTCCAATCCAACCGCCTGCTGTACTTCCGGCCCAACCACCTACTGCACCACCGACCCATGTCCCGATGCCAGGCAAAAGAACGCTACCGATGGCGCTACCAATCGCAGTACCTGCTGTGCCGCCAATCATGGAACCCACCGCTCGGCCACGCTCTTCCGGGGGTGCTGTCGCTACATTTGCCACATCAGCAAGCATGCTGATGGGCCCAAGCAACCTTTTAGCTCCTTTGGCAAAACCACTACTTAAATTATCCATCAATCCGTTACCAGCCAGCATGTCGGTTAAAGATCCCAATCCACCATCCGCAAATCCTAAACGACCGCTTCCTCGTATTCTTCTTCCTCCTCCCCTATTACGGTTGCGATCGGGCGGAGGAGTTGGAGTATCAGGTACAGGATTGGGTACTGGAGATGGGCCTCGATTCGAACGGTTACTTGACCTTCTACCACTTCGATAATTTCGTCTGCCACGATCTGAGCCACCGCCATCTGCATTCGGTGAACGCACTCTGCGGTTTTTGCCCATCTTTCCACCTGTACAACAGCAGCATTTGGATGCTGGACTTCTGGTTGGATCAGATGCAGGACTTTCTTCTTTTTTCTTTTTGAATTTATCAAATATTCCCTTGATGTTATTAAATACATCAAACAAACTATTAACCTTTTCGGCAAGGTCAAAAATCCATTTATCCAACCAACTCTTAGGATCTTCTTCCTTCGTAGCTTTAGTGATATTTTTATTGTTTTGAATCACGACAGCCATAGTAGGACCCGAAGCCCCTCCTTTGCCCATCGCCACTTCGATCTTCTGCCGAACTTCAAGGGATACTGTTCCCGAAGCCGTAACCATCTGGTCCCTGAATCTATTCAGTTTAACCCATGCGCGATCCAGTGCCGGACTCAGTTTATCATTCAACCCAATCGTCGGTGTGATTCGCAGCCTGCTGATTCGCACAGCCATACTATAAATATGCTCCAACCTGCGTCCAGTCGTTCTCAGCTCATTATTCACCTTGATCAGACTCTGATAACGAACTCTGCCCAGACGTTCCGTGGAACGCTGAATCTGATCCAGATAACGAAGGGTTGTCCGCATTTCCGCATTAGATTTGGATAAACCTACAATCATTTCTGCCATTTTTTCACCTCCTAGCCTATTTCGTTATCGATTCATTTGCGAAGTTATCGCTGACATTTCCTCTTCCGAGAACGCAATTAACAGCGAGCGCTCCCCACGTGGCAAAGACCAGAACTCTCCGGGCCGGAGATGATGACGCACCCACATGTGATACAGGAACGTGGTCATCCCGCCGGAGTGAATCAGTTTTTTAGGTCTTCAATCTCCACACCGAAGCCGGACAGCTCCAGCACTTTATCACCTACGGCATCCAATTCACCAGCGAGCAACATACGACGTACTGCCTGTTCGCCACCGGACAACTTCATGCGGCCGGTAATACGGGTGTCACCCCAGCCGGACAATTCCAGGCTGCGGACTTTTAATTTCACGGTTGCTTCAGAAATGAGCAGCGCGTTAAACGTTTCGGTGTCCACCTTTTCCTCGGTGCGGCCTTTGGTCGTTTTTCGAATGGTACAGCGTTCGCGAATGTGATCCACTTTGGAGGAAGTCAGTCCACGCAAGGTCAACAGCAGATCCAGACGCTGAATGCGCACATTTTCCTCTGGCAAACGTTCTGCTGCTTCAAACAACTGATCCAAAATCTGTTCTTCGGACATATTTTCATTCATACTCATCGGGCGTTATCTCCTTCTTATTTCAAAAATGGGTTTATCTATGCCAGCTTCCAAGCCTGTAGAGACAACAAAGAGACCGAGATCATCTCGGCCCGCATTGGTGTCCATATTAATATGAAGTAACTATGCAACCACGCTGGAGCAAACTAGCCCAATCACACGTGCCTATTCCAATCTTTAGTTCGCCACAATCGGATTCAGCAATTCAAATCCTTCAAACGTAAAGCCTGTTTCTTCCGGTACTTCTTCGCCAGCTGTCCAGTTGGCAAGCTGAATTTTATCCACCATACAACCTTTAAGCAAAACGCTCTCATGTCCATACGATTCAGGGTCGTTCAGCTTGGAAATAATCTCGAATTTGGTGAAGCCGCGCTGGATCATATCCGAAGTGACTTTGTAGCCGGTCATCGTGCCTGTTCCTTTTTTTGCGCCGTTTTTGTGCACTTTCCAGTCGTTACCGACCAGATTTAGCTCACGCTTTTCAATCTCCACACTCGCTTCCAACTTGTTAATGTTTGTCTGCCACACACCATCGATATGCAACTGACCATGGGTACCGAGAATTACTCTTGACGCATCCAACATATATTTTCCTCCTTGGGTTCGTTGAACTAATAAATATTACACGGTATAACTCCGCAGTCAGAACAATCTTCCGATCGCTGTTATCCCCAGATTTTTTTGATTCCTTTTCATAATAAAGGGAAAATCCGGTGGATAAAGGCGAGCGCTTCGCTTCTTCAGATTTTTTCTGCCCTCTCCGTTATCGTGTAAACCATCAGTTCAACGTGTAGTAATTATTCTAGAAAACGGTTCTTTCCTTTCACACAACCTTATTGCACGTAAAATGTACCAAACAACTGCTCCATCACATCCGTCAGCTTCACATTCCATTGCAGGAATACCTGATCTGCTTCCGGTTTGAGAACTGGTGCCGTACCATAATATGCCGGGTCAAGAATGACATCATAACTGTCAGCTTCAATAACATTACTCTGTGCGAGTAGCGCCAAATAGGCCTTCATGGCACTAATCAGTGCCTGACGACCCTCTTCGGTATTGTTCACTTTACCGATATACGTATCTTCCGCGGAGCGCTGCAAATCCGTGTTGATCGCATCCAAAACACGAATGGAACGGATTTTTTTCCACGCATTATTCTGTCCAGCGGCCGGAGTTACCAGGGTGTTTACACCGCGAAGTGCTTTCACCTGACGTCCATCATGGAAGAAAATAAATACGCCATTCTGTACCGCCTGCTCCTGTTCTGCACGCGTCCACCGACGTGTCACATCATCGAACGGAGTAGCTGCATAGGTTGTGGATTGGTTCAGACGTTGTCCGGCGATCAGACCTGCAACATAGGCGGATGTTTCCGCCGAGCTGTAAAATGCATCTCCAAGGCGAACCCCTGTACCAACATTAATCACACCTTCATGGTTGAGCGCAAGCGAACGTGCTGCTGCTTTTTGTGCTGCTGTAGCAGAAGTGTCATCCGCTGCGGAACCGCCAAATATAGCCACCACCGGTTTTCCTTCACTACGCACACGTTTCACCCATGCCGCAAAACTCGCAAGCAGGGGTGCATCAGCCGCCTGATCCAAAGCCAAGACGTCGAATTGCTCCCCTTCCAGCGCACCCTGTACAGCAATGTATTCTGCATTGGTCAGGTCATCGTTGCCACTTACGCCGCCTTTGAATGCCGCACCCGCAATTGTTGCAACTACACCTGCACCATCGCCAATCGCCTGAGCCGTTACCCAGACATTTTGTTCATCCGCGTTAATCTCTTTTGCCAGAGAAGCTGCTGTAATATCCGCTGTCAGGAGCGCATACAACATCCGATTACCTTCAAAAAGACGAACTTCATGTTTCGTATTATCAATCACACCTGGCTGGATGGTGACGTAGAATCCATTTGCACGATCCCCCGGATACTTCGCGTCCAGTTGCAGCACATTGGCATCACTGCTGTCCTTCAAGGTAAGCGTGGCTACTTTGGCCGCGGCACTTGCTACCCGATAAGCGAGCAACTTCTTCGGCCCACCCAACAGGGCGAGCTTCAAGGAAGTATAAGCCGTACCGTTATCCAGCACATTCGCCGCATAGATACGTTCAATCGCCGCTTCGCTCCCTACTTCAACAAAAGTCCCCACAGGACCCCAGTTGGCCTTGACTGGCACAACGACCGTTCCCCGCGTACCCGCTTGAATGGCCGAAGATGCTGCCGCCTGAAAATTCATATATAAGCCCGGAAGGACCGGACGATTTGTTTGCTCCCAAGTTCCACCTGCCATTATCCCTTCACCTTCGCTTTCATAAATTGGTTAATTCGTTCCTGCGTTTCTTCAATGGAAAACGTCTCTTGCGCCGCTTCGTACAGCGCACCGTACAGCACCTCTGCCTTAACGGCAAAGAGGGCTTCTGCATGATTCATCAGTTCTGCCCGTGTATACCGCGGGGCTGTCTGTTTGCTTTTTTTCACCGAGCTTGCCATTGCCATCTCACCTCATTTGTTGGACTACTAATTTCGTGAAACGATGATCTTTAAGCTTGATCTATGAATTTTTGATCCTATGAATATGAAGCTATAATGTTGAAGCTACATCTATCATCTCAAAGCTATAATCTGGAACCAC
Organism: Paenibacillus sp. FSL M7-0656; assembly: GCF_038003225.1. Taxonomy (NCBI): domain Bacteria; kingdom Bacillati; phylum Bacillota; class Bacilli; order Caryophanales; family Paenibacillaceae; genus Paenibacillus; species Paenibacillus sp. FSL M7-0656. Next base: position 2,769,815 of record NZ_JBBOOT010000001.1, read on the forward strand.
TCTTAAAAGTGCATGTTCAAAAAGATCGGTTTTCAGTACCGAGAAGATGGGATGAAGTTAGAAATGGAGTAGCAGAGCGTAGGGAAAACTACGTGAGCAACTACAATGTTTCCAAAGGAAACATACTTCGTAAGCTCATGCTTATTCGGCTGAATTCCATATTCGATGCTGATGATGCCGTTAGGCATCCTTTGTAATCAAAAGCGGGCTTTTTGAACAACCTCTAATAGAAGGTTCCTCTCGACTAACGTTTACTCCATACCTTTGCTATGGTGAATCTCACGAATGAAAGGTACATTCGTACCCGGACGACGAATCCGCTGTTGCAACGTCAGGCGAATCTGACCATTCAAATACGCATCCGTCTGTAAATCTGCCGTGACTTCATCTACTGTGATATATCGCGTGTTACCTTCGTGCTCTTCGCCATCCGTTTCAGTGACGGCAAGACGAGATTGCACTGCAAGTTGCCGGGCCAACCGAGTAACGGTCTGACGTGTTAGTACTGGATGATCGGTTAGCACATGCCCAATCCACTGTTGTCGAACCTCCAATGCCGAAGTGCCCGCCACAGAAGTGCTGCATCCAGCCAATCGCCATAACACAGACGGCATATCGTATCCACCGGGCCAGACATCCCCATATACCGACCAGTTCGAGCCAAGCTCTTGCTGTGTCCAGTCTTGAAGCGCAGCTAGCCACACGTCTCCTGTTAAAGCGAGAGCAGCTCCCGAGCCTTCGGGAACATACACTCCGAACCGCAGACTGCGCGTAAGCATGCCAGACCCTGCATCCACCCGATCACTATCTGAAGAACCCAAATAGATGCAAGTGAATGCTCCACCTGCTTCATCCACCAGCCTTACCTGGTGCAACCCTTCGATTAGATCAGCTGACCAAGCTTCTACCTTTTCAGCGCCACCATCTTCTGGACGAGCGTATGGTGAGATTTTAATAATCCTTCGATATCCCGCCCAAGTAGACTTCGGCACCTCTTCGGCAAACGCAACCACGGCACAAGGCCAAACCAACACTTCTCCTGACGCAGGTACATCTAGCACACGATCGTCCCAATCTGGAACAAGTACTGCGAGCTTCTGTTTCAGCGTTTTTTTAATGAACTTACTCATTTTACCGGTGCTCATTACAGTGCTAATTTCATTTCTCATAGACACATTCATTTCGCCCCCTTTGGCTACAAGTTTGAGACCTGCCCACACCGTGCAGCGGCAATGCAGCAGCAGTAGACTCCCCCTTTTAACTCAGAGTCGTATTCCGACCGAACCAGTAACGGGACTACATTCACCGCATCAAAAAGACCGGCCACCTGGCCGGTCTGTACATTAGCGTATGTGCTTTCGGTGCGTCCCTTGTTATTGATCCGATAATACAATCTTACACCCTTTCATTCCTAGCGCGGATGGTGTTCCGTACGACTTCGGTGCGATTAAGGGAGACGTTCGGGTGGAAAAAAGACGATTCTAGATTGTGATTTTTTTCTCATTTATCTAGACAAATAAAATGTAAAAATATACTATTTAATAAAGTGATAGCGTTATATCATGATTGGAGGCGAAGTAATGAAAAAATCGGATTTAATTTATATATGGGTGTTGATCTCTAGCTACTGTGCAGGAATAGTTACCTACACTTTAAGCATGTTTCTTCTGTATAATGAAGAAGTTAGTGATTGGGGACAACTAATTACTTGGACTGCACAGACTTTTTTCACAGTAAACTTGTTATTATTTATTTTGTCCATTTTCTTTTTGAAATTGATTAACAAGTATTTTTTTTGGACACAAACCATTTTATTTGCAATTGTAGCAATTATTCCGGTTTATATTATTCCATTCCTTTCTGGTTTTTTTAATTTCGCTAATATCAGTTTCCCTTTTACTCAAGAAGGATTTTTATTTTATTTATTCTTTTTAATTGCAGCTCTTGTTTCATCATATGGAATATGGGTGGCGCAAAAGCGCTTAAATCCTAAATCATTTCTATTAGTATCCTTTGTTATATTAATTTTTTTAATAATTACCATCATTTTAAATTAAACGATAGAAAGCGAGCTACCATTGACCTGGAAGCTCGCTTTCTTTTATTTGGAACAGAAAGGTTATTCACCAGAACAGCTTATTGAAGTACAAGGTACCTACTCTTCAAAAAGCTCTGAAGCACCTTACGGTGCCTCAGTAACATTCGCGGATGAACTCGAAGCGAAGTACCAATATATCATTTTTAACAACGGAGAGATTAAGCAGTACAGTCATACCAGTGATTACCCTAAACATGAGGAACCCATGGTGAGATAACAGTTTAGTTCAGCGTAACCTGCGGGTTCAACGTAATCTCAAATGCACGGCCCCAGATGAAATCAGGATTCCCATATTCCAGCAGCGCACTGCCATACGTCGCATAGGACAATTCGTCATTACAGATCTGCTTAATCGCCACATTGCCTGTCTGGAAGGCTGTTTTATTCGCAAGCGCGGTGGTATAAGTCTGCATCAAATCACGGAGCAATGTTTGCAAATGGGCATAGTCTTCCTCTGAGTTGAACAGCAACATATTTTGATCCGAAAGTGTAGCCACATTGGTATACAGCGCATGGGCTCGGGAATACGTGCGGATGTCCGCAATCGCTACCGCTTTGTAGTAGTAATCCTTCAGAAAACGCTTAAACAACAGCGATCCATGCGCATTCATAGCATCTCGCAACTTATGCTCATGCTTCTCTGTTGTAATCAACGCGTACCTCGACTGCCCCATACCTACAGCAATACCGATCTTGTTACCTGGTGTATTCCATGCACTATAACCCAGAACCCGTCCGGTATATGGACTGTTGAGCAATGCTTCGGCAACATCAACATTGGCTGGTCCTTTACCCACAAAATCAATCAACACCGAAGGCAGACCTTGCTCACTATTCAGCGTCAATTGCTCCAACGCAGCCTGCACCTGATCCAGAGCCGTAATGGCGATAATCTCAATGTCGATGCCCGTGTTCTCCCCGGAATTACCTGGGTGACCCTTCGTCATACGATCCAGTTCGGAGGTCATGTCAAACGGGACAACTTGATCGGCTGCTACAGCCACTAGCTGTTCATTTTCCAAGCCAGCACCCACATCCGTCACCACCTCCGGTTCAGGATATGCCGAATCCGCTACAAGCACACCACCTACAATATCCACATGACGAACCACATTCTCGTGTACATCCATGTATTCATACGTGTTAATGATGGTATTGCCGTGAGGACCAAAATATTTCACTGCGTAACGTGTCCTCGCCCCGCCTCGGAACAACTGGTTAGCCATGCGAGCAACCAAAGCGTGCCCCAGACCATCCGCATCCGGCAAGACGATAGCTCGATCCGGATTTTGCCCATTGGTTCCACCCAGCCATTCATTGATCCGCGCTTCTACATATTTGATTTCATTGATCTGAACACCCTGCGTGTTAGCATCGTCGACTCCAACTGCAAGGAAATCGATATAACCTGTGCGAGCCAATTGATCCAGAATGTACAGATTTGTTTTGAATTTATGCTGTCTTGTATTGTAATACTGTTCTTTATCAAAATAGGTCGTTGTCCCATATTCCACTCCATCCGGGGACAGGTTATAACCTTCGATAATATCCTCAAACTCAGTGTATGTCTGACGTGGCTGCTGCATCAATGCACGGGACTCATTATATGCATCAAGCGCCAAGCCATCTGCAAACGAGGTCGTAGCCAAACGCATGATGGTGTCCATTACAAATACGGGTTTGCGTGGGTATTTCTGCTTGATCACGCGGATCACATCCAGGAAACGAGTGGTTTCCTCATCGTACTCAGGATAGGTGCCTCCTCCATCTTCGCGGAGCTGACGACTGCCGATCAGACCGCCATAGGCGAGCATATCGGATGAAATAATAAATCCGTCGACCTTGGCAGCATGTTTCAGAATAAAGTCGTGAATCTTGGACGGTTTGCCATAAACCGGCGTGGAGGTGCCGAGCAGCGTTGTGCCATCTACGGTTTTCTCCGAGTCCAGACGATTCTTAATATCACTCAGGTTCGGTGTAACGATATGGATACCGGCTGCTTTCCCTTGCACAATCACATCATCCAGATTCGCTGGACGATCATCCAGTGGAACATACAATACTGTTTTCATATCACGTAGCCTCCTGTTATCTGTTTAGTCTTTAATACCCGATCAGGGCAAGGATGCAATCACCGAATTAAAAAACCGGCCCCCTAGCCGGCTGTACGTTAGCGTATGAGCTGTCGGTGTGTCTTCCTTGCTGCTGATCCGATAATACCATTTTACCGCCTTTTCTCACTCGCGCTGATGGTAAACGGGATGAATTACGCCTGAATGTAGTCGTGTCCGGGGCGGACAATTGTCGGTTTTAATCTGGATAAAACTAATGTGTGCATTTCAATTCAAACAAGCTATACGATGATGGATTTTAGAATAATGGGTGCCCGTGTCCAAAAAGCTTGAAGTCCCAGCCCGCTAATTCCGGCGAATGGATAGATGATTTTCTAAAGAACACAGGACGTCTTATTTGGCATTCAGGTCCTCTTTTTAAATGATAAGGAACATCAGACACGTTATTTCCTAAATGCCCTGACAAAACCGCCGAAAACAGCTGTTTATTCTAATATAGCGTGTCTCAGGTTCCTCAGATTTCTGTAGACGCTTCAAATCCTTGAATAAGACACCTCCGATTCGTTAGCTCTCACGCCTCTAGGCTTTGCTCCAACCGCAAACCGGAGGGAAGACCTCGAATCCGTCTGGAGCAGAGCTCTGCATGAGAAGGGAGACAATCCGCCTTTTACGATATTACGAGCGTTTATCGCACATGAAGGACATGGGCTCGTAAATGAAGGGTGCATTCTCGGACATGAAAAGCTTAGTCTCGCAGATTCAGAATACAGTGAGCTTGCCAACTCCGGACACATTCGGATCCGCTTCGGCTTTCAGTAGCTTGGAATATTAACGCTAGAACACCAAAAAGCACCTGCCAGCTTTGGCAAGTGCTCTTCATTTTGATTCTATATCGTTGGTTCCATATCCTTCGTTCTATATCGTTTGTTCCATATTGTTGGCTCTATCTCACGCGATGATATAACGAAAATTCTCCCATGTTTCCGGTATAGGTTCCCCGTTCTTCGCATGATGATAGAAACTGAACGGGAATTTAAATACATGACCTCCGTTCCAGTCACGGGAACGTCTGTCGGTGAGCCAATATTCCAGTTCATGAGGGAGCGCCACTGATCGTTCTGCCCGTTCCAGTGGCAGCAGGTCTACGGGTGATTGCAATGTTGGCATCTCCTGTTCAATATCCACATCTCGGCTTAAGCGTAGTGCCTTCACCATGGTAAGGAAAGGCGGAATGCCTTTGTGGAATAATGCCGGATAACCCAATTCATATAATATGTTAAGCGCATGTCCATAGGTGAGCATATGACCGATCAGATCATGATGCGCTTCCGCGTGATAGATAGTCTGAAACGCCCCAAGCTCATCCAGAATCAGGCGTGACAACTGAACTGGATCTTCGATCTCGGGGAAACCATCGCTTTTTTCCGGCTTGAGACTGCGAATTTCTTTCATCGTTGTGTTCATCCAGGATCTTCCCGGGATGGTTCGATCGAATGAATCGATCAGTTCAACCAGCCGACCAATATCCTCCGCAGTGCCCCATCCATCCAGTTCGCGAATGGCTTTCAGACTGATTGCCCCGTAGATGGCCTGGTGTCCAACCCAGTGCAACTCTCCAATCGTTCGATCCAATGCGTCCGTAATACACGCCTCGGCATCTTCCCTGGGCATCATCTCACCAATCGGAGAGGTCTGACCAGGGCTGATTCCATGCTGGCGAAGCATGGCTTTTGCTTCGGCGGTAACACTGCCGGCGGCAAGGGCAGTGAGACGATTTTCCCGCAACCAAAAATATGCCGCAATCGCACCCGCCCCATAATGGGCGTGCCACAGATCTCCTGTACGTTCCCGACTGGAAACGATAATCGCTAGTCCATCTTCCAACAAACGTCGATCCAAGCTTGCCACCACCCTTCATCATCTGTAAGCCTGACAGAACAACCTTCCAATCACTGTTATCCCCAGATTTTTTTTCGATCCCCTTTCCTAAGGGAAAATCCGGTGATAAATGTGAGATTATGCTTATGAAGTAGCTTTCTTTCAGAAAGCTTTCAGCTTCGCTTTTTCAGGTTTTTTCTGTCCTCTCCGTTATCGTGTAAATTTAGTTCAACTTATATATCCTAATTAATAAATAAAGCGTTTACTTCTATAACATGATGGAAATGCTCCACATATGCCTGTTTTGCCCCGGAATACAATCTTTAGCCAATTCGAAGCTTGCCCACGCCACGGATGGATACTTCCAGCGGATAGATCTGTGCTTTTTGCTTGGAGAAAAACCACGTCCGATCCTTCCTCACCACAATAAATAAACCATGTACATCTCCTACAGGAGCAAAGGTATCACTAACCTCACCCCATCGCGTGAGTCCAATCTGCTGAAGCTCATTCACCGTAGACAGAACATCCTCCGTCACCAGTCCAACTTCACACACCTGTAATATATCTTGAGTCGAGAAGTCATGGTCACTCTCGTTCTGAATACGATGATGAGCAATCAGCTCAATAATATTGCCTGCTGGATCTTCGAAATAGAGAGAATGAGAGTTCCAATTAGTAGAGTACGTCTCATCCCGATCTCCTTCTCTGCTTAAAACAACACGTGATGCAGCCCACTGCTTCGCTTCCTTGAACCGATTCGTCGGAATCGACCAGGCCACATGATAAAAGGGCTCACGATCTGTTTCACACGGTTTGAAAATCATCTTTGTCCTTCCAACCTGCAGGTTGAAGGCCTGATCCGTCGCATTGGACACCTCCATTCCCAACGTATCACGATAAAAATGCTTGAGGTCCTCCATCCGTGTTGTATATAACTGTAATTCTTCAATCATCATACGGTCTTCTCCTGCATCTCCTCCCACTGACTCCACGGCACCATGCCGAGTTCAGGCTTCGCTTCATCCGGGAGCATGGCGATGAATTCAAGCAAATGACCATCTGGATCGTTAAAATATACAGATACCGCAGGCATCCAGCCGAAGACGTACAGTTCACCGATATCATCATTCAGGAAGTTCTGTGTCTTGATCCCTTTGTTCTCCAAGTGAGCCACCGCGTGTTTCATATCCTCCAGAGATACATGAAAAGCAAAGTGCTGACGGTTCACCTCGGAAGATTCCTTTTGCCACAATCCCAGCATGGCATTGCCTTTTCCACCAATCCAGTAGAAGGAGTTCCCACGTTCTTTCTGCCCGTAGGCATGAGGTAAACCCAGGACCGTTTCATAGAAATGATGGGATCTCTCCAGATCCGTCACGTTTAGATGTGTTTCAAATATGCCTTTAATCATAATGCTCATCCTCTTTTCCTTTTCCGATTTTTCATCTTCCTTGGTTCTCAACTCATGGTAGAATTCCGCGCATTCGTTAACGTCTGTGCCAGATTTAAAAACGATCCAATAACCCGCTGCACCCGGTCCTCTATATCCTGACTGCCTTCGTACTCTTCATATCCGTCAAATGTCGCTTCGAATTGTCTGCGCTGCGCACCACCAATGGATATCCACTCCTGGGCATTGATGCCATGCAGATTGCGAACAATCGCTTGCAGTTGTAAAAGCGAACTTACCCCCACCGCTCCGCCAGAGGAGCTGATGGACAGGACGGTCTTGCCGCTGAAATGAGCCTGACTCAGGTGATCCAGTGCATTTTTGAGCACACCGCTAATACTGCCGTGATACTCTGGTGTAGACAGGATGATCGCATCAGCCGCGAGCATACGTGTATTCAGGTCTGCCAGATGTTCATGATCCGCTTGTTTTTCATCTGGTGCGTAGAATGGGAGTGGTGTCTGATACAGATCAAACAGGCTGGCCTGATGTCCCTGACCGCGAATAATCTCCACAGCATACTCTCCCAGACGTGTACTGGTTGCATTGTTCCGATTGCTTCCTGCCAAAATAACAATATTCATTCATGTCACTCTCCTTGGTTTTTTAATAATTCAAACTCTCATGTTTCAACCGATCTGTTATTTCTACTCTTATCTTACCTTTCTTTTGCATCCAAATCGTCAGCAGATAGACTTAACTTGAAATACCAAAAAACTCAACCTTTAGGTTGAGTTTATACGACTTAAGTATGAACATATGTCGGAATTGGTCACACGACCCAGCCATTTCTTACGGCATGAAGAGCCGCTTGCGTCCGATCTGCCAGTCCCAGTTTGTCGAGCAGATGACTGACATGGGTTTTGACCGTTTTTTCGGTGATGACCAATTGAACTGCAATTTCCTTGTTGCTCAATCCTTGAGCAATCAGCCCCAAGACTTCTTGTTCACGGCGAGTGAGCATATCCAGTCCGCCAAGAGACGCTTCAGTTGATTTCCCCTTCTGCTTTGGCTCCTGATGTTGATTGTCTGCTGACCGATCTGTCAGTATATGCTGTGGTTGCTGTTCATTTATGGACCAATCGGATGAAGCCATCACATGCATCAATTGACCTGCTGCGTCAGGATGCAATTCCACCTGACCTGCATGCACATTGCGAATGGCTACAGCCAGATCCTCCGGTTCAATATCCTTGAGTAGATATCCTTTAACTCCTGCGCGAACAGCAGGAACGACATGATCCTGATCCGAAAACGAGGTGAGCACAATGATTCGCGTTGCTGGCAATAACGTGCGCAGCCTTCTGGCTGTTTCGATTCCGTCCATGACCGGCATATGCAGATCCATTAATACCACGTCAGGTTTTAACGCTTCCGCCTGAGCCAGTGCTTCCTGTCCGTTCGATGCTTCGCCCACAACCTTCATGTCTTGCTGTGTCGTCAAAAAAACGTGCAACCCCCGTCTCACCATCGCATGATCATCTGCGAGCAAAATCGTAATCGGCATCTCTTCTTCCCCCTGACTTTATACAGATTCGAACGGAAGTGGAATGACTGCCGTTACTGTCGTTCCCTTACGGGAAGAACTCACTATTTCTAAGTTGCCTCCGAGCGATTGAGCCCGTTCCTTCATAATGGACAGGCCAAGGGAGCTTCCAGACGACGCTTTTGGCCTGTTCGCACCACCTTTTCCCTGATCTGTGACAGTGAGCACCACTTCATGATTACTTAACTTGAGGGTGACCTCAGCAGAAGGAACATCCGCGTGTTTCCGTACATTATTCAGCGCTTCCTGTCCGATTCGCCACAATGCTTCTTCTATATTACGTGGTAAAGACCGCATTCCCGTCCGATTCGTCACCACTTGAAGACCCTGGCTGGTGCCGTATTCCTGTAGTGCATGGAGCAGCCCTGCTTCCAGTCCCGCGGGACGGAGCTGCATAATCAATGCGCGCATTTCCTTGAGAGCCTCCTGAGACAAAGCCCGAATATCCTTCAACGCTTCCGTTGCCGGGAGCAACTGCTCGGAGCCGGATAACATACTTTCCGCACCTTTAGCCGTTAACGATAGTGAAAATAAAATCTGATTAACCGAATCATGCAGATCGCGAGCCAACCGGTTTCTCTCTTCCATTCGTGCAAGTTCGCGGCGATTCTCCGCCAGCTTCAGACTCTCCCATGAGGCCGCAATATGTTCGGCCAATGCCTCCAGCACTTCACGGTCCGCCTGTGCAGGACCTGATGTTCCTATTCCGATCACCAGAATTCCCGTTTCTCCCGGCGTATGGTACGGAAGTGGAGCAGCAATTCCCGAGGCAATGGAATTCGTAGTCTGGTCAGGCTTGCACAGGGTAAATATTTCAGCGATCTCTGTCCCAGACAGAGATGTTACACGATGACTATTGATTACATGGTTAATGTGGCTCGTCACTTCGGAAGATAACGGAGTACCTGATAACGTTCGAACCGTATCATTTGCATAGGCTGCCTGCAAAACGAACATTCCGCTTTTCTGCTGAATGATTGTAGCAAAAGGCCAATCATAATGCTGCCCAAGCAGCTGTACAACTTTTAAACAAAAAGCATCAGAATTGGTGCATTCGTTCACTGCAAGACCCAAGGCCGTGCTGAACTCCCCCAGCTTGGCATACAGATCAGCTCGTCGCTGCTCCGTGCGATACAATCTCATCCGCTCTACCGCACTACCAATCTGGTATGCCACGCCCTGTAACAGCGCCAGTTCACTGTCGCTGAAATGTTCCTTGGCTGGCGCAGCCACGTTGAGCAGGCCGAGCATCTTCTCACCTGACCTTAACGGGACGGTTGCATGGTGGGTAATATCATGGGTATCTCCCCATTGGAATTCCACCGCATCCTCCAGCCGTTTACAGTTAATGATGTTGACCGCATGATTGAGTTGACCGTCCTTAAAGCGGTTCACACACCAGCAGGTACCCGTTCGCATGGGCTCTTTATCTTCACGCAGTAATGCCGGGGGCAGATTGTAATCCGAAACACAGGTATAGTCTCCACGTTCATTAATCAGAAACATCCAGCCTGCCGTTAATCCGGTCAACTCCAGTAATTTGCCGACCACGGTATCCAGCATTAAGTTCAGATCATTGGACGTATTGAGCGTTTCCGCGATTATCTTCAACGTGACCATTTCCTGCATTCCGACTTCTTCCGACATCGCAGAATTCTCTCCTTTGGCTGTACCAACTGTGGTTTGTTCAACTATTGTAACCAATCCACCTTGGATATTAAAGGATCAACTTCTTCAATCGCTCACTCAGCCCAGCTTCTGTCGCTCTTTGCGGGACACAGACAAAGGCTCCATATTAATCAGACCTCGATCTGACAGAGCCAGTGCCATTTTATAGAAAGCACGTGTACGAATCTTCGTATACGTATCCTTGCTGACAGGCGGATCAAACACATGGTTATACACTTTATAGTCAAACACATCATCGTCTTTCAGATATCGTTCACAGACGAGTACACGTTCCTTTTCACTCAGCCGGGATACAACAAAATCAATCGTATCGCAATATGCCTGACGCGCGCGCTGCAAGTCCACATTGTAGATTGCCGTTCTCGCCGTGGAATCCCCCGTCACATTGGTTGCACCGTGGAAACGCTCGGCGTAACTTGCCGTCACCATGACCTCTCGTTCTTCAAATGCAATGGTTTTATAGATTCGGTATTTTTCCAGCGCAGCTTCAACAGCTGTTTGCGTTTTGCGTCGGTCCAATTCGGGCAGCATCAATTCCATATTTATCTTCCTCCTTTAGTATTCTTTATAAAATAAATTTCTAATAGTTTCGCATGATCACTCTGATGACAGACAACCTAGTTAAACATGCAACCACTTCATCTTTAGCACTTTCATTTCTCAACTCATATCACTCATTCAATTTTTCACATGAAATTGTTTTGCAATCGTGAACGATGGCAAAACGCTCTTATCCATAGAGTTGTCCAGTTCCCTAAAAAAGTAACGACATTTTTTCAATTTTCCCCTGTTGCCTTTTGGAATCACTCCAAACCGCAATAATTCAGGGAATTCCGCTTTCCAGAAGGTGATTACAAAACACACGCTCTGCCTCAACTTTACATTTTGTTCGTATAGTGTTCGTATTTCTATTTGAGGATACCACTTTCTGGAGATCGGAGTAAACCTTCATTTTGGTTCGTTTTGACGATAAAATAAAACCTTCGCTCTCATTTCCTATGCCTTTTGGCATAATTGTTTCATATCTCTTTACCTAATGGTATATATACGATATAGTACTGTTTAATTAATGAACTTCCGTACAAGTCATTTGATTTTTAATATTAAGAAGCTCCCCTTCTCCTTAATGCCGCTAAGGTATATATCAAGCGCATACGTAGTGAAGGAGACGGAATCGATTCTGAAGAAGCAAAGCGTTCGCCTTTATCAACGGATTTCACCCTTTAGGAAAGGGAAACAGGAAATCCGGGGATAACAGCGATCAAAAGAACGATCCGAATCCGGAACGGCGCACCCGCAGAGGTTTAGGAGTTGTCGCATTCATCTTTCTTCTTAATATTAATTCAAGCACTTGTACGAATCGAAGGAGTTGGCATAATTGTGGAGCACGCTTTTGGTCCTTATATGAAACAACTGCGCGAGCAACAGGGATACAGCATCAATCAGCTCGCCGAAGCAGCCGGAATAAGCAACTCACAGATTTCACGTATTGAGAATGGGGTCCGGGGTGTGCCGAAACCAGCGACCATCCGCAAGATTTCAGATGCACTCTCGGTGCCCTATACAGAGATGATGAAGCAGGCCGGTTATATTGAACCAGGGAGTGCTGCTGAACTTCAGGACGTACCGGAATGGGCTACATACAAAGACCGTCGTGATTTCAAAAAGATGCTGGAGGACGATGATGATCTGATGTTTGACGGTATTCCACTCGATGAAGAGGACAAGAAACGAATCAAGGATGTGCTGACAGGTCTGTTCTGGGAAGCGAAACAGATGAACAAACGCAAAAAGACAGACGAATCGGACAATCGCCCATGAGGCATGACCCACTGAATTTAATGAGGCAGCAGGTGAGATCATATGGATGACATCGTAACAAAGCTGATTCGAAAACACCGGACCAACTGCCCGTTCAGCATTGCCCGCGCGGTTGGAATACAGATTCGTTTCACCAATTTGGGGAAGTCCACCAAGGGACTGTACTTTCGCAAGCTCCGGCGCAGGTTTATCGTCATACACAATGATTTGCCGCCGGAGTGGCAACGGTTCGTGTGCGCCCATGAGCTTGGACACGACCGACTTCATAAAGGTATTAATCGATTCTTTCTGGAGGAACATTCCTATTTTGCTCCAGGCAAGCTGGAAAGACAGGCTAACCGTTTTGCCATTCAATTGCTGACCTCCGGAGTGATGCCTGAACCGGATGAATCTTTGGAGAAATTTTGTTTGCGTACCGGACTGCCACGTGAAGCGCAGCATTTTTTTTACACTCTTTAAGAACATATGTTCTTTCCGAAGATTATATTTTCCAACAGCAGATTTACATGTCACTTTCAGGTTACTTATTTTTACGTAATTCGCGAGATTTCCTAATAATAGTCTGTTAAAATACTATTTGAGCTGTGTAAATGCTCAAGTAGATTATTATTTTGGGAGGTTTCGGAATCATATGAAAATCTGGAAGAATTACGTTTCACTTCTGCTAACGGTCTGTTTGCTGTTTGGCAGTGTAGGTATTGCCGCAGCTGCAACGGATACCACTCCGGGCACAGGTAAACACATTACCATTCTACATACGAATGATACGCATGCCCGTGCAGTTGAATCTTCACCTGCTATGGGTTTTGCCAAAGTAGCTGGAATCGCTGACAAATATCGTAGCGAAAACCCGAACACACTCTTGCTCGATGCTGGAGATGCTGTGCATGGTACAACATTTGCCACTCTTGTGAATGGTGAGAGCATCGTGAAAGTCATGAATGAAATGGGGTACCAAGCCATCGTACCGGGTAACCACGAATTCAACTATGGTTCAGATCGTCTGATCGAACTGGCAGACATGATGAACTTTCCCATGCTGAGTGCCAATGTGAAGAAAAAAGACGGAACACGTCTCTTCGATCCTTATCTCATTAAAGAAGTAGATGGCGTGAAGATCGGTATCATCGCTTTGACTACACCGGAAACGTTATACAAAACGAATCCAAAAAACGTAGAAGGTCTTGATATTACAGATCCATCTGCGGAAGCTAAAGTTCTGGTAAACGAAATCCGCAGCAAAGTAGATGTTGTTGTTGTACTGGGACACCTTGGACAAGACGCGTCCAGCACCGATACTAGCTTTAAAGTTGTTAAAGAAGTCCCTGGCATCGACGTATTCATCGATGGTCACAGTCACACTGTACTGCAAGATGGCCTTGTATCCGATAACGGAACATTGATAGCAAGTGCAGGAGAATACACCAACTATGTAGGTGTCATCGATCTATGGGTAGACGGTGGTAAAGTAACAAAGAAACAAGCAACATTAATTGATGAAACGGAAGCAAAAGACATCAAACCAAATGAGAAAGTCGCGACTCTCGTGAACTCCATTCAAAAAGAACAAGAACCTATTTTGAAAGAAGAAGTAGCCAATACAGCTATTCTGCTGGATGGTAAACGTGAACAGGTACGTGCAGGTGAAACTAACCTGGGTGACCTGCTTGCAGATGCCATTCGTGATGTCAGCAAAGCCGATATTGCACTGACTAACGGTGGTGGTATCCGTGCTTCCATCGAAAAAGGGATCGTAACCAAAGGTGATATCATCACAGTGCTTCCTTTTGGTAATCAAGTAGTAACCCTTGAAGTGAAAGGGTCCGATATTCTGGCAGCCCTTGAAGTCGGTGTAGCTTCCTACCCTGAACCAAGCGGTGGATTCCCGCAAGTATCTGGTATCAAGTTCAAAATCGATACTTCCGCTGCAGAAGGTAGCCGTGTACATTCCGTAACCGTGGGCGATAAAGCCCTTGATCCGGAAGCAACGTATACACTGGCAACGAATGATTTCACAGCTGTTGGTGGTGACGAATATAACATGTTTGCCAAATATCCAACTACGGGTATGTATGGCGCGCTGGACGAAGCATTGATCAATTACATGCAGAAGCTTGGCGCTGTAGACATCAAAACAGATGGTCGGATCAGTGAAGCGGTAAAACCTGCAGTAGAGCCGGAAACTCCGGCAACAGAAACACCAGCTCCAACCAAGCCAAAACCAGAAACACCAAAACCGGAAAAACCGTCTAAACCAACGCCGAGCAAACCAGCTCCAGCCAAACTGCATGTTGTGAAATCCGGAGATTCCCTGTACTCTATCTCCAAACAATACGGCACAACTTGGCAGGCATTGCAAAAGCTGAACAATATCAAAAATCCACACTGGATTTATCCAGGTCAACAATTGAAATTGCCTGCAGCTTCTTAAGCTCAGCAAAGCAAAGTGCATATAGGCATGACCGCTTATAGTGCATCAGCATACCGATCTATCTTGTCATAACTAAAAGGGTGTCCCCAAAGCCAGATTACTGGTTAAGGGGACACCCTTTTGTATCTCCGTTCTTAAACATCAATCCATATCAGATACTTGAACATTTCCTGTGGACATATCCTGCTGATCCTGACAATCATCTGAGGCAAAAATAAATCCCAGCCTGGCCTTTACGGACCAACTTCATCATGTGCCTTCCACACCGAACTATATAAAAACTCTCCGGAATGACCGTGTTCATGCGGTTATTGTACTTTTATTTCGACATCTCTATCTTCTCAACATTGCATACTTGCACATAAATCCGCCTGGGTATGATCATCTTCAAATCCTTAATCATAAAATCATTTGTATACTAAATACAACTATCCAAATATAGTTATTTCGTATGATATCACTCATAAAATCCTACCAAATTTTATGCCTATAGCCCTCTTTTTCATGCTCACATTGAAATTTTAGCAATCAAAATCAGCTACCGCATCATATTCGGTACTATTATATGAACTCATATAATTAGCGATTCCCCTGAATTTAGGAAGTGAGCTGTTCCTTCACATAAAGCACAGCTTCCTGTGCAGTCAACCCGATTCGTTTCGATTCACCTGTTGCTGCAAGTGCGTGTGACCCCAGTTCGACCTGTCCTTCGGCTGCTCCTCGGCCAATAACGATCTGCACAGGCAATCCAATCAGCTCCGCATCCTTGAATTTCACACCTGGACGTTCATCCCGGTCATCAACCAATACCGTGTAACCGCCATCGATCAATTGTTGTTCCAGTTCGAGGGTGAGCTGACGCTGCTGCTCATCCTTCCAACTTACTGTAATCAGATGCACATCATAAGGCGCAACAGCGGCAGGCCATCTTATGCCTTCATCTCCTGCATACTGTTCAGCTATCGCAGCCATCAGGCGGGATACGCCAATGCCGTAACATCCCATGACTGGCGCACACTGGCGACCATTACGATCCAGGAATGAAGCACCCATGGCATCACTATATTTCGTTCCCAATTTGAATATGTGTCCAACCTCAATACCTTTGGTAAACACAAGTGGCGATCCACATGTTGGACAAGCATCCCCTTCCGCAGCAAAGCGGATTCGTTCTACTCGCTCCAATGCAAAATCAACCCCTGGGCGTACACCGGAAACATGCACATCCACTTCATTGGCTCCTGTAATTGCACTCTTCATCACTGCCACGTCAGCGTCCACCACCATCGGCAGATTTAGTCCAATCGGACCCAGGAATCCTACCTTCAGATTTGGATGTGCCGCAATGGCTGCATCGTCTGCAAGGATCAGTTCCTCTGCCCCCAACACCTGCTTCAATGCGATGTCATTCAATTCATGATCTCCACGCACAAGCGCAGCGACGAGCTGACCATCCGCCACATAAACCAGCGTTTTGATCATATTTTCAGCCCCTTCGCCCACAAAAGTGGTTAACTCTGCGATCGTACGAACGCCAGGTGTCGAGATACGTACTACGGTTTCCACTCCTGAATGTTGATCCGTTTGAAGCGCGGAGTCTGCATTCGCAGAATCAGCTGGAACTTCCAAGCTTCCTTCTTTTTTCTCCATATCTCCAGAAGTCTGATAATCCGCTTTCTCCAGATTTGCAGCATATCCACAATGTTTGCAGGTTACAATTGTGTCCTCACCCACATCAGCAAGAGCCATGAACTCATGTGTTTCTCCTTGACCGCCAATCGTTCCTGCGTCCGCCTCAACACGGATATAGTCCAGACCACAACGCTCCAGAATGCGACTATACGCCGTGTTCATAGCCTGATAAGTCCGATCAAGCTCTTCCCAGTCCGAAGCAAAAGAGTACGCATCCTTCATGATGAACTCACGACCACGCAGCAATCCAAATCGAGGACGGCGCTCATCCCGGAACTTGGTTCCGATCTGGTACAGGGTGAATGGCAACTTACGATACGAGCTCACCTCGTCCCGCGCTAAAGCGGTTACGACTTCCTCATGTGTTGGTCCAAGAGCAAATTCCCGTGCATGACGATCCTTCAGACGCATCAATTCGGGACCATACTGTGTGTATCTTCCGGATTCTTCCCACAACTCCGCAGGCTGCATAATCGGCAGTAACACTTCCTGACATCCAGCACGATCCATCTCTTCACGAACGATCTGTTCAACATTTAACAATATACGCCGTCCAAGGGGCAGGTAACTGTATATCCCTGCTGCCAGTTGGCGAATCATGCCGGAACGCAGTAACCAGCGATGTCCCGCTGCATCTGCCTCCGCTGGCGCTTCACGTAATGTTGGGACAAGCATTTCACTTTGACGCATCATAACACACTCCTAATCTTCTTTTTTTTGTTATCAAATACGGCGCATAAACAGCAAAAAGACACATCCGTCAAGGGACGAATGTGTCGTGGTACCACCCTTATTTAACTGCAAATTAATCCGTTCGCAACCTATGCGATCTGTAACGTGCAGTCCTACGGGGCATAACGGGCCCTGCCGGCGGAGGTTGCAACCCTGTATGGGCATTCTCTTCCGCAGCTCGCGAGGTAGGAATTTATGAAGCAGCTACAGGAACCTTGCACCACACTGTTCCCTCTCTGTTGAAGCTGGCTTGCACAATCATGTCCTCGTTATAACGCTGTTATCATTTTTGACCACATTAGTTCATTTACAAGTAATTGTCAACCAATTAGTCGAATACAACTCCAGAATAATACTCCACTACATCACGAATGAGCATAAACGCATCCCCATTTGTAAGATTGTTCTTGTCAGCAATGCCAGCAAGCGTGTCGGCACTTATAAAGTTTTGTGTTTGCAAATGAGCAAGTGCCTGTTCAAGTGAAGTTTCCGTTTCTGAAGATCCCATTGCCAGACATAACATATACGCAGCCTGATCCAACGTTAAAGGTAGGGTTACGGCATTCTCCATATTTGCTAGAGCTTGGTCAGCACTACCTGTGTAGGCTTCTGGAAACATCGCTTGCATTCTTTTCAATTTACTTAAAAATCGTTCTGGATTCATTCCTTTATCCAGTTCCCAACCATCGTTATTATAATTGCCTGAAGTCATATACATACTCGCTGCAGCCAGCAATCCCTTGTAATCCTTATGCTCCATATAATCAGGCTGTTCGAAACGATGTACTTTCAGATCCATCCCCTGATTCTCCAGCATCTTACGTAATTCAGATGCTCGCTCTTCGGAAGTTGAGAGTTCGCGGAAGGACTCCTTATGGATATATGCCAGCTTAACCGCCGCTCCTGCTGCTTCTCCCTCTGCCATTCCCAGTGGGACAACTCTTGCACTACCGTGTGGGATTGTATCAAAACTTGCTGCACGTCCAACGACGAGCAAACCATCAACCTTTAGCGGTACAAGCGAGCGAAAAGGTACACCATATTGAATCGGACTCAACATAATCGTGCCGGGATTTCCAACACTCGTGCTCTGAATATCAATATCGTATGAGCCGTATCCAATGGCATCCCAATGATCACGATTTTCCATGACATCAGCTAATGTTAATCGGTACTCGCCATAGATATGACGTGATTCTCTCACGTAAAGCTCGTCTGCTGTTCCAGCATATTTTAGCCCTGCAAATTCATCATAATTTTTCTTCAGAAAATCAACAATTAGTGGGGCTTCTTTACGCCCGATTTCCAGACCTTTTTTCACAGATATCGGATCTAACGGATCTACCCCAAAGATTTGCATCGTATTAATCAAGATTGTATCATCATTTTGTCTTCCGATATTCAGACTTCGAATCTTAATATGTTGTGGATTGGAGGATTCATATTTTCTAGCATCACCGTACCCCCAAGCACTCATCTTATCAACCCCGGTTCCCTCTCTTTCCCTAAACTTTTGCCATACCTCATCAGTAACACCGCTTAACTTGAATACAAGCGTAGAGACCATTTTGGATTTACCATCTCCAATATCTTGTCTACCTATGGAGTATGGAACTCCTGCAGCGGCTGCAATATCCGCATCTTGCGTTGCATCAATGATGGAGCGGGTTGAAATCTGAACAGTTGTTCCATCTTCTTTAGTTATGCTCATACCCGTTATTGTCGTGTGATCTCCCGTAGATTGTTCAGTAAGGGGGACTAATTCCTTAACATTCATCAACAGGTCAATATTAGGTTCAGAACGAACCATCCGATAGAAAATGTTAGCCGCTGTATTGGTATCAAATGAACTACCCTCGATCTGGTCGAACCATTCCTGGAAGATACCTTTGTTCAAAAAGTCAGGCTGCCGCAAACTACTCAATAACTGCGGTTGTTCAGGGGAATAATTTAGATCCAGCGTATTAAGACCTCCCTCGGTCAACAATCCTCCCAACATGTTGCGATCTCTTGCTTCCACCAGCAATACACGCATCCCATTACGAGCAGCTGATAAGGCAGCAGTAATACCTTCCGGATCCGTTCCGGCTACAATAACGTTATAGGAATCTTTCAGGTTTAGTGTAGATTGCACGTCCTCCAAAGGCTGCCATACATAATTATTATTAAATTTATAATTCTTGTTCCAAATATAGAATGCACCATATGCAGCGCTCATTAAAACAATAAACACACTGGCTATAATTGCTGTTATTTTCAATTTTCTACTAATCAAAGAAACAAACCTCCATATGTACTTTAAATTCAATAATACTAACTCGTGAAGTAGTTTTCCTATGTTATACCAACAACCGACTAACTTTTTCTCCTTTCCTACATGAGTATGCTATAAATAATAAAAAACTCCCCAACACTTCAAACCGTGTTAGGAAGTTCTGATAATAAGACGTAAAATTCTACTTTTATGTTGCCATAAATACAAACAAAACATAGGAAAGTCCCTAACTTTCCTCATTATAACGACCACTTTTGGCGAAGTAAAGACTTACCAAAACCGGAAATGCATTAGAAAGATCATTAAACACTCAGACTGTCCGTTCATCCTGACTACAATGAATTCTCTGGCGATGGCTGACATGGCAGCACGTTCCCTGTAATATAGAGAAATAGAAATCTATCACAGGTATTAATCGATAAAGGAGCTTGTCCTATGCCATATATCATATATGATCTTGAATTCACGGTAAGCCGCAATACTCGCTATTCTTCTGAAATTATTGATATCGGTGCCGTCAAAGTTACGGAAAGTGCGGATGGATTGGTCGTAACGGATACGTTCCATACGTATGTTCGTCCTTCCAATAAGTCTGTTCTTTCCACTGACACGATTCAGTTTACAGGTATCACACAGAAAGATATTGATGCAGCCCCTCTTTTTCCGGCAGCACTGAATCAATTCATCGCCTGGATGGGAAGTGACCCCTATTACATGTGTTCCTGGGGACCCGATGACCGCAGCAAACTGATCTCTCATTGTCGCACCCATCAACTTGATGTGGCCTGGATCACCAATCATAACGATCTCCAGCAACAATGGTCCCGCACCGTTCGTAAAGAAGGTAAGTTCCGTCAACTCGGACTCGCTCAGGCTCTTGAAATCTGCGGAATTGAATTTGATGGTACCCAGCATCGTGCCTTGGATGATGCCATCAATACAGCCAAGGTGTTTATGCATCAATTTGACCGTTTCACTCTGGAAAACAACTGTGCAGCCGATGATGAGGGCATTACATCCAAGGTTGTTTATTCCAGCTCCACAGAAGATGAAGAGAAAGAATCTCCATTTGGCAATCTGGCAAGCCTTTTCAAAACCAAAGAGTAACCGTCCACAGCACAGTACTTAATCGTGTTTTGGCTTAGGATAGGTGGCATTCTAATCTCAACTTTTATTGTACATTTGTTGCCAATAGTTTAGACGTTCTTTCATCTTGATGCGGCAGATCTCCGGTTCGAGAATTTCCGCATCAGGTCCATATTTAGATATCCATACAAGAAATTCGTCAACATCACTTAATATGGCTTCAAATAACAGGCTACCTTCCGGTTCAATGGTTAGGATGGGTCGTAAAAAAAATTGCTCCTGCATCACACGCTCCACAGCATGGGGTGCAAATCGAATTTTGAACGCAGTCCACTCCGTACTTCCCTCGTATGCCCAAGGAATGCGGAAGTGCGATTGCATCAGATAATCCTCTTTGCGAAACGTGCGTGGCAATATTCGTATCTTTTGCAGCCGGCTCACCTGAAATATTCGAAGTTTCTCCGACAGGTGACAATACCCTAACAGCTCAAATCTGTATTCACGAGGGATAAGACAGTAAGGATCTATACGTACGATCCCTTTTTTACCTTGAGACAGATACTCCCCTTCAATGGTGTTCTGTGAAATGCCAGCCTGAAGCAGGGTAATCATGGATTGATTCTGCGAATCGTTGTTTTCATTTTGCCATGCGGGCAATCCCGCTTTGAACAATCCACTAATTTGCTCCGACCATTCCACTCGTTCTGTTTTGTTTTTCTGACTCGCAGCAACCACTTTCTCATAAGCGCTCTCAAAAGCAGGTTTCAGCAAAGGACGAATATTCTCCATAACTTCAGCAAGATGCATGAAGGCTTGGGCTTCTTCATCAGACCAATTTAGCGGATACATGGCAAATTGGCTGATAAACATGTACCCTTGCCCGTGTCCCATATTGGCGATCGGGATATGCATTGCACTGAGGGCCTCCATGTCGCGGTATATCGTCCTTTCCGTCGTCTCGCATCGCTGGGCGAGCTCACGTGCCAGTATGCCTGGCTTCGCCTGCACCAGCGTTATAATGCGCATTAATCGGATTAGTCGGTCTGTCATTTTGCCGGACCCTCCACGATGTTGTTTCAATAAATTTGATACAACTCCATCCATTATTTAATATGATATTGATACATACATTCGACCTTCTCCTAAACTTCACCTTCAAATATGTAGACTCTCTCTATACCGTTAACATCTGAAATCAACCCTATTCCCCTAATATCTTTTTTTCACGATCATGATATCCTGTTGTAAACGTGATCTCATAGTGATAACGCAACTTTTCAACGATCTCGGCTTCCGCGTAATAGTCCAGATCTTGCTTCCGCGCAGCTTCAATTAACAAGGCATCAGCATGACGACGTAACATATTACTTCCCTCTTGAACCCGGCCTCTTTCGTAGGCGCGCAGGGCTTGTTTGATCAAGGGTACCGTTTCACTTAATTTGATCGTCTTTTCCACCTTGGGATCTTCTGGCTGTCGCAGCATGCCCAGATGACTGGTGTACTGAATATACAACTGTTCTCTTCGTAACAATACACGTTGACTTTGCTTCAACTTCCTTGTGCTCCAGTAGGCTGAACATACGGCAGCTTTTCCTGATACACGGGGTCCCATGACGAATTCAAGCAAAATTTGTTTACTTTCTCCCTTGTACATATCCCCAAGCCTCAATAACCAGCCAATATCCGTTTCTTTGGAACGACATCCATAAATGCCTTTTAGCTGTACTCCATATTCCGGTTTGAGCAAAAGTTCCAAATCTCTTGATACAATTTTGGGTGCTATTTTCCTAAGTCTTTTGGCAGGGGCACCGTTACGCCACTCTACCATCATATATACGGGGTCGGCTCCCCCTGTCGGTATGGCCTCTTTATTCCACGAATAAGATACTTCAAAGACTGAGTTCACTGGTAGTCTCTCCCCCGATTTATGTGTATTATCTTCTAAGTTATCAGGGTGAATGGACACTATATTGTCACGGAACACATGTTCTCATTAAATTTTTCCAATATATTAGTTTTATATCCCTAAATCCGTCTCAATACGACAATAAACGACGAAAAAGCCTGGCATTATGCCAAGCTTATCAATCACTTATCTATGACAAGTCTCAAATTAAACAGTAGGATGATCGATTCCCATTTTGTGTAAATATTGTACACTATCTGCTTCGTTTACCGGTGCATAGGTGACACTGTCAATGACCAGCTTACGCCCTACTGGCTCTCCATTAACAGTGATCATAATTGTTTTGGTTGATGTGTTCTGATCTGCTGTATACATATGTTTCTACTCCTTCATGTTCACGATCTTATATTCAATCGGATATATTGGTATCGTTCATTAAATTGCGCATTTGTGAATAGCATGCACCCGGAACTGAAGTAAAAGATCTGTAAAACGGTCCGGTATGCTTGCCTATCGTTCTATTACCCCGCAGATTTGTAAGCTAAACAGCCCTGTTCCTAAATAATTTTATATATTTCGGGTAATAAAACGATATCATCTTGAACCCATCGTCCCGGTTTTGACGTATAATGTAAGAGCCGTATTTCAACAATAGACGACGAATTCGGCGATTGATCTATCTAACCGAAGAAAGAGGTGTTAACGATGCCAAAATCCATTCAGGGTTATTTCATTCGGGTGTTATTCACCACATGCATTCTATTTACCGTTTCGATCGCTTCGACAGTAAGTGCAGCCAGTGCCAATATTTTTACGGATATATACAGCGGATGGGAGCGAGTCTCCGAACTGCCCGGAGAAGTGAACGCTCTGCAGGAAAGTTATAAGCAAACGATGGAGCAATTAAATCAAACGTCTGCTCAGTTGGGACAAGCCCAGGCCAATGTCGAAGCATTTAAGACCCAGAACGAACAACTACTGGCTCAGAACCAGAAACTAACTGAAATGGTAAGTAAATTACAGGACGACCAGAATGCCAAAGCAGCTACCACCAAACGAATTCAGACGACGATCATCACTGTCGTTTCTCTCATATTGGGTTACTTTGTTCTGATTCGTGTGATGCGCTGGGGAATGCGTCGCCGTTCGGGCCGAGTATAAAAGAACAGGAGCAACTGCATGAACATACACCTGAACAATGCTGAAGCAAGCGGAGCAGGACAAGTCGTCACATTTTCACTGATTAAAGATGACCGCCTTCATATTTTGCATCCGCAGCAGATTGTGGCCTTCCGCGGTCCAAGTGGGAGTCGCAATGATAAATTCATGAATATCACGGGCATATATCGCAAAAAAAAGCTGATTAAATCCGAAATCACCGGACCTTGCCAATTTGTGGCTGCCCTGCCTCCCGGATTCACGATGAAGGAAGTGGAGCTCACGGAGGACAGTGATCTGCTCTATGACTTCCGCCACCTGTTCTTCTACTCTGATGGTGTAACCATGCATACCAAAATTCAGAAAATCAAAAACATGCTGATCACCCGTGATGCAGTGAAAATGAAATTTTCCGGCAAAGGCAAAATCGGATTGCTCACTCAAGGTCAGGTCTGCCAACAGGAACTTCACCCAACAGCGCCGCTCTATGTGGATGCTGGTAGCATTATTGCCTATCCCGAAAATGCACATCTGGAACTCACCGTATATGGTAACAACCTTGCCAGTCAGCATATGAATTATCATTGGAAGATGACAGGACATGGATCTGTACTCTTTCAGGCGGGACGTGAGAATCACCGCTTGGAACAGGATCTTAACGATGAGGGACTGTTAAAACGAATTCTGAAAGAAGTGATCCCTTTCGGCAATGTATTGATCAAATAAGCTGTTAGTTGATGGAGCCGACCAATTAGCTTCCACTATGCTCCAGTGGGGTGGTCACCACACCGTTTCATGTTATAATGGTTCAGACAATTGAAGAAGAAAATCCATGCCTGTGGCATGGGAGAGGTTCGCGAACTCCCTCTATAAGACTTGACCATGTGATGGTCAGTATAAGTCTTGCGTACACATTGCGGTCACCATGCAATCATGTACGTAAAAAACTAAGGACACTTACTCTTGCCTGCTTTTTTGAAGCGGTTATCGGGAAGGTGTGTTTTTTGATGGATGCCAGTTCATGAACTTCTCTGTTCTTCCGACACTCTATGCCTATGTGCATGGTTTGATCTCAAGAAGATAGAGAGGTTTTTTTATGTTGAACGAAGAAAAAGCAGTCGTTGTATTCAGCGGCGGTCAGGATAGTACCACGTGTCTGTTCTGGGCCAAACAACAGTTTGCCGAAGTCGAGGTTGTTACGTTTGATTATGGTCAGCGCCACAAGCTGGAGATTGAATGTGCAGCCGAGATCGCTCGTGATCTGGGCGTACAGCAAACGGTACTCGATATGAGCCTGTTAAATCAGCTTGCCCCCAATGCGCTCACTCGCACGGATGTGGAGATTACACATGAAGAAGGCGAACTGCCGAGTACATTTGTAGATGGACGAAATTTGCTGTTCCTCAGTTTTGCGGCCATTATGGCCAAGCAAAAAGGAGCACGTCACCTGGTTACAGGTGTATGTGAGACGGATTTCAGCGGATACCCGGATTGCCGGGATTCATTTGTGAAATCGATGAATGTGACACTTAACCTGTCGATGGACTATCCATTTGTCATTCATACCCCGCTCATGTGGCTGGACAAAGCCCAAACGTGGAAGATGGCCGATGACCTTGGTGCTTTTGATTATGTCCGTGAGCGTACTCTGACCTGTTATAACGGCGTGATCGGCGATGGATGCGGAGATTGCCCCGCTTGCAAACTACGCAAAGCCGGACTGGATCGTTATGTACAGCAACGTACTGCTGTTGAATCGGCGGGAGTGGATGTACGATGAGAGAGCCTGGAACATTCCGTATTGTAGAGCATCTGCAACGCATCGGAGAAGATATTCTGCCCACCCAGCTACGCTACCACCGCAAACGTGTGCTTGTAAGCAAAGAATTCACCTTTGACGCAGCACATCACCTGCATTGTTATGAAGGCAAGTGCAAGAACCTGCACGGTCATACGTATAAAGTTATTTTTGGTATCAGCGGTTATCCGGGTGAAACCGGGCTGACGGTTGATTTTGGACATATCAAAGATATATGGAAAACTCAAATTGAAGGATATCTGGATCATCAGTACCTCAACGAGACACTTCCTTTAATGAATACAACGGCTGAAAATATGGTCGTTTGGCTGTTCGAACAGATGGAACATGCGCTCCAGACGGAACCCTATGCCGGGCTGACCGATGGTGGGCGGACGGAGTTTGTCCGACTCTTCGAGACACCCACCAGTTACGCAGAAGCGAGACGGGAGTGGATGATCGATGAGTAGTGTGACACACCAGGTGAATGAGACGGGCTCTCGCAAAGAGGCTCGTATTCCCGTGATGGAGATTTTTGGTCCGACGGTTCAAGGCGAAGGCATGGTCATCGGACAAAAAACGATGTTTGTTCGTACCGCCGGCTGCGATTATCGCTGCTCCTGGTGCGACTCGGCCTTTACCTGGGACGGCAGTGGCAAGGACCAGATTCGGATGATTACGCCAGAGGATGTATGGGAAGAATTGCGCCGCGTTGGCGGCACCCGCTTCTCCCATGTGACCATCTCTGGCGGTAATCCCGCCCTGCTCGCTTCGCTGGGCGGATTGGTTGCTTTGCTGCGGGAGAACAGCATCCGCACCGCGGTGGAAACGCAGGGCTCCCGCTGGCAGCCTTGGCTGGCGAACATTGACGAAGTCACCGTCTCGCCCAAGCCACCGAGCTCCGGCATGGACACCGATTGGGCCGTGCTGGATGATCTGATCGAACGGCTGGCCGCTGGCCCGGTAGAACGAAGTCACAGTCTGAAGATCGTGATCTTCGATGAGACAGACTTGGACTATGCCCGCCGTGTGCATGCACGGTATCCGGGCACGGATTTATTTTTACAAACCGGGAACCCGGATGTGACTTCCGCCGATACGCCAGATCTGGCGTCCTCGCTGCTCGCTCGTTATGAGTGGCTGATTGACCAAGTCAGTGCCTCCGATGACCTGAATGATGTTCGTGTGCTTCCACAGCTTCATACGTTGGTATGGGGCAACAAACGCGGCGTGTGATGGGCAGTATGGGTGGAATGGGCGGCATGATGTAAGGATGAGGGCGAAAGGTCCTTAGAAAATAAGAGAATTCAACAGGCAAAAAAATGCCTATTCATATATACCGCGAGGCTTCGGCTTTGACGGAAACAAGGAGCGTTTAATAACCGATGAGACAACCTGATGAGATGCAAGATGTGACGTTGCTGGGCAACCAGAACGTTAAATATACGTTTGAATATGATCCCGGAATCTTGGAAAACTTTGACAACAAACATCCGTACCGCGATTATTTTGTGAAATTCAACTGCCCGGAGTTCACTAGTCTGTGCCCGATTACGGGTCAGCCGGACTTTGCAACGATCTATATCAGCTACATTCCGGATGTGAAAATGGTCGAGAGTAAATCACTCAAGCTGTACCTGTTCAGCTTCCGTAACCATGGTGATTTCCACGAGGATTGTGTGAATATCATCATGAACGACCTGATCAAGCTGATGGACCCCCGCTACATCGAAGTATGGGGCAAATTCACACCGCGCGGCGGTATCTCCATTGACCCGTATACGAACTATGGTAAGCCGGGAACAAAGTACGAGCAGATGGCCGACCATCGTATGATGAATCATGATATGTATCCGGAAACGATTGATAATCGTTAATTCGTCAGGTTCATCCATTCTGTATAAAATAGAATCATAGAATGCCAAAAGCCGAACTCTTCAAATCTGAAGAAGTTCGGCTTTTTAGTATAAACCTTTAGAAACTCAGACTCTCGATGCAGTGGGATCGCAGCGCATTCAAGTAGATTGATCATTCTTCAGTTTTTTGACTTTTTTGATGTAATGTCGCAACATCAGCACACCAATTGACTGACAAATGATAAATATGACGATAGCAACAGACAAAGATGCTGGGGCAACATATATAGCCTGAAACGTTATTACAACCATATACAAAATAGTCATCACCAACTCACGTTTGGCGGATTCATAAGGTGATAAGGATTTCATATCCATCCCTCCTCCATCCTTATTACACATAAATATAGGTCTTCTTACAGTAGATGCTAAAGTAATACGTTTATTTTGTAAATGTAATGCTATTAAAAAAACACCTCGGAAATAGAGTTCAATTCATCAACGTTTTCCCTTGTTCCCCTTGTCGGTCCAATCAATCTATCCTATTATGTAACAATATGCTTACACGCATATATTACAACATCAGGCGCTGATCCCTCGTGACCGCGACCAAAGGAGAATTGTACATGTCTACTCAATCCACTTTAACCAAGGACGCCACAGCGCGTTCGAAAGCCCCACCCGGATCGGATGCCCAAAGCACCGTTTACCGGATACTCATTGCCATCAGTTTGGTTCATCTCTTCAATGATTCGATCCAGTCGGTTATTCCAGCCATTTTTCCGATTCTAAAAGATTCCATGCATCTCACGTATACTCAGATCGGATGGATCTCATTTGCTATTAACTTTACCGCATCCATTATGCAGCCTGTCGTAGGCTGGTTTGCTGATAAAAAACCGACACCATCTATCCTGCCCATTGGCATGGGTTTTACATTTACCGGCATGTTGCTGTTGGCCTTCGCCGACAGTTATATGGCTGTCCTGATCTCCGTTATCTTTGTCGGTCTGGGTTCCGCCGCTTTCCATCCGGAAGGTTCACGGGTATCCCATATGGCTGCTGGTCAACGCCGTGGACTGGCACAGTCCATCTTCCAAGTTGGTGGTAACGCCGGACAGTCCCTTGCCCCATTGCTTACACGCTGGATCTTTATCCCGTTTGGACTGTTCGGTGCCATTGGATTTACAGGCATTGCTGCCATGGGGATTGCAGTTCAGATCTACATAGCCCGTTGGTACGGACGTATGCTGCAATCGGGAGGATATCTGCGTAGACAGGCTACTGCACGTCGTGCACCCAATCCTGCTTTGCGCAAAAAGATTACTGCCGCCATTACGCTATTAATCTTGCTCGTTTTTGTTCGTTCCTGGTATATCGCTTCCATCGGCAGCTTCTATGCGTTTAATCTGAAAGATACTTTTGGATTGTCCACAGAGGACGCGCAGATCTATATCTTCTTGTTCCTGGCTGCTGGAGCACTTGGTACGTTCTTCGGAGGCCCACTGGCAGATCGATTCGGCAAACGTAACCTGATCTTCCTGTCCATGGCTGGAGCTGCTCCGCTGGCTCTGTTGCTACCCTATGCGAATCTGTTCTGGACAGGTGTACTGCTAACCATTATTGGTTTTATCATGTTATCCAGCTTCTCGGTTACGGTTGTATACGCGCAAATGCTGATTCCGGGCAAAATCGGAACGGTTTCCGGTCTAATTACTGGTCTGGCATTTGGTATGGGAGGCCTGGGCGCACTCGTGCTGGGGAACTGGATTGACGTCTTCGGCGTATCACCGGTAATGCAGATGTGCAGCTTCCTGCCCCTGCTCGGGATTTTCACATTCCTGCTTCCATCCGATAAATTACTCAATATCTGGGCGAAAGAAAATGGTAGTGAGGAATAAAGAATACATCAACAGGTGTCCACTTTTTATTCTATATTAGATCCATTCCTTACGTGGCAGCATCGCCTTATAAGACGTTATCTTGCGCTAACGAACCTGACAGCACTTATTTGAACGAATACTGCCGGTTTCGCAATCTAAAGAATCTGAGCAACGCTATTCCTGAGAAAAAGGCCGAAAACCTTGGAATGTGCGTGTGAGATGCAGAAATAACGTGTCTGAGATTCTTTAGAAATCGGGATTAGTGAAATATCGCCGAATAACGTCTGCTGAGTTCGTTAGATTTCACTTTAGTCACCAACATTTGTAGTCTAAATAAAATGTTTGAACCATAACAAAAGGGTTCTTGCCAACTCTGTATTCACAGACTGGCAGGAACCCTTTTGTTATATATGTTTTTCTCGTATTTAGCTTCAACCATTTATTCCACGTCACACATGACAACGCTGCTACCTTGAGCTGTAATCAGTTCCTTCACATCTTCAAATTCAAGAAATACCGTTGCCGTATTTTCCATGGGATGAATTCCAATTTTCTGACCAACTAAATCCTTGTCAAAAACTACGGTCACGTTTTTCTGAATATTATTGATAACCCCCATAGGGTTGACGTGCCCTTTTTCCAATCCGAGGAACTCCAACAAATCCTTTTCACTGGCAAAACTTAATTTGCGGCTAGGTATCTTTTCGCTTAAACTTCTCAAATCAACTGACTTCGTTCCAGCAATCGTCACCAGATAATAGTTGCGCTTCTTGTCATCACGCAGAAACAGATTTTTAACGATACGTTCTGTATGTGGAATCTGATAAGAGAATATTTCCTCCATCGTGTATACTGCGGGATGTTCAATACTTTCGTAAACGATATTATTGCGATCTAAAAGATCATAGAAACCCTGTTTGTTTAACATATCAAATTCATCTCTTTCAATATAAATATTCTTCTCTAATATTACTTCTTCTGTAATATTACTTCAAACGCTGAAGGATCAGCCGTTTCTTGTACAACATTTTGCCTGCTTCGGCTACATCTCGAATTGTATTTTTGTTGCTCACGGAACCAAACACCATGCCGGCAATAGGCACGAGTTGGAACAGTTTCTTCCAACCAAAGGATTCACTGTAGGAGTTAAACACTTCCCGCCATCCCTGCATCTGCGATACCACTTCAATTGGCTTGTCCGGATCGTCGTAGGCGGCCAGTTCTTCAATGATCGCTTTCTTGCCTACAATATCGGCGGAAGAGAATTGCAGACATTTGACAATGAAGATGCGCTCCAGCGGTTCATCCGGATCATAACCATAACATAGAGCCATCTCTTGCAGTACCTTCAGAGAAAGCCCCATCACCATCGGAATATCTGCTGCTATGGTTACAATGCCACCAAACCCTGTAGCTGCTCCCTGAGCCGCGGCAAACTTGGTTCGACTCTCTGTGATGTTATCGGCCACCCGGTCCAGCACCTGAAGTGGCAGATTCTCTACACTATGAATCTTTGCTGTCCCCTCCGCTTCAGATTCCTGCTCCAGACGATAGGTCGTATCCATCATGGAATAACCTGACCTCCCGGCTTCCTCTTGCAACAGCTTGGCTACTTTTTTCTTCTGTACGAGGAACTTGCCCCCATTCTGCACATACTGACCCACATCGTTCAGGGAATCTCCGATCTTCTGTTTCAGCGCTTTAGGCATCACTTTATCCAACATCGCAAAGGGCAAACGCCCGATTTTATCCCAAATAAACAAGTCTTTCTGTTGTTTCTCCCATTTCAAAATCTGTTCAAGTTCCTTGTCCAACGTCTCGCGTGAATCCATATGTGATCCTCCTAATAGGTTCTGCATCGTAATCTGTATCTCTTTCATACGCAGAAATCATCGTTGTGGTTGCTTTGTTTTGTGTCCAGGACACATATGTTCAGGCCACTCTATCTTATCGTTCACACACAGAAGAGCCCTTAATCAGCATCACTCGCTAACTAAGGGCTCTCATATTAAGGTTTCACTACCTCTTATTTTGCTTCTGCTACTGCGTTGCCATCTGGGACCGGAACACCGAAATCAGGTGTGCCATCTTCACGCCAATGAATCACTTGAGCACGGGCATGGCGGTTCGGATCATACAAGGGATCACCCTCGATGTCTTTGTAATTACGCGCATGATAAATCAGAATATCGGTCTTGCCATCCGGTGACACCGTAAAGCTATTATGACCCGGGCCGTATTGGCCGTTCGCTTCACAAGTCTGGAATACCGGCTTGGGTGATTTCACCCAGCTTGCCGGATCAAGCAAGTCGGCATTTTCATCTGCGGTGAGCAGACCCATACAATAATTGTAATCGGTCGCGCTGGCCGAGTAGCCGATGAACAAACGCCCATTCCGATGCATCACGGCTGCTCCTTCATTGACCTTAAAGCCGATGATCTCCCAATCATACTCTGGCGTAGAGATCATAACCTGTTCGCCGCGTAGCGTCCATGGGTTCTCCATTTCGGCAATGTACAGGTTGGAGTTGCCCACAATATCGGGATCTTTCTGTGCCCAGACCAGATAGCGGATTCCCTTATGTTCAAAGGTCGTTGCATCCAGCGCAAATGATTCCCACCGGGTGTGAATCTGCCCTTTCTCTACCCACTCTCCTTCGAGTGGATTCGCGGAATCGTTCTCCAGGACATACATCCGATGATCGAACAGACCTTCGTTGGTCTCACTGGTGTGAGCGGCAGCGTAGTGTATGTACCATTTGCCATCGATAAAATGAATCTCCGGTGCCCAAATGTTGGCACTCATTGGCCCTGTGTCACGCTTCGTCCAAGCCGTTACCGGCTCAGCATCTCTTAACTCTTCCAACGTCTCTGCTCTTCGGATTTCAATCCGGTCAAAGGCTGGCACGGAAGCGGAGAAATAATAGTAACCGTCTGTATGACGGTACACCCACGGATCAGCACGCTGCTCCAGGATAGGATTAGTAAATGTAATGGAATCAGTCATGGGAATGCTCCCCTTTCAAATGTTGTTTGGCTCGAAGTTTGGGGATGTAACCCAATTGCGAAAAAGCGAAAACCCTTTTGGGGTGGTGCACAGCGGACGTTCGGGGGTGGCAGGGCCTTGGTGCTCTCTTGTCCTCCGATTTCTTTTCCCACCGCTCTTGGCGGTTGAAATCGGATGCCAAACTCACTCCTGCGGCTCCTTCCTCCCCCTCACTGCTTGTGCACCATCGAAGCGACAGCTCTCTCTTACCGCGCTCGCTGGGTTACAACCTCACTTCGAGCCTTTTTTGTTGGCTCGATCTTATGGGGTCGACCGCTTCGCAGGGTCAACTCTCCCCCATGTAATGTAGGGCTAGCCGCAGAGCTACAGGCTAGCTTTGTGGTGCACAGCGGATGCTCGGGGGTGGCAGGGCCTTGGTGCTCTCTTGTCCTCCGATTTCTTTTACTACCGCTCTCTGCGGTTGAAATCGGATGCCAAACTCGCTCCTGCGGCTCCTCCCTCCCCCTCACTGCTTGTGCACCCTCGGAGCGGTAGCTCGCTCTTACCGCGCTCGCTGGGTTACAACCTCACTTCGAGCCATTGTGTGGCTCGATCTTATGGGGTCGACCGCTTCGCAGGGTCAACTCTCCCCATATTTAGTGCATGATTGGCCTCAGACATAGGCCAGCACAGATGAATCTTAAGTGTCTATCTGCGTTAGCGCAGCTTAATAGGACAGCTTGCATGCACAGCGGACGTTCGGGGGTGGCAGGGCCTTGGTGCTCTCTTGTCCTCCGATTTCTTTTCCCCACCGCTCTTGACGGTTGAAATCGGATGCCAAACTCGCTCCTGCGGCTCCTTCCTCCCCCTCACTGCTTGTGCACCTTGGCGCAGCAGCTCGCTCTTACCGCGCTCGCTGCTCGCCCCCTTACTCCTCCGCTGCGCTGATCTGCTTGCCCCAGACCGCTACACCGCGGTCATTGAGGCCTGTTACCACCAACGCGGGCTGGCTTCGCTCCCAGTCCCAGGACGGGAGCAGCTTCAGCTCTTCCGTGGAGGCTCCGCCCCATGGGCTTTCTTTCCACTTCAACGTCAGTGTTTGTTTGTCATCAAATGTCCAGGTTCCTGAACCTTTTTCACTTTTAATTTTACCGTTGCTTGTTAGGGTATAAGGAACGGCTTGAATCTGCCCGTCTACGGACGGATCAAGCGCCATACCTTCCCACTCCCCCGCAATCATGGATTTCGGAATGTCCTGCGCTGTCTCACCAGCGTACCGTTCAGGTGAAACCACAGGCCAGCCATCCTTCGTCCATAACATTTTGCGCACATGCAGATAGGGCCAGTTTTTATCCGTCTCGCCCCGTGCATGATGCACGATGTAATAATCGTCTCCGTCCTTCAGAACCGAGTTATGTCCGGGCGCAACCCAGCCCTCGCCTTCTGTGAAGCGATAACCGCCGAGAATTTTGGTGCCGATCTCATATTGCGGCAGATGATCCGTATCCAGCATGTTCATGCCATTCATGTCCGTGTACGGTCCTGTGATTGAATCAGCACGCGCAACCCGCACGTTATAATCTTCGAACAAGGAATCATACGAGACGAACAAATAATACTTTTTGAACTCCGGGTTATACACAATGTATGGACCTTCCACTGCGCCCTCTTCAGTTGCACGATCCCGAGCAGCAATGCGAGTACCGTAACCCTCGTCCTTGAATTTCCCGGTGTCGGGATCAAGTGGCGCAATGTAGATTCCGTCAAAGAATGAACCGTATACCATCCACGAATTACCCTCGGCATCCACAATGGGATTGGCATCAATGGCATTTAATTTGTCTTGTTCATTCGCAGAGGTTTTCACAACGAGTCCTTCATCTGTCCATGGACCTTCGGGAGATGAGGATGTCTGAAGACCAATAGCCGACTGTGTACTGCCAAAAGAAGAAGCCGAATAATACATCCGATAGGTATCACCAGCCTGAATCACATCCGGTGCCCACAGATTGACTGCACCTGTCCAATCCAGCGCTTCTTGCGGAATCCCGGGCAGAGCCTGACCTACCCATGTCCAGTGGATCAGATCATCTGATTTGCGTACCATGACGCCGGGTTTCGCTTCTCCTGCTACACGAACGTCTGTGGAATAGACGTAGTATCCCTGGTCTGTTTTGATAATGGCCGGATCATGCGCAT
Source organism: Paenibacillus sp. FSL M7-0656 (assembly GCF_038003225.1). Lineage (NCBI taxonomy): Bacteria > Bacillati > Bacillota > Bacilli > Caryophanales > Paenibacillaceae > Paenibacillus > Paenibacillus sp. FSL M7-0656. The sequence continues at coordinate 2,804,374 of NZ_JBBOOT010000001.1, forward strand.
TGTTAACCGTCCAGCGTGATTCATCGTCCAAAATGGAAGTGTCGTACAACTGAGTATCTTGAGGAGCTTCAGGAAAGACGGGACGGGACACCGTTTCTCCTGCTCCAGAACAACCCGTAGCTCCAACAACCAACAATAACAACATGGAAGCAACCACTCCTTTTCCTGAATTCGACCACCGTCGGAATTTCTTCCGCTGGTTCATCCCTTCACTCCCGAAATGGCAACCGATTCAATAATCTGTTTCTGGAAGATCAGAAAGATGATTAATACAGGTAACAGAGCCACAATCGACGCCGCCATAATAAGCGGGTAATCTGTTTGAATCGCATACGTGGCATTAAAGTTCGCTATAACGAGCTGTAACGTCTGCTTCTCCGGTGAATTCAGATAAATAATCGGTGCCAGATAATCGTTCCAGATGCCCATGAACCAGAGAATCAGCTGTGCAGCAATCGCCGGTTTGATAAGCGGAAACGTAATACTGGAGTACAGCCGGAAGTAAGAACTTCCATCGATTTTTGCCGCCTCAATAATTGCATCAGGCACACTAAGCAGGTATTGGCGCAGGAAAAAGATCATGATTACGTTACCGAACAGGCCTGGAACGATCAGTGGCAACAGCGTATCCACCCAGCCCAGCTTTGCAAACATGATGAATTGCGGGATCATGACTGTTGGATAAGGAATCATCATGGATGCCAGCAACGCGAGAAACAGTTTGTTTTTGTGCGGGAATCTTAATTTGGCAAAAGCAAAGGCAGCGATACTGGACGTAAACGTACCCACCACCGTTACACTCACCGCAACGATGAGGCTGTTTTTGATCCCGCTGAGTAGGGGACCTGCTTCCCAGATTTCTTTATACTTACCAAATTGGAATACTTCAGGTATCCACACAGGCGGAAGCGCGAACACATCCTGCTTCTCCTTCAATGAAGTGGACAACATCCAGATCAGTGGTGCAATCATCGCAATCGCACCAATCGCGAGTACGATAAAGATGATAGAGTTCGTTAATTTCCTCTTTTGACTGTAAGACATCTCCGGTTCACTCCTTTCCTTGACAATCAATCCCCATCATAGGCTGATTTTTCGTTCATTTTGAATTGCACCAGGGTAATGACAAAAATGAAAATACCAAGAATCATGGCCATCGCTGAGGCATAACCCATCTGCAAGTTACTGAAGGCTTTCTGCCAGATGTAGAAAACGATTGATGCCGAAGAATATTCAGGACCACCCGTAGGTGTCATAATGTTCATCTCGGTGAAGATCTGGGAACCGCCAATGATATTTGTAACAATGAGGAAAAAGGTAACTGGCTTCACCATAGGCCAGGTGATATTGCGGAAGATTTGGAACCCGTTCGCTCCATCCAGCTCAGCCGCCTCGTAGTATGTACGTGATACACTTTGCAGTGCTGCCAGGTACAACAACATCGTGTATCCCAAGCCTTTCCACACCGTCATAATAATCAAAGCCGGTTTAACCGTGTCTTTGTTCGCTAGCCAGTTAGGACCTTTAATCCCAAACAGGTCAAGGAACTGGTTCACCAGACCGTAATCCCCGTTGTACGCCCAGTTCCACATGATGGACACCGCAGCGAGGGAAGAAATGACCGGGATGTAATAGATTACTCGGAATGTCGTGGTGCCGGGAATTTTACGATTCAGACCCATCGCCAGCAATAATGCGAGCAACAAACCAATCGGAATACCGAGCATCAGGAAGAATGTATTAAACATCGCTTTGTAGAAGAGGTCATCCGTGAGCAAATCCTTGAAGTTGGCCAAACCGATAAAGTTCATCTGTCCCAGTCCGTCCCAATCCGTAAAGGAACCATAAAGGGAGTAGAGGAACGGGAACATGACAAAGATCAGCAATCCAAGAATCGGAGGTAAAATAAACAGATATCCGTACAGCATCTCTTTGCGATACAAACTCGATTTCGTAATCACGGCGTTCACCCCTGTTTCTAGTATCAGCATGTGGCATTCTTCGATTGAACCTTGTCGATCAACGAATGCCACATGCCCGTATGGAATCCAATAAGTTCCAATACGAATGATGCCAGCAGCATGATTGCAGGCTGCCGGCATCACCCTTTCCTATCTACTATTTCTGAGATTTCTTTTCTTGTTCTACCGCTTTGTCGAGCAGTTTCTGCATTTTCGGTTGTTGCTGCTTCACATAGTCTGCGGCTGTAATCTTGCCATCCAATACCGGCTGGATGTCCGTGAAGAACAGGTCATACCATTCCGCATTGTACGTGTAGTTACCTGGCAGAGCCCGGCCATAATCTTCAACGATATCAATGAATTCCTGTTTGTTGGCTGGTTTCGTGGATGTATCTTTGGCCCACTCGTCTGCCATATCAAGCAAGTTCGGAATCTGTACCTTGGCATCTACCAGTTGCTGCATGCCTTCCTTCGAAGCCGTAAGGTAGTTCACCAATGCTGCTGCTTCTTCTGGATGTTTCGTTTTGGCCGATACTCCGATTCCCAGAGACCCGATCCACGTTGCCGATTTACCAGTTGATCCCGCAGGGAATGGCAGCAAATCATAATCGAAAGGCAATTTCTCAAATGTACTCATATCCCATGGGCCTACAGGGAAGAAAGCCATTTCACCTTTCATCCAGCGTTGATACGTATCCAATGTTTGCGCTTCCTCAATGGAAGGTGTAATTTTGTATACATTCTGCATATCCGCGAAGAACTGCAGCGCTTCAGCGAATTTTGGATCATCAATCGTTACCTTTGTTTTGGTCTCATCCAACCAATCCCCACCGTTGCTCCATACAAAGGATTGCAGGGCCCACTGTACGTTGAATCCAGTACCGTATACATCCGGTTTACCATCTCCATTGGTATCCTTGGTCGCTTGCTGATTCACCTTGATGAACTCTTCCCATGTGTATGGTTTATCCTTGTCAGGGAGTGGAATGCCCTCTTTTTCAAACAACGTTTTGTTGTAGCCCAGTGCAAATGGCCCCAGATCCTTCGGCATACCGTAGATATCACCTTGACCTGCCATTTGGCCGTCATAACGATACAGGTCCACGCCGTATTTCCAGATATTATCGAGATCAACATCCGGATTGTTTTCAATATACGAAGTGAGGTTCATCAGCACATTGCTGTTCACATACGCTTTCACGTCGCCCGGATTGATATAAAATACGTCAGGCAAGCTGTTGCCTGTAATTGCCGCTCTGAGCTTGGTTGCATATTGATCCGCAGCCGTTACGATAATTTTGACTTTCACACCCGGATGATCTTCTTCGAATTTCTTGACCACCGCTTGGTATGCTTTCTGCTCATCAGTACCGCCGCGGAACATAAACGTTAACTCCTTGTCCCCACTTGCACCGCTGCTTCCTCCGCAACCTGCGAGTACCAGCGCACTTACCAGCATAAGAAGCATAAATGTGACCCAACTCTTTTTCTTTACCATCTGAACCCCTCCTGATCTGGACTTGTAACCGTATTCAATTGGATGAAATAAGATTTCTGTTGTTAAATTTATCAAATCCAGATCACTTTAGTCAACACTTTTATAAAACATTTTATATTTATATAAAATAAATCAGTATTTCGGCCAGCCACTCGAGTCCCAAAGCAAGTCATTAATCAGCAATTTCGGATTGCCATTATCCTCTGCATCATAGGCATGTCTTGCGATGACATTGCCGTTGTACACGTCCTGACCACCTGGACCTTTCCATTTTACATTGCCTGTATCCAATATCGTTCCGCCACCATTCAGCATATTAACTCCGTTTTTGTCCACATAAGGGCCTGTTATACTGGTCGAACGTCCATAGACCATTTTGTAGGTACTGTTCACACCTTGGCAGCAAGAATCAATGGAAGCAAACAGGTAATAATAACCGCCACGATATACAATACTTGGTCCTTCAATAGCACCTCCGTTATTCGGGCGCGCAGCAATGGAAGTTATACTTCCCGTCGGTTTCATCGTGTTTTTGTCCAGCTTAACAATCTTCAGGCCACTCCAGAAAGAACCAAAGGCCAGCCACGGATTGCCTGAAGCATCAATGACCAGATTTGGATCAATGGCATTATAATTATTGGCGGTCGTGGTTTGAAGCACCAATCCTTCATCCTTCCACTGCCCTGCTCCAATGCTGTTCGCAGAAGCAAGACCAATCGCAGACCGATTGGAGCCAAAGGTGGAGATCGAATAATAGAGCCATACTTTTCCGTTATACTGCTCTACATCCGGTGCCCATACATCCAATCCGCTTTGTCCCGGAACGGCAGAAGCCCACCAGGATGGTTTACTTAAGAAGATTTGTGGAACACGATACCAGGACGATCCATTATCGGATTTCAATACTTGAATGCCCGGACCCGTTGAAAAGGTGTACCAGGAACTGCCCTCTTTGATAATCGACGGATCATGAACAGCGGTATCTCCGGTCAGATTCCAGAATGCCGCCAAAGCTTTTGACTGACCTGCCAGCAGTAATACCATCACAAGTAATGCCGGTAACGCCATGCGTTTCCACTTAAACCTCTTAACATTGCTTAACTTTTCCATACCGAACTCCACCTTTCCTGATCAAATGGTTAATTAGGTTCATGAAGTAATGAATCAATTTAGGTATAATAGGATTATAAAAGCGGTTACATTACATTTCAATGGTATATTTCAAATATATGTGAACTGATTAACACTTATTTTAACCGGAATAGTGGACAAAATATAGATTATATTTTCGTATTTGCGCTATATACAAGGGTTTTGGCTTCTATTTCTCCACCCTTCCCTTCCATGAGGGAATGATTTATAATTATCTGAAATAAAACATATAAATGTGCAAATGTCTGTGTCGAAGACTTTGTTCAGAACGGGGAAAGGAAATCCACCTATGATTTATATTAAAGATCTGATGTCGGGTGTGAATATCTTCAAAGCGCTCAGTTCGGAAATCCGGATTCAGATCATCGAGCTGCTAGCCAAGAACCAAAGCCTTAATCTCAATGATCTCGCAACCAAGCTGGGACTGAGCAATGGCGCTATCACAATGCATATCAAGAAGCTTGAAGAGAGCGGATTGATCGAGATCAACACCGCCGTTGGCAAACATGGAATTCAGAAGATATGTTATCTCAATGAGGAAAAATTGATGGTTGATCTGCGTTCACAAGAGATTAACAATCGTTATGAGGTGGAAATTCAGGTCGGTCATTATAGCGATTATCAGGCCGCACCTACATGTGGTCTCGCTACCCGGGACAGCATTGTTGGAGAGTTCGATGATCCGCGGTACTTTGCTGATCCACTGCGAATTGATGCGGAGATGATCTGGCTGGCTGAAGGTTATCTCGAGTATCGAATTCCAAACTATCTCAAACCTAATCAGTCGTTTAGCGAAATTCAGTTGTCGATGGAACTGGGTTCGGAGGCCCCTGGCTTTTGTGACAATTACCCTTCGGATATTTACTTCTATGTCAATGGGATTGAGATTGGCTGCTGGACAAGTCCGGGGGATTTTGGCAATACACGCGGTACCTTTAATCCGGAATGGTGGCCTCCGCACTTGAATCAGTACGGCATGCTGAAGCTGATCCGGATTACACAGGAAGGCAGCTATATCGACGGATGCCGCATTTCGGACGTAACGCTGGACCAGATTGGGCTGGATTACAAAAGCGATATTCACTTCCGCATTGCGGTTACGGACGAACCTTTGAACAAACGGGGCTTAACGATCTTTGGCAAAAACTTTGGTAACTATGGACAGAATCTGCTCGCTCGGGTTCTCTATAACGTGCAAGAAGAGTAGAGCTGGCTCTGTCTATTCACTCGATATGAAGTTCGACCGATCTGCTAACGTAACTGTTCAACACAACAACAATCATGTGTCTTCGAAAGGGTGCTATCCAGCACTCTTTTTTTGTTTCCTCTCACCGAAGAACTTGTCCAATTATGTTGGAACAAAACATACTGGATGTTATGACTTCTATAGACCCTCTGTAATCCTCCATCTTGTTTACCCTGGCGTGATATAATAATGGCCTGTAATGACAAAATGGAATAACGGGCGGGGATACCTTTTGAAATTGGAGCGATTAATCTCAATCATATACAAACTGCTGAACCACGAAGTATTGTCTGCTTCCACCTTGGCGGAAGAGTTTCAGGTGTCCCCAAGAACGATCTATCGGGATATTGATGTAATCTGTGCCGCCGGCTTCCCGGTCGTCTCCCATCAGGGACTCAAAGGTGGCTACGGCATGATGGACGGATACAAGATGGATAAAAGCTTGCTTGGTTCTTATGATGTGGACTCCCTGATCACGGTCCTGAGCAGCCTATCCACAGTATTCGAAGATGCACGTGCACAAGGCACGATTGAACGTCTGCAAACGATTGGACCGGAGCATCAAACCTCAAGTCTATCGGTGGATCTGGAGACACGCCGAACCGAACCTGATGCCCTTCCTCATCTGCGTAAAGGTATTACGGATCATCAGGTTGTCCGTTTTGACTACATCAATACAAAAAATGAACATACACCCCGCCATCTGGAACCGGTAAGACTTCATTTTAAATATCGTAATTGGTATGTATATGGATTTTGCCAGACACGGCAGGATTATCGCGAGTTCCGACTGTCCCGGATGATGAACGTGCAACTGACATCGGAACACTTCCAACCCCACCTTGAGCTTCCCCAAGAGACGGTTGGGTCAGATCCGTCATGGCAAGATCAGGTAAGTGATGTGGTATTTCGGGTGAACCCGGAAGCGCTCGCGGAAGCCATGGATCATTTTCAACAGGCAGATAAGCAATTTCACGAGGATGGAAGTATGACAATGCGTATCTCGGTTCATCAACCGTTACAAGCCAAGTGGTTATGGTCGTTTCTACTTAGTTTAGGCAGTGGCGCCGAGGTACTTGAACCGATTGAATTACGAGACATTCTGAAAGAACAACTTCGAAACGCACTTAAGCTCTATGAAGAAGTATGACACGCTGTTGTCATACTTCTTTTTTTATAATCATCTCAGTAAGTTAACCTAATCTATAGCCAAATTAAAGGAGACGATCATCAATGAATCATCCGGAACAAATGTATAACTACCACGCATGGGCCAACCAAACCATCCTGGGCAGAATCAAGGAATTGCCCTCTTCTGTACTGAGTCAGAAAGTGAACAGTTCATATCCAACCATTGCTCACGCACTCAGCCATATCTATACAGTGGATAAGATGTGGTATCTGGTGTTAACTGGCACCGGTATGCGCGAGGCACTGCAAGCATGCATACCACTCAATAGTGAAATTCACGGTTCTGTGGATGAGTACATCCAATGTTTTACCGACCTGTCGGCACAATACAGTGAGTGGTTACGAGGCCAAACTGATTTGGAGCAAACCATTCTACTCGATAATCCATTTGCAGGAGTTCGCGAAACCAGCTTATCGGACATCGTAATACATGTGGTTAACCACGGAACCTATCATCGAGGCAATGTTTCTACGATGCTGCGTCAATTGGGGCATGCCTCCATCATGAATGACTATTCACTCTTTTGGTATCAGGAACCGGCTCGGGTATAGTTGACAATCGGATGGAAAATGTAAATTGTATCCCCATGACGTCGAGGGATGAATTGAGAAATTGGTTGCAGACACATGGAAAAGTTGAGAAATCTTGCTGGGTAATAATAAGCATAAAACCCGTGCCAAATACCCTGCTGTATTTGGACGTGGTTGAGGAGTCGCTGTGCTTTGGCTGGATCGATGGAGTCAAAAAGAAAATATCCGAGACTCAATTAGCACAGAGATTATCTCCTAGAAGTAAACGCAGCTCATGGACTGAATTGAACAAGGAACGTGTCCGTCGTCTTGAAAAGTTGGGCTTCATGCATGACGAGGGTAGAAAGGTTCTTCCTGTTATGGAGCCAAATGCTTTCATAATTGATGGTGTGATCGAACAAAGGCTGAAAGAAGATCATCAGGTTTATGCAAATTTCATGTCCTTTCTTACCCTGTATCAAAACATTCGGATCGATACGATCCAAAGTGTTAAGAATCAGCCAGCATTATTCCAGAGCAGATTGGATAAGTTCATAACCAACACAAAGGAAAATAAAATGTACGGTCAGTGGCATGACAACGGACGGCTTTTGGACTATTAAATTCCCCCTTTTCCCTGAGACAGCAGACAGGACCTCCCTATGAGGAGGCCCTGTTTTGGTGTTTTATATTCGATCAGGTATTAATGAGTCTGCCTGTATGTTTTGGGGGATTCGCCAAAAGCTTTCTTAAACTGGCGGGTGAAATAATTACTGTCGTTAAACCCGCATTCATACGAAATTTCCGTAATGGACAGATTCCCGTTTTTCAACAAATGACATGCCTTCTCCAGACGCAACTTTTGCAGATAAGAGATCGGGGTCATCTGATAATAGGATCGAAAAATCCGATTCAGATGCCTTATTGAGATATTCGACTTCCCCGCAATATCCTCTAGCGACAGTGGCTCCAGATAATGATCTTCAATAAATGAAATGGCATTTGCCAGATGCATCAGATTATTACCTTCGATCCCTTTCTCCTGCGTATCATATTGCCTCGACAAATAAACAACCATCTCCGTAAGACGTGAGATCAACATCGTCTGATACCCTTGCTGTTTACTCTGATACTCCTCAATCATGAACGATATCAGCGATTCTACATACTCCAGACTGGAAATGGATAACGCCAATTTACTCGGAAAGGAGTGAATATTACGATAAAACGGTTCCAAAACAAACAGCGCCTGGAAGCCGTTAGATTTTCTCAGATCGGGCCCAGCCGAAGCAAGCATCTCGGGACTGAACATAATGTTACAGATCCTAAAATCATGAGGGTCTTTATACGCATGATGGGTGTCGCCATTAATCACAAATGCGTTCCCTTTTTTAATAAAAAATTCCTCGGTGTTCACCACATGGGTTGCATGACCATTCAGAACAATCACAAGTTCCGTAAAATCCATATGATTATGAAGCTCCATGTCCTCAACATGTCCACCGTACTGGATAAAAAACGGAAATTGTTGATGGTCCGAGGTAAACCATTTCAAATATGCATTACTCAAAAGCATTCCCCTCCGCGAACATAGTTGGGTTGAATGTCTATATCATGCTATTCCAAGACCGAAAAATCAAGGTTCCATATACTTATAAGCGTTATAATTCGCCTTGTAGCAGGGATTTTCAATGTGTCCAGATTCATACTAAACTCTCACAATGAATAGGAGCATAAATGATGAAATATACCAATCCGGTCATTCCGGGGTTTTACCCAGATCCAAGTATCTGCCGTGTAGATGAAGACTACTATCTGGTAACCAGTACCTTTGAATATTTCCCTGGTGTGCCCGTTTTTCATAGTAAAGACCTTGTGAACTGGCGACAGATCGGCCATGTCCTCACAACAACTGAGCAACTCCCTTTAGCGAACGCGGGCAGTTCTGGCGGCATTTTCGCCCCAACACTCCGGCACCATGATGGCTGGTTCTACATGACAACAACCAATGTCAGCGGCGGCGGAAATTTTTATGTGCGTAGTGCCCTGCCCGAGGGACCATGGTCTGCTCCGATTTTTGTTGATCAGGGCGGCATTGATCCCTCTTTTCTCTTTGATGATGATGGACGTGTGTATTTTCAAACGGCCTGTAACGGCGATGAAGGCGAGGGCATTTATCAGTGCGAGATAGACATCACGACCGGAGCCAGACTAACCGATAGCCGATTGATCTGGACTGGAACCGGAGGAGCAGCGCCCGAAGCGCCCCACATGTATAAAATAAACGGTATCTACTATCTGATGATCGCCGAAGGTGGAACCGAGTATGGTCATATGGAGACCATCGCTCGGAGCACAGAGCCATACGGACCATTTGATCCGTGTCCTCATAATCCGATACTGTCCAATCGGAGCATGAAATCCAGCATCCATGCAACCGGGCATGCAGACCTTGTCCAGATCCAGGACGGAAGCTGGTGGGCCGTATCTCTTGGTATTCGTCCAGCAGGTTATCCCATGCGACACCACCTGGGACGCGAGACCTTTCTAGCACCTGTCACTTGGACGGACACCGGTTGGCCGATGATCGGTGTGGACGGACATATTGAGCAGGAGATGACTGGGCCTTTGTTGACTGAGCACCCTTGGCCACCTCAGGCTATACGGGATCATTTTGACGAACCAACTTTGGACATGAACTGGATCTTCTTACGGAACCCGGCTCCGAATAGTTGGACACTCACAGAAAATCCCGGGCAACTCATCCTGCGGGGTCAGCCGGTTTCACTCGATGATGGAGGAAATCCAGCCTTTGTCGGACGTCGCTTGAGCCATTTCTTATGCAAAATGGCAACCGAGCTGCGTTATGAGCCAAATGCGAACGGTGAGGAAGCTGGACTAACCTTATTTATGAATGATAAATATCATTACGACTTGGCTGTAACACAGATCGACGGTCAGAAGAAAATCGTATTGCGGCGAACCGTCGGCTCTCTGCGAACCGAACAGGTGCTTGACTGTGACACGGGGCCGGTTGTATTACAAATCAAGGCTGACCGTAATCACTTCACGTTCCTCTATCAGCAAGGTTCATCCGATGCCATCGAAGTGGGTTCTGGAGAAACACATCTGTTATCTACCGAAGTGGCAAGTGGTTTCACAGGTGTGATGATCGCCATCTACGCTTATGCTCCATCGGGGGAGTGTACGCCTGCAAGTTACGATTGGTTTGACTATGAACCTCTAGACGAGTAATCGTTGTAACTCCTATATTCAGTAATAGAAAATATAATATATGATATATGATCAGCTGAAATTATCCCCTTAAAGTAGATACTCTTTGAAAAGCCTTGTGTGGTAGCATAAGGAAATGAGTGAACTTTGAGGGGATTTTGCTATAGCTATATCTTTCTTACGGATTGCACTGGAATTTATAAAAGAACCATTGCTTTATTAGAGAAGTTCTCCTAGTATTTTTAGAAGGAACACCCCAGCAGCTCCCATCTTGGCAATAACTTCACTGCCCATATGAGAGCGCTATCGCTGCAGCACTAAGATAAACGGGAGGTTGCAGATATGAAATGGAATCACTTCAAGTCCAAGCTTCTGTTTAAGTACACCCTATCCTATATCTCCATTTTCCTTATCCCTCTTGTTATTTTAACCATCATTATTTATCACAACGCTGTGGACACGCTCCGTTCAGAGATTGAACAGACCAATGTCAATCAGCTCACTCAAGCCAAAACTGTCATTGATGATCGCATGAAAGAACTCCAAGACATCGCTTTTCGCATCGCCTACGATGAGCAGTTAACGCGGTATTGGACCCACCATCCGTACTATAGCCGGGAATCAATCGGCGCATTGGTCAAATACAAAGCCACCAGTTCCATTATCGATGAGTTATTCCTGTTCTTCCGTGAAGATGATAACATCTATTCTTCTCAAGGTTCTGAGAACCTGGATGTATTCACTGGCCGCTACAAATTTACTACGTGGAACAAAACAGACATGATCCGGGATTTGAATAACGTACAGTCCCCCACAATACGTCCAGCGGAGCAGGTCGTCCAAGGAACCAGAATACCCAATTCCATGCTGGCATACCTTGTACCGATTGCACCTAACAATACGCCCGCTCATGGAACCGTCATGTACTTGATACACGAGTCCAATCTGACGGGCTTAATTGATTCCATCCTCAGCGACTATCACGGGATGACTTATATTTTCGATAATTTCGGGCAAGTCCTGGCAGCCAATTACAAGGGAGAAATCATATCCGAACAGGAAGTTAACGCTCTGTTTGCTCTTGAATCCGGCACGCACAGCATCTCCTTAAATCAAGAACCACATTCGGTTGTATCCGTTAAATCGGATGCGGGTTGGACTTATGTAACCGCTATGCCCAGCAACCAATTTTTTAGCCGAATCGTTCATATTCGCACCTTTGTTGTTCTTGTTTTCTCCTTCATGGTGGTGATGGGCACATTCTTCGCCATTATGTTGGCCCGAAGACAGTACCATCCGATTTCAGACTTAATGGAGTTCATTCGGTTGAAAAATGATCCTGCTCCATCCTCCACCACCAACGAGCTGGAATGGATCAAGAAAACACTGCATGATTATAGTCAGCGCGTAGATCTTCAGGAGCCCTATGCTCGCAATCATATTTTGCTCATGTTGCTGAAGCACGGTCACACCGGAGATTTTCCCTCTGAGTTTACGGATAAGCTTGGCATACGCTTTAACCGGTCCCATTATTTTGTCATGATCATGGGCTGGGAAATGCATGCTTTTCCTATCGGTGATAACCCCGAGCAACCTACTGTCATGCAGCTGATGAACGATGTGGACCTGCCGGAGTTGTCTGCATATGCTTACGGCGTAGAGCTGCCACAGGCAGACCAATTGGCCCTTATCGTGGGATTCGATGCCGAAATTGGGCATGAAGGTAGCCTGAATATCCGTATGGAGCCTATCGTTGAAAAACTGCAATGGATGGTGACAGGACACACCGGGGTCGCGCCCGCAATCGGGGTAGGCAATCGGTACACTTATCCGAAACAGCTGAATCAGTCCTACATTGAGGCCTCGACCGCTCTGGAAGCATCGATGCTGCATGGACAGGGCAGGAGTACATACTTTAACGACCTCTCTGGTTCCGATGTACAGGATTCCTCCTTCTGGGTCCCTAAGGATGTATTATTGAAGCTGGTTCAGAGCTTGAAACAAGGCAGCTATGATGTGGCAGTTCAGATGGTATCAACTGCGTTGAATACCCTGAAATCCGAAATGCCATCTGTACCGCTGCTGCGTTGCATCTGCTTTGATATTCTGAATACAATGCTCAAAACCGCTTCGGAGCTTGGAATCCATCATGTGGTTGATCAACTTCCAAGAATCACTTCCTACGACTCGTTGGAGGATTTGGAGAAAAAACTGACAGGCCTTGCCGCCGAAATCTGCGCCCATGTCGAGGCGAAGAGTGAGACGGAAGAAAGCTCTCTTATGGATGAAATCGTGGCTTATATCGATGCCAATTTCTCTGATTATGATCTCAGTTTAGGTACGATTTCATCGAAATTCACGATCTCTTCATCCTATTTCAGTCGTTCTTTCAAAGAAAAGATCGGCATGAACTTTACCCAATATATCTGGCAGAAACGGATGGATGAGGTCATTCGACTACTGCTGCATACAACCGATCCGTTAAAAGATATCATCACGCGTGTCGGTTACCTGGATACACCAAACTTCATCCGCAAATTCAAAAAAGAGACGGGTTATACCCCAGGGCAATACCGTAAAATGCACCGTCCCAACGGCTCCGCCGATTCCCCTGATGATGATGACGAGGAATGTATTGGATAAATGGTAATATCGTCTAACATGTGCCTGATTCATTAGACCAAAATAACGCAAACAAGGGGCCGTCCTATACGTCATGCTCATGACGTATAGGACGGCCCCTTCGTATGTTTTTAGTCTGTAGACATCATCTGACCCGTCGGCTCCCTGAGGTGTTTATCCTATTCTCCCAGCCGGAAGATCCCGCAGCCCTTGATGCATTGCACCAAGCAGACGATGGGTCGGATCACACGCGTACTCCCAGAACATGATCCCGGCCAGACCTTGATCCTTTACGTAATTACATTTGCATTGGATCGATTCTTCATCATCATAAGATATGAGGCTGGACCCATTAAACAAAAACGGTGCACAGGCTTCTTCATCCCAATAACGGGTGTAACCATTCTTGTTAATGTACTTCGCTTCCAGCTCGGCAAATGACGGACCGTAGCCGCCTGTGCTGCCGGCCATTTGATGGAGTCCGTGGTTTCGGTCAGGAACCTCAGTCCAGATCCGGGAATAGAAGGCGGCACCGATCACAATTTTCTCCTTCGGAACGCCTTCGCGAACAAACAGGTTCACGGAAGCATCCGTACTGATTCGAAACAGATCTCCTGTTGGCGTGTACAGATTCGTATGATGTCCGGTCAGAACCTGAAAACCGCCGCGCATATCATAGGTCATCAACTGCACGTAGTCCAGGTACTGCTGCACCTCAGCCATCTCTGTACCATCAACGTAGTATTGATCAGCCCCTGCCGCAATGGTGAGCAGATAATGACGGCCATCCGCTTCTCCCTTGGTACTCAGTGCCTCCCGCATCGTCTTGAGAAGTAAGGTGAAATTCCGTTTATCATCTGGGCTGGATGCGATACCAGCTTCACCGTAACAAGGATATTCCCAGTCCAGATCGATCCCGTCAAAAGGATATTCCTCCAGCGCCCTAACCGCTGATTCAGCCATGCTGTCCCTCCCCGCCTGGGTTGAGGCTGCTTCGGAAAAACCGCCTGCGCTCCATCCGCCTACAGACAGCAGCACTGTAAGATTTGGATGCTCCCGCTTGATGTTCTGGATCACATGACCGTTTTTTAGATGCTCGGTTGTTATTGCATCATTCTTGACATGTCCAAAGGCTACGTTCAGATGTGTTAATTTCAAGAGATCCTCATGTGTCATGTCAGGAAGAACTGAATCAACAGCATAACCCGCAGCAATATATTTCGTCACTCTCTTCACTCCGATCTGTTCGATGATTGAGATATCGCAGCAGCAATCTGCAAGGCTTCCTTCCCGGTACCAATCTTGTACCCGGAAGCCAAATAACGAACTTGATGCTGAGTATCCAGCACGAACAGATGTGGATAACCTGCTTCATGAGCCGCAGGCTTCGAATTGAAGCCGGACAAGGAAGCATAACTGGAATCTCGTACAAAAACCGTGCGTACAGGCAGCTTTGGATAACCAGCAGGGTCAAAGGCAGCGTTCCATTCCATATCTCCGATCATGAGTACGATGGGTATACCCAGCCTATCCAGCGGCTCTGCCAGCTCGCACAGTTCACGAATCAGATGTTTGGTCGGTTCCCGCTCCGGTTCAATCCAGGCAGCAATAGCACCCTCCGATCCCAGAAGTTCCTCTAGTTCTACCTCTGAACCGTCCAGAAGGGTCAGCATACTTCCTGGTGTCAGTTTACCCAGTACAGGAATATCAACCTCATTCTCGCGGTAAGACATTACAACCTCAGTGGTATCTCCGGCGTTCACGGTAAAGTAAACAAATCGCACTTTTGCCGTTCCATCTTTCAGCCTAACGCCTGTCGTTAAGCGATAAGCGCCTGCTTCAACCTCATATGGCTCGTTATAGACATCCGTACTGCCATAAGGATAAATCAACGTCTTGTAGACACCATCTTCCAGACGGGCAAACGTAAAGTTCTCGAAATAAGATGCTTCAGGTGTATCTTGCGGAGCTTTTATATCCCTATGAAGTTGGAGCATTCCCCAGCTTGTGCTCTCCTGAGTCAGAGGTGAGGTGAGACTAAATACTGCATCCTCCCAGCCTCTGTCTCTTAGATACTGTGGTTTCTGTGCACTGGGATGTAATCGGGCCGGAATACCCAAACTGCGACATACAGCCACAAACAAAATATCCAGTGACTGAAAGTCCCCCTTCTTCAGACTAAATGTCCCGATCGGATTCCCTTTACCTTTTAGATTAGGAAGATCTTCATAGTGTTCATATTGCTGTTCCAGTATTCGGGCAAGTTGCGAGGGATTCTCCCTGAAAGTTGCCGCTTCATCTGCCGAAAAGGCATTCTGGAATATCCCCCGATAAGGGACCAGCATCTCATAGGAGATCCGCGGACACAGGATGTATCTCACAAACGTATCCTCCGCCCAAGATCCTTGCTGCGAGAGCGCACCAATCAGATGATCATCCAGCGTCTGGCGAAAAGTATCAATTAAATCTTTTTCATTCATCGACTCCAGCAACCGGAGCGGCCACTCACCGTATGGATTGGAACGTTCCTCTAGAAAAGCTGCAATTTCCCGGCTGTTCCCCCGTGCCTTGCGGAGAACATCCCATACACGTACCGAGGGCAGTCCAACCTTTTTAGCCAGCGAGACAGCTTCCTCCTCACTCAGGAACGTGTCCTCATACTCGCTCCGGGTCTCCGCTCCTTCCTCCAAACGACGATTATGAATCTCAATTTTCTCTTCCGGTAATGCAACCATGACCTCTCCCTCCCTTTCCAGAGGAGGAACCATATCGAAATCTACAATCCCTGTGGGCTGCTCTGATGAGTCCAGCACTAGCTCTATAACTTTGTTTTCCTGAGCCTTGAATAGGACCTCACTCCACTTGCCGCCGCTAACCGCACGAATCAAAAGGTCACCACAGCCAGTCTTAAAGGTTGCTTCCCCTTGTGCATCCGTCCTAATCTCGGCAATCGGATAGAATTCAGCCGTATTGTACAACTCAAAGCGGACACTCGCGCCGGGTACGGGCTCTCCCTGTCCATTTTTCACCTTCACATAGATGTTACGTGTGGGCGCATAGTTCTCAAGTAAATTAATTTCCGTAAATCCCTTTTCGGAGAGCGTAATATCCTCTGGTCCGGGATAGTCGGCATAGATCCTCGTATTAATCAGCATGGCCCTGCGGGCTGGCGGACTGAACCACCCTTGGTTCAGACGGGCTTCAGGCTCGCATGCCCCGATGTAATACCATTGACCATCTGCCCAGGCTTCTACCCAAGCATGGTTACTGTCACAGTGAGCCCAGCGCGGTGTGTAGACCTGGCGGGCAGGTATACCGATGCTGCGAAGAGCGGCCACTGCCAGCGTGGATTCTTCGCCGCATCGGCCACGAGCATTTCGGATCATCGTCAGCGGTGATATCGTGCGCAGATCGCTGCCTATATAGGTCGCTTTTTCATGACACCAGTAATTGGTCTCCAAGATTGCATCTGCCATGGATAAGTTCGTAGTCCGCTCGACTAATTCGCCATACATCAAGCCGCGGTAATCTTCAATATTTTCCGTATTTACCCGATAAGGCAGCACAAAATGAAGGAACAGATGATCAGGAACTCGATCTCCCCAAGGCACACGTTTGCGGGTATCCAAAGCCCGGCGCACATGACTCAAGAACAAGTCCCCGTTATAATCAGCCATGTCGTTTACCGGCATATAGGCATAGACATACTTCAACGCCCATGCCTCTTCTTGCGTTAGCTCCTGCTGAAAAACATGAAACAATTCCGATTTGCGGGCCTCTGCAAAACGCACCTTCTCCTGGAACTTCTGCTCGATCCTCTCCAATGACTGTGCATCAAGGGAAAATACCAAGGTTTGGCTGGTCATTGTGTTCTCACTCCTTCCACAGCTTTCCGTCTTCCCGAATACAGATCAAGGCCGTTCCGTCCGAAGACGGCGCAGTAATCTGGAAAAGGCTACGAGTCGTTTCAATAACAGGCTCACAGCTCCACGATTCCTCACCCATAAGCAGCTTCACATCCTGTGTAAATTCACCATGGGTTTCATAATAATTACGTTCACGGTAGTAGAGCTTGCGAAGCTCCCATTTGATTCGTTCGTCTTCAGGCAACTCAAACGACTGATCCGTTCCGTCATCCGAGAATACAACATAACCCCATAACTCCGGGTAATGCATGTTGATAATACCCATAGGTGACCAAACCCAGTTGTCCTCCGGATAAGGTTTACCCGTATCTGGATTCAGCACCTTGCGGTACTCACCGTCCTGTACCTCGGTTTGCCACTCCACACGCGAGAAGTTGACACGCCAGAACTCACCCGGCTCAGGTGGACGGTTTCCTTCGGCACATTCCTTTAGACTGGCCCAGGGAATCGCGACTTCCACGCTCCATTTCCGGTTCTCTGCACCAGGTCTGTTTAGTTCCCCATCGATATATACGGCCGTCTTGAGACCACTGATGTCCCAACCGTTAACCGGAGGCCCACCATCCCGATAAGGCTTCACTAATAACAGGTCCCATACCGTATTGAGCGCATTGATCTCGAACTCATAATATTGATGGGAATCCCCGTCGGGATCAATAAAAATCTCGAAGTCATTGTCATAAAAAATAACGGAATCACGTTCAGTCAGGGTAGCCCAGATCTGATCTTCAATCAGCTCGGCAGCAAAATAGAAATAGTCGTCATCCCACAGCATTTTTACCCGTGTCTGTTTCTCTGGCTTCGGACGAAGATCCCCTTCGATATCAACGAAATCCTCCGTCCAATGAGCCGCATTCCAAAATGCCTTATCCACACGACCGTCTAACACCAATGGTTCCTGCGCACGCTTGCATATATAATGTTTGGGAGCATACTCAATCCTGGGTTCTGGTACTCCACTTCTGTTCATGTCACTCTCTCCAATTCGTAAGGGAGGGCATGCATCTACCAGCACACGCCCTCCCCGTAATGGTTAGTTATGGGTGACAACGGCTCCAGAGCCGCCGTACATTTCCAGCTCCTCATCGAATTCGAGCTTAAGAACGGTCACCTGTTCATGCGTGTCCTCCGGGGTCATCTTGATCCACGTTGTCCCCGGGATATTGAACCAAGGCACGCCCCCATGAATCTCATGATTCAGCTCTTTGCCCGAATGCAACACGGTAATTTTCTTGATCGGATTGCAGAGACCCTTGATGCACACATTCTCTTTTGGATCGTCATACACAAACAGGTACAGCGTCTTTCGATCCTCGGATACGGTGCTTCCCCCCAGATAATAGCGAGGCATAATGCCTTCACCCGTACCAAAGACGGCCTCTTCATGGGTTCGGATCCAAGCTCCCAGTCCAAGCAGAATATCCTCCTGCCTCTGATCGATGGTGCCATCTTCACGCGGACCGATATCCAGCAACATATTACCGCCCATCGAAATGCAGTCACAGAACATTCGAATGATCTGATTTAACGATTTGTATTTATGATCTGTTGGCACATAACCCCAAGATCTATTGATCGTGGTGCAGAATTCCCAGGGTCCCTCCGGTCTTGTGATCGGAATGCCTTGCTCAGGCGTTTTGTAATCCCCATAACCTTGAAGGCGGGAGTTGATGATGATATCCGGGTTAAAAGATTGCAGATAATGCTTGAACTCCGGCAGATTCCACTGCTCGGCACTCCGTTCCCAGTCCCCATCAAACCACAGCAGATCCACCTTTCCGTAATTTGTTAAAACCTCTTCCAGTTGATGGTTATTGAATTGCAGGAACTTCTGCCACTTTTCCTGATCTTGAACGCCGTCCACAGGACTTGAGTGCCGGTTGACACTGCTGAGATCCTCAGGCACTTTTCCACCTTCATACACGCTAGGATAATCCGGGTGTGACCAATCAATGAGTGAGTAATACATCCCCAGATGAATGCCCTTTTCCCGAATCGCTTCCGCATATTCCTTCACGATGTCCCGATTCGCTGGTGTCTGTTTGACAACATTGAGATCACTATATTGCGTATCCCATAGAGCAACGCCGTCATGATGCTTCGTTGTTAATACGGCATACCGGGCACCAGACTTCTCAATCAATTCCGCCCACTTCTCCGCATTGAATTCCGATGCCGTAAAACCATCCAACTGTTTCATATATTCTTCATAGGATATCCTGCCATTATAGAAGGACCAGGATTCCGCAACCCCGTCCACCGCATAGATGCCATAGTGGATGAATATCCCCAGTTTGGCTTCTTCAAACCATTTCTGCATAACGGTTCACACCTCCCGCGAGAATTCTTATATGCGAAAAATTTAATGCAGCTAACAATATTGAAGCTAACTGCTCTCTTTCTGCATGGGATGTACCTCGATAGGCTTTATTGCCCCGAATTCCAGCGGTCATATGCCCCCTGATACAGTTCGATGATACGGTCACTGCCCATTTTCTCCATCTGTGCAATGTACTTATCCCAGTTCTCAAGTGGTTCCTGGCTGGTCACAAACTTCGCTTCCATCTGTTTAACGTACGTATCCAAGTCAGACAATAGAGCGGTTGCTTCGCTTTGCTCTTCATTTGTCAAATAAACGTTAGGAAATGGTGCTTTTCCGATAGGTACCAACTTCTCTTGATTTTGCGTGTCAATCCACTCATCAAATTCGGTGCGAAGACCCTTCGCTACATCCGGATCATTAATACCCGGTGTCAAGATACCAAAGTTCGGCGTGATTTTACCCCGGTATTCCTCACGATCCCCGCCGCCAGGAACGGGGAGCCACTCTTTAACATGATTTTCCTTGTCTTTGAATTTCCACAGCACACCTTCCGGACCTTGATTGAACAGTGTCGCACCGTCATAACTGTATAAGTAATCGATCCATCGCATCGTCGCCTCGGGTGACGGGTTGCTGCTTGTAATAGCAAAGGTACTGCGAGCCGACATGCCCGGATGCTTGCCATATACTGGAGAGTCTGCCACCTCGCTCTTCACGGGTGTCATTAGCGGATGATCCGTGCTAGGTTCACCACCGAGTGTGAAGTATGGATGGTAATCGTTGAACAGTGCAAGTTTGTTGCTTTCACCTTTAGCTTTTTTCTGATCACCTGTTTGAGAGAAGGTCTCATGATCCAGCAAGTCTTCCTTCCACAAGCGGTTCATGAATATAAGATAACCTTTGTAACCTTCTTCTTGATAAGGATAGTGAACTTTACCGTCCTTATCGGAATAGATGCCTTCGTTGTACATTCCCCAGAAGCCGAAGAAAAACATGCGAAGATCATCAAGTTTTACAGAAGTAAGCGGAATTTCATCTTGCTGGCCATTGCCATTGGGATCTTCTTCTTTTACACGCTTGAGATACGTATACAATTCTTCCGTAGTCTTGGGCTCTTCTACGTTAAGTGCCTTCAAGAATTCCCCGTTATACCACATTGGGCCTCTATACCACACGGCCGCTTTATCAATGAATGGGAGTGCATACATATGCCCATCAGGTGTTGTAAATGATTTGCGGACATCCGGGTTCTCATCGAGAATCTTTTTGATATTTGGGGCGTAACCTTCGTCAATGTATTTTTCCAACGGGATCAGGATGCCCTGGCTGCCATAAGTCACCTGCTCGGCTGGCTTGAGGTCCGCAGCATAGAACATATCCGGCAAGTCTCCGCTCGCGAAAACCAGATTTTTCTTCGTTTCAAAGCTGTCGATTGGTGAGAGCTGGTACTCCAGCTTGATGCCCGACAGTTTCTCCATTTCTTGAAGCACAGGCATGGTGCTCCAATCGGCTACGCCCGCATCCTGGGACATGACCTTCAACGTTAGCGTTTTGTCTACAATGGGGAAACCTTCCTTTTTGACCCCCTCTACTTTGGAGGTCGTGCCTCCATCTTCATTGGTTGAACCACAAGCTGCAAGCAATGTTGCGAATAAGGTGAGACAGAGTGTAATGGATGAAGCCTTGCGAAGCTTTTTCATAACAACAACTCCCCTTGTTTAATGTGGTATATGGATTAAGATCATCCCTTAACGGAACCGATCATAACACCCTGTACAAAGTAACGCTGGAGGAATGGATACACCGCAATGACAGGTAGGGTGGCAACAATAATGACGGCATATTTAACCAGTGCAGCGATCTCCGCTTTGGTATTCATCGCCGTGGCTGAAGACGTATCGATAGCGCCTCCCCCTTGAGCCGCCATTTCTTGAAGCACCAGAATCTGGCGCAGAAAGAGCTGCAGCGGGTACTTGGAAGAATCATTCAGATAGATCATGGCACTAAAATAGCTGTTCCAGTGTCCGACTCCATAGAAGAGCGCCATCACTGCAATGATTGGCATCGAAAGCGGGAGCACAATCTTGATGAACAACCGGGTGTTGGTACACCCATCAATATGCGCCGCTTCCTGTAACTCCTTGGGAATGGTCGATTGGAAGAACGTCCGGCATACGATAATATTCCAGATGGATGCAGCCCCGGGCAGAATAAGTGCCCACATGCTGTTCACCATACCAAGATCCTTGACCAGCAGGTAACTTGGGACAAGCCCTCCGCCGAAGAACATCGTTACCATAAACATCGCCATGAAGAATCCACGTCCCACAAAGTCCGAGCGGCTGAGCGCATAGGCTGCCGGTAGTGTAACAATCAGGTTAACGATGGTGCCTACAACGGTATAGATAATCGTATTTTTGTACCCCATCCAGATGTTGGTGTTCTCAAACACCCGGGCGTAACCTTCAAACGTAATCCCTTTTGGCAGTAGCCACATCTCACCAGAGGCTACATATTTGGGATCACTGATTGAAGCACTGATGATGTATAACAGCGGATACAGCACAATGACGAGCGCTACCGTCAGATAGATGTAATTGCACAATAAGAACAATTTATCACTTCTGCTTTCTTTCACAGCGGATGACATGTGTATTCCCTCCTTTTACCACAGGCTGTTTTCACTGGTGCGGCGTGCAATCTGATTCACGGTAATAAGCAGAATCGCATTCACTACGGAGTTGAACAATCCCACCGCCGTAGAGAAACTGTACTGCGCATCAACCAGACCGGACCGATAGACAAATGTTGAGATGACATCGGACGAGCCCATGTTCAGCGGATTTTGCAGCAGCAGGATTTTCTCGAATCCGACGCCCAGAATACTGCCCATATTCAGAATTAACAAGATGGTGATCGTAGGGATGATCGCTGGAATGTTAATATGCAAAATCCGTTTGAAACGGCTCGCACCATCCACCACAGCCGCTTCATGCAGTTGCGGGTCCACACCCGATAGAGCGGCAAGGTATATAATGGTGCCCCAGCCTGCACTTTGCCAGACTCCTGACAGTACATACACTGTTTTGAACCACGCAGGGTCCGTCAGGAATTGAGGTGCCTGGAATCCAAGGGCCTGTACCAAATTGACAATCATGCCTGACGAGGGTGATAAAAAGGTAATGATCATCCCCGACATCACCACGACCGAAATGAAATGCGGTGCATACGTGACGGTCTGCACAGTACGCTTGAAGAAGGAATCCTTCACTTCATTGAACGATAACGCCAGAATAATCGGCAGTGGAAAACCTATAGCCAGCTCATACAAGCTGATGCTAAGGGTATTCCATAGTAAATCCCAGAAATAATACGAATTGAAGAAACGGATGAAATGATCGAATCCGACCCATGGGCTTCCTGTGACACCAAGCGTTGGGATAAAGTTTTTAAATGCAATTTGTATGCCGTACATCGGACCATAATGGAATATCAGAAAGTATAAAAAGGCTGGCGCAATAAACAGATACAACTCCCAGTTCCGAATCGTCCTTCTCCATAATTTATTTTTCTTGCTATTCGGAATCGTGTTTACCGTTAAGTTTTGCGTCGAGGGAGACTCCCCATTTAGCTGCATCAGTTGTTTCCTCCTTTTCTAATGAAAATCCGGCCGTTTGTGAGGAAGAGCGAAGCACTCCTGTTTTAATATAAGAAGGAGTTCCGAACCGCGTCTCCATAACGAGCGGCTCTGTTCCCCCTCTTAATTGGTAACGCTTACATACTGAGTTTATGGATCATTTTCGAATCCGTAAATATGCCATTTCCATCTTCACTTCTAAAATCACGGAATATACTGTTACAACAGGGGTTTACACTTTTGTTGCCAGCTTGTCATTGTCATTTCGCGGGTATAAAACATGTAGAATTTGACCTATTTCCCTCCTGTAGTTGTCATTGAGAGTTTCATCACATCAACTTGAAAGATGTCAGATCCGAACTTAGGTTAGAAAACAGACCTTAAAGTCAAAACCCACATATACGCATGGGACACGGTATTGATGTCTACAGCCATCATACTGAATTCTAAGGTTTGCAGGTTTCAAGGTTTTACCGACGTGATACAATGTAATATTATCTATCATACATCTCTCGCAAACTACAAGCCTGTAATGGCTTGCCTTTATTCTATATTTCTCCTCCCTCTTTCGTATATATGTTGTTTTTATCTTTGCCTTCAGGATACATAAACGCTTATAAACACTAGTAATTTGGAGTCATATATGTAAATTTTGCACAAGGTGTGGAATCTGAAAACAGTAGATATTTCGGAAAAGACCATTAAAAAAAGCCATTCCGCTAACACGAACTGGCTTTACATCCTAAGTAGATATCCATTTCTTTATAAAAAAGCGACAGGATTAATTACACTACATGTAATATAAATAATCATATGAAAACCTGTGTACAGTTTCAACTCAAATAAAAAACCACTCTCCATACATGTATGGAGAGTGGTTTGGAAGATACACATCCGTTTTAACCATGTTCAGTTTGTAGGGTTTGCAGTGAATTTACTTACCAGAAGGTTGAGCTTCTGCTGTATACCCTGTTGGGATATCCGTTTCTGCAGTCACATTGGTGATAACCATCGGATACATCATGTCTGGATCAGGTTGAATAATGGAATAGAGCACGATAGCGCGTCCATCCTTCTCCAATTTCACATCATCAATCTTCAATCCATAACCAGGATGCGGCATTTCAGCACTGAGTTTAACTTTGGTTGTTTTGTCATCAACCTTTGTCGTTGTTACTTCAGGTACAATCGCTTGTTGGCCTTCACCTGGATTGGTTGGAGTTGGCTCTGCTGAGCCGCCATTGCCGTGTTTATCCACAAATTCAAGTGCATTAAAGATCATGCTTGCAGCCTCCATACGGGTAAGCGACTGATCTGGACGGAAGTTACCGTCCTTATCCAGTTCAATGATGTTCATGTTCAGCAGGTTCTGGACTGCAGATATGGCGTCCTTACCGATTTTATTTTCGTCCTTAACAAGATTATACTTCATGATGACCGGATAATTCCCGGTTGTGTTAATCCCTTCATTCAGCAAAATGACAAACAGTTCACGTGTCATCTTGCCCTGCGGGTTCACTTCAACCGGAATGGACAGTCCATTCTGAGTAGCGGCCTGCACCGCATCGGCATACCACGTATCCGGACTGATTTTATTCTGAGCGGATGCTTCCGCAAATTCATTTTTCAGACCAAATGCATTCACAATCAGTTGAACACCCTGTGGCTCGGACAATGCAAGATCTGGACGGAACAGATCCGCTGTTACTCCGCTAACAATACCTTTTGATTTCAATGAATCCACAATCGACTTCTGACCTTCATCCTTCACATCTGTGAAAGCAAATACCGATGCACCTCCTGCTGTCAAAGAAACGCAGAGCGCAAGTGTTGCAGCCAAACCTTTTTTATGTTTCATTTCCTGGCACCTCCATATGATTAGTAAAGCCTATTTTTTACCTCTTCATTCCTACAGACGGGGCATCCTTAGAAAATGTTTCAGTAATTTCGACATCTGGTGAATACAACACGAGAACACGGCATAGAACCCTTCTCCAACGCCGATAATCTAAATCACCTGCTTTTTGCTAAGTGGCTTCGTTGACATCCCATCGGATTAGCGCAAAAATAAGAATAGAGAAATCTATCGGATGACGGATAAACAACGAACTGGATCGCATACAGTAAGAGGGCACGACGCGCTAATAACAGGTGTCGGCCCTTTTCTTGACTCCACCTGCTGAACTGACTTCACCTATAACAAAAGGAGAACAACGCTTATGTCCAAGAAAGGATTACTTCGCGGTTATGTTGTGTCGAACTGGCCTGTTTATCTGGTTGCTGTTCTTCTGATTATTGCCTCCAATGTCGGGCAAGCATCCTTGCCCCGCATACTCGGCAGCTTCACGGATCAGTTGATGCAGAACACGCTTCAGATGCAGACGGTCGTAAGGTACAGCCTGTCCCTTCTAGCTATTGCCATCGGGTATAATCTGCTGTTCGGTACCGGGCAATTCATGATTATGAAGCTCGGTCGACGCTTCGAATTCATGACGCGTGAGCGTATATTCAGTAAGTTTTCCGAACTTAGCGAACATTATTTCTCCAAACAGGGGAACGGAAAACTCCTCAGTTATGTCATGAATGACGTTACTTCCGTACGTGAAGCGATATCCAATGGTGTGACACTCATGACCAATGCCACCTTCCTGCTGTTGTCCTGCATTGTCATGATGCTACTTAGCGGGATTCCGTTGACGCTCATTTTAATCAGTGTTGTCCCTTTGCTGGCGATCCCATTTCTGGTCGTGTTTTTTGGTCCGCGGATTCGCAAGCGCTCTCGCGACGTGCAGGAAGCTCTTGCAACCATGACGGAATCGGCGGAAGAGCAGCTGGGTGGCATTCGCGTAACCAAGACGTTTGCCATCGAAGACAGTGCTCGTGCACGCTTTGGAACCACCGTCGATGAGATCAAGAGCAAACAGCTTCGACTCGTTCGTCTGTCTTCGTTGTTTCAAGCATTGCTCCCGCTGCTGGGAGCCATCTCATTGGTCGTTTCTCTGCTTGTCGGAGGTATTATGACCATGCAGAATTCTATTACACTCGGGAGTTTTGTCGCCTTAACCTTATATCTGCGCATTATTATGGGACCGCTTCAACAGATCGGCAATGTTATTAATACCGTTCAGCGCTCAGGCGCATCACTGGAGCGGGTGAATGACCTGCTCAGCGAAGTAGCAGATGTACGTGAACTTCCTGAAGCCACAGCGCTCCAAACCGTACAAGATATCACCATGGAGAATCTAACCTTCTCCTATCCTGGCAGTTCATCTCCTGCTCTCCAAAACATTCAACTCAATATCCGTGCCGGGCGAACGGTCGGTATTGTAGGCAAGACCGGCTCAGGTAAAAGCACCCTCGTTAAGCTATTGCTGCGTACATATGAACCACCTGAAGGAACAATTCGCATCAATGGTACCGATATTCGGCAGCTGTCGCTGGAAAGTCTAAGATCGCGCATCGCCTATGTCCCTCAGGATGGATTCCTGTTTAGTACCACCATCCGAGATAACATCGCATTTAGCGACCGGGAAGTATCGCTGGATACAGTGGAACATAGTGCACGGCAAGCCATGATCTATGATAATATTGTCCGTTTTCCTGATCGCTTCGATACACTGCTTGGCGAACGTGGACTCACCCTGTCTGGTGGACAACGTCAGCGAACCAGCCTTGCAAGAGGACTGATCAAACAAGCACAGTTACTTATTCTGGATGACAGTATGAGCGCGGTTGATGCCGTCACCGAGAGTGGTATTCTGCGCAGTTTGCGCGAGATTGGCAAGGGCAAGACTACATTAATCATCTCTCATCGCATCAGCGCGGTCCGTCATGCGGACGATATTATCGTTCTGGATGAAGGGCGAGTCGCTGAACAGGGAACACATGCGCAGTTGATGGCTGCCAAGGGGTTATATGCGGCCACCTACCGTTTGCAGGAGGAGGGATTACATCATGTCTAACACTAACGCTGAACTTCACCCAGATGCAGAGGCCGATCAGAGTAAACGAACTTCGTTTAAGGCCATGATGGCATACGCCAAACCGCATAAATGGGCTTTTGCCGGTATCTTCTTCTGCTCACTGCTCGGCATATCGGCAGATCTGCTGCAACCCTATCTGGTGAAGATCGCCATCGATGATCATCTGGCCGTGGGCCAGACCAGTGTGGGCTTTCTCGTTCAGCTCGCAGCCATCTTTCTTGGGCTGGCTGTCATCAGTTTTATTTTTACCTATATCCAGAATAATCTGTTGCAGCATGTGGGTCAGAACATTGTATCCCGGATCAGAAAGGACCTGTTCAAGCATATCTCCAAGATGTCCATGTCCTTCTTTGACCGTTTTCATATCGGCAGTCTGGTCACGAACGTATCCAGTGATACGGAGACCATCAGCAGCTTTTTCACTCAAGTACTGCTCAGTCTGATTCGGGATGGTATGATGCTGGTGCTCATTATCGTCTTTATGTTCCAACTTGATCCTGTGCTGGCGACATACTCCCTGATCGTTCTGCCTGTCATTGCGGTGGTTGCGGTATTATTCCGTAGTCGACTGCGAAAAGCTTATCAAAATGCCCGTACGCGTCTTTCCCGTCTGATCGCATTTACGGCGGAGAACCTGTCCGGTATGTTTCTGATTCAGGCTTTTCACCAAGAGGAAGAACAGAAGAAACGTTTCTCGGAACAGAACGCACTTCACCTGAAAGCCAACATTGCTCAAGCCCGCTCCAATGTTATCTTCAACCGGACGTTTGATATCCTTGGCAATGCGGCACTGGTTATGATGGTCTGGCTTGGAGGTCGCGCTGTACTGGGTGAGTCCCTGCAAGTCGGGGTATTGTATGCGTTTATCAGCTATATTCGTCAGTTCTTTCAACCGATTAACCAGATTACGATGCAATGGAATACATTCCAGTCCACGACCGTATCAATGGATCGCATCTGGAACATTCTGAATACACAGCCTGAAGTTGCCGATCCCAAACCCGGTATGGCTTCCTTGCTGGAACCAAAAAATGTGATGGGTCAGATTGATTTTAATGATGTGTCGTTTGGTTATCGGGCAGACCGGCCTTTGATCCAACAGATGAACCTGCACCTCTATCCGGGTGAAATGGTAGGTATCGTGGGAACAACAGGCGCTGGTAAAAGCACACTGATCTCCCTGCTCAATCGCTTCTATGATGTAGACAAGGGCAGTATCGAGATTGACGGTACCGATATCCGGCATCTGCCGCAGGCTAAGCTTCATCGGATCGTGGGTCTGATTCAACAGGAACCCTTCCTGTTCTCCGGTTCCATTATTGATAATGTGAGAATGTTTCGTGAGGATATTACGCGAGAGCAGGCAATTGAGGCCTGCCGGTTTGTCGGGGCACATGCGATGATTTCACGTTTGCCTCACGGATATGATACACATCTATCCGAACGCGGAAGCGGACTATCCGCTGGGGAGCGGCAGTTGATTTCATTTGCCCGGATCGTGGTGTTCCAACCCCGAGTGCTCATCCTGGATGAGGCAACCGCCAATCTGGACTCACACACGGAACAGCTTGTGCAGCAGGCGCTGGAATCGATATCCCAGGGACGCACCACCATTGTCATTGCTCATCGCCTGTCTACGGTGATGCATGCCGATCGAATTCTGGTGATGGAAAATGGTGAGATTGTGGAGGAAGGACCGCACCAGGAACTAATCACAGCCAAAGGTGTATATGCAGACTTGTACACCCATGCGCGTGATGCAGGTAAAAATTCAGCTATATCAGGGTAATGAACCTGAGTTATAGTAAATACAGAACGTTGAACATGCCGCTCTGCTTATGCAGGCGGCACGTTTGGCATATCGATCAGCATTGTTAATTAGGAGGAACATCTATGCAACAACCCGAAACACCCAAGCGTGACCATCAGCAGATTCGTTACCAACGCAGCACAGCTCTATGGAAGGGAAGTCTATGCTTCCTGTTCCTTCTCTTATGCGTGAGCTTATTATGGATCATCGTGGACGGACAAGCCGAAAGACTGGAGACGATATACTATTCCATTGCAGCCGTGCTGGGTATGTGGTTGATCGGACCGCTATTCTTCATGTTTGTGTCACGACTAACCCGAACCCCTGCCGTGTTGTTATCCTGGGATGATGATGCGTTGAGCACGGGCAAACGGAAGATTGCTTGGAGCCAGATTCGCAAAGTCGAACTTGCCTCACCTGCCCGCAGCAAGTGGCTCCTGTCTGCTTCTCCCATGTTTGTCCTGTACTTAAAGGACGGCACACGGTCTCATATTCAGACAGATCATCTGCTGAGCAAAAAAGAGCTGAACCAGGCGGTGTCCTTACTTCAGGAGACTTTGCAGGAACAGAAACTGGATCGTTGAGTACCGGGATGGATGAGGGCAAGTTCCCCGCATATCACTGTGATTTCTCAACACCTATGGACAGGCTGACTTTGTAATTGCCGTAAGGTAACAACGCTTCAAGCAGTTGGCCAAGCTGCTCTGTGGTGCCAGTCTGCACCCGCATCAGATAGCAGCCTTCTCCACTGACGCGATGGACTTCAACGATGTCCTCACGTTCAGCAATGAATGTACGAAAGGCAGCATGTCTGTCGCCGGAGTTCAAGAAAACTGTGACAAAGGCCTGTAGGCCGAGGCCAAGGCGTTCCGGGTTCCATTTTACCGTGTACCCTTCGATTACACCCAGATCTTGCAGCTTGCGCACTCTTGCACCAACGGCCTGTCCCGTGAGATGAACCTCTTCACCGATCTCTTTGTGAGAACGTTTGGCATCCTGAATCAGAATCTGCAAAATACGTATATCCGTGTCATCTATCATTTCATTCATCTTGCTTCAGCAATCCTTTCACGGTGAAATTAGCGTGGCCTAATTCCATTCATCATGTTATGTACGCCGTTAAACGGGTTGTATACCATATAGGGTAATACTATTAAACAACTCGAAGGAGTGCAAATATAATGAAAATTCAATTGATTCGCAATGCTACACTGTGGCTGGAATACGGAGGGCTGAACATTCTCGTTGATCCGATGTTGATGGACGTCGAAGTCATGCCTGCATTCCCGAACACACCGAATGAGCTACGTAACCCGAGAGTCGGTCTGCCCGAAACCGAAACGGATTATCTGAATCCGGATCTGTTGATTGTGACACACACCCATGTGGACCACTGGGATGAATCCGCGGCGAAACAACTTGGCAAAGACATTCCTCTGATCTGCCAGCCTGGGGATGAGAATGTATTTCTGGGTGCCGGATTCACGAATGTAACAGCTGTAGATGAAAAACATGAGCATCACTCTGTCCGATTTGCCCGCACATCCGGGCATCATGGCACAGGTGAAATCGGTGAACGTATGGGCAAGGTGTCCGGTTTCGTACTTGAAGCAGATGGAGAACCTGTCACCTATATTGCGGGGGATACGATCTGGTGTGAAGAACCTGCTGAGGCCATCCGCCAATATACGCCTGAAGTTATTGTCGTGAATGCCGGAGGTGCACGCTTCGTGGAGGGTGATCCCATTACGATGGACGGCCCTGACGTTGTCGCTGTGAAGCGCCATGCGCCGTCTGCTCATGTCATCGCTGTGCACATGGATGCGATTAACCATTGTGTGATGTCTCGTACGGATCTTGCGACTTTTCTGGCATCCGAGCAGTTGGATGGTCAGGTGCTCATCCCACGTGACGGTGAAAGTTTTGAGTTTTAAGTTGAAGCGGAAGCTACGCTGAATCAAAGCGGAAGAGAAATAAACTTTTCACACAGGTGGGTGGATTGTAACGAACTCAGCACACGTTATTAGTCTGTTTTCAGTTAATCTGATATTCTAACGAATCCTAGACACCTTATTTCCGCTCTGGGCATGCTTTTCCCGAGATTCATCCATCTTTTTGCCAGGATAACGTGTCTCCGATTCGTTAAATTTCTAATATAACAATAATCGGCACAATAAGGTGTCCCAGGTTCGTTAGCGCGTATGCGTATGACAGGACTGTGCACTTCATTTTCAACACACGCCATTACCTAATTTATATGCTACCTTGTCTGCCACTTCATTACTCATGCCTCCCATGCCTTCCTTTTTCCTATAAAATACAACGAAAAAAGCTGGATGCGATGAACTCGCACCCAGCTTTTTTGATTGAAGGAACACGCTAATCCGCTGTTCGCTGGCTTCCTTCTCAGGCATCAAGCCTGCCTTTGCGCTCCAACGTGTCCCATCCCTTTATGCTAATCCATTACTGCACTTTCAAACGAATCACGTTCCATGATGCTTTTGCCAAGCTCGCCGTAATCAGAGTATCAGATACAACTGCACCCCCGCGATTATGAGGAGCAACGCGGTTTGGTTGTGCTGCCGTATTAGATGCTTTGAGATCATCACTTTCCAGCACGATATGCTCGATCACGGTACACTTCCCGAAGCTGCGCAGGTCCACTTCGAGCGGAAGGGATTCTTCCAGATGACGGTTGACTGCAAATACAGTCACTTCACCCTGCTCTTCGTTATGAACCGCAATAGCTTCCAGATAAGGAACATCTGTGATTTGTTTTGTATCGTATTTTGGAGACTGGATCAATGGCACCAATGCTGTTCCACGTCCGAAGAGGGACGTATGCATGAATGGATAGAAGATTGTCTGTCTCCATGAACCACCGCCCGTATCTGTCATGATCGGTGCAATCACGTTAACGAGTTGTGCCAGACAGGCCATTTTAACCCGATCCGCATGTTTGAGCATACTGATCAACATACATCCAACAAGCAGTGCATCCTCATGATTGTAGATATCCTCCAGCTGTGGCGGAGCAATCTGCCAAGGGTCCATCTTCGAATCATTTTCATTGGAGTGATACCATACATTCCACTCATCAAAGGACAGATACATCGTCTTTTTGCTACGTTTCTTCGCTTTGATATAATCACAAGTCGCCTTCACGGTATCGATAAAACGATCCATTTCAAGCGAGCGTGCCAGGAACGTTGGCGTATCTTGCTCTTGATTGCCGTAGTATTGATGCAAGGACAGATACTCCACGTGATCATACGTATGATCCAGCACCGTTGCTTCCCATTCCGGGAACGATGGCATATTCAGATTCGAACTTCCGCAGGCTACCAGCTCAATCGTCGGGTCCGTCCACTTCATGACTTTTGCCGCTTCAACAGCTAACCGTCCATACTCATCTGCCGTTTTGTGACCAATCTGCCAAGGACCATCCATCTCGTTGCCCAGACACCATGTTTTGATCGCATGTGGCTGCTTGTATCCATGCTTGATGCGAAGATCACTATAGTACGAACCTTCCGGATGGTTGCTGTACTCCACAATGTTGCGAGCTGCATCCGTACCCCGTGTTCCCAGATTAACGGCCATCATGACTTCAGAATTAGCCTGTTTTGCCCAGTCCACGAATTCGTTGAAGCCAAATTCATTGGTCTCAATCGTTCTCCAGGCCAGTTCCAGTCTGCGTTTGCGTTCTGACACAGGTCCAACCGAATCTTCCCAATTGTAACCGGATACAAAATTACCTCCAGGATAACGTACAATCGGTACATTCAACTCCTTGACCATCTCCAGCACATCCGTGCGGAAACCCTGTTCATTCGCTGATGGATGCCCCGGCTCGTAAATCCCGCCATAGACGGCACGTCCCAGATGCTCAATAAATGATCCGTACAAGCGCTTATCCACTACACCAATAGTAAAATCTTTATCTACCGTCATTTTTGCTTTTTCCATAATGAATTTCAACTCCCTAAGATTAATATAAAAATTAATTGATATTCTATGGATCAACGTTCATATTTATATTAAAATCGATTATAGCCTTAATTTCAACCTGAATTTTGCAAAATGTTATTCTTTTTACTGAATTTATGTTTAACTTAATTCTATACAGATAAAATGGAGGAACAACTGTGATTAGAGCAAATACCGATGCCGAATGGCTCCCCCTATATGAAGCACTTGCCAGTGAAGTCCGTCTACAGATCATCCGCCTTGTTGCAGAGACCCCGATGAATGTGAAAGATCTTGCTGCTTCACTGGGTCTGAGTAGTGCCATCGTGACCATGCATGTCCGCAAACTTCAGGATGTAGGCATTATTCAGTCCAAAATGATACGCAAAGACGGCGGCACACACAAAATGAACAGCCTTGCTGTAGACTGGATTGGCATCTCCATGCCCCAAGAAAGCGGGACAGCCCGCAAGCTCCATGAGGTTTCCGTCCCTGTGGGACACTACACCCACTTTGACGTCTATCCGACATGTGGTCTGGCTACGTCCAATCATGTTATCGGTCAGTATGATGACCCTCGTTATTTTCTTGACCCCGAGCGGATGCATGCGCATATTCTGTGGTTTGGCCGTGGATTTGTGGAGTATAAAATTCCAAACTATATCTTATCCGGACAGCAGATCAATGCCATTGAACTGGCCCTCGAGATCGGATCAGAAGCCCCTTCGGTGAATCCGAATTGGCCCTCGGATATTACATTCATGCTGAATGGCATCCGATTGGGGGAATGGACAAGCCCTGGGGATTCAGGCAACGGACGTGGCATGTTCACCCCGGAATGGTGGAGTGACAGTGTCAATCAGTACGGCATGCTCAAGGTACTGCGAATTACCAATGAGGGTACGTTTAT
Organism: Paenibacillus sp. FSL M7-0656; assembly: GCF_038003225.1. Lineage (NCBI taxonomy): Bacteria > Bacillati > Bacillota > Bacilli > Caryophanales > Paenibacillaceae > Paenibacillus > Paenibacillus sp. FSL M7-0656. The sequence continues at coordinate 2,838,346 of NZ_JBBOOT010000001.1, forward strand.
TGATGGACAACATCTATCCGACATTACACTCGCAGATATCCCGGTCGAACGCAACCAATGGACTCTTCGTCTTTCGGTGGAGGAAGATGCTCAGCATGTGGGCGGGCTTACCTTATATGGCGAGGGATTCGGCAACTACAATCAGGATATCCTGTTCCGGCTGTACTATCACGATTGAGTTCTTCAAAATAATAAATAACAACAAAACACCTCCCAGTCGCCTGTCAAAGGCAGAATGGGAGGTGTTTTGTATGCATATGAACATGCGTAGGTTATTTAAGAAAGTTCTTGTTCTAACTTACAGCGCACTGCCACCAAACAGGAAGCGATACTCCCAGTGTTTGCCGGAGATATCACTAGTTGTTACACCACCGCCAGCGTTGGAATACGTATGTAATACCTTGCCGTTGCCCAGGTAAATCCCTGTGTGCGTAATGGTTGCGCTAGATTTATTCACGCCCGAATACGATGATGCAGAGCTGCCTTTATACGACATGAAATACATCAGATCGCCGCGTTTCAGGTTTTTCCAGTTCGTCTGAACTGTACCCTTGGCTTTTACATAGTCTCCCTGTTTGCGGGAATCCGCTGGAAGCTTGATGCCCAGTGCATCAATGAAGGCCTGGCGTACAAAGCTGGAACAGTCAAAAGTAGCTGTGCTGTTACGACTGGCTCCGAACTCATAAGGTGTTCCCAAATATTTCATTCCCGCTGCAATCACTTTTTCTACAGATGCATTGCCGGTCACCGATGTACCACTATTCGAACCCGATCCGCTTGTGCCGCCACTAATCGCTTGTGTGTATTTGGATGAAGAAGATATGTAGCCTGTCCGGTTAGCAGAATCCTTAATCTTATACCAATCCGAACCGGATTGCTGAAGCACCGTTACCGTTTCCCCTTTAGCGACCAAGCGAACAATCTTCGCAGAAGAAGAAGGTGTTGTGCGTAAGTTTACGCCCCAAATTACTTTTACTTGTGAATTGTTAACAGCAGCTGCCGATACCTGTGCCGTTAGTGCTCCTGTCGTCAGACTTCCCATCAGCATCGTTGCTGTGACACTTGCCGTAATAATCGTTTTTTTCCAGTTCATGATGTCGAGTTCCCCCTGATGTTACAGAATTTTAACCTGGCTTGGTTCTCCCGGGCTTGCCCCATTGTAAACGGGCTCTCCATAACGTTCATCAGTCAAAAGTCCTGTATTGATATAGGCGAACTTGAGCACTAAGTATCAGGGTGCGTCCATAATCTACTGGAAAAATTCACTGCTGATCCCTTCTTTTTGAAAGGTTAAATTATTGTAACTATTTGATATGCTTCATTTTACCGCGATAAAAGAGTTAGGTCGTTTCTCATTCAGGCTATATGCCATATGACCTAGATTTTAATGTTTAAAATCGCAAATTTGGTAAACATTACTATGATTCATTTGCCGATTACCGTTCACCGAATTCACATTTTTGCCTCCAGCCCCAATACGGATCGATTTATCAGCAGTGTCCGTTTGATTATTTCGTATTTCATTTATGCTTTCCATAAAAAAAGAAAAGCCAGGGATTTCTCCCCGGCTTAACCTGTATGATGAGTAACATCACTCTACAATCGGTCGATCAACTCATTTAAGGTTCAATTCCCCATACCTTGGCGCCATCCTGATAAGCTGTCACTTTTGTCCAGGCACTGAAGGCCGATTGGGTGGAATCAAAGGAATAATCATTCGTTTGATCAAAATTCGTCCAGTTGTTTTTCGAGAAACGTCCCTGGATGATTCCGGTTTCGGCACCCGCGGCCAAACTGCCAGCACCTGCTTTGAATTCAATCTCCAGATACGTATCTGCCGTGCCCTTGGCCGGATCTATCGAAACAAAATGCCCTTCCACGTTACCACTGCCAATCTGCGCATAATCACACCAGAAACTCAGATCAGCGGCACTATCCTTGGTGAAATAATACCGGACCTTCACTTTGCTCAAGTCCACAGCAGTTGTACCTGTATTCTTCACATTAAATTGTGGAGTAATCGCATTGACCGAAGCCCCTGAACTACCATTACGGTATTGTACTTCAAGCGTTCCTGTTGTAACTGGAGGTGCCAATGGGGTCAACACCAATACATTTGAATTCGTCTGACCACTCGTATTAATGGCTACGACTCTATAATTATAAGCCGTACCATTCACCGCTGTAGCGTCGGTATACGTCAGTGCGGTCAAACCTGTTGCCAGATCAGCATATGCTCCGGTACCAACCGAACGTTGTACCTTATAACTCGCTGCTCCAGTTGATGCGGTCCATGTCAGTACCGCCTGGGCATTGCCAGCTGTTCCAGTAAGGTTGAATACGCCTGGCACAACGGTACCTGCGAGTGGTGTTGCAGATGCCTGTGTCGACGGTGCAGACTCACCTACGGCATTCACCGCAGTGATGACATAATAATACGTTGTGCCGTTGGTCAAGCCTGTATCCGTGAATGTCGATCCTGTGACCCCTGTCGCTACAGACGTATAAGGACCACCATTCACCGCTGCACGTTTCACAGTATACGAGGCTGCACCAGCGGCTGCGTTCCAATTCAGAATCACTTGCTCACTTCCTCCAGTTGCTGTTACGCCAGCAGGAGCAGCGGGTACTTCCACTTCCGGACTATCCGAATCTCCGAGGAGACGATCATACTCGCCGTACGCTGTAGCCATATCCACTTGTGACCAGAACCGGTGATACGTAAAGGTAGGTGCGCCGTTTTCCCACTGTTTCGTGGTTGTGTTATATGACGTTTTGTACAGATTATCCAGGTAAGCCCATGCCGGATCTTGCTTGATGGCTGGACGCAGATCGGAGTATCCAATGTATACGCCATTGCCACCTTTCGCCGGATCGGAAGGTACACCTGCTGTACCTGGAATCGTATTGCCTTGACCAAAGGTTCCAGACCAGTTCGCTGGGATATAGATCTCTTTGGCAAAGAAGCGGAAGTAGTCTTTACGTTCTTCTTCCGTAACAATCCCCACACCATCATTGTAATCCCAAGCTGTATCCAGCAAAGCCTCAGCCAAATCCTTGGCTTCTTGGCCTTCCGCGCTAAGTGTACCGTTCTCTGCCTGTGTTCCGGCTGCGAAGAAGGTCAGAGCTTTAACGTAACTTCCCAGAACTCCTGTGTCCTGCACTGGATCTTTGGTCGTTACACGGAAGTTCGGATTTTCCGTAAACGAACTGAATCCATTCCACTTGTCCGGTTGACCCTGCCATTCCTGACCACCCGGAATCCAGAACTCTCCCGGCGCCGGCGTTGTTGCTACCTGAACATTAGTTCCTCCCAAAATGCGCTGTCCAGCCGAATTCAGATAATACCCTTGCGCATCCGTCACCGGACGCTCACCTACAAATACATAATCCTTACTCCAGTCGATCCACTTCGTGATTACCTTCTTGGCCATCTGGAAGTTCTCAGAGGTCAAATCCCCGCTCTCCGCAAGAATATAGTACATCTCGGCTACACGCTCCAGCGGCCATGCCTGGAATCCAAACCAGGTGTTGGAATCCGGATCACGATATACAGGCGCCTCCTGATATGCCATGTCATAGAATGTACTTACCCCTGCTGGATAAGCTTTGTATGAACCATCCAGACTGTTCGTTGCTCCCCCGCCGATGGCTCCTTCATGGGATTGTAGCCAAGTGTAGAATTCCAACTGACGTTTCAGCGTCGCATTCCAATCTGCCTTCGCTGTTGCCGATTCCGGAATCAAGCCGCCAGCCGGGTCAGACAAAGCATAGGCTGCAACCGGGTTTTGATAAGCCTGATGGGTATGGCTCGCTCCAATGCGCCAAGCCCAATCCCCACCTTGACCCAAGCCACCTCCCCAAGACGTATACCAAGCCATGAGATACATGTTGGAATCCTTGCCTGTACCCGGAGTTGGTGTACCGCTCTTTGCACTCCCAATTTTCTGGAAGTATTTATCATACATGCCGTAGCGCAGATAGTCCCCCATCTTCTTCGCTTTATCCAGATATTCCGGATTGTTGTATCCCATCTCCTTCGCCCAATACAGCACCTGTACTGCACGTGCATCCGCATCCGTTGCGTTTGTATAACGCCATTGCGCTGACGGTACCTGAGTTTCCTTTGTGAACAAGCTCATGAAGCCTTCGTTTGCCTTACCAAAAGATTTATCATCCTGAGATGGATGCGGAATGGCTTCCCACACAGACTCCTGCTCCCCACGCTGGAACGTGTTCACATAGGTAGCCGTATGTGATGGATTCAACAGGTTTCCATATCCATACCAGTCATCCACATCGACCAGCCAGTGCATGAGATAAGTCTGATTGTTACCATAGGTCGCCTTAAGTTCGGCATCAATCGGGTCTTTACCCGCTGCATATTGACCATTAAGTGGCGATGGATATTGATCAGGAAAAGGTTTTTCCGCTGCATACGTAGCAGGGCTGTTCGGATTGTACGAGCTCATCGTAGGCTGTTCTTCCTTGCCGTCACCTTCGTTGACCGGGATAATGTATTTCTCCATACTGTCCCAAGCTGCTTCCAGTTGGGACCAGTCTCCAGTGTAGTGACCATACATGGTTTCCAACCACAGCCAGTAACTGTATGCCTCTGACGTCGTCATATGACCATAATCCGGGGCCTCACTGAGCAGGGTCTCAATGGAATGATACGGTAGACCCTCTGGCGAAAAATATCCGTTCGCCGGATCTTTCAACTGATCATATAATTGCAAAAACCGGGCTTCATTAATGCCGTCTGCCTGAATCTCGATGGCCTGATCTGCGGCATGTGCTGTTTGCGGCCCTGCCCAGAGTCCGGTGTATCCGGTCAACATGACGGTTCCCGCCAGCATGGCTGTTAAACTTTTTTTCGCAGCTGATTTCAACATTAATATATACCTCCCTGGAATAGTGGAAATTGAATATAAGTGCTGTTGGTCTGCCCATGCTGCTATTCGGCCAATGATCTTGAGCTAGTTACGGCTCCAAGCCCCATACTTTGGTGTTTCCCTGATACCCTGTTACCTTGTTCCATACGGCAAAAGCCGTCTTGGAAGCATCATAGGAATAATCATTACTTTGATCGAAATTACTCCAGTTATTTTTGGAAAAGCGTGCTTGAATCACGCCGGTCTCTGCTCCAGCGGCCAAACTGCCTGCTCCAGGCTTAAAGCTAATCTCCAGATACGTATCTGCGGTACCCTTCGCCGGATTCACTGCGACAAATGTACCTTCAACATTGGCCGTGCCCATCTCGGCATAATCACACCAGAAGGTCATTTGATCCGCACCATCCTTGGTGAAATAATATCGGATCTTCACGGTACTGAGATCAATCGCCTGTGTTCCGGTATTCTTCACGTTGAACTGCGGAGTCGCCGCATTACTTGAATTCCCAGACCCTCCGCTGCGGTACTGCACTTCGAGTGTACCCGTCGTCACCGGAGGTGCAGAAGGCGTCAGTGCCAGGACATTGGACAGTGTCTGTCCGTTCGCATTCACAGCTGCAATCCGGTAATTGTACGTGGTGCCATTCAGCGCTGTTGTGTCGGTGTAAGTCAACACGGACAATCCGGTTGCCACATCTGCATATGTCCCGCCTGCCACCGAACGTTGTACCTTATAGCTAGTAGCGCCCGAGGCTGCTGTCCAGGTCAGGACCGACTGCGCATCACCAGCTGTCCCACTTAAAGTCAGCGCTCCTGGCACCGTCGAAGCTACTTGCGGGGTAGCCGACACCTGCACAGAACCCGATGATTCCCCTGCTGAATTCACAGCAGTCACTACATAATAATAAGCCGTCCCGTTGGTCAGTCCCGTGTTTGTGTAGGTCAATCCATTAACCCCTGTCGCAACAGTTGTATATGGTCCTCCACTCACCTCGGAACGCTTCACCGTATACGATTCGGCCCCGGATACAGCGGCCCAGGTCAGGTTAACCTGACTACTTCCCGCTACAGCCTGCACGCCAGCAGGTGCGCCTGGAACCGTGACTGGTGTAACACCAGGCTCCTGTCCATACACCTTCACCCCCGCATCATAGACTGGAAGGTATATGCTCTTCACAGGAGTGCCTGTGGTCAGCGTCTGGAACGAATGGTCATTGCTGGCATTCCATGCACCCTGTGGGCCTGTAATGCGGAACTGTACTTCTTTACGATAATTTCCTTCCCCACCTGGATAGATCTTGGTATTACCGAAGTTCGCCGTAATGGCATAGATATGCTGAGCTGCATTCACCACAACTGGTTGAGATACCGTCGCCCCCTCCGTATAGGAGGTTGTCACTTGCACGTCCGATACCGTACGTCCGGCAGCATACACTTCACTCAAATCCAGGAAATACTTAAAAGAAAGTTGATCTCCCATTCGGGCGGGCCAAGCGGAACGATTATTAAGCTGTGCCCTGATTTCCGTATAATTGGCACCTGATGATTTGATCGCAGCTTCCACAAAGAACTCATCTCCCTTCACCTCAGGTGCAGGGAAGTTCGCCAGGGGCTGATGATTCTGACCAAACAGCAAATTCATCTTTGCCAGTGCGCCGGTAAAACCAGCATTGTAATCGGTTGCGACCTCATTACTCACGTAATCCCCGATATCATCGGTATATCCATCCGATGCATCCGGGCCACCGACCATGGCACCATACAGAATGTGGCGATGGTTAGCCGGGATATCTTCGTTATTCAGCCATGAACTGTGAGCGGTCCGATGATGCGGATGTTGAGGTGCATTTTGCCCATATCCGACCACATAACTGCTCTGACGCGGATTATCGCCCAGAATATAATTCATCTGTGAGACAGCAAAATCCTGATATCTTGACTTTTTCACAGGATCACTGACCCAGTCGGAGTATACAAAAGAAATAAAGGATGCATTCGCTGCATATCGGAGCGATCCCCACTGATCCAACCACGCCAGACCTCCTGGCGTATACTTGACTCGTGTCCCATTGACTCCAACCGTCCAATAATCCAGATTGCGCTCAGTCGACTGAATAAATCTTGTCGCCTCCGGCATGTTCAAACTGGACGTAATACGGGCAAGCAGAATCTGGGCACCATAATGTTTACTGTCCCAACCTTGTGTCCAGGTATAGGGCCAATTGGCTGAGCCTCCGCTAGAAGACCACCGGTCCGTAGCTGCAATGGCTTTGGACAAGTAAGCGCTATCATTAGTAGCTAAATAAAGCCATGCGCCACCCCATGCCAACTCGTCTTCGTATCCTGTCCACGAATTATAAAACGCTGCAGCATCAGTGATACAATCGGTGTATTCCCCCCGATATGTATCTGCGAAGTTGTACAGCTCTTTCGCATGTTGAAGCAGTCTGGCCGAATATGCCGGATCATCATCTGCAAATACAATCGATGACGCTGCCAGCGCTGCAGCCGTTTCTGCCGCCAGATCACTGCCCGGGCATGAAGCATCAATCTTGAACGAAGGACGGTTCATCTGCATGACTTCTGCGGGTCCCCACCAGGCATGGTCGGTATTACCTGCCCCCACTTGTCCCCATAATTCATTTGGTTTCGTATGCGCTTTCATAAAATAGTCGGTCGCCCATCGGATATTATCCTTGATCTCCTCCAGTTGTCCGGCCTGTTCATATCCGTCACTGTATTCCACGACAGACCAGGCGAGCATCGTTGCGGAAGCAGCCATCGGAAAACCAAACTTCACGTGATCTCCGGCATCATACCATCCTCCGGTCAGATCAACACCTACATCAGCTCCATCCTGCATGCCCGAATTACCACGCCATTCGACCCGATTACTCGCTGGCAACGGACCCGAGCGCTGTGCCTCATAGAAGTAAATGGCCTTTTGTAGTGCTTCAGCATAGTTCTGATTTCCGGCGGCCGCATCCGCCTTACGAATTCCTGTGCCCATCGATAAACTCCCTGCCAGTAATCCTGCCGATAACGCGATCATAGCGACTCGTCTCCACCAGCTCCCCTTCATGTTCAACTATTCATCTCCTCTTCATCAATATTCCGTATGCATTACTCTGGACTGCAAGTTTATATCGCTCCTTCCCATGGTGTATTTCAGTGTAAGTTACACCATTAATTACCATTATAGCCGTTTGTTTCACCAGCTATATAAGCGTTGGTGACTTCTGAAATAACATTGTTGTGACCTGCTCTGCGTCATGCGACAAAAAAAGCTGTTTCTCTAACGCATATGCGCGTTAGAGAAACAGCTTCTCGCCCTTGTTATCATCAACAGTACAAATCGAATGGCATTCTGACCATCCTGTCAGTATGTTTCTGTACACCTTAGATATCACAGAACATCTCTTAGTTACACTTTGAACTTGTTAATCTGCTCCTGCAGTTCTTCGGCCATTTTGGATAATGAACCTGCGGATGATGCAATCTCTTCCATCGAAGCCAACTGCTGCTGAGTTGCGGCAGATACATTATGAACCCCGCCCGCTGCCTCTCCAGCAATGTTGGAGATTTGACTTACATATCCTACAACCTCAGTTGTACTCGCCGACATTTCCTCTGAACCTGCAGATACTTCCTGGATTTCCCCCGCTACTTTGTTGACCGCATCCGAGATCTGCTCGAAGGCTTGTCCTGCCGCAGTAACCATCTCGATTCCGGCTTCTGTCTCACTGCTGTTCACTTTCACTGCCTGAACAGCATGATCCGTATCTTTCTGAATCAATTGAACGAGATCCGTAATTCTTTGCGCAGATGTAGAAGATTCCTCAGCCAACTTACGCACTTCTCCCGCAACTACGGCGAAACCACGTCCGTGCTCTCCTGCTCGTGCGGCTTCAATGGCTGCATTCAGTGCAAGCAGATTGGTCTGCCGGGCAATGTTGTTGATTACCTCGGTAATGGTTCCAATCTCTGCTGAACGTTCCCCCAGCCCTGTAACCAATTCAGTAAGCGAAGCAATGGAATTTCGAACAGAACCCATCTGTTCAACCGCTTGCTGAATAATCATATTTCCTTCGGAAGATTGATTCGCCGCATCTACAGCAGATACGGATACACTCTGAGCAAGCTCGGCAATCTGCTCTGATCCCAGAGCCATCTCATTCATCGCCTGTGAAGAGCGCTTCACAATATCAACTTGATCTGACGTGCCCACGGCCAGTTCCTCAACCGTTTCGGAAATCTGTTCCGAGGCTTGAGTATTTTGCTCTGCACTTGCAAGAAGCTCTTCCGATGAAGCCGCTACCTGTTCAGAAGTCATCGATACCGATTCAATCATGGAGCGCAAATTACCACTCATGGTATTGAAGGAAGCCGCCAGCGTTCCCAATTCGTCTTTGTTCTTAAGTACAATCGTCTCACCCGTCAGATCACCATTGGCAATAGCCATGGCCGCTTCATTCATCTTTTTGATTGGACGTGAGATGATGCTTGCAATGAAGAAGGCAATGAACACAGCTAGCAGGAATGCAAAAATCGTCACGGCCAAAATCACATTAAATGTATTCTCAGCCAACTCGACAGAATCATTCGTTGCTGCATCCGATCCTTTATTCCCAGATTCGATCAGCTTGGCAATCGTGTCGTTAGCTGTATACCACAATGGATAGGCTTCAGTGTGCAGTCTACTTGCTTCTTCATAGTTATTTGCAATACCGAATTCTATGAATGCAGGCATTTTCTCCACATAAGCATCATAATTCGTACTGAAATCATTGTAGAGCTTCATTGCTTCATCATTGCTCTCAATGAACGTTAGCAGCTGTTTACGCTCATCTTCAATCTTCGTGAGGAGCAACTTTAACGCTTCATTCACCTTGACGTTTTCTTCTTCGTCTTGTTCAACGATAATCGCCAACGCCAACCGCTCTACATCCGAAACATCACCATTTATCATACCTAGCAGGCTTACACTCGGCATCCAGGTCTGGTCCACATCATTGGCTTTACCAGACATATTATGGATCTGTATTAACGCATAAACGCTTACAACAATCAACAGAGCCACGACTATGAGAAAACCAGTCAGTAACTTGCCTCGAATCGTTAACTTCAATATCCCCAACTTATTCCCCCGCGTGTCTTCCATGTGTCCCACTCCTCAAAATAATACATATTTATAATATATCGTCACCTATCGTCATGAATTGTAGATGTTAGGATTCAATTTCTATAAATTTCATGTAACTTCGAACATAACACAAAAAAAGTCTCCCATCTTTGGCAGAACCAGAGATAAGAGACTTCTTTCAATAAACTACCAAAACTTCACTAGACATTACTTTCAAAAGCTAACGAAAAACACGACGGTGTATGTTAATGAAGAAGTCGGGAATCGACTTGGTATAATTGCGGGTTGTAATCAGAACCACACTAAGCAGACTTCCGAGAATGAATCCTCCCAGAATATCTCCTGGATAATGCACACCAACATATACACGCGACACCCCTGTCAACACAGCGAGTAACAACATCCATGACCCGAAGCGACGTCCAATAAAGAATGAAGCAGCCGCTAGAGCAAATACAGCGGAAGCATGTTTACTTGGAAAAGAAGGATCAGGTACATGGGCAACCAGCTGATGCACAGTCCCTTCCACAAAAGGTCTTGGATGACCGACCGCTGGTGATATCCCCCATTTGGCCAGAACTAGCGCTACAATGGAAGCCACACAGGCATAAAAAACAATTCGTTGTTTCGATGGATCGCCGAGAAACCATACGATAACGAGCAGTGCAATCATGACCCAAACCGCATACTCGGATGATGTGATCATAAACCAGTCCAGAAACGGTATTTGGTCTGCAAACTGATTAATCCAATTAAATAGTGATTGATTCATAACTGGCTTTTAATACCCCCATTACACAAAACAAGATTATTTTTTACATAATAAATATACACTAACTATTTGTCAAACATTCCTCACATTGACCGAAGTTACGAAATCAAAGAGGACATTTTGCTTTCTTTTTGTTAAACTAGTTTGGGTTACATATCAGTTCAATCATAGAAAGGTGAAGATTATGCTTAAAAAATGGTTATGGGGTACAGCCCTGACCCTGGCACTTGCGATTACAGGTGTCGTTGTATATTACGGATATTCGATTGTTCATTTTGCCAATAGCATCTCCACGGCTTCCGGGACTTCATCCAACTCGTCCTCTTCCGGCACAGACAGCGATTCAGACACACCAACAACAACGATTCCCAGATGGGAGGGCCAGGAACGAGTGAACATTCTGCTCCTTGGTGGAGACTCGAGAGGCGACGATGCAGGACGCTCAGACTCGGTCATGGTCGCTTCCATTGATCCGGTCACCAAGAAAGCCCATCTATTCTCCGTACTGCGTGATACCTATGTCGCCATTCCCGGGCATGGCAAAAGCAGACTTAATGCAGCCTTTTCCTACGGGGGTGCGGAGCTGACCAAACAAACCGTCAGTGATCTGCTCGGTATTCCCATTCAGCATTATGTCTACACAGACTTTACAGGTTTCATGGCACTTGTTGATGCGGTAGGCGGCATTGAGATCGATGTGGAGAAAGACATGTATTACACCAGTAAAGCAGATAAACATATGTACGACATTGACTTGAAAAAAGGATTGCAGCATATGGACGGCAAAACCGCCCTGCAATATGTTCGGTTCCGGCATGATGCCACATCGGATTTCACCCGTACCGAACGGCAGCGGATCTTCATGACCGAGCTGGCCAAGAAAATGCAGAGCACTACGTCGCTCTTCAAAATCCCTGATATCCTGGAAGCGATCGCTCCCTACATTGAGACGGACCTCAGTCCAACCCAGATGTTAAAACTCGCATCACTTGGCTTCGATATCCATGTGAACGATATCGATCAGCAGCAGATTCCACCGAACAAACTACTCACCAATGAACTCGTCGGCTCAGCTCAGGTGCTGGGTGTTGATGTAACCAAACTCCAGTCCTACATTCAGAAACTGTTTGAAGAAGATGCCGAGTCCTCAGAGACTCCATCATCAGAGGAACAGAACTAAAACAAGCATGAGATATATCAATAGAAAAGACGGCCAAAGCCGTCTTTTTTTGTACCTATTTTCTCCATTTAATGCAGTCTTAATGTTTAACGGGTACCCTTATATGATGAACTCCGGTTCCTGGAGGGAGGATTACAATGTGAAAAAACCGCGAATAACGGAATGGACCGAACTGCGGGGCATTGCCTTTCTGGCAATCGTCATGCAGCATAGTATCGCTGAGTATATCTATCGCGCTGATATTGAACAACCGGATTCCATTATGCTGACCATGATTTATCATCTGACCCGATTTGGTACGCCAACGTTTGTATTTCTATCGGGTGTAATGTTGTTTTACCATCATCGTAACACCAAACCGGAATATCCTCGCTTCATTCGAAAGCGATTTGGCGATATCTATATGCCGTTTGTCGTATGGACACTGATCTACTGGCTTTCTGTCCGTATCTTCACCCCCGCGTTCTGGCTTGCAGGCATACCGGATTTTCGCAGTCTGATTCGTGAACTGTTTATACCACAGACGGGATATCATCTCTGGTTTGTCATTATGGTGTTTCAATTCTATATTCTGTTCCCCCTGTTCTGGACAGGAGCAAAAGCCATTCAGAGACGTATCCAGAACACCTCACGTTTCACGCCCATGCAAGTCATTATCGGACTAATTCTCTTTGCAGCAGTACTATATGCCCTGCTTATGCAATGGTCCTACTATAATATGGAGGGCTGGACAGAATCCATGTCTGAGCCTTGGTCAACGTTGCTGCAATATCGCTCCTATTCATGGGTGATGTACTGGTTTTACTTTTTACTGGGTGCCGTATGTGCCTGGTCAGTGGATAGCTGGAGGAGCTGGACCACAAAGATCCTGCCATGGACGATCTGTCTGTTTATAGGGATGTATATATGGCTTGGTTACGATGTGCTGCGTGGGTCCGGGGATGTTGTTAATCTGAATATCTCCACCTATCTGAAACCAACCACATTCCTGATCATTATGGCTCAGATGTTTATGATGTATGGTTTCCTTGTACTGATGCGGGGCAAAGATACATGGTTTCAGCGCCTCTTAGCCTGGATTGGCCGCTATTCATTTGGTGGATATCTGGTTCATGCACTGGTGATCTACGCGATCGCTTACGTCACCAGACCGCTTCAACTCAGTGGATGGCATCTGCCTGTAACGTTGCTATCGTTCCTTGTAACAGTTGGCATTGCTCTTGCAATCAGTTGGGCGCTGTCCAAGCTTCCTGGCTCACGTTTCACCGTAGGGTTAATGCGCAAACCACGTTTAACTCCCAATCCATCAGCTGCTATGGACAAAAGAAATTCACCTGAGCGAACTCCGTCACCCGGCTCAACTCGCAGTCCGGGAACGAGTGAGCCGTTTTAGAATAAAGAAGAGCGTCCCCTCACGGAGACGCTCTTCTTTAATTTACTTCGCTCGAAGTTGATCGTCCAGGAACAGGTTCCTGGGGACCCGGGGCTGGATGTACGTTGCCCTTCTGATTCACAAATCTCTTCAGATCACCCGTTAATTGTTCCTTCAGCTTGTCCACCAGCTGCGTTTCACTAATGCCTTTTGCCTGAGCAATCTCAGCCAGGGATTTCCCTCCCTGAAGCTGCTCATGCAGTTGAGCAGGGGTCACTCCAATAAACCGGGCAATTTCGCCCTTATCTACCATGGAACGTTTGCCATGGTGGGCAAATTCACGCCGCAAATCACGCAGCGGGGTATTAATGACCTTTTTCAACTTGGTATCCATGTCCGCCTTCGTGGCTGCTGCTTGTTCCTTGGTGAGACAACCTTCTTCCACAGCTTGATCCAGACGCTGTGCAAGTGTAGGCTTCAACTTCTGCAATAACTGTTCCTCACTAAGTCCCTTACGCTCTTTCGCAATCTGGGACAACGTCTTGCCAAGTTCCATCTGTTCTTTCAGATCCCGAAGTCCAATCCCAAGCAAGTCTGCCGTCTCACCAATCATAAACAGACCGTGTCCTGCCTGCATGCATGGCTTCGCTGGTTTACCGGAGGAAGAAACTTTTGACGCATCGTCATGTTCCTCAGCCCGAACCGTTGAATCAGCAAAAGCTACATGTCCTGTTGCTGCTGTTATGACTACGGCCGCCAATCCGGCTGCCATCCATGTTTTCCATTTCAAATTCATTTTTCTGCCGCCTTTCCGATGTCGAAATCCTGTGCCTTCCTAGTTTGAGCCTAAAATCCACTTTTTTATGCCATAAAATACAAAAAGTCATCATTTTTCTCACAATTGATCACAAAAAATCCTATTTTTTTCAGTTTATTTCCGCTATACTAAATGTAACTTCATGATCTAGTCGAACAGTCCTTAGTCACCTTATCGCAGGAAGGACGATATGTAATAATGCTGAGAGATTGGTTAGATCCGTTTAGATCCGATCTGGAGGTCGTGTTTGCTTCAGCGGAACAACTCGTACGGGAATATCCCGAACCCTTGTCAGGACATGCATTAGAGCAGCTTCGTTCGGTTAATCCGCTGTTACGAGATTCGGGACACAGCTACATCGGGTACATCACTCCACTTTGGATGCAACACTCAGATAAACTACCCCCAGAGAAAGCACACCAATTAAGTACAGCCTGTCTCATCCATATGTTATATTTTCTGAATCAGGACGACGTGATGGATGAACAACCGGAGAATGCCACATTGAAGTTATCTCTTGGTAATCTATATTACATGGATGCACTTCAATCTTACTCGGTATTATTCAATCCTTCCTCCACGTTCTGGGTCTATTTCAGACAATATGTAGTGGATTGGGCCGTGAGTGTTACGGGTGAGCATTCCATTGATTATTTCCAACAGAATCCCTTGTTGATTGCGCAAAAGGCTGCCCCTCTCCTCATTGGAGCTACTGGTGCACTGCTTCTGCTGAATCAGTCCGACCGGATCATCCCGGTGTGTTCTGCCATCAACATCACACTCATGACACTCCAGATGACCGATGACTTCACAGACACGCAACAAGATGCTGTGCATGGAAACTACAACAGCTACCTCTCCCACATATCCGCAGCATTGAATCATAACTATCCAGTTCATCCTCTAAGCGACCGTATACATGACAATGTATACAATACACAACTCATGAACTCTTACGTAGACATTGCTTATCACTATAATCGTACACTAACATCGTCTAACTTAGGAATATCGCATCTTGAGGCGTTTAATTCTTATTTATGCAACACTTTAGTAAAAGCTGTTCAGGACATTACACAACGGAAGAAACAGCTCCTCCAAGGTGGGTTTCATCACTGGATTAGCGAGCAACAGTTGGGATTCTGAGCATAACGACTAAGCTGATTCAGTTTAATTTTAAATATGAAGGGAATGTTGACGATGATGGTATCAGAGAAAACGTTGCATGAGGATATTATTGAAAAGGCTTGGACTGACGAGCACTTCAGACAACAATTGCACTCCAATCCGAAGCAGGCGCTTCGTGAAGCGTTTGGCATCGTAATTCCGGAGCACATTCAGGTCCGTACTGTTGAGGAGCAGCAGAATGACTATGTACTTGTCATACCTCCCAATCCTTCCAAAGTAAATTATGATGTGAATTGCGGACCTTGGAGAAGTTAATTCGGGTGAGCTAATCTTGTAGTGTAAGAAATTAGGGGTAGGAACAAAAAAAGCCGCTGTATCCTTCTGTGAGTTCGTCAATCGACGAACTCGACAAAAGTTACAACCGCTTCTGTTCCTACCCCTTTGGTGCTTGTAAAGCTGATCTGTCCTTGCATCGCTTCAACAATACGGAATGTCACCATCATGCCGAGGCCTGTGCCTTTGATTTTATTGGAGAAATAAGGCTCGCCCAACCGGGAGAGTGCTTCCTCGTCCATTCCTTCTCCGTTATCCCTGACATGCACCTTAATCATTCCGTCCTGCTTGTACGCCCAGATATCAATCTGGCCTTGTCCCTGCAGAGCTTCAATACTGTTCTTAATAATATTGATAAAAGCCTGCTTAAACTTCGAGGAATTGCCTCGAATATATAGATCTGGCGGAATGTCAGTGGTGATTTTACCACCTTCCAGATTAGCCATCGGTACAAGAATGCCTTCAATATGATTGAACTCATCCGAGATATTGAGCGAGATAATATGATCAAACTCAGGTTTGGCAAAGGTAAGAAAATCCGTTATGATGCCCGAAGCCCGATCAAGTTCTTCCAGTGCAATTCGCACATACCCCTTATTTTTGTTGTCTTCCTGTTCCGTCATAAGTTGCAAGAACCCTCTTGTCACCTGAAGTGGATTACGTACTTCATGGGCAACGGAAGCGGCCAATTCACTAATAATCTCCATCTTTTCGGATCGCTGCAACTCATTGTTGAACAGCTCCAGTTCCTTGGAATACTCTAGAACTTTAGTATGTTTTTCGGCAAAACGACTTCCGAGAATGGCAATCAACGAGATCACAAATGCAACCATGGACCATTTCCACCATAACAGATGATACGTCCCACTCCGCTGATAATACCATAACAGTTCAGCCACACTGATCAAGGCAAATGTACCAAATCCCGTTGCAAGCAGCATAGCTTCCCGATTTCGTTGCAGCGCTTTGGCGATAGTACCAACTAACAGGATTGTCAGCAGAATGACCAGCACAATGCCAACCACACGCTGTACGAGCAGATTGTAGAGGATCTCCCATTGCCCACCTGAAGTAACATAGATAAATAGAGAGAATACAGCGATAACTGAATATATGAATAGTATTTTTCGCAGTTTGGTGAAGATTCCATGCAGTCCTGGCCCGATAATCTGTTCAAAAAAATAACATAGCGCTGGCATACCCAGCAGCATCGCCAGATCAAAGACTACGGAATACAGGTCACCATATACCTGATAGAACGTATACAAAAATTGCGAGTACGTGATGATCATCGTGCCGATGGAACCCATCACGATGCATAGCGAGATCCATAATCCCTTATGGAATTTGCCAAGGAAGAATGTACAACTCAGCATCGTAATCGCTGTGAACACAAAGGTCGCGCCCAAAATTACATCAATAAGTCCGTTATGAATATATTTCTCCTGTAACGCGGCATAAGGTCCAACCTGAACAATACCTTGTATCCCCAGACGGCCTTTTTCATTTTGCGACCATACATAGAGCGTGTCACCTGAATTTTCGCTGGATAAGGGCAGCAACACAGCATTATTATCATAATTGTAATGATAGTTCTCGTAGACCTTGCGGTCTTCCAGATAAACAACAATATGATTGCCTTTAATGTTCTCAAATCGAATGGCTGAACTTTCCTCACTCAACTCAGGAATGGTCAGGCGAGTCCATAAAGAATTCGATCGATCCGTATTGCTATACTCTAACTTATCACTGCCCTGCTTTTCCCATATTTCGTCTGCTCCCTTAACCTCACTGATGAATCCTTGATCGTCAACGTTCCCCCATTTTACTTCCCATCCTGTAATGGATACAGGTTGCTGAACCACTCCTGTAGTTGCAAAGACTATCCCATGTGGCATGCCTAGAATAATCAATACACTCATCCATAAGATGACGATAGCTTTGGGCACATTTTTCATTCACAGCACCTCAAAGTTCTAATTTTCCCTATCTTAGATTCTCTCATTTATCATTCGCCACCGTTTGTCACGTCACCTTCTTGAGATAAAATGAAATTTCACATTTAAGTCGATTTATAGTCTTATTTCCATTTTATTGTTAAAGTTATCCGATTAATCATGCAAGTCTTCGAACTGGTTCACTATCATTTCCCGTTCTTTCTGTTCAACTTGACTGCGAAATTCAAGCCACTGCTCTGTCTCCTCATCATCATAGATGGTCCATATGTCGGAAAAAAGGAAATCCCGTAACTGGACAACTTGCCCGGACCATATACCGCCTACCCAAAACAAACCATCCGGACGACGGATGACGGTACGGGAGAACCCGGGTGTGGACGCCTTTTGCCCGATACGGATGCGTGTGATCATATTACCCAGTGTATACCAGTCCACATGAATCCCTCCCTTACATATTCAAGCTTCATCATAACATAGGCAAAACAGGAAAAGCTGTAAAAACGGTGGCTGCGATTCAATCCTTTGCTCCGGGTGTAATGGTTTCTCAAAGCAAACAAACACGCTAAGGAGATGATTACAATGAATGAGCCCCATCGTACGGTTGAGGTAGAACATAAGGATGTTCAGCATAAATCGGATTCAAGTATGGTCGCTTCCACATTTATTAAATATGCCGCATATATCATTATCTTTTTCGGATTCTTATACTTCTTGGTTAAATATGTATTCCCCAAATTCTAAGGCATTCATATCGTAGTGAACACCCGGAGATAATAACCTGTGCAAGATTACAACACTAGCGCTTTGGGTAACTACGGAGTAAGAAGCTTTGGACAACCGACAATGAAAGGAAGTGTTACTCATGTCTGACAAACCAATTAGTAACGAAGAGAGCGACCGCTATTATGACCGTTATCAGAGGTCCCGCGATATTCCACCAGAGACGGAAGTCCCGGAAGGCGATATGGACACCTTTGATGAAGTTTCCGGCAGACGGATTGTTACGGAAGATTCGGATCTGGCACCCGTAGCCGCAACCGCTGTGGATGAGCCGGAATTGGATTCACGTTTGGCTGAGACACCGCTGGAATCTGTACCGGATGCAGATCTTCTGCAACCGAACAGTCCGGTTGATCCTGCTGCACCCGATCCGGATGCGTTGCATGGTACCGACTTGCTTAATGGTGCTGGTGCGGATGCTAAACCAGAGAACGACATTCCACCGCGACATTAACAGCTGTTATGACATCCTGAATGAGGAGGTGCATACACGATGAAGGAAGATCGCCAAAAGCATGTGCATGAACCGGATAATCTCGTGACCGAACGGGATATTGACCCGGACTTCGGACTGTTCACTGAGGACTCCTTCCCCGAAGCACTTGAGGATGAGGATCAACGTGATGCGGTCGAGCATGCCATTCCCAAAGAGAAGGCTTCTCGTAAGCCCTCTTCGGATGACTAACTTATATAGATCCGTAGTAGACTTAAAAAAGATGACGTCTGTAATTTCACAGCGTCATCTTTTTTGTTACCTGTAAGTTCACGTACTCTTAGTGATTTAGCATCATCGCTTAGCGGAAACCTTACTTGCCACGGGCAGTTTGTGATCCAATCCTGACCACTTCGCTACCATCGCAGTGATGATCAATGCCACTCCATTAATAATAAATATCCAGCGTATCGGCAGCCAGCCCCCAAGTACACCACCAATAATCGGTCCCGCCATCGTCCCGATCTGGGCAGCGGATTGATTCAGACTAAAAGCCCTGCCCCGGAAACTCGATGCGGTAGCCTGCACAATCATGGCGTTAATTGCTGGAAATACAGCCGCAAAGAATAAACCATACACAAATCGTAAAATGCCGAATGCGATATATCCTGTTGTAAAGAACTGCAGAAGATTCCCTACAGCCCCACCAACAAGTCCAATGATCAACACTTTACCGTATCCAATCCTTGAACCAATCTTGCCCCAACGCGGTGCCATAATAACTGTTGCTACCCCCACCGCTGAGAAAATAATACCCGAGCTGAGTGAGGCACGATCCGGCTGAACGCCCATCTCCATCACATAGACCGTCAATAATGGCTCCAGAATCATGACGGAGAACGTACATATGCCCATCATGCCAAGCACCGTCATAAACAAACGATTCGCTCTTGCTTCACGAATGTCATCCATGACGTGGGAACGCGCTTTGTTCCGATTGAAGTTCTCTTCTTTTACCCAGAAGGTTGCGATGATCGCGGAGACTAACACAACAATAGCCGAAAACAAAAATGCATTCCGGTTGCCATAATAATGACTCACCACGCCACCAATTAACGGTCCGATAATACCACCAGTGGCTCCTGCAGTGGACATAATACCAAGTGCATAACCAGTCTTCTCTTCAGGTGTATTCGTGCCTACCAGGGCTATCGCTGCTGGAACAAACCCTGCAAGCAGACCTTGAAACAATCGAACAACAATCAGAGAATACGGGTCCTGCACGAAATAATTAATTAAATACAAGACGGCAAGGCTGTATCCCGACCGGATCAGCATGGGCTTGCGTCCGTATTTGTCAGCCAGTGATCCCCAGAACGGAGACACGAGTGCACTCGCAAGAAACGTAATGCCAAATGCCAGTCCTGACCATAACTCCAGGTGATCACGAACCCCCAAGTCAGCACTTAGAAACAGAGGCAGAAATGGAATCGAGATCGAATAGGCGGTGCTGCAAAAAAATACACCAATCCACAATATGACCAGATTGCGCTTCCACGAGAAGTTCATATACCCGCACGCCCTTTCCGTTACTGACGCCGGGACTGCCGTGTATTGGAGCGGACGGAACAGACCCGTACGTCCCCGATGCGGAAGCATTTTCCTTATTTTACACCCATCATTCTATGAAGGCCATCCCTTGTTCACCACAAACACATGTATTACATTGCCATCTTGTCCACAAAAACGGTATGATAGTTGGGTAAATATCCAAATATGATTTGGAGAAAATATATAATGCAGAGATGCAAGGAGGAACGTTTTCATGTCTTTACGGTGGAAAAAAACAACCGCAGTATCGCTCGTTCTTGCGATGCTGCTTATCGTCATTAGTGGTTGCGGACGCCCTGCAACCAGTGCCGAGCAAGCGCCGGTCCCGGCCGCACCTGAAGGTCCAAACCCGGTGGCTACCATTGAGATGCAGGATGGTAAAAAGATCGTTATTGAGCTCTATCCCGAGATTGCGCCCAACACGGTGTATAATTTCATTTCCCTTGCGAATAAAGGGTTCTATGACGGCCTGATCTTTCACCGGGTCATTCCGGGCTTTATGGTTCAAAGTGGTGACCCAAATGGTAACGGTTCGGGCGGCCCGGGATACACGATTAAGGGCGAATTTACATCCAACGGTCACAAAAACCACCTGAATCATACTCGCGGAGTTATTTCCATGGCACGAAAAGATGGAGATCTGGATTCCGCAGGCTCCCAATTCTTCATCATGTTAGCTGACGCGGATCATTTGGATAATGCCTATGCTACTTTTGGAAAAGTGACCGAAGGTATGGAAGTTGTGGATAACATTGCAGCTCAGAAAATAGGTGAAGGTGACAAACCCGTTACGGATCAAGTTATGAAAAAAGTTACGGTAGACACCCACGGTCTGAAGTATCCAGAACCGGTAAAAATGCCTTAATTAACTTCCTTTCCAAACGGATAATAATCCATGGTTATGACTTGAAAGGAACTCTAAACAAACAAAAGCTCTGTCCTGTGCGTATCTCGCAAGGCAGAGCTTTATTTATTGATTTTAATGATAGCGGTTACATATATGACTTTATAAAAAATGACCTCTTCCGGCATCATCCTCAATACATCCATCCCATCAAACGTAACCAGCCGATAATCGCAATCCATAACGGGCAGCTAAAGGCAACGCCCCATGCAAGCCCTTTCAGTAAACCACGGTTTACTTCCACGAACAACGACTCCTTTCTCCAGGGAATAGTCGCAGTATCGGTAATAGTATATGATTTTATACCCGTTTTCATTCGTCACGCAACCCTCGTTTTCCTGCTTTTGTTCCGGAGATTCATGGAATGCTTTACGGGAACCTGATATACTATGACTACTGTACGATAAATGGAACCTGATTCATGTTTGGAAAGGAGATTTTCCTATGGCAAAATCCAAAAAACGCACTCCTGCTCCCAAAGCAGCAGTAGCACAGGATAAACCCACAACACTGAAGGATCTGCTTAGCAGTGATGTGCTGGAGAAGCTGAAAGCTCAGGCGGATGAAGCGAAGGCTACTGAAGCGGCTCTTAAAGAGCAGGAACGTCAGCAAGCAGAAGAAGCTCGCCAAGCGGAGCAGAAGCGCCGAGATAACGATTTCGAATATTTGCTCAATAACAGTGCAATGGACTGGAAGAAACATAAGTAAGCCAGGGCATGACCTAAGGATGTCTTCTATCACACATGCCAAAATAATATTACTGCAGACAGATCATGAAGATGATCTGTTCAAAGAACAGGGCCGCATTGCGGTCCTGTTCTTTTTGATATATACACATATGATTCACGCATCTTGAGCCGGGTATGTTAGAAGTAGAGCGTACAACGATAATCTAACTCTTGGAGGGATCAGAGATGACAGAACAACGTTTGGAAGGCAAAGTCGCGATTGTAACCGGAGGTGGATCCGGTATTGGTCAGGCTACTGCTATTCGATTCGCCGAGCATGGGGCCAAAGTGTACATGCTGGATCGCACACCCGAAAATGCGGAGGAAACCAAGCAGACGATTGAAAAGGCTGGTGGAGAAGCGTATGTGATCGAATGTGATATCTCCAAACCGGATAATGTGCAGAAGGCGATCAATCAGGCTGCGGCTGAAGCGGGTAAACTGGATATTATATTTGCAAATGCAGGCATTAACGGAACAATGGCCCCGATTGAAACGATGGAAATCGAGGACTGGGACCAGACGATGGAGATCAATATGCGAGGAACCTTCGCAACCGTAAAATATGCTATTCCCCATCTGAAAGAACATGGCGGCAGCATCATTATCACCAGTTCCATCAACGGTAACCGGGTCTTCTCAGGGATCGGTTTCTCTGCATACGCTTCCAGCAAAGCGGGACAAACTGCGTTTACCAAGATGGCTGCACTGGAGCTGGCTCGTTATAAGATCCGTGTAAACGCCGTCTGCCCAGGTGCCATCGATACCAATATTGATGATAATACCTATCCGTCGGATGATCTGAAAGAAGTACAGATTCCCGTTGAATTCCCTGAGGGTCATGAACATCCGCTTAAGGGCGAACCCGGAACGTCGAAGCAAGTCGCAAACCTCGTCCTGTTCCTCGCTTCCGATGAAGCCTCTCATGTTACAGGTACACGAATCTATGTGGATGGTGCGGAATCTCTGCTCCGTGGATAAAAATATAAAGATAAGTTGGTCCCTTCCAGGGACAACGCCAAAACATCCCGTAAGCAATCTGATCCGTTCAGATTACTGCGGGATGTTTTATATAAAGAGTTTATAATGCGGCGCAGGCGCAACTACTAGGATTATCCCTATACCGCGGAGCTTTTACCTTTTTTCACACGATGCTTCAACCGATCTGGAATGGCAAAGAGCAAAATGTACATCAGCGAGAACAAGACTAATGCAAGGATCTCTTCCCCAAGGATGTACATGGGATACGGACCTAGCACATCCAGCACCGAGGGTGTACTCGGTTTGTGTCTCAAAAACATGTAATTCGCGTCAAGCATGACATCTACAACGTATACGATTAGTGCTGCCACATTCACAAATATCGTCGAACCTGCTACAGATCTCCAGCTAGGTCGCAGCTGTTCCACCCAGGTCATGTAGAGTAAAGCCAGAATAATGCAGGCATGAGCAACGAAAAATTGAATGAATCGAAAATGTGCATAACCATAACCCAGATTAGGCGTAAGGATCGCCATAAGGGCTCCAGCAATACCTGCAAACAGCAGTGCAGAATGTAACAGTCGACTGCGTGTTAACAGTAACAACGCCGATAATAGCAGAGACAGACTGCATAGTTCGAGTGGCAGTGACGTCTGCAGGCTCCATATCCCTCCATACACATACCAGAGTTGCAACACGATTTCACAGGCAAACATGATACAAGCCAGAACAATTCGCAGTATGCGGCGTGCCCTCTCTGACCATGATCGAAGATGGTGTCGAAGCAAAAACATCAGTACAATCAATGCTGTAATTACGCTAATTGAAACGATATGTGAAGTGGAGAACAGGATAAACGGCTCTGCATCATAAGGGTCCAGCCATGTTGGATACGCCATGAATCTCTTCTCTCCTTTACAAGGATCTCACAAACAGTATCTCTCTTTAATGTTAACTTTTTCATTTTGCCATTGAATGAAAGTACTGTCCAGTTGGAATTCTAAATAAGCATTGTAATTTAAATATCTTTATGTTAAGATAAATTCAGAAACAAAACAAACGAAAAGTTAGTAACTTTCTTAAAAAAGAATAAATTAAAATAAACTCAAAAAATGTTCAACTGAACTTTTACACGATAACGGAGAGGACAGAAATAACCTGAAGAAGCAGAGCGTTCGCCTAAAAGCTTTCTGAAAGAAAGCTACATCGGAAGCATATGCTATCCCCGGATTTCCCCTTTCAAAAAAGGAGTCAAAAAATCTGGGGATAACAGCGATCGGAAGGTTGTTCTGTCATCGGAGTGCCAGTGTAAATAATCCTTAGTTGAACGTATAACCTAAATTAGGAGGAATTAATATGCAAATCAAAGGACTTCACCACGTATCCGCTCTTACAGCACATGCCGATCAGAACTATCGTTTCTACACCAACATCATGGGTCTGCGCCTCATTAAAAAAACGGTCAACCAGGACGACGTGTCCGTCTACCATCTCTTCTATGGCGATGAAAAAGGCAATCCGGGTACCGAACTTACCTTCTTCGAGATTCCGATGGCCGGACAGACTCGTGAAGGGGTGAACAGCATATCCGGAACGTCACTGCGCGTTCCAAGTGATGCAGCACTGACTTACTGGCAGCAGCGTTTTGACGAATTCGAAGTCCCACATGGAGAGATTGTTGAACGGGGTGGTCGTGCCACGCTTTCGTTCACAGACTTTGAAGGACAACGTCTGATTCTGGTCTCGGATGAAAACAACACAGGTGTCGCTGGTGGTAAACCATGGGATCAGAGTCCTGTGCCTGCCGAGTATGGCATTGTAGGTCTTGGCCCTATCCATCTTACGGTAAAAGATGCTTCCCTTACCGCTCCGGTTCTTACAGAATTGCTCGGTTTCAGAGCTAAAGGAAGTTACCCTGCCTTTACTCCAGGTCAACCTGATGTACTCGTTTTTGAATCCGGTGAAGGTGGCAGCGGCTCCGAGGTGCATGTTGAGGAACGGAATGACCTTGCCCAAGAGCGTCCTGGACGTGGCAGCGTACACCATGTTGCATTCCGTGTGGATAACGAAGAAGAACTGAAACAATGGGTGGAACGGGTTCGTAACTTCCAATTCCCTAACTCCGGTTTTGTAGATCGCTTCTACTTCCGCTCCCTGTACTTCCGTGAAGCAAACGGTATTCTGTTCGAACTTGCAACTGATGGTCCGGGATTTGATACAGACGAAGAATTGGAGCATCTGGGTGAATCGCTTGCTTTGCCTCCATTCCTTGAAGGTCGCCGCGCCGAGATTGAAGCCAATCTCAAACCGCTGGATACCGTCATTCGTTAATATTCGTAACAAAAAGAAAATAAAAACGATGTTCACCAGGCAACTCTGAATACCGGATACGGTTCAGGAATCGCCTAGTGAATCATCGTTTTTTTATGTTTATGCTTGTCTTGCCCCTTCTGTAAGGTCGCAAACTTGCAGATTGTGTTTTACTTCGTCAGATACGATGTTGTGAGCGGTACAAACAGAGCCGAACCCGGATCTTCAGATACAATCTCTACATAGACAGCGTCTGTACCTTTAACATCCACATCTAGACTCATCATACCGCTTTCTGGAGTGATATTGAACTTTTTGAGTGTCGCGAGATCCTGATCATAGATATGAATCTCCTGATTTCCTTTCAGCGCGGCAAGTTCCAAGTGCAGAGAAGAATACTTTTTACCCGTATTAATCTGGATATCATCCCCCTGTTTCGTAGGATCATTATGCAGATAAACATCCTTGTAATCCTTGCCTTTATATGTGGTATCCTTAGGATCTTTGGTGTGCCAAGCGGTAGATCCCAGTACGGATGTTCCAAGTGCACTCAGCGTTACTTTTCCGTTGGTTACGGGCTCAGATCCATTCTTTCCGCCAATCAGGACGGATGAAGTTGCACTGTCATAAGTGATCTCTGTCCCAAGCAAGGATCCCACAGCACGCACAGGCAAATAAGTCGTTCCGTTGTAAGTGATAGGCAACACTGTTTTACCATTGGCATCTTTGGCTGTCACCGTGGCACCATTCATTTTTAGCGTAATCTTGCTGTTCAGATAGGCTTTAATCTGTTCCAGTCCTGTTGCTGCGAGTGCACCTGTTCCGATTCCAAGCGTTAATGTGCCTACCATCAAACCCAGTACAACCTTTTTCTTCATCAAAATCCCTCCTGAATGTTAAAATGATTCGTCCTTTATACATTTAAACGACTAAAGCGATAAAGTCAATTGTTTCCTACGTTTTTAGTACACTGTGCCTATTTCCGGGCAGCACAAAACGAGGCTGTATGTCCCGATTTTTTTTCAGCCTCGCCCTGTTTCCCACTGTCCGTATACGGAGTAAGGAAGATATTCTTGTCAGATGTTCACTTAACTCCACACTCGAGAACTTTCAATTCCCGCTGTATTACGATATCAACATGACGCCATTAATCAAAAGTTTCATAATATTCTTCTTCATACACTTCCATACTGTACTTCAAATCTACGGCCTTCCACTCGCCATCTTGATACTCATAAGTGAATGTCAGATCACCCGCATATAAAGCCGCACCGTAAGATCCTGCTGCTGATACGACAAGCTGACCATCTTCTACACTGTAATAGGTTACTCCACCGAATCCCAACTCTTCGTTATATACGCCGCCACTTGTATCTTCCTCAATCCGTAAAGGTTCTGCTTGAACGCCATCAACGGCGACATCAACATCCACGCGGTCTGATCTAACCGTAACTTTTGACTTCACATGCTGTTTCGCAATCTCATCCAGAGATTGCATCTTCATCTCCTCCAGCGTTACCGGATTAATGATACGTGCTTGTCCCAAATAAATACCTGTTCCATGACCTTCCGTGTACAGAACAATAATTTCTTTCTGGCCGTCTCCATTCAGATCCAGCTCGTGCACTTCGGGTTTGTAAGACCCACCTTCTCCCTGCCAATCACTAAATTCTTGCGTTTTACCGTCCACTTCTAAAATCATTCCGTTATATATATAACCTGAACCCTCAACTTTCATAGGGTATAATCTGACGTTCTTATTCTCTGGAGCTACCGAAACATATTCCTCTTTCACGGGAATGGATTCCTGTGTTGTCTTCGCTGTGTCATGCATTTTATCTATATTGGAAGCCTCGACCACTGCGGTCTGGCTGGATTGATCATCTATATTAAGCTGTTTTTGCGATTCATTCATGGTTCTGGCAGCCGAAGTTGTACTAATCGTAGCTACCGCCAAAATAATCATCAGCAGGATACCTGTCCAAGTTTTCAATATACTGGGCTCCTTTATCTGTTGTGATAATCCTATTATATCTTCATTTATCGCCTGCAAGTTGCGAATTTGTTAATCTTTCATAAAATAATCTTTACAAATTTCCGTTTTCACGAAAGAACGTTCGGCTTTAACCAGAATAAGCAAATTCTCATGCCAAAACTTTTCTTCAAAAACAAAAAAAATCCCGAACACAGCTTAAGGCTGCATCCGGAATGCTTTGGTTTTGTCTAATAACCGATCGGTTAATTGTCTCAGTTCTTCCGCCGAGGATGAAATCTCCTCCATGATGGCTGTCTCTTCGTGTGCGGCATCCATAATTCGTCTCGCCTCATCCGAGAACGATCCGGCTTTCCCCTGGATCTTCTTCACATGACCGTGCGTTTGCTCCACGCGACCAGTCTGTTCTGCGATCTTGGAACCGATATCATGCGCACCCTTCATAAATACTTCCACTGTGCCTGTCAGCTCATGCAACGTCTGATCCACAGAGATGGTCCGCTCCGATTCATTGACCACGAGACCATGCTGCTCATGAGACAGTTGGGCTGTCTCCCTGATCCGTTGCTGCACACGACTTATCAGCTCATTAATACGATGTACCGATTCCTTACTTTCGTCTGCCAGCTTGCGGATCTGCTGCGCCACGACTGCAAATCCAGAACCCTCTTCTCCAGCTCGTGCAGCCTCAATAGAAGCATTCAGGGCAAGTAACCCTGTTTCCTCAGCAATGTTTTTGACAGAATGGGTAATTACCTCGATATCGGAGGCTTCCTTCTCCAGCAACAGCATAATGTCGCGGGAACGATTGTGCGACTCGGCCAGCTCGTCCATCCCCTTCATCAACGATGAGAAAGTCTGTTTGGTATGATCCACCGATCGTTCCATCTGACCGGACATCTCTGTCATGTCCATGGACTGGCTATGCATACGCTGGAAATCGTTCAGCATCTCATCCGCAGTGATCAGAGATTGATGGGAAGTGACCTTCTGCTCTTCTACGCCTACCGCAATATGATCTACCGCATCCGACATCATCTCGATCTGTTCGGCAGCCTGGGTAATCGCTTCACTCAGAGACTGTGCGTTCTGTGAAGTCGTTCTTGTACTGTCTGCAATATCATTTACAATGCTTCGAAGGTTAGAAACCATTGCGCGAAAAGCATCATATAATACGGTAAGTTCATCCTGCGTGCGTCGCTGCGGAATTTCGGTTGTCAGATCACCCGCTGACACCTGCTGTGCAGCCCGGGACAGGTGAACGATTGGACGAGTCAGCCAGCGTGAGGCAAACCATCCCAGAATCCCGTTCCAGCATACTCCCATGATCAAAATAATCGATATGTATACCCAATTCGGAATATCTAATGTAATCCAGTCTTTGACAAAAAATATAAAAAAGCCGCTAGTTCCGTAGGTAATAATCGAAATCAGTACCAGACCTGCGACAGTCTTTGCTCCTAAAGTCCATTTCATGTGCGCACCCCGTAGTCCTTTTTTCCTATTTTACCAATCAAGTACCAAATTTCATGTGATATACATCACTGAAAACGTTCTATTCCTCCCATACTTGCCGTTCATGCATGACTTCTCTACCATAAAGCGCATAATGTATAAGACAAGCTTGGATATCCCTAATTTTATTTATTATCGGCACAAGAGGTCAAATGATTTAGATTGGCATCCATTTTGCTTAAATGATATACTGAGTGCGCTTCAGCAACGCTGAAGCCGAACTATTTTTATTGATGCCACTGGAGGCGAACGAGATGTCTACTATGTCCACACGGACGGAGAAAGATTTTATCGGTGAAAAAGAAATCCCGGCTTATGCTTATTACGGAATTCAGACGGTACGGGCCGTGGAAAACTTCCCGATTACCGGCGTTCCGGTACACCGGGAGCTGATCACGGCTCTGGCTGCGGTGAAGAAGGCAGCAGCGATTACCAACATGGAGTTGAAGATGCTGCCGAGCAAGATTGGCGATGTGATCGTCATGGCAGCTGAAGAAA
The DNA here is from genome assembly GCF_038003225.1 of Paenibacillus sp. FSL M7-0656. Lineage (NCBI taxonomy): Bacteria > Bacillati > Bacillota > Bacilli > Caryophanales > Paenibacillaceae > Paenibacillus > Paenibacillus sp. FSL M7-0656. The sequence continues at coordinate 2,867,697 of NZ_JBBOOT010000001.1, forward strand.
TGATGAAAGGCCATCATCTGGATCATTTTATTGTAGACTCCATTCAGGGCGGTGCAGGCACCTCCATGAATATGAATATGAACGAAATTTTGGCCAACCGCGGGCTGGAACTGTTAACCAAAAGCAAGGGAGACTACTTCCATTGCAATCCCAATAATCATGTGAACATGTCCCAATCTACTAATGACGTGGTTCCTACAGCACTGCGCATTGCGGCGTATCAACTGTCGGAGACGTTACTCGCTACCATGAAAAGACTACAGGATGCGTTTCGTAAAAAAGAAGTGGAATTCAACGATGTGGTCAAGGTTGGCCGTACCCATCTTCAGGATGCCGTACCTATTCGCCTTGGACAAGAATTCGGAGCTTATGCCCGTGTCATCGGACGGGATATTGAGCGTCTTGAATTCGCCAATCGCCGCTTGCTTACCATTAACATGGGTGCAACTGCGGTAGGTACAGGACTCAATGCCAAACCCGAATATATCGTCAAGGTTACAGAGCACCTGTCTGATGTTACCGGACTTCCACTACAAACAGCTGAGGATCTCGTGGATGCAACGCAGAACACAGATGCCTATCTGGAACTTTCAGCGGCGCTGAAGGTATGTGCGGTTAGCCTTTCCAAAATCTGTAATGACATTCGTTTGATGGCTTCAGGCCCGCGTGCAGGATTCAATGAATTGCGCCTACCACCGCGTCAGCCAGGTTCGTCCATTATGCCGGGCAAAGTCAACCCCGTTATGGCGGAAGTCATTAACCAGGTATCCTTCCAGGTGATGGGGAACGACCATACGATCTGTATGGCGTGTGAAGCCGGTCAATTCGAGCTGAATGTCATGGGCCCAGTTATTGCGTTCAACTTGCTGCAATCGCTGAAAATTATGAATAACGGCATCGATGTTTTCACGCGTTATGCAGTTGAAGAGATGGAAGCTAACCGTGAGCGCTGCGAATTAATCATGAACCAAAGTTTCAGTATGGTTACGGCATTGAACCCGCACTTGGGTTATAATGTGGCAGCTTCCATCGTGAAGGAAGCGCTCAAGACTGGACTTTCCTTACAAGAGATTATTTTGGAACGCGGATTGCTGACACCGGAAGAACTGGAAGAGATTCTTCATCCGGAACAGATGACTACACCAGGGATTGCCGGAGAACACTTCCTGCGTAATATGGAACGATTGTAGGTAATCAGGAAAACTGTGCAGCAATCCAAACACGAATAATTAACAAGAACCCCCACAGACCGTTTATCCGGTTTGCGGGGGTTCTTGTATTCAGAGATGATAAGACGCCAGTTATTCGATTAAGCCCACCGTTTACGCTCAAGGGAAGGCAGAATCTGAAGTTCCTCCCTGTACTTGGCAACCGTTCTGCGGGAGATGACAATTCCCTCCTCGGCGAGCAGTGTGGCCAAATGACGATCCGAGTAGGGACGCTGAGTCTGTTCCGTGCGAATGATTTCTTTTAATCTACGTTTCACCGCTGAGGCAGATGTTTTATCCCCTGACGTTGTGCCGATTCCCGAGGCAAAGAAAGCTCTGAGTTCATATACACCATGCGGAGTGTCAATGTATTTACCGTTCACCGCACGACTTACCGTTGATTCATGCATGCCAATCTTCTCTGCAATAACAGCCAAATTAAGCGGTTTTAGCGCGGATGGGCCTTTGACCCAAAAGTGCTTCTGCTCTTCCATCACTGCCGCCAGCACACGCACTAAAGTCCTGCGCCGCAAGTGTACACTCCGAATGATAGCCCTCGCCTCTGCCACGCGGGTAGACCAGATTGCGTCCGGAGCCTCTTCCCTGATCCAGCGGAAGCACGCTTCATTCATCGATACACGAGGGTTACCTGCTGCATGCAGGCTAAAATGGGCCTCACCGTTACGCAACCTGACAATGGCATCCGGAATAATGTAATGTGGCCGTTCTGTACATCCGATGGATCGACAGGGCTTGGGGTCCAGACGTGTAATATAGTCATAGGCAGTCTGAGCTTCCCGTGAAGTCATACCTAATCGACTCCCTGTTCTACCTGGGTGAAAAGGAACCAGTGCTTCCAATCCCGCTTCCACCATACGTTCAGCGTACTGAATAGCCAATGGATCACGTCTAATCTGGAGCAACAGACATTCTTGCAGATTCCGCGCTCCTACACCAGCAGGGTCCAGCGATTGGAGAAGCTCCAGTCCCGCTGCAATCTTGCTCATCGAAAGCTCAAGTGTTGCTTGCACCTCTGCCAGTTCAACCGTCAGATAACCATCATCATTAACGCACCCTGCCAAATATACGGCCATATTTTCCAATTCATCTGGAAGTGTCATCACCCGAATTTGCGCAATCAGCAATTGTTCCAGAGTAGGTTCGGCACCTTTGGCCTGAAGCAACGGATCATAGGAATCATACCTGCGCTGATCCATTCTCCGCGGAATCCGGGCGAGAGGCGCAGCTTGTTCTTCCAGCTCAAGTACTGGATTTTCCTCCGCCGCATCCAGCAAGTAACGGGTCAGATCCTGGCCAGACATGGTTAGCAAATGAAAGGATTGTTTCATCTCCGGCGTGATGGACAGCCGAATACGTTGTTCCTGTACCAACTGAACACCTAACATCCGTTACCCTCCTTATGCCTTCGGCAATAAGCATCTGTGTTTCTTATACGAACAAAAGGATTTGCAGGGATAATAGCATACTATTCAAGCGAATGTAAGAAGTTTTTAGTTGGATTATGAGTTTCTGTCTAGTATTTCTCCGACACCAGCTTCGCCTGGGTAAACAACAGCAGATAGTCTCTTCCACCTGCCTTGGAATCCGTGCCTGACATGTTAAATCCGCCAAATGGATGTGTGCCTACCAGTGCTCCGGTACATTTCCGGTTGAAATACAGATTACCCGCAAAGTATTCGCGTCTTGCCTGTTCCAGATGTTCACGATTACGTGAGATCACCGCGCCGGTCAGACCATAGTCTGTATTATTGGCGATATCCAAAGCATCCTGGAAAGATTCTGCTTTGATGAACGCAAGCACAGGTCCAAAAATCTCATCCTGAGCAATCCGGGCTTTGGGATCCACATCGGCAATTATGGTTGGTTCAATGAAATAACCTTCAACGTTCCCTGTACCGCCACCGTGCATAAGCCGCCCCTCACCCTTGCCGATTTCAATATATTCCGTGATCTTCGCATAGGCCTTGTCATCGATAACGGGCCCAACCTGACTGCCAACTTCAAGCGGACTACCCATCGTCAGTTTCTGTGTCCGTTCAATCACTTTTTGCAATACTTCATCATATACATCCTTATGAATAATGGCACGGGAACACGCCGAACATTTCTGTCCTGAGAAACCAAATGCCGAAGCGGTAATGGACTCTGCCGCGAGTTCCAGATCACTGTCACTGTCTACTACGATGGAATCCTTGCCGCCCATCTCTGCAATAACCCGTTTGATCCACTTCTGACCTGGAGCTGTTCGTGCTGCACGTTCATTAATTCGCAGTCCCACATCTCGGGAACCAGTGAAGCTGATAAACCGGGTGAGCGCATGATCCACGAGATAATCACCCACTTCACTGCCTGGTCCTGGTAAAAAGTTCACAACGCCATCCGGCAGACCAACTTCTGCGAGCAGCTCCATAAACTTGGCGGCAATCACCGGAGTTGTACTTGCTGGCTTTAACACCACCGTGTTGCCAGATACCAGTGCAGCAGAGGTCATGCCTGCCATAATTGCCAGCGGGAAGTTCCAAGGTGGAATAACAACACCAACGCCCAGCGGAATATAACTCAGTTCATTATCTTCTCCTGCAATCCGCACGAGGGGCTGCGGTTCACTCAGTCGCTGCATATCCCGTGCATAGAATTCCATAAAATCAATGGCTTCCGCTGTATCCGCATCGGCTTCCGGCCAAGTCTTGCCGGCTTCATAGACCATCCATGCGGAGAATTCATGCTTGCGACGGCGCATAATGGCAGCTGCTTTGTATAGATAACGAGCTCGTTCATTCGGGTCAGTATGTTTCCATGTGTGGAATGTCTCCGCTGCTGTCTGAATGGCCTTTTCGGCCAATTCCTGATCTGCCTGATGGATCGTTCCGACAACTTGATTCTTGGCTGCGGGGTTCACGGAAGTTAACGTGCGGCTGCTTGTTATTTTTTGCCCACCAATAATAATCGGGTATTCCTGCCCAAGTTCAGCTTCTACCTGACGAAGTGCGTCTTCAAATGCTTCCTGATTCGCCTGGACTGCAAAAGGTGTGAATGGTTCGTTAACAAAAGGGATATTCATCAATGATTCCTCCTTCAGGATGTGGGATTCGCTGGCTGCTCGCCTGAATTATTTTGCATGTTACTCATCACCAAATATATGTAGCAAAATCCGTGCCAACTCCGGTTGGGATTGAAATATTTTTCGCTGAAAAATAAAAAATATTGAATCTTGCTGGTTCTGGCACGCTTCTTGCTTCTAATTAGGGATAAAAAGCATGATTTAACCGAGTTGGATCGAATGATGCACAATGCCGAAGGAGGAAACGAAAATGAGTGTGGGAACGGAAATATATCGCAAAACCTTATTAACCGTGGCAGGCAACAAAGCTGTAGAGAACCTGTCCATTAGATATGGTAAGAAGCTGGCAGGCAAGTTTATTGCAGGAAACACCTTGGAAGAAGCTCTCGAAGAGATCCGCATACTCAATAACAAAGGCATTATGGCTACGCTCGATCATCTGGGTGAAGGCATCACCCGCCTGAGCGAAGCGGCATTGTACAGGGATGAGTATGTACGCCTGGTAGAAGGCATTGCACGTGAAGGCGTAGACTCCAACGTCTCGCTAAAACCAACCCAGATGGGCCTCGCACTTGACCCGGAAGAGGGTTACCGAAATATCCGTACCGTTGCCACACAAGCCAAATTACATGATCTATTTGTTCGAATTGATATGGAGGATAGTCCATTTACTCAAGCAACGCTGGATATTGTCCGAAGACTGCACTCGGAAGGACTGCATAATACAGGCACAGTATTGCAAGCCTACCTGCATCGCACCGAAGAAGATACACGTGATATGATTCGGGAAGGTATTCGGCTTCGGCTGGTTAAAGGTGCTTACAAAGAACCCGGATCAGTCGCCTATCAGAATACTTCTGAAGTCATTCATCAATTCAAAACGATGATTCGTAATCACCTCGATCAGGGTGTGTACACTGCGGTTGCCTCTCATGATGATCACATCATTAACTGGACGAAACAATACGCCAAGGATCGGGGAATCTCGCCGGATGCCTTTGAATTCCAGATGTTATATGGTCTGCGCATGAGCGAACAGGAACGTCTCGCCAAAGAAGGTTATCGCATTCGCTGTTACGTACCTTATGGCACCATGTGGTATCCGTACTATACTCGCCGTTTGGCCGAAAAACCGGCTAATCTCTGGATGGTCGTTAAGAATATGTTCCGATAGTTATTTTCCTGCTGGATCAATATTTATGAAAAAAGACAAAAGAAAACCATGTCGCCTCTTTTTTTCTGGGCACATGGTTTTTTGTGTACGAACACTTTACGAGAGCATCCAACTTGACGAATGGTCTAAACAAAAGTTGACAACTATATAGTTAGGCACCATACTATATGTATGGACAATCAAAACAAATCAACAACTGATATGTACCTCATCCCTTCGTTAGTACAAACGAAGCGTCAGGTTGATCGCTATCAATTAGACGTGGATGCACAAGCCGTGCTTGTCGCATCCAGACTGATGGTAGCAGGAGCCAAACTTGGGCATGCTGCAGAAATCCATTTCTCCAGATTTGGTTTATCGACAGGACGATATCGTCTGTTGGCAGATCTTGAAGATCACGAAGGAGAAGAACTGCCCTCCCAACTGGCGGAAAATCTGGGTGTAACCCGTGCTACCGTAACTGGTCTAATCGAGATTTTAGAACGCGACGGACTGGTTGCTCGTCGGACGAGTTCCGTTGATGGTCGTCAGAAGTCAGTCATTTTGACCGCCAAAGGTGCGAAGAAACTAACGGATATGGCTGCGGAACATTTTGCCAGACTGGAAGCGATGGTTGGATTACTTACGATCGAGGAAAGGAGTGTGTTTCTCAACCTGCTGGGGCGTGTAACACAAGGTATTGCTGCACTTACAGATGAGTCACACGACTTCTCCGAACCAAAATCCTAGGAGCATAACGAAGAAAGGTGAACCGGGCTAGTTCAACTAGCCCATTTTCATCGCCATATAGTTAGGCTCCTAATTACTTATAGATGAAAGCAAATCAGTGATTTCTAAACAAAAAGGAGTAGTGATATGGTTAACCTTAATGACCCCATTCATTCCGAGGAAGCTTATCCAAACCGAGCTGCTAATTCTCCCCCAAAACCTTTTGTGCTGTGGCGTGAATTAATCCCGGCCTACTTGTCTCCTGCCATCATGGCAAGCATCGGGGGAATCGTTACCGCTGATGAAGTCCTTCAGTTACGAGCTTTAACAACGATTGGAGGGGCGTCTCTGCTTATGGCTCTATGGGCCGGACTCTGGCTTCGTAACCGTAAGAACCGCACACGGTGGGTGGCAAAAGCCCCCCGAATCATTGTCGTGGGCTGCTTGGCACTTGCAGGCGCAGGGTTTGGCTTGGTGGCGGCGTGGGGGATTTCTAATGTATTGCAGATCGTAAACCCGAGTTCTTCATGGGCTTGGTTGGATCATATTGGGTTCGATTTTCCATTGTCCGGTGCAATAGCTTGTACGATCATGACATGGCGCTGGCGAGCTTACATTATCAAATAAACAAGTTCATTATAAGGAGAGATTGAAACATGATTACTATTATTGGAGCAACAGGCATGATTGGAAATGTACTTTTGAGACGTTTGATGGAAAGAGGTATTCCCGTTCGGGCAGTAAGTAGAAAGCCGGATAAGCTTCGTCAACAAATGGCGGACTTGGCGTTGTCCGGGATTGAAATCTGTGCTGCCGATGCAAATGATTCCGAATCCATGCGCAGAGCTTTGGCGGGTACCAGTCAACTATTTCTAGCGTTATCCAACAACCCTAAACAAGTGGAACTAGAGACATCCATTATTCAGATGGCTGCGCAAGAGGGAGTCAAGCATGTCGTCAAAATATCCAGCCCAGCATATGACGAACGTTCACCAGTAACTGTAGCAGGCTGGCATGAACAAATCGAGCAAGCTCTAGTGAAATCCGGGATGACATATACAATGCTGCGGCCCTATGCTTTTATGCAAAATCTGCTCCGACTCGCACCAACCATTACAACTCAAGATGTATTCTTCGGCTGCATTGGAGATTCCCCGTGCAACTTCATCGATTGCCGAGACATCGCAGATATTGCCACAGAAGTGCTGACTAGAGACAAACCAGTGAACCGCATCTATACGCTTACCGGTTCCGAAGCATTCACTTATGCACAGACTGCAGATAAAATGTCCACCCTGTTCAATCGTCCGATCGGATTCTTCAACCTCAAACCCGAGGAGCTTCGAACGGATCTGATCGAACATGGACAGATGCCTCCTTGGCTTGCAGACCACGTTGTGGAAATTCAGACGATGTCTTCCGTTGTGCCAGAGAAGCCGACGGATACGGTCCAACGCTTGCTTGGCAGAGCGCCGCGTTCACTTGATGCATTCCTGAGAGAACATCGAGATGCATTTAAACCAAGGCTGTAAACCAAGTTATACAATAACGAAAAGGGGCTCTCTCGCTCCAAGCGCTAACGACCCCACCGCATATTAAAGCGATAAACAAAAATGCTAAGTTTAACGAACTTCAGCGTTCTAGAGGATGGTTATGAGCTCTACAGGAATCCTAGCCGGTAATAATGTTTTTAATGAGAGAACTTAACTATTAATTAAGCTAAAGTCTAGCCACTCAAAAAGAGCGGCTAGACTTTATATTATGACTCTTTTAATGCGAAAATTATTAAAGTGAGAACTTCCCATGATTTGCGACCGAAGACTGTCAACCACTAATTATGAGATAGGACCACAATTTTAAATGTCTATTTTTCTGGACACACCCATTTATTATTTAAAAGTTAACCACTTAACTGTTGAATAAGAATAGAAGCATTAGCATTGGTCTGTGTTCCACCTGCTAGTGTTTGCAGACCAACAGCTGATGCGCTGGAATGATTCCGTAATGTCAGCACATCACCGGGAGCAGCCGTAATAATGACCATGCCTGGATTCGGTTGAGTCCCAGCTCCTGAACCATAGACACTGCCACCTACAGGGGCTCCGTTTTGATAAAGGGTGAATTGGTTTGCCTGCACACCTGCAACGTTGAAAAACACCGCATAGTCCCCGGCATTACCAATAATAATCGCAGCGGTATTGGGCGCATGAGTAATATTAGTAAGATTTTGGTTGCTGTCGAAGATTACATCCGCTTCAATAGCTACAGTTTGAGCTGAAGTATTAAAAATATAGGCATAAGAGGACAACCCTTGCCCTGCTGTACCGGTTGCTCCAGTGACACCTGTTGTTCCGGTAACCCCAGTGCTTCCTGTTACTCCCGTAATACCCGTGGCTCCTGTTACTCCGGTAGCCCCGGTACTTCCCGTTGCTCCTGTAACACCAGTCGCTCCTGTCACTCCAGTAGCTCCAGTGCTTCCCGTTACTCCAGAAATGCCCGTGGCTCCTGTCACTCCGGTAGCCCCGATACTTCCCGTTGCTCCTGTAACACCAGTCGCTCCTGTCACTCCAGTAGCTCCAGTGCTTCCCGTTACTCCAGAAATGCCCGTGGCTCCCGTAACACCAGTGGCTCCTGTCACTCCAGTAGCCCCGGTGCTTCCCGTTGCTCCCGTAACACCAGTGGCTCCTGTCACTCCGGTAGCCCCGGTACTTCCCGTTGCTCCTGTAACACCAGTCGCTCCTGTCACTCCAGTAGCTCCAGTGCTTCCCGTTACTCCCGTAACACCCGTGGCTCCTGTCACTCCGGTGGCCCCGGTGCTTCCCGTTACTCCCGTAACGCCCGTGGCTCCTGTTATTCCGGTGGCCCCTGTGCCTCCTGTTACTCCCGTAACGCCCGTGGTTCCTGTCACTCCGGTGGCCCCGGTGCTTCCCGTTGCTCCCGTAACGCCCGTCGCTCCTGTTACTCCGGTGACCCCGGTGCTTCCCGTAACGCCCGTGGCCCCTGTTACTCCGGTGACCCCGGTGCTTCCCGTTACTCCCGTAACGCCCGTGGCTCCTGTTACTCCGGTGACCCCGGTGCTTCCCGTTACTCCCGTAACGCCCGTGGCTCCTGTTACTCCGGTGGTCCCAGTGCCTCCCGTTACTCCCGTAGCTCCTGTCACTCCAGTAGCTCCGGTGCCTCCTGTTACTCCCGTAATACCCGTGGCTCCAGTGGCTCCAGTTACACCCGTTGTGCTCAGCGTTTCTCCCAATAACTCCTTGGATACCAATCGGTGAGCCGCGACTAATTCGCCTGCCGCATTTTTACCCCATACGGATATTTGTGCTTCTGGAGCAGCCGTGTCTGAGGTTGAAAATACAAACTCAAAAGCATCAAAATTCCCATTATAAACTTTGGTTATGACCTGATTAGGTGATACATTGAGCAGTTCTTCTACATATAATGTTCTGACTCCATTAAGGTAATAGCCCCGAAGAAGCACTGTGAACATTTCTGTCGCATTCCGGTTATCGATTTTGACCGTAACGGATTGAGTTGGTCGGATCCCCGTTATTCCTGAAATATTATTCTCAATGGGCCCAGTTGATAGAATCGCCATTTCATCACCCTCCTTCGATTGAATTCATTCATTTCAGTCCTTGGTATAGTATTATTCAGACGATACTTAATGGTGTGGACAAATTGAGAGTCAACATATAGAATCACTTAACCTGCCCAGTGAATGTGTTGAGATTAACGAACTGATACTGTCATGTTCATGAATGCTTCACTTTCGCTTCAGATTGAGAGCGTATTCTAGTTGTACAAAACAAAATTAACCACTATTTCCGATTGTCTTATGTATGATTCATGTCAAAAAATCTATACACACTTCACTTTGAAAGCTATAATATGGATAACTATCTCACTCAAATATTTCCATTTACTCCGATCATAAAAGTTCCTTGTAACAGGTACAGTTCTGAAAGTTATGCCCTAACTGAGGTGATATCGATGAAACATTTACTTCCAGAATTAATGTCTTTATTGCGTACGGATATGGATGTTCTGGATACAGACCTCCCCACACTTACCATTCCGTCATCAACATCGTTGGTAGATGCCTTCTGCTTATTCGACACATCTTCTTATTTATTCCTTCAGGATGATGGCCCTCTATTGGGATATATCGCCGTATCCGATGTTTTGCATGCCATGATGCATGCGCATCGCCTAATAGAAGCTTATTTTGAGACCACACTGGAGACAGCGGGTTCAGCTCTGACATTAATTAATGAAGATGCCAAGGTGGCCTACTGGACAACTGGCGCGGAGCATGTTTTTTCGATCAGCAAAAATGATATTATCGGACAACCCGCGGCGGACTTTTTTCCTCCAGATCGGCTACAGTCTCTCAAGACGTTGTATACCGGCGAAACGGTCTATCGCAAACAGCATCAGCCACGGCCCGACCTGTTCGCCCTGATTAATGCTCGTCCTGTCCAACTGGATGGACATATTGTGGGTGCAGTTGCTGCCGAAGTGGATATAACAACCGAAATCCGATTACATCAGGAACTATTACATATGACCTCCAAAGTCCAGCACCTGGAGAAAGCCGTTGCTCGGCTACGTCCCGAATTAGATCCATTTGCCAGAATCAAGGGCAGCAGCCCGGTCATCAAGCAGTGCATGGAGACCATTCGCAAGATCAGCACCACCTCAGCAACCGTACTTATTCTCGGGGAGAGCGGCACAGGCAAGGAGTTATTCGCCAAAGCCATTCATGATCTCCGTGAATTGCAGACTGCACCGTTCATCGCTATTAACTGTGGGGCAATCCCTGCTTCCTTGTTTGAAAGTGAATTATTCGGCTACGAAAAAGGCGCCTTCTCCGGAGCGGATCCCAAAGGCAAAAAGGGCAAGATTGAGCTTGCCGAAGGGGGTACTCTTTTTCTGGATGAGATCGGTGAGATGCCATTGGAATTGCAAGTGAAACTGCTTCGGGTGTTGCAGGAGAAGAGTTACTTTCCTGTGGGGGGAACGCGTATGAAGCAGGCCGACTGCCGGATTATCGCAGCAACCAACCAGAATCTAATGAGTATGATTGCCCGTAATCAATTCCGAGAAGATCTCTACTATCGGCTGAATGTCATTAACCTAGTCATCCCTCCTCTGCGTATGCGCAAGGAAGATATATATGAATTAACCCAGACGTTCCTTCAAGAATTCTCATTGCTCTATAACCGTCATATTGAGTTGGTTCCACCTGAAGTGTTCAAGTTGCTGTTCCAATATGATTGGCCAGGCAACGTACGTGAATTACGAAATGTGATCGAACGCCTGACCATTCTGACGACAGATGGTGAGGTGAAGCAGGAATATCTGCCCGATACCCTCACTTCCCTCACCATACAAGAACAGTCCGAAATTCAACTGACATCCGGAATTCATTCACATGCCAACAACGAATATCAGCAACGTCAGGATTCGGCAGGAGCAGAACAAGAACCTCGAACAGTTGCAAATGTGGACGAATCAGATCCCTCGGATGATTCCGAACTTGTCTCCGGTGTTACCTACCAGCAAAAATTGGACACCTATGAGGCGCAACTTCTAATTCAATATCTGAAAGCAGCAAGTGGTAACAAACGAACCCTCGCCAAGCAACTTGGCATCTCCAGGGCAACGCTCTATAACCGCATGAAGAGGCTTGGTCTATGACCAGCCTCTTCTTATCGTCATTATCGGTATGATGAACGAATAGAACCCTACAAAATCCGCGCCAAGCGAGTCAGCGCTGTTCTGAGATGGCGATAGAATGTCGCCCGACTCATGGAACACGTCTGGGCTGCGGCAGTTGGATTGCCAGCATGCGTCCAGTAGGCCGCGTATAACAGCATCTGATCCTGTGGAGATAGGCCATGTACTCTGCCTTCTAACAGATCCATGACATACAGCTGTAACTGGATTCCATCCTTTACTCCTCTAACCCTGCCAGCATATTCATGTAATTCTCCCGGGGAACGAAGATCCCCCAACATCTTGCGAACATCCTGTTCAGTCCAGATTACACCATCCACTTCCGTTGTTTCCGGCTGTATACGATCCTCTGTTGATTCCGGATCAAGCAGAGACATGACCCACTCTCCGAATTGCCCGCTACGCAAATCCAAATCAAGTATGTCCGCCTGGTCCTCGAATCTGTCACAGACACGGGTGCGGGTTCTTCGCATCTGGAATCCAATGCTCTGCAAAAATAGTTTCAGGTGAGGATTCGTTGCAACGAGTATCGCTCGTGCACCATCACCCAGTAGAGATAGTCGATCCAGTGCCATGTATCCCACCAGTTCTTCTCGTGTATAACCAGGCACATCATCTCTTGCCGCAGCCAGCAAGGCAAAGTGCGTATCACTCTGATCCGGGTCATTTTCAAGTTCCTGTGGTGTGAAACATTCATACATCTCATTTGGAAAATATTTTAGTAAAAACTCACTACTCTCCCTATGTACAAGAATGGTAATGAACATGGCGATTGTCTCCCCAAGCTTGTCACGCATTAATACGATTCCTTCGGGATAACGGTGCGCCAGTTCATCCAGAAAGGGACCATAGGATACCGCCTGCCATGGTTCCACGCTGTACTCGCACCATTGCTGTAACAAGCTGTGCAGAGCGGGCAGATCCTCTTTTCTCATCGTCTCAAGAGGGGAGAACAGGGAATCACGAGACACGTCTGCGTACTTGCGGTATTGAAGCATCGATTCCTGACAGAGCAGCAGCATCTTTCGGGCGATTTGACGACGCTCATGAGCCCCTGCGTATTCATGTAGCGGTTTCAACAGCTTCGCAATCTTGATACGCAATGTCTGCAACCGATGTGGCTCACGCTGGCGAAAATCTCGTAGTAGATGTACTCTGGCCATATCATGCAGGGCAAGACCATCCGGGCCGGAACGGATAAACGACATCTGTCTCAGCATGTGGTACTCTTCTTTTGTCACGGTCATATCCAGTACTGATGATAATAGTTCCTGATTGGCTGTCTCAAGCAGTGTTAGTACCTCCACTACAGGATGCAGACGGGGTGTCGTAAGTTCCAATAATAATCGAGCACTGATCATATGGGACAGTTCAGCCCATTCGGACTGTGGGAGATTCCTCCTCTGATCTGCAGCTTCTACAGCAAGCGCCAGCCCCAGCGGATGTCCATCGGTCATTCGCGTAATGGTACCTGCCATCCCCTGATTCAGAAAGCCTGCCACCGTGATGTATTCCGTAATCTCATCAACTGTGAAATGTTGAAGCCGCATCTGTATAAATCTCTGATGTAATCGGGGATGTGTCCGCCAGGTGGACGCCAGTTCCGGGCGTGATGCAAGAATGACAAGTATCCCTCTTAACGGAAGTTTGGATACAAAGACTTCCATGAACCAGCTTTCTAACAGAGCAAGCTCTTCATAATTATCCACGGCCAGAACCAATCTCTTCTCGATCGATGTGTCTCTCAGCAGACTCAATGGTCGCGGGTATCCTTCACTATCCATTGTTTCCAAGCCTAATGTAGAGGACAAATAATCCATAAAAACGGAAGGAGTTGCCCCACATGATCGACCATCCATCCATATTGCCGTCGCACCTCGATCCCGAGAGACAGATAACATCTCTGAAAGCAAGGAAGATTTACCAATGCCTCCCATACCCGTAATTGAAAATATGGTTAATGGGGCTTCCGGATGATTGAACCACCGCTCCAGTGTCGTCAGTTCCTTGGTTCGACCAATGAAACGTTTGCCATCCTCAACATATTTGTCGTATTGAGCCTCACTACTGTTTCCCATATATGTCCTCCGTACTAGATACTGGTACTTTTAATATACTTTTTTGAATCCATTTCATAACTCAGTAAACTATCAATTTTGTAACTAGATATAGACAAATTGAATCGTTTTGATCTATATCTACCTTTGATTGAAGCAGCTGAAGGTATTATGAAATTGATTCTATTCTCTCACAAAATTGAGACTATATTGAGACGCGCAATTGGGTGTGAAGTGATAGAATCTTGTTAAAAGCCAATTTATAGTAAATATTCAAAACAGCGGACATGGAAACGTTTTTACAAGGTATACATAGACCCCTCCGCGCTACTTCTTAACATAATGGATCATTCCGCCAATCAAGCACAGCCAACATGTACATGAGCATTTACCGATCTCGAATTCATGCTTCCCTTTCATACCCTACTACCAGCCCGATATTCCAGGAAAGGCGGATTTCTGTGAGAATAAACCTCGATATCTGTAATCTGAGCGGACAACTTGGAATCAATCCTAAACGACTTAATGAATGGCTGCACCAAAGTGGCATTTCAATGGAGGACAATGAAGCAGAACAGGAAGGACGTCCCGACCGGTCGTCACCCCCGTATCGGCTGGCTACTCCTTCTTCATTATCACTGGCACCTTCCTCCGGTCAAACGAAGCTTTATCGGGGCCGACGCTCCGCTTCCACTCTGCAACGCCTGCCTGCTTCATTACGACACACCCGGCGGATTAGTAAAAACTGCTAGACTGTGCTCAAGGTAGTGTAAGATCGATGCACAGTCTGTGTTGCATCCCTTTCACCTCATCAAGAGGATTGCCACTGTCCATTCTCAATCATCACGTGCGCGAGCAACGCCATCTCCAGACAGATTCTTCTCCCTTGATCCATGTAACCTGGACCCATCAGTTCTTCCAGCTTCTCCAGTCTGTTGTACAACGTTTGCCGATGAATAAATAACTGGGCGGCCGCATCCCGTTTGGAACCAAAGTTCTGCAAGTAGGCATCCAACGTCTCTACCAATCGCAGGTGATGCGTTTGGTCATGTTCAATCAACATACCCAGGTGATCCTGGACAAAGGGTTGCAGGAAGGATTGGGGTAATGCCTTTAACATTTGATATATACCCATACGTTCGTAAAAGTGAACATGTTCCATCGAATCTACCGATCTCGAAACTTCGATCACCTGATAGGCCTCCTGAAGGCTCTCCGGCAGACTGGTCAAACGGCTGCGAAACTTGCCAAATCCGGTATGAATCATGACCTGGTTCAAGTTGCGGCTGGCAAACCGCTTCACATCCAGGGCGATTCCTTCCAGCAATCGCAGCAGTTGATGACGTGCAGCGGCCGTTACCGCTTCCTTCGCACAGCACAGATATACCTGGTTGTTCTTCAGCATAATCAGGCTAGGCAGATTGTTCTTCTTGAGCAGGGAACGAAGCAGGACAAGAACATCCTGATGATTCGCTTCCATCCTCTCCCGGCCCGTACCCTTCAATCGATGCTCAATCTCGATGACCCCTCCCGCAAACCAGTACTGTCCCTTCACCAGCAAACGAAGTCCCATTCGGGTCTGGGCCTGCTCCTCCTGATGGATGTTGCCATTCATCAGATCCTGGATCAGCTCGTTCTGATTGCGGACCATCTTCTCTTCAAGAAACTGGGAGCGAAGCGTGAGCGCTGCCGCTGCCTTCGCTGAATAGTCGAGCAACAGCTTGAGATATTCGACTGGAGCTGCGGGATGCACAATCATGCCTACAGCCGAAAATACCTGGCCAAAACAGACGACCGGATGACACAACAGAGCCTTCTCTTCGTCTATGTGGAACCATAATTCAGTATCCGAATCATTCAGATCCAGATGTTCTACCTCCTGTTCATACCAGGTATAGATTGCTTGCTCCATCTCCGGAGCAAGTTCGGGCACAAAGCTACCCGGCTCCATAGACGAGATGTACACCACCGGTTTGGCAGCGTATTCATGCAACAGGTTCAGCACAGCAGACATGTCCGTACTCTGTAATGTACGCTGCTGAAGCTGGCGGGAGTAGGCTTCCAGACTTTTCAACAGTTGGTGCTGATGATTAATGAGCAGAGAGTGAATATCCTGTGTAATCTCGACAAAACGGACCGGTTGCTCAAATACGATCAGCGGAAACTGGTGTCTGTCCGCCAGTTCAATCAGTTCTTCCGGGATTCCGAATATGCTGGTACCAAACTCCACACACAGCCCGGCTGCCTCACTGCCAATGAGCTGAAGCAGATACTCTTCGCGCCCTTCTTCCGATTGAAGCCACAGTCCAGTGGATAAAATAAGATCATGGGGGCTTACGAATGGAGATACATTGGTAATCTCCAATACATGAACCCAGCCAACCTGACGGTTCACTCCATCCTTCCCTGCCGCTAGTCGTGCTCGGCCAAATACCGGACGTGCAAGGATATCTTTGATCGTAAACACACGGTCATTTCGCAATGGCGATCCCTCTTCGTGTTATTTTTTCTTACATTATAATCCATGGACAAATGTCCTGAACAGTCTTTTTCGACAATATGTTGAGTTCAATTTCTAAAGATTAGACATCAAGTAAGGTGCAAAACGATTATCCAAGTCATAAACTTGTAGTATAAGCTAACAACCAATAAATGGACGAGGTGCATGGTGATGAGAATCGGAATTCCCAAAGAAATCAAGAATAATGAGAATCGTGTAGCAATGACTCCGGCCGGGGCTGCTGATTTCATCAGAGCCGGTCACCAGGTACTGATTGAACAAGGCGCGGGGAACGGCAGTGGATTCACGGATCATGAATATCAAACTGCGGGCGCCGAGATTCGGATGGATGCCAAGTCCGTGTGGACCGAAGCCGATATGATCATCAAGGTGAAAGAACCGCTTGCCAGTGAATATGGATATTTTCGTCCGGGACTGATTCTGTTCACATACCTGCACCTCGCAGCGGAACCGGAGCTTGCCAAAGCCCTTATTAAAAGCCGGGTAACGGCTATTGCGTATGAGACGTTGGAGGTCAACAGCGCTCTCCCCCTGTTAACCCCTATGAGTGAAGTTGCAGGCCGCATGGCCTCCCAGATCGGAGCACAGTTACTAGAGAAAACGGAAGGTGGCAAGGGCATTCTGTTGTCCGGTGTACCCGGCGTCAGTCGGGGGAAAGTGGTCATTATTGGTGGCGGAACGGTGGGAACAAATGCAGCCAAAATTGCTATTGGTCTTGGAGCTGATGTAACTATCCTTGACCTGAATCTGAATCGGCTGCGCCAATTGGATGATATCTTCGGCAATCAGATCCACACGCTGGTATCCAGCCCGTCCAACATTGCAACAGCTGTTGCGGCGGCAGATCTGTTGATCTGTGCGGTGCTGATTCCGGGCGCCAAGGCGCCAACGCTTGTCAGCGAGCAAGTGGTGAAGACGATGGCACCGGGTTCGGTCATTGTGGATGTGGCGATTGATCAGGGCGGGATCGTTGAGACCATTGATCATATCACAACCCACGATGAACCGACCTATGTGAAACATGGTGTCGTGCATTACGCCGTGGCGAACATGCCGGGCGCCGTGCCGCGTACGTCCACGGTGGCGCTGACCAACGCCACCATGCCTTATGCGCTCCAGCTGGCCAACCACGGTGCAGCCGCCGCGATTCGCGGCAGTTCGTCCATTCGCAGTGCGGTCAACGCGCTGAATGGACATATCACGTATGAGGCGGTTGCCCGGGATCTCGGGCATGCCTATGTTCCTGCGGGTCAGGCGCTGGAGAATACCGCCGCTGTCCAGTAATCTTGATATGATCGTTCCACCCCGGCGCCTTGTCGCCAGGCCTGTGGAACGCAATAGAAGCGCAAGTCGGGCAGATGATGTTCCCGGCTTGCGCTTCTTGTTTTTTTTCACATATGAAATAACTCATTAGTTGGTATAAGGCCTTTAGTTTCCTAAGGTTTGGGCGCTTCAGACTGCTCGCTCACTGCACACTTCGCGGAAGTTGCAATCCCGGCAGGACCGGTGCGATGGCATCGCTGTGAAGTAGGTGACGTCCTTGGGACGGTTGTAATACTCATCCTCCACGCAGGATCGCATCTCCTCAATGTAACGACCCACGTTCTCCTCCACCTTCCGGATATCCTCTTCTGTCGCTGTGAACTCCCGGTGTTTTCCGGTTAACAAGTACTCCACACGAAGCTCAATCTGCTCCAAAGGAATTCGGTAGTGCTCCCTTACATAGGACGCGTACAGCATTAGCTGATCTGAGAAGTCATCTTCTTTGCCCGTCTTCCAGTCCACAATAACAATATTGCCGTTACTGCGTCGATACAATAAATCCATCTTCACATACACACGCGTATCGTGCAGCATCATGGTATCCCATTTCTCGATCTCCAGAATGTCCGTACTTGCTCGGGACAAGTCCTCCCACGTAAGCGTCTGGTACAGGTTACCGACACAGGCCGAAGCCCGTTCCTTAATCGTGGCGATCCGGTCATTTAACGTATCATCCCCGTAATAGATCTCGGACAACATCGTGCGATTCTTGGGGTTCAGTCGCCACTGATCCGCGTCCATGGATTCCACATACGCCTGATTCAGCAGCTTGCGTATCGTCTGTTCCAGGAAGTGTTCACGCGGTTTATCTTTGCCCTCTTCCCTGCTGCGTACCGCCGACTCACACATCCGATGTGCGAGATCCCCAAAGACAAGATACAGATTGCTGAGCTGCTTCAGACGGTACAGACGAACCTGCATCTCATCAGCAGAGTCTGTCTTCCAACCGTTATGGGCACCGTAATAATGATAATAATATTTGCGCAGGCACTCATCGAACATACTCGCCCGCGACTGCGAATAAGACCACTGCGGGTATTGTGCCATAAGTAATCTGCCTTTCTGTATGCCGGATCTGCATGAGATCCCTTAATGCTCACAGTATAAAGCCCGGGCAACCTTGTCGCAAGCGCGCTTCCGTTATTTTCTTCTGACGCAACCGTTTCCGATTCGATCCGTATCGTTTATATAGTAACATCACCAAAAGATGAAATTGCGGAGCAGAACGCATAATATACTCTATAGAGGGCACGAATCCGGGACCTGGATGTTAGTACGGGTCTAGCTCGGGGCCAGTGCAGGCCCGGCGCTAACGAATCTCACACACCTTATCACGTGGATCACGAGGTTTTACGGAATCTAACGAACCCCAGACAAGCTAATTAGTCTTATTTCGGTTGTAGAACGTGTTTATTGCAAGCAAATGAGTTAATAGCGTGTCTCTGATTCGTTACATTTTCAGATCTGGCGATTTACGTGAAATAAGACTTACTCGGTTCGTTAGAAAATGATTATATGAAAAAAAATTGTACAGGCATATCCTAAAAGGAGGCACCACCCATGAATCGACCGGATTGGTTCCAGGCGGAAGAAGCACTACAACAGATCCAAGTCATCGGAAGCGACCGGAATGAGCTCGTGAACATCATCGGCGATGTAGAAGGATTGAATTGCATTGGCACAGGTACGGATGCGGCTGTATTTACGTATGACGGCTTGCCGCAGTATGCCTTCAAAATGTACTCGGATCATGCCTTGGACAAACTCGAAAATGAAAAACAGGTATACGAGCAGCTCAAAGGCCTGCCATACTTCCCTACCTATTTCGGCAGTGGCCGGAATGTACTTGTGATCAGTTTTGAACCCGGGGATACGCTGCTGGAATGTTTGGAAAAAGGAATCCCCGTCCCCGAGCAGGTGATGCTCGATGTGGACGCAGCGCGAGAAGCCGTTCGCAGCCGCGGGTTGAACCCTCGCGACATTCATCTGAAAAATGTAATACTTCAGGATGGACGCGGGAAAGTGATTGACGTATCCGAGTATATCCAGGACGGCAATGACAATCGCTGGGAGCATCTTGTCTGGGCTTATCACAACATCTATCCACGGATCAAGGGAACGCCCATATCTCCACGCATGTTGCAAACGATCAAATGGGGATACAATCAGTTCGATCATGCCAACGTCAAAATGGACGACCTCGCCAAGAAAGCCAATCGTCTGTTCTCCAGATTTATGAAATAAGCACGTTGTACACATAGATGATTGTCTTGATATGATTGAATCAAAACCACCCGGATAACAGCCTTGAGTTGGCCTTTATCCGGGTTATTCTTTGTATATGTGCGTATGCGTATAATTATGGTTACGGTAAGCACTTCTGTGTGCTTCCACTTCTGCTTCTGTTTCTACTTCTACTTCTACTCACAATTGCGACTGCGAGTTACTTAAGGTCACAACCTTCGTTATAGACATTTTATTCGAGACTACTGGTAAACTGGCCGTACTCAACCTTCTTTTCTCCCCCGCCCCTGTGAGGGGGTCATGCCCTTGTACTGTTTATATAACTTCGTAAAATAGTTGGCATTGTCGCAGCCGACTCTGGCGGCGATCTCTGTAATGGTCAGACTACTGCCTTGCAATAGTTGCTCTGCCTCACTCATCCTGCAACCGTTCACGTATTCCACAAAGGTACGTCCGGTCAGCTTTTTGAACATTTTGCAGAAGTGATACGCATTTAATCCCACATGACTTGCCGCTTCCGTAACAGACATCTTACCTGTGGGGTCCGCTTCAATCTGTGCAATCAACTGTTTGAAACGTTCGCGGTTTGGAAAATACGATCCGACCGTTTTATCCGGTAGCTGTTGCGGCATAAAGGTTCGCGCAAGCAGGGTGAACAAGGCATGCATCTTGGATTTCACCACGAGCTGATAAGCCGGGGGCTGTAACGCCATTTCCTCCACAGCTTCATTCAGCAAAGAATAATAGCCTGTGCAGGCTGTATTTTCCTCTGCTGGTTTGACCGGAAATCTCACTCTTCCTTCCAAATACGGCGCGACATATTGCTCATGCACAGGATCATGAGTGAAATCATGGAACAGTGCACGGTTGACCACAACGGAATCATAATGCACATCCCCCTCATCCAGAGCATATCCGACATGTAATGTACCTCCAGGAATGATGATGACCTCACCTGCTCGAACCACATAAGGTTTGCTATCAATATGAAACAGCGCACTGCCCTTGCGCATAATAATCAGCTCAAAATGTTCATGCCAATGCAAATACAAAATGCATTCTTCAGCTTTCATATCTGAACACCGATTTTGGAACAGCTGAAATGGATGTGATTTATGGTCAATTCGGGTATTTTCGTGAAGCGCTTTCAGATCCAGCACGACTTCTTCCCCCTCTTCACAAGATCCGACTATTATTACACAAGATTGTTTAGAGCCATCCCGTTAATCCACGGCTATAATGAGTGTGTCACGAAGTACTATAAGCCAATATTGGAGTGAAATACAACCATGAATAAATCATTACGCATCGGTACCCTTGTAGGCGGGCAGGACGCCGTCCGCGTTATCCCGCAGATCATGCAACATGGCTTCGAATCATTTAACCTGACCTTCTGGCAAACAACTGGTGACCTGGACTTGGCAGAGACAGCCAAACGTGTCCGTGAAATCGTGGACGAACAAGGTATTGTCATCTCCGCGGTGAGTGTATTTGGTAATCCGCTAACTGGAGCCGGAGACAACGCCGATACACTGGCAAGCTGGGAGCGAGTGATCGATCACGCACAGCTCTTCGGTGCAGATATCGTCTCCGGGTTCACCGGACGATTGACCGATCAACCCATTAACGAGTCCATCCACCGGTTCAAGGAAGTATTTGGTGAACTGGCACGCCGGGCAGCGGACCGGGGTGTACGGATTGCTTTTGAAAACTGTGATATGGGAGGCACCTGGCAGACAGGCGACTGGAACATCGCACATAATCCAACGGCCTGGGAGATGATGTTTGATGCTGTTCCGGATGAAAATGTAGGCCTGGAGTGGGAGCCTTGCCATCAAATGTCCAGCCTGATCGATCCTATTCCACAGCTACGCAAATGGGCTCACAAAGTCTTCCACGTACATGGCAAAGATGCCACGATTGCCTGGGATATTGTCAAAAAATATGGCGTGCATGGCCCACGTGAATTTGTCTGGCACCGCACACCCGGCTTCGGAGATAACAACTGGGCTGACATTATCACCATTCTGCGTCAAAACGGTTATCAGGGCACGATTGATATTGAAGGCTGGCATGATCCCGTCTACAAAGACGAACTCGAAATGACCGGACAGGTGCATGCATTGCGATATTTGAAACAATGCCGCGGCGGCGATTTTGTGCCCAATCCGGTATAGGAAACCATGCGAGGCTGTATAACACAATCCATGCAAAGGAGATGAGAACATGACTCATCCTTATCGGGTAATTATTGCTGGCTGCGGTGCCATGGCAAACACATGGGCGGACTATGCCTTGCAAAGGCCAGATACAGTAATCGTCGGACTGGTCGATCTGTATGAACAGACAGCCCTTGCTTTTGCTACAAGACATGGCCTCACCTGCCCCACGTTCACCGATATCCGTGAAGCCATTCAAACGACTGGTGCAAATATCATATTTGATGTCACGATTCCGGCGAGTCATTACGGCATTGCCATGACAGCCTTGAAGGAAGGATGTCACGTGTTTGGCGAGAAACCACTGGCAGAGTCCTTCTCCGACTGCACAGATATTGTGCAAACCGCTCGCAGCACAGGACACATTCAAGCCGTCATGCAGAATCGCCGTTTTGATCCGCGTATCCGCGCCTACCAGCACCTCATTTCCGGCGGAGCTATAGGGCAGGTAGGTTACGCAGGAGCCGACTTTTTCCTCGGGCCACACTTCGGCGGATTCCGTGATCTGATAGATAGTCCACTGCTGCTCGATATGGCGATACATACGTTTGATCAGGCACGGTATATTCTCGGAGCCAACCCGGTATCTGTGTACTGCCATGAGTTCAATCCTCCAGGTTCCTGGTATCAGGGCAATGCGATGGCGTTATGTATATTTGAGATGTCCGACGGGTCCGTATTCAACTATCGCGGGTCCTGGTGCGCAGAAGGTGTACCCACATCATGGGAAGCAAGCTGGCGCGTAATCGGTGAAAAAGGTACCGCCATCTGGGATGGTCATGATGACATCTATGCTGAAGTAGTTACTGCGCAAAGCCTGGATGCTGACGGCAAACCATCCTTTTTCCAGCCAAGTGAGCGGATTGAAGCGGAACTGCCTGTCATGGACAAAACAGGACATCACGGCTGTCTCGAAGACATGTTCGCCGCACTGGAATCCGGCCGACTGCCTGAGACCGATTGCAGTGATAACCAGTTCAGCATGGCCATGGTCCTCGCTTCCCTGGAAAGCGCCCGCACAGGACAGAAAGTGTTCATCGCCGATCTACTGAAAAACACATAGCGAAGCGCCTGTGTTTTTCATATTAAACAAAGCCCAACTGCAAAGTTCAGCAGTTTGGGCTTTCTTGTTTTTTACCTACTCTCCTATTCTAAAAATGATATCGTTCAAAAACAGTCGCGCTCGATAGTGAAAGTAGTGTAGGGGACGAAATCGATTCTGAAGAAGCAAAGCGTTCGCCTTTATCACCGGATTTCGACTTTACAAAAGTCGATCAGGAAATCCGGAGATAACAGCGATCAAAAGAACGATTCGTAACCGGAACGGACACTTTGCAGGCAGTTTTTTTGGACTTTCATCATTTTATAGAATTCCTTTTTTCATTGCCTTGTACACCAACTGCGAGAACAGGCTGTTGGACCAGGCAAACCATGGTCTGGTGAACGTGTTTGGATCATCGGCGTGGAAACCCTCATGCATGTATCCAGTACCCGCATCTGTGTTCTCCAGTAATTCAATCATCGCCAGCATCTCCTCGTCATTGTCTGCGGTCAGACCCTGCATGGATAGCGCCATGTGCCAGATGTATCCTGGAGGGGTGTGGGGGCTACCTATACCTTTGGCTACCTTCCCTTCATAGTAGAACGGGTTTTCTTTGCTCAAAATAAATCGACGAGTGTTTTGATACACCCTGTCTTCAATCGAAGCATACTCCATATACGGTATAGACATCAGTCCAGGTGTGCCCGCATCATCCATCAGACAAAAGTTGCCGTAACCGTCCGTCTCATAAGCATAGATCTGCCCATACTCTGGATGACGGTATGTACCGTACAGAGAAATACCGTGTCGTATCTCTTCTTCCAAACGAGCCATTTGACTCACCAGCTGCTCATCCCGGAACACCCACTTCGCGATCTCCCCCATCTGGCGCAAGGTTACCGCAGCGAACATGTTCGCCGGAATATTATAATGAAAATCACAGGCATCATCACTCGGACGAAATCCGGACCAGATCATCCCCGTATAATTCACCGGCATACCCAATCCTTCATTACGCAGCGTATCATGGGCTGGACAATTACGGCGCATGAACCGGTAAGGTGAACGCTCTGCGTGATGCTGCTCCGTCTCCCATAGTTGTACGATATTCTCCATCACTTTCTTGAAGCGCTCATCGAATATATCCGTAAGTTCCGTCTCCCGCCAATATGTATAAGCCAGCTTCATGGAGAAACAAAGAGAATCCAGCTCAAACTTCCGTTCCCACACCCAGGGCGACATCTCCGTCTCATCATTGGCGTCCCAATGCCATCCATTCGCCGTTTCATTGAACGCATTGGCATAGATATCCATATCAGCGTAGAACGTATGCCGTTTGATCAGGCCTCCGATAATACGTTGCAACTTCTCATCATCCTTCGCAAGTGGAACATAATGCATGACCTGCTCTACGGAATCCCTTAACCACATGGCGGGAATATCCCCTGTAATCACAAAGGTTGTCCCATCCTCCAGTAGCTTCGTGGTCGTTTCCAGTGTATTCGGAAAACAATTGCGAAACTGAGTCAGCAATCTCGGTCGATGTTGCAAACGCTCGTCCGCCTCAGTCAGAATATCCTGCACAGCTTGCGGCAATTCCAGATGCGGCATAGGGATTTTCGGTAATCTGAACTGTTCCATGGATGTTGTCTCCTTTGAATTGAAGTTTAGCAAATTGATTTAGATTAAGCCTAACACTCTCACACTATTGTTATTTTTGTTATGATAATTTATAATAACATTATTATTTGTAAGTGTACTGTGTCAGAAGATGATCGTCAAATGAAGGAGTAATGATATGTCACGCAAAGTATCCATTCAGACGCTGGCTGACCAGCTCGGATTATCCAAATATGCCGTCTCCCGCGCACTCAGTGGCAAGACGGGTGTCAGTGAAGCAACACGCGCACGGGTACTGGAACTCGCTCGGGCTTTAGGATATCGCCAAAGTACTCCGGGTGCTAACAATAGTCCTGCTACTGCAAACCATGCAGATCCGTCCGATCCACCGTTTGCTCTCATATGCATGAATCAGCTCAACCGCGGTGAACCTCACTACTGGCAACGTGTTCTGTCAGGCATGATCTCCGCCTGTAATGAGCGTGGTTGGCATCATGCCATTGTATCTCCCTCACTCGGAGTGACGGACGAGAACACCTCTCCCGAAAAAGCTATTGCTCCTCACTTGGACTGGGAACGTTGTGCCGGGATTATTGTCATGGGGGCTTTCCCTCATACGGTTCTGCAACGACTCTCTCAGACGGGTCGGCCTATTATTTTGGTAGATCATCAGGAACCCCTGCTGAATTGTGATACGATCAGCCATGATAATCTGGAAGCTGGCATCACCGTGGCTAGATATCTAATGTCTATGAATTGCCGAAGGATCGGCCTTATCACAGATGATGGGCGTGCTGCAAGCTTCGCGCAGCGGAAGATCGGGATTGAGTTGGCTTTGAACCATTTCCATGTGGACACCAGTCATACGACCAGCTTCAGAGAATGGAATATTCCGTATGAGAACGGGGAATGGGTTAACCAGCTGGCTACCACCATTCAAAACATGCCAGATGACAAACGTCCCGATGCCTGGATTGGTGTTAATGATGATATTGCCTTGCAATGGATGCACAAATTACAGGAGATCGGTATCTCTACACCTAAAGATTGTCTTGTCATCGGTATCGACAATGTACACTCTGCGGTTACGTCCTCCCCGCCCCTGACCACAGTTAATCTGTGTAAAGAGGAACTTGGACAGCGTGCCGTTGAAGCTTTACAACGCCGGATCGAACGCCCGGGAACGCCGAAAGAGACGGTTATGTTATCGACTACGTTGATTCCAAGGGAATCGGCATAATTCGGAAAGGGTAACCGCTCATTTCTGAAGATGGTTTCGTTAGGTACTTGCTGTCCCATAAGTCTGGTGCATACAAAAGAGGCCCCGCATATTATGCAGGGCCTTTTTCGTATATTAGGCTTATATCCTTATATTCCTGTACATTCACACTCAAATCTGTTGATCCATCTACCCATCCTTATATCATCCATTCGAAGCTTCATTTACTTCATGTCTAAGAATTGTACTAGTGGTTATTTCAGCCAAGGCAGGCTACTGTACGACGGAAGATCCACTTCCCAATTTACATCACGGAACTCTTTATCGACCACCTCACGTTTTAAGGTGAATTTTGTACCGTTATCTTTGTAAAAACCCTGAATGATCAATTGCAGTTTATCGGTAACATATTCACCATTATTATTGGGCTGATTTGGATAACCAACCACTTCAACAGGATATTCTGTCCCTTGTGAATCTACCGCTATCCAGCGATCGCCATGGAAAGCGTTTCGAAACGTCCCTGTTCCACTCAGAACAAGGGAATATCCTTTATTCACATCACTCTTGTGAAGGTTATATGATTGTGGAACAGGATTATAATTAAAATCATCAAATTGAAGCTTATCACCAAACTGCTCGAATTTTACAAAGGTATGAAATGCAGTGTCCTTACGCCTCTTCTCCAGATCAACTTCCACTGATTTCTCTTCCTTCACCGGAATAGTGTAGCCATCTAGGACAAAGCGAATGTTCTTGGCATCTAGCGATACTACAGACGGATCCCATGTATCTGACAATTTCAACGCTCCATCATTTCTCAATTCACGCTGATCATGGAGCCGAAACTTGGGTTCACGTGCACCTGGTCTATAACCGTTGAAAATTCGATATTCATTTGTTTCAGGAATCTCAAGATGGTAGATGATACTCATATAGCTCGCCCAATTCTCATCAACTTTGGCACGAAGCTGATCATCCAAACTCACATCCATATCAAGCCGAGTTCCGTTAGGAGTTCGAACAAGCTGTGTCATATCGAGCTTCAGCCCTTCTGGCGTGGTATATGTGTTATCCATAGAATTTTCAACAGCCAATGATTTAGCTTTGGTCATATCAACGCTGAATCCAAAACTCCAATCCACTGTAACGTCTCTTTCCTCATATGACTCTGTCACAAAATTATAGAACAACCCTACTTTTAAATGTCCTAATTCTCCACGCACGAGCACCTGATCAGGGATATCTTTGTGAAACTGAAATACAAATTTGTCAAGAGAGCCACTGCTTATTCTGGTATCCCTTGCAAGGGTCGCAACCTCTCTTCCTGTTTCATCAGTGACATGGATTCTTCCCATTTCAGGATATAAAATTGACATTCCGGTTCCATCAGGTGCTGTTTGTTGCAGCCTCATTACAATCTGAGAACGATCCACCAGCACATCTTCAATCTTGAGCTTGTATCCTTGATCTTCAATAAGTAAATTCGGATTCACCACTAGTCCATGAGGTTTAAGACGTTTGTAATCATCAGCCAAACTGGAATAGCGTAGCGCTTCCGGCACGGAAATATTAGGCAGTGGAACAATATCTACAGCGCTCACTACCGGCTGCTCGGGTGTACTTGTGCGATCCCAAGCCAGCCATGTACATCCTCCGAAAAGGAGCACAGCCGCAGCCACAATCCCCGTACGGTATATCCATCTTGTTTTAGGCACCTTTCTCGAGAATGGATGCTCAGCTTCTCCACTTTCCATGGACACGCCATCCAGCTTCTGCATGATTTTAAGCGTAAAATCTGCGTCCGGCTCCTCACGGTACAGGTGCTCCTCCCATAACCGATCTTCATCCCTTGAAATAGGCTTCATACGTAGCTAAACCTCCTTTGCGTTCCATTTGCTTCCTCAGCGTTTTTTTTCCGCGATAAAGGGCGTTGCGCACTTTGGTTGAACTCATGCCTGTAATGTCTGCAATCTCTTCATAGCTCAACTCGTTTGTGTACTTCAGTAATAACACCAGGCGATACGATTCAGGTAACTGTTCGAGCTGTCGATATATTTCACGCTGCATCTCTTTATGCAGCACACGCTTTTCAGGTGTTTCATTACTGACAGGTTCGATCCCCTGATCGACCGGAGACATGACGGGTTTCTTTTCCCGTATAAAATCCCGCATCCGATTCACCGCAATGGTATACACCCACGACGAGAAACTGCTTCCCTCCCGCCGCGAAGGGAGATAACGATAGATGCGAATAAACGTATCCTGAGCGAGATCCTGTGCATCCGGATGACTCGCGCCCATTCCGCGCATGATGCCGTAGACTTTATTTTTATATCGATCCACTAGCACGGAGAACAACTGCTTATCCCCTGCAACAATACGCTGAATAAGCTCCTCCTCCGGTATCTGTTGATTCATGTAATCCCCCTTCTCTACAGCTTCCATGCATGGTTCTGTACTATATAGACGGAAGCCGTTCCCGAAACCTCTCACTTTATCCAAAAAAAAAGAATTCGCCCTTATCGGCAAAGCCGACTGGGTGAACTCTGCTTACTTGCCTCTTAATCTTCCCTGTTCTTCTCCGCAACAAAATCAGCAAGCTGGGAATAGATCGCCACAATCTCATCCATCGACATGCGCACGAGTCCACTGGACGACGGAGCGACGAACTCCTGAATTTCCTTGACGACCGGGTCGTCCTGAAATCCCCATTGCACTTTGGTACGCTTGCTGTAATGGGTGTATACACCTTTTCCGACAAAACAAGCGATGTCCGGTCGGTATTTCTCCAACTTTTGCCGTAAAATCTGTCGTCCTTCTGCGTACTCTTCCTTCGTAATATCCTCCATACCTCTGGTGGGACGGGCCACAATATTCGTGAATCCATATCCCAGCTTCAGCAACTCTCCATCCTCCTGTGTATCATATAAACGCGGGGTTAATCCCGAACGTTCAAGAATGCGCCAGAACCGGTTTCCTTTGTAAGCATAATGATGACCCGTCTCTCCAGACGTAATGCTCGGATTGAAGCCTATAAACAATATCGATAAACCAACATCCAGATGATCTGGAATCATGATGGGAAGCCCCCTTATCTTTTTTAGCTAATTAAATCTTTCGTGTGTGTATAAAATGATATAATAAGCAAAGTATTTTCGAAATCGGATTGAAATTTTCATGAAAAAGGAAGCTGAACTAATGATTGCAGACATCATGCTTGAAGTCGTCCTGCCCGTCTTTCTCCTGATCGCCGTCGGGTCCTGGATGCAAAAGGTGTTCAAGCTGGACTTGTACACCCTCGCCAAAATCAATTTCTATTGTATTACCCCCGCAGCCGTCTTTATGAGCATGTACCACTCGGATATGTCGGGCGAACTGCTTGGGACCGTGACACTCTTTTACGCGATATATGTATTGATTCTCTATATTGTAGGTTCTGTATTTGCGCGCTCACTTCGGATGAATAAAGGCATGAAGGCTGCTTTCAACAACAGTATTATGCTGGATAACGCAGGCAACTATGGACTGCCCATCAATGCACTGGTATTCCGCGGGGATCCACTCGCCTCTTCCATTCAGGCACTGGTCATGTCTTTGCAGGCATTACTGACATTTACCTATGGCGTGTTGTCCATTCAGGGCGCGAAGCTCAAAGGTAATTACCGTGCCGTGATTATTGGATTTCTTAAAATGCCTGTTCCATATGCGCTCTTGCTGGGGATTCTGTTACACATGTGGAAGGTTCCCTTGCCTACGTTCCTGTCCATGCCACTGACCTATGCGCAGCAAAGTATGGTTGCCGTGGCGCTTCTGACACTCGGGGCACAGATTGTAAAATATCCAATTCAACTGTATCGCCTTGATGTGTATATTAGCACATTTTTGCGTCTTCTGATTGGCCCGGCTATCGGGATTTCGATTGTGCTTATGCTTGGGTTGGAAGGTATCGCTGCACAGGCACTTATTATCGCTTCCGGTATGCCGACGGGTGTCAACGCATCCATTCTCGCAGAAGAATACGATAACGAACCCGATTTTGCAGCCCAGACGGTACTAATCTCAACGTTGCTTAATATCATCACAATTACGGCACTGATCTCTTATGCCAAAACGTTCTAGATGAGGAATGTGCGTAAGTACATACCTCCGTTAAGACCAAAATCAAATTTACAAGTCCACGCCCCCTACAGGTGGTTGTGGGCTTCTTTGTTTATACTGTTCGTCCCACTTGCAGGAACAAAGTCTTACGAAGAGTACTTATTTAACCCAACCAAAGGACTGTTTTGCGCGTCAATTGCTTATTAGCCGTTGCGAATAAACGTTTCGACCTTTAAAATTAATGGGTAAATATTTCACAGCGTTTCATTTTTGATATATACATAATCTGTAGAAATTCTTAATTTTATCTTCCACGAGGTGAATGTCGTGACCAGGATTATTGTACCGCCTGAGCAGCTTCAGGCAATCTCCAACCAATTTGCTCAAGCTTCGGAACATAGTCGTAGCATGATTAACAATTTAAGCAGACATATAAGTACATTACAGAGCCAGTGGTCAGGAATCACACAAGAGCGTTTCTTTCAGAACTTTCAGGTGGCACATCGGCAAATGGAAAGATTCTCTAGCTCAGTCTCTGCGATTGGCACGGAACTACATACCATCGCAACTCGTTTCTCACAAGCGGATCAATCTCAGGAGCATGGTGTACAGACCAGTACAAGCCAATCCGCTTCTGGGAAAGATGTAAAAACGACGCTATCGGATATATATGATCAAGGAAGTAAGTCTTGGAATATAATTAATGGGATTCATGGGAATGTAGGCCTGATTGGAACAGGACTATATTCTGCTATGGCTACGTCCATGGTACTCTCCAAAACGGTTCATTTCAAAGTAGATCCCCGGAACTCTAGCCGTGCCAAAGTCCATAATGCTCCGTGGGTGAAGGGAAAGGGAAATTCCTTTCTGAGCAACATGGCACGTAAACTGGATAAACAATTCCGCAGCCCGGGTCTGGTCATGAAAGGATTAAAGGGCTTTGATCGACTTGCAGGTAAATTAAAAGTAGGTGATATCGGGCTTGGTTTCAACAAAGCCAACAGCTTCGGTCAATGGACCCGCAATGTTATTGCCGGTGTGAATAAAGGTCAATACGGTATGAAAATTTCCAAAATCCCTACAATGATAAGCAAAAAACTGTTCCCCATCAACGTAGGACTTAATGTTTGGGATGAAGGGGTTAAAACGGTCTCCAAGTATAAGGAAGGAACATTAACCAAAACGGATCTCGCCGTGTCCACATCGAATATCGTGATCAAGTCTGCCTCTGCAGGAGCCGGGGCTATTGTTGGCGGGACCCTATTATCATTCGCCGGGCCTGCAGGAACAGCAGTTGGAGCTTATGTAGGCGGAGCTATAGGTAGTTATGCCGGAAAACATATAGCCTCAGCAGCTGAAAAAGGGATTAGATGGGTTAGTAAACTCTTCAAATAATACTTAGGAGGTATCCATGCAGTTCGTTACATACCAACGCAAATATGCAATTCGTCATACGCTGATATCTGCTCTTTTTATCATTGCTGGACTTGTCTTGATTGGTGATGTTATCTATGGTGACAACAGCGTTCTTCAAACCTTGTACTTTACTAGTGCGGCATTCTTAAGCTTTTGGTTTGTGGGGCGTCTGTTTATCTGGAACATCACGAGAATATTTGGTACAAACATCTTATTTTCCTTCGATCTGTCTGGCATTAAGACAAATGCAGGAAAACAGTTATCTTGGAAGGATATACGCACCATTGATTTCGTAGCTCCGGGACTAAACAAATGGATTCAACCTACTCCATCCTATTACTTATTCAAAATGGTTGACGGAAAGAGCTATAAAATATATACGTATAGTCTACTGAAACATCAGGAAAGTGACATTCTTAAAATACTTCGAAAAACCTGGAATGAGCACAAATGACCTTCTAAAAAAAGTAACCTGTATCTATCAATCTACATAGAAAGTAGGCGGTTAAGCTCATGAATAAACGACTTGTTACCTTATCCATTGAAGAATTCGGATTTGCGCTGGCCACACTTGGCGCAGAGGACATTGCAGCCGGTCTCCTAAAACCGATGTATGGCGAGTTATCTGAACAACACTGGGAACTCGTTCTAAGGGCTGCCTCTCACGGTCTTTTATCCAAGGGGCTAATCTTGCATATGGAAGATACCAAGATAGAGATCGAGCCGGAGTTTTTGAAGATGCTTATGCATTTTGCCCAAAGCCGTAGCATGATTAGAGCGTACTCAGACAGCCTTGAACAAGAAAAGGTATTAACCATTCACAAAAGTACGGATAACAACGATACATACCTCTATCATTTGGCAGTAGATCAACGTGTGCATTTGTTCACCTGGACAGAACCTGAGGAATGGGAAGAGGAGTTGTTCCGATTTTACATAGGGCAACACAAACCATTCATTGATCAACCTACTCAGTTCACGATAACGGAGGAACAATGGACTGTCCTGACGAACGAGGAAAACCATATTTTTTTAGATAGATTCATGGATGATTGGGAGCTTCCTCTAGAAACACGCGAGTTATTGAAGGTATGGCATAACTCTTTTGAAGCTTCTGGTCGTAGTGTGGATAACCTCAGCATCATCAATTATGCCGAAGATGTAATTCCTCTGCCTGATCAAGCTCTCCTGCTGCTTCATACCGAACAAGGTATCTGGAGCATGACTAACAGAGATTCCACCAGCGAAAGTGATTCTAACATCGAGATTGACCAGCACACCAATTCCTCCTTTCGTAAACAATTGCGAGAATGGATCGATCTCTTCGCGGTCCCTGTCTCCCATACTTAAATGTGTAGCACACGCAAAAAAAAGTCCAAGAGCCACCACCTTTGGTCTCTTGGACTTCTTCCATTATTTAACCCATGAACTCTCAACTGCCTGCTCAGCCTACTTGTCATGCAGCCTGCCATAGGACTATGATTCAAACGTCGTTCGTTCCGGGAACTTGCCGCCTTCCCTGAATAAACATCGTACCAGTCGCTGCGCGGCTCGGTTAAAGAAAAAACTCGGGCTTACCCCATCCACCTGGACAGGTTCCAGTTCCTTCACACTTTCCTTAATCTTATTCATCTCAATGAGCCCCATCTTTCGCTCATTCGGTCCGAAGCGATAAATAACCTTCTCATCGTCCTCCGTCTGTTTCACCAGCAGAATCACAGATGCCATACAGGTTACCCCCTATCGTTACGTTATGAGATTCCATTAATCACTTGCCTACTATAATTATTACCCAGATTCTAGTGGAAGGATATAGGACTTAAGTTAGTTATACCTAAATTAAATATCCTGATATAAAGATTCTCTGAAATGAGTCGTTAGGCTCACAAACACCGTGTTTACACTATCCCAATGGATAGTCACTGTCATGAAAGTGCGTACTGCCCAAGTCGTTTTTCTCCGTTTATACTAACCATATCTTGAATTTCCAAAGGAGAGAAACTTATGACTACAGCTCAAATATATAGCCACGGGGTCCCGTGGGAAGAGGCATTCAGCGTTGCTCAGGGATACAGCATTAACGGTACGATCTACATTGCAGGTCAATTTTCGCATGATATGCAGGGAACGTTTATTGGTGTCAATGATATTGAAGCACAGGTCCGCCAGACATTGGATAACTTGGATCGCGTGCTCGCAGGATTTAACGTGACCAAGTCGAACATTGCTGAACTGGAGATTTTTTTGGTTCACCCGCAGGAGCATCTTGAGCCATGTGTTGCTGTGTATAAAGAGTATATTGGTACTCATCGTCCGGCTGTTACAATGGTTGGGACATCGGGTCTGGCCTTCCCTCATCAACTGATTGAGATTCGCGCCGTTGCTCATACCAACTGATCCAGGTCATGTCAAAAGTTGCAGCGCCAAGTAAAATGGCCTGATGAGGTTTCGCTTTAACGAAGTTCATATACAAAAAAGAAGCAGGGCCGGATAAACTCCGAACCTGCTTCTTTATGAATTCTTATTCTTATTCTTATTATTTGACTTTCACCGTCAGCGTATTACCAGATGAAGTGAGGGATGCCCCAAGCCCTTCTACCAAAACTCTGAGGGGAATATACGTCGTTCCCTTAATTTCTTTGGGTGCTGCCTGTAGGGTGACTTCTTTCCCGTTAACCTTCACCTTTTTACTGCCCAAGGTAAAGATTAGCTTGTACTTGTCTTTGGTAACGGTAATGGTCTGAGTCTTACTGTCCCAAGACGTTTTGGCTTTCATTGCTTTGGCCATCTCACGCAGAGGTACGAGATTTGTGTTATTCATTATAATTGGAGATTCGGTGAAAATAACCTTGGAACCATTCACCTTCACCTGAACAGCAGACTTGATATATTCTGGTTTAGGAGTGGCTTTCTTTTGGGTTGCCGTTGAAGACTTATTACTTTTCTTGGTACTTCCTGAACTGGATGAACTTGTAGAGGAAGATTTGGAACTCGAAGAAGAACCTCCGTTGTGATAATGATATTCCCCTTGTTTCAGCCCCCATTTTGCACAGTTGGTACGACAGGTGTGCCCTCCACTCGAATCTGTTCTTCCCGGGTGAGCAGACGCAATCGTAGCAAAAATCATAAAAATGGCAAGCAAACTACTTATTACTTTGATACGCATACGGATAACCTCCAGCAATTAGTTTGGCCAGAGTATCATACCATAATTACCCATACAATATAGGTGAATAACAAAATTTATTTTCATATAACAGTTTACAAACGCGGGTCTACTCGCTCTGATTCCAGCGAAAGCGCCGCCAGCACGCATTCATGAATTCGTTCCACTGGCTCTCTGCGTATAAAGCGCTCAATACCCTCCATACCCAAGACACTCTCCATTAAGGCGTGACGTTCTTTTTTGGACGTTTTGCGTTTACGAAGCCGGGACAGATTCTCGGGTGCCAGGTAATCCATACCATAGATGATGTGCAAATATGCACGTCCTCGTACTTTAATCGCAGGCTGGATGATTTTGTTGTTATTCCAGGCGCGGAATGTTTCGGGTTTGATCACAATCCCCTCATGTCCTTCCGCCGTAATCTCATCCCACCAACGAATGACATCCGTTTCATCTGTCTCACTTGCGATCACGCGATATTCCGTCTCCATCATCAAGGTCGACATCCGGGCGAACTCACGGTTTTGTTCCATATGCCATTCATGTGTTTGCTCCCAAAATGCTCCCGTGCTATGTGCAAGTGTATGGAACGGCGCAATCCGAATGTCCCCGATATCATCCACATCCCAGCAGTATTTCTGGAATACATCGCGGAACGTTTCGGCATTAGTGAGTTTACCTACCGTTTCCTGCAACCACTCCTCTACGTTACGACCTGCTGCTTGAGCTTCGCGCAGTTTGTCCAGCACCGTAGAGCGATCCATCATGGAGGCTTCAGCCACATGTGCATATTGTGAAGCAATCAGCTCACGCGCCTTTAGATTCCAAGGTACAATCTCCGCATCGAGCAGTACAAACTCTGTCTGATGACGATCAAAATAACCGTCTACGGTCAAGTCCGCATGTAATCTGGAAAGCACATCTTGCTCTGTCGAAGGGTCAAAAAAGGATCGGCCCGTCCGGGTCACAATGTTCCCCAACATCGGCCTACCCACTCGCTGCACCGCAGCTTGCTCATCCCGGAAAAGAAGCAAAATGGCCCGACTGCCCATGTGTTTCTTCTCGGCAACCATACGGGTAACGCCCTGTGAGCGATAATAATGGAACGCATCCTGTGGATGCTCCAGATATCCCTCTACAGAACAGACACTCGGCGGCGGACTCATCGTAGGCGGGATGTAAATCAGTTCTTCCAGCGGTACAGTATAATGGGAAAACGTATCAATTGCCGTCTTCGCCACCTCACCGTGCACAAACACATCAAGTTTGGATGCTGTCTGAACCGTGAAACCCTCCTTGAACTTACGTATGTTGGGCGGAGCAAAACGCCGCTGTTCCCAGCGCTTTAATGGACTATCCGGATCCCTCGCATAATCCTGCTTCGCCGGAACACTGACTGCCTCACGTTCTGGCATTCGCCAAGCAGTGAGCATGCCACCAAAAACGACACCTTGATCAATGTTGACCGTATCATTCACAATCGTAGGATATGGACGGGGATCATGTCCCCAGACGATGCATTCACCCGAATTGTGATCCACGTACCAATCCTTGCGCACAGGCCGACCCTGCTCATCCGTACCCTCCACATCGCCATATCGGCAGTAATCCTGAATGCGTTTGGACTGTTTTCCGATAAAATTATCTCGAATTCCCGCGTGTGCTACAACCACCTGTCTTACCCCGTTCCGGGAAAAGACCAGATGAGATGGTGCATCAAGCAGAAATGCCCTAAGCTCTGCACGTACTCGCTTTGCTGTCTCTTGGCCTTGCTCCCGCTCAAACTGTAGCAGTTCCATCTCCACCCGTTCGTCACCATGACTCAACGTAACGTCACGACCATCCAGATAACGCGCGATCTTCCAGCCGTGATTACTGTCAATCATGTAGGCGAGCTCGGCGGCACAATGCCGTTGCCAGAACAACAGACATTTTAAAGATTCTGGCCCACGGCTCGTTACGTCACCAACGGAGACCAATTTGCGTCCTTCAGGGTGACGGTACAGGCCACTCCCATCCTCGTCCACATACCCGAGACGCACGATTAATTCCATCATTTCATCGTAACAACCATGAATATCTCCGATGATATCAATACCTGCACCCATGTCGGTCACCAGCGGATTGGATGTGCGGACAAACGTAATCTCATCCGGCTGCTTCAGCACATAACTGGCATCGAAGCCATCCTCACGGATCGAGCGCAATGTGCGCTTGAACTGCTGCACCTGTTGTTTCACCCGTTGACGTCCACGCGGATACTCCCGCTGGGCATCACGTTCCAGCAACTCTTTTTCAGGGATATCCAGCACCACAGCAATCACAGGCACATGAGCCTTTCTTGCCACCTGAATCAGGCGCTCGCGATCCTCGGGATACAGATGTGTCGCATCCACCCAGGTCAGCTTGTTCAGACGGCAGCGGGTTGCCAGCATCGCCTCCATCGCCTCAAATGCTTTGGCCGATACTTGCTGATACTCCGCATAGATCACATTCGCTTCGCTACGGGGACGTTGTTTCCAATCCACATACTCATCATCTCCAACCAGCATGCGGAATTGATCTGACGAGACGGCTTCTGTGCGGCGAATGACACTTTCTGCAACGAGACGATCCAACATCGTACTTTTGCCACTGTTGGACGGGCCAACAAGAACGACGATACCTGCATAGGGCAGACGGATCTCCCGCTGTCTTTCCTCCATCCCATTTTTCCGATCCTGCTGTCCTCTGTCCACACCAACTGTTTCGCTAGAACCCGTTTTTCCACTCATGATAGACTCTCCTTTCTCCGTTCAAAAATGACCAGTTGGGTAGGTTGTCCATAGCCCTCTACATGCTCACCGATACCCTTAATTTCATAGCCATAGTTCCCGTGCTGCGTCCATTCCTCACACCGGGAAGCCAGCTCCGCACGAGTCCACTCAAAGCGATGATCATGGTGGCGGAAGTTTTCCTGCTCCATTGCATACACTTCGTTATATTCCTTGTTTGGTGTAGTGACCAGCAGCACTTCTGGCTGATAATCGTTCATGATCGTATCCATAATTCCGTTCAGACGATATTCCTCGATATGCTCAACCACTTCGCACAGAATCATAACGTCCTGGTTTTGCATCTGCTCGTCAAAATAAAACAGTGAACCGATGATCGGCTCCGGCATAGCCAACACTCCTGAACGACCCTCCAACTTAGCAAAGTGCTCCATGGCCCGGAGCCGCGACTGACCGGAAGGTTCAACGGCCAGAATTGCCTCCACACCGGGAATGTACGCCAAACGGGCAGACAGCTTGCCTTCACCCGCTCCCATATCAACAATGCGCCGTTTGACTGGCAACGCTGCAACCACATCTGTAATCGCACGATAACGCAACTCGTTTAACCGCACAGGAGGTTCAGATTGTTCAGATTGCCCGCCATCTCCTCCAGCTGTACCTGTATCTACATCAGCAATCTTTGCATTACCATCTTCTATCTCTGTATCTACATCTGCATCCGTACATTCACCTGGACCTCTAGAATCTGCATTCAGTTGCTTCTCATCGCTATCGGACTCGGACCCCAGGTGCTCTTGTTCTCCTTCTTCCTGATGCCCTGCTTTTTTCTCCTGAATAATCGCTTCCGAGATGTGACCTATTCCTCTCTCCTGTCCAAGAGACGCAGACAAAGCACCCTCTTGTCGCTCATACTGCCGAATCAGTTCGGCAAATCGTAGCGTACGCTTCACAATGAGTTCTTTCAGTGGGTGAGCATCCAGCCACCCTTCACCATACCGTTTGATTTTATCGATCTCATCTTCACTGATGAAATAATGTTTATAATTATCCAGCACTGGAATCAGTAGAAAAAGCTGACGCAGTGCATGTTGTACCGTGTTACGTCCACGCAGGATGATATGGCGAACCGTGCTTTTATTTTTCAGATCAAATGAATACGATAGTTCTCCACGCTCCACCGAAACGGCGTATCCTAATGGCGAGAATAATTCTTCCACAACTCGATCCGGCAGATCGGAAGCCACTGGGCCAAAGGTCAGTTCCAACTCAAAAGCATGACCTACCCATTGCACATAGTCTTCCTTGGGCTTACCATTCAGGGCTGTTCCTAGCGCCCCACGTATGTAAGAGCAGAACAGGCTGCTGGTTACGAACTCACGATCATTGGTATATTGCGTAATGTCATACCCATCAGGTGTACCTCTGACCAGATCCACAGGATCAGACTCGGCATGAATTAGTACTTCTGTTTCGTTCTCTGTAGCCGCAGTGTACACCATTCTTACACGCACACCTTTGTCTACGCGGTCATATATATTCAGCGGATTCTTCGCTAACAAATGGGATACAACCCCCGCGTCAGCGCCGCTTGCTTTCAAGATCAGATGCATCAGTTCTCCTCCTTATATATGAAAAATGTTGTCACGCACTAGTGCGTTTCTTGCAAACCTGCTGAAAGCCCAAGCGTTCTTAAACGTCCCGGAGCCAGAGCAGCACAAGTGCATGATGGAGCCCTAACGAATCGCTGGCGTCTTATTTCATGATGAGAAGCACCCTCGGAAACCTAACAAACCCCATTCACGCTATATGGAGATAAACCGCCTTTTTCTATCCTTTTATCCGACTTTTTCGGAAAATAACGTGTCCCATGTTCCTTACATTTTAAAAAATCACCCTTGAGGCAACATAAGACGTCCTGTGTTCCTTAGAACATACTCTCCCTAGCAATTGCAATTCGTCACAATCAGCCAGCCGACCTGGACTATAAAACGTTCGGACGCGGACATTCATCATCGAATCGCTTGCCTGGGTGAGAAGAAACGTCCTAATTGTTCCCCCATACCTCTTGTAATGCAAAACGGAAAATCCGGTCCAATTCTTCAAATTGAATAATCTGCTCATTCTCCATCTGGCCAGCCAGTCGTTCAAAATGCTCGATCTTCTCCGCCAAAAAAGCCTGTATTGCTGGCAACTGCGGCTCCAGATCCAGTTCCTCGCCCGCCTTTTTCCGGCGCAGCAATTCATGAATCTCCGTATACAGCGGTGTAGTCGCAGGTACAAGTTCTTGCACTAGTTCTTCAAATGCCATCGGTGGCATCGCATCATAACGTTCGATCCAGCCACAAGCCAGTAAGGGGCGAAGAACATAGAAATACTTTTTAATCTTCACCTGGTCCCCTTGTAAATAATCGCGGAAGTTCCCCTTTGCCATATTGAGATAATGATACATGCAGGACTTGGGCGAGAAGGTCAAAGGCGACAGTGCACGGATATGCTGTGCCACGTTATACTGTTCATCATACTGAATGGGGGATTGCAGCCACTCCAGCAGTGGTGGATTTGATTTGCGAAACAGCTTCAACGCCTTGCGCAGATCCCAACCATTGATATCGAGCTGATCACTGATTGGACGTTCGATCACATCCCTCTTATCCTCAATCGACAAGTACCATTCCAGTGGTCTTACATACAGAAAACGCACATCATAATCACTGTCTTGGGAAGGAAATCCCCAGGCTCGACTGCCCGATTCACAGGCATAGATAATCCTTACCTGCTCCTCCTGTTCAATCTGCTTCAGCTGTTGTCTAATCGTAACTCTCATTTCTTCATGAACATAGGTCATGGTCCACCCCCTCCAAATTTCCCAATTTAAATCTCTATCTCTCTCACCCGGTTCGCGAGTGTATCATATCCTGCCACAGTCTCGGCAATATACGTCAATACCGTTTCACTCCAACCGTAGATGTAAAAGGTTTTGCCATCCCGTGGCGGTACCATGGCCTGCTGATAAGGTGCTATATCCACAATAAATGCCTTCAGCTCCGGATTCATCATCCGCCGATATCGCTCAAGCTCAGCATATAACGGGCTGCCTTCATTCTGCTGTTCATCGGTGATCATAATGATCTGATCCACTTTTTCTCCGATATCCCGAAGTTCCCGCACTGGTCGACCCGTGTCTGTTCCACCTTGTGCGCGAATACGGTGAGCTTGGGAAAGGATGCTCTCATCCATCTTGGGACGAGCATCTTCAACCATATGGTCGAATAACCAGAACAACGCGTTACCTCTTGTTTGTTTATATAGTGCCAGTGCCAGCACCGAACCAATCCGCAAATAGTCCCCTTGCATGGAACCGGAGCGATCTAGGAAAATGGCCGTTCTTCCCGGCAGCGTTGGCAGGTTGCCAATGGATAGCTCCACCGCTTGCCGCAAAGCATCCCGCAACTCTTCTCTCGCAATCATTTCATATGCACTGGCGAATCGGAAAGGCAAGATGCGCGACTTACGCAGGGCTTCTGCATCCGTTAAACGACGTGTTACATAATCGATATTTTTCGATTTTTCAAAAACACCTGCCCGATCCATTGCATTCAGATGGCGCAACAATGCAAAGGTCGGCATCTGAGACATTAACGCCTCCCACACCGTACGTGTCGGTTGCATGATCGAGGTGACCACCGAATACGGGAGTTTACCTTTCTCGATCAGATGCATCCGACTTGCCGGGTTTGGGGTAGCTTTCAGCTTTTCAAGCGCCTGCAACTGCGGAAGTTCCGTAAGATCCACCTCATGCCCGCGCAAATAACGGAATAAGGCTTGTTGCTTCGTATCTATCGGCTTGGGATGTGCTGTAGCGATCATATCGCCCAGACTGTATCCACGCCCACGCCCGTTGTATTTGATGGCCCAATATTCAGTAATGCCGTTCAAAAACCGACTCACCTGACGCTTCACCGCTCGGCCGCCCTGTCCCCGACCAGTTCCTCTGAGAATGGTCAGAAAATCGGCCAAGTCAGCCGGTGTCTGTACCACCTTGGAGAATACCTTCGCAAACTGATCCGGGTCCACTTTGGACAGCAGTGCCAGCCCGTATAGAGGCTGTAACCGCATCAAACCTTCATTACGAGCATAGACCAGCGCCCGCGCCATAAACCCTGCATCGACCTCAGCCATCTCCTGATGACTGACCATCGCATCGTCCATCAGTTGCTGGGTATCTGTATAAAACGTATTGTTCAATGTATTGGTCATCAACATCTGTATATATTGTTCCTCCACCAATCGCTCATAGGCTCCATAACCCCCATGATTACGTGTCGTTGGCTGAGGTTGATTAAATAATTGTTTCGCTCTGCTCATCACTCATGACCTCCCGGTGTGAGTCTATTTGCTGTTCTTTCATAATAAAATGTTCCGAGGAAAAAGGTGGGAAGGTATAATACCCGCTCTACCGCTGAGCTACACCGCCATGAACGGCGGCGATTGGATTCGAACCAACGACCTGGTCGATTAACAGTCGAAGTAACCCTCCCTGGCGCCTCGGAACCTTAATTCACAGCGCTTATTGCTGTCCCGCTTCACAACCTCATTATGCCTCACACATCTACATGCGAACATGGTAAAAGTATGACGACGACTCAATTTCTGAAATGGAGTGAATTTTCATAAGTTTAAAATGAAACCTGCTACTCATCCTGCTACAATGAAGGGATAACAAGGAGTGAATGTGCATGGCAAGAGAGAGTTTTGACAAAGAAATTCAGTTCTTACGCATGTTATCCCTAACAAGCGGTGCATATAACCGTAAACAGTATGCCGAGCGGCTTGGCATATCCGTACATACCTTTGATAAAACCAATCGCAGATTAAAAGAAATCATGCAGACCGTCGCTGACCAGCGGTCAGGTGCCGAAGCAAGCCGGGAAATGGCAGATCTCGTCCGCTTCCAATACGGGGAGTCGGCAGAGCCAATGCTGCTCTTTCTCTTCCGCGCCAAGTCGATGAAAGAGACTGAAGTTCAGCGTCTTTCTGTTCTTTTGCATACCTTACAACATAAAGCCTTAACCGCAATGGAACTGCTGGACGCCTGCTGTGCTGATCTGCCGGAGGATCTGGCGTTACCTGACGAGAAAACCATTCGCTCCGACCTGAAGTATTTGGAAGAGGTTGGGGTTATTCGAAAAGAGCCCGGTGGCAGACCGTATCGATATGCTTTACAACAGGACGTCCTTACCGAATTAACAGTGGTGGAACAGCTGGAGTTGTATGATTTTGTGGATATGATGGCGAACACCCAAGTTCCTTCCGTACAGGGGTACTTATTGCGGGACAGTTTAAAAAAAGCCATTACGGCAAGTTTCCCGCAAGAAGAAGCTACCGAACCCTATATCTACAAGTATCACTATTATTCTCGTATCCTGGATGAAGCGCATCTCTACACACTGCTTGGTGCGATTCGTCAGCGCAAGCGTGTGCAGTTCATATACTATTCACCGAAAAAACCATCCAGCTACAGTTCACAGAATACGAATCCACGTTTTGAACGGGAAGCAGATGGTCGATCCAACCGGATCGTGCCCCTTGAAGTGATCTATGACCATCAGTATGGTCGTTGGTATGTCATTGGATATCAGGGCCGCCGTGGCTTTGTGAAATTCCGCATGGAAGGTATAACCCAACTGGAGGAAGAGGAGTCAGTCGAAGAGGAATACATGCTCGAGTTGAAGCAGCAGTGGACCGACATTAGTCGCTACAGTTGGCTCGTGGATACGGGGAATACTGTGACGGTTCAAGCACGCTTTTTCCACCCGGAGCGTGGTCAGCGCAACTTCATTCTGGATCGGGTTCGTCTGCAAGGTCAATGGGGCAAAATTATACCCGAAACGGATCATACCTTTCTCTATGAAATTCAGGTCAACGGTACCACCGAGATCAAACCGTGGTTACGGAGTTTTGGCTCCAGCTGTGAAATAATCGCACCTCAGAGACTACGCCAGGAGATGATCAAGGAATGGAAGGAGATTGCGGAATATTATGAACCTGTTCGAGAAGATGTTCAATTACCAGATGATGACACGACTGAATGAAACCGGACTGTTCACCTGGACCTCACAGGAACGGGCCTGGCTTCGCATGATGCTGAATCACCCTGCTGCGAGAGAAGCGCTAAGCGCTGTAACGTTGGATAAAATGTACAACATGCTGAATGGTGAGCAGGACCTGCACCTTCAAGATTACCTGACTGAAAAAGCCAAAAGCGAAGAAAACAGTGTCTCTCACCCACTACTTCGACAGTTACGGCTAATCATTCTGCATCATCAGGGATTTCGAATGACAGGCCGCGTCCGCAATGGACGCACAAGCCAGGATGAATTCGGCTTCCCGTATAAACTGGAGTATTCCATGGTAAAAAAAGAATGGTACGTGCTCTGGTACGCGCCTCGCTTCGACAAACTCATGTCCACCAAACTGCACAGCATCGTTACCGTGGAAGCCCAGCAGGTTGAACCGGATACCGCTTCGAGTTACACTGCTCGAATTGCCGCAATTACGGAGAAGCGCAAAACGACCATCACCATCGAGGTTCTGCCTGAGTTCAATCAGGAGTTATCCCGCATCCTCTATGCCTTCTCCTGCTTCGAGAAACAGGTCGAGTACCTAGAAGCCGAGCAGACGTATCGAATCGAGCTGACCGTTCCGCGGAATGAGATGGATTATGTCTTATCCAAGATGCGTTTTCTAGGCAAACGGGTTCGAATCGCTGACCACACGATGCTGCGGGAGCGGATGTCCGAGACAGCTGCCAAGGCATTGGCCCGTTATGCAGAGACAGATTCTGTTATGCATCCCAAACACTCCAATGAAGTTCAGCACCCCCAACGCGAGGAAGGCTCTCTTGCGAAAGCCGATGGCCAATGATTTTGTAAGAGTGGGTTAACCATAACTATTGCTCAAAAGCCAAATCCATATCCATATCCATATCCATATACGAAAAAAAAGGTCTGGATGATCTCATCCAAACCTTTTTGCTATACATGCGCCTAAACTAGGTTCCACCACTGCTAGCTGCCGAGTTCCTTCTTTTGTTAATCGCGTGCACGCCCATGACCA
Organism: Paenibacillus sp. FSL M7-0656; assembly: GCF_038003225.1. Classification (NCBI taxonomy): domain Bacteria; kingdom Bacillati; phylum Bacillota; class Bacilli; order Caryophanales; family Paenibacillaceae; genus Paenibacillus; species Paenibacillus sp. FSL M7-0656. The sequence continues at coordinate 2,912,432 of NZ_JBBOOT010000001.1, forward strand.
CTGCAATTAATTCATACGTGTCCAGTTGTTCCGACTGGTTATCTAATACAAATGCCCCTGAACTAAACCAGCCGCTGGTGCGACGGAAACTGGCCACGATGCGGCCACCACTGCCACTTATATCATATTCCTGCGAAAATGCTGGGGCAGACACATCATACGTACCGCGTGATCCCGCATCATATTCATACTTTTTGTTAAAGAAACTGAACCTGGCCCGAAGCACACCCAGATGTCTCCCATCTGCTGCAGTGATATCCCAACGATTCGTTAACATGCGAAATTTGCCGCTGCAGACCAATCCCGTGTTATCCGATACATCGAGCGAAGAACCAAAGACACTTTTCAAATCCAGATGCCCGGCCTGTTCCTGATTCGGATTCATAATCTCGGTGTAACCCGCGTTAAAAAAGTTATCCCTGAAGTATAGTTCCATAACGCTTCCTCCTTTCGCTTACATATCCTTTTGTTCTCTTTAAACTAATCTCGCATCAAGCACACAATATATTTATATATACGTATAATTAATGGTAATGGATTCAAAAAGTGGATTATTACTGGATGCAAAAAACGAGCAACTCTGGTTGCTCGCATCACGTTCAAATTATCCTGTCATCAAACTTCGACTTTTTTGTTGTTCAAGTAAATGGTAGCCCATACCAAGATGACCGCCACAATGACTTCAAATACAATGCTTCCCCACATGCCGTCCGACCATAGTACACCATTGGCTGTGATTGCAATACCTGTACTTTCTTCCGTATACCGGAACATCTCATTTGGACTGAAACGTCCTGTCGTAATGATATTTTCCAACCAGCCAAGCAGATTAACGAGGACAAAGAATGCAACGATTCCAATCCATGGCCCCGTTCTCCAACGGAAGCTGCCTGCAATCGAGATCGAAAGGAAGATAATGACGGTCATGAATACCATAACCCATGCGCTAAACAGCAACAAACTAATATAATCCGAAACATGCAGACCCGAAAGATCAATATTGGTAGCCATGTTCATTCGTAGCTTCATTGAGATATAGATGTAGGCATGAGTCGCGAATATAATGACTAACCCCAACCCGCAAAGTAGTCCAAAGATCAAAGGAGACAACACATGTGATAGGCCCGTTACGGGTAACAGACGGCGATTATAAGAGCGGATATTGGACGTGTATGTTTTGATCATTTTCACATAAATAGCCACACCTACTCCAACATAACCCATAATGCCAAGCACAATCCCTGTGACCTCAGACACGAAAAGGGAAAGCCCCACTTGAGCGATAATCAAAATAACTAGCCCAGCCAGCAGTGTATTCCAGTTCCTTCTAAAGTCATACTTCAATAATGTCATCATTCCGCATAGACCTCCTTGAACATCTCATCCACACTTTTCCCATATTTCAGACGGAGCGTTTCCACTTCTTCCCGCATCACCAGCTCACCCTCGCGAATAAAGACAACTTCATCAAAAATCCGTTCGATATCATTCACAAGATGCGTGGAGATGATCAGACTGCTGTCTTCATCATAGAATTTGACGATCGCATCCAGAATCTTGCCACGCGCGACCGGATCTACTCCGCCAATCGGTTCATCCAGCAAATACAGACGAGCCTTACGAGAAAGTGCCAGTGTTAGTTGTAGTCGTTCATTCATACCTTTTGACAGATGTCGTACCCGGTCACTCTCGACAAGGTTCATGAAGTCCAGCATCTCCCGCGCCTTCTCCTCATCAAAATCAGCATAGAAATCGCGATAATACGCAATCGCATCCCGCACTCTCATCCACTTCTCGGTTAATGGACGATCCGGCATAAATGAAACCAGCGCCTTTGTCTCCAGCCCAACAGGCTTACCTGTGACTTGAATCGTTCCGCTGCTCGGATGTAACAACCCTGCAACCAGCTTCATGAGCGTACTTTTTCCACTACCGTTGCTACCCAGCAGACCTACGATTCGTCCTGGAGCAATATCCAATGTAATATTACTGAGCGCTTTCTTATTGCCATATGTCTTATTGATCTGGTTCAGTTCAAGGATGTTACTCATGCGTTGTTCCTCCCTTTCCTTCCGCAACGGCATCGGCTACGATGGATAAGATATCCTGCTCTTCGATCCCCAGTTCCTGCATTCCGGTCAGAAAGCGTTCCAGCAATTCACCGGCCATCTCTTTTTTGATCGTCATAATCTTCCGCTCCTCACTGGTCACATATCTGCCCAAGCCCCGTTTGGTTTCGACCACTTCTTCCCGCTCAAGCTCCTGAAATGTCCGTTGTACTGTATTTGGATTGATCTGTAGTTCAGCCGCCAGTTCACGAACCGAAGGAATTTTGTCACCTGCTTGAAGTGTCCCGGTTACAATCTGTCTCTTGATGTACTGCATGATCTGCAGATAGATTGGTAAATTGTTATCAAATTCTATAGTCACAAAGCTCTCGCTCCCCTCTGTACTGGTGTGTTAGTTACATAGTACACTAGTGAAATAGTGTTGTAAAGCCCATTTGTTAAAATATATATTCGCTCAATTGATGGGCAAGCTTCTGCTATCGATATCCATACAAAAAAAAGAGCAGATCGTGAAGATCTGCTCTGCATAACATTATTAATCGTATTGTTATCTTTTTCATATGCTTATCCAATAAAAAAGAGCCAGCTACACGATATCTAGAGGTACTTTTCCTTTAGGTGCAGGGAATGCCTCATCCAAACGGGCGAGTTCCTCTTGTGTCAAAACGATATTCACTGCTGCTGCATTGTCTGCCACATGATTCAGCTGTACCGCCTTCGGAATCGCCAGTACATCTCCATCCCTGATCACCCAGGCTAATGCGATCTGCGAAGTCGTAACTCCTCGATCCTGCGCAATCTTCTGAATGACTGGATGCTCCAACAATTCACTTCGAAGTCTGCCACCCTGTGCCAGTGGACAATACGCCATTACAGGAACGCTCCGTTCCCGCATCCAGGGAAGCAGATCATGTTCAATACCACGCGAAGCTGCATGGTAGAGCACCTGATTCACCATGCACTGAGACCCCTCCGGCAGACTCCATAACTCCTGCATATCCCTTGTATCCAGGTTTGATACACCCCAGCGAATGATTTTACCGGATTGCTTCAATTGTTCCAAAGCCTCAACCGTCTCTTCGAGTGGTACTCCCCCTCGCCAGTGGAGCAGATACAGATCCAGGCGATCTGTTCCTAAGCGCTTAAGACTACGTTCACAGGCCGTAATCATCTGCTTGCGATCCGCATGATGGGGATACACTTTGGATACGAGAAAAACTTCATCACGATAGCCCGCGATGGCCTTTCCCGTAACAACTTCTGCCCCACCTTCTGCATACATCTCCGCCGTATCAATCACGGTCATTCCCTGTTCAATACCGGAACGAAGTGCTCGTACTTCTTCTTCTTGGCTAGATTGCTTCTCTCCCATGTTCCATGTGCCTTGTCCTATCGCAGGCAGGGCAGTTCCATCCGGAAGTAGAATCGTGCGTGTTGCATCACCATGCATCATCTATATTCCTCCATTCTGAAGACTCTATGGACATTGTGACCTCTCTAACGACGATTATACGAATCATAAATCATGTTATCACTCACATGTCTCCAGTGGCTCATCATCATGATATACAATTGATCCAGCGGCACTGTGAGGCTACTTTGGGCAACGCTGATGGTTGCATCGACCATATTACTGTTGACCGTCATCAATTTGCGTTTCATCCCGTTCTGGCGATCCAGAAAGGCTTTCTCGTCCCGCAACTTGACCCCGATCATTTTCTGTCCCATCAATTCATACATAAAAATATTCTCAACGTCTTTCCAGGCCACTGCTCCTCCTGCGGTATAAGAAGATGCATCCACAAACCCATCCTCATCGATTACAAAAGAAGGTTCCTTCTTGATCATCTTTACCAGACTGTAACAGAAACATAGCCCAAAAAACAAAATGGATAGAAGTCCAATCACATCCGAAAGGATGGAATCATTCGTAACTGAAGAACGATCAAAAATCAAAAAAAATCCGGCTGCCACAAAAAGTGCTGCCCCTGCCGTGAGCCACGCCATTCGTTTCCGGTTTGGATATTCCACATGTTGCTCATAGGATGTGCTCAACGTGACGTTCCTCCTCCATTGCGACTGAATCATACGAGTTCTATATAAACGAATGGCTAAGAACCAAATACCTGAAATGTAGAACAGGAATTGCATTGTACATTAAACCAAATTCACCAATGTTAAACATTAAAATTAGACCGTTTTTCGTCATTTCTGCGCTTATTCAACATTAGGATTCGTCATCCTTCGAGCAAATCCTTTTAACACACCTATATGAATTGAACTAAAGAATGTTTGCACCGGCCACTCCGATGACAGAACAACCTTCCGATCGCTGTTATCCCCAGATTTTTCGATTCCACTTTTTCAAAGTGAAAATCCGGGGATAGCCTATGCTTCCGATGCAGCTTTCTTTCAGAAAGCTTTTAGGCGAACGCTCCGCTTCTTCAGGTAATTTCTGTCCTCTCCGTTATCACCCTTATTGTCCTGTCCCTTGCTTTCCGTTAATATAAATGGAAAGGTTGGGAAATTAACCAATTCTAATTCATGGTGGGAGGACAAACAATGATGAGTCAGCGCGGCATAACATCGGAAGATCTTTATCAGATTACATGGGTTAATGATCCAACTCCGTCCCCTCAAAGCGGACAACTGGTATATGTAAGCCGGAAAACGAATGAAGCACGTGACGGTTATTGTTCTCACCTGAGACTGCTGCATCTGGGGAGTCAGAAGGACAGGCCCTTTACCTCTGGTGAGAAGGATCATTCCCCTGCCTGGTCGCCCGATGGGTCTCAGCTTGCCTTTTTAAGAGAGGTTGATGGGAAATCCCAAGTGTGGATTATCGCATCAGATGGCGGAGAAGCACAGCAAATCAGTCACCTGAAACATGGCGTCAGTTCCCTGCTCTGGTCACCGGATGGTCATACTTTGCTTGTGAAATCATCCGTGGATATGAGCGGAGATGAAGAATCAGAACATACAGATCCTATAAACGATAAACCCAAACTGCTGCAAGAACATGTCGTAGACCGGATTCGCATGAAGTCAGATGCCAGTGGATTATGGAACGGTCGACGTTCCCACCTCTTCGCTCTCGCACCGATCGATGCGGAAGCAATTCCTGTAACTACAGGTCATTATGACGTTGGAGACTACGTCTGGTCCCCGGACGGATCATCCATCGCTTGGATTGCGCAGATGCCCGAAGAAGGCGAGGACCATAACGATTACACCCTGACTAATCATGTGTACCTTGCCAAAGCAGACGGATCGGATGTGCAGCAGTTGACCCCGGAAGGATATACGTTCAGCCGACTGGCCTTTGCACCGGATGGACAATCCATTGCACTGCTCGCCAGTGACCGTTCTTATGGAAATGCCACACTTGTGAAGTTGTACACCCTTCCAATATCAGGTGGTGAACTCGTATGTCTGAGCACAGATTGGGACGTACAGTTGAATCACAGCATTGTTGGCGACATGCGATCACATCTGACAACCACGGGGCCTGTATTCAGCAGGGATGGTTCTTCAATCTTCTGTCTGGCGACCATCCATGGCAGTGTACGCATCGCCAAATTCGCTCGAGACGGCAGCAGTGCTGACTATATATGGCCTGACGAACGGGAGATTTATCAATTTGCCGAGTTGGAAAACGGGCAGATCGTTGCCGCTGTAGCCGATACACTAAATCCTGGTGATCTCTATATATATGAACAACCGGAAAATCCCGGGGTAGAACCGATTCAGCTCACCCGCAGCAATCCACAGCTTGAGGATGAGATCCATCTAAGTACACCTGAGACCTTCTGGTTCAATTCCTCAGATGGCCTACGGCTGCAAGGATGGATCATGAAACCTCATGGCATGGTCGACGGGGTCAAAATTCCGACCATTCTGGAGATTCATGGCGGCCCACACATGATGTATGGTTTTACATTTATGCACGAGTTCCAGATTCTCGCCGCACAAGGCTACGCTGTTGTGTATATCAATCCACGCGGTGGCCTCGGATACGGGCAGCAGTTTGTAGACGCATGTCGCGGAGATTACGGCGGTGGAGATTATCGCGATCTCATGGAGAGCGTGGACTATGCCCTGTCTCAATATGAGTTTATCGATGAATCCAGACTGGGCGTAACCGGAGGTAGTTATGGTGGCTTCATGACCAATTGGATTGTTGGACACACGGATCGCTTCAAGGCCGCTGTTACCCAACGTTCCATCTCCAACTGGCTATCCTTCTATGGCGTAAGTGACATTGGATATTTTTTCACGGAAGACCAGATTGGCGGTAACGCGTGGGATGACACGGAAAAACTGTGGAAACATTCTCCGCTCGCTTATGTCGGCAACGTGAGTACTCCGCTGCTCATTTTACATGGCGAACAGGATCTGCGGTGTCCAATTGAACAGGCCGAGCAATTGTTCATTGCGCTGAAAAGACGCAAGCAGACCACAAGGCTCGTTCGTTTCCCAGGGGCAAACCACGAGTTGTCCCGTGGAGGTCACCCTCACTTGAGGGTACGCCGTTTGGAGCATATTGCCGGATGGTTTAACGAGTACCTGTAGCGGACTAATATCTAGACTATTAATTCAGAGTATAGAACCAGATATGGATTCAACCCTAAAAGCCGTCCAATGAAATCTGTTATGATTTCAACGGGCGGCTTTTGCTGTTCACCTCTTATAGAAGGAAAGATTACTCTTCGCCCCACACTACGGTGATTTCATTCAGATCCTTATTGGTTGCAGACACCGAACCTGTGATGGTTACGGCATATTTGCCATCTTCACGACCCACAATGCTGAAGCCATCTGCCTGGATATCCTGAGTGTTCTGGCTCAAGTTTTTGGTCTGGTAGTAGTCTTTGTAGGATGTTCCAACGGTTAGCAACGTTTCTTTGGTTGTGTACGTGAGCACTACTTTTTTGTCACCATCCATTATGTTCTCAATGAGACTTGTTGCCTTCGCATCCTTCGGTAATGGGAAATCAGCCGGAAGATACTTGGACTTTACTCCTGCCGCCTGTGTGTTTGTACCTGTTGAGGGCGATGTCGATCCGCTGTTGCCTGTGGATGTTGACCCACCAGAAGAGCTTGAAGAACCGATGCTTACTTTATTGTTTTGGGAATCATACTTCACTTCGGTCTTTAACGCATCGGCAATCGAACGAACGGGGAGATATGTACTGCCTTGATATGTAATTGGCGCAAGCTTTTTGCCCTGGTCACCTGTCGGTGTAAATTTCTGTCCGTTCACTTCGATGGCGAGCCCATGGTTCAGATAAGCTTTGATTGTCTCCAGTTGTGTACCTGCATATACACCTGCCGATCCGGTTAACACCATGCCAAACACACCCGCAGCAATCAACCACTTTTTGCTTTTCATCCCTAAACGCCTCCTGAGTTCAAATGTCAGCCTTATGCATAATACGATTCAAGCGATCGCTCGATGTACGCGAAAGACTCATGTAGTTATGCTCATCATGTATGGGTACGAGCTTATTCGGATAACAGCCCGTTGTTCCACCAAATGTTAGCAATATAATAGCATCTGACAAGAGGTTGTAAATAATATATGAACAAAACAGGACCAAGGGCGTACAAAAATAGTCTTTGTCGTATTCCCGCTGTACTCTCGCTCGTTAAGTTGTTCTTATATGAATAAAGTCCTGAATTCCGGACCATACATATGAAGCTAATCATACACGCACAATAGTTGCGAAATTAACCAATGTATTAGATAATTATTTGTCGATTTGTGGTCGAAGGAACGGAACTCAAGGGGGATTAAATACGATGAACAACAATAACAGCACATTTGACCAGTCTATTAACCGGATCTCTACCGGATCAGAAAAATGGGATGCGCTTGAGGATATCTTCGGAGCCGCTGATGCGCTTCCGATGTGGGTGGCCGATATGGATTTTGCTGCTCCACCATCCGTCATTCAGGCCCTGAAAACACGGATGGAGCACGGGATTTTTGGTTATACAGTACGGACTGAGGCGTATCATGCAGCTGTTGCAGGCTGGATGGAACGGCGTCACAACTGGAAAATTAACGATGACTGGATCGTATTCACTCCAGGTATTGTGCCCGCACTCAGCATTGCTGTACAACGATTCACCGATCCTGGAGATGCTGTAGTCATCCAAACCCCGGTGTATGCTCCCTTCTATGAAGTAGTACGTGGTCAGGGCCGTGAACTGATCACCAATCCTTTGGTAGAGAATAACGGTCATTACACGCTGGATCTGGAACAACTGGAATCCAGCTTACAGACCGGTCGGGTCAAAATGCTGATTCTGTGCAGTCCTCATAACCCGGTTGGACGGGTATGGACTCGTGAAGAGCTTGAAGGGCTTACGTCATTGTGTCTGCAATACAACGTACTGATGGTTTCAGATGAAATCCATGCCGATCTTGTTCATCAGCGCGGAACTCATACACCACTGACCCTGATCTCGGACGCCGTCTCTGATCTAAGCATCATCTGTACGGCTCCAAGCAAAACGTTCAACATTCCTGGCCTCTGCACATCCAATATCATCATCCCCAATGCCAAGTTGCGGGAATCGTTCGCGCAGGGTGTAAAAACGATGGGACTTGCCAATATCAGCACATTGGGGGCTGTTGCAACCGAAGCTGCTTACAATGATGCCGAGGAATGGCTGGATGAGTGTCTTGCCTATATCCGTGGAAATATGGAGTATGTACAGCAATATGTTGCGGAACATATGCCTCAGATTAAGATGCATCTGCCCGAAGCGACCTATCTGTTATGGATGGATTTCCGGGAGCTGAATATCCCACATGCACAACTATGCAATATGCTTCTTCATGAAGCAGGGCTTGCTTTCAATGACGGGAGCTTCTTTGGAACAGAGGGCTCAGGGTTCATGCGCATTAATGTAGCCTGTCCACGTTCCACGGTTGAAGAGGCGATGCGCAGGTTATCTGTGTTGTTAAGCAATGTGTCGGGCAAATAAGCTGTCAGTTACATCTATGTACGTTGCGAACAAAACGTGTACTGTTTGTTAAATGGTGAATATTTGTCAAAATAGAAAAAGGGGTGCCCCGTAGTCAAGTCCATGACTCATATTCATGGTCAATGACTTCACAAGGGGCACCCCTTTTGTATTCGATCATTTTATTTATTCAAAACATAATTAAAATTACAGTCACATCGATATCGGCATCGGTGTAATTCTGTCGCACAACCTGTTCAACAAATCCCGATCATGGCTTATGATCAATAGCCCCAGATCACGCTGGCGAGCCACTTCCATCACGGTATGCCATATCTGTGCCTGAGTGATTGCATCCAGCATCGTTGTCATCTCATCTGCGATCACATAACGTGTCGCTGTGCCAAGCGCCCGCGCCACACAGAAACGTTGCAGTTCTCCACCTGATAATTCAGTCGGCCTACGGTCCAACCAGGTCTGCTGAATACCCAAAGCTTCGAGCAACTGTTCATCCTGCACAGACGCCTCCTGAAGTACACGACGCATCCGCCAGCGTGGATTCACAGCCTTCTCCGGGTGCTGGAATACCAGCTGAACCGGACATACTCCTGTACGTGGGAGTGGGTTCCCATCCAGAAGCACTTGTCCTGCCACAGGTTCGGCATATCCTGCAAGGATGCGTCCAAGGCTTGTTTTTCCACAGCCACTTGGTCCCCACAAGCCAACGACTTCGCCTTGTTTCACCTGCATATTCATCTGCTGGAACACCCACGATTTCGGATCATAACGGTAACTCACGTCCCGTGCTTCAAGTGACATGGAAACACCTCACTTCTCCGCCCCGTACCTTACGAAGTTCTGGACGTTCGCGGGTACATGCAACGGTTGCTACGCTACATCGGGGAGCAAATGAACATCCTGTCGTGATCTCTTGACCTGCCAACGGCTGGGAGCCTGGGAGTGGCTGAAATCCGTTCTGCGGCAACGCATTCCAGAGCGCTTTTGTATATGGATGACGCAGACGTTCTCCATTCCCTTTAAAATCATCCACCTGCGCCGCCTCTACATTGGTCCCCGCATAAAATACAGCGATACGATCGGCTGCCATCAGGGCTGTCGTGACATCATGGGTGATCCACAGGATACCTACGCCTTGATTTGCAAGCTCGCGAAATTGCTTCATCGTCTCGGCCAGCACTTCGGGATGAATGCCTGGTGTCGGCTCATCTGCAATGATCAGCTTGGGCTGACCTGAGGTCGCTGTCGCCATCAACACCCGCCTTGCCATACCTCCAGACAACTCAAACGGGTATTTCCCGGCTGTTCCTTGAGGAAGATGATAACGATCCGTCAGCTCCTGCTCCGTCTTTTTCATATGGGATCGAGCTATGAAGCGGCTCTTCCGTCCCAAATCCAGGGTTACCGGCTGAACTTGTCTTCCCACCTTCATCAGCGGGTCCAAATAACTGACGGATTGTGGAATCAACACCAGTTCGTCTCCACGCAGATGAAGCTGCCGCTCTGGGGTTAAAGGCTCGCTATTATAGCTAATACGTCCCTCTAACCTGGCATTGGCAGGCAGAATGCCCATGATGGCCTGCGCCAGCACACTTTTACCCGATCCACTTGCGCCTACAACAGCCACGATCTCGCCCTCGTTTATGGAAAGATTCAGATTCTGAATGACATAAGTCTGTTCGCGTCCAAACCAACCACGAGCGCGCCGAAATGACACCGACACTCCCTCAATATCAAGCAGAGCCATATTTACCTCACCTCCCTTGAACTACCTGTACCCGTCAATGTCTTCAGACTGTTGCCCAATACATCAAAAGCACGAACAACCAGCAACAATGCCAGTCCCGGGAAAAAGGCGAGCCACCACATGCCAGCAGATAAATATCTCATCGACTCTGACAAAATAATTCCGATTGCCGGTTGTTGTGGGGACAACCCCAGCCCCAGAAACGTAATGGCTGCCTCATGCAGAATCGCATGGGGAAAGATTAGCAATATGCCCACGAACAGCTGCGGGACCAGATGTGGCAGCATATGTTGCATCGCAATCTGTAACCTCGATTGGCCCAACTTGTGTGAAACCTGAATGTATTCTGCGGATTTCAGTTGAATCATCTCCGCTCTTACAATCCGGGCCAGATTCGGCCAATGCGTCAGCGCAATCGCTGCCGCCACTCCTGCCAAACCTCCACCGAATACAAAGGCCAGCATAACTAGCGATACCAGATGAGGTACACTCAGGAACAGGTCGATAATCCATGAGATTACCCGGTCAGCAGCCTTGCTTGAAGCGGCAGCCAAACCCAATAGCAGTGCGATCAATCCGCCACCACATGCAGCGAGCAATCCCACTTGAATGCTGGTTGCCAATCCTTTTAACGTACGCATGAACATATCTCTTCCGAGCCAATCTGTGCCAAATGGATGTGCCCAGGTTGGAGCCAAATTCCGATCCATTAGTGAAGTCAGCGTAGAACCAGCCGGAAGCAGTCTGCCCGTCAACCATACAACGGCAATCCAGATCACCGCGAGGCTTCCCCAGATCACCGCTCTTTGGCGAGGGTTGCGGAAATTTTGGTCTCTGGCAGCCGTATGATCTTTTCTCGATGGGCGTGAGGTTCCTGTTCCATTCCCAGCTTGTAGAGACCCGGTATTAATGTTGTACCGTACCTCTTGATTCGCAGTTTTCACTTTCTGTATTTTGGCTGTTTCTGTCGTCTGCTCGGAGGAGCGTTCTACCGTCTGCTTCATGACATCAGCTCCTCCTTCATCCGTGGATCAATCAAGCGATACAGAATGTCGGCAACCATATTACCTGTGAAAACAAAAATCGCACTGCACATCACAAGTCCAAGCAGCAGTGGAACATCTCCACGCAACCCCGCCTGAACCGTCGCCTGACCAAGGCCGGGGTATGAAAAAACCTGTTCTGCAAGCACAGCCCCACCAAACAGTTCACTGAACGAAGCAAACTGCAGCGTGATGGCTGGCAAAACAACATGTCTGAACCCATGTCGACGGAACAGCTGAAATCCACGCTCACCTCGCGCTCTCGCAAACAGAATATAATCTGACTCGAGCACATCTGTGAGCTTCTGCCGGGTATGCAAAGCAATAGAGGCTACCCCGGTCAGGCTGAGAGTCAACGCTGGCAGAATCATATGAATAGCCCGATCTCCCCATGTGACCTGATCAGCCGACAGCCCTGCGGGTACCCCAAGACCAACTGGAAGCCATCCGAGCCACACCCCAAATACCATCAGCAGCAACAGCGCAATCCAGAATACCGGCGTGGAGGCCAGCGTATAACAATACCAACAGATCAGGCGATCCAGCTTCGAATCCCGTCTCATGGCGGCAACTACACCAAGAGTGAAACCAATGATGCCGGATAATATCCAAGCCACAGCCATAAGCGCAACAGAATTCATGAACCGTTCCTGGATAATATCCGCTACAGGCTGTCTGTAGATCATTGATGTCCCCAGATCTCCCTGAATCAGCGCTTGTCCCCAGGTTAGTAATCGTTCCACGGGAGATTCATTCAATCCCCAACGTTCTTCGATTAAACTGCGCTGTTCGGCGCTTACTCTAATCATGTCTCCACCAATGTAGGCTTCGATCGGGTCCACAGGAGAGAATTGCATTAATATAAAAGACAACACACTGACTCCAACCAATAAAGATACAAGTCGCAACACTTTAAAACCAACAAATCTGGCCCATCCATTCCTGCCCGTCATCCAATCTCTCCCCAATTCAGGCTAAAGCTACCGGTACGTTTCCTACTTTGTACTGTTATCCCAGGACCATTCCTCCAGATTGGTTGTCACCGGCCAGCCGTGACCATGAGGATGGATCTGCTGCTCACCAATGTTCAGTCCATTCGTAACCAGATACAGATGATCTATATTTACGAGCCATGCCCATGGCGCATCACCCTGATAACTGAAACCTGTTGTTCCATCCCATTCCGCTTTCTGCCAGAATGGCAATGCCTCTTCTTCACTGGTGGCCTGAAGGGCTTTGTCCATCCAAGAATCCACGACAGGATTACTGTACAGCCCCACATTGTAATACCCTTCTCCCTTATGAGTACTGCTATAGAGGTTATAGGTTTCCAAAGGATCATGACTGCCCCACCCAAACAATACAGCGTTGGAGTAAGCCATCTTTTTTGTCTCTTCACGGCTTTTGCCTTCAACATTGATTTTGATTCCCGCCTGAGCTACCATATCCGCAGCAGCCAGTGCCAGAGATTGTCTTGTTAAATCACCTGCAAAATAAAGCAGATTGAATTCGGCCTTAACGCCGTTTTTCTCGACGATACCATCACCATCCGCATCCACCCAGCCACCAGACGCCAGAATGCGCTTCGCTTCTTCGAGACTGGCATCTGTAAATACAGCTTCTGCATTGCTCCAAGGCAGATCATCACTGACGGAATACGCTGGACGACCGTACCCTTCCAGTACACCCTCAACCAAAGCCTCACGATCAATCACGACATTCACCGCTTGGCGAATGGCCAGATCGGATGTCACATCATTCCCTGCGGGAAGACCATCGCCCGACTTGGCACCAGCAGGTTGCATGGGGAACATGATGCCCCGGTTATCTACGGTTTTCACGGCCTCCAATGTCATGCCATTCACCTGTTGCTTGCTAAACGCTGCCGGGATAGCAGCGATATCCACCGTACCTGCCTGTGCAGCGGCATAGGCCGCATCTTCATCCAGATAGAGGAAGGTGAGTTTGTGGAATGCAGACTTGTTACCGTAATATTCTTCATTGGCCTCAACGATAGCCTGTTGTCCTTTGTCCCACTGAACCAGCTTGTACGGTCCTGATCCGACCGGATGTTCTGCATAATCGGCACCATAGGCGTGTTCAGGCACAATGCCAAGTGTCGTCAGCAGACTGATGAATGTAGACTGCGGCGACTTCAGTGTAAATACAACCGTGCTATTATCAGGTGCCTGCACATCAGCCATATTCGTCAAATCAATCACAGACCCACTCTTGGCAGCTGTTTCAAACGTAAATTTTACATCCTCAGCCGTCAGGGGTTCCCCATCAGAGAATTTCACATCGTTCCGGAGTGTAACCGTCCAGGTCAGCCCATCTTCACTAACTGAGTATGCCGTAGCCAGATCGTTAACCAGTTGTAACTTGGCATCCCGCTTCAGCAAGGTACTCTGGAAAAGTGGTGACCCATATTGCCCCCATCCGGTTGTTGGATCAAACCCACCTTCCGGCTCGGTGCCAACGGCCAGCACCAATTCGTCTTTGGTTAAGGCTGTACCTGACTGTCCATTCTCTGCTGACGAAGCTGTTGGCGCTGTGCCCTGTGCACAACCAGATAAACCAATGGAACATACAAGTAAAATGCCTAATCCTGTTCTACCTTTTCGTTTTCCCCATCTCCATAAAAATCTGCCCATTCTGGTCGTTCCCCCTCTAAATATGTGCTTCACTCCCTTTTTTCGTGTTACTTTTTAGAGAAATTGTAGCACAAAATATAAATCATATGTCAACAAAGTTAACTTCAAAATCCATATTTTTTCATATTTCAGATAAAAATCCGGATAAACTCTATAATCGAGCATCTGTATTGCTTATATGGAGTTAGGTATTATAACAAATAACAAAAAACAGACCGTTGGCATCTTGAATTGAGATGTCATAGCTCGGATGACGCACAAAAGTTTCGGAACCAAAGAAGAACTAAATAACATAAAAATTAAATTATTATAAAACTTTCTTCATTTTTTGTTGTTATATATTATAAGAGTTGGAAAAGGATGTAGTATGTAATGTATTACATACTACATCCTTTTCCTGCTCATAAAAAACCATGGTGAAAAAATGTCTAAGAGTAAGGTGAAATTATTTGGATTAAGATTGGCTGCATCTCTTATGTTTTCTAAGTGACTAGCTCATCTTTATATGAGCTCCTGTTTCTGTTGAACCAAAAGAAGGATTGTTTTTTGCTACCACTGAAGAAATTAGCAAAAACGTGGCACAGTCAAACATTGTACTAGAGAAACCTAGTTCTGATTTACATGCCCTTAATGATTACAGCTCTTTCCCATATGATGTAAAGGAATTTGCAATCAACCCTGAAATGAGATCATTCTTACAAAAAGCACTTCAAGGCGGGAAAAAGGTTTACTTATATGGTGGGCTGACTTCGGGGAAATATGAGGAGCTTTTAAACCAACCGTTAGAGTTTAAAGTAAGTAATGAAGCTGAGGGGGGAAGTAAGATCGCTCGTCATTAAATGATGTTCAACAAAACGAAGGTGAACTAAAAAGCGGCCTAAGAGAAACAACCGAACAAGAGATTGTGGGTTATACACTCGAGGATAAAACTATAAATTGTTGTTGCTTAACTATCAAAACATGAATGAAAACGGAAACGAAATACCTACGGATGCATCAATTATTTTAAATCAAATCGTCAATCACGAAGAAAGAGCGAATCAAATTACTCCTTCTGCTACTATTATAAAAAGTAATACAACTGATATTAGGACTGTTGTCGGCCTTTATGGACAATATAGTGGTGAAATGGTTACTCAATGGTTTCTGTACAAAGAGAATAATGAGTCAGATCCAAAATTTGATTATTTCGCAATCAAAGATATTATTCGAATAAACAAACTTGGGCTCTACCAATTCCAAGAAGTTAACAGTTACTCATGATGTCATTTACGCAAAAGATGATTTATATAGTGCTTCTCCTAAAACCTCAAGTAGTGGACCTTACACAGTTTCATTTGCGTATCCGTGGGGTTTAGAGTGGAGTTTTACTTACGATGGTAATCCCAACATTTCTGTCACAGAGAACACAAGTGCAGATACAGCAAAGTGGATAATCACACCTGGTTTCTTAAAGAATCTCCAAGGATCAGATAGACTTGAATTAGGTAGCAGCTGGAAAGCAAATCCTGCATCTACTTACACCGGAGTACAGGTCAGTCATGTTTCGGAATGGCACAGTGCCATTGATCGATTTAAGTAACACATTCAATGTGGGGGTATAATTGGTAATGAGTAAATTCCAAAAAATTGTGTCTGTTCTGCTGGTTCTGATAATTGTCTTACTGTGTCTTAACTATTTTGAGATACGGTACAGCAATAAATTACAAAATATTATCATTGAGCATTTGTACAATCATAAATCCTAAAACAAATTTAATTACAAAAGGCCACCTACATCTTAAATTGTTCCCTGTAAAGTAAACAGTAAAAAAACAAAAAATGAGTTCATTTAGATGCCTTAGTTCGGATGACGTGCTAAGGCATCTTGTTTATGCAGCTCGTCCGTATTCGTTCGGAGATACACAGCTCAAATGCTCTGTGTAACGGTAGTTTCTTAGTAGCACAATATACCTGTGAATCACGCTGTGAAGATCTTAGTAGTGCCCTAGATATAATAATTTTTAACTTATACGTTCCCCAAAATCGTTCAATCGGTTGGTTATCCAGACAGCGACTTACACGAAACTTCCTCTTCGTTTATCCGTACTTCAACTGAAGATGGTTCTACTCACGAGACATGTGCTGAAAGCCTCTGTCACTCTGGATCATAGGCAGCACACCTGAATGTTTGACATACGCCTTTTTCAAGGTATCCATCACGAGTTTATTATCTGCGTGGGATGAGTACCTATGAAACAAGACGCTTCACTTTCTAGCATGCACACTTTACATTTTTTTGGAAGAAGTTAAATTGTGCACTCCCTATTCGTTCTTGAGCTTTTTTTTTACGTCCCTTAATCACAGGAGACCGTTTTTTTCCCTTTATGAGCAGGTTTACATTCGATCCCCTGAGTATCGGTTTTCGGTACCTTTAACCCGTCCAATCCATGTACTCTGTATCCTGGACTGAATTCTTGCTTACCCCAAAGTGTTTAGCTTCTACATTCGGATTGAATTGGAGCTCAAGACAGCTTTGTACGATGTGTAATTTAATTTCTAAAGAAACCGGACTTAGTTAAGACATAAGAAAACTCCCCTCATCGTAGACGTAGAAGTTTGTTTTCTCTGCTGTCTACGATGAAGGGAGCATATCACATCTAACCAATGGTCTGTTTTAATTACATTCGCTATTTTTTAAAAACTTCACTCGTATTTGTCTTACTCCGTAGAGCGATGATGATGATGGCTGTGACCATGCTGACCCGCACTTTGATTGTGGTCCAGACTTTGATTCAGATTGCCATCCTGACCGCTACTCTGAGCATGAGCCAGTTTATTAAGTTCATCCACATAAGTCACAGACAGCTCCGCATACAATACCCCTTTTTGTACCTGGATCTGTTGATGCAAATGACGCAATCGTCCCAGGTTACCCCGTACGGCAATTACCTCCAGGCATTGGTCATGGTTCAGGTGCACGTGCATATTGGAAATGATGTCATGATGCGCCTCATGCTGGAGCTCCATCAAACGAATGGGAAGATCACTGATATGGTGATCGTAGACCATAACAATGGTGCCGGCCACATCCTGATCGGATTGTAATGCAGAAGGTTGCAGTAATGTTTTGCGAACAAGATCACGGAAAGCCTCAGATCGGTTTTTGTATCCCTGTTCCTCAATATACTGGTCAAACTGCTCAATTAGAGGTGTAGGAAACGCCACCCCGAACCGGGTCAAATCTTCTTTATCTGCCATACTTCTCCTCCTGCGCCCTCATTTGCTTCGAGTGTACCACAGACTTGTCTGCTCATCGACTATACTGTTGCATGAATCGTACTGCCGAATGTATCGCCTGTTGTCCAGCGTCACTCTCCAGATCAAATTGATAATCATGTCCCAGCTTCTCTGATGAGTTTGAGAAAAACAAGGTTTCCACCTCAACATCAAGGCGCTTCAATACTTGTGCCAGCTCAATCGATTGACTGGTCAACGGGTCATCATTGCCTGAGGTAATAAATGCAGGCGGGTACGCTGCTGTGGCCTGAAGCACGGTCGACATTTCATGCAGTCGTGGATAGTCTTCGAATGTTTTGACTCCCGTATATGACCAGAGAAATGTCCGTATGAGTGGAAAGCCTGTATTGGCTACCGTGCTTAGATTGTATGGACCACAGAATAGCAGAACCCCACGCAACTCTTCCGGCTGGGCGGCTGGTGTTATGTTCATCAGCTTGGCGAGAGATGGATTGGTCACCACTGCCGCAGTCTGACTTGCAATCTGGGCACCTGCCGAATTGCCTGCGAGAAATATGTTTTCCGGGTCACCGTGATACTCACTGACATGGTTCTTCACGTAAGTCAAAGCCTGATTCGTCTGGATCACGGGAATGGGATATTTCGTATCCGGTGCGAGCGCATAATTCATACTGACCACAACGTAACCCTGTTTGGCTAATTGTACGGCATAATCTGCGATATCCTTTTTGTCACCCAAGACCCATCCACCACCATGAACCCACAACACAACAGGCAAAGGTTCCGATGTTACGGAAGGATAATAGATATCCAGTGTACTGTCATTACGCCCTTCGTCTGCATAGGGTACATCCACAACACGAGTTATCCCACCCGAGAGCATAGTGTCCTTGCTATTTGTGTCTGTATTAGCAGTTTCAATTAATGATTTTAATAAAAATACCGTTATTTTGGGTGTCCATTGTGTACCAATCCCAATAAAACCTATGATCAAAATTAGTACAACGCTGGGAATCCAGTAACGTTTACGTTTAAAACCTTTTGCCCCCGTACGTTTCGTTTCCAACTTGGACTGCAATAGCTCCACCTCGTTCCATCATCATCGAAGCGTCTTTACATCTAAAGTTGTGTACGTTGCAGAGAGGACCGGGTTTCCTCTTATTTGGGTCTCTTGGCGATTTCCTGTCTGACTTTCACATACGTAGTGGATACGTTTTGCTCCAGTGTATGAATACTTTGTTTTGTTCCTGCCCACTTCTCTGCTACAGACGCCAAGGTGTTCAATGAGCTGAGTACACGTGACGTTTGGCTTTGTTTTGTACTCTGTTTGAACTGTTGTAGAGCTTTGGAATATCGTTCTTTTGCCAGACTCGCCTGTTTTTTAGCCGTTTGAATCTGTTTCTTCGCGGAGTCGGCCCCTGCTAGCATAGCTCGTAAACGTTTTATTTCAGCGCTCTTCCGTTTACGTGCTTCAGCAAGTTCCTTTTTCTTGATCCGGATGTCTTCTCTGGCAAGCTTCACAACGGGTCTCAACGTATCTGCCTGTGTGCGGATCGCTGCACTCCATTCCTTATTTTTGATGGCTTTGGCTGCATCCAACTGTCTATTGACTGAACTATAGAGAGCGAATAGTGGTTCATATCGGGCTTGGGTTTGCTTTACCTTTTCAGCTAGAGCTGCGACCTTCGCATCATCGATTTGTCTTATTTCTACACGTAATCGCTCCAATTGCGCGGTATTGGCGGCATGAAGTGTCTTTATTTTTTGTTCCCAAGCCTGCTCTTGTGTCTTCCAGTTTCCCACTTTATCGTACGCTTGCTTCAACGTTAACTTGGTTTGTGCGTCGGCTTTGTTCAAAACGGAATCCCATGCTTTTTGCGCTGTTACGCCAAGATCTATGCCAGCAGCCTCTACTGAAGAAGCAAAATACATCGTGCCTGCGCTGAACAGAATCACAAGCCCTATAAGCAGGCGTGATCCGAAAATAAGATGAGTCAACAATGGCAATTGACGACGCCGGACGTTACTTTGTTCCTTCATGTGACTATGGCTACCTGCTACTGGAGAAGGGAATAGTATGTCACTCGTCTCCATTAAAGCTATTTCTTCTGTAGATATATCTTCGATATGCTGTCGCACCTTCTTCTCTTCTACTAAACCGTGATGTTCTATGAAGTTATGAGAGCTTGATCGTTCCAATAGGGAACAACATACCATGGCCTCCTGTTCATTTATCGTTTCCTTCCATGCTTCTGTTTGCATGCGTCTCTACACCCTTTCTTCTAAAATATTTAGCAGAATAGCCCACGAAATCAGCGAACGACAAAAAAGCACCCGCAAGTCAGGCATTTGCCTGCTCTTACGGGTGCTTCCCTCATAAGCCGTTCCATATGAGATTCGATTGAACGAGTCGCTCGAACCTTTCCTTTTTCTAATATATTCCATTCACTGTGCCTGGTCAAGTAAATCTGGTTTCATTGGTTGAATAAAACTTTCGATCAACGGGAGAACCCTTCCCGCTTATAGTTAACAACTGATACAACTCAGCTTATTGATTGACCAAAATAGCTTTCATTTCCTCGGTCAGATCCTCTTCTTTCAACATCATATAGATGTTCGACCCCCTTACCGAGTTAAGCTTAATTTGGTAGACCGTATCCTGATCGGTGTAAAAACCGGTTCTTTGTCGCAGTAGCAGATCGCTGATTATTTTTTTGTTTTTGGTAGCGACCTGTCTGTTACCATCGATATTTACATCCACAAAATTAGGCTCAGGATACACCATTCTGTATTTACCTGGATTATCAATCTCCTGTTTAACAAATTGGGCAGAAGCCATATCCTCAGCCGATACCGTAAGTTGATCATAGAGATTGTTCTGTTTGAGCCATTCCATCAAGCGGCCATAGCTTGCCTTGAACTGATAACTCACACTGTGGCTCGGTCGATCCAGCTTTTCTTTGGAAGATGCTTCATCAAGATAATCCTGATAGACTTCTATCGAAGCGAACGATTCCCATGAGGATAGCTGGTCCTCATATGTCTGATTGAGTATTTCAGACTTCAAAAGTTCCTTGAATTCACGAATCAGCTTAGGATCGCTAATGAATACTTTACGCTCCGAGTTGAGACTGGATCGAATACCAATACTGCGAACATCTTCATCCAGTGCATAGGTGTCATAAGTCGTTGATTTATAATCTTCCCACTGTTTCACCTCTGCTAATTCCTGCCTGAATTCTTCTTCGGGAATCTGATACCTACGTGTCATCGTTTTCCCATTATTGAGTTGGTAGTCGATCAATACATATTCATCGTTGCTTCTGTTCTGACCGCTGTTCTGATTACGTACTCTTTCGAGCAAGGGCAGATCGGAGTGCACAATTTTCTGATGCAGTGCAAGCACAGCATCCACATAACCCGGAGTATCTGAATAAAATGGGCTACCATCCAGTTTTACACTTTTATCATTCACATAGATGTAATGGTCTCCCCCCAGTCGTACCATTTGTACATTTTCCTTTGAGGGCACATTATTAGCGTAACCGTTCCAATCGGCTACAGGGATATACAAAATTAATCCTGCCACGATACCATATACTGCAAACCGGGGGAGTAACCTGCTGCTCCAGATGAGCCATGTTTTACGTATAATCATCTCAGCACCAATATAACCAACCACACCACCTAGCAGATAACCAAAGATACCCCATACACCTGATCCTTCAGGAGCAATTCTGGTAAAGTAGGCACCTCCTAATAATACCAATGTGAACATGAATCCAAAACGGAAGATGGGTTTGACGATCCTGAACGTAATTGCTTGTGTCGCCGACTCTACATGTCTTCTCGCATACAGCACATAACACAACACGAAGAGTATACAAGTTATAGCCGCATAAATTCCCAATTCCCCCCATTCTGGAGGATAATAACCCATAGAGCTCATTCGGAAGAGCAGGGATGTTTTTTCCATGTTAAAGTTACTCGAATTATTGTACGTAAAGCCAAGCAAATAACGTTGTAAATGAAGCTCATAAACTCCCCAAAAGATCACCGGAATTAATATTAGACCAAAAACTGTAAGTCCTTGCAGAATAGATTGGCCTATACACATTCCCACGGCAACCGTCAGGGTAAACATAAACAATGAGAAGATGCTCATCGTCACGCCCCACATCCAGATATCATGACCACTGAAAATATAGGATGGTTGATCGAGCACCGCCCATACCCACCCGGTAATCCCGGTGGTTATCCAGATCGGAAGCAGAATCATGACATATCCGGTCAACAGATTCATCGTTAACAGATGTTTACGCTGTAAGGGCAGACTGTGGTATAAATCCGCAGGCGCACCAGTTTGAATATAGCGGAAGAGAAGCAGCGCTATGGCGACAGGAAAGGTCAGCGCAAATACCAGATGAATTTCATTAGCCTGAAACAGACTGGTGATTTCCAGAGGTACTTCTATATATTGTGTTCCAATATATAGCGGAAGTGAGAACAACAATGTGATGAGATATAAAATCCCTATCCATCCATGTTGTCTGAAATTTTGGATCAGGATGCCCCGGTTACAGAACAATCGGTTGAATATCATACCCTGCGTCCTCCATTTCGTAAATAAAGATTTCTTCGAGCGTCAAAGGCAGTACATCCAGCAGATACGGATCATGTACACGGAATTGATCCGTTACCTGTTGTCGGTTACCTTTGACAATGTACAGGGATACACTTCCCCGTTTCTCTTCATGCAAAATATCAATCTGCTCATCCATGGCTTTGGCATGGTCCGGGTGGCGGAAAGCGACCTGGATTTTATGCGTATCCGCCTTCAGATCATCGAGATCTTTCTCTACAATAATTCGGCCTTTGTGCATAATCGCCACATGGTCACACAGATCTTCAATCTCACGCAAGTTGTGCGATGAGATGACAATGGTTACTTGACGCTCAGCCGCTTCCTGGAACAGCAAGTTTTTGATCTGCTGGCGCATGACTGGGTCAAGGCCGTCAATAGGCTCATCCATCAGTAGCACTTCAGGCATACAGCTAAGTCCCAGCCATACGGCTGCCTGACGGCGCATGCCTTTGGACATGCGATGCAGCTTGCGTTTTACATCCAGTTTGAACACGGTAGCCAGTTGCTTGAACCGTTCCTCATTCCAGCGCGGATATACCGAACGATAAAATGCAGCCATCTGAGTTATTGAAGATTGCGGGAAAAAGTAGGGTGAATCTGCCATAAAAATTGTGCGGCCTTTGAGATCCATATTTTCATAAATCTCATTATCTTCGATACGAACAGTCCCGCTGTCCTGACGGTAAATGCCAGCCATCATTTTGAGCAGCGATGTCTTGCCTGCCCCGTTGGAACCGAGCAAACCATAGATCGACCCCTTATGTATGTGCATCGTTACGCCATCCACTGCCTTTTCCTGTTCAAATGCTTTGACGACTTGATTCAGCTCAATCATGAGGCTCCTCCTTCTCTATACGGGCCATCGCTTCCTCAAACAAAAGCGTCATATCCGCTTTGGTCAAACCGGAATACGAAGCTTCTGCAATCAACTTCACCAGAGACTCTCTGATCTCATCTCTCATGGCTTCATTCGGATGTTCCACTGACGATGATACGAAGCTCCCTTTTCCCTGCAAAGAATAAATGTAACCTTCACGTTCAAGCTCACGATACGCTTTCTGAATCGTATTTGGATTCACGGTCAGCTGCGTAGATAACGCACGAACGGAAGGAAGCTGCTCGTCGGGCTTTAGAATACCGTATACGATCATTTCTTTGACTTTGTCCACTAGTTGCTCGTAGATCGCCTTACGGCTGCGTACATCTAATTCGAACATCCCGCACCTCCTTTCTGTAAATGTGTGAATAACCTATGGGTTTAAATGACTGTATCTGAGGTGTATGTGTAGTTATCTGGCTGTAAAAAGGCATTACCTAAGCTGTACAGCTGTACGTATTCAACTCTTAGGTGTATTAACTGTACTACTATTATTAATACAGTTAAAACGAATTGTCAACCGTTGACTTTGACTTCTTGTTTTATTGGGAGTACGTTAATAAAGATAGGTTATATGGTTTAAATGACATATATAATTTGGGGAAGCAGGTTCATTCCGGCTTAGGACGCGGCACGATCAGGGTGGCGTTCACATGAGGTGAGGCAAAACGGTTATCTGAAGCAATGTGGCTACTTGAAGTGATACGGCTACCCGCAACCTTTGCTTGACCGCTTTTGACAGAATTACATGCAAAGGTTGTTCAGGTCTTTCCCCTTCCGTTATGATGGGGATGAAATATTGTTCAATAATCACTTTATCTTTGTTACTTTTTTGTGCGCGTTTAATCTGATTGATTGTTAGGTCTGTTATGCGTTTGTTGTGTTGTGTTGTCTCGCGTTATAGATCTATTGTCTGCACAAACGGTAGGCCTTAAACTGGGTAGCTATATCAGAGTTAGCAAAACTGTGTATTTGCTTTAAATTCGGGTTTGCACAAATAAGCTACTATGGAGTGGTCGAGTGTAGACTGGACCGTTATTCATTTGGCTTGTTGGTCTAAAATCCTAAGGCTATATATGAGTCGCGTTGGATGGGTCGGGCAGACTCCAGCCTTTTCAATCGTTTATCTGTTCGTTTGGAGTGCCAACTCGTGCTGTCCGCACTGAGCATACATATTGCATATTTGTCTTTCAAAGGGTGGACAAGTACATGAGAAAGCACCTCGGAATTGATATTCTACATATAGATTATTTTTAATTTTATATCTGAAAACATCTATATGTAGTGTTTCATATTCATGGATGGATATAGTATCTTTTTAGAAAAAGTGTCCACTCTTTGAAAGACAAAATCAAGATAAATGTCCTTTTGTAGTGGACAAATATATGCCCGAATTCCATTTATATAAGCTGAACTATACATTTACACGAAAATATAGAAGTAAGTAGTAACCCTAAGAAGTGTAACTAGAAACTTGCTGTAAGAAAGATACTATGGAGGCATATGTTACACTTCTAATACCTCATAAGGAGAATCCGAGATGAATGAACATAGACAGGATAAAGATCAGAATAATAAAGCGAACGCCTCATTCGAGACTAGTGACCAACAGGGAGAATTAAGCGGGGCAACAACGACTTCAGATACTAGTCCGGTACAAGCAAATTCATCACAACGTGTGTTAATTGTAACCGCGGTTGATGCGGAGAAAGATGCGGTCCTCCGTGGTTTGGGAGACATGGCCGCGGAACGATTTGACGTCATCGCTGCGGGCGTTGGCCCAGCCTCGGCAGCTGCGGGAACAGCCGCTACATTGGCATATGCCGTAGTGGCTGCAAGCACTAGGGCGTTGGCGCAGGGTTCCACTGCGCCAAGCCCATCCGATGTGGCACAGGCATCTGCCACATCGGATGGGCCGGGGCCCCTTGCCGGGACCGGTAGATCACCAGCCTACATGCTGGTGATCAGTGCCGGCATCGGCGGCGGGTTCCCCGGCCGGGCAGACGTCGGCTCCCTCGTGGTAGCCGACGCCATGGTTGCTGCCGATCTGGGCTCGCAGACGCCAGACGGCTTCCTTAGTGTGGACGAGCTCGGATTCGGCTCGTCCATTGTGGCGGCGGACGCGGAGCTTGCCGCTCGCCTGCGCCATGAGCTGCAGCGGGCTGGGCTCGCTGTCAGCGGAGGCACTGCGGTCACCGTGTCCACGGCGACCGGAACAGCGGAGACGGCCGCGGAGCTATTGCGCCGCGTGCCCGATGCCGCCGCCGAAGGCATGGAAGGCTTCGGCGTGGCAACAGCTGCCCAGCAGTTCGGCGTGCCAGCACTCGAACTGCGGGCCATATCCAACGCGGTCGGTCCACGCGACCGCGACGCTTGGCGCATCAAGGACGCCCTCGATGCGCTCCGGGCCGCAAGTTCCATTTTACGGGAGGTTATTACATCATGAAAATTGCATTTTCCCCTTGTCCAAACGATACATTTATCTTTCACGCGTGGGTGCACGGGTTAATCCCGGGCGCACCTAAGCTGGATGTCCGTTATGCTGATATTGATATTACCAATGGTCTGGCAGCAAATCCGGATGGACCCGACACACCTGAAGTGATGAAAATATCTTATGCAGCACTGCCATACGTGTTATCTGACTATGCTCTGCTTCCTGCTGGAGGCGCACTTGGCAGAGGCTGTGGTCCTTTGGTTCTGACCGCAAATGGCACGACCGATCCAGCATATCTGTCTGGACGACGGGTTGCTGTGCCAAGTGAACGCTCGACAGCATATCTATTATTCCGTCTGTGGGCAGCGCAAAATGTTCCTGGCGGTGTAGGCGAGATTGTTGTCATGCCATTCGACCAGATCATGCCTGCTGTTCGTGACGGCAAGATCGATGCCGGACTTGTCATCCATGAAGCACGCTTCACGTACCAGAATTATGATCTCAAACTAATGACAGATCTCGGGAACTGGTGGGAAAGCGACACAGGCCTTCCGATCCCGCTTGGAGCGATCATCGCACGTCGCAACATGGATGCTCATGCCCTCGCCGGATGGGCACGCGCCTCCGTTGAATATGCATGGGCGCACCCGGATGAGTCGAGAGCATACGTTATGGAACATGCCCAAGAAATGGACCCTGACGTAGCTGCACAACATATCGGCCTGTACGTTAACGAGTTCAGCGCCAACCTGGGTGATGATGGTTACGGTGCAATCACTGCACTGCTTGGCCGCGCCATGAAAGAAGGACTCGTTCCCGAGTTCGACCTTGATCTGTTGCGAATCTAGCTTTGATTTAATTTGAGTTAGTTTCACTTCGCTCTATATCTAAAGAACACAGCACATCTTATTTAGCCGAATAACGTGGTATGAGAATTCTAAAGAATCTCAGACACCGTATTCGGCTAAATCTCGTTCATATCACCGACAAACTCGCATAATTTCGCACAACAACGATCCTACGATTCGTTAGAAATTGGTATGTGCAGATTTTCCTAGAATAGCGTGTGCTCAGTTCGTTAGAGTCCGTTCCAAGACGCTCTGAGGAGCAAGCTTTGTAGAAGCCTATTCGGGGATTCGAAATTTAAGTGGTTTGTAAAAGTAGACTTAGGGTGCTACAAATTCGCAGTTTTTTTCTCTTACGAACCCAGTTCACCTTATTTAGCCAAATATCATGCTACGAAAATTCTAACGAATCCCAGACACTCTATTCAGTTAGAAATCGGTCATATCACCAACAAACCCGCTTCATTCCACCCAATAACGATCCTACGATTCGTTAGAAATTGGTATGTGCAGATTTTCCTAGAATAGCGTGTGCTCGGTTCGTTTGAGTCCGTTCCAAGGTGTTCTGAGGAGTAAGCTTCGTAGAAGTCTATTCGGGGTGTTCGTGGATACAAACCACTTAGCTAGCCAGGGTGATGGTGGTGTCCTTGCGTCTTGTTTCTTAAGAGCTTAGTTACTTAGGGCTAGTAAAGGTCGTATTCAGGAGGGCACGAATCGGAGTCTGTCCTTTAACTGCCCCGTACCTGTTTTGCTGAATTCCTACCTTCCAACAACAGTTGTATAAGCCTTAATGGGTTTCGGGTTTCGGATTTGCGGTTTGCGGTTTGCGGTTTGCGGTTTTAGAGTCTATTTTTTACCTAGGCAAAAAACTTTCATCAAGATTCTTTGCTGCAAACTAGTGACCTCACTAACCATGTTGGACTACACTACCCATGACACACCAAATAGAAAGAGCTGTCCCCTAACGTCAGACTTATGACGATGGGACAGCTCTTTTTTTCACTTTATATTCAACTTCATATTTATACTCATATCTAACACTCTGCTCAACCCAAGATCGAAGCAGACAAAAACCATGCAACTACACGCTCTCCACGTCATCTTGAACCCTACTGTACTCCATCATCCACCCCACTGCTCTCCCTCTCACAACTGCGGTCTACGAATCTAACCCTCGCCTACGTTCTCCTGCAACCGCAGCCGAACGATCGCAACCATTCCCTACGAATCAGCCACAACCGTGTGAATCATGATCCGCAGCGCATCCAGCATCATTGGAATAGGAAGCGACGGAACGGAAGGCTGCAACACAGCCATCTCTGTGGAGGCAGGAAAGTGTACAAATCCTGCACGGATCGGAAGATGCCCTATACGAATGTGATCCAGTACCCGATACATCGTGTTGTTGCAGATATATGTACCTGCTGTATTGGACACGGTAGCGGGGATACCTGCTGCGGACATGTCATCCACCATCGCACGTATGGGCAACGTGGAGAACAAACCGTCCGGGCTGCCATCTACAATTGGCTCGTCCACAGGACGCTGCCCCTGGTTATCCGCGTAGGAGCCCGGCGGAATATCTTTGACATTAACGGCAATCCGCTCCGGTGTGATGGACGTTCTGCCCTTGGCCAGCCCACAGGCGATGACAACATCTGGCCGATAGGCTTCCATCTCTGCAATCAGCAGGTCTGCACATTCATCAAAGTGCACGGGCAACAGTACTGTTTTTAGCTCAGCACCCTCGATCACTTCGTTTGCAAGAGCATCCATTAATGCCCCCGTCGGATTCACCGCATCCCCGCCAAAAGGTTCAAACCCGGATATCAGAATCTTCACCATCACACGTCAGCTCCTGTCTGTTACTCCGATTTGTAACGTAATCCCCACTGACCCCGAATTGTGTCCATCAGCTTCATGATTTCCAGGGATTCGTCCAGTTTAATGGTGTTGCTCTCCGTCCGACCTTCGAGGATACAACGTCCCGCTTCTTCTGCCTCAAAAGCATAACCAATGCACGTTCGATCATCCGTGAACTTTTCGGGCTCGTCCTGACCATTCACATGCAGATAGGCTTCTTTACCCGCCAAGAATAAAGGAAGACGAATCTTGCCTTCCGTACCGTATATGACCGCTTCATTGCTAAGGTTCAGACGAATGGCAGCACTCAGTGATGCAGAACGTCCCTCGGAATAGGACAACAACACGGAAAATTGCTCGTCCACACCCGTCTCACCGATATTGGCCGTACTCCATACATGCTGGGGCTGTTCACCAAAGATCATCGATGCAAAGGAGATCGGGTACACCCCTGCATCCAGCAAAGCGCCCCCACCCAGATCCGGATTAAGCAATCTTCCTTCCGGCTCCCAGCCGACACGGAATCCAAAGTCTGCCTGTAGCAAACGTACTTCACCGATTCGTCCTTCTGCAATCCATGCTCTGGCTTGAGCGATCGGTGGCAAAAAGCGTGTCCACATCCCTTCCATCAGGAAAAGGTTACGCTCCCGTGCCGTCTCCACCAGTTGCTCCAACTGACGTGCATTCATCGTAAATGGCTTTTCACAGAGCACCGCTTTACCTGCCTCCAGACAAGCCACTACATTCTCCTTATGCACAGGGTGAGGTGTTGCCACATAGATAATATCTACCTCAGGATCTTGCAGCATCTCTTCATAAGAACCGTAAGCGCGTGCAAAACCATATTCAGCTGCAAACTTCTCCGCACTTCCCGCTGTCCGTGAACCTACCGCTGCTTTCACAGCGTTTCCCGCATGCTCCAGATCCCTTGCAAACTGGGATGCAATCCATCCCGTGCCCATAATGCCCCAGCGTACTTTGTCCCGTCCCACTACTTCTGTCATATTAAAGCCTCCCTACTGCAATTTGAGTTGAAAAGGTTCATGATTCAGATCAGGCCAACATGTTATCCCCTTTATTTTACCAAAAAGAAACGCTTACGTCAGAAAACGATTTCGATGATGTGCTTTCAATAGACTTCAAGCTCATCAGGGCCTCGAACATATCTGTGTACATTTCAATTCTCCAGTAGATTTGCTAAGATTATCAGCAGACTAGGGCCAAGAAGTCTTGTCCCTAAACAAACTTGTAACTAGCGACAATCTGGTTAAACTATCGATTACATCTGATAACGGGATCATACCCGTGTGCTATTCATAAAACTTCTGACTATACTGCAAACGTGCTTTTGACAAGACAGCCAGTAATCATAACATCATGCGAAACGCATCAATAGTCGTTCAAGAAAGACCTTCAGGTCCGAGAAAATATGTTACGTTCCAGATTCAATTATTACCTAAACTGTTCATAAGAGAGGAGGTCGCATAGCACCATGACTACCATCCCCGGTACCGCCCACAGCGGCATGAATCCACACACGTTGGACCAGCAGACAAGTCCCAATGCAGAAAAGGAATCCTCAACCCGAGCAGACCTGGATGCATTCCTGAATGATACCCTGATCGAACTTCGTCAGACAGAACATATTATAACCCGTGAGAAATGGCGCTGGTCCACAACTGAGTTAGCTCATCATACCTTCATATACATGCACAAATTCACAGGCCAACTGATCATGAATGGAATCCAATCTCACGTGGTTCGCAAATCAGCTTGTCTGTCCCTACCAGGAACTGCAATTGAACTGATTAGTGATGAAGACCATGATATTGAACTATATATCATTCACTTTGATCTGTATCGGGCTACGGAGAAAACAAAAGCCAGACGAATCTACGAACGTGAACTCAGTTCACCTGTTACAGGTTGGATTCAGGGCCCATTTTACGGTATACAGCGCATTGCCGCACAGCTTACACAATTAAGCAATGAAGGTTTGGAAAGGGGCTTGAAAGCACAGCTCTTCCTGACGGAACTGTTACATATGCTCTGGCCTCAAGAAGACCAGACTGACGTGGGGGCTGGGCAGGATGAACCCGAACAGTGGCTCAGGTCCACCCTGCAATACATGCGCGAAAACTATATGCACGAGATCAAGCTGGAGAAGCTGGCTGAACTGGCTGACATGCACCCGTCCTATTACTCGCAGCTATTCAAGAGCCGCATGCAGAAAAATCCGATTGAGTACATCACTCATCTGCGTATGAACCGGGCCAAGGAATTGCTGCTTACTTCAGATCTGCGTATCCGTGATGTGGCTCGTGAAGTGGGTTACCGTGACGAATTTTATTTCAGCCGACGTTTCCGAAACCATGCCGGTTATGCGCCAACTTCCTATTCGAAGCAGGTCCACCGAAATATCGTGTCGCTCTCCTATCCATACACGGACCACCTGATGACACTTGGCATCACGCCATGCGCAGCTCAGATCCAAGGCCATCTTCCTCATATGCCCAAATCGCTGACGCTGCCCTTCCACGCCTATGAACCTTGGGAACAGGGACGTCAGGCTTTCCTGGATGTGAATCCTGAATTGATTCTGACCAAGGACAATGCAGCTGCCAAAGCGATGGAGCATATTGGCGATGTCGCGCCCATCATCACGATTCCCTGGAACCAGACAGACGTCTTCGGTCATCTGCATCAGATTGCATCCATTGTGGATCGTACCCAAGCAGCGACAGATTGGCTGGATCGACATGAACGCAAGGCAGAGCGTGCACGCAAAAAAATCAAGGAATTCGTCGGGGACATCACCGTTGCCGTTGGCACGTTAACACCTAAAGGTCCACGGATGTACAGCCATCGGAACTTTGGACATGTCTTTTATCGAACCTTGCAATTGGCCGCTCCTCAGCGCATTCAGACCGAACTGGCTGGCAAATCTCCCGGCGTTGGATTCAACTGGCTGCCCTTCACACCAGGAGAATGGGACGGACTTGAGGCAGATGTGCTGGTACTGGCGATTAATTCTATGCATGAAAAGGCAACACTGTTGAAAGAGATGGCTTCGAATCCACTGTGGAACAGCCATCCTGCGGTAAAAAACGGACGTGTACATCTCATCGACTGGAACTCATGGGTCGTATATGCTCCATATTCCATCAACATCCAGCTCGATGAAGCGCTCTCTATGTTGACGAATAAACCTTCACTTTTGTAATCTAAAAAATGTCCATCTCCAGAATCTTAATTTATGCCATGTACGGGCCTGAATTAAGATTCTATAATGATCACTAATTGATAATGATAATCAATAACAATGAAATACGTTGTTGGTACCAAAGGAGTGACCCGTATTCAACATCCGGGACTGCCACATCGTCCGTCTAATTCAAGAAAATCTGCAGTGACCGTTGGTCTGACGTTTTTGTCTGCCATAGCCATACTGCTGCTAAGTATGTTTGTCGCAATCTCTTTAGGTGCCAAAGGGTTAACGCTGGAAACCGTATGGGCTGCCATATTTCAGTACAACCCAGCTTTGACACCACATCAGATTATTCATGAGCTGCGGCTGCCTCGTGTCCTTGCCGCAGTTATTATCGGCGCTGCCTTTGCCGTTGCAGGAGCTTTAATGCAAGGCATTACGCGTAATCCGCTGGCAGACACGGGCATTCTGGGCATTAATGCTGGAGCCACTTTTGTCGTAGCACTGAGCTTTGCCTTTTGGCCCGGACTGCCATACGGCTGGATTATGTTTTTATCCTTCCTCGGGGCTGTTCTGGGCACACTGCTTATCTTCCTGCTTGGAATGGCAGCACCTGGTGGTCTGAATTCCATCAGACTGACCGTTGCCGGAGCGGTTATTGCAGCCATGTTAACCTCGCTCAGCACAGGCGTTGCCATTTATTTTGACCTGAGTCAGGATCTGGCCTTCTGGTATGCGGGAGGTTTTGGCGGAATTGAATGGCGGCATCTGAAGTTAATTCTTCCCGTACTGCTCGTGACACTAGTACTGATCATGCCACTCGCCCGGCGTGTATCCCTTATGTCACTCGGTGAAGAAGTAGCGATTAATCTCGGGATTAACTTGCGCTGGACGAGGTTTCTCGCCCTCGCAGCGGTTGTTGTGCTGGCTGGTGTGTCCGTGTCGGCAGTAGGCTCGATTGGATTTGTCGGACTTGTCATCCCTCATATCTCACGCAAACTGGTGGGTGTGGATTATCGACTCATCATTCCGATGTCTTCTCTGCTTGGAGCGATATTACTGGTGCTCGCTGATCTGGGCTCACGCATCGTGAACCCGCCCGAGGAGCTCGCGGTAGGCATTATGGTCGCTTTTGTCGGTGTACCGTTCTTCCTCTATCTGGCCCGTAAAGAAAGGAGGGCCTTGTAGCGATGAATTTTAATACACCTTCACGAGGTAAACGTTCGATAGTTGTCAGTATCACGCTGCTCTGCATCGCGATTGCCGTTATTGTGATCAGCCTGAACACGGGAACCATTCGTCTCTCCCCAGCGGCTGTGTTACAGACTTTGTTTGGTAATGGCAGTTCGGATGATCAGATTGTACTGTTTGATTACCGACTGCCTCGCATCCTGGTAACTGTACTGGCTGGAGCGGGACTTGGTATTGCCGGAGCAGCCTTGCAAGGGATCACCCGCAATCCATTGGCGGACCCGGGGATTCTGGGATTACATGCAGGGGCGGCATTTGGACTAATGGTGTTTGTTAGTCTTTCCTTTACGATGGATCGTTCTGTTGCCTTGCTGATCCCGTTGTTTGCTTTTGCAGGCAGTGTGGCCGCCGCCCTAATCATCATGCTGTTATCCTATGATCGGCACAACGGCGTATCGCCCATTAAGCTGATTCTGGTGGGAATCGCGGTAGCGGCCGGTTTCCATGCCTTGACACTCTACCTATCCCTGCGTCTGGATGAAGACACCTATTCCTTTGCCGCTCGCTGGTTGGCAGGAAGCGTCTGGGGCCGGGATTGGATTCATGTGCAAGCGTTGCTTCCTTGGGTGGTGTTATGTATCTCGTACATCTGGAGTCGATCCAAAACGCTCGATGCCTTCAATCTTGGAGATGCTGCCGCAACCAGTATCGGAACGCCTGTCCGATCCCAGCGTATTATTTTGCTGCTCTGTGCCGTGGCTTTGTCTGCCGTTAGTGTATCAATGGCTGGTGGAATCGGCTTTATCGGTCTGGCGGCACCACATCTGGCGCGTAGGCTTGTCGGTCCGATGCATCGGCATCTGATTCCAGCCGCCGGGCTTATCGGTATGGTTATTCTGGTGAGCGCCGATACAATCGGGCGAACGATCTTTCAGCCTAATGCCATTCCGGCAGGCGTGGTGGTTGCCGCGATTGGTGCACCTTACTTTTTGTACCTGTTAGTACGAAGCAAGTGATCTTTTTTTCAAAAAACAATTAAGACATCCAAGAGATGTTCAAGGAGAATGTGATTACCCATGTTAAAGAAAAATCTTATGCTTGTCATGAGTATCTGTCTGGTGCTTGTGCTTGCAGCCTGTGGAACGACCAATAATTCATCATCTGCTTCTGGTGGTTCGTCCACGGATACTTCAACCAAGAATCAAGACAACAGTGCAAGTTCGGGAGAGCAACGTATTGCCTCCATGTCGATCCATCTGACCAATGATCTGCTGTCTCTCGGCATTACTCCGGTTGGTTCCGTTATCGGTGGCGAAGCCAAAGGTTTCCTGTCCCATGTTGCTGATCAACTTCAAAATACAACGCCACTTGGTCCGGTTAAAGACCCGGATATGGAAGCTTTGCTTGCCCTGAAACCCGATGTGATCTATCTGGACGAAGAATTCTCCGGTGGTGATATTGCCAAATTCGAAAAAATTGCTCCGGTGCATGTCTTCAATCTGGATGACGGTACATGGCGCGACCATCTGAAAGACATTGGCAAACTTGTGAATCGCGAGAAGGAAGCCGAGCAATACATTCAGGACTACGCAACCGAAACGGAAGAAGTGAAATCTCTGATTCATGATACGATTGGTGATGGGACTGTGATGGCGATTCGTGTTACTGCCAAAGAATTGCGTGTATTCAGTACACGCCGTCCCATGGGTCCCATTTTGTATGAGGATCTCGGTCTGACTCCTGCCAAAGGGATCACTGATATCGATTCAACTAAACCGTATCAAGTCGTCTCCCGTGAAATATTGCCGGACTATGATGCAGATGCGATCTTTGTAGTTGTGAATTCGGATGATGAAGCCCAGACCATGTTCAAGGAACTGCAAAACAATCCGATCTGGCAAGGCCTGAAAGCAGTCAAAGCCGGCCATGTCTACCCGATTGGTGCACAGCCTTGGCTGGATTACTCATCGATCGGTAATAAAATGGCCATGGATGAAGCCAAAGAAATGTTCTCCAAAAAATAAAGTGTCCGTTACATCTGATACCCATCATCTATAAAAAAACAAAAAAAAACCTCACTTTGAAATCGGAACAGCGTTTGTATGAATCATACGGACGCTCTATTCCCTTCAAAGCTGAGGTTTTTTGCTTTGGATCTGCCAGCAAGCTGTAGTCCATCCTCTTCTACCATGTGTGCTCACAGTGTACAGACAATGATCTCAACATCCGTATTGGCAAAAGTTTCCTGGATAATCGGACTGACCTTCTCCCATTTCAGCCTGTCCAACCCGCATCCTATTCGGGGCATAGCCAGTTTCGTAATGCCATCCATCACACATACGTCTCGCATGGATTCTACCGCATTAGTCAACGATTGATACGTCGGCTTATTGGAGAACTTTACCTTGGTGACCAGATTCATCGTCCGTCCTACCGGATAACATCGTCCAATCTCAAGCGGCTCCTGTTTGGCCTGCTCTTGAAGATTTTCCAAACCAAATCGCTCCCGGAACTGTACCGCAATGCCCTTCCCCATCCTTGCATCGGCTGATATGCAGTGCGCAAGCGTGTACTCATCCCCCAGTTCAAATAAATCCTGTTCTCTCTCATGAAACTGCATGGCATTCATCTCCTTTTCACGCGCTCTCATTCAATCTATATCCCATATTTTTTTATTAGGCCTCTGCCAAAAAACGTTGAAATGCCTTTAATGTTCGCTGACCTGAGGATCGATCATATACAGCAAATACAATTCGTTCAAAGGAGTCCTTAAATCCCTCTCCCACTAACACATCGTGAAAATACTTCGCCACCACTGCCGGTTCATTACGAAATACTCCACAACCATATGCACCGAGAACAATCGTCCGATGACCATTCGTAGCAGCCACGTCCAGAATATAACGGATGCGTTCCTTCATCACGGACTCAATCTGTAGATCATCAGCTTCTCCACGCTCTTTCACCACACCCGCATTCACCGCTGGCGCAGTAATGAATGATGATACATAATATTGGTCCAGCAGTCGGTCTTCATCATCACGGATCACCGGAACATCCGGAGAATAGATCATATAATTCGAATAGAGACCTGATCGCTGTTTGCGATTGTACTCGTACATTTCATCCATTTGGGCGATGCACGGGTATAGTCCTGTCGCCCGGGCCAGACTCTCTTCCTGTGCCTGACTTCCACCAAGGAAACCGCCGCCAGGATTTTTCGCCGATGCAAAGTTCAGACAGACCACATCTTCTCTTCCTTCAGCTACCGTCAAACGTGAAGCCGCTCCAAGTGTAGTCTCTCCAGTAACCTCAATGCGCACTGACACAGATGCAGCTTCAGCTTCAGTTGATGAGGCTACCGAATGAGTTTCTGCGTGAGCTTCTGTACGGAACTTCCCCCTGAGTGTGGAAAGCTCCGAAGGACGATATAATACCGAATTTCGAATGGCTTGCTGCACATCGATACCTATCTCAACCTTGCGATCATACCCATTTACGTATTGCCCTTCATCCAAAATAGCCAGCGTCTGCTGTGCGATACTGGCCCGCATGGTACGTGGATTGGAGCCGGTAATACCCGTTGATCTATCAAGTGTACTGTTGTTGTTGTAACGTCCACTGCTGTTCTTGTTATTACTGCTATTGTTCTTATACTGTTGCTTATCACTCATCTGAATCACTTCCTATATCTTCTCTTAGACGGGTGAGAATCTCACCCAGCCAGTTGGTTCCCCGCCATGTTCTTCGATTACGAATACGTGGGTCTTCCTCTGCCAGTCCCACACCCCAGATACGATCATCAGGACTTGCTTCCACAAGGGTCGTTCCACGGGTGGCACGTAGCGCGGTTAGCAGTTCTTCGTTTTGTGTAAATTTGCCCCAATTGCCTTCGTAGACAATGCGCTGGCATTCCGTTTCCCATAAAGTCTGGTCGAAACTTGCGACCTGTCTGCCCAGCTTTTTTTGCACCGAAGCAGAGCTTGCCTTCAGAATCTTGTCTGCGATGGTCTGATCGCCAAACAGCAGCGCTTTCTGGTGCATCATGTATTGCTCCGCACTCGTATAGTGAACCCCGTTCATGGTAAAATCCGCCGGGTGCCACTGTGAGAACGGAGATGCAGTCCGCCAAAAAAACGTAAACTTTTCCATCCCTATCCCCTCTTTACTTGTTCCTCATGGTTGCAGCAATCCCGCCCATGGCTTGAATCACTTCTCCTATTTCATTGATGCTTCCCCTTTTCAGGGTGTCTGCCTCTCTGGGTCCAATCTGTATAAACGTGATGGTCGATGACCGGCACTGCTCGCATACTCTCCCGTCTCAATAACCCAATCGGCGATTTTACGCCGGAAAGCGGCAGCCAGCAGTTTTTTGCCACTGATGATCTCATGTACTTTCTGAAGTGCAGTCAGCGTAAACGTCTCCGGCATCAGATTAAATGCAATATCCGTGTACTCGATCTTGGATCGCAGACGTTCAAGTGCATAATGAATGATTTTGGCATGATCAAATGCAACCCCCTGAACCTCCCCCAACGTCAAACGATGGCTTCGTACTTTTCCTTCTATCGTTTCTTTCGTTTCAACAATTGCCGATAACTCTTCTGTTCCATTGGTCAAAATCAACTGCAATCTGCGTTCTGTCACACGTCCACGCTCATGGATATGGCGCTTCTCTTCCAGAAGCCGCTGCTCCACCCGAAACCAATTGGCCTCACTGGCATCATCGCCAGCCTGAAGCTCCAGCTCGCTGCTATCGACCAGCGCCATATAGGAACAGCTGATGACCCGTGTGCGCGGATCTCGCTCCACATCTCCCCAGGTGTACAGTTGCTCCAGATAAATATCATCCAGCCCTGTCTCCGTCAACAATTCCCGCCGAGCAGCATATTCCAATGATTCCTGCATGGAGACAAATCCGCCCGGTAACGCCCATTGGCCCAGATAGGGATGACCACCCCGCCGGATTAGTAGTAACTGGAGTTCGGGTTCAGCGAGCTTGCGATAATTCTCCTGAGCTTCACTGCGAATCGTAAAGACCAACATGTCCACGGTGACGGAAGGACGTTCGTAATCACCAGCATTATACGTTTCCAGAAACTGTTGTTCACTGATATGTACCTGATCCTGATGCTCCCGGTAATCGGGGGCTTTTCCTCCAAAGGAACCTTCGTAAGTCATAATATACAAACTCCATTCTGTTATTAACATTATGTTATTAACAATTAGATAATATCAATTTATCACATCATTTTATGTCAGGTCAATATTCCCAGTCCTAAATAAATGATCTGTATTCACTTGACGATATGTCAAATCAAACTTAAGATTTAGTTAGTCGACTAACTAAAAGGATATGAACGGAGCGGATGATATGAACCCAGTCCAAAATGATCGGTTAATGGGACAGCTATCCGAACTCGTGAAACTGAAACGCTACAAGGTTCATGAGAAACTTGTGAACCACCCCGAGTTATACCCGGGGCAGCCCCCTTTGCTGTTCCAGCTTGAACGGGAAGATGGCCAATCCCAGAAAAACCTGGCCGAACAACTTAAGCGCAGTCCCGCAACGGTAACCGTGATGCTCAAGCGCATGGAATCATCCGGTTATGTGAGACGTGAAGCAGACCCGAAAGATATGCGCAGTTTGCGGGTATACCTGACGGATCAAGGGCGCTCTGCGCTACAAGAATTGAGAGAAGTGATTCAGGAGTTGGAACAGCAAGCCCAGAAAGATTTTACACCGGAAGAATCCGAGATCATGTCTGCACTTGCACAGCGCATGCTTCAAAACCTGCGTGAAGCTTGAGGTAATACAGATTCGCGATTGAAGCAGCTAAAGGTATTATGAAATTGATTCACTTATGCTATGAAGATTGAGGTGATTCCCTATTGTGGACGTTAAAACGATTCTTGACCCCGTATAAGTCGGCGGCAATCGTCGCCCCGCTGCTCATGGTACTTGAGGTTACCATGGACCTGCTCCAGCCCAAGCTGATGTCCAGCATCGTGGATGATGGTGTACTTGCAGGGAATCTGCCCCATATCATAACTACAGGTCTGATCATGCTACTTGTTGCGTTAATCGGCTGGGTTGGCGGCGCAGGCTGTACACTCTATTCAAGTAAAGCTGCCGTTGGATACGGCACAGATCTGCGACAAGAACTGTTTGACCATATTCAAACCTTCTCCTTCCGCAATCTGGATACGTTTCAGGAAGGATCTCTGATCACTCGTCTGACCAGTGACATTACCCAGATGCAGACCTTTGTACAGATGCTGCTACGGATGTTTATCCGTTCACCAATGCTAA
This sequence comes from Paenibacillus sp. FSL M7-0656, assembly GCF_038003225.1. Lineage (NCBI taxonomy): Bacteria > Bacillati > Bacillota > Bacilli > Caryophanales > Paenibacillaceae > Paenibacillus > Paenibacillus sp. FSL M7-0656. Next base: position 2,951,557 of record NZ_JBBOOT010000001.1, read on the forward strand.
TCATCGGTAGTATCATCATGGCGTTTACGATCAGTGTAAAGCTGGCTTTAATTCTTATTGCAACTGTACCGGTGCTGTTTATTATTTTATTTATTCTGATAAAAGCTTCCTATCCGCTGTTCGCCAGTGTGCAGAGCAAGCTTGATCAGGTCAACGCTGTGCTTCAGGAGAATCTTGCCGGCATTCGTGTCGTCAAGGCGTTTGCACGTGCGCGTCTGGAGAAAAAGCGGTTCAAACAATCCAATGAAGATTACACCTCAACTGCCGTCAAAGCCTGGCGTATTGTCACACTGAATGCACCCGTACTCAGCCTGATGCTGAACGCTACCATTGTAGCGGTGCTGTGGTTTGGAGGTTTCCAGGTAGTGGGAGGCGATATTGCTGCCGGGGATCTGATTGCTTTTATCAACTATGTCACGGTTGTACTCTCGTCCCTCACGTCGATCGGCATGATGATGATGAGTTTCTCCCGCGCCAAGGTATCAGCTGCACGGATCAACGAGGTGTTACATACACAGCCGGATATTCAATCGGGAACCGATAACTCCGGGAATGTACAGTCATCCCCGTCTACTCGTGATCAGTCCCGAAACCAAACGTCTTCTCTTCCCTCCTACACAGGCGGTCAAGTGGAGTTCAGAGACGTATCTTTCCGTTATGACGGAGACCATGCACTCACTGACATTAACCTGAAGGCTCGCTCGGGTGAGAAAGTGGCCCTGATCGGTTCAACAGGTTCAGGCAAAACCTCGCTGGTGCAGCTGATTCCCCGTCTATACGATGCTTCGCAGGGTGAAGTGCTCGTGAATGGTGTGAACGTTCGCCACTGGGATCTTCAGGATCTTCGCAGCCGTGTGTCCATTGTGCTACAGGAATCCATCCTGTTCAGCGGCAGCATCCGGGATAACATTTGCTTCGGCCGGCCCAATGCAACAGATGCTGAATTGCGTGCTGCGGCGCAAGCTGCGGCAGCGGATGATTTTATTATGAAACTGAAAGATGGGTATGACACGGAGCTGGGTCAGCGCGGGGTCAATCTGTCCGGTGGACAGAAACAGCGTATATCCATTGCACGCGCCCTGCTCATGCGACCGGAAGTACTGATTCTGGATGATAGCACCAGTGCTGTGGATCTGCGTACGGAAGGGAGTATTCAGAAGGCTTTGCAGTCCTTGATGAAAGACAGCACCACCTTTTTGATTGCACAACGGATCTCCTCCGTGAAGGATGCAGACTGTATATATGTCATTGATGAAGGACAGATCGTTGCCAGGGGCACACATGATGACCTTATGGCTCATTCATCACACTATCAAGCGATCTATTATTCGCAGCAACGGAAGGAGGATGTTCAATTTGGCTAAACCTGCCTCTTCCTCCATTCAACAAACCGTCGTGCCTCCGATCGGAAGACCCGGACCAGCAGGCAGAGGACCTGTTCCCAAAGTCAGAGCCAAAAATGCTCGCCACGCCCTGATTCGGGTATGGTCGTACATGGGGCGTCATCGCAAAGGAGTTATTGCTGCATTAGTGCTGACAGCTCTTGGAACACTGCTCAATCTGGCAGGACCTTATCTTCTCGGCCGTGCCGTTAACGAACATATCGTGCCCAAAGTAACAGCGGGTTTACTGAAGGAATGTCTTCTTTTGCTGAGTGTGTATGTCTTTGGCTCACTCCTGATGTGGGCTCAATCCTATGTCATGATTGGTGTGTCCCAACTGACCGTTAAGGATCTGCGACATGCGTTGTTCTCCCGACTGCAAGAGCTGCCTGTCAGCTTTTTTGATAAAAATCAAAGCGGGGATCTGATGAGCCGGGCCACCAATGATATCGATAACGTATCTACAACGCTGAATCAAAGCGTAACCCAATTGATGTCCAGTGCCATCCTGCTCGTTGGTTCTTTGTCGATCATGTTTGCACTCGATGTTCGGCTTACCCTGCTCAGTCTGATAACGGTACCGTTGATTACCATCGCCACTCGCCTGATCGCGTCAAGAACACGCAAACACTTCACCGCCCAGCAGAAATTGCTTGGTGAGCTTAACGGGTATGCTCAAGAAACCATTGCTGGACAAAAAGTCGTAGCGGCTTATAACCGTCAGGATCAGGCACATCAACATTTTGAGAATTTGAACGAGAAACTGCGCACATCCAGCACACAGGCCCAGACCGTTTCGGGTTTGGTTGGACCTACGATGAACGTGATGAACAATATCGGGTTTGCCATACTAGCTTCTGTAGGTGGATGGATGGCTTATCATGAAATGACGTCCATCGGACTGATCGTCAGCTTTCTCGCTTACTCCCGCCAGATTGAGCGGCCGCTCAACGATCTGGCCAATCAGTACAATCTGATTCAGGCTGCAATCGCAGGTGCTGAACGAGTGTTCCACATCATGGATACACCTAGCGAATACGTAGAGGAACAGAAGAAACAACTGGATCAGATTCAAGGTAAAGTGGTATTTGAAGACGTCTCCTTCGGGTACAGTGCGGAGCGAGACATTCTTAAGAAAGTTAGTTTTACTGCAAAACCTGGTGAGATGATTGCACTTGTTGGACCCACCGGCGCAGGCAAAACGACCATTATCAACCTGTTGCCCCGTTTCTACGAGATTACAGGCGGACGGATTACCATTGATGGATGTGACATCTCGGAACTGGAGAAGGATCAACTCCGTCGACAACTCGGCATTGTACTTCAGGATGCCTACCTGTTCTCGGGTACCATTCGCGACAATCTCGCCTACGGCAAGCCGGACGCAACCGATGAACAGATCAGGCAAGCGGCTGAGCTGGCGAATGCACATTCGTTCATCCGAAAACTGTCACAAGGTTACGACACCCCCATCATTTCCGGGGGAAGCAACCTGAGTCAGGGACAACGACAACTGCTGACCATTGCCCGGGCAATTCTGGCTGATCCGGCCATTCTTATTCTGGATGAAGCAACGAGTAGCATTGATACGCGCACGGAGATGCACATTCAGGAAGCGATGCGCACTTTAATGAAAGACCGCACCAGCTTTGTCATCGCCCACAGGCTGAGCACGATTCGTGAAGCCGATCAGATTCTCGTCATTGATGATGGGCAGATCGCTGAACGGGGCAACCATGATGAGTTGATGAAGCAACAAGGATTCTACTATCAGTTACATCAGGGACAGCTCAATAAGTCGAACTAAAGCGACTCTGCAAAGTTAATCCATGCCGAAGTGGACCTTAGCGCGTACGGAGCAAGCGAATGTGCTGTATCCTGAATGTGGGAGAACATGTCCTTCGCGTGCGAACAAGCGATCAATATGCCACAAAAGTGGATTTTCTCTATTCCAAATGAAAAGCTCCACTCCGTGCCGGGCGGGCTTGAGGACATCGTCCAGCTCGCGGTTGGAACAGAGCAAGAGCGTAAACTAACGAATCTGAGGCGCCTTATTCAAGCTTTTGAAGCTCCCTCAGAAATCTAAAGAACCTGAGACACGTTATATCCAAATAAACAGCCATTTTCAACGTTTTTTCATGGGATGTTGGGAAATAACGTGTCTGAAGTTTCTTACAAATTAAAGTAAGGACTTGAAGGCCAAATAAGACGTCCTATGTTCCTTAGAAAATCGACTACCCAATCGCCAGGATCAACCGGCTTGAACTTCAGACTTTTATACGCTGACCTCCATCATCATATCGCTTACTTGAATTTGCAGACACACTCTTATATATCTAAAATGATCGGAACCGATGTGGTCTCCACACATTAACTTTATTAATCGAAATATTAAACGCCGCACGGGGTTCTTCTGGACCCATGCGGCGTTTTTATGTTTTTGTCTAATGACTACTTAATTGCTATCTCTGGTAAGTTATATGATTCACGTCTCCATTGGCAGATGAAGCGTGAAGGTGGAACCAACCCCCATTTCGCTATGGACGGTAATTTTACCATTGTGATCCTGAACGATTTTCTGGCAGAGCGCAAGTCCAAGTCCCGTACCTTCTTCTTTGGTTGTATAAAATGGATTAAAGATGGTGGATAGCGAATTTTCCGGAATGCCGCTTCCTGTATCTGTAATTGAAATGAGCACTGCGTCTCCGTCCTGCAACAAATCCATATGGACCTCACCAGGGTCTGTCATTGCTTCAAAAGCGTTACGAATCAGATTGATCAATACCTGCACAATTTTATCACGATCCATGATAATTACAACTGGCTCATTAGTCATTTCAAGCGTAATTTGATGCCCCCGGGATGCCGCATCTGACTCGGTCAAAGACATCACTCGTTCAAGGCACTGACCCAGATGTTCAGGCTTCATGTGATTGGCATGTGGTTTGGAAAACTGTAAAAATTCAGCCGTCAGATCGGTTACTCTTGTCACCTCACCCATAATCACTTCATACCATGGCGCGATATTAAAGGCTTGTCCACGGGACAGCTGCAGGAATCCCCGAATTGCGGTAAGCGGGTTCCGAATTTCGTGAGCCATACCCGCGGCCAGTTCACCTACAGCCCTTAGTCTCTCGGAACGAAATACTTCTTCTTCATTTTTCAGCCATTTGCTGCGCTGTTGTTGAAGCAGCCTATCCTCGGCTACCGTCATAAAGTGCTGCAACGAATCCGACATTTCCGGGTACAGGGAGATGCTGTAGCTTACCTGGAGTCCTTGAAGCTGCACGGATAGTAGTGACGACATTCGTTCTTCCACATCCTGTATCTCTGGCAAAACGACCGCAAATCGGTCTCCTGCATACCGGGATATGCCATAGGCCTCGGTGAAATGATTGCTGATCATCTGGCCTGTACCTGTGATTACCGTACACCAAGGATCTTCTGACTCTTTTTTAAAGCCGCTAAAGTTATTGACGTTCAAAAGGACAAGCAAAAAAGACCGTTGCTCTTCTACTGTCTTATGTAACACCTCCATGTAACCTTCGTAATTCAACAGTCCGGTAAGCGGATCATGCAGGGTCAGGAACCGATTTTTTTCCCGAAGCCTGCGCTTCTCGACCTCACTGTTGATTAAGGTATGATACAAAAAAATGATAACAACCGAGGTTAACAGGTCAAATAACGAAACCAGCAAAGCATATGTATCTACAGGCACATACGAAAGCCGAATCAACGTATATTGCAGCATAAGCAGCAACGAAATCGGCAAGGTCTGCGTCAACCTTGGTTTGTCCTGGATCATTGAAATAATGAGCATATAATACAGCATGTTGCACCAGTTCAGTTCACTGAAATAGTGGAATATCCCTAGAAAAATCCACTGAAATTTTCGCAGCACAGGATATCGTCTCTCCCCATAAATACTTGCTACCAATAATGTCGCCGAAAGTGACATTATTGCCATATTAGGGGTAAGCCTGAGAACATAAGAGGACAGAATGACAAGCAGACAACCTAGCGGGAATATCACCATTTTCATCGTGTAACTAAGCAAACAGCCTCGCCCCCCTTTGACATAAAACTCACATCAAATAACTTATGTACATGTATTATATCGATTATGATTAGCTGATGTTGTCGATTAGTGGAGGCTCGCCAAATTCGCACGAATGTATAAATTATGAAGGCAATAGGACATATGATGTAATTGTAATCAACAAAAGTGAAACAATTCCTCTTCGCATAAATCATTATTGTGGTACAATACAATAATGGATTAATTTAGGATAAATACTTGGTTATGGAGGATATCACATGACAACACAACGAAAACCACTGGGCCTCGGAACGCTCTCTCTACTCGTACTATTGATGGGTCTCGCCTTTAATTTTCAATGGGGCACAACAAATTTTATGATCAGTCATTATCTTTTTAACTTAATAAACATACCTATTTATAGCAACGGAACTCAAGGACTTCACATTCCTTTTGTAGTAGCAGCCCTCTTCTGGATTCCAGCCTTCTTGATCGCCAAAAAAAATCGTTCACATTATGGCACAAGTGTATCTTATAACGTCGCCGGATTTATGTTGCTCTTATGCATCATTGGACCAGTTATCTCCGTTATCGATTGGATGGTCAATGGTTAAACAATTAAAGCCAGCTCTCTATATCCCGAGGGCTGGCTTCTTTGCTGCTTTTCCATATAAGATGAACAAATTGTTTACACGATAACGTAGAGGACAGAAATAACCTGAAGAAGCGGAGCGTTCGCCTAAAAGCTTTCTGAAAGAAAGCTGCATCGGAAGCATATGCTATCCCCGGATTTTCACTTCTTTAGAAGGGAATCAAAAAATCTGGGGATAACAGCGATCAGAAGGTTGTTCTGTCATCGGAGTGACTGGTGTAACCTCTTGAGGCTCATCTTATTTCTTTGCCATATACTTACGGATATCAAAAGCCACCGCAGCAACAATGATCAATCCTTTGATAATCAACTGCCAGTATGGACTCACACCGATAAACGTCAGACCATAGTTAATGACCCCGAAGATCAGTACACCCGCCATTACCCCAGGTACTGTTCCAATACCACCCGCCGTTGATACGCCGCCTACCACACATGCGGCAATCGCATCCAGCTCATACATGTTACCGTAATTGTTTGTTGCTCCACCTGTGCGTGCTGCCTCAAGTACACCACCCAGACCATACAGTGCACCCGCAATGGCATACAGCGCAACCAGGTTGCGAGCCACATGAATCCCGGATACATGCGCCGCCTGAATGTTGCCACCGATCGCGTACATGTTTTTGCCGAGACGTGTTTTGTTAAAGATTACCCAGCAGATTAATGCCACCGCAATAGCAATGAGGACAATATACGGGATGGAATAACCTCCGCCCAGATCAATGTATCCAGAGCCAATGACGGTAAAATCGGGTCTCAATCCTCCGATCGGCTGTGACTGGTTGGGTTCCGTATCAAAATAAATGGAGTTCAGTCCGTACACGGCAACCATTGTACCCAGCGTTGCGATAAATGGGGGCACATGTAATTTGGCGACAATGAGTCCATTGACCAATCCCACAAACAGACCTGCGGTAATCCCGACAAGGATCGGCAGACCCACCCATAAGTGGGGCAGATCGGGGAAGAAGCGATTGGCATACTCGTCAATTTGTAGCATCGATGCCGATACAACAGCCGTCAGACCAACCACCCGTCCAGCGGACAGATCGACCCCGCCCGTGACAAGGATAAAGGCTGCACCGAGCGCAATAATGGCCCGTGTGGAGGACTGCTGCAAGATGTCCCGCAGTGTGGAGAAGGCCAGAAAATTCGGATCGGCAATCGCAATACCAATAATGAGCAGGATCAGTACGATAAAGATGGCGCGCTGTGTTACATATTGTTTCACTTGATTGATCATCTGTGTGTTCATCTGTTTCCCTCCTGACTAAGCCATCCGCTGCTGCGCGGCCAGCCTCATAATATCCTGCTCTGTTGCCTCGGCTCCGTCCACGATTCCGGTGAGACGCCCTTCGCTCATCACCATAATGCGATCCGACATACCCAAAAGCTCAGGCATCTCTGAGCTAATCATGATAATGCTTTTGCCCTGACGAGCCAGTTCCGTAATAATGGTGTAAATCTCAAACTTGGCCCCTACATCGATTCCACGTGTCGGTTCATCCAGTAGCAGAATCTCCGGGTCGGTCAGCAACCAGCGCGCTAACAGAACTTTCTGTTGATTGCCGCCAGACAGGTTTCGAATCAGCGTGTTAACTGAAGGCGTTTTGGTTCTGAACTTCTGCGTCTGCTCACGTGCCTCTTCGCGGCCCTTTTTCTCGTCCAGCAAGCCCACGCGATTTCGGTAGCGCCCCAGACTGGCAATGATCGTGTTCTCATACACCGACAACACCGGGAAGATTCCTGTGACTCTTCGTTCTTCCGTGAGCAACGCAATGTTATGACGCTTCGCTGCTGCGGGGGAATTAATCTTCACCTTGCGCCCATGAATCGAAATCGTACCTGAAGCGAGTCCGCGCAGTCCAAACAAGGACTCAATCAGTTCTGTCCGCTGTGCTCCAACCAAGCCGCCAATACCAAGTACTTCACCTTTTCGCAGCTCAAAGGATACATCACAAAACGATTTGGACTGGCTTGATGTCAGACCCTCGGCTTTTAATATCACTTCACCGGGTACGTTCGTCCGTTCCGGGAAACGTTCGTCCAGATCACGGCCAACCATACGCGTAATGATCAGATCTGTCGTTAGATCCACAGCATCCCATGTCCCGACAACGAAACCATCACGCATGATCGTCACTTCATCCGAGATCGTCAGGATTTCCTCCATCTTGTGTGAAATATAGATAATGGATACGCCGCGACTGCGCAGTTCATTAATAATGGCAAATAGCTGATCCACTTCTTTGCCTGTCAGGGAAGAAGTTGGCTCATCCATGACGATGACTTTGGATTGAAAAGAGACCGCCTTGGCGATTTCCATGGATTGAATCTTGGAGACAGACAGTGTTCCCGCCTGAGCCTTCGGATCAATATCCAGGTTCAAGTCCTTGAACAGGGCCAGCGTATCGGTATACATCCGTTTCTCGTCCACCAGTATTCCCCTCATCGGAAAACGACCCAGCCATATATTCTCCATCACCGGACGATGCGGGACCGGATTCAGCTCCTGATGAATCATGGATATGCCTTGCTGAAGTGCCGCTTTGGAATTCGGAATATCCACATCCTTTCCTTCGATACGTATCGTTCCTTCATCCGGGTGATACATGCCGAACAGACATTTCATCAGTGTGGATTTCCCCGCTCCATTCTCTCCCATCAAGGCGTGAACCGTCCCCGGCTTTACTTTCAATGTGACCTGACTTAGTGCCTGCACACCCGGAAATGCTTTGGAAACTCCATTCATCTCCAGCAGGTAAGGTGACTCCATCTTGGTTCCTCCCTTCCATATGACCGTCAAAAAAGGGACGCTACCCGAATGTCGGACGTCCCTGTCTCGTGCTGTTATTGGGCGTCGGCGATGTTGTCTTTTGTAATCTTTTTGTATGCAATCCAGACGTATTTACCATCTGTAATGTCGTATTTGGTATTTTCCTTTGTTGGTGTCTCACCTTTAGCAAGTACGGAAGCCAGTGCCACCGTGGCTGCACCCTGATTCTTGGCATCATTAAGCACCGTGCCCAGCATTGTGCCATCCTGGAGAGCCTGAATGGCTGGAGCTGTTGCATCCACACCTACCACCGGCATGGATTTGCCATCTTTGAAGTATCCGGCTGCTTTCAATGCCTCAATGGCTCCCAAGGCCATGTCATCATTGTTTGCGAGAACGGCTTCAATCTTGTCACCATGGGAAGCCAGGAACGCCTGCATTTTCTCCTGACCTTTCACCCGGTCCCACATCGCCGTGTCTTCCGCCAGTGCTTCCACTTCGATTCCGGCATCCTGGATCGCCTGAACCGAATATTTGGTCCGAAGCTCTGCATCCTGGTGACCCGGTTCCCCTTTCAGCATGACGTATTGCAGTTTGCCATCGCCGTTTTTGTCCGCTTCCGGATGTGCTTTCCAGTAATCCACAATCAGCTGTCCAGAGATTGTACCGGACTCCTCCGCTTTTGCTCCTACGTAATACACTTTATCCCATTTGTTCATATCTTCAGCTACTGGCTCACGGTTGAGGAATACCACTGGAATGTTCGCTGCCTTAGCCTTGTCAATGATGACACCTGCCGCCGTCCGGTCCACCGGGTTCACGGCCATTGCATTGTATTTCTTGGACACAAACAGATCGACTTTCTCATTCTGGGTCGGCTGTGCATTCTGGCTATCCACGATATCCAAAGTCGCGACACCTTCCGCTGCTGCGGTCATGGCATTACGTACACCCGTCATGAATGTATCGTCAAATTTGTAGATGGCAACACCAATCTTGGGCGTTTCCGTACCGGCTGCTGTCTGGCCTCCTGTATCTGTTCCCGTACTTCCACCTGCGCTGTCTCCGCCGCTACTGCACCCCGCCGCCACAACCATACATGCCGTAATCAACAGTGTCATCCATGTCTTCTTCATATCCTAATGACCTCCCCCAAGTTCATTCGGCTTCACCGATGTCTTTATTATGAAAGGGTTTACATTAAATTCGAATACAATATCTTCACCTGTTCTATCGAAATCTTCCTCAAGTTAACAAACACCTTAATTTCTTCGTTCAGCATTCGTTCCAGCATTGGTTCATTGTACAAAAGGAAACAACAGCTTCTGGTTATCCATCCAGAACATATTGTCTGTACTAACCAGCTTGGTCTCAAGTAACACTCTCGCTTGCACCTGTTGATTGTTCAGCCGCGCAACGGCTTGATTCAATCCCAGATAACCTGCACTGTATCCATTCTGGACGATGAGATGATCAAAGACCCCTTCTTGCAATTGCTCCAGTTGCTGTTGTTCACTGCCAAATCCAACTATCCTTACCTTGTCCGCAGAGTTGCGTCGATTCAGTTCATCTGCTGCTCCCAGAGAAGCCGGTTCCTGAAGAGTAATGAAACCATCTACCTCCTGCTGGTCCAGCAATTGCTTCGCAGTCTGCCAACATCCATCCCGTGTATTACATATCGATTTGGGTTCCACTTGAATATTAGGATACTGTACCAAGGCTTCCATAACTCCCTGCTCTCTCTGAATCAGACCCGAATTAAGAGGATCAGGGCCCAATAAAGCCACATGCCCTTTCCCTTCCAGAAGCTCCGCCATAGCCTGGCCGGCCTGTCTTCCCGCCTCAACATTATCCATCGAGATGAAACTGGTGATGCCTTTCACGGGAAATTCATCGTTAAGCACAATGACAGGAACAATGGTTCCATCGGAATTTGTTGTCTGTGCCTCCTGAATGATGTCACTAAGTGCCTTTTCACTTAGGGGATCAACCAATAGAGCTGATGCCCCATGCTTCAGAGCCGATGCGGCGGCCTTCACTTGAGCCTGCTCTCGCGCACTGCGAGACAACGTTTGGCTTTTGATATTTGCATGTTTGACCTGCATCTGACTTCCAGCAGAGTCCAGAATGGCAGGCGTGTAGATATCACCATCGGAAGGGTATGCTTCCACGGTAATCAGTTCGGCCCCGTTCTCTTTGGCAGCCGCTTCGGCACCAAGCCGGATAGCTTCCGCAAGTTCCCCTGTCCCAGCTGGCGTAATCAGCGCGATACGTGGCGGTACTGTCGTAGCATCGGGACTCGATAAGCCACAGGCGCTGCATATGAGCAGACAGCAGCTTGCAGCTGTCTGGGTTACTAACCAACGTTTCCGGATTCCAGGGAAACTCGCAGCAACCTTTTTCCAAAACGTACGGATATTCAATCCTTTACCTCTATGGGCATCGTTCCTATTCACTTGGTTGTCTGTCATCAGGCTCTCCCTCCTTCTGCTGCGATTGAATGGGAATCCGAACCCAGACCGTGGTGCCTTCTTCCAACTCACTTGCAAATTCAAGGCCATATGCCTCTCCATAATAGAGCCGGATTCGGTCATGTACGTTGCGTACAGCTACGCCTGATCCTGCACCGCTTTTGACAACCGGACTGCCACTCAATAATCCCGACATCTGTTCTTCCGTCATGCCGACCCCATTATCTGTTATGCGAAACACCAGCTTGTTGCCCTCACGATAAACATCAACCTCAATACTTCCTTCGTCCATGTGGTACTCGATGCCATGAACAATGGCGTTTTCAATCAGGGGTTGGAGCACCAGCTTCAATGTCAGGCAATCCAGAAGCGTATCATCTGCCTTAATCGTAAAGTTGAATTTACGCTTGAACCTCATCTGCTGAATCGTCAAATAATGCTGCGCATGCTCCAGCTCTTCCCTGATCGTGATAATCGTTTTGCCTTGACTAAGACTGATGCGGAACAGGCGAGAGAGAGACGTGATCATCGTAATCACTTCTTCATTGCGACTCATGCCTACCATGCGCACTACTGAATTCAGAGTATTATATAAAAAATGTGGATTGATCTGGGCCTGCAAGGCTTCCAGCTCCAGACGCCGCTTCTGTTCCTGCTCATGGATGATCTCATCCATCAGGGTGCGAATTTTATTGACCATCAGGTTGAAGCGACGGGATAGACGTTCCACCTCCAGCGGCCCTTCAATAGGCAACTCCACGTTGAAATCCCCGCGCTCTACGGCCTTCATTTTACGTTCCATTCGCCGAATCGGACGAGTCAGACTGGAGGATAAGAACAGCGAGACAAGAATGACCAGTACCAGTACAACGACCAATACACGAATGAGATATCCGTTCACTTCCTGACGCGTTGTCATAATCTCATCCAAATAAGCAACACCGACGATTTTCCACCCGATATTGGCAACGGACTTTACGGTATTCAGCCTTTTCTGCCCATCTGCTTCATCTTCGTAACTGCCGGAAGCCACCAAAGCCTGTTCGATATTCTCGCTTTTGAGTCCCATATACATCAATTGTTGCTGCGGATGGTACACGATATTGCCCGCACTCTCATCGATGATATACACGTATCCTCGTTGCCCCAGACTGACCCGACGGCTCAGTTCATCCATCTGTTTGAAATTGATATCGACCAGCAGGATAACCTGCCGATCCTGACCATTTTGCCGTATCGTTATGCCTTTGCTCATGGAAACGACCCATTTATATGGGCCTGTGTACATGTTCTGAATATGAGGTAACGAGAAACTCAGGTGATCCGGCACACGAAGCGCAGACTGAAACCACCCTTGCTGTGTCACATGGGCGCTGGTTTTTAATTCGGCTGTAGGTCGGTTCTTGAGCAATTTCCCCGTGGAATCAAGCAGAGTAATCGAGATGATATCTTCACGACTGCTGAGCAGTGTGTCAAGCTGTTTGTCCACCAGTTCCCCTTCCCATGTCCCGTCACGCAACATGTGTTCCTCAATGGCACGGTACAGATGCGACATACTGCGGACGTAATCCTCCAGGTTATAACTGACCTGATCCACAATTTGTCTCGTCGTGAGTTCCGCACTTCGCTCGGCAGCCTGCGTGAACTTGTCATGCAGAAGCATCGCCATGATGGTTAGCACCAAGACGATGAAGACGGAAAAGGACCATGTAATAATAAACCGGATACTGCTGACTCTGGACGAACGCAAACGAGAGCGTAATTGAGGTCCCATGGACTTTACCCATCTGGACAACAACTTCATCGGATTGAACCTTCACTTGCCGCCTGGGAAGCCTGTTTACGATATTCTTTGGGCGAGACGCCAATATGTTTTTTGAAACAAAAACTGAAGTAGTTGGGTTCGGCAAAGCCAACCTGCTCCGCAATTTCAAACGACTTCAGCTCGGTCGAGCGAAGCAGTTCACGCGCTGCCTCCATTCGGATCTGCATCAGGTACTGCAAGAATGTAAGTTGTACTTCTTTTTTGAAAATGCCACAAAAATAACCGGAGCTGATATGCAAATGCCCGCACACCTTCTGAATGGACAGGTCCGGGTCAGCATAATGCTCTTTCGTGAAAACTAATGCCTGCTCGACAATATCTTTGTATACATGCTGGCGTCCGCTGGCAATGCGATGTTGCACGAGTAGACAGACCTCCCGTACCTTCTTCTGTGCCTCAGTAAGTCCAGGCAGTCGGAACAAATCCGCATACAACTGGAACCCTGCACCAAAGATGTCCTCCATCGCTTCCCCTGATGCCTGTGCCGCCTTCCATACTGTTGTTAACACTTCAATTAAATAGAGCTGAATATCACTTCGCCCGTGTTCCACTGTAATTTCCCGAAAAATGATCGCAAGTGCTTCCTCCAGCTCCGCTTGTGTACCCGCCTTCAGGCAACGTGTCAGCGTCTGCTGCTTCAACTCGTCGAACCGCAGCTTGCCCGCTGTCTGTCGCTCCACGTCCGCGATGTATATAATTGAATCCGTCCCGGGCACAAGCCGATAATCCAATGCCAGCAGGGCATCTTCATAGGCATGATTCACATCCGCGAGTGTATCCACAATCTGACCAGAGCCCACCGTAGCCGGGATACGTAAATAGTGGTTGATGCTGCGCATCACATTTTCCAATGCCTTCTGTTGCCGCTTCGCTCCATCTGTACCGCCCGTACGATCCACATAGAGCAGAACAATCGTCTCCTGATGCATAAAGGCATGACCAGCCCCATGCTCCGCCCAAACTTCTGCCGCAATGTTAAGTGCCGCAAAGCGTTTCAGTTCAGCATCCTCAGATTGACGCAAGGAACCTCCGGGAACGAATATCTCAGACTGGTCCGCTACCTCGGATGTTGTTTTGTTATGTCGCTGTGGGGGCTCGCTGAATCCTCCCTCAGGTTTCTCCTTCTGCACATCTCCATCCATATGCAGTGTCAATACGGACACCCCATAGCGTTCCCCTGTCAGATCCAATCCGCATTGTTTGGCTTTACTATGAATATATGTTGAGGATTTCTGTCGATGGAGCAAGGTCGCCATCAGATCTGCCTGTAATAAAGGCAAACTGGTATGATAGTGCTCACGCAGTTGCTGTACATCTTCACGCTCAGCCACTTCAGACGCCATCTGGGCGCGCAATCTTGTGAGCAGTTCGGTGAGATGCCCTGCCGAGAACGGCTTCAGCAGATATTCATCCACACTTAACGAGATGGCTTGCCTCGCATAATCAAATTCATCATATCCAGTCAAAATGACCACCTTTACGAGTGGATTACGTTTCCTCAATCTTTGTGCGAGTTCCAGACCATTCATGAATGGCATGCTGATATCCGTCACCACAATGTCCGGCTCTACCCTCTCCGCCATCTCCAATGCTTCCCGCCCATTCTCAGCCAAACCGACTATCCGCAGATCGAGCGCTTCCCAATCGACCTCTACAACAAGTCCTTCACGCACATCTTCTTCATCATCCACCAGCAGTACCCGGTACACGTTTGGATTCCTCCCTTTTGATGACGGCCTTAGCCCTATCAACGAATATATATGTAGCATTGTGAATCATTTGATTTCTTATTGCTCAACGAATTGAAGCAAAATGCAAAGGCTCAGCGTTGATCTGTTCCAAGGTTGCCATCATAATATACAATATTATCAGGGATATGTAATCGCTTTCTTTATTAGAGGTAAGGCAACCCTGTCGGGCAGTGCCTAAGTGAAATGTGAAGGATCGTATATGAATGCTAAAGGTAGGTTAAAGTAATACAAACACGGAAAATTTCGAAGTACTTCTAATAAGAGGTGTTTTGATTCTGACTATAATTCAGTCTTCATTCTTGTTCTTTACGATGATTCGTACTTAATGCTTTAAAATAAATCATTGTTGTATCTGGGTTGGTGTGTCCCATTATCTCGGCCAAACGGTGCAGTGGCGTATGCTCAGCCATGGCGTAGCCAAAACGATGACGCAGGTCGTGTGAACTCAGTCCTTCCAGCCCTGCTGTTATCATTACTTTTTTAATCAGGTGGCGCAATGCTCTCTCCGTTAAACGATCGTTTGTCTTCTCTGAAGGAAAAAGATACGCACGATCGGTAGCAAGATCAGATAAGTACTGATTCAATATGACAACACACTGCATATTCAGAGGGATCTTACGTTGCACGTTGCGTTTATCTGCGCTCACTGTCAGGTGACCGCTTCGTCTACCAATTTCGATATCATGAGGCTTGAGGTTGCATACCTCCATCGTTCGCAAGCCTGTGTGAAACATAAGGGTGAGGATGGTCTGATCACGAAGGGAATTACCATACTCCACTGCCGCGAGGAATGCCTGCTCTTCTTCCAATGTCATTCGGCGTGGACTTACTTTGTCTTCCGGAATGAATTTTAATGGTTTGGAAGGGTCATGACTGAGCCTGGATTCCAAGACAGCCCATTTGAAAAAACGCTTCAGCGTAATCAATCTCCGGTTAATGGTGGCTGGTTTCAATAACATAACTTGGTGAGCATCTTCACGATAACTGACTAAAGTGGATGTATCCACATCTTCAATTCGCAGTGAAAACTCTGCGCTGAGCATGGTGCTTTCCTTGTACCATTCAATAAAGTGCTTCAGATCACTTGCATATTCCTTCACGGTTTTGGGATGCAATTCCCCCTCTTTAGCAAGCATATGTATGAATTCCTCTACTGTCGGTTCCCGCTGCACCGAAACCCCTGATGACTGATTCATTAGAAAATACCTCCAAATCTTGACTTATATTAGCGGACATGGTATTATCATATTAATCGATACATTAGCGGACATCAAGTTCGTGGTTTAAATGCACCAGGTGAGTGTCAATTTTAAATTATACTCGTCATAATGATCGGCTAAAAACTTATTTTTTGGAGGAATCACATGCAAACAGGTACAGTGAAATGGTTCAACGCGGATAAAGGATTCGGCTTTATCGAAACTGAAGAAGGAACAGATGTATTCGTTCATTTCAGTGCAATTCAAGGTGAAGGTTACAAATCTTTGGACGAAGGTCAACGCGTTCAATTTGAAGTAACTCAAGGTAACCGTGGACCACAAGCTGAGAACGTTACTAAACTTTAATTATATGAAAGCTGCCTTATTAATAAGGCAGCTTTTTATTTACACATATGTTGCACAGTAAAGAAAAGATTTCACATCCCAAGATTGAAAGCGAGGTATTCCCCATGGATAAAGAACAATTGATCACAGAAGTAGCTAAGGCTGGCGGTTTCTCCAAGAAGAATGCTGAAAAAGCTGTAACCGTTGTACTGGACTCGATTCTCGAAGCTCTCAAAGAAGGCAAAGAAGTTCAACTGGTCGGATTCGGGAAATTTGAAGTGCAGAAGCGTGAGGCAAGAACGGGAAGAAGCCGGAAAACAGGCAAAGAAATTCAACTACCTGCAGGTAAAGTTCCTGTATTCACAGCAGGCTTAAGCATGAAAGAAGCTTTAAATTAAACAACGCAACAACTTATTGAAAAGAGGTTTTTATTCAAACACACAATGATAATATGGATTTAAATGTCGTGTTTACTACCGTTGATGATATCATTAACTTTTATTCAGGCAAACAGACAAACTCGGATCATACAGAAAATCACACTCATTTGAAGCCCCCATCAACAAAGTCTGATTGTACCCTACGACCACCCACTCGTTAAATTAACATTTCATCTTGGACAACAAGAGGCCCTGATCCGCTCAAAACGGTCCAGGGCCTGATTTGCTTGGAAGCCGGCTCCGTCAGGAACCAGCTTATTTGTCTTTTAAGCACAATGCACATCCAGCCTATTTGCTGTTCAGAAGTTCGCGCAAGATCTGTAGATCATATGTAGAGACAAGACGTTCCAAATGCGTATCCAGCCATTCCTCATCCTGATCCCACCACTTCAATTCCAGCAGCAGTGCAATCGTCTCTTCGTCAAAACGCTTTTTAACAGTCTTGGCTGGATTACCACCAACAATCGTATAGGGTTCAATGTCCTTAACAACGGTTGAATTGGAGGCAACGATTGCCCCGTCTCCAATCTTGATACCAGGCATGATCGTTACATTTTGTCCAAGCCATACATCGTTCCCCAGTACCGTGTCACCCTTATATGGAAGTTGTTCCACTGTAGGTGTCACACGCTCCCATCCTCCACCAAAAATGTTGAACGGATACGTGGTCATACCCTCCATCCGATGATTCGCGCCATTCATAATGAATGTCACACCTTCCGCAATTGCACAGAAATTTCCAATGACCAGGCGATCACCAATAAAGTCATAATGATGCTGTATCCGGTCATAGAATTGCTCTGGTGGATTTGTGTTATCACTATAATACGTATAATCACCGATGTCCACGTTGGAACGCGGCGGCAGGTTTTGAATGTAACATACCGTACGGATATTCTCATTCGGGAAAAGTTTTGTTTTATCAGGGGCCATATGAAGTCCCTCCTTTTCCCTATTGTAACAGATTTTAAATCTTAAACGGACTAAGTGAGGTCGGACATGGACGAGGCCGGATTTTGCTGGATGTTCGCTCCGTCTAACCTGACAAAACAGAGCAAAAAGGGATTCGATCTGACCATCGAATCCCTTTTCTCGTTCTCCATACTAACGTTGATCTGCAGGAGATATTTCTTATTTGGATGTAAGGCTTACTTGTGCAGCGGTTTGATCCCAGTCCACGGTAAGTCCCAGTCCTTCTGAGTTGAAGCGTACAGGCACAAGTGTGCGACTGTTTTGAATGATCGCTGGTGCATCAATTTCAAGTGTCTCTCCATTTACGGTTGCGGTGCTACTTCCGATCTTGAGCACAAGGGTCTGATCATTCAGAACCGCTGTTACCGTCTTCGCCGCTTTGTCCCAAGTCACTTCTGCACCCATTGCTTCGAGGATTGCGTTCACAGACACCATCACTCGGCCACTTTGCTGCAGCGGGTCCTGATCCTGGAATGTGATCAATTTACCATCGAGAGTTACGGTAATGGTTTTGTCGGTTGTTCCAGATGAGGTGTTCGAACCTGTCTCTTCCGAAGTCTCAGGCAAAGGCGTTACTTCACGTCCAAGTTGCTCTTGCAGATTCGCAAGACGGTTCAGTGCAAATGTCGTCAGTGACCCGGCTGCCATGGAGCCCATGCCTCCGCCCCCACCGCCAAAGTTACCACCAGGGCGTGTCTGCGTATTATCTGTACCCGTTGTTGCATCTGTTGTACCGTTTCCGGTTGCAGTACCCGGCTGAGTTGGAGGTGTTGTTCCATCTGGAGGTGTCATTCCTTCGAAACCTTCAGGCGGCGTCATACCTTCCATGCCTTCAGGTGGGGTCATGCCTTCAAATCCTGCTGGTGGTGTACCGCCCATACCACCTGCCGCGTCTGCATTTGCAGAATAAGCGATGTTGGATTCGAACTGTTCTGTCGTATAAAATTTCGTGGAATCTGCTTCCACATAAGGACGAATCTCATCGGCAAGGCCAGTGATACGATCCTGAATGCCTTCCATGTAGTCCGTCAGTTTATTGACGTAGCTCAAATATTTTTCCTTATACTCCGGCACAGCAAGCAGGTTATTAATCATCGGTACATTTTCCATGTTAATGCCTAGTACCGGCTCGTCCACAGATACGTTTGTTGCGTTGGTGTTGGTCGTGGTTGATCCGGTTGTTGTGCCACGTCCGCCTCCACCCGAGTACCCGTTGAAGGACATGTTAAAGTCCCAAGGAACAACGGTGAACTTGCCAGCGGCATCACTGTAGAGCATGTAGTTGTGCCCTTTGTCGCCGTTATAACTGTCATAGTTGCCAAAAACCATGTTGCCTGCAATATATTGAAGCGCCGAATCCACGTCCAGTACATTTTCAATATCACCTTTTTCACCTTCTGGCATCTCGTTCAGCGTTTGGATGAAGGTTTTGAGTTTGGCTTTGTCTTTATCTGTACCCAAATCTTTGGTGATTGTACTGTAGTCACTGCCCTCTTCATATTGAAGATAACTCTTCTCATCCGTATCATAGAGGACGCCTTCTTCGTAATCCTCACCGTAGTTGCGCTCCAGATAGCTATCATCCACTGCTTCAACGCCAGTATAGAAACCAACCAGCTCGCTGTTAACGTACAAATTAACATAGTTCGTCATTGGTACATCCATGCCAATGCTGCGCAGTGCTTCATAGTGAAGAACTTCATGCATGTACGACGGATCGGCGTAGTTATTGTTTAGTACCATTTTATCCAGTCCAAGCAGGGTTTGTGTTTTGTCGTATTTATCAAACTTCAGTCTGAAGCTGTAACGGTCCGAATCTTCCATTGAGGCTACAGCTTTCAGGGTCAGATTGCCCTTGGTGGAGAAACCGACATTGTCCAGCTTGTTGCCGTCCACTTCCACACTAACATTCTTATAATCCTTATCCAGCGGACTCTCGAGCATGCTCTTCCAGTCTGCATCATCAATCGTTACATTCACATCAATGACGTTATCCGTCTGGAACAACGATTCATAAGCTTGCGTCACGCCTACACTCGTGGTTGTCGCTGTACTTTCTGCGGCAAATGCCGCATTCGGACTTCCGATCAGACCAAAAGATGTCGTTACCATCGTCACGGACAATGCCGTTACTGCAACTTTTCGTAATAAAATATTCAAATGATGAATCCTCCTTCTTGGTTTCTGTTAAGCAACCGAGGCTTATGTAACCATGGTAGGGGACGAACCTTTAGTGAATCTTAAACGCGATCAAAAATGATATGTATCACTATGAAATTTTCATGGATATACAAGAAATATAATGAAAAAAGCGCAATTATAACCTTGGAACCGGTTCATAAGTCCTATTTTGTTGCAAATATCTAATATTAATATGCCTATATAACGATATATCTGAAGAGTAGAACTTACCTGGAGTTCATATACGTGAATAGCAAAACCCATTACGAAAAGCTTTTAGAAACAAAAGAGAATTTGATCAGACAGGATATTTAGGGACGATTTCACAGTTTTTAAGTCAACAATTACATAGCGTGTACAACACCCAGGATAAGTCCTTCGTCACAATCGTAGAAGGAGTGAACCATCTTGTTTAATAAGCTTCGCTGGAGTACCATGCCTTTCTTCATCAAAAATTTGGTGATTTCATTCGGCAGCATCATGTTGATCGGTGTAATCCTGATTACTGCCGCGTATCAATTGCAAAAAAATATCTTGGTTGAACAGTTGCACGACCAGGCTACCGTCATCACCCAAAAATGGTATGATGATCTCGACACTGCCAAAGTGGCAGAAGCGGCTAAGGAAAAAAGCTACTCCGGTCCTATACAGCTGGAAATGAAAACTTATCTCGATTCCATCCATGAATTCTATCCAAACATCGCGCAAGCGTACATTTTTGGTTCAGAACTTGAGCAAGGAAACGGAACGTCCATCATCGCGATTCCAACGAACCTGTTGGAACCATTCGAGGAAGGTAATCTGCCCGCAGGTGCCATGTACCCGCTGCCTCAGAATAACGTCGTAGTGCTGGAACAGATGAAAAAGGACGGAAAACCTGCCTTCAGTGATTTCTACACGGATGAGTACGGAACCTGGACCACTCTGATCTATCCGATTAATAACGCAGATGGCTCCATGTACGCTGCTCTTTACTTCGATGTAGATGCAAGTGCCGTTCCAAAAGGTTTGAACAAACTGCTTACGTACGGTTTGATGTTCCTGATCGGTTTCCTGATCCTGTTCATGGTGTTGCAATTCATTTTGCTGAAAAGAACGTTGCTTCCGATCCGCAATCTGATGAAAGGTATCGAAGAAGTCAGCACGGGTAATCTGGACGTAACCATCGATACCGGACGAGATGATCTGGGTATCATCAACGAGAAGTTTAATGCGATGATCCATCGCTTCAATACAACCATCTATAAAGTACAGAATGCTTCACATCACCTCTCGGAGTCTTCCAAACAACTACTGGGCATTTCCGAGAAAAATAATGTGAACATTCAATCCATCAGCACCAATATTCGAGAAATCTCTACTGGACTGGTGTCACAAGACAAAGCCACTGTGGAGAACGCTCGTGCCATGACAGAGATGTCAACGGTAGTGCAGACGATCGCCAGCAGCTCAGCCGATGTGGCAGATGAAGCACTCAGCATGGAGCAGCGCTCCAGCACAGGTAATGTGGTGATGCAACAAGTCATTGAGCAGATGCGCCTGATCTCCGGTGCGGTGCAAAATACGTCAAACTCGATTCAGTCTTTGGAAAATAACTCGAACCAGATTAGCAACATAGTTAACGTGATTACGGAGATTGCTGGACAAACCAACTTGCTTGCACTTAACGCTTCAATCGAGGCAGCCCGCGCAGGTGAAGAAGGAAGAGGTTTTGCCGTGGTTGCAGGCGAGGTACGTAACCTGGCAGAGCAATCGCAGGAATCAGCGAAGCAAATTCGACAGTTAATTGAAGAAATTCAACGGGATATCATGCAGTCTTCCGAAGCGATGCAGTTGGGTTCCAAGGAAGTTACCAAAGGCTTGGAAGTTACCCAAGAGACTGGTGTATTCTTCGAGAATATTCTGACTGCTACGAATAAAGTTGCAAACCAGATTCAGGATATCTCCAGTTCTACTGAAGAAATCTCGGCAAGCACACAGGAAATGTCTGCCACCGCCGATGAACTGTCTGCCAATGTCAGCAAGGCAGCAAGCAGCAGTAAACAAATTGAGCAGTCAATTGATGAGCAGGAAGCCTCCATGGCAGCCATTGTGAGTGCCTCCGATGAGCTCTCGGTTGTATCCGAGCAACTGCAAGAACTGATCTCATTCTTTAAAGTACGTGCAGAATAGAATTAATAGGATATAGATAAAAGTAATAAGACACAGTAAAAACCAAGGCTCATGAGTGACTGAACTCAAAGCCTTGGTTTTTTTGTTGATACCAGGGTAGGCTCTATACCTTCCCGGTATCATTTAACAGACAGTGGTGTCATCAACTGATTGTTGAACCTCCAATCCACTATAATCCTGCAGCTGCTTTAATTTCTTTTCTCTGAGAAACGATTAATGATTGTAACTTTGCTGTTCCAAATGCACCTGCTGAGAAAGCATTCGCTTTCGGATAATAAACCATTCGAAAAGATGTTCCATCTTGAAGGTGCACACGTAAAAAAATCCCTGTCTCATGCTTGGATTTCTTATACACCTCATCAAAGCCAACATATCGCAACGGCAAAAGCTCGTTCATGAATTCGGATGCGGCTTCCTGGGGAAAGTCACCGATTGGGCTGCCATCGTTCCCGCTTTCAAGGCTGACTTTTTCCACTTTGTCTTCAATGTCCATCAGGTCTCCCATTGTCTTAGCATTGGGATTTTCTTTTGCTTCGTAAACCTTATTATTCGCTACTACGCGATAATGCGACTTATAACCTTTCAGTTCATATATAACAGTTCCAATTGGAAGATATGCCGCATCACCATTCTCGGTCACGTGATCCGCACACGCATGCTCGTTCAGCATGTAGCTCACTTCCCCTACCCTATCCCCAATTTGCTCTGCAGGTACCACTTTGGCCCCTTCGTTGTTTTGAAAATATGTAACATTATGAATCATCAGAAAATCAATCCATTCAAGGGTTCCCGGGCATCGTTTCGTTGATTCCTTTGAAACTTCTTTCGTAATCGTTTCCTGGGGTTTGGATGTTATTTCTCCCTTATTCGATGTTCCACAGCCAACAATAATGACTAGAATTAAAAGTATACTCAAACGCTGGCTCCAATATTTAAATGGTTGCATGATCAATCACCTCAACCTAGTAGACGGATTCAACTAAGACATAGTTACGAGTTTTTTTCAATCAGCTATTCAACTCATTAACATTATAAGAATAGAGAGCAGTTATTTGGGCCAATGTGTTCCTTGGTGTACTTCATTCATGCAAGCGGCATTTCTGGATCTTTCTAAAAAACAGGTAGCAATGCTTATGTAGTAATCGTAGTTCTAACCGTTGCCATACAAAAAACACAAACAGCTCAGCCATCTGTGAATTCATTACTCGTATTAGGAGCTCAGTTAGATACCGAAACCATGCTCTTCCTCCTACCAAAATTTCAATTCATACACACTATAGGGAGTGCGACTCGTTGAACGCGATCGGGTCCGCAAGGAGCTTGAAATTTCAATCCACGCACTCCATATAGAGTGCCACTAAAGGGTGTTGGGGTCCTTTACTTTCCCTACATCATTTCAATCCGCACACTCCATACGGAGTACGACACCGACAATTGCATCAGACTCAGCGATACCTTCAAATTTCGATACACATTCTTCATACGGAGTGCAACCTTAATTTACTGATAATTTCACAATTGGGTTTATCCAATTTCAATCCACATAGTGCGATACATAAGGCAGTTCAGCTCAGTTGAATGCTATTATTTTAATCTACACACTCCATACGGAGTGCGACGCCTGCCATCTGTATCCCTCCTTGGTTAGAGGCCGATTTCAATCCACGTACTCCATACAGAGTGCGACTCCAGAAGCGCCTGCCGGTTGGTGCACGTGCAGCTATTTCAATCCACGAACTCCATACAGAGTGCGACTAAAAATCTCAAACCTAATACCAACTATGTCTATATTTCAATCCACGCACTCCATACAGAGTGCGACCCGAGTCCAAACCCAAACCCGAGCCCACCATCTAAAATTTCAATTCACGCACTCCATACAGAGTGCGACTTAACACAGCCTTGCAAACTACCGTCCGCAACAGCATTTCAATCCACGCACTCCATACAGAGTGCGACGCTCACAAAAAATAGACCTTAACTCCGGATCCAGAATTTCAATCCACGCACTCCATACGGAGTGCGACCGGACAAGGATACAGGGACACTTTGTTGGGATGATATTTCAATCCACGCACTCCATACGGAGTGCGACTACGCCACCAACCCGAATTACGCGAACAACCTTATATTTCAATCCACGCACTCCATACGGAGTGCGACAGCGAAAAAACACGTATCTCAACAACCCGAACCATCAAAAACACGTTTTTTCACTATTATTCTATGACTTTCCATATCATTATTCAATCAAATTATGCCTACATGTTGCCTTAAGGTAACAATTTTGCCCATTTCGACAAATTCTGAGGTGCGAATCCCCCAGGGTTTTCATGTGAGCATCACATTCGCACCTGTCCTATCCATACCATGACAAAGATCACATCCACCTTCCCTGTTCAAGTGCTACAGTTGTTAACGACCAACTGACTATAATAGTAAAACGGTCAATATAGGACTTACCTTACCATTATCCTTTCAACCTACAAGGAGGTGTATATGCGATGAAAACGATAGATCGAAGGCAACAGGTGATGGACTCTGCCGAGAAATCCTTTGCCCTGTTTGGCTACAAGGCCACAACGATGGAGCAGGTTGCGAGACTTGCCAATGTGGGCAAGGGAACGATCTATACTTTTTTTGATAATAAAGAAGAACTGTTTAGCGAGATTCTGCGCTCGATCATTGCGGATATGAGACAGATTACAGAGCAGACGGTGAAGGAAGAGAACTCCTTTCTGGATAACGTGCATATGAGTATGGATTCTTTGCTGGAGTACCGGGAGGAACATGAGCTGTTGATCAAGCTCTTTCAGGAGGTCAACGAGTTTGGTACACCGCAAGCCAAGGAAGGTTTGCAGAAAGTGGAGACAGCCATTCTCGAATATCTGGAGCGTCAGGTGAGCCGTGCCATGGAGTTGGAGCAGATTCGCAGAGACGATCCCAAGCTGGTTTCTTTTGTCCTGCTGAAGCTGTATGTCACCTTAACCTCAGATTGGAACAAAGCGCATCCTACGTTGCACAAAGATAAGATCAAGGATTTTGTGGGCCTCTTTCTCAAGAATGGCTTATCCCCCACCTAGAAAAGGCATGTACTAGATTCAACACATAATAGAGATAAAACAAACGGATTAGCGTAAGGATAGGGAGAGAACATGATGAAATCATTCCACGTATTTGGGCAGGATCTGAAGTCCGCCTTTAAAAAACCAAAAGTATTTATTCCAATTCTCGTTGTACTGTTCATTCCGGTGCTGTATAGCGGCCTGTTCCTGAATGCATTCTGGGACCCCTATGGCAAAATGAATGAGTTACCTGTGGCAGTGGTCAACACGGATCAGGGCGCAACCTACAATGACAAATCGCTGGAAGTCGGTCAGAATCTGGTCGATGAATTGAAAAAAAGTAATGATTTCGACTGGAAATTCGTGACACGGGAACAAGCGGAGCAAGGTATGGAAGACGACAAGTATTATATGACCATCGTGATCCCCGAGGATTTTTCAGCAAAAGCTACCACTCTGATGGAGGATCACCCACAACCAGCGGAGCTGATCTATGAGCCCAATGAAGGATACAACTTCCTCGCGGGTCAGATTGGTGGAACTGCGGTCAAACAGATCAAATCCAAAATCTCCGCCAAAGTAACTGAGTCGTATACCGAAACGTTACTGGATCAGGTGGAGAAGATCTCTAGCGGTTTATCAGATGCCGGAGCTGGTGCTGACAAGATCAACGAGGGCGCAACCAAGCTGGATGACGGTGCTGCCACATTGAAAAAGAACCTGTCCAAACTGGCGGATAGAACCGACAAACTGGAAACAGGTGTGGCACCGTTAAAAGAGGGTACAGCTACCTTGGCACAAGGAATCGGCACGCTTCATGCAGGAGCCAGCTCCCTGTCGGATGGATTGTCCCAATTGGCAGCAGCAGGCACGAAGCTAAGTGATGGAGCAACCCAGGCTGAAACAGGCGGCAAACAACTACAGGCTGGCCTTCAATCTGCTCAGGAAGGCGCAGCCAAGCTGGATGCAGGACTGGCGGCTTCCGAGGAAGGCAGTGCAAAGCTGACTGCTGGGCTGCAAAGTTCTGTTGAGGGCAGTGGTAAAGTTAGCGAAGGTACCAAAGCGGTTGCACAAGGGCTCGCCCAATTAGCTGAAGCCAGTCCGGAACTTGCGGCAAGTCCTGCTGTGCAGCAACTCTTGGTAGCCAGTCAGGCCGTAGCCGCTGGCAGCGAACAAGTGTATCAGGGTGGACAGCAATTAGTGGCAGGCAGCCAAAACCTGTATGCTGCACAACAGCAACTACATCAAGGCAGCAGTCAGTTGGTACAGGGTGAACAACAACTGGTACAAGGAGCTACGCAGTTGTCCGCCGGACAAGAAAAGCTTGCAACAGGGCTGAAACAATTCAATTCCAAATTATCCGAAGCAGCCGCTGGCGGAGCCAAACTTGTGGATGGTTCAGGTCAATTGAATGCTGGTGCAGGCAAATTGGTTGCGGGTGTAAGCCAGCTTACAGACGGAATCTCAACCCTTGCAGATGGTTCACATAAGCTTGATGACGGCGCCGGTCAGTTAAAAGAAGGTACGCTTAAGCTAACGGACGGCTCTGGCAAACTTGCCACCAAGCTGAATGAAGCGGCTGAGCAGACGGGGAGTGTGAAGAAGACCGATGAGCTGGTAACCATGTATGCAGAGCCTGTTCAGGTCGATGAGCATAAATATAACGAGGTTCCTAACTATGGTACAGGATTCTCGCCATACTTCCTGTCACTCGGGCTATTTGTAGGGGCATTAATTGCCACATTGGTAGTGCCAACACGCGGCAGCACGGTTAGTGAGGCAAGTGGCTGGAATCGTTTTGTGAGTAAAACGCTGTCCTTCACGCTCATGAGTGCTGTACAGTCCCTGCTTGCTTCATGGCTGGTCTTGTACGGTTTGGGTCTGGATGTTCAGAGCGTTCCATTGTTCCTCTTGTTCAGCTTTGTTACCAGTCTAAGCTTCATGTACATCATTCAGGCACTGGTGACTTGGCTGGAGAATCCGGGTCGTTTTCTTGCGATTCTGATGCTGATCTTCCAGCTCACCACCAGTGCAGGCACCTTCCCGCTCGAACTAATTCCAAATTGGCTGAAAGTGTTTAATCCATGGCTGCCTATGACCTATTCGGTAACAGGTTATAAAGCAGTTATCTCGAGTGGACAGTTCAGTGTAACCTGGGATCAGATTGGTATTCTGTGCATATTCGCCGTGATTGGTCTTGGAGGAACCTTAACGTATTTCCTGATGCATCGCACCACGGAGAACGAAAATGTAAGCAGTGAAGCTGTTTTCCAAGTTTAAATAAAGCGACTTCAAGCTTAGTATAAGCATTAGATAAGATATTGAAGCGATATAGAAGTAATAGACTATTAACGCTATAGAAACCAAAAGGCATATCCTCTGTCCTGACTCGCTGATTCACAGCCAGTCTGGTGTATGGGATATGCCTTTAAATATTAAAAAACGTGTCACACTAATACAGCTGACCTTACCTAGGATTTAGAGCAAATAAAAAATTCCAGGTTGAGCCCTTTACTTCAATTTTCGCTGTAGTTCTAGTAACAACTCTGGCTCCTGGGGAAGGAACATTTACTGGTGACCATCCATAATTTCTTGGAAGTATCGTTCCAGAAATACCTATATCTAAAATTTTAGTTTGATTACTTATTGCTTTACCACTAATACCCATACCATTTTGATGAATCTCCATCTTTTTCTCAGTTACTTTGTACAATGAGTCCTTAATCTCTAATCGATAGTCGATTTTATTTATGTTTATATAACTAAATCCAGGATCATCTAAATGAACCGTATAATAAATTGTCTCATAAAAAGTCATACCATTATTCGAGTCCGATTCATTACCTTTTGTTTGGTGCTCAGATGATGCTTTAATTTCAGTTTTATATTGGACTGCTTCTTCTCCAGTTTGTTTATCAATCAGGTCATACAGTTTTTGGGTTTGTAATTCTTCTACAGACCCTATTATCTTCTCACCAGTTACATCGTTATCCATTGCTATCTCCATTTGAGAACTAGATGTATGCCCAAGAAGACTTGACTCTAACTCTTTTTCATTTAATATACTCTGTTTATGAGTGTCAGCATAACTTCTTTTAATAGTATACTTTTCAGTATCAAATGAATGTTCGTTTTCCTGTGCAAGAACAGAAGTATTTCCCAATGAAATGAGTAATAGAACGGATAATATTATTCTTGAAAATCTCGGTTTTCTCAAAATTATTCCACCTTTCATTATTTTTTCTTACCTCGGATTCATACTAAATGAGAATTCCCACGAATTCGACCCTCTCGTAACTAAAGCAGTTGTTTTAGTTCCTAATCTAGTTATTAGATGATCAAATCGAGTAGCGACCCATCCGAAATCTCTAACCAATATCGTTCCTGAGCTATTTAAATCAACTGTAATAAATTGATCTTTGTACTTATTATCGTTAATACCTGCCCCCCTTTGATTGATGAGCATTTTCTTTTGAGTTACTACATACTGTGGATCTTGTCTTTCAAATCTATAGTCAATTTTATTAATATTTATATAATCGACAACATTTGTTGTAGCCGTATAATAGATTGTTTGAAAGTATTTTAATCCTCCAGATTTATCAACTCCATTATCACTTCCTTGGTTTTCTGTTGAAGCCATAATTTCTGCTTTATAATGTACAGCTGCCTCACCAGTTTGTTTATCTACAAGGTCATATAGTTTCTCAATTTCTACATTTTCAATTAAACCAAGGTTCGTTTCACCAGTTTCTGTATCAGTTAACTTAACTTCTCCCAAAGATATAAGACTATTAGGGAATTTGCTTGTTGCATAATTTTTTTTAACTTCATCACTCTCTTGGTGTAGGTTAGAAGATCCCTTGACAATCTCATACTTTTCCTCATCGTAGGTCGCATCATCAGATAGAGCTAAAGCAGACGAACCAAAAGCAAAAGACGTAATAAAAAAAATAGAAACCATACATAATTTCAATAATGAATTGTATCTCATAATATTCCTCCTCTTATTAATAATCCTTAAACCATATCATAAATATTTATAAAAAGTAACAAATAGTGGGTTTTATTCTAAATAACATACTTTATACCTACACAATTAGGAGGTTTCAGCTATAAAATTAGTTATTAATTAATCAGTTCCGTTGATTTATACCTAATTTAATTACTTCACGATTTTTAAATATGAATATCGAATTTATTTATCTGCGCACCAAAAAAACGCTATGAACACACCCTGGAATGTATTCATCGCGTATAGGTTATATTTCTATATAATATAATTCTTTCAATCAATTCAACGAGACTCCCCTTGCATGTCCACCCGCTGTAAAAACGTCCGGGTACGTGCAAGCTTTGGATTGCCGAAGATCTGTTCTGGAGGCCCTGCCTCTGCGATCTCGCCGTTATCCATGAAGAATACGCGATCCGCAACGTCACGGGCAAAGCCCATCTCATGCGTGACAATCATCATGGTCATGTTCTCCTGCGCAAGCTGTTTGATGACACGCAACACTTCTCCCGTCAGTTCGGGATCGAGTGCCGATGTCGGCTCATCAAACAGGAGGATATCCGGTTGCATCATGAGTGCGCGGGCAATAGCTACACGCTGTTTCTGTCCACCGGACAGATTACCAGGGTAGACATCGGCCTTGTCCGACAGCCCTACTTTGCCGAGTAATTCCAGACTGCGCTTCCGGATGATTGCCAAGCCATCTTTTTTCAACGTCTTTGGTGCGAGTTCTAAGTTCTCCCTTACAGTCAGATGCGGGAAGAGGTTGAAATGCTGAAATACCATTCCCATGCGATCCGTAATCTTTCGAATATCCGCCGCACCAGCGTAACGGCCATTATCAACCAACGTCTGATCCTGAATGCGAATCGTTCCTCCCGAAATATCCTCCAGATGAATCAGGCTGCGCAGCATCGTACTTTTTCCCGAACCCGAAGGCCCGATCACGGCAATCACTTCGCCTGGTTCCACTTTGAAAGATACCTGCTTCAGCACATCAAGTGTACCGAATGATTTTCTCAACTGATTTACTTCTAATATATGTGTCATATGCAGACAGTCCTTTGATTGATCAGATTTAATTTATTCAAATGAAAACCGCTTCTCCAATCCTTTAAACAGCAAAGTAAGTACCAGGGTCATCAATAGGTACATAATCGCAGCGATGAAAAAAGCAATCAACTGCCCATCCCGATTCACTGCCGCTTGAGCATAATACAACAACTCATGCACAGAAACAGCATATAACAATGCCGTATCCTTAATCAGTGTAATGGACTCATTGGCTGTTGCTGGCAATACCACGCGG
This sequence comes from Paenibacillus sp. FSL M7-0656, assembly GCF_038003225.1. NCBI lineage: Bacteria > Bacillati > Bacillota > Bacilli > Caryophanales > Paenibacillaceae > Paenibacillus > Paenibacillus sp. FSL M7-0656. Next base: position 2,982,151 of record NZ_JBBOOT010000001.1, read on the forward strand.
ATCATCTGCGGGATAATGACCTTCATCATCGTTTGCCGTCTCGTTAAGCCCAGCACTTTAGCTGCCTCATGCTGCCCCTTGTCTACGGAGAGCAATCCACCTCTGAAGATTTCGGCAAAATATGCCGCATAATTTAGTATAAACGCAATCGCTGCTGCAACAAATCGATCAAACACTAAATATTCGCCAATTACAGGCAACAGCGGCAGACCGAAACAGAAGAAGAAAATTTGCAGCAATAGCGGCGTTCCGCGCATAACATAGACGTACATATGTGCGATCCAGGCTAGGGGTTTGAAACGACTTCGCATGATTAACGTTATCCCAAAACCAAACGGCACAGAGAGCACGATAGCGAACAAAAACATGAAAATCGTCATCTGAGCCCCTTCCAGCATCGGCTTCATCACGGTAAAAATATAATCCCAACTCATTATTATGTCTCCTCTAATCTGTTAACCCCGCATTCCTCAGCAGCTTCATGGGCTCCATCGTGGAATACGGGGTCATTTTGTTTTAACTCATATTTCAGGTGTCACACCTGTCTATTTCAGAACCTTATCTTCACCCAACCATTGAGTGGAGATCTTAGCCGCTGTTCCGTCTGCATTCAACTCATCCAGCGCTTTTTGCAGCTGATTCAGAAGTTCTTCATTGCCTTTTTTGATCCCAATACCATATTGCTCCGGCGCAAGGGCTTCATCCAACAACTTGTACTTTCCCTCTTCCTTGGACATGTAATATCTCGCAACCACTTCATCAATAATGACTGCATCCAGCCGTGTCGTTTTTAAATCGGTCAGTGCAAGTACATTATCCTTGAATTCCGATGTTTTCACTTTGTCCTTCAAAGGACTTGCCGCGAGGGCGTCTGCCGCCGAGGAGAGAGCCTGCAATCCCACATTTTTACCATCGAGTTCATCCAGCTTTGTGATTGGCGAGTCCACCAGTGTAATAGCTACCTGACTGTTTTCCAGATATGGCTTCGTAAAGAGTACTTTCTCTTTGCGCTCATCTGTAATGGTGTACCCGTTCCAGATCATGTCGATCCGGCCACTGTTCAGCTCCAACTCTTTGGAAGACCAGTCGATTGGCTGGAATGTGATTTCTTTACCCATTTTCTCCGCTGCAGCTCTTGCGTAATCAATATCAAAACCAACAATTTCATTTTGCTCGTCCCGGAAGCCCATTGGAGCAAACTTGTCATCAATTCCTACAACAATCGTGTTATCGTCTTTGCTTGCGGAACTGGAACAACCAGCCACAATCAATACACATATACTAATGAATAATAGTAAAATCGCTTTTTTTCTCATCTCTCGAACCCCTCCATGTCTATAACCAAAACCCAAACGCTTTAGTTCGTTACCACGTTATCAGAGATTTATAATAACATAGCATGGGAGAAGAGTCGAGTCTCTTGCTTATTTCCTTCTATTTCATGCAGCTTAATTGGCAACAATCTGTGAAAAAGCCTCTTTCACTTGTCCCGGTTCCACCAGCTTCTCGCGTACAGTCGAATTCCATAACTCCGGATTCTGAAGCTCCTTTAATTCCGTACCTGTCCATTGTTGGGCAGATTCACGACGTAAGGTATGGCTGGTATTGTCAAACTGGTAGACGATCTGCTCCAGATTATCGATCATAACAAAGTTCGCAACCGCATTATATACGAGTATCCGCTCAAGTTCCTCTGCATCCATCTCACGCGTATCCAAGCTATAATTCACTTGAGCTGTGAACGTCTCCGGGTACAGTTGGTAACCATTCAATCTTTCACGTAAAGGTAAAGCCTGATTCAGATGACTAAGGTTTGAATTATCACCCATGTAGGGACTGCGATATTTGGCTAAAGCGGCAAAATTATGTGTCAGCGGATTCTGCTGCTCTTCCTCGTACCGAGTCTGTTTCGCCTCGATCTTCGGATTAACGAAGCCTTCAACAATCACTAAGCCACTGATGCCCAACACAACAAGTGTTATAATCCATATGTTTCTAATTCTCATAACGCATCACTCACTTCATACTTACTAACAATCCGATACGCCCGATGCACAACCAAAGGAATAATAACACTCAGTAATGGGATGGCAAAGGCAATGACGATCACAGCAAACTGATAGGGTCCATCCACCTGAATGGGTCGATTAAACCAGATGTTGCTTCCGAATCGTAACGCTGCCTGCGTTCCCCATAGTACGAGTATTAATGCTGCCCACAACCACCATATCCTGCGATTCCACTGCACTAAGGCAGGGATTCGAATAACCGTGGTTTTCACGGAGGTTGCAGAATCGTTCGTCTTGTTGATCAACAGATACAATACATACATGCCACCAACAATGAGACTCACGATCATAAGCAGATTGTTTATGGCGGAGCCTTGCATCAGCACTCTCATTGGAATGGTAATGATCCAGGCTACGAGGCTATAAATCAGAGCAGACTGCAACAACGCTGTCCAGTAAGGAACACGTTGTACCCTTCGATGGTCACTCATCACTTCATCCATACCAGCGATATGCTGAATGGCGGTCTGGAACGCCTTCTCTTCACTCATACCCTGCGAGATATAATCGTCAATCCGCGCAGCGAGATTGCTGTGAATCTCTTCTTTTAATTCTCGATTGTCTAATGTATCTTGTGCGTGAGCGAACAAACGATTCACATGACGAGTGATGCGAGCTTCCAATCTCATAGGTCTTCATCTCCTTTTTCTCCAGTGACAATCATGCAATCAATCAGTGCCTTGGCTGCTTGCCAAGCATGAACCTGCTCTCTATAGGCTTTAAGGCCTTGCGTTGTAATTCGGTAATATTTGCGTCGTCCTCCCTGCGTCTCTTCCCCCCAGTAGGACTCCACATATCCACTCTTCTCCAGCCTCTTCAAACTGGAATAAAGCGTAGGTTCCTTCAATTCAAACTGCTCTCCGCTCTTACGATAGATCTCCTTAATAATGCTGTAGCCATAGTTATCTGCGGGTATAAGTACACTCAGAATGATGGGGTCAATATTGCCCCGAATCAGATCACTGTTAATCACTTGCACATCCATCTACGAGTTTCACCGACTTTCTTCCGTCCTGTGTATACTATAAGACACATTACTATGTCTGTAAAGGTAATATGTATCACATGGTAAATATGCATCGCAAGAGTAACACTAGCAACATTCCTCTCTTGCAAATAAAATTCTTCAATACGATAAGAACATTGACCACATTGGTATTTCTTTCAACTTTGCTTATATTATCCGGCTGTAATCCTACTCCAAGTCATAGTACAAACAAAACTGCCTACACTAGTGATACAGACTGAAAGTGGCACTCCTATTCCTGCTATACAGGGCAGTTATTGCTGGGAAAGTATGTGTGCAGACTATGCAGGTGATATGGAACTGTTGGAAGGTCAGGTACCTGTCTCCGTGTTGGTAGGCGAGAATATATCTATTCATCTGGGTACAAATGTACCACCTGACGAGTTAACTCTTGTCGAATATGTAAATGGAGTGGCACGTCCCATCTCTTTACGAGAAGGTTCATTCCAGTTAGCGCAGGAAAAAGGTACTCATTATTATGGAGCCTTTGCCCGCTGGACTTCCCCTCAAAATTCCCAGGTTTCCTTGGGTGATACCTCTTTTGCCTTTGTTATCCGTGGTGTCGAAAAAAAATAAAAACAAACAGGGCCCCTCCAATTTTGGAGAGGCCCTTACGCATTTTTATCTATTGCTGCACTTTCTCGCGATCTTTCCCTTTATCGGATTCGCCCGCATTTTTGTTCGCAGCATCGCGATCCTGTTTCATTTCTTCCACCGTTTTCACCTTGAGTCTTGCCGCTCCTTCATATTCCATTGTTGGAATAAGGTCACCTGCAGCAAGTCTTGTTTCTGCAGCTGCAATCGCATCTCCGTACTGCGGCAACCACTCGGCCTGTGCAACGAGCATCTCGTCGACCATCTGCCAGATTTCTTTTGGATTACATACGGCACCCACGAGCGGGTCCATCATGAACGCCTGACGAAGTAATTTGTCATCTCCGTTCACCGCGGCTTCAACCGCGAGCCGTTGCACGGAAATACTCACATTACATACCGCCGCCGGGCCAAGGGGCAGATCCCCTACATGTGGCATAGAGATCCCGTTGCGATCCACATATCCCGGTGCCTCAATAATCGCATCATCCGGCAGGTTGGAGATGACTCCATTATTAACGGTATTGAAATGTCCACGATAGACACGTCCCGTCTCCAGCCCTTCAATAATGTATGAACCGTGCTCCTCGCCCCGTTTTTCCGGAATGAATTGCATCGGTTCATCCTTCATCCAGTTAGGAAAATCAGTCTCAAACCAGTTGCGCCCCTCGGTACATACGCGCAGATACCCACCTGTCTCTCCGTTGATCCAGTTGCCCAGGTCGATCCATTCGTTAATCTCTTCCGGACGTTTGCGGTACCACGGCACATATTCACTCAGATGACCATTCGATTCTGTACTGTAATATCCGAACCGGCGTAGCATATCGATCCGCACTTTCTCAGTACGGCTATACTCCGGATGTTTCTCGAAGGCTTCGAGCAGGTCACCTGTAAGGTCTTTACCTTCATGAGAAGCCTGAATATACCAGGTCTGATGGTTGATGCCGGCACAGACAATATCCACTTCACTCTTTTTCAATCCAAAAGCTTCCGCAATCTGATGATGACCATGCTGTACGCCATGACACAGTCCGATCGTCCGTACACCACCGTACTTGTTGCAAGCCCATGTGAGCATCGCCATCGGATTGGAATAGTTCAAGAGCAGCACGTCGGGTGCGCTCTGTTCACGAATATCCTTACAGATGTCCAGCATCTCGGCGATTCCCCGTTGTCCGTACATAATGCCGCCTGCACACAGCGTATCGCCGACACATTGGTCTACCCCATATTTCAGTGGAATATCTACATCTGTTGCAAATGCTTCCAGTCCCCCAACACGAATCGTACACAGTACATACTTCGCATCTTTCAATGCTTCTTTACGATCTGTTGTCGGCTGAATCTGAATATTCAATCCATTCTCACGGATATCCCGCTGACACAGCTCAGTCACCATGTCCAGATTGTGCTGGTTAATATCGCAGAACGCAATCTCGATGTTGTTAAACTCGGGTACCGTGAGCAAATCCCTTAACAATCCCCGTGTAAATCCGATACTTCCTGCCCCGATAAACGCCACTTTAAAAGACATCCCTATGTCCTCCCTTAATCCGAATCTTTCGCTTCGGTTAATGACTCTCTTCATGAAATCATTGTACCAACCGCATATAGGGAAGCGTTATCAAAATCATGACCTGTTCAAGATCTTGTTGTCAAAAATCCTAACTTTTACGCGCTAGCTCCAATAATCCAGTTGTATTCGAAATAACTGCAATCGGCTCATTCATCGGACGGGTACTGACTGACATGTCGTTCCATAGAGGAGCGAAATTCAACCGGCGTACGACCTGTATATTTTTTGAACAACATATGAAAATACTGACGACTGCCTACTCCAACATAGTCAGAGATTTCCGAAATCGGAATATTGGTCTGCTGAAGCAGCATCTTGGCCTTTTCCATTCGAAGCATCGTCAGGTAGTCGGTAGGTGTGCGCTGCGTGTGCTGACGAAAAATACGATGTAAATAGCCTGGATGCAGATTAACTGCTGCCGCAATATCCTTCATCTGAATGTTACGATCCATATTGTGATGCATGAATTCAATGGTTCGTTTGACGTACAGTTCCGCCTGATCTGGCGCACTCCGGCTCATTTCTCCGCGCAGACGTGCAACACGGACCAGCAACTGCACGAACAGCGTACGCACCAGCATACCCTGTTCCGGGGACGAGAGATTCCGGGCTTCCCGGTGATGCAACCTTTCCTCAGGTGGAATAATCCTCATTGACGTGGGCGCTCTTCCTTGCTCCAGTAGACCACGCTGATCGAGTTCCAGCACCAGACTTTTCATAATATGATACACTTCTTCCGGGTCAGGCAGTACCAGATATGGAGAAGCATTAGTGAGTAGAGTGTGGACTTCTTCCTCTTCCAGCGCAAGCTGGCGGATGGATAGCTGTCCGGGAGACGAGGTGGAGAAACCAAACTCCACATTGAGCATCCGGCAAGGGACACCATCTTCCACCAGCAAACGGTGCGGGACACCTGCGTCGAGCATAATGAACTGCCCTTTTTTCAAAACGGCCTGCTCCGAACTCCCATCCGACATCTGCACATCCACCCGGCACATTCCCGAAATAATATACATGATCTCTGTCGAATCATGATTGTGATAGGACATACGATAGTTGTCCCATTGCTTGTAGTAGTACGCGTAAAATCGCGGCCCGCAATCCTCTGTTCGCAAACCCTCCTGATACAGGCTTCCTGTCCAAGGCTTTGTGATGCTCATGTCGATACCTCCATTCCTTCAACGATCGATCCTCACTTTTCTCCATTGTAGCAATTCTATAGGTTGAATATAAACTGTCTTGCTTAAAAGCCTCATTGCAATATTTAATTAGATGAATATATAATTAGTTTATCATCTAATCATTTATGTGAACTGTCTATAACTAAGGAGGTTTCCAATCATGAGTACCACCTTTCATTTGGTGAGACATGGTCTCAAAGAACGAAGAATCGGTGATGTCTCCCTCACTGCCGAAGGGGCTTTACAAGCCGAAGCCACAGCACTTCATTTTGCCAGAGCTATCTTTCCCGTTACTAAAATCCTTACCAGCCCACTTCAACGGGCCCGAGAAACTGCAAGTATGATTGCCCGCCACACCCGTTTTCATATAACCGAAGATCCTCGCCTGCGCGAACGTGCCAATTGGGGCGATTGCCCGGATCAGTCATTCGAAGAATTCATTGCGATGTGGGATCGATGTACGTCTGAGCCAGATTACATTCCACCCGTGGGAGACTCGGCCAAACAGGCTGGTGAACGTCTGGCCTCCCTCCTAACCGAATTAGCTAATGAAGAGCCAGAGAACAGTAACATTATTGTGGTTACACATGGTGGACTCATTACTGATTTTCTGGTGCAAACCTTTAGCGAGCGCGAGCTTAACGTCTGGCATTCCGATTTTATAGCTATGCAGAACCAACTTATCCCGGAGTGCTCCATCACCACATTGATCCATGATCAAGGTAAATACACCATTAAAGCATTCGCTTCTACCGTGCATCTAGACTCCAACGATGTAAAAAAATGACGTAACATGGATGGCTGAGCAAACGCCAAGCTTTATCCGCAGATCCTTATGTGAAAAAAGCTCTGAAACCCCATGTGCGAGACACATTGGGATTCCAGAGCTTTTAAGCTTCGATGCCAATTCTTAAAAATGCCAACGCTGCTTTACGTTACAGGCTCACATGTTGTAGTGCTATTGCTAGGCAGTGCTCATCCAGCCTGCTTACTTTCCGCCCTTACCTGGCGTGTAGAACTTAGGTAGCGTTACTTTGGACCAGTCCATATCCGATGCCATATAGAAGGACGGATAGGACGGCTGATTGTATCCACTGTTCTGTCCGGCAATGCCCACACGATACATCGCATCATGCATCAGCGTGTACAGCTTGCGGTCTGTCTTCTCGGTACTCAGATAGATACGAATCGCGGAACTGTCCGTGGTTCTCACCAGCATCTCTTCCCGCCAATCCCCTAAGATATCAGCTACAAGGGAAGGTGTACCTTTGGTGTGATTGTTGGTCAATGTGCCTGTTGCCGTCAGCAACGTGCCACGATTCCAGTCTTTGATGGTTGGTGTAACATCAATCGCACCATCAACGATCTGTGTCGTCATATCGGCAGACCAACGGATATTCATATTCGTTCCCGGCATCTGATCACTGATTTTCTCACCCTTAGCTGTCCACAAACCTACAGCCCATGTCTCCAGTCCACGGCGAGTCGGATCAACATCACCCACCATGCCGCGACCGGTATCTTTCCCCGTGTACCCACCATAGATTACTTCTCCGGTCTTCGCATCACGCAGGGAATAGCCGTATGGCGCCCACGGACCACCCTCGTGAACCATGAAAATCTCCAGTCCCGGACGATCCGGGTCGATATCTGCCACATGAAGAGCATCCCCATGACCCAGACGGGCAATCGTTCCAGGCGCAGCACTTTCGGCAGGCATCAGGTCTGTTGAGCTGTATAGCACGCTGCCGTCATGATCAATCGTAGCGGAGCCATAGATAATCTCCTGTTTACCATCTCCATCCACATCCGCCACACTGAAATAGTGCGCTCCCTGAGTTGTAATGGAGCCGTACTGCGGATCTGTACCATCTACGCCGTGCGGTCCGTCATTGAACGGGTTCTTCATCGGCGTCCAACCGCTGTCCACTTTCCATTCCTTTTTCAGCTTCTTGCCGTCCCAATTGTAGGCAACCATCGTTGAACGTGTATAGTATCCGCGTGCAAATATAGCAGATGGTTTCTTGCCGTCCAGATAAGCCACTCCGGCTAGGAAACGGTCCACCCGATTCCCAGGTTCGATCCGTGCCATGGCATAATCGCCCCACATCAGGCCATCATCATGACGCTCAGGTTCATATGGGATGGTCTCCAGCTCTTTGCCCGATTTGCCTTCAAATACCGTAACATACTCAGGACCATCCACGATAAAACCTTCGAACTTGCGCAGCTCATTGCGGTTACTGCGTTCTACCGCATATACATCAATGAAGTAGTCAGCCAGGCCCTCGGCATCCTGCTGAGATAATGGGTAATTATATTTTTTCTCGATTCCAAAAGCTTCTTCTAATGTCGCAGGCCAGTTCCCCTTTACAACCTCGTCGTGCTTATGCCAGTTTCTGAACATATCCACCATATGATCGTAGTACCCATCAGCACTCAAGCGATAATCATCTTCGTTTGAGTACCCTGCCTTGCGATCCTGCTTCGGAAGTGTAATGTATTTCTCGGATGTCACTTTTCCTTTTTTGTTATATTTGATAATCTTCGTGCCCGGCGCGGTCTTGAACATCATCTCAGCCTTGCCATCCCCGTCAAAATCGTAAACGAGCATCTGTGTATAATGAGCACCTGCACGGATATTGACCCCAAGATCGATCCGGTACAACAACTGACCGTCCAAGGTGTAAGCATCAATGTAGGTTTTACCTGTATATCCTTTTTGCGATACGTCCTTGGCGTTGGAAGGGTCCCATTTGACGAAAAACTCATATTGACCATCCCCATCCACATCACCCACGCTCATGTCATTGGCGGAATACGTATAAGCTTCTCCCGCAGGCGTCACACCATCGGCGGGTTTTTGCAGTGGAATGTCCACATACCCGTTCGCCCAAGGTTTGACGGATGCACTGCGTTTGCTCTCCTTCCCCTTCTTGTTCACCGCTGCCACTTCATAACGGGAAGAAGATTTGCCCGCGGCATCTACATAGTTGGTGCTGTCGGTGACGGTAGCGATCTTTTTGCCATCACGATAGACGTTAAAGTCCGTACCTGTCAGCCCTTTGTCGCTATACCCTGTGGCCTCGTCACCAAGCAATCTCCAACTGAGAAAAACACCTTCAGATGTCGATGCAGCCACCAAACCCCGATCCAGATATTCCAGTTGAATCTCTTTCACGTGACTGTCCCCCTTATGTGATTGCAGGCCAGCCTCCGTCCCCCCATTACCGTTCGAAGCTTCCGCTCCGGTAATCCCAGCGGTTCCTCCAATGAGCAAAGCTACGCTGAGTGCCGAAGAGAGCACCTTGGCTGCAAGTGGCATACGAGCCTTCCTGCGACCGGATTGCCGACCTGACACCGATCCCTTATGTACCGGCGCTGTTGTTTCTGAGTTCATCCACCTTCACGCTCCTTGAGACAGAATGGGTAACGCTTGTACACATCGATGATGATTAGACGTTCGATAATTCATAGAGGCCTTCTTCGAAAGAAGGTTTCAACCCGAAATGATTACGCTTACAAAATTAAAAAAGAGAAATCAGCTTGCCCGACTACCAGAGTGCGGTCCCCCTTCCATTCTCTTTCCAATCCGAGCGAGGTGATCCCGCCCATCGGGTTCTATTATAGACATCCTGTCTGCTAGACCCTAGGCAAATATCCGTCCAAAACGATTAATAATCAGTGTTTTTAGGAGTCATTTGGAAAATCAACCCGATGACGCTTCAGTCGGAAGGATGATTTAAGCTCACCGCCAAGTTTTTCTAACGAATCTCAAACACCCTATTGGGGCGTTATACTCCAACAACGAATCCTTACGAATCTCAGCAATCTTATTTGGACCAAAACGGGTCTAAGGGGATCAAAATCCACCCAAATTAACTGAATAGCGTGTCTACGGTTCGTTAGAATTTTCAAATGCATCAATTCAACTAAATAGCGTGCCCTCTGTTCGTTAGAAAAGAAATAGTGCCGCCCCCTCCCCCTGATTATTTTCATAACCAGAGGACAGCCCAGCTTAATATATCCGCTCTCACATCCTAATTTCGGATCTTCAAGCGATTCTAAATACATTTTCATGTGAGAACTTCAATCTAGAATGACTCTTGTACTAGAGTAAAAGGCTGGGCAAAACCCAGCCTCTCCTCATCAAACCGTACGTGAGGTTTTCCCTCATACGGCTTTCCGATGTTTGTCATTCATGGGCATGCAGATTACAATAGCGTTTTTAATTCATATTGACTGGCGATGTACTTAACCTCAGCTATTGAACCCATCCATTTTCTGCGTTGTCTCTTCTTCGCGTACCACCGTGTTAACCGTTGCAACATATACCAATCCAGCTTAGCTAGTCTCTTTTGGCTGTAACTCGTGTAGTAATAGTTTCTCCACCCTTGAATTTTCGGATTGAGCCATTTCACATGTTCCGCAAACGATCTAGATCGCATACTCGGTGGGGATAATCGCTCTTTAATGACTCCACGAATTCGTTCTTCCGCCTTTTTGGTTAGCCATTGCTGTGTGGTGTAATATACCTTCCCTTGCGACGTTTCTGCTTTCGTTTTTCGGTGGTGCATTCCTAAGAAGTCGAATCCCTCGTTTCCTGTCCATAGACCTACAATGCGAGTTTTGGTCGGGTGCAGGGTTAGCTCCAGACGTTCCATAATTTTGCCTATGTGTTCATACGCATGCTCGGCGTCCTTTTTGGTTTTACAGATGACTACAAAGTCGTCTGCATACCTTGTCAGTTCTCCCAGACCTCTTCCATGTTTCTCCCATAGTCGGTCAAAATAGTTCAGATAGATATTCGCCAGAAGCGGTGAGATCACACCACCTTGCGGCGTTCCTAAATCGGAGCGCCTTACGTTTCCTTCTTCCATCACTCCCGCCTGAAGCCACTTCCGTATTAATTTCAGTATCCGCCTGTCGTTGATGCGCATCTGCACCAATTTCATAAGCTTCTCTTGATTAATGTTATCGAAGTAACCTTGGATATCGACGTCGACTACCCAATTCCCTTTGCGGTTGCAGGCTTTCCGAATTCGTTCCAGCGCTCCTTTCGCACTTCGTTTTGGGCGAAATCCGAAGGATACGTCCTCAAAATCCACTTCAAAGATGGGTTCAATTACCAGTTTCGTTGCCATCTGTATGACTCGGTCGCGCACGGTGGGTATGCCCAGCGGCCTTTGCTTCCCATCTTTCTTGGGGATATAGTGCCGCCGTACAGGCTGCGGATGGTAGTTGCCTTCTTTCAACGCTCGTTCGCAGTCCTTAAGGAAGTTCATTTCTCCTTGTTCCTCCACATCTGCCAGCGTCATGGCATCTACTCCTGCTGCTCCCTTGTTCGCTTTCACTCGTCTCCAGGCTTCGCACAAAACATCTCCCCGGTAGACTTTGTCGTACAAGGCATGGAATTTACGCTTGCTGTTCTCCTTGGCCACATGACCTAGCTTTTCTTGGAGTTGTTGAACTTTTTCCTTTGGTGTTGTTAGCCGATTGGCATTCACTCACTCGTACCTCCTCCAAAAGCATAAACAAAGCAGGGCTCCTTCCCTCCCCAAGGTTATGTTGTCCTTGGGTTCTTCGGTACTATGAGCCCCTCGGACTCCCTTCCCACAGACGTTTCACTTCGTCTTTTGGACTTATAGAGCATCTCTTTACGAATTCCTAAAAAAAAAAAATCCGTGTGGGGGAGGGTCTCCCCAGTTCACTGCATGATCTTTCAAGCCATGCCGCTCCCTTTACGCCGGAAGGTTCTTCACTGTTGTTCCAAGTTCTGCACAGCTTCCTTGGCCTTCATCTATATGACCGAGACTCGGCACCTTCTTTTCCCCCTTGCAGGGCCTTTTTGACGACGCGGCAGGATTCACTTCATGTTACGGCCTGGCTTGTTGCTCGCCCTGTTTCTGACAGGTACTTTTGTCGATGCGCTTTTGCACACAGATTTCGCCATATGCAAGCATCCTAGCTACCAAGGTGGCTTGGCCCCTCCTTGGGTTGGACTTTCACCAACAAGATCATGCGTGCCTCTGGGCACGCATGCATAGCAAAAAACCGCAATCCTCTAACACACAGAGGATCGCGGTTAAGACAGTTACAAATAAAGTTTAAGGCTCAATACCCCATACCAGGTTTCCACCTTGGTGGAGTGTTACCTTGTTCCAATCCTGATAGGATGTTTTCGTTGGATCGAAGGAATAGTCATTAGTCTCGTCAAAGTTGGACCAGTCTGTTTTGTACATGCGAAGCTGGATGTCTCCAGTCTGTCCACCAGCCTGAATGCTGCCAGCGCCAGATGTGAAGCTCAGCTCAACGTACGAGTCTGTGAAGGTCCGCTGGATATTGGCTCCGCCAACTTGAGCGTAATCGATGGCAGAATCCATCGCAGCCGAGCCTTCTTTGGAGAAGTAATACCGGATCTTCAGATCACTCAGATTCACAGCAGTACTACCCAGATTTTTGATGTTGAAATACGGTTTGATCTGGCTATCTTGAGCATTGGTATCTCCAGCACGATATTGCACGACAAGATCACTCGTTGGTACAACGACACTTTGAGGTGTCGCGGAAGCTACAGCGGAATTGGCACTTTGCCCTGCTACATTCACTGCACTTACCACATAATGATACGTTGTGCCGTTCGTCAGGGCAGTGTTGGTGTAGGACGTACCACTCACATTCGCCGCGATCGTTGTGAACGGACCTGTTGCACTCAGTGCGCGTTTCACATCATAACTTGTTGCAGCTGTAGAAGCTGTCCACGTCAGGCTCACCTGCGCATTGCCTGCAGTTGCTGTGAGAGCAGTCGGTGCAGCTGGCGCCGTTACACCTGCAACAGGTGTAGCTGTTGCTGTTGCAGAGTTAACACTTTCACCTACTGCATTTGTTGCCGTTACCACATAATAATAGGTTGTACCATTGATCAGACCGGTGTTGCTGTAAGATGTTCCACTTACATTAGCTGCAACTGTTGTGAATGGACCTGATGCACTCAGTGCCCGCTTCACACTATAACTTGTAGCCCCTGTAGAAGCTGTCCACGTCAAGGAGACCTGAGCGTTACCGGCAGAAGCTGTCAATGCTGCTGGTGCTGCCGGAGCTGTTGTTCCGCCCGGAGGATTACCTCCACCGTTACTTGCAGGAAGTACAGGGAATGCGTTTTTCACCAGTGCCACGAATTGATCATGGAACCAGTGACCCGATACCGGAGCATTAGGCAATGCACCTGTTAATACACCATCCCGAGTTGTGAAGGTTGGATCACACATCCGGTCAAAACCTTTGCCTTCGTTATTCGGAATTTCGGAGCTGGAGCCATCGGATTCACCCGGAGGTTTCACCCATACATAAGCATCCAGATGCGCTGGTCCTGGTGCAGCCTTAGGTGCTTCACCAATACCTGCGCCACTGGCATTACACCAGTTCCCCCGATGCTCCCGGCGATCTACACGTCCGGAGTTCACATAATCGTTGATGTTGCTGCCCGTAGCAGATGCTGGACGGTCTACCCCGCCCCACCCATTCCGGCTAGTATCAATCAGGAAACCTGTACTGCTTGGCCAGCCAGCTTGTACGAAATCGGCATACAGCGCAGCAGTGAAATCGGTTTCGTCAAAATAAGGATTCCACTCATAAAACTTGGCAGATTTAATCGGTTGTCCACCGATATTGAGATCAGGGTTAGACAGGTTCGGCTCCCCCAGCGGTGTAGTGTTTGCTGTATTTGTAATGAAACCATCTGCACTGCTCAGACCTGCGGCTGTCCCTTGCACAACACTTGTATACAGCGCGACTGCTGCAGAACGATTGTTATCCCACCCAAGCCAGCCGGAGTGGCCGATATCCAGATAGTTGTACACATTTGGAATGGCGTGCAGCTTGTCCAATGCATACTTCACACCCGCCTCATAGATACCTGTTGAGCTGGCTTGACCACAAGCTGGTGTACTCAGGTTGGTCACAAGGTTAGGCAGACTGTCCGGTTCAATGACAGCAATAATACGAATATCCTGATACTTCGGATCTGCGAAGATATCTGCGAGCACATCAATATAATCCGTTTTATAGGTCTGCAGTGCCGCCTGTGTTAGTGGAAGCTCACCATTCGATGCAAGTGCATGACAATCCCGTCCGGGCAGATTGTAAATGACAAATGAAGCCGTTATTGGTGTACCCGGTTTCTTTTGAGCGAGAACGGCATCAAGATGTTGCTCTACACTTTTGCGACCAGCGTTGTCCGTACCGCCATAGATTGCAGCAATCCGGTCAACCCATACTGCGGTTGGATACGATTTGATGGTCTCCATCTTGGCCTTCAACGACGCATCGTTGGTCAGTGCAATGGATGTATCCACGAGAGCTGAATAGTCCTGATTCAGATAGGCCGTTGCCCCTACAAATGGATTATCCACATGTGCTTCAGCCGCCTGAGCCAAGCCGGGAGACAGTCCAGGGAAAATCCCCGCCGCGAGCAGCGTTGCTGCCAACATTTGCTTTACACCTTTGCGCAGGATCTTCTTACCTCTTGATTTGGTTTTCAATTTAGTCTTCATAGTTCCACCTTTCCTTTAGTTAGATTGGGTTGTACTCATGTCTGATCCTCTGTGTCATTATGATGCTTAGCACGAAGAGAACGTTCGGATGAGTTGGTTGTATCACCTCCAAAAGAAATGGTTGTATCACTGGAATCTTGAGCAAACAAATGGTGTGTGAGGGAGAATCATGTGAATGAGTATAATATGGTGGGTGTGGTTGAACGTGTGTTAGACATGAAGAAGTGTGAACAATGACTTATGGGATGTCTGAATCCTAAATCGGGTAAGCGCTTTCTTCAAACGGTTAAAAAAAAGGTCTTCGCCTATCCATCTACAAACATGATGTTCGGTGTCACCTCCTTATGTTCTGATTATACGACATGTAAATTTTACTGTAAATTGAATTATATAAATTTAATTATATTTTTTTCCATAATTCAGGCAGGAATCTGGACATCCCTTGCTCCAAAAGACACACGAGGTCCATCGTGGCAATCTGCCACAATGAACCTCGTGTTTTTCAATGCCGAATTAACCCGCTCGTCTAGCTAGTCACTACATATAATGTCTTGTTCTTATATTCCTACATCTAAGGCAAAACGACAATGTCTCCCGGTTTCAAGCCACTAACCACTTCCGTCTTGTCCCCCGATTCCATTCCAGCCTGGATCGTCAGCGGCTCGGTCTGTCCATTGCCTTTGTCTAACAGTACGTAAGGCTCGGTCTGATCCCGCATGATCGCGAGGCTTGACACTACCGTCACTTTATCCTTCCGCATTGTCTCGATATCGCCTTCCAGACTCACGCCTCCATACATTCTGGCGTCCGGCTTCAGATCAATGACCACGTCAAACTGTGAAGCTTGCTTGAGGTCCGTATCGGTACTCTTGCGGGCGAATTTGGACACCTTACTCACCTTCCCGGTGAATTGCAGGTCTTTCTGCGCTGTCATTCGCACCTTAACTGGCATGCCCACCTTGAGCCTGAACATTTCTTCCTCACCAACAATCGTCATAAATTTCAGTTTGCTGATGTTTGTAATCGACCCGATCAGCTGTCCTTCCGTCACCGCACGTGTCTTGCTATCCTCTTCATTCATCTGAAATATACCGGATGCGGAAGCATACACAACAGACTTACTTATTACTGCCTGCTTTTTCTGTATCTCCTTCTCCTTGAGGGCCAACGCTTTTTGATTCAATTCATTCGTCAGGCGTTTACCTTCCCGATCTGCAAATGCCTTCTTGCGCTCCTCTTCCGTCACGCCAAGGGTCTCACTCATATTCGCCTGATCCAGGGTAACCTGATTCATCTTGTTTTCCAGCTGAGCTTTCTCCAGATCACTCTGCAACTGTTCTACTTCCGTTTGTAACGTGGAAGTATCGAGGCTAAACAGGATATCGCCTTTGCTCACCTGCTCACCACTTTTCACGTGCCACTGCTTGATGTTGGAAGCATACGGAGCGAAGATATCCGTCTGATCGGTGTATACGGATTTCCCTTTCACCTGTATCGTTTGCGTCATCGTTTCCTGTGTCACATCAAAGGTAATCGGGGGTGGAATCTCTATAGGCGCCTCCGGTTTTGGCTTGTACTTTTCATACAGCCAGTACCCTGCACCTGCCAAAAGTACAACGGTGATGATAATTTTAATCCATTTCTTCATGTGCCCAATTTCCCTTTCGCTGATAAAATTACATTGATTTGATCACAGTTAATGCATTGGTCCGAGATGCGCTGATTGCCGGATATATACCTGATACAATGCCAACCAGAACAGCAAAAACGATGCCAAGTGGCAGAGCCGACTGCTGAATAACGACGGTCATCGGACCATTCATCTGATCTGCCATCTGACTCGCCAGCAGACTGTTCACCCCGCCGAGGGCAGCAAAGGCGATCCCCACACCAGCCACGCCGCCCATTAATCCAAGCGTCGCTGCTTCCGTAATAAACATCTGACGGATCTGCCACAGATTTGCGCCCAGCACCTTCATCACACCAATCTGTTTACGACGCTGATGCGTAGACATAATCATCGCTACAATAATGGATAATGAGGCCAGCAGCATGATAAAACCACCGATCCCCAATGCCGCTTTTTGGTACATCGCCAATTGACCTGCCATCGCTTCCTCTTGGAACAGATTACTCTGTGTGTTTAACGTCAGCTTTTTAATCTGTTCTTCCACCTGGGATACATAACGTTTGTCCTCAACCTTGACCAGAGCCGAGTTAAGATGCTTGGCCGCACTGCTGTCGGCCTGCTGTAATCCAAGCTCATCCTGCAATGCACGAGCTGTATCGAGCGGCAGATATACTTTTTTATCGTTTTGAGCGCTCATCTCATCCATGTTGGAAGGCTTCGTCAACTCTCCAGACACACGTATAGAACCACTCATTTTGGTTTTGCTCGCATTCGCATAATCTTCATATCGGAACTGAACCAGCTGCTGAACCAACTGATCCTGCTTCGCTGACATTTCCGTAAACTGCTCCAAAAGCTCGTTGTTATATGGATCAGCATTCAACTGCTCGAATAACTTCTGAGTAACTTTGGGGTCCACGAGTCCAAATGCAGCCCCATAACTGGTTACCGCCATACGACCATCCTCTGCCCCACGTCCCTCAGCATACTTGTATCCAAACCCGCCCAGGGTCTCCAGCTGGGTACCAATGACCTCAACATACGTGCTGCGACCATCCGGAAGCACCATTTCCAGCGAATCCAGCTTTAACATGGGAGCCACGGCAACCACATGGGGAAGTCTTTGGATAATCTGAATCTTTTCCAACGTCAATGCTCCCCGTTCAAACTTCGATGTCTGACCATTCCCCTTGCCATTGCCGGTACGAATGCCCTCATTAGGCGTAATCGTAATTTCATCCATCTTGTAATTGTCGTTTAATGTTTTCTCGCTATAGGTCTGTACAGACTGCCCCACACTAAGTGCAATGATCATGGCGGCAGAACCGATGGACAGCCCCATCATACACAGCAGCGTGACCATTTTTCTACGAATGATCTGTCCCCAGGCCATACGTGCTACATCCCGTATTCTCACATTTCCTCTCCTTTTGCCTCAATCTTCCCTTACAGCCTCTTCAACCAATATTCCATGTTGCAGTGTAAGCACAACTTGCATCTGCTCCGCGACCTCTGCTTCATGTGTCACAATGACAAAGGTTGTATTCATATCCCGGTTAAGCTGCTGCAAAATCGCAATAATCTCTTCCTCCGTCTCGGTATCCAAATTTCCCGTTGGCTCATCTGCAAAGATCACCGAGGGTTCGGTAATGAGCGAACGTGCAATACTGACACGTTGTTGTTGACCGCCCGACAACTGGGACGGGAACAATTTTGTTTTTTCACCCAGTCCAACCTGTTCCAACAGCTTTAATGCTTTTGCTTTGCGTTTCGAAGGGCTTATCCCCATAAACACCAAGGGTAACTCTACATTTTCCCGGATCGTAAGATTGGACAGCAATTCATAGGATTGAAAAATAAACCCGATATGACTGCGCCTGAACTCAGCCAGGCGATTTTCACTGAAACGTACAATATCTTGTCCCGCAATTAGAATCTTGCCCTGATCCGGTTTCATCAGCCCTGCCATCAGATTCAGCAGTGTGGATTTACCCGAACCAGAACTGCCCAGCAGGGCTACCATCTTGCCTTCTCCAATCGTCAGGTTGATATCCTGAAGCACCGGCACGGTTCCCTGGCCATTGCGGAACGAGTGGGATAATTGTTCAACTTGAAGCATTACTACATTTCTTCCTTTCTACTTGCTAAATATGTACAGAGGTTGTTCAAAAAAGCCCGCTTTTGATTACGAAGGATGTCTAATGACATCATCAACATCGAATATAGAATTCAGCCGAAATGTCCGTTGCTCACGTAGTTTTCCCTACGCTCTGCTACTCCATTTCTAGCTTCATCCCATCTTCTCGGTACTGAAAACCAGTTTTTTTGAACTTGTATGTATAGATTCGTGTAGCACATTCCCTTTTATTATAGGGTGGAGATGTATCTGGGCTGGCCGCAGTTGTATCCAACTTGTAACATGTCATAACAAAAAGACCTTGTCCGCAGAGCAGCTATCGCTCCATCAGACCAAGGTCTTATGTTCATATACTTTCCGCAGCTTACCAGGCTCTGAAACTAAAGCGGTACATTTCACTTTTATCCACTGAGCTGCTCACAGCAAATAATTCATCGTCATTCCATTTCAGACTGATGAAGTTATCAATATTGCGATAGATCACCGTATCCGACGAAATCTTGCTGTCATTCAGGTAGGCAACATGCAACTCATTCTTCTGATTCTGACTGTCCATCGGGAAAAAGTAAGCTATTCGGGATTCATCTGCATCCAGATCGAAGCTCCAGATCGAACCTTGTAATAACAGATCATACTGCTCCTCTGCTGCGTGATACCGATACAGCCCCTGTACCTTATTCATCGTTCCCTGGATGAGCATGTCACCATTTTTCAGCAACTTGTACTGTTGGATGTCTTCCATTGCAGCATACGCCTTCACTTCATGCTCATCCTCAAGCGATACACGATAGATAGCATACTTGTCTTTCAGCATCACCAGTATATAAAACTGTTGGTGATCCTCACTGACCTGCAACACATCCATAACGATAAACGTATCACTCGAACCTTTCCCTTGTTTTGGTCCTGTGAACATGCTCATCAGCTCTTCATACGTGTAGATGACATGACTCGTCCCCTGGCTCAGATCAACTTGTTTAAATAACAGATCATCCTGACCGATGTAGGATTCATTCCCTACAAACACTCGATAATACGAGTTGTCGTACGGAAGCTTGCGACGTTCCCCGCTCTGTATTATATACTCATACGTTGTCTTCTGCGTCTGACCTGCCCGATACTGGGAGTAAATGATTTTCTTGTGATCCGGGCTGATCGTTACACCGTAATCCGTATTAGCCGCAATGTTCTTCACTTCCTTATCATCCAGATGCAGGAGAGACAACTTGAGCCCTGAATAGGAAAATTCCGGCTGATTAAATATAATCGTATTCCGGTCTAACACTTCAAAATCAAAGATCGCAAAGTCATTTGGAATCTTGGTAGCCGACTCGATCTGAATCGTACTGCTCGGTGGTGGTGCCAGACGGTTGTTGAACTGCTCACTTGGCAAAATCACCGTTCTTGGTTTGAGATTTCCGAGACTGAACAGGCTCCCAATTCCAAAAATCCCGCTGACAAATGCGATCAACAACCCTGACAGCATCAATCTGTCACGGTTTTTACGCCAAAATCCAGGATGTCTCATGCGTTCATTTCCCCCGGAAGACTGATATTCACTTGTGTCCCTTCCCGCATGATGCTCTTCATCTCCACTGTTCCTCCATGACGCTCAACGATGTTCTTCACAATAGATAAACCCAGCCCGGCACTGCCTTTCTCGGCCCTGTTGATTCCTTTATCCTGGTAAAAGGGTTCAAATACATGTTGGAGCGCTTCAGCACCGATTCCTTCCCCCTGATCACGGATCACAATAGCAATGGAATCACCTAACCTGAAGGATTGTACTTCGATAATGGAGTTCACATCACTGTACTTGACCGAATTATCCAGGATGTTGAGGAAGACCTCCTTCAACTTATCCCGATCTCCCTGTAAATACTGATGTTCCTCCAACTCATAGTGAATGCCTATATTGTACTTGCTCGCCTTAATCGACATGTCCTCACAAGCTTCACGAATAATATCTGATATATCGATACGTTCGAACCGGTATGCCTGAATGACCGCAGAGGAGACCGAGACCTCCAGAATATCCGCAACCATCGTGTTGAGACGCTGGCTTTCCTTGATGATATAATTCATGCCCTTGTCAAAAAAGTCCTGGTCGGTAAATCCGTTATCCCGTAAAATCTGGGCGTATCCCAGAATCGTCGTTAAGGGTGTCTTCAACTCATGTGTCACATTGTCAAAAAAGACTTTGCTTCTGGCCTGTACTTGCTTCACTTCGTCCCGCTCTCGCTCAATCACATCAATCTGCTCCCGAACCCGATCAATCATGACGGTGAAGCTTGAAGCCAGTTCACCGATCTCATCCTTGGTTGTAATCTGAATGTCCGCATTCAGACTTCCTTGGGCCACTTCCGCAGAACGTTTCGTGAGTACACGGATGGGTTGTGTAATTTTCCGGGAAATAAAGATGGATGCGATAAATACAAATACGAAAATAACTGCTGCAAAAAACTTGATCGTATTCTGGAACCGGAGATTGCGTTTGTACAAGTCGGTGTAATCCTTCTCCAACTGCACAATTCCAATCAATTGTTGATCCATCTGAAGCGGGAAGGACAGACTTGCTGTGACCCGACCTTTATCCACAACTGTGGTATAAGCGATCCGGGATTGTATGGCTTCCTCCACATCAGGATGGTCAGAGCGCTTAGCAACGTTAACCTTGCTACCAGCAGATTCGTAGGGCGAAGCATCGGGACGGTATACCGTAATCTCCCCACCAACGGCTGATCCAATCTGCTCCGCGAGCTCGCGACTCCCTGCTTCGAGCGAGTCTCTGCTCATGCGTTTGTTATGTATCAGGAAGTACTGATTCAGCGCGATGTCCAGATTTCTTTTGGATTGCACCATATCCTCATGCACTTCCCGGTACATATTCTCCTGAGCTACCTTATTGGACAGAATCAGCAGCACGGAAAATCCGATAAATACAATGACCGAGAATAACACCACCATTTTGAACTGGATCGTCCACTTCATGTCTGTACCTGAATATTCAGCTTGTACCCCACACCGAATACCGTTTCAATCATCGAAATGCCTTGCACACCACTATCCAGTTTCTTGCGAATCCGTTGCACGTGAATATCCACTGTTCGGGTGTCCCCTGCAAAATCAAATCCCCATACCTTGTCCAGTAGTTCAGAACGTGTATGCACCTTACGATGATGGGTCACGAGAAATAACAACAGATCATATTCTTTATTCGTGAGTCCTGCCCGTTCCCCGTCTTTCCACACTTCCCGTTCATCCTTGCGGATCTCAATATGCTTGCCTAGCCTTACCACCTCATAGGACTGATTCTCCAGTGTCTCGCTGATCAGATCAATCCGGCGAAAAATCGCCCGAATGCGCGCAACCACCTCACGGATATCAAAAGGCTTCGTGATATAGTCATCCGCCCCAAGCTCCATGCCAAGTACCTTGTCCAGCATGTCCGACTTCGCAGTGATCATGATGACAGGTATCTTGGAGTTCACAGATAGTTGCCTGCACACATCAAAACCGCTCATATCTGGCAGCATCAGATCCAGCAGGATCAGATCCGGCTTCGAATCCCGAAGCAGATCCAGACCCTCTTTTCCCGTAGCTGCTTCCTTGATCTCAAATCCTTCCTTACGTAACGAATAGGACAAAATATCGCGAATGGACTCCTCGTCCTCAATAATTAAAATCTCTTTTTGTCTCATGATACTTTCGTAATCTCCCTGCTCTATGAATTTCCTTCATCTGCCTATATTTTGTATCCCAAGCCGTATGCTTGAATAGAGGGAAGCACGAAATGTTACAACTCCGATACAACTCTGAACCTTTTGGAAACAACCTCCCGATATACTTGGATCATAAAGAGACTCATACCAGACCGGACCCAAGCCTGATCTGTATCCAAGGGGGATTCACATCATATGAACAGCACACAAATTAATGATGCTTATATCAACTATAAATCAGAAATCACAAGGTATCTATCCCATATCGTCAAACAACCGCAAGATGCAGAAGATCTGGCACAGGATTGTTTCATTCGACTAATGAACGTTACCCTGGATATCCCTGAAGATCGCATTCTCTATTATCTCAAACGCATTGCCCGTAACCTGGCGATGGACAGCTTCCGCAGGCGAACCCGTACACTCAGACGAGACAGTCGTCTGGAGGTACCTACCCATCACGTCGATACATCCCACCTTGAAATTAGCGAAGGTGTTCATGATCTTGTTTCCCATATTAACAACACCGAACATCGTAAAATATTAGAACTTCGCCTCATCCATGGATACTCCATTAAGGAAACAGCAGAGCTGGTGAATCGCAGTGAAGGCATGATTAAATCCTCTGTCTTCCATGCCGTCAATCGAATTCGGGCCAAAGTCATCTCATAAGAGATGGCTTTTTATTTGCGTAAAATCAATATGCACGCAGAAATGAATGGATTATGACGGGACCGAAATACCTATGGATATGTCAAAAGACCCAATTTTACAAATATCGAGTTAATTTTTACAAATTGTTATGACTATGTGAGATTTTCATGTGGTAGAATATGGACGAACTCATGAATCAACTAATATTTGGGAGGGATTTGGTTGGGTAAATTAACAGGTATGCGAGGAGTATTTTTAAAATCACTCCTGGCATTGTCCATGGCTTTGCCGCTTCAGGTCGGATTATGGAATGGAGATGCGTCGGTTCATGCGGAAGGACCGACAGACCCGGCACCGTTCATCCAGGCAAAGGTTGTGAACCAAAATGCAGGTAAAAAAGTATTGTTCGACAACTCTCACGGCCAAACGGCTGGAGCTGCAGACTGGGTCATTGATGGAGGTTTCTCCGACTTCGGGAATGCACTCGCGAATGATGGTTACTATGTCAAAGAACTTCGCAAGACAACTCCATTTACCTATGATGATCTGAAAGAGTATAACGTATTCGTTATTGCAGAGCCTCAAATTCCTTTCAAAACATCCGAACAAGCAGCACTGAAACAATATGTTGAAACGGGCGGCAGCATCTTCTTTGTTGGAGATCACTATAATGCAGACCGTAATAAAAACCGCTGGGATGGCTCTGAAGTTATCAACGGCTATCGTCGGGGAGCATTCGAAGATCCGGCCAAAGGTATGAGCACCGATGAGCGTAATTCTGAAGCGATGCAAAATGTAACCGGCTCGGACTGGTTGTCCGATAACTTCGGCGTACGTTTCCGCTATAACGCACTTGGCGATATCAACGCCAATATCGTTGTACCAGCAGATCAAGCTTTCGGCATCACAGAAGGCGTATCGGCTGTAGCCATGCACGCCGGTTCAACACTTGCAATCACCGATCCGGAAAAGGCAAAAGGTATTGTGTACCTGCCAAAAACCAACGCAAAATGGAATAACGCGGTAGACCAAGGTGTCTACAACGGCGGCGGGATTGAAGAAGGTCCTTACGTGGCTGTATCCAAGCTGGGCGCAGGTAAAGCTGCCTTCATCGGTGACTCCTCTCCAGTAGAAGATGCATCACCAAAATACTTGCGTGAAGAGACAGGCACACGCAAAACAACTTATGACGGTTTTAAAGAAGCCGATGATGCCGTGTTGCTCGTGAACACCGTAAACTGGCTTGCTACACAAGAGAACTACACAAGCCTAACTGAAGTGAACGGACTTGAACTGGACACAGCTACAGCGCTGTTGCCATTCGAAGAGCCGGCTACTTCCACAGAACCACAAGCTGAACCTTGGTCCGCACCTGCTGCCGGATACAAGTGGTACGATCGTTCCACATTCAAAGCTGGTTCTTACGGTGGCCCTGCATCCAGTGCGAACGCTGCATACAGCTTCGTGAAACAGGATACCCTTCCGAATGCAGAAGACTTCCAGATTCGTGTAGTTGTGGAGAACATGGCTCCCAACACAACCGTATCCGGTTATAGTGCCGGTATCTATCTGACTGGTGGAACACAGGTCGCCATGATCCAGAATGAAAGTGGTACTTGGCCAACTTCGTACGGCTATAGTTCCACATTCAGTGTAACCTCGGACAGCCAAGGTCGCGGGATCAAAGATCTGAACGTCCGGATCAAACCAGGTACAACTGGCGCTGCCAGCTTGCGTCTGCGTCTGAATGGCAGCAACCTGATCACCAATGCCGTGACTGTTGGCAATGTGCCAGCAGAACAGCTTCCGGAAGAAGAAGGACCGATTCCAGCAGCTATCACAGTTGCTGAAGCACGCACCAAAGCTGCTGGCACTACCGTAACTATCGAAGGTGTTGTGACGACAGAGCCGGGTGCATTTGGTGGACAAGCCTTCTATCTTCAAGATGAAACTGCTGGAATCTACGTATTCCAGCACACTAGCGGCTTCCATGCTGGTGACAAGGTGAAAGTAACAGCAGCAACAACCATCTATAACAGCGAGTTCGAGCTTACCGATATCGTTGCGATTGAGAAAACAGGTACGGCTTCTATACCTGCTCCAATCGAGGTTACTGCAATTACAGATGCGAACCAAGGTCAACTGGTTCAATTGAAAAATGTAACGATTGAGAATATCATCAGTGCTACACCAGTTGGATCTTTTGAATTCGACGCGGTAGCAGCAGATGGAACGAGCACACACATCCGTGTAGACACCCGTACAGGTGTAACAGAGACTGCCTTCCCTTATGTTGCTGGTGACAAAATCGATATCACAGGCGTTTCCGCTATTTTCAAAGATGTATATCAATTGAAACCTAGAGGCTTGAATGATTTTGTACCTGCTGAAGAGCAAGGTGGCGGCGAAGTGCCTTCCACTCCAGCTGCAGGAGCACCGGGTAAACCGGTGCTTTCTTCTGATAATGGATATACCTCTGGCCTGTTCGAAGGTTCGTATAACGTAAGCATGAACCTCTGGTGGGGCGAAAATGGTTCCGAGTACAAACTGTATGAGAATGGCGTTCTGATCGATACGCAGAAGTTGACTGCAGCTTCACCATCGGCTCAGTCCTCCAAAACCGCCATTACAGGCAAAGCCAACGGCACGTATACTTACGTAGCCGAGCTGACCAATGACAAAGGCACAACACGCAGTGATGTGCTGACGGTACAAGTAACCAATGCCGCTCCAGGCAAAGCTACGTTGTCCCAAAACAACTGGGATGGTGACGGCAACTACAACGTATCCATGAACCTCTGGTGGGGTACAAATGCAACCGAATACCGTCTCTATGAGAATGATGTATTGATTGATACACAGGCGTTGAACGCAGCAACACCAGCTTCCCAAAGTGCTACAACTGAATTGTCGGGTCGCGCTAACGGAACGTATACGTACCGTGCTGAGCTGATCAACGCTGCAGGCGTAACCAGCACCGAGACAATTACGGTTCAAGTTACTAAAGCATTGCCTTTGGCTAGCTAAGAATTACGATTATTTAAACTTGTATAATCCTCAAAGAGGGCCTTTCTCCGTTTAACGGAGAAAGGCCCTCTTTCTATTTATTCTATGTTGTTTCGAGGAGCAAATCCGTCTCCAAATTGCTCACTCATACGCGCTTGAACTTTGTAAGCTTCTTGCTGATTGCGAGCTGTAGCGACCACATAAAAATTCTGGTCTGACGTCTGTCCTGCTCTGCCAAGATTCAGATTAATATTCTCCCAAGCTGAATCAAACCAAATTAGTCCATGCCATAACGTTTCCAAGGGTTCACCTGATTTTAGATAATGAAGGTTTCCCATATGAATGCCTCCTTGGCTTTCCGCTGCGTAGATAGTCATCATATCTCCAGTTGTTGTAAAATCTTTACCTTCGATTGTAATTCTGCCTTCGAACGTAGACTGACGAAATAGTGGACGGTACATCGTTCCTTCTACCTTAATTGCAGTCGATTCGGTAGTTTCCGGATCAACATAACCAGAATAGATGATTTATATGTCATTAGAACCTCCAGTTCACACCAATGGTCAATAAGTTAATCAGCACATCACTTATCTTACTTGAGAAGGAAACATTGGAGCTAGAGGAGAAATCATTTTAACCGTTTTATTCTCCACTCCCGTCAGATCAATTCTAGTTACATAGGAATTCCTTGGCTGGAAAGTATCTAAAAAAGCTGCCACTGCTAAAGAACCCGACAGATCTTATTCGGCCATTTGGGCCGAATTTTAAAATCTAACGAACCTCAGCATCGCTATTTAACTACATTTCAGTTGCCAAAGGGTTAAATCGGGCAAAACGCAACAAATAGCGCCTCTACGATTCGTTAGAATTCCAGTGATGCCTTATAAGGCTAAATAGGGACTCTCAGGTTCCTTGGCACAGTTCCCGCAAGGCTATGCTACATTGTTTAAATTCTTTATCGCCGATGCAGAACGGGTTCATTTCAAACGTTCTGGCTCATAGCCATTTCTAACAAATAGAATGCTGTTCCATACAGCACAATAAACGGCCACGGCGATGACACTAATGACAAAAATCAAGTTCATCTGTGTAAACGTATAACTGCTTCCCGTGAAAATGATCAGGATTGCACTGAGCCCAATATTTTCTCTGTTATTTTTTTTAAACTTCTGAAAGATCATTCTGTACAGCAATATCAATACCATAAATACAATCCATATAAAATAAAATATTTCCATAGGTCACCTTCCTTTCGAAAAACTCACTTCTTGTATTGGTATCTAGCAGGAGTAATAATTAATATCCTTAATTCCCTTTATATAGAAACCTATTAATATTACATGGATTTGGAAAATAATTCAATCATTCTTATAAATATTCTTGGAATCCTCTTATTCCTCAACGGTTAGCTGAGCAACAAGAACGCACCGTTGTTTATTTGCAGACACAAAAAAAGACTATCCCTGCCCATATTCCGGCACCGAATAGCCCTCTCTTCTTCCTCTATCAACTTATCTTAATTTATCATCTAGTATATTCGTAGCGCCACATTAACCCTTACACCAGCTTCTTACGAATATACCCCGAGATCAAGTCAATAATCGTGATCATCACGATAATACCCAGCAGGATTATACCTACTCGCGGCCAGTTCCGAGTACTTAACGCAAAGATCAGCGGTGTACCGATACCCCCTGCTCCAATTACACCCAGTATAGTCGCGGAACGTACATTGATCTCAAAACGATACAATGTATAGTTCAGGAAGCCAGGCATAACCTGTGGCAGGATGGCAAACCACAACTGCTGCATACGATTGGCTCCGGAGGCAAGCAGCGCCTCGGATGGGCCGTAGTCGATATTTTCAACTTCATCTGCGTACAACTTGCCTAACATGCCGATGGAGTGCAACCCAAGGGCGAGTACCCCTGCGAACGATCCGGGGCCTACTGCCTTGATGAACAACAAGGCCATGATAATCTCAGGGAACGTGCGAATAAAGCTGAGTACCATTTTGCCTGCACCCGAGATGGAACGATGCCCACTCATGTTACGGGCAGACCAGAAGGCAAATGGAATACAGAGCACGGCCGAGATTACAGTACCTAGTACGGAGATTGCCAACGTGTCTAGCAGTCCGCGCAGCAGGTCTTCTCCCTCAGGCAAATATACAAACTCCCAGTCCGGTGAGAAAATTCCGGCTACAATGGCTTTCATAATCTGAGCGGCAGTTTCCTTGAAACCAGTAAACGGTACACCGGCAAGCGCCCAGACATACACAAGGATTAACAGTAACACAATGACCCAGCGTAGCGGGTTCTTCCGTGGTTTAGGCCGGATGCGGCTTGTTTCATTTTTCATCATAGCAATTTCTCCCGCAGCTTAGTACTTACATAATCAATGACCAGAACGATGACGAGGGTAAACAGAATGATTACGCTGGTCTTGTCATACTCCAGGAAACCAAGTGTGGCCTCATAGTAGAGTCCAATCCCTCCGGCTCCCACCAGTCCCAGAATGGCAGCAGCACGTATATTAATTTCGAAGGCATACAGCACATAGGATGTGAACTGGGCAGCCAGTTGCGGCACCACGCCATATACAATGAGCTGAATCCGGTTCATACCAACAGCCGTCATCGCTTCCAGCGGCCCCTGATCAATGGTTTCCAGCGTCTCATACGTCAGCTTCGCGATCAGACCTATCGAGAACACAGCCAGTGCCAAGATTCCGGGGATTGGCCCCAAACCAAACACAGCAACGAACAAAGCAGCAAGCAACAGATCCGGCACGGTCCGAATCAGGTTCAACAGAAAGCGCGCCGGATAGTAGATCCAGCGACTTGGCATCAGGTTACCGGCACAGATAATCGAGACTGGAATCGCAATAATTGCACCAATGGTTGTCCCAATAAGGGCCATTCGAATCGTTTCAAGCATGCCTTGCACGATATTATCAAAGTAACTCCACCGGGGCGGGAACATCTCCTTCAGCAGATCCAGCATGTTGGGAAAACCTTCAAACAACTCCGTGAAGCTGGCATCCGTCTGCTTGGCACTGGCCCACAGAAGGAGCAGAATGATCACTAAGGTGAGCAAATGTTTCGTACGCCCAGGCGGTTTTGGGCGATTCACAACCTGAGCCGGGCTGGAACCAGGTTCCTTCCCCACTCCGCCTGAATTCTGAAGTGGAACGTTGGACTGCCCCTTCATACCACAACTTCTCCCTGCTCATGCACAGCCTGCTTGTCCAACAATTCGTCAGCCAGAATAGGTCTGCCGTATATTTCTGCAAAGCGCTCATCCGTTGCCTCTTCTACCGGGCCGTCGAAGACCACCTCGCCTGCTCGCAATCCGACAATACGGGTCGCATACTCTCTCGCCAGATCAATAAAGTGAAGGTTGACGATCGTCGTAATCCCAAGGTCTTGATTGATGCGTTTCAGGTCATCCATGACCTGTTTTGTTGTAAGCGGGTCAAGTGAAGCAACCGGTTCGTCGGCCAGAATGATTTTTGCTTCCTGTGCCAGTACACGAGCAATAGCCACACGCTGTTGTTGTCCACCAGACAACTGATCTGCACGGGAATAAGCTTTCTCCGAAATATTCACACGATCCAGCGCAGTGAATGCCAGTTCAATATCCTCTTTTGGAAAACGACCCATAATGGTACGCATAGTGGAATGATATCCAACCCGTCCAGCGAGTACGTTACGTAGTACACTGGACCGTTTTACCAGATTGAAACTCTGGAAAATCATGCCGATGTCACGTCTGATCATGCGCAGCCGTTTGCCTTGTGCCTTCGTGATGGAACTTCCGTTAATCAGAATCTCGCCCTCACTAATGTCGTGCAGTCGGTTAATGGAGCGTAAGAGCGTTGATTTACCCGCACCGGACAGACCCACAACAGCAATGAATTCACCCTGCTTAAATTTCAGATTAATATTATCCAGGCCCTTGGTACCGTTAGCGTAAGTTTTGGTAACGTTATGAAGCTCAATCATGACAATATCCTTCTTTCATTCATAATGATCAACCATACATGAGTCCTTGCTATAATGGCACAAGCCAGCGCAGCGTAGATCACGCTGAACTGGCCTGTCCATTGCTACGATTAAGCTGTTCCCATCCAAGAAAGCTACTACAAAGTGAACAGATCCCGAACTACTTTTAGATCAGAATTATTCACCTTTCACTTTTTCGCCATACTGACGAACGATCTCAAACTTGCTATCATCGGACTCTACATAACCTTCATGCGTATAGATTTCTTTGATGATCTGGTGACCTTCAGTATCTTTACCGATATCGATGAAGGCTTGTTTGATCTTCGCAGTCCAATCTGCATTCATGTCTGTACGAACGGCAATGGTATCGTTAGGAATAGGCTCAGTGAACGCCAGTACACGTGTATCTTCAAATACAGTCGGATAGTCTTTAGCTACCGTGTTGCGGGCATCTTGGAAAATAGCTGCTGCATCAACGTCACCGTTCAATACAGCGATAACACCTTGGTCATGACCTTTCAACGTTACAGGTGTTACATCTTTTAATGGATCAATGCCCCTGTCCAGCAACAGACCTGCTGGCCATACATAACCTGCGGAAGACGTTACGTTTTGGTAAGCCACTTTTTTACCTTTAAGGTCCTCGATGGATTGAATCGGAGAGTCTTTTTTTACAATGAACATGGATTTATAGGAATCCGCCAACTCTTCGGTTGGAGCACCTGTCTCATCATTTACACCGAAACGTTGTGCTTGCAAGATAACCTGCGCAGCGCCTTTTTCTTTAGCCAGTACATAAGCTGTCGGAGGCAAGAAACCTACGTCTACTTTGTTGGAAGCCATTGCTTCAATAATTGTGTTGTAGTCGGTGGATACGCTGACTTTTACCGGAATGCCCAGTTTGTCACCAAGCAACTTCTCCAGCGGTTTCGCTTTGGCTTCAAGCGTATCTGCGTTCTGGGAAGGAACAAATTGAACCGTCAGTTCAGTTGGCACATAACCTTCGACAGCTTTCTCTGTCTCTGCCGTAGACGTACCGGATGCATTCGAACTCGAATTATCCCCGTTAGCCGAACCTGTTGTACTACTGCTAGACCCACAAGCACTCAGAAACAGAACCAAAATCAACAATGGTAAAAATAAAGCAGACTTCTTCAAACGAACACCCTCCAAAGAGTTTCTATTTTTCAGTACTTATCTACTATAGTTGCCAAATATTAGCGCGATGTGAAACGAAATTTGGAGTTTTGTAAAGTTTCCTGTCAGGCTGTCAGCGCGACTTGTATCTGTTAGAATAGGCTCATTATGGTTGAAGATATAGGAAGAACATCGGAGATAACGGCGCATACTTCGGTTCTTCAAGCTATTCATTCTTCTCCGTTTTATAGTAATTCCATATATCTGAACTTATATATTAGAGGAGATTGTAAAATGACATCCACAAACCATACGGCAAGCTTCGATATTCTGTATACCAGTGATCTGCACGGGGCGATCCGTCCCATTCATTACAATACCAATGCCTACCGCCCGGCTGGGCTTGCCCTGCTGGCCTCCCTGATTCGCAAGGAACGTGAACGTGCACCTGAATTGATGCTGGTGGATAACGGGGATCTGTTGCAAGGATCACCCTTGGCCTCCTATGCAGCTTCACAGGTTTCCAAAAACGAGGTGCATCCATTCATAACGGTACTGAATGAACTCGGTTATGATGCTGCGGTGATGGGCAATCACGAGTTTAACTATGGTCAGAGTCTGTTGCGCGGAGCAGTTGAAGCTTCTAATTTCCCCTGGCTGTCTGCCAATATTGTAAAAAATGAGCAACCAGACGTACCTGCCTTCGGTCCTCCGTATCTAATCAAAACCTTGTCTACGGGTGTTAAAATTGCCCTCTTGGGCGCAACTACGCACTACATACCGAACTGGGAGCACCCGAAAAATATTGAGGGTTTACAGTTCCTTGATGCCTTAGAGACCATTCGTAAATGGGTTAGCTATATCCATGAGCATGAACAACCAGATGTAATGGTTGTCAGTTATCACGGTGGATTTGAGAGTGATCTGGAGACAGGCGAGCCCACCGAACGGTTAACTGGGGAAAATCAAGGCTATGCCATCTGCCGGGACATCGAAGGCATCGATGTGTTGCTTACTGGACATCAGCATCGTCAGCTTACCGCTAATATTCATGGTGTAACCGTCATTCAGCCGGGATTCAGTGGAAATGGTGCGGGGCATGTATCCCTTCAGTTGGAACAATCATCGGGCGGCAAGTGGCAGATTACAGATAAGCAGGCTCGGTTGTTACTTCTGGATGAACATCATGAGGTTGAACCTGATGCAACCGTCATGAAACTGACGGAAGAGCTGGAAACTGAGGCACAAGCATGGCTTGATCAACCTATTGGCGAGGTGGCTGGGGATTTATCCATCACCAATGCTACGGCTCTGCGACTCAAGGCACATCCATTCATTGCTTTTGTACATCAAGTGCAGATGGAAGCGACTGGAGCGCAGCTCTCCAATACCGCCATGCTGAGTGAAGAAGCTCGCGGTTTCGGGAGTCACATCACCGTTCGGGACGTGTTATCCAACTTCATCTATCCTAATACTCTGACGCTGCT
Organism: Paenibacillus sp. FSL M7-0656; assembly: GCF_038003225.1. Classification (NCBI taxonomy): domain Bacteria; kingdom Bacillati; phylum Bacillota; class Bacilli; order Caryophanales; family Paenibacillaceae; genus Paenibacillus; species Paenibacillus sp. FSL M7-0656. The sequence goes on from NZ_JBBOOT010000001.1 coordinate 3,014,935, forward strand.
GGAGTTGAGTGGTCAGGATATCCGGGAGGCACTGGAACAAACGGCACGTTACTTTGAAGTGAATGCTTCTGGTGAGGTGGCAGTCAATCCGGCTTATATGGAACCCAAACCACAACATTATAATTACGATATGTGGGCTGGCATGGAATACGAGCTGGATATCTCCCAACCTGTTGGCAGTCGAGTTGTGAAGTTTGAACATGAAGGCAAGCCAATGGACATGAATGGCATGTACTCTGTGGTGATGAACAGCTACCGTGCTGCTGGCGGCGGGGATTATGCAATGTATCTGGGCAAAAAGGTACTGCACGAAGGTGCCACGGACATGGCCGCACTGGTGGAGGATTATATCCGCAGACACCAACCGTTAACGGTGGAGCAGGCTAATAACTGGAAAGTTATTGGGAGTTAAATGAGAAAGAGCAGGTCCTGTGATCAGGATCTGCTCTTTTGTTTTCAACCTATTGCTTACTTGTTCTTGTTGAATTATCTTATCCTGTCCTGTCACGTCCCGTTATCCGACATATTGAAGAATTAACTGATATAACGCTATTGAAAATCCTAAGATACTCGCTTTCATTTTAGATGGATGATATCTTTCGCTACGAATCAAATAAAAGAAAACCAAAATAAACCCTGCGGGGATCCATAGCTCAAAGACACCATTTGTTGTACTTTGAGAATAAATTGGCGTTATGAACGTACTAATCAAAAAGTAAAAGAAAACCGTAAAACGTCTTGTTTCTAACTGCTTGCTCCACCTTACTAGAATGAAAATAATAATGATTGCGATAATCGTAATGTGTAAAGGGGGAAGAAGAAGAGCAGCATTCCCAAATTTAAATTCCATTCCGCATTGCCCTCCTCTCTTTTAATGCATCACATGACTGACTACAGGCATACGTGTATAAATTCATTCTCATGCTTCAAAACCGCTGGCAACCGTCCAAAAACGGACCTATTCCAATATATTCTTATTTTAACATACAATCACAGTTCCGTTTTCCATTTTCCTTCAAGGGAATATGCAAAAAGAGCAGAATTGAGGAGCATCGTGCCCTCATCCCTGCTCTTTTTACATACCTACAAGTTCTCTAATACATGTCCCATATTATCCAAAATGACTATTGCGCCTTTTTACGCAACTGACTGTAATACAGCTCGCTGTAGAAACCGCCTTGTTCCAGCAATGCATCATGCGAGCCTTGCTCCAGTAGTTGCCCATCCTTCAGCACCAGAATCCGGTCGGCCTGACGGATCGTGTTCAGCCTGTGGGCAATAACAAAGCTGGTACGGCCTTGCATCAGGCGTTGCAGCCCTTCCTGGATTTTAATCTCCGTAACAGTATCAATACTGCTCGTCGCTTCGTCCAGTACGAGTATCGATGGATCTGCCAAGATTGCCCGGGCAATGGCGAGTAGTTGCTTCTGCCCCTGACTAATGCCGCTCCCATCGGCCTGGAGCACTTTGTCGTATCCATCCTTCATTCGCACAATGAAGGAGTGGGCATTCGCCAGCCGGGAGGCTGCTTCCACCTCTTCATCCGTTGCGTCCAGACGGCCAAATCGAATATTTTCTCGAATCGTGCCCTGAAACAGAAATGAATCTTGTAGCACAAATGCCATATGTGACCGCAGATTCTCACGCCGAATGGTGGTCATATCGCGACCATCTACCGTTAATGTGCCACCTGTTGGATCATAGAAACGGGATAACAGCTGAATTAATGTTGTTTTCCCCGCTCCGGTCGGACCCACAAGGGCAATCATCTCACCCGGTTTGGCTTCAAAGCTGATCTCATGCAAAATGTTACGTCCTTCATCGTATCCAAAGGATACTTTGTCGAAGCGAACGGCTCCCTCTACCTTGTCCAGAGATATCGCTGCCCCTTCATCCTTCGCTTCCTCATCTTCGTCCAGCACCTCGAATACGCGCTCGGCCCCCGCAATCGCGGACAATAACGTATTCCACTGGTTCGCCAGATCATTCAGCGGACGGGTGAATTGACGGGCATATTCCACAAAGATAATAATCACCCCGACCGTAACCGAACCCTGAATCGCCAGAATACCACCGATGCCCGCCACAATCGCAAAGCTCAGGTTATTCAATCCATTCATCAGTTTCGGGATAAAACCAGAGATCGTCTGTGCCCAGAAACCGGAAATCCGGATGCGGGTATTTCGTTCCTCAAAACCGCGAATCACTCGCTTCTCTTGGGAGAATGCCTTAATGATCCGCTGCCCGGATAAAGTCTCTTCGATGTAACCGTTAAGTTCACCGAGATTGCGCTGCCGCTCCTTGAAGAGCGGTCCCGTTCTGCGCGTAATCCAACGCATGCCAATGGCCATCAGAGGCACAACGATAAAGGTAAGCAGGGTCAGTAACGGGCTGAGCCAGAGCATAACCCCAAACGTTCCGAGCAGTGTTAATACACTTGAGAAAATCTGGATCGCCGAGCTGTTCAACGTACCGCTGACATTCTCGATATCATTGGTCACCCGGCTCATAATCTCCCCCTGCTGGCGTTTACCGAAGAATGGAATCGGTAATTTGTGCAGATGGGAGAACAGATCATACCGCATGCGGAACACGGTTTCCTGTGCAATTTCGATCATCCATATATTTTGTAACCAGGATGTAAGAGAGAACAAGACATACACTGCGGTTAATCCAATCAGAAACCGAGTCCAGCTTGCCCCGGCTTCCCCCGCGATGAAATCATCCACGGCCACCCCTACCATGTAAGGGCCAAGCAAAGCGAGTGCGGAACTGGCAAACACCATCAACAGTACCATGGACAGCTTAACCTTGCGACGTGCCAGATAGGTCCAGATACGACCTAGCGTACCTGACCAGTTCTTCGCCCGTGCCTTGGGTTTGCGACCACCGCCTGACCGTAACGTCTCCGGATCAATCGGAGGCGGTGGCTGACGGAAAGGCTCAATGAATGCTTTGAACATGCTGTGCACCCTCCCCGTATTGTGATTCATGGATTCGACGATACAGCTCTGACGACTCCATCAGGTCTTCATGTTTTCCTTGCCCAATGAGTTGTCCATCATCAAGCAGCAGAATCAGGTCCGCCGAAGTGGTTGAACTGATCTTCTGGGTGATGATAAACGTGGTACACGACAATTCCTCCAGCGCATCGAGCAGTCTGCCTTCTGTAGCCACATCCAGCGCACTTGTGCTATCGTCCAGAATCAAAATTCTTGGTCTACGTACCAGTGCTCGTGCAATGGAAAGTCGCTGCTTCTGTCCACCGGAGAGATTCACTCCCCGTTGACCCAGCAATGTATCATAACCGTTTGGTAAATTCTCAATTGTTTCATGGATCTGCGCGCGCTTCGCGGCTTCCACGATCTCATCCAAGGTAGCATCTTCCTGACCCCAGGCAATATTCTCCCGTATGGAACCGGTAAACAGGACAACCTCCTGAGGCACATAACCAATCGCACCACGCAGCATGGACAGATCCAGCTCTGATGCATCGGCACCATCAATCCGTACCTTTCCTTGATCCTCTGTGTATAAACGCGGAATAAGCTGTACCAGCGAAGATTTGCCTGAGCCTGTTGCTCCCATAATGGCAATACGCTCCCCCGCTTTTGCCGTAAATGTGATGTTATCCAGTACTGTAATTTCACTATTCGGATAACTGAAGCCTACACTGCGGAATTCAACCGCTCCCTGCACAGCGCGCTGTTTCTTCGCCGGGTATACAGATTGCGGAAAATGCGAAGATTTCATAGATCCAGCAGATGGTGCAGACGTTGATATCGTCTGTTCAGTCTCCGACGTGTCCTCCGTATTAAACACTTCATTCAGCCGTTGCGCCGAAGCGCTTGCTCTCGAGAAGGTTACCAGAATCCATGACAACGCAGACATGGCACCAATTGTGCGAAGCAGGTAGTTAATGACGGCGACCACTTCACCCACGGTTGCATTACCGGAGGCAATGTCGACTCGTCCAAACCATAACACGGCGATGATACAAACGTTCATCATCAGCAACATGAACGGCATCGTGGTCTCCGTCAAGCGCAGCGCGGAGATTGTGCCTTTCATCAGCTTGCCGCTGAATCCGGCAAAGCGTTCGATCTCATGGCCCATCCGTACGAAGACACGGATCAGCCGAATGCCTGTCAGATTCTCCTGGATGACTCCATTGACGGCATCCAGTCTGCGCTGCACATTGCGGAACAGCAGCGCTGCTTTTTTGATCATCCACACCACAACAATGAGCAGTACAGGCACCATGACAACCAGTAGCAGACCCAACCTCGGGTTCACGATCACTGCCATAATCATGCTACCAATCACCACCAGGGGCACACGTGTCATGAATCGCAGACTCATGAAGACCGTGTCCTGGACCTGGGTCACATCCCCCGTTAAACGGGTAATCAGGGACGATGTCGCGAACCGGTTAAAGACGGCATAAGAGAACGTTTGCACTTTCTCATACAACTTCTCCCGCAGATCGTATCCGAACCCCAGACTTGCATGGGATGCAAAGAACGAACTGGCAATTCCAGCAGCAAAAGCCACAACAGCACTGCCAACCAGCACACCGCCCCACAACCAGACGACAGAAAGGTCTCCCTGCTGAATCCCGTTATCAATGATCTTGGAGATCAGATAAGGCTGAGCCAGCTCCACCGCAAGCTCAATTAACATCATGACCAGGGCTGCAATCGCGGCAACTCGGTACTTCTTCAAGTAGTACAACAGCTTGATCATAAGCATTCCTCCGGCTCGGAGCACCCTAAACCGATAACACGTTCCAGCTCAGAGCCTCCATTAGACATGTTGTTTTCTCCACAGCGTCCAATATGTAATCATTTCTATGTACACATATGGTTATTATAGCGTATTTTACAATGCCGCTTCTATTCTTATTACCCTACTTTTCCCAATACAATAAACTTCTCTTCATTTTGGCAGTAAAAAAAGGAAGGTCTCCCTTCCCCACGCTAGTTAAGTGCTTACAGCTGATGTAGTTTTTCACTTAGATACTCCCGACGTTTCACCACATATTCGCGAATTCTTTCCGGTTCACCTGCAAATACATCCATGGGCCATTTCATGTAAGGATCTTTGTTGACATCTTCCCGAATCTCATTGTGTAACCGATTCACCAAGGGCATAATTCGCTTCTCTGTAAAAGCATTCATCAGATGCTGGCGCATCAGCTTTTTATATTGTTGACGGAAACTGCGGAATGCCAGCAATCGTCCGGTAAGTCTGTTATACCCCTGAATTCGAACAAGATTGGGGTCAACTCGAGTTCCATAACAGTTCCTCCCCCAAGTACCCTCATAATCCCAAGGCAGGATGCCATATTTTCCGCTTTTGATTTTCTCATACCATGTGTAATTCTGATGAAATCCATCGAAGTTCCCTGTAAGCACAGCTCCACTTAACCAGCGTAAATAATTGTCTGTATCCACCCTCGACTGTAAAAAACGAAACAATTCCAACCTGGACTTTGTGTTCAACTGCTGAATAAAATTACGTAGCCTTGTGCGATCCACATCTTTGCCACGAATTAAGCTGTATCCGGACAATAAATCGGTACTTGTTGAAGAGGATTCCGAATTCATCCTAAAACCAGCATGATCATTCACCGCATAGAAGATACTGCGCACAGGGATTTTCCTTTGACGAAAAAAGAAGGATTTCACCCCTTCGATCCGCAGGTATACACCCAAAAGTTGCCCGTTCAGATAGAGTACGCAGTGTTGTGTAGACGGTGCGGGTACACGAATCGACTCAAAAAAACGAAAAGAAAGTGCATTGCGCAACAACGAAGGATCATCATACTCCGCATTAAAATGATACGTTCGGCTGGATGTACGAACCTCAAATGATTTTTTGGGATAACCGCGTGTATGTCCTCCACGGTATCGAAGCCGGATCGGAAACGGCTTACCGTCCATCTGCATCGTGCTGTTCACAAACGTCTCTGACCATATATTGGACGTTAACTGTTGATATTCGGTTGGAGACAAGCTGATATGGTAGACAGGTAGAGCCATTTCCATCCGCCTTTCGAATACCTGTAAGATTCGCCCGTAGGCTCTTACATCATCCTATGCAGGTGCACAGAAAGTCGTACGGGCGAATGCACAGTCCTGATACTTATCACATCCCAATTCACTTGTCATAATGCGGAATAACCGAGTTATTAATCTATAAATTTACATCATTTTCATAGATTATAGCTGAAATGGTATAAATATAGTTAACTGGCTAGTCCCTCCAAGAAGCATGTCACATATGCTTAAACTACAGACAGACACGAATGACGAATGGAAGGGATCACATTTACATCCACCATTTCTGTCCATCTGAACTTATATCATGGAAGGGGTCAAACACAATGTCTATGAATGGTCAAGGAATAAGAGGTTTGTTGGGAAGAGAGATTAAGATTAACCGGGGAGGACCTGATTCAATACAAGGTACACTTACGGACGTACGCTGGGACTACATGGCAATGAACTGCAAAGAAGGGATTGTCTACGTTAATGAATCACATGTCAAAAGCATAACAGATACAGGCCGTTCCGGTGGTAACCGAAATGCAACCATGGGGAACCCTATTCCTTCCAACACGTTTTTAGGCGTTATGCAAGCACTCCGCTTCCGCCGTGTTCAGATTAACCGGGGAGGACCTGAAAAAGTGGAAGGCATCCTGGCCGATGCCAACCAGAACCAATTGATCATGACTTTGAAAAATCAGGAGATTGTTCGTATTCCGATGCAACATGTGAAATCTGTATCCCTCGTACGTGGTGGTGGGAACAACAACAACAACAACAACAGTAGTAATACAAGTCAAGGGAACCAAGCAGCCCAAGGTAATCAGGCGGCTCAAGGCAACCAGTCTCGTGGCAACCGTTCTCAAGGGAACCAAGCAGCTCAAGGGAACCAATCCCAGGGTAATAAGTCCGGCGGCAACAAGTCACGGAACAACCAAGGCAATCGTTCTCAGGGGCAACGAGTTCAAGGCAACCAATCCCAAGGAAATAAATCTGGTGGTAACAAGTCGCGTGGCAATCAAGGCAACCAAGGCAGTCAATCCCGTGGTAACAAATCCGGCAATAAAAAGAAGTAAATAAAATAAACTGACAACTTAAGTTATCTACCAGCTTAAAGGGGGGAATTATCATGTTGATCTTCGTCGCATTAGTCTTGATTGGTGTGCCTTTTTACTGGATCGTTGCACCCGGAAGGCCCACTCCATCCCATGAACATCTGCTTCAGGCTTCGTCAGGACTTCTCCCCCTGGGAGGTGAATCACAGTAAATGCCTGACTACCAGTTGTGGTTAACCTTCGGGGTCTTTATCATCACTGTCATTTTCCTGATGTGGCGTCCTGGCGGATTGAATGAATCTATACCCACCTCGCTTGGCGCCCTTCTTCTTATTTTAACTGGAGTGAGCAGCTATGCTCACATTGTTGGAATCTTCGGGATCGTATCTGGTGCAGCCGTAACAATCCTCTCTACCATTGTCATGTCGATTATTTTAGATAGCATCGGTTTTTTTCGCTGGATCGCTTTGAATATGATTGAGAAAGCAAGAGGTTCCGGCTTTCGATTGTTCTGGCTAATTCTATTACTTTGTTTTCTCATGACCATCTTCTTCAACAATGATGGCAGTATTCTGATCACAACTCCGATAATTATTCGAATCTGTTCTATACTTCGTCTGAAAATGCATCAACAGTTACCCTACCTGATCTCCGGTGCGCTAATCGCTACGGCTTCCAGTGCGCCAATTGGACTTAGTAATCTGGCAAATCTGATTGCTTTGCAAATGGTTGGCTTAAATCTGAATACTTATACTCAGATGATGTTTGTGCCATCCATGCTTGCGATCATGGTGATGACTGTACTGCTGTTCTATTATTTTCGTAGAAGTATTCCCAAAGTTATTCATCATTTCCCTGTATCCCTGCAGTCTTCATCAGGTTCAGGATATCATCCGCTTCAGACAACTGAATCCGAGAATAAAGTAGACTGGTGGCTGTTCCGTGTCTGTATTGGTATCGTTGTATTTATCCGTGCAGGATATTTTCTAGCTGAGCAAGTCGGTATACGTATGGAGGTAGTTGCAATCACTGGTGTTATTCTCATGCTCGCTGTGCGTTGGTATCGCACCCGGACTGGACTCAAAGATGTGATAACACAAACGCCCTGGCACATTCTACTCTTTGCCTTCAGCATTTATGTTATTGTGGATAGTCTTCACCGAGCAGGCATGACCGCATCGATCATTCAGTGGATGAAACCTATAATAGAAGGAGGAAATGCCAGCATCATTGCTGTGTCGGGGTTAATGCTCACTCTGCTTTCCAATCTATTCAACAATTTGCCCTCCGTCATGATTGGGACCTTTGCTGTTACAGATCTTCCACTAAGTGAATCTCAACTGCATCTTGCGTATCTTGCCAACATTCTGGGAAGTGATATCGGAGCCTTACTGACGCCTATTGGCACCTTGGCAACGTTAATTTGGATGTATATATTAAAGACCCATCATATTCGAATCTCCTGGAAACAGTATATGAAAGTTACCTTTATTGTGATACCAATAAGTCTAATTGTTAGCCTAATTTCACTATATATTTGGACATCTATTCTCTATTGAGAGGAGGAATACTGTGGAACTTCTTACGCATTGGCTGAGTAAATCCGTCGAATTGGAGCTGTCTGGCTGTAAACTACCGATCCAGGGTGAGATCATTGATGTAGGCCAGGATCTGATTGTAGTCTACGGAAATCAGCGATTTGTTTATATTCCACTTCATCATGTTCAATCCATGCATGTCAATACGGCAGATGATTCAAGTATAGTTTTGCCAACACCCGACCCCGAGATGGATCACACCAACATCTCTTACCGCAAAATGCTGATGAACGCCCGTGGACGTTTCAGTGAAATCTCCATCGGAGGGAAAACATTGCATGGTTATATTACAAATATTATGAATGACTACTTTATGTTCTACTCTCCGTTATATCATTCTATCTATGTTTCCATTAATCATCTGAAGTATATTATTCCTTCCCCTACTAACAGCACACCCTATTCCCTTAGTAAGCAACATTTCCCTATGCAACCTTCGTCCATGTCACTCTCCCGTACACTCGATCAGCAACTTCATAAAATGATAGGTGAACTTGTTGTACTCAACCTCGGTTGCAAGCCTTACCGAGCAGGGTTATTGAAGAGTGCAGACAGCCACTTGCTTGCGTTGGTAGAAGCGGATGGGACTTCTTTAATTATGCATACCGATCATATCCAAACCATTCATCTCCCTTGAATATCAGAAGAACAAAAAGGTTCATCTGCCTATGGCTGATGAACCTTTTTTTCACCTTTACATCCTACCATCTTCTGCGTCCACGATCACCCCTATTATGATCATTCAACTCACCAAGACGATCGTATGTCTCCTTATATATCCGAATCACGGCCTGAACTTTGATGAAATCAGCATCTTCCGGTCCAAGCCCCTCCATAAACATTCTCTGAATGATCTGTTGGAAGAATTGCACTTTGGCCTCAATCTGTTCTTGCTCAAGCTGTAATATGTCTTCGAAACTGTGGTTCCCTATGTAATCCATCAACTCATCATCAGGACTGGAATAATCTGCGTTTCTCCGATCTGCTACCCATTCATCCGGCTCATTGGACTGGAGGTTAACACTGGTGCGTAATTGGGATAAGATGATTTTCTCTTTAGCCAACATGACATGAAAATCTTTGTTACGGAGTAGCTCCGATACAATCAGACTGCACATTTCACGGTTTTGGATCAGTATGCCGTCAAAAGGATGTAGCGTCCACTCCCCGTTTGCATAATACAGGTTAAAGTTAAAGAACTCACTGCCATATTTGTATTGAATATTAATCTTGGTCTCATCAATAATCTCGAATGAAAAGTCCAGCATGTTCAGCAAGCTCCTTCGCACAACCCCAGATTTTACCTTCATTCTATCAAATAAATGAAACAAAGAGACGCACTCGGCGTCCCTCGTAGAAAATAAAACCATGTAGCAATCTCGATACGATATGCAGCGAGTCCTACCCTAATCCAGGAAAGATCCTAATGCACTGGAATCCGGTTTGTTTTTTTCCGGAATGGCAACAACCTTCGGCCCTTCCAGACCCAGTCGATCGCTCATTTTAGCGTTAAGGGTTGTCATCTTGTTGGTATAGTCATTACAGCTCTCGATGATCCGGCGATTAGACTGCTCGGACAGATCCAGCGCAGACATCAGATCACCCATCGCCTGATTGACCGCTTCAAGGGACATCGCAGGTTTGGACAACAGTTCATTTGTTTTCTCAGTCGTTGTCTTCAACAATCTGGCGTTTTCCTTGAATTGATCTTCAATCGTCTTATTCGTAGCTTCCACAGCGGAAATGACCTTCTCCTGATCATTAAGAGCCATCGCAATCATGGCCGAAACGGTGATCAGATTCGCTGTTTTATCAATGGCATTATTAACGGAATCAATCAGCTTATCATTGTTATCATTAATGATGTCTGTAGCTGCGATCGCCTGATTGTACAGCATGATCATCTCTGTCATGGATTGGGTACGTGTTACCACTTTGCGCAACCCACGCTCCAGATGTGCTTTACGATTCTCGTTCTCAGGCTTGGCAATCTCGGTTTCGAACAATGCTTTCAATTGATTACCAAAAGAGATTTTGGTCTGCAGATTGTAGATCTCCTGAATGGAAGAACGTTTCAATTGACGCATGTTCACGATGCTTTCTTCCAGGTTGTCCTTGCCGTCCCGCAACCCGTTAATGATGGCATCAATGTTCGTGCGAACGGATTGATAACGGTATACATAGTTTTTCAGCGGGCTTTTACGTAACAACTTCCCGACAAAACTCACATTTTTACTCTGCTGCAAACTCTCACATTCATCACGGAGCTTCAGGATCATGTTTGATACCTCTGCCCGGTTCCCGGACATCAATTCATTGACTGGGCGATCAAGCAACTTGAGAGTCTGTCCTGCTCTCTCTTGTGTTTTCACGCCCAACTTGCCGATATCATCCATTAAGGTATCCAGATGAGCCGGATCACTTTGGGACACTTTCTGAATAAGCTGTGTTGCTTCCTGGTTAATCCGTTGCTCATCTTCCTGCTTCAACTGAGCCCATTCCGTTGCCATGCCAATCCCTCCTATAATTCAGAGCTGTTATACCGTTGATGTATTAGTTCCGCTTTGTTCTGGAGCTCCATTAAGTCTTTATGTTCAATCGTTGATACAATATCCGATATCTTGGAATCCACGTCTCGAAGACCATTCAGCAGCATACGCCGATTGTTGCGTTTGGCTTCTCCACTTAAACGTAAAAATGGATTAATAAAACCGTTCAGGTCTTTTAAAATCAGTCTGCGCACCGTATGGTTGATATCTCCGTTATTTAGTTCCTGAAGGGAAGGAATCACACGCTGCAAACGGGCAAACAACGCCAATGATTTCTCCACGATCTCATTATCCAGCTCGTTCTTCTGACCTTCGGAGATGATCATATCCTCCAGAACTTCCAGGTATTCAATCACCGGATCAAATACAGGATCTGGTTCAGTCCGGGAAGGCTTCGCTTGTTCTGTGCTTGCATGCTGTGCGGGAGTGGAACTCGGTTGGGGCTCTGCCAGAGAAGCTTCTCGCGCCCCTGTTGGCACTGTGCTCGGTGCTTGTCCACCATTCAAGCGGGATGGTTCATTTCCGATATCTGTAATGGGTACAGGGGCTGATGACGAACCCTGGACCTGTGTACGTGGCGTGGAACGTGAAGGAATCAATCCTCCGACCACAGTTGCCAGTGCCGGAATTGCCCACGTGATGACATCCGGTAGAAAGGGACTCGTGATCGCCGCAAGACCATAACCGACCAATGCGCCTATACCTATCTTCGTTTTCCGTAACATTACTTGTCCTCCTGCCTTAACAACACATACAGTGCATATTCAAAAAGTCTGATTTTCAGTACCGAGAAGATGGACTTTTTGAATAACCTCTCATCCGTATTGTAAAAAAACCATCCAGAAGGTGTCAATGTTGAGGGAAATTCTCAGCTAGACGTGGTGTACTCCGCTTACCTTCTGAACGTCGATTATAAATGGTTGTTCGATATGACTTCCCAGTATGCCAAACTTCGGATGAAGTGGTCCAATATCATGGCCAAGTGCAGACTTGACCGCCAGATACGGGAAGTTCACGCCCGACAGACAAGACATGTGCAACCCACCCGACATACGCGGATTGATCTCCAGCAACTTCGGTGTATCCTTGCGATATTTCATCTGTATATTAAAATTATAAGGAATCCGATATACTTCTGCCACATTGCGGGCAATCGCCAGCAATTCCTCGTTTTCTTCAAGCAAGCGCAAACGTCCTCTTTCTTTTCTACGCGGGATAGCCGTTAATAGTTTCCCATTGCGATCCGAAAGACAATCAATGCTGTATTCATATCCTTCCAGTACCTCCATCACCATGACATTTTGAAAGGACGGAGCAGAAGAGAACGCACGCAGGGCATCTTCATACGAAATGGAGTTAAGCGCGTATCCGAACAACTCCTGCAACGGATCACGTTCATTATTAATCACTCGGAATCCCATACCACCCTCACCATTACATGGTTTGAAGCATACATCGTGTCCACGTGCACGTAGCGCCTCATAGGCTTGCTGGAATTGTGCAGCATTACTGACCGTGAAATAATCCGGAATCTCCATAATGCCCTTCTCACGCACCGATTCATAGAACCGGTCTTTCTCCATCAATTGTTCCAGCAATTCCGTGTCCGAGCATACGATAACCCGTGTACCGATCTCTTCGAACAGGGAGATATGTCTGCTGATGTCCAGCATGTTCCAGCGTGGAATAAACACATCAATCTGATGACGACGGCAAAAGTCGAGGCAAAAATCAACATATTCCCGGCCCGTTAGACGCGGTTCAACTTCTGCAACATCACAGCCCTGTAATGCCATATGTCCAGGATCAGGATGAGTACCGTAGATCTCAAATTCCATACCGTCCTCATTGTCCCGAATCGCATTCATATAATGATACGTTACAGAGAACCAACGGTTGAAGTAAATCTTCATTTTTTTCATTTATACGGTCTCCCTTATCTCGGCATGGTCTATCTGGGTCTGTTGATCGTTATGAATACGGTGAACGTAATCGAGAATCTCATCTGCTGCAAAAGCACCGAATTGTTCCGTAAATTGATACGGTACCTGCTCAGGTACACGCTGTCTCTCCACATGTAACTCTCCGTGAGACGGAGCAATGGCGTAGTGCGCAAAGTCCAGCAAACAACGATCCAGCAAGGAATCACCCGAAGCAATCACAGGCACATCGCCAATGCGTTGCCTAATATGCTCCACTGCAGCTCGTTTGTTCACGGCCGAAGGCACCAGATAGAGCTTCCGCCCCTGAATCGAACTCTCCCATCCCAGCGTCTCTAACACCCGAATCTTTTCCGCAATATGCTCCATTGGAAGCTTGTCACGTTCGATTAGCAATGCAAAGAACAGCTCATCACACAATCGCTGATTAATTACCCACTCCGGGCTCAGCACATCGTCAAATAAATTCAGGATCTCTTCGGGAGTAGCTGCCTGCTGACGAAGCAAAGAACGCATATGCAGATTCCATTCATCGTCTACCTGACCGTCAACAATGATGTTGCCACCATTACTCGTCACCGCATATTTCGGAATACATTCGCTCTGAAAAATATGAATGCGCCGGTACTGCTCCACGGTACGTGTCGTCACCGGCATAAATACAATGTCTTGTGGCAAAGACTGCAACCGCTCCAGTGCATATGCTGACATAAAAGCGGACAACTTGCCGTTAATCCACTCTGCGGGAACAAGTCCCGGTGTATCTTCGGGAATACGGAGCGCACGACGGGAGTACACCAGCGTCTGGTCCAGATCACTTGCGTAGATCATCATTCTCCTCCACCTCCCAGGGATTGAATAATGCCGCAACAGGAATAGGTTAATCCCGGATATACCTCAACCGGCACATTTCTGTCTCTGGCGAGCATCATGATATGTTGCAAATCCGGATTATCCAGACGGTCCACAAGAATCTTCCAAGGGACACGGCGCAGTAACACCCGGGTTGTTTCTCCGATTCCAGGTTTGATCAGATTGATGTTCGCAATACCAAAGGATTGCTGAATGGACTCGATATCCTGCCAGCCTTTCCAGGTGATTTCCGAAGTACCAGTAGCATTGTCCTCCGTTTGAATCTCCGCCAGATCCATCATTTGCGGAAAATGCTGAGCGATAGTATCCACGTATTGGGTCGACACATCGTCAGAGGACCATTCACGATACCATTTGGCCCCGTGAAAATCTGACGGTCCAATCAGATCATCGCGAAGTACTGTACGGCTCACCAGTCCCGATACCGTGGAATTCAGACAAGCACTAGGAATAAGATAATCTTCCCTTGTCCCAAAGGTGCCTGAGCATTGCCCCGGATCGGCCAACACGGCAAGATCATCATCGAGACTTATGCCATAAGTCCGTTCCATTTGGTCACAGGATTCTTTCAGCACTTTGCGAATAGCCCCTTTTCCTGTCCAACCATCTACAAACTGAATGGCTGTTTCCAGACCATGCTGCTGTAAAATATATAAAATTGCGTTCTCGTCCATACCCTTGCCACGGATAATAGAAATGCTATAATGCGGAATCGTCACCTTGTATTTCAATTCAATATAACGTTTGATCAGGATGCCCACAGGTGTTCCGGCTCGAGCCAGAGATACCAGCACAAGATTCAGTCCCCTGCGCTCTACAATCTTCTCAGCCACAATGGCGGTATGACGTGCAATTCTTGCACCGGATTGTTCCAGTGTCTGATGGAACAGCTCGATGTATTCTGCTGTGGGCTGGTATTCCACGGGCAGCATCTCCGAATAATGAACCCCGGATTGGATCGCCTGCTCCCGTTCACCCGTTCCCTTTTCCAGATCCACATGGCTGATATCCTTCAGTAGGAAAACAACGTCCGATGCAGCATAACTGCCCATCGGTTCGGGAGACGGAATCTCACGTTGTCTGATTAGCTCCAGTGTAGTTAAGTTCATTGCTCGTTGTCCCCTGTCTTCTCTGGCAAGCCGCAATATACGATATGAATGTGTCCACACCCCAACTGCCCCAGTACCTTCAACATCGGTTCCATTCGTTCTTCGGACATCTGTCTCTCCAGCAGAACAAAAATCTCGTCATACTGTCCCGGGGCGATGTTATAGATAAAGTTACGAACGGATGCGTCTTCCGGTGAGGCATATCCGGCACCACTACGAACAGCATATCCTGGAGCCGGATGTGTATGGATTGGACTGCGGGTAGTGGATTGATACAACACGCCTTCTCCCATCTCGGCAGCAATACGCATCGGAATGTACATGAACTCCCCTGTTCCCATCACCAAAGTCCATTCTCCCGTACGCTGCGTCCGAAGCCGTTCTGCAATCCGGCTAATCTCCTGGCGCAATTCGCCATTATGACGGGATTGCATACCAAACCTGCCCGTATGTTGGACGTAGCTCGCTGTGCTACGTTTACCTTCACCATCCTCCGAAGTAGCGTGCAGCTGATCGAAGGCATCGGCAACGGTAGAGGTTTGAAGCGTTACGGCAGGATGAGATAGCTGCTCATCTTGCTGTGTTGGTTCCAACTGTGGAGTACCCACCACTTCAATACGGCCCTTCAACAGGCTTAACGGTGTAATGGTAATCCCCAGTTCAGCTTCCAGTTCGGCAAACCGAAGTTCGTCCGCTTCCGTACGCCAGTCCAACAGCGAAGCAATCACATATTGCTTCCGGGGGTATCTGGCCTGAATATCCCGAATGATATTCAACGTCGTTTTGCCCGTCGTAATCTCGTCGTCCACCAGAACAATCGGGCCCTCTCCTGCAAAGGCTTCATGATCCAACGCATAACAACGATGAGCCATCGCATGGGAATGTTCTTCTTCAAATTGAATATCTGGATGCATCGCTGGAACATATTCGCGAGTGGTGTGAATATAGGAAGCTTGATCAGCAAACATCTCGTACATGCTGTGACCCAGCGCTGTCGCTGTCTCGGCAAAACCAACAAAACGAATCGTTTCCGGCAAACTCAAGCTTTCTTGCAACAGCATGTTGTACACTTGCCGGGCTTGTTGGGGATCAATCAGCCCCTCGACCATTTCCCGTTTCCACTCGGTGATCTGAACTTTCGTCTCTTCCGTCTTTTCAGTCAGGTGCTCATATAACAGAACAGCCAATGCCGCGCCACTCAGAAGCGAGGTATACGGGTTAACCGGGATGTGCTTGCCCAGCAGTTTGCTTACAAACAGAAATGAACGTTTCTTATTGATGCGTGCTGCCATGGAAAATAGAGATTCTAGTGGAAGTTGCAACGGGTTATGTGTAACCTGAACGTTCAGACTGAATTGATCAAGAATTGGGAACGTAGTTATGTTGTTGTTCGTGCTTGGGCAAGAGCCCGACAAAATGCTGCTGTTCATGTAACACCCCATATATTTGTGATCGGATTAGAATTCGATTCGCCCAGCTCAAGTGTGGTTTAATCTCATTCATTTTGTTATAGTAATTACTTTTGAACACACCCAAGCTACCGTCATTACGGGCGATGATGTCTTGTGCATCGGAATATTCCTCATGTGTAACAACGTACATCGCTTGTACGGGTTTAATATGAGAAGGATGAATGATCGTTTTGCCTACTATTCCATTTTCCTTGTCCATCATGACTTCACGCATCAATCCATCCATTGTGTTCGTAATATATTTCATTCTCAGATGCAGCCCTGATTTGCCCAGGGTTTCTTCGAATGGAGTCTGTCGTAATTGAGGTTTGAACACGCGCTCCCGCTGACTGAAATATTCCCAGACAGGACCTGAGATCACATACGGCTTGTCCATTCGTCCAAACAGATTGATAATATCCGAGATGCAGTCACGGATCGTGGCGATATCGTATATGGTCAATTCCGGGCTTCGGCGTAGTCCAAACAGGCTGGAGAAATCGGTCGCACCAATGCGTACATTGAGCACATATTCAACATTTTCATCGAGGATGTTACGAAGGCCCAGTAAGGTCTCCCAACGTGTCTCCCGATATATAATTGAAGCCGTTTCCAATATAGGCATTCCATAGAGAACGGGATAATGATCCGGTTTCCGTTGATTATAACTGCGGATCTGGTCGAAATAGGCTCTTCCATTGCCCACACAAAACTTGGGCAATGCCACGCCTGTCAGCATGGACACCAATTCTCCCAACGTATCAATGAGACGTTCCAACTGTTGTGGTGAACGTACACGAGCAAACAGAAGAGGCATTTGATCCTGACTCAGCATGCCTGTCTCCATATAAGTCATCAGTTGAGTTAGATGCTGTACCAGACACTGCTCGGCAAACTCTACTTGGTCGTCACCCACAGCGTCCTCCAGATCAATAATAATGGTCGTCAGACCTTCATGTTTACCATTCATAATGTCGTCCGCGATATGTGTGCGCGTCGCGGGCATATATAAAGCAGCCCCAACAGCATATGCCAGTAGATCTTTGGAAGTCCGGTGATTGAACGAGACGGGTGAAGAGAAAAATAAAGTATCTTCTTCTTCCAGACTCAAAAAGTTAAAATATTTCAGGGTTGTCTCCTCCTCGCACCTTTGGCAATAGCCAATCTGCAATAGTTGATTCCAGCTGTCGGGGCATAAAAACCAATCCCTCCTAGTCTGGAGGGATTGATGGTCTATTATCGAGGATAACGTTGGTCAACAGTATCCTTGCAATGGCGCTGACCGATACAGCGTTTATATATTGAATAAATACAAATGATTACTTTCTTCCCGCAACCCACTGCATCCCCCAATCATGAGCCTCGTCCAACGCCTGATGCCCATTATAGAACTGCACGATTCGTTCAATACTGAATGTCTCATTGTTCACATTGCGTAACATCGCGATGCCACACATGCCAAGCGGGCTCCCGTATTCATTCATTCGGACAATGATATCCGGGCCATCCTTCTGCTGGATAGTTACCACACCGTCTACTTGAGACCAGTTGGCCACACCACCATAAATATAGGTAAATACCAAGATGCGCTCAATTTCCGAGATACGGGCACCATTAATCCGCAGATTCTCTCCCGTCTTAACCGATCCCGTCCGGTCATCCCCATCCAGTGCAATATAAGGGAAACGGTTGAGTGAACCAAACGTTTGTCCCAATGCCTGAATTACATCTCGTGTACCATCCTTCATCTCGAACAGGCAGCCCAAGTCCAGATCCACACTCTTGCTGCGACCAAATAACCCTTTGCTACCCTGTTGATTCCAGTTGAGGTTAATCAGGATTTCACCAAGTCCCCCCGCATTTTTCTTGAGGTTAATGGTGTCGCCCTTCTTCTTCAATTCAATTTTGCTGAAATTGATCGAATTCACAGGAGCAGGCGTCGGTTCTGGTGCGGGCGCCGGGGGTGGTGGAGTCGGTACAACTGTCGGAGGAACGGTTGAAGTCGTTGGTGCAGGGTCTGATCCACCATCCACATCCACACCAAAGTTAGCGCAGAGTGCATTCAAACCACCTGCAAAACCCGACCCTATTGCATTGAACTTCCATTCTCCGTTATGACGATACAATTCACCGATGACAATCGCGGTCTCCACTGTAAAACCGCTTCCCAGATCATATCTCATTACTTCCTGACCTGTAGCTGCATTGGCAAACCGTAGAAAACCATGCTGAACCTGTCCAAAATGATGGCGTCGTGCTTCACCGTCATGAATCGTCAAGCTGAAGGCGATTTTCTCAATTCGGGCAGGGATTTTGCCAAGATCAATGGCGAATTGTTTCTTCTCGCCACCAACCTGTCCACCATCCATATACGTGATGAACGAGGTAGAGGGCTGATTATAAAAGATAAAATCTTCATCTCCAGCCACTTTATTGTCTGAACCCAGAAGGAATGCTGATGTGTCCAGCTCTACACCCGAGGCTGCCTCCCAACCAATGCCTACCGTTAGACGAGACAAGCCCGGATTGGTTTTGGTCAGATCACTCTTCTGGCCTTTCACGACAGAAATCGCCATAGCAGATTCACCTTTCTATGCCAAGTTATGTTATTGTGCATCCAGCCCGTAATTTTTACATAAAGCAGATAGTCCACCGGTGAAGCCACTGCCTACCGCCTGGAATTTCCAGTCTGCACCTGCACGGTAAAACTCACAGAACACCACAGCTGTTTCTGTGGAATAGTCCTCTCCGAGGTCGAAACGAAGCACTTCCCGATCACTTGCAGCATCTACAACACGAACAAAAGCATTGGAGACTTGTCCAAAATTCTGCCCTCGTCCATCTCCATCATAGATGGTTACCGTAATACCGATCCGGTGAATGTGCGCAGGGATTTTGCTGAAGTCAACAACAACTTGTTCATCATCGCCATCACCCTCACCCGTACGATTGTCACCGGTATGTGTCACTGAACCCGCACCGCCGCTTGGATTGTTGTAAAAAACAAAGTCATCCGTACCTTTGGCTTTTCCATCTTCGTACAACAAAAAAGCCGAAGCGTCCAGGTCAAAGTCGACTCCACCACTATATTTGTTTGTATCCCAACCCAAACCAACCACCACACGGGTAAGGCCCGGATTCGTCTTAGTCAGGTCAATACGTTGTCCTTTGGCAAGACTGATCGTCATTTGTTTTTCCACCTTTCCAAAATATGTGATTAAATGAAAAGGAGAACCGTCCAGGAGACGGTTCTTCCCATCCTGTAAGTCGTACTGTACGTCCTATTGCAAACCGTAGTCGCGTGTCAATCCAACCAATCCATCTTGGTAACCACTACCGATGGCACTGAACTTCCACTCGCCGCTATGACGATACAATTCACCAACAACTACACCTGTTTCGATGGAGAAGTCTTCTCCCAGGTCGAAACGAATCAGTTCTTCGCTGTTTGCTTCGTTGACGATTCGCACATAAGCACGGGAGACTTGTCCGAAGTTCTGGCTACGTTCTGTAGCTTCGTAGATTGTAATGGAGAATGCAATTTTCTCTACATTCGCGGGTACGTTAGGCAGGTCGATATTGATCTGCTCATCATCACCATCGCCATCTCCTGTACGGTTGTCACCGGTGTGAACAACAGAACCATTTTCATTTTGTGGATTGTTGAAGAAGATGAAGTTTTTCTCGCCTTCTACTTTACCGTTTGCATTGGCACAGAATACCGATACATCCAGGTCAAAGTCTTTTCCGCCATCATACTTATTGGTATCCCAGCCCAAGCCTACTGTGATTTTTGTCAAACCTGGGTTCGTTTTAGTCAGATCGATTTTTTGACCTTTAGAGAGATTAATTGCCATCGTATGATCATCCTCGCTTATTTAAGTGTATTGTAGTTATCGTGACATATGAATATCAGGATTATTGTCGATTTAGGTTAAATCTTGTACTTAGGAGTACCTGCGAGCGAGTTCGTTGATATGTACCGCATGGGAACCCTCTCCAATTGCCGAGAATTTCCATTCGCCTCCATGACGATACAATTCACCACAGATCAACGCTGTTGAACCTGTGTAGTTTTCGGATAGATTGAACTTCACGAGCTCACTGGAATTTTTACCATCCAGAATACGAATATAAGCCTTCTCAATCATGCCAAAATCTTGCTTGCGATTGACACAATCGTAGATATTAACAACGATTAATACTTTATGAACATCAGCAGGAATACGGGACAGATCCATTTTGATCTGTTCGTCGTCACCGTCTCCCTGTCCTGTTAGATTGTCACCTGAATGGATAACCGAACGACATGCACTTTGCTTGTTGTGGAAGCAAACCAGGTTGGAGTCCTTGACCAACTTGCCTTCCTCATTCAACATGATCGCCGATGCATCACAATCGATATCCGCTTGTTTTTTTCTTCCAAAGAAACCTTTGGCAGTTACCGGGTCCCAACCGAGACCAGCAATCACCTCAGTAAGTCCTGCATTGCCTTTGGTTAAATCAATCTTCTGTCCTTTGACCAAATTAATGCTTGCCACTGATTTTCACCTCCCTTCATATGTAAAATAGCTACTTAGAGATTGAATTCACTCGGGTTCAGTCCAAGTACGATGCATATCTCAGCAACGACTCTTTTCTCCTGATCATCAAAGTTGCCGTCAGCTGAACCAATCGCACTGCATACACCCACAATAACGCGTCCTACATCCGGCTTGGCTTTGAATTTCCCAATAGCTTTCAGCGCTTCCTGCTTCCCGATCTCTGGAGAGAACTCAAAGTTCGCGACATAATGATTAAAGCGTGTAATCACTTCAGCCATATCAAATACTTTCAATTCCTGACTCAGGTTGATATAACCGGCCATCTTGTTCTTTTCCGCTTCGTCAATGGAACCATCTGCAAAAGCAACCAGTGCACAACCTGCAACCACGGCATCCATAAAATCTTTATTTTTAAACTTTTTGACTTGCTCTTCAAGTCCTTGTTTTGTTGAATTTAACCAGCTTTTAAATGAACTCATACTCATACTCAACCTCCAATAGTTTCAACCTGGTGTTCCGTACATTCTTTTCAAGATTTTTCAGTAACTTTCATATCTACATCATGTTGAATATAAGTTAAATTATTCCTTAACTATACTCTGAAATACGGCAATTTTCTACATTAAAAAACAATTAATACCTTATGATACGCATCGTTCTGGATATAGTTTCAAGCGAGATGCGAGAATTTTCTATTCACTTCATTTTTCAGTCAAATATTCCCCTATTTGAAGCCCAAACATAAAAAGGCTCTGATCAGGGGATCAGAGCGCTTATTTCTACAACACCAAAATTATAAATTTCATGAATGATTTGAATCCTTGAATTCACTCTGCTTTTTCAAAATCAGCCTGTTGTTGTTCATAGATTTCATAGAAGTCGTCCCAGACTAGTACATTATCCTTTTCCTTGCCCCACCAGTCTTTGTACCATGCTTCAATCTCCGGGCCCCCGCCTTGCTCCCACTTCTGCTGTGCTTCCGTTGCAGCCTGTTCGACTGTATATTTGCTTCCGCCAATGATGGAGCGGGTAAAGATATCGTTGATCGCTGTTGTCACATTGGTCAACTTCACCTGAAGCTCCTTGGGTAGCTGCGGCATATGTTCTGAATGGGTAACACCCTCTCCTACCGGAAGATCCGTCATGTATACCTCACGCGCTTCCTTGAATAGTCGAAGTCCTTCCTTCTGCGATGGGATCTCTTCGCTGAACAGCATTTCTGTGTACCCGCATTTGCCTTCCTCCAGACGGCTGTACAACATGGCGTAATCGCCTGCCCAGCTGATCTCCTGCTTGTATTTCTCCTGATCCGAGATCCGCGGACAGCCTTGATCGTTCAGCGTATAATGCGTGTTTTCAAATCCATTTTTGAAGGTTCGGCCTGACTCTATTTTGGTCAGAAAATCGATATATTGCATAACTGCTTCCGGATTTTTGGCTCGTGCATTCACAGCTGCAGTCATCTGAACCGGGTTATTCCACACCATCGTGTGCTGTCCTACGGACGTGGTTGGCAGAGCGATGACCTTTAATTTGGCTTCAGGAACATTCTGCATCAGTGTGTCCAGTTCCTTCGCTGCAAACCCGGTATAATCCGAAGTCATGGCTGCGTACATACCGATTTTGCCATTCAGGAAATCCTGCTTTGCCTTGGCCCCGTCCTTGTCGGTCAATAAGTCCTTATCCACCACTCCTGCTTCATATAATGCACGTTTGAATGCCGTGGCTTCTTTCATGTTGTTGGGACCAACCACCATCTCCCCGTCCTCCACATTCACCCAGTTGGCGTTGTACATATAGCGGAACAGACCCGCTGTATCGCCGAACTGAAATCCACCGATGCCGTATGTATCCTTAGCTCCGTTTCCATCGGGATCATTCTCCGTGAATGCCTTGGCTACCGCCAGCATCTCTTCCTCATTGGTCGGTACCTCCAGATTCAACTTTTCCAACCAGTCTTCCCGAATAAAAAAGCTCGTTAGTGGAAACACCTCGTTCATACGTCCCACTTCATAGAGCTTACCATCGCTTTTGATGCCAGCCTTCTTGAGCTGGGGATATTTCTCCATCAAGGCTTTGTATTCCACACTCGAGTTCTCGATCAACTCATCCAGCGGCATCAGCTGTTTCTGATTAAACAGTGTGTTACGGATGGGCGTACCGAATTCAAAAATAATATCCGGTGCACTGCCAGAAGCGAATAATACGTTAAGTTTCGACTGGGACTCCCAGCGGGGAACTGCTGTATATTTTACATTTGCCGGGCCATTCTCGTTAATCCACTTGGACCACATATTATCTTCGATCGTACCCATGCCGCTTGGGACCGCGCCCCGATCATAGATCGTTGACGTAATGTTCCCCCTGTTGCCTTCGCCTTCCGCCTGTTCGCTACCGTTACCTCCTGTACATCCCGCCAGCAAACCACCGATCAAGCCCAGAACGAGACCCGACTTCATCCATGCCTTCATCGTTAACGCCATAGATAAGACCCTCTTTCTCTCCTGTAATATGAACCCATGCGGGTTAACCCACAGACTGCTTTAACCTTTAATTGATCCAAGCATGACCCCTTTAACGAAGTACTTCTGCAAGAACGGATACACTGCCAAAATGGGTATGACCATCACAATGACAGCTGCTGCCCGGATGCCTTCCGGGGTCAGATTAGATATCATCGTTGGATCGGTAAAATCCTGTACATTCAGATTGGACATAATCATATTTTGGACGAGCACGGTCATGTTGTATTTGGACGTATCATTGATATAAATCATCACACTCATGAACGAATTCCAGTAACCCACGCCGTAAAAGAGAGCAATAGTCGCCAGCAAAGGTTTGGATAATGGCAACACAATTCGGAACAAAAGCCCCAGTTCACCACAACCATCGATGCGCGCAGCCTCGTCCACTTCCCCCGGCAGATTTTCAAAATAAGATCGCATAATCAGCATGTTGTACGTGCTCACCAGACCCGGTAGCCAAAGCGCGCCGTAACTGTTCACAAGACCGAGATTTTGCACGACCAAATAAGTCGGGATAAGTCCGCCGTTAAAAATCATCGTGAACACCATCGCCATCGTAAAGAAGCGCCGGTGATAAAAATGTCTACGTGACAGCGGATATGCCGCCATAATCGTCACCGCCATGCTGAGCCCTGTACCAATCAATGTGATCTCCACACTGTTCCAGAATGCATTCAGAATCGGCGTTCCCGTAATTAGGCTGTGATAGGAGAACCAGGTGAAATCGACGGGCCATAACCCCACTTGACCTGAAACAACCGCTCTCGCATCACTAAATGACAAGGCAACAATGTTCAGTAAGGGCAGGATACAGCTGACGGCAATCAATGACAACAATACATAATTGATTAGATAAAAGACTTTTTCTCCTTTGGTTTTTCTCATGCTGTTCTCCCTCCCTACCACAAACCTTCGTTGAATCGACGCGCGATATAATTGGCACTGAAAATGAGGATAAATGCAACCAGTGATTCGAACAATCCCATCGCCGTTGTCAGGCTGAACTGTGCTCCCTGAAGACCGGTGCGGTAGATATAGGTACTGATTACATCTGCTATCTCATTGACATTGGAATTCTGAAGCATATACACCTGGTCGAATCCGACCTCCATCACCCGCCCCATCGACAGAATCAGCAGGAGAATAATGGTAGAGCGTATACCCGGAAGGGTAACATGCCAGATCTGGCGCATTTTGCTGGCCCCATCCATCTGTGCAGCCTCGTATTGACTCGGATCAATGGTCGTTAGTGCCGCGAGAAAAATGATGGCATTAAAGCCCATGTCCTTCCAGATCCCTGAGCCAACAAACACCGCTACCCACGAACCCTTGTTGTACATGAACGGATAAGGCGCTCCCGTCCAGGCCTCGACCCAGCGGTTGACGATCCCATTTTCCAAAGAGAAAACCGTCATGATCATCATCGCAATGATGACCCAGGAAAAGAAGTGTGGCATATAGACCACCGTCTGCACCGTTCGCTTAAAGGCCATGTTTCGCACTTCATTCAGCATAATGGCCAGAATGATCGGAATGGGAAACCCGATAATGATGCTTAACAGACTGAGGAACAAGGTGTTGCGAATAATCTCCACCGTGCGCGGATCACTGAACAGCGTCTGAAAATGCTGAAAGCCCACCCATGGACTGTTCCACAGCCCATCATAGAAGTTGTAATCCTTAAAGGCCATGACCAGCCCTCCGATGGGTGCATAACGAAAGGTCAGGTAGAACATAATCACCGGAACAAACATCAAGATTAACGGTATATTCATCTTGAATCGTCGAAGCCGCTGCTGCCGAATCCGCTGCTTCATTTCACTGTCCGGCGGTTGTAATCCAGACGGCGGACCTGCGGTCAGTTCCCCCTTCACATCCATCACTCCTCTCTGCTGTTGATGTACTATAGTTGTATTTTAGATAAAAATGTAAGCGTAAACATTTGTTATTTAACGATCCTTTTATAATTTTCTACGCAAAAATAACCCCACATGGTGGGGTTGACCTTGGAAACGAACAGATATTAAGAGAAGGCTTCTCTTTAATTTGAGACCCTGCAGCAGTTCAAGGGGGATTGCTACCGGGCACTTCACTTGGCTACTTGCTTGCGATATTCGCGGGGCGATACCCCCGTCATCTGTTTGAATACGGTTGTAAAATAACTGGAGTTATCGAACCCGGTCAGTTCCGCTATATCTGCCATGCTCTGCCGAGTGCTGTGCAGCAGTAGCTTCGCCTTATCAATTCGACGCTTGCTGACATATTGGCTGAAGCCTTGTCCTGTCTCTTTTTTGAACAAATGGCTCAAGTAGTTGGGAGTCACATGAACATGGGCAGCCACGGCCTGCAACGTGCATGTGCTGGAATAGTTCATTTCAATATACTGTATAACACGTGTAACGACATGATCCTGCTGTTCCTGAGTTAGCCGCATCAGCATATCCACCCACTCTTCGCTCTTGCATCTCGCCCAAGCGATGACTTCAGGTATGGTATGAATCCAGAGCAGTGGATCTGGGGCAGTTGAGTCCATACCACTGGATTCCTGAGGCTGAAGCTGTTGTACCAGTAAGTCCGTCATGACCTTCATAAGCATATGAATCTCCGCTTTGCCTTGTGACAAGCTCATCCCGGACGCTTCTTCTAGCAACATCTCGATCCGATTCATTATCGATCCGAATTGATGGTGGAGCAGCAACAAAGTCAGTTCCTCTCGCAGTCTCTCGGTACGGTCCACCTGGCTGTATTGTTCCCTGATCCGAATGTCGGACTGTTTTCGGCGATATCGTTCATGTGCTTTTTGTAACACCTGACATGCTTCATCGAGAGAGAAAGGCTTTAACAAAAATTCAATTGCCCCATATCGGATGGCACGCTGTGCATATTCGAACTCACGATAACCTGTCAAAATGATAATCATAATGTCCAGTCCACTCTCGTGTATACGTTCGGCCAAATCTAGACCATCCATCACAGGCATGTTGATGTCCGTAATGATCAGATCAGGTGTGTAGCTGTGTACAGCCTGTATCGCTTCTTCTCCATCGGCCGCTTCCCCAACGACCTCCCACCCGAGGGGGTTATTGCGAACCAGATGAATCAGACCCTGACGAAATAATGCTTCATCATCCACTACAAGCATACGTCCATTCAACAGAACCTACTCCTTTCAGTCACCTGAATTTCCCGGCATGAGTCCTCACCGATCTGATAAGGCAAACGAAGACGTACTAGCGTACCCTCTCCCACAGTCGACTCGATCTGTACACCGTAGGGTTCACCGTGAATCAACTCAATTCTTCGAAGTACACTCCGCATGCCAATGTGCTGACGTTCCTCATCGGCATGTGCCACTGGCTTCATAATGCGTTCAATGACCGATGCGTGCATGCCGCAGCCGTTATCTGAAATTTCAATGATGAGCAGATCCGGCTCTCCTTCATGCCCGTTTTGCCGCGAGCCACGAATCTCCAGATGGCGGTTGTTCCTTTTGTCCGAGAAGGCATGAACAAAAACATTCTCCACGATGGGCTGAAGCAACAGTCGGATCACCTGACAGCGAAACAATTCAGCAGGAACGGCAATTTCAATCGACAAGGCTTCCTGATACCGGGCCTGCTGAATCTGCAGGTAGTGATCTATTTGCTTCATCTCATCCTGTACGGTCGTTAGTTGCTGCACGGGTTCCAGCGTATACTGCAGCATCTCGGACAAGGCAGTGACCAGGCGAGCCGATTTCTCATCACCAAGCATATAGAACTTCCAGAAAAACATGCTCAGCGTGTTATACAGAAAATGGGGATTCAGCTGGGCCTGAATAGCTTTGAGTTCAGCTTCTTATTCACTGAGTTCGCGCTCATACACTTCATGTATAAGCGTATCAATCCGGGAAGCCATTGCATTGAATCGTTCACCGATGAAACCGAGCTCATCCCGTGTCTCGATCCGTACCCGTGTATCGAACTGTCCATCACGCACTCTTTTCATCGCGTTGACTAGACTCGCAAGTGGACGCAACAGTCTGCCGCTAATTACGGTAATGATGAACCAGGAGCAAAATATGCTGGCTACCGCAGAGAACACAGCAACTTTTACAATAATCTTTCCCTTGTTCTGAATCTGAGCCAGTGAGACCTTGCTGACCAGGGTGAAGCC
The DNA here is from genome assembly GCF_038003225.1 of Paenibacillus sp. FSL M7-0656. Taxonomy (NCBI): domain Bacteria; kingdom Bacillati; phylum Bacillota; class Bacilli; order Caryophanales; family Paenibacillaceae; genus Paenibacillus; species Paenibacillus sp. FSL M7-0656. Next base: position 3,042,787 of record NZ_JBBOOT010000001.1, read on the forward strand.
CGCTTTGTCTGACGTTTGCTTCGTATACAATTGGGTTGTTCCCTGCTCGTCCCTGATCTCCGTCGCCCCTAGGCTTAGCTCGGTAAGTGGGGGTGGATCCGCATCCTGATTATGAAAGGCATATAGAAGCTCACCATCTGCGTCAAACAAGTAGACAGCAACTTCCTCATTCAGTCGCAGATCTTTGAGATACGATTCGAACAACGAGGTGTTAAACAGAATTAGCATGACGCCATAGGTCTCCAGATCAACAGACCGCATTAATCGTCCCGCCAGAATCCAATTGGATTGTTCCTCCTGCAAGAAAGCATCCGGCCCCAAACGATTCCAACCATATTCGCCGCCCGTTCCTTCCAGTCTATGAACCATCTCTGCCAGATAGGAAGGATCCATCTGTTGAAATGAGCCAGCAAAGGCGCCGAGATTAAATATGTTATCCTTCAGGTCATATATGCGGAGCCCCATGATCTCCGGTGCATCCAGCCTTACCTGATACAACTGATCATCCAGTTCATCTTCCAGCTTCATCTGATCGTAGGACGAGATGCCAGAGGTCTGTGCTTTGATGGCATTTTTTACGGAGGGATTCAGTGTGATATAATCGGTGACTTTATACATGTCGTGTACCCTGGAATCCAGACGTGCAAGAATCTGCTCTGCGGTAAGACTATACTGGCGACTGACCTCTTCATTGAACAGGTCGATATGGATGCGATAGGTGATCAACCCTGTGATTCCGGAGATTAAGACCGTTGCGGTAGATAAAAACAAGATTAGCTTCGTTTTAAATTTAAAGCGTTTACAAAAGTTCATCCACCACATCTTTCACACACCTCACCTATATTCCGTACATGTCTTACTCCTAAAAACATATCATACACCTCTTGGAAAAAACCAGAAAAACCCTGACCCCGCTTCAAGCGGTAGTCAGAGTTTGTAGGCATGTGATCCAGACATGTTACCAGGATGATTCAGATTAACTCTGGATCACGGCATTTTTATTCCCCGTAAACTTCTTTGATCCGTTCTTCCTCATTCGTAGACAACAGAACATTAAGCAACCCCATGGCATTATTGGCATCGGTTCTCGTCGTCTTGTACATCTCGGCAAACGCCGCTTCATCCTGCTCCGGGTCCATCGCAGCAAGCTTGCCCCATGACGTGCGTGCTTTGTCGTATAGCGTACTCAACGTAATGTCACGCGGATGCTGTGCAACAGGTGCCATGGATTCAAATTTCGCTGTGACCCTGAAGAAATCCATCGAATCCTGGAATGATGTACTGCTATAATCCTTATTTTTCATCGCATCCTCAGTAATTAGCAGACCTTCACGGGCGATAAACAGTGTTTTCACCATGGCACGCTCCAGATTGGTTGCTTCTTCCCAATTTATATAAGATTCATCAGGTGCTTGTACGGTTGTGAAAAATGGAAAGGCATCATCAATTAACCGCTGCGAATCGGAATGAATTGGAACCTCTGCATTCATGTCCACAACGGCATCACTATAGTTGGCCACATTAATATTTTTGGAACGTTCCTCACTGACTCGACGCACCGGATGATCCGTAAGCGGGATACGGATATAACCAAGTTTATCGGCATACTGCTGCTTCAACTCTTCCAGTGTGGTGTCCTTTCCAATCTTGCCGTCGTCAGTTGAAGAAGATTCTTCTGTAGTTGAACCTGTCTCCTCACTCCCCTTCGAACCGGTTGCTGCGGTTTCTGTTACAGCAGCATTTGGGCTGCTTGTTTCTGATGAAGCAACTTCTGTACCGGAAGCAGACTCCGGCAATGACGTCTTTTTAGCTCCGCCACCACAAGCTGTCAGAATCGTTGCCAAACCAAGCATAACTGTGAACGTCTTTATCGTATAATTCCATTTCATCGTATAATCTTCCCCTATCGTATGTATATTCCTGAGAACCATTAACCTCTGGCTCCAAGACTTGAACACCTACTTACAAAAATATCCTTTCATATAACATGCTTGATTCACACAATTGGACATGGTCTACATTCTATCATAAGTTAAAAACCGGTTGTATACGACGATATACCTGTGTCTAAAGCCTTTTACTAGGCGTGCATTAACTACCACCGCAACGCAAAAACACTGCCGCCCGTATGGACAACAGTGTTTGTGAAGCGTAATTATTTGATCCCTTTGGCCTTCTCCATATGCTCTGACCGAATCTGAGGATCCGTGGAATTAACCGATGATAACAGAGCGTAGATCGCCTGAATATCTTTCTCTTGAAATACGGTTTCGGGAACCTCACTCTCAAGTCGTTCCGTCTTCCGCTGAATCGTTTCCACCAACTCATGATCGTAGATGATCAGTTCATCCGAGTTCACATACCTCACAGCAGGATCAACACTGATGCGGCAACGGTTGGTGAAGGTCACCATGGAGACAAGGCGTACTCTTTTGTAGTCTCCGAGGTGTGCATGGATGGCTTCCACATGTGCACGATGCTGCATGAGTGGATTGTACATTTTGACCCGGCTGCTGCTGACCGACCAATTGGCCTCTCTTCTTCCGCCGCGAATCTCACCTGTCGTCAGATTTCGGGTTTCGATCACAAAGATTGCCCGAGGACCGATCACGACATGATCAATCTGCGAATAACCGGAGCGTGACTTCGGATTGGTAACGAGCAGATCGTTCAGCACTTTATATTGACTTGGAAGACCTATCAGCTGATCTGCTGTGCTAGGCTCCTCCGGCTGGCGTGTCCAATCCCCTTCCGCCTTTTTCTTGCGCTTACTACGGACCATACGCGGGGGAATGGTTGTCGTTGATGGTAACGCTGAAGCGGAGGCTGTAATCTGGTTCGCAAGCTCTGGTTGTGTCTTGAACAGAGACAGGATTTTCTTGAACATGGGCAAGCTCCGTTCTATTATAGTGTGGGTTACGGGTGACCATTACAGGAGGAATAACATCCTTTGACACATTCATTATGTAAACTTCTATTACTTATGTCGGATAAAGCGGGGTAAAAATAAAGGGAAAACGATCAAAATCTCTCCAATACGCAAAGTACATATGAACATTTAACCAATTTCGTGACTTTAGACGCATAAACAAGCCGCAAAATTGAAAAAAAACAGCGCAACCCTTTCCTGAATAGAAAAAGAATACGCTGCTGTTCTCTTGGTTGTTAAGCCTGAAGATAATAGGTGTAGAGCACCTGAGTACCTTTCTCTTCCAGCCCATTATTCGCTATTTCCTGATACAGGGATTCGGCCAGGGCCAACCCAGGCGTTTTCATGCCCATCGCTTTTGCAGACTCCAGTGCAATTCCCATGTCTTTGATAAAATGTTTCACATAGAATCCAGGCTCATAATCGCCTGCGATCATGCGCGGACCGAGATTGCTGAGCGACCAGCTTCCGGCTGCACCGGTAGCAATGCTCTTCAACACGGTCTCCGCGTCCAGACCAGACGTCTTGGCATAGGCAAGTGCTTCGCATACACCCATCATGCCAGAGGCAATGGCAATCTGGTTGCACATTTTGGTATGCTGCCCGGCTCCCGCCTTGCCTTGCAGCACAATGTTGGTGCCCATCTGCTCAAACAGCGGACGCACGGCTTCAAAGGCCTCCGAACTACCACCAACCATAATGGACAACTTCGCGTTCTGCGCTCCGATATCACCGCCCGACACAGGCGCGTCCAGTGCATGCAGTCCTTTGGCTTCCGCAGCTTCAAAGATTCGTGCAGCCAGTAGCGGACTGGATGTTGTCATATCAATCAGATATGAACCCGGTTTGGCATTGGCTACGAGACCATCCTCACCGAGATAAATCTCCTCTACATCTTTCGGATACCCCACCATCGTTATGATGACATCACACGCAGCAGCCAGTTTGCCTGGTGTGTCATGCCATACGGCACCTTCCTTCACCAACGCTTCCGCTTTGGCAGCAGTTCGCGTGTACACATGCAGCGGATATCCCGCTTGCTGGATGTGCCCAGCCATGCTTTTACCCATCACGCCTGTACCAATAAAGCCAACTTTTGTCTCTCCAGGTGCCTTCGTTGTATTTGTCATCGCAGGTTTCCTCCCTATTTCTCTATGCTTCGCTCGGTGCTTGTCTTCGACATTGCTATATCTGTATGTTAAAGCTTTCTGCGTAGTCCGTCCATATCGCTTGCAGCTTTCTGTGAAAAAATCTGAAAAAGGAATCAACTTCCTGTATGCTGTACAACCTAACGGAAACTTCCTTCATTGGAAAGGAGGATTCGCATGAGTCGTGAAAAAGGTCAAATTACCATTTGGTTGTCCTTTTCCATCATTTTATTAAGTGCCGGACTGGTCTGCCATGTCTTGTCCATTCCAGGAATTCTCGAAGCAGCAGGCAGGGATGGATGGTTGTCTGTCGTGGCGGCTGGCCCTTTTTTCATGTTGTTTCTATGTATGATGTATATCATCATTCGGCGAGTACGTGGACAGCGATTAACAGATTGGATTACGCGAGAATTCGGGGCGGTCCCTTCCTGGATCTTCCGAATCTCCGCTTCCATTCTGCTGTTCACGCTTGGCACACATACGTTGTATGAGACAACCAACTGGACCGTATCCACGTATCTTCAATTCACACCTCCCTATGTTCTGGCAGGTGGCGGAGCACTGGTTGCTGCGTGGGCAGCGGCTAAAGGCATACGCTCCATTGCGATGACTTCCAGTCTGCTACTGCCCTTTGTAATTTTGCTAGGTTATTTTGTAATGTCCGCCAATATGAAATACAAAGACTACAGTCTATTGTTCCCGATTATGGAGAACGGCATGGGTCCCGTGTGGCGGGGCATGATCTACTCTCTTGCCGGGCTTATGGAAATCTGGATTCTTATGTTATTCCAACATGAAGTCAAAGGCAAAATTCGTTGGTGGCACGTTCTGATCCTTGGCGTGTTTATGCTCAGTATGGCGATCGGACCAACCATCGGAGCCATCGTGGAATTTGGTCCCGAAGAAGCAGCCAAACAACGAAACAGTCCCTATGAGCAATGGAAACTTGTGAATATCGGCAAACTTTTGCAACACGTTGATTTTCTGTCCATCTATCAGTGGCTCAGTGGTTCCTTCGCAAGGGTCGCCATATCCATGTATCTCATCGTGGATCTGCTGAATTTCCGCAGACCGAAGAAACGATATATCGCGATTCTCACCATTACCGTCATCATGAGCTTCATGGCGATGCAATGGTGGCGCATTGATTACGTGGATTATTATGTGGACCATATTCAGTTCCCGGTCATGCTCGCTTATGTATCCATCGTTACCGTAATATTGACCATTGCCGCATTAATCCACAAAAAGGACAAGGAGGCTCCCAAACGTGCCGATCTCAACCCAACCCAAGAATAATCCTGACGTTGAACCGTTCCGAATGAACGAGCATAACCTGAATACCTTTTTTGCCGGATCTGATGATGTCATCATCAATAGTCATATGATCGGAGAACCTCCGATGCAACTCATTATGACCTATTGCAGCGGTATGGTAGATAGTGAAGCGATCTACGATATTATTCTCCCTGAACTCAGACGAACATATGAAAATACACACTTTATCCGTACATCCGACATTGAAAAGTGCATCAGCCTGGATTGGACCCGAATGGATCTGCAAGATCCGGCATTTGGAACTGAACTGATGTCTCTCCGTGTTTTTGAAGGTCATATGTTAGTCTGTATACCATCCCTGCAAACCATGTGGAGTATTGATATATCTAACATCCCTACTCGGACACCGGAGGAATCGACCACCGAAGTTTCGATCCGCGGGGCAAGAGATGGGTTCATTGAACCACTTGCCGTTAATGTTGCCTTGATACGCACCCGTCTGCGTACGAACCAACTGGCCTGTAATATCGAACTGATCGGTACACGTTCTGCAACCAAGGTGGCATTGATGTATATCAAGAATATCGCCAATCCGGAGCTAATCGAAGACGTCCAGGATCGGTTGCGTAAGATTGAGACCGAACGCATCTTGACCGCCAATGAACTGGAAGAATTGCTGTCGCCTTCGAAGATTACTTTGTTTCCCGTCACCCATTATACGGGCAGGCCTGACTTTGCTGCAGAATGTCTCCTGAATGGACGTTTTATCCTCATTGTAGACGGCAATCCCAGCGCCATCATTGGGCCAGTCAATCTGTTTCTTCTGCTCAAATCCCCGGAGGATGCCAGCTTTCCCTTCTTGCCTGTGAACGTAGGACGGATGCTGCGCTTTCTTGGCCTGATGATCACCGTGTTCCTGCCCGGATTCTATATTGCGCTGACATCCTTTCATATGGATCAGATCCCCTTTCCTCTAGTCGCAACGATCTCAGTTGGACGCATGGGACTTCCGATGGAATCGGGAATGGAGATGTTTCTCATTATGCTGCTGATGGAGCTGTTCCGTGAGGCAGGGGTACGTTTGCCAAGTGCCATCGGCCAGACATTAACTGTCGTTGGAGGTCTGATTATCGGAGATTCCGCCATTCGAGCCGGCATGGTCTCTCCCCTCATGATTGTCATCATCGCAGTTACCGTCGTAGCTGGAGCAACCATTGTGAATCAGGTCATGACCAGTTCTGTGCTGATCCTGCGGTTCCTTTGTTTTGTCCTGGGGGCATCCCTCGGCATCTATGGGTTCATCCTATCGTTGATTATGTTCCTCATCTACCTGACCGATCTCAAATCATTTGGCATTCCATATCTCACGCCGTTAACACCGCTTCATTTCAAACAAGCGATAGCTTCATTATTCAAACTGCCAAAGGGGTTAGGTAAACGAAGACCCGTCTATCTCGAGACCCAGGAGCCCCGCAAGAAAGGGAACGAACGATGAAACACTTGTTACAGCGATATATGCTAGGTCTGTTAAGCCTATCGATGTGCGTGATGACGAGTGGGTGCTGGAGTGCCTTTGAGATTCAACAGGTAGACTACGCCAAAGCCTTTGGGATTGATTATAAGGACGGCATGTATCATCTGTATGTACAAACGCTGGATTTTGCAAGTGTCGCCAAAAGTGAAAGTTCAACCAAAAGTGCAGATACACCGCCTGTATGGGTCGGACATGCCGAAGGGAAAACCATGAGTCTGGCGCTGAACGAGCTGTTCCGTACGGCTCAATTACACATGGCTTGGGGGCATGTGACAGCCATTGTTATGGCGGAAGGTGTGCTGACCAGCAAACATATCAAAGAAGTGTTCGACATGCTGGGACGGTTTCCAGAATCCCGTTATACAACCTGGGTGTATGGAACACGAGCGCCTCTGGAGAAAATTCTTAGTGCAACGTCCATCTATAATATGTCGCCACTGGACAGCATTCTTCACAATCCACTTCCCACGTACATGGAAGAATCGTTGTACCCGCCTGTGCTTAGCTTTAAGCTCATTGCAACACATAATGATCCCGCTACCACGACGTATCTGCCAAGTATTGCATTGAACGATACTCAGTGGGCTGAGAATGAGAAGAAACATGATTTGTTTCTGGTGGAAGGGGCCTTTTTCGAAAAGACTGGCTATGACTTTGAATACTTTCCACGCAGTCAGCTTCCCGGTTATCACTGGCTAATCAAGGACATGCGGCGTGCTCCCTTGCTTGTGCAGAAGGATGGAACGATCTACGGGGCGCTCAGTGTAGGATTACCAAAGATCAAAATTAAACCTGTCATTCAGGGTGAAGACGTTACGTTCAACATTGATGCCCACTACCTCACCGCCCTGTACGAATACCTGGTGCCCACCTCTTATGAGGAGATGATCCAGATTAGTGAAGTGAAGTTACGGGAGCAGATCATGCAGACCTATCGTCACGGCCTTGAGCGTGGTGTGGATATTTACGGTCTTCAGGAGAAGCTGTATCGCAAAAATCCGAAACTCTGGCGTAAATTATCAAACAACGGGAGCAAGATGATGCTTACCGAAGACTCGATTAAAGATCTGAAAATCCATCTCACCATCCCGTATACAGGGAAATATAAACGGAAAGTGTAGCAAGAATGTGAAACACCCCTTGTCCGGTATGCGGCCGGATAAGGGGTGTTTGTATTTTTTACTTGTTGATAAGAGAAAAATCCATTTTTCTTTAAAAACCAAATGTTAATCCTAAGTATTCGACTATGATCCATGAAGCAGGCCAAAGCAATGGAACATGAACAACCCAGTAAGGGGCTTTGAATCTTCCATTCTCGTAACTAATCCCACAATAAAAAATTGCAAATAATACGCCCAAAGGATATGTAAAAAGAATTTTAACTAATATATCACGGGAAGTATTGTATGTATGCGGAAACGGTGCAGCTAGAGACATACCTAGTCCAAAAAGAGCTATAGGCCAAATTAACAAACTAATTCCATACAAAACTAAAAAAAACAATAAATAATTGAAAAGCTTCTCATTCTTCCTCTTACTCATGCACCCTCCTGATTTCCTAATCGTATCGTTCAGCTTAATAAGCTTTATCAGAAGATTTTACAGTATATATATGGAAATATAAACACTTCGTTCCTTATTGATTATTAAAAAGACCTCCAACCATTGACCTTAATACTCCCCTAAGAATTAATAATCCTCAATGTTAGTCACTACTCATCTCTTTATTTACATGCATAATTACCAATTTACGGCTCATACTACCATAAGTAAATTATCGAAGGAGTGACAGCATGAGGTTAAAAAGTATCATCGCCGTTGGAGCCGTGTTAACCTGCTCAACTCTGTTATGGGGATGTGGTAATGGCACTGCGAATAATGCTTCTCAGCAGCAGAATGACACCGTTCGGTCGGAGAGCTGGAGCGATCCCAAACGACTGGAAGCTTCCCACCTTGAGGCGCTTGAGCGTATGGAGAAAGACCATATTCACCGAATGGTTTCGCTTAGCGCAAGTACAGATGGGGACAAAGTGATGACCACACTTGAACGATCGAGCCAAAAGTTGGAGGAGATGAGACCCCTAGCAGAAATGCTCCAGCACGAAGGACATCCGGCATTATTACAGCGAATCCAGGACATGTCCGGTGATATCCAAGGTTCCAAATCCGTCATTGCTGAGATGAAAAGTTTGCCTCAGGACGGTAAAATTAAGATCCAATCTGAGAACTCCGATTCTTTGCATCACATCAGCAGCTTCCGCGATTACCACCAGTATATTCAGGGACAAGTGCAATCTTTAGACGGTAAATCTACGCAAATGTCCCACTAATCTAAAAAATAGTTCAGAGAATCGTTACAGTCGGAATACGAAAATCCGATGGTTAACGGTTCTTTTTATTAACTTTATATTGTTATCCCTCTACTACAGCTTCATTCCACCCACAACGAAACCCAGATGAACATGCTAAACAGCAAGACTGGTGCAAGTGCGCCTGTGGCTAATATGATCCAAAGTGTCGCGGGCTTGATCCTTTGGCAGTATGTATCGACTTTGCGCATCCGATCTTTGCGCCACTTGGCAAACCTGAGCTGTCTGACCATCCGACTCAGAACTATTTGCCGCTGCTCGCCCTCTTCGAATTCATCGATCGCACGCCGCAACTCCTCGTATAATTGAGCCTCTTCCTGCCCAGCCACTGTAGGTGTAATCATCTGATCCTTCCTCCCATGAGAACATTATTGAGATATAGCCACTACTTAAATAACACATTACAGACCTTCAAGGTTTGAAGTTTTTTAAAAAAATGGACAATCTAAAAAGCCCGGGCATAGCCCGGACTTCGTTGAATTATGCTAGAACTATTTATTCAAGTGATTTTTAGCTCGCGTTAGCAATCAATGTATTCAGGCATACCGCGCCTTGTGCACGCACATTAACGACGATAATCGGCGTTTCCAGCATGTCGTGCATCCAGGACATATACTCTTCTACTTTTTCGTTCGGAAGGATCGTCAGAATAACCCCTGCGAATCCACCACCATGAATACGACAAGCGCCATCACCCAGGTTTTGCAGATAATTCTCGGTCAGTGCCAGCGCGATGCCAATCTCCTGTTCCTTCACAGCACCACTCTGATATACATTCTGCAACCACTTCCATGATGAGTTACCGGACGCCATAATCAGTTTCAAGAAATCAGCAAAACGTCCATCCCGCAACGCCTGAACTTGACCATCGACACGATTGTTTTCCTCCAGGAAATGAAGCGCACGCAGCACGGCACGATCCCCAGCAGCTTCACGAACCTTCTTAAGGTTGGCATAGATTGCGTCTGCTGTAATTTCCCGAACATACTCACTGCCGAGCGCCTGAGCAACCGCTCTCATCTCATACGGCACAGCAGCATAATCTTCCGTCAGATCAGCGTGGTTACCACCAGTATTCACAATGACTAATGAGTAACCGTTTTGTTGGAAATCCCACTGAACAGGTTCGATGACCGGCTGTGCAGGATTTTCAAAATCAATGGCAATCAGTCCGCCGTACGCACAAGCCATCTGATCCAACAGACCGGAAGGTTTGTTCCAATAATGATTCTCCGCATACTGACCGATCTTGGCCAAGGTTACAACATCCAGTGCACCGTCATTATAGAAGTGATTCAAAATCGTACAGATCAGCATCTCAAATGACGCCGATGAACTGAGTCCTGATGCCGAGAATACGTTACTGGAGATGTACGCTTGGAAGCCGCCAACCTGGTGTCCAAACTCTCCGAATCCCGCAGCCATACCGCGAATCAATGCTGTTGTGCCATCGTCTTCCGCATTTGGCGTAAGATTCGTGAGATCGATTACATATTTCTTGTCATAACCTTCTGAGTAAAACGTAATAACCGACTCCGCAGTTGGTGCAGCCACTGCAATCGTATCCAGCGTAATGCTGCCCGCCAGTACTTTACCATGGTTATGATCCGTGTGATTGCCGCCAATCTCACTACGTCCTGCCGCGCTGAACAACTTGCTTCCTTCTTGCGCGCCAAAGTATTCTTCGAACGTTGCGTTCAGCTTCGTGTAACGTGCAGTCTGTTCCTCTACTTGTGATTGTCCATACATTTGGGCAAGCAACGCTTGGCCCTCCGTGGATTGGATCAGATTCAATGGTTGTGTCGTCATTAATAATCCTCCTATGGATATGCAGCTTTTATTTTTGGGCTGTTGATGAACATGGTTGTCGCGTCTGTTTCATACCTTATTCCTCTCCCATTATCTCAGCTTCACAGCGGAAAAGGTAGGGTAGAATTGAAAGTTTGTAAGCGTTTTGTGAAGTTATTTATTGTAAAAATAGGATTGAAAACCATTTTGCAATAACTTAAATTTAGTTTAAGTGAAAACACATTATTTTCCAAAGTCAATGTTGCTATGCTATTCATCTTATTCGTGGAGGAAACGATGAAAATCAAATCGAATTATACCAAGTTATTCGGTGCTTTTTCGCTTACATTTTTGGGTGATGGACTTACACTTGCTGCGGTTCCTTGGCTCATATCAACCCTTACAAGCGATACGCTGTACGCCTCTGTCACCATGACGGCACTTCGTTTACCCTGGCTGCTATTCAGTCTGCCCGTGGGTGTTCTCATCGACCGTTACTCACGCAAACATATGCTGATTGGGGCAGGCTTTACGCGAATGATGCTTCTACTTGCTCTGACGTTATGTATCTGGGGTGGGTGGGTGAGCATTCCGATTCTGGCTCTGTTCATGTTTGGAATTGGCCTTAGCCGAGTGGTATTCGACAGTACAGTGCAGACGGTCATCCCTCGACTCGTAGATGAAAGTAAATTGGAGAAAGCGAATGGGCAGTTCACCGCCGGACAGTTAGTCACGAGTGATATTCTGGGCGTTGCCCTGGGAGGGTTTATTATCACCCTGCATATTGTTTTTCCTTTTGCCATAGACGCCGTAACGGCTGTTATTGCTCTACTCTTTTTGATCAGTTTGAAGGGAAACTTCTATCCAGGGGATACGGAAACAACCAAGAAGGAAGTTCGCCCGATGAAAAATTGGAAACGCGAGATGTGGTCCGGTATTCAATATGTCTATCATGATCGTTTTCTCCGTGGACTAGCCATTCTATCTGTTACCATTACGCTGATGTATTCGATCATTCTCGCTACTCAGATTTTCTTTGTACGAGATGTGCTTCAGTTGGATGCTTTTGCATTCGGTATTCTCATCTCCATTGCAACCATCGGCAGCATCGTGGGGAGCCAGGCTGTTGCTTATATGCGCAAGAAATGGAGTACAAAACAATTGATTCTCTCTTCCATTTTGTGCATGGGAATCATCTACGGTGTGGTGGGTCTAACTACAAATGCGTATATGGTAGGCGGACTGTACTTCTGTGCTGCATTTTTCATTATTGTCTACAATGTTACCCGTTCCTCCATCCTGCAACGTTCCGTTCCTAATGAGATGCTTGGCCGGGTCGGAAGTGTATTTCGCTTTTTGTCCTTTGGCATTAGTGCCATCGGTACGCTTCTCGGCGGAATATTGGTGCGGGTTAGTGAAACGACTTTTGATCGCGTATTCTCGCTGCAACTCCCTTACCTCTTGTTAAGCCTGATCTATATCCTGTCTGGTCTGATATTCGCAATGAAGATGAAGAATCATTCTGAGAGCCAGCAGCGTAACATCAACGCTTGACTGTAACGTAAGGTCATACTTGATAATGATCTCAAGCTTACATGAAGGAGAGACTAAGGATGAAGATTACCGCGTTACGTTCAGATCAAATCTATAAAGAGGTCATCCAGGCCGCACCCGATGAGAAAGTGGAGTTATACCGCGAGCGAATGATGAGTCCATTCATGAACAAATGGAACATTCAACAGATCCCGTTTCGATCTCAAGAACCTCACGGCTTCGACGTGATTATGATGAATAACTTTATGAATATCGCTCCAGCAGATATCACACCTGAGATTAACGAATCGTTAGCAGCGATCTCGTCTGAAGCATTTTGGCAACAGTGTCATGAAGCCGTTCGTACGAGTCTATCGACCTTTACGGATCACGGGATTGAGCTATCGGTCTCCGAATATCTATATACAATTTTATTAGGCGATAAGAACAGCCCTTCACTGAAGATGAACGAAGGCATCAGCGGAGATGGTGGAATCCCTGGTTATATTATTGCGAACCTGATCCCCAATGGATATACTCTACCTCGTATGCAATCGGTGTTGGCCCATGAATGCAATCATAACGTGAGGTATCAATATATCCAGTGGAATCCACAGATTACGCTTGGGGAGATGGTGGTTAGTGAGGGGTTGGCTGAGAGCTTTGCGACATCCCTGTATGGAGAAGAGTTGCTAGGCCCCTGGGTAGCCAAAACGGATATGGAGACTTTGAACAACGTTATCAAGCCGAAAATGAAAGACCAGCTGCATGTCACCGGTTTTGACCAGATTAATCCGTATCTATACGGCGATGAACTTGCCATAATGCAAAATTTCACTCCCGTAGGTATGCCCTATGCGGCTGGCTATGCCTGCGGTTATCACTTAATTCAATATTATCTGAACAAGACAGGTACACCGATTACCGAAGCCACCATCACTCCGGCAAGTGTTATCCTTGCGGAAACAAAGGAATTTTGGAATGAAGACACCCTATTTCACCGTTAAAGATATCATTCAGATTACTGGCATCACCAAACGTGCATTACATTATTATGATAAAACAGATCTATTAAAACCGAGCAAAGTCGAAGACAATGGCTATCGGTATTACGATCAAGAGGCACTGGGGAATCTGCAGATGATTCTGTTGTTCAAAGAAATGAATTTCTCATTAAAAGACATTGCGGCCATGATGCAACTTTCCAAAGAAGAACAAAAAGATATTCTAAGAGAGCACCGCAGCACACTCGTTCAACGCAAACAAAAGCTCGAAACCATCATCCATCAATTGGATGAGTATGTAGATGGGACGGATATCTCTCATCTTCATCTGTTTGACGACTCTTCCATTCTGTCCATTCAAGAACAATATGAATCCGAGGCGAGGTTTGTATATGGAGACACCGAGAAATATCAGGAATTCGAAGCCAATGTGAACCAACTGTCTGCGGAAGAGCAAGAACAAGCTTACCAGCAGTTCTCGGTCAACATGGAGCAGGTATTTCGGGAGTTGGCGAAACATCAGGATCGGTCCCCTGCTTCTCGTGAGGTGCAATCGTTAGTGCGTGAATGGAAGAGTTGCTTGGAACAATTTATGAGCTGTGATGCTGAGATTCTGAGATGTATCGCGGAGACCTATACGACGGATCGTCGCTATGCGGGTTATTTTGATCAGTTTGGTGATGAGGACTTTTTGAGGTTTTTGTATCAAGCGATTATGGTTTATGTGGAGAGTAAAGAAGTATAGTCTCTTCGAATCGCCTCATGCTACCCTTCGCCCCGCTCCACATAGACATCGGCATGTCGATAATCAGTTTCTCAATTCGTGGATCAACCTCACAAAGTGCCCGCAAACCTTCGGGCTGTGTGATATACAGATAGTCTCCCGCGAGCATTCTTACTTCTGCCCCACGTTCTGTTGCCAACTTCAAATGCGGGGCAAGCAGCTTCACCCCAGACTGCATAATAAAGGACGTCATAATATAAATCCCGGATGCATGCTGCATCCGGGCAATCAGTTCGTCTGCCAAGTTATCTGTAATGAGTTTAACGTTAAGCTTCGTCGACATCGATCAAATACACTCTCTCCTGAAATCCACCGCGCGCCTCGGCTTTGTCCGCCCGTAGCTTATCCAACTGCGCCGCATTCGCTCCATGCACCTCCGCCAGCGCTCGGATCACTTCGAGCATGTCGGCCAGTTCTTCCTGATCGCTTCCTGCACTCATGTACTCATCCGATTCTTCTTGCAACTTCGTTCTTACTTCTTGCTTCATGGCTGGAAAATTGATGAGTACCTTGAAAGATACTTTCATACAATGAACCTACACGCATTCTGGACCTGAAGGAGTAATGAGCAGCTTATAAATTTACAAAGTCTAAAGATCATCTCTGAATTGACACTTATAGAGGAATCTACACATTAAAATGATGGAATGAATACAGCGGCCTTAATTGGCCGCTGTATTCATTCCATCCATCTTTACTGCTCTATAGTAAGTCTCATTATCTTTTACTGCAATATAATCGTCTGTCTCTACATTTTTTACTTTAAATAATTTTGTCCCTTTTTTATACTTGTTGGAGAACAGATTCGGTAATTTATTACTTTCATTTGTAGAGTATTTTTTAATTGTTCCAATTTCGATTTCCACATCAGTTGTAGTAACAGTTTCAGTTGTCACCTTGTAAATCCCATTCTCCCAAGTTACGACATCAAATGCCCAACTTTGAAGTTCATTATGACCTGAGTTTGAGCATGCCACAAGTAACAACATTGAAGTCAGAATGAATACAAAAGTCCTTCTCATAAAAAAACCTCCCACTACAAAATGTTGTTATCTCATAATCCGGAAAATTCGAACAGCAAGAATTTAAAGCGCAAACATGTACATAATATTACCAATAATGTTTTTTTATTGTACACACTAAGCTGTGTAATTCATCATGAAATTCTGTAAATTATCATCTATGTCAGAAGTATGGTCGTAGGAAAGTTAAAAAAACTTGGAAGAAGCGCCTGCGAAGCGGCAGTAGCCCGTAACCAGATGTCAAATACTTTACCTAAATCCATCTAAAAAACGTTCTGTCTTTGATTACGGTAAGCTCTACATGTAAAAAGTATTTGCTGAATTCATCAGAATACTTTGATTATGCTGAAATGCGATAGAATAAATAAAGATCTGCAACTTCAGGAACAAAATTATAGATTTCATCCTTAGAAACTTTAAATTAGAAATTCGTTAATCAGGTTATATTTTTGCCTTTCCGGCAATCCGTACAAGTTTAATCGCTCTTCATTTGTATTAAAGTAAGCTAACCTGTTCGTTGGTTTACTGGAACAGATTAAATATCACGCTCTAAAGTCCACTTTCTTAAACAGTGAACCGGAGATTTTATCTTCAGAGAGCGATTTGTGCTTTTATCTCATCACTTTAGCTCTGACATTATATTAACTAGGTAACAATCTAATCTGCAATGACACAATGTTCTTGTCCCTTGATATAAGTCGGGAGGCGTCCAAGTTCTCGTTTGACGCCCAGAAAATCCTGATGCAATTTCTCGCGGCGTGGCACCCGCTTGCGGCTTAACTCCTGAAGCAGATTCACCACTCGGGTATCCAAATGAATGCCATCCAGCAGGCTAAGCTTCACATCTGCATTGCGGTAATTATCTATCAGGTCGATGATAACACAGTGTGACTTTCCTTCGGCTGCATAGATCGTTTCCACATGTTCCTCTTGAAGTTGAACGTTCATGAGCTGTTCTTCATCATACTTCGTGCCGATCCAGCGAATCTACGAATAATCCGTGTCGTCGAATACCCCATAATATTGAAATGGCGCCAGCCGGGGTCGCCGTAACGCCCAGCAAGAACTTAGGCTGAAAATGCTCAATCACCGGCATATACGTCTTCGCCGCCGCATGATGGAACTCATCCACCACGCCGGCAAGGTTGTCTCGTGGTAGAAGCTCTGCATGAATTCTGTCCAAAGCCATCTGGAACGTATACGGCTCCGCTTCCGCATTCATCGCCAGATTCCATTCATACCCCGTCTTGAGCGCCGTGAACGAAAAGTTAGACGAGCCGACAATCAGCAGTCCTTCCCCGTTGTCATGATCGAACAGATACGCTTTCGGGTGAAAAGAAGTGCCCATACTTCGCCACAGCCGTGTCTCGATTCGTGGATCAACCTTACACAGCGCCCGCAATCCTTCTGGCTGTGTTATGTACAGATAATCTCCTGCGAGCATTCGCACCTCGGCTCCACGTTCTGGCCCGTTTCAAATGCGGAGCAAGCAACTTTACACCAGACTGCATTATAAAGGACGTCATAATATAAATCCCGGATGCATGCTGCATCCGGGAAATGTGTTCGTCTGCCAAGTTATCTGTAATGAGTTTAACGTTAAGCTTCGTCGACATCGATCAGATACACTCTCTCCTGGAATCCACCGTGTGCCTCAGCCTTGTCCGCCCGTAGCTTATCCAATTGCGCCGCATTCGCTCCATGCACCTCCGCCAGCGCCCGGATGACCTCCAGCATATCAGCTAGTTCTTCCAAAGCTTCCTGATCACTCGCTGCACTCATGTATTCTTCAGACTCTTCACTCAGCTTCGTTCTTAATTCTTGCTTATATTCCTCCCGGTCAAGAATACGCGTCCGTAATTCCTTACCGCTGGATGTGATAATATGCGGGATCTTGTCCCGCACCAATTTGTTGTATGTAGGCATGTGGTATAACATCCTTTCTGCTGTGGAGGTTTTCCAGCTTTGCGCCAGAATCTCCCTTTTTGCCATTATACCATTTGCCATGAAGAGCGATGGGTTGATTTTGTAAAGTAGTTGGGATGGAATGATGAGATAAAAACAACCCATGACTACTCATATTCGAGTTAAAGCGGGCTCTCGATTATACGTATGTCCGATTGTTCGACTCCCGCTCTGGAGTCAGAAGGATTCTACCCCAAAAGTT
The DNA here is from genome assembly GCF_038003225.1 of Paenibacillus sp. FSL M7-0656. NCBI lineage: Bacteria > Bacillati > Bacillota > Bacilli > Caryophanales > Paenibacillaceae > Paenibacillus > Paenibacillus sp. FSL M7-0656. The sequence continues at coordinate 3,060,343 of NZ_JBBOOT010000001.1, forward strand.
TCGCAACAATAGCATTCGTATCCATCATTTCTTTATCAATCTCGACCAAGCAAGTGTCATCATCCATAGCTGGTTCATAACCGATTCTAACTTTTTCAATTGCATACTTCTTCTTAATATCAAGAATATACTCTATTAACTTCTGAGCATTTAACGTTGTCTCTGAATTTTCTCCGCTGAACAACTCCTCTTCAGGAAAATTCATAACGATATCTCCAGATTCCTCATCGAATGAAAACACAATCATCACGTCGTTATAGGTATGACCTAGGTTAAGCTGAGATAATAATATATTCCCCGTTCCCTTAGGAGAAAGAATCTCTTCAAGGCTCTCTATTTGCTGAAATTCAATATCGTTTTTACTACGGTTATCATAAAAGTGAGAACTTTTGATCCGATCCACCTGAATGTTCAAATCATTCTTAATGAATCGATCCAGATTATTTTTGTTAAAATCAATTAAAATGATTTCTAAACTTTGCACAATACAGACCCTCTTACATCAGGTAATTCTTCATATCACATTAATTCGGTATTGTAGGCGGATGTAGTTGCTTATGTTCCAAACCAAACCATTGCTCAATATGATTACATAACAATGGAATGTCTTGAATGGCTTGCTCACAGATTTCTTTATATGAATCTTGAAGCACTTCCTCAAGTTCCAAATTCACTTGATATGCCTCAGTTTGTTTAGCATGGTGCACATCCGCTGGCTCAATGACATAATTTTGATTTTTGGTTAAAGGACTTACATAGATCATCCACTCAAGGTTTCCCTTAAAGTGCTGAATACAATGCTTTAATTCCTCGTAAAGCTGATCAGCGTTATGGAATCTAAAATAAAAACCCGCAGGTTTCTCATATATCCGATTCGGATTATACATCTCTGTTCTATTCCATTCATACGAACCTAATTTGGCCAAGGTATACGCCATAAGTTCCGGCATAAGCACCTCTTTCTTGCTTTTTAGATAAATACTTTTTGACACGATACCCACCTCACTTGAGAGTACGAATCATGGGCTGTTGATTTTATGTCTCATAATACTCAAATCGAATCGGGATTCACATAACACCATTCGGATTGAATTGTAGTTTTCAAAATTTTCTCCAGATCAGATAAGGTATATATCCAGTCATCCTCGATCCATATAACCATCTGTGGCTGTCTCATAAGAAAATGATATAGAAAGATTAGAGTAACCTCTTCATTTTGATAAACTTCATCTAAAATCAGCGTGTTAAAATATACTCTCCCATCATCTCTCCATTCCAATTCTCTATATTGATATTGAACAGGTTCATCATATACATCGACTCTGATGTTATTCTTTTGCTCACTATGGCCCAACTCTTCTTGGTCTGAAAAGGTTATTCCCAAGGAGCAATGTTTCATGTTCTGTTCTGAATCTGTATCTTCAATTCCAAAAACTAAAGTTAACTTTGCATCCAGACAAGCTTCTTGTATATCCTGGATCAAACGCTCAATGGGAATATTACTATTTTCTTCTACTAAAACAAAAGCAGATGCCATTACTTCAGTACCTCCCTTAATTCTTCTAACGAGTTAACCACTTTGACACCCTTGCTCTCAATATAATCGATTTTCTCAGATGCAATTCGACCCGTATTTTCTAGTGGCGCGTCTATATATAAAATAACTTCCTTCTTCTTGTAATTGAAAAATTCTTTATTATTCATATCCACTAATCTATCTATTTGGTCTGTTTTCACTGCTCCCGCTGACTTTTTCACTTCAATAATTTGTGAGTTCGTTACAACATCCAAATCCGTAACTCTTAATTTATTTTCTGCATTTTTAATTTCCACCCCAAATCCAGTTACCCCGACATGCCGATCTACAAATTCACCAACTTTTCCTTCAACAGCTTTCCCTGTGTCTCGGCTATGTTTTGCAGCTTCTATAGCATTGGTAATATTTTTGGGATTGTGCTCTACCCAAACGATTTTGTTTCCAGCTTGGTTAGTATACTCCACTTCTAATCCTTTGTTCGTTTTGCTGACCATTGGGTTATCGTGCAATATTTTGGTTTGAAGGTGACTAGGCGTTACTTTTCTGTCTTTCGGTAATCTTAATCCCTCTTTCGGAACCTTATAACCCTTATTATACGTTCCTGTAAAAGCCAACACGAGCTTAGCAGTCTGTAAACCTCCAATAGAAACTGCTGCTTGCCATGCAGGTATGGATTCTCCAGTTACGGGATGATGACCTTCCTTAAATGCGCTGATCTGTTCATCATATATATCTCCCCCACTAGACACCGGTTGCTTAGGCCCAGCCCTCATTTCCTCATAGGTACCACCCTGTTCCCAATACTTAACAAACTCCTTTTGCCCTGGCATCCCATCCTCTGCTTCACTGGCAGGCATGTTAACTCCAAACAAAGGGTTATATACCATTCGTCGTTGTTCTTCTGTGTTACTTATATTATGGTTCATCATTGTATGGACAGCAATCTGTCCAGCAACGGCTCCCAAGCTCACCTGTTCCTGATCTGCTTGTTCGAATCTCTCAGCAATCGCGAACAGATCTTGGGATGACTTAACCATACTTTCCAGTGCTCGATCAAGTACTGAACGTGACTGCTGAAAATCATAGAAAAATCGTTCTTGTGTTGCTCCCGCCCACTGAGACTGGATGAATCCGATCCGTGCGGTCAGGTCATTACGTATACCCTCCAACTGCTGCCTACCCTGCTCGATCTGTCTGGATACATACAACAGTTGCTCTGGTGTCACTTTAATTGTACTCATATCATTCTCCGCGTTTGAAATAGGATTTTACCATGTTAGCAGAAGCTTGATGTATATACACCCTTCTAACATCCTGATTTTTCCTTTCTCACCAACAATATTTCCAACAACGTACTTCATAGGTCCTAATTTAAAGGAAATCTTCTTATTCTCTTGATTTAATAGAAAATAATTAACAAACACACCAACGGGCACGCCGTCAACAATGCCGCTGTAAAACTGATCTGTGCCGCGACTCGTCCTCCGGTAAACTCTTGCCGTGAAAAGAACATCCAGATCGAGAGGTACGTAGCGCCTAGTGGGAATGAAATTATCCCGCTAAACGTACTCGGTTCCATATACCCAATCATCATGCTTTTACCAATTAGGATTAATGTAGCCAATTCCATTATAGATAATATGAAAAACGCGATAGCAATTACTCTTTTCAAAATGTACACCTACTTTCCAGATGCAAAGCAAAGAGCATCCTTTTTAATCTCTGCATCATATATCCTTTATTTGGATGATGACATCTTGTAAGCGTAACACAGATAAATCAAACATTTAACCCAAATGATCAATTAAAAAAACATCTTACTCTGATGAATCCTTCATCAAACGTGCAGATAGATCATCCAATATCTCTTCCGTTCGTTGAATAAGACTTTCGATGTTGTTTAGTTTTAGTGGTTGATCGTGTGGACAATCCTCCAAAGATGACATATGTTGCATCGTGCCGATGAACAATGCAATATCCAATCCGAGTTCAGTGTCCGTATGCACTAAAGGCAAGATTTCATTCATGGTGAGTTCTTTGGGGGGATGAACTGAATGATACTTATGGATATAAAGCGCCTTAATCATGGAAGCTAGAGCCCAATCACATAGAATTAGGCAGGCTTTAAACTGATTGTGATTACACATGATGGCGGCAAGTTTGAGATGATACTTAGCATGTTGGTGGTAGGCCATTATTGTGGTACGTAGCATGTGGTAAGCAGGAGTATGTTTGGAACTAGGTTGTGTGGAGATATCATGGTCTTGCAAACGTGGGGTAAAATCTACTTGGTGATTACAATGTGCTACGGTTATGGACCAATTTCTTGCCATTGTCATCCCTCCAAAGAGTTAATACCAGTATTATACAATAAAATGATACATATAGTAATCAATTAGATTATTTGTATTCTTCGTTTGGTGTTTACCTTGAGGAAACTTGTCTACACTTTTGAACATAGAGAGGTGAATACCATGAACGAGGACAGAGAAGTTCTGAAGCTGGTCGGAGCCAGAATTCGCGCACTACGCAAAGAAAGAGGGTATTCACAGGAATCCCTCGGAGAAAAAGGTGGATTTCATTTTTCATACATAGGACAGATCGAACGTGGAGAAAAGAATGTTTCTTTGGTGAACTTGGCAAAGATCGCTGAGTCACTTGAAGTAAACTTAATACAGCTTTTCGCTTATGTAGACGAGGATTTTCATTTCACAGAGTCAGAAGTAGTTATACAGGAGATTTTAGAAATGTTAAGAGATGCCTCCCCTGACAGTATTCAACTAACCAAAAATGTGATACGTGAAATATTAAAGTAATCTTGAACATAAAAATAACAAAGGCAAGGCAGCTTAAAACTGCTTTGCCTTTGTTTCTACGTCATTTTATTGAGGTCACTCAGATAGCTTTCGTTTTTCTACAAGTAGGGTAGCTGCTACATCCCCAAAATTCCGCCCCAGCTTTATTCTTACGTTTAACCATTACAGCACCACAACTACATTTGATTTTAGATAATACTTTAGAGGAAGCTTGCTCCTTCTTGATCGGTTCAACTTTTACCTTTTTACTGGAAGGCACCCATTTTCCCCAACTGCGCAGCTTGCTGTCTACTAAACCACCGTGCCAGTAATCCACTTTGAATTGATCGGCTTCTTTTCTTGCTGGACCCGTAAGATCAGATGTGGTCACGATTAGAGACAAAATACAGTCATGATTCCTTTTCGCACCTACCAGCTCACGAACAGTCATTACTTGCACCTTATTATGATCGGCATAACATTTGGCTTGGACTGCTGTTTTTTCACCGCGCTTATCCGTAATAACCAAATCTACTCCTCCATCTTTACCCCCAACGCCAACTTCTTTTACGGTATAACCATTGTCTCTAAAATAGAGTGTAAGTAAACGTTCGAACTCTGCTCCGGTCATTTTATCTAATGGTAAAGTTAGAATCACTTCGTCTGATCTACACGTAGAGGAGGCACGATTAAATCCGCTACTCACAGTTTTTTTAGTAGTCTGTTTCTTCCGTGGGTTGGACTTTTTTCTTTTTTTCTTTTTAGAAGGCTGTAATAGTCCAGCAACAACTGATAATGTAACAACACCAATAACGAGCCATATTATTTCATTCATTCACTTATTCTCCTTAGAACTTATAAAAATATAACCGATTCACCTTTTAAATGGCTTTCATACTTTTAGCAATACGAAGTATAGTTTTTTCGTTTTCATCAAAAAAATCTTTTGATACTTTAACGTAGTAGTTGTATTCAATTTCATCATCAGACATCCAGGATAACTCCAGTAAAACCATCCCCTGCTCATAACCAACCCACATATCTGCCTTTACCCCGCTATCGAGTTTTAAACTTTGATATTTCATCGATTCTGATACTGAATCATCTATACCTTCGAAAACATGACTACCATATACTCGAATATCAATATCCGGGTTGCCCACATATAGCTGCTTCCCATCCCCATTATCTGATTCCTCTCCTGCTATCCAATCACCAGGATAACTAATACTGAAGCCGAATCTGCTGTTATGATATGTGATCCACTCTACGATAGTAAATGGCACGGATATATTGCTGGTTATGATAAGGGTAGTTGGAACCTAGGTACCTATAACAATGTTCAAGCTAACGCAGAAAGTCATGCAACAAATACACAGATGGGGCCGTTTAGATTTACAAGTGTATCTTATAAAAATTCAAGTGGAGTTTGGACTGTAAATGATACAGCCCCAACCGCTGGTAGCCCTTATTCGGTCAGTAAGACCAATAATGCAAATTTCCGAGTCTATGGACCTTAAACTTAATCTTTTATAAGGAGGATAATGATAATGAGAAATAAAAAGTGGTTTCTTGTCGCAGCAGCAGTTATCGTCCTAAGCGGAGCATTTTACATGAGCTCTATTTCTGCCGAAAGTCCTACCCAACTAATCCAAGATCAGCTTATTAAGGAAGGAGTGGTTATTTCTAAAATCACCACCCAAGAGAAAAATTTAAAATTGGAAACAAAATCAACTTCTACTTCTGGAGAAGCAACCATAGAGGATATTAAAGCCATCCGAAAAATCCGAAATGAAGTAAGAAGTGGTGTTAATGGAACCTCACAAATCCAAAATGTTGATCTCACGATCACAGGCAAAAATGGTCAAAATATATACAATGGTGTTTCTAATGATATTACCCGAATACCAGACTTCTCATCTAAGATTGTGGGTAAGCTCGATTCTGAATCAGTCCAGAACGCTATATATAGTGAACTGAAGGCAAACGGTGTAACTGTGAAATCGGCGAAAGTTACGGATAACGAGCTAGGTGGAAAGTTCGCCTCGATTGTGCTTACAACGGAAATCTCAGAGGTAAACAGTCTTGATCCTAAAATTGAGCAATGGATCACAGCGCTTAATGATTCTGATGGCATTGGAGTTTCTCAATATGAACTGACCATTAATGATAAAAGTAATCATTCAACGTTATTATATTTGACAACAGATCTAGTGTACCGTGATTTTTATTGGTGGCAGTCTCCTGCTCTAGGCGATGAAGTTTGGACAAAAAACAAACCAGAAAGTCAAGAATCAGCTACTAGTAAAGACAAGGTTCCAGCGACAATTGAAGAAGGCATACATGCTGGGCCCTCTGGATCAGATAACAATGGGTATGAAGGGCCTCAATTCAAATAATAATAACGGCTTTTATCTAACTCTCTTTTGAAAGACACAACACACTCTCTCTGGATTTGAGGAGTTTCTGTTGTGTCTTTTGTTATTACATATAACTCACACAATACACTTATTCGCCACCGCCACCATCTTCGCAGGCATCTCTTCCCTTAACCGCCACACGAAGCTCATCGGATCGTTACCTTCATGACTCACATAATCTGCTTCACCCAGGAAGACAAATGGAGATGTATAGCCATGCTCCTCCTTATACTCCCGCACGAACAGCACGATCCGATTACCTGTCTCACGATGCTGAATATAACGCCGCGCGGTAGCCGTATGCTCCGACACCCGGCTCTGAGTCTGCCAATGGAAGAGACGCTCATTAATTGCATAGTCCTCATACAGCGTGGAGGGTGAGAAGTCTTTGTCCGATTTGTTCAACGTAATGAAGAAAATATCAGTCTGCTCATTGGCAAAATACTTCACGCCTTCACGGAAGGCGGGTGATTGCTCAGCGTTCCAGTAGCCAAAGGCGGCAAGCACTTGGTCGATCGAGTACATACAGTGGATATCCAGTGGACAAGTGTACGGGAACGAATTACTTTTATCCACAAATCGCAGATGAGCCAGATTATATTTAAAAATATCCACAAGTTCTACTCGGAATGCTTCACAAGACAGCACACGCTGCACACCCTCTTCGATGCTGCTCAGTCCTAGCTTCTCGGGCGCAGCTCGATGGAAGGTGTAATAGAACATAATCAACATGCGCCGTTCATCGGCGGTCGCGGTTTCTTTACCTTTTTCAATATAGTCAATCAGGAACGTCAGCCAGCTTCGGGAGTTGATCGTCAACACAGATGGCAATCTGCGAATATACTCCTCGTGTTCATCTTCAATAGGTGCTGTTAATCCGGCTTCGGCCAACATGCCACGGAAATACCTTTTGCCCGTACGTCCACCATACAATTCAACCAGTGTCATCCCGTAATGCTCTACAAAATGAGCCAAGGTCAGCGGCAGTCCGGTGTCTTGCTGAAACGTTTGCAGCTTCTGGATCAGCGCTCTGCGATTGCGACTCATTTGCTTGAGATTGCGCATAATGTATTCTTTCGCTTGCTTTTCCAATTGAATGAACGTGCCGCGAGGCAGGTTCGAGAAGCCGTTCTCGACGTAGTACGAGATGGAATGTTTGGTGGCGCCGATCAGAGCACGGAATTTATCCTGGAACCTGTACTCCTGATGTGCTTGTCCGATGAAGTCGAGCACGGTCAGGCACTCTTTGCCATCTGCCATCCGTAGTCCACGTCCCAACTGTTGCAGGAATACGGTCAGACTCTCGGTAGGACGCAGGAACAGGATGGTGTTCACCTCAGGGATATCCACGCCCTCATTATACAGATCCATGACAAAGATCATGCGCAGTTCCCCGTTCACCAGTTGTCCCTTCGCAGAATGACGCTCCTGTTCGTTCGACCCGCCATGAAGGGCCATGGATAGAATGCCGGCTTCGTTAAATATTTTGGCCATATACAGCGCATGATCCACCCCTACGCAGAAACCAAGCCCCTTCACATCATCCAGATCGGTTACGTATTTGTTCAGACTTTGGATGATCTGGTTGGCACGGATTTTGTTATGAGTGTAGAGCTTCTCCAGTTCGTTCAGATCGTAGCCTTTACGCGACCACTTCACCTGAGATAGATCGACCGAATCGGTGACGCCAAAATATTGAAAAGGGCTCAGGAGCTTGCGGTCAATTGCATCGGTTAGACGGATCTCGGCGGCAATCGTATGATCGAAGTAGGCGGTAATGTCTTTGCCATCCATCCGTTCAGGCGTCGCGGTGAGTCCCAGCAAAATCTTCGGTTCGTAATGGGACAACAGCTTCTGGTATGAAGGTGCAGCCGCATGATGGAATTCATCCACAATGATGTAATCGTAATAGTCTGGGCTAGTGATCTCCGTCAGCTTCATGGAGTTAAGACTCTGAATACTAACAAACAAGTGATCCAGCGCCTCTGCTCGGTAATTCCCGACATGCAGCTCACCAAAGTTCATATCCTTCAGGATATACCGGAACGTGTCCCGACTTTGCTTCAAGATTTCTTCCCGATGGGCAACAAAAAGCAGCTTTGCTCCCGTATGGCTTGCCCGGAATCGCTTGTAGTCGAAGGCAGAGATGACCGTTTTGCCAACGCCTGTGGCGGCGACGATCAGGTTGCGGGTTCGTCCATACAACGTACGCTCGGCGTTCAGCTGTTCCAGCACTTCTTTTTGGTAATCGTAAGGCTGGATGTCGAGGTGAAAGTGGTTGGACTGATCTTTTTTACGATTCAGAGCCGCCTTCAACTGTGCCTCATGCCCTTCATCCTCAGCTACATATCGCGTGAATTCACGGTCATTCCAGTAACTCTCGAAGGTCGCTTCAATCTTGCGCAGCACATCGAGTGAATCTTTCTCCGTCACCTTGAGGTTCCACTCCATACCACTGGTCAGCGCTGGGTTGGATAGGTTAGAGGAGCCGACATAGGCTGTTGTGAACCCGGTATCGCGGTGGAAAATATACGTTTTGGCGTGCAGCCGAGTCACTTTGGTATCATAGGAAATCTGGATTTCCGTGTTAGGCAATTTGCTAAGTTCAGTAATGGCCTTGAGGTCGGTTGCTTCCATATAAGTCGTCGTGATGATCCGCATCTTGCCTCCGCCAGTCGTGAACTGTTGAAGCTGTTCCAGAAGCAGGCGAAGCCCGCTGAATTTGATAAATGACACCAGCCAATCGATCCGATCGGCGGTCACGATCTCCTTTTGCAACTCCAATAACATACTCGGCTCGGACTTGGCACCTGTGAACAAAGAGCTTTGGGAGATCGGCGTATCTGGACGAACGATTTTGGTATCCCGGACCGCACGAATGCTGTTCAGCTTGGAATACACAAGGGTCAACACTTCCCCCTGCTCATCCAGTTGCAATTCGTTGTACTCTTCTTCCCCCAGTGTGCCTTTCAGGGTAGCAATAATCTCATTACACGTTCGGATCTGTGCCAACACTGCTGTCTTATCTTCTGTCTGTTCCCGTACAATCTTGAGCGCTCGCCGGGTCACCGCCGCCAAAAGTGGACAGTAGCTTGCGAGCTTCCTCTGCATCTAGCTTCTCGGTCCCGATGTTGTACACATCCGGGTCCAGCGCCGAAATCTCATGCTTGGTGATTGTGTTGATAAGCTGTTCATATATGCCTTGTTTCATGAATGTACCTCGCGAGAGTTAGGAAGGTTGTGGATAGTTCTCTATGTATATGTAGCTGAAAGTTGCTTCTTCTATATTATCGACCAATCTGTGGAAGATTTCATTAATTGTTTGATTTCATAGAAAAAGCACCTCTACTTGTGGTCTGGTAGAAGTGCTTAATGATGTGACTTTAAATCGTGTATAGATGTGCGCAACTCATATCATCTTTTCACTGTATCACTTAGAATTATAAGTTAGTATGACAGTCTTCTCTCTTAGTTTGAAAATACGGTTACCATCTTATCTTTAATAAAGATTGATAAATAATCGCTTGTTTTTTGAGTTTGAATATCAGCACAAAGGCTAGTTATCTCCTTTTGAAGTACCAAAAGCGCGGCTGGAATAACAAAAATGTTCATTTTCTTTATATTCAGACCCTTATCATCAATTTCAATCTCGATTCTCTTTATATCGTCGTCAGCACGCAAAATATCACCTAGACAATAAACAATCTTGTCTTCTCTATCCTCCTTAACCACTTTTTCTCCTAATAACCCTAAGAGAACTTGATAATTCGGATCTCCGTCTTTAAATATATTAATTAACTCAATGATTAGGTCATTCAGAGAAATATTTCTTAATTTCTCTTCCATCCTCTCTCTTGAATCATCTAGAAACCACGATTCGAGATCCACTGGTGTATCGTCTATTATCCCGGGAACATAGGGCTTAGTGTAAAGAAATTCTTTATTCATTGTTTAACCTACCTTTTAATGTTTTGTATATTCCCCACCTATTTTTTTGGCAACTCTGTCAAATAGCATATCCCACACTGCATCTTTATTACCAGTTTTGAAATATTCTTGTGCTTTTAGATCACTTCTTAGCTCTTTTTGAATATTAGCGAATATAATTCCTATGTCTTCTGCATTTTCTTTCCAACCTTCTGCCCCTCGTTTCATACTCAAATTAGTACCATTTGGAGAAACAGCTCTTATCTCAGCCATATTAAAATCTATTGCAGTGGCTATATCCTCAAGACTGAAAGGCCCGTTAGTTGGATGGTTATGAGTAAATACCGTATCTTTAGCTACATCTTTATGGTTACTTATATTTATAGACTTTTCAGTACCAACAACCGTTTCTCCTATTAAATTACCATTCTTATCAAAAAATTGCCCGTGTTCCAAGGGTTTATTTCGAATTTGATCCTCAAACTTATTAACAGATTCTAAATAATGAGTTCTACCCGTCCTTTTATTTCCTTCCCCATGCCCCGGCTTTCCTCCACCCGACCCACCCAGATCGGTATGCTTATCATCCATCGAACGAAATGCTTTGCCAAACAATACATATGCTAGAGCCTGACCTGTCATCGCTCCACCGTAATATCCTGCTCCACTCTCATCAATCTGTTTCTTCTGCTCATCCACAAATTGCTCTATATCAGACCTCGCCGTTCCCGTACCCCAAGCGGTATCCCATGCAAACTGAATACCTCGCCCAACGTCTACAACTTTGCCCACTGTCATGGCATATGCCACACTGCTTAATGTACTGAACGGCTTATCGAAGAAAGCTTCTGCCGTCTGGCCCATTCCCGTTATTGTTTCCCCTACTGATTTATCAAGCAGCCCTACAGCGAAATTGCGCTTCAGCTCCTCTGGGATGTACAATGCCACCTCGCCTGAGCCATCCGTTGTTCTGAAGTTCTTTGCGATAAACGTAAACTCTTTCTGGATTTCGTCCAACAGCCCGAGTGTAGTCGGGAACACTTCTTTTGCCTGCATAAAATCCCAGAAGAAACGCTCTCCGGTCACACCCGACCAATCGGATTGCAACATATAGATGGATTTCTCTAGTTCCCAGACCATTCGCTCCAGTTCCTGTTTCTTCTGCTGGACCAATCGAGCTTTCTCGTCCAACACATCGGGATGTACCTGAATACGTTGCATCCTATCTTCACCGCCAACCTGACCATAGTTTATGTACCTAAATTTTAACAAGTGAGAGTGAGGATTGGAATCAAACGGAAGGATCATTTCCTCGTTAAAGATGCAGTAGGCAGGAAACATTCACTAGCCAGATATTTTGCGTGTTAGTGCACTTTGTATTTAGGCAAAATGACTGTTTTGCCGGCGTATAAAGCCGATGAAACAATTAACTGACTTCCACCCATTTGATCCGGTCAGCTATGCGGATATTTCATCATTCGTACCTTGGATTCAAAGCCTCTCTCCAAACGTCATCACCAACAAAATCCACATTAATCTCTTGAAAATAATTTCGGGTCTCTAGCTCCAAATCATTCAAGATTTGGGGCCAATCCTTCTCGTTAGTTTCCTTGGATTCAAAATCCCCAACAATGTTGAGCCATCGATGATTTAACTGCCGATACTCCTCGATCCTGGCTTTAAGTTCAGCTGTTACAGGATAACTGGTTAAGTCCAGTCTCTCGAACGTCTTTCGCATGCGGTAAAGTGTAGGTGGCATTACATCATCTTGACCTAGATTGTTTGTGAAAAAAGATGCGGGTTTTACCAGCCAGTTAGCTTCTTCACTGAAATTTAGATTCATCAAGTTATACTTATCTATAATCTGCGTCATATTTGTAAAGTTGTAATAGAGCTGGCTGGCTTGTTCTCCATCCTCCACCATCTCGTTTGTTATTTTCTCATTCTTAAGTATTTGGTCGAATAAAATATCATTATCTATAATCGCACTTTTCGTATCAACCATATCTTGTCGTACATTCATCGTTAGATACTGTTCATACATTCTTTTTTCTTTATAAAAGCTATAGGTTAGAACAAGCAATAATGCTAGGCCAATGCAGCATCCAATCATTACAAATCGTTTCATTGATATCATAGCAATTTGTTCTCCTAAGTTTTTAATAGTAAGAAGCACCTCTACGTTTGCCTGGTAGAAGTGCCTTTGAGTAGTATCATTATTTCATTACCTGCTGCTTTTTTTAACTTGATAACTCCTTTTCAATATAAGGACGGTCAAGTAAAAGAAGAAGGCTTGGAGTTAGGTATTTAGTTTGATATTCATCCAACCGATTATTAACCGCCAACAGACCATTCTCCATTCTAAGTAGTTGAGTAGAACCATCTTCTAGGAATAAAAGATTACCACTAGTATTTCCTATAAGGTTTCCTATGATTTTAAATAAATGCTCAAGTCCTTCATAAAATGTATTATCAAATAACTGAACCCTAATGCACACATTAACATCTAAGTTGTAATGATTTCTAACAAAAGCTATGTCAGAAATATCTTCAATTTCAAGAGTCAAAGAGAAAAAATTAGATCCAATTACTATTTCTTCATCGTTACTATTAAATGAAACTGATCCGTTAACAAATTCAATGGTATATCTTTCTAACAGCTTCCCTAAAGAATTAAGATCTAAATTAGATCGTAGAAATAATTCGTAATCCATGTACTGATCCTCCTCTATTCGATGAGTAGAATCCTGTTGAATTGATCTCACTAAAAATCTTCTACATATCTTTATATTCTCTGGTTTCAATAAACCTTCTGTACTCTACTCGATCCCAAAAACCGTCTTCGTTATTAATTCTTAGAATCCCATCAATTCTATAAACACATTCATTATCATTAAGAAGAAACAAAAGGTTACTTTCCGTCGAATCGATTATTTCAAAGACAAGTACAAGAATGCGGATAATTGCCTCTATACTATCCCAGTCATTATCTATTCGGAAATTTAAACTCTGATTATATTTAAAATCATTGGCAAGAAACTCTGAATCGTAACCAAATGGACTAGCTGAAGTATCAATTAAAGCAATTGAAAATCCAACTTTATTTACTGTTTCCTCAATTTTTAATCCTTTGTCTAATTGTATTACTTCATCACAAATAATATTGATCTTAGTTAATTTCTCAATCAGAGTTTCTTTTGTCAACACAACTTCTTCACATTTCAAGGAGCAGTCAGTTGCCATTTAATCTCCTCCTACTATTACATACAAACCTCTACTATAATTTGGTAGGAGTGCTGTTTGTATGAATACAATTACATTAAATATGATCTACAGATTATTAATATCAATCGGATCTTTCTCCACAAATTTTTCATACCAATTGTTTAGTGGGAAATGTGAGACTTGTATAATTTCTAGAGAGAGTGGTTTGATGGTAAAAGAGCCGCCCCTTTCAAAAAGTTTAATTAACGGTTCATAAATGTCTAGATATTGACTAATGCCCGTGTTATTCTCTGCGTACTTCGCCAACTGTAAATAGTATTCAAATATTCTTTTCACATATGAGTTTTGATTCAAATAAGCAACAGCCTCTGAACTACAATAAGCTGAAATATCTAATTCCTCTTCTTGATCTCCTAGCAGTTTCGCCACATTTGTAAATGCAGGTGGCATAGGCTTCAGCTGCTCCGCTTTATAAAACTGAGCCATTCTTCTGAGAAATTCATAGCCGAGGTTAGTATCCTTCTCAGAGACACCAGTACCTACTGAACCCCAATTTATACTATTTAATTTGGATACTGCATTTTCCAATAACATTCTGTTTCACCCCAACATTCAGCAATTAATCTCATATTCGTAGTACTTGCTAGTATCCTCATTCCATAAAAATGAACCTCTACGTTTGTCTGGTAGAATTGCTTTTATGCATTATTTATCTGTAATTCAGTTGAGAGATTTCATAAAAACTGAATACTCAATATTTTCGAGAAGTTCTCCATAATGCGTTTGGAGGAATTCAAGATATGTTACGTTGAACGTATACTTTCCGTTTTTAAAGAAAAATATCTCTTCTCCAGATGTGTGATAGAATACTCCATCTACTTTGAGTGATCCGATAACAGAAAAAGAAATTTCGTACATTGTTTTATACCATAATTCATATTGTTGATTATTCTCCAATTCAAAAGATATTGTTTGTTGATAAATAAAATCCGCTTCTTGAAACATAGTTTCATAAGAAGCTGCTGGATGATCAGCCGGGAAATTATTATCATAAACAGTTATTTTCAAACCACCGCTTAGATCAAACTCATGAATGAACAATGCATTGTGTTGTCGGTTCATATAATTCACTTCAAAATTCTTACTTTCAATTAATCTTTTCAACCATAACGGATCTTGTTTTCCATTCAATTTAAGTGAATATTCCATAAACTTCTCTCCTCTACTTTAAGGGAATACCGATATGATCTTACCGTCCTTTTTGATTGCGATAACTTCTTCTAAACCTTGGATTTCCCATTCTTTAAATTGCTTAAGCAACACAGAATCATCTCCAGACCACTTTGTTAAATTAATCACCACATTCTTGGTTTGTTGTTTAATAACAACCTTTTCTTGAACCTCACTCCAAATACCTCTAATACCTTTATTTTCAGTGGGTGCATAACAGTCAAATATACGCCCTTCAATTCTAAAATCGGGATCTCTTTTGGAATCAATTCCATCACTATCTAAAACTTTAGGGTTCTGTTCAATCCGATATCCACTTCTCGCCAATTGATCAGCAGCATCATTTTCTAGTTCTAAAGATTGTTTAGTCGCCTTATCCGCATTATTCGGAATTTTTGTTCTCGCTCCACTTGGTAAGGCTTCTGGATTAGGTGATCCACTTGGCTTTATTAGATCTCTGGGACTGTCAATTCCCTTTTGGGGCTCCTTCTTATTTCCACCCGACCCAATGTCGTCCTTCGAACGAAAAGCTTTGCCAAACAATACATACGCCAGAGCCTGCCCCGTCATCGCTCCACCGTAATATCCTGCTCCATTCTCATCAATCTGTTTCTTCTGCTCTTCTACAAATTGCTCTATATCAGACCTCGCCGTTCCCGTACCCCAAGCGGTATCCCATGCAAACTGAATACCTCGCCCAACGTCTACAACTTTGCCCACTGTCATGGCATATGCCACACTGCTTAATGTACTGAACGGGTTATCGAAGAGAGCTTCTGCCGTCTGGCCCATTCCCGTTACTGTTTCTCCTACTGATTTATCAAGCAGCCCTACAGCGAAATTTCGCTTTAGTTCTTCTGGAATGTACAGTGCAACCTCACCTGAGCCGTCTGTTGTTCTGAAGTTCATTGCTATAAACGTAAACTCTTTCTGGATTTCGTCCAACAGCCCGAGTGTAGTCGGGAACACTTCTTTCACCTGCATAAAATCCCAAAAGAATCGCTCTCCTGTCACACCAGACCAATCGGACTGCAACATATAGATCGATTTCTCCAATAGATCGGGATGTACCTCGATTCGTTGCATTTCCTTATCACCCGCCAACCTGACCGTAGTTTATGTACCTAAATTTTAACAAGTGAGAAGGAGGATTGGAATCAAACGGAAGAATCATTTCCTCAGAGGTTATCCGGTAGTTGGGCAACATCCTTGGGTAACTATTTTTGCACATTAATGCATGGATGAATGCCGTTGAGTCGACTGGGTATCTTGTACAAAAAGAACGACTTCTATCACAGATAGAAGTCGCAAAAGATAACGATACAGTAGGATTAAATCTTCTTTAAGACACTACAAATTGTACGACAATTGGAGTCCCATCATTTAATGCATCTCCACCGGGAATTGTAATTGTAGTCGTCGTAGCCGAGGATGTATCTGCTGTTTGCATAAGGCCATTAATATAAAGATTGTAGTAGTTGTAGGTGCCTGGAAATGCGGTTGCAGCTACACCAGCGTCGTTTGTAAAAGCAGTCGCAGCAATGGCAAACGTTGCCCCAGTGCCGGTCCCATCACCAATGGTTGCAACAAATCTTAAACTGTTCTGAAATGGTGTCACAAGTGGCATGTTTCTCACCTCCTACCTAACATAGTATATGTGGTAGGTTTGGGAGTAGTGAAGGCAAAGGAACCAGCAACTTCAACCAATTTTAACCATTTATGATATTGGCTGTTATTATAATTATCTCTATAGTGATAGGTGTCCCTGCAAAGATCACACCGTTTTGTGACGAAAAAAACAACCTCTCCGCACTTACACTGTATGAGTTTCCTGGTTGGACGATCCCGTTTATATAAAGATTGTTGAAACTAGTAAGTCCAACCCCGGCAAATTCGGTTATGCTGCCGCCATCGTCATTCGTGAATTCTGTGGCAGGAATTATAACCGATGCCGACAAATCCAGATCGGTATCCGGAAAATAGAAGTAACGGTTTGCCGTAGGAATGATTTCAATTCCGGGTACAACGCCAGGTGGACCTTGCTCACCTGGGGGACCCGTTGGTCCTTGGACTCCGGGAGCTCCCGCCTGACCCGGCTCACCCTGAGGACCTGCGAGACCCTGCGCTCCGGG
This sequence comes from Paenibacillus sp. FSL M7-0656, assembly GCF_038003225.1. Taxonomy (NCBI): domain Bacteria; kingdom Bacillati; phylum Bacillota; class Bacilli; order Caryophanales; family Paenibacillaceae; genus Paenibacillus; species Paenibacillus sp. FSL M7-0656. The sequence continues at coordinate 3,077,609 of NZ_JBBOOT010000001.1, forward strand.
AATTCCCGGTTGTCCCGGCTCACCCTGAGGACCTGCGGGGCCCTGCGCTCCGGGAATTCCCGGTTGTCCCGGCTCACCCTGAGGACCTGCGGGACCCTGCGCTCCAGGAAACCCTTGTTGACCTGGCCCGCCGTGAGGGCCTGCGGGGCCTTGCGCTCCGGGAACCCCTTGTTGACCCGGCCCGCCGTGAGGGCCTGCGGTACCCTGCGCTCCGGGAACCCCTTGTTGACCCGGCCCGCCGTGAGGGCCTGCGGGGCCTTGGGCACCTGCCACACCTTGCGTTCCAGGGGGATTCACAGTCTCCAATTCATGTTGTCTCAACGGAGCAAGCAGGGTAGTAAGCTCACAACATACCGGGTTGCTACCCATCTCTCTCGGTAATGAAATGACTTTTTTGTCACGGGCCATTTTCTGTGATCTTACTGGACGCTTCAGTGAGCAGCGCTTTCTCCGATAAGACCTACGGATAATATGGCATTTCTTTCGTTTTCCCAAGTGTTTTTTTCTGCATTTCGACGTAGAACGACTGGGCCTTAATTTGTTGAGGGTGGCTGTCCTCTTGTTCAGATACTTCAAAATGGTCATCTCCTTAGGCCAAGGCACACAGTATATATGCCCTATACTATGTCCTTAACACATTCGGAGAGTGTGCGAATAACTATGAGGGAAGCCCAATAAAAAAGACAAGAGTCTTGCTATAGTTGTCCTTTGTCTTGCCAGCATGGCTTCATTGTCTCCCCAGTAGGACCTCACAGATCATATTTTATGTTTAACTCAGACGATCATGGGAGCAAACTTCATCTATAGAGTTCAGCGGGTTTCGATCGAGTTCCAATTTCTTTTGCTGGACCAATCGAGCTTTCTCAATCCAGGCAACATTCATTAGCCAGATATTTTACGTGTTCGTGCACGTTTTTCAGTAGACTCTTACCTCTTCTTAAAATGCTGAACGATCTCTTCCGGTTCCTGCGTCTCCAATGTAATCTGGCCTTTCTCGAATAGGATCATGTACGGATATGATTTCAGACCAAAAATCTTCTCATAATTAAACTTATTCTCATCACGGACATTATAAAAGGTTACGTTAGTTATTGGGCCTTTTGCCCTCAAATTCTCGTTATTCACTTCATTTAATTGCGTCTGTAACTCAACAGTAAATGGTCGCTCCGAAGGTCGGTCGGTAAATACAATGAGTGATGCATCATTTCTTTGATTTTGCGTTAGATAATCAATGGCTTTTTCTCTATTGTTCTGACCACACCCTGTCACTAAAAGTATCAAAATACATAACACCCAAAGCCTCTTCATTTATATAACCACCCAAAATATGATATAATTGGTTATTAACTATTAAATTCACTTCATTAAAAATCTATTCGCTGAAAGGAAGATGCACATTGAACAAAAGGAATATCATCATCGCTATCATTATTGCTCTTATCATATTGATACTTCAACTTGTGCTTTATTTTTCTGTAACTAATAAAGAAGAATCCGCACTTCCCGATTCAAACATCCCATTTCAAACCAAAACAGTAGATGAGCTTACCATCACAATGCATAATGCAACCTATACAGATCATGAAGTGCAGTTGGGTTATGAGATTCAGGGTGGTGGACAGTCAATGCTTTGTACAGATAAAATTTCGATTTTTCACCTTTCAAATAGCAACAAAAACCTGCATAGCCAGCCTCGGCTTCACAGTTTTTATTAAGAATTTGCATGTGGATACATCTCATTTACAACTTAGGCATCCAAAAGGGGTTCTCTTCCTTCTCACACCCGGTTAACACGTAAAAAATATGTCCCTGCTCACTCTTCATTGTCACGATCCCTTTGCAGGTGTCAGTCTTCATTCCCTGTTTGGAGCCGTAGGCATCCCTTGAGTTATCGTAAGTCGATTGAATAGCTGTACCATCATAGATCAATTCCTGGATAATGGGCCCACCTTCAATGGTATACATCGTTACACGAACCTGATCCTGATGTTTTTTCTCCACATTCTTCATAAATGTGTTCCACTTATCTTCGTTCCGTATGCCTCCATGAAGCACAACCACATCCCCGCTTTGCTCCGCTTGCTCTGGATTATGGGGCTCGATAATTTCTGGAAAAGCTTGCGTAATTCCGGAAGGATTCGTTGTTGGTTCATTTGCCTGACAGGCAGTTAACAGCATTAAAGCCAACGATAGGATAAGCATACTTTTTCTCATTCCATCACCTCATCTATGAAACGGTTCAATACTATCCTTTGTTGCATGATTATGCTTAATTTGTCATTTATCTGTAACTCCCTCGTTGTCCCAAACGTTTAGAATCATAGAAATGTATAAACAGGAACGAATATTTTAGTGATTTATCATTCAGTAGGGGGTTAATTTAATGACCTTAAAAACAATGCTCGGTGTAGCACTGGCTCTATCTGTACTACTATCCACCCATTCAGCAAGTACAGCGGCTCTAACTTCAACAAATGAGTGGCAATCAACCGGACTAGCCCATGAAATGGAGCGCTCCGTCCCAATATCCACACCTGTTCTGCTCATTGCTCAAACTAAACATGAAGGTCGTTCCGCATACAACGGCAGCTTCACAATGGTTGCTTCGAATGGAACACATGCCAACATATCGATTGAAAACAACAGCAACCACACGGTATATGTGAAGATGTATGTAGATGAGGGAAGTGAACCTATGGAAACATCTATCAGCAGAAATAGTGATAAAACGATCAACCTGCTTGCATTACAAGACACGGATATTAAGTTGTACATTTATAGCAGAATAGGTCATCACTTAGATCTCTCAGTTGAAGCAGAGCAGTTTCATTGATGTTTTCTCTCACAAATACATACAAGAAAAACCCTTCACGCAAGCGATTCAGATCCACGTTCCCATGGACCGATGCATGCTTGAAGGGGTTTTATATTTCCATCACATTTATTTCTCGAATCGGAACCAGCCAAAGTCAAACTGACTGCCTGGCAGGAAGATAAAGCTTACTTTCTGCACACCTGTCACTTGCTCAAGCTCAAACACCCGTTCCTCATATCCACCCGACTGGGTGAACTCAACCAGCTGGTTGCTCTGGCCGTCCGCACCTGCAAAGCGAATATGAATCGTATTTTTATCAATTGGTGAATGACCGTAAATCACGAGCTTGGATGTGCCTTCTGCCGTAAAGTCCATGTTTTCAAACTCCAGCGACACGTTGTTCCCGATACCTTCTACTCGATCAGCTTCAATTTTGAACGTATCTCCGTAGAGATGATCACAGGATGCAGCCGCATTCTGTTCAAAGGCCCGACTCTGACGTTCGAAGGAGAAGCCTTTAATATGAATCTTCTGCTTCAGTACAAAACAGATCGACGTGATCCCGCTAAGGCGTTTGGATAAGTGGTATGTCTCTTCCTGGTATACATTCCAGATGGACTCTTTGTCATACACCACATCCGCGATCATCGTGCTTCCCTCTTCATCCGGCATACCTTCCCAGATCTGAATGAAGTAGTCCTCCGTGGACAACGTAAAGATAGGAATCGTTATGGTATCGGAGCCGTACGGTCCAAAGTCAATATTACGGAAGCCTACATGCGTCTCTCCATCCCGACTTGTCGCTACCCCGCGCTCATTGCCGTTACCAACCTCACCTTTGGTGTAATCGTACAGTCCACCCGTGATGAAGCCGTATGGATCTTTGTAGGCTGTACCGAGACCGTCCGCCTTGAACTCCAGCTGGGAGATCAGTTTCGTTTTATCCGTACCGTTGGTACTGGTTGCGCGAAGCCGGAACTCCCCGTCACCTATAGCCGATACCTTCACCGCATGTTGATGCTCACCGTTGTCGCCTGTTTCTGTTTGGACAGCTTCCACTTTGGCAATGTTGGACTCGATCCCCGCATCATTCACAACAGCCCACTCGATATCTGGGTAGGAAGTGTTCTCCGGATACAGCTTGGCGGTTACGACCAGCTCCGGGTTGGATGGATCAAGCAACTGTCCTGCAGCACTGATGATCTCGATTTTGCGCAAAGGAATCTCCTGAGCATTTCCCGTCAGCACCGGACGTTCTTCATTGTTCATGAAGACAGGTTGCACTTGTTTTTCACCATCAAGTTCTGTATCCACAACCCGCGATTCAAACTCAGCTACAGCCCCTTCCAAACCTTCGGAAGAAACTTCAATCCGCACCGTTCCAGGTTCATTTGTCGCTCCGATGATCGCCATCAGCTTGCCGCTGAATAGTCTTCTGCTCAACCCTTTGTAGGGATCATAGTCGGTGCTGTCCCCATTATCCAGACCCAGCAGTCGTCCTGCACCAGTCACCTGAACTTGCACGCGGTTGTTTGCATTGTGAACCGGATTACCCGCTTCATCTTCCACATCAATTTCTACAAAAATAAGGTCTGTGCCATTCGCTTGTAGCTGCTCCCGATCCGCTTGCAGACGAATCTTCTTCGCATCCGTATAGGATCTTTGCACATCGGTTGCAATGATCTGGCCGTTCTCATCGTAAGCGATCGCTTTCAGCTCGCCCTCTTCGTACGGCACTTTCCACCAGCCAGACAGCTGTGTTCCGTTGGCATGATCGATATCGTACGTACCAATGGTTTTACCGTTGAGTTGCAGCTCAATCTTCGGCGCGTTGCTGCACACGCGTACATCAATAATCTGACCCGGGCTGAAATCCCAATAAGGGAACAGGTGAACCATCGGACTTTTCTTATAATCCGTCCAAGCCGCTTGGTAGATATAATAAGAGTCTTTCGGGAACGTTGCCGTATCCAACTGTCCAAAATACGAATTCTTCGTATGATACGGTGTCGGTTCTCCGATATAATCGAATCCGGTCCACAGGAACTGACCCAGCGAATATGGTGTATCCCGTTCTGCCAAGATGCAGTATTCTGCCGACTTCGCGCCCCAGCTGGTCGTACTGTTACCCAAAGCCGAGCACTGCTCGTCATCATCTGCCAGAATCGGCTGTTCGAACGGGAAGTGATAAATGCCACGACTTTGCACCACCGAAGACGTTTCACTACCATAGATGATCCAGTCCGGATGTTCTTCATGATGTTTGTCGTAGTATTTTTCCGCGTAGTTGTAGCCTGCCAGCTTCACGATATCCGCGCATTTTTGTGCATTTTCCCAAGGCATGTAGTTCGAACCAATCGTCACGCCAGCATTACCTTTTGGATCAAATTCCAGCACATAATCCATCAGCATCCGAGTTACTTCCTGTCCACGCTCATCCGCATGGGTATCATAAATTTCGTTCCCGATACTCCACATGATCAGACTGGCATGGTTACGGTCGCGCTTCACCCAACTCTTCACATCCGTATGCACCCACTCCGGGAAAAATCTCGCATAATCGTATGGCGTTTTGGCACGTTCCCACATATCAAAGGCTTCAGACACAACCAGCATACCCATCTCATCCGCGAGTTCCATGAACTCTTTGGCAGGCATATTATGCGCGGTACGGATGGCGTTAACGCCCATTTCTTTGAGCAAAACAAATCTTCTACGCAATGCCGTCAGGTTAAACGCAGCTCCCAGCGCCCCAAGATCGTGATGTTCACACACGCCGTTCAGCTTCATCTTGACCCCGTTCAGGTGGAACCCTTCATTGGCATCAAGTTTGATATCCCGGAATCCAATGCGCTGTGATACCGATTCAACTGTCCGATCTTCCGAGATCAATCGCAACTCAGTCACCAGTTCATACAGATGCGGTGCATCCGGGCTCCACAGGTTTGGACTCTCCACAATGATCTGTTGGCTATCTGCCAATACGACCGCATTCTCACCCAGCGAAGCCGTAACATTCGTCTTCGTCGATGCCACCACCTGACCTTCATTCCGGATCGTATGCACCAACTCTGCGTTCTGATTCTGTTCCAGGTTCAGTTCCGTATCTACTTCCACCTGCCAGCCATTCGGATGCTGATTAATAGATACATAGATCCCATCCGTAACAATATGGTTGCGGTCTCTCGTCTTCAGCCACACATGGCGATAGATTCCGGCCCCGGAATACCATCTGCTGTTCGGGCTCTGATGGACCACTTTGACAACAATCTCATTGTCGCCTTCCATCAGTGCATTCGTGATCTCATGTTCAAAAGCAGAATAGCCATACTTCCACTCCCCAACCAGCTGCCCGTTCACATACACCGAAGAGTCCATGTATACGCCATCAAAACAAAGCAGAAGCTGCTGCTCATCCTTCGTGTAATGGAACGTCTTTCGGTACCATCCGATGCTGTCTTCATATAGTTCAAGCGTATTATATATCAGCCAATCATGGGGAAGTTCCACAGGTTCGAACACCAGACCCGCAGGTTCCGTAACGTCCAGCTTGCTTTTCGCAAATTGCCATCCATCATTAAAAAGTCTCTTCTGATTCATGTTAGTTTCTCACTTTCTTGAAGTAAATTATGATTGCGGTTACAACAGTAAATGTCGCTTTCTCCGAAAACCTTTTCGGTAATACACAAGTATGACTATAACACATAACCCGATTATACCATCAGTCTCTTTCCTGTAACTCCTTTTCATAAGATTTTTTAGCCATAATGATGAACGTTATATTCCCTCCAAGCATTGTAACTTTCGATGACAACAAACCAAAAAGGCAACCCGTCAACCGGGTCACCTTCTCTGTTCTCTCCTTTAGCACGCCACTTCTTCTCAATACACTCCTGCACTAACAACACTTAACCTCTATCCCTTGTAAAAAGGGTTCCACCCTATGCCTTTGCCCGATGGCATCGCGCCAGGCACCCCATCCGCTTCAAGCAGCGGACGGACAACTAACTTCACGGGCCACTCCTTGCTCTCGAATATCGCATGAGCGAGTGCGGCCCGGTCGGATTCGGGAAGATGCACATGTTGTAGCGCTTCCTTCCAAGCCTGCTCCGTGATCTCCCATAACTTCGTTTCGGGAATGTGATACACTTCGCTCAGTGCCTCCATGATCGCAGCCAGATTCACCTGCGTCCCCAAAGACTGCACATAGAAAATCAGCTTCTGGATCGTCTCGTTATACAAGCTGTTCGAGTAGCCTGGACGAATATGATAGGCAGGGTCTGCAATTCCATGTTTGTCCAGATAAGGCTGATGCAAACGCACGGAATCATGATCGCGGAACAAGAGACCTTTTACCTCATTATCCTTCAACACCAGACAGCAGTTCTGACCATGAATCTCAGGTACAACACCCATCTTGAACAGACGCATCACGATATCATAGAACGTCGTAGCTATACTGGTATAAAAGTCGAGAACATTCGTGCTACTCAGATCATCCCCCAGAATGTCCTTTAATAGATGGTTACCTTCCAGATTCACACCCAGTGCAGCCATTGGAATGACTTTGTAGGCTTCATTAAGCAATTCAGCGGAATACACACGAATCTGTGCTGCCAGATGGCGTGGATGATCATCGAACAGTCCCATGGATTCTGGCATAAAGCCCCACCAGTTCTGCTCTTCACACATATACACCTTGTCCTTCAACGTCTCGTCACAAGCAACGGCCTGCCTTAACATGCGTTCTCCAGCAAGACCATTCAGAAGTTTGACTACCGGAAGATAACGAGCAGCCCCCAGAGACAGCACACTAACCGGTAGCTTGAGCATTAGGGTGGATTCAGATGACGGAGCCATCGAGCGCAGAGAGGATGTGGCCTGTACGTCGCCCACTTCTATGTCCAATACGACAATGCTACCCTCTTCGATCTCTCCAGTAAAGCGGGGCAGAATCACATGTTCCAATTGCCACGGGTGAACAGGCATCGGTAGATATTCGTCCAACGTGATTCCTTTACGGGCAAACTCTGCTTCCACCACTCCGCGCTGAACATCGTCTAACATATCCAAAATGGACAATCCATCTTCACACCCTTGTTGCACGGCATCCAAACGTATAGCCACCCAGCGCAGCGAAATCGCCTTCCCGAATTCTGCTGCATACCGTGTTACATTTTCTACATTGAATCCCACCTTGGCTTTGGACGATGGGTGAAATGGACGATCCCGCAATGCCGCAACGCGCTCCCCCTTGATAAACCATTCATACGCAGAAGCCGGGACGTTAGCGGACAGATACTGGACTTGTTCCCAGCCCAAAGCATACTGCTCCACAGCAATGTCCAGACTAACCAGGAATTCCGCCACCCCAGGCTGCGCATAGGCCTTATCCGACAAAGCCCTCTGTAACACCGCACGTCCAACTTCTGCCGGAGTATCAAGGAGAACCCAGCTTCCATCTGTTTTCTCCTTGTAGATCGGTGAACCCTGAACCCACTGAGTCCCCTGTCTTACTCCAGTTTCAACCAGACACAGTACACCTTGCGTATGCAATCTATAGCGAGACGCTACATTATGATTATGCTCTTCGCTGTCATATCCCTTGTACAATCGACGGAACGGTGCAGGTGCTTCGGCAAAATCAATGAATGGGTGATCCTCCAGTGGGAGTAATTGCTCCGACAAAAATGAATTCATCAGATCCGCCATAATCCGGCGTTCAGCGGCTTGCAGACTGGAACGTTTCATCAGTGTTGACATGATTATTGTCCTCCGTTAGATAATGGAATGCCGGGTGCGGATGCCCCAGAAAATCATGATGCGAGATGGTCCAGCAATAAGCCCCAGACTTTTCAAACAAAACAATATCTCCCACGCGCAGCAGTGCTACCTCCGCATCAGAATGCATGCGATCCTTGGGCGTGCATAGCTCACCTACGATATGGACTCGACGATCTTTTACCTCTGGACGGGCAAATGAATGCTTCCAACGGTCCGTCTCCATAATCTGGAACGGGTGGTTATGCCCCCATGAAGCAGGCAGACGATTGTGGTGCGTACCTCCTCTTAACACGGCAAAATACTGATCATGAGAGGTTTTGATATCCGTAACTTCTGCTGCGTAGTACCCATGGTCTGCCACCAGTAGTCGACCCGTTTCAAAATACAGCTGACCTCCGCGTGAAGCAAGGCGCTCTCTGGCTTCACTTTGCTCCAGCAGGGAAGTGAACAAGGGCCAGTCGAATCCGGGGCTGCCATCATACGTAACACCGAACCCACCTCCTGCATTCACCACTTTCACAGGAAGATCATACTGTTGCTGCCACTGTTCCACCTTTTGCAAATACAACTCGATCATCTCGGCGTGCAGCCTTGCATCCATATTGTTGGACAAGGAGTGAAAATGGAACCCGCTTAGCCGAACCACACCCGCGCCTTCCACACGAATGAGTTCAATGGCTTCTTCCACCGCCTCTTCATCAATTCCAAAAGGACTCGGCCCACCGCCCATGACAATCTTCGTCCGAGGTAACGTACTGCTTCGCAGATTGATTCGGAGCAGAATGCGCACCTCCTGCGCTTGCTTCTGTTTTTGCTTCTGTTTTTGCTTCTGTTTTTGCTTCTGCTCTTGCATCAGTTTCTCGCCGTATGCTTGCGTATATCTCTGCTCCGGGTTCTGCTCCCATTCTTGCTTCTGCCTGCTCTCCTGCACCTGCTCCTGCTCCATCGCCCTCTCTTTCGCAATCGCAATGATGCGCCGAAGTTCCAACAGACTCTCCACATGGATGTAGCTCACGCGCTGCTCGATCGCCAGCCTCAGTTCGCTCTCCTTTTTACCCGGACCTCCAAACAGAATTTGAACCTCGCGACTTACCGCTCTAACCTTCAGCAGCTCTCCAATTGAAGCCACTTCAAAGCCCTTCACAAATGGAAGCAGCGCCTCAATGATCCGCGGATCAGGATTCGCCTTGATAGCGTAGAACAACTGTGTGTTTCCGGGCATACTGCCCAACATCTGACGTACCTGTTCCTGAATGCCCGCCAGATCATAGATATACGCACATACCGGGTCTTCCATCCCTCGTTGAAGTTCATCGATCGCCTGCCATACACTAGGTTTCATATCTGCCCACCCGCATTCCTGTAGTCATTCCGTTTTTGGGCATATGCCCGAAACGCCGTATTCCGATCATCACCAAGCACATATATATGTACTCCCCGCTCAGCCCAGAGCGACATATCCTCCACACCTCTGGTGACCGTTGCATAAGGTACTTCGCACTGCTGGGCAGTAGCATGCAATTCATCCAGTGCACGTCTCACATCCGGGTGCTCTGTCTGCCATGGCACGCCGAGGGATTGCGACAGATCCGCCGCCCCTTCCAATACAAAACTCACCTGAGGGTGAGACAGAATCTGTGTACTCTGCCGAACACCCTCCACACTTTCGATCATGGGTACAACCATCACTTGTTCGTTCGCTTTCCCAATATATCCCGTGAGCGGATATTTTCCGAATACACCGGGACGACCACTATTCAAGCTCCGCATGCCAACCGGATGATAGTAGGCGTGACGAACCGCTTCCTCCACCTGCTCCAGTTGCTCGACATGTGGAATGACGATACCTTGTGCGCCACAGTCCAGCACTTTCAGAATCTCCACTCGCTCCACCTTCGAAATTCGAACCAACGGGGTTAGGCCCACCAGTTCCGCCGCACGAACCAAATCTTCTACCGATTCCATCGATGTTGCGGCATGTTCCAGATCAATAATGACAAAATCATATTCCGCATGTCCGATCATCTCAATGATCACCGGGTGTGGTATGGATACAAAAAGGCCGTATACGGGCTGTTTGCGTGCAATTTTTTCCTTCAGCGTGTTAATCCTCATTCGACGATTCCCTTTAATTCGGGTGTTCCATTTGATTCAAGTACATCCTTTGATATCTTGAGCGGATTGCTCGCTTTGCGGAAATATAACTCTCCATCCCCATACAGACGGCGCTTGGTCATCTCTTCAATCAGTGCATCTTCGGCAAAAAGGTCAAATGCAATGAACCGCTCTGCGTATTCCGGGTGCTGCTTCTGATAATCCACAATCACACCTGCGCACAGCTGCCAGAACGCTTCCTCGGACAACCCAAACTTCTCCAAAGCCAACGCAATATCCGTCATGCAGATAAAAAAGAATGCGTCATAGGTATAGTCACGGACTTCCGACACATCTCCAGCATAAATGAAGGAGTATCGATTGAACTTGCGGTGGGTTTCTGGCTCCGGGTTCAGCTTCGGTGCCCGTTCCGGGTGCAACAATTGATCCGGTACATAGCGAACACCATCATGCAGATCCTTGATAAGGATTCGTGTCGGCAGATCATCTTCCAGTACCAAAATGATATTCTGAGCATGCGATTCCAGCGCAATCCCATGTGCATAGAGCAAATGAATAATCGGCAGGGTAACTGTGCGAACAAGGGCCTCACTCCACTTTTCCACACCATGTCGTTCTACAGCATCCTGAATAAATGGAACACCATCCGGCTGCACCAACATCAGCGCATTCAGCGGCCATGCGGTCTCGCCTTCCTTCAGATGAACCGATACATTCTCCCGCCAGATGGCACCGAGTGTGCCGTAGGCCCGTCCATACTGGGTTGCAGGCAACTGCTCATAATGGAACGACAGTCCCATGATTTCTTTCAAAATGCCAAACTGTGCCCGCTGCAACAGCTCATCTTCACGTACAAGTGTATCCAGCCAGTCGCTGATCAGCGGCGCGTTCTGGGTCGTATGCTGTGCCAGAATACGTGTGCTCGACGTGTTGGTGATGCTGAGAGCCAGCTTGATGTATGGGGCTTCCGGGTTCACCCGGTTTGACAGTGAACGGATCGACTGCTGTGCACGATAGGGCGAAGACGATGGACCGAGATATACGATGTCCCCATCCATCCGTTGACGGGTATATACCGACTCCAACTGATGCTCCCACTGCCACGGATGAACCGGAATGAATACATATCGATCACCAATGTCAGAACCTATTCCTATGCCAACCTTGCCGTCTTCCCTACCCGAGCTACGGACTGTTTCGCCTTTTTCACGAACTCCCCCATGAAGCTTCGCTTGGATTGTCTCTCCAACGCTCTCACCAACTTCGGCACTGCTCCCAAGCTGATCTACACTCGCCACATATGCGTTGGCGTTCTCGCCCATGTCCGTTCGAACTTGTTGTTGCAGGATCTGTTGAAATCGCTGCATATCCTCTGCGGTCAGATGTTGCCCTACCAATTCTTCAGAGCTATACCCTACGGATACAGCGGTCTGAGCCAAATCTTTTTTCACAGCAACCCAGACTAATGAAACCTCCGAGTTAAATTCAGGGCCATAGGCCAGATTGTCTTTCAAAGAAAATCCCAACCTCGACTTATAACTCGGGTGGTACAGATGACCGTCGGTCATGTGACTTTCGAGCGCATCATAATGCCGATCTTCATTCGGAATGTTCAAGGGCAATATAGCTTGGCACTGACTGTCCTTTGCCATCGTTTCGAGTAGTTCCTGGATAAAAGCCGTGACATTTGCCCCCTTCAACGCGTTCAGTACGATTTCCTCCAAAAACAGATCCAGATCGGTGCAGGATACGCCTTCTCTTTGGATCGAACCCTTCTTCACCTTCACCCGGCCAAATGAAAACTTCCGTTCAGCTTCACACGTGTACGCCACAGAATCGCCGGAAGATGTGAGGCCGCTGGTTCGCCATTCGCTCCCACTTACATGACTGTCCAGGATGCCTTCGAACCACATCGCCTCCAGCGTCTGCCGCATGATCCGTTCCTGTACAGCCACGTAGACTGCTTCTGTCTTGCCGCCTGCTTCAGCCCTGTATCTCACGACTCCCACGCACTTCACTCCCCATTCGTTTCATTACATTGCTCACCGGCACGTAGGCCGGGGTCTGGCTGATCCCTCTTACACAACTCACCAAGTTTTGTTTGGCCAGAAATGCATCCGTTGTCAGCAGATGTCGTACATATGCATTGCCCGTTCGTTCCAGCTCCTCCACAAGTACCTCACGTACCTGTTTCCAGAAATGCTCCTCCGGGACGTTCACATCTCGCGCCATCGCATGAATCAGAGACCCCAGATGATTGACGATAAAATAGTACGATGTCCGCGCCCAGGCTTTCTCTCGCGAATAAAATAATAAATCGGACGTAGCACGATCCTGCTCACTTATAAGTTCCTCATCCACACTGACCCCTTCCAGATCGCGGACGATAAACTCAACAGGCAACCCATCCTTTAAGGTCACAAGGGTATTCTGTAAATGAGCTTCAAAATGAATACCTTTCTCTCCCGCCGTCTGTACAATCGGTAGCAGAGAACATTTCAGATAACGTTCCAGCCAACGCTCGGCAATGTCACGTCCACCACCCAGCATCGTCATCAACCTAGAACGCATCCCGGGAAGTGGTGCTTCAACCAGACTGGATAAGACATACGTATTCTCAACATCAAACTCAATGGGCCGATAAGCTATCGTAAACAGACTGGTTAACTCTTCATCTTCAAAAGCACAAGTGGCTACACCCGTCTCATACGCAATATGTGTGTTCGGTTCAGCACCGAAGCAGTCATGCTGCCTGACGTATCTGGAGGCATCCAGTGTTCTGTGCATCTGCTCAGCACTGTTGGTGCGAATCATGTTCGTGATCTGCATATTCAGTGACAGCTTGATATTACAGTTCCATTCGGGAACATAGACCGTACGGACCGAAGAAGTTGGATAGACGATAGGCCCCGCACTACCGAGTAGGATTAATTTTTCATCTCGAAAATAGGACTGTATCTCGGTCAACCGTGATATGTATGCGTATTGCCATGGATGGACAGGCAGCAGCCCATACATTTCACTCTTTTCTTTTAAAATAGGCTCCACATGGCTCCACAGGAGGTCTTGCAAATCCATTGCCGCCTCGTCATCGACCCATTCCTGCACGTAGACATCCTGTCTCACGGCGATATAACAGAGTTGAAATGATGTCCGTAACTCCGGACTGTACTTCTGCACATCATCCTCGCTGAAGCCTTTGGAGTTCTTCGGAAACGGATGGAACGGATGACCATACAACAGTGACTGTTCAGATGTGCGATAGTCATGGATGTCGAGACCGGCTGCTTGTTCGATATACAACGTAAGGTTACCGACACTGTTATCTACCTTTTGTGCAAAATCTTTGGCATACGTCGCATCTACACGATTCGTATTCTCGCCCTTTGGATGTGCAATATCCACCTCAAGTGAACGCTTCATTTCCATCACACTTTTCTTCATTCCATGTTGATCCGAACTCGCTCCCTGTTCCCCATTTCCGCTTAGCTCAGATGTGATCCAACGAACCAGGTCGCCATAATGCACCGCTTCCCCGCCAGATTCCATGCTGAGGTATTCATGCTCCCCTATGACAGAGTAATAAGACAAGCGTCCTGTCACCTTCACCCTACTGGCTTGAAAAGCAACAGTGTACGACAGCGTATTTGGATTGATCCGAATATCGCTTTCCTTCTCTAGCGCAAGCTCACGGATGTAACAGTTCAACAGCAGCTTGCACGAATGTTCGTGGGCCTGCTGCTCAGCCTCAGACCGGAGCTTGTTTTCCATCTCGAACAATGATGCCAACCTTCTTTCGGGTTATAAGTAAGACCAGGGGAAGTGTAAGCAGTATGGCGCAGCCAAGTCCGATACAGATCTCTTTGAGCGCTCCCCATTTTGCCATCTCCATGGACGTTCCTGCCCCGGCAAGCCATTGCCAACGCATATCGTAATACAAGGTCAAGCCCATCACCGCAAACGAAGAAGCAAGACGCTCAATCGTGGTTGATAACACCGACCCTTCGTGCATATCTTCGTCCGGTAATGCTTGCAGACCAATTGCAGAGATACTCATGCCTGACAAACCAACGCCAATTCCCCGACACGCCATGAGCATCCCGATGATCCATATTGACGCTCCCATGGGCAGAACCGCAAACGATAAGATCGATATCGAAACCAGCAACGTCCCCCATGCGATAAAATGCATGGACCGACCGCGATCCAGCAAGCTGCCGCCAATCCACATGAACAGACTTGTACAGATCGACAAGGGAATGAATAACGCACCAGATAAGGCAGGCGACAGGTGGAAGACATCCTGGAACAATAGTGGCAATGCAAAGATTACGCCAAACATGACACAATCTTGAATCGTCGAGATCAATACGGTCAGCGGAAAGACGGCATTACGTCGCAGTAACTGGTACCGGATAAGTGGTTCCTTCCGACCGTTCTCGGTCTGGACAAAACGAATGAGCAACACCACACCGAGCGCAATCAGTAGCCAAGGTACCCATACTGCCACGACAGGACTTGCGTACAACTGTACTCCCAGACTAAGAGCACCTACCGCACAGATCAGCAGCATGACACTGGATGGATGCCATTTTTTCCTACGGGCAGGGATATAGGTCTGAATGACTCGACCGCACCCGATCAACGAGAATATAGCCAGTGGCACATTGAGCCAGAACAACATTTCAAGCCGTCCATACTGAATGATGAAGCCCCCCAGTGTTGGACCGGCAGCCGGAGCGAGCATAAGAAGCAAGCCCCACGCTCCTGTAATTCGTCCCCTTACCTCCGGTCCGTAGACATCAAAAAGCAGCACAAGTGATAACGGAATCATCAGCCCCGCGGCAACGCCATGCATGAAACGAACCAGCAACAGTACCTCAATAGAGTGATAAAACAACGCACCTGCCACCGAGAACAGTCCATAGATGCTGATGCCCAACATATACGTCTGCTTACGCCCCAGTCGGTCCACAATCAGGGAAGCCAGCGGCATTGTTAACGTCATAGCCAGCATGTACAAGGCAATGATCCATCCGCCTGCTGTCGTAGAGATCTGATAATATTGCACAAAATAAGGCAGCAGCAGGTTAAATGCACTGTTGGTCAGTACCAGCGAAAAAGCACCGATCAGAATCGCGAGTAATACTGCATGCCTCTTCATCAGGGAAAGCTTCAGCATGCGGCTGTTGCTAAGGCTATCGCTTCAGCTACCGATTTCTCAAAGATCGCAAGGATTGCACCCGATTCTTGCTCCGTAATATTCAGCGGCGGCAGAAAACGAACAACAGCTGAATGACGCCCGCCCAGTTCTACAATTAATCCATTCTTGAAACATTCGCGCTGAATAGACTCAGCCAGCGCACCATTAGGCAGATAATGTCCCAGACGATCCTTCCGTCCTGTTGGATCCACCACTTCAACGCCGATCATCAGTCCTCTGCCTCGCACGTCACCAATCTCTGCATACCGCTCTTTCATTGCATTCAGTTGATTCATGAACTGCTCACTGCGCAGATGTACGTTGTGTAAAACATCCTGTTCCCGAATATAACGAAGTGTCGCAAGTCCCGCTGCCATGGCGAGCTGATTGCCACGGAACGTGCCTGTATGTGCACCTGGCTGCCATTTGTCCAGCTCTTCTTTGTAGATGACAACAGACATGGGCAGACTTCCGCCAACTGCTTTGGAGCAGATGATTACATCAGGTACAATCCCGGCATGTTCAAACGAAAACATTCGACCTGTACGTCCAATGCCTGTCTGCACTTCGTCGATAATAAGCGGAATGCTTCGCTCTGCTGTGATTCGGCGCAGCTCCCTCAGCCATTCGATATCTGCAGGGATGGCTCCACCTTCACCCTGCACCGTCTCCACAATGACCCCACACGGTGCCGCAATACCGCTCTCGCAATCATCGAGCAAGTTCTCGATATACTGTGCGCTTAACCGGGCCGTCATGCCTTCACCAACACCAAATGGGCAGCGGTATTCATAAGGAAAAGGCAGGAAATGAACATCGGGCAGCAGGCTTTGCAGATGTTGTTTCTTGCTCAGGTTGCCACTCATCGACATTGTCGCTTGGGTCGAACCGTGATAACCTCCCTGAAAGGCAAGAATAGACTTGCCACCTGTTGCATGTTTGACCAGCTTAATGGCTGCTTCAACTGCATCGGCCCCCGTTGGACCACAGAACTGGATTTTGGCTTTGTCTCGCATCTCTGCCGGAAGAATGGAGAATAGTTCTTGCATATATGAAAGCTTCAGCGGTGTTGCCAGATCCAGTGTATGAAGCGGAATCTGCTGATCCAGGACATCGCGAATGGCGTTGACCACCGTGTCATGGTTATGCCCCAGCGCCAATGTTCCTGCCCCAGCCAGGCAGTCGTAGAATATGCGGCCTTCCGTATCGGTAATCTTCACCCCATGGGCCTTGTTAATGACAAGTGGGAAATGTCTCGGGTACGATCTTGCATTGGATTCCTTCTCATTTTGCATCTTCAGATATTCCGTCTGCATCTCTACTGACATAGCCCTCTAACGCTCCTTATAATCGATTCAGGCTGAACCTGCTGCCTGTGATTCTTGTTCTACATTTTGCATATGACCTGGTATTGGTTCAAAATCATGGTGAGGTCCGAATTAAATGATGGTATCCGTTATCTGTTTTCCGTTATCCGTCATATATTGTCATCTATACGTTGTTATAAGCTATATTTATTTATATTCAAGTTGCTCCTGACACAGGTATTCCAGGTATAACCGAACCACATCACGAGTTGTTCCACCATGGGGAAAGACATGGTGTGTCAGATCTGGCAAGGCGTTCACTTCCAGGATGCCTCCCAGATCTCTGGAGATCGGGGTGCGGATATCACGACAACGAACATCAACTCCTGCTACATCGATCTGAAGAGTCTTTGCCGCCTGAATAATCATCCGGGCATTTTCGGGATGAATGATTTCGGTACAATCCTTGTAGAATTCACTGATTTTTCCGGCGGCAGAATTGCGGAGATTGTATAACTCGATTTCTTTTCCCGCGGCAGGAACTTCACCCAGTGTTGTCCCTTGTGCATGTAATACCTCCAGCAGTCGTTCCGTTTCTGCATTAACCTCGGGAAACGCTTCATACTCGCCAATGTGCGTCATCTCGATTCGTTCCTGATTCAACTGCTCAATTAACGCCCGAACGGTTGAAGTTCCGTCTCCCTCGACATAGACAGGCCGATACTGGTTCACAGCCGCCACTTCTCCGTTGATGATCAGCACTCTGTAATCAATCCCGGTCACATATTGCTGTAACATAATGCTGCTGCCGTGGACACTCGCAAGCTGAATGGCTGTCTCCAGTTCTTCTTCAGTACGCACATCCAACGTCACGCCCATACTGCTGCTCGCATCCAGCGGTTTCACTACAATGGAGCCATGCCTTTCCAGAAAATCTGCTGCTTCGCTTCCCATCTCCGGGATCACGATAAATGACGGTACAGGCATGCCCTGTTCATGCAATAACATATTACATGCCTGCTTGTTCTTCGCGAGCAGTCCAGCGATTAACGGCAGACGATGAGATCTGGTTTTGTTAATGATGATCTCTTGGTCCCCTACAGACAGCTTCAGGAAATCTTCGCATCCCTCAAGAAGTGGCTCACAGGTGATGCCCATTTCTCTCGCTTTGCTTATAATGAGTCGGTTTTGCAGATTATGAATCCCTTTCGGAAACACTGAAAATCCTCCTCGATCGAATGAAGGTACTCGCTCCTATATAAGTTGAATTAAAGATTATTTATGCTGACACTACGATGACAGAACAACCTTCCAATCGCTATTATCCCCAGATTTTTTGATTCCCTTTTCTCAAAGGAAAAATCCGGGGATAAAGGCGAACGCTTCGCTTTTTCAGGTTTTTTCTGTCCTCTCCGTTGCATGTAAATGATTAATTCAACTTATATAGCTCATACTTCATCAATTTTTTTGTAATCACATATTGATAATGATTATCAATATCATATAAAATCTATTTTATGGCAATTCGAGCTATATTGTCAATAATAAACTTTTAAGGAAAAATAAGATTGAATTTAGTGTGAGTTTGAGTCGATGCAGGTATGCTTTTATCGAATAATAGGCACAACAAACCGGGCAAGCCTGGGACATGGTTTTACCAACGGCTTGCCTATTTGTCATCTGCATGATCATACAATGGAGTTGATGTGGAGTTTTGATTAACTATTGAACGAATCAAAAACGGACTTTTTGATCCTCAAGCCAGTTGTGTATAACGCTGTTCTCCATTCAGCTTCCTTCCCCTTCCATGCGGGATACAGGTTGGTGTACCGAACAGTGGATCGACCGCAATCTCACACTCCATCTGGAAGACTTTACGGACCATCTCCTGTGTAACAATATCTTCCGGTTTACCTTCTGCGTAGATCGACTTGTTGTGAACAGCCACAATGTGATGCGCATAACGACATGCCAGATTCAGATCATGAAGTACCATAACAATCGTGCGTCCTTCCCGTTCGTTCAACTCAAACAACAGATCGAGGATATCAATCTGATGTGTCATATCCAGATAGGTTGTAGGTTCATCCAATAGTAGCGTTTCGGTACCCTGCGCAAGTGTCATCGCAATCCAGGCACGCTGACGCTGTCCACCGGACAATGCATCCACAGGTCGATCCGCGAGTTCTGTCAGATGTGTGGATTCCAGTGCCAGCTTGACCATACGCTCATCCTCACGAGACCATTGCTTCAGCCATGTTTGATATGGATAACGTCCTTGCTTGACCAGTTGGTTCACTGTCAATCCTTCTGGAGCGGTCGGACCCTGCGGCAAGATGGACATGCGCCTTGAAATCTCCTTGGTCGGCAGCTTTGCAATCTCTTCGCCATCCATCAGCACCGAACCGGAGCTGGATTTCAGCAACCGGGCCATCGTACGCAGCAGCGTAGATTTGCCACAGCCGTTGCTGCCAATGAGAACGGTAATCTGTCCCTTGGGAATGGTCAGGTTCAAATTTTCAATAATGGGATCTGCTCCATAGGAGATCGTAAGCTCCTTGGCTTCCAGAATACTCACAGCTCTCTCCTCCTCAAAACTGATTTCGATTCTTGAACAACAAATACAGGAAAAATGGTGCGCCTACGCCTGCGGTGAATACCCCTGCGGGAACATCCAGCGGTAGAAAGGCAGTGCGGGCAATCAGATCTGCCGCAAATACAAGCAGAGCACCAACCAGTCCAGACACAATCAGCATACTGCCAAACATCCGTCCAACCAGCTTTCGGGCAATATGTGGAGCGATCAGGCCTACAAAACCAATGGTTCCGGCAACCGCAACGGCGATTCCCGCCAGCAGTACACTGCATAACAACAACGCTGTACGATGCCGCTGTACAGTTACACCCAGCCCTGTGGCCAGATCATCCCCGAACTCCTGTGCATTCAGGCTGCGAGCGAACCAGATCGCCAGCGGTATAACAATTACGATAACCGGTAAAATCGTTCGGACATCGGTCCACGATGCTCCGTATACACTTCCTGTCAGCCAGATATAGGCTTGACCTGCCGTGTAGAATGGACTCAGGATCAGCATAAAGGTCGTTCCAGCTCCGGTAATGGCTGACACTCCAATCCCGATCAGCACCAGACGGATCGGACTGACTCCCTTTTTCCAGGCAAGCACATAGATGATCAAAGCCGTCACAATTGCGCCAGCGATGGCGAACAATGGCAACAACTTGATACTTACCGCTCCACCTAACAGCGTAACAAAACCTACAGCTGCAACGGCCGCGCCGCCGGTGATGCCGATGACATCCGGTGAGGCCAGCGGATTACGGATAATGCCTTGCAGAAGTGCGCCTGACATACCGAGGGCTGCTCCTACGAGCAGAGATAATAACACCCGTGGCAGTCTTAAGGTCAGCACGACGAAGTCATGCTCTCCTGCATTCAGACCAAATATCGTTCTGAGCACATCCAGCGGAGAAATAAAGTCACTGCCTACACTGGTACCGACCACTCCTGCCATCAGGAACAAGAGGATACATACACCGATGACAACCAGTGATTTTCGTTCCATTTGCACTGAGACAGTGTCTTTTTTGTTGCGAAAAGTCAACACCTTCCTCATATTTTCGTCACCCCCTTGCGGGCAATATACACGAAGAAGGGTCCGCCAATCAGTGCAGTCATGACACCGAGTGGAACTTCCTGCGGCATGATCACCAACCTTGCCACCACATCCGCGGACAGCAGCAGAATCGCTCCCCCTACAATAGAGTAAGGAACGAGCCAGCGGTAATCATTGCCCACCAGTGCACGCATGATATGCGGGACAACCAGTCCGACAAGACCGATCGAACCGGCTACGGCAACCGAACCACCCGCCAGCAATACCGTAACAATTCCCATGAGCACCTTGACTAGAAGTACATTCTGTCCCATGCCTTTGGCGATATCGTCACCCGTCAACAGCAGATTGATGGCTCTGCCCATGAACAAAGAGACAATAGCTGCGGCTGTCATGTACGGCAGAACAGGATATAACATATCCAATGTCCGACCACTTACTGAACCGGCAAGCCAGAACAGTACATCCTGCAATCCGGTTCCATCCAGCACCAGAATGGCCTGTGTGAACGAGGCAAATAACGCGGAGATTGCCGTCCCCGCCAGTACAATCTTGATCGGTGTCAGGCCATCACGACCGAGGGAACCTAGCCCATATACAATTGCCGCGGCTACAGCAGCCCCTGCAAAACCAAACCACATCATGGTGGTGAGCGAAGATACGGACAATACAACAATGGCAATAACAATAAAAAAGATCGCACCAGAATTAATTCCGAACACACTCGGTGATGCCAGTGGGTTACGTGTCAATGCCTGCATCAGCCCACCCGCCACGGCCAAACTTGCTCCTACAACAGCAGCAATAACTGTACGTGGCAACCGTTCCGTCAGCAGAACCACATGTTCCACAGAACTCTCGTCATAGAATTGCAGTGCTTCCCATGCCATCTGAAACGTGATATGCGTACGTCCCAGAATCATACTGGCTAGGCAAGCAAGTAGAAGTAATATGAATAAACCAACCAGTCCATAGATCTTGGCGCTTACCTTTGTAAAAAGGGGAAACATACTCTCACTCTTTCATCTGTAAAATGATAAAAGACCTGCCAGCCCATACACTTCGTTAACGAATGTTCTGGTGCATGGCAGGTCCTGCTCCTGTTAGTTAGTTCAGGTTGAACTGCTTATATAGATCGTCCAGCATCATGTTGGCCGATGTGTATCCACCTGCCATGTTCCAGGCCACTTCATCGACCTGAACCAGTTGGTTGTTCTTGACTGCATCAAGGTTTTTCCACAGTGGACTGCTGGTCCAATCATCATAATTTTTCTGAATGGCATCTGTTTCTGTGCCTGAATTGAAGTTGAAGATCATGTCTGCATTCATATCTGGAATGTTTTCTTTGGAAGTCAATTCAACTCCCCATGTGTCTGCGTCATGTCCGGCAGGTCTGGTGAACCCAAGTTCATTCAGAATCTTACCTGCATATCCCATGTAGAAAATACGAACTTGATCGGCTCTAAAGTTCGTGATGGTTGCTTCAATTGGCAGACGATCCCCCATTTTCTCTTTGAAATCAGCTACACGGCCATCCCAATCAGACAACAATTTATCCGATTGCTCAACCCTATTCATCGCTTCCCCAACAGTTTTCACCGTTTCTTTCCAGTCAAAAAGCGTCTCCGTCACTACCGTAGGTGCGATCTGCGACAGTTGCTCATAGATCTCTTCATGTCTGATCTTCGTAGCAATAATCAAGTCGGGTTTCAACTTGTTGATCTCTTCCAGATTGGGTTGCGATTCCTGTCCTACTTGTGGAACTCCGTCCAGATCTGCTCTCAGATACTCATAGACTGGCTGCTGAACCCAGGATTCCACCACGCCTGTCGGTTTCACGCCAAGTGCAACAACGGCATCATTCGCACCCTGGAACAGTGTCACGATCTTTTGCGGGGTTCCCTTGATTGTGGTTTCGCCCATGGCATGTTTGATCACTCGGGTCTGATCTTCAGTCGCACTGGCAGTTGTATCACTTTCATTATTGCTCTCATTGCTGCTTGCAGCTTGGCTGGACGTATTCGTTGTCTCGGCACTTCCACCCGAAGCACAACCAGCAAGTAATGAAATCATCAGAATAAGTGCTGCATAAATGTATAGCTTTTTCTTTACTTTATACATGAAATCCGTCTCCCCTTTTTTATCTAATTGATATTGAATCTCATTATCAATTGTATTGTAATGGAGATGAAATCATTATACAAGCATTTTATTTGGAAAAACTTCTCACTCCCTGTCGAACTCTGTAACTTCATAAAACAACATTAAATAAAGATAAATTAACTAAACCAATACAATATATATCGATACAATACGCCTCCACACAAACCATATATGTAATTTTTTTCTTACCTACGAAATATACAAATCTCTCTTTTTACTTTTAGTTTCATCTAATACATGTCCTTTTTGCTAGTGACTCATTATTCATTCATATGCGTTTGACTGATGAATTTACTGTAAAACAATTCCTGTAATTTCTTGTTGTACTATGTTAGATTATCCATTGGAATAAAATCACATCTATAGTTAGGGGATATTAACACGTGAAGAAATCATGGGTACTATCAATCATTATGAGTTTTGTCTTGCTCGGCGGGGTGTTCGCACCTGTAGGGTCCTATGCCGCTGCTGCGGATGACTCAACCACTACATATTCGGAAGACGAATACTATGAAGAAATTGACACGTCAGAACAAGAACCGATCCCTACAGTCGAAGAAGAAGATTTCCTGGGCTACCTTGATCAGTTGGATATGGCATCGGTATATGAGGAGAGAGCCTTCAATGCTTTGGGAGGTGGATTTTACATCACATCATCCAATCGCAAGTCCGTTTTCCTGAAACTGACCAATACAGCGATTCCTAACTACACCAAATATGTATCCAAGCTGAAGATGATCAAACCGCAAAATGCGGAATTGCAAAAAATCCATGCCAACTTGATCAAAGGTAGCTATACACAGCTGGAAGGATTCCAACTCGCTAAAAAATCTGTCTCCAAAACAACGGTAAACAGCGCTGTCCTGAAACAAGCCAATGCCAAAATTGCTACCGGCAAGAAAAATATCGAGAAATTTCACAAAGAATTCTCTGCATACGCCAATAAACTTGGATTTGATTTATAAAAAACAGTAATTGCAGATATGCGTCCTACATTTCGAATAAAACAATTTGAAATTTAAGGAAAAAAAGTGTTTTCTTTTGCTGCGTTAGTTCGTATAATAGCACTATAATCAAAAGGCTATGCTGCCGAAAGGTACAACCTCGTGAACAATTGAGGTTGTGCCTTTTTTTGCGTTTAATGGCCACTTTTATCTGAATTTCATCATCTGACGAGGAGTGATTTACATGATTCTTGAAGCCGTTTACCATCGCCCCAAACTCAATTGGTCCTATGCGTATGACCGCTCGACCATGCACCTCCGACTTCGGTCCAAACGTGGGAACCTGGATGCGGTGATTGCGATTACGGGAGACAAATATGCCTGGGATCGGACGATCACACACATCCCTATGCAAATCTTTGCCCGGGATGAAATGTTCGATTATTGGGAAGCTGAGACTTCACCTCCCTATCGCCGATTACGGTATGGTTTCCAACTGATTCAAGGAGAGGAATCGGTCTGGATGACGGAGCGCGGATTCGAGCAGGCGCTGCCTGATCATCCGCTCGAATTCTTTGATTTTCCATTTATGAATCCAGTCGACATTTTTGAACCGCCTGCCTGGGTTAAGGACGCTGTGTTTTATCAGATTTTCCCTGAACGTTATGCCAATGGTGATCCATCCCTCAGTCCCAAAAATGCTGAACCCTGGGGAGGAGAACCTACACCGGTGAACTTCTTCGGCGGCGATCTCCAAGGTGTGCTGGATCATCTAGATCATATAAGTCAGCTCGGCATCAATGCCATTTATTTCTGTCCGTTGTTTGAGGCCACTACGAATCACAAATACAATACAGGCGATTACATGAAGGTTGATCCTCACTTTGGTACCAATGAACAGTTCAAAGCGTTCGTGGACGCCTGTCATCAGCGCGGCATACGCGTTGTTCTGGATGCGGTATTCAATCATTCCGGCAGAGAGTTCCCTCCTTTTGTAGATGTCATGAAGAACGGTCCCTCTTCCCCCTACGCAGATTGGTTCTATATCAAGGACTGGCCGCCGCGTGTGGAGGATGGCATACCGACTTATGACACCTTTGCCTTTGAACCGCTCATGCCGAAACTGAACACGGAACACCCTGAAGTGAAGGCATACCTATTAGAGGTAGGACGTTTCTGGATTGAGGAGATGGACATTGACGGATGGCGGCTCGATGTGGCGAATGAGGTGGATCATCAGTTCTGGCGCGAATTCCGTCAGACGGTAAAAGCCATTAAACCTGACGCCTATCTGCTCGGTGAGATCTGGCATGATTCGCTCATGTGGCTTCAGGGAGACCAGTTCGATGCCGTGATGAATTATCCGTTTACCAATTCGGTATTGGACTATACGGTGCATGGCAAGCTCGATGGACTTGGATTCGCAAATGAGATCGGCAAACTGCTTGCAGCCTATTCACAGCCTGTAACGGAAGCCGCCTTCAATCTGCTCGGAAGTCATGATACCGCCAGACTGCTGACCTTATGTGATGGAGACGAGCGCAAGATGAAACTTGCCGTTACGTTACTGCTTACGTATCCAGGTGTGCCATGTATCTATTATGGAGACGAAGTGGGACTTGATGGAGGATATGATCCGGGTTGCCGCAAGTGTATGGAGTGGGATGAGACCAAGCAGAATCGCGAGCTTCTGGAATTCTTCACCCGTACCATTGCCCTTCGTAAAGAGCACCCTGCCCTGCGCAGCACGGAACTGAAGATTGTATATGCAAAAGCCGGAGACCCTTGTCTTGCCATCGAACGATTGGATTCGCATACGGGAGAGCGCATGCTTCTTGTTCTTAATGCGGGTGATGAACCATGCACCCTTGAACTCCCCTTGGGAGATCATAGCATCTGGCGAAATCTGTTCACATCAAACACCGTGGAAGCTCGTCAAAATAAACTGACCCTCGATCTGGAAGCATACGGATTCTCCCTGATGCAACTTGAGGTTAAACAACCAGCTGAGGCCTGAGATAAATACAGCTAACAAGGGAAAATAACTTCAAAGGGCTGTCCTCCAGGTCATATTTACGACCAAGGACAGCCTCTTCTGTATCTTATACGTCATATCCTAACAAACCCAGCACACCTTATTCGCTTCATTATACGCGGGTTAAATGCCTAACGAATCAGAGAGACCTTATTTCGCCCAATACGTCGATTTTCGAGACCCGAAGCCGTATTTTTGAAGCAATAACGTTACTGAGATTCGTTAGGTTTTACTTTTCTTGATTATCCCCTCAATACGATGTTTGAGGTTCGTTAGCGATACCGATTCAAGCAAGGTGAAACTCTTCGAGGCTGCGACCTATTTCCCAGCCGAGGCGAAGGGTGTCGAAGTCATTGGTTTTCGTATTTTCTTCATTCTTGAACTTACGAGCGCTCCCTGTGTAATTACAATTTTCTGCGGAATCTTGTATGAAGGCAGCTTGTCCTGACAATATTCCCAGATGGATCGCCGCAGATCGGTGAGAGTACATTCTGTAGCCAGCCGGATAGTCACCTTCACCCTCTGACCCGTGATACCACTCTGTTCTCCCGAAACTACGGCCGCTTCAATACATTCCATCTCTTCCAGAACACCCTCGACCTCGGCAGGATACACTTTCCGTCCCCCTACGTTAATGATCTCGGAACGACGTCCCAGAATACGAATGTAACCCTGCTCCAGCACAGCTTCATCCCCAGTACGTAGCCACCCGTCCTCTGTAAAAGGTGAAGGTGCATTCAAATATCCGATCATCGCAGTTTCGGTATGGATCTGCAATTCTCCTTCCACCACCCGGTACTTGACCCCTTCATCTTGAATGGAAAACAGTAGCGAGCCTGGCTCTTTGGAGCGGGTTGGCAGAATGCCAAGTTCAGACATGCCATAGGCTTGTATCGTCCTTAGTTGTGGAAATCTCCGGTTCCAGGCTGCCAGTACGGATTCAGGCATCACTTCCGATCCGTATGACACAACTTCGAGACTCGACAGATCATACCCCTCATCATTTCTACCCAGCAGCAACAGATTCATAAATGTTGGAGAGACCGGAAGAGCCTGCACACGAAACTTCTCAATCGTTCGGCACACTTCTTCGGGAGATCGATCTGCAATGATACAGAGACAGCCCCCACTGGACAGGGATTGCAGCATTGTATTCACACCGCCGATATGATCAAACATCATAAAAGGAATCGTTCGCAAAGGCCGAACCTGCCGCCGAAAACCATGTAACAGCCGATCTGCACGATGCACAGTCGCTTTACTCACTCCGGTTGATCCGGATGAAAAGAGTACAAGTCCGCCTACGCCTTCTTGTGCCAGCGAGGATAACAACATAGGAAACTCTCCAGATAATTCACACGTTTGCCGAATGCACAACTTGCCTTCTTCAACGCCCAAACGCCACTTCACCTGTGCCAGCTGGATATATTCCTCTCGTTTGGCTTCAACCAGGTTCCGATCCATGGGGAGCACGATACACCCTTGTCCGAGCAAAGCAACCAATGCTGCCGCTGCATAGGGAGAATAATCTTCCTCCAGCGTTACAAGTTGCCCAGTCAGCTTTTCTGCTGTAATCCACTTACTCATGATGCCAACCTGTTCCAGCAGCCACCGATAGCTGTACTCCTGATCTTTCCAGATCAGCGCAGGTTGCTGTCCCTGTTCCGCGAATCGTTCAAGCAAGAATTGGTTCAACATCTTGCATCCTCCTTACCGTCAGGCGCCCATTGCTGTGCGAGATAATCAACAAGTGAATCTACGGTCTGATATGGGCTTTCAGGCATGGAAGCAGTAGCCATCTCCGCCAGTGCGGCTCCCATCCCCGTTCCCCATCGATCTTCGATTCCCTGCTCTACCACTGCAAGCAATGACACGAGTTCCAGCGAATCCAGTTGCCCACTTCGTCCGTACAGTGGAGCGTTACCACCCTCACCAAGTGGAATCGTTGTATTATGGTACGCGTTTAACTCCCGGCAACTATCCAATACGATACGGAGCAAATCCTCCCTGTGTTCTTGTCCAATCATTAACACGGCCTGACGTGGGAAGCAATCTGCCTGAGGTATGGACTGTCGAAGTGACTCATACCATTGCCATTCATCGGTGACCAACATTTTAATTACACTTGTTAGCTGTACTTTCCACTGCTCACGCTGCTTTATCCGACTGACCTGAAGCATATTATAGGCCTTCTCCCAACGTACAATGATCTCGCTGAATTCTCTCGCATATTGATCAAATGGAGAACCGAGCCATAAGGCAGACTCCTGAAGAAGATCTCGAAGAAAATATCGACTCCATCGCATATCAAACAGCAGACCCGATATTAACATTTCATTGGCCTGATCCCCTTCATTCGCCCCATGCAGTGCATCTAAGAGTCGCAGAGACACCGCATGTCCAAAATGAAAATTACGCTCTCCTTGCGTAATCGTCCGGCCTGTCAGAAATTCTTCAATCTGCGTTGTTAACGCCTGGATCAACATGTCTCGGTAACCGTCAGAGTCCAGCTTCACAGTCGCCCGAATGTCCATGGTTCCATACGTTCGGAGTTCTTCTTTGCGTTTGGCCTGCGCAAGCTCAGGTATGCTTTGGTTACCTTTCCAGAAGTCATGAAAGGCCTTTTGAGTAACCTTTCCCTTATACTTGGAGGGCACGGGATCGTAGACGTGAACATGCTCATCTTCCAGACCATATACAGCAATCCAATGGTCTACCAGATGTAGTCGGGAGCCCTGCTTCACATGTTTGCGAATGTACTCGGGATTCTGATAATCCTCACAGTAAGGCAAGTGATAACTGGTTCCTGTAGCCAAAAAAAGCCCACCTTCGCCAATATACTGCCGGATCTGCGTCTTGCCTTCCTCGAAGCTTTCCAGCTGTCGCTGACCATACATCTCCCAGATTGGCTCTACATAATCCAGTTTGTGAAAATAAGGCTTCACCAGTCCGTTATCCCCGCACGAAGGAAGGCTGTACAACCGACTTGCCGCCAGCAGTGCAAGACTTGTGATGGATCCTTGTCGATGGAGCACTTCATGAATCAGAGGAAAATTGCAGGGATAATAATAAGGAATGTCCAGCACTGGAGCGAATGAAGGAATGATCATTTTGGGCCTCCTGTTCCCGTTTTGGCTGACGTACTGCCCCAGGATTGGATTAGGTAATGCACAGACATATCATCTGTCGCTCGAAATACCCGATTGGCAATAGGTTTGCCATCCACATCGGTCTCGAAACGGCGGAAACCACGTGTAAACCGGAAGGAGAACCCACTATCACGCGGGACTCGGTAACTACCTTCATATCGACCTTTACCAGAACGGACAAGCTTCATACCCATCCCACCATATATCGTTTCCTCCGAGTCTTCGTCGGGAGCTACCTCTGCACGAATGCAGACCTCTACGTGAGTTGACAATTCAGAAACGACGGTATAGATGCGTGTAGCAGACAGTTCCCCCACAGTCAGCGTGATGGATGCACTTCCAATACCGACAGGAACCAACTCTCCACTCGCATGAACCTGAAGCACATTCGGGTCACTCGAAGTATAATTCCCATGCAGCAGACTCTGAACCAACCCACTCTCGTAGTGCATTTGTGCATTGATACACACGGTCATTCCACCCTCTAGTCCGATGACATCCCTTCCAAGCAGTTCGAGCGAGGAGGGCTTACCCACGTGGCCGAACATGTACAGTAACGGGAGGTGAACGCGTGCTCCCCAGTCACCTTCCTGATGGCAGGCACCCTGCTGTTCCAGAAATGCCAATTCCTCACACGATCCTACTCCGCGTTCAAGTAATTGATGAGCTACCCTTCTGACCTGAGAAGGCAGAAACAATCCTTCCATATCTCCAATATCCATCCACATTCGAACGTCGGGTACCTCTTCTGGCAAGCGATACATGTTTTCTTCCAACAGTCCGCTCTCCGATGTTTCGTCCAGCTGCACATCTACATAGAATGGCGACATCATGATCAGTTTTCCAAAAACATCCGGATTTCGCATCCCCATGTGCAATGTACAAAGCGCCGCGGCAGATGAACCTAACAGCCCGGTATTCTGATTGTCCGGGAACGTCCGGTAACGATGATCAATGATCGGCTTGAGCTCATGAATGATGAAATGCTCATAGGCGATGCCTGAACACCCCACACTCACGGCCTCTCTCTCCGGAGCGACGAAGTGATAGAATTCGTTGTGCGTGACTGGACGGACATGCGTAATGCCCACAATAATCAGTGATTCAATCTGCCCGGAGGAAATAAGACCGTCTGCTGTCTGGTCCATATTCCATGTTTCATTGCCTGGCCCGGATGGACCAAAAGCCCGCTGCCCCGCATGAACGTACAGAACCGGATAATGCCGAGCTGCCTGCTCATGGTAACCGGGCGGGAGGTACACATAAATGTTGCGGATATTGCCCAGCCGCGACGCCTGAATGCCTTCCAAACATTCGATGACAGAATGGGTACTCAACGATCATCAACCGCCTCTCTTCTCCCAATTCGACTGCATAATACAAATAACCCCGCCTCAGAAGAGACGGGGTTGTCCTAGAAAACACGTAAGTGTCCCGGGATACATAGCCCTTATATTGTGAATCTGCGAATAGTTTAAATCCCCGGACGTGCTTTTGTAAACATAAAAATAGAAAATAAATGCTCCCAAAAAAGTTATTGACATAAGATCCAATATTTCTTACGATAACGTTGTGATCATAACTCGAGGGCCATGCTTTTAAACCTGAGCGGTTTAGGACAACCCCGGTAACTCCCGAAGGAGATGCCGGGGTTGTTGGCGTGTCAAAAGGAGGGAAGTCTTCAATCCACTGCGTAACACTTTGCTGTATTGAAAGCGCTATTATTCAAGAGCCAGGTTGGTTGTTTATCTAAACTACTACATTCACGTGAAGGGTGGATTACTATGTTTCAAATGGCCAAACGTGTACTCCTCAGCACAACACTGACACTCAGTTTACTTGCAGGGGGCGCACTTCCCTATCTGCCTGCTTCAGCGATCTATGCCGATGCGGATACCGCGGTTACCAACAAGCAGAACTTTAGTACAGACG
Organism: Paenibacillus sp. FSL M7-0656; assembly: GCF_038003225.1. NCBI lineage: Bacteria > Bacillati > Bacillota > Bacilli > Caryophanales > Paenibacillaceae > Paenibacillus > Paenibacillus sp. FSL M7-0656. The sequence continues at coordinate 3,108,691 of NZ_JBBOOT010000001.1, forward strand.
TCATCTATCAGATCTTTACGGACCGCTTCCTGGACGGAAATCCTTCCAACAATCCTACCGGAGCTGCCTACGATGCCACTTGTAGTAACCTGAAGTTGTATTGCGGAGGCGACTGGCAGGGTTTGATCAACAAAATCAACGATAACTATTTTAGCGATCTGGGCGTTACGGCACTGTGGATCTCCCAACCGGTCGAAAATATCTTCGCTACCATCAACTACGGCGGCGTGATCAACACAGCGTATCATGGTTACTGGGCACGTGATTTCAAGAAGACCAATCCTTATTTCGGAACGATGGCTGACTTTCAAAATCTGATTACAACCGCTCATGCCAAAGGCATCAAGATCGTCATTGACTTTGCACCGAACCATACGTCTCCTGCCATGGAAACCGATACATCCTTTGCTGAGAATGGCAAGTTGTACGATAACGGTAATCTTGTTGGCGGATACACAAATGATACAAATGGATATTTCCATCACAACGGCGGCTCCGATTTTTCCTCCCTGGAGAATGGTATCTACAAAAACCTCTATGACCTCGCTGACCAGAATCACAATAACAGTACCATTGATCAATATTTCAAAGATGCAATCAAGCTATGGCTCGATATGGGCGTGGATGGCATTCGTGTTGATGCGGTGAAACATATGCCTCTCGGCTGGCAAAAGAGCTGGATGTCTTCCATCTATGCACATAAACCTGTATTCACCTTTGGTGAATGGTTCCTGGGATCCGCTGCATCGGATGCGGATAACACGGAATTTGCCAATGAATCCGGGATGAGCCTGCTCGATTTCCGCTTTAACTCTGCCGTGCGTGACGTCTTCCGGGATAACACATCCAACATGTATGCTCTGGATTCGATGATTACAGGCACAGCGGCAGATTACAATCAGGTGAATGACCAAGTCACGTTCATCGACAACCATGATATGGATCGGTTCAAAACAAGTGCCGTCAACAACCGTCGTCTGGAACAAGCGCTGGCCTTCACCCTGACTTCACGCGGCGTACCTGCCATCTATTATGGTACCGAGCAGTATCTGACTGGAAACGGGGACCCTGATAATCGGGCCAAAATGCCTTCCTTCTCCAAAACAACCACTGCTTTCAACGTGATCAGCAAACTGGCCCCTCTGCGCAAATCCAATCCAGCAATCGCCTATGGCTCTACTCAGCAACGCTGGATCAATAATGATGTGTACGTTTATGAACGCAAATTTGGCAAAAGTGTAGCTGTTGTTGCGGTGAACCGTAATCTCTCCACACCAGCAAGCATTGCGAATCTAAGCACTTCACTGCCAACAGGCAACTACACCGATGTACTGGGCGGTGCACTGAACGGTAATAACATCACTTCCACCAATGGCAACGTCTCTTCCTTCACATTGGCAGCCGGAGCAACCGCGGTCTGGCAGTATACAACGAGCGAAACAACACCAACCATCGGGCATGTGGGTCCGGTGATGGGCAAACCGGGTAATGTCGTTACCATTAGCGGACGTGGATTCGGCTCCACCAAAGGTACCGTATACTTCGGTACAACATCTGTTACCGGTGCTGCGATCACATCCTGGGAAGATACGCAGATCAAAGTAACGATCCCAGCTGTTGCCGCAGGCAATTATGCTGTGAAAGTAGCTGCGAACGGCGTTAACAGCAATGCGTATAACAACTTTACCATTCTTACGGGTGATCAGGTCACTGTACGATTTGTCATTAACAATGCGTCCACCACACTGGGTCAGAACATCTATCTGACAGGTAACGTGGCAGAACTGGGCAACTGGAGTACGGGCACGACAGCTATTGGCCCTGCTTTCAATCAAGTTATCCATGCCTACCCAACTTGGTACTATGATGTGAGCGTGCCAGCCGGGAAACAACTGGAGTTCAAATTCTTCAAGAAAAATGGAGCGACCATCACGTGGGAAGGTGGTTCCAACCACACGTTCACCACGCCAACCAGCGGTACAGCGACTGTAAATGTAAACTGGCAATAGAATATTCAGTCCACAAGCTAAACCCGGAGTTACGCTAACGCAGCGTATGCTCCGGGTTTTGCTGTACCTAGCGAGGTTGCTTAGATTGCTTCTATCCTCTCTCTGTTGAATGTGTACATGTGGGTTCAATTCATATCAATTTGATGTATCATACATGTCATTGATAGGTTCGAATCGACTTCAATGTTGTAGCGGCCAGAATACCTGTCGCCAGCAGTAATATGCCCACGCCTTGCAGCACAGAAGTTGCCCCCCACTGATCAGCCAATACGGAGACAACCGTCAATCCCAGAATAGGCGCTGTACTGGTGATTGTTCCAACTACACCATAGACCCTTCCTTGCAGCTCGTCCGGAACGGCTGTCCTCAGCATAATCTGGGTGAGCATCGTACAGCACGCGAACATCGCACCTCCGCCCACGATTAACGGCAACGCCATGATTGGAGAGGATACATTCGCCAAAAAAATATAAATCGGCCCTAATACAATCAGACCGATAAATACCCATCTCCCTCTTCGCTTCAATCGTTTTCCCGAAGCAATCAGCAGCGCAGAGCCAATCATGTATCCGAGTGGAATACAGGTCTCAATTAATCCAAACTGCACCGGATTTGCCTCCCATACCTTGCCCGCCAACACTTGAACCAGCATCATAGCTGACATGAAAAATAAGATCAGCACCGGATTGAGCAATACGATGGATCGGATCAAAGGATTCCGATAGATGTAGCCAAACGAACTACGCCATTCCTGAGCAAACGTGGTCTGCTGACTAACGGATCGCTGTACCTCTGGAAAGCGACCTGCCATCAGCACACAGACTGCGGACAACAGAAAGGTTGCCCCTGTAATTAATATGGCAACGAATCCGCCAAATGCAGCAACAGCCACTCCCGCCGCCGCTAGTCCGCTGATTCGGGCAAGATTATCCACCATATGAATGGTTCCAGTTGCTTGTTGAATATGCTCCCTGCCCACCATACTTGCTACAGAGGCGTGGAATGCAGGGGCCTGAAACAGGCTTGAAAACATGGAGAGTGAGAGCAACAGCAGCACCACCGGAAACGGAGCATGCCAGCCGAACAAGCTAACCGCAATCAGTACCGCCATTACGCCCCGAAATACATCCGAGTACCCGCCACCGATCCAAACAGAAAACTGACAGCCATATTGCAGATCTGTACGGCCGCCATGCTCTTTGCACTGCCTGTGGTCTGTAACACCCACAGGCTAATCGCAATCCCATTGAAGCAATCCCCAAAAACCGAGATGCCGTAGCCGTACAATATCCTGCGAAAGGTAACATTACGCCAAAGTGTTGGCGGAGCTTTAGTATTATGCAATGCAGCTTGTCCATCTTGGTATCCAATGTTATCGGGCTCACTGGATGGTATCATGCCCATACATCACGTTCCTCCCTAATCATGATTTGAGCCCATACAGAACCAGGCACTTCCGCAGCAGTGCCAGTCGACAAAGACATGACATCACGGAAGTGCCTGGTTGGCGTGCCGCAGATATCGCGGCTGACTATGCTGTTATGGCACGGTATTACCCTTTCGAAGCTCCTGTCGTCAGACCCTGAACAAGGAATCGCTGTAGGAAAACGAACAGCAGTGTAATTGGAATGGCAATCAGTACCGCCCCCGCAGCAAACATCGTAAAGTTACTGTCCTGATAACGGTTGACCAGATCCCACATGCCCACCGCAAGCGTCCAGTTCTCCTTTGTCCGCAGCACCAGCCGGGCGAAGATAAAGTCCATCCACGCACCGGTGAAACTGGTCAGCGCCACATAAGTAAGCATCGGCTTGGATAAGGGCAGGATGATGCTGGTGAATACTCGCAGGTGACTCGCACCATCCATGCGCGCCGCTTCGTCTAGGCTGCGCGGGATGGTGTCAAAGAAACCTTTGACGATAAATCCGCCCAGTACCGCTCCTGATGAATAGACCAGGATGAGCGCAGCATGGGTGTCGAGCAATTTAATTTGTAGCAAAATGATATAGATTGCAATCATGCTCATGAAACTCGGGAACATCCCGAGGATCAGCATGGTGGAGAGAATCGTTTTACGTCCACGGAAGCGGAAGCGGGACAATGCATACATCCCAAGTGTCACCATCAACGTGGAAAAGATCATCGTGAAAAAGGCAATTTTCAGCGTATTCATATACCATCTGCCGTACATAAAGGACGGGTTATTGAACAGCTCACCGTAATGAGTAAGCGTGAATGCTTCCGGCCACAACCGTTCACTGAACAATGCCGCACCAGGTCTCAGAGAAGAGAGAAATATCCAGAGCACCGGGTAGATGGAGACAACGGCGATGATCAGCAACAGCACATAACTCAGGGCCAAACGGAGCGGATTATTACGTGTCTTCATTGAATCATGTCCTCCTCCTTGAATGATTTGGAGCGGCGGAAGTTCCAGATGGAGAATGAAGCGATAATGAGGAAGATGATAATGCCTACTGCTGATGCCATGTTGAATTTGTTATTGTCGAGCGTGAGTTTATAGAGCCAGGTCACCAGCAGGTCCGTTGCCCCTGCGTACTGGTAGTCTCCCCGCAATGGATTTCCGTTGGTCAGCAGAAAGATGACATTGAAGTTGTTGAAATTTCCGGCGAACTGCATGATGAGTACCGGAGTTGTGGCAAAAAGAATGAACGGCATCGTAATGATCCGGAATTTCTGAAACGCGGATGCTCCGTCCACTTCGGCAGCCTCGTAGAGATCACGAGGAATGGCTGTTAATACACCCAGAATCAGCACCATACTGACCGGAATACCGATCCACATGTTGACGACAATAACGGTAACCTTGGCCCAGAACGGATCTGTCAGCCAGGGTAATCCCTCCAGCCCAAATGCTCTCATGTACGTATTAATTGGACCAAACTGACCATTGAACAGATTACGCATGAGCAGCAAGGAGATGATCTGCGGGATGGCATAAGGCAGAATAAACATGGTCCGCCACAGCTTTTTCAAGCGTATGCCCCGCTGTTCAATCAACAGTGCCACAAGTACGCCGCCAAAATAGGTGGTGACTGTAGCCAAAATGGCCCAGATGACCGTCCAAGTGAGTACACCGTAGAATGTCTGGCTCCAGGATTTCAATTGAATCAGATCACTGAACGTCTTGAAGCCCACCCAGTCCACGAGTTTGGCTGGCGGAATATGATCCGGGGCCGAATAGTTGGTAAACGCGATCGTGATCGTAAACAGGATGGGCATAACGGTGAAGAAAAGAATACCTAGTGCCGGGATGGACAGGAACAGATACGGAAAGTTTTTGTCCATCATGTTCCGAAGCGATGCCGCTGCACCCAGGGTCTGCTTGCCTTCTTCCCTCGCGAGTCCCGTGACGTACGCATCCCGGATATTCAGGATGTAGATCAGAATAAACACAAAAAACACCAGCAGTACGATAATGCCATCAAGCAGCAAAAAGATGGAATGGTCTCCCCTTTGAAGTACGGTGGACCCATTCACTTTGACAAAACGCTGTGTATTTTCCCCCAGTGTCCATATGCCCCATACAGCCTGTGACAGGCGAGGAAGCAGGTACGCAAGCCCCGCTCCCTCCAGTAACAGTAGACAAATTCCCTTAATCCATTGTCGATTGTACAGCTGTCCAAGACCTTGCAGTATTATGGAACATATGGCCGCTGTCATCCGGTGCTGTCTTTCCCTGTTCGGTCCAACAGGCACCGGGACATGCTGCTGTTGCATTCGCTCTCTCCTCCCTGCCTATTGCTAACCTGTATACATTGAACAAAAGTGTACTTACACTGACCACTCCGATGACAGAACAAGCTTCCGATCGGTGATAAAGGCGAGCCTATGCTTCCGAAGTAGCTTTCTTTCAGAAAGCTTTTAGTTTCACTTCTTCAGCTTTCTTCTGTCCTCTACGTTTTGGTGTAAATATGAAGTTCAATTATGCAGCTCTTATGCATATCTTCGCACTTGTCGTTCGTCCTTATTGGACGGTGGCAAGGCTTTCCTGGATCTGTTTCACGGCATTGTCCAGCGATGCCTTCACGTCCTTATCGGTATCCCAGATATCCGTAATGGCCGACGTGATCGGTCCCCATACGCTGTCCATGGCAGGAAGCGAAGGCATCGGTGTTGAGTTGTTGAACTGTTCCAAAAACGCCTTATTGATTGGATCCTCCTGCAACTTCGGATCAGCAGCTACGTTTTTGTTCGCAGGAAGTGTACCGTTCAGGTCAAAGTTCTCCATCTGAGCTTCTTCATTGGAAAGGAACGCTGCCAAGAGCTTCGACGCATTCGGGTATTGTGTAAATGCATTCACATAATAGGCTTTAACACCTGAGAAGGAGGTCATCGGTTTACCATCGATTGCAGGAAGCGGAGCAACGCCAAAATCAATACCTGCATTGCGATAATCGGCAATGGTCCACGGACCGTTAATGTCCATAGCCAGCTTGCCGCTGGAGAATAATCCTTTTTTGATATCATAGTTCACGTCACCCATCTTGAGCGGCAGCACTTCCGACTTCAGCGTCTGCAAAAACTGTCCACCCTTCTGGGCTCCTTCGTTATTCAGACCGAGATCTGCGCTATCCATCCCGTTGTCTCCAAAAATATAACCGCCCTGTGAAGCCAGGAACGCATAGTTATAGTAAAATTGCTGCAATTCCCACATCAGCGCATACTGATTGGACTTCACATTATTGAACGTCTTGGCGAAACTGATAATCTCATCAAAGTTTTTCGGAGCTTCTGGATAGAGTGCCTTGTTATAGAAAAGGGCGTAGGTCTCCACGCTGTACGGATAGCCGTACAGGATATCCTTGAACGTCACTGCCTTCAGCGCGTTGTCGCTGGTGTTCCCTACGGTCTCCGCTTCGAATATGTCATTGGGCAGAATAAGTCCCGCCTCTGAAGCGCTACCAATCTTATCATGCGGGAAAACAACCACATCTGCCGCCAGACCCGCCGGGCCATCCGTCGTCAGCTTGGTTACCTGATCGGTTGGAGGTAATTCCTCCATTTTGACCGTTACCCCATATTTTTCTTCGAATTTTTTGGCTCTTTGTTCAATAAAGCTACTTTGATTTTTGTCCTCCCAGATGACCAGGGTTGCACCTTCTTCAGGCTGAAGGTTCTCGGATGTCAGCTCTACAACTTCCTCCGGATTCTCACCTGCCGTAGTTGGAGATGTGCTTCCGCCTCCCGTAGAGCACGCAGCCAATGTAAAAGCCATCATGACGGACAATGTTGCCCCTTGCCATTTTCTCATGTAAAATGTCCCCTTCCCTCTGCTTGGTCCAATAAAGTTCGCGCTTTTCACCCTTTTGTCTGCGTATGTTGTCAGGTTTTGCATCCCATATTCCATTTTGTACAAACGTTTGCTCAAATGGGAGACAAGATGACCTATCCGTTCAATGTGTAGGGGTAAACAAGTCAAGAAGTATGTAAATCCACTGATGTAAGCGCTACAATAACAATCACATCATACAATAACGTTCTTTATTTGCACAAACGTTTGCACAAGCCATATTTGCTCAATTTTAACCAATTCCCTTCTTCTACCTACAGTAATTTCCTGTTTCCTTGTTCTGACTCTTTCTTCCTTAATTTCACTTCGCGTGCATCCCTTACTCGGCAGTTAGCAATTGATTTCTCGTATCCTTTGGATTACCATAGGAGAATATTTATACGATTGTTCAGAAGGGATTTTTTCACATGATTACGATCAAGGATATTGCCAAATTGGCGGGTGTTTCCCCTTCTACAGTGTCACGGGTGATTTCCAACCATCCCAGAATCAGCACCAAGACGTCTCTCAAAGTGAAGCAAATCATGAAAGAACTGAACTACCATCCCAACATCATCGCGAAGAGCCTGGTTTCCAAAACAACACATACCCTTGGGATTATGCTTCCGCGTCCTGCAGAAGAGTTGTTTCAGAATTACTTTTTCGGGGAACTGCTGCGAGGTATTATTACACATGCCACCCGTATGAATTATGAATTGCTGCTAACAACCGAAACATCATCAGACAATGAACTGCATGCGATATCCCGCCTTGTGCATGGCCGTAGAGTTGATGGTATTCTGTTGCTTGGGTCCAAACGAGATGATCCCATCATTTCATTTTTGGAAGCGGAAAAGTTTCCTTTTGTGTTAATCGGTCGCAGTGAAGCTCATCCAAATGCCCCCATGGTGGATAACGATAATGTGCAGACTGCTTATGATGCGACGCATCATCTGATCGCCCAGGGACATACTCGAATCGGATTTGTCAGCGGTCCTCCGGACATTACGTTATCGCATGATCGCATGTTAGGATACCAAAAAGCGCTTGCCCAAGCCGGGCTGGATGCGGATAGTGATTGGATTGTGGAAGGTGAATTTCTGCAGGAAAGTGGATTCAGAGCGATGTCGCTGTTCATGTCCTTGCCGGACAGACCCACCGCAATTGTTGTCATCGATGACAACGTGGCCTTTGGGGTATTGAGAGCTCTTGCCGAGCTTCATTATCTGGTGCCTGAAGATATCAGTGTGGTCAGTTTTAACAATATTGCATTATCGGAAATGGCTTCTCCACCCTTAAGCTCTATCGACATCGGGACTTATCAGCTTGGTTATACAGCCGTTCAGGTATTGTTAAAAATTCTTAGTGGGGAACCACAGCTTCATAATCCGGTCATTATCCCCCATCGTCTGATCGTGCGTGAATCCTCACTCTTTTCCAAACCAAGGCCACCCTCAGATTGATTCATTTCGGGTTTCCGTGTAGCAATGCAAACGTTTGTCCTACACGGAATATGATGCTGTTATCCACCGTACGTAGGTGCATAGGTGCAAAAAAAGAAGCCGCATATACTCATGCGGCTTCCTTAATTCACACACTATTTCCGTACTCCATGCTTGGCTGTGCTTGAATGGATTAATACGAACTCCAGCCAGCATCTGCTGTAACGACAGTTCCGTTCACGAAGCTGGACTCGTCAGATCCAAGGAACAAAGCCACTTTGGCAATCTCTTCGCTTGTCCCGATGCGTGGGTTGATTGCCATCCCAAGCTGTTGCCGCCCTGCACCGAAATGACTAATACCTGTCATGGATGTGCTGATATTGGTTGCCACAGCGCCTGGAGCGATCGCATTACAGCGAATGCCTTGCTCAGCATACATATACCCTGTATTTTTGGTGAAGCCCACGACCGCATGTTTGGACGCCGTATAAGCTGCTCCCGCACGTCCACCGTGCAATCCACCTGCCGAAGCAATGTTCACGATGACACCTTTTTGTTTTTCCAGGAAAATCGGCAATACTTTACGTGTTGTCCGCATCACACTGGTTGTGTTCACAGCAAACAATCTCTCCCACTTCTCATCCGTTATATCAGCTGCAGGCTCCATGCCATCCATAATGCCCGCATTGTTAATTAGAATATCTACTGTACCGTATGTGCTCACCGTCGTATCGATCAGATTTTGCACATCTTCTTCTTTGGCTACATTGGCCAGAACGACAATCGCTTCTCCGCCCTGGGCTTTAATATCATTCACTACCGCTTGTGCGGATTCTTCGTTAATATCCGATACAACGACTTTCGCGCCTTCTTGAGCATACAACGTGGCAATTGCTTTCCCCATACCTGAACCAGCACCTGTAACAACTGCAACTTTATCTTGAAGTTTCATTCCATGTATCCTCCTTTGTGTATTCGTTTACAATAAGTTAACAAACAAATGTTCATTAACTCCTATCCTTAGTATAATAAGTCATAGCGTTTCACTTCAATCAGTAAAAGCTTGTCCAGTTGTACGTTAAACAACACTTATAAGCCCGAATGTACTTTAAAGTGAACGATATAAATTGAACTAAACATTTACACGAAACGGAGAGGACAGAAATAACCTGAAGAAGCGTAAGCGTTCGCCTAAAAGCTTTCTGGAAGAAAGCTTCATCGGAAGCATATGCTATCACCGGATTTACCATTTATAATAGGAATCAAAAAATCTGGGGATAACAGCGATCGGAAGGTTTTTCTGTCATCGGAGTGGCCAGTGTAAATATGCTTTAGTTCAACTTATATAGCGAGGAGGAAAATAGATGTCTGAAACTCTGAATTCGATGGACCGAAGAATTAAGAAATCAAAAGTTGCACTGAAGGATGCACTCATCCATTTGATGCAAAAACATCCCTTTAAAGAAATATCGATTACGGATATTGTGCAGCGAGCCGACCTGAATCGGGGAACTTTCTACAGGCATTATCAGTACAAAGAAGACCTGTTCAACGAAATTATCGATGATGTGATTCAGGATCTGGTAACTTCTTTCCGTAAACCCTATCAGGATGAGGAAAAGTTCGAAGTCAATCTGATGCCCTCTTCGGCGATCACTATATTTGAGCATGTACACCAACACGCACAATTCTACACACTGGTTGTGAAATCTGAGGCTTCCTCCAACTTCCAGCGCATGATCTGTGATGTCCTTCGGGATCTGGCCTTACAGGATCTGAACCACATTTTCCCTCCGCACATCAACCATGAAATATTGGCAAGCTACCAATCTCATGCGATATTTGGCATGATCATGGAGTGGATCAGACAGGATTTCAAGCATAGCCCCACCTACATGGCCGAGGAGTTGTTCAAGATCATCCATTACAAGCCGGATAACACTTTAAGGCGTCCCCTTGTATAGAAGTCTCCTTCTTAGCCGTTGATCCATATTGCCAAAATAAAAAGAACGGTTGAATCGGCAGGTTACCCTGCGTTCAACCGTAATTTGCGGATGTATCTTCCATATATGTATTTCTCATATCCTAGTGAGTAAATTCAGCAAAGAAGCTGGTGCTCCTCAGGCTCTGGTCCGTCTAGACTGTGTGAATGTAGCAAAATGCTAATATGAATCTCTTGTAAAGTTGGTATATAAAGATTCTAGTCTCCCGTCTACCAAGTGATTACTTTGCCGCTAATCCATCCGTACTTCCCACTACTTGTCCATACTTCGTACCACGTACGACCATCCGATGGATCATAAACGGAACCGCCCCAGTGTTCCAATTGATCTCCTTTGTCCACAACGGCAACAGCAGATCCGTTGATCGAAGGTATATCTCGCATATTTGCATGGGCCACCGATACGGTCACGAACTGCGCTTTAGATGTGGAATACGCATTTCCTTCGTAATAACGACCATCCGATTGCTTCACCACTTTACTGCTCACCCATCCGATGCTTCCATCCGAAATACTTACCTGATACCAGGTACGACCGTCCGAGGGGTCAAAATTTTTGCGGTGCAAATATACAGCTTCATCGTCTTGGTATAGGATACCTACTGATCTTGCATGGATACTAGGTGCAACGCGCAGATTTATTTCTGAAGACGTTGGCTTCAGATAATCAATACTTTGTTCTGCTGACGTCTCAGACACAGCGTAGCTTGCTTCTTCCTTAAGCTTCTCTACTGCTATTTCCTGAGCCGTGTCTTCTTGAACCTTGTTAACTTCCGTTTGAGCTTCACTCTTCGAGTCAACCGCTAGCTCTACCTGCTCTCCGCCTTGAACTACATCTGACTGTATAACTGGTTTGGTTGTCTCCTGTAATTCTTGGCTCTTCCCTTCTTCCTTAATGGTAATCTCAATCCCGCCACAACCGCTCAATACAATAGACGCTCCCAGCAGTATGGCAAACACCTTCTGACCCTTCATCGTATCCCTCTATTTCTGTATATAGTTAGTCCAACTCCCCGGCTACAAGCCTCTTTAATTTTAATTCAATTGGCTATAATTGTATATGGAGATTCCATCAATTGTTGGATTAAAAGACTAAGCAACTCCCCATCAGCAATAAGCAGATCAGAATGATTCTGTTCGTCGAAATTCGGTACCCGCGAGCAATGCCATGAATTATACAAAGCTGACATCAAAAAAAGACTCCCGAGGGAGTCTTTTCCGGCAGATTATGTCCTTGGCCTTAATCTGCTCACTACAGCCCCAGCTTTTGCCCTTTCTCCAACCGCTGAATCTGTTGCTCGCCGGTATCCGCAAGTTCACGGAACTGGTTAATCGTCTCACGCATTCTTGGCAGAGCTTCCTGCTTATAAAGACTAATCGAATCGAGCGCCGACAGCACATCGGTAAACGCCTGTTTCATCGTATCCACGGAGATGCTGGCTTCATACGCCTGCTTTTGGATGGCAATTCCCTGATCCTTGAGCATCTTGGATGTTCCGGCGATCAGATCATTGGTTGTCTGGTTCAGCAACTCAATTTTCTGCAATACAATCTTCTGATTATACAAAGCACTTGCTACAGTAACGGCAATTTTCAATGCCGAGATCGTTACATTCTTCGCACGGTCTACGCCTCGGATCAGTTCCTTGTTGTTGCGAATCACCACTTCAATCGCCATGATACCCTGCTGGTTCACGACTAACATCTGCTGTAGATCCATCACCCGCTGACGGAGTGGGAACAACACTTCTTCAGTAATAAACCGGACTTTTTCAGGGTCTTCATTCCGAACCTTGGCAGCTTCGATCTGCGCATCGATGGACTCATCCATAAGCACGCCAAGCTGAATCTCCTTTTGCAGTCGTTTGGTGAGTTCCCGCAGGTTCTGCTGTTCAATCTCCAGCGTTGTATTATCGTTACGCAGGGTAGATCTGCCTTTATCCAAAGAGGTTACGATGTCAGCGATGACTGCGTCAGCCTTCTGGTATTTCAGGAAATAGGCGCGAAGCGGATTGAACAATTTCCCAAGGAAACCGGTCTTGGCAAAGTCGACCACGCTTGGGTCGAGATCCTTCAGTTGCATATGCAGCTCGGTCAAACCTTTGGCGACCTGACCGCCCTCGTCTCCCGTCTTGGACAGATGTCCAACAGAGACTTGAAGCAAGGCGTTTTTCTCAGAAGAGGATCTCATTGTGTTCATGCCAAAGCCGTCAATGGATTGCAGAATTTCTTTACGCTTCTCCAGGGATTCGAGATCCAGTGTCATGATCATCTCTACGTTGGCATTTGCCACTTGTTGAAGCTCCGCGACCTCGGCGGGCACGGGTTTCACCTCTTCCTCAATCACCTTCTGAATTTCCTTCTGGCTCGGTATTTCCATTGAAAATGACATCTACAGTTCCCCCTTTAAATACGTGCTGTAAAATGATTGATATTCCACGCGAGTGACTCCGATTGCAGTACCATCCTCCGATCGCTGTTATCCCCAGATTTCTTCATTTTCCTCATTAATCGGTTGAAATCTGGTGATAAAGGCGACCGCTACGCTTCTTCAGATCGGTTCTGCACTCTACGTCTTCGTGTTATAAATTTACATCTGTACGTTAAACAGGTTTCCAATCTTGTACACGACATCGTCAGTATCGGCATTGATGCTTGCGGCTTCGTTAATGCTGGAGATGCTCTCCAAAGCCTTGATGTCCGCGTTGTACCCAATCGTATAGATTGGTACTTTGTACGTCTCGACCAGATCACGAATATCCTTCAGGGTATGACCTTCGTTGGTCTCGCCATCACTCAGGACAAAGATCAACGGCTTCACGTTTGGATTAGCGGCCATATAATCTTCCAGCATCTTCATCGCCACCACGATCCCGTCAAAGGTCGCCGTACCGCCGCCAGCTTGCAGACTATCAACTGTTCCGACAAACATGGACTGCTGGTTCGTATCATACTTGGCAATCGGCAGATTCACGGTTACCCCGCTAGAATAAGAAACCAGGCCAATACTATTCTCAGTGCCCAGGTACTTCTGACCTTTGCGTAGGGACTCCTTCAGTCGATTAAGCGGTTCGCCGTCCATGCTTCCGGACACGTCTGTCACGAACACGGCGGCAATTGGTTTACTACCGTTTTTCTTCTCTTTCCATACTTTCTGTGCAGACAACAACGTGCCGCCATCCACGGTAGCCAGCTCGGATTTGTAATCCTGCAAACCGTTGAAGCCAAACTCTTCTGCCGATTGTTGGTACTTCGCTTGAGTTACGAATTCTGCAAACTTTTGGATGATTTCCTGTTTGTTCTGTGGCAATTGTCCCAATGCATACAGCGGGCTATCATGTCTCACACCAAATGGTGTAAAGACGTATCCACTCTTCAGATCAGCGGTATTCACATACGTCTGGTATTCGAGTACAAAGGCATCCAGTCTGCCTGACTTGGCAGCTTCCCGCATCTGAATCGTTGTTGACGCTGTAAACGGTACATTCGTCTGGAATTTTTCGAACCCTTCAATGGCCTTCTCGCCAAGCGGGTTGGCGCTGTCATACGTATTCAGTGCAGTCACCAGGAAATTCAGTCCTGTGGAGCTGGCAAATGGATCGGTATATCCCATCGCGAGTTCATTGTTGGCAATCGCTTCGGTTACGGTTTTTACATTAACGGAGCCGTACGTATCAACCAGTGCATCATATTTGGCTTTGGAGATGACAATACCCGGAACATTCCCGACCAGTCGCTCGGACACCATCTCGGTCTTCACCCCACTGGCCTCAACCATCTCGCCCCACAGTTCATTGGAAGGTGTGAATGCATCCGGCATATACTTACCGGACTTGATATAATCGGTGGCTGTTCCGGAGGCAATGTTGCGGATTTTGACCGATACCTGTTTGCCACCTACGGTAATATTAGCTTTGTTGAATTCCTCCCCTACCTCAGTTAACCAGCCATCTATCCCACTGCCAGACTTCTCTGGGGAAGAGAAAATTTCGACGTAATCATTCGTTGTATTCTCTACAGCAATCGGAAATTTCGAGATATCCGGTAGTGATTCTGCTACGTCGACCGGATCAAGATCAATCTGTCCTTTGACCGGTTCCGCCGTCGCTGGCGCAATGTCCGCGTACAGTTTTCCCAGTTCCTTACCTGCATTCTCTGTGCTCACCTGTGTGGTTGACTTGCCAAAGTTCGACGTCAGTGTAATCCCTGCATAGACCAGACCAAATACGAGTACCAGCATTACAATCGATATGAAAAAAAACTTTCCCTTCTTGGCCATACGAGCAACCCCTCACTATCTGTATAATTTGGTGTGCTTGATTAACTGATCAATCTCCTGCATACAAGGCATCTGTTCAATATCTCCGGCTTCAAAGCTGTCGAGGCGTGAAATCTCGAGTAACAACTGATCGAGCTTGAGCAAAATTTCCTCATTGGTGTGTAATGCATTTTTTACATAAGACAGATAATCGTTGTATACCTTGGTTTTTTCTTGAAAAAGTTTCTGGGGAAGTGTGGAGGATTTGGATTTCATCATGTTGGCATAGTCAGCTTCATCAAATACATTCAACCGGTTTAGCACACTGCGAATGTTCAGGTATAACAACTTCTCCACTTCCAATGTGACCGAAGCAAATTTCTTGTAGCTCAGTTCCCCGGGATCAAACCGTTGATGAAGCACATTCAGGAGGGTTTCTTTTTTCTTTTTCATCCGGCTAAGTTGGGACAGCCCCAGTGTAATATCTTCTTCGAGCACTTTGATGCGTCTATAAAAAGATAGTGCTTCCACATAATCTTCATGCGTTTCGATATGCTTCACGGGCAGGACTACCGGTTGTCTGAACAGCAAGGTGTAACTTCCATATAAGAGTGCCATTGCACTGCCAAACAGAAGGGTAACGGATAGCGCAGTTGTGAATGCACCCTCCTCGAAATTCAGCCCGATAAAGCCAGGTGAGAATGCGAGAACATTCACAGCCACAATACCGAGGATTAATCCCAACAATTTTATGTACTTGATCATGTTCAATCATCCGACCTCCTTTCATGTTATATATTGGTGCTTCATGTCGTAATTTTCCTGTTCAACTTATTCTTATTGTACATGATGTTAACGCTCTCAGGTGGATATGATTGGATATTTGAATACTCATAATATACGTGGTTTGGGCTTATCCCATTTCATATTTTCAGGGACAACGTGGAACCGATTTTGTAACCTCTGGAAATTGATCCGTTTATGTGGAACCATCGGTGGGAGAAAAAGAAAAGTTATCCGGTAATACGTGAAAATTTGGCGGGCGTGTCATTTTTTATACAGCTGTATCTATCTATTTATACTCAACTGTCACATTCGCTGATAGGTGATACGTAGTAAGGAGTGTAAGGGGGTGAAACTAAACCAATGGATTATTCATACATACATCAGATCGTTGTTGAGGTGCTAAAAGGGCGGACAGAGAAATTCGAAATCATTGTGCAACGATATGAAAAACCGATCTTTCGCTACTGTTATCACATGCTGGGACACCGCACAGAGGCTGAGGACAGTGGGCAAGAGGTATTTCTCAAAGCCTATCGCTCACTTGACAAGTTTAAACCCGACCTGTCCCTGGAAGCCTGGCTATACAAAATCGCCTATAACCAGTGCATTGATGTCATACGCAAACGAAAGCTAACAAGATACCTTCCCCTCTTCTACCGCAAAGATCAGGAGAATGCACATGTGGATCTGGCAATTGAAGCGAACTATTTCGATGAATATGTGCTGAAGGCGATGTCGAGATTATCCGCTGAGGAACGCAATCTGTTGATTCTAAGATGTGTGGAGGATAAAAGCTATGAGGAGATTAGTCAGATTCTTCATCGGAACAGTCCAAGTCTGCGGAAAAAATATGAGCGTACCGCAGCCAAATTCCGTACCTATTACGCACTGGCGAAAGGAGATGATCCCCGTGAAAACGGAGTACAACAACGATCAGGATCTGAGAGAACTTTTTCATAACACACCGAATTTCAAGACGGATCTGACGAGTAGCGTGATGCACAGGCTACAATCTGAATCCAAACCAAAGGAGAGGTTCTACGTGAAATATAAAGTGAGTTTATTGGTGCTGGCTGGCATGCTGCTGACGGTATCGTCTGGTTTTGCAGCAGTGAAGTATCATTCATTAAAGAACAGTCATGGAGAGGTCGTCTATCAGGAAAAATCAATATCAGAGGCTCCTGCTATAGCCAATTATTCAGATAAAGAACGCAAGCGGATCAGCATAGCAAATCAGGCTTATGACAAGTTGGATAAAGGAACCGCCATGCTCATTTATGTCGCATCACACAACCCTGACCATCAATTGGATATGCGTTTTACCCCTTTTATTTTCCAAAATGCAGCAGACCTGCGTAAAAAGGTTAACAACTCAGATATTAAGCTATTGGATAAAATCGAAGGGGATTACACGTTTGAATGGGCCGAAGCCTTCATGTCACCGATCACGGATGTGAAACCCCTGACCTCGGAAGAAGAGGCCGATATTGCAGAGAAACTACGCCAGAAAGCCCTGGCGTCCAATACGGACTATGCAATGATGCCGATTGAATTCGCTGACGATTTCCGCCATATCCGCAGCTTTTACAAGCAGGGGGATAAAAAAATAGCGGTGACGACTGTAAATTACGGTGTAGGACATGGAACAGCTACCTCCTACTGGGACGATCAACTTGATCTGATCAAAGAAAAGTTTACCGTGAAGGGCACTGAAATGATCTTTACAAAGGACTCTGATGGCTCTCCTTCAGGAATAAACTGGGTGGACCAGGATGCAAAAACAGGTCAGACCTATGGATATACCGTCTCCGTGTGGGAGGGCCATGTCACGGAACAAGAGCTGCTTAACCTGGTGAAGATGTATCTTAATTAATGTTCAACTTCGTTAACGGTGATGTTTCCTCCAAAAGCATATCACAACAAAAGCTTGCCCCTCATCAATCGAGGGACAAGCTTTTGATCTGTTTATATATTAATGTCGTGCGAGCTTAGCCTGAACAAATGCTGAAGCGGAACCTCCAGTTCAGGATACAACACGGATTGGATCGTTTCTTGCTCTGTGTACAGATGACGGTTCTGGTAACTGCCTTCTTCCAATGTATATACATGGACGGTCTGATTGCCAGGGTCAACAATCCAGTATTCATTCACACCGTATTTCTGATACAGATTAAACTTTTCGTTAAAATCCTTCAGCGCAGTCGAAGGAGACAGCACTTCTATGATGAGAGACGGCGCACCCTGACATCCATTTTTGGATATTTGGTGATTGGAACAAACCACCGACAGATCCGGTTGTACCACATGGTCAGGTACGTCATATTGTTCATTTTCGCTGAAATACACATCAAAGGGGGCAACAAAAACGAAACATTTACGATTCTGAAAAAATAATACGCAAGGAGAAGTGCAGCTCACCCACAATAAACTGGTGTAATGAGGTGGGTGCTGGGGACATATTAAATGCTTTGCCGTTAATTAATTCCCATGCACCCTCCCACGTTAACCAATCCTGAAAACTATAGATGCCTTTATTATCCGGTTTGGCCACACTTCCAACCTCCTATTTCACCTAATCAGTATGTTTCCTTTATTATACCATTGTGTTTGCCCATTTTCATATCATGCCTCAGTTTGTGAAAAGACGGATTTCGGTTTGCTTCGCGTTGTGCGCACATCCACCACTTTCCCGGCACAGCCGTTGTCACCCAGCGCCTGAAATGCAACCCGCACGCTGTCTTTGCCTGACGTAACCGACTCAGGGATGTCATAGGTAACGTAGAATACTTCGCCAATCTTGTTCATATGAATCCGCTGTTCACCCACCACAGTTCCATCTACAGCGATACTAAATTTTCTCTCATACGGCGTACCCTCCCGTTCAAATGAAGACCAATCCCCGCCCCAGTATGCCACGCATAGAACATTCGGTGCAGAACCATCCACCGCCAGCTGGTAGCTGAAGTAAGCTCTGCTGACACCATAGGCCTCCCGCCACATGATCAGCTTGTTGCGGCTGTCTGTATAGGAACCATTGTGATGTTCGGCACGGCAATTGCTATCCAGATGATGTCCAATCTCATCCTGCTGGCCGTCAGGCTGTACTCTGTCGATGGTGATATCATTTAACTGCTTCTCCAGTGCATCTCCCGCATCGTTAAGCGGCCAATAGACCGTATAGAACTCATGATGCACATCATAGAACGGAATGAGCTTCACGGCTTCGCCTGTGGAAGTAACATCTTTGCTAAGTTCAAATGTTAACGTGTCTGCATCTACAACCTTGATCCACTCTCGTACATCCTCTTGCTCCGTCCAGATCACAGGTACAGGTGCAGTCTTGGGATTCAGCGCTGTTTCGTCTACGATCGTATCCTCGGGAAGGCCCTCGTTTCCTAGTGCACCAGCGAGTACTATTGGGCCGTACAGGAATGCCACTTTGTGGGAATCATCCCGGGCAGTGTACTGGCGGAGTGACATCGGCAGTGTGATGGTGATGACATCGCCCGTTGTCCATGTGCGCTCGATGGAAAGATAGCCGGGTTCCATCTGTGTATACGGATGTTCCGTATCCCCGTTAACTGTTGCCGTCATTGGCTCTTGCAGCCATGAGGGCACACGTAATCTTAGATGAGCCGAGGCGTTGCCTCCGGTGATCGTCAGGGTTACCTTTTCCGAATAAGGAAAGTCGGTTTCAAGCTTCAGGGATAATCCCTGTGACGCCCAATCCAGTTGGGAAGCGATATACAGGTTGACGTACAGGTCCTGTTCATCCTCAAAATAGATGGCCTCGGCATATTTGCCCGGATTCTCCATGCCTGATCCTGTGCAGCACCACCAAGCGGTATCGTGAGTACCATAGATTTTGTAGTGGCCTTGCAGCGTTGATGCAAAATACGTTTTGTTCCCCGTATCCGGGTCCTGCGTGCCGAGGATGTGATTATAGATGGCGTTTTCATAATAGTCCATGTAGGCGCTATCGGGATTCCAGGCAAAGAGTTGTTTCGTCAGATGCATCATGTTGTGGGTACAGCAGCTCTCTCCTGTCTTGATCCCGAGACTCTCCATGCCCTTCGCTTCGTAGTGCTCCGAAATACTCGTCGCACCAAATACATAGGAACGATGATGAATGGTCGTATCCCAGAAAAATTCTGCCGCTGTCCGGTAACTCTCGCGGGAGTGATCCTGGTTGTAGATCTCGGCTGCACCGATCACTTTAGGAATCTGAGTATTGGCGTGTTTGCCTTGAAGATCGTCCTGTTTGTGCTCCAAGGGTCTCAGGATCAATTGATGGGTGAACTTGTTAGCGATCTCAAGATATAAGGCTTTGCCTGTGATTCCATACAAGTGTGCAAATACTTCATTCATGCCCCCGTGTTCACTTTGAAGCATCGTCTGCATCTGTTCTTCTGTCATCGGAAGCAAACCTTCGACCGCCCAGTCTGCAAATCGAGTAACTACATCAAGTGCCTGTCCGTTGCCAGTGAGTTTATGGGCATCAATCAGGCCGCGATAGATTTTGTGCACACTGTACCAGGGAACCCAGTATTCACCGATATTGAATCCACCGATATTCTCTGCTCGAAAAGCCATGTGGAAAGGTTCTTCGGACAAACCACCGATATATCCGCTCCCCGTGGTCTGTTGGATTCTCGCCAGTTCGGTAACCGCATAATCCAGTCTTTCTTTTAACGTGATATTCCCGGTTGCCTGATACGTCACAGCCAGGGCAGACAGATAATGTCCGAGGGAATGTCCGCTGATGGTACGTGCCTCCCAACCCGCGTAGCGCTCTTTTCGGGCAGGTAAACCATGCGCTTCGAAGCATGGAGCCAGGAATCGATCAATATCCAGCGATAACAGGTAACGCTCCCCCACCTCTTGTGATGTTTGAAACACACCATTTAACAGATCTACATGTTCCGGTCCCAGAAATCCTTTTTTCGTATCAATCATTACACTCACTCCTTCTCGGGATGTAATAGATATCCATTCATTCTTAAGGGGTAAAATCCGTGTTCTGTTCCATATGACTAATACTCATCAATCTACTGTAGAGCTTGAATATCCCCATTCTATCAAATAAAATACAATTACATCAGACTCATAATCCAAGAAAAGGTGGATAAATCCGTCCTATGCAAAAGCCACTGGAACATTACCTGTGCGGCAAGTTCATATCCGAAGGCAACTGGAGCCACATGAGACGCAGCATGCCTGTGCATGAGATCATTTTGATGCTGGAAGGTGAGATGTACATCGCGGAGGAAGAGGAACAATATGTAGTTCGTGCCAACGATCTGTTGTTTCTGCGCGCCGGTCGCACCCATTACGGCTACCAGATTAGCGACACACCCGTCAGCTTTTACTGGGTTCACTATGATGCCATTTCGGCAGAATTCAACCAGTTTAGGACACATGCCACCATTCAGGTGCCTTCCATGGCCAATCAGTTATTCAAGCAGTTGCTGCATGTGTCATCCTTCTCACCAGAAGAAGCCGACGCTGCTTTGTTACTGTTGTTCAAGGAGCTGGAGCGCAATATAGAGGCGGATTATCGCCCGCACAATGCAATTGTGGACCATATCTGCAAGTGGGTCGATATTCATCTGCATACAAACATCACAGTGAGTCAGATTGCGGAAAATTTTAATTTTAACAAAGACTATATCTCCAAAATGGTGAAACGTGAGAAAGGTACTGGACTCAAAACCTATATCCTCACAGAACGAATTCGCCGGGCGAAACAGTTGCTGCTCAACACCAATGCTAGTGTAAAAGAAATCGCCGGACAGTGCGGCTTCTCCGACTACAAGCTATTCCTGCGCATGTTCAAGCAATACGAAGGCAATACGCCAACCGAATATCGCAATCATCTGTATTCCACACAGCTCAATCGCTGATGCGCTACGATCTATAGAAATGACTGAGTTACCTATAGAAAATTTGAATGAATCGGATTGAATCCGTTATGGTAAAATGCAAGAAAACTATATTCCATACTTAACCCATAAGAGAAGAGGAATTATAAGATGACAACGGCTGCCGTTACGATTCACCCTGCCACAGAAGCAGACCATCCAGAGATTGTAGATATCCTTGTTGCAAGTTATGCCGAGTATCGGGAGACTTTTGAGCAAAATGAACGCTGGGAGGCCTACCTCAAAGATATTCGAGAGTCTGTGGTTAATCCGTACCTGACACAATTATGGATCGCGAAGATTGATGATCAGATCGTTGGTACAGTCCAATTATTCGAAACAGCGCGCAAGGCTTATCCAAACTTTGAATTGCCAATCGATTATCCGTTTATTCGGCTGTTGGGTGTTGATCCAAAATGGAGAGGTCACGGGATTGCCAGGGTATTGCTCCAGCAATGCGTAGATTCTGCCAAAGAAATGGGCAAAAATACGGTGTATTTATATACGGGCGGTCAGATGGTCAATGCCATCCGTTTATATGAGCGTTTTGGATTTACAGAGGATGAGGAGTTCAGCTCCGAGAGTGGCGGGGGCAAGGCAATATGTTACCGTTATGATTCCTAGTGTTGGCTAACAGCAACATGGGATTAGGGAACAGAAAATGAAATGTAAAAAAGACCGATCATCTTTATGACGGTCTTTTCTACGTTTATAAATGATCAATCAACATTTGAAATGATACATCGCTATTGATTTTTTAGCCGCCAATCTCTACCAAAATCTTCGCATGGCTCTTGTCGCTCATTAACAACTCAAGCCCTTCCTGAACGATGTCGTCAAGTTTGATTTTCTTAGTGATGACCTGTTTCACATCGAGCGACCCTTCAGCAATTAATGAAATCACTTCAGGGAAAATGTGGCGATATGCCAGCGTTGCCGTTAGATTCGCTTCTTTGACCAGAAGATCGAAGAAGTTCACTTGAAGCGGATTTGGAATCGCTGCGATGACAACAACTTCTCCGCCTTTTTTGACAACCGCAATGGCACTATCCATCGTTGGTTGCACACCTGCTGCTTCATAAGCTACATCAATGCCGCCCGATTGTTGCAGGATCACCTCTGTTGCATTGACTTTGGCACTGTTCAACGGAATCGCTCCCAGCTTGGCTGCCAGGTCCAGACGTTCCTCAAATACATCGACTGCATAGATTTCAGAGGCTCCTGCTGCTTTGGCAGACAGAATGGTCAATAATCCAATTGGACCTGCTCCATATACGGCTACTTTGTTCCCCACTTTCAGCTTGCTGTGACGAACCGCGTGAAAGGCTACGGCTGTAGGCTCTACAAGCGCACCTTCTTCGAAAGATACGTTATCCGGTATGGGATGAACCATATATGCTTCAACAACAACATACTCCGCAAAACCACCATCACCATTCAGTCCAACGAATCCAAATTGAGTACACTGGTTGTAACGTCCCTGGATACAGTACTCACATTTTCCGCAATGGTACAACGGCTCTACCACAACTCGATCCCCTACACTGATACCGCTTACATTACTCCCCAATTCACTTACGGTTCCTGCAAATTCATGACCCAGTGTCAATGGTGCTTTCTGTCCTGAGAGCGGATGATTCTCGCCTTCTTGAATACCCACACCATGATGATAGGCATGCAAGTCACTGCCGCAGATCCCCGCATATTCAACTTTGATTTTGACCTGACCCGCTTGAGCAACCGGAACTTCCCGTTCTTCTACACGCACGTCTTTATGGGCATACCATACTGCTGCTTTCATGAAGTTCATCCCCTTTGTATGATTGTCTATATATTATATCGCTGTTCATGTATTATTCATATTTATAGATACTAATGTTAACATTAGTTGTATTAATGCTAAACGGAGATGAAATCATGAATCTGGAACAGCTCGAATATGTCGTTGAAATTGCGAAAACGAAATCATTCTCCGCCGCCTCGGAGCATCTACATGTCACACAATCGGCGATCAGCCAATCGGTTCATCGTCTGGAGAAAGAATTGGGTATCATCCTATTCGAACGCTCGCGGCAGGGAACTCATCCCACTCCCGAAGGCAAACAATTCATTGCCAAGGCACTGGATATTTTACAGCGGATTGATGAATTAAAATCCCTGAACGCAGAAGCCTCCTCACTTAGCGGAGAGCTTCATGTGGCTACTTTTCCAAGTGTCATGCCCTATCTTGTCCAGTCTGCTGCAGATATGAAGCGTGAGCACTCACAACTTAACATTTCCATTGAAGAGAAAGGGTCCATGGAAATTATCGAAGATATTCGCAATAACAAAACCCATCTGGGCTTTATCGCGATCTATGCGAAACAATTGCGGGAATTCGATGGACTTCACTTCAGTCCCATGTACTCGGGTAAGCTGGTAGTCGGTACTCATCACCTGTCTGAACTTGCCAAGCACAGCCGTGTTTCACCTGATCAATTAAAAGAACACAAGCTGGCACTGTATCGAGATGGTTTCATCGAAGACTTCATCAAGGAATTCACCTATGATCATGGACCTCTGTCCATTCTGTTTAAAACAAATAATTCAGAAGCCATCAACATGGTGTTAAGAAACGATATTGCCGCCACGATTGGTCACGACTTTTCCTTTCACCAAAATCCCTTATGGAAAGAAGGTCTGGTGAAGATGGTAGAGATCGCTGGAATCGATCAACCGAAAATGCAGATTGGCTTCGTGCAGACGGAGTCCAAGGAGTCCGCCGTAGCTGCAGAACGATTCGCCCAACGCTTCAGACAGGCGATAGAGCTGGATCATTTAAAAGTTTAAATCTAAAAAAGTGCTCCACCCTTTGAAGGAAGTTTGGGATGAACACCAACTTCTCCAAAAGCGGAACACTTTTCTGACTATCTCTTGCGTTACTATTACTACACCTTACTCAAACTATACTTTAACTTTTCGTACGGCTTCACTCATCTCGTTCGTCTGCTGCTCCAACATTGTGGAGGTCTGCGCCACCCTGTTGAACATGGCCGACTGTTCACGCATTAAGCGATAGATTTCATCCGAATGATCCGACACCCCGGCTGAGATCTGCGAGATCGTATTGACGGAGGCTGCGGCCTCTTCCGAACCTGCCGAGATTTCCTCTGCCGCAGCGGAGACTTCCTGAATGCGACTGGTTACCAGTTGGAACGCGTCAACGACATGAGCGAAAGCTTGCTCCGCTTCTGCAGTAATTGTAACCCCTTGTCCAATCTCGGTTGCAGTAACCCCCATCTGTGAGCCAATCTGCTGTGATTCTTGTTGAATACGAAGCAGCAAGTCGGAGATCCGTTCCATGGATGTGCTTGAGGCCTCAGCAAGCTTCCGAACTTCATCCGCCACAACCGCAAAACCTTTGCCGTGTTCTCCTGCATGTGCTGCCTCTATGGATGCATTAAGCGCAAGTAGCTTCGTCTGACTCGCAAAGTCACGAACCGTGTGCAGGGCACCACCAATTTCCTGGGAGTAGTTGTTCAGCACCTGAACCATCGCTACAACTTCACTTGAGACATTTGAGATGCTCTCCATCTGTGTTTTCATCAGTGTCATGCTCTGTTTACCGGACTCCGCCGTAGAAAGCGCACTTGATGCCGCATCCGATACAACCATCGAGGATTCGGATATATCCGTTATGCCTTTTGCGATCTCTTCCATCGCATGCGCGCTATCGCTTGCACCCTGCTTCTGCGTATGTGCACCCTGCCTAATCTGTTCGACAGATTGATCAACCGTCTTGCCCATCTCAAGCATCTCTTCGGTACTGCGATTAAATTCCTTCGTTGATTCCGATAAAATATCTGTGGTTACTGCTACGCCTTCAACCATGTTACTCACAATCTTATTCAAGTTACCGGACATATGTATCATCGCTTGATATGTGGTTCCAATCTCATCTTGGCTGCGCAAACGATACGACGTCAAAATTTGGTTTGCTTCTGCAAGCTCACCCTGTGCCATTTTTTCCACACTCGCCTTCAGCGGTTGAAGTGGCCGCAGTCCTCTTACGATAAACCACGTGACAACAGCAATGCCTATAAGTGTAATTAGTAGCAACAAAGCATAGAAGGGAATACTCGATTTCATTATATCTGACTCAATGCTTCCGATGACCGATACCGCCGTATCGATCCCAATTACACCTGTTACAGCACCGTTACTATCCAGCATGGGAGCGTAAGAGGAAATATAGTCGCCGTACTCCTCATTGTTAATAATCGAAGAACTGGCTGTTTGCCCCTGTAACAGCTTCTGCACAGCCTCCTGAGGGACATCCGTAACTTCATTAATCGGTGAGGCTTTATCTGCATCCTTCATACCATCCACCATAATAAGTGGCGTACCTTTGTCATCTATTTTGACGAAATACACATACATTGCACCAATGCTTACGCGAAAGTCATCCAGTTCATCACGAATCTTCAAGAATTCGTCATTCTCCTTGGGGTCCTTGGCAAACTCGGCATAAGATGCTGTATCCAGCTGATTCACATAACTCTGAGCAATCTGGATGTTGTAACTCGAAATGGCCTCCTGCGCAGCTAGTTTCATATTGGCCACCTGTAACAGCATGCTTCCAACGGCTATAATCGTAATGACCAGTGTGACTACTGCAACAATGCGCACAACCAAACGTTTTCTAAAAAAACCAATCATCCGCTCCTCTTCCTCTCCCGTGAACCCAAGCCTTTTTGACTAGTCGATACCCAAAAAACACATGCTTGAAGCACTATGTATGGGAAAATAGTAAACGAATATGTCGAATTAGGCAAGAAAATATTGGGTTTACATAAAAACGCTATCATGGCCGTGGGAGCTTTGTTTATTGAAAAAAAAACTCCAATGCAAGCATTAGAGTATGTTCAAAGATTGATAATTATTTTTATTCTGTAACTTGAGTTACCATTCTAACTCTTCAATCAAGTTAAATATCATTTTTTTATCAAAATCATCCATTGATTTAAAAATAGCTATTTCATCTGTTTTTTTGTCCAATTTGATGAGTGTAGCTATGGCTAAATCTCCAACTTTATAATAACCTATTAACTTATCTGATGCTCCTCTTCTGGATGTAAGTTCCTCCAGCTTTTCATTTATAGCAGTTGACGCCAATTTTTCTTTGCCTATATAAGTCATTACATGATACAAAACTATTGGATTTGCTTCATTTAATAAAAGTTGCAACTCATCAATCGAACATTGTCCTTCTTCAATTTTCTTTATTAAATTCATATTTCTACCCTCCATTAAATTTTATTTCAAATGACTCGTAAGGGTCTGCCTTTCTCTTACATAATTTTCAAACAGAGCATTCGCAATATCATTTCGACCTAATTCATCAGCTATTTTTATTTCTCTCATGTATGCATTTAATTCCATTTTAACACGATTCATAGTCTGAAAATGATAACTCATTCCCGGAAAACCTTTGTTCATATCGTCTAGATAATGTGTGTATTCGTGTAAAAGTGCCCCTATTGAAGCATCCTCATTTATAATTAACTGCCCAGGTCCACCTCTTTTTGGAGAATACGCCATATCCTCGCCTCTATGAATTACTTCCACACCGTTTGATTCCAAGTGATCAATAATTTCTTTCCATTTCTCGGGATGAGATTCCCTTCCAGGGCCAAGAACTTCTTTTAATGGATCATCTATACCTTTTCTGAACATATCTTTACTATTATCTATGCGTGTCCCCGCCTCTTTTTCCTTCTCCAGATAGTCGGAAAACTTAGAGGATTCTCTCGCCTTTTTACTCTCAGCAATGTTATCCAGAACTCGAAGGCGTTGATCTTTATGTCCATTAAAACTACCTGTTAACTGCCCTGTACCAGGCGGACGATTGAATGAATTAATCTTCGCGCCGCCTCCCGACGAAGTCAGAAGATTATGCGGCTTGATCATCTTGGAGGCATAACCCCCACCAACCATTAGACCTCCCAACCCAATCATATTTGCCCAGTGTTCACTGGACCAGGCATTGGTCGGAAAGGTGGCTTCCCGTATCGTCCCATGGATACCAAACGTGAGCCAGTTGGCAGCATCATTCGGGGAGTTAAATGCTTTATCCGCCCTGTCTACATACCCCTGAACAAGACCACTTGGAATACCAAATGTCCAATAATCCAGAAAACCACCTACACTATCATAACGCTTTTGATATCGATCATCCGCAGATTGCATAAAGGCTTGTCCCAATTCGACTAAACTATCAGCAGACTTCTGAAAAGCATTACGGGTGTCGGTTGCTGGTGCCCTGCATTCATCTGGCGGTGGTGGTACACAACTCACATCATAGGATTGTACAGCTTGCTGATCAGCAAGTCTGAATTTCTCCGCATGCCCTTCAAGCTCCTTCGCAATGGATAAGGATAGTGAGACAAAGTCATCCATCACCCGCTGCGCAACCATAAAATCAACATAAAACCTTTCCTTCGTACTACCATCCCACTGTCTTTCGATTTCAAATAAATGTTGTTTCAAGATGTTATTCATCTGAAAAACCTGATTCTGAGCTGTTGTAAATTGTCTCGAGACAGATATCAACTGTTCAGGAGTTACTTTTATCGTTGTCATGTGAGACCTCGTTCTAAATATATTTCGTTGTTATACGAACATTTGTTGTTTAGAATGCTATAAGATTCATATGTACAGATGGGCTTTTATTATAAAGTGAACACAGATCATTTCGTAGAGACTGCCGGTTTATTTATCTAGTTCGTATTACCCCTAATTTGTCCCAGTTATAACAAAAACAGAGGTTCTAGTTCCAAAATAAAATCGTTTCCTTAGTGCCTACAAAAAAACACCCCGGCACAAGCGCCGAGATGTCGTGTTGTTCTACATTTGTATACTACCCATTCCATACTAAACTGTTTGTTTATTCGTCCTTCTGAATCGAATCAGGGACCAGATAATCAGCAACGCGAGCACGGCAAGACAGATGCTAATGCTGAACCGATTACCTTCATCAAACACAAACATCACTGCAATCACACTAAGACATAGTACAACAACTCCGGTTATATAAGGGAATCCCCAAACTTTGAAGGTCGGTTGAACCGGATATTTCTTCCGCAGTTTCAACTGTGATGAGGCAATACAGATCCACACAAGGATTACGACAAACCCCGGAACTGCGAGCAATACGCGGAACAGTTGATCCTGCGCGAACAGGCCAAGCAAGGAACCTCCGAGCAAAACTACTGAGCACACCAGAAGTGTGTTAACAGGGCTACCGTTGCGATTCGTCTTTGACAATGCCTTCGGAGCTTCCCCGCCCACTGCCATGGAGTGCATCATCCGGGATGCACCATAGATACCTGAATTCGCAGCAGACAGAACTGCCGTCACCAAAATAAAGTTCATTATGTGTGCTGCTCCCGGCAGTCCCGTGGATGCAAGCACCTGTACAAATGGACTGCTCTCCGGCCCGATCTCATTCCATGGGATAAGACCACAGATGATGAGAATCGGCAAGGTGAAGAACAGAATAATTCTGAGCATGAAATTGCCCACGATTTTGGGCATAACTTTTTCTGCATTTTCCGTCTCGGTCAGGGTCAGACCAATCAGCTCCGATCCCCCATAAGAGAACATGACCACAAGCAGTGCCGAGAAGATCGATGACCATCCGTTCGGGAAGAACCCGCCTGCTTGCGTATAATTTTGCAGATAAGGGGTGTTATCACTTGGGATAATGCCAAAGATCAACCCTGCACCCAGGAAGATAAAAATAATGATCATGGCAATTTTGATCCCGGCCAGCCAAAACTCAAATTCCCCGAACACACCTACACTTAACAGATTAACCAGTATAATGAACGCTGCACAAGCCAGACTCAGCATCCACAGCGGTACTTCACTGAACCAATACTGCAAAAAGCTCCCGGCGGCAATCACCTCAATGACACACACCGATAACCATAGAAAGCAGTACATCCATCCCATAACAAAGGAAACTCTGCTACCAAATGCCTCCTGCACGAAGTCTTTCATATTTTTGTTCTTGTACACCGTAGCCATCTCCGCCATCGCGGCCATAACAACCAGCAGCAATAATCCGGCAAAAATGTATGTGACAATAACGCCCGGACCCGCGAGTCCAATCGTCTCTGCACTGCCTTTGAAAATTCCCGTTCCAATGACACCACCCATAGCCATAAAACTGATGTGTCTTGGTTTAAGCTTCTTTTGTAGTGTTCCTTCTGTCTGAGCCAATTCAAGTCCTCCTGATGTAAAAAACGTCTGTAATGCTGTCTTGTTTCATAGACATAATGTCCAGTATACCCTATTGTCCATCAATCAGCCCAGAAGTTCCTTATGGCCAATTCATCCCAAACATATATGGACATAACCTATGTTTTATACCCCACAATCGCATGAAGCAATCTATGTACAATCCAGCTGATCAAACTGTACACTGCCCCATAGATGAACCAAGCGCCTATGTTACTACCCATTGTTGAAAGACTACTCGCGATATACAACAAAGGCAGCATAAAAGATATAATCAGCGCTCCCCAAAGTCTAAACCCTTTGGCAAAATAACTGCATATTCCAAGCACCGCTGCAATGATGGGACATAACACCAAGACAGCAAAAAGCGGATTCATATCATCGAACCACCAATATATCACGCACGACTCCCTCCACATTCTTCGTCATAAGGCCACGTTACTTTAATGCTGTATTATTTAGTTTATTCTACTCTTTTTCCATCTCTTAAAATGTACAATATGTTGCAAAATTAAAAAACCAGCGTCCTGTAAAAAAACAGAATACTGGTTTCTCATGTAAATCCATTTAAATTGTTCTCGTCATAAACGTGCTGTTCGGGTCCAATACATAATCCGCGAATGGTTCGCAATATTCAAATCCGAAATCTTCATACAACTTCCGTGCCGGGATAAATGAATCCATTGAACCCGTCTCCAGACTGATTCGCTTATAACCACGGTCTGTGGCAACCTCCATAATATGCGCCAAAATTTTTCTCGCTACGCCTTTTCTCAGATGAGCCGAAGCGGTACGCATCGACTTCAACTCTGCATGCTCTGGATCAAGTTCTTTGATAGCCCCGCAGCCGAGCAAGTCGTCCCCTTCCCAAGCACACCAGAAAGTAATTTCGGGCTCCTTGAGTCCGTCCAGATTCAACGCATGAATACTTTCTGGAGGCGAATCTGCTGCCATCCCTTGCAAGTGCTCCGCAATTAAAGCCTTAACTTGGACTCCACTCAAATCATCCACTTTGATCTCCATAACGTACCACTCCCGCCGACATTTTTATTGGTTTTATCACTGAATGTATATCAATCATTTTATCTTACTACCGTGTTAGGTTTTATGACAAGAGGTTACTTATATCCACTGAAATACGCTATTGTGATTCACCTATAATTTCCAGTATGATGAGGCTATCATATGCCAAAGGGGCGAGGTCTATTGCGAAATATACATAGAGTTAAACGTGGAACTAAGGTGAAGCAAGCTTAACTTAATTTAAAGGAGACCCCTATGACACTCACTACGGATAACCTGTTTTATAGCAAACGATTAAAGATGACGCCACCACGCTCTGAAGACGTGCAGACCATGCTGCAATGGAACGAAGACCCGGAGTACCTTCGGAATGTGGATACTGACCTGGCCATTCCCTATTCGGAGAAACAGTTGGAGGATGAGGGCGAAACGAAGAACAAGGAAGTTTACTTCAGACTTCGCACGCATGAAGAGGATACGCTGATTGGTTTTGTCGTCATTCATGGCATTGAATGGAACAACCGCTGCGGACAGCTTGCCATTGGCATCGGACTTGCCAAACATCGCAACAAGGGATATGGCACGGAAGCGTTGAATCTTATTTTACGATATGCGTTCAATGAGATGAATCTGGACCGAGTTGGTCTCGATGTCATCGCCTACAATGCCAAAGCAATCCGTTCCTATGAAAAGGTTGGTTTTCAGTTGGAAGGTCGTGCACGCTCAGCTGTATATCGTGATGGTAAGCGTTATGACCGCTTGATGATGGGAATCCTAAGACCAGAATGGGAAACACACAATCAGATCCATACGGAGGGTGAACAAGTATGACCAAGAATGCAGAAGTTACTGCGTTTATTGAACAGATTCAGGTCCCCTGGCAAGTACAAGTCGCTGAACAATTGCGCCAGTTAGTGCATGATACCATCCCTGACGTACAAGAACGCGTACAATACAAGAAACCTCATTTTTTGAAAAACGGAAAGTACGCTGCGGTCATCTCGCCTTCCAAACAAGCCATGTCTTTCACCATCTTCAATGCAACTGGACTCGATCTCCCCGATGGGATATTTGAAGGCCCGGAAGAACGAAAAACGATCAAACTCAAGGAAAAAGATACGCCGGACTATGAATGGTTGGCTGATTTGTTAAAGCAGGCATCTGCGGAATTGTAGACGGGTCTAGTAAAGAGGCACATACGCCGAAGTAGTAACTTAGGTAGTAATGTGTGAGTGGTAATGTGCGGTTGGAGTATATGGGGTGGGTTTGGGTTTGGGTTTGGGTTTGGGTTTGGGTTTGGGTTTGGGTTTGGGTTTGGGTTTGGGTTTGGGTTTGGGTTTGGGTTTGGGTTTGGGTTTGGGTTTGGGTTTGGGTTTGGGTTTGGGTTTGGGTTTGGGTTTGGGTTTGGGTTTGGGTTTGGGTTTGGGTTTGGGTTTGGGTTTGGGTTTGGGTTTGGGTTTGGGTTTGGGTTTGGGTTTGGGCCAAGCGCTAACGAATCGGACACACCTTATATCGCAGTTTTAAAAACATATGAAATTCTAACGAATCTCAGCATTCTTATTACAGAAACCCCTTCGATTTTCTTCGAAAAACCATGACAATTGGAGAAATAGAGTGGCTATGATTCGTTAGAATTCTATACTGCTGCAAATTCACCCAATAAGACGTGCTAGGTTCGTTAGACTGTGTGAGTACGACAAGCGGCCTCTGCACGTAGAAAAAACAACCCATTCTCACTCTGGCGGCTAAATAAATAGCATAAACGACTGGCTGTAGCAAAAATATCTCACATCCATCCTGCGCAGGGCAAAGGGGCATCCCATGAAGTTCCAAGAACTTCGGGATGCCCCTTGGTTATAGTCTGTCTACTACTGTCATTCCAACCTTAAAAGCGGTGTAATATCATAATAAGATGACTGCTTATAATTGCTTATAATGTTATATACTAGCTTCCACCATCAAGATTGCTGGTACGATACGGCGGTCATCTGACATGGCTCACATATGAACATGTAATACATACCCTCACCATATTTCTCAACCTCGCCCCAGTCCAGTTGTGCGACAGCCTTCATTCTCGTGGAACAGCGTGGACATGTTGGGTACTCCGCATCTTGAACCCATCCCGGATGGCCGCCGACCTGAGATAACGATGGCTCCATCGCCCACTCACTGGCATGGAATGCATGACGCGATGCATTCGCAATCCGAAACTGCTGGCCAACATCCGGTGCAAGTTTACCATAGTCGTCCAGGTCAATCTCGTCCATTCCCATAGGCATGACATTATGTGAACTCCATAACGGTTCCCCTGCCGCGTCCATCTCCATGTAAACCACACCGTAACTGCTGCATATCACGCAAGTCCGTATCTGAAGTTGCTGAGCATGCCAAGAAACGTCATTCAATGCTGGATGCTTAACATCCAGACTAATTAAGGTGGTTAACGCATTGCCACACCATGGACAGCAATTGGTGCTAGGGTTCAGCATCGATAGTGAACTTCCGGTTAACTCCACGTTAGGTCCTTCATTCTCTTTTACTTTATAGAGTGAATAACTTGGGGTGATGAATAATTCCCTGCGCTGCCCGTCTTTTGTAAGCTCCCAACCAGCTTCAGTGGTGTAATGCTCAGGTGCCACGTATAATTCGTTCGCCCAAGATGGAGGAGATTGTCTCCACTGCCGGAACTGCCGCACGACAACATCATCTCCGATATGGGCCAGCATGAGCAATATGTGGTTCCGATTCTCATCATCGGTATTCACCTGCTGTAAGAGATGATCACGAACCTCACCCGAGGCACTTTTATACAAAATGGCAGGATAATAGATCTCTTGTTCCAGCACCTCAGGAATTTCGGCAGTCAACGATATATCATGGTAGCAGAACAGATATACCAGAATGTCTTTGCCCGTATCTTCATCACCTGTACAAATCCGTTGCATCGCGTAATCCTTCATCTGATCTTGTTGCTCTACAGACAAAGATAGATATACCTGTTCCTCGGATTGTTCATAGGGCGTATAACGAATTAGTGGATCGCGAACCTGAGGTTTGTGCATGATTTTCAAAATTTCGACTGGGTCTGTAATACCTGCATACAAGTTCACGTCACGTCGATTCGCTTCAATGTATCTCTGACGCTCCTCGCGTTCCATCTCCTGCTTGCAAGGCATACAATAACCACCCGTTTTCAACGCTGTTGCTGGTAAAATGGTATTTGCACACCCTTCCCGTATACACGGAATTCGTTCTGTCATCCCTCCACCCCCTCTACTATCTGCTCGCTTCATCATGCCATGACAAACACGCCACAACGTGACGTGCTTGTCCCTTACTCCATATTTAAATACCTGCGTGTACCATAAAGGAAAATACGAATCAGTGATGTCCCAACTGGTCCTTGGTAAATTCGTAAAAGGCAAGCGCATCTTCACTGCTGGCAAAGCCTGCCTGAGCCATCTTTTCACTACCTCCACCTTTGCCTTGATAGGCTCCAAGATTACCTTTGAAGAAAGGTCCACAAGCCCATTCAGGCGGCTGTCCGTTCTGTGCAAGAACCACTTTGGCCTCTGAGATGCTGGCGAACAGAACAAGGCCTTCATGGTCTGCCGTCAGCTTGGTAGCAAGACTCTGCATATCCTTGAGCGATTTGTCTTCAAAGACCTGAGCAATTACCAGCCCTTGCCGAGCGGCCAGAAGTTCCTCCGCAAAATAGGCATCATTGGTTGTTTTCACTGCATTCAGCTCAGTTTGCAACTGCTTTTGCTCCAGTTCCATTTTCTCAATACGCTCCAACAATTCGTCCTTGCTGGTCTTTAATTTAACCATGATGCTATTGAGCACGTTTTGTGTGGATGTGAATTCATTCAGGGCCCTTGTTCCACATTTGAAATAAATGCGGGTACCGCCCTTCACTTTTTCAGTTTTCAACAGTTTGATGATCCCAATCTCACCTGTCGCCGACACATGCGTTCCACCGCAGGCGTTATACTCCACACCCTCGATCTCGACGATGCGAATGTCTTCCGTTACCGTAGGTTGCTTCACCAATGGTAACTGTGCAGCCTCTTCTGCTGTAACCCAAGACGTGTTGATGCGAGCGTTACGATAGATCTGACGATTCACTTCTTGTTCAATGGCGGTTAATTGATTCGCTCCCAGTTCAGCCGTAGCCACATCAATCGTGTCATACTCCGTACCGAGATGGAAACTGAGGGTCATCGCTTCAGTCAGCTTTAGAGTGATTGCCGATAACAAATGCTGACCCGTATGCTGCTGCATATGATCGAATCTGCGCTCCCAGTCAATCTCACAATGTACCTCAGTCTCTTCAGGGGTGCGTTCCAGCTTATGCCATACTTCGCCATCTTCAATGTTCACATCCAGAACAGCGATGCCACCAATTTGTCCCAGATCACAAGGTTGTCCGCCCCCATGCGGGTAAAAAGCAGTCTCCGCCAGCGTGACATATACGCCGTCTTCCTTGTCTACTCTGCCTGTAATCGTTGTATGCCACTCTCTTGTATAAGCAGAGTCATAATAGATTTTTTGCGTCATTGAATCATCCCGATCCCTTCTCGTTCAAATGGGTTTTCATAATCTCCAGATTACACTATCTGGAACCCTCAAGCCAATTTATGGCATAGAGTATCCCCTTTCTCTATCCAAAAGATTACTCTGTGAGCGAAAATAGCTATTCATCGAGAAAGGAACGTTTGCAGGAAGATGCTTCTGGTAAAGGCTTATCATTCTATGATGTTTTTAAGATAAACTTTCAAACTGTCTTGTTCGACTTTAATAAAAAAAAGAAGAGTGAATAATCACTCTTCTTTTTGAAAACCATTTTAACAAACAACTTTTCATTAAATCTTGTAGCTAATAGATCGCTATCGGCCCGTAAGGACCATCAATAATTTCAATTTTCGTTTCAAAAATATCTGTTAAAATTTCGGGGTCCATCACTTCATCTACGGTTCCAAAAGCGGCGATTTGACCATCTTTCATGGCACATATTCGATCCGAATATTTGGCGGCAAAATTGATATCATGCATAACCGTCAGAATGGTTCTTCCAAATTCATTAGCGGCATATCTCAAATGCTCCATCATCCGAACAGAACGCGCAACATCCAGATTGTTCAAAGGCTCGTCCAAAAGTACATATTCCGTCTCCTGACACAACACCATAGCTACATAGGCTCTTTGCCTTTGGCCACCAGAAAGCTCATCTAGATATCTATTTTCCAGAGCAGTTAAGTCTAGAAAATCAATATATTTAGAAATAATAGCTTCATCCTCATCCGTTAATCTTCCCTTAGAATAAGGAAAACGTCCGAATCCGGCAAGTTGTCTAACGGTAAGCCTTGTGACAAAATGATTTTCTTGTCGTAAAACCGTTATAATCTTGGCCAGATCCCTTGATTTGGATGTGGAAACATCCATATTGGCAACCTTGATCTGACCTTCGTCCAAATCCAAAAGTCTTCCGATCATCAGAAGTGTCGTCGATTTCCCCGCACCGTTGGGTCCAATTAAAGAAGTAAGACCGGCTTTGGGTATATGAATATTCAAAGGGCCTATCTCTACCTCGGCTGCATAGGTTTTTTTGACATTATTGATCTGTATCATAAAGAACCCTTCCTTAAAATCACAATTAAAAATGTTAGTCCGCCAACCAATTCTATAATAATGGAAACAACACCTTGGGCATTGAAAACATGATTCATAACAAAGTATGCACCGGTTAAGATCACAAACCCTATCGCCAGTGCCATTGGGAAAACATATCTGTGATCATAGGTTTGCGCGGCCTGATAACTCAAAATCGCAACTAAAAATCCATAGAATGTAAGTGGTCCAACCAAAGCCGTCGAAATGGCCATCAATATGGAAACCAGGACCAGTGTATAAATCACACTACTTTGATGTTTAGTTCCCAAGGAAGTCGAGACATCCTTACCCAGCGATAACACATTTAACCTCTTTGCATTAGCAAGTAGCAGGATCGCTGCAATGATGACGATAGGAATCGCAATCGGGAAATAGGCAGAATCCGCATTATTCACGGAAGCAAACATTCTTGCCTGCAAAATATCAAACTCGGACGGTGCAAGAAGTCTTCTCATAAATGAAGATACGGATCTCAGCCCGGTCCCAATGATAATACCGACTAGAAGCAGAAGTTGTAAATTTCCGTATTTTCCGGAAAGCAGCCATCCATAAAGGATTAAACACATGATGACCATTGCAGCAACTTGATATAAAAAGGAATCAACACCGCTAAAATTCACAAATACCGTAGCACCAAGGAAAAATATAGTACTCGTATGAATGGTTGAATAAATAGCATCAAAACCTAAAAGGGACGGAGTTATAATTCTGTTATTCGTAATCGATTGAAAAGCAACCGTGGATAAACTTTGGCAAATTGCAGCGATCAGCATTGAAATCAGAGCAACTACCCTTCTTGTAACAACAGGTATGAAAGAAGGCGAAGACACCGGGACCGGATTGTTATAAATCAGTAGCCCAACTGATGCAAAAACGCCCAGAATAATTAATGTTATCAGCAAAATCCAATAACGCTTTTCTTCTTTCTTGGTACGGAAGGCTCTAGCTGATCTTTTTTTAGGACGACGGCTAGAATCGATTTCGATATTTAGTGGATTTCTACTTGCTAAGTCGCTCATCTTACCCTCCTTGTTGACCGCCTTTGTCTTAACAAAATGACAATGAATACGACGGCTCCCACTGTTCCAAGGATCATCGAGACAGGTATTTCAAAAGGCATAATAATGACACGAGACAGGATATCACACACAATGATGCTGCCCATCCCTAATAAGCACACCCATGGCAAATTGCTCCTGAGATCGTCACCCCTAAACATGGAGACAATATTGGGGACAATTAACCCTAGAAAAGGCAAGTTCCCAATGACCGCAGCAACGATTCCAACTACTAGTGAAATAAGCGCAGTACCCAAAAGAATGATCCTGTCATAATTTACGCCAAGACTAGTAGCGACATCTTCCCCTAGTCCGGCTAGTGTCAGCCGATCAGCAAAAACAAATATAAGAATAGTCACCAATACAATAAGCCATAAATATTCATACCTGCCAATTTGCACAGATGAGAAGGAGCCTGCAAACCAGCTTTCGATATTTTGAGTCATTTGGAACACAAGCCCCACGAAAGTTGAAAATGCAGAAATGACAGCTCCAAGCATCATTCCAATAATCGGGACAACTAAGGACGAACGGAGCTTAACTTTCTTTAGAAACATAAAAAAAATCATCGTTCCTATAAAAGAAAAAATGATTGCACCAGTCATTCTTAGCGTTAAGCTCGGAGCAGGAAAGACCAGATAAATAAACATGATCCCCAGTCCTGACCATTCCATTGTTCCGGTTGTGGTAGGTTCCACCAAGCGATTCTGTGTAATAAGCTGCATGACCAGTCCTGCCATTGCCATGGCGGCACCGGTAAGCATTAATGCAACAGTTCTTGGGACACGAGTAATGAAGAACATCTCCATTCCATCCGCTTGTCCTCGTATGTCATAGACTCCAATAAGCAGTGATGTAATGCCTAAAATAATAGTGGCTATAATCGCAATGATAAAAGGTATGGTCCATAGCTTTTTCGGATTATGACGCTGGGGTTGAGAATTCTCAACCCCAGCTAATTTTGGTATTAAATTTTTCTGCACTGCAGCATACTCCTTTTTACTGTTTAGCTAAAGCTTTCGTAAGGTTGTTAATCAACTCCAAGAAAGTTTCGATGGATTCATTGGTGTACGTGTCGTTTGGAGCATAAACGATTTGTTTTTGAGTAATAGCAGTGGTGTTTTGCAGAGCGGGTGAATTATCAATAACGTCTTGAGCCGGAACGGCACCTTCTTCAGCAGATACAGCTGCATCCCGATCCAGTACGAAAATCCAATCTGGATTACTTTGGGCAATCGCTTCAACAGAAATATCATCACCTTGATGATCAGAAGATGATTTGTCCACTTCTAGTGCCGGAACCCAGCCAAAAATGTCATACAATGGTCCCCACACACGTCCAGTAAGAGGAGCCGAGAAACCGATGTTTCCACCAGAAACAACAACACTCATAATTTTATCTTC
The DNA here is from genome assembly GCF_038003225.1 of Paenibacillus sp. FSL M7-0656. NCBI lineage: Bacteria > Bacillati > Bacillota > Bacilli > Caryophanales > Paenibacillaceae > Paenibacillus > Paenibacillus sp. FSL M7-0656. The sequence goes on from NZ_JBBOOT010000001.1 coordinate 3,147,846, forward strand.
ACCGTTATAAGCGGCCTTAGCTTCTTCAATAGCTTTATCAAAATCAGCAATCAGTTGGGCAGCTTCTTCTTGCTTCTCGAAAACTTTTCCCAAATTGGTTGTTGCATCTTTAAGTCCATTAACAAAGTTTTCTCCAGGTGATGCTGTTTCTTCAAGCTCAATATTAAGGTCGATCACTGCTGCATTAGGTACTAATTTTTTGATGTCTTCATAGTAACTAGCAAACCGTTGACCAACAATGACAAGATCAGGCTGTATTGATGCCAATAGTTCAAGGTTTGGTTCGCGGTGATTCCCAATATTTTGTACCGATTCATCCGCCACATATGGTGAATCCGCAGGCATTACATCCTTCGGCGCTGCTGCCAATTTGACGCCCCAAGTGGACAGAGTCTCAAATGTTCTGTTATCCAGAGCAACGACCTTCGTTGGATTTACAGGCACAGTTACCGTTCCATGAGCATCCGTAATTTCAACTGTTGTGGCTGTAGCTGTAGTAGCAGCATCGGAAGTTGCAGCCTCTGTATTAGCAGTATCCGTCGAAGCAGGTTCATTACTTGAACAAGCTGCCAACACCAAAGTTAAAGCTGCAACCATGATAAACATTAATTTTGAAGAAATAGACTTTCTCATTTAATTTATATCCCCCTAGATTTAGAAAATTTGGATTCCAACGCAGCGTACTGTGTTGGATAAACTCAGTATCATATACCTCCTCAGACGTAAATTTTAGAGAAAAACTTAACCCCTTTTCACTGTAGTGCTGAGTAACAAAACAACAAATGATAGTGATTATCAATATCAATAGGTTATATTATAACAAGTTAGAAGGCATTTTCAACAACCTAATTGTTTTAATTCATGGCGAAATTATGAACCAAATATTCCATTGTATGTATTTATATGCATAAAAATCGACATTTCAATACAAAAAAAGAAGCATCACTGTGTGATACTTCTTTTGTGGTAAGAACACTTTATACTTTTATATTTCTCATCGAAATGATCTGATTTTTCACCAACATTCTTATTTCATCGACTCAGATAATTCTGTGAAAATAACACCCAGCGCATACGCACCAGCATCCGGGTAGCCCAGACTACGATCACCGACGGCACCTGCACGTCCCATACGTGCCACGATGTCTTCGGTTTTCTTCGCACCTTCAACGGCGGCTGCTGCACCTTTGGCAAATGCTGTTTTGAAGTCATCGCCAGACTCCGCACTTTGAGTCCAGGAATCGGCACACGGAACGAGTGCATCAATCAAGGTTTTATCACCTACAACAGCGCCACGTCCGAAGGAACGTTCTCCTGTGGACTGAATCCCTTGCACGGCTGCATGGATCATCTCGGCGAATTCAGCAACGTTTAATTGCTGTTTATCCCCTACTGCTTTGCCAGCTGCACGGAATGCTGAACCCCAGATCGGGCCGGATGCGCCGCCACAATATTCCATGATGACCAAGGAACATGCATCGAGGAATGATCCGATGTCTTTTTTATCTTCGTTAATGATGTGATTCCATTCGCGTTTCAACTGGCGGAAGCCTTTTGCCACACTCATACCGAAATCGCCATCACCGGCATGGGAATCCAGTTCACAGAACGGTACCTCGTTCTTGATGATGATCTCACCCATTTTATCGATCAGATAGACGACATTGTCCAGTGAAAATTGATTGCCTTTGATGACCGCAGCTGATGCATCCGTCTCCACTTCGTAAGATACAGGAGCGTCTTCACCCACAACAGCTTCCAGCGCTTCGGAATACGCCACTTGTGCTGCTGGAGGACCGGATACTTTAAATGTAGGTGTATCACTTTCCTTGAACAACAGAGTTTTTAGTTCCTCATCCAGTTTCAGGATCGTAACCGATGCCCCTGCCATATCGATACTTGTCATGTAGTTGCCTACAAACGTAGTAGCGACCTTCAGACCTGCATGTCCAGCAAGCTCACGCTGAACGGAATTGTTGAGCAGATACAGTTCTTGCAGTGGCGTTGCACCAAAACCATTCACGAGCACCGCAATCTCAGCGGATGCATCCTTATCCAGCTTCATGTCTGCGAGCAATGCTTCGACCATACGTCCTGCCAATTCATCAGCCGATACGATTTTCTCCCGGCGAATCCCTGGCTCACCATGAATCCCTACGCCGAATTCCATCTCATCTTCAGCAATTTCGAATGTAGGCGTGCCTTTGGCGGGCACCGTACAGGATGTGAATCCAAAACCAATACTGCGCACGTTCTGAGCTGCTTTCTCAGCAACGGATTTCACATCTGCCAGACTGCGGCCTTCTTCGGCCGCTGCTCCGGCAATCTTGTGAACCAGTACAGTTCCGGCAACACCGCGACGTCCAACGGTATACAAACTGTCTTGTACAGCGATGTCATCCTCAACACGCACATACTGTACGTCGATGCCATCTTCTTCAGCCAGATGCGCTGCATTTTTGAAGTTCATCATGTCGCCGCTGTAGTTCTTGATGATCAGGAGTGTACCCTTGTTGCTGGCTGTTGCCTTGATCGCTTGATATACCTGGATTTGGGAAGGAGATGCGAATACATCTCCACATACCGCTGCATCCAGCATCCCTTTACCGACATAACCAGCGTGAGCCGGTTCATGTCCGCTACCGCCGCCACTGATCAGACTGACTTTATCAGCCTGAATCTCTCTGCGTTTAATGACTTTATATTTTTTCAGAAATTCAAGCTCCGGGTGTGCAAGCGCAATCCCGTTGCACATTTCCATAACAACATGTTCGGCCTGATTAATAATTTTCTTCATTATTTTACCTCCCTGCGAGCTGCTTTGTACTCACGGCCCATGCGGTCAGCCGCTGCAATGGCAGCAGCTACTTCAGGAACGGTGATTGGGAACGGCATGGCGTGAATGGATTCTTCCGGAATACAAGCGATCTCTGCCACTTTCAACAGTTCTTCCTGACTAATCGTATCTACACCGATATCCGCCAAGCTGATCGGCAGTCCCACTTCGAGACAGAAGTCCATGACTTCATGCAGCTCTTCAGTTGGTGCATTTTCAAGGACGAGCTGTGCGATTGTACCGAAGGATACTTTTTCACCGTGGAAGAAATGATGTGTGCCTTCCAGAACAGTCAAACCGTTGTGAATTGCATGTGCTGCGGCCAGTCCGCCACTTTCGAATCCAAGACCAGATAACAGAATGTTGGTCTCAACGATATTTTCCAGCGCTTGTGTCACAACGTTGCTGTCACTCGCTACTTTCGCTTTTGCACCATCAGTCAGCAACATTTCATAACACAGTTTTGCCAGTGCAAGTGCCGCATTGGTACCTACAGCAGAAGGTGTATATCCTTCGCGGGAACCCATTGGCAGACTTGCGTTTACACGGGAATAGGATTTTGCTGTTGCTCTTGCTTCGAAGTATGTAGAGAGCGCATCTCCCATACCGGATACGAGGAAACGTGTTGGTGCATTAGCAATTACCGTTGTATCAACGAGAACCACACTTGGGCTTTGTTTGAAGTAAGCATAGTCATCAAAAGAACCGTCCGGTGTGTACAATACAGCGGAGTGACTTGTCGGTGCGTCTGTTGCCGCAATCGTTGGGCAGATGATCAGTGCTTCGCCTTCTGCTACACATTTGGCCGCATCAATGGCTTTACCGCCACCAAGACCGATGGTAGAGTCACATCCTTTTTCCTTCGCGATCGCTTGCAGACGAGCAACTTCCTCACGGGAACATTCCCCTTTAAAACCGCTTTCAACAAACGTAATATTAAATTTCTCGGCTGTTGCATCCAGCTTTGCTTTGACACGCTGTACATCATCCGGATGTGCAATTAACAAAGCAGATTCTCCGAAGGATTTAACAAAGTACCCCAGGTTCAACAACTCGTCTTCGCCTTGTACATATTTAGTTGGGCTGATAAATGCTTTTCTCATAATAATATATGCCTCCTAATGATATGAATTGGTTTAGTGATTACATCAAATTTTAATTTCTTACAATTGACCTTAATATAACGCATGAGCAACAGGTTTACAGTGGACTTTGATAACAAATTATTATAATTTACAATCGTAATTTTTTGCTTTTTGGCACAATCATGGTATCTTATTGTCATGAGATGGTTGAATTTTGACCTCCCATTATACATTACCCGTCATCATTACATCTTAATATGTACAACTTGCTAACTTTTAACGGCCTAAATTATGAATCTGGTTAGCCTATGGAGGTTGCACCAATGATCAAAGAATATCTGCATATCAATAAAATTCTGGACCTTAATAAATGGAAGCGTCTACAAGATTCTCTCGCAACAGTAACCAAACTGGCGATCCTCACCGTTGATTATAAAGGCATTCCCGTAACCAGTCACAGTAGCTGTCAGGCTTTCTGCCAGAATGTCCGTAAAGACCCGGAGCTTCTCCCCTACTGTCAAAAATGTGATTCACGCGGTGGTCTGGAAGCCGTTCGATTGAATGAACCTTATGTGTATTTATGCCATTTCAATATTATAGATATCGCGATTCCGATCACGATTGATGGCAAATATATCGGCGCCGTCATGGCAGGACAAGTGAAACTCGCCGATCCGGAAAAGGGTAGCGACTTGGAGCAAATTGTCACGTCCAAAAACGTACCCATGCATGCAGCCAAGCTGGAGGAATTAAAGGATGATTACGCCCAGCTACCTGTGATGACCTATGAAGAGATTGTGAAAATCTCTAACATGTTATCCCTGCTCTGCAACTACATTGTGGAAGAAGCGCTAAACAAAAATCTGTTAGTTGAAATGTTCGAAAAAGCTTCAGGCAATCAGGAGACTCTAAACCTCTCTACCATTCTGCCGGGTTACTCCATTCGTAATATCGAGTCGATCAAAAAAGAGATGACCAATGCGATAGCGGATGCTTACCTAAAGAACAGCCCAAGTGACACGGAAAGCTCCAGCCCGGTGCTTCAGCCTGCTTTTGAATACATTCACAGTCACAAGAGTGAACAAGTTTCACTCAAACAAATGGCCGATCTATGCCACCTGAGTCCGAGTTATTTCAGCAGACTGTTTGCCAAGGAAACGGGCGAGAACTTCACCACCTATCTGGCAAAACTCAAGATAAAGTGGGCCAAGCAATTGCTGGAGGTCACCGACATGCCTGTCTCACAGATCAGTGATGAGCTGGGATTTAATGAATCGGGATATTTTATCAAAATATTCAAAAAGTTCGAGGAAATTACGCCTGCTATCTATCGCAAATACCTCCAGGAGAAAATGTAGATTCACTGATACTTTTTTCGTATCAAAGATGAGGTTAAAAGATATTTCACCTATTAATCTGCCATTGTTACAATGGAGTCCAGATGACTTAGGGAGGCGACATGAATGGAATATCGCAAATTAGGAAACAGTGGATTAACCGTCAGTGAGATTTCACTCGGCAACTGGATTACGCATGGAGCGCAAGTCGAGGATGGAATAGCAGAAGCTTGTGTGCGAACCGCATTGGATGCAGGTATTACCACATTTGATACCGCAGATGTGTACTCCAATACCAAGGCAGAATCCGTGTTAGGACAGGCTCTTAAGGATATACGAAGAGAAAGTATCGAACTATGCACCAAAGTCTGTCACCCAACCGGCACAGGTCATAATGACCGCGGACTTTCCCGGAAACACATCATGGAAGCCTGCAATGGTTCTTTGCGGCGGCTACAGACTGATTATATCGATGTCTATTACGCTCACCGTTATGACTACAATACTCCGCTGGAAGAGACTTTTCTGGCATTCTCCGATCTGGTGCGTCAGGGCAAAGTTCATTACATTGGCGTAAGTGAATGGAACGCGGATCAGATTGCGCGAGCAGCCGCTTTGGCGAAGGAACTTCATATACCCTTCATTGCAAGTCAGCCCCAATATTCAATGTTATGGCGTGTGATTGAGCAAGAAGTGGTACCTGCAAGCGACCAAGCAGGACTTGGACAGATTACATGGTCTCCTCTGGCTCAGGGTATACTATCAGGCAAATATGCGCCTAACGAAGCATTGCCCACCGGATCACGTGCAGCTGCTGAGGCAGGAGCACCCTTTTTCAATAAACTGGCTGGACAGTGGCTACGTGAAGATGTTCTTACCGCTGTGCAACAGCTTGTTCCACTCGCTAAAGAGATTGGTCTAACTCTCCCCCAACTCGCTGTGGCGTGGGTTCTACAACATTCGTATGTCAGTTCCGTTATTATCGGTGCATCCCGGCCGGAGCAGGTACTTGAAAATGTAAAAGCTTCTGGTGTGAAACTGGACTCTGCGATCATGTCTCGTATTGATGAAATACTGAATCCGTGGATTGAGCGTGATCCAGCCAAGACGGGTTAAACACATTCATCAACAATGCCCATAAAGCGGGACACTACTTCCTGATTCATATCCGTCCGCCATGCCGTATACAACGGTACGGAGGGCGGATTTTCTTGTAATGGGAGAAAGACTACACCCTTACGCTGGAACACATCCACCGAGGACGGAACAATGGAAATGCCCATGCCCGCCGCAACGAGATTCACAATCGTATACATCTGGATCGCTTCCTGCGTAATTCGAGGGTCTACGCCATGCTCCCTGCAATAATCCAGAACGAGACGATGGAACGGAGAACCCAGATGCCTTGGGAATAAAATAAAATCTTCATCCGCCAGTTCTCGAATTGAAACTTGAGTCTGAGAAGCCAACGGGTGATGATCTGGCAATACGGCAATCAACGTTTCCATCTGACAGGGGCGGAACGAGACATGACGAGTATCTTCCTGATATCGCAAAAATCCAATATGGATCTGTCCGTCTTCCAGTGCCTGCAATTGTTGGGACGAAGTCATCTCACGCAGCGTCAATTCAATCTGCGGATATGCAGCGCGAAATTTCCTAAGAACATCCACCATAATGCTCCCCGAAGCCGAATCCACAAAGGCTATGGTGATATGCCCGATGATGCCCTGATCTGCCTTTTGCGTAAGTTGAATGGATCGTTCGAGCTGGGCCATAATTAGCCTGGCCTGTTCCAGAAATACCGCACCTGCCGGGGTGAGACGAACCATTTTTCTGGTGCGCTCCAACAACTTCACGCCAAGCTCATCCTCTAAATTCTGAATCTGCTGGCTCAGCGGTGGTTGCGTCATATTTAATTTTTCCGCTGCACGGTGAAAATGAAGTTCTTCTGCCACCGTGATAAAGTATCTTAACTTCCGAATATCCATAAGCCGATTGCGCATCCTTCCGTCTACCTTGTTAATTCATCTGTTCCTGAACCCAGATTGCCGACTCAGCCAGCATCGTCATCAATTCATTAAAGTCCACAGCAATCTCCCGCAGAGGAGTTTCCCCTGCATCGTGGATCAACATCAGCACCTTGCCTGAATTTTGATCCAGTATAGCCATACTTCCTTCACCAAATCCACCAATCGGGAAAGGCTGGAGGTCAGCTGGCAGCTCGTATTCTTTCTCATATTCACGGTATACTTCCAAAAAATCCGGATAAGCCCAGCTCAGTTCTTTCACCGAATACAAGGCAGGGTCGCCGAAGTTACATGCACCGAACTCAAGTAAAAGTGCGCGATACGCTGCGGGCAGTTTTACATTATGCTTTTGCTCAAAATCCTCAATGCTCTGTTGTTTCTCAGGAGTACACCCATCTCCCATTGTTGTATCGTAGGCCTTCACCAAAAGATCACGAATCGGTTCCAATTCTATCGACGTCACTTGAACTCCCCCTTAAGATACCTTTCTCCACTGATCAGCCGTTGTGAATTCAATAGTTCTCCTTGAAGCGCAACACCTTACCCAAACAAGAGTCGAGCATTAAAATCAACTTCTTATCTCACCTGTTTACGCAACTCTTGATCCAGCCATTCCAGTGCTGCACGCAGCTTGTCCTGAGGAACTTTCTCATAACGATCACCCGTAGACAGTTCAAAGACACAGCTGTTTCCACTTGTTTTGTTCAGATATGAAGTCATTCCTATGCCATACTGTTGAGTCATTTGCACAAGAATTGGTTCAACATCGGCAGCAGCGAGCGCAAAGTGCACATGGAACATATTCGATACCGGTACCTCGGGTAAGGTATGTATCCCGTGACACGCATTCAGTAAGGAGGCGAGTTCTTGAGCCTGCTCGTAATACAACTCCATTTTGCCAATCCGTTCATTGAAATAATACTGAGAACTCAGAATATACGGATACAGGCCGATCAGATCTCCGCCGTGCCGACGTTTCCATACTTTCGATTCTTGCATCACATCCGGATCACCCGCCAATATAGCCCCCGCAATACCTCCAATGCCTTTATAAAAGGATACATACACCGTATCAAACAAACTGCAAATCTCCGCAGGCGTTTTCTGATAATAGGGAGTAATCTCAAACAGGCGTGCCCCGTCCAGATGTAGCTTAATCCCGCGTTCACGGCAATAGGCCGAGATCGCTTCCAGTTCTTCATACGCCGGTAATTGCCCACCAATCTCGCGTTGCGGAAGTTCCAACAGCAGACAGGCAATGTCCTGATCAAGCGCTTGTACATCTTCCAAACGAATCAAACGATCCTTGTCCGCAAGTAAAATTGATTCAATCTGATGCAACTCTTTCAGTCCGTCTTCCTCATGGATTTCAAGATGACACAGAGGGTGGTAAGCTACTCGTTTTACATCTTTGCGGTCACACCAGATCCGTAATGCAATCTGCTGCGCCATCGTTCCACTTGGAAAAAATACCGCCGATTCCTTGCCAAGAACGTCAGCCATCTGTTGCTGAAATTCTTCAATGAGTGGGCCGTTCCCGTAGTGGTCACTGAACAACTCCCCATCGATCTGGTCCAGTACGTTCTGAAGTACCTTCACTTGGCGACTGCCATGACCACCTACAATAAAGTCTGCCTGATTAAATGCATCACCCAACGTTAACGCAGTTTCTTTCAAGATCACTCACTCCTTTATAGTGCATGTTCATAAACGGACTTTTGAACAACCTCTTATAGGTCTGGTTCTGTAATAATCTCAACCAAAGCGCTGAGTGCACTAGATATATGTTCACCACGGGAATACACAAATCCTACTTCCAACCGACAATAGGGATCAGGCAAAGACATCACCGCGATCTCACCTCTTAATTCTGCTTTGGTAACCGAAGAGCGTGGCAGCAATGATACGCCGAGCCCGGCAGATACACCATTCAGAATCGTGTCCAGTGTTCCATATTCCATGATGTTAAGCGTGTGGATACCCTGATCGTTCAAAAAGGATTCCGCCTGAGTGCGATGAGTGCATCCGATCTCAAAAAACAACATCGGCCTGGACAATAACGTGTACATCTCATGTACTCCAGGTTCAGCGATCAACACCAATTCCTCGTCATACATCTTCATATAATTCAGCTCAGGATGATCAATTGGGCCATATATTAAGGCTCCATGCAATTCATGTTGGATGACCTTCTGGTTCAGTTCATGGGTCCCACCCGTGACAAGCGAATGTTTTACTTCCGGGTAACATGAAGTATATTCAGCCAAGAGCGGCGTCAGAAAAGTAGAAGCTGCTGTCTCTATGGCACCTAGACGAAGCATGCCAGCTGGTGGGTTACCCACTTGCGTGGCCTGCTCTGCTTCATATAATAATTCTAATATTCTATCCGCATACCCAAGCAGGTTCTCGCCTGCTGGTGTAAGCGACATCCCCCGATTGGAACGATGAAATAGCGGTACTTGCAGTTGGGTCTCCAACTGTTTAATCCGTGCTGTTACATTGGACTGCACATAATTAAGTGAGAGCGCAGCTTTACTGATACTACCTTCGCGGGCAACCGCCTGAAATATTTTCAAATCACCTGCATCCATACTCTGATCACCTGCTCGTCGTTATATCGGCATTCTGCATCATCCGATTCATGCAAAGTGCTTATCTATTATTTTTAATGATACTGACAATCATTTTTGTTCATTTTACGTGAATCTGCTCCGTCTGTACAATGAGGCTCAGTAGTGAAATCTAGCTACACAGACAGGAGGAATATTGAACATGAAAGCTATTGTCCATTCGGCCCAGAGCGGCCTTGCAGGTCTTCAATATACAGAGTCAATCTCTCGGGCACCAGAAGCCGGGGAAGTGCAGATTCAATTAAAATCCGCTGGTATCAATCATCGGGATCTATTCATCATGGCAGGACGCGGAACCCAGGACACCCCGCTCATTCCCGGTTCCGATGGAGCAGGTATTATCGTAGCGATTGGCGAAAGCGTAAGAGGGTTCGCGATAGGAGATGAAGTCATTATCCATCCTACGCTCGGTTGGGAACATGCATCTGAAGTGCCGACCGTACCCGATATTGTTGGTGGCCCTACGGATGGAACACTGGCTCAATATATAACGTTGCCTGCTGAAAATGCCCTGCCTAAGCCAGCCCACCTATCCTGGGAGGAAGCAGGTGTGCTGTCCCTTTCAGCCCTGACGGCCTATCGCGCCTTATTCACTCGCGGTGTATTGAAGAAAGGTGAACATGTGCTCATTCCCGGTATTGGCGGTGGTGTAGCAACCTATGCCCTGCTCATGGCGGTTGCGGCAGGTGCCAAGGTGACCGTCACCTCCAGAAGTGAAGCCAAAAGAAATGAGGCACTGCGCTTGGGTGCTACCCATGCATTGGATAGTCATGCCGATTGGAGTACGCAGAACGATCTGGAACCTGTGGACATCATCTTGGATAGCATCGGACAAGCCATGTTCCCAAAATATTTTGATATAATCAGACCAGGTGGACGTATCGTGATGTATGGTGCAAGCTCGGGGGATGATCTGACTGTACCCATTCGTTCTATCTTCTTCCCGCAGATCAGTCTGATCGGCACCTCTATGGGCAGCCGTGAGGAGTTTATCCAGATGCTACAATGGGTGGAGCAACATGACATACATCCTGTAATTGATGGCGTATATCCATTGCAAGACGTAGTAAAAGCATTCGAACGTATGGAAAAAGGCGAGCAGTTTGGTAATCTGGCTATCCTTATGGAGTGATATCTATTTTGAGATGGGCCTTCATGAATTGTTGAAAATTGATTTAGATAATGGGGTGAATCCATCTGACCCGTCTCGCTAAACGTATACTAATTGTTCTTATTACTATTATCATTGTGGCCCAAATTCCTATGTTAAAAGAAACCTTAGCCCGAGGAGTTACTACGTTATATGTGAAGATAAAGTATCCCGAACATTCCTTTCAATTCCAAGACTTCATCTACGAGTCTCATTTCGGAAACTATATCATTTCTTATACTGATCAAGACGAACAACTCATTAGTCTGATGCTTGAGCCCAAATTTTTACCGGTGATCATTACGTATGATCCATTGAATCAGCCAATGAAAAAGACTAGTTTGTTCACGCTATGAATCATTCAGGAGGTATCGATATGGACAATCCATTACATTTGGTCGAATTAGTTCGCAAACTGATGGACTCTGAAGGAACGGAAGCCGAGTTGGATGACATGTTGACGGAGCTACAACAGCAGGTTCCACATGTGGGGATCAGTAATCTCATTTTCTGGGATGATCGAGACCTGAAGCCTGAACAGATTGTGGAAGAAGCCTTGGCTGCCCGTCCCATCATTCTCCCGCCCAAGCCATAATATTCTTCAGGAGGTGAACGGTCGGATATGTCTGACATGTCTGATTTAAATCATAATAACAACAATGGACACCCAGATTTTAACGAAATCAGCGGAGAAGAAAACATATTAGTCAGAGGAGCGGCCTTTTCTATTCTTGTTGCACATCAACAAGTTAATGGTGCAGCATCGGCGCTAGAATCGCTTCAATCCGATCCTGATTTTGGCTCTTCTGCAATGCGGGTACTGCATTCGAAACAACGAAGTAATAATCAATAAACCAAGTTTACCCTCCCCAATTTCCATAATTTCGTTATAATGGTAAGCAAGACACCATGCTATTGGAGGAGAATTATGGAAACGGAAGCTTTACGCAACGTGGAACAACTAGCTCTGAAGAAACACAAGATTTACAAACAAAGTTTAATCAGGTACCTTGCACGCTCCATGCTGGCCAGTATGTTTATCGGATTCGGCGTCATCGTGGCGTTTAAGACAGGTAACTTCTTTTATATGGAGCAGTCCCCGTTTACCTATCCGATGGCGGCAATTACGTTTGGCGCGGCCATCATTCTGATCGCCTATGGCGGGGGTGACCTGTTCACGGGCAATACGTTTTATTACACGTATGCGGCGCTGCGCAAGAAACTGCGCTGGTTCGAAGTGATCAAACTGTGGATTGCGAGTTATAGCGGTAACCTGATGGGCGCAGCTGTGTTTGCCCTGTTAATCTACCTGACCGGATTGTTCGATTCGTCTCAGGTGAATGGTTTTCTGTTAAGCGTGGTAGAACACAAAATGGAAGTTCCAACCATGCAACTCTTTTTCCGCGGAATTCTGTGTAACTGGCTTGTATGTATGGCGTTCTTTGTCCCGATGTTCATGAAGGAGAATGGAGCCAAAATGTTTGCCATGATGCTCTTTGTGTTCTGCTTCTTCATCTCGGGATACGAGCACAGCATCGCCAATATGTGTACGTTCGCGATTGCACTCGTGCTGAACCATCCGGGGACGATCTCCATTGAAGGTGTGATCCACAACCTGGTTCCCGTGACTTTGGGTAATCTCGTGGGTGGTGTGCTGCTGATGGGCTTTATGTATTATGCGGTGAACAAACCGTTTCTGGATGAAGAGACACATTAATCTCTGGCAAAAAAAGCCCTCCTTCCGGCCCGGTCCTTCGACCGTGGCGAATCGGTAAGAAGAATCCAAAACACCCCGGTAACCTTCCCATCTCAGGGAAAAGGTCGCCGGGGTGTTTCTCTATGGGCAGGCTCATGGATAAGTCGCCTGCCCTCCACACGCATAGCCATGTGATACACAACCACATGGCTCCATGCAGTGGGTCGGCAAGCAGGCCGCAATCAGGTTGCCCTGTGTTGCCCGCTTGCCAACCCCATCCGTGGCTTAGAAGTACTCCCGCCACGGAGTATATTCAATATCGTTGTCGCCGCGCGTGACCACGATCATATTCTCGATTTTGCCCGTGTCCTTATTGGTACGGTAAATCATCGTACGTGTCTCGCCTTCTTCCGGCACGGAGAACAGGAATTTGTCCGCGACGAAGGAAGAACCAAGTCCAGTGGCATGTTCTGTAAAGGCAGAGCCCGTCTTGCTTGTGAGCAGCAGACCAATCCCGTAGGCTGTAGCCGTTTGTGCTGCTTTGCCAAAGAGATGCTCGCCTTGACTGGTCGTGTGCGTTTGCTCCGAATACCTATACTTTTCCGTATCCTTGCTATAGTCCACCACATTGCCCTGTTTATCCAGACTGATGGTGGTCGTTTCGCCCTTGTCGCTTTTCACCTGATACGTACCTACGATGGAATCCTCGGTAATTTTCACCGTCTTGCCCGTATTGGGGTCAGTCTGATAGATTACATCTTCATACTGAAGCCGAATGATGTTCATGCTGGCCTGAATCTGTTGCGCCAGTTCTTCGTCACCCATCTCTTTGGCTTTCTTCAGCATTTCCTCATAGTTCTGGTATTTCTCGGCATCCTTCTCATCCCATTCATCCATGTTCTTTGGTGGACCTGGCGTTTTATCCAGATCATCGCCTTTATTTTTGCCCATGGTTGATAGCGCCCGCGCTGCGGTCAGCGCCGTCATGATTGCCTGGCTCACCGCCTCTTCATCTGTCGTGCGGAAACGCTCGGCAATCTTCTTAAGCTCCGACTGAATGGATAGAACCAGTTCCAGAACAGATTTCATCGTGCCTTGAGCCGTTGAATAATCGTTATAAAAACGCTCACGCTCCATGCCATCCCAGTTGCTGCGCATGACACTCATCTTACCGTCCAATGTGGACATGAATCCCGATAATTGCTGATGTGCCTGAGCGAACTGCCCACTGACCGTCTCCAGTTGTTCCGGTGTCACCTTGATCTGTGTCATCCTGCACACTCCTCTTCGTGGTCATTATATCCCGTGGTTAACCAATGTGTTGCCCGAACAGAACTCTCCCAGATCTCGACCAACTTGTCATGATCCTGTTCCCGATATGCAGCGACTAACATGTCCAACGTATGCTCCTTTTCTATTAAAAGTAAAGGTTATGTAAAAGCCCGATCCTGGGATCGGACTTGTTTAATACATCAAATTTGAAATAACTCTACGTTTATTTTACCATGTCCATCATTCAAACTGTACCCATAATTTCCAATCTTGAGTCAACGTTCTACCCCCGTTTTTGGCTTCCAAAGGAAGGTTGCTGCCGATTGGGAAGGCAGTATATATCGAAACGAATCTCCGCTCATGACTACATCAAAGGAAACTTCTGCCTCACCCGTGTTAGTTGCAACCAGCACCATCGTTCCATCCGGATTGCGGAAGGTTACGTTCTCGATCTTGCCCTGTTCTTGCGTGGAATCAACTCTCACAGCTCCCGGACGTACATAACGGCTGATGTGGCCTAACACATAATACTCGACATTTCTAGTGATTTCATCACTGTCCGGGTCAATCGTCACAACCCCACGACAGTTCTCACATCCACCGTTCGTGGGTCCACCTTGCGGATCGAGTGCGATGTTCCAGAGCAGCACATTTTTTGCCCAGTTGCGAGGTGCACCAATGATGAGATTGGACATCTGCCAGCTCAGATTCTCGCCAAAATCAGGACTCCACTCCCCACCACTACATTCGGTAAAATAAATATTCTTGTCCGGGAAGCGCTCATGCACTTCCGACATGGCAGATGGATCACCTGCATAACAGTGGAAAGCAGATCCATCGATATAAGCAGCAGCCTGCTCATCACCAAGCACCTTGTTGGTATATTCAACCGCCTGATCCCAGTTATGATCATACGCAATGATTCGCGTGTCCAGTCCCGCATCCTGTAGAGCCGGGCCGAGATAATCCTGAATGAACATCGCTTGTTCTTCAGCTCCCATACTCATACTCGGATATTTGTCCGAGGTGAACTCCGGTTCATTTTGCAACGTGATCCCGTAGATGGGAATGCCCTTTGTCTGATAAGCTTTGATATATTTCACAAAATATCTCGCGTACGCTTCATACACCTGGGGATCGTTGTAATCCAGATACCAGCCGTTAGTGGTCTTTTCTCCATATTTCATCCAAGCTGGGGCCGTCCACGGTGTGCCAAATACTTTAAGATCCGATTTAAGACTAGCTACACGCTCCAGCATATTCACAACTTTCTGATCCTTTTCGATCGAAAAGGATTCCATGTCATAGTCCTTGCCAGACTCGATATCATCATAGGTATAACTCGAAGCCACACCTGTTTCATCTACCGAATAATCGGAGGCACCAATCGTATGACGCACCATATCCATGTTCAGCCCTTCTGTTGTAAACAGTTCCTTCAGCAGTTGCTCTTGTTGTTCCTCTGGGAGCTCGTTGATCAGATGTGCCGATGAACCCGTCATCGCTGCGCCAAAACCATCCATGGTCTGATACGTCTTGTCCGGGTCAATCTGTATGGTGAACGCCGACGAAGAAATGTCTGGCTCCTGCGTTGAAGAAACTGAAGAACTTGTGTCTGCATCATGGTGATCGGTAATTGGAATGGGCTTCTGTCGTGCAAGCAGATTTTGCTGATCTCCCGTGGTTAACCAAACTTCGGCCGTTCTCTGTTTGTCCACAACCGGTGGCGGAGCGGGTTGTTCACTTCGGTTGAAGATAAGCCAGATTCCTATACCGACAAAACAAACAGCAGCGATCAACAGGATCATCCATCGTTTGGGATATTCTCGCCAACCTATGTTTATCATGCTTCACTCTCCTTCCATTGTGGAAAAAGCCGCGGCCACTAGGCCACGACTCATTTTCCTAATCTATATGAAGTAGAACAAACTGCATTTAACGAAATAACTTCACTGGGAGAACAACCTTCCAATCTCCCTTATTGAACTTTTATTTACCGGACTTGCTTCCGATATTCACACTGCCTGTCAGACGGATATCATCCGATGCACTGCCAACATACACTTGGACTTTACCCTTAGGCATTACCCATTCATGGGATGTTTCATCCCAGTAGGACAATGCGCTGCGATCCAGTTGAATGTTGACCCGTTGTTGCTTGCCTGCTTTCAGATCTACCTTCGCCCAGCCAGCAAGTTGTTTCTCCGGGGTCTCGACTTTGGTTGGCAGATTGCCAACATAGACCTGTACAACTTCTGCACCGGAAACTTTACCGGTATTACGCAGATTCAGGGATACTTCTACGGTTTCCTTATCACCTTTGCCAGTGTTTTTCACATGCAGATTACGATAATTAAAATCGGTATACGACAGTCCGTGTCCAAAGGCAAACGCCGGTGTCATGCCTTCTTTGTCATATCCTTTATACCCTACAAAGATACCCTCGGAATAGTTGCCCACCCCGTTAATACCCGGGAATTGTTCCGCAGTGGATACCGGGGTCTGGGAATCATCTGATGGGAACGTCACCGGCAACTTACCGGATGGATTCACATCACCAAACAGCACACGTGCCACTGCATTACCTTGTTCCTGACCTGCATACCAAGCCTGAACGATGGATGGCACTTCTTTTTGCCAGGAATCCATTTCAACAGCGCGACCACTCATTTGCACCACGATCGTTTTTGGATTGGCTGCTGCTACCTTGCGGATCAGCTGCTCCTGGTTATTCGGCAGTTCCAGATCGGAACGGTCTACATAACCTTCACTGTCATACGTACGAGTTACCACGAC
Organism: Paenibacillus sp. FSL M7-0656; assembly: GCF_038003225.1. Taxonomy (NCBI): domain Bacteria; kingdom Bacillati; phylum Bacillota; class Bacilli; order Caryophanales; family Paenibacillaceae; genus Paenibacillus; species Paenibacillus sp. FSL M7-0656. The sequence continues at coordinate 3,164,678 of NZ_JBBOOT010000001.1, forward strand.
GGCAACATCGGATTTTTTCGCCAGATCAACTGCTTTTTGCATTTTGATATCCACAGCGTCTTCTGGAGCTTCCCAGCCAAAACGAACCTGTGCACCCATATCATGATTAGTCTGTACCGGGAAGTCCGTACGATACTCAATTCGAATATTGTGGGACTCACCTTCTTTGAATGTGATTTCTTTCTTCGTTGTACTCAATGTTTCACCTTGATTGTCTACGAGTAACTTATCATCCACATACAGTTTCGCAGAACCTAGACTGGTCAGGGACAGTTTATATTCACCCGTTTGAGGTGCTGTGATCGCCCCTGTCCAACGAGCAGACATTTTGGCATTGAATTTCGTAGGTGTCACTGGAAGCTTGGAAGATTGCGCGTTAAAACCTTCATAGTTGTAGAATCCAAGATTCATGTTGACCTGATTATCTGTACGGACCAAAGAAGGATTACCCTCCATATCTTTATTCGTCCAGTATTCAGCACGCAGACCGTATTCCGCACGATCTGTACCATAGTCTCTTTCACTTTCCTGAGCATCCGCTGGTGATAAAAGAGTAGAAGGTACGGCGGATGGTCCATTAAATGCATCTCCTGCGGAGATAGGATCGGTTCCGGCAGCATATTTTACATCCACACCGTTACCGGCACGGTTACGAATGCCTTGAAGTGGACTTACAGTATACGTCGGATTAACCAGACTGCTACCTCCACCAGCAGCAGATGCGTTATCTGCATCCGGACCGATGACAGCGATGGATTTCACGTTTTTCTTGGACAGCGGCAGCACATTATCGTTGTTTTGCAAAAGAACCATGCTCTCTTCTGCAATTTCACGTGCCTGTTTGCCGTCTTTCTTAGCATTGATTTGTGTATTCGTTACAGGGTTATCGAACAGCCCTTTATCGAACATTTGAAGCAAAATGCGTCTAACCTTCTCATCAACGGTTTGCTCGCTGACTTCGCCATTGTTCACGGCTTCCAGCAATTTGTCTCCCCATTTGCCGTAAGGCTCTCCCGGTGTCTCCAGATCCAGACCCGCATTGGCGGACTTGGCTGTGCTGAAGTTTGCACCGTAGTCACTCATGACAAACCCTTCGAAGCCAAACTGATCCCGAAGGACATTGGTCAGCATCTCCTTGTTCTCACAAGCATATGTACCGTTCACCTGGTTAAATGAACACATTGCTGAACCAAGATCCGCTTTTTCGACCATCGCCTGGAACGGACGTGCATAGACTTCCTGAATGGCACGTTCGCTGGCTGTTGCATTGGTCGTGAAACGTTCCGTCTCCTGGTTGTTCAGGATATAGTGTTTCGCTGTAGCGATAACTGGATTACTTTGAATCCCGTTCACATACGCTGCACCCATGCCGGAAGCAAGTAGCGGATCTTCCCCGAGAGATTCGAAGTTCCGGGAACCCCATGGTGTACGTGCAATATCCAGCCCAGGTCCGAGCACTACATTATGTGTTGTATCATGTGCTTCCTGACCGATCAGATCGCCATATTTCTTGGCCAGATTGGTATCCCAGGAAGCGGCAAGCGCGATGGGTGCAGGCAATGCCGTGGACTTTTTGTCCTGCACATCCGGGTTAGCCACACGTACTCCTGCGGGTCCATCTGCCATCTGTAATGCCGGAATGCCGATGCGCTCCAATCCATCATTATAGAAACCATAATAGTTATTTACTTTACCGGTTACGAATCCAACTTTCTCCTCCAGCGTCATCTCCTTGAGCAGCAGCTCGGTGCGTTCTTCCGCTGATAGAGATGTGTTCATCCAAGGCCGATCAGCCCCGGATTCCGCCTCCGCGGCGAAGGCGTGCAGAGGCATAGCCGCAACCGCCACGATGATTAATAACATAAACCATCGTTTGAGGAAAATCAGATTGAGTCTTCTGTTCATGTTGTAAGTTCTCCTTCTCTCTTGATCATTTTTCTTGTGCACATATTGAATACATGTATACAAGGGAATGCAAACTGGCTTGATCCCAGTCTTTCAAGCATTCAGGTCGTCCTGCACATGGCTTCTGAAACTGCAGCCTGCAAGCAAGTCAGCAGATTTCGCTTCCTAACGATAGCCGACATGATCATGAATTACATCCCCTTAAATTTGGTAAATGACCGATTAGAACAAGCCTAGTTCTTTGGAATCACCATGTTAACAATTCAGATAACAAAACAAGAAAACGAATTATTTACATTTCCGTAACTACTTTCGAACAAATTCTTTACTTTTAAAAACAGTCGGTTCGACCCACTCCCGATCAACCAATTAATGCAATTAATTATCAGATTAAGGAATATATCGACACACTCTGGGTCCTAAGTCTATTTGTAAACGGAACCAATCCGGTCCATTGAAATATCCAAAAATATAAAAGCAGCTGAGGTCCCTTTTAACAGGTTCTTCAGCTGCCTTTATGTTGGAATTGCTCCATATTGTTCACTTTCCATCCATGATTCTTGTTCTACACTCGTTATATTGAGATTCGAAGTTACATTGAAATCGGAGTAGCAAATAAAAAACCGCCCCAAGAGGGGCGGCTCACTTCTGTTCAATCACTTCTAGTTCTGTAACTGTGCAAGAATCTGCGGGTCCTTGATCCTTTTATCTTCGGCGAGCAACATCACCTTGGACAGAATCTCAGCTGTTCTCGGATCTTCATCGAGGAATGGCAGGAAGATTCGACCCCGATGCTGACTGTGCACCGGAACAATATGAAGTGCACCTGTGGCTTGTTTGAACACATTACCACTTCCCAGATGAACAGCATACTCACCTAATTCACCATCAATTCGTGCGTAATTCCCGTCCAAACGTACATTGTCGATCTTCAGCAGACGCAACGATTCGTTCACAATGACGTGGCGCATCTCGATTGTTGTCAGGCTAGCTTCCGGATCTACGCCTCCCACATGTGCAACGCTGACCACCAGATCGATATCACGCATAACTTCGGAGAAGAACGTCAGCGGCACATCTTGCAGCGCTACAGATTTGTAGCTCTTGCGATCGTAGAACTGCACCGTCTCCAAGGTAGGTGCTTCGGTATCTGCTGGTGAGAACCAATCTGCCATGGCATAGAGATTCGCGATCAGATTATGCTCATAACTTACCTTCTGCAGACCTTCCTCATAACTGACAGTCCATTGGCGTCCTTTCAGCAGAGCTACTGCTTTTTTCGGTTGAATCTGATACCCGGCGTATCGGCGAGACACCGTACCATTAGCCAATTCGTCCTCGTTAGGAAGATAAAGCTCACGGAATACCTGCTTGAACGGCTGACGCTCCTGACGGGTGAACAGATCCCGCTGGAATTCACTCCAGCTTCCGCTCTGATACAGATGAAGCGGATGAGCAATCAACAGTTGATCCTGTTCCGATAGTGCCTGGATCGTACCCTCCGGTCCTGGAGCAACCAAACCACTGGACGATACATCGAATCTCCCAGTCTTGTCACCTGACTGGAAGACAAGTGTTCTTACCAGCGGTTGTATAACCGGATTTTGCATCAGACTGGCAATTTCCTCACCTGTAAATGACGTTCCAGCAGTCATCGAACGTTCCAGCTCCTGCCGTGCCCGGCGATACTGATCCACCAGATCCGATTTCAGCTCTTTCAGTTCAGCGATATATCCATCTTTTTTGAACCGGGCAGGTACAGATTTGAGTGTCTTCCCTTTGCTAACGATAACCATCTCGGGTTGGCCTTCCTCATCAATGACCAATTGTGCTGTCGTGTCAGCATCCAATGCATGAGGTTCAAAGAAGGATTTCATCTCATCCAACTTACGTGCTTCCATGTCCCACATCAGCCGCGTAACATCGGCATAACCTGCATTACGAGCAAGATTGCCCAGTGCAATCTGTGATGCCACACCTTCACTGGCACGGCGTTGCGCACCGAATTGTTTGCTCTGCATCAGGAACTTCTGAATGAAGTCGTATCGCTCACGCAGATCCTGTTCGCGATTTACAGCGAATGGAATCAAACTGTAGGTTAACAAATGATCCTTGTTTCGCTTGTCTGACACGGACTCACGCATATCGTCAAGTCGAAGCTTGCCTAGTGCAGCATCTGCGAACAATTGGGATCTGCGGTGGTTAGATCCCCCGGAAATGTACTTGGCACAATCGTATAACAGATTGAACCGTTCCTCCCCGACAGCAGCATAGGCTTCTTCAAACCAAGCGATATCAAACGCACCTTCATTAAAGTCCTGTGGTGAGATTGGAGAATAGTGGGCCACGATGGTTTCTTTCTCCGCAGTAAAGCGTTCATTAATATGAGCATGGAAGTACCAAGCTGCACTGCGTAGACCTTCCCATCCCAGATGTTTCGCTACAATCTCCATCCACTGCGGGGCGTACATGGCTGCTTCCAGCAATTTTTTCTCATTCACCGGATACTTCTGGAGCAATTCCCCAAGACGCTTCTCATCTTCTCCATCCCGTGGATGACAATTCTGAATTAGATAGCTAAACGTCTCTTTACGTGTTGTGTTGTCTCCATAACTATAGATATATCCACGGACAAATGTATCCTGATCCATCGCAGAGACCAGATGTACCCAGTGTTCCATGCCTTCAATTCGATCCAGTTTCATGGCAAGTGTGCTTACTTCTGTAGAGAGTTCTCCCCGGGTCAGCTCAATCTCCAGAATGCGATCGACCACCGCATCTCGCAATTGAACAAGCTTCGGATCACTCGCAATCATTTCTGTACGAGTGGATGTTAAGTCCCGAATAAACAACAGACGATTCCCACCGACCAGCACCTGTCGATATATCTCTTGATCATCAATCAGGTTCAACTGGTACGCACGCAGGAAATCTTCAAGTGACAGTAAAGACAGCGGTTGACTACTCTCTACAAGACTGGTGAACTGGTAAGCTGTCTGGAAGAAACGTTTGAAGCTGTTATCGTCATGGATTTTGCCACGAACTACATAATTCCAAGGTCCAGTCAGAATATGAAGCATGCCTGACTCTTTTTCGAGTCGATCAGCAGGCATACTTGCGATGATGGAGGCCCAGGTTTTCTCAGCTATTTCAAACGTGTCGATCGGATCGCTATCTTGAAATGCCGCCGATATCAGTGCCACTACCTGATCCTTATACGTTAACGAATCCAGCATCTGCTGCAGCTTTTCGATGTCATCCAGAGGATAGATCCGTTCGGCAAACGACTTGCGCCAGCCTTCCAATAACGGAATCTTCTGCAATTCGTCATAGTCATACTGCTCACGGAAATAACTGTAATGGTCGCTCAAATTGCCATTGAACTCCCCGAGCTGTATAGCCATGTATAGCTGCATCAATTCCACACTGCTGAACCCGGCATGTTGAATATAGTTCTCCCATACGTCATGAAGTGGGAACTGTTCCATCTGCTTCATTTCATTCCGCTCTCCATATGGAACCTTGGAGCGAAGACTCGCTCCGACTAACAATGTGTCTTTATAGCCAGCGTAGTATTCCACTTGATACTCATAATCCCTGTGTTCATGCACTAATTCACTAAGTCCCTCCAGAAATGGTCTGGTCTTATCCAGAGAGAGTGTAAAGATATCCTTCGGATTATGGCCCTTGAGATCACGCTTCTCATCCAGCAATGGCTCACGTCGCTTCGGATCAAATAAACCAAATCCATTAGAGGCTGTGTAACGACTGCCCTGATCGGTCAGCTTATCTAACAGTTTCTGTTCCTTGGCAGTGGGTGTCTCAATCAGCTGCGCCAATGGCTGCAATTGCTCCTGCTGATCTATCCGCTCTGGATCTGCCGCAATCTCGGTCAATAATTCTAGCGCACCCAAGCGCTGCAGTTCACTCTTGGCCTGCAAAAGTCGCTTCAGCGAGACCTCCAATTGGTCCACGGGTTGCAGTAACAATACATGAATGACCTTCTGACGAAGTGAGCCTGTTTTGAGCTTCATCAACGACTCCATCTGTTTCATCTCATCAACCGTCAACGTGAGCAGCTTCGCTTTGGCGAGTGCACTCTCCCGATTACTGATGCTTTTATCAGACAAACTCTCAAACACAAACTGTCTTTGCACCTCATTATCGGGATGCTGAACAAACTGGGACAACAGTTCTCCGCGCAGTTCCGGGCTTAAACGGTCCTTGATTGCGATGACCTCCCCGATCCATTCCGGGTCCATATCATAAGCGGCCAAATATAACATTTTCTTGACTACATCATCCGTATCAATCCGGTAGTGAACATACTCAAGTACACCCGATGGTCCACCTGACCCTCCTTTTGGAATGGCAGCCAGCATCTGTTTGAACCGATCAAAGTCCTGACGCCGCAAGCCCTTATCTCCAAGAGCAGGCAATGGCCACACGTAGACGCTACGCTGATTCTCTCCATTCTCGAAACTCCAGTTGTACATATACATCGCATCATAGTTGGTCACAATCCAGTGCATCAACTCGGTATCCTGCGCCTCCAGATAACGACGTGCAATGTCCAAACGAAGCTCCCTGTTCTGGCTGTTAGCCAGTACATATTGAGCAACAATCTTCTGATATAACTGACCTTGATCCATAATCTCGATTATCTTGCTCTTCAATTCATTCTCTTCAATGACCGCTGTCGCCCACAGACTGATAAAGAGTTTGTTGGCGTTAGCTTCCTGCTGCCAGGCCTCGCGTACTTCTGGTTGCACAAGCGCCTGATAGGCCTGTTCAATCAACTGTGCCGCAACACGTTGGTTGGCTGCTTCTATACCGATCCCCGTCCATACGGCAAGCGCTCTTACCACGGAACTGAAACGAATCAGGTTGTTGTCGATAATGATTTTTAATATGTAAATATAGGCTTCCAGTGTCCCTTCATCCATCCGCTCCACAATGCTTTGGCGCAGCCCTTCTTGCAACCTTGCTGCAACGAGCAGCTCACCCACCATCTGATAGGCATCCGCCTGATCGCTCATGAATATACCTTTGATCATTTCATGGGTTAACAGCGCCGTCTGATTGTCACCATAGATAATATCATGCAGCGCCTGCTTCATATCTCCGCCCTGATGATCCAGTTCATAAGCGATACAATCCGCCAGGACCCAACGGATCTCATGCAAATAATCCAGCTTGTACTCACGAAGTGACACATATTCTTCCAGCGAGAAATTTTTCATTTCCATACGGAACAATCCCATCAGTTTACGGATGACTTGTTCTACATGCTGCTCCGGATCGGATGTGCGGAAAGGGCGGCGTTCATAGTTGTTACTGTATGGGAAACGAGTCGCACGCTCTGCGATATAACGGAATCGTGCAACCAATGACTCGCTCGCCAGATGCTGGAGCACATCCAGTAGTGGCTCGAATAATGGTTTCTGCGTTTCTGCAGCCAACCTTCCAAGCAACTTATCAGTATTCAAAAACATCTTTTCGTCTCCACGTAAATACGTAGACCCGGCGATCTCCACAACATAGCCTGCCAGCTCAAGCTGTACCCCTGTTAACGACTTGGCTCTTTCCTGCAATCCATCCATATACACCTGTACTTGCTCTTCCTGATTCATCCTGTTCTCCTCCTTCATCGTTCTCTACCACAGACGCCCGGCTAGCATTGTAAAACGAATAAACACCACGTTATCTCCGTCTTTTACAACAAGCGACTCATCCAGCTCCTGCAATTCTTCATCGTTGAGAAATACTTTATATAACCCATCCTCATAGGCGGTTATAGCTGTCTCCATCGCAACATTCAGATCAGGAACACCCTCATTGTATACTGCGCCAAACCCGACTTTCCCCACCGCTCCTTGCGCGTCAATATCATCCGGCATCAGGTAGGCGAACAATTCTGCCTGTTGTTTCTTGTCCTGAAGTGCTTTTACTTGTACAGCCACCATGTTCTCAATGAGCTGCCTTAACGTATGAGTTGTTTCCGGAAGTTCGGCAGCTTGCTTGGCAAGTACCGGCTTGCGCTTGCCCAGACTTTTTACCGTTATCCATACATTCACTGCATTACCTCCCTTGTCCTGCTCTATTTGAAGAAGCTTCCATAAGCCCCGATATCTATACCACGATGCGGAATATCCTAAACTCGAAATGACTATCTGTCTCTAAAATAAAATAAAAATACGTACATATGTACCCCTAATAAACATCATAACTAAAATTCAATCCATATTCATGAGCCAATCCTCATGTTTACGTGGAACCACGGAACTATGGCCTACTTGCGTACATATACGCAAAAAAAGCCGCACAGTCTCATATAAATATGGACTGCGCAGCCGCTAAGCTAACATCAGAACAGTTTATGTCGCCGGTAACCTGTAATTTTATGAATCATCTTACCAAGCGCAAAGGTCGAATGGTTACAGCTGCTGTCTTGAACCCAGGCATCCGGCAGAACGGATCTAGCTCAGGTCTGGTGGCCCGATTCACATTCTGAATGCCGCCCCAATGCATCGGCACGAACAAGGTATCCTCCCGAATCGAATCTTTGATGCGCGAACGAACCGTGAAGCTTCCGTACGTCGATTGAATCTCTACCCACTCTCCATCGTGAATGCGATAACGGGCAGCGGTAGCCGGGTGAAGTTCAACAAAGTTCTCCAATTCACGAGCTGCCAATGCCGGACTGCGATGTGTCTGCACCCCTGTAAGATAATGAGGCAGCACACGCCCATTGGTGAGAATTAAGGGGAACTCCGAAGATATATCATTCCAGCCCGGGCTGGATTCAAATGTAAATGCCGCTTTGCCGTCCGGGTGAGCGAATCGTTCACCGAACAGCAGTCCTTCTCCCTGATCTTCGAGGGCAGAACACGGCCAGTATACCCCTTTCTCGTTACGCAAACGCTCATAGGTAATGCCATAGTAATCAGCCACTCCGCCACGACTCGCCACCCGAAGCTCATTAAAGATATCCTCAGCAGTGTCATATTCAAAATAAGAAGCTTTACCCAATTGCGCGGCAATCCGGCATAATATATCCCAATCATCGAGCGTTTCTCCCGGCGCAGGCCGCCCCTGTTCACGAAGCAGAACACGCCCCTCCAGATTGGTCAATGTACCTTCATTCTCCATATAAGATGTAACCGGCAGAACCAGATCAGCCATTCGCGCTGTCTCGGACAGAAACATGTCTGCCACGATCAGAAAGTCCAGCTTGCGCAGACCTTCTTCCACCAAACGCACATTGGGGTTGGATACGACCGGGTTGGAGCCCATTACAAGCAACGCCCGAATCTCCTGATCATGGACCTTCTCCATCATCTCGTAGGCGGATACCCCTTTGCCTGGCAAACTTGCAGCGTCCACACCCCAGACGGATGCCACATAGGCACGATCGGCTTCATTTTCAATGGATCGATAGCCCGGCAGCTGGTCAGCCTTCTGCCCATGCTCCCGTCCGCCCTGCCCATTGCCTTGACCTGTGATGGCACCATATCCGCAGCCTTCTCTACCAATTTTTCCAGTTGCCAGCACCAGGTTCAAAAAGTGTCTCACTGCCATATGTCCATCCGTCTGCTGCTCCACACCACGTGCTGTCATGATCATGCCTGTCTCTGCCTCACCGTATGCCATCGCCGCCTGACGAATCAGCGCCAGATCAACCCCGCACGCTTGTGCCGCCTGTTCGAGTTGCAGATCAGCCAACCCTTGTATCAATTGCTCGTAACCATGCGTTCGTTTGTCTATAAAATGAAGGTTCACCAATCCGGCATCCATAATCACTTTCAACATGCTATCTGCCAACAGAGCATCCATGCCAGGCTTCACCTGTAAATGAAGGTCGGCAACGGCAGCGGTTGCCGTCTTGCGTGGATCAATAACGATAATGAACGCCCCGTTCTCCTTGGCCTGATTGAAGTAGGGCAACAGGGTAGGTTGGCATTCTGCAATATTGGTGCCTGCGAGTACAATACAGCCCGCCTTGGGAATATCAGACAGTCGGAACGTCAACCCACGATCCATCCCGAACACTTTACTTCCAGCTGAAGCCGCAGCTGACATACAGAACCGTCCATTATAGTCGATATATTTTGTCCCCAATGCAACTCTGGCGAACTTGCCGAGCAGATAGGCTGTTTCATTTGTCAGAGATCCGCCCCCGTATACTCCGACCGTATCTGCTCCGTATAAATCCCTCAAGTTCTGAAACCGCTCTACGATGGTCTGAATGGCCTCCTTCCAGGAACAGGGTTCAAGCTCGCCATTACGACGAATGAATGGATGCATTAATCGTTGACCACTGAGTGCATGTTGATGAGCATTCATACCCTTCACACACAACCTGCCCTGAGAGGCTTCATTCGGGACACCCTGAACCGTATACTCACCACGACGCTGGCCTGCAACAGGTGCAGCCAGTTCTTCAACAGTCATCTTGCACTGCACACTGCAATACGGACACTGGGTCTCCTTTACATACAGCTTGGAGGCTGCTGGTTCTGAACTCACGGATAATCCCATCTTTCCATCCCCGCCTTTCATCTATATATCAGCTTGAAGTGTAGCTGCAAGTTCCTTCTGTAACTGGTCATCCAGCAGCGTTTCCCGAATCGACATGAATCCCAATCGTTCCGTCCATGCCCATAACGGCTCATCATACCAAGCGGTTTGGCGATACCATTGAAGACAGGCTGATGCGAGTGTGGCCGCTTGCACCTCTGTTTCAGCCACCCCAATCAAACCACCTTGTTTGACCGGATGCTCTGCATGACCGCCTGCGTAGATCTCCCATCCAGCTGGTGAAGCCAGCAAGCCAATATCCTGCACCAGTGCGCTCACCAACGAACCGGGCCCTGGTGCAACTCCCATATTCACCGGCGACGGCATCGCTGCGCCGATCCAATTCGTACGAAGCTGTGCTGCCAAGCTACCCGCATCCCTCGCATAGGATGAAAGCGGGATCTGATCATCCCAGCGCACCTGAACCTCTGAGTGACCTTCGATCTCTCGAACAACCATCGTTCCACCGGATACCTGTAAGTAATAATGAATTACGGGGCGACATACCGCGCAGCCATGTTCCGAACCCCAACCCAGCTTCTGCAAGATCAAAGATATGTCTGGTAGCCCTGTCTCCAGAACATTGATGTCAGCCAGTATTCCCTTTAACTCTGCATGCCCAAGATCCGTACAACTGCAAACAGGCATTGGAGCAGGTTTATCTGGTGTGGCTACCACGCCAGTACCCCCGTTATTTTTCAGGTTATGCGTATGTTTCAACAGAGCAGCCACCATCGGGCGACAGCCACCGCATGAACCTGACGCCTTGGTCTGCTCCTTCACCTGATCTGCCGTCTCGAGACCCTGTTCCTGAATAGCTTTCATAATGGCAGCCTTGGTCACATTGTTGCAGGCACATACGGTCTCCTGAGCCGGTAATGCCGCAGCAGCAATCTCAGCCGGGTCCGGAGCCCCTTCACGCGGAGCCAATTCCGCCACATCTGCGCCTCGTTGCACAAGTCCAAGCAATGCCGTTCCTTCGGTTGTATCTCCAAATAAAATGGCTCCGCGCACTTTGCCAGCCTGCATCAGTACTTTTTTATATGTGCCTTGAATGCCATCCAGATGTTGAATTGCGGTCTGCATGCCTTCCCCACTGATCTCGCCTGCCGAGAAAACATCAACCCCCGATACCTTCAGCTGTGAGTATGGAATTGATCCTTTGTATTCAGGCGTTTCCTGTCCACAGAGTGTACGTGCGAGCACCTTCCCCTGTTCGTATAAGGGGGCCACCAGACCATAACTAATTCCCCGATGTTCAGCACATTCCCCAACTGCGTAAATACCCGGTACACTGGTGCGCATATAGTCATCTACCATAATTGCCCGATTGGTGGCGATTCCACTTCGTCTGGCCAGGTCCACATTTGGCCGAATTCCTACAGCGACAATGACAACCTGAGCTTCAAGCTTGGAACCATCTGTGAAGAGCAGCCCCTGCGCCTGCGATCGTCCGGTGATTTTTTGCGTATTTCTGGCCAAAAGAAAGGACATACCCTGCCCTTCAAGTTCCTCCTGAAGCATCGTGGCAGCCTTCTGATCCAACTGCCGATTCATAATGTAAGGTGCGTTATGGACCACCACAGCTTCCATGCCCAGATGCAGTAACCCGCGCGCAGCCTCTAGCCCAAGCAATCCGCCACCAATGACGGCGGCCTTGCGATAGGTTTTGGAATAATCAGACATGCGCGTACAATCGTCAATCGTTCGGAAGGACATGACCCGCTCTTTATCAATTCCCGGAATCGGTGGGATAAAAGGTGAAGACCCTGTCGCCAGAATCAGGACATCATAGGTTTCTTTTAGTCCGGATTCCGTCTCTATATATTTTCCACGGGTATCAATGCGGTGTACCGTTTCACCTGTACATAGCCGTATATGATGCTCGGCATACCAAGTCCAATCATTGATAATGATATCCTGTAACGAATGCTCACCCTGCAATACTTTTGATAACATGATCCGATTGTAGTTGGGACGGGGTTCATTGCCGTAGATTACAATCTCATACGTATCAGGCTCCAGTGCTATAATCTCTTCGACACACTTCACTCCAGCCATGCCATTCCCGATAATCACCAGTTTGCTTCTACTCATGGGCTGCCCCCCTATCTCTCTCTCACCTGAAAATAAACAGAAAAATCCCTTCTCCATGATTCGGAAAAGGGCACCGTTGCCTCCGGAATCCACACGCCTTTGTGTGGATTCATATTAGATTCAGATTAAGGGAATCTCAATCTAATGTCAACTAAATTAACATTAAAAGTGCGAATAACGATTAAAAAATGAATTATTAAAAATATCATGTAATTTTTATTGACATACACATTTTCTCTTGATTATAATTTGAATCAAAATCACAGTGCTGTGATCAACTCAGATGCGGGAACACAATGACGTGTACCGCCTGTCGGCAACGGGGCCGCAAATCGTTCAGATCTGGACGAATTGCGGCCTTTTTCTGCCTTAACAAGCACATAGACAAATCACGAAGATCTCAATTGGATGAGGAGCGATGATGGATGATGGAGAGCAAAAGTTTTTGGAAAAGCGGGCATAAGCCCACCCTCTTCGGGGCGTTTATGTATTTTGACATCAGTTTTATGATATGGGGGATGCTTGGTCCACTCGCAGTTGTCATAGCGTTGGATTATCCGATGACTCCGCTGGAAAAGGCCAATCTGGTCGCATTGCCTATTCTCGGCGGCTCCATCCTGCGCCTTGTGCTTGGCTTCATGTCTGATTATATTGGTCCGAAACTGACCGCACAGATCGGGATGCTCGTCACCTTAGTTCCTTTATTACTCGGCTGGTTATGGGTTGACTCCTTAAGCCAACTGTACGTGGTGGCACTCTTGCTTGGTGTCGCAGGCGCCTCCTTTGCTGCTGCGCTACCTCTGGCAGGCCAATGGTATGGCAAGGAGCATCAGGGTCTGGCCATGGGTATTGCCGGGGCGGGTAACAGCGGAACCGTACTCGCGACGTTGTTTGCTAATCGCTTGGCTACGCATTTTGGCAGCTGGGAAGTTGTGTTCGGACTTGCTATTATACCGATCGTTATTGTATTCATCCTCTTTTCAATCTTTGCCAAGAATAGCCCTAACCGGCCTGAACCCAAGAAATTGTCCCAATATGGAAGTCTGCTTAAACAAAAAGATGCTTGGGTATTCTGTGCCTTCTATTGTGTGACCTTTGGTGGCTTCGTTGGATTATGTAACTATCTCACCATCTTCTTCAACACCCAGTATGGGCTCTCTCCAGTTCGTGCCGCTGACATTACCACCTTCTGTGTAATCGCAGGCAGTTTCTTCCGGCCTGTAGGGGGTTATCTGGCGGACAAAATTGGTGGAACCCGCATGCTAACATTCCTGTACACAGGGGCTTGTGTCATGTTAATCGGAGTATCCTTCATGCCACCGCTTCCTGTTGTAGTAGTCATGTTGTTCCTCGGTATGATGTGTCTGGGAGCCGGAAATGGCTCCGTGTTCCAACTGGTTCCCCAACGTTTCGGCAATGAGATTGGCCTGATGACAGGTATTGTGGGTGCCGCTGGCGGATTGGGGGGGTATGCACTGCCGCTGATTCTCGGTCAACTGTATAGCAGCTATCAATCCTATACACCAGGTTTTGTCATTCTTAGCCTGATTGCAGCAGCTTCCCTGTTCCTGGTTCTCTTCATGCAATCCCGCTGGCGTGTGAGCTGGTTGAGCCGAGGTAACAAAGGCATGGCGGAATCGACATCCCTTTCTTCCTGAGCAACCACTCGGCCGTTAACCAATGGTACGGTGTATGTGGATGATCCCGAAGTCGAAGTAAGCAAAGAACAGCGCAGCCCGATGGGGCTACGCTGTTTTTTCTGCTTAAAGCTGCTTTTTTGCTTAAGATGAATACTTTTGAAGAACAATAACCGCATTATGACCGCCAAAACCAAAGGAATTAGACATCCCAATCCGCAACTCTGCTTTTCTTGCCTCGTTTGGCACATAATCCAGATCACATTCGGGGTCCCTCTGCTCCTGATTGATGGTTGGAGGAATGATGCCATGCCGCAGACTTTGAATAAGTGAGATCGCCTCCGCACCGCCTGCTGCACCAAGCATATGTCCCGTCATGGACTTATTCGCTGTGACCGGAATATCATAGGCACCTGTCCCGAAAAGTTGTTTAATGGCTCTCGTCTCAGACAGATCACCTGCCTCCGTACTGGTGGCATGGGCGTTAATTACATCAATGTCCTCAGGTCCAATCTGAGCTTCTTTCAGTGATGCTTTCATCGCCAGATATGCACCCCGTCCTTCCGGGTGGGTAGCTACCATATGATACGCATCTGAACTGGCACCATATCCAATCACTTCGGCAAGAATATTCGCCCCTCTTGCTAGAGCATGAGACAGTGATTCCACAACCAGAATTCCAGCACCCTCCGCCATGACAAAACCGTCTCTCCCTGCATCAAATGGACGGCTGGCTGCTTGGAACGCTTCATTTCGTGTAGACAACGCTGTCGCATTACCGAAGCTTGCCAGTGACACTTCCGTTACAGCCGCTTCTGTTCCTCCAGCAATAATGACATCGGCTCCGCCATGACGAATTAACCGGAAAGCCTCTCCAATGGCTGTATTGCCAATGGAACAAGCTGTTACTGGCGACAATGTCGGTCCCCAGCAACCAAACCTCATACTGACCATAGCTGCCGCCATATTGGAGATCATCATAGGTACCAGTGTTGGGCTGACTCTCGCAGGTCCCCGTTCTGACAGGATCTTGCCTTGTTCCATCAATGTCTGGATGCCACCTATGCCTGAACCAATATATACACCTACCCGTTCACGGTCCAGTTCATCCATCACAAGACCCGATTGTGATACAGCCTGATCCGTAGCAGCAACAGCAAATTGAACGAATCGATCCATACGCCTTGCTTCCTTGCGTCCAAAACGCTCTTCACCATCAAAATCACGGACCACTCCTGCGATTCTGGTTTTGTACGAAGCTGTATCAAAATGTACTATAGGTGATACACCTGATCTACCCTCAATCAATCCGTTCCAGAATGTATCTACATCATTTCCCAGAGGAGAGATAACTCCCATACCTGTAATCACGACTCGTTCCATGTCCATCCTCCTTCAGCGCTGTTGTCTACCTTACTCTTACGCTCTGCCACTAATAGTGCACTTTTGAATATCCTATTACAAGTTGTCAATTATAATAGTATAATGACTACCATGATAACGAGGATTGAAGGTGATGGATTGAACTACGATGTCAGGTTACAGGCATTGTCCACTTTTCTGAAAACACAGCGTTCCAAAATTTCCCCCGAATCGGTCGGTTTACCCACTGGAAGTCGGAGAAGAACGCCTGGGCTGAGGAGAGAAGAGGTTTCCCAACTGGCAGGAGTGAGTACAACATGGTATACCTGGCTTGAACAAGGTCGGGATATTCAGGTATCCCATTCCGTGTTGGATAACATTGCTTCGGCACTGAGGCTTACTACAGATGAACGAAAATATCTGTTTTCGCTCGCCATGGAGCATCATACGGAGCTACCCACACTGGAAGAAGAACCGGTTCAACTTCACCCTTCCTTGCAGAAAATTTTGCAAGAACTTCACCACTGTCCTACCGTGATCTCGGATCGGCGTTGTTACATTGTCGGCTGGAATGATGCAGCCCGGCATGTTTTTATTGATTTTGAACAGATTGCCCCCGAACAGCGGAATATGATCAGTCTGTTATTTGATCGAAAGGAGTTTCGCAGGCTCGCGGTGAACTGGGAGGATTTTGTTAGCGGATTTCTGGCAATTTTTCGTGCTTACTATGGCCAGTATGTTGATGATGAATGGTATAATTTATTTTTGGATGACATGATGAACAGACATCCCGATTTTCATACCCTTTGGAAACAAAGCAGCGTCAGTAGTGCCCCGGACGTATTAATCGAGTTCAGGCATTCCAAAGCAGGCAAAATGTTGTTTGATCTGACTTCGTTGCAGGTTCAGGGTAGTTCCGATCTGCGTTGCAGTGTCTACACCCCTGCGCCAGAGAGCGCTACCGAGCGCAAATTGATGCGCCTGATCGAGCGTGAAGCTGATCCACATCTTGGCAAGCATTAAATCGGAGTCTCTCACCTTCTCGGAGTCATGTTAGAGCCTTGACATCCTCATGTTGCATGTTTTAAATATCAGGTATATTAAGTAATCCATGGATCTTAGTCCTTCTACAAGAAGGGGGTTCAGAAAGGAATATCATGACGAAAGTGCTTATCATAGAGGACGACAACATGTTAGGCGATACATTATCCTTGTATTTGCAAGGTGAAGGGTATGATGTTATCCGTGTCGATAACGCAAGAGATGGTCTTCTACAGCTTCAAGCGCGGCCTGATATCCTGCTTCTTGACTTGATGCTCCCTGATTCAGGTAATAAGAATCCTAGTTCTCTCATGCGCCAACATACGGCAATCCCCATCATTGTCATCTCTTCCTTAACCGAGGTTTCTGAGCGTATTCGATCATTAACAGACGGGGCTGATGACTATGTATGTAAGCCTTTCAGCATGCAGGAGCTGAAGGCACGTATTGAGGCCGTATTGCGTCGTTACTCTATATTGAACAGCTCTGTTGTCACTGAACAGGAATCCGGAATATCTCTCGATCTGGCCCGAAGAACTGTTTTGTTGAATAACCAGCGCGTGGAGATGACGTTTTCCGAATTTGAGATCATGAAGCTGTTTATCCTCAATCCTGGCAAAGTCTACAGTCGGTATGCCCTGATCGAAGCCATTCGTGGTATTGATGCGTACATTAATGATCGCACCATCGATGTGCACATTACCAAGCTTCGCAAAAAAATTGAGGACAATCCAAAAAACCCCCAATACATTCAAACCATCTGGGGGGTCGGATATAAGTTCACACCTTAAAACAACACAGCTTCATTCCGATCACCATGGCAGGGACTTGGTAATTTTATCAATTTCCTGTTGTACCTTCTCCAATACCAAACGCAGTTCCTCTTCTTTGAACACCGGACGGAACAAGAGCGATTCCAATTGGAGAACTGCACACATCAGGTCCACTGCATGCAGATTCGCAGCTACGCCTCGAAGAGAATGAACACTACGAATGACATCAGCAATCTGTTGTTGCTGATGTTGAATCGCCAGTTTTTTCTGAAACGAGCCATACTCCATTCTGAATTTCGTGAGCGCATATTGCAGAATATGCGGCTTGCCGTCCATCTGTCTGATCGCCTTATCTGCATCAATTCCATTGATCTCCCTTATGCCTTTTAGATCAATCCATATTTCCAAAATGTCTGCGAGCTGTTGTTCATGTATGGGCTTAGTCAGGATGGCATTCATACCTGCTTCAAGATATAATTCATGGTCCCTTTTTAAACCATTCGCTGTAATCGCAATAATAGGTGTACGATCATATTTCCTCATCTTGCGAATGTGCCTTGCTGCATCAATTCCGTTCATAGCTGGCATATAGAGATCCATCAGAATCAGTTCCCATGTTTGTTCGTCCAATTTCTTCAAAACCTCTGTGCCACTGTCTGCCAGCGTCACCTTGAATCCGTTATGTTCCAGCATGGCCCTAATGGCCAGTTGATTGATTTCATGATCTTCAGCGATCAGAATGTGCCCTTTGGATTTAAGCAAGTAGGATTCATCACCTTCTATCATCCGGTTTTTCTCCAATGGCCCTTCACCCTGAAGTGCAAGTAATACTTCGAACAATCCCAGACGTGTAATCGGTTTGATCATCAAGAGATCGGGGCGAAAGGATCTCTCCTCACTCCACAGGGCATTTTCACTAAAAGCATGGGTATAACCCACCATTTGAAATTTGGTTTGATTCATTCGCTTCATGAAACTATCCCATGACGATCCGTTGACGGTCTCCTCTGCATCCATATCCAACATGATCAACATCGAACTTGTCCCATCTACATGATGGACATACCAATCACTTTCCATCATATGGTTCAAGGAAGTATACAGCGTCGAATTCATCCCGAATGAATAGAGCAGTTGCTTCAGATTTGCGCCCATCCGTTCATCATCTTCAATGATAACCACATCATTCGCACCATATAGGAGAGGGTGTGTCTGCAGGGAGAAACTCTCTTCTTCTTCCGAATCTGCAAGTTCAAATATCAAGTCGAATGAAAACAGACTGTACTCTCCCAAAACACTATCCACCCGCAAGCTTCCTCCCAAAGCGGTGACCAGAAGGTAACAGATGACCAGCCCAAGACCAGAGCCACCATATGTTCGATACGTCGAGGGTTCCGCTTGAGTAAACGGGACAAAGAGCCGTTCCAATTGTTCGGGTGACATTCCGATTCCCGTGTCCTGTACCTCAAAACGGACATGAACTCGCTCCGCCTCCAATGAAAGAACCTCTGCCTGCAACGTTACATATCCATGCTCCGTAAATTTAATCGCATTACTGAGCAGATTCAATAACACCTGTTCAAGTCGGAACGGATCACCAATCACCGTTAATGGCAGATCGGGATCGGTTGTAAAAATCACTTCGATATCTTTGTGCCCGATGGCCACACCGATCTGATCTGCCACACGTTTGATCACATCCTCTGGTGAAAAAGAGACCTTCTCCAACATCAGCTTGCCTGCCTCAATTTTCGAAAAATCAAGAATATCATTTACGAGGGAAAGCAAGGTTTGGGAGGACGCATTGATTTTACTCAAATAATCCTTTTGTTGTGGAGATAGATCTGTCCGTTGAAGCAACAACGAAAAGTTGATAATACCGCTCAGTGGGGTACGAATCTCGTGGCTCATGAATGCGAGAAACTCACTCTTTGCCTGGCTTGCTTTGTCAGCCTTAACACGTCTATAGTGATCCGAAATGTCATGAATAACTGCCTTAATTTTCTCACTCGAGTTTAATACTTTAACAGGGGATAGGTGAACCCGAACATGCTGCTCATGACCTTCTCCAACAATAAAACTCAGTTCCGTATCCTGTGCTATTTTGTGATGTAAGGCTTTTTGGAAAACGAACAACCAGGTCTCCAGCTGCTCAATGAACAACAATTCTTCAAGCTGACGCCCAATCACTTCCTGCCTGCCGAGACCGAGAACATCCAGAAATTTCTGATTCACTGACACAATACATCTGTTGTTATCCAAACCGACAAACCAGTCTGCCGACACTCGCTCAAGTGTTCGATATCGCTCTTCACTTTCTTGAATCCTTCGTTTAACCGCTCTGTGCTCCGTAATATCAAGTCCATATCCCACGACATATTTCACCACACCCTCTTCTCGCAGAGGGCGAACGTTCACCAGCGAATAGTAACCTCCATGCTCAATCTCGTAAAAAAAAGATTCCCCTTCCCATGCCCGGTTAAACTGCTTTCGCAGAAATTCTACCTTTTCCTGAGGTAAAATATCCAATGTGCCCAGTTTGTAATCTTGCTTCAGACTACTCATATCCAAGCCCAGTCGGGAGAGCATCTCTCCCTCAAGCACAAGATACTCGAATTTTCCGTTGTGTTTTCGGATTTTAAAAGTAAAACCCGGCTGCATACGAAGCATCTCTAGCATTTCCTGATCCCTCTGAATGACCAATCTCCTATATCGATGATTTTGGTTCAGATAATACAGGAATAATATAACGGAGAGCAGGCAGATACATTGAAAAAAGAGAATCTGCCCCATCATTAGCAGAGAAGGGGAATTGGTCTTTAGTGCAGAAAACTCATACACAGTAATCAACAGCAACGCTCCGGACAACCACTTCTGTATAAATCCCCTGATATACTTAAAGATCAGACATATGGCTACAACAAATAATAACTCTGTCAACGCATACTGCCAGTTCTCCAACAAGGGATTACGCCCCATATTAATCCGAAACATCCACATGAATGCAAAAGTAACGAAAGCAGAGCCACTCCCACCAAAATAAGCAGCAAGCAGATACACAATGGCCCGGAAATTCAACAATGTACCATCCTCAAGCACAATAGAGAAATAATAGAGCGCCGTGCCCAACATGCTCAGCGTAATACCAATAATGATCCGAGTCGTGATGGATGTTGAACGGGTAGCATTTGTATGGTTCAGATAGTGATGAATTAGGAAAACAAAGATCAAAATTAGCGTGAAATTTAATACAAGATCGCGTAGCAAATGGTCACCGTCCACATTACGACTTCAGGATTTCATGCATTCAATGAATGTTGTCAGATTCATGGTCGCAGTTCCTCAGTACACAAATCATAGTATGCCGTGCTCCCTTATTCAATTGACGATATTGACCATTTTTTTGAAAATAATTACTACTTTCAGCTAACATCCCCTTATCACCAAACAACGTTTTTTTTCATGAAAATTCATCATTAAATATGCTGATATAAAAAAGAGAATCATCCAAATGAACCGATGTAATCGTAACTTGGGCTTCCCACACTTCCTGATCAGCCTTCATCAGTTTGGCTACGCCGGACCAGGTCTGATTTCCTCTCCAGTGGGTATCCATTAACAATCGGGCAGGCTGACCTATGGTGCTCTCCCGTGAGAATCCTGTTTTGGTTACATAAACGGAATTCACATCCAGAATCACACCCTCCTCATCTGTAATCATGACCGCATCCGTTAGCAGTAAGAAGGCTTTGAGTTCCAGTTGCATGGTTGTCCACTCCCTCTAATGAAACATGATGTGATGCTGTCCCTGTATGATACTCTCTTCTACGATCCCGTTTAATACTTAAACTGTCTAATCAGACGCTGCAGCTCTTCAGCCAGGGTAGACAAGCCACGAGCCGAGGAAGAAATCTGCTCCATCGCTGCCAGTTGCTCCTCTGAGGAAGCGGCCACTTCTTCGGAAGTTGCGGCGTTGCCTGACGCAATGCCTGCCAACTCATTGGATACAGCAGATACTTCCTGCACACCTGCTGTGATCTCTTGCGATGTGGCAGCAATCTCTTCAATCTGAGGTGTCGTTTCCCGCATGCTATCCAGAATACGTTCAAACTTCCGAATCGCTTCTGTAGAGATGTCCATGCCCTCTCCAACCTCTGAAGTCACCTTCTCCATCATGCGAACGGAAGCAGCCATATCTTCCTGTACCGCCGTAGTCAGCACGGTGATTTCATTGACGGACTGCCCGGATTGCTCTGCCAACTTGCGAACCTCTGCTGCTACAACGGCGAATCCATTGCCATGTGTACCTGCACGAGCAGCTTCAATGGATGCGTTCAGCGCGAGCAGGTTTGTCTGTTTGGCTATATTTCCGATTAACTCCGTGATCGCTGAAATTTGGTGTGATCGTTCATATAACGCCTGAATCAATTGGTTTGTCTGTTCTACTGTCTCTTGAATCGATTGCATCTGACTCACCGTCTGCTTGACGGTGTTGCCGCCTTCTTCTGCTTGTACGGTTGTATGTTTCGCCAAATCAGCGACATGTATGGAACGTTCGGCGATTCTTGTAATACCAATCGTAATTTCATTCATGGCCTGATGGTTATGTTCAATACCTTCGGTCTGTTTCTCCGCACCACTCGCAATTTCTTGAATGGCTCGCGCTACCTGCTCACTGGCTGCACTGGTTGATTCCGCACTCTGAGTCATTTCATCCGATGAGATGACTACCTGACTGGCGCTGTTCTCCACATTTTGAATCAACACACGCAGATTGTGCTGCATTTTGCCAAAAGCCTCACTCAGTTCACCTATTTCATCATGGCTTGTACTTATTATGGTCTGGGTTAGATCCCCTTCGCTCACCTGAATCGCCTGATCCTTCAACTGACGGATCGGTTTAACAATCGATCGCATCACCAGCCAGATGATCAAAATTCCGATGACAAGACAAGAAACGATGACCATAATCGTTCGATTCAGAATAGGTGCAGCGGCATCCTCAACTTCAGAGGAGAACATGGTGCCAGCGACCTTCCATCCCGTGGATGCATTCGTGGCGTAATACATGACCTTATCAACCTGATCAAAGGTATAGTTGAAATTACCGGATTCATTCGTATACACTTGTGTCCAAAAATCTTCTGTTGCATCTGTTCCAGGTTGCATCGTCGGATGATAGATATACTTTTCGCTGGCATCCAGCAGAATCAGATGTCCCTTTTCTCCAACTTTAATTCCGCTAACTAATTGACTAATGTCCGCCAGATTGAGATCCAGTTGGACCACACCAGATTGGTCTTCCAGTGCCTTCGCAATCGTAATGGTAATCTCTTTTGTCTCGGCAGAAATATAAGGGTCTGTAACAATGACCTGCTGTGGAGTACCCATCGCTTCTGTGTACCATGGTCTTGTTCGCGGATCGTAATCTTCAGGCATCTCCGCATCAGAGGACATCAGATACACACCTGCCTCTGTGCCTACACCTATGGTGATGATATCTTTGTTCTGTGCGGCATACCCCTTCAATTCGTTCACAACCCGAACCTCGGCATCTTCTTGACGCAATTGCTCCGCGAGTGTACTCGCATAATATTCAATGTGGTTCCGCTTGGCATTGACTGAAAGATCTATCGTTGCACTGGCAAGGTTCACATTTTCCATCGCACTATGTAAAATTTGCTTCTCCACTTCATCTTTTGCACTGTTATACGATAAAACTCCAATACTTAACGAAGGTATGGCCAGGAAAGCAATAAAGGACACCACCAGCTTGGTCTTAAAGTTCTTATGCATCTTGTTGAACCAGGTCGATTTGCTATTTTTTCGGGACAAATTTCTCTACCTCTTCCAGATAAATTTTAGTTTTACTTGATCTACTTATAAGTTGAACTAGTGATTATTTACACTTGCCACTCCGATGACAGAACAACCGCCAATTGCTGAATGATTCATACAACTTATATAGCTCTTGTATAGCTCTCATAGATTGTAAACCATCTTTTCAAAAAACTAGGTCTCACTTCTTGTGAAAAACACTCTTTACACTACAAAACTCGAACAAATCTCTTAATTTATAATCCAAAAGAACTATTTTCAAACAAATTATACGAAAAAACTATTAAATAAAGTGTTCCGGGGATATGACCAAATTGTTAACTTTCTAAATACTTGTTAATAAGCGAGCGGACGACAAAAAAAAAGATCCAAGCGTTATCGCTCAGATCTAAAGGTTATTTACATTGGACCAACGTATTCTCTATTTAAATGCCGGGATCGCGATATCTGCATATTTCTCTTCGAAGAAGGCTTTGACCTCTGGACCCGCCATGCGTTTAGCCAGCTTCTGGATCGCTTCGGAGTCCTTATTATCCTCACGGGCAACCATGGTGATTGCAAAATGGGAATCATCCTTCTCGGTTAACAATGCATCCTTCTTCGGTGTAAGACCGAGCGGACTGGCATATGCCGGTGTCATGGCTACCAGATCAGCATCATCCACCATGCGAGCCAGCATCAACAAGTCCACTTCCTCAAACTTGAAGTTCTTTGTATTCTCGGTGATGTCTGCCTGGGTGGCGTTAAAACCTGCGCCCTCTTTCAGCTTAATCAACCCGTTCTGCTCCAGCATTACAAGAGAGCGACCAATGTTGGAAGGATCGTTTGCAATTGCAATCGTTGCACCTTCTGGCAATTCCTCAATCGTTTTGTATTTTTTGGAGTAGCCGCCATAGATGGCATTATAGATAGGCTGTACAGCCACCAGATTGGCATTGTTCGCCTCATTATACTGGGTCATGTAAGGCACGTGTTGGAAGAAGTTTGCATCCACTTCCTTGTTCGCGAGTGCCGTATTTGGTTGAACGTTATCTGACAGCACAACAACTTCCAGGTTGACGCCATCTTCCTTCAAAAGCGGTTTAACAATATCCAGTACGTCTGTCATCGGTGGAATCAACGTGGCTACTTTCAGCGTAACTTCTTGTGCAGCTTGTGTATCTTCTTTTGTTCCTTCAGCCGCAGGTGTTTCTTCTTTTTTGCCACAAGCAGCTACAACCAGCATTACTGCAAGCAACATAAGCATCATTTTCACTTTCATTTCATGTCTACCCCTCATCGTATAATCTGTATTGGTTATTCTTAATAATGCAATGCACGGTCCAACCGTTCAGGATCTGCGATCCAGCCAGTGGGACAGTCTGCTACCTGTGAATTGGATCATCTGTACCAGGATAATCATAATGATGATCGTAAATACCATAATCTCCGTTTCGAAGCGCTGATAACCGTAGCGAATGGCAAAATCACCAACACCGCCGCCACCTACAATACCCATCACCGTCGAGTAGGAGATGAAGCTAATCGTAGCTGTTGTGAGTCCCAGTACAAGACCAGATCGTGCCTCCACGTACAAAAACTTCACCACAAGTTGCATCGTCGATGCCCCCATGGAAGAAGCAGCTTCAACCACTCCCCTCGGTACATCCAGCAACGCTTGTTCCACCAGTCTGGCGTAGTAGGCAATGGCAATAACTGAGAGTGGCACGGTTGCCGCCAGCGTACCTATGGACGTTCCCACAACAATCCGTGTGAATGGAATCATGAATACAACCAGCAGTAAGAACGGAAACGAACGAACGATGTTAACGACACTGCCGAGTACAAAGGACAGCGTTTGATTCTGATACCGTTGTCCTCTCCGGAATAAGTACAGCAGTGTACCCAGAGGTAACCCAATCAGAACAGCTGCCGCAATGGAGATACCCACCATAACAAAAGTCTCTCCGATCGCCTGCCATATCTCATGCTGATATTTCAGCACAGACTCAGGTAACCTCATGACTTGTCCTCCTTTTCTGCCTGACGGAACAGAGACGAACCTGTCATCCCGTATTCGTCACCCGCAAGCAAGGAGGTCAACAGATCAGGCTGCGGAGCAGGGATACTGCTCACTTCCGCTTTAGACAACGTACGAACGAGTCGCCCATCCTTCATGACGGATATCCTGTGACATAGTCTGCGAGCCACTTCCATCTCATGCGTTACTACAACAATGGTCACGCCCAGCGTTTCATTGATATGTCGCAGCACATCCAGAATACCGTTCGTGGTCTGTGGATCAAGCGAAGAGGTCGGTTCATCACAGAGCAGCACATCCGGACGACTGGCCAGCGCTCGTGCAATCGCCACACGCTGCTTCTGTCCTCCGCTAAGCTGAGCAGGATATTGCCCCGTCTTGTCTTCCAGTCCAACAAACCGCAGCACCTCAAGTCCACGTTCAACTCGCTGCGCACGGGGCATACCCGCAAGCTCCAATGGCATGCAGACATTGCCACTCACCGTTCGGTTACTGACAAGATTGAAGTGTTGAAAGATCATGCCAATGGATCTTCGTGCCTGACGCAGACTCTGTTCATTCATCTGGGTCAGGTGCTGCCCATTCACAACAACCTCACCATCATCCGGCTTTTCCAACCCGTTGAGCATCCGCAGAAGTGTGGATTTGCCTGCACCACTCGATCCAATGATGCCATGTATTTCTCCTTGTCCCACTTCGAGGGACACCGAGCTTAATGCTTCGAATCCCTGATCTGCACGGGAACCGCGCTCGTTATAACGTTTGCTTACACCATATAATGAGATCATGGAGAGTCCTCCCGTGAATGATCATGCATGGTTCTTCAAGAACACATGAAGAAAGCCCGCACAGCCGATAACCGGAGCGCGAGCAAGCCTGTTCATTTATAATAAATCAACATCCCTTACGAGACAAGCTTTTAAGGTGAGATTGCCTCCTGCAGGCGGCTGGCTTCATATACACGAAAACGTCCGTTGGACGAACCCACATACACTTCATTACCGATCCGGTTAATCATTCCATTCTTCGCATCCCGGTCCCGGTGCTCCGGGTTTCCCATCACAACGTCATGTACACGACCTAACAGTGCTCCATTCTTTTTGTTCATTACGAGCAAATTCTCGTCCATGGGCAACAGCAACTGATCATCAATGACCAGATAACTTCCCTGATTCGTCGGATGCCTTAGTGTTGCAATCGTATCTTTGGTATCCCAGCGCGTCTCCCCCGTTTTATAATCCACAGCCGCCGGGTAGCCATTCTTAATCACATACAACTGATCCTCTTCCACCAGTCCTCGTTCAATCTTGCCCTTGTGCGTCCAGCGTGTTATGCCTGTCTTGGCATCATACAGGGTGGTTGTAAAATCTTCATATTCTCCGTAATGATTGCCATTCTTGTTCTCACGGATCAACAACATGCCATCATTCAGCTCCTCAAATCTCTGTCCTACCCGAGCAGGGAATTGGGCAAGCTTTTTCCCCGTGTTCAGATCAAGCAGAAGCCACTGATTATCTAGTGATAGCCATCTTTCAGCATTCGTGGTTGCAAAGGGATCAAGACGTTCAATTCCACCAGTATATGGATCATTCCAAAATTGTTCTATGGTGGATCGTTTGCCCTTTAAGCTCCATACGGTTCGCCCTGATTGCGGATCGGCTGCAACCAGCTTATTCTTTTCCCAATACAACACATAGGGGTCATCTGCACTCTTGTTCAATAATTCATAACCTGTAGCCAGTTTTCGCGTCCACAATGTTTTTCCGTTTGCACTGTCCAGAACCGTTAACCAACTGTTGCTTGAGCTCTCAACAACCGGGTTATCCACAACCACAACGTTCTTAGCAGCGGTGATGCCATTTAGTCTAAAATTTTGCTTAGGAGTGTACGTCCACATGACCTTTCCGTTCTTCAAGTTCAGATGACGAATACGATCCACGTATTTTTTCTTATCAGGGTCATAATCGGTGTAGATTGTAACGTATTTGCGCTCTGCATCCACCTCTGCCTGCTGTCTTCCAAAACCCCCGTTAATCCCCCATAATTGCTGGCCGGAATGTCGGTCAAGGGCATATATGGAACCTTCGTAGTAACCTCCGCTAAATCCACCGTCATCGCCTTTCATCAGGAGCACGTCATCCGTGGCTGCTTGTAAAAAAGTGTAGTTAATATCCCCCTGGTTGGTCCATACCGGTTTCCAAGGGATTGTCGTTGGCAGTGTTGTGCCATAGATTTTTGTTGTGAACCCATATTCATCCGCCCGACTGATGTTCCAATCGGAAACGACAGCATTTCGATTATCCTGTGGTAGATTCCAGCGTGTCCTGACCACCTTGCCATTCTTGTTGAATGTGACCAGAAATTGTGCATCTTCCCGCTCATATCTCCAGGTCTGCCCAATACTCATTGCATAACCAGTATCATTCAAATTGCTTGAACTCTCTTTCCAATCCGGTTCGCCTAACCACCCAGCCACTTGTTTGGAGGTGATTGCATTGTTCAGCTTCATATCTGTCAGATGGCGTATAACCGAAGTTGGCAGCGATGCCTCCTGAATGAACCAGCCATCAGCCACATTCATCCGCTGTTCTATAGCCTGTGCCTTGATCCAGAAGAGTCCTGGCCGATACGTGAAAGATTCTTTATTCCAGACTCGTGGGGCAATGGAGACCCCATACCAGCCTTTCCACTTTGCAACAATAACAGCCTTATCTGTTAGCGCTTTCTCACTAGACCAAGTTGTAGAACTATCTGGAACCAGATACAACTTGCTGCCTGATTGGAGTGTGAAGCTTTGGGGAGCTGTTTCCGTCATACTTCTGCTCTCCTTCAGTGCATACCAACTTGGCAGCCAAAAGTTTCCATAATCGGTTGACTTAAGCTGCACCCACTCACCTCGAACCGAGGCCAACGTATACTTTTCGTTTTTTGTTGTATAGTATTCAATCCCCAGCTTGTCAGCAGCCACACTGCCGTCCCTTCTGTTTTTGAACAGAGGGATGTCATTAATAAGCGTAACGGTGTCTCCTTGTTTGTAAGCTAACTTTGCAGTTAAGACTTGGGAACTTGCCCCCAATGCTTGTGGCGTTGTAGCCAAAGCTTGTCCTTCAAGGGCGACCATTTTGGAATCCAGCAGCATCCAGCCCGTCAACAGCACAGCTGATAATCCAGTCATGGTAATCCATTTGTACCCCGTTCTCTGCCAGTCAGGACCCGTCTTCACTCTCGTTCATCCCCATTCATTAGAAGTTATTTCCAATAGAGACGCAGTAAAAAGGAAAAAGTTACCGTTTACCTCAATATATTTCTATCTATCTGCCCGTATTACCTTACATCCACCATCGTAGCATGATAAGGAAAGGTAATCCCGATGTAATAAGCCGCTGTTAAGGTGAGCATATAATAAAATACAAACCACAGATCAGCTCGCGAATAGCCAATCTGAATGTAATACGTGCGGCTCGCGCCATCTGTGAACCCTTTCGCTTCCATCGCTACCGCCATTCGCTGTGCACGGCGAATACTCTGTGCCAGCAGCGGAATAGCGTAACGCTTGAGTGTACGATACACATTCCAGCGAGAGCCACGTTGCTGTGTTCCACGAATACGAATCGCGTAACGGAGCGTCTGGAATTCATCCAGCAAAATGGGGATCATGCGCATCGCGGCCAGAAAGCTATAGGCGTATTTCGCCGGAAGCTTCCACTGCTGCATCAGAGAATAAAACAGTCTGACAGGCTTGGTCGTAAGACCAAAGAGTAACCCAGCCGCGGCCATAGTCAACGAGCGAAAACCCAAGTGTAGACCGCGATAGAAACTCTCTTCGGTTATGTGGATCAGTCCCCACTTATACCATGTGGTCTCGCCCTTACCAAACATCATCATACCTGTAGACGTCGAGATAAACACCAGAATGAATGGTGATGCGTACAGTATCAATCTGTACCACGGATGACCTGTCCAGCACAGTAATAACATCATCGCCATCGCAACGTTGGTCATTACATTCAGATTGTGAATGAGGATAACGATGACAAACATCATCGTCAGAATGATCATCTTTAATCCCGGATTGACGTTATGAAGCCAGGTTTCACGGTGAGGAAACGACAGTTGCATCAGATAACCTCCCCTCATCTACCATCCAGATTCGGGTGCAATATCTTTTTACGATTTCACGATCATGGGTAACCATAACAATGGCTGTTCCCTCTCTCCGCAATTGCTCCAGCTGTGCTAACATGGCAAACGTATTGCGGGCATCCTGTCCAAAAGTAGGTTCATCCAACAGCAGTATTCGCTGCTCTCTCACCAGTGCAGAGGCAACGCTCAAGCGTCGTTTCTGCCCCATCGATAATTGGTAGGGATGGCGCTCGGAGAGGGCTATTAGCCCAAATTGATTCAACATATGATCAGTCCTGACAAGTCTTTCTTCCGTTGTCAGCCTGCCCCCCAGCAATGAGAATTCCACTTCTTCCGCGACCGTGTTGGTCACAAATTGAAACTCCGGGTTCTGAAATACAAACGCAATTCGATCTGCAAGCTGCTCCGTTTTGCCAGAAGGCTGACCGTCCACCTCATAATGACCTGTTGTTTTCAGGATACTCATCAGAGATAACAACAATGAACTCTTGCCAGCTCCATTAGCTCCGACAATACCAATCCAATCCCCATGCCATACTTTGGCCTGTTCTACCTGAATGAAGGGTGTTTTCCCACGCCATCCGGTGAACTGTTGCAAGTCCAGTGCAGGCAGATAGCCGGGTGATACAGGTGATAAGGATGAGACGTGAGAGATGAGGGATATACCCGGTGTATCGGATAAGCCAGACGATTGCTGTGCTTCCAAACTTGAGATGCCGTGGTCCACACACACTTGAAGCTCTCCAGAAGTACTTCCCTCTTCTTCCTTAGTTGCCTGCTCGTGCTCATCCCACACACCCGGATACCAGATTCCATAAGCCTTCAGCTTGCCCCGTTCATCTGTAAATACCTGCTGTGCTGGCCCATCCGCCACAATCTTTCCTTCAGGTGATAATACAATGATGCGGTCGACCATATCCACAATCTTGTTTATTTTGTGTTCAACGATGATGATCGTTTTGTCACTGGCGATCCGTTTGACGGTATCCCATACCTGGGAAGTCCCCTCATCATCCAGAAGTGCAGTGGGTTCATCCAAAAACAATACCTCCGGGTCCATGGCAAGCATCGAAGCAATCGCAAGACGCTGCTTCATCCCCTGAGACATGGACTGGATCAATACACGATTCTGTTCAAAGGATAACCCCACTTGTTTCAGATAATATTCAATCAGAGCAGGCATCTCTTCACGCGGAATATTTCGGTTTTCCAGAACAAATGCGATCTCTTCATCCGTAAAGGACATACAGAACTGGGTATCCGGATCTTGAAAGACCACTCCTGCTTGGGCGGGAACCTGAATATCATCACATTTCATCGGAATCTCAACCGAACGGGGTATCAGACCGCTCAGAATTTGCAATAACGTCGATTTACCGGAGCCACTTGGGCCAAGCAACAGCACTTTCTCCCCTTGACGCACAGAAAGAGACAAGCCTTGAAATATCAAGGCTTCCTCTCCCGGGAACTTGCATCTTAGATTTGTCACACTTACCGCTTGCGAATTTTCCTCTCCGCTCATCTAATCCAGCGCCTCATAATCTTGTTTGGATACCGGTCTAAGTGAGCGCGTTACACCAGTCAGTTCCAATGCTTTGGCGAGATAATAAGCGAACACTCCAGCAATCAAGATGCTTCCAATGAAGCGGAATCCGATAAATAACGTGTAGTTCCAGGCCGAGAGTGAATCAATATACCCGTACTGGTAATCCAGCAAAAGCGAAGCCGCTGCGGCTCCTATGGCTGCAAGACAGGTGACAAACAGATTGGTTTTGCGATACAAAAATGCGGCGAAGAATATCTCGGCTCCCAATCCTTGCAACAGACCGTATACAAGTGTGGACATGCCCCATTCACTACCCAGAAAAGCACTTACCGTTGATGCCGCAACTTCGGCAAGAATAGCCACGCCTGGTTTACGAATGATAACAAAAGCAAACGTGCCCGCCATAAACCACATGCCGTAGATCATCTGCTCCGCATGAACGCCAAATGGTTTCATCAAGTCATATGTAGGTCCCCATATCTTGTAAATCACCCCAAACACTACTGCGATCACGATGGTTACCAGAATATCCGTTAGTTTCAATCGCTTGTTGCCTGCTTTTGTTGCCATTTTCTCTACGTCCTTCCTTTGTTCCCTGTGGGGGTTATCAAAATAAACGAAAAAGCCTCCCCGGTTCCGGGCAGGCCTTACGTACAGTGTACAATCCTCACAATGATGTATTGGATGGATGTCGAAAATACGGAATATCAACCAGCCCCCCTCCGTCATGGCAGATACACCACCACAGTTCAAAGAGGTCTGTTGTTCATCCACGTTCATTCCCACAATTCACCCTTACATATCGCAAATCCATGTTCTCTACGCTGGCATTACCCAGATCAGATGTACGGTCAGCGGCACAAGGCCGCTCTCTCAGCCCAACTTCATTGAGCTCCCGGTTCACTTATTTCATTGCTTCTAATGTACATCAGATGGGTATTTGTGGCAATCCCTAGAAAAATCATCATGCTTCATTTGGGGTAACAGGGGAAAGAATCTGATGGTTCACTTTCCATAATATGAAACATTTAGGTTATGTAGTCCGTCTTAAACATTAGAAGGGAGATTGATAGTGATGAAAGATTACAATTCTGTTTGGCAGCTTAAAACATGGAAAATGGTCCTTGCCGCTTCGATACTCACCGCAGGCACGGCACCTGCCTTACTCTCATCCACTGTGGCGGAAGCCGCAACAACTAAACCTAAACCGACAGCTTATATTAACAATGTTCAAGCTCAATATGATGTTGTCATACGGCAGGGTATTACGTACGTGGCATTGACGGAGCTTCAATTCCTCGGCAACTATACGTTTGGTTACAATAACAAAACAAAAGAGATCAGCATTAGCACAGGCAGCGATAAGTATGTCCTTACACCTAACAGCAAAACAATGAAGAAAAACGGTCAGAATGCGACATTATCCTCAGCGCCGATTCTGGTGAATGGTAAAGCGATGCTTCCGCTCCGTGCCATCGGTGAAGCTTTTGGTGCCAAGGTGCAGTGGAACCAGAAGGCCAAGGAAGCCTACATTTACACTACCGATGCTACGATTGTAAAAGAATATAACAGTTCCGATCTGACTGTGGCGCGTGAAGCCGCACTGCATCTGCCACGCTTCTCTGAACTGGGACAAGCACGTCTGGACATTCGCAACCCTTTGGGTCCAGTGGATTCATCCATTGAATACATTTTTGAACAAGACAAAAAAGATCGTTTCTTCGTTGTTGAGGATAACGATCTGATCAGTTATTATATCCTTAAAAATGGAAGTGCACTGCTACAATGGCAGGCTAACATCAGCAAAAATGCCGGAACCATCGGTGACCTGTTCTTTATTAAAAACAAAGCCGTTGCTGAAGCAGGGACTCGTCCTTCCGTAACAGGTCAAACACTCGTATCATTTAAGTACTCTCGCATGCTTGAAGAAACCTCTTACGAAATCATGAACAAATTGGACTCTATTGATACCGGTTCTGTTGTCCCCGAGAAAGGCAAAGTCATCGTTGAAGTTCCGGGAGAGCAATAATTTGAGCATCCTCTATAAAACATTGCTCAGCAGAACTATACTATGACATCTGCATTACAAAGAGCGTCCCACAAAGTCATTGTAACAATGACCTTGGAACGCTCTTTTTGGCGTTATATTTTAACTTCAAATTACAAGCAGAGCTTAAACTTTTACCAACTCCAGCGATTCAATCTTCTGTCTAATATTGCGTGTTCCCAGACTGGCTCGTTTTCCCTGAAGCAAACCCCTTGAACAACGTTGGTACTTTGGAATAACGGGTATTCGTAATTTTCCCTTGTGATGTGCTGCTGTCTGTACGCATAATCGAATCTTTTACATTGGAAATGTTGGAGTTATCCAGCGTCATGTTAACTGCAAAGGAAGTTCCACCATTTTGGCGAACCAGTTTGCCAATATCATCTGCACGGAAATTTTTGATGTTAATTGTTCCAGCTGCATTCATCTGGAACACTTTATCATAAGCCTTATACGCTGCCCCACCGGTAATGTTAACCGTTCCGGCAGACTTCAATGTCAGTGCATCCTCGCCCACGTCCTGCCAGACCACATTCGATATATTACAGTTGCCATAACAGTGAACACCATCAGCAGCTGGTGATCCAATGTTTACGTTTTTGAGCGTGGCCCCTGCCTCCAGACGGAAGACTGGCTTCTGATTTTCTGCTTGAGATCCGTCGCCCAGTGTGGAAGGATTGGCTACAAATGTTTTACCTTGGCCGTCATAGGTCGTGCCCTTTGGAACCACAATGGTTGAATTTACAACCGTAGGCGCAGCCGCAGCCGGAACTGCACCAAATATAGAAGCAACCAAACCAGCGGACAGTAACAACGTCAACATTTTTTTCATAACTTTATTCCTCCCTTATTCTCTCGTTTTTTGGTAGTGTACAGCCTGGGCTTGTACTGGAAGATCTTCAGAGGTGCACCTCTGTCCGATCTACAACCTAATCTTACCA
This sequence comes from Paenibacillus sp. FSL M7-0656, assembly GCF_038003225.1. Classification (NCBI taxonomy): domain Bacteria; kingdom Bacillati; phylum Bacillota; class Bacilli; order Caryophanales; family Paenibacillaceae; genus Paenibacillus; species Paenibacillus sp. FSL M7-0656. The sequence continues at coordinate 3,198,608 of NZ_JBBOOT010000001.1, forward strand.
AATAAGGGAGGTAACTAGAATAATCATTAGATCAGATATATCATGACATCGTACAATCCCTGTCATATCGGCATTTTTTGCATGCTAGGTCTCTCAAGCAATATGCTCATATCAACCTCTGGTATGCTCATTTGTAACGTATATACCCCTCACTTAATCCCCGATAACAAAGAAAGACCACTGCATTTGTCTCCAAATGTGTGATCTTGAATGGCTTCTGGCTTGCTGATATAAGATATCAGGCTCCAAATCTCTGACGATAACCGCACTTTCTACACAACTCTTCTACAGCTTCGCGTTTGGAGAAGCCATATACCAGATTGTTCGCTCGCTCACCCTCAATAATCTCCGAGAATGACTTCTCGTGCACATTACCAAGGTTAATCACACCCTCGCCATCGAGACAGCATGGAACCACCGTTCCATCTACAAGCACAGCTGCCTGACCGCGAAGTGCATGGCAAAAGCCTTTACCGTCATCTTCAGGTGCATCCAGACTTGGCCACTGGAACTCATGGTCCTGATTCAGGTATACATTCGGGGCAATTTTGACCCCGCTGCCTGGAACTACTTTTTCCTCAATGCGGAAGTCCAGATTAAACTCACGTTCCAATACTTCAAGGGTCTCCCGATTTCGATTCATCTGAGCATTTGTGAAGTTATCCTGTGTCAGATTCCACAACCGGAATGAAATGATGACATTGTGCTTAACGGCCTCGTGTACAAAGGACAAAATATGACGCAGATACCCGTCACGATCTGTTGAACCTTCATGCCCATCGAAGCTGTGCAGGGAGAAATTCATCTGCCGCAGCGCCGGTTTGCCAAGCAATTTATGCTGAGTCTTGGGCAGCAGTGTACCATTCGTTGTAATGTTCACCTTGAGTCCCTTCTCATGTGCGGAATCGAGCAACAGATCTATTTTGGGATGCAACAAGGGTTCACCTTTGACATGTAAGTAAATATGATTGGTGTGTGGTTTAACTTGATCCAGTATATTGTTGAAGACTTCAGGGTCAATGAATCCTTTGGCACGCTGTGTCTGCGGACAGAAGCTGCATGCCAGATTGCAGATACTCGTGATCTCAATATATACTTTTTTGAACGTTTTCAACTCGGGTCCCCATTCTGCCTAGGAGGGAGAACAATCCCACCTGCATTTGTGATCCGGCCAATATGCGCCACCACTATTATATCGGGTTAGGGAGCCCAGGTAAATTGTTCAGTTGTTCGGGTATGACTCCAAGTTCATCTCAAGAATTCTATCATGCTGCCTCTTTACAGTTCATGTTCGATTGATATATGCTGAACACACAACTGCATATCTTGAACTTTTGCACTAGGGGAGCCTTGCGGCTGAGACGAATATGACTATTCGGACCCTTTGAACCTGATCTGGATCATACCAGCGGAGGGAAGTGGAGCGGCCTTTTAGTAAGCGGAATTTTTTCATGTATGTGAAGATAAATTGCGGATTTAACTTACAGACCCACTCATTTCTCCGGAAATGGGTGGGTCTTTTTTGTTCCTTTTGCAGAGTATAGGATGCCGTTGTTATTGCAGTAGTCTGACATCAAGGGGGTGAGGATCAGATGGATAACCATGTAACCATTCACAACGTAAGCTTTGCTTTTCCCGAAAAAAAGGGTTCCCCTGTGCTCTCCAATGTGTCGCTTCAGGTTCAACAAGGAGAATTTGTCTCGCTCATCGGCTCCAGCGGATCAGGTAAAAGCACGCTCTTCAAGCTGCTCGCAGGCTTGCATGAACCAACCGTTGGCACCATCGATATAGCTGATGTCCCGCAAGGACAACGGCTCGGACGAGTCGCCTATATGCCGCAGAAAGATCTGCTGTTATCCTGGCGTACCGTCATGGAGAACTGCATGCTACCTGCCGAGCTTGCACCAGGCCGACAGGATAAGGACAAACTACGAGCCGATATCATCGCAGGATTGGCAAGGTTCGGCTTGTCCGGTTATGAACATTCCTATCCGGATGAGTTATCCGGCGGCATGCGGCAGCGGGTGGCATTGCTTCGTACCTTGCTTACAGGCGGGCAGCTCATGTTGCTGGATGAACCCTTCGGTGCACTCGACGCATTAACCAAACGAGAAATGCATCGCTGGTTGCTGGAGCTGTGGGAGAGCTTTGGCCAAACCGTGATGTTCATTACACATGACATCGAAGAAGCCCTGCTGTTAAGTGACCGTATCATTCTGTTAACTCCAGGAGGGCAAGGTCAGCAGTTGCAGGAGATGACGGTTCCTTTACCACGCCCAAGGCATTCGGACATGATCTACGAACCGGCTCTCGTGCAGATGAGGCAACAACTGGAGGAACAATTGCATGCACGATAGAGCTGAGGTTAGCGTCTGGACGTGGTGTTTAAAGTGGCTCTCGAGGTCGTTTTCCCAATATGGTCTGTTCATTATGCTCATGTTCTTATTACTGGCGATCTGGGAAGTGATTGTGCGTATGGGATGGGTGCCCTCCTTCATCATTCCTGCACCCACGGCCATCGTAAGCTCACTGGTTGAGCATCGCCGTCTGCTGTTGACCATCCATCTGCCTGCTACCTTTATGGAGGTTGTTGTTGGTTTTGTCTTGTCCATAGTGACTGGAATTACGCTGGCAACAGGCATGCATATGAACCGATCGATTGAAAGGGCATTGTATCCCTTCATCGTGATCAGTCAGACCATACCGTTGATTGCCTTGTCCCCCGTATTTATCCTGTGGTTTGGTTACACGTTGTGGAGCAAAGTCGCCGTGGTATTTTTAATCGCATTCTTCCCCATTGTGGTCAGTACCTACGATGGACTCCGCCAAGGCGATCCAGAGCAGCGTGAACTGTTGCTCACCATGGGCGCCAGCAAGTGGGATATTTTTTGCAAACTCCAGGTTCCGCTGGCACTTCCCTCTTTTTTCTCGGGGCTAAAGATGTCTGTGGTGTACTGCGTGGTTGGGGCAACGATTGGCGAATGGCTCGGTGGTAGCAAAGGTCTAGGGTACTTCAGCCGTCGTATGTCCAGCAACATGAACACGGATGCGATGTTTGCCGCCATTTTGCTGTTATCCCTGCTTGGGATCGTTTTGTTTGTACTGATTACCTGGCTGGAGAAACGGTTTAGCATACGGCGTCATCGTCATGGAGGCAAAAGAAAGGTTGGATAATACTTAGACAGAAATTAGATGTAAATACAGTAGTTACAATCTTCAAAACAAAACATATCTTATGCACAATTTCAGCAACATCTTCAATCAGTTCATTGTCACATTATCGTTAACATGCTGTTGCCCATTTTCTACAAATCAAAACGATGAAATGAGGAACTTCATTTATGAATAACAAAGGTATATACTCCCTGCTTCCCATCATACTCATTAGCCTTTTGCTGATCGTTAGCGGATGCAGCACCACAGACAATAGCCAAAATACGCCAACAACAGATTCGGCAACCAATACACAGCAAACAGATCCGTCTGCAACCGAACCTGCATCAGACGCCAAAGATAAACTGTCTATCATGCTCGACTGGTACCCGAATGCAGTACACTCCTTCATCTATGTGGCTCAGGAAAAAGGATACTTTGCAGACCAAGGTCTGGATCTCGATATTCAGATGCCTGCGGATACCAATGATTCGCTCAAACTTGTTGCTGCCGGAAAAATTGATCTGGCCCTAAGTTACCAGCCCCAAATCTTGCTCGCGCGTGGCGAGAACATTCCTGTACGTTCCATTGCTGCTGTTGTTCGGCACCCGCTTGTGCATCTGTTGACCGAAGCGAATGGCAACGTAAGTTCACCCAAAGATCTTGAAGAAAAGACTGTTGGTTATTCCTCCATTCCTCTGTACGAAGCGATGGTACGCACGATGATCAGTAAGGATGGCGGCAATCCCGACAACATAAATCTGGTCGACGTTGGGTTCGATCTGATTCCTTCGCTGGCTTCCGGACAAGCGGATGCGATTATGGGTGGTTTTATTAACCATGAACAATTGATTTTGGAGAAAGAAGGACATGCCATGAAATCGATTAACCCCGTCGATTATGGTGTGCCTGATTATTATGAATTGGTCCTGACTGCAAGTGAAGCTGGCATTGAAGCAAAAAAAGACCAACTTACCCGGTTCGTCAAAGCGGTCCAGGAAGGACAGAAATATGTGACTGAGCATCCAGAAGAAGCCTTGAGTATTCTGCTCGCTCATGAGAATGAAACATCACCGCTTGACCCGGAGATCGAAACCAAAAGCCTGGCAATTCTGCTACCACTCATGAATGAAGAAGGCCAACCATTTGGTCGGCAGGAAATGGAATCGTGGGAAAATGTACGTACATGGCTCGTTGAACAGGATTTGATTCCTGAATCGGTGAAAGCCGAGGATACTTTTATTACTCTGCAAGGAGAGTAAATAAAGGAGAGCAACGCGAATAAAGGAAAAGTGATTGAACATAAAGGGAATGAAAGCAATGTGATTAAAAGCAAAGTTAGCAAAACGTAGGATCGAATGCATGAAGTTTTGCGAAATGGAATTGGCCTGAAGCAAGCATCGGAGGATCAGAATTTATAACAATCCTAAGTGGCTTGATGTGCATCTGGGCAGATTGATATGCGTTTGGGTGGCTTGTTGATATGTATTTGGTAATGTAATTAGCGCTTATCTTCAAGCCTACTGGGAGCTGAAACGCTCCTTAACTTGATCGAAACAGAGCATGCTACGACCGCTAACGAATCTGAGGCGTCCTATTCAGGGATTTGGAGCGGTTGCAGAAATCTAAAGAACCTGAAACATGTTATATCAGAATAAATAGCTGTTTGCAGCGTTTTGGTCAGGAGATTCTGGGAATAACGTGTCTGATGTTCCTTACATTTCAAAAGGAGGACCTGACAGCCAAATAAGACGTCCTGTGTTCTTTAGAAACATCGTCTGACCAGTCGTGCCCCGATCGATCGTGCCCCAATCAGTTGGGTATCGACCAGCCTGGACTTCAAGACACTGGTTGGATGCTAACATCCATCACAGTATTGCTTGCCTGAGTTTGGAGAAATACCCTGGGTTCACTTTCTGTATTTTGTATCGTTTCGTTTTTTACTGTTTCGCTAGATATCGATCAGAATGATTCAATTTGTCTATATCCAGTTCCAAAAATCCATTTTAGTGAGTTATGAAATTGATTTAGATTTTACGTTTCTGCTTTTCCCGCATTAATGCATCTGGCTGTTGTTAGACTCTGCGCCCCAACTCAACAAGGGAACTCATATCCAATTATTCTGTTGAGTGACTCCAGATATCGGACTTCCGCCGATCGGGTTACTTCAAAACAAGGAGGAAATTATATGTCTTATCTGGAACGTGTTCGTACGCAAAATCCGCTGGTACACAATATCACTAACCTTGTCGTGGCTCCCTTCACAGCCAATGGTCTGCTTGCACTCGGTGCGTCCCCTTTTATGGCCTATGCTCATGAAGAGGTCGCTGATGTCGCCAAGATGTCAGGAGCCGTGGTACTCAACATCGGTACACTCGATGACAAAGTCGTTCAGGCAATCCGTCTGGCAGGCCAATCGGCTAATGCGCATCACGTGCCTGTGGTGCTTGATCCGGTTGGAGCTGGCGCAACCACCTATCGCACGGAAACCGTGCAGATGCTCATTCGTGAACTTCGTCTCACGGTACTGCGCGGCAATGTGGCAGAGGTCGCTAATGTCATCGGTGAGAGTTGGAGTATTAAAGGTGTGGACGCAGGATCAGGTGAGGGCGACCGAATCGGCATTGCGGAGCGGGCAGCGCATAAACTTGGCTGTGTCGTGGTCATTACCGGAAAAGAAGATATTATTACTGATGGACAATCCACATTCCTCACGAGTAATGGTCATGCCCTGCTCACTCAGGTCACAGGTGCTGGCTGTCTGCTCAGTTCAGTGATTGGCGCTTTTACAGCCATAGCGGAATCAGGAGCCGATCTTCTAGGCAGTGTTGTTGAAGCGCTAGCGTTTTATGGTGTAGCAGCTGAACTGGCGGCAGAGCGGACAGCTCATCAGGGGCCGGGTAGCTTCCAGATTGAATTGTTGAATCAACTGGCACAAGTAACACCAGACCTCTTGGCAGAACGCGCACAGATCCGTCAGATCCGTGGAGGTGCAGTATGAGTATTGCTCAAGCGCTAACCATTGCAGGCTCCGATAACGGGGGCGGCGCAGGCATTCAGGCCGATCTGAAAACATTCCAAGAACTTGGTGTATACGGCATGACCGTTATCACCGCTATTGCTGCCCAAAATACAACTGGTGTGCAGGGCGTTTTTCCCATCCCTTACGATGGCATTGCCCAGCAATTGGACTCGACCGGCGAAGACTTTCAACCAACCGCAACGAAGACCGGCATGTTATATAGTGCCGAGATTATTCGTCTAGTCGCTGAGAAATGGCAGCAATACCGTTGGGCTAATCTGGTCATCGACCCTGTGATGGTAGCCAAAGGTGGCGCCCCCCTTCTCCAGCAGGAAGCTGTAAAGGCGTTGGTTACGGATCTGTTGCCCCATGCCCTGATCACAACACCCAATATCCCGGAAGCGGAACTGCTTACCGGGATGTCTATCACCAATCTGAGCCAGCGGGAAGAAGCCGCAAGACGGATTGTACAGATGGGCTCAACGTATGCTTTGGTCAAAGGTGGTCATGATGAAGGAAGTGGCATGATCGTGGATGTGCTCTACGATGGGCAGTCTTTTCATTATCTGGAGAATGTTCGTGTGGTAACCCGTCATACACACGGAACGGGGTGCACATACTCTGCTGCCATCACCGCAGAGTTAGCCAAGGGTTCACCTGTTCTGGCTGCCGTTACGACCGCGCGAGCATTCATTCAGGCAGCCATCGAAGATGAGCTGGGGATTGGGGCCGGACATGGGCCGACAAATCATTTTGCGTATCAGCGCAGACAGCGGGGTGAGCAGTGATGCGCCCTTGGGATGCAGAAGCGGTACGACGCGCGATGCAGGTATATTTAGTGATGGGCAGCGTCAATACAAAGCAAGACCCTGTGGAAGTGCTGCGCCAGGCCATTGCTGGCGGCATTACGCTGTTCCAGTTCCGTGAAAAGGGAACTGGCGCCCTGGTCGGCGAAGCTTGCATCACGCTTGCAATGCGGCTTCGCGAGGTGTGCAGCCAGCACGGGGTCCCGTTCATCGTGAACGATGATGTGGAGCTGGCTGTAGCGGTGGAGGCCGACGGCATGCATGTCGGCCAGGATGATGCGGACGCGGCGCTAGTACGCGCCCGCATTGGAGATGGGCGGATGCTTGGCGTATCCGCCCACTCTGTGGATGAGGCGCGCCGTGCGTTGCAGGCGGGCGCCGACTACCTTGGCGTCGGGCCCATGTACCCGACGCGCTCCAAAGCGGATGCCCATGCTGTGCTGGGCCCCGCAGGGGTGGCGGAACTGCGCGCCGCAGGCATCGCAGTTCCGATTGTGGGTATCGGCGGCATTACGCCCGATACCACGGCCGCCGTGATGGCGGCTGGAGCCGACGGCGTAGCCGTCATCTCCGCCATCGCGGGCGCGGCCGACGTGCGCGCAGCGGCTGCGCAGTTCGCTGCGGCAGTTCGCGGGATGCAGGCGTAGCCCTGCTCTCCCTGCACTGCCAGCCCCGTGGGCTGCACCGCATACATGGTGCAACCCACAACTGCTCACGCTCCTCTCCATAACAGAGGAGCCTCAAAACACCCCCGCGGCGCGGCAGCAACCCATGTCTTCGACATAGAAGCACAGCCGCTCCCCTACAGTGACTGAATGTTATAATAATTCAGTCATATCCAGTCACATCCTGTCATCAATCCATGATCAAGATGCAGCTTCCATGCTCGCATCTTGTTTTTTCATTTTCAACGGTTGACTCTCACGTAACGTGACACTGTACAATCGGTGTTGTAAGGAGGTTTCACACATGGCCATGAAGGTAAAAGAAGTTGCCGAACTTGCCTCGATCAGTGTGCGCACACTGCATCACTATGATGAGATCGGATTGTTAACACCGGACGAAGTAACTTCTGCCGGATATCGATTATATTCAGATGCCAACCTGGAACGGTTGCAGCAAATATTGTTTTTCAAGGAACTCGACTTCTCTCTGAAGGAGATCAAAAACATTATAACCAACCCCTCCTTCAATCCGGAAGAAGCACTTAAAATGCATCGACTTATACTGCTGGAGAAGCGCCAACGCTTGGACCAGATGATTGCTACCATTGATAGAACGGTTTTACACGTGAGAGGAGAAATTAAAATGACAGCCAAAGAACAATTCGAAGGATTTGATTTTAGCCAGAATCCGTATGAACAAGAAGCGCGGGAACGTTGGGGAGACCATGCCGTCGATCACGCAAATCAGAAGCTGCACAGTAAATCAACCACAGATCAGAAGGCTCTATCCAATCAAATGAACGAAATCTACAAGCGTCTAGCCGCACTTCGTCACACAGAACCAGCATCTGCCGAGGCACAGGCCGGTATTCAAGAATGGTACACCTGGCTGAATCAGATGGGAAGCTACTCGCCTGAAGCCTTCAGAGGACTTGGTCAGATGTACGTGGACGATGATCGCTTCACGCGTAATATTGATCAGTTTGGCGATGGTTTGGCAGTATTTATGAGAGATGCTATGGCTGTATTTGCTGACCAAAACAAATAATATAACCCTGTATTCAACCACATACAGTTTTATTTAATTCTCATTGTCGTCAGATGTGTACTGTAAACGATAGTCTTGAACTTAGAGCTCTGTCCTCTAGTGATAAAAGTAATCCCTCGTCATCAGCTTTATTCACAGTAAATGACCCTTCGGATAACTGAACCTACCTTTTGGGGTGAACATATCTTTCTTGTAATTAACCTTATGAACATGCTGGATATTTACTAGGGTTATGTGGTAAGTAATTTAAATCGATCCGAATTGTTGCAAAAGTTATGAGCAATATCCCCCTACCTGGTGTATACACAAAAGGGACGTACACCCTCAGGCGTATCGTCCCTATGTATGTAAGTATCTCAGCCGCAATGTGAACAAGCCTAACTGCTGCTCACTCTGAGTACTTTATAAATATCTTTTAAAGTAGATGCTCTTTACTACGTTTTTCTTCTGCTCCCAGTCCTTCGATATAACCTTTTCACAAGTGCTTAGGATGATGAGCATTAAGTTTCTTCTGTCAAACGTTCTTCATTTTACTGCCAAGCGTCCACCGTCTATCCGATTAAGCTCTTGGTGCGTGATCCGATGAAGATGCATCCGTAGCTAGACTGGTTCTCGCCATCCGGCCAGGAATCTGCCATGCAGACACAATCGCAAGCACGATGAATAACAAATCAATCGGTTGACTGAAGTACTCCTGGAAGGTTTCCACAAACGCACTGATCATCTCGCTATCAAACACAAGTTCCATCACGCCGACATCACCAAACAGTTCAGAAGTAAAATAAACCACCGTCAGATATTTCCCCAACAAAATGCCGACAAGTGCAAACAGTACGGCAATAATCTTATGTACCGTCGCAATTTGTTTATTGGAGAACAACACAACTGCGTAACCTGTGAGCGCTCCAATCAGAATCGCAATTAATCCCACCTCATAATCGGTCATTGCAGCAATAGCTGCCCATACGATGCCTCCCAGAATGGCTGCAATTAAGCCACCAATGATCGGCATACCGATTTTAACTCCTTGTTTCTCTTCCACGTTGTCTTTCCCTCCTGAGTCATGCATATGCTTCTTTTCCAGAATTCACCTTTCCTATGAAACCACAAAAAGACTTATTATTCAACATTTTTCTACTTTTGGTGCCATGTATTTACATAATAGAAAAGATATATTAAGCATCCATTTCCTTATTCGCTCGAATATCATTTTAGTTTTGTCCACAAACCTCTCATAATCATTCCCTTGGTACATAAAAAAACACCCCTCCAACAGCATAATAGCCGTAGAAGGGATGTTGTCCATATCTGTATCATAGATATAACCAATGTAACCGAGAAAACTACATTGAAAAGCTCTCTCTATCTTACCTTTGCACTTCCTTGGAAGGCTGAATGACAGCTGCAATCTGTGCCAAAATGGCATCCACCGATGCCGGATCATGCACATCATACTCATCAATGTTCAGACGCAGCACAGGGCAAGCTGTAAACTGATCAATCCACACGGAATAGCGCTCGTGCATGTGTTCCCAGTACGAACGGTCCGTCTGAATCTCCATCTCGCGTCCGCGTTCCGTAATACGGTTTAAAATCGAAGGCAGACTGCCTTCCAGATAGATCAGCACGTCTGGATGTGGGAAATACGGTGTCATTACCATCGCTTCAAATAAACTGCTGTATGTCTCGAAATCTGTAGCAGACATGGTTCCTTGATCTGCATGCATTTGTGCAAAAATGCCCGTATCTTCATAGATAGAACGATCCTGTACGAATCCGCCACCCAGTTCAAAAATCTTTTTCTGTTCCTTGAATCGCTCTGCCAGGAAATAAATCTGCAGATGGAAGCTCCAACGCTCAAAGTCATGATAGAACTTCTCCAAATATGGATTATGATCAACTTGCTCTAGAGAGGTCTTGAAGTTCAAACGCTGCGCAAGTGCAGCCGTTAACGTGGATTTGCCCACCCCAACCGTACCTGCTACCGTAATTAATGCATTCGTTGGAATGCCATAGTTATTCATATGATATACTCCTTTACCTGATTAACAATTTGCCTGAAGTGTTCAGGATGTTCCACAAAGTCGAGTTGCTCTGCATTGACCTTAATGATTACTGGCGGATTTGAGCTATTTGCCAGATAGTCCATGCCTGTTTTGTAATCGGCGATCAGTTGTTCCATATATGCCGGGTCCATATCCTGCTCAAATGAGCGTCCACGCTTGTTAATGCGGTACATCAACGTATCGAGTTCAGCTTCAATATAGAGCACCAGGTTGGGCTTTGGCAGATCATCTGTTAACAGATGATAGATTTGACGATATTTATCCCGTTTCGTTCCCTTTAAGGTACGATCGGCAAAAATCATGTTTTTATAGATATGATAGTCTGAAATGACTGGGGTATTCTGCTCTACATAATGAGCGCCCGTGTCTTCCAGCTGTTTAAACCGATTACACAGAAAAAACATTTCCAATTGGAAACTCCACTCGTCGATATCCTGATAAAAGGAAGCCAGAAATGGATTCTCTTCTACGATTTCTTTAACTAACGGAAGATTCAATTCATGGGAAAGCATCGTTGCCAGCGTTGTTTTCCCCGCTCCGATCGGACCTTCCACGGCAATAAACGGGGCTGATTTCATCGTGTTCACTGTTCCTCCTCGTACTTATGCGTGTTTCCGTTTTCTATATAGACCTCACCTATTGTATCACAGCTTTAAGGATTGGAACGCCAGTATTTTATGTATATAACAAGTCAAATCAGAACTAATGAATTACATAAAATGATTTACATTAAAATAAAAAAGACACACTCGATATCATCAAGTGTGTCTTCCTGTTGCTTGGCGGCGTCCTACTCTCCCAGGACCCTGCGGTCCAAGTACCATCGGCGCTAGAGGGCTTAACGGTCGTGTTCGGGATGGGTACGTGTGGAACCCCTCCGCCATCGCCACCAAACGCATAGCTTAGCTTACATTCAGAGATCGTTCTCTGAAAACTAGATTCGAAACGAAACATGCGAATTACAACTTGCTATTGGATAAGCCCTCGACCGATTAGTACTGGTCAGCTCCATGCATTGCTGCACTTCCACCCCCAGCCTATCTACCTCGTCGTCTTCAAGGGGTCTTACATACTGGGAAATCTCATCTTGAGGGGGGCTTCACGCTTAGATGCTTTCAGCGTTTATCCCGTCCGTACATAGCTACCCAGCGGTGCTCCTGGCGGAACAACTGGTACACCAGCGGTACGTCCATCCCGGTCCTCTCGTACTAAGGACAGCTCCTCTCAAATTTCCTACGCCCACGACAGATAGGGACCGAACTGTCTCACGACGTTCTGAACCCAGCTCGCGTACCGCTTTAATGGGCGAACAGCCCAACCCTTGGGACCTACTTCAGCCCCAGGATGCGATGAGCCGACATCGAGGTGCCAAACCTCCCCGTCGATGTGGACTCTTGGGGGAGATAAGCCTGTTATCCCCAGGGTAGCTTTTATCCGTTGAGCGATGGCCCTTCCATGCGGTACCACCGGATCACTAAGCCCGACTTTCGTCCCTGCTCGACTTGTAGGTCTCGCAGTCAAGCTCCCTTATGCCTTTGCACTCTTCGAATGATTTCCAACCATTCTGAGGGAACCTTTGGGCGCCTCCGTTACTCTTTAGGAGGCGACCGCCCCAGTCAAACTGCCCACCTGACACTGTCCCCGCACCGGATTACGGTACCAGGTTAGAACCTAGATACGATCAGGGTGGTATCCCAACGTTGCCTCCACACAAGCTGGCGCTCATGCTTCAAAGGCTCCCACCTATCCTGTACAGATCGTACCCAAATTCAATATCAAGCTGCAGTAAAGCTCCATGGGGTCTTTCCGTCTTGTCGCGGGTAACCTGCATCTTCACAGGTATTAAAATTTCACCGGATCTCTCGTTGAGACAGCGCCCAAGTCGTTACGCCATTCGTGCGGGTCAGAATTTACCTGACAAGGAATTTCGCTACCTTAGGACCGTTATAGTTACGGCCGCCGTTTACTGGGGCTTCGGTTCACAGCTTCGGATTGCTCCTAACCACTCCCCTTAACCTTCCAGCACCGGGCAGGCGTCAGCCCGTATACTTCGCCTTACGGCTTCGCACAGACCTGTGTTTTTGCTAAACAGTCGCTTGGGCCTTTTCACTGCGGCCCCCTCGTGCTATTCACACTACCGGGGCACCCCTTCTCCCGAAGTTACGGGGTCATTTTGCCGAGTTCCTTAACGAGAGTTCTTCCGCGCGCCTTAGAATACTCTTCTCGCCTACCTGTGTCGGTTTGCGGTACGGGCACCATCACCTGGCTAGAGGCTTTTCTTGGCAGTGTGAGATCATGACCTTCGCTACTATAATTTTCGCTCCCCATCACAGCTCAGCCTTACAATGTGCGGATTTGCCTACACATCAGCCTTACTGCTTAGACGGACATCCATCAGTCCGCGTCACTACCCTACTGCGTCCCCCCATTGCTCATAACGGCTTACGGTGGTACAGGAATTTCGACCTGTTGTCCTTCGACTACGCCTTTCGGCCTCGCCTTAGGTCCCGACTTACCCTGAGCGGACGAGCCTTCCTCAGGAACCCTTAGGCTTTCGGCGGATCAGATTCTCACTGATCTTTTCGTTACTCATACCGGCATTCTCACTTGTATAATGTCCAGCGCTCCTTACGGTACACCTTCAACCCTTATACAACGCTCCCCTACCCCTGATGCAAAGCATCAAGCCATAGCTTCGGTGGTGTGTTTAGCCCCGTTACATTTTCGGCGCAGAGTCACTCGACCAGTGAGCTATTACGCACTCTTTCAATGATGGCTGCTTCTAAGCCAACATCCTGGTTGTCTGTGCAACTCCACATCCTTTCCCACTTAACACACACTTGGGGACCTTAGCTGATGGTCTGGGCTGTTTCCCTTTTGACAATGGATCTTAGCACTCACTGTCTGACTCCCGGAAGTAAGTCTATGGCATTCGGAGTTTGACTGAGCTTGGTAACCCTTGCGGGCCCCGCACCCAATCAGTGCTCTACCTCCACGACTCTGTTTTCCGAGGCTAGCCCTAAAGCTATTTCGGGGAGAACCAGCTATCTCCGAGTTCGATTGGAATTTCTCCGCTACCCCCACCTCATCCCCGCATTTTTCAACATGCGTGGGTTCGGGCCTCCAGTGCGTGTTACCGCACCTTCACCCTGGACAGGGGTAGATCACCCGGTTTCGGGTCTACGTCCACGTACTAATTCGCCCTATTCAGACTCGCTTTCGCTACGGCTCCGGCTCTTCACCTTAACCTTGCACGGGAACGTAACTCGCCGGTTCATTCTACAAAAGGCACGCCATCACCCCTAAAACGGGCTCTGACTTTTTGTAAGCACACGGTTTCAGGTTCTATTTCACTCCCCTTCCGGGGTGCTTTTCACCTTTCCCTCACGGTACTGCTTCACTATCGGTCGCTAGGAAGTATTTAGCCTTGGCAGATGGTCCTGCCGGATTCATACGGGGTTTCACGTGCCCCGCACTACTCGGGATCCGTCTCGGAGGGAACAGACTTTCAACTACAGGGCTTTTACCTTCTTTGGCGGGCCTTTCCAGACCTCTTCGCTTAACCGGTTCCTTTGTAACTCCATGTGAGACGTCCCACAACCCCAAAGAGCAAGCTCTCTGGTTTGGGCTTCTCCGCGTTCGCTCGCCGCTACTGACGGAATCACTATTGTTTTCTCTTCCTCAGGGTACTTAGATGTTTCAGTTCCCCTGGTATGCCTCTGCATAACCTATGTATTCAGTTATGAGTAACTGGAAATTACCCCAGCTGGGTTTCCCCATTCGGACACCCCCGGATCAAAGCTTGCTTACAGCTCCCCGAGGCAGTTTCGTTGTTCGCCACGTCCTTCATCGGCTCCTAGCGCCTAGGCATCCTCCGTGTGCTCTTAGTAGCTTAACCATTTTGTTCCGGTTTCGGTCGCTCGCTTCCCTTGTTTTGCTTGCGCAAAGCCAAAAGTCGCTCTCACCCGATACCCTCACAAAAGCAATTTAACTACCTTTATACACTTGACTTGTTTGCACAAGTTCAGCTTAAAGGAATGTTCTAATTCGCGTTTGTTTCGTTTCGATATCTAGTTTTCAAAGAACAAGCTCCATGCAAAAGCAAGCTGTTTTGAGAGTTTGAGCTCTCAAAACCGAACAACGAGTGAGTGTTTTGCAGCTAAGCTGCATATTTGAATGTTTCCGTTGCAGGAAACGATTCTCCATAGAAAGGAGGTGATCCAGCCGCACCTTCCGATACGGCTACCTTGTTACGACTTCACCCCAATCATCTATCCCACCTTCGGCGGCTGGCTCCTTGCGGTTACCCCACCGACTTCGGGTGTTATAAACTCTCGTGGTGTGACGGGCGGTGTGTACAAGACCCGGGAACGTATTCACCGCGGCATGCTGATCCGCGATTACTAGCAATTCCGACTTCATGCAGGCGAGTTGCAGCCTGCAATCCGAACTGAGACCGGCTTTGTTGGGATTGGCTCCATCTCGCGATTTCGCAGCCCGTTGTACCGGCCATTGTAGTACGTGTGTAGCCCAGGTCATAAGGGGCATGATGATTTGACGTCATCCCCACCTTCCTCCGGTTTGTCACCGGCAGTCTATCTAGAGTGCCCACCCGAAGTGCTGGCAACTAAATATAAGGGTTGCGCTCGTTGCGGGACTTAACCCAACATCTCACGACACGAGCTGACGACAACCATGCACCACCTGTCTTGAATGTTCCGAAGAAAAGGTACATCTCTGCACCGGTCATTCAGATGTCAAGACCTGGTAAGGTTCTTCGCGTTGCTTCGAATTAAACCACATACTCCACTGCTTGTGCGGGTCCCCGTCAATTCCTTTGAGTTTCAGTCTTGCGACCGTACTCCCCAGGCGGAGTGCTTAATGTGTTAACTTCGGCACCAAGGGTATCGAAACCCCTAACACCTAGCACTCATCGTTTACGGCGTGGACTACCAGGGTATCTAATCCTGTTTGCTCCCCACGCTTTCGCGCCTCAGCGTCAGTTACAGCCCAGAGAGTCGCCTTCGCCACTGGTGTTCCTCCACATATCTACGCATTTCACCGCTACACGTGGAATTCCACTCTCCTCTTCTGCACTCAAGTCACCCAGTTTCCAGTGCGATCCGGGGTTGAGCCCCGGGATTAAACACCAGACTTAAATGACCGCCTGCGCGCGCTTTACGCCCAATAATTCCGGACAACGCTTGCCCCCTACGTATTACCGCGGCTGCTGGCACGTAGTTAGCCGGGGCTTTCTTCTCAGGTACCGTCACCTTGAGAGCAGTTACTCTCCCAAGCGTTCTTCCCTGGCAACAGAGCTTTACGATCCGAAAACCTTCATCACTCACGCGGCATTGCTCCGTCAGGCTTTCGCCCATTGCGGAAGATTCCCTACTGCTGCCTCCCGTAGGAGTCTGGGCCGTGTCTCAGTCCCAGTGTGGCCGATCACCCTCTCAGGTCGGCTACGCATCGTCGCCTTGGTGAGCCGTTACCTCACCAACTAGCTAATGCGCCGCAGGCCCATCCCCAAGTGACAGATTGCTCCGTCTTTCCAGTTCTCTTCAGGCGAAGAAAACAATTATTCGGTATTAGCTACCGTTTCCGGTAGTTGTCCCAAACTTGAGGGCAGGTTGCCTACGTGTTACTCACCCGTCCGCCGCTAAGTATCAAGGAAGCAAGCTTCCTATCAACTCCGCTCGACTTGCATGTATTAGGCATGCCGCCAGCGTTCGTCCTGAGCCAGGATCAAACTCTCCAATAAAGTATTGAAAAGAGCGATAAGCTCATTTTGAATCTGACGAGATTAAAAATCTCATTTGTGCTCCAGTCGATTCAAGCCAAGGCTTGTTTCAACTTTCGCGTTCATTCTGCAAGCAGAATGTTTACTCACTCGTTGTTCAGTTTTCAAAGATCAAACTTGTTTCGTTACCGAATGTTGTTCTCTTCAGCAACTCTTATATAATATCATGTCCGAACCAACTTTGCAAGCTCTTTTTTTTAAGTTTCTTTCGAAGCTTATTTCATTTGCTTGCCGCACCGTGTAAACCGTGTTTTCTTGGCCGGATTAATAATATATCACGTATAGATATTAATTACAATACTTAATTTAATAAAATTCATTTACTACAAATAAACTACTCTTACTGTGTTGCTCTCCTCTATCCCAGTGTAAAGTTTATTATAGCTTAAATGACATTTTTTCCATTCATACATCGCAATACATGTCTAATTGATTTTAAACTTATTAGCCTACATCTCCTCTCTTATATTTTAGCTTCATTAATATGCTCAATTTAGGTTGTCCTTTTATCAAGGTCATGCAAGATTTACTGGGGGCACTGTAAGTTACCACGAGTATAAGTAGAGGTATTATAAAAGATAAACAAAAAAAGTGATGCACGCATATAACTATACGTGAACCACTTTCTTGTGTGTTATTACATTATATATAGAAGGAAACTCTTAATGTTGTGCCTGTGCTGATGCTGGAGGCGTCATCGTCATTTGTCCATTACCTGCTTTTTGCATACCAACTCGCAGCAACGTATTTCCCCACGTAATAATCGAGATCAATAGAAGATGAACCATGTATCCCCCAACTGCTTCTCCACTATAGATCAAACGCATAAATCCCTGTACCCCATTGGAAGCGGGCAGAAAGTTTCCGATATAACGGTAGAATGGCGCCAGCATCTCGGCTGGAATGATATTTCCTGCTGTCATCAACTGGAGCGGAACCATCGCTACATTAAATAGAGGACCTGCATTGCCAAACAGGGCAAAGCTCATTTGTGTAAAACAGATACAAGCCAGACTCACCAGCACATGATACAGATACAAAGCGCCGAAGGAGCTCGCAACATCTGTGAACTGAAGAGCTACTGTATCCACAATTAGGGGAACAATCAAAGCTATACACAATAACAGCAATTGCCGTCCCCAGAAGATTTCCCATTTGGAATGGGTACGCTTCATGATATTCGACGTAATATTAAACTGAATATTCATAGTCATCGAAGCAATATAGGTGATAAACCCCAAAATCATGGGCAGCATCGATGTTGCAAAATCACTCACGCTGTTCGTTTTATTAATTTCAGCCTTCACAGGCCCTTCATTCATCTTCGCCATCGCTTGTCCAATAGCTGCACTCAGTTCATCGCTATTTATACTATCGTTATTGAGTGTCACTTGAACCTTGGATTCCAGAATCCCTTGACCCATTTGTGCAGTCATTCCGGTCGCAGCATGTTCCACAATGGATTTGGCTACATCGGCATTTCCCTGATTGATATAAAAGGGTAAGCTCGCCTCTGTGCCTCCTGCAATCTGGTCAGTGAATCCTTCCGGAATAACAATAACCATCGCATAGTTACCTGCATTCATCTGTTGCTCAGCTTCCTCGGCAGAACCCAGTACATTGACATGGAAAGGCGCGAGCGTTTCAATCTGCTTCTGCACCTCTTTTCCCTGTGTCCCGTCTTCGTTCACCAGAGCAACTTGAAGTTGATCCACTCTCTCCGTGGCTTGATGATAACCCGTCATCCAGATCACAACAAATAACAGCGGAACAATCAATGCAAAAACCAATCCTATTTTTGTCTGTGGCACTTTAAGAAAATCTTTGAAGCTTCTCATTCGTTCACGACTCCCATTAGTTAAAATTAAAATAATTGCACTACATATATATGCACATGCACATAATTGCTCAAAAAAATTTATTTCATCTTTTCATAGATACGATTCATCACATTCATGAATGCTTCAAGCTCTTCAGGAGAACATTCGGCGAGTGCCTCTTGCTCTTGCTGTTTTGCCTTTGGTGTCAGAACGTTATTCATTTCCAGTCCTTCCGCCGTCAAACAAAGCAAAACCGCTCTGCGATCCTGTGGATCTTCTTCTCTTGTCACCAGACCTTTGCGAATCAACTTGTCTATAATTTTGCCTACCGTTGTCTGGTCCCGCACTGTTAATTCAGCCAGTTTTTTCTGTGATATATGACTTCCAGCCTTGCTCAATTCATTCAAGACTGCAAATTGTTCCGGAGTAATATCCTGTTCACTCAGATTTCTGGTTGTTGTTTTTTTGTATGCCAGATACGTCCGTGACAGAATCAGTCCAAGTGGATTTTCATCCATATTAACAGGCATGCTGTTGCTCCTTTCTCTATATAGTAGCACTACCATCTAATTTGCGTAAGCTCTATATTATTACCATATTTACATTACTGTCAATTTAATTTTTTATCTTTTCAAGCAAAAAGAGACCCACCCGTTAGTCAGGCAGCTCTCTCCTCTGGCATCGTCAAGCCATACTTACTCGGGCTTGCCACTTGAAGTTTCGGTATCGTCCTTCTTCTTTGTGCCTTTACTTTTATAAGGCTTCGGTGCACTTTTCGCCCGGTTAGCAGCGGCTTGCCAACGGTTCCAGCCTTTTTTACCTGTACCACGGCCGGTGCCGCCTTTTCCTTTTGCATTGCTCATGTTATCACTCCAATAATCCTGTATATGCTTAAAAATGACCGTCCTCGGTAACTTATTATGCAACCCAGCCCATCTAATTCACTTCCAGCATTTCTTATTATACCAAAAATCCACGTCTTTACGTCCATTTCCATAAATCATTGTATTGTTATTCTGTTATGAAAGCGGTATAGTGGACATAATTGAAAGAGGAAGCTGCGTCTTCTTCGGGATTGTTACTGGTAAGCAGGCGATACCCAAACCAAGGCTATTAAGCCTTAGTTTGGGTTTTTTGTTTTTATTACGACCAATTGAGGTGAAACACATATATGATCATCCGTCAGATTTTTAACAACAATGTCATCCGGGCTGAGAACCAGGTTGGTCACGAATTTGTTGTCATTGGCAACGGTCTTGGCTTCAAAAAGAAAAACGGACAGCCCGTGGATGAGGATAAAATCGAAAAAACCTTTGTGCTGAAATCGGATAAAATACCACAAAAATTAATCGATCTGATTGGGGAAACATCGGTCGAATATTTGAAGTTAGCGGACGAAATTGTGGGCCATGCCAAAAAGGAAATGGGCGATATTTTTAGTGATAATATCTATATATCATTGATCGATCATATTCAGTTTGCTATTACCCGGTACCGTAAATCCGTCGGGCTGAAGAATTCTCTTTTGTGGCAGATCAAGAAGTTTTACAAGAAGGAGTTTGGGGTTGGTATGAACGCTGTGGAGCTGATTCAGGAACAATTCGGTATCCAAATGGATGAACATGAGGCCAGCTTTATTGCGATGCATTTTGTAAACGCTCGTCAAGATGCTCAGGGCATGAAACAAACCGTTGAAATTACCGAAGTTATTGATGATATCTTCAACATTGTGACCAACCACTACCAGATTGCTCTGGACGAAAATTCATTTAATTATTCACGGTTTATTACCCATCTTCAATATTTTGTGCAGCGAATGTTGAGTAATGAACAGGAGCAATTTGCTTCAGGAGATAACTTTCTGTATGAGCAGGTGAAGGACAAATATAGCAAGGCATTTGAATGCACACAGCGGATCAATCAGTACCTTGAAGACAAGTTTGAAAGTGCTATGTCCATTGATGAAAAGGTGTATTTGACGATCCATATTCAACGTGTCACTTCCCGTAACGAGCTGCTGGACGCGGAATAAAAAAAGCTTGCAAACGATTTCGGCGTCATATATAGTAGGTCTCACAACTTAACGACAAGGATTGTTACTGCTCAAGCAGGCGATACCTAAATGATTGGCAACAGGTCATCTTTCCGATGATCATAGCCATTCGTTTAGGTATTTTTTTGTTTTCAGGCAATCTTAACAACAAAGGAGAATGAACATGGATCATAAAAAAATGGGGGATGACATCGTTCGTCTCGTCGGCGGAGAAGCCAATATCAATGGTCTTGTCCACTGTGCGACCCGGCTGAGATTCGACCTGAAAGATTCCAAAAAAGCCGAACGCGAAACGCTTGAAAAGCATGACGGCATTATTACCGTTGTCGAAAGCGGCGGCCAGTTCCAGGTGGTCATCGGTAGTAACGTGGCTCATGTATATGCGGAGATTATGAAAAACCGGGATTTCGGAGGAGATTCCTCCTCATCGGCTGAGTCTACAGGGGAAAAAACCTCGCTATTATCCAAAGTTTTTGAAATTATATCCGGAAGTTTCTCGCCGTTAATCCCGGCTATGGCAGGATCAGGTATGTTAAAAGCTTTGCTGACTGTCCTGACCATGCTCGGATGGATGTCGGATACAAGTGACACATACTTGATTTTATCCGCTGCCGGCAACGCTGTATTTTATTTTTTGCCCATCTTCCTTGGGATCACACTGGGTATGAAGCTGAAAGCCAATCCTTATGTAGCTGGCGTAATTGGTGCCGCTCTGATGGAACCGAGTTTCACCGGGCTGATGGATAAGGGTTCAGATGTATCATTCCTGGGTATCCCGGTTGTCATGATGAATTATTCAGCCAGCGTATTCCCAATCTTCATATCCATTAGTATCTACGCTGTTCTCGATAAGTTACTCAAGAAAATCATTTTGAAAGACCTGCAATTGTTCCTTGTACCAATGATTGCTTTGATGATTATGGTTCCTCTGTCCGCAATGGCCTTTGGACCATTCGGTACCACGGTAGGTGACTGGATCTCCTCGGGCGTAACTTGGCTCATTGGTGTCAGCGGTATATTATCAGGGGTTGTACTGGGTGGATTCATGACCTTCATGGTTGTGTTCGGACTCCACTGGGGCTTCACTCCAATCACGATACAGAATATCGGGGTTGGCGGCGATCCGATTGAAGCCATGGCTGCTGCAGCTGTATTTGCACAAATCGGTGTAGCTTTCGGTATTTTCCTGAAAGCCAAAAAGAACAAAACGCTGCGCACTCTCGCTGGCTCAACCAGCCTTACCGGTTTGCTTGCAGGAGTAACTGAACCAATCGTATACGGTCTGATCCTGCGTTATAAACGTGTGATTCCTATCGTGGTTATCGCAGGTGCGATCGGCGGTGCCATCAATGGTCACTTTGGTGTTAAAATGACTGCTTATGTGTTCCACAATATATTTGCCATTCCTGTCTATACACCAACGGTTGTCTACGTGATTGCGATTGCCTGCTCCTTTACGGTAGCCGCTGTATTAACCGTAATGTTTGGTTACGAAAGCAAAACCAAAGATACAGATTCCGTTAAAAACGAATCCGTCTCCAGCACATCGGCTGAAAGTACGCCGGTAGAGCTTCCTGTCGTACCTGAGACCAAAACAACGGAGATCAAGAAAGAACAAATTTATAGCCCGCTCACAGGTAAAGCCGTAGCACTGAGTACCATTAACGACCCAGCCTTTTCAACTGGTGCTATGGGCAAAGGTTTGGCGATTGTCCCTGAGATTGGTGAAGTTGTCGCTCCGGTAGACGGTGTTGTCACTTCCCTCTTCCCGACTGGACATGCCATTGGACTAACCACCAACGCAGGAACGGAAATCCTGATTCATGTTGGCATCAACACAGTAGCGCTGAAGGGAAAACACTTCTCTCCGGTTGTTCAGGAAGGTGATATCGTCAGACAGGGCGATCTGTTGATCCAGTTTGACATCGATAAGATCAAGGAAGCCGGATATGAAACCGTAACACCTGTCATTGTCACTCTAACGCAACAAGAAGTGGATGTGTTCGAAACAACTCAGGAACAGGTACAGAAAAATGATGTCCTGCTGACTCTCGTAGTCTGACCCAACTTATATTATACGAATTCAATTTAGGAGGAACTAACTATGAAACATACTCAACTGAAACCATTTCCTAAAGATTTTTTCTGGGGAGGTTCAACCTCTGCCTATCAGATTGAGGGAGCCTGGAATGAAGATGGTAAAGGCCCTTCTGTCATCGACATGGGGAATCATGTGGAAGGCGTAACCGACTTCAAGGTAACCAGTGATCACTATCATATGTACAAAGAAGATGTGGCGTTGCTCGCCGAAATGGGCTTTAAAGCCTACCGTTTCTCCATCGCATGGACACGCATCTATCCGCAAGGAGCGGGTGAGGTGAATCCGAAGGGACTCGCCTTTTACGATTCTCTCATTAATGAGTTAATTAAATACGGTATTGAACCCATTGTGACGATGTATCACTTCGATCTTCCTTATGCGCTTGAAGAAAAAGGCGGCTGGTCCAACCGAGCAACGATTGATGCTTTTGAACAATATGCCAAGACCCTATATGAGAACTACGGAGATCGGGTTAAATATTGGCTGACCATCAACGAACAAAATATGCTAATCCTGCATCCTGGCTCTCTGGGTACACTGGATACAACACTTGTTGATCCGCAAAAAACACTGTATCAGCAAAATCACCACATGCTGGTTGCTCAAGCTAAAGCTATGGTCCTGTGTCATGAAATGCTGCCTGAAGCCAAGATTGGCCCAGCTCCCAATATCGGTGTAATTTACCCGGCGAGTTCCAAACCAGAAGACACACTCGCGGCTGATAACTATGCTGCCATTCGTAACTGGCTCTATCTCGATATGGCGGTATATGGACGTTATAACCATATTGCCTGGAGTTATCTCGAAGAGAAAGGATATACGCCTGTCATTGAAGACGGAGATATGGACATCCTGGCTCAAGGAAACCCTGACTTTATTGCGTTTAACTATTATACTTCCCAAACGGTTGGTGAAAGCCTGAACGATGGTAATGACTTCTCCCATACAGGAGACCAGCATGAAATCGTAGGTGAACCGGGCGCATATAGAGGATCTGTGAATCCCAATTTGCAAAAAACGGAGTTTGGTTGGGAAATTGATCCCGTGGGCTTCCGCTCTACCCTGCGCCAGATCTACTCCCGTTATCACCTGCCATTGATTGTTACGGAAAATGGTCTGGGTGCCTTTGATAAACTGGAGGAAGGCGACGTGGTTAACGATCCATATCGTATTGAATTCTTCAATAAACATATCGAACAGATTCAACTGGCGATTACGGACGGCGTGGATGTATTTGGCTTCTGCCCTTGGTCTGCGATCGATCTGGTCAGCACACATCAAGGGTCGAGCAAACGTTATGGATTCATCTATGTGGATCGTGAGGAATTCGATATCAAGGAATTGAGACGTATCCGCAAACAGAGTTTCCACTGGTATCAAAAACTGATTGAAACGAATGGAGAAATTCGTTAATACACGCACTAATAAAAAAGTCGACTGCACATGAAACATGTGTAGTCGACTTTTTTGGTGTTGATGCATTGATATGGAAGCTTTATTTTCCAATTATAAAATTACATTTCAGCCTTCGGTTGTTTTACCGCTTTGGCCCCTCTGAGTACTCGCAGGGATAACAGGAAACAGATCGCCAAAACCGCTGCTGCTGAAACATAAGGATAGTTAATATTCACATCGAATAATGCTCCAGCTACAATTGGACCTGCGATATTCCCCAAACTGGTATACGCCGAGTTCAGTCCGGCCACAAAGCCTTGTTGTTCTTGTGCCAGTTTGGACATCTGTGTACTGATCGCCGGACGTAAAATATCCATACCCAGAAAGACGATAAACGTTACGACAAGAATCATCCAGTACGTACTTACAAACAAGGTCAACAGTACAAATACGGCTACAAATAACAGACAGACTGAAATGACCATCTTTTCACCAAACCGGTTGAGCAACCAACCGATCAGGGATACTTGCACAACCGCACCTGCGATGGAACCAAATGTAATGATAAATGCAATGTCTTTGGTCGTGAAGCCAAACTTGTGATCCACAAACAGTGAAAATACCGTCTCATAGTTCGCCAGACCAAATGCCATAACAAATACAATAATCAAGCTGAAAAAGTATGGTTCACGGTACGAATTCAGCAATTGGGATACCATACCCGGAGCTTTGACCTTCGTTAAACCAGGGATAGGTTTACTTTGTTCTCCTGTGCTTCGCGTGGATTCCGGCAAAATAATCAATGTAATGATGGATGCCAGCAAACCGGCAACCCCAGCGGCGTAGAACGGAATTCGAATGCCAAAGTCCGCAATGTATCCACCAATTCCCGGACCGATGATAAATCCAGTTGTAATGGCTGCATTAATCAAGCCCATACCTTTACCGCGTTCTTCCTCTGTTGTAATATCTGCGGTATAAGCCATAACCGCCGGGAAGATCATCGCCGCACCAATACCGCCTAACATGCGGGCTGCGAAGAGCAAGACTGGTGCATTGACCGCACCAAACATAAACTCCGATACGGCAAAGATCAGCATGCCGCCAACGATAATTTTTTTACGTCCCCATGTATCCGACCAACGACCCGCAAGCGGGGAGAACAGAAACTGGGTGAAGGAAAATGCCGCTACCAGCAATCCAACCGTGAATCCGGTGATATGCAGTAGATCCATATACGCAGGCATGATCGGCACAACTAGGCCAATACCCGTAAAAACAAGAAAAATATTAAACATTAACAGTAGCAGTGCGCCCCTGTTCCGTGTTAGTAATGCCATGATTCCATCCTCCGTAGTTGTCAAAATGTTGCTTAAGCTTTATCTTTTGCAATCCCGTGCAAGAATACACTAGCGGCCTGGCGGTATAACGCAAGAGCCTGATCAGGCTCCATCCCCCGTGACATCTGACTAAGGCCAATAATGGTACTTTCCAATATGAGCGCGAGATTATCTACATTGTCTGCTTTGAACTCACCGCTCTCAATGCCTTGCTCTATCATTTGTTTATTAAATTGAATATGCCGCTCAAACATTAAGGAGATCCGCTCCTCAATATCATTTTCTTTCTTTTCCCCTGTGAAGAACTCATCAGCTGCCTTCGTCAGCGGGTGATTCATATCATCCATGACGAGTTGTTCCGCCAAACCATAAATTTTCTCCGTGGAGGTGCGATAGAGATGTTCTTTGGCCGCCCAACTCTCTTCCCACTCCCGGTCCCACTCATCGATTAGATAGAGGAACAGACCTTCCTTACTTTTAAAATGGTAATATATATTGCCTTTGCTGCTGCCCGTCGCAGCTACAATATCCTCAATGGACGTTGCTTTATAACCTTTTTGTACAAAAAGGGCTTTGGAAGCATCCGCAAGTTTCTTCTTGGTCTGCTCAGTCTGTAGTTGTTTTTTATTCATATTCATTCCATTTCACTCCGTCCCATCCATACTGAACATTCGTTCTGTATTTTAACAGATGCACCCAATATAAGCAATGAAAAAGGAGAATTGGCACGCATGCCCACTCTCCCTCAACAATCATTTCACTTTTTTACCTTTACCATGCAATATTTTCAGTTGACCATTCTCATAACCCAACTGATACTCGACCCGATATTGCGATAGTATATATTCCCCATCTTTGCGTTCATTTGCTGTAATCATTGCCTTCACTTCCATCTCGTCATCGCCTTTATTGACTGAGGATACCTCACTGATGGTCACCTCACTTGTATTCAGATATCCTTCTCTGAACTTGGCATATGTTGTAGCACTCTGCCACTCGCTTCCGAGCAGTGCATAAGCGGTGACATAATCACTCAGATTAAGACTTGCATAAAAGTCCGTTACAATTCCTTCTGCTTGCAATGTCTTAGTGGCTGAACCCAAGTGAGTATCTCCAGCCGTCCGCACCGACGTTGTGCCAGAAGGATTTTTGGACCATGCCTGAACCTGCTTGAGCACACTAGTCATAGGAATACTGAATCCTATTCCCCCCTCCTGTTCCACGACCGCCGAATTAATGCCGATCACTTCACCAGTCTCCGCACTAATGAGTGGTCCACCACTGTTGCCATGGGTTATTGGTGCCGAGATCTGATAGAGGTTACTATAGATGTAAGGCGCTATTTCAAAGCTACGCCCCAACCCACTGATGATTCCGGTTGTTACGGTGTTCTCTAGCCCAAGTGGACTACCCAATGCCAGAATCTCGTCTCCGGTCTCAGCTTTGGATTTGGCGATGATTAACGGCTTAACTTTTTTCAAATCAGGAACTCTGACTACAGCTACGTCTGTTTCATCACCAATACCAATAACCGTCCCCTTATATTCCTCATGGTTCAAGGTCCGAATAGTTACTTCATTCGCCCCCTCCACTACATGGGCATTGGTCACGACATCTCCCTGATCATTGTAGAGAAAACCGGAGCCCAATCCGCTGCTACTCTCGATCGTTACAACTTTCTTCTGGCTTTCTTCTATAATCTGTTTGCGTGTCTTCTTCACAGGTTGCTTGGAGGCAGTCGTGGCTGCCGCATTTTCCGTTTCCTTCGCGGCAACAACTGCCAGTCTGGGCCCATCCTGCAACTGATCTGCTGAATGCTGGTGTATCCAGAACACGCCCCCTGCTCCAGCACCAATGATAATAGCACTGGATATGATCATACTCCATGTTCGTTTGGTCATTCCAACCTGTCCTCCTATTCGAGATACCACGTTGCATTCACAACAGAGATTTCCGCTTCCTCGTACACACCATAATAATAGGTTTCAAAAAAACCTTCTTCCCCCACATCCAGCCAGCTTGGATACACATCTGCATAAGTTTGGCCCAGATATATACCGTCTATATTATAAATATCAATCAACACTGTAATGGAAGAGATCGGACGAGTTGCATTATTGATCAATGAACCGCTAATATAAAGATCCCCGTACATATCAAGCGTCGCATCAACGTTCACGACACTTACTGCCGCCGTTCGATTCATCAGATCTTCTTCTGCAGCCTGTTGCTCCGCCAGTTGAATCCGATCCGCTTCCGCTTTTTCAAATGCCTTTTTTTCACTGAGCACCCGTTCACGATACGAAGTCAGTTTTTCATTTTCCGGCGCATAGGATAATCCCTGGTCGACCGTTTGTAACGCAATTGTGAAATTCTTTTGCTTTACTTGCTGTTCCGCCTCTTTATAACTTATGCTTGCGAGCTTGTCGACAATTTGCTTCTCTACTGTCTCAGCTTCCTTGCCTTTCAAGTCTGATATGGTGTCCAACTTCTCGGCTAGTGCCTCAATTGTTGTCAAACTGTCGATTTCCTTTTTCACCTTCAATACGGCCAGCGTTACCTTTCTGTTGTTGAATGCGGCACGAACTTTGGCAAAAACAGGTTCTTCCCGCTCCATCAACGCTTTGGCTACAGCCTGAATGGTCTTGTCTCCTGCGGACAGCTTTCCTGTCTTCAGACTTGTGGACGCCTCATCCAACTGATTCATCAAGTTGAACGCCTTCGCCGTAATTTGCCGATCCTGTATAAGTGCATCATAGTTCGGTCGTTTCGTTAGAGCGCTGTCCAGCAGTTGGAGAGCCTCTTTATATTTTCCCTCTAGTGCAACCTGTTCCGCCTGTTGGTGCAGTGATTTAACCTCTGCATTTATACCTGTTTCCTGCTTGTAATAATACGTTAGCAAAGCTCCTACAACTACTGCCAGAAGTATGGGAATAATCCAGCTAAATGCAAGGCCTTGACCCGTATTTCCCTGTTTGGAAGCTGGTTGCTGCTGACGGGACAACGAATCAATTGCTTTTTGCGTTCCTTTATCCAAGTCAATGGCTGTTTCTGCCCAGATCTGTTCCTCTGTAGAGCTTGTTTCTTTCAATTTGGTTATACACTTTCTGCACGTGTTATCCGCCGGACTGTTTTTGGTCCCACATACATGACAATACACCCTGATCCCTCCACTTAAGAACATATGTATACTTCGCTTTCCCGGGGTTCGCCTATCGCATCAATTGCTAAAAAACACCAACATGAATCGATAATTATCATATAGCAAAAAGGAATATTACACCATATGTTCTGTAGATATCATGTTTAAACGAGTCATACTGGATGCAAAAAAACCTTCCTATTAATCTAGGAAGGCTCTAGTTATTTTCATTTTATTACTCCGAAGGAAAAGCGCTGAGATCCATATAGGAAACTTCCCACAGGTGATCATCCAGATCCTGAAAACTCCATCCGTACATAAATCCGTGATCCTGTGGTTCGTTGGATGGCTTCCCTCCTGCATCGAGGGCAGCTTGTACAATCACATCTACCTGCTCACGGCTATCTACAGACAGGGCAACAATGACTTCGGTTGTATCGGCGGCATTGGAGATTTTTTTTGAAATGAAGGATTGGAAACGTTCCTCCACCAGAAGCATGGCATAAATATTATCCCCGATGATCATACAAGTAGCAGACTCGTCCGTAAAATTGGCGTCAAACTCAAATCCCACCTTAGTAAAAAACTCAACGGATTTCTTCAAATCTTGAACAGGTAAATTGACAAAAATCTGCTTAGCACGAATAGCCACCATCGATCACCTCGAACTCATAGAATACATTCCACCTCAAAATAACACCTCGCGTATACGCTGTCAATTGAATATAATGAAGACATTCCAACTTGTGAGGTGACACGGATGTTGCTCCGTATTGTTCGAAGTAATTAGTCGTCGGGCTGGGTCAAAACGCGTACCAGCTATCAAGGTACACGTCTGTCCATTTGATCCTATTCGACCATATACACTAGAACAATTTGGCACAACTCTCTTGTCCTGTTCAAACAAACTCACTTTGGAGGAATATCAAAATGAAAAACAAAATAGATTACGCTGACTTTTATGAGCGAGTAGGCCGGACGAATGGATGGAACTTCAGCTCCATGAACGTTGTCTCGGAGAACATCGGATGGAACTTCTATGAGGAAGTTGTTCGTCATACACGTTCGTCCGATCTGTTGCTGGATATCGGAACGGGTGGTGGAGAAGCTGTACTGTCCATTGCCAAAGAAGCCTTGTTATTGGTGGGAATTGATCTCGCTCAAGGAATGATTGAGACCGCACAGCATAATCTGCAGGCTATGGGCGGTCATTCCAATGTACGCTTTCTTCATATGGACGCAGAAAAACTGGATTTTCCAGGTTGCTTCTTTAATGTGGCATCTTCCAGACACTCTGGGTTCTCTGCTTCAGAAGTATTTAGGGTTCTTGCTCAGGGTGGGATATTTCTAACCCAGCAGGTCAGCGAACATGATAAATCCAACCTTTCAGAAGCTTTTGGCCGTGGACAGAGCCTTGGCATTCAACCTGGCACATTGATGGAACGATATAAGCATGAACTTCAAATAGCAGGTTTCCATGACATTCAGGTCCGTGAATATAATGTGGTGGAGCATTACGCTACACCCGAAGATTTGATGTTTCTCCTAACCCATGCACCCATCATTCCTGATTTCGGAAAGGTAGACACTGACTTCGAGCGATTCCAGCAGTTTGTGAAAGAAAATCACGATGAGAAGGGCATTCATACCAACTCGGCACGCTTCATGATTACTGCTCGGAAATAAATGATTCCATATTGAATAAAATGAAATAAAAAAGACCCGGTCACATGTGAGAACTATAACATGGTTACCGGGTCTTTTTATGATGTTTGCGAGGCTATATATTAAATCGGATTTACTGCGTAATCTCCAACTTTTCCAAAAAAGGCTTTAATTTATCTACGACATAGTGGCTTCCGCCCCGGCCGTTCACCTCTTCAATTACAGCGGATAACAGGAAGGTCGGAGAGTCGGTATCAAACACTACGAAAAATCCGTTTTCCTGTCCCTTCTCTCCCTTTTTTGCTTTCAGTTCCGCTGTTCCTGTCTTGCCCGCGAGTCCTCCAGGAATTGAATTCAAGGTATGGGCGGTGCCTCCCTGCCGGGAAACAACTTCTCCCAAAGCATCCTTAACCGTATTTGCGGCTTCCGGAGTAATGATTACCTCAGGCTCAGTGCTTTCTTTTCCCTCGATCAGAACAGGTTTCACCAGCTTCCCTTCATTAATAAAAGGTGTAAATGACGACGCCAGATGTATCGGGGACATTAACATCTCCCCTTGCCCGTAGGACGTATCAGCGAGTAATACCTCGGAAGACAGATCCAGATGTGCTTCGTTGGCATATTGGCTTGGCTTCAGATACAGTTCATCCAGTCCAAAGTTATCGCCAAAACCAAACTTCTGGATCCCATCAATAAACTTGGTGCTGCCCATCTCGATCGCTTCCATCGCAAAGTAAATATTGTCCGAATACACCAAAGCATCGACCATGTTAACCGGGGATAAACTCTTCACACGCTTAACATAATAACCGCCCCAGCTATCGTCTTTGCGCCATTGCAAGCCAGAGATATCATGGGTTTTGTCTGCTGTGGTCACCTTCTCCACCAGTCCCGCTGCGGCTGTAATCGCTTTGAAGGTTGATCCTGGTGCATACCGGGTAGTGACTCTGTTGATAAAAGGAAGCTTCTCATTCGCCGAATAAGCATCCCACTCTGCCTGAGTAAGTCCTGTAACCATCTTGTTCGGGTTATAGGAAGGCGCACTGACCAACGCTAACAGGTTGCCGTCCGTCGGATTCATCAGAACCATTGCACCGGCGTCTCCACCACTGGATAAAGTCTGATACAATTTCTTTTGCTGTTTGGAGCTAATCGTCAGCTGTACATTCTGTCCATCTACAGCATCCTTGCGAATAAGCTCAGAACGAGAGTTACCGGATTCATCGGTGATTTCAATCAGACCACCACGTTCACCACGCAGCTGCTTCTCCATGGACTGCTCCAAACCCGCTTTACCAATCCAATCTTCTGCGCGATAATACCCTTCCGTATCCTTATCCAGATCTTCCTTGGTGGCTTTGCGCACGTAACCAATCAGGTGCGCAGCTGCCTCACCGAGTGGATAATAGCGGATTTCCTTGCTTTGCATCGTAACCCCGCTTAAAGATTCTGGTACGTCAAACTCCTCCGTTGAACCAATCGGGACAAAATACTCCGGCTTCACCCATGTCTGCGCAAGCGCCTTGTGAATGGCATCTTCCGAAACCTGATAATGGCTCGCGATTCGGGCAATCATCTGGTCCGGGTTATCACCAAGTTTCTCAGGTACAATGCCCCATTCATTCATCGTGCCCTTGGTAGCGAGCGGCAAACCATCACGATCCACAATGTCTCCACGATCCGGGAACAGTGTCCTCACTCGTACCTTACTGCCCTTAACCATGTCATTCAGGATCAGCGAAGGCTGCCAGTTAATTTTCCAGTTTTTTCCCCCGTCCTCAAGCTCGTGCCGGACCAGTTTCAATGTATGCGTCTCACTGACTTCACCCAAAAAAGTTGTCAGTTGCAGGTTGTAATCCACCTCATACATATCCGGGTTTTGTTTCTCTGCATCGGTCTTACTGCCATCGGAAGTCGTTTCGGCAACATCCACAGGTTTAACCTCCGCCTTGACGGTGGATACTTCCATACCCGAATAGATCGCATTGTATTTCTCAACAAATTGTTCCTTGTTCATGCCCGACTCTTGCAGCGAAGCAGGTGTCATCAAGGTGTACAACTGGTCAAATTCTTTTTTTTGCAGATGCTCTATGTATTGATTCACGGTAGTCTGGGGCTTAGCCTCTGCTTCTTTGTTATTCTGCATGTATAGATACATTCCGATTCCACCTGCAAACAAGATGGGCAGCAGTCCGTACATTAATTTACGTTTTGATTTCATGGTTACATCACCTCTAATATACACTATAGATTTCCAGAGCCATTTAAACAATGAAACAAATCTGACGAATTTATCATTAAAAATAGCCGAAAGCTCACATAATATGTTTAAATAAGGAGAGTGAGATTACATACTAAAGCTTTTTTGCTATGCAAAAGGCTGAAAAGGAGCCCGATGATGGAAATCAGCTATTTTTTACTCCCCAAAGCCGAAGTGGCCTATATCAAGTCTACCGCTTCCATGAAAGATGCTATTGAGCAATTGGAATCGCAACACTACACCGCCGTTCCCGTGATTGACCAGGATGGAAAATATGTTGCTACCCTGTCCGAAGGCGATTTGTTATGGAAAATGCGAAATACACCCGGATTGACTTTTGATACGATGGATCAGGTTCAAGTCCATGAGATTAACAATCGGGTATATAATGAATGTGTATTCATTGAGGCTGAAATGGAGGATATGCTGACACTTGCAGCAGACCAAAATTTTGTGCCCGTGGTGGATGTCGATCGTGTCTTCCTCGGTATTATCCGTCGTAAGGATATTATTGAATACTATACGCGTAACATTTCGGATTAAATGAAGTCAAACATCCTGTAATAAACGAATATTCAACTCGAAAGGGTACTCCTGTGGTCATGTTTTGGCCAAACCGGGGTACCCTTTTTGTTTCATGGTCTGGTCGGAATCACTCTAGTTACGCTTAGCCCGCTCTTCAATGTAATAACTCAACACGTCCCTCGGGCTTCCCTGAAATGCACGCTCTCTGCCGAACTCATACGCCTGATGCAAATACGAATACGCCTCGTCATGTTGTTCAAGTCTCATGCAGATCATGCCGAGATCGATCAACGGACTTGTACTTCTATCCGAACTCCGCGTACTTAACGATATCTCAGCCCACGGCTTCGCCAGTCCATACTGCTTCAGATCGATATGTGCATTCGCATGACAGGATGCGATCCAGCTTGCAATCTCCCATTCCATCTTCGGCTCGGGCAACATGCTCCAAGCCTGATCATAATAGATAAGTGCTTGTTCATGCTGCTGCGTCTCATCCAGCATATTACCGGCTTCTACCGTTTCTACAATTTGTCGCTCCAGTTCGGCATGTTCCGGTGTCAGATCTTTCATTGCACCGTCTCCTCCTCCAGGACGAAATACCACTCCAGAAAAGCATTGAAATCAGCCCACTGTGGCTCACTCTCGCCATTCAGAAACCGTTCAATCGATTCGCCCAGTTCCACCAGCACCACTTCTCCCGTCTGACGGTTGTAGAAAAATCCACCCTCACCTTCAAAACTGTCCAGTGGAATATATGCCTCGGGAAGTCCAAGTGTAAGCTGTGCTACATTCATGTCTTCCATATATACGGTGTTCTCCATAAACCAGCAGATCTGATACAACTCCTGATGCCTGCTGTAGAAAGTTGGTCCATCCTCTGCATGTAAATAAAATTGTGCAAAATCCGATTGAAGATCAATCTCCAGCTTTTGCAATGCTTCTTCATATGCTGCTGGAATATCTTCATGCCACCAGCCTTGCTCCTGGCAATGATCAATCACTTTATGGGATAACATCGCAGACCTCCTAATCCAATTTTGTTCATAATACATGTTCAAAAAAAGCGGTTTTCAGTACCAAGAAGATGGGATGAAGGCAGAAATGGAGTAGCGGAACGTAGGGAAAATACGTGAGCAACGGACATTTCGGCTGAATGCCATATTCGATGCTGATGATGCCTCCAGGCATCCTTCGTAATCAAAAACGGACTTTTTGAACAACCTCTTATAGTGATTTTACAGGTATCCAGACTTGGGGAGGTGTGCCATCACCTTTGTACACTTCAAGTTCTGGAATCCCTGCATGCTGATATGAAGTGGAAGGAAACCACTCTGTCATAATATAGTGCCACAACCGTTGTATCGCTTCCGGCTCTAGTTCATCAGCTTCAAATACGACCCAATGGGACTCAGGAAGTTCGATGGACACCAAACCTTCAGGCACTTCACCTGAGTAAGAGGTAGCAATCCAATACTCCATTTGATTGTCATGCAGCTCTCGCTGATCTACACAGATGCCCACCAGACCGGGAATAGCTCCGTTGTTGAACCCGTTTAAACGTTCCTCAATGCCGTCTGCCAAAGCATCCTGCCACATCTTTGGGATTTCTCTTAAATTCTCTCCATCCACACAAGAGAACGTTCGTTTGATTCCCACAAAGGTAAGAGACTGCTGTTCGATCACATGTTCATTCACATTCATTAGATGGACTCCTCTCCGAGAGCGATACGGGGCACGGTTCTCCATGACCCATTCATGAAGACATTGTCCCATACATGATATATACCTCCGATATGTCCTACAGTTACTGTATCAAAAGAGTAAGTAGATTGGAAATAGTGCCAGTACTCCTGCAAATAAAAAAAAGCCCGCAGGGACTGCGAACCTTATTTCTCAAAAAAGGAATCACTCATAGCTTCACTCAAGAAAACACTTCCCGGCTATGGAATATACGATATGTGGCAAGTATAGTCGAAACAGTCATGAAAGCCATCACAACTATATATAAGGTTAAATAAGACATATTCAGCCCGAATAAGGAATAGTTTATTGGTGTTTGATAAAGCCCTGTTACCCGTATCATGGTACTTATCGAAAATTTTTCGACCCATTTTAATGACCCGGAATTCAAATTTAATACGTCAAAGGCCAAGTATGGCAGACCTACTATCACGGTATTCACAATTATAGCTATAAAGGATGTAGAACTGAGGACGGATACCAGTAAAACAATAGATGCAAAGACCAAGCTACCTGCTATATGAGTAAACAATTGAACTAAATAATATTGAAAAGCAGTAAACGTATATGGTGAGAACTCATAATCAAAGCTGTAAACATACATGCCCACGCTCTGTATGGAAGTATCCGCCCCAGCCAGATTACCAAACCTTAACCAATATAAAACCAAGTTTACCCCAGTAAATAAAACGGCACACATCACAACGTACAATATGGAAGCAATGCATTTTGCTGATACAAGCTTGCTTTTGCCTCTTTTGCTGCTACGCAGTAATGATGCTGTACCTAGTACATATTCTTCGGTAAATACCGGAGCCAACCCTAGCAGAATCATAATCATCATAAAAACTACACCGAATTGATCAATGTATTCCAGTAGGTAACCCCAAGGTTTATTATAATAAATTTCGGATACATTCACTGTTCGCTCCATGATGTTGCCACGATCATCATATCGTGTGCTGTTCTTAATCGTCTCTGGAGAAAAAAACACAATATCGTACAATGCACCATATTGGTATCTACCTTTGGTACTATCCCAAATGGAATCATATTGATTATGTGCGACTTTTACCTTCTCTGTTGTAATAGGACCTTCATAAGGTTTGTAAAAGGCGGAACCATCCATTATCCCAGGATGCCTCCAAAATGAATATACGACTAGAAAAACAATTAAAATAGACAATGCTATGCCAATACTTTTACGCGTTATAATTTTATAAAACTCGAATTGAGTTAAACGAATCAAGACTTCGTCTCCTCTCCAAAATAGTGCATATATACATCTTCAAGCCGAGGTGATTCTCGTACGGCTTGCGGGACAGGCTGTTCTTTGGCAAGTATTCTGGCTACGATTCCATCAGACTCATAAGACAAACCACTTACTTTGAAATGAGAGGTAAGATCAGCAAGTTGCTGCGGATTTAATTTCGCTTTCCATACGTTATTTTTCATCCGGTTCATAATCTCTTCCGGAGTATTATGGGCAATGAGTTGCCCTTCATTCAACAAAATCATCTCCTTACATGAAAACTCCAAATCAGAAATGATATGCGTAGATAACATTACAATACGATCTCTTCCCAGCTCGCCGATAATGTTACGAAATCGAATGCGCTCTTTGGGGTCCAATCCAGCTGTAGGTTCGTCAAGAATCAAAATTTGTGGATCATTCAACAAAGCTTGGGCAATTCCCAATCGCTGCTTCATTCCTTCGGAGAATGTGCGGATTTTATGTTGTGCTTGATTTTCAAGGCCCACCGTCACTAGCGTTTCCTGCACACGTGCTGAAGCTTGACTAATACCGATCCCTTTCAAAGAGCACATATACTTGAGAAATTTATAAGCACTGAATCGGTTATAAAATCCAAATCGCTGGGGCATGTAGCCCAACAAACTTCGATAACGGTCTCCCATGTTTTGGATAGACTGCCCGTTCAACAAAATTTGTCCAGACGTGGGCTTGGAAATGTCTACAATCATGCGAAGCAATGTTGTCTTCCCTGCTCCATTCGGCCCAAGGAGACCGTAAACACCACCACTGGATAGTTCTAGTGAGACTTCTTTTACAGCCAACTTGTTCCTGTATTTCTTGGATACGTTATCCATGGTCAGTATCAAAGGAGTAACCTCTTTCTGTCTGTGATGTATATTTCCTTGCCATCTCATAGATCTGACTGATTAATAGTAAAACTCCGCATAGAGCCATCGCTATAAGTACTGTGGGCTGGATCGATTGAAGTAGAGTCTTCAATTCGGGATTACTTAGTACAAGCCAAACCAGCGCGAACCATACAATTAAAAAGATACTGACGGCTGTCCCACCTCTGACACGCATCGCAAGCCATAGACTTGTACCTGCTGCTATCATAAGCTGTGTATACGAGAGGCCGATAGCACTCCATGATATGGAAACATCTTTTTCGCTTGATATAAGTAAATTAAGCAAAACAACAAACGCCATATTCCCAATAAGTACTACGATTAGACGGGTAAGCATCAGTTGCTGTGCCGTGATTTTGCAGGTCAGTTCGATTTCCATTAATCCTTGATCTCGACCTTTAAAAACTTCTAGCAAACCAAGTACAAATGGAACAGGAACTATAAAGAGCACACTCATGTACGGGTCTGTCGTACTGTGAGTACCTAGCCAATAGCCGAACAACAAGAGCATTGAACAAACTAACCAGTAAGATTTGTGGAAGACAGCAACCTCACCATAAACTAACTGGAACAATTCCTTGACTGAATTCCCAGATGATTTTTGTTTCAGGTGAGCATTCATGTGATCTGGCATATATGTATCCAGTATTCTAATTGTCTTGTCAATCTCCATCTCGGATGGAAATTCGACCGGATACTCATCCAGATATGAAGCAATTTCGTTGTACTCTTCTATTTCCAACTCTGTTACAGGATTCAGTTCATCTCCGTTTCCTCTGCTTTTCATCCCGTTCACCTCCCACAATAATCTCCTTTAATTTCGTTATCCCCAATCGAATGCGCGACTTCACGGTCGATTCGTTGGTTCCCGTAAGTTCAGCAACTTCCCTGATCTTCAATCCATTGTAATAGTTTAGAATGACTGCATCTCGCTGGTGATCAGGCAAACTTAATACTGCGCGCCTGACTTGCTCATTCTGAAATCGCTTATGAAAAATATTCCAAACATTCTGTTGTTCACTGGCAGGGAACGCATCCTCAGTTAATTCACTCTCTCTTTGTTGCTGCTTGAACTCCCGCCCACGATAATAATCTCTACAATGGTTCACTGCAATCTTCAGTAGCCAGTGACTGAATTTACCTGTGTTCTGATACTTGTCCAAGGAATTCATCATTTTTACAAATACCTCT
This sequence comes from Paenibacillus sp. FSL M7-0656, assembly GCF_038003225.1. Lineage (NCBI taxonomy): Bacteria > Bacillati > Bacillota > Bacilli > Caryophanales > Paenibacillaceae > Paenibacillus > Paenibacillus sp. FSL M7-0656. The sequence continues at coordinate 3,236,566 of NZ_JBBOOT010000001.1, forward strand.
TGTGTTAGATCATAAGCAGTATGGTACTCTCCGGTTTTCCGGTAAACATAAGCAAATATCGACTGATAGTGCCGCTTCACCAGTACTTCCATGGCAGCACGGCTACCTTCGCGAATCTCTTGAATAAGCTCTTCATCATTCAACGCTCCCTCACCCCCTCTATAAACAATTAACGAAATTTGGATAGTAAAAGATCAAAAGCATAGAAGTATATTTTTCTGAATATAACAAAATTTCAAAAAAGAAGTATTAATACATTGGCTCTGATCCAAATTTACTCAGGCGTGCGAACTACTGGCTTCATCCTTCATTTCCTTATTCTGGTGCAACTTTATTGTTACTCGTTCGTCTAACTACTGACCAACAACGAAGGAGATGACTATGCGAATAACTTGCAGCCCCGGTTTTCCTGGAAGCATGATTGGATCGATTGATCTTCAGCCATCGAAGTATTACACCCCACCTTCCAGTAACAGTAAGATCACAGAATATGTTGACCCCGAACTCGTTACCATTCCCTATGTAGAAGATCCGGAATTCGGATCACACTTTGACAACATGAAGGTTATGAACGGAACTTATAAAGATGAAATGCATGTGAGCTATGATGTCGAATTTACGATTGATGTAGATAAAAAAGGTTATATTACGCAATTTGAGCATACGTTCCAGCTGGAACGTTATCTGGATCTGGTTCGCACAAAGTCCTATAAAGTGATCAAGACAAACTGGTGCGGACAAGTATTTCACGTGATGACGTACAGTTACCTGGAGGAAGTCATTCATCCGAAAAATGTCCTTTTTAAATGTAACCTCGCAGAAGACGTTTTTGTGGTAGCTGAACTTGTCTCCAATCGCTCAGATGAAAGTGCAACTGAGCACGGTATCAGGGATCTTCATTTCCGTGCATTAATCTCGGCACGAGATGATCTGTACCCATTAGATTATATGTGTGAGCCTGATTTCGACCTGAGTATCGACTAAAAAGTAGATACATATGTAGAAAGAGCATAAGCTGTCCCCAATCAGCGGGGTGGCCTGTGCTCTTTTTTCAACAAATGAACCACCAACTCCCTAATTTAAACATCCTCCTTCACATGCTCGGCCTTATGCTCTCATGCCTGGCTCTAAGCAAAACCAGCTGTAATGTCGATGAATATACCATAATGCTGAACATGCATATGTTCTTCGTACGTTCAGATATGAGAGGGGTTGGAAACATGGTTTACCGGAAAAATAAAATACATTCACTGTTCACTCTGCCCTTGGCAGGTTTGCTGTTTCTGTTATGGGGTGCTCAAGCGGCACATGCGGAACAGGTCGACAGTTTGTTACCTGAGCGAAGTCAGCAGGAGATTGTCCAAAAGTGGAATCAGTGGATGAATGGCAATGATACATCTCCCCTGTATACAAAGACACCTTCGACAAGTGCTCCCTACTCTGCTGGTGTGGTAAGTGACGCCTATCTGGAACAAGGGCTGAATGCAGCCAACTTTTATCGTTTTATCACGGGGCTACAGGGCGATCTTGTCCTTGATCCGGCATTGAATCGTCAAGCCCAGCATGGGGCTGTTGTGGTCTCCACGGGTGGATACCTGTCCCATTCTCCAAAACAGACAGGAGATATGCCAAAGGATTTCTTTGACACCGGTTCAAAGTCTGCCAGCAGCTCCAATCTGTACGTTACCAGCAGTGCAAAGAATAACGTCCTGACAAAAAGCATACAGGCCTACATGAATGATTCAGACGCCTCCAATATTGATCGATTGGGTCACAGGCGTTGGATTTTGAGTCCACAACTGCAACGAATCGGATTTGGACTCGCCACTCGTAGTGAAGCAGGCAAGACATATGATCAGTACTATAGTGCCATGCAGGTATTTGATAAAAGCAGAACGGGGGGAACTTCGTTCAACTACAGCCTGTTCCCGAATCAGGGCGCATTTCCAATCGAAGCTTTTGGCAGCACACAGGCCTGGTCTGTTCAACTGAATACAGATGTATTTACGAAACCATCACTATCTGAGGTACAGGTCGAGATGACTCGGACTTCCGATCAACGTACATGGACCTTTAATGCAAAGAATCAGAACAGTGGCTTTCCAACCGGTTATTACAACGTGGACCCTGCGGATAAACAATGGTTTAATCAAGCCTATTTCAATGTAGAGACAGGTGGATATGGATATGGTTACGCCATCATATTCCGTCCCGACGATGTGCAATTGTTAAAAAACGGCGATACGTTCAACATTCGAATTACAGGTCTGCAAAAGAAAAACGGTACAGCAGCGGAAATCTCATACTCTACACGTTTCTTCCATGTGGACGGTGTTCAAGATACAACGCTTACCCGTATAACGCCAGGACAACCAAACCTGAAAGTCCGAGCAGGAGAACAGATTGATCTGCCTTCAATCACTGCCGTGAATGATAACGGAACATCCTATGTTCCACAGTCTAACGTTTCCTTCACCACGACGTCAGATCGCATTGTCATCAAGGATGGAAAAATCATTGGACTTCAGGCTGGTAAAGCCGAAATTCGGATTCGTTTTGAAGGGAAAGAAGTGGTTGTCTCTGTTACGGTAACGGGAATTCCCCAATTAACTGATGTCCGTACACATTGGGCGAAAGATGCCATTCAATGGGCCGTTCAACAGGAGATGGTCAGTGGATACGAGGATGGAACGTTCAAACCCAACAATCAGGTGAGTGAAGCCGAATTCCTCTCTATGTTGTTCAAGCTGTATGCGAATTCCCATGTCATTCAGAGCATAGATGCTGCAGAGGGACAAGCTACTAAAGGAAACATCTGGAGTGATCGTTACTACACCTATGCTTCCGCGTTGAATCTGAAACTGGATGCCAGCAAACAGAATCCGAAGCTGCGCAATCATGCCTTGAACCGAACAGAAGTAGCCTTAATCGTGGCGGGGCTTGGCGGTAAAAATTATACCCAGGACGACGATGCCATCCGGTATCTGCTGAACATGGGATACTCTTCAGGCAAAACCGCAGCTACGGTGCAAGGTTATGCGGGACAAGAATCCTTGACCCGGGCAGAGGCCGTTGTTTTTCTCCAGAACTTGAAGGAAAAAGGCTTCGAACTATGGAGCAGACCAAAGAATGCCACTGAAGCTACCGAGAATGAAAAGAACGGCGGACTACCGGATCAGACCATGAAAGCAGTATATTCTTCCGATCACACACTGGTCCTTCAAGGTACGTTCCCGGCGTATGCCAACCAGACGATGCCGATCAAAATCCATGGTCCTTCGCCTGCTGTAGAGCACATCCAGACACAGCAGGTTACAACAGATGCCTATGGCAATTTTAAACTAACGGTAAGTAACCTTGATGCGAAGGAACTTAACCTCTATGTGGACGTGCGCGAAGATTATTCCTACTGGATCAGTGTAGAGGCGGGGCGAACTGCGATAAGTGATTATACCGAGTAACATGTAAAAAACCAGCTTAGGAATTCTACATTGAATTCCCAGCTGGTTTTTTTCTCGAAACATATTATTTCTGGTGTGAACATGACATATTTTTATGGAATTGGAGAAGCGTCGGCTGCACTAGAAATTAAATCGGATGACCGAATTGCTCTGCCTTTTCTGTCATTATCCTCGCTAACCTCGCTCTTAGTCCGCTCATCCACTCCGGCTCATATGACCACTGCTCTGCAACAGATCGAAGCATACGCACATAACCGTACAAGTTGGCAAAACGGCGACAAGCGGGGAACATACTCTCCAGATCATAACGTTCTCCTGCCTCGGACCAGTACCCGTTCAGGAACAATTGTTTCTTCTGCTCCCATTGTTCAGGCTCGATCTCCTCACGTAAACTATCCAGACTCTGTTCCACGTCCATTGCGTACCAATGATACATCGAATCATCAAAATCAATGGCATAACAAGACTGGCTACCTTCGTCATAGAAAACATTGTCCAGTTCAAAATCGTAGTGAATGAGACCGAAATTTTGCTGGGTCATCGGTAAAGTCGCAAAATACGTTCGAAGAAACTCCACCTCATTCAAAGCAGCCGTTTCACCAGGAAAACCCTTCAGGATCTCCTGCATCCAATCCAAAACATCCGTATAGGTCCAGCGTTTCTCCTTTTGCTCAGGCATGAATGTACGTGATAAATGATGCAGCTCACCCAACGCCTGACCATAGCTGTACAGGATGGAGTCATTCAAATCAATGCTTCCTAACTGCGATCCAGGTACTCGCTTGAATACGGAAGCATAGTACACTCCCCATGGGGTGTGAGCCTCTACAAGTTCTGTTCCTGAATTGGCAGGTACAGCCTCCATGGCTCCATACTGATTCGTTCGAAGATAACGGAGGAACTCCAGTTCAGCGCTGAGATTGATTTGATTTTTCTCCTCTACCGGAGCAAATCGAAGTAATCTCACTTCCCCCTGATCTCTGAACGGATACACGGCATTGGAGGATATGCGATAATACTGAAACATATCCAGCGACTCAGGATCATAGTTCCAATTCTTTAAAATCATCTCGGCAAGATCATTATGTTGAAATAAATATTTTAATTTTAACATGGGCAGTTCTCCTTTTTGATCGTTTTATGTGCATTGCTTGTAGGCAACGAATGTCTATTTTTGCGCGCAAAAAGCCGCAGGCTATGCCTGCGGCTTTTAAAAATTCTGAGTGTATGAGAAATTTGCACAAGCAAATAAACCTCGCATACGCCAGAAAAAATGAGCAGTTACATCCCTATATATCGACAGATCTCAGACCGGACTGGGAAACTGGATGTTTCCACCCTGCATCTGAATGGTCTGCCGGAATTATTCAGTTTATGCTTACCTTCATTGTAGTAATGGAACATACCATCTTAGACCGTCGTTTCATGACGCTCACTCCCTTCAAAAAACCAGTTGTTACCATAATAGCCGATAAGCCAAATGTAAGCAATTACAAAATGACGATAATCCCATCATTTTTTACTGGACAACCATCACCCGTTCCACCGTCTCGGTGTTGTCCTTATACCACACCATCACGATGTTTTCTTTTTGAAGATCAGACACCTGAATGGACGAATTCGCACGTGGGCTGGAATTGCCCGAACCCGGCGTCCCCATGCCTTCAGTGATAGTAACATCATCACTTAAATTCAATCTCATCTCCATTCCGGTATCCTTCCATTCCATGCTTGGGGATGAGTTGTCCTGCACCTTAAGTAACGCCAGCGTAACTGTGTTTCCATTCACGGAGATGACTCTACCAGTAATGTCGGCATTCATCATCCCCTGCGTCATGCCAGGACTGCCTGTTCGATCATTCATGCCCGCGGTGCCTCTTCCACCTCTCGGTGTTCCTCCATTCATGCCCAGTCCGCCACCATTCGGCATACCGCCACCGTTCATGCCTTGTGCAGAACCGGTCTTGGTAATATTCTGAGCGGTTATCACATCGCAGGCCGTAAGCATAACCGAGCACCCTAGCAAAAGGAGTATTGTAACCGATGTGAAATATTTATTTTTTCGCATATGATCACCTTTTTCTCAGGGAATATTTCTCCAAGGTACCTTTACGATGGAATATGAAGTCATACGTATCTTTGAAACCCATATAGGACAGCACAACCAACAACGGATATACAGGGTAGATGTATCTGGACTTAATCTCCCACAGAATATAAAATCCGATGAATCCGAGAATGACCAGGATTAAGGAGACTTCATCATACCGTTTATGACGAATTCCACCGACCAACCGGATGAAAATAAAACAGTACATCAAGAAATTCATCACATATACAATCCAGAGCAAACCTGTCCGATAAGCCGAATCCCCTTGCAACAGTTCTGTTATCGCATTGGTGTAACTGTAGGAGCCTGCGATTCCACCTCCCCTTCCTCTTCCGGCACCCAAGGAACTTTCATTGCCGATTCCGTATCGGTCCATTTGGTACGTTCCTTCGGTCCAGGTCCATATAATCTTTTTGTAATACATCTGCACCAAGTCACTTGCACTTGCTTCAGACAGCTTGTTGCTGATCTCTTGTTTGAACAATGTTGCGCTCTCAGCCTTATTGTAGTTGGCCTGCCTCTGATAGATCTGATAACTCTCCATATTGTCCCAGAAGCCAAAACGCTCCAGATTAATGCCCATATTCAGCCACATATAGACCGGTGCAGCATTCTCTCCGACAGATTCGCTCACAACACCGGAGGATTGAAGAACCGCATTCTGAGTCCAGGTTGGTACATTAAACAACATACCCAGCACACCGATGGAAATGATGACTTTCTTCATTCCAATGCTCCGTAAATTTAGCAGGATATATATGATGGCAGCGATCAGCACGATCACGCCAATGCTTCGGAAGTAATTGCCCATCGCGAGAAAAACGGCGGCAATGACGATGGTTTTCCAAGACTTTTCACGTACAAAACGAAGAACAAAGTATAGGCACGATGTCAGAAATGCAGTAGCAATCACATCGTTATAGATCAGGTTGTTCAGGAATAAGGAAGGCAGGTACGTGGCTGCAAAGATCAACACACCGTAATCACGTTCCGTGGATCTGTCGTTCACTTGTTTGTAGATAAGATAAATCATGAACGTTGTTAACGTTGAAAACAAAATATTAAATAGTTTGATGACCAGATAGTTGTCCGGGAACAGGTACAGCAATGTCTTCAGATACAACACGATCGAATAGTTAAACGGGAACATGTGCAGATAACCACCCGTTTCAAACGAAGAGTAGTCTTGGTCATACAGCATGTTCATAGCAAGTGAAAGAACGGTCTGTGAATCATCGGTGGGCACTCTCGGAAATACAAAAATGATGATGATCTGAATGACGAGAGAACATAACAGCACAATCGGAATGACAACCTTCGGGCTGTATTTGTCCAGCTTCAGACATAGAGCATATAACCCGACACCTGAACCAAGAAGCAAAAGAATGACCGGGAGAAAAATACTCCACTGCTGCATGCCCAAAATGGGATTGTCCCCATACAAGGCATAGTTGTACTGTGCCCGTACCAACAAGGACGAAGCAATAAACACCGCAACAAACACGAGCAAAATGAGATAAAACGACTTATGCAGCACCTTAGACATGCAAAAACTCCTTTTCGATTACAGGATTCCGTGAGTATTATAATGGCTCTGGCTGAAAAATCGCTGAAAAGGAGTAACGCTTGCGATCGGTGCGGATCAGTATGTGTATACAAACAGAAAAAAAACCGTCCCTTCGATAAGGTAACGGTCTATATGTCCAATTTTTTAAAAGTATAGGGCCTTAGCTAAATGTTGAAGATCACTTCTCGTCCTTAATAAACTCAATGATATCCTGGATGTCACAATCCAAAGCCTCACATATTCGATTCAGCGTATCGAACTTCACACCATCGGTTTCTTCATTATATAACTTGGCAATCCCATTTCTATGTAATCCGGTTAGTCGGGATAAATCAGCAATATTAATTCTTTTCTCACCCATAATACGAGATAAATGAACCTTGATCATACGAATTCCCCTCCAAACTAAAATGCACACTGTGATGTTGACAAAGGATGCCTTATTCTGTCCAATACACACAAATAGACCGCCCCCCTCGCAAAAGGATGCGGTCTATTGTTGATCATCTTTCTAAGCGAAGCCCACCGCCCTTAAAAGCGGCTATTGCTCGGAGGAGTCGTGTTACCAGCGCGGCTCTCTTTGCATTTTACGTCTCATCTGCTCTTATTATACCCTACTCAAATCTCCGGCGTCACTTGTAAACCACGCTAGATACGATACATTTCTTTATACTCATCCACATATAAAACTTCAATACAATTCGACCAATTCAGAATCGAACCGACAAAATCCTGAATGTCCAGACCCGGCATCTCATACGTCTCCGCTGTGTTCACTGAACCTGTTGCGTCCTCAATCAAGGTTACCTTAAACCCTTCGTATTCTGCAGTAATTGCCGTAAACAGACAACAATATTCCATGTTGAATCCAACAATAAATACATGTTCTACCTGATGCTCATGTAGCCAAGTTCTTAGCTCCGGATTGCTGAAGGCACTTGGTTTGCTTTTCTCCATAACAGGATACTGACCCGTACCCATTATAATTTCCAGGTTCGCAGCATTTTTATAGAACAGTGAAGAAGCCTCCTGATCGTAATCTACATGTTTCATGTATATGATTGGCTCATGTTGCTGTTCAAAATCAGCGATAACCGCTTCAATCTTGCCCAACTGAACTGTGAAATCCTTTAATGATGTAATACCATACTGCACATCCAACACGATTAGTGCTTTGTTCATCTGTACTTCCCCTTCAGTAGACTAACAGGTTTTTACCATTTACTACTTCTTCTGCTTCTTCTCCCGAGCTTTTTCCACATTTTCTTTCACGCGATACTCCACAATCCGGCGAATGAGATCCTCGGGCAATGGCTGATCCAGCGGAAACTGGACAGACCCCTTTCCCCCTTTATACTTGGAGAGTTCCTCCTGGAAAGCTTGAATTCCCCTGGGAGCAGGGTAAAACCCAATATGATGCTGGTAAGCGGCAAAATGAACCAAATTCCCATGCTGTGCATACGTAGGCATCTTGTAACTGATCTTCTCTTCGGCGTTCGGAGCCGCTTCACGAATAATCTGTCTTATTGCCTGTAATCTCACCTGTACATCAGGTGCAAACTCCGAAATATATTCATCTACCAGCACCGAATAATGGTTACTCTCAGCCATCTTGGACTCCTTCCACCACGGATACATCAATGGATTCGTGGTACGGGCATATTTGCTTATATTGTACTTCAAATGGACAAGCGGAACAGCTATTTTCCTGCAACTTGGAATGTTAAATTTGATTTTTAAGTGAACTAAGCCTTATAATACGTTTAAACAATTAAACATTATAACGGAGTGAGCCATGAACGAGTCGATGGGTAACCAAAAAGTTATTGATATTTTCGAGAATCTAAGTCCTTATCTTCAAGGTTTGGGAGACCCCGTTCGCCAGCGAATCATATCGCTGCTCATTGATCAAGAGAGCATGAACGTATCTCAGATTGCAGAGCATGTCCCCATGTCACGCCCTACGGTCTCTCATCACTTGAAAATATTGCGTCAATCCGGGCTGTTATCGGTTCAGAAAAAAGGTACGGAGATGTATTACAAGCTGGAGTTCAACGATGCGATCGAATTACTCAAACAGCTCGTTCATCTCGTAGAAGTGGAATGTCAGAGCTAGCGCATATCGCGCTGGTGAACTGCATTCCTTTTCTTCACCCTTATTGGTTTAATAGTTTAAACATATAAGTAAATGAACATATCAACGGAGGTATATCGAATGAATAGAAAAAGAGTTCTTATCGCTGGAGGTTATGGTGCTGTAGGTGCACAGCTTGCCCGCATTTTGCATGACAGGCATCCTGATCTGGAATTGGTACTGGGAGGCCGTTCTGCGGGTAAAGCAGCACCTTTTCCATCCAATCGTGTCCAAACGGTTGTTGTTGATACCCATGCAGACGATCCACTGATTCACGCAGGAGAGAATATATCGCTAATCATTAATGCAGTGAACGATCTGGATGATCGGCTACTGGTATCGGCAGTGCGGAGAAAAATTCCACTTATCGATATAACACGCTGGACTGAGGTGTTCAATCAAGCGATCCGTACAATAGAGCAGGAAGAGCTTCATGCTCCGGTAGTGCTGTCCTCTGGATGGATGGCAGGAACGGCGTCACTCTTTGCCATGATACTTTCTAACTCTCTGCAACATGTCGAAGTAAACATTCATGCCCTATGGTCGCTGCGGGATAAGGCCGGCCCTGACTCGGCAGCCTTCATGGACCGGATGAGTATTCCTTTTCAGATAACCGAATCCAATACACATCGACTCGTCTATCCCATGACAGATCCGATCAAAGTTCATTTCCCGAACGGGTATACGACTCCATGTTACAGATTGGATACACCCGATCACGTCACATTACCTCATACCAGCCATATCGATTCCGCCAGTTTCCGTATCTCATTCGATAGTAAGGTATCTACATATGCTCTCGCCGGATTGGTCAAAACCGGAGTATGGAAGATGATCAGTGGTGAACGTTTCCAGCCATTCCGGCGGAAATTGCTCTATAATTCGGGAACCGGGAGTGCACATCATCTGGTCATTCAATTGAAAGGGCTGGATGCGAAAGGAAACGACGTTAAACGAACGATAACAGTCTCTGACCCACTCGGTCAGACCCACATGACTGCACTCGGCGCTGCGGTGCAAGCCGAGAAGATACTGATGATGCCAATGGACAAACCTATGGCTCCAGGCATCTATTATCCTGAGCATCTGTTTGATAATCGAATGAACATGGATGCGGTTACTCATTTTTTCACACAATACGGCGTTCAAGTAACCCACTCCTGATCCAGACATAACAAAAACCAGCTAATGTTTGTCAAGCATTTCTGGTTGGATGAGTTCTCTTTTCGTGGTATACTTTTTCCGACCAACACGAATAACCTCCACGGGTATGGAGGTTTTGGTTAAATATGGATTACACTTGGTAGGGCTGGCCTTTCTGCAAGATGGCGAAAATGTGATGTAACAGCTTGTTTGCGCAGGCGATCACGGCCACCTTGTAGGGCTTGCCCTCGTTTCTTTTTTTCTCGTAGTACGAACGGATTCTTGCATTCGCATTCTTTCGCATTCCACATTGCACCGCTAAATATAGTGAACGTCTGAGCCTTTTAGAGCCTCGTTTCGTAATTCGTGTACTTGTCGCTGTGAACTTTCCTGAACTGAAAATCCCTGGGTCAAGGCCCGCAAACGCTACAAGTTGCTTCGCATCACTAAACTGTTTCACATCACCTAGTTCAGCTACAATGGCTGCGGCCAGTTTCGTTCCAATTCCCGGGATACTTCTCACCAGTTCGACTTCAGGCAGATTTTCTGCGAGTTCCTCCATTTGTTTTTCGAGTTCCTCCAGTTGCCGAATCATCGTCAACAATAAAGAGACCATTCCGAGCAGTGCCTTGCTTTGAGCGGGGCTACGCCGAATTTCTCTCCATTCATCCTGTACTTCCTCCAGTTTTCTCGCTTTTTCATTGGCCCATCGCTTGGAATGGGATCGTCCCGAATTACCCTGAATGACTTCATTCCAATTCGTCACACTTCCCTCCAAACAATGAGACAGCACCGTCAATGATGTTGTTGAAAACACATTGTAAAATATCTGCTCATACGCCGGAAAAACTTGCTCCAGCAAGGCTCTGCTGTTCAGCTTCGCCTGCACAAAGATTCCCGTGACAAACTCATGCTGCCGAGTCAAATGCTGTAGCTCTGTAAACGTCTCATCCCAATTTCGATGCGGCTTCACGTCGCCGCGATAGTACATCTCTGCCAGATGCCAAGCATCTGCAGCATCTGTTTTAACTTTGCGTAACTGCGTTCCCTTCGCTCGCTTGGATTGCAAGGGATTCACAATGTAGTAGGTGTAGCCACTCCGATTCAGATAGGACACCAAGGCACGATGGTAATGCCCAGTCGCCTCCAAAACAACCACTGGAGCAACACCCGTTTCGGCTTGAAGGGCCCCTAACACCTCCGTAAATTGTTCGAATCCACTCGCAACATGCTCAATGACGATAGCTTTACCAACGGGCTCATTTCGTTTTTGAAACGCCTGTATCACACTTGAACCTTTAGCGACATCTACACCAACAACAGGTTCCATGTCCTCACTCCTTATCTTTCGTTTCGCCGGTCCTTTCCACGATGGTTCCAAACCCATAGCTTCGCTTGTTATACGGGGTCAGCTGCCCCTACCAGCCCAAACATGGTCTTTTGGAAGGTCGTGGGAGAACTGTTTTTGTTACGAGGTCCTAGCCCCTAAAACCGCCACGTTCTCCCGGCTTCCCCCATCGTAAAACGACCACAAAAAAAGGCCAACCAGTAATTACTGGCTAACCTGATAATACGAAAATCCGCGAAGCCGCTCACTGCAAACAGTGGGACCATCGCGGATTTTACGAATTATAATGGAGGGATCTATCGTATCAAGTACAAACTTGGGTCTGGAATTATAGTGTCATAGCCCGACCATTGCGCATCAGGTAATCTTCTTTTGTTTTGTAATCCGGCATGATGCTGCCGATCCGTCGCCAGAAAGAGCGATCATGATTCATGTGGTGAATATGGCAAAGTTCATGAATGATGACATAATCGATCACTTCCAATGGCGCCATCGCCAGGCGATAATTGAACGTAAGTTTTTTGTCCCAGCTGCAACTGCCCCACTTGGTGGGAGAATCTACGACTTCTACTGACTTCGGCTTCACCTTCAACTCCTGCTGATAGCGACCGATGCGCTCCCCAATCATACGTTTACACTCGGCAAAATAAAACTTCTTCAGATTCGCTCGCAGCTCTTCTTCTGTCAGACCCTCTACAGGGATTAAGTCATGCAATGCATGCTCCTTGCCAAAAAGCAGAAACTTCCCCTTGCCCTCATCTTCGTATTCCTTGGCTTGAGGACCTTCGAGCGCCCGCTGCATCAGTGCGGATTTCTTCAAAATTACATCCCCGTGCTGCTCTACAAGTTGCCGGATCATGTCTTCACTGGTACCATTGGGTGCTTTGATTGTTACCATATAAGGCAAGTCCATCGTGATGGACACTTTCTTGCGTTTACCGTATTGGATATGACAGTTAATGCTGTGATTATTTAATTCTATAGTTAACATAACGCGCTCCGCTTCTGAAGTTATTCATTCAACCAAATTAAATTGTATACCATCTCCGGCTATAATGCATACTGTTCGGCGATATATATGTTTGTGTTGTATTTTTATACAGAATTATGTATTATTATTTAATTATAAAATCGGAGGTTGGATATGACACATACCATAGATTCAGAACATAAAACCATTGAAGAACTATCGCTTAGCCACTGGCAACCCTTGTCCACCTTATTATATGACGGCTGGGTACTGCGTTTTGCCAAAGGATATACCAAACGTGCCAACTCCGTTCAACCTATCTACGACTCCACTCTGGATGTGCATAAAAAGATTGAGGAATGTGAGCGCATCTATGCCTCCAATCAGTTAAGTACCATATTCAAAATCACGCCGTTTATTCAGCCGGATCATCTCGACCAGCTTTTGCAAGAAAAAGGGTATGGCGTTGTCGATCTGACCCGTATCCAGACTCGGAGTCTGGAAGAGATCAAAGAGCCTGTGCACCAAACTGTACAGATCGACGAACAGTTGACCACAGCGTGGCTGGATCATTTTTGCAGGTTAAATCAGGTGAATGATCTGCAACGGGAAACGACGGAATTAATGTTGGACAATATCCGAACAAAGGTAGGTTTCATCTCGCTGTTGATCGACGGGCAAGTCGTCGCTTGTGGGTTTGGTGTCATCGAACGTGGCTATATCGGGTTGTATGATATCATTACAGACGCTAACTTCCGGAATCGGGGACTTGCTGAACAGATGATCTTGCATCTCCTGCATTGGGCAAAAAGGAATGGCGCTACGTCTAGTTATCTGCAAGTCGTTGCGAATAATGCACCTGCCTTGAAGCTTTACGCCAAGCTGGGTTATTCAGAGATTTATAGCTATTGGTACAGAGTCAAAGAATAGAGTGTTTGCTAATCAAGCTTAGCTTGTGGATTCTTTTATCATATTCAGTCTGACAAACAGATTAATTCAAAACAACATCTTGAAAGCAAAACTGCCCTCCTCCTATGAAGGAAAGGCAGTTTTTAATTTTTCTTAGTGATTGTCCAAAACTCTTCACACCGTTTATCAGCTACTCCGTACTCTTTCTACAAAGGCAGTTTCACCAGCACCTCATATTTCACGCCAGCCTGTATATTCTTGATGATGTCGCCTGCAATCCGTTGACCGTCAACATGTACCTCAATTGTCCGGACAGTTGCATCCTTCTTCATGTTTACATTCAGCTCAGCCCCGCGGAACAACCGCGTAACTGATGCCTCGTTCCAATCTTCTGGTAACTGCGGCCGCACTTGAAGTCCTTGTGCATGACCTTGCAGTCCAAACAATCCGTCGATCAGGCAGCGATACACCCAAGGTACTGTGCCGGTGTTGAACAGATGACTGGAGCGCCCAGCTGTACGTGGGAATTGCCGATAAGCTCCGCGATAATAATTCGGGATAAATACAGGTAGCTGACCTCGCTGGAGAATATCCTCGCCATCGGGGCCAGGAATCATTTTACGCAACAGACGATACGCCTTCTCCTTCTCGCCCACCAGGTACAACGCATAAATATAGAACGCCGCCGCGTGATTGTACACGGCACCATTCTCTGCACTTCCCGGATGTTTCTGCGTAACACGGCCTACATCCTCCCGCATCGCTGTGAAAGACGGCGCGAGCTTCTCGACACCATATGGCGTCTCCAATTGCTCCTCTACCGCACGGATTAACTTCTCCTGTTTATCTTGATCCGCAGCACCGCTCATAAGTGCCCAGCTCTGAGGATTGATATAGATGCGCCCTTCCACGTCTTTGCTTACACCAAACACTACGTTATCATCCGTAATTCCGCGGGCATACCAGTCCCCATCCCACAGATACTCATTGGCTACAGCATTGGTCTGAGTGGCTTCCTGACGGAATTCCGCTGCAACCTCGCCATGCCCTGCCTGTTCACCAATATCTGCCCACACATTGAACGCATATGCCGACGCAATGGTTAACCAGCCGGATACGCCTTTGCCTTTGTACCCCACCATGTTCATCGGATCACACCAGTCACCCTGATTGATATAGTTCAACCCACGCGCATCACGCTCATGGATCAACCAGCGCATTGCAAGATTCATATGCTCCAGTACGGAAACCTTTTGTTCACTGTCTGTAAAAGCAACCTGTTCCTCCAAAATGCTATAGTCATTCGTTTCATCCAAATAGGTCTTCATACAGACCGGAAGCCAGATGCAGTGATCAGTATGAGGAACCTGGTTAATATATTTCAGTTCTGCGTCCGGGTGCAAAATAATGCCGTCTGGCATCGCGCCGCTTATATGCTGCTGAGACAAAGCGGTCAAGAACGCAGCTCGTGCAATCTGCGGCTGAATATAACTCATGCCCATGTTGTCTTGCAAATAATTCCGCGTCTGCGGATCGGTTGTCAGACGGTTGGTTTTGCCATGATAGTACATCTGGCGAGGCAACCAATGATTCACGACATTATCTAACCAGCTGTCCGGTGTCTCAATCTGGATGTTCCCTTGCCCTTCCGCAATATAACCAGCATACTCCTGCTCGGCTGCGGTGAAACCATCCTGTCCTTCCTCATTCTGCTTCACAAAATAATGCTGACGAATGCCCTCAATCTCTGTCTCATCATGAGCCGGACCAAAGATGAATCGATACGCCTGCTCCGCTCCTGCTTCCAGTTCGACTCTATATTGCAATACAGCTACAGGTGTCTCGTACCGTGCATCTCCACCAGCCAGTGTCTCCGACTGCAGGGCCGAAGGATTATGTAGCCCACCTTCGCCTTCAAAAGTCTCATGATTTACTTCCCAGCCAGTCGGTTGGTGATCTGCAAGCAGATAGGTTTTGTCACTATAGTTTTTGATTTTGCTATAATCCTGATATTTCTGATACGGCGTAATCGCCGAGCAGATAATGCCCTGCAAATCTTCCACATATGAACCGGATTGGTTCATCCAGGACATATAACCGACCGTATAATACGGGTAGATACTCAGCTTGCGTTTTCTCGAAGACAGATTGGTTACCTTCACACGCCATAGCTCCATGACATCTTCCTTCGGCAGACGCAGGGACATCTCGATGCAAATGTCGTCCTGAATCACTTTCCAATGAATATCGTGTTTACCGACAGCGAACGTATAGCTATCCGCCTGCTTGCGAACCGGTTCATACGGGGCTGAGAAAATTTCGCCACTTATTTCATCTTTAATGTAGACAAACCGTCCCGGATGGTGGGCATAGTATGGCTGCTCCGGTTGCATAAACGTCTTGGCTTCCAGGTTGGGCGCATACGAGTATTTAGCAGGTTCGGGCTGCATGAATTGGGCCACCGCGTACCCCCGGCAATTCACATGAATCATCATCTTTTCATTCCAAAGGAATCCGGATGCCTTCGGTAAACTTGTCGGGCTTGTTAGTTCAACATATTGATTATCTTCCGTTGCTTTAATCATCACTGAACCTCACTTTCAGATTATGGAGTTAAAAGACAGAAAACGTTTTAGGTAACTTGTATACAACTTTGTCCATTATAACACGGGAACGCTTACAAAGAACTGAAAACTAAAAAAGAGCTGAGAAACTCAGCTCCGATTACGTTCCAATTGTTTCTCGATGCCCAACCTGTCGATCTGTATCCAATACTCTGCAATTCGTTCGTTTTCCACTCGGTATACCGCACTGGCAATTTCAATAACCGGGAGTTTGGTTGGGCTGTATCCGTCCACTTCGCCAACATGGGTACCGGTTTGTCTCCAGCGCACATAGACTTTATCGCCTTGCGTCAGCAACTCCAGAATTTCGAGTGAAAACTCCCCGTATGCTTCAATCATCTCTCGCACATGATCCGTATAATCGGAAGGTGTTCGGGTGACCGTGACCTCAGCTTCGGATATTACTTGATGAGCCAGTACTTGTTCCGCCATCACGCTGCTTGCATAATCAGGATTCCGGCCTGATCGGACTTCTTCAAAAAAGGTTCTGACAATCTGTTCTGCTGTCATACGCCAATCCAGCCTCCTCAATTATTCTTCTGTTATATATATAAATATGTAGTAACTCTTGTATTTTAACATGGTCCCCCCGCTATGGAATTACAACTGTTCTATTGTTCTACAGGACTTAAAACCTACCCTCTCACCTTGACAATGCGTCAATATGACCATAAACTAGCAAAGGATATTAGGAAATTAATAGGAGGTTTGGCTGTTAAGAGGTTCGTGTATGGGTTTTAACCAATTTTGATAGTCTTTCGGTGTGTAGAAACGTAGCATTAGAGCAACTCAGAAAAACAAGAAAGCGGTGTATCATGAAACGTCTATTTTTCATTATGTTTGCACTCACCCTGTTACTGGCTGGATGCCAGAGTACTGAACAGGAGAGTAGTCCGTCCGAAAATAACCCTACAGAAGTAGTAGAAGGTTCTACCATTTTAAGTTTGAAGCAGAAATACGGCTCTGAATCGGAACAAGCGATCATGCCGATGTACAACGTAGCTCAGGATGAAGAATTTACGTTCAAGTTTAAAGCAGATTTAGGAAAATCTAATTGGTCCCTGAGAGATACCATATCCGTACATACCGATATTAAAGCACTCAAAGCAAGTGAAGTACCTTTATTATCAGATATTCATGACAATAGTATTTCTATTAGACCTCTTGGATGGGGCGTTTTAAGTTCAGATTCCATGATGAACAAGGATCAAAGTTCTTGGGGCGGTGCCCCCATTTATTACATTCGTCTGAATTATGATCCAGATGCTGAGAAGCTAACACTACTCGATCAGCCCATCATTATTCCGTTTACAGTAAAATCGGAGTTACCCGTACCTAACCTAAGATACGAAATTGACAAAGATAGACGGTTCAAGTTGGTCTGGGACAAGGTTGAAGGTGCCACAGAATATAAAATTTATAAACGTTCTGACCTAACCAACTTCGATACAAATGTACCTCTAACTGGCGCAGAGGACGCGTTCAGTAATAGTCTGCCTTTAGATATTGCGGTAACGACAGAGACGTCTTTCAATGATTTTTTGAGAGACGGAAAAGGCGGGCTAGGCACTTATAATGAAATGATAACTACCACTCAGAACCATGGTATACGAGGAGAATATTACGTCACTGCAATCGGCGGAGGCAAAGAATCCAATTTTAGCAGAGGTGTCCCTACAGCTCCGCTTGCTTCCCAGTTGCCAACATCTCTGAAAGAACAATTGTATAGGGAGAAATTAAAGAATATAGATGTACTTCCTCAGAAAGCAACAGTTGAGTACAATGACGGCTCTCTAGCTCGTGAAACCATTGTCTATGATACCAAAAGCGTAGAAATTTCAGAGTTCAATGAAACGAATATTCCTTTTCACGTTAAAGGAACAGCTTTGAAAAGTTACGTGCGCGTAGAAAATGTGACCCAAGCAGACCTGGACAGACTTGCTCAGCAAACCGTAGCCGATTCCAGCAACGGACTGGTGGAACCAAAGAATGACACACCTTACGTTCCTGCACCTGATGTGCCAACGATCATTAACAATCATGATGCACCTGAGTCTGCAACGGAAACAGAGGAAGCACCGGCTTCGGAAACTTCAACTACAGAGTCTACAACCGATACTGGAACGTCAGAAGATGCAACTGATCCTCTATCTACTGAGGCTTCCGATGATACTTCTGATAATTCTTCAGATATGGCTTCTGAAGAAACTTCCAATGAAACACCTGCTCCAGCTCCCGAAGCTGAAGAAGACAACCTGGTAGATGAACAGAAATCGAATACACAGCAAAATGTAGAACAAGGTAATGAGGAAACCGTGCCTCAGCCTGCTACAGGCGATGCAATGATCAATGCAGATTCCGCATTGGAAGAAGTTTTAGCCAAGAACATGATTGCGGCACAAGATAAAATTTCGTTAAAAGCTTTCCCCGAAGCTCAAAATTTCACGACACTCTCAGATGTTGTTTTGAAAGTGATGTACCAGAATCCATTGATTCTTGGTGTGGAAGGTTTCGAATACAACTATGGTACACTTACCCTTTCCATTTATTACAATGAATCGGCTAGTGGTATCCAGAAGAAGCAAGATGAGATTATTGCCAAAGCAAACGAAGTGGTGGCTTCCATTATCAAGAATGGTATGAACGAAGACGAGAAACGGAAAGCCATCTACGATTATCTGAACGATAACGCAAAGTATGATGATGCAGCGCTGGAAAATGCGGAGCAAAACAACTTCAAAAATGTCGATCCACAGTTTAATGACTCGTTTACCACATACGGTATTCTGGTCAAAGGAGTTGGGGTATGTGCCAGCTATGCTTCCGTTTACAAATTGCTCTCCGATCTCTCGGGATTGGAAAGCATCGTTGTAACGGGCGCTTCCAGCGGCGTTCCACATGCATGGAACAAGGTCAAAATCGGGAACGAATGGTTCCATGTCGATGCCACCAACAACCTGACGAACTCCGGCATCCCGTATTTCCTGTACAATGCCAATGATGAGACTGCTGCAAGTCAGAAAACGATAGCGGATCAAGATTATTGGCTTGATTCCGAGCTCACGATGTTTAATGGCGAGAGCGATGCCAATGATTATTATGTGCAGAATGATCTCGAAGTCGCGTCCATTAATGAGTACAAAACCAAGGCTGAGAGTGAACTCAAAAAAGGAGAGAACCGGGTCATTCTCCGTTTCGCCTCACCTGTTGACTCTGATGAGCTGATGACAGCTGCCGGCGAAGCCCTCGCTGCAGTGGATGAAGCCCTTCTGAATACAGCACAATTAGCCACGCTAGGCAGTTATGCCATTCTGGACCCGAAACCAGAGCAGAAGTAATTTTATTTTCATAAAAAATAACATAACAATAAAACACTCCATTCACCTTCATCGGGAATGGAGTGTTTTGCTTAAATTTCCTATGAGTACTGACCTAGGATTTATAGGCCTTTTATATCCAACGTTTACGGACTAACCGTACCGCCATTTGCATTCAGTGTCTCTCCGCTCACATAGCTGGATTCCTGGCTTGCCAGGAACACAAATGCCGGAGCCATCTCGGCAGGTTGTCCTGCTCTACCAAGCGGTGTATTGGAGCCAAAATCGGCCAGCTTCTCGACTGGTTGTCCACCCACGACCTGAAGTGGTGTCCATACCGGGCCTGGTGCAACAACGTTGACACGAATTCCTTTGCTACCCACCTGTTGCGCCAGCGCTTTGCTGAACGTGTTAATGGATGCCTTCGTTGTCGCATAATCCAGCAGGATTGGCGAAGGTTTGTATGCCTGAATCGATGATGTGTTGATAATGGAGCTGCCCGGCTTCATGTGTTTCACAGCTGCTTTGCAGAGCCAGAACATGGAATAGACATTTGTTTTGAACGTTGCATCGAACTGCTCGGTGGTCAGATCCGCAATCTGCTCCACAAACTGCTGTTTACCTGCCACGTTAGCAAGGATATCAATCCCGCCAAGCTCTTTTACCGCAGATTCAATGAGTTCTTCACAGTATTTCTCATCCTTCAGGTCACCTGGCATCGTAATTGCTTTGCGACCGGCTTCCTCAATCAGCTTCACAACTTCCTGCGCATCTGCTTCCTCTTCCGGCAGATAGGCAAGAACGACATCCGCGCCTTCACGAGCAAACGCAATCGCTGCCGCCCGGCCTATTCCGCTGTCGGCTCCGGTCACAACCGCTTTACGTCCTGTTAAACGTCCGCTGCCTTTATAACTTTTCTCACCCGCATCGGGAACAGGGGTCATCTCACGCTGGAGCCCCGGCTCATCCTGTTGCTGTTTCCACTCCGGTGTCGCCTTTGGATATTGGGTCGTTGGATCTTGCATGGTGTGCTGATCTTGATTAGCCATGTTCAATTTCCTCCTTGGTTATTTACACGATACCCATCGTATAAACGTATTTTTTATTTGTTGTGAATTTAATTTGCGTAAAAGTTGCACTCTTTCCTTTGTAACCGAGATGGGTGGAATTTAAACTAAGCCCGCCAGAATTCCATGACAGTCGTCTAACATTGAATCTCCAGTGACAGGAGGTTGTATAATGAATCATGAGGTGATCTCGTTGAATGCAAACAAAGAACCCTATTCCATCGGTGAAGCAGCCAAACTGATCGGCTCCACGGTGAAAACGATCCGTTATTACGATGAGATTGAACTGTTACAACCCTCCAGTCATACGGAAGGTGGGCATCGACTCTATACAACGCAAGACCTGTGGCAACTCGAACTCATTACAACACTTCGTTATCTGAATTTCAGCATACCGGATATTCGAAAGCTCATGTCCGGTGAACTGGCGGTAGCACAGGCACTGGATCTGCAGATTGAAGCGTTGGAAACCCAGATCGGCACGATGAATTCCATGCTCTCCGTTTTGCAGCAAGCGAGGCAGCATGAAGAAGAAACTTCACTGCGCTCGGAGCAGTCTCTTACCTACATCTCCAGTCTGGTAGAATCGCTAACGGCCAATGCGAGCAGGCGAAAACAATCTGTTGCTGCCAAGGTGGATGAATCCCATCTGCTGGACAGCATTCCGCAGGAGTGGAGAGTGTCGTTTCTGCACTTTTTTGATAAATACATGATGAAAGATACCAAACTGACGGCTCAGCAAACACTGGCCTGGAAGGAAATTCAGGAACTGATCAATGATCCGGCCTATTGGGCTGATCTAGCTCGGCTGGAGGTTCCATTCTTCATTATGGTGAATCAACCACAAGTCGAAGCGGACGTCTGGGTGAAAAAAATGGAGGCTATTCGCATTCGCACTACCGAAGCGCTGGACAAGCGTTGGGCAATCGATAGCCCTGCTGTGCAAAGCATGGTGTGGGACTTTGTGTTGATGTATGCAAGTGTCGAGCATGCCGAAACACCTGAAGTATTTTTTAGTAAACAGGCCCGATATATGCTGGACTCTGTGACCGATCGCATTCTGCGTTTTAACAAGCTGTGCAAGGTGATGAATCCCGAATGGAGCCAGATTGTAGATGGCATTAACCTGTTGCAGGAGGGCATGCGGTTACGATTAAAACAAATGGAAGAAGACTGAACTCCAGTCTCCTTCCATTTATACGTTTAGCCTTTTTTCAACGAATAGGATTCATGTTCTCCCACTTCCGTGTCCAAATGAAGCGATTGCCCTTTCAAGTAGTGGTTGAAAAAATCAATCGTTGTATCGTTAACCAACTGTTGTGTCCCCCTCGCATCTACACCCTGCGTCCATTCGAGCAGTGGAGAGATCAGGTAGAGGTCGGAGAAACTCAGATGTTTGGTGTTGGTCAGCTCCATCCAGAAGTTCCCTCCTGCGGTTACCGGCTCATAGCGCTCGTACACTTCCTCGTAATATTTCTCGGCTTCCGGACGGGTCGTGCCCATCGCAGCAATTTCCTCGTCACTCATCACACTTGTACCTGCAACGGTTGAGTCTGCACTCATCATCAGGAACGGCTTGCCCACGCCTTCCGCAGGGATACGTTTCTCGCCAAACAATACACCGTCCATATTCATGCCTGCTTTCACACGTGGATCATCCATTAACATCTGTACTGTCGTTGCTCCGCCAAATGAATGCCCAAACATGCCGATATTGTCCAGATCCATACGTCCGGTAAAGCGTCCGCTCGGATCTTCCGCACCCAACTTCTCTACCTCATCCAGCACAAACTGTGCATCCTTCACCCATGTCTCATTTAACTTGTCCATGTAACTGAATTGTAGCTGCTCAAAACCTTCTTTCCCTTCCGATTCAAACTGCGCCACACGTCCATCCGGGAATACGGACACCAGACTGCTATACGTGTGATTAATGCCCACAACGATGTATCCTTGACTCACTAGCTGCTCGACCTGGAACGTATTCTGATTTTCATACCCATGCAGACCATGAGAGAAGAGAACAACCGGATACTTGGCTTCGGCCTCAGACAACTGAGCTTCCTGTATCGCATGTGTTTTGACCTGACTCAGACTGGAAAATAAAAGCTTTGGCAGTTTCAGCACTTCATTGAAGGCTGTCGCATAGATATCCGGCTTATTAACATAAGGAGCTGTTGCGCCCTCTGCGTCTGAATTCGTTGGGTACCAGATCTGTACCATCAGCTCCCGTTGATCACCGGCAGAACTCGTCAGCAACTCCTCACGGCTGTTATCTGTCCAATCGTAGGATACCGTTCCGATTCCATAGGGACCTGCTGGCTTGGCAAACGAAAACACCGGGAACAGCAGTGGCAAGCCAATGCTCACAATAGCGTATACCACCACCAAGAGAGACGTTGCGATGATTCGAACACGTCCGAATTTCCCCGCTACAGGTGATGTCGAAGATGGCGCCTCGGAACATTTACTATTCAGCGAAGTTGCACCTGACTTTTGCTGGCGTCTTGCCTGTGTAACTAACACAACCAGTGGAACCAACGTGAGCAGATACGCCGGAATCATCGGCCAACGAAGTCCTTCGACCACACTATGGACGATCAACAGCACACCCGATATGACGAATCCACCCCATACCATTTTCCGAAAATGTTGACTCTGTCTCCCGATCCCGATTACCCCCACGAACATAAGCAAGTTAAAAATAAGATAAATCCATTCTACTGTCCTCATATGCTTAAAGCCTCCCTTTCTACCTCCAATCTTAAAACCTCCAGTTACAGGAGATTCAAGCATGAATTTTGCGGATAAAAAAATGCACTCCCTGAATGACGCTGAATCACCCGCAGGTTCTCCATTGTATTCAAGGAATGCACGTATGAAATTACGATATAAGTTGATTTTTGAATATTAGACTAGCGATCTTCGCCGCCATCTATCTGTTGTCTTTTGCCAATGCCAAATGCGAAATATCCTGCCACCACGATTGCCATAAACGTAGCTCCAACAACCAGAGGCAAGCGCGTATCCGGGTTAAATGCCATACCGATAATGACGAGGATCAGATACACAATAATAATGTAATTGCTGATCGGGAACCATTTGGACTTGAAGTTATGATCCGCCATCTCGTTGCCCCAACGCCTTCTGAATCGGAACTGGCTGAACGCCAGCGCGAACCATGGAACCATGCCCGGAAGAACACTTGCACTGTAGATGTACAGGAACAGCTTGGAGTCCGGCATCAGGTAGTTCAGCACAACCCCAATCAGCAGCAAGGAGATTGTAATGACGATACTGTTGCGGGGAACCCCACCTTTGGACAGCTTTTTGAAAAAGGCAGGTGCCTGCCCATTCTCAGCCAGCGTGTATAACATCCGTCCCGCACTGTAGATCCCGCTGTTACATCCCGACATGGCCGCCGTGAGCACCACAAAGTTAATGATCCCCGCTGCAGCAACAATACCAACTTTGGCAAAGGTGAGCACAAACGGGCTGCCCGTCTCGCCTACTTCGTTCCAAGGGTACAAGGTTACGATAACAAATATGGCACCAACGTAGAAAATAAGAATACGCCACACGATATTTTTGATCGCTTTACGCAAAGTGTGTTTCGGATTCTCCGCTTCGCCTGCTGTAATACCGACCATCTCCACCCCTTGATACGCAGCCGTTACGATACACAATGCGAAGAGGAAACCTTTGATGCCTCCAGGGAAGAAGCCACCATGACTGAACAGATTCGACAGTCCGATTGGCTCTCCCCCGTTCCCCAAGCCGAAGAAGATGAGCCCGGTTCCGATCACGATCATCGCCACAATAGCCGTCACCTTGATCATCGCAAACCAGAATTCAAATTCCCCATAGAACTTCACCGCCGCCAGATTTGCCGCCGCAATGATGAGCACCCCAGCAAGTGCAGGCAGCCACTGTGGAATATCCGGGAACCAATACCCGACATAGATACCAATCGCCGTAACTTCCGCCATACCAACCGTAACCCATAGGAACCAGTAGCTCCAGGCGGTCAGAAATCCGGCAAGCGGACTAATATATTTGTGAGCAAATGTTGCAAACGAACCCGTGACCGGCTCCTGAATCAACATTTCCCCCATAATGCGCATGACAAAAAAGATAACGATACCAGCCAATAAATAAGCCAGCAGCACGGATGGACCTGCCCATTTGATCGTACTTGCCGATCCCATGAACAAACCAACGCCGATTGTACCTCCGAGTGCAATCAGCTCTACATGGCGGGGCTTTAGCCCTCTAGATAGTTGCTTTGATTCCAAACGATTCTCCCCTTTTCTTGTGTACAGCTTCCTGATGTAATCTTTAATTTTCACATTCACATTAACGCAATGCAGAATTACTCCACCAAATTGTACGAGATGTGCCGCAGAAATACAACAAGGAATGTGAGGAAGTTTAGCTAAACAGGGCTTTTACATGAAAAAGGTGCCTCTTCCTCATGCCCTCACCTGACATGATTAGGATAACCCTTGATGATTTATTGCAATCAGATTAATCCTGATTTTTATCCCTACTGGAATAGGGATCTGAAAACTCATAAAAAAAGAGCTACCAGAAAAATATCTTTGGCAGCTCTACATCCATTTTTGTAATCATCCGGAAGGCAAATGAACCATCACCGTTGTCCCCACGCCCACCTGGCTTCTCATTTCAACAGTTCCGTGATGGAGCATCACGATTTTTTTGACGATGGCGAGGCCCAGACCGTTACCACTAATGCTACGATCGCGTGACAGGTCTGTTTTATAAAACCGTTCGAAAACATAATCCAGTTGCTCCGGCGCTATTCCAATGCCCGAATCGGTTATCGTGAAAAAGATTCCATCCACAGACTGGTTCGTGCGTATTTCGATACGTCCGCCCACGGGAGTAAACTTAATGCTGTTGCCTAGTAAATTCATCCACACTTGGTTAAGCTGATCCTGATCTGCCCTGATTTTGATACCGTCCGCCAATTCTAAGTGAATTCGAATGCCTTTGGCTGACCATTGAGGCTCGCAAGTCACCACCACTTGCCTGATTTGCTCATCAAGATTATAGGTGGTTGTCTCGAACGGATGATGATCGGAATCCAGAGACGCAAGCTCCAGCAGATTATCACTTAGTCTGGATAGTCGTCCACTCTCTGTAATAATGATATCGAGGTAATAGTTACGATCGGCCTCAGCGACCAGGCTGCTGTTTTTCAAAGCCATGGCAAAACCGGAAATAGAGGTCAGCGGCGTTTGAATCTCGTGAGATACATTGGAAACAAAATCCTGTCTCATCTGTTCCAGCTGTTTAAGCTCACTCGCCATTTCATTAAAACTCTGCGTCAATGCTCCCATTTCGTCCACGCGCTTTGTTTGGATTTCCACATTAAAATCACCCTTCGCCAGTCGTTTGGTTGCCCGCGTCAACACCTGAATCGGCTTCACCAAATACCTTGCAGCAATAAGGATACAAAAACTTCCGATCAACAGTGCAAGCAATAACACCAGTAAAATCATCCGATTAATGATATTTTCGTTCTGCGGAGAATACTGCATAAACATGGCTTGTGGTTCCCCTTTGTATGGAAAAGGAAGACCTATGAACGTCTGCTCCACTTCTCCGGGAGAACGATAGACCTGACCCTGCAACACCTTTTGAACCACTTCTGGTGCAATTTCAACGGTCTCTGTATGGTCTAAGTCATAAAAGGTTACGTTACCCGAAACGTCATATAGATGAATGGGATAGGTGGACACCTTCACCATACTTTTGATGAAAGCATCCCTGTCCTCAGGTTGCGTTTGCTCATATAGACGGATCAGTTCCTCCCCTACAGAAATCATGTCATTCTGACCGATATGATTTACTTCTTTTTTGAAGAGGAAGACCCCCATGAAAAAAGAGGTCAGCAAGCTGAAAACAATGACGACCAGAAACGTGCAAATAATACGAACATATAAGGTTTTGATCATGTGATGACTAACCGGTAGCCCAAACTGCGAGCCGTTTCAATCTGAAAATGGTGTGCATCACCAGCGAATTTTTCCCTTAGTCGCTTGATATGAACATCAACTGTCCGGTCATCCCCTTCATAATCACTCCCCCAGATCTTGATGATTAACTGTTCCCGGGTAAAAATCTGCCCAGGCTGGTTTGCCAGCATGAACAGCAACTCGAACTCTTTTAGAGGCAAATTGATTGTTTCCTCTCCACGAATCACTTGAAAGCTACGTCGATTCAGCATAATGCCCCCTAGTTGAATGGTCTGGGAGGAGGCAATCAGGTAACGTTTCAGCAATGCTTTTACTCTCATCACAAGTTCCAGCGGATCAAAGGGCTTCGTTAAATAATCATCTGTTCCCAACTGAAATCCCTTTACTTTCTGGGCCGATTCCCCTTTTACCGTGACCATTAGCAATGGCATATTCAGATCCATACGCCGGATCTCCTTGCATAATTCCCAACCATCCAATCGCGGCATCATAATATCAAGGATTACCAGATCGATTTGGGATTTCCCCACAATCTCCAGTGCTTCCGCTCCGTCCTTAGCTACCACAATCTCGAATCCTTCATTACGTAAAAACAAGGTGATCAGCTCACGAATATGCACATCGTCATCCACAACTAGGATTTTGGTCATATCAAATGTATGCCTCCGATATCTATCTTTTTTCTTCCACTTAAGAGGAGGCCTTCAACCAAAATGCCAGCCCAGCAGGTTCCAATGATAGAAAAATAAACTCAAGATCACTGCTGCTACCGTTACAAATGTATAGCGCACACGCTTCAGTAACGTCCAATATTGGTTTTTCCATACCAGAACGCCCATGATGAATATTGCCGCAGTCAACCCTACAAGGATAACCGGCATCAACAGATAGAGACGTAAAGATAGTGGAATATGGCTAAGCCGATCAATCAGATTCATGTTCAACACCAGAAGTGTTGCGCCCAAGGTTAATAATCCCCATATAGACGTAATAGCTGACAGTCGAACTGCCCATTTCTGTGCTTTTGGCATCACTCTGATTTCGCGTCTGCGATAAACAAATCCATGCAATACAGTGATGAACAGAACAACCGAAATGCCGAGCAAGAGGAGCCAGAACTTCGATTGGTTCATTAACGGTGCAGGTTCCAGCGGCATTGGGTTTAATATATCCAGAAACAGATACGTGACCTTGCCCTCTGCATCGGTGCGGAACCCCATCTGATGTGTCCCTCCGACCTCCTGGAATAAATTCACGCCAATCGGAGTATACACTTGCTGATCTGCACCACTTCCAATAAACAGTCGGTTATCCGAAAACTCAACATTGATTTGAGTCAGAAAACTGAAAAACTTATCGATCTTCGTGTGATTGCGACGGGTAAATTGATAAGAGCCTGCATATTTTTCCAGAGACTCCCCTAATTCGATAGAAGTTTCATTAGGCTGCTTAGTTGCATGTACAGGATAGTATCGGTCAAAAAAGGCTTGCGCCAACCCTTCTGCTGCCGTTCCGCCTTCCCCTCCACTATAGGAAACAAAGATGCCCACTTTTTTGTCCGGTACAAGATAAAGGGCTGTATTAAACAGCTCATCGGCCCCTCCATGAGAGATCACACGCAGTCCATTCATATTCAACTCGTAAAAGCCCAGATCCATGGCGGGTAAACGTTCATCAAACTGGAATGCCGGAGAATGCATGAGCTTGGCTGTTTCCGGCTTGAGTATTTGTTTATCTTCATATCGCCCGTCTTGAAGATGGGCGATCATGAAATGAGCCATATCGTTTGCCGACACGCTCCCTGATCCCGCAGGACGGAATCCGCCCTCATACGTTGGCCGTTTGGTTACAAACTCGCCGTTAGCTCGGGCGTATCCAAGGGCGGCATAAGGTTCCAGAGACGCTGGAACAGGCTCCTCTACCGTAGCATAATTCATGCCCAGCGGATCAAATATATTTTTCTGTATATAGTCATTATAGGCAACACCACTGACCTCTTCGACGATAAGTCCCGCGAGTGAGGCGCCATAATTGGAATACGACAGCATCTCGCCTGGTGGCTTAACCCTTGCAGGCATATGTTTTGCCATCGTTTCAGCAATAGAGACGGGAAGTTTCCCCGGATCGGTAGTGATCTGGTAACCTACACCGCCCTCCTCGAATCCTGCGGTATGGGTCATGAGATGGCGCAACGTAATCGGTTCCTCATAGGTTTTCGGTATTTTCACCGTTTTCAGATAAGTGTTGACGTCTGTATCAAGATCAAGCTTGCCCGCCTCAACCAATTGCATCACGGCGGTCCATGTGAACAGCTTTGTTGTTGAAGCAATTCGAAATAAGCTGGTTTGGGGATCCACGGGTTTATTTTCTTCGATGTTCGAATGTCCGTACCCTTTGGAGAGCAGGATCTTCCCATCCTTCACAATCGAAATGACTGCGCCTGGAATCTGTAAAGATCGCATTTGCACATCCATCATCCCATCCATGAATGCCGTTAACTGATCTGAATCATCCAGATTCGCTACGACTCCTTGCTCCAATTTGCCCGAATTTAATCCCGGATTGGATACTGCTGCCGATAGTGGCATGGTCCCTAATCCAGTTGCCCCTAATATCATGCCTAACAATAACACCAGTAAAATCATTTTCCCAAAAATCTTTCTTATCAACGATGACATGACTTGCCCCCACCACTCCGCATATTTTTTAATACCTGTTCCTTACGCTTTCTTTCGAGAGCATATCAAGCACGTATGAACGGAGCGTGAACCTTTTTTTCATATTTTGCCAAATCAAATGACCTTTAGTAAGATAGGAACAGATTGAATAGGAAAAGGAGACTTTGCATGCCTGACTTTTTACTGGTTTTATTTTTGTTTAACCTGTCTCTCTTTCTGCTTCACGAAATGGATGCCATCAGGCGGTCCGAGTGGAAATTGTTTATGGTGTTAAAAGATATGGAAGATGATAAAGCCTATAGGTATTTCACTTGGATTCACCTGCCAATGTATACCATCATCCTCTCTCTTCTTTTTAGCTCATATCAGACCATTACATTTTGGGTGCTGGATATCTTTTTCATCATACATACCGTATTACACTTCTTTTTCGAAAAACATCCTCGAAATGAATTTAAAAACGGGTTCTCCAGATCATTGATCTACCCTATGGGAATAATCGCTTTAATTCATTTGATATTCCTAATCATCTAATCTGATCCACTATTTACATCTGTAATTTATTGGTATATAGTATAGTCGTTAGGAATGTCAGCGCTAACATAAACTGAATAAGGAGGGGCTCCAATCCGTTTCGAAAAGGTTTTTGGTTTACATTGAGTTAAACTATAAAAACACTTTATTTTGAGAGGATGGGCATTCTATGAAAAGACGCATTAGCACATTTTTTGCACTTATTCTAGGTATCTCCCTTCTGTTTAGCCTGACCGCTTCCGCTAATCCCGCCATCGTAAGTTATGGAAGTACCTATTCCCATGCGCTCTCGGCCGGGCAAGGATACGCCTATATTCTTCCTAACGCTAAAACGACTGGTACCAGCGTGAAAATTACGACAAATGCAGCCAATACCCTTCAACTGCGCTACTACTGGAACTACAATAATACGACACTCGACCTCGGTACAGTTATCGTAAGCAACAATACTTACAATGGCGGGTCAGCCTACTACAATCCGGGTACGCTGATCACTGTCGTAGAACGTGTTCCAGGATCGACGACGGCATACCCTAACGTAGCCTACACAATTTCTTTCAATTAGATTAGTCCTATATCACCGATCAATCTAACCTACGACCGCTGATTGCGGTCTTTTTTATATTCAACAACTAGACTCTCTTATTTATGGAAGTGGCACCCCTTAAATAAAAGGGTAATAATAGATTGATAGTCTATTCTATATTTTCTTAAATGGAGATAATAAAGTGGATTACGCCAAATCAAAATATGCCATCGTAGACGAGACCCCGAATCCAGCAGCTTCAAGGCATTGGAAGAGGTCATGTTACAGCGTGAAGGTAATCTAATCATGAAATAGAGTACTGTAGAATAACAGTGAATATGGAGGTGTACCCATGCAGCAGCATCATGCAGAACGAGTTGAATTATTTGTTTCCAATACCCAGATCATCAAGAAGTCGTTCAAATGGCAACACGCGATGATGCAACGTCTGGTTGCCCTGCTCTATGCAACGGAGAATAAAACAGCGGATGGGGAAGCTATTGGTCAAAGCCATGAGTTGATTAAGCAAAACACAAAACTTTTCTCTGCATTCAGAGGTAATTCGGCCATTAGCATTGCTGCCATGCTCTCCCTTACAACGGATGCAGAGACAAGACTGGCAGACACCTTGCATGTCTATGACTTGATGAAAGAGATTAAATTTCGCAACTCCGATTATCTGGTTATTGCCGCCTATCAGATCGCTAATCAGACATCACCTGACCAGTTTCAACCTACGGTGGAGCGGGCTAAATTATTTTATGACGGCATGAAATCAGAGCATCGTTTCCTCACTGGACAGGATGACTACATTTTCGCTGCCATGTTAGCCCTTTCCGATCTCGAGGTGGTTACTGGTGTGGCACGTATGGAACAACTCTACGGGGAATTAAAACCAGAGTTCTCTTCCAGAAACAGTGTGCAGGCGTTAACACAGGTCCTGGTTCTTGGAGATGATCCCCCGGATGCAGGTGCTCGTGTGATTGCTTTAAATGAAGCTTTTCGCAAAAGGAATCTCCGAATGGATAAAACGTATACGTTACCCTCTCTCGGAATACTTTCTCTACTGCCTTCGGACAGAGAGTCATTAGTGGATGAAGTCGCGGAAACAAATGACTGGTTACGGACTCAAAAAGGCTTCGGTGCCTGGTCAATCGACAAACAGGAGTTGCTCCTGTTCTCGTCTGCTCTGGTAGCCATTCAACATGTGGAGAATCTGCGGAACGGTGTGCTTACGACAGCAATCTCAACCAGTATCACAAATATTATCATCGCTCAACAAGCGGCCATGGCCGCAACTGCCGCAGCATCGGCTGCTGCCGCTTCATCATCATCGAATTAATGAGTGACCCTGTTACCTTCAATATAAGATGAAAAAGACCCTCCCGAGTTCAAGTTTACTCGGAAGGGTCTTAAAGCATTCAAACCTACACCTAATAATGTTCATCATTCGCTAGGATATAATCCCCGTATCCCGGAATTCTTCCACGAAACTATCCAGCCAATCCGAACCATAGTCCAGCGCACCCATATCACTCTCAATAAAAGCAACATCTAGTCCCATCACCCAGAATCGGCGAGCAACAATAAAGAGATCAACCGCCTGCTCATCTTCGGCAGAGAAACTTCTGACTGAACGATATCCTGCCATGAGCGCATCCCATAATGCTGCTTTTCGCTCATCAGACTGCCTTTTTCGAACTTTCACTTGAGCTAAATCATAGGCACGCCAGCCTTTGGCTGCCCACTCGAAGTCATAATGGATGAACTGATGTTCCTGTTGAAACACATTGTTATTTCCATGCATATCGCCATGGCACAGACCAAAGTCCAGCTCTTGTCTGGAAGTGGCAACGATGCGTTCTTTTAACGTTGTGGCAAACGTATGGAGAAATGCTGCTGCTTCATTGTTCTCACCGATATAGTGGATAATTCGCTCAAGGGGTTCGTCAATAAGTAACTTCAGATCCAGCTCATATCGTGGCAGCTCCATGTTCACCTGATCCATAGCCTCATGCAATTCAGCGGCAGATTGACCAAAAACGTAACAAGACTCCTCATCCTCCAGGTTGTTCTCCGTACCCTCAATATACCGAAACATTACAGCAACCCGCTTGCCTTCCGCAGCCTCCAACACCGTATATCCCGTATGATCTTTCTTCTCGATGTATTCTCCAATGTCGGTATGTTCCGCAGAACCTAGAACGTTCTTCAGTTGAGACAATAATGAAAGCTCATACTGAACATCTGCCTCCGTGATTTCAGTGCGGTAGATACGGAGAATGTACATGCCACTGGACGTGCGAACCCGGTAAGTATCATTCAATCCTCTAAGCCAAAACAAACATTCTTCCCATGTTCCAATGTCATAGTGATTCCTCAATGCAGACTCCAGGTACCTGGGGTTAAGCACTGAACGTAAAGCAGTCGGTTGAATGGACATATGGTTGCTCCTTCGGTTTAATATGATTATTTCTCATCTAATAGACGATGTAATCCTTTCACCTATCAACCTATAACATAGTATATTTTTCGTTTATTTTCCAGAATATATATTTTGATAAGCAAATACTCTCTAGACTCTTATAGCTCCATCTCTCTCATCAGCAGGTTAGATAGGGCTATTTACATTGACTCGCTTTCCAGGTTTCAGCAGGTTATTACACTCTGGGTCGGTGCCAGCACTCGACAATGCAGCACATTCACGAAAGGCAAAATGTTTGCACCCCCTGCATTTCTGAACATCCAGATGCAATAATGCATAATTGATGGCTTCACCCGTGTGCTCAAACATATGATCCGGACCAATCCGTTCAATCAAACCTGTTCTCTTCAACATCTCCAACGGTTGCGCCTGAATGCCTGAAAGTAAAATCCTGCCCCCGGATCTCTCCATATGTTTGACAACACGGGCCAGATTGGATTCACCTGTTGTATCCATAAAAGGCACCTTACCCATTCGCAACAGCAGAGTGCCTGGTCGACGATGAATCGAATCCATGACCGACTTCTCGAACGTATCCGCTGCGCCGAAAAAAAGTGGCCCTTCAATTGTGTATAGGCTTATTTGCGGGCAGTCATGTCCTTCCCGAACCATGTGGGCCATGACTTTCTCATGTTTATGATCGGGATCGGGTAGTACTTTGGCAACCTTCAACATCTCACTCATCCGTTTAACAAATAAAAGGACCGCCAGAATCAACCCAACCTCTACAGCCGTTGTTAAACTTGTAAATACGGTCAGCAAAAAGGTAATCAGCAGAACGAGTGAATCACTCGTTTTGGTTTTCATGACATGTATGAAGGATCTCCGTTCACTCATATTCCAGGCAACCAGCATGAGAACAGGAGCCATACTGGCAAGAGGAATGTGGGATGCATATGGCGCAAAGAGAACAAGTACCAGCAAAACCACCACACCGTGAATCACGCCAGACCATGGCGATACTGCGCCGGATTTGATATTTGTTGCTGTACGTGCAATCGCTCCTGTTGCAGGAATACCACCAAACAACGGCGTCACCATATTAGCAATC
The DNA here is from genome assembly GCF_038003225.1 of Paenibacillus sp. FSL M7-0656. NCBI lineage: Bacteria > Bacillati > Bacillota > Bacilli > Caryophanales > Paenibacillaceae > Paenibacillus > Paenibacillus sp. FSL M7-0656. The sequence continues at coordinate 3,270,492 of NZ_JBBOOT010000001.1, forward strand.
CCCTGCCCAATCAACTCTCGATTGCTGTTATGCCGACTTCCGGTCATGCCATCGGCAACAACTGCGGATAGCAGCGATTCAATTCCACCCAGCATGGCGATGACAAAAGCGGGTTGCAGCAAGTTCACAATACGCTCCCAAGTGATCTCTGGCACATGAAACTGAGGCAAAGAGTTAGGTATGGCGCCAAAGGACGAGCCAATTGTAGCCACCTGCCCTTCAAAAAAGAACGCCGCGACTACCGTCGAAAGAACCAGCCCCACCAGTGATGCAGGCACCTTTGGTGCAAACTTGGGCACAAGCAGAAGAACAGCCAGACAGATTCCAGCTGTAAGCACACTGTATATATTAATCGTAGAGATATGCATCCCGATTTCTTTCATATTGGACCAGAAATCCTCGTGTTTCTCGATGCCTCGAAGTCCCAGAAAGTTCGTAATTTGTCCGCTAAAAATAATGACGGCGATCCCTGCCGTAAAACCGATAGTCACCGGCTTTGGAATAAACTTAATTAATGCCCCGAGCTTGAATACGCCCATTAGTACAAGCATCAAACCGGCCATCATTCCGGCGATCAGCAGATTCTCATATCCATACTGCATCACAATGGCAAATAGGATCGGAATGAATGCCCCCGTTGGCCCGCCAATCTGGAACTTGGACCCACCCAGCAAGGAAATGAGAATCCCTGCGATTACTGTGGTATATAATCCATACTCCGGTTTGACCCCGGAAGCGATGGCAAACGCCATACCGAGTGGAATCGCAATGATACCTACAATCAGTCCTGATAACAGATCCTTGCGAAAAGCGGCAGTATTGTACCCTGCATATCTCCCCATCCATTTCATGTACCAAAACCTTCTTTTCTTCATATATTTGAATATTTGAATATATTTAAAAGACTACTCCCCTGCATACGTCCTGTCAATCGGATTACGCACAATCCCAGCAGGAACCTAACACAAAAAAACAAGAACCTCCGGAGCTTACACCCAGTTGCTCTTGTTTATTGTGTCAGGACTCTTTACGAATATCTTCCAGCATGGAAATGGCATCAACCAGATGATTGTCAAAAATCTGTTTGGTGACTGCCAGCAGGTCCTTAATCAGCGGATCACGCAGCGAATAGGTGACGGTTGTCCCTTCTTTGATTCCGTGGACAACGTTTTTGCTGCGCAATACAGCCAGTTGCTGTGAAACGGCAGAGCCTTCCGATCCCAGAATGCTTTGCAGTTCATTCACGTTCTTGGCTCCTTCACTCAGCAGCTCCAGAATCTGAATCCGCATCGGGTGTGCCAATGCTTTGAAAAAATCCGCTTTAAACTGTTGTATGCTCTGATTCATACGCTATGCCCCTTCAATCGAACTTTTGAAGATGCAAATATCATAACATAGAACGGGTACCATGCTTTACTCTAACCATAACGGTTTGATGGAAAAATCAAGATTGACCTTGAAGTACACTTCAACCTTTATACTTTACTTATAGTCTCCACAGACCGTATATCTGAACTCCATCAGGAAGGGTGATTCCTCAATGAACTTGTATATCCATAATCACAAACGCTCGTTGACGAGCTTTCTATTCGAGAAATATATCGGAACGTTAGATACCAAGAAAATTTTTTCAACACGCGAGCTTACCCGCAAACACCTGGATCATATGGGCTTGGAAAACATTAAACCTTATATCTTGGGTAAAACAAAACTGTCATCTTCCATTAAAGAGCGCTCCCATGAAGACATGCAGGTGTTCACCTTAAACGATCAGCATTCCCGTGAACAGAGGGTCATTCTCTACATTCATGGCGGGGCGCATACACACCAGCCGCTGTCTTTACACTGGAAATTCATGGACCGCATGGCTCAGGCTCTGAATGCCAAAGTTGTTGCTCCCATCTATCCAAAGGTTCCGCATTTTAATTATCAGCACACGTATCCGAAACTGCTCAATCTATACCGGGATCTGCTTGCCTCCGTGGACGACCCAGCACAACTCACCATTATGGGGGATTCCGCAGGCGGGAACATATCCCTAGCCTTGACCCATTATCTGAAGATGCATGATCTCCCGCAGCCCAAAGATATCATCTTGTTATCACCTTGTGTGGAGATGGTGCTGGACAATCCGGTCATATTTGATTACGAGACACGCGACCCTATGCTCGCTGTGGAAGGGTATGATGTCATCCGGCGGATCTGGGCAGCTGACAAACCGTTGAACGATCCGTTAATCAGTCCAATCTACGGAGATTTCGCCGGTCTGGGCAAAATCAGCATCTTTATCGGGACTCACGAGGGTTTGTTTCCTGATAATATGAAGCTCGACAAACTGCTGACGGATCAAAGAATCGATCATCAAACGTACGTTTACCCCAAAATGAACCATGTCTTTGTCCTCTATCCGATTCCGGAGGCCAGGGATGCGCAGCGTAAAATAATTAACATCATAAAAAGCTCAGCACATGAAGCTGGACAATAGACTGTAATGCCTCCCCATAGCCCTTTCGCAAAAAGAACGAAAAAAGCTCAATCCCTGGACTACCGCCACCGGATTGAGCTTTCTTGCTGTTATTCTGTCATCTAAATATTATTTATATGAACCATATTCAAACCAGTCAAAATCCGCTACCTGATCGGAAGAAGTACCGTTGCTGCTGCTAAACATTCCGATACAACAGCCAACAAAGCCGCCGGCTACTTCGGTGCTCAGGCTGCTTGTATCCACCTGTTCCGCCACCAGATGATACTGACTTCCATCCGTGCTGTAATAGAAGTTTAGTTGCTGACCTGTCGCAGCCAGTTTGATATACACTCGCGATACATCACCCTCCAGCGCGATTTGCGCAATGTGGGTATCCTGACCATCTATAACGGTCACCACACGTAGCACCTGCTGTTTATCCGCCAGAGCACGCTCAATCCGTACGTGATACAGATCGTTCTGAATGACGACAAGACCAGCCGTTTCATTGGCATTCCCGGGCACAAATTCCATCGCTGTAGCTGCGACATAATCCATATGCCTTTGACGCAGACAAACAAAGCTGGAATTTTCTTTTTCCTTCAATGTTTGCGGTTTCAGCTTCAGTCGCAAGTATCCTTTTCGTTCGGTTAATGAATAGAGATCCTCCTGAGGATTGCGCAGGAACATCCATTGCAAGCCCAGTTTATCACTGTCAAAATGGTCAAAACGCAGTTGCGGCTCTACCGGAACAGGCTTCAAATCCAACGTGCCCTGCTCCTCCAGGATTCCGCGGCCCTCATTGACAACAGGCCATCCGTCCTCCCAAACGACAGAAGCAAGGAACGTCTCCCGCCCCAGATTGCTATAGCTCCCTCCATATGGACGCGAAGCAAGCATGACCATGAACCATTGACCGTTCGCAGCCTGCACCAAGTCGGCATGTCCTACATTAACAACAGGGTAACGTTTACCCAAATGGCGATGTGTAATGATTGGATTATTCGGATTCCCGACGTATCCTTCGGTCAAACTTTTGCTACGAGCAATGGTCACGGCATGGTTTGGCCCTGTGCCTCCCTCTGCAATCAATAAATAGTAATACTCATCGATCTTATACAGATGCGGGCCTTCCGGCCAGATGACATCCACCATCGCCCCGCGCCACAGAACGTAACTGTCTCCCACCAGCTTCATACTGCCCAGATCCAACTCCCGTAGCCACACTTCCCAGTTCCCATTGTAACGAACTCCCTCGGAGCAAGGACGTGTACCAAGGTAATACGCTTTGCCATCATCGAAGAAAATTGTAGGGTCTATGCCTTCTGCGCCTTCAATAAAATAAGGATCAGACCATGGCCCAGCCGGGTCGGTAGCGGTTACAACAAAATTGCCGCCATGTGATACATTAGTTGTAATCATATAGAAGGTGCCTTCATGATACCGAAGCGTTGGAGCGAATATCCCCTGTGAATGGCCTGCTCCCTGAAGATTTAATTGCGAAGGGCGGTCCAGCACATTTCCAATCTGTTTCCAATTCACTAGATCACGGCTCTGAAAGATCGGAACGCCAGGAAAATAGGCAAATGTTGATGTCACCAGATAAAAATCTTCACCCACCCGGCATACGGACGGATCTGGATAAAACCCGGGCATAATCGGATTGTTAAACGTGCATTGTTCGCTTTGAGTTGCATTATTCATTCTTTTACCCCTCCAATGGTTAGTCCAGTCACAAAGTATTTTTGCAAGAACGGATACAGTAAAACAATCGGCATTGCCGTCACAACCGTGATTGCTGCCCGAATGGATACAGGCGTCACCATGTTGGTTACATTTTTGAATGAATCCACGTTGACGGTCCCCCCCTGTGAGGTCGCAGAGGATAACAATTTCATCAGCTCATACTGCAAGGTGGTCAAATTCCGATTTCCCGCCGTGTACAACATAGAGTCAAACCAGGAGTTCCACTGACCTACAGCAATAAACAGTGCAACCGTAGCCAGAACCGGCTTGGATAGGGGAAGCACGATACGCATGAAAATCCGAAAATCTCCGGCTCCATCCATCTTCGCGGATTCAATCAATCCCTCCGATAGTCCCTGAATGTAGGTACGAATGACGATCATGTTGAACACCCCGATCAACCCGGGAATAATGTATACCCAGAAGCTGTTCAGCAGCCCCACTTGTTTGATCAGCATGTATCCCGGAATTAAGCCGCCGCTGAAATACATCGTCATGACAAACAGCGTTGTGACCAATTTGTTAAACATATACTCCTTGCGGCTCAGCACATAGGCCAGCATGGCTGTACAGAACAGCTGTACAACCGTTCCCACCACGGTTCTGGCGACCGAAACAAATGCGGCTTGTGTCAGATTCGGGTTTTGGAATACGGAAACGTAATTTTGCAGCGTCCATTCCCTCGGCCAGAGATAGATCCCCCCGCGGATCGTATCCAGCCCGTTATTGAAAGATACGGCAATGGTGTTTAAAAAAGGATATAACGTAACAACCATGACAAGCAACATAAATATGCCATTGGTGATAGAAAAAATAGAGTCTCCCAAGCTTCGGTTTCTACTAAATCGTTTCACAGCTCTGCCCCCTTATCATATCAATCGCTCTTCACCAAGAGACTTGGCAATCCCGTTGGCGATAAATATGAGCACCAGACTGACCACACTTTTGAAAATGCCTGCTGCGGTGGCAAGTGAGTAGTTGCCGAGATTAATCCCGTATTTCAAAACAAAAATGTCGATCGTCTCGGATACATCCTGCACAAGTCCGTTCCCCAGCAAGTATTGAATCTCAAAACCCGCGTTCAGTACGTTACCAACGTTGATGATAAGCAGGATAATAATCGTTGGTTTGATGCTTGGAAGCGTGACATTGAACATTTTACGAAACCGTCCAGCTCCGTCGATGGAAGCTGCCTCGTACAAGCTCGGATTAATCGACGCCATGGCCGCCAGATAAATAATCGTGCCCCAGCCAATTTCCTTCCACATGCTGGACAGACCTACAATCCCCCAGAAGTACTTTGGTTCGGCAAAAAAATTGATCGGTGCATCAATCAGGCCCAATTTCGTCAATAGCACATTCACTATTCCTGTTTCCGTTGACAATACATTCGCAACAATACCTGTTACGATGATCCATGACAGGAAATGCGGAAGGTAGGAAACCGTCTGTACCACGCGTTTGAACAATACCATTCGCAGTTCATTCAATAAGAGCGCCAGACCAATCGAGCCGACAAATCCCAGAAACAGACTGATCAGGCTCATCGCCAGCGTATTGCGAATGACACGTAAAAATGTAGGGTCCGTGAATAACGTTCGAAAATGATCCACCCCAACCCAATCCTGCTCCATAAAACCAATGCCCGGTCTATAATTCTGAAACGCCATCAACCAGCCCCATAATGGTCCATACGCAAAAATAGCGATAAACGCAATAAACGGAAATGACATCCACATTAATTGTCGCTGACTTTTCATTCTGGACAGGTTGTACCCGATCCAGCTTGTTCCCGCTGGGATATGGCTGGTTTTTAACGAAGGCTGCAACTCCTTTTTGGCCATGTTTTTCTCTCCTTGCTTACGAGTTTATCTATATCACCCAGTCTGGGTGAATCGATTCCATTCCTATCCAATCTCCCAATCTAGCGTGTAAGAAAGGCTACGGGGTTCCCCATAGCCTTTCTGTGTGACAGGCCTTTATCCCCACAGTTCCATACGTCTGCGGACTTCTTCCGTCAGCGCATCTTCATACGCTTTAATATCTGCACTTTCCTTGAGCGTGGCTTGATATTCTTCCCAAGCCTTATCAAATTCGGCTGGTGAAGTCATAATCACTTTTGGCAGCCATTTGCGTTTTACATCGTCCATTTTCTGTCTGGCGATGGTCTCCGGTTTATTCGGTTCAAAATTATAGGTATAGATTGGGAACCACGGTTCATTTTCCTCCGCAGGCTCCAGGAAGTCGGTAAACTTCGTATATCCGTAAGCCTTCAGCACTTTTTTGTCGATGTCATTCAAAGTGGCAAGGTACTCCTCCGGCTGCTCCTTAGGGTCAAGGGCATTCTTCCCGTCAGCGGTCATGCCTTCATGATGCGGGAAATAGACCAACGGGCTTCCCGTGTTCGCCAGCACCCAGTCCGGATCTTTGGAATTTGCACGTTGCTCTTCATTCCTGGAGAACACACCTTTGTCATCGACTTGGTAATCCACGCCTTCCTGTCCCCAAGTTCTCAATACTTCCATCTCAGGGTCCAACAAATCATTAATATATTGAAGTGCTCCCTCGATATCCTCGCAGCTCTTTGTAATGGCCAAGCCACCATTCACGTTAAGGATTGGATTGTTCTGATAGCGCCCTTTAACATCCTCGGAGAGTGTAATGGACAACGGTACATAGGTTTTGTCATACAATTTTTGTTTCACGAGTGATGCCTCGGCGTCAAGGAACTGCCATCCTTGGTCCACCATGCCCAGCACACGTCCGGTTGAAATTTTGGAAATATATTGATCATAGTTTGCTGTAAAGGTTTCGTTATCGACCAAACCTTGATGATATACCTCATTGATCTTCTTGAAATATGCCTTCGCTTCCGGAATGGTATTATAGTTTTTGGCCGTCAGCGTTTCTTTATCAACGATGGCTGCGCCTTCGTTAGGATAACCAGCCATGAAGAGCGGAGGGTTCTCCAGTGCGAAATAACGCCAGTCATAGGAGATAATTTCAAATCCAATTGTTGGCTGACCATCAACGGTCGGGTGAGCTGCTTTATATCGTTCAATCAAGTCGAAGTATTGGTCAAGCGTTTTGATTGTCGGATAATTATCCCACTCCAGTACGGCCTTCTGAATCCAGAATGCTTCTCCGTCATGGGATACTTTCATCGACTTTTCTTGTATATTGCCGAATTGAGGAATGAAGTAGATATGTCCATCCGTCGTATTTTTCATCTTCTTCCAGTCTTCGCCCAGGTAATTTTTGATGTTTGGATATTTATCGATGTAATCCTCAAGAGGTACTAACGCTCCTGCTGCTACCAGTTGCTGAGTACCATCACTCCCATCGATAAAATCGGGATATTCGCCGCCTGCAATGAGTACACCAATCCGCTCTTTGGCTGTTTGGCCCGTAAGCCAGTCCATCGTGACTCTGGCGCCTGTTTTCTCCTCAATAGCCTTTAACACCCGATTATCGTCAGGCGCAATTTTTCCCGGTACGGCAAAAAATGCGGAAAATTGTTTCAATTCCCTTCCATCTGCTGTCTTTTCCCCTTTCGAGGACGATCCCGGTGTACATCCAGTGAGTGCGATGACCAGTATTAAAGCGAGCAGAGCACTATACTTGATTCTTTTTCTAACATCCTTTTTCATCATGACCCCTCCATCGATTATATTGACAGAAGCTTTTTGGAAAGCGCTTTCCAAAGGCTGACTTAAAATTATCATGCTTCCATGCCCCTCTCAACGGGATAAACTATAGATGGAATCCCACTAATTCCAGCATCTGCGAAAAAAAATATCCCGCCGCTCCGTCAAGGAGTGCAGGATGTTAATCAAGAGAGTACGTAGCATGGGCACTTTTACGATATTGTGCAGGAGTCTCCCCCATGAGTTTCTCGAACCGGCTAATAAAGTAATCGGAATCCCGATATCCCACCATTGTTGCGATTTCGTATACTCTTTGATCTGTTCTGCGCAACAGCCGGGCGGCTTCCTCAATACGCAATTGATTCAAATAATCACTGAAGCTGATCGAGAAATGCTTTTTGAAAATCTGACCCAGATATGCACTATTCATGTAAAACTGCTCCCCGAGCAATTTCAGGCTGATATTTTCTCTGTAATGCTCGTGAATGAAGGCCTCAATTTTGGCTAATACGCCCATCGCATTTGACTTTTGCTGCTCCTTCAGTTTCTCTGCGCATATGAGCGAGAATTCGCATAAATGTTCAATGTTTTCCTCCATGGATAACATCGCGTAGTTCACCTTCAGAAAAGTCGATTCCATCAACCCCGAATCTGGAGTAACCGTATCGTTATTCACGAGATCCAGCAATGTGTATGCCAAATAATGCAAGTGGATGCGGACAATACCAGGCTCGATTCGCTCATCCAGAAAAAATTGAAAAATGGCCTTTGCATGACTGTATAACTCATCCGTCTGCTGTTCCTCAATAGACTTGACTAGCCCATCAAATAATTGTTTTTCGAACTGTCCCGGCCGATTAACAAATAAGGTCGTATCCATAAGTTCGAAATAATAAATGGGCCTGCAAGTGGTGAAGAAACGTAAGCTTTTCATTATGCCGCAGGATTGATAAGACTCGTGCAGCGCCTCCAACTCATGTACTTCCTTCCCGACATAACAAGCAATAGCCGCCTCTTGACCATGGCTCAGATCGGCATGTAATCGGGTCAAATATTGCTCCAAGGTCACTGCCTCACGGTTCACCATCAGGTCCGTAACCATAAGCAGAACCGCATTTTTATCACCTGTGAAGGGCTTCAAAATTTGTCCTGGCAAGGGCTTGCCCACCCATGCCTCAACCCGAGCGCACCAATCCGTTCCCTGTTCTGGACCGGCTTCCGCCTCAATCAGGATGCAACGCAGTATGCCGACATCTTGATAGTGGGCCTGCAGACTCGTAACAGCATCCTCCTCAGCCACCCCAAGCAAGATTGACTGCATATGCTGAGCCATAATAATTCGATCTTTTTTTTGCTGATATCGCTTCTCTTCCGTCCGCGCATTAAATGCGACCCTGAACTCCTCAAGCACCTGAACCAGTTCGGTCTTCACAATAGGCTTGAGAATGTAGTCATCCACCTGGTATTTAATCGCCTGCTTGGCATATCCGAACTCATAGAATCCACTTAGAAGAATCAGCTTGATGTCACCGTTATATTGCTCGTACAAGGTTTTGGCAAGCTGCATTCCGTCCATTTCCGGCATCTTAATGTCGGAAATCACCAGATCGGGCTGCATAGCGCGTATGCACTCCAATGCCTGCATGCCATTGGAAGCCTGACCGCAAATCTGAAACCCGTAAGACTCCCAATCAATTAACAATAGAAGTCCTTGGCGAATAAATGGCTCATCGTCCACAATCAGCACGTTGATCATATCCTCGCTCCTTATTCTTGAGATGCCTGCATAAGAGGAATTTGAATGCCAATCGTTGTTCCCTTCCCCTTTTCACTGAATATGTGCACCTGAACGAAATCATCAAAATACATCCGCAGCCGAATATATGCATTCATCATACCAATGCTGCTAAGCTCGCTCATCCGATCCATACTCGGGTCTTGCATCATTTTGCGGAGCGAGGCCAGCTTGTCCTGATCCATACCGACTCCGGTATCTCGAATGGAAATGTACAGCTCATTACTTCGAATTTCGAATAATACCTCCACGACCCCATCATTCGACGTCCCCTCAATACCATGGATACAAGCATTCTCCACAAAGGTGAGAACGGTTAGCTTGGGTATCATCATGGCAGCAATGGATTCGTCTGTGATCCGGATTGCAAATTGCAACTTTTCACCAAAGCGATACTGCTGGATACTCAGATAACTCTCCACAAAATTGATTTCCTCTGCAATTGTAATCAGATCATCGCCCCAATTGATCGTCTGACGTAACAGCAGTGCCAGTTTATGAATGACATCGGAGGTTTCAAGCTCGTCCTTGATCAAACTCCGCATACGGATCGTTTCAAGCGTGTTGAACATGAAATGGGGATTCACCTGACTCTGAAGGGCTTTCAGCTCCGCCTGCTTTTTGGAGAGCTCAAGGGCTTGCCGATCCACCTGGCCCTTAAACACAATCTCAATCAGGTTCTTGATCTTGATGACCATCATGTTATAACTATGGGTCAGGCTTCCGATCTCGTCTTTGCCCACAGGTCCCGATATCACCTCAAATTTCTCATGCTTCACTTGATCCAGGTGCTTTGCTATCCGATCAACTCTGATGACCAGTGATCTGGATATCAACCAGATTAGCAGTGTCGGCACCAACAGATTAAGAATGATCAGCAAAGTCAAATTAAGCTTGGAATTAACAATCTCCGACAGAACGTCCAATTTCTCCGTGCTGACGACAATCTGCCAATCCTCGGATACGACGGGGATTGATTGCATGGATTGAACAGGGTCAATTGGACTGTTTGCAATCAGATTAAATGGCTTGCGCATCTGATTCATTTTTGAATCGTTCGAGAAAATGACCCTGCCATCCGAAACGACATACACCTTCCCATTGGCTCCCTCATTTTTAAGCGATTTGTTGATGAGAGCGTAGTCCAGATCAACCTTTAACACCTTTTCAACCTGCTGCTCCCCAAAGTAATCCAGCTTACGAATAATGCTTACTTTGCGTCCTCCCTGACTTTGCGACATCTCCGCCTGCTGTTTGTCAAAATACGAATAGATCATGATATGGTCGCTTGTGTTCATCAGCGCTTGATACCAATCACTTTTCTTCACCTCATCATCCAGCTTAATGAAGTTTCCTCCATTGACGAAGGTATCATTGCCAACATAAAACGTAATTTGATTCACCTGCTGGTAGCTGTAGTAGTACCTGACCAGATTGTTGTTGCTAAGCATATCATAGTAGGCAGAGTAATAGTCTTCCTGATCGTGATACTTGAACTCCATGAACCGGTTCAGCGTTCCATCGGTATAGAGAAAATTGGACACATACAAGCTATTGTCTATACTGTTCCGCAGGTTGAACTTGATCCTTTGCTGCATTTCATTGAATCGGCTATGCTCCTTCTCTTCAATGTTACCTTTGATGCTTTGGTAAAACACGGTATTTGTGACCAGGACCGGGACCAGCACACAAAAAATGAACAATATGTACAACTTGGTTTTGAGACTCCAATCATCCAGAAACTGAATACGCTTACAGTATTTCTTTCGGCTCATGTTATGTCTTTGTCTCCTCTAACCATGTCATATATCAACATTATTATAACGAGTACAGGATGGGTTGGATACTGCAATCCAGGATTTCCGGGAAGCCTTTAATCAACCTCCCGTTCAACTGGCCCAACAAGACAGACACTAACACCCCACATATTTTCGTATGAACCCGATCTGATCTTAAGTCGAAACGGGTATCTCGTTATAATTTCAAGAGCATTTCGTACTGGCCCACATGATATACAAAACCTGATTTGACCAGGAGGAAATCTTGCATCGGTTTCAGATGAGACTCCACATTGAGGACACTGATTCTAGGCGATTCTGTGCGTTGGACCATCTCTGTCAGGATGCTGCTTGCAATACCTTTGCCCCGGTAATTTTGGTTCACTGCAAGCTGGGGAATATCACCTGTTTTTTGATCTATAATGCCATAACCAACAATGCTGTGATCCTGACGTGCTACCACATAGATAAAAGCCTCCGGTACAGCGTAGATGGAATCAATTGAATTTTGCCAGGAGGGCTCCACATCCCAAAATTCCTTGAACTGCTCCACATCGATTCTCTCCACACATTCCACCGTGCAGGTTGATTGCGGTATGAATTGATCTTTTTGCAACTGGAAACATGAAAATTCCCTTTGAATTTTGAAGTTTTGTTTACTGTACAGCTGAACTGCAGATTCGTTGGATTGGATGACTTCCAGCAAATATTGCTCTACATTTTTTTCTTTTAACAGCTTTTGAATATTCAAGAGCAGATTGCTTGTAATGCCTTGCCGTCTGCAATCTTTTACAACGCCTGTCCCAAGATCATATGCAGTTGTCTTTCCATTCCAACTTCGAAGTCCATTGATAACAAATCCAACCATTCTCTCATCTTTAAAGGCTCCCATAGATATTTCGGGGTGATAACCCCTTCGTTGGAGCATCTGTTGAAACTTCCAAAAAGGCAAATCCATTTTAACCTGGTAGTCGGAGAATGCATCCACAAACGCCTCGTGAAGTGTCTCCATGCTTATCTTGTCCAACATTTTATAACTGTACATTAGGGCATTCTCTCCTTTAAAAAGATGAAAACAATAATATATTAGGGCTCATGATCCCTATCCTTATTTAGATATTCTACTAAATAGTGTTAACACTATAAAGTAATATCCGTACGATAAAATCTGCTTTCTTCAGAGTTTTCAGACACGTCCTAATAACTAAAATAGACCGCTCCCTGGTTAAGGAATACGGTCTATCGAGTCATTATTCTATGGGGATACCGATTTTGTTAAACCAATTTTGGTGATCACCGTATCATACGGCTCCAATTCCACGGTCTGTTTTCCATGCTCTGTATTGATCGTCGTGGACTGAACCTGATTGCTATTATTGATCACAACCAATATGTTGCTCTCAGGGTAGTACGCGCACTCGGTATACAAGTTATCCGTGATGTACTTTGTTTCATGGAATTCATTGCCCGCATATCGAATCAAATTCAGAAGTAGTCTTGTATTTTCCCAGCTGAATTCGAAGGAAGGCAGGTAGATCCCTTTTCCTTTTCCAAAAGCATGTGTGGACAGTGTGATCTGACCATCCGTTTCACTCACTACAGCTGCTGATCCATCAGTAAGATAAATGTTATCTTTCGGAAGTATGCTGGCCCCCTCAGGCACCAAACCATACTCATCATTAATCTCATACGACCATTTTCCATGAACAACCCTTGCACCTGTATCCTCATCCACCCCAAGCACATGAGCCATTCTGAAAAAGCTGTCGTACCCGTCCATTGCCGAAGGCTGGTTAATGCCAATAAAGGTACCACCCTCATACACCCATTGGGTCAATAAGTCCACAGACTTGTGGTCACTCCAATGCGCTCCACCGCTCCATGCTGAACCTGCAGAGCCGGCATTGATGACGACATCTACATCCTTCAATGCCCCCTGTCGAATATCATCAAAATCAATAAACTGCACGTCAACAGGCAACCCGGCTAATGCCTCATTCACATGGATCAGATCATGCATATGTGTTTCATGAAAATGACCGGACAAGGTCCACGATCTTAACTTGCCCCAGCTATGCAGCACAGCTACCTTTGTCTTGATCTGATAAGGCTTTCCAGCCTGATGTAGCTCTTTCATTTCCCTGAATTCATGGGCAATCTTCTCGATATAATCCACAAAGTCCGGGTAAGGCTCAACCAGATGCAAATATCCACCCAGTCCAATCCTGTCAATCGACTCACGCAGCAGCGCACGCCGGATATTAATCCAGTATTTCTTCGTATCCAGGGTAGGGTCTCCGCCCTCCTTGAAGGTAGGAAGCCCGCCTAAGCCAACTGGGAACAAGTAGGGATGCAAGCGAATCTCATGGGTATCAGCCTTAACGCCGGAGCACATTCTTGCCTCGTAACCGGAGAACACACATTTGATCATGCCGTCGAATCCAAACTCCTCAAAGCGGTCATTGTACGGCTCCATGCCTACCCAGCTGTCATCATAGAAGACATACGCCAGCTTGTCATGATTGTGTACAATATCAATTAACTTTTTACCGAATTCAATGACAAAATCATTGATAAATGCCATCCAGTCCAGTTTGCGCTGATCCGCAGGCATATGAGTGACCTGATATTTACCGCCATTTACAAAGTCCTCGGCGGAGAGTGAATATCCATATTTTTGAGCAAACAGATCCAGCGCTCTCGAACTTACCGTGAAATCGTATGAACCCCAATCCGAGAACAGATGGCGATTCCGCTCATCACTGCCCCAGATCCAGGCGAAGTTATAAAATAGGGACGTAAAACGTACAACGGTTGTTTCCGGGTGTTCTTGGCACCACTTTTCCATCCAATCCAGCAAATAGGTTTGGGTGTCTGTATAGATCGGGTCAATCTGCATCAGATGCTCTTTGTCCCAATTATTCGTCGTGTGATTGTACATGGAAATCTCTTCCCATATCCGATAAACCATGAAACTCACCGTGTATTTATGCCAAGGAGCAACGCCGGTAATGACAACATTGCCAGATTCCCTTTCATAATTCCACTGTCCTCTAGGAACTTCTTCCCCAGTCGTTCGGTCGTACACCTGCCAATACTTAAACGCTTCTTTCGAATCATTCACCCTGAATTGTTCAGCGAAGAAGTCCTCCATCAGATAGATGGATACATAATCTTGCACAGCAACCTTCGGATTCGTAATGAGAAAACATTGCTGCAACTTATCCAGATTACGGGATGCCCACTCATTATGATCCCGAATAATGCAAATGGTTGAATAGATGCCGTATCCGGCATTGATAATCTCATCGGACAACTTTGTACCGTCACTGTCACGGATCACATCGGCACCCCAGCGGTCGGCAAGTTCAAGCGTCAGTGCTTCATAACCGGATTCTCCCGGTAGTGTAAAGGAGCCTTTGGTTAATTTGGACAATTGGGTTCCCTCCCTATCTCAACATATCGGACAGAAAAGCCAGTGCCAGGCCCTGACCCCAGCCCTGAATCCAGTCTTTTGGAATATTGCGATAGCCAGCCCGATCCTTCATCACCGCGGTACCTCCAGATACACCAAGCACGCGTCCATCTTCGCTAATGTTGTTCAGGATACCTTCAAGTGCCTTTTGCACGTATTTGGTATGCAGTGGATTACCGTTATTGATCATCGCTGCTGCAATACCTGCGGAAGCCGATACCTCTTCATACGATTCTTCGTCATCCAGAACCGTACGCCACAAGCCGTTCTCGGTCTGTACCAGCTTGAGAGCCGCCAATTGATCACGAAGGGCACACTCTACATCCATACATTGCGGATACAAGTACCAGTCGTTGAGCTGAGGTTTCACCTGAGACATCGTATAGGCTCCCCAAGCATTCGCTCTGCCCCAGTAAAATCCGGACATGTGGTCCTTATTAATATTGTTATAACCGTGATACCACAGACTGCTGGTCGGATCTTGCAGGTATTTGATATGCCAGTAATACTGATTCAGCGCATCCTGAATCATGGCTTCATCTTTTAATTTGCTACCTACGCGGAGCAGGAAAAATGCCGCCATAAACAAGGTATCCGCCCAAGCCTGTTCGGGGAAATCATTGGAAACCGATACCGTATGCTGAAGCACATTGTCTCCAAAGCGAAGTGCATGATTCTGGAGATAATCGACTTTACTGAGGACAATGTCCCAATATTTCTGATCCCCGGTTTCTTCATATAAAGTGATGAGCACATGGCCCATGGCACATGTATTTACCGTCCAACTTGGCAACCCCAGCTCGATATATTCGTCTGCCCATTTCACCAGCCTGTCCAGAATCTCTTGGTTGCCTGTCGTTTGATAGGCTCTGGATACACCATAATAAGCCACTCCACCGGGCCAATCCCATGTCAGATCCATATCCAGTGTTTTCTTGGTAACGTTCTCGATTACATGTAGAATTTGATCCCTGTCATATTTCACTTGAAGCATTGTTATTCCCCTCTCCCTGCGCACACGCTCCCAAGTGCGCCCTGAGAGGTGTCCGTCCATTGTTGTAAACGCTTTACTTATTCCATTGTACGCAGTAAAATAGTCTCAATCTAAGCATATTCATAACAAAACTGCGCAATTTCAATCATTTATACATAGGAGTCCTCGAAAATGCCCAAACCGAAGAAACCTGTCATTGAATATCGTCACTACAGCCTGCCCATTGATTTCCCTGTCCTGTTACTCAGTGGGGACCGCTGGAGAATATCCGATATCAAGAGTGAGCATCTTCATTTCCATAACCACATGGAGATTGGCATCTGTTATTCAGATGGAGGCATCATGGAGATTAAGGGAGAATCTGTGCCTTTTCGAGCAGGCGACATCTCGTTCATTCCCCGATATCTTCCACATACCACATACAGTTCACCTAATAACGCCAGCCTGTGGGCTTATATCTTTTTTTCACCGGAAGAACTCTTCCGTCATTCGCTCAAAACAGCACAAACTCACATTGAACCGAATCTATGGGCGATTCAGGGAACCAATTGCATTCTGAATAAGGAACAGCATCCCAAAATTCATATGCTCGCAACTTCAATCGTTGAAGAAATGAAGCAGCAGTCCCCCTACTATCGGGAGAGCGCGTACGGCTTGTTGATGTCTCTATATATCGAACTGCTTCGAATTCATGCGAGCAGCGAACGCTTGTCATCTCAGGATCACGAACGGGAAAGAGACCTCCAAGGTGACTTGGTCATCTCACCCGTGCTGGAGTTTATCACCAAAAACTATATGATGCCTGTGACCATAGATTACCTCGCTGATCTGTGTCATCTGAGTACAACGCATTTTCGCCGCAAGTTCCATGAAATTATGGGAACCACGCCGCTTGATTTTCTGAACAGTACCCGGATTGAAGAGGCATGCAAACGATTAAAAAGCACCGAGGCCTCCATTCTGTCCATCTCTGAGCAGGTCGGCTTCCGATCCATCTCCAGCTTTAACCGTTGCTTCGCCAAACTGATGGGCGAATCGCCTAAAGCCTGGCGCAAAGGCGCTCATACAGAAGCACAGTCTGCAAAAGCCTCAATATTGGAATTCACGGGGTGGGTATGAATTCACGTTTGTATATTGAGATAACCCTGCTCATAAAAAAGATACAAAAAATCCCGAAAGTCATGATGACTCTCGGGATTTTCCAGTTCAAATCAACAACTTCATGTTTACAGCAAATCCAGTTCCACAAGTAATCTGCGGACAAGAGTTGCCATCTCGGCACGAGTTACCGGAGCTTTTGGCTCAAGTGTCGTTGCCGATTTGCCTTGAATCAGACCCAGCTTCACCGCTTGTGCGGCACTGTCTTTGGCCCAATCAGACAACGTTGATGCATCAGTATAGCTGTCAAGACTACTAGCTGTACTACTCGCAGCTGGTGCAGTATGTCCTGCCATCTCGTATGCACGGATCAGCATGACCATCACTTGCTCACGTGTCATGGCATCCTGCGGACCGAAACGATTACCACTGTAGCCCGTCATGAGGCCATAGGCAGTTGCCGTTTGCACCACATCGTTGTACCAATCTGCTGCCTTAACGTCTGCGAATGGTGAACTTACGCCTGTGTCTGGTTTCAGGCCAAAGGCCCTCACCATCAGTGCAGCAAGCTCTGCCCGAGTCATACTACGCGAAGGCTCATAACGAGCAGACGACACGCCATTCACAACCAGACGTGATGCCAGATCATGAACTGCTTCGCTTGCCCAGTGGCCCTTCATGTCGCTAAACGCAGTGTCATATCGAATCGGCAAGTATACGCTGTTGGTCAGACTGCTTGCGATGGCAACCATCCGGCCTTCCCGCACTTCGAAGCGAGTAGGCACATGCCGCAAGCTGCCGTCAGACTCAAGAACGACCACGGTCGATACGGAGCGCTCGTCCTCTCCTTCCGGCAGGTACAGTTCTTTGGTTGTCATTTTCAAAAGTTTACCAATCTCGATTGACTTGGTACCGTCACTTGCCGTCATGTTGAAGGCAACCGGGGTTCCTCTTGGAATCGTACGTCCCTCACTGGCAAGCTTCGCAGCAAGCCGTTCGTATGCCTGATCCGGTTTACCTACATTTAAGCTTACTTTGATATCCTCGGCCTTTTGCGTCGGGAAAGCTGCTTCAAGTGCGTTCAGATCGATGGCATTCCAATCCAAACGGTAGCTGCCCCAATCGCTTTCCAGATCCATCGAAATGTCTTTGGCAGCGAGTTGTTTAATCAGATCCGCATCCAGTTCGAAGCGTAGTTGCTCCAGTTGGCCTGCAACGTGCAAACGAATTCGCTGACCTTGCTTGACTGCATCAAGCAGCGCTTCTCGCACAGGATGAGCAACCACAGTTGGGCCACTTACGCCTGGCGTAACATCGACCAGCAACAATCCATCCTTCTGCACTGCATCCAGTTCCAGAGGTACCTTCATGTCTTTACCTCCAACGGCACTATCGATGGCTACGCCACCCACCGTCAACGGACCAACAGGCACATTGGATGCCGGTGGTTTACTGCCACCCGAGCTTGGCGCGCTTGGCTCCACGCTTGAAGAGATCCGCTCATTCACCTTCACCGCAGCAGAGGATGCTGTCGTGAGTTTTGGCTCACTCGTTGTTCGTTTGGCGATAACAACCCACTCGCCTGGTTTTGCTTTGATGACTTTATCGGAAGGCAGCGTGTTCCATCCACTGATATCCTGTTCAAATGTTGGCAGCATCACTTGCAATTGTTCCGTGAAAATCCGGTATGCCAGTTCACTGCCAACCATGTTGCCTTTGTGTCCGGCAGCACTGATCGAGACACGTGTCTCTCCCTTTTTGCCCGTTCCGATTGTGGATGCTTTAATCGTATCCATGTAATCCGGTGGTGCAGCTCCCGTCTTCGGTGCAACAACGGATACAATATCCGTTGTGCTGAGTTCCGTACCTTGCCATGTATAATCGGCCTGGATTAGAGCAGCTCCAACACGTTTTCCGTCGAGAAGGCCATCATCTTGAACGGCTGCGTTCGCTTCACCCATAACCACACTGTAGGTGATGCTGTCGTTGTCTGCGAGTTCACGAGTTCCATCCGTATACTCCACATAAGTCTGAACCGTAGCTTGTTCTCCACCAGCAACAAGTTCTTCCGGCATAACCAGTTTCAGTCTGCGCGGCAGCTTGAAGTCGTCGTTCAGCACCTCAACAACGGCAGAGTTCACATTGCCTGCCGCGTCCTCGGTTTTAATTCGGAGACGGGTCTTCATGCGGTTTGCATCAATCGGCACCTCATATTTAAAGACTCCGTTCTCGTCCGGTTTGAACTGTGCCAATTCTTGATCACTATCGGCATCCGTTACCGTCACTTGGGCGTCGGTCATCGTTGTACCCTGTACGAGCGCAACGCCTCCCTGTGCCCGTTCACCTTGTGAAGGCGAATCCAGATAGATCATCGGAGCCGTCGTATCAATCGTCACATACAGCATTGTAACTGACGTATCCCCCGTGTTAGTATTACGAGCTTTGAGCTGGACTGCGTATACACCATCTACCTCAAAGTTGAACTTCAGCTTGTCTGTTGTTACAAGGTTAGTAGTGCCAATCGAACCATCGTCCGTCGAAGCCTCTACAACCACGTTTGGCTGATTCGAAGCCACGTTCACGGTTACCTGATTCGAACTTGTAATAACCTCGTATTTATTGTTGACCACTTGTTTGTTATCGAGCGAAAGCACTGGCCCTGTAGGGGCAGGAAGCAGCTTCGACCCGCTATACGTCGTTGTGGATAAACGAAGATTCGCTTGCTCATCGGAAGCCGGTTGGCGTGCGACCGTAACGCCGATGCGATACGATTTGCCCGGCTCCAGTCCGGAATGGCGTACCTCTTTATCCTCCATGGCAATGGTGCCGTCTGCATTGCGCTGCACTTTGCCGTCCGCACCCAGCTTAGGCGTTCCTAGTGCATTCCATCCACCTACGGTGACATGATACTTGCCATCCTTGAGCGTGGTTTTCAATTCGGATTCACTGTATCCTTCTTCGCCGAACGGATCATACAGATGTCCTTGCTCATCCGATGCGGTCAGGATGTAAGTGAACTCCTCCGCTTCTTCTTCGGCTGTTTTGGTGATTGCTGGAAAAGCGACCTCAAACTGCCCGTTACCGATGCTTCTCGTTTCCACTACCGGCACGGCGTTGGGAGCAAACGGATCTACGAGCGTGTACCCTTCTTGTGAAGACAAGACAGAGAATGCCATATCCGTTTTCAGTTCCGTACGCAGATAATATGTCCCTTGTTGCAGCAAACCACGAAGGTCTACTCCGCCGAGGTACGCAATCTGTTTCACGTCAAAGGTCATCTCGCCTGATGCACGACCGTCAGCACCAATATCGGCACTTTCGATCTCGATGCCTTTGGCAATCATGATCCCTGGATCAATGGATTCGTCCGGTGTAGGTGTGGCCTGCAAACGGTCCGAAGACAGATACAGATCAACCGTATCTCCAGGCGAAGCGTTATCCACGGTCCAGGTTGCTGTGAATTGGTCCGCATCCTGTGTATCTATCGCAAGTTCCGTCGAAGACAGTTCCGGAAGTACCGGAATGTTCATCAGCTTGGACTTGACCGATTGACTGGACGTCAGCGTCCAACTTCCCGTTTTTGCGTCTTCCTGTGGAATAGCGACATAGATCCGACGAATATCGGTGCCCTGAAGCTCTTCTTTTTTGGTCACTGTTGTACCATCGCTCTTCAGATCACCCTCTTTAGGTGCTTTGATAATCTGTTCAAACGCCGTTGCGTTCCGATCCGTTGCTTCTCCGTACACGATATCATACGTGCTTCCGTCGTCACGTTTCAGCGTCAGAGTAGGTCTGGTTGTTGTGAAATACTCCAATTCAAGGAGCGCATCCCCTGTCACTCCACTCATCGGGATCACATGTGTTTTCCCTCCATTGGACGTGCGAATGCCGCCAATGCCGAGATTTTGCGAACTATCCTCGATCATATCGATACCGTCCCCAACGGCGGTATATCTAATCTCGTAACGCTCAGGCTCCTCATTTTCCCATGATGTCGCAAGCGTCTCTATACCTGTTCCGATCTGTAACAGGCGCGGTCCCTGCTCCGGATCATTAATTGCCAGATGTGCGAGCGCCTCGTTATCCAAAGCCGATCCATCGGTCATGAATGAGATGCCGCCGCCCCAGTAATATTTGATGCCCAGGGTGAGGAATAACAAGGAGATTCCTGCCCACAGTTCATCGTTATTAACGCCTGCACGGGTTCCAAATCCCAAACCGCCGACAACCGGCACTGAACTTGGAATTTGTATTTTGGAGCTGACCATGCCTTCAAAATCGACTCGGCCCTTCTCCAGGTTCTCGCCGATAAACAGGCTGGCACTGCCCACAATGATATCCCAACCACCAACATCAATCTGTGCCCGCGCACGAATAAACATTGGACTGGCCCATTGGGTTTGAACCAGTGCTTCGGTCAGCATCGGAATGACTTTGCTGCCTTCACCGAAGCCGAGTTTGCCCACCACTTTGAATCCGGTAGCTTTGAGTGTCAGGTCTACACTTCCTGAGAAAACAGCTGGCTTCTGTCCCAGCTCCATATCGATGCCTGCCTCCAGCGTCAGTGGCAAGCGCTCGGTACCACCCGCAATCGTCATCGCAAGTTCACGGATTGCGCCGCGAATACTTGAGATTTTGGTAGCTGGATTGATCATGATGCCCGGATCAGGAAGGTCCGATCCAAAAGCAATGACGTCTGGAATAATCCGTCCGTCGGGAACGCGTTTAAAGGCAAGTTCCGCACTAATGGAGAACAAGTTTTCCAGTTTCGCCTCAAAGTTAACGCCGTACGAATTCATGACGCCGTACTTGTTCGGGTCTTTATAGTGCGTAACATTGATACCACCTTTTACGCTATCCTCAGAGTCCGGTTTGAACAAACCAATTCTATTATCCAGTTCAAACGCCAGTGAGGAATCAATACCTACAAAGCCCGATTGGTTGAACATAACGTTGCTTACTTCCCCGTTTACAATAAACATCTTCATTGCACCACCGAAGGACACCCCATCCTGCCGCAGTACAAAGTCATTGAGTTTCAACCCAAAGCCATTCAGCGAGAAGGTAGGTGTTGAAAACAATGTGTGTTTATTAAAGTACACATAGGAGACAAGCAGATTGCGATATGGATTGAGCGCATCGCCCAGCATACCGTTAGCCCAAGTCAGGGTTCCGTTCAGGGTAGGGTCTTCCGGATTGCGTCCTTCCTCCCATGCCTGCTCTTCATCCGTCAGCTTTGATTCCGTTCCGAGTGACTTATCGAATCCGTTGTAGAAATCAACGGTCCATTCGCCGGAATGGAATACGAACCCGCTGTTCGCCACACTTAGGGTACCGTCGCCACCCACAAAGAGGGTTTGCAAGAACGGCGTGTCCGTATTGGCTCTCAAATCTTTGGCGAGCGGGAAGTTCCCTGTTGAAATGGTGAGGTCTTTCCCGCTGTAAGCTACACTCTTGTTGAGAATCGCAGGTTCTGTATCCGATTGAACCGTGTACTGGGCGTTTGCCCCCGTACCGGACTGCACGATCTTACCGCGCACTTCCAGAACAACCTCCTGCTCGGTATCATCATCAAGTCCTTTTTTGAACGTTTCGAATGCCGCTTCATTTTCGAACGTCTGGACCGCATATACCGGCGAAGCCGATGCATCGATGGCTCCAGCTACATCCAGAGCAGGGTCCAGTTTGCGTGATGCTGCTACCATTTCCTGCTTGGCAGCAGTTAGTCTCGCCCGATCCTGATCCAACTTCGTTTTAAACTGCGCGTCCGTCAGGTTACCGTACGTCCATGGCAGCACGCTGGCAAACGTCGCTTTCTCACCAGCACCTGCATTTAGGTCCAGTTTGGTTTTATATACAGCGAGAATGCCGGCTTTGCGAATCCGGTTCTCTTCGTTCTCGGTTATAGAAAAGGTCTGGTCTGTCTTGAAGCTCAGCGCTTCAGCCATCTCGGGAATTGACTTGTCCCGATAGTCCACTTGCACAGCATATTCACCAAGTGGCAAGATCGCGTCGTTCAGCACTTCAAGCGTTGTGCCGTCCGCCTTCACCTTTTCCCCGCCACGATATACCAGCTTCAAATCTCCCGCGAACCCGTTTCCAAGCGGCTGGGATGTTACAGATCGGGTCACCGGCACTTTGTAACGATCCCCGTTCTTCACATTCTCCAGATACATGTCAAAGTTGGCAGCGGTAGACGTTGCTTCATTGCCGACATTGTAGGCAGCGATATTGGACACGTTCAGCGTGATGTACTTCTCGTCCGTGCTGTACGCTTCCTCGGGTGACATGGCGTAGATCAACGTCTCTCTTAATTCACCAACCGGTGGCAGGAAAATAAAACCTGCTCTCGACGATTCATAGATTGCACGAATCTCCGATTCCGGAAGCCCCTCACTCTCTTGAGCAGCCGTCTCCAGCTTTTTCTCTGTCTCCGGGCTGCTCACCGTTACCATATACTGGCGCGTTGAAGGCCAGGCTTTGCCTGTACCCTTCACTCGCCATTTGGCTGCGACGACCTCGCCCGGTTTATACGGAATAAATTCAATGCCCTGTGCAGCTTGTTCCGGCGGAACATCCTTGCGGAAGGTAAGCTTCTGGCTTGTTGCATTGAGTTCCTTCCCATTCTCATCCACAAAGCTCAGACCTTTCTCCAGTGTCAGAGTCACATCGATCTGGCTATGGTTCGTGTTGAACATCTCCAGGTTCTCGATCTCCGTGTTCACTTCGAACACGCCGTCATTAACGTAACCCGTCTCTTCCTCATTGGTCTCCAGCTTCTGCGTTGGATCCAGGAAACGAACATCGAATACCTTCTCCGGGGATACAATCTCGCCCAAACCGTACACCAGTTCATACGAGTGCTGGGCGCCAGCCTGAACCGTATCAGGCTCCCAATAGAAAGCCACGGCCGTATCGGCTGTACCGTAATCATTTGTATCCTGCGTAAAATCAAGATTCTCGTCCGGTTCATATTCCCATTTCGTTCCAGCAAGATTGGCCCAATGGCCTACCACCATTTCATCAACAATGTTAATACCGCCCTCGAACAAGTTGTTGAATCCATAGGCAACGACATTTGTCGCCAGCGGGTTGCTCAGATCAAGCTTGTCCCGCATCACCCAGTAAGGTGGCAGCTTATGCAGATTGTACGCCTGCTCGTCCACGTTTTTGTCATAACCGAGCTTCTCTGGTTCGTGAACCAGTTTGCGCTCCACCGTAAGTGGAACGGAATAATTCTGCCCGATCTGGAAGGCTGGGCCATCATTGCCACCAACCGACGTGTCCAGCAACACACGTGACCCGATCTCTACCTTGGCATTTGTCGTATTTTCCACTACATATTGAACACGCGCATTGCCGCCTTGATCCTTGTCTTCCTTCAACAGCAAAGTGATCACTTGGCTAATGCGAATGCCTTGAACGGTCCATACGGTCACAAGACTTTGGGTGCCGTCATTACCCGTAACGACCTTCGGAGGTGTAACCTCCGAGGTCCAGTTCGGTGCCATTTTGTACGGATTACCAAAGATCAGATCCGTTCCGTTAATACGGAATGTTGTGAACGACGTCTCCGGGTTATCTCCACCAAAGATCATATCCACACCGTTATCCTTTTTGCGGATTGGCTGGCCATCTTCTGTACGAATACTGAAGCGCCCACTTGCATTGTCCACTGTTACCTTGATAAACCCGTTCTTAATGGATGTCGTCCCCGCTGAGGAAACGGCCGCTACCGCGATGTGAATTGGCAAGACGCTGATCAGCATGACCATGGCCATCAACGTTGCGATTATCCGAATGATTTTGTTCCGTCGCATGGGTGAACCCCTTCCGTTTCTCTAATTGGCCCGATTAATAAGCAGCGTGGAGTATACGCGTTCGCGCTCCTGATTTTGCACAATGATGGTGTACCATCCTGCTTTGGGCAGTGTAACCTTGAAGTCTTTGCTGATCAGTTCCGTATAGGTCACTCGGGTGGCGATGTATTTCATCTGTCCTTCGCGCACCAGACCCGGGAAATAATAAATGTCGTACGTGCCGAGTTCGTTCTCCAGCTTGGTTCCGCCAGCGGTCTCGATCGTACGGAAGTTGTTCACATTGAACGTGACCGTACCTGTATTCACGATTGCTGTTTCGGATTCGGTATCCGACAACGGAATGCCATTGGCCGTAACAAACATGCCATCTGTCGAACGAACAAACACCGTTTGGAGCGCGTAGCCTGCATTACCGAGCTGGTCCTTCGCGGTGTAACGAATGGTGTGTTTACCCGTCACCGTCAGGTTCAGAGGTTTCTCCACGTATTGTCCGCCTTCCAGAACATATTCCGCAGCCGTCACCTGAATCTGCTCCGCAGATGTGAGATTGTCACTCACTGTGTATCCACCCAGATCGGTGACCAGATCGAAGCCTGGTTTGTTTTGCAGAACCGTGGTGGAAGCTTTGTTCAGACGGATCGTTGGTGCCGTGTTATCCAGACCCGCAATCGTAAAGTTGACCTGTTTCTTGTTACCAAGTACGTCTGAAAGTAAAATCGAATGCTCGCCATTGCTGGCGTAGTCGGCGCTAAAGTTTGCTACCGGGGTTGCCCCCGCATAGATCGTATTGCCTTCCACTACAGATGATGGCATCACAAGACCTACACGCACTTTGCCTTTGGAGTATGCTTGATCGCCGATCTGCACCAGCTTGCTGTCATCGATGGTCTGTCCGTCATTGTCTACTCGAACCATCGTAATCTCTTCTACAGCCGGGATCGATCCAACGAGTGTTGTAATCGCATCGGACTCCAGCTTTGCATTGTTCCCTGCGGCATCTGCCAATGAGAAGCGTGCTTTACTGCCCGAAGTCATGACCAATGAAGATTGGTTCGTCCCCGAGCTATTGGACACCACCTGGTAATCCTGAACTTGTCCCTGTTTCGGCAGCACTTGCGCCACAATCAGATTAGACACGATCACATTACTTGTTGTCGGTGCTACGAAATGAGTAAATTCTCCGTTTGCATTGTATCCATCACCCGCGCTATCCACGACAGCAGTACCACTACCGTAACGAATCAACGCTTTGAGATCGGGATGATTGTAGTGCATGACAATATCTGCTTCCGGCGGCGTGGTATCAATGTTGCTCACCGTTGCTGTCACACTGCCTGTAAAGCCAACCGCATCTTCGTACTCAAACGTGAATTCTCCGTTCTCGCGGAACGTTTTGGACGACGTTGGCAGATTCGTGATGCGGATCGGTTCACTCGATTGCAGACTTACTTTAACTGTGCTATTCGTTGCCGCAATCGTGGAATACTTCGCATTCACCATTGGCGGAGTATCATCGAAGTTGGAGACCACGATGAACACGGTTGCTGTATTGCTGCCATCCTTCACGGTGAAGGAGTAGCTTCCGTTGCGGTATATTTTGAACCGTTTATTCGCCTCCAGCGTTTCCGGCATTTCCGGGTTGCTGTTTGTTGGCTTCACGGTTTTGCCATCAACGAGGTCGAACAGGATCTCTTGTCCTTCGTTCTGCCCACCATCCTGCAACTTCTCGCCTCCGCGAACCGGCATGATCTGCTCCAATGAAGCAAGCCCATATGCAGGGGCATCCTGAAGCTCAATCTCAGGTGTTACGATATCGCTGATGTTGTCGTAGTAACCTTTGAATTTGACACGAACCTGTGACTTGAGTTGTCCCGAATCATTCGTATCAACAGGAACGCCGACATAGTTCGTATACGGCAGCCAAGTGCTCCAATTGTCTCCGCCGTTGGTGGAAACGGAATAGAAGTACCCTTCCTGTGCTGGCACATCAACCGTCAGTTCCATAATGGCGGTGTACCCGTCATCTCCTGGACCTTCTGTCCGAATCAAACGCGCGCTACCAACAGGTGGTTCACTGCTCAGATAAAACACGGAGAACAGACCACTTGTGTGGTAAAGCTTACTGTTACCCAGGCTATCGCTGGCCTGGACGTACAGACGGTAATTACCGTTGTCCTTTTGGTTGTCTACCTGCAATGTGATCAAACGATCCGCAGGGGACACGCTCCAGCCCTTGCCTTCCGGATCTGGTTCCTTCTCGTCTTGCCCGTCAACCACTTTGATCCATTGGTAACGAATGTTCTTGGCTGCTACGCCGTTAAAGTCCACCAACGTGTCAGACACATCAATCTGTACCGTCTGCTCTGGCATCGGATACAGATAACCCTGCGAACCGAATTTCGTGACAGGTGGCAGATGGTCGAATTTGTACTCCTGATAATAGTAGTAAAAACGTCCGGTATCCTGCTGCTTGATGCGCACATGGGCGTACCAGGTCCCGTTCAACGTTTTGTCGGCAGGGAAGCTGTAGCGCTCGGCGGGTACTTCCCCAAGCTTTGTTTCCTTCGGTGCATTCTCAAAAGCAACCCATTTGCTGTTGCCCACAGGACGTTCAGAGCTTTCACTGTATTGATATTCAATCGTATCGATCGGAACACCGGCTACGGTGAAGTCGGGTCCGTCATTAATCGCATAGGTACCCGGATAGGCTTTGAACTTGGTTGAGATAACAAGCACATCGACCGCTTTGGGATCGGCGGTGGCTGAATGGCCCGCCACATCCTCGGCTTTGGCATGCAGCTCGTATTGTCCGCCTTTGGAGATCGCCGGATCATTCAATGTTGATATCTCAGCCTCACCTTGTGCGTTCAGCTCGGCATCCTGCCACCCGGAAGCGACAGGGCTCTTGCCCGCTGCCACGAACTGGTATTGCACCTTGTTATTTTTAATAGAAGAAGTCGGATCAGCGGCCTTAACCGTAATCTTCACATTGTCGGAGTTATTGTCCACGATGTTTGCAACTTCGACGGTTGGATCGTCATTATCAATTTTCAACAGGCCGACATGGTACGACCAATTGGAATCATCCTGTTTGAAATCGGCCAAAGGCCACTGCATCGTATTGCCGTAATCGGACAGATTCGGCAATATACTTGAGCGATAATATTCCTCTAACTCAGCAGGTGTTGCATCTGGATGTTGGGCAAGGTAAGCTGCACGTTCGTTGCTGCCTTTGTCGTATTGCATCCGCTGACGTGCCGAGTCCCAACTCATATCCGCAGTCCATGTATGCAAGTACCAGTTCCCGTTCAAATCTTTGCCGTCATCAGGTAGTTCTACTGTCACGCCATTCTGTCCGGTAGACAATACAACATCCTGGAAACCAGATGTATACAGTTCATCGGAAGGCTGCTTCTGTGTCAGGGAATACCGTTTCACAGCGGCAAAGTTGTCGTTTTGCCCAGCGAAGGGATCATTCGGACTCTGGTTCAGCACATAATACACGAGCCCTGAACCACTGCCTGGACGGAACAATCCTTTGCTCGTCTGGCCGTTTAAGTCGGGATCGAACGCATTAATCGTGAATGATCCATTTCCCACGTATTGCCCTTCGGGAATGACTTCTCCGTCCTGATTCTCATAAACAAAATTAACTTCAGGTGCCGTGTTGTCCACAGACAATCCAGCCCAATCAATCTTTTTGACCGGCTCAGTAAGCACGTTACCAGCGTAGTCCGTCAGAGCCTTCCCGTCGCCAGGATTACTGGCATGCTCCAAGGCAGCCGTCTCCAGCAATGACGTTTCGATGCTCTTGCCATCTGGAACCGTCATACGGAACGTCCATATATTTGTGTTCTGGCCGCCAACATATGCTGCGGTCAAGCCGTTGGCAAACTTGAGTCGTGTATCCTCGGTCGGAGTAAACGCGCTGATCACCTGTTCGTTAAGGTACACGGTAAAATCAACAACGTCGCCCTTGTTCAGCACAAGTCCCGTAAGTACTTCAGGCTGTACGCCGTTGCGAGATGCTGAGTACTGCGGTACTCGCGCGTCGATAATGGTACGGAACGTACCACTCGGATTCGCGTTATCGGCAAAAGGAACTGTTCCAATGCCGTTAAAAGCTGCAACAGGATTACCCGCGCCATCGATAAAGCCCGCTACATTCATCCGTTCCAGCAATGTTGGACGGTCCTCCTCGGAGGGCGCGATCAGGCGCTTCGGATCAATAGGAATGTTGCCTGTGCTATCATTTAACGCAGCTTGATACCGGAGGTTAAAAGTGGAGCGTGCATGAATGTTCCGATCCAGTCCACCCTGCGAAAAGTCACTGTATCCGCTATCTGCGCTTGTTAGATAATAAACGGAAGGATCGAAGCCGTCTCCACCCGGATTATTGAACAGTTCGGTACGCATGAAGCTGAATTTGCCATCAATTCGGTCAGAGGCAAGCTCTGCAAAATCAGGAAACACCGGCTCGCTGAAGTTCAGCGCCAGGTTGAGGTTGCTCCCTTGCTTTAGGAACAACTCATTCTTTTGTACTGCCGGATCGGCATTGAATCGAACTGCACCGGTATGGGTCAGTGTATTGCCGTTGTATGTAGGGGGTGTGATATCCGCGAAATAGAGTTCAATGTCGTCGATGTTCTCTATCGTAAACCCCGTAATCGAAATTTGAATGGTATCATTAGCGCCAAATGAAATCCATGACGAATTTGCGGAGGCCCCTGATTGCATTGCACCCTGCCTATATTTGGAACCTCCATTAACGGAAACATCCAAACTAGCTGCCATTGTCCAGGATCCTGTAAGACGTTTGATTTTCAATAGCATTTTGGCATCACCGCTTTCAGCCAGGCGCTTCAAGACGGGATTGGATTGAACGTTAATCGTTCCGCTGAATCTTGTATCCATTGCAAAACCCTTTTCAAAAGTCATGTAACTCGGTCCCAATGATTTTACATTCTTCAAATCCGTGGATACGCCCTGTGCCTTGCCAGCAAATATTCCAAAGCTGTTCGCTTCGTCCTTCTTCACGTTGTTATTCCAGGAAGACATGTCTTCCCGATTGATGATTTTGCCGCCGCCATTCGGAATAAGAATATCCGTGTACTCCGCAGCTGCGGAAACGGTCGGCAGGTGTGGCCAGCTCACAGACGTCAACGTCAGCAAGGCAGTAAGCAGGCAGATTGATAACTTTTTGAACATGCGAGATTCCCCTTTTTCCCCGTTATGTATTCGACTTCTTCATCAGCTTGCGAATATCTTCGATCGTTACACAGATATGAATGCCAGTCATTGTCCGAAACGAACCGGAGATTAATCCGATCACGCGACCCTCTTCATTTAACAAAGGACCACCCGACATGCCCGCAGACACCTGCGCGGAAGTCAGCAAGCGAATGACATCGTTCACCTCGGCGGTTGGTGCATTCACGATGCCCTCCGTAATGATCTTGCCATCCTTTAGCGGGTATCCGATTGCAAACGATCGTTGCCCATATCTTGCAGACTGCTTGTCCCCTGAGAGGGTAAGGACCGGACGTTTTTTACTATTCTGCACAGACAGCATAGCCACATCGGTATCCATGTCAGCGCTCAGAACCGTTATCTTTTCAATGGAACCATCTTCAAATACAGCTTCGAAAGAAACCCCGTCCTTCACAACATGGGCTGCTGTAAGTGCTCTACCATTACCGATGAGAAAACCGGTACCTACCGTTTTGAGCGTTCCGTCCTTGCGATACGCTTTCAAGTAAAAGACAGATTGCGCCGCGGACTGATACACTTTTTCAGCTCCCGATACGGCCACTTGTCCGGTTCCAGCGGCTTTGGCAACGGATACACCTGTATATCCATTCAGACATGCCACAGCAATCAGTACAGCCAGCAAGCCAATCATCTGACGCCGCAAACGCCATGATGTGATGCTCCTCTTCATTTCTCTCAACTCCATCAGCCCATAGTCGCGCAAAGATAGGTCTTTCGATGCTTTTTCTGCGTCCGTTCGACATATCTTGCTTCCGCATTATAATGGATCACAATAAACAAGCAATAAACAGAAAAAAAATTGTCGAAATGTGATTGCGCCCCCCAGAGATATTCGCTACAATGCCGATAGAATACAAGAGATTTTGTCCGAAGCTACCAAAGGATTGAACAATCTCTAAAGGAGCAGCATTTCGTGTTATTAAAAATTTCAGGCGTTGTCCTGACTGTTTTACTCGCTATTACAGTACTGCTGCTGTCAACGATCAGAGAACCACAATCTGCTGCGCTTCATGCCCGTCAAGGTGTTCTGGATCTCTCGGCCTGGGACCCTGAACAAGACGAGCGGATCAAGCTGGACGGGGAGTGGGAATTTTACTGGGAGCGATTGCTTCCTGACGAATCTGCAACATCGAATCAGGCTGGTCCAACGAAAGCACCCGACACTTATGCAACCGTTCCCGGCTCCTGGAATCGACTTAAAGTGGATGGTGAACGACTGCCAACCCACGGCTTCGCCACGTATCGACTGGTGCTGCGTAATGCACCTGTTGAAGGAACACTGGCGATCAAAAAAATGAACATCCGTTTTGCTAGCGAAATCTACATCAATGGCAACAAGCTGCTGGAAGACGGGCATGCCGTGGCAAAATCCGCAGGTTACCGACCAGGCAACTCCCCCCAGATT
Source organism: Paenibacillus sp. FSL M7-0656 (assembly GCF_038003225.1). Lineage (NCBI taxonomy): Bacteria > Bacillati > Bacillota > Bacilli > Caryophanales > Paenibacillaceae > Paenibacillus > Paenibacillus sp. FSL M7-0656. The sequence continues at coordinate 3,301,988 of NZ_JBBOOT010000001.1, forward strand.
GGCTTTTTCCCCTATCATGGCGGTGACATTGAGATTTTGATCCGGGTGGCTAATTACGATTACACGGACTCTGGCATTCCGGGTCCACTCTTTTTTGGCGAACAAGCAGCCATGCTGAAAAAACATCAATTCAACACAGCTATCGAATTTGGCACGCTTGCTGTCCTGGGTACCATTTCGATCATATTCCTCATCAGTTACCTGGGGTCTGCACTCTACCGAAACAGGGACGACTCCCTGCTGCTGATTGGTCTAATCTGTCTGCTGTATGCACTCTATAACGGCATGATCAGCGAACGTGTGTTATCGATGGCGGGCACGGAAATCTCCTTTAGCACGCTCTATAAATTAAAAGATTTCTGCTCTGTGGCATGTCTGGGTCTGTTAACCTTTTACTTCTACCGATTCAAAACAGGCATCCTGTCCGGTTTGCTCACGGCGGTGATCCTGATCATCTTCGGAGCTTACTTATGTATGGTCACGCTCCTGCCTATTTCCATCTACGGGCTGGCTGCGCCTTACGTCGTCGTTATGTACACGTTGATGTTGCTCTGGTTGCTGTATCAATGTGCAAAACAGTTCCTAACCAGTGAGAAAGGCGAACGGCTGTCTACTTTTCTGTGGTACGCAGCTCTCTTAAGCATCATGCTGTATTGTCTGGACATTAATCTCTTCTCGATCTCGCTCAAGGAAAATATGAATATCGGGCAGGCTTCCATTGTCCTGTTCAGCATCCTGATGCTGTTTCTAGCGGTGCTTCGGTTCTTCGAGGCCTATCGTACGGTCCGCACCCTCAAAGATCAGTTGCTCTTGCTGGACAAGGTGAAGGACGACTTCCTGTCCAATACTTCGCATGAGCTCAAAACACCGCTGAATGCGATTGTTAACATCAGTGAAAGCCTGCTTAAAGGCGCAGAAGGTCCCCTTACTGATGAGCAAGCGCACAATCTGGCGATCGTAACGGGAAGTGGCAGACGATTAACCTATCTGGTCGATGAATTGCTGGATTATTCGAAAATGAAACATGGCGACATCCCGCTCCACCGCTCTTCGACCGATCTCTACTCGTTTGTCGAATCGGTCATGCGTATGCACTCCTTCCTGCTTGGTACAAAAAAGGTCGAGCTTATCAACCGCATCCCGGCGCATTTCCCGCCGATCTATGCAGACGGCAACCGACTGATTCAGATTTTGCATAATCTGATCGGCAATGCCGTTAAGTTCACGGAACGTGGCACGGTAAGTATCAAAGCTGCAATTGTGCAAGGCAAAGCGGAAATACGCATTATCGATACCGGCCGTGGTATCGGTACGGACAAGCTGGAACATATCTTCCTGCCGTTCGAGCAGGAAGCAGATACGGGGCCAGTCGTTGCTGGAGGCACCGGTCTAGGACTGAGCATTACACGCAAGCTGGTCGAGATGCACGGCGGAACCATTCATGCGGAATCGGCACCTGGCATGGGTGCCACGTTCATCCTGACCTTTCCGCTGGCAGAGAAAAAAGGAGAGAAACGTTCCAACGTCATGCCACTTACCATCGCTCCTACAGGTCCTGGTAATCGGCTACTCCGGTTCGAAGAACCAACGATTGTACAAGGGAATAAAGACGAATGGATCATCGTTGTGGATGACGACTCGGCTAATTTGCAGACAATAGTGAATCTCTTGAAGCTGGAAGGATACAGTTACGCGGTAACTGCACGTTCCCCTTCCGTACTGGAACTGCTCGACCAGCTTCCCGCCGTACATCTCGTCATTGCTGATATCATGATGCCCGACATGTCGGGTTACGAATTACTGGAACGAATCAGGGAGCGCTTCTCTCCTTCCGAGTTGCCTGTACTCATGCTGACGGCGAGTAATAAAGCTAATCAATTGAAGCTGGCCTTGGAGAAAGGCGCCAATGATTTTGTATCCAAGCCGTTCGAATCGGAGGAACTGCTGGCACGGATCGGCGGTTTGACTCGGATGAAAACATCCGTGCAAGCTGCGCGAGATGCGGAAATATCTTTTTTGCGGTCTCAGATGAACCCACACTTTCTGTATAACGCCCTGAACGCCATTGCCGAATTGTGTGTGGATGCGCCGAATCGGGCAGAACAATTGATTTTGCAATTATCGAGTTACTTACGGCGGAGTGTGCACTTTAAACATCTGGACTCAAAAACTAGCCTGATGAACGAACTGGAGATGATCGAGGCATATGTAGCGATTGAGCAAGCCCGCTTTGGCTCAAGGTTGGAGGTCATTATCGATGTGGATGCGGATGTGAACCGGAATATGGACATTCCACCGCTCACGTTACAGCCCCTGATCGAAAACGCGATTCGGCATGGGCTGATGTCCAGCATTCGCGGTGGTCGGGTCATGTTGTCTATCCGCAATCTGAATGATACGGAAACACGGTTCACCATCGAGGACAACGGAATCGGCATAACCAAGCAACGGATGGACGAAATTCGGCAATCCACGGACGGCAGTAACGGCGTTGGACTATGGAATATTTCCAGCCGGTTGAACCTGCTGTATGGCAGACACCTTCAGATGGAAAGTCTGGACGGCGAGGGAACGCGGATTACATTTGATCTTCCAAATCAACGTCTAAGCACAGATGGGAACGGAGGTTATGAAACATGAAGATGAAAGTCATCATCGTGGACGATGAGGATTTGTCGCTGAAGCGACTGAATCGCATTTTGACAGAAAGCGGAGAAGTCAAGGTATCTCGTGCGTTTCATGACCCGGAGGAAGCCTGTGAATATGCGGCAGAGAATAGCTTCGATGCGGCATTTCTGGACATTACGATGCCTCGCATCTCGGGTATGCAACTCATTGGTGAACTGCGTAAACATCATCCTTCGCTTCCAATCGTGCTGGTGACCGGTTATGAGGAATATGCGGTGCAGGCCTTTGACAAAGAGGTCATCGATTACGTCATCAAGCCGGTCACGGCTGAGCGACTGAACCGCAGCATCAAACGGTTGCAGGAAAAGCTTCACAAGTCCGTGACAACACCTGAACCAGCGGTGCCTGGACCCAAACTGAACGTTCGTCTGTTCGGTGAATTCACCGTGTTTGGCGGTGCCGGAGCAGACAGTCCCATCAAGCTTAGAACGCCCAAAACCGAAGAGTTACTTGCATTCTTGCTGTATACCAAATCAACCACCCGCGATGCCTTGGCCGATACGTTGTGGAAGGACCTCAGTCCGCAGAAAGCCTGGACCAACATCAATTCCACACTGTACTACGTGCGACGTGCCATCGGTGATAACAGTGACGTGCCGATCATTCTCAAGGACAGAAACGGTATCCGTATCGACCGGGAAGCGATTAACTGTGATCTGTACGAGTTCGAGACTTTGTTCCGGCAGATGCGTCAGGCCTCGGCACATCGCCCCGAGCTCTTCGAGCGGATGGATACGTTGTATACGGGTGAACTTCTGAAAGGAAGGCATTATGAGTGGGCTTTTGCGTGGTCCAGACAGCTGGAACTGGATTTCATCATGACGATGGAAACTGCGGCCCACTATCACGCGAAGGCAGGCGAGCCGTTACGGGCGCTGTATTATTTTGAACGTATCCTCCAGATTGATTCGATTCGGGAAGATATTCATCGCGAGATCATCCTGTTGTATCTGTCGCTTGGACGAAGAACCGAAGCGCAGCGACAGTATCTGGTGTTGGAGGAATTGCTCAAAGAGGAGCTTGGCTCCAGTCCGGCAGCGGATATCAAACAACTGTTGCGACAGTCATGAAACAGCAAAAAAGCCCATGCCTTGGCGATAACGAACTGCTCCCATCGTAGTCTTCTGCGGTCTACTATGACAGGGAGCAGTTCAGTGTTGCTTTTGGCTTGGGCTTTTTTTCAACATAGATGGACGTTCATTCGTCCTTGCAGGATGATTTTACATCATCAATGTCTAGAATCAATTACTCATTTATAAGTTTTTCTGTATTAAGGGTAAACCCTTCTATCACGACATCTTCGTCCACTTCAATCATGATGCAACGTCTGCCTTGATAATTCACCTGTTTCACATATCTCAGGTCTTGCGGGCTAACCGAAATTGTAGCAACCTTGGTCTCAATCTTAATGGACTTGGACGTAAACTTCGGCATAACACTGGTCGCCTTCATCTCATAGTTCTTGTTGTCAACGATCGTTTCGAAGGCACGTTCTACTTTCTCCGTTGTCAGATCCTCTATACCACTTGCGGTCAGTACACGTTCCAGATCTTTATAGTCCAGCTTTGGAGGTTCTTCCTCATGGGACTCTTCGTTAATCTCGATGACTCGGTTGATCTCCTCGTATACATGTGCAATAGTGGCTGAATCTAGCTGTTCACCGGCCACTTCCTTGACGATATCTTCGAAGATCGCCCGTTCTTCCAGTGCGGTAACGGATCTTTCTCCATTCAATACATTTTCAACAAAATGCGGATCCGGGAAATTAGATTTCCCTGTACAATACAGTACACGATTCACATCGGAGTAGTTGTCCGTCACGCTAGGGTACAAGAATCCTTGCTCTGGCGTGCTTAATTTGATAATCGGATCTACAATGATGTTGTATTTGAATTCTCTCTCCACGTAATCAAACAAGAGTGTCTTCCGCTGTTTCTCCGTGGAATTTACGCTGCACAGAATGAACGGATGGGCGAACACCTCATTCTTCTCACTCTCTTCCGTAGCTTCGTTTCTAGCCTTGGTCGGCAAGTAATACTGTCCACGCACGAACGTAGCTACCATGTCCCGCTCAAACTTCGTATCCACCAACATTCGATCCACGAGCAGCAACATCAGATCCTGCCATTCATCCGGGTCACCTGTTACCAGCGCCTGGTGAAGCAATACCTGTGCTGGATCCTCCGCCGCTTCCTGGAACTTCAATTCAAACAACTTCTGATCCAAATCACCTGTCAGCAATTTTTTGAAATTGCCCATGTACAGCTCCTGCTTCTCTCTGTCCACCAGTTCGAACGGGTGACGCTCCCAGTGATAGACCTCATTGGTTTCCTTCGTAATATACACGTTGAGAATATCGTAAATATTCAGTAGATCGTGATCGAGTTTAAACTGCTTGCGTATATGCGCGACTTCTTTTTTATTCATATTGTATTTGGCAACTCCTTAGATATGTTTCTGGCTTTATTAGTATAAAGGATCGACAGAAAATTTGTTGACTAAGTTGTAGCTTGACGGTTACTAGATTTCAGTTACCCAAGTACGTGATATTCACAACAACACAAAAAGGGAGACACTCTCTACGTTCATACGAGCACCTCCTGCATGTGTTACATCTCCTGATGTTCTAGTCTATTACAGCGATTCCCATTAACATCTTACATATTTACGTTTGAACCCCGTCCGCCCTGCATCCACTGCCTTTTGGATATTATCAGAGGCATTCAGCAGCTTGCTCTTGGGCTTGTCCTTGTTCACTTCGACAGGTCCCACAGCCTTGGCTATCTCCACTGCCTGATCGTGCAACGGTTGATAGGATGTTGCAACGGTATACAGGAAATTGTTCATCGAATATTTCGTTCGTTCCGGAGATTCGTGAATCGTCTTTTTCACCTGTTCCAGCATCTCCATCAGTTTATTCTCCGAAAACTCAGCATCCTTTCGACTGCCGAGCAACCAACAGTAACAGCTCCATCCCGCTGACATTCTCAGTTCATCCCCACTAGCAATCCACGCATCGGAAACCTCTTGCGCAATGTCTGTCTCGGCTAACGTCACAGCAACGATAAAGTCAGAAATCATGTAAAAATAAGCAGCATCGATCCAACGATCAAAATCTGCTTCCGTCATCGCTTGGGGATCGGCAATCACGCCAGCAAAGTACATCGCATCATAATTCCCCGTTGCATATAGTTCCTCCGCCAAAGGCTGATCCTTTTTGATCCGCTTCGCCATTGGTTTCATCGCTCCGGTTGCCACGCCAAATAGCGGTTCATGCGCACCGTTAGAGATATAGATTTTTTTCGTTCGTTCTTTGCCCAGCGCTTCAAGCTCCTGCATTACTTCATCTCGATTCATTTCACAACACTCCCAATCCTATAAATTATATACCTAATCAAATCAAACAGACACTTATGTTTAACGAAAAACCGATGGAAAATCGCACATTATCCAATTGGAACCCTTCTGGCATATGCATAATTGTTACGGCGGGATTACTACCTTACGTATGAGGGGTTCCCCACTGGAGTATTTTTCCTAAAAAAACTGAATACTATTCAAATTTCCCTGTTGCTCTGACAACCTGTTCGAGCATTATAACCGATCATAACTTCTATACCATTGTTTCGCACAGATCCCTGAAAAGATAGATATAACTTCTTCGCAGACAGACATTTTTCCTTTCTTATGCTTCTACCGGCAACTTCTGAATACCTGCCCAGAGCCTGATTGGAAGAGGGAATTCCCCCAGCACAAGCAGAGCAACATATGTCCATGTCCAAGCAACGTTAAGCTATGGCAGGATACGTCACTCATCGTTTATGTTCAGTTTAGTGTTGTTAACAAAACCGAGATGAGGAAGGATGCGAGAGCATGAGCAACAATCAAGTATTAGGCTTTGCCCCTGCCCTGGGCTGGAATTCGTGGAATACCTTTACGTGGGATATTAACGAACAATTAATTCGGGATGTCGCTGATGTGTTTGTATCGGAAGGTTATCTGGCCGCTGGTTACGAGTATATTGTCATTGATGATTGCTGGAGCCTGAAGGAACGGGATGCGAGCGGTAATCTGGTGGCTGACCCGGATAAATTCCCGAGTGGAATGAGAGCGCTTTCTGATTATATCCATAGCAAAGGACTAAAATTCGGCATGTATTCATGCGTAGGTACGCATACATGTGCCGGGTATCCAGGCAGCTTCGAGCATGAATTCCAGGATGCTGCCCTTTTTGCCGAATGGGGCGTTGATTATTTGAAGTATGATTACTGCTTCAAGCCGCGCCATATCTCAGGAGAGCTGCTGTACAAACGGATGAGTCTTGCGCTCAAAAACTGCGGACGCGATATCCTGTTCTCCGCCTGCAACTGGGGAGCCGACGACGTATACGATTGGATTCGGGAATCGGGCGCTCATATGTACCGCTCCACCGGCGATATCCGTGACAATTGGGATTCAGTGAAGGAACTTGCCCTGTCTCAATTGGGCAAACAAAGCTACACCGGCTCCTTCTGCCATAACGACATGGATATGCTGATTGTAGGTATGTACGGTGGAAGCAACAATGATTATATTGGCAGCATCGGCGGATGCAACGACATCGAATATAAAACCCACTTCTCTCTCTGGTCCATGATGGGTTCCCCATTAATGATCGGATGTGACGTGCGCAAGGCTAAGCAGATTACAAAGGATATTCTCCTGAATCCTGACCTGATCGCTATCAATCAGGATGTAGAAGCGCGCGGAGCTTACCGCATTAAACCAGAACCGCAATGGTTTCACACGGACGATGTATTTATGCTGGTGAAGGTACTCACAGATGGAGATCTAGCTATTGGTTTCTTCAACCTGAGCGACAGTCAGCGGGAATTGTCTTTGCAATTTTGGGATATGGGTCTGCCTTACGCTGCCGGTTATGCCCTGTCCCTGTATGACTGCTGGGAACATCAAGAGCTTGGCGTATTCCGTGAACGCTTCGCTCCCGTTGTCGCAGCACATGATTGTTTAGTTGTGCGTGCCAAACTGGTGAATTAGATGGCTCAACATCGCCTGTGCACCTCCTGTCAGGTCCCGCTCTCTTCAGACGATGTGGGCATCTACCTCAAATTGATCTCGCGCTCTGCTCAGCAATTTCTGTGCATTGATTGTATAGGAGTGAAGCTGAACTGTGGACGTGAGCCTATTGAGAAGCTGATCCGTTATTTCCGAGAGTCCGGGAACTGCGCCCTGTTCCGTTAACGTTATGCCTTGGTCCGGTGCAGCGTCATGTACGCTGTTGGCGTGTGTGAAGTTGCTTTCTTGAATACTTTGGAAAAATATAACGGATCATTGTAGCCGACAGAATAAGCTACCGATTGAATCGGCAGGCCCGACGTTTTCAACAGTTCACAGGCGCGCTCGATTCGGCAGGATGTAATATACTCCAAAACAGACTTGCCGGTTGCTGCCTTAAACAGACGAAACAAATAACTGCGCTCCAGATTAACTGCCTTTACGATCTCGGTAACGGTCAATGTTGGTTTCCAGTAGTTCTGCTCAATGTACTTTCTCGCCAGCCAGACATAATCCTTGGCGTCCACCTGCGGCTCCTTCGGATAATGCTCCATATAGTAGGAGAGCAGCAGACGCAAACGTGCATCCGCCCGCAGTAATTCATAAGATGATGCACCCGCGTTCCAGGCAAGGTGGAAAAAAGGCTGCAATGTCTCCGGCGAGACCGTCACCACGGGTTGTACCTCTGAGAGCTGTGTCAGCCCCAGCAACCGCCCGGCATCCTCACCGCTAAACTCCACCCAGACGTACTCCCATGGATCTTGCGGGTCTGGATAATAGTAAATCTCCTTTTGCGGAAATATGATAAAGCTTTCCCCCGTAACGAGCCGAAAAACGCGGCCGCCCGTCTCCAGCGTCCCTTGGCCGCGGATAATATAGTGCAGCGCATAAACGTCACGCACGCCTGGCCCCCATTGGTGAGGGTTAGCTGGCTTGTGACCACCGCTGATAAAATACAAATTACTGGCTCTACTGCTCTCATGCCAAATCGGATTCAACCTTGATTCCCCCTTTCTAATGCCACGTTGATCAAATGTTCGGTAACGCTTACATGCTAAATCCAGAGAGGAGAATGTTGTATGCTTAGAATGGTTACGGTAGAACATGGACAAGTGCAAGGACTGCCCGCGGCGGACCCGCGGATTACCAGCTTCAAGGGAATTCCTTTTGCCGCCCCTCCTGTAGGTGAGAACCGCTGGCGCGCTCCGCAACCGCAGTCGAACTGGGAAGGTGTACTGCAAGCTTTTGATTTTGCCCCCATCTCCATGCAAGCCCCAACAGTCATCGATGATAACAATATCTATACCCGCGAATGGGCCGTTGATCCCGACCTGCCCATGGACGAGGATTGTCTGTATCTGAATGTCTGGACACCCGCCAAGCGTACGGACGAGAAGTTGCCTGTTTTTGTCTGGTATTTTGGCGGGGGCCTGCAAGTCGGCCATACGGCCGAAATGGAATTTGATGGCGAGCGAATCGCTCGTAGAGGTATTGTCGTTGTGACGATTAATTATCGACTGAATGCCTTTGGCTTCCTGTGCCATCCTGAGATTAGTGCCGAATCCCCACATGCACCCGCCAACTTTGGTCATCTTGATCAACAAGCAGGTACCCAGTGGGTCAAACGCAACATTGCCGCCTTTGGCGGTGATCCAGAACAGATCACCATCGGCGGACAGTCGGCAGGCGGAGGAAGTGTACTCAGCCAGATGACCTCTCCTCAAAATAAAGGCTTGTTCCAGCGAGCCGTCATCATGAGCGGTATAGCTACCGAGTTGTACCCGAAGGTCCGCGTGCCTTCTGTCCGCTCCACACTAAGGGATGCAGAGCAAGCAGGGGTTGAATTTTTCGGCTTCCTGGGCGTATCTTCCCTGGCTGAGGCGAGACAACTGGATGCTGAATATCTCCGTGACAAAGCACTCGAATACAAAAGCTTCTGGGGAACCGTCATCGACGAACAATTCTGCGCAGGCGATCCATTTACTCGTTTTGTTCAGCAGGAGCGCGAGGCGATCCCCGTAATGCTGGGGCATACGTCTTCCGAATTTTGGACTCGTCCCGCCGCAGCCAATCTGGAAGAACTGAAGCAGATGGCTGTGGAGCTATTTGGCGAGGATGCTCCTGCCTTTTTGCAACTATGTGAGGCTGATTCCGGCCAAATCGAACATGCTCTGCAACAAGCATCGGTCCGCATGATCCAACATGCCATTCTGCTCGCCATCCGGGCGAACAGCGGTCATCCGTCTGAAACGCCTCTCTACTATTATAACTTCGACGCCGAGATTCCGGGCTGGGACCAGCCAGGCACTTTTCACTCCGTTGATCTGTGGTTTTTCTTCGAAACACTCGCCAAATGCTGGCGGCCTTTCACAGGCAAGCATTATGATCTGGCTCGCCAGATGTGTAATTATTTATCCAACTTTATTGCTACAGGTGATCCGAACGGCTCGGACTCCACCGGAAAGCTAATGCCTCATTGGACTCCTTGTACTACGGAACAGCCGTATCTAATAGAATTTGGCGATCAGGCTCAATTACAGAAGGCTGAGCCCGGACCGATGCTCGCGTTTTTAATTGAACAATATTTCAAGAAACAGAATGCACCTGTTGTTTAAAACATGAGGTTTGCCCTCTCGCGATATATGTAAGAGCCATGCTGTCGCATGGCTCTTTTTGTATAGTGTGAATGGTAGAGCGATGTTCTTTCGCCTATGCCTATTTAACGCATCATTTCAATAGATCCGTTATATATGAGTCTGTGTTGGTTTATTGATGATGACAGGTAGCTTAATCTGTAGTGAAAAGATATCCTTTTCCTGCGACACCGTCAACGTCCCGTTATGCTGCTGGATCATTTTCTGACAACTAACGAGTCCAATTTCGTTGCTATCTTTCTTTTTGCCAACACGTTTAATCTTATTCTCCACCTCAACAATAACCCATTGTTGCCTCAAAGAAATCTGGATATGAACGGGATACCCTGGATCGGCGTATTTTCGAATATTTGAAAATATATTATCCATTACGCGACGCATGGCGACCAGATTGATTTCCAGCAAAAACTCCTCATGATGTGCATCTGTCTGAACCTGCACGTCTATATCGTCCAAAACCACTAATTGCTCATCTATGAGTTGATCGATAAGCGCTCTGCCCTCATACACTTCAAATTCTACTTCCTCTTCTTCAGCGGCCGAGGATACCGTAAAATATTCGAATAGTTTGTCTGACAAAACTTTGATCTGATAAGCCTTCTCCCGGCTATTATGAATATACTGCAATAGATCCTCATGTGTCTTATATTTGTTGAGCTCTATGATATCCATATATCCTAATAGAATCGTGAGTGGTGTTCGCAAATCATGGGAAATCGCCGTGATCAATTCACGGTTGGCCATCCTGACCCTCTCCTCGCTGTCCAGCCGCTCCACAAATGATTTTCTCATCTCATCAATACTCTGGGCCAGAGATGACAGTTCATCCTTTCCCGATATCGTAATCGAATAATCCAAATTTCCACCTTCGAGTATTTTGATCTCTTGTTCAAGCACGCCAATATAAGATGTTTTCTTATTAATCATCAGTAGAAAGGAAACAATGAACACAATGGCCGCTATGAAAACACCAATAATCAGAATGAGGTTGTAATATTGATACTCATAAAAGCTAACCAAGTATATCTGGGCATCATGATCCGCAAAATGGATGGTGGTGATGGGTATTTTCGATGGCACGAATTGAGTTAACAACTCTTCATTAATGGCAGGATCAATCTCCGTGTTGGAGGAAAATATCAATTTGTCTTTTGCAAAAATATACAGATTTAAGTAGCGCTCATGTCTTATCCAAGCAGACAATTGCTCATGATCACGGGTTGACACGTTCTGGTTATCCACAAATGCTTCGAATCGATCAAGCGCATCTTGCTGCCTGTTCTCTACAAAAGTGGATTTGCTTAAATAACTATCCAATACAGTCTCGCCAACAACTTGTAAAATAACGAGTGCACTTATGGAAATGACCAAAGAAATGACAACCGCCAGAACCAGTTTAATCTTCAGCTTTTTTCCGATTAATAATCTATTCAATTTTGTACCCCTTCCCCCAAACGGTCTTCACATATTTAGGGTTCTGCGGGTCATCCTCCAGTTTGCCTCTCAAATTACGAATATGAACCATCACCGTGTTATTACACGTATAAAAATAGGGTTGCCCCCAAACACTCTCATATATATTTTCTGCCGAGAATACCTTTCGTCGCTTCTTAGCCAACAGCAGCAAGATCTGGTATTCAATTTCAGTTAGAGCAATCTCCTTCTCCCCAACAAACACGGCTTTTGAATCCTGATGGACGGTAAGATCCTTAACGATAATTTGGTCCTTTTCTTCGGTCTTCTCCTTGCCACGATATACATAATACCTCCGCAGTAAAGCCTTCACCCTCGAAACGAGTTCTGTATAGGAAAAGGGTTTGGACAAAAAGTCATCACTGCCTGAGGAAAAGGCCAATTGTTTGTCAGAATCCTGCGTTTTCGCCGTGAGAAACAGGATCGGTGCGCTTGTTTTTTCACGAATCTCCAGACACGCCTTCAGCCCTGATTTATTGGGCATCATCATATCTAAAATAATGAGATCCGTCTCTTCGTTCACTTTATCAATCGCATCTTGACCATCTATCGCTTCAATCACTTCATAATTCTCACTCTCTAACAAAATCCTTACAATTTCACGAATTTCACTGTTATCATCAGCAATTAGAATTTTCTTGCTCATCTGATCCCTCCGTCTAATTTCAGTATAATATGCGCTATTAGCGACTACCAGCAAATACAATCGACTTAAGAATTCTTCAGAAGTTATGTAGGTATCTCTTAATAATTTCGTCTTATACTGTAAATATGTAGAAGTTATTACACAAAGGGGTCGTCAGGAATGCCACAAACTTCGAAAAAAGTAATGATTAACATATTGTTGGGTCTGTTCATCATGTTGTCCATTGGTCTACTGGTGTATTATTCTCCTGCCATTATTAAAATCATGTCTTCCATGGACAATTTCAGAGCGTATATTCATTCAACAGGCCATTGGGGTCCGGTGATGTTTATTTTATTCCAGATTCTTCAGATCGTGGTTGCACCTATTCCAGGAGAAGTGGTACAGATTGCAGGCGGTTATATCTATGGGGTTACACTTGGGTCCTTGTATACTACAATAGGCTTGATTATAGGCTCAGCGATTGCTTTTTATTTTACTCGTTTTATCGGTCGCGCTTATATTTCACGGCTAATGCAAAAGAAAAATAATAAGTGGATGTCGTTAATTCATGATGAGAAGAAGTTCTCCGCTTTTTTATTCATCTTTTTCGTAATTCCCGGCTTGCCCAAAGACATGCTTGTATTTGTCGCCGCACTTACATCGATTAGTTCGTTTAGATTCTTCACGATCCTTATCGTCGGTCGTCTGCCGTGGATCATCGCATCTACCGTCGTAGGGTCCACAATTCATATGCAACAATACACAATCGCCATTATTATTTCTGTTATCGCTGTAATCGGGTTTGTACTCGGTTATATCTATAGGGAGAAATTGGTGGGATTGTTCTCCCGGTCAGACAGTACCAAAGCCAAAGCCAAACCCAAGGCTATACCCAGTTATAGTACGAATAGGGAGTCTCGTAAAATAAAAAGAGATACAACATGAACAAAGCCAATCTATTGATATGAAAACCGGAGGTATATCATCTTATGCAAATACTTAAAACCAATCGATTAATCCTGAGAAATTTCACCGTAACGGACGCAGCCGGACTGTTGGAATACACAGCAAATCCCAGAGTGAATTGTTTTATGGATCAACGAATTTCAACGTTGGAAGACGCTACGGCAGAGGTCGCAAAAAGAAGCAGTGACGATTCCCACATCGCAGTCTGTCTGAAAGACAGTAACGAGTTGATCGGTGAGCTGTTTGGTATGAGGGAAGATCGGGATTCCGATACGGATAAAGATTCGAATTCAGATACGTATAGTATAGGTTGGAATTTTAATGGCAGATTTGAAGGGAAAGGGTACGCCAGTGAGAGCGCCAATGCTTTCATCGAAAATCTCTTTATGGAACAGGGAATAAGAAGATTGTACGCTTATGTCGAGGATGATAACTTCCGTTCTCAGAAACTGTGTGAGAAGCTGGGCATGCGTCGGGAAGGTCTTTTTTTGGAGTTCATTTCATTTGTCAAAAATGAGGACGGCACACCGAAATACGAGAATACGTATCAATATGCTTTGTTGAAAAAGGAATGGCTGGAACAGCGTGAATCGCAGAAATAAAGAATGACAGCCCCATCATTAGTTTAAAAAAGTTATAGAAATGAGAACGTACCTATACGTATACGTACGTTCCACAACAAATACGGCGGCTTCTCCCTGGATAGATTCCAGAGGAAAAGTCGCCGTTTCATTATCGTGCATAACACTATTGATCGAGCAATGTATTTATAAGGTCACAATACATTCAGCTTGAATTCTAGACGGTGCTGCCCCAATATTGCTTTGCAATCTTCTGCCCTTGATCAATCTTCGCCCATTGCTGAGCCTCGCTTAATTCGTTACCTCCATCACAAGATGCAAAGCCGCATTGGTGAGACAACAGCAGCCGATCCTTATCGATGATTTTGGAAGCTTCGTCCAGCAAACGGACAACACGTGCTTCATCATCGAGTGTACTCGTTTTGGATGACAACAGACCCAGTACAATTTCCGTTTCAGGTCTGTCCTTGAACACTTCCAGAGCTTCAATTGAACCCGCACGATCATCATCCCACTCCAGGAAGAAACGGTCATACTTCAATTGCTTCAGGAACAGATTCGCAATTTTGGCATACGACCCACCACCCATGTTGCGGGAATCATAATTGCCGCGGCAGTTATGTGTCCACATTTTCAAGCCAAGGCTATGACCAAAGTCAATCACGGTATTATTAATATCAATGAATTCGGTAGCAAGTCCCTTTACTTCATCTTGATTAATATTTTCCCCTGTAAAAGGAGAGTTCGGGTTGTCGTCTGCAAACAGTTCCCACAAGCAATCATCGAATTGCAGAATTTTACCGCCCACTGCAGCGAATTCCTCCACGAATTCCTTATACGCGATCACAAGACCCTCTTTGAGCTCCTGTATGTTTTGATATACAGCATCCGTACCACCAATGTTATCTGACCAGGAAAGCTCACCGAAAATATGGGAAGGAGACGGTACGCAAAGTTTCGTTTGTTGCTCGCCAGCCGTGTCTTGCAGTTGTTGGAACAGTTGAATGAAATGATGGTTCTTTCCACTCAATTTATCAGTGATGCGCAGTCCAATATCTTTGCGTGTTTCATATTTCGAAGTTCCGTCCACATCTCTGAAAAAATAGCCGTGATCCGCGATGTAACGCTTCACTCCGCCAAATCCCCATACAAAGTCCAGATGCCACATCGATTTGGAGAATTCGCCATCGGTAACCACGGTCAAGTTATGTTCGATTTCCTTAGCGACAACTTGTTTGATTGCCTCCGTCTCACACTTCTCATATCCTTCGTAGTTTTCATAGAACGGATATTGGATATCATCATTATGTTCAATTTGCGTTTTATATTTCAGCAGCTCATCCGGCCGCAATAAACTTCCTACGATCTGGAACTTATCAGTCATGTAAAAACCCCCTCGTTGTATACAATGATCATATCACGCTGAGAGCAGTTAGAAGGGATACTAAAAAACCATAACTGGTT
Organism: Paenibacillus sp. FSL M7-0656; assembly: GCF_038003225.1. Lineage (NCBI taxonomy): Bacteria > Bacillati > Bacillota > Bacilli > Caryophanales > Paenibacillaceae > Paenibacillus > Paenibacillus sp. FSL M7-0656. Next base: position 3,317,497 of record NZ_JBBOOT010000001.1, read on the forward strand.
ATAGTTAAAAGCTATATCCACTTATTAGACAGATTTCAGTGAAACCGTCACCGACACAGTGTACCTCTATCCGTGAACGTTATTCAATTTCACACCGTACGACGACGCAGTTCATAAAAATATTGTACCGCTGGATGCTTTAATTTGACCTGCTCCGACATATTTAGAATTCTCTTTTTGCCAACTCGTCTGTCCATTAAAGCCAGAATATTAAACAAGATATCCTTGCTCTCCAGATTATCCTCTATAGAAGTGGATAAATACGTCGTAGCTGCAACGGTAAAATTCGATTTACTAAGTGCGGTCTGAGCCAACAACAGCTCTTTGGCATGTACGGAGATTTTTCTACTTCTTGCCATGACTTGAAGACGATCCTCGGGAATGGGTCCTTTGGAATCTTTTCGGATAGCTTCAATCTCTTCATCGCTCACAGGAATCATGATTTCCGGGTCGCTCTTGACCTCCTGCTCTGACTGATACCATCGAATTGGGGTTGTAGTATCACTCATGTTGAGTACATTCTTTTTATCTACAGTAATATAACAATTGCCTGATTTATCAGGTGAATAGCTATAGCTGGTGGCACGGTACTCCACCCTTCCAACTAACGCAGGACTAAGAAAACTCTCCAGTTGTTGCTTCAATTTACTCCAGGACATAGATCCTCCTATTATCAAAAGCCTACCGCATGAATTACGGCGATCATTTCAAATATTTATCAATCCGTCTCCAGTATCAACATTCATCTAAATTATAACATAGCAAACCAAATGGATGATGGAAGAAACCAGTTATTGGTTTTAAAATTCCCTATGTGATAAAATTGCAGAAAATTATCTACTTACTATTAAATCGTCATAGCCTACCATTGGAACATACGTTGTTATTCACAAAGGAGAGGAAGAGTGTAATGGCTACGAAGAAAGCAACCTTACCTGCTCATATGGAAAAACTCGTTAAAGATAATGATATCGCTACCGTAAAAGAGGTTTTCGAGCAATGCGAATGGGATGCCCGTGGGGGTTACAGCAAAGGTACAGCCCTCAGCTTTCGGCATATTTCGGATGAATTGGTCCGCTGGCTGGTAGCGCAAGGAGCAGACATTAATGCACGCGACAACTATCAACGCACGCCTTTACATGCCCATGCCTCACACTGGTCAGGAAATGTACCCCTGTTCCTTGAATTAGGTGCGGATCTGGACGCTGTGGATTACCAAAATGAAACACCGTTACATGCAGCGGTCAATGGGTATCGAACCAAAGTGGTTCAAGAGTTGGTAAACCAGGGCGCTACGATTAACGTAGAAAATAAACAGGGAAATACGCCATTAGCTAAGGGGTTAGCCAATTGCAGGAATAGCGATATAGTCAGTCTGGCAGAGATTGCCGCAATTCTGCTGGATGCCGGAGCATCGGTCACCCCCGATATGAAAGAATCGGTGAAGCGGATCGGTAAGGATTTTGAATTCGTCCGTGAGAAGTTCAATAAGGACAAGGTCGATGAAGTTTCAGACGCGCTGATCAAACTGTACCAGTTATTTGATGTCGAGCCGGTAGCGAATCGGATCATGCACGATGGGACTACTCCCATTCAGGTAAAGGCAACCACCTGGACCAAACAGCACCAAGAGCTGTGGGAATATCTCATTCCAGCCCAAGGCCACGCTCAAACGGTGCAGGGAGAGGTCATCCGCATCACAGGACGTGTATCCCATGAAGTATTGGATAATGGCGGTGGAAACTGGGATGCGGAGTATCGCAAGATGCTGGATGCACTGATTCATTACCTTGGCACTGCAGCGCCACTCGCCCCCGCACTGCTCCAAGAGGCAACAGACTTGGTCAGCAGACTTCACAATGGATACGATTTTGATGCGCCTGCCAGATTATCCGAGTTGGCGGTATTATGGGTGCTTGCCAATCCTCAGCCGGTCGCTATGGAGAAACCTGCGTATACGCGTTAAACAGCAAAGCAAAAAAGAAGCGGAAAAGTTACCGCTTCTTTTTTCTATTAAATCTATCTAAATTATACTCCGTATCCATGATTAACGCCTTACTCTACTCCGCCTGTTCATTTCTTTCAAACTCATTGAGCAATTCGCGTACTTTAGAAGTGGTCTTGGCGTTCATCAAGCTGTTTCTCAGCTCACTAGCACCGCGGAAGCCACGAACATAGATTTTGAAAAAACGAGCCAGCGGGCTGAACGAACGCGGTTCAAGCTCGGAATATTGATCATGGAGATCCAAATGTAGCCTTAGCAGATCAAGCAATTCCGTGCTGCTGTGTTCCTTTGGCTCCTTCTCAAAAGCAAACGGATTCTGGAAAATACCACGTCCAATCATAATACCATCCACACCATATTGCTCCACGAGCTTGAGGCCTGTTTCACGGTCAGGAATATCCCCATTAATCGTCAGCAGTGTATTAGGCGCTATCTCATCGCGAAGCTTCTTAATCTCCGGAATCAGTTCCCAGTGAGCGTCTACTTTGCTCATTTCTTCTCTTGTCCGCAAGTGAATGGACAGATTCACGATGTCCTGTTGCAAAATATGGGTTAACCAGTCACGCCATTCGTCTACCTCAGTAAATCCAAGACGCGTTTTTACACTGACCGGCAGCCCCCCGGCTTTCGCCGCCTGAATAATCTCCGCCGCAAGGCCTGGTCGGCAGATCAAGCCGCTTCCTTTTCCATTCTCGGCTACATTCGCTACCGGACAACCCATATTGATATCGATGCCTTTAAAGCCTTCTTTCGCCATACCGATACTCATCTCACGAAAGAATTCCGGTTTATCTCCCCAAATATGAGCCACAATCGGCTGTTCATCCGCTGTAAACGTCAAACGCCCGCGCACACTATGGTGCCCCTCAGGGTGACAATAACTCTCTGTGTTCGCAAATTCGGTAAAAAACACATCCGGTCTGCCCGCCTCACCTACGACATGCCGAAACACAACATCCGTCACATCTTCCATGGGTGCCAGTATAAAAAATGGTCGTGGCAGTTCACGCCAAAAGTTTTCCTTTGTCATCTCAAAAGCTCCTCTATACCTTCCAGGACAGTCTATGTCCTCATTAATAGTTAAAATAGTAAAACTCGTAACTCATGCATCTGCTTGCTATCATTTACATGATCATTCGCAGTTTCGTTACGATTCACATTATGGTGTCCTAGCTTCTTCTTCACTTATACCATGCAAATGAACTTCCTTCAAACAGCAGTATCTGTTATTACTTCCATTAGATCTTCAGATTAATGGAAGTTCGATGATCTCAAAATTGCCCTTTCCCGATTTTATCACGTCTTTATTAGATTTTCAGCCCGATTGCACTTGCCGAACTGGAAAAGCTCCTCTAAAATGAAGCTCGACAGGCTTTTAACCTGCAAATCGAGATTTTAAGGAGGCCTGAATGATATATGGAAATTTCACTGGATATGATCAAAGACAAAGTCGAATGCTTGCAGGCTTATGACTTCCGTGAACTCGAACGAGCGATCGAAGAGCGAATCGGAATGAACAAAGCATTAATGCTGCGCGTGAAGCAAGTTCAACATCAAGTCACGTTTGACCCTTTTCGCAACAAGATGTTATATAGTGCAATCGTGCATTTTAACGTAGATTAATAGACCAAGATTTTTAATAGTGAAAATCAGTTCATTGACGCAATTGTATTTAAGCATATCCTATAAAGCATGCAAAAAAAGAAGACGCGAATTTGCTCGCGTCTCTTTCCATATCAAACTCCACTTTCTCTTGTTAAAACTCCTGCTTAACCAACAACAACTTATAAGCAGAATTTCACCTGTAATCATACTTTACATAGTTAAATACGGGATCGTACCACTTTACAAACAGTCATTTTTGAGGATTAAGGGGGTAATACCATGCAAGAATTAATATTTATGAAGAATTATAAAAACAATGAAGTGCTGCGCAAGAGTTTTTTCGAGCTTGCTGTCAACACGTTTGAGATCAATTTTGAAGATTGGTATCAACAAGGATACTGGGGCGAGCGTTACATTCCTTATTCATATGTCGATGGAGACCAGGTTATTGCCAACGTTTCTGTTAACATCCTTGAGCTCATCATTCACGGTGAGAAGAAAAAAGCGATTCAAATCGGCACGGTGATGACACATCCTGATTATCGGGGGAAAGGACTCTCTACACGTTTAATGAACAAAGTTTTAGAGGAATACGAGAACAAGTACGATTACATGTACCTTTTTGCCAATGAATCTGTGCTTGATTTTTACCCCAAGTTTGGGTTTAAGCCTGTGGAAGAACATCTTTTTTCAATGAATTATACGGCAAAAAAATCACCCGAGCCTGCGAACATCCGAAAACTAAATGTAACTAACGCGGAGGATTTACGTCTTATTCAAAAATTGGCATCGGAAAGATTGCCTGTTTCTCGCCATTTCGCAACCCATCATGCTCAAGGAATACTCATGTTTTATTGCCTGAATGTCTTTAGTGATGATATTTATTACTTGGAAAACGAAAACGTCATTGTTATTTATCAGAAAGAAGACAATCATATTGAGCTCTTCGACGTTGTTAGCTTAAACGAAATGAATATGAAAGATATTTTGGATAAGATTGCAGATGAAGATACGGAGAAAGTAACCTTTCATTTCACTCCAGATGCAACAGATGATATCGTTCTAAAAAGTTCGATCACCAATGAAGGTTTATTTGTAAGAACCCATGGTGAACATCTCTACCCTCTGCACGTTAAACATCCGATTACATCTATTGCTTGATGATTTATTTAATAAGACCTACCACCAGACCATACTTAAAAAAGATCAAAAAGGAGCAGGATTCCCTGCTCCTTCGTTATGTGAAACTTCTTTCTCTCATCAAACGTAAATTCACAAGGTATAATGAAATCAGATGACCGTTCAGCATGATCTTATGACCATCATAATGAAGGAGGGGACATTCGTGGCGTTTATCCCGCTAAACTGCCCCAATTGCAACGGAAGAATTGAATACAAGAAGGATGAGGTTTTAAAGTGTCCCTATTGTGAAACAGAACTTTTATTGAAGCAAAATCATGTCTATTACGTAGACCAGACTATTAATCATTACCATGGAACGCCCCCTAAAGTACCACCGAAGCAGACTGCCTCCGTAAAGGTAATGCTGATACTGATGTTAGTCCTAACTGGCGCGATCGGTACATATTTTTATTATAGCAACAGCTCCACCTATCCAAAAACAGAAGCCAATCTGCCTGTACGAAAGATGCCTGAAAGCGAGGTTCTGCTCTCATTTTTGCGAGATATCTTTGATAAAGGGTCCGCTTTGCCAACAGAGGAGGAATTGGCTCGTATTCGCTATTTAACTGTAGAGCATTCGGAGAATGATCAGTGGAAGTTTACATATAGCCTCTCCGATCCCTTCAGCGATGAACAGGCCGAGAAGATCACTTATATTACTCAGGACAAGAAACTGAATAGCCAGCGGATTGATCAGCGAGATTTTGAAGCTTTTAAGGGACTGACGGCATTGGACCTGACGAATACCTATGAAATATCCCAGACGGACCAAACCACTCTGGCCCATATGCCCGGATTAAAAAGTTATGCTGGCGCTTTTAACGAATCCTTTAGTACATTTTCGGGCTACTTTGGCGACAAGTCTAAAATTACGGAGCTTTCCACTCAGCTTCGCAGCAATCAGGAGTTGGCCCTACTACTGGAATTCCCCAATCTGAACTCTTTATCCATTACCTATGTGGATGAATCTGTAACAGATTTTCACTTGTTAAACCAATTGCCAATCAAGTCCCTGTCGCTCACCTTTGTCGATGAACTCGGATGGTTGTCGTCCATGACCGGGTTATCATCCTTGTCTATACAGTACAGTGAAACCACAGACCTGCAGCCGCTGTATGCCTTGACCCAGCTTCAGGAGCTTCAGTTGTCCTATTTAACGAATGTAAAGTCCATCGACTTTGTGCAAAATATGCCTGCTCTACAAACGTTAGATATTGAAAATGTAAACTTCTCCAGTCTGGAGCGCTTGACCGGCAAAAACTCTATTACCACACTACGCCTGGCTTCTCTAAGTGAGCTTGGCTCGGTAAAGGCCATAAACAGTCTGCCCTCTTTGCGGGAATTAACGTTGTCCGGCTACTACGAGAATGCAGAAGCGCTGACACTGCCTAAAGTAGAGCGAGTGGAAATTCCAAGCTCCTTTCTCCCCGGGCTAAAGGCCCCGGTTACAACCAGTCTGACGCTCCGTGGCGGAAGTGGGGAATTGAACTTGGCTGCGCTGGGGAAATTCCCGAAACTGGAGCAACTCTCGCTCTGGGAGATCGATGAAATAACCCGTCTTGCCGCCCTGGACGGCTTGTCCCGCCTAGAGACTCTGAAAATTTACGACTCGTCACTGTTCAAGGAAAGCGATGCCTTATTTCGTTTGAAGCAGGTGAAATCTTTGGTTTGCTCCGAGTGCAGGCTGAACTTTGAACAAAAGGCGGCCGCGAAGAACAGCGTACTTGAACATTTGACCTTAAACCAGTCATATTTTAGCATGAACAATACCTCTGTTACTGAAATTGATCAAATGATGCCTTACTTTGCCAACATGTCCGCTCTACGTTCCTTCACCATGCAGGATAGCAATTTGGATTCTTTAGAATTCATGAGTAACTGGCCGGCCATAGAGGAACTTCATCTCGAGAACAATGCCATTTCCAATATCGAGACCCTAAGCCAGCTGCCTAATCTGCAAAAGGTATATCTATCCGGTAATTCCGTGCAAAACAAGTCCGTGCTTGGTGCGGGTGTGCACGTATATTAGCCAGTATACAGATCAATGGAGATTCTTAAACTCCTGTGATTAATGAACTTAAGAGAGGCGAAAGTCTCTCTTTTAGTTTTTCACCTAATGAATCTCAATGATTAGTCATTACATGATACGAAAAGCCGACTGCACTGAATTTCAGGGCAATCGGCTTGTGATCTAACTTGTCATGTTTCTGTTGAAATTCATTTATAGTTCAGTCCACTTTGCGTATATGATACGTGTAAGGTTTCGTTTATAGCCAATTGCTCGAAATCATAAGGAACGATCCAACCGTAGATGATATTTCCGGGATTGGATGGAAGTTCAGATGCGTCAGATGCATGAGCCACATCGCCCTCTACTTTATCAGGCGTGATTTGATCGTTGTAATCCAAAGTCAGCTTATACGTATTGCGCTTGTAGTACACCCTTAGAACCGTCGTTCGGCAATATTGCAAATTAGAAATGATCTAACAAAAATGTTTTTCCAAGCATCGACATAGCACGATAGCAGACCCAACAAAAAAATAGGGATTCGTCACCCCTCTCTACTATTCAAGTTACTACCCACAAAACATATTTATATCATTCAATGCTGAATCAGCATGCCCTCTAACAAATGAACTTTCATCTTTTAATGCATCATGGATAAGTGGAAGAATCAATTCCTTATTAACTGCTCCATGTATTCTTGCTATATGACCAAAGCAAAGAATTGCTATTCCTCTTATATTTTCATTTTTATGCTGAGTGTATCGAACCATCAGTTCTTGTACAAACTCTCCATCATCCGCATTTAATGCAAGGGATAGCAAGCCTTTTACGATTGTATCAGGGTTATCGGAATTGATTAGGTTTATAATCTCTTGATTCTTCTCTATGTTGTTGCTGTAATGTTCTACTCTTTCGTGAACAATATCATCTAGTTCCTTTTCGAAGGAGTCGATTTCCAGCCATATTTGTTGGGCAGATTCATTATTTGCGGTTCTAAGTTTTTCAAATGCATTAACTAATCTTTTCTTTGTTTGTACTTCTTTATCCGTTTGTTTTGAGATTGTTCGTCTATCTCTATACATGGTGTAGTGTTTTTTGAAGTTCTCACGAGCCTCAGTAAGTGAATAGTCTTGATTGGGTCCGCCCCAAACTTCATCTGCATGCGGATCATCTTCCCAATTACATAAACAACAAATTTCCCAACCCTGTCTTTCCTCCAGTGTGGGATAGCCACAACAGGGACAATTAAAGCTTAATACATTCAATATTCTTTTGTGTGTTCTCTACACTAAAATCACATCTTCCTGAAGTTTGGAAAGTAAATACTGCTCAATTTTTAATATGAATCGCCTATCACCGTAATTACCCATATAAAATAGAACCCTTCCGTCGTGTTGAAAGGGTTCTGAAACCGTAACATTTAGTTTAATCTTTTCTCACTAACATGGCTACACTCCCCACATGTGCGTGTGGACACTTAAAACAAGTTACAGGATTAGCATTTGCTCAATCAGGGGCAACTGACAGCAACTGTCCTTATTTTCTCACCGGTAATATCAGTTCACTGCTGAACAATTTTGCTGATGTCTCGATAAAACTAATGTGAGACATATCACCAATACCAGAAACTAGGGGTTCATAAACGCCTAAAAACTAACATATTATGTATAAAAATACCTACTGATACAGTGAGCCGGCCACTAACTAACATTTGAACACCTTTATCCTTCTGAACCGCTCAAAAATTCATTATACAGAATAGTCTGCATTTCCTAAGAATATTGTAACTCCCTTATAGCTCAACATTGGCCGGGTAGATCTACACTTGCCCCATCAATTTCACTTCCTCTTAGCTGGTCTCCATTTGAAACCACAGTTCATACAGCCGTTAACAATTTCACTTCTCCCAACGAACCCGACTAATATACTTACTGGTAGCGCTAGAAACAAGGAGATTGCTCCTAATCCCATGAATAATATCATAAAGCTTTCTAAAGCATAGCTCACTCTATACAAATTGATAAGGTAGTTCGATACAATAGTCAGTATGCCAAAAAGAATCATAATACTAAGAGTTGTGAACAAGTTTGCGAAGCTGTAACCTCTTTTATTGGCTACCACTTGTTGTGACTTGCACTTACGACAAATAACTGCATTTACGCTCTTTGTACTGCTTGCTTGGGGACTAGTCGTCCTAGATTGACCGCTAACAGCCCTGTTAGTTTGTACGGATGATCTATTAGGCTGATTGTATGTAGTTCTATTATCACGTTGCACTTCGTTTGATTCCCTCCTCAATGAATGTTTGTAGGCATGTAGAACTATTCGACAAAACCTTCCAAAACCCTTTATCTTTCGAGCGTACTTTTTAAATCCATAGAACGGCCATAGATAGAAATGAGTTGGTGACGATGAACATTCAAAGAGAATTTATAATACATCCAAACTTGGGAACATTCTACAATCAGTAATACGCATAGGTAGCGATTGAAAGCCTACTTGAAACAAAAAAAGACACGGAAGAAAAACTCCGTGCCTTTAGAAAACAAATATCTTATTTTACCGAACTTGACGACATCCACGATGAACAAGTCTTGAAGCAGGTACTTCAAAGACTGATTCAAAAAATTGAAGGTAATAAAGTTCAATTAAAGCCATGCATTACAACATTTCCCGTCCTCAGTGACTAGTGGTTTATACTATTCCAATAAAACTCTATTTAATATAATTCTCAAAAGAAATCTGATATTCAGAGTATTTTGAAGGATTGCTTTTTTCGAATATTTTCAGAATAGCGGGTTCCCGGAAATCAATAGCATCTACGGAAAAATAGATAGTCTTCATATCTCCTTTCACATTATTATCAATCTTATATGCTTCAATTACTGTTCCGTCCTGTATCAATTCGGTAGCTAGCATACTAGCCGTTCCTCTCAGCACATAAGCAGTAAATGAAATAGAATCATCGTTGATCAAGCTCATAACTTCATCAATAGATGCCGTCTTATCGTACTGTATATATTGATTATATGAATGTGCTGTCACCAATCTGTACGGTGTGTTGATAAAAACATCCATGTATTCAAACGTACTATCCTTGCTGGTCGAGGATAATAAGGGTAATTCAAAACTCTCACGAAACTCCTTATTAGTTTTTTTTCCGTAATTGATCGCCTCAATGATTTTATCATCTGTTAAATAATAGATATATCCGGTATCATCTGATTTTGTTTCGAGTTTCTTGTCAACCATTCCGTTTGCTGCATTTGATCCATATGTATTCTCTTCTTCTATGACATGTTCACTTGCTGATAATTCTAGTGAATCTGAGTTACTACTTGCACTTCCCTTTTCAACCAAATCATATTTAGTTAATACATACAGCGCAACACTTACTCCTAAAGAAACAAATAATACAAAGAATAGAATTTTAGCCTTCATTAAATGTACGCCACCCTCTAGTTTAGCTTATCGTCAAAATGTACAATGCAATTACCCTACCATATTAATTTTTCGCAACAGTCGGAGCGAATTGGTGAATTTCGATTTTCTATATAGCCCCCCCCCTTCAACTAATTGGATTTGAGTATATAATACCATTATCAGGTAAAAATTTGTAATTATATTATCGAATTATGTCAAAAAGTAGCGTGTTCCCCCTTGCTCAAATAAAATTCCACGAGTTACGTTGTCATTAAAACATTTTTCATACGACTCTGACCATTCGATAATTAGTTGGTATACTCGACACATTCTTAGAGGAGCTCTTACAGAACACAATAAAAAGCCCAGATTAGGCTAGGCTTTCAAGACAAAGGTTGTTATATTTCATTTATTTTTTTGAGCAGTCGGTCACTGTAATTCAAGCCGTAAGGAGGGCGGTGGCAGTAAACTTATAATGAATGTTTACAGAGCCGTCTGCCTGTAATTCAATCTTATCAATAAACCTATGTACCATCTCAGGAGTCAGTTCTTCCAACTTCATAAACCGCTTGAGTTCTTTCTTCAGTCGAACGACACTTTCCCCTGTACTATTATTTCCTTGTAGAGACTGGAAGCCTTTTAACTTGTCTTGTAGGCTGAACAGTTCAGCATTGCCACTCTATGTTGCTTCCTTATATTCGATCTCATTAATCGTACCGCTTGCCAACAGTCTGATTAACCCTGTCTTTTGTTCCTTCAGCTTTTCAATGCACCTTTGTAACGAATGTATTTGCTTCTCTGCCTTCTTTCTTGCTTGTAAGGTCTTTACCTCTAACCGTCCCATGACTTCCGCCACCCATTCACTATAAGATGTATTGGCGTTACATTCCATACTGTAAGTTGTCTTGTTGTTCTATAATTCGGTCAATCTCAGCATCAATCAAAAGCATAAGCAGATTAATAAATGACTCGTTCCCATTGAAAGTTCGTTCAACATTGATTATTATCATCTCCCTTACTCTCATTGGTCGCTCCATGTAAAGGAAAAGGTGCCAGAGGGTTTTATTCTTTTACTACTATAATAAAAAAGACATTCCCCTTTGCTAAAGGTGAATGCCCTTTGATACTTATAATGCTGTCTATGTAGTTAGTTCGTAACGGCATTAACCGTTGGCTTTTTTCTTAACTACTTCTCTATGCCCCCCATAACTCATAAGTGTAAAGATAATTCCTACCACGGCAAAGAGAATATGACCAGAATCAATACCCAACCCTGAAATGAAAGCAATCAAGGATGAAAAGATTAGGAACACCATCGCTGTTCTAGGCATTGTAAATGTAAAGGGGAAAGCTAAAGTTTGAAAGACCAATATTATCTTAGCAATAACATTAAGGACTTCACCATCATAAGAAACTACGTTCGCTGTTAGTGCCATAAACCACATAAAAACAAGATATAATGCAAGTAATAACCCTGTTGCTATTCTCATTTAACAAATCCCTTCCTTACAGCTACAATTAGGATAATAATACCAAAAAAATTATAACATATATAATAACATTTGAGATTATTGTTGATTGCGAATCGCGTTATAAAATCAAAATAACTGGTAAATCACATACATCACAAAAGTTAAGAAACTTGACAGAGCAATCAAAGACAACCGAATTATCGCTGTTCTTTAGTTGGTATGTTGCTTTTAATTGAACTTTAATAATCCATCTATATCATTATCTTTTTCCTGATCTCTAAATTTCCAACCACTTCTAATTATAATCTTTTCTACAAACGTAATTGATTCATATTCATATATATGTTTTTTATTCACTCCCCATTTAGTAAAGATGTTGTTTTCTCACCTCTTATTGTGGCAGTTAATAACTCCAAATTATAGCATATAAAATATTATTTACATCTTAATCTAACCAGTACTCAAAACTAAATTTCTGCTTGAAAAATTTAACTAACCAAACCAAACAAAAAGGGCCCTCGCCCCTCTTATTATTTCCGCCAATACATCTCAACTATTAGTCTTTCCTGACCAACAGTGAGTAACACTCCGCATGACTAGTGTGCTGTAACAAAATCAAAACAAAAAAAACGGCATCTCAGCCGTTTGTGTTTAAAGTGTTGATGCAGACAGCGGCGGCGGTTTTCATACGATGAAAAGACACATGCACAATATGCCTGTTGATGCGGCTCATTTCTAGCAATATTAGATGTGATTTTACCTGAAAGCCTTTAACATTAAAAATAATTGATTATGAAAATGTACTTCATTCGTATATATTTTTGTAAATAAACCAATGCACTTGTCTATGATTTCCCCAGTGAACTTTTGGGACATGATGGCTTTATTCGAATAGATCCTTACTGTCTTCCAGTCATGAATAATTTGGTCCAATAACGGGTCAAGCGTATGTTTTGCATTGATATGATCAATGTTGTACTTATAGAGAGTATTTAACCTGTATTTCTCAGAACATTTTCTATAAATAGTACTGCTCAGTGTTTCTATAATCGTTTCATTTTTTATAATGAGCTCGTAATTTTCTGCCAACAACAGTATATTATTCAAACTTTCCGTTATTTCATTTTGATACCTGCACATATTTTCTACGAATGTATTGATGGTTGTGTGTGCTAAATTCTTATTGTTCAAGATTTCATGATTACCGGGGGGCACTAGCGCATATTCCCAAAAGTAGTCTGGCATCTTTACGTGTTCCGAAGTCATACATGACCATTTAAATTCTGAAAATGGCAGAGAATATTGTCTGTATTCTGTAATATCATCAACCGTATATATTTCCTCGTTCTTAAGATTGAAGCCATAGACAAAAACAGGGTGCAGTCCATGTTTTTTGTTATAGTAAAAGTCTCTCCCGCGTTGATAAAATAAATCAATAAATATGGAAATGGGATGACCACTTGAAATAGAGTTTATGATCTCATCTTGTAACGTATCTAGTTTAGGGGATTTTTTACGAATAGAGATCCCCATTTCCTCAAGGATCTGATCTCCCTCCTCAAGATCCAACACCTCTAACTTGAAATATCCTCTTGTTTGTATTTTTTGTTTATCAAATCTATAAATACTAATAACATTATTCAAAATCGGCAACTCATCTTTTTTAAAATATCTGGCAAGCGTTAACAACAAATTGTAGCCGCAATTAAAATAAGGAAAATTATGATGAGGATACATTTTTGTCATGCCGTCGAAGGGCTGAAAGGTGTCCAGGGAAATAATTTCTTCCATAAAATATTTCTCCTATACTAAAATTATTGTTGATATTACGGCTATATTACCTCTTAACAAGGTTCATCATACGGTATTGCCGCGTTCCAGCCTTCATCTCTTCATATTTCTTCGAGCCGGGCAATGCGATGAATTCATTGATATCTCCAATATTCGTGCTCGCTTTGGCGTTGCTCGCAATCCCTTGTGTGCCAGTACGCTGCTTCACACTCTCATCACATGATAGAAGAACATTCGAAGTCACATCCTGATTGCGGATTACAGACAGGCCTGCTTCCTCTAACAGCCTGATGTTCTGCGCTACCTGATCTCCCAGCATCAGCTCCGTATACAGAAATACGCCGCCAACTCTCATTATCCGGTACACTTCTTCATAGAATCGTGATCGGTTCGGATAGGCATGTGCGGATTCTATATTTAACACCACATCGAAGCTCTCGTCTGCAAACGGTATATTCTCCGCATCGCCGACGAGATACAAAGATTCACCCCCTCGGGATTTGGCATTGCAATAGGCAATATTCGCCGGGCAGATGTCGAGACCGACAATAGACAGCGGCTTGAAATATTTAGACAGAGCTGCTATGTTCCCTCCCCTGCCGCATCCGATGTCGATCACCTGCCGCTCCCGAATCACCGTCCTGCCCACTGTCTCAAGCAGCAGCTTGACCGAGTTTCTATTCCATGCATCGTCGGGCTCGATCACCGCATATTGCTCATTCCCGTGCGGGACGTAACCATAATTTAAGAAGGTGGCGAATCGGCCTATACCGGACAGCGCAAGGGAGTGCGAAATCTCGCTATAATCTCGAATTTCAGCCTCTTTCCGGTTCCATTCGGAAGGGTGAACAAACTGCTCACGCCGATCGAGCATCGATACATAACGGTCATCGTTCGTATATACCGCATCGCAGCTACAGCATTGTAGCAATGCCTCCGACTGGACCAGCACGCCCTTGCAGCTGGAGCATACCAACCTTGCAGGTAGATGTTGTAGCATGACTATCACCCAGCCGACGTATGCATTTGATTCAACGCGTACACATTATAGTAATTTGGGATATTCAAATCTTCGTAGTAATCGATCACGGCATAGAAACCGTTGGTTTGAAAGATGTTCTCGAGCCTGCTGATCTGCTCTCCGTCCAGTCCGTGTACCTCCATTACAATTTGCCTGATTTTGCCCCAATCTTCCGGTTCGATTCCTTCCAGCACCTCGAACTCACTTTTTTCCACGTCGATTTTGAGAAGATCAATTTGGTTCAGATCATAAAAACGGATCATTTCGGAGATCGTAGTTAGCTTGCAACGATAGAGTTGTTCGTTCAGAAGCTTCGGCGACATAAGATGATCGACAAAGCGGTTTAGCATTCGCCGGTCAGCGAAATTATCTTCGTAATGGTTGATTAACCCGTATCGGAGATCTTGATCGTGGTTCTCCCTGTATTTGATCTGGACAGAGTCCGTGGACATCGTAGGAAAATAGGCAAACTCCGCTTCCTTGATCTCATTGGAAAGCCCGACGTTAACCGTCGTTACGCGAGGCAGCGAGCTCGTATTCATCTTCAAGAGTTTAAACGTCGGAGGCAGTGGCTCAAAGGCATACACCCTGCAGTCGCTCTTGCTGCTGACATATAGGCTAAACATGCCGATATTAGCCCCGACGTCCAGGACCGTGCCATGATCCGGAAGCGTAATACCGTGCTTGAAATACATCTCCTTGTGGAAAATCTCGTTGTAGAGAAACTCGGTCTCTCCTTCGTTGTTTTGATAGATTTCAATCCCGTTGTGCAGCCGTTTCTTTGTAATGGCGTCTGTCTGCAATGGATGACGCTCATGCTCCGTCTTGCTCATTCAATTCACCTTCTCAACAATTTGTTTGTAGGGCATTTCTCTAACTGCTGGCGCTTTCATAGCGTTTGACGGCCAGCTTCCAGAACAGCCTGACCACTAGAAGCGATATAACGGGAGCTACAAAAATCCATATCCCAAGGAACAAGTCCAATCGATCAATCAAATAAACCGACGGCATGTTGGTGATGAACAAGATCGGCACAACATACAGCCCAATTCTCCGCAGCCATTTGGGGTATATGTACATCGGCATATTGTTTAAATCCCAACATTTGTCGAGTATTTCGAAGATCGAACCGGATTTCACCGTCCAGAAGGCAAGGATTTGCGGAAGTAGAAGTACCGAATAGGTCACGATTGTGCTACTCAAGATCACGCCGATATATCCGGCCACGTGGATCAAGCTTGGCTCGATGTCAAGACGCTGCCAAGCCAGTACGATCATCGTGATCCCGGCGATCAGGTTCGGGATCGGAAACGCGAAGTTAACGTGCCGGAATGAAATCATGAACTGCAGCGAAAGCGGCTTCGTCATATACAAGTCCAGCGTCCCGTTGCGGATATGGCCGGCGAATCTATAAAAGTTATCCATAAACAGTCCTGTATAGATTGCGATCATAATCGTATAGGTCCCCGTGAAGATCAACATCTGGTCAGGAGAAATGCCATTGATTTCGATCCCGAGCTGGAAAACGAACAAGATATAGATCAGCTTGGAAAACAGAAATACGGTCTCCATGATCAAACCGGAGTAGAAATTCGCTTTGTATTCCATGTAACCGACCAAGCTGTTCTTTGCGAAAATAAAGAACATACGTACATGCTTCCGAAACTCCGTCAAGCTGATACTCACAGATCTAACCTCCAACGGCTACATATTTCCTCATCCCGGAATCCCACGACAACTTCGAAATCATCATAAGCACAATTACCCAGACCGCTTGTAAGAGGAGTCCGCGCACGATTTCATGAATCGCCATGCTCCCATTGATGATGTTAACCGGGAAGAATACGACATATTGAAACGGTAAATAGCTGGAGATTCTGGCAAACGTATCTCCGAAAATATTAAGCGGAAAGATGGCACCACTTAGCAGATAGACGCCTTGATTGAACGCGATATAAACGCCCCAAACCTCGGTAATGATGAACGCGAGAGCACTAATCGAATAAAAAAGCAGGAAGTTGATGAGCAGTCCGAACAGAATGCTGACCAGGAACATAACGATCTGCACCCCTCTAAGCTGAAACCCCCAAATCTGAGTAAAAACGATCATCAGTATGACGAATAAGACAAGGACGACCCCGATCTGAACCGTTTTCCCACCGAAAAAATTGCATATCCGATAGCTGAAATAATGAATGGGCTGAGCGATAAATTTGCTCAGTCCACCCGTCTTGATATCATTCGCGATTTCCCCTTCGAAGCCGGCAGAAACCAGCTTGGAGACGACGCCGGACAACACGGAATAAATGATGATCTGTGAATAAGTATAGCCATTAATAATCTCTTGCGGCGAACTGCGAAACACAGCCGTCCAGAGGAAGCATTGGACGAGAATGATGAAGCCGCCGCTGATGATACTCATAAAGAAATCGGTCCGATACTCCATCGCATTCTGAAGCGCAAGGATGTACGTCCTTTTATACTTCTGTAAGGCTTTCATGTCTGACCCCATCTTTCTGATACAAGCTTTCGATGCCTCGCTCGACAGGTATATCTTCAACTGTGAAATCAAGGATCGGGAACCGGTCCAGCATCATCTTGGAAAGCCGCTGGAGGTCATGCTTATCGATCTCCATGACGGCATTCATACCGTCATGTTGCATGATAGCGCCATACTCGCTTAGCGCTTGCCTCGGCACTTCGTCCGTAAATTGCAGTTTGATGATCTTTTTTGCATGAAACAGCTCGTTCACACGCCGAAGATCGCCGTCGTATACGATCTTCCCTTGATTGATGATGATTGTTCGTTTGCATAAATCCTCAATATCCGCCATGTAGTGGCTTGTCAGAATAACCGTTGCTTTCGTCTGCTGGTTATAACACTTCAGGAACTCCCGAATGCGCTTCTGCGAAATCAGATCGAGTCCGATTGTAGGCTCATCCAGAAAAATTACCTTAGGCCGGTGGATGAGCGACGCAATTAGCTCCATCTTCATCCGTTCCCCCAGCGAAAGCCTACGTACCTGAATATTGAGCAGATCTTTAACATCAAGCATCTCCGTAAGCTCATCCAGGACAAGGTTGTAGGGCTTATCCTCGACCTCATAAATGCATTTGTTCAGGTACAACGATTCGTTCGCCGGTAAATCCCACCACAACTGCGATTTCTGCCCCATCACGATCGAGAACTGCATCTTGAATTCTTTTTTTCGCTCCCAAGGGACATAGCCTAATACCGTCGCTTGCCCGCTTGTCGGATACAAGATGCCGGACAGCATCTTAAGCGTAGTTGTTTTGCCGGAACCGTTCGGGCCTAAGAACCCGACCATCTCGCCTTGCTCGATTACAAGTGATATCTCGCTAACCGCTTCTTTGATCAGTGATTTCCGCTTCACTAAATTTTTTAGCGATTTTTTGAACCCCAATTCTTTTTCGTAGTAATTGAAGCTTTTGGATAAGCGTTCCACTTGGATAATACTCACTGGTTCACCTCATTTATGCTCATGTAGAATAGTTAAACACCGTGCAAATGCAAGACACTGCACTTGGAACATGCCGGTGTCAGTCGTTCATCCATCATTTCCCTTATCCTTCTGTAGGTCATGCCGTGCCATAATTCCTGTACGGACGCTTCATTTAATTTGCCGATCTCGAACTCTTTGAAAAATTTGCACGCAACAATCGTTCCATCGGGCGTAATATCCATCCGGTTCGAGAGAGCCAGGCACTTCTTGTTCATCGTGCCTTTACTCTTCACCTCTTTGCCGAGCACGAAATCTTCGATCTGGTCATAATCCAGATTCGGCTGGTAGCGTAAACGCATTTTCCAGACCCGATTATTCACCCGGTCCAACTCGCTCATCAAAGCAGGGATACGCTCCGGATCGAGCTTGTAGTTAAAGGCGTGCCAGCTTCGTTCGCCCTTGTGCTCGCTCGCCGCAAGGAAGTCGAACTTCTGGTCAAAGTAATCGTCCATTCCCTGCGTGCACTCGTCCGAGATGTACCACGGGAAACAGACCATGACCATATCTACACCGACGCCCTCCAGAAAGTCCAACAGATCGTACAGCTTGTCGGTCATAGCATCGTTAACGACGGTATGGATCGTAATTTTGCCCTTGAATCGGTTTTCCTTGCGCAGCTCGACTAGCATCCGAATAGCATCTATCGCCTTGTTGAATACCCCTTTGCCGCGAAGCGCATCATTCTCTTCTTCGAATCCATCAAGTGCAATGAGCAGCTCCAGGTTGTCGGAGATTCTCAGCAAGGCGTCCAGCTTTCGCTCGATCAGCATCGCGTTCGTGCAGATCGTCGTCTCGCGAGGATGGGCTTCAAGCAAATCGGCCAAACGGTCGAAATGGCTGTATACGAGCGGCTCGCCGCCCCAGATATAGAGTCTCGACTTGGCTGGTTCCGTCTCGAGGATCAGCTTCTCCAGCAGCCCGTAGTCGAGCTGTTCCCGCTGCTGCTCCGGTGTCATAAAGTGATGATAGCCGGTGTCGTTCCATTGATAGCAATGCTTGCAGCGCAAGTTGCATTGGTTCGTCAGTTTAATCCCGACCGACTCTGGCAACGGTGTCGCGTAACCCGCTATTTTCTCCATGTTCCGCTTGGTTTCCACCGTATTCTTGATAGTACGTTTCAATATTTGCAAATCCTTTGGGGAACGTTTAATCTCTGATTTCGGATTCATATCAACACCACCCTTCTTAAACCTATTAGGTCATTCACATGAATCAATAGATATAATACCTTGAACAAGCCGTACAAATCGGAAGCATATTTTTTTTCATATACGCGCGATAATCTTTGTACTTGTCACTACTCCAGATATCCAGCAAACTCTCTTCGTTCACGTTGCCAAAGGTCAGATCATAGAAGGCATGGCAGGGAGAAACGTCGCCCCTTGCCGTAATCTCCGCATAAACCCATGGAAGGGAGCACCGATTCCGTTTATCAGCCATCTGATGGAATTGCCCCGAGAAATAGTTGCTCAAATTTTGTTCATCTATCGTCTTCGGATAGGTGATCACATGGATGCTGTTTTTCAAGCAATACGCTTTAACATTATTGAGCTTTCTCGTCAATTCCGGAATATCGATCTGGCTGAACGAACTGGTGTCACGCCACACCATCCCCTTGGCATAAGGAGCTTCATGAACGTCGAATTTGTCACTAAGAACCTTCACATATTGGGCATACTGCTCTTCCGTTGCATAGAGTTGCACTTCCATGCTGATATGGTCCAACATTGACAAGTCGATATGCTTAAAGAAAAATTCCTCAACGTACATATAGTTCAAGGGCGTAATGATAAAGGATACACCCATTTTCGGAAATTGCTTGCCCTTGCTTTCCCGAAGCTCATAAAGCTTCTCGATCCCCTTGATTACTTTCTTGAATACGCCTTTGCCTCTCTGCTTATCGTTTATTTCCTCAGGGCCGTCGAGCGACATCCAGATCTTATTTGGAGCAGTCTCGACAAGCATCTCGGCATGCTGCTCAAGCAATGTGCCGTTCGTGGGGAAGTCCGCTTTACTTCCATAGTGATTGATCATGGCGAGAATGTCGCTCAGCCAAGGGTACATCAGCGGCTCGCCGCCGAAGAAATCGTAATACGGCTTGCCCGGGCTGCACTCGACGATGATCTTTTTAATGAGATCCGGATCCAGATGCGCTAACGTTTTTTTGCTTTTGTAGGGACCTTCGAGTCCCCACTCATAGCACATCTTGCATCGTAAATTACACTCCTCCAACAGCTGCATGACGATCCATCTCGGATAGCTTGTCTTTGTCTTATCTTGGGCGACACTCAATTTGTTTACGCTCATCGCATAACCCCTTCTGCCATTGAAATCTTACCCCTTCGTTAACGCGACTCTCGCACAATAATGATCCACATAATTCGTCCGTTCTCCGGGTCTGTTCATGATCGCTTGATGCATCTCCCTAAGGACCTCTACGGAAAAATCCATCTCCCGCCACTTCTCGTAGCGTATTCCGAACCCCAGTGATTCCCACAATTCCAAATTGCTAAGCTCGTGACTTCCGAACGGCTCCAGCAGAATAAGAGGGGTTTCGGATGCAAGCGAGTCGATTAATGTGCCCGCTCCCGGCTTGGCCACGATAGCCATCGCCTCCGAAGCGATATCGAATAACCAATGATGATCAACCTCAGCGGCGTATGACTTCGTGTCTTCTCCCGTTATTTCGATGTATGGCGGAAACTCGTGCAGGCCGTTCGCACTCTTCACCCATGCACACCATTCCGGATCATTCATCCAATATCGGTGATCGGGATCGGGCTTCGCTTCCTTCCAATCGTAAGCTACGATATCAAGCCCATAGTTATGGGAGGCAAGCTCTGGAATTGTACTTTGATAAGTGCCCATCCCCCAGCCGCCGCCATGAACAACAAGCCGCCGCTTCCTTGAGTCGAAGGGCAGTGCCGTACGATGAAGAACCGGGATTTCGTATCGAATTTCCATCTTGTCGGTGTCATAGAGACAAGCATTGTAATAATACTCGTCATAGCTAGGATGAAACTTCTTCAAGCTCTTCCAAGACGGGGCCAGATCTGAATCGACGTAGAGCAGGTCTACATGAATTTGATTCGGCAGCATCTTCTCCCTATACAAATCCAGAATATAGATCCAGTGTCCGGATAACGATATGAATTCGTACCGCTCTTCCGCTTTCCACGCCTCCAGCAATAGCTCGACCTGGGCATAATCAATGCTGCCCCGGATATCCATCGGCATTCGGGCCGATAAATTGGCAAGTGCGAAATTATTGTGGTAAGCCTTTCTGCTGTCTACAATATGATCCATCTTGTCTTGCTCCAAATAGCTTTCGAACACGAGCACTTCCGTCGCGATATCCCTTTTCTCGAAATCACTTGCAGCTAACAGGCCGGGAATATAGAAACCCAGACCGAAACCCGAGCATAGAATCGTCACTTTCCGCTCACCCATAAAATTTCTTCCTCCATTCATGGCTTCAAGCGCTTCGGACTGCATCAGCGGGCGATCTTGAAGGATAACGACGACAGCACCTCATTAACCTTAGTGGTCAATCGTTCGTTATCCCATTCCCCTTCGATCAACGAATAATATAATCTGCCTTTCACCTGCTTATTCCGGATCCCCTTGCACTCGCTGACGACTTTGTTAATAAAGAGCGTATTCGCGCTTAAAGGTAAAATACCGAATCCTCGATCAGGCTTATATAGAACACCCTCGCGGTCCAGCGATTCAAGCAATTGATCGAATGATACATCGCATGCAAACTGTAAAGTCGCATGTGTCATGCTCCCGGCCGTGTCGTGCTTCTTCAGGTAGCGGTCAACGTAATGCTTGATCAGACTCATCGATCTTCTTGCATTCACCTCAACAATCGGAACGATGCGGCCGTCTGTCAACAGCATAGAATCGACGCATACGTCGCCGTGATAACCCGACCGATAAAGCTCGCGAGCCGCCCGTTTCATTACATCAAAATACTTCGCTTCCTGCAGCATATGAAGCAACCTATCGTCTGCTGTATAGGAGCCTTGGTAAGCGAAATTGTGATTGACCAACTGCTGCACTGAGATATGTCGGTAAGTGCCGTCCGGATCGATGTGGAATTGGCAAGAAAAATCCAATTCCTTGCGGAGGAACGGCTCAATAATAAACCGAACCGTTTTTCCCTTGCTGCACTGATCGGCGACATAGGATGTGACTCGCCGCAAAATCGCTTCCGACTCGATCAGCAAATTGCCTTTCCCCGATACCCCAAACTCATCTTTGATCAGGAAGGGTCCTTGATTCAGCAAAGTCAAGCCGCTTGCCAGCAGCTTTTCGGGAGAATAGACCGTCTGGCTGTCACACCGAAGATCAAGGCGACGGTTCAATTCGGTTGAATACAGCTTCGAATTGACAGTCTGAACCGTTTCGATAGCTGGAAAATCCTGTTCCAGCCCGTAACGCGTTGCAGTACGATCCGCCCCCGGAATGACGGCAAAGGGCGACAACCGGGCGCCGTCCAGCAAGTAGAGATCCATGTCACCCATTCGATCGGCTGATGTGAGCAGGTCGAATATATTGGCGGTTCTGCCTACGCTTCCTACATCAGGACTCTCGAGATCGGTTGAATTGGAAAGAAATTTAAATCCGATCTCATGCAAATACTCTTTATGGCAAACGTTCATTCGATAGCGAGTAATGAGCTTATCCTGCGCCTCGCAAAATGGGAAGAGCAGCTCATCCATGGCCATCACGATATTCTCCATTTCAGGATCGTGAAACGACGGCAGTTTGGCTAGATTAGGGTCGCGCCAGAAGCGTTCCGCGTCAAATGTCCCGATAATGAGCTCGAACTTGCGTCTATCGTTCATACAGGCGCTGTTTTCTGCAGCTCCGAGATATAATTGCAGAAGGTCGTGACCGACTCCATAAGATTGAAGTCGAATTGTTCAAAATCGATTTCAATACCGAAACGCTCTTCCACCTGTAGTACAAAAGTA
Source organism: Paenibacillus sp. FSL M7-0656 (assembly GCF_038003225.1). Taxonomy (NCBI): domain Bacteria; kingdom Bacillati; phylum Bacillota; class Bacilli; order Caryophanales; family Paenibacillaceae; genus Paenibacillus; species Paenibacillus sp. FSL M7-0656. Next base: position 3,340,510 of record NZ_JBBOOT010000001.1, read on the forward strand.
ATTAGCTGTAAAGAGTCCAATCCCCCGTCTTCCATGATGTTCGAATGCTCGTTCAAACTGTTTGCCAGTTGGGCGTCTTCCTTGATTTCGCATATCATCGCTATGATCTGTTCTTGCATAGGTACCTCCCGTTTAATGGATATATTGACCCTGGTAATAATGGATCGTTCTAGCGAGTGCATCATGCAAACTGATCGCCGGTTCCCAGTCCATAATCGTCCTTGAAATGGTAATATCCGGCTTCCTTCTCCTTGGATCGTCTTCCGGCAGCGGGAGAAACTCTAACTGCGCGTTGGACTTCATTAGCTCCTTCAATATTTGGGCGACTTCAAGTATGGTGACTTCCTCCGGATTCCCCAAATTGACTGGCTGTTCATACGTGGTGCTCAGCAGTCTCACAATCCCTTCCAGCAAATCGTCGATATACTGAAAGCTTCTCGTCTGTCTGCCGTCGCCATAAATCGTAAGGTTTTGCTTGGACATGATTTCATTAATGAAATTGGTAATGACGCGTCCGTCATTTAAATCCATCTTCGGGCCGAATGTATTGAAGATCCGAATGACCCTTACCGGTATACCGTATTTCCTGTTCATCCAGTAGGTGATCGCCTCTGCATACCGCTTCGCTTCGTTGTAGCAGCTTCTTGCTCCAACCGAATTCACGTTGCCATAGTAGGTCTCCGGCTGAGGGTGAACAGTTGGGTTACCGTAGATCTCGCTTGTTGAAGCCAAGAAGAAAGCAGCCTGCTTTTCTTTGGCCAGATACAGCAGATGCATCGTCCCTTCGCTGTTGACCCTCATCGTTTCGATCGGATAGGACAAATATTTAGGCGGACTGGCAGGACTTGCAAAATGCATCACCCAATCGACAGGGCCTTCAATTGCGAGCGGATAAATGACGTCATGCTCGATAAACTTGAAATTGGGCGACCGTAAGAGATTGTCTATATTGACAGTAGACCCGGTCAGAAAATTATCGACGCCGATAACGGTATGGCCTTCCCGCAGCAGCCTCTCGGCAAGGTTGGAACCGATGAAGCCTGCGACTCCTGTTAATACAATGAATATTATGATCCCCACCCTTACTTAAGGTTTGTGAAGCCACTATTAATTCAATCGAACAGGTATGGTTCTATGCATGAATCACAAGATGTCGGGTCAAATAACAGGAGAGATTCTTGAGGTGAGTGGATTCGCTGTGGTTGTGCCGGAAAAAGCGCTTGAAGCAATGCGGATCGTTGAAAGACAAGAAAGCAATAGGCTGTCAGCAAACGGATCTTTAAGACAAGAGCAACGGTTTGGCTTAATCAATACGCTGTATCGCAACGATTATAATCCCGGCATCACTCCCTCCATAAATATGCCCGGATCACCACCGGCTTCGGGCTAAGGCTTCTATTCAGGTACAAGAAGAGATATCCACAACTGACATCATCTGCTCCCTCAACATTACTGAATGCCTACCTTCTTCAGCCATCGTTCAAGGAATATGGATTCTTCATTTTCTATATTCGTAATCAGCGTTTGTAAGCTTTCGGAAATACTCGTATCCCTAGTCAAATTATATTTAATCGCTACATTCACAAGTATCCTTGCCTGAAGTTCTATGGCTGTGAATTCATCTATATGCTCTTGATTTAATTCAATTAAATGCCGATTATGGTACAAGTACTTGAGTCTTAGCGTCATCATCTTCTTATGATCATAAAGTAAATGAAAGGGTCTTATATCAAGCATAGCCTTATGTTCCGATGTTTCTTTCACATAATTAAATAGAGTTGTGTATATTTGCATGCCGAAGTCAAGATTATCCTTGTCACCCCCGTAGTTGAACATCTCCCAATACTCCGGCGTTTGCTTAGTGAAATAATTTCTTATAGAATTCAATAGGGTATCTGCACTGAATTTATCCTGATTTTGATCATTGAATGTATACAGATAAACCATTTCTCTAAGGTAATCATGATTGGTTGTTAGATGATTTGTGTCGAACGCAAGATTGAAATCATTAAATGATATCTCAGCCTGACTATACACCCCGTTCTTAAAAAAATCGGAAACATACAACATCTCTCTATCCAAATCATAGCCATAAACAAATATGTCATGATGCAATTGAAGTTTATTGTAGCGATCGCTTAGGGGCACGTAGAAATAATTGATCATGGTGTGGACATAGTTATTAGCATTAATATTTTCTACAATAAAATGAATAACAGAGTCCCATTTAGTTGTTACAGTATCTCTATGTATCTTTTGAGTAGTAATCCATTTGCACGCATCCGAAGGCCGTAGCTCATAAGTCACAGGAAAATAAAAATCTCCCCAATGATGTTTATAATCTTTGTTAATAAACAATTGGATATAATTGCTAAATATCCATGGGTGTGCGCACTCGTAATGGGTAAGTATGGACAAGAGATGAGCATGTTGCGTATAGGTTGTAATCATCGGATAACTGACCGGCAATATTTTTCTGCCTAACGTTTGAGTTGAATTCTTCAACCTTTCGTTCACCCCTGGTTAAATGGCTTAAGGATTTCGAATCAGTATATCTCATTTAGCAATAAGCGCTTCGTACTTGCCCTGTCCAGTTTTCCTGTTTTTGTTTTTGGAATGTTATCGATAATCCTCCATTGTCTAGGCACTTTATACGTTGACAAATGCAAGTTGCAATGTCGTGTCAGTGCATCTATATCAATCAGGCATTCATTAAAAACTTTCAGAAATGCGATAGGCACTTCGCCTAACAGATCATCGTGTACACCAACAACCATGACCTCCTCCACTTCTTTCAAGCCGTACAAAAATTCCTCGATTTCTTCCGGATAGATATTGATACCGCCGGATATAATGATATTCTTCTTTCGGCCTGTGAGTATAAGACACCCTGATTCATTCCAATATCCCAAATCTCCTGTCTTTAACCAACCCTCAACAATGGTAGCGTTCGTTAACTCCGGGTTTTTGTAATAACCGAGCATCACATTCGGGCCCTTTACCCAAATTTCTCCGATAGCAGCTCCTTCTATCTCATTCTCTTCTTCGTCAACAAGACGAATAGAAACGTCATCTATGGGTGATCCACAGGATAAGTAGCGCTCTCCCCGTTCCATCATGCTTACCCGCGGAGAAGCTTCGGTCAATCCATAGGTTTGAATAATGTCCGCATGAGGAAATACAGTCTGAAGATGGTCTACTAATTTCGCGGGAGTCGCCGCACCGCTAATTACAATAAATTCAATGGAGTCAAAGGCACTCCAGTTCTTTGTCTGATGGAAATCGGAAACAAAGTGCATCAATTGCGTAGGCACCGCTGAGAATGCCGTGACCGCCTTATTCTGAAACAGTTTAAACGCGGTGCGCGGCAGAAAGGGCAAGCTGATAAGTTTAATTCGGGTTCCATATAACATACAAGAAATTAATTGCGTGACAATCGTAGAACTGAAATGAACGGGCATCGTTACAAGAAACGAATCTTGTTCTGTATACCCCACCTTTCCGCCATGTGCCAACGCATTCGTTAATACATTCCAATGGGATAACATAACGATTTTAGATTTTCCGGTTGTGCCCGATGTAGGAAGGAGAATCGCACATTGATTGGGATCGGACTGATTGGTTAACGAGATCGATTCGAACGAAGGCATTGGTTCTTGCGATAAATCCTGAGCGGTAACCCAAGGTATGTCGCAATTTAAATGCGCTGGCTGTGCAGATTTGCTGATAACCAATTTGGCGTCACTAGCAATTAAAATATTTTCAATTTCAGTATTGGACGCCGAATAAGGAACCGGTACTAACACATAACCGCAGAATTGAATGCCCAGCGCCGCAAAAATGAACAAGGGCTCATTATTTGTGTATAATGCAAGATGGCTTCCGGACTCAAGCTCAAAATTCTTGTGGATATATAGAGCAATCAAGTAAGCTTCTGTCATCACCTCTGCGTAAGTCCATTGCTGCTTTAGATCTTCAAGGATAATATGATCTTGGCGATCAGAGGCCTCCAGAAATAGACGCTGAATGATAGTCATCATAGCGTTCTCACAGTCAAATAATTAAGGATTAATCCAGCCGTGGAGAACTTCTCAAATAACAGATCTTCATCAGGGATCGAGATGTTAAACTTCGATTCCATTAAAACAATAAGCTTGATGAAGCCTACTGAATCGATCCCTTGGTCCAACAAACGGGTATCGTGGCCTTCCGGATACTCGATGTCCAGCTCAGCAAAAATTTCATCTCTCAAGATAGATTCTATTGATTTAGACATCATATTCCCCCGTTAGATAATCTTTAGAAAGGCTGATTAAAGAGGATAGTATACGTGATGAGAAAGTGAAAGTGATTTTGAAGAAGAATAAGTTCATAACGATGAACAAGGTGAATTTGCATTGAAAGAGTTGTTTGCATAGTTGTATGCAGAGATTCTGCAATTCATGCTGGAGGCGGAGTATGACACGATGCAGGACATAAAAAGCTTGACGCGAAGAGTACAACGACGGAAATAATTGAGGGTTCCTTCGTCAACATCGCAAAGCCTAAAGAAAAAAGCATTTTCCCAAGCAATGAAGCGTTGCTGAAAATGCTCTACAAAACTAGGATGAATGTCACTCGTAAATGGATAGTGCGTGTACAAAACCGGGATTAAGCACACCATCAACTCTCCATTTTCTTCCTTGACGGGATTGAACTATACTGCGTAAAGATTTGCTTGGAGAGCGTTTACAATAGTAGATTTACAGCACCAATCGCTCGATATATTAAATATAATTACATATCTGCCAATTGTCAACAGTTTCGAAAAGCCCGTTGATGCCAAGGAGATGTTCAACGCATGCTGTTGGGCTGTCAAGAACGAACGTCAATTATTTAAGGAGAACGGCTCGACTTCAAACTGGAATCGCTCATGAACACGATACAGAATCACGTGTATCAGCGTCCAAAGCTGAGTTAATGAAGTTTGCCTCGCTTTGACGTCCAATCGAAATCAGTTATAACTCTAGCACATGGGTAAACATGGTTTCCAGTAACCTCTTTCATCCGTTCGGAAAGAAAGAGGTTACTGGTACGAAAGTATGGCTGTTGGCCAGCGGCGAGCCACATGAAGATGATATTTTCACGAACCCCCTACAAGGCTTCTCTACCCACATTTGGCTACAAGCGTGATGATAAGAAGCTTCTACTTGATGAGATCTATGCCCCTATAGTTCAAGAAATTTCACCTCTATCTGTATTAGGTTTAGGGTGTGTACAAAATCAGTAATTACTTCATTATTACAGGTACAAAAAAAGACACGGAAGAACAACTCCGTGCCTATATAAAGCAATTATCCCGCTTCACCGAACTTCAAATTGAAGTTATTCAAGACGGTTCAATCAAAGCCATACATTATATATTTCCTGTCCTCAATCCATAAGGAAGTTGGAACAACGAGAGGCGTAGGAATTAATCCTGCCCCTTCCATTTTAACATCGCCACCGATTCCACATGCACCGTATGCGGGAACATATCCACCGGCGTTACCTCCACGGTGCGATAGCCGCCATCTTCCAACACACGAAGATCACGTGCCAGCGTACTCGGATTACAACTCACGTAAACCACGCGTTCCGGCTTCATCTCCAGGATGGTATCGAGCAAACGCGGGTCGCAGCCTTTTCGTGGTGGGTCGACAACGATGACGTCAGCTTCGATGCCTTGTTCTTTCCAGCGCGGGATGACATCCTCAGAGGCACCAACTTCGAACTTGACGTTGCGCATCTCGTTCAATAGAGCATTGCTCCGCGCATCCTCGATCGCTTCAGGCACGATCTCTACCCCATACACCTGATCCGCATGTTGCGCGAGAAAAAGAGAAATCGTTCCGATGCCGCAATAGGCATCAATTACCGTCTCTTTGCCGCTCAGTCCAGCGTACTCTACCGTTTTGCCATACAGTACTTCCGTTTGCACCGGATTCACCTGATAGAACGAACGCGCAGAGATCGCAAACTGCACATCACCGATATAATCATAAATTACATCACGGCCCCACAGGACGCGGGTCTCATCGCCAAAGATGACGTTGGTCTGTTTCTTGTTCACGTTCTGGCAGATGCTTGCCACATGCGGAATCGCTTCACGGATACTGCCAATCCATTCGTCTTTGTACGGAATGTCTCGACCATTCGTGACCAGTACGAGCATCATCTCGCCAGTACGGAATGCCTTCTTCACAACCACATGGCGCAATAAGCCGCGACCTGTCTCTTCGTTGTAGGCGCTAATTCCAAAATGACTGCCGATCTCTTTAACCTTTGCGACCACTTCGTCATTGTGCTCATGCTGAATGAGGCAACTCTCCATATCGATGATGCGATGGCTTCCTTTGGCGTAAAAACCACCTACCAGACCACCCTCGGTCACACCAATGGGCACCTGTGCCTTGTTCCGATATCGCCACGGCTCGTCCATACCCATCGTAGGAAGGACGCGAATACCCTGTTCCGTATTTTTTGCATCCTCCATCATCACGTTCAATTTGCCAATCCGTTGCAAATTATCAATCACCAACTGGCGTTTCCACGCAAGCTGTCCGGCATAACTCATATGCTGGATCTGGCAGCCGCCGCACTGATCGTAGATCGGGCAAGGCGCGGACACTCGATCCGGGCTTGCTTTCACGATTTCCAGCAGTTTGGCATAGCCATACTGCTTCTTGGTTTTCATCACGCGCACACGCACGGTTTCACCTGGAAGCGCACCCTGCACAAAGAGCGTGTATCCATTCGCACGACCTACACCCTCACCGTCATGGTTCATGCCAATGATGTCGATGACGGTCTCTTCATTTTTGCTAACGGGCAGTCCTTCGATTGGTGCAGATTCACGCGTTCTCCCCTTTGGACGAACGGCAGAAAGAGATGCGCCTTGTGGCCGCACCTCTTTTCCCTGCTGACGTGTAGATGGACGAGATGATTGACTTGGCTGACGGGACGCTGAAGCGTTCCCTTGCCCCTGAGAGGCAGCCGAATTCCGGCGGTTTTTTCCACGACCGCTGCGGTTCGTATTAGACAACGTACATTCACTTCTTTCTTCTTATATGGTATCACATCAAAAAATAACGTTCCGAATTTCTAATGAATTTCAGAAACGTTATATCATCTTCGGATGGTGTTTTCCGACCTTTTTCGGTCATTTTCTCCAAAATAACGACACTGAGATTCGTTAGATTCGCAGCTTCGGCTATTTAGCCACATTAAGGCTTTCTGAGTTCGTTAGCCGCCAGCCGGCACTCGACCAAACTGTTACATTCAGTACGGTGTACTACATCGCAGTACCATCGAACTAGACCAGCACTTTTAACCTTCACTGTTCAATGTTCATTGTTTCACGTTCACTCAATCACCACAATGTGCCCTGTATCCGCTCAACGTATGGTGACCACATGAGATTATACGCGATCCCACCGTACACAGCAACTGGAAATTGCACTTCCATCTCACCTTACGGCAGAGCTGTATCCAACTCTCCTCACCACTTGTGCGATGCTTTACAAAAACCACTGCGGCATTAACGCTTTCCGCAAGCAACCACATTCTCCGCTAAGTGCCAAGTTTAACGATACAACATCAGATGATGACGCAAATTCGTAAACGTAGCAGGTAGCGTGCCGCCCAACTCTCCATCGAGGTTCAGTTGCACATAACCTGGCGACGTAACTTCCATATGACTCGTCTGGAAATGAACCACTTTCTTGTCGTTCAGATGCTCCCCACGCAACGCGAGCGTTACGAGGCGAATCATATCAGCCAGATTACATTTGCGGACACCGATCACATCGAACAGACCATCATCAATGGTTGCTCCTGGAGCCAACTTCTCAAAACCCCCGACCGAATTGGTATTGGCGATGAGGAATAACATGAATTCATCATGGATCTCTTCCTGACCGTCGGCACGAATAATCAGCTCCTGTGGAGACAGACTCGCCATTTTCTCAATACCCTTCATATAATAGGCCAGTTGCCCAATCATCGTTTTCAGACGACTCGGCACTTCATAGGTCAGTTCAGTTAATGAGCCGCCACCGGCAATGTTGATAAAATATTTATCATTCGCTTTGCCCAGATCGAGCGGACGAAGTTGCTGGTTAATGACCAGATCCACATAATCCTCCCACTGTCTCGGAATGCCGAGTGCACGTGCAAAATCATTCGTTGTTCCCAAAGGGAACACACCCAGCGGAGGACGATTCTCCCGCTCAGCCATACCATTGATAACTTCATACAACGTGCCATCGCCACCAGCAGCAATAATCATGTCATATCCGCGTTCAATTGCCAGTTCAGCTTCCCGGGTTGCGTCACCTTCACCCGTTGTTGCGTGACATGAAGCTTCAATACCACCTTGATCCAAACGCTGCAAAATATCAGCCAGACGTTTCTTCATTTCTTCCCGGCCTGAGGTCGGATTATATATTAAGCGAGCTTTTTTCATCTCATACGCCACCTATTCCACATTATCCATGAGTCTAAACGACCTCATATTCTTACGTTGCATCAGTCCACAAAAGGGCATATTTTTTACACAATAATGAACTTGCGTTCATTCTGCTCTAATCTTTCGACTTACCTATATCTATGCATCAGGAATTCCGTCTCATTCCAAAGCCTTTAACTCCTATCATATCATCAAATGTAAAGATGTCCTAGCCTGTAATCCATAAGTATATTTTAACATATCCGTACCCACTAATCTGCCTATTACCCAATAAACCTCACGCACCGATCCTGAATCTTCTCCACTACCTTTTATGTAAAATAGTCTCATTAATCAACCATTCTGCCCGCTTGGACAGGAATTAGTCTTCGATTTCGATGATATTTATATGATTATGACATAGATATGCTACAAATTTACAAATCTTAAGATGAAAAGATAAATAACATAAACCTTTTTCCAATATAGTTTTAGTGCACCCTCAACTTAGCACCACATCATACCCTTGAAGGAGAAGTGTAAATGAAAAAAATCGTGTTAATGCTCCTGGTCTTTCTTATGGCATGTATTCCTTGGGTCACCGTTGTTGAAGCGGCAGAAATCAATCATGATCAGGTTGTCGGATTCCAGGAAGTCTCACCAGTCACCGTAATGCAACAAGCAGCCAAGCGTTTTCAGCCATTTTTGAAGGTCTATCATGGTTGTGTGCCTTTTCCCGCAGTGGATCAACAGGGCAATACCAGCGCTGGCTTGAATACGTCCGGGTCATCGAATGGGAACTGTAGCTCAAATACAGGGCAGATCTACTCCCGCTCCGCATGGCACAATGGGGTGTGGGCTATCATGTATTCGTGGTATTTCCCCAAAGACTCCCCTTCCTCTGGACTCGGCCATCGTCATGATTGGGAAGGAATCGTCGTGTGGGTCGATAATCCGGCAGCTGCCAATTCCAAAATCCTCTCTATCGCATATTCCGGTCACGGCCAGTTTACAAAAGTTACACCGAGCAATAACAATACACAAGGTAACCATCCGTTGATTTCCTATAATAGTACCTGGCCGCTGAACCATGAGCTCGGGGTCACCAACGCTGTTGGGGGAACACAACCATTAATCGGATGGGACGATCTGACTTCTGCCGCACGAAATGCACTCAACACGACAAACTTCGGTAGCGCCAACGTGCCTTTCAACGATAACAATTTTACCAACAATTTAAATAAGGCCTGGTTCAGATAAAAAAAATCCCCTTCAAGTGGCAGCTCACTTGAGGGGGATTTCGTTATGAAGTTATCGTAGTATCCCGGATACCTGTATCACTTTTTCAACCAACCTCAAAATCCGATTTTTCTGCCTGCACGCAGCTGTTTATACCAGAAATAGACGGTGCAGCCTACACAATAACCCAGCAGTGCCGCGCTTGCAGCCGCGAGAAGCATGACGGAGAATACATAACCTGCGCCTACCCAACCAAGCGAGAACGAGATGAGTGCCAAAGACAGGAAGAGCACGGCCAGAATATTGTTGAATCGCTGTAGCTCCACCGCCTGCGCCTCTGTACCTTTACCAGTCAGCACGACTTTGCCAATCTGTACGAACAGATTAAATTTGCCACCGGAAGCCAGCCCCACCACCTGAATGATCCACAGCAAGCCCAGAACTACAATTGGATTGAACACAAACGAGAGCAAAACAAACAATACAATACCAACCTGATTTGCTTTCACATAGCGCATAGGTACTTCCCGCATCTGTATATCTCCTTATCCCCATTTTATTAGTTGGTTTTATTGTAGTCGGTATTGGGTTAATGAGCAACACTTCATTTAAGGGGAGTAAAATCTCTTTTCAGCACATCCCAATGGGGAGTCGGGGTGCCTGTTGTCTTTTTCCAATCGGTAAATGCATTATTTAACGCCTCAATCTCTCCAAAAGAACCCGCGACCAGCTTATGAACCGGAAGCATGCTATAGATCTTCAACAGAAGGTACAACATCCGTTGATGCTTGCGGATCATTTTAGCCTGAATCTCCGGTATAATCGTTATGCCCATAGCCTCAAGTACGCTAAAGCCTTCATCCATCGCCCCAATCATATGTTGGATTTGCTTTCTATTCCCGTCCAACTTGATCAACTCACGCTCCTCATTAAAACTCACCGCATTAAGCATCAGAATGGGGATGATATGGCTTTTCAGCCAGGCATCAATATCGCTCAGAACATTTAACTTGTATTTCACATGTTGGAAAGCTTGGTCCAGCAAAGGTTTAAAGCCTATCTCTCCGTCCAGACTGCCGATTACCATTTGTCCGCTGCCTCCACCGACCGATAACATGCGGTCCTTTTCCCGCTTCCCTGCACTCACATGAAATCCAAACGCGACCTGTTTTGCTACCCTGCTGTTTTCCTCCAAAAAGTTTTGCATGCTTCGTGCATCTGCGTTGTTTCCCACAATCACAATATTGCTGCTCTGATTGTCTGCCAGAATAGGTAACACTGAAGGAAAATCGTTATACTTCATGACAACAAAAATCAGATCATATTGGTCATCCACTTCCAACGTTCTGGCTACCCGAACCTGATCAACTGTCGTTTTGAATTGAAAAAAATGCCGGATGACGAGTCCATCCTTCTCCAGCTCCTCTGCCCGCTTCCCTCTGGCCAGAATGGTGACTTCATTGCCGCCGCGCACCAGAACATGCGCCAGTTGACTGCCCAAAACCCCCGCACCATACACTAATATCTTCATTGGTTATCCCTCAATTTCATAGTTTATAAATAATCGTTGTTTTATCAACATTTGTTGATAAAATAAGAGTAACAAAGCACCTACTGTGCTTCAATCGTTAAAATATCCGTTTTTGTTGAATAATCAACGAATGATTCCTTATTGTTGAAAACCATCATAGGAGGGGCCATGGACAGACGAGTACTCAAGACACGAAAGGCAATAATTGAAGCTTTTGTGGGGTTACTGGAGGAACAGGATTTTGAGCAAATTACGATAAACGATATTGCTGATCGGGCTAATGTAAACCGAGGAACCATCTATTTGCATTACGCTGACAAGTTCGACCTGTTGGATCAATGCATTGAGACCTATTTGCAGCGGTTGTTGGATGCCTGTATGATCGAAAGCTCTACTACAACACCCGTTACGGCCAAGGATGCGCTGCTCAGAACTTTCCGTTATCTGGAACAGCATGCCTCTACCTATACTACACTTCTAACCAAAAAAGGTATTCCGGCATTCCGTAGTAAGTTGATGACATTGTTGGTCCAGGGAGTACAGGATCAAATGGATGCTTGTGGAATCCAGGAAGGTATGAAAAAAGAGATTACCATACAGTTTCTTGCTTCCGCTGCAGTCGGTATCCTGGAGTGGTGGATTATGAATTCCATGCCTTATCCGGCCGAGGAGATCGTTGACCAATTAATAAGTTTACTGGAGCTACATCTGCAATTGCACGCACCCATTAATGGATAGCCCAATCTCTTTCAAGTGATCTACAACAAACAAAAACCACGTCCTTCGACGTGGTTTGATTGTTTATGAAGCTATGGAGTTCAAATCAATTGATGCGACATCACTGCGAGCGATGTGATCACACACCTAGGCCAAAGCGATCACTTCAAGAAGAAGCTTTAACTTCATTACATCTCTCCAGCAAAATCTGGATCTGGCGCTCCAGCCACTGCCCAAGCAATGGATGTGGCAACAGTGTCTCACCGCTGTACACATAATTCAGTTCTTGCAACCGACCCGGGATAACGTTCCTCGTGAAATAACCGGCACTCAAAAACAGCGGCGTCACAATGACTCGGTTCCCCCGCTCTTCGCTCCAGTACTTCACTTTGTCGTACACACTCTCCGGATTCAGCAATGCATAATCCGTATGGGCTACATCACTAACTTCCTGCACACGCTCTGCAAGGGAAGAAATTCCGGCTTCCCAACGCTCGCGAAAACCATCATGAATACTACCATGGCCAACCAGCAGAATCGTTTCTTCCTCCGGTTGCTGCGACAGTACTCGGACTTTGTCCCACACCATCACGGCAATATCCGGATCGTTATCCACCGGATAACCGAAGTGAACCCGAGCCTTCACTTCGAACGGTTCCAGATCCGTTTCGCGATCAGGTGTTTCCTTTGCACCAATGGCATATTCAATTTCATCCACGTGTGTACTCCCGGACGAAACAAATAGAGGTACGACCAGAATATCGGTTACGCCTTGTGCTTCCAGTCGGTCGATACCGTCCTGGATCAGGCGTCCTTCCACAAGTTCAAGAAAACCGGCTTCAACCGGTAATGGAACAGGCAGATTCAACCGGGAGATCGCGTCATCGACGGATTCCACCCAGGTCTGCTCCTGTGAACCGTGACTGATGATGAGTACACCCGGCTTCTTCATGTTAGCGTCCCAGGCGTTCCAGCGTCATTTTATAACCATCATTGCCGTAATTCAGGCAGCGTTTCACACGTGAAATTGTAGCTGTACTCGCACCTGTCTCCGCTTCAATCTGGTTATACGTATTGCCTTTACCCAACATACGAGCCACTTCCAGCCGCTGGGACATGGATTGGATCTCGTTAACTGTGCAGAGGTCATCAAAGAAAACATAACACTCTTCAATATCTTTTAGCGTCAAAATAGCCTCGAATAGTTGTTCAATGCTTTTATCATTTAGCTTTTTCAGCTGCATTTCATCATCATCCCCTAGCGGTTACTGTGTACCTACATTGTACTCACCCTGAGTTGGTATTTCAAGCGTTACCGATTTCACGCACTACAGAATAAAAATACATGTTACCGCTTACAAAAGGTACTATTGTCCTCCCCTCGCGTACATCGGGCGAAATTTCCGCGCTTTTTCCCAGTTTTCACCTGTATATATCCGATTACTTATGTAGGATTTCAATCCTCCTAAATGTTACAATTTTGTGTCTAAACTGCATTTTACTCTTCGTGAACCTGCCATCTTACATGCGCCCAAATCCGCAAATATCCCGTTTTCCGGGATACCCGCCTACGCCGTCTCTCCGCGAATGACATACAGTATAACAAAAGGGAGTTCCACAAGGGTCTATGATGTACATCTGTCATGCAACTCATGGAACGCAATTCCGAAATCCAACATAGAAGGAACGTGATCGTTCATGCCACAGCATTATTATCACCGCCAGCCAGCACCAAGGCAGCGTCCGTCTTCTCATGCTCATCGGCAGGCGCATACTTCTGCCTATATGCCGCCCGGTGTGGTTCCACGGTCTTTAAATGAAACTCAGATTCAACCGATGTATCCTGGCGTAGAACCACACTACCCGGGCTTTGGTGAAGTCGAAGCTTCTGCAGTCGTACCCTATGGGCAGGGTGTGGCTGGCGGAAACTTTTATGGAGGTGCAGCTCAGGTTCTTCCCCCAGCTCCGGTACCGGCGCCTGCTACTGGCAGTTCCGGCTTTTCATTAGCCAACATCGGTGAGTTAAAAGGAATGATCGACCGCTTCGGCGGTATTGATGGAATCATGAGTGGAATAGGCAAAATGCAAAAGGTCGTCGGTGGGATCCAGCAGATGGCTCCGATGATGAAACTCGTTATGGGCATTCTGCCTTTTGGAAAAGGAAAAACGGATAGCAGCGCGGCCGATGCAGACTATGAAGAATATAAGCCGTCCCGCAAACGCAAAAACAAACGTCGGAACAAAACAACGAATGCTACACGTCGCCGCAATCCAACTCCAGTCCGTCGCAAATCCAATTCCACAAAGCGCCGTCCCAAAAGTCGCAAAGGTTAAAAAAAATTCAGGCACCCCCTTACAGAAGGCGGGTGCCTTAACACCGTTCATCCGTATACAAATAAATTTCAGGAACTTACGTTCTTATTTCTGTAATTTGAGGTATACTGGATAGTAACTAAAGGAGGCGGACCATGGAACTTATCAAAGACAAATACACTCCCGCATTAATCGATCGGACCGGCGAACAGATGCGTCAATTCTACCCTAAGCTGGATACACAGCAATTTCATGAATTGGTTTTCGCCGAAGGCTGGGAACAGTTGGAATTCAAAGCGCGCATTCGCAGAATCACACTGGCTTTGACCCAGGTACTGCCGGACAATTATGAGGAAGCATTACATATTATCGAACAAGCCGCCCCTACGATGAGAGGCGTTGAATATCTGTTTGTACCGGATTTTATCGAAGTGAACGGACTTGACCCAGAGGATTACGAGTTATCCATGAAGTATCTGACCCTCTTCACACCTTATTCCAGCTCGGAGTTCGCGGTACGCCCGTTTATTGAACTTTATCCAATCCAAACGATGAAACATATGATGGCGTGGGCAGAGAGCAACAACGAGCATATCCGCAGACTTGCCAGTGAGGGCAGCCGGCCACGTTTGCCATGGGGTGCGAAACTCCAGAACTTTATCACTGATCCAACACCTGTACTTCCGATTCTGCATGCATTGAAACAGGACGAGTCCCTCTATGTTCGCAAAAGTGTCGCCAATCATCTGAATGACATCTCCAAGGACCACCCTGAACTGGTTATGGATCTGGCCACGACCTGGTACGGACAACATGCACACACAGACTGGATTGTCCGGCATGCCAGCAGGTCATTACTGAAGAAAGGACATAGCACAGCACTAAGTCTTTTTGGTTATAACGAGCAGGATTCGATTCACATTGAGCAGCTTCAGCTTGTCCAGGATACGATTAGCATTGGCGAGGATCTCCATTTTTCGTTCGATGTCGTTAATGAGAGCGGCGAGTCCCAGATGCTGCGAATTGAATATGAGATGGGTTATATGAAGGCAAACGGCAAGCAGGCCCCCAAACGGTTCAAATGCTCCGATAAAATGTACCCGACAGGCAGAACCAAGGTAGCCACCAAACAATCCTTCAAAGTCATCACAACGAGAAAATATTATGTCGGTCTGCATACGCTTACCATTCTTGTGAATGGCAAAGAAGCAGCTACAACTTCTTTTGTTCTTGAAATGGAGTAAAAGGAAGTCATCATAAGTTATACACAGCTTGTTGAAGCGGAATAGTTATTCACATGTGGATACATTTTTTCAAAACTTCTAATAGAAGAATCAGAAAGGCCACCTGGCAAACATCATCTCCCGACATTTATTACTGCCCGAGATCATGGCCCAGTGGCCTTCTTCATATGTAGTTCAAACTGCAATTCCCCTTACCCACCCTCACCGCTATCCAAAGACCTGCATATGGTCGTAACAATTAGAAAGATACACGATACATCCATGCTGCGCATTCTTGTAACAATATTGGGCTAAATGATGATATGGGTTAGACATGGCCCAGCGTCTACCAGGTTTCCAACTTCCCGTTGGTGGGTTATGCTCGCTTCATTTGGATAGGGTTACCGACGCAGTTTTATTCCTCGATTAAGTCTATGGTCCAGTTCTTCTCCTGAATTTTAAAATCCAGTTCCCGGTAGGATTTCGAAAGGCTATCCACTTTATGTTGAATATCTGCTATGTTCACGGTTCGCTCATACTTCACTTCAGAACGACTGTACCGATCCTGGCGAATGGACGCATGCTGCAAAACTTCGTTAAACGATGCTCTTTCTTGCATGATTCCATCCCGCTCTGCAAGGGCATCTGCAAGCGTAACTCCAGCTGTGAAGTCAGTCTGTGCATTGGTCTTATTAATTTTCTTAACCAATACCGTCAGGCTCCGGATCGTATTCTCCAGGTCAATCATAAGCAACTGTGGGTCCTCTGCTGGCTGTTCACCTTCCTGAACTTTAACTACGCGTTCCAGACGTTGCTTGAGCTGAGCTATCTTCTTCTGCTCATCTGCACGCAGTACAAGAGCCTCTGCCAATCTCATCGTATCCCATCCTTCCACAATGATATGTATGGATAATTCATCCAGAATCTATTCACATATCGTTATATTTTACCTGTGGATACACGTTATTACAAGTTTATGTTACTAACATCTGATTACACTCGTTCTCACTTAAACCAGCCCCGTTTTACAAACCAGGCCACCATGCTTCCACCAAGCACAAACATCAACAGCAACACAGCCCCATACCCAAACTTCCATTGAAGCTCAGGCATATAGGCAAAGTTCATGCCATAAATACCCGCGATCAGTGTGAGCGGCATAAATACAGTCGTAATCACCGTGAGTGTCTTCATGATCTGATTCATCCGGTTGGAGTTCAGGGAAATATAACTATCGCGCAGGTCAGCGGTCATCTCCCGATCGGCTTCAATCATATCCGTCAGCTTCAATAAATGGTCATAGATATCGGTAAAATAAGCCGTATGTTCACCTGTTCGTTGTACATGCTGGGAATTGACCACCCGATAGAGCAGATCCCGCATCGGTACTACCGTTCGTCTGAGCTTCAGCAATCGAGTCCGCAGATCAAACACCTGGTTCATCAAGTCTTCAACTGACTCCTGTCCACCCCGGTTCTCCAGTTCGGCCAGTTCATCCTCAATCGCAAATAGAGACGGAAAATAATGATCGACCAGCTTGTCCATCACCGTATAGGCTGCTGCCACCGGACCTCGCGCCCAAATGGTTCGTTCATGAGCATGGTGCAACAAGCGTTCCCACGCTTCATCCACTTCCTCCAATACGCCATGATGAAAAGACACTAGGAAGTTTGATCCGAGAAACAAGTCAACCTCCTCGGCTTCCAGTGTGGACGGGTTCAGTGCGTGCAGCACAAGAAACTGCAGATTATCATAATAATCGAGCTTGGGCCGCTGCAACACATGCAGACAGTCCTCAATAGCTAAAGGGTGAAAATGAAAATATGTATCCAGCAAACGGCTTTCCTCTTCCGTTGGCTGGTTAAAATCGGCCCATACCCAGGCGTAATCGTTCAGATCCAGCTGTGTAAGTGGTACGTTAACGGAGACTTGATGTTCTCGTGTAATGGCGAGTGTACGAATCATAAATTAGACCACGTCCTTGTCCTGTATCTTTACGTTATTGTACACAGGTATCTTCTAACTCGACAACAAAAAAAGCCAACCCTGTTGGCTTCTCTCATTTCCCTATCCACAGTTCCCTGTATCCACAGGAATATCTTCTTTTGGTTTATCATTCCACGGATGGCTATCCACATATCCAGCCTGTCCACACGTTCATGCACAGGCGTCTCTTGATTTTGGTTGTATAATTGTCCACATATCCCGATATTCACACAGTTATGAACAGATTGTCTGGTAACCCCGAATTCGTTCGGGATAACTTCTCTTTTTAGAAAATAATCCAGTAGAGCAATCCTGCCAGTCCCGCAGTAATCGGAATCGTAATGAACCACGTAATAATGATACGTCCAGCAAGTCCCCATTTCACAGCAGAGAAACGTTTCGCGGAACCCACACCCAGAATTGCTGATGTGATCGCGTGCGTTGTACTAACTGGAAGGTGAAGCAACGTTGCTGTGAAAATAACGGAAGCAGCTGAAATATCCGCGGCAAAACCATTAATCGGTTCAATTTTAAAGATTTTGGTACCCATCGTTTTGATGATTTTCCAACCACCGATGGACGTACCCAGAGCCATCGCTGTTGCCGCTGAAATTTTAACCCACAGCGGAACATCCAGATTATCCTGTACACCTGCTGCAACCAGAGCAAAGGTAATAATTCCCATCGCTTTCTGTGCATCATTCGTACCATGCGTGAATGCTTGCAGTGCTGCCGTGAAAATCTGTACCGTACGGAAACCTTTGTTCACGTTATGCGGACTGCGTTTGGCGAAAATATATTTGAGAATCGTCATGACCACATAACCGATGGCAAATGCGATCAGAGGTGATAACAACAAACCTCCGACGATATCAATGAATCCGCTCCATTTCACTTTATCAGATCCTGCGCCAACGAGTACGGCACCTGCAAGGGCTCCAATAAGTGCATGTGAGGAAGAAGACGGAATACCGAACCACCATGTAACCAGGTTCCAGATAATCGCTGATATCAAGGTGACTATGACGACCTCTATCCCGTTATCCAGCGTGGTGGGGTCGGTCACACTCCCCCCAATCGTCTTCGCAACACCTGTGAACATCATCGCACCGACAAAGTTCATCACCGCTGCCATAAGAATAGCTCGACGCGGCGTCAGTGCTCGGGTTGAGACCGAAGTCGCAATGGCATTGGCCGTGTCGTGAAAACCGTTGATGAAGTCAAACGCCAGTGCAAGGAAGACGACTATACCCAATACCCAAATCGTTGTTTCCATTATTCTCTGGCTCCTTAAGAATTACGCATAATGATGGATTCAAGCACGTTCGCCACGTCTTCACAAGCATCCGTTGTTGTCTCAAGACGTTCGTAAATTTCCTTACGCTTGATCAGTTCAATCGGATCAGACACGGTAGCGAAGAGATGTTTGATACACATGCGCAGCACTTCGTCGCCTTGGTTTTCCAGATCATTCAAACGAATGGTATACTCACGGATCGCGAGCAATTTTTTCTGGGACAGCAGATGGATCGCCTTCTGAATTTCGTAAGCCGATTGGCGCAAAATTTCAGCAAACTGTATGACGAACTCATCATCTGGATCTGTCAGTTGGTACATATAGAAACGGGAAGCCGTTGCTTCGAGTCCGTCCAATACGTCATCAAGTGTTGTTGTCAGCTCCATAATATCATCGCGTTCGATCGGTGTGATAAATGTTTTGTTGAGTTCTGTAATGATCGTATGCACGTAATCATCACATTTCGACTCGTACTTCTTCATTTCATTAGCAAAAAGAGTCACATCCTGAAGGTTGGAAACATGCTGGGAGAAATAATCTGCCGCTTGAACAACCGTATCTGCCATATTCTCCAGTGTCTCAAAAAATATATCCTTCTTCTTCTTAAGCTTCATAGCTCTATCCCCTTTACGAGAAAAATTGCCGACAACCGATGAAACATGAAATGACAACCTTTGATATCTTATCATATTTGTTTCATGGTTTGTACAAAAGGTGTGATCCTTTTTTATATTCTTATCACATTAATCTGAAATGAATCTTAATTATTTGGAATAATGGTAAATTCAAGTCAAGATTTTACACTGCGTTTACAATTCGACATCAAAATTCAAAATCGACACGATTCTACTTTTCACGCTAAGGACAAATATAATGCCTTTTCGACAACAAAATGAATACATGTTTCATTGTTTTCTTTCATTACATCCTTTTATTGCTGCGCAGCCAGCTTCACATGACTGGAAAATTCCGGTTGATTGGGAACAATGCTGATAAAGGTTTTACCCGGTACAAGAGCAACTTCACTGCCACCTTGAACAAACCGTATAATATCCCCCTGCTTCTTCACCCACTGCCCACGAATCATCTTGCCCTTCTGAAAAAGCATGGCTTCCCCGTCCTGTTCCAAATTAACGGACAACCGACCTACATTATCGAGCACCTTGTGATCTGCACCTGCCACAATGATGTTCGCTGCACCAAGTTGAGTCCCATTATCCAGATCCTGATCTGCCTTGCCATTCACCATTCTCATATATCGTCCGCTAACTTCATCATAATCATACGTCACCCGGTAACTATCCAATAAATAATGGATATCAAATTGCTTCACTGCCTCTCCTGCGGATGTCGCGCCTTCTTCGTTATAATTGTATACCGGCGACTTGAAATCATGGCTGTAACCCTTGATGTCTGACCCTTCTCTCAGCTTGTCCGCTGAAGTATACAGATTATGTGGGGCTTTACGATCCGAGGAACGCCAGAAGTAGGGTCCACCATTCGAGATTTCATCCATATGCTGTTTCTGCTGCCTTTGCAAAATGGAATACGCCTCAGGGCTGCCTCCGGCGTGAACAAGTACCCCATCATAACTCTCGCCGAGCTCAATTAGATATGGACGTATACTGCGAACGGGTCCAACCGTCTCAGCACCGCCTCCACTCTGGAAGATGGCTATGAAACGGGTAATGCCTCCCTCAGCGAGAACTTCAAGAATGATATCGGCTGAACTTAGACCCGATTGGGGCCGAGCTGCGGGTGCATTATTAATCATTACGGCGAGTGGTCGACGCGTAATCGCTTCATCTACAGGCAGACCCGTCAGAGGTGCTGTATAGAGAGACGTGTTGGTTTCCTCCACGTGTTCTTCTTGTACAGGTGCAGGTGTCGGTTCTGGCTGAACTGGCATCTGCGCCACCTCCTGGTTTTGGCAGGCAACAAGACTTAATGAGAGAATAAACAGAGATGCAACCGATGCTGCTTTGTTCCATTTAAAAAGCTTCAATATAGGACCTCCTGAACGATATGGCCTGGTTCTAAGTTGTGATATATGTCTCATGTGGGCAACCATTTCACGTATTTCTTTCCATTTAATCACACCCCATCCGATTTGTCTGCGCCTAGAAGGCCTTGATACAGCTTGAAATTCACATTTGAAACAGCATATAGCTAGAAAAATATGTCCTAAATGTGAACTTCTCAAACCTTACTTAAAATTTGAACTAGATTGTGATTTTAATCACAAACAAAACGACTTTTGAACTATACAATAAAGACATCAAAGGTGATCACTTAGAAAAACAAAACAACACACACTAGATTCCATGAAGGAGTGGTTCATATGTTCAGCACAAACCAATGGCTTAGAGAAAACAAAGTAGCAATGTGGATTTTGACAGTACTTCGGGTGTATATCGGTTATGATTGGATGACTCACGGATGGAGCAAATTGACTGGCGGATTCGAAGCTGGCGGGTTCCTTGCAGGGGCATTGGAAAAAACAACGGGTGATCATCCTGCAGTTCAAGCATGGTGGGGAACGTTCCTTGAGAAATTCGCAGTACCAAACGCAGGACTGTTCGACTTCGTTATCCCATTGGGTGAATTCCTTGTAGGTTTGGGTCTCATCCTCGGTTGCTTCACTACACTAGCAGCACTGATGGCTATGGTCATGAACTTCGCGTTCCTCTTCTCGGGAACAGTAAGCACGAATGCTCAACTGGTTGTAATGGAAATCTTCCTTGTCGTTGCTGGTGCAAATGCAGGTAAAATCGGTCTGGATCACTGGGTACTGCCTTACCTTCGCGGATTGTTCACTCGTAACAACAAAGGAAATCTTCCTAAAGACACACCAACGATTAGCCCTACTCAAAAAACAGCTTAAGCAATCATTCATAGAATTCTCGGCCCTGCTCCCAATCCCCCTGGAGAGCAGGGCTTTTTACTTTTCAAAATCAGCCTGAATGCCTGACTGACTTGCCCATCCACAGAAAATCGTATTATGATGAAATAAAGTTGAACTTCAAAGGAGTACACGATATGCCGACCCAGCGACGTCTCGAGACCGATGCGGACTTCCAGGAAGCCATGAATATGAAGTATAAGGTTCGAGTTTTTAAAGATAATCACCAGATTGACTCCGGTGGCATCATTATCCGTTTTGACAGCAACACCGTAGTAGTACAATCCAGTGTCAGTGAGCTCGCTTATCATTCGCGTACAGACTGTGAATTGTTCGAAATCCGCAAATAAAGATCTATTGCATGAATAAGTCCTCATATTGAAAAAAGGTTACTGTAGCCCTTCAAGGGTGTACAGTAACCTTCTTTTGTTTATATATTGTAATTGTATGCATTAATACACGTTATGTTATCCGTACCAAACTGGCTTCAAGCACCATAATCAGGCTGTTGTCTGTTCCAAGTTACACGCCGTCTCCAAACTGCCAGCAGTTCAAACTGAGCGTTCCGTAAGGGTAAGACTGGAATAGACGCTTCGCTGATCGGGACATATCCGCTGTACCCATGGCGTAGAACAAAGGTGCAATGTGTTCTGTACCATACGACGGAACCGCCGTACGTGCATGAGGGGCTTTTTTCTCATATTGAAACAGTTCTCTTGTGTTCCACTGCTGCAAGCGCTCCCCGATCCAGTTATCAAATTCCACCGCCCACTCTTGCGGTTCATCCGTATTGCCCAGCAATCGCAAATTGTGAACCGTTCCACCGCTGCCAATGATTAACACATCATCATGACGTAGCTGTTCCAGCATTCGGCCAATATCATACTGTTCCTGCGGCGTACGGAGCGAGTCTACAGATACAGCAATCACAGGAATGTTAGCCTTGGGATACATATGGAGCAACGGTACCCATACGCCATGATCCAGCCCTCGGCCTCGAATCGGCTGATGTGCCAGATTGCTACGGGTGAACAAAGCACATATCTCGTTCGCTAAATCCGGCTGCCCAGATGCAGGGTATTCCATCGTATACATCGTAGAAGGAAATCCGTAAAAATCATGCAAGGTCTGATGTGTATTATCCATCGTCACGGACGGTTCAGGACAATCCCAATGCGCCGTAAATACGACAATGGCTTTCGGAGCCGGCAGCCTGTCTCCAAGCTGGTTCAAGAAGTGAGTGTAGTCATTGCTCTCCACCGCCAGAGCGGGAGAACCATGCGCAATGAAAAGTGCGGGTAATGTCATTGCTGCCAACCTCCAGACACGGATAGAATGCTTACTCCTCTATTTTACCCTTAAGAAGGCGCTTTTCCAAGCTGACATCCCCAAACAGTTGTAATCCTGCCACTTATATCATCCAGTGTTGCCAATCCTGCTCGATCTTCTGACGTTCACCCAGCCACTCTCTGGTACGCGTAATCAGCTGTTCCCGCTCTTTACCTGAAGAGAAGGTGTGATCACCCTGGAAGATGATCTCCTTGTCGCAACGGCCTTCCTGGCGCATCCAGAATACCTTTTGATACAGGAATGCGTAGTCTACAGGAATAATCTCATCTGACGTGCCATGCACGACGAGTACATCTCCGCTAAACTTAACTGCTTCCTGGAATGGCTGTTGTTCAGCAAGAGACTCGAAGAACGTCGGTGTGAATTTGTATCCCAGATAATCAGCCGCACCCAGTTTCACGCCTTCATCGTATACTTCCCGTCCCGTAATCTTCACGATATCATTGAATGGATAACCCACGGAGGACCACATAACCAGGTTTTTGACACGTTTGTCACGTACAGCAGTTAGTAATGCAACGGCACCACCCAGACTATGACCAATCAGCGTAACACGCGTAGGATCTACATCACTGCAATTCACCGCGTAATCCAGCACCGAACGGGTCTGCAGCACCATGGACTCCAGTCCCTCCGCTCCGTACTCCCCACTGCTCTCTCCGCAACCGATATAATCGAAACGCAAGACCAGATAACCGTCTTCAGCCAGCTCCCGTGCAGTCTTTACAAACAAACGATCCACGCCGATCCGGCTACCAACGAAGCCGTGGCAGATGACCGCCAGAGGGACCCGTTGCTGACTCTTCTCCTCCTTGATATCTTTCACGACCGGATAATGAATCGTGGCTGTTAATTCTTCCTGTCCATGACGGATACTGATCTGACGTTCCATACCGATTTCCCCTTTCCACCCTTAGCCTGTTAACTTCCATTTATTAAATATATATAATCCGATAAGTTTAGTTTGTATTAAGATGTTATTCATATACTATCATCCCGTAACCTTCAAGTCAACGTAAGTAAGAACCCTTTCTACGTCGACTACCAATCTACATTTTATCGGATAATAAGCGCAAAAAAATGAGCCACGCTGATGACAGCTGGCCCGGATATCATTTGGAATTCAAACCAAGTGTTGCAGGTTCGTTATTCGTAGCTTCTACGGAACATCTCGTGGGTCTCCACCCGTCCATTCCACTCATGCTCATGACCCGAATCAGTATTGTCCCAGAAACTTCTTCCCTTCAAATTTCCATCTGTCAGTTCTTCTGCATACTCCGTATCCTCCAGATTTTCCTCAAAGGATACAACCTCGTCCACGACTCCACGGGAGTTGCTGTTCAGTAGCAGCTTCCGGGTCAATTCTGTTTGTTTATCCATAACAAGCACACTCCAATCTTGGATTTCTGTTGGAAATGCTACTATTGTGATGGAATCGGCTGCTCTTTATGCATACTTCACACAATCGTTAGATCTGGGAGGCGTGAGGGTATTTTTTTACATGAACGGGGGAAAATAAACGAACAAACATAGGCAGCATATGCCTCGGAATCCTTCTGCCGAAAGGAATGAATTCATGGAACATCTACTGGAATGGATTCAACATCACGGTAAACTGGTGCTGTTATGCACCTGTGTTATACTGGCCTGTGTATGGATATGGGTCCACCATGAGCAGCTTTTTTATAAGGAATGACTTTGCGAAACGAGAGCCCTTCCCGTATACTAAAATACCGTCAGGGTCTTCAGTCAATTGGAAGATCAGAACGTGTGTAGACAGGGGGAGCAATCATTGGGGATTTCCTATAAGAAGCTTAAAGAAATACAGAATCGGCAAATAACTGAGATGAGTCGAATGACACCTGAACATGTGAAATTGTATGACGAGATCAGCACAATTGCGCGTCATGCGCCAGCGGACGAGAGAACACAGGAAGAGTGGATACTCTCCGCCGGAAAAGCAATCATACAGGCTCAGCGGGATAACAAACCAGCTCGCGAGTTATACGGACCTGATCTGGAACAAGACATCCATGCACAGCTTGGGATTACAAATACAGCACCGGAGAAGTCGGCTGCCGTTGAGGTGGGTAAATCCAGCCCAACCCGTGATAATAGTTCAACAGCTTCATCGAAAAAGAATGCCAACGCTGTAGAACCACAGCCAACTGAGAATCCAGAGCCTGTGAAACGGACACCAAAGTGGTATGCCATGATCGCTTGGGCGGCTTTGTCTTTTGTCATGTTGATTCAAGGATGTGTGGGATTGTTCGTGGGTTGGACTGGCGGAGATACGGAGCCGTTCCAACACATCAGTCTGTTCTCTCTGATCGTTGCGGCAGTTGGCGGTATTGCATTGGTGGAGATGCTTCGCCGCCTTGCTGAGCGACCGGACGATGAAGGAGCGGACAAGAACACCGTACCTAAGGTTAACCTTAAGGGAATCATCATTTACATCGTCATCGTGGTCCTTGTGCTGTTTGTAGGGTATCCACTACGTGATAAACTTCCGGTATTTGCACTGGCTCCGTGGGTGAGTGCCGTGATCGGAGTTGTGGGACTTGCAACGGTAAGACCTTTATTTGGACAAAAGAAAACAGTATAACACGTATATAAGCGATTAAGGGGCCTCACG
The DNA here is from genome assembly GCF_038003225.1 of Paenibacillus sp. FSL M7-0656. Taxonomy (NCBI): domain Bacteria; kingdom Bacillati; phylum Bacillota; class Bacilli; order Caryophanales; family Paenibacillaceae; genus Paenibacillus; species Paenibacillus sp. FSL M7-0656. The sequence goes on from NZ_JBBOOT010000001.1 coordinate 3,366,170, forward strand.
AATTCGTGAGGTCTTTTTCCATTTGGAGCTGGTTCCGATGTTTGATTCCTTTGCCCGGTGTCTCTCCAAACTCCCGCTTGAACATCCGGATAAAATAGTTCACTTCCATCCCTATGGTCTCTGCCGCCTCTCGTACACTTGCTCCTGGATGCTTGTCCATCCAGTCCGAAGCCTTCTGCAAACGTAATCGTTGCATATATTGATGTCCTGTCACGCCATAATGATGATGAAATAATCGATTGAGATGCTGAACCGAATAGCCCACTGCGTCAGCGACATGCTTCAATAACAGATCGTCCTGATAGTGCGTATGCATCAATGCTACTGCTCGGATGAGTGCATCCTTGCTCGGATCGGGCTCCCGATTAGAGTGTTTTACAGTGCCATCCTGTGCCCTAGATGTTCCAATACCTCCTATGCCGACATCAGATGAAATTTTCAATTGTGCTATATCTAAAATAAGCTGGTAGATAAGGGCTGATGTGTTCCACATCTCCGTTGCTCCTCGATCCAGCCCATGCCAGAGATTGGTCATCCGTGACCAGATGATTTCAAAACCAGAGATATGGCACGGCTCGTTCTGAAGCAAACCCGTGGATTGTAGTACCGATCCAGCCGATGTACCGCCAATACCGATATAACCCAGTTCCCCTTTGGATTTGGAATGAGGCACATACTCATGCGCAACTTCGGGTTCCACGATGAATAACTGCCCTGCTCCTATCGTCCATGTCCCTTTTCCCGTTACCTTGAACTGCCCTTCACCACCGCGTGACAAAAACAACTGATATACCGGAAATCCATCCGGTCTATGCAGAACTTTCTCTTCCTGTGTCCCCACACAATACAGGTACAGCGGCAACCGGGAATCCGGCAGGCCCGTCAAACGAAATGCAAGCATTCCATCATTCCTTTCGGATCATAGGCTTCTAGCTTATTCCTTCTATTATCCATCCGTTTGTCCTGTTCCAGCAATGGTCTAAGGAACCTTTTTGGCGACAAGATTTTCAAAATGGAAGTTGCCGCGATAACGTTAAACGTTATCTACGAGGGAATGATAAAGACTCCCTTTCCGTATGGAAAGGGAGTTAATGGATTCGAATTCCTAAAATTCAATTACCCAGTATGCGTTTCAACCGCATTTGTCTATCTTAAAATCATGAACCCTGCGTAGTGGATAGCTCGTTTGTAGCAGATGCTTGAGTGCCATTACCACCTGAAGTTCCCGCGCCCTTATTGTCAGTTCCCTGACCATTGCCAGAAGAAGCTGGCGGAATATCAAATGTTCTTTCTGCACTGACAGATGTATATTTCGTCGATTCACTCACCACTGAGACTACCAAAACTTTGTATTTACCCGCTCCAAAAGCCATATTATTTGAATCATTGGCGGAATTTCCAATATCCACTATTGCTGTCCCTGAAGAAGTACCACCCGTATCAACAGTTTTTAAAGCTCTCCCAGCAGTTCCTGAACCGCTTCCTTCTTTAACAATGTACACATCGTAACGAGTAATCCCTAATTCATTTGGCTTATCGAAACTTACATTGATTAAATTATCAGTTACTTTTGCTTCTAAAGCAGTTACCGTTTGCACTGGTGTTACTGTCTGTTTCTTCGCATTAATAGTGAATGTAGATGAAGCCAAACTTGATTCACGATTATTGTCGTTTGATTCAGATAAAATATACACCGTGTATGATTTGCCTGCTTCAATTTTTTGACCATTGATATCAGACAGTACACCCGGAAGTATGGCATTTCCACCAGATGTTTCCACGTATTTTATTGTAGTGGAATTGTTTTCTTTCGCTATATTCTTCGCTACATTGAGCCCAAATGCGCTTCCTGTCGGAGCAACCATAACAACATAACGTCCAATGCCTGCTTTGGAAGCTGGTTCCGTATATCTCAAAGTCACATCCGTTACATCACCAGCTGCTTGCTCTTCTTTCTTAACTTCAACGTTAGTAATTGTAACTACTCCTACTGCAATAGTTACGGACAATTTAACATCTGCATAGGCCGTTGACAGCACATTGGATGAATTACCTGTATTACTTACCGCAAGTACAAATATGCGATAGTTCTCATCATTGCGAATAGTTGTACTATCTGTTGCCTTGGTATCGTCTAAAGTCACCGTGTAATCTCCGCTTCCTCCAGCTTTATTTACCACCTTAAAGTTGGAGTTCCGATTAGCTTCCGACAAATCAAATCCACTCAAGTTGGAAGTTTTGACTACAAATACACGGTAATGGTACACGTTCGTCTCATTCGACGATCGATTAAATGTCACACGCAAATCACGTCCATCTCCGTTATCCGCGATGTCCTTCGCAGTCACACTGGTGGGAGCGGTAACAGCCGTGTTCGCAGTCAGTGTGATCTGAGAAGAATATGAAGACAACGCATTTTGACTTGAGTTTCCGCTATTGCTTACTGACATAACGAATACACGATAGGAAACGTTATTGGAAATAAGGGAACCGCTTGTATCATATGCATTCGGAAGCGTAACTGACAAGTTACCACCCGTTTTGTTCACCTGCGTATAGTAGTTCGACGCATTAGCTGCACTTAGTGTGAAGTTGCCCGCATTACCGGAGCGAACAACGTATACTCGATATCCAGAGATTCTGGACTCATCCGCGGCCTTGTTGAACGAAACCCGTAGATCACGCCCATCACCGTTGTCACCAATATCCGCAACAGCCAGGTTGCTAATGACTCCTGCGTTACCGGTCGTTGTCAGTCTCAGGGCTGTGGAGGAAGCTGACAGCGCATTGGTGTATCCATTTTGCTGATTGCCCACCGCCATCACAAAGATGCGATAATCTTGCAGATTCGTTACATTATAACCACTTGTGTCCTTCATGGATGAAGGTAATGTCGTTGTAATGTTGTTGCCTGTTTTATTCACCGTATAGTACAGACTGGAGGACAGGTTACTCGCCGTTGTCAGATTAAAGCTGCTGGCAACCGAGTTACGCACCACAAAGACGCGATAATTCGCCACCTTGGACTCATCTGATGAACGGTTGAAACTCACCTGAATGTCACGACCATCTCCATAATCCGAGTTATCCTTCACCTGCGTAATTACTGGAGACGTTGCTGTGTTCACGGACAACGTAAGTGAAGATGATGCTGCGGACAGCTTGCTGTCTGTTGTTGTATTAGTGCTTACCGACAAGATGTAGACCACATACGCTGTGCCACTTTTAATCATTTCGCCAGACGTATCCCGTGTCGAAGAAGTCAGCTGGCTTTTCACTGCGGTACTGTTTCCTTTGTATATGATCGTGGAGTTTGCACTGGACACTTTATTCGCTGCAGCCAGATTGAACGCAGAAGAGTCCTTCGCTTTGACTACAAAAGCACGATAATACGTAATGTTCGATGTTGTGCTCGGCTGCGTGAAGTTAATCTCCAGATCGCGGCCATCGCCATAGTCACTAATATCTGCGGCACGCAGACTTGCAACCGCCTGTACTGTGGATTTCACATTATTGAGCTTCAATGCTTGGGAAGACCAGTTCAGTGCATTTTTATAATTATTGCTGCTGTTACCAACAGTCAGTACGTACAGACGATACGTTTCATTACTATTGAGCAAATCCCCGTTCACGTCACGTGTCTGCGCGTTAAGTGTCAGTTTCGGGTTGCTGCCATTTGGTGTAACAGATGTATAGTTCGCAGAAGGTACGGCAGTTGCTGAGGACTCCGTGAAGCTATTCACATCGCGAGTTTTTACCAGCATAATCCGGTAAGCAGATACCGCCTTCTCTGAAGTTGGACGTGTGAAGCTCACGGTCAAGTCACGACCATCTCCGTTACTTCCGGATACCGAACCATAGATGTTCCATGCAGCATATTGTGTCTCATCTACTGGAGGTGTTGCTGTTGTCTTGATATCTACACGCTGATTGCGTGAGTTCCAGAATACTTTTTCTCCAAAAGCTTCACTGACAAAACGAATTGGAACCATCGTGTTGCCCTTAATCGTGTTTGCAGGTACATCCAGCGATATCGCTTCCCCGTTGATGTATGCCGTTTTGGAACCAAGTTTCAAAGTAACTTCCTGATCATCGCGAGTTGCAACAATCGTTTTGGTTCTGTTCGTGTATTGTACCTTCGCATCCAATCCTTCAAAAATCGACCGAAGCGGAACGAGTACGCGTCCACCTTTCATGACAGGTGCCTGAGCAGATGATAACTCTGCATCATTGATGTATATGCTGATTCTCGCGGCTGCATCCATAACCGACGTTGGAAGTGCGGACATCAGCATGGCCGATACAGCCAGCGCTGACATTACCTTCTTCACTTGTTTTCCTCCCGCTTTCCTCATATCCCATATCCCCATTCTCACATTTAGTTAACATCGAAATAGATTCGCTGTTCTTTTCATTAATTCCTGTATTTTCCTATGCACAACTAAGACGTTCAGATCGGCTCAAAAGTTTCCAGTTGTACAAAAAATATTTTCTCAGAAATCTCCCTCTATCTTCCACCCTCCAAAAGTTAAAAATAACAGAAGAATTTGTCACTATTCCGCAACCACATCCTTCCCCAATTGGGTTAAGGTATAGTGACTAGTGAACAACGCCTATCATTTTCTCAACTACGGGAGGTTCATATCTATGACACCATCGTTCCAATCTGCCAAACGTAAAGGCATGCGCACCTTCATTACAGCCACCGCCATCCTCATGCTGCTCCAAACGGCTGTCGCTCCATTATCCGGAGTCGTTGCTGCCGCTTCTTCCAGTACAGATACCAAAGTCACAACTGCCAGTTCAACAACGATATATAAAACATTTCAGTCCATGCTCTACAAAAAGAACGGCTTGCCTGCCGCGGATACTTATCTCGAATCTCATATCAAAAAAGTAACAAAGCATCACGCCACCCTGATGGTGCTTCAATTGGAGAATGCTCGCCTGAAGGCGCTAAGTACCATGACAGACCGCCTGCTCGTTCCTAACGTTCAGGACAAGATGATCAAGGCTTACAAGTTGAATGATAGCTTCACCAAACTCATGGAGCGTACCCAGGACTCCGATCTGCGTGCACTGTTAAAAGAAGCCCGTGACAGCGGCTACCGCCTCGTCATGCTCGAAGGCTCCCTCTATCCCATAATGAATTATGCGGCATTCGTGAAATATACCTCTGTAATTAAAGAGGACATCTCTAGCTACATCAGTATCATGACAAAGGAAACAAAAAACTTGCCTGCGGATGACGGTGCTCTGGTCATTGGCTATCAGGAAATTCTCCTTCGAGCACTGAGCCAGGAAAGATTCCTGGAGCTGCATCCAAAATCAAATCGGGCCAAGCAGGTGCAGAATCTGTTAAACAGTTATACCCTGTATACCTTTTATGGACTGAACAATACACCGCTGTTTGATTATGACACGAACAAAATGGTTGCGAACGCCCAAAGAGGCTACAACGGCGTCTTGCAGCGTCTTGCATCCGTCGATAGTGAATTCCTCACCAAGCTGGATGCCTTTATGGACGTGGTTAAGGAATCTAAGTATGAAAAAACGACTGCTGTCGAGAAATGGCTGGAGCAGAATGTGCCGGTCAGCGACTACGCGAATTATTGAGTTAATCCGCTTCCATGGTTAATATCCTGTTCGAATTCAGGCTAAATCCCAACAGATAACCACAACAAAAACCGCCACAGGATTCGCTCCTGTGGCGGTTTTCTTCATGCTTTTATCATCAAAACTAACTCAACCGGTCAGCTCCCTGCACTATTGAATCGGTTTGACCATATGATTATACTCATGTCCTGCGATGACAATCACATCGTCTTTGACATATCCCTGCCGTTCGTACAGCATTAGCGCACGGCCGTTGTCCCGTTCTACAATCAAGGATACCTGCGAGTGACCCAGATCTCTGCCCTGCTGCTCAAAAGCAGCCATCAGTGCCCGGCCGATGCCCTGCCCCTGATAAGCTTCACTTACCGAGAGAGTATCCAGATAATACTCCCCCGGACGGGTCTCTTTGACCAATGCATACTTCTCATCCCGGCTTCGTCCAGGTCGATCCAGAATCGGCTGGTCCAGACGATCTGCTTCTCCGCCATCATAGGCTACCAGAATCCCCGCAATCAGCCCATCCCGCTCCATCACTGTCACATGACGATAGCTAATCCGGTTGTTTTCCTGTACATAGAACTCCTGCAAAATCTGCATCGCCTTCTCATGATCCGCCTCACCCGCAAGCGTGTATGCAATGTCTCCTATCGCCTGATACAGCAAAGGAATAACCTGATCAGCATCTTCTATGCGTGCAGGTCTGATCAGAGGAGATGTTTCGTGGTGATCTGACGGCATACTGGTATGTTTCATCAGATTAACATGTTGAACAGATTTAGATTTTTGTTCAGTTCGGTATAGGCGATACCTTTGCGGTTCATGCGTTCAATGAGCGGGTGGTAATCTTCCTTGTACATCAGCTCGATGCCCACCAAGGCAGGGCCATTTTCCTTATCATGCTTTTTCGTATATTCAAACCGGGTGATATCATCATTTTTCCCTAGAACTTCCTCCAGGAATTCACGTAAAGCTCCTGCACGCTGCGGGAAATTAACCATGAAATAATACTTCAGACCTTCATAGATCAGGGAACGTTCCTTGATCTCCTGCATCCGGTCGATATCGTTGTTCCCGCCACTAATAACACAGACCACCGTCTTGCCCACGATTTGCTCACGATACTGCTCCAGCGCCGCAACAGCCAAGGAACCGGCAGGCTCGACAACGATCGCATTTTCATTATAGAGTTCCAGAATAGTTGTGCAGGCTTTGCCTTCTGGCACTTTCACAATGTCATCAAGTATACTGTTGCAGATATCAAAGGTGAGATCGCCAACCCGTTTCACCGCTGCACCATCCACGAATTTATCAATATCATCCAACGTCACAACCTGTTTGCGGAACATCGCCTCACTCATGGAAGCTGCCCCAAGTGGCTCAACTCCAATGATGCGTGTCTCTGGACTCACGGTCTTCATGTAGGTTCCCACGCCGGCTGCCAACCCTCCGCCACCAATTGTCACGAACACATAGTCGGCATTCTCATCGAGACTTTCCATGATTTCCATCGCTACCGTACCATTACCTGCAATAATCTTCGGTTGATCAAAAGGATGGATAAACGTCATGCCCTGTTCGTCACATGCACGCATCGCTTCAGCATAAGCGTCATCATACGTATCCCCGATCAGCACCACTTCAACGTTGTTTCCACCAAAGCGACGCACCTGCTTCACCTTCTGGTTCGGTGTTGTACTCGGCATGAAGATTTTGCCGTTAATTCCGAGCGCATTACAGCTAAAAGCGACACCCTGAGCATGGTTGCCCGCACTCGCACAGACAATACCCTTCTCCATCTCGGCTGGTGTCAGACTGCGAATCATATTATAGGCGCCTCGAATTTTGAACGAACGTACCACTTGAAGGTCTTCCCTTTTCAGATACACATTACAGTTATATTTGGCCGACAATACAGCATCCCGCTGTAACGGCGTTCTTACAATGACCTCACGCAACACATGATGTGCGCGTACGATATCTTCCATGCCAACACTGGCACGACCGGGACTTGTGGTTCCCGTTGGTTCTTGTTCAACTGGTTTCATGTTGTCTCCACACTCCGCTTTTATGGTCTATATAAGTTGAACTAAAGTTTATTTTTACACTGACACTACGATGACAGAATAACCCTCCAATCGCTGTTATCCCCAGATTTTTTCGATTCCCTTTTCCCAAGGGAAAAATCCGGTGATAGCGTATGCTTCCGATGTAGCTTTCTTTCAGAAAGCTTTTAGGCGAACGCTTCGCTTTTTCAGGTTCTTTCTGTCCTCTCCGTTATCGTGTAAATCATTAATTCAACTTATCTAGCAATGTCGCGCACTGCTTTTCTTTGTATTGTATCACTTTTGCTCTGTTCTTGCGCCTGAGCTCACGTCATTTATCATTCGTACAATTTCATCAATAATGACCTGAGGGTCTGTATACATAACCATATGTCCCGATTGATCGGCCCCAATCCATCTCGCATTGGACAGCTGGCTCACCGTCTGACGATGCGCCGTAATGAGGGCAGGTCTTATTTTCCCCTCTCCCTTGCCCGGTTTCGTACCCGAGATCACGCTAACTTCCAGATCACCCAGAGCCGGAGGATGTTCCAGCAGCGCTGCCATGTCATCCAGAAACGTTTTGCCTTCCGCAAGCATCGTGCTGGCTGCCCGTACAGTGAAATCCTCCTTGAGGTGATCCGCTGCCACATCGTCAGGCTGAACACTTCCAGCTTTGCTACCAAGCATCTTATATAAGCCAGTTCGCGCCATGATTGGAATAATGAAACCATTGATGGCAAAGCTCTTTTTAGTAAGCTTGGAAAAATACATTTCGCAATGCTCGTCTGATGGATCCACCAGAATAATGCCACGTAATCGAGATAGAAGTGCAGCTGCCGCAGCCCGTACAATCGGACCGCCCCAGCTATGTCCAACCAGAATGAATGGGCCCGGGCCCAGAGCTGTCAGCAGTTCTCCAAGATCCCCTGCAATGCGTTCAAGGCTGCGGGGAGCCGAGTCGACATCACTTCGTCCCGCCCCTGCCCTGTCATACACAACTGCACGTGCATGCTCAGCAATGGCTGGTGCAACCAGTCCCCAGTTTGATCTGGAGGCGCCCATACCGGACTCAAATACAACCGTCAGCTCTCCTGTTCCCCTGGACATATAATGTAGTTTGCGACCATCACGGGTCCGAACAAACGCACTTGAACCAAACGTATGTGAGCTAGGGTTAGGATTCATATTCCCCTCCTGATTACGTGCATAATCATCTATCACCGAATCTAATTGAAAATGATTATCAATTACTTCATTATAGAATAATCCATGCTTTACGACAACCATGTTGCTTCAGCAAGTTACAGCATTCCTGTCACCTCTGTCACGTTGCAAGGATCATCCTCCATACACCGTTCCTTTCCCACCTCCTTTTTCCTTATGCAAAAAGAAAACCCGATCCATGATCGGATCGGGTAACTGTCCCAGCCACTGTGTCGCTGGACCTCACATACACCTTCTTGTTGCTTCGTGCGCAGTTCCTGCACGTATCGCATAATCGTAATCGCTTAATCCAAGGATGGACGAATACTCGGTTTAAGAGCACAGCCCCTTATCCCCGAATACCATGATTCTTGTTGTTCAGCTGCTCCAGAAGTTCATTCATCGCTTCTTCCGTCATGGCCCCACCGCTAAACGCAACCAGTGCTCGTAGCGGCATATATTTCATCATCGCATCCATCATATCTGCATGATCCCCGGCATCATCACCGCCGAACCCACTGGCTTCCTGGAATTGTTGCAAAGCCTGGTCCAGCAGCTGTTTATGGGCCGGATCACGCTGGATATCCCCCAATGTACTATTACGCGTATAGGTTGGAAGGAATGTCGCTGTAGACTCTACGTTCACACGTGTGTGCACATGAATGTCCCGTGAGGAGCTGCCTACCTGAATCTCGAACTCTCCGGTCTCCACATGCCAGTCCTTCATATCTACGTTGTAATAGGCGAATGAACGTTTGTTTAGTGTGAAGCTCGCCACTTTGGACTCTCCAGGTTCAAGGGCCACCTTCGCAAATCCTTTCAATTCTCTTACAGGACGAATAACTGTGCTCTCTACATCGCTAACATACAACTGTACAATCTCCTTGCCCGCTCTGTCACCGGTATTGGTGACCCTTACTTGCACATTCACCTCATCCTGATCGGTCAATTCTGTGCGGTCTACCTTCAGGTCAGCATATTCAAATGTCGTATAACTTAGTCCATAACCGAACGGAAACAGTGGCTCCAACTCTTTTTTATCATAATAGCGGTAACCAACAAAGATGCCTTCCCGGTAATCAACTCGATCCCCTTCACCCGGGAAATTCAGATAAGATGGATTATGGCTGAGTTTGGCAGGGAATGTCTCTGCCAGTTTACCGGACGGATTCACCTCCCCATACAACAGATCAGCTATCGCTCCACCAACGGCCTGTCCACCAAGATAAGCTTCAAGCACCGCTTGCACCTGCGGCAACCAAGGCATCTCCACTGGAGATCCGTTGCTCAGCACCACAACCACACGTGATTGTACTTTTGCAATCTCTTCAATCAGACGAATATGATTGTCAGGCAGACGCAAATGGGCACGATCATACCCTTCGGATTCATAACGATCCGGCAATCCAACGAACACTACAGCGGTATCCGCCGACTGCGCTGCCTGAACAGCCTCATGCATCAATGTCTCATCCACATCATCCGCTTCAATCCGATAACCTGGGGCATACGAAAAGGTTACACTTTCGCCAGCCACCTGTGTCATCTCTTCCACAATATCATCCACTTTGGTCGGATTAATGTGGGAACTTCCCCCGCCCTGGAAGCGAGGTTTACGCGCAAATGCCCCGATTATCGCCACATCGCCTTCACGCCCAAGCGGCAGGATACCTTCTTCATTTTTCAGCAGCACCATACTCTCGGCTGCCACCTTACGCGCAAGTTGGTGATGCTCATCCTTGTTATATGTAGCCCCATCTTGCTTTTGATCAACGGCATTAAAGATCAGCGTAAGCAGACGCTCCACCGCCCGATCCAGCTTGTCCAGCGGCAGTTGTCCGCTTTCTACGGCATCGATCACTTTACGCTCACCGATTCCACCACTTGTTGGCATCTCCAGTTCCAGTCCTGCTGCAAGGGCATCTGCACGTTCATTAACCGCACCCCAGTCTGATACCACAAGACCTTCGTGACCCCATTCGTCTTTCAGAATATCCGTAAGCAACCATTCATTCTCACCTGCATACGTACCGTTCACCTTATTGTAAGAACACATCACCGTCCACGGCTGTCCATCCTTCACTGCACCTTCGAAGCTCGCCAGATAAATCTCACGCAGCGTCCGTTCATCCACCACCGCATCAATCGACATACGCCGTTCTTCCTGATTATTAACTGCAAAGTGTTTGAGAGACGTACCCACACCTTGGCTCTGTACACCCTGAATATGACCGGTAGCCATCTGCGTAGATAACAACGGATCTTCGGAAAAGTATTCAAAATTACGTCCACCCAATGGGGAACGTTTAATATTTACACCCGGTCCAAGTAATACCGCTACATCCTCGGCCTGACATTCCTCACCCAAAGCCACCCCGACCTGACGCGCCAACTCCTTGTCCCATGAACTAGCCAATCCTGCCGCAGACGGGAAACAGGTTGCAGGCACACTCGACGTTAGTCCAAGATGATCCGCACTCCCATCCTGCTTGCGTAGTCCGTGAGGTCCGTCCGTCACCATGATGGATGGAATGCCCAGACGCTCCACCCCTTTCAGATGCCAAAAGTCCAGTCCCGAGCACATGCCCGCTTTTTCTTCCAGTGTCATCCGCTGTACCAGTTCCTTGATGTTACGTTCCACATTAACCCCTCCAGTTCGTGATGTTGATACATAGCTATATCACTAAGCATACAAGGTTATCTACCACACATTCAAATGTTTACCCGGTTCGTAACGGTTACATAACACCAGTCAATCATTTCTTCTTCCTGACGATGATCAAAATAAAAAGGAAAAACAGCCCGATCTTCACGATCAGGCTGTCTCTATACGTTTCATAACCGTCTATCCACCCAATTTACGCCTGAGTCTTAAACCAAGCTACCGCGGCTTCTGCCTCGGTACGAGTCAACTGATGACCCTGACGCTCCCAATGCGTGTTTACATCGGCACCTGCACCGCTGAGCAGCGAAGCAAGTTCCTCGGTTTCACGTCTTGGTACAATCGGATCGTTCTCGCCCGCACCAATGAACACAGGCAGACCTTTCAGATCCGGCAGTTCGAGTCCGCGCAACGGTACCATCGGGTGGTGCAGAATTGCACCTTTGAATACATCTGCTTGATGGAAGATCAAGCTTGCCGCAATGTTGGCACCGTTAGAGTAACCCAGTGCATACACGTTGGACCGATCAAAACCATATTCCACCGCAGCTGCATCGACAAAAGATCCCAGCTCTGCCGTACGAGCAATCAGATCTTCTTCATCAAAAATGCCTTCGGCCAGGCGGCGGAAGAAACGGGGCATCCCGTTCTCCGATACATTACCCCGCACCCCAAGTATGCCAGCTCCTGGTGCGATCATCTCCGCCAGACCGATCAGATCATTCTCGGTTCCGCCTGTGCCATGAAGCAACAGGATTGTTGGCGCATCCGGCTGAGCACCTGCTTTATAGATATGTTTCATTGTATTAGTTGTGGTCATGATTTGGACTCTCCTTTCCATTCACGTACTTCAATTCGTGGCAACAATTGTTCAATCTGCTCACGTTGTGGTTCATACCATTCAGGCAACATCAGTTTCTCACCCATGCTCTCTGCTGGTTCATCCCGTGCAAATCCCGGAGGATCCGTAGCCAGTTCGAACAGTATACCACCCGGCTCCCGGAAATACACAGCGTTGAAGTATTGACGGTCAATGACTGGCGTTGGATGATATCCGGATTGTTCAAGATCCTGCTGAATTTGTTCATGTTCCACGTAATCTTTGGCACGCCATGCAATATGGTGAACCGTTCCGGCTCCGCCAATCCCGCGTTGGATACCTGTGGACTGAATATCAATGATCTGACCAATATCGCCGCTTGCCTGAAGACGAAGGAGTCCGTTCTCTTCACCGACTTGCTCCAGACCCAGTTTGCTCACCAAGACGTCCATGGTTTTCTCAGGAACGTGGCTGAACAATACGGCTCCGCCAAATCCTTTGATGGCATGCTCCGGTGTCACACCGTTGAAACTCCAGTTGCTTGGCTGACCGCCTTCACGCTCAACCAGTTCAAGCAACAGACCGCCTTTGTCGAAGAAACGAATGTACTGCTCACCAAATCTGGTTTTATTTTCATATGGAATATCGAAGGAAGCAAGACGTTCTTTCCAGAAAGGCAGGCTTCCTACAGGAACCGCATATACGGTAACTCCAGTCTGACCTGACCCAATGACACCTCTTCTAGAATTTTGCTGTGGGAAAAAGGTAATGATTGTGCCCGGTGCACCCTGCTCATTCCCGTAATACAAGTGATACACGTCCGGTGCATCAAAGTTTATTGTTTTTTTCACCAGTCTGAGCGCCAACACAGCTGCATAAAAATCAACGTTTTTCTGCGCATCGTCAACAAAAGCTGTAATATGATGAATTCCTGAAGTTCTGAACATAATCTCCACTCCCTTGGTTTATTTACACAGACACTACGATGACAGAATAACCTTCCAATCGCTGTTATCCCCAGATTTTTTTGATTTCTTTTCCTAAGGGAAAATCCGGGGATAAAGGCGAACGCTTCGCTTTTTCAGGTTTTTTCTGTCCTCTTCGTTACGTGTAAGTTATTAGTTCGACTTATTTTGCTTCTTTTATTTATTGGTTTCTGTTATTTATCTTTAAGTTAAGATTCTTTAAATTTATATTAATCCATTGGACCACATTATGCAAGCTTTTATTTTAAAATTAAGATTTAATGCAAAAAGCAGGCCCCGATCGCTCCGGGAACCTGCTTAGCATTTATAACGATTGATTAGGTTGTTTCGTATTCCTGTATCACTTTTGTATTACTGCTTCTTAAACCAGTTTCATTCTTTTTGGTGGATTCACCAAATCTTTATGCTCGTATTCATCCTTGATGTCTCCGACAATCTCTTCAAGGATATCCTCCATCGTAACCATACCTACCGTAGCACCTGCCTCGTTTTTCACGGTTGCAATGTGTACACGGCTTTGCTGCATCTGGATCAGTACATCCTTGATTGGAGAACGCTCGGAGAAACTCGGTGTATTGTGAACAAATGTCTCCATATTGAAATCTCTGCCCGCAGCTACACTCGTCAGCATTTCTTTCGTGTTAATGAAGCCAACAAAATGAGCCTGATCCCCATTTGCAATAACAGGGTATCTCGTGTATTCGTGTCGATTCAGCGTTTCAATGATCTGATCAATCGGCATTTCCTTATTCAAAGTAACAATTTTATCTCGTGGAATCATGATCTCCTGAAGCAGACGCTCATCAAAAGCAAAAATGTTTTTGAGATAGTCCAGCTCCGTCTGGTTGATCTCGCCACTCTCGTAGCTCTGTGCCATAATCAGCTTCAGCTCTTCTTCGGAGTGAACGGTATCATGCCCGGCAGGTTTTACACCAAATATGCCAAGCAACAGACGAGCAGCTCCATTTAGCGCGTAGATGAATGGATTCATGATTTTACCGAACCAATACAGTGGTGGTGCCAGCAACAGCGTCATTCTCTCTGCAAACTGAATCGCCAGGGTTTTCGGTGCCAATTCACCAATAACCACGTGTAGGAACGTAATGATCGCCAGAGCAATACCATAGGAAAGCACGGTAGACAATGCCGCTGGTACTTCCATTCGCTCAAAGAGCGGATGCAGCATTTTCTCAACAGTAGGTTCACCCAAGGCTCCCAATACCAGCGCCGTGATGGTGATCCCCAATTGACATGCTGACAGATAATAATCCAGGTTGTGCGCCACTTTTTTGGCCAGTACTGCCTTTTTGTTGCCTTCCGAGATCAATTGATCGATTCGGGACATCCGTACTTTAAGAATTGCAAATTCGGCTCCAACGAAAAAGGCTGTCAGACCTATAAATACGGCTACTAAAAATAAATTCAAGGCTATTATTCCGTCCAATGATTTCCCTCGGGTTGAGGGATTCACCTCCATTAAATTTTAAAATAAGGTTTGCACGAGTGACGTTCCGGTGACGGCTCGTTCTTCCGATCGCCATTGCCTCCAAATTTTCCTGATTGTTGTTTTCAAAGGTTTAAAATTGGTTTGCAAACGCGAACGCTACGCTTCTTCAGAATCGATTCCGTCCCCTACACTGTTACGTTGCCAAAACGTTTTAAATTCTGAGGGCAGTAGCCAAATAGGCAGTCAAACCCTAGATTACAGTCAGATCGAACCAACCAAGATCACGCCAGATCGCTAGTAGCTTCCTCAACCTGTGCGCCGCTCACTCGTTCCAGAAGAACTTGTTTGATGTGATAATTTTCGGTATCCACAACGGTCCAGACATAATCACCGTGTTCTACCGTGTCTCCTTTTTCCACACCTACACCCTTCTGGTACTGAATCCATCCGGCAACGGTGTCCATCTCTTCATTTCCTTCAAAGCTAAGTCCGAACTGCCGCTCCACTTCATCCAAAAGTACCCGACCATTAATAAGATACTGATTCTCTCCGGTCTCCTGAATATCGGCCACCTCATCGGCATCGAATTCATCGCGAATCTCACCGACAAGTTCCTCCAGAATATCCTCCATTGTAATGATACCCGAGGTACCGCCGTATTCATCCACGACCACGGCCATGTGTACACGTTCCTGCTGCATTTTAATCATCGCATCCTGGATACTTGTAACTTCGGAAACAAATGGGATCTCACGAACGAACTCGCTTAGTTGATACGATCTTGCGGCAACCATGTCAGGCAAAATCTTTTTCACATTCACAACGCCGATAATGCGGTCCTTGTCCCCATCCTCGATGACAGGGTAACGTGAGTAGTTATGTTCATCCAATATAGGAATAATATCGTCATAGGTCATATCCTGATCTAATGTCACCAGTTCCGTACGTGGTACCATGATGTCTTTGGCATCACGTTCGTCGAACACAAATACATTTTCCAGATACGAAAGCTTGGTCTTGTTGTTCTCGTCACCTTCGTAACTCTGGTTCATGATGATTTTGATCTCATCCTCCGAGTAGGCTTGATCATGTTTGGCAGGCTTCACACCGAATCCTCGCAGAAGAACACGTGATGTTCCATTAAGCGCCCAGATGAACGGATACATGATTTTACCAAACCAGTATAGCGACGGGGCGAGCATTAATGTCAGTTTTTCTGAAAATTGAATCGCCAACGTTTTCGGTGCCATCTCACCAACAACCACGTGCAAGAACGTGACGAGGATAAAGGCGATCGCATAGGAAGCAATCGACGAGATTGAAGCAGGTACATCTAAATAATTGAATACCGGATATAACAATCTCTCAACCGTCGGTTTTCCGAGCGCTCCCAGTCCCAGTGCAGTGACCGTAATACCGAGCTGACAGGCTGACAGATAATAATCCAGGTCCGAGACAACTTTTTTAGCCAATACGGCCTTTTTATTGCCCTCCGCGACCAGTTGATCCACTCTTGATGTACGAATTTTGACTACAGCGAACTCCGATGCTACGAAAAATGCAGTCAATGCAATCAAGATAATAAGTAAAGCGATATTCAATATGGTAATTATGTCCAATGATTTCCCCGGTTCTCAGGGATTCACCTCCAGAGATAGTTACAGCGTGATCCGTTAACTGTGTTAACCATTCATCAACTGTTAGTCTTTCAACACGACGTCTGCCTTATATAAAATTGATTTCAATGATATCTTTTGTATAAGTCTTACGTTTGACCTTGTAAAATTACAAAACAGGAATTCAAGATGAAGTCAATGACTTGCAGAAACTTCTTCATTCAAATCGGGTTACCCCTCATGCTGTCAATTGTTCCTCGCTTAACTCCACCTAGATTCGCCATTTGGACAATTTACAATATCGCCTACCCAATAGATATCCACCTCCCCTCGTACTCATTCCTGTTTCCGAAAAGTATACCATGTTTCCCGCTCAACCATCCAGTTGCACGTTATGGTTTGCCACAAGCTTACAGTATAATGTTCACAAATTAGTCTGTATGTATGTTACATACTTTATATAATATGATTGATATTACCTCATAATGTGATAATCTTCACATGTTTAGTATAGTCCAATTTATAAAAATACTACCCCTTACTTTAGGGCATTAAACATGCGTGATTTCCCTGATTTAATCCCGTTTTGAATCTTCCCCATATTCTTTCCCGTATAAAACAAGTCCGGCCGTATGCACAAGATACATCTATATACGTAGCAAAGAGCCCGCAAGATACAAATACCTTTCCGGTATACATCTTTACGGGCTCTTATATTCATTCTATACGAGTGCTTTGGCAGCAATATCCGTTCGCTGATGTTTACCATCAAAATGGATACGCTCCGCCTGTTGATAAGCTTTGTTTCTGGCTTCGGCAATATCCGCACCAAGGCCAACTACACCCAGGATCCGTCCACCATTCGTAACCCAGTCTCCTGCTTCACTACGTGCTGTACCTGCGTGGAATACCACGGCATCTTGCACTTGATCCAGTCCTTCAATGACTACACCTTTGGCATAAGGACCCGGATAACCTCCTGAAGCAAGCACCACACATACTGCGGCTTCATCACTCCATTCAATCTCAATATCAGCCAGCTTGCCATGAACGGTTGCCCAGAAGATATCGAACAAGTCGCTCTTCAGACGTGGCAATACAACCTGTGTTTCCGGATCACCAAAACGTGCGTTGAACTCAATCGTTTTGGGTTTGCCATCCGGCGAGATCATCAGTCCGGCAAATAATACCCCCTGGAACGGACGTCCTTCGGACACCATTGCTTTGGCAGTTGGTTTGATGATCGTCTCCACGGCTTCCTCAATAATAGAAGCAGGGATATGTGGTAATGGTGAGTATGTACCCATACCGCCTGTGTTTGGCCCCTGATCATTGTCGAATACAGGTTTGTGATCCTGTGCCGCCGCCATCGGGCGAACCGTCTCCCCATCAACAAAAGCCAGAATGGACATTTCCTGCCCTGCGAGGAATTCCTCGATAATTACTTTGGCTCCTGCTTCACCAAATACTTTGTCCACCATGATACTGCGAAGTGCCTGATCAGCCTCTTCACGCGAATAAGCTACGGTCACACCTTTGCCCGCTGCCAGTCCATCTGCCTTGATGACAACCGGAATTGCTTGCTCATTCAGGTATGCTTGAGCTTGTTCGTAGTTGTCGAATTTTTCATAGGCTGCGGTTGGAATGTTGTATTTGTGCAGCAGGTCCTTCATGAACGTTTTACTTCCTTCGATCTCTGCTGCATTACGACGGGGTCCGAATACCGGAATACCTGTCGAATCAAATGCATCCACAATTCCATCCGCAAGCGGATCATCCGGACCAATAACCACCAGACCTACTTTAAGCTCTACAGCCAGAGCCGTTAGTTTATCGAATTCATTTACCGCAATGGCATGACACTCAGCGAGCTGAGCAATACCTGCATTTCCCGGTGCACAGTGAATCTTGTCTACCTTTGGACTCTTTGCCAGCGCCCAGATGATTGCATGTTCCCGGCCACCGCCGCCTACTACCAGAATATCCATTCGTTCTGTTCCCCTCCGTGCATAACTGAATTTGTTACGCTAATGCGTGTTGAAAAACCTAAAAAAGAGGGGGTGTACCATAAGTCATAAGTATGACTGGCGACACCCCTTATTTAAACCTTTTTCGTTCTAGTGTTTGAAGTGACGAACTCCTGTGAAGACCATGGCAATTCCGTATTCATTCGCTACTTTGATGGATTCTTCATCTTTGATCGAACCACCCGGTTGAATTACCGCTGTAATTCCGGCTTTTGCTGCCAGTTCCAGCGTATCACCCATTGGGAAGAACGCATCAGATGCCAGAATAGCACCTTTTGCTTGCTCGCCCGCTTGTTCAATCGCAATTTTGGCTGCACCCACACGATTCATTTGTCCAGCGCCCACACCCACCGTCATGTCATTCGCAGCAAGTACAATCGCGTTGGATTTCACGTGTTTAACTACTTTCCAGCCAAACAACAGCTGTTTCAGTTCTTCTTCCGATGGCGCACGATCGGTTACAACATTCAACTCGCTTGCTTCGATGGAGTGTACATCGGACTGTTGCACGATCATGCCACCGTCGATAGACGTTACCACGAATTGGCTCTCCCGTTTACGAGCAGCATTCAGTTCGCCTGTTTTGAGCAAACGAATGTTTTTCTTTTTCGTCAGGATATCGAGAGCCTCTTGTGTAAAATCAGGAGCAAGTACGATTTCCAGGAAAATCTCGCTCAACTTGCCTGCTGTATCGCTGTCGATAATACGGTTTGCTGCCACAATGCCACCAAATATAGATGTTGGATCTGCAGCATATGCTTTGCCGTAAGCTTCATAGATACTTGCGCCAATACCTACGCCACATGGGTTCATATGTTTAACCGCGACAACGGCTGGTTCTTCAAACTCTTTGACAATCTGCAATGCTGCGTTCGCATCGTTGATGTTATTATAAGACAACTCTTTGCCGTGCAATTGCTCGGCTGTTGTCAACGTATCTTGAGCAGCCAGCGGTTTGCGGTAGAATGCCGCCTGCTGGTGTGGATTTTCGCCGTAACGCAAATCTTGGAGTTTTTCGTAAGTAACCGTTAGACGCTCTGGCAGTGGATCGCCATTTACGTTGGACAGGTAGTCGGAGATGAGTGCATCGTAAGCCGCCGTATGACGGAACACTTTTGCCGCAAGCCGTTTGCGAGTTTCGAGAGTGGTATCTCCATCGTTGCGCACTTCCTCCAGCACTTGGCTGTAATCAGATGCGTCTACAACGACACTGACAAAGGCATGGTTTTTGGCTGCCGAGCGAAGCATCGTTGGACCGCCAATATCGATGTTCTCGATGGCATCTTCGTATGCTACGTCCGGTTTCGCAATAGTCTCTTGGAATGGATACAGGTTCACGACAACCAGATCGATGTAGCCGAGACCGAGTTCTTCCATCTGGCGTGTGTGCTCTTCGTTATCACGCACAGCCAACAACCCACTATGAACTGCCGGATGCAATGTTTTGACACGTCCGTCCATGATCTCCGGAAATCCGGTCACATCCGAAATTCCGATGACAGGTACGCCTTCCTTCGACAACAGGCTGCTTGTACCTCCTGTCGAAATAATCTCCACACCCATTTGCGACAGCTCGCGGCAAAAGTCCACGATGCCCGTTTTATCCGATACGCTAACCAGCGCTCTTTTGATACTCACAATATGCTCCTCCTTTAATGTCCCATGGCTTCGCGTTTCCTGACGAAACACAGCCGATTTATTTCCCGAGAAATATCACAAAATGCGTACCAATATTCGACTTCTGTTATACAGTTGATAAATAGATTTTCACACTAAAACACTACGAGTCCAGAATAATCTTTCGATCGCTGTTATTCCTAGATTTTTTTGAACAATTTCTCAATGGTAAAAATCCAGTAATAAAGGCGAGCGCTTCGCTTCTACAGCTTATTTCTGTCCTCTCCGTTAATGTGTGAAAAAGTTTAAAACTATATCAAACCGGTTTGTTAACAGTCACGTGACGTCCGTCTAACTGAACCAGACCTTGCGCGAACCAGGAAACAACTTCAGGGTATAACTGCTGTTCAGCCGCATGAATGGAACGGCTGATTGACTCAGGCGTATCCTCTGGCAAAATGGGAACCGGATGCTGGGCAATAATCGGTCCGGTATCCATGCCTCCGTCCACAAAGTGCACGGTCACACCCGTAACTTTCACACCGTATTCCAATGCCTGTCCAATCGCATCCTTACCTGCAAATGCCGGTAGCAAGGACGGATGAATGTTAATCAACCGCCCTGCGTAACGATCCACCACAACGGAAGTCAGCAATCTCATATATCCGGCAAGAACGACCAGGTCGATCTTTTTGGATTCGAGCACTTCCACGATCTCTGACTCATAGGCTTCACGGGAAGCATAATTTTTCGGAGTAAACAGATGACATTCCACGCCTGCGTCCTGTGCCCGCTGCACAACACGTGCAGATGGTTTATCACACACGAGCAGATCAACGGATGCATTCAGCCCACCATTCCGTACTGCATCGATCAATGACTGAAAGTTAGTCCCTTCACCCGAGGCAAATACAGCTATGCGGTAGTTCGCCATTAAACATCCGCTCCCGTGAAGGTTACTCGCGCATCTCCTTCAGTAACACGGCCAATGATGTACGCTTCTTCACCAGATGTTTTCAGTTGTTGCAACGCTTCCGATGCATCTGCTTCATTAACGACCAGTACAAGCCCGACACCCATGTTAAATGTGGTGAACATGTCACGGTTCGAGACAGCACCCTTTTCCTGTAACAGGTTGAAGATTGGCAGGATCGGCCAAGAGCCGTAGTCAATATCCACATTCACGTTGCTAGGCAACATACGTGGGATATTCTCAATAAAGCCACCACCTGTAATGTGTGCCATGCCTTTTACTTTTACCTTTTCCAGCAGGGACAACAGAGGTTTAACATAGATCTTTGTAGGTTCCAGCAGAGAATCGCCCAGCTTACCGCCCAGTTCCGCTACTTCATCATGCAGATCAAGTCCCGCATCTTCCAACAAAAGTCTGCGTACCAGCGAGAATCCGTTACTATGCACACCGCTGGAAGCAAGTCCAATCACTGTGTCGCCAGGGGCGATGGTTGTACCATTGATGATCTTCGCTTTGTCCACGATCCCCACCGTGAATCCGGCAATATCGTATTCGCCTTCACTGTACATGCCCGGCATCTCCGCCGTCTCGCCACCGATCAACGCACAACCAGATTGATGACACCCTTCAGCGATACCCGCGACAATAGCTTCAATTTTCTCAGGAATGACTTTGTCACATGCCAGATAGTCAAGGAAGAAGAGTGGTTCTGCACCCTGTACCACAATGTCGTTCACACACATCGCTACCGCGTCGATTCCGATGGTATCGTGACGGTCCATGGCAAATGCAATTTTCAGCTTGGTGCCTACGCCATCCGTACCAGATACAAGCACTGGCTCATCGTATTTATCTTTGTTCAAACCGAACAGGGCACCGAATCCACCCAGATCTGTCATCACTTCCGGACGGAAGGTACGCTTCACGTGTTTTTTCATCCGTTCAACCGCTTCATTACCTGCCGCGATATCAACGCCGGCCTTTTTATATGCTTCGGACAAGTGGAATCATCTCCTTTTTTTTCGCCCCACCTAAATCCTCCCGCCCGGGAGGACCCCATAGGACCTTGGCAGGCCCTCTGGACACCCGCCAAAAAAGCGGTGCAGAGGTGGCTGGTGTGATCTTGCTATGGTTGGTTCGTGCGTGATCTCGCGGGATTGTTCGCCGATTCCGTTGGCTGCAAGCCATCGGTCGGCGAACCCCGCTCAGCTACGCTGCGGGCAAGCCCGCTGGGCAGCTGCTTCGCTCGGCTGCCTGGCCCCTGTTGCTCCGCAAAGCGGGGCTTGAGGGCGCGGGCTTGGCCCGGGGCAGCTGCTTCGCTCGGCTGCCTGGCCCCTGTTGCTCCGCAAAGCGGGGCTTAAGGGCGCGGGCTTGGCCCGGGGGCAGCTGCTTCGCCTGGCTGCCTAGCCCCTGTTGCTCCGCAAAGCGGGGCTTAAGGGCGCGGGCTTGGCCCGGGGCAGCTGCTTCGCCTGGCTGCCTGGCCCCTGTTGCTCCGCAAGGCGGGGCTTAAGGGCGCGGGCTTGGCCCGGGGCAGCTGCTTCGCTCGGCTGCCTGGCCCCTGTTGCTCCGCAAAGCGGGGCTTGAGGGCTAACAGCTGCAGCCGAATTTTTCCTCGCCGCCAAAATCGAGGCGGGTTGGGTAATCATGATCAAAACATGCGAGACATAGTCCGCCCTTCGGATCATCCTGATTATCTCCCTGAATCGATGCAATCAGTCCATCGGGACTGAGGAACTCCAGGGAGTCCGCATTAATTTCACGGCAAATTTCTTCCACCGACAACTGTGAAGCAATTAATTCACGGCTGTCAGGCGTATCAATACCGTAGAAACACGGGTTTTTGAAAGGTGGTGATGTAATCCGTACATGTACTTCCGTTGCTCCTGCATCACGCAGCATGTTCACGATCCGTCGGGAAGTTGTTCCCCGTACGATGGAGTCGTCAATCATAACCACACGTTTGCCTTCCACAACACGACGCACAGCGCTCAGCTTCATCTTCACGCCCTGCTCCCGCAATTCCTGGCTTGGCTGGATAAACGTACGTCCGGTGTATTTGTTCTTGATCATACCCATCTCATACGGAATACCTGTCTGTTCAGCGTATCCAATGGCCGCCGAGATGCTGGAATCTGGTACCCCCGTAACCAAGTCCGCATCCACAAACGACTCAATCGCCATCCGGCTTCCCATCCGTTTACGGGCCGCATGCTGGTTCGTACCATTCATATCACTATCCGGACGAGCAAAATAAATATATTCCATCGCGCATAATGCCTTGCGGTGTTTGTGATGATCAAAGCGATCCTCATGTAGACCATCTGCATCCAGCACAAGTAGTTCACCCGGTTCAATGTCACGGATTAATTCTGCGCCAATTGTTTCCAGTGCACACGTCTCAGATGCAAACAGATATGCATCTCCCAGCTTACCCATCGTCAGCGGACGAAGTCCGTGCGGATCGGAAGCCACGAGCAGTTTGTCATTGGTCATGATCAGAAATGCATAACCACCCACAATGCGCTGGAACGCCTCTTTTGCCGCTTCCACAAGCCCTTTGGAGGATCGTGCAATTAGATGCGCAATGACCTCGGTATCACTTGTTGTTTGGAAAATGGACCCGCTCTGCTCCAGCTCGCGCCGGATAGTTGGTGCATTCACAATGTTCCCGTTGGTCGCTACCGCCAAATCGCCATCACGGTATTTAAATACCAATGGCTGTGCGTTTGTCAGTTTACTGTCACCACTCGTTGAATAACGGACATGTCCAATGGAAATATCCCCGGTCAGCGTCTGCATCAGGTCTTTGGTGAATACTTCCTTCACCAGACCCATGCCGCGATGATAGTTAAACTGGCTGCCATCACTCACACACATGCCTGCACTTTCTTCGCCCCGATGTTGCAGCGCATGCAGTCCATAATAGGAGAGCGAAGCCGCATCAGGGTGTCTGAACACCCCGAACACACCGCATTCTTCTTTCAATTTGTCGAGTCCTTCCTTGCCGGAACCTTCATTATAATAATCGCCTGTCCACAACGGTCCTGTCGTCAGTTCATGAGACATGGAATCGCATCCTCCCAGACCTGAGCCAAACCTCCTACAGGTTCGCTCACGGCTGATGTTCCGTTCAATTCAATCGTCAGGTTACTTCCTTCTACACGTCCAATCACAGCTACAGGTACACCACGCTCACGTACAAATGCTTCAAGTTTACCCGCTTGCTCTGGCGTAGCCGACAACAAGATACGGGATTGGCTCTCACTGAACAGAGCGTGATCTCCACGCAATGTCGTCTCCAGGTTCACCTGTGCTCCTACGTTACCGCTGATGCAAGACTCTGCGAGTGCAACAGCCAAGCCACCTTCAGACAAGTCATGTGCAGAGCGAACGAGTCCGGATTGGATTGCTTCCAGCACCGTGCTGAGCAGCGCTTTTTCCGTTTGCAAGTTCAGTTCTGGTGGACGACCTTCCGTCTGACCATGAACCGCGTATTGCAGCTCGCTGCCACCCAGTTCAGCTTTTGTTTCACCGAGGAGGATGATAACATCACCTTCGGATTTGAATGCTTGCGTCGTGATATGATCCGTGTCATGAACGAGACCTACCATACCGACAACTGGCGTTGGATAGATGGAGCCTTTGGCGTTTTCGTTATACAGACTTACGTTACCACCGATGACCGGTGTATCCAGCACACGACAAGCTTCCGCCATACCGTCTACCGCTTTTTCCATTTGCCAGAAAATATCCGGTTTCTCCGGATTACCGAAGTTCAGGTTGTCCGTAATCGCCAGCGGCTCAGCACCGGAACATACAATGTTACGCGCTGCTTCACTTACGGCAATCCGTCCGCCAACTTCAGGATCAAGGTACACATAACGTCCATTACAGTCCGTTGTCATTGCGAGACCTTTGCGTGTGCCACGAATCGTAACTACAGCCGCATCCGAACCCGGGCGAACGGCAGTGCTTGTACGCACCATGTAGTCATATTGATCATAAATCCATTTTTTACTTGCTACTGTTGGTGATGCCAGCACTTGTTTCAGTGCTCCGCCGAGATCCGACACTTCGTCATAACGAAGCGTGTCGATGGAAGCACTTTGCTCGTAGTAGGCAGGTACAGAAGAAGGTTTGTCATACACTGGACATTCGTCAACCAAAGCCGTTACCGGCATATCTCCGACCACTTCGCCGTGGTGGATCAATTTCAGACGACCATCATCCGTTACTTTACCAACTTTGGCACAGATTACGCCCCAACGTTCAAAGATTTCCATCGCCTGCGCCTCATCCTTCGGCTCAACAACGAACAACATCCGTTCCTGGGACTCTGACAACATCATCTCGTAAGGCGTCATGCCTTCTTCACGCTGTGGCACCTGATCCAGATACAGTTCCAGACCGTTACCCGCTTTACTTGCCATCTCTGCACTCGAACATGTCAGACCCGCAGCACCCATATCCTGAATTCCGAGCACGATGCCCGTGTCGATCAATTCCAGACAGGATTCCATCACCAGTTTCTCCATAAATGGATCACCAACCTGAACAGCTGTCCGTTGTGACTCGGATTCTTCCGTCAATTCAACCGATGCAAAGGTTGCTCCATGAATACCATCCCGCCCTGTTGGTGGCCCAACATAATACACGGGGTTTCCTACACCTTTAGCTACGCCGCGCTGAATCTTGTCATGATCAATCAGACCCACACACATCGCGTTAACCAGCGGATTGCCTTCATAGCTCTCATCAAACATCACTTCGCCACCAACGGTAGGAATACCGATACAGTTACCGTATCCAGCAATACCCGCTACCACATGTTCGAACAAATATTTAACGCGATCACTCTCCAGCTTACCGAAACGAAGGGAGTTCAGTATGGCTACCGGTCTTGCACCCATGGAGAAAATATCACGGATAATACCGCCCACACCTGTTGCCGCACCTTGATAAGGCTCAACTGCGGAAGGATGGTTATGGCTTTCAATTTTGAATACAACGGCCTGATTATCACCGATATCCACGATACCGGCACCTTCACCAGGTCCCATCAGGACACGTGGTCCAGTCGTTGGGAAACGGCGCAGCAATGGCTTGGAGTTTTTATAAGCACAGTGCTCGGACCACATTACACTGAACACACCAATTTCCGTGTAGTTTGGCTTGCGCCCCATGAACTCACAGATCAGCTCATACTCGCTGTCAGATACGCCCATTTGTGCGTAAAGTTTATGTTCTGCGACCTGTTCTGCTGTTGGTTCCTTAGCGGATAGCTGCTGCGTCATGCCGATCCCTCCATGCTTTCAAAATAGATGTAAACATACGTTTGCCGTCTTCCGAACCAAACAGTGAATCCACTGCACGCTCTGGATGCGGCATCATGCCGACCACGTTTCCAGCCTCGTTACAGACTCCTGCAATATCACCCAGGGAACCGTTCGGGTTGGTACCATACGTAAATACGATCTGGTTGTTCGCTTGCAGACTCGCCAGCGTCTCCTCATCGCAATAATAGTTGCCTTCACCGTGAGCAATCGGGATGATAATCTCTTCGCCGGGTGCATAGTCACGTGTAAATGGTGTATCTGCGTTTGCCACTTTCAATACCGTATCGTGACAACGGAATTTCAGGGAAGTGTTACGGATCAATGCACCTGGAAGCAATCCCGCTTCCGTCAGGATCTGGAATCCGTTGCAAATACCCAAAATATATTTACCTTGTTCAGCAGCTTTCGCTACCTCGTTCATTACCGGTGCAAAGCGGGAAATCGCTCCGCAACGCAAGTAGTCACCATAAGAGAAACCACCCGGAACTAAAATACAATCATAAGCCGAAAGATCTGTAGCCGTGTGCCATACATAATCAACCTCTTGTCCGATCGCATCTTCCACTGCCTTGTAACAGTCGATGTCGCAGTTGGAGCCAGGGAACACAAGAACTGCAAATTTCATGAGATTAACCCTCCAATTCGTAGCGGTAATCTTCAACAACGGTGTTGGCCAGCAACTTTTCACACATGACTTTCAATCGTTTCTCCGCTTCCGCACGATCTGTTGTATCCAGGTTCAGTTCCATGACTTTACCGATCCGTACACTTTCCACTTCGTTGAATCCCATTGAATGCAGTGCTCCTTGAACAGCTACGCCTTGCGGGTCGAGTACGCTTTGCTTAATAGTGACATATACGGTTGCTTTGATCATGATCCTTGTGTTCCTCCTCAGTAATGAACGGGATAAATGCTTTATGCTTTTAAAAATGGGGTGTGGTGCTTGCTCCGGGGCGGATTGTTCTTTCCGGTCGCTTGTTGTCCCCAGGTTTTTTGGATTGTTTTGGCCCGCTCTGCGGTCAAAACCCGGGGACAAAGGCGAACGCTATCGCTCCTTTAAGAACAATTCCGCCCCTCCGCTAGTCCATGCGACGTTTTTTAAAGGCCTAAACCTTTTACGTTGCACGGTGTTTAATGGTCTAGCCTGACCATTCCTTCAAAACAGTGAATGGTGAATGGTCTTTAAGTTACTTTAGTAATTAGTGAATTTAATTCTCTTAATTTTTCAGGCTTCCCCTACCTGTGGGAAGCCACCGCTCTTAATTGCCTCACCCACCAGTTTGTCACTGGCGGAGGGAAAGATTTGAGCTAGAGAAACGAAGTGCTCGCCTTTGCAACCGGAATGTTTCCTTTTGAAAAAAGGATTCCAATCAAAACATTCCGGGGGTAACAGCGATCGAAAGCCAAACTTTCCCGTAGCTCGCTCAAACGTTAAACTTTATTATTTCGTTAAACGGTTATAAATATCGACGTATCTTGCGGTTGTTGCTTCAACTACCTCTTGCGGGAGTGGATCGGGTTTGCTGTTCTTGTCCCAATCGGTTCCGGCGAGATAGGTGCGCACTGGCTCTTTATCCATGCTGTCGATCTCGATGTCGAGTTCATAATTCTCTTTGGCCCAGAAGCGTGAAGCATCTGGGGTGAAGATTTCGTCAATCAGGATGACCTTACCATCCACGATGCCAAACTCGAATTTGCAGTCTGCGAGGATGATGCCACGCTGATCACAGTAATCACGGGCGAATTCGTACAGGCGCAAGCTTTTTTCCTGAAGCTCAACTGCGAGTGCGTCTCCCACCAGTTCTTTCATGCGATCCATTGGGATGTCCTCATCGTGACCAACATCGTTTTTGGCTGCCGGTGTGAAAATAGGAACTTCGAGCTTGGCGTTTTTGCGAAGTCCATCAGGCAGTTTAATGCCATTCACTTCACCACTCGTCTCGTATTGTCTCCATCCCCCACCCGTGATGTATCCACGCACGACACATTCAATATCAATGCGTTCTGCTTTGCGGGTTACCATGATGCGGTCTTTGAGCAATTCAGGGTCTGTGATGAGATCACCCAGTTGATTCACATCGGTATGAACGACGTGATTCTCCATCATGTCACCCGTCAGTTCGAACCAAAAGCTGCTGAGTTTATTCAGTACGTTTCCTTTCTCGGGAACCGCCGGGTCCAGCACGTAATCAAATGCCGATATACGGTCCGTAACCACGATCAGAAAATGTTCACCCAGATCGTACAATTCACGTACTTTTCCTTTATATAACAGAGGTGCTTTAACGAGATCTGCCGCAGTGGACAGTGCCATGGGCTCACCTTCTTTCAGGAGATGTAAAGTATACGTCCAATTCCCCTCTTCACGCGGGGCCACTCCGAATGCAGAACAACCTTCCGATCGCTGTTATCCCCAGATTTTTTGATTCCACTTTTGCAAAGTGAAAATCCGGGGATAAAGGCGAGCGCTTTGCTTCTTCAGGTTTTTTCTGCCTTCTCCGTTCCAGCGTGAACACATAATCAACCTATACTTTTAGAGAGTAGAATAATTCAAAACCTTAATATATTAGTCGTTCAAGCCGAGCTTTTTGAAGATGGTGTCAACGTGCTTCAGGTGCCATGATGGGTTGAATGCATCTGCGATTTCTTCTTCGTTCAGCACTTCCGTGATTTCCGGTGTGGATTTCACGATATCCTGGAACTGGCGTTGTTCTTCCCATGCTTGCATCGCACGTGGTTGAACGGTATCGTATGCTTGCTCGCGGCTGAAACCTTTGTCGATCAGCTTTGTCATGATGCGACCGGAGAATGGTACCCCGTAGGTGCGCTCCATGTTGCGTTTCATGTTTTCAGGGAATACCGTCAGGTTCTTCACGATGTTACCAAAACGGTTCAGCATGTAGTTCAGCAGCATCGTTGCATCCGGTAGAATGATACGTTCTACAGAAGAATGTGAGATGTCGCGCTCATGCCAGAGCGTTACGTTCTCGTATGCGGATACCATATGTCCGCGAATGACGCGGGACAGACCGGAGATGTTTTCACTACCGATCGGGTTACGTTTGTGTGGCATCGCAGAAGATCCTTTTTGACCTTTAGCAAAAGCTTCTTCCACTTCACGGAACTCACTCTTCTGTAGCGCACGTACCTCTGTAGCAAACTTGTCCAGGGACGTTGCGATCAACGCCAGTGTAGCCATATATTCTGCGTGACGGTCACGTTGCAATGTTTGAGTCGAGATCGGCGCAGGTTTCGTGCCCAGCTTCTCGCAGACAAACTCTTCAACAAACGGATCGATGTTCGCGTATGTTCCAACTGCGCCTGAGATTTTGCCGTATTGTACATTGTCTGCTGCATGGCGGAAACGCTCCAGGTTCCGTTTCATCTCTTCATGCCACAATGCCATTTTCAGTCCAAATGTAGTTGGTTCCGCATGCACACCGTGCGTACGTCCCATCATTGGTGTGTGCTGATAAGCCAATGCTTTTTCACGAAGAATTTCAATGAAATTCACGATATCCTTTTCCAGAATCTCATTCGCTTGACGCAATACATAACCTAGAGCCGTATCTACGACATCCGTGGAAGTCAGTCCGTAGTGCACCCATTTCCGCTCCGCACCCAGACTTTCAGATACCGTACGTGTAAATGCGATAACGTCATGACGTGTTTCTTTTTCAATCTCATAGATGCGATCGATGTCAAAAGATGCGTTCTGACGAAGCAATGCTGCTTCTTCCTTAGGGATAACACCCAGTTCGGCCCACGCCTCACATGCACAAATTTCAACTTCCAGCCACGATTGGAATTTGTTCTCTTCGGTCCAGATGGCTCTCATTTCGGGTCTGCTATAACGTTCAATCATGAATTTGTATTCCTCCAGAGATTAGTTTGTTCAATCCATTGCAATCCTTCTTCAACATCCTGACAGAGCAGATTCACATGCCCCATCTTACGTCCTGTTTTTGCTTCGGTTTTACCATATATGTGAAGCTTGGGAATCACACCGAGCTCTATCGCTTCTACATCAGGTTGCCCTGTTCTGGCGATAATGCCTTCCAGATGTTCTCCAAGCACATTGACCATAACAACCGGACTCAATAACGAAGTGTCCCCAAGTGGTAACCCGCAGATGGCACGGATATGTTGTTCGAACTGAGAAGTCGCACAAGCTTCCATCGTATAGTGACCAGAATTATGCGGTCTTGGTGCCAGCTCATTGACGTACAGTCTTCCATCCGCCGCTACAAACAGTTCCACAGCCAGCAGTCCAACAGCCTTCATCGATTCTGCCACCGCTGCTGCCAGCTTTTGCGCTTCAATCTGGATATCTGCGGCAACTCTAGCCGGTACAATTGAAGCATGCAAAATGTTGTTCACATGAATGTTCTCCGCTGGCGGGAACGTTTTGATCTCCCCATTTGTACTACGCGCTACAACGACCGATATTTCGCATTCAAACTTGATGAATTGTTCCAACACCAGTTCCGCACCAGTAGCCGCAAGTTCTTCGTATGCCGTAACAGCCTGACTTGCTTCCCGGATGACCCGTTGACCTTTGCCATCGTAGCCTCCAGTCACCGTCTTCAGTACACACGGCACTCCAAGTTCGCTAACAGCAGCAAGCATTGTATCCGCACTTGTGATCTCACGATAAGGCGCGACTCTTACTCCAGCAGCTTCGATCGCACGTTTTTCACGCAACCGATGTTGTGTGGTGTACAGTAACGCACTTCCTTGTGGAACGTAAGACTCACGCTCGAGCAGCCCAGCGACTTCTGCATCCACATTTTCGAATTCATACGTAATGACATCGCATTGCCGAGCCAGTTCAAGTGCAGCTTTGGCATCGTCATAACCAGCTTCAATCTGACGAGCAACTTGACCACAAGGTGCATCCGCAGCGGGATCAAGAGTAACGAATCGATACCCCATTGCCGTTCCTGCGAGCGTCATCATCCGTCCGAGCTGTCCGCCTCCAAGAATGCCGATGGTTGTTTTCCCGGGCAGCAGGACTTTTTTTAGCTCTCCTGTTATACCGGATTGGTTCCCTGCTCTATTCATAGTTCTTCACTACTTTCGAGTACTTCTTGTTTGATGCGCTCTCGGCGAGCTTCAGAGCGACGTTGGACATCCGGGTCAAAAGCACCGATCATTTGAGCTGCCAGCAATCCTGCATTGGTTGCCCCTGCCTTGCCAATCGCCACAGTTGCGACGGGAATACCACCAGGCATCTGAACAATGGACAACAAGGAATCGAGACCGTTCAATGCTTTGGATTGAACCGGTACGCCAATGACTGGAAGCATCGTTTTGGCGGCAACCATACCGGGTAGATGTGCTGCCCCGCCTGCCCCTGCAATGATCACCTTAAATCCTCGATCAATCGCCTGCTCTGCGTATTCAAACATCAGATCCGGTGTACGATGGGCAGAGACCACCTTTTTCTCATACCCAATCTCCAGTTCGTCCAGCACCTCGCACGCATGTTTCATCGTTTCCCAATCCGACTTGCTGCCCATAATTACAGCGACTTGCAGTGACATGAATACATCCAACTCCCGTCTGCGCTTTTTTGATTACATCTGACTATTAAGGAACTCTTATTACGTGTGAAATGAAAAAATCCGCTACCCGCGAAAACATCACATTTTCTCCGGACACCGGACTCCAAGAAATACGTATCCCTCATTTGGGCATGCCAAAAGGGGGCTTGCTGTCCGCATCTGGTTTCATGCGACTCTCAGCCGTATCTCCTCGTAGTCCGGAAATTTACGGTTCCCGGGTAGATACTTCCGGGCCCTATTCCCGGCGTTATACGAGCAAATATCTATCAAACTATCTTCGTTCATTTTAGTAATCTCTTATTACACATTTCGTTCCTACTCGACCTTATTCTTACCTGATCGACACATCTAACATTCTAACAATCCCCTACAGCTAATGTCAACTTAAAGACGAACATTTAACATATTGACAAATATAATGTTCGGGAATTGCTTCTTCAAATTCGCTTAACCATCCATTTCATCCCATAAAAGAAAGCCGGCTCCTCTTCAATCTCTCGAAGACAACCGGCTTCCTGCTTTTCAGTGCGTACACACTTCATCCATTATTTTACGATCAGTACTGGAACCTGCGCATGCTGAACCACATTGTGACTGACACTACCCAGGACAAATTCCCGAATACCACCCAGTCCGCGGCTACCAATAATAATGATATCAGAATCATTTTCTTTGGCAAAATCAAGCAACACTTCCGCTGCCGCTCCTTGAATCAGATCCACATTGGCCGTTACACCCGCAGCCTGAATTCGTTCTTTCGCTTCATCTGTTGTCTGTACCGCCAGATTGTAATAGTCATTATTAAGTGAAGGTGGCAATGGAGCCAGTCCCTCACCAATAAATACACGTGGGAAATCAAAAGCATGAATGACATCCAGTACTGCATTTGGGGACACTTTAGCTAGCTCAATCGCACGATCAAGTGCTTTATTTGAAGCTTTGGAACCATCATAAGCCACTAATATTTTAGAAAATAACATGTGAATCCCGTCCCTTCCTTTATATGTAGAGCACGCGAAGCAAGCTTCGGTCTGACATGTAATAAACTAACAGAACCATATAACTCCTTAAACGTTCCGGAACCACAATGAACCATTTATACGAATGAATGATACACCTTTCACTTCAGCGTAAGTCTTGTTCGAATGGTTACGCATGTGTTCCATGTGTTCATTGAATAAAGTAACCATAGATTACCGCATTTAAGAACAACAACAACGGAATGCCAATGGTGAAGCTGGGATGTTTAGTCTTATGCCTTTTCCGATACATCGCGATCCAGACTCCCAAAGCACCGCCTATAAATGCTAATAAGAATAACGTCCGTTCGGGTGTACGGTCACGACGCTGTTGTGCACGCCTCTTATCATCCGACATCACCAGATAACCAACTACATTAATAAATAAAAACCACAATATAAGTCCGGTTTGCATATAATTCTAGCGATCCCCCTGTCCCGGGACATCTCCCTGTCTCCATTATAGTCCTCATCAGAGACATGTTCAACGCACCGGATAGGGAACCGCAATTTTGTGTAATAACGCTAACCTCGCTCTAACCTAGGACTCCTGCTTTGGAATACCGTTCAGGCTTGGTGCTCTTTTGGCTGCTTTGTCCGGGCGCACAGCGATACTCTCTTCCCGAATACTGTCTTTGTTTTGCTGGTTATGGATCTTCTCTGGTTTGTTATGCGGCATGTAGGTATCACCTCCTTGGCTTACGTTGCCTGAAAACGGAGGATCTTATACGACTTCAACTACCCTCAAGCGTGTTACTCTCCCTTTTTCTCCATAGCCGCCTTCAGCAGATCTCCAAGGTTAGACCCAATGGACTCCTGCTTCGCATATTGTTTCACCAGCTTTTGCTGATCGCGTTTGTTCACATGCTGTTTATCCTTATCCAACGTTTCTGTAATACCACAAGGTAGACATTGTACGTATAACCCCGCCTTACCTTCTTTGATTTCCATCTTTTTGTGGCACTGCGCACAACGACGATTGGAGAGTCTCTTTTCTGCCGAACGACGATACCCGCAGTCCTCGGTAGGACATACAAGAAACTTGCCGCGCTTGCCTTTCTTCTCCAACAACCGTGCGTTACAGTCCGGGCAATGGCTATTGGACACATTATGCGGCTTGTACTCTGCTTTGCTGCCTTTTACGGTGGACACCAACTCTTTCGCCATGGAACGGATACCATCCAGGAACGGCCCCGGTTTCCCTTGCCCACGAGCGATGCGTTCCAGTTCAGCTTCCCAGCGGGCAGTCAGATCCGGTGAACGAAGCTGCGGGGCAGCCAGTTCAATCAACTGTTTTCCTTTACCGGTTGGATGCATGCTGTTGCCTTGACGATCTATTGTATCGGAACTGACCAGCTTCTCGATAATATCCGCACGTGTAGCTGGAGTGCCGAGTCCATGCTTTTCCATCTGGGAAAGCAAAGCAGCTTCGGTATACCGTTTGGGCGGCATCGTCCGTCCACTTTTAATATGGCAACGCTGAACCGTCACGGACTGCCCTTGCTGCACATCTGGCAAAAGCGCACGCTCATGGTCTGCTGCATCATCAGTACGGTCATCGTCATCATCGCTGTAATCGCCGCCGTATACTTCACGCCATCCACTTTCTTTCACCGTTGTACCTTTAACATGGAAGGAGTCATTCCCCACCTGAACCGTGATCGCAACCGAATCGTACTTCGCTGCCGGATAGAATAGGCTGATAAAACGACATACGATCAGATCGTACAGTTTGCGTTCCTCTGGGTTCAATTGATTCAAAAGCACCGTCTGCTCCGTTGGGATAATCGCATGGTGATCCGTAACTTTACTGTCATCCACAATACGTTTGGTGATATTCAGATTTTTGCGCAGCAAAGGACGTGCCAAAGACGCATAAGGTCCAATAGCTACACTATCCAGCCGTTCTTTCAACGTAGCTGTCATATCCGAAGTGAGGTATCGACTGTCCGTACGCGGATACGTCACAAGCTTGTGCTGTTCATACAGACGTTGCAGGACATTTGATGTTTGCTTTGCAGAGAAACCATACTTCCGGTTGGCATCCCGTTGTAGTTCCGTCAGATCATATGCCAGTGGATGCGGCTCAACCTTCTCGCTTTTCTTCACTTGGGCAATCGTGCCCTTGCGCCCATCTACCCGTTTCTTCAATTCTTGTGTTTCTTGAGGGTCGAAAATTCGTGAATCTCCTCCAGCTGCCCGCCACACAGCCTGAAAACCTCCCATGTCTGCCGTTAACGTCTCATACTCCTGCGAGCGGAAACCGTTAATTTCATTTTCCCTGTCCATAATCATGCCCAAGGTCGGAGTTTGTACACGTCCAGCAGACAACTGGGCATTGAAACGAACGGTTAATGCACGGGTCACGTTAAGTCCGATCATCCAGTCAGCCTCCGCCCGGCAACGTGCAGATTCATAGAGGCGGTCGAACTGACTGCCTGGCTTCAGCGAAGCAAATCCGTCTTTGATCGCCTTATCTGTCTGGGATGAAATCCACAGGCGTTTAAAAGTTTTTTTCCACCCCGCCATCTGCATGATCCATCGAGCCAGCAATTCTCCCTCACGTGCTGCATCGGTCGCAATGACCAGTTCGCCTACATCCTGACGTTTCATCAACTGCTGCACGGCTTTATATTGATGGTTGGTCTCTTTAAGTACTTTCAATTTCGTACGATCTGGCAGAATGGGTAGGTCCTCCAGATTCCATGTTGCATACTTTTTGTCGTAATCCTCGGGTTCAGCTAATCCAACCAAATGTCCAAGCGCCCAGGTAACGATATATTTCGGGCCTTCCATATAACTTTTATGTTTATCACGCGCACCCATGACTCTGGCTATTTCGCGTGCTACAGATGGTTTTTCTGCGAGTACCAATGTCTTCACTTCATATCTCTTCCTCTCTGGTAGAACGTTATGTCTCTTTTATCCCTATCTTTTCATTATATCATTTCACACTAAAGGTATGCTCTGTCATCTCTACTTCCTAACTACTCGCCTCCTGTAACCTCATGTTTAAACAATATGTCGTATTCATGTCACTTTTAATTACATTAATTCGTTTGATAGTTTTCCTGAGTACACGGAATCAGAAGCATCAGTAAGTATTAACACTGTAAAGTATTGATGTATACGCTTTTTTGGATAAATATAAACCTTGTAAGATTACCTGACATAACTATACAATGTGGCAAAAGCATAGAAACAGAATCGCTACACACATCAATGAGACACAGGAAGGGAGCGTGGATGCATGACTTATCATGGATCTGTATTGAAAAAAAGTGGGGCTTTGTTACTGGCAGGTGCTGTTGTTGCCACAACATGGGGAGGAACGGTACCTTCGGCATCAGCCGCAACGGCAACGCCTACGAGTAAAACAACAGTAGCAGCTGTATCCAAAGGAAAAGCGCCAGCAACTCCGGTAGCATTTGTTCAGGCTATGGAAGAAGCGGCTACACTTGCAGGTGTTCCTTTTACCATGGACAAGCTCTCCGGCACAACCGTACAACGTAAAGATGCTGCGGTCGCCTTGCAACAATGGCTCAAGCTGGATTCGACTACCGTATCATTCAAAGATGTCCCGGATGAAGCCACTTTCGCAGGTGCTGTTGGTGCATTGAATACGGCAGGGCTAATGAAAGGTTATACCGATTCCCTCTTCCTTCCAAACGCTGTACTTACCGAGAATGACCTCTCCATACTGAAAGACCGCATTTATAACTACATAAAACCGTTTGTCCTGGAGGAAGCAACCATCATGGATCTCCAGACTGCAATGACGCAAGGAAAACTGACATCAAAAGAGCTGGTTCAGAAATATCTGGACCGCATTGAAAAATACGATGATCAAAGTGTAAGCATCAACGCCGTATTAACGCTGAACCCGGATGCACTCCAAATTGCGGAGCAATTGGATGAAGAACGTGCAGCCCAAGGTGCCCGCGGGCCTCTGCATGGCGTTCCGGTTTTGGTAAAAGACAATTTCGATACCAATGACATGCCGACAACCGCAGGCTGTATCTGTCTGAAAGATTCCATTCCTGCTCACGATGCTGAACAAGTGAAGAAACTCAAAGCAGCTGGCGCCATTATTTTGGGCAAAACAAACCTGCATGAATTCGCATTTGGCATCACGACATCCAGCTCATTAGGTGGACAAACACTTAATCCTTACGCCCTGGACCACTATCCAGGTGGCTCAAGTGGTGGAACAGGTGCTGCCATTGCATCTAACTTTGCAGCTGCCGGCATGGGTACAGACACTGGCGGTTCGATCCGAATCCCATCCAGCTTCAACAGCCTTGTAGGTATCCGTCCAACCATCGGACTGTCCAGCCGTGAAGGCATTATCCCATTGGCTTTGACACAGGATGTAGGTGGACCTATGGCTCGTACGGTTAGTGATGCTGCAATCATGTTGGATGCTACAGCCGGCTATGATAAAAAGGATGTCTCTACAGCTTACGCGGTTGGAAAAATCCCTTCCAGCTATACAGACTTCTTGGATGTAAACGGACTGAAAGGTGCACGCATCGGTGTGGCCACAGAACTCATCCCAAGTACCAAAGCTGAAGAAAAAGCCGTTGCTGATGTGATCAACAGCGCTGTGGAAGAACTGAAGACACTGGGCGCTACCGCAGTTCCCATCTCCATCCCGAACTTGACTGAGATCAACAAATACCCAAGCCTTAGCGGATATGAATTCAAGTTCCAACTGAATGACTATCTGGACTCATTGGGTGCAGACGCTCCATATCACAGTCTGTCCGAGATCATCGCTTCCGGAGAGTTCGACAAATCTCAGGAGCAATCCATGAAGACTCGGGATGCACGCCAAACGTTGGAGACTACCGAATACAAGGACATCGTCCTGAAACGTACCCAAGTTACACGTGAGTCCCTGCTAAAAGTTATGGCAGATAATAATCTAGATGCCATCATCTATCCTACGTCCACACAAGCCGCTGGTGTTATTGGCGAAGGACAAAACTCCGGTGGTAACAACCGTCTGAGTCCATTCTCCGGCTTCCCGGCCATCACTGTACCTGCCGGTTTCACAACTGATGGTTTGCCAGTAGGTATGGAATTCCTGGGTCGCGCCTTTGATGAAGGAACCTTGATCAAGCTGGCTTACAGCTACGAACAAGGTACACATCACCGCCAAGCGCCTAAGCTCACGCCGTAAAATATTTATGGGATTAAATAATTCTCGTTAACACAAAAAATAGATGCAATTATATCACTTTTTTGAAACGAGTTAACCCACTAAAGAGACCACCCTCTTCATGACTGCATGAAGTTTGGGTGGTCTCTTTTAATTTCTCTATTTATTTTTATGTTGCATACAGTCGATGTTATTCATTACTGAACTCTGTCCGGCACGCCCCATTTCAGCACCAAACCTGCGTATGTCAGACCACCGCCAAAGCCAAAGAGAGCTAAGCTCTGTCCTTCTTTCAACTTCCCTTCATCCACTGCAAGCTGTAAAGCAAGCGGAATGGAAGCAGCAGATGTGTTCCCACGATACTCGACACTGGTTAAAGTACGTTCCAAAGGAACCGGACCACGTTCGCAAACAGCTTCAATCATTCTCATGTTGGCACTATGCGGGACAAACCAGTCAATCTGGTCAGGGCTTAATTCAGCTTTCGTTATAAGTTTACCCAATTGCTCTGGAATCGTCCGTACAGCCCACTTATAAATCTCTCGCCCATTCTGAACTAAACAACCTTCGCCCTGTAAAGGCACACCATTCATCTCCGAAGACAGACCACTCTTATAGAGATGTACACCGCCTTCTCCATGTGTACCTGATATGGCTGCCATAAAGTCACCTTCAGCACCCGATGATCTCTCCACCAAGAAGGCCCCCGCTCCATCACCAAACAGTACACAAGTCGTGCGGTCTGTGTAATCCGTAATTTTGGATAATGTCTCTGCTCCAATTACCAGTACTTTGCGGTACATTCCACTGGTCACCAGACTGTCGGCTAGCTGTAATCCGTAGGTAAAACCTGCGCATGCAGCATTTAAATCCAGTACACCCGTGTGTGGGATCTTAAGATTAGCCTGTACTCTGGATGCCGTACTTGGGAAAGCATATTCAGGTGTACTTGTAGCCACAAGGATCATATCCACATCTTCTACACTTACATCATAACGATGTATCATATCTTCTACAGCCTTCGTAGCCAAGTCAGATACAAACTGATCTTCAGCTGCAATTCGCCGTTCTCTCATACCAGTACGCTGTACAATCCATTCGTCACTTGTCTCGACCAATTTCTCCAGATCAGCATTCGTTAATATTCGATCCGGTACATACGTCCCCATTGCCGTGATGGTTGCCTTTGATTGATGATTCATACCGGTAGTCACCTCACTTGTTTTTTACCATTATAGCACTAAGTCTTAGTACTTGGTACTAATTTTATAAAATATTTATTATGATTCTTTCGTTAGTTGTTTATTTTAAAGTGATCTCTTCATTCTATTACCCAGAGTAATACAAACGATGGCATGCATTTTTGATGAAGAATTGTGGATATTCCCTGACTAACATGAAGAATGCCTTAATTATATGCGTTTTTTATAGACAGCTCATTCAAACAGGAGGAAAATAAACAAATTGCCCTACATTACTAAAGAATAGAGTTGATCTATATCCATGAAAAAAGAATTAAATATCCTTGCCATTTCCGGAAGTCTGCGCAATCAGTCCTCCAATACGTTACTAATGCACGCCATGATTAAACTGGCTCACACTAACCTTAAGTTTGAAGTATATGATGGATTAAATGATCTGCCACATTTTAACCCTGACCTCGATGTCGAGGAGGGTCCAGTGTCCGTACAGAACTTGAGAGCCCAACTTAAGCATTCGGACGGTGTCCTTATCTGCACGCCAGAGTATGGAAACGGCGTTCCTGGGGTCTTAAAAAACGCACTAGATTGGGTTGTATCTTCTGGAGAATGGCTCAATAAACCCACCATTGTCATTGCTGCTTCCCCAAGCCCCATGGGAGGTGACAAAGCCCATGCTTCCTTATTGCTCACACTAAACATGATTAATGCACAAGTTCTACAGGAGGGCTGTTTAACCATTCCTCATATTACATTGAAAATGAACAA
Organism: Paenibacillus sp. FSL M7-0656; assembly: GCF_038003225.1. Taxonomy (NCBI): domain Bacteria; kingdom Bacillati; phylum Bacillota; class Bacilli; order Caryophanales; family Paenibacillaceae; genus Paenibacillus; species Paenibacillus sp. FSL M7-0656. The sequence continues at coordinate 3,406,236 of NZ_JBBOOT010000001.1, forward strand.
ACAAGGCGTCATCATTGATTCGGAAACCCAGCATGCATTGCAGAACTCCCTTACAATCCTTGGGGAGGCTTGCAACCAAATGAAAGTATAGACAGATGTTGTACTTAAATCGATGATAGAGAAGAAATGATCCTTTTAAAGTTATTTAACATTCTCATAAATATTGAAATAGTAAACAGCCTTGGTTATTTACCAGGGCTGTTAAGATTTATATAAGTATTTAGGATTAAAATAAAAAAGACACACTCGATATCATCAAGTGTGTCTTTAGATTGCTTGGCGGCGTCCTACTCTCCCAGGACCCTGCGGTCCAAGTACCATCGGCGCTAGAGGGCTTAACGGTCGTGTTCGGGATGGGTACGTGTGGAACCCCTCCGCCATCGCCACCAAACGCATAGCTTAGCTTACATTTCAGAGATCGTTCTCTGAAAACTAGATTCGAAACGAAACATGCGAATTATCACTTGCTATTGGATAAGCCCTCGACCGATTAGTACTGGTCAGCTCCATGCATTGCTGCACTTCCACCCCCAGCCTATCTACCTCGTCGTCTTCAAGGGGTCTTACATACTGGGAAATCTCATCTTGAGGGGGGCTTCACGCTTAGATGCTTTCAGCGTTTATCCCGTCCGTACATAGCTACCCAGCGGTGCTCCTGGCGGAACAACTGGTACACCAGCGGTACGTCCATCCCGGTCCTCTCGTACTAAGGACAGCTCCTCTCAAATTTCCTACGCCCACGACAGATAGGGACCGAACTGTCTCACGACGTTCTGAACCCAGCTCGCGTACCGCTTTAATGGGCGAACAGCCCAACCCTTGGGACCTACTTCAGCCCCAGGATGCGATGAGCCGACATCGAGGTGCCAAACCTCCCCGTCGATGTGGACTCTTGGGGGAGATAAGCCTGTTATCCCCAGGGTAGCTTTTATCCGTTGAGCGATGGCCCTTCCATGCGGTACCACCGGATCACTAAGCCCGACTTTCGTCCCTGCTCGACTTGTAGGTCTCGCAGTCAAGCTCCCTTATGCCTTTGCACTCTTCGAATGATTTCCAACCATTCTGAGGGAACCTTTGGGCGCCTCCGTTACTCTTTAGGAGGCGACCGCCCCAGTCAAACTGCCCACCTGACACTGTCCCCGCACCGGATTACGGTACCAGGTTAGAACCTAGATACGATCAGGGTGGTATCCCAACGTTGCCTCCACGCAAGCTGGCGCTCACGTTTCAAAGGCTCCCACCTATCCTGTACAGATCGTACCCAAATTCAATATCAAGCTGCAGTAAAGCTCCATGGGGTCTTTCCGTCTTGTCGCGGGTAACCTGCATCTTCACAGGTATTAAAATTTCACCGGATCTCTCGTTGAGACAGCGCCCAAGTCGTTACGCCATTCGTGCGGGTCAGAATTTACCTGACAAGGAATTTCGCTACCTTAGGACCGTTATAGTTACGGCCGCCGTTTACTGGGGCTTCGGTTCACAGCTTCGGATTGCTCCTAACCACTCCCCTTAACCTTCCAGCACCGGGCAGGCGTCAGCCCGTATACTTCGCCTTACGGCTTCGCACAGACCTGTGTTTTTGCTAAACAGTCGCTTGGGCCTTTTCACTGCGGCCCCCTCGTGCTATTCACACTACCGGGGCACCCCTTCTCCCGAAGTTACGGGGTCATTTTGCCGAGTTCCTTAACGAGAGTTCTTCCGCGCGCCTTAGAATACTCTTCTCGCCTACCTGTGTCGGTTTGCGGTACGGGCACCATCACCTGGCTAGAGGCTTTTCTTGGCAGTGTGAGATCATGACCTTCGCTACTATAATTTTCGCTCCCCATCACAGCTCAGCCTTACAATGTGCGGATTTGCCTACACATCAGCCTTACTGCTTAGACGGACATCCATCAGTCCGCGTCACTACCCTACTGCGTCCCCCCATTGCTCATAACGGCTTACGGTGGTACAGGAATTTCGACCTGTTGTCCTTCGACTACGCCTTTCGGCCTCGCCTTAGGTCCCGACTTACCCTGAGCGGACGAGCCTTCCTCAGGAACCCTTAGGCTTTCGGCGGATCAGATTCTCACTGATCTTTTCGTTACTCATACCGGCATTCTCACTTGTATAATGTCCAGCGCTCCTTACGGTACACCTTCAACCCTTATACAACGCTCCCCTACCCCTGATGCAAAGCATCAAGCCATAGCTTCGGTGGTGTGTTTAGCCCCGTTACATTTTCGGCGCAGAGTCACTCGACCAGTGAGCTATTACGCACTCTTTCAATGATGGCTGCTTCTAAGCCAACATCCTGGTTGTCTGTGCAACTCCACATCCTTTCCCACTTAACACACACTTGGGGACCTTAGCTGATGGTCTGGGCTGTTTCCCTTTTGACAATGGATCTTAGCACTCACTGTCTGACTCCCGGAAGTAAGTCTATGGCATTCGGAGTTTGACTGAGCTTGGTAACCCTTGCGGGCCCCGCACCCAATCAGTGCTCTACCTCCACGACTCTGTTTTCCGAGGCTAGCCCTAAAGCTATTTCGGGGAGAACCAGCTATCTCCGAGTTCGATTGGAATTTCTCCGCTACCCCCACCTCATCCCCGCATTTTTCAACATGCGTGGGTTCGGGCCTCCAGTGCGTGTTACCGCACCTTCACCCTGGACAGGGGTAGATCACCCGGTTTCGGGTCTACGTCCACGTACTAACTCGCCCTATTCAGACTCGCTTTCGCTGCGGCTCCGGCTCTTCACCTTAACCTTGCACGGGAACGTAACTCGCCGGTTCATTCTACAAAAGGCACGCCATCACCCCTAAAACGGGCTCTGACTTTTTGTAAGCACACGGTTTCAGGTTCTATTTCACTCCCCTTCCGGGGTGCTTTTCACCTTTCCCTCACGGTACTGCTTCACTATCGGTCGCTAGGAAGTATTTAGCCTTGGCAGATGGTCCTGCCGGATTCATACGGGGTTTCACGTGCCCCGCACTACTCGGGATCCGTCTCGGAGGGAACAGACTTTCAACTACAGGGCTTTTACCTTCTTTGGCGGGCCTTTCCAGACCTCTTCGCTTAACCGGTTCCTTTGTAACTCCATGTGAGACGTCCCACAACCCCAAAGAGCAAGCTCTCTGGTTTGGGCTTCTCCGCGTTCGCTCGCCGCTACTGACGGAATCACTATTGTTTTCTCTTCCTCAGGGTACTTAGATGTTTCAGTTCCCCTGGTATGCCTCTGCATAACCTATGTATTCAGTTATGAGTAACTGGAAATTACCCCAGCTGGGTTTCCCCATTCGGACACCCCCGGATCAAAGCTTGCTTACAGCTCCCCGAGGCAGTTTCGTTGTTCGCCACGTCCTTCATCGGCTCCTAGCGCCTAGGCATCCTCCGTGTGCTCTTAGTAGCTTAACCATTTTGTTCCGGTTTCGGTCGCTCGCTTCCCTTGTTTTGCTTGCGCAAAGCCAAAAGTCGCTCTCACCCGATACCCTCACAAAAGCAATTTAACTACCTTTATACACTTGACTTGTTTGCACAAGTTCAGCTTAAAGGAATGTTCTAATTCGCGTTTGTTTCGTTTCGATATCTAGTTTTCAAAGAACAAGCTCCATGCAAAAGCAAGCTGTTTTGAGAGTTTGAGCTCTCAAAACCGAACAACGAGTGAGTGTTTTGCAGCTAAGCTGCATATTTGAATGTTTCCGTTGCAGGAAACGATTCTCCATAGAAAGGAGGTGATCCAGCCGCACCTTCCGATACGGCTACCTTGTTACGACTTCACCCCAATCATCTATCCCACCTTCGGCGGCTGGCTCCTTGCGGTTACCCCACCGACTTCGGGTGTTATAAACTCTCGTGGTGTGACGGGCGGTGTGTACAAGACCCGGGAACGTATTCACCGCGGCATGCTGATCCGCGATTACTAGCAATTCCGACTTCATGCAGGCGAGTTGCAGCCTGCAATCCGAACTGAGACCGGCTTTGTTGGGATTGGCTCCATCTCGCGATTTCGCAGCCCGTTGTACCGGCCATTGTAGTACGTGTGTAGCCCAGGTCATAAGGGGCATGATGATTTGACGTCATCCCCACCTTCCTCCGGTTTGTCACCGGCAGTCTATCTAGAGTGCCCACCCGAAGTGCTGGCAACTAAATATAAGGGTTGCGCTCGTTGCGGGACTTAACCCAACATCTCACGACACGAGCTGACGACAACCATGCACCACCTGTCTCCTCTGTCCCGAAGGAAAGATACATCTCTGCATCGATCAGAGGGATGTCAAGACCTGGTAAGGTTCTTCGCGTTGCTTCGAATTAAACCACATACTCCACTGCTTGTGCGGGTCCCCGTCAATTCCTTTGAGTTTCAGTCTTGCGACCGTACTCCCCAGGCGGAGTGCTTAATGTGTTAACTTCGGCACCAAGGGTATCGAAACCCCTAACACCTAGCACTCATCGTTTACGGCGTGGACTACCAGGGTATCTAATCCTGTTTGCTCCCCACGCTTTCGCGCCTCAGCGTCAGTTACAGCCCAGAGAGTCGCCTTCGCCACTGGTGTTCCTCCACATATCTACGCATTTCACCGCTACACGTGGAATTCCACTCTCCTCTTCTGCACTCAAGTCACCCAGTTTCCAGTGCGATCCGGGGTTGAGCCCCGGGATTAAACACCAGACTTAAATGACCGCCTGCGCGCGCTTTACGCCCAATAATTCCGGACAACGCTTGCCCCCTACGTATTACCGCGGCTGCTGGCACGTAGTTAGCCGGGGCTTTCTTCTCAGGTACCGTCACCTTGAGAGCAGTTACTCTCCCAAGCGTTCTTCCCTGGCAACAGAGCTTTACGATCCGAAAACCTTCATCACTCACGCGGCATTGCTCCGTCAGGCTTTCGCCCATTGCGGAAGATTCCCTACTGCTGCCTCCCGTAGGAGTCTGGGCCGTGTCTCAGTCCCAGTGTGGCCGATCACCCTCTCAGGTCGGCTACGCATCGTCGCCTTGGTGAGCCGTTACCTCACCAACTAGCTAATGCGCCGCAGGCCCATCCCCAAGTGACAGATTGCTCCGTCTTTCCAGTTTCCTTCAGGCGAAGAAAACAATTATTCGGTATTAGCTACCGTTTCCGGTAGTTGTCCCAAACTTGAGGGCAGGTTGCCTACGTGTTACTCACCCGTCCGCCGCTAAGTATCAAGAAAGCAAGCTTCCTATCAACTCCGCTCGACTTGCATGTATTAGGCATGCCGCCAGCGTTCGTCCTGAGCCAGGATCAAACTCTCCAATAAAGTATTGAAAAGAGCGATAAGCTCATTTTGAATCTGACGAGATTAAAAATCTCATTTGTGCTCCAGTCGATCCAAGCCAAGGCTTGTCTCAAACTTTTGCGTTCATTCTGCAAGCAGAATGTTTACTCACTCGTTGTTCAGTTTTCAAAGATCAAACTCGTTTTGTTACCGAATGTTGTTCTCTTCAGCAACTCTTATATAATATCATGTCCGAACCAACTTTGCAAGCTCTTTTTTTAAGTTTCTTTCGAAGCTTATTTCAATCGCTTGCCGCACCGTGTATCTCGTGTTTTTTTGGCCGGAAATAGAATATACCATGTACAGTTATGGAACGCAAGTCTTTTTTCGATAAACATTAAATTCTTATAAAATGAGCACCCTGTAGTCCTTTTAACAAGTATCTCCTTATAGCCGGCTAAATGATACATCTGCGCACTAACTTTAATGATCGGAGTAATTAAAAAAGGTTTTTCATATAATTCCTAATCCAATTATAGAGAAATCAAGTTGTATACAGTACAGACTCATCGCGTTATAGAACCTATTAACCGATAATTTCATTGGATAAACAACCAACAAATCATAAATCATTATACTCATTCCTTCTATATAGAAGGAAAACATTTTTGAAATTCATTTTGCTCAAGAAAAGAATACAAAAAAAGCGAAAGCTCCGGGTCTAATCCCGTGGCTTCCGCTTCTTTCATATATAAGGTATCAAACTTATCTCCGTATTCTTCATTAAACCTAATGTACGCTTACTCCCCGCCAATAAATACGTATCGGCAAACTACAATGAGCGCCAAAATCCACATAAGCCAGTGAATTTTCACTTTACGCTCTGTAACCAAGTTACTGAACACCGCCAGAATCACATAAGATACGATACCTGCGGAGATTCCGTTTGCGATTCCACCTGTGAAAGGCATCAATACAATGGTAAGGAATGCAGGGAAAGCTTGCAGGAAATCATCCCACTCAATGCTGCGCACTTGACTCATCATAAGTACACCCACGATGATCAATGCCGGAGCCGTCGCAGCGGATGGAACAACCAGCGCAAGCGGTGCGATAAACAGGGCCAAAATGAACAACAAACCTGTCGTTACCGAAGTCAGTCCTGTACGTCCACCTGCCTCAACACCTGAAGCACTTTCAACGTATGCAGTAATGGTACTTGTACCTAGTGCAGCACCTGCGCTGACACCAACTGCATCGACGAGCATCGCTTTACCGATCGTTTTCTCGCCTTTTTTCTTATCCTTCATAATCCCCATACGTGTTGCAGTACCTACCATCGTACCAAACGTGTCGAACAATTCAACGAAGGTAAAGATGAAGATGATCTCGAACAATCCGAGACTGATGGCACCTTTCAAATCCAGCTGTCCAACCGCCAGATCACTGAAGTTAGGCAACCAGCTTGCGCCTGAAAGACCACTCAGATTCGTAACTCCCATCGGAATACCAATCAGCGTTGTTGCTACGATCCCGATCAGCAGAGCGCCTTTGACGCGCATAACCATCAGAATAGCAATAAGGAGCAAACCAATCAGGGCCAGCAACGCATCGTGATGTGTTACAAAGTTGCCCAATGACAAGTTAAAACTGCTACCCGGAATCGGCTGACTCAGATCTGCGTCTGGTGCAACATTAACTGTTACAGCCACGAGATTAGCAAGTTTGAAACCAATAATGGTAATAAAGAGACCGATACCCACCGTAATGGCCATTTTGATTGACTGCGGAACTGCAACAAGCAGCATTTGACGAATCTTCGTCACGGTCAAAATAATGAACACAATACCGGAAAGGAATACCGCTCCGAGAGCTGCTTGCCAAGTAATCGCTCCATTCGAACTTAGAACGACAGTCATGAAGTACGCATTCAGCCCCATACCTGGTGCAAGTGCGATCGGAATATTCACGAACAATCCCATAATAATAGTCATTAATCCGGCGCCGACGGCTGTTGCAAAGAATACTGCATTATCCGACATCCCCGCACCGGCTTGTCCCAAGAACAACGTATTTACAAAAAGAATGTAAGCCATTGTCATAAACGTAGTGAGACCCGCAACAATCTCCGTTCTAACGTTTGTTCCGTTTTCTTTTAATTTAAAGAAACGATCCATAATTACTAACTCCCCCTTAGAGATGTTGAAGCCATATTGAAAAACGACAAATGACCCTGATGAAGATTCTTCACCCAGGGTTCAGCTGACAAGGAGTGGCATGATGCCTTTACTAAGAACAAAAAAAATTCTAATGTGCGTGATGTCCCCGCAATCATGTAGAATTCATGTGCTTAGCCTTCTCCTCTTCGTAGCCAGATCATTAGGGTGATCTCGTAGAGACTCCCGGGCCAATCCCCAGGATTATACGAATAAGTATGCGCTATTTGTTTGTTTCCCATCACTATTTTAGGAGGGCAGTATGTTTTTGTCAATGAGAAAAACGAATATTAATATCACGATTTTAGAATATCGTTCGTATTATTTAACAGATTGAACCAGTTCAGCGGTTTACAACCCAATTGAATACGCTTTTTTCGGTGTAATCTCAATGGGATATGTCCATTCTTTCAGACTGAAAGTTCAGCAGGATAACATAAAAAGCTAGCCTGATCAAAGAGCAGAAGCGCTCTAATCAGGCTAGCTTATATTTCTGATGCGTTTTAGCAATCAGGTGAATGATGATCTAGGAATAACGATGTCTCGTATTCCGAAGGCTTATACTCATTAGGTATATGGAGCAATTTGCGACATGTTCCGGGGCTATTTTTTACCAGATCAGTCCTATGTTAATTATATCTCTGTCTGCGGAGCATCTTGTACCTCTTGTTGTTCCTGATTTGCGTTCGTTGTTGAGTCAGAGGATAATTCCTGGTTTCTGGTCTGATCGGAAGAAGCATCCGTTGCCTCTAAGTTCACAAATGGAAAGTCCCCCGAACCGGAAGCCAGATCTTGCATTCCTGAACCGCATCCTGCAAGCATCACCATCAGAAACGCACTCCCAATGCCCATCTTCCATTTGCTCATATAGTCGGTTTTACGCATACATTCAATTCTCCTTTCAGTAGCCATATAGCTCTTAGTATGTACTTATTGTACAGGCCCGACCTGAAAGGATCATGAAGTCAACTTTAAAATGGGATTAATTTTGAAAGTTTATTACTTGTAAAAAAAGTAGCCCTACAAAAATTTGATCACAATATTCTTCTTAATAAAAAAACGCCCTTTTATTTGCGAAATACCGCAGATAAAAGAGCATTTTTTATAATCTATCGTTAAGAGTCTATACCCTATTCCCACTCGATTGTTGCAGGTGGTTTGGAAGTTACGTCATAGACGATACGGTTTACGTTATCAACTTCGTTAACGATCCGTACGGAGATTTTCTCCAGCACATCCCAAGGGATACGTGCCCAGTCCGCAGTCATACCGTCGATGGATGTTACAGCACGGATACCTACAGTGTAGGAATACGTACGTGCATCACCCATAACGCCGACACTCTTCATGTTAGGCAGGGCTGTGAAGTACTGCCAGATTTCGCGGTCGAGACCGGCTTTGGCAATCTCTTCACGCAGGATGTAGTCTGAATCACGAACGATGGTAAGTTTCTCTTCGGTAACCTCACCAAGCACACGGATCGCAAGACCCGGACCAGGGAATGGCTGACGGTGTACAATTTCGTCCGGCAAGCCACACTCGGTACCGACTTTACGTACTTCATCCTTGAACAACGTGCTCAGTGGCTCGATCAGTTTGAAGTTCATGTCCTCAGGCAGACCGCCCACGTTGTGGTGGGATTTGATGGTCTGTGCAGTCGCTGTACCACTTTCTACGATGTCCGTATACAGTGTACCTTGTGCCAGGAATGCAAAATCATCGAACTGCTTGGACTCTTCATCAAATACGTAAATAAACTCGTTACCGATGATTTTACGTTTTTGTTCTGGATCATCCACGCCAGCCAGTTTGGACATGAAGCGCTCTTGTGCATCAATTTTGACAACTTTCATGTCGAATTTGCCGACAAACGTCTCCATTACACTTTCTGCTTCACCTTTACGCAACAGACCGTGGTCGATAAACATACATGTCAGTTGATCACCAATGGCTTTGTGAAGCAATGCAGCTACAACGGAAGAATCTACACCGCCGCTCAGTGCACACAGTACTTTACTGTCGCCCACTTTTTCACGAATGTCTCTGATGGTGTCATCAATGAATGTCTCCATCGTCCAGTTGCCTTCGCAACCACAGATTTCGAACAGGAAGTTACGAATCATGTCGTTACCGCGAACAGAGTGACGTACCTCCGGATGGAACTGAACAGCATACAATTTACGCTCATCGTCACTCATGGCAGCGATTGGCGCACTTTCCGTACCTGCATCCAATTTGAAACCTGGAGGAAGTGTAACCACGTGGTCACCGTGACTCATCCATACCGTATGTTCGCCTTCAATGCCTTTTGCCAATGTAGATCCAGCGGCAAACTCAAGGTCTGCTTTACCGTACTCTCGCTTCTCGGAACGTTCTACTTTACCTTCGAGCTGTTGGGCCATAAGCTGCATTCCGTAGCAGATACCGAAGATTGGCAAGCCTAGGTCATAGACACCTGGGTCCACGTGTGGAGCATTCTCAGCGTATACGCTGGACGGCCCACCTGAAAATACGATTCCTTTTGGTGCCATTTCTGCGATCTTTTCCGCCGGTGTGTTATACGGCAAAAGCTCGCTGTATACGCCAAGATCCCGGATTCTTCTGGCGATTAACTGATTGTATTGACCCCCGAAGTCAAGGACAACTACAATTTCATTCTGTTTATTCATAACCGTGCCTCCCTCAATTCAATGAAACTAATTATACGCAACGACAAAACATACCGTCAAGGAAAGGCGAAACTCCTTTTTTCGACATCTCAAAACAGGATTACCAAATGCCTCTAAATATGAAATTTCGAACAGAAAAGCTTGGCAACAAGATGCTGGTTCAAGTGTATGATCGTGGAAAGACGCCTCGTTCGCAGCGCAGCGCGAAAGGCGTCTTATGTATGGCATGCAGCGATGAACCAAACGCTTCATTTAGATAACAATGCGCCAGCAATGGAGATCTTCATCTGCCCACAAGTGGCCAAGCTCTATTGGAAAGCGATAGCGACTGTATGGCAGCTGCTTCGAACTTTGGTGTAACGTTGTAACATCCTTGTGTTACAACGCCTGCAACCGCCGGGCCAAACGCAGTGCCCGGCGCAGGAAGTTCAGACTGTCCGCGCGCAGCGGACGGTCTGGACCGTACAGCAGCCGTTCCCAGTCGGCTGCAAACCGCGCGATGTCCGCGCCGTCCGCGCCTGCGGCTAAAGCCGGTGACGCTGCATATTCACGCAGCGTCATACCCGGCGGCCGCGGGCCGTACCGGCGCGCGAGCGCGGCCCAGACCGGAGCGGCGGCACGCAGCAGCCGCTCTCGGTCTGGAAAGCTGCTGCGTGGCCACGCCAGCAGCAGCCCTAACCGCAGCGCGGGGCGTAGCCGCCGCATGCGGACCAGAGCAGCGGCGCCCAGCAGGGCCGCAGCCACAAGGGCTGCCGCGAGCCACGGCTCCGCGGCAATGGCCCGTGCGCGGGCGAGCAGCCATGCGCCCGCATTAGCCAATCCGCCGCTCATATACGGCGGAGTCTCCGCAACAGGCTGCGGCCCGGCGAGCGCTGCGACACTTTCGCCCGCGCCTTGCGCCATGGTGAAGCCCGGCGTGGCCTCAAACGGCATCCAGCCTGCACCCGGAAAATATACCTCTACCCAGGAATGTGCATCTCCCTGTGAAATCACATACTGACTGGGCACATCCGGGTCAGCAACTCCGGGGCCAAAACCTTTAACCCAGCGTGCGGGGATGCCCTCTGCACGTAGCAACACAATCATAGCTGTAGAGAAATGATTGCAATACCCCTGCCGGGTGACGAATAGAAAATCATCCACAAAATCCGTTCCTCGCGGTGGCATACGGGTATCCAACGTATACTCGGCATGAGCAGCCAGATAAGTCTTGACGGCTTGCACAGCGTCATACCGGGTCTCACTGCCTTGAATGATTTCCTTGGCAAGCGTCTGCACTCTACCAGGGAGTGATGCAGGCAATTGCAGATAGTCCCTCCGAATGGCTGCCGGATCTTTCCCTTTATTCGTTTCCTCAAGCAGACGTAACTGTTCAGGTGTTGCGACAGGAACCATGACGTCTGCCGAATAATGTTTAACCATCTTATCGTTTCCGGAGCCTGCGAGCCACAATGTTGCCGAATCGCGATTAGACAGCAAAGAAAACATGTTTTCCTGATTATCCTTGTTCTTATCCTGGAACGATACGTTGACCGGGATGCCCCCGGTAAAGAGTGGATTTGGTCCTTTCCACTCTCGCTGCATCGTGACGGTTTGGCGAATGCGACTCCAATAGGTTGGATTCTCCCAACCATCAGCACGCAACATTCCGGATGGACTGGCCGTTTCGAAGCTTTGACCCGGATCACTCCAAGTACTACCGTTATAATATGAACGGGTCTCCCCTCGCCAATACGTCACTTTTGGACTCTTTGCTATAAAAAAGATGGAGTTCCCCTGCACCAACGGTGCTCCCATAGGCGCGTCCGCTGTGCTATATCCCGTGACTGCCGTTGCAGCAGGGATACTACTGTGCTGTGTATAACCTGCCCAGCGAGCTAGGCGTTCACCCATCTGCTCCAAAGATATGCGTTCCGGTTGAGGAATGGAAGCAAACTGGCCAGGTAACGCGGAGAGAAGCACCATACCTGCGGAAACAACGATAGTTACTGCACTCCAACGGCCATAGGGGCTACCACGATAACTCGGAGTCGTGACTCCTCCATTGAGACGTAATAGCTGGAGCAGAGCCTGAATAAGAAAAGTCCATAGGACAGACCGTATTACAGAAGCATACACATCCAGCCCCGCAAAGGATTCAAGCAAAAGCAAATAAAGCAGCGTTGCACTGCCAAACAGCATAACGCTTCGACGTAACAATACGAGGGATTGCACAGAAGCCATGAGCATGCTCCAGCCGCACATCATGAACAAACCTCTCGTTTCTGTACTAATCGAGTGAAATCGCCAGTTATTTATAAACGTGTCCATATCCGCTGAAAGTATTCCCGGGTATGCAACCGCCCAACGGACAGGATCACTTCCTCCGTACATCAGACATAAAGCAGCGAGTGCAATGAATAATCGGATCAGCACTCCGGTGATCCATCCTGTACGAATTAACCCCGCGAGCAACAATGCTCCTGTTAATCCCGCCATTACGGACAAGAACCGCTCACTGCCCTGCTGATCTGATGATGTAACAGGATATATCCACTCCAGAGACAGTATAAGTAAAATGGCCGAAATAACAATTTTGTACAGGACAGGTACGCTAACAAATCCCTCATCCTTTAAGTCCGTCACAGAATTCTGGTTCACAGCTTTATATACGGAATGGGCCGATTCCATTCTCGTACGGTCCGTTGACTCTAAGTTGGCCACAGTGGAATTGGGTTGCTGGTTACCATTACGCTCCCACATCCGTTACCTCCACCTTTCCCAATGAAGATAACGCAACGTCTGTAACCGCGTGGATCGGCACCCCGCTGTGACGAAGCCGCTCCAAACTTAAGCTGTCATATCCCAATCCATTCATCAATCTATCCGTTGATCCTAATTGGTTTTGGTCCTGGTTTGCCTCAGTCAATTGCACCTCTACACGATAACCCGACCCGATTGCAGTTATGATCCAGTCGGCCAGAACCTGATCCATCTTACCTGTGAGAACAACAATTCGCGACCCGCTCGTTAGTCCATCCAGCATCTCCGTTCGAAGCGAAACAGAGCCTGATTGTGCTTTGGATATTCGTGCCCCCGCTAACTTGTCCAGTCCATGATTCTCATCATCTGCATGGAACGGCCCATGTTTCCATTGATCTTGTGCATCATAGTTCTTATCGCCGCCTTCCATCCACAGATGATAAGGAATGTCATCCCGTTCAGCGGTATGAATCCAGCGGGCAGCTGCACGAACCACTCGTTCAAAAGCAGGTGCATCCATGTTCTCCTGTTGTTTTACGTCATAACCTGACGCGCCTTCATACACAAGGATGCCGAGCGAAGCCAGATCCGTGGTATCAGGCAGAAAGGCTTGAAGTTTTCCCGTTTTGGCTGTACTTTTCCAATGAACTCGTCCCAGTGGGTCACCCTGCTGATATTCACGGAACTCAGGGCTACGGTTCCCCTGGCTATTTCTTCGCTCTGACAGAGTGCCTTCAATCATCGCTGCGAATTCTACCGAATCACCCTTCCCCCAAGCTGTTGCTTGAGGAACAACAATCAAGGGGGTACCTCCCGAGGTCTCTGCGGAGAGGGTATTCCAGCCAAACATATCACCCCAGTACAATCTGCCCGTATCCCATCTGTAGACTCCTCTGCGTAACCCGGAACATTCATATTGATAGGAAAATTGTCGCCGTGTTCCCGGGAAAATCAATTTGCGATGAACACCTGCAGGTGTGTTCTCACACAGAACGATCCATAACAATGGAATACGGCAATTGAATTCCAGTTCGACTAGAACCCGTACCTGCTCGCCTGCCTCAATCCGGTTCGTGTGTATTTTCCGACGGATGTGAATACGCCGTGGTCCGAACCAATGGAGAAGCAGACCTCCTGTGAACATCAAGAAAGCTATAACGGATAGAAACAACGCCGCTTTGCCCCCATGCCACTGATACAAGGAAGCAAAAGCCACCACCAAGACAGCACTCACAATCCGTTGTCCCAGCGCAGTCATTGCCTCCGTCCCCTTCCCTGTGATGCCATCTGTACAGGTACCGGGACCGATGACAATGCTTCTTCAATGACCTGTACTTGCCCCCAAACCTCCGCTCTGTTCTGGGCCTTCAATTGAATACGGTGGGAAAGGACAGGCACCGCTACCTCTTTCACATCATCCGGAATGACATAACTGCGCCCTTGAAGATAGGCAAATGACTGCGCCGCAGCCATCCAGGCCAGTGTTCCACGCGGACTGATGCCCAGTCTGACCGCCGGAAGGCTGCGAGAGGCTACAGCAACAGCCACCAGATACTGTTTAACGACCGGATCAACATGTACCTGTTTGACTTCACGCTGCATGGCTACGACCTCTTCAGCAAGCAGGACAGGGCGAAGTTCATCAATCGCTTCTCTACCTTGCATGCGGGTTAACAATTCCAATTCCTGTTCCGGATCGGGATACCCCAGTCCAATTCTCATGATAAATCGATCCAGCTGCGCTTCAGGCAGACGGTACGTACCTTCGAACTGTAACGGGTTCTGTGTCGCCAGCAGAAAGAACGGGCGTGGCAAGGCATAGGTTGTGCCATCAACCGTAATACGTCGTTCCTCCATTGCCTCCAGCAGGGCAGACTGAGTGCGTGGTGAAGCGCGATTTATTTCATCAGCCAGGACAACGTTGGACATGACGGGTCCGGGCCGAAACTTGAATTCAGCTGTATGTGGATGATAGATTGAAGTGCCCGTAACATCTGCCGGCATGACATCGGACGTGAATTGAATCCGGCCCATGGAGCAGTCCAGTGCAGAAGCAACGGCACGAACCAGCATCGTTTTCCCGGTACCCGGCACATCTTCCAGAAGTACATGACCTCCACTGAGCATTGCGGTAAGGACATAACGAATCTCTGTTTTTTTGCCAATAATCACACTCTCAACACGCTTCATGACCCTGTTTAACAATTCAACAGCATGTTCATGTTCCATTCGGATATAAGACATTTCTCTGATCTCCTTCCGTTCATCAGCATTCCTGAACCATAGTAATCTATGATTCAGTGTTGCCCGGAAGTAGAGAGAATAGTCCTGCAAGAATGACTTTCTTCAGATCATTTTATACTTAAATATGTTGTTCATTGCCGAAATGGATCTGGAAGTGCCCGCCTTTACCGTCCACTCTGCTTCATTACTGGTTAAGGAATTCACCCTCAACCCCATCTGCTCCAGTAGCTCACGTAACGGAACCCAGATGGTTCCACCTTGACTCTGTACTGCTCCCGTTTCAATTGCCCCGGTTGTAGTCAGTGTTCCACTCACACTGTCTGCATGAATCGTTCTTTCCTTCCATACTGCTATGGCCGTCCTTGTTTCAGAGTCCCAGCGAGTGCTGCCCCCGAATTTTTTCATGAAAGTACGCAATGGCACCATGATTCGCTGCCCCTCCATGCGGAACTCGCCCGGTTGCAAGGTAGCTGCAGCCAAGCCCACCTCTACCTTCAGCTTCTTGCTTGGAAGCCATAACGTCGCGTTCGCTTCTACATGCTCTGCGATCCAGGCCTTTCCTGGCGCCTTGCGGGCCTTATACTTACCATCTGGATGTACACGGAATTGAACTGGTTGATCCGTACTCTTTATGGTGTCAAAACGATATCCATGATCACGATAATATTTGATAATACCCGGAAGTGCTTTTACCGTTTCAGCATGTGCACCACCGTCATGCATCAGGACAATGACCGAACGTGCTCCCGCAGGTACTTTGGTCGAATTGCTGAGGATCTCTTTGGCCGGAACACCTCTACGCTTGGAATCCCCACTGTCGACGTTCCAGTCCATGACGGTGTATCCACCCAGTTGGAGCAAATCAAAATAACTCTGGTCAAAATGCCCGTAAGTACCGCCTGGTGCTCGCACCAGATTCGGACGGAACCCGGTAATACGCTCCAGCACTTCCTCTGTCTGCTTGATCTGTTTCCAGAACACTTTAAAATCACTGTACAGCTGTTCGTATTGATGATTAAACGTATGATTGCCCAAAGCATGTCCATCCTCCACAAGCCCCCGGATTAACTCGGGATAACGTTCTGCCTGCTCACCCAGTACAAAAAATGTAGCCAAAACCTTCTCCTTACGCAAAATATCCAATACTTCACGGGTATGGTTCCCCGGTCCATCGTCAAAACTCAGATAAACTACCTTGTCTTGAGTATTCTTATCTTCCGGGATTGGATCACCTGAGCCGGAAGCAGCAGATGCATAAGCCGTGCCTGCATATACAGCAAATGCACATAACAATATCGCAATCCGCATGAGAATGACATGCCATTGTCCAGATAAAAACATATGTATGGTTGTTGCAGAGTTTCCCCCATTTTCCTTGATTCTCAATTCCGGTCTCTGTACCATTTACGAATCGACCTCCACCGTCTCTAGTAATTTGCTGATAGACTTCAGCAGATTTGTTAGAATTATATGGAGGCTACATTGAAAAAAGACGTGATTTTGTTTAATATTTTTTCACAATTTGCTATGTAGCCTGATTGATTCTTCGCTTCAGATTAGGTAGCATAATGAACAGGCAGAACACATTAAAACACCTTGGAGAGTATTCATGCTCCCACCCGTATTCAGGAGAGTGAAATCTATTGGAATTGCTTGAGAAGATCCAACATCTGTTTGGGTCCTACGGATACAGCGTATTGTTTTTTGGCTTGTTGCTTGAATTCATCGCACTTCCCTTTCCTGGTGAAACAACGATGGCTTACGCAGGGTTTCTCTCCTACAAGGGGCATCTGGACTTCGGAATCCTCACCATACTGGCTTTTTTGGGAACAACGATTGGCATGACCATCACTTATTTTATTGGAGCCAAAGCAGGACTGCCCTTTATAACACGATACGGAAAATGGTTTCTGATGAAGCAGGACAAGCTCGATAAAACGCAAAAGTGGTTTGCCAAGTATGGTAATGCTTTAATCTTCATCGGTTATTTCATTCCGGGAGTAAGACATTTCACCGGGTATTTCGCGGGTATAGCCGCTGTTCCCTTTCGCAAATTCGCTCTCTACGCCTATTCAGGCGCACTGTTCTGGGTTGTACTGTTTCTGGGCATTGGCAAAATATTTGGCCCTCAGTGGAACGCCGTATTCCATCTGGCTCATCAATATGCAGCATATATCGTGGGAGGAATCGGCCTATTGCTCATCGTAGCCGTGTTCTATCGTTACCGCAAAGCATGGGCAGCAAGATCCACCGTATCCAAGCCAACCCCAGTTCGACAAAGACAAAAGTAAAAATAATAAGAATAAGCAAGGAGTTGCGTAACCGCGCGGCTCTTTTTTTTGTTTGAAATAAAACACCTCCGCTACTGTGATTCACCTCAAACTTCCTTTTGTATACCACTCATATGCAACCATTCTCTTTTTATGTGATAATCCCGATTCATTCAGGTCATACTAACTTGCAATTATAGGATGTATAGGGGGCAATGGGATGAGTACATCGGTGCAAGACCGTAAAGATCATAAGGAAATTTCTCCAAATCTGAACGACAATACGGAATATTGCAAGCAAATGATGGGGAATAGTACCGACTTGATGATCCGTCCCCTGCAATGTTTACATAAGTGGCCTGCCGTCATGCTGTACATCGACGGACTGGTGGATGTTCAGATTCTGAATCACTCCATCATGGAATCTTTATTGCAAAGACATGATCTACCCGACTTTTCATCAGATGATGAACATCTGAGTTACCTTCAGAATGATATTCTGACCGCCAGTGATGTCATGCTGGTCGAGGATATGCATGAGATCCTGAATGCGATGCTTGCTGGATCAGCCGTCTTGCTGATTGAAGGTTCAGTTCGAGGATTGAAGATTGGCGCTGCAGGCTGGGAAGATCGCTCCGTTGGAGAGCCCATCTCCCAAACCGTTGTTCGTGGGCCGATGGAGGGCTTTAATGAGAATCTGCGTACAAATACCTCCTTAATCCGCAAACGAATCCGTGACCCTCATCTCTGGATTGAAGAGAGAGAGATTGGCCGGGTTACCAAGACCCGAGTTGCCGTGCTCTATCTGGAGAATATCGTGGATCAGGAGATCGTGATGGAGCTCCGGCAAAGGCTGGATAAGATAGATATAGACAGCATTCTGGAGAGTGGATATATCGAAGAACTGGTGCAAGACAAAACGATGACGGTTTTCCCGACCGTCTATAACAGTGAAAGACCAGATACCGTATCTGCTGCCCTGCTGGAGGGACGGGTTGCGATCATTGTGGACGGAACACCCTTTGTATTACTTGTGCCTGCCTTGTTTGTACACTTTTTTCAGTCTCCAGAAGACTACTATCAGCGAGCAGATATCAGTACATTGATCCGGATGATTCGCTATCTGTCCTTTTTCATCGCCCTGCTATCCCCATCATTCTATATTGCCATTTCAACGTTCCATCAGGAGATGTTGCCCACCAATTTGCTTATCAGTTTGGCAGCCCAGCGGGAAGGTGTCCCTTTTCCCGCTTTCATTGAAGCCCTGTTGATGGAGTTAACCTATGAGATCTTACGAGAAGCAGGTATTCGGATACCCAAAACGGTCGGCCAGGCTGTGTCCATTGTCGGTACGCTTGTTATTGGTCAAGCTGCAGTAGATGCAGGGGTTGTATCGGCTGCGATGGTCATTATCGTATCCATTACTGCGATATCCAGCTACGTCGTCCCGGAGAATGGTCTGTCCATCTCGGTACGAATCTTGCGCTTTGTACTAATGATGATGGCGGCAGCCTTCGGTTTCTACGGCATTCTGATTGTATTACTCATTACGGTAACCCACCTCTGCAGCTTGCGTTCTTTCGGTGTGCCCTACATGTCTCCTTTTGCACCTTATATTCAAAAAGATATGAAAGACACCATCTTTCGTGTGCCGTGGTCACGCATGAAGACCCGCCCGTTATCCACAGGATCATCGAATGTCACAAGACAAACACCTAGGAAAACCAAGCGTTGACTCAGTCAGGAGACCCAAATATGAATAAAAGCTTACGTTTATTGATGTGCTTTGCAGTCATGCTTCCTTTGCTTACAGGATGCTGGGATCGCCAAGAAATGAATGAACTCGGCATCATGCTCGGTCTAGGTGTTGACAAGGATGGTGATCAGATTCGGGTTAGCGCACAAGTTGTGGTTCCAAATGAAATATCAGCCAAGTCATCTGGTTCCAAGGGAACGTCTGTAACTCAATACCAGGCCACCGCCAAATCCCTGCTGGAAGCCATACAACAGCTCACCGAAACCAGCCCTAGAAAAATCTTCATGTCTCATATCCGAATTCTTGTGTTTGGAGAAAAGTTCGCCCGCGAAGAGGGTATCTATGATGTCATGGAAGCTCTACTGCGTGAACCAACCGTTCGTCCCGACTATTATGTGATGGTCGCGCGAAATACGAAAGCATCGGAAGTGCTTGATTTGCTGACACCTCTGGATAACATTCCGGCAGAGAAGCTGTTTAGTTCCCTTGACGTTTCCTCCAAAACCTGGGCTCCAACAACGACGGTAACGGGAGACCAACTTATCGATTACATGTTATCCCCAGGAATTCAGCCTGTTATTACAGGGGTTCAAATTCTTGGGGATCTCAACAAAAAAAGCAGCACTGAAAATATATCTACGATACGCACCTCTGCCAGACTGAACACAACGGGTTTAGGTGTCTTCAAAAAGGATAAGTTGATCGGCTGGTTATCGGAAGCAGAATCGAAGGGATACAATTACATCCGAGGCAATGTCAAATCTACCGTAGGACACATTGACTGTCCGAAGAGCAAAGGCGTCGTAACGGTAAAAATACTTCGAGCATCCACGGATCGTAAAGGTAAAGTTGTAGGAGGAGAACCTCAAGTCAAGATTAAGGTTAATACCGTAAACTCAATCGGTTCAGTAGATTGCGACATGCAGATTGGCTCCATGACAGCCATTCGCGAGTTGGAACAACTATCCCAAGAACGACTTAAGGAACTCATGCAAAGCACCGTCAATTCTGTCCGCCGTAAATATCATGTGGACATCTTCGGATTCGGCCAGGAGATCTATCAAGTCGACCCCAAATTTTTCAATAAAATTGAGAACGATTGGGACAAGTATTTCGACAATCTGGAGATCAAATACGAAGCCAATATACAAATTAGACGTGTAGGTGCACTGGACAACTCATTCAAAAATCAAATAAAGGATTGAGATCATGCTACTCTCCATCACTGTTGTTGTGGTTGGATGCCTAATTGGGTGGGTCGATCTTCCCAAGCTCGTTCGAGGCAAACAATGGAAAGAAACAGCTGTATACAGCGGGATGTTACTTTCAGCCACCGTATTCAGCGTCATCGCGGTGAATCTATGGGAATTCCCGAGTCCGCTTTATATCATCATTTGGATCTATGAACCTGTGAATCAATTCCTGGCTTACCTTACCGGAACTTAGCTAAAAGGAGTGATAGAGATGCTTGAAAAAGGGCGACTGGGTACCCGAGCACTGGCTACCCTGACATTTATGATGGTTGTTGGGGATATGATGATGATCTATCCTTCCGTCATCACGTCATATGCCAAGCAAAATGCCTGGATCTGCGCCCTGATTGGTGTTCCGATCGGCATGCTTCTGATGGCCATGTTCCTCAAGCTCGGTAAAGCTTATCCAGACAAGAACCTGATTGCAATATCCCGAAGCATCCTGGGATTCTGGCCTGGCACGCTGGTCGGATGCTTTTACTTGTACTTTTTTGTCATTGGTGCCTCCACCCATACCCGGGAGGTCGGTGATTTCATGACGACCCAGCTTTTCCAATACACGCCGATTCGTGTCATCATTCTGCTGTTTGTGATCGCTGTCTCCTGGGGAGTTTACAACGGGATTGAGACTATGGGCCGAAGCAGCGAGTTATTAATGCCTGTTGGAGTTGTGTTCATTCTTGTACTCTGTTTCTGTTTAGTACCCAAAATTGACACGAGCAACATAAAACCGTTCATGGACACGGATGTGGTATCCATCGCTCAAGGGATTCTCGTTAGTGTCATCTATCCTGTCGGCGAAACCATCCCCATCTTGATGCTTTTGCCCTATACCTCCAGTCAAGAGCATCGCAATCGGGATTTAATTATGGCCGCTGGGCTGGGCAACCTGTTATTGGCCTCTCTGGTAACCATCGCCATACTCGTTCTGGGGGCCTTTCTGACGCAACATAACATCTATGCCTCCTTCATTCTGATGCAAAAAATTAGTATTGGAGATTTTTTCCAACGAATCGAGGCACTTATGGCGTCAGTCTGGCTGATCTCTACTTATTTCAAAGCTATGGTATATCTGTATGCATTTACGATCGGCATTGCAGAATTATTTAAGTTAAAACGCTATGTTTTTTTGATTTTGCCTTCATCTATGCTTGTCTTTGCTTTTGCTAATCTGGTTGCACCAGGCGTTACCTTCATTATTATCACCGTCGTTCCTTACTGGGTCGATTGGGATACAACCGTTGGTATTCTATTACCGGGTATTCTCCTGCTGATTCATGTAATCAAAGCTCGTGTCAACCATATCAAGCTTCGTAGTTAATGGAACCGGATCAAGAGGAAGGGCTCGTGGATGTGGGGTATGACATAGCTTGACTGGAAATACGGACACGCCTTGTCATCTGGAATTTTATTTACAAAAGGAGTGCATGCTGCATGTTGATCCAGGAAAAGCTCACCATACGACAGTTCGCGGTTCTTACCTTTACTACCATAATCGGAGATATGATTCTGTTATATCCTACAATGGTCGCCTATTCAGCTAAACAGGATGCCTGGATCTGTTCCCTGTTATCGCTACCTATTGGATTATTTATTTTGTGGCTTATGTACAAGCTTCATCGGACCTACCCCAACATGTCCTTAATTGAGATCTGTCCCAAAGTACTCGGCAAATGGCTGGGATCCGTCTTGTCTGCAGCCTACCTGTTTTACTTTCTCATGGGAGCCTCTATATGCATTCGAGAAGTAGGGGATTTCATGACAACTCAGATTTATCTAAACACGCCGATTCGCGCGATCATTATCCTTTTTGTTGTAACACTCACCTGGGGGATGCTGAAGGGACTGGGTACGATCGGCAGAAGCTCCGAATTACTGGCACCGATTGTCGTTTTCAGCTTGCTTTTCCTGATCATATTTCTGCTTCCTCAAGCCGAGGTATCCCGATTGAAGCCTTTTTTCAATACTCCCGTTTTCTCGATGATAGATGGAAGCTTTCGTGCTGCAGCCGCTTCATTCGGAGAACTGATCATTCTTTCCATGATTATGCCATATGTCACGCACAGCTCCCATTTGAGAAGAGACATGATGTTCTCCGCATTACTCGGAAGTGCCCTGTTGACTTCGCTTGTTCTGATCGCCCTGCTTGTTCTTGGATCGACGCTGACACAACACAATGTATACATATCGTATGTTCTTGCCCAGAAGATTAATGTAGGTAACTTTTTCCAACGAATAGAGGCGCTCACAGCGATCGCCTGGCTGTTGTCGACCTATTTCAAAAGTTTGTTGTATGTCTTCGGGTTTGTGGTCGGAACCGCACAGCTATTTCGCCTGAAAGACTATAAACCGCTCACCTTGCCTTCCATGATGTTGTTTTTTGCAATGTCCATCCTGATCTCCCCGAATATTGTCTTCTATACCACTACAATCATGTACGCATGGTTTGACTGGGACGTGACCGTAAGCATAGTCCTCCCGATATTCCTGTTACTGGTTCACCAAGCGAGAGCTTTGTTCAAGAAGCGGCGCACCAAGAATACTCCTTTGAACAAATAAACAGGCTGCATTATGGAGAACCCTCCACAGATGCAGCCTGTCATTGTATAGATATATCTTATAACGTTTTTATCGTATCGAGCGCAGCCTCGATATGTCCTTTGACCCGAACCTTGGACCAGTCCTTGATCAATTTCCCCTCTTCATCAATCAGAAAAGTGGAGCGAACCATGCCCATGTACTCTTTGCCATACATTTTCTTCAGTTGCCATACCCCGTATTGCTCGGCTACAACGTGCTCTTCATCCGATAACAAAGTGAACGGCAGTCCATATTTGGCGATAAACTTGTCATGTTGTTTCATCGGATCGGTGCTGATTCCAAGAATGACTGTGTTCAGCCCTTCAAATTCAGCATGTCGATCCCGGAAATCACAAGCTTGTTGCGTACAGGACGAGGTCATATCCTTGGGGTAAAAATAAAGCAGTACCCGCTGTCCGCGGTAATCCGAAAGCTTTACTGATTCTCCCGTACTGGACGGAAGCTCAAAATCCGGTGCCAATTCGCCTACATTTAACATCATGTCAGTTCCTCCCTAATCTCCCCCATGAAATGCTATAGGGCGTTATTATGAACCTGCTCCGCGATACCGCTTCACGCCAAAATTCCACAACAGCAAGCCCATCGAGCCAAACACCAATCCCATCACAGGTGTAAGCAACGCCATGCGATGCATCTCGGACCTCTCCAGGAACAACGCTGCGGGATAGATCCCCACGAAGGCAAACGGAATGATCCAGGTTAACAGCACCTGAATGGCACGGTTATAGATCGTTACCGGGTAGCGTCCATATCCTTGAATGTTATACATCAACGGCAGGATACCTGTCGGCGCGTCCGAATAAAAGGATAGTGAAGTCAATGTAGTGTAGATGCCGGCATAGATCATGACTGAGCTGAGTGCCAAAATAATCAAGGCAGGGATATGCCACCACTCCAGCATCAGACCCATCTCTGCGCCACTGAAGATCATGATGATCAAGCCGATAAACGAGCCCACGAGTGCAGGCGGATCTACATTTTCAAGCAATATCTGGAACAGGTTATGTGCAGGACGAGTCAGGATCCGATCCATCTCACCTTTGACGATGTACCGCTCACTGAATCCCCACAGGTTGATAAAACAACTGAAGATGCCATAGGGCACCATAAAATATCCATAAACAAAGAGCACTTCACTCTCACTCCAGCCGCCCAGGTTATCCGTATGGCGAAAGACCACAAAGATAAAGATCAGGTTAGTTGCCTGGAACAGCAGATCCGATAGGATCTCCACCCAGAAATCAGCACGGTACGTGAGTCGTGTTTTCATGTAATTTTTCAAATATTCCCAGATCAGACCCATATAGTACATATCTGTTATCCCCCTTGCACGAACAGACGCTTGCGCGCCTTACGCCAGATCAATACCATCGGAAGCAGCAGTACGGCAAACCAGAACACCTGAATACCGAGTACACTCCAGATGGCGGTACCTTCCACTCTTCCAGTGAATACGGAACCGGGCAGATACGTAATGGCCTGAAAAGGCAATACTTTCATCACCGCGGACATCCAGCCTGGATACAGGCTGATCGGGATGATTAGACCGGAGAACAAATCAACCACGACGCGTTTCATACGCATCATGCCTTCATTGTTTTCCACAAAGAATGCCGCCAGTCCCGTTATCACATTAATCTGGGAATTAATGAGGAAACTGAAGAACAGCATGACTAGAAAGCCAATCCACGCCGATGGCGCCGTAGGCAATTCAACCGGGAACAGCAGAATGGCAATGAGCATTCCCGGAATCATGAGCAGCAGGAAGCGGAAAATACCTTCCCCAAGACCCTGCATCATTTTGACCATAACGTAATTGATCGGCCTGATGAATTGAATCGCAATGGAGCCATCCCGTATATCTGCGGCAATCTCCCGGTCCAGGTTGTTAAAGTAAAAGGCACGTGCCATCCAGGATACAGCGATGTAAGTGGTCATCTGCGCTGCCGTGAAGCCGCCGAGTTCACCACTGCTACCGTAAATGGCTTGCCAGGTAAAGTAATACACGCCGATATTCAGCGTATATATCAAAATGCCGGAGTAATAATTCACCCGGTATGCCAGCATCGTTAGAAAACGGATGCGCATAAAATCAATAAATGCACTATTCATCTCAGGATACACCCACCGCTTCTTTCCCTGCTCCCACAATCTCGGGACGCTCGGCGGAACCGGATTGGTAAATACTGCGCACAATCTCATCCGTGTTGATCTCAATAATCTGAATATCGGTAATATCTGCTTGTCCAACGACACGTCCGAGTACATCCGAAACATTCAGTTCAAGTGGAATCCATACGGATGCGGACAATTCATTCTCAACCGTCCAACGTACAGGCAACGCAGCAGTCCATTCCTGCATCTGACTGATGTAGTGAGCTGAACCAAACTTGAAGCGGATCTCCCGCTCCTTACCCCACTGGGACTTGAGATGATCCAGACCTCCATCATAAATGATGTTGCCTGCATCAAGCATGATCACCCGGGAACACAGTGCCTCAATGTCCTGCAAATCGTGGGTTGTGAGCAGTATGGTCGTTCCATGCTCCTTGTTCATGTCTTTCAAGAAATCCCGAATTTCCGACTTCACCACAATATCCAAACCAATAGTTGGTTCGTCCAGGAAAACAATACTTGGATTATGCAACAAGGCTGCCACTAACTCGCAGCGCATGCGCTGACCAAGACTGAGCTTCCGTACCGGACGGCTTAGCAGGTCCTGAAGCTGCAACCGCTCAACCAGTTCATCCAGCCGTTTGCGGAAATCGACCTCTCCGACACGATATACTTTGCGCAATAAATGGAAGGATTCGATAACGCCAATATCCCACCACAATTGACTGCGCTGACCAAAAACAACACCAATATTCTGTACAAACTTCTCCCGTTCCTGATACGGAACATATCCACCAACCGATATTTGCCCTGAAGTAGGCACCAAAATGCCGGTCAACATCTTGATCGTTGTTGATTTACCGGCACCGTTCTCCCCAATATATCCGCATATTTCACCCTGCGGAATCTGAAACGAAATATCATTTACAGCCAATACCTCTTGGTATTGACGTGCAAACAGGTCCTGGAACGCGCCCTTCAGCCCACCTCGGCTTTTCTGGACGCTAAACGACTTGCGCAAATCTTTGACATCAATCGCCAGCATGATTATACCTCACTTGGATTTTGTTGAAATTGCTTGTAGCCCAAAAAGAAATTATAATGGTATCAGTCAAAATTCAGCAAGCTTTAAAATAGTCTGGAGCCGCGTCCTGCCCTTATGTTGGGAAAAGACGTGTTCGGAAAGCTCCGACTAGTTCTTACTTGAATACTCGAACTCGTTTTTTTATTTCATCTCAAATACAAAGGAGAGCTAGCATGACCAGAAAGACGAAGAGAACCATATGGATTTCTCTTGCCGCCTTCGTGTTAATTATTGGAGGAGCAGCGGCATATTATTTCGGTTCTATTCTCAATCAGTTGGACGGTTTGGCAAAGGACGGCGACGATTCACCATTTGCAGGCATCGAAAATGTGGAGAAAGTAAATACGCCTGACCCACCAAAATGGGAAGGCTCAGAAACGGTAAATATTCTCGTTATGGGTGTCGATGCACGTGGATTGAAAAAAGGTGAAGTTCCTCGCTCCGACAGCATGATGGTTGTATCGCTCGACCCACTGACCAAAAAAATCAATCTGTTCTCCATTCTGCGCGACACTTACGTCAATATTGACGGATATGGCAAGGAGCGGATCAACACCGCTATCACCCATGGCCCTAATGCAGCGATGCAAGCTGCCGGCGACCTGCTCGGCATTCCTGTACAGTATTATGTGTATACGGATTTCCAGGGATTCATCAAATTGGTGGATGCCGTTGGCGGTGTTGATTTTGATGTGGAGAAAGACATGCACTATACAAGTAAAGCAGACAATAACGAATACGATATTGATCTCAAAAAAGGATATCAGCACCTAGATGGCGAGACAGCGCTCATGTACGTTCGTTTCCGTCATGATGCCATGTCGGATTTCGCTCGGTCCGAACGTCAGCGTGAGTTGCTGAAAGCTGTAACAGCGAAAATGCAGTCAACAACTACCATTGCCAAACTGCCTGCCATTCTGGAACAGGTTAATCCTTACGTAGATACAAATCTCACGCTTTCCGATATGTGGAAGCTGGGTGGACTCGGATACCAGAGCAGCATGAACGGCAGTGAGCAGATTCCGCCAATGAACCTGCTGAAAGAAGAACGTACAGCAGGCGGTGCGCAAGTATTGACGGTTACCAATGAAGAGAAATTGAAGCAGCATATTCAGGATATTATTCACCCGCCTGCTACAACGGATGATAGTACAACCAGCACCGAAGATAAAACAGCCAGTGGTGACGATCAGAAGTCAGAGCAACCGGCTCAGTAATCTACACATGCAGAGGGCAGCCATTCGCTGCCCTCTCGTTGTGCCCGGCTATACTATTATGAGAAAATCATCATATCTTTCTGTGGTTTGTTTCTTTATCATATTTTGCATTACGAAAGGAAGTTATCTTATGAATACATCACGTTCCCGTTCCGAACTTCTATACGCAGAAGCACTTGAACATATTGTAGGAGGTGTTAACAGCCCTTCACGCTCGTTCAAAGCCGTTGGTGGCGGTGCACCTGTATTTATGAAAAAAGCCCAAGGGGCCCACTTCTGGGATGTCGATGACAACCGTTATATTGATTATCTGGCCGCTTACGGTCCTATTGTTACAGGACATGCCCACCCGCATATTACACAGGCCATTACGGAAGCAGCGGCAAATGGCGTGCTGTACGGTACCCCGACTGAACTTGAGATCAAGCTCGCCAAAATGTTGAAGGAAGCTATCCCTTCCATGGATAAAGTTCGTTTTGTAAACTCCGGTACGGAGGCGGTCATGACTACGATTCGGGTCGCTCGTGCCTACACCAAACGCAACAAGATCGTAAAATTCGCCGGATGTTACCATGGTCATTCCGATCTGGTGCTTGTAGCTGCCGGTTCAGGCCCGTCCACGCTCGGAATTCCCGACAGTGCGGGAGTTCCAGCCAGTATTGCACAAGAAGTCATTACTGTGCCCTACAATGATCTGGAAGCCCTGAAGGATGCTTTGGAACGCTGGGGTGATGATGTCGCCGCAGTCATGGTTGAACCGATCGTTGGTAACTTCGGTATGGTTATGCCGGAACCTGGCTTCCTGGAAGGTCTCTGTGCCATGACACGATCTAACGGCTCCCTGGTTATCTATGACGAAGTCATTACGGCTTTCCGTTTCCATTACGGTTCTACACAGACATATGCCGGACTCGATAACCATGCGGAGATTGAACCGGATCTGACGGCTCTTGGTAAAATTATTGGTGGCGGCCTGCCAATCGGTGCTTACGGCGGACGCAAACACGTTATGGAGCAGGTTGCTCCGCTTGGCCCGGCTTATCAGGCGGGAACGATGGCTGGTAACCCTGCATCCATCTCGGCTGGTATCGCATGTCTGGAGGTCCTGCAAGGCGCGGGTGTATATGAAGAGATGGAACGTCTTGCCATCGACCTGACAGCGGGTCTGCAAGCTTCTGCTGACCGTCATGGGATTGCACTGACGATCAACCGGATTCGCGGTGCGTTCTCCACTCATTTCTGTAACCATCCGGTTACGAATTATGATCATGCTCAAGACACGGATGGAGAGCTGTTTGCTTCCTTCTTCCGTCACATGCTGAACCGTGGCATTAATCTGGCTCCATCCAAATATGAGGCCTGGTTCCTGACCACGGCTCATACAGACGAGGATGTTCAGGCTACATTGGAAGCCGCAGAAGCTTCCTTCAAGGCGATGGCTCAGGAATAAATTAGATTATTTCCATCTACCATGTAGCGTACAAGCTGCATCGTTGATAGATAGCAACTCAAGGAAAAGGCGTCCAACAAGTGATCAACTTGTGTGGACGCCTTTTGTTATATACAGACAGTGGTGAGTGGCCAATACGACTAGATAGATGCTGAGTGTAACAACTATATGCGTTTTATTGTAATGGCCTTGCTGTTATAGCTTTGTCTTTATCTCTGCCTGATCTGAAGTTTCAAAATTTCCTCACGGATCTTCTGCATCCCTTCCTCAATTCGCTGCTTCGGCACATTGGAGATGTTCAAGCGCAGCATCTGATCCTGATGCACCTGATATGTTCCCTCCGGATAATACCGTTCAGTCGTATCAACGATGACTCCGCGCTTTTGAAGCCGGGATAGCAGAACACGAAGCGGCATATCACCCGCCAAAGGTAATATGGTATGCTCCCCTCCTGTTCGAGGAGCCTCCATAAATGGAGCAAAGTCTGGATATGTGTCCAGTTGCTCATGCACCGTGTTCATCCGGGCAGCATAGCGGTTACGAATCACTTTCCTGTGATGAGCAAACATTCCGCTGTGGACATAGATCTCCAGAGCAGCTTGAGACAGAACAGAAGTGTCGATATCGAGCATTTTTTTGTAAGCCCCAAAAGATTGAATTAGTGGTGAGGGCAGAACAGCTACACCAATGCGCAGACCTGGAAACAAAATTTTGGAGTAACTCTTCAGATAGATGACCCGGCCTTCGGTATCATAGGACCATAGCGGGTCCTGTTTCGTATTGTCCTCCAGATCGGCCAGATAATCGTCCTCCACCAGATAGACATCGTACCGCTGTGCAAGCCGGACCAGTCTCTTCTTGTCAGCAACAGTCAACGATGTACCAATCGGATTGTGAAAGCGTGGCATGACATAGAAAAACTTGATATCTCCTTCAGCAAACTGACGTTCAAGCGATGCCCAGTCCAGCCCATCCAGGGCACGTCTCACACCAGCAATCGGCACATTTAATCCACTCAGTAGCGAGGGCATATTATGATAGGTCGGTAGTTCAAGCAGTACTTTTCTCTTTCCATTGGGAAAAGGCATCAATGCAAGTACAGCTAGTGCCTGTTGCACACCTGACGTGATAAAGAACTGCTCTGTTCTCGCAAACACCTGATAATCCGCAAACTGCTTCTGCAACAGCAGAATAAGCGAAGGTAATCCCTGATCCGTGCCATACATAAATAACTCTGCTTGCTTCTTCTCCATCGCCTGATCCACACAATGACGAAAGTCTGCATAAGGGAACACCCTTGGATCGGGTGCAGCTGAAGCAAAGTCCAACGCTCCCTGCCAGTCCATGTCCTGAGCACCTGTCCCGTTCTGTACGGCATAATAACCGGATTGAGGTATGGCATACACCAAATGCCGCTGTTCCAGCCACTCATATGCACGAATAGCCGTGCTTACACTGCAATGATATTGTTCTGCTACAACTCGAACGGCTGGCAGTCGAATGCCCTTATCTGCCCACTGGCGACGATCCTGCTGCATCTGTTCCTGAATCCATTGCTTTAACGCTTCGGCAATCACTTCGTATTTTCTCAATGCACCCATCCCTCTCCAACAACTGTACCGATACAGTTTAACCTTTTATCTATTGTAGCACGATGCACCTGGCAGTATATTGAATAAGGCCAGCACATGCCTCGAACCTGACATAATTCAGGATAATGAAAGATAAAGAACTATGACTACTGTATTGGAGGAGCATTCATGAACACAACACGCACTCGGGGATACGCCTATATCGCAGCTGTATTGTACGCAGCTATTATCGGTCTATCTTTTTTATTTGTTAAAATGACCGTCACTGTTGCACATCCCATTGATGTGCTTGCCCACCGATTCGCGCTGTCGCTGATCGTTGTCATCATTCCTGTCATTTTTGGCTGGATCAAAATCCGACTGAGCCTTCGTGATCTGTGGCGCATCATTCCACTGGGGCTTTTATCTCCCGTCTTATTTTTTGCCTTTCAAGCCTTTGGACTTGTCTCTTCCAACTCATCGGAAGCCGGAATTATTCAGGCCATGGCCCCTGTATTCACACTCGTTCTCGCTTCAGTTTTCCTGAAGGAACGTACATCAACGATGCAGAAGCTATTCCTGCTTCTATCTGTTGCTGGAGTGGTCTTTATTTTCATGATGCAAGGAAGCGGCGTATCTATGAGTAACCTGAAGGGTATTGCATTATTGCTACTATCCACAGTCTGTTTTGCAGGGTATGGTGTGCTTGCAAGACCATTAACCCAGAAGTATAAACCAATGGAATTAACCTGGGTCACACTGATGGTTGGCTGTATTGTATTTAACGCCGCTTCCCTGATCCGACATGCGTCCAGCGGTTCCATGATGGACTATATCAAACCACTTGGAGATACATCCTATCTGGGTGCACTCGCTTATCTGGCAATTCTCTCCACCATGATCTCCACCCTGCTCGCGAGCTATGCCCTGACCCATCTGGAGGCTTCGCAAATGAGTGTATTCAGCAATCTGTCCACGCTCATCTCCATCGTAGGAGGTGCATGGATATTGCATGAACCAGTGGGTAGCCATCACTATATTGGTGCATTGTTGATTATCGCCGGTGTGCTTGGCACCAATATGAGCGGTCGCAAACATAGGTTGATCAGTGGAATAAAAGCATGATTCCCCATACTTGAGACAGCGCGGAAGTTGGTTCGCCGGTTCAACGAGTTATACGCTCCCATCCTCCCCAACCCCCGCATTTTGACTGGAGAGCGGCTCGGGAAACGATCCTAGAGGTAAGAGAAGCCATGGGTATTCGTTATTTCGACTGACGGTATGAAGCGCTCCAATCACGTTAACACTGCTGAGGACAGTCTATTGGGAAAAGGAGACCCCTCAGCATGAAACGAACACAGCCTTCTTTTTTACAAGCTATGATGTTGATCATGTTGTCCGTTGGCTTGATCAGCCATGTTCTGATTATTCCTGCCCTTTTGGCTGCGGCTAAAAGGGATTCTTGGATTTCCGTCCTGCTATCAGCCGGTCCATTTTTGATATTTGCGCTAATGCTCGCTTATGTCTCTCGTTTCCTCCAGCATCAAACTCTGCATGAATGGTTAACATCCCGTCTCGGCAAGCCCATTGGCATGTTATTTCGAGTTGGGAACAGTCTCTTTTTTCTGAGCGCAATCTATTTCACCCTGCACGAAACCACGACTTGGGCCAAAACAAATTACCTGACAGAAACGCCAATATTGGTAACTAGTATTGCTCTGATGACTCTCTGTGCCTATGGGGCATATAAAGGCATCCGCTCACTGGCATTTACGGCAGGATTGATCCTTCCACTGGTGGTACTCCTGGGCTTCTATGTTGCAATTGTGAACACTCAATACAAGGATTACAGTCGTCTCCTGCCTGTGTTAGAACATGGCTGGCATCCAGTGCTGAATGGCATGATTTACAGTCTTGCAGGCATGTTTGAACTGCTGTTCATCTGGTATATCCAGCCTCATCTCACCAAACGTATACGTGTATGGCAGTATCTGATGCTCGCACTCGTTCTTGTGGGACTTACAGTCGGCCCACTCATCGGGGCGATTGTGGAATTTGATCCTTTTGAAGCTACCAAAATGCGATATCCCGCCTTTGAAGAATGGCGAATCGCCTCCTTGGGCAAATACATCGCCCAGACCGACTTCTTTTCCATCTACCAGTGGCTCGCAGGCTCGTTCACCCGGATTAGTCTCGCCATGTATATTGTAGTAGAAATATGGAATATTAAGAGCTCTACCAGAAGGCTTATCAGTTGTATCTCGTTAGGTGTCTTCTTTATTCTAACCATGTTGTATCCTCTGGATGATATGACCTTCGAAAAGCTTCTGGTCGAATACATATTTCCGTTCAATCTCGTATATCTGAGCGGACTTGCGATTATCGCGACGACGGTTGCCTTTATCCATTCACGCCATCAGAGGAGGAAACATCATGGAGCATCAAGCGATTGACACCACGTCCCATGAAACACTGCTTGCCTCTTTGAAAGAGCAGTTCAATCCATGTGCAGATGTCGTTATTCAGACCTTTCCTGTTAAAGACCAATCTGATCAGCCCGTAATTCTGCTTTATTGCGACGGTCTCGTCGACGGTAAACAAATTAACCAATTTATTATTCCACGTCTGGAACAGCACTCCCTGATCATTGAGGAATCACATCCTAAAGAACTGGGATTAACATTGAATCCGTTGGATGACCTCACAGATACTAACAAGCTTAATATGTTGATATTTAGTGGACAACTACTGATCATTTTTGGTAATGGTGTGCAGTCCTGCAGTGTGGATATTGCTGATATCCCGGGACGCAGTCCAGAAGAATCAGCCATTGAAACATCAGTTAAAGGCCCGCGCGATGGATTCACCGAAGAACTCACTACCAACGTGGCCCTTATACGCAAACGAATGAAAACATCTTCGATGTGTTATGAGAAATATGTCAAAGGCGGTCGTACCCAGACGGCCATTGGACTTCTATATGTAAAAGATATTATCAATCCAGACATTCTGAAAGAAGCTCGGCACAATCTGGATCAGATTGAGATTGACGGCATCCTGGGCACCTCAATCATGGAACGAGCTGTCATGGGAGGGATTCGGAGTATCTTTCCACTTACAGATAATACCGAGCGTCCTGATTTTGTCGTTGATTCCCTGTTAAACGGTCGTTTTGCCGTTTTGATCGAAGGTTCTCCTGTAGCGGTCATCGCACCAACTACACTTTTCAATCAGTTGAAATCTCCGGAGGACGAAAGTACACCCTTTTTCATCGTTACTTTCGAACGAATTTTGCGTATATCCGGACTGCTGATTGCCTGTTTCTTCCCAGCCTTCTATATCGGCCTGACCAGTTTCAATGTGGAACAGATTCCCCTGCCTCTTCTGGCAACAATTGCTGGCACTCGAATGGGCCTGCCCATGCCGGTGACACTGGAAGCGTTCCTGATGATTTTTATGTTCGAGCTATTCAACGAAGCTGGGCGTAGGTTGCCACGTGCGTTGGGGCAAACGGTCAGCGTTGTTGGCGGGCTTATTATTGGGGATGCTGCCATTAGAGCCGGGATTACGTCCCCTACCATTATTGTCACGGTAGCGATCTCGGTCATCTCTAGCTATATTCTCGTGAACACTGTGCTAAGCGGGGCTACTGCCCATATCCGGATCGGGATGTTACTCATCTCTTCCATTCTTGGATTATTCGGTTTCATGATCGGACTATTGGCCCTGTTGGTGCATCTCGTATCCTTGGAATGTTATGGCGTATCCTATCTGTCACCTGTATCTCCCTACATTCCCGGAGACTTCACTCAGGCCGTATCCATGCCACCTTCCATGAAAAGAACCAAGCGCCCAGAAGCACTTCATACACAAGATTCTACTCGCCGGAGGAAACGCCCGTGAAACGATGGGCATCCATAAGTGGCCTTCTTATAAGCTGCATGATCCTGTTAACGGGGTGCTGGGATTCCAAAGAGGTGCAAAGTATAAACTTCATTACGGCGATAGGAATTGACTATGTAGACAACCAGTATATTGCTTATGCCCAACTGATTGACTTCTCCAGTATTGCAAAACTGGAAACACCAACTTCCCGGGAGACAAGGGATATCTGGACTGGACGGGGCGAGGGTACAACACTGAACATGGCTATTAACGACTTGTATGAAACGTCACAGCAGCTAACGCTCTGGACTCATGTTAAAGCTATTGTTCTATCCAAAAGAGCCTTGGATGGTCGACTGGAGGATATCTTTAATACACTTCTTCATTCAGGCCAATTGAGATATACACCCTGGATCTACGCTACAGAGCATAACATTCCGGATATACTCTCTCCCTCTGCATTGTTGAACCAATCCGCCCAGACCATTGAATTATTTGAGCCCATGAGACTATACAAACAGCATTCCGCCTACGAACCTATCCGGCTCCATCAGCTACTTGATGGATTACGGGAACCCGCTTCTGTCGTTCTTTTACCCTCGGTGTCAACGAGGAACGAGACTTGGTTCAACGGCGATAAAACGCCCCCCCTTGTTAGAATGGATGGATTTTATGTGATATCCAAAGGCACAAGTCAGGGTAGAGTTGCAGGAGCAGACGCAGATGGTACACGATACGTAAATTATGAGCGTGTACATCAGTACCCACTATATGTATATGCGAATGGTGGGAAAATTCCTGACTTAACTTTGATGCTTCATCATCCCAAGACGAGAATCACGGCGAGGAAGCAAGGTGATGGCGTAACATTTGATCTGGCGACTACGGTTAAAAGTGCCATCATTGAGGACCATGGAGCCCCGCGTACGCCTCATGCCATGGAACAAGAAGCGGAGAAACAGATCGAATCCCAAATCCGAGATACGTTTGAAAAAACCAAGGAACGCAAGATCGATTCATACGGTCTTGTGGAACACTTATATCGCCACAACCTTCCCTTATGGAAACAGGAAGTCTACAACCGGGCGGACCCACTCCAACGTTTTAAGCTTGGAAAAGTGGAGGTACACGTGGATATCCTGAATGCGAGCACGTATAAATACAGTGAATAAATGAAGAAATAGAAGCCCCGTACCTGCATTGAATGCAAGGTTACGGGGCTTCTTACCATCTCCAGCCATGCTGTCGATTGGGGAAGTTATCCTAATGGATACGCCATGACACTCATCAAAGCCAATTCAGGCTGGGTCGTGTCCAAACGACTGTACTGGACGATAACAGGGATATTGCTCGAAACCGTAATCGCATAAGGCACGCCCGGTGGAATAGACTGCTCCCCGGATCGTAGCGATGCAGTGCGAATGTGCTTCGTCCTTCTCGCTGGCACTTCGGCGACCATACCTTCGAGTGGTTCTCTGTCTTCAAAGTAAATCGTGATGTGCAGCTCCGCATCCGTGGCACTGGTGTTCAGTACACAGATGCTCTCATGACTCTCCAATGTGCCCCGGCTCTCCGGCGGAATGTAACCATCCGGAATAACCCAGTAGGTGTGACCTGTAGCTAATGAAACATTCTTACGGGCAGATGTGCCTGATTCTGTCTGGTCAGGTGTCATTGATATACCTCCTCCTTTTTTTTGCGAGTGCAATATAGGTTAAAAATGCGTGGGCTCGCGGGGCAGCCGCTTCGGCGGACGGATCGGGCTACAGGCCGCTGTTGGCTCGGGATTTCTATTCAATTCCCCCTCAGCAGGGGAAATCCCGCTCCAAAGGCGGACGCTTCGCTCCCTCTACCCGATTCCGCCCTCCTCCGCTGCTACGCTCGCCTATTTTTTAAAAGTTTATTGCCTTCGCTATTCGCTGGGCAACTTTTGCTGGCTCGTTACTTCGTTTAACTCGCTACAGCTTTTAAACCCTGAATAGCTCGCAGGACAGCCGCTTTGGCGGGCGGATCGGGCTGTGGGCCGCTGTTGGCTCGGGATTTCTATTCAATTCCCCCTCAGCAGGGGAAATCCCGCTCCAAAGGCGGACGCTTCGCTCCCTCTACCCGATTCCGCCCTCCTCCGCTGCTACGCTCGCTGTTTTTTAAAAGTTTATTGCCTTCGCTATTCGCTGGGCAACTTTTGCTGGCTCGTTACTTCGTTTAACTCGCTACGCTTAAATACAGACGCACAGGACTTAAAATCCTGCGGTAAATTATCTACTAGAACAGTAAAAACAAGTCCTCTACAACTGCTACGATTACTCACCTACCGCAGATACATCTGCAACGGTTGCAATTGCAACTCACGGATGGCTTCTGCTACCTGCTGGGCAAGGCGGCGGGCGCCTCGTTCCTGAAAATGCGTGTTATCCTCCACGCCTGAGGGGAAGTTCACATACTCGCCTGGCAGTACCCACATAAAGTCGTCCTTAGTGCCTTCAACGCCCGCCTCCTCGAACAGAAGACGGCTGCGCTCAGCCAGATCGATCAGCGGAACATCTTCCTCTTCCGCCAGCTCACGCACGGCGATGATATAATCGCCGTGCGTATCGGTCAATGTGCCATCATCCGCAAAATAGCGCCGATGCACCGGGGTTATGAGCACTGGACGAGCCTTGGCTTCGCGTGCAGCGTCGATATACTTTTTCAAATATTCCTTGTATGTTGTGAATGGGTCCGTCCCACGTTCAGGGTCCGGCTTCTCATCGTTATGTCCAAATTGAATAAACAGAAAATCTTCAGGCTTGATTCGCTCCAGAATGGCGCTCAATCTGCCTTCATTAATAAAGCTGCGGGAACTGCGGCCTGACTGGGCGTGATTATCCACTGCAACATCATGTTTGAACTGTGCAGGCAACAGCTGGCCCCAACCACAATATGGATATCCACTTTCCGGCTGATCCGTTACAGTTGAATCCCCGGCAAGGAATACGGTCATGGTCTGATTCGCAAGAGTAACCTCCAAAGCATTAATTCTAGGTGCAGGACCGGAAAATGACAGACGAAGTCTGCCGCCGCGAACAACAACCGAGAATCTAACCTCTGCGTATTGTCCGGGAAGTGTGCGAATGGTTGGCAGTACAAGCCTGCCTTCACCAGCTTTCACGCGTGTCACTGTCTCAGCCAATTCATCCCCTGCAACAAGTAATACTTGGTAGGTTCCGTCGGGAACATCCACGATGAACGATGCTTTGAGCGGAATACAGAAGCCTGAATGCAATCGGGCAGACATGGTTGTCTGCCCCGGATTGTTATGATGTTGTTTCGTGGGATCCGACACATCGTCATCACGAATGCGTTGTTTCTCATATACCAGAGATCCTGCCTCGAATCCGTACCCTCCGCGTTCCTCATATGCGGTTGTTGCAGTTACTTTCAGATAATCCCCTGTCTCATCTGCTCTTCCCGAGTCCGGTCCAAAGTTAAACTTCCAGCTGGTCACGGACACTGCCTGGCCCTCTGCCGCTGCCTCCATGGCAGCGGCCTGACTACCCTGAGCTTTATTCAAAAGCGATAACCTCCTTGGTTAACTTTCGTAAACGTTCATTCGGGCGAAGATACGAAGATACAGTAATCTGGCTTATCCTTTCAATCCGCTGGTGCTCATCCCTTGAACAATTTGTTTTTGGAAGATGAAGAACACAGCTACAACCGGAACCAGACTGACGATGGACATGGCGAACATTGCGCCCCAGTTGGAAGCAGATTCGCTATCGAGGAACATTTTCAGCGCCATCGACACGGTGTATTTATCAGGCGAGTTCAGGTACAATACCGGACCGAGCAGATCCTCCCATCTCCAGTAGAAGGAGAAGATGGCTGCAGTCGCCAGAGAAGACTTGATCAGCGGCATAATAATCTGGATATACAGTCTGAATTTGTTACATCCATCGATGGTTGCAGCCTCATCCAGCTCCTTCGGAATCGTTCGAATGAACTGTACCATCAGGAAGATGAAAAACGGCATTCCGAAGAATGTAGGTACAACGATTGGCAAGATAGTATTCAGCCAGCCGAGCTTCGTGAAAATGATGTACTGAGGAACCAATACCACGTCATGTGGCAACATCAGTGTTAACATCATCAAGGAAAACCAGAACGTGCGTCCCTTGAAATTCAGTCTGGCAAAACCAAAAGCGATCAGCGATGACGATATCACAGCACCGATGGTAGATATCACTACGATTACAAGTGAGTTCGTGATGTAATCCATGAACGGTCTTCCCGCTGTGCCTTTCCAGCCATCTACATAGTTGCTCCAGATCCACTCCGCAGGAAACAGGGTATCCGCTGTGACGAATATCGTACGGCTTTCCTTGAATGAACTGAAGAGCATCCAAAGTACGGGATACAACATTAGGAGGGCAAGAGCTGCAACGAACAGGTGATAAATGGGCCATTTCACATTTCTCCAAACCATCGTTACTTCCCTCCTTCAGATTCGTAGAACACCCAGTACTTGGATGTCAGGAACACAGCTACCGTGAGTATACCGATCATGATCAGCATGATCCAAGCCATGGCCGAAGCATAACCCATGTTGTTAAACATAAATGCCTGACGGAACAGATATAGAGAGTACAGCATCGTACCGTCCATTGGACCGCCTTCGCCTTTGGAGATAATATAGGCAGGTACAAACGTCATGAATGCTCCAATCGTCTGCATAATCATATTGAACAGGACGATCGGGCTAAGCAGTGGCAAAGTGATGCTGAAAAATTTCCGTATAGGGTTCGCGCCATCCACACCTGCTGCCTCGTACATCTCAGTAGGGATATTTTTGAGACCAGCCAGGAAGATCAGCATGGACGAACCAAACTGCCACACAGACAGTGAGATGAGCATAACCAGGGACGCATTCGGGTCACCAAACCAGCTTATAGGCCCGATCCCGATTGCCGTTAGAGCACTGTTGATAACACCCTCATTACTGAAGAGGTTACGCCACATAATGGATACGGCCACACTACCACCGATTATGGATGGCAGGTAATACAGCGTCCGGTACGTTCCAATCATACGAGAGCCAGTGTTTAGGACCATCGCTACGAAGAGGGCAAAGATCAACCTTAACGGTACCCCAATGAATACATACAGAAACGTCACTTTGACCGAGTTCCAATATTTCGGGTCATCAAAAAACATTTTGGTGTAGTTATCAAGCCCAATCCACCGCGGAGAAGTGAACAAGTTATAACTCGTGAACGACATATATAAGGACACAAACATGGGGATGAGTGTGAAGCCCAGGAAACCAATAATAAACGGGCTTATGAACGCATATCCAGTTAAGTTTCTACGTAACGACGAATACTGCCTCAATGGAACGAACCTCCTTCATGGATCAGCTTGCTCCCTCATCCTGGCTTCGGTCATCTGGACGGGGAAAGGCCCTCGCATTTGCGAGTAGCCCCATTCCCGACCATCCCTGAAGTGGGACGAGCAAGCCATCATTCAACTGTTATTTATTGTTCGCAAGTACAGATTCGGCGTTCTTGCGGAATGTCTCTGCTGCTTGTTCAGGTGTAATTTTGCCAAAGTTCAATTCTTCAACCACATCTGCCAGGGAAGAGATTACTTCAGGTGAACCAACCGGTGGCGGAGAACTCATTGGTGAAGCCTTAGGCTCCATGGCTGCTACGAATTCAAAGACTTGTTTCGTTGCGTCACTCAGCTCAGGTGCGATAGCTTCTTTGATTGCTCCTGAAATTGGCACACCGCGCTCACCTTTGATCAGTTTGTTGGCTTCCACGTCATTCACCCAGAAATCAATGAATTTAGCCGCTTCTTCCTTCACTTTGGAGTTGGACGTCACACCCCAGTACATACTTGGCTGCATATATAGTCCTTTTTCCATATCTGGTCCTGGCATTGGGGCGATTTCGAGTTGACGGTTCGCTACCTGTTGTAAGGCTACGAACTGGTTGGACCATTGCCACACGCCAATTCCTTTTTCCTTCACGAGATCTGATTCCTCAATAATGCCTTTGGTTTGGTTGGCTACATCCGGCGTAGGTGCTGCACCTTGCTCGATCATGCGGCGCATAAGTCCGAAGAACTCCACAAACAATTGATCATCATCATAACCAAGACCTGTTCCTTCCGCATTGTAAAGCGACAATCCTTTGGTACGCAGGAAGTAGTGGAAGAAAATATCCGGAGCTATCCCTCCATCCAAATACAGACCTTTATCTGCGGTTTGTTTACCCAGTGCTTCGTACGATTCCCAAGTCATATTGTCAGGGATTGCATCCACGCCTGCTTTTTTAAGCAATGCCGGATCATATTGGAAGCCCAGAACGTTAACACCGGCAGGTACACCGTATTGTTTACCGTTAATTACACCTGTGCTGATAACATTCTCGGACACATCGTCCACTTTGATCTGGTTGCCAAGATAAGGCGCTAGATCCTCAAGCTGACCATTCTGTGCATATTGGCTGATGTAGGAAATATCCATCTGAACGATGTCAGGCAACTGATTTGCCGCTGCTTGTGGTGCGAGCTTTTTCCAGTAGTCATCAAATGAAGCATATTCCACGTCGATTTTGACATTCGGGTTTTTCGATTTGTACAGGTCGATGACCTTCTG
Organism: Paenibacillus sp. FSL M7-0656; assembly: GCF_038003225.1. NCBI lineage: Bacteria > Bacillati > Bacillota > Bacilli > Caryophanales > Paenibacillaceae > Paenibacillus > Paenibacillus sp. FSL M7-0656. The sequence continues at coordinate 3,447,163 of NZ_JBBOOT010000001.1, forward strand.
TGTATATTCATGCCTTGCATCCGAGCCCCACCAAGCGATCCGCAGGGTAACTGAGTCATCTCCAGATGCTCCTTCAGTTCCTCCACCTGAGCTACATGCCGCTGTAAACACGAGCAAAGCAGCCATCATCAGGAATATTGCCTTTTTCACCATGCCAATCTCCCCTTTTATGTTGATATGGTTGTATGAAAGAGTTATCTTCTCGTTTCTGATAACGCTTTCACAAACTTGTTAATGTCATTTTCGCAAATGTACGACCATAGTTGAATACACAAAACCGTCTTGTTGGTTCAAAAAACAGAGGAGGACAACAGTCCCCTCTCGGCGCTGTTCGTCCTCCCCAGACATGAATCACATGATTGGCAGTCCATTGTTATATGCCGATTCTGCGGAATTCCGTAGGTGTCATACCAGTCCACTTTTTGAACACCTGACTGAAATATTGTGAATTCCCACCAAATCCGAACAATTCAGCAAGCTCGAATACTTTCACATCTCCGCCTCTGCGAATATGGTCACATGCGCGTTCAATGCGCAGGCGATTCACGTAGTTGGAGAAATTCTCTCCTGTGACTTTTTTGAAAATCTTGCCCAGGTAATCTGGATTCATATAGAGCATCTGATGAGCTACTCCATTGAGCGAGAGATCTGCCTCTCCAAAATGACGATCCACGATATCCATCATCTTCTCCACGGCTGAAGACTGGCGGCTGATATGGTTTTTGTAATAACCGGAAGTTAATCGGGCTGTACTGCTTGCAACAAAAGACTTCAAACCAGATAACGTATCGATATGCGGCAGTTCTGCCATACGCTGGGTGAATTCCGTTGCCTCCTCAGGTGGACAGACATGCACCATCGCCGAGTAGAGCTGCACTACATAAGAGCGAGTCACCTCGATTTCCAGCTGCTGACGTGATAATAGATCAAACAGACGCTCCACCTCTACCGCTGTTTCCTCGGTATTGCCCGATTTGATCAACTGACACAGTTGCTCGGCATCCTGTTCTACATGCAATCCGTCGCATTCTCCGGCCAGTACCAGATCATTCTTCGTAATCAGCTTGCCTTCACCGATAAAGAAGCGATGGTTCAGATACTGCAACGCCTCACGAAACAACCGCCGCGACTGAATCATTCGATCTGCTTCACTCAGCGCAGCGGTCACTTCCAATTTATATAGTCTGGTGAATGCTGCCCGAACCTCTTCAATACTTTCTTTCAGTCCAGCCGGATCAGCTGAATCCGCGAGCAGAATGAGGAGTTTGCCTTCAATGGTTGTGCTTAACAGGACATGTGGGAGCAGGTCACTGGCAATGTTTTTGATCGCAAATAAGTGGCTGTAATCATGTTCATCTACAATTCGGAACAGCAGTAACCGAACTGCGTTCTCTTCAAGCTCCAGATCAAACAGCTCCTGATAATACTCCAGATCAACCGGCCCATAGGTGCGGTTGGTCATGAACTCCAGCAGAAATTGCTCCTTCACATGCGGAAGGACTCGTTGCAATCGCTGTTTCATCTCACCGGCAACATGCTCCTTCACCTGGGCATCCTGATGTTCCTGCAACAGTTCAGTTAACGCATCATGGATCTGATTCTCGTTGCAGGGCTTGAGCAAATAATGCTTCACACCATATTGCATCGCTCTGCGGGCATATTCGAACTCCTTGTAGCCGGATAACATAATAAAACGTACTCCCGGGTATGCTTCAGATGCCTTCTCTATGAGTCCGAGACCATCCAGACCTGGCATGGAAATATCCGTAATAATAATATCGGGTCGCGACTGCCCAATTTTGTCCAATGCTTCAATCCCGTTCCTCGCCGTATCCACCAATTCCGTTCCTGCCGCGGCCCAATCGACCACTTGGGAAATCCCCTCCAGAATGACACGTTCATCATCTACGAGCATCACTTTGTACATCGTCATCGTCCTCTCTGATCCAAGGTATGCTGATCGATACTACAGTTCCTGATCCGGGCTTGCTACTCATCACCATTCCACCTTCATCACCGAAGGTCAGTCTGATTCGTTCCTGGATGTTAGATAACCCAATGCCCTGTCCTCTTGTCTGAATACGTCCTTCGTGTAGCTGTTCCAGGAATTCCGGTGTCATCCCCGGACCGTCGTCCTCAACTTCAATAATCACCTTATCTCCATCTGCTCTCGCCCGGATCCGAATCCGGCAAGGGTCAATGCTTGGTTCGAGTGCATAATGTATCGCGTTCTCCACCAACGGCTGTAATGTTAACTTCGGTATCCGTGCCGTTCCTACCTCCGGGGCAATTTCCATGTCGAAATCCAGTCTTTCCTCAAAACGCGTGCGCTGAATCGTCACGTAACTGCGGACAATGTCCAGCTCTCTTTCCAGCGTAATCCACTTCTCGGACATGTTCACAGAGCTACGCAGCAGAAATCCGAGGGCCTCAACCATTTCCGAGATCTGTCGTTGCTTCTGTACTTTAGCCAGCCAGTTAATCGATTCCAACGTGTTGTATAGAAAATGTGGATTAATCTGCGCCTGAAGCGCTTTCAACTCCGTCTCACGAATCACCAGTTGCTTCGCATAATTCTCATCAATCAATTCACGTATCCGTTGAAGCATCATCTTGAATGTGCGATGCAACAGCCCAACCTCATTCTGTGGAGATATCGGAACATTGCCGAGAGCAGCCTCCTCCAGCTTATCCAAATCGCCTTTTTCGATATTACGCATCTTTTTGATCAACTGTGCAATCGGATGGGTAATACTGCGAGAGAATCTCGCTCCAATGATAAGCGCCGCCAGAAAAATCATGATGAAGATCACCGTGACCAACTGTTTGACAAACTGGATCTTTTTAAACATCTGGTCAAACGGGGTTGTGTACAAATAGGTCCAATCCGTATAGGAAGAATGAGCACGAGCTACAAAGTGTCTCCCCTGTTCCAACATGGCAATTCCATAGGGCTGGGTGCGCTTCAGTTCAGACTCAATCTCGGCTTCACTAACCGACGATTCTGTTGGATAGATCACTTCTTTTCCATCCGTAATGAGTAATTGGGAGTCCTCAGCCGGTTCTTGCATCTGGTCCTGTACAATTCGGTCCAGCCGGACGCGGATGATCAGTGTGCCAAGGTCCTCCAATGTAAATGCTCCGCCAATAAAGGATTTCACCTGTCGAACCGACAAGAGTCGGGACTGTTTATCCCCACTGGTATGCCATGCATTGGAGCCCGAGTATTGCTGTCCCAGTGCAACCAGTTCCTTTTGCTTCGACTCCGAAATTCCCTCCCGATTGCCTGCGGCCATAACGTTATTATCATTATCGATAAATAGCATGGAATAGACGTATTTTTCGGAACCGGCATATGCGACTAACCTGTTAGTAATTTTTTTACGCAATCCATTTTTCTCGTAACCCGTTTCGGCCTTTTTCAGTTGGAGCAGATATTGCTGAAGCGGCTCGTCCGACATCACCTTGAAGGAGAGATTAGAAATTTCACGAAGTTGATTCTCAATACCTACCGAAGACATATTGAGGACCTGCGAGGATTTCTCATAGATCTGGCGGTCATAGATGCTGAACACATATCGGAGTACGGACGCATAAAACGTAAAGCTGATCAACATCAAAAGTCCGATGAGAAGAATCGTTTTGTGATGAATCGGCAGTGTTGTGAAAGCGTTCTTAATTTTGTTCATCCTAAGCGCTCCTTTGGCTTGCGAGGGGTGCCTGTCATACTATGCATTAGTGGTTTTATTGTAAGTTATTTTCATATTTACACATCCATTGGTCATCTGACAAGATATATTTATGCAACATTTTAGGTCATTAGAGAAGGTATACATCTGTGTCAGCAACGTAAAAAGAACACAAAACAGCCAGAATACCTTGAACAAATCAAGGTATTCTGGCTGTTGAATAACATCATGTTAAAACATGAAATACAATTTACGGATTAACAAAAACAGTTTTCAGCTTCGCTACATATTGCACATCAAAGCCAAGATCTTCAGCCACCATGGCAAGTGGTACATATGTTTTGGACTCTTTGCCTACCTTATTCAGGAATGCAGGTGTATCCACAGTAACCGATGCTCCATTTACCTTCACAGCATTGGCACCAATCTTCACCGCAACTTTCCGGTCTCCATATGTAATGGTTGCGGTTGAAGTTTTGTTATCCCACACCGTAGTAGCACCGACCGCATTCACGATGTCTTGAATCGCCACAAAGTTTTTGCCGTTACGGATAATCGGTTTGTACGGAGTATTTAATGTTTTGCCACTCACAATAATGTTCATCGGCTCACCTGTCGCAGGTGTAGTCAGCTTCGTGTAGTCGCCCCAGATCGTTTTGGCAAATACTTCGGCAATGGCCGCATATCCAAATTGGTTCGGGTGGAAATCACGATCTTTGATCATATGTGTCATCGTGCCTTCACCACCAACAAACTCCTTGGCCACGTGTGCGACTTTGACATCGGTACCCTGAGCAGTGAATTGTGCTGCAATGCCATCAATGGTCTGTGTGAAACCTTGGGATGCCTCCATCAGTTTAGCATAGAGTGCCTTGCCTGCTACTTCTGGCATCGGTTGATACTGATCGGCGATGACAATTGTAGCTGTCGGATTAATTTCATGGATATCATTAATCGTTGCACTTACATTGGCTGTATATGTTGCGAGTAATTCTTTTACCTTCGCTTGCAGATCCTGATCACTCAGTTTGTCTGCTGTACCGAGAAGCTCAGATACATCATTTCCCCCAATGGTAATTGCAACCAGATTGGCCTGTGCTACACTCTCACGGATTGCAGCAGTATTGGCTCCGATCTGTCCCGCTCTTGGATCAGGAAGACTTGGTTGAATGGCTTCAGAAGTCAGCGTTTTGCCATCCTTAATTGCAGTAGTAAAGTTTTTCAGACCACTGGTTTTCAATCCGGCAATCCCGTAGTTGTCCACCTGTGTACGTCCATGCAGCAAACCTTGCTCCTGGAGACGTTCTACATAACCATAAGGCAATTCTTTTGTGTTGGGCTCATAACCTACCGTTATGGAATCTCCCAATGTGACGATGCGGAACTCCTTAGTTACGGCTACTGCATCTTTCTTCGCTGTCAGCGAAGTCTCGTTTGTACCCGCTGGCAATACACCGGTTTTGGTGTCAGCCGCGTGTGCAGGCAATGCAGATGATGTAAAGAGCAGCATTCCTGCCAACATGCTTACCGTTAAACCGGCAGCTGTATTTTCCCATATACGTTTACGCTTCATTCAGGTAACACTCCTTCTCGCAAATCTATAATAATTTACACTAATATACGTGTTCAAAAAGGGCGGTTTTCAGTACCGAGAAGATGGGATGAAGCTAGAAATGGAGTAGCGGAGCGTAGGAAAACTACGTGAGCAACCAAAATGTTTCCTTCGGAAACATACTTCGTAAGCCTCCCGCTTATTTCGGCTGAATTCCATATTCGATGCTGATGATGCCGTTAGGCATCCTTCGTAATCAAAAGCGGACTTTTTGAACAACCTCACTAATATATAGTACATTGGTCATTCCAATGACATAGGTTGGTGTTACTCTATTCTATCATTTTAAAGTAGGCGTTGTCCTCTCCACTGAGAGCACACATGAAATAACAGACTCCCTGAAGGGGAGTCTGTTACTGGTTAAGCTCAGCTATGACGTTCAGTGATTAGTTAAGATTGCGGCTTATTTGAGTCTTCAGCAATCAAATGACCCTTGTCGCTCTCCGGTTTGTTCCCGGTAGCTCGCTCCAGATATCGATCATAACGATCATCCACTTCACGTGCCATCTTCCGGTACTTTAACGTTTCCTCAACAATTGGATCACGTTCTGTCTGGATTCGCACTTCATATTTGGGAGGAATCAGCTGGCGTTCCCGCTGATTGGTGTCGCCGGACTCTTCCATGTCCCCTTCCGTCAGCATATCACTGAGCCGTCGTTCCAGTTCTTTGGATTCATCCATTGTTTTCGCTCCTTATAATGAATTTCATTCCAAGCCGGTTGCTTTCGCTTCCTTCAGCACATCCGTCAGTGCATCATGGATTTTGCCATTGCTGGCAACGACATGATTCACAGACAGTTGGTAAGGCGTTCCGATGGTATCGGTCACCTTGCCACCTGATTCTTCAACCAACAGTGCACCTGCGGCAATATCCCACGGTTTCAATCCAACTTCGGTGTAGGCGCTGAGGCGTCCTGCGGCAACATATGCCAGATGGAGGGCGGCAGATCCGCCTGCACGCAAGTTACGAACTTGCGGAGCAAGCGCCTGCACAGCCGCCATATTCAGTGGCAACGCAAAGGTTGTGTCTGCCGGGAATCCAACCGCAATCAGGCTCTGAGCCAGTTCTTGTTCACCAGATACAAGCATCCGGTTTCCGTGAACATATGCTCCTTTCCCTTTTTCCGCAACAAACATTTCATCACGGGAAGGGTCGTAGATCACGCCGACAATGACTTCACCATTGTGAGCCAATGCGATGGACACCGAATAAAACGGAAATCCGTGTACAAAGTTCGTCGTTCCATCCACAGGATCAACAATCCACAGGAACTCTTCTTCCTCAGCCTCTTTCAGTGCTTTTGCCGAAGCTTCCGGTCCCGGTTCGACGCCCTCTTCACCCAGAATGGCATGGTGGGGAAAATGCGTGAGAATCAGGCGGCGGATCATCTGCTCCGCTCCTTTATCCACTTCGGTCACCAGATCTTGGGGTGAATATTTGGTGCCAAGTTCAGCTACCGTCCCAAGACGGCTTTTGATCCATTCGCCAGCTTTGGAAGCTGCATTAATGGCAACGGCAGTATAGCTTTTGCTTGTCACGACATAAGGTGTCTTTTCCTTCTCATTCAAAGCGTTCACTCTACTTTCTATATCAATCTACGAAAAGTTGAAATACTTGTTAAAAGTATACGCCCCACAGGTCGTAAAGTTTCTCGTTGCCCAGGCCCCTTTTGGCACTACGGATGAATGATGACGGTAGACTCGTCCACCCACTCCACACCCTCTTCGTGATAGAATGCCAGCTTCTGCATCAGTTGCACAAGAGCCTCATCCTTGCGTTTGGCCTCAATCATCACGTCAAGTCTTGGGGTGTCTGCTGCGATATGACGCAAGAAATCGAGCACAGGCTCTACCTCCACACCATCGGCATGACCTCGCAGATCCTTCTCGCTCTTCGGACTGGAGACATGGATTTTGGGTGGCAATGGCTGATCAGCCGGTGAATCTGCCTGGGCAAGCGGTGACTGCCAGGTCTTTAGAATATCAGGCCACAGATCCCATGCCTGTTCTCCTTCGTTGTTCACCCAATGGTGATGGATATCCAGTACCATGGGCAATCCCAAGCGCTGGCACACGGCAAGTGTCTCAGGCGCATTGAACGTTTTGTCATCATTTTCGAGTGTGAGCCGCTCCTGAATGTCCCGATCCAGCTTCAAAAAGTTTTCTTCAAAACGAAGCGCCGCCGAAGGCTTGTCCCCGTATGCACCACCAATATGTATATTGTTCTTGGCAGTGGCATTCAGCCCCATGGCATCCAGCATCCGAACATGATGACGAAGGTCGCGAATCGAGTTGCGCAGAACTTGCTCGCGGGGGGTACTAAGTACGGTAAAATGATCCGGATGAAAGGACACACGCATATGATTTTCCTTCACAAAATCACCAATAGCCGCAAAGTCCTGCTTCAGCGCCGGGAACGGGTCCCAGTCATTCAGGTCTTCGTGTGTTGCCAGTGGAATCAATTTGGAAGAGAAGCGATATACATGAATATGGCTACCCTTGTTGTGCCTGAGCAAACGTAATGTATTGTGCAGGTTCTCGGCTGCAATCCGTTCGAGCTTGCGGATCGCCGCTTCCCTGTCATCGATTTTGTTAAAACTCGACATGGTCATGGTCCGGGAAGGCGAGGCGTTCTCTATAAGCACGGACATTGCCACGTAACCAAAGCGTACGAGCATGAATCTCTTCCTCTCTATTAGGGCGGAGAACCCACACGGCATATTCAGCCGTCAGGATGTACCGTCACTGTATATAACCAAGTTTTACCCTAAAAGAGTGACCATAATCGTATTCTGGCAAATCCGTCCTTCCGACCCGCACTTACAGTCAACAACTATTCCTGTGCTTGCTCTCCAAAGAACATCTCATCTGCAAGGGCAGTCTGAATGCGTGATTCTTCCTCAGTCAATTTGCGGATGAGTTGCATCTCCACCTCAGTTACCTCTTGCCCCTGGAAGTTTATCTCCGCAATGGAAACCACGATCTTGACGATGGCTACAGCCACGTTATCCGGTGTGTATGCAATCACTTTCTGGCCGGTAGGAAATACCCGGAAGCCCTGTTTGACCATTTTGCCGCGTCCGTATTCAAGCAGTTCGAACAGCTCCTGCTCATTCTTGAACTTGCATACGGAATTGAATTCAGTCTGAAATCCCATGGTTATCCCTCCTGATCTTGTGGTCGCAGGCTACGCCTGTACGCCGTTCTCGTAATTCAGTGCCTGCTTGCGGTTGTAACGCTCCAGTGCCAGCTCAATCATGCGATCCAGCAGTTCGGCATACGATACACCTGTCTCACGCCAAAGAAGTGGATACATGCTGTATGGTGTGAAACCAGGCATGGTGTTGACTTCATTGATAAGCAAGGCGCCGTCATTTTTCCGAATGAAGAAGTCGGCACGTGAAATACCGTTACCTTCAATCGCACGGAACGCCTGCAAAGCTGCCTCGCGAATGCGATCTGCGGCCTCTGGGTCCAGTGGAGCTGGAATCAGCATCTGTGATTGACCGTCAATATACTTGGCTGCATAGTCATAATACTCACCGGAGGATACGATCTCGCCTGGAACAGAAGCCATTGGCTCGTCATTGCCGAAGACACTGACCTCAACTTCGCGGGCTTCAACGAACTCCTCAATGACAACCTTCGTATCATACCGAAGTGCGAACTCAACAGCTGTCTTCAGCTCATCGCGGTTACGTGCTTTGGAGATTCCCACGCTGGAGCCCAGATTCGCCGGTTTGATAAAACAAGGATACCCGAGCTGATCTTCGATTTGTACGATCATTTCGTGTTCTGTCTGCTTCCATTGTGTCGCGTTAAAATACGTAAAGGCACATTGGTCAATGCCAGCCTGTGCAAACAGCTTTTTCATGACCACTTTGTCCATGCCGCCAGCCGAAGCCAGTACACCTGCACCTACATATGGCATATCCGCCATCTCAAACATGCCCTGAATGGTGCCATCCTCTCCAAACGTACCATGCAGCAGAGGGAACATCACGTCCAGCGCTTCTGCTCCGCCATACAAACGTCCAAACAGGGCGTTCAGCGCATCCTGCGTTCCACCCGCCGATTGCTCCAGCTTCAGATCTTCAATCTGCGCGAACGGCGCATGCATGACAGGTCCTTTTTTCCACGTCCCCTGCTTGGAGATATAAAAAGGAACCAGTTCATACTTTTCATAATCAAATGCGTTTGTTACAGCAAACGCCGTTTGCAGCGACACCTCATGCTCGCCCGATTTTCCGCCGTACACGACGCCTACTTTTAATTTATCCATACTCATGTGTACCCTCCGATTATCTGTGCCTGATGCTGTCATGCTTGCATGCTCAGCACCCTTGTTATTCTGCTTGCATTATCTGGTCTTATTTTACACGGAACTGGATGTCTGCGTCACCGCATCCCGAAAATCTTTCGTCATCAAAACTCATCTGCAATATGGAAAAGCCGGTATACCGTCCGCTCTGTCCAAGCGTAAGAATCCCGGTAATCCCAAAAGCGGTGACGGCTGCTAACCGTATGTGCGTTAACAAGCGGCATACCGCCCGCATCAAACGCGGTCACAACGGTGCTGTGTTGAAATCGTCCATCTCCATCCCAATCGTAGAGAATAACATCACCGAGCATCAGCTGCTCAGGACGCTCCACTTCTGTCGCGGTCAGCCCCCAGCTGCTGCCTGACAAATAACGCTCCAGACTGTTGGAAACCGCCCAACTGTAACTCCACATTTCGGAGCCGTTCACATACCCTTTATACCACCAGCCAGCTTCTCTTCTACCAGTATAGTGGATGGGTGCGCCCCCTGCAAAGAGACATTGGGACACGTAATTGGTACAATCCACATCAAATTCCTCAAATGCCGGATTCCCCGCATTCCACCATCGATCTGCATAGGCAACCGCCAGATCTCTGCGATATGACTGTTGCCGTGAGCTTCTTCCTTGACCCAACACTTCCCGATTCAGCAGCGGCCGATTCATCGCCTGTACAAAATCAGCTTGTTGAAACGGACGTCCTTCCCCAGCAGGGCGACGCTCCGGCACTTCTCGCTCGACCCGTCCAATGATCCATCCACCACTCTGCCGCAGAAGGGTTAACCGCTCCCGCTCAATCCGGTCCTCCCGGTGGGTGATCCCGCTCTTCTCGTAGAACAGTCTGCTGTACAATTGTACATCCACCACCGCTTCTTCCTGGCCATCCATAAGCGTGCGCACAAGCTTGGCGCTGGTCTCGCTGCGAAGAGGCACGGCGCGCCGCTTACGATACCATTCGTCCAGCCTTGCCATACGCTCTCCCCGTTCCACCACGAAGTCAGGATCGGTAACGATCCGTTCGCTGGTCTGTGGACGGTAGTCGATCTCACAGCGATTGTACTGGTTCACGTAAGTATATAAGGCACTCTTCCATTCCCGTTCCAAGCCTATGTCCCCCTTTGGCATGAGTTCTGTCTGGAATATTTCATTGCGTATATAAACTCCTACTATTCATATGAAAGGGTCTTCGGTTGTATGTACACGGCTCAGGAGGGAGATCCGAAATTCGGCAAATACAGGTACACAAGATATCTTATTCCTGCTCGCTTCACGAAAACGCCTTCATCGGTCCAAAAGCTTGCTTGATCAGGCAAAAAGACCTTTACGTACGGAGGTGAAAACGGTATACTTAAAACTAAAGTTATGATTATGAAATTACGTTTCATCTGATGAAACCAACGAACAAGAACACGGAACGATGAAGGCCTGTTCTTCACCTAAATGAACGTTTTCTTCATCTCACCGACACATCCCAAGGAGGTACATGTATGTCAGCAAAGAATCATTTCTCCGCCGCTCGCAGTCTTGAGGTTGGAGGCAAGTCTTACCGCTACTACAGTCTCGATGCTCTTCAGGAAAACGGCCACGGCGATCTTTCCAGGCTTCCTTTCTCCATTAAAGTGTTGCTTGAAGCAGCAATTCGTCAATTCGACGGACGTGCTATCACCGAAGAACACGTAAAACAACTGACCGGCTGGGCAGATGGCCGTGACAATAACAAGGAAATTCCATTCATCCCTGCACGTATCGTTCTGCAGGATTTCACCGGTGTACCGGTTGTCGTTGACCTCGCTGCAATGCGTGATACTGTGAAAAAAGCAGGCGGCGATCCAAAACAGATCAACCCGCTCGTACCGGTCGATCTCGTTATCGACCACTCCGTTATGGTTGATGCTTTTGGTACCAACGATGCACTTGATTACAATATCAAAGTTGAGTTTGAGCGTAATGAAGAGCGTTACCGCTTCTTGCGTTGGGCGCAAACGGCATTCAACAATTTCCGTGCAGTTCCACCATCCACAGGGATCGTTCACCAGGTTAACCTGGAGTATCTGGCTTCCGTGGCAGCAACAAAAACCGTGGACGGCGAAACCGTTGTATTCCCGGACTCCCTCGTAGGTACAGACTCCCACACCACCATGATCAACGGACTTGGCGTTGTTGGTTGGGGTGTTGGTGGTATTGAGGCTGAAGCAGGTATGCTGGGCCAACCGCTTTATTTTGTAACACCGGACGTTATCGGTTTCAAACTGACAGGCAGCCTGAGCGAAGGCGCAACAGCAACGGATCTGGCACTGACTGTTACCCAATTGCTTCGTAAAAAAGGCGTTGTTGGTAAATTCGTAGAGTTCTACGGACCAGGTCTTGCCAACATCGGTCTGGCTGACCGTGCAACAGTAGCCAACATGGCACCAGAATATGGCGCAACGATCGGTTTCTTCCCTGTTGATAGTGAAACGTTGAACTATCTGCGTAACACTGGCCGTCCTGACGAGCAGGTAGAATTGGTTGAAGCTTATTACAAAGCTCAAGGCATGTTCCGTACTTCAAGCACCGTTGATCCTGAATTCACAGATGTGATTGAACTGGATCTCGGCTCTGTTGTACCAAGTCTTGCAGGACCAAAACGTCCACAGGATCGCATCGAGCTGACACAAATGAAAGAAAGCTTCAACAGCATCATTCGCACACCTGTAGATAAAGGCGGCTACGGTCTGAGCGATGAGAAAATCGAACAATCCGTACCTGTGAAGCATCCGGACGGTTCCAACAGTGAACTGAAGGCAGGCGCTGTTGTGATCGCGGCGATCACGAGTTGTACGAACACTTCGAATCCAAGTGTTATGGTTGGAGCGGGACTGCTGGCGAAAAAAGCAGTTGAACGCGGCCTGACCAAACCAGGATATGTGAAAAGCAGTCTGACACCAGGTTCCCTTGTGGTTACCGAGTACCTGGAAAAAGCAGGTCTGATCACGTATCTCGACAAACTCGGATTCAACGTTGCGGGCTACGGTTGTGCAACATGTATCGGTAACTCCGGCCCACTGCCGGACGAAGTGAGCGAAGCTATTGCTGAGAACGATATGACCGTAGCAGCTGTATTGTCCGGTAACCGTAACTTCGAAGGCCGTGTACACGCACAGGTTAAAGCCAACTACCTGGCATCACCACCACTCGTTGTGGCATATGCACTTGCGGGTACCGTAAATATTGACTTTGAAACCGATCCAATCGGTTATGATACGAACAATGAGCCTGTATTCCTGAAAGACCTCTGGCCTACCTCCGAGGAAATCAAGGATACTATCGCTAGTTCCCTGAACGCTCAGATGTTCCGCAACAAGTACGAGAATGTATTTACAGCCAATGAGCGTTGGAATTCAATTTCTGTACCGGAAGGTGAACTGTACGAGTGGGATCCGAACTCCACGTACATTCAGAATCCTCCGTTCTTCCAGGAGCTTGGCGACAAGTTGAACGATATCGCAGATATCCGTTCTGCACGCGTTATGGCATTGCTTGCGGATTCCGTAACAACGGATCACATCTCGCCAGCAGGTAATATTGCACCATCCAGCCCGGCTGGACTGTACCTGAAAGAACATGGCGTAGAGCGCAAAGACTTCAACTCCTACGGTTCACGCCGTGGTAACCATGAAGTCATGATGCGTGGTACGTTTGCCAACATTCGTATTCGAAACCAGGTGGCTCCTGGTACAGAAGGCGGTATCACGAAGTACCTGCCAACGGACGAGGAAATGTCCATCTACGATGCTTCCATGAAGTATCAGGATGAAGGACAGAACCTGATCGTTATCGCAGGTAAAGAGTATGGTACAGGAAGCTCCCGTGACTGGGCGGCAAAAGGAACATTCTTGCTCGGCGTCAAAGCCGTTATCGCAGAAAGCTTCGAGCGTATTCACCGTAGTAACCTGGTCGGCATGGGCGTAATGCCATTGCAATTCCAGGAAGGTCACGGCTGGTCCAGCCTTGGTCTGAACGGACGTGAAACGTATGACATTACTGGCCTCAGCAATGATGTGAAGCCAGGACAAGAGTTGAAAGTTACCGTAACTCGTGAAGACGGTACACAGTTCGAATTCCCTGTCATCGCTCGTCTGGACAGCATGGTTGACGTGGATTACTACCATAACGGCGGTATCCTGCAAACTGTATTGCGTCAAATGATGAAAAAAGCTTAATGATATAAATCATTAATGTGATGAAGTTATACAGAAAGCTCCCTGCCACGTGCAATCAGCACGTGGCGGGGAGCTTTTTATTGCTTTGCTTTTTATACTCGGGATATGTTTAAAAATCAATCTTCAAGCCAACTTCCGAATCATCAGGTGGCTCAGCTATACGATATATACCTCTGCATTTTAATTTCTCTACGTTAATCCAGTCTACAAACTCATCTCCTCCGTAGCATCTTACAAAAACGGCATATTCCAGCTCACCCTCATAATTAATGGACTCAGTGTATTCTGTAAATGGATGTTTCCCCTCTATACTCTGCAAAAAATCTGAAAATTCAATTCTCCACTCTTCCATCTTCTCTGCATATTGATCGGGGACATAATAGTAGAATCCATCTGGCGTATAATACGAAATTTTCATTATCATCTTGCAGACCTCCTATTAGTATGTCGTGTAACGGTCTAGAGTTTTAAGATCTCTATACCTTCTTTTAGAAATGATGAGACAAGCGTATGATATTCAATTCCATATGCTAATTCCTCTTTGGTTTTATGTATAAGATAATAGGAATATTTCTGCATCAACTCATGCTCGTTTAACTCAATGGGAAGGTTAATAATCTCAACGTCTTCCGAATTAAAATGATAACGATACCCTCTTTCTGACCTTCCTACGTTTATCACTGTTTGGATGACCATTAATTCATCACGTGTGACATTATTTATTAAAGCCGATCTTCTCTGTTCCATACCAAGTATGATCTCTTCAGCCTGTTGATCAATCTTAGCTTCAGCAATTTCAGTTTCAATTTGCATAATGGCTTTCATTGTTCCTGCTAGTTGTATAGCTAATGAATACAATGTATGTCCTCCTTTTTTTGTAAGAAATAGATACTAACGCATCATCTCTACTCTACCTCATTTACGATGTTACTCGCAAAGTTCACTGATCCTATCTTAAATTCGATACCTTATGAAACACTAAAAAACTCCTCGTAAAGTGCACTCTGCACGTTACGGGGAGCTGTGGTTTCAGTATGTGTGTGTCCTCCGTTGCTTCAAGGCCAACTACCTTCTAATGCCCAATGTGATGTGAGGCTTGATCTAACAGTTGAATCGTGCCCATGATCAGAAACAAACACGACAGAGCAATTAACGAGCCTCCAACCCATCTAGACATGATCACTCGCTCCGCAATCTGTTTTTCCGAAGCATCCGTTACCTTGTGTGGATACACGAGAAATATTAGCCCTGCGCTAATGAACAGTACAGCCATTATAATCAAGTTCTTCTCCTCCTTACACGTGACTTTCCTTAGAATTTAACTTTTTCGTCGTCACGTGGGATTCTCCTCCCACCAACACCTTTTTCAGACCCATAGCCACAGTGAAAACAATATATCCAATCAAGCCGCCGAGTGTATTAAGCATCAAATCATCCACATCAAATATGCCCATACCAGTCACTAACTGTGTCACTTCATAGCCCAGACTGAGCAGCAGAGACAGCAAGATTACCTTTACTCCAGAGAATAACTTGTTGCCCGTCAACACAGGGATGAAGATGCCCAGAGGGATAAAGGCCAGTATATTGCCTACCAGATGGATTGCGGTGCCAGGACGATGTAACGACAGACTGTTCCAGTCTCGTGATATTTCCTGAAATGGTGTCAGGTTGACGGTTCGGTTATGGACCAGATCCGGTTGTTGCAAGAACGCCATCAGTCGATCCTTCACGATGCCAAAATCGACCGGGCTTCCTTTAAACAGGATCAGCTTCGTAAGTAGATATACATAGATAATGAAAACGGCAATCCAAAGGATGTAATGTTTGCTTTTCTTCTGGTTGTTGTGCTTCATGTTGTTTCGCCTCCTTTGTGTTGCCCTGTTATTTCTTTACGGTGACGATGACGCCATCCATGTTATCACCCGATATTTCAGTTTGGCCTTGCTCAGGTATGTAAACAGTTGTATCTCGGGTGGCCCGATAATAGCGGATATGATACTGCTCTTCCTCTACTTCCACAGTAATGTTCTCTTTCTCTTTAAGCATATCGAGATACTCTTCCAGCACCAGATTATTCTTATACATGACAGCACTGTGCGGCAGCCCTACATATCGAAAGTGCCATGGTTCATACTGAATACCGGTGATGCGCACTTTATCCTTTGGGTAACGTAAAATAAATCCGTATTTCCATGCATTCTTCTCCAGCCAGGCACCCTCTGGTGCTTCATTCATCGCAGCCAAGCTCGAGCCGATATCCAGGGATAACCCAAGATTGTGCTCACTGTGTCCCGCAGGAAGCGCATAGTCTGAACCCTTTTCCCGATATAACTCGTCCTGCTTCGCAAAGTCCCTGTAACCGCTGCTGACGAGAAAATATCTGACTCCCTCTTCGCCTGCTGCTTCAACCATCCTCTGAAACTCCTGCGCCACCTGTCGTGATAACATGATTTTCTGATCCAGTATCCCATATCCACGAAGCAGATCATCCTCATGTGCCACATATACAATATCGGATTTAACTCCTTCCGGGTGTACGGGGTATTGCTTATCAACCAGTAACAAATTGCCCTTATGTATCTGATCCTGAATGTTTCCGGTGACGGATACGGTATAACCTGCGGGATTTTCACGCGTATTCTGAATCTCGATGGGCAACTCATCCTTCTGCTGAATCCATCCCGGTGATTGCGTAACGATATATCCGATCAAAATGATACATATCAAAAAGCCCCACTTTTTCATGCTTGTTCCTCCTTTTACCTCATACATCAAGGATAGACAACACAAGTTAAAGAAAAAGCAGGGCAATTTTAAAGTTTTTCTTAAATTTGACGTCAATCTTATTGGAAGACGGGCAAACGAACCTCGAATAACGTCCGTACCACGTCGCTCTGAGCCGAGATCGTACCGTCATGCTGCTCCACAATATTACGAGCGATAAACAGTCCAAGGCCTGTCCCACCCTCCTGAGGGGTTCTGGCACGATCTCCGGTGTAATACATATCGAAGATATGTGGCAATTCTTCCGGACGAATATGTCCACCATAGTTAATCACCTGAATGATGATCTGTTCTGCATCCCGATATCCATTAATATCTACGTACATGCCATCCTTGCCATGCCGTGCAGCGTTAATTAGCAGATTCTCGAACACACGAGCCAGCAGCTCGCCATCACCGGAGACCGTAAGGTCAGTGTCTATTTTTAGTCGGGCGACTAGTTGGTTCTTTTCAAATACAGGATAGAGTTCTTCGTTCATCTGCTTCAGCAGTTCGCTAAGATCCAGCTGTGTCTTGTTTATAGGCAACATGCCATAATTCATACGGGTAATTTCGAACAAATCATCAATCAGCTTCTCCAGGCGCTGTGATTTGGTGAATGCAATCGACGTAAAGTGCCGTACTTGCTCCTCCGTTAACTGATCATCCTTCATGAGCAGATCCAAATATCCAAGCACAGACGTCAGCGGTGTTCGCAGGTCATGCGCCAGATTGACAACAAGCTGGTCCTTACTATTTTCAGCAAAATCCCCTCGTTCTACCGCTTCCCTTAGCTTCTCACTTGCCAAATTCACATCCTCCGCAATCGTACCTAACTCGTCCTTCGAGGAGATCTGCACACGATGCTGAAAGTCACCGTTGGCCAAATGCCTGATCCCTGTAGAAATATCCTTGAAATACGTCGCGTAGGGCTTGGTAAACCAGAAGAAAAACAGAATGGCGAGTGGGATAAATAAAATCAGGAAGAAATAGATATCCCCGATACTTCTCATAAAATGACGATATTCAGCGAGCTGATCTTCTGCACGGACACCCGAATAATAGGCTTGCATAAGCTTGTAAATCCCATAGGTAATTGCACCAGAGGCAAGCATGCTTAACCCTAGCAACATAATCATGGTTGTACGAAAACTTCTTCGTTTAGTCATTAAACGTGTACCCCACACCCCAGATGGTTTTGATAAACTTGTTCTTGTTCACATCTTCCCCCAGCTTTTTGCGCAGGGTCCGAATGTGGACCATCACGGTATTCCCACTCTCGTAATAGGCTTCTCCCCACACCTGTTCAAAAATATTTTCTGCACTGAACACCTGCTTGGGGTGGCTCGCGAGCAGATACAAAATGTCAAACTCCTTCGGTGTTAGTTCCACTGGTTTGCCGTAGAGTGTAACGCGATGTTGATCTGGCGTGATGATGAGCCCACCTTTCTCCAGAATGGACCTCTGCACAGGCGCAGACTGGCTGAATTGCAGCGAACGACGTAACTGGGAGTTAACCCGGGCAACAAGCTCCATCGGATTAAACGGTTTGGTCATATAATCGTCCGCACCCATCACAAGTCCCGTAATTTTGTCCATATCTGATGTTTTGGCACTCAGGAAAATGATCGGCAAATGATGCTGCTCCCGAATTTTACGGGTCACCTCATACCCATCCATGCCAGGCATCATAATGTCCAGAATCGCCAAATCTATCGCTTGGGTCTGAACAGCTTGAACCGCCGCCTTCCCATCAAAGGCCTTAATGGTGTGATATCCTTCTTTTTGTAAATGTAAAGCAACCAGATCAGCGATCTCAACTTCATCGTCTGCGATCAGAATCGTAATTCGCTTCATTGCTTATTCCACTCCTATGTGTGATGCTCAACAATATAACATATTTGAATCCAACAGATAAACCAATGAAAGGAATCCATACATATGAAACTGGAGCGTTTATTAGCCATCGTGGTGTTGCTAATCAATCGTGGACGGGTACAAGCCAAAGACTTGGCAGATATGTTCGAAGTATCAATCCGGACCATCTATCGGGACATCGATACATTGGGTCAAGCAGGCATCCCCGTGGTGACATATCAGGGGGCAAGCGGTGGGATTGGTCTGGCAGAGGGTTACCGTCTGGATCGAAACGTATTAACAGACAAGGACCTCGCCTCCATCGTCACTGCACTGCGCAGTGTATCCACTTCCCATGCTAATGCGGCGCGAGAGCTTCTGGTCGAAAAACTCAGCAGTATCGTACCTGAATCCAAAAATGACGATTTTCAGGCCAATACCAATCGATTCATCGTGGATTACTCAACCTGGACGCATCCCGAAGCGCTGAAAATCAAGCTTGAACTTATCGAACAGGGTATGGATCAATTACGCCCCGTAACCTTTACCTACTGCAGTGCGGAAGGTATCCATACTCACCGAACTGCCGACCCTCATACCATCGTACTCAAGAAGCATTCCTGGTATCTGTATGCTTTTTGTCACGAGCGGAATCAATTTCGCATGTTCAAGCTTGTGCGTATGCAAGATGTCACACTTGCTAATGAGCACTTCGAGCGTAAAGTCATCAACCCACAGGACAGACCCTGGCAACAGGAATGGAGCCGTCCGGACAATCAAGCTAGGTTAACCTTGAAATTCCATGCTCGCGTCCGTCATATTGCGGAAGAATGGTTTGGGATCGAGAATGTCATGCCTGATGGGACTGGGTATTACATCAGCCAGATTGCTTTTCCCGAGGATGGCTGGTTATATGGGTTCATTCTGGGCTTCGGCGCGGACGTTGAAGTATTGGAACCTCAGCATATTCGGGATGAAATCTGCCGTATCGCGGAGCAAATTGTACAAAATTATATACCTCCGACTCAAACCTGACAGACAGCTGTCCAGTTCCTACCCGTATACTTCAGATATATTCAATCTGTACATATATGAGGAGGAACTAATCATGAACGTAACTGTATGTCAAAGCTGCGGAATGCCGCTCACAACCCCTGCCCAATTCGGAACGGAAGCAGATGGAAGCACAACCCGTGAGTACTGTATTTATTGTTACAAAGAGGGCAAGTTTGAGCAGCCCGGTATGTCACTAGAAGGCATGACGGAGATGTGCACTGCCATTCTGAAGGACGAAGGCATGGATGAGGAATCCGCTCGTTCGATGCTGCGTAACCAGCTTCCTTTTTTGAAACGTTGGCGCACAAATACAACGGATCAACATGCAGAATCTCTGGCCGAAAACCCTACTGTTTCCGCTAATCCTGATCAGGTAACAACAGATCATTCGTTCTCTGCGTTCTCTGCCCAGCCCGTTCGTTATGTCACTCTCCCTGGAAAACGTATTGCCGGCGTATCCGCCCGCACAACCAACGCCATTGAAATCAGTGGCAAAGGTTGTATTCAGGGACTCTGGAACAATTATTTTGCCTCAGAGCACCTCCCTGCACCTGAAAGTGCTCGCTATGGTTGTTACACGGATTACACCGATGGGATAACCGGAGAATACACCATACTGGTAGGGCATGAGGTCAGTCCGAACGAATCGTTGCCTGAGGGATTGGACGACATTTTACTCCCTCCTGCAACTTACGCCGTATTCACTTCCAGAAAAGGGCCCATGGCAGAGGTTGTTGGCGAAGCTTGGGGAGCCGTGTGGGCATGGGATAAACAAAGCGAGCGTACGTTCACCGGGGATTTTGAATTATATGATGAACGCAGCCTGAATCCCGAAAGTGTACAAGTGGATATATACATCGCTGTTCGCCAAAGTAGATAAAACCAACACGATACCACCTCAGACAGAATCCAAGTTTCATCGCATCCATCTTCATATCAGGCAAGCTGCCGAGTACACTCGGCAGTTTTTTGTTATATCCGGAACTACATTACCCCCTAAACAACCCGACCATGGTACCAAGTTAGTTAGCATGATTTGCATCATTTAACCAGACAATATGCCTCATATGCGGGTACCATTGACTTCCTTAAAATTGGGACTATTCACATAACAACCGATTCGATCCTCCCATATCAAACCTCTCATATCAGGTCCTTTGTTCCTGAATTTGCCTAAAAACGTTTACATCTCCTTAAAACCGGGTAAAATCACTACAATCCAATTGGAATTACTCTTTAAACTCTTCTATTTCGTCTAACAAGTCACATGTACCTATATGCGCACCTGGCATGGTAACCAGTCGAAATACATAATTCAAAAAAACGCATCAAAGGAGGAACCAAGATGATCCGCATGCCTATTCAGCAAATGATCCCGTACCATCACCAATATCCGCGCAACACGGCGACCACTGCTCCTAAAAAGGAGAATGAGAACACTCAAGGTCTATCCTTTCATGAAATTCTGCAACAAAAAATGGCGAAGAAAAATGCTTCTCCTTCCCTTAGATAAAAATGGACACCGGACCGACCCTAGTCGAGTCAGGTTATCAACCGTCTTTCCGTAGCTTGGCGGAAGGGCGGTTATTGGCGTTGAGCAATAAACGACTGTACAGTTCTCAGGCATGTTTCTATAATGGTTTAAATATCTAAAAGATCCATGACATATACGAACTGTAAAAGGGGACTTAGCACATGATCACCATTGGTTGTTTTCACGCTCATTATTCTAACATCGCCTTAATTGAAGAGACGCTTGCTCCTTATGAAGTTGAATTGGTCCATTACGTCGATCCAGGTCTGGACCGTCTTAAACATGACGCTGACTTTTCCGCGGTCGTCATTCACGAGAAGGTAGCCCAGACGCTCCAATGGATCGCTGAGTGTCATGCCGATGCCATTCTGGTCACGTGTACCCTGTTTGCGACAGTATTGGAGCAGGAAGCCATACAGGTCCCTGTGCCTGTGATCGGCATAGATGATCCGTTATTGCAGGAGATGCGGCGAGTACCAGGAGATTACATAATATCATTCACCAACCCGGCAACTATTGAAGGAACGATGGCACGGTTGAATCAGGCATTACAGCAAGAGGATGAGAATGGGCAACTACACGTTGCCAAGACCTCTCAGACGGAAGCGGTGTGCATCCCTGGGACATTTGAGTTGATTATGCGTGGAGATCAGCAAGGGTATCTCGAAGCGGTACGAGAAGGCTTACAGCAGATTGCTGAGCAGTACCCGGGTAAAGCGGTAGTGGCGGCCCAACTGTCTATGGCTCCCGCTGCTGCACAGGTTACAATAGATCGCGGTATTCCAATCCATAGCCCGCTGGCATTGCTTGCGGCGTATTTGGAGAAGAATTTGGGCCTGGCTCGATAGTGTGGCTGATTTGGAGTGAAGTAACAGGTTCTATCTGAACTATGCAACTATGAACTCACTTACTTAGTAACACCACAAATTAACGAGGTGAACTAATATGCGTTTCCTCTATATTGTTTTACTGTTTATAGTAGGTTTTTCCTGTTCCGCATTTCTATACGGAGGAGCACCAAAACTCAGTGACGCTCTTTTATTCGTTATCGCAGGAATTCTGTATAAAATATGGACCACACACAGTCACAAAGCTAATTCTGATAAAGGCTGAGTACGGTTAAGAATACATACATGACATAACACTAAAAAAAGCCGTTCTTCTCTGCAATGACAGAGAGAAACGGCTTTATCTCTATTTCAGACTGCCCAGCTTGCGCTGTACCGGCGCCTAGGAGCGTGTCCGATATTCCTCGGCCTTTTCCTGCATCCCGGCAGCTACAGCCTCATTCTCGGACAATTCTTTATCCGCGGCAAAGGCACGAATGTCCTGCGTAATGCGCATACTACAGAACTTCGGTCCGCACATGGAGCAGAAATGAGCTTCTTTGGCCCCTTCTGCTGGCAGCGTCTCATCATGGTAGGATAGCGCACGTTCCGGGTCCAGTGACAGGTTGAACTGGTCACGCCAACGGAACTCGAACCGCGCTTTGGACAATGCGTCATCGCGGCGCTGAGCACGTGGATGTCCCTTCGCCAGATCGGCGGCGTGGGCCGCGATCTTGTAGGCGATGACCCCTTCCCGCACATCATCCTTGTTGGGCAGGCCCAAATGTTCTTTTGGCGTAACATAACAGAGCATCGACGTGCCGAACCAGCCAATCATGGCTGCCCCAATGGCGGATGTGATGTGATCATATCCTGGCGCAATGTCGGTCGTTAGCGGCCCAAGTGTGTAGAACGGTGCTTCTTTACAGATCTCCATCTGCAAGTCCACATTCTCCTTGATCTTATGCATCGGCACATGACCCGGGCCTTCGATCATCACCTGCACATCATGCTTCCATGCGATCTGCGTCAGTTCCCCAAGCGTGGCCAGTTCCGCCATCTGAGCTTCGTCATTCGCATCGTAGATACTGCCTGGACGAAGTCCATCTCCCAGCGAAAACGCTACATCATACCTTTTCATAATCTCGCAGATTTCTTCAAAATGGGTATACAAAAAATTCTCCTGATGATGCGCCAGACACCATGCTGCCATAATGGAACCGCCCCGAGACACAATGCCTGTCATTCGCTTGGCGGTCATGGGGATATAACGCAGCAGTACACCTGCATGAATCGTAAAGTAGTCCACGCCCTGCTCTGCCTGCTCAATGAGTGTGTCACGGTACAACTCCCAGGTCAGCGCTTCCGCTTCGCCATTCACCTTCTCCAGCGCCTGATACAGCGGCACCGTACCAATCGGCACAGGTGAATTACGGATGATCCATTCCCGGGTGGTATGAATGTTTTTGCCTGTGGACAGATCCATCACCGTATCCGATCCCCATCGTACCGCCCAAGTCATCTTCTCGACCTCTTCCTCAATGGAGGAAGATACGGCAGAGTTACCTATGTTGGCATTGATCTTCACGTGAAAATGACGACCGATCAACATCGGCTCACTCTCCGGGTGATTGATGTTGGATGGCAGAATGGCCCGTCCACTCGCCAGCTCCTGTCTCACAAATTCCGGCTCCACGCCTTCACGAATGGCGGCGAATTCCATCTCAGCCGTAATGACTCCCTGTCTCGCGTAGTGCATCTGAGTCACACAGCGTCCTGTCTGTGCTCGTAGCGGTTTTCCACGCAATCCAGGGTACTCTTCGGCTCCAGCTCTCTTTCCCCCGGGCTTCAGTCCGTTATCCTCCGGTTTAACCATACGGCCCTGATAAGCTTCAACATCGCCGCGCTCTGTGATCCAACGAGTGCGCAGGGCTGGCAGACCTGCGCGGATATCCGCATGAAATTCGGGATCGGTCATGGGGCCGCTCGTATCGTAGACACGCAGCGGTTCGTTATGCTCCACCCCTTGGGGAGTATTCGTGTCATGAAGGGCTATCTCACGTTCCGGTACAGCAATGTCCGGCCGTGAGCCCTGAATGTAGACTTTGCGGCTACCCGGAAAGGGCTGAACCCGTCCGGCCGCCCCTGTTTCTTTTTCCACCTGCTGATCGTTATGTTCCTGTTCCATCGCTTGTTGTCCCGTTTGATTTCCTGTACTCATGTTCGCTTGTCTCCTCCTCAGTGTTCGTCGCTTGTTTGGTTGGGATCGTCATTAGCTCACTTACGTACCTGTCCCAAATCATGCGCAATGCAGAGAAGAAAGAGCGATCCTACACCAGACCAGGGGAGACACTTTTCATGTACAGTTAACAACAGACGGAGGCTGCCACAGATCATCGATCTATAAGACTTCCCTCCTCATCCAAGCCCACTTCCGCAGGTTAGTGAAAAAGAAGCCCATAGAGTCCGCACTATATCGCCCGTTCCCTGTATATAAAAAAGCCGGTCCCCGAAGGAACCGACTTTTATGTCCATCACCAATAATGCACCTTTATGCAGCTCCTTAACGGAGCCCTACAAGGGTCACATCATGTGGTGGTTGTGGTCATATCGCCGATTACTTCCCTACGCTGGTATGATCCAGATCAGGTGCAAAGGGTCCGGAATCTCATGCGATTCCGTCTCAGTCCGGACAATTCGGACTCCCCCAGTAACGTTAATAAGTTGCGGCTTACATAAGCCGCTGTTCATATTCAATGAAGCTGGCCCCGTTGGGCCGTCCATTACAGAGTAGCGCAACCGGAACATAAAAACAACCTTTATATTCCAAATAATCAAACTCTATTGGAGAAAAAACTTACCTCAACATCAGGATAACATGAGCCCCATTTGCGTAGCAGCATCCTTCAACACAGGTGCGTATTCATGCAATGTCTCCTGCGAGAGTCGACTGACAGGTCCTGAGACCGAGAGCGCAGCTGCAATATTGCCTCTGCGATCCATAATCGGTACAGATACCGCGGCAGCTCCCGGCTCACGTTCCTCATAACTCGTCGCATATCCGTTATCCCGGATATCTCCCATTTGCGCCAAATACACTGCCGGATCAATAAACACCGGCCATTCAGGCCCGTTCATCAGTTCTTCACGATCCTCGTCCGTGGCAAACGCCATCAGGACTTTGCTGGAAGCGCCCACAGACAGCGGCAGTCTAACACCAACGGGGGCAACTCGGCGAATCGCCTGATCACTTTGCACAGCCTGAATCCGAATCCGTTCACTGCCATCACGCAGGTACAGACTCACGGTCTCCCCCAATCGATCTCTCAGTCGCTCCATCGCAGGCAACAGCAGAATAGCGGGATCATCACTGCGGGACATATGAGCTGACAGCTCCCAGATTCGGATGCCAAGTCGGTACTTCTCTGTTGCTGCATCGCGGATCACGAACCCTCGATCCTCCAGCGTAGCCATCAAGCGGTGGACTGTACTTTTGTGCAGGCCGATCTGGCTGGCAATTTCGGTGAGTCCCAGATCACTGCGTGTGGTAAAACATAATAATATATCCAGCGCCCGTTCCACAGCCCGGACGGTTAACTTGCGATCTTCCATGGCATAATGCCCTCCTCATGTTTCATCACATGAAACTTGGTTACATAAATTATATGAGAAACGGTCTCATCTGTAAACCAAAAAGAGCCAAAATCAAAATAGGCCAACGTGTAAATTTTTCCTTTTTATAAGACTTAATCCCCTGTAATTTACACACTAAGGTAATCTTACCCATATATCTTAAGAACTATATAACAATTGCGTAACAAATGCCCTCAATCAATTGACTTTGACTATATTGGAACATACGATAAAGATATATTACATTAAGATATCGCTCTGAAGCAGGCTCTGAAATCGACGCAATTCTCTTTACATGTCGTTGTTATCTTCAACTGAACTTCAAAGGAGGGGCATTCATGTATCAATCATCCCAGAGCGAAGCCCCGCTGCAAACAAAAGTGTCCGATCTGCCCTCTTCCCTATCACCGAGGCTGATTCGGTTCAAACATATTATCGTAGCGTTGCTGCTCTCCGTTGTATTTTTTCTACTGTTTTGTTTTATTGCACTGCATGGTTATATCGCATGGGTATTATCCAATCCAACGGTAGCGCCAGTCTTCTCCAATCCGATGCAAGCCAAGAACATGAAATATGAAGATATCACGTTCCCGGCAGCAGATGGCAGCCGGACGATGCAGGGATGGTATATACCTGCTGACAATGCTGCAAGCAAAACGATTATTTTCAGTCACGGCTATGGTGCCAATCGTGAAGAAACATGGGTACCCATGTATGACCTGGCACACTATGCCCATCAACTTGGGTTCAACGTGGTCATGTTCGATTATGGCTTCGCCTCACAGGTGAACAAAGCTGTAGCCACAGGTGGCAAAGCTGAGTCACAGCAATTGCTCGGTGCGATCCAGTTCGCCAAGCAACGTGGTGCGCAGGAACTGGTTGTCTGGGGTTTCTCGATGGGTGCCGGTACAGCGTTACAAACCGGACTGATTACGAAGGAAGTGGATGCAATGATTCTGGACAGTGCGTTCCTGCTGGAGCCAGATACGCTGTACCACAACATTCACAACCAGATCGATCTGCCACGTCAGCCTACACTGGAGATCATGAAACTGTTGTTCCCTGTTCTGAATGGTACCGGATTACAACAGATTCCATACCAGGAAGTGAAAAAGGAAGATTATCCGTTCCCGATTTTCTTCATCCATGGTACAGAGGACGAGAAGGCGCCTTATCCAATTGCGGAGCAACTCGCCGCCAACCAGACCAATCCGTACTCGGATGTATGGATTGTCCAGGATGCGCATCATGAGTTGATCTTCCGGGAGCATCCAAAGGAATATCTGCGCCGTGTCTCAACTTTCCTGAGTCATGTAACGAAAACAAGCAGTGACGATGTGCAAAACACGAATAATGGAGAATAACCAAATTTCAATCATTGAATTTTTTCCAGAGCCCTCAGGGGCTCTTTTTTTTTGCACTCATAGGACAACAAGCTCGCGGAATATACTCTTGGGACGCATGAACAGATGGTCTGAACGCATAGATCATTTGTCGGATTAGGTTACCTATATGAACTATTTATGCATTTTTGAATTTCTCTAAAGGAGGTCTCGCGTATATGAACTGGTATGGATATGGTCACCTGCTGCCTCTGCGAACATTGGAGGAAATTCGTTTTTGGAAAGAGCAGGAGAAAGAACATACACTCGTGATTCGTGCCCTGGTTCCTGATCTGGAGCCCCCATACGTCAAGCTATTGGAGGAATGGGAGGTTACCTTTGCAAACAGTGAGCGAGTAGCCAATCAGCTTTTAAAACAACTATTGCCCGCAACCCATCCACCTGCTCCCTACATGGTTCGTTGTATCGATCAACTTGTGTTGGCAGCTCGGCAGCAATCGAGAGAGTTCATCAAACAGCTGTATGTTCTTCTGGAGCAAAGTGCTGCTGTGCAAGCTGTTCCGCTTGCCAAAGTACTCATTCTGCATTTTATCCGCGAGTCGGAGTATTTTCTGGGTGTATTGGATACGCTTGGCCAACCGGGCATCTTGCGTGAGACGGATTCGGAGCCATCACTTTTTCTGGAAAATGCGCTGCATACGTCAGAGTCAGGAAGCATCCATCGCCAAGCTTCAGAAGCTCCAACTTCTCCAGAGGGAAATGTAAATGCACCTGCCGCTCCAGCTCAGATCCAATCCGCAACCGTTCAACCGTCTTCTACCGGAACAACACAAGCCACACCCAGCTCTACAGCACCTCCTGTAAAAGAAAAGCCGGTTCCCATTGGAGGACACACACTGCCGCCTCTCCCCTATGCGTACAATGCGCTGGAGCCACATATTGATGAGCTGACGATGCGTATCCATCATGACAAACACCATCAATCTTATGTGGACGGACTGAATGTAGCAGAGAAGAAGCTGGCGGAATCGCGAAAAAAGAATAACTTTGAACTCATCAAACATTGGGAACGTGAACTTGCCTTCAACGGGGCAGGCCACTACCTGCATACGATCTTCTGGACAATTATGAACCCTGCTGGCGGCGGCAAACCTTCCGGTATGCTCGCAGAGCAGATCAAGCGAGATTTCGGGAGTTATGAAGCGTTTAAGAATCAATTCACAGAAGCCGCGAACAAGGTGGAAGGCAGTGGCTGGGCGATGCTTGTCTGGAGCCCGAGAGCACATCGTTTGGAGATTTTGCAGGCGGAAAAACACCAGAACCTGTCCCAGTCCGATATCGTACCACTCCTGCCACTGGATGTGTGGGAACATGCCTACTATCTGAAACATCAGAATGAACGCAAAAAGTATATCGAGGATTGGTGGAATGTTGTCTACTGGCCCGCTGTGGCCGAGCGTTACGAAACGGCACGCAAGTTGTTGTGGCCGCCTTATTAAGCTTGGGGTTAGATGGATTAGAGAAAAAAGAGATATCTCCAGCCGAATGACTGAAAGATATCTCTTTTTGGTGTATACAAAAAAGCAAGCCTCCTGTAAAAGAGACTTGCTTGTATTTTGAGAGACTTCCTATTTCTAAATGTTCACTTAAGAAGCACAGCCCTCGCACGCCACATAGTTGTCGCCAACCTGTTTGCTAATGGAGATCAGATCGCCCAGCTTGATATCAGACTCATCTGTAAACTCCAGATCGGCTATACGTGCAACGATCAGTGCAGCAGCCTCTTCCTTGCTTGTTGCCATTTGGCTGAACTCGGATTTTTCGCCTGTTGATACAACCTCATATAAATACGTATATCTCAATGTGTCCATCCTAACACTCTCCTTCCGAAATCACATCATATCATCTCTATTAACCAATTCCAAGCCCTAGTAAAAAGTGTTAATCGTAGCGCAGCTTCATCTGCTCAGCTGTCAGGCGTACTTCTTCAGAGCCAACGCTAAGCACCCTGCTGGTCTCCGCAAGTGGATAGCGATCTCGCAGTGTCCGAACCAAAGCCGCAGTATATGCCGCAGCTGAAGGTACACCTGCCAATTCTTTCAGACTTGCCATCGTGCCAGGCTGAACATCGGGATATCCTTCACTCGCCCCGCCTGCTGCATGCTGATAGAATTGTCGCACGTCCGCTGCCAGTTGATCTCCCTGACCGTCCACGATGATAAAAGCCGTAATGATATACGCCTTTGCCTGCCTGCGCTGGGCAATACCACAGAATTTTAGGCCACCTACACTGACATCATAATCTCCCGGGCAAAAAGCACCCTGAACCTCACCAGTTTGCGCCTGATTCGACCACGGCGTTAGCGACTCGGCAATAATCGAAGCCATCTCCCGGAAATCATCATGAATATTGATGGCATGTCCGGGATTAGGCAGAATCAGCGACACATTAACTACCCCTGGGTTCAAGGGTACTGCCGCTCCACCGGAAGGCCGAACACAGACCGCTGTCCCTTGGCTTCTAATCTGTTCCATCGCTTCTACAGCCTGTGGCAACCTGCGGTCACGCAGACCCGCTACAAAGGCATCTGGGTGTCTCCATATATGTGCAACAGGTAGATGCCCTGCCCCAACCCGCCTGCACATAACTTCTTCCCAAGCAAAAGCTTCGAGTACACTACTACCTTGTCGCATGAGTGGTGTCTCCCAGATTTGCAGACGCAATGAAGCCTGTTGATCTGCCTGTAGTCCCTTTTCCGGCTGAACCGGTTGATCTGAATGGGAAGGTACACTCATCGTTCCATTACCTCCGGCTTAACGAATTCATATGTATCCAGTATATAGGAATGACAACGCATATATAAATAAGCCGGTTCCCAGGGAACACGGCTTATTTATATCATATCCTATGGCTTAGAAACTGCTGCTTCCAAAACCAAAGGAACTTACTCATCCGGCTTGTCCAGCGAGTGGACATACCTGATCTTAATCTTTTACCAAAGACAAGAACTCTGCACGTTGTGCCGGATTCTCACGGAAAGAACCACGTACAGCAGACGTTACCGTCTTGCTTCCCGGTTTCTTCACGCCGCGGGAACACATGCACAAGTGCTCGCCTTCCACGACAACCATAACTCCATGAGGTTCAACGGCCTCTGTCAGAATGTCAGCGATCTGTGAAGTAATACGTTCCTGAACTTGAAGGCGACGTGTTACTGCTTCGACCAGCCGAGCCATTTTGCTCAGACCAACGATCTTGCCACTTGGTACATAGCCAATGTGTACCTTGCCGAAGAACGGCGCCATGTGGTGCTCACACTGACTGTAGTAGACAATATCCTTGACGATAACCAGTTCTTCATGATTCTCGTCAAACGTGACACCGAGCACATCGCGCGGGTCTACTTCATATCCACCAAAAATTTCTTCATACATTCGGGTCACACGTGCAGGCGTTTCAAGCAGCCCTTCACGTGTACTATCTTCTCCGATCAATTTCAGGATCTGCTCTACATGATACTCGATCTTCTCCCGGTTGTCGGATACTTTTGAATTCAAATAATCTTTAACGCCAGCCACTGCCAAACGCCTCCTTTCGAACCACAATACTTTAAGAGGTTGTTCAAAAAGTACGCTTTTGATTACGATGGATGCCTAAAGGCATCATCAACGTCGAATATGAAATTCAGCCGAAATGTCCGTTGCTCACGTAGTTTACTACGCTCCGCTACTCCATTTCTAGCTTCATCCCATCTTCTCGGTACTGAAAACCCAACTTTTTGAACACGCACTTTAAGCAGTTATTCACTTCACTGCTATTATTTTCGGCGGCCCGAACTTTTACGCGCAGGATGCTGTTGCGGCTGAGGCATTTTCGCTCCTGGCTGCTGATTCTTCATCATCTGCTGGGCACGCTGCATTTGCTTGCCATTCAGGTTGTAGCCCATTTGCTTCGCCATTTTCTGAAGCATGTCCGGATTGCTTTGCATTTTCTCAAGTTGTTTACGCAAGTAGAACACCCCGATGAAAAATCCCCCGACCAGACCAACAATCAATGTAATAATCGGTATAACAATATCCATCTCTTAGACACCTCTGTATGCATTCTAAAAAGCCTGATAATCCGTGTCACTTCATGATGTTTGACACATATGTTGCAATCCTGACACAGACCGGATTTCCTGAAAGTATCATAGCATTTCCGCACGCCTTGAGCAAACGGATTTTCCAGTTGAACCGCACACAAGCTACGTCATGACAGCTTCAATGAAAACGGTTGTATGCTGAGCCAGATCGATTTCAACCACATCCAGAGAATAACGCGTACTTCCGCGCGCCACCCTGATTACAGGTCTGCCGGGCAATCCCCGATGTTGACGCACAATGACTCCAGTCTCTTTGGTAGACAGTCTTACCGCTGTACCATTGGGATACACGGATACACTCTTGTTGAACTCAATCAGAATGTCCCGATCCAGCTTTGTACCAGACAACGCCATCATCTCTTCACAGGCCTCATGTGGCATCAAACTGTCCTTGGATAAACCATTAATGAGATTATCATAGATATTAGCCACACTAACGATTCTCGCAAACAGATGAATGTCACTCCCCTTGATCCCTCTCGGCATGCCTGTACCATCTACATGCTCATGATGTTGCAAGGCCGTATGGGCGACCAACAGACTGAACTCCCGTTTGTTCTTAATCACTTCGAATCCACGCCATGTATGATGCAGCGAAGAATTTGCAGCAGAGCCACTGCCCGGAGGTTCCCCCACTTTGCCAATATCATGCAATAATGCCCCCACAGCAAGGTCCTTCAGTTGATTATAATTGAGTCCCATATTCAGTCCGATGACCGAAGACAACAAACATACATTCATCGCATGAACATACTGTGCATTGTCTTTGGTACGAATATCGGTGAGCTGCACAAGCATTTCACGCCCATTCAGTACATCATTCAGCAACTTCTCTATACTGAGGGCAACTTTTTTCGGACTCCAGTCTTTCCCGGATCGAATGGATTCGAGTGTGACACTCATTTCGTTAATTATTGCCCGTTTCGTGGTTTCATCCAGAATGTCTTCTGCATCCACATCTTTATACGCTTCATCCTGGATGTATAACATGGTCACGCCAATACGCTTCAGCGTATTGACCATGTATACGGTGAGCTGGACTCCGGCAGACAGCAGTACCGTGCCGTTACTGGAATATACCGTCTTGCCCAGAAGCTCCCCCGCTTCCACGCTCTCCACGTTTACATACTTCATGAACGTCCCCCGCTCTTACGATAGCTGCTCCAATGCGAGCAATTGCTCCTTGGTTTGCAGACCGCCTACATAACCCACCAGGGTACCGTCTTTACCACTGATACGGTGACAGGGAATAATAATCGGAATCGGATTCTTGCTAATGGCGTCCAGAACTGCACGAACAGCCTTGGGTCTGCCGATGATTTCCGCAACCTGTTGGTGTGATGAGGCCTCTCCATAAGATATATCGGACAGAACTTGCCATACTTGTAGCTGGAATGGTGTTCCAAGCCGATCAAGCTGCAAGTCGAACGTTTTTCTCTCCCCTGCAAAATACTCCTTTAACTGCTTTGCAGCTTCGCTGAGCTTCTCTTCGTTCTTCTCATATCGATACTCGCCAATCCAGATGCGGGCCCATTGTTGCAGATGAGCTTCGCGTACGTGAAAGGCGCCAAAATCAATGTGACACAGTCCTTCATCCGTCGCGCATAACGTAAGAGTACCAATCGGTGTCAGTACCTCATCGTAGTATACGGGCTTGCCATGAAGACCTGTAACGGCTGAAGGTTTCCACGCTGCGGCTTCCGGTTTGGCAGGCTGTGCAGACTGCTCACTACCCGGTTCAATCCCAGCTTCCATTTTCAAATCCTGTTGTAACGCACGTAAGGAATTGTTCTCGTTGTTCTGTTCCTCTGACTGCTTCTCACTCACTTGTCCAGCCTGTGGCTGTTTGGGTAAGGTCTCGGACGAACTCAGTCGCTCCTCGGCCTTCTGCAGCATGCTTAGTACGTTCCCATCTTGTTCGTTAGCGGCAGCTTCCCCAATTGCTCTCATGGCGTCTTCTCCTCCAATTCTGCTTAACGCCCAGGCTGCAGTTCCCCGCAACTCGGGGCGCGGATCACGTTTTAATACTTCTGTAAGTTTGGGTACAGCACTTTTGTCTTTGAAATTGCCCAGGGCAATAACGGCGTTGCGTTGAATCGGTTTTTTGCCCCGCCAAGCGGCGGAACTCTGACCGAAACGTTCCTTGAATTCCCGGTTACCGATGTCCAGCAGCGGCAGTAGGAGTGGCTTCACAATCTCCGGATCGGGATGAAACTCGGGATGGTGATCCCAGTTCTTGCCCCGGTTCTTCGGACAAACAATCTGACACGTATCACAACCGTACAGACGGTTGCCTATTTTCAGCATAAATTCTTCATCCACGAACCCTTTCGTCTGGGTTACAAAAGAAATACAACGCTGTGCATTCAACTGCCCCGGCCCCACCAATGCTCCTGTAGGACAGGCATCAATACATTTTGTACATTCACCGCAGTCTTCGGTCACAGGTGTGTCTGGTTGAAAAGGAATATTCGTTACCAGTTCTCCGAGAAAAATCCATGAACCAAATTTGGGTGATATAATGGCACAGTTTTTGGCACTAAAACCAATCCCCGCACGCTGGGACACCGCACGATCCACCAATGCTCCGGTGTCTACCATGCTTTCGATCATGGCTTCAGGTACGCGTTCCTTTATAAAATTGACCAACTTGTCCATCGCTGCACGCAGGACCTGATGATAATCCTGACCCCAAGCCGAACGGGCAAAAATGCCTCGATACGCACCAGGCTCCGATTTCGGCGGATTCACCATTTTGGATGGGTACGCCACGGCTATTGCAATAAGTGAAGCGGGCTCGCCATCTTTTAAGGCGGGGTGCACCCTTTTTTCAATATCCGGCTCTTCAAAACCTGAAGCATACCCTTTATCCCGCGACTGCTCCAGTAGCGACTTCAGGGAAACAAAGGGATCAGCCGAAGCAAAACCGATATCATCAATGCCCAGTCCGGGGCCAGCTGCCTTGATCTCCTGTTTTAACTTTTCCCATACGGAGGCATCCTGTGTTGCCTCGGTCTGTACGCTCGTCATTTCTCTTCCCTCTCTTCTTCCGACACTTATTCCGTAAATAGTGAACGCCCGCCTCACGGTAAGAGGACAGGCGTTAATTTCTATATATGCCTTGCATACTTGAATTCAAACGGAACGAACTCTATATGGTTTAACGCAAAATGCAGTCTGAAGTTGTTGTCCTGTAAGCATTTTACAATTTCTTCAATTCAGAAAACGGCCAGAAAATAAATTCAGCCTTGCCTACAATCTGATCGGATGTAATACTGCCAAACACTCGGCTATCCTTACTTTTGCCTTCATGACGATTATCCCCCATCACGAAGAAATGATCCGGCTCCAAGGTGATTGGGCCAAAATCTGGGTCCTGCACCTCAATATCGGTGTACGTTTCCGCTTGTTGCTCGCCGTTCACATATAGATGGTGATCCCTAACTTCAATTGTATCTCCCGGAAGTCCAACGATCCGTTTCACCAGAAAATCCTTCTTCTCCACACCTTCGCTTGGATCACGAAGTACGATCACATCTGATCGGGAAGGATTACCCAGATGGTATACGATTTTGTTGACGAAAAGGCGATCTCGCTCAACCAGTGTCGGCTGCATGGACTGTCCCTTGACCATTGACAGATTAAACACAAACAGGTTCAGCAGCATCATAATTACAAAAGCAACAACAATCGTTTTGACCCAGTCCCACAGCTCGACAACCCAGGATTTCCCCGGTTGTTCAGGCTTTGACGGTTCATTTCGTTGCTCGGAAGTCACATGTTCCATTGAATGATTATTGGAATTCAAAGGGACACCTCATTTATTAAATAGTTGAATTAAACTTGTAACATGGTAACCATACTCCCTTTCAGTCTACTCCATTTGGGAGAGTGAAACAATTGGTTATGAGCACCAATACCTTGGTTATCGTGAATACAGCCGGGATAGTCAGGGTGATTTAAATAGAATTCAGGGACTCCGAAGCATGTTCAGAAAATGAGGAAACCAGAGGAATATGACGTGAAGAACACTCATATAAATAGAAAGGCACATCCCTCACGTTCTTACACGTTTAAGAGATATGCCTAATATGAAATGAAAATCTTTTTTTTATTTCTTTTTAAACATGCAAACTAAGCTTTGGACAAAATACTAAGAGTCTGGAAAGCGCTCATAATCTGATTGGCACCGTAACCCATTGCTTCATATAGAGGCATGGCTACTTTGTTGTGCTCATCACCCGCCACCCATACTTGGCTGACTTTACGCTGCTGGAACCGCTGTTCCATAGCCTCGACAAGTGTTTTGCCGACTCCACGGCGACGATAGTCTGGATGTACCGCAATACGGTAGATACAACCCTGGTTGTGATCAATCGTACCGATCAAAGCGCCTACGAGGTCTCCCTCTTCTTCCGCAACCATGATCAGGTCTGAATCCCATGACAATTGACGGGCAAACGGGCCCATCGTGTTCTCATAACACTCTTCCGATAGTGCAACCTGGAGAAGCTCCGTCATCTGGCTTGCATCACTCAACTGAAAGGAACGAACGTGCATGTCTTAAATCTCCCTTTTCGTTAGCTTAGATGAGGTTTTTTACAAAAAGGGAATCCCTTTTTACCAAAAACCCAATGTTCATATAATGACAAAAAACGAGAAAATACCGCTTCTTCGTCAATTAAACCATACTTTTCTCCATAAAACACGCATTTTCTTTTGAAAGCGCTTAATTGTAACCGTTTACATGCGAATATTAAACTTTTCATCCATTTAAACGTCTGAAAACACATAAATAGTTGCATAAAGGGTAAAATATGTTTGTTATCTCTGGCCCATCATTAGATCAACGCCTCGGGGGACTTAATAAACAAAAATGTTGCTTAATTAGCTCGAATGCGGTTTAATATTAGTGGCAAGGGTATTATTACATATGTACCTGTTTTCAAAAAAACCTAAAATCTCAGGAGGTATTTCATTATGACTTTTCAATTACCAGCACTTCCTTACGCTAACGACGCACTGGAACCACATATCGATGCAAAAACGATGGAAATCCACCACGATCGCCATCACAATACTTATGTAACTAACTTGAACGCAGCTCTGGAAAGCGCTCCTGAACTGCAAGAAAAAAGCTTGGAAGATCTGATTGCTAACCTTGACAGCGTACCTGAAGGCATCCGCACAGCGGTTCGCAACAATGGTGGTGGACATGCTAACCACAGCCTGTTCTGGGAAATCATCGGACCTAACGGCGGCGGCGCTCCTACAGGCGATATCGCAGCAGCTATCGATAGCGAACTGGGTGGCTTTGATAAATTCAAAGAAGATTTCGCTAAAGCAGCTACAACTCGCTTCGGTTCCGGCTGGGCTTGGCTCGTAGTTGGTAAAGATGGCAAGTTGTCCATCACTAGCACACCTAACCAAGACAGCCCTCTCTTCGAAGGTCTGACTCCGGTTCTGGGTCTGGATGTATGGGAGCACGCTTACTACCTGAACTACCAAAACAAACGTCCTGACTACATCGCCGCTTTCTGGAATGTAATCAACTGGGATGAAGTGAACAAACGTTACGCTTCTGCAAAATAAGACTGTTAGCATGCAACAGTTAACATAAAAGAGAGCCTGATTCGGTCATCATGACCGTGATCAGGCTCTCTTTTCGCTATCACTATAGTTAATGGGTGTTTTGTTTCTAACGAACCCAGGACACGTTATTGCTCGATATTTCATCGTATCGCGAACCTAACGAATCTCAGAGTAGCTATTTCCCCAGATACGGGCTTTGATACGCACTTTTGGGTTGATTTGTCTATGATAACGTCACTCAGGTTCGTTAGAATTTATAATTGTGGTATATCCACATTGATAAGACCTCTGGAGTTCGTTAGCTCCCCCATTTAATCATTCACTTGATCATACGCACCAGCAAAATAACTGCTGATCAGCTTCAGGAAGATATTCGGGAATGCCATCTTATCCATATCTTCCGGACCGATCCAGCGGTAGGTCAAGCCATCGCCTTTACCTGTCAGTGTCGGAGTGCTCAGCGCTAGGTCACTAACATCAGATGATGACATCAACATCTCTCCATCGTTAAGCGATGTTGAGATGTTCTGCGCATTAGGCGTGCCTGGCTCCGATGAATGCGTCGTGTCTGACTCAGGTGACACAGTTGACGATGAGGCTGTGCCCTCCCTTGTTGCCGCCTGTGCATCGTAGGCGGCTCTGGCTTCCGCTGCGATCAGCGGAAGCTCACTGCTCTGGTCCTGCTCGGTACACTTGTACACCTGTAGGCTCCAGACAATGTGGCTGAACACATGCTCCGCATGGGTAGCCAGCCCTTCCGGGCGGGCAGCGAAGCCTTCCGCCCACAGACTGCCGGCCAGCAATGCCATGGCCGGCTCATCCGCCAGCGGCGCCGCCTTCTTGCTTGCTGCGGCAGGCGCCGCGAGCACATGCGGCAGCTCCCACATGCGGGCCAATAGGCCCGTGTCTGGGCGCTGGCGCACAAGCACTTGGCCGCGATGAGCACCGCGGCCCTCCACAATCGCGACCAGCCGTTGCTCAGGGCGCGGCGGCTTCGCCTTGGTCTTGACCGGCAGTGTAAGCTCTCTTCCGGCGATGCGGCCGGAACATTGCTCCATGACCGGGCAAGTCAGGCAGTGCGGCGCTTTGGGTGTGCATACCAGCGCACCAAGCTCCATCAGCGCCTGATTGAAATCACGCGCCCGCCCTTCCGGAATGAGCTCTCCTGCGAGCTCTTCCATCAACACCCGGGTGCTGCCCTTCATAATGTCCTCATCGATGAGGAAGTATCGGGACAGTACCCGCATGACATTGCCATCTACCGCAGGCTGCGGCTGGTTGAAGGCAATGCTGAGAATGGCCCCGGCCGTGTAGGGGCCAACCCCTTTTAATGCAAAGACAGCCGGCTTGTCCTGCGGCATCTCGCCTCCGTGCAGCTCCATGACTTGTCTCGCAGCTGCCTGAAGATTACGTGCACGGGAGTAATAACCGAGTCCCTCCCAATTTTTCAAGACGTCTTCTTCTGGTGCCTCCGCCAACTCCTGCACGGTCGGGAAATTCCCGATAAAACGATTGAAATACGGAATTACCGTATCGACCCGAGTCTGCTGAAGCATAATCTCCGATACCCATGTGAAATAAGGATTGTTGTGGCGACGCCACGGCAAATCCCGTCGGTTGACCATATACCAGTCCAGCAAATTCACGCTGAAATGTTGTTTCTGTTCCTGTAAACCCATATTTCCGTCCTCTCCTATTGCCAAGCTAACTACTTTTCCATCTGCTCCACGATCGCAAAGGCCGCTGCCAATTCCGTCTGATGCGTAATACTCAAATGAATGTCATATTGCTTATCATATGGCAGCTGCAGACGTTCCCAGGCTTGACTGGACAGCGAGGCCACGGGACGTCCTGTCCCATCAGGCAGCACCTCAATGTCAGTGAAGCCCATGACACCACCAATACCGCAGCCAAATGCCTTAGACACCGCTTCTTTCGCTGCAAATCGACCGGATACAAACTCCGTCATCCGCTTCCCTCGACGAACCGCGATCTCCCGCTCTGCTGGCGTTAAAATTCGTTTTATGAAAGCTTCCGCATGGCGACCGGACAGCAGCTTCCGCATACGTCCAATCTCCAGCACATCATTGCCTATGCCATATATCATCAATGCTTCACCCGCTTAATCTTTTATACTGTAAGAGGTTATTCAAAAAGTCCCATCTTCTCGGTACTGAAAACCGCTCTTTTTGAAC
The DNA here is from genome assembly GCF_038003225.1 of Paenibacillus sp. FSL M7-0656. NCBI lineage: Bacteria > Bacillati > Bacillota > Bacilli > Caryophanales > Paenibacillaceae > Paenibacillus > Paenibacillus sp. FSL M7-0656. Next base: position 3,485,934 of record NZ_JBBOOT010000001.1, read on the forward strand.
CTTCATTGTAAAAGATCTCCATTCAATCACATGATCCGTAACTCTCCGAACACGTATTCTATTGTAGCAGGAGGGGCGATCAGAAGCGAGTACCTATCCGCATTACCATATATGCTAAAATATGAATCAGGAATCGTCTAAAATTCTTAGGAGGTCTGAATAATGCCCATAACTTTTGAATTGCCCACTGACGTAGATGCGATCATTCGCGGGGACTTTTTCCCTGCACAACAACCCGCTCAAGGTGTTATCGTTCTGTCTCACGGATACAAAGGCTTCAAAGACTGGGGCATGTTCCCCTATGCAGCTTCACAGCTAAGCCAGACGCATCATGTGCTGACCTTTAATTTCTCTCACAACGGTATCGGCGAATATCTGGAGCAATTCTCTGAACTTGAAAAGTTCGCAGTGAATACCTACAGCCGGGAGCTTGCCGATCTGGCCCTGGTATTGGAACATGTGGCTACACAACCTGAACTCACTGGACTTCCTGTATACCTGGTTGGTCATAGCCGCGGTGCGGGCGTAAGTCTCGTCTATGCACTGGATCATCCCGAGCAGGTGGCAGGTGTCATCTCCTGGAATGGCGTAACCAATCTGGATCTCTTCACAGCGGAGCAAAAAGAAGAAATGCGTACGCATGGCCGTAGCCATGTCGTTAACGGACGAACAGGCCAGCAGATGCCACTGGACGTGGCTATTCTGGAAGACCTGGACAAGCATAGCAAACGTTACGTTATCCTTGACCGCTTGGCTTCTTCAACTTTGCGAGTCGCACTCATTCAGGGAACAGAAGATCCCCAGCGTCTGCGGGACGGTTCTGCCGCACTGGTTCAAACCCGCCCTGATATCCCATGGCACCAGGTGCCTGAAGGGAATCACACCTTTAATACGGTACATCCATTTAAAGAAACCACTCCGCAACTGGAGCAAGCCATCACCCAAACCCTGCAACAGATCAAAGACTGGAATAGTTAACTCATCTTTAATATAGTAATCACCTGGATTTTTGCGGTTTCTTGCTCCACATAACAAAAGAGTCACTGCGTGAGCAGTGACTCTTTTGCATTCCCTAAGAGGGACGTTATTTCAATGTTGGTGTTAACAGCCTATATCAATCATGCTCATTCATCCGTATTAGATACCAGGAATGGCATTGCGTTTGTGATGTGTACGCGTATAGAACGCTTCAAGGCGCTCTTGTGCAGCCGGATCGATCTGTTTGCCTTCGAGATAGTCGCTGTTCGCTTCATACGAAATTCCCAGCTCATCTTCGTCCGTCTGACCTTCCCATAGCCCTGCTGATGGTGCTTTGTCCAAAACAGCCTGTGGAACGTTCAGATATGCTGCCAACTGGCGTACCTGACGTTTGTTCAGGGTGCTCAGTGGTGTGATATCCACAGCACCGTCGCCCCATTTGGTATAGAAGCCTGTAATGGCTTCAGAAGCGTGATCCGTACCTACAACGAGCAAGTTCTCTTCAAACGAAAGCGCATATTGCATAACCATACGAGTTCTCGCTTTGACATTACCTTTGCCTTGGTGAGTCATATGACGTGGGCTACCCAAGGATTTGAAACCTTGCTCCACCTCCAGCGCAATCTCGTTAACTGCATCTTCGATATTGGTTTCCACGACATGCTTCAGATCGTATGCTTTGGCTACAGCGTAGCTGTGATCGATATCGGATTGTTCACCATAAGGTTGGAACACACCAAGCGTTTTGTACTCTTGGTTGTTCTCTTGCGTAAGCTCGTCCGTCGCTTTTTTGCAAAGCGCCGTAGCCACTGCGCTGTCAATACCGCCGCTGATTGCAATCAGCAAACCTTTGGCACCCGCATTTTTTACATACGTCTTCAGAAAATCAACACGCTTGCGTACTTCCTCTTCCTCATTAATGCTTGGTTTAACCTTCAATTCAGCGATGATCTGTTGTTGCAAACTCATCGTTCACACACCCCGTTTCTAAATGAATGAAATTTGATGTCCAGCTTGAAAGGTCCGAATGGTTCAATAACCTTATCTATCCAAAATGAAACGCCCCGGCATCGGTGATCCGAAGGGCGGGGCGTTCTATTGGAGCGAATTAACGGCAGTAACGGTCAAATGCACTTTTGAGATCAGCCGCAATATCCTCTGCAGAACGGTCTTCCACTTGATGACGCTCGATAAAGTGAACGAGTTCTCCGTCTTTCATCAGAGCGATGGACGGTGAAGATGGAGGATACGGTGCAAAGAATTCACGTGCTTTTGCAGTTGCTTCTTTGTCCTGACCAGCAAATACAGTGTACAGGTGATCAGGTGTAATATCGTGCTGCAGTGCTTGGGACACACCTGGGCGACATTGACCTGCGGCACATCCGCATACAGAGTTAATGACAACCAGCGCTGTTCCTTTTGCATCCGGAAGACTTGCTTCCACTTCTTCAGGAGTACGCAACTCCTGGATTCCTAGACGAGTTAAATCATCCCGCATCGGTTGAACCATATCTTTCATGTATTGATCAAATGACATCGACATTCGGTTTCACTCCTTATAAATGGTTGTTCTATGATCTCGATAGAATTAAAGGCCAATTACTCTCCAAAACAACGTTACATTCATATCGAACATTATGGATGTAATGATGTGCTATTCCTATTATACATCCATAAGCAATGAAAGCAAGATTCAGAAACCGCCTGCGGAAAGGCTTCTTCCATAATATTATGTCTCAATGTCTGGCAATATATGCTGAATGACTAACGTTCAAATGCCACTTTGAAGGTCGTGCCCTGGCCTTCCTCCGATTCCACAGTAATGGTTCCGTTATGTCGTTCCACAATACTCAGGCACATGGACAATCCAAGTCCGGTTCCCTTGGCTTTTGTCGTATAGAAAGGTTCAAACAGCTTTTCCTTCTTCACTCTGGGTAGACCAGGTCCTGTGTCACGTACACACAGTTCCACCTTATCATCCACTATCCGTGTCTCCAGTGTAAGCACACCCTTCTCATTCATGGCTTCCATCCCGTTACGGGCCAGGTTCAACACCACCTGTTTGATTTCCTTAGAATTGAGATGCAGCTTTGGCACATTATGGGCCAACATGAGTTCTATACTCTGACCACGCAGGTTCGCATCCGCCCATAACAACGGACTGAGTTCATGGATGATATCGTGCAGCTGGGATTCTTCTTTCTCGGCAATACGATTCTGAGCCAAAGACAAGAAATCATTAATGATACTATTGGCCCGGTCCAGCTCTTCCAGAACGATCCGGTAATAGTGATCGAGGGAATCAGGACTCTTTTCCTGCATGAGTTGAAGAAAGCCACGTACAACCGCCATTGGATTACGCACCTCATGCGTAATGCTTGCAGCCATCTGCCCCACCAGACTGAGACGATCCACATTATCCAGTTCACTTCGCAACATCTCAAGCTCCGTGATATCCTGGATGATCAGCATGGCTCCTGTAACTTCTCTCGCAGACTCTGTTGAAAAGGCATAAATCGGTACGGTTCGGGATTGAAATACGTGTGCACCGTAACGAACGGTCAACCCACTAATCTCACCATGAACGACGGCTCTGCGAATGCTTTTATCCATCTTGTCCGCCTGACCTTGTTCAACAAATTGACTGGCAGGCTGTCCAATGAGATCAGGCGTGGAAGTACAAGGTAGCTGCTCCCTTGCCGTTTGCTCCATCATCTCATTGACAAACATCACTGTGCCTTGTTTATCTACGGTGGCAATGGAGAGAGGCACTGCGTTCAGAATCTGATGAAGTTTCTCCGTTTCGGCTATGTATCGCTGGTGGACTTCCGAGAGATGTTGCTCCAGCCCGCGATAGTGCTTCATCCGTTCCAGCCATAGCAGACTCAGACTGCCCGCAACAATGGCTCCAGCGGTATATCCAAGTGCTGTAAGTATCATGTAGGTCGCAGAGTATGTGGATTCATTCTGGAGGGATGCGATCCATAACAGACTCGTTACAACCAGTTCCATTGTAATCAGGATGATGAGGATCGCCATTTTGCGTGAAGGTGTATTATGCTTGAATCGTTTGGCAGACAACCATACAATAGGATAGAGAAGAATGCCCGTATGAAGGAGAAATCCGTACAGATCATAGGGATGCGCAAAAAGAAAATAGAAGAGAATATGTAGAATGGACAGCGTTACGCCTATAGCGGACTTACAATACAAAATAACAAGTATCACAGGTACGATGCTTAATGATATGGGTACGGCCACCGGGCTTGCATAGAGCGCAAACAGCAGACACAATAACATGCTCAGGGCACTTGTCACAGCAAAACTGGTATGAACAGTTCCGGCATGTTCCATTCTGGCAATAGCCCGCTTGGAGAGTACCAGGCGGAATAAGGGAATCAGAAATACCGCCGACCCTGCCAGCAGTACTTGTAAAAGCATGTCCTTTAACGCAACCACAATGCCATCTCCTCCTCTGCCTGCACATTCCCTCATGTATTTCTGATTAAAACATAGGCGACAGTATATTACAATATATCCCTTAAGACTGCGCAATAGAACTGCTCATAACTCCATTATATTTCAGAAAAAGCCAGGAGTAGACACATTTTTCGTAAAACAGACAAAATCAATGAAAAAAGAGGGTAATAACATATGTATGATGTCATTGTAATTGGTGGTGGATCTGCGGGCCTGATGGCTTGCGTTGCTGCTGCCGAGCATGGAGCCTCCGTGCTTCTGCTGGATAAAGGAGATCAACTGGGTCGTAAACTCGGCATCTCTGGCGGAGGTCGATGCAATGTAACCAATGCCAAGGAAACGGATGAACTCATCCGACATATTCCGGGTAATGGACGCTTTTTATATAGTTCGTTTCAAAATTTGGACAACCAGGGAATCATGCGTTTCTTCGAGAATCTCGGAATTGCCCTGAAAGAAGAAGACAACGGCAGAATGTTCCCTGTAACCGATAAAGCGAAAACAGTTGTGGATGCGCTGGTTGGCAAGATTGTCTCCCTCGGCGTTGAGATTCGCACCAAAGAACCGGTCAAGGAAATTATTCAGAATGGTCAGCAGATACAAGGTGTTAAATTGATATCCGGTAAAACCATTCTTGGGCGCTCTGTCATCATCGCTACCGGCGGCAAGTCCGTACCCCAAACGGGATCTACCGGAGATGGTTATCCTTGGGCTGAGGCTGCGGGTCACACGATAACGGAGTTATATCCGACCGAAGTGCCCATTGTGTCTGGAGAGAGTTGGATTCAGTCTAAAGAACTGCAAGGTTTGTCTTTAAGGGATATCGCTCTATCCGTAGTAGATGCCAAAGGAAAAACAGTCATCTCTCATCGCGGGGATATGATCTTCACGCATTTTGGCGTGTCAGGACCGGTTGCACTGCGCTGCAGCCAATTTATCCGCAAGGTTCAGATGAAGTCTGGAAACCCACAGGTCATTATGAGCATTGATCTGTTCCCGGAACTGTCCTTAGGTGCATTAGAAGCACAGGTGCAACAAGTATTGGAACAAGAGTCCCGCAAAGCTGTCAAAAATATTTTAAAAACATGGGTTCCTGAACGTATGATTCCCTTAATGATGAAACGGGCAGAGATCAGCGATGACCTCACGTTCCACCATTTCCCCAAAGGTATGTTAAGCAACTTGTGTGGGCTAATGAAAGCTTTTACCTTTCGTGCAGACGGAACAAGATCGCTCAAAGAAGCCTTTGTTACTGGGGGAGGAATCCACTTAAAGGAGATATACCCAAAAACAATGGAATCCAAGCTGCTGCCTGGACTATTCTTTTGCGGTGAAGTTTTGGATATTCACGGCTACACCGGAGGGTATAATATCACTGCTGCTTTCTCCACGGGATATACGGCTGGCATGCATGCGGCTGAATATAAACACGTTACATCATAATAGGTATTACACCTTTTAACCCGATAATGAATTAGCTCAGATGCCAAAAACCCCGATATCCACTATTGTGGACGATCGGGGTTTTTGGGCATTGTTCCATTTTAGAAAAATTGGCTCGAACTGCTCTTAGCTTGTGATGCTTCTATGCTTTCACACTGCCTGAGAATCCATCAGCCGAATCATCGTATGTTGGGTCATCGCTATAGTTATGTCTGCCTTGCTCCGTCTGGCTTCCCTGGTTTTGGCTCGCATAACCCTCATTCCAGTCTTCATTCACGAGATGAGCCGGAATCGATATATTCTGAAACTGATCCAGCTCTTCCGTTTGTGAGGCAAATACGGCACTTCCTCCATGAGATTGTACAATCTCTACGGCAGACTGAGGATCTTGGCGATCTGTGGGGATGTACAGTTCCAGCGGGCCGGACTGATACGGCTTATATCCCAATTCCTCCAAGGTTGCCCTGGCGGCATTCAACGCTGAACCGTCTGAAAAATGCACCTGTAGTTCGCTATTATCCATCATCGTCTCTTCCTCCTTGCTACAGCTAATCTCTCATCATCCATAGATGAGATTATTCTTCTATAGCATGGTCAGTTATAGCGCACGATATGCTCTGACTTAGAAAGGAATTCCTTTAGGCCCGGGTCAGCCGAACCCATCCGGCAATAGATAAGACGCAGAGTCCAAAAGCCACCGCACCTGCAGCTGTTAAAATACCGACGATCCAGCCGATCCAGGCCAATCCCAGCGTGAATCCCATAAGAATACCAATAGGGATGAACAACATCCGAACCATCATTGAACCTGCAAGATGCAGCGCCTCCGAGTCATACGTTATGAGCTGAACATAGTCGGACGTGGCAAAAACATCCCAGGAACGATAAAACATCACCGTTAACATGATAATCAATAATGCACACACGATGATATTGACCGGAAAAGGCGGTAAGGCAACTGCTGCAATGGACAGTCCTCCAAGCTGCAGATACAATTTCATCGTGGCCGAGTTCCGGAAAAATGCCTTGAATGCAATCTCTGCTGTCCGATTCGCGCTGGAACGATTGCGTAACAGTTTACGCGGTTTGCGGAAGATGATGGACCGTGTTCGTGGGGCTTTCGGCTTGCTCACCGCCCGGCTTAACATTATAGCTGTAAGCTGCAGCCTGCTCCGCAGATCCTCCCGCACATCCCCTTCAAACGTTCCCTTCATCAATAGCCTCATCTGTCCAACTGTAATTAGAAGAAGCATGATAATTACGATTCCAAAACTGATTTTCCACGTCTGTCCATGCATCCATGATGTCGCATGAATGGTCATGTAACCTATGCCAATGACGAGAGGGATCATCTGAATCCAGCGTCGCCATCCAGTATGTCGAACCTTCGTCATATGTAGTGTTATGGCTTGGAATGAAGCTACCGCACCAAACCAGACAGCCATAAGTGCAATCTGGAGATTCGACATCTCATAGACACGGGACCACAGGGGTGCGGTCAGCGCTGTAATCAGGATCATTTTGCCCAGATGTTGCAGACAGGACCGGTAGAGCCCTTGCCTCATTAGCGTTCGCATCCACAACGGCCTTGATTTCAGAAACAATACATCCGCTTCCTCCACAAATATCAACACACCACCGGTAAGCATAACGACGTCAATCAACCCGGTCAGTGCGGGCAACGGTAATCCTGTCGCCCATGCAGGCAGCGGTTTGGTCCACAGACTCGTGTACCATCCAATCAGGTAGAGCACACCCGGAACAAGCAGGTATACCCAAACTGTCCAATCCACGACGAGTCTGAGATTTTTCATCTGTTCCTTGAAATGCTCTTTGCGTCTTCGTCTGTATAAACGAAGTGGGGTATAACGCTGGGAAGTTTCCATTCTCTCTCACCCTCTCTCTATCTAAGACGTCAGTACATCAAAACAGTCAAACAAAGAGGCTTCCGGCAATCCTGCCACTTCACGGATCTCATCCAATGTTCCCTCGGCAGCAGATCTGCCCGAAGCAATCAGAATAAACCGGTCGCAGATTCGTTCAGCGGTATCCAGTACATGCGTAGACATAAGCACACCCGCGCCGCGGCGACGTTCATCATCAAGTAATTTTAGAAAATCCTTGGTTGCACGAGGGTCCAATCCGATGAACGGCTCGTCCACAATATAGATATCCGGTGAAGACAGAAATCCGATCATCAACATCATTTTCTGCCGCATGCCCTTTGAGAAACTGGCTGGAAGATCATTCCGAACGTGGTCCATACCGAAACGAATCAACAGTTCCTCCGCTCTTGCAACAAAAGCTTCTTCCTCCATTTCATACGCCGCTGCCGCCAGATCAAGATGTTCCCATAGGGTCATATATTCATAAAAAACCGGTTGCTCCGGGATATAGGCATAACGACCATCTCCCCCAATCGTCACTTCATAGTTCGCATGTTCCAGCAGACCAAGAAGCGTTTTGATTGTGGTACTTTTGCCCGCACCATTGGGTCCGATAATACCTACCAGTTCTCCTCGTGCCACATTCATTCGAATATTGCGTATGGTTGATTGTCCCGGCTCGTATCCTGCCTCTGTAATATGTACGTCCAATATGGACTCCTGTACTTCCGTACTGTTATATTCCGTTCCCATATCATTCACTCCCTGTTCTGATCAGGCGTTTATTTCATTCTTTATGTTTTATTGTAATCGAGTTGCGGGTTGTATGTTTGATCATTTTGAGCATTTCTATATAGATGGGTAGGCTTCGTTACCAAAAGCTGGTGATTGTGCTCTTACAACCGCAGATTCAAGCAGATCAGAATCTTTAACTCCAATCTGCTCTCCAGGACTGTAACGCTTAATCATAGCGACGTTGATCGCAATAACCTCTTGAATACTCAAATACCGGGTCATGATCATCTGTCCTTGAGACCTTTCAAGGTTTGATCATATTCACCCATCACATCAGCCAATGTATCCATAAAATCACTACTGATTCCGTTAGGCAAATTAACTTTTGCAGACTTTTTAATAATAATCTCCCCATTGGACTGATTTACTTCGATTTGAACCATATCGCCTTGCTCAAGACCAATTTGTTTGAAGGCATCCGTCATTTTTAATCCAAGACTATTACCGAATTTAGTTACTTTTCGTTCCATCTCACTCACCCTATTCATTCATTAATCCCCACTAGTTGTACCATTCAACTGTTATAACAATAACACTGAAACTTTTGTCTATTTGCATATTATTTCAAATTTTATATAAAAAAGAAGCAGGGGTTCCGGAGCCCCTGCTTCTTCATATTACAATGAAAATCTCATATTACCGATTTGTCTCCACCACAAGAGTAGTTTCATTCTCTGCATCTGCATCCACGTTCAGATCCAGTGCGCCGCGGCTTTCGCTCGCGTAGTTGCTGCTGTCGGTACGCTCGCTGTCTTTCACGCTGTTGTTGCGTTCAGATTGAGTCCATGTCGCACTCTCTCCTTCGGCTTTGGCGTTCAGCCCCAGATCCAGTGCTCCGCGGCTTTCGCTCGCATAGCTGCTGCTGTCGGTACGCTCACGGTCATTCACACTGTTGTTTCGTTCAGATTGAGCCATCGTTGCACTCTCTCCTTCGGCATTCACGTTCAGACCGAGATCCAGTGCGCCACGGCTTTCGCTCGCAGTGCTACTGTTCGTGTTACGCTCGCCGTCTTTCACGCTGTTAGTGCGTTCAGATTGAGCCATCGTTGCACTCTCTCCTTCTGCTTTTGCGTTAAGACCTAGATCCAGTGCTCCACGGCTTTCGCTCGCAATGCTACTGTTTACGTTACGCTCACGGTCATTCACGCTATTGTTGCGTTCGGATTGAGTCCATGTCGCACTATCTCCTTCTGCTTTCGCGTTCAGACCCAGATCTAGTACACCGCGGCTTTCGCTCGCATAGCTGCTGTTCGTGTTACGCTCTCTGTCTTTCACGCTGTTGCTGCGTTCAGATTGAGTCCATGTCGCACTCTCTCCTTCTGCTTTTGCGTTCAGACCAAGACCCAGTGCTCCACGGCTTTCACTCGCGTAGCTGTTGTTTACGTTACGCTCACGGTCATTCACGCTGTTGCTGCGTTCAGATTGAGTCATCGTTGCACTCTCTCCTTCGACTTTTGCATTCAGACCGAGATCCAGTGCGCCACGGCTTTCACTCGCATAGCTGCTGTTCGTGTTACGCTCGCTGTCTTTCACGCTGTTATTGCGTTCAGATTGAGTCCATGTTGCACTCTCACCTTCGGCATTCACGTTCAGACTGAGATCCAGCGCTCCACGACTTTCACTCGCATAGCTGCTGTTTACGTTCCGATCATCGCCGCCTCGTGAATAGTCGCTCATCGTTGTACCTTCTCCCGACACATTGGCATTCAGGCCAAGGCCCAGCGTGCCAGAACTGTTACGCTCAGCAGTGTGATTGGAAGAACGATCATTGTATCGGTTTATGCTCTCTGAGGATAAGCCGGCATTAAGGCCAAGATCCAAATTCAATGCTCCAGTTGCACTGGATGAACCTCCGTAGCTACCATGGTTTCCGTAACCTGTGTCACGGTGTCCTGACAGAAGAGATCCCAGTTCCAGGCGCAAACCTGCATTTAGATCCAGATTGCCACTGCTGTTATTGCTATAGCTATCTGCGTAAGTTGCCTGCGAAGCTCCCAGCAATCCAGCTACCAACGTACCCGACAATACCGACAATTTTACCCAACGATTCACTTTTTTCATGATTATATACACTCCTTCTCAATTTTGGTTGAATTAACGCCATTGTTGCCTAAGAGAAAGAGGTATATTGCGGCGGCCGCCCCGGCGGTGCCTGTGACCATTGACTGAACCCATCGAGCCGTTCCATTCGGAAGGCAAAATCGTAATCTGGCGTAACCAGACCCGTTGTTGCTCCCGGAAGTGCAGCGGCTGGAGCGGTTGCTCCACCTCCAGTTACACCGGACGAACCGGAGCTTGTCCCTGCGGAAGCATTAGCTGCTCCGGGAGAAGTTACTGCAACAGACCAACTGGTTGGTCGTTCTGTGCGAGGCTGCAATGGAGATGTTGCATCATCATCATCTTGTTTCAGATCGGCTTCCTGGTTACTCTGCACTTGTTCAGTGACAGCTGGGTCAGCAGATGTCTCATCTACGAGGAATAACTCGTTACCTGGCAAACCTGCATTAACATCCGAATCCTGCGTCAGATCGGTTCCTTCCACAGATAATGCCTGCGGGACAGCAGGTTGTTCTGGACGTACTTCTAGTTCCGTGGTGACCTCCACCACTTTGCCCGTAACCTGTACTGCGTCCTGTCCTTCCTCGTTGTTCTGTGGTGAAACAGGATCTGCGAGTGCACTCGTATTGGAAGTTTCAACATTCGGTGTTTTGACGAGCGTCGGCTTTTCCGGAGTGATTACAGGCGGTTCCGGCTTCACACTTGGAATCTCCACCTTTTCCTGATCAGGATTGAGCTCAGCGGATACGTCTACAACTGGAACTTCTGCTTCCACAGATGGCAGCTGGACATTTCCCTTACTCAGATCCACACGGGATGAAGAGATATTGACCGAAGTAACTTCAGGTACATCCACCTTCACGGAAGGTAATTCAACCTTGCCCTGCCGAAGATCTGTTTTCACAGCAGACGTCTCTGCCTTGATCACCTCGGGTACCTCTGCGGTAACGCCAGGCAAGGAAGCTGTACCTTCGTTGAGGTTCACCTGACTGCTTGATACATCGGCTTTGATCACCGGTGTATCCGCCTGTACAGACGGCAGTTCGACGGTTCCCTTCTTCGCATCAATCCCAATCTCTGATGTTCCGGCCGATCCAAGCGGTGTATCTACTTTCAGCTCAGATACACTCAGCTTACCTGTCGATTCATTCCCTTTGATCGACGGAACTTCAACATCCAGTAGTGGTGTGGATACCGATACCGACGGAGTCAAATTCAACCCGCCATCCGAATCACGTGAAAACAAATTTAGCGACAATCCACTGGACGGTTTTTCAGAAGATACCTGAGCCTCGTCTGCGTATACATGTGACGATCCAAACCCCAGCATCAAAGTCCCGGCAAGTATTGCCAGTGGTATGCTTCCAAGACGCATAATCGATTTTGGTAACTTTACATTCAAGTTGCTTCACCCCCTTTCCGCTAATGCGTTGGTGGGACAAGGCATATGAGTTTTCCCCTAGGAATAATTAGAATACAGGGATTTCTGCCTGTTCCTCATTAAACGTGAAGGCGTTTACTCAAACGCTTTATAATCAAAAACTTAAAATTTGAAGTAAATTCAAACCTTCATTTCAACTGTTCTAACCTGAGCAGATCCGGCCCGTTTTCAGTCGCCTGCAATCATGGTCTTGGCTTCAATGGAGCCAGTCAGATCGGCTTTTTCCCCGCTACGTTTCATCAAATAAATCAAACCAAGCAGGGTCAGCAAAATGCCTGAACAGACAAAAGCCGGCACTACACCAAATGAAGTGACCATGAATCCGCCTACCACCGGGCCCATAATGTTACTGGCTGTCATCACGCTGCCTACCGTTCCAAATACCCTGCCTGTCATCGCCTCAGGTGTTTGTTCCTGCAACAGGATCTGAAAGGGGACAATCGCAAACCCAATTCCGACACCTGCCAGGGCAAAGAGGGATACTAACAACAGATTGGCACCTAGCCCGGCGTGCGGCCAAATCCCAACAATAACTCCGGCTCCGCCGATAACCAGACCCATGAGTGTGGTACCCAGACCCATTTTCAAAACATGCCCTGCATGCTTCCACTTCCGTACACTCATCGCTGCAATTAATGTACCTGCGCCACTTGCTGCCACGCACCATCCCAGCAGATCAGTTGAAATTCCGGGAAGTTGTCTGAATAACACCACAGTCTGTGAATCGGCAAATTGCAGAAAAAGTATGGCTGAAGCAAGCAAAATCAGAGACGTTCCTACATGAGGGAGAGATGCAAGCATGCGGATACCCTCCAGTGTTTCTTTCCAAAAAGAGCCTTTTGAGCGGTTGCGAACATCCCCAGCTGGCTCTTCCTCTACTTCTGTTACGTTATGAATTGCGGTTTGGATCACCCGAGTTCCAGGAATCCACAATAAAATGATGCCGGAGATCAGAAAAGACGCTGAATCGAGAACAAAACACCAGGTAATGCCAAAAGCGGCTACCAAAAGTCCGCCAAGCGCCGGACCAATAATTTTGGACATCTGTTCGATCACCGAGCTGATGGATACAGCTTGGGCAAGCTGTTCCCGAGGTACAATTTCCTTCAGCTTTCCGTTTTTGGCCGGAGAGAACATGACATCGAACAAGGATTTGAGGACAAGCAGTATGTAGACGTGCCAGATCTGATCAGCAAAAATTAACGCACCCACGATGATAACCCGTGCACCATCGGCGACAATCATCAGCCATTTTCGGTTCAGGCGATCTGCAAGTGTGCCTGCGAATGGCCCTGTCAACAGAATGGGTAGTGCTGCGGAAAGTGTGACAAATGTAATCTCCCAAGGCGTTGCATTCCAGCGGATACCCACGAGGGTCAGAATTGCGAGCAGATGCAGCCAATCACCCAGATTGGAAATAGCCTGTGCCACCATCAATGTTACAAAAGATCGGTTATTCTTCAGCGGTCGTTGTCCTTCAAACGTTAAATCACTTGTCATCCTTCTTCTCCTCCATTATATTCCAATTCATAGTATGAACTCATTATATAGAGCAGCCCTTAACTCGACCTCCTGCCAGAGGCGGAGAAAAAGCGACATCTGAAGGATGATTTTTCAGCATGATGAATGATCAAATTTTAAATGCTAAAAATGCAAATCTTGTGACATATCGCATGTTTTTCGTAGAAATAGAAGTTTACAATTAAACCATGGCGACAACCTGAATCGTCAAACATAACTAACCAACTCATATAAGTTGAAATTATCTTTTACATGAACAGCATAACGGAGAGGACCCCTCTTCATCATTTCAACTTATAAAACTAATCTGAAAAGGCGGGATCAGCATGCTGGAATTACAAGAAATCGGAACCGAACGTTCACTTCATCTGTACCGCACCTTGGCCCAGACATTCAAGAGCGTGAATGAACACGCTGTATCCGGAAGCAAAGTGCATGGCTTCAACCCCACCGCATACGGGGTGCTCGAAGTGTTATATATGAAAGGAGCTCAGCCGATTCAACAGGTTGGCGCACAACTTCTGCTGCAAAGTGGTAATGTGACCTATGTGATCGATAAGCTGGAGCAAAAAGGATTGTTACACCGCAAACATTGTCCGCAAGACAGACGTATCATCTTTGTGGAACTGACCGAAGAAGGACAGCGCACCATGGATGACATCTATCCAGGCTATGCGTTGAAGATTGATCGGGCGGTAAGTGGACTAAGTGAGGAAGACAAGGAATTGCTGTCCGAACTCTTGGGAAGGCTTGCACATTCCGCAGACCGTTTATCAGCGAGCAACTAGAGCGTATCTTTAAACCTGTCGAAAGCGGGAGCGCTAACGAACCTTTGACGTCTTATTCAGGGGTTTGAAGCGCTTGCAGCATTTTAAGGAATCTGACACACGCTATCTTTGAATAAACAGCCGTTTACAACGTGTTTTTCAGGTGATTTCGGGAAATAAGTTGTCTCATGTTCCTTACAATTGAGAAAGAGGAGCAGAAGGTCAAATAAGACGTCCTCCGTTCCTTAGAAATTCGTCTGGACGATTCACCAGGATCAGCCAGCCTGTACTTCAAAATGCTTTAGACCCGGACATCCCCCAACGTATCGCTTGCCTGAGTTTGAAGATACACTCTAGTCCACGCACATGTGCCAACAAAAATAACCGGATTTGCCTGACATCGGCGAATCCGGTTTTTCGTATACATCCACTTTTACTTTGAGCCTTGTGGCTGCGGGGGAGCATCTGCATCTTCGGGTACAATTAAACGTTTGCGTAGAGCAAGCGTCGTTACCCACGAGACCAGTGCAATGACAAACATAATGACAAACAGGGAATGCAGGCTTCCTTCCAGCACGTTACGCAGTAGCGCCCATTTGTCATCAGATAGCGCTGCATCCGTATGTGGTGCGAGCAGTTCATTCAGATCATTCTCCGAAATTCCAGCCTCCGCCAGATTCTGTTCACTGGATAACGTGGAGATCCGATAGTTCAACCACGTGCCAAAAGCCGCTGCACCAATCGTCTGTCCCAACGTACGCATGAATGTGTGCAGTGCCGTAGAGGAGCCACGCTCCTTATACCCTACTGAAGACTGCGCAATAATGGTGAAGATCGTAAACGCAAACCCGAAACCGAGACCATATATAAAGGTCAGTATAAATAGCACAGCCTGCGGGGATGTCCCGCCCACCAGAAAGAGTCCACCCGATCCAATCGCAATACCGGTTAACCCAATCAATGCAGTCATACGTGATCCAATTTTCATCAACAGGCGGCCTGCCATCACACTACCAATGAGCCAACCCACCGACATCGGCGCGAGCAACAGCCCGGATTCCGTCGCATTACCTCCCCGAACCCCCTGCACCCAGAGCGGCAAATAACTGGTCAGGCCGATCATCAAAGTACTGGTCAGGAGTCCGGCGATATTCGCCACACGGATGTCCCGAATTCGGAACAAATGTAGTGGAACCATGGGGGCCTGAGCTCTTTTTTCCACCACAAAAAATAATATAATAAACAGAGCGGCGACCACACTCAGCACAACAATCAACGGAGAACTCCAGGCATAATACTGCCCACCCGCCGACAGGACAAATAACAATGCAGTAATGCCCACCGTGAAGGTCAGCGCACCGACATAGTCAATTTTGGCTGTACGCGGCGAGATATCTTCCTTCAGATAACGAAATACAAACCACATCGCAAGCAAACCAAATGGCACATTAAAACCAAAGATCCACTGCCAGCCCAGATTATCTACAAAATAACCGCCAAGCAGCGGTCCCGCCAGAGATGAAATGCCCCACACGGAGCTAATCCAGCCCTGGATTTTGCCACGTTCTTCAATGGCATAAATGTCCCCAATAATCGTAAATGTAACAGGAACTACCGCACCCGCACCAATCCCTTGAATAGCACGGAAAATAATCAATTGCTCCATGTTCTGCGACAGACAGCACAAGAGTGAACCCAGTAAAAATAAGGCACAGCCAATCAGAAATACAGGCTTTCGTCCATACAGGTCACTGATTTTACCGAAAATGGGCGTACTCACAGCCATCGTCAACAGGTATGCGGTGAAAATCCAGCTCAGCAGCTGTACACTCCCCAGCTCACTGACAATGGTCGGCCCTGCCGGACCAATTACGGTGCCTTCAATCGCTGACAGAAATGTCGCGAGCAACAGCCCTGTCAAGATGAAACTGCGCTTCAAACCTCCGGTTGCATTCACACAAACCCTTCTCTCTTCATTCTCTATATAATTGGTACGTTAATTTACACCTCTACTACGAACCAGAACAAGCTTCCAATCGCTGTTATCCCCAGATTTTTTCTTCTCCTCTCTAAAGGAGAAATCCGTTGATAGCGTATGCTTCCGATGTAGCTTTCTTTCAGAAAGCTTTAAAGGCGATCGCTTCGCTTCTCCAGCTTTGTTCTGTTTCTTCGTTTACGTGTAAATTTAAAAGCAATTATATATTGTCTCTTTTATTTACCTTTCTTACGAAGAAACTCATCATACAACATGGAATACATCACCATATCCTTGTATCCAGTGGACGTATGTTGCACCTGTCGCAGCAATCCTTCCCGCGTGAAACCGCGGTTTGTCAGGAACTCGCCGGAAGCCAGATTACGTGGATCAACCAGCGCTTCAATTCGATTAAGACCCATGGTCTCATATCCAAAGGGCAGCAATGCGGAGAAAGCCTCCGTCATATAACCATGGCGCCAATAATTACGTCCCAGCTCATAACCGATCTCACCCCGGAATGCGCCTTCAAGCTGCCATGTGTTAAAGCCACAGCTACCGATGAGCTTGCCTGTTTCTTTAAGTTCGATCCCCCAGCGGATCGCATCCTCTTCTCCTGCCATTTGGTTGAGCAGTCCAATCATGTCCGCCGCTTCGCTTGTCCCAATCATGGGTGCAAGATTCATGTAACGGGTCACCTCGCGATCTGACCAACATGCGAACATCTGGGCCGCATCCCGGCGACGCATTTTACGCAGACGAAGCCGCGCAGTCTCCATTTCGGGAATTCTTCCTTTGCATTTATACATATAAAGACACCCCGATCCGATCTATCTCCGCAGACCATAATATTCACTAGTCATCTAATCATAACCTGCGCCGAATGGCAACTGTTCAGTCATGCACATACGTCAAAAAACCGGGCCAATTTCGCTCCCGGTCTTGTTGTACGTATGGATCCATTCAAGTTTGAGTGAATTACGGAATCATGGCTTGTCCAAATAAATTTTAAGCTTTGGACGTTTTCTTGCCCTTCCCCAGTAATTCATCGCTAACCCGGCCAAACACAGCCGTGATTTCCTTGAATTCTTCGATGCCAGTCCCGGTCAGGCTCCATTGGTCCCCGTGGGCGGTCAGGAAGTTCTCCTGTGTCAGGTGTTCAAGCTCCTGCTTGATCTCCCGCTCTCCAACGCGATATCCCCGTTCTTCCAATAGGGGTAGTGCCTCGCTAACGTTCAAATCCTGATTTTGCGCGAAATGTAGTAGATGAATCCGTACAAAAAGATTCTGTACCTCTGCATGCATAAGCCAAGCTCCTTCCCGGGTTATAGCCCTCCGTGGTTGCTAAGTAATTACCCCACGTAAGAAGCTGAGAAACAGGAGGATTCTTCAGGTATTCCCTTCCCTTTCCGAAATCCTCCGCTTGACTAACCGCATCCTCTGCACTATCTTGAAAATAAGTACCATTTTGCTCGGGAGGGTGATTTACCATGTTTCAAGCTGTTTCCTATGAAGGAACACGAAGTGAGCAGCACACCGCCGTCCTGGGACAGTTAAGTGCTCTGATCCGCGATGAACCTAGTGCGATTGCCAATCTGGCGAACGCTGCTGCGCTGCTCAATGTATTTATGACCGACACCAATTGGGTCGGCTTCTATCTGTATGATGGAAAAGAACTGGTCCTCGGGCCATTCCAAGGACTGCCTGCCTGTATCCGAATTCCATTGGGACGTGGTGTATGCGGCACATCTGCTGCCGAAAAACGTACCATGGTCGTTGATGATGTTCATGCCTTCCCAGGCCACATTGCCTGCGATGCAGCATCGAACAGTGAGATTGTCGTACCGATTATCAAAAACGGCGAGCTGTACGGGGTGCTGGATATCGACAGCCCGATCAAAAACCGTTTTGACGACGAAGACCGCGTCTTCCTGGAGAAAGCCGTAAGCCTGCTCACAGAGCAGTTGGAAGCAACCATACCCCTTTAGGAAATGATGAATAAGGTGATCGGAGTCTCATCACACACGATGATGAAGAACCAGTAATAACAAAGAGCGCAGTCCTCTCAGAGGTCTGCGCTCTTTGTTATCCATTATGATTCACACCCATGTTCTTGCTCGCCCATGTTACTTTATGCATCTAGGATAATTCATGTTCCGCTTTAATCATCATCCCATCCCGCAGGAATTCAGCCAGCCTCGGGTGGTAACCATCATACATCTGACGGAAATTTTTATGCTCTACATACAGATTGGCCAAATCCCGATAGATCTCAGCGGTGGGTGTATAATAACCTTTGATCCATTCAAGATGCCTGCCAATAATCTGTTGTACTTTTGCACTACCGGGCTCCAATCCGTCCTCAATGGCCTGTTGCAAGTCCAGATGAACTTGATCAATTTTCGCCTGGGAATCCAGATAATCTTCTTTTGACTTCAACTCCTGATTTTCAGGTAATGTGGATGAATTGGAAGATTGGATGTCGGACCTCTGAGCACCGTCTGTCTGCACATGGTTCATATTATTAGTGACTACAGCTTCAGAACCCGATTCATTCAGCAACTGGTGACGCCCCTTATTTACAAAACCGATATAAAGATCATGTTCATCAATTTCCTGTTCACCTTGCAAATGAGAGATCGTTTTGTCCAGTGTCTGAATCAATCCATGCAGACGCAATGCCTTCTCCAGAATATCAATGCGATGCTGCTTCATGATGCGTATGACATCCTGAGGATTATCCCGGAGCATCGGGGCAATCTCATTCTCCTTCATACCTACTTCCTTACAGAAAAGGATTTGCTGGAGTCTCAGCAATTCCTGCTTTTCATAATAGATGTCCTCATCTATATCCCCAAAAGCCGGATTCAGAAGACCTGTCTCCGCATACTGGCTCAGTTCGTTCAGACTTACGCCTGACATTCCCGATACGTCAACCATGGAATATGCCATTTGAATACACCTCCTGCCTGTCCTGCAACTCCAGAGTTCAGGCTTAATTCATACTGCATTGTATTTGAATAATGAGAGAATATAAGACTTTCGGCAATGCTGTACCGCTTCATTCCGCTCGTGCTCTGGATGGGTACATCATGCTTCGGTGATATGAGCGGCGTTTGGTCAGTTATGTTGCGGTATGTTAACTATGTTATACCCGTCTCATCAGATGTGAACCCGCAGTCGGCGAAGAATCCGCATGTATTTTTTGAAAACTTTTTCCATGATCTTCATATAAAAAAACCTGTGCCATTATTCTGGCACAGGCGTGTGTGGTTATGTTTTCATTGGCATACGGTATATTGAGTAAAATAATGGAAGAGAATCACCCTTTGTTAAACATAACAAATTTCAATTCCGTCATTTCCTCTACAGCATATTTTACACCTTCACGTCCGATACCACTCTGTTTCACCCCACCATAGGGCATATGATCCACTCGGAACGTCGGAATATCATTAATCATAACTCCGCCTGCTTCAATCTGATCGACAGCATGGAGGGCGGTATGGATATCGTTTGTAAATACGCCTGCCTGAAGCCCGTATATCGAATCGTTAACATGTTCAATACCCTCTTCAACGGAATCTACCGTATTGATCACAACGATGGGTGCAAACACTTCCTGACAGGATACCTTGGCATCACGCGGAACGTTAATCAATACCGTTGGACGAAGAATGCCTCCTTCAGCTTGACCGCCTGCTGCCACCTCAGCCCCTGCCTGTTTGGCTTCTTCAATCCAGTCGAGTGTACGCTGTACATCCTTGGAGGTAATCAGCGCAGAGACCACCGTATCCGGGCTCAGTGGGTCTCCGACCACCACTTGTTTAGCCGCTTCAGCAAAACGCCGGATGAATTCTTCCGAGATGTCACGATGTACGTAGATTCGCTGTAGCGAGATACATACCTGTCCCTGATACGTGAAAGCTCCCGTCACACATCGAGGAACCACTTTGTCCAGGTCTGCGTCCTTATCCACAATGACCGCTGCATTCGACCCAAGCTCCAGTGTCACGCGTTTGAGTCCTGCTTTGCTACGAATGCTCGTGCCTACCGCTGGACTGCCTGTAAACGTAATGTGAGCAACACGGGGGTGCTCCACAAGCACATCACCAATGGTTTTGCCATCACCGCTCACCACGTTCAGTGCACCATCCGGCAATCCGGCTTCCTGAAGCAGATTAGCGATGTAATAGGAAGACAGAGGCGTCTGCTCCGCAGGTTTGAGAACAATCGTATTGCCTGCTGCCAGCGCTGGACCTACCTTGTGGGCTACCAGATTCATTGGAAAATTAAACGGTGTAATCGCACCGATGACACCTAGAGGTTGCCGCATCGTGTAACCGATACGTCCTTCTCCACCTTTGGCTGCACCCATCGGAACCGTCTCTCCGGTCAGTCGCTTGGCTTCCTCAGCGGCAAAACGATACGTTTCCACCGTCCGGTCAACCTCGGCCAGCGCTGCGGTAATCGGCTTCGCCGCTTCAAGCGCTATTATTCGCGCTGCTTCTTCCTTGCGTTCTTCGAGCATGGAGGACAACTTGTACAGAATATCTGCACGCTGATGTGCAGGCATCTGGCGCATTGCCTTCCCAGCCTGAACGGCAGCTGCAATAGCAGCCTCCGCTTCCTCGGCTGAAGCCGACGAGACTTCTGCGAGCGTTTCCCCGGAGTATGGTGCTTGAAGTGTTTTATAATCTACGGATTCGGTGGGTTTGCCACCGATAAACAGATGTTGTTTTTTCATATGCTGCATCCTCCATCCTTTTAGAACCTATTGAACTAGAGAAAAGAATATTACACTGCCACTTCGATGACAGAACAACCCACCAATCGCTGTCTCATGTAAAAGTTCAGTTTAATTTATATAATCTATTTATACACTATTTCCGTGCCATCAACCCACTACGGTATTCGGCAATCATAGCTTGTAACGTACCTGATGAGCCATTGTGGCGATCTTGAGCTATTGCATTATAAAGGATTTCACAACCTATTTAACCGTCAGGACGGGGCATTCTGCATGTTTTAACACGCCATGACTGACACTGCCCACGATCATCTCTGCGAGCATGCCTTTCCCGCCTGTACCCATCACAATCATTCCACAATCTCGTTCACGCGCCACACGGCAGATCTCATTAACGGGATCACCTGCAATCAGTAGTGTTTCATATGCAATGTCACGCCCGGACAACTGATTAGTCACAGGTTCTATAATATGTTGCCCTTCTTCGGCAATCCGAGCTTCCAGATCAACACCCAATGCAGGTTCATTGATAGAGATAGCCGGATTCACATGCACGATCAACAGACTTGCGGGATGTTTCATATCTTCAGCCAGGATCAGTGCTTGCTCCAAAGCCTTATGCGCATGATCCGAACCATCAACAGCAACTAATATACGTTTCAACATTGCAATTCCTCCTGTGAATTAATGAGATGTAATGGCGGAATCGATATCCCGCAGATGATGACGGCGCACCAGCAGTACCACGACTCCAACCAGAACCATTAATGCACCAAAATAAAACGGCGTTTCCGGCAGGAACCACTCGGACAATTTACCCGCAAGCCATGGAGCAAGTGCACCACCCAGGAAACGAACGAAGCTGTATGCAGCAGAAGCAACAGAACGCTCTACAGGTGCAGCTTCCATAACAGCCGTTGTAATTAACGTGTTGTTAATCCCAAGGAAAACCCCCGCTACAATGACTGCCACAATAACGGTAGTTGGTGAACCCATCACCGTACCTACTGCCATAACAACCAGATCAATCGCGAACAATGTAAGCATGACACTCATGGACGGAACCGATCCGAATCGGCGTTGTAATCTTGGTGCCACGAATACCGACGTAATCGCCAGCATCAGTCCCCAGCCAAAGAATACATAACCCAAGCCGTGCTCATCCAGATTCATGACATATGGTGAATAAGCCATCAAGGTAAAGAAACCAAAGTTATACAGGAAGGCGGTAATCGCCAATGTTTTCAGTGAAGGATAACTTAATGCTTTAAACGGATCGGACAAAGAACTGCGTGTTTTCGGTTTGGCCATCTTGGGCAACATAAATGTAATGCTGATAAAGGCAATCGCCATCAGAACAGCCACGCCATAAAACGGGCCACGCCAAGAGATGGAACCTAGCTCACCACCAAGCAGCGGACCAACCGCAATCCCGAGACCAAGTGCTGCTTCGTACAAAATAATCGCTTTGGCTGTCCCCGACGTGGACAGTCCCACAATGGCAGATAACGCCGTTGCGATGAACAAGGCATTCCCTAGTCCCCAACCGCCACGGTAACCGACCAGTGCACCTACCGTGTCTGAGGTACCGCCGAGGAATGAGAAGATAATAATCAACAATATACCGCTGAGCAGCGTCCACTTCACACCAATCCGGCTGGATACGACACCCGTAATCAGCATCGCTACCCCGGTTACAGCGTTATAACTGGTAAATAGCAGTGACACCTGGCTTTTCGAAGCATGCAGCTGATCTGCAATCGCGGGCAGGATCGGGTCAACCAGACCCAGACCCATAAAGGATATGATACACGCAAAGGCAACCGCCCATACCGCTCGTGGTTGGGATAACAGGCCCCCACGTGATGACGGCAATTCGTCCGGTAATGATGGCTCTCTTTTCATACGTAATTCCTCCTGTGAATAATTTATGTGGTTAAGCTTTATATTTGAAAACGACCTTGAAAATAATGAAAATATTCTATACATTTTCAGAATTAGAGGTAACAAAACGGCACAAATGACACCGAAACATCCGGTGTTTGTACAGGATCGCCACAGGTACTATGGTGCTCACTCCATGTAGCGATTATGTGTATACAGTTTTGTTTATTAAATATTAGATGCTTTCGGTTAGCCGTCTTCATCACCCTGCGGATCATGTGCCTGTAACTTCTGAATACCGCTCCGAACGCGTTCACGCAGCTCTTCCAGTTCAGTCTGTACGGCATGTATGCTCTGAAGTTTCTGCTCAATCAGTTGCAACTGCCCATCCAGCGTTGTTTCCATCGCGGTAAGCTTCTCGATCCGTTCTCTTACTTCGGTCGTCTGCTGGTAGTCAAAACGTTGTTCGTTCAAGGCATCTGCTGTTGCCACATAGGTATGTAACTCCTGAAGGGAGAATCCAAGTACCTCTTTGGCGCGAACCACCTTCTTCAGATAATCGATATCCTCCCGAGTGTACAACCGCGTCCCGCCATCTGTCCGCTGAGGTGAAGGCATGACACCAATCTCTTCATAATACCGAATGGTTCGCTTGGTCAAACCGCATTCCTTGGCTACGTCGTCGATTTTATATAAACTCATTTCCCTCACCTCTTTCTTCTTTTTTATATGTCTATAATGTTATGTACATAATTATATATAATATTAACGTTAACGTCAACGTTAGATTTTAAAGTCTTACCGAGTTGAACATCGACTTCCATTCTATATCTTCAACAAAAAAAGACCCGCTTCACACGCAGGTCTTCCTCTCTACACTATTCATTCAAATTACCTTAAATATTCTGCTCATTCTGTTGCTGTTGAGCACGCTGCATTTGCTTCAACCGGCCTTCAACTCTGGTAAACAATCTGAACGTATAAAATCCTGTAGCAACCAGACTCAGCACCAAAGCTCGTACATCTGTAAGCCAGAAACCGATAATGCCGAATATCGTGATAATCACACCAAATTGCATCATTAGATTGGCGCTGTAACTTTGCGCTTCATCCCACAAATCGGGATTACTCATTGCACGCGGGGTCCGATAACCATATATTCCGTTAATCATTTTCGGTGGTTTTTTGAACACCATGAACCCCAGAATGAAATAACACACTCCGATGATGATCCCTACTACTGCTCCTGCCAAAACGTTCTCCCCTTCACTGTTGTCTTCCATAGACCTGCTCACACTGACACTCCGATGACAGAATAACCTTCCGATGTAGCTTCGCTTCTTCAGGTTATCTCTGTCCTCTCCGTTCTCGTGTAAATGTCTAGTTAGACTTATCTACATAAAAATATAAAAACGGCTCTACGTATATACGAAGAGCCGCCTGGATCGTTTCGTAAACTTAGATATTCTTCACACGAAGTACACGCATGGCGTTCAGGACAGCTAGCACCGTGACACCGACATCCGAGAATACCGCTTCCCACATGGTAGCTATGCCAAACACACCGAGTAACAGGAAGATCGCTTTAACTCCCAGAGCAAACGCGATATTTTGCCACACAATCATTCGTGTACGCTTAGCAATGCGGATTGCACTCGCTAGTTTCGACGGTTCATCGGTCATGATGACCACATCTGCCGCTTCAATCGCGGCATCTGAACCAAGTCCACCCATGGCCACACCCACATCGGCGCGTGCCAGCACAGGTGTATCGTTGATACCGTCACCGACAAACACCATTTTTTCCTTCGGAGATTTGGCAGCTTCCAGTTGTTCCAGTCGCTCGACTTTATCCTGTGGCAACAATTCAGCGTAGACCTCATCCACACCCAGCTCACGTCCTACCGCTTCACCTACGGCTTTGGCATCACCTGTCAGCATGACCGTTTTGCGGATGCCGA
Source organism: Paenibacillus sp. FSL M7-0656 (assembly GCF_038003225.1). Taxonomy (NCBI): domain Bacteria; kingdom Bacillati; phylum Bacillota; class Bacilli; order Caryophanales; family Paenibacillaceae; genus Paenibacillus; species Paenibacillus sp. FSL M7-0656. Next base: position 3,510,873 of record NZ_JBBOOT010000001.1, read on the forward strand.
GTTTCTTCAGCGCCTGAATAGCCGCGGCTGCGTCATCCTTAACTTCATCGGCAATGATCAGATGACCAACATACGTGCCAGCTTCAGCCACGTGGACTATCGTTCCAGCCGTCTCTGGTGTGGTATAGGATATACCCGCCTGCTTCATTAATTTGGCGTTGCCTGCCAGCACTTCCCGACCATCGACGCTCACCTTAATCCCATGTCCGGCAACTTCGTCATAACCTTCAACACCTTGCGTGGGAATGGCTTTGGCCCAAGCTACGCGAATGGATTCAGCAATCGGATGATTGGAATTGGCTTCGGCAATGGCTGCAAGCTCCATCAGTTCTTCTTCCGTGCGTCCACCTTCGGGACGAATGGCTGTTACTTTGAATACACCTTTGGTTAGTGTACCCGTTTTATCAAAAACAACAACTTTTACATCGTTCAACGCTTCAAGGTAGTTACTGCCTTTGACAAGAATCCCGTTACGTGAAGCTGCTCCGATACCACCAAAGAAACCAAGTGGAATAGAGACCACGAGCGCACAAGGGCATGAGATAACCAGGAAGACCAATGCACGATAGATCCAGTCAGCAAATGTTGCACCACTAAGTATCAACGGCGGAACAAATGCAATCACGGCTGCAAGGATAACAACAACCGGTGTGTAATAACGAGCAAATTTACTAATAAAATGTTCTGTTTTCGCTTTCCGACTGCTCGCGTTCTGCACCAGGTCCAAAATCTTGGATACCGTTGATTCACCAAACGTTTTGGTTACTTCAATCGTCAACATACCATTCTTGTTCACAAATCCACTCAGTACATCACTTCCAGGCTCCAGCTCACGAGGTACGGATTCACCTGTCAGAGCAGAAGTGTCCACCATGGAACGCCCAGCTCTAACGATACCATCCAGTGGTACTCGCTCTCCTGCTTTCACGACAATACGATCACCAATCCGTACGTCTTCCGGAGATACACGACGGGTCTCGTCACCCGAACCCGTCAGGATATTCGCGTAGTCCGGGCGAATGTCCATGAGTGACTGAATCGACTTACGTGACCGATTAACCGCCATGCCCTGAAACAGCTCCCCGAGCTGATAAAAGAGCATGACCGCTACCCCTTCCGGATACTCTCCAATGGCAAAAGCACCCAAGGTAGCGACGGACATCAGGAAGTATTCATCGAATACCTGACCGCGGATGATGTTTTTGGACGCCTGGAGCACGATATCTCCCCCGGCAATCAGATAAGCGAGCGCATATAGAGTAAACTGTGCCCAGCCCTCCAGCGGCGACCAGATTGCGGCTGCGAGCAACACAGAACCTGTAGCAAGACGAGCAAGTAACACTTTTGTCTGTCCTGCACCATGTTCATGTGTGTGGCCTGCATGGGCATCATCATGGGTATGGCTGTGATCATGTCCAGCATGACCTCCGTGCTCATGCACATGACCATGTGTGTGTCCCTCTGAATCTGAGTGATCATGAGTATGCGAGTGTTTGCCATGTGAATGTGAATGTGAATGTCCATGATTATGTCCGGCATGGTCATGACTGTGGTTATGCGCACCACCTGCACTCCCTGTATGGGTGTGCACATGTCCGTTCACGTGTTTTCCTTTTTCCGAAATGCGAATATGCGGCTCCAGCCGAAGCACTTTGCGCTTTGCTTCTTCCACTACCTGTTCATCCATATCGGAAGTGGTGTGTAGCGATAATGTTTTGGTAACAAAATTGACAGAGCATTCGTTAATGCCCTTAATTTTTTTGACGCCATTCTCAATCTTCAATGCGCAGTTCGCACAATCCAGTCCATCAAGCAGCAGTTCCCTTTTCACCTGTTCCTGTCCGGTTCCCATGTGAATTCTCCCCTTTGCAGTACAAAAACGATGTTATATTTCAATTGTATTCAATATATGAGCACTCATTCATATGTTTGGTTACCCCTATTATATGCACGCCTAAACATGAGTGTCAACAATCGTTGTTGATTTTTCATACAGATTATGCTAATAGTAATCATTTCGCTTTAGGCGGGTTTTGGATATAATAGAGCTATAGTTGTTAACATAGGCGGTGATAGGAAATGGAACAACCGGTTAAAGCACCAAGCGAATGTGATGCAGCCTGCTCAGGTACTGAAGCCGACGTGCAGACGATTCGCACTTCACTCATAGATCGGGAGACGTCTTCCGAGATGGCAGATTGGTTCAAGGCATTCAGCGACCCCACACGTCTACGTATTATTGATGCGCTGTTACAGAAGGAATTATGTGTTCATGACCTGACGGTTCTGCTCGACATGGGACAGTCGGCCATTTCACACCAGCTGCGTTCACTCCGCAACATGCGGATCGTCAAGCGGCGCAAGGAAGGCAAGACCGTGTACTACTCTCTGGATGATGCTCATATTGAGCAGATTTTCCTGCAAACGCTCCAACATATTAAACACAGCTAGGCAGCAGCCAAGCTTGTTTATGCAGAAGAACCCCCGCCTCTCGGCTGTATGCCGATGGACGGGGGTTCTTCTTGGTAAGGGTACCGTTTTATACAGGATACAAAGTGACTAAATCTTCTGGTTAACTATCTCTTGGAGCTTGCCACTTCGGTTATAAAAGATTGTTCTTGTTCGGGTCGTACAGGCCCGATCTATCCTTAAACCAGTTAAAGATATGTGATACACATACTTTCAGCACCGCGTATCCTGGAACAGCGAGCAGAATGCCCACGACTCCAAACAGATTACCCGAAGTCAGAATGACAAAGATAATCGTGATGGGATGAATCTTCAGCGTTTTGCCCATGATCTGCGGTGAGATGAATTTACCCTCGATTAACTGCACGATTGTCCATACAGCAACCATCTTCAGCAGCATCACCGGCGAAGTAACCAGGGCCACGATCAACGCAGGTGTAATTGCAATTGCTGGTCCCAGATACGGAACAACACTTGTAAACGATGCGATAATGGCAAGAATCAATGCATAATCCAGACCAATGACCATATAACCGATGTAGAGCAGAATACCGATGCAGAAGCTGACGATAATCTGTCCACGAATGAATGAACTGATCTGGTGATTGATGTCTTCCAGCACATGCATTGCGCCCGTACGACTCTTGATTGGCAGGAAAGACAGAATTTTCGCTGGCAGCTTCTTGCCGTCTTTCAGCAGATAGAACAGAATAAATGGAACCGTTACGATAGACAGCACGGTCTCAGTGAAAGCTCCGAGGAATCCGCCCAATTTGGTCCAGGTCGAGTTCAGAATTTCAGTAGCCTTTTGGGAGATTGTTCCCCACCAGTCCTGCGAATTCAGATTCACCGTTTCCTGGAACTGACCGAACAATTTACTGCCCGTAAGCTCCTCAAACTGCTGTTTTACCGTCTCACTGTAGGTTGGGAAATTTTCAATCAGCCCCACAATCTGGTTACGCACAACCGGAATGACCGCCAATACTACGACTGTCAGAATGCCTCCAATCGCAAGATACAGGATCAGAATGGACCAGCCGCGCTTGATTTTCCACCTTTCCATCACATCCACAATCGGATTCAGCAGATAATAGAGTATGCCTGACAGAATAATAGGTAACACAATTGTTTTGATGAGTACTGCGAGCGGATGAAGAACAAAGGATACTTTGGTCAGAACCATCACGTTCAGTCCCACCAACAGCAGAATCAGCAGAAATAGGACAAATTTGTTGTTAAGAAAAAATCGCTTGAACCGCTCCGGCCAAACGCGGGGTTGCTCAGGTTGCTCCATAGGCGTGTCGTCCTCTCTTATGACCCTTAATCAAAACTAAACTATAAAGCTAAATAAATGCCCACACACGAAAAAAATACCTTGTACAAGCCAACATATGTATAACACTCTGGATTTATACGTATGGTGCTGATTAACCGTTTCAAATTAAACCGGTAAAGTCATTTTACCCCAAAATGAGTCTTCTGCCCCACACGAATCATTTGCAAATTCTCCCTATTCAAAAACGGCTCGCCTCACTGGGAGACGAACCGTAAATTTGTAACTATACCCTACCATTAATCCAGCTTTTACGCTGAAAAATGAAGATTAAGCTTTTCCCGCCAATTGTGCGATTAACTCATAGGAGTGCAGCCGTGCCTTATGATCATAGATCATCGACGTAATAATCAGCTCATCTGCCTGCGTCTGCCGAATGAAAGACTCCAACTGTCCACGTACGGTTTCTGGTGAACCATTAACAGCTGCCTTCAGCGTCTGCTCCACACCTGCTTTCTCACGATCCGTCCATTTGCCTTCCATCTCTGCCGGAGGCTGTACCAATCCCGTTGTGCCACGAATAATGTTCAGGAACTGCTGTTGCATCGTTGTACCCAGCCATGCGGCTTCCTCGTCTGTATCTGCAACAACAGCGTTAACACCAACAATCACATGTGGCTCCTTCAAGCTTTCAGATGGTTGGAAGTTGTTTCGATACGTCTCTAATGCAATCCGGGTGTAATCGGGCGAGAAGTGGCTGGCAAAAGCAAACGGCAATCCCAGCTGACCTGCCAGACGTGCACTGAAATCACTGGACCCCAAGAGGTAAATTGGAATATTTAATCCTTCTCCAGGAACTGCGCGAACAGGCGCATGATAAGATGTCGCCGAAGCATCAAAGTATGCTCTGAGTTCTGCCAAAAGCTCAGGGAAATCTTCCCCACTGTTCAGATCTTTACGTAGTGCAAGCGATGTACGGCGGTCACTACCTGGTGCGCGACCCAGTCCCAGGTCAATTCTGCCAGGATAAAGGGATTCCAGAGTACCAAACTGCTCAGCGATGACAAGCGGTGCATGGTTAGGCAACATGATGCCTCCTGAACCCAGACGAATCGTTTTGGTTCCACCAGCCAGATATCCAATAACAACCGAAGTTGCGGAAGAAGCAATACCCGGCATGTTGTGATGTTCAGCTACCCAGTAACGGTGATATCCCCAACGCTCTGCATGCTGTGCCAGATCGAGACTGTTGCGCAAAGCATCAGCAGGTGTTGCACCCACAACGACGGGAGCCAGATCCAGGATGGAAAGCTTAACGTCATTAATATGTTCTTTATGGGATGAAGCCGTATTTTCTGTAGTCATTATCGTTTAATCTCCTCGATGATTATATTTTTGTATATCCAGATATATAGATTAATTAAATCACAACTGGATATGGTGATGTGTTCATAAACTAGCCGTTTACATCCGGACGGAATCCCTGCCTGCATATGCATCCTAGCTTCCGTTCCGGCATCCGGCTTATAACTCGTTCTGTACGTACTCGGCAAACTGACGTATCGTCTCCTCGTTGCGCCGATAATACGTCCATTGTCCTCTGCGCTCGGAGAGTAGCAACCCTGCCTTGAGCATAGTCAGCAGATAACTGGATATAACCGACTGAGCCAGTCCAGCCTTCAGTTGAATCGTGCCAACACAGATTCCGTTCTTGCCACCATCCGGATGCTGAGATAGTTCCAGCGGTGGGAAGTGTTGCTCCGGGTTTTTGAGCCACAACAGGATTTGTCTACGTGTCTCGTTCGATAATGCTTTAAATATAAGTATAGGTTCCATGGGTACGATTATACCCCCTTTCATCCATTTTGCAAACACATGAACAAACAAACCGACTCATGATCGAGTCGGTCTGGTATCATATGGAATCCGTATCTGGATTCAACATCCATATTAGAAATTGGTTGTAATCGTCTGTTTAACCTGATCCAACATGGCTTGATATGCGGGTGCATCCAGATATCCAATACTACCGAAGAGCAGATGATCTACGGCTTCAATACCTACAAAATCGAAGATGCCTACGTCTGAAGTTAATTTCAGTCCAGCAGTCATGCCAATCTGATCATAAATTTCACTTGGTGTACCATGTGTGTTGATGATGAGTCCTTTTTTGCCTGTCAGCAATTTCTCAATTCCCACTTCACCTGCTGCATATGCAAAACCATAGGCGAATACACGGTCAACATATCCTTTCATAATGGCAGGAAGACCTGTCCACCAGATCGGATAGATGAATGTGATAACTTCTGCATCCGTAACAAACTGTTGCTCTGTTGCGATATCCTGTGGTGTCTGTCCTGCACGCATGGAAGCTGTGTCAGCTTCAGTCAGTACGGGTTGGAATCCAAGTTTGTACAAGTCACGAACGACTACTTCATGGCCTTGAGCTTTGAGAGCTTCTACAGCAGTATTGAGGATTGCGTTATTCAAGCTGTCTGTGTGCGGGTGAGCATATACGATAAGATGTTTCATGGTGTGAATCCCTCCAGGTTTGGTTTGAGTTAGGTTGCGAAAATGGGGTTACATTGATACGCTCCCGCATACATAGATATCTATGTATATGGGCAAAAAAAATATTTGGTCTCCTCTGCCTCCACCCCAGTCAAATCTGGAAGGGTTGCAGACAGAAGAGTTCATTCATTATAACTTTCGGACAATAATGGATAGCAAGCTCTCCAATTGCTCCGACTGTTCATCGGACAAGCTACTATAGATGATGTCATTAATCTGCTCTGATACCTGATGGAAGATCGGTTCGAGTCGCTTCCCCTGTTCGGTTAGGCGAATCATCGTCACTCGGCTATCTTCGGCACTCTTGCTGCGTTCAACATAGCCAAGCTTCTCCAGCTTGTTGACCAGTACCGTTACCGTTGGTTGCGTGCGTTGAACACGTTCAGCCAACATCTTGATCGACAGCGTCTCTTCCCGGTACAAGAACATCAATACATCTCCATGAGAAGGAACAATCCCTGTTACCTCATGCTGTTCCAATTCGTGTACAATCCGTTTGTTGACATGGTCTCTGATTCTTGCAATCAGTGCAATTGCGTTGTATTTAGGCATGACCTCATTATACATAGACATCTATGTATTTTCAAGTTCTTTTTATAAAAAAGAAAAACAGCCCTTTCCATCCTGCTAACATGTGGAAAATATCGGGCTGTTTCGATTCTACTTTGATCCTGATCTATAATGTTAGATCTTAGCTAATCGTTTTTTGAATTCATGTTGGATTCATGCTGAATTCAGTTAATCCATTGCGTGATTTTCTCAACGGATTGTCGGGACTTCTCACGCTGGGGCTCCTCTGCCCGATAACCGAAGGCTGCCATCATAGAGACGCCCCATGCGCCATTTTCCAGCAAGCCCTCTTCTTCCATAATACGGTGGACGCCCTCACGGCTGAAACCTTCGATTGGACAAGAATCAATCTCGATCTGAGCTGCCGCCGTCATCATGTTGCCGAGTGCAATATAAGTTTGTTTAGATGCCCAGTCAAATAATGATCGTGGATTATCCAGAATCTTCTGGTTATTTTGGAACTTTCCATAAGCCTCACTTGTTAGCTCAAATACGTTATTTGGCATTCCCTTTGTTTCCTTCAACATGTACTCCGCATAAGGAGAATTATAACTGGCATCTGACCGTGCCAAAATAACAACAAAATGGCTTGCTGTAGCCAATTGCTTTTGCGCGCCGGAAGAGACTTCGGACAGACGCTTACGCAGGTTCGGATTTTGTACAATTAGAAACTTCCACGGTTCAAGTCCAATGGAACTTGGAGATAATCTGCCTGTTTCCAATATAAATTGGAAATCCTCATCCGAGATTTTGCGGGTATCATCAAATATCTTTGTTGCATGCCGGAAATGATACGCCTTTAAAATGTCTTCCTTTGTCTTAGACTTTGCTGTAACTTCCATGGAGCTCCACGTCCTTTTTATATATTTTTTTTTTATGTTGAACAATAATGTTAAAGTGGTTTCATCTCAAGTATTAGTTTAGGACCTATGTGTATAAATTAAAAGTACGCACATTATTGTTTCTTGGTTTATAAAAGTAAGTATTGGATGAAAGACAGCAATAATCCACTGGGCATATACATGGCCCTAGTGGATTATCTATGACTCTTTTCCTTTTAAATCTTGAAATCTTGAACCAGCTTATTCAGATTTAATGCACTATCCTTGACTTGATCAGATTGTTTAACTACTTCCACAGATTGCGCAGCAGAAGCGACCATATGTCCTGCGATTTCCTGACTGGATGCGGCGGATTGTTCACTGGCTGATGCAATCTCGTGAATGGAGCCCACTAGTATTTTGATATTTGCAGTCACTTGTTGTGAGGTTGCATTGAGATCTTTAACTGCATTGGCATGATCAAGGGAATCGACATAATACTGTTCAGCTGTATCCTCCAATAATTTATAATCTTTGCCAACCTGATTGAACATAAAGGATAGCAATTCTTTGGCATTCGAGGACAGATTGGTTACAGACTGCATAACTTCTTCCGTGACCTGCTGAATTTGATCGGCAGCCTGTCTGGAATCATCAGCCAACTTTCGAATCTCGCTTGCAACAACCGCAAAACCCCTGCCTGCTTCTCCAGCCCTTGCAGCTTCAATGGATGCATTGAGTGCAAGCAGATTAGTCTGCGCTGTAACATCCAAAATAGATTGAGATAATATACCAATCTGATCTACAGCAGTTGCACGTTCCAGCGCTTCTGACATCTTCTTACTCGTATGATCGTACATGTCTATGGCTGCTCGGCTCGATTCGCGGGCTTCCTGCTTCAACTTTTCAGCCTTCGTGCTGGTCACATAGGCGGACTCTGCTTGTTTAGATGTCTGTTCCGATATATATTCAGCTCCCTGTTGCATCTCTTTAGCCGAATGATTCATATTTTCCGTATGGGCTGAAGCCTCTTCCATTGCAGCAGAGAGCTCTTCAACTGTAGCTGATACTTCACGAATTCGTTCATTCAGACCAGCCATGTTCTGGTTGGTAAGATCGCTAACCTGGTTGATATGATGAGATTCCTGAACTACACCACGAATGACATTTGTTGTGGAATCGCTCATTGTACGAATAGCTCGTGCGATGACACTTATCTCATTATTTCCCTGTGTTAGATGCGGATCTAAGGATGCCGTTAAGTTGCCTTGTGTTATTTCTTCACAATAACGGGTGATAGCTTTCATTCGTTGACGTATACTGCGAATCACTACAAATGAAATAAGAATAAGTGCTGCAAGTGAAAACAAAAGAACCGAACCGAGCACCAATGCTCGCTGCTGAATTACTTCCTGTGTATCCGCATAGAGCTTGGCTGACTCTTCTTCGTTATGCGCACTCAAAAGGGTGATCGTCTCCACAATCGCTGTACTGCTTTTGTTAATTCTTCCTCTCTCATCACTATCGTAGGTGCCCGACATCTTTTTGGTATCCATGATTTGCTCAATATCCTGATAATATGTATCCATCTTTGCTACCAAATCTGCAAATATCTCTTTTTCTTTGGTATCCAATGTTCTTGCTGAAAATTCATTCAAACCATCCGTGATACTCTTCTTACCTTTCTGAACCTGATCGTACTGTTTGTCGGTATACTCTGCATTATCAAGAACCTTTGTATAATTGGCACGCATATTATAGAAATTACTTTTCAATTCAAGAACATTGGTTTGATGCTGGAAGCGATCATTGTAGAGGATACCTTGTCCCGTTTTTGCTTCGTTCATTCCGAAAATCCCAATCAGAAAAACAGTAAACAAGCCGATTAGACTAATTACAGTCATGATGACCATCGTTGTTGTTAATTTCATATTTTTGAGTTTATTTCCTTTCTTATTTTTTGGCTTAGACTGAATTGACATGATTTTTCCCCCACTTTAAATAGTAGATAGCCTTATATATCTTATATCTATATCGTATGTATCCATATTGTTTGTTAGCATTTCAGGAAAATCGACTTTATTCTTTTATTGAGAAAAGTAATGGGAGACAACAGAAAAGCCGCCAGGATATAATCCAGCGGCTTTTCTGTGAATATGAAACGATATCTGTGCGACCTATAGTTGCTGCATCCACTCATTTTCAGAAATGACGGTATATCCTTCTTGTCGCAGCAATGCTGAGGTGACACCTTCTCCAGTTACCTTGTGATTGGCAAAATTCCCATCATAGATCATCTGTGTACCACAGGACGGACTAAACTCCTTCAGTACCACACAAGATACATTCAATTCTCGCGCCCATTCGAGCGTCTGATAGGCTCCCTTAATATACAACTCTGTGACGTCCTTGCCACTTTTCTCGATCACTTTTGCAGTGCCTGCCAGTACGTCCTTGCCCGTGCCACCGATAATTTCAGCTGGTTCCCGTGGAGTGGAGAATCCGCCGAGCAGCTCCGGACATACCATCTTAGCCTGCTCCTGCTCCACCAGCTCCTGAATCTTCTCTTCCAGACTCGCTGTTCCGTTGTAACGGCAAGCTACCCCTGCCAGACATGAACTCACCAAATATTTCATCGTTATCTCCTTATACCCATTCCATATATGAAGTAAATTGTAACATATAAGATCAAGCTCTATAAATCGCCTCTGGTGATCATCTTGATCCGTCCATCTTCCCTGTATTCAACCTGAAAAACATCCTTGCTCGACTCCAGTTCAAATGTGACCATGCCTGGACGGTCAGGATTACGGTGAAGTTTATACGCTTGAAGATCCATTTTAAATATTTTTTTAATTATAGGTTCTACTTCTCCTCTAAGAAGAGACTCCTGTATGTTATATAGTTCCTGATAATAAGCCTCTATTTCTTCCCAGTCTGCAAAGTCTTGCTCATAGTGATTAGCATCCCCAACCGTATAACCCATGCCCGCTTTTCCTTCGGTCATCTGTACAAAGTAGTTATCTTTAAAGGAAAAAAAGACTGTATCCTTACCGAGTTCATCATCTTTGCTTCGGCTTGCTCTTACCAGATCAAGATTGGCTTTACCAGACAGAGCCTCAATCGCGTTTCTGGCATCCGTCAGCGCTGCCTGGGATACTTGATCAGGTCTAAGGTCGCCTGTGATCGAGACAGCCTTGTCCTGCTGCCATACAATCTCCCCATAACCATCGCCAGTCTCATTCTCTAACGCTAATGTCGTATGCGATATTGGCTCCGACTCCCCTTGCTTCATACTCACAAAACGTTGGACTGATGCAGGTTTAAGCGTTGGAGTGCTGCCTATACTTTGCAAAAGCGATGGAACTTGACGCAGATAACGGTGTTCCAGCTCGCTTGGCTGCATCTCTCGTCTCATCTGTACTTCACGCAGATTTCCTGTTGTCGCATCGAGCCATATCTGTGCATACTCCTTCTCGCTTTCATTTCCAGCCTCTACATATACTCTGCCGGACACAGGCAAGTCTTCCACTTTCTTAATCTTCAGCTGTTTACCCAGATCATCTCGCATCGTAATCGCAACATTTCTTTTCATTTTGTCGGTTAGCAGATTTGTGTTCAAACCATCGAATAACTGTAACGCTGCTGTCGGATAGACCTGCTCGATCACGGGTTTCACCAGCTGTCCATCATCCCAGATCCATAGGAACAATCCAGCAGCAATAACCAACGCACCCGTCCCGGCAACAAGAGGCCCTCTTTTAGGGCGACGCTTGTGTGACACGTTGCCTACTTGCGGCCTGGATGACCTGGATGACCTGGATCTGCTCTCTCCACTATCTCCCTTGCTTCCCTCTTCCGACTTCTTCATCCACTCCACCTGTTGAAGCACCTTTCGCTTGTGATCCTCTGTAAAAGGAGACGAAGCAAACGGTCCCTTCCGGATTTCCTTCTCCCATTGCTCATCCTTGTGTGTCATTTGCTTCGCTCCTCCCATTGTTTCCGTACCTTATCCTTACCTCGGGATAGTCTGGATTTTACTGTTCCTAAGCTGATTTTCAACATCTCAGCAATCTCACTCGTCGTAAGCTCATACTTCAGATTCAGCAAAAGAATCTCCCGGAACTTCTTTGGCAACGCCAGAACAATATCCCAGATTTCATGGATATGCTCCTTACGCATCACTTCCATCTCGGCCGAAGGATGTGCAGGCTGCTCTGCAATCATGACTCTTTGGCTCGAACCCCCACGCTCCGTCTCAATGGGTAACGTCTCTCCCCACAGACTGCTGCGGAAAAATCTGGATTTTTGATATGTAAAAGTCGTGTTCCTAGTAATCGTCAACAGCCAGGTTTTCAGTGAGCAATCTCCACGATAATGAGCGATCCCCGAGTACGCCCGAATAAATACCTCCTGTGACAATTCATCTGCCTGTTCGGCACTTTTGGTCAGAAAATAAGCGTAATTCCACACGTCATTTCCGTAGTCATCCATTATGCTGCTAAGTGTGTAATTATCTATGGTCTGAGCCTGTGCCAGTAATTGATCATCCAACTGTTGTTCACCTCACTTAATATGACTGAGTCTAATGTGGTTTGGTTCCCTGTTTTGGACATTATTTCTTATTATTGTAGCAAAATAAAAAACAGCATGTTCAACATCGCTGAACACGCTGATTCCTTCAAGTTTGCTTAGTTAGAAATCTCTATCAGAAAGCTTTTAAGCGAACGCTCCACTTCCTCAGTTTCTTTCTGCCCTCTGGTCTAACGTATCATTTTCATCGTTATACTTTCACCGCAGCAATCATCAGAAACATCGGTCTTCGATTCTCGTCTCTCATGCCTGGGACCTGTTCAATCATCTCCGGTGATGGTTTGGATTCAGCCACCTTTTGAATAGCAAACCCTGCCTTAATCAGTTCATTGAGATGTGTTGCCAGAGTGCGATGATATTTGACCACATCCTGATTCAGAAAGTCCGCCACACGCTTCCCTTCATCGTGGTAATCATCCACGGGCCAGTGTAAGATCTCACCTTCGGGTCCATAATGCCAATCCTGCGCAGCACGAGCGGTAAAAATGGGATGTTCAGATGAAAGGACAAACGTGCCCCCTTCTACGAGACAATCATTGATCTTAGCGTACACCGTGTCTAACAGTTCAATATAATGCAAGGCAAGTGAACTGATCACAACGTCGAATTGTCCCGGTGCAAAATCAATATCTTCAATTGCCAGCTGCTTGTACTGGATCTGCGGGTCGTCCGTCATTTCACGAGCACGTTGAAGCATATTTTCAGACAGATCTACACCGATTACTGAACTCGCTTGTTGCTCTCGCGCATACCGGCAGTGCCAACCAAAACCACATCCCAAATCCAGCACACGCTTGTCCTTCAAATCAGGCAAAAGAGTCTGCAGTTCATGCCACTCCCCGGCTGCATCCAGCCCTTGAACGGAACGAGACATCTTACTATAGTTATTGAAAAACTCTGCTTCATCGTATTTATTTTGTTTCATCAAGAGATTCCTCCCGCCTTATAAATATCCACCTACTCTATCACATAAACAATATTTAAACGCAAAAGTTGCCAAGAGAATTCATGGCGTGTTATCATACAGAACGAACGTTCAGTATTATTAAATACAGAATGAACATTCAGTTTACTAACGGAGGTCATTATGAATACGAATTGGACGCATCCATTGGAAGGGCAATCTGTAGGTAAAGCTTTTATAAGTTACCTCGTGCCTTCTGTATTGGGGATGCTGGTAGTTGCTTTTAATTTTATTATCGACGGCATTATGGTTGGACACAAACTGGGTTCTACCGCAATGGCCGGGATCGGCATTGCCTCACCTGTCTACACGCTCTTTGTTGCCATGTCGCTGTGGATTGGTATGGGCGGGGCAACGTTGTACTCCAACGCTATGGGTAGAAAAGATATCACTTCAGCCAAACAAATTTTCACCAAATCCATTATGCTCATTATGTTAGTTACGGTAGCCATTGGATATGTTGCATTTACATTTAAAGACAAACTGGTATACTCCCTCGGTGCGAACGCCGAGACTTTCCCGTTTGCTTCGGACTATATGAATATCATGTTATTGTTCGGGTTCGTTTTCACCATTGAGAATGCACTCTCTATCTTTGTACGAAACGATGGGAACCCCAACACGTCCATGTACGCTCAGATTACGTTTGCTGTAGCCAATATCATCATCAATTATATAACATTATATGTACTTGAATGGGGTGTACGCGGTGTGGCCCTCGGTACAATTGTATCGGCGTCTCTTGCGCTACTTGTCCTGTTTACTCATTTTTTCAAAAAAACAAATAATCTCACGTTCACCCGGTTCAAATGGAAAAACAAACTGCTGGCTTCCCTGCTGCTCATTGGTTTCCCCAGCTTTCTGGCTGAACTTGGCATGTCGGTCTTCTCTGTATCTCACAATATCTCCATGGACCGCATTGCGGGCACGGATGGTGTAGCATCCTTTACCGTATTGAACTATATTCATGGTGTGGTACTGTTAGCGTTCCTGGGTCTGGCGTCTGCTGCCCAACCTCTGATCAGCTATTATCACGGTGCGAAACAGATTAAACGGGTACAACAAACGATACGTTTAGCTACCAAAACGGCTCTGGCATGCGGTCTATTGTTACTGGTTGTTGTTCAGATCGGTGCACCTTATTTCGTGCAAATCTTTGGAAACTTCAGTAGTGGCGTAACGGATAATGCCGTTTACGGATTACGTATATTTACATTTGCCTATGTGTTTATGGGTGTTAACTTTGTCATGAGCACCTATTTCCAATCTGTTGGTAATGCCAAAATGGCCATCTGGATTACAGCTGCGCGTGAAATGATCATCATGATTGCGTTGATTGCGATCCTGCCTTCATTCTTTGGTGTCACGGGTGTGTGGCTTGCCGTACCGCTGTCCGAAATGCTGGTTCTCGCAACCATAGCCCTGTACTATAGAAAACGATCCCTTACGGATCGAATAAACGCGTTGCAGTCTGAATAACGTTAACAGATAATAACAGCAACAGATAGAAGATCAATGGAACGTAGATAAACTGTAGGTAGACCTCATAAATAATCTAATAAACAAATTAATAAAGCCCTGCACGATCAATATAGATCGGTCAGGGCTTTTGTTTTATCCTAAATTTAGATGGAATTAGATACGTATATCCAATCGACCATTGCTGTCTGTCGTTGCGTTTGCAATCTCCTTAGGGGTAGCTACGCCCATTCCATTGGATGGTGGTTGGGCAGGTGGAGCCTCCTTCGTAGCAGTTGTACCGGCTCCTTGAGAGCTTTGCTGTGCAATCTGTGTCTCAATCTGTTTGATCTGCTGTTCACGCTGTTTGGTCTTTGTCTCCTTAGTCTGTTCATCGTCCTTGCTGGATTGCACTTTCTCCAGTTGAGCCTCAAGCTTCGTCTTTTGTTTCTCCAAGCTACTTGAATTGTCCGAACTCGAAGATGTCGATATGTATGATGTAGTGGAGCTGGCTGTAGAAGATATATTCATTATGATTCCCCCCCTCTTTACTTAGCTTCACTATACCCTATCCCACTGAAACGTACGTTAAATTCAACTGAAAGGTTGCTGAAGGAGCTAAGAATAAGAAGTCGAACAGATGGAAATATACCTACCAGCATTAATAGTCTGATCAATAATATTGGAAGTCTTCATATAAGTGAAGAATCTTAATTTCGTCTCATCTGTAAGTTAGTTGTTTGCCAGTGTAAAATAGTAAAAAAAAAAGACACACTCGATATCATCAAGTGTGTCTTTAGATTGCTTGGCGGCGTCCTACTCTCCCAGGACCCTGCGGTCCAAGTACCATCGGCGCTAGAGGGCTTAACGGTCGTGTTCGGGATGGGTACGTGTGGAACCCCTCCGCCATCGCCACCAAACGCATAGCTTAGCTTACATTTCAGAGATCGTTCTCTGAAAACTAGATTCGAAACGAAACATGCGAATTATCACTTGCTATTGGATAAGCCCTCGACCGATTAGTACTGGTCAGCTCCATGCATTGCTGCACTTCCACCCCCAGCCTATCTACCTCGTCGTCTTCAAGGGGTCTTACATACTGGGAAATCTCATCTTGAGGGGGGCTTCACGCTTAGATGCTTTCAGCGTTTATCCCGTCCGTACATAGCTACCCAGCGGTGCTCCTGGCGGAACAACTGGTACACCAGCGGTACGTCCATCCCGGTCCTCTCGTACTAAGGACAGCTCCTCTCAAATTTCCTACGCCCACGACAGATAGGGACCGAACTGTCTCACGACGTTCTGAACCCAGCTCGCGTACCGCTTTAATGGGCGAACAGCCCAACCCTTGGGACCTACTTCAGCCCCAGGATGCGATGAGCCGACATCGAGGTGCCAAACCTCCCCGTCGATGTGGACTCTTGGGGGAGATAAGCCTGTTATCCCCAGGGTAGCTTTTATCCGTTGAGCGATGGCCCTTCCATGCGGTACCACCGGATCACTAAGCCCGACTTTCGTCCCTGCTCGACTTGTAGGTCTCGCAGTCAAGCTCCCTTATGCCTTTGCACTCTTCGAATGATTTCCAACCATTCTGAGGGAACCTTTGGGCGCCTCCGTTACTCTTTAGGAGGCGACCGCCCCAGTCAAACTGCCCACCTGACACTGTCCCCGCACCGGATTACGGTACCAGGTTAGAACCTAGATACGATCAGGGTGGTATCCCAACGTTGCCTCCACGCAAGCTGGCGCTCACGTTTCAAAGGCTCCCACCTATCCTGTACAGATCGTACCCAAATTCAATATCAAGCTGCAGTAAAGCTCCATGGGGTCTTTCCGTCTTGTCGCGGGTAACCTGCATCTTCACAGGTATTAAAATTTCACCGGATCTCTCGTTGAGACAGCGCCCAAGTCGTTACGCCATTCGTGCGGGTCAGAATTTACCTGACAAGGAATTTCGCTACCTTAGGACCGTTATAGTTACGGCCGCCGTTTACTGGGGCTTCGGTTCACAGCTTCGGATTGCTCCTAACCACTCCCCTTAACCTTCCAGCACCGGGCAGGCGTCAGCCCGTATACTTCGCCTTACGGCTTCGCACAGACCTGTGTTTTTGCTAAACAGTCGCTTGGGCCTTTTCACTGCGGCCCCCTCGTGCTATTCACACTACCGGGGCACCCCTTCTCCCGAAGTTACGGGGTCATTTTGCCGAGTTCCTTAACGAGAGTTCTTCCGCGCGCCTTAGAATACTCTTCTCGCCTACCTGTGTCGGTTTGCGGTACGGGCACCATCACCTGGCTAGAGGCTTTTCTTGGCAGTGTGAGATCATGACCTTCGCTACTATAATTTTCGCTCCCCATCACAGCTCAGCCTTACAATGTGCGGATTTGCCTACACATCAGCCTTACTGCTTAGACGGACATCCATCAGTCCGCGTCACTACCCTACTGCGTCCCCCCATTGCTCATAACGGCTTACGGTGGTACAGGAATTTCGACCTGTTGTCCTTCGACTACGCCTTTCGGCCTCGCCTTAGGTCCCGACTTACCCTGAGCGGACGAGCCTTCCTCAGGAACCCTTAGGCTTTCGGCGGATCAGATTCTCACTGATCTTTTCGTTACTCATACCGGCATTCTCACTTGTATAATGTCCAGCGCTCCTTACGGTACACCTTCAACCCTTATACAACGCTCCCCTACCCCTGATGCAAAGCATCAAGCCATAGCTTCGGTGGTGTGTTTAGCCCCGTTACATTTTCGGCGCAGAGTCACTCGACCAGTGAGCTATTACGCACTCTTTCAATGATGGCTGCTTCTAAGCCAACATCCTGGTTGTCTGTGCAACTCCACATCCTTTCCCACTTAACACACACTTGGGGACCTTAGCTGATGGTCTGGGCTGTTTCCCTTTTGACAATGGATCTTAGCACTCACTGTCTGACTCCCGGAAGTAAGTCTATGGCATTCGGAGTTTGACTGAGCTTGGTAACCCTTGCGGGCCCCGCACCCAATCAGTGCTCTACCTCCACGACTCTGTTTTCCGAGGCTAGCCCTAAAGCTATTTCGGGGAGAACCAGCTATCTCCGAGTTCGATTGGAATTTCTCCGCTACCCCCACCTCATCCCCGCATTTTTCAACATGCGTGGGTTCGGGCCTCCAGTGCGTGTTACCGCACCTTCACCCTGGACAGGGGTAGATCACCCGGTTTCGGGTCTACGTCCACGTACTATGTCGCCCTATTCAGACTCGCTTTCGCTACGGCTCCGGCTCTTCACCTTAACCTTGCACGGGAACGTAACTCGCCGGTTCATTCTACAAAAGGCACGCCATCACCCCTAAAACGGGCTCTGACTTTTTGTAAGCACACGGTTTCAGGTTCTATTTCACTCCCCTTCCGGGGTGCTTTTCACCTTTCCCTCACGGTACTGCTTCACTATCGGTCGCTAGGAAGTATTTAGCCTTGGCAGATGGTCCTGCCGGATTCATACGGGGTTTCACGTGCCCCGCACTACTCGGGATCCGTCTCGGAGGGAACAGACTTTCAACTACAGGGCTTTTACCTTCTTTGGCGGGCCTTTCCAGACCTCTTCGCTTAACCGGTTCCTTTGTAACTCCATGTGAGACGTCCCACAACCCCAAAGAGCAAGCTCTTTGGTTTGGGCTTCTCCGCGTTCGCTCGCCGCTACTGACGGAATCACTATTGTTTTCTCTTCCTCAGGGTACTTAGATGTTTCAGTTCCCCTGGTATGCCTCTACATAACCTATGTATTCAGTTATGAGTAACTGGAAATTACCCCAGCTGGGTTTCCCCATTCGGACACCCCCGGATCAAAGCTTGCTTACAGCTCCCCGAGGCAGTTTCGTTGTTCGCCACGTCCTTCATCGGCTCCTAGCGCCTAGGCATCCTCCGTGTGCTCTTAGTAGCTTAACCATTTTGTTCCGGTTTCGGTCGCTCGCTTCCCTTGTTTTGCTTGCGCAAAGCCAAAAGTCGCTCTCACCCGATACCCTCACAAAAGCAATTTAACTACCTTTATACACTTGACTTGTTTGCACAAGTTCAGCTTAAAGGAATGTTCTAATTCGCGTTTGTTTCGTTTCGATATCTAGTTTTCAAAGAACAAGCTCCATGCAAAAGCAAGCTGTTTGAGAGTTTGAGCTCTCAAAACTGAGCAACGAGTGAGTGTTTGCAGCTAAGCTGCGTATTTGAATGTTTCCGTTGCAGGAAACGATTCTCCATAGAAAGGAGGTGATCCAGCCGCACCTTCCGATACGGCTACCTTGTTACGACTTCACCCCAATCATCTATCCCACCTTCGGCGGCTGGCTCCTTGCGGTTACCCCACCGACTTCGGGTGTTATAAACTCTCGTGGTGTGACGGGCGGTGTGTACAAGACCCGGGAACGTATTCACCGCGGCATGCTGATCCGCGATTACTAGCAATTCCGACTTCATGCAGGCGAGTTGCAGCCTGCAATCCGAACTGAGACCGGCTTTGTTGGGATTGGCTCCATCTCGCGATTTCGCAGCCCGTTGTACCGGCCATTGTAGTACGTGTGTAGCCCAGGTCATAAGGGGCATGATGATTTGACGTCATCCCCACCTTCCTCCGGTTTGTCACCGGCAGTCTATCTAGAGTGCCCATCCGAAATGCTGGCAACTAAATATAAGGGTTGCGCTCGTTGCGGGACTTAACCCAACATCTCACGACACGAGCTGACGACAACCATGCACCACCTGTCTTGAATGTTCCGAAGAAAAGGTACATCTCTGCACCGGTCATTCAGATGTCAAGACCTGGTAAGGTTCTTCGCGTTGCTTCGAATTAAACCACATACTCCACTGCTTGTGCGGGTCCCCGTCAATTCCTTTGAGTTTCAGTCTTGCGACCGTACTCCCCAGGCGGAGTGCTTAATGTGTTAACTTCGGCACCAAGGGTATCGAAACCCCTAACACCTAGCACTCATCGTTTACGGCGTGGACTACCAGGGTATCTAATCCTGTTTGCTCCCCACGCTTTCGCGCCTCAGCGTCAGTTACAGCCCAGAGAGTCGCCTTCGCCACTGGTGTTCCTCCACATATCTACGCATTTCACCGCTACACGTGGAATTCCACTCTCCTCTTCTGCACTCAAGTCACCCAGTTTCCAGTGCGATCCGGGGTTGAGCCCCGGGATTAAACACCAGACTTAAATGACCGCCTGCGCGCGCTTTACGCCCAATAATTCCGGACAACGCTTGCCCCCTACGTATTACCGCGGCTGCTGGCACGTAGTTAGCCGGGGCTTTCTTCTCAGGTACCGTCACCTTGAGAGCAGTTACTCTCCCAAGCGTTCTTCCCTGGCAACAGAGCTTTACGATCCGAAAACCTTCATCACTCACGCGGCATTGCTCCGTCAGGCTTTCGCCCATTGCGGAAGATTCCCTACTGCTGCCTCCCGTAGGAGTCTGGGCCGTGTCTCAGTCCCAGTGTGGCCGATCACCCTCTCAGGTCGGCTACGCATCGTCGCCTTGGTGAGCCGTTACCTCACCAACTAGCTAATGCGCCGCAGGCCCATCCCCAAGTGACAGATTGCTCCGTCTTTCCAGTTTCCTTCAGGCGAAGAAAACAATTATTCGGTATTAGCTACCGTTTCCGGTAGTTGTCCCAAACTTGAGGGCAGGTTGCCTACGTGTTACTCACCCGTCCGCCGCTAACCATCCGAGAAGCAAGCTTCTCTTCAAGTCCGCTCGACTTGCATGTATTAGGCATGCCGCCAGCGTTCGTCCTGAGCCAGGATCAAACTCTCCAATAAAGTATTGAAAAGAGCGATAAGCTCATTTTGAATCTGACGAGATTAAAAATCTCATTTGTGCTCCAGTCGATCCAAGCCAAGGCTTGTCTCAAACTTTTGCGTTCATTCTGCAAGCAGAATGTTTACTCACTCGTTGTTCAGTTTTCAAAGATCAAACTCGTTTTGTTACCGAATGTTGTTCTCTTCAGCAACTCTTATATAATATCATGTCCGAACCAACTTTGCAAGCTCTTTTTTTAAGTTTCTTTCGAAGCTTATTTCAATCGCTTGCCGCACCGTGTATCTCGTGTTTTTTTGGCCGGAAATAGAATATACCATGTAGAACACACACTTGTAAAGAGTTAATTTCAAAACATATCAAATCCACGATCTAACCATATTAAGGACCTTCAATCTACAATGAACTCTTAGGTTCAATTTTATTATCCTCAGCTTAATCTTCTTTATTTAAATCTGTCTTTCTTCTATATATAAGAAGGCAACCCTCTCAACTCTCATATTCGAGACGAAAGGGTTACCTTCTATAGTAATCTATATTTATTTCCGTTCTACTTTATATCCTTTATCCTCAAGCAGTTTCACGATGCCATGATCGCCCAAGTAGTGTGCCGCACCAACAACAATGAAATACTCCTCACCTTTGCCGTTTTTCAAGTAACCATCGATTTTGTCCGCCATACCAATGTTACGATCAACCAGCATTGCTTTGTTATATTCCTCGTTAGTGGAGAAGCTGTTTGTCAGTTCAAGCAGTTGCTCGTCATTACCCGTTTTCCACATCTCAGCCATTTCTTTCACACTGTTATCCAACACGTCGAAGTTTTCGATTGTCGCTTTCAGTGTTTCCTCCTGTGTTTCTTTGGAAAAGTCGTTAAACATGCCAAGTTGAGATTGATAACTCTCCAACTCAATAACTGGAAGTTTGCGCTCGATCGCTTTCTGGATGAAATACAGATCCACTCCTGCTGACGCTTCGTATCCTGCCGTTGTGGACTTCAAACTTGCAAGTGTGCTCTCTACTACCCAAGGCTTAAATGCATCCAAGGCGTTAGACTCCAGACCATTTTTCTTCAATACATCACCCAGCTTAGTATACGTTTCACTGGAAATGTGGTCTTTCAGTGTTGTTCCATCTTGATACGAACCCAGACTTAGAACCAGCTTTTGCTGCTCTTCATCAGCGGCTTTGCTAATATCAATCTCTACCCCGAGATAGTCAGCTTCCGCAAAGGCTTCTTCAAACTCCGGACGCAGTGGATAGAAGCTCTCATCCGCAATATGCATGGACCCTACCAGATAGATCGTGTTGCCATTGCTTTCAACTTCCCACATGAAGCCACGTCCACCGGTTTGAGCAGTTTCAGTTGCTCCATCTTTGGATACCAACAGCACGGTGCGCGTTGCAGCATCCCAGCGAACTTCATAACCCGCTGCATCACCGACGATGCGGATTGGCGCATACGTTACACCGTTGATGCGCGTAAGCTTGCTTTTAAGTGTAATCGTTTTGCCATCTACCACTGCTGTGATCGTATCATCTGTCGCAGTTGTTAGCTTCACATCCATAGCATCCAGCGTAGTCCGCAGTGGAACCAATGTTGTACCTTTCTCCAGGATTGGTGCTCCTGTAGCATATTTCACAGCTTGATCATTAACCTTTACGGAAGTTCCTTGTGGAGCAGCCATAGCTGGCACTGCAGATGCAAGCAAACCTACTGAGATGGTTAGAGATAAGAGCATGCGTTTCCAATTCTTCATATTATGTAATCTCCTTTATTGAATATAGTTGCCAATCCAATTTTTAATAGAATAGACATACTTAGATACTACGGTTAAAGATGGGAATTGGTGCCACTCCAAAACGGAGCGCACTTTCTCCCTTCATTACTCTCATTAGATAAGAAACAATAAAAACGAAACCAACATACAGGTTCAATGCAACATATTCGCAAAGCCAAAGCTATTCCTTGATAAATAGATACTTATCAGCGCTAGGAAAAAAAAGGCTATAGAAACCTTCGGATTGCCCCACAGCTTCACTCCATATGCGACGAAGAAAATAGCGATAGCTAATTTGGAGATGCTTTGGTAGTTGCCCTGCTCTGAAAAGGCTGAACTGCTAAATACAATTGAAAGTAGTAGTGTAGTCAGGATCGATCAATGCTTTAAACCACAGAGGTTCCCTCAAAAACTTTATATAGAACCCTTTTAACTGTTGCATGATCATCGACCCTCTCCTGAACTCGATTTAATATGACCACCGACACAGCACACCACTTGTCATAATTAGTGAGAGAAAGTCATCAATAAAGCTTATCTATCAGGACATATTTTCATGATAAGTAGGAAAAAGCGCAAAACTCATTTTGCATCTTCATGCATGCTAATATATACGGATTTTTGCGATATTTTTTCTTAATTATACATAGCAAAAAGACCACTATCTAGTATTAGATAACAGTCTCATTTTAGAATACTTTATTCATTTAAATTAAAATCATTCCGTCTTCTATTCTTCTACAGAAACATAAATACTTAATCGTATGCGAATTGCCGCTATCTCAAAACCAGTTAGAATCATAATCCAGTGATCTTTCCTTCCCTTCTTTCTCTAGTAATATGTTCAGGAAAACATCAAGCAGCTCCTATCAGCTTGAGTACAACTAAAAATATTGCTGGGATAATCGAATTGATGGAATTAAATATTCAGTGAACGATGATATTCGACCATATATTTCTGATAGCTCCTTCTAAAGTAAGTAGAAGCTGGATCCTTATTCTTGCTGCTTCATTCGGAAAGAATCTCACAATTTTTGTGCTTCGGCATGTAGTTGTCATGATTCATCCTCTGGTATAGAGTCTAACTAATCTTCTTGCACATTTCGGTACAGTTTATCTAATATCATTTTTAACTGATTTAATTCATCGTGTTCCAAACCTCGTGTAACATAGTCATGCGCGTTTTTAACTGTTAACAACAGTTTTCCTTTAACTTCTTGACCTTTAGAGGACAAATATAGATAATGTGAGCGCTTATCTTGATCATGAACAATACGTCGAACCATGCCCTTGCGTTCTAAAGAATGTATCATTCTCACTACCGTTGTTTGATCCCGATCGATGGCCTCCGCCAGCTCTTTTTGAGTCATAGCTTTATCTATATTAAGACAAGAGATAATGCTCCACTGCTCCGGTGTCACCTTGTAGGGCTTTAATTGTTTCGTAAAATAGTTTGTAAGCTTGACATCTGTACGATGGATCAAGAAGCCGGTAATATTATATAAGTCCATTGCAGTACCCTCATTTATCATTTTCTTAAATCAAATATAGTCGATCTCTCAAAGGTTACACATGAAATCCGTCAAAAATTCGTTAATTTCGTTTAGAAAAAATGATACATGGATACAATCAAGCTAAGTATGAACAAAATGAGTGCTGGAATGGCCTTCTGAATCGGATCTTTAGCTAAGACTATTAAAGTAAACGCTCCAGCAAGCATTGTTCCGGCTAGAAGCAAACCAGCTAAAATTGCTGCGACAGGCATCCAGATGCCAACGATCATACCAGCTGCCCCCACAATTTCGAACGAACCAGTCAAAACATTAAAGAACGATGGCAGTCCAAAACGTTTAAACTCATTGGCCATTTTACCGGAAATAATTTTGCTTCCTGTAAAAAGGAAAAAACCACCTAATAGAACCTGTAAAACTGTGATAAAAATGAACATATCTACCCCTCTTTCATAAAGTTATGCATATGAATTTTATATATGCTATAGCATGTATTTTGTTTGAAATTTTATATATTGTCAACCCTAAAATAAAGCTTTATAAATTATAGCCCTCTTATATCCTTTTAATTTTTCTTAGATTATCGTTCCAAAGGAAGGTTTCTTTTTCACATATCGTTAATATTTTCTAGCATGGATAATTCAATTTCTGTTCTTTGTTGAACTGTGGTAAATTTCTCTGTAATCAGCCAATTAAAAGCCTATGCTTCTTACTTTCAATAAATTTAGTAACAAACAAAGGTAATTTACTTAACTTATTGTCAATTCGACCTACGGAATGTAATTTAGCTTGTTTATACAAAAATCAACCATCCCAAATTAAATATAACTTCTAAGTAATTATTCGTTCTTGACTGTTTGTATCGAACACCATTAAACAACATGTAGCGCGTTCAACATTAAATTGGCCACCAATGGCTGCAAGCTAATTTCAAAAAGAGATATGCGTATTTATGGATAAATACGCATATCTCTTTTTGCGACAACACACATTATTAAAAAACACTCAACCTAGATCTTATATGCCTTCATGGCTTTAAACAATTCCTTAAAGGTTGGGCGTTTACCGTACATCAACACACCTGTGCGATAGATTTTGGCTGCAAGCCATCCGAAGATGATAATGGATACGATGAGAATCGCTAAGGACGTTATAATCTCCCAAGTTGGCGCAACTCCTGCGCCAATTCGAACCAGAATCGCGGTCGGCGATGTGAATGGAATGAAGCTTGCGATTTTCAACAACAGAATGTTCGGCGTAGAAATACTGAAGATCGCAATATAGAAGGAAACAAGCGACAACATCGTAATCGGCAGAACAGCCTGACCGAGTTCTTCAGTACGGCTTACCATTGAACCAATGGCAGCAAACAACACGGCATACAGGAAGTAACCCAGAATGTAGAATATGAGTCCGTACACAATAACCGCAATATTCACATCACTTACACTCATATTGAAATTACCTAATACTGCACGGTTATGCGGCAGCAAGATATTTCCGGCAACCACCGCTCCGAAGATCCCGATTTGCAGCATCCCCACCATGAAAATCCCGATGATTTTACCAAACATCTGACTGAGCGGTGATACACTCGTAATCAGAATCTCCATAATACGTGAGCTCTTCTCAGCTGTGATCTCAGAGGCAATCATGTTACCTGTCATCATCGTTGAGGTAAACAGCAGGATGATCAGCAAGTACACCACAATATAGTTAATCGGGCTCATATTACCTTCAGACTCAGTACCTGCTCCGCTCTCATCTGTACTCAAACTTTGCTCGGTGAGCTTCACAGGTGTTGTAATCAGTTCCTTCTGCTCCGCTGTGAGTACATCCTTCACAACCACATCCAGCTTCACACTCTGCAACGCTGCTTCAATGGAAGCAATGATCTGAGGTGATACGTCTTCTGCTGAATATAGAATGGGCTGCGGGAACTCTTGCCCGGAAACAGCTTCAAACTTCAGATAACCATCGGTAAGCCCTGCTTCCACATCCGCCGCAAGAGCAGCCTCATCTTTGTCACCACTGGCAATGAATCGATAGGCCTGATCTCCTTGAGCCGCAGAGAAGCTCTCCAGTTTCTCGGAAACTTCAGGCTGCCCTGTACTCAAAAGACCAATATTTACAGGATTACTGCTTGAAGCTCCACCAATGGAACCCCCATTAAATAAGGTAATGAAATACGGGACATTGAGTCCGATTGAAATTAAAAGTGCAAGTACAATGGTAGTTACCATGAATGATTTCGTTTTAACTTTGTTTTTGAATGTAAAACCCGTAATCGTTCCCATTTTATTCATTCGACTCACCTACCTCACGAATAAAGATTTGGTTAAGCGTTGGTTCCTTCAGTTCAAAGTGTTCCACTGTCGTCTGGGTCATGGCTGTTCTGAGAATCTCTTGAGCCGCTTCCACCTGACTAATATGTATCAGGTACCCACGCTCATTCCGCTCGACTTTCTTCACACCAGACAACTGTTCAAGTCCTTCCACACTACCAATCGTACCCAGGAATACCTGTTCACGCGGATACCGGCTCTTGATCTCCTTGATCTCTCCTTGTACCACCGTGTTGGAACGATGCAGAATGGTGATCTGACGACACAACTCTTCAACGTGCTCCATACGGTGTGTTGAGAACAGAATGGCCGTGCCTTCGTCACGCAATTCTTTGACGGTGGACTTGAGTAATTCCACGTTCACGGGATCCAGTCCACTGAACGCTTCATCCAGAATGAGAATCTGCGGTCTATGCACCACAGCCGCGATAAAACCCATTTTCTGCTGATTACCTTTGGATAACTCCTCGATCTTCTTATCGTAATACTCAGGTACCTCAAACCGATTCAGCCAATACTTGAGGCTCTGATCTGCGTCCTTACCATTCATGCCACGAAGTCGTGCCAGGTAATTAATCTGTTCGCTGACTTTCACCTTCGGATACAATCCGCGCTCTTCCGGAAGATAACCCATAATCTGTTGCAGCTCCGTATTATAGGGCTTGCCGTTGTACAGGATATTCCCTCCGTCAGGGTGAATCAGTCCGAGCACCATACGCATTGTGGTTGTTTTACCTGCACCATTGGCTCCGAGCAGTCCGTAAATCTCCCCCTCTTTTACATTGAGCGTGACTCCATTAACGGCTGTTTTGTCTGCATATTGCTTGACGACTTGCTTCAATTCCAATCGGTTCATCATTTATCGTCTCCCTTCGGTTATTTCCACTGTACGGGTGCATACCCGGCAATCCAGAATGCCAGCACTTCATCCAATTCCAAGTTACGGATTCTCAATACCCGGTTATTGGACAGCTCCAGCCTCTCCTGCGCCTCGCTGACCCGGGTTGTAATTACGTGAACCAGACCTCCCTCTTCTATAGAAGATTCCACAACACCGGGGATACTCTCTGGTCTTAAGTCTCCTTCATACCAGACTTCCTTCCACTGATCGAGCACCATATCTTTCTCGGCCATCCCCAGCGACTGACCACGGTGCATCAATACGATGTAATCCGCAAGCCTTTTGACTTCGTCCGCAATATGTGTGGCAATCAGAATCGTGGTGTCTCCCCCCGCCATGAAGGTACGGAACTGCTCAACCATCACTTTCCAGGCAAAGGGGTCCAATCCTGATGAAGGCTCATCCAAAAGCAATAGTCTTGGGCGAGCTGCAATTGCAGCTGCAATCTCAAATTTTCGCCGCTCTCCCTTGGACATCTTGTTCAGCTTCACATCAACAGGTACTTCCATATCCTGAATCAGTTGGTCGAACAACTTCATATCCCAACGTGGGTACCAGTACGCCCGGAAATGGGCCGCTTCTTGTGCTGTTATCCGGTTCTCTTCTGAACCAGCGTTATCTGCCACAAAACCAATCTGTTGTCTCAGTTCAATGGGAAGTGGCCCATCATGTTCCTGACCAAACCATATAATCTGCCCAGCATCTGGCAGCACCACTTGCTGTAACATGTTAAGAAGGGTGCTTTTGCCTGAACCATTGTGACCGAGAATAGCCACTATATACCCTTCCGGGATGGTCAGATCAATTGGGCCAATAACTCTGCGTTTTCGCATTTTGGATACGCCGTTCAACTGGATTGCTATGGGTTCCACGTATGAATCACTCCCTTACTTCACGTAAATAGCCTTCAGGACTTCCCGGAATAGGCTCTCCATCTCTTCTTCCGTACAGCCTACCGATTTCCCGGACTGCACCGCTGCCTGCATCGCTTCCTGTGCGGCCTTTAATCTATAATTTTCTCTGTCACCGGCTTCTACCTGGGCCACAAATGTACCTGTCCCCTGCTTCGTACGAAGCAAGCCTTCATTCTCCAGATCCTGATAGACCCGTCTAACCGTAATAACACTGCAATTCAGTGCTCCGGCGAACTCACGAATGGACGGCAAATGTGTTCCCTCCCCCAACTGACCCGTAATAATTAACGATCTTAACTGATTTTCAATTTGGTGGTATAAAGGTTCAGCGCTATTTTCATTAATTTGAATGGGTATTTTCACATCTTGCACCTCGCCCTCCGGTACACTCCAGTCTGTTACCTGACCGTGCCGGTTTCATCCTGTATTCGTACATAAGCTCAATTCTCATTTTAATTCAAATCCCGATGAACCAGCTTCTTCAGCGTAAAACGACTAGACAGCCATAATCCCGCTACGCCAGCCACCAGAGAAATCCACATGATCGGGGAAAGCAGCCCCCATGATTTACTTCCATCCATTACAATCCGCAATCCGTAACTGCCTGATATTCGAATCAGTATGGATATGACAATGGCGAATGGTATAAAAAGCATACTGAGAAGCAAGTATTTCTTGCCACTGTTCAGAAACTCTCCGTAAATATAGAACCCTGTTACCAAAAGGCCATAACCTGTACAGGTAAGGCTAAAGGCCAGATACTGATCCCATCGGAATCCTTCGGCATGAAGGTTAACCACGTATAACGATCCGTAGAAAAAGATTCCATTGTACGTAAACGCCATCAGAGACTGCTGTAGCCTGGACCACATCACCACTTGTTCAGGAATGGGAATTCTACGATAGTAGGCCAGCATCTGCGTATAAGAATCTTCCTGTATGTAACGGAAGGAGCGCCTGCAGAACATAAACCCTTGGAATGGCAACATGATTAAAAAGAAGGAATCCACTACTGGATTAATAATATCTGTCTGTTGTTGTCCTAAAAACATCACACCGCTCATACCGCCAGTGTATATCATGAATAATGCAGACCATAGCCATTGGAGCCTATCCTTACTCATCTGGCTGCGGGTCAACCACCACGCCTGCTTCCATTCGTTCATATGCATGCCTGCCTTTCACCTGTCATTCACTCATGTTGCTTACTGTGATTACTGTATATATCAATATACACAGTATACAGACCTGTTTCTCATCCCGTCAACCCCTAATTTTCCTGAATCAGGAAGACGGGATGGGACACAGTACGAATTTACGTTAAAATAAATTATAGTAACGAATCATAGAAAGGAAGGTTACAGCTATGGATTGGCTGGTAGAGATCGGATTTGTCCTCCTTTTCCTTATCGTCGTAATCTGGTTGGTCCTCCGGGATGAGCCTCATCGTCATTCTGCCAAAAAAGGCAGACACCGCATCCGCCGTAACAACGGTTATACCGACTCTGCTTCGGGATATCCGGTCATTATGGGAGATGACCCCTACGATCGACATGCTAGACACACACCGGATCACAAACATCATGATTCAGATTCTTCAGGAGGCACACATTCTCATCACAACAGCGATAGTGGTAGCAGCAATGACAGCAGTGGGGATAGTGGCGGCGGAGACAGTGGGGGTGGCGGGGATTAAACATCATTTCCCAATCACAAAAGAAGGGCTGTACCCGTTATTGTGTAAACACAATTCGGGTACAGCCCTTTGCCGCTCTCTAGCACCTGTTAGAAGAAGAGGCCTTACGATTAAACGAGGTTATAGCCACTAGGCAGACTGCGATCCCTGCGGATTGCGCGAATCTGAGCCAGCGTTAACCGTTGATTGGTGGAGATCAGGGATTCCACGTCATTGCCACGGATCAGATCATCCAAATCTCTCAAGTTGGTGTTGCCTCGGAAGACTCGGAATCCACCTTGGAAGTTAGGACGTGTAAACACAACCAGTGTTGCATTGGAACTTGTTGAGAAAAAGCGCAGGCTCTCCACCCCATCCAAAATATTGTCCAGGTTACGAAGACCCGTGTTGCCACGATAGATGCGGCTTCTCCCTCTGTAGTTCTCTTCTGAATACACGGTAAGACGTGGATACGTTTGACTGACGTTGACTGTTTTTTTCATTTTGTTTCCCCCTCTCGAACTCATTCTATGAATGAATGAGAGAGGAAGCGTGGACGAATGATCTGCTAGATTCGTCCATTTTCATATTTTCAGAAGAGAGTAGTGACGCCGCCCAAGTAACAGGAGGTTATATCTCTACTTTTATACGCCGAGGATAACTTCCCATACCGGACGTGTATGACCACCAGGATATAAGAGATATAGAAGAACATACACGACAACACCTGTTAGCGCTGACCCGAACCAGATCATGGACGTGAACTTACCCCAGCGGCGATGTTTTCCGAACTTCTTTTTGAACCCCAGCACCAGTGTGGAGATGCCAAATATCGCTGCCACGGTAGCCAGGATAATATGAAAGATCAGAAATATCCGATAAAAGATCTCCAGATCCGGGTCCCCGCCCCAAGCCGTATTGCCCACGAACACTGTACGAGACATATAGATCACAAAGAAGATTAGAGCTGCAATCGCACCTGCTACCATGGCGGACTGATGAGCCTCACGTTTCCCCCGAATAATCAGTACCCATCCAATCCCCACCAGTACTGCACTAATCACAATGAAAGAAGTACTGATCGTTGGTAGCCAAAAATACATATCCATCGTGTGTTCCCCCTCTTGTCAGAACATTACTTCATTATTTGGCAGCCGGATTGAGCGGCCCTCCTGCGCCCCCTGCAGGATACGAATCATCATCATCTTCCTGCTTCTCTTTCCGATACCATTGGAAAAAGACATAAGCCAGCATCGAGGCAAAGATTCCTTCCTGAATAAACTTCATGACAATGCCACCGACCTGCTGATCTTCTTTCGCAGAAGACAGGAAGTTGAAGAACGCAGGCCCACCGAATGAGCGAAGTAATGCCGTAGAATCTCCAGACACACAATACCGCATTGCTTCAGCCCATACGGCCGGGTTGCTGTACGTCTGATACAACGGCTCGGCCGCAAAAATAATCAATCCACACGCAGGCGTGAGCAGTACCATATTCAGAAAAATAAAACCAATCTTGGATAACCCCGATGCTTGTCTGCCTTCTGGCAACGGATTCAGCAATGTCCACCACATGAGCATCGAGGTGATGAACAGCGCAATATAATACAACCGGTGAACGGTAAAATTCAGCATGACGTAATCATGTACAATCGGTAGGTGATACAGCGAGAACAGCCCGTTAAAGAGTACTGCCGCAACGATCGGATGAGCCAGGAACGATAGCTGTCGTGTAGGCAACCAGCGCACGATTCTGCGCCATACCCAGATCGGCAAACCTTTCATCATCAGCGGCGAAGCTACCAGATAGGAGAACGCCATACTTACCATGTGGAAGCTAAACATCACGTGACCAAGCAGATTAAAGGGTCCAGCTTGAGCCAGATACAGGACAAACAGTCCTGTAATAAACATGATTTTCTGTGCAGCAGTCGCAGGTTCTGCATCCTTTATTTGTTCGCTTAACGGTCCCACAAGTACCAGATAAGCCGCAGCAATGATTAGAAATAAAGCCAATATAAGCGGACTCCATAAATCGTTGAAGCTAAAATATTGCAACCCGAGCATACGGGAAACCTCCCCGTGACCTGATTTGGTTGTTGCCATCATTACTTTGTGAAGATTCATTCGCCAAAAAGGGGAAAAGACGGCGGCAATGCGCCGCCGCCATCTCTTTTACCACCAGACCCAATAGAGTGCCATAATGATGCACGTAAAGGCTACGAAAAAGCCAAAGGCCATGAACAGAATCGGCATCAAGTGCCCTTTGTCCTTCAAGTGCATCCAATAACCCAATTGAACGAATACTTGAAGAATAGCCATGACGAGCAAAATAATAATGATAAAGGTTGTGTTGACCCCTCCGGCAGAAGCAGCCGCAAACGCAATCAGCGTAAGAATAATGGAGAAGATAAACACCACGACGTGTTTCTGTGGCCCTTCCGTCCGGTGACGGTGTTTCACAGGCTGTTGATCTGTCTTATCCTGTGCCGACATGTGCTACCCCACCTTTCCGAGCAGGTACACGACCGTAAAGATGAACACCCATACCACGTCAATAAAGTGCCAGTACATTGCGGAGACGTATACTTTAGGTGCGGTTACGACCGTCAATCCTTTTTTGAACAGCTGACCGATAATGATTCCGATCCACACAATACCAAAAGCAACGTGGGCTCCGTGGAACCCGACCAGTGTATAGAATGCTGAACTGAATGCACTCGTGGTCATGCCAAACTCTTTATGTTTCACATACTCGTAGAACTCGTAAATTTCCAGTGCGAGAAATCCCATACCCAGTACTACCGTGATGCCAAGCCACAACGCTAGTGCATCTCGCTTGCCCTTATGCATGGCCTGAATCGCAAATACACTCGTCAAACTACTGACCAGGAGAATGAACGTTGCAGCGGCCACAAGTGGCAGGTGGAACAGTTCATTCGCCGTAGGTCCATCATTGGTTTGGCCACGAAGAGCCAGGAAGGTAGCAAAGAGTGTACCGAACAGTACCGTTTCGCCGCCAAGGAACAACCAGAAGGCGATAAGCTTGTTACGGCCTTCCAGCGTTGCTTTCTCCGGTTCATGCGGCAATTTGTCGTTCACCGGTTCGGCATGTGAGGTTGTCATGTTCTAGCCCCCTTCTCATCCTGATCCTCCGGTTCAATATGCCAGCCATGATCATCATAAAGTGAACGAAGTGCCATTGCACCAAATGTGATTACGAGACCAATAATAACTACAATATAATTGTTGAAAATGACATTCATAAATGCATTACCAAATTCATCATTGCTGAACATCAAGCCAAGTCCGGCGATAAAGATACCTACTGACATTACAAACGGCAACGGCGTTGCTGAAGGCATATGAATCGAACCTACAGGTTCTGCCGGTGTCATCTCCGTATGTCCTGCCATTTTTTCCTTCCAATATGCATCAATTCCGCGTACCAGCGGCGTCTGCTTGAAATTATATTCCGGCGGCGGAGATGGAATAGACCATTCCAGTGTACGGCCGTCTTCCCACGGATCGTTTGGCGCGCCAGCCGGTTTTTTCATTGTGATCACGATGTTCACGAGGAACATGATAACCCCAACACCCATTAGAAACGCACCGACGGAGCTGACCAGATTGAGCAGGTCAAAGTCCTGATTCGGCAAGTATGTAACGATCCGGCGCTGCATCCCCATCAGACCGAGGAAATGCTGTACAAAGAACGTTAATTGGAAACCGATCATAAATGTCCAGAACGTCCATTTGCCCAGTGTTTCGCTGAGAATACGTCCGAACATCTTCGGCCACCAGTAATGTAGTCCCGAGAACAATCCAAGTACGAGTCCCCCTACAATAACGTAGTGGAAGTGGGCTACAACAAAGTACGTATCATGGAACTGGAAGTCTGCCGGAGCAGATGCCAGCATAACGCCTGTAACACCACCCATAACGAAGGTTGGGACAAATCCAACAGCAAACAGGTTTGCCGCTGTAAAACGGATCTGTCCACCCCACATCGTAAAGAGCCAGTTAAAGATTTTGATCCCGGTAGGTACGGCAATCAACATCGTGGAGATGGAGAAAAGCGCGTTGGCTACATTACCCAGACCTGTTGTAAACATGTGATGCGCCCAGACCATGAAGCCCAGAAAGGCAATCAGGATGGTGGCAAATACCATGGAGCTGTATCCGAACAACCGTTTACGCGAGAAGGTCGGAATAACCTCCGAGATAATACCAAATGCCGGCAGAATCAGAATGTATACTTCCGGGTGCCCGAAGATCCAGAAGATGTGCTGCCAGAGTACGGGGTTACCGCCACCTGCGACATCGAAGAAATTCGCTCCCAGTATACGGTCAAACGTCAAAAGTACAAGCCCTACCGTGATGGCAGGAAAAGCAAAAAGGATAATGGCAGATGTAATAAATGTCGTCCATGTAAACATCGGCATCCGCATGTAGGACATGCCTGGAGCACGCATTGTAATAATTGTTGCGAGAAAGTTAATGCCCCCGATGAGCGTTCCCAGACCCGCGATCTGAAGGCCGATGGTGTAGAAATCCACACCATGCGTTCCACTATACTCACTGCCCGAAAGCGGCGTATATGAGGTCCAGCCCGCATCCGGTGCTCCGCCCATAACCCAGCTCAGGTTCAGCAACAATCCACCAAACAGGAATGTCCAGAAACCCAACGCGTTAAGAAACGGGAAAGCAACGTCCCGTGCCCCGATCTGCAAAGGCACGACAGCATTCATAATGGCAAAAATAAGTGGCATGACACCAAGGAAAATCATCGTTGTTCCATGCATTGTAATCAATTCGTTGAAGATCTGTGCCGATACAAAATCATTCATAGGCTTCATCAGTTGAATCCGAATCAAAATGGCTTCAATGCCGCCGATTCCAAAGAAAAATCCACCCGCAACCAAATAGAGAATGGCAATTTTTTTGTGATCGACGGTGGTGATCCAATCCATCAAGCCCCTGTACCTCTTGACGCTATGCGCATGAGCCAAGGTTGTGTACCCCCTTCTTCGTCCTTGCTGTTCTATTCATAGTCCAATTTGTAGTTGGCCAGATATTCGGCAATTCCGTCGATTTCTTCATCCGTCAACCCAAGATCTTTGGGATTCGGCATGGTATTGCCCGGCTTCACGGATTGTGGATCATGGAGCCATTCTTTCATGTTATCCAGTACCGGACTACCTTCTTCCTGTCCCTCGCGAGAATTCAGCAAAATGCCTGCGACAGATTCCTTGCCGCCGATTCCCGTCAGGTTAGGTGCAACCGGTCCACCTTGATCACCAACAGCGTGGCAAGAAAGGCAGTTTGTTTTGAACTTTTCAGCCAATTGAGTGTCTTCAGGAAGGACTGCGGGTGCTTTCATCTGGTTCACCCATCTGTCAAAGGATTCCTGACTCACTGCTTTTACCTTAAACTCCATGAAAGCATGCGATCTGCCACATAATTCGGCACATTTACCACGGTAAACGCCTTCATTCGGTGCAGAGAAACTGAACTTGTTAAGTGTTCCATCCGGGTTTGTGTCCATTTTGCCCGCAAGTGACGGCACCCAGAAGGAGTGAAGCACGTCAGCGGTTTTTAATTCGAATGCAATTTTTGTTCCGGTCGGGATGATGAGATCTTGAGCGGTGGTTACGTCATATTGAGGATAAGTGAATTCCCACCAGTACTGATGCGAGGTGACTTGGACCTTAAGTGCATTTTTGTCATTGGACAGATCTTCGCCTTGGGCAAAAATCGTTTGGACCGTCGGTACTGCCAGAACAATAACCAGCAATAACGGAATGGCTGTCCAGATTACTTCCAGCTTGAAATTACCTTCAACCTGTTCGGGCATCTCAGTCTGCCCGGCTCGTCTACGAAACCGGATCAGAACATAGGCCGCTATGGCAAATACAATGATGAGCACCACGATCATAATCGCGATGGATAACTTCATCAGATCATATTGGCCTTGCGCTACAGGACCCTGAGGTTTCATTACCGACAAGTCTTCCCGCCCGCATGCGGATAGCAGCAAAGAGAACACCGCCAGCAAGGGGAGAATTCGCTTTGCAACCTGCCACTGTTTCATCATTGATCTACCCCACTTTTTTACGTTTTCGTAGATTACCGTTGTCGTTCGGTAGAAAGGCAACAAAAGGTACGTTTCAGCACGATACGCATAATCCTCTTCATCATACAGAACGCTTAGAAAAATAACGCTTCCAGTACTCCCGTGATTTCCTGCTCAGGGCATGTCTGCGCATTCTTCCAATTCATTCTATATGCTTCAATCACTTATTAAATATAAGTTGAGGGTATGATTTTGTCAATCTTTGGACACATGTTCACAAATTGTTCACTTTATGTAAAAAACCGCTCTACAACTTGATTTGCAAACGATTTCAGTTAAAAGTATTACACTCTACATTTGAAAATTTTTGCCAAATTTCGGTGATAAAACTCGATTTATTGGTGATTTTTCTCACAATGAAAACATGTGCTATTATGCAAAAGAAAGATCAGAATTTATGGAAAACCTCTTCCATATCCATTCAGAAGACATGCCTATCGCTCCATACCGCTATCTTCAAGCTCAAAACAGCATGGAGCATTTCGGAGAAAGTTCAACTCAAGCCCTCTTCTTCACTGAGTTCATCTCACGTGCCATCGGTCAGAATCAAGGGGCCATTCCCAGTAATCGCAACCGTATGCTCATACTGGACCCCCCAGCTGCCATCTACCGTCCTTACCGTCCATCCATCTTCATCCCAGACAACGGCCCCAGAACTGCCTTTTGTAAAGATTGGTTCAATCGTAATAACCATGCCCTCGGTGAGCATCGTGCCCGTTCTACGTTTGCCATAAGGCAGAACATTTGGGGGTTCATGAATATATTGACCAATCCCATGACCGATGAGAGGCTTCACAATCCCGTACCGATACAGTCTGGCTGTTCGTTCAATGGCACTTCCAATATCTCCGAGTGTATTCCCTGGAACTGCCTGGGCAATCGCCCGCTCAAGTGCCTTCTCCGTGCGCCTCATCAGCTTGCGAATGGATCTGCTTGTTTCACCAATTCCATATGTCCAGGCCGAGTCAGCAAGCCAGCCGTCTTTGTTCACCACCATATCGATGGTCACTACATCCCCGCTCGCCAACTCCTCTTCCCCAGGAAATCCGTGGCAGACCACTTCATTAACAGAGGCACACGTCGCGTAAGGATATCCTTTATACCCTTTTTGCTCCGGTGTGGCTCCTCGTGCTGCCAGAAACTCTTCCACCCGCTCATTAATCGCTGCTGTCGTGATACCAGGGACCATCCACTGCTCAATATGCTGGTGACAACTTCGCAAAATTCGTCCTGCTTCCCGCATGTAGCCAATCTCTTCTTTGGTTTTCAAAATAGGGTCCACATGCATTCATCCTTCCCGCTGTAGGTGTACTCCCATATATATGCAGCAGGAACGCAAAAAAAACCGCCTTCCGGAGCTTAACGCCCGAGAGACGGTTCTATTCATTATCGGAACAGTATAATCAGAGTTGTGTGTTGTTTCAGGACACGGAAGAATCCATCTTGACAAGCTCATGCTCAACCACAGAAGTCAATTCTTCCTCATATCCACCCGTAATCCGGTATTTTCTCACGTACTCCTTCACGAATTTTTTTGGATCTTTAGGACGGAAAATCCGAGTCATTTCCCTCAAACTTTCTTTGACCTCATTGTGACCTTTCGTTGCCATTGTAATTCCCTCCCAAAACGTTGAAAGTGAATGCTCCGTTTAGAGAATGCCGAATAAGTCTTAAATGCCATCCATGAAGTTGTGTGCGCGGCTTAAAGCAAGCTTTAGGTCGGGAACCTCGCTAGAAAGCAAGTACCTGACACTATAAATACCCGATATGATTCGGAATGAATCATAATCTTATTGTAGCATATTCGGAAGTATCTTACGACTTGACGATTTCCTCTAATAAATATAACGGTTTTCATGCCCAAAAAGTTTAATTCCGAATCATATGTTAAGATTGCCACCATTCTATACGGAATTAATATATCCAGCATAACACTGAACTATTCGGGGGATATTATCACGGACAACCCATACAGTTAAATTACTGGTATCCAAAGGAGGCGTCGTCTCATGGACCGCAAAGAACAAGATATGCTGCCCCTTTCGCATGAAAAGGTGGAAGTAGACGGAGTTTACATCAATGAAGCCGGACGTGAGGAACATCTGCACCGGGGGCAACATTTCCCGGCTGATCCCGTTCTTGGCAAGTCGGAATGGAAACTGACGGAATATGCATATGATAATCATCACGAAGGAAGAACCGATGAGCGGTTGGTTCCCAAAGAAAACGACACCGATAAAAACGGCAAGATCAACAGCCCACGCAGACAGATCGAGGGCGGGTAGTCTTGTTTGTTAAACGTATGTAGTGCTAGAAAAAAACAAGTGCAGTACAAGCCATATATCGGCTTGTACTGCACTTGTTCCATTTTAAGATAAATTTCAATTTTTTTGTTAGTTTCCCCTTAAATCACTCAGTAGAATTTTCTGGGAGCTCTGTTCCAATAGACGAAATTCCTCGTTGATTTTCCGTTCTCTGGCTGCATCAGGCCGATAACCCGGAATCATTGCCCAATGCTCTCTTATCAATTCAATGCGATACATTGTTGGAGGATGATACGCATGATCCTGGGTATCACGTGTTACCTGCAAACGTTGAAGTCGAAGAATCTCTTGGCTTGGAACGGCAGAAATACGACTTCTGAATTCCTCATACAATTCCTTGTTGTACTGATATTCTGCCACTTGCTCAGCTGTAAGTGCAAAAAGGCCTGCCATCTCAGACTTTAAGAACAAAGACTCTACCGCTTTACTTCCAGCTGTCTCCGAAGCTTCATGATCTGCGATGTAGAAAGCTCGCTGCATCTCAGGCCTCATGCTCCAAAGCAATAAGACATATATCCCACCAACAATGGCAAGCAACAATAGACGAAATATGATGATTGGGAATACTACCCAAGTTAATAAACCGCTTCCCTCCGGATTAATCGTGTCGAGCCAGGAATGAAGCACGTGTTTGGCACGTTCAACGAAAGAGCTATTAGATATGTTGGGGTGTGCCAACTGACTCATTTGATGACTAATTGCGGCTACCTTCTCCTCTAGTGTCAAGGCTGCAAACAAAGGGATTCCCAAGACGATAGCTCTCTTTTTTCTTTTGAGATGTAGTACGTACCCGTTATATTCCTCATTGATGAGAATCATATCCACAGGCGGAACATTCATACGCTCCCCAATCTCATCAATCATCCCATACAATTCGGGAAACTCATCTCTTCTGATGATTCTACCTGGAAGACGTTTCCGATACGGCAAGATAATCGTAATCCATAGAAGTACCAGGGCAATACCTAATACAAAGAGCCAAGAAGAAGTGGTTGAAAAGAAATAAATTGCCAATCCTAAAATAGCTAATGTTGAGCTATGGACTAGAAGGGCAATCAAATAGGTAAATATACTCTTTTTAGTAAAGGGAATCTCTCTATTGATACTGTACTTGAATTCCTTAAGCAATGGATCAGAAGATTGTTCCCTTGTTTCGTTGTTCAATTTCTCAGATATGAATTCTCTACCTTGATCCCCTTCCCCATAAATGTTCCAATTACACTTCTCACACCAGGTCATGTACCCTGGGTTTACCTCCATTTGATGTCCGCATTCAGGACAATGCTCTTGCTCTGTGTGATACAAAATTTCTTCCACTCCTTGGTTAAACTTATGTACTAGGAAAATATTATATAAAAAGTAATCTTTCACTTAAAAAGATATTATATATCACTCTATATAAATCGGGGTTTAATGGAATATTTTGAATATGTAGAAAGTCTCAAATTGTATGTGTGTTTACGCACTTGAATTTCTAAATGAATCTATAGTCTCACATGTTTACCTATATATTATTTTCTTTTGTTCATCTGGAACATTCCTTAACCAAACCGGTTCAGTTCTGTCCACCTCTCTCATAACCTAGTTAAAAAGGTCAAAGGAGGCTGGACCGGATGTCCCCCATGAAATCGTCTAGCGGTCTGGATGAAAATATTGCCGGTATGCTTTGTTATCTGTTTACCTTTGTAGGTGGGATTGTCTTTCTCGCTGTGGAGAAACGGAGCCGGTTCGTGTTATTTCATGCGCTGCAATCTGTAACGGTCTTTGGCATCATTATGGTTGGGCATGTATTATCGGCTTTCCTTCCGTTGTTCGGACCACTGGTGGCATCGCTATTATCCCTGCTTGGTGTAGTGGTCTGGCTTATTATGGTTGTCACCAGCCTGCAGGGGAAATGGCTGAAGCTGCCTTGGATTGGCGATTTTGCAGAGAAACAGATGCGGCATCTGTAACTGCAAGCAAAAGGTACAAGTGTTCCAAAAGAAAAGACGATCCATTCCCGTTCAACCGGTTGTGGATCGTCTTTTGATTATAACGAGGAAAAAGAGTCAACCTCTCACCCTTGTGTCATGAACACGTGGCTTAGAATGCTTTTTACGGATCGGAATGAAACTTAGATAAGTACCACATCTCCATACCCATTCCAGCGGCCCATACTGGAACCAGCGCATCCACAGATTACTCGCGATGACTTGTACAATAACCATGCCAATGCACACAAGGGTAGACACCGTATACGATACAGCAGCATCTGCAAATATGAGTTGGTATACCACCAACAAAATGATGGTCTGTGCAATATAATTGGTCAGGGCCATTCGTCCGAATGCATGCAGGGGACTTAACATTTTGGCAAAGGTCATGTTCTGGTTCAATCTCAGTAATGTACTTAGATAAAAGATGGATACCACCGGACCAATTGCCACACCGATATGTTCTAATTGAAAAGCAGCATCCATATTGGCTTGCTCAGCAACAGGCAGGCTCGCACCAATCACTTCGTATAGAAACGGACTCATCGCATCCGGAGGAGCAACCCACCACATGATACCGATCCCCACCGTAGAAGCGATGAATGAAATGAACCAGATTCTGCCCAGATACGGGAGTCCTTTCTGGATCTTCTCCATCAGTTGATATTGGCCTGCTGACAATCCCAGTATAATTAAAAAAGGAATCGTTAGCATTTTGACACCTATCGCGGCGGCCGCACTGAATCCCACCACACCGAGCACCAAATTCACAGTTCGAGGTGCCCAATATAACGGAATGACAACCAACCCTATGATGGCATAAAGAAATAAAGCTTCTCCAGACTGATACTGTTGATGAATATATCCCAGCGCTAATAAAATAAGCATCCTGCGGATATAGAGAAACAGCTTGGTTTGACCTTTGGGAGCTGACCGGCTTAGAAAAAGATAAAATCCAAGGCCAAATAAAAAACAGAAGATATCGTAAAAACGTGCCTCCACCAAAAAATATAATGCTCGTTGGATCCAAAAATCTACACGAGTATCCGGCTTCAACATAACCCACAATGCCAATATATTTACGAATGGTAGGCCTATCAAGGAAAACCCTCGAAACAAATCCAGAAACTTCATTCGATCTTGTTTTGATACAGGTTGATAATTCATCGTTCCTCCCAGTGAAATTATTGTTATGTAATCAAAAAGCGATTGGATCACTTATCTCTTGGCTGTATACCCCCGTGCATGATAACAGTCTATCCTTCATTCAACTTGGCTTGCCATCGAATTAGGTGAATAACTTCTTACATCCGGCATAAGGTCTTGTTCCTGTATTGTTCCTGTACAGCGGCACATTGGACGCTATGCTGATGATAAACAAAATAAAAAAAACACCGAAAACACGACTCTGTTGAGCCTGTATCTTCGGTGTTTCACATATAAAGAGGGCTTGTTCATGCGATTGAATATTCATAGCATAAATGATGTATGTCATAAACCATTCATGCTGTATATCTTCATGATTAACCTGATTCATTATCCATCTTGTGAATCGTCTATTTATAACAGTTAACATAACAATCCTGCTGGATGATAATCCTGGCCTAATTCGGTTAATTAAGCTGACTTGCCCGTCTCTCCAAGGATGGCATCTGCCTGTTGTTCAGCCATTTTGGCAGCCGTTTCCTTGGTACCCAGACCGTTGAACAGCAGGTTCATGAAGATCGCCGTGAAGCTTCCTGCAATGATACCATTACCGAGCATAATCTGAG
Source organism: Paenibacillus sp. FSL M7-0656 (assembly GCF_038003225.1). NCBI lineage: Bacteria > Bacillati > Bacillota > Bacilli > Caryophanales > Paenibacillaceae > Paenibacillus > Paenibacillus sp. FSL M7-0656. The sequence continues at coordinate 3,552,708 of NZ_JBBOOT010000001.1, forward strand.
CCCAGGCCGGTGCACCTGCGAACAACTCAGGTACAACGGTAACCCCAAGCCCCATACCTACAGAACAAGCGATGACAAACAGATTCTCATGTCGGTTCAGATCGACCTGACTGCCGATAATTCGAATGCCTGATGATACCACCATGCCAAACAAGGCCACCATGGCTCCGCCAAGTACTGCCCCTGGAACGAGCTGTGCGAGGGCTGCAATTTTTGGTACAAATCCAATGACCACCAGGATTCCACCAGCCACCACAATGACATCACGTGTCTTCACACGTGTCATCTGTACCAGCCCTACATTTTGCGAATACGTTGTATACGGGAATGAGTTGAAAATACCACCTAACACAATGGCTAGACCCTCTGCGCGATAACCGCGCGCCAGATCCTTGGACGACAGGTCCTTGTCCAGGATTTTGCCCAGAGCCATAAATACACCTGTGGACTCGGCCACACTGACAATCGCCACCAGAATCATCGTCAGGATCGGTACAATCTCAAATGTCGGTCTGCCGAAGTAAAACGGCTGAACAACGTGGAACCAACTTGCATCGCGGATAGGAGTGAAATTAACCTCGCCCATAAACCCTGCCGCAATCGTACCTACAAGCAGACCAATCAATACTGAGATGGAACGGATAAAACCTGTAGTGAATCGAGTCATTAAAATGATAAAGAGCAACACGCCGAAACCGAGCATGAGATTAACTCCGCTGCCAAAATCTTCTGATCCCTGACCGCCGCCCAGATCGTGGAAAGCAACGGGGATCAAGGTTAAACCGATGATCGTAACCACCGACCCCGTAACCACTGGTGGAAAGAGCCGAATAAGCTTCCCAAAGATTCCGGAGAAGATCAATACGAATAGTCCTGAGGCAATAATCGCTCCGTAAATGGCAGATACCCCACTATTCATCCCGATTAGGATCATCGGGGACACGGCCTGGAATGCACAACCGAGCATGACAGGCAGCCCTACGCCGAAATATTTATTTCCCCATACCTGAAGCAGTGTAGCCACACCACATGCGAGCAAGTCAATGGCAATGAGATAGGTTAGTTGTTCCTGTGTAAAACCCAATGCGTTACTGACGATCAATGGGACAACGACGGCTCCTGCATACATAGCAAGCACATGCTGTAGTCCGAGGGAGAACGTTTTGATTGGATGCCGATGACGCTGAAAAATACGTTCGCGTGCCATATTAGTTCGTGCCCTCCTCGTCCGCAAATGTAACCTGTCCATCCGACAGTGCCCCGATGCGAACCAATGATTCCACACGGTATCCTGCTTCTTTCAGCAAGCGACCTCCCGGCTGGAATGCTTTTTCAATCACAATACCGATACCCACCACTTCAGCTCCAACCTGCTCCACAATGCGAGCCAGACCAAATGCTGCTTCGCCATTCGCCAGAAAATCATCAATGATCAGCACGCGATCACCAGGCTTCATGAACTTCTTGGCAACGGTAATTTCATTGGTCTCCTGCTTCGTGAAGGAGTAGACCTTCTCTACCAGAATGTCTTCCGTCAGTGTGAGCGACTTCTGCTTCCGTGCAAAGATCAGCGGCACGTTCAGCTCCAACGCAGTCATGATACCTGGGGCGATCCCTGACGACTCAATCGTCAGCACGCGAGTAATATTCTCGCCTTCAAAGCGGCGAATGAACTCCTTGCCCACTTCCTTCATCAAAACCGGGTCCATCTGGTGGTTCAGGAATGAATCCACTTTTAGTACTTGCTCGGACAGGACGATACCTTCCTGTCTTACCTTGTCTTTTAACAATTGCATTGTAATTCTTCCCCCTGAATGCCCTCCGCACAGAAGCTCACATGCTCTTCCAATCGCATGGTAAAAAAGCAAAAAGCCCGCCTTTTCACACGCTGCGGAATAACCGGAGACGGGAAAGACGGACTTGTACGTATATGGACAAGCCGTATGGATGCTGCAAGTGTGCTGGATGGACAGAATGACAGGAGTTCTATCCTGCTCTGAGAAACCTCAAACAGTGTAATCGGAAACAGATAAAAGCCACTTGAACCTGCTCTTCAGTCAAACTGTCTGAGAATGATCTCATGCCAACCATACAAAACATTGCAACATCTTTCCCGTAGTCCGATCATTTCGGTGATCAGGTAGAGACATGCAGGCCTATTCCTGCACATATACGAGTAACGGCATATTTAATTTTTTGGCTCCATGATTCGTTACAATGTATGATCGCGAACCTGAATGTAAAAGGTTAAACATAACTGACAATGTTAGAAGTATACCGAATCGACGCCGTGAAATAAAGAAGTATTTTCATGGAAGTTGCGGAAACTTGTCTTAATTTGCAAACAGGGGGTGATTGGAATCTATTTTTTATGTACAATATGAGAACGGAAGCGCGGATCTGAACGGAGAATGGATGGAAACGCGGCCTAGATTTTGAATCGAATGATCAAAGGAGATATGTAAACATGAAAGGCGTACTTAACGAATTCAAGGAATTTGCCGTCCGAGGCAACGTCATCGATCTGGCGGTCGGTGTCATTATTGGGGCTGCTTTTGGTAAAATCGTCACATCCCTTGTGAATGATATCATCATGCCCCCGGTTGGAAAACTGATGGGTGGGATCGACTTCAGTCAGAAAATCATCAACCTGGACCGGGATATCAAAACAGCAAACGGACAGGACATCACCACCCTCGCTCAAGCCAACGAAGCTGGGGCTACCGTGATTGCTTATGGACAGTTCATCAACGTAATGATTGATTTTATTATCGTTGCTTTTTGTATTTTCATGCTTGTTAAAGGTATCAACTATATCAAAAGCAAAGAACACAAAAAGCCCGAGCCGCAAAAAACGACCAAGGCTTGCAAGTATTGTCTATCGGAGATTCCAGCCGCGGCCACCCGCTGCTCGCACTGTACTTCAGAATTGGAAGCAGAAGGCAGCGGCGCACCGGCGTAACCACAATGAGCTTATAAAGACGCACCGAGTTGAATTACGGATAAATCCTGATGCGGGGGACAACCTCTTACTTGCTAGGGTTTATGTATGAAAAGCTAGCCATATGGGCTTCATTAACAATGGGTTGCGTAGCTTAAAGGTTTGAAGGTTCCACCGTAAAGGTGGGGCCTTTTTTGTGCCTATCATACATGTATTACATATGCTCCCCCATGAATTTCATTTGCGGCCATGCTCATGAATTAGAAGCGGCGTGGCAGCAAATGCTCCAGGATCGACTTCAGATCTTTATCTTCTTTGTAAACTTCTTCTCCAGTATCAAGCTCTGTCACACGAATATATTCAAAGTTTGCCGAAGCATCCACTGGCTTGAACAACAACTGGGCCTCATCTTCCAAACGTACATTAAATCCCATATCCTTAAACATGCTGCTTAACTGACTGTTAGCCGGTTCCTGACCTTGCCCTACAAATATAAGTCCTCTAAGACTTTTACGTTCCTGAGGTTGCGGATAAATCACCTGAAAGTGTACAATGCATTCCATACGATCTTTCCCCTTTCGTTTAATACATACTTTGTGAAATTTTGAACTTTAAAATCTGCTATATAAGGAGATACGTTTCATGACCCCAGAACGTTTCGACATTTATGACGATCAGCAAAATTGGATCGGCACTTCACTACGCAGCGAGGTCCATGCCAAGGGATATTGGCACCGTTCATTCCACTGCTGGATTGTGCGTGACAAAGACGAACAGCGACAGGTTCTTTTTCAGCGGCGGCGTGATATTAAGGATACCTTTCCCGGATGTTATGACATTACAGCAGCAGGTCATCTCACCGCAGGTGAACAACTGCAAGACGCCAGTCGTGAGCTGGAGGAAGAACTGGGTGTTTATACTCCATTCGAGGCACTAACCTATCTACTCACGGCTACACAGCAGCTCCAAGGAGAGGTGCGTGGTGTCCCATTCATAGATCGGGAATTCAGCGCCGTCTATGGCTTATGTCTGAACCAGCCGCTCGAAGCCTACGTTCTGCAGCCTAGCGAGGTGGATAGCCTGTATGAAGTGCCGCTGGATGATCTACTCGCTTTGTTTCGTAATGAGATCGACGTCATTCAAGCTACCGGAGTTCAGACTCAGCCGTTGACATCACCGCCACATTCCATCGGTCATAAGGACCCATTAAGTGATCATGCAGCTGATGAGCCGGAACGTATCGTTCGCGAGATTCGGGCAACGGAATTTGTACCCCATGGTACAGCTTATTATACGGACGTGCTGGAAGCTCTGTATCACGTGCCCAAAGAATGACGTGTACAATCCTGTTCAACCCGATCCAGTTCAATCGAATGTTCATAGCTTCATTTTCTCAAAAATAGCATAACTTCATACCTTTACTATCGACTTGACTGGGAACAGATGCTGTGACGAACATCACTGTCATATCTCAAACCAGCACAAACAGGCGTCTGCCTTTGGGCAGCGCCTGCTTTATGTACACACGTATTCGTTTCGTCAAGATAGGTACCTATGTACTGGCATGATCACTCCATCAGAGGTGAATTAGTCGCCGATCTGTCTAGCTCTGGTCACCCTCTCCTGAAGGAGAAGACCAATAACGCGCAGAGAGTTCTTCGTACCGGTGCCCATAGCGGGACTCCAGTTCCTCCCCCATATCCTGTTCCAATTCGTACAACACCAGCTCTTGAGCAAAATGATTCAGCAGCAGCCCGGTCATTACCGGATGCTCCGTCACTACTGCCTGTGTGGCGCATGATTCACCGCGCATGCCCAGCATGCACCAGCGGCGATCCACCACCAAGGAAAATTTCCGACCATTACCTGTACCATACATAGGCAAACCCGGCCAAGGGGCAGGCTGATCGATCATGCCTTCGCCACCATCACACGACCATAACAACCGCACACCCCGAGCTTCAGCCTGCTGTAAGTCATTACGCAGCAACTCTGCCTCTTCACGCCAAACGTCTACGACAATCTCATGCTGAGCCTCAGCCAATTCACGGCTCAGATTCTCAAACACATTTTTGTCCCCTTCGACGTTATAGAAGACAGGCTTCTCCGGTTCACTCTTAGGCATGCTGCTCTGGACATAATCCAGCGAGGTACGCATTTGATCGGAGATCATACGTGTCATCTCCTCCGGCTTCAGCACACTATACTTCGCCGGTTCCCCAGGACTACACCGCAAGAATCCACGCTGTTCCAGCCGTTGCAGGGTCGCATATACATTGGAACGGGACACGCCCAGCCGCTTCGCAACCTCATATCCTGAGGCTGATCCCTGACGGGCGAGTTCCACCATAATTTTAGATTCCATCTCGGTAAACCCAAGATGACGCAAATGATGCAGCAGTTGGTCCATATTCCCGTCCCCCCATGCTGTCAGCAACCCGCACTGCCTCAAACTGATGCGGCAGTGCTTCTACTGCATCAGATCAGATCTGTTCGGCACCACAGCGCGGGCACCACTTCGACCCTTTGGGTAGCTCGGCTGCACAAATCTGACAATTCACCATTTCACGTGATACTTCGGTCTGTACGTCCACCGTGTTCACGATCGGGTTGTTTTCTTTCCAGTAGCGGATGCGTTCATCCAGTTCCTGCTGACGCTCACGTTCCCGTTGCATCTCTTCATCTCTGCGACGTTCCCACTCCGCATCAAACGCTTCCTTTTCTTCCTGGGTAAATTCCGTACTGTTATATTCCGATTCCGTTTCCAGATCCGCTATGGACGGAATGACCGTATGGTACGGCTCGTCTTCCTCCAGTTCCAACTCAGGTGGCGCATCGTAGAAGTCCGGCTCTGGAGTTGGGGTCTGAGCTACAGCTGCCTCCTGTCTTGCGGCTGTGGTGGCTCCTGCAACTCCTGCTGCTACTTTAGGCGTTGCTGTCTTGAGTTCACCCAACTTACGTCCGCATTTAGGGCAGAAGTTGGCATCCAGGGAAGCGACGTGTCCACACTCGCACAACCGTTCGTTCTTAAGTTGTGCAATCTTGTTGCGCAGACCATCAATCTCGTCCTGCAATTCGTCGCATAGCTGCGACAGATCCACCATCTCTTTTTCTGCACGCGTCATATCCTGTGCCCGATAACCCTCATAGAAGATGCGACCCATATCTGTAAAATGGACTTCCTGTTCCTGTTGCAAGCCCACAATCTGGTTGTTCAGTTTCCCAATCTCAACGGCGTGTTGGGCACGCTCTGTTGCTTTGTTCGCTCCGTCTTTGATGCGCTGAAGCAGTTTCATGACCATTCCTCCTCTGTCCCGTCAAAACCAATATTATCATTTCTATTTAGTAGTAAATTAGCATATTACATCTTTCATGCAAAATGCTCAGGCATATAACTTATACGATATCATGCCAAAAAGTTGCGTAATCTCGTGCAGGTGCCCGTTTTATACCGATACTGGATGAAATCGGGGGCTTTCGTCAAGACCATATGTTCGGGTATAATGAAGCTTTGGCCCTACTTAACCGCCTGCTTAGGCGACTAACTCTATCATACCAATTTACAATGCGATTGTGAAAAGGGCAAATGGTTTACTTTTAGCCGGGATAGTCCTATCCCTGAATGCATACAGAGGTGGATGAAACATGTTAAGTCCGAACTCAACGTTCTACCCCCGTCCGCTCGGGGTTACCCCGGCGGCGTCCCTGCCCCAGTCCCCGTCTGCTCCGCTGGAGACCAGTCGGCAACTCGTGGGTAATGAGCAACAGGATGCCTTTTATTTTCGTTCTCTTGAAGAGGCAGGCATCAAGTTAAACGCACCACAAATCTCGGCAGTCCGTCACGGCAGAGGACCGATTCTGACTCTCGCCGGAGCCGGTTGTGGCAAAACAACTGTACTGGCTGCAAGAGCCGGTTACCTCATAGAGGTCAGTGGCGTACATGCAGGCAGTATCCTGCTGGTGACGTTCACGAACAAAGCTGCCACCGAGATGAAAGACCGGATCGCCGCATTGCCAGGCATACGCCCGGCAGCCGCGAGAGCCGTACAGGCTCGCACCTTCCACTCTTTTGCGCTGACATTATTGCGTCATTACGGTGTGCAGGAAGAGATCTTTGGCGAGTCGCGAGCCCAGCATACGGTGCTGAAGATGCTTCTTCGCCAAAATGGCATGAGTGAAGCCTTCCAGCCTGAAAGTCTGCTGGCTATGCTGTCCGCATGGAAGATGCAAGGATCGGAAACAACCGATCTGCCTGAAAAATCACAGGAAGAACGCGATGCCAAGCGTGTTCTGCTTGGTTACGAAGCCTGGAAGCAGGATCGCGGCAAAATGGATTTTGATGATATTTTACTACGGGCAGCCGCGCTGCTTCGTGATCCTGCTGTTCTGGGGCCGCTTCAGAAGCGTTTCCAGTACATTATGGTGGATGAGTTCCAGGATACCAACCATCTGCAGTATGAAATTGTGCAAAAACTGGCTTCCGCTCACCGCAATCTGATGGTTGTGGGAGACGATGACCAGACGATCTATACCTTTAATGGCGCACGCCAGGAATCAATTTTGGAATTCGATAAAGTATACCCCGGTGCACGCATTGTGACGCTGGATATCAATTATCGCAGTGATGCACGCATCCTGGGACTCGGAAGTGAACTGGTCGCCCGCAATAAACGTAGACGTGACAAACGGCTGCGTGCCGCCGGAAACCGCGGCGATGCGCCCCGTTTCGCTACACCTTCCAATGCAGAGGAAGAAGCGGCGTGGGTTGTAAACCAGCTGTGCCAGCAGGTTGAAGAAGGACAACACACCTATCGCGATATTGCGATTCTTCACCGGACAGCAAGTAGCAGCCGGGCTGTATTTGAGCAGCTTGTGTTGAAAGACGTGCCTTTTGTACAGCATGGTGCTTCTCCGGTGTTCTATGACCAGTCTCTCATCAGACCCCTGATGGATCATTTGCGTCTGTCTCTTGATCCACGTGCCATGGATGCTCTCCCAAGTGCATTAGGACCGCTCTATGTATCACGAGATACAGGACTGGAATGGATACAGCGTTGTGAACAACAACAGGCGAAGAAATACCCGCTCATCCATCTGGTGAAATGGGACAAGCTGAAACCGTTCCAGCAGGAACAGGTCAAGGAACGCATCAAACTGATCAAATCACTGCACAAACTAAAACCCATCATCGCCATTCAAGAGATGCGCAGGCAGTTCTACGACAAGTATATGGAAAGTGGTGATCCCAGCATCTTCACCCATTATAAGGAAACGATGCTGGAAACTCTGGATGAATTCGAAGCTGCTGTCAAAAAATTCGAAACGGTAGAAGAGTTCATCCAATTCGCGGATGAGCTGTCCCGCAGACACCGTGAGATGGAATCTTTGCGTCGTGCGCAGGATAGTGACGCGGTACAGCTGATGACGATCCACCGGGCCAAAGGATTGGAGTTCCCTTGTGTGTACTGGATTGGAGCCAGTGAAGGCATTGTGCCTCACAGTACAGCACTTCGCCAGGATATTCCCGAGGATCAGAAAGCTGCGCTTGCTATGCAGCAGACAGATGCCGAACTGGACATGGCGCTGGAGGAAGAACGCAGGCTCGCCTACGTTGCCATCACACGGGCCAAGCAGTACTTGTATGTCACCTCACCGGCGAGCCATCACGGAAAACCAGCGGATGTGTCCCGTTTCCTGCTTGAAGCCTTCGGCATGGAAGTTCCGGACAAACGCAAACCTCGTGAGGAGAGCCGGACGAGCAGTCAGGCTTCATATGGTAAAGGCAACGGACAGTATGCCCGCTCGTCCGGCTCAGGTGCCCGTTCAGATGGTCGGGATGCGGCACAGCGTCGTGCCATCAGCCACAGTGACCGTCGTGACTACGAGGTCCACAACGAACGTGATGAGGATCGCCTCGGTGAACGGCGTGGTAGTGGGGAGATTCGCAACCATAAGGCATTCAGCACCACAGGTCTGAGTCCAACAGCTGCAAGTTCCTCCAGTTCACATTCGCACACTTCAGGTTCAGGTAATGCTGAGCGTACGGAGACCGTTGCGGTCTGGAAGTGTAGTTCATCCACCTGTAAAGCGTGGCTAAGACAGAAGCCGGCTGTGCCTTCAAAAGCAACCAAGAAGGCATCCTCGGGTCCTCCCGCCTGTCCCCTGTGTTCAGGATCGATGGAGGCCGGCACCCGCCAGGTGCCCGTAACGGGGAGATTTGGGAAATAACTCAAAGGAAGAGGTCCCTTATGGAGTTAGAGATGATTATTAAAGAGCGGATTCAAGAAAGATTCGACACCCTACAGGAATTGTACGATATGTGGTTTACCGAAAATCCGGCTTATATCGCTCCCAAAGAAAAACTTTTTCCACAATCACATATTGAGAAACTTAGAACCATTACTTATCTATTGGATAAAGGGTTCATCGTCGTTAATCCCGTTAAAGATGAACCATCACTCGTGTCAGTCAGTATTACAGTAGATGGAATTGACTTTTTTGAACAAAGTCGATTAGAAGGTAAAGGTAATGGCTGGTCATATGTGACTGAACATGTGGATGAGTAAATAACACACGAGCACAGTAGCTCGTTTCAGGGCGCTTTTTGCTGTTTATTAACAGTAGAAGCGTCTTTTTTCCATTTCAGAATGGGGGTTGGATTATGCAGGACGGCAAACAACATCTGTATGTATCGGTAACTCATAACCTGATTGAACGAACAAAGAACGAATCTACACCCTTTGAGGTGTTGGTGGATGACGAACAGTTGGGCCGATTGAAAGATCTGATGAAGGTGCTGGAGGATGACGATGCCTATACATTGCAACGGGCGCCAGTACCCTACAAATCGGCAGACCATGATGAGGCAACGGAGCAGTTTTCGGATGGCATGACCTTGCTGTACACATTTCTGTATGACCACGGCACGCCGGATACCCGGCAGGCAATTGAAACCATGAACGTGCTTCCAAGGCTGCAGGATACGGATTATGATGACCCTGGATACGAGAATTCACCACTGAATAAATGACCTTATGCCAAAAAGCATGCGTAACCGCAGATCACGCGGAAGACGCATGCTTTTTAATATGATGAAGGACAACTGCCATGTAAAATGAACTCAATCCAGACGAATCTCCTGCCCTTTCTCAGCGGATTCGTAGATTCCGCACAACATGCGCGTGGAAGCCACACCATCCGCGATTGGGCTGATCGGCTCAGTCCCGTTCAGGCAACAATCCACAAAGTGGTCGATCTGGTTCTGGAATGCACTATGAATATGGAGACCCGTATTGTCCGTCTGGGGTTCAATATTCAGGATGGTGTTATTTTTCTCCGTGACGATCAGTGTCTCCGGCTCCAGTTCGAACCCACCACGCTCGCCGTATAATTTCACCGAAGATTCATCTCCGCGTGCATGCAGGGTAAAGCTCACATCCACCGCCAGCGAAGCCCCGTTTTCAAACCGAATGAGCGCATTCGCCATATCTTCTACGTCATTCACAGCTGCGCTGTAGTCGGCTGCTTTGTAAAAAGAAAGATGTTCGATATGGGCACGATTGCCCAACTTCCGATACGTATTACCACTGACCGAAATAGGTTTCGGCCTGCCCATGAGGTACCAACATTGGTCGATAATATGTACGCCCAGGTCAATCAGAGGGCCGCCGCCGGAACGGCTTTTGTCAGCAAACCAACCGCCCGGATTACCGTGCCGCCGTAGAATGGAAGCTTTGGCATAATACAGTTCACCAAACTCCCCGGCATCAATGAATCTGCGCATCATCTGCATATTGTTATCATAACGCCGCACAAAACCAACGATAAACGTACGTCCGCTCTTCTTCACCGCTTCTTCAATCCGCAGTGCATCTTCCACATTGGTTGCCACCGGTTTCTCCAGCAATACATGCTTGCCTGCCTCCAGTGCAGCAATGGCAAATTCCGCATGTGTATTATTCCAGGTACAGATACTGACAGCATCCACATGCGGGTCCTCCAGCATCTCCCGATAATCGGTGTACACGGATTGAGCATCATACTTCTGTGCCGCAGCTTTAGCCCGTTCTTCGTTCAGATCGCAGATCGCATAGATGACGGCATCCTCGTTTTTGGCATAACACCTCATATGAAGATCCGAGATTGATCCCGTACCGATCATTCCGATGTGCAACATTTGTTTCGTGCTCATCATCGTCCTCCCTTCCTTTTCCACAGCTTCCACAACATCATTATTGTCTAGTCTGCCCGCAGCATACCTTCGTAAATACCCGGCGTTGAATTTTCAATCTTCACTGCACCCAGCGTCCGGGCATAGAAATCCACAGGTCCCGCTGATCCGATAATCGCATACCCGTAACCGTCCGCCTTCATCGCATGCATACAGGCCAGTAACAAGGCTGTGCCTACACCTTTGCCCCGTGCATTCTGGCTCACACCTGTCGGTCCGAAGAAGTTGCGACATGTCGCCTCGTAACAGGCAAATCCAATCATTTTCCCATGCTCAACCGCAATATAACAGGACACCGGCTGACGCGCAAAAGCGACCTCACATTCATCCACCCAAGCCTGACTAAAATGTGACCTCACCCAATCCAGTACAAGCTGTTTCTCTGGGGCAATGGCTCTTCGAATCACAATGGAGGATTCCTCCAACGCTCTCAGTCCACTCTCTTGCTCCGGCAAACGATAGAGCGCTACCAACATATCACTCATCTAATCCGTTCCTCCTCGTACTTGAATGTGCAATAGGACAAAGGTTTGGCCACTTACCTGAAATTAACCTGATCCTGCTGCGGATAACCTGCAATACAAGCGATATTTCTAATTTAAACTAACCTACCGCTTACATTCATTGCATTTCAACTGCAACACTTAGACGATTTGTCCCGTCTATTAACTTGAAGCGCGGCCCTAAGGAAGATTTTACCGCGTCAGTACACAGATTAGAAGGGATGAATATTGATGAACAACAACATGAAAAAAGTAAGTGCACTGATGGCCCTATCCATGGCATTGGGTGGTGGAGCCGCTTATGCAGCAACACTGGACAACACACAACCAGTCCATCAAACATCCGTTTCAGCAGATAGTAACGCAGCGAGTGTAGTAAACGTATCCGTGAATGGTGCAACCATCTCTGATGGTTATTGGAACAAAGATGGCAAAGTAGCCATGATCCCGCTGCGTGATCTTACCGACGCACTGGGTATTGAACTGGAATGGAATAAAGAAACTAAAACTGCAGAGCTGACTCGTGGTGCTCTCTGGACACAGGTAATCACAGGCAAGGATCAATATTCCGTGAATAAAATGCTGCTCACGCTGGGTACAGCGCCCGAAATCACAGGCGGCAAATTGTATGTACCGGTTTCTTTTGCTGAGAAAGCACTGCATGGACAAGTGAACACAACAGGAAATCAGGTGACTATCTCGAGTGAAGAGGACGTGAAGACGGTTACTGAACGTGGTGTCATTACCAGAATCTCGAACCAAGATAAATATCAGTCCATCCAGATTGGCGGTGCAGGTACGGATGGTATTGTGCTCAATCTGAGCGATGAGACAAAATTCATCTCAGTTGAGGGAAAAGAGATTGCACTGACTGATCTGGCCATTGGCATGAACGTGGAAGCTGAGCATTCCCTGATCACCACCCGCAGTCTGCCACCACAAACGCCGACCTATACAGTCACTGTGTTGGATGCGGCTACAGCATCTGAGGTACAACCTAAAGAGCTTCTGGGTACAGCGGGTACAATTGAAAATGTAACATCAGCTGAAGGCAGCATCTCACAGATTGAGATTACAGGTACACGGTTAACAGAAACCGCTCCTGACCATGTCGTGCTGAACATTGCTAAAGACACGCTGCTCGTGAACCACGAAGGTGAGACGGTGAAAGCTGAAGAACTGACCAAAGGCGCTAAAGTCATTGGGTTCTTCAGCCCTGTGTTGACGCGTAGCCTGCCTCCAATCGGAACAGCTTGGAAAGTGGTTGTTGAAACACCTGCAGCAGAACTGGAAGCGAAATAATACGATTGGAAAAACGTCTGGCTGAAACACATGTTATATGTTGTTGCAGACGACCGTGTGCATCGCTTAGCGCGGGGTCATGAGTGTGGAGCATCATAATGACCAGCCATCCGCATGTAGCTCCTGACGCGCGGTGTAATGAGTTTGGCGCATCAAGAACTCAGCCGTGCGGCCAGGCGGCGAAGTCAATTCAAAATAACCTTATCCGCTTGTCTTTTGACAGGCATGGATAAGGTTGTTTTTTTTGTTTTGGTTTTTTAGAGTGTGTCTACAAACTGCTTCAAACCGAAGGGTATCTGAAACTTGTCCGGAGCAGACACGTGCGATGTGCACTGCATACGAAATACATTGCTTACCGAATGTAAGAGCAAGCGGAGTTAACGCTAACGAATCTGAGGCATCTTATTCAAGGATTTGAAGTACCCGCAGAAATCTAAGGAATCTCAGGCACGCTAATTTGAATTAATAGCTGTTTATAGCATTTTTATCAGAGTAATTTGGGAAATAACGTGTCTGATGTTCTTTACATTTTAGCAAGAGGACCTGAGGGCCAAATAAGACGTCCTGGGTTCCTTAGATATCTTCCGGATAACGGTCAGAATCAACCGGCTTGGGTTTCATCTTCAACAATCGCTTCCACTTCAATCTCAACCATCAACAAGGGATCAATGAGTGCGCTAACTTCAACCATGGTGGCTACAGGCTGGATCTGTCCAAAAAATTCACCGTGTGCCTTGCCAACTTCCTCCCATCTGGAGATATCGGTCACAAACATCCGGGTTCTCACCACATGCGACATGTCAGCCCCCAGTTCTTTCAGTGCATTCTCGATCGTCTGCAAAACGAACCTTGTCTGTGCATACGGATCACCTGCCCCAACAACTACACCATCTTGCATCGCGGTTGTACCCGCCACTTCGATTCGGTTCCCTACACGGATTGCACGGCAATATCCCACCAACGGTTCCCATGGGGAGCCCGTAAAAACCTGCTGTCTGCTCATTCTCTCGTCCCTCGCTTTGGTTGTATTTGTCTCTTCAGATTAAACATGAATTATATCAATCCCCCATCATCTCGGACAATGGAATCAAGTTTAATTCTATCTTAAATCCATTAACATTTTTGCACAGAAAAAAATCCCCTGAATGACTGCCCATTGGTTAGATCAAGGACGGTTCATTCGGGGATTTATGAGAAATAGTATCTTGTCTTTTTCTTTAAGGATGAAACATCCAAATTACAACTTGATATTAGCCTCATCGAAGTATTCTTCTAGAGTTAACCCACTCTTCGCCACATCCGGTGCCAAATCTGTACCGATGTACCGGATATGCCAAGGCTCATAGACGTAACCTGTGGTATCTTCTTCACCTTGCAGATAACGGATGACATATCCGTATTCTGCAGCGTGTTCAGCCAACCACTGGCCTTCCTTCGATGTGCCAAATACCTCTTCCAGCACATTGCCCACACTCGGGCTGGATACATCAATGGCAAGACCGGTCTGATGTTCGCTTCGGCCTGGCACAGAGCTCACGCGATCCGTGTATTCTTGACCTTTAGTTTTGACATTATTGTTATAGATGGATACCTGACGCTGATATGAACGATAACCGGATACCGCACGAAGCTCAATGCCATCCGCTTTTGCACCTGCAAACAACTTCTCCAGTGCCTCCGCAGCTTCCTTGCGCATATGCCGCTTCTCGTGTGGTTCGTCGAAGGAGAACGGTACATTCGGCTCTACCAGATCGTCCGGCTCGTAACCGTCAGGCAGACTCCGTTGTTTGTTCACAATGACGGTCATAGACTCGGCATTGGTCACCACGGATTGTGCATCAATCGTCGTTTGCAGTGCGCTGATACTGCGTTTCTCCAGCAATGGGTCTTCCGCTGTCGCCCCGTTACCATTGTCCGAAGAGCCCTGCTCTCCGCCCGCTGAAGCATTCCCAGACTCGCTATCCGTGCCTTCACCGCTGTTGCCAGAAGATGATGTGTCATCCCCGCCAGCATTGTCGCCATCCGTTCCTTTATCCTCCGTAAAATGAACCGTTGTGCCGTCCGTCTCCTGTTGTGTGTTACCTGTTCCATTCGGATTCTGGCTTTCCTCTGTGCCTGAACCGTTCTGGCACGCGGTAAGCAATGCTCCGCATATCATCAATGAGGACAGCATAACCACCATGCGGCGCTGTCTTCCTGTAGTTGATTTCATGTAAAAACTCCTATCGCAATAATATAAATGTTATATAGTTCTCAGCGTGCAATGTTCCCTGCGACAGTATACCTTAATTGGGAGCGAAGCTCCACCGGTAAAGACCTCCTTTAGAAGAGATCCGAATGAACTTATACGGGCTGTACAGCCTGTATGATCGTTTTTTGGACTTTTAGAGCAACATCCCCGAGCTGTACACAATAGAATTGAAATGGGAATATACCT
The DNA here is from genome assembly GCF_038003225.1 of Paenibacillus sp. FSL M7-0656. NCBI lineage: Bacteria > Bacillati > Bacillota > Bacilli > Caryophanales > Paenibacillaceae > Paenibacillus > Paenibacillus sp. FSL M7-0656. Next base: position 3,568,121 of record NZ_JBBOOT010000001.1, read on the forward strand.
TCATATATCCAATATGCAAAAAATTGATTATACCGAGATGCACTTTACTAATGAGCATTAACATTGTTGGATAAAGACAAAATTCATCTTGTACCGGGAAATGATGTAATTCGAATAATGCAACATGCTGCAATAAAAACAAGCAGGGGTGATCTGAGATCTCCCCCGCTCTGATGGGTGCATCATTTGGTTGCTGGGCTGTCCGTCTTCTTCTGGACAGCCTGCCACATCCGCGCGGCTACACGCTCGCGGATCAAATCCAGCCCTGCGGTGGCCGGCACGCCCGGCAGCAGCGCCGTCAGCTCCGGCAAGGCCGGCGGCTTGCCCGGCTGCGCGAGGCGCACCTCAACGGCGCCAAAGCCCGGCCCCGGCTGGTGCATGGCGCCGTCCGCGGCGGCCTCGGCAATCCACTCGCCGACGGCCGCGCCGCCTTCGCCGCCCCGCACTTGCGGGCGGCCAGCCGTTTCCGCTGCGCGGCCGGGGCCACTGGGATCATGGGCGAGTTCCTCCGCCCATGCCCCCAGCACGCCGGCGAGCAGCGCTTCGCGCGGCAGGCCGGCGTGCGCCAGTTGCAGCAGCGGCGCGGCCGCGAGGCGCGCGGCTACGGCGCGCTCAGCGGCCGCGGCATGCGCGCAGCTGGGGCGGCCGCAGGTGCACGCCACGGCCGCACTGGCCGTTGCTGCGCCTGGCGAGCCATCGGGCGCTTGCGTAGCCGGCAGCAGCCCGGCGAGCTCCTCGGACGCCGGGCCGCCGCGCAGCAGGGCGTACAGCGTCAGCGGGCGCTTGCGCAGCTGAGCCAGTACAGCCTCGCGCTGGGCTTCGCTCAGTCGCGCCGGCGTTCCCGTGACTGTGAACATGCCTGCGGCTGATCCGGTCTTGCCCTCAGCAGCGGAAGCGGAAACGGAAACTTCCTGGTCCGCTTCCGCTACTGTATTTACTTCTGCTGTCCATCCACCGGGGGACATATGCAGCTCGATCTTCCATTTTTCGCTCACAATAATCCCCCTTTCTCAACATCTATATTCCTCTGAAAGTTCAAGGTCACAGCCACGTCTCACCCTGAAGAGAAATCAGGCCACGCAGCTCATCATCCGACATCTCGGTCAGCCAGTTCTCACCCGAACCAACGACCTGCTCGGAGAGTGCCTTCTTACTTTCGATCAGCTCATCAATCCGTTCCTCCAGTGTTCCCTGACAGATCAACTTGTGAACCTGCACATTGCGATTCTGCCCGATTCGGAATACACGGTCCGTCGCCTGGTTCTCAACCGCGGGATTCCACCACCGATCATAGTGAACAACATGACTCGCCCGTGTCAGATTCAGACCCACACCTCCGGCACGAAGAGATAGAACAAACATGGACGGCCCCTCTCCTTTTTGGAAAGTCTCCACCATATCATCTCTTTGCGCCTTCGACACACCACCATGCAGGAAATAAGGTTCTTCCTCATATCGCTGTTTCAACCTCGATACCAGCAGATCTCCCATAGCAACATACTGCGTGAAAATCAAGGCAGATTCCCCGTTATCACGGATGGCGTCCAGCAGTTCAAGCAAACGTTCCATCTTACCAGATGCCTCAGCCTTGCCGTGGTCTTTCCGATTGCTGTCCGCCAGCACCGGATGATCACAGATCTGCTTGAGCTTGGTCAGGGAGGACAGCACAATCCCCTTACGGGCAATGCCATTTCTGCCGTCCAGCCCCCCCATCAGATCATCCACCACACGCTGGTACAACACCGTCTGCTCCGGCGTCAGGGAACAATAGGATTTCAGTTCAAGCTTCTCTGGCAGATCCTTGCGAATATCCGGATCACTTTTCAGCCTGCGCAGCATGAATGGAGATACCAGTCGATGAAGCTCACGCAAGGATGCTGCACTTTCTTCGGATGGCCCCAGTCCCGTATATCGCTGGCGGAACGATGAAGCTGTGCCTAGATACCCCGGATTGAGAAACTGGAAAATCGACCAAAGTTCGCTCAGCCGGTTCTCTACAGGCGTTCCCGTCATCGCAATACGATGAAGTGTAGACAGGCGCATTACGCTTTGCGCTTGTTTGGTACGGTAATTCTTAATATATTGTGCCTCATCCAGCACAATGGTGGACCAGTGCAACGAAGCCAGATCCGGGCCATCTCTGCCTGCCAGATGATAGGTCGTCAGTACAATGTCATGCGTCTGCGCTTCTGCCTGGAATTCGTTCCCGTGCAGCCGTTGTCCGCCATGATGAATATATAGCGACAGATCCGGGGCAAACCGCTTCAGCTCACGCTGCCAGTTTCCAAGCAGCGAGGTAGGACACACAATAAGTGCAGGCAGATGAACAGGCTGCTCATGCGTGTGCTGATCCGCCGGGAAAGAATGATCTGATCCATTCAACAGCTCATTCTCACGGGCTTCCTCTTCAGCTGCCTGGCGTTCCTCGTGTTTGCGGTCTAGCAGACAGGTAATTACTTGAATCGTCTTCCCAAGTCCCATATCGTCCGCGAGACATACGCCAAAGCCCAGCTCACGCATCGCGGATAACCATTGGTAGCCTCGTTCCTGATAAGGTCTGAGTTCACCATGCAATTCTGCCGGAACCTGACGAGGCTCAATACTGCGAAGCACCTGTCCATCGAGCAGGAAAGCAAGCATCCCATCAGATTCGGCACCAAAGACGGAGAGGCCCTTCCATGCGGAATCCTCCCCTTCATCCGCTGCCAGATGCAGCCATTCGGAGAGAGGCATATATTGTTCTTCTTCTTTTTTCATATAACGCAGGACTTGGCGAATCTCTTTTGTATCCACTTCAATCCATTCACCACGGAACATGACATACGGAACTGTGGATTCAGCCAGTGCTGCCAGTTCCTCCGCCGTGACCGGTTTCCCATCCAACATAGGCTCCGCCTTGAAAGCAACCAATTGTTCCATGCCCAGTGCCGATGTGGCTCCAGGCAACCGCTCTGTTCCCCGATTCAACATCTGCAGACGCAGTCCCGCACGACGTTTCCCGGCACGACTCCACCTTGAAGGCATGAGAACGGTTATCCCAGCCTTCTGCAAACGTGGAACCGCATGCGTGAGAAATTCAAAGAAACCCTGCTGCTCCAGCTTAATTTCCTCCGGACGAGCAGTAAGCAGCGCTGTCTCCAGTTCAGGTGCCAGTTCTGCTGCTTGCCCGAGTGCCATCAATAATTGCTCTGCCGCCGAGGTATATAACACCTTCCCCCGGTCCAGATCTCGCTCTGGATGTGCCCAGATAGTCCGTGCAGGCAACCTCAAGCTTGGTTCCTGCTCACTGTCCGCCCAAAAGCTGATTCCCCAGATCGTTTCATGTTCGCCCAGCGGTGGCTCCAAGCGGAGCACCAGCTTCAATTGGCCTTCAGCAGGTGCCATCTCTTCTGCTCCCACGATTGGCATTGACGTTCCACCAACTTCTTGCAACGTATGAATAAACGCTGTCATATCGTCCGTCGGCCCTTGCACCGTCACAGGACGGAACATCGAGATCAGACTGTTCCACCAGAGTTCGGCTACTGGCGAAGATCCGCGTCGATATGGGGTGCGGTAACGGGACAGTTCACTGTCCATGCCCTCCAGTTCACTTGTCACCACAGCATGAATCATGCCACTCATGAATGAAAATAATACCGCAGCCCCTGCTTCTTCACGCGTTTCCGGTTCCAATGAAGCATAAGCTCCAGGAGCAGCCAATCCAATCGGAGGCATCGCTTCAGCAAGATCGCGGAAGCGTTCGATGTCCTCCTCCTGCTGCAAGCGTGGCCGCCATACACCTGTTAATGTCTCTTGTCCGGTCCGTCGCCGTGCTCCGGTCTTTGCTGCGAATTCAGCCGATGGAGCAATTGTTCCCCGCAACAGCAGCTCCTGTGTGAACTGCGCCGCCTTGATCCAGTAACGCATCTCTTCTCCAACCTGAATTCCGGCTGCATTTAACAAACGGTCATCCCATTGCAGCAGCAGCCTGAAGGCATCCTTAGGCGAGACTGCCAATCCTTCCAATGTGCGTCCCAGCAGTTGACGCCGCTTTGTGTTCTTCGCTTCAGCCGTGTTCCTTAGCGGATTCGGCCAGCGCAGCTCCGCAAGACGCAGAGCGGCAGGCTGAAACAGACGACCCCCGTCGCCAAAATTCAACCTTCTTACCACGTGGCTCCATGCATCCACACGTGGTTCCGATGTTTCACCGGAAAAACAAAAAAATACGTCACCAAGCCATACTCCATACAGCGATTGCATCATTAAAGTCTCCCGTCATCCCTTCGCATTGTTACTCTCCATCATATACGAAAATGACCGGATTTAAAAACCTTTGCCCATAAAAAGTGGTTATTTCAATGGTTAGGGCGTGTCTGAAAACGCCCTAGCGGCACAAAAAAATGTCCCTTCTCCCGAAAAGCGGATGAGGAACATTTGGGTAAACCGAAGGATAATACTGAATATTGAAAGAATTACGGATCGTTATACTCCTATGATCTGATCAAGCTGCCCAGTAATACATCGAGGTTCAAAATACCTGCACGATGATCTTCACAGAACCCGATTTTGTCAAAAACGCCAAGCATGAAACGACGGTGTTCCTCAGCTGGTTCCTCGAAACGATCGTAACTTACGACAGAATCGACCATATCTACGATCAGCGGTACAAATCCACCTTTGTAAGGCACCACAATAATACGTGTAGAAGAGGTATCCTCCTGGTCTGGCATGCCTAACAATACACGAAGACTCACCACCGAAACGACCTTACCGTACAGCGAAGCAAAACCTCGGATCTCCGGGCTTCCAAATGGAACTGTTGTCACCTGCACCATTCTGATGATCTCATGAACTTCATCAATTCGTAGTGCAAAGATCTGGTCTCCTACCGAAAAATTAATATATTGCATTCCCTCGTCCATAGTTATCCCCATATCCTCTCATTCCGTATAATCAGATCATTATAAAATATAAAAACAAAACCACATGAAGAGCACTTTATTTGGCTAAGTGACCTGCTTGTGGTTCGCATTCACCAAGTCACCACAGGTACTTTCGTCCCATTAGATGTTACTTTGGTGTATCGGTTATTTTTGATCAAATGTTTAGGCTTCAGATCAATTTTGCCAACTTCAACAGACGTTGCATTACGGTTGCTGTCTCCGCTCTGATCATTTGCCCTGTTGTGGAGGGTGGTGGAAGCCAGTCGTTTTAGAATTGAGCGTAAGTAACCTGACATAGGATTGAAAAATTATATTCATAAAAAAGACCCAAGATCAGCTTTATGCCGATTTCGGGTCTTTTTTATCCCTATATATTATGGATCTGTTTCTATGTTTTCAAATACTTGGAACAAAAAAGCGATATTCCTGTGGATAACTTGTTTGATTACTCCAAAACGACTGTTTTATCGGATGAAAACACGAGTTATACCTGATTTGTGGATAAGTTGTGCACATATTGCACACATGCTGTGGATATCTTTGGCGTTTCATGTGGATATTCATTAATTTAATGTGGACATGTTGTGTATTTGTTTGTAAATCTGACGTAAAATCCGAATTTTCGCTTCAGTTATCCATTACTGTGGACACGTTGTGGACATGCCCAATTTCCTTCGCTGTAGTTATTCGACCAATTCACCCTGACGCATGATCAGCCTGTCATCGATGTACACGTCCGGCTTTTGTACAACTGCATCGATATGAACACCTGCGGCAATCGTTCCACCAAATGTGTTATTGCTGCCAAAGGCCACATGAATTGTGCCGTACACCTTCTCATCTTCCAGCACCACACCCGTGATTCGCGCCTTGTTATTGGTACCGATCCCGAATTCGCCGAGAAAACGACCATCGCCCTCACCAAGCGTTTCCAGTAATTGAGCCCCATCTGGTCCTTCAGCTGACACCAACCGTCCTTCACTAACGGTCAATAACATCGGTTCACGGAGTGCCCCAATTCCAGCAACGGAACCATCTACAACAATACTGCCCTCGCCCTTGCCCTCAACGGGAGCAATATAAGCTTCTCCTGACGGCAAGTTGCCCGATTCACCAGGGTTCAAATACATACCTGTGCTTGGTACACCGTTACGATCTTCAATGGAAAAGGAAAGACTATGGCCCTGCTTCTCTATTCGCACATAGCGACCTGCGGTTAATAGAGCCGTTACCTTCTCGGTCAACGCCTTTACTTGCGAATATTCAGCTGTAATGGCTCCGTTCACAAACATATCCTCTGTCATGCCGGGCATGGTTGCCACTCGGGTCCCTGAAGCAGCGGCTTTTTTGCGTGCCTGGGTATGTGTTAATGAATATTTCGTTACACATACGGCTACATCTGCTCGAATCATGGCCTCTGCAATTGGCGCAGGTGGCTCTTCGCCGGATCTGTTGCGTTCCTCCATGATTAACAGGACCGACTCTGCACCCAGTGCTTTGCCTGCCTCATAGATGGATTCAGCCAGATCCCGTTTCATATCGTCTGCGACAACTACCAGATTCTCTCCGCTGCGCAGTCCGAGACATTCCGTTAGCACATTTTTACTGATTTCCACACGTTGCTTGCTCATACATTCATCTCTCCTGTCTTTGGTTCAGCTCTCAAAAGTCGACTTGACCCTTTCGACAATTGGCACGGGATTCCTGCATGTCCAAACCTAAACTCACCTTAAGGTATCGGCCCATTCGGCGAGAATTGCAGCTGTTTCCTTATACTGAAACGTCGGAAAGTAATGTCCATAGGGTACATCTATCCGTTTGACCTGTGAGTTCATATCCTGGGGATAGTGATATTCCTGATCTTGATTGGCCCACACAACTAATACATTCTTGGCATAATGCTGACTTTCCATTTTCGCCCACAACGTTGATCTGGCGCCTTTCCTCTGACCCGAGTGAATCCAGCACAACAAGTCTGCATGTGCTCCTGCAATGCGAGGGGACTGGAGACTGGAGCGTATTCTCTTGCCCATGGTATCGGCTATAACACTGCTGTCGCCTACGCCACTATGTGAACTGAACATTTGATTCCAACTTTTCTCCGATCTGCCACGCAGCAGGGAGCGCATCACCCCTCTTGGCAAACGGGAAATCCATCTCAGCACATTCGGATTCGAATTGTTAGCTACTGGCTGAAGCAACCCCAGTCGAATGTCTGTCCGCCCGCTACGCATCTGTGCCGCAGCTGCAATAGCAGCCCCGATCGAATGACCAACCAGCTTCACCGGACCTTCAAACTCACCAAGAGCCGTAAGCAGTGCATCCACCTGACCTTCAAACGCTTCATCCCCCTGATGCACCGGAGACCGTCCGAATCCAGCGAGATCGATTAACCATACCGGGTTCCCGGTCCGGTCCCTAAGCTGTTTTCCTAAAGGTAACATCTCATCCGCAGATTGAAGCAAACCATGCACAATAATCCAAGGCTCTCCCTCACCCTCCCAACGAAGCATAGCCATATTTCCACTTCGAGACCGAATATAATCTGTCGGAAAACCCTCAGGTAACGGCGCATACCGAAAACGATAGTCTAGATCGGCTGTAACCAGCGGAAGCTGTTCCCGGATGTCCGGCCAGGATTGCCCCATACGTGTGAACAGAGCCTCCGTCTCTTCAACCGGGAATGACCTGTTGGTAATAAAAGCAACCGACTCCGCTGGAACACCACTGATGCGTGAACCACCTGATTTCATGATCCATCGGATCCATGGTAATGGGACAGCCCCTTTGGGCTTGGGTACGTCCAATTGCTGCGCCAAGAGTTGCAGCATTTCCTTCATATTGGGACTGTCTTCCTTCCGCGCCAACAGTGGATAAGTTCCTCCGACTGGAGCAGCTTCCCTGGATAGAAAAACAAGCGTCTGTGCAACAATGTCATTCTCCACAAGCGGTAACCAATAGGATGAACCTCCCGGCACCACTGGCATAAGTCCTTTCTGAATCGCCTGAATGAGCAGCCCAATCCCACCCGTTTGCTCGGTTTCACCTGTAGGACGTGGCCCAACCACTGTACTCGGATTTACAACGGATAAGGGATAGTGATGCTGTTCTGCATGCTCGCGAATGTGCAGATCGGCATGGAACTTCATCTCTTCATATGCACTTTCATTGTTATCCACATGCTCAACCTGTAGATAATTCCCCTGTTCATTCCGCTCTCCATAAGGACTCATATAACCAACAACGTGGATAAAGTGTCTCAATCCATGAGTAGAGTGGATTTCCTGTGCTAGCTGTGCCAGTTCCCTGGCCCCGTTCATGAATATCTGCTCGGCTACTTTTCGTTCCAAAGTGACGTCCATCGTTCCTCCCGCATGCATGATCACATTCGCTTCAAGAGCACGCTCCCGATCTGGTGCGGTAAGGCCAAGACCCGAAATGGACAAATCACCTTTAATAAAGGTAATCCGGTCGAGATCCTTCACTCCATAAGCCTTCAGCACAGTTCTGGCTCGCTGTTCCGAACGAACCAGCAAGAGCAATTGTGCGTCTCCCTGCGTGAGTTGTTTGACCGTTTCTTTGCCGATAAAACCTGTACTACCTGTCATAAAAATGGTCGTGGCTGCAATATCAGACTCACTTATTACCTGATTCATGTTTGTTGTATGTACATTCATTCTGTTACAGCTCCTTTTAGTACTATATAGTACTAGTTATATTCAAAAAAAGAGCTTCGATTAACGAAGCATCTGACAAAACGTACGTGCCGATTGTTCAATAATCCCAACATCACGGGCAGTTCCCGCTAGGATTAGTGAACCTTCCAATGCGGCAATAAACAACAACGCAGCCGGTCCCGGTTCGATTTCTTTGCGAAATTCACCGCGATCCAAACCTTGCTGAAACAACTTCTCCACCATAGGTCTAAGCTCACGAAAGAATCTGGATATGCTTTCCTTCACTTGGGGTGCACTGTCCGGTGTCTGCATATATAACGTAACAAAGGGACAGCTCCCTTCGTAATTTCGGCCCTCAATACCTGCCGACAGCAATGCCATGAATGAGTAGATACGCTCCTCCACTCCTCGTTCACGCTGACTGAGCAGCAGGTACAGCTCCGACTCATACTGGGCAATCCAGTATTGTACCACGGCCTGGAGCAGCTCCTCCTTGTTTTTAAAATGATAATAAATATTTGACTTGGATACCCCACTCACTCGCACGACCTCATCCATGCTGACGTAGCTGTACCCCTGACGCAGAAATAATTGTGCGGCCACCTCAACTGCCTTGGTCCGGTTCACCGGATTGGTACTTTTGGATTTGGCGGGTCCCGTGTTCATTTTTGTATTTGTCATATTTAGAACTATATAGTACTAATCAGTTGAAAACAAGTATTTCTGTTAACAAAAGAGGACTTCCCACTCCAGCTACTCCATACTTGTCCACATTTAGAGTGTTATACACACAGGATATCCACATATAGTATTAACTCTGTGTTAAATACGTTATTAGATCGTTAAACTGCTTTGGAGTTATCCACATTTCAGGAATATAGCTGACTTTGAACTTTTCAGAGAGCGTCATTGGCTCCTCGGAAAAACAAAAACAGGCCAACCAGAATAAGATTTCTGGCTAACCTGTTTCAATTAACTCATATATCCGATAGACTAACTTTTCTATCCGAAGATTTCTGAACAGTTTTCGGTAATCTGTGGATACCGTCCATGATCCGGATTATTTTTTCAGACTATCCCAGTTCTGTTGCAATGCGTCTAGCAATCCGGCTTTATCCGATTTGCCTGCAACGTAAGCCTGAATCGTGCTACCATACTCTTGTGGAACCCCTTCAGGGAAACGGTTGAAGTTCCAGCTGAGTGTTTTATTTTCCTGGCTATACTTCATGATCTCTGTGGCGAGGTCACCCAGATCCTCTTCGGATGCCGTGATGGAACTGAACGCCGGAATGAATTTGAATTCTTTTGTCATGTATTGTTTCCCGATATCCGAAGTTACGAGCCATTCCAAAAACTCTTTTGCTTCCGGTTTCACTTGGGAATTCTTGTTCACAACCCAATAGTTCGGCACGCCGACAAACAATTTGTCATTGGGTTCATTGTTAATTGGCATTGGGAGGATACCCAGATTCAGATCTGGATCGATTCCATCGATCTGTACTTGAGTCCAGTTTCCTTGTTGCATCATCGCCGCTCCTCCACTCGCAAACAACGTAACTTGCGTATTGTAGTCGGTTGTCAGCGGGTTTTTGTTGCTGTATTTCAGCGTTAAGTCGAGCAAGTTGATCCAGTCGGCGAACACTTGGTTGCCAGGAATCTTCTCCGTACTTTCGTTGAGTCCTTGGATGAATTTCACCGGATCTGCCTGATTTGCAAATGCGACGTTTACGTTATGATTGCCCAGCACCCACCACTCTTGATATCCATTAGAGAATGGGGTAATGCCTGCGGCTTGAAGTTTCTGTGCAGCTTGATCCAATTGTTCCAGTGTCGTTGGAATTTCGGTAATACCTGCTTTTTGGAAGAGGTCTTTGTTATAAATGAAACCATAACCCTCCAGCGCGAGCGGCTGTCCGTAGAGTTTGCCGTCTTTGGTCATTGGCTCTTTGGCTACTTCGAGTGCATCCTTGGCCCATGATTCTCCAGACAGATCTTCCAGATATTCAAGCCATGTATCCAATTCACGATAACCACCTACGTTGAAAATGTCCGGTTGTTCGCCAGCCGCAAACTTGGCTTTTAATGCAGCACCGTAGTCACTGCCGCCACCTACAGTTTGAATGTCCAGTTTGACGCCTGGATGGGAGGATTCATATTCCGCTTTGAGACGGTTGAGCGCTTCCGCGATTTCGACTTTGAATTGGAAGATCTTAATGGTTTTATCTCCAGCAGCAGCCTCGCCACCACCTTGAGCATCCGTGTTGACCGGACTGCCACTCTTGTCCCCATTGCCACAACCCGCGAGCATTACCGAAAAAGCAATCAGCATAAGCAACGTCAACTTTGTCATTCTTTTCATACATACACTCTCCCTATAGTAGTTTCAGTATAACCGTTCCACTAATGAATATTTACACTGGCACTCCGATGACAGAATAACCTTCCATTGAAGCGTGTTTTCATTCTAACGAACCGAGCGCACGTTATTCGCACCTATTTGCACAGGTTCCAATTTTAACGAATCACAGCGACGTTATTTCGTCGATTTGGTCGAATTTTAAGGCTTTGACGCCGTTTTGTACCCGAATAACGTTGCTGAGATTCGTTACAATTTGTATTCCTTGATTATCCACCTATTAAGATGCGGTGGATTCGTTAGCGCTTTGAAAAAGGAGCATACCCTCACTTCACTCTGAAGAAGAAGTTCCTGGCTGTACAAGCTTCTTTATTGCTCCTTTCTCTTTATCGACGCTTTCCCTTCCCTAGGAGTCATGCCAAAGCTATGCGGGCATGACTCCCTTTGCACACCTCCATGCGAGGTGTGCAAAGGGATCAGGATACGATGGAGGAGCGGAGCGTTCGCCTTTGATACTCGGTGGCTTCCTTGCCCCAATACATTCAGGACACCGAGGAGCAACAGCGACCGAAAGCGCAACTTGAGCCCGCAGCGACCTTGTACTCGCACTCGCACTCCACGCTTGAGACCGTCAGCGACCCTGCCCTTATACACTCACCTTCTGCCTTATCAAACCTGGTCTTAAAATCATTTCATTCTTGGTCTTTTCTCTTTATTGCTCTTTCCCCAGGAGTCGTGCCCAAGCTATACGGACATGCTCCCTTTGCACACCTCCATGCGAGGTGGGAGCAAAGGGATCAGGATGCGATGGAGGAGCGGAGCGTTCGCCTTTGATACTCGGTGGCTTCCTTGCCCCAATACATTCAGGACACCGAGGAGCAACAGCGACCGAAAGCGCAACTTGAGCCCGCCAGCGACCTGCACTCGCACTCTCCCACAGCGACCCTGCACTCGCACCCTCACCCTTTAACTGATCCAGCCGTAATCCCCTGAATGATGTACTTCTGCATCAGCAGGAAGAAGATAATGATCGGCATGATGCCGAGCACAAGTGCTGGCAAGGCCAGATCCCATTGCTTCGTATATTGACCGAAGAGTGCAAAAGTCGCAATTGGGATCGTACGCAGGTTGGAGCTTTGCAGGATCAGCGATGGAAGCAGATAATCATTCCAGATCCAGAGTGTGTTCAGAATGATGACGGTTACATACATCGGTTTCATGAGTGGAAATACGATCCGGAAGAACACTCCGTAGACCGAGCTTCCATCCACACGAGCCGCTTCCTCAATCTCCAGTGGGACGGATTTTACGAATCCGTGGAACAGGAAGACAGACATCGGTGCCCCGAAACCGAGATAACAGATAATGAGGCCGCCAAGGCTGTCGATCAATCCCAGATTACTGGTTACAGTAACAAGTGGAATCATGATAGACTGGAACGGAATCACCATAGCGGCAATGAACATGCCGAACAAAATACGGTTGAACCGGGTATCGCTGCGGACCATTCGGTACGCGGCCATGGAACTGATCAGCACAAGCAACAGATTGCTGACCACAGTAACGATAAGCGAGTTCATCAGCGCGGACGGGAAGTTAATTTTCTCCCAGGCGTTCGCATAGTTGCCCCATTGAAATACTTCCGGCCATGCAGCCGAATTGGTGAGTAGATCACCGAAGGTTTTGACCGAATTCACGAACAGGAAGTAAAACGGAACCAGGAATAAAAGTCCAAGGAGTACCATGACAATCTCGGTTACAATGGTACTGAAGCGGTAATTTTTTGTCGTCTCCATTAGGCTTCTACCTCCTTGCTCTTCGTCAGACGTACCTGAATCATGGTGATGATGGCAACGATTACGAAGAACACGAGCGCTTTGGCGGTTCCGATGCCATATCTGTTATTTACAAAGGCTTCATTGTAAATATTAAGTGCAACCGACTCTGTCGATCCGAACGGTCCACCTTTGGTCAGTGACAGATTGAGATCGAACATTTTGAACGACCAGGAGATTGCTAGGAACAGACAGATCGTTACACCTGGCATAATGAGCGGAAGAATGATGCTCCGCAGTACCTGCCAGCGACTTGCGCCATCAATCTCGGCGGCTTCCAGCAGATCAGGGGATACATTTGTCAGAGATGAGATGTAGATGACCATCAGATATCCTGCGGTCTGCCATACAAACACAATCACGATTCCCCAGAAGGCGGTTGGTTCGTCTCCCAGCCAAGGAAGGTTGAAGAATGACCAGCCGGTTACATCGCCTACTGCTGAAAACCCTTTCACAAATATGAACTGCCAGATAAAGCCGAGCAACAACCCACCGATCACGTTAGGCATAAAAAAGATCGTACGCAGAATGTTTCTCGTCTTGAGCGGTTTGGTCAGAAAATACGCCAGGAAAAAGCCAATCACATTGGTCAGTACCACACCAACCACGGTGAAGCGCACCGTAAACCAAAACGCCGTTTGGAACTTGGGATCATTCACAAAAACATGCACGAAGTTATCAAACCCTACCCAATTAATGTTCTCGGATACCCCGTTCCAATCCGTGAAGGAATACACCATGCCAAGCAGGAAAGGGACCACGATGATGAGAATAAAAAACACGATGGAGGGACCCACGAACACAAGCTGCTGTAACAGCTGTGAAGATTTGCGATGCTTCATATCGTTCTCCCCTTCTATAGATGGATGAAATTGGTCTCTTTTTCTATTAAACCCCATTATCGCCGAGGGAAACACCGACCCTTGTGAACAGTTGGGGGTAAAATATTGTCCTCTCTAAACCTGCAACCAGAAGGGGTGTTCCGATGTCCAAATACTACAGTATACGCACCAAATTGATTGCCTTTATGCTCATTGCTACCACCCTTCCGCTGCTCGCATCGATCAGCATGACGTTTATCCAGACCAAAACGGCCCTACGGGAACAGGCTGTGGAAGAGAACAAACGCCTGATCTACCAAGCGTCCACCAATCTCAATAACTATGTGGATAACGTGGCCAGAGCGTCGCTCGCTGTGTATAACGACCCGAACTTTCTGCGTAACTTGGCAAAAATTCCTGGTGATTATCGTGCGGTGGCCGAAGTGTATACCACTTTGCAGACAATACGCGCGGCTGTGCCGGATGTATTCCAGCTGTATTTGCACTCTTTTGCCGCCAATCAATCCACCTTAATTACAAATCCCTTTCCGAAGCGGGAGGAACGCAAACAGGCCTATTCCGGCTCGCTTCATGGAAAAACAAGCGGTGACAGCCCGGATATCTGGGTGGAATCGGCCCATATGAGTCACACGTACGGATTCAAGGCTGCCTCCCCCGATGACCCTGCCAGAACGGTCATTACCCTGCATCGGGTGATCAAGGATATTCCGTCCACTGAGCGTCTGGGTGTACTCGCCATTGATCTGAATATGAATACCATTGCAGCAATCTGTAGCAGGCTGTATGATCCGGCTAAGGAACAGATCTATGTGGTGGATGGTCAGAATCAGATCATTTACCAAGGACGTTCCGAGGTCAATCATACAGATGCACTACGAGAGGAAACGGCTAGTGAACTGAATATCGCGCGATCTAGCGCAGGTACAGCCCAGAATGTTGCAGGGCATTTTGAACAGGATCGTTCCATGTATGTATACCAGCAACTTGGCAGCACGTACGCCGATTGGACCATCGTCAAACAGATCCCGAATGAGACGTTATATGCCAGAGCCACCACACTTACGTGGAATAACGCGATGATTGCCATTGCGGCACTTGTATTGGTCATTGTTGCAACCTTGTTCATCTCCATCCGAATCACCGGTCCACTCAAGCAACTCATGCGGTATATGAACCAGATTCAAGCCGGGCGTCTGCATGTGGATATCCATCTATCCAGCCGAGATGAATTCGGGGTACTCGCTCGTCATTTCCGAGATATGATGGATACGGTAAACAATCTTATTTTGCGGGAATATCGACTCGAAATCGCCAATAAAACGAATCAACTCAAAGCATTGCAAGCGCAGATTCATCCGCATTTTCTGTATAATACACTGCAATCGATCGGTACACTTGCCCTTCAACAGCAGGGACAACGGGCGTATATACTACTCTCTAGCCTGTCCAAAATGCTGCGCTACAGCATGCGGGATCAGACCTGCGTGACCTTACGCGAAGAGGCGGAGCATGCCCGATTATATCTGGAACTACAGCAGGAGCGGTTTGGTGACCGCCTTGAGGTGGATTTGGATTTTGCCGAAGATACTCTATCTGTCGAAATGCCAAGAATGACGTTACAACCTTTAATTGAAAACTATTTCAAACATGGAGCAGATATTCAGCCTGGCAAAGGTCACATATCCCTATCCAGCCGCCGGATCAACGATCATTGGATTGAAATAGAACTGAATAATAACGGCCCCTCCATACCTGAAGATAAATTACTGGAGATCCGCGGATGGCTGCATCCAAGTCATACAACAACCGGGTTATCCACACAAGAATCCGACGAGTCTGAATCCATCGGTCTACGAAATGTAATACGCCGACTTCAATTGAACTCACATCCCGGTCACTCAGCCAGGCTTGAGATCAACAATCAGGAACCCAATGGTGTGAAGATTACGGTTAAACTATACGCGGGAGAGTGAACAACATGAAGGCACTGCTTGTAGATGATGAAAAACATGTCCGCGATGCCATAAGGTTGCTTGGTCATTGGGAAGAGTTTGGCATTGATACATTACTTGAAGCAGCAGACGGGGATGAAGCCATCGCCGCCATCACGGCACATCAACCTCAAATCATACTCAGTGACATGCGTATGCCGGGCAAGGACGGTATGGCATTGCTTGAATGGATATCGGCTCATACCCCGCACAGCAAGGTGCTGGTTATCAGTGGATATGATGATTTTGAACTCGTGAGGCATGCAATCAGGCATGGTGGCATGGACTACCTCCTGAAACCTGTGGAAGCAGATGAGCTGAATGCATCTCTATTAAAGGCCGTTACAGCTTGGGAAGAGGAAGACGCCATTCGGATACAATCCACCAGGCAATCCATTGTTGTTAATCGAATGCGCCCCCACTACCAGGATCGTCTACTCACCGAACTTGCCGTCGGAAGAGGCAGCAGCCCATCACACATGCAGCGATTGCAGGATGAGTTAAATCTCCCCTGTCTAATCCCTGTCTGTAGTGTCGCTGTCACCAGCCTGTCCCATCTGGATGCAGATTGTCTGGCAAAATACCGCAGTCAACCGGACCTGCTTGTGTTCTCGGTCCTCAATATCTGTGCCGAGATGTTATCCACACCAGACGAAGGCGTAATGTTTCGCCAGTTGGATCAACCGGACGAGATTGTTCTGCTGCATTGGGGTCCATCCACTTCATTGGAACATATTCTGGACAAGGTCAATCATGGATTGGAGCAGACGATTCAGCGCCGGCTTCATTTTGGCATCTCCACCTGTGAGTCCTACCCAGGCGGAATCTCAGCGGCCTATCTGGAAGCAAGTTCAAGGTTGTGGCGACGTAATGCTGTGCAAATTAAACAGCGAATCCATGCCTCGGTGGAATCATCAAATGGGAATAAAATCAGGCGTTTAACCGCCCATGAAGAACCCCTGCGTATGGCAGCCATGAGTTGCCGGGCTTCCAGTGTAGTTGCTGCGGTCGCCGAGTGGCTTGACCCGATTACTGATCTTGCGGTTGTCAGTGCTGAGCAGATCCAGCAATGGATCGATGAGCTGGAATGGATGCTGAGCCGCTGGCTTGATGATACGGCAGGTTCGTCATTCCATGAGGAAGAAGTGACGGAGGAACAGTCTATTCCCTTTGCCGAGTTACCTTTGGACGCTGAAGGACTGTTATCCTTCCCCCTGCTTCGTTCATCATTGGAACAACGACTGCTTGCGGCCGGTAAGGCGCTCACCGCCAATCACCACGCCAATCCTGATCCCATGAGTGAGATTGCACGTTATATGGACGCGCATTATCAGGAGGACCTGTCCTTACAGCAGATTGCCGCACGTTTCTATCTGAGCCGGGAGTATATCTCACGCAAATTCAAACAGCAATTTGGTCTGAACTGGTCGGAATATCTGGGCAAACTGCGGATCAACAATGCCAAGCTGTTACTGCAAAATCCTTCCCTGCGTGTCGCCAAAATCTCGGAGATGGTTGGATTTCAGGACGAAAAGTATTTCAGCAAAGTGTTCAAAAAGATGGAAGGCATCACGCCAGCAGAATATCGTAAAACATTATTGGAGGCTTGAATGTAATACCTTGAACTAAACTAAAAGGACTCCTCACGGGAGTCCTTATTTCTACTTACTAAACCTGAATAGAAGCATCGCTCAAGATGATTTTTTAGCTCTTTCTTTTCTAAGATAAGATACAATCCGAAAGATTATTCCAAGTAAGAATATAGTCATAATTACGTAAGGGAAGTTGCTCTCCGTCTTCTGAGCTTGTATAGGGAAAATAATGAGGATGAACAGTAATAAAGCAATATCCAAGTAGAACATCACTTTCCTATAAATAGCGATATCCACACCCCCTTTGATTTACCAAAAATGGTTTTATTATTTATATTAGATCATAACATAGATACGTCCTAGTCCGCTCACCGATCCCGCAAAATCACCGCAGGTACAAGTCGAATGTAGATTAGCTCCCCTGCAAGCTCCACCATCGTCTGTGTAACGATGACTGCCGCAGCTATAGTTGCCCATTCTGGCGGGAGTGCCAGCGCCAGCGGCAGAACAACCAGCGAATTCCGTGTGGCTGAACTGAAGATCAACGCCCGCCCGGCGCCTGGATTCAATCCAAACCAAGTAGCAATGAGCCGAGATATCCAAGGCATAAGGATTAGAAAAGCAACATAGATCGGGATCACGTTTACGATGATCGCCATATCATTGTAGACTTTGCCAATCTGGGAAGCGACAACCACGATCAGCGCAAGTGCCATCATCGGAACCGGGAGCCATGCCGTCGCATTTATGACCCGCTCCCCGCTCGCTTTACCTCTTGAGAGAACTTGTGTAACAACAGCGAGCAGCAGTGGAATAACGATCAGGAACAGAAAAGCCTCTACAAACGGCCCTAACTGCATGATCTGCGCCACCTCGGTACCCATCAATAGCCATAAATAAAACGGCAACAATATCATTTGTATAACAAATAAAAAAGGTGTTGCGGCGAGCATCAGTTTCTCATCACCCCTGCCGAGTTGTGTGAACACAATGACGTAATCAATACAGGGTGTTAACAGCACCAGATAGACTCCGATCAGAACGCCTGGTGATTGCGGAAAGACCAGTGTGAGCAACCATACAACTACAGGTACAACGACAAAATTAGCTACCAGTAACGCGCCCATAAATCGAAGATTCGACCAAGACTCTTTTAACTGTAAAAAGGGAATCTGTACGAACATGCTGTACAACAGAACGGCAAGAACCGGGGACACGGTGTAGTGTAAAACATTCCCCCATACCGGATTACTCAGCCCTATCGCTGCTCCTACGAACAGTGCAACTACATAGAACCAGGTTTGCTGTTGCTCCATCGTTTCTCTTGTGAGCATTCTCTTCCTCCTCTTCTAGTGGGACATCGTAGGCATGGACATATTTCTGCTTCGTTTCGCGTACATTGGGACAGAGTGCCGTTCCAATATAGCGGCAGAGCACAAGGATCTGAAAGATCAACTTGTGAATTTTTTGCGGCTGTTATTAGAATGTGCAAGAACTGGGTATATTCATTGTAGACTGACCCGTGGTTCATTCATTCGTTAAACCAAGGAGGAAACACAATGTCACGTAACAATCCGTACAAGTGGTTAAACGCCATTGGTTTTATCGCTGTAATTATCGTGAACTACCTCTCCAACGCTCTGCCGATCGGGGGCAAGACCAATAAAGAAGTATCGGATATGTATCCTGTGCTGCTCACACCTTCTGGATATGCCTTCTCTATATGGGGTTTGATCTACCTGCTGTTGGCAGGGTTTGTGATCTATCAGTTCGTGCCCGCTTCCTGGAAAAGGGATTCGATTACCCGTCTCGGGTATTGGTTTCTGGCAAGCTGTGCCTTCAACGTAGCCTGGATTTTTGCTTTTCAAAACTTGCAGACCGGTCTCGCCTTACTGATTATTGTACTGCTTCTGTTGTGCCTGATCATGCTGTATGTAAAAACACGTACCATTACGGTTCCAACCACTGCCGAGATCTGGCTTGTGAAGCTGCCATTCAGCATCTATCTCGGATGGATTAGCGTGGCAACGATTGTCAATGCAGCTGTACTGTTATATAAAATTGGCTGGGATGGTTTTGGTATCAGCGAACCAACCTGGACGATCATCATGCTGATTGTGGGTATGGTGCTGGCTGTACTCGTTAGCTTCCGTTATCGCGATAGCATATACCCACTTGTATTCACATGGGCGTATATCGCCATTGCACTTAAACAAAAGGATGTCACTTCCGTATATTATACGGCAATCATCATTGCGATCGTACTGGCCATCTATGCGGTATGGCTGTTCTTCGCCCGGAATCAGGATCGCGATTGAGTAGTTTCCATCATATATAACGCTTAAATATAACGAAAAAACATAAAAGCAAAAAGCCGATTCTGGTCATTCGACCTGAAATCGGCTTTTTATGTATACCCGAGCGAATGAAGGTTGTCCTATTTAAGGGCA
Source organism: Paenibacillus sp. FSL M7-0656 (assembly GCF_038003225.1). NCBI lineage: Bacteria > Bacillati > Bacillota > Bacilli > Caryophanales > Paenibacillaceae > Paenibacillus > Paenibacillus sp. FSL M7-0656. The sequence continues at coordinate 3,587,789 of NZ_JBBOOT010000001.1, forward strand.
ATAACCTCAATCTCCACCAGTGCATCTTTTGGCAAACGAGCAACTTCCACTGCACTGCGTGCAGGATACGGCTGTTCGAAGAACGTGCTATACACTTCATTCACAGGAACGAAGTCGTTCATGTCCTTCAGGAACACCGTCGTTTTCACGATTTTATCCATACTTGTACCTGCTGCTTCAAGGATAGCCTTCACATTGCTCAAAGACAGACGTGTCTGCTCCTGTACATCTGCGCCGAACTCTCCCGTTTGAGGATTCAGACCAAGCTGTCCGGAAGTGTAGATGAAATCGCCTGCATCAACGGCTTGACTGTATGGACCAATGGCGCCTGGCGCATGATCGGTAGAGATTGGTTTTTTCATGGACGAGTTCTCCTTTGTGTTCGTTATCCTGCTGCCGCATGGAGTCAGGGTTCGAACTCATTTTTGTTGCCTATTATACCACGATCTTCCTCGAGCGAGAAACGCTCCTCCCTAGCCACATGAAGTAAACAGCTCGTTCAAAGGTTTCTTAGCCCCCGTCCACACCAAGGACATGAATGACTTCATTCGAATACACATGGTTTCCCTGGGTTTGCACGAGAGCAATCTTCGTCATGGCCTGTGCAATGGTTGCAGCATGGACCGCCCGGTATTTGTCCGCTCTGCCTTTCATCCAGCGATCTAGAAACTTCATCGCATAGGCAGCCATCTGCTCACCGAACCGCTTCTCGTTTCGATCTCCCAGAATTAAGGAAGGGCGGAAGATATGCAATGACGGAAAACCGATATCGGACAATGCATCCTCCATTTCCCCTTTGGTCCGACTGTAAAAGACCCGAGAACCTGCACTCGCTCCCATGGAGGAGATCACCAGCATCTGTAATACACCATGTTGCTTCGCAATAGTAGCTGCACGAACCGGGTAATGATAATCTACCTGACGGAAATTGTCCTGACTGCCTGCTTTTTTGATCGTTGTACCCAAACAACAGTACAGGTCATCGATTCCATCGAATAAGTGGTCTTGCCTCTCCAGCTGTTCCCAGTCCACTACATGCTGTTCCAATTTGGGATGTTGCAGCTCAAGCGGACGTCTAACCAGAACGCGAACCAGGCTGTATGCCGGGTGCTCCAGCAGATTCTGAACCAGTAATTCGCCTACAAGCCCGGTGGCTCCAATCACCATGGCTTTCCGTTCGAGACGATTCAAATACATCCCTCCACTTCGCCATCTTTTTTGAAGTCATACCAGATACATATGATCAACCTAATGATTTACACGATAACGGAGAGGACAGAAATAACCTGAAGAAGCGGAGCTAAAAGCTTTCTGAAAGAAAGCTTCATCGGAAGCATACGCTTCGCCTTTATCCCCGGATTTTCCCTTTTCTAAAAGGAATCAAAAAATCTGGGGATAACAGCGATCGGAAGGTTGTTCTGTCATCGAAGTGCCCGTGTAAATATTCAATATCTATTTTAACAGTACACGACGTCCAAGGGTAAATGTCAGAATCAGCATCACGACACCAACCCCCATCTGAAATCCATAGGCTGAGATCCAGGCCAGCGCATCGGACCAGGTTTCCATCTTTTCATACAACCAGCCACCCAACAACGGCCCGAGAAACGAAGTGACTCCGGTCAGAGCCGAATACACCGCGACAAACATCGGTCTTTCACTTTTGGGTGTGTCTCCAATCGTAAAGTTAAATGCCAGCTGGTTGAATCCACCTACACCGATCCCAAGGAAGATATGAGATAGAAATAGTGCGATCAATACGGGCATGAACGACATTAACCCCCACGACAAACAGGAGAGTGCAATGACTGGCAATGTCCAAAATAGGAGGGTTTTGTTGCTGAATCTGGCATTCAGATTGCCCCAAACATAGAAACCGGCCATCATAACCAGTGTCTGGACTACCGTGATCAGGGATACCGTCTGATAATTGATGTTCAATAAATCGAGCATAACATAGGAATAAAGCGGAACAATCAAGGTCTGGATCAATAACCATGAAGCCAGGAACAGCGTTGCTTTCAGGAAAGAACGATCCTGGAACGGCTTGATGAACATGCGCCAGAAAACCTTTTCGGTAGAACGTTCGAAGGGAACGTCCGGATAGAAGAAATAGATGACTGTATTGGCAATAGCACAGATCCACACCGGAATAAACAGGATCAGAAAGCCCATTTCTCCCGGGTAACGGTCCAAAACAATACCGCCTGCAAATAAGCATACGCTTCCAAGAGCATTCAGAATCGTATTTCGAATTCCAAAATAACGCCCTCTCACCTTAGCAGGTACGATATCGCCAATTAGTGAAGTCCAGATCATACCGCCGATGGTATTTGATATAAAAGCAACCGTATACACGCCAATATATACGCTTACCCACCACTCTTTGGGGAATATGAACGGGATCAGTCCCGTTGCACTCCACAAGATGCGATGTGTGCCCACAAATAACAGAAGCATGCGTTTACGGCTGCGAATACGCTGCATCCAGTAAGCTGCTCCGATCTGGGCAATGTTCACAAACGTGGTAATCGCGAGCACAAAGCCGATATGTCTCGACCCGGCCCCAAGGTACAGCAGAAATCCGGTTAAAAATGGGCCTCCCAGCAAGGTCTGTAAAATAATTGCCGGTACACCCTCCCATGTTGCAATCGATAAATTCGTGCGTTGTGTCGAACCCTTGCGCCGTGGTTTGCTTGCTAACGCGGGAGGGTTAACGTTGACCGTCTTCTGTATGGGGATACACTCCTTAGACCGGGTCTCAAAAGCCGGTCGATGCTAGTTGTCATCCCAAATTCTACTCACGGCGCGAAGGTTGTCAACTCATTTTTTCACGGTCCAACGGGAGATAGAGATAGAAGGTGCTTCCTTTACCTTCAGTGCTCTCAAGTTCAATCGATCCCCCCAGTAATCTCGCTAAATCCCGACTGATTGACAGGCCTAGTCCGGTACCGCCAAATTTTCGACTAATTGACCCGTCAGCCTGCTGAAATGCTTCAAATATGGAATGATGCTTGTCCTCAGAAATACCAATGCCTGTGTCCTGAACGGAGAAAATAAGCCATCTATTCTGAATACCTGCATTCTTAATCTGCTTGGTGCTTACGGTCAGCGTGACCTTCCCCCGGTGAGTGAACTTGATGGCATTGGACATCAGATTCCGCAAAATCTGTTGAACCCGCTGGGGATCAGACCAGAGCGTCTCAGGCAGTCCCTGTTTTTTGTCCAGAACCAACTGAATTCCCTTTTTCTCGGCAACGAGTTGAAAGTGGCTCATGGCATCTTCTGTAAGTTGTGCAACACTGATATCCTCCAATACAATATCCAGCCGCCCCGCTTCTACTTTGGAGAGATCCAGAATATCGTTAATGAGCGTGAGCAGTTCCTGCCCGGAGTGGTCGATCATATTGGCAAAACGTACAATATCCTCCTGATCCATTGTGTCGGCATTCTCGCTGATCATCTGGGCAAAGTTAATGACACTGTTCAGTGGTGTACGCAGTTCATGAGACATATTGGCGAGAAATTCGGATTTGTACTGTGAGGCAATCATCAATTGTTTCGCTCGATCCTCCAATACAATCTGGGCTTTCTGTAACTCTTCCTTTTGCACAGATAAAAGCCGGTTTGTACTCTGGATCAGCAAAATTCGATTCTGTTCATTCTGAAAATCACGTAAAATAAATGCAAAAATAAGGCTCAGCAAAATGCCTGTAGGAAGTGTATAAGGCATAATATGTGAAAAGAAGTATGTAGCCGGGATCACACCAACGATAGCGATGTTTATACTGTTGACCACATTGACGATAACTGTAACAAGGATTCCTTTAATAATCAGCCTGTAGTTGCTGCGTCTCATCCATATATTCAGACCTGCACATATCACGCCCAAAATAGACATGTTAAGTACTGCCGCCAATGTAGCATCCGTGATGCCAAAAGTCAGCCTCGACAGCCCAATTCCAATACCCACGATAATTACGCTATAGGGTTGTCTATACGTTAGAACGGCAACAATTAAAGGAACATATCGAAGATCAAAGACCACTTCATCGGTGAGTTGAAACCCAAAAACCGTACTGATCCAACCTGCAAAAATAAGGACAAGCACGGAGCTGATCTGCTTCACTCGGGAAGAGGTACGTATTACGACATATTTATAGAACACACTGGCAAGATATGCAATGGTAATAAGCATCCCCATATTCAATACGAACATTTTTGAAAATTGCATTCACTCACTCCTGTTGTACCGACTTTACTGGCCAAAGTGCCTTCGTCCGTATGTGTCTCTATCATATCATGCCCATTGAAACTTCCGCATTCCTTCTTCGTCAAAAAAATACACAAAAATACACAAATCAGGATTCAATTTGTGCGCTGGTCGTAGTAGAATATATTGTTGTTTAAATTTGAATTAGTTATTTGCTGGGGTCATGCTCCTAGGGAGCATGAATGAAAGGAGTAAGGTGTTGTGCAATTGTTAAAAAGCAAATCCTATTGGCTGTCATTGAGTTTAATGCTGTCTTTGGCCGTCATGGGGCTCTTCTATGATATTCTTAATAGTCCAGAACGCGGGTTCGTAGTGCTTGATTCGCCGCTTGACCGGATCATTCCTTACGTGCCTGGCATGTCCATTCCATATTTGGGCTGGTACCCGTTTGTATTCGGTGTGCTCGCTTACCTGTGTGCCAAGGATCGCCTGACGTATTACCGCGTCTTGTTATCCATGAATATCTGTGTCTGGATATGTTATCTGATCTACTTCAACTTTCAGACCATGGTACCGCGCCCGGAACTGACGGGTACAGGCCTGGGAGCATCTGTTCTCGGATGGCTCTATAGCCAGGATCGTCCTTATAATTGTTTTCCAAGTATTCATTCTCTTCACTCTTATCTGGTTATGCGTGCTGTTCTTTCGGTTCCAAGCATCCGTAAACCCATCAAGATTTTGGTCGCCGCCGGGGCAGCAACTATTATAGTATCCACGCTAATGATCAAACAACATGTGATCTATGACGCCTTGGGTGCAGTCATACTCGGCGAATGTGTTCTCACCATCATAACAGGCCTCGCTCTTCACCGGAGACGCAGAAAAGAATCGAAGTGGACAGAGGGAATCAGCTGATCCCTCACTTCGATTCTTTCTGAAGATGCTGTTGTCGTCTCCATTCATCAATAAACAAACCTGCAAAATAGGGGTCCCACTGGGTCCCTTTTCCTTCTTCCAAAATCGTTAGCGCTTTCTCGTGACTCATCCCATTCCGATAGGGTCGATCAGACGTCATGGCATCAAAGGCATCCGCTACCGCAATGATGCGGCCAAAAAGGGGAATATCGTCACCAGCCATCCCATCCGGGTATCCTTTGCCATCATATCTTTCATGGTGAGATCGTACACCAGGCAGAAAGTCAGCCATGGCATCAATGGGTTCTATCTGGAGCAGAATGCTCTCTCCCTGCACGGGATGTGTACGAATAATCGCGAATTCCTCATCGCTTAGTTTTCCATCCTTCAGCAGTACCTCATCAGGTATGCCGATTTTCCCGATATCATGAAGCAGGGCTGATTTGTACAATAAATCCGCCTGTTCCTCATTCATTCCGCTCAGCTTACCAATCATCAGCGAATACTCTGCCACACGCATGGAATGCCCTGCCGTGTACTTATCTCGGGCGTCTAAAGCAGCAGCCAGCGTAGAAAAATAACTTTGCAACAGCTGTCGATTGCGTTCCTGTCTCATCTCCAGCCGATTAATCATCATATTAAAACCGGAGATCAGTGCCGAAAACTCATCCGCATATAGATCCGGAGCTCGTCTGCCAAGATCTCCCCCCTGAATTCGGTTCATCTCATGCGTCAGTTCAGCAACTGGATCACGAACATCACGAATCAACAGCCAGCTTCCCACCAGCGCAAACCCCGCGCCCAGAACAACGATGAGAATTCCCCACAGTATGTACTCTTTCGCAAATTCACTGTCCATATACTGAAGTCGGATATATGTAGCCAGGAAAAATAGAAATAGAGGAAATAAGCCAATCAGTGCCGTACTTAGCTGAAATTTACGCTGGATCGATACCAGGATGCGCCCTCCCAGTGAAGGTTCCATCCCGTATTGGACTTTGCCTCGATGTCGAATCTCAAGTAACAGGGGTCTAATCGCCCGCACCGTTAGGTAATACTCAATCAGCGCATGCATGATGGCAATCAGAAAGGCACACGCAGCGGCCACGACAGTATAGAAGTAAGGAAATTCAAGCCACCCTGTGGATATCATCCATAATGTTAATCCGGCTGCCGGAAGTGAGAAGCCAAGCATGTGCGGACCCATGATCCGATATATGGTCTGTCCCGGAAAACGATGAATTTTCTCATACATGTGGTTCAATTCGTCTCTCTCGTGATGCTCGGAATTGAAAAATTGTCTTATGGGCCCAAGCTGCACCCACAGCGTAATTAATTCTGCAACCAGCATGAACAAGAGTGAAATCAGTACAATGAAGATGAGTCGAACAAATTGAATATTGGGTATTTGCAGAGTAGATACCATAACTACTGTGCCGACAACAAAAACAGCTGCCAGTGAACCGATCAGATAATTGCGTATCAGGCGAAAGATAAATGAACGGTATGCTTCCAACTGAACCCCTCACTCTCTATGTGCAACCAGTTCTCCCTTGAGACACAGGGAGATTAAGGGTATTGCCTTCTATTTGTTTATCGGTTGCTCCAACTAAAAAAATTAATAAAATCCAATGGATGAGCATCAGAACTGGAAAACACAAAAAGGCTGCTCCACGACGGAGCAACCTTTGGTGATATATCCTATATTTATCCTTTAATCTTGGCAGCCAGAATCATCGTACCGCGCGGCTCATCTCCCATTGCATCCGGTTCAAGCGTGATGGCAACCGTATCATAGTCGTTGGCCGAATCCAATGTGTAATATACCGCTCCCGTTCCGTCACGACTAAGGAAAGTACCCGCATTCTGAGGGGTATCTCCTTTGATCAACCAGACCTGAAAAGCCTCGTTGCCTTCCAGGTTCGGCAGGTTCTCAGCCTGCACAACCAGGTGAGTGCCTTTGCTGTCAATAACGATGGTTGCGAGACCCTGAGCTACAATGTCCTGCGTTGCAGGATTCAGCTTCACTGCCTCGCCAGTCTGCATGCCCTGTGCAGGTTCCAGAGCTGATGCCAGCTGCTCTTGCAGCTGTGCATTCTGCGCCTGTGCCTGCACCAGTTGCTCTTGTGTAGCCGACGAGCCCGCCGCTTGCTGCGTCAGCGAGTCGATCTGGCTCCGCAGCTGCGCCGTGTACACGCCCAGCAACAGTGCCGCGGCCGCAAGGCCGGCACTAGCTATGCGCCAGGCGCTGCTGCTGCGCGCACGCGCGCGCGCTTGTGGCTGCCATGGCTGTGCCTGGGCAGCCTCTTCCACCCGGGCCGCAGGCACAGCCGTTACCGGCGGCAAGCCTGGCCCGGGCTGCGCCGCACGTTTGTGCTGCGGCGCAAGATCCTCCTGAAGCACCACGGGTGCTTCAGGCTCTGCAGGAGTAGCCGCTGGCTTCGCCTCGGCGCTCTCCTGCCCATGTCCGAGCACGTTGCCCAGCACACGTGCTCGCATGCCTTGCGGCGGTGCTACAGGTTCCGCCGCAAGTGGCAGGAAGCCAGTCACTTCCTGCAATTCCCTTACCTCCTGGCGGCAAGGTTCGCAAGTTGCCATATGCGCTTCAAACGCCGCCACTTCCTCTGCTTCCAGTCCGCCCAGCACATACATCGGTGCCAGATCAGACCACTCCTCATGTCGTTCTATCATGGATGTATGCCCTCCCTTCCCGCGTCCGGATGCAATTCAGCATCGGCCAGCAACTTTTGGAGCTGTCGCATGGCAAGCCTGACACGGCTCTTTACTGTACCCAGCGGAATCCCGAATCGGCTGGATACTTCCTGCTGGGTTAATCCCGCATAATAAATCGATTCTATAACTTGTTGCTGATCACCGTTCAATTGGGACAACGCCTCTTTAATCCGGGTACCTTCCCATTTACGCTGCACTTCTTCTTCCGTGTTTGTATGTTCATCGGCATAGGCTGCCAGTGTCTCGTGTTCAACTGAAGTAGTCGCTGCCCCTTTTGATTTCCGCCTCAGCATGTCCACTGCAATGTTACGCGTAATCGCAAACATCCATGTGGTCAGCTTCCCCTGTGAGGCATCGTAACGTTCGGCATTATTCCAGACCCGCATAAAAAGTTCCTGAACGGTCTCTTCTGCCGTCATGGGATCACCAACGATCCGGTAGGCAAAAGAATACACCGCTCGCTCATAACGGTCATATAAAAGCTCCAGTGCGGAGGCATCACGTTCCGCAATCTGCCGCATTAACCTGCTGTCCTCCATCGATTCAGTCATGCGAGGGCCCCTTTCTGTTTCTTCCCTCTTATTATAACCTACGCAGAATCTTTTGAAGAGGATTACCCCTATGAAGAAATAGTTTGAAAAATTTTCTGTATCTTTTCAAACCAACCTTTCACTTTCTAACATAAAAACAGTCCGAAAACATGCTGCTCTGGTCGCGCTTTCCTTTTTATTGCAGAAAATTACAACCTGTGGTATACTATAAGAGTTGTATTAAACAACCTCATATGATTTCTGTCTTCTTTAAACCCCGGAATATTTTCTTCATGCTGCGACCGCAGCGAACTATAAGCACAATTAACCTATGAAGATTGAAGAACCTGAATCACAATAACCCGGTAGTACAGAGTTTCACAAGATGTTCCCATTCACACTGGCGCGGTCATCGGAGCCGCAAGGACAAAAGAGAGGTAGGGCTTTTGTTGTTTTGGATATCACTTATTCTTGAGAAGATTGAAAACATACACAAAGCACCCGGAATTGGGTTCCGGGTGTTTATCCATGTCTACATACACATTTCAGCATCATCCACAGACTGTCGACACCGTTTTTTCATTGAGAAAAGTCTTCCCTTCACATATCAGACTAGCCAGATATATTCGGCTCTGTTTTTAAAAACTTTTCCATGCTCCGACTGACTGCACTCCTCGATACTTACTTCCTTACTTCCTTACTTCCTTACTTCCTTACTTCCTTACTTCCTTACTTCCTTACTTCCTTACTTCCTTACTTCCTTACTTCCTTACTTCCTTACTTCCTTACTTCCTTACTTCCTTACTTCCTTACTTCCTTACTTCCTTACTTCCTTACTTCCTTACTTCCTTACTTCTCCAATTGTGCAAATAACCCCGGCTTATAAAGCAAATGTTTACGCTTATCAGACGCTAACGAATCCTGCACACCTTATATCGAGGATTTCTGTGCTATGTAAAATCTAACGAATCTCAGCCACGTTAATCCATGTCACTTCATGAATATAGGCTCCAAACATGCCCAGATTCAGATAATAAGACGTCTACGATTCAATAAACTTGTGAAATGGGAAAACTGCATGGAATAACGTCTGTGGAGTTCGTTAAAGAAAGTAATCCCAACGCTCCTTCACTTCTAAATAAAAAAGGGACACCGCAGGATGAAATCCTACGCTGTCCCGCTCTGAATCATAGGTACGTTATGCCCCAACATGGAACTCAAACTCGGAGTTTATTTGGAGCACCTATCGCAACGATCCACGATCAGCAAAGTCTCCTTGCACTCACAAATACTTAGATAAACATCGTTTTGGAGATGATGACCAGCAAGATGAACAGTACGAGGATCGTACCCATGGAACCCCAGCTTCCGCCGCCATGACCATAGGATACTCCACAACCCTGTTGATAACCGTGCATCATTGGAGCCTGATTGGCATGGTGTCCGTATCCATAGCCATATCCCATTGGCATTGTTCCACAACCATATCCATACCCATGCATTTCATGACCTGTGTATTGGTATCCTTGCATATGCTCATAACCTCCCATATGTCCGTATACGTGTCCCTGTCCGTTCGGTGAATTCGGTTTTACTTCGCTCATTGTTCATTCCTCCTTAACATTTGCCTACACCCCTAAGCTATGTATTCAGCCTACCTCTGGACCGGGCTATTGCCCTCATTTTGACAAAATGGGCGTTTAGCCATGAGGTACCTTCCCCATTTTCGAAGCATACGCCATCCTTCCTTTTCTTGAATTCCACCAATTCTTCCGTTCAACCACAAGCTATCTTATATGCCTGGCTCTCCACCATGCTTGTCCTCTAGAAAAAAAACCCCACCGGTTGCCCGGCAGAGCTCGCCATATTATACCCAGAAAGATTTAGTGATGATTACGAGAAGAATGAACAGAACCAGGATTGCTCCAGTCGATGTCCAGCCGCCGTATCCTACGCCTTCAACTACGTTGCTCATGCAGAACCCTCCTTTACAAATATATTAGGGTCCAAGCGGTTTATTAGATCAAGAATGCTTTAGAGATGATGACCAACAAGATAAAGAGAACCAAGATCGCGCCAGTCGATGTCCATGCGCCGCCGTATCCACCTACTACTCCACTCATGTAAACCCCTCCTTTGATTTGAGGTACAGTTCACTATATGCACCAATCACACATGGGACCGGGCTCAGGTCGAAAATGGGCTGTTTTTTTCCACCGACTATTCGTTAATTTCACCTACATAAAGGGTTAGTTCTTAAGTCGGAATGTTATGTTCATATATATTTAAGTCATAAATAAATCCCACGGTTATATCAGCCCAATGTATGTACTATCGTTCAAAATGGATACCCATACGGTATATTATTAGCTTTTAACTTGTTAAATACAGATAAATTACCTTTTTAGTAATTATGAATACTGAAATATTTATTTACCAATACAGAACTCTATACCATGACGTTAACCTCCGCCAAGGATACTTATAATCAGGATGAGATCAAAGATATCATTGATTCCCTAAGCATTACTACTTCTCTGGAGCAAACAGCACCAACTGCAACAACTGGAAATTCATCTGCCACAGCATCAGCAGCGGATTTCTTTAATGAGTTAACTCCGTACATTACAGAAGACACAGCCTTTATGGAGCAGGCATCTTATGATTTCTTTGGTAAACATAACGATGTATTCCCTGCCATTACGGCAGAACTAAGCAAAAAGGTACAGGGGCTTGTTGACTCCAATGTAACGACCCGTCATCTGAATAAAAATGTAGCCAACTATTACAATACTTTCGTACAAGTTAACGGGGAAGTCATTTCCGTTGAAGAAGATAGCTCTCTCGGAGCAACTTTCTCTATCGTTCATGTCATGGATGAGAACGGAAACGATATTATAGCGTTTTATCCTGCAACGACCGGAGATTTGCTTGATGGTGATTATGCCACGGTTATCGGTGCGCCAATTACCAACTTCTCTTTTGAAAATGTTGGCGGTGGTTACACCAACGCCACGTTGATTGGTGCATCATTGGTAGTTGCAGATTAATTAAAATGTTAAATGAGTATACAAAAAGACCCAGCTTAATGAACGTTAAGCTGGGTCTTTTTTGTCTTTCAGTTTATAGATGTCAGAAATACACGTTAACTACACAGACAGACACAATCTAACCTTTAATTAATGACTTATAACATACCGAATAACCGTATATACGGATGTTTATACTAAACCATTAATTAGGTCTTGCCTGAAGTGACGTCAGTTTATCCTGAACCGATTGTAACTTCTGTATACTGGAGGCATCCGGTTTATCACGACGGTCGTCAATTTTGACGGATGTGGAAACACGCTGAGCTCCTGACAGAAACGGCGCTTCATGCAGAGCCGCAATTGCTGTAAAGATCTCGTTAAGTGGTCCCTCAATAATGGTGCTCATGGAAGTTAACTGATATGTAATGCCCCGTTGATGTTCCAATACCTTTTGCATGTCCGCCACATAACTGCTTAGACTGGTTGTACCCGTTCCGATTGGAATTACAGTCACTTCTGCTATTGCCATTTTGCTCCGCCTCCTCTGGGCCCCGTGAACAACCGCTGCCGCTAATTTTAGTTGATTTTTGACTATTTTTATTCTACCAGTTGAATGCGTTACAATTCAAACTGACGTGAAGACGTCATTCAAATTGGTCAAAAAATTTTTTTGATAAATCTTCAAATCTTCCAGTCCTTTTCCTTTGCGGATTCCTGGCTTAAATGGTATACTCGGAATTACGTTTTACTGTATCGGCCCACTTTACAAACACAATATGTTGGGTTACAGTATGTTGACAGCTACAAAATGTAGTAACACTAGATTTCTCCGCTTCTATTAGTCACCTTCTGCATTCTCGCGAAAAACAGGATGAAATCACCTCCAAAGGCACGTCCCTGTAGGTGTAAATCGCTTTCTCGAAACAGAGTTGACATGGAGGTTAACGGGGCTGTTTGGACTGCATCCGGTATCCTCAAACTACAGGCACATCTGCAATAGACCAAAGCTTACATAAGCACCCTTTTCTGTCGATATCCTGAACCTCTAAGACAGTAAGGAAGCCAGAGCATCCATGGGCATTTTCAGCCGCGAGGCGGGAGAATGCTTTTTATATGAGCATGTTCTGAATTGTGCTGTTTTGTGCTCCTCAAGTTGAGCGATTTAAGACATGAACTTGTCACCGCCGTTTCAGTCTGCCAAAAGCAACCTTTACCTTTTTCTCACCGTAAGACAACACTCAATTCTTTATATAAAGAATTTCTCCAATTTATATCTTTAACATGCGAAAGCGAGGAATATTCATGCCACAAGTTGTGACCAAGCCGAACAACCGCCAGCTTGCCTTTGATGATATGCGCATCTCGGTATATGCCGACCGTACTCTGGAAGGACTGGAAATGCTGGACAAGGAACGTCTTGTACGTGGGGTAAACAGCAAGCTCCGCCGTGATGAAGTTACCGGAGACGAAATCAGCAACGCTTTTATCATGAGCGCACTGGAACTGGTAACTAAAGAGGAGCCTAATTGGAAATTTGCAGCGGCACGCTCCCTGCTCACTTCCCTTTACAAAAAAGCGGCTACTAACCGCAGATACAAGTCTTACCCGGACGAGCCTTATGGCGCATTTCACCCTCTTCTTGTAGATCTCGTGAAGAAAGGTATCTACCGCGAAGAATTACTGGAATGTTACACCAAAGAACAGATCGACGAACTTGCTGAGTGCATTGACTACCGCAACGATCTGCTCTTCGATTATATCGGCTTGCTCACACTGGCAGAACGTTACCTCGCTCACGATTTTGACGGAAAAGTAATGGAATTGCCGCAAGAGCGTTACATGGTTATCGCCATGTTCCTAATGCACCAAGAGCCTGCCGAGAGACGTATGGATCTCGTCAAGGAAGCATACTGGGCCATGAGCAACATGTACATGACTGCAGCTACTCCTACGATGTCCAATGCAGGTAAAAAAGTAGCCGGTCAACTCTCCAGCTGCTTCATTGATACGGTGGACGACTCACTCGAAGGTATCTTCGATTCCAACACGGATGTAGCTCGTCTGAGCAAAATGGGGGGCGGCATCGGCGTTTACCTCGGCAAAGTCAGAGCTCGTGGTTCGGATATCCGTGGTCACCAAAATACAAGTTCCGGTGTAATCCCTTGGATTCGCCAACTAAACAATACAGCGGTCAGCGTAGACCAGCTCGGTACGCGTAAAGGTGCCATTGCCGTGTACCTGGACGTTTTCCACAAAGACATTCTGGCTTTCCTCGATCTGAAGCTGAACAACGGTGACGAGCGTATGCGTGCGCATGACGTATTCCACGGCATCTGTCTGCCTGACTTGTTCATGGAGCGGGTATCCACCCGTGGCGAATGGAGCCTGTTCTGTCCGCACGAAACAAAGAAAGTGATGGGCTGGAAGGACGAGAATGGTCGTGCACTCGGACTGGAAGATTTCTATGATGAGTCCTTTGGCGAAGGTGCCTTCCGTGATAAATACGAAGAAGCGGTGAATCACCCATTGCTGTCCCGGATTACAGTACAGGCGATTGACATCATGAAGCGTGTACTGAAATCCCAACTGGAGACAGGTACGCCATACATGTTCTACCGGGATACGGTTAACCGCTCGAATCCTAACCGTGCACACGGTATGGTATACTCCTCCAACCTGTGTACCGAAATTATGCAGAACCAGTCTGCCACTGTAATTGAAAAGGAAGAACTCGTAACCAAGGATGGACAAACTCGCATCGTGATTTCCAAAGTGCCTGGCGACTTTGTTGTCTGCAACCTGAATTCCATCCATCTGGCACGTGCTATACCTCATAATGTATTGGAGCGTCTCGTTCCAATTCAGGTGCGCATGCTGGACAACGTTATCGACATTAACAACATTGAAGTGTTGCAAGCCCAATATACCAACAGCCAATATCGCGCAGTCGGTCTGGGAACATTTGGACTTCACCACCTGCTTGCTCTCGAAGGCATTCATTGGGAGTCTGAAGAAGCTGTAACATATAACGATAATCTGTATGAAAAAATTAACTACCTGCTCGTGAAATCCAGTATGGAGCTGTCCAAAGAAAAAGGACATTATCCGAAATTCAAAGGTTCCGATTGGGAAAGTGGTCATTACTTCGACCAACGCGAGTACACATCAGGTGAGCGCGTAGGCGAGTTCGTGACAACCGAACAGTGGAAAGAACTGCAAGCCGAAGTGCGACAAAACGGTGTACGTAATGCTTGGTTGTTCGCCATTGCACCTAACGGTTCCACGTCCATTATTGCCGGTTCCACCGCTAGTATTGATCCGCTCTATGAGCTGTTATCTTATGAAGAGAAAACAACTTACAAAATTGCCAATCCGGCTCCGGATCTGTCCGAAAAAACAAGCCCTTATTACCAAACAGCGTTCCAGGTGGATCAACATGCTTCCATTAATATGGCGGCTGCCCGTCAGCGCCACGTCGATCAGGGACAAAGTTTCAACTTCTACGTTCGACCAGATATCAAAGCAACAGAATTCCTGGAATTGCATCTGCACGCCTGGAGAGCCGGCATGAAATCAACCTATTATGTTCGTAGCCGTGCATTAACGATTGAAGAATCTTGATTTTTGCGCAAGTTACGCTTTTATCCATGATAGAGAAGATTTACTAGATTCGAGGTGACCACCAGGGCATCCTGTTTTGATTGCAAAATGGCGTTGCCCTGGTTCTTTTTTACCTAAAACACGATCACAGCATCGCAAGATGTTGATATAGATGATTTCCCAAAGTTCTGTCGGCAGAACATTATGAAATTTCAAGGAGTGAACGGAACAATGCAAGTACAGAAAATTTTTAACACCGAAGCCCCTAACCAATCAACCCGTATTATTGAAGGTGAATGCTCCGGTATCCTGAACTGGAACGACATTCGTATGCCTCATATGTACAAATTGTACAAAGTACTGCTACTTAACCACTGGATCGCAGACGAGATTCCAATGTCCAAAGATGCTTCCCAGTTTGCTCAACTGGATGAAGAAGAGCAACGTACATTCAAAATCAACATCTCCCTGCTCGCGGTACTTGATTCCATGCAGACGATGTTTGTTGGTGACGTAAAACGTTACTTTACCGATTCTTCACTCGAAGCGATCTCGGCCATTATCGGACAACAGGAAGTCGTTCATAACCAATCCTACTCCTACGTCCTGTCTTCGATCGTATCTGATCGGGAGCAAAAGGAAATTTTTGAATACTGGAAACATGATCCAGTCCTGCTTGACCGTAACCGTTTCATCGCAGACATTTACCAAACATTCCGGGACGAGCCGTCTCCACAGACGTTCTTCCAAGCTATGGTAGCCGATCTGGTACTCGAAGGTATCTTCTTCTATAGTACGTTTGCCTTCTTCTACAACCTGGCCCGTGACCAGAAAATGATGGCAACCAGCCAGATGATCTCGTATATCCAGCGGGATGAAAACCAACACTGTTACTTCTTCGCTGAAGTGTACAAACAGTTGCTGGTGGACTTCCCTGAACTGAACACACCTGAGAACATGGACTACGTATACACAACCATCCATCGTGCTGTTGAGCTTGAAACCAACTGGGCACATTACACACTCAGCAACGTGCGCGGTATTGACCTGAACGAGTTGGAAGATTACATCAAGTACATCGCCAACAAACGTCTGCGTCTGATGGGTATGGAAAAAGCATATGAAGGTGTGGATGTAAACTGCATGCCTTGGATCAAACCATTCTCCGATGAAGCTCTGAATGCAACCAAAACAGACTTCTTCGAAGCTAAATCCCGTAACTACGGTAAAGTTGGCGACGATAACGGATTTGACGATTTGTAATAAAGAATAGATTATAAAAACAACACTCCCTGAACTGTGGCTATAATGCCTAAGTTCAGGGAGTGTTGTTTAATTCGTATGTACAAACATCATATCAGCGTTGAACTATTATAATTTAATAGAGATATTTCTTAATCTAATAAATTCAAGAATCGTATATAATTCTTGAAATTTTTCATTATTCAATCTTCTCTCATTTACCGTATGAATATGAAACGGGTCATACATCGTAATATTAGCAGGTGTTTCATCAGGATGATAATGAGCATGGAATTTCATAATCAACTCTTTTTGATCATCATACCAATATAACTCGATGAATCCCCCGTTTCGATCTATCTCCTCTACACAGTACATCTTCGATAAATCATTAAAGACAATTGTTTTACGAATAGTTCTAGCACTGCTTGGAAGACCCTGGGCACCATCTCGAATCTCCATAATAATATCTGAAAAATCATTCTCAATAAAACGAAAATTACTTTTCGGTATCTTTAAAGCCAAGACGCTGCCTCCCCAAATGGTGTTTCCAAACTTGTGCATCGGTTTCTTCTTCAGGTGTTAAGTTCAATTTAGTTCCGAGTGTCCGTTCGAATTCCCCTTTGTATTTATCTTCATATAAGGCAATTTGCCCTGTGTGGTAATCCAGGTCACTGACTTCTATTGTGGATTGGCGTTCTGCCTCTTCCTTTTTCCACATAGTCACAATCTCTTTAATCGTCGTTCTCTTACCTGATCCATATACATATGTAGTATCGTCTGGGATGAGATTATGTTTGTTGGACCCGGCTCTTTGAATCCCCATAAAACGGCCTTGATCAATCCAGTTAAAAATCGTCGTAATACTCACTCCAAAAAATATAGATAATTCTTTAGGAGTATAAGAATGTACAACTTCAATAGAAGGAATAGAAGGAACACCACTGTGAATTCCTGTCGGTACATCCACTGCTTGACTTAACGCATGTTTGAGAAGAGTAACATACTTTTCTCTAAAAATATCAGCATCTTCAAAGATAGATTCATCCAGGTTACGAACAAATTCAGCATTATTTCTGACTGCAAGTGCCAGCACTTTGAACAGTAAAATACTATTATCCGAATTACTCAAGCTCTGAACTAACTCAGAAGCAATCTCATCCGTGTTCTGACTAAATATATTCTTCTCAACTCTTGTGATTCCCATATCCATCTCACCTCACACTCCTAGTATAGGATAGTAAAGTTTAACTTTCAACATCATACTTAAACAAAGTTAAACACAAATTAAACTTTATAGATCAAACTTAAAGTATACTTAAACAGTATGCTACGAAGAGCTTGATTTATACATTCTCCTACCAACACACACTTATTATATAATGAAAGAGATTCATACCCCTCCTACGGAAGTGAGGCCTATTCATGGAAAGAGAACTGCTGGAACAAATTAACTTGTGGCATGAGCAGGACCAATTCAGTCTCATTATTGAACATATTGAACGAATCCCCGTCTCAGATCGGGATTATGATCTGATTGGTCAACTCGCCAGAGCCTATAACAATGACGCACGTTACCGCGAAGCCATTCAACATTTGTTGTCTGTCCAGGAGCAAGGGGTAAGCGACCCTCTCTGGCAATACCGCTTGGGTTATGCATACTGTCATATAGCGAGTTATGAACAGGCACTACTGGCTTTTGAGAGAGCTGATGAACTTCTGCCCCATGATGAATCTACCCTTGAATTCCTTCGCGAGATTCGTCCCGAAGCGGACAAGATGCGTCAAGATCGCCAGCGTCATGAAGAGGAACTTGCCGCATTCGAGCAGAGCGGTATACAGAACCATCTAAGAGCCGCTTCAGGGACTTATGATCCCGCAACGTTCTGGGTACAGAGTGATTATGCGCAGGACAATCATGTATCAGAACCTTTTGATGAAGAAGAGATTTTGACTATTGAGAAAGAATTGGGTTACAAGCTGCCCGCTTCCTATATTCAACTGATGAATACGCAAAACGGCGGTATCCCTGCGCTCACTGTATTTCCCACCAAAGAAGCGACTTCCTGGGCTGAGGATCACATTGCCATTTCAAGCATTATGGGAATTGGACACGATAAAATATACGCACTCGCTGGTGAGCTGGGAAGTCGGTTCATGATCGAGGATTGGGGATACCCCGACCTGGGGATTGTGATCTGTGATTGTCCATCCGCTGGTCATGATGTTGTTATGCTGGATTATCGCTTCTGTGGCCCTGAAGGTGAACCCTGTGTAGTTCATGTCGATCAGGAAAATGATTATGAGATTACATATCTTGCGCCCAATTTTGAAGCTTTCATCCGTGGATTGGTCGATGAGGATACGTATGACCTGTCTGACGAAGAGAATGAGGACTAACACCCAGGAGGGTCTGGCCATATGACAACCCGTATATATTTTGGTTCCAATCAACTTGGCGAAGTGGCCGCAGTTTTATTACAGGATGCGCTGAATGAGCTTGACCTGGGAACTCTTGAAGATTATCGACGAACGGATAAAGGTGTTATGGGTCAGACACTGCTCATTCGCTCTTCCCGTGGAGAGTATATTCTAAAAGGCAATCCTTTATATGCAGGACAGTTACAGGAAGAAAAATTCTTTGTAGAACAACTGGCAAAACATACGTCCATTCCTGTCCCTGATCCATATTTATTACATGAAGATACCCATCTGATAGGCTGGAGTTATGCCATAATGCCACGCCTGCCCGGGAATCACCTGTATGATCCAGCATTCCAGGCTTCACTGTCACAGCAAGATCAGGAAGAGATCGCCTGTATGTTTGCCCATACTTTGGCTGAACTGCACCGCTGGAAGGTGCCTGATGCCGGGGAATATGATCCTGTAGCACAGCAGATTGTTTCCTTTGCAGGCGATTATCTGGACTGGTTGTACGGAACCATTCGTCACTGGTTACATGATGCTGAACAGTACTCGGTGATTACGGATGAAGATGTTCAATGGGTGGACGAGCAATTCAAGAATGCTGAACCGGCATTTCGGTCCAGAGCTGTTCCGTGTTTTGTTATGGGAGACTTCAAGGTCGAGAATATTCTGATTCAAAATCTGGACGGCCGTTCTTCAGGGTGGCAGATTAGTGGTTTGTTCGATTTTACAACGGCCTATTTCGGAGACGGAACAGCCGACCTCACCAAAATATCCACCAGGTATGTTCGTGAGGGTCAACCAGAACTGGCCGCGCAGTTCCTTCGCTGCTACCGTGATCTGGTCTGTGCAGCAGATGAGGAGAAATGCCAACACTTCCGCACACGTCTCCGCATGCATCTGCTCTATCAACGTATCTTGTGGTGGGGGGAAGCCAACGCCACAGGACAAGTGACTTGGGCAGCCGACCTGCCTTTTGCACAGTGGGCGCAGCAGTCCATTAATTCGATTGTCGCATTGTTAGATTAGTAGATTAGTTAGTAGATTTGGACAGGTCGCTCAATGGATAGCGGCCTTCCAAACTAACGTATGTATCGTTCCATACATAGCGCCCAACATGCGGGCGCACGTATAAAACCGCCAGAGATCATCCTTGATCTTTGGCGGTTTTCCTCATCTCACTATATTTAAGTCAACGATGGAATCTCTCAACTTAAGCTTGTGCGACGGGAGATTCCTGATGTTTCTGCAAAAACTCCAGCATCCGGCGGTACACGAGAATCTCGTTTGTCTTCCTGGAGAAGCCATGACCCTCATCATCCAAAACGATGTATTCCACATCAAGTCCCTTGGACTGGAGCGCAGCCACGATCTGATCGGATTCGGCCTTCACGACCCTTGGATCATTAGCACCCTGAATGACCAGCATTGGATTCACCATCTGATCGAGATACGTAATCGGTGAATCCTTCGTTAAACGTTCGCGGTCACGGACCGGATCACCCAGCCAGTTATCCATCATCGGTTTCCAGTCTTCCGGTACGGATTCCAGGAATGTGAACAAGTTACTTGGCCCAAAAATATCGACCGCTGCCCGAAACAGTTCCGGATGGCGACCTGCCAATAACAGGGTCATATATCCCCCATAACTTCCACCTACCACAAACAACCGCTCTGGCGAGGTAATCCCCTGATCAAACAACCAGTTGATGCCGGCAACACAGTCCAGTCTTGGGCCTTCTCCCCAATCCCGCTCAACCAATTTGACGAATTCCGCACCATACCCGGTACTGCCCCGGAAGTTAGGTGCAAAGATATGATAGCCCTGAGCGAGCATCATCTGGAACATCGGCCGAAAAAACTTTGCTTCGGAAGATTGCGGCCCACCATGAGGCCAAAATACGGTGTAACCATTGGCCTGCTCTGGTTTTGCTTTGAACAAGAGAGCTTCAATCTCCAGTCCGTCGTAGGAGTTATACTGAATAACGTCAGGGTACACGAGATCACTTGGGTCCAGTCCGGTTACCCGATTGGCAGTCAGCGGCTCCCAGGACTCAGCACCTGCTATTTTGCGATAAATGTTATGCGGTTGGATCGCTCCACGTCCGAGGATATACACATTGCCAGCCTTTGTAACGTTCACCTGCTCTATCGTATCCAGCGGCATCTCTATGCGCCGAGGCTCATCGGCATTTTTGCCCAATACGTACATACGATTCTCCGGCCCTGTAAGTGTCCAGAAATATAAGGTCTCGGAAGCCTGATGCCAGCGGATAAAATCCACATCTTCCCCTTCGATTCTGCACAATAAGCGGAATTCGCGGGTATCGATACGGTATTCAGCCACATAGGCGTATGCGGAGTCATCATTGGTAATGAACAGAAGACGATTATCATCTGCAAAAATCAGATCAGATACCTGACTATAACGTTCTGAAGCTGGCAGAATAACCATTTCTTCATTGTTACGATACAGATGCGCCGTCTGATACGTATTGGAGTACATTTTTAAAATAACATAACTCTTCTCGTCAGGACTTACAGCAACCAGGCTGCTCGTAACCTCTTCTCCACTGTATAACAGTTCATCTTCCCCTGTCTCCAGATCGATGCGGCGTGAATTCAGATAATTCGGATTACCCGCGCTGGTAACATAATAGAGACGCTGTCCATCCTCGGACAACTCAGCGAAATAACAGCGATCATTCGGTTCTGCCGGAACCACAGGCAGTGGAACACCACCCTCGGGTGGAAGTGCATACAGATGATAGTTCTCATCTCCATCCCGATCAAACGCGGTAAGCAGATGACGTCCTTGCGGGTCTGCTTTGATAAATTGACTGCTCTGATTCAAGTACGTTAAAGGATACGGGTATCCTCCAGGCAAATCCATCGCCCAAATATTCGGCTGACCGTTCAGATTGCTGTCCATGAACAAACGTTTCTCGTCTGCCGATACGGCAAAATGTGAAATACGGTACGTCTGAAAATATTGCTCGACATCCGGTTTAGGGAACTGAATCATGACAAACCTCCTTGGAATTGAACCAACGAATTTAACATTGGTAAATTAAGGTACCATTTGTCCATATTATAGGTAATTCCAATGTTTAGACAATAGATATGTGAGTTATAATTCCAGATTTTCTCGATTTGCACATGAAACTCATGTATAAAAGGTCATATGATCTTTGTCTTCGCGATAATAATCCAGCCTTTGCTTCATCGTACCTGTATGCAGTTCAAACAAATGACCATCCGGATCGGTAAAATAAACGGATAATGCATCCCGCGGATCTCTTAGCCTTCCGGGAAGAATGTCAGCACCCGCTGCTCGCAGCTGCTGCACAGACGCGTCGAACTCCTCTTCTGTAACGGTAAATGCAATATGGGTATAGGTTCGTTCCGTATAGTTGCGAATAACATCCTCCTGATTCAGGGCAATCCACAGACCGGCAAGCTCAAAATAAGCCAGTTTGCGTCCTTTCACCTGAATTTGGGCACCGAGAGCCTGCTCATAAAAGGTAATGGCCCGCTCCAGATTGGATACGGAAAAACACAAATGATTAATTCCTTGAATATTCATGTGGCTCCTGACACCTCCATCGATTTAAGGATCTATCCTTATTATGGTATATTCTGTGCAAAAAACAACCGCTCTGCTGTTTCCCCCCGCACCTTCTTCTGGGCGAATGCATAGGTTATCCGTATCAATGAACGTTCGAGGAGGATGTAAAGCGAATGAATCCTGTCTATCCTTTTTATGGTGAGAAAACGGTATGCAAGGAGCAAAAGCTGGCATTTCCACCCCAGCATCAGGACCAGCAACCCGGTCTGGAAACCCTGATGGTGCCTGAACCGATCAGTGAAGATCCTGCCTATATCGGTAGCTGCAAACTCCAAGGTAAAGTTGCCATTATTACGGGTGGTGACAGTGGAATCGGCCGGGCGGCCGCCATCGCTTTTGCCAAGGAAGGTGCGGATATCGTCATTGCTTATCTATATGAACGGACAGATGCCGAAAGGACTCGTGAACGGATCGAAGAACTGGGACAGCGCTGTCTCTTAATCGAGATTGATCTCCGCTTAAAGAAAAACTGTGAAGCCGTCATTCGCACAACCATGGAAACCTACGGAAAGATCGATATTCTGGTCAACAATCATGGCGTACAGTATGTGCAGCCAAGCATCGTTGATATTACAGAAGAACAGCTGTATCACACCTTTCAGACCAATGTGTTCGCCTATTTCTTTCTGATTCAGGCCGCTCTCCCCCATCTGTGCAGAGGTGCCTCCATTATCAATACAGCTTCCATTACAGCATATAAAGGTAATACCCAACTGATCGACTACTCTTCTACCAAAGGAGCCGTTGTATCGCTGACTCGTGTACTCGCCCAATCGCTCGCTGCACAGGGAATCCGTGTGAATTCCGTCGCCCCGGGACCCATCTGGACGCCGCTCATCCCTGCCAGTTTCTCCGCTGAGGATGTACAGGTATTTGGAACAGATACGCCCATGGGTCGAGCTGGTCAGCCTTACGAACTGGCGGCAGCCTACGTTTATCTCGCTTCCCGCGATTCATCCTACGTCACAGGTGAATGCATTCATGTAAATGGCGGCGATATGGTAACGACATAAACTGATGTCAGGTTGGATTTGGCAGGTGTGGCAGGATATCGGTTGTCCAGTTGCGAAGAGGGTTAGGAGTATGATCCGGTTATGCCGGAGCCTGACATCTAGCGACAAGGAGCTGAACAACCTGATGAACTTCGATCCACTCTACCAACCGTATCCCTCTTACCGCGTGCCTGTGTATGCGAAACAAGGCATGGTCGCCACGTCTCAACCACTGGCTGCACAAGCCGGTCTGGATGTATTGAAAAAAGGCGGCAATGCCATCGATGCCGCCATTGCAACTGCGGCAGCCCTCACGGTGCTGGAGCCAACGTCCAATGGCATTGGAGGCGATGCTTTTGCCCTCGTCTGGACCGAGGGCAAACTGCATGGCCTGAATGCCAGCGGCCCTGCGCCTCAGAGCATATCCATTGAGGCGCTTCAAGCGGCAGGCCATACGGAGATGCCGAAGCTCGGGGTTGTTCCGGTGACGGTGCCTGGCGCACCGGCGGGTTGGGCTGAGCTGAGCCGCCGTTTTGGGCGACTCACGCTGGCGGAAGCGCTGGAACCGGCCATCCGCTATGCGGAGGAAGGTTATCCGCTTGCGCCTGGGCTGGCCCGCCACTGGGCAAGGGCAGCCGAGATCTATGCACGCCAGGGTGATGCGGAGGCAGGGCGTGCGTGGTTTGAGACATTTGCTCCAGGCGGGCGTGTACCCGCAGCTGGAGAGATGTGGCGCTCGCCGGATCATGCGGCGACTTTGCGCCAGATTGGCGAGAGCGAAGCGCGAGACTTTTACGAAGGAGAACTGGCAGAGCGCATTCATTCCTTTATGGCAGAGCACGGTGGTTATCTGACTCGCGAAGATCTGAAGGCTTTTCAGCCGGAGTGGGTTGATCCCATCTCCGTCTCCTATCGTGGCTACGATGTATGGGAGATTCCGCCGAATGGACAAGGATTGATTGCTCTCGCGGCGCTTAATCTCCTGAAGGGATATGATTTTGACGAGAAAGAATCCGTTCTGGCATATCATCGGCAACTTGAAGCTATGAAGCTGGCATTTGCCGACGGGGAGAAATATATTACTGAAGAACGCAAAATGGGTGTGACGGTGGAGGAACTCCTGTCCGAGGCATACGCGGAAGAACGGCGCAAACTCATTGGTGATACCGCACGAGCACCTGAGGCAGGTGATCCACGAGCAAGCGGAACGGTCTATCTGGCTACGGCGGACGGTGAAGGCAATATGGTTTCCTTTATCCAGAGTAATTATATGGGCTTCGGGTCTGGGCTCGTTGTTCCGGGAACAGGCATTGCTTTGCAGAATCGCGGACATAACTTCTCACTGGACCCTAATCATGCGAACGCCCTGGAGCCAGGCAAACGAACGTATCACACGATCATTCCGGGGTTCCTCACCCGTGGCAGCGAAGCGGTTGGGCCATTCGGTGTCATGGGTGGTTTCATGCAACCGCAAGGTCATGTGCAGGTGGTTATGAATACGATCGATTATCACCTGAACCCACAGGCCGCCTTGGATTCTCCGCGCTGGCAGTGGACGAAGGGCAAAACAATTCTCGTGGAACCGGGTTTCCCGCAGCATATTGCACAGGCACTCGCCCGCAAAGGACATGATATTCAAGTGGCACTCGATCCATCCCAGTTTGGACGCGGTCAGATCATCTGGCGCAACCCGGACAATGGCGTATTATGCGGGGGTACGGAAACCCGAGCGGATGGCTCGATTGCGGCTTGGTAAAACTCGCGTCATTTTTATAATAGGATGATCACCTTATCATCCGTATAGGGTGAAATTTTAAGGCACAACAGAGATGATTCATGTCATCTCTGTTGTGTCTTTTTTCGACTTCTAACATCAGTAAACAACATACTGTAGATATTTATGTACCCTTTTAACCAGAGAAATGTAAAAATAATGTGTAATTCATGAAAAATACTTATTTTTTCGTAAATTTTCACTACATACCATAAATCACAGTGCCTTTCTGACCGATATAGATAAAGGGAAATCCTCACCATACGTGTCATCATGCACACGTACTTCCCTGGAGCTAAGGAATCACGCAAAACAGAAAAATGCGACTACAGAAATGAGGGTACCACACATGAAAACAAACAAGAACAGACGCGCAGGTCTAGGTCTCACCCTAATGATGATCCTGACGGTACTGATCCTGGGGGCATGTTCAGCCAACAATACAACAACGGCAACAGACACAAGAACAAAGGTTGGGATCGTGCTTACGGAAGTGGGTCTGGGTGACCGTTCTTTTAATGATGCTGCTTTTGATGGACTGGTTCAGGCCAGAAATGAGAAAAGCATTGTCTTTGACTATCGTGAACCGGGCGACAATGCCGAAGCTGCATTTGAAGAGTTTGCGCAAACCAAATTCGATCTGGTTATCGGCCTGAGTGATGCTATCCAAGCGGATATGGAGAAAGTTGCAGCCAAATATCCTGACCAGCAGTTCCTCATGATTGACAGTCAGTCCGAACTGCCTAACATTGCCTCCATTTCATTCCGGGCGGAAGAAGGAAGTTATCTGGCAGGTGTTATTGCCGCTATGGCTTCAACGGAAGATCATGTTGGCTTCCTTGGTGGAATAGAGATACCGGTCCTTCGTAATTTCGAGCAGGGTTTTAAACAAGGTGTTCTGGCTGTCAAGCCGAATGCAACCGTTGATGTCGTCTACGCAGGGGACTTTGGCAATGCCGAGCTGGGTGAACAACTGGCTACAGAGATGATTCAGGAAAAGGGCGCTGACGTGATCTACGTTGCTGCCGGTCTCACAGGCGTAGGCGCACTGACGGAGATTCAGAAATTAGGGAAATACGCCATCGGTGTAGATACCGATCAATTCTTTTTAGCAGAAAAATCCATTCTTACGTCCATGCTGAAAAATGTGGATGTCTCTATCTATAATGCCGTTAACACGTTTGTTCAAAACAATCATACCTTCCCTCAAAAGGAAATCGTGGAGGGGCTGGCGGAGAACGCCGTGGGTCTGACTGATCTACATAATATCACGCTCAGTGATGAACAACAGCAAACCTTCGAAGATCTGAAGGCAAAGATCTCTTCCGGTCAAATCAAAATTACGCTTGATCAATAACCCATCGGATACAAGGAGGTACGCACATGAAACTACAGGGAAAACTGATACTTAATGCTCTAATTTCACTACTTCTATGCCTTGTGCTAGTCGCTTATATTATCATGCAATTGCTCAACATGAATGCCAAAAATCAAAATCTGGTACCAGCCATGCTCAAGGTGAGTGAACTGAACGCCAATCAGATTCAGACCCAGCAGGCGCTGGATGTCTACTCGTTCTCCATGACAGCAGGAAACCAGGACGCCGTACTTCGCTTGCTGGATGAAGGTCAAACGATGATTCAGGAACTTACGGACGGATTGCTCGAAACAGATCAGCAGTTACAACTTATTCAGTCCATCGAGACAAAATTAGAAGCTCTCAACCAGGGAGCCACCGAAGCGATGAGTGCGATGAACAGTGCGGAAGCGAAACGTTACAGCACTCGGGTTCGGGGCATACAGAATGATATCTATTCGTTGGATGAGATGACTCGGGATCGTTATGATCAATATACCGTCGATTTGGAACGTGACATTCAGCAAACGTGGCAAACCGCTCTGGTAGGAGCCATCGTATTGCTTGTCGCCGTAATGCTGTTTAATATGTATACTTCACGTCAGATCGCCAAGCGTATTCGAACACTCAAAGACGCTGCGGGACAAATTGCGGACGGTGACCTAACCGGACAATTACCGGAATCTCGGGGCAAAGATGAACTCGATGACCTGAGTCGCTCCTTCGGTATCATGACTCATAATATCCGCGGCATTATTCAGTCGATTGGTGAAGCGGGTCATCGTGTCGATCTGATGGCGCAAGATATTGACCGTGGTAATGATACAGCCCAAGCGATTGTGCAGCAAGTATCCCGCACCACGGAGGAACTCTCGATTGGCAGTCAAAAAATTGCCGAGGATCTGAGTGAAACAGTGATGGTTGTGGACAAAATGCAGTCTACCTTCAATAGCAATCTCGAGTCCACTTCCCAATCGGTAATCGATGGTCGTGAAGTATTAACTACCGTTGAGGAAGGTAATAAGGCTGTAGCGGAGCAACTCCGCTTGGCCGAAGTGAATCGTACGGCGATGGCCGAGGTAGAACAAACGGTGCGGGAACTGGAAGAAAGCGCGGTTCGAATCACTACGATGACGACATATGTATCGGAGATTGCCAAACAAACAACCATGCTCTCGTTAAATGCCTCCATAGAGGCTGCTCGCGCTGGAGAAGCTGGACGTGGCTTCGCTGTTGTTGCGGGCGAGGTGAACAAACTCGCCGAACAATCTGCGCAATCGGTCAAACATATCTATGCGGCTGTGGGCGAGATCACAACCTCCATGGACAAGGTGAAGAACTCTGTAGCACAAAGCATGCAGCTATTCGGCGAACAGGAACAAGCCACTGGCCAGACTCGCGAATCTTTCTCTGCCATTCGTGAAAGTGTGGAGCGCATTAGTACGGGTATCCATCAGCTTGCTGAGGACATGCAACACTCCAATGAACTGAGTACACAGGTGCAACAGGCCATCGAAAATATCAGTGCCATCACCGAGCAGTCGGCTGCCAGCAGTGAAGAGATCACCGCCTCCACGTCGGAACAACAACGTTCCTTCGCTGATGCAAGTATCAAGGTGAAGTCATTGCGTGATATTAGTGCAGAGATGCATCAGGAACTGCTGCGATTCCGGCTGTAAGCAGGATGCCGCGAGAACTTGGGCCAGACGTAGGTCGGATGTCGTTTAGATGCAGGTTAGATGCAGGTTATAGGCAAGTTATGGTCAGGTTATAGCCAAGCCAAGATCAGGTAGCGTGAACATACAAACAAACAAATAAAGGGGAGCCTCCGTCATGAACCATGACAGGGCTCCCCTTTTCAGTAACTAATCGGTGTTTCATCCAACCATTAATTCGTTTCAAAGATATGAAAGTATATAGATTGAACTAAACATTTACACAAAACAGAGAAGACAGAAAGAACCTGAAAAAGCGGAGCTAAAAGTTGTCTGAAAGAAGCTATTTCGGAAGCATAGGCTTCGCCTAAAAGCTTCTTGAAAGAAAGCTGCTTCGGAAGCATAGGCTTCGCCTAAGAGCTTTTTGAAAGAAAGCTGCTTCGGAAGCATACGCTTTCCCGGATTTCCTAATTTATAAAAAACTGGGGATAACAGCGATCGGAAGGTTGTTCTGTCACCGGAGTGTCCCGTGTAAATATTCTTTAGTTCAACTTATATAGATAATAAGACATCAGCATTTCAGATCCAAACGTTTAACGAACCGTGCAAACCTTATTGGGCCATTAATTGCAGATTATAAAATCTAACGAATCTCAGGCATTCTATTCCCTAATTTAGTCCGGTTTTTCAGGTGTTTTATCTGAAATACACAGAAATAACGTGGATGAGGTTCGTTAGCTTTTGCTCCTCGATGTAAACCGTGGTATAAGGTGTATCAGGTTCGTTAGGGCACTGGGAATTGGGTAGTGAGTACTGAGCAATGGACAATGGGCATCGGGCATTGATCATTTAGCATTGAGCAATGGACATCGTGCACTCATCTACTTTTGATGCGCTGGTGCGCTAGTTCGTTGGATCACTTGCAGTTTAGAAATGATTAGTCATAGGCAGTAACCCAAAACCATGAGCTTGTCCCACACCTGCCCCATCCTCACAGTGCGTCGATGATGTCTCCGGCCAGCAGGGACGATGGGTCACCGCGCAGCAGTGCTGCACGTTCAGCGGCCTGTCCGTGAAGATATACGCCGAACGTGGCGGCTTGCTCCGCGCTGAGCCCTTGGGCAAGCAGACCGGCGATGATGCCGGTCAATACGTCTCCGGCACCGCCAGTCGCCATGCCGGCGTGCCCGGTGGTGTTGATGTACGCCTCGCCGGACGGCGTTGCGATGACCGTTCGTGCTCCTTTGAGCACAAGGGTCATGCCCTGCTCGCGGGCGTATTTTGCAGCGTGCCCAATGCGGTCACGCTGCACTTCTTGGGTCGACATGCCCAGCAGTCGGCCCATCTCGCCAGGGTGCGGCGTCAGGATTGTCGCCGCACTTCGCTGGCCCCAGTCGCGAGGCCCATGTGGGCCAGC
This sequence comes from Paenibacillus sp. FSL M7-0656, assembly GCF_038003225.1. Classification (NCBI taxonomy): domain Bacteria; kingdom Bacillati; phylum Bacillota; class Bacilli; order Caryophanales; family Paenibacillaceae; genus Paenibacillus; species Paenibacillus sp. FSL M7-0656. The sequence continues at coordinate 3,617,304 of NZ_JBBOOT010000001.1, forward strand.
GTCTGCCAGCATGTTGAGGGCGTCCGCGTCGATGACGAGCGGACGATCCGTATGTTGCCACAGACGGCGCAGCCAGTCTGTGTCGCCCTGGAAGCGGCCAAGGCCTGGGCCGGTCGCGAGCACGTCGCGGCTCTCTGCGAGACGCAGCACGGCGTCGGCGGAAGCCGCGTTCCATTCGCCGCTGTCGCCATCGGAGGCGGCAGCAAGCATGAGCTCGGGCACGGTGCCGATGACATACGGCAGCAGTGCCGCGGGCAGCGCCCATGTAGCGAGCCCGCAGCCTGCGCGCAGCGCGGCCTTGGCCGAGAGCAGGCCAGCGCCGCTCATCGGCAGACTTCCTGCGGCCAGCAACACGTGGCCGTAGGTGCCCTTGTGGCCGTCCGGTGCCCGGAGACGGCCTATATCCACGCGCAGCGCACCGCGCAACACCTCGTCCGTCAGCAGACGGACCGAGGGGCCATGCTCTGGCGCAAGCCGCGCGGGAATGCCGATGGCGCGCACCACAATGCGCCCCGCGGCAGAAGCGCCCGGGTACTGCACCAGCCCGCGCTTAAGCAGCGCGAGACATACGGTCACCCGAGCTTGAATGCAGGGCTTGTACACCTCTCCGGTGTCGGCGTTCAGCCCGCTCGGCACATCCGCGGACACGACCGGCTTGCCGCTGTCGTTCGCCGCCTCAATCAACGCCGCGTAATCTCCCCGCGGCGCCCCCCGCGAGCCGGTGCCCAGCAGCGCATCCATGATGCCTGTGCACCGGCTGAAGTCCACGGCTTCGCGCCCGTGGACAAGAGCAGGGATGCCAAGCTTCGCGGCGGCATCCCGTTGCACTGCGGCTTCGCCCCGCAGTGCATCAGGGGCATCGGCGTAGACCAATGTCACGCCAAGCCCTGCTTCAACCAAATGGCGCGCGGCAACCAGCCCATCGCCGCCATTATTGCCCTTACCGATCAGCATGTACCACAGCTGATCTCCCGGGCGCTCCATCACCAGCGCCGGATCGGCGATGATGTCGCCACCATAACCTTGCCGATCACCGGGCCCGGTGTGTGCCCGCCTATCATCTGTCTTGCTGCTATAGCCAAGCTGCCCTGAATCCGCAAGCCAACCTTCTGCCTGCCCTTCCCGGCACAGCTTGATGACTTCCTCGGCTATGGCGCGGCCTGCATTCTCCATTAGACTAGCAGCAGGAATACCCAGCTTATGAATGGTATACTCGTCCACAGCTCTCATCTGTTCAGCGGTTACGATAAACAACGTTCATCCCTCCCCGTGACAAGCTCATCTCATACTTAAAAGTAGCAACTTTGCACCTAAACGCTGCATCTTATATGTGTATCGCTATCTTTCCTCTTACCTCATCCAGTTACCGCGATCCACTCGATACATCATCGAAAAATCTATCGATCCCGTGTACGAGACCTTCAGATTAAATTATCCATTCCAAAGCCTGTCTACGCTTAATAACCTACCGTAAACCGAGCTTGGATAAATTGCGGGTCGTCCAGTTCGTCCACCAAAGCCGCTGCAAAATCGCCAACGGAAATCGAGCTTTCCCCGATATCATCCGTAATCACCCGGTTCATGCCAACCCGGAACTGGCCGGTGCGACGTCCTGTTGTGATTGTCGCAGCAGGGCTCATGTAGGTCCAGTGAATACCCGATGCTTCAATCAGGTCATATGCTTCTGCATGGGCTTTTGCCAGTGGTTTGACTTCTTCCGGGAATCCCGGCGTATCCATCAGCATATCACCAGAATCAGTTAGCAAACTTCCTGCTCCACCAACTACAACCAGACGTCCTGCTTTTGCCCGGCGCACACCCTCGATCAACGAACGCGTCACTTCCAGCATCTCTTCTTCTCCACCAAACTTCGGTCCATATGCACTCACAACCACTTCTTGACCCGCTGCAAAATCAGCCACCTGATCCGGGTTAAGCAGATCTCCCTGTTCTACACGCAAACGCTCATGAACCATCTCAACCTTCGAAGGGTCACGCACCACCGCTGTCACTTCATGCCCACGATCCATCAGCTCCCACAGAATCATCTTGCCAATCGCTCCGGTTGCTCCAAAAATGGCTACTTTCATATGAATTCCCTCTTTTCTGTAGATATCATCTTGTCAACTTACCGTTATTTTAATACTTAATCCTATTGTTATATACCTTAAACGGCTCACGCCATCTTAAACCGGATGTGACATCTTGTAAACGTTAATGTTCATTCTCTTAAGCTCTCCAACTATGCACCAGACCACGAACAACACTTCCCCTACCGCTTTTCCTTTCCATATCATTACCTTAAATATCGCCAAAAAAGCCGCATTTGCGGCTTCAACATCACGTATTTATCTTACGTGGATACTCTACTGCAGGTTAGAAAATCAACAGCCTTCTGCGCCCAGATTCGCTCCGAATAAACCTCATGCGCCATATCCTGTACAATATGAAGCTCAATTCTGCCTACAGCTCCAGACATTTGCTTGTTTTCCATGATGTCCAGATATAACCTCTCCGTCTGTTCTACGGGACATAGTTGATCAGCCTGACCGTGAATGAGCTGGATATCCACCTCACTAAGCCCGGATACATAAGCTGTTGGGCTTCTATCCCGCAGGGCAGATGGATCATGCAAAAGCTCACCGATTTCAGTTTCCAAGAATGATCTCAGCTTCGCTCCGCCGCCTGCGTACAGTCCTTCCAGATCCGTAAACGGTGCACAGGCAACCACAGTACTCCATAGCGCCGGACTTTTACCTGCTACCAGCAATGCCAGATAAGCCCCATAGCTCACCCCATAGAGAGATACGTTTGAATAGGAAGATAACATCTTCTCCCGCATGAATTGGACGACATCTGCATCCACGCCGCCCCAATCGTTCTGAATGCGCATCCTGTAATCCATGCCGAATCCTGAACTGCCGGGATAGTTCAGCCCGATGACCCGCACTCCTGCCTGATATAATCCGCTGATGACCGGACTAAAGCTGTCAAACAGGCAATTATGAGGCCCGCCATGAAGATAGATGACCACCTGTTCTGCATCCTCCGGGTGCATGTCCATGTACGGAATCATGTCATCCCCATAACGAACCCATCCATAGATTACATCGGGTTCCTTGTCAGGATGCTTGCCAATTCTCTCATCTCGCTCAACCGAGAAATGGGGAATCGTACGCGTTTGTTCCGAAAACCGATATATCTCCGGCACCGGAGGATGTACGATAGATTCATATTTTCCGATCAACCCCTGCCTGTCCCTGCTGAGCACAGCCTGTGTCAAGATTCCTGGATAATCATACAGCTCATACCTCTTCTCTCTGTCCAATGTATATTGGACATATTGCCACCTGCCGCAGGTTATCCCTTCGCAGAGAACTAGCTGTTGATGTGGATCGAGCTGCATTCTAATCAGTTCAGAAAAGGGTTGGCTATCCCTTGAACATTCATGTACCCGATCCTCTCCTTGCCTGATCCATCCAGGCTGGAAACCATCTTCCACAGGAATAGAAACGGCTATCAGTTCCCCCTCCTTATCCATCACAGGGTAGGCATACTCCGTATAGGGTATTTCGGATGATGGAAGGATCTCTTCGGAATATGAATACACTCTTCCGAATCCACCAACGTTTACACCAACCTCTCGTGTTGATGCAGACCAGAATACAAATTGCGGGTTGTCCAGATCAGGAGTAACCCATCGCGCCTCATCCTTCTCGGGATCGTAAAGACCTATACGGACAGCTCCTGAACGATGTCTAATGGAAAATAGCAGAATTAATTGCCCCTCTTGCCAAGAGGCCTGCATCACAGGAAATGGAAACTTCACAAACAGGGTCTGAACCAGCCTTGCTTGCTCCTCATCCTCGTATAGATGAAGCCATTTCCCCACCTTATCCTGTGTAATCACCAGAACCTGGTTACTGCCTATAAACTGAATATGCTGCGTATGCTGCTCTGACTCTGTCCCATGTTCAGAGAGGCTCTGCCGGCTATCAATCCGGCCTGTATCATCAAGACTGCACCATTCACATGTATTGTCATCATAGCCCAAGAGCATACTCGTTCGTTCCTTATTCACACTCATTCGTGTCAAGAATGGATAGCCCAACCGGATTTCCTCCTCTCATTCCAGTGTTTTAACTGCTCCCATCCCTCCAACTGCGATTCCAGTTTATTGATATACTGGTCCTGTGTGTATGCATCTAGGGGCGTAACGCTCCCCAGTCTGCCTAATGTTTCCCGAATCAATCTGATCTGTGGCAGACTGGCAACCGGCAGCCCCATCATCAATAGACGGTACACCCGGGATGCCCGTTCCTCTGATCCTTGAGTAATCAGCGCGCCAGCGATTTCCACGGCACGACCAAGCAGTTTGGAATGGATAGTGTTTGTCTTCATGCGTAACAATTGAATCAATAGTTCATATTCCTGCTCCTGCTCACCGAGCTGTTGATGCAGTATCATTTTTAATTGCAGTACATGCCCCAGCCAATCTACATACGCATCCACACATAACTTCTCCGCAGCCAGCAACGTCCTACCTGCCTCTGCATAGTGACCTGCCCGGAGCTGCAAGCCCGCAATGTTTAGTAGTGTCTGAATCTGAAAAACTCGCTTATCCGGTCCATCAGGAAGCTGGCGTATACGCTGACCCGCCTGTTGCTCCAACGTAATTGCGCGTTCTACATTGCCCTCCTGCATCTCAATTAATGCTTCACCATTATCAAGCGCAGCCCATTTCCCAGTACGATACGTTTCAGTTAGCTCTTCTTGGGCAATGATTTCACGAGCTTTCGAATAACAGTGTCGTGCTTCAGCATAATGCTTCCCGTTTTTGGTCAACAGCTGACCCAACTCAAACCAGAGTACTGCCTGCTGTGTTGCCGACAACCGTTGAAATAACGAATTATGGTCGAAAAAATGAAAACAGGACGTGTAGCGGGCCGGATCAGCCGATTTGGACAACAAAACCCATGCGAGCCTATTGTAGAGCGCCAATGCGGCCTCTTTTTCCTTCCCTTTATCCTTACTTACCATTTGTAGATGTTCTTCCAGCAAACGTCGGGTCTGATCGGGCGTATCCCTGACAATAGATACAGGAAGTTTGGGGATGTCCTCAGGATTACTCGCTATGGTTGGATATCGATGAAAAAAAAGCACTACACTTACTCCCCTTAGCTTCTGTCGATACAGGATATAGTGGATGGCTCCCAGATCCGCATGGTGAAGGTAGGAAGATACTTCAACCAGAACCCATTTCCGATTACCAGGCGCCCACCCTGATCTTTGGAATCTCAATAACGCATTTTTACATGCCACAAGATCATCTATTGGCTGAAATGGATTTAGTTGATAGATCAGCGGGAGAGTAGCATACGGATCACCAACAGCAATTTGTATAGCCTTATCCTGCCAATGCGTTCTCAGTTTGTGAATTTCATGTTTTACCGCATCTGATGTACCTTCAACGACAAACAATCCAGGTTCATGACTCACACGAAACCATTTACTTCTCAGATCATGATAATCGGTACTTTCCAGTGAGACAGGCATCATGAACGTTCACTCTCTTTCGTGATTCGGCATACGTGTATAAGTTCAGGCACCTTTTGTAAATTCAGCGCCGTCATCAATTGATAACTGCCCCGGTTGTTTGCATCAAGTGAAGCTTTAATTCGCTGATCCGGATCTGAACTGCACCGATGGAGGCCATATGCAACAAGCCAACGGGCCCATCCTTGACGTTTCGCTTCTGGTATTGTGAATATATGAGCAAGGAGTACACTGCCAAACTCATCGCTTAACAGGCAGCCCCCAATCTTATTTCCCTCCAGTTCCACAAGCCCGGAACCTTTCAGCAACTTGCCATATACCCCCTGATAAATATCCCCGATAGCTTGACGAGCAGCTTCCCAACTTGGACAGGTAGAATCACTGGCCTGGAGCAAGTGTGCAAGGGAATCCGCCTGCCCCTCCGAAGACATCCAAACCGCGTCTTCATGTGGCATAGCCGGCACGGGAACGTCCTTCAACTTGCCGAAAAATCGATACCGATGGGCAAGAACGTCCGCCCGGTATCCAAGCTTCTCCCACGGAAATGAGGCAGGAGCAGTTGCATATAGAGAGGACCATGTGATTTTATCCAAAACGGATGACATCCGATCTTTCCAATAAAGATTGGAATGTGCTTCACTCCATAAATCCAATGTATACTGCCCCTCACCCTGATCAATCATCATGAACGAAGATAGGGTTTCGTCATTTCCAGGCTCAACTGCATAATAGCGATCACCCGTCTTCCCTGATTCGTGCTGGCATTGTGGCAGGATATCAGATATGGATGTTAGCATCATACGCTTTCCCCTCCCTGTTATAATCGAAACCTGAATAAACCAGTGGTTCGGATGCAACAGACGGATAAAACCGGCGTAGCAGGAAGGTATAGATCCCCATATAACCGGTCATATAATCCGGGGAGAAGGACTCCATGTCCTCCAGAGGCCACATCCATATGTCTTCCTGTGGATCACTTCGCAATACATACAAGCTCTGTGTATACTCCGCTAGTTTGGTTTCATATCTGCCTGGAAACTTGCGGTTAGCCAAGAGCAGAAAATCTCCATTGCCTGCAATTCCGTGACACTGCCCAAAGGAAGCAAATACCGTTGCCTGTGCCACTGCATCCGCTGCTTGAAGACCAAGTCTGGTACAGAGGGGATCTTGCAAAATATCAGCTGCTGCCATCAAAAATCGACCAATACCCGCCGATCCATTACACCAATGTACCCAGAGTGTATCCGGTTTTTCCGGGGATGCAGGCCACAGGCTCACGCCATTCTGTCCTCCATGACTCGTACGATCAAGTGTATCTACAATCCGCTTCACAGCAGAATAGTACGCTTCCTTTCCTGTACGCTCCGCCAAGGCAAGTAAATAATATCCGATGCCTGCGATGCCATGAGAGAATCCAAGGGAATGATGGCCTTTTTTGTCCGATTTATCCTTCACTTTCCACAAACTCAATGATTCATCTGTCTGCTCTTCTTGTTCCAAAATATAAACACCCAGTTCCTCTGCTCTTGCCAGAAGTTCAGGGCGGCCGCCAATACGGTATATTTCAAGCAGCATCAATCCCAACCCGGCCGCTCCATGACTAATATTGGTCTGTACTGGCTCATGCCGGGTGATTTCCAATGCCAGATCCTCTGCACGTCGAAGCAACGATGGATCATTTATTCGTTCAGCCGTCTCTGCCATTGCCCAGGGAACAGCGCCATATCCAAAGTATAATGCTACAGGTGTCTCATCTGGAACGTAAGGGTGATTCGTCAAAATCCATTCCAATACTTCACGTGCATATTGATGGTATTGTCTGTTTTGTGTAATCTGACCAAGCTGATTAAAACCAAAGATCATCCCTGTCCAGCCAAAGTTGAAATTCGCCGGATGAAACATCTTGCTCATGCTGTTTTCCGGGAACAGTTGCAAGGGGTTATTAAAATCAAGAGAAGTATACAGCGTGTTTACCATACGCTCGGCCTGACGGAGTACTTCTTCTGGCTCCATATTGCATTCATCCTTCTCTATTACATCCATGCTTTCTCCTGAAGTGACCTCTTGCTGCTCCAGCAATTCAACCAGTGTTTCACGAATTTCTGATAACTCCACATGTCCGCCAGACATGATCTCGATGCCCAAACTTCCCAAGCCACGAAGCTGTGTATTACTCTGATGATCCAGATAAGCCTGTGCAGCTTCCAGATGGGATTGCCGATATTTCAGATAGGGGTCGATGGATGAAGCCATGTAATAGAAGACACCTCCCAGTGCATACAGATCATCCGCATAACTGGATCGCCTGCTGTGCTCACGTCCCCGTGGCACATAGCCCGGAGTATGACCGGTCAATGGATCGGCCTGACCCTCATCACTTCTGACATAAGCCAGTTCAAGATCAATCAGGCGTACACTTCCGTCCGTCAGCACAACAATATTGTTGGGCGTCAAATCATTGATCACAATTCCTTTATCGTGACATTGCTGCACCATATCGAGGATATGTATACCCATCCGATGCATATCCGCCCGGTTGTAATCTGCGGCTACATGTCTGCGATGGATATATTCACGCAAGCTGATGCTTTCAAAATACTCCAGAATCAGATAGCGGTTATTTTCAGTACTAAACAGATCAAGCGGCCTTGGGGTAACCCCCGTATCCTTCATCAGATTAAGCACGCGATATTCATTATCCAAATAGTTATGAGCAGAGCGCCCACCACCGTCTACACGCATGCGGTAGACCGCTTCTTTCATGACAGCCTGTTCATAGGATGTGTCAGAGATGAGAAATACTCCTCCCTTGCCGGACTTCTTGAGTACACGTCTCACACGAATATTTCGTATACCAAACTCATTGTTATTGGAATTAGAATGACGAGAAGTTGCCCGATTCTTCTCCATGGCTTGAATCCGCAGTAACTCCTCAGGTTCATTCACCCACTCCGGTTTATACCTGCCAGGTGTTCTTCGATCCTCCTCCAGCTTACCTTCTGGATTCTGGATGGCATACACTTTTGCACCCGAGTACCGGTCATAGTAGAAACGATCAGTGAATGCACCATAACGATAAAATACACACTGGCTACCGAGGTATGCCCGATCTGTAGGAATAACTGGTCCTTTCAGATCACTTGTACATGAATGCATTAGCTCAAGTAACTTCAAGAATTGCTTTTCGTCTCGTGCGTAGATGGTGACACACTTCCCCGTCTGAGGGAGAGGTATGGAACCGTTAGATGTTTCAATCAGTTTCAGACCGCTGCTCACTACTTTCCATTGCACATCATTTTCTGTAAGAACAGGTGCAATGCGTCGCAGCAATTCAGCTCCTTCCACAGGGATAACAGACAGATGAATTTTCCAGCCCTGTGCGGGAAGCCTTAATTCTTCCGGTCTAAAACAAATCCAATGGCCGTCATTCGACCATTGGATGGATTGGGGAAGTTCCCGGATTATATGTTCCAAAGCGTTCTCAAAGGCGTCCTTCCTGGGCGTTACGCTTGCGAATTTCAATGAGAATCACTCCTTTTTGGATAAAGTAAGAGGGGGAGGTACAATTATTTTAGTAATGCGCGAAAATCAAAGACTTATCTTTCAAATGATTCAGTGAATAGAGCGTTTAAGGAATTCCTAGCTCTCTACAACAATCGTTTCCGAGCTGGTCCAGCTGCACACTGTACACAAGCTTGTTTCCTCAAACATGTTGTTATCCTCTTCAACCTCTAGTGCCATCAAATCCTGTACAGATAAAATTTCCTTGTTTTCCATGATATATTACCTCCCATTTGTCTCCCCCTCTTATAAACCAAATTCTACATAAAATTTGATATTCCTTCTTTTTAATTGAATTATTTTACATAAATTATTTATAAAACCCATTTATTTCGCCTGATCATGTCAAATTATTGATTCCTCGGACTAAAAAGAGGCACAATGTGACATCAAATTCCAGACTACATCGAGGTCGTTTGTTGCTGGGTACGCTTGCTCCGTTCTTCACGGAAAGGTCGGACAAATAGGCTTGCCATGCCCATACAAATAACAAATGTACCAATCCCCATGTACACCCATGAAGGGTTGTACGTTTCAATGAACCACCCTCCCAGTAACAACCCAAGCGGATTACTAATGCCACTCATCAAGACACCCATACTGTTCATGACACGTCCTCTCTTTTCTTCCGGGGTGGATAAAAGAATGGAAGTCACCAGCGGTACATTCACAAGAGCAAGTCCCATCATCAACAAAAATGAACACGCAATCGCGATATACAGGTTAGGAAACATCGGCATGAGTAGCAAACTTGTACCTGAGATGAGGTAACTGATCAAAAACCAGTGAGCGAGTGAGAGTCGTTTGGCATATTTGCCACTGAGCAGAGAGCCTGCAATACTGCCAGCGGCAAAGGCTGACTGAAGCAGACCGTAGCCTTGTGGCCCGGCTTGCAGCACCATATTGGCAAAAATCGGCGTGAAAATGTGCAGTGGCGCACCTGCAAAATTGATAATGGCTCCAAAGATAATGCAGCAGGCCAAAATTTTACGGGAGAACAGGAATGTAATTCCCTGCATGCTATCTTTGACAAAACCAGAGACTCCTTTTTGCTTCACTACTTTGGTTACAGGGATGCGGATAAAGAAAATGGATATGGCGGATAGCAGAAACGTAACTGCATAGATGAACAGGATGGACTGAACGGAGATGAACGCGATCAATATGCCCCCTATGGCGTATCCAAGTAATTCAATCGTTTTGGAGGAAGAGTTCAGTAGTGCATGGGCTGGAGCTAATTGTTTTGCAGGTTCTGGCAAAATCGCGGGGATGACTGTCTGGGTTGCCGGATTGAACAAAAAACCAAGGATTGCAATGAGCAGATTGGCTGCGTAAATATGCCACGGAAGCATGGATCCTGTCATGAACAAAAGAGCCAATATGCAAGCTACGCCTGCGCGCAATATATCTGTCCAGATCAAAAGTTGCTTTTTCGGCAGACGATCACTGATCGTAGCCAAGGGAATGCCCAAAAATGCATAAATCAAGTACGGCAACATCGGAATCAGCGCGGCAGCAAGTGCCGACTCCGTTAATTGGAGGATATACCACATGGTTGCCATAGAAAATAAAATCTGCCCTGCGCCAGAAATCAATCTACCCACAAGGAGCACAACAAAAGAAGGAAGGCGCAAAACCGCTCGATAGCTGTCGCTGCGAATTTCATTTTTCATCTTTTTCACGCACCTCTCCCTCGTACGTAACAGATTCATCATCACTAATACGATGCAGACGCGTAACCAAACCTGAATCTCGAATGGTCTGTTGTATCTTGGCTTTTACCCGTTCCAGTTCAGCCGTATACTCGCGTATCTCGTTCAATAAGGTCTGATGGGTTCGTATACCCTCCCTAATCAACATTGCAGTCGCATCAGAACGGTTTTTGGCTAATTCAAGAAATACAAGCTGATCTATGATATCAATCTCTTCCTGACTTAATCGAACGGAAACAACTCCCTTGGCTCCCGAAAGATTTTTGTTCGCCTGCTCCACAGATCGTTCCACCATCTGGTTAAACTTAGCTTTCTGGTCATTGTACATATACATTTCCTCCATTCTTCACGAGTGCACCTGTATATCGTAATTTGTAAATCGTAAATTGGTTTTAATTTACATTATACCTGTAAATAAATGGTTGTAAAGCAAAAAACCTTTGGATATCCAAAGGCTCGCCGAATATGTTATTTAGCTAGTTCACTAGTCTCCCTGCCTCCACCACATACCCTCCGATTTCGGGCTGGTGTATTCAAATCCAAATTGAGCATAAAGTTGATCAGCCGGAACATCCGCCAACAGGCTGACTAAACCACGGGCAGGTACTGCTTTACGCAGATAATTCATAATCTCGCTCATGATCAGTTTTCCATACCCCATTCCTTGAACATCCGGGTGTACAGCAATATCGACGACCTGAAAGAAACAACCTCCATCTCCAATCACTCGCCCCATGCCTATCAGCATATCCTCTTCACGCAGACATACGGCAAACAGGCTATTCCGTAATCCAATCTCTGCCCCTTCCCTGCTCATTGCACTAAGGCCGGCAATCTGCCGTAAGGCAAGATACTCCACCGCTGCGGGTGGTGTGTGTTCAATACTCACATGATCCATGAATTGTGCCCCTTTCTGCTTGAATTCATCTACTTCCTGTGTAATAGTGAGAGAAAGCTTACGTGAAGCGTGTTTCATGATACTTGAAGTTGGTGCAAAGGAGGAACAAGTGTGTTTCAACGTTGGATTGAAGATCTAACATCGCGCCCAGGCACTGTGGCTGTGCTGTTTGGAGTCATGGCTTTGCTTCTGGGGATATACATATGGTCTGCCACTGAAGTTCGCCGCAGCCACGAAAGGCGAATGAGAAGGATACGAGATACATTATACATAAGTACAGCCCTCTTGGGACAACTTACCATCCAGGAAAATCGGAATTATGAACGATCGGAACACGAACATGACGATCTGATAACAGCAATGTTAGCCTGCAAAGCTGCATCTTACCTATCTCCTCAGCTACAGGACCAGATCCGTGACTGTATTAAGGATCATGACCCTGCCAGAATCGGACTGATGCACAGAGCACTGGAACGGGAATGCACCGTATTATCGGATGAACTCAGCCGGGAGACTCATGCAGATCATTGGGGCACAGCGGTATGGACCATCCTTCGGCCTGCAGCCGAACCATTGGCACTAGCAGCCACAGGGTTTCTAGTTACAGATCTGATATTTCGTCAGCGGATGTTGGACGTCCATGTAGACTCATGGGACAGCATCTTGCCATGGATTCGCGCAACTTCCATAATGATCACCATAATATATGGTTACCTGCTCTGGGCCAGCCCACGACGGGATAGGTCACGTACAGTAACCAAAATGCTCTCCTTGCTGATCGCGCTATGCTCCTTGCTCCATCTGATTGGACTTGTTGCTGCGCCCTACGCACTGGGACTACAGCTTATTATATTCACTTCGGGTTTCGGGTTAACTGGGACACGCTCTCGAAGTGATCGCCCCTACGCAGGACATACGGATCTGGAACCAACGAAGCAAGTCTCTACGGAGATGGAAGGAAATACACGTCGTACATCTGGTACCAACACCGACGAATAACCTACGATTCAGCCGCTTCCGTATGATTAAACTTAGATACCCACATCGATGATACGAGACTTGGCCCTCCCTCGGCTGGATTTTCACCGATCAGGTCGTGTCTCCTTACTCGGCATGCTATACGATGATGGATGTCAGTGTCCCAAAATTATGGAACTCCCGTCTGGATGTTCCTATTGAGTAACCAGTCGATTCTCTAAGGAACACAGGACGTCTTATATTACCTCTACAGCCTCTTTCAAAATTGTAAAGAACCTCAGACACGTTATTTTCCAAAATCGCTCGATAAAAACGCTCTAAAACGCCGTACATTTCGATATAACGTGTCTCAGATTCCTTAGATTTCTGCGGGTGCTTCAAACCCTTAAATAAGACGCCTCATATTCGTTAGCGCTCAATCCCTACTCATGCTCTGTTCCAAACGCGACTAAGAGGACAACCTCTAAATTCTTCAAGTACGCAAAAAGGACTGAAACTACATTGTAGCTTCAGCCCTTTTCTATATTACTAATTTTGTCTTGCGAAGAATGATCGGAAGGTTATTCTGTCATCGAAGTGGCATGTGTGACATTCTTTAGTTCACTTTATATCATGGATAATTACTTCACTTATTTGGCTACAACATGTGCAATGACGCGGCCCTTTTCGTACGTGACAGTCACGTCATAACCATCTGCCGTTACACTGTCGAATTCACCTGTAATTCCATTAGCCGTGATTAACGTAATATCTTTGGCACCTTCAATCTTATAGTTGGACAAGTCGAGTTTGAGACTTCCTCCATCAATATAGAGCTTTCTGCCAACATTCAGTTGACTGTTGTTGTCAGTCACTACCAATTCCAACGTACCGTTATCCATGGTAAAGTTCCTATTTAAGTTGAGTGCTCCGTCGACATCAACGACAACTGTTCCATTCTCTACATACAGATCACCTGTACCAAAAGCAGTTGCAGATTCAGCTACCAGCGTTCCTGCTTGCAGCAATGTTCCGCCAGTGTAGCTATTTTTCCCTGTCAATGTAAGGGTACCTGTCCCCTTTTTCGTGAGCATTCCACTACCGGTGATATCATTTCTCCACCAATCTTCTGCATTGAAGCGCCCTTTGGAAGCGTCCATATCCACAGTTACATTGTTCAAGAATGCGCCGTAGCCATCCGCAGCCGTGACCAGATCAATTCTACCCCAGCCCTTGGATTCATCCAGTACAGGATATCCAGAGTCAATGGATGTTGTATACAATACTTGTCTGCGTTGCTCATCTGTTAAATACGGTTGACGTGTTTCTAACAGGGCTTCTGCTTCTTGCGGTACAACTGGAGCCAAACCTTTGGTTCCGGTTTGTGGTAGACCGTAAGTCATCTTTTCTCTATAGAAGGCTTTATTGGCATCATGATCTTCCCATTTGTGTTCATCGTAAGCACTCTTGAACGTGTAATCCTCAGTTACGGTGTGTGCATACTCATACAGACTCATATTTTTTTCCTTGGCTGCAGCTCCAAATACTTCTCCTGCATTCTCATAACCTTTCTCTAACACATCTTTATTCTCAGCCTTATTAAGTGCATATGCAGCCATGGCTGTGGATTGTATTCTTCCTCCGATAACATCAAGCGGAGAGTGCATCCCCGTTACGATTCGATTCTCGCCCAACTGAGCTGCTCTCGTTAACAATTCAGTGAATCGTTCTGGTGTAGCGTATGCCAAAGGAAATACGGATAAGTACGCTGCACTGGTATGTCCGCTCGGAAATGCGCCATCTTTCCCTCTTCCATCCTCAGCGATTCGTTTGACATAAGTTAACGCAGGAATAAGCTTAACGTTAGTTTCGTATTGCTGGTAATGTTTTTCTCCTGTTGATTTGGTGCCGCCTGAAGCCAAAGGTACTTCTTTTTTCTCACCTTCGCCCAAGGTTTCCCATACAGGCAGTCCTTTGCTGTCAACAACTTCTTTCACTTCTCCATTGGAATTCATTCTCCACGGTCTAGGGGAAGAGTAGAAATATTTAGAGGGATTAGATGAGGCAGGAATTTTAAATCGAACCAGATCAACTAAATGAACCAAGTCTGCAAGTTCCGTCTTTGCTTCCCAATCTCCAATGCCTTGGCTTTCATCTTCCACTGTTTCTTCGGTCAATACCACATTCATCTCGTCCACCGTTCGTTCAACGTTTGTCTTTGGCTTGATGATATCTACATACGTGTTAGCCAACGGACCAAAGCCCTCCATCACGCTATAGATCTTATCTCTTTGGTCATCATAATAGGCTGCCAATGTCTCTTCACCTGTGCGATTTTGCGTGACCTTTTCTACATATTTGATATTGGCTTCCCAAGTCGCTTTGTTTCGGATCTCTTCATTTGCATATGTTTTCTGATCAGCAACAGCTACGGTTGGATCATTCTTAAAGCCGTCATAATATGGAGTCGGTCCATCTCCATACTTTGCATTTTTCCCGTCAGCTCCAATTTTAGTTGCCGCTGTTCCATCTCTCCAATCCGCTAGGTTCATGGACCATACTTGATCAAAACCGTCTAAAATATCAATAAACGGATTGGTTTCCGCAATATTTTTCAAGGTGTCGTCCCCGGCATTGGCTCCGTGCTTCACGGCGGATAACCGAGCTTCATCTGCTGGGGGATTAACATTCAGAACGGTTGCCGTTCCTTTTGGCTTAGCTGGTTTGGTAGCTGTAGTAGCATCTGTTTCCACAGCTTTAACGAGCGCAGACACCGCTTCGGCACGAGTAATGGAATTAAGCGGTTTGAAGGTTCCATCTGCATATCCGGTGATAATTTTCGCTACTACCGCTCCACCTACAGCTCCCTTGCCCCACGCCGCTATAGACGATGAATCGCTAAATACATTCGCTGCTGTTTCAGTTAACTCCAGATTCAAAATGCCAGCGATCACTTTAGCTGCTTCTTGACGGGTGATCGGATCTTGCGGCTTCATTGTGCCATCGGTGTATCCATCTATATATCCATTCGCATTTGCAATAGAAATTGCTTCGTAATACCATGCACTCTCAGACACATCATTAAAGGTAATTTTAGCTTGTCCGGAATATCCAAAAGCACCGTTTACCAAATTCATAAATTCTGCTCTTGTAATATACGTATTCGGTTTAAATGAATGATCCAGGTAACCTCGAATTAATCCTTCATCACCCCATGCTTGAATATTTGCTTCCGCCCAGTGTCCCTTAATATCAGAGAACTGAATCTTCTGATCGGCTGCAAAACTTTTCTCTGCAAATGTCGGACCTACCATAGACAACATTAGAAGTAATGCCAGTGACTTTTTAAGTGGTTTTCTCATGGCTTGCAAATACACGCTCCCGTTATGGTAAATTATTTTTTTGCTTCTGCATCTGCAAATGAGTAAGAAAGACTCTATACAGATGTCTGATCTGCCGTTACTGTAGCATTAGGGAGCGTTTCGCATCTATAGAACAAATTCCGTTTTATATCAAAATCGTACGTTCCGGAGCTTATATGCCAAGAAAAATGGAGCTAGATACTACATTTATCAATTAAAATACCTACTTTTGTAAACGCTTTATTAACTGAAAGTAAATTATGGAGTGGGAGTTTGTTAAATTTCGATCAACATGATTTCTAGTCCTCGGCCTGCTATATAATGATGAAGTTGTTTAGAAAAGAGACATGAAGGGGGAAAAAGAATGCATAAGCCATTTCAAACTGTAAGATCCAAGATGGTTCTTTCCTACCTTGCTGTTGTTCTTGTCATTGCACTTCTTTTCGGCTCCATTCTATACCTCTTCTTCTCCCATCAATACAGCAAAGAGATTCGAATCAATAATCAGCTGTCACTGAAAAGCACTGTCAATTATATTGAGAGCTCCGTTATCCAGAAGGTGAATCAGGTCTATCTGTCCCTGGCACTCGGTAACGCCGCTAGTATCGATTTAGATAGCTTAAAAGGAAACCATAGCAAAATCCTGGACATCGAACAGTCCCTCAAAAATATGGTGCAAAATTACTCCGATCTCATTGAAGCTATTCATGTGTACGATACGAAGAACAACTTCATCGTCTCATCTGTATATGGGCTATTGCTCTATGAGGACACGCCTTCGAGTGTGGATCATACGACGGATTGGATTGCTGCGATGAAAGAGACTCCAGAAAGCTCCTTATGGATGAAGACTCGCATGGTGCCTCAGGATGTCTATATCGAATCACGGGAACAAAGCAAGATGAGTCCTCTAATTTCCTATGTCCACAGTTACCCGTTTCAATCTTCTGGACAAGACAGTAAAGCCATGATTGCGATTGATATCAAAGAATCAGCGATCAGTCAGATCATTAAAAATATGCTCCCTGCTGACTATGCAAATACATTAATCATCGATCAGGATGGAACTGTCATATCTGCCGCGGACAAAACGTTGATAGGCAGCTCCACGGAGAAGAATCTGACGCAGTCGCTGCTCAGCTTTCATTCTTCAGATGAGAGCTTCACGCCTGTATTTAACTATGACTCTCATGTCGTTACCCAAGATCAATTTAAAGGAAATGCATGGAGAATCTACACAACCACACCTAATGAAAGCTTCTATTATAAATTGGATAGCTTGAAGGAGATTTCGGTTCTTCTGGGTTTATTGGCTGTTGCGGTTGGAATAGCGATGTCGTCCATCTTTACCAGGGCCAACTATAGTCCTCTTAAACGAATCATGAATAACATCAAGAGCCGGATGGATAGCCCAACCAGCTTAAAGCAGGACGAATATCGGTTCATCGATACAACGTTTAACAGTCTGTCCAATAAAGTTGATAGTCTTGAAGAAACTTTACAGGCCAATCACAGAATGATTAAGCATAGTATCATGCTCAATATGTTAAATAACCGATTTACACCCGAGGAACTTACGGAACAGCTCCAGTCTATTCACATTTCAATGGCCTACTCTCGCTTCCGTTGCATCGTCATTGACCCTGTTAATGAGAAGTGGAAGGATCTGCAGCCACGACAGTTGCAGCATACGTTGTATACGATGATCCAGCAACTGGAGATCGCAGAAATGGATGGAACTCAACTGCTGGCAGAGGAATTGCAGGATCACAAAATAGCAGTAATCATCTGTACCAACCAACCCGAAGAACCGCTCTCTGATCACATTGTAGACTTTATTCACGCTGAGGCGAGCAGCAGATTTGGTCTGGAATTTGTACTATCGTTAGGCGGATGGGTAGAGCACTTCACCAAGATTCACACAAGCTATCATCAGGCGAATACCCTGATTCGATACAGCTACTTCTTTCCCGAGCAATCTGCCATTCAGGATCTTGATCTTCTGAACAGGGAAGCCAGCAGTCTGGAGATCCCGGAGTCATACCTCGTAAACTTTGAAAAGAAATTGCAGACTCGGGATGTGCAAGGTACGGTTCAGGCCATTCAGGAATTGGTCGCGACAATAAAAGAAGGCCCCTATTCAGCCGAATACAGTCGGATCATCTTATTAAAAATGGTATCTATTTACGCTGAGTGTATTAATCAGGTGCGCCTGCAACCCACCGAGGCGAGTTCATTGAATATGTACAAGCAATTTTCATTGTTCTACAATATCAACCGATATTCGGAATGGATGATTCATCTCGTGACCGAATTTGTGATGCAGATGGAGAAGCGAAGCGAGGTACGAAGTGTGGATACCATCTCGGCTGTCAAAGCCTATATTCACGAGCACTTATCAGGCGATCTCACGCTGGATCATGTCTCAGAGCAAGTATTCATCAGCCCTAAATATCTGAGTAAACTTTTCAAGGAAGAAACCGGGATTGTTTATTCCGAATATGTTACGAATCAGAGAATGGAACGCGCACGGGAACTCATGACACAGCGTGAAATTACGGTTGAGCAGGTCGCAAGTACGGTTGGTTACCGTACCCCTGCCTATTTCATTAAAAAGTTCAAAGAAATTCACGGCTGTACGCCAAAAAACTTCATGCGCAATCTAATGGAGCAGGGATCTATATAGGATCAATTAGGAATATTTACACGGACACTCCGATGACAGAACAACCTTCCGATCGCTGTTATTCCCAGATTTCTTCGATCCCTTTTCTAAAAGGGAAAATCCGGGAATAGCGTATGCTTTCGAAGTAGTTTTCTTACAGAAAACTTGTAGCTTCGCTTCTTCAGGTTCTTTCTGTCCTCTCCGTTATTGTGTAAATGTTAAATTGAAGCTATATAGAATTTAAAATTAGTAAAGGAGCTGCTATGAACATCAACCATTTAAGAACGCTATGTCTATTGATTGCTACATCTATTCTTATAGGATTGATGAGCGGTTGTACCTTTCTAAACAGGGAAGGATCACAAGTGCAACAGCGAGACCATCTAGCAAGCGCTGAGAAGGATACAGCACCGCAGTACACGATATCCTGGACCATGCATCAAAATATCCCTGTTCCTGAAGACGCGGAGATGATTGCATATATTGAGGATAGGTTTGATGTCGATCTGAAGGTGTGGAATCTTGAGAACAAGCGGTACGAGGAACTGCTTGATCTGGAGCTTGCTCAAGGGAAAATACCCGATCTGTTCCGAATCAGACAACCGCATGATCTGCTTAAGTATCAAATGCAAGGGGTCTTAGCGGAAATCCCCCCGGAAGTCCTTGAACAATATGCGCCAAATATCGTACAGCGAATTCGCGATTATGATTCACGTTACCTAGAGTATGGAAAAATAAACGGCTCCTTATATGGAATTCCGGCCATTAATCAGACCAACATCTATCGAACCCCTGTTGTATACCGAGAGGACTGGCTTAAGCAGCTTGGTCTGGAGGTGCCAAAGACATTAGATGAATTTGAAACGGTTATGTATGCTTTTGCCAAAGATGATCCAGACGGAAATGGTAAACAAGATACGTATGGCCTATCCAGAGAGGGCTTAAATGTCGTGTTTGGTGCCTTTGGACAGGCCGTTTTCACCGAGCAACTGTATTTTAATGAAAAAAACAACCAACTCGTGATCGGTGCTTTGGAGCCTGAGATGAAAAAAGCCCTGACTTATATGCAAAAGTGGTATCGGGACGGGATTATCGACCCTGAGTTCATAACCGGTGAAAACAAAGGTGGCTATAAACATCTATCCCATGCTTTTATTAATGGAAAAATTGGGATGACCTCGATGGGCAACTATTATCATTGGAATCAAGAGGGAGACTATAGTGTCCTTAATGAAAATGGCCAAGAAACCCCTGTGGGAGCCTCGTTCAATGTCAGTGAGCTACTACAGAAGAACGCAACTGCAGAGGTTGTATTTGGTTCTCCTGTTATTGGTCCTGAAGGACATAGCGGTTCAAAAGGGAACAATCTGCTGATGAATTTTATTACTATAGGTGCTGAGGCTGCAAAGGAGCCGGGAAAACTGGAGAAAATTTTGGAGATACTCGATTATGTAAGTGCCAACCCCGATCCGGAGGAGCAGATCAAAATGGAGTATGGCCTTCCAGGAAAACACTGGAATTGGAGCGCTGAAGATTCAAACTCGTTCCATTTACTTTACCCATACAACAGAATGGAGAATTATATTAATATGATCGGCTCAAGTATCGGCATGACGGTTCCAGGTACACCCTCGGATAAACGTGAACAGTGGGCTGCATCTGCAGGGTTGACGGAGAATGGTATCTATAATCGCCTGGAGGTTGCAACCCCTGCCCTGATTCAATATTCATCTGAATTGATTCGCATGAGAGACAGAGCGTACATCTCCATCATCACTGGCGATCAGCCTGTGGGGTATTTCGATACCTTTGTGGAAGAATTCATGGATGCAGGTGGGCAACAGGTACTGCTCGAAGCGAATCATTGGTATAAGGAGCATATGGAGACAAGTCGTGCCCAATAGGTAGGATGGTTTGGAACATGCATTTCCCATGAGTTTCTGGATTTTACATGTGTTCCTATGCACCTATCTTCGCTTCCCTCACGTCACTCTCTATCCCTTCGCACTCGCATTTGATCCGCGTAGTGAACGGGCTGAACTGCTTCGTGCCGTGCTTCCGGATTTGGAGGCGCTGCCTGAGGGCGTGTTTTCAAAACGCTTACGTTCGGTCCGCTCCATCTGCACAATCTGACCTTCGTGCACCACGATATGCAATGAACCAAACTCCATGTCATTCAGCTGTCCGGCAATTCGGTCCAACCATACCTCATCCACTTTTAACGGCTTAGCCATAGAGCCGCCTCCTCTTCTCGGGCTACTGCCCGCCATATTCCTAAGTGCGCTGTCATCCAACGGATTTATAAATCATTCTTATCCAACCTATATACTTGGTTTATACATTAGCAGGGCTTCCAGTAGCTGTCAATCTGTATTTTCTTCTTCTCATAATCACTTTTCTGAAACGGCTTTGTGTCCAAGCCAGCTCTTGAGTAGCAACGTGGCAAGAGCCAGAATCAGGAGCAGGGAAGCTACGGCAAACGAAGCCGAAAATTGATATTCGTTATACAAAATCTCGACATGAAGTGGTAACGTATTGGTCTCCCCGCGGATATGCCCGGACACCACAGATACGGCTCCGAACTCGCCCATAGCGCGGGCATTACACAGAATAATACCGTACAGCAGTCCCCATTTGATGTTGGGCAAGGTTACACTCCAGAAGATTCGCCACCCGGAAGCACCTAGCGTAACCGCCGCTTCCTCTTCCCGGGTTCCCTGGTCCTCCATTAGTGGAATCAACTCCCTCGCTACGAACGGGAAGGTAATAAACAGCGTTGCAATGACAATGCCTGGCAGCGCAAAAATGATTTTAATATCATGTTCGGACAACCACGGCCCTAACCACCCATTCGAACCAAAGACCAATACAAAAATCAACCCGCCCACCACAGGCGAAATTGAAAAAGGAAGATCAATCAGGGTGATCATGAGTCCCTTACCCTTGAACTGGAACTTGGTAATGACCCATGCAGCGGCCACACCAAATATCGTATTCAGCGGTACGGTAATCGCCGCAACTAATAACGTGAGTTTCAGTGCAGACATGGCATCCGGCTCGGTAAGAGCCGCGATGTACACACCCCAGCCCTGCTTCAACGCCTCCATGAGCACAATGGCCAGTGGCAAAATAAGCAGCCATATGAGTACCAGGCTTGCCAGTCCAATCAACAACCATTTGACCCAGGGAGCTTCCGTTGTTGCACGGTTAGTTCCACGGCTGGTCTTAACGGGTGGAACAGGGCTCAGTGGAACAGAACCCGCCATATGCTGCACCTCCTTTGGTTTGGGTGAGTGACGTCTTTTAATATCCTTATTCCACCATGCTTCATTGTCATGCTCTGCCCGCCTTTCGGCTCCAACGCTGCAAGGAATTAATAATCAGCAGCAGGATGAAAGAAACTAGAAGAAGCAGCAAAGCTACAGCTGTAGCGCCTGCATAATCGAACTGCTCCAGCTTGGCCATGATCAGTAAGGGAGCAATCTCCGTTTTCATCGGCATATTGCCTGAGATAAATACAACCGAGCCATATTCGCCAATGCCTCGGGCAAATGCCAGAGCAAAACCCGTCAGCAGCGGTGGAATCAGATCTGGCAACAGAATCGTGCGGAATATCCGCCATCTTCCTGCCCCCAGTGTAGCAGCCGCCTCTTCCACCTCTGCCTCCAGCTCCTCCAACACCGGTTGCACCGTGCGAACTACAAATGGAATTCCGATAAACATCAGCGCCAGCGTAATCCCGGCCTGTGAATAAGCGAGCTTGATGCCCAAAGGCTCTACAAACTGCCCAATCCAGCCATTGCCGGCATAGATCGCCGTAAGAGCAACCCCTGCTACCGCTGTCGGCAAGGCAAAAGGCAGATCAATGACCGCATCAAACAACCTTTTGCCCGGAAATTCATACCGAACAAGCACCCATGCCAGGAGTAACCCCAGCACGAGATCAATCAGCGCCGCTGCACCTGCGGTCAGGAAGCTGACCTGGAAGGAAGCCAGCACCCTGGGATTGGTCGCAACCTCAATCATGGTTGCCCACGTCAGCCCTGTGGAGTTAAATAACAGCGCAGCCAGTGGAATAAGTACAACCAGGCTCAGGTAGAACACACTGTAACCCATCGTTAATCCAAATCCCGGCAATGTGCGTCTCCGCGCCACAACCACCTTGCTCATGCACGTTCATCCTCTCTGCCTTCAGCCGGTAAGGCTGGTTGGCCGCTCACAGCGCGATTGATCAGGTGTTCATTGAACAGAGCAACCTTAGCTGCCTGGAACATAGATCTGGTCGAAGATACCACCGTCATTAAAATGTTTGGCCTGAGTATCCCGCCATGTGCCGAATACATCTTTCAACGTGAACAGCTCAAGTGCCGGGAACTGATCTTTGAATTTTTCCTCCACGCTGTCCAGCGTTGGGCGGTAATAATTTTCAGCAGCAATCGTCTGTCCTTCTTCACTGTACAAATATTTCAGATAGGCATCCGCCACGTCGCGGCTTCCTTTTTTGTCTGCATTTTTGTCCACAATCGCAACGGGCGGCTCTGCCAAGATACTAACCGAAGGCACGACAATGTCGAATTTGTCCGGACCCAGCTCTTTTACCGATAAAAAAGCTTCATTCTCCCAGGCAAGCAGCACATCACCAATGCCACGTTCAACAAACGTCGTTGTAGATCCGCGAGCACCCGAATCCAGCACAGGCGCATGTTTGAACAATTCACCAACGAATTCCTTCGCCTTCTCTTCATCATTGTTATTATGCTTAAGGGCATATCCCCATGCCGCCAAGTAATTCCAACGCGCCCCGCCGGACGTTTTAGGATTTGGGGTGATGACTTGCGTATCCCCTTTGATCAGATCATCCCAGTCCTTGATGCCCTTTGGATTACCCTTACGTACAAGGAAGACAATCGTAGAGGTATACGGAGAGCTGTTATGCTCGTATTTATCCTGCCAGCCTTCATTAATCAGACCTTTATCTTCAATCGCATCAATATCGTATCCCAATGCCAGCGTCACCACGTCTGCATCCAGTCCGTCAATAACAGAACGACTCTGTTTGCCCGATCCCCCATGGGATTGCTTGATGGTTACTTCCTGGCCCTTCTCTTTCAACCAATGCGCCGCAAACGCTTTGTTATATTGTTCATAGAGTTCCCGCGTTGGATCGTAAGAAACATTCAGCAGTTCAATGGCCTTGGCCCCTTCTGTGCCGCCTTCCGCTCCCCCCGATGTTCCTGCTGCACTGGACCCGCCGCTATCCGATCCGCATGCTGCCAGTACCCCTGTTAACACCAGTGCCAGACCAACCAAAATACCCTTATGAATTCTCTTTTTCATAAATAACACTCCCCCCGATATAGATCTGCATGACTACCTCAGGCCGGCTGAACAGGATCAAACGCCCCGTAAAAAACAAGAAGACGGAGGAACCCCCGCGCACTTCTCCCCATAAAGTCATGCCGGCTTAAAGGCCGTGCATGCTCCATCTGGAAAGGATGCGCTGCGGTGTTCCTCCGTTTATACGGTGAGAACGTTATTCTGTTCAGGTTGTATGGTTGCATCTGTCTGTAAAATGACCGTTTTCACAATGAAAACAGATTCATTTTTATTATTCCTACCTGTTTAGTAAGTTATATACGTATAATAAAGGCAGTCTATATACCTGTCAAACGTTTTTTCCGATTTTTACCGAATTTCTGGCCTATTGGTAAAAAAAAGAGGAACAACGAACCAGCGTCCGTTGCTCCCTTCAGCGAATCCCATACTTCGCTGGCTATTGAAAACATGAACGGAATTGGACAGCCACACCTTGTCCACTCCTCATCTGCCTGCATACCGGATATTGGGTACCGGCGGTGTGCTCATGCCTTCTCCCAGATAAAAACCGGTGTGTGGCGGTTGATTGTAGGCTACATTTTGCCAAGCGACGCCAAGACGGTACACTGGATCATGCATCAGCGTATAGATGCGTTTGTCCGTAACTGCTGTTGTGGTATAGATCCGCAGTGCTGAACTGTCATTCGTCCGCCATACCACTTCCTCTCTCCAGTCCCCGAACAGATCGGCCTGCAGATTCGGCGTAGACTTGGTTCCGTTGTTGGAAGATACGCCGGAAGCGGTGAGCAGGTTCATCGTTGTGCTGTTAGCATAGTTCCACTTATCGATTCGGTTGCTGTCCAGCAGTTCACGGAGCAGATCCCCATCCCACCAGATGCCAAAATTCGTGGAGGAAGGCAGGGTTGTCCCGAGTTTCTGCCCTTTGGCTGTGTACAGACTGCCGTCTGCCCATACTTCGGCACCTTTATATCTTGGATCGATATCTGCCGCCATGCCACGTCCAATATCCTTTGTTGTTTTGACTCCCCAGATTAACTGGCCTGTACCTGCATCCCGGAACTCCACTCCGGCATTGGATGGCGTCTCATGAACCTGAAATACCTCAAGTCCAGGGCGGTCCGGGTCGAGGTCACTCAAATGCATGGCATCGCCATGATGAAGCCCTGTTGTGTACAATCCTTTGCCGTTATCATCCACCGCCATGGCACCATAAACGATCTCGTCTTTCCCATCTCCGTCTACGTCCGCCACACTCAGATTATGATTGCCCTGCCCGGCATAACCCGAGTTACCGGAGGTATTGGAATCAAATGTCCATTGTTTGGTCAGCTGTCCATTCCGCCAGTTATAAGCCACGAGCACTGTGCGGGTGTAGTACCCACGCGCCATGACCAGACTTGGGCGCTCTCCATCCAGATAAGCAATGGCGGCAAGGAATCGGTCCACCCGATTGCCGTAGTTATCTCCCCAACTGGATACATTGCCACGCGCCGGTTCGTAGTTCACCGTGGAGAGCGCTTTGCCAGTCTGTCCATTGAAAACCGTCAGGAATTCGGGACCAGACAACACATAACCGCTAGAATTACGGTAATCCTTGCTTGCATCCCCGATGACCACGCCAGTGCCATCCTTGGTGCCATCGGCTGTTTTCATCGCAACTTCGGCTTTGCCATCACCGTCGAGATCGTACACCATGAACTGGGTGTAGTGAGCACCCGCTCGGATATTTTTGCCCAGACTAATCCGCCAGAGGCGTGTTCCGTTTAATTTGTAGGCATCGATAAACACTTCCCCGGTATAACCACTCTGGGAGTTATCCTTAGAGTTGGAAGGGTCCCACTTCACAATCAATTCATACTCACCATCACCATCCAGGTCACCTGCACTGGCATCATTGGCACTGTAGGTGTAGGCTACTCCATCGGGCGTTGTCCCACCTGCGGGTACACTAAGAGGAACAGACAGATAGTTGTTGCCCCACACGCTCGCTGCCGCTGAAGCAGCCTGCTCCGTTCCACTGACGACAGCGCGAACCGTATATTTGGAACTGCTTGTCCCGCTTGCATCCTGAAGGTTGGTGCTGTTTGTTATGGGCGTAGGGTTCACCTTGGTTCCATCCCGGTATACGTTAAACGATACATTCGATCCTTCCGTTCCCAGAAGCCGCCAACTGACAAACACACCTGTCCCGGTCTTCACAGCCACCACACCGCGATCCAGATATTCCATCTGCCTTGCTCCCGCTGCATGTGTTACCGGCGTGTTGCCAAGGCCAAGCGAAGTGACCAGTAACGCGGAACTTAGCAGTGATACTCCGGCTGTACGTAATGTGCGCTTCCACAGTGATGATCGATTCCCCATAAACAATTGCCTCCCCAATTGGTTTGGTAAGCCCGATGCCCTTGTAGCGCCATCTTTTTATGTAAGCGCTTTAATATATTCATTTTAAATTAAACATATAATTCCATCTATAGGTCTAATTTAGTAATTGGTTGGTGGTACATGAAAAAAACCAAAGGATTTCTCCTTCGGTTAGCCGTTGCCCATTCTTCGAATTGCTTCAGTCGACTGGAGTCGCAATCAACTGACTCACGGATATGGGACGATTCCCATGTTCGCATAAAAAGCCTAAAAAAGCTGTAAAACCATGTGTGCCTCCATGATTTTACAGCTTATAGACCACTTTTTAGATGTAATATTCCACGTTTACTTCACCGTATTACAACTTTTATACCAGAGGAGCAATACATACCGGACGAGGCAGTTCCAGCTTGAACCCGTTATGCGTCAGACGTCCGTCTTCTTCACTGATCTGGAAACCTACGAGGTTATTGCTGTCCTGATTCGCCACGACCAGAATCCCGCCTGGCAAAATATTAAAGTTACGTGGTGTCTGCCCAATCGTGGACGTCCACTCTACAGCTTCCAACTCACCGCTCTCCTGGTCAATATGATAAAGTACGATGCTGTCATCTCCCCGATTGGATGCATACAGGAAACGTCCACATGGAGATACACGGATGTCTGCAGCCGTACCCTCTCCTTTATGCCCTTCTGGAAGTGTGGAAATGTGCTGTACCGTAGTGAACTCCCCTCTGCGCTCATCGTACAGGAATGCCGTAACCGTGTTGTCCAATTCGTTGATTACATATGCCCACTTCGAGTTGGGATGGAACACAAGATGCCTTGGCCCTGCGCCCGGTGGCTGATCCATCTCACGATGGGTAACCAGACGTCCCTCTTCCAAGCGATACACAATGATCTGATCCAGACCGAGGTCACATACGACAGCATACTGCCCGGACGGATCGGGTTGAATGGAGTGTGCATGCGGCCCTTCCTGGCGTTCTTCGTTGATTCCACTTCCCGTGTGCTCCACCCATGCACTCATCTCACCAAGCGTCCCCTGATCGCCAACCGGGTATACATTTACACTGCCGCTGCTATAGTTGGATGAGAACACCCACTGACCATCCTTGGAGACAGACACATAACATGGAGAAGCCCCTCTGGTCTGTTTTCGATCCATCAGGTGCAGCTCACTCGTTGCCGCATCTCTCCGATAGACCAACACCTCTCCCTCGTCCGTCTCACTCGCCACATACAGACAGTCTCCATCCGGGCTTAGCGCCAGATAAGACGGATTATCCACACCATCCATGTGATTGACGGTTCGCATCTCTCCTGTATCCGCATTCAACGCACATAGGAATATTCCGGGTTCATCCGCTGAAGCGTACGTACCTGTATAGAAAAGCGTTTCCTGTGTTTTGACTGGTTCCATATCTAAATCTCTCCCTTTTCCTGTATATTCACTGTTCTGATTCTTCCCACTGGTATGTACTTACCCAATTCACGGGCAACTGCTTCACTTCCTGTAACGTGGCTTTCTAAATCGAGAACACCTCCGGTGAGCGCTCTCATATCTGTCATTGACTCCCTTATCGTCTCTCACCATAATACAAAGTATGAGACCTAACAACAGACCACCCCTACTGCGTAAATCTGACGGATTTCGTATGCAAAAACTCATTGTGCTGCCGGACTCCCTGTTGCAAGAAACCGCAGCTTATCCGGTCACGTCCGGATTATATGTTACCGATATCGGTTACTTTCACGAAGCGGAGCATCATTACCGTGATCGTCCCGATGGTTGTGAATCACACATTCTGATGTACTGTGCCCAAGGCACAGGCTGGTATACGATGGATGGCAGCAAGACTTATGATGTCAGCCCGGGAAACCTTGTTATATTACCTGCACATGTCCCTCATGTGTATGGTGCCAACGCAGCTGAACCTTGGAGCATCTTCTGGATTCATCTGCGCGGGAAACACGCTTTATCCTACATAGAACCCTTGTTAACTCATCATATTACTACCATGCCACCGGCCAAGGCTCAGAAATGGCTTGAGCTGTTCCATGAATGTTACGGCGCGTTAGAGACGGGTTACTCCATGCAGACGATGACATATGCCTCCCAGATTATCGGTTATATGCTGGGCATGCTCGCTTATGGACCGGAGACGACAGGAACAGATGGTGGGATCGTGAGCAGCAAACGTGCGGCCGAACAATCCGTCCAATATATGTTGGAGCACCTGGAGAATGGAATCACCCTCAAGGAACTGGCGGCTCACGCGCGGTTGTCTGTCCCTCATTACTCTCAGTTATTCAAGCAAGCTACAGGGCATTCGCCCATCGATTATTTCCTGCGGCTGAAGATTCAGCATTCCTGCCGCTATCTGGATTTTACCGATTGGACCGTGAAGCAGATCAGCTCCGAGCTTGGATTCAAAGACCCGTACTACTTCTCCCGTCTGTTCAGCAAAATGATGGGACGTTCACCCACGGATTATCGAAATAAATCCAAAGGTTAGAGGCAGTGCCTTCACTTAGCCCTATCTGAATGATTATGAATTCAGTTGGAAAATTCCAGCAACCTTTTGAACAGAAGGGTCGTCTATAGGGCAAATAACTTTTATATAAAGGGATCATCCCTGGAAAAGTGAGGCGAACCTATCATGAAAAAAAATATACTTGCTACATTAACTGCAGGAGCTCTGCTCACGCTGTCTCTAAGTGCAGGCCCGATCAACGCTGCGCAGGCCCAATTCACGGATATTCAAGGTATCGCAGGAGCAGACAAAATCGAATCTCTCCATAAAGATGGATTCATCAAAGGTGTGAGTGACAGCTTGTTCAAACCTGAACTGGAGTTAAATACCGCTCAGGGCATTCAACTGATTGCGGACGGCCTGAATCTGAATCTGGACACGATTCGTTTTATCAAAATGCCGGTACCAAGTGACTACTTCTCTGCTGTAAAAGATGGCGTATGGTACAGTGATGCATTTATCCGCGCACAATATAATGGCATTCAGATGTCACAGAATATCGATCCGTCCAAACCGCTTACTCGTGAACAATTCACACTGTTCCTGATGCAAGGCATCGAGGCCAAAGGCGGTCTGCCGATGATTAATATCAAACCTGTGGACATTACCGACGAAAAGGAACTTACGCCAGAGTATCAAGGTGCCATTCAGCGTTCACTCGTTCTTAAAATCAATGAACTGGATGCCGACGGAAACTTCAATCCCAAACAAACGATTACTCGCGCCGAAGCAGCAGTGCTGATGTATAACGCAATCGAGTACATGGAATCGTTCCATGCACCACAAATCCCGGAAACACCTGAGAAGTAATCATTTCATTGTGGAAGCTAAGAACTCACTTGAGTGGTGAACCCGCTCGATTGGAGTCACCGTGAGTGGGCTTTTCCATACAACCCCAATATGCCAAACAGCCGCACCTTCCCTCAACAGGAAAGTGCGGCCGTTTGTATTATACCTATATCACTGATGCAATCATCAGATTTAACTTTCTAACTTAGAAAGAACCTTTAACAACTACCTCAGACAACGGTAAACGTCCTGACGGGCGAGCTGGCTGTGCAGCTTTACCTACAGTAATCAACAATGTTGGCACAAATCGTGCAGGAATGTTGAATGTTTCGATCAGTTTTTGTGGATTATATCCACCGATTGGACATGTATCGTAACCCAGGGAGCGTGCAGCAATCATAATATTTTGGGAAGCAAAAGATGCATTGCGGATCGCTTCATCGCGAGCGATTTGCGGGCTTTGGTAAGCACCGTTGATCTGTCCAACCAATGCGTCACGAACCTCAGCAGTCAGTGCGCCTGCTTCAACAGCTTGATCGTAGATTACGGTGTTACGGTTTGCTTCCAAATCTCCGAGAACAGCAATCGTAACCGAACTTTCCACGATCTGACTTTGACCGTAAGCAACTGGCAGCAATTTCGCTTTGTCTGCTTCGGATTCAATCACGAGGAATCTCCAGTGTTGCAGGTTCCATGAAGATGGTGCTTCCGCAGCTGCTGTCAGAATCGCATTGAGATCAGCTTCAGGCAATTCAAACCCTTTTTCGTACTTTTTGACAGCATGGCGTTCGCTAATAACGCGAAGTGTTTCATTTTTTTCAATGCCTGACATGTGTTCCACTCCCCAGAATCTAGTTTGTTTATACTTCTTTTACTTTCGCAAGGTGATCTCGAAGTTTACTCTACCAGGGATTTTCCTTCCGAAAATAACATCAGCGCAGACGATCTCTCCTCATCTGTGTTCAGGTTATGCCCGGAATCGCTTGAGAACATCAATGGATCTTTCACCGGAGCATACGCCCATGCCGTAACTTGTCCACCATGCCTGACTAAACCAAGACCATATTCATGGAGGACCATTCGTTGTGGACTCCGTCAGGACTTCTCCTTTGCAGATAATCTCTTCAGCGATAAGTTCAACGTTTCCCCATGACCTATGCGTTCTTTCACATCCTGAATGGATATACGATCAAAATAAGCGCTGAGCGCCTCTTCGCCACCATTATAAATGTTCCCCATCACATCCTGCATATTGGAAGATACCACGCATGATGAACCGGACTCCCCTGAGCACCAGCTGGGACCGAGTGAACCACCAGCTACCAGTCTGTACAATTCTCCAAGCTTGATCTCTTCACTCGGACGGCTAAGCAAGTACCCACCATGAGCACCTTCCTTGGTCGTCAGGTAACCATGCTTGCGCAGAACACTAAGTACCTTACGGACTCTGGCCGGGTGTGTACCCACACTCTGGGACAAATCTTCACTATTGGCCATACACTCATCTCTCATCGACAGAAAAACAAGACAATGCACCGCTATGGTAAATTCGCTGTTCATAACTTACTCCTTCCCGGCTTACAACACCGATGAACTCCAACTCAAGGTAAGTATAACTGTCATTATATGAATAACAGTTATGTTTGTCAACTTTCACCCAGCGTGGAGATCAAACGTGATTTTTCCTGTTATACCAATACTTACAGCTCATCAACACAATTAAGCTAGGATGAACATCCCGTCTTCATTTTAATCCAAAAAGAACAAAAAAGTGAGCCTTCCGCTACGCGAAGGGCTCCAATAAGATAGACATATGAAAGGGCTTACGTGATTATTATAATCGGTAATCTCCAATTTGAAAACGCTTTTTTTGTAAAGTGCATCATTATTTTAAATTTTTTTTATTTGAATAAATTAAACAACAGGTATTACTAAAACTAATCCCATTAGTTATTATACTAATACCATTAGTTTTAAGGAGGGTTTAACGATGCGTATTACCCGAGAATTTGATGTCGTTCAAGTTACGTTTTTCCCAAGACTCTTCCCTGTGAACGTATACCTGGTTGAAGAGGAAGATGGTTTAACCCTGATTGATGCCGGAATACCGGTCAGTCTTAAGGGGATTTTGGCAACTGCCCAGTCTCTTGGAAAACCCATTACCAAGATCATTCTGACTCACGCGCATAGCGACCATATTGGTGCGTTGGATCGTCTCACAGAGGCACTGCCCCAAGCCGAGGTCTTCATCTCCAGACGAGATGCACGTCTATTGACGGGTGATACTTCCCTTCTTCCCGGTGAGCCACAAACCCCGGTACGCGGCGGCGTGCCTAAGCCCAAAGCGGTGCGCACCCAGCCAAACCACTTGCTGGATGACGGTGACCAGATTGGTTCACTGGTCGCCGTTGCCTCACCAGGACATACGCCGGGGCATATGTCCTTCATGGATACGCGCAGCCGCGTGCTCATCGCTGGCGACGCGTACCAGCTGCAAGGCGGCCTTGCCGTATCCGGCCGCGTGCGCCCGCTCTTCCCGTTCCCCGCGCTGGCGACGTGGAACCGCGAAGCGGCTCTGGCCAGCGCGAAGCGCCTGGCGGAGCTGAAACCGTCCGTGCTGGCTGTAGGCCACGGACGGATGCTACGCCAGCCCGCGGCCGCCATGCGCGCGGCAACCGCTGATGCACAGCAGCGGTTTGATCTTGCCGGGGGGCAACTATGAGCCCCCGGCAAGGGCTGGATCGCGGCGCCCTGCTCAGCACCGCAGCCCAGCTTGCTGACAGCGACGGCTTTCAGGCGCTGACACTCGCCGCGTTGGCACAGCGGCTGGATGTGCGCTCGCCGTCGCTCTACAACCACATCAGCGGACTTCCCGGGCTTCGCCAGGAAATGGCGCTGATGTCCGTACAACAGCTTAGCCGCGCATTAACCGCGGCTATCGCTGACCACACTGGCGATGATGCCATTCAGGCCATCGCTGCGGCATACATTGGCTTCGTCCGCGAGCACCCCGGGCTCTACGAAGCCTCATTTCATGCCCCGGACCGCGAGGAGCCACAGCTCGCCGCGGCCAGCACAGCCACGCTGGAGTTGCTGCTGCACAGCTTGCAGCCCTACCCGCTAACCGAAGCGGAAGCATTGCACGCCGTTCGTGGTTTGCGCAGCCTCTGCCATGGATTTGCCTCCATTGAGGCACAGGGCGGCTTCGGCATGGACTTTGATCCGGACGAAAGTCTGCGTCTGACCGTATCCGCCTTCATGCACGGACTCCGGCATCTTCACCAGGACTAGTAAGGCACGCATTGCATCATGAAAAAGGACTGCAGAGGATCTGCAGTCCTTTTTCATTGCCGTATACTGGTACATCCCACAGATTTGACAGTAATAATGCTATAGTTGCGCCAATGAATTTTTAACACATTAACATCCACTTTGAATTCATCTTTCATCGGCTTGTATTCTTTATAATTTCTTTCTTTATAATTTCATTTAATACAGAAGAAAAAGGGCGCCTCGGTTGCGTGATGCCATGATCGGTACCCTCTGACCAAAATCTAACGAACCGAGGACACGCTATAACGGCAATTAAAGCGAATAACAACAACTAACAAACTCCACACGTCCTATTTCGCAGAAAACTGGCTGCGGGACAGGAATAATGAGTATATTCCGTCATTTAACGTGTCTGTTGGACCTATGTCAAAAAAGTAGACACTACGCTGCGGATTTGTCCGTAAATTTCATCGCAAAACGAGCAGGGGAAAGATACCCTAGCGCGCCATGCATTCGCTTGCGGTTGTAATAGAACTCGATGTACTGGTAGATGGCAGTATAAGCCTCTTCCGGTGTCTTAAAACGAGGGGTGCAGTAAATGAGTTCCTTCTTTAAAATACTGTGCCATGACTCAATACAGGCGTTATCATAACAGTTTCCTCGGCGGCTCATGCTTGATTCCATTCCGTATGATTTTAGTTGCTCCACGTATTCTTTGGACGTGTATTGAGAGCCGCGATCCGAGTGATGGAGTAATCCCGGAGCGGGGCGTTTGGCCTTGTATGCTTCCTCCAGTGCACCCATCACCAAACTGGTTTCCATATGGTTATATAGACGCCAGCCTACAATTTCACGTGTGCACAAATCCAGAACGCTGGCGAGATATAGACGACCTCCTCGGCAAGGAATGTAGGTGATGTCGGTAACCCATACCGTATTCGGTTTGGACGTTTTAAATTGCTGATTCAGCGTATTTGGTGCAAGGGGATGGTTGTGTTTGGAATCCGTCGTCTGAACGCGATATTTGGGCATGACCACAGAACGTAGATTCATTTGACGCATGTATATACTGACGGTACGTGAAGAGATTCGCAACCCTTCTAAATGGAGCAGATACGTAATTTTAGGACTTCCACACCGCATCTGGTGGTCGTAAAAATGATAGCGAATACGCTTCATGACCTCGCCTTTGCGGTCCTGCCGCTTGCTGGTTCGGTCCATTCGCCATTTGTAATATCCGCTCCGTGATACTTGAAAGGTTCTGCACATCTTCTCCAAAGAAAACTCGGAGCGATGGTCTTCCACAAACTGAAATCTTAGCTCTTTGGTTTGCTGAAGATGTGCACTGCTTTTTTTACAATCGCCAGTTCTTCTTGTGTATCCGCAAGCGTGTGCTCTTTCTCTTGAAGCAACCGGCGCATCTCTTGGAGCTCTGCTTCCAGTTCCTTCACTCGATCTACGCTTGCAACAGGCTCATGTTTTAGTTCGCGGTACTTACTCATCCATTGGTGCAACGTACTTTTTGGAATGTTGAGTTCTTCTGCCAAATCTCCAAGTGTCTTCGTCTGCTCTTGAATAAATTTGACCGTTTGTTTCTTGAATTCTTCGTTATATCGTTGCCGCTGTTCTCCCATGTGGACACCTCCGTTAGTCTTATTATCCTTCCGTCCGTTAACGGGTGTCCACTTTTTATTCTAGCTCCATGTGATTCGTTACATTTACCAACGTACCAAATTAGGACAAATAAGATGTGCTCAGTTCGTTAGAACGTGCTATGTACGGTGCTTCAGATCACGATGCCATAGACACTCGTCCACTCATCATATTGACGCATAAGTCCAGACACACATTGTGTTATGGAGCTAAATACGGAGCGTTCATGCTCCAAATTGTATTGATCAAGCGGATGCGGGTACATGACTAGATAAGGATCTTACCTTGCTCGTAATGCACATGGTAGTACATGCTTTATTAATATTCATGTATAGATCACGCTATAGTTCAGTACACACATTAGGGCGATTCTAGATACGAAGCTTACCCTGGTAGTGATGCACACTTTAGTACTTGTTTTAATTCGTGTCCTAATACGAATCATTTAATAGATCACACTACATCTACGCCGCAGCGGGATGATTCTTGTTTTGGATCTAGCTACAACTCCCATTGTTCAGGGCGGTAAGAGTCTGAAACATATTCGATCTACCCAGTCCCAGTCCCATTTCACCTGGCATTCTGATCCTTACTTGATACGCCCTGTCTCTCAACCGCACTTTTGCCTTTCACATCTACGCGCTTCTCTAATATGTACATCTCCCGTTCCTCTCGCAAGGTGGAATGGACTTTGGCTTCCCTTTTTCCATCGAAACGGTTCTCGATAACCTATCTATGGCCATTGCTGCCGTCCATCCTGCACTTCATTCAAAATATGCTTCATCACGGGCACATACACCTTCCAGTAGAACATGTCCGGAATATCTTTTTGATCTGGCGTAAGCTTGGACCGGACGACCTCCCATCCACGGATTCGGCGCCAGAAGGAATAATGCTTCATCTCTCCAAAGGACCCTGCCATGTAATACGACCGATTATAGTCGTCGTACCGGACCAGTGCAGCAAATTCCGCAGGAATTCCTGCATCCACCAGCTTCTGCTCACCTGTCTCCGTCAGATCCGTCTTATACCAGGCCAGTATGGAGTTCTTCTGTTGCGGCACAATGATATCGAACCAGCCACTATAATGTATATCCTGGGTTATGCCGCTCCAATCACTGCCTTCCGGTGTAAATGCAATCTGTAGATTGCCTGTCTTCACATCCGGACCTTTCTCCAGTACCATGACCTGTCCATCCATATGTATCAGCAGCATACCCGCTCCGTGATAAGACCATTTCTTCTTCTCCTGCTGCTCATAGTGCGCCCTAACCCAGCGAGGTACTTCTTCTATACTTTGCAGATTAGATACCGATTTCCCTTGCCATCCACTGCTGTTCACTCCCAAAATGGGATACAGTTGCTCCCTGGTCATCTTCGAAGCCGTATTTGCCAATGCACTGTATTCGGCGACAATCGTTACACCTTTATACGCAGCCTCGCGGATTTTCTGCACATCGTATATCGTTAATCCTTCATAGATTCCGCCTTGTTTCCCTTCACTCTTCTGTGCAGACAGACTACTCCGATTCGCCGTCAGATAGATCAGATCTGTATCTGTCACCTCATCAGGCAGCAGTTGCTTCATCCGTGGAAGCCCGTTCTGAAGATCATAACCGTAATAATCCTCTTCATACGAGTAGTATTCCCCTGTGTGCTGTACAATCTTCTGTTGATTCAGAAGCCAAACCAACCCCTTGTGCCCCTGATAGGACAAGTCCGGTCTGCTCTTGTCAATAATCATGATGTTCAGTGAAACCGGGGCCTGGGATTGCCACATAATCCATGGGACAACCAGCACCACCGATACCACTGTAAAACAAGCCAACGTCCACATCGTGGCTGGCCTGTAACTTTTTTTCATGAAGCGTATTCCTCCTTGCTCTGTTCCAAGGTATTGTCAGGATCGATCGTTAGATTACCCTAATCCATGTCTGCTGTCCTTTTCCTCTGCCTTCCGCAATCCCATAGCCTGCAACATGCCATATATACGGGATATGTTATTCAGCGGTCTGAACCAGAACGTCTCCGTACATGCATACAACAGCAGACGTGTCACCTCTCGGGACGTATATGCCTTGCGTGAACACCATATTTCGAACATCACCACACTTGCGGACAACAAGGAACCATAGAGGGTCAGTAGCAGAACGAGAATGATGCATAGGTTAATATCCACCCACTGTAGCCCTATGCCTGCAATGAACAGCACGATCGCTCCCAGTTCCAACACAGGCCCCAACAATTCGATCAAAATAAAATAAGGGATGGATACCATCCCCATCCAGCCATAGGCCGGATTGAAGATCATGCTCCGCTGAGTCCATAGACTGCTTGCAAGCTGCATGTGCCAACCGATACGCTGTCTGCACAGCTGACGCCATGTACCGGGTACTTCTACCCTGCAGATCGGATCGGGAATATATATAATACGGCCACGTTTCCGAATCTGCTTCATATGTTTCTGCAACCGCATCACCAGTTCCATGTGAGCGACCTGGTCATCGCGCTTGTATCCTCCAACTTCCAACACCCGGTTCTTTTTGAATATACCGAATACTTCAGACGTAAATAAAAGCACATTAATATTATAACGAACAAGTCCCACGCCGCTAATCAGAAAAGCACGCACGTATTCAATGGTCTGCATTACATACAACGTACTGCCTCTCCTTCTTGCGCCGTTGTCGGTTAAATCCGTTTGATTCGTATTTCTGGGGGCCATGAGATCTACTCGTCCACTACAAGCAACGACCTCTTCTCCTGGGAGAGCATCCATAACGGGTTTCATAATCTTCACCAATGCATCTCGTTCCAGAACTGTCCTGGGTCCAACAGAGGCGATATAAGGATATTGCGAGATATTCAAACCTGCATTCAGGGAGTCCATTCGTCCCCCATACGCCTTGTCGATCACAACCAGACGATGATGTAATCTGGATTGGTAGACACATTTAATCTGAGCTATCCTCTGGCCGAGTCCCGAATAATGAACTTTACTCCGAATGGGCATCAGGTCATAGGTTTCTTTTAGACGCCGTATGGTCTCGTCCTCTGATCCATCATTAATGATAATAACCTCATAACGTGCATACTGAATATCCAGCAGACAGCTGATTCGCTGTACGATCGTATCCTCGCTATTCCGCACCGGAACAAGCAGGGATACCGCAGGAGCCAGTTCTTCATCCAGCATCTCATGATATTGCAGCGGGTCCAGATCCCTCCGGCGGATCATTGTGCGAGCGGCAGCAACTACCAGAACACTACACATCACAATCGCTAACACCAGATAGATAAATATCCCCTCGTAACATGCCAAAACAAAACTCCGCAGCATCTCAATCCATCTTTCGTCCATACTGCATCCTTTCCAGCGTTTCCTCCGCTATCTGCCTTGCATATCTATCCGGATGGTTTACAGCCGTATCCCGGAGTTCTTCAAGTCCCTGCTCGTACCGGGCAAGACAGTTCGCCGCTTCCTGTCGGATCTGAAAAGAAGGATCACCCATCATTACCTTCAGTCTAGGAATAAAAGCATCCGCATGAACAGTACCCATAAGCTGGGTCACTGTTAGTCTTTCAAAGCGTTGCCTCTCCTCACCAGATTCGTTCCATACCAGCAATAGCCCCTTCAGCAAATCTTCACGACCTCTGCTCACTTGAGCCAATGCCTGATACGCATGGGTACGGAGCAATGCATCCTCTCCAAGAATGAGCTTCTCCAGTAGGACAACAGCACCCTCCGTCTGATCATCTCGAATACGAATGGCATGGACGATATTAGACTGGACCTGGTAAGGTACATCCTTGAAATGATCCTTCAGACGAGTCCAGGATGAATCGGTAAGCAACAGCAGAATCTGCAGATACTGTGAATCGGACCATACATATTGCTCACGCATCAATTCCTTCACGATTCTGAAATAACCGGTTCTGGCATATATGCGCAATATGATGAAGCGTTCAAGCGGCGTACAGGAAGTAACCCGCAGCATATCCTCTAACCTGGGCAGAAGCTCTATCATATGAAACTGTTCAATATATAACAACGTGTTGACCCGTTCACTCCACTTTCCCGTCTTCAGAACCGACCGGTATGAACTTCCAAAGACTTGCCAGGATAACAGACGAATTCGCAGAGTCTCGTGCTCTTCCGGACTTTGAGCAAGCCGTTGCAATAACAGCTGCTGCAAAACACTCTGTTGATCTCCACTCATGTTCAGTAAGTCAGCTTTCACTTCTCCTTGGCCCAGATACTGCTGTAACACTGAATCTTCGGAAAGTAATTCCTGCATCAGTACCGTCTTAACCTTTTCCCTGCGTCTACTGCTATATTTCATCCATAAGATGTAACTGTAGATAACCAGCAAAAAAGCTAGTACACTTGCACATATGAGGCTGACCACATGTACTAACCAATCTGTATTACCTGCAAGCCATCCTCTATGATGTGAGCCGATAAGCTTGATATACATCCATTGTTGTCCAATCATTGCATGATTTCCCCTTAATCGAATAAACAGCCTTACAACGGGCACAATAATACAAAATTTTCAAATACACCCTGTGAATACATATCGGGTATATGATACACTAAGCTTTCTATCGGCTTTCTGCGTTTGTGATATAATAGGAACTGAAAATTCCGGCAATTCGTATTGGGTTCCGGATCTCCGGATAACATATTATTCCAGAAAGAGGGAGTTCTACGTGGCTCAAATCAGTCCGTACTACCTGCAAATCGGAGCAACCGTGGGCATGCTCGTCATGGCACTGCTTGCCATCTTCATCCGCATGAAAGCCAGTCACAGACCGGTGACCATTCGTAAAATCCTTATTCCTCCGCTCGGCATGAGCACAGGATTTCTCATGTTTGTTGTACCGGCAACACATGTTCCTCTACTCTGGGCATTCTTTGCGTTTCTGGTGGGCTGGTTCCTCTTCTCCTATCCCCTCATTCGCAGTACACGGTTTGAACGAGTAGGTGAAGAAATTTTTGCCACACGTTCTCGCAGCTTTGCTTTTATCTTGCTTGGATTGCTGGCCGTACGCCTGATCCTGCATGAAGTCATTCAGCGATATGTAAGTATTCCGCAAACAGGCGGATTGTTCTTCCTGCTGGCTTTTGGCATGATTGTACGCTGGCGTGTATATATGTACAAACACTACAAAGAAGTGCTGGTCGCCGAACACTAGTCACCCTACATAGACCACGCACAGATTTACAGATAAAAAAGACACGTTCTGCTGCACCCTCGGTGTGCAGAACGTGTCTTTTCGTTTTCAACCTAATTGTACATGTAAACCATTCAATATCTATTCAGGATCTGCAACCTTAACCAGTTGCTTGCCCAGATTATCTCCCGAGAAGAGACCCAGGAATGCTTCCGGCGTCTGTTCGAACCCGTCCACAATGTTTTCTTCATACTGGATATGACCTTCCTTGATCCATTTCGCCAACTTGGCGCGGCCTTCCTTGAAGGATTTCGTATAGTCACCCAGCAGGAAACCTTTCATTAATGCTGTATTTGTTAACAGCAACGTCTGTGGTCGCATCCCGATATCCGGCTTCTCCAGATTATAGGACGAGATCTGACCGCATAACGGAATACGTGCATTCCGATTGATGTGGCGCAAGACTGCATCCGAGATGTCACCGCCAACATTGTCAAAGTAGACATCTACGCCGTCCGGGCAAGCCCGTTCAATGGCCGCTGACATATCCTGCTCCTTCTTGTAGTTCAACACCACGTCGAAGCCCAGCTTTTCTTTCAAATAAGCGCATTTCTCATCAGAGCCTGCAATACCAACCACGCGTGCTCCCACAATTTTACCAATCTGACCTGCAATCATGCCTACCGCTCCGGCTGCTCCCGATACAACAACCGTTTCGCCGTCCTTCGGTTTGCCGATGTCCTCCATACCAAAATAAGCCGTCAGACCCGTCAGGCCCAGCGCACCCAGGTAAGCCGTGATTGGTGCTTCTTCGGTATCAATTAGCGAAAGATCAGCCGTATTCACTGCGGCATATTGTTGCCAGCCCCACATACCGGATACGAGGTCACCTTTGCGCAGATTCGGTTCCGAAGATTCCACAACCTGTCCAATGGCTCCACCCTTAATCACTTCATTTAACGCGTACGGTGCAGCATAGGATTTTGTATCTTTCATGCGGCCCCGCATGTATGGATCAACCGACAAATATAATGTACGTACCAGGACTTGCCCAGCTTCCGGTTCAGGAAGAGGTGCATCAATGAAGTTGAAATTCTCTCTGGATGGGGCACCTTCGGGACGAGAAGCAAGTACGATCTGTTTATTTAAAGACACCAAAATTACCTCCTTGTTGCCAAGTGGACGCAAGGTTAACCCTTGTCAGCTGAGATCACTTACCACTGGCTCTGTGTTATCACTTCTTAATAGTTTAAACCGAAACAGGCGGTTCACAAACGTGGGCCGCCTTGAAATATGCAAATATCGTCACATTGTAGCTGCTTTTGGCTATTATTGTGCTGTCAAAATCACTGGACCATCCGCCGTAATCGCAATCGTATGTTCATACTGGGCAGACAGACTTCCATCCAAAGTACGAGCAGTCCATCCATCTGAATCCAGCTTACTTCGGAACGTACCAATATTCAGCATCGGTTCGATCGTAATAACCATGCCTTCCTTGAGACGCGGACCCCGATGAGGCGGACCGTAGTGAGGGACTTGTGGTTCCTCATGCATCTTCTCACCAATGCCGTGTCCGATAAACTCACGCACAACCGATAGGCCTTCACCTTCTGCATACACTTGAATCGCATTGGAGATATCTCCGATCCGGTTGCCCACCACGGCAAGTTCAATGCCTTTGTACAGAGAGTTTTTCGTTACATCCAGCAGATGTTGTGCTTCCGGAGTCACTTCACCTACGGCATATGACCAAGCCGAATCCGCCAGCCAGCCATTCAGATTAACGACCATGTCGATTGTAACGATATCGCCGTCTTTCAATGCATATTTTCCCGGAAACCCGTGACAGATCACATCATTAACCGACGCACATGTCGCATATTGGTATCCGTTATATCCCTTTTGTTCCGGCGTAGCGCCATTTTTCTTCATAAAAGCTTCTGCAAACTGGTCGATCTCCTGTGTCGTAATGCCTGGACGAATCATCTTTGCAATTTCTCTATGGCATGCGGCGAGAATTTCTCCGGCTTTTTTCATATATTCAATCTGTTCTTTGGTCTTTATTGTAATCATAACAACTACTCCTGTCCGTTAAAATCTTATCCTGTCCTCTATTGTAACGCTAAACACTCAAAATAAAAAATTCCGTGCGATCAGCAACATCCTATTATACGCCAAGCTCCTGTCCAATGAATACAATTATCCATGAAAAAATCGAAACCCCTTCTGATTTAGCTGCGTATATGCTTAAAACAGTTGAAGTCGAAAGGGTGAAAGCTCATGTTCAAAAAGATTATCGGCAAACTTATCGATTCCAAATCTTCATCTCACCGCAAACGTCATAGCTCCTCCGACAGGCGCTCATATAAACGTCACAGCAGTTCCTCAGGCAAGCGCTCATACAAGCGCTATTCTTCTTCAGATGTGAAATACCGGGATAGCCGCAGTGGCTCGGGGTATTACAAAAGCAGAAAATACAGCTCCAGCTAAGCGGCTTCCACGACTGCTTTTAAAGAGCAATGATCACACCAGCTTATTGGACCCTACAATAAATGAATATGTAAAGGGGTGTTCGCCAGCCATACTTACGGCCAGCAGAACACCCCTGTATTGTTTCTATATAAGTATGTATCAATTTTCCTGAGTAAAACGAACACTTCTGATTTGAGCGAGAGCCTGTCTTGCTGAAGGTGTCCACTGGATCAACATCTATAAATTCCCTTTTTCAATTGCGTCAATTATATCATCTGTAGAGTAGACCCTACCCGAAGAAATATCTTTTTTGGCTTGCATAATTAAAGTTTTGAGCTCCAGATCACTTTCTATTTCTTCCTGAACCACGTTTTCCAGCGGCTTGATTAAATAATGCTTACCTTCAATATCCACAATGGTGTCTTTTTTGCTATGAAACCATGTTTTGAATAATTCGGCATGATCGCCTTCCAGTTTTTTAAGCATATGATGAATCGCCTCCTTCAACGTATAATTGTTATTCATTATATCATTCAACCCACTGTTTTGATACGTTTTGCATTTATCAGCAAAAAGGAAAAAGACCCCTATAGATATCATACGAAGAGGTCACGGATAACAAATATAGGTCCGCCTACAGAGCTATTTCATTGTAATCTCAGCAACACTTTCTCGATCTCTGCCTGTAACTCTGTAGCCCCACCCTCATAACTTGGCCGGAGTCCAAGGAGTCGCTCCAGCATCTGGTGCAATTCCGGCGTAAGCTTAAGTTCCTCCTGCCAACTGGCGGGTTCACGGCCCTTCTCTGGCTCATAAGCCGAATACAGCATAAAGAGAAGAAAGTGGCCGATATCCTGCAAATCATGATCCGGTGTAGCCGGCTCATCTTCAGGCTCAGGGACTTCACGCATACGTCGCTTTAGCTCCGGCAACAACGGCTCCCCCAAGCGTCTCGCCAGGCCAAAGTCAATCAGATGCACCGTCCCTCCACGTAAAATAACATTGGGAATCCGCACATCTCCATGAATATATCCCTGCTCATGCACATGAGCCACCGGAGCCAGCAGTTGACCTGCTAATTTCAGACATTCCCGCTCCGTATATCGAAGACCCTGCTCAAATATACAATCTTCCAGCGTCTGTCCACGAATATACTCGGTAACGATATAACTTCGTCTCCCGGATGTGAACACATCCAATAGATCAGGGATCGCCGGATGATGCAGACGTCTCATCACGTCCGCCTCCCGCTCTAACAGGTGCGCAGAGAGTCTGCCCTTGCTAGGTTTGGACTCCTTCAATGCCACTTCCCTGCCGTTCTGGTCATCTGTACACAGGTATGTCAGCCCATAGCTCCCCATACCCAGCAATTCCTGTATTTTATAACGCTCAGCAATGGTCGTGCCTTCCCGCCGAGGACGATCCGTCCATAGTCCGAGCAATCTTTGCCAACTTCGTCGCAGCTCCACAGATCCTCCCACGCCAGCTTCCTGATCCACTCAGTCTTTATCTATACTGAGCAGTTCGTTGCCAGTCTTCATGTTGTATGGAGCTTATTATATCAGGCCCATAATGCAAAATCACGATGGGTAAATGCCTGTTGCTCAAGCTTCCTTATGCTTCTTGGGCAGGAACCCAAACAACATACGTAGGGATACTCCTTTGGGTTTGCGTTTTCTTCCCTGAAAACTGCGCAGATTGGTTACGAGTTCACGATCCCGCTCCTCTTCCAGCTTCTCGTTCATCCATAGACGCTGTTTTTCCATCTGTTCCTGAAGCGCCATATGTGTATCAGCCAGATGCTGAAGGGTCAGCTCCAGTTCATCAACCCGCTGTTGCAGCAGCTGTACCCGATCATCCTGCTGTTGTTCTACAGCACCATAAGTCACCTCACTTACCAGTTGCCCCAGACCTTCATAGGATCTCAGATTACCCATTATTTCAGGTTCTTGAGGGAGTACAGATGACATGACTGTCGCTGCACATTCCGTCTCTGACAGACCTTCAATTCCCATCACCGGGACATCTACTTCTACTACAACTA
The DNA here is from genome assembly GCF_038003225.1 of Paenibacillus sp. FSL M7-0656. Taxonomy (NCBI): domain Bacteria; kingdom Bacillati; phylum Bacillota; class Bacilli; order Caryophanales; family Paenibacillaceae; genus Paenibacillus; species Paenibacillus sp. FSL M7-0656. The sequence continues at coordinate 3,661,662 of NZ_JBBOOT010000001.1, forward strand.
CAGGTACTTCTGGAGCCAATACAGTCACCACAGCATCAGCCAGGGGTAGATTATGCTCTCTGAGTTCAGTCATCAGGCGTTCAATGCACTCGATGTCGTCGGACTTGAATAGTCTGGATTTGTTGGCGGACCGTTCGAACCGGTATCCCTGTTCTTCCAGTGCCGCCGCATATTTACGAAGAGTACTGGCACCTATGCCCAGGCTCTTGGCCGTTTCCGTCGTTGCTCCTGCTTCTTCAATCATCATTAATTCCCTCCCGGAATGAAGTCTTTTGGGAATCAATTTCATAATACCTTTAGTGAGTTATGAAATTGATTCTTGAATAAAAACATTATGGCTTCAGCGTTCCTTTATGGAACCGTCATCGGATCGGGGCAACCTGTCTCATGGATCAAGTATGCTTATCTTTTGCTTGTCCGTATGTATTCGTCAGCTTCTCGGCAGATCCCTTTGGCGGTTTTGTTCTGTTTCTGCGGATTCCTAAGAAGTTTTGTCAGGTATATGATCCGCACAAATAACCCCCCATCCGACAACAAGCATGAATGCTGTCATGTCGAATGACACAGGTGCAAACGCCGTCAAATCTTATGATTATGGATTATTCATGTCAATTTTGTTAACTCCGTTACTCCAATACGCTCCCGCGATAGCGGATATCATTGCTGCACAGCTTTTTCATGTGTTATCTTATGTAACGTAGAAGTGGATTACAGCATAAAATAAAGGACTATACTTAACATAGGACGCATGAGTAACGGATAAATATCAACCTAAATGGGGGCTGAACGGCAGTGTTAGGCAAATCAGGCAAAGTAGCGGTGATCGGGGCGGGTCTTGTCGGTTCGAGTTGTGCGTATTCCATGATTAATCAATCGATATGCAGGGAAATTATGATGGTGGACCGGACGTATGACCGTGCTGTAGCACAGGCACTGGATTTTTCCCATTGTATGGACTTCACACATAACCGAACCAAGGTATATGCAGGCACGTACGCCGATTGTGGCAATATGGATGTTATTATCTTAACTGCCGGGGCAAATCCCAAGCCAGGACAGACACGGCTGGATATTCTGGAGGAAGCGGAGTCGATTGCCAAAGACATCGTGGTCCCGATCATGAACAGTGGATTTAACGGGATTTTTGTCGTCGCTGCCAATCCGGTTGACATAGTAACTTATATGGTATGGAAATTATCCGGCCTCCCGCGCGAACACGTCATCGGTACAGGCACGTCCATTGACTCTTCACGACTCAAAACACTGCTGTCTGAAGTCTTCTCCATCGATCCACGCAGTGTGCATGGTTATGCTCTCGGAGAGCATGGAGAATCCCAGTTCGTGGCCTGGTCGCATGTGACCATCGGTGGCAAACCGATTATGCACATCATGGATCAGCACAAGGAGCGCTTCAAACATCTGGATCTGGAGGATATTGCACGCAAAACAAAGGATGCCGGCTGGGAAATCTTTACCCGTAAAGGTTCTACCCAATTCGGAATCGGCAATGCCCTCGCGCATATCACTCGTTCCATCCTCAATGACGAACACAAGATCATCGCCGTATCAGCTATCCTGGATGGAGAGTATGAGCAACATAACGTCTGCGTCGGTGTTCCTGCAATCATCGGTGGCAATGGTATTCAAGAGATTATCGAATTGAATCTGGATGCAACGGAACGTGAGAAATTCAACAATTCCTGTGAAATCCTATCAGGTAACATCAATCGTCTGACATTGGTATAAGCCATTCGTATACAACTCCACTTTGTATGCTTCGGCTCAACTTCAAAAGCCTGCCGACACAAACATGCCAATAACACTCCATCCGAGGAGTTTTATTGGCATGTTTGTGTTTATTATTTTTCACAGCCAGATGAATCAATTTCATAATTGATTTGAGTAGTTGTTCAATTCGGTGCAAGTTGAGGTTCGTCCCTTGGTCCCCATTGCTGTAACACTCGCTTCAACTCACTCAGCATAACCGGTTTGCTAATGAAGTCACGCATACCCATCTCCAGACAAGCTTCCTTGTCTTCACGTTTGGCATTGCCTGTAACTGCGATGATTGGAGGTATGCGATCCTGTGGAATTAGGCGGCGTAACAGGTCTGTCGCCTTCAGTCCATCCATCACAGGCATATGAATATCCATCAGGACAATATCATAAGCATTCTGAGAGATGGCATCAATTGCCTCTACACCATTAGTACATACATCTGCGTGGTATCCGAGCTTCTCCAGATATTCTCGCAAAATCTTCCGGTTTACCGGATGATCCTCCGCCACCAGAATACGCATGGCGACCTTGTCACTTTGACGTGTGCGATCATGATGGAACTGACTTGCTGTCTGTTCTGCTGAAGCATCTACACTCGCCGCAGGAACAGCAAACCGGAAGGTTGAGCCTTCCCCTTCTATACTCTCGACACTGATACTGCCTCCCATGATCTCCACGAGTCGCTTGGAGATGACCAGTCCCAGTCCGGTACCACCATACTTCCGGTTAATCACCGGGTGTAGTTGAGAGAAGGACTGAAACAACTGATCCAGCTTGTCAGCCGGGATGCCAATTCCCGTATCTTGTACCGCAAAATCAAGAACGCTGTCTTCAGGCTTTCTGCCCTTGATAATATCCACGGCAACCTCAATGCTTCCCTGATCTGTGAACTTGAGCGCATTGCCAACCAAGTTCACCAGAATCTGCCGGATACGTATTGCGTCACCGACCATGAACTCAGGAATGCTTGGATTGAGACGATATCTGATCTCCAGATGTTTCTCATCTGCACGCGGTTTAAACAGTTCGGCAACCTGTTCCAGCATCTTACGTAATGCAAATGGTTCATAAGCCAGTGCCATTTTCCCGGATTCCAGCTTACTGAAGTCCAAAATATCATTAAGGATGTTCAGCAGAGCATCGCCGCTGTCTCGAATAATCTCGGCATATTCACGCTGCTCTTCCGATAAATCGGTACCGATCAACAATTCTGTCATCCCCACGATCCCGTTCATCGGTGTCCTGATCTCATGGCTAACCATCGACAGAAATTCCGACTTGGCCTGAGCTGCCAGCTCAGCTGTCTCTTTGGCACGTACAATTTCACGTTCGCCAGTCACATCATTAAATACAACCACCGCGCCCTGAATCTGTCCCTGTTCAATAATCGGCGTCACCTGATACTGCACCAGAAAGCTGCTTCCATCTTTACGCCAGAACACATCTTCCTTGATTGAACGTATCTGTCCATCCAACACGGTCATGTGGATCGGGCATTCTTCTTGTGGCAAATGACTTCCGTCTGCACGGGTGTGATGGATGATGGGATGTGAGTTTTTGCCAATGAATTCTTTCGCCTCATAACCGAACATTGAAGCTGCTGCTGGATTCATAAACATGGTGATTCCATCCGCATCCAAACCAAATATTCCTTCCGTAACCGTGTTGAGAATCAGCTCATGTTGCTTGCTGAGCTCCTGAATCCGTTCCGTGTATTCCTTGCGCTCGGTAATATCGGACACGATCCCATAAACGCCCACCATTTCCTTATCCACAATAATGGGCACATTCGTAACAGATACTTCAATCTTCCGACCACTTGAATTGACAACTCGGGTCTCATAATATTGCGGTTCGCCTTGCTTCACCATGTCAAAATAATGTTTGCCATGTTGCACTTCGCATTTATCCAGATTGGATAAAAAAGATTGGCCAATAAGCTTATTGCGTGGAATATCCAACATTTGCACCAGTTTGCTGTTTACTGCACTGTATTTACCTTCCAGATTCAATGAATACACAGCTGCCGGGTTATGTTCGAACAACGATCTGTATCGCTGACGACTTTCTCGAAGACGTCGGTCCGCATCCTTATGTTGGGTAATATCCCTGCTGATGCTTACAATCTGGACACTCTTTCCAGACTCTCCAGCCACAGGTTTCGCCAATGTCTCCATCCAGATATAATGTCCCTTCTTGTGCAACACACGCATCTTGCAGCCATTGCCGATCTTGGAAAGATCCATAGGGTCTGGATAATCTCCCGAATAACAATAATCCTTGAAGGAATTTCCTATGACTTCCTCCGGCTTATAACCCAGTAAGGTGTACACGGAAGGGGAAACGTATAACAACTCGCCATCCGTAGCACAAGTTGTAATCAGATCTTGTGCATGGTCAGCCAGCACCTGATATTTCTCCTGTGCCTCCTTAAGCTCACGTTGCACTTCCAGGATATCGGTAACATCTTTGGCAATGCCATAGATTCCTACAACTTCTTTTTCCTCCGTTATAGGCACATACGTTACCTCTGCCTGTTTCAGGGATCCATCTTTATGATAAAAAGTAATGGGATTACTGACTGAACGTCCAGCCAGTACCTCTTTAATGTATTGTTTACGTGAATTTTCACTGTCCGGAGGACAGATCTCCCTCTGATTCATACGAATCAAGTCATCCAGTGTATACCCAGATATCCGCTCTACCGAGGGATTAGCATCAATATAGTTTCCATGGATGTCCATTACATAAATGGCATCCGGATGGTTAAAAAACAGTGATTGGTAAGAACTTCCCTCAGAAATAATGCGCTTCAGGGTTTCCGTTTTATTAATATCCAAGGCTTACCCCTCTTTTCTCAGCCAATATCTTCATCTAACAGCAGGGATTAATTATCCCTTACAAAAATGGGCCTACCCTCGAATAACCATGTAAGCCTGCCTAGAAACAGCTTTTTTTATTTTACCAGATTCTCGTCTCATTTTGCTTGTAATCTATGATTCAATTCACGTGATGTGTGAGGTAATACTTGGAATTTTGATTTACTTAGGAGGTGCCTGCAAAGGCAGACATTTTATACAAAGATCAAATTAAGCCTCTAACAAGCTTGAAGTTCAATTCCACGTCAGCTGATTCTGGCGGATGGCTAAACGATTTTCTAAAGAACCCAGGACATCTTATTTAGCGTCCATGTGCTCTTTTTATATTTTAAGGAACATCAGACACGTTAATCCCCATAATCTCCTGTCATATACGCTTCCAACGGTTGTTTCATTGGATATAACATGTCTCAGGTTCCTTAGATTGCTGAGATCACTTCAAATCCATGATTAAGACTCCTCAGGTTCGTTAGCGAGCTAACCATTCATGATGGGTGGGTCAGACATTAGAAAAAATCCTCCTGAAGCCTACATACAATGGAGTTTGCATGTTTTGCTTAAAGAGGATTTTGATCTACGATAACCAAGGGTGTAACGGATTATTCAGATTTCTTTTTTTGCAAAATACATCATGCCGATTCCAATGAAAATAACAGCACTGCCTCCAACAACCGCCAGCATTGTGACCAGTGGAACATTGTAGGCTCCGAAACCTGTGCCGTCCACGGGTGTCATCAGAATCATCGGTTGTGCCCATGGATAATACGGCCCATATGTCGCCGAGTTTACAATGAGAATATTCGGTATGGTCAGTGCAAAATTCAGTGCGAGCGGTGCGGCAAAGCTGCTCCACACCAATGAAACGAACATCTGCAGGGCAGCCAGGGGTACACAGGCCAGCAAGCCAAGCAGCATTTTGCCTACCAAGAATCCCCAAGGTACTGGCATCGTAATGCCGTGAAACATGCCTGCCAGCAGAATGGACATCAGCAATAATACTTGTGTACCCGCCAGAAGCATGAGTACAATCGTCAGTTTACCTGCATATACACCTGAACGTGTGAGCGGTAAAACCAGCATCTGCTTCCACCCTCCACCTGCATGTTCAAAACGGCAGACAAAGGACGTAAACACGCCAGTCAGCATCGGTAACAATAACAATCCGTGCAGGAAAACCATCGTGGTCATCAATACCTGCCAATTTCCCGATGGCGTGGACAACAGCCCGATGAGCAGCGCAATGAGTGGACTCAGCAGAATCAGGAGCCATATGGGCGATTTGCTCATTTTCAATCGTTCAGCGGACAAAATTCGGAAGTACGTTGTCGCAAAGCTCATATCAGGCCACATCCTTCCGGCTAAAATGCACCATACCCAGCAACAGGATTAATAACCCTAGACCTGCCCCCATGCCTGCATACAGGTATGGATTAGGCCCATTCCAGGCCATCTGTGCCCATGCGAGCGGAAAGCTCGGTGAGATACTGAGTGAGAACATACCCGTTATCGCGAGAAAGATGCCCAGGGTGACGGGAAGCGCCTGATTTTTGTTAACCATCGTGAGCCACAACTCCAGTGACAACACCGGAAGTGCACCAGCCAAAGGCAATAGCCCCAGCTTGATTGCATGTGTCCAAGGTATTTCGCTGGCATGGAATCCGAGGATCAGACCCAGACCTACAATGCCTGCGGTTAAGAGCAGGCAGGAGATCACCAGTAGCACACAAGCAAGCAGGAACTTGGCTAAATACACGGCTGATCTGGGAATGGGCATCGCGAGCAACTGTTTCCAAGATCCCTGTTCATGCTCAACATTAGCGATCATGGAGCTGAGAATGGTTGCTCCCAGCATCAGAGACAAGGGCACAAAGACAACCACATTGCCGAGCAATCCGCCCCACAGGTTATCTGCATATTGCTCTTTCAGATAGTCTAGCCGTAAGCCAAAATTAAGCGCCTGCATTGCTGTCAATCCAAGAGGGGCCAGAAAGACAAGAAACCAGATCCCTTTCCCCCGAATCTTGAGCCAGTCTGACGATAATGCTCGCCCGGTCATATGGAAGCCCCCTCGCCAATGACCCGCATGAACAGATCTTCCAGCGACTGACGCTGTTCCTCTACACGATACACATCATGATCCTGCTCAATTAATCGGCGTACAAGCAGTGCCACTGAACTGTTATCCATATAAGGGAACGTTAATGCAGCACCTTGTTGCTGACCAAATTGTCCCTGTTCTCTCGCCAGCTTCATAGCCTCTTCCGGCTCGGAAACCGTTAACCGGATAGAGCTACCCGTCTGACTATGCAGACTTGCGATAGTATCCTGAAGCACCATCTTGCCTTCACGGATAATACCAACACGACTTGCCATCTGTTCGACTTCACTCAGCAAGTGGCTGGAAACCAGAACGGTAATGCCATGTTCCAGCGGCATGCGTTTGATCAGTTCCCGAATCTCCTGAATACCGGCCGGATCAAGCCCATTCGTTGGTTCGTCCAGAATCAGCAGCTCTGGTTCACCCAGCAAAGCGCTGGCAATACCCAGACGTTGCTTCATCCCAAGGGAATACCCCTTCACTGAACGTTTGGCATCCTTGGTCAGATCTACAATGGACAGCACTTCAGCAATTCTTGATTTTGGTACATTGATGATGCGGCGCAAAGTTTCCAGATTCTCTACTGCGTTCAGATGTCCGTAATAGGACGGATATTCGACCAAGGAACCCACACGGCGCAAAATATCCATGCGATCCTTGCGGATGTCCTTGTCGAAGACACGGATCACGCCTTTGGTTGGTTTAATCAAGCCGAGAAGCATGCGAATCGTTGTTGTTTTGCCGGCACCGTTGGGACCGAGGAAGCCATAGATATCTCCCTTTTTAATATGCAGATCAAGTTCACGGACCGCTGCACGGTCCCGGTATGTTTTCCATAAATTCGCCGTTTGAATAATATTTTCACTCACTGTATGATCACCTCGGAACTATCGTAACCTTCCAAGGTTAAAGCCAAAGTAGTCTCTAGTTTAAGTTTAGTTTAAAAAAGCTAATTCAGCGGTTTATTGTTTCCCTGTTTCCCTTACCACTGTAGATATATGTCTGGACACCCGTATCGGAACTGTCTACCCGCTTGCGCAGACCCATCTCACGAATCAACAGGTCTACAATGGATAAGCCTAGACCTGTGCCTTTTGTGTCGGAATTCGGTTGCATTCCCGGACCCCGATCCTGAATAACGATGGCCGTCTCACCCTGAATCTCCTGAGTAGATATACCAATATATTTCCCGTTGGCGGCATGACGGATCACGTTTTGGAACAAATTATCAAGAATACGGCGCATGCCCTGTTCATCCATATGCCAAATCAACGGTTCCTCTGGCAGGTCAATATCAATATCGAATTGCTCTTTCTCCCAGACCGGGTACCAGGCGGCCGCCGTTTCCCTGACGATCCGCAGTATATCTTTCTCTTCCAGCTTCAGTGTATATTTCCCACTTGTGAGCAAATTGTAGGATAACATGTTGTCAATGAGCCCACCGAGGTCCTCCATCTTTGCTTCCATGCGATGTAATGAACGGTCACCTTGCTCGCTCAGCTCTTCCTTGTGCAAAGCATGCATATGTCCACGAATCACCGTTAGCGGGGTACGCAGATCGTGGGAAAGCCCTGCAATGAGACGTTTGCGCAATTGTTCTTCCTCGCGTTCACGGTGGCGGCTGTCGGACAGTTGATGCACCATCTGATTGAAGGATTCTTCCAGTTGACCAATCTCGTCTGTCCGGCGGATATCTACCGGAAGCGGGAGACCTTCCTTGCCTGTGGTCATCATGGCCGTCTGCAACCGAATAAGTCGTTTGCGAATGCGTGCGAAGAAGAGAATCGACATAATGATAAAGATCAGAAAGATGAGGGTCATTACGATACCAAGATACAAGAGTTCCATCGGCCAGTTACTCTGATTCATTTGCAGAAGTGACCGTGGCACTTCAATGATCATGAATCCCTGTCCTTTGTCCTGCTCAGCTCCTCCAATATATGCAACTACGGTCAGTGGATCGCGAAAGGAAGCTACTTTCATGAATTGCACCGTATTGTTTACATTCCATAAGGCTGGAATATAAGTCTCTGTCGTTTGCCCGGAATCCAGTGACCATCTCAATGTCGTGTCTGTCCTCCCGTCCGGCGACGTGGATTTCAGAAGCGTTACATCTTCACCCCCAAGAATAAAGAGGGTCTCACCGCTCACACTCACACGATACATGGAAGATTTGGGATACGAGCCATGTAATTGCTCCAACCGGGCCTTAATCTCTTCATCCGAAGCACCATCCAGGTTCTTCGCTTCATGTGACCAGAGGTTACTGATCTTAGTAACATCACCGTAAGGCGCGGCGCGGTTCATATTCGTGTCCGTGTTATTCACTACAACAATATATATAACGGATATGATCGGAAGTACAACGGGCACAAATAATACAGCCGCCAAGATCAGGAGGATGTATCTGGACATCAAGGACCGCCCAAAGCGAAGCTTGCGCCGCCCGGATTGTTTTTTATTCATGGCTTCTTCACACGATATCCCACACCACGGACCGTCTGAATAACTACAGGATTGGCCGGATCAAGCTCCAGCTTTTCGCGTAGATGTCGAATATGTACCATTAAAGTTTTGTCCCCATCCAGATAGGGCTCGTTCCAGACGGCTTCATAGATCTGCTCTTTGGTTCGAATCATGCCCATATGTCGTAGCAGGTAGGCGAAGATGTGGAACTGTTTTCCCGATAAAATAATCTCATCTCCCGTCTCCTCATTGACGATCCGGTTGTCCTTCTCATAGATGGAGAGATGATCCAGCTTCAGGGCTGTATCCGATGAGACCGCTGTTCCTGCCTTACGCAGTTGTACTTCAATCCGGGCAGCCAGTTCATCGGGGTGAAATGGTTTGGTCACATAGTCATCGGCAAAATCAAGACCGTGCAACTTATCGTCAATGGACGTTCTGGCCGAGAGCATGACAATGGGCACGGCGGGATGTTCTTTTTTCAGTCGCTGGCCCACCGTAAATCCATCCAGCCCAGGCAGCATGACATCAAGAATAATGAGTGAACAACCGACAGCAGCCTCCGCTGCACCTTCACCACTGCCGAGCCATACCACCTCATAACCGCGCTCCTCCAGATCGGCTCTGACCCAAGTCGCAATTTCCGTATCATCTTCAATATATAACAGTTTGGTTTTCATCCGAATATTCGTTTCCTTTCTGCCCCCAATGGGTTAATGATATATCTGAGCATCATCATGATAAAAGCTGTCTATATCATATGGATTCATGTCTTGTTGAGCAAATGTTGAAGTCCTTTACGTTACCATACATGCTAATTATAGCTTATCCATTAACGTGGGGAATGTCATATTAATCAAGTCTACCAAGTACATATCAGTGCTACACCTGACGGGAGGAAATCATTATGTTGCTGGAAGCTATTTATCATCAACCGAAACGAAACTGGGCCTATGCCTATGACCAAGATACAATCCATCTGCGCCTGCGTGCCAAAAAGAATGATCTGACCGAGGTACATGCCCTGACCGGGGATAAATATGCGTGGGATGCAACCAAAGCGCTGGTTCCCTTAACAAAGTTCACCTCTGACTCCATGTTCGATTACTTCGAGGGTGAGGTGAAACCTCCCTACCACCGACTGAAGTACTCTTTTCTGCTCAAAAACGGAGACGAACAGATCTGGATGACCGAGACGGACTTCCAGGAAAAAGAACCAGACGATCCGGGTCGTATGTTCCAGTTCCCTTATATTCATGCTGGAGCTGTATTCACACCCCCTGCATGGGTTAAGGATGCAGTGTTCTATCAGATTTTCCCTGAACGATTCGCCAACGGCAACCCGGATATTAGTCCGGAAAAGGTAGAGCCGTGGGGTGGTGAGCCGACACCTTTCAATTTCTTCGGCGGTGACCTTCAGGGCGTGATCGACCATCTGGATTACATCAGCGATCTTGGCATTAATGCGATCTACTTCACACCCATCTTCGAAGCCACTACCAATCACAAATACGATACCGAAGACTACCTGCAGGTAGACCGGCACTTTGGTGACGCAGATACCGTGAAACGATTGGTCGAGCTGTGCCACGCACGTGGAATTCGCGTACTGCTGGATGCCGTGTTCAACCATTCCGGGAAGACATTTGCTCCGTTTGTTGATGTGCAGAAGAACGGAGAACAATCCAAATACAAGGACTGGTTCCATGTACATGAATACCCGCTGGACGTGAAGGACGGCATTCCAACGTATGAGACATTCGGATTCGAAGCGCATATGCCAAAGCTGAATACGGAGAATGCTGAGGTTAAGGCCTATCTGCTGGAGGTTGCCGAGTACTGGATCAAGGAAGTGGGTGCGGACGGATGGCGGCTGGATGTGGCAGACGAAGTGGACGATGCATTCTGGCGTGATTTCCGCCGTGTAGTCAAAGCGGCTAATCCGGATGCCTATATTCTGGGCGAAGTATGGAACGAGTCTTCCTCCTGGCTGCAAGGTGACCAGTTCGATGCGTCCATGAACTATCCGTTTACCGATGCCGTGAATGCTTTCTTTGTGAAAAATACGATGCACGCCGAACAGTTCGCAAACTCCATCGGGCGACAGTTATCCCGTTATCCGCTTCAGGCCAGCGAAGTGGCGTTCAACTTGCTGGACAGCCACGATACCCCGCGGCTGCTCACACTGTGTGAAGGCGACCAGCGCAAGATGAAGCTGGCTGCGTTATTCCAGTTCAGTTATATGGGTGCTCCGTGCATCTATTACGGAGACGAGATTGGCATGGACGGCGAACATGATCCGGGCTGCCGTAAATGCATGGAATGGGATGAAGCAAAGCAGGACCGAGAGCTGTTTAACTTTTATCAGAAACTGATCTCCCTGCGTCATGCTCATCCTGCCCTGCGTGCAGAAGGCACCGTTCGTTTCTTGCAGGCTCGTCCCGATGGCAGCCAACTGGTATTTGAGCGACAAAATGAGGAGGAACGCATTCTGGTTCTGTTCAATCGATCAGAAGAGACGGCTATTGTCGAGCTGGAGGCTGGTGACGAGGAATGGACCGAGTTATTCGGCGGAAACCATCGTACTGCCAAGGAAGATGGCATACTCGCCATTGAACTGCCCGCGTATGGATATGCCGTACTGAGTACGGCTGTGAGCCAGAACTAGAGTCATAATACACATTCATCTGAAGTCAAATATAAGTATCCTAACTTCGCTTCATCTGGCAGCATAAAACAAGCGTCCTGCATAACCCGGATTCGGGTTCGCGGACGCTTGTTTTGTAATTTTGTATTCGCCGTTATACATCATAATGTCACTGATTTATATATCGGTGGTCCCGGTTCAGCTTAAACCTGAGTACCCTTGTCCACTTGAGCATTGTCCGCCCCACTTGTAGTTGTGTCAGAATCCGCTGGTTTCGACTCCTGCTCAGGCTCGGCACGCTTTGCCTTTGGTTTAGCCAGCTTTTGCATCATTTTGCGGCCTGTTGGCGTCTGGGCCAACCCGCCTTGGGCTGTCTCCCGATGGCGGCTCGGCATCGCACTGCCTACTTCCAGCATGACATCGATGACTTCATCTGACGGAATGGCACTACGCACTCCGGCCAGGGCCATGTCAGCCGCAGCCAGCGCCGTAACTGCACCCAGTCCATTACGGACGATGCACGGGATTTCAACAAGGCCTGCGACCGGATCGCAGATAAGGCCCAGTGTATTTTTTAACGCCAAACCAACGGCATGAACGACCTGTTCCGGTGTACCTCCACGCAGTTCAACCATGGCACCCGCAGCCATGCCGATCGCGGAACCCACTTCCGCCTGGCAGCCACCTTCGGCCCCGGAGATAAATGAATTGTTGGCAATAACATAACCAATCGCTCCCGCACAGAACAACCCGTTCACCAAATGTTCGTCCGTCCAGCCAAATCGCTCCTGTGAGCTAATAAACACACCGGGGATGATGCCGCAGGAACCGGCTGTTGGTGTTGCCACGATCCGACCCATGGAGGCATTCACTTCAGATACACACAGGGCATACGCCATGGCAAGTGCGGAAGCATCTCCCGAGCAAGTCTCGCCCTTGCGAATGTACTCAGCCATTTTTTTGCCGTCTCCACCTGTTAATCCACTGCGTGATGTCGTATCTTCCGTTAACCCTTTGCGTACCGCTTCCTTCATCACCTGATAATATTCAGACATCTGCTTCACAACATCCGCTTCCGGTGTATTGGTCTCCTGAACTTGCTCCTCAATCATTAGCTGAGCAATGGTTTTGGATTCCGCTGTACAGATCGTATTCAGTTCGTGTAAATGTTTAAATCGCATCCGAATCAACTCCTCTCTTCAAATCAATAACACGAATGTCTAGCACATGGTCCAGCTCCCTTAGACGCTTGAGCATATCGGGATTAGGCAAACCATCCATTTCCATCGCGGTAAGTGCCTCGCCATCACGGGCTTTCCGGTCCACCTGCATATACCCGATGTTAACCCCGGATGAACTGATCGTGGACGTTACCGATGCAAGCACCCCTGCTTTGTCCGCATGTCGCAGAACGAGTGTTGGAAACTCACCACTAATCTGAACACGAAAATCATTCATCGAATGCACCGATACGCTTCCACCACCAATGGATGCACCGATTAAGGAGCAGGCACGTTCTCCATGCCACAACTCAATTTTGACCGTATTTGGATGAGGAGCAGGCAGGCCACTTGTATAAAACTCAACCTCCATGCCCGCTTCCTCTGCGTATTGCTCTGCATCCGGGATACGCGGATCGTCTGTGACATAATCCAGCAGACCGCCGATCAGTGCCAGATCTGTTCCGTGCCCCTGATACGTATCTGCAAATGAACCGTACAGTGTCAGCCGGGCACGATCTGGCGTACATCCTAGCCACTGTCGAGCAATTCTCCCTAACCTTGCCGCTCCAGCTGTATGTGAACTTGAAGGCCCCGTCATCGACGGACCAATAATTGAGAAAACATCTTTAAATCGCACTTGTAAACCTCCATTATTAATCATGATTCATATTTGTAAAATGTATTCGTCATTTCGATCCAGGAGTTTCATCCACAATGTCCCTTATTTAGATATGATGACATCAAAAAAGGACAGAAGAAGGCCTTAGGCCCTCTCTCTGTCCTCGATACCTGAGAGTTTCACGATCAGCAGTGTCTCACGACAAGGGTGCACTGCCTGCGATTACAGACAAGTTCACCGGGCTGACTGATCATATACCCCTTGGGTGGCGCAGTTCGCGCACTCTCCAGAGTTGCGTCCAACGATGGTACATTTACCTGAGAGATTAACCACTGCGCCGGGTGCGCAGCAGCTTGCTCCTTCGGTGCCTGAACACTAGCCATATTGCTCGGCTAACCCAGGTCTCTCCCGCTCGTTATCATCCGCTGTATTATCTTAATTCGATTCGAATTGGTACATTTCTAAGTTTTTGATCATGATCAAGCATACCCATAGAGTAATGTACAACATCATATATGTCAACAAAAGTAACGTGTAATTATCATAAGTTCGATGTCTATTTTAACTGAAGCGAATAGCATTAATATTTCTCACTTCCGCTGAGGCACTAGTGACGCTTGTAGTGGTTGTAAATTGGATGCTTATCGTGTATGCGTTAGTCGTTGTAGCAGGGGCAGTATCCACGTAAGTGTTGGAGGAAAGAAACCTTAACGTTCCCGCAGCATTACCGCTCCTTGAGAGTTGCAATTGATTAATTAGAACTCCGTTACGTCTCAGATTAATGTTATATGCGATAGTCCAGTTAGAACCTACTACTACTGCTACTTGTGTACTGTTGTCTATTTTCACGCGTTGACCTGCCACTACAGGTACATTAAGTGTCTGAATCGTCGTTTCAGCTACTAATGAAAGACCCAACGCTGCGGTCTGGCTATCAGCAAACAAGGAAGAGTCTGCCGGAGCCGAAGCTGCAGTTGATCCGGTCGCACCTGTAGCCCCAGTAACTCCGGTCGTCCCCGTTACGCCTGTCGCACCTGTAACCCCAGTGGCTCCGGTCGTTCCCGTTACGCCTGTTGCGCCTGTAACACCAGTGGATCCCGTCGTTCCCGTCAGTCCTGTTGCTCCTGTAACACCAGTGGCTCCCGTCGTTCCCGTCACGCCTGTCGCGCCTGTATCTCCAGTGATTCCGGTGGATCCCGTCACTCCTGTCGCTCCTGTAACACCAGTGACTCCCGTCGTTCCCGTCACGCCTGTCGCACCCGTATCACCAGTGGATCCGGTGGATCCCGTTATACCTGTTGCACCTGTATCCCCAGTAACTCCAGTCGCTCCCGTTACTCCTGTTGTACCTGTGTCACCAGTAACTCCAGTAATTCCAGTGGATCCCGTCACACCTGTCGAACCTGTATCTCCAGCGACTCCAGTCGTTCCCGTCACGCCTGTTGCACCTGTAACGCCAGTAACTCCCGTAGCGCCTGTGACGCCTATCGCACCTGTATCGCCAGTAACTCCCGTAGCGCCTGTTACCCCTGTAGCACCAGTAGCTCCGGTGGATCCCGTCACACCTGTCGCGCCTGTATCTCCAGTAATTCCAGTCGTTCCCGTCACGCCTGTCGAACCTGTATCTCCAGCGACTCCAGTCGTTCCCGTCACGCCTGTTGCACCTGTAACGCCAGTGACTCCAGTGGATCCCGTGACACCTGTCGCACCTGTATCTCCAGTAATTCCGGTTGCTCCTGTCACGCCTGTCGCGCCCGTATCTCCAGTAACTCCAGTCGTTCCCGTAACTCCTGTTGCACCTGTATCCCCAGTAACTCCAGTCGCTCCCGTCAGTCCTGTCACACCCGTATCTCCAATAACTCCCGTAGCGCCTGTATCTCCAGTGACTCCTGTTGCTCCCGTCAATCCGGTTGCACCTGTAACACCAGTATCTCCGGTCGTCCCCGTTACGCCTGTCACTCCCGTATCTCCAGTAACTCCGGTGGCACCCGTTACGCCTGTCGCACCTGTAACACCAGTATCTCCGGTCGTCCCCGTTACGCCTGTTGCGCCTGTAACACCAGTGACTCCGGTCGTCCCCGTCAGTCCTGTCGCACCTGTATCCCCAGTGACCCCAGTCGTTCCTGTTATTCCCGTACTACCGGTGACACCTGTGGCTCCAGTAGACCCTGTCTCCCCTGTGCTCCCGGTGACTCCAGTCGTTCCTGTTATTCCTGTACTCCCAGTAACACCCGTCACTCCGGTAAGCCCTGTCTCTCCTGTGGTCCCCGTACTTCCAGTAGCGCCCGTGACTCCTGTCACTCCGGTAGATCCTGTCTCCCCCGTGGTCCCAGTGACACCGGTCTCTCCCGTCGATCCCGTAGTTCCTCCAGGAGGACCAGTAACTCCTGTCAGTCCTGTAACACCTGTAGCCCCTGTAGGACCAGTTGTTCCCGCAACCCCTGCTGTCCCTGTAGCTCCAGTCGCACCCGTTACCCCGACTAGACCGGGGTTCGCTCCTAACAATTCCTCAGACACCAAACGATGTGCCGTTACCAGTTGACCGTTCTCGTTTTTCCCCCATACGGAAATCTGAACTTCATCCTCCGCATCATCACCTGTGGTAAATATAAACTCAAATGCATCCAAATCTGCATAATAGTCTTTTGTTATAACCTGGTTAGGCAAAACATTAAACAATTCCTCAACGTATAGTGTGCGAACGCCATTCAAATAATAGCCTTGAACCAGAACGGTAGAGAAACTAGTGAGACTCCGATTGTCTAATTTCACTGTAATTCTCTGTGTAGGACGCTCGCCGCTTCCCACCACTATATTATTTTCAATTGGCCCTGTTGATAAAACAGCCATCCTGCGATGCCCCCTTCTCCTGCCTCCATCACCAAATCAAGATTGTCTCCTATAAATATGCATATTGAACTGTAAACGTGAAGTTGCCCTCTTGCCTTTTTGGAATGGACTGAAAGGAGATCGAATAGATATCCACCACACCAAAAGGAGAATATACAAAAAAAGCTGCCGCTTCGTTTCTGCGGCAACCTTATTATTATTCTTTAGCTCATCTAGACGGATTGGGAAGGGTCAGTTCTTCCGCCCAAGCTTGCAGCTTTGCCTTTGTCCATCCTTCGTTTTCACCCATGATGGAGTACCGTAAGTCATTCTCACTCCATGATATGTTCCGAATGCTCTTCATATATGAACCCTCGGTGTTACGAACCTTAATCTCGGCTTCATCCGGTATTAGTGTATCGTCCACATTTTCTTCCGGCATCTTGAATACCGTCAGGCTGACTTCTACCTTGTCGTTACTTACATAATACAAGGTTACTTCATCTCTGCTCAGCTCACCGCGCGATGTAGACATTTCGATCCGTGATAGTTCGAATTCTCCACTCATGTCCTGTAGGAACGGCTGTTCCAACGCTTTTTCCGCTTCATCTAGGGTCACTTCGGAATTCTGCATCATATCGTTCAAGTCCTTCACATCGACCTCCTTAGGGATATCAATCACGAAAGTATCCTTTGTGAATTCAGGGTCATACTGAATCGGATCATAGACCATTTCTGATTTTCCATCCCCATACGCGCTGTTTACTTTGACAATCATCCACGTTTTGGGATCTACCCAATACTCTGAAGATATGGAGAATGCGCCTTCTTCTTTTGGTGTCAATTCAATATGAATGACGTCCTGTCCATGAAGTTTCTCCTGTCCCATCATATTCACATCATGCGTAGTACGTAACCGCTCTAGTTGATCGAGCAATATTTGCTTCTGGGTTTGATTAGGTTGTTGTGACACGGATGATGCATCCATGGAATATGCTGCCCCTGTTTCTTTTTCATATATGATGATCTTCTTTCCATCATTAACTGCGTAACTGACATTGCCATTCTCTGATGTTTCCGTGCGCTTTCGTCCGGTTTCACCATCTACCCATTCCTTTATTTGCATCGTGTTAGTCAGCTTGTCATCCGCCCATATCTTCATCACACCTTCCGCATAATACGAGGCGGGTTCTGTTTCTGCTGAGACAACCTTCTCAATCATCTCATCTCCTGACATAGCCAGCATATCCTTCTCCGCGCAACCTCCAAGCAGGGCGCCTGCCAACACAGCAGTACCCAGCATCATCCATCCTTTTTTCATCATCTTATCCACCCTCTCTGCATTTACATTCTCCATGTTCAGGCAATCGGCATGCTGCCAGCGTTCCATATCCTTCGTATGACCACATGCGCATATCCCCTCCGTGCTTTATTGCAACCCGTTTGGCTATACTCAATCCCAATCCCGAACCACCTGCATATGTCTTCTCCTCCTGATTCTGGTGTTGAACATAGGGTTCGAAGATACGAATGAGCTGTTCCTCAGGAATAGCAGGACCTTCGTTTTGTACTAAGATCAATGTTGCTCCCGCCCTGTAGTTATCCAATTCAGCTCTAAGCGAAGGAATAATCCATTCAGGAAGCTCCCAATCTGAAGCAATAACCCCTAGTCCCATTACACCGTTCGTCCTTGTGTGGCGTAGTGCATTATTTATCAGATTATCTGTCAGGCGCATCAGTTGTTCGGGATGAACTCGGTACAGTTGATCTGTGCGGACATCCATCTTCACGTCAATCTGACCACGCTCGGCAAGTCCCTCATAGCTCCCAAGCAGCATATCAAAAAACTCTTCACCTTCCACCTTAACCATGGCCATCTCCGATTCACTGGAACCCAACGCCGTATACATCTCAAGTTCACTAATCATCTGTTTCATCCGCTCCACATTTCCGAGCAGCACATCCTGATATTCCTGCCTTTCAAGGCGTTTCAGTTGACGATCACCGTTAAGTACTTCCGTATAGGCACTAATGGACATCAACGGTGTTTTCAGATCATGGGATAACGAGGCGATCATGAGCTCTTTTTCTTTTTGCTCCCTCTCCACATCGGCCTGAGTATGTCTGATCTTGTCTTGCATTGCATCAAACTGTTGGAGCAAGATGCCCATTTCATCATGACGAACAGGTACCACATCCGTAGCAGCCTCTCCCCGTGCAAAAGCATCCATTCGTTCTATGAGATATTTCATCGGCCGAAAGAGCTTTCGGGATAGCAACCACAGCACTGTTCCGTATAACAGAATAAAGAAAGTAGCAGCGAGACCCATGACCCAGGTAGTCCGCAAGGATATGCCTTCCAGCCAATCTCCACGCAGCATGACGATTTCGTAAATGCCTACCAACTCACCTTTTTCCCATACGGGTTTCTTCAACGAGAATGTACGATGACGAATCTGTAAGTTGTACAAATTACGATACAGCTCCGCCCCCCCAACGGTGTAAGCTCCAGCAGACCATGTACTCCCCTCTGATGTGTACACCCGAATCCCTGTTGGTAAATACAGAGCAAAGTTCACCCGACCATTCTCCAATTCAGAGAGTGCAGCGAAAGCATCAGGCGAGTGCAGCTGGTACAGTCCCGGGTCAGATAAAGCCAGTTCAATAGGAGCCAATTGTCCGGACAACTCCACATATTCCGTTACGGCACGCTGATCATTGTAATAGTTATACAGGGAGTACAGCGCCCACCCAGCAGCGACAGGCAGCAGCATTACAATGAGGAAGGCAAGCATTAACCAGTACTTCAACTTCATTCCTCAGTCTCCCCCACGAACCGGTAACCACTGCCCCACACCGTCTGAATCCAGCGTGGATGATGGGGCTCGTCACCAAGCTTGGCCCGAAGGCTCTTCACATGAACTGTGACTGTACTCGAGTTCCCCGCCTCTGGCTGACTCCAGACATGTTCATACAGTTCCGCCTTGGTAAACACCCGGCCAGGATGAGAAGCAAGCAGTATGAGCAAAGCCCATTCCTTGTTGGTTAGTGCCACATGATCTCCATGAACCTGTGCGCGCTGATTCAAATAATCAATCGATAACCCATCGTTATACTGTCTATCTGTCGAATCCGGCTCTACGCCCTGATATCTGCGGTACCTATTCAGATGAGATTTAATGCGAGCTGTAAGTTCCGTTAGACTGAAGGGCTTCGTAATATAATCGTCAGCTCCCAGCCCAAGCCCCCTGACTTTGCTCTCTTCCTCGATTCGAGCACTCATCATGAGCAGCGGAACATCGCTGATCAGTCTAATGTTTTTGCATACCGTGAACCCATCCATTTCCGGTAGCATCAGATCCAACAAGACTAATTGATAGGTTCCCTCCCTAAAGTCTTCCCAGCTCTCCAAACCGCTTGATGCCCAAGTTACCCCATAACCCTCATGACGTAGATGATCTCTCAAAATACGGGCAATCTCCGGATCATCCTCCACCAGCAATATATTCTCGCTGTCTCTCATCGCTGCTTCATCCTCCCATGACTATATTGTAGCTAAGAAAAGTTGACTCTCCTCAGAGTTTATACTTTCTTCATAGGTGTCCATTAAGATCGTTATCTAATGCATGCAAAAAGAGCACCCCGATTGTTCAGGACGCCCAGGTAATATTCACAATCTTAATCCTAAGTTATAGCTCCTAGAAAAGGAAACACCTCATAACTCATAGAAGATGCTCTCGTTCTGTACATAGGGTCTACAATACTTGCTGCACAGCTGCGGCATGCGATCTTTCATCCATTCGTGCCTCGACTCATTCGCCATCTGAAAAGCATAATAACCCAGTGTAAAGATCAACATGAACCCTTCCATCAATCGAATATCACGATCCGTCAGTGGTGCGATCTGTTGGGTATAACCGGATAAAAATATGTCACGTTCCTCCCGATTGAACATAAGTGCTGCCCCTCCGGCATCAAAAAGATAATAACCATAACCGTGTAGACAAAAATCAATCATGGAAATCCCCTGCTCCGTTATCAGCAGATTGTTGCGAGTAATATCCCCATGAATGATCCCCCATGTCCCTGCGTAATGCGGGTATGTTTCTAACTGCTCATTAATGTTCTCAAACGTCTCACGAAGCAGATCAAAGTCTTCCGTTGTAAAAATCCCCAGTCGGACACCTTCCTCTAGCTGCCCTAGCATGACCAAGTTCTCATGGCTATTGCCATATGCCGGCCGCACCTTTGTTCGATCTGTCTGATTCTGCTCACGCCCATATTGATGAAGCATCTGCAGTTGTGCCCCCAGATCATAGATCTGCTCTGTTGTCAGGCGTTCTCCCTGCTGGATGTCCCTTCCCTCAATCCACTCCAGTACTGTACAGCAGATTTCTTTACCCGCTTCACTTTTCCATACCGTGACCCAGTCTCCCGATACATTCCGTACCGGATGCTGCACGCGCAATGCTGTCGTTGCGTTTAACTCATGAAGCAGGTTCATCTCTGCCTCCAGCGCATGAAGCGTATGCTGAATGCCTGTCATACTTGCATAGGCGGCTTGATGGATACGTAGCAGATACTTCTGCCCGCTTGCTTCATCAACGACATGATATGTCAGATTCTCATTATGACGAATATATGAAACGACAGGTTTCTCAATAGTGTAGTTCTGTATAATCTGAGCTGCCATATGGTCGTAAGACATCTGATCCGTAGTGATTATCAACATCTCCTTCGAAGTCATGTAAACGTTCTCTTCACACTAAATATCGTAGCATAATGTTTATCCCGCATACAGAAAATCCCACTAAAATATAAATTAAAAAAGCACAACCCCCGAACAACCGTCCAGGCATTGTGCTTTCTTTTGTCTCTATTATTTCTCTATCTCTCTGTCTGTTGCTCTATGTGACACTCCATGATCCAATTAACCGAAACGACCCATAATGTATTCTTGCGTCAGACGATTGTCCGGGTTCGTGAAAATATGCTCTGTATCCCCGTGCTCAATCATGCTTCCCAGATAGAAATAAGCTGTATAATCCGAGATGCGTGCCGCCTGCTGCATGTTATGGGTAACAATAACAATCCGCAGCTCCTTCTTGAGCTCGGTAATCAACTCTTCAACTTTACCCGTAGATACCGGGTCAAGTGCAGATGCCGGCTCATCGAGCAGCAGAATCTGTGGTTCAACAGACAAAGCGCGAGCGATACACAGGCGCTGCTGTTGTCCCCCAGAGAGAGACAGAGCTGACTCATGCAGTCTGTCTTTTACTTCGTCCCAGAGCGCAGCACGGCGCAAGCTTTTTTCCACAATTTCATCCAGTGCCTTCTTACTCTTCGTACCGCGGTAGCGGGGGCCAAACGCGATATTGTTGTAGATGGACTTATGAAAAGGATTTGGCTTCTGCCACACCATGCCAATCTTCTGGCGAAGCTTGATTACATCGGTTCCAGGCTCATTCAGGTCGTTACCGTCCATCCAGATATGTCCCTCTGTACGGGAACCGGCAATCTCGTCGTTCATTCGGTTCAGCGACCGGAGGAACGTGGATTTACCGCAACCAGACGGTCCAATAAGAGCCGTTACGCTTGCTTCAGGAAACGTCAGGCTAATCTGCTTGACCGCCTGGAAATGTCCATAATATATGCTTAACTGTTCCGTACCAAAAGGTATGGCCATGTTGGTTCCTCCTTATTTCGAAGCTGTCATGCGGCGGAATACAACCCGACCGATCCAGCGTGCACTTAGATTGAACGCCAGCACGAGAATGACAAGCACGGCGGATGCCCCTGCTGCCACTTCTTTGGAATCTGGCCCAATACCTTCACTATTTACTTTCCAGATATGGACAGCAAGTGTCTCTGCCGGACGGAAAGGATTAAGCGGTGATCTTGGACTCGTCGGATTCCAATCTGTAAAGTCCAAAGGTGGACTGCTCATACCTGCGGTGAACATCAGCGCGGCTGCTTCACCGAAGATCCGGCCCGATGCCAGGATCGTACCCGTAATCAAGCTCGGTAATGCCACAGGCAACAGAATGGAAGTAATGATTTTCCACTTGGACAGCCCAAGCGCCAGACCTGCTTCCTTCTGCTCCTTCGGAACGGCACGGAAGGCCTGCTCCGTAGTCCGCACCATCAGTGGCAAGTTAAAGATCGCCAGAGCCAAGGCACCCGAGATCAGGGAGAAACCAAGACCAAATTGATTTACTAGCAGCAAGAGACCAAACAAACCGATAACGATGGATGGGAATGATGACAATACTTCAACGACCAGACGAATGAAGCTGGTAATCTTGCCTGGTTTGGCGTATTCCGCCATGTAAATCCCGCCGCCCCATCCGAGTGGAATGGTAACAAGCAAGGTCAGAACAAGCAAGAATACGGAGTTGAAGAGCTGTGGACCAATCCCGCCGCCACCCTTAAGCAACTGTGGTGCACTTGTAAGGAAGTTCCAGCTAATATGTCCAATGCCTCTATACATGATGAAGCCAAGCAGACCGAGCAATAGAATAACAATGAACAGGGCTAGTACAACGATAACGGATGTTGCAATTTTATCTACCGTCTTTGCCTTCATTTTCATACCCGGTTTCTCCTTTCAAGCAGGCGAACCAGAATGACGAAGACAAATGTCATCACCAACAGGACAAGCGCCATACTCCACAGTGCATTGTTATGAACAGAACCCATCGTGGTGTTACCCATGCTGAGTGTAATTACACTTGTTAATGTTGAAGCTGATTCGAGCAAGGATGTTGGAACATGCGGTGCATTACCGATAACCATCTGTACAGCAAGAGCCTCACCAAAGGCACGGGCCATACCCAAAACGACACCTGTCAACAAAGCTGGCAAAGTTGTTGGAATAATGACACGGTAGATGGTTTGCCAGCGAGTGGCACCCAGTGCATAGGAGGATTCACGCAATCCTTTTGGCAACGCGGACAATGCATCTGCCATAATACTTGTCACCGTAGGAAGAATCATTACCGCGAGAACAAGACATCCGGCTGCAATCCCGACGCCTGTTCCACCAAAGATACTGCGCAACAAAGGTACGATGACGCTCAGACCGATAAATCCGTATACAACGGATGGAATTCCGGACAAGAGTTCAATCGCAGGCTGCAAGATCTTTTTGCCTTTACCCGGAACAATCTCTGTCATGAAGAGCGCTGCACACAGGCCAAGCGGACTTGCGATCAATGCTGCAAGCAAGGTTGTAATGAAAGAACCTGTGATGAACGGTAATGCCCCGTAGAACGCAGGTTCTCCGGTCGGATTCCACGTTTTTCCACCAAGGAATTCGCTGATGCTTATTCCATTTTGGAAAAATGTGGACAGTCCCTTGGACGCTACAAAATAAACAATGGAAAACATGACAACGATCAGGAAAACGACACAAATCGACGTATAGATCCGTCCCGTCCACTCTTCCCAATAATGTTTCTCTTTTAAGGGCCGGCGCGGTTTCAACTTGTTATTCATTACCGTTCCCCCTTCGGTCTGTTCCATAACAACCATCCTTCTATAGTAGAATTAATGCAAAATATGGGATTATTTTAGAGCAAACCGCGTAAAGAGGCGGGACCTAAGTCCGCCTCTTTCGCTGTATGCGCAAGTTCAAAGATTACTCAACCACATTACCTGCTGCATCGCGTTTTACTTTCATACCTGACATTGGAATGTATCCCAGTTCTGTCACGTCATTTTGTTGAATTTCGTCACTCAAGATGTAGTCCAGGAATGCTTGTGTTGCTGCATCTGGCTTACCTTTCGTGTACATGTGCTCGTAAGCCCACACTGGATAAGTTCCTGCTTCTACGTTCTCAACTGTTGCTTCTACACCTTCGTATTTCAACACTTGCAAGCTGTCATCCAAGTAAGACAAGGCGAGGTAACCAATAGCACCTGGCGTTTCAGATACCAATTTTTTTACGTTACCAGAAGAATCTTCTTGAATCGAACCTTGGATATCACCCATTTTTGCACCCAATGCATACTTCTCAAAAGTTGCACGAGTACCGGAACTGCTCGGACGGTTTACAATAACAATTGCTTTATCCGCGCCGCCAACGTCTTTCCAGTTTGTTACTTTACCGGAGAAGATGTCGATCAGTTGTTGCTTCGTCAAATCTTCTACACCTGCATCTTTGTTGCTAACTGGTGCCATAGCTACTACTGCTACTTGATGATCAACCAGTTCTTTTACTTTGGCTTCGTCCTCCAGTTTCTCTTCTGCAAATACATCAGAGTTACCGATTGTAGCTTGTCCGTCAGATACTTGTGTCAAACCAGTACCACTACCGCCACCTTGAACTTGAACCGTTACGTTCTTATATTCATCAACTGCCATAAATTTCTGTCCAGCTTGTTCTACCAGAGGTAGCAATGCTGTCGATCCGACTGCCAGAATGTTACCGCTAAGCTCAGTAGCAGCTTCTCCTGATCCATTGCTTGCGGCACCCTCTGTACCAGCGTCATTTTTCGATCCGCATGCTGCGAGTACCAGTACGAACGTTAAGGTCATCAAAATAAACGGCAACTTTTTAAACATGTTTTGTTTTCCTCCCCCAATGTAGTGATGGCGTTTTGTGAATTTGTTTGTTCACCATCAACTCTTTACTCATTGTAGTTTCGGTATGTCATCTTAAAATCAGTGTTTTGTAAACGCAATGTTAAAAATATCGGCTGTATATTGAAAATCATCCGAGACAAATTGCGCTGAAGTGCCGCTTCGGGAACGGACGTTGTTACAATCGCTGTTATCCCCGGATTTATATGATTTACTTTTTCTATGGAATACATCCGGGGATAAAGGCGAACGCTTCGCTTTTCCACAATCGTTCCGTTCCCTTCGCTGTGTCAGCGCTCGTTGGATCTCAGGCATTTCAATCTCCTGCCTGGGAAGTAGGCAAAAAAGGCCAGCCCTATAAAAGGCTGGCCTTGTGTAAATACTTAATGTAGATATTGAATCAATCCGTTATATAGAACAATCAACTGCCTCACAGCCAGTGCATGGCACCAGGTGGTTAGAGAATTTATGCAGATTTCATAGTTGTTAAGGCTTTTTTATCTGACGGGTCGCTTGAATTACTTTTTGGTTGATATACAGGTTTCTTTAACAATCCAATCATACAAGCTGTAATGATGGAACCAACTAAAATACAGACAATATACAATAATGGATTACTTGCCGCAATGGGAATAACAAAGATTCCACCGTGAGGAGCTTGTAACGAAATGCCTAGAGCCATGCACATTCCTCCACCAATCGCTGCACCTACAATATTGGATGGAATAACTCGCAAGGGATCATTTGCGGCAAACGGAATCGCGGCTTCTGTAATAAACGATGCACCCATAATATAAGCGGCTTTGCCTGCATTACGTTCTTCGATTGAAAATTTATTCTTAAATAATGTTGTAGCTAATGCAATACCCAGTGGCGGAACCATACCTCCAACCATCAGAGCAGCAGAAGGTTCAAAGATTTGATTGGCGAACATCGCCAGTCCAAATGCAGATGCTGTTTTGTTAATCGG
This sequence comes from Paenibacillus sp. FSL M7-0656, assembly GCF_038003225.1. Taxonomy (NCBI): domain Bacteria; kingdom Bacillati; phylum Bacillota; class Bacilli; order Caryophanales; family Paenibacillaceae; genus Paenibacillus; species Paenibacillus sp. FSL M7-0656. The sequence continues at coordinate 3,687,756 of NZ_JBBOOT010000001.1, forward strand.
CCCTCCCATATCAGATGCCATCATTCCTGCCAGAAGTGCTCCTAATAAAATAGCATTAGAACCTGTTAAACCATTTAGCCAACCTTGTAACGACTCATTGATCCAAGCCATCGGACTGTTGATGACAAAATACATAATCAAGGCGGTTATAAATGAACCTACTAATGGCAAGATCAGCACAGGTGACAGGCTTTGCAGTGAGTCAGGAATGCCTTTGACTAATTTTTTCAGAGCTATGATCGTATAACCGGCGATAAATCCAGCCAGCATACCTCCCAAAAAGCCGGAACCTCCAATAGTTGCCAGCATCCCACCAATCATACCAGGTGCCAATCCTGGACGGTCAGCAATACTATATGCAATATACCCTGCTAATACAGGAACCATCAATGCAAAAGCAGCACTACCCCCTGCTGTACTTAAAAAAGCGGCGAAAGCATTATAGTCCGGGCTATTTGGGTCAGCCGCATGAATACCAAACATAAACGAAAGCGCAATCAATATACCGCCTGCCACTACAAAAGGAATCATAAAGGATACACCATTCATAATATGGCTGTATATTTTAGGCTGCTTTAAACGTGTTTTTTCTTTTGCTTCTTTAAGAGTACTGTTGCCTTGATTCAAAACGACACCTTTTCCAGCAATCGCATCTTCAATTAACTCTTGTGCATGATGGACTCCATTTTTGACAGAGGTTTTGATCACTGGACGATCGCCAAAAACATCCATATCGACTTTGACATCTGCCGCCACAATAATACCATCAGCTTCAGCAATATCTTCAGGAGTCAATTGATTTCCAACACCTGTTGATCCATTGGTTTGCACTTTAATGTGTACACCGAGTTCCTTGGCCGCATTTTTCAATGCTTCCGCGGCCATAAACGTATGGGCAATTCCTGTAGGACAGCCTGTAACTCCAACCACTTTTTTGCCATCATACTTTTTAGGACGTTGAAGTGCCTGCGCATCCTGCTCTTCTGCCTGTTCAAATAAACGGACAATCTCTTCTTGATCTCGAGCAAGGATAAGTTTAGCTCTAAATAGTTCATCCATCAAAAAGGTCGAAATTTTGGATAATGTTTGCAAATGCTCTGATGAAGAGCTTTGATCGACTGCAATCATAAAAAATAAATTACATGATTCGGTACTATATTCAATACCGCTTAATGATCTGCCCATAATAATGGCAGGGGACTGTACTCCAGTAGACTTGGCATGTGGAATGGCTATTCCGAATCCCACTTCTGTAGGAACCTGTTCTTCACGTGCCCAGATATCTTTTTTAAATTGCTCAATATCGCTTAAATAGCCGTTATCGTTTAACTTTTGCGACAATTCATCTATTAATTCGGCTTTGGTCGTAGCGGTGACATCTAATATGATATTTTCTGGTTTTAAGACATTAGAAATCTTCATGATGGATCTCTCCTCTTAAATTTCTCCCAGTTTATAAAGGGATGCTTTACCTGTAGAACCGAACAGATCCATTTTTTTCTTCACCAGTTCTGTTGCCGCTTTGGTCGCCTCAGGCATCAGTTGATCCGGTTCATATGCTTTCGGATTCGCATCGAGTGTCGCTCTTAATTGGTTGTAGAATGCTCGCTTCATATCGGTTGATAAATTGATCTTCGCTATCCCATGCTTTACTGCTTCTCTAATCTCTTCATCAGGATTATCTGATCCACCATGCAGCACTAACGGAATTTTTACTTTTTCATGAATTTGTTTCAAACGATCGATTTTGATCGAATGATCTTTGGATTGAGGATAAATACCATGTGAAGTACCTACAGCAACAGCAAGTGTATCGATACCTGTTTGTTCTACAAAAATCGCCGCTTCTTCTGGATTCGTATACAAAATCTCGTCAGCCCCACCTTCCGAGCTGCCTTCATTACTCCCAATCGTGCCTAGTTCACCTTCTACAGATACATCGACCAGATGAGCCAGTTCAACCGCTTCCTTGGTTGCCGCAATATTCTCCTCAAAAGGTAAATGAGATGCATCCATCATGACTGATGTATACCCATTGCGAATCGAACGCGTAATATCTTTGATCGTCGCTCCATGATCCAGATGAATAACAAACGGTACTTTGGACTTGGATGCCGCTTCTCGCACATAAGCTATAAACCCATCAGTGACTAGATCAATTTCATTCGGGTGAATCTGCATAATTGCAGGCGAATTCTGCTCCTCTGCGGCTGTAATGACCACTTTGACGAACTCGCTATTGGCTACATTAAATGATCCGACTGCAAATTTATTTTCATACGCTACTTTAAGTAAATCCTTCATATTAATTAACATTTGAATTCCTCCTAGATTTATTTGGAAGACCAGACTTCCAAAAATTCATCGTAATTGGTGATATGGAGTAGTTTTTCTGTCATATTGGTCTGTTTAAACACATCGTAAATTTCTTCGAAAAATTTGGTGTTATTCACCTTCTGATTTTTCGGCGGAATAAACAGAAAAATGATCTGCGCCATCTGATCACCCCATAGCATTTTCTGCTTATTAATCGCTACCAGTACACGTAGTTTTTTGTTATCTCCACAATCAAATGGATGGGGCATCGCGACCAAATTCCCAATATTGGTACTCGACATTTTTTCTCTTTCCACAATACTGGTATATAAATGCTGAATATCGCCTAGTTCTGTAAGTTTTTTTAACAAATCAATTGGATTGTCTTCATTTAGGAAAAAAACATCATCTGGTGATAAATAATATTTGAGTAGTCCACGATTTAACTGAATCGAAATATTCTTCATATCATCACTTGTAATCATTTCACTTACCAGAATGATATTTTGTACATTTAACTGCTGTTGTTCCGCAATCTCGCTCGTTGTGATAATCGTTTCAATTCCTTCGGGAAGAAGATGTATTTCATGATTAGCTAATAGACTATCGATTCTAATATTCGGAAAATAGAGATTAATCTTACGCTCCAATAGCTTGCCGACTAATAGATTTTTGCCATAAATAATAGCAATCCGTTTTCTGTTATCTTGAGAGTTCTCAATAATGCCCATAATGTGTAACGTCAAGTAACCGATTTCATTTTCGGGTATTTTGATATTTAAGCAAAATTGCAATTCTTTTGCCAACACAACTGCGACATTATAAGCATTGGTATATTCTGATTTTATTTGAGCAATAAAAGGATTTTCGACAGGGAAATAATACTTTAATGGGTATAATGATTTGGTAATATGAGCTAATAATCGATCAAGTAACTCTTGGTTTTTGTAGCTGATGAATCCATATTGCTCTCCAACTTTTTGGATCACTGATTTGATTTTTTGTTCCATTTCATTCACGTGTTCATGCCCGATTTCTTCATTCTTTTTAGGTAAGATCTGCAATGCGATCAGCAGGTAACCTAAATACTGATACTCATATTCATCAAAAGGGATATCCATTTCTTGAGCCAGACGGATCAGAATAGATTGGGCTATTTTTAATTCTTCAAAGCTTGTATGATCCAACCTCATATCCTGTTCAGTTATTTTTTGTGTAAGACTTACTCGTTTAAGACTGATCAAAACATTCACACAGATCGAGAATAATTCTTGAAAACTTAGCAATAAATTATACTTGGCAACCTCTTCTTCAATACAAGCGTAGATAAAATGAATAGAAGATTCGTTGAACCAATCGCCAAAATAGTATTGCAGTGCTTCGTCTATCGGCATGTGTTTGAGACAATCGGTAGTGACTAGTTTTTTGAGCAAAATCCGTTTCTCAACTTCGCTTCCTTTAAGCCGGATACCTTGGAAGATAATCGCTTCAATTTCGATGTTCTGCTTTTCTGCTTGAATCGTTTGCACTAATTTTTGCACGTCTTTACGGATCGTTTGAGTCGAAAAATAAAGCGTTCTAGCCAGATCCTCATACGTAATAAAATCAGTCTGCGATAACAGTGCTTTGATAATATGAAATGCTCTTTCTTCGTCATCATCTTCATTTTTATACAGGCTGGATAAATCCCCGACTAATTTGTATCCTTTGCGAGTATTTCCAATAATCATTGCTTTATCTAAATAATTTTCATTCATTTCTTTGATGTCATTGCGAATCGTTCTAGTCGTTACATCAAATAGATTAGCTAATTCGCTTCCACTCACAAAATCATGCTCAGATTGTTTTAAATGCTCTAATAGCTTAATGTAACGTTTTCTCATTTGGCTTTCCTCCTTACACACATACTAATGCAAGCGCTTTATATCCACCAAGCCTATACTCTTTCCTAATAGTTAGGAAGTGATCGTGTATTCGTTTATGATACCCACTTTTTTTAAATTCTAAGTTAGTATTCTATTTAAGAATCGTTTGGGAAGGAAAACAGAACACAAAAAAACCAACCTTCTAAAAAGGTTGGTTTGTGTGTATAGTACCACTACATCCATAACAATAAACGCGATCCCTACAAACACTACCTACACTAGGCCCTTAACGGTTTGTTCTGGTTCCAAATGTAATTACGATTGTACTAACCTATAATCCATAGCCACAACGCCAATCCGGCCAACGTGATCAAAAGTGTCGGGATCGTCAGGATGATACCTGCTTTGAAATAATACCCCCATGTGATCTTCACACCTTTACGGGATAACACATGCAGCCACAGCAATGTGGCAAGTGATCCAATCGGGGTCATTTTGGGACCCAGGTCGGAACCAATGACATTGGCATAGATCAATGCTTCTTGAATGATACCTTCAGTATGTGCACCCTGGATGGCTAGCAGGTTAATCAACACGGTCGGCAGGTTGTTCATCACCGATGATAATACAGCAGCGATGATGCCCATCCCGAGTGAAGCAGCCAGCAGACCATGCTCTGCTATGGCATCCAGCCAGCGGCTCAGATGATCCGTTAACCCTGCATTACGCAGTCCATATACGACGATATACATGCCCACCGAGAACACCACAATCGACCATGGCGCTTCCTTAATTACCCGTTTCAGATCAACAGCCTCGCTCTTGCGTGCCAACAAAGCGAACAGCAACGCAACAGAGCCAACGATAACCGACACGGGAATCGGCAGAAACTCACTGGATGCATAGGCAACCAATAACAGCCCAAGCATGAACCAGGCGATTCGGAACATCCGTGGATCACGTATTGCTTCCTTCGGGTCACGTGCCGCGGAGATGTCGTAGCGAAGGGGTATGCTTTTGCGATAAAACAAGAACAACATCCCCGTACTCGCTACGATTGAGAACAGATTGGGCACAACCATGCGTACAGCATACTCCACAAATGTAATGCCAAAGAAATCGGCCGAAACAATGTTAACCAGATTGCTGACGACCAGCGGTAACGACGTTGTATCGGCAATAAACCCACTCGCCATCACAAAAGCCAACACCATGCGCTCATCAAACTTCAATGCACGCACCATGGCCAGCACAATTGGCGTCAGAATGAGCGCGGCACCGTCATTCGCGAACAAGGCAGACACCGCGGCTCCCAGCAGAATGGAGTAGAAGAACAGTCTGCGACCGTTTCCTCCAGCCAGCCTTGCCATATGAAGGGCAGCCCATTCGAAGAAACCCGTCTCGTCGAGAATGAGCGAAATCATAATAATGCCGACAAAGGCCAGAGTTGCATTCCATACAATAGATGCCACATCCGAGGCATCGTTTAAGCTGACGACTCCACACAACAGGGCAAGTAATGCCCCACCCGAGGCAGTCCAACCGATACCCAATCCACGAGGTTGCCAGATCACCAAGGTGATCGTTACTACAAAAATCAGTATTGCTACGTATACCATAGAGCCTCCTGCTGTACCCTGTATCAATATATTATTTCGTTAATTCAATCTTATACTGTAAGATTACACCGCTCTATGCGCGGAATGACCAGACGATATATTTATACAGGGCAACAGGAATATTGTCTATCTTTATTTTCTTTTAATATAAAATGTGTGGTAAGTTATGGTGTTCCTAATTTTAGAATTTATTCTTTACCCTTATCCTTCGGTGTATCCTCCACCATCTTGAACATGCCAAGCAGTCCTTGTAATTGTTCTGCCATGCTATTCAGATGTGCCGAGGATGATGCAATCTCTTCTACCGATGCCAGTTGTTCTTGCGAAGATGCCGACACGGATTCTGTATTCGCAGCCGATTCCTGGGTCACATTCGAAATATCACTCATCGCCTTGGCAACGTGGGATGCACCGCTCTCCAGTTGCTTCGTTGTTGCGGACAAGTCATCCAATGTATGAACAGCATCTTCCACCGCCTCCCGAATCTGAGCAAAGGATTGTCCTGACGTATTCACGGCCTGAATTCCTTCTCCTACCCGGGTCTGAGCCGCATTCATAGCGATTAGAGCGGCATCCATGTCCTGACGGATATTATGAACCACCTCACCGATCTGCGCTGCCGAACTTCCGGATTCTTCTGCCAGTTTGCGTACCTCACCAGCTACAACTGCAAACCCACGACCCGCATCCCCCGCTCTTGCTGCTTCAATAGAAGCATTTAATGCGAGCAAGTTAGTTTGCTTGGAGATGGATGCAATAACATCAACCATGCTACCAATCTCAACGGAACGGGCATTCAGAGATTGAACCACCGTTCCCAGCTGCTCCACCGTTTCCTGGATACTGTTCATCTGCTCCACAGCCTGTCCTGCTGCCTCATTCCCAGATGAAGCCGCTCCGGACGTATGCCGCATATTTGCCGTAATCGATTGTACACGCTCCGACATCATTCGAACATCTTCTGCCATTCGGCTCATCTGTCCCGATCCGTCTTTCACGCTGTTTACCTGCTGCTCTGCACCTTCAGCCAGTTCCTGAATGGCCAGTGTTGAATGTTCAATCGCTTTGGTAGTTTGTTCTGCACTGGCAGACAACTCTTGAGAAGAAGCAGATACCTGCTCTGTCGTTTCCTGTACGCCCAGAATCATCATCCGCAGGTTATCGACCATACGTTCAAAATACTTCGCCAGTTCTCCGACTTCATCTTTACGCCCTGTTTCCATTTTCACGGTCAAGTCACCTTTACTCACGGCTCTGGCAGATTCCTGCAGTCGTTTAATTGGACGCAGCATGGAGCGTGTAAACCATATAATAAAGAGGAGTGTAAGGAACGTAGCCGCCAGAATAACAATAAATGTGGCCATGCGAATATCCTTACTTGCATTAGTTACTTCACTCTTGAGCATCGTGCCGGCAATTTTCCAGCCTGTTGCTTCATTTGTTGAAAAAATCATCATCTTCGGCTGATCGTTGAACACGTAATCGAATTGACCTTCTGGACCTTCATACATCTCATCCAGCAAGCCACTCGTTTCCGGCGTACCTGCATCTGCTACAGGGGATACGACATAGTTTTTGTTTGCATCCATAATAATGACGTAGCCTTCTTTGCCCACCTTAATGGATGTCTGCTCTTGCAGGTCTGTCAGGTCCAGAGATAACCCGATGACACCGGATTGATCCTTTAATGTTTTGGAGATAAACACAACGGCAACACCATCGGTATTAACAGACACCGCTGATACAACAGCTGTACCTGGTTTTTCCATCGCTAGTTTGTACCATTCCCGCTCCCTAGGATCATAAGCATCTCCCCGTGTGCTGCTCGCTGTTGGTTTACCTCGAACCATAACTCCGTCTGTTGTTCCTACAAAAATGTTCATGGCATCGGGATGCAAGCCCAGATATTGCTCCAGCTTCAACTGAAGCTCGGGACTATCGTTCTCCCCTTTGATCAGGCTCGGATCAAGAGCATCCGCGAAATAGTTAATGTCATGAATCTTGTAATTCACTTGGCTTTCTACAATGGTATTGGCAGTGCTCACACTTTGCATGGCACTATCCACTAATTGTCCTTGTACGCCATCTTCAGCCATCGTTAGTGTGATTAAGCCGACTGCCAAGCTTGGCAGGAGTAGAACGGCCAGGAAGGAGACCAATAGTTTGTTCCTTATATTCCAGACAAAACCTTTCTTTTTCTTCTTTTTATTTTGACTATGTTTTGGTTTGGTAGGTTTCGCTGCTTTCATTGGTTTATTATCCTGAGTTTCACTCATGTCTTTCTCCCCCTCAAAATGTAAAAATGCCCTCTTTCTTTGTATGTATGGATCAATCTAAAAGGCTTATCTTATATATCGGCTAAATGAGGGTATTTATTTGAGAGAAAAATGTGCAGGCACGCCAAACAAGCCACCTCTGATCAGAAGCGACTTGTACAAGGTACAGGTTACTAATTATTCCATGAATTAGATGAAGTATTAGAGTAAGGACCGCCTGGGGGTTGCGCAGAGGGTTTACCAAAATAGTAGCCCTGTGCAAGCTCAATACCTATGGAACGACAGAATTCAAACTCTTCCATTCGTTCGATCCCCTCGGCAAGGACTTGCCCTCCAAATCGACTCGACATCTCAACAATATGAAGAATTTTCTCTTGTTTGGTCGAATCCTGATCACAACGATCAATAAGACTTCGATCTATTTTGACAAAATCCGGTTCTAACCGATTCATCAACTCTATTGTCGAATATCCGGCACCCACATCATCCAGTGCAACCGACATTCCACGGGAACGATATACCTCAAAGATTTGCTGCAAGATAGGCATATGCTGAATCTGCTCTGTTTCCACGACTTCAAACACAAAATCTTTGGGGTCCAGCGAAAGGCGTTCAATCGCTTCAAACGTATGTGTCAGACAATATTCGGGATTGTATATGGAGGAAGGCAGGAAATTTACGAAGCGTTTGACACCATGCGGCAAAAAAAGGGCACTGGTCTCAATAGCAGTAATACGCGCCAATCGATCCAGAAAAGAATGTAGTCCGGTCTCACGCGCAACTTCAAATAATTCATAGGAACTGAAGGATTTTCCATTCTCCGCAGGACGAAGCAAAAACTCATATCCGATAATCTGCTCCGATGCATCAACGATGGGTTGCATATGACTGCTGAATTGATGCTCCAGAATAATGGAAACAAGCTCCGCATGTTTGAAACGGGACTCCTGCATGGTTAGACTAATCCAGCTTTCTTCATTAGCCTGTTCGTAAATAGGCATAATCTGAACGGTTAGGGAATCACGTAATGTCGGATCAATTTCGCCGATCTCTTTTATTAAATTTTGAACCGTCTCAAGATTCGAAAAATCCATCCACATCATGTCATCCGACGTCTCGATAAGTCTTCCCGGCGTTTGTAGCGCTTCCAGCAAAGCGGGGGAAATGGGACGCAAGTACAAGGTACCTTGGCCCTCTATAGGATAGATTGGACTGCAGCCACTGCAATTCATGTAGGACCCCCCTTGCCAATTTAGATTCCATGTCCATTAATGTTCACTTGTATATACCCAAAGTTTGTAAATATTATATCATGGGTCTTAAAATTAATCTCTACTGTTTTGATGACTTCCTGTATGACGGTTCTTGGAACAAATATATTCAAATTTGCAGAAAAAAAGACCGACAGTCTGATGACTGTCGGTCTCCCTCAACTTATTAAACTTTAAGAAGCGGGAATCACGATTTTCTGTCCAACTTTCAGGTTATGCACATTTGAGATTTGGTTAGCTGTCGCAAGCTTGCGCCAGTCTACACCATATTTCAAACCTATGCGGTACAAGTTATCGCCTTTTTTCACCACATATACCACTTTGCCGCCCGCTGGTTTCTCAGGCTGTGGCTTGGTCGTTGGTTTGGTTGGAGTAGTCGGCTCCATAGGTTTAGTTGGCTTTGTAGGCGTAGGAGCAGGCTCCGTACCTGGTTTCGGAGTTGTTGTTGCTTCTCCAGTCAATTTCATGCCGTATTCAGCAAAACCATCATCATTTGTACCAATGAAAGACATCGCCGGGTTTGCTTCAACCAGATCTTTTGCATCCGGGGAAGAAGCAAACACAACTTCAAGATCGTTCAGCGCTGCTGCGGTTAACCCAGCAGATGGCTTAATTGGTGCCAGGGACCAGTTGCCGTCCGCTGCCGGATTAATCGTTTTATTCTCACGGATGTAGTCGATGATCACTTGACGGTTCTCATCCGGTGCAGCCAGAACGATACGTTTACCGTCCGGGTTAGCCAGCTTGGACGAAGAAGCACGGTAGTTATTCGTCGCTACGATGAATTTTTGCGCTGGGTCAATCGGTTTACCGTTAAAGCTCAGATCCTTGATCCGGCTTGCCGATGCATTTACAACGGTTGCTTTGCCGTCATACTTGGCTGGTTGTGTCACATCAATCTGATACGTTACACCATCGATAACATCGAAGTTGTACGTTGGGAAGTCATTGTTGATCAGTTGTTGTTGTCCACCTTTAGCCGGGTCGATCTGGTTGAACTGGCCTGCAGACCATTCCAGCCATTCTTTCAGTTCTGCGCCGTTAACCATTACAGCATGTACCGTATTTGGATACACGTACAGGTCAGCAACGTTTTTGATGGCAATGGTGCCTTTAGGAATATTCGTGTAATACGAAGCGCCTGAACGTCCACCGGCTTTGAACGGTGCACCTGCGGACAATACAGGGATTTTCTCATATTCCGTACCTTGCATATGTTTTTCGACATACCATTTCTGTGCATTCGTTACGATCTGAATGGATGGATCATCCTGAACCAGAGCGAAGAAGCTGTTGATGGGTGCAGTCGTTTCGCCCACCGGACCACGAACATACTCCAATGTACCTTCATGCTCTTCATGAACCGCATCAATGATATCCTGATCAGCCTCTACCAGTGGTTTTTTGTTGGCTGTGTCATAGATTGGGCGTGCTTCCGTTTTGGAATCGACCACTTTCCATTTGCCATCCACTTGTTCTAGATCCAGATCAATAATCCCCAGGTGATCCCCCCAGAATCCTGGCTCTACAGCAGGAACGCCGTTAATGGTGCCCTTCTCCAGGTCTACCCCTTTTTTGCCGGCAAAATCAGCACTTGGGAACACTTTGTGGGCATGTCCAAACAGAATAGCATTAATGCCTTCAACTTGGCTCAGATACAGAACGGAGTTCTCCATCAGATCCGTTTGAGGAATTTCCTCAAATCCGGAGTGAGGAATAGCTACAATAATGTCGGCACCTTTGGCTTTCATTTCAGGAATGAATTTTTTCGCGGTAGCAATAATGTCTTTGGCGATTACTTTACCTTCAAGATTAGCGCTGTCCCATTGCATGATTTGTGGCGGTACAAATCCGATCACACCTACTTTGATCGTATGTTCTTTGCCAGTCTCATCCGTTACTTTTTTATCCAAAATCTCATACGGTGTGAAATAGTTCTTGTCATTTGTCTCATCATCATCACCATCGTCTACATAAACATTGGCATTAATGTAAGGGAAGTTCGCTCCCTCCAGCGTCATGTCCAGGAAGTCCAGACCATAGTTGAACTCATGGTTACCGATGTTACCTGCATCATAATCGAGCAGATTCATCGCTTTATATACAGGGTGAGTCTCACCCTTTTTCAGTGGATCAATTTTGGCAGTGTAGTCTCCCAGCGGATTCCCCTGAATTAGATCCCCGTTATCAAACAGCAGGCTGTTCTTCGCTTCGTCACGGGCTTTCTTAATCAGTGTTGCTGTTTTAGCGAGTCCATATTGGTCTGTCTCTTTGTCGGAATAATAATCATAGTTAACCAGATTGGTATGAATGTCTGTGGTCTCCATGATCCGCAGTTTAACTTTGGCAGCATCCGCAGCCGACACAGGTACCGGAAATACCGCAAGCACGTTTAATGCAACCAAAGCGGCAGTCAGGCTTGATAATACTTTTTTTCTCATTTTCAAAATAACCCCTCCCGGTTATGTACATTGAATCATGTATTAATGGGCAAACGAAGAGCGCAGAAAAAAGATAGATTTCATGGGTTGTGCGTACTGACGCTCTGATGACATGCATCGGAATTTCAGGTAAGTTTATCTCACATGAACATCTATTTATGTCTGTGCTTGTCGTTTACATTCCAAATCATAACGCAATGTTCAGTCATTGAAAAGCATTATTTTTTACATTACCCGCACATACCTAGGTAAGTTTACATTATCATGCGTGATTTCGACATTTTTTTCAACATTTTAGTAGGTATTTAGTGCTTATTATCTTTAAAATACGTATATTACATGTGCCTTACATGTATATCCAATTCAGCGTTATTCATCCATACCAAAAACCGTGAAACCTTAATGGCTTTCACGGTTGGATTAAACTCTGCGCGTATTTTCGCATAAGGACGCTACTTTGCAGAGGTTATGTTCATATTCGGATTATTGTTCCCACACATGATGTTCATGATCTTTCCCTGTATATTCGATACGAGCCGGGGTGATGTCCAGAATGACATAGTTCGGATCATTAGGTCCATCGAACCACGCCTTCAGTTCATCGTTCCACACTTGCTCACGCAAGCCTTCGTTCTTTGTCACTTCACAGGTTCCTTCAATCTCAACTACTTCCTTGGAACCACCAGCCTCATAACCTAGTAGCAGGCTAACATTCGGATTATTCTCCAGTTCCTCTACTTTGTGTGTACGGCGGTTCGTTGCCAGATGAATGTTCAGTCCATCGTTGAAAAGCGCCATATAGCGGGATTTCGGTTTACCATTCTCCACAGTGGAGAAACTGCAAAAAGGGTTGTTTTCCAATGCTTTTACAATGTTTTGTTCCAATTCAGTCTGGTTCATGGGAAGTGCTCCTTTCGGTTTGGGGGAATGTTGGAAGGACTATGTAGGCCGTTGCGGGTACGGATCGTTCTTTGGATCGCTGTTATCCCCGGATTTTTTTGATTCCCTTTTCTCAAAGGGAAAATCCGGGGATAAAGGCGAACGCTTTGCTTCCTCAGAATCGATTCCGTCCCCTCCACTACGTCTACTGTTCTCCCAATTTGAGGAGTGGGTAAGCTAAAGTTCAAACAGAAACCTGTACTTAACTTTGCAGGTTTCATTTCTTTAGGTTTTATCCGCTCCGTTGCTGTGTATAAGTACAGTCAACTTACGTTAGGTGTAATAAGCCTGTACTTATAGTGTACCCACCTCACCTATGGTGAATCCATGAACCGATACGCTAACGTGACAAAATTGGAAAAGTTCTTTATAAAAATGTTTACATAAAGGGGTTAGCACGATATTTCTTCATGGTTAATTTAATTCAGATCTCCAAGATAGATTGAAGAAGAGCCTGATTTAAGAAGCAATTCGCCAATTGTTTTTGGATATAAACGAATGTTGGACAGGTCTTCAAGTGCAATCCATTCCACGGCGACTTGGTGGTCATCTGGATTGGAGCCTTCAAAAACGGTTGCCTCCGGATCGATCAGGCTGCACGCAAAATAAAATTCAACCTGATGGATATCTGCATCCCACTCGGCGAATTCATGATTTTTTCCGATATACTCCCGGATATGTAACAGCTCTCCCACATTCACGGCCTGACCAATCTCCTCCAGACATTCACGTGCGACCGCCTCCTTGAGTTCTTCACCTTTCTCCTGTCCTCCACCTGGGAACACATAAGCGGTACCATATTGGTCTTCCAGCCGGATGACCAGCAATCGTCCATCCTGTACAATGACAGCTTTCGCCGAGTTGCGTATGGGTTTCATTCTGTTGATCCACTCCTTGTCATTCTAAAATTTCAAAGTTCAATATGAACAACCTGATACTACTATTGTTCTGCTGAACATTCGTATCATCCCGTGGTATGCGCGGATAACTTAATGCCTTCCGATTCCAACACACGACGAATCTCTTGAGCAAATGCGAGAGCATATGCTCCGTCACCATGGATACAGACCGTCTCTGCCTTAATGGGAACCAACGTACCATCCGTGGATACAACGACTTCGTCTTTCACCATCCGAAACACTTGAGCAATCGCTTTTCCCGATTCTTCAATGAGGGCTCCAGCTTGGCTGCGAGGAGTTAACTTTCCGTCCGTCCCATAGGTTCGATCCGCAAACACTTCGCTCACACTACGCAGACCGATGCGATCCGCGGCATGAATCAGCTCACTGCCCGCCAGACCATACAGATACAGTTCAGGCTGTACTTGATAGATCGCCTCGGTGATGGCTTCAGCAAGCTTCGCATCTTCTGCGGCCATATTGTATAAGGCACCATGTGGTTTTACGTGATGCATTCGCCCTCCGCTTGCCCGGACAAAGGCATCCAGCGCACCAATCTGATACACCACCATGTCATATGCTTCCCGTGGCGTAATGTCCATACGTCTTCTGCCAAACCCTTGCAAATCCGGCAACCCGGGGTGGGCTCCAATTGCCACCTGATGCTCCAATGCCCTCTCTACCGTCAGCCGCATTGTAGCCGGGTCTCCTGCATGAAACCCGCAGGCAATATTGGCTGATGTAATCAAGGGTAGAATGGACTCATCGGATAGCGTGCGATATATACCATAACTTTCGCCCAGATCACAATTGATATCCAAGGTTTTCGAGGTATTCATTAAGCGCCCCCCATTCCTGCCATTCTCCTGCGTATCAGTTTATCGATGAGCTGCATGTTGCGTTCCTGTTCCATGTACAACTGACGGGCTTGATCATGCGTAACCTTTTTAAAAGAAATTCGGGTTCCTGGCCTAGTCTGAGCCAGGATTGGCATATCCACCCGAGCTACCTGTGCAATGACAGGATAACCTCCGATCGTCTGATGGTCTGCCATCAAGATGATGGGCTGTCCATCCGGTGGCACCTGCACCGTGCCATAGGTAACGGCTTCAGACAGCCGATCCAGGGGCTGATCCAGCTCCAGTCTGGAGCCTTGCAAGCGATAGCCCATCCGATCGGATTGTGAAGAGATCACGTATTTTTCGGCATAGAATTGTCCCAGACTTTCTTGGCTGAACAGCGAACTATCCTTGCTCTCCATCACACGAATAACAGGTTGCCCATAATAGTCAGGTCTTTCACGTTCAGATAAAAGCCACGCAGGCGCCAATATTCGGTGGTCCCGCTCACTCTGCTTTACCTGCTGCTCCATACGCTGCATCCAACCTTGCGCTTCACCAGAAGGTTCACCTATGGATAACAGATCCCCCACGCGCAAGGCTCGGCCCTCCACACCACCAAGACCTGTCTTGAGGTCTGTACTTCGACTGCCCATCACTTCAGGCACAGCTATTCCACCCGCAATCGCCAGATATCCACGCAAGCCATGACGACAGTGGCCAAACTTCAGTACACTTCCAGCCCGCACCAGCACCGGACGCCACAAGGGTACAGGCAGATGATCCACCGTTGCCGTCAAATCAGCTCCACATAATGAGACTAGCTGGCTCTCCCGAAATCGAAGCTCTGGCCCCGTCATCGTCATCTCCAGCACTGCCGCATGTCGGGAGTTGCCCACAAGCATATTGGCTGCTCTGGCTGCAAAGGTGTCCATGACTCCCCCAGGATGAATACCATACCGGCGATAACCGGTTCTGCCTTCATCCTGAACGGTAGATAACAGGCCAGGGCGAATCACTTCAATACTCATCGTTCGCCCTCCTTCTGCTTCAACGCCAGATACTCCTGCATCGTAATCTGTTCAAATCGAACCCGATCACCTGCTGCCAGCAAACTCGGCACGTTCTCTTCCGGCCGAAACAACCGGAGTGGCGTTTGTCCAATACATTGCCATCCTCCGGGTGTGTCCACCGGATAGATTCCCGTCTGTTTGCCACCGATACCTACTGTGCCCGCCTCAACCCGAAGCCTTGGCGTTGCCCGTCTGGGCGTAGCAATCTGTTCAGACAACCCGCCGAGATACGGAAAACCCGGTGCAAATCCAATCATATGTACGAGATACTCCCCGGATGTATGAATCGCAATAACGTCCTCTGCGGTCAGTCCATGTTCACTGGCAACATAGTCCAGATCAGGGCCCCACTCACCACCATAACATACGGGAATCGTGACCGTTCTGGGTTTGTATTGTACGGATTCCTTCATTTGATTCAACTGCTGAAGCAGAATCTTGCTTAACTGAGGGTAAGAGGAGATGAACGGATCATAAAATACTGTAACGGACGTATATGAAGGCACCCATTCGATCATGGCCGGCAGAGTGCTTTTTTCCAGCAAAGCACATACAGACATCACTCTGCGCTGCACAGGGTCAGACAATTGATCTCCACACTGGATGATAACCGCTGTCTCACCCAGCGGAGATAAGATCTCTTCCGTCCATGAATACGGCTGTTTGGTCATGCGCCATCTCCCCTTTTTCCAAACGTTTAGCGTATCGTTATTTATCTCTCTCCAATGCCTGCAATACCAGTGAACAAACTGCCGGAAACGGCTCATCTTCTTCTGTACGTATCGCAAGATACAGTGTCTGCAAAAACAGACGCACATTCAGGTTCCTATGACTGGTTTCCAGAAGTGATCTGTTCACCGCCTGGTCTCCTTGATGAAGGGAATCGATCCACGTCGTAATATCCTTTGGCTCCAACAGATTGCGACGCAGAATGGTAATCACAGCATGCGCTATTCGCTGATCTTCATCATGGATGTAAACCACACTTGATTCCGTTATTTTTACAGCGAGTGCATGCAGAAGTTCCAGCAGATCCGTTCGCTCCAGATATGGTGATTGTGCCAAGTCTTCAACCGCATCCGCCGCGTGTGCAGGGGCATGCGCCCAGCCCTTGTTATCGGCGTAGCCGCGAACATCTTTTTCACGTTCCAGATATGTAGTCAACCGATGATGAATCCCTGCGATATCCTCTTTGTCCAGGAAAGGACGCTGACGATCCACATTCAGAATGGGAGGCAGTAACAATACGGAGAACGTCCGCGTAAACACACTATCCGTCCCCTGCTCTCCGATCCCATAGAACAGGTGCTGATCGTCCAGCGCCAACTGCAACATATGCCTTAGCTGATCTTCCGAAAATACACCCTGTCCAATCCATGTTGCAAACGCAACATAGATCAATTCATCCCGCAGGACAGGATCAGTACTACCAATATGCTTCATCATATGCAGTGCCAATTCGTAAGGCTGTTCCTCGTGATCAATGGAATGATTAGACGACTGAATATGCTGTAATTTTTGTTTTAACGTCAGAGCATCCATCTATTAAGACTCCCTGGACGAATCCAAATGTACGCTGCAATTGTACAGTTCGCATTGCCACACATTCTCATTCTTGGCGATCCGGGTAATGGATGTGTTGGACAGCTTCACACTGATATCCAGTTCAGGCACCAGACCTCGCAGTGTATTCCGCAGAACGGCTCCGTGACTGACAACGATCACTCTTCCATCGGGGTGCTGCTGTACAATATCTTCAAGCACCGCACTGCCTCGAACAGTCCCTGCATCTGCAAGCTCCCGTCCAAGATCCAGAGTACTCCAATCCGCTCCCCACTTGGCTAACCGTTCCTCTTCCGTCGTTCCTTCGACCTGTCCTCCGCCCATCTCGCGAAGTCTAGGGTCCAGATGAATCTCCTGAATGCCCAAGCGATCACCAATGATGCGAGCTGTCTCACTTGCACGTTCCAAGTCACTTGCATAGATGGCATCCCAGGATTCGTCGGCCAGTCTCGCGGCAAGTAATACCGCCTGTTCCCTGCCTTCCTGATCCAGCGGATTATCCGTCTGTCCCTGCGAACGTTTTTCCTTATTCCACGCTGTACTTCCATGGCGAATCAATGCAATTTGAGTCATTGTTGTTCCTCACCTTTTTCTATATGAAGTTCATCTTCTGTAAAATGTTTGCGTGCCTTCGGTTTGGCAAATTTGCCGCCGTTATATTGATCTGACCCATTTCTCGGAATCGAGAGACTGTCCCAAGCTGTTTCTTTAAGCATTTTCGCGGCAAATACAATCTGCCCAACATGATACGGATAATGCGCCAATTGCCGAATAATGGCCTCCATGACGGTATGACCTTCATTCCGAATATATATGATATGAGACAATTGTTCCGGGGTAAATGAACGAATGGATTCGAGTAGACAATTCCAGCCTTCTTCCCATTTGGAGAGCAACTCTTCCCGGGAAGAAATATCATTCACGAATTCGGCGTCCCGTTCACGCCACGGTTTCTCACCATCTGTTGTCAGTACATCCGTCCAACGGGACAGCATATTGCCCCATAGATGTTTTACGATTACCGCAATGCTGTTCGCGTCTTCATTCCAAGATTGAAACAATTGCTCGGACTCCAGTTGCGCCATGGCTTTTTCCCCGAGCTGCTTGTAATACAAGAATTGCTTCTCCACTGTCTCCAGAAAAACCTGATTCATATCCATCCGTTAACCACCCTTCGGAAAAGTAATATGACCCCTGATCACGTTCAGAAAGATACGTCACATGTTATTTTATTCAGGAAATGAGAATGTACCGTCTGCATTCGGTTCTAATGGAATGACTTTGCGAACCGCATCCAGATTGAGCTCACCATAGATATGTGGATATAGTTCATTCAATTCGTAGAGATCCTCATACACCAGTTCCGGCTTCAACGCCTTCTCATCAATACTAAGTAATAACAGATCTGTACGGCCTGCATAATATTGCCCGGCTACCCATGGGATCTGTTCCTTAGTGGAACAATGAATGAATCCGTCTGTCTCCAGGCTATCTGGTGCATACTCAGTCCCTTTTGACACTTGCTCCCACAACGAACGGGAAATAATACTATAGATCATGGTTCCGCCTCCTTCAATTTCTGCGATGTACCCTATGTGTCATTGGAAGTATTATAGATCATCCCGGATACGGGAGTACAATTTTTGATCCGTAAATACACCTTTGATCTTCAACTGTTTGCGTAACAAACCTTCGTACGACATGCCCAGCTTCTCCATTACGCGTGCAGAGCCTATGTTGCCTGCATTACATTTCCCATCCAACCGATTGCAGTCCAATTCCTGAAAGCAATAATCCACGATGGGTTGCATCGCTTCTGCTGCGAGCCCCTTACCCCAGTGACTGCTGGCTATCGCGTACCCTAGTTCAGCACTCTGCATGGGTTCGTTGAGATGAAAAATGCCACCCCTCCCGATCAAGGTCCCTGTTTCCTTTAAAACAAAAGCCCAGATATGTACCGTTTTCTGTTCATAATTATCCAGCACCCGCTGAATATATTGAATTGAATCCTCCACCGTCTCATGGCAGTTCCACAAGCTTTGCTGACTCACTCGGGGATCAGAGGCAAATGCATAATATTCATCGAGATCATCCATCGCAAGGCGTCGCAGCTTTAACCGCTGTGTTTCGAATTCCGGCGATTCGGCAAAAAGTTTTTCTACATTCATTCAGCACACCTCCATGATTCACTTGAGTTCATGATCCAGCCATCTTATTTCTCAGGAAATAACGATCTATCATAACCATGCACAGAATACCGACCGTATATCGAATCAGATCGATCACCAGAAAACCATGTCCCAAAATAAGAGCACCTAATACGGTAAAGCGTATCTCAATCAGCCAAGGCGTCTGAATCAACTGCGAGAACTCAATCGTCCAGCTGAATACACAGCTCAAACACATCGCCCATACAAGGCTGCGATGAGGCCACACCATGCGTACTCCGAAATAAATCATGCCCGCCCAACATGCATCTCCGAAATGTTCATGCACCCAATCCGGCAATCGATTACCAAAGTGTCTGGATGCGAGTCCTGCCGCCATGGTCATCATGACTGCGAAGAAATAGATCAGCCTGTCTTTGATAAGTACGCTTTTCAATCAATCACACGCCTTCATCAAGCACTTGTAAAATAAATTGCGTTTTGGCAGCGGTATACGATTCCCTATCTTCCTTGTTCTCATCAGCAAGCTTTGTCTTCAGGACGGCGTAAGCTTCCACCAGATCTGGGCGTGTTCTCAGTACATCCCGAAACCGAATTTGACGATCCCAGCGTTCTTCTCCCGGGCGCATCAGATGAAGGTGTACAGCTCTCTTGCCATCCTTAACCCTGACCCAGAATCGTCTGTACTCCCGTCCATCCAGTTCAGGCGGAACGTAGTTCCAGCCCAACGGATTCAGCTGATCCGCAATCAGATCCATGTCATCCCATGACTGTACCTCTGCCATCAGATCAATAATGGGCTTGGCGGGTAACCCTGGAATGGACGTGCTTCCGATATGTTCGAATTGATGAATATTAAACTGCTCTAGAAGACGTTTGAGTTGGCCGATTTCATCCTGAGCCTGCGCATCCCAATTGGGGTTGGCCGGAGCAATCTCTACCGACTCTGTCGCCCAGGCAGGCCAATTTTCCGGTTGCATTGGATCTTTCATTCAGGTATCTCCTCTTCACCATGACATTTTAAATGGTAGCCTTCTCTGTATTTTTCATAGGTGCGTTGCTTCATGCGCTTAATCGTAGTACTCCGTTGAAATGTAAGTATGGAACTTAGGGATAGAAAAAGATATTTCAGGTAAGCCAGATCACTAGAGTTAGAGTCTGAGCTTATAATCGAAGCTTTCATATTCATCCCATCCAATCCCCTTATATAGTTGTTGAAGCAGAAGGCATTTCAGATACATATTTCTATATATCCAAAAAAGGAGCGTATGTCTACGCCCCTTGGTTGTCTGTTACCTTGATGATATTGATGATTTTAACGATGTCATGTACTGAAACTAATTTTTGGATCATGCAAGATGCTTTATTATATGAAGATTTATTTTACCGTAACAGGGATCGTCACTTTTTTGTTGCCCCATTTGGCCGTGATGGACGTTTTCCCTTTGCTTACAGCCACGATCTTGCCATTTGTTACTGTCGCTACGCCCGGCTTTGTGCTACTCCATACCGCGCTGTTCGTCACAACAGTGGTTTTACCCGTATCATACTGGGCCATCACACTCAACGTTGTACTTCCCTGTGGGGACAAAACCAGTTTTTTCTGGCCTGTAATCAGCTTTTTGAGCAAAGGTACAACGGTAACCTCTGCCTTTATTGTCTGATTTTGATAAGTTCCTGTCAAGGTGGCTTGTCCTTCTGTCAGTGTCTTAACGGCTCCATTTTTCACGATAGCTACATTTGTGTTGGAAGAGGTCCATATGATTTGTTTCGAAAGGTTGATCGTTTTGCCATTCGCGTAGGTGCCGATAACCTTCAACGCTTTGGACTTCTTGATATTCAGCTGCATAGTTGCAGGGGTAACCTCGACTTTGGTAATCTCGTCCGTCACAGCAACGGGGACTTTCACGATCGTTGTTCCATATTTGCCTTGCAGCAATACTCTGCCAGGTGTAACGCCTTTGATTTTACCGTTTTCCAGCACAGCCGAAGAAGTGGATACGGACCACACAATCTCAGATGTCACATCCTCTTCCTTACCATTCGCACGGGTAATGCTTACTTTCGGAAGGGTGCTTTCACTGCCTTTAACAAAACTGTAGGATTTCGGTGAAGCTTTGATGCTTTTGATCTTCTCCTGAACTTGGACAACCAACTGAGCTTTAGCCCCGTCTACCTGTGCAAAAATGGTTGCTTCGCCCGCGGCCACGGCCTTGACTTTACCTTTCACCATCGTCGCAACCGCTGCATTACTGGTGGACCAAGTCACGCCTTGGGTAACATCCTGCTTGTTATCAAAACCTTCTACCGTTGCCATCACCTGAAGCGCAGCTGTTTCGGAGACACTCATCTTCTGCGGGCTGCTATTGGTAATTTCAATCGATGTCACGTCACCGGTAGCCGCCAAAGCCAACGAAGGGACCAGTACGGTCAATGCAATCATTAGAGCAAGTGTGCCTCGAAGCGCCAGTTTGATTCTATTCATTTTTAATTTCCAACTCCCATAATCCAATATTTTACTTCTATTATATTATATCGGATACGAATTGCATAAAGTTGAATAACATAAGTGAGAGTCTTGGAACAATTCATGATTTTCATTGTATAATATGGGAAGGTCGCGTAATACTGTTTTAATAAACCTAAAAAATGGGGTGGGATATTGTATGATCGAAAAGAATTTGCTTGATATGGTTTCACCTAAAAATAACCGTAAACGTATGAAAGCTATCGTCACTTCGACATCCACCAAGATTCGTCCTGAAGACGAAATGGTTCTATTGATGAAAACAGCCCGCAATCGTTTCAAAAAAGCCCTTGAATCTGGACAAATTGAAATCATTAACGAGCGTGAATGGAAGCTGCGTTGACATTTAAGAAATAATTTTATTTACTTACATAAACGAAGAAATTTTAATCAAAGAAGCAAGCTATATCTGAGGTTCAAGCACTTACCGGATCAGTTCAGCACAACATAGTAGGAAATTGGCTCGTTAAATAGTGTTACCATTGAAAATGGGATGCCCATCGTCACATGCAACATGACGTTTGGAACATCCCCTTTTTGAATTACTAAAGTGTTACCTAACCTCTCTACTTCACTTCATCCTGCTCTGGCAAAATCAAGCTCTCGGCGCCGCCCATATATGGCCGCAGGGCTACCGGAATGCGAATGCTTCCATCCTCCTGCTGATGATTCTCAAGCAACGGAATCAGGATACGCGGCGATGCCACCGCCGTATTATTGAGCGTGTGACAATACGCCAACTTGCCTTCGGCATCGAGGCAACGAATATTTGATCGGCGAGCCTGAAAATCATGCAGATTCGACGACGAATGTGTTTCTCCATATGCACCGCGGCTTGGCATCCAGGTCTCGATGTCATACTGTTTGTACGTTTTCTGCGACATATCTCCGGTACATACAGCGACAACACGATACGGCAGTTCCAGTAATTGCAGCAATTCTTCGGCGTGTCCTGTAATCTCTTGCAACATGCGCTCCGATTCTTCCGCATCAGGAGCACAGAGAATGACCTGCTCAACTTTGGCAAATTGGTGCACACGGTATAATCCGCGTACATCCCGTCCGCCGGAGCCAACTTCACTGCGGAAACACGTCGATACCGCAGCCAGCTTCACAGGCTCTTGAACATCAACAATCTCATCCGCATAATACGAGACCAGCGGCACTTCAGAAGTTCCCACCAGCCACTTGTTCTCCCCTTCGAGTTCATAGACCTGATCTCGACCAGTTGGGAAGAATCCGGTGTTCACCAGTGCATCCTCCCTGACCATCAGCGGAACCTCCATCGGTGTGAAGCCGTGCTTCAGAAGCAAATCAAGCGCAAGTTGCTGTACTGCTCGATGTAATAACAGGCCAGCGCCTTTTAATACATAGCTTCGCGTACCGCCAATCTTAACTCCACGGGGAATATCGATGAGATCATGCAACTCCCCAAGTTCCACGTGATCTTTGGTGTTATACTCGAACGTTGGCACCTCTCCCACACGTCGTAGCTCTACATTGTCTACGTCCGACAAGCCATTGGGGGTATCCGGGGACACGATATTGGGTACCAGCCATTGTAGCTTGGTTACTTCCTCCTGCACAGGGGCGAGCCTCGCTTCCACCTGTTCCAACTGTTCATTGATCTGTTTCACCTGAGCCCGCAAACCCTCGGCCTGTTCCCGATTCCCGGCCTGCATGAGTCTGCCAATGTCCGCGGATAACGTATTGCGCAATCTGCGTCCTTCTTCCGATTCCTGCAAAAGTGCCCTGCGTTCCTCATCCCGCTCTAACAATGTGCGAATGTTGATCTTGATTTTTTTCGCGTCTGCCGCTGCCTGAACCTCTTCTGCATGTGCCCGAATCCATTTCATTTCTAACATGGTCACCGTCTCCTTTGGCTGTAAAAATACAAAGAGCGCCCTCATCCCTTGGGACGAGGAGCGCTCTGCTCGCGGTGCCACCCAACTTGCTGAATCAGGATATCCTGCTTCCAGCCTCTTGGTCCGCGATAACGGGCGGTTCCGGTTAACTTGGGGAAATATCGCTCCCCTGGCGAAAACGCCTCCGAGTTGGATGCTCTTCAACGGCATGGTCCGATCTGTAATTGTTGGTCTCAGTATATACGAACGCCGGACCAGATTGCAACCTTCTGTATCGATCAGGAATTCATGGTACAACTTAACATGTCCTGTTATGATAGACTTTGTCTTCAAGATTGCGCTTTATTGTGATCCTCAATTTATGTATATAAGTAGAAGGAGTTCTTTATGAAAAAATTACTTTGGATCGGATGTCTGTCCTATTTCCTGATTGGACTTGCCCACGTTGTGCTCGGTTCCATTCTACCGGTTGCACTTGAACATTACGGCAAAGATTATAGCCAAGGCGGAACGCTGATCTTTGCCCAATTTGCCGGATTCCTGGGTGGTGTATTGTTATCTCCATGGCTGAACAGACGCTTTGGTAAACGGGGAGGCCTGTTAATCGCCACAGCGTTGCTCTGTATTGCAGAATTATCCTACATGCTGCTGCCACCATGGGGCTGGATGTTCGTCATTGCACCCGCTGCCGGCTTTGGATTCGGAATGGTTGAAGCTGTTATTGGCACCATTATCATCGCTGCAATCAAAGACAATACAGCCGTTGCTATGAGTCGACTGGAAGTGTTATTCGGGATTGGGGCGATGGTCATGCCGCTCATTGCCAGCGGTCTGATTGCTGCCGGATACTGGCGTCTCTCCTTTCTCGTTGTTGCGATCTGCGCAGCGCTGACCTTTGTTTTCTGGGCGAAAGGATCATTCGGTGAACTCGATAAGTTTCTGGAGCGACAGAGTTCAAATCATGCTTCCGTAAATACGCACTCTGCTGGGACATCGGGTGAGATGCATCCCGCATCTGCAAGTACATCCAGTCCAACCTATCGTGGCCGTAACAGGACTCTTCTGGTATTATTCGTCCTGTTCTTCTTCCTCTATGTTGGCACAGAGATGAGTCTTGCGAACTTCATGCCGGCGATCCTGATTGAGAAAATGAACATGAAGGAAGCCGGAGCAGCCCTTAGTGTCACCTGTTTCTGGATTGCCATGTCCGTGGGACGGCTCTTCGCCGGTTATATCGCAGAGAAATTCCAATACCGCGTATATGTCCTGTACAGTTGTCTTGCATCTGTTCTCTTGTTAATGATATTTCCATTTACAAACCAAATCTGGTCTGCATTTCTCATCATCTTACTGCTTGGACTTGCGATGTCAGGGATATTCTCCATTGCCCTTGTCTTCGCCAGTAAACTGCTGCCCGGAACAGAAGAATCCACACCCAGCATTTTGATTGCCTCAGGTGGGGTTGGCGGTGCCATTCTGCCTTTGACTACGGGATGGAGTCTTGATCATCTGGCGGTTAATCAGTCTGCATGGATGCTTGCGATCTTTGCAGTTGGCCTGCTTGTCATTAGCGTAATCACGTTTCAATGGCAGAACAAACATATAGCCAATTCTGCGACTTAACAGTTCTGTGTTGATCCAGTCCTGAGGATTAGAAATACCTATTAAAGAAATTGAAATGTCCACCGCCATGACCTGACGGTGGACATTTTTTTGTAGCGTTACTCTGTTGTAACGAACCTAACACACGCTATCCCCCTCCATTTCCGCATGTTTGAAATCTAACGAATCCTAGAGACGTTATTATAGATAATTAGCTTCAATTAAATGTCTCGTTGGAGGTTTTTTGCATAATAACACCGCTGAGATTCGTTAGATTTTCATTCCCTTAGAAACTGGCCTAATAAGGTGTCCTCGATTCGTTAGCGCTGTAATATGGCGGCAAGTACCCTATCTTTGCCTCTCTCATCTCCTTTCATTAAAGGTGAGAATAATATCTATTCATTTGCACAAGATTGCCCAGGAAATACTTATGGTCAACCAAATCACACACTTTTATTAACGACAGGCAATACAGGCCCGTTATCCTTGATGAATTTACCGAATACATATCGGACGAGTGGTCCCAGAACGATCAACTGATATGGAAGCGCAAGGCTGAAGTTACGAGCAATGGTATGGAGATACGTACGGAGTACGGATGACCCACTTAATTGATCAGCGAGATATGCCGAGATCATTCCATACATGGACATGATCAGAACCATGCCAATCACCATGAAAAATGAAATGACGAGCACACCTAAAATCTTATTGGACTTGTCGAAGGGCAAGGAGAATGCAATCTTTCTCGCCACAGGACCAACAATGAAAGACTCCACCAGAAACGCGATGACAAAACATAATATGAATTGAAGCAGTATTTCAAGCGGGGACATCTTGCCGAGTAACCCACTGTGCCATAGATTGAAGAACATCATGACCAAGACCATTCCTATACACATCATTAATCCGAAAATAATTTGTTCCTTCTTGCTGGTTGGCAATTCTCTCATCCTCTCTGTTTACCTTCGTAATTATAGAGATGAGGAAACCCTTCACATAAGTGAACATTTTGTGAACAATTATGATTTTTCCAATTTAAAATTGGATTTGACAACCATGTAGTACAGCTCTATGATATCCCTTAAAATGGTAGAACCATTCACTACATAAGGAGGTTTTTGATTGTGAGTTTTCAAAAGCGCATTGACCACGTCGGCATTGCCGTTCGTGATCTGGAGACCACGCTGCGTTTCTACACGGAGATCGTTGGTCTTGAATTGAAAGACCGGGTGACCCATACCAACGGTATCATTCAGCTCGCCTTCCTTGGCTTCAATGGAAGTAATGAGACTGAGATTGAGTTAATTCAAGGATACAGCGACAAGCTGCCTTCTGAAGGTACGGTGCACCATTTTGCGATCCACGTGGATGATCTTGATTCTGAGTACAAACGCATTCAAGCCACCGAAGCCGAATTTATCGACGGAGAGATTATCACACTGCCTAACGGTTACCGCTATTTCTTCATCTATGGACCTGAAAAGGAATGGATTGAGTTCTTCCAGCGCTAAGAATTGGAGCTGATTTCATGAACATTTTAATTACTGGCGCAGGCGGAAAAATTGGACGTGACTTGTCCCAACACTTGTCAGAGACATTTCACCTGCGACTAACGGATTTGAATATCGACAGACTGCATACGTATCAAGGGACAGGCCATGAGATCATGACACTGGATGTGACAGACCCCGAAGCCTGTCAGCATGCTTGCGAAGGCATGGATGTGGTTGTACATCTGGCGGGAGATCCTTCCCCGCATGCCGGATTTTATGAATCGTTGTTGGACATCAATATCAAAGGCACATTTAATGTATTCCGTGCAGCCAAGGACCAAGGTGTACGAAGAGTCATTCTGGCAAGCAGTGCACAGACGATCGAGGGGTATCCCATTGATGCTCAGGTCTATCCGGACATGCCGACACGCCCACGGAATTTGTACGGGGTTAGCAAATGTTTTGGAGAATCGCTCGCTTCCTATTTTGCGTATACCGAAGGTTTACAAAGTGTAGCAATACGTATAGGTGCATATGATGATTTTCAACCGGACGGACCCGTGCTGGAGGCAAGGGATATGAGCGCGTATATTAGTCCGGCTGACTTGTGTGATTTGATGTTCAAAGCAATTACAACTACCGATCTGGAACCCTTCACCATACTGCATGGGATCTCGAATAATCGGTTTAAACGATTAAATCTGGAAACCACTCAGAAACAGGTAGGTTATGACCCAAAATCCGATGCTTTTGCACTCAGTCAGATTGCCTTATATGATTCCCCACGATAATTATTGAAAATAACACATCCAAACAGGCTGTTATACATATGTATAACGGCCTGTTTATAACTTATACGTGTCCCTATCCAGTTCATGACTGGACAGGTCCTACCCTCTGGCCTATAATTACACCTAGTAATGCCCGTAACTTCATAGTTTCCCAGGGGAGTCGGAATTGGCCGGCTGAGAGTGTATCCCACCAAGATACTAACCCTTAGACCTGATCTGGATCATGCCAGCGTAGGAATCGGAGTATATCGAAATGGCACAGCCCTATGGCTGAACGCCACCTCTCTAACGCCTGCACGCGTCCCGGAATACGGGGCGCTTTTTTAATGTTCTTTTATATAGCCAGAGAGCTAAAAAAAGTGACGTTATCCAGATCTCAACTGGTATAAATCAGTCGATTTATGCAAGATGATTGGATATGAAGCCAAGGAGTACCCCGTGCCAACCGGCCGGACATACCGAAGGAGAGAACCACAGATGAAATGGCGTAAAACGATGGGATTGTTGCTCTTATGCGTGCTTATGGTGACTGTAGCCGCATGTGGTGGCAAAGAAGCTGCCCCAGCTGGGCAGAACGGCAACACAAATACGGAAAGCAGCAACGAAGGTGACACTGCCGCCCTGAAAGATATTAAAGTGGTGCTCGACTGGACACCAAATACGAATCATACAGGCCTGTATGCAGCTGTAGATCAAGGTTTTTATAAAGCCGAAGGCTTGAACGTGGAGATTGTACAACCAGGTGCCGGTGGCGCAGATACAATGGTTGCCTCCAATGAAGTGCCTTTTGGCGTAAGTTATCAGGAGAGTGTAACTCAAGCCCGCACACAGGGTGTTCCATTGGTCTCCATCGCAGCAGTTATTCAGCATAATACATCTGGTTTCGCTGCTCCGGCGGATCGGAATATCAAGTCACCGAAAGATTTTGAAGGTAAAACTTATGGCGGTTGGGGTTCCCCAGTCGAAGAAGCCGTGATGCAATCCATTATGGAAGGCGACGGAGCCGATGTATCCAAAGTGAAAAACATTAACATGGGTGACGCCGACTTTTTCACCGCAGTGAAACGAGACATTGATTTTGCATGGATTTTCTACGCTTGGACGGGTATTGAAGCCGAACTGCGCGGGGAACCGATCGACATGTTATATGTGAAGGATTATTCAGATGCATTGGATTACTACACGCCTGTCCTCGTAACAAACGAGCAAACGATCCAAAACGACCCTGAGTTGGTGAAAGCATTCCTGAAAGCCACCTCCGAAGGGTATCAATACGCAATTGATCATCCCGAAGACGTAGCCAACATTCTGATCAAGGCCGTACCGGATCTGGACAAAGACCTCGTACTGGCAAGCCAGAAATGGCTCAGTCCGAAATACACGGATGACGCCCCGCGCTGGGGTGAGCAAAAACAGGAAGTGTGGCAGAACTACACCGACTGGATGTTTAGCAAAAAACTGCTTGATGAACAGATCGATGTGAGCAAAGCATATACAAACGAGTTTTTACCCCAATAAAATTTCTCATATAAAACGAACTTAAATTTTACACGAGGACGGAGAGGACAGAAATAACGTGAAAAAGCGAAGCGGTCGCCTTTATCACCGGATTTTCCCTTTAGAGAAAGGGAATCAAAAAAATCTGGGGATAACAGCGATTGGAAGGTTATTCTGTCGTCGAAGTGGCAAGTGTAACAGTCATTAGTTCATTTTATATATCACGAAAGGAGCCGTGATCTCTCATGGCAAGCACACTACTTAGTATTCAGGTTATCCCGAAAACGCCAAATGGCGAGAACTCTTATCCTTACGTTGATCGCGCCATTGAAGTTATTCAGCAATCCGGCCTAAAATATCAGGTGAACGCGCTCGACACAACGATGGAAGGTGAACTGGAGGAACTGCTGGAAGTTGTCCGTAAAATGCACGAGGTACTTGTGGAGGCTGGCAGCCCAAGCATCATCTCCCAGATCAAAATCGCCCATAGCCCTGCTGGCTTCAGCATGGATACCCTGACGGAGAAGTATCGCTAATGCCTGCCTATTTCAAAAGTGTATGGCCGCCCATTGTGGCGGTTATTCTCTTTATAGCGATATGGCAGGGAGCCGTCTCCCTCTTCCATATTGAGAAATGGATGCTGCCTGCACCGTCCGACATCGCCCGCGAAGCGGCAACCCAGGCCGAACGACTTGGCATGCACGCTTCCGCAACCATTCAGTTAACGCTGATTGGATTCGCCGCTGGAACAGCGGTTGGATTACTGATCGCGATGGTGCTGCATTTGGTCCCTTTTCTCAAGTCAGCCCTGTATCCTTTACTTATTCTTAGTCAAAATATCCCAACCATCGCGCTCGCGCCGCTCCTGTTAATCTGGTTCGGATTCGGGCTGTTGCCCAAGCTGATTACCATCATCCTCGTCTGTTTCTTCCCCGTTGCAGTGGCGGCCATGGACGGCTTGACCCGTACAGATGCAGCGATGATGAACTATATGCGCATGGCTGGTGCGAAACGTCATCAGATCTTCTGGAAGCTGGAGCTTCCCCATGCACTGCCATCCGTGTTCTCCGGTGTCAAAATCGCCGCTACCTATAGCGTGATGGGCGCCATCATCGCCGAATGGATTGGTGCAGACAAGGGTATTGGTTATTATATGATGTTGCAAAAGTCGGCTTATCGTACGGACCGCCTATTCGTGGCGATCATGATTATTGTCGCGCTCAGCTTGCTGCTCTTCCTGTTCATTGCCCTGCTGGAGAAGCTGCTCGTGCGCTGGCGGCCACAAAAGCGGTAGTAAAGAAGTAATCTGTATATTAGGAAGTGATGACCATATGAATCGGCAACAGGATGAACAAGTCCAGCCTGGACGAGGAGCAAGTGTAATGGAGCCAACGCACGGTGAAAAGTTTAACTCGGCTACGCCTGATCGACCTGCCAACACGACTCCTGCTCCGGTTCCACCTGCACTGGACGTTGTTAATGTTCATGCATCATTCCGTGAACGGCGTAGCAAGCTACCGGTTCTGAACGACCTGTCCCTGACTGTGGAGCAAGGCGAGTTTGTTGCTATCGTTGGACCTTCTGGCTGTGGCAAGAGCACCCTGTTCCATATCATCGGCGGTCTGCTTAAGCCACAGGAAGGCCAAGTGCTTATGAACGGTCAGAATGTAACGGGACAGCGTGGCAAGATTAGTTATATGCCGCAACAGCCCGCCCTTTTCCCGTGGCGTACCATTGAAGATAATGTACTGCTTGCTGGTGAAGTAGCTTCAAGTGCTCCACCTCGGGCCGAAGCACTTGCAGAGGCTCGAAAGTGGTTAAGCAGCGTGGGTCTTGCCGGGTTCGAGCAGGCCTATCCTCATATGCTGTCGGGCGGAATGCAGCAGCGTGCTGCATTTCTGCGTGCCCTGCTCAGTCCGCAGGAACTCATGCTGCTGGACGAACCTTTCAGCGCACTGGATGCACTGACACGTAGCGACATGCAACGCTGGCTGCTCGATATCTGGGAACAGAACCGCCGCTCGGTGCTGTTCATCACCCACAATATCGAAGAAGCATTGCTACTTGCAGATCGGGTCTATGTATTATCCAACCGACCTGCAACGGTGTTGCACGAGGTACATGTTCCTTTTGATCGCCCAAGACGAGAAGAAATTACGGAGGAATCCGCTTTCCTGGAGCGTAAACGGCAGATTGCACAGTGGATGCGAGAAGAACAGCAGAAAGCCCGCCTATCTTGATAGTGCGGGTTTTTAAGTTATTTATTTCCTTTAATGGGTGATCCGCCATAAGAAATTCTGCGTAACATAGTTAGAATATAACTGAACACAAGGAGGAATTCCCTCGTGCATTCTCAAGCTTTTGCACCATTAATTGATGCTCATATTCACTTCGATCAGTATACCCCTGACGAACAACGCGAGATGCTGCTATCGTTTCCGTCTCAGCAGGTCGAAGCAGTCATTGCCGTGTCCATGAATCTCGCTTCTGCCAAGACCAATCTGGAGCTTGCAAAACAACATCCACGTAATATCTATCCGGCCTTCGGTTTCCATCCGGAACAGGAACTGCCGTCCATTGCAGAAATGGACCTCTTCTTCCAATGGATCGAGAAGCATATGGGACAAGCCACAGCCATAGGAGAAGTTGGCCTTCCCTATTACAATCGTCAGGAAGCGGAGCAGGCAGGGCAACGCTTCGATCAGAGCGGGTACATTGAACTGCTTGAACGTTTCATCCAACTTGCCAAAAAGCATAACAAACCACTTGTCCTTCATGCGGTATACGATGATGCGGATATCGTCTGTGATTTGCTGGAGCAATATCAGTTCCGACGTGCTCATTTCCACTGGTTCAAAGGTTCTCGCCAAACCGTAAGGCGCATGGCGGACAACGGTTATTTCATTTCCTTCACGCCGGATATTCGGTATGAAGAAGAGATTCGTGAACTCGCCCGGCAATATCCATCGGAACAAGTGATGGCCGAGACCGACGGACCGTGGCCCTTCGAAGGACCATTTCAGGGACGAATGACACACCCGGCCATGACCAGACAGGTCATCCAGGCATGGAGCGAAATCACTGGCATGGGAACCGAGCGGGCCGCCCGGCTCTTTTATCAGAACACAAAGCGTTTCTATAGCTTAACTTGAGTACAATCAGGTAACAGCAAGTACTATCGCTTGTCCTGCCAGCACAACACAAAGAAGCCAGTCGGCTTCGCCCCGACTGACTTCTAGTCTACTATTATATATCAGTTGAACTAAATTTTTACACAGGAACGTAGAGGACAGAAATAACCTGAGGAAGCAGAGCGGTCGCCTAAAAGCTTTCTGAAAGAAAGCTACTTCGGAAGCATACACTATCACTAGATTTTCACCTTCACAAAAATTGGATCAAAAAATCTGGGGATAACAGCGATCGGAAGGTTGTTCTGTCATCGGAGTGGCAAGTGTAACTACCTTCAGTTCAACTTAACGCTTCAAGAATCCTTTGCCTTCCAGGAACGGTCTCACTTGCAACCGTGTCGGCTCAGTCAGGCGCTTCGCCATCAGTTCGGACCATGGAGTCGTTCGTTCACCATTAGTCCGTGCTTTCATGTACGCCGTCGTTGTCTCATCATACTGCTCAACACCTTTGATGCTCTGCTCGGCATTATAACGATTACGATGCAGAACTGCATTAAGTGGCAGACGCGGGCGAATTCCAGTTTCCTGATCTGCAACACCAATACACATGCCATACACCGGATATACCCCTTCCGGCAATTCCAACAGCTCAGCAACTTCCTCAATCCGGGTACGAAGCCCGCCAATATATACGATTCCGAACCCTAGTGACTCCGCTGCAAGAGCGGCGTTCTGGGAAGCCAGAGCAGCATCAATCGTGGCTACCATGAAATTCTCGGTTGAATCGGCATACGATTCCTTCTCAGGAAGATGACGTTTCGCAGCATCACTCAGCCGATACAGATCAGCACACCATACGAGAAACACCGGACATTCATTGACATAGGCCTGGTTGCCTGCCAATTCAGCCAGCTTGGCTTTTTGCTCTAAGTCAGTCACAGCAATTACGGTATAGGCTTGCACACTACTTGAAGAAGAAGCCATCTGCCCTGCAGATACAATGGCTGCAAGCTGCTCATCACTTACCGGGTCTGGCTTGAATTTGCGTACAGAGCGGTGTTTCATCATCAACTCAATGGTTTCATTCATAGCTGTTCACTCCCAATCCTCGTAGTACGAACTCAATTGTCTGCTCAGCAAGCTCGTCTGTATTCATATCCTGATAATCAAAGCCAAATCGTGAATTCTTGGCCCGTTTGTGCGCCAAAGCCACACCCATAACCTGAAGCATCGCATAAGATACGGACTCGACCTGGAACAATCCCTGGTCTTTTCCTTCTTGCAACAGGTCCCTCACTCGGGTCCATACAGGGTCTAGAAAACGAAATACGGTTGCTGTACGATGTGTACGCAGTGTAATTTCAAGCTGCACAATATCGCTCATCTCCCGATCCGTC
Source organism: Paenibacillus sp. FSL M7-0656 (assembly GCF_038003225.1). Classification (NCBI taxonomy): domain Bacteria; kingdom Bacillati; phylum Bacillota; class Bacilli; order Caryophanales; family Paenibacillaceae; genus Paenibacillus; species Paenibacillus sp. FSL M7-0656. Next base: position 3,721,328 of record NZ_JBBOOT010000001.1, read on the forward strand.
ATCGTGAACTTCACAACTTCACCAATAATTCGTCGGATACCTTCCACAGGCGAGGACATGGACTCTTCAGCCAGCGCGTTCATCATATGCCCAGGGAAGAAATGCTCAAATAATGCTTCGAACACCTTTTCTTTGCCGCCAAAATGATAAGACACCAGCGACACATTGGCACCTGCCTCATCACATATTTGACGAACACTCGTCCCGTCATACCCCTGCTGTGCAAAAAGCTTCTTGGCTGCAAGCAATATCCTCGTTTTGATATCCAACTCCGGTTCAGTCATTCCGTCCCGCTCCCTCTTGTCCGTTCATCTCATTCGCTCCAGCTCAAGGACTGCAGCCAGCGAATCATTTGTCTATTATATTACACCAAGCCCCCCGATGAAAATCATCGGGGGGCTTGTCCTATCCTATGATGCAATGGTATACATCTGCTGTATTAGTTGTTTGCTTGAGCAGGGCTTGGAGCCATAGCTGGCATGCGTTGTTTTTTCAACAACGTCACGACCAGTGACAACGCAACGGCAACCAACAGCACAATCACGATAGAGCCCGCAGCAGACTGAACTCCTGGGCCTCCCAACTGCACGCTCAGAATACCCTGAACGGCGTATGTTGCAGGCAGGTACTGCCCAATGCCGCTATAGAAGCTGTTCAGCAATTCACGCGGTACCATTGCACCGGAAGATACCAGTTGCAAGGACAGTGAGATGATGTTGAACAGACTTCCTGCAGGTCCGAAGCAGATCAGGAAGAACTGGGAGAAGAACATGAACGTGCACAGGAAGAGCGCCTGGAACAACCAGAATGCAACGAATCCTTGTGCAATCTGTCCTCCCAGTGCCACAATCAGTGAAGATCCCAGCAAGGAAACGACCAATGCAGAACCCACGTTAATGACTACTCTCGCGCCAAACAAAGTCAATCGGGAATAGGTAGATGACAGCATACCCATGGCTGTCTGGAGGTTCATCCCCATGATCATGGCACCTACATAGGAAGCCAGTACCATCATCATCGGCACCATCTGATTATTCATCCCGTTAACCGGGTTGATGGACGTTGTCGTTCCTTCCACTCGGGTAGTCAGGTTTGTAGCGGCTTCAGCAGCCTGATCGGCAGGCGCACCTGAAGCGGTTAACACCGTCTGTACTCCTTGTGCTGTAGCTTGTTTGTTAATCGTGTTTGTCACACTTTGTGATACACCTTGCATCATGCTTTTGATCGTAACCGGGTTCGCTTCATTAATGGTGTATTTAATCTCGGCGGTTGAGCTAGCCGTCTGAAGCAATTCGTTAAACCCAGCCGGGATATCCAGCACCATGTGTACTTGGTGATGATTCAGCTGATCCAAAGCTTCAGCCGCACTTAGATTGGATACGGTATGGAAAGGCAGTGTTCCTGCGAGCGAATCTGCGATTCCTTTGGACATTTCTCCGTCCTCGTTCACAATCGCAACCGTCAATTCTTTCGCACGGTCATTTACTCCAGAATATGCGGTCATCCAGATCACGCTAAAGATCACTTGGAACATAAGTGCTGTTACGATCCCTACAATCACTGGCGGTTTTTTAAACAATGTACGTAAAGCCTGTAACATAAAAGGTGTCCTCCATTACTCAAATAGTTCTAATTTGATTTAAACAGTTGTTTGAATCAAACGATCGTTTAAATTTTATGTGAATATGTCCATATTGTCAACTCATTTTTTGAAAAATTCAGAAAATATAAGCTATATTCATGAATGCAATTGATCCATTTTCACAAAAGAGCATTATGCTTTCCTTTCTCCGTAGAAAAGAACATCTAATACCAACGATTCAGGCTTATTTTCTGGCGACTCAACTGTATTTTTCTCAACAAAAAACACGGTCCGCCGCAGCGAACCGCGTATTTATTCATCCTCACTTCATTGACAATGAGGCGTTGAATATATCTCCAAACAAAGGTCGGTCAGTCATTTCTCTTCAGCTTCATGCGTTGCAGACGCAGCGAATTCAGTACAACCGACACGGAGCTGAACGCCATCGCCGCCCCTGCCAGCCATGGAGCCAAGAAGCCAACTGCCGCAATGGGAATACCAATCACGTTGTATCCGAGTGCCCAGAACAGGTTTTGTTTGATGTTACCCATCGTGCGCCGGCTCATCTCAATCGCATCTGCAATGCTGTTCAGATCACCACGCATCAACGTAATATCCGCCGCTTCCATCGCTACATCCGTTCCTGTTCCGATCGCCATCCCAATATCCGCTGTAGCGAGTGCCGGAGCATCATTAATGCCGTCACCTACCATCGCGACTTTCAGACCACTCTCCTGAAGTTTCTTCACTTCCGCAGCCTTGCCTTCCGGCAGAACCTCAGCCAGAACTTTACCGATCCCTGCCTGTTCTGCTACAGCACGAGCTGTTCGCTCATTGTCTCCCGTGATCATGATGACATCGATCCCCATCGCCTGAAGACGACCGATGGCTTCACGAGAGGTATCCTTGATGGTGTCAGCCACAGCCACGATCCCTGCCCACTGACCATCCACCGCTACCAGCATCGCTGTACGCCCTTGTTCCTCCAGACGGTTCATCTGCTGAACGGTTTCCTCAGAGACATTCACCTGTGCATCTGCAAGCAAACGACGCGTGCCGACCAGGATCTCCTGCCCTTTTACTGAAGCTCGCACGCCGTATCCCGGTATGTTCTCGAACTTCTCTGTTGGGGTTAGCTCCAGACCCTTCGCACGAATACCTGCAACAATCGCCTCTGCCAGCGGATGCTCGGAACTCTGTTCGGCCGCTCCCACGCGCTCAAGCAGATCAGATTCCGTCCAATTCGGAGCCGTGACAACATCGGTAAGGACCGGTTTACCTTGGGTTACTGTACCTGTTTTGTCGAGCACCACGGTCTGAATCTGTTGTGCCGACTCCAGATGTTCTCCCCCCTTGAACAGAATGCCATATTCAGCCGCACGTCCTGATCCAGCCATGACAGAAGTCGGCGTTGCCAGCCCTAGTGCACATGGACAAGCAATGACAAGCACGGCAATCGCTTTTTCAAGGGAACCGGCGAAGTCACCCGGACTTGCAAACAGATACCAGATCAGGAATGTCAGCGCAGCTATGCCGACAACAATCGGAACAAAAATGCCTGAAATGACATCTGCGATCCGCTGGATCGGTGCTTTGGAGCCCTGAGCTTGCTCGACTACTTTAATAATCTGGGACAAAGCCGTATCCGATCCCACTCGGGTCGCACGCAGTCGTAATACCCCGTTTTTGTTCAGCGTAGCACCTGTAACGGGATCTCCTGGCTTTTTATCCACGGGAAGGCTCTCTCCACTAAGCATGGATTCATCTACTGAGGATTGCCCTTCTTCAACAATACCATCCACCGGGATGCTATCACCCGGCTTCACCAGAACCAAGTCACCCACCGCGACATATGCGGCAGGAACCAACACTTCCTGTCCGTCCCGGATGACACGGGCTTCACGTGGAGCCAGTTCAATCAGGCTTTTGATCGCCTGTGATGAGCGGCCTTTCGCCACAGCTTCGAACCATTTTCCCAGTAGAATTAACGTAATAAGAATTGCACTTGTCTCATAATAGAGTTCTACCGAAGGCATGACGGCTGTACTCGTTCCCATTGCACCATGATCCATGGTTGTAGAAGGTAAGTACCCACTGGATAACGTCAGATAGAGACTGTAGAAAAACGCTGCACTGGTCCCCAATGCGACGAGAACGTCCATATTGGCACTGCGGTTACGTAGGGCTTTGTACGCCCCCACATAGAACTGCCATCCAATCACGAACTGTACCGGCGTTGCCAGCAGTAGCTGGAACCAAGGGTTCATGAATAGTTCGGGGACATAGATTCCGGATGTGAACGAGAAATGCCCGACCATTGCCCACAGCAACGGAATCGATAACAAAGCAGATATCATCCATTTCCACTTTTTGCGTTGCAGCTCACGTTCACGAACCGATGTGGTCTCTTCTTGCGTCAATTGTAGTTCAGCACCGTAGCCCATCTGCTTGATCTTGGCGGTAATATCCGAAGGTTTCAATGCACCAGCGGCATATTCGATATGCCCTGTTTCCAGCGCCAGATTCACATTCGCCTGAGATACCCCCGGTAGTCGGGAAAGACCTTTTTCAATCCGGGCAGAACAGGCAGCACACGTCATACCCGTAATGTTCAGATCAACCGATTCGGACACCGTACCGTAGCCCAATGCTTCCACCTTATCTCGCAAGGCACTCACGTTGGTTATCTTCGGATCATAGGAAACAGTCGCCTGTTCAATGGCAAGATTCACATTGGCCTGCTGCACGCCTTCCATACGAGACAAGCCCTTCTCCACTCGCGTTGAACATGCGGCACAGGTCATCCCCGTGATGTGCAGTGTTGTCTTTAATCCTGTTGCATCTGCCATAGGTGGCATGGGTGTGGGTTCGGATGATCTATCCATTGGTTTATTCGTTGCATTATCCATCATGTCAGCTCCTTTCATATCGATTCATTTCATTATATCTCTTATCAACATACCCCTCAGGGGTATATACCAGACAGAAAATTAGGCTTAAACCTGACTCTTGGGAAAAGGTACTCTGACCTCTTTTTCGCCCATGAGCATGTTCGGTTTAAGCCTGTGATCCCTTTAGACTACATCGTACCCCTGATCTTCAATCGCAGCTTTGATCTGATCCACGTTCACCGTCTGCTCATCATATTCCACAGCTACTGTTCCCGCTGCCAGATCAACCTTACCACTCGCACCGGTATTCTTCACAGCTTCTTCAACTGATTTCACGCAGTGATTGCAAGACATTCCCGTAACGTTCAATGTAACATTAGACATTGTAAATTCCTCCTTGGGGTATATTAAAATGATAACTTTATTTGGTAAATAATTTCAGATTACTTCATTAACTTCCGCATCGTAACCAGCAGTTCATCCACAACCTCATGTTCACCAGCCTGAATACGCTCAACGATACAGCTCTTCATATGGCCTTCAAGCAAAAGTTTACCTACTGAATTAAGAGCAGACTGAGCCGCCGCAATCTGCGTCAGCACATCATCACAGTACGTATCCTTCTCGATCAATCCCTTGATCCCGCGAATCTGACCTTCCACACGGTTCAAACGAGAAACCAGGTTACTCTTCATCTCCTGCGAATGGTGACTCTTGCGCACATGCTTCCCATCACTGCCCTCGGCATGACAGGATACTGCTTCATGGACTGTAGCCAAAGCTTCCGTTGAATCTGACTTGGAGGATTGCAAAGGTTCCTCGGGATGGCTCTGATGATCCATCATGAACACCCCTTTTCTTTCGTTCTTTTCTAAGAGTAACATACCCCATGGGGGTATTCAAGAGGATTCTGATATTTTATTAAAAATGATGAATCCTTACTAATTAAATAGAGCGATGTATCTTACAAGGTATACTCCATCCTGCTGCTGCGGACGACCAGACCCATCTGTTCATAGAAAGCCTGTGCCCCAGAGTTAAACGTTGACACGGACAATTCCATGCTGTCTGCCTGAAGCTCTCTCCCTAACTCGATGAATGCTTGTAGTAACTGTTTACCTGTTCCTTGGCCCCGATGTTTGGTATCCACTACAAGTTCATGGATGTACAACATCTTGCGATCCACCATCAATGGGTTATCCTGAATTACACTTAACTGCGCGCTCCCGTAACCCAGAATCAAGCCCGTTTCGGAAGACTCGGCAACATATAGGTAACGCTTGTCCGTTTCCAGCAGTTCGATGAACTCCTTTTTCTCCATTCTGGTCTCCAACGCTCTGTATAGATCCGGCCGCGCCTCGACATGCATCTGGTGCAGCTCATCCATCAACAATGACACGCCAGAGTAGTCCCTCATTTCTGCCTTTCGGATGTTAATCGTACCTGTACTCATCCCAATCACTCTTTCGTCTACTGAATTTTACATTATTATACAACCAAAAAGCAGATACCATAAGGGTACCTGCTTCGCTAAATTTATCTTCATTCCATCTAGCCCATATGATGCTCATGTTGTTTATTTTTTCGAAGAAGGATTTCCTTCATTAAAAGCAACAGGTGATGGCTTCGCTGCCCATTCGTCCGCCTGCGGCTCAATGTCTACTCCGCTCAAAATCTTCTTTTTCTCCATCAAGGAATCCCCGTCTTCATCCAGCTTGTTGCGAATTTCCGCCTCGTCCTGAGGTTGATTGTTCTGTGTCATCATAGAGTCCTCCCTTTTTTCGTATTCATGTTGATGTTCCTTTATATAACGTGCCCACTTTCTGCATTATCATTCTCAGCAAGGGACAGGCCGTCCCCAAGTTAAGCTAAATCCATCTCTAAACCCTTTCGTTAATCGAAATCAACCTGTTTATCCAAAATGATTTCCTCTACTTTGTATTCCATCTCTGGTATTGAGGGAATCAAGGAGAATCGAACGTTTTCCAGAGAAGAAGGAAGAGCAGGAATCACTCGGAAACTAATTTGCGTCTCCCCACCTCCTCCACGACTGCCATGTCTCATGGTGATATGTCTCTGTTCGCTGAATATTTCCAGAGCCAAATGTGGAACCATTTGTATACGCTCAGCTTCATTCCCCTTATATTGAATCTCCACATAAACGAGGCTTTCGCCTTCATATTGCATCGAATGCGTGATCATATACTCACACGAATCTTTGATCATTTTCTTCATAATCGGCACCACACTCGTCAATTGAAGAGGTTCACTTGGAAAGTAGTGTCTTTGCGGCATCGGTTGCACGCTACGGAGAACATATCGGATATCTTCCTCCTTCATATCCAGTAAGCTCACCCATTCATCGATGGTATTTTGAGGGGGTTGGTATTGGACTGCTCCGGTTATGTCCTTTCTGGCTGCAACCAGTTTCAAAAGTTGCTCATCAATCCGCTGTACCTCATCGCTGTATTCATTAGGAATTTCACGTAATTCACTCCAGCCCATATTTAATCACTCTCCTAATTTAATGACATGCCATGCAAATACAATTCGCCACTGTACCTGCATCCCCCTCTTAAAAAGGAAAGGACGCCCCTTGGGTCATATTCATGACCTTACGGGACGCCCTTTTTATATTGTCCACCTCAAATGGACATCATCTACTGTTTTGCTTGTAACAATGAGCAAAAATGTATACTTGCCTTAACCAACCTACGCCTGATCTTGGCGAGCAAGCGCGGCTAGTGCGCGTAGCGCTGCATTAATCTCGCGCTCCACCGCTTGTCCAACCGCATCCGTATGCGGATCATACTCGGCTGCCAGGTCACTGTCCGCGAATCCATCGATCGCGACAATGGCTCCGGCGCGAGCGCCACGCAAGGTACTGACGATGTAGAGCGCCGCAATTTCCATCTCAGCCGCAAGTGCTCCAGCCTGCTTGTACTTGCGGTGTGGAATCTCTTCCACGCCTGCAAAGAATGCATCCAGTGTTACGGTAATACCAACGCCCACTTTGCCTGCAAAGGTTGCAGCATCCGCGCTTTCTTGCTCACGAGCAGCTTCGATCAACGCTTGTGTCACCCCAATGTCCGCTACCGCTGGAAAACCATCCGGCACCAGTTGGCGAGTCAACCCGTCCGTACGAACAGCGGCTGTACTCACAAGCACACTGCCTGCCGGATAATCCGCTGTATACGATCCCGCTGTACCTACACGAATCAGAGTTGTTACACCCGCCCGAATCAGTTCCTCGAAACACACAGCTGCTCCAGGCGAACCTACACCATGACTGACCACAGCGATCTGTACCCCTTCATACAATCCAACAAATGTACGATACTCCCGACTGAACGCCAGTTCTCTCGCCTGCTCCAGTTTACAGGAAATCTTCTCCGCACGTGCCGGATCACCACAGACGATGGCATATGCCGGCATGTCTTCCGAATGAATCTGCAAAATAGGCATCAACATATCAATCAAACTCCTTCTTCGTCCACTCGTCTTCCGGAATCGGCAGATCTTCACCCGAGAAGCGTTGTTCCTTGAACGGATCGGCAAAATGGTGGAAACCATTCACTTCCCAGAATCCGTTACGGTCTTCTGTCATAAACTCCAGACCACGTATCCACTTGGCACTCTTCCAGAAGTAAAGTTGTGGCACAACCATACGCAGTGGAAAACCATGCTTGGGAGTAAGTGGCTCACCGTTATATTTGAATGCAAGCAATACATCATCATGCATCAATTCTTCGAGCGGTACATTTGTTTCATAATCATGATCTGCATGGATCATGACGTATTTTGCCTCTGGCTTAACCCCCAGAAGTTTCACAAAATCGGAGAAGCGTATACCTTCCCAGGGCGTATCGAATTTCGACCAACGGGTAACACAGTGAATATCACTCACCGTGTTCACCTGTGGCATCGCCTGCAACTCAGCCAGGGAGAACACCTTTTCCTCTTCCACTTCGCCGAATACCTTCAGGTCCCAGGTGGACAGGTCATATTCCGGCACTTCCCCTTCATGCAGAATCGGGAATTTCTCCGTCAGCATCTGTCCTGGCGGCAGCCGATCTCCGTGATCGTTACCTGTTTTGGGTGCCGGGGTTTTACTTTTTTTCAAACGTTCAGCCTTGTTATGCAAGTGGAATTCCTCCTTCTTTTACTGTCTCTAACATAGACATTCAGAATTAACGCGAGCTTCCGCCCGCTTTCAGTGCATCCTGTGCATAGGTACGGTCTTTGAAAAAGAACATCGCGACCAGCGTCACAATATACGGCAGCATCAACGTGAAATGCGTTGGCAGGGAGAATCCTTGCAGACGAATACTCAATGCTTCCATGAAACCAAACAGTACACTGGAGCCCATCACGCCAAGCGGATTCGCTTGTCCTAACATTGTTGCCACCAGCGCTATAAAACCACGACCAGCAGTCATGCCTTCGGTAAACATCGTCACCTGACCGAGCGACAACTGTGCTCCAGCCAGAGCGCACAACACACCGCACATCAGAACGGCACCATACTGGATGCCACGTACCTTGATCCCGATGCTCTGTGCTGCAATCGGGTTCTCACCGACGGAGCGCAGGCGGAAGCCGGATACACTTTTGAACAGATAAAATTGTAGTGCAATCACGAGCACAATACCGAGGTAAACCAGCGGACTATGTCCCGATATTACATCGCCCACCCACGGGATGTCCTTAATCAGCGGAATATCCCACTTGGGAAGTCCCACCATGTCTTTGTCGTAGTATGCACCTTTTACATCAAAAATCGCACGCAGTGCAAAGGTCGTCACCCCCGCAGCCAGGAAGTTAAGCGAGATCCCGACCACGATGGCGTTGGCTTTCAGATTAATGCTTATAAAGGCAAAGAGCGCCGAGAATAACATCACAATTATAATGGAAAAGAGTACCGCCAGCAGCACATTGCCAAACAGATAATTACCGACAATAGCGGAGAACGCACCTATCAGCACCAGTCCTTCGAGACCCACGTTAAACAGACCGACACGAGAACATAAAGCCCCACCGAGCGCTGCAAGCAGGATTGGAGTCATAATCCGCAAGGTTGAGCCAAACATGGCTGCATCAAACAGTTGTTGCATTGGACTTTTTCTCCTTTCTCCGCTTCAGGAATGAATAACCGATCTGAGCTGATACAAATAACGTCAATACAGCTTGGATGACACTGCCAACTTCCAGCGGTACATCCGTGTTCCGTTCCATCCCCATGGCACCCGTCTGTAGCGCAGCCAGCAAAATAGCTGCTACAGCTGTACCGAGTGGATGCGAGCGGGCAAGCAACGTGGCCATAATGCCGCTCCATGCGTAACTTGCCGATGACAATGAGCCATCAAGGAAACGGTACTGTGTACCGAGCACTTCCCCCGCACCCGCGAGTCCAGCAAGTCCACCACTGATGACCATGGACAGCATCATCATGCGAATGCGGCGAACACCACCGTAGGTTGCAAAGGACGGGTTGCTTCCGAGCATGCGGATCTCGTAACCGGTCACCGTTTTATGTGTGAACCAGTAGATCAGAATGGCCGCTACAATGGCAATAATGAAGCCTGCATGCAGCCCCATGCCCTGGAACAACTTCGGCAACCAGATACTCTGGTCAATCATGGGTGTCTGAGCCATTGCTGCAGATCCTGTGCGGTCCTTAAATGGATAGGAGACCATGTAGCCCCCGAAATAAATGGCAATATAGTTAAGTAGTAAGGTTGTGATCAACAAGTTCATCCCGAAGCGTGCATCCAGCCAGCCTGCAAACAGGGACCAGATTCCCCCGGCAATAATACCTGCCACAATCGCAGCAATACACACAAACCAGCCTGGTCCTGGCAGATAGAGCGCCGTGAGCGCGGCACTAAGCCCGCCAAGAATCATCTGGCCTTCGGCTCCCATATTGAAGAATCCGGCACGGAATGCCAATGCTACGCCAAGTCCCGCCAAGATGATTGGTGTGGAACGAGCCAACGTATTGGTGAAGAAGTAGAAGTTACCGAAGGCCCCTTTCCACATCTCCGCATACGTATCCACCACATTACCGCCAACGATCAGAATCGCCACAGCCCCTGCAATCAGACCGATGAATACGGCAAGCAGCGGCTGTACGAGTCCGCGAAGTGTTTCTTTTACCCGATTCATATCCGCTCTTTCCCTCCTGCCATTAACAAACTGATCTGTTCCTCAGTCGCTTCTTCTGCTCTCAGTTCTCCGGCAATTTCGCCTTCATACATGACAATAATCCGATCAGATAATTGCAAAATCTCCGACAACTCGGATGAAATGAGCAGAATACCCGCGCCCTCACTGCGTTTACGCAACAATTCGGCATGTATCGTCTCCATCGCTCCGATATCCACACCACGTGTTGGTTCGGCTGCAATCAGAAACGGTGTATCCTGTGCAAATTCACGGGCAGCAATCAACTTCTGCAAGTTTCCTCCGGACAGAAACTGTGCCTTGGTTTCCGCAGAACCCGTCTTGATGCTGAACTGTTGGATCCAACTCTCTACCATTGTTCTTGCTGCTTTGGCTTTGATAATACCGCGTGACTGCAAGCGATGATGGTGTCCCATCAGCCCGTTTTCGCGAACACTCGCATCCTTGGCCGCTCCCCACATATAACGATCTTCCGGGATATGAGCAAGTCCATGCTCCCGAATGCGCCGTACCGGCCAGTTGGTTGTATCCTGCCCGGAGAGTACAACGCGACCACTATCCGCCTTACGCAGTCCAGCAATGACCTGAATCAGTTCCGACTGGCCGTTACCTGAGATGCCTGCTATGCCCACGACCTCACCTTTACGAACTTCCATATGGATGTCCTTGAGCGCCGAACGATCCTTCGCTCCGGACAGATTAACCCCTTCCACCTGAAGCACCGCTTCTGCTGGTACCGATGGCTGCTTGTCCATACGCACAAGTTCACGACCAACCATCAGACGGGATAACTCCTCCACATGTGTATCCTTGGCTTCCAACGTACCTGTCACCTGACCATCCCGAAGCACCGTGATTCGGTCGGCTACATCCATGACTTCTTGCAGCTTGTGCGTGATCAGTACAAAGGTTTTGCCCAGCTTGGCGAGAGATTTCATGTTCGCCAGCAGTTCCTTCACTTCAAGCGGTGTTAGTACCGCCGAAGGTTCATCCAATATAATGATGTCTGCGCCCTGATGCAGCACCTTGAGAATTTCAACTCGCTGCTGCATGCCAAGCGGGCACTCGGACACTTTTTTCCACGGGTCAACCGGCATGCCATATTGTCTGCCAAGCTCGTTCACCTGAGCCGCTGCTTTTTTGCGGTCAAATGCGCCTGCCTTAGCCGGTTCGCGTCCAATCACGATGTTCTCCGCCACCGTAAAGGAAGGGAACAGCATGAAATGCTGATGCACCATACCGATGCCACTTGCCATCGCCTGGGACGGGGTGGCAAAGCTCACCTCACGTCCACGGACTTTGATTGTGCCTGACGTGGGCTGTTCCATACCATACAGCATACGCATCAAGGTTGTTTTACCGGCCCCGTTCTCACCGACAAGGGCATGAATCTCTCCCTCACGCAAATTAAAACGGATGTCACGATTAGCGGTGAAGCCGCCGTACTTCTTCGTAATCTGCTCCATCTCCAACAGCATATCTCGCGTTCGCTCCCCTCAGTTCAACTTAAAAAGGTTACACTCGCCACTACGATGACAGAACAACCTTCCGATCGCCGTTATCCCCAGATTTTTTTGATTCCCTTTTGACACGGGAAAATCCGGGGATAAATGCGAACGCGTTGCTTCTTCAGGTTATTTCTGTCCTCTTCGTTATCGTGTAAACGATAAGTTGAACATATACTGGTCATTTAATAGCAGCAAAACCGGCTGCCTGATCGGGCAGCCGGCTGATCATTTCCATCACTCATTCATTGAAAAGAACATTCAAAACTATTGTTGCAATGGATCTTTGACTACGATTTTGCCGGATACGATATCATCCTTGATTGCTTTAACCTTGTCGATCACTTCTTGTCCGACAAAAGCATTCAATGGAGATTCGCTGTCACGTGTAACGTACGTCAGGCCTACACCGTCTTCTTTCAAACCGTAGTTAACAGCGCCAGCTTTGAAGTTGCCTTCTACGAAATCTTTCACGGTCTCATAAGCAACCGTATCCGTTGACTTCAATTGAGACAATACGATATGTTCCGGGTCTTCAACCGTACGGTCCGTATCCTGACCGGAAGTGTAGAAGCCTTTTTCCTTGGCTGCTTCGAACACGCCGAGATCACCTACAGCGGATGCGCCAGCGATGAAGTCAGCGCCTTTGCCGAATTGTACCAGCGCCAATTCTTTTGCTTTGGCCGGGTCATTAAATCCACCTACATAGTTCACGAGGAATTCTGCACCCGGATTCACGGATTCCAATCCAGCTTTGAAACCTTCCGTATATTTCTTGATCAATGGTACATCCATTGCTGCGATCATGCCGACTTTGTCTGTTTTGGTGGACAATCCAGCAGCTGCACCGAGCAGGTACGCCCCTTCATATTCACGGAAACCAACGCTACGAACGTTAGGAAGATCAACGGTTGTATCTACAATTGCAAAGGACTTTTCCGGATTCTCTGCTGCGACTTTCTTCAATGCATCTTCTGCCTGGAAAGTTGCTGTAATAATCAGATCATAATTCTCGGCAACCGCAGCACGCAGATTTTGTTCAAATGCTGCCGGGTCTGTCGATTCAATCGTCTTGGTATCTACTTTGAATTCTTCGCCTGCTTTTTTGAAACCTTCATCCATCTGTACAAAGAAAGGGTTAACCCCTATTTTTTCGGGAAGAACGAGGGCCATCCGAAGAGATTTCTCCGAATCACTGCCTTGGGCGGATTGTTCGTCTTTGGAAGCCGAATTCCCACAAGCTGCCAACAAAATAGCCAACATGATGATCGATAAGACGAACGATAAACCTCTTTTCATTTTGAAAATACCCCTTTTCAACATTCTTTTTTCTTATCCTAGCGGATACTGTCGATCCTTGTCAATAAATCTTTGAGCGTATACACTCAAATAGAATATAATTGACAATTCGCTTTCTACCAAGCTTTGGAAACCGTTCTGTATCAAGCTTTTTTTCGTTGACATCCAGCGCGTCTCCGTGCTAAAGTCAATCCAATTATTCTATTCTGATAGGAATTGTCAGAATTATAACCCAAAGCTGATTATTTTCCAACCCATTTTAAGGAGGCTATTCATTTGAAAAAAATCACCCAGATCACGTTGGCGGCCCTACTCGCCGCTCCGGTAACACTCGGCAGCCTTAGCTTGCCCGCTTCCACTTCTGCAGCATCTGCAACTCCGGCTAAACCCGCCACCTCACAAAGTGTCAAAGGACCGGTAGCTCAGGCGCCAGTTGCCTATACGGAAAGCGCAGCGGATTTTGCTCAATTCTTGCAAGCGAAATACAACATTCAATTGCCGCAACAGATTACCAAAGGTGATTTCATTCAAGCCATTGCAGCCATCACGGAAGCAACTCAAGCAAGTGACAGTGAAGCCAAAGCTCCTGTCTTTACCGATCTGTCTTCTGGTGATTCTTCATATGATGCTGCCGTATCCTTATACAATAATGGGGTTCTTACGGGTACAGAAGTACGTGCCAAGGATCAACTGAGCACTTATGCAGCGGTCTTCATCGCGGTGAAAGCAACCGGATTCAAGGAACTGGCTTATACTTATCCTGCAGAGAAAACAGCCAAAGCGCTTGCCAAAGCTGGCATTAGCCCAAACCGTGTTCAGGGACAAGCCGCACAGGAGCTGGCTGCTGCGATCGATACAGGCCTGATTCCTGAAAGCCTATACCCCGCTCTCCTTAAGGGTGGCGTAGCAAGTAAAGATTTCGCTGATACTTTGCTTGGACGCGTATTGGTCAGTCAAGGGAAATACAAACATGAGATTGGGCGTTCCGGCGATGCGGACATCTATTCCAAACTGTATGCTGCATATCGCACAGCGGATCTGATCGAATCACCTGAGCTGAGAAAGATTGTGGATCAGGCGCTGCGAGATGATCTCGTAACAGGTTACAATCTGAAGGATAGCCGCTTTGATTCCAACTTTATCGATGAACTGACACTTACCTACGGCCACGATAATATTCAACATGCTGTACAGTTGGTTGGTTTGCTGCGTAGCGAAGGTATTGATGCTGATGTGCAATTCCAGCCGAAGACATCTGCCTTCATTTATTTGAAGGAATGGGGCGAGCCGAAGGAAACGCCAGACTATAGAGTGACACAGATCGAGAACGGTAACTATATTGCTTCTGCGAAGGAATATGATATTCAGTTCGAGTTCAACAATGTGGCAGACAAAGTTCGCTTCAACGACATTGTGCTGAAATATGCCAAAAAGAATAGTGACAGTACATCTCCACTGATTCTCAGCTCCTGGTGGCAACCGCTGTATTATTCACCAACCGCATTGGCGAACTACCCTGTCATTTCCAATAATAAGATCGCGCTTGGCAATTACTATGCTCAGTCCTTCTCTCTGAAAGAAAATGCCAAATCCATTCGGGAAGGTTTCCTGAAACTGGCACCTGATGCGGACATTACGACGTATGACTTCTGGGTGGACCAGCCTTTCTTCAACTATCTGAACGGTGGATCTGAATAAAATAAATTCCGTCTTCAACCGAATTAAAGCTCGTATTTTGGCACCATAAGTAGCCGTCCTTACCGAATTTTACAGGGGTTTCGACCCCTAGATTCGTAAAGGCGGTTTTTTGTTCAGCATTTTGCAAATTTCTTCTACAAAATCATTTTTCTCATGCAGGAATTACCAATATAAGGTCGAATCCTTTATGTACACAAACACGCAATCATATTGCATATCTCCGCACGAACAGGAGTTACTCCATGGTATATGACGGTATTCTACTAGGCTTGATCGTTGGATTTTTTCGGGGCGGGTTGCGGCATGGGCTCAACCAGTTTGCAGCACTCAAGCTGCGAAGTGGCTGGATTTTCCCTGTATTGCTGCTAATCCAGTTCTTTATTTTCTATCTCCAGGAACGATTCGAATGGGTGGCATCCATTAATGGATATCTCTTTGCTGCCGTCTACATTACAGGGCTCGCTTTCCTGTGGCTCAACAGACACCATACCGGTTTCATGCTCATCTGGATTGGGGTATTTCTCAATTTTGCCGTTATGGCTGTAAACGGTGGGCGCATGCCTGTTTCTGTAGAAGCCTCCGCTGTACTGGGCCCCTACTATGTAGACATGCTCAGGGAAGGCGGCGCCGTATCAAAGCATTTTATGATGGATGCATCTACAAATCTGCCTTTTCTCGGTGATATCATCCCACTCTCCAGCCCTTATCCACGGACTCAGGTCATCAGCATCGGTGATGTGGTCATGAATATTGGCATATTCCTTTTTATTCAATACATGATGGTGAATCGGGACAAAAAGGCTGTGCAACCTGCTAAAACTCATCAGGCTTGAAGAAAACAGGTAGACTCCAAGGAAGGGAGGTCTTCTCCATGAAAAAATTTGAAGGTGTGAAATATTCCCGCATTGTCATCAACGCAATCATCGTGGCTTCTGTCGTTGTAGCATTAACTTCGGGATACAAGCTGGGCGGCTAGTATCCATACCGCCAAACAAGACAAACAGGCTGCCAGCGGCCTGTTTTTTCTGTCTGGATTTTTGACAGGCAACTTGGTATGTTATACATCTATATAGTATATCCCTATAGAAGAAAACCAACTATATACACATCAAGAGTAGACTAAACTCAAGCAGGAGATTTTTTATGAACTTTATTCGTAACCTTATCCATAAGGCAGATCGAAGCAGTATGTATGTTATTTTGCTTAGTTGTACCGGGATCGGTGTTTTTCTATACATGAATAAGTGGTCTTACCTTCATCTAACCACGGCGGATTGGGTTATGGTCTATACCATGCTGGGTGCGGCGTTAATTCTGGATTATTTCACGTTCCAGATTCCACCCAAAGGTAATCAGCAATCCATGGATTCATCGGTATACCTTGCCTGTATATTCATGTTTGGCGGAGCTTTCAGTTTATCTGTACTGCTACCTGTCTCCATCATTTTGTTAATCAAAGAGCGCAAACTCACTTGGTGGAAACACATTGTCAATTTCAGCATCTACAGTATCATGATTACGGGAGCAGCTGCCGTGTTTGAGTGGACTGGCGGGCAATCGGGAACTCTGGACGACTATAACTTGATTCCTTATTTTGCAGCACTCGCAGCTTACTTCATCATCAACACGATCACACTTGGCTTATTCTTTCATTTCTCAACAAAGGATGCATTACAGCAGATGAAGCGGGCATTCGTTACCGAATCCCTGCTGGTTTATCTGTGTACGCTGATTCTGGCGCTGGTCCTGACAATTCTGGTTGTGCACAATGGCGTACTTGGCCTGTTGTTGTATCTAAGTCTTAGCATTCTGCTCTCCCATGCATTCAGGCAGTTGTTCGTGATGTATCAGACGATTGAGGAAAAGGCCAACACGGATCAACGTACGGGTCTGTTCAACCATAGTTATTTCGAAAGCAT
Source organism: Paenibacillus sp. FSL M7-0656 (assembly GCF_038003225.1). NCBI lineage: Bacteria > Bacillati > Bacillota > Bacilli > Caryophanales > Paenibacillaceae > Paenibacillus > Paenibacillus sp. FSL M7-0656. Next base: position 3,738,405 of record NZ_JBBOOT010000001.1, read on the forward strand.
GTTAGAAAGCGAACTGACTAACGCTCGAACGCAGGGAACCCAGCTCTGTCTGGGGCTTATTGATATTGATGATTTCAAAAAGTATAACGATCGGTTTGGCCACCTTCAAGGTGACAGTCTGCTAGCCCTGCTGGGGGATTTTCTAATGCGAAAGACGGAAGGCACACCTGTTACCGCCTTTCGTTATGGAGGAGAAGAGTTCACTTTGCTCATGCCAGGCATGGAGTTGGACGAATCCTACAGGTTTATGAACAAGCTGCGTAAACAACTGAACGACACGCCGTTTGAAGGCGTTGAAGTGTTTCCACACGGTTGTCTCTCCTTCTCTGCTGGCGTCGCGCCCTATCAGGTGGATATGTATAACAAATCCCAGCTTGTGGATCAGGCGGATAAAGCACTATATTATGCGAAGAAACAGGGCAAGAACAACGTGCACCGCCACGGCAGCAATGATGGCATGGAACACGAGATTGATCTGGTACAGGACGTTCGTGACATCGAGCAGCAACTCAATCTGTTCAGATACAAGGATATGGATACGTTTAAACATTCCAAACGGGTCTACAAATATGCACTGGATATCAGTGAATTGCTCGCACTGGACAATGCGGAAAAACGTCGTTTCGTCCTGGGAGCACTGATTCATGACATCGGCAAACTGGAGATTCCTTGGTCCATTTTGAACAAAAAGGACAAGCTCACCGCAGAAGAATGGGAAACGATCAAAGGACATGTCACCTGGGGCAAAAAAATGGTGATCACGAACGATCGCTTCGCCGATCTGATTCCTTATATTGAACTTCACCACGAGCGCTATGATGGCAAAGGCTATCCTTACGGCCTGAAGGGTAACGAGATTCCCCGGCTCTGCCGGATGCTGACCGTGATTGACTCCTTTGATGCCATGACGACAGAGCGGCCGTATCAGGAAACCAAGAACGTGGAAGAAGCCATTCGGGAGCTACGCTCATGTTCGGGTTCACAGTTTGATCCGGAGCTTGCCGAGTTGTTCATTCAATATATTGAGAAAAGAACCGCTCAGCAACAGTTGCAGTAAAATAAACAGAACTTCTTCTATAAGCCCAGAAAAAGTAAAAGCGCTATCCCCGGTCTGATCGGAGATAGCGCCATTTTCATTTTCATGGAATGAATCGTACACCAGACAACTTCATTCTCGTGCAGATTCTACATTAAGATTTGGTATTCAGCTCATGTGAGGTCTGATGCAGCTCTTTAATCATCTGCTGCAAAAACATGTTGTCTTGGCGACTGATACCGTGCTGATTGTCTTGAACAAGCATCTGATGAATGTTCTTTTTGAGCAATTCACTGCGACGTTCCAATACTTCTTGACTCATGTTGTTGCTTCACTCCTTAACATGTTTTGTAATGAATTCACGTTCTATATTAAGTATAGAGGACCTTCTCCGATAGGGAAAACGGACTCAGCCTTCCTCAGCTGGTCACACCAACCCTCACCTAGCGTGACAACATTTCACCCCTTGTCGTTCTTAGATATCCTTCTAAATACTCCCTGATCCTCCCCAGCTTTCTCCAAAGACACAGACTAGGGTCTTGGACAAGCTTGGGTTATAATGATCCCATCCCTGTATAAATTAAAGTACCTAAATAAGCTAATCCTAGATCAAAGGAGTTCTGCATTCATGTCCTATAAACAAATTAAATGGATGATTCTGCTGATCCCCACATTCACGGTTGGCATCTGGGAATACATTCGCCATCAGTTTCTGATGCCATACCTTTCGATGGATGCTGGAAACTGGTTAACACCCGTCATCGTTTACCTCGTCAGCGTGACACTGCTCAGCCGATTGTTCCACATGCTCGAAGGTGCCAGGGCTGCTCTGGAGCAGGAACGTGCAGCAAAAGCAGCGCTGGAAGCTCGTGACCAATTGGCAAGAGAACTTCACGACGGCATATCTCAGTCTCTTTTCCTGCTCTCAGTGAAGACCGATAAAGCAGGCCGTAGTTTGGCAGGCAGCGGACATGAGCATGAGATCCAGGAGATTCAAAAAACCGTGCATGAAGTCAATACATATGTAAGGCAAGCTATTGCCCAGTTGCGTTTTGTTCCTGCCTCTACGGTAACATCAGAAATTATTTCACTGCATGCGCAGGTCGAAGTGCTTGTCAAGGAAACGGTACCTGGTGCACAGATTCATTGGGACCTCAAGGGTGTAACGTTCTCTGCCAAGGAACAAGTGGAACTGCTCGCTTGTATCCGGGAGGGACTACTGAATGTACGCAAACATGCGCAGGCTACCCGCGTTCAGGTTCACGCGGAAGGTAACCCAATTGCCTGGTTCATTTATATTCAGGATAATGGGAATGGACTAAGTGGAGATCCTCTTCATCTGAAGGATCGGTACGGACTGCGAATTACGAAGGAGCGTGCTGCCGAGATGGGTTGGTCTTTCACCCTCGATTCAAGACCGGGGCATACACGAATGACGATAGGAAAGGAGCATGCTTAATATGGAACATGTACGTGTATTGGTTGTTGATGATCATGCGCATGCGCGTGAAGCGATCTGTAGCATTTTATCCGAGGACAGCCTGTTTGAAGTGATTGGTACAGCTTCGAATGGACAGGAAGCGCTGGAGCTCACCGGACAATGGATGCCCGACCTGATCCTGATGGACGTGCAGATGCCGGGCATGGATGGGCTGGAAGCCACCCGTCAGATCAAGCTGCGATTCCCTTATGTTATTGTTGTTATGGTCACGGTATCGGATGATGTGACGTTTCTGTTCGAAGCACTGAAACAAGGCGCTCAAGGCTATTTGCTCAAAAATCTAACGCCTTCCACCTGGCTTGAATACCTGCGCGCCATCGTCAGTGACGACGCACCGCTCAGTAAAGAACTGGCCTACCGGATTTTGCAGGAGTTCCCCGCACCACGCAGTGAAGATGTGCAAGATAACCCGCTAACGGCGCGGGAACTTGAGATTCTGCAATGGGTATCTGCGGGATATACCAATCGGGAGATTGCCGATCAACTCGGTATTTCAGACCAGACGGTGAAGAATCATCTCAAAAACATTTTGCAGAAGCTCCAGCTTGAAAACCGGGTACAACTCACCCGCTACGCACTAGAAAGCGGGCTTGCAGGACGTAAACTTCGCAAATAAACATTGTTAATTCGGAGTCAATGATGCTTCCGACATAGGTGAGAAATGACATAGCATTCATGCTTTTGTCACAATTATGTAGACCAAACCGTTTTTTTATAGCCCAATGTAGTCATACGCAGTCATTTTGGACAAAGTTATAATGGGTTAGATTGTGTTTAAGGACCATGAATGACTACAAATCTATAACCTGAGGGTGATGATTTTTTGATTTTTACACGCTTTACCCTGAAATGGGGCAAACGGCACTGGGCATTGGTCACCTGTCTGTTGCTCGTATGTTGCCTTGTTATGCCACAGTGGGCATCTGCCCATGCTTATATTGTTAAGGCTTCGCCAGGAGAAAATGAGATCCTCGTAGCTGCTCCGGAGCGGCTGACGCTGGAGTTCAACGAATCCTTGCAGACGGCCTTTTATGATATCAAAATAACCGGCCCTGACGGCAATCAGGCAGACGATGGAAATGTAAAGATTGATGTGGATCGCCCTCATATTCTGGAGACTGGCCTGCAAGCTGGACTCGGGAACGGGACTTATGCCGTTAACTGGAAAGCTGTATCTGCCGATGGACACCCAATTCAAGGGGCGTATGTTTTCCATATCGGTGAACCATCCGGTTCTCCTGCCGGACTGAGTGATCTTACATCCGGTTCCGGTTCAACAGGTGGGCCGCTGAAATGGATTGTATCCCTGACAGACTGGATTCAGTATCTCGGATTGTCTGTCATTCTGGGGACACTTGCATTCTTACTGCTGCGAATCGCACCGACATCCATGACAAGAGAACCTATGGACGTTCCGGGCAGCTACAGATTGTTATGGATCAGTTATGCTGCTGCTTCCTTTGCCGCTCTGGTCAGCCTGCCACTGAATACGTTATATGAATCTGGTGTGGCTCTGAACGAACTAAGCTGGGCACTGATCGGAAGTGCGCTCAAGCTGACATCCTTTGGTCAGATCTGGATGTTACAGATACTCATTGTAATGCTGCTGGCCGTCACGATTCTCTCCGGATATGATCGCGATCGATCCATCCGTGCTCGCATCTGGTCTTCCTATGGCTCACTTGTGCTCGTGCTTGGATGGCTGTTCACGCATGCCATGACGGGACATCCGGCTGCGGCGGATCAACGTGCTCTCGCGATTGCCATGGACTTCGTGCATCTGATCGGTGCCGCTTTCTGGATTGGCGCACTAACCGCCATGGCGATATGTTTGCCTCCACTGGCGGATAAGCTACCATCGAAGGTGCGAGGAGAGGTCTACTGGGTTGCTATTCGCAGGTTTACCGCCTGGGGAATTGGCGCCGTAGCCGCTCTGGTTGCTACAGGGATATACAGCAGTCTGATTATTCTACCAGCACCTGTGCTGACTTCCCTGTTCACTACAGCTTATGGCCTTGTCCTGATCGGCAAGATCGTCCTGCTTATTGTAATGCTTGTCTTCGCCTGGCGTCATGCCAGATTGGCAAGAGCAGCAACAGGAAGCAGATTATCCGGTAGCCTGAAAGCGGAACTTGCCACCGGTGCTGTCATTCTCGCTCTTGCTGCCGTACTGACACACCTGTCTCCAGGACAACCCGCTGCGGTCGGACCGTATCAGGAGACAAAGACTACAGAAGACGGCTCGGCGATCACACTTCAGGTGAGTCCCAATATAACGGGAGAGAACCAATTCGAAGTTGATGTGAAACGGGCAGATGGAAGTATCGTTAATGATCTGGAACAGATCACACTGTCACTCACACATCTGGACATGGATATGGGGATCTATGAGATTACCATTCCGAAAAACGACACCGGTGTGTACAAGGCTGAAGATTACATCTCCATGCCTGGACGTTGGAATATCAAGGTACATCTCCTGACCAAGACGTTGGATGCACTGGATGCCGAATTTGAGATCGACACCGCCAAGCCATAGTTACACAAAGATCAAATTGAAAAGTGACCCAATCTAAAATTAGTGTTTCTACAAACTGCAAATGTAGTGAAGGGAAAGAAATTGATTCTGGAGAAGCGAAGCTAAAAGCTTTCTGATCTACACGAGAACGGAGAGGACAGAAATAGCGTGAAGAAGCGAAGCGTTCGCCTAAAAGCTTTCTGAAAGAAAGCTGCTTCGGAAGCATATGCTATCCCCGGATTTTACCCTTTAAGAAAAGGGAATCAAAAAATCTGGGGATAACAGCGATCGGAAGGTTATTCTGTCATCGAAGTAGCAAGTGTAACCTGCTTTTAATCACTCGAAAGAACAATTCGTAACCGAAACGGCCTTTGCAGAACGTAGACACTCATTTAAGAAAATGGGCCGAATCTATATGATAAGAACTGAGAGGGGTTATTTATTTTGAAGAACACATCATGGATTTCCAAACTAACATCCACTATCGCAACAGGTACCGCAGCATTCATGTTATTCGCCGGATTCGCTAGCGCTCACGTTACCGTTAGCCCATCCGTTGCACAGACAAGTGCATGGCAGACGTACACCATTAAGATTCCATCCGAGAAAGAACTGCCTACAACCAAAATCACGATGAAAGTTCCAGAAGGTGTTGCATTCAAGCAATATCAACCACTGGCAGGCTGGAAAATCACTACAGAGAAGAACGATTCCAATGAAGTAACATCGATTACGTGGGAGATTGACGGCGATAACGAAGGCATTCTGGCAGGACAATTCCAGCAGTTCAACTTCGTTGCACAGAACCCTAAGGCGGAAGCTGAAGTAGCTTGGGATGCATTCCAATACTACAGCGATGGCAGCATCGTAGAATGGACAGGCCAACCAAGTGATGCCAACCCGCACAGTATCACAACGATTAGCGAAGATCCGGCTGCTGCTGGTAATGCTGCGGCAGGTGGAGGTCATGCCAACGATGGACATGATAGTGCAGGTACAGAAGGCGCCACTGGAGATAATGCAGCTACCGACGATAGCAAAGCAAACGATGACACCACGCTGGGCGATGCACTCAATGACACCGTTACAGGTGAACCAAACAACACGGATACAGACCCGGGTACGCTGAAGCTTCAACAAGCAACATTGATCGTATCCATTCTGGCCCTGATCCTGTCCTTCTTGGGGATTGCATTGGCTACGCGTCGCAAAAAACGTTAAGAACTAACTTACAGTTTTACGATAACTTGAGACAATTTCAGATAACAAAAAGCCTATGGCATACGGGTTCAAACCCGATATGCCGTAGGCTTTTTAGCTATCATCATTTTGATTGGCTACCCATGTTCTTTACAATCCGTGGTTAAGGCACTAATCATGCCGCTCCACGGTCACACTCTTATCCACGCTGATTACCATCCGCAATTTGGCATCAGCCTTACCACCCTTTAGCGTTCCTGATCCGTCTGGATCATGATCTCAATGTATTGCAGCAAGCTTTTCTTCTGCTGTTCAATGGATTGAATACGTCTGGACAGGCCCGCAAAAAACTCTTCAATCTGCTGTCTTGTATGATCTGCGGACTGGCCTTTCCAATCGTTCAAGCGACTATATAGCGCCCGCGCTTCCTGTTCATCGGCTTGCAGACGGGCAAGCAGCTGTGTCAGTTCTTTTTCCGCAATCCGAAGATCATTCAATTCCACCAGCAATTGTCCACCCACTCGTGTTCCCCTCCCCTATGTACGTGATATCAACGCTAGCCACCCAGAAATCCTAATTAAAAATGAACCGGACTCTCGTCAGCCTGCCGGAAAGCATCCGCCTTCTCATCAATAAAGTTCAGGAACTGGCTGGTGTGTTTCATATGCCATGTGCCAAGTTCATGAATGGATGCGTCCAATTGGGTGACAATTGGCTCCAGTCTGCGACTGCGGCTCGTATGCAGATATTGGGCCATGCGGGTTCGCACCTGATTCAGCTCCGCATTGCACTGTTGTGCATTTTGCTTCCACCGTGAAGCGACACTTTTCAGTTCTTCCGGCGTTACCTGAATTAGTCCGGAAGCTCCCCCCACTGAGCCAACACCTGCAACCATCTTGTTAGTCTGCACACCAAAGCTACGCATAACATCCGAAAGCTCCGTCATGATATTGGAAGGTTCACGGGGAGTTTTATTGATTTTCTCACCAGTGGTAGGGTCGTATAGATCATTGGAAATATAACCATTCTCGAACTGATACTGCTTCAGGTCGTGGTATTCCTTCCCACCAAAGGTGTTACCCATCTTATCTCCCATGCTCATGTTGTCATTCATGTCCTTGTAATTAGAGTTGATGTAATACATGGAACCAACATGACGATCATAGCCACCAAAGAATCCACTGGCAACAAAGTCACCCGGGTGACCAAAGTTTACGATCTGATTATCGAATCCACCCTCTTCTGCCTTGCGTTTCAGTGATGGAGTCAAGCTGGATATTACAGATGGCGCACTAAAGGTTACTGCCGTCATTCCCGTATGCGCTGCTGCATACTGAGCATTTCCGCCGCCTAATGAATGCCCTGTCAGAGAGAAGTCCAAATTCTTGTATTTGTTCTGCATATCCTTCGCGTAGTCTTCTGCTTCGTACATTTGATTTGGAAAAGGATTCAGCTTTTTATCAATCTGTCTATCCAGCTCACCCACCGCATTATCCAAATGAGTCAGTCCGGTGACGTCTTTTACCTTTTGAATTCCACCTGATAACCAATCGGGTGTGAAATCGGTAGATTGTTCAATTTTTCTGCCCAGTTCGGGGATCGCAATCTGACCATCCGCCAGAAAATCAGGCCCTTTACGATCCCATCCGGCACTTCCTTCTGTTCCTCGGTAAGAAATGACCGCCTGCCCCGTTTCCGGATTGTAAAAAGTCACTGCGTCAAACCCGGAATAACCGTTGCCATGCGTATCCTCAAGCACTTGCCAGCCTGGTAGATTCGCATATTCAGTACCTGCTTTGGCATTTTCATAAGCCAGTTCCGACATCAGACGGTATGTTTCATCATCAATTCTTGGTGTATCCCCCATGTTATGTTCACCTCCCAAAATTCAATACAATCTACTTGGCAAAAGGATCGTAGCCTTTCTCAATGATGGCTGCCTTGATGGCAGGGCTCATTCCAAAATTTTTGATTTTTTTATCATTATAGTCATAGGAAATAGTGAACTCCTGATCCTCCTGCTCTACTACATGCCCTTCCATTGCAATCGAGTCCAGTGCCATTTCGGGTAGCAACTCCTTGCTTGTAATGACAACGTTCATCTCATACTTGTCTTTGAAATATTTGACCGCTTTTGCTTCTGCTTCTTGAAAAAGTGCCTGTTTCTCACTTTCTTTCATGTTCTGACAGCCTCCCAAAATAAAGATAGATAGCACAATTAGTAAGAATACACATACCTTTTTTTGTATTGGCCTCATACCAATCACCTTCTTCTTATGATTTCAATGTATATGTGCACCCAATGAATCAGGATCATTCACCCATGCCTTCTGCTTCTGTTAACTGAATCATAGTACAAAATCAACATGACCACATCGGCTGAGAGCATCGTTTTTATGTATCTTTCTTCCTAATATGATTCATACGCGTGTTCGCGTGTATATTACCCGATTTCCTGAATTTTGCATCAGTTTAGCTTCTCGGATTTTCCATATATAACAAAAAAGCATTCTCTTCAACACATATTGTGTAGAAAAGAAAGCCTTTTGTCTTCCGTCAACATCATCCTCACTAGCCTCATCCATACTGTCTGGCCCCGGTTTCGTCCAGTTGTTCACACACGAGATCATTGTAGGATTTACACCGTCCAATCAATTCATCATGTGTTCCAGCATCCACGAGTACACCCTGATCCAGTACATATATGGTGTCCGCGCTTCGAATGGTACTGAGTCTGTGAGCATGATAATCTGGGTGCATTTCAACATATTCAGATTATGGGCAATCGTCGCTTCTGTAACAGTATCCAAAGCACTAGTTGCCTCATCCAACAGAAGAACTTTGGGTCTGCTTACCAATGCTCGCGCGAGAGCGACACGTTGCTTCTGCCCTCCAGACAGATTCGAACCCGCTTCAGAGATCAGTGTGTTATACTTCATTGGCATCTTCTCAATATCGTCATGAATATCCGCCAGCTTCGCTGCGAACATTACATCCTCCAGCGTTGAACCCTCTGCATGTAGCCTGATGTTGTCATACACGGTGTTGTTAAACACAAAGTTATCCTGAAGCACGATACTGATCTGGCTGCGAATATCCTGCTGCTCCAGTTCTTATACAACCACGCCGTCAAAATAGATATTACCCTGTGTGGGCGTATACAGCCCTACCAGCAATTTCGCCAAGGTACTCTTTCCTGAGCCTGATTTGCCAACCAAAGCGACCCTTTGCCCTGCTTTAATCGTAATATTAATATTTTTCAGCACATCTTCCCCGTAGTCGGTATACCTGAAACTGACCTGATCAATTGTAATATCCCCATTCAGCTTTACATCTCGGAGGGTCGGTGTTTTCTTCTTGAATTTATTACTTTCCTCGGCTTGAATGACATCATAGATTCGATCCAGCAGCGCATCCGCCATCACGAACTCGTTCAGCATCAAAGCAAGCGAGTTCAGCGGCCCCAGAAACAGCGCGGCCAGGGACTGGAATGAAACGAGCATACCAAGTGTCATATTCCCCTGCATAATCTGATATAGTCCCACCAGCAGAATGAGCATCGGAGTCATAAAACTCAGCGTATTCGTCACGGTATTTACTCTTGTCTGAAAAATAGCTTTTTCCTTGACCGTTGCAAGCTGACGCATGAATAGTGCTCTCCATTTTTCCCCGGTACGCTCTTCAATCCCAAGTGATTTGATGGTCGAGATGCCTTCCAACACTTCCGTCATGAATGATCCAGCCAAACTTTGGGCAACAATTTGGGTCTGTGTCAGTTTCTTGAATCTGCTGCGTGTGTATACAAAAACAAGAATTTGAACCAGTCCAACACCAAGCAGTGTAAAAGCGATCAAACGGGACTGGATTACAATATACGTGAAGGTCACAACAATTAAAAATAGATTGATTAGCGTAGAGATCATCTTCTGGGATAATATCTCTCGAATGGTCGTATTGCTATTAATCCGCAGCATCAAATCCCCGCGCGAACGAATTTCAAAATATTGATAAGGCAGTTTGAGCATATGAGAGACAAAGTTTGTCGTCAGTTGGGAATCCAACAATTCCTGAAGCCGTACGATGCACATATCCTTCATATAACTGAAACCGATCTGAAATAGGGTTAACAGCACAATGCTGGTGATCAGGACAGGAAATAACGAGTAGCCCTCACCGCTAGTGGCCGCATCAATCGAAACCTGCATCAAGAACGGAAAGGCCACCGAAACCAATTGCAGCCCCAGAGCAAGTAGAACGGTCCAACCAAAATATTTTTTGTTACTGCGAATCAAATCCTTGAAGTACGCCACTTTACTAATCTTTTTCTCGGACAAGGGTACAAAGCCCTCATCCGGATATACGAGCAAAAAAATACCTGAATATTTCTCCGCAAACTCCTGCGTACTGATAACCAGCCTTCCCAAAGCCGGATCAACAATAATGAAGTGCCCACTCGTCTTGATCCGCTCAAGCACGACAAAATGATTGTCCTCCCAGAAACAAATGACTGGCAGAAAATCATTGTTAAGTGATTCAACAGGCGCTTTTTTGGCTATCCCTTTCAAGTGATAGGTCTGAGCAACCTCTTTCATTTTGAGCATGGAGCTACCATCCCTGCCGTTTCCCAGCATTGCAAAACGTTCCCTCAGATCGGTGAAATCAGCTTCATAGCCATGATATGCGAGTAACATGTGCAAGCAACTGGGACCACAATCATATTGATTCATTTGCAGTTTGACAGGGATTTTGCGTTGTCTCTTCCGGCGCAGACGGAATACAGGCCGTTCAGGCATGATGCTGCCCCATATGGGATGACTGCTCCATAGTAGTCATCTGCTGCTGAGCGGACGCCGTTTCCATAGCGTATGTCTGAGCCATATCCCTTATCCCCTTGCCCTTTGGTCCTTCCATCATCAGTACTGAAGGCAGGTCACGATTGTACAGTCGGAGCAATTGATATCCAATTCCTGCAAGCCCTAGCATCAGTCCTGGGATTTGCTGACGACCCGGAATGCCGCATCTCCAATGATGGTTATCACGTCTCACCTGTGTCACAATGTAATTTGCCATCTGAACCGAGAACTCTTTCAACTCTTCATCCTGCAAGTAATCGGCTGCGAGAAGGAACAGCTCCAGATTGCCCATATCCCCATGGCAGAGCGAATAGCTAACTTCTGTAAACCCTTCTTCCATCGTCTTGGCTAACGCCCTGCGGATATCTGTCTCTATCGTATCCATAGCTCCCAATGACCTCAATTGCTGCGCTATCCCTACGCGGGCGATCCCTAGACCGGGTGCGCCATTACACCAGTACATAACATAGTGTTCTTCCGGCATGTTGCCATCGGTGAACCGCAGATCTTTCCAATTGTTTACTTCAGGGCTGTAGAGGGCTTCCTCATACTTCAGTCCTTCCATACAAGTTTCAAGATAGGCTTTGTTGCCTGTAGCACTGTATAGACGAGCCAGACTCAGACAGATACCTGCGTTGCCATGTGCAATACCGCTAAGTGGCGTTTTATTGATCGCTGACGTCACCCAAGCCATACCTTGATCCATCGGCTGGGCAAGATCCAGCAATCGGTCTGCGCATCGCACAGCCACATCCAGCGCTTTTTGCGATTGGAAGCTCGTATACATGTCTACACATGCCATCAATGTGCCCGCACAACCTGAGATCACATCCAATTGCTGATCACTATCAATCATATCGTCCAAGATATCGAGTAATTCCAGCGTATCCGGGTTGATCCCCGGCTCGGAACATACGTTAGCTTTATGCACCAGCAGATAGAGAAGCGACCCGTAGCCAGTGAACAATGAGATGTTTTTGTCGATGTTTTTGCTAATCATTTCCCAGGCAGTCTGAATGCACAGATTAACCATCTGCATATATTTGTGGTCACCTGTCTCCTGACTCAGATACAGATAGAAATAGGCAATACCGGTTACCCCGTTATATAACCCCAACTCGGAAGATTTGTAGATCAGCTTCTCGTCTGCATCCATACCCATACTGATCCATGACACCGAAAGACCTTCATCTCCCATAATAGCAATATCTTTTATGTACTCCCCAATCCTCACGGCTTCTTGCAAATATTCTTCTTTGGTCATGTGTATTTGATGTTCATTCAATATTTCCGGTCGGACGCTTTCCGTGCTTTTCTCCATGGCGAATGAGCGTTCCAGGACATATTTAGTCTGAATTGTACGCTCGGTAAACTCCCATTGCATATCCATGTCTTTGGGATTCATCGCCTGCACTTTATCCGCGGTCTGCGTTAAAATATCGGAGGAAAACACGCCGTCAATCGCTTGGTTGTCGTAGTGGTGGAACAACATTTGCTCACCGATAAACGTCTGGAACATGGGTACATCGCCGTGCAATAGATCATGGCACTCATATCTCACCAGTTTTTCACGATCACGATCCTGCCGCACAATCATCCACATCATGTCGAACAACAGATTCTTATCCAACCCGTCTCTGAGATATTTCGGATGGGAACTGGCTTCAATCAGCGTAAAATACGTAACGGTCGGACGAACAATGGTACGTACAGCACAACCATGGAAGTCATTGCGGACTGTTGAGATAAATGACTCCTTTTGCTCCATAATAGCACTGTATATGCGATAGAAACCCTCCTTCAAACTTTGGATATATCGCTCAGGTTTAATGGGTGTATGTTCATATGAAGGCAAATGACTAAATCGACTCACACTCACCTTGCTTCGTTGGATTCTCATGGTATCGGTGTTTTTATCATGAATCTCATACGTATTGAGTACCTGATCCACATCCCCTGCAAGTCCGCTCAGATCACTGTGATACAAAGCGTTGGAATCCAACGTTGGTAACATGCTCGTTTTTAACACGGAATCATTCAATATCGAAAGGGTCTTCTCCAGTGCTGTATAGTGTGCCTTCTCCTCCTCATATTTGAAAGGTTGATTATGCAACAGTGATTCCAGATCGACGAAGAAGGGATGCTCGCCCTGAGCAACAATGTTCTCCATATGCATGTCTGTTGCATTAACGGCATACAAAATAGCGAGATACTGCCCCTGCCGTTCAAAAAAGCGTTCCGCTCCCTCCAGACTGGTGACTTCCTCATAGGGAATGAATTGCTGCCAGCCATATTCGGTGCGATCCAGCGATTTGGCAATACGGAAGGGTAATCCTATTCGCTGATCGTTAAACCATTGCAACAGACTGGCAAAAGCGGTGTCGATGGCCATGTTCCTAGGTTTGTACATGACATTGACCCCTTCGGCAAATGCCAACCGCAATACACTAGCTCCACCGTTATGGGAATCCCCGAGAAATACGATATCCTCCAGCTTATCTAGCTTGAAATCAAAAAAAGATTCCAGTTCACGACGATCTCTTGTCAGCCGCTCCAGAACACGCATCATATTCAGACTGATCCGAAGAGTGTGCTCGACAAGTCCTCGTGCAAGAACAGGATATTCCAGTAGTAAGGAGAGAATCTGATCTCTGGACTGCATGTTCTGGTTCACAAAGTGCAGATACCGCTGCCGGGAATCCTCACCTCTCAATTCATCTTGCAATCTCGCTTTATTTAATTCATAGATTAGTGTCTTGGCAGACATGTGGAACACTTTATCCGAGACGGTCTTCAGAACAAGCCCAGTAACACGTCGTTTGTCCAGCCATTCATATCCATCATTCAAGCCGTCCGTCATGATCTGAATGGATCGTTGCAGGAAGGGTCTAGAAAACTCAAAGAACGGGATTTCTTCCGTATTCCCCTCAATAAAATATTCGATCTCCAAATGCTCATTCTCCAGAAATGTGCTGCAGAGTTCCTGATGCCAAGGCATCTGCACAAAGTCGTACATGAAGCCTGTATCGTTAAACATAGCCTGCACCGTCTCCATATTCATGGATTCAGCCCGGAAGCGATTGGACAATAGCTCCTGGTCCTGAAAAAACTTTTCAAGCCATTTCTGCATCCTTTCCGACTCGGAAGTGTGCTCCACAGGCATGTCCCCATGCTGAACGTCAGCAGTTATATTTTTTTCATTTATATCAACAGCAATTTCCTCGCTAAATAAGAGATCATTGGGAACTTGGGCAGCATATCGCTGCACAAACTGCTTGTATTTCTCCGTTAAGTAGAGTGCATCACTCCACCGGGAGTCATGTAACCGCTCCTGTATGCTCATCGTTTTATCTCCCCTTCTATTGGATGGTTCGTGCCCAAAACCTCATATAACAAAATCAAGCACATAACTGAAATCAGCTATGTGCCCGAAGATAAGAGTAAAAATTAACAACAAGTCAGCCAAGAAGAAGGCGAAACCGAATTATAATGACATTCATGACTTACCGTACAGAATACACCGCCGCTTGCTTCAACATCAATTACAGATACCGCACCTGTAATGACCATCAGCTCATCATCACTGATGTCCTCGATTGCTCCCAATGCTTCGAGATTGAATTGTTTCATTGAAAAAACCTCCATTCAATTTTTTTTATATGTATAGCTTAAAAAAAGCTAAACACCAAGGTTGAATTCAAGTCTTTACAATCCCAAAATATTTAATTTATGTAATTATTTCCTATATTCATCCTAGCACAATTTGCTATTTTTTTGTAAATCCATTCTTTGGATTTTCGCGTCATTTTGACAAGAAACATTACTTTTACTATGACGATGACAAAATTGCGATAGTTCGTTGTTACATGTATAAAGTTTTAAACACCTGTCCAAGGCAGGTGTTTTTCTAAGTAGCAGGCAACTGCAATACAGCTCTAAACCCTTCCCCACTGTCACTCGTGAGAATAAGCCTTCCCCGATGAGCCTTTGCAATCCTTGATACCATTGGAAGCCCCAAGCCATGTCCCTGGCGGGAGGGCCGTACACGTCCTGCGGCATAAGGGAGTACCACCACATCGTCCAGATACTCTTTTGGAATTCCTATCCCATCATCAGATACCACAAATTCACAACATAAATCCTCCGCTGAACGGCTCGTTTCCAGCACAATTGCACATCCATCCGGGTTATGCCTGATACTGTTATGTATCAGGTTCGTTACTGCACGATACAGTAATCGCTCATCCCCCATAACCTGAAGACTTTCGTCCTGAACATGAAGCGAGATCGGATAACGTTCATCCAGGCCATTGTTCAAAAAATCCGACACGACCTGTCTTGCCAGAACAGAGAGTCGAATCGACTTCAACTGCAAGGGCTGCATCTCATACTCCAGCATGGACACCAAATTCAGATCACTGACCAGTGACCGCAGACGTTCACCCTGGCGACGAATAATGGATGCCTGCTGTTTTTGCTCAGCTGGCAAATCCACTTGCTCTTCCAACTCGCTCGCGTAACCCAGAATCATGGACAATGGCGTCCGTATATCGTGAGAAATGCCTGCGATCCAGTTGGATCGAGCTTCATCTCTCGCTTTAAGAGCATCATCCTTATCCTGAAGCATGCGAGATGTTGAATTGATGCTTTGAGACAGATCATTAAATATACCCTTGGTCTCGACATGAACAGGCTCTTCCTTTGCCAGCGCATGAATGCCATTGATCAACGGTCGAATACTACGGATTACCCGTGTTCCAATTAATACGGAGACCAGAAGAGCAAGAGCCACATTACACACCAATAATAGGATGATCCGAACAGGTAATGACTTAAGCCACTCTGCCAAAAAGTCGAACTGGTATTTTCCGTACGTATTCTTGGGGTAGCCTACGACCAATAATCCGTCTTTACGCTCCCAAACATACACTGGGTATTCCATAAGATAATATCGGGAGAACTTCGCAACATCCGTCACGTTATAAGAGCGCGGGATTTCAGCCGGAAGCTGTTCGCTCCACTGTACCTTGCCTTGGGGATCAAGCAACATAGCCCAAGCCTGATATGTATCCAGCAATTGCATTCCATCGCTGTCCAGCGCATATTCCCCCTGCTCTCCCTTGCTCAGGCCACTAGCCATCTGCTTCACAACCGCACCAGGGGAAGGCCCTTCATGAATTTCCTTGAAGATCAGCGAACCTAGCAGAATCAGATTGAATAGTAATAGCACCACAGATACCAGAATGGTTGATCCGACGAACCTTCTTAGAATTCGAACAACGCCATCCATTACCTAGACTCCTGAACCATCAATTTATAACCAAGTCCCCGTACCGTCAGCAGAAATATCGGTTTGGATGGATCTTCCTCAATCTTCTCCCGGATTCGCCGAACATGCACCATCAGGGTATTCTCATACCCATAACTCTCGTCTCCCCAGACGGCTTGACACAGGGCATCACTGGTTACAATTCGGCCCTGATTCTCATACAACTTGATCAGTATGGCATGCTCCTTAGCTGTCAATGGAAGCTCCCTGTCTGTCCTCTGTACAACAGCGCTCTCCAGATCAATGGTTTGTCCACCCAAACGAAATACAGGCAATCTCTCCACTGTGTTGGAAGCATATACCCGCTTCAGGATAGCCATAAGCCGGAGAATCAACTCTCTTGGCAGAAAGGGCTTGACCATATAATCATCTGCTCCAAGCCCCAGACCGAGCAGTCGATCCTCATCTTCACCACGTGCAGACAAGAACAGAACAGGCATGTCCGAGAATGACCGGATCGAAGAGAGCAGAGAGAACCCATCTCCATCCGGAAGCATCACGTCCAGAATAGCTGCATCCGGCTTTTCAAGTCTGCATACCGCCAAGGCATTCACGAAGTTACCAGCCGTATAGATCCGGAAAAAACCTTCTTTCCGTAAAAAACGTTCAATCATTTCCCGTATTTCGGGCTCATCATCTACGATCAATATTTTCTTATTCTTCAATAATTCCATTGATATCACCCTTTTTATTATACATCATAAAGGCAATCATCCGATATTTTCCATTTCCATTTAAGGTAATTGTAAGGTTATCTTCAGCTACGAGCAAGAAGCCTGATCTATATTTAGAGCAACAGAGACATTAGTGAAATGGAGTTGAGATCAATGATAAACAGTTCCCCCATCGTGGAAACGCATAACCTGTCCAAATCTTATGGCGGTACTAACCGCGTACATCAGGTCAATCTGGCAGTTGAGACGGGACAGATTTTTGGCTTCCTGGGTCCTAACGGAGCAGGCAAAACAACCACATTAAAAATGCTGTTGGGTTTGATCAAACCTACCGAAGGCACTGTAAAGGTGTTTGGCAAAGATCTGAATAAACATCGCCCTTCCATTCTGAATCAGACAGGTTCACTGATCGAATCTCCATCTTATTACGGCCACTTGACTGGACTTGAGAATATGAAAGTCATGCAGCGACTACGGAACGTGCCGAATAAAAATATTGATGAAGCTCTCAAAATTGTTCGACTTGAAAATCAAAAACATAAACAGGCCGATCAGTATTCGCTGGGGATGAAGCAAAGACTCGGTATTGCCATGGCCCTGCTTGCCTTTCCAAGCCTGCTTATTCTGGATGAACCTACGAACGGACTTGATCCGTCCGGGATCGGTGAGATCAGGGAATTGATCAAGTCCCTTCCAGGTCAATACGGCATAACAGTCCTGCTATCCAGCCACCTGTTATCAGAGATCGAACAGATTGCTACCTCAGTCGGCATTATCAGTGATGGCAAACTTCTGTTTCAGGGAAGCATGCAGAGTCTTCAGGCCAATAACAAGGCTACCATTCGTTTTCAGACGACGGATACGGCAAGGGCAGAGAAAATCCTTTTGACTCAAGGCTACATGCCTACAGTCCAGGGCAAACAACTGGTGTTCGACTACCTTCGTGACGAAGAAGTCTCGCAGATGAATAAGGTGCTAGTACAACACGATATTCCTGTGATTCGTATCGAGGAATACAAGAAAAGTCTGGAAGGTATATTCCTGGATCTGACCGGAAAGGAGCGGAGCCTGTAATGAAAGCTCTATCCTTAGAGTATTTTAAAATCCGCCGCAAAAAGATCTGGGTCATGTTATCTCTTTTTCTGGCCGCTGAGATGATCTGGGCCTCCATGTCCATGAGTATCTCCATCTCCCGAAGTGCAGCCAATGCAAGCTGGGAAGCCTTGATCTTCAGCATCGCTTCCATGAACGGTCTGTTTCTGCCCATTATATCGGCTATCGTTGTATCCCGCATCTGTGATATGGAGCATAAGGGGAACACCTGGAAGATGCTAATGACGACCAACACCGGACGTAATCATGTCTACACAGCCAAATACATATGTGCGAACAGCCTGATCCTTTATGGTATCCTTGCGCAAGCTGTGTTCATTGTCGGTTTCGGTTTATCCAAAAATATTTCCGGTCCGCTGCCACTTTCCCTGCTTGTGCAGTTCGCTATAGGCACAATGCTAACTACACTCGCCATCACCGCTCTTCAGCAATGGTTGTCTCTTACAGTACGCAATCAGGCTTTTGCGTTATGTCTGGGTATGCTGGGCGGATTCATTGGAACAACATCCGGGTTGTTTCCAGCAGGTGTACGTCACCTTTTCATCTGGTCTTACTACATGGATCTGAATCCAGTCACTTATATTTACAGCGCATCTTCGGGTACCTATGTATCGGGTATGCTGCCTGTCGGTCTTTTCTTAACCGCCTTGTTGATGGCTGCTATCTTCTATTTTGCAGGGAATATTCATGCTTCAAGACAAGAGATTTGAGGAGGGGAACACATGCTGAGGAGCATTTCCGCAGAATGGCTTAAACTTCGGCATTCCCGGATCAGCCTGGTACTGGCCATTCTGCCTATTATCAGTCTGCTTATCGGATGCTTTAACTTTTATTTCAATCAAGCGGCTTTACAAAACGGGTGGTACAGCCTGTGGACACAGGTCAGTTTGTTTTACGGAGAATTCTTCCTGCCCATCCTGATCGCTATCTGTTGTGCCTTTGTATGCCGCCTGGAACACAGCAATCGCAACTGGAATATGATTCTGGCTTCTCCTGTGTCAGTCACCAGCCTATTTGTTGCCAAGTTGGTCATTGTTGGCATATTGATCTTCTCGGCTCAAGCCTTCTTCATGCTCATGTACTGGGCAGCAGGCAAACTGTTCGTCATTCCGGGTCCGTTCCCGATGGAGACCGTCGTATGGAGCCTGCGAGGATGGTTTGCCGCTATCTCTATTGCTGCACTGCAACTAGGGTTGTCGATCCGGATAAGAAGCTTTGCGACGCCAATTGGCATCAGCCTTTGTGCAGTCTTTCTGGGACTAGGCATGTACGTGCTGAAAATCGGCATGTTATTCCCCTACTCCTTGTTAACTATAGGCATGGGCGTTCTGAGTCAAAAGGGACTGACATCCTCGGAGAATATCGTTTTTCTTTTCATGAACAGTCTCTTTATCCTTCTGTTTGCTACCTGGTCGATCCGCCGCCTGAAATATAAAGACATCGCATCGTCCTAAATTTACCGAGATCAAAGGAGGACAAGAACATGAAAAAAGCATTCACTATTCTCGCATTGGTACTCGTTATTCTGACTTGCCTGTGGCTCTTCTTCATGGACCCTGCTAAATTGACTCCCGATAACCCTGCCGGCAAAACAACCTACTATACCACTGTGAATCAGACTACAGTCAACAAGGATGACAATGGCAGATATGCTTATGAACTGATCGGCTATACAAACGAAGGAAAATCAAAAACACTAAGCTTCTCCACCAGTAAGCTACTCAAAAATGGGGCCTATCTGAAACTATATGTATCCACGCTGCGTGGTGTTACACACTGGGAAGAGGTCACAGCGGACGATCTGCCGGGGCAAGCCAAGCAGTTAACCTCTAAATAGAAAAAAGATGCGTATCTATATCTCCATTGATATTTGCATAACAAAGAGAGCCTTGCCCCATTACTTCAAGGGTGGCTCTTTTAGGTTATGCCAATGCCATCTGCAGCGCAGTCAGCGCAATCCCGATAACAAATCCGGTAACAGCTCCGTTGATCCGAATCCATTGCAGATCCTGTCCAACCTTATCCTCAATCATCGAAACCAAAGTGGCATTGTCCATTTTGTCCACATTTTCGCGTACCAGTTTACCGATTTTAGAATGATTTTTCTCCAGCAGTGTTGTGACGCCATTTACGATCTTGGCATTCATGCCTGTCATCAACGCGTCATCTGCCCGCAGATCAACCAATACCCGCTCAATGGCAGGCAGTGCATACGTATCTACATACTGTCCATCTTCCATCGCGGCGAGCGCCTTGTCTCTCAGTTCGGTGAGTTTGTTCAGCACCGTTTCCTCTGCGTTCCAGCCCTCCAACATATTGTTCTTCCAGCTGTTGATTCCATCTTGCATAGCCTCGCTCATTGCCAAACGCACCGTCTGGGTACGTACCATATCAAGCACCTTGTACCTTAGAGCGCTGCCTTCACGTTTCATATCCTCTACCCGATCGAAGAGATATCCTTGTAAAATGCCACCCAGACGCTCCTCGTTCATATAACCCAGGAACGCATTCATCGCAAACTGCATCAATCCGTTCATCTGAATGCCGCTGATGGCTTTCATGCCGCTTTCACCCAAAAACATGATCGTCTCGGGTTTAACCAGCCACTCCTCGGCTTGCTTCAGTCCATAGTCCAGCGCTTTGGCGTCGTAACCCCGCTCTGTCATCTGGTGGGCAGCCCGTTCCAGAATCGGACCCAGATCAAAGGCGCCCGCTTGTGACTTGATCTCACGTGCCACGAGCGGAGCAATCTGCTCTAACGGCAGACCAGCCAGAATTCGCTTGCAGAGCGTATCAATCATCGTCTTGATCCCGTCACTGTGAAGCTCACGTGTCAACGTATCGAGCACTGTCTCTGCTGCTTTGAAATCTGCAATTTTCTCGGTAATGCTGTCTTTGTTGAGCAAGTTATTCTCTACTGCGGAGACCAGACCTTCCGTCATTTTATCGCGATTTTTCGGCAGCAATGCCGTGTGTGGAATTGGAATGCCGAGCGGGTGACGGAATAGTGCGGTAACTGCGAACCAGTCCGCAAGTCCACCCACGAGTCCCGCTTCAAATGATCCTACTAGCAACTTGCCCACCGGAACGCCTTGGAACGGCAAGGATGCAGCAAATCCTGCTCCCATGACCACGAGAGACCAGGCAGCAGCTTTTTTGGTTTGTTTAGGTTTAGCCATTATATTCTTGCTCCTTTATCGTTAATCGTACGGTCTGGTCTATACCCGATCCGTACTTCGTCTGTTCTTATGTAAACTCTCCAATTACAAAGTCTTGACTTCCATATTTCGTATACTTCATCTTATCACCCACAAGCGTCAAAACCAAACCTCTGGTTGAAGAAAAAGGATAATAGCGGCGTTTACTTCGTAAAATGAATCACTCCATTTTCCAAGACCAGACAGATTTTAGTATAATCATTCAAGACGGCCCTTCGATATCGATTGGCTGCTGAACAGCAGGGTAATTACATAGTGGAACAATGAATCAATAAGAGGAGGAATTTCGGACCATGAAACACGTGCAGGACACAACCACGCTCTATAACGGAGTCAAAATGCCATGGCTGGGTTTTGGGGTATTCAAAGTTAAAGACGGAGACGAAGTCGTTCATGCTGTCAAAACAGCCATTCAAGCTGGTTATCGCAGCATCGACACTGCCAAAGCGTATAACAACGAAACAGGTGTCGCTCAGGGTATTCGTGAATCTGGAGTAGCTCGTGAGGATCTGTTCATTACCACTAAAGTATGGAATAGTGATCAGGGATATGAATCCACGCTGGCAGCCTTCGAAGCCAGCATGGAAAGACTCGAGCTGGAGTACCTGGATCTCTATCTTATCCACTGGCCGGTTAAGGGCAAGTACAAAGACACATGGCGAGCGCTGGAGAAACTCCATAAAGAAGGACGCATCCGGGCGATCGGTGTGAGCAACTTCCAGATTCACCATCTGGAAGACTTGATGATCGATGCCACGATCAAACCGGCAGTTAATCAGGTGGAGCTTCACCCACTATTGATTCAGTCAGAGCTTCGTGAGTACTGCAACAAACATCAGATTCAGATCGAAGCCTGGTCTCCGCTCGGACAAGGTCATCTGATGGATCATCCGTTGCTGAAGGATATCGCCGCCAAATACAGCAAGTCCCCCGCACAAGTAATTCTGCGCTGGGATCTGCAGAACGGCATCGTGACGATACCGAAATCCGTTACTCCTGAGCGTATTCACGCGAATGCCGATCTCTACGATTTTGAGCTAACTTCGGAAGAAATAGAGCAGATTAACGGCCTGAACGAGAACAAACGCTTTGGTTCTGATCCAGACAACTTTAACTTCTAATATAAGCAAATTAATTCGATTACACCCGCCTTCGATCTTAGAAGAGCGGGTGTTTTGGTATGTGATGTTATAGGCAAACTATTCGTTGTTAAGAATGGAGGCGAGGCTCGTTATCCTATTCAGGGCCGAAAGAAAAAAAATTCTTGACCGTTTAGAACTATTTCTTCTCCTCACCAGTCTAACGAGTGTCAAACGAACTCAAGCACTTATATAGGATCCAGGCCTGGAACGAGCGGTGACTTGAATATTTAGGTTGATCAGGGGGGATCAGGAGTGATTAGACTGAACCATAAAAAGACAAAAGAAGAACAGTTCAGCGAAAAAATAACAGTGATTCAAAATAAATTATATCGACTGGCATACTGCTATGTTAAAAATGAACAAGAAGCGCTGGATATCGTATCCGAAGCGGTCTATAAAGGGTACATCGCTTATGGGAAGATGGAGTCCATGACGTATTTTGATTCCTGGATGTCACGAATTGTGATTAACACAGCGATAGATCATATTCGACGCAACCAGCGAGTGACCTATATGGAGGATCATGTGCAGGAGTTTGTAGCTCCAGAGCGAGGGGCGTCGCTAGAAGAAAAAATGGATCTATATGACGCACTGGATCGACTCGTGCCCGAAGATAGAGCCTATATTATATTAAAGTTCTTTGGTAATATGCGTTTCCGGGAGATCGCTGAAGTGCTCTCCCTGTCGGAGAATACCGTTAAATCAAAATTCTATCGGATTATCAACAAATTAAAAATGGATTTAATTGAAGGAGAGGTTGAGAACGTATGACAGGAAAAGATCGTTACGAAGATATTGAAATCCCTGCTCAACTTACTGACGTTATTCATCATGCACAGAAAAGAGCCACTGCTCGCAAGAATTCATCTCGAATGATTCATTATGCTTCAGTCATAGCGGCATGTGCTGCTTTTCTCTTTGTGGTAAACATCCCTTCCGTAGCAAACGCCATGTCCAAAATACCTGTGGTCGGCTCTATTGTTCAGGTGTTGCAATTTGGCGATGGAGGCAAAGTTACAGATGGAGTAACTGTGGGATCAGAAGCAACCGAAAATACGCTTAAAATCAATTTTAGCACCGACGATCAAAATCAGACTAATGATGCGCCCCATTATAATGTGGTACACAAAGAAGCACCGAATCGTATCCTCTTCACTTTTAGCGGTGCACGTTACATGGATATAAAGAAAGTCAAAGCCGACTTCATGACCCAGCCTTTAGTGAAAGATGTTTATGGTTCCATGATTTTAGACGACTCTTCCGTCGGATTCGTAGTTGTTTTAAAAGAAGGGGTACAGTATGCCGTAACGGAATTCAAGAACCCTGGATACCTGGAAGTGAAACTCACTTCCGACGGCAAACCGGTCACACCTCGGAAGGTATACTCTCTCCGCACAGAATCAATGCCTTTTGGAGAATCGATGGGTATAATTAAAGAATCCTATCCGGATGAGGACATCTCTTTCCTCAAAACGTCCACTGGTGAGTTTACAGCAGTTATTGGAGAATATCTTACCGCTGAAGAAGCTGAACAGAAGCTCAAAGAACTCGCTCAGCAACCGGATTATCATGAGGAGTTTTATGTGGACAGCTGGATGAGTAACGAGAATCCGAAGTGATTAGTCATTGCCAAAAGTGATGCCTATTCAAAAGGGAATGATCTATCCCTGAACTAGGCATAGACCTCAGCATATTTAATACGCTCGATCCAAAAAAATCCCGATTCGGATGCCCTGAGCATCTCGGATCGGGATTTTCACATATTAAAACCTATTCGCTTTTGGATACCAGCTTGAAATCATCAAAGTGGAAACCTGGCGCTACTACGCAAGTTACCAGTACAGGCTCATCGCCCAGCGGACGCGCTGTCTGCCATACGCCGGCAGGAACGAGCACCTGTGGTGATTGCCCCGCAGCAATATCCATCCCCAGAACAAGAACTTCCTCGTTCTCCGGGTTCTCCCCGTTGCCGCCCAGCTTCAGTTCAACCGCACTACCGCTGTGCCACAGCCAAAGTTCATCAGACAGAACCGTATGCCACTCGGAGATTTCATGTGCGTGCAGCAGGAAATACGTGGAACTTGCCGAGAATCGTGGGCCGGAGTATGTATCCGGCAGAA
Source organism: Paenibacillus sp. FSL M7-0656 (assembly GCF_038003225.1). Taxonomy (NCBI): domain Bacteria; kingdom Bacillati; phylum Bacillota; class Bacilli; order Caryophanales; family Paenibacillaceae; genus Paenibacillus; species Paenibacillus sp. FSL M7-0656. Next base: position 3,763,109 of record NZ_JBBOOT010000001.1, read on the forward strand.
CGGACTGTGGAATCTGATAAGATGCCTTCCATTCTTCCTTATACCAACCGCCTTCAACGTGAGGCTGCATATTGAGCGCAGCAACCAATGGCGATAATTCATGTGTCGTCATAACCTGTTTCCTTCCTTCCAAATCATATTGAAGGCACTCCTTAACCAGAGTTTCGCCTCTCTCCCCCTACTCTAAAACATCATTCAAGTTTTGTCACCTTGACAGCACATAAGTGCCATGCCGAATTCATTCTCTCGGTATTTAACGATAGGATTAAAGAAATATTTCATTTCCAATGATAGCGTTTACAAAAAGATGGATGTTCCGTTATGATATGGATATCGTTGTTAATCCGTGAAGCAGAGGGGAGCTGTACCATGAGTCTCATAGAGGACCGGATTGGACCCAAATACCGAATCGGTGAACATTCATTTACCATTGAACATATGCGCAGACATGATGGGAATGGTATGCCACAACCTCACGCTCATCCATTCTACGAACTGTATTACTTACTTGAAGGTGAACGAGTGTATTCCATGAATGGTCAGATTCTGTCCGCCCGCAAGGGTGATTTTATTCTGATTAATCCACACGATGTACATACCACCTCCAAAGGAAGTATTCCCGGCTTCGAACGGATATTAATCGGTTTTTCGCCTGCTTTTGCAACGGGGATGGAACTTGGCATATGTGGTCTGCTGCCTTTTAATTGTTCAAGACTCCTTCGCCTGCCTGAAGCGGAACAGCCCGAGATGGAACGTATATTGTGGCAGATGCTGCAAGAATGCAAAGAGCGACGCCCTCACTATGAGATCGCCGTAAGAAGTCTGCTTGCCCAACTTTTGATCCGTATTCATCGGGTAGAGGAGGACATCCGGCAGTCATGCCCCGGTCCCTTGCATCCAATGCAGGACAAAATCAGTGAAATTGTCACTTATGTGAATAAAAACTATACCGAACCACTTACACTGGAGGGTGCAGCCAATCGTTTTTATATCAGTCCATCCTATCTGAGCCGAATGTTCAGCCGGTTTACCGGGTTTCGATTTAGCGAATATTTGCGGGTTGTTCGTGTCCGGGAAGCACAACGAAGATTACTGTCCACACAAGAGCGTGTCCAGATGATCGCTGAGAAGGTAGGATTTGAACATACGGCTCATTTTAACAAAACATTCAAACAGGTTACCGGTACAACACCGCTGCGCTATCGTAAGGAACACCGGTAGATCATCAGATAACTTCATATAAAAGCCGAGTGGGTAGCCTCGCTCCAGAGATTACGCATTCCTTATATCAAAAGGCATCACGATTACTGGATCATGGCTGCACCACTACGGCTGAATTGGACCAAATTGTATAACCCTACTACATACTTTTTATCTGCGAATGATCACACCACTTCGTACCTCGGGACCCACAGAGATCTGACGACCGTCTGTGTCTGCATCGCCTTCACGACATACAATGCCTGCGGACTCGTGTCCGGTCACCATCAGAAGTCGGCCATCCGCACCTTTTCCCTGAATGCTCTCTAGCTCCGCCCCTTTGCACTGGTGCAAATGAACCAATGGACCTTCGGTGATCTGCGCTTGCAATTCAGCGATATGCAGATGTTTCGCATGAGCACATTGGATACCACTGCGAGCTTGCACGTTGTAACGCTGGATGATCACCCCATCCAAAGGCTGTTCCGGCAATCCACTCACAAGCAACGCAGTGTCGGCACCGGCACAGATCACATCCGATATTCGAATATCTCGGAACACTGGCGTCTCTTCGCTAATCTCCTGAGATAGATCACTGCCCCGGGCAGACCCTTCCTGATTTGCATAGAAAAAGGAAAACGAGATCGCTTCCATAATGATATCTTTCATATATATGCGCTCAATCTGAATGTCCTCAACCACTCCGCCGCGCCCACGTGCGCTTTTGAAGCGAAGTCCAATGTCCGTTCCGATAAACGTACAATCCGACACACGCACATGCCGCACTCCACCGGACATTTCACTGCCAATTACAAACCCGCCATGACCGTGATACACCGTGCAATCCCGAATGGTGATGTACTCCGATGGAAGACCCAGTTCACGGCCTTCGGCATCCTTGCCTGATTTCAGACAGATCGCATCATCACCGACATCGAATACACTATTCTCCACCACCACATGACGGCAGGATTCAACGTCCAGCCCATCTCCATTCTGAGAAAACCACGGATTCCGCACACTCACGTTACGAATGGTGACATGCTCAGATGCCCAGGGGTGCAGATTCCATGCAGGCGAGTTCTGGAAGGTTGGACCGTCCAGCAGTACCCGTTTGCATCTCCGTAAACTGACCATGTTGGGACGTAAAAAGTCTCTGACTTCTTCATAGGCAGCGACATCACGCACCTGCTCCTGATGCAATCGATTCGCGATGGTGCCACCCTCAAGTGCAGCTGCGGTAGGCCACCAGATTTCTTCATCTCCGCCGGATTGCTCTACAACACCACCGGAAGCGACCAATTGGTTCCATTGTGAAGTGGTCATTTTGGAGCGTTTCACCGGACGCCATGCCTCCCCGCCCCCATCCCATATCCCCTCACCAGTAATCGCAATATCCTCCAGTTGATCACCATCGATCGGGGATTGGCAACGTACCACCTGCCAGCCTTCGAAGCTTGATGCAATTAATGGGTATTGATCAAAATCTCGGCTAAACGTAACCAGTGCCCCTTCTTCCACATGTAGTTCGATCCGGCTGCGCATTACAATCGGACCTGTGAGCCATACCCCGGCAGGAATTACGATTCTCCCACCTCCTGCTTCAGCACATGAAGCGATGGCAAGTCGGAACATCTCCGTATTATCTGTTACGCCGTCTCCAACAGCTCCATAGTCTGTAAGCTGAAAATCCTGTACAGGAATGACAGGCAAATTGGCTTCATAAGCTCGAACATCGGACTGGGCACTTGCTCCTGTCGACATTGGGGAGTGATATGTATTCATCGTGCAGAATCATCCTCTCTACATGTAATGGAATTGTTATAGGGTCAATACATCGCTTTTACTTTCCTTACTTACGTTCAAACGGACGCTCTCTCGCTCCATCATATCAATGGCATGACGTGTAGGGTTGAGCTTTCTTGCCATGTACACGTGGAACTTGATGCTATTTGTTTTGTTAATCAGAGTCATAAATCAAACATCACTTTCAGTATACTCTATACAACTATTCCAAAGGTTGGAAAGCAACTAGGAGAATAGATTCATTTTTCTGTCAGGATTCGTCACAAGGAGTTTAATAACATGACAGATATATAACATATTTTCTGGCTATAGCCCTAGGGAACCCATTACTTATGTCATGTTTTATCACAAACCAATTGCCATAAGCAGGATGACTATGTATGATTAAATAACTAGTTTCAATTTATTCCTTATTATTCCTTTTACACACAGACGTTGCAGAAAGGATGGGGTGTACTCTTGATTGAATTTAGGGGTGTCCAGAAACATTTCGGTCATTTTCATGTCCTCAAGGATATCCATCTTCACATTGAAGAAGGAGAAGTCGTCGTCATTATCGGACCTTCCGGCTCCGGCAAAAGCACGTTACTCCGCTGTATTAACCGCCTGGAGACCATTACCGAAGGTGAACTTGTCGTCAGTGGGATTCCTCTACATCAGAAAAAGGTGGACATTAACCTCTTCCGCCGTGACATCGGCATGGTATTTCAACACTTCAATCTTTATCCTCACAAAAAAGTCATCGATAACATTACCCTTGCACCCATGAAGGTGCGCAAACAACCCAAAGAACAAGCAGCCGCAACAGCAATGAAGTATCTGACCCGAGTGGGCATTGCCGACAAAGCAGACAGTTATCCCTCCCAGTTGTCCGGTGGACAGCAACAAAGGGTAGCCATCGCCAGAGGACTCGCCATGGAGCCCAAAATCATGCTTTTTGACGAACCTACCTCTGCTCTCGATCCCGAGATGATCGGGGAAGTCCTCGATGTTATGCGTTCCCTTGCCCATAATGGCATGACCATGGTCGTCGTTACCCATGAGATGGGATTCGCCCGTGAAGTTGCGGACCGGGTCATCTTCATGGACGAAGGCCGAATTGTAGAAGAGGCCAACGCTACTGAATTTTTTGACAACCCCAGAGAAGAACGAGCACAGCAATTCCTGAGCCGTCTGATTCATCATTGAGAATAATCCACTATTCCATTTTGAAAGGGGTCTTTTATTCATGAAGAAATTATTGAAATGGCCATCATTTATGCTTGTCCTCATTCTCTCCCTTGTATTGTCAGGTTGTAGTACAGGTACAGATACACCTTCGACGAGCGGCGGTGTTGACGCCGAGGCGAAAGGCACGATTGAGCGGATTAAGGAACGCGGCAAGCTCATTGCCGGTGTGAAATACGATACGAAGCTGTTTGGCTTGAAAGATCCTGCAAGTGGCAACGTTGAAGGATTCGATATTGATATCTCCAAAGCACTCGCCAAACAAATCCTTGGAGATGAGACCAAGATCGAACTGAAAGAGGTCACTTCCAAGACACGTATTCCGATGCTGCAAAATGGAGACATCGACATCATCATCGCCACGATGACAATTACGGATGAGCGTAAGGAACAGGTAGATTTCAGTGATGTTTATTTCGAGGCAGGCCAATCCCTGCTGGTGAAAAACGACAGTGCGATTACCGGCCTGGAAAGCCTCAGCGGGGTGAAAGTACTCGCGGTGAAAGGCTCCACATCCGCTCAGAACATTCGCGAGAAAGCCCCGGATGCTGAGGTGCTTGAATTCGATAACTATCAGGATGCATTCACTGCTCTCAAAGCAGGTAAAGGCGAAGCGCTGACCACAGATAACATCATCCTCATCGGTATGCAACAGACGGATAACAGCTTCCAATTGGTTGGTGGCAATTTCACAAGCGAACCTTATGGTATGGCCATTCGCAAAGGCGACACTGCCTTCGTGGAGGAAGTCAACACGCTGCTCAAAAGCATGAAAGACAGCGGGGAATATGACACATTACATGAGAAATGGCTCGGCTCCAAGCCCGAGTAACCCGAATTAAGATAGGTAAGCGGCGAATTCGTCTGCTGGATGCGAAGCATGAGCAGACGTAATCGCCGTTTCTACATCTGGAGAACGGAGGCTTCGCCTATATGGGCACATTGGATTTCAGCGTACTGATGCGACACTCGGATCGTTTTCTGGAAGGGTTCCTGAATACGATTCAAGTGAGCATTATGGCTCTCATTGGCAGTTTTATCCTTGGCGCGATCCTGGCTATCTTTCGGATATCCCCTGTGAAACCCCTGAACTGGATCGGCACGGCTTTTGTGGAATTTATCCGAAACATCCCATTGTTGCTGGTTGTGTTTTTCTTCTATCTTGGACTGCCTGCACTAGGCATCTCGCTGGATGGATTTGTCTCCGGTACTCTGGGTTTGACCATCTACACCGCCGCTTTCATTGCCGAAGCAATCCGAGCGGGCATTCAGACCGTGCCGCGTGGACAACTGGAAGCAGCAAGGTCTTCCGGCTTGTCCTATGTACAGGCCATGAATCTGATCATTCTGCCCCAGGCCATCAAGATTGTACTGCCGTCCATCGGCAACCAGTTCATCAATTTGGTCAAAAACTCATCCATTCTTGCCGTTGTCGCCGGTATGGATCTTATGTATTTTGCCGACTTAATTAACTCGGATACGTTCCAGCCGCTAAGTGTGTACACCATTGTTGCGCTGTTCTATCTGGTGCTGACACTACCACTTAGCTTCCTGGTGCATTATATGGAGCGCAGGTTTGGACAGAGCGATGCAGAAGCGCGCAGCACCAAAGGCAAACCGAAAAAGAACAAACCGGCAGGTCAGGTTACCATGTAACAGATTGACTTGTACCTGCGCAGATTTTTAGGGAAATATATCGGCTTGTCCATGCCCCATCTATTGATCTTCGATATTCCATTCCTGCATACAGAAGGAGGCTAATAAAATATGGACTTTAGCGGGGCCTATGCGTGGCCCAACCTTCGTTTCCTGCTTCATGGATTCCTGATTACCCTGCAGGTAGCAGGGCTATCCATTATATTCAGCTTTGTGCTTGGCACTGTGCTGGGTACGATCCGATTTACCCGTATCCCTGTTCTGTCACAGATCGTGGCAGTGATCGTGGACACGATCCGAAATCTGCCGCTGTTGCTCATCATTTTCTTCATCCACATGGTACTTCCACAGCTCGGGATTAAAATGTCCGTCTTCTGGTCCACAGTTGTTGGACTGAGTCTGTTTGAAGGCGCGATGATCGCCGAGATCGTCCGTAGCGGTCTGAAATCCGTTGAGCGCGGTCAGGTGGAAGCTGCCCGCTCCTCGGGCCTCAGCTACATGCAGACCCTCGGTGGCATCATCATGCCACAGGCGCTACGCCGCATGTCCCCGCCGATGGTCAGCCAGTTCATCTCACTCCTGAAGGATACTTCACTGGCGATCATCATCTCTCTGCCGGAGCTGATGCACAACGTGCAGATCCTTGGCGGTCAAAGTTTTGATTACATTATCCCGGCCCTGCTGCTCGCAGCCGTATTGTATTTTGCCATCAACTACGCGCTATCCATTGTCGCAAGACGACTTGAGGCACGGATGAATTGAATGACTGAATGAATGAAGCGCTGAGAATAAGGCATGAGATAATACGAAACATGAAGGAGCATGACGGAACCGAGACCCCATGATTGATCAGATATGAAGAAATGAACTTGAAGGAAAGAACCTAATAGATGAAAAGAATGAGAACGCCCCAAAAACTCTAAATTCACCTATGCTATGTAGTGGATTTGGAGTCTTTGGGGCTACAGTTATGCTCATCAATTCACGAGCTTCCCACCAATTTCTAACGAACTGTGGGAAGCTTATTTAGCTATTTTGGGGATAGTTTCTAATCTAACGAATCGTAGACGCTCTATTCTTCCGATTCACCCGATTCGCCCAATTCGTCCACAATCAGCTCATCCGCTAGATCGCTGCTCCGTTGCGACGTAATTCCGCCTGTAACAGCGCGATCGGCAGTTCCACCGGGTCCAGCTTCATCTTCACTGTGAGTCCAGCCGCTGTTCCCGCGGCCTCCCCGGTAGCCATACAGCTTGGAGTCAACCTTGTCGTTGCATGCGCCTCATGTGTGGTGGAGATGCAGCGTCCTGCCGCCAGCAGATTGCGGATATTGCGAGAGATCAGACAGCGATACGGAATATCGTACGCCCCATCCCCCTCTATAAAGGCAGCCACAACACCTTGACCCGAAGGGTCATGAATATCAATCGGATAACCACTTCTGGCAATCACATCTTCAAATTTTTGTCCTGCAACCACATCCACCTGGGTCAAAGCGTAATGACCTATGATTCGCCTGGATTCACGGATACCAATCTGCGTTGCTACTGCCGAGATCGAAGCCCGTTTGAATCCAGGCACATCACGCTGCAAAAACTCAGCGATCATCAGCACCTGCTTCCGGCCTTCCTGTTCCGCAGAGGTCAGATCCTCGGCATCTGTCGCATCAAGTCCCTGCACCCGGGTACAATTAATCAGCACTTCATCCTCTGCCGGTCCGGTAAAAAACAACACCTGGTCGCGATTAATCGGCACACCTGCTTTTTTCCACTGGGAATAGAAACCACTCACCCCGGTTAACGGAATGCTGTCCAGTTCAGCAAAGGGAGTTTTCACATAGAAATCCTCCGGATGCTCCTGCATGTATTGTTTCACTCGTCCAAGATCCACACCACGCATGCGGAATTTCATGGTCATCGGCTGTGACTGATGGTCGCCGTCTCTTCCCTTTGCCACAGAAGCCCCCGCAAGATAAGCCAGATCCGCATCCCCGCTTGAATCCACAAATACATTCGCCTGGAATTCCATTCTTCCAGATTTGTTGGTCACTCGCACCGCTTCCACCCGATCCTCTACAACGACCACCTCGTCCACAAAGCTGTGCAACAGAAGCCGGACACCTGCCTCCCGCAACATCTCTGCCGCAACCACCTGAAAGATGGCCGGATGGTACGGCGTGACGGTATGAACAAATCCAACCGTATCGCGCAGATGCCCCGGAGAGCCGCCACGTGCCTGCAAACGATCCACAATCTCCTGCGCAATACCTTTAATAACCTGCTCACCGCGCTCCGTATGGAAAGTCATCCAGGGATAGACCATAGCGGCGGTTGACATCCCGCCAACGAATCCGTATCGCTCCACCAGCACTGTTCGTATACCCTGCCGTCCAGCCGCAATGGCTGCCGCTATACCCGCAGGACCCCCTCCCACAATAACGACATCTGCTTCTTCCTTTTTCATGCTCATCCGTTCACGCAAATGTTGTCCCTCCTTCCGTTCTATTGCACGTATTACACGGCTTACTCTTTCAGTCCCGTCATGGCAACCCCCTCAATGAAGCGCCGTTGTGCCAGGAAAAAAACAATTAACAGTGGCAAGGTTGCCATGACGGTGGCGCTCATCAGATATTGCCAGGCTGTACCCACTTCATCTGTAAACAGGGATAATCCAAGCGGCAGCGTCATTAGATCACGCGAGTTAATGAAGATTAACGGATCAAAAAACTCATTCCAGATCGTCACAAACGTGAAGATCGTCAGCGTAGCCATACCCGGCTTGGCAATGGGCAGCATAATTCGCGCATATATCCGGAATCGGTTGCAACCATCAATCATCGCCGCTTCTTCCAGTTCCGTTGGCACCGTAATGAAGAACTGCCGCATCACAAAGATGCCAAACACACCACCCGCCCCAAAGATCGGCAGTAAAATCAACGGAAGATGGGTATCAATCCACCCCAGTTGTCGCATGAATAGAAACATCGGAATCGCCGTGACCTCATGGGGAATCATCATCGCACTCAGCAGGATGAGAAATACCACATTACGTCCTTTAAACGGAATTTTGGCAAAGGCATACCCGGCGAGGGAGGAAAAAAATACCGTTCCCAACACAACCAAAGCAGAAATGTAGATACTGTTCCAATAAAAACGGTGAAACGGAATCAATCGAAAGACATCGATATAGTTCTGAAATCGGAATGGTTCCGGTATCCACTGCGGTGGATAGGTGAATATGCTCTGGGGTTCCTTGAATGATGTCGATATCATCCAGATAAATGGCACAATCATAATGAGGGAAATCAGGGTCAGCAACAAATACGTCCCCAGAGTACTTCCTATCTTCCGCCCCGAAGGACTAGGCATCGCCTTCATTGAATACCCACCTCTTTCGGAGCTGCCATTGAAGCAGCGTCAGAATTAGCACGATAAAGAACAGTACATATGCGAGAGCAGAAGCATAGCCAAACTGAAATAATTTGAATGCTTTTTCCCAGATATAATAAACCAATACCTTGGTGCTGTTGCTCGGCCCGCCCTGTGTCATCACATAGATCTGCCCGAATACTTTGAGTGAACCAATCACAGTCATGACTACGGTCAAAAACACGGTTGGCGTGATCATGGGCAGTGTGACGTGAAAGAAAGTTCCCCTCTTGCCCGCCCCGTCTAATGTTGCCGCTTCGTACAGCGAACGCGGTACCTGCTGAATGGCTGTTATGAACAGCACCATGTTCAGACCGACATTTTTCAGCACACTTGTCACGATAATCGCTGGCATTGCCAGATCCTGATTGTAAAGCCAAGCCGGACCCTTGATGCCCAGCATCAACAGAAGCTGATTAATCAATCCAGACTCTGTCGCATACATCAGCTTCCACACGATGGCCCATACGATCAACGAGGTCATGACCGGAACAAAGATCGCTGTTCGGAAAATTCCGATGCCCCGCAGATTTCTGGACAGCAACAACGCGAGCAACAGGGCGAGCACAATATTAAGCGGCACCAGCCCCGCTGTGAAATAAACTGTATTGGCGAGCACTTTCCAGAACATCGCGTCTGTCATAATATTCCGGTAATTCTCCAATCCAATAAAATGATGATCTCCCAGCAGCGGCCAATCGGTCAGGCTCATGTATAACGCGAGACCCATGGGAAATAACAGCAGCAGGGTAAACCCAAGCACCATCGGCGATACAAACAGCCACCCCGCGATCTGGGCCTCTCTGGCGAGCGGCCCCCCTCTTTTGCGCTTGCGTGAATGGGTCAATCAGGCCTCCCCCTTTTAATCAAATTTCCTCCGAAGCTGAACTCTGCGACGATTCTATATAAGGTGAACTATACATTTACACAAGAACGTAGAGGACAGAAAAAACCTGAAGAAGCGAAGTGGTCGCCTTTATCCCCGGATTTCCCCTTTATATATGGGATTCAAAAAAAATCTGGGGATAACAGCGATCGGAAGGTTGTTCTGGCATCGGAGTGGCAAGTGTAAATATTCTTTAGTTCAACTTATATAGTCCGAACGGTTCAGACTGTCCACCGCATTGCGGAACCCGTTCACAGCCCTTCGCAGCTGTTCTTCCGTGTTGCCTGTCACGACCGCCCCAAGCATGATCGCTTTTACCCCGGTATCGCGCAGCACCCGAACATCCTCCGGCACCAGCTTTCGCTGGGAAGGAACTAATACCGGAACCCGGGCTTGCAAGACCAGACGGCGATACTTGAGTACATCCGCGAAGCTCAGCGGTGTACCATATTCTTTTCCAGGTACAATGGATGCCTCCAGAGCGGTGAAGCCGAAGTGCGCTGCCGATGTTACGAGGGAAGCATCATATTCCTCATTGATCGCAAACGTTGGGTCCAGCCCCAAGTCACTCAGCATGAAAGATGGCAAGTGATGTGCATAGATGGAATAGAAATCAAAGCCCAGCCCACCAAGACGCTCCACATCCTCCCTTTGTGCTCCATCAATACTGCCAGAAGGTACAACCCCAAGCGGGCCACCAAACTCACTGCGGATCGCCCGAAACACCTCGGCGTACATGTCCAATGGACCAAAATGATTCCCGCTGGCGCGATGACCGACATTATAATGTACCTTCAGTGCATCAGCGCCCTCTTCCATAGCTGCCCGTGCCAAAGCAATATCATTCTCAGGCAGGCTGACCACCAGCGACAGCGGTTTCCGTTCAAGTAATTCTTTGAAATTGCCCATTGTTCTCACCTCCGGTTTCGATCAAATGACTTAGGGTTGCAACACGCTTTGGATCTCTTCCTGCATTTGTTTCAGGTTATCCTCAGCTGTCGCTGTCTTTGCAAATAGTCGGTCAAATCCCTGCAATACCGCATTGTCGATATCCTGCCAACGGATATGACCGGGGATTAAGCGCGCTTTGGGCATTTCATCAATGACCGCCTGCACGATATGCTCTTTGCTCGGGTTATTCGGCTGAAGAATGAATGCATCTGAGTTCAGAACAGAGGTACGCGGAGGCACAAAGTAGGTGGCTGTCGCCTGAATCCCCTGCTCACTGGCAAAATACTTCAACAGTTTCTTCGTTTCCTCTGGATGTTTGCTGTCGTTGAACATGGCATATCCGGCCTGCCCCAGCATCGGCACACTGCCTTGAGAACCGGAAGGCATAGGAGCGATGCTCCATTCAAAATCCGTAATTTCTCTTGCTTTGGAAACATAGCTGTAATTATCAAAGAACATGCCCACATTGCCCGCATCAAAGCTGACCTGTTCGCCCGCCTTCGGGTGTGATTCATCGGTGAACATCATGCGTTCCAGCAATTCAAAGGTCTGTACGCCATAGGCATCGTTCCAGGTGAACGTTGTCATGCCTTCGTCGAATGGACCGCTTCCATTGGACCAGGAGTAGGAGGAAAGCACCGCCCAGGTCTTCCAGTCGCGAAAAAAGTTGGCACCATAGATTCGGTTGGTCGCATCCTTACTGGTAATGGCTTTGGCGGACTCTTCGAACTGTTCCCATGTCCATTTTCCTTGGGTGGCAAGTCTGTTTGGATCAGTCAGACCGGCTTGGTCAAACAGCGTTTTATTGTAAAACATGACCACCGGAGGTGTAGAGAAAGGTAGCCCTAGCAGTTGATCGCCATCACGGAACAAATCCAATGTACTTGGAATATAATCATCCAGCTTAAACTGTGCATCTTCCTTGAACTCGGATACATCGGCCAGAATGTGGTTGGACTTGAATTGTGGCACCATTCGCTCCGATACCCAGGCGAGATCGGGAAGAGAGCCTCCGGCGGCAAGCACCGAAATTTTTTGCTGGTATTCTGCGAAAGGTACGGATTCCATCGTTACTTTGATGCCTGGATTTTCCTTTGTGAAGTCATCAATCAACTTGTTGTACACATCCATATGCGCCTGATTGCCCCACATCATGAACTTCAGCTCGACCTCTCCATTCTCTCCGCTTGCACTGCCAGATTCACTGCCGGAATTGGAGCTTGCGCACGCGATTGAAGCCATCATCATGAGTACAAACACCAGTATCAGTCCTGCTTTTTTCATGTAAATCCCCCTTATGGACGTCGTGGTATACATGTGCAACCAAAGTATAACGAAAGCATCGTTCCCCCTTAAATCACGTCAACTACAGAAATGGTATGGTTTTTCAAGAGATACTGAATCGGTCTCGATATTCTCCTGCGGTCCATCCCACCTGCTGCTTGAACACCAGCATGAAGTGTTTGGGGCTCTGATGCCCGGATAACCGTGCCACATCATAGATTTTGAGACCCGTGTTGATCAGCAACCACTTGGCCCGCTCCATACGTGCCTCAGTGATGTATTCGGAATAATTGATGCCTATTTCGTTCTTGAACAATTGGCTTAAATAAGTAGGGTTCAAGTTAACAAGATCGGCTATCGTCTGAAGTCGCAGATCTCCATCGGGATGTTGCTTGATGTGCTCCTTCACATCTCGGATAATCTTCCGTGTATCTCCACCAGCGTGTTCTGTTTTGCCAGATGGCTCAGGGATAGAAAGAGTTGTAATACCGTATCTGCGATCCAGCAGCAATTGAATCTTTTGTATGCATAATGCCAGTTCATAACGATCGATGGGCTTCAACAGGTAGTTCAACACCCCGAACTCCATCGCTCTGCGTGCATATTCAAACTCGCCGTAGCCGCTAATGATGAGCATTAGCAATTCAGGGTACATGTCTCTTGCTTTGCTTACCAAAGTTAGTCCGTCCATTTCACGCATGCGGATATCCGTGATTAACACGTCCGGCACCTCACATCTCAGAAAATCCAGCGCCTCGGTACCGCTCGATGCTTCGCCCGTTACCTGAAACTGAGAAGACACTTGTACGATCAGTTCCCTCAGTCCCTGACGGATGACCGTCTCATCCTCTACAAGCAATACTTTATACATGCGCTTCAATCCCCTTTCGGTAGAAGTTGAATGGATATCGTGACCACCAGGCCCTGCCCGGGACTCCCATCAATGCTTAGGCTGCCGCCTTCTCCATACATGAGGCGAAGCCTCTGAGCGATATTGTTAAGCCCCAGACTGTCCCCGGCATGGCAACGTAATACCTCATTGGAAGGCTGTTTTAATATGGACTCATTCAACTCGTCAATCTTTGTCTGAGTCATACCCTTACCGTTGTCTCGTACACTAATCAGCAGCTCATGGTCGAATTTCAAGGCAGATACCCAGATTACTCCTCCATTTTCCTGCCCTTCAATGCCATGGTAGACTGCATTCTCCACCAGCGGTTGCAGTACCAGCTTGGGAATCAAATACTCGGTTATTGCTTCTTCGATGTCATAGATAATCTCTAACTTGCCGTTGTAACGGACCTGCTGAATGCGTACATAGGATTGTACAAAAGCAAGTTCTTCCCCAAGTGGAACCTTCCGGTCCACCTTATCAATCGTATAACGCAGCAGCTTGCCAAGCGCCGTCACCATGTCCGATACCTCAGCATGCTTCTGGCGAATGGCCATCATGTTAATGGACTCCAGCGTGTTGTATATAAAATGGGGATTCATCTGGCTTTGCAACGCTGACAACTCTGCCTCCCGCTCTTGAATGCCCAGCAGAAACACCTCATTGAACAGCCGATGAATCTCTTCCATCATTCGGTTAAAGCCCCGGCTAATCTGTCCAAATTCATCACTGCTAAAGTGTGCTACACGCTGGCTAAAATCTCCCTGTTCCACCCGAATCATGTGGTGCTTCAGTCGAATCAGTGGCCGGGTGATACGATAGGATAACAGAACCGCCAGAATCGCTATACCCGCCATACATAACACTGCGAACCATATTGTGAAAGTGAGCATCTCACCCGACTCCTTTTGAATCACAGCAATAGGTGTAAGATTGATCACCGAAAGCCCGGAATAGCTGGAATGGTGTTGTACATAGAGATAGGGCTTCCCATCCAGAACAACTTTTTGGTTTCCTGCATAGCTTTGAAGCTGTCCCTGCATTAGCAACTGGTCGTACGCAGACATTCCTCCGATTGAGGTCCGTTCGAACAGCAGACGCTGCTTGCTGTCTACAATCATCAGACTTGCATCTTGCTCATAATTCAGATTGGATAACAGTTGACCGAAGGCCTCCAGACGGATATCAATCAGAATGTAACCCAATCGTTGGAGCGTTCCCGGATCTCGAAGCACTCTGCCCACCGATATATACGATTCATGCTGACCGCCCGTGTAATAACCGGGTTGATGCGGAGGAAGCAGGCGCCATGTCCCTTCCGAGCCTTCAAGCTCTGCAAACCAATCATCCCGCCTGCTGTCCCATACTGGCTTGACCGCCAGCGAATCGAGATTGGAGAACAGGATGCCGCTATTGCTGATCAGATGTATTCCCCGAATCTCGGGCCGGTCATATGCTTGACCCGATGTGTAAAGCTTCATTTTCAGATAATCCTCAGACCTCGCCCATGTTCCCGACCCCATTGAAGCGTTGTATTTCCCTAGAATGCCAAGCACCATCTGATCGTAAAGCGGCAAGAGCGACAGCCGCTCAAAGTCCTTCAGCAGCCGATTCAGATTGGCGTTAATCTGGCGAACCAGTTCAATGGTGAACTGCTCGGTCTTGCGATCCATCGTCTGCGAGAAATGCTTGTAGTTCATCACTCCCTGTAAACTTAGCGGCAGCAACGTCAGCGCCAGGAACAACAGGAGCAACTTGGTGCGCAGGTTTACGTTTTTCCCGAAATAACTGTGTACCTTGTCCATCATTTCCGTTCATCCCTCCCTCTCCCGATCATTGTATGAGCCCCCTTCACAGATCAATCTGGATATAACTGGGGTCATCATATCCAGTTTTAATGATCATTCGCTATCCTGCCAATCCTGGAATTGGTACGGAATTTCAAGTTATCCGCATAGGTTTCAGGGTGAACGCCAAAAAGCCGACTGTATCGCTACAGTCGACTACGCTATTTCTATAGAACACTAATTAGACAAAAATACCGACTGCATTATGCAATCGGTTGTCTGTTCCTGAGATGGCTTTTATATTTGAATCGATTATATTCATTAATCAGCTCGTCCAGTACCATGGACTGTCGGAGGACTTTGTTGTCCTGCATGCCATGATTCTCCGCCAAACGACTCAACTCTTGCCTGTTCCGTTCGATTTTATCTGTGATCTGTATCGGTTCACTCACAGCATGCACCCCCTCTTTGTATAACATTTTAGGATACATTGCCAAAAAATTCATATTTTATTCCTTTGCAGAATAAAATATTTATTTACATAGAGATACTTTCAACATCAAGCAATTTGCATAGAGAGTTGACGTCTCTTCTTTTCTACAAGATGTGGGCAAAGAAAATTATAACATGTCTACATATCGTATTCGAGAATACGCGAATCCTTTACCGTTAAAGTGCGTTATGGACATATTATCCATTTTACCCTAAGTATCTCTCGCACCTTTCTCTCACGAGAAGTTAATAAATTTATCGAAAAGTAATCTATTTGTATAGGTAATTTTCATCACCGTTCTGCATACCAAAATAACGAAGTCTGTAGCCCTCTCGATAACGAGCACGTAATGGATTAATGAAGGAGTCATTCTCAAACTCAATGTAACCTGTTAAATAGAGCAGGATCAGATATTCCTCAAAACATTGATTGCCAAGAGTCATCTCACTCTCTTCCATCCCATAAAATACATCGATCTCAAGAGTTAATAGAAGAGAAAATCCTCGCACAGTGGATCTGATTATCCATGCAAATTCCAGTGGCTCATGGATATCTTCATCCTTGTTCAAGCTAATTAATTGCTTGGTTCCCCTCTCATCCTTAAATACATAAGCTGCAACCGCCTGATCAAATCCGGCGTATGGGTCGTTGCGTAAGTCGGAGAACTCTTCTAAATCCACCTTCTCAGCGTAGTATTTCTTGGTTAGTCGATCATGAATTTGCTCTAAAGTGAATGGATTAGGAAGGTCCAACGTTATATATTTGTCGTAAAGCTTCTGAATATCAATCTGCAATGATAAATCCTCTTTTCGTTATGTATAATAGAATTTTCAACTACGTTATCAATACAAAAAGGCTTACTTCCAATCTCGGAAATAAACCATTTTTAAACCTGATAATTCCCCTTAAAGACTATAAATTACCACCACCATGTGTAGTCGTAAGGGATGTTTCAAAAGGAATTCCATGATCAAATAAACCCAACTGGCTGACATTAACGACTAACAAACTAAGCAAGATGAAATAAACGATTTTCTTTTTTATCATAATTACGCTCTACCCCCATCATTATCTTTTTATACTGTTGTGCATGATCTGGAGTAGATATGTGTCTATATCTCTCATATAACGCTGCACAATGTATAGTCTCTTTTTGGTTATTAATTTTAACTGCTTCGTTCAAACAATATAAAAGTTGATTCATACCCTCAAGGTACTGACCACGATTAAGGTGATAAACACTTTGTCCAAGTAAAAATGTGATATAGATATCCGACCTGACCTGATCGGTGTAACCTTTTAATTTATCAATTTCCGAATAGATTTGGACACTGAATTTATGAAGTATTTCATTGATATCTTGGTTGAATTTATTAGCCACTTCCAAAATATTTGTCATAGCAGGGAGCACTTCTGATTCGTTTATTTCGATAAAATCAACGTATGCTGGCAAAATACTCAGATCACCCATCATTAATTTATAGACATATGTGTTCGCTTCTGCCCAAATCTTAAACTTAGATATATACATTCGATCTTCTTCATTAGAATTATGAATATTCACTACATCTGTATAAACCCCTGTATAGTAAAGTGCTTCTTCATATTTTCCCAGCCCCTCACAAGCAGCAGATTTAAGTAGATTTGAGTATGCTCTATATACAAATAAGGGGTATGCGGTTAACCGTTCACTTTTATCAATTTTTTTCTTTGTATATAATTGTAAAATTTTAGTTTTCTGATCCAACTCATCCGAAAGGGAAAATAACTTGTCCCAGTATCTTAGAGCCAAGTATGTATTCGCCAGGTCTTTTATCGCATCCAGTTGTCGTTCCTCATCCAGCCGGTTAATATATGGTTCAAAATGTACGGCCGCACGAAGATTCTCATGCTGGTCCTGACCGAGAGATAACGTGAAGATGCGATACTGGCACAGAGCCAGACGTTCCGAGTGCTGATACTTCTCACATTCCGCCACACATTCGTACAACATCCGTGCAGCCTTCGTCTGTCCACGTTCAAGCATGCCTTCCGCCATCTCAAACAACTCCGAGATATACGAGCGATCATCCGTCACTTCCTGGATAACCTTATGAATACATTCCAGCTTGTCCAATTCAGCACAGCGTTGCAGGAATGGTTCCAGTCTCCTCCAATGAGGTGCCGATTCCACGAAACATTCAGCCCCATAAATCTCGTAGAAATACCCCTCTTCCAGCTTCATGCCTTGGGTAATCAGATCCAGTTGCGCCATAGCGATGGGCCGAGTCCCCTTAATAATTGCGCTAAGCGTTCCAGCGTTAACTCCCGATATATCGGCAAAATACTGCAGGGTGTACCCCTGTTTCCTGATGTAGTCCTCAATATATGAGCGTATCGTAGTTGTAGGTTCCATGTATCCCACCTCCACAATGAAAATCCATAATTTTGAATTTATATGATAAGCACAATTTTAATCCTAAATTTTACAGCGGTCAATAAAAATCGTGGCAATTCCCTTCACATTTATGCAAGGAGGCCTCGCTGTTCCTGCTTATAGAAAAAATCCATTAGAAGAATCCGTGAGAACGTGATACATTTAATCCAACTTACATATCCTACTATTTCAATAGGATTATACGACACAGATACTATCAATTCAGTTCGAGGAGAAGGTCAGATGAAATTTGCCTTGTTTAGTCTCATGATGAATCTGCCTAATGCCGTAACCGGGGAAGCTCTGACAACTCAGCAGAAATTCCACAATATATTAGAGCAAGCAAAGCTGGCTGAACGACTGGGTTTCGATGCCTATGGGATCGGTGAACGACACGGTGCGCCTTTTCTATCTTCCTCGCCACCTGTCGTATTAACCGCAATAGCCGCAGCAACCACACGCATTCGGTTACTAACCACCGTTACTGTTCTTAGTATACTTGATCCAGTCCGGGTTGCCGAGGATTATGCCACGTTGGATCAATTATCGGGCGGACGGCTGGAGATGATCATCGGGAAAGGCAATGACCCTCGGCACTATCCGCTGTTTGGCATAAGCGAAGAGGAACAATGGGACTCACTCGATGAACGCTACCATCTGCTAAGACGGCTGTGGTCTGAAGAGAATGTAACCTGGCAGGGAACGTATCGCCCTCCGCTTGATGGAGTGACCACGTGGCCCAGGCCGCTTCAGCAATCCATCCCAATCTGGCATGGTAGCGCGTCCAGCACGGTCTCGACGGAACTCGCTGCCAAATATGGCGAGCCGCTCTTCACGTCGAACTCTTTTCACCCGCAAGCCAAATACAAAGCGTTGATTGATCATTATCGGGAACGCCTCGATTATTATGGTCATGATCCGCAGCAAGCAGTGATTGGCTCTGGTGCCGGCAGCCTCTATCTTGCGGATACGGGCGAAGAAGCCATTCGCCGCTATAAGCCATATTATGAAGCGTTCCATGCCACTGCCGCCGCACAGCATAACCAGTCCCCCTTCACCGATCTGGAGGATAACATTGCACGAGGCCCTGTGTTAATCGGCAGTTCGGAGCAGGTCATTGAGAAAATTCTGGACTATCATGCCGCTTACGGACATCAGGTGCTGAGTATCAGCGTAGATGGACTGACGCATAGCGAGCAGCTGGAGCAAGTGGAGCGTTTTGCCAAGGAAGTTGCCCCTGTATTACGCCGCGAACTGCCCAGTTCGGTATGGAATGAACCCCCGGTGTTAACCCAGCACTCATCCTTCCTTTCCTCTAATGTTACAGATTCATGGCCCACAGCCATCTCACCTATATTCCAGGTCTAACAATCTCCCACGTACAATATACATGTGCTCCTTCCAGGGTGATTCCTACGAATCGCCCTCTTCCCTCTTCCTCCCACTTGTATCGCGACTATCCCTATATCTACTTGGACTGAATGCCTTCCAACAATGAACGAAGCATCAGATCTACAAACGCATCATCCATCGCTTCCCCCGTCACTAACATACGATAGAACACCGGCCCATAGATCAGATCAATGTATAATCCAATGTCCGTCCCACTCTTTAATTCGCCGCGCTCTACACCCTTCTCCAGAATTCCCCGAGCTTCACGCCGACGCGGTTGGATGTACCTTGTACGATATTCTTCAGCAAGCCCTGCATCCGACTGCCCTTCCCCAATAATCTGTGTAATCACTTTTCCTTCCCGACTGGTCAAAAAACGAACCAGATTACTCGCATGTATGCGTATATCCTCCAATACCGAGCCTGTATCCGGCACTGGCAATCTTGCCGTTGCCGCAGACATATATCCGTCCATGATGACAGCGCCTTTATTCGGCCACCATTTGTAGATAGTGGCTTTGCTCACCTGTGCACGTTCAGCAATCTTTTCGATTGTAACCGCCCCGAATCCGTGCTCCAACAACAACTCATACGATGCTGTAAGAATGGCATTCTGGGTTTCCATGTTACGCGGACGTCCTCTTTTGGCAGTCATCTTGAGCCCTCCTGGATGTATAAAATATATTTAATCATCAGTATTTTTCATAAAAACGATACGTTCATTATACTAAACTGCCATGAGTACACACAATTCCATCCTACGCTCACCTTTTCATCCTCATTAACTTTCTCATTAAAATATGTAGAGCCTATTTACAATACTATACGTTTAGTTTATTATATATTTGTAATTAGTGAACACACCGTTTAGTAATTAACGTTTTTAAATATCACCTGTTTATTGGGAATACCAATTTAGAACTGTGGAGGATGATTATGATGGATATGAGACAACAAGTGAAGAAGGCACCTGTACCCACCTGGATTATTTTTTTGCTGGCATCCGCTTGTGGATTGATCGTGGCAAACCTGTATTACGCTCAGACCGTTATCGGTCCGATCAGCATGACAACGGGTCTGTCTTCTGCCGCTGCCGGATTGATCGTAACGTTGACTCAGATTGGTTATGTCATTGGTTTGCTGTTTATCGTGCCGCTCAGTGACATTACCGAGAATCGACGCCTGGTCGTTCTTTTCCTCATCGTACTGGTTGTTGCCCTGATTGCTGCGGCTTTCTCGCCCACTGCTGTTGTATTTCTGACTGCCTCTCTGTTCATTGGTATAGGTTCTGTGGTCGCTCAAATTCTGGTGCCCTATGCGACATATCTTACTTCCGAGGAACAGCGCGGACGGGTTGTTGGCAATGTAATGAGTGGTCTGCTGCTGGGCATCATGCTGGCTCGTCCTGTCGCAAGCTTTATCACCAGCCTCTTCGGATGGCAGACGGTCTTTGTATTCTCCGCCATTGTCATAACACTTCTCATGTTGCTCCTATCACGCGCTCTTCCTGCTCGCCAGCCTGAACCCACCTTGAAATACGGGCAATTAATCGTGTCCTTGGGCACACTGTTCAGAACGATGCCGCTGCTGCGCCGCCGGGCGTTCTATCAGGCCAGTCTGTTTGGTGCTTTCAGCTTGTTCTGGACTACGGTTCCGCTCAGGCTCGCTAACGATTTTGATATGTCACAGCAAGGGATTGCCTGGTTCGCACTGGCTGGTGTCGGTGGTGCTATTGCCGCTCCCATTGCCGGGAGACTGGCTGATCGCGGACTAACACGTATTCTGACAGGTGCTGCCATGGTGATCGCTGCTGCTTCGTTTGGTCTTGCTTATGCGTTCCAGAGTCACTCCACGTTAGCACTGATACTGCTTGTGATCGTGGCGATCACACTGGATATGGCTGTCTCGGGAAATCTGGTGCTGGGTCAACGCATCATCTATTCGCTAGGAAATGAAGCGAGAGGGCGCGTGAATGGCATATTCATGTCGATCTTTTTTGTCGGCGGTGCGATTGGCTCATCCCTTGGAAGCTGGTCTTATGCTAACGGAGGCTGGAGTCTCACAACGCTGATTGGCCTGATTATGCCGCTGCTCGCTTTGGTGTATTACTTTACGGAAAAGAAAGCTGCCGTTATCAGCAATCATCTATAAATGCGATGCCTTCAGGCATCCTTCATAATCAAAAGCGGACTTTTGAACAACCTCTATAACAATTCTTTCATATATAAAGAAGGGCAGAGTGATCTCTAAAGATCCGCTTCTGCCCTTTTCCCTTATTTCATGACACTGAATTTTTTGGTCGCTGCCCTAACTTGATCATCCTCGCCCCATACAATGACACCTACCACTTTGGTAGCTTCCAATTCCATCGAAGCAATCTCAACTGCATATTGTTCAAAGGCATTGTTGAGCGACTGGCCTGTCTGTGAAAAAACAACATGGCTCAGTCCCCCGCTGTCATCTGAGCAGAGTTTGGCCAGATTGATCAATTGATTCTCGCCGGCCTTCAGAATGACAGTGCTATATCGGATGCCGGCATGCTGAACGCCGCTATGATCCAGCACAGGTTGATCAGAATATAACTCCGGCTCATTCAGCGATGCTTGTCCCATTAACAGGGCAGCCACATTAGCGGCGGCGCCAGGTTCCAGATTTTTATCTAGTATAATAGCAATTCTTTTCATATGACTGTATTCACCCTCTGTGTATTTTGTGTAAAACATACCCATGGCATATTGATTCCCTCGCGCAATACTTTGTAGGTCACAAGCCCGTAATGATCAGCGCATAGCTGATTCGTGAGCGCAATGGACTTCTCCGTGTTGTGCATGACCTTCCTGCAAGCTTCAGGGTTGGACGATACGGTGCTGTTCTCTCTATAGGTTGTATCAAGTTCAGATAACAAGTATGTGGTTGCTGGATGATGATAGATAATATCGATCTGATCGGGACATACCGCATGGAAGCCGGATAGAACCAGCGCAGGAATTTTCTCCACAAAGCTCTCAGACACCGCTAGTTCAGAATCCATGATGAAGCTGTTGAGCTTGGGATACGCCCCGGGGACCAGCAAGCAGGATATGATCCCTGATCTCAAGTCTTCCGCAGCCGCTTCAAATTCAGGGTATGGCTTGATACGTTCCGAGTTGCCTAATTTCTTCGCGATATGCATGCTGCAAGTCAGGAATCCTTCATCGTCTCCTAGCGTTCCCAGTATGGCATATTTCTCTTTAACGATCTCCATTTATTTCTATTTCCTCCTTTTTATTTCTAATCCGCTAAAGATCGTATACCAAAAATTCCCTATTGTCAATTAACACTTTAACGCAACATAAATATGTATTTTGGTTCATATTTTTAACCAAAAGGTGTATTCAAAATGGAAAATATTGAGCTATAATGTTATTAAATGAATTTTTACTATTTATAGTAACTTGTTGAAAGGGGATATACGAGAACGCATGAACACCATTGTATACATATCTGATTTCAGGCTTCCAACTGGATTAAACTTCGTTAAACCTTTGCAGAAATTGGCTGATCACAAGAAAATTCTGATTATTGAACGGCATAATTTGCATCATGATGAGGTCCTCAGGGACTTCTTTGATGAAATTAGATATGTCGATCATCTGGAGTCCGTAGATGCCATCCGGGAGCATATGATGCAGATCCGAGAATCCCATTCCATCTCTGCTCTGTTAACGCCGGGTGAGAATGCGATTGAGATCGGTGGTCAGCTCCGTTCCGAGTTCGGGATCCCCGGTATGCAGCGCAATCAGGCTGAGGCTGTTCGCAACAAATGGATCATGAAACAAATGCTGCATCAACGGGGAATTCGGACATCCGAAATTGCAATTGCTCTACATGAACAGGACTATATTCGTTTCACTGCTATACACGGGTTTCCGATTATTGTGAAGCCACTCAGCGGATATGGAAGTATCAATACGTTCAAATTATCCAGCATGGATGAACTGGTACATTATCTACACCATACAAGACAAGCACAGCAAAGGGATTTGCTGGAGGAATTCATCCACGGTACGGAGTTTCATTGTGATTCCATTGTGTCCAAGGGCAAAGTTGTATTTGCATCTGTTTCCCAATACCTGTATAACTGCCTGGATATTGCGACGAAGCAGAAACCTCCAGCCAGTATTACGTTCCCTGAAGGCACGGAAGCTGATTTTATCCATCACATCAAAGAACTCAATGAACAGGTCATTGCTGCCTTGGGTATCAATCAATCCGTAACACATGCCGAACTTTTTCTGACTCCGGAAGGAGAAGTGGTGTTTGGAGAAATTGGTGCAAGAATCGGGGGATCACATGTTATGCCTCCTTGTATCAAGAACACTCATGGCGTTGATTTCTTCGAAGCTGTCACTGATCTGGAAGTTGGAATATATGAATTTAAGCAACAGCAGACGCGCCATAAATTCACAGGCATGATCTGCTTCCCTTCACGCGCAGGGGTAATTCAACACATATCCGGGATAGAGGATTATGCCGATATCCCTGGTATCGTTGAGTTCAATGTATCCTATCAAGTGGGACAGCGCGCCGGGGACGTCAACGATACCATGACCCGATCAGGATTTGCCATCGTGGAGGGTGATTCGTTTGATGGATTGCGTCAAACCCTGCTGGATATGTACGATCGTTTCAAGATTGAAGTGACGGTTGCTGAAACCGTATAAGATGTACGGATGATCCTCACCGTTTTTGGTCTGGAGTGACGGTTATCTTGGGGAGGGCTGGAATTATTGTCGTTATTCAAAACCTACGCGGGTCTGAGCCGCGATATCTATTATCTCTGTTTAGCCAGAACGATTAACAGCACGGGAGATTTTGTATTCTCCCTGATTACCTTGGTGCTTACGTTGCAAATGGGCATGAATGTGGTCAGTGCAGGGATCTTTGTGTCCATGGCAGCCCTGATTAGCGGACCCGGTGTACTTCTCGGCGGCTATTTAAGCGATGTTATGGGCAAAAAAACAATTATTGTCATCGGCCAACTGTTATCTGCCATCCTGATTATAAGCTGCTCTTTTTGGTCAGGCACCCTTATCGTTGGTTATCTTCTGATTGCAGTCATGTTCTTCATCAGTATTACCCGGCCTGCTTATAATGCACTGATTATTCAACTGTGCACGGAGGAGAAAGAGCGAAAGTCCGCCTTTTCCCTCATGTATCTGGGGGCCAATCTGGGTATAGCCATCGGACCACTGATCGCTGGTTTCTTCATCAAGGATCATGTCAACATTGTCTTTATAAGTATCGGTACCGTGTTTCTGATATCTACCTTTATCATCATCAACCAAGTTAAGATCGGCACACGCAAGGAATTGGCATCAACAAACAGCGAACATGCTGGACAACAAGAACAACAACGATTGAGCCAACCGCCTTCGCCATTATTCAGACTACTGCTGAAAAACCCACTCGTTGCCTTTTTCATCGTTGTGTCATTTCTTAACTATTTTATCTATATGCAATACTCATTTAGCCTCCCACTTCAGATGAATCATTCATTTGGCGAGAACGGGGCAGCATATTACGGCTCTGTCATGACCATCAATGCCATTAGCGTCATTATTCTTACCACCGTGATCCTGTCCGCTACACGCAAATTAACTGCCCTAAACTCCATAGCTACAGGCGCACTCTTCTATGGAATCGGATTTGGAGCCTTGAACCTGCTCGGAACCTTCCCCCATTTTTCCATCGTCGCCTTATCCACGGTGCTGTGGACCATTGGAGAGATTCTCGTGCAGACCAATATCAACCTGTATATTGCTTCGCGTGTACCCGATACACATCAGGGGCGGTTTAATGGCTTGCTGTTATTCGTAGGTTGCCTGGGTTATACACTTAGTCCATATTTGACAGGCATTTTCATCAAAAGCATGGACATGGAAAGTGTATGGATCATTATTCTGGCTGTCAGTTTGTTCTATGCGTTGTCTATGATTATTCTCTGGTATATCGAAAAAAGCTCAACAAGAAGAAACGAAATGAAACCGCTGGATCACTCAAAAAGTATCTGAACCTCAGGGCAGCCCGTTCTGCCCTTTTTTCCACTTTATTTTCACACCAAAATAGGCAAATGTGCATTCGCATTATACTCGACCAATTGCTGACCCGCATGCAGTCTCTGTACCAGATCTGGATTGGCGATAAACGGTCTGCCGAACGCAGCCAGATCTATGCTTCCCTTACCAATCGCGTGCTCCGCGGTTTGAACATCCAACTCCCCCACACCAATGATGATTCCATCCCACCGACTTCGAATCCGCTCGTGAAAGGACTGCTCCTCTTCCCACGCTTTTGTATATTGATCTGTTGAGGGATGCAAGATCGTAATTCCCGTCTCACGGAACAAGTTCAGATATGCATCGATCATTCCAGCTTTGTCTGCCCAAGCATAGGATGCATCATCATCCTTTTTCTCTGAAAATCGTACCGATATGCGATCCACAGGGATCTCTTTTTTCACAGCCACAATAATATCCCGCAAGAACCGCAATCTGCCCGCTGTGTCTCCTCCGTATTTGTCTGTTCTGTGGTTGGTCTTCTCATTGATAAACTGGTCGATCAGATACCCATGCGCAGCATGCAGCTCGATCCCGTCGAACCCCGCCAGAACCGCATTGCGGGTAGCCGTCTGAAAATGCTGAATCGTATCCTCTATATCCTGTGTACTCATCGCTTGGGGAACCTGATACGGCTTATGCAGCTTATGCACTCTTCCCTCTGCCGCAAGGCTGGAAGGTGCAAGTGGAGCCGTTCCGATCAGATCGGAGTGGGACAACCTGCCAACATGCCACAGTTGAGCAATAATGGTGCCGCCATGTCTGTGAACAGCATCCGTTACCCTTTTCCAAGAAGTCGTCTGTTCATCTGTATATAAACCGGGGATGCCGTAAGTGCCTTTGCCTGCCAGATTGGGGTTAATGCCCTCGGTAATGATCAGTCCCACACCATCTCGCGCACGCTGCTCATAATACGCCACCATCTCATCCGTCACGGTCCCCTCCCGATCATCAGCAAATCCCCGGGTCAACGGTGCCATCACAATTCGGTTCCTTAATTGCCACTGATGAATCGTTACCGGGCTTAATAATGTTGAACGTGTATTCGTGTTATCCATGTCATATCCCTACTCTCTTTGTCATTAAGGATATTGTACGGCGGCTCCGATATATCGTAAAATGATTTAAATATATAGTTGTATCTCTAAGAGAGATACCTAACATCACCATTTGCCGAATTAATTGAAGTTAATCCACGTTCAGGAGGATACAGCATGGAACTTTCCGATATCGATATTGTTCTCGCGGTGGCGCGTTCAGGCAAAATCTCACAGGCCGCCAAAGAACTGAATTACGCGCAATCCAATGTCACTACGCGCATCAAAAAACTGGAGCAGGAATATCAAATCCAGTTGTTCAACCGATTTCCCAAAGGTGTTGTACTGACCTCCAAAGGAGAACAGTTTATTGAGTACGCCACACGAATTCACAATCTTTTGCACGATCTGAAGCAGGATATGACCGATCCCGGGGAGCCTTCTGGCACGCTGAAAATCGGCATTGTGGAAACGGCGGCATCCAGCCGCTTTATGGAGATTCTGAATGAATATCAGATAACCTACCCGAAGGTGTCCATCTCACTCGTCAACGCCACTTCACCCAAAGTACTGCGCAAGAAAATACAGGACGATGAGATTGATGGTGCTTTTATCAGCGGGGCTTGTGTGAAAGAGGGTCTGAAGGTGGAATATGAGATGCAGGACACGGTTCATATCATCTCCAAGAAGATGGATACACCACCCGAAAGTCTGTGCCAAGTATCATGGGTTGTTTTCCCCGAGGGCTGTCCTTATCGTGAAATGACCGAAGAATTTTTGCAGGAAGAAGGGTTGTCCGCAAGTAATATCATCGAAGTGAGTACGATGGAAAACCTGCTGAGCTGTGTGGAGTCTGGAATTGCTTTTACCATTATGCCGTGCAACGTTATTCACAAGAAACCGGATGAATTCTCCGTATTTGATCTGGCAGATCGTTTTACCCATACCACGACAACCTTTGTCCGCGGTGAGGATCGGTATGTCAGTAGTGCGCTGGATCAATTCATAAAGCTACTGAACCAGAAGTGCATCACGTTTTGATATAGATAACTTTTATAAGCAGCAGTATAGTATGTACATTCACAGCAGTCAGGAGAAGATCAGATGAAACTCATGAATCTTTTATATAGGCTCATTGATGCCCGGCGTGTCGACAACAATGCTGAACAAGTGTCCTTTCCATCCCGTCCACATCATACGCTGCTTATTGTGATCAAAGGGATCTTAACCGTCAAAGTCGAAGACAAAGTCATCTCCCTATGCGCTCCTCAAGTCCTTTCCGTCCCGCCTTCTCACACCTGTATCGCAACCACCGAGGTACAGCATGATTTTGAATGTGTCACCTTAACCTACAATGTCTACAACGAAGAACTAGATGGCAACATGCAACAAGTTATTGATCCACATCTTGAATTCATTGCCGCTGTTGTTCCCTCAGCTCCCGTTCTCGCCATTCAAATCCATGAAGGTGGGCAGAAGGAAGATCCATGGGCTGGAATGGCACGTCAGATCCTCTTTCAGGAACTTTGTCTTGTCCTATTGAAGCAAAAGAAGCAAAAATCCCAGGAAGGTACCGCCATGGAAGCGGTAAGGCAGAGCCAAAAATATATCAATACACATTATCAGGATAACTTCACACGCGAAAAACTGGCTGAAATGGCTGGACTGAGTGTCAACCGTTATTCCAGATTGTTCAAAAAAATGATTGGACAAGGCCCCATTGAATACTTGAACGCCGTACGCATCCGGGAAGCCGGTGATCTGCTACTGGCCTCGGACAACACGATCAAACAAACAGCCCGTCAGGTCGGGTATGAAGATGAATTCTATTTTAGCCGAAAATTCAAGGCAACCACCGGATTGTCTCCCATGGTCTATATTAAAAAGCATCGCTCCGTAACACGTATCGCTTCACTTGCCCATCCCTATACGGGACATCTGCTTGCCCTTGGTATTGAGCCTTATGCGGCACTGATTAATCCGGTCCATAGGACATCATATGAATTCAAAAATGTGATTCAAGTGGGCAGAGATCAGCCTGATCTGGAACTATTAATGAACGCACACCCGGAACTGATCATTGGGTATGAAGGAACCGACTATGAAGAGCCCAAAAAAGCCGAATTATTTCGGCATATTGCCTCCACTTGCACCATATCTTTTGCAGGAGATTGGCGTAAACAGTTGTACTCCATTGCACAATCCGTGGGCAAAATAACAGCTGGTGAAGAATGGCTGGAACGTTATGATCTATCGGTCAAACAAAAAATCTCCAGTATACAGCATGCCATCGATGACCACCCTGTGGCTGTGGCGCAATACGAAGATGGACAGTTCCGGGTCTACGGCAACCGTAATCTGGGTACGGTACTCTATGATGATTTGCAGTTATCCGTACCCCAAGCCCTACACCACGTATCCCATTCCCGTATAATGTCACTGGAACAGCTGGTTCAGTCGGATATTGAACACTTCATTCTGTTTACAAGTGGTTATGCAGAAGAGCGTGCGCACATTGTAGCGTCACTTATGCAAAATTCAATTTGGCAGCAATGGAAGGCGGTTCGTATGAATCAAATCTATGAATTGGGCGATTCCTCCCCCTACTCCTGTTATACTTCCTTGGCCCATAATCTGTTTCTGAATCGGGTTAGTCAATTGTTCCTGAGCCAAACGTCCATGCATTAAACAGGAATATCCATGGATTACGATTTGGAATGCACCTATAATTATTTTGATAATGATAATCAAAATCAATTAAAGGGTGTGTACAACGTGTCTTTACCTAATAACCAACGCTTCTCTACCTTTTTCAAATCAGGACGATTCCTTATAACCGTTCTTGTTCTATGCAGCATGCTTGCGGGCTGTGGGACTTCCCAGAACAGTGAGAACTCCCCTTCACCCGAATCCAGTAGGGCAGAGCCATCAACCGCTGAACAGGGAAGTGAGAATACACGCACCATTTCTACGATTAAAGGGGATATCGAAATTCCTGCCGAACCCCAAAAAATTGCGGGTATGCTCTACGTCTTTGCTGACCAGTTACTCGCTCTCGGCATTGAACCAACAGCCATGGTAACGTATAACGATCTCGGATTCCCTGAATATCTGGCAGATCAGATGAAAGATACCACTGCCGTAGGTTCCGGCGAGTCTCCCAATTTTGAAGCATTGCTCCAGGCTGAGCCGGATCTCATTCTGGCCTCCAAAACGTTAAATGAAGCAAACTATGAGCAACTCTCCAAGATTGCTCCAACGATCCTTTTTGATAATGAAGAAAAAGGAGACTGGGAGCGATTCATGGAAACGGCAACCGTTCTTGGCAAAGAAAAAGAAGCGCAAGCGGTCAAAGATGCCTATGATGCCAAAGTGACCCAAACCCATGATGAGCTTGCCGTAAAAGCCAAAGACGAAACGGTGGCCTACATGCGTGTACAGGATAAACAGCTTCAGTTGATTAAACCTGATGATAACTTCACTCTGTTTGGTGCTCTGGGATTAACCCCTGCTTCAGTAGACAGTGTAGATTTCCAGGGATCATGGAATGTGGCAATTTCCGAGGAAATTCTGCCTGAGCTGAACCCGGATCGACTGTTTATCATTCTGCGTCCAGGGGAAGAAAACAAGGTTGTGCTTAATAACATCATGGATACATCCATCTGGGCCAATCTGAATGCAGTTAAGAACGATCATGTATATATCGGTGATGCCAACCTGTGGTTTGCAGGATACGGCCCCATCGGTCTTAGCAAAATTATTGATGAGATCGCTGCTTCCTTCGAGTTATAGAGGGACATGATGAAACCCAAAACAAGTCTTAGGCAGACCGTGATCGAACGACGTACGATTCAGGAATTTAATGGCCTACCCATTCCCTTGGAAACGATTCATGAGATTCTGGAGGACGCGATATGGGCTCCTTTTCACTCCAAAAAGGAACCTTGGCGCTTCATTCTGTTTATGAATGAGGGCAGAGAAACATTCGCAAGCGCTGTATTGAGTACACGCAATCCTGAATTTATAGCAAAGTATGGACAACAAATCAGAGCGGCCTATTGTGCACAGACACCTGTGCATCTGGTTGTGGTTATGACAGCCAACCTGCCCTCCAAGGCGTGGGAAGAGGCTTTTGCTGCAACCTCGGCACTGATCCAGAACATACAGTTGCTGGCCTGGGAACAACACATTGGCGTCGTATGGAAGACAAGCCCTTTCAACGAAAATCCGCTATTCTGTGAAGCCATTGGTGTGACATCAGAGGAAAAAATAGTAGGTACACTACACATGGGGTATTTTAACGCTGAAGATCAGCCTATGCCCAAGCCTCGCACACCTCTCCCTCAACTGTTGCATCTCATTGATCACTAAATGAACTAGAGCACATTGATCGAGAGCACAAAAAAAGGGATGTCCTATAAGTCATGAATATGACAGGGGACATCCCTTGTTCGTGTTATTTTGTTTTAATGAAGCTGAGACCCTTACTCCACCTTGAATCGCGCAGCCGATTCGGCCAGCTTTTGCGTCAATTGATCGATCGTATCAACCATGTTGGCCAACTGCTGTACTGTTGAAGATTGCTCCATCATGGTTGCTGTTACCTCTTCAACCGAAGCGGATACCTGCTCTCCTGAAGCCGACAAACTATGGGCAGACTCCAGTACGTCATCCTTGTTCTGTAACATCTCCTGCATCTGTCCTGCCATCGTAGCGATCTGTTGATTAATGACCGTTACCTTCTCCAAAATCAAATCAAATGCCTGACGAGTCTGCAAGACAAGCTCATCCTGTCTGGACGAGATGGTGTGAATTTCGGCAACACTTTGGTTGTTCTCGGCGACATCGGCCAGATTCTGCTCGATAATGCTGGAGATTTCCTTGGACTGGCGGGAACTCTGCTCTGCCAGGTTGCGGATCTCCTCGGCTACAACTGCAAATCCTCTGCCATGCTCACCTGCCCGTGATGCTTCAATGGAAGCATTCAATGCAAGCAGATTGGTCTGCTTCGCAATCTGGCTGATGGCTTCCGTGATCTGACTAATACTGCCCGAACTGGTTTGAAGTTTGACGGTAATCTCCGAGATTTTCTCCACTTCCCGTTCGTTCACCTCGTTGATACGCATCAGTTCATTCACGACTTCATTCCCATTGTGGAATACCGTTTCGATCTCATCTGCTCTTGCCTTCACATCCTGTGCACTGTTGTTCATGGCAGCCACTTTATCGCCAAAGCTGTTGAATTTGCCTGCAATCTGCTCGGTATCTTCCGATTGAGCCTCCATGGCTTTGGCAATCCCCATGGACGTTGCCGATGTCTCATCAATGGATCTTGCCGTCTGTCTGGATGTCTCCTCCAACTCCTGAGTGCTGGCCTGAAGGACATGAATCGAACTGTTCATATCGGTAATAAGGTTCCTGTTCTGCTCCACCATACCATTGAAGCTCTCCGCCAGATCCTTGAATTCGCTGTTATACTTGCCATTGGCCTTAACGGTCAGATTGCCTTGAGCAAGCTGTTGGAACAGACCGCTCAGACGTATGATAGGTCTTGTAATACTGCGAGAAATCAGCAATCCCACACCAATAGCCAGAGCAATCCCGATCAATATCACGATAACCATCTGGCGCTGCATATCCTCTATCGGACGCTTGATATCGTCATAATCGTCAATAATGAGCACAGAGAGATCTGCACCCGGAATCTGATTAATACGATAGTAGGTATCTTCTCGATCCATCGAAGTGATTTTCACTTTGTCGGTGGCTCTAGCCTCGATAATTCCCATCGCGTCCTTATCTTCTTCCAGCGTTTGTCCCACAACGGAAGGGTCCAGTGAATCATACATAATGATGCCGCTCCGACTCAGTACTTCAACTCTGCCTTGACCATTGATTTTAATGTCTCCGAGTTGCCCCAGGAAGAAGTTGCTGTCCACCGACATAGCAAGCACACCCAGGTTATTCCCCTCTTCATCGGTGATAGGCTCCGAGAATACAATAATGAGCTTCTTGCCAGTCTTAGAGACGACCGCGTCACTGATGAAGGATTTCCCCTGTATAGATTCCTTAAAATATTCCCGATCTCCCCGTGACTGACCAATGACTTCTGGCATGGTTCCTGCCACCATGATTCCTTCCTTATCAAAAACGAACAGATCTGGCTTACTTCCTTCCGTTTCCGATATACTGTCGGTCAAGATCGTATTGGCCTTATTGAAATACGGGTTCTCATCCGATAAAAATTCTTCATCCGTCATGTCAGTTGTATCACGCAACTTTAAGAGTTCTTTAAAAGTACTATGTACGGATATCGAATGACTCAATTGTTGTTGAAGTTGCATAGCTGTCCAAAGCCCTTCCCCAAGGCGGTCAGCCATCACATTCATTTCATCCTTGCTTTTCTTGACCACAACATCAGATGAAATCATATAACTTGTGGTCGTTGCACCAAGCAGAACCAAAACAACCAATACACTGATCATGAAAGGCAGCTTGATTTTAAGCGACATATTTTTGATCTTATGTCCTACACCTTTTCTTTTCCCCATTTCCTTCTCCCCACTTCCCTGAACCATCTGCATCTGAACGATGTACATACATTATCGGAAAAATCCATAATAAAATTGATCAATTAGGGAAATATTGCCACTGTTTTTCTTTTTTTGAAATTCTGATAGCAACATAAAAAAATGGCCTGTCAGATCGACTATCCATCTTGGAAATGGATGTTGCCGTTATCTAACAGACCGTTTTAAGTTTTTTTATGAATCTATTAAGTTTACTTGCGTAATCTCCGGGAACTCAATGAGTGATGACCATTCTGCAAGAATGTACTGCGCGTATTCTTCATCTGTTCAATCCGTCGCTCAGCCAGACGATCTGCGGCAACATAGGTTGCGATGCCCTCGGTACGTGAGCTTTCGAATATTTTCTCCAGAGTGGAATAGATCTCTCCGATCTTGCTCCACGCCCGATCCGCGTTATAACCGTTCAACTCATCCGCAATGTTAATTACGCCACCTGCATTGATAACATAGTCAGGCGCATATACGATGCCCATATCATACAGCTGATCCCCATGACGGGTCTCCAGCAGCTGATTATTGGCACAGCCCGCTACAACCTTTGCCTTGAGCGTTCTGAGCGTATCGTCATTAATCGTGCCGCCCAGTGCACATGGTGCATAGATATCACATTCCACACTCGTGATGTCTGCGGGATCAACTGCTGTTGCGCCGAAGCGGTCCACAGCCTGTTTCACCGAGTCCTTATGGATATCCGTAACGATCAGATGTGCACCTTCCTCATACAGATATTTGCACAGATGCATCGCCACATTGCCGACACCTTGGACCGCTATCGTTTTACCCTCCAGCAGATCGGTACCAAATGCTTCTTTGGCCGCTGCCTTGATCCCCCGATATACACCCCAAGCCGTTGCAGGCGATGGGTTACCGGATGAACCATAACTCGCGGAGATGCCTGTCACATAATCGGTTTCCTGATAGATCAAGTTCATGTCCTCTTCCGTTGTTCCCACATCTTCGGCCGTGATATAACGTCCGTTCAACCCTTGAATATATCGTCCAAACGCCCGAAACATCGCTTCGTTTTTGTCGCGCCGCGGATCTCCGATGATAACGGTTTTGCCACCGCCCAGATTCAGGCCAGATACCGCATTCTTATATGTCATACCACGGGCAAGGCGCAGGGCATCTTCAATGGCGGCTTCTTCTGAAGCGTAAGTCCACATCCGTGTGCCTCCCAGCGCAGGGCCGAGTGTTGTGTCGTGTATGGCGATAATTGCTTTTAACCCTGAATTTCGATCCTGGCACAGAACCAGTTCCTCATAATCGTGATCCTCCATTGCTTCAAACCAACTCATGTGCTAACCGTCTCCTCCAACCATTTTTGCGATCCAATCGCATTGTTCTCTATTCATTGACCATCCTCTATTGTACCCATGAATACCCAGTTTGTGCAAAATCACATCGCAATGTCAGAGAAGCATCGATCGATGTTTCTCATATGGCGGGAGCAAAGCTGTCGAATTTCAGATTATAATTTTATCGTCTATCCATAGAAAAACCTCTCTCCCTTACAGGAGAAAGGTACAATTCTCTCAACTACATCAACCTATTCGCCCCGAGTAGACCAATTAATCGTTCACATTTAAGGGAGCGTCTCAACCACATTGATTGGATGCAAATCGCCATCTACAGCAAATGAAGCCTGTCCTGTCTCCTCGGAGACAACTAATACAACCGCATCCGTCAATTCACTGAGTCCCAGTGCTGCCCGATGACGAGTGCCTATTTTTCGTTCATGCACTTCCGCTTGCGACAATGGTAGCACATTACCAGCGGATACAATCTGATTGCCACGAATCAACACAGCCCCGTCATGTAATGGCGCACCAGGAATGAATAGCGATTCCAACAACGCATGCGTCACTCTTGCATCCACAGTCACGCCTGAGTGAATGATCGACTCCAACGGAATCTCCCGTTCAATCACAATCAACGCCCCATATCTCCGGTCAGATAGATGCTGCACGCTCGATGTTAATTCGGCAAACTTCTCGGTAAAGGGTGACAGATAACAATCCAGATAAAACGAAGAGGCGAGCACCTCGATCTGCTTGATCTCCGCTCGAATCTCTGCAAATTGCCCCAGCAGACAGGCACTGTCATTGTCAAATCGGGATAACGTCAGATTCATACGCTCTGCTACACGATGGAGGTCTGCCTTAAGCTTCTGCCTCATCGAGGAACTGTCACAGTCTGCTTGCTGAGTCATCATTCGCCGCCTCCTTGGTTGGGTTGGGCTTCACGCCGCATCATTAGTACCCATACCTTCCCCTCTGGAGCACATATTTATGCAATGGCAGGGCTGTAGGAGCTAATCACGATCTTCATTGTAACTGATATAACAAGCAAAAAAAGAGCCTGTCCGCAAAACTCCACGGTCAGACCCTATTCGCATAATAATTTGATGTTTGTCTACTTTACTTATTGCGCTTTGCCGTATGAACCTGTCTTAAATGTAGTTGGATCATACCATTTGTACCCTGCCGCTGGTGCAGCCCATGGCTCAAGTTGCGGCTCGGTTGATGCGGCTGGAGCTTCGATAGGAAGCAGGCTTGTTGCCGTATCCAATGTCAATCCTGGCACTTGTGCCAGACTGGTGTAGCTCTCTTTGACCGCGAGCCATTTCACAGTATTCACAAGGAACGTTGCATCATCCACTTCTTTGAATCCATCATAGGTCTTCTTGGTAGTACCGGTCTCTTCACGCAAATATTTCGGAGTCACGTCTTCTACAGGTGAAGAGTCACCGATAAATGCGGCTTTGCCTGCACCAACCTTTGCAATGGCAGCATAGGCTCCTTCAGCTCGTCCACCACCATTATATACGCCCTGGTCCACGGCATTGCCCCACTTGGATACACCACTTGGTACATACACCAAGCCTTTGGCTTTGTTCGGGTCTATAATCGCAATGGTCGATCCCGCATGCATGGCTACAGAATTAACACCAGTCGTAATGCCAAAGGATTGTGCAGGTGCAACGATATCCGATGCGTTCACATCTCCAAGGGCATTGTAGCGGAAACGGACACCAAAGTTCGTCGCGAGCCAGTCTGAACTCGTCACACTCTGCATCGCTGGTGATTCGGCTTCAGCCGAAGACATGCCTTTGGCCGGATTCAGGAAGGCACCGCGGCGATAGCCATTGAATACTTCGGAAGAATCCCAGCGGTTTTTGTTGCGGTCTGCATTATAGTGGTCGGAGATGAAGAAGATACTTCCTCCGTTCTGCACGTACTGCACCAGCGCTGCCTGCTCAGTCGCTTTGAACGGCACGTTGGCTTCGCCGATGACAAAGACGTCGTAATCTTTCAATTTATTATAGGTGATGGCTTGCTCACCGAATGTATACGGGATGCTGCGTTCCAGCTGATCCACGGCAAAGCCTGCGTTTCGCAAACCATTGGCAAAATCCGAAAATGCCCCGTCAATAATCCAGTCGGCAGCACCTGCTGTCTGGGCGTGGGTATTATCGAACAATACTTTCTTGCCGGTACCGTCCGGCAGTGTTGTGCCCGGGTTCGGTTCTGGATCAGGATTGGTTGTTCCGGAGGAAAGTGTGATGGACGTTGGGTTTTTGACGCCTGCATAGCTGTTGTAGGCACCTAAGGTTCCGGTTACGATGATCTTTTTGCCTACAAGACTGGGGTTGGACGCCAATCCATATTGCGAACGGAAAGATGAGGGAATCTGTACATCCAATAATCTGGCGTTGGTCCGCTCTGACGCTGAATCCGCAATCAGAACATTAAAATCATTGGCATACGGAGATGTAAACTTCGCGGTAAGCGACCCGGTAGCATGTCCAACAATGATTCCTTCAACCGTTGCTGTTCCTCCACCGCTCTGGGCAGCGATGGCCTGAGATACCGTAAGTGGTGCTGCAGCTTGTACCGGACTTTGCGAACCCGGCCCCAGCAGTGCGGTTGCCATCATGATAAAGACCAGGAATGCCCCGATCCAGTGCTGCCATAACGCCTTCTTCATATTCCCTTTCTCCTCCTCCAAATTACCTGATAATGGGTTATCCTCCTTTAATTTAATTGTTCATATGCTGAATTCCTCTTTCTTTTTGTAAAGTTTATGAAAAAGTTTAGAAGTTGAGTCTATTGGCCCATACTGATTATCATTAGAATTCCATTTACCGAAGGAGTAAAACGATGATGAAGTTAATATTTTTGTTGCTCTTGTTGATTGTTCCGCTGATTATGGCTTATGTTGCTCTTCGTTCCCGCATGGTTACCCGAGTATTCCATATTCTTGCGCTACTCTGTTTCTACAGTGCGGCAACCGTCATCGCTGGTGATGTGTATGCGACGAATGCTCATATGACCACATTCACCACCGAAATTCACCATTTCCTGCTGAATGGCTGGTTCCTGTATCCGTCTGCATATCTCGGTGTATACATTCCCTATGTGCTGTGGATGAGCCTATTTTCAGAAAAAAGTTAAATTCGATGCGGACTTGGGATTGCATTTTGCCAGCGTTCATTGCATAATGAATATATAAACATGATAATGATTATCATTCTTGAACTTGTCTCTTTGTAACTTTCTACTGCATATGATTTTACGATTTTATAGATAAAGGGGAACGAACATCGAATGAATACAACTCTGCAAAAGGCTGATCTGCAGCTTGACGATTATTTGGATCTTCTGAACCTGGCAACCAATCTGGGTGATACGAGATGGCAAAAGGAAATTATCCGCAAGTTGGCTTATACTTATCCCGCAGTTCAATGTAAACAACCACAATAGCATTCCACATACATCATAGATCTACATTATGGCTCATGACCGATTCATTCTTTGAATCTGTTATGAGCTATTTTTGTTGTACAATGTACAGTAAAGTTATTCAAACGTGAAGGAGTGAACAACGATGCAACTGGAGACCGAACGACTCATCATCAGGGATATTCTGGATACAGACTGGAAAAGTATACATAACTACACATCCATGACAGAAGTTACTCAGCACACGGCATGGGGACCAAATACCGAAGAGGATACTCGAGCTTATGTGCAGTTTGTGTTGGACATGCAGCAAACACAACCACGAGAGAGCTTTGAACTGGCGATATGTTTGAAAAAGGAGGGCATACTGATCGGTGGTATTGGCCTTCACATCGAAAACACGAACGCTGAGATCGGTTATGTGCTCAATCCCGTTTATCAGGGAAAAGGGTATGCTGCCGAAGTAGCCGGAGCCATGCTTGGCTTTGGCTTCAATACACTTGGTGTACACCGAATTTATGCGAAATGCCGCCCGAACAACAAGGCTTCAGAGAACGTTATGCAAAAGATTGGTATGCAGCGTGAAGGTCTGATGCGAGAGCATTGGTTTTACAAAGGGGAATATCATGATTCGTATCTATATTCGATTCTTGCAAAGGAATATGCACATGAACAATTTCACGGAAACTCAAAAAGCTGACTCCCATATATGGGACGCCAGCTTTTCTTTTCTTTTTCTCCGTAACGACCCCAATCGCCAATGGAGGTGAAGCCTTGAAGCCTCATTTGGAATCCAAATCAAATTTGTTCCTCGGGAATGCAACCGTTGTGCTTCCCTCAACTCGGAACACCGGAACAAGTTATTTTACAGTCGGCACAGCTCTACCGGACAGCTCGGGAATGTAGGACATCCACACATACAACGCAGGGCTGCCAGGTCACGAATCATCAGTTTGCCGTCCATCATATCCAGCGTACCTTGTTCCTTCCATGCCCCCAGCATCCGCGTTACGCTCTCCCGGGTAGCTCCAATCATCTCGGCAAGATCGGTATGGTTCAGCTTCATGTCCAGCACAATACCATCCGGTGTAACCCTACCATACGAATTGCTGGCACGGATCAGTGTCGAAGCGAGCGCACCCGCCTTGCCATAGAGCAGCAAATCACGGAATCTCGACTGGGTGATCCGCTGCGACAGTGCCATCCATTGCAAGAATTTCAAGGCAAGGTCGCCATGTTTGCTGAGTATACTTTCCAGATCGCTAAGCGAGATAATGGCCAGTTCCCCTTTTTCCGCCATCTCTGCACTGTAGCTATGATTCAATCCGCCGATGCCACCGAATTCACCGATGAGATCGCCGCTTTGCTGAATGGATAAAATAATTTCCTTGCCATCCTCCGTCGACTTGGTCATTTTCACTCGTCCCGAACGAATGTAGTACAGATATCCGGCTTCATCGCCTTCGAGAAAGAGACTATATCCCGACTTCACCCGTTTGGGTTGCATTTTTGCTTCAATCAGGTCCCATTGCTCAGATGTAACGAACGAAAGGATTCCGCCTGTTTCCCGTGTCATTTTGCCCGCCTCCGCTTGTTTCTGCTCTGCTCTTTGGGTTGTTCTTTCTACAAATACTGTACCCATAACCTTCGTCCCCCTCGGTGATTCCTTATGTATCCATCATACCGCGAAAGTAGCGCGAGGGTTATCGGGGGATTACCTGATCATTAACGAGAAACTCCCTGAATTTGCTGTGAGAAAAGTCACATTTCACCGATATGCCTCATCCTTCGCATTTCTTCAATCCCTTGGTGCACCTGATTCAGGAGTCTTCCACTGCCTAAGTTCAGTAGATTATAGAACGGAAATAGGGGTTTTCCCTGAATTACAACGTACGAGAAAGGGTCTACAATAGAATTAACATTGTAATACCCTTACTTTAAGATGATCCTGTTCAAAAAGAGCGGTTTTCAGTACCGAGAAGATGGGATGAAGCTAGAAATGGAGTAGCAGAGCGTAGGCAAAACTACGTGAGCAACGGACATTTCGGCTGAATTCCATATTCGATGCTGATGATGCCGATAGGCATCCTTCGTAATCAAAAGCGGACTTTTTGAACTACCTCTTTAAGATGATCCTGTTCAAAGGTTAATGATAATAATTACACGTCACGTACGTTATAATTTCGAAAAAGGAAGTGTCCTCTCATGCATGATGAACTGCCATCTGGCATTCAGGAGATGATCGACGGCCTGCGCCTGAACACATCCAGCGACTTCTGTGGACTTGCCTGTCTGAATGGGACGATGCTACGCTGGAAGTACACCTCTGGGGCTAGTAATGAACGGGTGAAACGCATGGAAATGCGCCCCGGACAAGATCTGGTGGGCACAGCCCTTCGGACTGGACGCACAGCTCGATCTGATACCCAATCCGCCGGGGAGCATACACCCGGTCGTTGCCCGTTAATGCTTGCTGAGCGGTTGGTAAGTGCCATAGCGGTACCTGTGTTCCAGGAAGGAAGCGTGCCTGGCGCCGTGCTGCTCGTTGGCAGCAGACTGCCTTGCACCTTCTCATCGGACATGATCCGGCAGACGGAGCAAATCGCTCTACATCTTCAGCCGAAGGTGTTTGGATAAAAGTATGAACTAGAGCGTGAGAGAAGCTATTCGGAGATTAAAGCTCTGAATGGCTTCTTTTTTTGTTATGATATAGATAGAACTAAGGAAGCGGACAGGGGGAAATCATGTGATTCAACTATTAGTTGTAGACGACCATGTTGTCGTGCGTTCCGGGCTGATCGCCTTACTTGAAGGAAAGAATGATATACATATCGTTGGAGATGCCGCAGATGGCGATGAAGCCATTGCCAAGGCTCAAGAGTTGAAACCAGATGTGGTCTTGATGGATTTCAGCATGCCGCCAGGCAAAGACGGTCTGACCGCTACGGCTGAATTGAAGAAATTGATGCCAGATGTCTCCATTTTGATACTAACCATGCATGACGATGAAGAATATCTGTTCCGCGCCATCCACGCGGGAGCATCCGGATATATACTCAAAAGTGCGCCGCATGAAGAATTGCTTGCTGCGATTCGTTCCGTAGCAGAGGGTAGCGCCTATCTGTACCCCAGTGCAACCAAGCGGCTGATGAGTGAATACCTGGACAAAGCCAAACAGGAAAACGCCGGACCGTATGACACGTTATCCGAGCGGGAGAAAGAGATTTTGTCCTGGATTGCCAAGGGTTACGCCAACAAGGAAATCGCCGAACATCTGATCATCAGTGTCAAAACGGTCGAATCCCACAAAAGCAATCTGATGGAGAAGCTTGGCCTGCGCACACGACCGGAACTGGTGAAGTTCGCTATGAAAAAGGGGTTGCTGAACTTTGAGTAGTGCACGCAAGAACAGATTAAGTGGACTCGCAGACCAGCCCGTACGCCTCCTGCTGGACGAAATCGATAATCACATTATGGATAATGAATTTCGCAGCAGGTTGAAGGGTTCCCTGCATCAACTGAGTGATCTGAAATTTGCCTTGGATGAATCCTCCATTGTAGCCCTGACAGACCGCAAGGGTAAAATCCAGTATGTGAATGATAAATTCTGTGAAATCTCACAGTATGAGCGCGAGGAACTGATCGGTAAGGATCATCGAATTATTAATTCCGGATACCATGGCAAAAGCTTTATGAAAAACCTGTGGGACACGATATCCTCAGGTAAGGTATGGAACGGGGAAATTCTCAATCGTGCCAGAGATGGCAGTCATTATTGGGTCAACACCACCATCGTACCTTTCCTTGATAACGACGGGGAGCCCTATCAATACCTGGCTGTACGCAGCGAGGTCACCAAGCTGAAATCCGTCGAAGCCGAATTGCAAAAGATGATGTCCCAAGTGATGAATATTCAGGAAGAGGAACGACGCCGGATCTCGCGTGAACTGCATGACGGGATTGGACAGAGTCTCTTCTCTCTGGTGATTCAGATGGATCGCCTGCTGGCAGACCAGCCTCACCCCGGGGTTGAAGCACTTCGTAAGCAGGTCACGGGTATCATGGAAGATGTACGCGGTATGGCATGGGAGCTGAGACCATCTGTTCTGGATGACCTGGGTGTTGTTCCGGCAATTCGTACGTATATCGAGAATTACACCCGTCACTACGGGATCGAAGTTGATCTGGAATGTAATTTGCGCAAACGACTGGAGATGAACCGGGAGATAGCCATCTACCGAATTATTCAGGAAGCCTTAACCAATGTCGCAAAGTATGCCGATGTTGCCGAGGCACGTGTTACTATAGAAGACGCTGAGAATATGACGATGGTTATTATTGAAGACCAGGGTGCTGGATTCAGCGAAGCAACCGCTGGCAATGGCGTTGGATTGTTTAGTATGGAAGAGCGTGCCCGTGGTGCAGGAGGAACGTTGAGAGTTTCTTCCGAGCCTGGCGAAGGGACTACCGTTACCCTTTTATTGCCCAAGACAGCACAGGGATAACCGTACATGCTTCGTATCACACTTTGCGCTTTACTCCAGCTTATCTATTATTTAACGGCTGCTCGCTATTGGACTATGCGAGTGGTCTTTTTATTTCCGATTGGTCAAAATGACAAAATGAAGGCTCAAAATCGGTTAAATTCAATAATCATGATAAATAGATTGACTCCAGTTACGATTCGTCATTAAACTATGAATGCCACATACACATTGTATGTTTAGTAAAATTTTATTGTTTATTTCATATAGCGAGAGAAAAGGATGGTCAACATGTCAGAGAAACGCTCCTCCAAAGGAGGAGAAATTCCACAAATGTACAATCTGGACGAGATGGATCGCAAAATCATCGCCGCGCTTCACCACAACAGCCGAATATCCTATACGGATCTGGGTACACAGATCGGGTTGTCACGTGTAGCCGTTCAGGCGCGCATCAATGCGTTATCCGAAAAAGGAATCATCGAACGCTTCACCGTTGTGATCAACCCTGGCAAAGTTGGGCTTCAAGTCTCGGCCTTTTTCAATGTCGATGTCGAACCGCCCTTCCTGGATGAAGTCGCTGAGAAACTGGATGAAGAGCCAGCCGTCACCAGCCTTTATCATATGACAGGCCCGAGTACACTGCACATGCACGGTATTTTTGCGGATATGGAAGAGATGGAGCAGTTTTTGCTGGAGAAGCTCTATAAGATGCCGGGTATCGTCAAAGTGGAATCACAGCTATTGTTGAAACGTTATAAAAGCCGGATGGGCATGAGACTCTAGGAGGAAATCAGCATGGGTTGGAAAGATTACAACGGTCTCGTCATCGGAATGGTACGAACCGGAATTCTCGGATATGGCGGCGGCCCTTCGGTGATCCCGTTAATCCGTTACGAAGCCGTTACGCGTTACAAATGGGTCAGTGATGAGGAGTTCGGCGAGATTTTGGCTATCGCCAACGCCTTGCCGGGTCCCATCGCGACCAAGATGGCCGCATATCTCGGTTATAAAACCAAAGGTGTGCTGGGCGCGATCGTGTCTGTACTCGCTCACATTTTACCGACAAGCATTGCCATTATCGCGCTGCTCGGTTCCATGTACGCGCTACGCGAGTCGAAAGTGGTAGCAGGCATGGTAGCCGCCGTAAGGCCAGTCATTTTTGTCATGCTGGGCATGATGGCTTATGAATTTGCCATGAAAGCCTGGAAGGGACTTGGTAAAGTTTTTGCCGCCCTATTCGGCGTAATTGCCTTTGTACTATTGCAGCTGCTGGATATCCATCCGGGGATTGTGATCGCAGTTTTCCTTGGATATGGTGTCTTCCATCTGGATCTGGTTCAGCGCTTCAAGTCCAAAGGCGAGTCCGATAAGGGGGTGTCCTAAGGATGCTCCAGACCTGGTGGGAATTATTTTGGGGATTTTTCGTAGCAAACATCTTGGGATATGGGGGCGGTCCGGCTTCCATTCCGCTCATGCAGGAAGAGATTGTGAACCATTACCAATGGATGACCACCGAGCAATTCGGTGATGTACTGGCGATTGGTAACGCCCTTCCCGGCCCGATTGCAACCAAAATTGCTGCATTTGTCGGGTACCACGTAGCAGGCTGGTTTGGGGCATTTATCGCAAGTTTTGCCACAATCGTGCCTTCCGCAACCGCATTAATTATATTACTTCGTCTGTTGAACAAACATCGCACTTCACCAAAAGTCAAAGGTATGACTCTACTCGTACAGCCTGTTATCGCCGTACTCATGATTCTGCTCACATGGGAATTTGGGCAGCTGTCCACTGATTCCATCGGCATCTGGCAGACGTTGATCATTGCAGGCATCTCGCTCTGGGTCATGACCAAAACCAAGCTGCATCCGGCCATTCTGATCGTGATCGCTTTTGCCTATGGTGCGCTGGTACTGTCTCACACGATGTAGTAGTAGAACATACAGGGAACGTCACAGAATCACTTGGTTATATATCTGTAATAGGGTGGTGTATGCAAGGGTTCTGGACGTTGGCGAATGGCTAGATTATTTTCATTTTCTAAGGAACTCAGGACGTCTTATTTGGTCTTTAGGTCCTCGTTATAAATTGTAAGGAATCTCAGACACGTTATATACCAAAATAA
The DNA here is from genome assembly GCF_038003225.1 of Paenibacillus sp. FSL M7-0656. Taxonomy (NCBI): domain Bacteria; kingdom Bacillati; phylum Bacillota; class Bacilli; order Caryophanales; family Paenibacillaceae; genus Paenibacillus; species Paenibacillus sp. FSL M7-0656. Next base: position 3,807,609 of record NZ_JBBOOT010000001.1, read on the forward strand.
CCTGACAAAAGCGCTATAAAAGACTGTACTTTCCGATATAACGTGTCTCAGATTCGTTAGCGCTTGAAGACACGCTTAGTTTATAGACCAAAAAACGGTGATGCCAGCTACTAGCTGGCATCACCGTTTTATTTGCGCGTTTCACGCTCACATTTAGAAAAGCAATTACTTCGCTTCAACCACTACCGTTACTTTGGTTTTCACACCTGCAAATGTTACTGTAATCGTTGCTTTACCTTTGCCGTTCGCCTGAATGATTCCATCTTTCACCGATGCTGTTGCAATACGGGAAGATTTCCAGAGAGCCGGTTTGGATACATCAGCTTCACTGCCATCGGCATACGTTGCAGTTGCAGCCACGGTTACCTTTTCACCAGGTTTCATGGTCAACGTTACTTTATCCGTCTGCAAATATTTCAGTGTATCCACATCTAGAGCAATCGTTACAGACTTGCTGCCGTATTTTGCTGTGATTTTGGCTTTACCTGAACCTGTAGCTTTGACTTTACCTTTGGTCACTTGAGCTACTTTGTAGCTGTTCGTTTTCCATTCAGCTTTGTCCGTAACATCACGCTCGCTACCGTCGCTCAAGAAGGCAGTTACCGTCAGATCAGCTGTATCGCCTGATTTCAGGGAAAGAACCGGCTCGGAAGCTTCAATACGTGTGATGACATCCACTTCAACTTGGATCGTCACTTTTTTGGAGCCGTATTCTGCTGTGATGTTGGCTTTACCACTGCTGTTACCTGTGATCACGCCTTTTTTCACATCCGCTACACGTGCATTGCTGGATTTCCAGGTTGCTTCGGATGTTACATCCAACGTGTTGCCGTCCTCATCCGTACCTGTTAGAAGGATCATCTGAGTTTCTTTGGCAGACAGAACAACGAAGTTCACATCTGCTTCCAGTCCACTAGCCATACCTACTTCAACAGGCAGAGTCAGTGTTTTGCCTTCAATCTTCGCGGTAATGGTTACTTTACCTGTAGCAACACCTGTGATAACCCCTTTGCTATCTACCTCAGCGATTTTGTCGCTGCTGCTGCTCCAAGTTGCATCTTCAGATACATCTTTGGATGTTTCACCATACAACGCCAGTACTTTGGCAGAAGTCGTTCCACCAACGGCTACCGATGCTTTTTTCTTGTCCATCTCATACTTGTCTGCTACGTCTACATTCACTGTGAATTTAACCGTTTTACCGCCATAAGCTACAGTGATCGTAGCCGTACCGGATTTGTATGCAATCAGATCGCCGTTTGATACATATACGACATCTGGATTGCTTGAAGTCCATGTTGCTTTGGAAGTTACATTTTCTGTACTGGCATCAATATATTCGGCATTGGCTACCAATGTCTTAGACTTGTTATCACCGGTAACACTCATGGCGAGCTTGTCATTTACATCTTTGATATCCAGATATCTTGCCGTATCTACATCTACAGCAATTTCTACAGTTTTTCCACTATAGGTTGCTTTGATCGTTGTTGAACCTGCGCTAATGGCTGTAATCTGCCCCTTGAATACCGTTGCAACTTTCTCGTTGCTGGATGTCCATGTCGCCTGATCCGTTACATTCACATCGCTGCTGGTTGGATAAGAAGCCGTTAATACGATATTGGCTGTATTCTTGTCCCCATCCAAACGGAAGAAAATACTTTGTTTCTCCACACTCAGCTTGCTGGTCAGATCCACATCCACGTCAACGGATACAGATTTCGTACCGTATTTGGCTGTGATCTTGGCAGAACCTGCCGAGTATCCTGTAATTTCGCCTTTGAGAACATCTGCGACCTTCTCATTGCTGGATGTCCACTCCGCCAGATCGGTTACATCTTTGGTTGTACCATCTGGATACGTAGCCGTCACTTTCACACTTTCACTTTTGTTCAACAGCAAGTTAACTTGCTGTTTATCTACATCTACACGTTTAACCACTTCAACGTTAACATCCACCGTCACGCTTTGGCTGCCAACTTTGGCTGTGATCACAGCTGTACCCGCGCTTTGTCCAGTTACTTTACCATTCACCACGGTAGCAACCTTCTCATCACTGGTAGACCATTCTGCAGTACTTGCTGCTTCATTATTTGTTTCATTGTCACTATACGTTGCTGTCAAAATAATTTCTTTTGTATCTCCCGTGCGTAAATCCAGACTTTGCACGTTTTTCGAAAGGGCTTTGACCTTCTTCGTTACTTTCACTTGAACGGTCTGACTCTGACCCTGGTAAGCTGCGGTAATCGTCGCTTTACCTTCTTTTTTGGCCGTGATTGCACCATTATATACAGTTGCTATCGAAGTATCTTCGCTACTCCAGGTTGTACTAATCGTTACATTAGCCGAGGTATTGTCTGAATATACCCCTGTCACCGTAACAGACCCAGAATCACCAACTTCGAGCGACATCTCATTCTTGGAAACCACAATTTTGGACAGTTCTTTATCTGCCGCAGCGGCCAAGCCTACGTTGGAAATACTCAGCATCAACACCAGCATCATCACCATGTACTTGGTCAATCTTGGCTTTAACATCATTTCCCCCCGATTATCATCATTTTTTTCCTTATGTTTTATGTCGGCAAGTTCTTTCCAGATGTTTAGACTTTCAGGAAATTTTCAGGGAATTCTATGGAAATTAATTTATCTTCTATTCCTGTTTCAACCGATCATACCTGCGAATATTGCGCATACCTATGTATATTGGCAGTCTTGAACTTCTTTTAACAGGATTGGAGGAAACATAATGCATCAGCCTTTTGATTACATCGGGTATTGGGAGGAAACATATCGTTCGGGTGAGACTTCTGGGAGGGGTTCATACGGGGTTTTGGCTGAATTCAAGGCCGAGGTCGTGAACGGACTGATTCAACGTGAAGGGATTCATCGTGTCATTGAGTTTGGATGTGGGGATGGCAACCAGTTGCAATACATGAATTATGAGGACTACCTGGGCGTGGATGTAGCGGCTTCTTCAGTAAAGCGTTGTGCTTCCCAATTTGCCAAGGATTCGTCCAAGAGTTTCATGCTGTATACACCAGGCCTATGGATTAACCGTGGTTTCCTGCAAGCCGATCTGACGGTCTGTCTGGATGTGTTATATCACATCACGGATGAAACAGATTTTCGCAATACCCTCTATGATATTCTGCACTCCTCAACAGCATGGGTGGTGCTTTACACCCGTTTGAAAGAAAACGGCAACCCGGGGATTGATACAATCCAGGACCGTAATCTGTTCGAATATCTCTTCGACTACCCTGATTTCAAAGTTCATGAGATTATTCCGCAGCGCTATCCAGATCAATCTTCTGCCGACTTTGTCATCCTGAGACGTACACCTTCGAAGTGAAAATCGATTTTTTCAGTAAAGCATAGCTAATTCTGCACCCCAACTGGACCCGTAAGAATGAATATTCATAGGCCAGATACTTCTTTTGTCTTCCTTCGATTACGTACACCATCCGCCTGTCCGCTCACCTTGATTTGTCTATTCAAAGCTCAAGCTTAAGTATACTCCTTCTCCAGTAGAGGGAATATCGTTCCTAATCCTGGAGACAGCCTTATGCGGACAGGTGATGATGGTTTGCTACTGATGCTACTGACAATAAATACTGAATATATAACTGGTTATCTAGTTGAATCTAATGAAATAATTCGAAGGCTCATAACACGACAACCTTACTAATCCGTTCTCACTTTCGGTTCTTCCTGCCCGTAGTTCTCAATTCTTCTTTTAAAATAACCCCGCATGTCCACGCAGCTTCGCCAGCGCTTCCATATAGAAATAATCGCCGTATATAATCGGCACATTCAGCCCTCGCCCTTCCGGGTAATGCACCGTTCCCTGCATGATCAGACCTTCTTCCGCTGCCGAGTCGCCAGAGCTATAGTGCTCATGCAACCCGCGGACGATACGTTCTCCCGCGGCAGCATAGGTCTCCCCGCGTGGCGACAGCTTCGCCAGCTCAAGCAACCCGCTCGCGGCAATCGCCGCAGCGGACGAGTCCCACGCCACCTGATGCTCCGCAGGTGCGCGGAAATCCCACACCGGCACGATCTCTTCGCCAAGCATGGCGAGGAAGAAATCGGCCGCACGCTCCGCTGTCTCCAGATATCGGGCTTCGCCCGTATACCGGAAAGACAGCGCAAACCCGTGCAACGCCCAGGCGGTGCCCCGCGCCCAGGCGGAACCTGGAGCATGGCCCTGTCCGCCATGCTCTCGCAGCTTCTGCCCCGTGTGTGGATCAAACTCCACCACGTGGCAGATGGACCCGTCCGCGCGGATGAATTCGCGCGCGACGGTGTCCGCATGTGCTTCCGCCAGCCAGCGGAAGCGAGGATCGCCGCTCTGCTCGGATGCCCAGTAGAGCAGCGGCAGGTTCATCATGCTGTCAATGATGGCTACGCCGCGCGTATCCATTGCTGACGAGCTGAAGTTCCAGGCGCGGATGAACTCACCGCGCACGTGGAACCGGGCAGCGAGCAGGTTGGCGGCAAGCATTCCGCGCCGCCGTCCATCCATGCTACCCGTCTGGCGGTAGTTGGCTACGCCACTAAGCAGCCAGATGAACCCCAGATCGTGATCCACCGATTCGGGATCACGCAGACAACCTTCCAGTTGCCGCTCACAGCTTTCGGCAATGCGATGTAACGGAGCGACCGCTTCACTTTCCGGCGCATCCCCATAGACCAGCCATAACAATCCAGGCCAGAAACCTGCTGTCCACCATTCCGGATCATTCCGGTCATACGTCCCCTGCGGGGCAGTGTGTGGAAATGTATCCTTGATCCGCTTTGCATTCCGAATTGTCTTGGCAGCGCCCTGTTGCCACGCTTCCTCGAGCCATTTTACCGACGTTGATGTGTTCATGAACATAATCCCTCCTCGATTCAATACCAGACATCTATGCTTGATGCTCCAGCTCATCCTCAACTTATCTATAGCGTCATATGCCGTAACTGCAATAGCTATCCGATAAATATCACTAATCATCCACGAATAACACTTTTAACTATGCTTCGAGCTGTTTTGAGATGTTTGAAGATCTAATGATCCTCAACCTGAACACCTTCAGTTAACCTCGCCCAATCGGATCGTAAATGACAACCTACGTGCTCCGCCCAATTCAATCCGTGCTTCCTTCAGCAACCCATTACGGGAGACCACGGCCTGCTCTTCCAGATGAATTATGGCTCCCTGATCCAGCGCTGTGGATTCTACATAGGCCCCCCGATACTCCGTTCGTACGCTATGATCCGTATGGGTAATCACCGCCTGTTCACGGCCATCATGGAACATCAACGGAATGAGTGCCCCTGTTGCCGCGATCTCTCCTTCGAATTCATACGTTATAGTCAGCACATCCGCCTGTTGCACATAATGGGTACGCAATGTTTCAATTCCGGGTAATGGACCGACCCATGTCACGGCAAAAGCATTCTCCAAGGCGTTCACGCCATCTTCTGCCGCTCTTTCCTCCAGATGCTGCTCCACTTGGTTCCGTGTATCAGGGTCCACCTTCTCATACACAATGGAACCACCTCCCTGAGCAGGGTCTAATCCAACATCCCGATCATATGCACCACCGGATGGAATCCCCTCTGCAAGACTGTGCCATACCCCATCTGGTGTCTTCCAGGCAGGACAGTAACTGAGCGGACGAACCGCCCCTTCGGCAAATTCCGTGAACCCGGCCTGCACATGGCTGGCAGCCGACGGACCAATCAGACCAGGTAACCCCGTCTGTTGAATCCGTACCAAACCAGGAATCGTATACGGATCATTCATCGCCGTGTGTAATACCAGTTGCTGACCAGGTATGGAAGCAATCACAGTTTCAAACCACCCATCGGTCTGCAGAACCCTGTTGCCTAACTCGGAAGGAAGGTATACTTCGCTCACATCGTCTCCCGGATCACTGAGACAAGCGTGAGCAAGCGCTGCTGCCGTCCACAGGTTGTAACAGGTGTGGTTGGTATATATCTCGTACCCGTGCCGATCTTCTGGCGCGTATTCATTGCGTACGATTTTCAAACGTCCATCTTCCATCTTCCAGCGCTCAACAGCAGCAAAACACCGATTAGCCGCACGTGCAAAAGCACCCGCCATCACCCGATCTCCCGCCTCCAGAGCCTGCGTTGCATGTGTAGAACATACATAAGCCGCCGCCGCTTCATTCCACTGATGCTGGGAGCTGCGACCACGCGGTGGAATCTCACCTAGCGGCGAGAGCATCAGTAACGAGCTGAAGGCACCATGGCGCAGCTGCTCACGTAACGTATCGGCAGTGGTTCCCTCGTAACCAGCTTCAAGCATCACCCCAAGGTGATAACGGGTGGCAATATCATAGGAAAATGGACAATTTGGACGGTCCAGCGGTCCATCCTGATACAAGCCAAGGGCCGTAAACCGGGGTAGATGATAGGCTTCCAGATATCGATCCATCCACGCAGTACCCTCATTCGCCAGCTGTTCATGCCACCGCAGATATTCGCCAGAGATCATAATGGCGTTCCAGTTAATCATGCGATTGGGATTGTTCATCTTGCTCATCGTAAATACATAATCTTGTTCAGGACTGATTGTCTTGAGTGCCTCAGCCCAGATCTGTGCATGTTCAGGCAGGTGTGATTTCAACAACATATAGGCTCTCATCATGAGCACCGGAAAAAAATCAGGGTGATTGTCTGGTGCGCTACCATTGACCACGGCATCAATGCTCTGTGACAGGGCTATTGCTGCCGATTGGAGCAAATCTGTACGCCCTGCATCAACCAGAACTGCCGCAGCCATCGCATAGGCCGGTGTAGAATAATATCTCTCCACACCCGAGAACGGGTCGATAATTGCACCCTGGCTGTCCTGATATGGTGTGTAAGCGCGAACAACACTTTCAACAAGTGCCAACTTGCGCTCCCTATTCCAGCCGTCTGCCGGAGGGGGACCCGCTTGTTCTGCCAATGTACGGTAATGTTCGAGTTCGTCTTTCCATGGATACGTGGACGCAGATGTATATTCACTCAATCATGCTCACCTCGGTTTCTCCCATTTTCGGATTAATGATGAAGCGTACCTCACATACTGTTTCAAGCGGATTAGGGCGTTCTATCCGAACATCCGTCTCATCAATCACACCTGTCCATGATAGTGACGTTCGATAGAATGTGACGGGGACATTGTCATGATCAACTGTGTTCATAACCTCCGTAAAGACCTGCCACTGGTTCGCATCATACGTCATATGAACCGTTCCATGTACACCTTGCCAGCGAAGGTCACCGCTCTTCACCACCTCAGGTTGTACTCTGCTCATCCATCGCTCCACAACGCTTGAACACCCTGCATCTGGATCATCCACCGAAGAGAATCGTTCTGCCGAAGACACCATCCTGCTCTTCCATTGAAAACGGTCAATGAGACGCAATTCTGCTCTATTCCTGCTACCGCCAGAAGCCATCTTCCAATGAAATTGGCGCGTATAACGAGCCAGTGAAGAAGCTCCAGAGTATGCGGATGTCAGATCCAATGTAGTATCCAGCTCACCGCCACCCTCTGCCAGCTTTGCCTCTAACACATGGGCTTGCGCTTGCCGACCGGAGCATTGCTCCTGGCCTTCAATGAGCGGAACGTTATGCCCGGATGACGAGATGTGGAACAGTTGCTCTCTGCCTGGCGCAAAATACGCTTGGGTATACAACCCTGCTCCTGGATCACACAGAATATTCTCACCACCGCAATGGATAATGAACTGCCCCAGATCATTATGGTTGTGAGGTTCATCGTTATGTCCACCTTTAACGGAAATAGCCACCTGAAGGGGTGCGCCGTTCGCTTGTTTTGTATCCGGAGAATCGAACGATCCTTTTGCAATCATCCATCCCAGATTTTGAAAAATAAATCCTCGTTCAGCCTGCCCAGAGGCACCTTCATCACCGTACACTGGCGGATCGCTCCACATCACGTTCCGCAACAGATGAGCCCAGCGATGACAGGAATCATCAGTAAGCAGTGGGATATGAAGCGGCAAATCCACCTGCAACCCAAATCGGGATGCGAGCAGGGAAAGCAATCCGGAAGGGATCTCTTCCTGCTCGGCACTGTCCGAATAATTTACGAATGTTCCACCTGACAAATGAACTCGCAGCGGGAAGGCTGCGATGGCTGCTATTTTGGTACCCGCTAGCAGATCTAGTTCGCCCTCACTGTACTCACGAAGCATCTCGGCATAATAGGTGAAATAACCAAATCCATATACCCAATATCCAATGCCTTCGGCACAGCCACCATCCTCGCCATATCCGCTCAAGAATGCGTTCATACAGCTGACCGTATGGGAGATCGATTCCTGTAGTGTGGACTCATCCTCAAGCAGCAACAATGCGGCCATGCCACAGCACCCACCACAGACCGCCGACCAGTTGTGATCCGCTGTCTGCCAGTGGAACTTCCGTTGCTCCCGGTAAAGCGGAGTGAAGATTCGCCGTTCTGCTTCAGACCTGATCCGTTCTATGACAAGGCGATCCAGCCGCTCGGCGTGAATGGTCACAATCTCGGCCAGCATATGTACCGTCTCTGCTGCGAACAGATCGATGTTCCCATTCACCTGGTTGACCTCTCCCGTACCCAGATGCGCGGGCAAACACCACGTATACTCACCACACACGTCCCACAACATTTCTTCCAGCGCTTGAAGGGCATCCGGCCTAGCCGTGTCCAAGGCGAGCATCGCCGTAGCAGCAAGTCTGCCCCTTCGATCGAAATAAACCTCTTCATAGGCTTTTCGCTCACCCCTATCGCTGAACTGTCGATATAGACGGAACGACAAGGAAGGCATGGGTTCTTTCAAGGCACGTTCACCGTAAGCCTTCAAGTCTGTGTATAACGTAGCCAATTCAGGCCGGGATAACTTCTCCAAGAGTCTGTCGGCACTTAAGGAACTCAATGCTCTGCTCTCAGTACCACGTTGGTTTATATTTTCATTTTCGACTTCGTGAATGGAATCTTCCACTGGATTCACCACTCTTCGTTAATGGATTGTCATGCCCATATTATAATGTAATCGATTTCATTTTACCGGATATGATAGCATTTTTGAAGAATTATCCATTAGAACCCTTTCCACGACGTTACTTCCTTCTCCTTCCTAACCAAAAAAACGAAGAACCTTCGCCAGGTTCTCCGTTCCATTCTGCCTGTCACCACAGGCTTTTTATGGTTATCTCATATTCTTAACTATCTTATATCCTCATCCTCAATTAATCCTGAATACCTATAATGCTGCTGCCCATATCCTAGCTGTCCGCTGTTGTTATCACACAATCGCAAGCGAAGAATTCTGTACAACAGACAACCATTGGCGTGCAATCAGCTCATGACCTGCTGCGGTTGGGTGTACGCCATCCCACAACCAGTACGCTGCATCCGCCTGTTTCAGAGCGTCATTAAACGTCTGCTGCAATGGTACCCACACAGCTCCAAATTCTTCAGCAAGACCTTGGGCCAGTTTCTGATATTGACCGACATACTCTTCCCAGGCTTCCCATTTCTCCGCAGTCGCTCCGGTTCTCAGAATAAACGGCTCCATCAAAATCAGCCCCGTATCTGGCATCACTTCCCGAGTTTCTTCGAGCAAATGGCGATACGCCCGTCCGAAACGATCCGTTACCCCGCTAGGTTCACCATTCATCGTGCGCCAGGCATCATTAACCCCAATCAGGATGCTGATCAGGTCCGGTTTTAGACTAATGGTATCCTCATTCCAGCGTGCGTACAGGTCCGATGCCCGATCCCCGCTGATGCCTCTGTTATAGAAGGTCTTTTGCTTACCCGCCAGTTCCATACCCAGTTTGCTGGAGATCAGATACGCATACCCGTGTCCGAGAAAATGATTTGGATCATCATTGCGTGATCTTCCCCCATCTGTAATCGAGTCTCCCTGAAACAATATAACGGATGGACTTGTACTCATGATTGAAATCGTTCCTTCCTCTTGTGCAAAATGGAAACACTGTACACCTCAGTCTTCATTTTATCCCTTTCGGCTACAATAGAAAATAGCGTTTTCATCACTGAGGGTCGCCATCTTATGAATCTCCTAGCAATTATCCGATCCAATATCGCAGTATCATCATAGCCACAATACCGACCAATACGGTTCCCAGCAGACTGCGTGTCCAGATAGCTACTGCAATCGTAGGCAGGGATGCCCACAGAGCTGCATTTTGCGTAATCGGCACCAACTGGTTGTCCGACATGAACAGTTCCTGACCAATCAGCGCTGCCATGACCGCTACGGGTACATACTCCAGCCAGCGTAATAACCACATTGGAATCTGTATCTTGCTGAACAGCATCAGTGGCAGTACACGCGGAATAAATGTTAACAACGCTGAGCCCATAATAATCCAGAAAACATCCCATCTTACTTCCATCGTTCCATGAACACTCCCATCGTTGCCGCAATGACCGCAGCCACAATGACACTCATGCTGCCAAGTGAAGCCATGCTGGCGAAGATTACACAGACAACGGCGATAATAGCCACATTAATGTGTATTTTTTTGTTTTTGCGATGCACCAACTGGAGTACAACCAGTCCAATAAACATCGCTGGCAGGGCATAATCCAGACCCAGTCGTTCCGGGTTAGTGATCCAGCGTCCAAAGTACGCTCCCGCCATATTAGCCACGAACCAGTTCAGATATGCGGTAATATTCAGACCGTGCATCCAGCGTTCACTGAGCCTTTCTCTGCCAATTGCACGTGTCATCGCCACGCCGAAAGACTCATCGGTAAGCAATGAACCAATCCACATATTTTTAAGCGGGGTCAGATGCCGAAAATACGGTGATACAGCTGCACTGAGCAGCAAATGGCGAAGATTCACAAAAAATATGGTGAACATGATGGCTACTGCTGATCCATTCGATGCGAGCATGCCTGCTGCAATGAACTGAGCTGATCCTGCATATAAAATCAGGCTGAGCAGTGCCGTTTCCGCCAGACTCAGACCCGCGGTCATTTCAATAACACCCGCCGCAAAGCCAATACTCAAATAACCAAGCAGGGTTGGGATACAATCTTTGACCCCCTGCATGAATGTAGCTTGATCCTGGACCTCTTCCATGTTCTCCTGTCCAGATATCTGTAGTGTACTTTGGTCCAACTGCCTTACAACCCCTCTCCAATTTCAGTCCCCATAAACCGATATATATGGATGTAGATCCATCAAGGTCCACTCTTCATGAAAACAACTTCTTTGTGTATTCAACATGACCAGTTACATGTCTTATGGATTTCACATTTTGCAGAATTCACTTCACATTAATTCAGAAATATACCACAAGATGTGCACTAAGGGAGAGACAGATTACTTTTTATAGAACAGATGTACTCCTAAATACCTACAAAATCGAAAAATATTTTCGCGAAACTCATAAATTATGTTGAATAAACGCGAAATTTGTCATACGATAGCACCAGAAACTTCTGGAAAGGATGGAATGAAATATCTTTTACCAGATGGGCTTGTCCACTAGACATGGGGATGGGTTACACAGAGGGGGAATGTGTATGAAAAAAATTCGTAAACAAGGGGTCAAAAGAACAATGCAGATGAGAGAGAAACTGATTTTGTCATTTGCCATTGTATTGCTCATTCCAACCATTAGTCTGGGCATTATCTCGTTCCAAACAGCTGATGCCAAGGTTGAAGAGAAAATGTATGAGAACGCGATCAGCAGTGTTACTGTGCTCAACCAAACTATTGACCAGATCATTGGTGCAACACGCAAAAATGTTGATTTCCTGGCAAGTCAGCTGGATGCAGGCAATGTCGGACCCAATCAGGGTGACGAAACCGATACCATCCGTACCTTGCTCGACGCGTATAAGGAAACGCATGATGACGTGGAACTTGCCTCCATCGGTACCGATCAGGGCGTGTATATTAACTCCCCTGTAACTGCGGTGAACAAAGAAGGATATGACCCGCGCGAACGCCCGTGGTATCAGGCTGCTACGCAGAACAAAGATGTCCCTACCGTAATCACCCCCTACTTATCAAGCAATACCGGCAATGTTGTTGCTTCGGTAGCTCAGACCTCAGCGGATGGCCACGGTGTCGTCTCTGTCAGCCTGTCGCTTGAAGCCCTCTCGAAGACGGTTAACTCCACCAAGATTGGCGAGAAGGGTTATATCTATATCATTGATAATGCCAATAAAATCATTGTACATCCTACCGAAAAACCGGGGACCGAAGGAACCATGGCACCCTATAAAGATATTTTTGCACAGAAAAACGGAAGTCTGACCTATACACTAAATGGAAACCAGGAACACGCCTTTTTCTCCACCAATGAAACGACGGGCTGGACCGTGGTTGGTGTCATTGACAGTGGGGAAGTGACGGCTTCTGTCCGTCCGATCCTATATACCACACTTATTGTTGTCGCGATTGCAATTGCGGTAAGCTCCATCATTATTTTCTGGATTGTGCAATCAATCACCAAACCTCTGAACCGCTTGGTGAAGGCATCTGACGAAATTAGTAATGGTAATCTGACCATCGAGGTTGCTGTATTGGGACAGGATGAATTCGGCAAGCTGAGCACCAGCTTCAATAAGATGAGCGAATCCTTGCGAACCGTTATTCAGGACGTGCGACATACAGCTGACGAGTTAACCGCCTCATCCACACAATTGGCAGTCAACTCATCGGAGACAACCAAAGCAACAGAGCAAGTCGCCCTAATCACGGAAGAATCCGCAGCTGGACTTGAGAAACAAACAAGCAACCTGAAACATACGGCACTGCAGATGAATGAACTTGCTGGAGGTGTGGGACAGGTAACGAACAGCACACAGCAAGTATCCGAAGCTGCCATGCAAGCAAGTGAGCTCGCGGATAAAGGGAATGCTACCATGCAGACGGCCGTATCCGAGATGAGTTCCGTGAGTCGCTTTGTGCAAGGTATGGCAGATACTGCTGGACGACTTGAACAGCATTCCACATCCATTGGTGAGATGGTATCTGTCATTACAGATATCGCTGCACAGACCAATTTGCTTGCTCTCAATGCTTCTATTGAAGCAGCACGTGCAGGTGAGCATGGACGTGGTTTCTCCGTTGTTGCCAGCGAAGTCCGCAAGCTGGCGGAACAATCGAGCCTGTCCGGCCAGAAGATTGTAGAGATGGTCGGAGCGATTCAACAGGAGATTTCAATGGCCAATCACAATGTACAGATCGGGCAACAGGATGTAAGCAACGGCATTCGTGCCGTTCAGTTTGCAGATGAAGCTTTTGCCCAGATTAGTGAGGCTGTTGGGGTCGTCAATCATCAGCTCGAGAACATTGCAGCCGCCTCACAACAGATGTCTGCAAGTACAGCCGAAGTGGTGCAATCCATTGATCAGATCCACGCCATATCGGAAACCAATGCCGATGGAACGGAGAACATCTCTGCTGCTACGGAGGAGCAAGTGGCTTCCATGCAGGAGATATCATCCTCTGCTGATTCCCTTGCCCATCTGGCTCACAAGCTGCAGAAGCTGGTGGAACAATTCAAGCTGTAGTCGTTGAACTAAAGATTAGTTACACTGACACTACGATGACAGAACAACCTTCCAATCGCTGTTATCCCCAGATTTTTCGATTCCCTTTTCCATAGGGGAAAATCCGGGGATAAAGGCGCACGCTTCGCTTTTTCAGGTTTTTTCTATCCTCTCCGTTATCGTGTAAAAGACTGGTTCAACTTATATAACAAGTAGTCTCTACACACCAAAAGCCCCTTTGCCATCATATTGGCAAAGGGGCTTTTGGGTTAATTTGAGTTATAAGGAACGGGCATTTCAGAAAGGAAATGCCTCTCCTATTCAGCAGATTGCTTTTTATCTCCGTGGTAACCTTGATCTCCGTAGGGCTCTAACTGTTCAAACCAGCGATTCAGACATTTGGCGAGTGCATCTTTGGAATCGTAATACGGGTTATCGTCTTGTTTCAATGTCTCCAGCACCTCGATCACAAACGCATTCTCTCCATATTCATTCCATTCAGCCTGCAATCTTCGATTCAGATGGCTACCCATCTGTAACATAAACCGTTGTCCGTTAATGGTTTTCAGGTTAAGTGTGCTGTCGATATAAACTTTGCCGTTACGTTCATTCCGAATCTGGTAGACGCCCGCTTCCGTTTTGACTTCTTTGGCCTGTTCCTGTAATTCTTTGCGACGATCCATCTTCTCCTGCTCCCCCTTTGCTTTGCGCTCCGGTTTTCCAACTTCGGCGCTCTGTTGATCTGCGTGGCTTCCCAGCCAATACTGACTGCCGTCTGGCTCACGTTCCAGCAAACCATAGTCTACGAGATACCTCCGTATTTCCACGTAATCATCATGAACTTCCTTCAGTAGCTCATTGACCTGTTTCTCGGAATATTTGCGCTCTGTCTCGAATCGTTTGGCAATTTCGGTGAGCACAATATATTTATGCTTTTGCTGCATATGAAACGTCGTCAGCCGACCGCCAGTACCCTCTGGAAAATACTTGTTTAGCACCTTTTCCCGATCCTGTTCTGTGATATCAAATGAGTTCGGATGGATCGTATGTTCATGTCTTGTCACCGGCGATACCCATTCGGCTGGAGCCTGTGTATCCTTACTTTTGAGAAGTTCCATTAATGCCAGGAATATTTTGGCCTGCCGTTCCTTCTCCTTCAATACAAACCGATGATTCCGGATCGTGGAAGCACTCCCGATACCAAGGGTCTTCTGTACTTCAGCATCCTTCTTGCCTTCATAGAATTGTGACAACAAGCCCCGCTGGACATCAGACAATCCGGTTACGCTTTTATCCAGCTCCAGCAAATATTCAAATACCGATCCATGAACCTTCTCAATGTGCACTCGCATATAACGGGCTGCCTCATAGAGCACTCCATCTTCAGGATAGATAATCCCCGATTCCGTCCTGTATCCGCAGCAGACACATATATAGGCGGGACCCTCCTCCATGTAACCACGCTTGATCTCTTCCAATGAAGCTGTTTGCAACCAGGATTCCGATGATTTCATGTAAAAGCTCCTTTTTATCATTGTTATAGTCATTACAATCGTATATCAATCAAATATTTTATAATTATGTTTGTTTATTTATAGATATAATATATTTTTGTTTGTTATATGTCAATATAACGGAAAAGAATGCTGTGTTTAAAGACATAACGGATGCCCCTTGTTCAACAGAAAAAAGACCGCAGGGTCGCAACCCTGCAGTCTCATCGCAGAAAGGGCATTTCAGCACCTTCCATAAGCATTTATCCTCAATCATTATCATTTCAATCTCTGTTACAACTTAAACCGTTCAATCATGCTTTGCAGATCTTCAGCCATACGTGACAATGCTGCCGAAGAAGCTGCAACCTCTTCCATTGTAGCCAACTGCTCTTGAGCCGCCGCTGATCCATCTTCCGTTCCAGAGGCAATTCTGTCCGACAGAACCATTGTATCACTTACTGCCTTGTTGATATGACTCATGCCCCCATCAATTTGACGGGAAGCCGTGGATACTTCTCCAGCTTGTGCAGCCACCAACTGTACCGCAGTACGAATGTTATTGAATGCTTCGCCTGCTTCTGTAACCATCTGCGAACTCTTCACCATACCTTCTCCCGTACGGGCAAAAGTGGATTGCACCGCATTGGTTTTCTCCTGCATCTCATGCATAAGCTCATTAATCCGCTCGGCTGAAGCGCCTGAACTGTGAGCCAGTGTCTTCACTTCGTTGGCTACAACCGCGAATCCGCGCCCTTGCTCGCCAGCTCTTGAAGCTTCAATGGATGCATTCAATGCAAGAATGTTCGTCTGCTTGGCAATGGCCGTAATCTCGGCCACAATCACAAGAATCTCTTCATTTTTCGCGCGCAGATCCTCAATGACCACAGACATGGCTTTGCTCTCATCATTCACCTGCTGAATATGGGTAACCGCTTCTTCTACTGTAACCATACCTGCTTCCGACTTAGTGGATGCATCCAGAGCGATACGAGCGGTATCTTCAGCACTTGATGAGATCTCTTTGACTCCAATGGACATTTCGCCCACGAGTTGACCTGTAGCAGCAAGACTATTGTTCTGCAAAGTCGTTCCCGCAGCTGCATCCTGCATCAGTTCAGCCACCTGTTCTGTGGCTTTGGATGTCTGCTCGGAACTCGCCATCAGTTCTTCAGAAGATGCTGCCAACTGGCTGGACGTATCATGCACCTCTCCAAGCACACTACGTAGTGAAGTCGTCATCGTGTCGAAGCTTTCCCCGAGCTGTCCGAACTCATCCCGGCGCTGTAAACCTACCCTTACGGTGAGGTCCCCGGCGCTTACTTTGGATGCTGCCTGCGTTAATTGTAGCAATGGCCGGTGAATGCTGCGGATAATGAATATAAGCAGAATCAACCCGATAACCAATGCAGATGCCACAATTGTAATTGCACGGATCAAAATAGGCATTACCGCTTCACTTGCTTCGGAAGGAACCATCTCGCCAACAATTTTCCAACCTGTCACCGGATTGGTGAAATACACAGCTTCCACTTCGTGACCATCATATGTATACTTCACCGTTCCACTTTCCTTCGTATACATCTCATTAATGTAGCTTTCATCCGACTGTGTACCGGATTCAATATTGTAGTGGAACAGGAATTTACCCCCGTTATCCAGCATGTACAGTTTGCCTTCTTTACCAATACGTATCTGATCAACGGATTCTTTCAGATGATTGAGACTAACATTGGCCCCGAATACGCCTTTGCCATCAGCCAGCTTGGCAGCTGCCGTTACAACCCATTCACCTGTCGTGACTGACTGGAACGTATCCGAGATTACAGGTTCGTCCTGGGACATGCCCATCGTATACCATGAACGTTCACGTGGATCATAGATCTGTTCCCCGGGATCAGGAGATTTCATCCAGCTGCCATCTTCCGCACCTGCGGTGAGTACACCCAGTTCCTTATGATTCTGAGACATCCGATCCATCTGCCTTTGCAGTGCAGGGGATTTATTAATAATATCGTTTGAAGTAATACCCGCAGCCATCTGCGCTGCGTTATCCTTCTCCATATCCAGCATTTGATTTATCTGCAGACTAAGCATTTCTGTTTTGGCTTGTGCGGAACGAATAATTTCCATTTTAACCTGGTCAGCAGCTTTTTGATAAGACAACCAACCAACAGTAATGCTCGGTACAATCAGGAACAGGAGCAATGCAGCGATCAGGCGTTTTTTTACGGTTAAAGTAAACCAATTTCGAATCCTTTTCTTCATATAACTATCCCCCATCATAATCTTCACCCATCCTTTTATCGGACAATCGCTGTAAAAATATTATGTATAGATACTAAATTAGAATAAATTTAATCTTTTCGATCAGTTTAGATGGATTCACCTAATCCTTCTATTCGTTTTGACCCCCTTAGCGAGATCGTTTACAATGCTCATAAGCTGGTTATTCATGAAACGATTGGAAGGAGAGGATTCAAATCTTACGCAAGGCAAATGAAAGGCAACATGTTTCCACTGTATATTCATCCATGTTCCGCATTCTGTTAGCGCTCATCCTGTGTGCAGGCCCGATTCTGGGACAAGCTGGTATTACGGCATCCGTAGCGCAGGCGACGCAAGCAGTTCACATTGAAGTGAATGGTGAGCAACAATCCTGGAAGAACGCACCACTTATCATCAAAGGTTCAACGTTTGTTCCACTGCGGGATGTGGTCACATCGGTTAAAGGCACGTTGAAATGGGATAATCGCACCAAGACGGCTACCATTACCGTTGGCAGAGACAAGCTGATCCATCAGGCTGGCAGCAATTCCATTAAAGTAAACAAGGTCGATCTAGCTACAGGTGTGAATTCACGTACCGTTAACGGTACGTTGATGGTACCTGTCCGGGCCATGGCTAATGCAATCAAAGCAGACATCAAGGTCCAACGTACAGCCACGGGGCAGATGAGTGTAAGTATGGTCACTGATCAAGTCAGCCTGCTGAACAGCGAGGTTGCCAGCGTTGATACGTATCTGCGCGAGATCAACTATCCAGGTATGGCTCTGATCGCCCGCGATGGTGAAGTACTTCTAAAGCAAGGCTACGGACTTGCCGATGAACAGACGCTGAACCGCCCGGATCAGAAGACTCGAATCGCATCGCTGAGCAAATCCTTCACGGCCGCGTCCATTCTGAGTCTGGTTGAGGATGGTAAGATTAATGTGCAAGATCCAATCTCCAAGTATATCTCCGGTATACCAAAGGGAGATCAGATCACGCTGCATATGCTGTTATCCCAGACTTCAGGTCTGCCATCTGCATTTGGTCGGGGTGAAGGAACTTCTATGGAAGAGACTGTAGAGGAGATTCGCCACAAAACGCTGAAGTTTGAACCAGGAAGTGCCTATCTGTACAGCAACAGCGGGTATGTTTTACTTGCATACGTCGTTGAACAGGTCTCTGGCATGAGTTATGCCGACTACGTGCAACAAACGATACTGAAACCACTTGGTATGAAAAATTCGGGAGAGGCCTCCCGTAAAGTGCACACGATTAGTGGTTTTGTTCAAGAAGATAACGCATGGGTAACTGCGCCTTACTATGTGTCTCAATCCGGATCAGGAACCATCTATTCCACGGTGGACGATATGCTGAAATGGGATCGTGCGCTGTATACGGACAAGATTCTAAGCCAGGATACGATTGAACAGATGTATGAGCCTTATTCTGATAAAAACTATGGCTACGCCTGGATTCTCAAAGAGAATGGCGCAAACCGTACCGTCTTCCACAACGGTAGTGGTGGCGGGTTTGCCACAGCCTTTTCACGTAATCTGTCCGATGATATCACGATTATCCTGCTTGGCAACCACGCAGGTATGGACATGACTTCACTTTTGGATGAAGTTGAGGCACAGACAGCCAAAGCCCTGCAATTGCAATAATCTATAATTAATAGCTTATAATGAGCAAAGAGACGGTCCTTTAAAGGATCGTCTCTTTGTGTTGTATATGTTCTCATTTTAACGACTCACACTTCCGTTTCGCTCAACCCACAATCCATCTCTTCTCCATCCTGCAAAAGGTAGTTTTACTCATATTCTTATTAATGCCTAGGAGACATCCGCTCTTCATCATCTGTTTGCTTTAATGTTACAGGAAGTTTCCCCGCAAAAGGAATGCGCCCCATCAGCGCCTGAGCGACGCTATCCATGGCAAGTGGCCGGCTCTCGTAAGCCGCTACATAGACCTGGGCATCCGAAAGCGCCAGCAGATCATAGGGGCTTCGCAATGCCACAACAGCCAGTGGTTTACCCAATTGCTGTATCCAACCAATCAGCCTGCACTGTGGATCGCCGGAGGGACTTCCCGCATTGTAGGTTCCCACCACAATCTGCCGAATGTCATCTGCTTCCGCTGCCTGAAGCAGACGGGCGGAACGAATGGCAACTTCCTCGGGCGTGACCGTCAGATCGACAACATCCAGACCATACATGGATAAGGCTGAGCCCAAGGTGAACGTCTGAGTCAACTGTTCGTCGGCAATTGTCGTCACGGACGTGGCAACCGTTATGACCAGCGTGCGTTCCGGCTTCAAGGGCAACATATTCAGCTGATCGCGCACCAGTGTGATACTGTTCTCGCTAATACGGCGAGCAACCTCTTGGTGTAAAGAATTGTTGCGCTCCGACCAACTGGATAGAGCAGGAGCGTTTGATGCCTTTGGCAATGATGCATTCGATACTACGCCATACACTTCCTCATCACCTGCACCACCCGTTTCACTCTCTAACAAACCACGTTTCGCCTTGTACATCAGCAAGCGATTCACCGACTCATCAATACGTCTCTCGCTAATCCGCCCGCTCCTCACAGCTGCTAACAAAGCATCAAATGCCTCTGCCTGAAGCTTAGCCGTATGGCTAATTAACACCAGATCTGCCCCGGCCTCTACCGCCATTACGGCTGCATCGACAGTGCCATAGTTCACGGCAATGGCATCCATCTCCATGCAATCTGTCACGATCATGCCCTGATAACCCAGTTCCTGGCGAAGCAGACCGCTTAATACGGTTTGCGATAGCGTTACGGGCAGACGCTCTGGCTCCAGTGCAGGGAAATAAATATGCGCCGACATCATGGCATCGACACCTTCGGCGATAGCGGCTCGGAATGGAATCAACTCCAGGCACTCTACCCGTTCCCGATCATGAGTGATGATTGGGAGGTCCAGATGGGAATCGGTATCCGTATCCCCATGCCCCGGGAAGTGCTTGGCTGTCGCTGCAATTCCAGCGTCCTGTATTCCCGCAATGGTTCTGGCTCCATATTCTGCAACGGATTGTGGAGATTCGCCGAATGATCGTACACCGATGACCGGATTGGCCGCGTTATTGTTTACATCCAATACCGGAGCAAAGTTCATGTTAATGCCCATGGACTTCAGCTCCAACCCACTGATATATGCAGCCTGATATGCATCGTCAATGGAACCGGCAGCGGCAATGGCCATTGGTCCAGGCATCAAGGCGATTCCTTCGGTAATTCGTGCAACCATGCCGCCCTCCTGATCAATGGATATCCAGAGCGGCACATTACCGCTGCTTTTGGCAATCTGTTGTAACCCTGACGATAACCGCTCTACCTGCTCTGGCGACTCAACGTTGCGAGCAAAGTAGATTACGCCACCGATTGGATACTTTCGTAGAAAGGGTTCCACATCGCCAGCAGCTTCGGTGCCATGAAAGCCACAAAGCAGCATTTGCCCGATTTTCTCACGCAAGGTCATCTGTTTCAGCTTCGACTGGTATAACTCTTTTGGCCCACTCATTTCATGCCTCCCTCCGCTAACAAACATCCGTTCATTGATATAACAAAAACGGCTTTCGCCGCTCCTTCCATTCCGCTGCCTGTACATTCCACGCGTCCATTAAACGAATGAATTCCGCGCGGTCATGAATCGTTTCCCTGACTTCCTTCCCCCCTGCCAGCAGGTCGATAAAGTACCTTGAACCCGGCTCTGGTGGCTCCAGCCAGCAGAATTGCTCCGGATAGAGCGACACTAGTTCATGCAAAAGCACTAACCCTGTCTCTACCGCCCGAAATTTCCTGCTGTCCGTTACAAAAATCCTTACGCCACCACACAGCTCACCTTTGTGTTTGGAGAATGTTGGGGACATGTACACTGGATGCACATGTACACCTTCCAGCTTGTATTCCCGAAATCGTTCCGCCAAACGTTCACCATCAACCCAGGGTGCCCCAATCCACTCGAATGGGCGGGTCGTGCCCCTGCCCTCCGATACATTAGTGCCTTCGAACAGGCACGTACCCGCATATACCCGCACACTGTCCAGCGTGGGCATATTGGGAGAGGGTAACATCCAGGGAAGCCCACAATCCGCAAACTCCATGGAGCGCTGCCATCCTTCCATGGCAACCACGTCCAATTCGCAAGGTACATCCATCTCGCTGTTGACCATCAGGGCGAGTTCACCTATCGTCAATCCGGTACGTACAGGTACACGCCAAGCGCCAACGAGTGATTCATACCCCGCGTTCAGCACACCGCCTTCCACAACGTTTCCACCCAGCGGATTGGGACGGTCCAGAATCAGCATACGTTTGCCTGCTCCAGCACAGGCATCCATCATATGGAACAAGGTTGAGGCATACGTGTAATAACGGATGCCCACATCCTGAATGTCGAACAGCACCGTATCCACTCCAGCCAGCATTGCAGGCGTAGGTTTCTTGTAATCTCCATACAGGCTGAACACCGGAATGTCCAGACGTGGATGAAGCATGTCTCCGAATCTGACACCCGCCTGAAGCTCTCCATACAGTCCGTGCTCACAGGCATAGAGCGCTGTAAGCTCGGTATTAGCCAGTCCGGCGCACACATCTATTGTCGATACAAAATCCGCTGTAATACCAGTCGGGTTTGTAATTAGACCGATTCGGTTACCTGTTATCCATGGATGCGATAACCCTCTGGACAGAAGATCAACTCCCGTTTTTACAGCCGGGATCTGCTCGGTCCCATTCAACTGACCCATCACACATTCCCCTGGCTGACCCAGCCTGTATGCTGGTGATCATTACCGCCTGTTACGACAGGCTCTTCTTCAGGCTCCAGCACATTAAGAGCAACCTTATGCTGATAGATGGCAAACATTCCTCCAAACAACGCTCCGAAACCAACGACAGTCAGCATCAGCAGAGCCGTCAGGCACATGGCCTGAAAACAAGCGCCCATCGTGTACCCCGGATGACGGAAGAACAGCTTTACACTTTCCCCCATCGCCTGAACGATGCCCATGTTTTTTTGTAAAACAAGCTGCCAGGTATAGAACTGTGACATCAGCGCCATGAGAACAAAGAACGTCTGGAATACACCCACTGCTGTACCTGTAATTCCACCCTGTCCACCGTAATACCACCAAGTTGACCATAGAATGAAGCCAAGCACCGCGAAAAGCACACCCACCGATCCTCCCGGGATTATTCCCTTCAATGTTCCGACCCAGATATCCTTAAGTCCATTACGCCGTTCCTTACGTTCCAATCTGTGATGTACGGCATAACAAACACCGAACAGGATGGGCATATACATCAAAGCCAGAAGCAGTATAGCGATCGGCAACGGAGCAAACATCAGAATGGGAACCAATACGATGGAACTAACGACACTGTACAAGGCCACCGAAATAATATCCCGATAGATTTCCGCACCCGACTTGATCAATACTTCACTCAGTTTACGCATTTTTATTCTCCCCTTTCTCACCGTTCCTTCTTCACCAGGCATCGTCTCTTACTCCCGTCCAATCGCAAGCTCCGTCTCTGGATCAAAAAAGTGCGCCTTACGTAGGTCCAGCACAAAATTTTTGTCCATACCTACATAAGCATGTGTTTCCGGGTGGACCTTGGCCGTAACAGTACGGGTACCGGAATGGAAATACACCAAATTCTCGGAGCCCAGATGTTCTACAACCTGAACTCGTGCCTGCAGCATATGGTCTGTTGGGATATTCGGAGCGACATCATCACCAAAAATATGCTCTGGACGCAGACCCATAATCACCGGCTTGCCTTGATGACTCTGAAGACGAGCGAGTACATCTTCTGGCAAGGTGAATGATGCACCGTCCACGACAACCTGCGTGCCTTCAATCCGGGCATCAATGAAGTTCATCGCCGGAGAACCGATAAATCCGGCAACAAACATATTCCGCGGACTCGCATACAGTTCTTTTGGTGAAGCCACCTGCTGAATGTCTCCATGATTCATGACCACGATGCGTTCCCCAAGTGTCATGGCTTCTACCTGATCATGCGTCACGTACACAATCGTGGCACCGAGACGTTTATGCAGCTCACCCAACTCCACCCGCATCTGTACCCGCAACTTGGCATCCAGATTGGACAGTGGTTCATCGAATAAAAACACCTGCGGATCACGGACGATCGCCCGTCCCACCGCAACACGCTGGCGCTGACCACCAGACAGCTCGCGTGGTTTGCGCTCCAGCATCGCTTCCAGTCCCAGAATGGAGGCCGCATTCTGCACCTGTTCATCAATGTAGGACTTTGGCTTTTTCAGGTTTTTCAGTCCAAAGGAAAGATTCTCACGGATGGTCATATGCGGATAGAGTGCATAATCCTGAAACACCATCGCGATATCCCGATCCTTCGGATGCAGATCGTTAACAAGCCGGTCACCGATCACAATATCACCGCTTGTTTGCTTTTCAAGTCCGGCAATCATCCGCAGTGACGTTGTCTTGCCACAGCCCGAAGGACCCACAAACACTACGAATTCCTTATCTTCTATAACAAAGTCCGAGCCGGCCACAGCCGTGAACGTTCCTTTATGATCGTCTTTGAATTCTTTGCGCACTTGGCGAAACTCCACGCGTGCCATAGGTAGATCCCCCTTTACGTTGTCGCTTGTCCTGAACTAACAGTTAACCTTTAACTGCACCGATCGTAATGCCTTGTAGGAAATAACGTTGCAGTGAGAAAAACAGAATGATCATGGGCAGCGCACCTATTGTAGCCCCAGCCATCATTGCGCCGAAGTCCGTTGATTCGGCAAATACAAACGAGGCCAGCCCCACCTGAATGGTACGCATCTCGTTGGAATTGGTAATGAGGAACGGCCAGAAGAATTCGTTCCACGAAGCTACAAACGTGAATATCGCCAGCACCGCGATTCCCGGCTTTGCCATCGGCAGAATGACTTTCCAGAAGATACCGAATTCACTACATGCATCGATACGTGCCGCATGTATCAGCGATGTGGGCAGCGTAGACATGAACTGTTTCATCAAGAAAATGTTGCCCACACTAACGGCAGCAGGCAGAATAATGGCCGTATACGTGTCCCCTAGGTCAAACACGTTGACCATCAGAATGTACAAAGGAATCAGCGTCACCTGCGCCGGGATCATCATTGTCCCAAGCAAAGTCCAGAATACCGCCTGACTACCCGGAAACTTCAGTTTGGCAAACGCATATCCCGCCAGGGAGGCAAAGAATACATTCGTTACGGTCAGAATAATCGAGATGAGCAGCGAATTGTATAACCAGCGCCAGGCATCGGTTTTGGCAAAAAAGCGCTCATATGGTGATAACGATAACTGCTCCGGAATCATCTGTGGTTTAAACGAAGCCGACATCGCACTATCCTGCACCGAACCAACGAGCATCCAATACATCGGAATGACCGTCACCAGCGCCCAGACCACCAGCAGAATGGATGCAACAACGAGCAGTATCTTTTTCTGTGTTGATTTCATGGATTTCATTCACCCCCGGATGCTTAATGCAACGTGCTCTAATAGTCCGTGTTTTGAACTACCTCTAATACTCAATATCGCTGGAGAAATATTTGAACTGTATGACGGAGATGACAATGATGATAATCGCCAGTACAAACGACTGAGCCGAAGCCAAACCGAACTCATAGAACTTGAATGCCGTTTCATAGATCAGATAAGCGATTGTTGTTGTCGCAAAGTTTGGTCCACCCTGTGTCATTAGATAAACCGAGATAAACACCTGGAAGGATGTAATGACACCCGTGACGAGCAGATACAGCGTCGTTGGTTTGAGCAGCGGCCATGTAATCTTGCTGAACTGGGTCCAGCCGCTGGCATGATCAATATCCGCCGCTTCGTACAGCGATTTCGGAATACCACCCATGGCTGCCAGATACAGAATAATGCCCGCTCCGTGCGATCCAAGCCAGTTCATCAGAATGAGGGAAAAGAGTGCCGTTCCCGACTGGCCCAGCCAGATCACCGGATCCAAGCCGAACAGACCTAGGAAACGGTTGAGCAGTCCTGAATTCGTCGGGTCAAAGATCGCCAGCCATACAATGGAGATGGTCACCCCGGAGGCTACCGCAGGCAGATACATGGTAGCTTTGAAAAATGTCTGCCATTTGCTTTTCATCTGATAGATGAAATAGGACAGTACAAATGTAATGAGAATATTGACCGGGACTGTGCCTACGGTGAAGATGACTGTATTTTTAATCGACTTCCAGAATGTCTCATCCTTCACCAAACGCTCGTAGTTATCCAATCCAACCCACGTCGAGTTCATAATATTGTATTTCTGGAAGCTCATCACAAGAGCCGTCAGAACGGGATACAGTGTGAAAATGAGAAACAGCAGGACAGGCGCCAAAATAAACAAATACGCCCACCCGTAGTCTCGCCAAAACCGGGCAACCCGGGAAGTCCGGGGCACTGACGATTTTGGCGCATGGGCGGTCTGCATGGCGAATCCTCCTCTCCTAATCAGTGTGGTTTTACGTTATGTTTGATTGTCCGAGTTATTGTCCAAACATCTGCTGGCCTTTGCTCTTGAAGTCTTCTGCGATCTGCTCCGGTGATTTTTCACCCGAGAACAGCGCCTGAATATTAGGCTTCACAACCTGTTCCTTGAATTGTTTTTGCTGAGATGCTTTGTCGATATCCAGTTCAAGTACAACCGGCATCGCGATATTCTCTGCCATGACTTTTGCAGCAGCCAGATTATCCGGTTGACCAAGCTCTTTTCCTTTAAACAGATCCACCTGGGACTGTCTTACGAATGGAAGCGCCAGTTCATTGGCCGAGTTCCCTGCTTTGGCACCACTAAGCGCCTCCATCACCAGGAACGTATTTTTGGCATGCTGTTCGCCCTTGTCCTTTTTCTGTTTGAAGGCTACATACCCTTCGCCGCCCATCGTTGTGGCCGCAGGTTGATCATCATTATGTGGTACAGGCAACAGGACAAAATCAATCTTTTCTCCCTGCACCTTGCCATCATCGATGTCCTTGTTGCGATTCTGAATCATCACATCATAATAAGGAATCGCTTTGGAAATAATCGCCGTTTCCCCCGCGTAGAACATATCCGTCCGTTTCGCTGGAGCGAGAGCCGCCGTTTCCTTCGGCATATACCCTTGATCCATCAGGTTTTTGATAAAAGAGAGGGTATCCAGAATGCGACCATCATTCCATTGGAACGTGCCGTCTTTATCAAGAACATCGATCATCCCGTTGTTACGAGACAGCATTTCAATGAAGTCAAGCGAGGTTCCATCGGTAACCAGTGCATATTGCTTGGCCCCGCCATCCAGCGTTTTGGTCAGCTTGGCAGCAGCATCGTTGAATTCGGACCAGGTCCAGCCATTTTGTTGAATGGACTTCCAATCAATGCCCGCTTCCTCCAGAATGCGTTTGTTACCACCCCATGCCCATTGGAATTGATACAACGGTAGTCCGTACTGTTTCCCCTGAATCTGGCCTAAATCAAGCGTACCTGGCAGGTAGTCGTCCTTGATCTCAGGTGTCAGGTAGCTGTCCAGCTCAAGTGCCAATCCCGTATTCACATATGTGCCGTCTACGCTATGAAAGTAAAGATCCGGCGGATTACCTGCGTTCAGAGCGACATCGAATTTTTTGGGCCCTTCCGCCCAGGAAAGCATTTCCGTCTTCACGGTAATGTTCGGGTGTTCTTTATTGAAATCAGAGATTAGATCCTTCAGTTCATCTTCATATGTGCCATGTACAGGATAGGTCCATACCGTTACCGTATCATCGGCATTCGGGTCATCCGAAGCAGCACCTCCGCTATTCCCACAGGCTGTAACCCAGACCATCATCAACAACATTGCCCATACCAGACCCTTTTTTTTCATCCCTTCATCTCCTTTGCATGTCATCATCCGATTCTTTCATTGCCTAACCATGCTACCCCTTTGTGATCGTTCGGCCTTCAAACGCAATCCACCTATACACGCGGCAGTAAGGAAAAGCACCTCCCCTGTAGATTGGGCCTGCCAGTCGCAGGCTAAATCTCTTAAATGCAATACTAACGTCAACTTAATTGACATTAACAGTATTAATTCCTTCCAAAATTGTAGATTGAATTCATTATATGAGTTGTAAAATAAAAATTCAACATTATTTTTTATTATAAAATTTAATTTTACTTTTTCTTTTCATGCAACTATACTATGTAAAAAGAAAACCCAAGCAAGCGAGGTGAGCCACTTTGCGAGTATATGTAGGCGTAGATGGAGGCGGTACCAATACTGATGCATCAATCATTTCTGAATCTGGTGAAATTCTTGCCCGACTCAGCGGCGGTCCCACGAATCCTCACAGCGTATCCACTGAACAGGCCATTTCCGAACTGCAACGAGTGCTGGAACAGCTATTTAATCTAATAAGTGATTTATCGACAAATTGTGAGGGTATATGCCTCGGTATGTCAGGTGTAGATACGATCCAAGAACGGCAACTTATAGCCGAAGCAGTAAATAACTATATGAAGAGTCTTAATCGACAGGCATCAGAAGGTTGTCAAGTCTGGGTTGTATCCGAAGGAGAGATTGCTCTGATGGCCTCTCTCGGACATACGCACGGTGTATTGTGTATCTCTGGAACAGGTTCCATCGTGTACGGATTTACGCGGGAAGGCGAGCGATACCGTGCAGGAGGCTGGGGTCATCTGCTCGGAGATGAGGGGAGCGGCTATCGTATTGGGCAGCGTGCACTCCAAGTGGTTATGCAGAGTTATGACGGTGTTCTTCCTCCAACCCGTTTAACCCCGCTTCTTCTAAATAATCTGAGCCTTCGGGATATATCGGAACTAAAGACGCGAGTGTATCAGACGGATTGGGGCAAAACCGAGACCGCATCCATCGCCCGCTTAGCTATGGAAGCTGCTGAACTCGGAGATGAGGCCGCCCGCGCACTGATCATTGACGAAGCCTCACAATTGGCGGATACCGCCAAGGCACTGATTGCCCGTCATCCCGAATTTGCATCCACTCCGGTTGTCCTGTCCGGATCACTGTTTCGATACGCTGCACTTTTCCGAAGTACATTTATTCAGAAGTTATCGGAATATTATGGAGAGTTGGACTTTGTATATCGTGAAGATGCCCCCGCTCCAGCGGTTGGTGCAGCACAACTGGCAAGAATACGCTGTTCCCTGAATGAATCATTTTAAAAGAGAGAAGGAGGCCATACGGATGAATCACATGCTGAATTCACTACTAACAGAACAACCCAATCCACTAACGGATCATATAGATGAATTGCCTTCGGCAGAAATTATGGAACTCATTAATAAGGAAGATCAACGGATTGCGGAGCTCATTCAGCCCCTCATTCCGGTCATTGCTCAAGCTGCGGATCGGATCTTGGAGGCGTTTCAGTCTGGCGGCAGGCTTTTTTATGTAGGCGCAGGTACCAGTGGACGATTAGGAATACTTGACGCTTCGGAATGCCCGCCTACCTACGGAACCCCGCCATCCATGGTGCAGGGTATTATTGCAGGGGGATTCCGGGCAGTGAAGGACCCGGTTGAAGGTGCTGAAGATAATGAGGAGTTGGGAGCTGCGGACCTTGATGAACATGGCTTAGACAAAAACGATGTTGTGGTTGGAATTGCAGCCAGTGGACGAACGCCGTATGTGCTGGGTGCGATGAGACACGCCAAGGAGATCGGGGCTACGGTGATCAGCCTGAGTAATAATGCAGGCACGCCGATGACCCTGTTGGCTGATGTGAGCATTGAGGCTGTTGTCGGCCCAGAGGTTGTCATGGGTTCAACACGTATGAAAGCAGGCAGCGCACAGAAAATGATTCTGAACATGCTCACCACTACCGCCATGATTCGTCTGGGCAAGGTTTACCGTAATTTCATGGTTGATCTGAACCCTTCGAATGAGAAGCTTGTCCATCGTGCCAAACGCATGATCCATCTAGCAACCGGAGCAAATGAAGCGGATATTGAAGAGGCTTTTACCGGTGCAGACGGTCATGTAAAAACGGCAATCGTCATGCTGATGGCAGGTGTAGACGCAACGGAAGCCCAGCACAGGCTTGATCTGGCTGACGGATTTGTCCGCAGCGCCATTGCGGGGCCTTCCTGAGCCGTACAAGGGGTATTATTAGAGGTGGTAAGAGAGGAGCCCAACATTAGTCTGGGCTCTTTTTTTTATTTTTTTATTCTAAAAGCGGATATAATCCGTCAAAAAATCCCCTCCTGCATAAACAGAAAGGGATTCATATGGTTCTACTTCACTTGTGCTCCAGAATAGCCTGTCGGCTCTTCTCCAAATATTCCACCGACTGGTTATAATCCCGACTGGCAATCGCCAGATACAAAATATCGATCACGTTCAACTGTGCAATCCGTGACGAAGTTGCTCCGCTCCGAATATCACTTTCGGTAGAAGTAATCATCAGGGGCACATCCGCCATACTACTGAGTGTATTGCTGCCCCACTTGGTAATGCTGATTGTCGCTGCACCACCATCATGAGCATGTTTGAGACAGGAGATTACGTTCGACGTCTCCCCTGAATACGAGATACATACCACCGCATCATCCTCACGAAGCGTCGTTGCGGACGAAATCTGCATATGCGGATCGGCGAACGAAAAGCTTGTGCGATTGATTCGCATGAACTTGTAATGTGCATCCAGCGCAATCAGGTTGGAGGCCCCTACTCCATAGAAAAAGATCCGGTTTGCCTGATGAAGCACGTCCACAGCTTTTTCCACCAGACGTGGGTCCAGAATATGAACCGTATCCTTCACCGACTGAATATTGTTTGCGGACACATGCTGAATAATGCTCTCCATGGAGTCCTGGGGACGAATCTCCGTATATTGATATGGCTCACTCGTCTGCAAATCTCCGGCGATCTTCAGCTTCAGCTCCTGAAAACCCGTTACACCTAGTGATTTGCAGAGACGGATAATGGCAGCTGGGCTGCCTCCACTCCGTTCAGACAACTGGGCCACCGAGGATTGAACAGTTTCTTGCGGGTGATCGAGAATATAAGCTCCGATCTTCCGTTCGGACGGGGTCAAGTCATCCATTAATGCGCGTAAACGTACAAGTCCACCTTTCATGCCTTCCATTCGCTCCTCCTTTCCGTACTGCATTCATGTACAAGCATTTTATCTTATAATTCCACTCGCGTCTAATCGAATTCCTCGCCCTTCCATAACTGAACTCATATTAAATTCAGGGCTCACTAAAGTGTGAGATTGCCCGAGATTACGGCGTGTTTCGCGCCGGTTACTGCCGGGAGTGTATTGGTTCTTCCCATAAGTGCCTCATGGCCAAGTAAAGCAAATCCAATGGCTTCCCGAGCATCATCGGGTATACCATAATCTGCCGTTCGCTCCAAACGGATATCCTTCGGTAGTCTCTGACGGATCATCTCCATTAACGTGGCATTGGAAGTGCCACCACCGCACGCGAGCATGGCCGATATTTGCACCTTGGGCAGGATAAAATCCTTCACTGCACGCACGATGGTTTCCGCGGTCAGACAGGTGGCAGTAGCCAGCGTATCTTCAAGAGATAAGGAACGCTTTGCGGCCATCTCCATCAGTCTCACTGCATACGCGGCTCCATATACTTCTCGCCCGGTACTTTTCGGTGGAAGTCTTTTGAAATACTCATCCTCCAAACACAGGTCTACCAGACCCTGATCGACCTTCCCCTGTGCGGCAATACTTCCATTCGGATCATAATGCTGCCGCCCATCCGTTGCCTGCCGCACAATGGCGTCCATCACCATATTCCCTGGTCCCGTATCAAATGCCGAAATACCTTCGGTAGAAGACTCGGAGGGAAGCACCGTCACATTGCCAATGCCACCGATATTCTGCACCAGCCGTCCTTCCGTCGGGCTACGGAACATCAGAGCATCCGCATAAGGCGTAAGCGGGGCACCTTCCCCACCAGCGGCCATATCCCTTGCCCGCAGGTTGCCAATCACTGGCAGTCCTGTCCGTTCTCGAACGACAGCACATTCACCGATCTGCAATGTCGATACCACATCAATACTTGCTCCCGTTGGCCCTGGAAATGCAGATGCTACAGGAGCATGCCATACCGTCTGCCCATGCATGCTAATCATATCCACCTGCTGCGTTGAGATACCGGCAGACTGCATCAGTTCCGTAACGCTATGCGCATACCACTCCGATACACCAAAATGCGCGGCTGTCAGCTCGTCGACACGCGCCGTCCTCGGTGAACATAACCGGATCAGTACGTCTCTCAATCCATTCGAATACGGCACACAGACGAAATCAACCAGCTCTATCTGCTGTAATGCCCCGCTCATATCGGTTTGAATACGCACCAGTGCCGCGTCAGTTCCATCAAGTGACGTTCCTGACATTAGTCCGATGACCAGATGCTCCTGCTTCAAACGATACTTCTCCCACATTGGATAGCTGCCTGTATCCATCCACTTCCAACCTCCTGCAAGACCCGATGAACACATCATCCTGCCATAATTTCACCCAGTATATGATATTAAATTTCACAAGTCAAACATTATATGAAATTTAATTACATCATTAAAAATAAAAAGAGAGAGATTCACCCCATTTGCGATCACACATCATGTTTTCTTCCATCAATTGATAATTAGATATCAGAAGAGAAACATTTTTACATTTTTACCGTTTATATTATGTAGGGATATTTTGGATTTAAGAAAATGATCTAATATTAGTCGAGGTGCATAATGAAGAAAACCATTTTACTACTGTTTTTGAGTCTATTCTTACTCGTTTTGCTCCCTAATCAGGGAAATGCCGCTGCAAGCACGTCGAAAATCTTTATGGATGGAGAGGAATTAGTCCTCCCAAGTGATGTACAGGTGACGATTATCAATAAAAACGTGATGATCCCAATTCGTGTCGTTGCCGAAAATTTGAAATTCAAAGTCGATTGGAACCAACAAGCACGCACTGTAAAAATTCAGCAAGATCAACAGACGATTTCCCTAACCGTCGATCAAAAGCAAGCCATGGTTGCTGACAAACAAGTCACTTTGAACACAGCACCGCAGATTTTGAATAAAACGCTGGTGGTTCCCATTCGATTTGTCAGTGAACAGATGGGGCTTAAGGTGAGATGGAACAATCAAGACAAGATCGTATACTTAACGAACACTAGTAAAGAACCTGCAATTGAACCAGGAAATAGTCCTGGAAAAGGGGATTCAAGCTCTACCGCTCAGGTTACCGATATCCAATTTGCCAATAATCAGCTCATTTTATCCACCGATGGGGCCGTTCAGCCGATAGTAACGACCCTCAAGTACCCTGATCGTCTGGTTGTGGACTTGCCCGGAGCCACCTTTGGCGATATCTCCCAGCCGCTGGATCAAGGACTCAATGGCAAGTTGGATGTGAGCGCTTATCCCAATGTGACAGAAGTGAGATATTCACTGTTCAAACGAGAACCGGCACAAGTTCGCATTGTCGTAGAATTGAATAATGTGAAGAATGTCCAGTACAGCCACAATGTGATTGCCGACAAACTGATTATTGATCTGAATGTTGCGGGTGACAATGTCTCACCTGCTCCAGTCACTCCAGTAGGCGACTCAGGACTCAAGGTTGTGGTCATCGATCCAGGACACGGTGGCAGTGATCCAGGGACGATCAGCATCACGAACAAACCCGAAAAGGAATACAATCTGGTATTAGCTCACAAAGTACAAGCCCTGTTGCTCAATGAACCCAATATCGAATTGGTGATGACTCGTGAAGGTGATACCTATCCGACCCGCCCTGAGCGTGTTCAACTCGCCAATCAATTAAATGCAGATGTATTTGTATCTATCCATGGCAATAGCGTGAAGTCCGCCCCCCAAGCCACAGGTACGGAGACATATTATTATCAACGCAGTAACAGCAAGGAATTAGCTACTATCATTCATCAACGTTTGGTGAAAGCCATGGGTCTCAGAGATCGTGGTGTGAAGAATGGCAACTTGGAAGTAATCCGAGACACGACCATGCCTGCAGTGCTTTTGGAAGTAGGATTCTTGAGTAATGTAATCGATGAAGAACTGATGTCGTCCGAAGTTGTTCAGATGAAAACCGCTCAAGCGATAGCCGATGGAATCAAGGAGTATTTGGGCCTATAAATCATCAAATAAATCAGATAAAGGAAGTGTTTCTTTGAATAAGAAGCTAGGTTGTGCACTTATATTAACATGCTTGATCCTTATCGGAGTTGGATGTGCCCAGAAGCCAGTGAGCCAATCCGGTTCGAATGAACCTGCTGTTCAGGGAGGACAGGTGCAGGCACCAAACCCATCCGAAACGGAGGTGGATCTGGGCACAATGAATACACAAGTCGTTAATGTATATTTGGCAGACTCTCAGGTACTTGAGCTAGAGAAAACAGAGCAGGAAATTGAGTACAAGGATGACTCCGAAAAATATGAAAAAACATTTGCAGCGTTGCAAACAAACACCGATTCAGAGCTTGTTTCCCTCTGGGAGCAGGTGGAATTGCTCTCTGTCCAATATGCTGAGGGTACGGTGACTTTGGATGTTCATATCCCCGCTGAAGCGAACCTCGGTACCAGTGGAGAATTGCTCGCATTGGAAGCTTTAACAACAACGATGTTTCAATTTGATGAAGTGAAGAGTCTGGATATACTGGTGGATGGTGAAGCCGTTGATAGTTTGATGGGTCATGCCGAACTGGAGCACCCCATTCATCGCGAACCCTAAATGATCAGACAACAATGGAAAAAGAACGTCCCCAGGGACGTTCCAATCTGACGCATCAATTCGATTCATGCACAATTCACACATATAGCTCGTCACCAGCAGACAGTGAATGTATCACTGTTCCCGGTGACGGGCTATTTCTGAGCAAACCTTCTTTTAATCGGTCCGTCTCTGCCCGGTCAGCATGCACAAGGACCGTATGCCTTGCTGGAACCTGATGCAGCATCCCTTCAACATCCTTCCAGCCCTGATGTACTTTATAACGTATTTTCCGCACATCACACACTCCATACTTGTCAGGAACCCGTAGCAACTTATCAGCAAATGTACCATGAGCAACATGCCCAGTGAGCAGAATCAGATTCTCCTTCCTTTCCGATAATTGACTATAGTACCAACGGGCAAGCGAGGACTGCATCATGCCGTCCGGAATGAACCATAGCGAAGCAGCATGATGTTCCAACAGTTGTTCCCGCTCTTGGGTGGTTGTAGGTAGATCCCATCCTCGTCCGGTCAGAAAGCAATCAATTTTGTCTTTCAACGAACTTCCGATGACATGCTCTCCCTTCTCCCTCAACCAATACGGAACATGCATAAGCTGCTTCATACCGTCCACCAGCCCTTGTTCCACTACGATTGGAATAGCCGGGAATTGTTGCTGTGCCCACAGTATGATCTCCTGTCCACGCCCTACGATAGGCATAGGTAAGAGCACCTTTCCACCTTGAGCAATCGTCTGGCGAATGGCTCGTTCAAGCTGTTCCAGTTTGTCGGCCTGTGTATCCTGGTCCGTACCGTAGGCCGCATCAACGATCGCCAGATCTACCAGCCCGCCTGAAGATATTGGCGCAGCGTCTGCTACGTTTGCTCTGCCTGCTCTGACTGCTCCATCTGCTCCATTGGATGTGAAATTTCTCTGCTTCATGGGTATCTCCATGGATACAAGTGTTCTTGACGACGCTTCTGATGCAACAGATGTCTGATCTGGTGACGTTATGAGTTCTCCAGCCTTTTGCCCACTGTTTATAGCAATTAGTTCCTCCGCGCCCCACTGTTCACTGCTCGGAGTATCGAACAACGTATCTTCACGAATCATGTTTTCCCGTAAGAACGCCTCCGCTGGATAATCCTCCTGTAAAAGCATCGATTCTGACGTGTAGTCCCCGGAATAAAAAATCCGCTTACCTTCCATTTCAACCCCAAACCACACCGATCCAGCCAGATGTCCACTCCGTCCCCACATCACTTTTACTTCGGGAATCGGTTGGAACCAGGTTTGGGATACGACCTCATCTTCCAGATACCGATAACGAATAGCCTGCTCATCTGCTTCATCGTAAGGGAGCTTCTCTCCGACACGTTCTGCAAACCTTCGCCAGTTGGCAAAATACGTACGCAGTTGCGCCCTCGTCTCTCTCGTCGTCCACACTTCACCCTGGTAGCCCATCTTGTACAGCAAAGGGATGGCGACCGAATGATCCTCATGGGCGTGGGACAACAGGACCGCATCCAGTTGCGGGACAATCTCCGGGTCAATCATCGGATACTCGCCCGTTCCTTCTTTTTTCACACCACAATCCAGCAAAAGGTGGAACTGGCTCCCGCTCAGGAGATAGGCGGAACGTCCGTGTTCCCCTGCACCGCCCCATACGTTCAGTTTGATCATGATGCATTCCACTTTCTCTTTGAATTCAGCAGTTCGATTCCCAGCAGCATCAGCACAGTCATACCTACAGTCACCACGGCCATCGCCATGCCGAGGGATACCTGACCTTGTTCAAACTGGGCAAAAATATACGTAGCCGACGTCTGCATCGACGGCGGAAGAATCAATAACGAACCTACCAGCTCCCGGGTAGCAATCGTAAAGGTCATCATCCAGCCGGCCAGCATGCCGGGCAGGATCAGCGGGATCAGGATTCGCCGCAGAATATACAGTGGCTTCCCGCCAAACACTTGCCCAGCTTGGAACAATGTTCCGTCAATCTGGGTAAAGCTCGATTTTACATACTGCACGGTGTAAGGCAAGAAGAGCACAACGTACGTGAGCACAACCATGCCGTAGGTGTTATACAACGTAACTGGCATCCAGGGTGAGTTCCAGAACAGAATCAGACCCACGACCATCACGATACCCGGCACCGTATTAGGCAACAGACTGAACAAGTCAATCACACGCTGCATGAATGAAGATGATCGGCCGATCGCCAGCGCAAATCCAGTTCCGATAATAACAGCAACGGTTGAAGCCGCGAGGGATAATCCCAGACTGTTCCCGATGGCCTTCATACTCACCGATCCCCAAGATAACAGCTCTTTGTAATGATCCAAGGTCAGATTATCAAATGCAATTCCCGATCCCCGTAACTTCATGGTCGAAGCGGCGATGATGGAGAAATACGGGATACCTATCGACAGGATCAACAGGATTGCAAGATACACCCCGCATAACCATCCTGCTCCGCCACGAAGAGAATATCGCTTCGAACGTTGCCCTTTGCCACCGACCAGACGATACGTGAACTTCCGGCTCATGGCAGACTGCATATACCACATCACCAGACAGACGGACAACAGCACCGATGCCAGCGAAGTCGCCTTGCCGAAGTCAATCGGCCAACTGGAGATGTACTTATGAATTTCGGAGGTCATGACATAATAGCCAATCTTGCGCCCGAAGGTTGCCGGTGTTCCGAATTCTGCAATCGTTTTGACAAAGACCAGCATGATTCCCATGCCGTAAGACGACAACAACAGGGGTAAAATAATACGTCTGAAACGGTATCCTGCACGTGCACCGTGCACGGCTCCCGCTTCTTCCAGATTGCCACCGATGCGGATCAATGCATCCCGAAGCAGCAGATACAGGAACGGGAACAGGTGTAAGCTCATGATGAGCACCATGCCCCAGAAGCTGAAGAACAGCTCACTCCAGCCCGCAGATGAGGGCACCCATTGCTGCAGATATCCCCCTTTTTGCATAAACAGAATCCAGCCCATCGAACCGATATACGGCGGGGTCATGAACGGAATCATCAGGATTACATCGACCCAGCGATGCTCGCCCATTCGGGTCTTCGCCATCATCCAAGCCAGCGGTAGCGCCAGCAGCGTAGTTACCGCTACAACGCATATGCCAAGCCAGACGGAATTCAGCAATACACCTGATAGATGATGACCTGTAATCGTGCGAATCGGAGCCATCCAATCCCACTGCCCGTCCGGATACACACTTTGCCAGAAGATCAGCAAGAGCGGCACGCCAATACTTATGGTCAGCAGAAAGAGGGCTAGAATCACGCCCACTCTCCGAAAAATTCGGTTGTTGTCCATTCCAACAGGTTTCACTACGTTCACCTCACATGACTTTCCACAGACAGCAGGTATTCCTTTTGCCTAGTTGTCTCTATCCTTGTTCTTCTTATTTAAAAGTCTCGGAAAAACGCGCCGCTGTCTCTTCGCCATGTTCACTCATCCAGTTCCAATCCACTTTAAGTTGTGGAATATCCTTCACATTGGCACGGTTAGTCGCTTCAATGTCTTCGCGGCCTGGGATCAGATAGGCATCTGAAACGAGCTTCTGTGCTTCATCAGACAACAAGTAGTCAATGAACGCTTTGGCGTTCTCTACATTTGGACTGGATTTCAGAATCGCTGCCGGTCTTGGGCTGATTACCGTGCCTTCCTCAGGATATACGATATCCAGTGGTTCGCCTTTTGCCTTGGAGGAATACGCCATGTAGTCCACACCTGCTGCTACGATGCTTTTGGCACCCGTAATGACTGGATCAAGTGCTTCCTGATTGGCGCCTGCCATCGCTACACCATTGGCTTTATAGGCGCTCAGCAGATCCCATCCTTTTTCACCATTCGCACTCAGGTAGCCTGTGATGAAGTCGAGTGCTGAACCTGATAATGTAGGGTCGGGAATGTTCACTGCATCTTTCCACGCAGGCGTAGCCAGCTCTGCCCAACTTGTTGGTGGTGTAGATACCAGTTTGGTGTTATACACAATGCCCAGTGCGGAAGCACTGCTGCTAAAATAGTTGCCCTCTGCATCCGACCAGTCCTTGTTCAACTTGTCTGCATTGGCTGCTTCAGGGTATGGCATAGTCAGTCCATCCGCTTTCAGAGCCTGTGCTGAAGGTAAAGAGGCCAGGATCACAACGTCTGCAACCGGATTGGATTTCTCAGCTTCCATACGAGCCAGAATTTTTCCTGTCGTTCCCTGAAACATCTCAACTTCGATCCCTGTTTTGTCTGTAAATCCGCTCACGATGTTATCTGCCAGCTTCTGTGGGCCAGCACTGTACAAGACCAACTTGCCACCAGCTGGTTTCGTTGTTTCCGCCGCTGCTGCCGTGTTTCCTTCGCCCGCGGGTTGTGCCGCGTTGCCTGTGGTCGAGTTCCCTGTACTACATCCGAACAAACTGATACTCATTACCGCTGTCAATAACAGCATTGCGCTCTTTTTTCGTCTGTTCATACCCAACATATTCGTCCATCTCCCCTGGTTTCTTATAAAATGTGTACTTCTGCTTCCAACTGCGTGCTTGTTCAACAATTTAATATGCCACTGCGATCGCTTCGTTCTGCTGCTTCACACTCGGGTGGTCATAACCGTCCATTCGGCATATCCGCTCAGGGGTTACATAGAGTTGCACTCGCTCCCCTACGCGCGCCCTTTGGTTCATATAGGCTGTCCATATGCCCAGCCCTTCCATCTGCACTCGTACTTCATATCGTTCACCTACATAGCTGACACTAAGTACCGTCCCCGGATAACACAGATCGTCATGACCTGTTTTGTTCCAGGTGACATGCTCTGGACGCACCATCGATTGATTAGGCGTGAGCCAGTTGGACTTTCCGATAAACGAAGCGACATACGGATCACTTGGCGCCGAGTAGATCGTTTCCGGGCTTCCCTTTTGCAATATCCGCCCCTTCTGCATCACCACAATCTCATCCGACATCGACATCGCTTCAATCTGATCATGTGTGACGTACAGCGCAGTCAATCCCATGTCCCGAACCAGTGACATCATCTCAATCCGCATCTCTTCCCGGAGTACAGCATCCAGTGCACTCAGTGGCTCATCGAACAGGATCACACCAGGTCTAACCGCTACGGCTCTGGCAAAAGCAACCCGTTGCTGCTGTCCACCAGACAGCTGATGAGGATATCGGTCTTCCATGCCTTGCAGGCGAACCATGCCAAGCGCTTCGTTCACCTTTTGCCGCAGATCAGATTTCTGTTTTCCGGCCTTCAGGCCAAACGCTACATTTTCGTATACGGTCATATGCGGCCATAATGCAAAATCCTGAAACACCATGCCCAGATTACGCTTGTGTGTTGGTATATCAATCCGCTTCGCCGCAGAGTAGATACACTGACCATCTGCACGAATCTCCCCCGCGTCCGGCTGTTCCAGCCCGGCCAACATGCGGAGCAGTGTTGTTTTGCCACAGCCGGATGGGCCGAGCAGGGTCGTGAACTTTCCATGTTCAAGCGTTAGATCTGTCGGCAACAGTGCGGGTGTTTGATTAAATGATTTTTGAATTCCTGTTATCTCTAATTTCATAAGCATCCCTGCCTGTCTTCTGTTACTTGATCTCTTGCACTGTTCTCAGTCTAACG
Organism: Paenibacillus sp. FSL M7-0656; assembly: GCF_038003225.1. Lineage (NCBI taxonomy): Bacteria > Bacillati > Bacillota > Bacilli > Caryophanales > Paenibacillaceae > Paenibacillus > Paenibacillus sp. FSL M7-0656. The sequence goes on from NZ_JBBOOT010000001.1 coordinate 3,847,371, forward strand.
TCCGCTTTCGCGAGTTGTATGTCTTGTATGTAAAATTGGAATTAACTTTTTAGATGAATTCTGTTGATGTTCATAGATTAAATCTATAGTAGGTGAACTAAATTAATTTTCATGTTGTCGCTTCGATTACAGCACCATCTTCCGATCGCTGTTATCCCCAGATTTCTTATATTCCCTTTATGAAGGGAGAAATCCGGGGATAAAGGCGAAGCTTATGCTTCCGAAGCAGCTTTCTTCCAGAAAGCTTTTGGCTTCGCTTCTTCAGATTGGTTCTGTACTCTCCGTCTTTATGAAAAACATTAGATCATCTTATATATTGGGGCTAGTAGAAGTGAGAGGAGTGTCGGGACATTGAATCTGATCAAATTGCAAATTGTTGAACTGATCGACAAGCATCATCACATGACAAGCGTGGCCAAGTTACTGGGGATCAAGCAACCCACCGTTACATTTCATATGAAGTCATTGGAGGAAGAGATGGGCGTGCGATTATTCGAATCGCGTAGTGGAAAGACCTTTTTAACCGAAGCCGGACAGGCTTTGCTCCACTATTCTGTCAAAATCAATGCTCTGACCCAAGAGGCAAGGCGGGTAGTGAAGGAATATGACAGTCTCTATCGGGGCACCCTGCACATTGGAGCAAGCTATGTACCGGCTACATATTTGCTGCCTACCATACTCAACACCTTTTCTCAGGAATTCCCGGGCATCCGTATTGTCTTATCCGTCAAACCATCACCTGTTATTCGCGAGATGTTAATTCGTCATCAGATTGATCTGGGGGTGATCTCTTCCGAGCCATTTGTTGGACCCGCCCTGCAAGCTGAGACGCTGTGTGAAGATGACTTGGTATTGATCTGTTCTCCACAACATGAATTGGCCCAGAAGGATGCATTAACACCTGATCATATCGCACAGATTCCTTTTGCCTTACATGGCAATGAATCCAGTACACGGCGGCTAACCAATCAATGGCTTGCGCAACATGATATTCGTTTGCGGAGTACCGTGGAGATGGATTCCCTGGAAGCGATCAAACAGCTCGTGTTAATCGGGGGGCATGTCTCATTCATGTCTCGGATGGCGGTACAGTGGGAGGAACAGCACGGGCTCATTCAAGTTCTTCCAATTCCGGGAGAGCAGGCACCGCGCCATATCTATACGGTACATAACAAGGATCGCCACCCTTCCGTTCAGGTAAACCGCTTCAAAGAAGTGCTGCGAGAGGTGAGTCACGGCTTCCCCATTTTCCATGGCTGATTGCCCTGATCCGCTATAAACTATCGTTTACCATTCATCAAATCTATACAGGGTTAACGCAATGTGCGCTTCCCTTTAATCGCTTTCATATATTCAGGCGATAAAGTGAGTCTGTACGTTAATCCAGATTAGGAGAGTGATTGGTTTTGAAAAAGTGGAAAAAGGTAACCGCCTCATTGATGTTGAGCATCGTAACATTGGGAAGTGGAATGACATTTCTGGGAGCACCCCAGGCTTCAGCTGCTGCCAATGCCGTTCCTGCTTATGAAGTAAAGTTTCTGGCCAAGCCGGAACTTGTATTGAATACAGATGGGACACCACGCAGTGAAGTGATCCAGACACTCGGCCTAAATTCCACGCCAAGAAATATTAACGTAGAGTACTTCGACACCAATGCTCTCGGATTGGATCAACAAGGATGGAATGTTCGTTTTCGCAAAAAGGATGATAAAAATAACTACGAATTGACTTATAAAAAACGCTACCCTGTGATCAATGGCGATATCAACGCAGCGCTGACTCTGGCTAACCAAGAGGGATTTGACAAATCAGATGATAACTACGAGGCTGAGATTGATTGGGGATACGGCAAACAGACGCTGAGCTTCTCCAACACCAAAAAAGTCGATACCAAAGCGACAGGAGTCCAACTTCCTTCGCAGCAAGAAGCCTTGAACATGTTACTGGACAAGCTTCCGGGCAAATTGAAAAACTGGTCTGCCTCCAACTGGGGCAAGCAGCAATTGACTCAATCCCGTGCATATGGTCCAATCATATTCCAACGTTATGAAGGTACATGGAGTGGTCAAGAGCTTACACTCGAAGTATGGCCGATCCGTGACGCAGCAGGTACAGGTATTGAGAATATCGTAGAGGTTTCTTTCAAAACCGATGATGCTGTAGCCGTATCCGGACTGCGTACCCAACTGCTGCAGTTGCTGGAGAACAACAACTGGCTGATTCCTGCAGATGGCTTGAAAACACAGACGATTCTGGAAAGATACTAATCGCAAGCTCTAATTAAAAAGACAAGTTCCTCTTCCTGCGGACATCGTAGGAGAGGGGCTTGTCTTTTTTTGCGTAGTGAATTAAATGATCTGTTATTTAAGTAATTCTACGATTAACATCAGTTAAGATTTTCACTAATTATTCGCTCAACGGTTTAGATGATGGGAACTATGTATTGGCTATTTTCCAACTCGGTAACCTATTTCAATTCAAGTTATAGTGGAAAGTTACGCGGTTCAATGATCAGATTTCGCTATTTCATTTTCATATTATCATATGGACTTCTTATTTGAATGACAATATGCGATAATTGATAATTATTCTCAAATACATCATATGTAATGTTACTATCGTAAGTTAAGGAGGGATTCTGGTGACTTTGCAAGTCTTTCCACTGATATCTAACGGTGACCATACCCGTGACCTATATGCAAGATTCAAGACATCCGAAGTTCTCGATCAAGCGTCTTTTCTTGCCCCATTCGTATTAGCGGACTCACATCTTCTGCTCATCTGTACTGGTGGTGAAGCTGATATTCGTATTGGGCACAGGCTGAATCATGCCACACTCGGCAAGATGTATCTGATCCTGCCAGGAACAGCGATAGAATATACAACGGATGAGGTTCATCCTTTACAGGGCATCGCGATATATTTTGATATGTTGAAACCTCTCTCCGATATCAATAAAGCTACTTCCGGCTCTACTGTAAGGGAGATTTACCAAAAAGGGTTACTTCGTTCGTCTTATGCCGATGAGTTACCGCATGAACTTTTTCAGGAATGTACCAAAATTGCTTCACAGCTCCATGAGTGTATCTCTGTACCTCAAGAAAATCGTCCATTTCGTATTCAGACTTTGATGCATGAATTGTTAACCCATGTGTATGCTCCTCCCAAAGAAAGTGCAATAGGAGATTCCGAACACATCTCTGCTTTGGATCAAACGCTTGAACTTATTGAGCTTGGATATGCTGAGCATCTTTCTCGGGAAGTTCTTGCCGGAGTGGCAGGCATGAGTGTATGGCACTATTCGCGGGTATTCAAAAACAGCACTGGCATCAGTCCCATGGAATACGTGAATAGCATCCGCATGGACCGGGCCAAAGAGATGCTGCTCGTCCCCGGCCAAACCATCAAACATATCGCCTCACAGGTTGGTTTTCAGGACGAGTTTTACTTTAGTCGCAAATTCAAAAAATATGTTGGCGTGTCTCCCTCTACCTATCAACGACAGAAACGCAGTAAAATTGCCGCTCTCTCCTTCGGAACCACTGGCCATCTGCTAGCATTACAGATCATCCCCCATGCGGCATTGATCGATAACCGACGGGATCAACACAGGAATCTTTTTTTCTCCAATATCCCTTATCATCTGGGGCGTAGCAAACGAATGAATCCTCATATCTGGCAAACCAACGTTGAGTTGTTGATGCAAGCGAGCCCTGACCTCATACTCTGTAATGAGTACGAAGCCCATACGTTAAAAAGAACGCTGCAGCGAATTGCGCCTACCATCGTTATCCCATGGAAAGGATTGAGCTGGCGGGAACACTTCATACAAGTTGCCTCCATTGTGGGACAGCAACAAGATGCTCAGCATTGGTTGGAGCAGTACGATGACAAGGTAATCCAAGCCAAAGAGCAGCTTACTCATTTAATCGGTAAGGACACGGTCTCCATTATTCATATCATGATGGGTCATCTGTTAATCTACGGGCGACGCAATGGGGGCGCTGTTCTATATAACGACCTGGGCGTGGCGCCTTCACATGATCTGCTTCCAGGGCAAGTCTATCGTGCATTGGATGAACAGGAGTTGCCTCAAATGGTTGGAGATCGCATGTTACTGATTGTGGACCAGGACTCAGAATCCCAGCAACGTTGGCATAAACTACAACATACTCAGCAATGGCAAGATTTGATGCCTGTGCAGAACCAACATGTATATCTGCTAGATGAAATGCCGTGGTTGGATTATTCACCATATGCTCATGATCAGATCATCGATGAAACCCTGAAACTTTTTGGTGGAACTCAGCACATTAATCCATGACCGGATAGCACAGAAGGCTATGTCTCCCCCAACATGAGACCGCTACAATATAAAGTGTACTGAGAATCAATATCATTAGAAACACAGGGGGATTATGATGTACAAACAGCAATATGTCAAAATAACGGGGATCCTGTTCATACTCGCGATGTTACTTGTTGCGTGTGGACAGACACCTGCAAGCACTTCGCAGCCATCTGCAGATGGCGTAAAATCAGCTGCGGGGACAGATGGGGACTCATCCACTGAATCAGCTACTAAGACCGTGGAAAGCGCCAGTGGCAGCAAAGAAATCCCGGCACATCCCGAACGGATTGTGTCCATTAATATGGAGGACATTCTCCTCTCCTTGGAGGTACCACTGGTACTTGCTACACCTATTGGTCGGCAAGATTACCTGAATGAGCAACTTGAAGCTCAAGGCGTGGATGTCGAACCCATCAATGAAAGTGTCAATTTTGAAGCTGTAGTCAGCGCCAATCCGGACCTCATTATTGCCAATGCCAGTTTGGATGCCAAAATTCTCGAACAACTCGAGAAGATCGCGCCTACGATCACTTATGATCGCCGTAATTGGCAGGAATCTATCGTGCAGGTAGCTACTGCGCTGGATATTGAAGAGCGGGCTGAACAGCTTTTACAAAAAAATAAAGACCAAGTAACTGAAGCTCAGCAGCTCGCAGCCGATATCACCAAGACCAAACCTACAGCTGCATTCCTGCGCCTGGAAGAGAAGGATATGCGTTTGTTCTTCTCTTCCATTCCATCCACGCCATTTCCAGCTTCCAGTTATGTAGGAGCGGGTTATGAGGTTGGATTCACTCCCGATGCTCTCGTTACCAAACTCGAGGCAGAGAATCCGGATCGGATGAATGCCAGTATCTCGGTAGAGCTTTTGCCTGAAATCAAAGCAGGCTATCTGTTTATCGTGTCCATTAGCTCAGATGGGTCAGCTGAAGCGTTGCAAAAAACAAAAGATGAACTCAATGAAATCCAGCAACTCCAAGTATGGAAAAGCCTACCCGCTGTCCAAAATGGTCATGTCTATGTCCTCAATGCTAAGAAATGGCTCATTGACGGCCCCATTGCCGAATCGCTCAAACGTAATGAAATGCTCGAAGTTCTTGGGCTACCTGCTCCATAATAGTCAATATACCTCTGTTTCATCCACAACAAACAAAAGGAGATTCACCGGATTTTCGGTGGATCTCCTTTTTATTTAATATTTCAAATGGCCTCATTCAGTTCTGTTTCATGAAAAATCATTCTACATGCTTAACAGCTAAATGTATTTCATGTACACCTTTCTCATCCTGCAATTAATTAGGGATAGGTAATCATCAAAATCATATATAACTTTCCGACTTTTAATATATTTTGAAATTTTGGGCTGTTTCAATCCCAAGTGCACTCTGGATAAACGTATTAGCCACTTTTTCTACAGGTACAGGATTAAATCCAATAAAGAAATTCTTATATTTCTCCGCAGACTCTACAAACAGATTAGGACTAACCGAATTCAAACGAATGCCTCTTGGTAACTCAAACGCTGCCGCTTTGGCAAACGAATCAATAGCCCCATTGACCATAGCACTTGATGCACCTTGCTCAATAGGGTGGTCTTGTATAATGCCACTGACCAGCGTGAAACTCCCCTTATCGTTAATATAGTGCTGTCCAATCAATACGATATTGACCTGTCCAAGCAGTTTACCCTGCACACTAATCATATTGTTCTCAGGTGTCAGTTCTTCAAGTTTCGCATAATGGGTCTGGCCCGCCGCCACAATGACGTAATCAATATTTCTCACCGTTTCGAAGAGGGTAGTAATACTCTCTGTCGACGTCATATCCACCTGAGCATCCCCGGATTGTCTACCTGCTGTAATAACCTCAACGGAATAATCTCTCAGTTTCGCAACAACGGCTTCACCTAATGTTCCGTTTCCACCAATGACCAGAGCTCTTTTCATTACTGTTTGTCCTCCTTTATAAATAAATACGGTTAATCAGATAAGAATTGTTCTATTTATTTAAACAAAGATTCCATCCTTAATCAAATGACAATTGACCCTATTTTAAATAAATTACACTTATTCTTTTTAACACAAAAAAAGCCTTTGCTATAAGCAAAGACTCTTCTATATGTTACTCGGAAGCGGGTGATGGGAATCGAACCCACGCTATTAGCTTGGAAGGCTAAAGTTCTACCATTGAACTACACCCGCAAATAAAAAAAATCGGGATGACACGATTTGAACATGCGACCCCCTGGTCCCAAACCAGGTGCTCTACCAAGCTGAGCTACATCCCGATACTTATGAGAATAATGGCGCGCCCTGAGAGATTCGAACTCCCGGCCTTTTGATTCGTAGTCAAACGCTCTATCCAGCTGAGCTAAGGGCGCAAATATTGGAGCGGAAGACGGGAATCGAACCCGCGACCCTCGCCTTGGCAAGGCGATGCTCTACCGCTGAGCCACTTCCGCAAAACATATGGTGCGGTCGAGAGGACTCGAACCTCCACGGGGGTTAGCCCACACGGACCTGAACCGTGCGCGTCTGCCAATTCCGCCACGACCGCAAAATATAATGGTGAGTCATGAAGGGCTCGAACCTTCGACACCCTGATTAAAAGTCAGGTGCTCTACCAACTGAGCTAATGACTCGTAATGAAATGGCTGGGGATATAGGATTTGAACCTATGCATGACGGAGTCAAAGTCCGTTGCCTTACCGCTTGGCTAATCCCCATTAAAAAATCATGGGGCGATCGAGGGGAATTGAACCCCCGAATGCCGGATCCACAAACCGGTGCGTTAACCACTTCGCCACGACCGCCATAGAGTAAGCCATTCATCCACTAAGAGAATCTTAGTATTAACAATTTTACTTGTAATATACATTCTATCACAAATTCAGATGTAAATACTAAAAATGGTGCCGGCGAGAGGACTTGAACCCCCAACCTACTGATTACAAGTCAGTTGCTCTACCAGTTGAGCTACACCGGCACGGTGTATATTTAATTAAAAAATGGCGGAACCGACGGGATTCGAACCCGCGATCTCCTGCGTGACAGGCAGGCATGTTAGGCCAACTACACCACGGTTCCAGATCACTTTCTCAAGGAAAGTATAATTGCGGGGGCAGGATTTGAACCTGCGGCCTTCGGGTTATGAGCCCGACGAGCTACCGGGCTGCTCCACCCCGCGTCGTTATAAAGTTATATGGTGGAGGCTGAGGGGATCGAACCCCCGACCCTCTGCTTGTAAGGCAGATGCTCTCCCAGCTGAGCTAAGCCTCCATAATATGACCCGTAGGGGATTCGAACCCCTGTTACCTCCGTGAAAGGGAGGTGTCTTAACCCCTTGACCAACGGGCCTTGCTAAAAAATATCTGGCGGAGAGAGAGGGATTCGAACCCTCGAGACGCTTGTGACGCCTACACGATTTCCAATCGTGCTCCTTCGGCCAGCTCGGACACCTCTCCATATGGCTCCCCGAACAGGGCTCGAACCTGTGACAACTCGATTAACAGTCGAGTGCTCTACCAACTGAGCTATCAGGGAATGGTGGAGCCAAGCGGGATCGAACCGCTGACCTCCTGCTTGCAAGGCAGGCGCTCTCCCAGCTGAGCTATGGCCCCATACACTGTGTATTTCTTGTTGTGGTCTTGCTATGGGCCCTGGTGGACTCGAACCACCGGCCTCACCCTTATCAGAGGTGCGCTCTAACCAACTGAGCTAAGGGCCCTAATATATATCCCTTATTCCTTGGCAAGGGGGGCAAAAAAAATACCCCAAAGGGAAATCGCTTGGCGGCGTCCTACTCTCCCAGGACCCTGCGGTCCAAGTACCATCGGCGCTAGAGGGCTTAACGGTCGTGTTCGGGATGGGTACGTGTGGAACCCCTCCGCCATCGCCACCAAACGCGTAGCTTAGCTTACATTCAGAGATCATTCTCTGAAAACTAGATTCGAAACGAAACATGCGATTTACAACTTGCTATTGGATAAGCCCTCGACCGATTAGTACTGGTCAGCTCCATGCATTGCTGCACTTCCACCCCCAGCCTATCTACCTCGTCGTCTTCAAGGGGTCTTACATACTGGGAAATCTCATCTTGAGGGGGGCTTCACGCTTAGATGCTTTCAGCGTTTATCCCGTCCGTACATAGCTACCCAGCGGTGCTCCTGGCGGAACAACTGGTACACCAGCGGTACGTCCATCCCGGTCCTCTCGTACTAAGGACAGCTCCTCTCAAATTTCCTACGCCCACGACAGATAGGGACCGAACTGTCTCACGACGTTCTGAACCCAGCTCGCGTACCGCTTTAATGGGCGAACAGCCCAACCCTTGGGACCTACTTCAGCCCCAGGATGCGATGAGCCGACATCGAGGTGCCAAACCTCCCCGTCGATGTGGACTCTTGGGGGAGATAAGCCTGTTATCCCCAGGGTAGCTTTTATCCGTTGAGCGATGGCCCTTCCATGCGGTACCACCGGATCACTAAGCCCGACTTTCGTCCCTGCTCGACTTGTAGGTCTCGCAGTCAAGCTCCCTTATGCCTTTGCACTCTTCGAATGATTTCCAACCATTCTGAGGGAACCTTTGGGCGCCTCCGTTACTCTTTAGGAGGCGACCGCCCCAGTCAAACTGCCCACCTGACACTGTCCCCGCACCGGATTACGGTACCAGGTTAGAACCTAGATACGATCAGGGTGGTATCCCAACGTTGCCTCCATGCAAGCTGGCGCTCACACTTCAAAGGCTCCCACCTATCCTGTACAGATCGTACCCAAATTCAATATCAAGCTGCAGTAAAGCTCCATGGGGTCTTTCCGTCTTGTCGCGGGTAACCTGCATCTTCACAGGTATTAAAATTTCACCGGATCTCTCGTTGAGACAGCGCCCAAGTCGTTACGCCATTCGTGCGGGTCAGAATTTACCTGACAAGGAATTTCGCTACCTTAGGACCGTTATAGTTACGGCCGCCGTTTACTGGGGCTTCGGTTCACAGCTTCGGATTGCTCCTAACCACTCCCCTTAACCTTCCAGCACCGGGCAGGCGTCAGCCCGTATACTTCGCCTTACGGCTTCGCACAGACCTGTGTTTTTGCTAAACAGTCGCTTGGGCCTTTTCACTGCGGCCCCCTCGTGCTATTCACACTACCGGGGCACCCCTTCTCCCGAAGTTACGGGGTCATTTTGCCGAGTTCCTTAACGAGAGTTCTTCCGCGCGCCTTAGAATACTCTTCTCGCCTACCTGTGTCGGTTTGCGGTACGGGCACCATCACCTGGCTAGAGGCTTTTCTTGGCAGTGTGAGATCATGACCTTCGCTACTATAATTTTCGCTCCCCATCACAGCTCAGCCTTACAATGTGCGGATTTGCCTACACATCAGCCTTACTGCTTAGACGGACATCCATCAGTCCGCGTCACTACCCTACTGCGTCCCCCCATTGCTCATAACGGCTTACGGTGGTACAGGAATTTCGACCTGTTGTCCTTCGACTACGCCTTTCGGCCTCGCCTTAGGTCCCGACTTACCCTGAGCGGACGAGCCTTCCTCAGGAACCCTTAGGCTTTCGGCGGATCAGATTCTCACTGATCTTTTCGTTACTCATACCGGCATTCTCACTTGTATAATGTCCAGCGCTCCTTACGGTACACCTTCAACCCTTATACAACGCTCCCCTACCCCTGATGCAAAGCATCAAGCCATAGCTTCGGTGGTGTGTTTAGCCCCGTTACATTTTCGGCGCAGAGTCACTCGACCAGTGAGCTATTACGCACTCTTTCAATGATGGCTGCTTCTAAGCCAACATCCTGGTTGTCTGTGCAACTCCACATCCTTTCCCACTTAACACACACTTGGGGACCTTAGCTGATGGTCTGGGCTGTTTCCCTTTTGACAATGGATCTTAGCACTCACTGTCTGACTCCCGGAAGTAAGTCTATGGCATTCGGAGTTTGACTGAGCTTGGTAACCCTTGCGGGCCCCGCACCCAATCAGTGCTCTACCTCCACGACTCTGTTTTCCGAGGCTAGCCCTAAAGCTATTTCGGGGAGAACCAGCTATCTCCGAGTTCGATTGGAATTTCTCCGCTACCCCCACCTCATCCCCGCATTTTTCAACATGCGTGGGTTCGGGCCTCCAGTGCGTGTTACCGCACCTTCACCCTGGACAGGGGTAGATCACCCGGTTTCGGGTCTACGTCCACGTACTCAGTCGCCCTATTCAGACTCGCTTTCGCTGCGGCTCCGGCTCTTCACCTTAACCTTGCACGGGAACGTAACTCGCCGGTTCATTCTACAAAAGGCACGCCATCACCCCTAAAACGGGCTCTGACTTTTTGTAAGCACACGGTTTCAGGTTCTATTTCACTCCCCTTCCGGGGTGCTTTTCACCTTTCCCTCACGGTACTGCTTCACTATCGGTCGCTAGGAAGTATTTAGCCTTGGCAGATGGTCCTGCCGGATTCATACGGGGTTTCACGTGCCCCGCACTACTCGGGATCCGTCTCGGAGGGAACCAACTTTCAACTACAGGGCTTTTACCTTCTTTGGCGGGCCTTTCCAGACCTCTTCGCTTAACCGGTTCCTTTGTAACTCCATGTGAGACGTCCCACAACCCCAAAGAGCAAGCTCTCTGGTTTGGGCTTCTCCGCGTTCGCTCGCCGCTACTGACGGAATCACTATTGTTTTCTCTTCCTCAGGGTACTTAGATGTTTCAGTTCCCCTGGTATGCCTCTGCATAACCTATGTATTCAGTTATGAGTAACTGGAAATTACCCCAGCTGGGTTTCCCCATTCGGACACCCCCGGATCAAAGCTTGCTTACAGCTCCCCGAGGCAGTTTCGTTGTTCGCCACGTCCTTCATCGGCTCCTAGCGCCTAGGCATCCTCCGTGTGCTCTTAGTAGCTTAACCATTTTGTTCCGGTTTCGGTCGCTCGCTTCCCTTGTTTTGCTTGCGCAAAGCCAAAAGTCGCTCTCACCCGATACCATCACAAAAGCAATTTGACTACCGTTTTTATTGAAACTTGTTTAACACAAGTTCAGCTAAAAAGGAATGTTCTAATTCGCGTTTGTTTCGTTTCGATATCTAGTTTTCAAAGAACAAGCTCCATGCAAAAGCAAGCTGTTTGAGAGTTTGAGCTCTCAAAACTGAGCAACGAGTGAGTAGTTTGTGCAGATCTAGTCTGCTATTTGAATGTTTCCGTTGCAGGAAACGATTCTCCATAGAAAGGAGGTGATCCAGCCGCACCTTCCGATACGGCTACCTTGTTACGACTTCACCCCAATCATCTATCCCACCTTCGGCGGCTGGCTCCTTGCGGTTACCCCACCGACTTCGGGTGTTATAAACTCTCGTGGTGTGACGGGCGGTGTGTACAAGACCCGGGAACGTATTCACCGCGGCATGCTGATCCGCGATTACTAGCAATTCCGACTTCATGCAGGCGAGTTGCAGCCTGCAATCCGAACTGAGACCGGCTTTGTTGGGATTGGCTCCATCTCGCGATTTCGCAGCCCGTTGTACCGGCCATTGTAGTACGTGTGTAGCCCAGGTCATAAGGGGCATGATGATTTGACGTCATCCCCACCTTCCTCCGGTTTGTCACCGGCAGTCTATCTAGAGTGCCCACCCGAAGTGCTGGCAACTAAATATAAGGGTTGCGCTCGTTGCGGGACTTAACCCAACATCTCACGACACGAGCTGACGACAACCATGCACCACCTGTCTCCTCTGTCCCGAAGGAAAGATACATCTCTGCATCGATCAGAGGGATGTCAAGACCTGGTAAGGTTCTTCGCGTTGCTTCGAATTAAACCACATACTCCACTGCTTGTGCGGGTCCCCGTCAATTCCTTTGAGTTTCAGTCTTGCGACCGTACTCCCCAGGCGGAGTGCTTAATGTGTTAACTTCGGCACCAAGGGTATCGAAACCCCTAACACCTAGCACTCATCGTTTACGGCGTGGACTACCAGGGTATCTAATCCTGTTTGCTCCCCACGCTTTCGCGCCTCAGCGTCAGTTACAGCCCAGAGAGTCGCCTTCGCCACTGGTGTTCCTCCACATATCTACGCATTTCACCGCTACACGTGGAATTCCACTCTCCTCTTCTGCACTCAAGTCACCCAGTTTCCAGTGCGATCCGGGGTTGAGCCCCGGGATTAAACACCAGACTTAAATGACCGCCTGCGCGCGCTTTACGCCCAATAATTCCGGACAACGCTTGCCCCCTACGTATTACCGCGGCTGCTGGCACGTAGTTAGCCGGGGCTTTCTTCTCAGGTACCGTCACCTTGAGAGCAGTTACTCTCCCAAGCGTTCTTCCCTGGCAACAGAGCTTTACGATCCGAAAACCTTCATCACTCACGCGGCATTGCTCCGTCAGGCTTTCGCCCATTGCGGAAGATTCCCTACTGCTGCCTCCCGTAGGAGTCTGGGCCGTGTCTCAGTCCCAGTGTGGCCGATCACCCTCTCAGGTCGGCTACGCATCGTCGCCTTGGTGAGCCGTTACCTCACCAACTAGCTAATGCGCCGCAGGCCCATCCCCAAGTGACAGATTGCTCCGTCTTTCCAGTTTCCTTCAGGCGAAGAAAACAACTATTCGGTATTAGCTACCGTTTCCGGTAGTTGTCCCAAACTTGAGGGCAGGTTGCCTACGTGTTACTCACCCGTCCGCCGCTAACCATCCGAGAAGCAAGCTTCTCTTCAAGTCCGCTCGACTTGCATGTATTAGGCATGCCGCCAGCGTTCGTCCTGAGCCAGGATCAAACTCTCCAATAAAGTATTGAAAAGAGCGATAAGCTCATTTTGAATCTGACGAGATTAAAAATCTCATTTGTGCTCCAGTCGATCCAAGCCAAGGCTTGTCTCAAACTTTTGCGTTCATTCTGCAAGCAGAATGTTCACTCACTCGTTGTTCAGTTTTCAAAGATCAAACTCGTTTCGTTACCGAATGTTTTTCTCTTCAGCAACTCTTATATAATATCATGTCCGAACCAACTTTGCAAGCTCTTTTTTTAAGTTTCTTTCGAAGCTTATTTCAATCGCTTGCCGCACCATGTAAACCGTGTTTTCTTGGCCGGAATTAGAATATATCATGTACAGATTTCAATTGCAAGTCTTTTTTCAAAAATGATAATCAACCCACATCATCAGCACAATATGTAATCTGACGCTCCTGTATTATAGAAATCACTCTCAGCATCCTTATTACGGCGCTTCTAATATACATATCCATTAAACATAACCAGGGAAGCCACTTCCACTGCGATTGCAGTGAACAATTGATTGTGACTAGCCCTAGTTTTCGGAGATCTCAGTTTTCTTTCCTTCTATAATAGATAAGAAAGTATATTCCTTGGGCACAGCTTACACATTCCGTTTCACTTCTCAGTGATTACAATATGCGCTTACCAAGTAACGAAGCGATCAGTTCCACACCAAGTCGTGCCGTATGTCTATTATGATCAAACAACGGATTCACCTCAACCAGTTCCATCGACGTAACTTGATTTGTGGAAGCAAGTATCTCCAATGCATAATGTGCCTCTCGGTAATTCAGACCACCAGGTACTGGGGTTCCCACACCCGGAGCTTCCCGCGGATCCAGACAATCCATGTCGAAGCTGACATGAATACCATCTGTCCCTTTTCCCGCTGTAGCTATTGCTTCCTCAATAACTTTCTTTATTCCCATCCGGTCAATATCATGCATCGTAAATGCTCGGATTCCCAGCCCCTTAATCTGCTCTTTCTCATACTCATCCAGATCACGCAAACCAATATAGACTAAGTTGGAAGGATCAATAAACGCGCCTGCTCCAGTAATGTGCGACAGATTGAATGCAGTATGCCCCAATGATGCAGCCACACTCATCCCATGCATATTACCGGACAAGCTGCGTTCTTCCGTATTCAAGTCTGCATGCGCATCAAACCAGATCACACCCAAATTCGAATAATGTGCTGTTAGCCCGGCAAAAGTACCAATCGCTACACTATGATCTCCCCCAAGCACAAGTGGGAATGCACCCTCCTCTACTGCGCCTGATACTTCACTACACACCTTCTGACTGACCTGACGTACCTCATTTAAATGTTTTACACGATTTCGCTCAATAGGGGCAGCCGGTTCAGAAGGACAATCTACCCGCACTTCTTTGGAAAGCACTAGCCCAAGACTCGTAATCTCCCGCTTCAGTCCAGCTGTAATCAATTCATCAGGCCCCAACTCTGCTCCACCTCTTGCTCCACCAAGTCCAAAAGGAACCTTAATGATAGCAATATTACGTTGCACAGATGTTTGACTTGTATCAATAGAAGTATCTTTTATTCCACCGTGTACATCATCATCATTTTTCATGTAGGTCAGCTCCCTCATTGGTGATCAATACCTGCTCAATTCTCTCCAGTGCCCAGTCAATCTCGGACTCTTTAATCGTCAGTGGTGGAGCAAATCGAATGGTTGTCTCATGGGTTTCTTTACACAGCAGTCCAGTAGACATCAACCGCTCACAATAAGGACGGGCTGGTTCATGCAGTTCAACACCAATAAATAAACCTTTCCCCCGAATATCCCGTATGGCTGAACTGCGAATATCTCGAAGTCTTTTCATAAAATAGTTCCCTAGACGCTCCGACCGCTCGGCAAGCTTCTCATCTTCAAGAACTTTCAGAGCTGCTATAGCTACGGCGCAGGCGAGTGGGTTACCCCCAAACGTAGAACCATGAGACCCCGGCTCAAACAAATCAAGTATCTGCGCATCAGCAGCGATAGCCGAGATGGGCATGACTCCTCCCCCCAGCGCTTTGCCCATAACCCAGATGTCTGGTTCAACCCCTTCCCAGTCGGAGGCAAAACGGCGACCTGTTCTGCCAAATCCGGTCTGGATCTCATCAGATACAGTCAACACCTGCTGGCTCTTACACAGAGCAAAAGCTTCTGCCAAATATCCATCAGGCGGGATAACGATTCCAGCTTCGCCCTGAATAGGCTCTATAAGAAAACCAGCCGTATTTGGTGTAATGGCCTTTTTCAGCGCTTCTATATCTCCATAGGGAATAATCCGGAATCCAGGTGTGAACGGTCCAAAATCTTTTTTATACTCCGCTGAAGAAGAAAAGGACGTAACCGTCAGAGTTCTTCCATGAAAGTTACCAGAGCATACGATGATTTCGGCTTGATTTTCCGGTACACCTTTGCAACGATAAGCCCATCTACGTACCGCCTTCACCGCAGTCTCCACCGCTTCCGCTCCTGTATTCATGGCGAGAATCTTCGATTTCCCCGTGAATTGTGAGAGTTTCTGATAAAAAAGAGAAGCGGAGCTGCTGTGGAATGCCCGTGATGTCAGCGTAACCTGATCTGCCTGATCCTTGAGCGCCTGTATGATCAAAGGATGTCTATGACCATGATTCAATGCAGAGTATGCACTTAACATATCCATATAACGGCGGCCTTCAGGGTCTTCCACCCATACCCCTTCCGCCTGTTCAATAACAATAGGGAGCGGATGATAATTAGGTGCAGCATAACGCTCCGACCAATCAATTAACATTTTGGAATCTGACATACACACCCAACACCTTTCCAAAATATTGTATACAAAATACAATAACAATGTATGCGATGCCATCGCCATTTACGACTACATCTCTCTTTTTCCACTCCAGCCTAATCCAAGCCTTTCTCGAATCCAATCCTTTATCCATAGTTAGCGAGAAGTAGAAAGTCTACGTTCCAACCAAGAGAGTAAATTAGCCAGTGTAAATGTGATTATAAAATAGAGGCCGGCGGCAATAAGCAACGGAGCAAGCGGCTGGAACGTAACACCCTGAATCGTTCTGGCCGTGTATATAATCTCGGCTATGCCGATCATGGAGACAAGCGAAGAATCTTTAATGATAATAATGAATTCATTACCGATGGCTGGAAGCATGTTACGAAAAGCCTGCGGCAGTATAATATAACGAAGTGTCATACCATTTGTCATACCAAGGGAGCGCGAAGCTTCGGTCTGTCCTTTATCAATCGCTTGAATCCCGGCCCTGAACACCTCTGCCATATAAGCCGAGCTATTCATCGTCAGAGCTACCACCCCCGACATAAATGCCGGCAAGTTCACACCTACAACCGTCAGACCATAATGAATAATAAGAATCTGTACGAGCATTGGCGTTCCTCGAATGAGTTCAATATACGCCGATGCCACAAATTTAATTGGCCATATTCGGGATATTCGTATTAGCGCCATGATTACACCCAGCAACGTACCAAACAATACACCGAAGAAGGAAAGTTCAAGCGTGACCCACGCACTTCGTGCATAATCCTGCCAATGTTCTAATAGAAAGGAAAAATCTAAATTCACGGCATATCCCTCACTCGTCCGGTTTATTCGCCGAGCATCTCATTCGCTTCAACGACGAACCGTTCAATATCTCCGTTCGTTTTGAGCTTTTCCAATGTAGTGTTGATCTGATCCAGCAGCTTCTGATTACCTTTCTTCACCGCGATGGCCGAACCACCCTCGTCTTCAGCCTGTTCAACCTCCACACCTGCAATAACAAGCCCCTCTTGGTTCTTCACATACTGTTCAGCCACCGGCTTCTCCAGGATGAGCGCGTCTACACGCCCCGTCTGCAACTCCAGAATCAGTTCAGGTATTTTGGCCAGAGAAGTGAGCTTTGCTCCCTCTATTTCCTGAGCAATCCCTTCCTGAATGGAACTCTTTTGTACACCAACCTGCTTGCCTGATAGATCATTCACAGACTTTAATGCCGTACCTTCCCCATCTCTAACAAGTACAGCCTGCTCTGCATAATAGTAGATATCCGTAAAATCAACGTTCTTCTTTCGTTCCTCGGTAGGGGTTAAGCCTGATATTACAAAATCAACCTTATCTGTACCGAGGGCCATAAGAAGGCCATCAAAGTCCATGTCCTCAATCTTCAGCTCGGCTCCCAGATCAGCCGCAATTGCTTTGGCAATCTCGATGTCAAAACCTACAATGGTATCTTTACCATCAATTTTCTTATGAAATTCATAGGGTGCATAGTCCGCACTGGTTCCAAGTACAATGACTTCCTTTTCCGCAGAGCTACTGCCCGAAGACGAAGTAGCGTCTGATCCGGTTCCTGTCGTTTTTTCCTGCCCACATGCGGACATGAATACAACCACTAACAACAGCATCATTGGCAAAAGCACTTTTTTCACACATCATACCCCTATTCTTTTTTTTGAATAAGTAACATAATGGTTTGTATACAATATACATAAGACAATATATGGACTTATATGTAAGTAATACTAACAAACATTCTGGTTTATCACAATCATTATTTAAACATTTATACGCTTTAATTCCATAAAATGTGATATATATAACATAGAATTTACATCGGCTGAAACATGAAGTTTGCTTGCCCAACTTCCCCCTCGGTGTTAAGATGATAAAAACTTGAAACTCCTGAACGGCGCGTACAGTACGGCCCCACACCCATCTATTTATTCACTATACATAGAAAGGAGGATTCGGTATGGAGGTACCCAAATACCGGTCCTTGAAAGATCACGTATACGATTACATTGCCCAGAAGATTCAAGACGGGACGTTGCTTCCCAACCAGAAGATCAACGAGGCAGAAATATGCAAAAAGCTGGACATCAGTCGCACGCCTACTCGGGAGGCGCTTTTCCAGCTGGCTTCAGACAATCTGCTGCAATACATCCCACGCAGGGGATTTATTGTCACTCCTTTTGATGCAGGCAAAAAACTGGAATTCTCCCAAGCGATCGGTGTGCTGGAGGCACTTGCTGCCACACTTGCAACAGACCACCTCAGACCATCTGAACTTTTGGAGATGGAAACTCTGGTTGTTCGAATGGACGAAGATATCAGCCAGCTTGATCTTGCTGCCTACAACAAGAACCAATATCAGTTCCATAATCTGTACATTCAGCGATGTGGTAATGCAACAGTCATTGAGATGTTAAACACATTGAAGAACAGTTTCATCCGGCAATCTTATGTTAGCGATAATAAACCAAAGCTATCTGAGGTACTGCTCGAAGTTAATGAAGAGCACCGGCAAATTTTAAGTGCTTTTCGAGCCAAAGATAAGAACCAACTGGAAGCCCTGCTCAAACACCACTGGCGGATTATCGACAACGATATGCTGTAGTACGTGCTGTCGAAACAAACCAAAGGCAACCCACACGATTGTGTGAGTTGTCTTTTTCCTATTTTTCCTTTTTGACCTCCAACGGTGCCCTAGCCGCAAAAACAGCATATCCCAACTTTTTGCCGTATTTCGCGAGCAAACGATCATTGGTTTGACTCATTCGCTGCATACGTTCATCCTCAAACCAATTCATATCGATCTCGCGATGTGGATCATGATCAACGCCCCATTTTCCCATGGATCGCGAATGTTCTTTGACCTCTACCTTGGTGAAACCACACTGCTTGAAGCGTTTTCTCCATGCTGTGGCCGTTACCAGGGTTCGTATACCGTAAAATTGCTTTAACCTGCGACACATCAATTCGGTCTTCTGGCCTGATAGAACCATCTCCCGATCCACTAAAAGTCCACCAGGTTTCAACACTCTTCTATACTCAGCAAGTGCACTCCGCCATGGGGTGAAGATCGTGACCGACTCTACAAATACCACATCAAAATGATTTTCCGGAAAAGGTAACGATGTTACATCCGCCTGAACAAATCGAACATCCACCCGTTCTCGTCTCGCTCGCCGAACTGCCTTATCCAGCATATTGCGATGAAGATCAATCGCCGTTACCCGATATCCACTTTTAGCCAGGTAACACGCAGTCCTCCCAGTGCCGCACCCTATTTCAAGAATATGATTACTCACAGGCAGAGATAAGCCATCCAGCAACTTCAGTGTTGCCAAAAATCCTCCAGGATGGGCACTTCCCTCCCCTAACCGAGCCAGCATGTCATGATAATCCACGCGACATCCCCTCCTCACTTCTCCCAGTGTATGGAGCAGATTCAAAAACGGCTCCTCCCTATTCGATTTTCCGGGTACTCGTCCATACCAATTGCTCTTCTTTTTACTATGATATACAAACCGTTGAATTCAAGCGGCAACCGCATCTAATGAGGAGGATTTGCATGTACAGAATTAATCGGGTATGTGAAGAAACGGTTTCTCCGCACGTTGGACGTTCCGTTTGTCTCGTTATGAACGACGGTAAGCATATGTATGGTACGCTTAGTCAATGTCGTGATGGCAAAATTTATTTGAACGGGTGTTTCGAGGGACCACGGCTGTGTTCAGTCAAATCCAAACAGCAGCTGGTAAAAAGCAGCAAGAAAAACGCTGTTGCAACAAAAAAAGTTAAATCTTCGGCCTACGGTCGATATGGTTACGGAGGATACGGTGGGGGTTACGGCTATGGAGCAGGAATCGATCTGGCTCTGGTAGCAACATTGTTTCTGCTGCCGTTCCTGTTCATCTAAACTCCAATCTGATCGTTGTAAAAATTGTAGTCATAACAAAGACCCTTTTTGCTTATAGCGAAAAGGGTCTTTATCTTTTTCATATGATTCACATCAATCACACTATATTTTTCTGTTAAAAAATGATACAAAAAAAGGCATTCGCCAAAACGAATGCCGGGAACTTCATATTTAATACCCTTACCTTCGCACAGGGTGTCTATTTGATCTTAAAAAAAAACACCTCGTTAGAGGCGGGTAAGCTATGTTAAATCCGATTTCCTTTAGGCATCGTTTTCAGATTACTATTCGAATTCTCAAGCAATGGTAGCATCCTAGTCGTGCTGACCATCTCAGAAGCACATATCGGACAAGTAGGTACGTTATCAAACGCAAAATTGTCCCGCATCCATCCTTTGCACGTATCACTCGTACATTCCCAGATTGCCGCATCAGCTTGTGGAATCTCTTCCAACGGTTTTTTGCGATTATACATGACTTCTACCCCCTTTGTTATGGAAAAACATCTAACCGACGTTATTTCACAGAAGACTACACTTAGCGGAAGTTTAACGTCCCACCGGACTCCTGCCTCGACAACTAATGGGCCGACTTTTATATAACTGATCAAAAAAAAGAAGCTGCCTTTACCATTATAACATGTTAAAGGCAGCTATGCTTTAATTACAGTTTTACAACTTCTTCTGCTTGAGGACCACGGTTTCCTTGTACAATTTTAAATTGCACGCGTTGACCTTCGTCCAGCGTTTTGAAGCCTTCGCCTGTAATAGCGCTGAAGTGTACGAATACATCTTCTCCGCCTTCAACTTCGATGAAACCGAAGCCTTTATCAGCGTTGAACCATTTTACTGTTCCGTTTTGCATGTGAATTACACCTCCAAATAAAGATTAACATGTTCCTTTGTTCTTTGCAGCAAGCAAATAAAAATTCACACATTGAAAAAGGTACCAGTCATAAACCTATAAGTGATCGCCCTTTACAATATATGAATTAGGTTTTCCACTCTCTACAACTTGTTTTTATTATAACTCCATTTCAGCCAAAAAGCAAATCTTTGTATTTTCTTTTCAAACAGCTTTGGAAATACATGTTATTAACACGCGTGGGGCCAGGGTTTATCACGCTTATGTGCCTGGTCGCTTGCGTACGGTCTTATGAAAGGATATGCAGATCTAATCCATCTTATACATTTTTTATATAATATTCTGACATGCATATCCAACACAACCAATGAATCATCTTACTCCAGTATAACACACTATGTCCATGCCCACATAAATGCATCCCGATCCCAGGCGATCTGCCCACGATGAAGCTTTCGGAAAGCCTTCTTCACTTCCTTGGACAATGATGTATTGCCGTTCTCGTTCACAAAAACAAACTCTTCGCCAAAATGGGTCTTCACATATTCTATGGCAGCTTCCTGATGAAGTGTTCCTGTGAATTTAATCTCCTGTACCATCCATTCCGCTACACCTTGTGCTGTCTTCTCCACTATATCACCTACTGTCTAAACCTAATGTACGGATAGGCAGACCTCGTATCATGAACATATCTGTCTTCCCGTCAGACTGAAGTATACCATGATCCAACTGCTGACGGGAAACTGTATGATAACTACTTTCAAGCAATACCCGCAATACCCTTAATGAACAACCGTATTCGCTTGCTCACTCCCTTTGGATGGAATGGACGAATTTGTTCGAATGCTCCACACTAACCATGCACAGTAAGCAATCAGTACTGCCAGTATAAACAGATCGTAAGGGAGTGTACCTGTGTCCTCCAGATCATTCCCTAGAAATTGAATCAGATTATGTATGAAATGAAACAATATAAGCGGTACGATATTTCCGTTCTTCAGCATCAATAACGCCAGTACAGCTCCCAGGAGCAGCGCATAGATCAATTGTATGATCGTATCCGTCATATCCTGACCAGACAATGCGTTCAATAGATGTGTAATGGAAAACAAGATGCTGGAGGTCACAACTGCGGCCACTGCACTTTTTTGAAGCAAGGTCTTGAAGATAAGCCCCCGATAGATCGTTTCCTCAACAAAAGCTACGAGCAAGGTAAAAAAGATGAAAAAGGCTACCCGTGACAAGCTCAGCTCCCCAAATCCTTTCAGGGCAAGTGTACCCAGTACAAGGAGTAGTGGAATATAATACTTTGCATGGCCAGCTGGGATACTTCGCAAAGATCGGAAGCCAGTCTCTCTCCACTTGCGCCTTAACGTCAGATAGATCATCAGAACAATGGCGATGGGTGTAAAGGAAATGAGTACAGGGGAAGTGTAGTCGAGTTGTTTTATCGTTGCAATGGCCCCTGCTGCAAATACGGCTAACAGGAGAAGCAGCTCAATAATCACAACGGTGAGTACAGGTTTCCGCTCGGAAAAGGAATGTTTTGGCTTGGCTTGCGGATTAATCATACATTTGCCTACCTCGTTTCATTTATGTTTTCCGTTGTCATAAGAACTTATATGCCAATATAGTTGTATCACATTATCCGTATATTGAATATTCCTATTATGGATAAAACTATAAAAGTAACAAAAAAGAGACTTATCCTGACTTCTTTTCCCCTAAAATCAGGTATGGCTTATACCTTTATCTGTCCATTATAGTATTACAAGAGTTCAAAGTTGCAGGGGTGTGGCGACTCATCAGCGTCTTATATCTATGAAGTACCCATAACGATAGACTCACAATGCATAATGAAATCAGGGGGATACTATGAAAGCATTCTTTCAGCGCTGGGGGCATTTACTGGCTATTCTGTGCATACCGCTCCAAGGCTCCATTTACGTATTTCTAGGCAGCAACACCGGAAGTGATGTCTTCTACAATTATGCTTGGATTGACACACAGATTCCTTTTCTCAAAGAATTTATTTATCCGTACATTAGCTGGATGCCCATTCTGTATCTTGGATTTCTCTATTTGGGTCTGACGAACAAGTCGCTATTCTGGCGTACGTTGATTACCTATAATGTTGGTGTCATGGCTGCCAATGTCTGTTTTGCGGTGTTTCCTACCCATGTCCCGCGCCCGGAGATCGGCGGAACTGATCTGAGCAGCGTGTTAGTACAGTTTATCTATACCAATGATGCGCCCTTCAACTGTTTCCCAAGTGTTCACGTTCTGACCAGCTATTTGCTGTTTATTGTGATTAACAGACACTTGAACTTTAGGCCTTTGGCACGGATTTCTTGGTCGGTATGGCTGTGGTTGATCATTGCTTCAACGGTGTTTGTAAAACAGCATTCCTTGCTGGACATCGCTGGAGGCATTTTGTTTGCTGAGGCCGCGTATTGGACTGTACATGTCTTTGCTCTTCGTCTTGGGCAGGCACGAAAAAAAGGCAAGCAGCCACTCACAGCTTCTAACCCAAGCAGTCATGTATAACGACATTTATTGATGTAACAGGTGGGATGATGATCCTGCTATACAGCAAAAGAGGGCATAGGCCCTCTTTTTTTGTACTCATTTAATTAAACCTACTTATATAGAAGAACTTTATTTGGGTTGGACTACGCGTTTCACGCTATAGGTGGTCGTTCATGAAGAAGGTCAGACGGTGGACTTCCGGTTATACGTTTGAATATGCGGTAAAAATAAGACAGGTCCCGGTAGCCGAGAAATTCGGCAATTTCCTGGATGGAGAGTTGTGACTCAGTGAGCAGATATATGGCTCGTTTCATCCGTTGATCATGGACATATTGACTGATGGTCTGATTTGTCATGCTTTTGAATAATGCGGCAGCATAATTGGGAGTTTTATTGATCTCGTCCCCGAGTTCTTCCTTCGTCACTTTCTCCCGATAATGCCGCTCAATATATCGCTTCATCCGTTCAACATGATTATGCCTCTCCGGCGGGATAACTCCACGATCAAGCTCCCTGTTCATATAAATCAACACTTCCATCAATAAGGCTTGGCTCATCATGACATAATAAGACGGACGCTCCTGCCATTGTTGATAAATAGCGCTCATGCGTTGATGGATCAGTTCGTAACATCCAGGTTTATGCCGCAAAGCCTCATACCGTTCCAGTGCAGGCAGAGTTTCGGTATGGTCGCGTTGCAATTGAATTACAATCTGTGTGTGCGTTACTGTAGGAATACTCTTGCCGTAATATGGGGTACCACCTGGAATGAGGAGCAATTCCCCCTTTTCCATGATCTGTTTATCACCGTTCACCCAATATACACATTTTCCATAAGTAACCAAGCTAAGCCGCCAAGTTTCTTGAGATTGCACAGCTTCTTCGTACCAACCGACACCATTAATATGTCGTACTTCAAGTGGAGTGACCATAACACACCTCATTATCGGACTATACTCTAATCATTGTACTATAGTTCATACCCTGATTCGACAGAAAACGCTACAATACACATATAAGCTTAAATATGAGGAGGAAATTAGCATGTTAAAAACAAAAATTATTTGTACCATGGGACCTGCTTGTGACTCAATCGAATTGTTAAAAGTAATGATTCAGGAAGGTATGACCGTTGCCCGTCTGAACATGGCTCATGGCGAACTGGAAGATCACGTTACACGGATTAATAATATCCGCAAAGCAGCTTCCGAACTGAACACCTATATACCGATCATGATGGACATCAAAGGGCCGGAAGTACGTATCGGTAAACTGAAAGAAGCATCCTGCCATCTGCAAGCTGGTAAAGAGTTGATCCTGACTACCGAAGAAATTCTTGGTGACGCTGAGCGTATCTCGGTAAACTATCCGGAACTGAACCTCGTTGTGAAACCTGGCGATCGTATCCTCATCGATGATGGCCTTGTGGATCTGACTGTACTGTCTGTGGAAGGATCCGATATCCATTGTAAAATCATCAGTGGCGGCATTCTGAAACCACGCAAAGGGGTTAACTTGCCAGGAATCAAAACGACATTGCCAGGTGTAACCGAGCGTGACGTTATGCACATCGGATTTGGGATCGAAAACGATATCGAAATTATCGCAGCATCCTTTGTTCGTAAAGGTGATGACATTCGTGAAATCCGCAGCATTTTGAAAGAACGCGGTGTAGACCACGTTCAGATCATCTCCAAAATCGAAAACCAGGAAGGTATGACCAACCTGGACGATATTATTGAAGCATCTGACGGCATCATGGTAGCTCGTGGAGATCTCGGGGTTGAAGTTCCGATCGAAGACGTACCAATGATGCAAAAAGAAATGATCGATAAATGTAACCGCGCTGGTAAACCAGTTATCGTAGCTACACACATGCTGGAGTCCATGCAAGTGAACCCACGCCCTACTCGTTCCGAAGTTAGTGACGTGGCCAATGCTGTACTTCAAGGTGCTGACGTTGTGATGTTGTCCGGTGAATCAGCTGCTGGTAAATATCCGGTACAATCTGTGCGCACGATGGCTGCTGTTGCTCGCCGTGCTGAAACGATGATCGACTACAAAGAGCAATTCGCACAAAAATCGGCTCAACAGATCGCTGATATTACTGAAGTTATCAGTCAGGGCGCTGTAAGTTCTTCCCTCGTACTGAATGCAAAAGCAATCATCACTTCAACTGAGAGTGGATTCACAGCACGTATGATCTCCAAGTATCGTCCAAAAGCACCAATCATCGCAGTTACACAACATGAAGAAGTATTGGCGAAAATCTGCCTGCTCTCCGGTGTTATTCCGGTTATGGGCGACAAAGTAACAACAACGGATGAAATGTTCGAGTCTGCTACGCGTAACGCAATCAAAACAGGTTACATTGAAAAAGGTGATATCATTGTGTTGTCCGCTGGTGTTCCAATCGGTCAATCCGGTAATACAAACCTGATCAAAGTTCAACAAGTTTAATTCAATAACTGAACTGAAGCTATATATCTTAGCTATAAAATAGAAATAGAAATACAAAAAACCACCGGGAGCAGAAATGCTTCCCGGTGGTTTTTTGTTGATGTTGTTGCCAATGATCGTGATGTTATAACAAACGGCTTCGAGATTATAGATTCCTCGAGTAATTAACCAGATCCTGTGACATGGTGTTGATCTCATCCATTGAAGCATTTACCTGCTGTGTCAGGGCAGCCTGATTTTGTGTTAACGTGGACATATTACCGATATGTTCAAGAATCTGATCAATCAATGTTTTCATCTTCTGCATGCTATCTTCGATATTTACTGTGGCCTCCGAACTGTGATCAGCCAGTTTCCGCACTTCACCTGCAACGACGCCAAATCCCAGTCCCAGCTCTCCCGCTCGTGCAGCTTCAATGGCTGCATTCAACCCCAGCAGATTGGTCTGACTCGCAATCTCTCGAATAAATACGGTGATATTCTTCGTATCATCTGCACTGCTTTTCACTTGAATGGCTGCATCGGCAGATAATTCCTGCGCAGTCACCAGATCCTGTGCCTGATCGGTAATCGAGTTGATTCCACGTACCATCTCGCCAATGGACTCCGACAATTGTTTTGTTTTCAGATTCATGGCTTCCACGATCTGTTCCTTATTCTTCTCATGGGTAACATCTCGAATGGTTCCAGCTACACGGAGTGGTACTCCATCCTGATCCCGAATGGTCTCCCCACCCGCGTGATACCACCGATACTCCCCGTCTTTGCGTTGCAGACGATAATCCAGATCGTACGGTGTACGACCACTGTAATCGTTCATATGTCTGGCAAATTCGTTGATCGTCCGATCATGGTCTTCCGGATGAAGTCGGCTACTCCAGCTGCTGAACACATTCGGGAAATCCTGCTCGTCTTTAAACCCTAATTCTTTACGGAACTGGGGTGACCACCAAAATTCATTGTTCGGATTAACTACATCTCCAGCCACAACGGTCATATCCCACGGAGCCTCCACCAAGGCGCGGTTAACCAGATCATATCGGGTGACGAGTGCTTCCAGCTCATCAGACTTGCTCTTCTCCTCATGAATATCAAACATGATGCCCAGGAGTTTGACCGGAACTCCAGCCTGATTTCGGATGACTTGTCCAAGGCATCGGAACCAGCGGATTTCTCCACTTTTTGTAATCATACGGCTGATGACGTTATAGGCAGTTGTTGCTCTTGTGTCATTCACATGTTTCATAATCTCCTGCACCAGTTGGGGTCTGTCATCCGGATATATCGATTTGGCCCAGCTTGCAAATGAATCGGGATAATCCTTGGCATTATGGAAGCCTAACATTTGGCGGAATTCATTCGAAAATGCGACGATATTATTGTTATCCAGTGGATCACCAGCAACAATTTTTGATTCCCATAATCCCACATTCATTGCCTGATTCAGCATTCTAAGGCGCATTTCCACGTCTTCGTTTTGAGCTTTCATCATATGTACTGCTTTTTTGATATTACTAGCTATTTCATCAGTATCCTGAAACTCAATGCCATCTTCAATCCATGCGTCATAGTCGCCCTTTTCTGCGTTTGCTACCAGTTTACGACTATACTCCAATAATCTCTGATGAGTATCTGTACGAAGGTGTTTGGTCGATTCAGTACGTTTACGAAACATGCTCATTTCTCCTCTTAGCTCATATGATATATATTTCGACATTATCAGACATTAAGTGTAGAGCAATGGTCTTAATTTTGTATAAAAACAAGAACCAGCGCTGAAACAGCACTGGTTCTTATCTTAATTGCCTTTATTTTTTATGAAAATAAATCTTAAATGACTACCTCTTCCCAGCTACCAGCCAAAATTCAGTGTTTTCCCCGTCTCCACCCAAGTTTTGATGCTGCTTAGAATCATCCACCAGCTGCTCTGTGCATTCGCAACGGAAGGATGGTTATCTGTAAATTGATCATTGATCAGCGTCAGCTTCGTACACTCACCTACAGTTTCCAACTGAAAGACCACTCTGGATTGAAGCTCGGCATGATTCGCATGGTACGACGGTCCAGGATGCTCCTGATAACTAAGTCTGGACAACGGTTCAAATTCTAATATATCTCCATACACATGGACAGTCTCCGCACCATCATTGCCCGGTCCTACATAAGCAAACGGCTGACCTGGTTGGAAATTGGTGCGGAGTTCGCTGCCGAAAAAACTATTCCGTGTGCCGTCTGGTGATATTAGAGCATTCCACACCTCTTCCAGTCCTGCATTGATATAGAATTCATATTTCAGTTCCATGGACTCACTCCCTTTATGTATTGGATAAGCGATCTGCCAACCTCGCACCCCTATCCTATCGTTATACCCCAAAGGCCGTATTGTAAAAACGCGACAACAGGTAAAATATAAGCTCTTTATGTTTTTGGGAATGTTATACCATGATCCCAACGGATTGCGCCTATATAGTGCTTTCCCAGAAGATCAGATATACTAAACTGGAATGAAATAACAGGTCTGTTCAAGGTAATGCGACTAATTAAGAAAGGAAATGAGATATGAGCCAATCAACCAATATTATGGGTATCCCTTTTCCCAATGTCACGATGGATCAAACCGTTGCGATCCTTGATAAAGTCGTAGATCAGGAAAGCAATGAACTCTTCCATGTCATCACAGGTAATCCCGAGATTGTTATGTCCTGTCAAAAGAATGCCTCTCTTCGCAAGGTTGTCGATCAAGCCGGGTTGGTCACGGCTGACGGTGCTGGCATTGTGATGGTATCCCGTTTCCGCGGCGGACAATTGACTGAACGGGTAACCGGTTGTGATCTGCTGTTTCGTTTATTAGAGGAAGGTGATCAAAAACACTGGTCATTTTACATGCTGGGAGCAGAGGAAAGCGTAAGTGAACAGGCCGTGAAAGTTATTGCGCAACGTTATCCGGGAGTTGTTGTAAAAGGCAGACACCATGGTTACTTCCAGGCAGATGAGGAACAACAGATTGTGGAAGAGATTTGTACTGCTCAACCAGACTTTCTTATCGTGGCTC
The DNA here is from genome assembly GCF_038003225.1 of Paenibacillus sp. FSL M7-0656. NCBI lineage: Bacteria > Bacillati > Bacillota > Bacilli > Caryophanales > Paenibacillaceae > Paenibacillus > Paenibacillus sp. FSL M7-0656. The sequence goes on from NZ_JBBOOT010000001.1 coordinate 3,876,108, forward strand.
TTGGCGCCCCCCATGCGGAACACTGGATTAACAAGTATCGCCACCAGTTGAACGCTCGTGTAGCCATAGGTGTTGGAGGCAGTCTCGATATCGTGGCCGGCAAAACCAAACGTGCCCCTGCGATATGGCAGAAGCTTAACCTGGAATGGCTCTATCGCCTCCTCAGTCAACCTTCGAGATGGCGCAGGCAACTCATTTTACCCCGTTTTGCTGTGCGGGCATTGTTGTTCAGAGAACCTAAATAATGTGAGATGAGCAGTACACCAGAGGAGTACTTACACTCTAGACATCCCCATGGTGAGCGCCGAGGGCTGATCAATTAGAAACCTGTCCTGAAAATCAGGACAGGTGAATGACTTCTATGGTATCCCCCGTGTGAATTACACCTTCCCGTTCAACCGAGCATACAATCCCACGTTTTTTGCGAGCCGCAGGCACGAATTTTTTGCGCAAACCGTCCTGTTCATAGAATTGTTCAATCATTTTTCCCGGGTGTACACAGGGAAGGTTCTCCCCTTCGCATATTAACCCTGTCCCGTTTGGAAATAGGAGCCGCGTTCCAGCAGGCAGTTCCGTCAATCGATCAATGCCACGAACCAGTATATTGGCACCAAGCCACTCTGGACGCACTTCAGGAATGTTCATTTTCTCAGCAATAAGAGCACATTCTTCCTCAGACACAATACTGATCTGGCGGCGATTCGCAATCGGTGTACCACGCTTGTAGATTTTCTGACGTGAGTCCGCCGGACGAAGCAGACCATAATGACGGTCACCCGGAATTCCTGCAAGCTCAATGTCGATAAAAGGTACAACTCGGGTCACAAATGTGGATGGATCATCAGCCAACATGACGAATTGAACTGTTCCCATAGTAATCTCCTCCCTTTCCTGAGCAATATTACTTCTTTATTGTTCATTATTACCCAATGAATGGATTGTCGACAATCGGCGTATGCTTACCTTTGTAACCATTTTTTAATTTCAACATCAAAACTCAACTGGAAAACGATAAATGATTTTAATAATACGCAATTAAATTGTTACAAATTAAATTTACTCTTTCCGTTCTTGTTGCAAACACTTATACTAGGATGGACAAGTAAATAAATTACATATCAGAAAGCAAGGTGTTTCCTTTGATTAGTATCATTTTTGTAGCTCTTGTAGCTGTCGAACACTTCTATATCATGGTGATGGAGATGTTTATGTGGACTCGTCCACGCACAATGAAAACCTTTAATCTCACGCCGGAATTCGCCAAATCCACCAAATCTCTCGCGGCCAATCAAGGTCTTTACAATGGATTTCTTGCGGCAGGTCTGATCTGGGGACTCGTATATCCGGATGCTGCCGTTGGACAGCATATTCAGATTTTCTTCCTGGCGTGTGTGATTATTGCGGCTCTTTATGGAGGAGCAACTTCTTCACGGTCGATCATTATCAAACAAGGTTTGCCTGCGATCATTGCGTTGTTGCTAGTTCTGTTCCTGTAATTTCTGTCGAATGGTGCATTGCTTCGATTCATGTTAACTCCTTTATGGTAAGGTAGTGAATAGATAGCAGTGTACAATGACCAGAATCGTTCTGGAATTGGAAGGAGAACATGTCATGGGATTGTTTGACAAGCTTCGGCGGCGCAAAAAGGAGAAAGTACCTGCAGGTGGTGCTGTCGAATCGACGAATTACAGTGAAACCATCGTGGGTTTTGTCCTGCTGGAGCGTGACGATTGTGATTTTGACCTCTTCATCAGGAACATGAAGAACGAATGGGATATCGAGATTGAAGAACGCCCAGAGGAGGGCAATCTCTTTTTCGAAGTGAAGGGGATGCAGGTGGTATGTGCTCACATTGCTGCGCCTGTGCCTGACCGTGAAGTTGAGGAGAATGCCAAGTTAAACATCCTTTGGCGAGAAGCGGAACAAGTTACCTCACGGCACCAGTCTCAGATTATTGTCTCTGTTCTGAACGCAACAGATGCAATTGAGGGACATGTTCTGTTCACTCAAACAGCAAGTGCCTTGTTACAGTTGGATCACGCGCTGGCCATATACATGGCCCCACTTGTTGTTGAAGCCAGTCAGTATGTCGAAACCAGCCGTGGGATCAAACATGATGAGTTGCCAGTCTCGCTCTGGATTTTCATCGGATTATTCCAGAATGCCGAAGGCGCTTCAGCTTACACTTACGGACTACGTAACTTTGGAAAAGAAGAGATGGAGATTATGCAATCGTCTGAATCCTTAAGCGATGTATTTGAGATGATGTTCATGACCACAACGTATGTGGTTGAGAACGACGTCACACTGCATGATGGGGAAACACTAGGCTTCTCGGCAGAACAAAAGCTGAGCATTTCCCTTTCCAAAGGTGTAGCAACGGAAGGTAACAGTTTGAAGCTTGGCTTCTAATTTACGTAGGATTTTCAATTTATCATGTTACAGTTATAGAGGCCGTCTGGAGTTCATTCTCTGGGCGGCTTTTAGCTATTTAACCTTCCTTCCAATGAAGATATGATAACAATCCCTGAATTTAACTTCCCTAGGAATAAGTAGTCCATAAGAACCACTTAATTATGAATTTAGTTTTCATTCTCGTTATAAAAAGGTATAATTAATAGTCTTATAGTCTCATATATTACATATTTATTTTATTATCGAGGAGTTGCCTACATGTCTGTTAGACGTTTGGATTCAACTAAACCTATTATTGAAATTATCTGGGAAGGTATTGTTTCTCCGGAACATGTCGAACAAACGAATACAGAAATCCAGAGAATAGCGGAACAATTGGGAAATTCGTTTGATGTGCTAGTAGATATGCGGAACATGAAGGCTTTCCCTCAAGACACCAAAGAAAAAATTGTGGAACACCAGAAATTACTGACACATTGGGGTATGAAACGAGCCAGTGTATCGGTAGGTGGTGCAATCGCCAAAATGCAATTGAATCGGATTTCCAAAGAATCGGCGCACCAGACTGAATTCCAATGGGAAACGTATGACGAGGCTTTGGCATTTTTGTTGAAATAATATTAAAGTGCTACGGACTTAGTATAATAAGAGAGATACCGATGCTGTACATGGCACACAGAAAGAGGCGTTCCCATGAGGAAACGCCTTTTTCTTTTGCAGTTCCACTTGGTTTACTCAGTTTTGCCAGTGATCCGAACGCTCATCATTTAAGATTCAAGTTTACTTACACGCACCATCGTTACTGATGTACCATTTAGGGACTCCTCCACGAATCCTAACCGCTTATATAAGCGAATCGCTTGGTTATCCGGGTCAACACTGAGCGAGACTGCTGCAATCCCCCGCCGTTCAACCTCATCTAATGCGGTCTGAAGCAGTAAGGTACCTACTCCTTTTCCACGTGCATCTTCCGTTACAGCCATCCCCATCTCTGGCGTAGCTGCATTCACATAACCGTATCCCGCATTCTGATCCGTATAGAATCTTAATGTTATTGAACCTAGTCTCTTGCCCTGCTGGTCAACTGCAACATACCCGAAATCACCTTCTCTTCCCCAGTCTTCAACGTATTTGGACAGTCCGGGAGTATGAATACTTTCGATTGGAAGAGGTTCATCACCTTCTCTTCTATGCAGGGATGCGTATAACATCTCCCACAGAAAGGGGATATCCTGTTCTTCAATAGGGCGTACATAATAGTTGGTTATGATGGTCATGTTTGCTCCTCCTTCAGCTTTTCAAAAAGGCGGTCCATCTCATTCAGATTAAACTCATTGGTAATCTCGTAGTCCTGAAATTTGTCTCTTGTTTTCGCGCCGCTATAGATGGAGATAGATTGTTCATTATAAAACGTGATTCCGAAATCTTCAGTAAAGCGACCTTCTTTATTAATAGTAAGTCGCCACTCATAGTAATGCGGATTCCTTTCAGAAACGTCGAATTCCCGTACTCTTTTGAGATCAACATCCTTTAATAACTTCAGCATGTCTCTAATCTCTTTGGGATCTGTAATCGTTATTTCATCATCTTCATTATACGGTTCATTGTTGGAAATTTTCCTAATCGTCAGTCGATCCAATGTATCCAGCATCGTCATATGATCGGTAACCTCTGCTCGAAACGTCGTATGTTTGCTGGGGATATACATAGTATATTGACCAGAGGTATACATACGCACTGCAATAGCTAAAAAAACAATAATCATGGCGATACCCATAATCATCTTGATTCGTTTAATCATCCCAATCCCCTCTCTAGATCTACATAAAACATATAAATTGGTAATTATTGATATATTCCAGTATAACATCTCACTCCTTCTGTTCCAATGTCATTTCTTATCTCTGGTCTCTCAATTACGATGACGTTTTGGGCTACACTAAAAATTAAAGATTTAAACAAACAAGCCGCGTTCTCCCATAGGGTGAGCGCGGCTTGTTTGTTTACTTTGTTATATTGTTTTATTACCTATTCAGAACGAGGTAAGACGATAACCCTTATCCCGAGCCATGAATATGACACACGTAGACTTGGCCTCACGTCTGTTCAGCGTACGCCGAAAACTATTTGTTTTCAGCTCAATACACGACCTGCTGATTCTCGGATAACCAGCTCGGGCTTCAGCACAATCTTCTGCGGTTCTTTTCGCTCATCCTTTAACTCTTCAATCAACAGATCTACAGCGCGATGTCCCAGTTCTTCAATTGGCTGGGCAACGGTCGTAAGCGGTGGACTGGTCACCGAAGCCAGAATGGTATTATCAAATCCGATAATCGACACATCCTCTGGCACGCGTAGGCCCAGCTCTTTGGCTGCCTGAAGTGCACCGATGGCCTGAATGTCATTACAACAGAACAAACCTGTCGGGTGATCCTTCTCACCGAGCAGCAATAGCGCCTCTTTTTTGGCCGAGCTCAGGTCAGCTGCCGATTCTCGGATCTGATTCGGTTCCAGCGTATGACCTGCCTTAATCAGGGTTTCACGGAATCCACGTACACGTTCCTGACTGCTGCTGACTTTGGACGGTTCCGACAGAACCGCTACACGGGTGTGCCCAAGTTCAAGCAGATGCTCCGCTGCGAGTGCTCCACCGAGAATGTCATCAATGGTGACTGTATGAACCGACAGGGATGGCATATGACGTGCAATCAAAGCGACAGGGATGGACTGCTGCAAAAGTGGTGACAAAATTTCGGCATTATCGATCCCGGTTCCGATCATCATGCCATCGACCCTTTTTTGCTGAAGCAGATTCAGGTAACGCTCTACCCGCTCGTCCTTATTATCCGTACTGCAGATGACCACGCTGTAACCCAATTGACGGCTTCGATCCTCCACGGCTCTGGCGAGTTCTGCGAAATAAGGGTTTGAGATGTCCGGTACGAGCAGCCCCAATGTATACGTCTGCTTCCCTGTAAGTGCAGCTGCGATCGCACTGGGTTGATAGTGAAGGCGTTCCATGATCTCCATAATCTCAGCGCGCCGCTTCTCGCTGATCTTGCCTTTGCCATTAATGACCTGCGAGACGGTTGCAATGGATACACCCGCCTCGCGTGCTATATCGTATATGGTTGCTTTCATTGTTGTTCCCCATTTGTGCTATATATAAATTTCGTTATACATAGATAATTGTTCTCTTCTCATTATGCAGGGGGAAGTCTGCATACGCAACTTGAAGCCAGCACAATGTGCGTAGCATGAACTGTTTTACTTTTTCATCAACCACTCATGGTCAGGATCGTTATGGAATTTCCAGGTCCGGGTTGGTCCAGCCATCACGTTCAGATAGTAGACCTCATACCCCGGAGGAGCACCTACCGGATGATATCCGTCCGGAACAAGCACCACTTCTCCGTTCTTCACTGCTAGCGTCTCGTCCACAGAACGATCATCCGTGTATATACGCTGAATGGCAAACCCCTGCTCAGGCTGTACACGGAAATAATACGTTTCTTCCAGCAAAGATTCATCCGGGAGTGCGTCCCGATCATGCTTATGTGGCGGGTAACTGGACCAATGCCCATCTGGTGTGAATACCTCAACAACGAGCAGACTGTCCGCTTCCTTCTGTTCCGGCAAAATGTTGTGAATCTGGCGTTCCAGATTACCATACCCTCGCGCCTCTACCCCTACATCTTCAGGTGTAATGAGACGAGCCGGGTACGTGCCTTTACCGGGTGCAACACATATAGCGATTTCCAGTTCGGTACGTGCTGTGATCTGTACTTGATCGGAAGTTGAGACGTAGACCGAATACGGCGGAATTTTCTCGAAAACACTCATTCTTTTTCCGATATTATCCCATGTGTGCTCCCGGGTACTTACATTGGCGAAACCACTGAGAAGCACCACACAGAGTTCCTGATCACCGCTCTCACGGGTTAGCGTCTCCCCCTCCGCCAGCTTCGCTACCTGAAAGCCAACATATTCCCACCCCGCCGACTCCGGTGTTACGTTTATAAGTGTACCGTCTCCCTCCGGGTTGACCACGGGTTTCACAATACGTTCTGACATCTTGTCATCCACTCCTTTCTGTAATCGTCCACAACAACCTGATACTTATAAAAAACAAAAACTTGGACCATTCTTACGCTCTATTAGAAAAAGTGACTTTAATCATCCACCTATGGCGTTGCCGTTTGCGATTCCAGTGACACCCCAGGGACTTCACTCAGCTTCACAGGTCTTCCCCGCTCCATGGACATTTTTGCTGCCAGTGCAATTCGTTCTGCCTGTACTGCATCGTGGCCATCAACGATAACCGGTGTATCATGAATGATTGCATCGATAAAGAGGGCTGTCTCCTGTACATATGCTTCATTGTAGCGTTCCAGGAAAAAGTGTAACGGTTTGTCGCGCATAAGCCCGGCCGCTGTACTGATCTCAGCCGTATTTGGATGATCATTCGCCGCTGCGGCGCTGCCCTTCGAGCCAAATACTTCAACACGCTGATCGTATCCGTATACTGCCTGACGGCTGTTATCAATAACACCAATCGCTCCATTGGCAAAAGTCATCGTTACAATCGCTGTATCCACGTCACCATGTTCCGCAAAAACCGGATTGATCAGCACGTTGCCCTGAGCGTACACTTCTTCCACTTCACTCCCGGACAGATAACGGGCCATGTCAAAATCGTGGATCATCATGTCCATGAAGATCCCGCCAGACACCCGGATGTACTCCGAAGGAGGCGGACTCGGGTCGCGAGACGTAATTTTGATAATATGTGGATCACCAATCGTACCATCCTGCACATGCGCACGTATCCGTCTGAAATTGTGATCGAAGCGGCGGTTAAATCCAATTTGCAGCTTCACGCCAGCCTTCTGAACTGCCGCTACCGCCGCTTGGGTCTGTGCCAGATCCATGCTGACTGGTTTCTCGCAGAAGATATGTTTGCCCGCCTGGGCGGCCTGTTCGATCAGCGGCACATGTGTATCTGTTGAAGAACAGATCAGCACCGCGTCTACACTAGGCATCGAGATCAACTCGCTGCTGTTCGTTGTTACAACAGGGATGCCACGACTGGAGGCCCAAGCCTCCAATTCAGGACCTGCAAACAAGTCACTGATTCCCACAATCTCGGCATGCGGGTTACGCAGGAGATTGTCTGCATGAATTTTGCCGATCCGTCCAGCACCGATGATGCCAATTCTCACTTTGTCCTTGCCCATTCCGTTATCCTCCCTATGTGCGTCCATATGGGCTGGGCGTTCCCCTTAGCCCGAGTGATGCTCTGGTTGTTACCAGCGCGCCGTTACCATCTTCTTGCGAGTGTAGAATTCAACACCATCCGTACCATTGGCATGTAGATCACCATAGAAGGACTTTTTCCAACCGGAAAACGGGAAAAATGCCATTGGCGCAGGTACGCCCAGGTTAATACCCAACATGCCCGCATCAATCGTTTCACGGAATTGACGCATACTCGCTCCGCTGCGGGTGAACAGACACGCCCCGTTGGCAAAATCAGAACGGTTCGCCAGCTCAACGGCTTCCTCCAGCGTAGACACTCTTGCCACCGAGAGTACCGGAGCAAAGATCTCATCCTGCCAGATTTTCATATTGCTATCAACTTGGTCGAATACCGTAGGCCCTACAAAATAACCGGATTCACCTGTCGCCTGATCCTTACGTCCATCCCGAATCAATGCCGCGCCTTCCTGCTCCCCGGCTTCAATGTAACTGAGTGTACGCTCTTTATGTGGTCCACGGATGACAGGACCGAGGAACACGCCCTCATCCATGCCGTTACCAATGGTAATGCGGTCTGCCGCTTCCACCAGCTTTTGTACCAGTTCGTCAGCCACATCACCCACAGCCACAACAACCGCACATGCCATGCAACGCTCCCCTGCTGAACCAAAAGCTGCACTGGTAATCTCTTTCACGGTTAGATCCAGATCGGCGTCCGGCATAACGATGGAGTGGTTTTTGGCACCCGCGAGTGCCTGTACCCGTTTGCCATGCTTGGATGCAGTGGTGTAGACGTATTCAGCTACAGGTTGTGATCCGACAAAGGAGATCGCTTGAACATCCTTATGTTCCAGCAACCCGTTCACGACATCATGTGCACCGTGAACGATGTTGAGCACACCGTCCGGAAGCCCCGCTTCCTTGAACAGCTCTGCCAGGCGGCCTGCCAGCAGCGGTGTGCGCTCGGACGGCTTCAGGACAAAGGTGTTACCACACGCAATAGCCAGCGGGAACATCCAGCACGGCACCATCATCGGGAAGTTGAATGGGGTAATCCCCCCAATTACGCCGATTGGGTAGCGGTACATGCCCGACTCCAGTCCTGTCGCGATGTCAGGCAGTTGTTTGCCCATCATCAGATTCGGGGCACCTGCCGCGAACTCGACGCATTCAATGCCACGTAATACCTCGCCGTACGCTTCGGCATAACTTTTACCGTTCTCCAGTGTCACCAGGCGAGCGAGCTCTTCCCAATGTTCAACCAGCAGCTGCTGGTAGCGGAACAGAATACGTGCACGGCGCGGAACCGGTGTGCTGCTCCAGGATTTGAACGCTTCTCGTGCTGTCTGAACCGCCAGATCCACGTCCGCTTGTTCGGACAGTGGCACATGTGCAATAACCTCTTCTGTAGCCGGATTCACCACTGGGTCCATGCGAGTTGACGCTGGGGTTACCCAGGCACCTCCGATCCAGTTTTGTACCATTGTCGCTGTTGCAGACGCTTCAGAAATTCCTTTTCCCATAGCCCTGTCTCCCTTCACTTATGTGTGATCCCTTATGTTCAACATGTTCATTGTTATAGATCTGTATGAGTACGTTGTTCAAAGTATTGCAACGTGCTTCAAGACACGGTAATCTCGCCCCGATTGCAACGTTCAATGTAGTCATTCACCTGTTCCACCGTTGGCATTGCATCCGAACAGCTGTGGCTTGAAATAACGATACTTGCTGCGCCACTGCCATACGCCATACTGCGCTCAATTGTCCAGCCCTGCATCAATCCATACAGGAACCCAGCCGCGTAAGAGTCGCCTGCGCCGAACGTTTTGACCACTTTTGCCGGATAGCTGTCCGCACGATGGGAAAGCCCTTCACGCGTATAAGCAATGGACCCTTCCTTGCCGTGTTTGATTACTACAATATTCGCTGAGAAATCAAACCATTTCTGTGCAGTCACCTGATCGCTATGATCCGGATTGTGGTCGAATGTCTCCATCATGTCGAACTCTTCACGTGTGCCGAGGATGATATCGCATTTCTCGGCTGCAAGGTTGTAATAGACCGCTGTCTCTTCGTCCGATGTCCATGTGTATGGGCGATAGTCCAGATCAAACACAATAACTGTGCCATGTTTTTTTGCATACGTTAGTGCCTGTAATACGGCTTCACGGGATGGGCTCTGCGCGAGGGCTGTGCCTGAGATTAACAGCACTTTGGAGTCAGCAATCAACTGCTCTTGTACCTCTTGCGCCTGTAATAACAAATCCGCTACATTGTCCCGGTACATCAGGATACTGCAATCCGTTGGGCTTTTGATTTCGGTAAAAGCAAGCCCTGTCACCGCTCCAGTGTCATCTGTAACTACATTTGATGTGTCGATGCCGTTCTTCTCCAAATAACTCTGGATGAATCTGCCCATCTGGTCACCTGCGATTTTGCCGATAAAAGCCGTCTTCATACCCAGTCTGGACATGCCAATCGTAATATTGGCCGGAGAGCCACCTACATACTTCGTGAACGTCATCGTCTCTTCCATCGGGCGATTGATCTCATTGGCGTTCAAGTCGATGCACAAGCGGCCAATCGCGGTGAAATCCTTCTTCCTGGATACCGGAAAGGATACGTAAGTCATTGCATGTGAGCCCCTTTCTGTAGTGGGATTTTCCATGTTGTATATCGATATCTAGACTAGTTACTCATTCCATCGTAAGAACTCGTAAACGGCTAGAGTAAGTCAGTTTTATTTTCCAATCGTAATTTCAATGCTAAACGAATCAGCTGTGTTGGTATAACGACTCCATATAGTTTAAAGATCGCTTCGCATACTCATACGGGTTATGAATCGCAGGGTCCTGCTCTCCTTCAAGCATCGCCCAGCCATCGTACCCTCGTGTGATCAGTTCTTGCAGAATTGGTGCAAAATCAATGCATCCATCGCCTGGTACAGTGAACACTCCTCTACGAATACAGCCGACAAAGTCAGATTGCTCCGCGCGTGCTTCATCCAGCACATGCGGGCGGATATCTTTCAGATGGATATAGGCGATCCGATCATAATGTTTGCGTAGCAGTTCAAGTGGATCGGCTCCGCCATAATAGGCATGACCAGTATCATAGAGCAGGTACACGAGAGAAGGGTCTGTCAGCTCCATCAATCGATCAATCTCATCCGGTTGCTCTACCACTGTGCCTCCATGATGATGGTACGTAAGCTTCAACCCATGTTCGCGAGCAATAGCACCTGCTTCGTTCAACCCTTCAGCAAGAATATGCCATTCAGATTCGCTGAGTCTGAGCACTTCTTTTTCATTCGGAGTTCGTCTTGGATCAAAATGAAGTGACCCGCCTACCTCCGCCGTACTGATTACCTTACTGCCCATGGATTGCAGAAACTCCGCATGTCTGCGATAACTGTCCAGCTCCGACTGACGATATGCCGGATCGGAGAAAAGTACGGATTTCCACTGGGAGACCAGCTTGATATTCCTTTTGCTCAATTCCTCACGCAATATAGCAGGATCGGTAGGATATTTACGTCCCATCTCTGTACCCGTCAGCCCAAGACGCTGAATGTCATCCAGAATCTGTGCACACGTTGTCGCATCACCATGCTCCTTCACATCTTCACCGACCCAATTGATCGGATGAATCCCAAGCTGGAATGGCAGCTTGCTCATTGCCCCACGTCTCCTTTGTCGTTCAACATTGTGGTTCACTATATTAAACCGGATTAAATCGGTCTTGCTTTGGCACGGTTGGCTTGCATGGTGTGATGAGCATGAACTACCTTTTCTTCGGCAGATACCTCAGGTACACCCACATTCCACCATGACTCGTATCCACCTGCGTTGGTTCCAGGCACGACCGGAATCTCAATCAACGTACTCACTGTTTCGTTCTTCGCATCTCGGAGTGCTTGTTCCAGCTGTTCTGCTGTCTCCGCTCTATAGGATTTGGCTCCCATGCTTCGGGCGTGTGCAGCAAAGTCCATTGGCATGTAATCCCCGGTCAATCGTCCACTCTCGGATTCCCGATAACGGAACTCATTGCCAAACCCGTCACTACCATGTTCCCGCTGCAAATTATGAATACATTGGAATCCATTGTTGTTGAATAATAAAATAGTCATCTTCTTCTGTTCCTGCAAACTGGTCACAAACTCCGAATGCAGCATCAGATAACTGCCATCACCGACCATCGCGTACACTTCACGATCCGGCTCGGCAAGTGCTGCTCCGAACGCTCCACTTACCTCGTACCCCATACAGGAGAACCCATACTCCATGTGATACGTCTTTGGTTCAGACGCACGCCACAGACGATGCAGATCGCCTGGCAGACTGCCCGCCGCACACACAATAACGGAAGATGGATCAATGGTCCGGTTAACGATGCCAACTGCTGTAGTCTGTGCCAGCCCTGCTTCATGTTGAGCTGCATACAGCCGATCCACTTCTGCATTCCATTCAGCGCGGAGATCAGCGATTTCGGATGCGCCATATGCACATCGATATTGTCTTTCCTGCAATTCCTTTTGCAAAGCCTGCAATCCTTCGCGTGCATCTGCCAGAATGGCTTCCCCGCCTAACTTGGCGGCATCCATGCCGTTCAGGTTAATGTTGATGAATGAAGCTTCCGGATGTTGAAAAGCAGAGCGGGACGCCGTCGTAAAATCCGAGAACCGCGTACCGACGCCGATCACAACGTCTGCTTCTCTCGCCAGCCTATTGGCTGCTAGAGAACCTGTAACCCCGATGGCCCCCACATTTAGTGGGTGGTCCCAAGAAACTGCGCTCTTGCCCGCCTGCGTCTCGGCGATCGGAATACCAAATGCCTCGGCGAATTCCACGAGCTGGGCGGATGCCTCAGAATACAACACACCGCCGCCTGCAACGAGCAACGGTTTCCTGCCTCGGGCAATCTGCTCCGTTGCCCGCTCAATCGCTGCCTGTACCGGGGGACGACGATCCAGATAATGTACTTTGCGGGCAAAGAACGATTCTGGATAATCGTATGCCTCTGCCTGCACATCCTGCGGCAATGCGAGCGTTACTGCTCCTGTCTCTGCTGGATCGGTTAGCACACGCATGGCCTGTGTAACAGCAATCATCAACTGTTCAGGACGAACGATGCGATCCCAGTATTTACTGACGGCTTTGAATGGATCAGTGGCTGAGATTGTATAATCACTGCTCACTTCCAACTGCTGAAGTACCGGGTCCGGTTCCCGTGTAGCAAAGTTGTCTCCAGGAAGCAATAAAACCGGAATTCGGTTCACTGTTGCAGTAGCTGCCGCCGTAATCATATTCAAAGCACCAGGTCCAATGGATGTAGTACATGCATAGATCTGTCTACGGTTCTTCTGCTTGGCATAAGCCGCTGCCGTATGCACCATGCCTTGTTCGTTCTTGCCTTGCATATACGTCAGGCTTCCCGGACTGCGCTCCAGCGCTTCTCCAATGCCTGTTACATTGCCATGTCCAAAAATACCGATGATTCCCTTCACAAACTTGGTTTCCACCCCGTCAACCGAGATATATTGCTGATCCAGGTATCGAAGCAGTGCCTGAGCCATCGTTAGTCGAATTGTATTCATGAATTGATCGCCGTCCTTTCCTTTACGGGTTAAGCGCTTAATCTACGTTAAGTTTAAGCGCCTTACCCCTAAAGGTTAAGCGCTTAATTGATATGGTATTACAGGTTAATGATTTACGCAAGCTATTTTTGTAAGCGTTTTTATAAATTGTGATAAAGAAAAGATATTCTTGTGTTCGAACATGTGTTAGACCTTCTCTATTCGTACACTTAAAAAATGACTAAGAACAGACTTAAAAAAGGGGGAAATATATCGTGAGGATGGGATACATGTTGGTACATGCTAATCAGCCATATAGTCCGTGATCTTTGCATACAATTATGATCAATATGCCTGTGAATGCAAAAAAAGAAAGAGACGGTGAGTACCATCTCTTTCTTTTCAATATTTAAGCGGGTGATGGGAATCGAACCCACGCTATTAGCTTGGAAGGCTAAAGTTCTACCATTGAACTACACCCGCATAACAAACAATCGGGATGACACGATTTGAACATGCGACCCCCTGGTCCCAAACCAGGTGCTCTACCAAGCTGAGCTACATCCCGTTATCTATACCGGCGAGAGGACTCGAACCTCCACGGTTTCCCACTCGATTTTGAGTCGAGCGCGTCTGCCATTCCGCCACGCCGGCAAAATATGAAGTTATAATGGCGCGCCCTGAGAGATTCGAACTCCCGGCCTTTTGATTCGTAGTCAAACGCTCTATCCAGCTGAGCTAAGGGCGCAAAATATTGGAGCGGAAGACGGGAATCGAACCCGCGACCCTCGCCTTGGCAAGGCGATGCTCTACCGCTGAGCCACTTCCGCAAATAAAGGATGCGCGTGGAGGGACTTGAACCCCCACGTCAAAGACGCTAGATCCTAAGTCTAGTGCGTCTGCCAATTCCGCCACACGCGCATATAATGGTGAGTCATGAAGGGCTCGAACCTTCGACACCCTGATTAAAAGTCAGGTGCTCTACCAACTGAGCTAATGACTCATAGAAAAACTGGTGGAGGATGATGGATTCGAACCACCGAACCCGTACGGGAGCAGATTTACAGTCTGATGCGTTTGGCCGCTTCGCTAATCCTCCAGGATTACATGGTGCCGGCGAGAGGACTTGAACCCCCAACCTACTGATTACAAGTCAGTTGCTCTACCAGTTGAGCTACACCGGCGTATTACATGGTGTTATAAATGGTGGCTCGGGACGGAATCGAACCGCCGACACGAGGATTTTCAGTCCTCTGCTCTACCGACTGAGCTACCGAGCCTTACTACATTAAAAAAATGGCGGAACCGACGGGATTCGAACCCGCGATCTCCTGCGTGACAGGCAGGCATGTTAGGCCAACTACACCACGGTTCCAGATCACTTTCTCAAAGGAAAGTATAATTGCGGGGGCAGGATTTGAACCTGCGGCCTTCGGGTTATGAGCCCGACGAGCTACCGGGCTGCTCCACCCCGCGTCGTTATAAAGTTTATATGGTGGAGGCTGAGGGGATCGAACCCCCGACCCTCTGCTTGTAAGGCAGATGCTCTCCCAGCTGAGCTAAGCCTCCATAATATGACCCGTAGGGGATTCGAACCCCTGTTACCTCCGTGAAAGGGAGGTGTCTTAACCCCTTGACCAACGGGCCTTACTGGCTCCCCGAACAGGGCTCGAACCTGTGACAACTCGATTAACAGTCGAGTGCTCTACCAACTGAGCTATCAGGGAATGGTGGAGCCAAGCGGGATCGAACCGCTGACCTCCTGCTTGCAAGGCAGGCGCTCTCCCAGCTGAGCTATGGCCCCATACACTGTGTATTTCTTGTTGTGGTCTTGCTATGGGCCCTGGTGGACTCGAACCACCGGCCTCACCCTTATCAGAGGTGCGCTCTAACCAACTGAGCTAAGGGCCCTAATATATATCCCTTATTCCTTGGCAAGGGGGGCAAAAAAAATACCCCAAAGGGAAATCGCTTGGCGGCGTCCTACTCTCCCAGGACCCTGCGGTCCAAGTACCATCGGCGCTAGAGGGCTTAACGGTCGTGTTCGGGATGGGTACGTGTGGAACCCCTCCGCCATCGCCACCAAACGCGTAGCTTAGCTTACATTCAGAGATCATTCTCTGAAAACTAGATTCGAAACGAAACATGCGATTTACAACTTGCTATTGGATAAGCCCTCGACCGATTAGTACTGGTCAGCTCCATGCATTGCTGCACTTCCACCCCCAGCCTATCTACCTCGTCGTCTTCAAGGGGTCTTACATACTGGGAAATCTCATCTTGAGGGGGGCTTCACGCTTAGATGCTTTCAGCGTTTATCCCGTCCGTACATAGCTACCCAGCGGTGCTCCTGGCGGAACAACTGGTACACCAGCGGTACGTCCATCCCGGTCCTCTCGTACTAAGGACAGCTCCTCTCAAATTTCCTACGCCCACGACAGATAGGGACCGAACTGTCTCACGACGTTCTGAACCCAGCTCGCGTACCGCTTTAATGGGCGAACAGCCCAACCCTTGGGACCTACTTCAGCCCCAGGATGCGATGAGCCGACATCGAGGTGCCAAACCTCCCCGTCGATGTGGACTCTTGGGGGAGATAAGCCTGTTATCCCCAGGGTAGCTTTTATCCGTTGAGCGATGGCCCTTCCATGCGGTACCACCGGATCACTAAGCCCGACTTTCGTCCCTGCTCGACTTGTAGGTCTCGCAGTCAAGCTCCCTTATGCCTTTGCACTCTTCGAATGATTTCCAACCATTCTGAGGGAACCTTTGGGCGCCTCCGTTACTCTTTAGGAGGCGACCGCCCCAGTCAAACTGCCCACCTGACACTGTCCCCGCACCGGATTACGGTACCAGGTTAGAACCTAGATACGATCAGGGTGGTATCCCAACGTTGCCTCCACGCAAGCTGGCGCTCACGTTTCAAAGGCTCCCACCTATCCTGTACAGATCGTACCCAAATTCAATATCAAGCTGCAGTAAAGCTCCATGGGGTCTTTCCGTCTTGTCGCGGGTAACCTGCATCTTCACAGGTATTAAAATTTCACCGGATCTCTCGTTGAGACAGCGCCCAAGTCGTTACGCCATTCGTGCGGGTCAGAATTTACCTGACAAGGAATTTCGCTACCTTAGGACCGTTATAGTTACGGCCGCCGTTTACTGGGGCTTCGGTTCACAGCTTCGGATTGCTCCTAACCACTCCCCTTAACCTTCCAGCACCGGGCAGGCGTCAGCCCGTATACTTCGCCTTACGGCTTCGCACAGACCTGTGTTTTTGCTAAACAGTCGCTTGGGCCTTTTCACTGCGGCCCCCTCGTGCTATTCACACTACCGGGGCACCCCTTCTCCCGAAGTTACGGGGTCATTTTGCCGAGTTCCTTAACGAGAGTTCTTCCGCGCGCCTTAGAATACTCTTCTCGCCTACCTGTGTCGGTTTGCGGTACGGGCACCATCACCTGGCTAGAGGCTTTTCTTGGCAGTGTGAGATCATGACCTTCGCTACTATAATTTTCGCTCCCCATCACAGCTCAGCCTTACAATGTGCGGATTTGCCTACACATCAGCCTTACTGCTTAGACGGACATCCATCAGTCCGCGTCACTACCCTACTGCGTCCCCCCATTGCTCATAACGGCTTACGGTGGTACAGGAATTTCGACCTGTTGTCCTTCGACTACGCCTTTCGGCCTCGCCTTAGGTCCCGACTTACCCTGAGCGGACGAGCCTTCCTCAGGAACCCTTAGGCTTTCGGCGGATCAGATTCTCACTGATCTTTTCGTTACTCATACCGGCATTCTCACTTGTATAATGTCCAGCGCTCCTTACGGTACACCTTCAACCCTTATACAACGCTCCCCTACCCCTGATGCAAAGCATCAAGCCATAGCTTCGGTGGTGTGTTTAGCCCCGTTACATTTTCGGCGCAGAGTCACTCGACCAGTGAGCTATTACGCACTCTTTCAATGATGGCTGCTTCTAAGCCAACATCCTGGTTGTCTGTGCAACTCCACATCCTTTCCCACTTAACACACACTTGGGGACCTTAGCTGATGGTCTGGGCTGTTTCCCTTTTGACAATGGATCTTAGCACTCACTGTCTGACTCCCGGAAGTAAGTCTATGGCATTCGGAGTTTGACTGAGCTTGGTAACCCTTGCGGGCCCCGCACCCAATCAGTGCTCTACCTCCACGACTCTGTTTTCCGAGGCTAGCCCTAAAGCTATTTCGGGGAGAACCAGCTATCTCCGAGTTCGATTGGAATTTCTCCGCTACCCCCACCTCATCCCCGCATTTTTCAACATGCGTGGGTTCGGGCCTCCAGTGCGTGTTACCGCACCTTCACCCTGGACAGGGGTAGATCACCCGGTTTCGGGTCTACGTCCACGTACTAATTCGCCCTATTCAGACTCGCTTTCGCTACGGCTCCGGCTCTTCACCTTAACCTTGCACGGGAACGTAACTCGCCGGTTCATTCTACAAAAGGCACGCCATCACCCCTAAAACGGGCTCTGACTTTTTGTAAGCACACGGTTTCAGGTTCTATTTCACTCCCCTTCCGGGGTGCTTTTCACCTTTCCCTCACGGTACTGCTTCACTATCGGTCGCTAGGAAGTATTTAGCCTTGGCAGATGGTCCTGCCGGATTCATACGGGGTTTCACGTGCCCCGCACTACTCGGGATCCGTCTCGGAGGGAACAGACTTTCAACTACAGGGCTTTTACCTTCTTTGGCGGGCCTTTCCAGACCTCTTCGCTTAACCGGTTCCTTTGTAACTCCATGTGAGACGTCCCACAACCCCAAAGAGCAAGCTCTCTGGTTTGGGCTTCTCCGCGTTCGCTCGCCGCTACTGACGGAATCACTATTGTTTTCTCTTCCTCAGGGTACTTAGATGTTTCAGTTCCCCTGGTATGCCTCTGCATAACCTATGTATTCAGTTATGAGTAACTGGAAATTACCCCAGCTGGGTTTCCCCATTCGGACACCCCCGGATCAAAGCTTGCTTACAGCTCCCCGAGGCAGTTTCGTTGTTCGCCACGTCCTTCATCGGCTCCTAGCGCCTAGGCATCCTCCGTGTGCTCTTAGTAGCTTAACCATTTTGTTCCGGTTTCGGTCGCTCGCTTCCCTTGTTTTGCTTGCGCAAAGCCAAAAGTCGCTCTCACCCGATACCATCACAAAAGCAATTTGACTACCGTTTTTATTGAAACTTGTTTAACACAAGTTCAGCTAAAAAGGAATGTTCTAATTCGCGTTTGTTTCGTTTCGATATCTAGTTTTCAAAGAACAAGCTCCATGCAAAAGCAAGCTGTTTTGAGAGCTTGAGCTCTCAAAACCGAACAACGAGTGAGTGTTTTGCAGCTAAGCTGCAGTTTTGAATGTTTCCGTTGCAGGAAACGATTCTCCATAGAAAGGAGGTGATCCAGCCGCACCTTCCGATACGGCTACCTTGTTACGACTTCACCCCAATCATCTATCCCACCTTCGGCGGCTGGCTCCTTGCGGTTACCCCACCGACTTCGGGTGTTATAAACTCTCGTGGTGTGACGGGCGGTGTGTACAAGACCCGGGAACGTATTCACCGCGGCATGCTGATCCGCGATTACTAGCAATTCCGACTTCATGCAGGCGAGTTGCAGCCTGCAATCCGAACTGAGACCGGCTTTGTTGGGATTGGCTCCATCTCGCGATTTCGCAGCCCGTTGTACCGGCCATTGTAGTACGTGTGTAGCCCAGGTCATAAGGGGCATGATGATTTGACGTCATCCCCACCTTCCTCCGGTTTGTCACCGGCAGTCTATCTAGAGTGCCCACCCGAAGTGCTGGCAACTAAATATAAGGGTTGCGCTCGTTGCGGGACTTAACCCAACATCTCACGACACGAGCTGACGACAACCATGCACCACCTGTCTTGAATGTTCCGAAGAAAAGGTACATCTCTGCACCGGTCATTCAGATGTCAAGACCTGGTAAGGTTCTTCGCGTTGCTTCGAATTAAACCACATACTCCACTGCTTGTGCGGGTCCCCGTCAATTCCTTTGAGTTTCAGTCTTGCGACCGTACTCCCCAGGCGGAGTGCTTAATGTGTTAACTTCGGCACCAAGGGTATCGAAACCCCTAACACCTAGCACTCATCGTTTACGGCGTGGACTACCAGGGTATCTAATCCTGTTTGCTCCCCACGCTTTCGCGCCTCAGCGTCAGTTACAGCCCAGAGAGTCGCCTTCGCCACTGGTGTTCCTCCACATATCTACGCATTTCACCGCTACACGTGGAATTCCACTCTCCTCTTCTGCACTCAAGTCACCCAGTTTCCAGTGCGATCCGGGGTTGAGCCCCGGGATTAAACACCAGACTTAAATGACCGCCTGCGCGCGCTTTACGCCCAATAATTCCGGACAACGCTTGCCCCCTACGTATTACCGCGGCTGCTGGCACGTAGTTAGCCGGGGCTTTCTTCTCAGGTACCGTCACCTTGAGAGCAGTTACTCTCCCAAGCGTTCTTCCCTGGCAACAGAGCTTTACGATCCGAAAACCTTCATCACTCACGCGGCATTGCTCCGTCAGGCTTTCGCCCATTGCGGAAGATTCCCTACTGCTGCCTCCCGTAGGAGTCTGGGCCGTGTCTCAGTCCCAGTGTGGCCGATCACCCTCTCAGGTCGGCTACGCATCGTCGCCTTGGTGAGCCGTTACCTCACCAACTAGCTAATGCGCCGCAGGCCCATCCCCAAGTGACAGATTGCTCCGTCTTTCCAGTTTCCTTCAGGCGAAGAAAACAATTATTCGGTATTAGCTACCGTTTCCGGTAGTTGTCCCAAACTTGAGGGCAGGTTGCCTACGTGTTACTCACCCGTCCGCCGCTAACCATCCGAGAAGCAAGCTTCTCTTCAAGTCCGCTCGACTTGCATGTATTAGGCATGCCGCCAGCGTTCGTCCTGAGCCAGGATCAAACTCTCCAATAAAGTATTGAAAAGAGCGATAAGCTCATTTTGAATCTGACGAGATTAAAAATCTCATTTGTGCTCCAGTCGATCCAAGCCAAGGCTTGTCTCAAACTTTTGCGTTCATTCTGCAAGCAGAATGTTTACTCACTCGTTGTTCAGTTTTCAAAGATCAAACTTGTTTTTGTTACCGAGTATTGTTCTCCTCAGCAACTTTTATATCATAACACTTCCGAACCAACTTAGCAAGCTCTTTTTTTAAGTTTCTTTCGAAGCTTATTTTTTTTGCCTGCGGCACTTTGTTTCTCGTGTTTTTTTGGCCGGAAATAGAATATATCATATACACAACACAATTACTACTTGTAAAATATCCCATCTGAAAACTTATTATATATTTGATTCAATCTCTTCATAATCTCTTTTTCCAATGGCAATATCCTCTTACTATATCCTATATACACTCACCGGTCTAATCTATCTCAATAATAGGTTGTGAATAGACTCATTCAACATCATTACATTCGTTCTATAAGATAAGAAACATAATACATCTTCTCAATAACACTGCTATCTATTATGTCGGTATCAAATCTAATAATTAAACTCCGTAAGCTGTGGGCTTATATAGATTCTTCTTTTCACTTTTTATACCATTATAAGTCTCTGAACCTGCCCATCACTATCGTGTCGTAATACTGTCCATCCGCATGTCTACGATCCTTTTTCAAAATACCTTCGATCTCGAAGCCACTCTTTTGGTATAACTCGATTGCCTTTTCATTGGATGCCAGCACGTTCAACGTCATCTTCTCTACACCAGTCTGGTCTGCCCATTCTATCGACTTCTCTAACAAGTTCTTGCCAATCCCATGCCCCCAGAACTCTCTGGATACACACACGCCGAACTCAACTTTATGGCAAAAGCGCTTCAGCTCTGTACCTTCACATCGGGAGTATCCCACAATCTCACCCGCTACTACAGCAACAAGGAACAAATTCCGTGACTTCTCAGTGTCCAAATGGATGATCCGCCTAAACCCGGCTGCGTCGATATACGCCTCGCCCTCTTCACGATCCATGTTCTCGGTCTCCCCATCGATTTGTACACGTAGTGAAGACAAGGCCTCAGCATCTTTTTCCTCTGCCGATCTAATGGAGTAAGATAAGCCTTTAATGTAATATTCCTGCTGATCGATCATCATAAGAACCATACCTCCTCTTCCACTTTATTTAATTACTATACCTGTATCGCTCTACCCCACCTCAGACGGACTCTTGCCCGTAAGCATTTTGAACACCTGGCTAAAATACGTTGCATTACGGAACCCCGTCATCTCGCTCACCTCATATACCATGTAATGTCCCGACTGCAACAGTTCCAACGCCCTCTGAATCCGGTACCCGTTCAAATAACTCACGAAATTCTCACCGGTCACCCTTTTGAACAGTTGACTCAGATACTTCGGATGTACAAACAGCCCCTTGGCGATCGCTTCAAAACTAATCTCTTCGGCGTAATGAAGCTCTACATACTGTTTCACCTGCTCGATAAGTTTATTGCTTTTCTTCTCGCCCATCTCCTTACGTATCTGTTCCAGCCAGTCGCAGATAATACGATCCATCCAGTTTACCAGATCATGCAACGCATATTTCGATTGAATTTCACGCAAAAAATCACTCATCGCCAGCGGCGGCGTTAACATAGGATGAAGTCGGTTCCAGCTATGCATCAACGTGTCGAACAGACTGACGGCCACAACCTGTACATCCTGTATCCCAACACATTTCCCCTCTTTCAGCAAAAGGCAAATATGATGCCATACCTCTTCGGCCAGGTCAGGTCGAATATCCGCCCAAGCCTCGTTCCATTGACGAAGCAATAATGAATAATCGGTCACACTTGGTTCTGTTTCCTCTGATGTTTCATAGTGGTAGATACGACTTCCACCTTGAAACTCTGCTTTTTCCACCGCTTCCCTGCTCTCGAGATAGGAATCTATCACCTCACATGGGTGACTCTTGGATCTTCCGATTCCAGCACTCACTTCAATTTTCAGATACGTAAAGATCTGATCGATCATCCTCTCCACGAATGGCAGGCATTCTTTCAGATGATCTTTATCTCCTAATAGAAGCAACACAAATACCTGATCCGAATAATCAACAATCTCTACCTGACCATTCATGCGCGCCGCGTGCTCCTTCACCGTCTCCTGAATAATATCGGCCGCCCCATAGCGGAGAAGCTGCCAATCCCGTTCTTTCATCCGTGTCAAAAATACGGGGCGATTCAGTTGCAGACTGATGGCGCGTGTCTGGGAGGACATATGAATGCCTATATAGTCCATGCGTTCTTTGGGCAGCTCGTCTGCCCGATATCGCGTAGTCAGCAGTTCGTGAAGAAATTGTTTGCGCAAATACGGAAGTACCCGTCCGACCTCCTGCTTGTATGTCCGCTCCAGCCGCTCATGCCGCTCTCGCACATCTTGTTCCAGTAGCACCTCCCGCAGCACAGACTCAATCTCCTCAACCTCTGCCGGCTTCAGCAAAAAGTGATTCACCCCCCAGCGCATGGCTGCCCGGGCGTTCTCGAATTCGTCATATCCACTAAGAATGATGATCGGCAAGTGGGGATGATCACGTCGCAACGTCTGTGTGATCTCAAGCCCGGTCATCCCCGGTAGATATACGTCAGTCATAACGACATCTGGATGCATACGGTGAAACAGCTCCAGCGCATCCAAGCCATTGGAAGCAGTGCCTGCAATGCTGAGGCCCAGAGAAGGCCAATCAATATGATCTGTTAATGCCTTTACAATATGAGGATCGTCATCAACAAGCATAATGGTCTTCATCATTTTTCACCGTCCAGCCATAGATTTAATTGCTCGTCGGTCTCAATACGCGGCAGCGTAATGGTCACTTCCACGCCACCTGACTCTCTATCGCTCAGTTGAACACCATACCTCTTCCCACAATAAAGCTGGATGCGCTGATGTACATTCCGTACGCCGATGCCACACGTCTCTTCGAGTTTCCACCCCTCCGGCAAACCCCGCCCATTATCCGTGATACGAATGACGATATCCTCATGCGGACCAACCTCTTCGTGCATATGCACCTGAATTCGAAGTGTGCCTTCTTCAGGGTGCCCGTGCATAACGGCATTTTCGATGAAGGGCTGCAAAATGATCTTGGGAATGTAACAACCGCGAATATGCGGATCGATCTGCTCCTGATATTGAATGGAGAACGGCAGCCGCTCTGACTGGATGTTAACGTAGCAACGGGCATGTTCCAACTCATCACGAACCCGTATAAACAGTCTCCCTCCACTCAGCCCGATCCGTAACAGCTTACTGAGTTGTACAATCATGCGACTGATATCCTTGGCTTCGTAATCAAGTGCGCGCCAGTGGATCATGTCGAGGGTATTGTATAGAAAATGGGGTTTGATCTGGGCCTCAAGCAAGCCCGTCTGGGCTTCACGCTTGGCCCGGCTCTCATCCTTCACCTGTTCCATCAGCGTCGTGAGCTGTGAAGCCATGTGATTAAAGCCATAAGCCAAATGGGCATATTCCTCCGTAAACGAAAGTTGGACCCGGGTATCGAAGTCCCCTTTCTCCAGTTGTCTCATTCGCTTGATTAATTGTCGCAAAGGTCCGATGATCTGCCTTACAAACAGGTACGCCAGCACAGCCGAGCATAATAGTCCCAGCACGGCGATGCCGAGGATCTGCCAGCCTGCTTGTCTGAGCGGAGATAACAGTGTATATACCGGAATAGTCTGTACGAGGCGCCACTGAAGCATGGCTGGCCTGGAGTACAGCACCAATTGAGCACCTCCAGGTTGGCCGGAAACTACTTCGTACCCGTCTGCACCATGCTGTACATGTTCCTGAATCCATGCACTATCTATAATAGAAGAAGATGAATTTACAGCTTCACCCGTTTCCTGTACTGTACTAGCTTCATTTCTTCGATCCGCCCGTTCATTCTCCCCTGTTGGATCAACTCTCCCCATCTGCATTACGACATTACCAGCCGTATCTACCAACAGGACTTTTCCATCAAGCACCATGGGTACATCGGCAAACCTGCGTACGATGTCCGCTCTACTCAGTCGAATGAGCACATAAGCAACCGTTCCACCACGACTGTCGAAAATCCGCTGGGCGTATCCGACCAAGGATTGGCCTGATTCGTTCTCACGCAGCGGAACCCAAGCCGCATCAGCCTTTTCCAGCGTAGCAAACCAAGAGTCGTGTGCGATGGTGTCCACCGGAAATATGCGATCAGCCATAGTCACTGTCACTTCATTAAAGGCATCCGTATACAGTTCAATGGAAGTGATGCCTTCACTCACGACCATGGTATGATCCAGAATTCGAGAGACCTCTCTCCGCTGGTGAATCTGTGCAAGCCTGCCCGTATCAGCCGTTTCGAGCAGACTGGACAGTTCCCGATTGCTTGCCAAAGCATAGGAAGTTCCGGTTACCCCTGTGATGAAATCAAATCCCCGACGTGTGCTTTCGTTCAGAAGAGCCAGGCGTGCTTTGCTAATCTCGGCAAATGTGACTGCTGAGAAAGACTGATATGCCAGCCAGACCACAACCGAGACGAGCAGGAGGTTAAACGCAATAAAGCAAGTCACCATCAACGTGGAGAGCTTGCTTTGTTGCAGCTTTTGATTAATAAATGAAGACCATCTTCCTTTCCTCATGGAAAAATCAACTCGTTTCGTCTTGGAATTACCCTTTGAGCCCAGAGGTCGCGATTCCTTCCACGAAGTACTTTTGACACACGATAAATACGATAAAACATGGCACCAGCGACAACACCGACATGGCAAACATCGGGCCCCAATCGGATTGAGAGCTGGAATCAAGGAACAGGCGCAGACCCAGCGGCACAGTGTATTTGCTAACGTCACTCAGGTAGATCAACTGACTGAAGAAGTCATCCCATGTCCACAAAAACGTAAAGATCATCGTAGTGACCAGTGCCGGAAAAGCAAGTGGGATGATGATTTTTGTGTATATTTTCACAGGACCGCATCCATCAATGGTAGCCGCCTCATCCAGCTCTTTGGGCAATCCCCGGAAGAACTGTACCATGAGAAAAATGAAGAAGGCGTCGGTCGCCAGCCATTTTGGCACCACAAGCGGCAGATACGTATTCACCCACTCCAGGTGGTTGAAGAGAATATACTGCGGGATCAGCGTCACATGATGGGGCAGCATGATCGTCATAAGCATCAGTCCGAAGCAGATGGCTTTGAAACGAAAATTTAGTCGGGCGAAGGCATATGCCGCCATAGAGCAGGAGATGACATTGCCCAGTACGGCGCCAAGCGACAGGATGACAGAGTTGGTCAGAAAGCGGGAGAACGGATTGCCCTGAATTCCCGACCAGCCATTCATGTAATTTTGCCAATTCCATTCCTGTGGCCAGAACCAGGTCTCTGTAAAGATCATATGTCCCGGTTTGAATGAGCTGCCCAGCATCCAGAGGATCGGGTAGAGCATGACAAAGGCGATGCCTGAGATCAACACATGTTTGCTGACGACCCATGCTGTAGAGTTCCGTTGTCCAATCATGATTTCCCACCATCCTCATAGTGCACCCACAGCTTGCTACTGCGGAATACGAGCAATGTAAATACGCCAATCAGGATGACCAGCACCCAGGCCATCGCAGAAGCATAGCCCATCTGAAAGAATGAAAATCCTTTTTTGTACAGATACAGAGAGTACATTAGGGTTGAGTTCACTGGCCCTCCGCTACCATTACTGATAACAAAAGCCTGCGTGAACGATTGAAAGGATGTAATCAGCTGCATGACAAGATTGAAGAAGATAACGGGTGACAGAATCGGCAACGTTATATAGAAGAATCTCCGCAAAGGACCTGCACCATCTACCGCTGAGGCTTCATCATATTCGGGTGGAATCTGCTTCAAACCTGCTAGGAAAATAATCATGGATGATCCAAACTGCCATACGGATAACAGCACGATGGAGTACAAAGCATATTTCGGATTCGCTACCCAATCGGGCGCTTTAATGCCTACCATGGCAAGCACACTATTGAGTAGCCCGTCTCCACCCAGCATTTTACGCCACAACATTGCAATCGCCACGCTACCTCCAAGCAATGTCGGGATGTAATACACCGTACGGTAAATGCCGAGTCCTCGAATCCCTTTGTTCAGCAACATCGCTACAAGCAGCGCGAAAATCAATTTGACCGGTACGGATACAGCGACATACGTGAAGGTGACTTTGAGCGACTGGGTGAACAGTTTATCCGATGTAAACATCGTGGTGTAGTTATCCAGACCGACCCAGGAAGGGGCGGCCAGGATACTGTAATCGGTGAACGAGATGTATAACGATACCAACATTGGACCTAGGGTAAGGAATAACAATCCGACAAGCCATGGGGCGAGAAACAGAAGTGCGGCTCCATTATGCGCATATCTCCGTTTGACCCGCCGGGTAGTTACACGCTCGATTCGGGCTTGACTGACCTGTGATGTCGTCATCTTCGCAACCTCCCCGCAGAATTAGAAGTGTGAGACAGTTTCAATCATTATTGACTCGATCCAAGCGTAGCCTTGGCTCCTTCAATAAACTGGGCAATGACATCTGGAGTATTACCTTGACCGAAGGCGATCTGCTCGCTTGCGCTCTTGAAACTTGTGTCCACTTCAGCAAATCCTTGCGGGTATGGCGGGTCAATCTCGCTGGAGTTCTTCGATACGGTGTCGATAAATTGGAAAATGGTTTGTTCCGCTTCCGGCAGCGTAGGCTGCATCTGTTCACGAATGCTTGAGTTAACCGGCACCCCACGCTCAGAACCAAGAATAGCGGTTGCTTCTGGATCATTGACCATGAAATCAATGAACATGGCAACTTCCTTTGGATGTTTGGTTTTGCCATAACCGGAGAGGAACTGGCCTGGTTTCAGATATTCACCGATTTGCTTTTCACCTACACCATGCGGAAGCACTTGTATGCCAAGCTTATGATCCTGGTTTTTGTTCACCTGCTGGAATGTCAGCAATTGATTGGACCATGCAAAGTCCATGGCGGCTGTGCCCAGTGAGATCGGTCGTGTCTCCAGCGCATTGGTTGTGGATGCCGTTATCTCCGCTGTAGTCACTCCACCATTCTCGCGTAGTGCGCTCCACATATCGAACCATTGTTGAAGCTCCTCGCTGGTAGCTGTCATTGTGCCACCATCAAACAATCCTTTCCCGGATTGCCGAATAAACACTTCAAACATGTTCGTTGTACCGGAAATGTCTGCCGATCCATAGAACCCCTCACCTTTGGCTGCGGCGATCTTGGTTGCAATATCCCCAAAATCCTTCCATGTCCAGCTCTCTTGTGGTTCTTCTATACCTAATTCCTGAAATACGGTGGCGTCATATATGACACCTGGTGCGTTTACTCCGAGGGTAATCGCATATAATTTATCGTCAATCGAACCGGCTGTAATCATGCTCTGATCATGATCCTCTGTCCGCAGCTCTTTGCTCTCTGCAAACGGAGTCAGGTCAAGCAAGGCACCACGCCGGGCAAAGTCAGTCAAAAAGGCGTAATCCATCTGGATGATATCTGGTGCATTTGAACCGGCTACCTGTGTAGTCAACTTGTCAAAGTAACCGTCCCAACCGGAATATTCAGGTTTAATGGTGATTCCCGGATGTTTCTCTTCAAACAATTGGATCACTTTGGTCGTCAGATCATGTCTGGTCTGTGATCCCCACCAGGTCATGCGCAGTTCAATCTTGCCTGATGAATCTCCTTCACTTCCACTTGCTTCCCCAGAAGAAGAAGATGTATCGGCGGCCCCTCCAGAACAGGCTGTAGCGAACAATAACAGGGACAGACAGAACAGGGTTACCCACTTTTTTGTAATCATCATAAATGAATTTCCTCCCCTTTTTGCATTTATGGAATCGCTTACAAAACCTATTGTATCGGTCTATTACTGTACATGACATAAACAAAAGTAAGCTTTCCTGTCAAAAAAGTAAGGAGTTACAGGAATCAAAAACCACCAGGAATGATATTCCCGGCGGTGATGATCCCGTCTCAAATATGATTACGGATATACAACCGTATTACGTGGAGCAGAAGACTGTTGTATAGAAACGATAGTATGAAAATCAGACCTCGGCGGTCTGTCAGGAATGTGAGACGGCAGGTGAAGACACGCTGTGTTCAGCCAGATGTTTCTTCATTTTTGCTACTTCAGTTCCTGCCAGCATCATAATGCCTATTCCGTGATTGTCATTGGTAACGGTACGCAAGTCCTGATCATAATACTCTGCCGTAAACGCATATCGTGATCCGCTACACACGCCATGCACACTCCCTTGACGATCAATGGCTTTGCAGATAAGTCCCTTCCAAGCCCGCTCGGCAGCTGTGACGTAAACTTCAGGGTCTTTGAACCAGCCAAAGCGTACACCTCTCGCAAAACCATAGGCAAACATCGCCGTGCAGGAGGCTTCTTCATACGTCTGCGGAACATTCAACACCTGATGCCACAACCCGCTTTCCCCTTGAAGCGCTACGTACCCCTCACACAGCTCATTGAAGAAATCTATTAAGGCTGGGCGCTCGGGATGCTCTGTTGGCAAAGCTTCCAATACCTCTGTCAAGGAAAACAGTGTCCAGCCATTTCCCCGTCCCCATGGAATCTGCGTTGCCTGTCCGTATTTGAAATCATACACATGGGACATGATCTTGAACTCAGGCATAAACAGATACTTCCGATACAGTGAAAATTGTCTGGCGGCTTCATCCAATGCGGTTGAGTTGCCTGTCACCCGTGCATAACGAACGAGAAACGGCGTGCTCATATAGAGGTCATCTGCCCACATGGTATTCTCGGCATACTCCCCTACACATGTGCGATAAAATGCACCATCCTCCTGCCGTTCCAGGCGGGAAAGCATGAAATCTGCAATCCGTTCAGCAATCGGAAGAAACGTTGGTTCATGACACTCGGAATACGCTTCTAGCATGGCCGAACCAAAAGAACCACAGTTATCCAGCATTTTCAGCATGACCAATTGTTGATTGATAGCCGGGAAACCATACTGCTCCCGATCCCATAAGGAGTACTCATACATCTGGGTACATGCCTGTACATGCTCAGCCGCATAACGTGTAATGTCCGGTCTTTGCAAATAACGCCCCGTCCGTAATAGACCATATACAGTGACACCCAATGGATAATCCCAGCGACCATAATTGGTCACACTGCCCACTGTCCATTTGTTGCTTAACATCGCGTTCTCATAATAAGGTCTGATCCAAGCATCCGGTCGATCTAAACGCCAGTACGTCTGTTCCAGCCCCGTTTGGTACACTAGGTCCGTTCGAGTCAGATCCGCCAAGTCCGGTCCAACCTCCGATTCAAAAGGTCCAACATATAACCAAGACTCTCCAGAAGCACCGTGCACACGCTGAGGAAGTTCCAATGAAAGTGGCTTACCCGACACGGTTGCGTTCAAATTAAAATGCCAAGGTTTTGCCGTATCATTGCATTCACTTCGGACAAGCAGGTCACTCCGCCCAAAAGAAGCTGGTACATCCACCTCGAACGGACCCGCTTCCTTCACTTGCGCCACAGGCTTGCCGCTAATCCATATACTTAGAGAACCGGAAGATTGACCTGACAATCGCACTGCATTCCCGGTTGAATCGTTATTGTTCAGGTGGGTCCAAGCATAAGCATGCTTACCAGCAAGATTTCCGAATATTCGCTCGAAAGCTGGCTTGGTTTTATCTTCATCAGACCAGCCTGTCTCAGGCAGCCAGTTCAAGCTGACGTCTGATTCTTTTCCAAGCAGGTCCGGTTGTTTACTTGTGGCTGGGTTCGGTTGGGAGAACACCCACCCCGCTTGCCCCTGTCTCTCCTGAAATGGAGCATATACATTCAAAATGCGCACTTTTCCTTCATCTGACCCAAATTGGCAGCCAAATCCGGCAGGGGTGTTTTTCATCTCCAGCCAAATGCTGTTCCAACCAGGCTTGATATCGATGCTGAGCTTCACCGTTGCGTCTGGACTAATCTCATCCATTACGGTAGAGCGATAGATCATCTGCTCATTGAAATAGAAACGAACAGGCCCATAACAGCGGACCAGTACATCCAGGTTTCGGTCCTCGTCCCCCCAAACCAATGCAGCTGCGTAGGATATATGGTCTTTAGGCGCATCAGGAAAGCGTTTACTTAAATTCAGATCATAAAGCCCTTTTTCATTTTGCAAAATACCAGACTTCTGGAATACCCGATATACAAAATCAGCCTGCGCATTGGCTCCAATATACCTCTCGGCCAGTACCTTCAGCACCTGATCCTGATCTTCTCCAAATCGGTAATACATGCTCTGCGGTTCACTGAAATAGGTCGTCATCGATGGCACACATCCTTCTCCCGTTGAAATAAAGTCTTATATCATAGCATTCATACCATCCACACTGGAGCACCAAACTAATATGCAGTAATAAAGTATAGCGCTTAACCTAGGTGGGTAATCCCCTTACCGGGAAATAGGTATGTCCCTTGGTTATCTTCTGAATACCGAATAATAATCCCAGTATAACTGACATGTTCGGTGGTGGCTACAGATTTTTGATTACGCTTACAAAAAATCAGAAGATTTGGTTTTTCCTTCGCCAATTACACCTTCATTGGGACATTAATTCAAAAAAACGGAAAATGTTACCGATATAGAAACTATATATGTTGAACTAATCATTTACACAGAAACGTAGAGGACAGAAAAAAACTGAAAAAGCGAAGCGTTCGCCTAAAAGATTTCTGAAAGAAAGCTGCATCGTAAGCATACGCTATCACCGGATTTTTCCCTTGAGAAAAGGGAATCAAAAAAATCTGGGGATAACAGCGATTGGAAGGTTATTCTGTCATCGGAGTGTACGTGTGAATATATCTTTAGTTCAACTTATATAGATTGAAAAATTCCACTTTTTGTATCGGGAAGGAAAGATGCACATTGAATACTCTTGAATCTCTGGTAAATGCTATGCCTTTTGTTAGCCAAATGTTCCGTGACGACATATCCATATCCATTAATGATCATGAGAAAGTATTGTATTTTTCCGAAGCAAAAAGTCTGGAGATTGGCGTAAAGGTTGGGGATGAGCTGCATGATGATTATAAACATTTCAAAATGCTGACTAACAGAGATTCCCGTACCGTGGCACGCATGCCTGGTGATCTGCAGGGCAGACCTTTTGATGCCATTCTAATCCCTATTAAAGAGAACGATCAGGTCGTGGGTATATTGGGTGTGAACTACGCACTGGATAGTCACATGACACTGGAAACGCTGATCCGTGAAAACGAAACAACCATTAATGCGCTCGTCGGCGGCATTCAGCAGATTGCTGCACATTCCGAAGAACTCTCTGCGACCTCGGAAGAGATTCTGCGCAATTCCAAAAAAGCTTCAGAGAACTCGGTCAGTGTAAGTAAAGTAACAAACGTCATTCGTGAAGTATCGGAACAAACCAATCTGCTTGGACTAAACGCCATGATAGAGGCAGCCCGTGTGGGCGATCAGGGGGCCGGATTCGGTGTGGTGGCCAGTGAAGTACGTAAACTGTCGGATCATACGAAACAAGCAGCAGCTGATATCGAATCGTCCCTAGGTAGCGTGCAAGATTCCATGAAACATATGGAGCAGGAGATCGGTCAGATTACAACCGCAACAGTGGATCAGGCCAAGCTTGTTACCGAGTTCATGGAAAGTATCGAACAGCTTAGTGAGACAAGCGCGAATCTGAAAAAGTTCGTACATCAGATGCTGGCGCTCGAATAACAATAGAGTTCCACAACAGAAAGAACAAACGATATGAAATGTACATAACAAATGATTTAGAATGTGAAAAGCCTCCGCTGACTTCCCTTTACAGGAAGTCAGCGGAGGCTTTGTTTCGTACTTGCGGTGATATCACCTTTACGGTTTATGCTCACACGGCTGTTATATCTCTACAGCGACGCCAAAATGGTCAGACACTACCCGTCCGTTTTTACCATTCAAGACCACGGTAGAAGATTTAGCCTGAATCGGACGATTGGAGAAAATATAGTCGATCCGAAGATCGCGTTTGTTATCTGCCCAGCCGGCAATGGCCTTCACCACGGTTGCTCCTTCATCCTTTTGCAATGCTGTGGTGTACAGGTCATTCCAGCCTTTATTCATCATATAATCATAGCCTTCACCACGCACTTCCGCGACATTATTGAAATCACCCATTATATATAACGGCTGGTCCATGTAGGGGGCAAGCTTGCTCTCCGTCAACTCCCACTGTCCCTTGAAAGGTTCCTGCGCATCATCCCACCAGTTATAATGTCCGTTCACAAACCAGGTTGCTTCACCTTGGACGACTGTCTGAATTCCCACAATCTTGCGTGTACGATAGTTGTTATAATCTCGCATGTGGGACACGTATTCCCCAAAAGCCTGCTTAATCGGCGTCCGGCTAAGGATCGCCAGTCCTTCATCGTATTTTTGGAACCCGACATGCGCGGGAATCCACGTCCAGTAATATTGTTCTGTCAGCTGCTGAAGCAGGACGTAGGCATAGTTGTCTTTTTTAATCACTGCATCGGGTTCAGTAGCATAATACATCTTCAGTTCTTCTTCAGAAAGCGCGACTTCCTGCATCGATTGGTTGACCTCCTGCATGGAGATCACATCGAATTGATGTGTATTAATAAAATCAGCCAGCTGACTGATCTTGTTCAGTTGATCCTCTTCCGCCCAAGCGTGTGTGTTTAACGTAAGTATTTTCATATGCTCTCTCCTGTTGTGTGTAATATGGCCGTTTCCCCGGCCTGCATCGTTCCTGAAAGGAATACATACCATAAGCATACACAATATGGTGCAATCATGCATTCCGTCCGCCAGCAGAACCGACGTGTTCATCCTGATTCCAGTTGGTCTAAAATAACTTCAAATTCTTCATAACCCATGCACGGATTGGCTCATAACTGATATGATGGATACAACAAATTTACAACATCACGTCATAGACGTGGTGATTACTGAACCTATGTTTACCCCAGGAGATGGAATGATGAACATACCGAATAACATGAGGATGGATGATGCGCAGTGGCAACAGTTGATCAGGCAGGTTGCAGAGCATTTTAATAACCTGACGATCATGCGCGGATTCCAATATTATAAACAGAAACGTGTCGGACCATTAACCTATTCCGAACAACAAGGGATCTCGGCCGTTGTACAAGGATCGGAAGAGTACGAGGTCACACTAAGCATGCAATCCCTGACTACAAGTCATTGTACCTGCCCGGTGAGTTCCGTATGCAAACATATGACGGCTGTATTAATGAGTTATGCCGAGCAACTGGAGCGACCTGTGCATGCGATTGTGAATGCGCACTCCAGTACTGCACTCAAACAAACGACCAAACCCGTCGGGGCCATGTCCGCAGGAATATCCAGCTATGCAGATGCCGATGAACAACAGGATATGGACATTCCGGACAACCAATACAGCCAGATCAAGGAACGTGCAACAGAGCTTGCTGATCTCGAAATCTCGGAATGGCACGAACTATTCCACTCATGTCTGAGACGGCTGGGTACTGGCACAGCAAGCACATCCTACGTACAGGAAGCAACGGACGAGCTGTATGCCATTAAACCAAGGCTGTCCGCTGCAATGGACCAACTTTTTGAACTACATGTGCAGCTGCACCTCATCCGATTCTGCGTGCCGCCGGCCCGTAACTCCATCACGCATACCCCCGTGTACTTGAGCTACCCTGCCCAGCTCGCGGTGGATGCACTTCAGAAAGACATTGAACGGATCTTTAACCATCCACTAGACCTGTCAGGTCTAAAGGGAAACAAGCTTGAACAACTTTGGAACAGACTGTCTGAAACCTCAGCTTATTTACGTAAACAGATGATGCCTGAGACAGCCAGCATGATGTTCTTCACTCCGATCTATCGACAACTGTGGTTGAACTGGATCGTACCTGAGCTGCAAGGGTCGCGGGACATGTTAGTGTCGGAACAGGCCATCTTAGATGATATAGAACGCAATATAACCGCCGCTTCGTCACCTTCCCAGTCAGGTGGGAGTGTCTTGGGTAGCGCTCAAAATAATGAAAGTAGTAGTGATAGACCAGGCAAAGCCGTAACACTGTCTTTACCACTCATACTCGCGCAGAGCTGGATGCACTTCCATCTGGGGCAGGATGATCAGGCATGGCAGCGACTCATCCATGGAAGCTCGGCCTACGGCTTCCCGCCAGAACAACTGTTGCATTTTCTCCATGTACTCGCAGATTCGGCTGAATGGAAGCGACTTGGGGATTGGTTGGTACAACTTGGCCCCCTTCTGGCGAATCGGCGTAATACACCTTTGAATGATTACATGCATCTATGGGATACGGCCATTCAACATCTGCCCGATGCAGAGAACCGTATGTGGGACACGCTTGTCAGTATGCTTCCCCACTCCCGCCCCGCCTACGAGGATGCTATGCATTCGCGTGGACAGTGGCGCAGATGGATTGATTTTCAGCTGAGTACGGGAACGGAACCTCTCGAATTCCGCGTAGTGATGCTGCAACCAATCGAAAAAGATGCACCTGAGTTGCTGCTTCCCTTCTATCATCAGGCAGTGGAGCGTTATATCGGACACAAAAACAGGGACGGATACAAAGCAGCCGTGAAGCTGCTGAAACGTCTGTCCAAAATCTATAAAAAAATGAAGCAAGAAGCGCACTGGGAGCAATTCATCACCACACTCGCTGTTCGTAACAGTCGACTGCGCGCCCTGCAGGAAGAGCTTCGGAAAGGTAAACTGATCTCATGAGCTTAATTCATCCTTACACTGAAACGATTGAGGTTCACGTCGCTTTAACCGGATATGGTGATGCTTTGTTTTACGGAGCACTCAACACACACCACTTTGTACCGGGACAGTCACTTAAGCAGCGATTGTTCGCTTGGCATGCACCTTCCTTCTACGGGACCGAACTGGAAGTTCGGCAGATTGAGGAGATTGAGCTGGTTGTTCTGCCTGCGGAAGAAGTGATTCCCTTTTTTGCCGAGATGCATACGCTGCTTCATATTGAATGGAAGTGGGACGAGCAAGCGGAACATCTGATTCGACTAGCTCCAGCACTGGCATCCTCCATAGAGAAACGAAAATACCTACCTAGCTTCGAGGCATACCGTGCAGGACAGCTTCAGTGGACCTGGGACCCGGATAGCTTGAAAAAGCAGGAGCGGGCATCGCTTACCAAAGCGATTCAGCAAACGGACGAGAGTTATGCCGAAGGACTTGGGGCGGCCTATTCCGCCTTTGTATTCCAGCGCTGGTACAGTTCGGAAGAAGCTGCAACGGATCTTCGGCGTGAATTCCCGCAGTTGTTCCCAGAGCGCGGCACTCTACCCAAGACAGCCGGGATGGATGCTCAGTCCTGGCTCGTATCCATTGGCTGGAAAGCAGATGCCGCACCATTCAGACCCATGCTGCAATTGCAGGAGCCGGACGAGGATGAGCCATCTTGGCGGCTGCGATTGGTGTTGCAGAACAAGCTGGATGCCGCTCTATTGGTGCCCGTCATGCTGGATTCACGGGGCAGACTTGAAGGGGAATGGCCAGAGGTATGGACACCGTTCATTCTGGATCGCTCCGCCGGATGGCTGGATCAGCTGCGTGCACATCTGCCGCGTCTTGGAAGCTCCATTAGTGGTAGGCGGGATGTGCTGAGTGATCCTTTGGGAGATCAGGAAGCCTGGCAGTTCCTGACGCAGGATAGCGGCAGGTTGCTCGCAGCGGGCTGGCAAGTTCTGCTGCCTGGTTGGTGGGAAGCAGCCCGTAAGAAGAAACCAAAGCTGCGTGCTAAGGTGCAGCCGGAGGAAGGCAGTGAACGGGGACAGTCTTTCTTTGGACTGGACTCGATTATTCATTTTGACTGGCGAATTGCGATTGGTGACACCGATCTCAGCGAAGATGAGTTCGCCGACCTTGTTGCCCGTAATGAACGACTGGTTCGCTTCCGTGGAGAATGGGTTCCTCTCGACCCCGATCTGCTGGAACAGATACGTCGTGCCATGGGCGGTGTAGATCGTGAACAAGGACTCTCATTCCAGGATATTCTGCACCTGCATCTGCTGCACAATGAGCAACGGGAATATCGCAACCAGAAATGGAAGGAAGGACAACAAACCGAGGAAGAGCAGCAACCACAGGATGATCAGAACATTCGGCTGGAAGTAGAACTGAATGAGCACCTGAACCGGGTTATTGCACAACTCGGGGGCGGACAAGGCGGCGCACCTTCCCTGCCCATTCCGACAGGGCTTCATGCCGAGCTGCGATCGTATCAGAAGGAAGGTTTTGCATGGCTTGGTTTCCTGCGCAGATTCGGACTTGGGGCATGTCTTGCCGATGATATGGGTCTCGGGAAAACCATTCAGTTCATCACGTATCTGTTACACATCAAGGATCATGAACCACGTAAGCCGGGACAAGCCCCGGTACTTCTGATCTGCCCAACCTCCGTACTGGGCAACTGGCAAAAGGAAATTAGCCGCTTCGCACCCTCCATTAATGTCAGTCTGCATTATGGCGCACGCCGATTAAGTGGAGAAGAATTCCGGGAGCAGACCGAGCAGGTGGATATTATTATCACGTCCTTTGCTACGGCTACACTGGATCAAGAGATGTTACAAACCTACACCTGGGCATGCATCTGTCTCGATGAAGCGCAGAATATCAAAAACGCCCAGACCAAACAGTCCTTAGCGGTCCGCAGTTTCCCGGCGAAACACCGCATTGCCATGACAGGTACGCCGATCGAGAATAGGTTGTCCGAGCTGTGGTCGATCTATGACTTTATCAATCCAGGATATCTGGGCAACGCCCGGGCATTCCAGACTCGCTTCATCAGTGCCATTGAAAAAGATAAAGATGAGCAGCGCATGCAGGATCTACAGCAATTGGTGAAACCATTCATGTTGCGCCGCAAGAAAAAAGATCCCAATATCCAGCTTGATCTGCCGGACAAAAACGAGATGAAGACTTACATTCACCTTACGGGCGAACAAAGTGCATTGTATGACCAGTCCGTACAGGCCCTGATGGATAAAATGAAAGAGCTGGAAGGCATCAAGCGCAAAGGTGCCATTCTATCGGCGTTAACCCAGCTCAAGCAGCTGTGTGACCACCCTCTGCTGTTGACCAAAGAGGCTTTGCCTGAGGAACTGCCTGAAGACGGCGCATTAACATCTTCTTATGACGTGTACAGTCCGCAAGATATGGCGATGCTGATCAGCCGCTCTGCAAAGCTGGAACGACTGATGGAACTTGTCCGCGAATTACGGGACGAGGGCGAGCGATGCCTGATTTTCACCCAATATATCGGTATGGGACAGATGCTGCAACAGGTACTGCGTCAGGAGTTGCAGGAGCCTGTGCTGTATCTGCACGGGGGTACCTCCAAAACGGCACGAGATCGTATGATTGAGGAATTCCAATCCCGTACATTGTCTGAGGATAAGCAACCGTCCGTCTTCATTCTGTCCATCAAGGCAGGCGGTGTGGGGTTGAATCTGACCGCAGCCAATCATGTGTTCCATTTTGACCGCTGGTGGAACCCTGCTGTTGAGAATCAAGCCACCGACCGGGCTTACCGGATGGGTCAGACCAAAGATGTTCAGGTGCATAAGTTCATCTCTCTTGGCACATTGGAGGAGCGGATCGACGAGATGTTGGAGAGCAAACAGCAGCTCAGCGATAACATCATCACAAGCTCTGAGAACTGGATTACCGAATTGTCGACGGACGAGTTGCAGGATCTGTTCACTCGGCGTCGTGACTGGTCGGGCTAACTTGGATTAGATGGTATATATCATAAAAAAAGAGAAACACAAAAAGAGCGAAGTTTCGGAATTTGAATTCCGACTTCGCTCTTTTTGTATTGTTGCAGCAGTTAATCATCCGTTCTTAACGCATGTTACCGATGATGGAAGATCTTGAATCCTGCATTTTTTTGACAAAGTTTGTCATGACATCAAACGCTTCATTGCGCTTGTTGGACATGGACTGCAGACGAAGCATGTCCATCTGTTGGGAATTGCCCGCTGCATCAATTTGGCCTTTCAGCTTTTGAACAGCTGCTTCATCCCCGTTTTGCTGGGCTACCTGCAATTGAGAGTTCAACTCCGCGATCTGTTGATTACGGTTCTGTACTTCCTGGATTTGCGTTTGCAATTGCGCATCCAGCAATTTGGCGCGTTCGCTCTGAACCATCATCAAAGCCGTTTCGATATCCATACTGCTAATGTTGATAGGTGTTACGCCAGAGATGTTGGAGACTGAAACTGTGCTCGCTGAAGCTGAAGAGACGATGGATACTGCAGCAACAGCAGCAACCACTGTTGAAGCGAAAAATTTGCCTGAACGTTTCATGAATGTTCCTCCAAGTATATATGTAATTTGTACCAGTTTTTTGTTGGCATCTTCCGCCATTCTAAATCAAAAGAACTAGTTGTACAATCAAATTAACTTCAAATTTGAATTAATTTCGTTTCCCCTTACACACGCCTACCTCCGCTTACAATTTGAGTAAATTAAGCAGGGCATAATAAGTAAAAGTGCATTCTTACAGGCATATTTACTACGACTAGATTGTTCTTTACTCCTACGCTTGAAAGTCACATTGGAGATCGACGATACGCTCATGATTTTACTTTAGAAAATGGTTATGTTATATTTAATAATATATTTTACACAATTTAATTTTGTGATATTTATTATAAATTTATGTTATATATTTTACGGGAGGTTTTAATATGAAAAAGATACTGGTTGTTCTAACAAATGTAGATAAGTACGCAACAAAGGACGAGCCTACTGGCTTGTGGCTGAGCGAAGCAACTCATTTTATTGAAGAGTTTGACCATAATGACAATGTTCAGATCGATCTGGTTAGCCCTAAAGGCGGGAACGTACCTCTTGATCCGAAAAGTCTGGGCGACTCTCTGGATGAGAGCACCAAAGCCTATTTCGAGAACGAAATGTTCATGAACCAATTGAAAAATACGTTGAAACCTAGCGAAGTAAACGCGAGTGACTACGATGCAATCTACTTCACAGGAGGTCACGGTACAATGTGGGATTTCCCGGACAATGCCGAACTTCAAGAGCTTTCTCGTGATATCTATGAAAAAGGTGGCGTTGTATCCGGCGTGTGCCACGGGGTTACAGCCCTGTTGAATGTGAAGCTGTCCAACGGCCTGCTTTTGATCAACGACAAAACCGTTTCCGGCTTCACGAATGAAGAAGAAACATTGGCTCAACAAACCGAGTATGTTCCTTTCCTGCTGGAAGATGCTTTGAGAGAACGCGCTGCACAATATGATAAAGCTGCTGCCTTCAGTTCCTATATCACAACAGATGGCCGCGTGGTCACAGGACAGAATCCGCAATCTAGCAAAGCTGTAGCTGAAAGTGTTAAACAACTGCTGGGTCTGTAAAATAAACCGATCGATCCCTCTCCTCCCCCAGGAGATCATATAGATGTACAAAGCAAAACAGCACGTGATCCGTCATGACCTGACAGAACACATGCTGTTTTTTTCTAGTGATTTGTCGAAGCAGAAGCTTCCATTGCTGTTCCTCCAGCCAAACGCTTCACGATATAAGGCACGGTCACCGACGTCAGGATCACGGCAAACGCAATCTGAGCGATAGCTGTGTCTACATATGGCGCATACGCCGGATTGAACCCGGCAGCCATCGAAGGCACCACCATGGACAATCCAGCAACCGAACATGTCGCAGCCGCTGCGTAACCTGGTCGTCTTAATATCGTTCGATCGA
Source organism: Paenibacillus sp. FSL M7-0656 (assembly GCF_038003225.1). NCBI lineage: Bacteria > Bacillati > Bacillota > Bacilli > Caryophanales > Paenibacillaceae > Paenibacillus > Paenibacillus sp. FSL M7-0656. Next base: position 3,916,220 of record NZ_JBBOOT010000001.1, read on the forward strand.
TTCCAATGAGCGGCAACATGCAGATCAGCAAAAATAACACGGTGACCAGCAAGCCGGACAGACTGGACTGAAATGCAATACGCAGATCAATATTGGACCCAAAGCTGGTACCTAGAAAAGGCAGCAGAATCAGTGTTCCCGGAGCAAACATCTTCTGTATGTTTCTGTCCAGGTTACCAAGCAGTATTCCGATGAAGAAAGGCACTAGCGTAGCAAGTACACTAAGATAATCGATATCGACGCCGCTTGCCGAATTCAATATCATAACCGGAATAACCGGAACGGCGATCAGATTCAGAATGCCAAACGCAGCACGGTCCACATCATCTCCATATGTGTTCATCAAGGCCAGATATAATCCCGGATTACAGCTGGTCAGAACGGCAATGAAGGCTACCGCAGACACTCCCCCGACCCCACTTATGCCAAAAAAGTGTACAAACCCCCAGCCGAACAGGCAGCTGATGAGGATGCGTGAAATACAGAGCACCCCTGCTCTCTTCAAGGTCACCAGAAGCTGTGACAAGTTGAGCTGTGTTCCTGATATCAGTAAAATCATACCGATCAGCACCATGGTACCTTTTGAAGTGAATAGCGCTGTTGTTGGATCCCCGATCTGAAAAAACGATGGAAACACCGTGTTGATCACCGCGGCGGCCAGCATAGGAACAATCAGCAAGCCGCCGGGTATTTTTTTGATACGACCCAGGATGTTCATGGTGCGTTACAGTTCTGCTCCGTTGGTACGAATCACATTCTGATACCAAAAGAAGGAATCCTTACGATATCTTTTCAGCGTACCATTGCCATAGTCGTCCTGATCGACGTAGATAAATCCGTACCGTTTGCTCATCTCGGAGGTCCCTGAACTGATCATGTCGATTGGTCCCCACATCGTGTATCCCAACACCTCGACCCCATCCGCAATGGCGAGTCCCATCTGTTCGATATGTTTGCTCAGGAAATCAATCCGGTAAGGATCGTTGATCGTTCCGTCCTCATTCAGTTTGTCGTAGAAGCCTGAGCTGTTCTCCAGAATAAAGACAGGTTTTTGATACCGATCATAGACGAGATTAAGCGTATACCGCAGGCCAATCGGATCAATCTGCCACCCCCACTCGTTAGCGGGCAGATGCGGGTTTTTATATACGCTGTGTACATTACCTGCCGTTAGTTCGAGCTGCTCCGTATCACTGCTGGAAATCATCGAGTTGTAATACGACATCCCCACGAAATCAGCCGTGTGTGCACTAATGCTATCCAGATCGCCGTCCTCGATATTCAGCTGGATCTCCTTGTTTTTGAAATACGTTTTACTATAGTAAGGGTACTCGCCTTTATTGAGCACATCGAGATAGAACTGATTTTTCATCTGATCATCCTGTTGCATCTGGAGTGCGTCCTCCGGCTTGCAAGTGTAAGGATACGTTGTAAAATAAGCCACCATACTTCCGATCTGGTTATTCGGATCAATCTCATGTGCCATCTTGGTTGCTCTGGACGCAGCTACAAATTGATGATGCAGCCCCTGGAACAGCATTTCTTCATAATTTGGAGCATCATAATCAATGATTCCCAGCGTTTTGGCCGATGCTTTCACGCTCATGTTGATCTCGTTGAATGTCACCCAATATTTCACTTTGCCCTTGTAGCGATTGAACAGCACATCACAATAGTTCACATACAGATCGATCAATTTGCGGTTATACCATCCTCCGAACTTGTCCATCAGTACAATTGGTGTATCAAAGTGACTGATAGTGATCAGGGGCTCCATACCGTGTTTAAGACATTCATCAATAACCTGATCATAGAACTCTAGTGCCTTTTCGTTCGGAGCGGCATTGTCGCCACCCGGAAATACTCTGGCCCATGAAATGGAATAACGGAATACTTTGAAGCCCATTTCAGCAAACAAGGCGATATCCTCACGGAAGTTATGATAAAAATCGATTCCCCGGCGCTTCGGATATTTCACAGTATCCGGGTCATTCCTGGCCTCTTCAATCATCTCCCAATTCACTCTGATCTGCTTGGTCACTTTGCGGTCGTTCTTCTCGTTAAATTTCATCACTTCAGGGATGGTCAGACTCTTGCCGTCCACATTATAAGCTCCCTCGGCCTGACAGGCAGACAGTGCACCGCCCCATAAAAAATCTTTTGGAAAATTGGAATTTGTCATTTTAGTTTCCTCCTGTTATTACGTGTTATTAAGACCATCTAGCTTGTAACTTGTAGCTTAATGAAAAGATGAGCAGTTCTTACGGAATCAGCTTGATCAAAGGTTCACTCTCCCGGATCGGGCCGCTGGTCGCTGTAGTCAGCACATCTCCGTACTGTTGCATGTTGGTTACCACAATCGATGTAATCGTGTTATATCCTGCTGACGTAATGCCTTCTGGATCAAACTCCACTAATAAATCCCCAGCCGTGATTGTCTGTCCCTGTTCGATATGGGCGTTAAAATATTTCCCTTTCAGACTGACGGTATCCACTCCGATATGAATCAGGATCTCGACACCATTCGCAGCTTTCAATCCGATAGCATGTTTGGTGCGATAAAGCGCTTCGACTACCCCGTCAAATGGAGCATATACCTTGCCATCTGTCGGAACGATTGCAATGCCTTTACCCATCAATTCTTGGGCAAACGCTTGATCCTCCACTTCAGAGATCGGTTTGATCTCCCCTGTCATTGGACTAACGATAAGCATGTCAGAAGACGTGGATGTCAGTGATGATACGGACGCTGTAGTTGCCTCTGTGGCAACGGCTGTCTGATTGCTATTTACTTTATTCGTAGCTTGTTGCTTCGATTTATTTCCATCTGTATCTTCCTTGATGCCCGCCAACAGCGTGAACACAAACCCGAGTACAACTGCGGCAACACAACCAATAACGACATACATGTAACGATCCGATGAATACGTGCCAATTGCCAATACACCTGGAAGTGAAATTGCATTCGCTGTTGTATGCACCAAGCTGTAGAATCCACCAACTAATCCTCCTGCCAGACAACCTGCGAAAAACGGACGTTTGTATTTCAGCGTTACACCATAGATCGCCGGCTCGGTAATCCCGAATAAAGCGGTGAATCCACTCGAAGCAGCCGCTGATTTCATCGTTTTACTCTTCGTTAGGACAAATACACCGAAGGCCGCTCCAGCCTGAGCCAAATTCGCCGCTAGTGCCGTTGGTAACAACACGGTTGCGCCCAGTGTAGCCACTTGTTGAACCTGAATCGGCATGATGGCATAGTGCATACCGAACATAACCATGATCGGTTTGAAAAATCCAAGAATCGCACCAGCAAGAACACCTGCAGTGGAGAACAATGAGTTAATGCCATTCGTCAACCAGTCACCGATATATGAACCTACTGGGCCAAGCACGATCAGTTCCACTGGAATCATAATGAACAAAACAATCATTGGGGTAAGCAGGACCTGTAGAAACTTGGGAATCACTCGATTGACGATCGGATACACATAACTCATAATCCATACCGCCAAAATGATTGGAATGACGGAAGAAGAATATTTCATCAACAGAATCGGCATGCCGAGAAAATCAATACTGTTTACACCCGTCTCAGCAATCTGAGCCGCAGCGTTCAAAATGGTTGGATGCATTAGTCCCGCAGCAAGAGCTACCGCCAAATAGGGATTGGTTTTGAAACGGTTTGCTGCACTGACAGCCAGGAAGAATGGCATGAAGTAGAAAATGCAGTCCCCGATCATGTTAATGATCGTCAGGAAACCGGAGCCTTCCAGGTAACCCATGGCAGTTATAACGGTAGCCAAACATTTGATCATCCCACAACCAACAAGTGCTGGCAGAACAGGCGTGAATATACCTGCGATGGTTTCAAGCACTACGTTGACGGGGTTACGTCTCTTTTTCGGTCCACTATCTGTAGACTCCGTAAGCTCTCCAATCTTGTCAGAAGTTAGATTCTTCACTTCACTATATACCGCGTCTACTTTGGCACCGATAACAACCTGGACCTGTCCACCGGAATTTTGTGCCTTGAGCACGCCTTCGAGCTGATCCAGCGCCTTGAGGTCTGCTTTGTTATCATCCTTCAAAACGAATCTCAAACGGGTTGCACAGTGTGTCAGACCCGATATATTTTGCTCGCCGCCAACGAGATCAAGTACGTTTTTAGCCAAGTCTTTGTTGTTCATGACCCTTCTCCTCTACATGAATAAATTGGATATATAAAAAATGACCAAGCCGGGGAATCGTCATTCCCTACGCTTGGTCATGCCTGATCGAATCAGTAACAGTCCAATATGGATTATTCGGTTAGTTCATTCCGTTGGTTCATTTGAGATCAATCGTTGGATATGCAGAATCAGATATAATTTTTCATCATCCGAACAGGTCCAGCCGTAATTATTTTTCAGGAAATCAGCAATCTTCTCCACACAAGCCAGTTCTTTCGGAAACTTCTCCTTCACCATCAGGAACAGCGATTCATTCTCATCCTTGAGGGACTTACCGCTCATCTGCCTCATAATGAAATACCGGATATGTGTGGCAAAGCGCATGAAATGGATGGAATCCTCCTGAAAGTCAATTTTGAGGGCATATTTGATCACGGACAGGATCTCTCCCGTAACTGTAGTCACCTTGGTGGTATCCGTCATCTCTCCCGATCCAACCTGTGCATTAACAAAATGCAGAGCAATCAATGTTGTTTCGGCTGCTGGCAGAGCGATATCCATTTTTTCCTGAATCAGCTTCAGCGCAGCCTCCCCCACCCGGGTCTCGTCCGGATAGAGTGTCCGCACTTCCCATTCCAGCGGGTTTTTGATACGGATACCTTCTCTGGTTCGGGTTAATGCAAAACTGATATGGTCGGACAGGGTGAGAAGCAGATTCGGGTTAAATGTTTTATTCAGGATCTGACTGCCCAGCTTGATGACTTCCTCCGCGAGATAAATATCCTCAATCGGAATACTGTTCAGCAGATCATACATACGGATATTTTTTGGTGCTACAAATATTTTTTCCACCAAGTCCGTCTCCGTCAGCTCGTAAGGCGTTTTCAGAAATCCTACACCCTTGCCTACGACAAAAACCTCTTCGTTATGTTCATTAATAGCGATGGCTACGTTATTGTTTACTTTCTTGATAACCTTCAATGTTCTCACCCCCCAACAAAAATAAAAAAAGACCGAAAGCGATTACAGTAAAGCAATCGAATTCGGTCATGCCTGGTTTCCCCAGTAACAGTCCGTGTTATGAATATAAGTTTATTATAATGCTGTTTTCGAGAAAGTCAATCATCCAATCTTAGGGAAAAATCAACCTCTCTTATCATTGAAGGGAACGCAGAGACCCGATACGTCAGATATAACAATGCCCTTTTTTAAAACTATAAAAAGAAAATGTGACCATATGCCCTACTCGCCAGTCTAATTCATATAAAAACCAGCCAAGTGCTGGCTTCATCCCTCCAATACGAAAGGAGCTGTTATCCATGGGTTCAACCGATCTCGTTAACCAGGCCATCCAAGGAGATCGTGAAGCCTTTATCCGGCTTATTCGAGACATTGAAAACTCTTTGTACAATACGGCAAAGTCCATGCTGAGAAAAGAGGAGGACGTGGCCGATGCCATTCAGGAGACAATCCTGAACGCATACAAATCGGTGCATACACTCCGGGAAGCCCGGTATTTCAAAACCTGGCTGTTTCGTATCCTCATCAATGAATGCAACACGATGCTGTCCCGCCGCTCTCTCTCCACCGCTTATGCGGAAGTACCTTCAGAAAAGCGGGAGCATTCCAGTCCCTACGATGAGGTCGATATGCGAGAAGCGGTAGACCATCTGGAGGAATCGAAACGAATTGTTGTCGTTTTGCATTATTTTGAAGACCTGTCCCTCCGTCAAGTCGCCGATGCCCTGAATATTTCCGAAAGTGCAGTGAAAATGAGACTTACTCGGGCAAGGCAGGAGTTATATCAGAAATTCAAAAATTTTCGGGAGGTAAACTTACATGTCAAACCCGTTTAATATCGATCAGGAATTAAAGAACCAAGCGAAGGAGCGTCCCCTGATGTCTGAACTTGTTCGTAACCGGATTGATGCCACACTGGAATCTCTGCCGGTGTCGCCAGACACATTGAAAACGGAACAGACTTTGCGCTCCAGTCGCCAGAACAAGCGATGGCACAGGGCTGCAGCTGCGACGATCGCAGCCGGAGTATTGGGCGTGACCGTATTTGCATCCGGCTTTGTATCACCGGCCATGGCTGCCTCCTTGCGCAATATTCCAATCGTGGGCAGCCTCTTCAGCTCGATAGAAGCCGATATGGGTCTGCGAACGGCGGGCAACGAAGGCTTGACTACCCCTGTTAACAGCAAGGTCGCTTACCAGGATGTGAAGCTCGAAGTGCTTGAAGCGGTATATGATGGTACACGTGCTGCGTTTCTGGTTCATTTCACTGCGCCTAATCTGAATCATGGCGAATATGACAATGGCAAGGACATCGTGAAACTGAGCAGCGGAATTGAGGATGTCTTTTTAAAAGTCGACGGGACCTGTCCGAATAGCGGACTGTTCTATAGTTCGGTAGGAGAAACGCAGCCAGATACACTGCTCTTTGAGCAGGTCATTTCCTCCGATCAGGGAACGGCACATTGGCCGGATCAGTTCGACGCCAAAGTTCAATTGACATTGCAGGGTATTGATCATGAGTTCGAGCTGACGGTTCCATTTACCAAATCAACAGATAACATTCATCGGGTTCTGCCTAACACAGCCATGACCAACGATCTGTATACGGCCGCTGTTACGGAAGCTGTGGTTACCCCTGTCACCACTCGTCTAACTACTGTTATCAGTTTGAATGATAAGAATACTCTTACGGCAAAGGAGCAGGAAAAGCTGAGTCACATCGGATTTGCCGTCTATGATGATCAGGGGCGGCAACTGACCTCACTTAGCGGCGAAGGCATCTTTGAGGGAAACCAAATAACATTCGAGCGCATGTATGCTACGACTTCCAAAGATGTGAAATACCTGATTGTGAAACCTTTCGAGATCAAGGATGACTTCGCCGAAGAGGTTAAAGATACACAATTCATCAAGGGAATGGAAATGAAGATTCAGCTTCAATAGCCTAATATCATTGCCTTATCGAAGGAGCCATTCCATGTCCATCCAATATTCAATCTCATCTCCCATCGTACTTGGCCCATTATTCGTTCTGGTCCTGCTCGCCCTGATGCTCCATGCCAGGGTGAGCAAAACCAGGTACACGGTCAGACAGTATGTGTCGATGCTCGCATTTGCCATATATATGTTGGGCGTTATGCATTTTGTATTTTTCCCTATCAACGTGAACATCGGAATCTATGCCAATCAAACGCCATGGTATCAAAGCATTCAATGGATTCCGCTCCTGACAGCGGATGCACCAAGCTTTCTCCTAAACATTGTGCTGTTTATGCCACTGGGGTTCATGCTTCCTTTCATAAAGCCTTGGATTCATTCGATGCGTACAGCAGCATCAGCAGGATTAGCCCTAAGTTTCCTCATTGAAATTACACAGCTCCTGCTCCGAATAACCTTGGGCAACGGTCGCAGCACCGATCTGAACGATATAATAGCCAATACAACAGGAAGTGTACTTGGTTTTATCATCCTGAATCTGTTCACCAAAAGTTCCATCGGCCAGCGACTAATGGCACTATGGGAGTCACCACAGGGAGTATCATCCAAAAATATGCAGTAAAATGAATATGAGCATGCATAACGCCCCTTGAAGGCAAAACATGGTCCATACACAAGATGAAAAAAGTCGAGTGCTATGGTACAATGAAGGAATTGTGTATTCAGAGACAGACATGTGGATAAAGGCCATGAACGAAGGATTTCTGATGCGCTTTTATCCATTCATCATGCTGCCATTTTAGGGAGGCTTATGGAACAACCATGCTCATTATTGGTATCGCCGGAGGAACCGGCTCCGGTAAAACGACGGTAGCTCGCTCCGTCATAGACCGTCTGGGATCAGCTAAAGTAACGTTTATCTCCCAAGACAATTATTACAAAGACCAGTCGCAGCTCACACCTGAGCAACGCCGACTCACCAATTACGATCACCCGTTTGCATTCGATAATGATCTGTTGATTGAGCATCTCACCCTGTTAAAAAAAGGCCAAGCGGCGTATGCTCCCGTATATGACTTCACCATAGATAACCGTGCTGCCAATGAGACGGTTGAACTGGCACCGAACCATATTGTCATTGTAGAAGGATTACATGTGCTGATTGACGAACATCTTCGCAGTCTGATGGACATCAAAGTATTCGTTGATACCGATTCCGATGTGCGGATTTTGCGGAGAGTACTGCGGGACATTGAAGAACGCGGACGCACGATCCAATCCGTGTACAAACAATATCTCGAAACGGTAAAACCAATGCACGATGCTTTTATCGAGCCATCCAAAAAGTATGCCGATATCATTATTCCAGAAGGCGGACATAATGAAGTAGGTATTCAGATGTTATCCATCCTCACCGAGAAATACCTCACCGGAGAGAATTGGAACGGCGCTTAATTTGTTTCAAAGCAACACAACAGAAATCTAGGTTACGATACAGCGTAATCTGGATTTTTTGTTGATTTTTCATTTATAATAGTCCCCAATAGTTGAAAGGAGATCTACCCCTATGGCTACTTTTGAAGAGTTCATGCAACATGACATCCGTGTTGGTACCGTGGTGGAAGCCGAACCCTTTCCCAAGGCTCGCATACCCGCTATTAAAATGACGATCGACTTCGGACCACTTGGTCTTAAGCGCTCCAGTGCTCAGATTACCCAGCGCTACACGCCTGACATGATGATCGGCAAACAGGTCATTGCTGTAGTTAATTTCCCACCCCGGCGTATTGCCGGTTTTGTCTCTGAAGTACTTGTGCTAGGCGGCGTGCCTGGTGAAGGCGATGTTGTCTTGCTCACACCGGATAGTCCATTACCTAATGGAACACCGATAGCCTGACTTTATTTTGAGTAAGAAGAATAGGGCTTTTCAAATGTTTGGAAATCGAGTATTCTTGATTTATTGATTATTGATGGAACTACATATGTTGGAGACCTTAAAGCATAAGGCTATGAATCTGCGGATTCGTGGCCTTTTTTTGTGTTTTTTGAGGAAATATAGGTCTTGAGCATTAGTAACAGTTGTGTAGAAAGGAGAAAATATATTGCTAAATCATACCAACAGCCTAGTTATACATGGTAGAATATTGATTATTATTACAAATTTAGTATCTAGTAGCCTGAAAAGTACATATCAAGGAGAGAAATTCACAATTGAGAGGAGTAAGATTCATGAAAAAAATGATGATTTCTGGAGTAACGGCATTAGCTTTATTAACAGGGGGTATCGTAGGTTTTGGAGGCGTTGGGAGTTCTGTAGAAGCCGCACAAGCTACAACTACATTCAAGGACGTTCCAGCTACACACTGGGCATCCGCAGCGATTAATTCAGCCGTGGAACAGGGATATTTCAAGGGGTATGCCGATGGGACATTTAAACCAAGTTCACCAGTCACCAAAGCTGAAATGGCAAGTATCCTGGGACGTCTATCCTACCAGCCTAATGCATCGACACAAGAACAAAACAATTTCACGGACATACCCGAGTGGGCAAAGAGTGGTGTCTCAATAGCTATCGCAAAAGGTTTTATCAACCCTTCTAATTACAAGGGAAAATTGGATGCACAAGGCGCTCTTCAACGAGGCGAAATGGCTACTTGGCTAACGCAAGGGCTAACCGTGGTTGATCCTGAGTACAAACAAGCACTCTCTGATGTAACCAACACCGTTGTGCCCGCAAAGGAATATTTTATAGGTAAACTCGCAAGCGCTCAAAAAAATGCAGTAGCCGTTGCCCTGGGAACAGGACTTATGAGTGTGGCAAACGATAAAACATTTGGCGTTGATCGTACTACAACACGAGCGGAAGTAGCCGTATTGATCGCCCGTTATGCGGCAGTTGCCAAGACAAAACCTGCCGATTTTCAGGGTCTGAATGAGCTGCGGGCGGTGGGCTTGACGGGTACGAATTTGAATATTATTGCGCCTAAGTATCAGAAGACTCCAAAAAATAAATTCTTTGATTCGTATGATTACAGTAGAGTCACTGATCAATTCTCTCAAGTCAGAAATAAAGAATTAGTTACAGTTACTAGTTATGCAGATGTTAAATTAAAAAATTGGATTATCATAAATCCGTATGTTACAGGATTAAAACGTAGTATCTATTATCCAGTTTTTGTTGATGAGAAAGACACCTTACTGCGTGGATCGTATTATTCTTTTGCTGAATTTGATTTAAACATTAAAAATTCCATGACTCAACTTCAGGCTGGTAGCCTTTTACAATCTCCAAGTATCAATGCTTTAAAATCACCAAATTCTGAATCTTTCTCTAAATACTCAGTACCACATATTAATGATTTCCTTGGTAGTAAAGGGTTATTTCAGGTTAAGAATCCTACTTACTGGTCGATGGGATTGTTACACTTTGATAAAGAATTAACAACTCAAGTGAAACTTATTACCAAAGAGGGAACCGACTTCAATGTCACATCAAATTAATTTCAAAAGGGTGATTCGCATTGCGTTTCGATTCCGTACTTAAAAAATCATTCATTTCTTTACTCATAATAAGTATATTATCACCTATTCCTTCTATTCTTGCTGGAGGTGGCCCGGGGGTAAAACCCCCTTTGGAGGCTCCACGTTGGGAGCCTGCCACCCCAGCAAAATCTCAAAAGAAAGTTAGTCCTGTCGAAGGTAAAGGTACAAGTAATATCGGCATTTACATATATCAACTAGATAATATGAAGTGGCAAGTAGACGGAGAATGTAATGGACAAGAATTATCAAATAATTCTACGACAAATAAACCCAATTCATCCTTGGTGTGTATCAATCTTCCTTTAGACAAACCAGTCTACAAGCCAACTGTATATACAGATAAGCTTGGTGAACCACATCATAGCTCTGAATTCAATTCTGCTTCACTAAAACCAATGTATATGGACAATAAAGATTACTATACTTCGGGTGAACCTATTTTGGTCAGCGTAGATAGTTTCACAGGTGATGCAGTGAAATTTACGATGCAAATCGGAGGTGCTATTGAACCAACAGCCCACAGACCCTATAATCCACCTAAATTCTCTGCCGACTACATATTCAATACGGATATATATTGGCGGGCCTTTGCCGAAATAACCAAAGAGATCAATCTTACCGCTGGCGGGCAACTTAACTTGAACCAGTCCAAACAATTGAATGCAACGGTCAAAACGAAAACTGGAGATGGAAACTTTGGTGCAGAAACCAATGTAAACACCGGTAGCGGTGGTACAACTACATGGGAATCATCCAATCCTGGTGTCGCTACCGTTAGTAACTCCGGAGTAGTCCAAGCCGTCAGCAGAGGAACAACAACCATCACCGTATTGTGGAAGAAAGATGGATTTCAGTTAACTACCACTACAAACATTGGTGTTGAAGAGAGCCCAGGTACTGGCGAAGGCGACGGTAACGGAGGCGGTGGAGGTTGCACACCAACGATTGGACCACCTTCTGCTGGAACCATCATGAGCATGAATGATCTCGATCCAAATGCCAACGGTGTTATTAAGTCAGATAACAGAGATAATGAGACATTCAATGTGTTAAAAGGAATCCCTACTTCCGAGTCACTCTACACAAATGCCTTTGCTGACAATTACCTATTTAAACAAGCTTGGGCAAAAATGAGCGGTAAAGTTACATACAACTGTAATGTCACAATCTCGTACGAAAGAGAGTGGACAGTACCTGGACCAGAGGAATGTGATGATGATGGTTGTACACCAGGGCCACCTGTACCCGCGAACGACACGGTACCCAAGCCATACAACTTCCAGATCACAAGAGACTACTCCTACTGGAAAATTAACAATCTGGAAGTATACAAGATCGCTAAAGCAACCATGAGTAATTACGCTTTGCCCGGTGAGACCGTTACGATGAATCCAACAGGATACACACCACCAACACTAGAGTCTAAAAATGATGAATCCGTAGAAAGCCATGTACGACCAGGGCAAACCACTTCAATCTCATATACTCCAACCAAATTAACAGGTGGTTTGAACCAACCTCCCAGTGTGCCTGATGATACATCACGGTTAAAAGGGATGGCTGAGTCCAACACACCTCAAAGTAAAGTGAATAATGATCAAGTGAAATTCAACAACACAACCATTATGAATGATGTGGAAGCAACCAAAGATGGCCCAACGCCATCCAATATTCCTAATCCAACGATGATTGGGCGTGATGTGCTGTACAAACCGGGTAATATGATCAGCAATTCCCTGCTGAATAAAGCAAACACCACAAGCTCTGGTGAGATCTATTATGATTTGCTACCGGGTAACGTGAATGGCGGTGCCAATAAAATATTACCGATTAACGGCATCAACACGGTCACCGTACACACCCCTGTCGTCAACTACGCCTGGGTATCGGATGATCAACCGCATAATCAGAAAACCGTACCGGACCCAACCAGCGCTGCACTCATTCTGGAACGTCCGTTCATTGTGCGAATCCCTACATCGGGACAACACTTGGACGCAGCGAGTTATCCCGGTTATGGAAATCGGGACTATGCCAAATATTTTCGAATCAAACAGGTGCAATTCCCGTTTGATGTCTATAACGCTGACCGGAGTCAGTTTATCCCTGCCAAGACATGGGTTGATATTCCGATCAATCAACTGGATACCACATTCTACCTCCCTGTATGGGTAGACGAAGGCAAGTACCACATTGCATTCCGCAATATTGCAGAGAATGCACCTGCAAACTTTACCGAGCAACAGGATGCCAATACCAATCTGGCATATCATGTCGCAGCAGACACTGTACCGGTAGATGTCATCGGAAGGTTATATGATTTTCATGTCACTGATATCTCTGATTACAACTGGGAAAGTGTATTTCGCAAGCGGTTGGGTAGTCCCGAACCAACGGGCTATAGCTACTGGACCGGGATGAATAGCATTGATGGTGATCCGCGAGGCAACCTGGCTCCATTTGTATTGCCTATTCGACCAGGAAGCCATCCGGTGCAGGGATTCGCTAACGCAACTGTGAAGACAGGGTACCATTTCAAGTTCGATCTGAAGACCAAGGGCAATATGTTTGGCAAACAGGATGGTATTCGAATTACACCCACTTTTGCTTTTGTGAGTAAAGACGGGTCCTCCCGACAAGAAGTGGATCTGTACTACCATCGAGGCCAGGAACGCCTGATCCGTATCGGATCGGTGCAGGATCTGGAGAAACGCTTTGTTGTCCTGAACTCACGTCTTCGAAATGTACCCGGCACAGAGTTAGGCGATACAGCGCGTTACCAGTATACTTATGAACTGTCAGCTGAAGAACGTAATCAGCGTACGTTGGCAGAATATATGGTTCGCTTGGTCGATCAGATTTCTCATCAAAAAACATGGGTAGGTCGTTATGACTGGATGATCCTGTCTGCTCCAATTCGGACACTCATTGGACCCAAAACGGACATTCCTTCCGGGGTCAACGTGGACCGGGCCAATGCATCAATCCAGCGCTGGTACGGGGAGTACAGCTTACCTGCCGATGTATATGCCGTACCAAAAGGTACAGATCTCGAACCTCTTGCTCGACAAAATCAACTGGATGAGAAATCGAATGTTTTTCTAAAGAATGGTTATATCGTAGTCAACTTCAGCATGGAGAGCCTGCGGAATGGAAATACAGAGGCACCCCATCTGCAATACATTCATGCACCACTGATAAATCAATGGCAGATGGAAGGTTTCAACAAAAAGCCAACAGACAGTCAAGGTAGAACCTGGCCGCTGAAGGATGGCGACATTGTCTTTTACCATGCTGATCAGTCTAGCCGGAATGACTTCCAATCCCAAGTACCGCACTAGTTTGAATCTCTCATGTCAGCACGACTGGCTAAGCATATGTAGCCAACTGCATGTGGACCGAAGAGTCTAAATGTGGAGTACCTCTCCAAAATAGACTGACTGTCTTTATAGCGATAATCACCCAATGAAGCAATCAAAAAATATATTATGAAATAGACTTGAGGGGCAGATAAAATACTATGCAGCCTTCACAAAACTACGGTGTACTCAATGACATAGGTGAACTGCAGACATAAGATGAAGCATTCACAAGTGATTCCAGTGTCACATCCCAACTACACACAACATGCCTGTTATACAACAAAAGGGTTATCCTGAAAGTCATCTATGGACTTCTGGGGTAACCCTTCTTGCATCATTCTCTTTTTATAACCTTACTTAGACTATAAAGAAAACCCGCACATTAGTATTATCCTGACAGACTTTCTCCAGGAGACAGGTAGGTTAGCAGGAACGTGATGCCGAACAATACGACTACGAGTTGTAATAATCGTTTAACGATATATCTGCTCAAGTGCTCTAACGTCCTTCCCCAAAACTTTATTTATGTGCCATGATGTTCTTCATCCACAGCTCCGCTGAAAACTTATAAATTCTATCAAAAAAAGCGTCCATCTCCGTGTTACTGGATGAGGACGCCTTAAACAAACAGATTTCCAGAAAAAATCATGCTTTCTAAACACCTTCCTATCTCCCGTAGGGTACTACTGTGTTTGTAAAACCTGGCAGGTCTCCTGGCTCCAGAATCATCGTCACTTGCAGCTCCTTCCCGGCTTAAACCAGTGGATTATCGCTACCTGACTCCTCTGTTACAGTGGCGGGACCGCGCCGGTATCACACCGGACTTCCCTATTAAGCTTCCACCCTGACGGGCAAAGCACCAAGTTCTACATATTCAATTACACTTCTGTATCAGTAAAGCGGGACAACGTTTAATGATCAAAACTTTTCTTTTAAATCTGAAACACTAGATGCGTCTAATCTCGATTTCGCGAACCCTTCGGAGACACACCCGTCACTCGCTTGAACATCTTGGAAAACAGTAATGGGTCTGTATAGCCAACCGAATGGGCCACTTCACTTACCGACAGCCCTGGATTCTGAAGAAGTTCGGCAGCACGATTCATACGGTACTCCAGGAAAAAGGACTGTAGCGACATGCCATATCGCTCTTTGAACAATCCCGATAGATACGTGCGATCCAGCCCCACAGCTTGGGCAATATCCAGAATGGAGGTCCGCTGACTGTATCTGTTCTCCATAAACTGCACCGCCTGCCGGATGTACGTCTCTTTGTTCGAAAGGAGCTGTCCGATTTCTTCCTCCACAGGTGAAGAAGAGATTAATTCTGCGATCAAGCGGTACAAGAGACTCTGATTCATCACATCGCCCCCCGGACGCGTAGAAGCCTGGACCAACTCCGTATACAACTGTTCCATCGTATTGGTATCCTGAGCATCATATATCGGACGCTCCGGGCTCAATTGGGCACGTTGCATGAATGCTTTGGCTTGTACGCCTTTAAAACCAAACCAAGAATACGTCCAGGGCTCCTGCGGATCTGCCTCATAATGTATAAGTGTGTCCGGGAGAATGACAAAACCCTGTCCCTGAGTCAGATTGTACTCCTGATCCCCCATGTACACGGTGCCCCGTCCTTCATGGATGTAGTGCACAATGTAAGAATCACGTACACCCGGTCCCCAATAATGCGCAGGGTCACATGCCTCCCACCCAAAAAACAACAAAATCAGCTCCATCTGTGTCCAGCCTGCGGGAACCACATTCATCTCAATGCGACTCATTTTTCGCCCTCCATCCTGACTTCGTTCCGCTTATCTCTTCATTCAATCTATTTATATTATAACAGCTAAATTGCTTCCATATTAATTGAAAGCGGGAACAAAAATGGGATTATGACATGTTTGAAAGGGGTTGAGCCATAGTTATATGCGCCGAATCGGCCTATAGTTGGGGTACAACATTTTTCAGGGAGGCTAAACTTAAATGAATAAAATTACGTTCCTCGGTGCAGGCAGCACCGTCTTTGTTAAAAATGTGTTGGGTGATGTCATGATGACCGAAGCACTGCAGGATTTTGAACTGGCATTGTTTGATATCGATGCTGAACGTTTGAGCGATTCAGAGCGTTTGCTGACCAGTCTGGCCCGTTCACTCGGAAGTCGTTGCATCGTGAACGTATATCATGACCGCAAAGAAGCGCTGCGCGGAGCCAAATATGTCATCAACGCCATCCAGGTCGGTGGATATGATCCATGTACCATTACGGACTTCGAGATTCCGAAGAAATACGGACTGCGTCAAACGATTGCAGACACACTCGGTATCGGCGGAATTTTCCGTAACTTACGGACGATTCCGGTCATGCTGGATTTCGCCCGAGATATGCAGGAAGTATGTCCAGATGCGTGGTTCCTGAACTACACCAACCCGATGGCCGTGCTTACCAACGTCATGAATGTGCATGGTGGGATCAAAACCGTAGGATTGTGTCATAGTGTGCAGGTATGTGTACCGCATCTGTTTGATGCACTGGGGATCGATCAGACGGGTGTCGTAGCCAAAATTGCAGGCATCAACCACATGGCATGGCTGCTTGAAGTCACAAAAGATGGGCAGGATCTGTACCCTGAGATTAAACGTCTGGCGAAGGAAAAACAGAAGGAACAGCATGACGACATGGTTCGTTTTGAGCTGATGCAGCGTTTTGGCTATTATGTAACGGAATCCTCTGAGCATAATGCCGAGTACCACCCTTACTTCATCAAGCGGAATTACCCGGAGCTGATTGAACGCTTCAACATTCCGCTTGATGAGTATCCACGTCGCTGTGTGAACCAGATTGAAGGCTGGAAAGAAATGCGTACCAAGCTGTTTGCCAGCGAAAATATTGAACATACCCGCAGCCGGGAATACGCATCGCATATTATCGAAGCGATGGAGACGAATAACCCGTACAAAATTGGCGGCAACGTCATGAACAACGGACTAATTACGAACCTGCCGCGCGAGGCATGTGTCGAGGTACCTTGTCTGGTCGATGGCTCAGGAATAAGCCCTACGTACATTGGGGATCTGCCTCCACAACTCGCGGCATTGAACCGGACAAACATCAACACGCAACTGCTGACAATTGAAGCGGCAATCACTGGTAAAAAAGAACATATCTATCATGCTGCCATGCTTGACCCACACACGGCTGCCGAACTGTCTATCGATGACATCGTAGCGATGTGTGATGAGTTGATTGAGGCTCACGGCGACTGGTTGCCAAAATACACGTCATAATATAAAAGCACCGTTTCCTTTGCAGCTAAAGGGGACGGTGTTTTGTTCGTTCCATAGTGCTCACCCGCTGAAGCGTGCATCACATTATTGTTAAGAAATGTCCCTCTGCGTTGAACCTTACTCGGCAGGGAGCAAAAAGCGATAACCAATGCCAGGCTCCGTCTGAATATATCGCGGATTCGTTGGATCTTCATTTAATTTTTTACGCAGATGTCCCACATATACCCGAAGATAATGGCTGTCGGACTCATGATGATGTCCTCCCCATACTTGCTGCAAAAGCTGACGCTGGGTGATGATTTTCCCCGCATTCGAGGCGAGCACCTTCAGCATCTCATATTCCGTTGGGGTTAATTTGACCAAAGCCCCCTCCAGTTCGACCTGCCTTTGGGCCAGATCAATCGTGAGTGATCCGAAGTGCAGTATCGGCTCATCCGTCGTTTTGGCTACATGACGCAGCGCCACCCGAATACGGGCGACCAACTCACCCATTCCAAATGGTTTGGTCACATAATCATCTGCACCACCATCCAACGCGGCAATTTTGTCTCCCTCCTGATCCTTCGCTGTCAGCACTATAATCGGCACTTGCGACCATTCGCGAATCCGGCGAAGGACCTCCATGCCAGACATGCCCGGCAAACCAAGATCAAGGATGATCAAATCCGGATGTACAATACTGGCCTGAATAACGCCCTCCTCGCCATCCCCACACTCGTGAAGTTCGAATTGGTGTGCCTGAAGGGTGACCTTGAGCAATTTGCGAATCTGCGGCTCATCATCGATCACCAGTATGCGAGCCCCTAGTGGTGCGTTCATGTTATTCTTCAACCTCTCCTTGTTCTGAATAGGAAAACGACGATCCGTGAGCCTCCATGGGGATATCTATGCGCATTCTCGTTCCCCCGCCCGGATTCGGCTCTGCCACAATGGTACCTCCGTGGACTTCCACAACGCCTTTGCAGATTGCCAGACCAAGCCCCGTTCCTGTGACATGTTGAGTCGACTCTGAGCGATAGAACTTATCAAATATACGCAATCTTTCCGCTTCCGGTATACCTATGCCTTGATCAGCTACCCAGATCGTCAATTGATCTGTACTCTTATCGCTTGCCACAGTGATGACAATCTGGCTCTCATCAGGCGAATATTTGATGGCGTTGCTGACGATATTGACCAGCACCTGCTCCAGTAACACTTCATCTCCGTAGATAAAGGCAGGGTCATCAGGCAGGTCAACTTGAATGTTGCGATGCGGACTGAATCCCCGAACTTGTGTCAGTACAACGCTAATGATTTCTCCCACGTCACACCATTTCCGGTTCAGTTGCAACATGCCGCTCTCCAGCCGAACCATACCCAACAGATTCGTGACGAGACGATTCATACGCAAGGCTCCATCCCGAATGTTGCCTGTTAATTCTCTCCGATCCTCGGGTGTAAAAAGCGTATCATTCTCCAACAATCCTGTAGCCGAGCCGATAATGGCGGTTAGGGGTGTACGCAATTCATGAGAGACAGAATCCAGCAGCGCTGTGCGTATGCGCTCTGATTCAGCAGTAATCTGCGCCAATCTGGCCTCTTCCGCCAGCTTCACTCGGGCAATAGCACCTGCGGCCAGTCCTCCGCATGCCTCCAACAGACGAAGCTCTTCTTGCTGCTCATGAATCTCGCCAGCGTCCATGCTTACGGCGAGCACGCCATGAATCTGCTCCTCTGTGCGTAGCGGCACATATAGCCCGAGAGATTCCCGCAATGTGGATGATCCTTTACCAGCGATCTGTCCGTGATTATACACCCATTTGGCAATGGCAATCTCCGACTCTCCATCTCCCCAGCCATCCTTTTCGCCTTCTGATGCGGGTGCAGAAGAGCTTGTAACCAGCAGATCACCCTGCCCATTCGGAAGATACACAGCTACTGGCTTACCCATGGTAAGCGATACTTGGGTTGCAATGTTAACCAGTAATGTATTCAGATCCGTAATAGCTGTCATCTGACGACTCAATGCGTATAGGGAGTTAGTCGTGGCCTCGCGTGCTTTTACCATCTCCAACTGTTGTCGCAATCGACCTGCAAGACTGGCTGTCAGGATCGCCACCGCAAGATATACAACAAAGGAGATGAGATATCTCAAATCCTCAACCGTAAAGCTCAAATATGGCGGGACAAAAAAGAAGTCAAACATAATGACGCTAAAACTCGCGGCATATACAGCTGGCCCCATTCCCCAATACACGGCACTCACCAGGACGGGAAACAGATATATAAGCGCTACATTAACCAAATCACCACTCATGCCGATGGCATGAAGCAGTAAAGTTAGCAGCGTCACCCCGAGGGTCACCCATACATATGCCGGAACCCGTTTCCCGTGGGCTGCCTGCGTTTCTTTTTTTATTTGTTCAGACAATATCCATTCACATCCCGCTCAGTTCATAATCATAATCTGCAACGATTAATACATCCAGATGCCGCGACAAGCGTACAAGTCGGTTGACCACCGACCCTGAGCCGCGATAGCCATTCAGCCACCACACCCGTCTTGCCTGCCCGACCACCAGCTGGGTTGCTCTTGCCTTCGATGCCTTTCTTGCCAAAATCTCAGGTACATCGCGCAGTCTTGGACTGTGATGAATATGAAATTGACCACCAAGCCGAATTGTCAGCTGCTCCAACGCTTCCAGATGGCACTTCACTTCGTCACTCATGGACTCACCGATGTGGATATGATGTACATGCCAGATGGCTTTTAGACGATAAGCCATGCGGAATCCGCGCCGGATCAGCCGCTCGGCATGACGATCACTGCTTACACATACAAAGACCGCTTCCTGTCTGCGCCAAGGTCCTCGAAGTGCAATTTTGGCCTGCTGTGTTTCAAGCCGTTCATCGACATCGTCCGCCAGTTCGCGCAGGGCAAGTTCTCGCAAGGCAATCAGATTGCCGATTTTGAAGAAATTCGCAAGGGCTTGCTCGACCTTGGCAGTTGCATAGATTTTACCCTCCCTCATGCGCTGCCGCAAGGCCTGGGGTGCCACATCAATCAGTTGCACCTCATCCGCCATCTGAATGATCCGATCGGGTACGGTCTCGCGGACACGAACACCAGTAATATGTTCAACGGCATCATTCAGACTTTCGAGATGCTGTACGTTCATTGTGGTAATCACCGAGATGCCCGCATTCAGCAGGAGCAGGACATCTTCATAACGCTTTTGCCGAACACTCCCGGGTACATTCGTATGCGCCAGTTCATCCACAAGCACCACTTCTGGGCAAAGATGCAGAATGGCCTCCGTGTCCATCTCTTCCAGACGAGTTCCCTGATAAACGCGCTTCGCGCGAGGGATCACAGACAGGTGGCCCATCTGCTCCACGGTTTCTGCCCGCCCATGTGTCTCCAGCAAGCCGATCTGCACATCGATGCCCTTGCGGAGCAAATCATTGCCTTCCCGCAGCATCATGTAGGTTTTGCCTACACCTGGTGCAGCTCCGATATATATTTTGAATGTGCCGCGCTGAATCTGACCAATCTGTTCCTTCATTTCCTGCTCGCTTAGTCTGCGGTATGTCAGCGACTCCACATCGTTAACTTTAGCCGGAACCACACGTTCACCCTCTCTTGCCGCTCGATCAGCAACCAGAAACAGATCGACACCACGTAATTTGCGCAACAGCGAGTTAACAACAGACCCTTGCCACAGTTCCTGCCAGCGTGTACGCCGGGAGTGTCCCATCACAATACGGGTAATCTGGTGCTCCATGGCGTAACGTGCCAGCGTAGACGGGATGTTGCGACGGTGTAATACGGACAGTTCCTCCATATGGCCGCCAAACTTCTCCACCAGCTTGATCATATTGCGCCTAAATACGGCTGCCTCCTTGGTTAATGGCTGCTTCATATTCCGAAAAACCACGGCGCACAGATCACCATTCAGCCGTTTGGCAATCTGTTGTCCACGCCGGATATAGATGGAGCCGTTCCAATGATATTGCGTGGACACCAGAATCCGTTCCATGATGCCTGTTGTGACGGTAATTCCCATCTCCTCCCGATGCTCGCGCAGGGATTCATTCACCCCTTCTGCAACCAATCTCAGGGCCAGTTCGCGCAGAATACCCAGATTACCTTGACGAAAAACTGCTTCTCCCTCATGCCCCTTCAGATGACCTTCTGCCAGACGGCTCAGTATGGTTTCTGGTGTGACGTCTATCAGCTTCACTTCATCCGCAAGCTCCAATGTATCGGCAGGCACCGTATATTCTGCTGCGATCCCCGTAAGTTGTCGTGCCAGCTCTGTATAGCCTTCCAGCTCATACACATTCACCGTTGTCATGACACTGATGTTGTTTCGGAGCAAAAACTGAATATCCTCCAGCCGGGTAGCATACCGAGCACCTTCTCTGTTGCGATGTGCCAAACCATCCACCAGCACAACCTCCGGATTACGTGCCAATAGTGCATCCAAGTTCAGATCCTTCATCTCTACATCATCACTCTCGCGTAACCAGTGAATGCTTGGAATCCGTTCGAGTGCGCCAAGCTGCTCTACCGTTTCCGGTCTGCGCATCGTGGACACGGCACAGATGACCACATCAATGCCTTGTTGGCGCAACGTGTTCCCTTCCCGCAACATGTGATACGTTTTGCCCGATCCGCTGACTGGGCCGATGTAGATTTTGAGCGTACCCTGTTGCAACTTCGTAATCATCTTCAACATCTCTTCCGGTGACTTGCGCTTGAAGCTGTCTTCCATCCGTCCCACTCCCCCTTTCCTTTAAAAATATGAAGAAAAAATGGAGAAAGCCCCTCCCGATAATCGTGAGCAGGCTAATATGTTCGTTCGTTAGTTCAGTTCTGCTGTCAGCGCCAGATTCAGAGCCGTTACATTCACACGTGGTTCCCCGAATATACCCATCTGACGGCCTTCCGTATGCTCATTTACAAGTTGCACAAGCTGCTGTTCACTAAGCCCGGTAGCTTCGCTAATGCGCGGGATCTGTGCCTCAGCGGCTTCGGGAGAGAGATCCGGATCAAGTCCAGAGCCTGAACCCGTCACGAGATCAGCAGGGATCTGCTTCAATCCCGGATTTTCCTGCTGGAGCTGAGCAATCTTTTCTTTCATCTCGCCGATATACTCCTCCGAGGCTACGGCGCGATTTGAACCGGCTGAAGCCGTTGGATCATAATTGGCATTTGATGCCCGGGGCTGGAACAGCCCCGGCGATTGGATTTCCTGCGCCAGCAGGGACGAGCCGATGATTTTCTCATCTTGCGTAATCAAACTTCCATTCGCCTGCGCAGGAAAGAGAAGTTGAGCTACGCCAGTCGTTACAAGCGGGTAGATTAAGCCGCATATCAGCATAAGCACAACGGATAACCGTACGGCGGTCAAGAACATGTTCATACAGATCACTTCCTGATTTCATTAGGATAGAAGGACAATATTGATATGGGTTGTTATCTCGTTAAAAAAATCCCGACAGAACCATGTCAATCAGCTTAATGCCGATAAAAGGTACAATCACACCACCTACGCCATAGATGAACACATTGCGACCAAGCAGTCGTTCGGCTGACATCGCCCGATACTTAACCCCTTTCATCGCGATGGGAATAAGCAGCGGAATAATAATAGCGTTGAAGATGAGCGCCGACAGGATCGCGGACTGCGGCGAAGCCAGATTAATAATATTCAGCGCCTGAAGCTGCGGCATAGCGAGAATGAACATGGCTGGAATGATCGCAAAATACTTCGCGATATCATTGGATATCGAAAAGGTTGTCAGTGCGCCGCGTGTAATCAGCAACTGTTTGCCAATGGAGACAACCGACAATAACTTGGTCGGGTCGGAATCCAAGTCAATCATGTTGGCCGCTTCCTTGGCCGCCATGGTGCCCGAATTCATCGCCAGGCCCACATCGGCCTGCGCCAGAGCAGGAGCATCGTTGGTACCGTCGCCCGTCATGGCGACGAGCTTGCCCTCCTGCTGTTCTTTTTTGATCGCCGCAATCTTGTCCTCGGGCTTCGCTTCCGCAATAAAATCATCCACGCCCGCTTCCAGCGCTATGGTTGCTGCGGTCAGCGGATTGTCGCCTGTACACATAATGGTCTTGATGCCCATGGCGCGCATCTCAGCGAACTTCTCCTTCAGCCCTGGCTTCACAGTGTCTTTCAGATAGATCACACCGTAGATTCGTTCATCGATGGCAACAGCAAGCGGCGTGCCTCCGGCCTTCGCAATACGATTTGCAATCTCATCCAGATCTCCCGGTATACGGCCTCCTTCGGAAGCAATATAACGTTTGATTGCATCCACCGCTCCTTTGCGGATCTTCATTCCGCTGATCAGATTCAGACCAGACATCCGGGTCTCTGCCGTGAACTCCACATTTTCCGCATTGGCATACCCCGTCTCAGACCAACTTTGGCCTTGTTTGCCTGCCAATTCCACAACAGAACGCCCTTCCGGGGTCTCATCTCGCACAGAAGCCTGTAAAACAGCCCTCGTCATCTCTGATGAAGTAATGCCCTGAACTGGAATGAATTCAGATGCCATACGGTTTCCGTATGTGATCGTCCCCGTTTTGTCCAGAATCAACGTATCGATATCCCCGGCTGCTTCCACCGCTTTACCCGACATGGCGAGCACATTAAACTGCGTAACACGGTCCATCCCGGCAATACCAATGGCAGACAGTAATCCACCAATTGTGGTTGGGATCAAGCAGACGAGCAGTGCGATTAGGGTCGCCAGATCCAGTCGAATACCCAGGTAATTCGCCATCGGGACCATTGTTAGAATGACGATCAGAAAGATCAGGGTTAAAACGGCGAGCAGGGTTGTCAGCGCGATTTCATTAGGTGTTTTCTGGCGCTGAGCACCCTCAACCAGAGAGATCATCCGGTCAAGGAATGACTCCCCAGGATCGGTCTGAACACGCATGACGATGTAATCGGACACGACGCGGGTCCCTCCGGTAACGGAGGAGAAATCTCCCCCTGCTTCCTTGATGACCGGGGCGGATTCTCCCGTAATGGCCGATTCATCAATGGAGGCCAAGCCTTCCATAATCTCACCGTCCGTCGGGATCAGTTCACCAACTTCCACACGGACCATATCGCCTTTTTTCAACTGGGTCGAAGACACTTGCCGGATTGTTCCATCCTTCTGCACCAGATTGGCCAGGGTGTCCGACTTCGTCTTGCGTAACGTATCCGCCTGAGCCTTACCTCTGCCTTCTGCAAGTGCCTCCGCGAAGTTGGCGAACAGCAGCGTGAACAGCAAAATGAAAAACACGGCAATGTTGTACCCGCGCCCAGCCTCGGATGCGGTGAATAGATCGGGATTGATGCAGAGTAAGAGCGTAATGAATGTACCAACCTCGACAATAAACATGACCGGATTTTTGATCATGAACATCGGATTTAGTTTCTTGAACGCATCGAGTGAAGCCTGAAGTATCATATCCTTGCTTAACGACCGTTTCGATCCGGGATCACGTTGAATATTACCTCGGTTGTTATCCGGCTCATTGCCCTTCGTTCTAAACATTTCTGTATCCATGTGTTGCATCGTCTGCTCCTTCTTTCGTTCGACTGCATTCATCGTGCACTGCCACCTCCGTACGTTACGTCCTTATACCAATTCCTCTGTTGCTCCCCTGTCATATTTCTCATTGAATCATTGCCAGATGCTCTGCGATCGGTCCAAGGGCAAGCGACGGGAAGAACGTAAGCGCACCAACTACAATGATCATCATGACCAAAATGCCAGCAAATAGAGGTGTGTGTGTCCGCAACGTGCCCGTAGTTACAGGCACAACCCGTTTGGTGGCGAGTGAACCCGCAATAGCCAGCATGGCGATCATCGAAACGTACCTTCCCAGCAGCATAACGATACCAATCGCGATGTTGTAAAAGTCTGTATTGGCATTTAGTCCTGCAAAGGCCGATCCATTATTGGCTGCACCCGAGGCAAAAGCATAGAGAACTTCAGTCAGGCCATGCATGCCCCCGTTCGAGATGGACGCAATGGCTTCGGGCCGCATAAGCGCGATTGCCGTTGGCCCCAGAATAATCAAAGGATGAATGAGCAAGGCGATGGATGCGAGCTTCACCTCTTTGCCCTCGATTTTTTTGCCCAGAAACTCAGGTGTCCGTCCCACCATTAATCCACAGATAAACACAGCCAGAATCACATACAGCAGTCCGTTGATCAGCCCTACCCCTTTGCCCCCAAACACGTTATTGAGCATCATCTGAGCCAGTGACACCAGACCTCCAAGCGGAGTGAGCGACTCGTGCATATTGTTGACTGAACCTGTTGTAGCCGCCGTCGTGACCGCTGTGAATAAGGCCGACTCCGGTATGCCGAACCTAACCTCTTTCCCCTCCATATTGCCTTGAAGACCTACTGCATCCAGCGCGGGTACACCGCGATATTCGGAGACAAATACGGTGGTCAACATCACTAGGAAAAGAAAACTCATCGCCGCGAACAATGCCCAACCCTGCTTCCGGTTATTGACCATCAAACCGAAGGCGTATACCAGTGCCGTTGGCAGCAACATCATACAGACAATATGCACCAGATTGCTCAGGGCCGTCGGATTCTCGAATGGATGTGCAGCATTGGTTCCAAACCAGCCGCCACCATTCGTTCCGATGTGTTTGATCGACTCCAGTGAGGCGACCAGTCCACGTGAGATCGTCTGCTGCGCGCCTTCCAGCGTGGTTGCGTTCACCGCTCCCGCGAGTGTCTGAGGCACCCCCTGGAACACGAGGAACAAGGCCACGATGAAGCTCAGCGGTAAAAAAATTCTCGTAATCGACCGTACAAGGTCGACGTAAAAGTTCCCCAGCTCATCCCGGCGGCCTATCAGCCCGCGAATGAACGCAATAGCCACTGCAAATCCCGTTGCTGCCGACGTAAACATCGGAAACGTCACGGCCAGCATCTGTGACAGATACGACAAGGCGTTCTCGCCCGTATACGACTGCCAGTTCGTGTTGGTCATGAAGGATACGGCCGTATTAAATGCCTGCGCCGCTGGCATTTTGCCGATGCCATCCGGATTGAGCGGTAAATACTTTTGCAGCCGCAGCACCAGAAACATCAACACCAACATTACAAAGTTGGAGAGAAGAACAGCCATTAGGTACTTTTTCCACCCCATGGATTCGTTCTCGCGTACTCCCATTACTCGATAGAGCAGTCGCTCCGGTCCACCAAAAATCCGATCCAACCCCGTTCGCTGTCCATCAAACACGTTCACTATATATTTTCCCACCGGTTTCACCAGCAGCAGGATGATAAGCAGCGTCACCGCTACTTGCACTACACCGATACCCATATCCGCATTTCCTCCCTATTCGACGTTCACTTGTTCGTGCATTACGCACATTGTCAGCATCAGAATTTCTCCGGCTTCACCAGCACATAACCGAGATATATCACCAGTGCGAGTACAATCATGCCGATGACGATCATTTGGCATCCCCCTCTCTACCCTCAAGCCTTCTCGCAGAATTTCACGAATCCCCAAAACACCGCAAACAGCAGCACAACCAATCCAATCATCGTGGCATCATTCACCATGCGCCCTTCCTCCCTCTCTCTACCGTTTTCTGCACCTGCTACATGTAAAATCGTAATATGAAACGCTGTAAAAAAGGGGTAAAGAAATTCCTCCATGGGTGTAAAAAAAACGTAAAAAAGACCCGCTCTCCTCAGCTAAAGGCTGAAAAGAACGGGTTTATCATCATTTTATACGGAGCAATCCATTACGTGCCAATCTATTACCTACCCGTCATTTCAAGAGCTACGTGTAGGCATTTCCCTAACATTTTTAATACTAGTTTGTGGCTTGTTCGTCATGTACTTGTTAAAAAAGTCGGTGTTTATTCCTGTCATATGATGAAAGAAGGAAGTTTCCACTTTCCAATCCTCCTCAATCATATAACGGATATCCACAAGACCTTTATTGGAAAGCAGGTCAATAATGGTTTTAATTCGCATCGGCTTTTGAAGTGGAATCTCCCTGTCAAAAGGCTCCTTTTCCAGATATCCTCTTCGGTGCATCGCCGCATAGAAATTACGATGATCCTTAGCTTCCATCATTCCTAGATGTGCTGCTCTGTATCCCAGCACTTGTAGGGAAGTCTTCCATTTATTTTTCAAATCAAGATATAGATCGGGATTCGTCTTATAAGTGATCTCATTCATGTCCGATGAAAACTCTTCTTCGGGCAATAAAAATGCACCCGCAAACAGATTAGCTTCATTTTCAATCAATTTGTGTTCTTTTCGGTCCAGATTGACAAATTCAAGACGATAATGAAGCAACAAATGACCAAGTTCATGTGCAATATCGAAATTCCTACGAACCGCAGAACGTTTGATGTTGCCCAGTATGATAAACGGACGATCATTTCGTGTCCAAAGGCTGTACGCATCAATTTCTTCACCAATCGCTTTTTCAAAAACATATACACCACTTTTTTCGATCCGGAACATCAGGTTCTCATTCGTGGATGGCTCCATATTCAGCCGTTGTCTCGCAAGATGGGCAACATAATGGATCTGAGTCGTACGATCATCGTCTGTATGGTTCATATACTCAATTGCCTCTTCCCGCAATTGGATAATATTCAGTGTGGGAAGGCTGATCTGAGCGGTAATATAATTAATGAACGTGTCCAGATATTCTACATGCTTTGCTTCTGTCTGTGTCTTGGATATCACATTCATCACTTTCGAACGATAGGCAATGTTCATAACATCAATGTTGGCTGCGTTATTACGCTGTGTAAGCATATCTTTCGTATAAAAATACTTGCTTTTTACACTGAAAATGCGTTTCAACTCATTCACAATTGGCACCTTCGGAGAGGTATAAGCATTTTCATATTGCCAGACTGCTTGTTCTGTCACACCTAATTGTTCAGAGAGCTGTTTTCTCGAATAACCATGCATGATCCGCAAATTGGTCAAATTTTCACCAATGAACATGCTGCTCCCTCCTTACTGAACGACACAGGGAATCACCCCCGCTGTTCTCCTTCCAAAATTTCAATATCATAAGCTGCCGGATCAACGATATCTTCCACATCAGGCGTAAGCGCCTCCCGTTCACTATCATCCAGTTCAGCACCAGAGATGAGGTCTGATAAATCTTCTATAAAATAAGCGATATTATCATGCGGATTAGGCAGATAATGCTGAACCTTCGAAATTTGGTATGCATCATCAATAGCATAAGTGAGTATATGAAACTCATTATATGTAGATGCAAGATGTTCAAGTTCTTCTTTCACACGGCTGACCTGACTCTCTGAGATTGGAAAAGAAAGTTGCTCAACCCTCTCCAACTCACCATGTTCATTACGGCGTGGTTGAATCAAAGAAAATTCCAGATCGTTATTAATCTTGGAGAGATCGTGTAAATAGGTACGGAAAGCACCTTTGTTGTCAACGCCCGTAGGTAGCTTGGCACTGGAAAAACTATTCTCATTAAAGTAGGCTGCGTTCTTTATCAGAAACAGAACTTTTGATTCTTCATGTGTGAACTGGAGATAATCCCATGTTAAACCTGCTTTGGATTTCTTGTGAGTGAATCCTTGTTCACCGCAATAATCTGCGATTTTGCTCTCAATAAAATTTCCCTTTGTCCAGGCAAAGGCTGAACTAATCTTCATGTTTCTCTTCCGATCTTTACGGTGATCAATATATTCGCGGTATCCTTCAACAATAGCATCAACAAGCATCTGACTATGTTCCGACTTGAACTTATATTGTTCCATATAGATCACTCCGATTCATAAATATGAAGACAAGTTATATTTTAATCGAAGTTCGTGTGCAAAGATATGATTTTTTTTGATATTTTTAAAGTAAACCTATCTCATACTATTTATCCAAATGGATTCTGCGCCCACTGCAATAATCTCTTCTTCGTGATTTTGCCATGAGAGGTATGATGGACGACTTGCCCCTGATCGAGCAGAAGTACCTGTGGTGACTCATGGTGAACCTCTGTCTCTTCCGCAATGTGACGGGACAACGAGCGATTTTCAATCACTTTGACGATGCGGTAGTCCATAGGTTGTTTGGGATCTGATGCATGGGTGCCTACAAACGCCATAAACTCTCTGTACGCTCTCGCACTGGTTGGACAAGTCGTGCTGTGTTTCAGGATAAGCACCGGATGATCCTGCGAGCAATCCAGCGCGTCTTCCCAGTCATCTGGTTTGTGCAATTCACGGACATGTTCGCTGAGCATATGTTCCGAGTCTGACCCTGCACGTTTGCTAACCACCGAACCAATCACTATGCCAAGCGCCAAGCCAAAAGCAATCCCGAGTCCAAGCTGCTTCGTAGCCGTACCAATGCTGACTCCCATGGCAACACCTATAGCAAGCCATACACCTTGATGATTTACTTTTTTCTTCATGCAGATCTTCCCTTCCTGAAATATGTATATCAAGGCAACCTTCCCACCTTACATTCTGATCAAATTATAGCATAGGCCTCTGTTAGCAGGCGTTGATAATCTTCATCTCCGAGTACAGATTTCAGCGTTTCGATTTATGCAAAATGCTCATTTGTGATACACTGGTTGTAATTTGGAAACGATGAACATGAAGAATGGATTGGAAGGGCGGAAATTCCATATGACATACGCATTTATGATTGAACCGCAGGATTTTATTGCGCTGGATAACGAAGATGAACTGATTGAGAAATGTCAGGAGTGGGGCCTGCTTTCCGGTAAAGCGACCAAACTCAAAACGTTCTATTATAAAGGAAACGGTCTGAACATGCCGTGTACCATCATTGGATATGTGGATCACATGGCAGCCGTTATTCAACTGGATAATGGACAAAAGCATTGTATTCACCCGTCGTATCTGAAGGAAATGCAAGCGTCCAGTTACAGCGCCAGAAGCATAAGTAATGTCGGGTCAGATCGCAGCACAGAACCCTCAACTTCGGATACAGTCGTACCAGTTACCCCTGCTGAACTTACGCAAACTCCAGATAATCCGGATGAAATTCCGTCGGATCTGGATGATTCGGACGACACGGACACAGATGAATTCTCCTCGGGGATGAAGGGTGATCCGGATGGGCTAGTAGAAGAGTATGTTGGACCTCAGTCTGATGCAGCCAGTGAAGCCAAACCTAAAGCCAAAACAGCGAGCAAAGCTAAGAGCGTCAAGATTGATCTGCCCGAAGGCAAAGTGAAGATGAGTGCCGTTGTCAAAGAGTTCACCACCGTACCGAATCACTTCTCTGACAATGACGATGAAGTCATCATCTATGAAGCAGTTACCATTACGGAGCCAGACGTCATTGATGTTGGGGAAGCCTGGTCAAGCCACAGTGCCACCGTTAAGAAACAGGAACTGGAAGTGGGAGATGTTATCACGTTTGAAGCGAAAATTATCAAGAAAAAGCTGACACGTAACCCGGTTCCCTATAAAATCAACAATCCTTCCAAGATTCAGAAGGAAGACTAATCAAGGAAGATTAATCACGAGTCATTACAAAAAAAGCAAAAAAACCTCCACAACTGCTCAAAGCAGATCGCGGAGGTTTTGCCATTTGTAGGCTATATTAGCGAAGAGTACACTCTTAAGCTTGTCCCGGCGTAGCACTGATCTGAAACTGTACGCCAAACTTATCGACAACCGAACCGTAGGCTGGACTCCAGAACGTTTCTTGTATCGGCATTTTCACTTCGCCACCGTCTTGCAACTGGTTGAAAATCGCTTTGGCTTCATCCGTCGTATCCGTGTTCACCGTAACCGTAACATGATTACCTACAGTGTACGGCATACCTGGAAACGTATCAGACAACATTAATACTGAGCTACCAATCTGCAAAGAAGCATGCATAATACGGTCTTTCGCTTCTGGCGGGATGGGGTGATTCGGGTCAGATGGACCGTCGCCAAATGTTTGAAGCGCGAGCACTTCGGCTCCAAATGCCTTTTGATAAAAATCTACCGCTTCACGTCCATTACCGTCTGTAACCAGATACACATTCAAGCTGATCGACATGCGTTCTTCATCTCCTTGGGCTCTTGTAATTATACGATTCACGCCACTTGCGACATGAGTATATATGAACAGATTGTTCTTTGACAAGCGTATATTTCTGCACTCATCACTGCGGACCTTTACACGATTAGGGTTACCAACATATTCTTAATCCATCCCTCTCTCCACTACTTCTTGCGCCTGCGTATATAGTAGAGAACCGTGATCAGAACACCCGGAACCAGTGCTGCAAAACTGGCATAGATCAGACACCATTTCAACAGGGTAAATATCGGAGTGAGTTCAGCAAGCACAGGCGTACGTTCAGGATAACGATGCATGATCAGGGACGCACCTATGTTTTCAAGCATGTCCATAGCCCAACCTAAGACCGGAATCAGATTCACCCAGCGCCAGCTACTCTTTACCGGAAGGTCGCGATATAGTATCGATAACAGAACAACCAAAAGAAACAGATAGGCCAAGGGCCATATGAGGTCAAATGTGAACCGTGCCTGAATATAGGCGCTCCGCCCTGCTTCACCATAATGCTCAGCCATCTGATACAGATCATCCGCCGTGTACAGAAAAGAGGAATCCGGGGACTGCCCTCCACCGGTGGCCTCCTCCGACTTTGCCGCCTGCCAGGGCAGAATAAATGCAATGAAACAGGCAAAAACAACAACCGCAGCTGCAACCCATTTCCAATTCACCCGCTGATAGAACCAATTTGACACTTTATTCAGCACGTTCCGTCCCCTTTCAGATAAAAAAAAGACCACTCTCCCGAATCCTGTCGGTAAAATGGTTGTGTTCAATCCTATGAAGTTATAGAGCTTGAACGATGTTATCTATTTCACTTTTCAATAAGAGGTATCGGTGAACACTTCTCATGATCGGGACCTTCGTTAGTTTGTTCTTGTCCACGTACAGTTTCATCTGGTCTTTGGTCAAACCAAGCAAACTTCCAGCTTCCGATACCGTCAACACTACCTCGGGGTTCGTAGCATTAAACGTCCTCTTTACTTTCTGATTCCAGTCCTCGAATACCTGCATAGATCAGTGACATCTCCTATCCATAGCCAGTTATTATCAGGCTGAATATATCCAGTATACCACACTTGTGCTGCTCGTAACTTAATCCTTGCGCAGAACCATATTCTGATAGGCATATTTCCTGCTTGACCCTGACGTTAACTCGAGGGTTTATACTGGCTTCAGGAGGGGATTAGCATGAGTATGTCACCTGAACATGTAATCAAGAAACGACGCAGTAGTGGAATAGCTATTATTGGAATGAGTTGGTTAACGATGACATTGGGTCTGTTTTTTGCTACACTCGCAGGGGAGTTTGTCAGCACTATTGGTGCTGCTGATTGGATGGTTCATCTCACCCAAGCTGTTGTCATTATTAGTATCGTCTTGCCCGTACTATTCGTCATTCGAAGACACTTCCATATGAAGTCCGCTCTTCTTCCTCTGACAGGAAAAAGCATAATTCACTTGCTCTTTGGCGCATTATTTGCCACTTCTCTGGCCTTCATCGGGTTAGCGATAGCTAGTATGAACAACTGGATTACGATTACGGAGTGGCACTTCTCAGCCGAGTTCTTGCTTGCTGTTGCACTTAATAGTTGTATTGCTTTCTTGTACGAAGCTTTGCCAGAGGAACTATCCATGCGAGGCATGGTCTATGATGGATTACGCTCCAGACTGCGACTTCCTGTGTTTTTCGCTTATGTAACTCAAATCATACTCTTTCTGCTGGTTCCGATGACTGTCAGCCTATTGCAAGAGCTCGTCGGTATGGATGCCGGAAACCGGATAACCTTGGATTATATGATCCTGCTCTTGACCTATGGTATTACGTTACAGCTTCTGCGCAGTTTGACCGGATCTTTATGGGCCTCCATCGGATTTCATGTCGCTTACCTGGAAGTAGCCAGATTCGTTGTTATGCCAGGTGATAGACCGGCATTCTTAAACTATACCGCGCAAGATAACGGGTTGGCCGAAATATTTATTTTGTATATGATGATAATCTTTGTCGGTGGGATCATTCTGGCGGTGCTCAATGCATGGCGCTGGTGGAGAATACATAAATCATGAGGGAGGGATCTGCCTGTTGTATACCGTAGGACAACTATCCAAACATACCGGAGTATCCATCCGAACACTGCATTATTATGAGAAGCTGGGTTTACTGCGACCGGCCCGTAATGAGAACAATCAGTATCGCTTATATGGTGAAAAGGATATTTTACGGCTTCAGCAGATTACCATTCTGAAGAAAATGCATTTTAAATTGAATGAGATTGGAGAATTCCTCGATCAGGATGCTACTCGCTCTGAACCAGAGAGTAATCTCACTTTATGGAATAATACGTTGGAACAACAACTGGCCGTCGTTAAGGAACAGCAGGAGAGATTAAGCAAGGTCGAGCATCTTCTTTTTTCAACTATATATGCCATCAGAGCCTCCGGTAAAATCAGTCTGGATGAGATGCTGGGTTTCATCCGTGAACTGGATCAGCCTCAGGGCAAGTTCCGTCAAGATGTTTTTACACCTGAAGAAATGGAATCGTTACCTCTGAATAATCAGAACGATTCAATATCCATGGAATGGGCTGATATTCTTAAAGATGTTCATACATGCAAGATGGAACCTCCGGATTCCGAAGCCTCACGAATACTGGCCATCCGAATCTCTGATTATGCTGAAAGGGCTTTTCAAGGGAATGCAGAATTGGCAGAAAAATATTGGGATTATATCACCCCAGGGGATGATCAGTCAGCTCGTGTATATGGTATGACAACGGAAACCATGCGTTACATCGAAATGATCCTGGACCGATGGACAGTCCAGAATCCTAATGATCAACAATAAGAGCCACTTCGAAAAGTGGCCCTTGATCCATTCCCTTATTATGTTTCATCATGCTTCGTTACGCCTCTTCCCAGAAGCGGCGCAGGTTGTCCATGGCGATTTTGGATGCGGATTTGCATTCCTCCATGCCTTCGAACTCCACCGTAATGTTGCCATCATAGCCGGAGTCTTTGATCAGCTTTACAATTTTACGAATTGGAATGTCACCTTGTCCAACGATGGCCCCACGCAGGAAGTTACCGTTGGCCGTCGTAAACCATTCACCCTCACCTGGATGCTCATCATAAGGACGGAAGTAAAAATCTTTGAAGTGGACCAGAGAAGCGTACGACAAATTTTTCATGACGCCGATGATCGGATTCTCATCCACACACATGAAGTTTCCAATATCGAGTGTTGTTTTGAAGTTCGGACGATCTACAGCATGCAGAACACGCTGCACCCGATCACTCGCCTGCACGCTGAAGCCGTGATTTTCAATGGTTGTGGTGATGCCAAACTGCGCGGCATAGTCCGCAATAATCTGGCTTCCCCGCACCATCAGCGGCAGATGTTCCTCGAACCAGGTGATGGTCATCTTCTCCTTTGGCAGAGTAAACGCCGTGACGTCATGACGCAGATGTTTTACACCCATCCGGTGTACGACATCCACATGTCTTTTGACCCTGGCCATCTCCTCTTCAAACGCCTCTTCCGTCTCCTGCACGAAATTCGCTGGCATGGAGTAGTTGGACAGTTCAATACCCGTAGACGCTGCCCGTTCCCGAATCGCATCCGCCAGATCGTGATTATCCTCCACGGTATAACCGTAAGGCACCATCTCCATATGCTCGCCGCCGTTCGCCGCAATCCAGTCGATCACATCCAGCACCGTCATCTCACCCGAATTCAAATCGTTCAACAAACTATACGTGCTCAGGCCCACTTTCATCTGCTCAGCTCCCTATCGATATTGTTGGATAAATTGAACCGCTTTGCGAATGTCCTGCTCCGGTTGATGACCAACCTCGCGTTCAATCGTCAGATAACCGGTGTAACCAATCTCCTGAAGCGCTGCAAAGTATCCGTCAAAATCAACGCCACCCTCGCCCAGCGGCACCTCACGGAAGAAAGTCCCGGAAGAGACCATCTCGGCAATCTTATCGTGATCCATAGGGGCATAACCGACCGCTCCGTATACGTCTCGTGGGTCAACTTCCTTCAGCCGCACACCATCCTTCACATGAGTATGTACGATGTAATCCTTGAGCAGATGAACGCCCCGCGCCGGATCATCTCCGGTCACCATCACCATATTCGCCGGGTCAAAATTCACCGATACTCCGTTGGTCGACAGCGTATCCAGGAATCCTTTCAAGTCAGCAGCCGTTTCCGGTCCTGTCTCAATGGCAAAGTATGCGCCAACACTTTTGGCGTATTGGCCCAATTCCTCACAAGCAGCATGCAGCGTAGCGTAGACTTCCGATGAAGGATCATGTGGAACAATGCCGATATGTGTTGTGACGATGTTGGTGCCCAGATCGAGGGCCAGATCCACGATCCGCTTCGACTTCTCTACTTTCCACGGATTATCTTCCTTGACCTGGAACCCATGTCCGCCCAGATCGCCGACCAATGCTGAAATGTCGAGACCCAACGAATCGATGTAACTCTTCAACTCCTTACGCGCCGCAGGTGACAAATTTTCAGGGTCCATCTCTCCCTTGACGGCATAGATCTGCACACCTTCTGCACCTACGTCTTTGGCCTTGTTCAACCCTTCCCGTACACCTACGCCAAAACTATCCACGATGACACCGATCTTATTCGTTAATTTCATGTCATACCTCCTGTGATTGAGTGAGTAACTCTACGTTCTCATGTAAATGTAAGGTTCGACTCATTACTGATATCAACAAGTTTCACCGACTTGATCTCATACGGTTTGAATGTCAGTTCAATTGTGCCGGCTGAACAAGCCAACGGATGGATCTCATCCTCCAGAAGATTAATGATGGACGCTTTGATTTCCTTTTCAGCACACTGAACCTGCACCGTTTCCCGACCTCCGGATGATTCGTAGAAACGCAGCACCGTTCCCGAGCCGTCTTCCGCAGCCTTAATTGCATCCAGAATGACATGTTCACTGTGGAACTGAACCCAAGCATGTTCAGCTGGCAAGTGACCGGAAGACTGACTCGCTGCCACAACTTCCACCGGATGGTTAAGCTCCATCGCCCGGCGAACGACGGCAGCTTGTCGCCAATCGCCCTGGTGTGGCAGGATCGAATACGTGAATTCATGATCGCCCTGATCGGCATGTTCATCCGGCCATTTCGGAGCACGAAGCAGAGACAGGCGGATCGTCCGATCCTTGATGTCATACCCGTACTTGCAATCATTCAGCAAACTCACACCGCTGTTGCCCTCCGAGATATCCGCCCAACGATGTCCACAGACCTCGAACTGCGCCTGCTCCCAACTGGTGTTGTTATGAGTTGGACGCTCCAACGCTCCAAACGGAATTTCATAAGCCGCTTTGGCTGCCACCAGGTCCACCGGAAATGCCACCTTGAGCAGTTTATGGCTCTCATTCCAGTTCACTTTTGTATGGAAATCAACACGCCGCTGGTAACGATGCAAAATGATATCCTGACTGATCTCCGATTGATTCAACTTCCAGACAAAGCGTAGTACATCTCGCGTAGCCCCGCGTTGTACAATCTCTCTGGAGATCAACTGCACCGCACCAGCTCGCTGGGATTCAAACCGTGGATCGATATCCCAGGCGTCCCAGTATGTCGGTTTGTCATGGAAAAACTGCCACTCATTCGCCCGATCACCAGGCTTCAGCCAGTCACGTCCTACCGTTTTGTCATACCATCGAGTGATCTCTCCCAAGTCATTAAACTCAAGCGTGTAAAATTCAGTTTCCCACGTGGAAGGGAAGGATTTTTCTTCCCTTACTGGAAGGATAACATCCGATGCTTCGCGCAGCCATATGGTTGTATACCCAAAAGCAGGAATCGACGGAACATGCACGAGCAACGTATACTTGTCTTCCTTTTGTTCAAGATCACAGGCCAGACGGTTTCCTTGACGATCAAATGCTACCATCCTGGCGAGGTGAGCATCCCCTGTAATGGTGATATTTTCTCCACGTTCCCAGCCGAGGCTGTTGAATATAATGTAGGGGAGACCATCAACTTCATCTGTTGCAATGTTCTCCGCAAGGGTATCCAGCGTTTCCCGCAGTGCGGATGTACCCAGTGCAAATACCTTCGTGTACTCCTCGGTGGACGTTACGTAAACTTCTGGAATCGACGTTCCCGGAATAATGTCATGGAATTGGTTGAGCATGATCAACTTCCAGCCTTCATCCAGATCATTCTTCGTGTGCGCGCCGTAAGCCCCGGCAAATTGCCCCCAGATTTCCGCTTCCCGATATAATACCTCTGCCTTACGGTTGCTACGTTTGTTCCTCGCATGAGTTGTATACGTTCCGCGATGCAGTTCCAGATACAAGTCCCCGTGCCATTTCGGCAACGTCGGGTTATTTAACGATATATCTTCAAAAAAAGCCCCTGCTGTGCTGAATTTGCTGATTGGCTGTCCAACCATCAAATGGGATCGCTCCGCAAACTCCACCATCTCATTCGTCACTCCACCACCACCATCGCCATGTCCGTAAAGCAACATTTGCTCAGGGTGCACATCCTTTTGTTTAAATGATTGCCAATGTTCATCCACATCTTTGGGACGCGTATGCTCATTCACCCCATGGTTCAGATACGCAAGCACCGAAGTACCATCAATGCCTACCCAGTCGAAGAGGTCATACGGAAACGCATTGGTATCATTCCAATTCAGCTTGGTGGTCATAAAATAAGGAATATCCGCGAGTTTCAGCATCTGCGGCAAGGAAGCACAGTAGCCAAAGGTATCCGGCAGCCACTCGATGTTGGAGCGTTTGCCAAACTCCGCCTGATAGAAGTTCTGTCCATACAGAATCTGCCGAACTAACGACTCGCCACTCGGAATATTCAGATCCGGCTCGACCCACATGCCTCCGACCAGCTCCCAGCGGCCTTCAGCAATGCGGGCTTTAACTCGCTCGTACAGCTCCGGGTAATGATCCTTCACGAAGGCATACAACTGCGGTTGGCTCTGGGAATACACAAAATCCGGGTACGTATCCATCAAGGTGCACATGGTCGAGAACGTGCGACTGGACTTGCGAACCGTCTCACGTACAGGCCACAGCCAGGCAATATCAATGTGGGATTGTCCAACCAGATGCATGAAGCCACTTCGATATTCCTCGGGGTCTTCCTGCTGTACCGACTGTGCTAATACATATTCGAAGTTCTGTATCCAGGCTGCATCACTCCAGCGTTCCGGGTCATTGTACAAGTTATCCATCACCTGATGAATAGCCTGAACAAGTGCCATCCGCTTGGGCTCCTTCTCGTTATATGCCCGGAGCGACTCGGCGAGTACCGTCACGCTGTACATCAGGCTCTGCAGTGGCTGATTAACATGAACCAACGCTGCCCGAATGCCCTGAATAGGCGGCTGAATGACAGCTTGTCGGTTGAGTGGATCATGCGGCTCTGGAATCGGATCGTAGAGTTCAATCTCCAACTGCGGTGTATTTCC
Organism: Paenibacillus sp. FSL M7-0656; assembly: GCF_038003225.1. Classification (NCBI taxonomy): domain Bacteria; kingdom Bacillati; phylum Bacillota; class Bacilli; order Caryophanales; family Paenibacillaceae; genus Paenibacillus; species Paenibacillus sp. FSL M7-0656. The sequence continues at coordinate 3,955,120 of NZ_JBBOOT010000001.1, forward strand.
TACCCGACTTCTCGGAAGGGGTACGAACCCGTGGTTCCGGTCCAATCCGTGATAAGGTATGCCATTCACCTTAAGTAGCCCTTCTCCTCCAGCCTCGAAGATCAGCCCAACAGCTTGATCTTGCCATTCCGCCGGAATCTCCACACGATTACTCAGAAAATACGTCGTGCCGTGTACGCTTTTCAGCGGATTCAAGCTTTGCATAGCCTTGTCTGCCTGTTCATCTTCATTTACTTCTGCCTGTTCGTACTCGTATTCCCCTGGCCGAATGTATCTGGCCCTCTGCATCTCCCACGCTGGAAGCTCGATCGTATCCAGCCATTGTCGCTGTTTCAGATCTTCGATGAATCGCTGAATTCGAATCATACCTGCACCTCCACCTTCTGAATGTGCAGACTGCAGGTGGTCCAATCCATAGAATTGCGGCCAACCATGAGCCTGAATTCACCCGGTTCTACGACAGACTGGAGACGAGAGTCGATCAGTGCGAGGTGTTCTTTTTGCACAGGGAATGTAACGGTCTGAGTCTGTCCTGGCTCCAGATGGATTTTACGAAAACCCTTAAGTGACATTTCAGCCCGTGTAACCGAAGCCGACACATCCGTGATGTACAACTGCACAACCTCACTTCCCGCAACCGCTCCGGTATTCGTGACTTCAACCATCACCTGAGCTTCATCGTCCGGGCCGATGATTTCTGGCATTACTCTTACATTCTCGTATTTGAATTCGGTGTAGCTCAGTCCATATCCAAACGGATACTGCGGCGCCAGATCCATCTCCAGATAACGTTTGCCACGAGTGCGTTTGGCATGATAGTAGACCGGAAGTTGCCCAACATGCTTGGGAATGGAGACGGTAAGGCGGCCAGATGGATTCACATCGCCAAACAGAATATCCGCAATCGCGTTACCACCTTCCTGTCCGGGGTACCACGCTTCCACAATGGCATGGACATGCTCATCAATCCAAGGTTCAGCAATGGGGCGGCCGTTAATATACACAACGATAACGGGTTTCCCCAGCTTATGTACCTCCTGCACCAGCTCCAATTGAACACCCATGAGATTCAAAGACGCCCGGTCAATGCCCTCACCGCACTCCATATCGTTCCATGGATCATCGGTTACCACAGACGCACCTGTCCGCAAGTCGATCGTACCTTCACCAAAATCGCGGGCACTGGAACCACCCATCACCATCACGATGACATCGGCCTGTTCCGCACAGGCGAGCGCTTGTGCAAAGCCCTCCCTGGAATCGCCTTTAATCCGGCAGCCGGGTGCGTACAGCACCTGACCCGAATCCACACCAAGCTTGCGCGTAATGCCATCCAGTACCGTGACGATCTGTTCTCTCGGCTGTGGCGAGGTATAGTCCCCAAGCTGGTTATAGATATGGTTTGCGTTCGGACCAATGACAGCTAGCTTTGGACCTGTTTTGGCAAGCGGAAGAGTATTTCCCTCATTTTTCAGTAAAACAATCCCCTCTTGTGCAACTTCCCTTGCCAGCTGAGTATGGCCTTCACATCCGATGACCTGTTCTGCAAAGTCAGGATCTACGAAAGGCTGTTCAAACAGACCAAGTCTGAATTTCATCTCCAGCACTCGCCACACAGCCAAGTCCAGATCCTTCTCTTCGATCATTCCCTGCTCAAGCGCCTGACCAAGATGTTTGCGGTACATGTACCCGGACATTTCCATGTCTACACCTGCCTGAAGGGACTGTGCCACGGCCTGCTCCCCGTTCTCGACGGTGTTATGTCCATGGACCAGCATCTGAATGGCACCAAAATCAGTAATGACAAATCCATCAAAACCCCACTGCTCGCGCAGAAGGTCATTCAGCAGATACGTACTGGACGTGCACGGTACGCCATCTATCTCGTTATAAGCGGTCATGACGGAACAAGCCCCGGCTTCCACTGCTTTTTTGAACGGCAACAGATCTATTTCATGTAATTCACGTAAGCCCATATGAACTGGAGCAGCATTCCGCCCACCTTCCGAACTGCCATAAGCCGCAAAATGCTTAAGTGTAGCGACAATTGTCTGGTTGGAATCAAGGCGGTCACCCTGTAGTCCCTTCATGGCTTCTACTGCGAATTCACCGATTAGGTATGGATCTTCGGCAAAACATTCCTCCGTCCGTCCCCATCTCGGGTCACGTACGACATCAAGCACCGGGGAATACGTTGCCGCTCCCCCCTGGCTCCGGGTCTCCACAGCGATGGCTTCACACATCTTGCGATACAGCTCCATATTCCACGTACTTCCCACCATTAACGGTACCGGAAAAACTGTTGCCCCGATCGCCATATGCCCGTGGGAACACTCTTCCCCAAACAAAATGGGTATGCCCAGCCGGGAATGCTCCATGGCATACTGCTGAATGACATTTGTGGCAACGGCTCCCTGCCGTGGGGTAAGCCCCGTTTCCAGCGTCACTTCGGTCCATGGATCGGCCCGAAGCACACCGTACAGAGAACCGACACCACCCTGTTCCATGTACGCTTTGAACTCTTCCGTCACCTGTACTGTACCATCAGCTGCTTTATCATACGTCTTCCATCCCATCGGCTGAATGAGTTGTCCAATCTTCTCTGCCGTTGTCATCCGTCCGATCAGATCCTGAACCCGCTCCTGAATGGGAAGCGAAGCATCTTTATAGTCCATATGCACATTCTCCTTATGCGTTCGGAATTAGTTAGGCGCGTGCACTCACATGGCTTTGCGATAGTCACTTGGTGCCACACCCACCACGTTCTTGAAAGCCCGGTTGAAGGAATTATAGTTCGTGTATCCCACTTCCTCACTGATCTCCTGAATGGCCTTATCGGTCTCCTGCATGAGCAGCTTAGCTTTTTCGATGCGATGACTAATGAGCAGATCCACAAACTTCTCCCCAATCTCATCCTTGAAAAGCTTGCTCAGATACTTCGGATTAATATCGAATAGATCACTAAGGTAGTTCAGCGACAGATCAGGATTGTTGTAATGCTCTTCGATGTATTTGCGAATCTCCAGAATATGTGATCTGTGTTTTCGGGAACAATGCAGCGTCTGCATCTGCAGCGCCAGTTCTCTGAACCCTTCCCAGCACAGCTCACGCAGATCGTCTAACGTCTCCCAGCCCTCAAGCCTAGGAAGCAGTGGAGTGAATATAGCAGCCCATGACTCCTGATACTCCCGTGGAAGTTCGGCGAATTCCCGATTGTAATGTTGAAATAACAATTGGATCGTATTCATAATCTCCTGACGGGACAGAACGGACTCACTAATCTGTTCAAACAGTCTTTCAAAATGTTTTTCCCAGATATCGTCCGACAAGCGCATTGCCTGCACGAGCAGTGAGATGGTCTTCAGAAACTCATACACATCATTGGTCGAATTCGGTACATCGCTACAGGGAATGATGCGATTCATGCCCAGTACAGCCTTATAGTCCAGCGCGTGCACAGCTTCTTTCAATGAAGCTCTCAGCCCCCGAATATCAACAGCGACCCGACCAACACCAATGGTCACCGTGAAGTTCAGATACTGATCGATTCTGTCCAGATAACCAGCGAGCAATCGATGCTCGGTCTCCTCGGCCTGTTTCATTGCCGGAATCCAGAGGATGGCGTACAGACGCTGATCGGAGATCCATTCAGCCCATACTTCCGTTCCTTCATGACGCGCACTCTCCTGCAGGATACTGGATAACACAAATTTCAAGAGGGATTGGTCCTGATCATGATACTCCGTCACAAATGCATCATACCGATCCATTTCAACTACCATGACGGCCCAATGATGCTCCAGCTCAGGCAGTTTGAACTTCTTCATCTCCGCTGTCAGCTCCGTGCTCGTAAAGTCTCGTGTGCCCTCCAGCAACTCCTGAAAGAACATTTTTTTCTGCAAAATCAGATTCTCTTCGTGCTCCTCCTGATATTGCCTCGTCTGATCAATCATGCGTTCCAGCGTTGTATGGATGAATCGGAACTCATTCTCTTTGCCATAGTTCAGTCCGGATTGCTTCTGCGAAGAGACGGTCTGAATTAACGTGACAATCTGCTGAATTGGCTTATAGTTTCTACGGGTCACGTAGATCACCCACACCACCCCGATCAACACAACCACTACAGCAAAGGCAAACCAGATATTATAAAATTGCAGCGTCCATTTAACGATTTTTCCATTGTTGAGACCTGTCTGCACCTTCCAACCACTATAACTCGACGTAAATTCGGAGAAGACTTCTCCCGACGTGGTTTTAGTAGAAGCTGCAACCCCTCCTGGCATGCTGCTATCCCACAGATTGCCGCCCGAACGGTTGAAGATGTTCACAAACGTAAATTCCGGATCATACATCTGCATAATGGATTTCCTCAGGGTACTCAGGTCCACATTTGTCACCACAAGTCCTTTGCCGTTTCCTACACTTCGCACAATCGTAATCACCTGCTCCGTCGCTTGCGAAGGAAAAGCTCGGAACGCTCGTGCCCCTGCCCACTTCTGTTCATCCCTTGACCGGCTATCTGCAATAAAGTCTGCATCCGGGAACTCTTCAATCGGAACAGCCTTCCCGTTACTGAAGACCGTGCCATCCCCGTATCGAACGAGATAAATTGAATCAATCAGCGGATACTCTATTTTCAATTCATCAACCACCTGGACCGCCTGAATGCCGGCATACACATCATCGCTGCCAGATACCGAGAAATAATTCTTCAAGTTAGGGTTGGTCAAAATCTCACGCAGTACCTTGAAGTCGATGGAACGCAGGGAGTTGTCCAGATATTGCGTGACCTGAGAGGCCAGAAATTCATTGGCCTTGAGCGCTTCTCTACGGTTCTGTTCATTGAATACTTGAAAGAAAATAAAGAATAGAATGGTCGTCACAATAAAGAAAACAGGCAGATACGATAACAGCAAACGTCTAAACCAATTGTTGTTCATCTCCGAGATCCCCCCACCGTTACTGTTCATGCTGAATGACGACAAACATCTGTGCTGATCGCTAATTTTCCATAAATATTCAGTACATTATATCGGATGACGTGGGGTTGTCATAGGAGAAGACCGTCCCGGTCACGGGTGACAGACGGGACAGCCTCTATATTGAATCCTTCAATTATTGATTCTTCTCAATGGCACGCTGGTAGATCTCAAGGTAATTACTCAGTCCGAGACCATCAAAGCCTTTGACATACGAATCCCATTCCTTTTCAATGCTCTTACTGCCAATAATGAACTGTGCCATATTCGTCTGCACATAATCCTTGATGGCCGTAGTCAGTTGCGCAGCTGATTCCGTATCCTCTGGACGAATAAATACGTTCGCAGGGTATACTTCTTTGGGTGCATAAGGTTCATACACATTGGTAGCTTGAGCCAGACGTGTACCATAACCCTCTGCTTCTAAAGGATTCTGTCCTTCCGCAAACAGATTACGGAACGTGTTGGACAAGTCATGTGCTCCAATCTGTGACCAACTCTCGTTCACAACAACGTTTGGATCACGCTCAGGCAGGTTGTAGTAGCTGTATTTGGCCGGCTCGCCATTGATGTTTTTCTCATCGGCATCTGCCTTCTTCCAGCCCTTGCCTTCAGTTGGTCCATACTCCGCGTACAGCGCACCTTCTTCACTGAACATGTAGTCTACGATTTTGATGGCGGCAATCTGCTGTGCTTCTGTCGCTTTGTTCGTGATGGCAAACTCAAACTCACCTACGCTCTGCGTGGCGCCTGTCGTCTGCACTCCATCTGGTCCTTTCAATGGAGGAACGATCTCCCAGTGCTGGTGACGGGTGATATCTTTGTCATAAGTATTCACGAGATAACTGACCAGCGCCGTTGTAATGGAGCCGACCACTTCATCGCCTTCCTTGTTCCCCAGCTGTCCAATCGCCTGATCATTCTGTGTAAAGGAAGCCGGATCAATCAGGCCATCTGCATAGAGCTTGTTCATGTACTCCAGCCCTTTCTTCCAGCCTTCCTGATTGGCGGCAAAACTCACCTTGCCATCGTTCACGATCAGATATTTGTCGTTGTCATTGTATATAAAGCTATTCATCAGGTAGGCATCAATGTTGCCATTCCATACATACTTGTTCGGTGCGCCTGTAAGTGGAATCTCGTCCGCTTTCCCGTTACCGTTTGGATCTTGTGTCTTAAACGCCTTCAGAACGGTATACAGTTCATCAGTTGTGGTTGGCATTTTCAGGCCCAAATTATCAAGCCACTCCGTGTTGATCCAGTATTTCTGTGCATACGTACAGTGGTAACATTCATTGAAGATAGGCAGCGCATAGATGTTGCCATCCGGTGCCGTAATAGCTTCTTTGAAGTATGGCTTCTCTTCCATAATCTTGGTCAGATTCGGACCATACTTCTGAATTAGATCTTGTAGCGGAAGGAACACGCCCTGTTTTCCATAGGTTTGAAGATCTGAGGTGGTGAACTTGCCGTGAAGAAATACTTCCGGATAATCACCACTAGCCAGCAGCAATTGTCTGCGATCCTGCAAGGCGTCCGTTGGGGCCAGATCCCATTTTAGGGTAACGTCGAACTTGTCTTCGATAAATTGGGTGAATTCATTCTCTTCCATGGACGCTTTGCCTTGCGGAGCAAAGAGGGTCATGGTTACAGGACCGCCGCTCTCCCCGCTACCGTCGCTACTTCCACCCGATTCCTCGGATGAACTGCATGCGGACAACAAAGCCACCGAAGCAAAGACCAGAAACAACATCGAAATCCAAGATTTTCTCAATCTGACTCCTCCTTTTTGTTCATAACGGCAAATTATTGACTTGTACTGCACGTTTATAAAATCGACCCCGGAAGCCGGCGTGTTCCTTCCACCTCCTTTCAAGAGGCAACCAGGCTTAACTCACAAGGATTAACCTTTTAGGGAACCAACCATGACCCCTTTAACAAAATGTTTCTGTACAAATGGATACATGATCAGAATTGGAATGCTCGCGACAACAATCAGTGCATATTTCAACACCTGCTCGAACCCTTGGTCCCGCATCTGTTGGCTGGTATTGGCGAGCATCGCCGGATCAGCCGCGTTCAGGATAAGCAGATTGCGAAGCACGTATTGTAGAGGGAACAATTTCTCGGAACGCAGGTAGATCAATGCATCAAAGTACGCATTCCAGTGACCTACGGCATACATGAGTGTCATGACTGCCAGAATGGGCTTTGATAAGGGAAGAACCACGCTGATCAGATACCGGATATCCCGGCAACCGTCCATTTCCGCGGCCTCCCCGAGTTCTTCCGGGATGGAAGATTGGAAGAAAGTCCTTGCCACGATGACCTGAAATACTGCGAGCGCCCCGGGCAGCCACATCGCCCAACGTGTATCGAGCAGGTGCAAATCCTTCATCAAGAGGTAGGTGGGAATCAGACCGCCATCAAAGAACATCGTGATCATCATGAAAATAATGATGGCACCTCGTCCATAGAACGATTTTCGTGACAAAGGATACGCCAGCATGACGGTCAGCACCACGTTAATGAACGTGCCCACCACGGTGTAGATGATCGTGTTATAGAAACCGAGCATAAGCTGTTGGCTTTTGAAAATGGAGATGTACGCCTTGATGTTAAAGTCTACCGGGAACAGCCACACCTGACCGGATGTCACGGCTCGTGAAGAGCTAAACGAAGAACTGATGATATACAAAAGCGGGTAAAACACCGTTAGCAGTATGGCGAACAGAAAGATATAGTTGAATGTCATGAAAATGCGGTCACCGAGCGGGTCCTTGATCCGGTTACGATTAATCAGGTTGAACATGGATAAACTCCTCCTTTACCACAAGCTGTTCTGGGATACTTTGCGCGATATGCCGTTGACGATAACCAGCAGGATCAGGTTGATAATGGAGTTGAAGAACCCTACTGCCGAGGAGAAGCTGAAATTCGCTCCGATCAGACCCACCTTGTACACATACGTGGAGATGACCTCCGAAGCGCTTGTGTTGAGCGGATTCTGCATCAGGTATATTTTCTCGAAGCCCACGCCCATAATGCTACCCAGACTCAGAATCAGCATGATAACGGTGACTGGAATGAGCGATGGGAGGTCGATGTGCCATATTTTCCGAAGCCTTGATGCGCCGTCCATCTTTGCTGCTTCATAGAGAGATGGATCAACACCAGCAAGAGCTGCGATATATATAATTGATGAATATCCCATACCCTGCCACACACCTGACCAGACATAGATCGATTTGAAGTATTCCGGAATACCCATGAAGTTCGTCATCGGGAAGCCGAGCAGTGTGAACAGCTTGTCTACCACGCCGACATGCGGGGAGAGCATCAGAATGATAATGGATACCATAACAACCGTTGAGATAAAATGCGGAGCGTAAGTGACCATCTGCACGGTCTTCTTGAAGTAACCCGTTCGAATCTCATTCAGCGCCAGCGCAAGAAGGATCGGAATGGGGAAACCGGCAATTAAGGAATAAAAGCTGATGCCTATCGTGTTTTTGATTAACAGCCAGAAGTTTGGAGATTGGAAGAAGGCTTCAAAATGTTTGAATCCGACCCACGGGCTTCCCCAGATTCCTTTGACTACACTGAAGTCCTTGAAGGCGATTTGGACACCCACCATAGGGATGTACTTGAAGATCAACAGATACAATACCGGGGGCAACACGAGCAGGTAGAGTTCCCAGTGTTTCTTGAGGCTTTTGATGAATGGATGCTGCCGCTTGGGCTCCACATGTTTCCTCTGTTGGAGTTCCATCTTGGCGGGTATGCTTTCCGTAGCTCGACTCATTTGCGTCACTCCTTCTACACCTCAAGTGTAATAATACATTACATTTACATCCCTTAAACATCCTTTTTTCTGTTCCTAGTTCCTTGTTTAACAAACATGATGTAAACATTCATATCAGGTAGCGCTTTCTTGATTTGATAGTACATCGCCCGATAAACTTTTATCAATTTGCAATTTTCTCCGACTTCTCTTTATTCCACAAACCCTTGTGTGACAAGCGATTGCGAGCCGTTTCTATTGGGAATTGTGTCCCTTATGTATGAATAAAAAAATTCCGGAGGTGGTTATATCTCCCCCGGAATTGACATGGCATTCTTACATGCAAGTTCAAAAAGTTAACGATTCAGCACCGAGAAGGTTGTGAGAACCTGAAGGAGGAGGAGCGGAGTGTAGGCAAACCTACATGAGCACCGGACTCCGAAGGTGAACGCAAGATTCGATGTCGAGTTCGCTTCGTGGTTTACTTCGTGATCAATTGGGGACTTTTTGAACAACCTCTATGCGCTTGTGACCAATCTGAACGTATGTGTGATCGGAGCTTCACTCGTTGCAGCGGATTGTGGCAGATCCACAAGAAGTCCGTCTCCCGTTTGCTGATACGAAAGTACATCATCGCTACCGACGAGTTCGATCCGCTCTACCTTTTCCAGATAAGGAATGACCAACTGTGGGTGTACGGTCTCATTCTCGTTTCGGTACAAACGGAAGGCATATACGGTGTTGATCTCTTCCTTCTGAGTGAAGGCCCAATCTTTCGTAAAATATGGTCCGCAGATCCGGGTTCCATAGATGCCTTCTCCATGAGTACCCAACCATTCACCGAGGCCCTTGATGCCTCGAATTGCCCCTTTTGGCAGACGCCCATCGGGTTGTGGACCTACATTCAGCGCCAGGTTACCGCCTTTGGACACAACTTCAAGTAGAATATGTGCCAGCTGTCTTCCCGTTTTATACTGATCATCGAATCCGAAGGCAAAGGAGTTCCCCACCGTAATACAGCTCTCCCATGGAATGTTCATCGGATGTTCCGGTATGGTCTGCTCGGGGGTAACGATATTCTCATACGGCCCACCCACGGTGCGATCTGCGGACAGAAGCCAAGGTTGTGTGGTCTGACGCGCCCGTTCCACGACTTCTCCGAGCCTGATATCCTGACCATGGCGACCTTCGCGCACCCAGCCGGCATCCAGCCACAGACATTCGATCCGCCCGTAATTCGTCAGTAGCTCCATGATCTGCTCATGTGTGAACTCCACGAATTTCTCCCACAGCCACGGATACTTATGGGGATCATACGAGGGCCCGCGCCACATATGACGTCCACGCTCCATGCCCGGTGCCCAGTAATACGGGGTATGCCAGTCCGCTTTGGAGAAATACGCTGAGATGCCCAGTCCTTTGGCCCGAAATGCATCAAATAATGCTCGACAGATGTCCGCATACTTATGGGTATGAAAAGGCGTGTCCTTGCCCGTTATCCGGTAATCCGTCGTCTTGGTATCCCACATACAGAAACCGTCATGGTGCTTGGTGGTGAACAGGAAATATTTGAACCCGTTATCTGCCGCCATTTGTGCCCATTCCTCAGGCTGGAAACGAATCGGATTGAAGGTTTTGTTCAGATCAAAATATTCCCGCTTGAAGTCTTCCATGTCATCCGTCCAGTCGATGTCATCGCGCGACCAATCGCCATCTTCGTCGCTCAGCGCCCAGGATTCCACGAGGCCAAGCTGGGAATACGGCCCCCAGTGCATCATCAACCCCAGCTTCTGATCCTTGAACCACCCCAACCGCTCATTCAGCAGCGGATCTTCCGGTTTGATCCATTCATCCTCTTTGCTAAAATTGTGCACGCCGGCTTCGACAATCTGCTCTTCCTGCTCCAGTACGGTTTCTTTGGCTTCGCTCATCCTGTTTCATCTCCTCTGGATTGGATAAAAGATAAACCATGCATGTTACGCCTGGTCACTCCGAGTGCAGTACCATCTTTCGATCGCTGTTATCCCCAGATTTCTCTTATTTCACTGTATAATTGTTAGAAATCCAGTGATAAAGGCGAGCGCTTCGCTTCTTCAGATTGGTTCTGCACTCTCCGTTTTGGCGTAAACGCTAGTTTAACTATTAAGGGGCGTAGTAACTTTGTTATTTCGAGTGCGGTGCCATCTTCAATCACTATGGAACCCCTTATTTCCCTTGTCTCTATAAGGGAAATCCAAGCGGCTGATCCTGGCAAATGGGTAAAGTTGTTTCTAAGGAACACAGGGCGTCTTATTTAGCCTTTTGGTCCTTTTTTTAAATTGTAAGGAACATCAGACACGTTATTTCACGAAATTAGCTGATAAAAACGCTGTATACTGCTGCTTATTCTGATATAGCATGTGTCAGGTTCCTTAGATTCCTGCCAGCGCTTCGAATCCTTAAATAAGACGCCTGAGATTCGTTAGCACTCGCTCCCTGCTCTACTCCAACCGCGGGCCAAGAAGCCGACTCCGAATCCCGCCCCGAGCGGAGCTTTTCATTGAAAAGGAGCGAAGTGCTCATAACTTTTAATGCCACGGGAGTAGTAAAGTATCAACTATAGTATCAACGAAATACAATCCTACCTTTACAGCGTGATTTCGCGGCCCTGACGGGCTGATTCATAGATGGCACAGAGCATTTTCATCACTTCGACGCCGTCTTCGACGGGGCTAAGTGTTTCTTTGCGGCCCTGCGTACTGTCGATAAAATGGTTAATTTCATTACGGAACGAACCCATAAAATCGAATGATTTGAAATCTACCTGTGGGGTCATGTTCAAAATAGTGTTGAATTTCTCACCGATGATCGAAATTTCCGGCTCCAACTCGGCACCGCCTTTGTCGCCATATAGTTTGACCGAGGTCTCATCCGCTTTGGCATGAAGCGTGAAGCTGACATCCACGAGTAGGCTCGCGCCATTCTCAAAACGAATCAGGGCATTTGCCATATCCTCTACGGTGTTTTGCTCCGCGTCATAGTCCGCTGCTTTGTAGAACGATAGATTGTTAATGTTCGAGCGGTTTCCTAATCGATTGGATACGTTAGCGGAGACGGATTTCACCTTCGGTCTGCCCATCAGATACCAGCATATGTCGATCACATGTACCCCGATATCGATCAGCGGGCCGCCGCCGGAGCGGTTGATATCCGAGAACCAGCCACCCGGATTGCCTAGACGACGCAGACTGGAGGCTTTGGCATAATAGATCTCGCCCAGTTCACCCTCGTCGATAAACTTCTTCAGAATCTGTGCATTGTCGCTATAGCGGCGAACAAAACCGACCTGAAGTAGCTTTCCGCTGCGGTGAACGGCCTTCTCTACTTCGAGCGCATCCTCAACGGTTTGGCATAGTGGTTTCTCACACAGCACGTTTTTGCCCGCGTCCAGAGCAGCAATACTAATCTCCGCATGGGAGTCGTTCCATGTACAGATGCTGACGGAATGAATTTCGGGCATTGCGAGCAGTTCCTTATAATCGGTAAACACATGAGGTGCATTATATTGCTTCGCGACTTCAGTGGCACGTACTGCATTCAGGTCACAGATGGCGTATATTTCAACCTCCGGGTTACTGGCGTACGCTTGCAAATGGCAATCGGATATGGATCCGGCACCGATAACGGCGACTTTCAATTTGGGCATAGTGCTGATTCCTCCATATATAAAATAATTAACGTCCAGCAGGTAGACGTTCCGGTTGCGAATCGTTCTTCCGATCGCTCTTATCCCCAGATTTCTTTAATCCCCTTTCTCAAAAGGGGAAATCCGGTGATAAAGGCGAGTTAATGCTTACGAAGTAGCTTTCTTGCAGAAAGCTTTTAGCTTCGTTTCTTCAGAATCGATTTCGCCCCCTCCACTACTTTTTCTGACTGAACTAACTTTCTGTCTGAGCCATACGTAACTATTCATATTTCATTTAAAACAAGTACTCAGCCCTATGCCTCTTCCCATAGGCGGCGGACGTTATCCATGGCAATGCGTGAGGCGGTTTTGCAATCCTCCATGCCTTCAAATTCAACCGAGATATATCCGTCATACCCGGATTTTTTCAATACACGGAATACCTCAGGCATGTCGATATCGCCATGGCCCACAATGGCACCGCGCAGGTAATTGCCATGCGAGGTTTGGAACCAGCCTTCACCGGGGTTCCGGTAGGAAGGTCTCCAGTAGAAGTCTTTGGCGTGCACGATCGACGCGTACGGAATGTTATTTTTCACGGCACTCACCGGGTCTTCGTCCACACAGAGGAAATTGCCGACATCCAGCGTGGTCTTAAAGTTACTCCGCGCCGTTTCGTGTAACAAACGCTGAATTCGCTCACTCGACTGCACATAGTACCCATGGTTCTCAACGCTTGTTGTGATTCCAAAATCCGCTGCATAATCGGCTATCCGCTGACAGGCTTTCACCAGTACCGGTAGGTCGATCTCGAACTGTGCTACAGTTCCCTCTGGTGCAGGGCGGAAAGCCACGTCATGACGCATCAGCTTCACGCCGAGCGCAGCAGCCACATCCACATGTCGCATCACATTCTGGATCTCTTGCTCCAACGCTTCGGCGTCCTCCTGAACAGCGAAGTTTGCGCCGATGGCGTAATTGGAAATGTCGATCCCGACCTCTTTTGCCACAGCTTTAATCTCATCAATCAACTCCGGATTATCGATCAGACTGAATCCCATCGGTACAATCTCCACATGTTCCCCGCCCTGATCGGCGATCCAACGAATGGCATCTGGTACGTTTAATTCTTTGCGATCCAATGCTTGTTGCAGACTGTAGGTGCTGAGTCCAACTTTCATTTTCCCTCATCCTCTCCTTTAGGACGTGTCTCAAAACTCATTGAAGTGCATATTTTACCGCCTTTTCGCCCCCTGCTGCGTCACTTTCCCTTGACGTGCCCCGGCACGCCTACGGAAAATTTCCTTGCTTGGAACGAAAATTCGGCAAAATCTGCGTCCTTCGGAGTTTTCAGACACGCCCTAGTCGATGTCCATACCCAACGTATACCTTTTTCCGGCGGACACGACAATTCTCAATAATCGTTTTGCTCTACTATTTTCCTTTTTCTAGCCCAAATCCGGTGTATCCACAAACGTTACGGCCTGATCAGCCGTCTGATGAAGCTCGAATACCATGATTTCATTCTCACCTTCATGGAGGAGCGGGGCTGGTACATATAACGTTTTTTGCGGTCCTTTATTCCAGTAGCGCCCCAGATTGAATCCGTTTACAAATACAACTCCCTTGGTCCAGCTATCCAGACGCAGAAAAGTATCTCTTACATTCGTGATATTAAACTCTCCTCGATAAAATGCTGGTCCCTTTACTTCATTAACTGTTTCGTTAATTGCCTCGCTAATCACATCACTAAATTGTAAACCCGACAGATCAGTTAATGGCAGACAATGAATCGTCCAATCATATAAAAATTGAAAGCCATGTCGTACCCCCTCCGTAATCCCCTTCGGATCTCTCAGGTATGGACCATAATTAATTCGCCCCATATTTTCGACAAGGATCAATAGTTCTGCGCCCTCTGGCGGTACTTCAAAGGAAATCAATAATTCCGTATTGCCCCGCTCGAACACACCTTGAAATTGCCCATCAACAAACACAAGCGCACGGTCATGCACCTCCTGAACCACCAGTTCCTGTCGCTCCCTTGGGCCGGATATTCGGGTTTGATAACAAATAAAGCCATAATCCTGACCCAGCTTCTCCATCGGTTCCGGATTCGTGCGTTGTACCGGGACTGATATCCGGTCCATCTGCGCCAGTAATGACGCCTGTTGGGTCAACTCCACCCGCCCATAAGCGATGGTCCCCTTTGATTCTGGCAGCACAAGCTCACCCAGATCTTCGCCGCTATATTGAGCAATAAGGTCCCTCACCGCATGGAACTTCGCTGTCGGCTCCCCGGATTCACTGAGCAGTGAATCATAGTCGTAACTTGTAATTGTGGGTTCGTATTGATCCTTCTGCTGACAGTTCGCCCCGTTATAAAATCCAAAGTTCGTTCCACCGTGGAACATGTAAAAGTTAACCGAAGCCCCTGCTTGAAGCATCTCCTCAAACACACCAGCCACATCTGCGGCTTCTCGGGTATGATGCGACTCACCCCAGTGGTCGAACCAGCCGTTCCAGTACTCCATGCACATCAAAGGTTCGTCCGCCTGATATTCACGCAGCTTGGCGAACGCTCCCTCCGTTCCTGATCCAAAATTAACCGTAGCCAGATGTCCTGGCACTGATCCCGCTTGCAGCATGTGGTCTGTCGGTCCGTCCGAGGTAAATAACAACACATCCATACCGCGCTCCACCATGCCATCACGTAAATATTGCAGGTAACTCGCGTCATTCCCGAAGCTGCCGTACTCATTTTCAATCTGCATTGCAATGATCGGCCCGCCATGGGTGCTCAGAAGGGGTTTCATTTTGGACAAAAGCACATCATAATAACGATCCACATTCGCCATAAATTTTGCATCATTACACCGCAGACGAATCTCATCATCAGCAAGGAGCCAGGCAGGTAATCCGCCAAACTCCCACTCGGCACATATATAAGGACTTGGACGAACAATCACATGCAGACCCACATCTCCCGCAATGCGAATAAAACGTTCCAGATCAGCCATGCCTTCAAAACAATACCGGCCCGGCTGGGGCTCATGAACATTCCACGGCACATACGTTTCCACCGTATTGAAACCGCAGGCTTTCAGCTTGAGTAACCGATCCTCCCAATAGTCGGGGACCACTCTGAAATAATGAATGGCACCCGACAAAATCTGAATGGGCTCGCCATCATACATAAATTGTGAATTTTTATACGTTAGCACGGCCATATTACAACCCTCCCCGCTCGCTCAGATATATGCCTAACCCGGACAACGTAGGGCACCATCTGGATTCATGAATGCTTAAACGCATCTTACTCGATGTAACCTGTGGGAAACAGCAAATTCGCTTATACCCCACCACCGTCCCCTTGTAAAACTCTTCCCAACCACCATCTGCCCTCTGCGACTCCAGCGTAAAACGTTCAATCCGTTGGCCTGTCTGGATATGTTCCATCAGCACCACCCGGTCAAACGATCTTTCTTCCTGCAAATCCAGCTCGATCCAAGCCTGCTCTGTCCCTTCGTGAGGACACCAATACGTATCCCGTCGTTCCGTCAGCACTTTCGATACAGCATGTTGTTCATCCATCGTCTGCGATGCTTTTACCAGCGCCTGCAAGGCGAAATTTTCCTGAAAAATGGTACGCAGCGAATCTCCCAATTCCTGTAGTCGCTCCACATCCGTTTCGTGAATGAGACCACGCGTATCCGGTGGCAGATTGAGTAAAAAGGTGGCGTTGCCTCCCACTGCGCCGTAATAGACGGCGAGCAATTCTTCCAATGTTTTGACCTGATCATCTTCACTGGCATGATAGAACCATCCTGGGCGAATTGAGGTATTCACCTCGGCAGGGTACCAGATCAGTTGGTCACCTTGGGAACGAATGACCTCTCGGCTTCCCAAATCACTGTCCTGCGTATTGATCCTTGTGGCGAACTCACCATCATCCACCTGCTGCGATTGCTCCTGGATCTTCTCATTATCCTGCATATGCGCTGGCACAACGCTCCATTCCGATTCCCGCGTATGCCCCGCTTCATTACCGCACCAGCGAACATCCGGGCCACATACCGATATGACAGCCTCAGGCTGAAGTTCACGAATAAGCGCATAATAGGCGTCCCAGTCATAGACCTGCCTTTTGCCATTCGGACCCTCACCACATGCACCATCGAACCATACACAGAAGATGTCGCCATAATTCGTAAGCAGCTCGCGCAACTGTTGGAGGAAAAACTCGTTATACCTCTCCGAATCTCCGTAGGAGGCTTCATGCCGATCCCAAGGAGACAGGTACACGCCAAACTTCAATCCGCCCTCACGGCAGGCATCGGCGACTTCCTGAACCAAATCCCCCGTACCATTCCTCCACGGACTAGCCGCGACCGTATGCGCTGTAAACTGACTGGGCCACAAACAAAATCCATCATGATGCTTACATGTCAGAATCAGCCCCTTCATCCCCGCAGCCTTGCACGCCTGCACCCATTGCGTTGCGTTCAGTTCAGAAGGATTGAAAATCGCCGGGTCTTCCTCCCCAGTGCCCCATTCCTGATCCGTAAATGTATTTACCGTAAAATGAATAAACGCGTAGAACTCCATCCCCTGCCATCTCAGCTGGCGTTCGGATGGGCTGACCTGTGCTGCGGACTTAATCCATTCGGCTGGTTGCAGTTCACGATTCATGGCGTATCACTCCTTTTATTTAGCGCATCCCTATATTATTGGACCACCCTTGCTTGGACCACTACTCAGTGCACTACTGTCCATGAATGGCCGTGATGCAAGCAATAACTGCTGCTTGGCTTCTTCAACCAAATGTGGATCAATGGGACAACTAAAGCTGCCTTTGTACCTCACGCCTGATCCCATATGGATTTCCGTGATACCCGTCTGACTCACTAGCTTTTGAATCCGCTCTATGGTGATCCCCGACCCTGCCATGACAGCGATGTTCAAGGTTTGCCCCAATTGCTGAAGCTGTTTCAGTTCCAGTATGGCTTCAGGCGCTGTCTGTTTCCCTCCCGATGTAAGCACACGCTCCACGTTGCCCAATGTGTTAATGGCCTTGAGCGCCTCAGTCAGGCTTGTGCTCACATCAATTGCACGATGAAACGTAACGCCCAAACCCTGAGCTTCGGCCATACATGATTGCAAGGATATGAGGTCGACTTCACCAGCTCCGGTGAGGGCACCGATCACAATGCCAGCGGCTCCAAGTTCCCTCGCCACGCGTACATCCCGGGTCATGGCGTGGATGTCATCTGCGCTATAGCGGAACGAGCGGCTATGGGGACGGATCATGACATACACCGGAATGGATACCTGGGACACCACATGCTCCATGACACCATAACTGGGGGTAAGTCCTCCTTCAGACATCGCAGACACCAGCTCAATCCGATCAGCCCCTCCCTCCTCAGCTACTCTGGCATCTTCCACATTCACAGCAATGACTTCCAATACAGGCTGTCTTTCCATAAGGTCGCTCCCTTCACTTCATCGTAGATTATTCCAGAACCGTTAACCCGTATCGATACACATCTCTCGAACTGCACACAGCTTGATCCATGACATAAAGGACCGACTGAACGCTTCATCAGCGCTCCTACGGTCCTTCTTCATCATTATGGGCGACGGTCAGCTTCCCGGAACGCAATCCGAATAGGCTGACCTTCCTGAAAGATATATTGTTTGTGGGCAATGATCTTCATGATTGGATTCTCCTTTGGGGACCGGAATGGGCTAGCAAATAGAGAGTGCAACGGATTTCATCACTTCATCTAATGAATTTTGTTATTTTTGTTATTTATAATGTTATTATCAATTAGCAATAGTCTAAAACGTTAGGATCAGAACGTCAATACAAAAAAGACACCCCGAGGGTGTCTTCGTGTCTTGGATAACCTTCTGGTTATCCGAGCTTTTTCTATTTTCTGCGCCGAGCCTTCGTCATTCGATTAAACATAATCAGTGCAGCAATAATCATGGCTATCATGGCAATATTACTCGCCACTTCTTGTGATAATCCGAAAAGAACTCCCAGGTTAGTCACCAGGCCTCTTACAATCAGCGCCACCACAACCAGCAGGATTGGACTCAAAAAATTATAATTTCTCATTCCTCGCAACACCCCTGACCCCATTGTTCAGAACTACGAATCTCATAACACTATCATAACAGTAGCTATTCTGTGTTACAACAAAGGACACCCGCGTACAGTGTCCTTTGTCTTATACCAACGTATTCTACTTTTGATGACAGAACAACCTTTCGATTGCTCTTATCACCTGATATTCCCGATTATCTTCTACACCTGTTTGAATTCGATCCAGTCAATCTGGAGACCTGGTTTGGTGAAGTCCAGTTTCAATTCATACAGTCCTGCTTCAAGATCTATTTTGACAAGTTTCTGTCTGATCCATTTGCCTTCTGTACCATTCGTTTGGATGGTGGTCACCAACTGATCATTCAGGAGCAGGTTACATGCACTTTGAGCCAGTTCCGGTTCAGGGGACATGATCTGTACGATAATCCGGTAATGGCCTGCCTCGTCCACTTTCATGTAGACGGGTTCAGCTACTTCAGGTTTCACCTGTGCGTTCTCAACCAGTGCCTGAGCTTGTGCAACAGATAGGGATGCATTCGCTTGGAACGAAGCGACGTTCTCCACTATCTCGTGTTTTCTGCCGGACACCGGTGCATTCATGATGAACTTGCAGATGTTGATCGCCGAGCGTTGCAGCTCTCCGCGCGTGAGTGTTCCATTTTCCAAGGATTCAATCGTGTTATCGTCCCAGCCATTAATCTCTGCGCCGTAGTTCGGTACAACCATGTAGAGATCATTCTGCGCACGAATCATCCAGTTGGTGTATTTGCGATCAGCTTCTCCACCTTCGGTCACATCATTCATAATCGCCCACCAGTCGGTCATTACGATTCCCTCGAAATTCCATTCGCCACGCAAAATCGTGGTGTTCAGGTCGTAGTTTGATGCTGCCCAGTGTCCGTTAACCGGGTTGTAGGAGGTCATGATGGAGTTTGCTCCGCCTTCTTTTACAGCGATTTCGAACCCTTTCAGGTAAATTTCACGCAGTGCACGTTCGGACACAACAGCATCTACTTTACTGCGGTGTTTCTCCTGGTTGTTGCAGGCAAAGTGTTTCAGTGTGGCATTGGAACCACCCTTCATGATACCTTTCGTACATGCTGCGGCAAATACACCCGAGATCAGTGGATCTTCGGAGAAGTACTCAAAGTTCCGGCCATTAAGCGGGCTCCGGCGGATATTGAGTCCAGGTCCGAGCAGGGTATCCACCTGATTTCTTAGCAATTCCTGTCCTTCCATCACATACAACTCTTCAACAAGATCCTTGTTCCATGTCGCCGCAAGCAACGTACCAATGGATACCTGTGTTGCCTTTTCGCCACTATCCATACGAATACCGGACGGGCCATCTGCCGTACATGCTACCGGAATACCGTAGTTAAACAGGCTGTCGCTGACACCACCAAATGCAGATGCCGTCCCCGAAGTAACGAGCGGACTGCTCATGCCTTCACCACGGACAATCGCTGCCAGATCCTGATCACTCAGTTGAGCGATGAAGGTTTCCAGACTCACTTTGCCAGCCTTAACGTCACTCAGCTTGTGGCCCTGGTTACCTGTCTGCTCCAGCGTTTGCGGGAGATTCTGCTCAATCCGGTTCGCCATGGATATCTTACGTTTCGGTACTTCTGCATAAGTCAGTTCATAAGATCCATCTTCCTTGCGCGAACCTGGTTTCATCCGTGTAAAATCTTCAGTTGGGGCCATCGCTTCTTGCAGTTGCTCCACCAATTGAAGAGATTCAATCACATATCCATCCTGGCCATCAATGCTGATATGTTGCACTTGTTTCACACTGGTTCCTACATGCAGTCGGTATGTGCCTTCTTCCAGAACATATGCGGAAGCAAAACCTGTAACGCCTGCATCATCGTAAGATGCCATCGCATGGATCGGGAAGCTGATCGTCAGAAGTTCTGACTCGCCCGGCTGCAACAATCCTGTTTTGCCAAAAGCCACCAAAGCCTTCACCGGTTGTCCCAGTTTGCCTTGTGGTGCTTCATAATAAACTTGCACAACCTCTTTGCCCGCATATGTTGTACCTGAGTTGGTCACATTGACACGAACTTCAATGTAGGTTTCGCCGTCTTTGGACACGGATTTTGCTTCTTCGTTCTGGGCCAAAAACGTCGTATAAGACAGGCCGTAACCGAATTCAAACTGAACGCGCTCAGGTCGAAACGTTTCGAAATAACGATAACCTACATAGATATCTTCCTGATACAGGTTCTTGAACTCATTGCCGTAGTTGCTTGTCGAAGGGTAATCTTCAATGGAATATGCAATCGTATCTGTCAGTTTACCGCTTGGTGTAACGTCCCCCGCCAGCACATCGGCAATCGCATTACCACCCTCCATACCGCCATGCCAGGAGTAAATTACGCCTTGGATCGGATGTAGATACGTTTCGTTTAACCAGCTCATGTCGATGATATTTGAGACATTCAACACAACGATTGTGTGTTCAAATTGCGAAGTAACTTGCTTCAACATCGCTTTCTCATCTTCTGTCAGTTGGTAACTTCCTGGCGCATCCGCATTATCCTGGTCTTCTCCTGCTGTACGTCCAATCACGATAATGGCTTTGCTGGATTTGCTCCTAGCCTGTGCAACCAGTTCATCCGTCAAAGGCATTTCTTTCTGATTCCATGGCTCAGCCGCCCATACTTTTCCGCCATCATCAAATGGATTTTCCTCAATCCACTTCTCATAGACAGCTGCCAGCTCTTCATTGACCGTTATATTCTCTTTGCTGCGAAGACCATCCAATAGATTCGTTGTATAAGCCACATGTACACTACCGCCTGAACCTGTACCGCTACGATAATAATTGACTTGAATCCGTCCAAAAACTGAAACGTTTTCGTTCTCCCGAAGTGGAAGCACTTGGCCTTCATTTCTGAGTAAAACGGCTCCTTCTGCTGCAACCGTACGACTAAACTCTGCAAACCCT
Source organism: Paenibacillus sp. FSL M7-0656 (assembly GCF_038003225.1). NCBI lineage: Bacteria > Bacillati > Bacillota > Bacilli > Caryophanales > Paenibacillaceae > Paenibacillus > Paenibacillus sp. FSL M7-0656. The sequence continues at coordinate 3,976,615 of NZ_JBBOOT010000001.1, forward strand.
TCCAATGGAACTCCGATTTGATGTGTGCTCAATGATTTCCCTCCTGATTGTCATCCCCATATCTATGAATCGCTATATATGAAATGAACTAACAAAACGTACGCTCATTTGATATAAAAGATATTCTATGATCTGGTAGATTCACTTGTACATAGTCTCATATTAACAGATTCTATAGAAGAAATTAAATTAGATTTGTGCTTTATATATATTATTAAAAAATGTCCAGGATTAGCGGCATAATAAAAAGCCACGGACACCTGTTGTCCGTGACTTTTTATTATTTTATAGTACTCATATTAAGTCGTAAGTTTCGCATACACCAGGAAGAATAACATGTCTTCGCCCATGATGACATAACCCGGAACCCGGTAGACCAGATCAACAAGGACAAATGCCACCAGTAACCCCACCATGACTGCCAGATGACGTGGTCGGAGTCGTAGATGTGCGTGTCTGTAACGGTGGAACACAAGTGATGTCGACAAGAAATACAACAGCGCTGATCCAAATACAAACCCTATCATGAACACATAGTTTAACTGGTTCTGATATAACAGCTGAATTGAGGCAGCGATCATACTCATAGAGATGTAGATGAACAGATGGCCGTATATGATCGCTTGCCCGGCAGTCTGAATCTCTTTGCTGACCTTTTTCTCCACGTTGTCGAAGTATTGCCACCATATCGCAATGACAAAGATGGACGTAAAGGCGGCAAACAGAATGGATTTCATATCCCAATGATCGGCTTGCAGCACTGCAATAATGCTTACCACCGATTCACCCAACAGGATGAGTGTAAAGAGCGCGAAACGTTCCAACAAGTGATGGGTCTGAACCGGTACCTTCACCAGATTTTTGCGTCCGATCAATGGAAGTACGATGTCCACGGCAATCCCCGCATACAAAATCACGTAGCGTAACCAGGAATCGAAGAACAATGAACCTGATGAGATCAATATGCCAATAAGGAAACAGATACCCAAGTAACGAGCCGCTTGCTGCTGATGCTCGCCTTTTGACTTGTGAGCCGTCAGATACTGAATCGCCGTAAATGCCCGTGAGCCGATATATCCAATGAAGAAGGACAGGTAGTATTGGTCAAAATGGGTAGAGAGGCTTGCCGTCATGACCATAACGGACAGAAGCTGAAGGATGAGGAATATTCGATGGATCAGGATATCTTGACCATAGCGGTTAATAAACAAGGTCTGACCGACCCATGCCCACCAAACAGGGATAAAAATAAGCACAAACTTCATTAAATATTCAAACGTAATTACTCCATGTTCGGCATGTAACAGGACATGACCTGCTTTGGAGACCGCTGCTACAAAGAGCAGATCGTAAAACAGCTCCAGCCAGGTAACCTTTTTCTCCATCATCCTTCAATGCTCCTTTGGTTTTTCTCATAATACAACGCCTGTTGCTAACTCAGTTACCTTCCCGCTGACCTGGTGACGCGCCCAGAGGAAAAACTCTGAGCGCCATCTACCTTACTTCATTGTACTGTAGCAGGTACGAGCGTTCTGACTTCAATCGGTTGCAGATTGTCCTCAATTTGAGGGCGGTATTTCTCAAACCACTCAGGCAGCATCAATTTTTGTCCAAGCGAATCAGCAGGTTCATCTTTGGCAAAGCCCGGAGGATCTGTAGCAATTTCAAACAGAATGCCACCAGCTTCTCTGAAGTAGATTGCGTTAAAGTACTGACGATCCCGCACTGGAGTCGGTTGGTACCCGTAATCACGTACAGCTTCACTCCACTGTGCATGCTCTTCATCGTCTTTGGCGCGCCATGCAATATGGTGCACGGTTCCTGCGCCGCCCATACCCAGAGCCATACGGGTCACTGGAACATCTACGACATTACCGATATCCCCGCTAGACCGGAAACGAGCATACTCTTCATTTTCACTCACTCTGACAAATCCCAAAATTTTCTCAAGAGCATCCATCGTTCTTTGCGGGTTAACACTGAACAGGACAGCACCACCGAAGCCTTTAATCGCTTTATCGGTCGGAATCCCTTCATGCGCCCAAGTGCTGATTGCTCCCTCTTCCCGTTCAACAAGCTCAAGCCGCAGGCCTTCGCCATCTTCGAATTGAAGCAGGTCTTCATTGAAGCGACTTGTTTTGGTTACCTCAATGTTATACTGTTCCAGCCGATTCTGCCAGAAGCCAATCGACCCAGGAGGAATGACATAGGAAGTGATGCCGACCTGACCTCCGCCAATTTTGCCCCGTGGTGATCCAGCGGATGGGAAGAAGGTAATGATGGTACCTGGGCTTCCGTGTTCATCGCCAAAATACAGATGATATACATCAGGTGCATCGAAGTTGATTGTTTTTTTCACGAGACGAAGTCCCAGAACTCCGGCATAAAAATCAACGTTGGCCTGTGGATCTCCTGCGAAAGCTGTAATATGGTGAATACCTGCTGTTTGAATAGTCATGATTAATTCCTCCTTGGTTTGGTAAGCATGTTTTGAATTGAGTAGGTGTTGTACATATTTGAGTTAGTTAATTGATTTATAGTGAGTTTATATTATCTTTAAATTAAGATATATAATCTAGCGAATTGTATTCTAGTCGTTATTTTGATTGGCCTGTTTTTGTTTCAATTTATCAGGAGTCACGTCATCGCCGTTTGGATCATAGATGGTTGCATTCAGCAGAATGTCGTTGACCGAACCGCGAAAAGTTTGCAGATATTCCTGGCGAAGACGAACCTGTTCCTCTTTCTCCATCTCCGTCAATCCGCCCTCTTTGGCTTTTCTTGAAAGTTCATTTATTCTGGTCAATGTTGGGATCATCATCTTGATCTCTCCTTGTGTAATGGATTAAAGATATTTGTTTGTGGTTGTTATTTATATTTAAATTAAATATCTTAAGTTAAAGATAAGTGATTTATGAGCGGTTGTCAACACTTTTATCAAAACTAAAATAAATGGACCTGTTCCCGCTTAACGCCCTGCTAATTTAACTATGAATTCAGACAAAAAGGGATAGACCCGCAGTATTTGGTGCACTGCTAGACTATCCCTACATGTATTTATTTGATTAGCCCAGCTTTTGACCACAATTCGGACAAAAGTTGGCTCCTTCATTTTTGGCTCCACAGTTCGGGCAGAAGTTTGGCTTCTTGTTGCCTTCTGTAGATGAAGATGTATTTGAACCACCGTTGCTATTTCCCGCTGGTTTCTGGTCGTTATTTTGATTCTGAGGCGAATTGGAATTATTGTTCTGATTTTGGCCTTGATTTTGGTTCATGTTTTTCATCATTTCATTGGCCATGTTCATACCCATCATCATGCCCGCCATATCCGAAGCTGCGCCGCCGCCCTGAACTTTACCGGATGAGATGCCGTCTGTCATGCTGACCTGTTGATACTTTTGCAGATTACCAATCATCTCATGCGAAGCAGTCTTTGTAATCATATCCTGAATCTCTTTTGGATAGTTGAAGCTCATCACTTGGAAACCGGTAATCCCAATTCCGATGTCCATCATCTGCATATCCAGATCTTCCTGAATCCCTTTGGCAATATCCGATGCATTGGCCTGCAGGTTGAACATATCCTTCCCTTCGCGGCTAATCCACTTCATCAGAAGCTGATCCAGCACGGAAGTGATTCGGATTTTGACATCCTCGACCAGATAACTCTGCTTGATGCCTGCAATCTTATCAATCAGGGTGACATAGTCACTTACTTTAAAATTAAATGTACCGTTCGCCCGAATCGGCATCCCGCCCGGCAGTTGTGGTGTTGGAATCAACACCGGACTTTGTGTGCCCCACCGCACGGTGAACTCTTTTGTATTTACAAACAAGACTTCGACCCGCATGCCGCTGTTGAATCCAAATTTGAATCCTTTTAATGTAGAAAGAAATGGAATGATCTCGGAATCGATATTAAATGATCCTTCGTCCTCGAAAATGCCTTCCACTTTACCGTTATTCAAGAAAATGGCGTCCTGACCCGAACGGATGATCAGTTTACTCCCCTTCTTGATCTCCCGATTGCTCCACTTCCAAAATATCATGTCATCTCTAAACTCTTCCCATTCCACCACATTCGAAAATTGATTTCTGAAAAATCCCATACTAATTCCCATCCCTTCTATTAGTAAGCATTGTGTACCCAACATGCCTGCATTAAGTTATTGCGAATGTCCGTGATGCTAGAAAGATCGGCTGCTACCGCTATGGGAATGGCCACCTTGGGTGGTGCCTCCGCCTCCGCCGCCTCCGCCGCCACCGTTGTTATTGTTCTTCTCAATCTTGTGTTTGGTGACCGTTGTACGAATGTACCGATCCTGACGATCAATTACACTGGAGTTACTGGAATCCTCATAAGTCGCACGATTGACCGTGACACGTCCTCCAGAACGATGGGTCATTACACCAACTACAATTCCTCCGATTGCCCCGGATACAGCAAGTTGAAACCACGTATTGAAGAGGATATTATCCGGGTTTACCCCGGGCTTAAGATCCATATATTCGTAGGAGAGCTCCAGATATTTTTCAAAAGCCAATCTATAATTTCCATCCGATACATCTGGGGCAATTTTGGCCGTAATTTTATCGGCTCTGCCATTATCGATGTACTCTTCACCTTTGTGAAAACCAGCCAGATACATCTTCCGATTGTACATGTCTATTGTAAGAATAACTGCGTTTCCATGCGTTTTATCGTAACCAAATCCCTGATCGTCATAAAAGTCTTCGGTAAGCAGTTTTTCACTTTTATGCTCCTCGTTATTGGAGGTATAGATTACAAAATCCGTCTGCCGTTCCGCACCATACTGATTCGCAAGTAGATTCAATTCACTTTTCTCCTGCTCACTCAGCAGGTTGGCCTCATCGTAGATGAGATTTTTGCTCTCCGCTGCGGATACCGATGACATGGGAATCAACGGAGCAACAAGGGTGAACATAAGTAAAATGAGCGTAGCCATCACGGCCAGAGGGGTTCTTTTTCTCATAAGAATCCACCTCCCATCATCCAGGAAACCAGCTTCAGTGACAACAACGAGACCGCTGATACCCCTGCGAACCATCCTGCCACTTTAGCTTTGCTGATCGGTGGTTTACCGACCACCTTACCTGTCTGACCATTCATGGCAAAGGTATACTGTGCCCGATTGTAGTCATAGTTGACCATCCACACCGGGAGTAGCACATAGTCCGCATTTTTGAGCGTAGTATCAATCTGTTTGTCCGTGTAGCTCACGCTGGTATATCCGGATACAGTTGAGGCAATATAAGAATCAATGTACGATCTCGTTTTATCCTTGGCCCGTGGGAAAAGTTCCTCGTCCGTATAACTGTATTTTTCCGCAATGTACCCCGCCAGATACGGGGTCTTGAACAATTTCAGCTGATTATATGGGAAAGGCTCCAGCTTATCCATCAGTTCATCCTTCATTTTCTCCGATGCATCGATGGGCAGGTTCACGTAATTCAGCCGAATCCGGCGGTATATATCAAAATGCTGTGTTTCCGTGTAATGGTAGTCGCCCTGGGTGTAGGATCTGACCTTGGTGCCACGACCATGCACTTCGATTTTGTTATGTAACTCATACAACCAGAACGGCACGTACATGCCAGTAATACTCTGAATCCGATCGGCGGACATGAAGCCACTTGGCGTTAAAAGGCCGTTTCTGCACCACTTTTTGAAAGCCTGCTTGGCTTGATCCTTGTTGATCGAAAAGGGAATCACCATCGCAGGGGCCAGATTGCCCGTCAGCCGATCACTGAGTACAACCGCTGCACCGCAGAAACTGCAGGTCGTCGCACTGGTCTCCGGTTCTGTCACAATGTCAGCTCCGCAGCTATTACAGTGGTATTCCTTGACCTCATTTTCGGTGAATACTTGTCTCTTCAAGGGATCGGGGATCTGCTCTATGTTGTCCTGACGGCCGCAGCTGGGACAGGATAATGCACCTGACACACTATCAAAGATCATACCACTGCCGCAGTTTGGACATTTATATTCAATAACCGGCATCTGCTCACCTCAATGTTAACGAAATGGTGTAACGTACTACTTATTCTTCAGCTTTTCCTGAATCGCTGCGAGTTCTTCCTCCGCACTTGGCGACGCATTCTCATTATTACCCGCATCTGCGTTCATGTCCCTCTCCAACTGGGCAATTAATTCGTCCAAATCATCTTCCTGTGTCCCAGCACGAAGTTCTGCCAAAGCCTCTGCTTCGTTCAGCGCCTGATTCACCTTGTCTTCCATGGCCTTCAATGCAGCATCAGCTCTGCCCGTAGATGCATTCCGTTCGTTGACCTGTTGTTGCGCCTTTGCATCTGCCATGCGACCTTTCAGTTCTGCATGCCGCGCTTCCAGTTGACCCAGATCTGCAACCAGTTTATCGTTCATATGCTTCATCATCTTAGCTTTGGCAGAAGCACGTTCATAGGCGGCTTGTAATTCGTTCAATTTGTCAGCCAGCTTCACTTTCTTCTCCAGAAAACCGCGTGCCTTATCTTCGTCTCCCGACTCCGCCGATTTCTCCGCATACCGCTGTAACTTGTTGACCTCGGCGTTGCACTCATCCAATGCTCGCTTCGCCCGGCTCTCATCCGACAGCACCGCTGCCGTTTCAGCCTTCACCTGACCCAGATCACTGCTCAGGCTGCGCATATATTCATTCACACTTTTCTCCGGGTCTTCCGCCCGAGACAACATGTGGTTCACATTGGCCTTCATCACGTCTCTAAACCTCGATAAGATTCCCATGACTTGTTCCTCCTCCGAAAAGTTCATATGTATACTATAATACATGAATACGCCCACATACGTTTCACATTTCACGATGGCAAGTGGAGTTACTACGATCCAAATCCGTACTATAAAAACGTAATATAAGAAAAGACGAGCACTTATAGTGTCGCCTTATAATCAAAAAATCCTCTCCTAATTCTCAGTATCTTTCTTCCTAGTTCACAGTCCTTTAATGAACAGCACACTTTCCTCTGCGATCCGATTTGGATCGGTATTATGAGTTTTAGTCCTTTGCCCGCAATCCACAAATCCCTACCTAACTACGGCTCGACCGGAAGGCTCTCCACCGCTGTGAAAAACACATCCAGTAGCTCAACGTTGTACGTAATGCGGACGTATTCGGTTATTAACGCCACATCCTCTTCCCCCTGATACTCCAAGCATGGGCGGCCCTCACTCCACAGCACCCTGCACGGGAACCTCCCGACAACATCCTTAATGATGTGATCCGGCTCAGCTACTTTATGAATGTCTCCCATATGAAATCTCCTCATTTCTCTATACTTATCGTGTGCAATTATGCATTAATTTTGAAATACATAACGATTCGATTCAGTGTACTTCATCACATTCCACTCGGGAGAGTTATGAAGGCATATCACACAGGCATTTTGCAGACACAACAGGGCTGCTTCCCCCATAGGTGCCATTCCTTCGCAAGTTGGCTATAATAAGGGGATCAAAGTTTTCTATAAAGGCAGGAAAAATATGCGTACACGAGTTCACTTTATTGCTCCCTACGAATCGATGATTCCTATTATACAAGAGTGCATTCCTCGCTTTCCCCAGTTAACCATTCAGACGGACGTGGGCGACTTGGCAAACGGTGTGGAATTAGCAACTCAAGCTGAGAAAAATGGTGCAGAGATTATCATCAGCCGCGGCGGAACCGCCCAACTCATTAAAAAAGCAGTAACCATTCCCGTCATTGATGTGCAGTTATCGGGCTATGATATGATTCGTTCACTTACACTAGCAAGCCAGTTTAATGGCCAGACAGCCATCGTTGGCTTCTCCAACATCACCTCTGGTGCACAATCGATTATTGATCTGATGGATCTGCCCCTCAAGGTCTATACCATACATAGCTCGGAAGATGTGGCACGATTACTCTTGGAGTTGAAAGCTTCCGGGTACCGACAGATTGTCGGAGATGTGATCACCGTCAACACCGCGAAGACCTATGGTCTGGAGGGATTGTTAATCCAATCTGGACAGGAATCCATCCTTAGAGCGATGGAGGATGCACAGCTGGTCTACCGTTATTTGAGCAAAAATCATGCGATATCGATCATCCTGAATGACCTGGTTACACGGGAACATCCCAATTTACTTATTTTAAATGAACGGAATGAAGTTGTATTCGAGAACCTGACCGATTTTGGGAAAAATCCGCTGACCGATAATCACATATATCTGACCAATACCAGTCTGGAGTTCCATCAATCCCAGATCCAGAATGTGTTCATGGTGGACGATTACCAGCTCACGGTTAACGCCTATGAAACGACCCTGGACAACAAGAACTACAAGGTATATATGCTGGAAAAAGGCCAACCCTATGCCTTTGCACAATTCGGCATAACAACGTTTACGGACGCATCGATGGAGCCTATCGTTGCCGAATCCCCTGCCATGCAGGCGGTATTACAGAACATTCGGGCACTCTACGAGAATCATGAACCCATCTATCTGCGGGGTGAAGCAGATTCCGGTAAATCTTTTCTGGTCAAACATATTCATCAGATGTACTCCGGTGGCGGACTGTTATTACAGATGGATCTCACGCAAGTTCCGCCCGGTCATTTGCACAAGATACCACTCGCCAAGGTTAGAAATGTAGAGATCAACCACATGGAAACACGTATGGAAGATCCGGAGTTGCTCGCCTTTATCCAGAGCTGCCTTCAAAACCAGATTGGGGTGTTTATACTCGGGGAACAGATATTGAACCCGCAGTGGTCACTCGATCTGGAGCTTAATACAATCATGATGCCAAATCTTGCGGATAGACCAGAAGATCTGGCTCCACTGATGCAGCATTTCCTGACGGATTACTACCACAAATACGGAACTACTGCGGTGAGAATCAAAGAAGATGCTCTACAGCTGATCCAAGATCAGATCACACATATGAATGTCAACCAGCTGAAACATCTGATCAAGCAGGCTGCACTCAACGAACAAGATTATGTAATCACCACGGCTACCTTGTCCCGCTTGCTGGATCAGCAACCTTCTTCAAGCCCAATGAAGTTGAACGGTACGCTGAAGGAGATTGAGAAAGAAGTTATTCAGTTCGTGCTTCAGGAGGAAAATAACAATCAATCAAAGGCCGCAGAGCGTCTGGGGATTAACCGGGCCACATTATGGCGTAAACTTAAAGATTAACTTTAAGTTTGCGTCTTTTTTATCGCTTTTATGTGTTGCATTTTTAAACAGTTAACAGCGTATTTAAAATTTACAATAATTTATTGTTGCTATATTAAACGATATGGGATAATATAATCCCTGCAAGCGCTTCATAAAAACGATTACTTCATAAGGAGCTACTACTATGAACATTAAAGCAACTTTAGATCGCATCCCTGGCGGTATGATGGTCGTTCCCCTGTTACTTGGTGCAACCATTAATACATTCTTCCCGAATGCCCTGCGCATTGGCGGATTCACGGAAGCACTTTTTGTTAACAGTGCCAGTACTTTGATTGCCCTGTTCCTGTTCATTGCGGGTACACAGATTACGTTTAAAACAGCAGGTTCCTCTGTCGGCAAAGGTTTGACCTTGCTTACGTTCAAATGGGTGATTGGTGCAGCCCTTGGTTTTATCGCTATTTTGTTCGCGGATTCAAACGGGTTATTTCTCGGCCTGGCCCCGCTTGCCATTATTGCTGCAATGACTAACTCCAACGGCGGTTTGTACATTGCTCTCGCTGGCCAATACGGGAAAGAGGATGACAAAGCAGCTTACCCTTTCCTGGCACTCAGTGATGGTCCTTTCCTTACCATGGTAGCGCTCTCCATCTTTGGTGCGATGGGTTTTGCAAACGGTATGTTTTCCCCAATGGCCTTTGTTGCGGTATTGCTTCCGCTCATCGTTGGTGTCATTATTGGTAATCTGGATCGCAATCTGGCGGGATGGCTGCATAAAGGCAGTGACAAACTTGTTCCGTTCTTTGCATTTGCTCTGGGTATGAACATTAGCTTCTCCTCCATCATTCAAGGTGGTCTTAGCGGAATTTTACTGGGTGTGTTAACCGTGTTATTAACGGGCGGAATCGGTTTCCTGCTCTTTAAAGCCATCGGCTGGAACCCGATCGTTGGTGCTTCCGAAGGATCAACAGCTGGGAATGCCGTAGGTACACCTGCTGCCATCGTGGCTGCTAATGCTTCATTTGGCCCAATTGCCGAGATTGCTACGGTGCAAATTGCAGCGAGCGTTGTAACAACAGCCATCCTGTTGCCGATCTTCATCGGGTTCCTCTCCAAACGATTAGAGAAATCAGGTGGAGTCGAGAAATACAATCAACGACCAACCACATAAATGGGTATCACCTGATTTAATGTGCTTAATCTGTGCTTAATGGATGATCTGAACGGACTTTTTATTAAATTGTGCTTACAAGGAGGGATGACTGCATGAAATTAGCCATTATTGCAGATGATTTGACCGGTGCCAATGACAGCGGGGTGCAGCTTGCCCGTCACGGCTTGAAGACCAGTGTTCTTTTTAATATAGATGAAGGCCCTCTTACACGTTACGATGCCGTCGTCTTTGATACAGATAGTCGTTCCATATCCTCGCAGGAAGCGTATGACCGTGTATATCAGGCTGCTGAATTGCTGACGAACAACGGATTTGAGACGATTTTCAAAAAAATGGACTCCACCATGCGCGGTAATATCGGTATCGAGATTGATGCTGTATATGATGTCGTAAAGCCGGACTTTATGATGATTGCCCCGGGTTATCCAAAAAATAACCGGACGATATTGGAAGGAATCCATTACCTGAACGGCGTTCCGCTGGCAGATACTGAAATTGCCCATGATCCGAAGACACCTGTAACGATTTCCTACCTTCCGGACTTGTTGAAACAACAGACCAAGTACGAAGTTGGCGAGATCACCGTCGCCGATCTGGAAGCCGGGCAGAATCATATTCGCACCAAGCTAGAACAGTTGAAAACAAATAACATCCCGTATGTAATGGTGGACTCCACCGAAGAAAAACATCTGGAACTGATTCTGCAGATGACTCGCGAGTTGGAGTATACCTTTACTTGGGCAGGTTCGGCGGGCATTGCCAATTACCTCCCCGCACATTACGAGTTGGAATCCAGGGCTGCATCACTTGATATCCCGGAAAATTCCGGTCCAATCTTAACGGTGGTCGGCAGCGTGAACAAAAACTCCCGCGAGCAGTTGCATCGCTTGATGCGCAAGTCCCGCGTAGCTTCAGTCTCCTTCCATTCCTTCAAAGCGGTATCCGCAACCGCAGACCGCGCGGAAGAAATGGAACGTGTCTATAACGAGGTCCGAGACAAAGCGCTGGAAGGACAAGATGTTGTCCTCTACTCCACCGCTGAACAGGTGGATATCGAACTGGCACGAGCAACGGGCGAAATTCGTGGTCTCAATCACACGGAAGTCAGCAACGAGATTGTACTTGCGATGGGTGAGATCTGTGCCAGACTGCTGGAAGAGGGACTTTTCAAAGGGGTATCCATGACCGGCGGTGATACGGCAAAACAAATCTGTCTGAAATGGAATATTAGCGGCTTCGAGCTGCTGGATGAGCTTGAAATCGGCGTGCCGATCTCCAAGTTTATAGGGATTGATGATCTGCATGTGATTACCAAAGCAGGCGGATTCGGTAAACCGGATGTCTTTATCCATGCGATTCAAAAATTAAAAGGGGGTATTCTCGTATGAAACCTACAATTGGAATTACGATGGGCGACGCAGCAGGTATTGGACCGGAGATTATTATGAAAGCACTGGGTCATCAGGAAATGTACGATCAGTGCAATCCACTCGTTATCGGTGATGCAAAGATTCTGAAGCGTGTGTTGCCAGTCGTCGGCTCAAGTCTGAACGTTAATGCGATTCAAGAGCCTTCTGAAGCCAAGTATGAATTCGGTACTGTGGATGTGATTGATCTGAACCTCGTTCCTGCGGATCTGGAATATGGTAAAGTATCTGCCGTGGCTGGAGATGCAGCATTCCAGTTTCTCGCCAAAGCCATTGATCTTGCCAAAAAACAGCAGATTCACTCCATCTGCACCGCACCTTTGAATAAAGAAGCTCTCCATCAAGGGGGGCACCTGTATCCGGGGCACACCGAGATTCTGGCTGACCTGACGGATACGCAGGACTTCTCGATGATGCTGACCACGCCTAATCTGCGCGTTATTCACCTGACAACACACATGGGTCTGATCGATGCCATTGCAAGTATTAACCCGGAAAGAACCTACACCGTCGTGAAGCTTGCTCATGATACGTTGAAAAAAGCAGGCTTTGAGAATCCGCGCGTTGCCGTATGCGGAATCAATCCTCATGCTGGAGAGAACGGCTTGTTCGGTAATGGAGAAGAAGAAGAGAAGCTTCAGCCCGGTATCGAACGTGCACAGCAGGAAGGCATTAACGTCGTTGGTCCACTCCCGGCGGACACACTCTTCTTCCGCGCTGGTCGAGGTGACTTCGATATCGTCGTAGCCTGCTATCACGACCAAGGCCATGCACCGATCAAAGTAATGGGCATTGAAGAAGGCGTGAACATCACCGTTGGTCTGAAAGGCGGTATCATCCGTACGTCTGTTGACCACGGTACAGCCTTCGATATCGCTGGTAAAAATATCGCCGATGATAAAAGCATGCTGGCTGCCATTCGCTCTGCTATCGAGCTGGCGCCGAAGGATCACGTTTAAGAATAGCCGTCATACGGGCACATGAGTGAGAGAGTGAGTCTGGTCAGGAGGACCATCTCCAGGTAGACGTATCTTTATATAGAAGGAAAAAGAAAAAGGCATTCCCTTTGTAACTTAGAGGGTTTGCCTTTTTTATTAGTCCTCTATGCATTCTTGGCTGTCGCGATTTATGCAACACATCTTCACTGACATCCCCAGATGATCTCTGTCTTCAATCAGCGCTCAGTACTACCCAAAGATATCAGTTCACGCTCACTCTGTGAATGTCTGCTACGGCGATATGCGCTCGGTGACATGCCATTCAGTTTATTGAAAATTCGATTGAATTGAGAGAAGCTGGCGAAGCCACACTGTGCAGCAATTTCGGTGATTTTTTGGTTAGAATTTAGGAGCATTTGTTGGGCATTACGTATTCGGGTCATCTGAATATACTCGGTAAACGTAAAACCTGTGACTTTGTTAAACTGACGGGATAGATGATGAGCACTCACGAAAAACCGTTTGGAGATCTCTTCGAGCGACAGTTCATTCTGATAATGACTGTGAATATACGATGCAATGGCATACATCCGCTGCGACATAGACGAACCTGTCTCTTCACGAACATAGCTATTCTCAGCCGAGTATCGATGGATCGCACACAGAAACTCAACAAACTTGCTATGGATCGCTACTGAATGAAGTGCGGAGGGATCCTGTGATAGAGCATAGATTTCATTTAAAGGGTTCAATACCGCCTTGCGCCGTTCTTCTGTAAATCGGAATATCGGGACCGGTTTATTAAAAATCGAAAACAGCTCTGTGTAACCGCTATCAAGACCAGGTGTATTACGTGGCATGGAAAAGGTGATCATCAATCGTTTCGGCGGGGCACCCTTCGGATATTGCGTTTTATGCAGCAATGAAGGCCGCAGCAGAACGATATCCAGAGGCTGGATCTCATATAAACTGCCTTCAATGATGTGCGCAGCTGTGCGATCGAGAAGGATACAGATTTCATAGAAATCATGGAAATGCTGAAATTCCATATTCAGTTCATGGGAGCGCTCGTCATAATCCAGATGATAAAAAAGTGAATCTCCAGGCTGGTTCACATGGATCGCATATCCTTGCTCGTATGCCAAAACCGATGGTGTCATGGACATGCCCCCTATCCTGATTCTAATGATTTTATTTTAGCATGAAATGCAATAAAAAGACGTTATTTTCAGCATACAATACATAGTTTCGCCCATTTCTCTTTTGTTATGATAGAGTTGATATGTTAGCGCTTGCAGTATTATCACTCCAACAACGACTACAGCCTGTACTTACTACAAACCAAGGTGGGAAACCAACATGAAAATGAATTCCTTATATACTCGAATCCATACCATTGTGAAACACTTGGAACGTGCACGACTAACCTCAAAGACATATATCCCTGAGCTTTATCATAAAGAAAGTGGATACCACTCCTGGGAACTGGTGCATGAGGACCCTTCCTCCTGGAACGTATTCCGTAAGGGTGATGGCTGGGGTGGCAAAGATGTACACAGCTGCTTTAAAACCCGCATTCGAATCCCGGATCATCTGGAAGGAAAAAAGGTCGTGTGTACCATCGTTACTGGTGCTGATGACATCTGGAATTACGATAATCCGCAATTCTTAGCATTCCTCAATGGGGAACTGATCTGCGGTCTAGACGTGAACCATACGGAAATTGACCTGACACCCGCTGCGGCAAAAGGTGATGAATTCGAACTGGCATTATATGCGTATTGCAGTACGTCTGCCGCGGATGTTTTTCTAAATGTATATATCGCCGAGCATCATCAGCAAGTCTCCGATTTGTATTACGATCTCAAGGCTGCGCTGGATGCTGCGGATCTACTGCGTGAGGATGATCTGGAGCGCCTGAAGTTGGTCGAACATCTGAATAAAGCCGTGAATTTGCTGGATTTGCGTCAGGAAAACAGTGCAGAATTCCATGCGTCGGTACTGGAAGCGCGCCGATATCTGCAAGATCATGTCTATGGTGATATCCGCCCTGCCGGTGATCACATCCCTACCGTGCACTGTATCGGACACACGCATATCGATGTGGCATGGCTGTGGACGCTGGATCAGACTCGGGAGAAGGTCATTCGTAGCTTCGCGAGTGTATTGTATCTGATGGACAAGTTCCCGGAGTATACCTTCATGTCCTCTCAGCCCCAGCTGTATGCATACCTGAAAGCAGACTACCCATCCCTATATGAAAAAATCAAGGAAAAGGTGGCCGAAGGCCGCTGGGAAGCGGAAGGTTCAATGTGGCTGGAAGCCGATTGTAACCTGATTTCGGGTGAATCCATGATCCGTCAGATTATCTACGGCAAACGTTTCTTCAAGGAAGAATTCGGCGTAGAGAACCGTGTGCTCTGGTTGCCGGATGTATTTGGTTATAGTGCAGCGATGCCGCAGATTATGCGCAAGAGCGGCATTGATTATTTTATGACAACCAAAATTGCCTGGAATGATACAAACCAGATTCCAAACGATACGATGTACTGGAAAGGAATCGACGGATCAGAGGTCCTGACCCACTTTATCACAGCAACAGACTATGACAAACACCCTGATTTCAGGCAGCGTCGCTTCGAAACGACCTATAATGGACGATTTAATGCTTCGCAAGTGAAAGGTACATGGCAGCGATACCAGAACAAAAACATCAATGCAGATGTCCTGCAATGTTTCGGATTCGGAGACGGCGGCGGCGGACCCACCGAAGAGATGCTGGAGCATGGCAGACGACTTGATGTTGGATTGCCTGGTGTACCTGCGGTGAAACGCACCTTTGTACGCGAGTTTTTCGAGAAGCTGGAGCAAAATCTGGCTGATGTTCCTTCCGTTCCTCGCTGGTCGGGTGAGCTGTATCTGGAGTATCACCGGGGTACCTACACGTCCATGGCGCGCAACAAACGGTATAACCGTCATAGCGAATTTGCGCTGGCCGATGCCGAACTATATGCCATGATTCATCGTCAGGCGAATGCACATGCGGCCTATCCAACCGATGCACTGGAGCATGCGTGGAAGCTCACGATGCTGAACCAGTTCCATGATATTCTCCCGGGCAGCTCCATTGAGCAGGTATATGTGGATTCCAAGGAGCAGTATGAAGAAGTGCTGCGTGTCACGGATGAGCTGAAAGACAGTGCGCTGAACGGCATTGCAAGCCGAATTACATCTGATGGCGAAGCCATTGTGGTATTCAACACGACCGGATTTGTACGGACGGATGTGGTTGAACTGCCTGCTTTTGCGAGAAAAGTGACGGTCTATGATGGAGATCGCCCTGTACCAAGCCAGCGGACTCCCGAAGGCGGACTTGTGTTCCTTGCAGAGAACGTGCCTGCATCCGGGTATAAATCCTTCCGAATCACACCAGATCTGACAGACGAGCTTGTTGCGGGCGTATCGGTTGCACAGTGGGAAGCAGATCGGCGCCACATCCATACACCTTGGTACAATATTCACCTGAATGAAAGTGCCGAGTTCACATCCGTATGGGACAAGCTGGAGGGCCGTGAGCTACTTCAGTCTGGCAAGCGTGGTAACGTGCTGCAAGTGTTCGAGGATCGACCTGCGGAATACGAGGCATGGAACATTGACGATTATTATGAACAGCATATGTGGGAGATTAATGACCTGCAGTCGCTGGAGTGGGTTGAAAGTGGGCCGGTACGTTCCGTGCTTCAAGTGAAGCGACAGTTCCTGGACTCGGTCATTGAGCAGACAATCATCTTCTACGCGCATACGCGCCGGATTGATTTCCGTACGTTTGTGGACTGGAAGCAGGAGCATTTGCTGCTGAAAGCCGCCTTCCCGCTCGATATCTGGAGTGAAAAGGCCGTCTACGAAATCCAGTATGGCAACGTTGAGCGTGCTACCCACCGTAATACGAGCTGGGATCAAGCCCGGTTTGAAGTATGCGGGCAGAAGTGGGCCGATCTGGCGGAGAACGGGTACGGTGCTGCTCTGCTGAACGACTGCAAATACGGATATGATATTCATAACTCGGTGATGCGACTGTCGCTGATCAAGAGCGCAACGTACCCGAATGAAAATGCCGACAAAGAGCAGCACGTATTCACCTACGCGCTCTATCCGCATCAGGGCGACTTCCGTGAAGGACGTGTCATCCAAGCTGCTTATGATCTCAACCATCCGCTGGTTGCCCGTGAAGTAAGTCCGCAAACCGGTACGTTGCCGGGAACATGGTCAATTGCATCGGTCGATCAGGATAATGTCGTGCTGGAGGTTATCAAAAAAGCCGAGAACAACGATGATATGATCATCCGAGTCTACGAAGCACATGGCCGCCGCAGCCGTGCTTCCCTGCAATTGCCTGAGGCAGCAGGTGCTACGGCGTACGCATGTGATTTGCTCGAGAACAACGAAGCGGAATGCGCTGTGGAAAATGGTCGAATTTCTTTTGATATCAAACCGTATGAGATTCTGACCTTCCGTATCCCTGCTGAACAGTAAACAGAAATTACGCAACATGAAAAACTGCAACATTGCTTAATATGCTTCAACAATAAAGCAATAAAGGGCTGCCTCCTGTCATATCTGACATGAGAGCAGCCCTTCATTTGTCGTTCTTTAAAATTCTTCGTACTCGCTTGGGTCCTGATCCCACAAACGTCCATCCGGACGATTAAATGCAGAGATGACCTGCATCTCTTCTGTGCTCAACTCAAAATCGAATATATCGATATTTTCCTGTTGATGCTGCAAGGAGCCGGCTTTCGGAATGGGAATGGAACCCAGCTGAACATGCCAGCGCAGAATGATCTGGGTTGGCGTTTTGCCATGCGTTTCCGCAATCCGAAGAATGTTCTCATCCTTCAGAATATCCTGTACGGCATCATTGCCACGTCCAATCGGACTCCAGGATTCGTTCACGATGCCATGCTTTGTATCCTGTTCCCGCTGATCAGCTTGGTCAAAGAATGGATGCAGCTCAATCTGATTCAGACTCGGCGCTATCCCCGTTTCCTTAATCAGCCGTTCATTGTGCTCAGGCAGGAAGTTGCTGACTCCAATGGATCGGATATATCCACGCTTTTTGGCTTCGATCAGCGCTTGCCATGCCTCGACATACATGTCCTTCTTCGGATTGGGCCAGTGAATCAGATACAGGTCGTAATAATCCAGATCCGCTCTGTACAGGGATTCCTGGATCGCCACAAGTGCTTTATCATGAGCGTGATAACGCCCCGGCAGCTTCGAGGAAATGAGCAGTTCTTCTCTGGCGATGGAGCTTTGTTTGATTGCTCTGCCCACCGATGCCTCATTCTCATAGTTATACGCCGTATCAATTAATCGATAACCCGCATCCATTGCGGACGCGATCGATTTAACGCCTTCTTCACCTTTTAAGCTATAGGTACCAAATCCAATTGCAGGAACTTTCAAGCCATCGTTCAATGTATATTCCGGAATTTGATGATTCATCTGAAGACTCTCCTTTGCAAAAGGTATACGAACAATATGGTAAAAATAATGCCCCTCTCCGTTTATCTACCCCTCCATACGCGCTTGAATCAATTGGAAGTCACCACTCCGTTTTAGTCGGGTGACGGCTTCCTCTTCTAGCTCTCATGAAGAACGCTCTCCTTTTCATTCAAACGAAGAGATGGGCGTCGCCGATAACGGCTGATTGCCTATAAAGTTCTTAATAGCCATAGCAGCCTGCTTATACCCGCCAGCATCGCGTAACGTTTCCCCAATAACCTCAGCATGCTCCTTGTAGGAGGCATTACCGAGCACTTCTAATACTGCGTTTCTAAGCACATCGGGTGTAAGGTTATTTTTGTCCACGATGACCCCTGCTCCCAACTCCTGTACCCGGCCTGCTACACGCGGCTGATCCGATGTTAACGGAAGCATGATTAGTGGTACATTGTAATACAAAGCTTCGCTGGTACTGTTCATGCCTGCATGTGTCAGAAAAGCATCTACACACTGTAACACTTCCAGTTGAGGGACATAGGGTCTGATGATGAAATTGTCAGGAATGAGATCAGCAATAGGCTCTATATCGGTATCCTTCCCAGAAGACAAGATAAACTGCACAGGCAAATCACGAAAGGCCGTAAAGCAAAGCTTATAAAACTCGAGATCTTTATTTAAAATGGTTCCCATCGAAATATAGACGACCTGCTTATAAAGAGCATGCAGAGATTCATTTGCAAAAGCTGGCGCATCCTTGCGTGGGATAATGGATGGGCCGGTGAACACAAAGCTGTCGTCCAGCTTGTCCCCCTTAGGTTGAAAATAACGACTTGTATAGACAATCTTCAGTTGTCCTGAATGCCCTGAAAGTTCCGCCAGGGAAGGTACAGCCACATCGAACTGGGAAGCTATTTGCTGGGACATTTTCACGATGCTATTATATAGCTCCTTGACCTCCTCCGTATCATCATTCAGTTGATTGTCTGACCCAAGAGGCTCCACAAAAACAAAGGTGCTGGTTGAGCATACCGTCGGTATACCTAACTTCTCACCTAGAATTTGTCCTCCCCAGCCTATTATGGAGTCAAAAATGATATAATCGTAGGTTTCATGTTCGATCAGATTCAGAACATCTGGAATAAACCGTTGAATAACTTTTGCCAATATCATATATAAAAATTGGTAAGGATGCTTGAGTTCAAATGGCTTCATACCAGGGTTGTTGAGCAGGGTTGCCTCGTTGAAGGAATAGGCCTTAAATTGTGCGCCTAACGCTTCAATCTTCGTCCGGTATTTTTCGGTACAACAGTAAACCACTTCATCACCGTTCTCTACCAGTTCCTTGATTAATCCAAGCGACGGATTGATATGGCCTTCTGCAGGGATCATCACAACTAATACACGTGCCACGGCACTCACCTCCATTAAATTTTCCAATGCACTCAAGTGGGAGATATGGTAACCCATTCTTCCAGACCATTGGCTTGAATAAATAAAACTCTACTACCTCATTGAGGCGGTAGAGTTCCTATTCATGAGACGGAAGCATTAAAGTCTACGATACCTAACGTTTTTACTCTCACGAGCTGGTCACGGCACCCAGACATCCCTTTTATAAAAGCTTACACTGTAAGCATCGGTATCGCTGTATCGTCCATCTTTGCTTACCACTTTAAAATACACATTATTGTAGTCGACAAGAACTGTATCCGTTCCTGATGTATTCGTAGAAGAAGCAACCAAATTGCCAGCACTGTCATAGGCGTACAAATCGTAATCATAGCCGGAAGGAGAACCCAGTGAAACAGTTTTGCCATGCCCTCTGAATGTAAAGTAGTCTACATCTGTCGGGGATGATAGATAAGACCAAGCACTTCCACCCCAGTAAGCCGGACCATAGGGAGTGGCCACCGTTTGCGTTGGGATTTTATACGCGGTGCTCAACGTGTCATTTGACTCGTAATTATCCGCCAAGGCCGTACCCACAATCGATCCTGATAAAAGCGTCATCATAATAGCAGAATACAATGTTTTCTTCATTTCATTCTCCCTCCATTTCTTTTGAAAAGTTAGCACGCCAAAGAGACTTCATGCTTTTCCCTCGTTCATAGACACGCCTGATCAGAAAAAGCTCCAAATCACCCCTTTCAAAATATGGAATTAATTATAATATAATGAAAAATATATGTATTGTCTACTTGTTTTTACAGTAATTCTGTTTTGCTAACTGTATTTGATCCCGATTCCAGAACTGTGCCGTCAGTCTCATAAATAAAACATTTGGATGTGTTCCTGTGATTTTAAAATTAGCCAACTTGTTAAGACTCCACGTATCCTCACCCGTGGCCGAAATGGAGGGCATCCAAACGTAAAAACGACCACCAATATGGTGGCCGTCACATCTATTTTAATAAATCTTCTTAGTACTCTCGCGCATATTGCTTATCCTCTTTCAGTTGCACAATGTCATGTCCGGTTGGATTCTGGAAGGCCCGTAGTCCAAATGTTGACGCCACCGCGAAGATATGGTCAAAGATATCCGCCTGAACGTTCTCATATACACCCCAGTTAATATCATTGCTGAATGCATAGATTTCCAGAGGCAGCCCGCGATCTTCCGGTGCTAATTGTCGCACAATCATCGTCATATCTTTATTGATTTTTGGATGATTCCTCAAATATTGATGGATATATTCCCGGAATACACCGACATTTGTCAGTTGTCTGCCGTTCACGTTGCTTTCGGTATTCACCTCGTGCTCCATGTTGTATGCTTGAATTTCCTTTAATTTTGCTGTGACATAATCAGTCAGGTAGTGGATTTTCTCAAATTCAGCCACCATCTCTTCTGTACAAAAACGGATACTGCTGATATCAATATAGATACTCCGCTTAATTCTTCTGCCGCCGGATACCTGCATACCTCTCCAGTTACGGAACGAATCCGAAATGAGGGCGTAGCTTGGAATCATCGTAATCGTTTTATCAAAATTCATAACCTTTACCGTGTTTAATGTAATGTCGATGACATCGCCGTCCGCATTATACTTTGGCATCTCGATCCAGTCACCAACGCGCACCATATCGTTCGACGATAGCTGTACACCCGCCACGAGGCCCAGGATCGAGTCTTTGAATACGAGCATTAATACCGCCGATAACGCCCCAAGTCCACTAAGGATAATGAGCGGGTTCTGTCCGATCAGGCTGGAGATGACGATAATACCCCCGATAATGAACAGGACAATCTTGGCTACCTGAATGTAACTCTTGATTGGGCGAATCTTCGACACCTCATAGGTACGATAGATATCATCGAAGACATTCAGCAGAGCATTCAGAACCGTAATCATGATAACAATCATATAGGTCATTGCTGATTTTTCAATTATGGCCTGATAGGGCGAGAAAATATAAGCAGAATAATAGATTATAATGGCTGGCACAAGATGCGACAGCTTCTGAAATAAATTTTTCTGAACCACAATATGGCCCCACTTGAAACGGTTGTTACTTACGATACGATGGACCGTCTTCAGTACCACTCGCTTGGCAATCACATTCGCCAATATCGAGATCACTGCTATAAAAATAATCATAATGATGTTTGAAAGATAACCAATGGAGGGTCCACTCATGCCGAGTTCTTCTAGTTGATTTCTGATAAAGTCCATTGTTTCCTCCTGACATAATCTAGTTTAGCCTATTATTATAAAGTAGTTTGAGAGGGCAAGCAAAGTTTGTGCTTCCACTTCATTCTTCCTATGTATTATATATATAAAAAAAAGACCCTGTCATTCAAAGAATGATGGGTCCACTTAATTATGTCGTCTTTGCATCATGATCACGAGAAATGTCCAGCAACTCACTCACCGTCACCAGACGGTACCCTTCCGCGACCAGTTCCTCCACCAGCACACGAACCGCTTCCACCGTCTGGGAACGCTCCCCGTACCCATCGTGG
Source organism: Paenibacillus sp. FSL M7-0656 (assembly GCF_038003225.1). NCBI lineage: Bacteria > Bacillati > Bacillota > Bacilli > Caryophanales > Paenibacillaceae > Paenibacillus > Paenibacillus sp. FSL M7-0656. The sequence goes on from NZ_JBBOOT010000001.1 coordinate 3,998,804, forward strand.
AATATGAGCACGCTGCCGGGTTTCACCGCAGACCGGGTATGCTCCAGAATGTGCTCAACGCCGGGATTGTCCCAATCCTTCGCATCACCGTTCACCGCACCAATCGTACGATATCCACGCTCCGCCGCCAGAGACAATATATCATCGTTTACGCCAAAATACGGCGGGCGGAAGCAGCGGGCAGGTTGCCCCGTAACTTCTTGAACAAGATTTTCTGCACGTTGCAGCTCCTCCCCGGCTTCCTCCAGCGTCAACTTGGTCAGATCCGGATGTGTGTACGTATGGTTGGCGATCTCATGCCCTTCACGGTGCACCTCCGCCGCAATCTCCGGGTGGTTCTCTATCTCTTGGCCAATCATGAAAAACGTCGCCCGCCCACCTGCACGGCGGAATATCTCAAGCACTTGAGGTGTATACACCGGATGTGGCCCATCATCAAACGTGAACGCCACAACCTTTTCCCTAACTGACTCCTGCTCTACCATCGCGATATTGACCATAAATAATGACCCCTCTCTGCAACTGCCTGGCTACATACCCCCTTATTATTCCATGTCTATACGACGCGGTCTAGTCCAGAGATCACACCTTGCGAAATACCGAATCAAGCCGATATCTACCAGAAAGAGAGTACAGCGAGCAAGCATCGAGCCTTTTACCGACACGCCCTCCAGTCCAGCCTCCAGCTAACCTTTAATTGCACCTGCGATCATACTCTTCTGCACCTGTTTGTTCAGCAGCAGATAGATGACCACCGTTGGCACCGTCGTAATCATCAGTCCCGCACCTATGATACCCCATTGCGTAATGTACGTTCCTACCATCGACATCATGCCCACCGTCAACGTCTGGTAAGCCGTGTTATTGATAAACGTGACCGCAAACATCAGCTCATTCCAGCATGACAGAAATGTGAAGATGGCTACCGTTGATATAGCCGGGGTTACCAGAGGCAGAATAATAGAGAAAAACGTCCGGTATATACCGCAGCCGTCGATAACCGCCGACTCCTCCATCTCTCTTGGGATACCTTTGAAAAAACTGCCCAGAATGAATACCGCCATCGGAATGCCAAATGCCACATAGGGAATGATCAGAGACCAGTAGCTGTTGAGCAGGCTCAGATTCTTCAAAATAATAAACAATGGCAGCAGCGCCGCATGAATCGGCACCATCATGCCCAGCAAAATAATCGTCATCGTCAACCCGCTGAGCTTCCAGTTCATTCTCGTGATTGCGTAACCCGTCATGGAGGACAGGATCAGTACCAAGACAATGGAGGCCGCAGTAACCAGCACACTATTCATAAAATAGGTCAGCACATGGCCGTCGGACATTGCTTTGGTGTAGTTGCTCCACAAAAACGCTTTGGGCAACCCGGCCACATCACCGCTGAAGATCTCACTATTATCCTTCAGGGAAAACAGCGCCAGCCAGATGAGCGGGTAGATCTGCACAATCGCAACGAGGATCAGAAACGCTTGCAGGAACACTTTCCCGATCGGTCCGGAGATGGACCTCGGCTTGGGCTTTTTTTGCAACATGACTTCTACGGTACTCATGCCTTATGCCTCCCTCTACTCCGTTTTGAACAATGAATTAATGAGGATCGTACACACCAAACACTCCACAATGATAAAGACCGAGATCGCACTGCCATATCCGTACCGGAACGTATCAAAAATGGTAGCGTACATCAGCGTGCTTGGCACTTCAGTGGTGTAAAATGGCCCACCACCTGTCAGCACATAGATCAGGTCAAACACCTTGAATGCACCGATGACCGAAAAAACAAGGCTTACCTTCAGAATTGGCTTCATCAGCGGGATCATGATGGACCACGCCGTGCGAATACGGGAAGCACCATCCATTCGAGCAGCTTCGAGCACATCCTGAGACACGGACTTCGCACCTGCATACATCAGCAGCATGTGATACCCCACGTACTGCCACAAGGTTGGAATAAACGATGCCGCCAGCGCGGTGTCCTTCTGCCCCAGCCAGTCCTGCGCCAGGCTGGATAAGCCGATACTTTGCAGCAGCACATTCAGCAGGCCATAATCGGCATTGTAGATTTTTGACCACAACTGGGCAATAACCACCGTTGAGATCAACACCGGGATGAAATACACGGTCCGGTAGAAACCTTCACCCTTGACGTTGGACGCCAGAATCAGTGCGAGCACCAGCGAGATCGGCAGTTGAATGAACACCGAAGCACCCGCGAATAACAGGGAGTTTTTGATCGAATTCAGCACCCGGGTATCCTTAAACATCTCTACATAGTTGTCCAGGCCGATAAATGTACCCCTGCCTACGCCGTTCCAGTCCAGCAGACTGTAATAACTGGAGACAAAGATCGGAATAAGCACAATGCCGCAGAACAGAAGCAGCGTCGGCAGTACAAAGACGGCGATCGTGCCTTTATTGGAAAATACAGAGTTCATTATTGTTCTCCTCTCAAAGGCGTGACCGGGATATACCGGACCACGCCTTGTTTGGGTTCATCTTCATTGTTAGCAGGCTTCAGCTTGGCAAGCTCAACACGAGCTTACACGTGTATGGATTATGCGCATATTAGCCTGCGCGATCTACAAGCTCAGCTCTGTTGGTTTGAGCTGTGCCATCTGTTTGCAGAACTCCTCCGGTGTTACATCGCCGGCAAGCAGCTGGGCAATCAGGTTTTTGTGCGCTTCGGCAGACTCCGCTGGCAGAATGTTATCCCACCACGCGATGAATGAGGTCGCCGTTTTCATAATATCTGCCGCAGACAAATCTAGGGAGGACAGGCTGGACGTGTCGAGTGTATCTGTTTTCCAGCTTGGCAGGCCGGCTCCAGCCAGGAAACCTTGTGTACCAAGCTGCTCGCTCAGATACATGAGGAATTCCACGGCTTCCTTCGAATGCTTGGTATTCTGGTTGATGTAGAAACCATCGACGGCTCCGCCGAAGATTTCGGTATTTGTGCCTTTTCCATCTTCAAATACCGGGAACGGAATCACTTTCACTTTGCCTTTGACTGCGGAGGACGGGTCCTCAATTCCTGCATTCACCCAGTTGGCCTGGAACATCATCGCCCCGTTGCCTGCATTAAATGCCCCCAGCATCTCGTCATAGCTCATGCTGAACATGCTGCTGTTGAATGCTCCTGCTTGTGCAAGTTGCTGCATTTTAGTCGCAGCGGCTACAAAGTCGGGCGAATCCCATTTCGACGGATCTTTAAAGGCTTCCATCACCGCAGCATTGCCTGCCTGACGCATCGCAATAATGTCGTACCAGTACATGCCCGGCCAGCGATCCTTTTCTCCAATCACAGCCGGGGTTATCCCCGCCGCTTTCAGCTTGGAGACCGCATCCAGCAGTTCGTTATAGGTGGTCGGAATCTTGGCACCCGCCTGCTCGAACAGTTCTGTATTCACGTAAAGATTGGCGATATGTGTGTACACGGGCAATGTGTAGATTTTGCCGTCCATATTAATGGCCTCAGCCATTCCCGGGCCCATTCGTTCTTTGATATCATCCGTCAGGTAACTTGAGATTTCCAGCACATTGCCGGATTTGATGTACGGCTGCATGAAGCTGCCGCCACCCATGCCATAGAACAGGTCTGGCGCCTCACCAGCCGCAATCGATGTTTTGACTTTGGTTTTATACTGTTCTCCTGTCGTGCCCGTACGTTCAACCTGGATGTCCGGATGCTCGCTGTTCCATTTCTCAACAATCTCGGGCAGCAGTTTGGCCGAAGGATCGGTATTGCCAACTGATTGATCCCATAGCGTCAGCTTGATCTTGCCATTACTTTCCCCCTGTGTACCACCGGACGAACCCGATGAACATGCCGCCAGACTGCTTACAATTACCAGAGTCAGAATTAGACTTGCTGATTTTTTTAATAGCGCTTTCATCTCTATGGACCTCCCTATGTGTTTTAGTTCGTTCTAGCCCATATTTTAGGCGAACTGTGCGTTGTTCTCCATTTAGAAAACAGGCATCGATTTGTAATATTCGAACATATGTGGAATTGGAGAGGGGGTGCGCTCACACCTTCTCTACACTCCCGGGTTTACATCTCGTTTCTCAGGTTTTTACATTCCGATATTCGTTCATGGACCGACCGATATGTTTTTTGAACAAGACGCTGAAATAATGCGGGTCCGGGATGCCTACCTGCTGCCCGATCTCATACCCCTTTAAATCGGTCTGCTTCAGCAACGTTTCGGCCTTTCTCATACGAAGCTGCGTCATATATTCCACAAATGTCTGCCCGGTTTCTTTTTTCATCAGCCGGCCCAGATGGCCCGAACTTACGTAAAAAGCAGCCGCGGTGCTGGAAAGCCCCACTTCCGCATTGCCCATGTTCTCTTCAAGATAAGCCATCACCCGGTCGATCAGATTACCTTCCTTGGCCTGTCGTTTGGCTTGTATGACATCCGATACCGTGCGGACATGTTGCTCCAACATGCTTTTTAGTTCAGGCAGATGACCTGCTGTAAAAATGGCCGCAACGGCCTCTTTGTTCAATGCGTATTCTCCCTCAAGCTGTTGCTCTATGGCGGCACGCTGGCACTCCGTAACGACATCCATGGCTGCCATCCGAAACTGTGAAACGTCCGAGAACGGCATAGACAGCATACGCTCCAGCAACAATACGGCTTCTTCCCCCGCACCAACACTGACGTAAAATTGCAGTTGTTGGAGCAACTGAGCATCCGAGTGGTAGGGCCTCTTACCGCCTTCGATGACCAGATCCTCGAAGCAAATAACCTGATTTTTCCCCACAAACGCCTGATAATCGAGTGCACGACAAGCTTCCCGGTATCCCACACAGGCCCTTCCCCATCCTGATTGCCATTGCCCAATCCCTACGGTCACATCAACTTCACACCCTTCGAGCTTAAGTGTATGTTGAAGTTCTTCCTGAAGCTGCTGTACCTGATTGGCAAATTCCGTATCCGCACCAAGCGAGAGCACAACTATCCGGTTATGTGGGTCCATGACGATAATGGTTTGCGAATCCTGCGGATAAAATGCCTGCACCTGCTTCATGCCTACCATTCGCAGCAAAATATGTATTTCCTCGGCAGTATGTGGATGGGCTTCTGTCCGATGCTGGCTTAATTGGGGCTGACCGTGTTGATGTTGAGGCCCTCGTTGTGCTTGGTGTGTTTGGTGATATGGTTCGGACAGATGTGGATATACCTCTGGTGCAGCTATCTTAGCTTGCGGTACAGCAACCTCCACCTCCATTACTGCGATGCGTGATCCTGGTTCACCAGATGAGATAGGAATGCCAAAGAAACGCGCCTTCTCTTGTAGTTCGTCCTCAGGCATCACATCACTTAACCATTGATTCACAAACCTCTCCCTGAGATAAGGCAAGCTCTGCTTCATCTCCTCCCGCAGCTTCATCAGCTCGTACTCACGCCCCATCTCCTGCTCGATTGCCATTCGCAGCTTCGTCGTAACCTGTAATAACTCAGAAGCACGGATGGGTTTCAAAATAAAATCGGATATGCCCAGCTTCACACTCTGACGAGCATATTCAAATTCATCATGTCCCGTCACAACCACGATTTTTAAGTTCGGGTAACGTTCCATGAGGATGCCGCTCAGTTCAATGCCGTCCATCTTGGGCATGTATATGTCCGTGAACACGATGTCTGGACGCAACAGCTCAACCTGATTCAAAGCCTCTTCAGCATCGGAGGCCTCGCCAATGATGCTCATGCCTTGCTGCTCCCAATCGATACGCATGCGCAGCAGATTTCGGATGAGGTACTCATCATCCACAATCAATACCTTTAATGGTTCCACAGTTAGTTCCATGATTCATCGGCTCCCTTCAGGATCGTTATGATAATGGTGGTTCCTTTTCCAACTTCGCTCTGCAGCTTGAGTCCATCTTCTCTGTCATAGAAAATGCGAAGCCGCTCCATCGTTCCCCACAAGCCAAAGCTTGGATTGTGTTTAGAGTTATGAGTAGGATTAGAAGAGTTAGAAGTGTTAGATGGGTTAGATGAGTTCGAGCGATTAGACCTGTTCATTTCTGTTCGTTGAATCTGCTTCACTTCTTCCTCGGACATGCCGACTCCGTCGTCAGTGATCGTTAGAAGTACTCCCTCCTTGGATCGACGAGCTTGGATGCGTATCGTGCCCGGGCTGCCTTTGGGACGAATACCGTGATACAGCGAATTTTCCACCAACGGCTGGAGCACAAGCTTGGGAATCATCACTCGTTCACAGCCTGAATCGATATCGTACTGCACCTCAAATACACCGGGGTATCGCACCTGCTGGATCGTCAGATAATTGCGTACAATCTCAACCTCCTCGTGCAGTGTAATCAGTTCACGCCCTTTGCTGACACTCAGCCGATAATAACTTCCGAGCGCTTCTAACAGCTCACATACCTTTTCGTTCATACCCGACATTGCCAGGGAGGTAATGGAATCAAGTGTGTTGTATAGAAAATGCGGCTTGATCTGCGCCTGAAGTGTATTCAGCTCTGCTCGGCGGATCGTCTGCTGCTCCTGAATGATGCGTTTCAACATCTGCTCAATCTGCTCGATCATCTGGTTGTAACCTCCATATAGCTGTGCGAATTCGTAACTGTTCAGCTCAACCGTCACTTTGCGGAAGTTGCCGCTTGGTGCTTTCTGCATGGAGCGAAGCAGCTTGTGAATCGGCTTAATGACGCTGCGCGAGATGATGAATGAACTGACAAAAAAGACAGTCCCGTTTACCGCCAGTAGGATCAGCGCAAGCATCACCATGGATTTATTGCGGGTATCGGTAGCCTGGTATGGGCTCATGCTGATGAATTTCCACTGATCATCACCAGACGAACGATAGGTAACCGCATATTCCTGACCACCCGATTGCAAGGTGATGAAGCCGGAGAATTGCTCTTGAAATGTTTGTTTTAACTTGGCCTGATTGGCCTCTAACATCTCGTACATCCCTTCCTGTCCAGAAGCCGCAGATATGGATTCGCCGGATACAGCAGGCACGGACTTCTTTCCATCGGTAGCGTTGGTTGCAATCACCCGCTGATGCTCATCCAGGATGGCCACCTGAAATGAATCCGGTGCAGACAGGTTGGCATAGGCCTGAGCGATTGATTTGCCTTTGATGTTCATGACCAGAAATCCAAGCGGAGACGTATCATCCAAATCCCGAATGAGGCGAATAAACGACACCACCTCTTGCCCATCATTCTCCCCCGTCGCCGAGACTCCGCTGTCGTTGTTGCCACCATTCAGCCTGAGCAGATATCTTCCGTTATGCTTCAGTGCCTGTTCGTACCACGGCGCTTCCTTCACATTTGCTTCCATAAACGTGGGCCATTCCTGTGTACCAACCGAGAATCGGTGCCCCGAATTATCGTAAATATATACTGAATCGATAATTGGAACCGCTTGCATAAGATTGGTCAAATACGCGCTGACCTTGGACTGTGTCTGTAAATTGGAGTACACATTGCCCTGCCGCAGCAGGTTCTGCAAGTTGGGATCAGAGAAAATCATTTTCGAATAATTGTTCACGTTCTCGATCATCAGATTAACGTTGGTCTCAATGGATGTAATTGTCTGCAGTGATGCTTCATTGATCTTTCGTTGCGCGTCATTTTCCGAGATTCGATTCAAAACCAACGCACTAAACGCCACCGTTAGCAGAATAATGACAAAGTAGGCAAACGGAATTTTAAAAGCGAGTGTCTTGGGCTTGCGTTGAATGAACGCTTTGAAACGGGGAGTCCAATTCGTCTTCATTGCGCTGGTGTTCGCTTTTGCATTTGCGTTTGCTTCTGCATCGCTCTCAATATCTGATTGGGCTGTTGCTTTCACTTCTATTTTTCATCCCCTTCTGTTACTTCTCTTGCTCCTTCATCTGTTGTTGCATCTTTTGCTCTTTGATTCACTGTGACCCTCCTTGGTTCCGATGTGTGATGGGTTTATCGTTTGTGATCGGATGACCTGTTGTGATATCCACCACTCTCTCGGATTTTATACAATTGTATATTATAGGACTGTGCATGGAGGAGGCTCAACTCTTTTTATCGCTTGGATATAGCTTGACTGAGTGAAGTGAAATGAGGCTTTGGGGATCTGATCGTGGTGAATGCTGCGGGTAGGGGCCCCTAATTGAAGCCGCAAGAAGTACTGCTTTATAAAATGTTAGAGGTACAGATAATAAGTTGTGGTTTGTGCCGGGTGGAGAGAGAAGCGGGGGAGAGACGGAGGATCTGAGTACACAAAAGAAGATGGTAAACGTCTACCTTGATAGGGCATACTTTTGAGCAAGATTACAATATCTACGGGCATAATCTTACTACTTACAGAGTGTTGATCGAGTGGTTAAGGCTGGGAAGTCCAATTATGGTCTTCTCGTATGATGAATTTAAGTGGGGAAAATGTTGGGGGCAAACTGCCCTCGGGCAGGACAAGTACAGAGTTCGTTATGGTAAGAAACAGCGAATCGTGATCAAAGCGAGAATTCGGTAACGCCTTTTTTGGAGGCATATTTCAGCGTGTAGCTTCCCTCTGTGCCATATGGCATCGTAGCGATTTGGATGCGGGTATAATCCAACCGACTCTCTCTCAGCACTTTTTTAATCAGCGCTATGCTCCGATCTTCGTCCGTTACCACACAGAAAATGTTCATTACATATTCCTTCGGATCAGCCACACGGCTGCCCAGGTCACATCCATCCACCTCTCCCAACTCCGCCTGGGTCAGAACGGTTTCCAGATATTCCATCACCTTTTCCTTCAACCAATGATCTCGTTTGCTACCATGCGCGCTCTTCAGCGGATATTGCACCACAAGCCAGTATTTTTCATTCATTTAGCTTCACCAACCAATCTTTATATGATAGGACATTACATTATGTGTAGGGCACTTGAACGATAAAAATGCATATGTCAGCCTTACATTTCTCCAGTTCAAAATGGGCTAGATAATTGACCTTACTGCTTTTTGAAATTGTACTGCCCTTCCATTTGCAGGATGAGGAACATGGTGATGTTTAATGAGTTGGGAGCTTAACGTGTCTGCTGACTTTCTGCCAATAGCCACGATCTGAGCATCAGGATTCAGTTGCATAAGCTGTCTGGCAAACGGCAAACCATCCTCCAACTCTGCCAAAGTCGGCGTTCGATTCGTCATCCTGTTTTCGGCAGATTGATAAGGATGAAAGGGATAGATGTTCCAAAATATAAAGTCCGTTGGTTTCCACCTTGAACTGGATAACACTTCACCCCATATGATGGATGCTGTCGGTTCTGCGAATCCATACAGCGCCTGACTCCGGTTAGGTTTGGCGATATTGGGCAGGCTTGTTCGAACACCCGGCTCGCCTGAAAAAATCATCTGGTGATTCACCAGCGAGTGATTCCCAGTAACCATTCGCTCGGACGTCAAAGGTACGCCGGAGAACCTCGCCCCTTGATATCCCACAGCTTCAGCAATAAAAATGTACCGAGCCTTGGACATTCGTGGTTCCAAATACCTGACCAAATGTTCAGAACGAATCTTCACCGCTTCGGGGCTGATATCATAGCCCCTCACATAATCTCTCCAAGGATTAACCACATTTACTGGCGAGACATATGCTTGTACCCCTGCAACAAACTCGCGGATCTGTTGCTGCGTTTGGCTCATGCTTTTTCGCCTCCTTTGGGAGATTACAGAGTAAATCGGGCTTGCATCAGCTTATTTTACAAAGATTATAGCATAAACAGAAAAACCACCAACCAGAACGCTGGTTGATGGTGGATAGAAACTGTAGAAAACTATTGTGGTATAACTTCTTCCCACTGACCATTGGTGGTTTCTTTGTAGGTAAAAATGTTTCCATCATACTTTCCCTGAATAAAGTTAGAACCCGTTTCTTTCCATTCCTTAGTAACAGATAGGACAACTTTAGAATTCTGTGAATTTATTAAAATGTATTTCCCTCTTGATAAATTAATCTCAAAGGCTACTGGATAAAAATCGTACCAGAATAGTTTGTCTGATTTCTCTCCCAGTATACCCGCATCACCAACTTTAGAGAAATGAGGACTGATGACTCGAAACCTGAACTCCAACCACTTTCTGGGATCTAAAGGAAATTCGTAATGACTATTGGGCTCCACTATAATATATGACTTTTCAGGAACCGGATGTTGAACTTGAACTTTCTGCTCGATTATTTCTTTCGATATTACTCGAAAAACTAAATATACCACTATAAATAGTATCGAAGTAATTACGGGTAATTTAGGCTTGTTCTTCAAAAAAACACTCAATCCAAGACCAATAATTAACGGAAACCATATCCATGGATCTCCCAATGTAATGGCTCCCATAATATATGATTTATCGCTAAAGGGATAGAATGCTGGTAAATCATGTCCCATATAGTCTAAAAATAAGTGTCCAAACAAGACAGACAAAATAGAAGATCCCCAGATTAATTTGAAACTTGTCTTTTTATAGAACAGTTTTGTCAAATATGCTATTCCTAAAGCTAAAAGGGGTGTAAACAATATAGAATGGGACCACGGAGCTACACTTCTATCCCCAAAAATATCAGGAATTATTCCACACAGAGCACCCGAACATAGACATATCATAAGATTTTTCCATGTATCCCTTGGATAAAAGCAGTATGCAATTACCGCCCCAAGAAGAGCATGTGATAGAACATGAAAAAACAAATATAAATACGGATCCAAAATAACTACTCCTTTACTCTATTATTATAAATATTGTATTTAATGTTAAACATTATATATTATTTTTTCATATAAAAGACCTGAGAGTCGAACCTCTTCCAAAGGTCTGCGGGGAATAGTCTCCGTTTGGATGTATCCAATCTACTTTCTTAGATCCCACAACAATTGTTGGTTCGTATGTACTTTCTCTTATCATAATTTGGTCTAGCTAAAGCAGGCTATAGATACCTATATACGTTTCAGAACCTAAATGTACCTGATATACTTTCTGGAAGCTACTTTCGACCTATATATACCTTGATTTCCTCCATTTATATAATTTAGGTTATTATATCATAAAATAAAAATCCACCAACCAGAACAATGGTTGGTGGATTTTGCTTACTTTAATGGAGGCAAGGGGAGTCGAACAATTGTCCGAAGATAACGACACATAAGCTTCTACGGGTTTAGTCACAGTTTTGATGTCACCCGAGTATCAGTAACCCACAAGAACAGGATTAGCCCAAGCAGGTATGGACTCAACACAATAGATCAAATTACTCTGTATGACTTCTGCAACAATTAAAGGCTCGTATGTATTATCAATGATGATAACCTGATCTGCGATGGCTAGAGCCGCTTTAAGATTCTTCAATGACTGGCCATATCGATAACGAATGTCTTCTTCTGCAATCCAATGTCCACCTTGTTCAACACGAGAGGCTACACGATCTATATGCATTTGAACATCCTCAAGACCGATATAATAAACGACAATTTCATAATTGTTTTCTTTTGCTATTTCCATATGTTTTAAAACAAATGATCCGGACAATGTCGTTTCAATAGCGAAGTTTACACCACTCTTAATGAGAGATCGGATTCTTTTCACAGCTTCCCTACCAGCAGACAGGTCAGCACTACGCGGATTCTCTGGCTTCAACTCTCTTGCAATTTGATCCGGATCAATCAGTTCAACAAGCCACTCTCTCATTTGCATGCTGAGTGTACTTTTCCCTGCTCCATTGGTTCCAGCAAACACAGTCATAACTGGTCTGGTTTCACTCATGATATTCAAACTCCTGGCGTTTCCCAGTAGCATCAAATATAATTTCGAATTTATTACCCGCAGCATCCTCACGAACACGTTTGTTGTTCTTTATATAATAAATAGAGGCACCTGATTCTTTAGCTTGTTTCCGTGCATGTTGATTTGCTTTTTTTAAAATTTCTTGGAGCTGTTCTCGATTTTCAAACATCTTGAGTCCCCCAATCTAAATTTATGCTTATTATATCATAAACATAAAAACCACCAACCAGATTACTGGTTGATGGTTTCTTGACTCTAATGGAGGCGAGGGGAGTCGAACCCCTGTCCGAAGATAACGGCACATAAGCTTCTACGGGTGTAGTCACAGTTTTGATGTCACCCGAGTATCGCCCCGTAACCGGCTATACGTTGGGTCAGCCTGATTGTCTTCTTCAGCACACCCCAGGCGGAGATGTGACAGCGTATCCCACTACTAGTTAGCCCCTATCCCTGTCACATGGGCGATGCAGGGTAGAAGCACGCACACAGTTTCTTAGGCTGCGAAAGCGTAGTTTGTTTGTTGTTTGCCGTTTAATAGGCTTTAGCGTTGATAAAGCGGACGCGTCCCCACTACCCGCTACCCATGCTCGAACTATCCCCGTCGAATCCATAAACGCCCCCTCAATGAAGAAGGGCTCCAGGATTAATCCGTGAATACGGAGCAAAGGTGCTATACATCTTTTTCCTCCAAGGTAAAAAGATGCTTCTTTCAAACTCGGCATTCCTGTCTGCTACATGAGTAATCATAACACAGGACACATCACCGAAATAGTACAGATTGCTGGAAGACATTCCAGCAGGCTGAGCATGTGTACAAGGTTATACAATACAACAGGCTCAATCGTCTACATATTATACCGCGTCACTAATCGGAAGTAAAGTTTCCCAGATCGGATCACGAACAACTGCACCTAAGTATTTTACCCACTACCCTGACAAACTACGCAACATGTGATAATTTAGATTCATCACCATACTTAGCTCCATGCTCCTAGCAATGTACTTAATCACACACAACAAAAATCAGCCAACTGCATACTTCAGCTATTCACATCAAATCACCTTCCCCACTACAAATAAAAAAGCCTCAATCTTGCCCATTGCAGGACAAACCTTGAGACTCCTTAACTCATACATCAATTTTCCTAACTTCATCACAAAAACTAACTTATACACTTAAAGTAAAGTCTTTACGCCCAGCGCTCCACTTAACGCGCAACCTTCTGCTTCTCGCGCAGTACCCGTTGGATATCACGTTGAGCATCGCGCTTCGCGGCAGTTTCACGTTTGTCGTATTGCTTCTTACCTTTACCCAGTCCAAGCAAAAGCTTTGCATAACCATTGCGGATATAGATTTTCAGCGGCACAATGCTGTACCCATCCTGTTTCGACAGCCCGAGCAGCTTGTGAATCTGCACTTTATGCATCAACAACTTGCGCGTACGTGTCGGATCGAGCGGATTATTTCGGTTCCCTTGTTCAAAAGGACTAATATGCATATTGTGAATATGAATCTCACCGTTTCGAATCGTGGCAAATGCATCACCAATATTCGCACGGCCGTTACGAAGAGATTTGATCTCCGTTCCGGTAAGCACCATGCCCGCTTCATACGTATCTTCAATGAAGTAGTCATGGGAAGCCTTTTTATTCTGTGCGAGCACTTTACTCTGTCCATCATTCTTGCCCATGTCCTCACTCCTTCTCCGTAAAATAAGCCGGTACCATGCTCTATAGCAGCGCACCCAATGTTGCACCAAGGTACCACGTGCCAGACCCTAATTGTAGCAAGTACGGCTGTTAAAATCAAGAAAGAGGCGACCTCTGCCGCCCCTCCTCATTACACCACTTTCAGACAGTGCGAAACAACACACCGGCTGAAGTGACTATTTTCTCCAACGCTTAACCTGGAGGAACGACTTGTAATCCATTTCTCCAAGTTACGTTAGCTTTATTTTTTCTTTTTCCGTACAAAAGCTGCCGTGCCGTTACCAGCTGCACCTTTGCTCTTCTTCCGCTTGCGTCGTGGTGCTCCGCCTTCCTGAGCGCCACCAGGAGTTGCATTCTCTCCAATAAATACGCCGCTTGGCGAAGTGTTTTTGCGTCCACTTCCGCCTTTACCACCTTTATTGCCGCCCTTGCCGGATTTAAAGCTTCCTTCACCGCGACCGCTGCCGCTGTTCAGGCCACTTCCTTGTCCATCGGTTGAACTACTATCCGATCCACCCGATGTAGAGCTATATCCGCCTTTACCTGAGCCAAAACCAAAGCTCACCGCACCTTTGCCCCGGCCAGTTGATCCTCCAGCATCACCAGCACGACGCTCACCTTTTGGTTTGCCGCCGCCTTTACCTGCGTAGCCACCAGATGAGCCTGCGCCTGCACTCGCTGCTCCACCGCGACCGCCACGTCCACCTTTGCTGCTTTCTTCCGTTGATCTGCCACCACGGCTGGCTCCAGCAGCGGATGAGCCTCCTTTGCCGCCACGTGAACCGCTGAAACCACCCGGTCCACCCTTGGCACCGCCGCGACCGCCACCACTTGCTGGGCGTCCACCTTTACCGCCACGTCCGCCACCGAAGCCGCCAGGACGTTCACCGCGAGGTTTCATATCTACCATTTCAAAATCAATCGTATACTCTTCCATGCTTACACGTGCCACACGGATCTTCACTTCATCACCGATGCGGAAGACTTTCGAGGTACGTTCACCAATCAGAGCCATATGCTGATCGTCAAAATGGTAATAGTCGTCCGTGAGTGCGCTGAGGCGAATCAAGCCTTCAACCGTGTTTTCCAACTCAATGAACATACCAAAGCTGGTCACACTGCTGATCATGCCTTCGAACTCTTCGCCTACTTTGTCGAGCATGTACTCGGCTTTTTTCATTTTCTCCGTATCCCGCTCAGCTTCTACCGCCACACGTTCACGTTCAGAAGACTGCTGCGCAATATCGGACATACGTGCTGCCAAATACTCCTGACGGTTCTCCGGCAATGCACCATTATTTTCAATGACTTCGCGAATCACCCGGTGAATGACAAGATCGGGATAACGACGAATTGGAGACGTAAAGTGACTATAGAATTCTGCCGCGAGGCCAAAGTGACCCGACATTTCAGAATCATACTTCGCCTGTTTCATCGAACGGAGCATCATCGTACTAATCACAGTTTGTTCTTTCGTTTCTTTAATATCCTCAAGCAACGATTGAAGCGCCCGTGGATGAATCGCATTGCCACGTCCTTTGACCTGGTGTCCAAAATTCGCCGCAAAGGCGAGGAAATTTTGCAGTTTTTCCTGATCCGGGTCTTCGTGCACACGATAAATGAAAGGAACCTTCAACCAGTGGAAATGCTCTGCCACTGTTTCGTTCGCTGCCAACATGAATTCCTCAATGATTTGCTCTGCGATCGAACGCTCCCGTTTCACGATATCTACCGGTTTGCATTCTGCGTCCACAACGATTTTGGATTCTTCAAAATCAAAGTCAACCGCACCACGGCGCATACGCATAGCACGTAGCTTCAAAGCGATCTCTTTCATCAGATGGAAATCATCTACCAGATCCTTATAACGCTCGAGCAATTCCGGCTCTTCACCTTCAAGGATTTTACGGACGTTGGAATACGTCATCCGCTCTTTGGTTTTAATTACACTTGTGAAAATGTCATGTTTTACAACCTTCATCTGGTCGTTAAACTCCATCTCACAAGACAGTGTCAAGCGGTCTACCTGCGGGTTCAAACTACAGATCCCGTTGGACAGACGCTGTGGCAGCATCGGAATAACCCGGTCCACCAGATACACACTGCATCCACGGTTGTAGGCTTCCTGATCAAGCTTGGAATTCTCCTGCACATAATAGCCAACGTCGGCAATATGAACACCCAGACGGTAGTTCCCGTTAGGCAGTTTCTCTACATTTACAGCATCATCCAGATCCTTGGCATCTTCGCCATCAATCGTGACAATGTTAAGTCCGCGCAGATCACGGCGACCCTGTTGTACAATCTCTTCATCCGTGATGGAGTCGGGTGCTTTTTCCGCCTCTTCTACCACTTCATCAGGGAAAGCTTCAGGCAACTGATGCTTGCGAATGACGGACAAAATATCAATACCCGGCTCATCCTTATGACCGAGAATCTCGATCACTTCACCTTCGGCAGCCGCACGGCCCTCCGGATAGCTGACGATCTTGGCTACGACCTTCTGTCCATCAACCGCCCCAGCAAAGTTGGTACGTGGGATGAAAATATCGCGATTAATCCGTTTATCATCCGGAATGACAAATCCGTACACCTCATGGCTTTGGAACACACCAACGACTTGTGTCACAGCACGAGTAACAATACGGACGATCTCACCCTCCAAACGACCACCTGAAGGTCCTTGAGATGTGACTTTAACCAATACCGTATCACCATTCATCGCACTTTTCATATCATTGGCGTGAATGTACACATCCGGGTGCTCCCGATCCTCAGGGATAAGGAAAGCGAAACCTTTGGCGTGAGCCTGTAAACGTCCACGTACCAAATCCATGCGCTCTGGCATGCCATAGCGATTGTTACGGGTCAGCAAAACTTTACCGGATTCCTCCAGCGTATTAAGCATAATCAAAAAGGCTTTGAAATCAGCTGCATCTTCAATAGCGAAGTGCTGTTCCAACTCCTGATAAGTCATAGGTTTATAAGCGGTTTCCCGCATGAAGTCGAGCAATTGTTGTTCTGTTATCATTAATATATTCACCTCGGGAAACATAAAAGTGTAAGCAAGTCTCATCTCTTTATGTATCGGAATTCTTACCTTTTTCATGCAATACAATATCATTGCTGTGAAGAGTGTAGTAGTACAACCATACTATCTCATACCCTAGTATACACGAATTCAATCCGGCCCATCCGTACCTCGCAAAAAAACCACAGTTGCCGGGCGCTCCTCTAAAATCACGCTTTCACGTATCTCTACAGCATTTTATGCGATACACGTGCTGTGCGCATCTGGAAAAGGACTACATCCGAAAATTTTCTGTACACATGACATTCATTATAGGGAGTGAGTTCGCGTAACGAATAAGCGAGGGACATACCATACATGATAGGGGTGTGTTGCATGTTAAGGAAGGAAAACCAAACAGAAGTGAGAAGAAGACCGAAAATCATGGAGTCTATAGATTAAATTGTTGGAAAAGTTTGGACGCGTAAGAATTTATTAAAAAACCCCCGTTTCTTCACGAAACGAAGGTTCATCAATTAAGCCATTAGCTTAAGCTATTCATTGAACAGCAGTTCCGAATCTTACTTGGAAACCACCGTAACAACAATAGACAAAATCATAAATCCTGCACCCAGTACCACCGTTGCACGTTGCAGGAAGAGATCCAATCCGCGCGCTTTCGTTTTACCGAAAAGATGTTCCGCACCACCGGAGATGGCACCCGCCAAACCAGCGCTTTTCCCGTGCTGCAGCAATACTACAGTGATTAGACCGATCGAGAAAACAACGAGCAGCAATTTCAAAGCAATATCCATTCTTTCCACCTCCTACCCATGTGGGCATACATCTCACCATAAAAACAGTTACTTTAATTGTAACATAGCTATGGTTGTACTACAAGTAGTACAGTTTATACAATGCCCTAAATTTCACCATCTGCGTGATCCTTACGTTATACCATTACTTCGTTGCAATAAAAAAGACAAGCCGGTTACCCGGCTTGCCTGTAAAAGCTGGATATCCAGCTTATTTTTTAAGGTTGTAGAATCCTTTAAGACCATTGTATTGAGCCAGTTCACCCAGTTGATCCTCAATGCGGAGCAATTGGTTGTACTTCGCGATACGGTCTGTACGGGAAGGAGCACCCGTTTTGATTTGACCAGCGTTAGTTGCAACAGCGATATCAGCGATTGTGCTGTCTTCGGACTCACCGGAACGGTGGGAGATTACAGCTGTGTATCCTGCGCGTTTAGCCATTTCGATTGCATCAAATGTTTCAGTCAATGTACCGATTTGGTTAACTTTGATCAGGATGGAGTTACCGATACCTTCGTTGATACCTCTGCCCAGACGCTCAGTGTTTGTTACGAACAGGTCATCACCAACGAGTTGTACTTTGTCTCCCAATTTCTCAGTGAGCAATTTCCAACCATCCCAGTCATCTTCGGACATACCGTCTTCGATTGTGATGATTGGGTATTTCTCAACCCATGAAGCCAGAAGGTCAACATACTCAGCGGAAGTGTAAGATTTACCTTCGCCAGCAAGTGTGTACTTACCATCTTTGTAGAACTCAGTGGAAGCAACGTCCATACCCAAGAATACGTCAACGCCTGGTTTGTAACCAGCTTTTTCAATTGCTTCGATGATTGTAGTGATTGCTTCTTCGTTCGAACCAAGGTTCGGTGCGAAACCACCTTCGTCACCTACAGCTGTGTTCAAGCCTTTGGAGCTCAATACGGATTTCAAGTTGTGGAAGATCTCTGCACCTACGCGAAGAGCTTCTTTGAAGCTTGGTGCTCCAACTGGAAGAACCATGAACTCTTGAACGTCGATGTTGTTGTCAGCATGCTCACCACCGTTGATGATGTTCATCATTGGTACTGGCAATGCTTTAGCGTTGAATCCGCCCAGGTAAACATACAATGGCAGGTCCAGAGCGTCAGCAGCTGCGCGAGCTACTGCCATGGATACAGCCAGGATTGCGTTAGCGCCCAGTTTACCTTTGTTTGGCGTACCATCCAAAGTGATCATCAATTTGTCGATACCCAGTTGATCCAATGCATCCATACCGATAACTTCTGGAGCGATTGTTTCGTTTACGTTTTTAACAGCTTGCAGAACGCCTTTACCGAGGTAACGGGATTTGTCACCATCGCGAAGCTCAACTGCTTCGTGGGCACCAGTGGATGCACCAGATGGAACGATTGCGCGTCCGATTGCGCCGGACTCCAGGTATACTTCAACTTCTACTGTAGGGTTACCGCGGGAGTCGAGGACTTCGCGAGCGTACACGTCAGAAATAATAGTCATTTGTGATAATCTCCTTTATAGTTGGGATTTAATTTTTGGACCAACTTGTGTTTGCCCTTATTTCACTATGTCAGCAGAATCGTCTTCCGATCGCTGTTATCCCCTGATTTCTTTGAACTTACTTTCATAAGTTGAAATCATGTGATAAAGGCGAGCGCTTCGCTTCTTCAGACTATTTCTGCTGCCTTCGTTCAATGTGCAAACGCCAAACCGTCCAATTATATATGTTGTTGCGTAACTTATTTACGGGTAGCGATGACGGATGTACCTGTCATCTCAGCCGGTTTAGGCAATTGCATCAGATCAAGGATCGTTGGCGCGATATCTGCCAGGATTCCGCCTTCACGCAAGGTTACATTTGCATCCGTAACGATGAATGGAACCGGGTTCGTTGTATGAGCTGTGAACGGACGTCCTTTCTCATCGAACACCATATCCGCGTTACCATGATCCGCTGTGATCAGTACAACGCCGCCTTTGGCAAGTACTGCATCCACAACACGGCCCATGCACTCATCTGTTACTTCAACCGCTTTGATGGTAGGCTCCAGCATGCCGGAGTGTCCAACCATGTCAGGGTTAGCAAAGTTCAGAATGATGGCGTCATGTTTGTCTGCTTCGATCTCGCGAACACATGCGTCAGCTACTTCATAAGCGCTCATCTCTGGTTGCAGATCATACGTTGCAACTTTTGGTGAGTTGATCAGTACACGAGTTTCGCCCGGAAGCTCCACATCACGACCACCGCTGAAGAAGAAGGTAACGTGCGGGTATTTCTCAGTTTCTGCAATACGCAGTTGTTTTTTATTGTTCTGTACCAGAACTTCACCCAGCGTGTTGTCGAGGTTTTTCGGCGAATAAGCCACATAACCTTCAACTGTCTCGCTGAACAAAGTCAAGCATACAAAGTGCAAGCCCACAGGGAACTTCGGACCACGATCAAAACCGCGGAAATCCTGGTTTGTGAATACTTGCGACAACTGGATTGCACGGTCAGGACGGAAGTTGAGGAAGATAACGGAATCGCCGCTCTCAACCAAACCTACCGGCTCACCATCCGCTTTAACGATAACCGTTGGTTCAACGAATTCATCAAATACGGATTTCTCATACGATTCTTCAACCGCTTTGAGTGGGTCAGTGTATTTTGGTCCATCTCCATAAACGATGGCACGGTATGATTTCTCAACCCGTTCCCAACGTTTGTCACGGTCCATCGCGTAATAGCGACCTTGAACCGTAGCGATTTTACCTACACCGACTTCTTCAATCTTAGCGATCAGTTTCTGCATGAAGTCTTTACCACTGTCTGGCATAACATCACGGCCATCCATGAAAGCATGAATATATACATCATTCATTCCTTCTTTTTTGGCCAGATCTAGCATAGCAAACAGGTGGTCGATGTGACTATGTACGCCGCCATCAGACAACAAGCCGTAGAGATGAAGTTTTTTGCCGCTTTGTTTCGCTTCACGAACGGCTTTGACAAGTGTTTCATTGTCGTAGAACTCGCCGTCACGAATGGATTTGGAGATACGGGTCAAATCCTGGTATACGATCCGGCCGGCACCAATGTTCAGGTGACCTACCTCGGAATTTCCCATTTGCCCTTCTGGCAAACCTACAGCTTCACCGCATGCAGTGAGCGTTGTATGTGGGAATTGGCTCATGAAACGGTCATAGTTCGGTTTCTTGGCTTGCGCTACCGCATTGCCTTCCACCGTGTTACGCAGACCAAAGCCATCCATGATGATCAGTGCTACAGGTTTTGGAGCTGTCATCTTACTTCGCCCCCTCAACAAGCGCGATGAACGAAGCCGGCTGCAAGCTGGCACCGCCAACAAGTGCGCCGTCGATGTCGCTTTGTCCGAGGTATTCTGTTACGTTCTCTGGTTTAACACTGCCGCCGTATTGAATACGAACTGCATTCGCAACCGTCTCGTTGTACAGATCCTTCACCAGCGTACGAATGTAAGCAATAACTTCATTCGCATCTTGGGAAGTGGAGGATTTGCCTGTACCAATCGCCCAGATTGGCTCATAAGCGATAACAACTTGGGCCGCTTGCTCTGCAGACAGACCTGCAAAAGCAGCTACTGTTTGCACTTTGCATACGTCTTTTGTTTGGTTCGCTTCACGCTCTTCAAGCGTCTCACCAAGGCAGAAGATTGGAGTCAAACCGTGACGGAATGCTGCATGCAACTTTTTATTGACAGTCTCATCGGTTTCCGCAAAATATTGACGGCGCTCCGAGTGACCAATAATGACATAATCCACACCCAGGTCTTTCAGCATCACGCCGCTGATTTCACCTGTGAATGCACCGTTATCTTCAAAGTGAAGATTTTGTGCACCAATTTTGATGTTTGTGCCTTTAACAGCTTCTACCAGGGATGGCAGATTTGTAAACGGTGCGCAGATTACAGTTTCCACGCCTTCAACTTCCGCTTTTCCTTTAACTTCCTGAATGAAGTCATTGGATTCGGAAACCGTTTTGAACATTTTCCAGTTACCTGCGATAATCGGTGTTCTCATGGGTTTCAACTCCTTCATGCTATAGGCTACTAAAACTTACTTGTCGTTCAATGCCACTACGCCTGGAAGTACTTTACCTTCCATGAACTCGAGCGATGCACCGCCACCTGTAGAGATGTGGTTCATCTTGTCAGCCAATTTGAACTTCTCAGCTGCTGCTGCGGAGTCACCGCCACCAATTACAGTGTAAGCTTCTGTCTCAGCGCAAGCTTCCGCTACTGCACGAGTACCGTGGGAGAATGGCTCGATTTCAAATACGCCCATTGGTCCGTTCCACACAACCAATTTGGAGTTTTTGATTACATCAGCATAGATCTCACGTGTTTTAGGACCGATGTCGATACCTTCCCAATCTGCTGGGATACCATCGATGTCAACGATTTGTGTGTTTGCTTTCGCACTGAAATCGTCAGATACTACGATATCTACCGGCAGGTAGAAGTTTTTGCCCAATTTTTTCGCTTTTTCGATAAAACCGAGAGCAACATCAAGTTTGGAATCATCCAGCAAGGATTGTCCAATTTCATGTCCTTGTGCTTTGAAGAACGTGTAAGTCAGACCGCCACCGATGATTACGTTGTCTGCAATGTTCAGCAGGTTGTCGATTACATCGATTTTGTCCTTAACTTTGGATCCACCAATGATAGCTGTGAAAGGACGCTCAGGGTTGGAAATTGCTTTACCCAACACTTCAAGTTCTTTCTCCATCAACAAACCGGACACTGCTGGAAGCAAGTGAGCGATTCCTTCAGTCGAAGCGTGTGCTCTGTGAGCCGCGCCAAACGCATCGTTAACGAAAACGTCAGCCAGTTCAGCAAATTGTTTTGCCAGTTCCGGATCGTTTTTCTCTTCGCCTGCGTGGAAACGAACGTTTTCAAGCAACAATACGTCGCCGTTCTTCAGTTCAGCGATTTGAGCTTTAACAGCGTCACCAACAGAACCGTCAGCTTTAACAACTGTTTTACCAAGCAATTCAGACAAACGCTCAGCTGCTGGAGTCAAACGCAAAGATTCAACCACTTCGCCGTTAGGACGACCCATGTGGCTTGCCAAAATGACTTTAGCGCCTTTTTCAATCAAGAAGTTGATTGTAGGAAGCGTTGCACGAATACGTTTGTCATCTGTAATTTTACCATCTTCGAGCGGCACATTGAAATCTACACGGACAAAAGCCCGTTTTCCTGTCAATTCGATATCGCGTACACTTTTTTTGTTCATCTGTATTTCCTCCGCACCCATGTATTTGGTGGACCAATCAAGAGCTAAAATCCCTCGTCAATCCTGGTGTTTTTGAGAAATTTGCAAAATGTAGATATATAAAGAGCGGAAACAATATAGCATCTGTTTCCGCTCTATGTTATTGCAGATATTACTTAATCATTTTTGCAAAGTGCTCCAAAGTGCGAACCAATTGTGCAGTGTAGGACATTTCATTGTCATACCAAGCTACAGTTTTAACCAATTGTTGGTCGCCAACAGTCAGAACTTTAGTTTGAGTTGCATCAAACAGGGAACCGAAAGTGATTCCTTGGATATCGGAAGATACGATTTCGTCTTCTGTGTATCCAAAAGTTTCTGGATCGGAAGCTTCTTGCATAGCTGCGTTAACTTCTTCAGCAGTTACTTTTTTGTTCAGAACAGTTACGAGCTCAGTCAGGGAACCAGTAGCTACTGGTACACGTTGAGCTGCACCATCAAGGATGCCTTGCAGTTCTGGGATTACCAGACCGATTGCTTTAGCAGCACCAGTTGTGTTAGGGATGATGTTTTCAGCTGCTGCGCGAGCACGACGGAAGTCACCTTTAGGGTGTGGAGCATCCAACGTGTTTTGGTCGCCAGTGTAAGCGTGAATTGTAGTCATCAAACCTTGAACGATTCCGAATTTGTCTTGCAGTGTTTTTGCCATAGGTGCCAGGCAGTTTGTTGTGCAAGATGCGCCGGAGATTACAGTTTCAGTACCGTCGAGGATTTCATGGTTTACGTTGTAAACGATGGTTTTCATGTCGCCAGTAGCTGGTGCGGAGATAACAACTTTCTTAGCTCCACCTTTCAAGTGTTTCTCAGCTGCTTCTTTAGTTGTGAAGAAACCAGTACATTCCAGAACGATATCTACGCCCAGGTCGCCCCAAGGAAGTTCTTCCGGGTTACGGTTAGCCAATACTTTAACTTCTTTGCCGTTCACTTTGAAGAAGCCATCGTGTACTTCAACATCGCCATCGAAGCGACCTTGAGTTGTATCATATTTGAGCAAATGAGCGAGCATTTTAGCGTCAGTCAAGTCGTTGATTGCTACTACCTCGATGCCTGCTACATTTTGAATACGGCGGAATGCCAAGCGTCCAATACGTCCAAAACCGTTAATACCTACTTTAATCATGAGTAAGTTCCTCCCAAGTTTTGATTAATTTTTTATGAAACTTATATATTCAAGACAGACGGTGAAGTCCGTCAAGACAACAATAGTTGTGATGCAAAGTAGAACCTTATTCCATTTCAGCAACGATGACTTCGGCAGCAGCCTCATCAATAATCAGAATATCTTCCTGACCAAATCGTAACACGGAATGTATAGCAGCAGCTTTGCTTTTGCCACCTGCAATTCCAATCACAACATCGGTTCGTTCAATATCCTGAAGTCGCATACCCAGTGTAAGCATGGTATGTACCACCTTACCCTGATCATTAAAGTAATAACCGAAAGATTCAGATACGGCCCCTTGCTCCTGAAGTTCATCTATAATCTCCGTCGCAAGTTTGCGTCTTTTAGCCATCTCTACGGCATCACCAATTCCATGAATAACAATCCGTGATTGCCTGATCAGCTGCAGAATCTCCTGAACACTAGGGTCCTGGATTAATGATTCATAGGCATGATCACTGAGCAAATCCGGTACATGCAGGAGTTTGTATTGCGCCCCTACCCGTTTTGCCATTGTGGATGCGATCGTATTAGCCTGAATTTCAAGGCTTTCTCCAAGTCCACCGCGTGCTGGTACGAACCAGACACCTTTGAGCGATGTTGGCGGATTTAGTTGTTCTGCGACTTCGGCCGTTGTTGAACCGCCAGTAACGGCGACAACGTCGTTGTCACTCATGATATTGCCGAGAGCCTTCGCTCCGGCTCTGCCCAGTTCCCTTTTGGCAAATGGAGAAACGTCCGAATCGCCAGGAACCACAACTACCTTTTGCAGACCGTATGCTTGCTTGATGCGCTCTTCCAGCTCGGATAATCCGAACAGCTCTTTGGCTACGGGCTCTAACTGCTGCAGCAAATCATACCCCGCCTCGCTGATCTTCATTCCTGCACTGTCAATTTCAATAAGTCCCTGAGCCTTTAACAGATCGGTCTCAGCCCTCAGAACCCGCTCGGTCATCTGCATGGAATTAGCTAACGTTCTCCGTCCGATCACATCCGATAACATGATCTGTTGCAGAATCGTATACCTCTTTTTCAAGATATCCATGAGATCAGGCAGAAGCTGCTTTTGTACTTCTAAAATCGTTCGCATGCTTTCCACTCCCGCAAGTTCTCGTTCTAAGCTCTCTTTCGTGGCCCTAAAACGTCCCGGGTTAACTTTTTAAGTCCCACGTCTATTCTACCTAAAACTGACGTGACATGCAAGTGTTTCAACGTGTTATTTCGACACGCATGCAGCGTTTGTACGCGCCTATTTTCACAATCCTAGACTTCCATGATCTAGGACTAGCTCACGCATACCATATATAGAAGGAACAAATGAATTCAATCTACATATCGCTCACAATCACATTTCATACAGCATGTCCAAAACCTCTAATAGCATTTACTTAAATGCACTCTTTATCCACTCTTCTTCATCATGATCATTTTTAGGTTAATCCAAACCAATACCACAACGAACTGCTTGCAATTAAATATTTCATGAGCTATAATCATTATTGCTGTCACATAATGTGCGCCCGTGGTCCAATGGATATGACGTAGGCCTCCGAAGCCTGAGATCCAAGTTCGATTCTTGGCGGGCGCGCCATTTTTATTTAACAGCTCATAACCCATTTAACCAATGAAACCGGAAAGGTTTCTTTTTTTTGCAAGTTAGTTTGACTTTCTTTGACTTTTTGTTTGGAATTGTTTATTATGTGGGTAATACGGTAACAGTTTAAGTATAAACACCAATAACATTTACATTCCAAGGAGGTTTTTCACGTGAGTTTTATTCCAATGGTCGTTGAACAGAGCAACCGGGGTGAGCGCGCCTACGACATCTACTCCAGATTGCTGAAGGATCGTATTATTTTCCTTGGTAGCGATGTTAATGACGTAGTGGCTAATGCCATTATGGCACAGATGTTGTTCCTGGCTGCGGAAGATCCGGAGAAAGACATTCACTTATACATCAACAGCCCAGGCGGATCGATTACAGCCGGTATGGCGATTTACGATACAATGCAATTCATCAAACCGGATGTATCTACCATCTGTGTAGGTATGGCGGCTTCCATGGGTGCATTCTTGTTGAATGCCGGTGCAAAAGGTAAACGTTTTGCATTACCAAACAGTGAAATTATGATTCACCAACCACTTGGTGGTGCACAAGGTCAGGCTTCTGACATCGAAATCCGTGCTCGTCGCATTTTGAAAATGCGTGATACGTTGAACCGCATCATCTCTGAGCGTTCAGGTCAACCGCTGGAGCGGATTGAGAAAGATACAGATCGTGACTACTTCATGAGTGCTGCTGAAGCCGCCGATTACGGTATCATTGATAAAGTCATCGAAAACGTAGGATCACAAGGCATCTAAATGTGACGTAGACCACGGTCTATGCGTTAACATAATCAACACCTAACGTAATCAGCAACATATAATTGTGTTGTCTATACGAGAAGAAGCCCTCATCATAATTATGATGGGGGCTTCTTTTTTCATTTTATAAGGAAGAAAACTTAAGAGTGCATAATAATGATTCTTTATTTGGTTCCATTTACATTACTGAAAGGTTCCGTGCCTTTAGGGAGAAGCTCTTTATACGTAAATGGCATTTCAGGGAATCCCTCTGCGTACGCCGTATACTCATACAACTGGAAGAACACAACTACACCCGTTGGTGTCACATAGAAATCTTGATCTTTATTCAACCCTTTATAACCGTCGAGGTATCCACCGCGGGCTTTCAGTTGTTCACCCACTTTTTTACTCAACGTCTCGCGCATGGTTTTGTTATTTTGCAGCACATCATCTAACGTAAGCTCCTTACCTGTGTCCAGTGCAAAGGTGTGGCCCGTACGGTATGTCATACCATGAGCGCCAGCATAATCTTCGTATCGTTGTGTAATGAGTCCCAGCACGCCTTTTTCGTTGTACGTCACTACATAGGAGCTCTCAAATGCATATGGACGGTTGGCTGTTGCACCGCCGAATTCAGATGTCTGTTTCTTGAAGTCAGCTACATAAGCATCCACTTCGTCTTTCAGCACTTTGTTGATCGCCGCTTCAGCTTCTTTGCTGGCAAGTCCACTCACCTGCGGATATTGAACATCTACTTCAGCATTTTTTACAGTGACATTAACTGTTGCTGCTTTAATTTTAACGTTATTTTGTTTCACCTTGCTGAGTGTCAACGTTTTGGTTTTGGCATCCCAATTCCCCTGTACACCCAGATAATCTCTCATTGCTGAGAATGGAATATACAATCGGCCCTGAATCAATTTTGCTTCCACCTGAGGGTAATAACCGTTAATATAAACGTTTGGCTGTCCATCCATCAGGCTAACGGTCATCGCATTGTTGGCTGCTGTTACCGTATATGACTTGGTTTTCGCATCATATTTCAGCGTTCCACCTGCCACATCTTTAACTGCCGTAAGAGATACCCAAGTTGAACCACCTTGAAGAAGTCCTTTTTGAGTCAGTGTTTTTCCACCCGACTTCAGGGTCACCTCAGCTGTGGTTGTCACTTTCGAGGATACCGATGCCGCCTGAACCGAACTGTCCTGCCACACCGAACCGCTACCTACAATAATTCCTGCTGCAAGCAACGCACTTGTCCATTTTTTCCATGATGTCATATATAAAACTCCTCTCTGAATTCACAATTAGGGATCATTGCGTATGTAATCCTGACCTGATCGCATATCTCATACGCTCACCTCTCTATTATAATTAACCCGATTTCGGAAAGGTTTACAGCTCGAGTTACAATGTTGATGAATATCAGTAGGAAAATATATGGGGATATGACCTTTTTGTCACGAACAACTATACAAAAAGATACCAATATACAGCATTTCATGTTGCTTCAAAAAGGTACCCTTCTATATAACTTCATCAAAGTTTGCTTTTCCAACAAAAAAAGACTCTGTCCACAGGACAAAGTCTTTGTCATTATTTCGTTGTACCCTTCAAATGACACTTAAAAAGGTTCTTGAGTTTACAATCCTTAGTTCGATCTTGTTTATTTCATTTCATACGTGATATTCAGGATTGTACTTACTTTAACCTGGCCTGTTTCAATCTCAGTACCACCTGCTGTATCTTGTGCTTTGGACATCAACGCCTCGCTTGCATAGAATACAGGCACATTGGCATCACCTTGGCTCACGGAAAGAACAGCACCCAGTTGACGTTTAACTGCTTTTGCAATGGCGCCCGCTTTCACATCTGCATTGGCAACAGCTTTTTCAATCACTTGGGATTCATAACTTTCCGGATTTTCTACAGTAAAGCGTACGTTTTCAATATTGTTGGCACCCGCACCCGAAGCAGCATCGAGCAACTCGCCAATCTTGTCCATCTGACGATATGTGACTGTCAGCGTATGATGCGCTGTATATCCTTTAATTTGTTGTCCGTCTTTTTCACTATACGTATAGTTGGGTTGTACAGAGAACTGACTCGTTTGAATGTCGTCTGCACTGATCTTCCACGTATTCTTAAGCAAGTTGGATACTTTTTGAACTTTGGCAGCATTCGCTTTTTGAGCAGATGCAGCTGTCTCTGCAGTACTGTTCACACCAATAGACAGATACGCGATATCAGGCTTCACCTGAATCTCACCTTTACCCACAACATTAATCACATTCTGTTGTACTCCCTGAACCTCTGCAGCGTAAGCATAGTTACCTGGTGCAACCCATGCTGTTCCTCCAACAAGCAATGTACTTGCCACCAGCACCGCACCAAACGGTTTCATCCATTGTTTACCCATCACGATAGCCTCCTTATGTGTTAACATCTCAAACTTTAAACGATTTGATACCTTAACAGACGGGACAAATTCCATAATGTTGCACTTGACGATAGCAAATACGTCAATAACGCAAAAAAGCCCCTTTCGGGACTTCTTCATTGGATTGATCATATCTTATTGGTTTTCGAGCTCTTCCTTGCTTACCAGACTAACTAAAGCGTTTACAGCCTGTTCGGCATCCGCGCCCTCTGCACTAATCTGAATTTCCGTACCTGTGCTAATTGCAAGGCTCATGATCCCCATGATACTTTTTGCATTAACTTTTTTGTCGTCCTTCTCGACGAACACTTCAGACGAGTACTTATTCGCTTCTTGAACGAACAGTGCAGCAGGTCTGGCATGGAGACCCGTTTTCAAACGGACAACTACCGGGTGCTTTGTCATGGAAACTTACCCCCTATTATGAAATCTGGACATTAAATACACAATTATATTTAAACAACATTATACCATTAACCCGTGCAGGACACTAGAAGAAAAAACTCAGGGTGCTTTGGAGGACATTATCTTGCCCTAATTTCATCTTTTGCACAGCGCATCCAATGACCTAAGTGAGTCTCCCAGATCCTTAACGGTTGACTTTCCCGACCTTTCTGTTCAGCAGAAACAGCGGACCTTGTTACTTTACCCTACTCCGTCTTAACCATAACGTTCTGTGCGTACTTTCTCAGCCAGCTCATCAATTTTACGAAGCCGATGGTTCACTCCCGACTTGCTGACTGTACCTTTAAGGAGCTCGCCAACTTCCTTCAAGTTGATATCCGGATGAGCGAGTCGAACCTCCGCCACTTCGCGAAGTTTCTCAGGCAAAGATTCCAGACCAACTTCCTTTTGTAACAACCGGATATTATCGATTTGTCTTACCGCCGCTCCAATCGTTTTGTTCAGGTTGGCGGTCTCACAATTGACAATCCGGTTAACGGAGTTACGCATGTCTCGCATAATTCGTACATCTTCAAACTTGAACAAGGCCTGATGAGCACCAATGATGCTGAGCAGCTCAATGATTTTCTCGCCTTCCTTAATGTATAGGATGAATCCTTTTTTCCGTTCTATACACCGGGCATTCAGATGAAATTCATTGGCCAGGTCAACCAGTGCCTGACAGTGCTCTTCATACATAGACGCAATCTCCAGATGGTACGAGGAACCTTCCGGATTATTAACCGATCCACCGGCCAGAAATGCACCGCGAAGATAGGCCCGTTTACAACAGTTTTGCTGAAACAATTCCGTACTGATCCCTGGGGTAAAGAGAAAGCCCTCAGATACAATATGAAGACTATTGAGAATCTCCTGTACCATGGTTGGAATACGAACAATATATACATTGTTCTTTTTCAGCCGCATTTTTTTGCGGACCAGTAATTCCGTATGCACTTGAAAATGCTTTTTAAGCAGAGAGTATGCCCGTCTTGCAATCGCGGCATTCTCCGTCGAAATATCCAAGATCACTTTTTTATTCGATAACTGCACTGCACCAAGCATACGGATGAGGGCTGAAAGTTCCGCCTTTTCGCAGCACGGTTCGCTCTCGATCATGGTTAATTCTTTTTTGGTCTGTGCTGCAAACGACATGGGACTTCACCTCTTCCGTAACATCCAATTTTGTACCAGTTGGTAGATGTGATGACTTAACTTGTCAGCATCATGACGCAGATAGGTTTTGAACAGAACAAGGGTATCTGCAACCACCTGATAGCCGGCACTTTCGAGTACATTCATATCCAGTACAACCGGTTTTGCTCCTTTTTCCGCATACTTATTTTGCACTTGCAGCGGAATATCACCATTATTTACGATAACATAGTCGAAGAGCTGATGACCTATATGCTCGTGTACCGCCTTAAGGTGGTCACTTACCGTATAGTTATCTGTTTCTCCCGGCTGTGTCATCACATTACAGATAAACATCTTCACCGCATCAGCCTCTACCACAGCTTCTGCAAGCTTAGGTACGAGTAAATTGGGAAGGATGCTTGTATAGAGGCTGCCTGGCCCGATTAGAATAGCATCAGCTTGACGAATGGCCTCTACTGCCTCTGGCAACGGCTCCACGTGATCCGGTTCAAGGAAAACACGTTTGATGCGTCCACCCGCCTCAGGGATTTTGGACTCACCTGTAATAATTGTCCCATCTTCCATCTCGGCATGCAACACAACGGCCTGGCCTGCGGCTGGCAATACCTCACCTCGAACGGCAAACACGCGGCTAAGCTCCCGCACTGCGGTCACAAAGTCGCCCGAAATATCCGTCATTGCAGCCAAAATCAAATTTCCCAAGCTGTGGCCTGCAAGCCCCGCGCCTGTATTGAAACGGTACTTCAACATATCTGAAAGCAATGGTTCTACATCAGCCAGTGCCGTAAGCACGTTGCGAATGTCGCCCGGAGGCGGCATCTGTAGCTCATTGCGCAGGATGCCTGAACTTCCACCGTCATCTGCAACTGTGACGATGGCCGTGATATCCAGCGGCTTCTCTTTCAAACCGCGCAACATCACGGATAATCCGGTTCCGCCGCCCATTACAACTATTCTCGGACGTTCTCTTCGTGGTCCGGCCTCTTTCATCCCTTCACCCTCTTCAATGACGGTCCCGGTCAGCGTCGCGATGGCTCACGGTAACAGCTTCTGTCTCGCTGCTTCCCAACATCTTGCCCAAATATTCCGATATTGCTACCGAACGATGCTTGCCTCCGGTACAGCCGATTCCAATAATAACCTGGCTTTTGCCTTCCTTCCGGTATTGCGGAATCAGGAAATGCAGCATATCCAGCAGCTTGGTCAGAAACGCCTGTGTCTCTGGCCACTTCATAACATATTCGTACACATCACTATTCTGTCCCGTATTCGGTCGCAGATGCTCAATATAATGCGGATTCGGTAAAAAACGTACATCAAACACCAGATCAGCATCAATCGGAATGCCATATTTGAATCCAAACGACGTAATATTCACCGACAGCATTTGGCTTTCCAGATGAGAAAAACGGGATATGATGCGTTCTTTCAGTTGAGCAGGCTTCATTGTACTTGTATTCAGTACCTGAGTCGCAGAGTTTTTGAGTTCCTCCAACATCTTGCGTTCCAGTCGGATGCCGTCCAGCGGCATGCCCTCAGGAGCCAAAGGATGTCTGCGCCTGCTTTCTTTGTAACGCTGAACAAGTACAGAATCTGTAGCATCCAGGAATAAAATCTCGCAATGAATGGTAAAATGATCTTTAATATAGTTCAAAGACTCGGACAGAGCCGTAAAGAATTCACGCCCGCGCAGATCGATAACCAATGCAACCTTACCAATCTTGCCGTTTGACTGTTCAATTAGTTCCGCAAATTTTGGAATCAATACCGGCGGCAGATTATCCACACAGAAGAAACCCAGATCCTCCAGGCTTTGTACTGCAATGGTTTTACCTGCTCCGGACATGCCCGTAATGATAATGAGCGTGGCGCCTGTGCCTGGTGATCCTTCACCTTCAAGCATAAATGTCCCCTCCTTATCATATTGCTGTCTTCATATATTGTTACGAGGATACTAGGAACGCAAGAGAAGACCTGCTGCACCCACAATACCTGCATTATTACCAAGTGTAGCTTCCAGAATCTGAACCCCATCTTGCAACGGTTCTGGCGTCAGCTTAGCAAACACAGTACGGATTTCATCAAATAAGAAATTGCCCGCTTTGGATACGCCACCACCGATGATGAACATCTCCGGGTTAATGACAGCTGCTACAGTAGCCATGGACTTGCCCAGGTAAAAGGCCGCACGATTCACAATGCGCTGTGCCACTTCATCGCCTGCCTTGGCAGCATCAAATACTTCTTTGGCTGCAATCTTGTCGACGAGTGCCAGTGACGTATGATCCCCGCGCTCTACGGCATCCTTTGCCATACGGATAATACCCGTTGCAGACGATACTGTTTCTACACATCCCATTTTACCACAACCGCATTTGATGGCTTCCAGATCAGGTACAACACTGATATGACCCAGTTCTCCCGCCATACCGGAGAAACCCTGATAAATGTTACCATTCAGGATCAAGCCTCCGCCAACACCCGTACCGAGTGTATAACATACGCAGTTGTCTACGCCTTTGCCGGCACCTGCCCAGACTTCACCCAGTGCAGCCACGTTTGCATCGTTATCTATTTTGATTGGCTTGCCCAGACGTTCTTCCAGAATCGAACGAATGGCCACATTCCGAAATCCGATGTTAGGGGCATGAACGATAATTCCCTCGCGTACATTCGTGAAACCGGCCACTCCAGCACCTACACCCTCAAGCTGTTCCCAACTGTAAGGTGATTCGGCTACGATATGTCGGACATACTTCTCGATGTTGGCGATGACTGTGTCTACGCCCTTATCCACTTCAGTCGGTCCTTCATACGTATGCATTAGCTGACCTTGTTCATCGCATATACCGACCTTGATTGCTGTTCCGCCGAGATCGACCCCAACGTAGATTTTCTCAGACATGCTGCAAGCCACCTTTATCTATCTAAAATAGTTTAAGTCCTACGTACCAACTATAATTGAAGGATACGCCTGGGTCAAGACGAGAAGACCTCTAGTACCTCCTGCTCCGCCGGGGTTGTGAACCACATCACGCACCGTTTTTGAATACGTATACATCCTCATTACCTTCATTTATAAACGCACGCTTTATTCCTTCCTCCCCATAACAGAGGAAGCCTCAACTCATGATATTGCATCTTCACTCGTTCCATTCATAAAAGATCAACATCGTCCCCTCATATAGGTGACTCATCTTATGCACCCCGCCACCTGTCATTCTTACGCAGAAAGCTATCTAATGACGGTATTGCGAACAAAAAAAGAGCCTTCCATCCACAGGAAGGCTCCCTTACTTTTATGAAAATCTGAAATTGTAGAAATTGGGCTGACTCAGTTGATTTTTCTACGTTATAACTTCGTTTCCACACGTACCGGCTCTTCCGTCTTCTCCATCTTGTTCACATCCAGAATATCGAGCAGGAAGACAAAGATCGGAATACCAATGATCAGTCCCCAGATCCCCAGAAAGTGTTGCGACAGAATTAGTACGATAAAGGTGTAGAACATTGGCAATTTGGTCTTGTGTGCCATCAGTTTTGGATTCAGGAAGTACGTCTCCAAAGCATGAATAACAATAATCATGATGATCACAATAATGCTTAATTTCAGTCCACCCATCTGATACCCGATCAGACAGAGCGGTACAAGTGAGATGATAACCCCCGCAACGGGAACCAGACTAAGCATGAACACCAGAATGGTCAGAGCGAACAGATACGGGAAACCCAGAATCCATAAGCCCAGTATCGTCAGTACCGTATTAAACACCGCAATAAGAAGCTGTGCCTCAATG
Source organism: Paenibacillus sp. FSL M7-0656 (assembly GCF_038003225.1). Classification (NCBI taxonomy): domain Bacteria; kingdom Bacillati; phylum Bacillota; class Bacilli; order Caryophanales; family Paenibacillaceae; genus Paenibacillus; species Paenibacillus sp. FSL M7-0656. Next base: position 4,032,775 of record NZ_JBBOOT010000001.1, read on the forward strand.
ACTTTACCAAAAGAAGATACGAACTTGTCTCCCAGATAAGCAACTTCATTGTAGAACCATCCAATTTTACTTGTTTTGAACTTGGACGTGAACTTGGATATCTCCTGCTTCTGCAACAAGAAGAACAGACTCAGAATGATGACGAGCAGAATAAACTCCAGCCATTTGCTCAAAGCGAAAATATATTTCAATGCATCATTGGTGTAATTTTTAATATCGAAGGATTGAAGATAACCCGCAATTTTGGACGCAAAATTATCACCGTCTGCACTATCCAGAAATTTCATAATCTCGTTTGTCAACTGAACGACCTGATCCACGATCCGTGGTGAATATCTGGAAATGCCGAGCACAATGACTGCGATCACAATCATATAGAGTAGGATGACTACAACTTTATAATTGATTGGAAACAACCGATTTAAACCACCTGTAATGAAATGCTGTAACCTGTTCATGACATACGTCACCAGGAACAACAGCAGAATCATGTGCAGCATACTCCCCATACTGAACAAAATTAAACAGAACAAGAGCAGGATCAAAAATCGTCTCACTGTCGCATTCTGTAACCAATCTTTTATCATTTCCCCCAAAATCTTCACCTCACAGCTAATATGCCCTATATGTATACGATCTCATGCCCACTGTAGTTTCAAAAAAAGAGAAGCCTTCCGGCTTCTCTCATTTCATGAGACTTCCCGTTGTCTCTTATTCCCAGCATATGCCTAACCTCACGCATGTAATGCTTATTTATCCAACGTTTCGCTCCAATCATGGACAATGCTTCCTTCAAGGAACTTCTCACAATCCATCGCAGCCATACATCCTGATCCTGCAGCCGTAATAGCTTGACGATACTTCGTATCTTGAACATCACCACAGGCAAATACACCTGGAATATTGGTCTCCGTTGTTCCCGGTTTAACGACAACATAGCCATGTTCGTCCAGTGCAATCGCATTACCCAGGAATCCGGTATTCGGTGTGTGACCAATGGCAACGAATACGCCATCTGCTTCAAGCAACTCTTCCTGCCCCGTCTCGTTGTTGCGCACTTTCAGCCCTTTGACACCCAAAGCTTCTGGTACGACCTCGAGTGGAGTACGGTTCAACGCCCACTTCACCTTTTCATTGCTGCGAGCCCGATCCTGCATAATCTTGGATGCACGTAATTCATCCCGGCGGTGAACCAATGTCACGTCTGTTGCAAAACGAGTCAGGAAACTCGCTTCCTCCATCGCGGAGTCTCCACCGCCCACGACCACGATTTTTTTGCCTCGGAAGAAGAAGCCGTCACATGTCGCGCATGTACTTACACCACGTCCCACATTTTCCTGCTCGCCCGGAATACCGAGATAACGAGCGGAAGCACCTGTGGAGATAATGATCGATTCAGCTTCCAGTTCACCGATTCCTCCAACTTTGACCTTGAAGGGCGGTTTGCTGAAATCAACCTCTTCCACCCAACCGTTTTTGAATTCCGCTCCAAAACGTTCAGCTTGCTTACGCATGTTGTCCATCAGTTCCGGACCCATGATACCTTGCGGGAAACCGGGGAAATTCTCAACTTCCGTTGTCGTCGTCAATTGACCACCCGGCTGAAGACCTTCGATAACCAGTGGTTTCAGATTAGCACGAGCCAGATATATCGCTGCTGTCAGACCCGCAGGTCCCGTTCCGATCACAATCGTTCTGTATTTAGACATATAGATACAGCCTCCTTAATTAAGGTGAGAATGTGTTGTACTAGCGATGAACTTGCCAAGATGATACCCTACAGGCGTTTACAAAGCCCATTCGTTAAGTTTACCCGTTTTCCCGGTTGTTGTATCCTTCACCTGATGATGTCTTTCTGAAAACGAGTTGAAGCGAACTTTCTATACTAGTGGTGGCTTGCTGTTACAAACCGAATGAATCTGTTTAGCATACTTGCTAACCGTTGATGCCGATATCCCATACCGCTCAGCAATGCTTTGATAGGTAACGGGCCGACTGTGATTCTTCGCTGCCAAATATTCAAGTCCTGCAGCCCAACCCTCAATCTGCTTCGTACCCGGAACTTCCGGATGTACCCGGGATACATAATCCGTCCAGAGCCGTTCCATCTCTTGTTGCAACTCAGCCTTTGCTTCAGACATCTGTAACGCACGATCAACAACCGCCTGCCAATGGGAGGTTGAACCAGTGTCCAATTGTTCTGATGTGGATTGAACCTTCCCAATAGACTTCAAGGCTACAGGAGAAAAGGGTCGAACCACCTGAGTATTCCGATCCTCATGTTCAGCCGATTTCAATCCGTTCAGTACAGTTTGTGCTACCTCAAGCAGATCCTGTTCTTCTCCAGGCTCTTCAATAAAGGATTGCAGAGCCTGTTGCACCTCATAGTCACCGATCATCCCAAGCGCATGAATAACCTGTAGCTTGGTTGCCCGATCACCATGACGCAATGCCCAGAAGAAGGATGAGCGAATCAGTGGATCATTCTTCATTTCTTCAGGTATGCCACTACCGTAGTTCTCCCACTGTCTGAATTGCTCATCAAATGGCAGATGATAGTGATAACTTAGCTTCTCTGGCTCTTGCTCGCCTTGTTTTACAGCCTCAAGACCTGACAGATAATACCGGGATACTTCGGAACCCGGATCAAGCTTGGACACATGATGCCATAAACGCTCAGCAGCATCATAACGTTCTGTATTATAAGCCGCCACTGCTGCATAGTGAGCAAGTGCCGGATCAGCAGCTGTCTCTTCGTCCTTGAGCAAACGCCGGAAGTGAACATAAGCCGTATCGTGTTGGCCCAGAATTCCCATCGTTGTCGCCAGTTTGTAGACTTGTTCGTGCTGGAAGGGCACGATGACTCGCAATTTTTTGATCAGAAGCAAAACCTGATCAGCCCGGTTCTCATTTTGATGGAAAATGGCCAAATTACAGAGTGCATGCAGATTACCTGGTTCCTGTTCAAGCACTTCGGCAATGGTCTCTTTTGCTTTGGGAAACAGACCCATATAATAGTAGGCGAGTGCCAGATTGTTACGGGCAGCCAAGTAATCAGGATAATCAGAAGACATGCCTTCGAGCAATTCAGCAGCCTGTGCAAATTTCCCTTCTTCCAGCAGTTCCCGTGCCTGATCGTGCTCCACTACACCTTTGCGTGATTTGATTCGATTCAGTTTGGTCGGACGATCCAGCTCATAGTACAGAAGCTCCATCATCTCTTCGGCTTCCGTCATGAACTGACCTTGGGTGTCCTCCTCCAGATAGGTAACAAGTGCTTGCTCGGCTTCCTCAAACCGATCCATATTTGCATAATTGTTCGCCATATAAAAATAACATTCCGTCATCGACGGATCTACCACTTCCAGCACGTTAGCCAGAATGGCATTGGAGGCTTCGTAATCCCCCTTCTCCGATAATATACCCGCCATATTACAATGATTTACCGGATTTTCCGGTTCGTATTCAACAGCTTTGCGAAAATATTTTAATGCCTTGTCGACATGATTACGGTCCAGCGAGCGGACAGCTCTTTCAAAGAAGAAAGAAGCATCCAAGTGAATCGGTATAATATTGGCAAGGTGTCCCTCAGCCCGCACTAGCTTGCCCTTCATCTTCCAAGGCACCTCCTCTTTGCATTTCATTCATACTCTTCAGTATACCACATCTTAAGGCCCACTTCTCAATATGTAGTTTCATGTCGTTTATGAAAAAAATGCAAAAGAAGATGATATTCCATTTTGCGGAAACCTATCACCTTGGAGCGTTGTTTATTCAAAGGAAAACCATGTTTACCTAGAGACTCCTACACTCACTTACCATAGGCTCTCTTTGCAGTATTGCATTAGTCTATTCTTGTCGGTTACGCGGCATCTAACTGGATTCGGTCCGGTTATAATAATACGAGTGTAGTCTATGGTATTATTATCCTTATCGTCCTTTTTAGTGGTTTATCTCCATTAAAAATTAAACAACGTATATTAGCTCTGACGGTCAGCCTCTTTTTCGCGTATGTAATAAAAAATAAATATTTTAAGGGGATGTTATATTGAGGATCTCAAAGATAAAACCACTTATATTCATCTTAATATGCTTGTTTGCTTTGAATGGATGTTCAAAAGATATAGAAAACATAGAAAATAAGTTCACATTAGAGGATGTACTGAGCGCGCTCAAGTCTCAAGAACTGGATTTAGTGTCCTTTGGTATCACCGGGTATCCTTTGAAATTAAATGATGTTGTACCTGAGGTGTACTCCGTTGAAGTGCCCGTGGAAGAAGAACCATATAGCCCTGAATTTATACATTTTTATATTTTCAATTCAGAAAAGGGTCGCATCAACGGGACAAAAGAATTCAATAAACACATGGAAAGCGCCCAATTTACAACATTCCCTTTTCTATATGAGAAAGGAAATGTTTTTATCGTTTACTGGAGCAAAACCAAAGATGATCCTCTGTTCACTAAACCAATCGAAACTGCGTTAGAGCAACTGAAATGATCATAGTTCATACATTACTGGACTGAGCTGGACAGTGGGAATATCATTTTAGAACGTTAATTGCAGTCATTCGTCGTTCGTAAAAAAAGAAGACCGAGCATTTGGGCTCGGTCTTCTAACTATTATGGCTTAAATATTTAATAAATCTAGATCTTCGACGCTATCGAAGGAGAAAGTGAAATTTGAATGGTTTTATCAAACGGCGTCATGAAATTGACCAGCACAACCTTACACTTGTCCGGCAGTTTTGCCTCACGTACCGTTGCCGCCAGATGCCCCAGCTCGCCTCCGGTGATCTCCAGCCAGTCTTCTCCGCAGGTATAGCGTAATGTACCGCTTTTCCACAAATAGTGACCCTCACTCGTTTCAATCGCGTCCTCACAGGTCAGTTCACCTTCGCTTCCGAATACAAAGGATAACTGCATCATAATGTCCTCCGGTTCCTGTCCAGATAGATGCATGTTCCATCCGTTTTCCGTTGGCTGTAATTCTGCTCCTACACGGAATGTCTGCTCATGAGTAAGCTGACGACTCTGATGAGGTAACAAATACCATGGACTTATATCTGATGCAGCCGATTCTGGCAGCAGGTTCGCAGGGATTGGGCCGTAATAACCTTTTTTCTGCTCACCAGTTAGTCGATAGCCTTCGGACAGCCTCGTCATTTGCTGCATAGGTACATACCCTGGATTAAAGTAAGAGGCCAGTTGCACAGCCAGCAGGCGCACCTTGCCATGACGAAGCGCGAAGAAAGAAGGAACTTCTGTCATCACAGTCACACTTGTAGCACCATCCCGAATTCGGGCTACCGGAGCACCAAAATCCGTATGCATCCGACTGTGCGAAATACGACCGTGATGCCCTACTGCGTCCATCTGCTCCAGATATTCTCCCCGTACAAAATGTTCATTCAGCATGACCTCATACTGTTCCGGTAATGCATCACGTGTGTCATTGGTCTGTTGAAGCTCCGGCTCAAGCATTAATCGAATGAGCGTATTCACCGAACATACTCCCGGATCTGTCAATGTATCTCCAGCCCAGGCTGCCATACCGGCTAAGAGTGGATCACCGTCCAGCCGAGCCAAAATGGCATAAGGCAGATAATAAGGTGACAGATCATGAACACTGCCCAGATCCTGTCGCCCTGAATAATCCGTAACAATTTCACCCGTTGGATGGACCAGATACACCATCATGCGGAGATTAAGCCTCACTGGTTCCAGCAGTTCAGGACGATTGAGCAGGCGCGCAGCATGAATTAACATGATGTCGCTAACTGCGCTGTATATCCCATTGCTCCGTTCTGTCCACTCCCCATCAGGTGTAATATCCATGCCTTCATCCATCCACTGCTCTGCGCGCTGCACAGCTTCCTCCAGATCAAATATTTCATGCAGGAAACCAAGCGCCGCGCATAGCACCCAGCGATGATTGGGCGTATGACAACCTCCCGTAAGCATGGTTGGGATTGTCCGTTCCAGAAACAGCCTCATATTGTTCAATACAGGTTGAAGCGGCTCCCATTCTTGCTGCTGAAGAAGCTGATACAACTGTGAATACCCTACAACGACAAATGCAGTATCTGGAGGGGAATGGTAATTGGTCCAGCCAGGCGATATTGAACCGTCTTCATGCTGGAAGCGGAGTACAAATTCCGTAGCTAACAGCAGTCGACTTAACAACGATTCATCCCGGTAATAGATAGAGTCCGGATTGGAGAGCGCAGCTCCCCAGTAACACATATCCGTGGGCGTTCCAGTCGTATGGTTGACCCAGGCAACACCTGTGAAGGGATCAATTGTCCCTCCATAGTAACGGCTTTCCGGGTCAAGCATCTGCCGGGATATGCCTCTTTCTACCGCTCTGTCATTACTGTCCACCAGTTGTTTGTACATGTGCAGTCCCCTCCATACCAATGCATTCTCCCGATGTGCGGAGTATGTTGCTTCAGTGCCTTCAATTCAGACCGGAAGCCTACTCATACCGCCCGTAGGTGAGTTCATTTTTCTCGTCAGTATATATCATATTTCTACAAAAGTCGCCAGAAAATCTGTGCTTGTTTTACTAAATACTCATGTGTCTCCGTCACTGAGGAAACAGTCGTTGAACACAGGCTGTGAACATGCAAACTGTTCCCCACTTCACCGCGCCTACTCTGTCACTCCAAGCTTCTTCATTAGCAAGTCATGACTCTCATGAATCTCTTCTGCCTTACAGGCAGACTTCAACTCATACACCTTCACCTGTGCGCGACGAATCATCGGCAGATAGGCATCATAGAAGTTCATATCCTTACTGTGTACATACGGGCACCAGTGATCCGAGAGACCAAGTGTCTCATGGATATGGACCCCTACGATATCATCCATCAGGCCTTGCATTTCTCCCACACTGTCATAAAGGCCCATTCGGTCCATCATGATGGCATGACCGGTATCGTACCAGATACCAACCGGAGCCCCTTTGAGGGCCGTGATGATGGTCTTGGCTTCGGCAAGGGTAGGAATCTGTTGTGGTCGGGATCTTGTCTCGATGCCAAAACGAACATCCAGACCTTTAGCTGCCGCCCGATTGCATACCTCATCCAGACTGGCGATAATTTTCTCCACATACCCTGAACTGAGGGCTTCCCGCCGCTCCATCAATTCAGCCCATTTACTGCGATACTTCGGTGAGTCCGGACCTTCCTCGTTATAGATCTTTCCAAGGTCTTTGCTGATATCCTCAGGAAAAGGTACCTCTCCCGGGTGTACAACAACAGCTTCTCCCCCATAACGTTGGGCATATTCAGCCGACTCTACCAGCAATTCGATCGCCCGCTTACGTTTCACTTCATCTTCGAAGCCGAGCAAGATGGAATCCGTACCGTAGTCTGGATCAGGGTCATGTGGAAAGGTGTTGTGGACACTAGAAATTCCGATCTCTCCACGCTCAATCATGGGCTCAATCGTCGTGAGCATCTCCTTCGTCACATTATAATTGAGCTCCACCCGACGAAAGCCGAGATCCGCAATCTCCCGAATCATATCTTCCCCTATGGGATGTTTCCTGATGTTCCAACATGTCGAGAATGAGTATTCGCCCTTGTCTTCTCCCTGCATATTCATTTCCTTCTCCTTCCCCTGATATCAGTTCTTGTGTGTACGGGGATCACCCAACATTATCCTTTAACCGCTCCCAGCATCGCACCGCTGACGAAATACTTTTGCAACCATGGATATACCAGTAGGATAGGTACTGTTGCGAACACGACCGTTGCAGCCTTAAGACTCTCTGGAGTTAATCTGGTCCGGTTGGCACCTTCCATTAATGTAAGCTCACTAACCATGTTGTTCTGTACCATTTGATAGAGCTTTAGTTGAAGTGGATATAGCTTCGGATCCGTGATGTACATCAGGGAATCCTGAAAACCATTCCAGCGTCCAACCGCATAGAACAAACTGAGTGTAGCGATTACTGGCATGGATAATGGCAGAATAATTTTAAAGAGCGTGTGTACATGTGAGCTTCCGTCGATCTCAGCCGATTCTTCTAAGCTCTCCGGTATCCCACGGAAGAAGGAGATCAGGATAATCAAGTTAAACGGACTCACTAATCCTGGTAGAATCAAAGCCCAAACGGAATTCAGCAAATGCAGGTCACGAATCAGCAAATATTCGGGAATAATCCCTCCGCTGAAGAACATGGTGATGATGATGACGTACATAAACATTTTGCGACCTTTTAATTTTTTCTTCGTGAGCGGGTACGCTGCAGCAATGGTAAACAACATGCACAGCGCTGTCGTAGCTATCGTAAGAACCGTGGTGAAGCCTAGTGAATAGATCATGGAATGATCCGAAAATACTTGCCCATATGCATCCCAGTTAAATTCCTTTGGGAAGATGGTTACTTCACCTGATGTAATGGCCCGGTTCGAACTTAGCGATATCGCAATCGTGTGCAGAAACGGAGCAAGACAGAATATAACAAATAAGGTGATAAAGGAGACATTGACAATATCAAAAATCCGGTTCGAGGTGCGGTCACTCATCTGCGCACAACTCCTTTACTGATGGTCTATACGTTCAACAAACCAAATGTAACAAATTTTATTATTTTCCTAAAATTATAGTATTCCTTCACCGGTTGTTTTCTTCGAGATATAGTTTGAGCCGAGTACAAAGATCAATCCGACAACAGCCTGGAATAAGCCGACAACCGTTGCAAGTGTATACTGTCCAGACTGTATACCCATTCTGTATACAAAGGTACTGAGTACATCGGAATATTCACGAACAGCCGTATTACCAATAACATAAGGCCGGTCAAAACCGATGCTGACCATATTTCCGAGATTAAGGATAAGCAAGGTTACAATGGTTGGTTTAATACTTGGCAGTGTAATATGCCAGATTCTCTTCAGCCGCGTTGCACCATCAATCTCAGCTGCTTCGAACAATTCCTTGTTAACGCCGGTTAATGCAGCCAGATATAGAATGGTTCCCCACCCAGCACTTTGCCACACACCTGTGAACAGGTAAGTAACAAGCCAAGGGTTTTTCTCTGTCAAAAACGGAATTGAATTTAGGCCCATACTTTCCAGAATACCGTTTACCATACCGGATTGATTACCAAACAATTGGTATACAATTCCCCCGATGATAACCCAGGAGATAAAGTGAGGAATGTACAAAATGGTCTGTGAAATTTTCTTAAACCATTTAAACCTTACCTCATAGAGCATAATGGCCAGAATGATTGGAGCAGGGAATGAAACGATCAGATCAAGAAAATTCAGCATAAATGTGTTACGTAGCGTAGTGTAGAAGTCCGGCATTGCAAATACCTCGCGAAAAGCATCAAAACCGATCCATTCACTACCGTTAATACCTTGAAACAGGTTAAAGTCTTTAAAAGCGATCTGCACACCGTACATTGGTCCGTATCGGAAAATGATAAAATAAATAAGGGGTAGTGAAATTAGCGCATACAGTTGCCAGTATCTCTTCAAGTATGTGGTCATGTCTCTCTCTCCTCCTCACAAACGAAGAAACGCTATGCCGCCATCCAAGAGACGGCACAGGCTTCATCGAAACACTTCAATTTACACACATTTTGTTCAAACTTATTGTTCAGCAGCTTCCAATTCTTTTTTCAGCTCTGTTCCACCCAAGGACATGTAGTCAGCCATTTCTTTTTCAAATACAGCATCGAATTCTTCAGGTTTTGCCATCGCTGTTTTTACGATAATAACGTCCAATTTATCTGTCAGTGCTGTGCTATACTTCATCTCTGTCTGAATTGGCTTGCTGAAGACAATTGGTCCAACAGTATCTGTGTTTGCAACTTCAAGTGCTTTTTTCAAAATTTCCTGATTCGCTGGAGGGAATCCCATGATCCAAGCTTTTTCATTTTGTGCTTGATCACCAAGGTTTTTACCGTTCGAAATAATTGCGGTATCTCCTGCATTGAACAGACGATCTTTTGCTTCTTGAGTAGCGTCTGCTTTAGCAACCGGAATGCCGTCTACCAGATCATAGTTCTCGCCTTCCACACCATCATAAATGGCAGTGAGGTTTTTATCGGAAGCCATCCAATCCAGATATTTAATTGCTTCTGCCGCACGTTCGCTGCTCTTCGGAATCATGATGTACATACCATTCGAACCATAACGAGACTTGATATGTTTTCCATCAGCATTCGCATTGGTGTATGCATCGAGCGGAGCCAAGTTGCTGTCCGGTTTGTTTGTTTTCAACAGATCATAAGATCCATCTGGCCAGAAAATAGAGTCCACATCTTCAGAGAAGAAACCAGTATTTCCATTTGCAACGTCTTTGTTTAACTGGGTTTTATCCTTATCCAAGCTGAAATCCTTACTGATCAATCCTTCGTTGTATAGCTTGTTCAAGAACTGCATGGATTCTTTGAATCCTTCATGCAGAGGCAGTTCATAGCGTTGAGCATAAGTCTTATCACCAGCGATTGGCTTAATGAAAGAATAGATGAGTGGTTCATAGGAAGCTGGTGCAAGCGCAAAACCCATAGGAATGTTTTGACTTCCCACATTGCCAGGATCTTTTTCTTTAAAAGCTTTCACTGTGTTATACAACTCATCTGTTGTTTGAGGTGCTGGCATTCCCAGCTTATCTAACCAATCTTGACGAATGAAGGAGCTGTACCGCGCTGTAATCGCACGTTTACCCGGTATAGCAAACTGCTGTCCCTCCACTTGACCAAACTTTAATGTATCTTCGCCCAAAAACTTTTTCAGATTCGGTCCATACTGATTAATCAGATCACCTACATCTGTCAACCCGCCTTGTTGTGCATAGCGGTAAAACACGCTGGAGTCATAAACGAAGACAATATCCGGAACATCCGAAGCACTAGCCATCAGGACATTCAGCTTGGTTACTTCCTCAGAACGTTGAACAGGTACGAACTGTACGTCAATGTTGTTCGGATCACCAAAGTTCTTTTGAATCATTTGAGAGATAAAGTTATTTGAGATCGTGTACTGAGAAGGTGTTTTACCACGGTCGAAAAGCTCCACCTTTAATGTGACGCGTTTTCCATCGCCAGATGCCCCACCTTCTGCTGATTTGTTATCAGCAGATGAGCACCCCGCAAGTAGTGAGACGCCCATTACTGCTGTAAGCGCCAAACCCATCAACTTCTTTAGACTCCCTTTTCTTGTCATTCCGTTCATCCCCTTTGGCTTTGCGTGAATGTTTTTGAAGCTTGCTCTGAGTATTCCACATCTCTCGTCTTTCTTACAATAAACTAGTTTCGTAAGCGTTTACATACGGATTATGGTTTATACACTCTGATTATTATCGCAGACTGACTATTTTCCAACCCCTTGCTGCTAAAGGCTTTAGTGCTAGTCTGCCCCCTCTGACACAGAACACTCTGCTCATATTCGGATAAACCATTTTCACATACTGCTTATATTCGTAAATAGAAAAAAGTGGGAATATCCTTGTAATCTCGCACACAAGTAGTTACTTCCCTTTCAGTTTATAACTGAATAATACAAACAGGGTGAATCCCAGACTGTCCGCTCTCTCAGTGAAGAGCGACTGCCTAAAACTCACCCTGTATTTACTTAAGCCATGAACATCTATATTCTTGTCATTCTTCGAGATCAAGGTGTTCACGTTTCAAACGACGATAATCCCCTGGTGTAATACCCATCACCCGTTTAAACACACGGCCTAAAGTAATCCCGTTCGCGTATCCTACTTTCAAAGCAATGTCCTGCAAGGAATGATCCGTTTTTAACAGAAGCTGTTCGGCCTCCTTCATGCGAAGCTCTGTAACAAAATCAACAAACTTCATGTTGAATTCGGTCTTAAACAAATAACTCGCATGTTTGCCCGTAATCTGAAATCGATCACTCAGATGTTTCAATGAAAGATCTGGATTAGCAAACTGTTCTTCAATATAGGCTTTCATTTCGTTAACCATTGCTTTGTAACTCTTGGTTTCAGTGACCGCCACATAGGTTCTGAACAGATCCGTCAGATTATCAAACAGAAGGCCTTTGATATCCTCAAGTGTCTCTGCCTCTTCCATCAACTTGAGCCACTTGTTAATGTTCTCTTCTGACAGCTCTTCTTGCAGCTTCTCTGACATCATTGCGACTTCTCTACTGAGCATCTGTAACATCGCCTGGATGAGAGAGCGAATCTCGTCATCTGGCAGTTTATTTCGCTCAAATGCTGTGAAAATCTCTTCCAGTTGATCACGCCACTGAACACTCGACATGCGGAATCGTTTAACAAAGTCGGCAATCATCTGCAGGTAAGTGTAAGTATCCAGCAAAGGATGCTGATGCTCTCCGCACTCGGCTTGCCCCACGTCACCATTCATCAAAAGCTTGCGTTGCATTACCGTCTCGGCTGCTGCATAGGAATCCCGAATCGATCCTATGCCTTCAGCAATAGGCCCAATACCAAAGCTAAGGGAAATACGCAGATTCTGTTCCACCCAAGATTGACATTCCTCTGCCACAATGCGAATCTGCCCTGACATATCCGAGCTGTTACTGTCACTATCTTCTTTGGACAGAAAGAGTATCGCTACTCGATCTGCGCTGATCCATTCAGCCCAGCACTGCACTCCCATATTACGTGATAGTTCCTGCAGAACGTTCATCAAAGCAAACTTCAGCGTATTTTGTTCACCTCTCGTAAACCGTTCCTGGAACCCCTTTTCATACTTGTTGATTTCTCCAACCACAACGGCAAAACGGGACGAGTCATGCACTTCATCAAAAGGAGACAGATCCTTCAATTGCTCTGAAACTTGATCCATATGTTCCCCAAGCAGTAAGGCATTAAACAGCCTGCTGCGTTGTAAAAGTGCGTTCTCTCTGCTCTTCTTATCATAGTCCATCATATGATTGATCAGATTCTCAAGAACACCATCAATCATCTTCATCTCATCGGTCCGAGTGCCTGAGTTTTCCAACGCACGGATTTGATGAGCTTCAATCCGGTTCATGATAATCTGAATAGGCTTATAGTTACGACGAGTAATATAGACTATATAAACGATGGCACAGATAACAGTCACCATTCCAATTACAATCCACACGTAGGAAACTACGGATACCCAGCCAAACAAGTTGCCCGCCTTAATTCCACTGGACAGGGTCCAGCCCAATCTGTCTAGCGGTAAATGGTTTAGCTCCTTTCCATTTACTGCGCCTTCATAATCGGAATGGGCATTATACACAATCTTGCCCTCACGATCCGTAATCGTCAGAAAGGAAAGTTGCCCATTAACCATACTATCCACACTTTGCTCAATACTGCTCATCTTGATATTAATGACCAGTGTACCCTCGGAGCCAAAAGGTAAAGGCATGCCCTTATTCACTGTCAGTACCCGTACGGGTTGCTGAAAGTCCACCTCGATTTCCCGGACTGGTTGCCAGCCCGACCCGATTGGCCCGTTAACAATCCGATCAATCCACACCTTATCCGAGAAGCTGTCCGATTCTCTGGAGCCACTTACTGTCAAAACTCTGTCGTTTCTCTTGTCGTAGATATAGATGGATTGAATCCATGAAGAAGAACTGGACAGTTCGCGCAAATTCTGTGCAATTGAATAGACCGTGTCCGAGCTCGTCTGGACGGTGTTATTAAAATAAAGCTTGTAAGCTTGTGTATTCTGTACTGTTTCGGTCACAGATAGCTCAATATCCCGGATCGTACGATCCAGTGTAGACTCCAAGTAACTGGAGGAGATCCGATCTGCCTTTCTGGTCTCTTCCCTAGAGACGTCATTTATGAAAACAAATGCGATAAAAATAAGGATTGTCATGGTAAAAAAGAAAATAGGGAAATACGAAAACAACAGTCGATAATACCAAGTACGCGACAATAGACCCCACTCCTCACTCCACGATGCCAATGTTCTCAGCCGTGGTTCTACTGTTCAGCATCCATCTCACCTTAGGGGCTGAATACTATATGATAACGCTATCATAACTGATTTTATGTTATTATAGCACAAGCCTCTGAGCAACAAAGCAAGAATTGAATTCAAAGAGCAAAAACAAAAAAACCGTGCTGAGCAGACAACAACTCAGACACGGAACAGTTCATCTGGCAACACAACGTTATATCCTCGATGCTCTATATGCCAGAATCTTTAAACAATGTGGCCATGGAGCCACCATCCACAATAATGCGTACGGCGCGGGCCAGCATTGGCGCAACAGGTAACACTTTGAAGCATTCAGGGTGGTCATCTGGCAGTGCGATCGAGTCCGTAACGACCACCTCTTCAATTGACGGGTGATTCAATTTACTTACTGCCCCATCCGAGAACAATCCGTGTGTTGCACATACATATACATTTTTGGAGCCACGTTCCTTCAACCCTTCCACAACATTCAGAATGGTTGTTCCAGTGTCGATCAGATCCTCAATAATAATAGGTGTCCGTCCTTCTACATCACCAATGACATGGGTAATCACCGATTCATTATGGCTTGGACGTTTCTTGATCATAATGGCAAATGGAGAATCCAGACGGTTCGCCAGCTTCTCTGCCATCGATGCTCGTCCCGCATCCGGGGAGACGACAACAGGGTTCTCGATTCCTTTGCTTAACAGATAATCACTAATCAGATCCAGTGATGTCATATGGTCAACCGGAATGTTGAAGAATCCCTGAATGGCCGCTGCGTGCAGGTCGATCGTTACCACTCGATTGGCGCCAGCCGTAGTTAATACATCTGCTACCATCTTGGCCGAGATCGGTTCCCGAGGTGCGGATTTGCGCTCTTGACGAGCATAGCCGTAATACGGAACAATGATGTTCACAGTGCGCGCTGAAGCCCTCTTTGCGGCATCAATCATCACCAACAGCTCGACAAACAGCTCATTAATCGGATGAGACAACGACTGTACCAGAAACACATCACAATTACGGATCGTTTCTTCATAATGAACGTATATTTCTCCGCTCTTGAACCTGGACAGCTTGATCTTGCCCAGTTGTACACCCAGCTTGTCACATACCTGTTCTGCCAGCTTAGGGTTCGATGAACCGGAAAAAATACGTAACGAATGCTGCATAATGCCCTCCTGAGGGTTGAAATCCCTATATAATCCCTTATCTAAAAGGTTATTTCCTACCCTCATTATACTCTAATGGCTTATACATTTAAAGGAATGAACGAGCGATGACGGCCTTCAAAAACAGCGACTTCCGTACAGCCCAACTCATGTAAAAGTGCTTCAGCTTCAGGCAAATAATCGCCCAGCTTCATTGGGTCATGTGCATCAGAGCCCATGGTTAATGGAATACTCAAGCGAATGGCTTCCGTCAACATTCTGCGACTAGGGAACATCTCGGCACAAGGCTTCGATAACCCGGAAGCATTCAGTTCCATGGCGCAGCCACTTTTGGCAATAGCCTGCAACGCTGCGTTCTCCAGTGAGATACGTTCTTCTGTTTGCTCTGTTGAAGGAACAAAACCGAAGCGTTTAATGACATCCGTATGGCCCATAATATCGTACATGCCCGTGGCGGCTGCCTTGCTTACGGCATCGTAGTACTGACGATATACTTCAAGGATGTCTTTGCCCTCCCAGTGATGGGTCTGGCGGAAATCCGTAATGTCCCATTCCCCAAGAAAATGCACAGAGCCAATCACATAATCCCATGGATAACGCTCAATGATCGCACGGATCTCTGTTTCCCAGCCTTCGATATAGTCACCTTCCAGACCAACACGTACGTCAATCTGCCCACGGTAACGTTCTTTCAGGGAGAAACACTCCTCTACGTAACGCGGCAGTTCATCCATAGGCATCGCCATTTCCGGATAATATTGAGCCGGATCGACATGCAACAAGGGCATGTGATCGGACAATCCAATCTGGGATAGTCCGATCTCCACACCACGCTGCACGTACTCTTCCAGTTTGCCCACGGCATGTCCACACCGCTCATGGTGTGTATGATAGTCTATACGCACGAAACTCGCCTCCTAATCGCGGCGAGGCCGTTCATGACGGCGGCTCAGCTCTGACATAATGTCGTCCAGTGGTAGCTTGCGCTCTTGTAACAGGACCAGCAGGTGATACATCAGGTCACTGACTTCCAGACGAAGCTCGTCATTATCTTTATTTTTGGCGGCGATGATCGTCTCGGACGCTTCTTCACCGATTTTTTTCAGTATTTTGTCTACACCTTTATCAAACAGATACGTTGTATATGCACCCTCAGGACGCTCACGTTCACGCTCTGCAATAACGGATTCCAGTTCAGCCAATACCTCAAAGCGACTTTCGGAACCGGAACTTGCAGAAGCAGATGCCGCACCCGCTTCATCCGAAGCCTTGTCTGCCGATTTCTCTGGCAAACCAATGATTTCATTATGGAAACAAGTTACCGCCCCTGTATGGCAAGCCGGACCGTTCGGTTTCACCTCAACCAACAAGGTATCGCCGTCACAATCATATTTTAGGGAAGTAATCGTCTGCACGTTGCCAGATGTTGCCCCTTTATGCCACAACTCCTGACGCGAGCGTGACCAGAACCAGGTCTCACCGGATTCCAGCGACAACTTCAGGGATTCGCGATTCATATAAGCCATCATTAAAACTTCACGAGTATCTACATCCTGCACAATGGCAGGAACCAAACCGTCACTCCAACGAATGTGTTCCACAACCTGTTCCAAGGATAACTGTTCCTTGATTTCATCGCTCACTTTAGTCACGGATCTCCACCCCTTGTTCTCTCAAATGTTGTTTTAACGCCGGTACGGCGATTTCTTTGTAATGGAAAATCGTTGCGGCCAGCCCTGCGTCCGCTTTGCCTGTGGTAAATACATCATAGAAATGAGATTCTTTGCCCGCACCGCCCGATGCGATGACTGGAATACGCACAGATTCGGATACTGCTGCCGTCAGCTTCAGATCAAAGCCGTCTTTTGTTCCGTCCGCGTCCATACTTGTGAGCAGAATCTCTCCCGCGCCCAAGCTCTCAGCCTGTTTAACCCATTCCAACGCCTTGATCCCGGAGGGTTTCCGTCCACCATGGGTATAGACTTCCCACTCGCCCCAAGCTTCGTTAAACTTGGCATCAATCGCTACCACGATGCACTGCGAGCCAAAGCGACGTGCACCATCTGCGATCAACTGCGGATTAAGTACCGCGGCTGTATTCACTGCAATTTTATCCGCACCTGCACGGAGAATCCGCTTCATGTCCTCCACCTTGGAGATGCCACCACCTACCGTAAAGGGAATAGCGATCTCGCCCGCCGTCTGCCGTACGACTTCTTCCATCGTTTCGCGACCTTCTACCGAAGCGGAGATATCGAGAAACACCAATTCGTCCGCGCCCTCGCGGTCATATAGTGCCGCCAGCTCTACCGGATCACCCGCATCGCGGAGATTAACGAAGTTGACGCCTTTGACGACCCGGCCGTCCTTCACGTCCAGACAGGGGATGATTCTTTTTGCCAGCATGCTACCTCTTCCTCTCTATCCGAATATCCCTTACTTATTGACCGCACGTACTGCTTCAGACAGATCGATGCTTCCCGTATACAGTGCTTTACCCACAATTGCTCCACCAACACCATCATCCGCGTGGCGACTCAGACGAAGCAAATCATCCATTACACTTACACCGCCAGAAGCAATAACCGTCCGTCCGCTTGCCTTGGCTAGAGACACAATCGCTTCTACGTTAGGACCCTGCATCATGCCATCACGGGATATATCCGTAAAGATAAACGTTTCTGCGCCATATGCCGCCAGTTCCTTCGCGAGCACCTCTGCCTGTACTTCCGATGTTTCAAGCCATCCGCGGGTTGCCACGTAACCATTACGAGCGTCGATGCCAATTGCCACTTTGTCGCCGTAACGTCCCAGTACTTCCTCTGTAAAAGCACGATCCTCAATCGCTGCTGTTCCAATGATCAGCCGGCTAACACCCAGACCCAGCAAACGTTCTACATCCGCTACCGTACGAAGTCCGCCGCCCACCTGAACAGGTACGTTCACAGCCGAGGCAATCCGCCCGATCAGCTCATCGTTAACAGGGTGCCCTGCTTTCGCACCATCCAGATCCACCAGATGAACGTATGTACCGCCTTGCTTCTCCCAGGATAGAGCCACTTGAACCGGGTCATCGTTATACACGGTCTCCTGATTATAATCTCCCTGCACCAGTCTTACACATTTGCCGTCCCGGATATCAATCGCCGGATATAGGATAAAAGATGACATACAAGGCCTCCTGAATATGAATTAGATTTGTACGCTTTCTATAGTTAAGAAGAGATGATGTTTTACCTTTGTACAGGTGCTCCTGTCAGAGCCAAAAAGTTACCGAGCAGCTTTATACCAAGCTCTCCACTTTTCTCCGGGTGGAATTGCATGCCGAAGTTGGATCCTCTGCCTACAATGGCTGTCACCGGATGTCCGTAATCCGTTACCGCCAGCAGATCGTCCCTGTTTTCAGTAAGCGCATGATAGGAATGGACAAAATAGACGTGACCTGCCTCAAGCCCCCTAAATAGAGGATTTTCCGCGTGCAGAAATTCCAAATGGTTCCATCCCATATGAGGAACTTTCAGCTCTCCTGGTGCGAATCGCACCACTTTACCTGGCAAAATATCCAGTCCCTCATGCTCACCATGCTCTTCACTTGAGCTGAATAACAATTGCATGCCCAAACAGATACCGAGCAGTGGTTTAGACCCGGCAGCGGCTTCCTTCACCACCGTATCCAGTCCGCTCTCCCGCAGATGAACCATCGCATCACCAAAAGCACCTACGCCTGGCAGAATGACACCATCTGCGCCAAGAATCTCTTCCCGGTCACCCGTGACCAGCGCTTCGTAGCCAAGACGTTCGACCGCTTTGCCGACGCTGTGCAGGTTACCCATACCGTAATCGACAATTGCAATCGCCATCGTCTACAGCACTCCCTTCGTGGAAGGCACACCCGTTACACGTGGATCAATCATCGTTGCTTCATCCAGTGCACGTCCCAATGCTTTAAAGATCGCTTCAATCATGTGGTGGGTGTTCTGACCATAGTGCACAATGACATGTAACGTAATCCGAGCTTCCAGCGCCAATTTCCATAGGAATTCATGTACCAGCTCCGTGGAGAAACTGCCTACCTGTTGGGAAGGGTATTCTGCACGGTATTCAAAGTGCGGTCGGTTGCTCACATCAATAATGACCTGAGCGAGTGCCTCGTCCATTGGTACAAAAACACTGGCGTAACGCTTAATTCCACGTTTGTCACCCAACGCTTCTCGCAACGTCTGTCCGAGACAGATTCCGATGTCTTCAACCGTGTGATGATCGTCGATATCAATATCTCCGCGGGCCTGCACGTTCAGGTCGAATTGTCCGTGCTTTGTGAACAGATCCAGCATATGATTCAGGAAAGGTACATCCGTTTCAATCGTGGATTGTCCTGTTCCATCTACATTAAAGGCCAATTGGATATTGGTCTCGTTTGTTTTGCGGTCAACCTCTGCTTGGCGCACTGCACCTTTGTTTTCAAGTTCCACACCATTATTTTGCTTATCCATTGTCCGATTCCGCCTTTCCTTCCTGTTCTAACCGTACAGCGATTGCACGGGCATGCCCTTCAAGACCCTCATGGCGGGCCAACTCTATAATAGCCGCTCCGTTCTGCAGCAGCGCTTCTTTACTATAATAGATCAGACTCGATTTCTTGATAAAATCATCCACATCCACCGGTGAACTGAATCGCGCGGTTCCATTGGTTGGAATAATATGATTCGGTCCGGCAAAGTAATCCCCTACCGGCTCCGAGCTGTATGGGCCGAGGAAGATCGCACCGGCATTTTCGATCCGGCCAGCGTAAGCCATCGGCTCCTGCACCATGATCTCCAGATGCTCCGGTGCAAGCCGGTTCACCACGTCGATCCCTTCATCGATGGAATCGACCACAATAATCGCGCCATACTGCTCCACGGAAGCAGCAGCGATATCCCGCCGCGGCAGCACTTCAAGCTGCCGCTGCACTTCGCCCTGCACGGCTTCCGCCAGCGTGGCCGAATTCGTGACGAGAATGGCCGATGCCATCTCGTCATGTTCCGCCTGCGACAACAGGTCGGCGGCGACGTACACTGGATTCGCCGTATCATCGGCGAGCACCACAATCTCACTCGGCCCGGCGATACTATCGATATCGACCGCACCGTACACCTCGCGCTTCGCGAGCGCCACGTAAATATTGCCCGGTCCACAGATCTTGTCGACCGGTGCAATACTCTCCGTGCCGTAAGCCAGGGCGGCGATAGCTTGAGCGCCGCCAACCCGGTACATCTCGCTCACGCCTGCTTCCGCAGCAGCAACGAGGATGTACGGGTTAATACCTTCGCCACCGTTCGTTGACGGCGGCGTCACGAGAACAATCTCCGGCACGCCTGCCACCTGTGCCGGAATCACATTCATCAGCACAGACGATGGATACGCTGCTTTGCCGCCAGGTACATAGACGCCGACCCGCTTCAGCGGTCGGATGACCTGGCCCAGCAGGCTGCCGTCCGGCTGCCAATCCATCCACGAGTTGCGTTTCTGTTTCTCATGAAACGCACGAATGTTGGCGGCGGCTTGCCGAATCGCCGTCACAAAGGATGGCTCCACGGCTGCATAAGCCGCCTGTAGCTCTTCCTGCGGCACGCGCAATTCCGCGGCCGTCAGCTTTGTGCGGTCCAGCTGCTCCGTGTAACGCAGCAGTGCCGCATCACCCTCACGGCGAATGTCGCTGACAATACGCCGTACCGTTTCATTTTGCTCCGGCGTGCCATACTCCACTTCCCGCTTCAGATCAAACTCCCGTGCAGGTACAATTTTCATACGTACAACCTCCTCATCCTCTGTAATACCTGCCTTCTTGTGGCCGATTTGCTTCTTTATTTTGTCTCTAACTCTTAATTTTGCTTCTGCTTCTGCTTTGTATGTTTCTCATCTATGTTTCCAACGCATTAATTTATCCCCGAAAGCTTCCCGCCGATATCTCATTCGATGCCGGTATGACCTGCTGAAGTGCATCACACAAAGCCTGGATTCGTGCATTTTTCATCCGATAACTTACCCGATTGGCGATAAGACGGCTGGTGATGTCCAGAATGCTTGTCATCTCCACCAATCCGTTCTCGCGCAGTGTCTGGCCTGTCTCCACCAGATCGACAATCCGGTCTGCCAGACCAATTAGGGGCGCTAGCTCAATGGAACCATTCAGCTTGATCACCTCGACCTGCTGCCCCTGCTCCCGGAAATACTGTGAGGCAATCCTTGGATACTTCGTTGCAACACGTTGCTGGATGCCTGGCTTCCAGTCTGGAAGCCCGATCACAGACATACGGCACTGAGCGATTCCCAGATTCAACAGTTCGTACACATCCCGATCTTCCTCCAGCAGCACGTCTTTACCAACAATTCCGATATCGGCAACACCGTACTCCACATAAGTTGGAACATCTACTGGCTTCGCCATAATGAATTCCATTCCCGCTTCCGGTACTTCGATGACCAATCTGCGTGTATCGTCCACGTCTTCTGGAATATCCAGCCCCGCTTCACGGAACAATTTGGAGGCTTTTTTATAGATTCGGCCCTTCGGCATGGCCACCTTCAGAATATCCGACATCTCAGCGTCCTCCTTCTTCAGATCCGTAAGTAATAACCTGCTCAGCCTGAGCAGTTCTTGCTTCAACCGATACGGCACTTGCCCCAGCCCCGTCTTCAGGAAGAAGGAGTGTCACTACATTTTGTCCCATACTGCGTAATCTTGCCGCTTCTGTTAGTGCCTCGGCCCGACGTTTCGGGGTATATTGGATAAGTACCGGTTTTTTCTCTTCAATGGTAATGCCATGAACACCATCAATAATACGGTTCGTTTTCAGTGCAAATCCTGTAGCTGGCAATGAACGACCAAACTGTTGTAACAGATTATCATACCGTCCGCCGCTACATACCGGAGATCCCAGTTCGGCTGCATACCCTTCAAAGGTCATGCCCGTATAATAGGAGAAATCACCGATCATCGTCAGATCAATCAGCACATGCTCGGATACACCGTACGCTTCCAACACTTCGAATACAGCACACAGATGTGCAATCGACTGTGCTGCTTCAGCACTTGAACTTAGCTCTACCGCATGTGTGCATACTTCCTTACCACCACGCAGACGCAGGATCGCTTCAAGCTGTTCTTTCAACTTCGGCTCCAGATTCAATGCTTCAATTGACTGGCGATAGCCGACATAATCACGTCCGAGCAACCCTTCCTTCAATTGCTCCTGCTCAGCGGTCTGGCCTGGAATCACTTCCTCCAGTAATCCGTTCAGGAATCCCATATGACCCATCGCTATTTTAAAAGAAGACACTCCCGCTGCCTGCAAAGAGGCGATCGCAAGCGCAACAACTTCTGCATCCGCTTCAGGCGAGTCGTCCCCAACCAGTTCCACGCCCGTCTGAAAGAATTCAGCCTCACGCCCAGCTTCCTCTTCAATAGAACGGAATACGTTCGCATGATAGGACAGACGCAGTGGCAACTGCTCATCTTTGAGCATGGATGAAACGACGCGTGCAATCGGAGCCGTTAGATCCGATCTGAGTACCAGTGTGGTTCCCCTGCTGTTTAGCAATTTAAATAATTTACGATCTGATGTAGAGCTTGCCACACCTACCGTGTCGTAATATTCAATCGTTGGTGTGATGATCTGACGGTAACCCCAGCGTTCCATACATTCCAGTACATTGCGTTCAATCGTCCGCAGCTTGGATACTACATGTGGTGTATAGTCGCGGAATCCGGTCGGTTTTTCAAAACCTTTTGGTTTGGACATTGGTAATATTCACCCCGAGTCAGTAATTTAAGAGTCGCACTCGTTCTATTTCAACAGGATTTATGTAGTGTAAATCCCCATTCTATCTTATAAACCTGAATCACAGTATTATCGCATAAGCCTTCAACTATTGGTTTAGTTCAATCTTTATCATGCTTCATTTCTCCAAGAATACTTTCACATGGTAAAGTGCTAACAAACTAAAGGATATGGGATATGATAACATGAAATCCGCACTACCGTCAACAATACCAAAGCTTGATTGCCCTTGGATCGACATATCGTTTTATATGCACACCATTACGCTCGCCAATCGGTATTTATATACGAAAAAAGCTGCCATAAGCAGCTTTTTACTTCAACCCATCTTCATTCATTACTTTATTGACTCAATGCACACTACCCTGAGAAGAATCATCCGTGTTAAAGACAGTTTCTTCCGTAGAAGCTGCCGCGCGGGATAAATCACGCAGTGGATTACCTCCAACAAAAGCTCCTGGTGCAACATCCTTATGTACGACTGCTCCAGCAGCTACAACAGCTCCGTCTCCTATAGTTACCCCGGGCAGAATCGTTGTATTGGCACCTATCAGTACATTTTCCCCGATAATCACCTCACCGAGTCTGTACTCCTTAATGAGATACTCATGAGCGAGAATCGTTGTGTTGTAACCGATGACCGAGTTTTCGCCGACCGTTATTTTCTCCGGAAAAAACACATCCACCATCACCATCAGGCCAAAGGCCGTGTGTTTTCCCACCTTCATACCGAGCATTCGGCGGTAAATCCAATTCTTCACCGATAGGATCGGACAGTAACGTGACAACTGGATCCAGATAAAATTACGAACGCCCTTCCACGGACTCACTGTCTTGTAGATATGCCAAAGTGCATTCTGGTCCTCTACCGGATAGCGGGTTACTTTTCTCATGAACGTCCCGTTTCAATACGGATGAGTTTCAACAAGTCTCTCATGTCATGCAACATATAGTCGGGTCCATATCCGTTCAGGATTGTTTCTCCTTTAAGAGACCATGCAACCCCCGCCGAGAGTGCGCCCGCATTCTGTGCCGATTGGATATCCACTGGACTGTCACCCACCATTAACGTTTTGGCAGGATCTGCACCCAGTTCCGTCATCGCTTTCAGTACCGGTTCAGCGTGCGGCTTCGGATTCGTTACGTCAGTTACTGTTACAATCGTCTTCATATACTTCAATAGGTCAAAACGTTCTAGCACCTTTAATGTAGATGGACGAATTTTGGTTGTGACCACACCCATCACAATGCCCGCCTGATGCAGCGCCTCTACTACCTCAATAACATGTGGAAAAGGTCTAACCATCGCTTCATGATGGATATCATTATAAGCACGGTAACCTTTCACGTACTCGGAGACTTCCTCCTGGCCAGAGAAAGTGCGCATTTGCTGCTCCAGTGTGCCACCCATATGTGGAATGATCTGTTCCCGAGTCCATGGAGCTGAATGCTTCCATCCCCCCATGACATGCTGGAATGAGCTGATAATCAACTCATTGGTATCAATAATCGTTCCGTCCAGATCAAACAATACCGTGTCAATCATGTTGCATTACTCCTTTTTATCATCAACTTGCTTCGGATCATCTTTGGCTGGAGGTGTTAACTTACTCTCTTTGCCAGCAACTGTTCCCGTATGCTCCATATCATCTGAGGTAACCTCGGACGATACAATCGGATCACTATAACGAACATCTGCTTTACCTGTCACTCTTCTCACCACAATGAATACAACAGCAACAATAATGATGCCAATCGCGAGCAGTTGCGAGATTCTTACGTTACCGTAAGCAGGATCAAGATATCCTTGTTCAAAGCCCATTGCAGTCATTGGAGACCACAACCCGTTCACTAGTGAAGCAACCCACTGCGGAGCCTGGAAGCCAAGACTGTCCGTACGCAAAGCTTCAATAAAGAAGCGACCGATAGAGTACCAGATGAAATAAGACATGAACAGTTCACCTGAACGCAGAAACTTCTGACGACGCAGAACCAGCAACAAGACCAGACCAACGAGACTCCACATCGATTCATACAAAAACGCAGGATGGTGGAATACGCCTTCTACGTTCATTTGATTCACAATAAAGTCCGGCAGATGAAGCTTGTCTCTCAAAAATGATTCTTCCACAGGACCGCCGTAGGCTTCCTGATTCACAAAGTTCCCCCAGCGTCCGATCAACTGTCCAACGAGCAGTCCAGGCGCACAGATATCGGCCATACGCCAGAAGTTATATCCTTTACGACGGAAGAAAATAACTGCGCAGATGATTGCACCAATAAGAGCACCATAGATGGCGATACCGCCATTCCATATTTTAAAGACATCCCAGAAATTATCCTTATAATCTTCCCACTTAAATGCGACGTAGTAGATGCGGGCACCAATGATGGCAGAAGGCACGCCCAGCAAGACCATGTCCATGAACACTTCCTGTGGAATATTGTAACGTTTGCCCTCCCGGATCACGAGCAGGAGTCCTATAAGTGCCGCAGCACCAAGAATAAGCCCGTACCAGTGAACCTTTAACGCTCCAATAGAGAACGCAATCGGGTTCAACAGTAATAATGTATCCATTCATTCACACTCCTATTTATTCAATCAATCGCACGCATGACGAATGGTTGGCATACACTGCGCCTTAAGAGAAGCAGTACATGTCAACCATTTATCTTCATATCCTTGTATAAAATATTTCTTAATCCATGTCTTCCATATCTTCCGAGATGGTTGCTGTCAGCTTGTTCGTGAATTGCAGTGCAGCATTCAGACCCATCTGTTTCAGGCGATAGTTCATACCTGCCACTTCAATAATAACCGCCAAGTTCCGTCCCGGACGAACAGGAATCGTAACGAGAGGTACATCCGTATCAATGATACGTGTAGTCTCTTCATCCAGACCCAGACGATCATATTGTTTATCCTGCTGCCATGCTTCCAGACGTACAACCAAAGTAATCCGTTTGTTATTCCGAACCGCACCAGCCCCGAATAATGTCATGACGTTGATAATACCGACACCTCGAATCTCGAGCAAGTGGCGGATCAATTCAGGTGCAGTACCGTGCAGCTGAAAATCTGACGTTTGGCGGATCTCTACCGCATCATCGGCAATCAGTCGGTGTCCACGTTTCACCAGTTCAAGCGCTGTTTCACTCTTACCAATACCGCTGCTACCTGTGATCAGCATACCTACGCCATAGACATCACAAAGTACACCGTGAATGGTTGCTGTTGGTGCCAATTTCTTTTCCAAGAATCCTGTGATCCGGCTGGATAGAATCGTAGTAGCCATATTGCTGCGAAGTACAGCCAGATTCTGCTCTTCACTGATATCAATCAGCTCTTGCGGAACTTCCAGTCCACGCGTAACAACGATACAAGGCGTCTCTTCCGTACAAAGACGTTGCATACGATCGCGCCGCTCTTGCTCAGGTAACATTGCAAAGAAAGCTAACTCCGTTCTTCCAAGCAGCTGTACCCGTTCTTGTGGATGGTATTCAAAATAACCGGCCATTTCCAGACCAGGACGGTTCAGGTCATCTACCGTAATGACTCTTTTCAATCCGTGAGATCCAGAAACAACCTCCAACTGAAATTGCTGCACCAGTTCAGATACTTTCACTTTTTTCGCCATTTGTCTCTTCCTTTCAGCATTAGCTGTCCCTCTATGTACATCAGATCGTGTATCAGTTATTTCCATTATTAGCGCATTCACAACATGGGGTACAGAATGCATACCCTTCCAACAGTCGATTCTCTCAAATAAATGAAGACAGACCTTCAAATAATCTTAAATGAATTCCGGGATGAATGCAATCGCAGCCTCCGACAACCATTAGTAAGAAAAGTCTTCTGATCGAAGCACCTTCTAGGATACTACATTCGTAGTTTAAGGGGTGTTTTTCTTACGATTATTAATCCTTCAACTCTGCCGAAACTTATAAATTCATTAATCTTAAAAAAGCCCCTTCCAGCAATAACGGAAGGGGCTCTCATTACAATGTATAATTGCGTTAACTGTCAGGTTCCATCGTCACCGAGGAATCCCAGTATTATTTGTCTTGAAGAAGTACGTTCACTTCAGTCTCTTTGTCAAAGATATGAACTTTGTTCATGTCGATGGCCATTTTAACTGTGGAACCATCACGAGTGTTAGAACGTCCGTCTACACGTGCGATCGTTGTATCATTACCAACACCGCTCAAGTAGAGGAGCATTTCGTGACCCAGGTTCTCTGTAACATCGACGTGTGTAGAGAATACAGAGTTCGGGGATGCTTCCAGGAATACTGGCTCTTCGTGAATGTCTTCTGGACGAACACCCAGAATCACTTCTTTACCAATGTATCCTCTAGATTTCAACACTTGTGCTTTACCTTGCGGGATTTCAACATCCACACCAGGAGCTATGAAATGCATGCTAGTACCTTGCTCAGCGAGTTTACCCGAGATAAAGTTCATTGTCGGGGAACCGATGAAACCAGCTACGAACAGGTTAGCCGGCAGGTTATACAACTCTTCCGGAGAAGCTGCTTGTTGGATGATACCATCCTTCATAACAACGATCCGATCACCCATCGTCATAGCTTCGATCTGGTCATGCGTTACGTAGATAACAGTTGTTTCCAAACGTTTCGCAAGTTTAGTGATCTCAGCACGCATTTGACCACGCAGTTTGGCATCCAAGTTGGAGAGAGGCTCATCCATCAAGAACACTTGTGGATCACGGACAATCGCACGTCCCAAAGCGACACGTTGACGTTGACCACCGGACAATGCCTTAGGTTTACGCTCAAGCAAATGTTCGATATCCAGGATTTTAGCTGCTTCACGTACACGTTTGTCGATCTCATCTTTTTTAACCTTACGCAATTTCAAACCAAACGCCATGTTTTGATATACGCTCATATGTGGATACAAGGCATAGGATTGGAATACCATCGCGATATCGCGGTCTTTAGGTGCAACATCATTAACGACACGGTCACCGATATAGAGTTTACCTTCAGAAATTTCCTCAAGGCCTGCGATCATACGAAGTGTTGTTGACTTACCACAACCGGACGGACCTACCAGTACCAGAAATTCTTTATCTTTAATGTCCAGGTTAATGTCAACTACAGTTGCTTTATCAGAACCCGGGTATTTTTTGAAAATATGCTCTAAACGTACTCCAGCCATGATTGTTGCCTCCTCAGAGATCATTTTGTAATCGAATACAATTTGTATTTTTATAATACCCTATCTACGTGAGGTTTGACTATTCGCAAACTGCACAAAAATATCAATGCTTTTTCGTCACTTTGTACATTAGTAGTAAAAACTGCACTAGAACGGCACTTTCGAAGTGCCTCACATCATAGCCAATCTCCTGTTTGATCTTGTCCAGACGGTATACCAACGTATTACGATGAATGAAAAGTCGTTTCGCTGTCTCGCTGACATTACAGTCCAGGCTAAAAAAGGTCTCCAGCGTAGCAAGTGTCTCACTGTCATTGAAGATTACCGTGTCTTTGCCAGTTTCCTTTATAAAACGTATACGTTGATCATCTGGAATGCTCGCTACCAACCTCTCCAGGTGAAGATCCCATGGGAGATGAATATGCTGCGTAACATGGAATGCTCTCCCTAAGTGAACACTCTCTCTAAGAAGAGTTGTGACCGATACAAGTTGTTGCGCAGGAATGCATGGCAGAGATGCAGACAGATGGAACACCCCAGCCCACTCACTGGCAACCAATTCATGTAACCCCAGACAAAAGGCGTTCAGCGAATCCTTTTTGGCTTCCGTTGTATCTTCCTCGGCTTCTTCTGTAACAATTTCCTTATCACCCATGAAAATCCACTCTTGCTCCCCCAAAGGAATCAAGACTATCTCCTCGCCAAAGTAACTCTCAAGCAACTTGTTGAGTTCCTTGGACCGTAAACGATGTGCATCCGGTGTATCGCCTTGCAGCAAGAACAGAATCTTCTCAGCATTTAATCCTGCGGGCACCACAAAGCGATCAGGAACCGCTTCAGATTCCTGCTTGGTTGGTTCTTCGATCTGCTCTTTAAGCCAGAGACCCAATTCAGTCAAATACTGCTCCCTATCATTCTCATATACAACAGGCTGTACCTCATCGGGTAGAGCCGTGTTAGTGCGGATCAAAAGCTCAATCAATTGTCGTGTTTCTACGGTAATTGATTTTGCAGGGCATCCCCAACACACGACAGTCTCTTCTTGCTCATTCATCCGAACCTTAAAAAATATACGCTTTCCCGTATTCAAACTGATTACATCGGATGAAATTGGAGATGCAGATTGATCAGATAACTCCTGATGCTCACCTTCATCACCAAAGGTCTCTAAATTTTCAT
Organism: Paenibacillus sp. FSL M7-0656; assembly: GCF_038003225.1. Taxonomy (NCBI): domain Bacteria; kingdom Bacillati; phylum Bacillota; class Bacilli; order Caryophanales; family Paenibacillaceae; genus Paenibacillus; species Paenibacillus sp. FSL M7-0656. The sequence goes on from NZ_JBBOOT010000001.1 coordinate 4,062,045, forward strand.
GATTACCAACTAGATTGGCAACAGATTGCATCCATTCTTCTATTGTAATTTCATATTCGTCCAAATTTGTGCCTATAATGACTTCAATTTGCTGTTTTAAATCAGGTATGAGCTTCATATAATGAACGTCACCACTCTGCATGTTTTCTATTAGTTTATCATATCTTGCCCAGCATTAATAAATATCCATATTGAGCTAAAATTACATAACAAAAAAAGAGCAACTAATCAAATTAATGATTAATCACTCTTTTCTTAAAGATGAGTCATGAAGGGCTCGAACCTTCGACACCCTGATTAAAAGTCAGGTGCTCTACCAACTGAGCTAATGACTCATAAAACTGGTGGAGGATGATGGATTCGAACCACCGAACCCGTACGGGAGCAGATTTACAGTCTGATGCGTTTGGCCACTTCGCTAATCCTCCAAGGATTAAAGGTGGCTCGGGACGGAATCGAACCGCCGACACGAGGATTTTCAGTCCTCTGCTCTACCGACTGAGCTACCGAGCCATATTTAATTTTTAGGATTAATGGCGGAACCGACGGGATTCGAACCCGCGATCTCCTGCGTGACAGGCAGGCATGTTAGGCCAACTACACCACGGTTCCAGGCATTAATGGTGCCGGCGAGAGGACTTGAACCCCCAACCTACTGATTACAAGTCAGTTGCTCTACCAGTTGAGCTACACCGGCGTATATGGTGGAGGCTGAGGGGATCGAACCCCCGACCCTCTGCTTGTAAGGCAGATGCTCTCCCAGCTGAGCTAAGCCTCCTGGGTAATATGGTAGCGGCGGAGGGGATCGAACCCCCGACCTTACGGGTATGAACCGTACGCTCTAGCCAGCTGAGCTACACCGCCATATTAATTGTGTCTTGATTGCTTGTCCATCTTTAGGTAAAGATGGCGGAGAGAGAGGGATTCGAACCCTCGCACCGCTTACGCAGTCTAACCCCTTAGCAGAGGGTCCCCTTATAGCCACTTGGGTATCTCTCCAAATAACAATCATCAACATCATTCAAGGATTGCTCCCTGAAAACTAGATTCGAAACGAAACACGCGATTTAGAACTTGCTATTGGATAAGCCCTCGACCGATTAGTACTGGTCAGCTCCATGCATTGCTGCACTTCCACCCCCAGCCTATCTACCTCGTCGTCTTCAAGGGGTCTTACATACTGGGAAATCTCATCTTGAGGGGGGCTTCACGCTTAGATGCTTTCAGCGTTTATCCCGTCCGTACATAGCTACCCAGCGGTGCTCCTGGCGGAACAACTGGTACACCAGCGGTACGTCCATCCCGGTCCTCTCGTACTAAGGACAGCTCCTCTCAAATTTCCTACGCCCACGACAGATAGGGACCGAACTGTCTCACGACGTTCTGAACCCAGCTCGCGTACCGCTTTAATGGGCGAACAGCCCAACCCTTGGGACCTACTTCAGCCCCAGGATGCGATGAGCCGACATCGAGGTGCCAAACCTCCCCGTCGATGTGGACTCTTGGGGGAGATAAGCCTGTTATCCCCAGGGTAGCTTTTATCCGTTGAGCGATGGCCCTTCCATGCGGTACCACCGGATCACTAAGCCCGACTTTCGTCCCTGCTCGACTTGTAGGTCTCGCAGTCAAGCTCCCTTATGCCTTTGCACTCTTCGAATGATTTCCAACCATTCTGAGGGAACCTTTGGGCGCCTCCGTTACTCTTTAGGAGGCGACCGCCCCAGTCAAACTGCCCACCTGACACTGTCCCCGCACCGGATTACGGTACCAGGTTAGAACCTAGATACGATCAGGGTGGTATCCCAACGTTGCCTCCATGCAAGCTGGCGCTCACACTTCAAAGGCTCCCACCTATCCTGTACAGATCGTACCCAAATTCAATATCAAGCTGCAGTAAAGCTCCATGGGGTCTTTCCGTCTTGTCGCGGGTAACCTGCATCTTCACAGGTATTAAAATTTCACCGGATCTCTCGTTGAGACAGCGCCCAAGTCGTTACGCCATTCGTGCGGGTCAGAATTTACCTGACAAGGAATTTCGCTACCTTAGGACCGTTATAGTTACGGCCGCCGTTTACTGGGGCTTCGGTTCACAGCTTCGGATTGCTCCTAACCACTCCCCTTAACCTTCCAGCACCGGGCAGGCGTCAGCCCGTATACTTCGCCTTACGGCTTCGCACAGACCTGTGTTTTTGCTAAACAGTCGCTTGGGCCTTTTCACTGCGGCCCCCTCGTGCTATTCACACTACCGGGGCACCCCTTCTCCCGAAGTTACGGGGTCATTTTGCCGAGTTCCTTAACGAGAGTTCTTCCGCGCGCCTTAGAATACTCTTCTCGCCTACCTGTGTCGGTTTGCGGTACGGGCACCATCACCTGGCTAGAGGCTTTTCTTGGCAGTGTGAGATCATGACCTTCGCTACTATAATTTTCGCTCCCCATCACAGCTCAGCCTTACAATGTGCGGATTTGCCTACACATCAGCCTTACTGCTTAGACGGACATCCATCAGTCCGCGTCACTACCCTACTGCGTCCCCCCATTGCTCATAACGGCTTACGGTGGTACAGGAATTTCGACCTGTTGTCCTTCGACTACGCCTTTCGGCCTCGCCTTAGGTCCCGACTTACCCTGAGCGGACGAGCCTTCCTCAGGAACCCTTAGGCTTTCGGCGGATCAGATTCTCACTGATCTTTTCGTTACTCATACCGGCATTCTCACTTGTATAATGTCCAGCGCTCCTTACGGTACACCTTCAACCCTTATACAACGCTCCCCTACCCCTGATGCAAAGCATCAAGCCATAGCTTCGGTGGTGTGTTTAGCCCCGTTACATTTTCGGCGCAGAGTCACTCGACCAGTGAGCTATTACGCACTCTTTCAATGATGGCTGCTTCTAAGCCAACATCCTGGTTGTCTGTGCAACTCCACATCCTTTCCCACTTAACACACACTTGGGGACCTTAGCTGATGGTCTGGGCTGTTTCCCTTTTGACAATGGATCTTAGCACTCACTGTCTGACTCCCGGAAGTAAGTCTATGGCATTCGGAGTTTGACTGAGCTTGGTAACCCTTGCGGGCCCCGCACCCAATCAGTGCTCTACCTCCACGACTCTGTTTTCCGAGGCTAGCCCTAAAGCTATTTCGGGGAGAACCAGCTATCTCCGAGTTCGATTGGAATTTCTCCGCTACCCCCACCTCATCCCCGCATTTTTCAACATGCGTGGGTTCGGGCCTCCAGTGCGTGTTACCGCACCTTCACCCTGGACAGGGGTAGATCACCCGGTTTCGGGTCTACGTCCACGTACTATGTCGCCCTATTCAGACTCGCTTTCGCTACGGCTCCGGCTCTTCACCTTAACCTTGCACGGGAACGTAACTCGCCGGTTCATTCTACAAAAGGCACGCCATCACCCCTAAAACGGGCTCTGACTTTTTGTAAGCACACGGTTTCAGGTTCTATTTCACTCCCCTTCCGGGGTGCTTTTCACCTTTCCCTCACGGTACTGCTTCACTATCGGTCGCTAGGAAGTATTTAGCCTTGGCAGATGGTCCTGCCGGATTCATACGGGGTTTCACGTGCCCCGCACTACTCGGGATCCGTCTCGGAGGGAACCAACTTTCAACTACAGGGCTTTTACCTTCTTTGGCGGGCCTTTCCAGACCTCTTCGCTTAACCGGTTCCTTTGTAACTCCATGTGAGACGTCCCACAACCCCAAAGAGCAAGCTCTTTGGTTTGGGCTTCTCCGCGTTCGCTCGCCGCTACTGACGGAATCACTATTGTTTTCTCTTCCTCAGGGTACTTAGATGTTTCAGTTCCCCTGGTATGCCTCTACACAACCTATGTATTCAGTTGTGAGTAACTGGAAATTACCCCAGCTGGGTTTCCCCATTCGGACACCCCCGGATCAAAGCTTGCTTACAGCTCCCCGAGGCAGTTTCGTTGTTCGCCACGTCCTTCATCGGCTCCTAGCGCCTAGGCATCCTCCGTGTGCTCTTAGTAGCTTAACCATTTTGTTCCGGTTTCGGTCGCTCGCTTCCCTTGTTTTGCTTGCGCAAAGCCAAAAGTCGCTCTCACCCGATACCATCACAAAAGCAATTTAACTACCTTTATACACTTGACTTGTTTACACAAGTTCAGCTTAAAGGAATGTTCTAATTCGCGTTTGTTTCGTTTCGATATCTAGTTTTCAAAGAACAAACTTGTAAAACATTTTTGGTGGAGCCAAGCGGGATCGAACCGCTGACCTCCTGCTTGCAAGGCAGGCGCTCTCCCAGCTGAGCTATGGCCCCATATAAAGTTTAAAGATATAGATGGTGGGCCCTGGTGGACTCGAACCACCGGCCTCACCCTTATCAGAGGTGCGCTCTAACCAACTGAGCTAAGGGCCCACATTACATATACTATTTGAACCCAAAATGGGTTACGCTTGGCGGCGTTCTACTCTCCCAGGACCCTGCGGTCCAAGTACCATCGACGCTGAAGGGCTTAACGGTCGTGTTCGGGATGGGAACGTGTGGAACCCCTTCGCTATCGCCACCAAACGTTTGAGAGTTTAAACTCTCAAAACTGAGCAACGAGTGAGTAACTAGCCGACCTGGCTAGATTTTGTATTTGAATGTTTCCGTTGCAGGAAACGATTCTCCATAGAAAGGAGGTGATCCAGCCGCACCTTCCGATACGGCTACCTTGTTACGACTTCACCCCAATCATCTATCCCACCTTCGGCGGCTGGCTCCTTGCGGTTACCCCACCGACTTCGGGTGTTATAAACTCTCGTGGTGTGACGGGCGGTGTGTACAAGACCCGGGAACGTATTCACCGCGGCATGCTGATCCGCGATTACTAGCAATTCCGACTTCATGCAGGCGAGTTGCAGCCTGCAATCCGAACTGAGACCGGCTTTGTTGGGATTGGCTCCATCTCGCGATTTCGCAGCCCGTTGTACCGGCCATTGTAGTACGTGTGTAGCCCAGGTCATAAGGGGCATGATGATTTGACGTCATCCCCACCTTCCTCCGGTTTGTCACCGGCAGTCTATCTAGAGTGCCCATCCGAAATGCTGGCAACTAAATATAAGGGTTGCGCTCGTTGCGGGACTTAACCCAACATCTCACGACACGAGCTGACGACAACCATGCACCACCTGTCTTGAATGTTCCGAAGAAAAGGTACATCTCTGCACCGGTCATTCAGATGTCAAGACCTGGTAAGGTTCTTCGCGTTGCTTCGAATTAAACCACATACTCCACTGCTTGTGCGGGTCCCCGTCAATTCCTTTGAGTTTCAGTCTTGCGACCGTACTCCCCAGGCGGAGTGCTTAATGTGTTAACTTCGGCACCAAGGGTATCGAAACCCCTAACACCTAGCACTCATCGTTTACGGCGTGGACTACCAGGGTATCTAATCCTGTTTGCTCCCCACGCTTTCGCGCCTCAGCGTCAGTTACAGCCCAGAGAGTCGCCTTCGCCACTGGTGTTCCTCCACATATCTACGCATTTCACCGCTACACGTGGAATTCCACTCTCCTCTTCTGCACTCAAGTCACCCAGTTTCCAGTGCGATCCGGGGTTGAGCCCCGGGATTAAACACCAGACTTAAATGACCGCCTGCGCGCGCTTTACGCCCAATAATTCCGGACAACGCTTGCCCCCTACGTATTACCGCGGCTGCTGGCACGTAGTTAGCCGGGGCTTTCTTCTCAGGTACCGTCACCTTGAGAGCAGTTACTCTCCCAAGCGTTCTTCCCTGGCAACAGAGCTTTACGATCCGAAAACCTTCATCACTCACGCGGCATTGCTCCGTCAGGCTTTCGCCCATTGCGGAAGATTCCCTACTGCTGCCTCCCGTAGGAGTCTGGGCCGTGTCTCAGTCCCAGTGTGGCCGATCACCCTCTCAGGTCGGCTACGCATCGTCGCCTTGGTGAGCCGTTACCTCACCAACTAGCTAATGCGCCGCAGGCCCATCCCCAAGTGACAGATTGCTCCGTCTTTCCAGTTCTCTTCAGGCGAAGAAAACAATTATTCGGTATTAGCTACCGTTTCCGGTAGTTGTCCCAAACTTGAGGGCAGGTTGCCTACGTGTTACTCACCCGTCCGCCGCTAAGTATCAAGGAAGCAAGCTTCCTATCAACTCCGCTCGACTTGCATGTATTAGGCATGCCGCCAGCGTTCGTCCTGAGCCAGGATCAAACTCTCCAATAAAGTATTGAAAAGAGCGATAAGCTCATTTTGAATCTGACGAGATTAAAAATCTCATTTGTGCTCCAGTCGATTCAAGCCAAGGCTTGTCTCAAACTTTCGCGTTCATTCTGCAAGCAGAATGTTTACTCACTCGTTGTTCAGTTTTCAAAGATCAAACTCGTTTTTTCGTCACCATTTTCTCTCAGCGGCGACTTTTATAATATATCATACTTCGTTTGTTTTGGTCAAGTGTTTTTTTGAAATTATTTTTCGAAGTTCGCAATGAACTCCTTCATTTCATCTAAAGCATCTAACCAAGCAAGCAAAGCAACGAGATATAATGTACCATATAAATATCCTGCGAGTCAACTATCCGAACAAAGAAATTTTCAACCCTAATAATAGCCCCACACCTGGCAATCCCAAAACAGTTACAGTCCCTATCGTTGCAGGGTTCAGCGGGATGTAGGTCCCTGTAATCCAGCCGGAATAATTCACGATATATATCCCTACTGCAGCCAGCACCAGATGAATTCCAAATGACGTGAAAAACGATAACCCTATCCGCTTTCTGAATAAAATAACGATAAGCCCCAGTAACGATATAACCAATACACTTCCCAGTATGATACTCTTCACATGTTTCACCTCCGTGTTTAATGTAAACGTGACTCTACATACTAACCCCTCGCTGTGATGTAACATCATCATTAGCTCTGGCTCGCTTTGCTCTTCTCAAGTGGATCTGGTACTTCCGCTCAGCTGCCTCCAATACATAAATGGCATAATCAATCTCATCCTGTCCCTGTGCATCTTCAAACTGTCTCATAGCCCGTTCCCATTCCTGCTTAGCCATTTGAATATCTGCATAGATCTGATCCGCCTCAAGTTCCTTCAACATTCTGTTGTGTTTCTCTACCGAGTTCCGTGTGTTTCGCCACAAAAACATAATCTCTCCCCCTCCTGGTCAGCACAGCATATTCTCATACTTATCAGGGAAAGGACAAACTTAGAACTCGGACATTCATTTTTTCCATAAAAAAAGAGAGCCCTAAGGCTCTCTTTGCATATCGAAACTTATTTAGCATCCAAAGTTTCCAAGGAAGTCCGCTGCGCAAAACAAATTGATCACACTAACGCATCTCCCTGCGCCCTTCCAACGCTTTGGAAAGGGTCACTTCATCCGCATACTCTAGATCGCCACCTACAGGCAATCCATGCGCAATACGAGTCACACTGATCTCAAACGGACGCACCAAGCGGGAGATATACATCGCTGTAGCCTCACCCTCAATGTTGGGGTTCGTTGCCAAGATAATCTCTTTTATACGTTCATCACTTAATCGAACCAAGAGTTCCTTCAAACGAATATCGTCTGGGCCAATTCCCTCCATAGGTGAAATCGCGCCCTGTAACACATGATAGTACCCATCGAATTCCTTGGTGCGCTCCATGGCCACCAGATCTTTCGAATCCTGAACTACACAGATTACAGAGACATCCCTGGACTTATCCTGACAGATGCGACATGGGTCCGTATCAGTGATATTACAACATACAGAACAGTAATGAAGATTACGCTTTACACTTACGAGCGCCTTGGCGAAATCGATAACGTCATCTTCCTTCATGTTAAGCACATGAAAAGCTAAACGCGCTGCCGTCTTGGGACCCACACCCGGCAACCGGGTGAAGGCATCAATCAGCTTGGCTATTGGTTCGGGATAATACAATCGATTGTGTCTCCTTTGACAGGATCAATTTTTTAATTAAAATAATCCCGGAATATTCATGCCGCCTGTGAACTTGCCCATATCCTTGTTGGCAATCTCATCGGCTTTGGCCATTGCATCATTAACAGCTGTCATAACGAGATCCTGCAACATTTCAACATCTTCCGGATCTACCGCTTCAGGTTTGATCGTGATAGCAAGCAATTTCTTGTGTCCGTTAACTTCAGCCGTCACTACACCGCCACCAGAAGTACCTTGGACTGTTTTGTCCGCCAGTTCCTCTTGTGCTTTCAGCATTTGCTCCTGCATTTTCTTCACTTGTTTCATCATTTGGTTCATGTTGTTCATAATTGTTCATCTCCTTTGTTATGGTTATCGCGCTATGCGCATTATTCTTTGATCACTACAAGATCCTCACCAAAGAGCTGGATCGCTTCATCAATCCAAGGCTGTTTGTTGCCTGAACCGCCGTCTTCATGCTCAGGTTCAAGCTTAAAGTCCTCCTTTGGCGCTTCAGAAGCTCCCTCCATTGCCCCGGTCCAATCTTTGAGCATCATCGTCACCAATCGTGCCGGACGCCCAAGTTGTTCGGACAACACCCGCTCAATGACTTCACGGTTAGCCTGCTTCTCCGTTGTTTCACGGTGAATGTTGTTTTTAAAAGCAACCAACACATTGTCTTCAAGCAATGATACCGGCTCACCATCCACAAACCAGGCGTGAACGGTAACCCTCTCTTCCTTCACTCGTTGCAGGATCTGACTCCATTTTTTGCTGATCTCTGCGAATTCAGGGGCTCCCTTGCGCGCAACATACTGATCCAACTGTGCAGGAAGCTTCGCGGGCGAGTTACCTCTCGATACCGGCGCTCTTGTTGCCGGGCGAGATGGAGCACTCGATGAACCTTCTCCACCAGACAAACCACTTTTCAGTGCACGATCCAACTTCTTCTCCAACTCAGCAAGCTGCTGCTTCAAGCGGTTGATCTCTCCCCCATCAGCAGGTGCTGCATGAGCTGAAGATCCCACCTGAACAGAAGCCTCACCTTGAGCTGGAATACTACACAGTTTAAGCAATGCAACTTCAAATAATGTCTGTGGTTGTACTGCATATTTCATTTCACTCTGGTACCGATTAAGGGTGTCAATCATGTGGAATAGTTGTTCCCTGGTGAATGACTCCGCCATATCACGGAAAGACTCCGGATTAAGTACCCGGTCCGTCAGTTTATCTGCATCAGGTACCATCTTAATCATAAGCAAATCACGGAAATAATACAGTAAATTCTCCATGCACTTGTCTGCACTCTTTCCTTCATGCATGAAACCTTCAATCATCTGCAAAATATGACCAACATCACCCTTGAGCAGCGAAGCAGCCAATTTGGCAAATTGCTCTGAAGCAATTCCACCCGTCATGTCCATGACCTGCTGGTACGTTACTCGTCCATCCGTAAATGAAGAGATCTGATCCAGCACACTAAGTGCATCCCTCATTCCACCGTCCGATAAACGGGCAATGTACTGGAGCGCATCCTGGTCAGCTTCCATGCCTTCCTGTTCACAGATCAGTGTAAGTCTTGCTGTCTGCTCTTCCAGGGATACCCGGCGAAAATCAAATCGCTGACAGCGCGATATAATGGTAGCCGGAAGGCGGTGCGGTTCCGTTGTTGCCAAAATAAACATCACATGTGGTGGTGGCTCTTCCAATGTTTTGAGCAAAGCATTGAATGCCTCCGTTGTCAGCATGTGCACTTCATCAATAATATAGACTTTCTGCCGGACCTCGGTTGGCGCATATTTAACCTTTTCCCGAAGATCACGGATTTCTTCAACGCCCCGATTGGATGCAGCGTCAATCTCCTGCACATCCATCACAGCGCCAGTCGTAATTCTGCGGCAAGCTTCACACTCGTTACAAGGTTCAGGCGCAGGCCCACGTTCGCAGTTCACAGCTTTGGCCAAAATCTTGGCGGCACTTGTCTTTCCCGTTCCTCTGGGCCCGCTAAATAAGTAGGCATGGGAAGTCCGCTGTTCACGAATCGCGTTCTGCAAGGTCTGAATAATATGCTGTTGCCCCACCATATCTTGAAACGACTGGGGACGCCAAGCCCGGTATAACGCGATATGCTCCATGATGCGTTACCTTCCTTCCACTTCGCATTCGAGTCCTTTGTCGTTCCCCTATTATACTATATTCTAGGGTGAATCCAAACTTTATCTGACTCATTCATGCGTGGTTTATTAAGACATATCAAAAAGACCTCTGCATACATACAACTGCAAAGGTCTCTACATTTAAAAGGTAAGCCGTGCACCTGCTATCGATATTTGCGATCCAAGTGGCACCCCTGAACAATAGCTCGGGCTAGGCAACCCTCCGGCACAAGAGTGATCTCACTTATGGCTGCTTCCTTCCGGACCTGACCAGGTTCATGAGTACTCATTGCGGAGGACCCAACCGTCAACACCACGTTTAGGGACCAAACCTCACATCGGCAAAACCTCTAGCAGGAATTCAACCTCGCTATAGCGGATTGCGAGTTACAGGGCACCGCTACCTCCCCATCTAGCACGGTAAGAAATAGTATAACGTAAGGTTATCCAAATTGCAACCAGAGGAACGTGAATGCGACTTTGCTTACATATAACATATAAAAAACCCCTGCCAGATCAGCAGGGGTGTGTTGGATGCAATTAGCAGACAACTCCAAGAATTGTCCAATTAGATTCCGTATTTCTTTTTGAAACGATCAACACGGCCGCCAGCATCGATAAACTTCTGTTTACCTGTGAAGAACGGGTGGCACGCGGAGCAAATCTCTACACGAAGTCCGTCTTTAACCGAACCTGTCTCAAAAGTATTCCCGCAAGCGCAAGATACTTGACCAATCGTGTAATTAGGATGAATTGCTTCTTTCATTACCTTTCACCTCTTTCCGCCCTGAGCCTCAAGCGGACCCAGAGTAAATGGCACAACCCTGAGATTATAACACGACCTTGCGCCTGTTGCAATCCATTATTGTTAAGAGGTAATCAACCGTTTTGGACGTGCCATTCCAGCGGGTGGAACATGAGTATACGATCCAATCACAACACCAGGCAACTCGTCTTCAAAGATCTCAATCATCTGCTTCATGCCCAAGATATCACCTTGAGCAGGAGGAATTAATTCCAGATAGCTCTCTGGATCAATATTGAGATTACGCATCTGAATCAAGCGTAGATCGGTTCTTCTTGCAAACTCAATCATCGCCTCAATCTCTTCTTCACGATCTGTTACGCCTGGGAAGATCAGATAGTTAATGGACGTGTATACACCCTGCTGCGCTGCGTATTTCATCGACTTCTCAACATTGGCTAAGGTATAACCACGTGGTTTATAGTAAGCGTTATAATGGTCATCCAGTGCACTAATTGTACTTACGCGCATCAGATCCAATCCAGCATCTACAATACCTCTAATGTGATCATTCAGACCGGCATTGGTATTAATGTTGATATACCCCATGTCCGTTACGGAACGCACTTCGCGAATCGCTTCAATAATCAGCTTGGCCTGCGTGGAAGGCTCCCCTTCACAACCTTGTCCAAAGCTAATGATGGACTCCGGCGTCTTCAGGTGTTCCAGCATAACCTCCACAATCTCATCCACACGTGGTCGGAAGTTCATACGTGTCTGCGGGGAAACAAAGCCGCTATCATCCGGTTGCTCGGAGATACACCCGAAACAGCCCGCATTGCAAGAATAGGATACCGGCACTCCACCTTCCCAACGATTCAGGAACGTGTTTGATGAAGTTAGACATTCATATCCAAGCGCACAGTTGGATAGATGGGTGTAAAGACGGTTCTCGGGGTATTGCTCCGTCAATCGTTTGACCCCGGAACGCACATCGTCACGATCACAGTTGAGTGGATTCCATTTTTCAGGACTATCCGACTTCGAAGCGGTGACATAGAAACCGCCATCTTTCCAAACTACTGCGGAATAGCCGAATAACGGCAATTTATACTCTTTATCCGTCTTCACATAACCAGGGAGACACAAACGAGTGAATCCCTGTGGAAGCAACGCACCTACAGCCTGTGTGTCTGATGGCATTGGCAGCATCTCACCGGTGTCCGGGTCCATACCAATGGGCCGGGTACTCGGGAGTCCAACCAACGTTGCACCTTCTGGCAGAGGAATCAACTCATCCTCCATAATCTCAACGATCATATCTCCACTGCGGGCAAGCCCGTACAGGGAAGGATGATCAAATACATTACCTTTTTCATCTGCGTATACTAAATACATGATGTTCTCCTCACATCTAATGGGTTAAACCTAACGACGAGTGTATTGTAAAATTCACAGCAACGCTGTAAAAGTATGTTATTGGTCGAACGACACTTAAGTCGATGTACCTGACGTTGCTGTCTGTCTAGGTGAGCGACGGGTTGTTGTTGTACCCGAATTGCTTGTCGGGCTATTACCAGCCGAATCAAATGCGGCCAAAAACTCTGCATTTGTCTTACTGTTACGAAGTTTTTTCAGGAATCCTTCAACAAAGTCATGGGAATCATTCATGTTTTTACGAATTGCCCAGATTGTATCCAACTCTTCCTTGCTCAGCAACACTTCTTCACGACGTGTACCCGAACGACGAATGTCGATCGCCGGGAATATGCGGCGCTCTGCCAGACGACGGTCCAGATGGAGCTCCATGTTACCTGTACCCTTAAACTCTTCATAAATGACGTCATCCATACGTGATCCCGTATCAATTAATGCCGTTGCCAGGATCGTCAAGCTTCCGCCTTCCTCCACATTCCGGGCAGAACCGAAGAAACGCTTCGGACGATGGAACGCAGCTGGATCAATACCACCACTAAGTGTACGACCGGATGGTGGAATAACCAGGTTATATGCACGGGCGAGACGCGTAATGCTATCCAGCAGGATAACAACATCTTTTTTGGCCTCAACCAGACGAAGCGCACGCTCAAGCACCAATTCCGCCACCTTGATATGATTCTCAGGCAGTTCATCAAATGTCGAAGCCACAACTTCCCCTTTTACCGAACGCGACATATCCGTTACTTCCTCTGGACGTTCATCAATCAACAGGACAAACAGTTCAATTTCAGGATTGTTAGTTGAGATGCTGTTGGCAATTTCTTTGAGGAGAAGCGTTTTACCCGCTTTGGGAGGTGCTACGATCAATCCGCGCTGTCCCAATCCTACCGGGGCGAGCACATCCATAATTCGTGTGGACAAATGGTTGGGGGATGTTTCGAGAACCAGTTTTTTCTGCGGATACAGTGGGGTTAGTGCCGGGAAGTGAAGTCGCTCTGCAGCCGCCGATGGATTCTCACCATTTACAGCGTTGACTTGCAACAAACCGAAGTATCTCTCGTTTTCCTTAGGCGTTCTACACTTACCTGATACGAGGTCACCTGTTCTTAGATCAAACTTGCGAATCTGAGAAGCTGAGATGTAGATGTCTTCCGTACTTGGCAAGTAGTTGATCGGCCGAAGAAATCCGTAACCTTCAGGTAGAATCTCGAGTACGCCTTGCATGAACATCAGGCCACTCTGTTCAGCTTGTGCACGCAGTATAGCAAAGATTAATTCTTTCTTTTTTAACGTACCATAGTACGGTATCTGATATTTTTTGGCCAGTTTGTAGAGGTCCGTTAGTTTCATTTCTTCCAAATCGGAAATTTGTAGATCCATATAATAACCACCTATTCAATTAATAAGTCCGTGTGAAATGGATAGTTTCGCTAGATGTTCCGGCTATAGAGAGCGGCGTCTGCCACAATCCCTTCTGTCCATTGTACGGAATGTAACCGTTATAATGCAAATACTTGTCTTTGAGTGTAAGTTTCCGGGTGGGATGGCCAACATTCGGCAATATCCGCTATTGAGTGAACGCTGCATTGAGGCGATCAATCCGGGTAGACCGGCTATGGAGCGCAGTTCAAACAAAACCGGGGGTTGGGGATGAGAAATGATGTTCTTAAAGCCATATGAAGTTTATTTCAAAAAAAGACCCTCCGGTAAAGGAAACAGAAACATTTCGTCTTATGCCGGAGAGACTGAGAACTCTATTAAAACAGGTTTACCTAATCATCAAAAAGATATGCAGTTCAGTTAAAATAAACATGTGTAGGACTGAATCATGCATAATGCTTCCTATTAATCAGTTTCCCGCCATACATCTGCACCGAGCAGGCGCAGATTAGTCACCAGATGATCATAACCGCGGTCGATATATTCGACCCCCGTTACTTCAGTCACACCTTCACTGACGGTGAGACCTGCAATCACCAGCGCTGCTCCAGCGCGAAGATCGGATGCTTTTACTTTAGCCGCGTTTAATGCACTGCCTTCAATAATCGCTGACCGTCCTTCTACTCGAATCTTTGCACCCATCCGCACTAACTCAGGCACATGCTTGAATCGATTACTGTATACAAAGTCGCTCAGGACGCTCACACCAGTTGCCTGTGTCAAAACACTGGTCATTGGTGACTGTAGATCCGTTGGGAAACCAGGATATACAAGTGCCTTCACGTCCACATGGTTATAGCTTGGTTTACCAATGACACGTATACTTTCATCCAATTCCTCAATGCCAACACCCATTTCTAGCAGCTTTGCCGTTAAAGCTTCCAGATGTTTGGGAATCACATTGTCAATCAGAACATCTCCGCGCGTCGCCGCTGCAGCGATCATATACGTACCTGCTTGGATACGGTCCGGAATAATGGAATGACGGCAGCCTTTAAGCTCCGAGACCCCTTCAATACGGATCGTTTCGGTACCTGCACCCTTGATGCTGGCACCCATGGAATTCAGAAGTGTTGCTACATCTATAATCTCAGGCTCTTTAGCCGCGTTTTCGATAATTGTAGAGCCTTTGGCACGAGTAGCCGCCAGCATGATATTAATGGTTGCGCCGACACTGCTTACATCAAGATAGATTTTTGCTCCGCGCAGCTCTTTGGCATGCAAATGAATGGAGCCATGTTCGTTTGTTACGGTTGCGCCAAGCGCTTCAAACCCTTTGATATGTTGATCAATTGGACGAGGCTCAAAATTACAGCCCCCTGGTAAACCTATGGTCGCTTCTTTGAAACGCCCTAGCAATGCACCCATCATATAATACGAAGCACGAAGCTTCTTCACGGGACCATTCGGCATAGGAATGGATTTGATGTCAGAAGGGTCAATCTTCATCTGACTGCCTTCCCAAGTCACATGTGCTCCGAGTTCCTCCAAAATTTCTGCATAAACCGCCACGTCACTCAAAAGCGGCAGGTTGTCCAACACGACTTCTGACTCGGCAAGCAATGCTGCAGGAATAAGCGCAATGGCGCTGTTCTTGGCGCCGCTTATAGTTACAGTTCCCTGTAACGGACGTCCGCCACTAATCATCAATTTTTCCATAAAGCTTAATGTCCCCCTACGTGTTTTGCAGCCGATGAACGGCAATACGTGCTGTTGGCTTCCGATGTAGAAATAAGGTGTGAAAATGGAAAGACACCGGCTAGGCGGTGTTTTTCCATTTCACAGTATGGAACTGGTAAAGATAAATTACGCTTTGTTGTTAGAACCAAACTCGCGGATTTTACCTTTAACGGTTTCTTTAATTGCTTCACGGCCTGGTACGATGAATGTACGTGGATCGTAAGCGTCTGGTTTAGCTGCAAGCACTTCACGAACCACTCTTGCAAAAGCAATTTGGTTCTCTGTGTTTACGTTGATTTTGGACGTACCCAGGGAAATGGCTTTGTCGATGTCGTGTTTAGGAATACCTGTACCACCGTGCAATACGAGTGGAACTTGTACCGCGTCACGAACTTCTTCCATTTCTTTGAAGCCCAGGTTAGGCTCGCCATGGTAAGGACCGTGTACGGAACCAAGAGCTGGTGCCAATGTATCGATACCTGTTTCTTTAACGATACGGATACACTCGTTCAAGTCAGCGTACATGATACCGCCGATAACGTCGTCTTCTTGTCCGCCTACAGTACCTACTTCAGCTTCTACAGAAACGCCTTTAGCGTGTGCATATTCAACAACTTTTTTAGTCATTTCGATGTTCTCATCGATAGAGTGGTGGGAACCGTCGATCATTACGGATGTGAATCCAGCGTCGATCGCTTCTTTACACTTGTCGAAGCTTGAACCGTGGTCCAGGTGAATTGCAACTGGAACAGTGATTTTCATGTCGTGAATGAGTCCTTCTACCATTTTAACTACAGTGTAGAAGCCACCAATGTGACGTGCTGCGCCTTCGGATACACCCAAGATTACTGGGGATTTCTCTTCTTCAGCAGCACCAAGAATCGCTTGAGTCCACTCAAGGTTATTGATGTTGTATTGACCAACTGCATATTTTCCTTCAAGTGCTTTGTTCAACATGTCTGTCATAGATACTAATGGCATGGTTTCAATCCTCCTAGGGGTTTGGGTTGTGTCTATGGTTTTTAGCCGAAATCACATACGGGCTTATTATACCACATCCCATGTCAAATACTAAACAAGCATTTGCAAAAATGCTGTGCTTTGCAGCACAGTTTTCATAGACACCGCTTTATAACTTCCCCATTTCCAATATTCCCCGGATAAAGGAGTGAAATACCTCATTTTCCCACCAAGTACCTTGTATGTTCTCCACACGCAAAAAAATCCTGTATCAACAGGATTCAGCTGCATTTATTGGCGGTACCGTTGCGAAGTTGCATATTCACAGCCACTCGCATCTCGTCGATATCAAACGGTTTCGTAAAGTGCATGAGCGCTCCGAGATCCGTGGCTTCCTTAATCATGTCCAGTTCACCATAAGCGGTCATCATGATCACCTTGATACCCGGATCAATTTCTTTAATATGCTTCAGGATTTCCAGACCGTCCATCCCAGGAATCTTCATATCGAGCAATACCAGGTCAGGCTTGTCATTATTCACAATCTCCAGAGCAACCTTGCCGTTGGGTGCTTGAAACGTGTTATACCCCTCACTGCTGAACACTTCCATTAACAGGATTCGAATACCATTCTGGTCATCAACAATCAAAACTTTTTTATCTTCCACTCTGTAACCTCCTAGAATTAGGAAAGCATGCACACCTTCGAATCTGGATAACTATCCCATAGTCGTCATGATAAGTATTCTACCTCTTCCATTAAAATCCTGCTACCTTCACAAAATGACAAAAAGCATTTCCACCCACTTTTTACGCAAAAAAAAAGGATGTTCCGGCATCCGCTATGGTTGCCAGGAACATCCCCAATATCTATTACGTTAAAGAATAAAACCATGTATCACTTCTGCGCATTCTCCAGAGAAGCTTTTACAAAATCACGGAACAATGGTTGCGGACGGTTCGGACGGGAAGTGAATTCCGGATGGAATTGTACCGCCAGGAACCATGGGTGTCCTGGAAGTTCCACGATCTCAACCAGACGTCCATCCGGGGATGTACCCGAGATAACCAGTCCTGCTTTTTCGATCGTTTCACGGTATTCATTGTTGAACTCATACCGGTGACGGTGTCTCTCATACACCAGCTCGTCATCATAACAAGCCATCGCCAAAGAACCTTCCTGAAGCTTACAAGGATACAGACCCAGACGCATCGTGCCACCCAGATTCTCGATATCTTTTTGCTCAGGCAACAGGTCAATCACAGGGAATTCCGTAGCCGGATTAATTTCGGAACTGTTCGCACCATTCAAGCCAACGATGGAACGTGCATACTCAATAACGGAAACCTGCATACCCAGGCAAATACCGAAGAACGGAATTTGTTTCTCACGAGCATAACGGATTGCCGATACTTTACCTTCAATACCACGATCTCCGAATCCACCAGGAACAAGGATACCCCCAATACCATGTAACAAGTCGCCTACATTCTCATCCGTAATATCTTCAGAAGGAACCCAGCGAATTTTCACATCAGCATTGGATGCAAATCCTGCATGAGACAACGACTCAACAACACTCAGGTATGCATCATGCAACGCTACATATTTACCAACAATAGCGATCTCAACTGTATGCTCCAACTTGTTGATCCGGTCAACCAGCCCTTCCCACTCGCTCATATCCGGTGCAGGAGTAGTCAGTTTCAGGTGATTTACCACGATCTCATCCAGGCCTTCTTCACGCAGGTTCAAAGGTACTTGATACAACGTGTCTGCGTCACGACATTCAACCACGGCATTCTCATCAATGTCGCAGAAGAGAGCGATCTTGGCTTTCATGTCTTTAGACAATTCATACTCCGTACGGCATACAATCACATTCGGTTGAATACCGATGCTGCGTAATTCCTTAACACTATGTTGCGTTGGTTTTGTTTTCACTTCACCAGCTGCTTTGATATAAGGAATAAGTGTTACGTGGATGTACATCACATTGTCGCGACCTACATCACTCTTGATCTGACGGATAGCTTCCAGGAAAGGCAAACTCTCAATGTCGCCCACTGTTCCACCAATTTCCGTAATAACCACATCCGAACCCGCTTCACGTCCAGCGCGGAATACACGCTCTTTGATCTCGTTCGTAATGTGTGGAATAACTTGTACCGTTCCGCCCAGATATTCCCCGCGCCGCTCTTTGCTGATGACGGAAGAGTATACTTTACCAGTCGTGACGTTGCTGTTTTTGGAGAGATTGATATCAATAAAACGTTCATAGTGGCCAAGGTCCAGATCCGTTTCCGCGCCATCATCCGTTACAAAAACCTCGCCGTGCTGATAAGGACTCATTGTTCCCGGGTCGATGTTAATATATGGATCAAATTTCTGGATCGTTACCTTAAGCCCTCTGTTTTTCAGCAATCTGCCCAGAGAAGCAGCCGTAATCCCTTTGCCCAGGGAGGACACAACTCCGCCCGTCACGAAAATATACTTTGTCACTGTTATTACCCTCCTAATATAAGTACAGAAATTCAGGCGATATATGGTGTTATCGTAACCTGTTTCCCAGGTAATCATCGTTAAAAAGAGCAATGGCAGAAATTCCCTGCATCTGCGAACTGCTCTTTCTGCGAAGACGGTTTAAATACACGTTGTTCTACAGCAAAAAATGGTGCAAATATTCCGATGGCCTTC
This sequence comes from Paenibacillus sp. FSL M7-0656, assembly GCF_038003225.1. NCBI lineage: Bacteria > Bacillati > Bacillota > Bacilli > Caryophanales > Paenibacillaceae > Paenibacillus > Paenibacillus sp. FSL M7-0656. The sequence goes on from NZ_JBBOOT010000001.1 coordinate 4,081,075, forward strand.
ATTCCATTTGGTGTTTTTGATATACAAAAACGGGCCACGAAATGTTGGCCGGGAGCATACGGAAAAAAATCATTTTGCAAAATTATGCCTCTAAAAATACAAAAAAAAGTACTCCCGCAGGACGGGGCACCTTCTATAAAAAACATAAATATATTGTCGCTCATTCATAAGCCCATGCAATAGTTTACCCGTTACCCCGTCTGCTGTCAAGGCTGACTATTCCGGGGAAACGGGTAAATTATAGACGTCAAAAATGACTACCGATTATCAGAATCGTCGTCAAATTCATCCTCGTTTTCGGACTCTTCTTCGTCTTCTTCGAGGTCTTCATCTTCCAGATCGTCATCTTCAACCAGCACTTCTTCTTCGCTGTCTTCTTCGTCAAAGATGTCGTCTTCTTCTTCCTCTTCTTCGTCTTCTTCTTCGTCTTTATCCGTGCTGTCGAAGCCTTCATCGCTGCTATAGCTGTCTTCTTCTTCACCGAAGTCTTCATCTTCCAGATCATCGTCTTCATCGTTGATGATACGCGGACGCTTCGCACCCGTCATGGAATCTTCTGTTCCAGCTACCGGATACCAGCGCTTTAAGCCCCACAGACTTGTACCGACGCAAGCAAAACGGCCATCGATATTAATCTCGGTATATAGCTGGGCGATAAACTCGTTGATTTCTTCATCAGTCATTCCGCGCTGCTTCGCTACCTCATTCATTAAGTCACGATAGTAATACGGCGTATTAGCCGCTTTCAGCACCATAAAGGCAAGGTCCACCAAAGGGATCTCTTTTACCTTTTCTTTATCAATTTTCAAATTGAGCGAGGTACTCACTGCAGACACTTCCTCTCACACAAAATTCACTTTTTAACCCCTACGAACTGGACTGTTACGTATAACATATCCATTAACAAACCTAAGTAAAACCTATTTAGCGTTAAAAAGCAAGTTTTTATGTACGGATGTGACGCAAATGCGGAGAGCAGCAACAATATGTCCACATATTAAACGTGAAGTGACATCAAACCCACAGGAATATCCTCTTTGCCAAAGAGACAACTCCATAATAAAAAAGACGGAGTCCCCTCCGCCTTCTGACTGTATACCCTTGGAGGATTACTCCTCACCAGGTTCCCCGCAAGAGCCCTCTAGCTCTCCATCCATCATATGTCCCTGCGCCCGTTTTGACACGAAGAGAATGTGTTTTTGTAAAAAAAGGGCAAGTTCCCCATGCGGCGGGATGAGCGCATTCATAGAATACCTCAGCATGTTCATCCCGAAGGGGGCTGCCCATTATGGACTATACTGGTTTATTGCATCAATTGATTGACGGAATGCGACGCCCTGAACCAGAACAGGGAGGGCGATATTTGATCCGATTTGCCAAACCGCAGCAGTACGAGGCCTGTCTCGTAGAATTGTCCCGAATGCGGAATGAATTCACCGACCTTGGGGCTGTCCGTTCCTCGCGACTAGCTCGTTCCATTATCGCTCCAGTCCAACGCCCGGAGGACCTATACCGCTATGGGGATGAAATTACGATTGAAGAAGACGTTCCCATCTCCCTTCATGCCAACGCACTCCACAGCAAACCAAGCAATGCTCAAGGCATACCCTGGGGAGTGAAGCAGATTCGGGCGCCCAAAGTATGGTCTGTGTCTACCGGACACCGGATTAAAATCGGTGTGATTGATACAGGTGCTGATTATCACCATCCTGATCTTCGTTATTCCCTGGCACGCGGAATCAATCTGTTAAACCGCAGCCTGCTTCCTCATGATGATAACGGACACGGCACCCACATAGCAGGGACTATCGCTGCTGCCAACAGTACCGCAGGCATGATTGGTGTAGCTCCACGCTCCCTGATCTATCCGGTGAAAGCATTTGACCACAACGGATCGGCTTATGTATCCGATATTGTACTTGGCATCGACTGGTGTGTGCGCAACAAGGTCGATATCATCAATATGAGCTTCGGCATGAAAACACGCAGCAAGGCGCTTCTTGACGTTGTCAATCGTGCATACCATGCTGGAATCGTTATTGTTGCTTCGTCAGGAAATGACGGCAAACGCCGCAGTATTGATTACCCTGCACGGTATCCCCAGACCATATCTGTTGGGGCAACCGACAAAAACAGACGTATTGCGTCCTTCAGCAATCGTGGCGCATATGTGGATGTCTATGCACCCGGTGATAAAATTGTCTCCTCCTGGGTACAAGGAAAGCATCACGAGATGAGCGGCACATCCATGGCGACGTCCCATGTGAGTGGCGCTATCGCCTTGCTACTCTCCAAACATCCGGGGTTATCCCCTAGTGAAATCAAGACACTCGTCAAACGTGCTACGATCCCTTTGCGTGCTCGCAAGACTACCACAGCAAAGAGCAAGGTGCGTGGTGGTGAGATTGATGCCCTGAAGCTAATGCAGGAGGGCGGGGAGTGAGCCAGCTCTGTCAGCCGTCAGCCGAACTTGATTGAGGCTTCGTGGCGAAACGCAGTAGCCCGGACCAGGCAGTACGCACGAGGGAGTATTACGTAGCGGCTGAAACTCTAGGTTACGCCCACTGTGATGTCAGAGCAGGCTAGTGTGCCTTGGATGGGTCAGGCATTTCGTTTTCTTCAACTCCGGGTACACAATAAAAAAAGTCTCCATGTACCACGTTGCAGTTGCAACGTGGACTTGGAGACTTTTTTGTTAGGCAGAGCGGCGGATGTGCCGCTAGCCTGGAATTTACATTTTGTCAGGAGCGGTTACGCCTACCAGACGAAGCGCTGTTGCGATAACGGTACGTACAGCACCGATCAGTGCCAGACGTGCTTGAGTTTGCTGCGTGTCTTCCGTAATGACACGTTCTGCACGATAGTAGCTGTGGAACAGGGATGCCAACTCGTATACATAACGGATGATACGATGAGGCGCATATCCTGTTGCTGCTGCCGAGATTTCCTCAGGCAACTCTCCCATTTTGCGGAGAAGGTCATACTCGTGCTCTGTTGTCAGCTTGGACAGGTCAATCTGTGCCAGTGGCAACAGTTCAATACCTTGTTCTTCAGCCTGACGGTATACGCTACATACACGGGCATGCGCGTATTGTACGTAGAATACCGGATTCTCATTGGATGTCGAAATCGCAAGGTCCATGTCAAAGTCCAGATGGGAGTCCATGCTGCGCATTGTGAAGAAGTAACGGATGGCATCAATGCCGACTTCATCCATCAGATCTTCCATCGTTACAGCTTTACCTGTACGCTTGGACATCTTCACTTTTTCACCGTTCTGGAACAAGCTCACCATCTGTGCAATCAAGACCACCAGTTTCTCAGGGTCATTACCCAGTGCTTGCATCGCGGCTTTCATCCGTGGAATATATCCATGGTGATCGGCACCCCAGATGTTGATCATCGTGTCGTATCCACGAGCATATTTGTCGCGGTGATAAGCAATATCTGGCGTCAGGTAAGTATACGTGCCATCGTTCTTGATCAATACACGTTCTTTGTCGTCACCGTACTGCATCGTTTTCAACCAAGTTGCTCCATCTTGCTCATAGATCTCATTACGGTCACGCAATTCATCAAGCACTCGCAGCACTTCTCCGTTATCGTACAGGGAAGTTTCGCTGAACCAGATGTCAAAGTTAACACGGAAGCGATTCAAGTCACGTTTGATCTTGTCCAGTTCCTTCTCCAGACCAAAGTCACGGAAATAAGCCGCACGGTCACCCGGATGCATGGACAGCAATTCGTCACCCTTTTCAGCAACAAGCTGCTTGGCGAATCCTTTAATATCTTCACCGTGATAACCGTCTTCAGGCATCTCAGCATCCTGACCCAGCTCTTGAAGATAACGAGCTTCAATGGAACGAGCCAGATTAAACACCTGATTACCTGCGTCATTAATGTAGTATTCACGGGTTACATCATATCCTGCGTAGTCAAGGATGTTACATAGCGCATCACCTACAGCTGCTCCACGGGCATGGCCCAGATGCAGACTGCCTGTCGGGTTGGCACTGACAAACTCCATCTCGACTTTGCGTCCTTCTCCGATGTTAATTCTTCCGTAATCTTCACCCTGCTCCTGCACAAGCGCAAGTACTGGATAAAGGTAACTCTTGTCCAATTTGAAGTTAATGAATCCTGGGCCCGCAATCTCAGCCTTCTCGATTCCTGCTTCAGCCAGATTCAGATTGGCAATGATCTCTTCAGCAATCTGACGAGGATTGCGCTTGGCAATCTTGGTCAGCTGCATGGCAGCATTGGTCGCCAAGTCTCCGTGTGTCTTCTCACGCGGCACTTCCAATGTGATGGCTGGCAATTCGTCCTGCGTAACAATTCCGGCCGTCACAATGGCGTTGCCGATGGCCGTACTTACCCGTTCGTTAATCGTATCTAGTGGATTACGTGTCATGAAATTGGTTCCTCCTGTATATGCAAACTAATCGCGAAATGTCCAGATTCTTCATCAAAGCGGTAAAAGTCGTAGCTCCACGCTGCGCGTGCGCTCAATCCCTGAATGGAAAGTTCCAGCTTCTGTGTATGCGTGGACAGGGCAAACGACATGTATGGTGATCGGTAGAAACCAGGAAGCTTCCGATTCAACTCAAAAGTCTGCTCCGATTCCACCTCACCATGACGTATAATCTTGATGGATTGTCCGCCCAGCTTCAATGTTGTACGGGTTGTACCTCCCTCAGGTCCAACCTGCGGTTCTTCATAACGAACATAAAGAACAGACCCTTTTAACACGGCTTCACCCTGCATTTCCTGCAGCACATCTTCACCTTCATAACGGCTGTGCAGCCGGATGTGTACCGGTCGCATGTTCGACATGAATGTTAACCTCCATTATATTCGAGGCGACGCAAAATCAGGCACGGCTGGTGAGAACAGCCCTTCCCGTATTGTTGTGTCGCTATACGCGCTCATATTCCCGGATAGCTCGCTATCCTACACTCTACTGTATAACTATATCCAGTTCCCTCGCTCAATTCAAATCCAAATTCAGAGTTTTTTCCTCATCAAGCCAAAAAAGAAGAGCCGCACCGGTAAAGTGCAACTCCCTTTTGCTTCATTATAATAAGATTCGTTCCTCCGATCAGGCCCATTGGGATTCATAAGGAAAAGGACATGTCGACTCACTCAGCTTCGCTCGCACCTGTACGAGACAACCACAATGCCGACAAGTTGTGCCATATTGCAATCCCGGACAAGCAGAGCAGATGGATAGCCGACGTTCATATTCCTCATCCTGTACCGTCGGACGCGAACGTGAGGCAATCTCCACAAGTCTGGCCATTTTGGCATCGCTAATCTTCACATCGTACTGATCATTACAGCCTTTGCAAGGTTCCTGCCTTTTCATGCATTAACCCTCGACAGCGAGCACCCCAACCGATGCTGGTGGAAGGACAAAACGCAGTGTGTTATTCTCCAGTGTGATTCCATCCCACGCCACAGGCTGAACATGATTCGGCTGTTCAAAGGTATTAAATGCACCAAAATCAGTATGGTGCAGAATCTGCCCGTTTACTTTAGCCGCTTGAGCTGCGTCCAGCTGACACACAACTTCCAACTCATCCGTGTGACTCAGATTACAAGCTGTCACATGAATGACCCCATCCTTGTTGCGGGAAGCTGATAAGCTGAGCTGCGGAATGGTCTCTTCTCCGAATGTGTATCCTGGGCTTTCATAATTCAAATCCAGTCGCTGTGCATCCATATGGACCTGATACATATCAAATACATGGTACGTAGGGGTCAGGAGCATTTTGTCCCCTTCCGTGAGCACAAGCGATTGAAGCACATTGACGATCTGCGCAAGATTTGCCATGTGTACCCGTTTATTATGTTGGTTGAAAATATTCAGGTTAACACCTGCAAGCACAGCGTCCCGCATCGTATTCTGTTGATACAGGAACCCTGGATTGGTTCCCGGCTCAACGTTATACCACGTGCCCCATTCATCCACAATAATGCCGACTCTGCCCTCTGGATCATATTTGTCCATAATCTCGGAGTGCTTCACCAGTAATTCATCCATATGGAGCGTCTTTTTCAAGGTGGTGAACCATTCAGCCTCACCAAATCCTGTAGCTGCGCCTTTATCGTTCCACTCTCCTGTAGGGATGGTGTAATAATGAAGACTGATTCCATCCATAAAGCGAGCAGCCTCCCGCATCAGGACTTCCATCCATTCATAGTTGCCTTCGTTGGGCCCACAAGCGATTTTATAAATCTCGTTCCCGGAATAGTTACGTACATATGTAGCATACCGACGATATTCATCCGCATAATATTCAGGACGCATATTGCCGCCGCATCCCCAGTTCTCATTTCCCACGCCAAAATACTTCATTTTCCACGGTTCTTCCCTACCATTACTCTTACGCCAGTTCGCCATCGGGGATTCGCCGTCAAATGTGATGTACTCCACCCATTCCTGCATCTCCTGCACTGTACCGCTACCCAGGTTGCCACTGATGTATGGCTCCGTGCCGAGCAACTCACATAATCTCAAGAATTCATGTGTACCAAAGTGATTGTTCTCTTCCACACCGCCCCAGTGTGTATTGATCATACGAGCACGCTCACTCTTCGGACCTACACCATCTTTCCAGTGATATTCATCGGCAAAACAACCGCCTGGCCAGCGAAGTACTGGAATATTAAGCTTCTGCAAGGCCGTCAATACATCATTTCGAATCCCATCCGTATTCGGAATAGGTGAATCTTCTCCTACCCACAACCCCTCATAAATACAACGTCCCAAGTGTTCGGAAAAGTGACCATATATATTGCGATTTATTAATCCTTGATCCGAATCTGCCTTTAAAATAACATTAACCATGATTTCAACCTCCATATAATGTATTGTTATCGCTTACAATAACTCGTTTTAGAGTAGGTTTCAACCGTTTTTATTTCTACACAAACAAGCCTCTTCCTGTGTAATTGATTAGGAAGAGGCTTGTTTATTATAGAAATTCATACAGAGACTTACCAAATTGATTTTTATACATTTCTAATTTGGATTTGCCCGTTTATTATTTCAGAATAACAGGCTACTTAATCCTGCTCTGAAGGCAACAACATTTTTTGTGTCCACGTCGTTCCACCATCTATAGTCTGATAGATGGCAGGAGAGTTATCACTTGTGACTACGAGCCAACCCGTCTTGGCCGATGGGAACGAGATACGGGAACTGTATCCCGGATCTCTCAGGTCAATATTTTTCCACGTGGAACCTGTATCATAAGAACGTCCAATACCCACTTTGCCAGCTGCGGGTGAACCTGCAGACAGATACGCCGTCTGATTACCAATCAACGCCATGTTGCCGGGATGACCACCCGGGTTGGCTGGTCCGTTTCCTTTGCCCGTACTGTTTGTACCCGGTGCAGGACCTCCCCCTGCTGTGGATTGTGCAAATACTTGGGTCCAGTTCTTGCCTTGATTACCGCTCGCATAGAGGGAGTACGATTGTTGGGACATGCCTGCATCACCATACAAAAGGGCCCATACTTGCTGGCCATGTGCATACAGATCCCCTCCGCTCCATGTGTCTGAGACAACTCGAAGAGAGGTTGTCCAGTTCTTGCCGCCATCACTCGTTTGCTTCAGATGATATCCCGAACCAGGTACAACCACGACGGCATACCCTTGTTTCTCTGTTGCAAAGGTAGCTGCACGCGTGTTGGCAGGTGTATTCATTTTACTCCAGGTTACCCCGCCATCCTTCGTCTGATATGCACCATTATAGGTGTAACCATAACCTACATCTTTATTGCGAAAATCAATTCGTTTGAATTGAATGCCCGGCGTATCGAGCCGCGTCCAGTGCGATCCCCCATCATGGGTACGGATCAGATAGGTTGCAGGCGAATCCTTCACTCGCGCCAGCGCATATCCGTTCACATTATTCGGAAAATCAAGCTGTGTGAATTGCCATTGCCCGGTATATATGGACTGCCACGTACATCCTGCATTCGAGGTACCGATCAGGAAGCCCTCACCCCCAGCTCGTCCAGTCGTATCATTAAGAAAATCAATGTCCGTAAATTGCAGGTGTTGCTCTTCCACACCGCTGCCCTTTTTTAATGTAGCAGATAGTCCATGATCTCCCTTTCCACATGCATGTGAAGATGCAGCGTTAGCACCTGATAGCGTATGTACCGGACCCATCCCCCAAGCCAGCGTTAACGATAATGCGAGTGCACCAATCCGTTTCCATGTCATTGTACTCTTGGTTGTCATCGTAACACCTCCTTCTATGGTTTTACCCAAATTTGATGGTTCTAACGTAACAATCTGATTAACCCTGATGACAATTTCGCAAGAAAAAAACCACCTTTACCCATGATTGGATCATGTAGGCAAGGGTGGTTCATCACCAAACATTGTGTACTCTAAATTAAATGGGATACGTCACCACAGCAAGGATAACAAAACTGATACTTAATAAAAGACATAAACTAAAATATATTTTGTTGTATTTATATTCCCGAATACTATATGCAGCAAAAAGCATAGCCAGATCAGCCACCATCAACGTAAAGTTGAGAAATATCGTCACTGCTAATACAAAATTGATGACAAACACTATAAAAACTGCAGTCAGCCACTTGGGATACATACTCAATTGAGTCCGAATCACACGCATTCACATCCACCTTGCCCTTCCTCTATTTCCATATTATACACAAATATTAAGATAGAGTCATACCAAGGCACGATATCTGCGTAAGAGGAGAGTCCATACTAACACATGAAATAAATGGTAGAGGCAAGGGAACATACGTGCTATAATTAATGTTATGGACTTTTGAATATCGGTGGATGTTTTCCAGACCATGGCGCAGCTTCCCGAAAGGGGGTGACGTCGATGGTCAAACTTGTGGCGTTGCTTGATGTAATCCGATGGATTGCTGCGATCCTCAGTATTGTACTGAGTGGGCGAAAGCTTTACCGTTGGTTGCGCAAAAAGTTTCGTAGCAAGCGAAAACCCACCTCATAAGGTCGGAAGCCTGACGGTGGGTTTTGCTTGAATAGCATTATTTAGTTCATGCGCGCCGTGGCAATCCACAGCCTTTCGGGTCCTAAGAGTCTTTACCGTTGGCAGCGGTAAAGGCTCTTTTTAGTATATGACCGAACCCGATCACCATATACTTCACGAATGTAATATATCAATTAATATACTACTGAATACTTATGTAGTCAGTATAGCACAGCTCTGTACAAAAGTTAACAATACAAAACGCCCTCCCCTGCGCAAAGTTGAACCCGCGCAGACAGAGAGCGTTATACTTATCGATTATTCTGTGATTATTTCACGAATCCAAGCAGCATTTCACGGATCAGCTTCGCAGCTACAATCTGTGTCTGTTGTGTTGGATCATAGATTGGTGCAACTTCAACCAAGTCACAACCAACTACATTTACATCAGATCCTGCGATCATATGAATGGCTTCCAGCAGTTCCTTGGACGTAATGCCGCCCGCTTCTGCTGTACCTGTTCCTGGCGCTGCTGACGGATCAAGCACATCGATGTCGATGGTCACATACACCGGACGGTTGCCCATCTTCGGAAGAGCTTCCTTCATCGGAGCTGCCACTTCAAATGGATAGAAGTTGATGTTCTCGCGACCATACTGGAACTCCTCACGGGAACCGGAACGGATACCGAACTGATAGATGTTTTTGCCACCCATCAACTCAGCTGCTTTACGCACTGGCGTGGAGTGGGACAATGGCTCGCCTTCATAGTTTTCACGAAGGTCTGCGTGTGCATCAATATGAATCAGAATAAGATCCGGGTATTTCTTATACATCTGTTGGATGACTGGCCAAGTAACCAGATGCTCGCCACCGAGACCAACTGGGAATTTGTCGTCAGCGAGCAGACTGCCGATGTATTCATGAATTACTTCAAGGCTGCGTCCCGCGTTACCGAAAGGCAAGAGCAGGTCTCCAGCGTCAAAGTATGTCATGTCTACAATGCTTTTGTCGAGATATGGGCTGTACTCTTCAAGTCCAACCGATGCCTGACGGATATGAGATGGGCCGAAACGGGAACCCGGACGGAAGCTGACGGTGTAATCCATCGGCATGCCATAGATAACTGCTTTGGAGTTCTCATAATCCTCAGAGCTGCAAATAAATACGTTTCCTGAATAAGCTTGATCCAGTTTCATTAATGATTTCCCCTTTTATTTCGTTAAATCTTCCACGAATTTAGGAAGTACAAATGCTGCTTTGTGCAGACGCGGAGAGTAATACTTGGTATCTATCTCCGGGATTTGAGTCTCATCCACTTCAAGCGGGTCATGTTTCTTGCTACCCATGGTGAATGTCCACAAACCACTTGGATAGGTTGGAATATTACAGCCGTACACATGTACGATCGGGAAGATTTCTTTGACGTCTTTGTTCACCTTCTGGATCAGATCCGCCTTGAACCAAGGGTTGTCCGTTTGGGCAACGAAGATTCCGTCTTCTTTCAATGCTTCGTAGATGCCTTGGTAGAACCCACGCTCAAACAATGGCGCAGCCGGGCCTACAGGCTCCGTAGAGTCTACGATGATCACATCGTATTCATTTTTATGTTCAATAATATGCATGTAGCCGTCGTTTACGAGCACTTCAACATTAGGCTCGTCCAACTTGCCGGCGATTTCAGGCAAATATTTTTTGGAGTATTCAATAACTTTACCGTCAATTTCGACGAGAACTGCTTTTTCTACAGCATCATGTTTAATGACTTCACGAATGACTCCGCCATCGCCGCCACCGACAACCAGAACTTTTTTCGGATTCGGGTGAGTGTTCAGCGCAGGGTGTGCCGCCATTTCGTGATATACGAATTCGTCTTTTACAGTCGTCATCACCATGCCATCAAGAAGCAACATGTTACCGAATTCTTCGGTCTCTACCATGGCCAAATCTTGAAAATCCGTTTTCTCTGTAACATAGGTCTGCTTAATCTTCGCGGTGATCCCGAATACCGGGGTCTGTTTCTCCGTAAACCACAATTCCATAATCTCTACCTTCTTTCCGTAAAGTTAATGATCAGCCATACCCGACCAAGTGCTGTGCACTATAATCGGTTCGCCCAAGCACGTCCAGCGTTCGGCGCCATATCGCGTTATCATTGCTGGCCTGCGGGAAAGGTCCGCGGTTCACTTCATTATATAGATTAAATTGACCAGAGCGTGCAGAGCGTCTGACTAATCAATGAATCAATGACCATTCGTCTGTTCGTCCTTACGCGCTTTAGTATCTTGTGCCGAATCTTACCTTTTCATTACCCTTTTGCATTATACGCGATTGACGTTTATACTGCAAAACGGTTTTTAAGGCGAAAATGCTACATTTTGTTTGCTTATGCACCCGATTGAATATCCCTGCCAATCAAGTCCCATACTGGAAGAAAAGAGAGGAGCCCGTTCCATGACCAAGCCAAATCAAAAGACCCGCAAACGCGGGTTCCGTGTACGTAAATTGTTTAAAAACCTGTCTCTGCTCGCCGTGCTCGCCATACTTGCTACCGTTGCAGGATTGGTCTATCTATACGCAACCAGCCTTCCCCTAGCAGACTCTGATCGGAATTCCAGATTACTGGACAGTCAGGGTGAAGTCATCGCTACCTTCTCCGCAGGTGGCAAAGACTCTGTACCCGTTCAACTGGAGGATATCGCTCCAGATTTGGTCCATGCCACTCTGGCTGTAGAGGACCGCAAATTCTATAATCACTACGGGTTCGACGTGCAAGGGATGGGACGGGCTGTGCTCGTTAACCTCGAACATATGCAGATGTCGCAAGGTGCAAGTACATTGACTCAACAGCTTGCGCGTAACCTGTATCTATCTCATGAGAAAACATGGACTCGCAAAGCCAAGGAAGCCATGTACACGGCGCAATTGGAGATGAAATACAGCAAGGATGAAATTTTGCAGATGTATCTGAACGAAATCTATTATGGGCATGGTGCGTACGGAATCGAAGCGGCTTCACGAATGTATTTTGGCAAATCAGCGAAACAGCTGGATCTTGCAGAGAGTGCCATGCTGGCAGGAATCCCGAAAGGACCTACCTACTATTCACCCTATAACCATATGAAGAATGCCAAAGACCGACAGAAGATTGTGCTGAATGCCATGGCTGATATCGGCAAGATCACCCAGGCCGAAGCGGATAAGGCCTATGAGAAAATGCTTTCGTTCAAACCGGAGAGCGAGCGTAAAACGGTGGAAAGCGCCCCGTATTTCCGTGACTATATCCGGAATCTGGCCATCAAAGAGTTGGGAATCAGCGAAGCGATGCTGGATCATGGGGGATTGAATATCTACACCACCCTGGATCTGCGTGTACAAAAAGCAGCGGAAGACGCCATAGCGAAGGGTATGGATGCCAAAAGTGAGCTGGAGACGGCCCTCGTGTCCATCGACCCTCGTACGGGCTACATCAAAGCCATGGTAGGCGGCAAGAATTACCGTACCAATCAGATTAACCATGTTCTAGCGACAACGCGCCAGCCAGGTTCGGCGTTTAAACCGATTATGTATCTGGCAGCCCTGGAATCCAAGCAACTCACCAGTGCATCCATATTTAACAGTGAACCTACCCTTTTTCACTATGACAATGACCGCAAAACCTATAAACCCGGCAACTTTGGAGACAAGTATCTGGGTGAGATTGATCTAAGACAGGCGATCGCCGCTTCAGACAATATTTATGCGGTGAACACCATTATGCAGATCGGTCCTGAGGAGGTTGTGAGTATGGCAAAAAACCTTGGCATTACAAGCAACCTGAGCGCCGTACCTTCTCTTGCACTGGGAACGTCACCTGTCAGCCCGCTGGAGATGGCATCGGCCTTTTCCGTCATTGCTGCTGGTGGACAACGGACGCCACCTGTAGCCATTCTACAAGTGACAGATGCCGCAGGACGTGTGCTCTATGAATCGCCTCAGACGAAGGCTGAGACCGTTGTGGAACCTGCGGCAGCTTATGTACTGACTCGTTTAATGGAAAGTGTCTTCGAAAATGGAGGAACGGGCAACCGGGTGTCTAAGGCGATCAAACGCCCGGTTGCGGGAAAAACGGGAACAACCAACACGGATGCCTGGCTCGTTGGATTCACACCGGAGCTCTCCACTGCGGTATGGGTTGGGTACGACCAAGGCAAAGCCATCTCCACTTCGGATGGCCGCCGGGCAGCGCCGATCTTTGCCCAGTTCACAGAACAGGCCCTTGCGAGCGTACCACCCAAAATCTTCACCGTGCCTGATCATGTCGTAAGTGTCTATATTGATCCGGAATCCGGCAAGCTGGCAGGCAACGGTTGTGAAGAGAAACGATTGGAAGTTTTTATTGATGGTACTGAACCGACAGAGGTATGCCATGGCACAACGGATGATTCGGATTCTGGAGAAGATGAGAAGACTCGTCAGGTACAGAATCAACAAGGCATACAGGAAGAGAAACATTCTTGGTGGGGAGATTTCAAACGTTGGTGGGTAGAATGACGTAAATGCGCAATGACTTAGTTGCGTCACCTATATCCCCTGGTTATATTGAACAATTGGAAATTCACTTCGGATGAAAACTCATAATTATTCAGATCGATGTATACGATTAAAGCACAAGCAAAAGACCCCCAACCGAAATTTCCGGTTAAGGGGCCTTTTGCTTTTTTTCTTTTAGACTGTGTTGAAAGATCTGCCTTAGGCGAGTGCTTCCTTCAATACATCTGGAGAAGCATTCCACCAGTCTTCATTGTGTGAGATCAGCAGTGTCTTAAGTGCAGCTCGAGCTTCAGGTCCAAGCTCATCCAACATGAAGCGACGCTTCAAGGCATAATCCATGCGATTCACATGTTCCGCCAGCAGTTTCCATCCACGTCTTGCTTCTGTATCAATCCACATCTCACATGCCGTTGCTCCACCATACAGTTGGCCTTCCTCCGTGCGATCGACAGCTACCCATACCAGCCATACCTGGCGTCCGTTGGGTACATCTTCACGATTGGTTGAGAACTTGATATTGCGTTCCACTTTGCTCTTCGCATGCATCGCACCGATATCGATTTTGGCTTCGCCATTATCAATAATGACCGGGGAAAGGTTATTCAGCTCAATGGAGCCTGCACCGAAGCCTTTATGCTTGCTTTTTGCACTAACGATATTCAAGGCAATCTGTTTTTTGCCGTTTTGCTCGTTTTGGTCCATGTTTATAACCTCCAAGGGTTGATACAAATATTTTAACTAATAATTGTCCCATTGCAAACATATACATGCTGTAGATGCTTGTCAACGGGAGGTATTTAACGATGATTCCACGACGCGCCAAGAGCTGGCTCACTGCATCCCTGGCCCTGTGTGTACTTGCCGGAGGGATATGGATCACTCTGGGTTATAATCGCTCAACTCATTCCGAATTGCCAGTACTCGCCCCCGAATCGGGCAAGCCTAAGGCAATAGCCCCAACGCCAGCACCTCCAGAAAGTGTACAGACCCCTACTGCCGAAGTGTACAGCAACCGTGTTGTGGAATATCACATGGATGTAAAACTGGTCGAAGGGAATGTACTGGAAGGGACTCAGACGATTACCTGGACACATCCAGGTAAAAAAACCGTCAGCGAGCTTTACTTTCATATGTATCCCAACGCCTTCTCTTCTGCTGACACCACCTTTATGAAGGAATCCGGTGGAAAGCTTCGGGGTGATGTCATGCCTACCAATGGTTATGGCTCCATGAACATTACCGAAATGAAAACGGAGGACGGGCTCTCTCTGCTGCACCGGATGCAGTATGTGCAACCAGATGACGGAAATATCAAGGACACCACCCTCATTAAAGTACGCTTGCCCAAACCCGTCAAAGGCGGGGAAAGCATCACGCTCCACACCCGATTTGAAGTGAATCTGCCGAAGATTTTTGCCCGGATGGGAACTGCTGATCATTTTGTCATGGCAGGTCAATGGTTTCCCAAATTAAGTGCCTATGAACCTGTGGGCAGACGTGGACGAACAACGGAAGGCTGGAATCTGCACCAGTACCATGGCAATTCAGAGTTTTACGCTGACTTCGGTATATATAGTGTGCGTATTCGGGTGCCTGAAACATACAAAGTAGCTGCTACTGGATTTCCGACGCAGCAAGCCGTGGTGAAGAATGGAGAAAAGGTCTATCAATTTTACGCCGATGATGTGCATGATTTCGCCTGGGCGGCCTCACCCGATTTTGTGTACGCCGAGGAACCCTTCTCTGCACCCAATGTGCCTGGTGTACGAATCAAGTTATATCTGGACCCAGCTCATCAGGATCTGAAAGAACGTTATTTCTACGCCGCGAAGGCCGCTCTAGCCAATTATAGCAAATGGTTTGGCCCATATCCTTATGCTACCTTATCCATCGTAGTTCCACCCAAAGCGGGGAACGGCGCTGGAGGTATGGAATACCCTACGCTAGTTACGGCCTTTGGAGCCGATGATACTACTCCGGGTTATGACCTGGAACGTACCGTAGTCCATGAGATCGGACACCAGTACTTCTACGGCATGGTTGCCAGCAACGAATTCGAGGAAGCCTGGCTGGATGAGGGATTCACCTCTTATGCAGAAGACAAACTGATGGAGCAGGAATACGGATTGATTCCGAATCTGCCAGTACAATCGGGACTGATTACGTCTCCTTCATCCTTAACACAAGAATCCTGGAAGTTTGATTCACAGAATGAGTATGCAGCCAATGTCTATACACGTGGCAAACTTGTATTGCTTGGTATCGAACATCAAGTCGGTGCCAAAAAGATGGAACGCATCCTCTCTACCTATGTGAAGAAGTACCGCTTCAAACATCCCACTTCGGCTGATTTTCAGAAAATTGTGGAACAAGTGACCCGCACTTCCTGGTCTGATTATTTTGATCAATACGTCTATAGTAACGGGATGGCTGACTTTGCTGTAGAGAAGATTCGTGTTACGCCCGTACAGAAAGACGGTCAAACATTGTACGAGTCATCCGTGACGATCGCAAAAAAAGGGAGTGATTACAATGCCGTTCCTGTTCGCATTGCTTTTGAAGACGGGCATATCCTCACCAAGCAATGGAATGGCAAAGAAGATCGCATCACGTATAAATTAACTCACACATCCCCCGTATCCTGGGCCATGACCGATCCCCTGTACTCGATCGTGCTGGAGAACCGCCATATGAACAATTTCCTGAAATCCGGACTGGATGAGCAGACGAAGTCCCGCTGGAGCATGAGTGTAACCAAACTAATAGAAGCCATATTCGGAGGTCTGTCATGGTGAGGTGGAAACGGTGAAAGCGAAAATACGTGAAGGCTGGTTTCTCGTCCGTCAGCATATGTTCATTGCCGCACTCTTATTTCTCTATCAACTCATTTGGGGATATTTCTTCTATCGAATGGTACAATCGGCCGTCATCCCACTGCTCCTTCGCTATCCAGATGCTGATGCCGGTGAGCTGAGTACACTTTTGTTCAAAATGGAAAGTCAACTTAACCTGTCTACCCATCCGGAGGTTCATCGTTATCTATGGATTCTCGGGGGCATGTTGCTGGTTCGCATGTTGATCAGCCCCCTCATTCAGGCAGGACTGCTCTACTCACTTCAGCACTTTAATTCTACAGAAGAGCGTATCCCCTTTGTCCGCGGAATCAAAAATCTGTGGAAACCGATGCTACTGCTCCACACCATACGTACATTATTGATACTTCTGCCCGCCTACTGGCTCATTCCGAAGCTTTACTCAATTCTGATGGACGGATTTCATTCCCTCCAATTACTTTTGCCTGGTATACCTTATGTTGCTGCCTGGATTGTATATGGTTGGATCATCCACCATGTCATACTCTACATGCAGTTCGGTGTTTCGGCACCAGAAGGAGAAGGCGGGGCTCACGGTACCCTCAAAGCCCTCTGGATTGCACTGCGTCATCTCATCGCCGTAATCGGCATTGCACTCCTGCTGGGCGGAGTACACCTGCTCGTCTTTGGGGCATTCACTACAGCCTCATGGTTATTAACGGGACTTACCGGACTTATACTACAACAGACGTATCCACTTGCCAGGTGTCTATTGAGTCTGTGGAAAATATGCAGCCATTTCCGATTATGGCAGTCCAAAATATCCAAAGGTGAGAGCAGATAGTTTAAAAATTGTTACCATCACATGTTAAACTCATGGCCTAATATGTACTTATAAATAGGCAAACCTCAACCTTTCCCCGTCAAAGGTCGAGGTTTTTTTTGCTAAATTTGTTGCTAAACGTTGCCAAAGCCGTACTCCTCTGTTACAATAATCGCAGTGAGTTTTTAGTAACAACTTTGTAATATTTACATTCATATTTGTAACTACTTAAAATTAAATCGTCATTTCTTGATTTCGCAGGTGCATAACTAGCATAGCCAAATTCCTGGCACCTGGGAAGCGGGGGAACCAGTTATGGGTGAATTGATCTTGCTACAGAGGGATCATAGGGGACCTTCAACCGAATCCTTAAGCTAACCTCGCAGGCGTTGGAAGGGGAATATCTCTTGTTCAAGAAGAAATTAACCGCAGCTGTACTTAGCATCACATTCGCTTTATCGCTTGGTGCAGGTAGCGCATTCGCAGATTCAAAGATGGACAAAGTAATTGATTCAGCAATGGGAACTACATATCAAAGTGGAGGAACAACGCTCAACGGCTTTGACTGCTCCGGATTTACACGGTATGTATTCGACAAGTTGGGTATTGATTTGGCACGCCAATCCAGTTCCCAATTCGACATGGGCGATTCCGTATCCCGCATGGAAATGAGAGCTGGCGATCTGGTGTTCTTTAATACAACAGGTAAAGGCGTATCTCATGTAGGAATCTTTGTAGGGGATGGAAAGTTCGCACACTCCTCTTCATCCAAAGGTGTTACGATCAGTGCATTGAGTGAAAACTATTGGGCCAATCGTTATGTTGGCGCGAAACGGATTATGAGCACGGACGCATATGAATCACTGGCCCTTGACTAGGGACAAGCTGAGCAACATGATGCTGTAACCATTAACCATACTGGAACGAAGCAAGAAGCATAACAGAACCGCCCGGTACATTCTCCGCAGGAATGTATCCGGCGGTTTTTTTGTGCTTCAATCCTTATTCATGTTGCAAGTTACTCGGGGTATATCCTGCGACATCAACAGGTTCATTTTGCGTTCGTTCGTCCGTGCCCTTATGATGTTTTTACCCATCCCGTTATAATATAAACGAAATTACCGGAACTTTTGTTTCATTTTTTTTCTTGGGAAGGAAGACTTGCTAAATGAACATCTCTTTTGTAGAGTGGACAAAGAGTTCTGTTTCAAGGAAAGGAGCATGCAGGTGTATGAAGGAAACCCCTGTGACGTTTCACGTTGTACCCATGCGAGAAGAACATGCGGAGCTTATCTGCAGTTGGCAGTATGATCCGCCTTACAATATCTACAGCTGGCTCCCCTGGGAGCAGATGA
Source organism: Paenibacillus sp. FSL M7-0656 (assembly GCF_038003225.1). Classification (NCBI taxonomy): domain Bacteria; kingdom Bacillati; phylum Bacillota; class Bacilli; order Caryophanales; family Paenibacillaceae; genus Paenibacillus; species Paenibacillus sp. FSL M7-0656. The sequence continues at coordinate 4,099,594 of NZ_JBBOOT010000001.1, forward strand.
AGGCTCTGGAAGTGGAATTCGGAGATGCACAGCTGCGGCAGGAGCAATATGCGATCGTCCTGGATCAGAACGATCGTATATGTGGGTTTGCTCAATACTTCCCACTTCAAGGGGTAACCCGGATTGGCCTTGGCATGCATCCAGAGCTGTGTGGTCAGGGTCAAGGGACAGCTTTTGTCACTGCCATTGTACAGGAAGCTATTCGCCGAAATCCCACGAATGAGATTGATCTGGAAGTACTCACTTGGAATGCTCGTGCCATTCAAGTCTATCTGAAGAGTGGATTTGTCACCCAGGATACATACGAACGACAGACCCCAAGCGGCTTGAAGCCCTTTCACTGTATGGTTTATGAAGGGCCTCGCGGTTAGAATCCATTGCAAAACAACCAAATTTGCCCCTTGTTATGTGATTAGTTCAAAAAATTCCCACAAAATGCTATGATGTCAGTACAGGTTCCGTTATAATGATATGGATAGTTTCAGGTTAGATGATCTTTCATTCTGGAGGGGACATAAGGGATGCACAAATGGATCATGAGCGGAGTATTTTTTGCAGCATGCGCTTTAGCTATTGTTTTAATGTTTACGCTTCCAGGGAAAGAAGAAGTGGCTGAAGAAGCCAAGCCAACCATGCCGGAAGTAACATTGGATGCCGGACAAGCTGAAGCACTGGTCAAAGCCAATTGTATCTCCTGTCACGGGGATCAGCTTCAAGGTGGCGTAGGACCTGCTCTGGCAAACATCGGCAGCCAGGATGATCTGGAGAAGATCTATTCTACGATTGTCAAAGGTAAAGGTGGCATGCCTTCCTTCAAGGGCAAACTGCAGGACGAAGAGATTGCAAATATCGCCATGTGGCTGTCAGAGAAGAAATAATCTCTGCACACGCATAACAAAGAGGCGCTTAGTCCCCTTTTGGGAGAATAAGAGCCTCTTTGTTATATCAATTATTAAGCCTCTGCGGCATGCTCAGCCAGAAAGGCCTCAACTTCACGTGCGGACGGCATCCCGGACTGGGCGCCGAGCTTTGTCACGGATAACGCCGCCGCACCCATGGCGAAGCCTACGGCCGCGTCCAAAGTCTCACCGCGCGCGAGGGCTACCGCCAGCGCGCCGTTGAAGCAATCGCCAGCGCCGGTCGTATCGACGGCGCTTACGGCGTAGCCGGGCGAACGGCACGCCCCGGCACGCCCTGCTTGTACGCGGCCACCAGGCGCCGCCGCGTACACAGCCCCCTCGGGGCCGAGCGTCGTGACGACAGCGGCCCCGAGGGATGCGGCGAGCTCTGCGACCGCCGCATCCAGGTCTTCCGGCCGGAGATGATCCCGGCCGGTAAGCACGGCAAGCTCACTGCGGTTTGGCGTGACAACGTCGACGCACCGCAGGAGCTCCTGCGGCAGACCCGGCACCGCGGGAGCCGGGTTGAGCACCACCAGTGCGCTGCCTTCAGCCGCCAGTTGGGCGGCGCGGGTAACCGCTGGCAGCGGGATCTCCAGCTGCAGCAGCACCGCTGCGGCTGCAGTCAGGCTTTTTACCGTATCCGCCTCTTCCAGCATCTCAGGCACCACTTGCCCATTCGCACCAGGAATAACGATAATCCGGTTGTCTCCCCGAGAGAGCCAGATGGAAGCCGTCCCTGTAACCGTGTCTTCCAATATGCGAACCTGCGAGGCATCTGCACCACTTTCCGTCAGACTGTGCAGCAGACGTTCGCCAAAACCGTCCGATCCCACCGCACCAATCATCGTAGTCTGTCCACCCAGACGCGCAGCGGCAACAGCCTGGTTGGCCCCTTTGCCACCAGCGAGATAATGTAGCTCCTCACCGCTCACCGTCTCTCCCTCTTCCGGAATCGTGTCTGTCTTCACCACAAGATCCATATTGAGACTGCCTACGACAGCAATAAGAGGTTGTTTCTGATTATAGTCTGACATGTATGGTTCACTCACTTCTGGCCGCGCGATAATAACCGACCTCGTTATTGCGACCTCATTTTGTCATAAGCTTCGTTATATTGCCCTGCTTCCTTGATATCTACAGATGTAATACCACCCGCATCCCATGACGTGAGACGCAGCGTAACCGTTGTATAATCAATTGTAATAAAAGGATGATGATTGAATGCTTCCGAGATCGCAGCGACCTCATCCACAAATGCAATCCCTTTCATGTAGTTGGAGAACACGAATTTACGTACAATCCACCGTCCCTCTTCCAGTTCCCAGCCTTCCAGCCTTCCCAGATGAGCTTCGACTTCCTCTTGCGAAAAAACCATGCGTTATCTTCCTCCCCATAGGATGGTACATTACAGACATGCGTCCGTATAACCACCGACACCTTCGGCGCTATCAACAGCAACCTCAAAGGCCAGGCTCACCGCCATGCGGTTGGCCCATTTCACGACTAACATCTTACCACGGACAAGCTTCAAAATCCAATCAACTACATGGCATAGAACCAATAACCATAAGGCTTTGAGGGGAATTCCAATTCCATTTACACCCCTAAAGATGCAAGTAAACACACTAAATTAAAGGTACAAATGTCAACTCTTCTTCCCCGATCAAAATATGAATGCGGTGCTGTTCCTTATCGTGGATGACCACGCCACTTCCAACCGGAATAACGGACTCCTCGCCCAGCGCATAGAACAGATCCTCCGCCAACGCCTCATCCACTTCAAGTTGGTCAGATGCAGCCAGTCTCTCCCACTCTTCCGCGTCCATTTCAAAGAAAACATACCGATCCGGTATGCGTCCGATTGCCGTTGTCAGATCTGTCAAAATTCCTTCATAATCCCGTCCATGCTTTACGCCCATTGGCTTTTCACTCCTATTCGGCCCCTAAGGAGCGGATTTGATCTTATTATACCTGAAAATAGCCCTTAAAAAAAAAGGCCTTCTGGTCGATAAATACATATATGACCGTTTTAACTGTTTTAGCAACCGTAAGGAATGCCTAACATTGAACGGATTGCGGCCAAAAATTCGTCCGGAAGCCCGAACACAGCCGCTTGAAAGGATTCAATTTTATCTCATGGATGAGGTGTATGATGAACATTTCAACGATTATTGGACTAATTTTGGGGCTGGTCTCCCTTGTATTTGGTATGTTCTTGAAGGGTGCGCCCTTAATCAACCTGGTTAACAATCCCGCAGCCTACATTATTATCTTTGTTGGTACAGCAGGAACCATCTTTATCGCATTTCCGATGTCTGAAGTTAAAAAAATCCCTAAGCTTTTCGGGATTGTTTTCAAAAATCAAGTACTTATTGATCGCGTATCCCTGATCGGCACATTTATGGATTGGGCTTCCACTACCCGTCGTGAAGGTTTGCTTGCACTGGAATCAAAAGTAGAAGAGATTGACGATCAGTTCCTTCGTGGCGGTATGCGTATGATTATAGACGGCAACGATCAGGAATTTGTAAGTGATGTGCTCATGGAAGATATTCATGCTACAGAGGAGCGCCACCGTGGCAGTGCCTTGATCTTCGCTCAGGCGGGGATGTACGCACCAACGCTCGGGGTTCTCGGGGCCGTTGTAGGTCTCATCGCAGCACTTGCCGATCTCAGTGACATGGAGAAACTCTCCCATGCGATTGCGGCAGCATTTATCGCAACACTCCTTGGTATATTTAGTGGTTACGTGTTATGGCACCCGATGTCTAACAAGCTGAAACGGATGTCCAAGCAAGAAATGGAGATCAAGCTGATGATGGTTGAAGGACTGTTATCTATACAATCCGGTGTCTCCACCATCGCCATCAACCAAAAGTTATCCGTATTCCTGACACCTTCCGAACGTAAACAACTGGAAGAGAAGGAGGGATCACCAGGTGAAAAAGGCTAAGAAGCACGAACCACATGAAGAGCATATAGACGAGAGCTGGTTGCTTCCCTATTCCGACTTGATGACCTTGTTGCTCGCTCTGTTTATTGTATTGTTCGGTATGAGTTCAATCGATGCAGCTAAGTTCGAGCAGATGGCTTCCGCACTAAACAGTGCATTAAATGGAGGTTCCGGGATTCTGGACCATTCGTCCATGAATCCGGATACGCCAGGTGCTGACTTGGGTAAGAACAAACAGGAACCTACAGAAATCACCAAGAAAACACCAGCTCAGATTACAGATGCACAGATGGCTAAGAAAGAACAAGAAGACCTGGAGAAACTCAAAGAGCGGCTCGACAAATATATCTCGAAGAACGGGCTCTCGGACCAGCTGAACACCAAACTGAATCAGTCTGAATTGAAGATCACCATCAGTGATAACGCCCTGTTCTCCTCAGGCCGAGCAGATGTGAAGCCTGAATCACGATCCTTGGCCAAAGCAATCTCAAGCATGCTGCAGGAGTTCCCTGAATATGAAGTGGTTGTATCCGGTCATACCGATAATATTCCCATTTCGAACAACCAATATAAGGATAACTGGGATCTAAGCGCAGATCGTGCGCTCAACTTCCTGAAAATCCTGTTGCTGAACTCGCAATTGGACCCTTCCAAATTCACACCAAGTGGTTATGGAGAGTATCACCCAATTGCCAGCAATGACACCAATACGGGACGGGCACAGAATCGCCGTGTAGAGGTATCTATCATTCGGAAGTATCAAAGTAACAATACAAATGTAAAAGCCGTTGGCGGAGGAAACTAGAGGCCTGCAGCGATTCATTAACCAAAGACCGTTCTCCAGGTACAAGGAGAACGGTCTTTTTGGTTTTATAAGGCTTATGCCTGGTTCATCTACATATTTCCTTACTATTCGGTATTATTGACTAGTCTTCATTAACTCTGCTTTCCGAAAAAAAGCCCTGCGCTCCTTTTCGGAAAGCAGAGCTTTAATCGGTTAAATTAGTCGAACTCGAATCAACTATTCCAGTGAATAGTCTAACAGACCGCCCAGCTCCGCTTTTTCAGCAGGGGTAAGCTCCCTCCATGAACCTGTCGCCATTTCTCCAAGATGGATGTTCATGATCCGAATACGCTTCAACTTACGAACCTCGTAACCAAAGGCACTACACATCCGCCGAATCTGACGGTTCTTTCCTTCAGTCAGGATGATACGGAATACTCGATCCGTCATCCGGGTCACTGTACAAGGCAGGGTCATTTCACCCAGGATCTTCACCCCAGTGCTCATACCTCTAAGGAAACTCGGGGTTACAGATCGATCAACAGTAACGATATACTCTTTCTCATGGCGCCCTTCTGATCTAAGAATCCGGTTAACGATATCACCATCATTGGTCATCAGGATCAAACCTTCCGAGTCCTTATCCAGACGTCCAATAGGAAAGATACGTTCATCGTGCCCGACAAAATCAACGATATTGCCCTGAATATGCTGCTCGGTTGTACTTGTGATCCCGATCGGTTTATTCAGCGCGATATATACGTGTTTTCTCTTTTCCTTGATTGGCTTGCCATTGATTCGTACATCGTCGCCTTCTTCTGCCTGACTGCCCAGTTCAGCCTTAACTCCATTAATGGTTACCTGACCACTATCCACCAACTTGTCGGCTTCACGCCGGGAGCAATAACCTGTTTCACTAATAAATTTATTAATACGCAAAAGGTAATCTCACCTCATCTATTTCTCTTCATCTGTAAATGTGTCATCTGTTACCTGATCTACCTCAATAACTTCCGGTTGTTGCTCGGATGCAGGCAGTTCAATAATAACCGTTGTTCCCTTGTTCATGACGCTTTTAATATCCATCATGCCCTTATGTGATTGAATAATGCGCTGACTGACCATCAGGCCAAGCCCTGTTCCAGACTCTTTATTCGTAAAGAAAGGCTCCCCAAGCTTGGGCATCATCTCTTCCGGGATACCGATCCCTTCATCCCTGATCTCAATTCTGACGCGTTTCGATTGCTCGTCATGCTTGAGCTTGATATGGATGTTTCCTCCATTTGGCATGGCCTCCATACCATTTTTCAGCAAATTGATGAATACCTGCTTCAATTGGTTCTCTTCACAGTGTACCATAGCCGAATCGGATGAGGCACGCAGTACAAATTCTACACCATGCAGATGCGCCTGACTATCCAGTAACGAGATGACATCGCCAAGAATAAAACGAATATCCCGATTCTGAAAATGAACCGCCTGCGGTTTCGCCAGAATCAAAAATTCACCAACAATAAGGTTGATTCGATCCAGCTCCGATAACATCAGATCCAGATGACGATGATTCAGCTTGTTGCTCTCTTGCTGTAACTGCAGGAATCCGCGCAGCGTGGTCAGTGGATTACGAATCTCATGTGCCACACCTGCTGCAAGCTGGCCCACGGTTGTTAGCTTCTCAGAACGTCTCAGCAGCTCTTCCATCCGATTACGGCTTGTAATGTCCCTGGAGACACTAATGAGCGCGGTAATCTCTCCAGCCTCGTCTCGTACCGGAGCCGTACTGACACTGACCTCTACTCGGGTTCCGTCTTTCTTCATCCAGGTGGTTTCGTTGGACGTAATGGACATCCCCTCAACGAGTTGGGCATGCTGACGTTTCATTTCTTCTTCTGCCTCTGGCGGGATGATCTTCAGATTACGACCTTCCACCTCACGACTTCGAAAGCCATATAATTGTTCAAATGCGCGGTTAACCCGCAGCACTTTTCCTTCAAGATCCGTAATGTGAATGGCGTCCGCTGTCTGATTGATAATGGACTCCAGATGTTCTTTCACCGCCCGATTCTCTTCATACATCTGTTTCAGACGACTCGTATAATGGCCCAGATTACGTATCATGGCATTAATACGATTGGCCAGTTGGCCAAGTTCATCCTTCCTCCGTACTTTCAGACGGAAATCAAAGTGCCCATCCGCTACATCATTCACTTTGCCCAGTATGGATTGGATCGGACGTGTAATATACCCTGCGAGCAAATAGCTGCCAAAGATCACAATCTCCAGCAAAACCAACGATATGGAGGCATGGCTCACCAACTGCTCAGATACCATGGAGGATATTTGCTTATAGTCCATGACAATACTGATCACATAGGAAGACTGATTGGGTGTGAAAATGGGAATAAAACTCTTCAGTACCTTCTGTTCGTGCGTTTCACTGACAAAAGATACATTTTGCCCTGTTCGAATGGCGCGCACCACAGCACGATGATCCTCATCCGTAGAACCATACTGGTATGTACCAAAACGAATCGGTCTGTTATTCAACTTGCTAAAGTTCGAATCTCTTCCGTCATCACCCATGTTCGGGCTGCCAAAAGTCAACGGATTGATGCCTGTAATCTCCAGAATGGAGGGATTGACCTCACGAATTTTATTTAAAATCTCATCCGGACTAGAGATTTTCACATAGTCATCAACTTCCGTATTATTATAGAAGGGATTGATTATGTAGTTTCTCTTTCCATCATGGTAGTAACCCCAGATATCAATATCCGAAGGACTGGATGTCGAATATTCGAATCCATCTGACCAGAAATGCTCCAACTTCTGTCCTTGGGGAATCGTCACCTGTTGTTTTTCAAATAATTGCTTAAAGGCCTGATACCAATAAGTCATGGATTTGGTGGACAGCCCGATTTCTCTCGGATCTGAGGAGCGGTTAACAACGATGTCATCATCCGTCTGTTCCATTAACGAAATATGTGAGACGCCGACCTTTTGGCTCAAGCGTACAAGTTCTTCATTTGTGATATTATTAATATCCGGGTCCAATTCTTCCGCTGCCATGACAGCAGCAAGCCACAGATTGTTTCCAATCTGCCGTTTTACATAATCCGAACTGTATTGATTCTGTTCGACAGCAATTGCAATCTGCTTTGCAGTGAGCACCATCTTGGTTTCACTGTCCTGCCTCAGATTCTCTTCTGTAGTATAATAACTCAGTGCGATATTCAACACTAAAATAACGAGCACTGAGCACGACATAATCATGGATAATTTCGTTTTAATAGACAAGTTTTTTTGTTCACCTCTCGGCTTGTACCCTCTGGCGATATATGGCAAAACCTATCTCCATCATAACGCTTGTATGTCTTTTTGAAAAGGATAATTGACCTGTGTCCAAAAGTTACCGAATGACTGAAAAGCTCGAAATTCGTTGTTTTTTGCATTTTCGAACTCTACAATGAAATTAATCACTATATTTATCCACATACCCACAGGCTTGTGGATAGTTTGTTTATAACTATGTGAGCAACTACACGGTTATCCACAATTCTATACACAACATGTTAACAACCCGAATATTTGTTCGCTGAATAAACGATTTTGGAAGGAGTTATATAGTTATGAATGACCATTCTCCCCAGCCCGATCTTGGGAATTTATCTGAAGAGGCTCAACATGAGCACTGGATGCGAGAGGCCATTGCCGAGGCCTACAAGGCTGAAGCTCTTGGGGAAGTGCCGATTGGAGCTGTAATCGTACAAAATAACCAAATTATTGGTCGGGGATACAATCTGCGTGAAACTACACTGGATTCCACCGCCCATGCAGAGATGGTGGCTATTCGTCAGGCCAGCGAGACCATCGGAGCTTGGCGTTTGTTGGATTGTTCTCTGTACGTCACATTGGAACCTTGTCCAATGTGTGCAGGTGCAATTGTACAATCCAGGGTCCCCCGCGTAATCTATGGTACGGCTGATCCCAAGGCAGGCTGTGCAGGTACACTGATGAACCTGTTACAGGAGCCGCGTTTTAACCATCGCACCGAGGTTATTGCGGATATTCTCCAACCTGAATGCTCCACGATGCTAACTCAATTTTTCAGAAGTCTGCGCCAAAAGTTAAAGTAGTCACCGACTACAAACATCCCAATTAGAAAGGAAGTGTGCTGTAATGGCACTAACACTCTATGATACAGCCAATGGCATAAGCCTTCGGTTGCTCACACCCCAAGATACACAGTCCTATTTGGACCTGATTCAGGTCACACGCGTCCCCTACCAGTCTGTAGAACCCGTGCGAGACGATGAATTCTATACACTGGATGCTCAGACTCGGCGGATTGAGGATCGGGTCAAGGCAGCAGAAGATGGTACAGGATATCAATTTGGAATCTATACTATTAAAGACAGCCTGTTGATTGGACAAGTAAGTATCAACAATGTCGTATTGGGCGTTGCCAATTATGCGGATATGGGTTACTTTATCCATCCAGATTATCAGGGTGGCGGACGAATGACAGCAGCGGTTAAACTGGCCGTAGCTTATGGCTTCCGTGCGCTAAAGTTAAATCGGATTCAGGCTGCAGTATTGCCCTCCAACAAAGGTTCACAGCGCGTACTGGAGAAGAACGGATTCCAGTTTGAAGGTACTGCTCGCAAATACCTCAAGATCAACGGCAAATATCAGGATCATCAGATCTATGCTGTACTTGCTGAAGACTTGGACGAACTTGCAAACTAATTAAGAAGAAACGTATCCTCTCAACCGTCTGCATTCCAATTCTAAAATATACAAATTTAATGTATAAAACCGCACTACCCTAGCTATGTAGGAGAGAGTGCGGTTTTATTTTTATAGATCACCAGCCACGATTCAAAATCAATTATTTTGCGGATATCCCCCTTACGCTGTCTAACTAAAAAAACCGCCTGTACCCAAGCGGAAGGATATTATCCTTCACTTGAATCACAGACGGTTTGAACTCAGCGAGATTAGTATCCGTATGAAGCGTTCATCAGTTCTTCGAACTCTTGCATAGTAATTACGTCATCGCCAGTAGGGATGTTGATTTTGAATGCTGCTTTTTCGTTAATCTTAGTGTACGTATTGGAACCGGTAAATGCCAATTTCACTTCGTCTTTTGTACCTTCTGGCTTGATCAGCACATCAGCGACCATCTTTTGATATACAGGGAAGTCGTTTTTGTCCAATGCGAAATCGATGTTGAATTGGTTGATTGTCAGAACATCTTTCAATTTATCCAAGTCTTTAGCCATTTCAGCCTGATCTGCTTCAGTGATCTTCAGATCTTCTTTAGCTTTGTCGATATCAGCCTGATCCATTTGCAGCATTTCACGATATTCCTCTTTGGAAATAATATCCAATACTTTAGGCATAGCTTTTGTTACCAGTACAGTAACTGCTTCTTTAACATTGTCATTATTCACCGAGAATTGTACAACTTGCTTCGCATCTACACCTTCAGGAAGTTTTGCATCTTTGGTGTCTAGATTTTTGAAGAATTTAGCTTGATCGTACTCGCTCAGCACTGCGTCCATGACTTCGTTGCTCAGCTTTTGCGTTTTGGCTGCGTCCATAGCATCAGGGTTCCATTCTGTACCCTCTTGCTCAGCCAGTTCTTTCAGGTCCAGCTCCAGGAACTTGTTAACAACATTCTCCGGAATCGGGAAGAACGGAATATTCGGCACTTTCACATAGAGTTTCTCTGCTGTCATCACCATTGGGATGTTAAAGGTCATACCCATGTCGCCTTTAAGCTCGATGCCAAGAGTCATCTCTGTCTGCATTGGCTCACTTTGGTATACACCTGTTACATTCAACTGAGCATCCTTCAGCATGCTCATAAACTGAGTCATGGTAGGATCAGTTTGTGAAGCATCCCCAGGTTTATAGCTCAATTCATTAATAGTGAAATTAGAACTCATTTCATACGAAGTCAATTTGGAAGCATTGGCCGCAGCCGTCTTCAATGCCTCTTTTGGTTCCTGCTTGCTGCTACATGCTGTTAATGCCATAGATACGGTCAACAGCAACGTGAGAAGAAGCGCCCCCATACGTTTAGTCATTTGTTTCTCTCCTCTCGTGATAACCCCAAAAAAAAGTAATTCAATATCAATGATATACCATATCACCAGATACCGAAACCTAATTTGGGAAAAATGTGATCTTTCCTCTTTAAAATGGCTACAAAGACCTATGTCAGCTTTGGGAATAACCATGTGCCTGTCTTTATATATGTATGAATACGCAAAAGCCCCCTGTTAGGTAACAAGGGACTTTTGCGTGAATCTGTTTCTTCTATTAACCTTGAGGATTCAAATGATCCACATGATTTTGATTTTTTACTTTTTTGGAACCGGATAATGGTTCCTGCATGGAAGAGCGTTTGGATGAATGACGATGCTGTTCGGATGCTTGCGCTTCCGGTACGGGAATTGTTTTTGGTTTGCTCATATTATTGCCCCCTCATCATTGTTAGGAATGGGATGGGTCCCTATCTTCCGTTTTGTCATGATTCAGTGCATCCTGATGACGGCGATCATTAATATCTTGCTGATTTTGCTGGGCATAATGACTGTTTACGGCAGGCTGCTCCAGATCATCGACTACATTTTGCAGGTTTTTGTCTACTCCCGCTTTGGCTTTAGTCAATTGAGTTCACTCCTTCAGATTTCAGGCTATTATCTCGTCTGGGATTGTAACGACTGGGCGCATTCATGAATGTGCCGTGTATAATCGTGAGCCAGTTCCTGAATCGGTTCTGTACGCTCATCCGTCGTTCGTCCATCCCGTTCCACATCAATCAGCTGTACGCTGACTTCACGGGAATCGACATATGCACATTTGAAATCAAAAGAGTACATCTCGTGCCCTGCTGTAGCAATGTGTATCCGAATCGCCTGCTGATCGGCTTCATCGGCCATTACCTGAGCCTGGTCTCCAACATTCAGGACTTGAGGCAAACGTTCTTGCCAAGCCCCTACAAGCTCTGTCTGATCGATGTTTAACTCGCGGTTCATCTTACCACCTCCACTCCTATAAAGTGCGGCGATGAAGATGTTTTTATACATATTAGCCTTATTCAAAATATAACGTTGTACTGAGCAACGTATACATCGGTCACCAACCTGTATGCTCACTACGCTGGACAAACTCACAACGCAAAAAAGGACCCGAGCGTTATCGCTCGAATCCTTGTTATAAGTGTAGTATGGCGGAGAGGGTGGGATTCGAACCCACGTGGAGTTGCCCCCTAACGGTTTTCAAGACCGCCCCGTTATGACCGCTTCGGTACCTCTCCAGGGAATTAACTTTTATAAACTTGCCACGAAAAGTATCATACCACATCTCGACATTATAATGCAACCTTTTTATATTAAAATTGATAATTCCGTATCAGACAACTGCCTCAGTTATACAAAACACTCCAATCCGCCATTCCAAAATGACGGATTGAATTTGTATTCCCCTGATGAGGATGGTTAGCTAACTCTTACTTAAGAGCGACGTGCAATCACACTTGCACCGCCCATATAAGGACGTAATGCTTCAGGAATGACAACCGTACCATCTTCCTGTTGATAGTTCTCCAGGATAGCGGCTACCGTCCGTCCAACCGCCAATCCTGACCCGTTCAATGTATGAACAAATTCCGGTTTGGCTTTTGGCTCTCTGCGGAAACGGATATTGGCACGACGTGCCTGGAAGTCCTCACAGTTGGAGCACGAAGAAATCTCACGATAAGTGTCGCTCTCAGGCAACCACACTTCAATATCATACGTTTTAGCTGAAGTGAAGCCCATATCTGCCGTGCACAATGTCAGGACGCGATACGGCAAGCCCAACAATTGAAGCACACGCTCCGCATTTTGAGTCATTTGCTCCAGCTCTTCATACGAAGTCTCCGGAGTAGAGAGCTTGAGCAGCTCTACTTTGTTGAATTGATGCTGACGAATCAAGCCGCGTGTATCCCGTCCAGCCGAACCGGCTTCAGAGCGGAAACAAGAGCTGTATGCCACAAAGTGCTTAGGCAATTGATCTACATTCAGAATCTCTTCGCGATGATAGTTCGTTACCGGAACTTCAGCAGTAGGGATCAGATAATATTCGGTATCTTTCAACTTGAACAGGTCTTCTTCGAACTTAGGCAGTTGACCTGTTCCAAACAAGCTGTCCCGATTAACGATGTATGGAGGCAGAATCTCTTCATATCCATGTTGATCGCTGTGCAGATCCATCATGAAGTTAATCAATGCACGTTCCAGACGTGCGCCTAGACCTTTATAAAAGGTAAAACGGGAACCTGTTACTTTGGCAGCCGCTTCAAAATCAAGAATATCGAGATCCTGTGCAATTTCCCAGTGTGCTTTTGGTGCAAAAGTAAATGACTTCGGCTCTTCCCAACGACGAATCTCAACATTGTCGTCTTCAGAAGCTCCAATAGGTACGCTTTCGTTAGGAATGTTCGGAATCGCCATTGTGAGATCATTGATCTTCACTTCCAGTTCCCGAACTTCCTCGTCCATGGCTTTGATTCGATCAGACACTTCGCGCATCTCCACAATCAGATCATCAGCATTCTCACGATTTTTCTTCAGTCTAGCAACTTCCGCAGAGACCGTATTCCGACGGCTCTTCAGTGTTTCACTCTCTTGAAGCAACTCCCGACGCTTGGCATCCATCTCGGTAAATCCAGCGATAAGATCCAGCGATTTGCCACGTTTAGTCAATGCTTCTTCTACACGTGCATACTCATTCCGCAATATTTTCACATCAAGCACGATATACCCCTCCTAAATAACCTCACAACGTGAAGCCTTATGTTAAATCCATTCTCAAAACTCTACTGTATACACCTTACTATATACTTATCGGAACCTGTAACCCAAAAAACAACCTATATCCCCCTTGTCACCCTCCGCTGCGATTCCCGCTATGAAGCAGATACAGGCAACATCAGGCATCCGTTCAGATGCAACTGCCAACCAGTGGCCTTACACGGCTTCTGGTGAAGTGATCCGATGACCGGGAGATCATAGGTTGTACATCATGCATTATTTAGAGTCTACCGTGTGTTTGTAGGATCTGGCCATGTCTACAAAATAAGTATGCAGACGATAGTCATCCGTCAATTCCGGATGGTAGGAGCAAGCCAACAAATGTCCCTGACGAGCCGTAACAATCTCATCCTTGTATGTGGAGAGAACCTCCACCTGGTCTCCGACACTCTCGATCAAGGGTGCTCGTATAAACACAGCCCTTACCGTTTCCTCAATACCTTTGACTGGCAAATCCGTCTCAAAACTCTCTCTCTGCCGTCCAAATGCATTTCGGGATACAGTCATATCCATTAGCTCCAAATGAGCTTCTTCTTGCCCTGCAATGTGTTTAGCCATAACGATCAAGCCAGCACAGGTACCAAATACCGGTTTACCCTCAGCAGCAAACGCCCGAATGGCATCCATAAACCCATACTTGCGCATCAGTTTACCAATCGTCGTGCTTTCCCCGCCAGGAAGGATAAGACCATCCAAGTCCTCCAATTGCTGAACCTGTTTGATAGCTATACCTTCTGCTCCAGCACGTTCAATACTTCGAATATGCTCTGTGACAGCTCCTTGAAGTGCTAAAACGCCGATCTTCATACGCTCATTCCCCTTCTCTTACCAGCCACGATCTTGCATACGGTAAACGAACATTGTACTTTTTCACTTCATCATACGTGAATTCTAACTTGATATTTTACCGGAAAAATTGTAAATATACAATCCATCCGGTCGGAATAACTTGTATTTTGTCAATGATATGACCAGATAGACATTAAAATCATGATCATACTCATTCCATAAAGTTTGCTAAGGGTTAGAACAGGTTTTTGATTCCGTCAAAAAGATCCACAAAGAAATCCTTCACAGCACGGAAGAACAAGCGGAACCATCCGCCTTTTTCAGCCTCTTCAGCAGTGATCAAGTTCACTGTTTTTTCCTGTGGCTCAATTCCCTCTGCTTTATACGTGTACGTTACCGTACCAACCTTCGTACCTGCCTTGAGTGGTGCTACCAACTTGTCAGCCTCAGTTACGTTGGCTTTGAACGTCACATTCAGGTTCTGAGTACCTTTGGGTACAACAAAACTTACCGCATTATCTGTTACAACAGGAACGGTTGTTTCTTTCCCTTTTTTCAAAGGTACCGCTTCCCAGCCCGTCACTTTGGTCTTGCCTGCAACAGCCTGTTTCACTTCAAAGTTGTTAAATCCATAGTCCAATACCTTTTTAGTTTCTCTGAAACGTGCGGATTCCGAATCTGTGCCCATAACAACACTAATTAGACGCATACCGTTACGTTCTGCTGTACCTGTAAAGTTATTACCTGCGTTCGTGGTATGGCCTGTTTTCATTCCATCCAGACCTTCATACGCATAGCTTTTGAAATTGGTTATATTTTTATTCGCTTCCAGCATCCAGTTGTAATTGATAATTGGAGCTTTATCATTGGGACGGAACTTGTAGGATTGAATCGTTGTGAATTCTTTGTAGTCTGGGTGATCCATAATGATGTATCGGCATAGAATTGCAGCATCCAGAGCGGACATCACCGTTTCCTTGTCTTCAGCTGGGCGGAAATCAGCAGGCATATCTGCTCGATCGAGACCGGAAGAGTTGATAAAGAAGGTATCCTTCATGCCCATACGCTTCGCTTCATCATTCATCATTTTCACGAAAGCTTCTTCGGAACCGGCAACATACTCAGCTAAAGCAACCGTAGCATCATTGGCAGAGCCAACAGCCATAGCAATATAGAGATCCTTAACTGTGTGCTCGTCACCTTCTGCCAGGAAAATACGTGATCCGACACTTTGTGCAGCATTCTTTTTAACAGGTACAATATCGTCCCAGCCAAATTTACCTTGTTTGACCTGTTCTGCGACAATGTACTCTGTCATCATCTTGGTCATACTTGCAGGTGGCATCGCTTTATCCGCATCAACATTTAGTAGAATCTGTCCAGTTGAGGCTTCCATAAGCACTGCAGATCTAACTTCAAGCCCAAGTGAGTCTACCCCAGGCACCTTTACGGCTTTTTCCGTCTTTGTTGTTGTTGCCGTAGCAGTCAGAACCTGACTGGAGTTGTCCGCAGCAGCCATGACCGGCATGACTGCAGACATGCAAAGCATGTTAATTAGCATTACCGAGGCTACGCTCTTTTTGAGCATTTGGCGTTTCTTTTTATTCATGTGTTTGGCTTTCAATGATGAATACTCCCTTCGATCCAAAGCATTGTTAATTGCTTCAGTGCAGCTTATGCTGCGATTTTCTTGTTCCCTAACCTGCGTGTTTGATGTATGAGATGTGTGCTATATGCGCTGTATCGAACGAGCAATATTATTGCTCCTAAAGTTCGTTATCGATTGTCACTTAGTCCGCATTTTGCAAATGCTTATGTAAAAGGACGTCCGCGCTTCTGTTTACCTGGCAGCCTTTTCTGGCACTGCATTTGCTTTTCAAAACCATATTCATAGATTCACGTCAAAAAGCCGTCGCAACGCCTTAATCCACCCATGGATCGTCACCGCTTGTTCTATTCTATCACAGGGATATCTGCAAAAAAAGACAGACCCGGTGAAAATCACCGAGCCTGTCCTGGAAATGATTAACTCTCTTCAGATTACAACGAGTAGTTAGGTGCTTCTTTTGTAATCTGTACATCATGCGGATGACTTTCGCGCAGTCCCGCACCTGTAATTCGGATAAAGCCTGTATCGTTACGAAGTTGCTCCAAGTTACTTGTACCACAGTATCCCATACCCGAACGCAGACCACCAATCAGTTGGTGGATCGTATCAGACAATGGTCCTTTGTAAGCGACACGACCTTCGATTCCTTCCGGAACCAGTTTCTTGTCATCATCTTGGAAGTAACGATCTTTACTACCTTGTTTCATTGCAGCCATTGAACCCATACCGCGGTATACTTTGTAGCTACGTCCTTGGAAGATTTCAGTTTCTCCCGGGCTTTCTGCTGTGCCGGCAAACAAACTTCCCAGCATCACCGCGTGTGCGCCTGCAGCCAGTGCCTTTGTAATTTCACCAGAATATTTAATTCCGCCATCCGCGATAATGGGAACTCCATATTCGCGTGCCACTGTAGCACAATCGTACACTGCAGTTACTTGAGGTACACCAATACCAGCGATAACACGTGTTGTACAAATCGAGCCTGGACCAATACCGACTTTGACTACCGAAGCCCCTGCTTCGATCAGGTCACGAGTGGCAGCGCCAGTAGCGACGTTACCTGCAACGATGGTCAGACTAGGGAAACGTTCACGAAGCTGACGTACAGCTTCAATGATATTGATGTGGTGTCCGTGAGCCGAGTCTACCGTAATCAGGTCGACACCAGCTTGTACCAAAGCATCAGCACGTTCAAATGTATCTTTGGAAATACCAATCGCTGCACCAACCAACAAACGTCCTTGAGCATCTTTGGCTGCATGAGGGAATTGAATGGCTTTCTCAATATCTTTAATCGTGATAAGACCTTTCAACGTGTTTGTCTCATCAACTAATGGAAGTTTCTCAATCTTGTGCTTCTGAAGGATACCTTCAGCTTCTTGCAGTGTAGTGCCAACAGGAGCGGTAACCAGATTCTCATGAGTCATGACTTCGCTAATTTTAATGCCGTAATCATGAATAAAACGCAAATCGCGGTTGGTCAAAATACCAACCAGCTTCTGATCTCCTTCAATAATAGGTACACCGGAGATCCGATATTTCGCCATTACTGCTTCCGCATCAGATACCAGATGATCTGCCGTCAGTGAGAACGGGTTTGTAATAACACCACTCTCCGAACGCTTAACACGATCTACTTCTTCTGCCTGTTGTTCAACCGACATATTTTTATGAATAATACCGATACCGCCTTCACGTGCAATGGCAATAGCCAATGTCGCTTCAGTTACTGTATCCATACCCGCACTGATCAAAGGAATATTTAGCTTTACAGTATCACTCAAACGAATAGATACATCTACTTCTTTAGGCAGTGTCTCGGATTTCCGTGGCACTAGCAATACATCATCAAAGGTGAGGCCTTCCTTACCAAATTTATCTTCCCACACGCAAGTGTTCCTCCTTATGTTTGCTCAGCTTTACGGTCCAAAACCCGAAGATTCCAGGCTGTATTTTACGCCGAAAATACGTTTTCTGAAAAATTTATTATTGCCATCTTAGCAAAGCGATATTTAGACTGTCAAGGAAAAGTACTTGGTTATATCAGGTGTATTGCCTGATGAACACAACTGTTTTTCCAGAGAGGACAAGTCTAGTTATTACGCAAAAAAACGTCAATTCGTATCGAATAACGTTACATGTATACATCCTATTGTGCTGATAAATTAACAAATTCAATCTGTATTTTAATCCCATACTGCATAATAAAACTATATAATAAAAACCACCACCGAATAACATCGGCAGTGGTTCTTTGCTTGGCGGCGTCCTACTCTCCCAGGACCCTGCGGTCCAAGTACCATCGGCGCTAGAGGGCTTAACGGTCGTGTTCGGGATGGGTACGTGTGGAACCCCTCCGCCATCGCCACCAAACGCGTAGCTTACATTTCAGAGTTGTTGTTCTCTGAAAACTAGATTCGAAACGAAACATGCGAATTACAACTTGCTATTGGATAAGCCCTCGACCGATTAGTACTGGTCAGCTCCATGCATTGCTGCACTTCCACCCCCAGCCTATCTACCTCGTCGTCTTCAAGGGGTCTTACATACTGGGAAATCTCATCTTGAGGGGGGCTTCACGCTTAGATGCTTTCAGCGTTTATCCCGTCCGTACATAGCTACCCAGCGGTGCTCCTGGCGGAACAACTGGTACACCAGCGGTACGTCCATCCCGGTCCTCTCGTACTAAGGACAGCTCCTCTCAAATTTCCTACGCCCACGACAGATAGGGACCGAACTGTCTCACGACGTTCTGAACCCAGCTCGCGTACCGCTTTAATGGGCGAACAGCCCAACCCTTGGGACCTACTTCAGCCCCAGGATGCGATGAGCCGACATCGAGGTGCCAAACCTCCCCGTCGATGTGGACTCTTGGGGGAGATAAGCCTGTTATCCCCAGGGTAGCTTTTATCCGTTGAGCGATGGCCCTTCCATGCGGTACCACCGGATCACTAAGCCCGACTTTCGTCCCTGCTCGACTTGTAGGTCTCGCAGTCAAGCTCCCTTATGCCTTTGCACTCTTCGAATGATTTCCAACCATTCTGAGGGAACCTTTGGGCGCCTCCGTTACTCTTTAGGAGGCGACCGCCCCAGTCAAACTGCCCACCTGACACTGTCCCCGCACCGGATTACGGTACCAGGTTAGAACCTAGATACGATCAGGGTGGTATCCCAACGTTGCCTCCACACAAGCTGGCGCTCACACTTCAAAGGCTCCCACCTATCCTGTACAGATCGTACCCAAATTCAATATCAAGCTGCAGTAAAGCTCCATGGGGTCTTTCCGTCTTGTCGCGGGTAACCTGCATCTTCACAGGTATTAAAATTTCACCGGATCTCTCGTTGAGACAGCGCCCAAGTCGTTACGCCATTCGTGCGGGTCAGAATTTACCTGACAAGGAATTTCGCTACCTTAGGACCGTTATAGTTACGGCCGCCGTTTACTGGGGCTTCGGTTCACAGCTTCGGATTGCTCCTAACCACTCCCCTTAACCTTCCAGCACCGGGCAGGCGTCAGCCCGTATACTTCGCCTTACGGCTTCGCACAGACCTGTGTTTTTGCTAAACAGTCGCTTGGGCCTTTTCACTGCGGCCCCCTCGTGCTATTCACACTACCGGGGCACCCCTTCTCCCGAAGTTACGGGGTCATTTTGCCGAGTTCCTTAACGAGAGTTCTTCCGCGCGCCTTAGAATACTCTTCTCGCCTACCTGTGTCGGTTTGCGGTACGGGCACCATCACCTGGCTAGAGGCTTTTCTTGGCAGTGTGAGATCATGACCTTCGCTACTATAATTTTCGCTCCCCATCACAGCTCAGCCTTACAATGTGCGGATTTGCCTACACATCAGCCTTACTGCTTAGACGGACATCCATCAGTCCGCGTCACTACCCTACTGCGTCCCCCCATTGCTCATAACGGCTTACGGTGGTACAGGAATTTCGACCTGTTGTCCTTCGACTACGCCTTTCGGCCTCGCCTTAGGTCCCGACTTACCCTGAGCGGACGAGCCTTCCTCAGGAACCCTTAGGCTTTCGGCGGATCAGATTCTCACTGATCTTTTCGTTACTCATACCGGCATTCTCACTTGTATAATGTCCAGCGCTCCTTACGGTACACCTTCAACCCTTATACAACGCTCCCCTACCCCTGATGCAAAGCATCAAGCCATAGCTTCGGTGGTGTGTTTAGCCCCGTTACATTTTCGGCGCAGAGTCACTCGACCAGTGAGCTATTACGCACTCTTTCAATGATGGCTGCTTCTAAGCCAACATCCTGGTTGTCTGTGCAACTCCACATCCTTTCCCACTTAACACACACTTGGGGACCTTAGCTGATGGTCTGGGCTGTTTCCCTTTTGACAATGGATCTTAGCACTCACTGTCTGACTCCCGGAAGTAAGTCTATGGCATTCGGAGTTTGACTGAGCTTGGTAACCCTTGCGGGCCCCGCACCCAATCAGTGCTCTACCTCCACGACTCTGTTTTCCGAGGCTAGCCCTAAAGCTATTTCGGGGAGAACCAGCTATCTCCGAGTTCGATTGGAATTTCTCCGCTACCCCCACCTCATCCCCGCATTTTTCAACATGCGTGGGTTCGGGCCTCCAGTGCGTGTTACCGCACCTTCACCCTGGACAGGGGTAGATCACCCGGTTTCGGGTCTACGTCCACGTACTCATTCGCCCTATTCAGACTCGCTTTCGCTGCGGCTCCGGCTCTTCACCTTAACCTTGCACGGGAACGTAACTCGCCGGTTCATTCTACAAAAGGCACGCCATCACCCCTAAAACGGGCTCTGACTTTTTGTAAGCACACGGTTTCAGGTTCTATTTCACTCCCCTTCCGGGGTGCTTTTCACCTTTCCCTCACGGTACTGCTTCACTATCGGTCGCTAGGAAGTATTTAGCCTTGGCAGATGGTCCTGCCGGATTCATACGGGGTTTCACGTGCCCCGCACTACTCGGGATCCGTCTCGGAGGGAACAGACTTTCAACTACAGGGCTTTTACCTTCTTTGGCGGGCCTTTCCAGACCTCTTCGCTTAACCGGTTCCTTTGTAACTCCATGTGAGACGTCCCACAACCCCAAAGAGCAAGCTCTTTGGTTTGGGCTTCTCCGCGTTCGCTCGCCGCTACTGACGGAATCACTATTGTTTTCTCTTCCTCAGGGTACTTAGATGTTTCAGTTCCCCTGGTATGCCTCTACACAACCTATGTATTCAGTTGTGAGTAACTGGAAATTACCCCAGCTGGGTTTCCCCATTCGGACACCCCCGGATCAAAGCTTGCTTACAGCTCCCCGAGGCAGTTTCGTTGTTCGCCACGTCCTTCATCGGCTCCTAGCGCCTAGGCATCCTCCGTGTGCTCTTAGTAGCTTAACCATTTTGTTCCGGTTTCGGTCGCTCGCTTCCCTTGTTTTGCTTGCGCAAAGCCAAAAGTCGCTCTCACCCGATACCCTCACAAAAGCAATTTAACTACCTTTATACACTTGACTTGTTTGCACAAGTTCAGCTTAAAGGAATGTTCTAATTCGCGTTTGTTTCGTTTCGATATCTAGTTTTCAAAGAACAAGCTCCATGCAAAAGCAAGCTGTTTTGAGAGTTTGAGCTCTCAAAACCGAACAACGAGTGAGTGTTTTGCAGCTAAGCTGCATATTTGAATGTTTCCGTTGCAGGAAACGATTCTCCATAGAAAGGAGGTGATCCAGCCGCACCTTCCGATACGGCTACCTTGTTACGACTTCACCCCAATCATCTATCCCACCTTCGGCGGCTGGCTCCTTGCGGTTACCCCACCGACTTCGGGTGTTATAAACTCTCGTGGTGTGACGGGCGGTGTGTACAAGACCCGGGAACGTATTCACCGCGGCATGCTGATCCGCGATTACTAGCAATTCCGACTTCATGCAGGCGAGTTGCAGCCTGCAATCCGAACTGAGACCGGCTTTGTTGGGATTGGCTCCATCTCGCGATTTCGCAGCCCGTTGTACCGGCCATTGTAGTACGTGTGTAGCCCAGGTCATAAGGGGCATGATGATTTGACGTCATCCCCACCTTCCTCCGGTTTGTCACCGGCAGTCTATCTAGAGTGCCCACCCGAAGTGCTGGCAACTAAATATAAGGGTTGCGCTCGTTGCGGGACTTAACCCAACATCTCACGACACGAGCTGACGACAACCATGCACCACCTGTCTTGAATGTTCCGAAGAAAAGGTACATCTCTGCACCGGTCATTCAGATGTCAAGACCTGGTAAGGTTCTTCGCGTTGCTTCGAATTAAACCACATACTCCACTGCTTGTGCGGGTCCCCGTCAATTCCTTTGAGTTTCAGTCTTGCGACCGTACTCCCCAGGCGGAGTGCTTAATGTGTTAACTTCGGCACCAAGGGTATCGAAACCCCTAACACCTAGCACTCATCGTTTACGGCGTGGACTACCAGGGTATCTAATCCTGTTTGCTCCCCACGCTTTCGCGCCTCAGCGTCAGTTACAGCCCAGAGAGT
This sequence comes from Paenibacillus sp. FSL M7-0656, assembly GCF_038003225.1. NCBI lineage: Bacteria > Bacillati > Bacillota > Bacilli > Caryophanales > Paenibacillaceae > Paenibacillus > Paenibacillus sp. FSL M7-0656. Next base: position 4,121,994 of record NZ_JBBOOT010000001.1, read on the forward strand.
CGCCTTCGCCACTGGTGTTCCTCCACATATCTACGCATTTCACCGCTACACGTGGAATTCCACTCTCCTCTTCTGCACTCAAGTCACCCAGTTTCCAGTGCGATCCGGGGTTGAGCCCCGGGATTAAACACCAGACTTAAATGACCGCCTGCGCGCGCTTTACGCCCAATAATTCCGGACAACGCTTGCCCCCTACGTATTACCGCGGCTGCTGGCACGTAGTTAGCCGGGGCTTTCTTCTCAGGTACCGTCACCTTGAGAGCAGTTACTCTCCCAAGCGTTCTTCCCTGGCAACAGAGCTTTACGATCCGAAAACCTTCATCACTCACGCGGCATTGCTCCGTCAGGCTTTCGCCCATTGCGGAAGATTCCCTACTGCTGCCTCCCGTAGGAGTCTGGGCCGTGTCTCAGTCCCAGTGTGGCCGATCACCCTCTCAGGTCGGCTACGCATCGTCGCCTTGGTGAGCCGTTACCTCACCAACTAGCTAATGCGCCGCAGGCCCATCCCCAAGTGACAGATTGCTCCGTCTTTCCAGTTTCCTTCAGGCGAAGAAAACAATTATTCGGTATTAGCTACCGTTTCCGGTAGTTGTCCCAAACTTGAGGGCAGGTTGCCTACGTGTTACTCACCCGTCCGCCGCTAACCATCAGAGAAGCAAGCTTCTCTTCAAGTCCGCTCGACTTGCATGTATTAGGCATGCCGCCAGCGTTCGTCCTGAGCCAGGATCAAACTCTCCAATAAAGTATTGAAAAGAGCGATAAGCTCATTTTGAATCTGACGAGATTAAAAATCTCATTTGTGCTCCAGCCGATTCAAACCAAGGCTTGTCTCAAACTTTCGCGTTCATTCTGCAAGCAGAATGTTTACTCACTCGTTGTTCAGTTTTCAAAGATCAAACTTATTTTCGTTACCGAATGTCGTTCTCTTCAGCAACTCTTATATCATAACACTTCCGAACCAACTTTGCAAGCTCTTTTTTTAAGTTTCTTTCGAAGCTTATTTCATTTGCTTGCCGCACCGTCTAAACCGTGTTTTCTTGGCCGGAATTAGAATATACCATGTACAGATATTGAATGCAAGTCTTTTTTTAAAACTATATTAACAATCGGTTTGACCTAATACGGACGTACATATGGGTATTCTCCCAACTTAGCAAGTTCATACACACGTCCATTTTTACTTTACCGTTTAACATTCCTAGCAGGAACCTTTCTTGGCCACAAACTGTAACTAAAGCTTATCAGAAAATCAATACCGAGTATCAATCCCCACACTCTGATCAGATTATTGAAGACAGCTGTACGTTCAGCATCTCCAATCCACCATATCATGGCCAATAAAAAAGCACTTCCTATAGCCCAAGCCAATAGATGTCTAAACCATCCACTACGCTCACGACTCGCATGTTCTCTACCATATAACTTGTTACTACGAGGGTTTTCTCCACCTTTGAACCAATATAGGAAATATCGATCCGCCCAAGCGATCATCTGGTGACCATAGGCAATGCTTACTCCTATATACACCGCAGCTATACCATGAATCATACTTGCTGTAGCTCCTCGCTGTAGATCCATAACTGTAGCTACCAGCAATAACAGATCGATAACCGGCGTCGCCATTAACAAACCGATGCCTATTCGCTTCATGCCAAGGAGATACCTGACACTCAGACCTGCGAACACAAACACCCAAAAGGCAATCTCACAACCTATAATGAAATAACCAATCATTTCAGCCTCTCCTTTTTTGATACAAATGTATTAAATATAATTTAGCACGTGTGTACTATAATAATCAACAGTGATATAATATGCCTATGCCTAAAATTGTTGATCACGATAAACAGCGCGTGCTCGTGGCCGAGGCAGCTTGGCGTATTATACGAAGAGATGGCATGGAACAGGCCTCTGTTCGGAATATTGCTGAAGAAGCTGGAGTTTCGGTCGGTTCGATGCGTCACTACTTTTCTACTCAATCGGAACTACTACGATATGCCATGAATTTGGTATCTGAACGGGTGTCTCATCGAGTCCAAAAAATGTCCTTCACCGGCTCTCCCATGGACAATATGAAATGCCTATTGCTCGAATTCTTACCAAACACAGAAGAAAAACTGGCCGAAATGGAGGTGTGGTACGCTTTTACAGCCAGATCGAAAACCGATCCTAGACTCAAAGAACTTGCTAATACCGTATATGATGAACTCAGACAAGCTGTAGGCTCTGTTATCACCTACCTGATAAAGCTCGACCTCTCCAGACCCGATCTGGACAAAGAACTGGAGATCGAGAGATTGTATGCACTGGTAGATGGCTTAGGCATACATACCGTGCTTAGACCGGATCAGATGAATGCCAAGCTCATGGACGATGTTCTCACTTTGCATCTTGCTTCCTTGTGCCGTTAAACCAAAAAAACCGCAGCACATTCGTTGTGACTAAGGCCCGTTACGATAACAGGAGTTAGTTCTGAATGTCTGACGGTTTTTCTTTTTATCCGATAATGATCCGGCCCTCCGGATGACGATACAGTTTCTTCTCTTTGCGCGGACGAAGGGCATACGCGATGGTTAATGGCCCGATCCGACCTACAAACATGGTAAAGGTAATGATGATTTTTCCCCAATTGGTCAACTCATCAGTCACTCCCACAGAAAGACCCACGGTACCGATTGCGGATGCAGCTTCAAACATCAGTGAAAGGAATGGCGCATCCTCTGTCGTAAGCAGAAGCATCACCACGATCATGAATATGATCAGAGAAACCATAATAATGGTCAACGCCCTCATCAGCAGTTCTTTCGGAACACGCTGGCGGAAAAACACAATATCCTTATTTCCCCGAATCATGGCATACACCGCACCAATCATGATCAGGAATGTAGTCGTCTTGATTCCGCCCCCGGTCGATCCTGGGGAAGCCCCGATAAACATCAGCAGAATGAAGAAGAATTGGGTAGCCTGCCTCATCTCCGTGATATCGATTGTGCTCGTTCCCGACGAACGTGTAGAGACAGACTGGAAGAAGGACGCATAGATCTTCTCGCTCCATGTGAGTGAAGCCAGTGTATGTCCATTGGTGAATTCGAAAACAAACAACACAATCGCTCCTATACCGATCAGCGCTCCGGATACAGACAGCACCAGTTTGGACTGAAGAGACAAACGGCGGCGTTTGCGATACTCGAACAGATCATTTAATACAACAAAACCCAGTCCACCAGAGACAACGAGCACAGAAGCAGTCACATTGAATATCCAGTCTCCGGTGTAGTATTGAAAGCTGTTGCCGAACAAATCAAAGCCGCCATTATTAAACAATGAAACGGAATGAAATATTCCATAGTATACGGCCTGACCCAATGGCATCTCCGTTGCCCAGCGCAGCGCAAGTATGACAGCAGCCACCCCTTCAATGGTAAAGGAGAAAATCAACACCTTGCGGATAATGCGTACTATCCCTTCCATACTGTCTGCATTAATGGCTTCTTTGAGTAATAACCTGTCCTTGAGTGAGATTCGCTTGCCCAATACAAGCGCAAAGAGGGTAGCCATGGTCATGAATCCGAGTCCACCAAGCTGCATCAGTACCATAATGACGATCTGACCAAACAAATTAAAGGTCGTCCCTACATCCACAACGACAAGTCCAGTTACACATGCGGCAGAGGTTGATGTAAAGAGCGCGTCAATAAACGCCAAATGCATACCGCTTTGGTTGGAGATTGGCAACATGAGAAGCACCGTTCCAATCGCAATGATAAGCAGAAAACCACCGACCAGAATTAACGGAGGAGATAAGAATTTGGCAAAGTGAAGCCTGAACTTCATGAAGGGCACCTCTTTTAACAAAAATACGAACAGGTTAATCTAACAATTTCAAGACGCGGTGTTACCCTAATGTTGTGCTGTGAGCAAGGGCCTTCTGACAAACTTTATTTTTAGCGTCTATGTAAACCTAAAGAGGAACTTGCCCCAGCATGATACTGAACGGCAGGTTCCTCTTCTATTATGAACGTATCCTACGTTCCTTATTTAATCTTGCGTACGAGGACGCATGTGCGGGAAGAGCAGTACGTCACGAATCGACGGGGAGTTGGTAAGCAGCATGATCAGACGATCAACCCCGATTCCCAATCCGCCTGTTGGTGGCATACCATATTCGAGCGCACGGATGAAGTCGTCATCCATCTCATGAGCTTCGTCGTTCCCATGTTCTTTCTCCAGCATCTGTGCTTCAAAGCGCTGACGCTGATCGATTGGATCATTCAGCTCTGTGAAGGCATTGGCATGCTCGCGTCCAACGATGAACAATTCGAAGCGATCCGTGAAACGCGGATCTACATCATTTTTCTTCGCCAGTGGTGAGATTTCAAGAGGATGTCCCATAATGAATGTCGGTTGAATCAACGTCTCTTCTACAAATTCTTCAAAGAACGCGTTCAGAATATGACCAAATGTCATATGTTTTTCAACCGGAACCTTATGTTCCTTCGCCAAGTTGTGTGCTTCCTCATCCGTCATGTGTACGGAGAAGTCTACGCCTACAACTTCCTTAACTGCATCCACCATCGTAACACGGCGCCACTGTGGCGTAAGATCTACTTCATAATCTCCATACTGGATCACTTGCGTACCCAGTACTTCCTGTGCAATATGAGCAACCAGGTTCTCCGTCAATTGCATAATATCCTTGTAGTCGGCATATGCCTCATACAATTCAATCATGGTGAACTCCGGATTGTGACGTGTGGACATACCTTCATTCCGATATACACGGCCAATCTCATATACCTTCTCCAGTCCGCCAACAATCAGACGTTTCAGGTGAAGTTCAATCGCAATCCGCATGTACAGTTCCATATCCAGCGCATTGTGATGAGTGATGAATGGACGTGCTGCCGCTCCTCCTGCGATCGTATGCAACGTAGGTGTTTCCACTTCCAGATATCCAAGGGAATCCAGGTAACGACGCATCGATTGAATGATTTTGGAACGTGCGATAAAGGTCTGTTGTACGTCCGGGCTCATAATCAGGTCAACATAACGCTGGCGGTAACGCAGCTCTACGTCAGTGAGACCATGGAATTTATCCGGAAGCGGATAGAGCGATTTGGACAGCACTTCAATATCTTTCACTTTGACTGAAGTTTCACCTGTTTTGGTCTTAAAGATCACACCCGTTACCCCAACGATATCGCCAAGGTCCAGCAGGCTAAATGCCGCATACTTGTCTTCAGGCACGCTATCCTGACGAACATAGATCTGGATTCTGCCGCTCAGGTCCTGAATATGTGCGAAGCTTGCTTTACCCATTCCCCGCTTCGCCATAATCCGTCCGGCAATACTGACTTCGATGTGCTTCTCTTCCAGCTCTTCCTTGGTCAGTTCTTCATACTTCTTCAGAATGGAGCCGGCTTCTTCGGTACGTACGTATTTTTGGCCAAAAGGGTCGATTCCCAATTTGCGGAGCTCGTCCAATTTGTCACGGCGAATTTGTAAAAGCTCGCTAAGTTCGGTTTCCTGATTCAAGACTTCATCCGTCATGATCTGTATTCATCTCCTTATTTACATTGCAGGCATCGCGAGAGGTCGTTTTTCCTCTAATGTTGAAAAAGCTTCCCTAAGGAAGCTTTTGTTTACCGTGCCCAACTGCTTCGTTGCTATAGCTTTTTAATGTCCATAATTTTATATTGAATTACGCCAGCAGGCACACTTACATCAACAACTGTACCTTTTTTCTTGCCGAGAATCGCTTTACCTACAGGGCTCTCGTTCGATATCTTGTTCTGAAGCGGGTCTGCCTCAGCAGTACCTACAATTGTATATTCCGTGATGTCGCCAAACTCCAGATCTTCTACAGTGACGGTTGCACCCACGCTTACGGCATCGGTATCGATCTCGTCGCTGTTAATAATCCGCGCGTTACGAAGCAATTTCTCCAACGTGATTACACGTCCTTCGATGAAAGCTTGCTCATTCTTCGCGTCTTCGTATTCAGAGTTTTCACTGATATCTCCATACCCGATGGCTACCTTAATCCGTTCAGCCACTTCGCGGCGCTTCACTGATTTCAATGTTTCCAATTCTTCTTCCAGCTTCTTGAGTCCTTCTGGTGTAAGGATAACTTCCTTGTCGCTCATCTCAACCGATTCTCCTGTCATGGGAATAAATTTGATTGTACGGCAACGGAATCAGTGCTTGTTACAGAGCTCCGCTCGCATACATCTTCAAAACTATATGAAGTTCTCCAGAGGAATAGAATATTCCTCCTGATGCTATATCCTTATTAACGCACATGGCGAATTTATACTGAGAAATTATAGGGGAACGATCTCGAAAAGTCAATGTTACGTCCCCTATAGGTGTAAACGTTTTAAAGATGCGTTTATAATTAAGATGCATTTCCGGCGATTACCGGTTCTGACTCCAAATTACCTTCGCTTTTCAGCTGACTCACAAAGTTCTCCAGAATCTGTACCATCTCGTCCCGCTTGGTTCCTTCCATAATAACATCCTTGATGCGGGCAGATCCTTTCAGGCCTTTCAAATACCAAGCCAGATGTTTACGCATCTCGCGTACGGCAACTGTCTCATTCTTCAATGCGATCAGGCGATCCATATGCAGGATGGCAACACGGATCTTCTCTTCGCCATTCGGGTCAGGAAGCAATTCCCCCGTGCTTAAGTATTGAATGGTACGATACAGCATCCATGGGTTACCCAGGGCGGCACGACCGATCATAACTCCGTCACAACCCGTTTCATCCAGCATACGGCGTGCATCCTCTGGTGTATGGACATCACCATTGCCGATCACTGGGATAGAGACAGCTTCTTTTACATCTTTGATGTGTGACCAGTCAGCTGTGCCTGTATAGAGTTGCTCACGCGTACGGCCGTGTACACTTACCGCCTGTCCACCAGCACGTTCAACCGCGAGCGCATTCTCCACCGCGAAGATATGCTCGTTATCCCAGCCGATACGCATCTTGACCGTCACCGGCTTCTCCACCGCGTCCACAACAGCGGATACCATCTCATAGATTTTGTTCGGATCAAGCAACCAACGTGCACCGGCATCACATTTCGTTACCTTTGGCACAGGGCATCCCATGTTAATATCGATGATGTCTGCATTGGTTTCTTTGTCCACGATTTTGGCTGCTTCTACAAGGGAATCACGATCTCCCCCAAAAATCTGAAGGCTCAGCGGTTTCTCACGTTCATCTACAAACAACATCTCACGTGTACGCTGGTTGCCATGGACAATGGCTTTGCCACTCACCATCTCCGCGCATACGAGACCTGTTCCGAATTCTTTTGCGATCAAACGAAAAGCCGGATTACATACGCCAGCCATCGGCGCAAGTACGACCTGGTTTTTCATTTCAATGCCACCAATGTTAAGCACGGTAGTCGTTCCACTCCTTTTTTAATTCTGTATATATATCACGATATAAAGTTTGATCGGTGTCTTGGTTGTTGTAACATGGCGAAACCGAAACGGTCCTAGTTGCCCCGCAACTCCTCGATACTGATTGCCAGCACACCAGCAATTCGATCGAGTTCTTGCTGTGATACCTTACGGTTTCCCCGTTCAATGGTTCCCAGAATGGCCAGCGAGATGCCGGTCTCGGCCGCAAGTTCATGTTGTGTTAAACCTTTTAGCTTCCGGAATGCCCGGATTCGGTTGGCCAATTGCATGTTTTCCAAAGCTGTATTCCATCCTTTCCATCCAGTACAGACAACGATGAGTGTACAAAGGTATACAAACCTGAAATCTCGCCCTCCGGTACGATATCCGACAGTGGGACCAGCACAAAAGCCCGTTCTCCCATACGAGGATGAGGCAATTGAAGCAATTCGGTATCTCGCGTCTCACCTTGCATCCAGAGCAGATCCAGATCAACGGTGCGCGGTCCCCAGCGAATATCACGAACACGGCCAAGCCGATTCTCGATATCCAGTAATTCCGTGAGCAATTGCTCTGGTGTCAGCATCACCTGTACGGCGACTGCCATATTCAGAAATGCAGGCTGATCTACATATCCTACAGGCTCCGTCTCATATAGTGCAGAACAACGCAGAACGGATATATGAGGGTGTTCATCCAGCAAAGACAATGCTTCAAACAGCGTCTGTTCCCGGTCACCCAAATTGGCCCCTAAAGCAATATAAGCCTCTGAAGATTCAGAGGTCGAATGTGCAATCATGATCGGTTCTCACTTTCTTGTGCGGCGAAGCTCTACCGTTACGCCCTCAAAATGAATATCGAATGGCGGATGTGGCTTCGTCACCTTGACTGTCAATGCATTGATAATAGTATAAGTGTCTAGTAAAGAAGATGCAATATGTTCGCCCAAAGCTTCAATTAACTGGAATGACTTATTCTCTACAATCTGTTTTACCAGCTCATGGATCTCCGCATAATTAATCGTTTTGGTCAGATCATCGTTACGTCCGGCCTCACCCAGGTCCATATCAATCTCCAGATCAATATAGTACCGCTGCCCAAGCTTCCGTTCTTCTGCAAAAACACCATGATATCCGTAATACTCCATACGATGCAATACCATTCTATCCATACGATCCGCCTGCCCTCTATATATATTGAAATTTTAATCTATTTGAAGTCATGCCTTAGCTTCGCCTTTGAAAAACGCTGCGCTTCCACTGGACGGGTCACCAGGGACCCGCCAACATTATTTCCTCCGTATACCCGGAGAAGCATATAACATGGCATCACACATGTCTGCCGTCCGCCGAATCGGCTTCACATCATGAACCCGAACCATCTGGCACCCTTGGGCAATGCCAAATGCAACGGTCGCAGCGGTTCCTTCCAATGCATCATCCGCCCCGACATCCAGGGTGTTCTGGATGAATCTTTTGCGTGAGGTGGCTAGCAGAACGGGATACCCCATTTCATTGAGCAAACCGAGCGATGACATGAGCTTCAGATTTTCTCCGAGATCCTTCACAAAACCAATGCCCGGGTCCAGGATAATTTGCTCTGCTTTCACGCCAGCTGTTAACGCAATCTGTATGCTCTCCTGCAAATCGCTCACGACATCACTCAGATAATCGGTGTAATTCCGATCCTGCCGATTATGCATCAAAATGATGGGACACCCCAGCTCTGCTGCCGTGCGGGCCATATCTGGATCTGTCTTGGCACCCCACACATCATTAATAATATGAGCACCGGCCAGAATAGCCTGACGTGCAACATCGGCCTTATACGTGTCTACCGATATCGGAATGTGCGGGGCTTGCTGATGCAATGCTTCAATAACCGGAATAATCCGGCTAAGCTCTTCATCGGCGCCCACAATATCTGAACCTGGCCGGGTGGACTCCCCGCCGATATCAATCAGGTCCGCCCCATCCTCCATCATCTGCTTGGCATGGGCAACCGCCCGCTCCACGTTGGTATAACGTCCACCATCCGAGAACGAGTCAGGCGTGACGTTAAGAATGCCCATAATCTGTGTTCTTGTACCCAGCTTCAATTCAGCTGGCCCCCATGCATAGTTCCGTTCATAGATGACAGGTGTAAGTGTCATGAAGTATACCCCGCTTTCTGCCGGTACATACCCAGAAGGACTGCTGTAACCGGGCCAATATGTCCGTTGCTAATTATCGTTTCGGCTCCGTCCTGATCCCGCAGAGTTGTCACCGGAACCAGTTCGGCCACCGAGCCGGTTAGAAATATTTCATCTGCTTGCAGGAGATCCTCCCAGGAAGCTAACGTTTCTATGCAGGGGATTCCTTGCTGCGAGGCAATCTCCATTACCACAGCTCTCGTGATACCCGGCAGAATGCCGGTTGAGAGTGCTGGCGTGTAGAGAACATTTTCCCGTACCCAAAACACATTGCTGACGATCCCTTCCGCTATATGACCATCCCGGGTTAATTGTAGCCCTTCTGCACCCTGCACATGCTGCCCGTATCCATTAAGCTCCCGTTTCGCCAGAATACTGTTCATGTAATGCAGCGACTTGAACCGAACTTCTCCTTCGGGCGTGTTGCGAGGTGTAGACAACCGTTGAATCATTTTTCCACTCTCATATAAAGAGGGAGAAGGATCAGGTAATGCTTTTGCCAGTAAAATATGATTCGGCTTCGAATAATCACCAGAAGGTAAGCCTAGCGGTGCTTCACCGGCTGATACCGTGTATCGCACATACGCATCCCGAAGTCCGTTCGCATCCATCAAACGTTGAAGCCCACCTGTCACCTCTGCGGCGGTCGTTGTAAAAGGAATGCCAAGTTCCTTACACCCCGAAGCCATGCGCTCCAGATGCCGTTCCAAAAGATATGGGACACCTTGATACGTCCGGAACGTCTCAAACAGTCCAAGTCCGTACAAAAAGCCGTGATCCGTTACAGGAACCACGGCCGCCGCCATATTGACCAACTCTCCGTTTATCGCGGCATATTGCATGTTAAACCTTCACTTGTTGGGACAAAAAGTTACGAAGCATCTGATGACCATGGTCTGTAATAATGGATTCCGGGTGGAATTGAACCCCTTCAATCGCATATTCTTTGTGGCGCAGACCCATAATCTCACCTTCAGCTGTCTCCGCTGTAATCTCCAGGCAGTCAGGCAAGCTGCTGCGCTCGACAATCAGGGAGTGGTAACGGGTAGCTGTGAATGGAGATGGCAATCCGGCAAAGACCGATGTCCCGTTATGGTGCATCTCGGATGTTTTGCCGTGCATCATACGCTCCGCACGAATGACATTGCCACCAAACGCTTGTCCAATGGACTGATGCCCCAGGCACACACCAAAGATCGGAATGCTTCCCTTGAAATGATCAATGACTGCCAAGCTAATGCCTGCTTCATTCGGTGTACACGGGCCCGGAGAGATCAGAATATGATCAGGTGCCAGTGCCTCTATGCCTGCCAGATCAATCTCGTCGTTGCGGCGAACTTCCACCGTCTCACCCAGTTCACCCAGATATTGAACCAGGTTATACGTGAAAGAATCGTAATTATCGATAACCAGTATCATATGCCTGCTCCTCCTCATCTTCCGTCAATGCAAGTGACGGTTGCTTCGTTTTATTTTAGTTTAGTTAACAGCTTCTGTTCTTTTCGCTTGTTCTTGTTCAATAGCTCTGCTTGCTTCCGCCTCTTCGCTGTAATTCACAGCTCTCATCATGGCTCTTGCCTTGTTGCGGCATTCCTTGTATTCCCGATATGGATCGGAATCAATAACAATCCCTGCCCCGGCCTGTACATAACCAATACCTTCCTTAATGGCAAGTGTACGAATGACGATGTTCAATTCCATATTCCCACTGTAATCCATCCACCCGATGGAACCCGTATAAGGCCCACGCCGCACAGGCTCAAGTTCCTCGATAATCTCCATGGTGCGGACTTTTGGGGCTCCTGTAATCGTTCCACCCGGGAATGTCGCAGCGATCACATCAAATACGGATAACCCTTCTGCCAGCCTGCCTTCCACCTGGGAAACGAGATGCATGACATGGGAATACTTCTCGATGGTCATCAATTCAGGCACATGAACCGAACCGTAGGCTGCAATCCGTCCGATATCATTCCGTTCCAGATCAACGAGCATAATATGCTCCGCCCGTTCCTTCTCACTGCTGAGCAGTTCATCCGCCATAGCTTTGTCCTCTGCTTCATCCCGGCCCCTTCTTCGGGTCCCTGCGATGGGACGTGCACTGACTTTGCCATTCTCCACTTTGACCAGAAGTTCGGGAGAACCACTTACCAGTTGAAAGTCTGGACTACGCAGCATACCCATATATGGTGATGGATTCACAAGGCGCAGCCATTCATAAATATGCTCAGCGCTCGAATGAAGACGCTTTTCCTGTCTTAAGGACAGATTCACCTGGAACACATCGCCCTGCCTGATATATTCCTGTACCGTACGCACAGCTTGTTCAAAGTCCTCCTGGGGAAAGGGGGTTTCCCATCCTTCCGATTCCCTTTCCGCATCTTCAGGCTGCGGGGTACGATTGACCTGCTTGTTGCGGCGTTCCAGTGCCTGTTGTTGTTCCTCAGCCTGTGCAGCCCCCATAATATGAAGCCAACGTTTCTGCATCGCTGTCGCTCGTGCTTCTGCCGCTGAATATAGACTACGGATATCAGTTTCGTTCCGGTTAGGCTCTATAGCCAGATGAACCATGCAGAAAAGTGCCTGCTGCTCATGGTCATACGCCCATATTTCTTCAAAGCGCATCCACCAATAATCCGGCAGAGCCGGGTTATCCTCAGCCAAATCTGGGAGCTTCTCCAATGATCTTGCTACATCGTAGCTGAGATAACCTGCGTATCCACCCCCAAAGTCTGGAGCCCCATTAACCTTGGGTGCACTATACGGGGCAGTCCATCTCTTCAATACATCAAGCGGCTTGCCGCTGTCCGTCGAGGTGGCTCCTTGCGTCACATCATGAATAACCGCTTCTTGACCCTTGCCGGAAATAACGGATACGGGGTCTAACCCCAGAAATGTATATCTCCCGCCTTTGCCATTCTCCAGCACAATTGCGTATGGTGACGCCTGCTTCCAAGCTGCCTCCCACGATAACGGTAAACCGCCATGATACGGTCCCTCATCCGACTTCGTGATATAGGGCATCATGGTCCAGCCTTGTTCAGCCCACTCCATCCAGTCGGCGTATGTTGTCATCAGGTGTGTCATTGCGGTGTGCCGCCCTCCATCTGTCGCTAGTTCTATTGTCTGATAGTATACTAAAGCGCCGCCCCTTTTAAAAGCATTACGCCAAAAATCCTCCATACCCGTCATACGGGCAAGGAGGATTGGTTTTGTCATTTGTAGACTTAGCCTTCGAAGTTGTAAAGAGGTGTGCTGAGGTAACGTTCGCCGTTACTTGGCACGATTACGACCACGCGCTTGCCTTCACCCAACTGTTTCGCAACCTGAAGACCTGCACGGATCGCCGCACCGGAAGAAATACCAGACAGAATGCCCTCTTCCTTCGCTACCTGACGAGCCGTCTCGAATGCATCATCATTCTCAATGTGAATGATCTCATCATAGATTTCCTGATCCAGAATCTCAGGGATAAAGTTGGCACCAATCCCCTGGATCTTATGTGGTCCTGGTTTGCCGCCCGCCAGAATTGGCGAAGCTGCTGGCTCAACCGCAACAATTTTAATACCAGCAAAAGCTTCTTTCAGCACTTCGCCTGTACCTGTAATTGTTCCACCTGTACCGATTCCTGCAACGAAAGCATCCAACGTACCGCCTACAGATTGAATTGCTTCAACAATCTCAGGGCCAGTCGTTTCACGGTGGATCTTCACGTTGGCTTTATTTTTAAATTGCTCAGCCATGAAATAGGAAGGGTTTTCTTTCAGCAGTTCTTCGGCTTTTTTAACAGCACCATTCATACCTTCAGCTCCAGGTGTAAGCACAAGCTCAGCACCATACGCACGAAGCAAGTTACGACGCTCCAAGCTCATCGTCTCAGGCATTACAATAACGGACTTGTAGCCTTTGGCTGCAGCCACCATCGCGAGTCCAATTCCCGTGTTACCACTTGTTGCTTCAATAATGGTATCACCTGGTTTTAGCTTGCCTTCTTTTTCCGCTTCTTCCACAATGCTAATTGCGATACGGTCTTTCACGCTTGAACCTGGATTCTGGTACTCCAGCTTCACGAATACTTCAGCACTGCCTTCAGGTACGATACGGTTCAGACGAACAAGAGGAGTACCTCCGATGAGTTCTGTTACGTTATTAACTACTTTAGCCATATGAATGCCCTCCTTAGTGGATGAATAAAACTTGAGTCCTTTTGTGCGGCCGGTAGCCTCTAGCTGTTATAGAAGAACTGCGGAAATCCTGTTAATCCTATCCCTTACTGCCAAGATTTCTAGCAGGGCGGAGGTTTCCGAAAGTTTCTTTGTTCATAAATAAATCTTTTATATCCGAGTAAACGAGTAGGTATTTATTATTTTCATCTTATCAACGTTAACCCTTATTGTCAATATGAGTACTCAAAAAAAATACTCTGCCTTTGGCCCTAAGACCGCAGACAGAGTATTTTTATCAAGATGCAGCAGTACTATACAATCTTCTCCATTGAATTCAGGAGGCAGGAATCTCGGACAGGATTACGGCTTCATACTTGTTACGCAGCATTTGCTCTACCTGCGGCAACGGATCAGCCTGACTCAGAGCCAGTTCCATTCGAATCTCCTCACGGACTTCTTCGGCAGATTGCACCTGGCGTTCTTCTTTATCATTAAGTCTGATAATAACATAACCTTCTTCCACTCGAACCGGTCCGGCAATATCGCCTACATCCAGCCCGGCAGCAAGTTGAAGGATTTCTTCTGACTGGAATGGATCATTCCGCTCAATCCACCCCAGCCTCCCACCAGCATCACGAGAGAAGCTGTCTGTCGATTGCTTGCGAGCAGCTTCTTCAAAGTCCTCCCCCTTCTCCAACGCATCCAGTAAGGAATCGGCTTCATCTTCTTCCTTCACTACGATGATGGACAAGTCATATTTCTCGGGGGAAACGTAATCCTCACGGTGTTCAGTCCAGTAATGCTCAATATCTGCATCCTTGATCTGTATGCCGATCGTTGCGATTTTCTCAAGCAGCAGCCTGTAGCCGGCTTCCAACTCAAGTTCCTGTTTCGACAGGCCCAATTGAGACTTCATTTCGTCAAAATATGATTTCTCTGAATCATACCCATCCATCGCGGCGGCAAGTTCTCTTGCAATCTCTTGGGGAGTGACGATCAGCTTGCGTTCGATTGCTTCGGCATATACTGCTTTACGGTTTAACATCTGGAGTAATAACTCACTGCCGTAACGTCGTTTTAGCGCATCGGTCCACTCTTTGTCCGTGATAACTTCTCCGTTGATCGTCGCTACGGTGCTTCCTTCTTCCGTATTAGCATCATGGGATGCATCTGCCTCGTCTTTGCCCTGTCTGAGACCATGCATAGCCATCACACTACCCATGACCAGCATACCTAGCGTCAAGACAATTACAGCCGTCCACAACCCTTTTTCCTGTCTTGTCATTCCGCATCCCGTCCCCGCATAGATCAGTTCTTGGCTTGCTCTAGGATGGTCTCAAGTTGTTCTTTGTTAAAGTCATAGGCTTCATTACAGAATTGGCAGACCACTTCAGCCTGGCCCTCTTCTTCAATTAATTGCTCCATCTCCGTTTGGCCCAGGCTGATTAGTGTCTTCTCTACCCGCTCACGTGAACACTCACAGCTAAAATGAATATCCAATCCTTCCATCACTTGTACATCTGGCAACAATCGGCGAAGCAACTCTTCCAATTCAAGTCCCTGCTCCAGCAACGTCGTCACTGGCGGCAACGTACTAATGGCGTTTTCGATCGCCGTGATCTCTGGATCTGTCAATCCCGGCAACAGCTGCATAATGAATCCACCTGAGACAATAACGGAATTATCCGTATCAACGAGCACACCAACGCCTACAGCAGAAGGGGTTTGCTCCGATTGAGCAAAGTAGTACGTGAAGTCTTCGCCCAGTTCTCCTGAAATAATAGGCACACTGCCACGATATGGCTCTTTCAGTCCCAAATCCTTCGTTATGTTGATGAAACCTTCCGTTCCAACTGCGCCTGCAACGTCCAGTTTTCCCACACTATTGCTTGGCAAATGTACATGCGGATTAGAAACATATCCTCGTACTTCGCCTTTCGCATTGGCATCAGCTACAATCTGTCCAATGGGCCCATCACCATTGACTTGTACCGTTAACTTCTCTTCACCTTTGAGCATTGCACCCATAATGGCTGCTGTTGTAACCGTACGCCCCATGGCAGCTGTAGCCGTGGGAAACGTATCGTGTCTTCTGCGTAGTTCCTCAACCAGTTCCGTAGTCTGGATAGCAAAGGCTCTTACCTTTCCATTCATTGCTGTACCACGAATTAACCGGTCATGCTTGTTGTTGTTTTCCAAGTCATTCAGCCTCCTTTGGCGTATCGCCATAATAGTCGTAACACAGAAAAAACGGCACAACACTTAAGCTGTAATCTCAGCCCGCTGTATGCCGTCACTATGCTCACCTTTCCCGGTTCCGCTCATATATAATACGCAGCCCTTCAAGCGTAAGCAGCGGATCAACTTCCTCTATACTACGGGTTTCTTCTGCGATAAGTGTAGCGAGACCACCCGTCGCGATAACTCGGGGCTTCGCTCCCATCTCCTCGCGAATACGTTCTACAATACCATCCACCTGCCCTGCATAGCCATATATAATACCCGCTTGCATGGCATGAATAGTATTACGGCCAATGACCTTTTTAGGTTTCTCCAGCTCTATACGAGGCAACTTGGATGCCCGCTCATAGAGCGCTTCAGTGGCGATCTGAATGCCAGGTACAATAGCTCCCCCCAGGTAGTGACCTTTCTCGTCAATACAGTCAAAGGTCGTTGCAGTACCGAAATCGACCACGACGAGAGGGCCGCCATACTTCTCAACGGCTGCCACTGCATTAACAATACGATCTGCACCCACTTCACGAGGGTTCTCGTATCGCAGGTTCAAGCCAGTTTTGATACCAGGCCCAACGAGCAAAGCTTTTTTGCCTACATACTTCTCACACATCGCTTCGATTACATTCACCAGTGGCGGAACCACAGATGAGATGATGACACCTTCGATGTCACTTGCCCTGATGCCGGACATATGAAATAAATTATAAATCAATACGCCGTATTCATCCACTGTAGACTGACGTGATGTACTCAGACGAAAGTGGTGCAGCAATTCCCGGCCTTGATATACGCCGAGCACCATATTGCTGTTCCCCACGTCTACAACTAAAATCAAAGAGGTTCACCCCTCTTTCTTTTCATTTAAATCCAGACTAATATCCAGGCTCTCAAAGGAATAGGTTAACCTGCCAACCGAAATTACATCCACACCACTCTCTGCAATACCACGAATGGTCTGAAGAGACACGTTACCGGATGCTTCAACCTTCACATGAGGAGCCTGTTCACGAATAAGTTCAACCGCTTCACGCATCCGCTCTGGATGCATGTTATCCAGCATAATGATATCTGCCCCGGCTTGCAAGGCTTCTCTCACCTGCTCCAGATTCTCAGTCTCCACTTCAATCGTCATCGTATGTGGGATAACGGTTCGCGCACGCTGTACCGCCTCGGTGATTCCGCCTGCACCCTTGATGTGGTTATCCTTAATCATAACGGCATCGTACAGTCCAAATCGATGATTCGCTCCGCCACCCACGCGCACCGCGTATTTCTCAAGTAGTCGGTGGCCCGGCGTTGTCTTACGTGTATCCACGAGCCTGGTCTCAAGACCATCCAGCACATCCACGTAGGCACGCGTACGCGTAGCTATTCCGGACATACGTTGCAGCAAGTTAAGTGCCAGTCGTTCCCCCGTAAGCAGTGAATGTGTACTTCCCTCTACCTCGGCCAAAATCGTGCCATGGGTAACCTTGTCTCCGTCTGTTACCTTCGGTGTAAATACAAGATCAGGATCAACGACTTGAAATACAAGTTTAGCTACGGTCATGCCTGCAATAACACCATTGTCTTTGGCGTGTATAATGGCCTTGGATTGGTTGCCTGCTGGAATCGTCACACTTGTTGTAACGTCACCTGCACCAACATCTTCACGAAGCCAGTTTTTGATTGATTCGATAAGCCCTTCATTATATCCATTCAGTATCATGACATCAATTCCTCCACAATCGCTTGTTCTCGCTGCTGCAGACTATGCTTCTGCCACACGATATCATCACGTGCCGGGAAATCCTCACGATAGTGAGCCCCCCGACTCTCCTCGCGATGTAATGCACCGCTAGTAACTAACCAGGCACAGGTCAGAAGGTTGGCATACTCCAGCTCTTCCTTATGCGTGAGTGTCTGATCAAAAAATTGCAATTCCTGTTGCAACTTGTCCATGGCCTTCTGCAGGTCCTCACCATTCCGGCGCAAACCTACCTGACGAACCATCATTTTCTGTAGTCGTAAACGTCTTTCAGATATAGGTTTTTGCTCTTTCATGATCTTGCTATTCATGTTATTCATGTCCACAGATGAAGGCGTAGCCCCTCTTGCTTGTAATAAACCAAGCGGAGGGAGAGATTGAATACGATCAACAATTCTCCGCCCAAATACAATCGCTTCTGATAAAGAATTGCTTGCCAGGCGGTTGGCTCCATGCACTCCTGTAGAAGACACCTCGCCACAAGCAAATAATCGGGAGATGTTGCTCTCTCCACTTAAATCCGTTTTCACTCCACCCATCATGTAATGGGCAGCAGGTGCAACGGGAATCCAGTCCGTTGTCATGTCTAATCCATAACGCATACAAGTCTCATATATGGTAGGGAACCGATGCTTGATCATCTCTGGCTGTTCATGTGTAATGTCCAAGTACACAAAGGTACTGTTGGTGGACTCCATCTCACTAACAATCGCTCGTGCCACGATATCGCGTGGGGCAAGTTCAAGCTGGGCATGATAACGATCCATGAAGCGCTCACCCTTCACATTGCGCAAATATGCTCCTTCGCCGCGTACGGCTTCTGACACAAGGAAACGCGGGGCCCCAGGGTAACATAGAGAGGTGGGGTGGAATTGGATAAATTCCATGTCACGAACAATAGCCCCAGCCCGATAAGCCATGGCTACACCATCGGCAGTAGCTACATCCGGATTCGTCGTGTATCGGTACAGTTGTCCTGCCCCACCAGAACAAAGAACGGTTGCCTGTGCCTTCACGAACACTTGCGATCCGTCATCCTTCTGAACCAGAGCGCCAATGCATTCCCCTCGATCTCGATCCGTAATCAGGTCAACAACAAAATGCTCATCCCATACTTCAATCCCAGGATGTTCATTCACTTCAACAGCAAGCGCACGTACAATCTCATATCCCGTTGCATCTCCGTTGGCATGCAAAATACGGCGGTGGCTATGCGCACCTTCCTGCGTCAACGCCAACTCGCCGTTCTCCAGATCAAATAAAGTACCCAAACGAATCAGTTCCTTCACTCCGTCGGGACCCTCATTCACCAATACCTCTACCGCTTCGGAGCGGCATAAGCCCGCTCCTGCTACAAGTGTGTCCTGCAAGTGGTAAGCAGGCGAATCATCCTCAGCAATAACCGCAGCGATGCCTCCCTGCGCATATCTGGTGTTACTTTCAAGTAATGACTTCTTTGTGATCATTAATACACGTTGTTGTTCGCTTGCCTTAATGGCAGTAAACAAACCAGCAATCCCTGAGCCTATAACCAGTACATCCGTCTCTACCATGGGTAGCGCAGACAGATCAAAATCAACTAAATATTGCGGTATCATGTTATTCACCTGTCTTGGAGCAAGAGTAGCGCATCCTACTTTACCAACAACATGCGCTCTAGCGATTCTCTGGCTTTGTCGGCAACGGCCGGTGGCACGTAGATTTGCGGCTTCATCGTTTCCAGGCATTTCACCAGTTTCTTCAAGTTGTTCACCTTCATGTTGGGACATACGAGGAACTTGGTAGCAAAGTGGAACTGTTTATCCGGACTATCCAGACGAAGCTGATATCCTGTACCATCTTCGGTACCTACGATAAATTCCTTCGCTGATGAATTTTTGCAATACTCCAGAATAGCTGTTGTGCTGCCTACAAAATCACCCATTTCTACAACCTCAGGGCGACACTCTGGATGGACAACAAACTCCGCATTGGGATGCTTGGCTCTCATCTCCACCACATCTTTGACTGTAAGCATATCGTGAGTGTTGCAGTAACCTTCCCATATAATCATTTTCTTGTCTGTATGCTGCTGCACATAATGTCCCAGGTTTTTATCCGGTACCCAGATAATTTCGTCGGAATCCACCGATTGAATAACCCGGACTGCGTTCGCTGATGTACAACAGATGTCAGTCTCTGCTTTGATCTCAGCCGAGGAATTGATATACGTAACCACCTTGGCATTAGGATGTTGTGCTTTCAATTTGCGTAGTCCATCCACATTCACCATATCTGCCATTGGGCAGCCCGCACGTTCGTCCGGGATAATAACTGTTTTATTTGGCGCAAGAATTTTAGCGCTTTCACCCATAAAATGAACACCACAGAAAACGATCACATCCGCATCTGTCTGTGCTGCCTTCTGGGCTAACAGAAATGAATCTCCACGGAAGTCGGCAACCTCCTGTACTTCGTCACGTTGATAATAATGGGCAAGAATAATGGCATTACGTTCCTTTTTCAACACCATAAGCCGCTCACGCAGCTCGCGGTTCATCTCAGCCTTGCGCTCTAAAGCCAGAGCTTCCACCTGTGATCCTCTCCTTTATCGGGACAGCGTCATGCGCTGTTTCGTGGGCTAACCTAAGTCGTTATCTTCGCTTGAGAAACGAATCACAAGCGGTTTAACAACTAATTTACACAACGTTCACGACTCTGTCAATAAATGAAAAAGGCCCGGGACAGCGCTGTAACCACCTGTTTGCTAACTGGTTCGCCATCTAACTCCCGTTTATCTTTATCTATCCTCTTTTAAAATAATGGATAAAAAAAGAGAGCCTCGAGGGCTCTCTTGATTTCACCTGCTATCATAGCCAGATGTATTATGCATTAAGACGTTGGCTTCGTTCCGCCATCATCCGGGTTATTGTTATTACCCTTTTCCAGATTCGGAGCTTCGTTTGGAATATCTCCGGCTGGTGGCTCAGGCGTTTCATCTTTACCTTGAATACGAACACGCACATCACCGATGGTGTCGATGATTGGCTCTCCGCCTTCAGTTGGTGTGCCTTCACCATCATTGTCATTCTCTGCTTTTGGAGTCAAAGAACCTGTTTCGATCAATTGCTTGATCTGATCCATTTCCAAAGTCTCAACCTCAAGCAAAGTTTGAGCGATCAGGTGCATCTCTTTTGAATGTTTAACAAGCAAGTCCTTACACTTCTCATAACAGTCATTAATAAAGCGTTGCATTTCCTGATCAATCTCGTAAGCAATGGAATCCGAGTAATTCTGTTCATGACCGATATCCCGACCAAGGAATACCTGTCCTTGTGAACTTCCGAATTGCATAGGTCCCAATTTCTCACTCATACCGTATTCCATAACCATGCTGCGAACAATACCTGTCGCTTGCTGGAAGTCACTGTATGCACCAGTACCAATTTCTCCGATGAACAATTCTTCAGCTACACGACCCCCGAGAAGTCCGGTTACTTTATCCAGCAATTCCTGCTTGGTAACCAGCATACGGTCTTCTTTTGGCAACATGATTACATATCCACCCGCACGTCCGCGCGGAATAATGGTCACTTTATGTACCATATCAGCATGTTCGAGGAAGTATCCAACAATGGTATGACCTGCTTCGTGATAAGCAACGATTCGTTTCTCGCGATCACTGATGACACGGCTTTTCTTCTCCGTACCAACGATGACACGGTCAATCGCTTCGTCAACTTCCTTCATGGAAATATCTTTACGGTTACGACGCGCTGCAAGCAATGCCGCTTCGTTCAAGAGATTCTCCAAATCCGCACCAGAGAAACCTGTTGTACGCTTCGCGATAATATCCATCTTCACATCTTTGGTCAGTGGTTTATTACGGGAATGTACTTTCAGGACAGCTTCACGACCTCTTACATCAGGGCGGTCAACCGTAATTTGACGGTCAAAACGTCCTGGACGCAGCAAGGCAGGGTCCAAAATATCTGCACGGTTCGTTGCGGCAATGATGATGATACCTTCATTAACTCCGAATCCGTCCATCTCAACGAGCAACTGGTTGAGTGTCTGTTCACGTTCATCGTGACCACCACCAAGACCAGCACCACGCTGACGTCCTACAGCATCAATCTCATCGATAAAGATGATACATGGGGCATTTTTCTTCGCATTTTCAAACAAATCACGAACACGTGATGCACCGACACCGACAAACATTTCCACGAAGTCGGAACCTGAAATAGTGAAGAATGGTACACCCGCTTCACCGGCTACGGCACGAGCGAGCAATGTTTTACCGGTACCTGGAGGCCCTACGAGCAATACGCCCTTAGGAATCCGCGCACCTACTGCTGCGAATTTACGAGGGTCCTTGAGGAAGTCTACAACCTCAACAAGTTCCTGTTTCTCTTCGTCAGCACCCGCAACATCTTCAAATGTAACCCGCTTCTTCTCTTCGTTGTAGAGACGAGCACGGCTTTTACCAAAGTTCATTACTTTACCGCCGCCGCCTTGAGCCTGATTAAACAGGAAGAAGAACAGCAGGAACATAATGATCAAAGGAATAAAGGAAGTCAGCAACGTCAACCAGATGCTGTCACCTTTCATTGGCTCCTGATGATATTGGAAATTGTTAGTTTCACTTGCAGCTACAAGCTCACTAATTGCCTCATCCGTAGGAGGAATATACGTTGAGAAATTTTCTGATTTGGCGCCATCAGGTGCCTTCTTGTATTGACCGGTCACGAGATACGTTTGACCGTTGAATTGAACCGTCAATTCAGAGACATTGTTGGCTTTGATCGCTGCACGCAACTGATCATATCTAGGATTATCGGTGGCTTCGCCGCCATTGCTGACGAACTGGACTATCCCCACCACAACTAAAAAAAGAATCAAATAAAAACCAGAATTCCGGATGAACCGATTCATCCCCTACCTCCTCTCGAGACACTTTAATTATTTTAACATAGCCCGACATGGCTTCTCAACAGAAGCCAAGAACAGCTCAAGGCTTGGGTCGGGCAGGATATTAGCTACTATAGACTTCCGGCTTCAAAATCCCGATATAGGGCAGGTTCCGGTACTTCTCCGCAAAATCCAAACCGTAACCAACGATGAACGCGTCAGGAATGTCAAAGCCTGTGTAATGAGCTTCCAACTCAACTTTACGGCCTGAAGGCTTGTCGAACAGCGTAACCACTCGCACCGACTCGGCACCGCGGTTTTCTAGCAGTTCAATCAGATAGCTGAGTGTAAGTCCGCTGTCGATAATATCTTCGACAATCAGAACTTCCCGTCCTTCTACGGATACATCCAGATCCTTAATGATTTTGACAACACCTGATGACTTGGTGGAAGCGCCGTAACTGGATACTGCCATAAAATCCATTTCAACAGGTACCGTTATGTTTTTAACCAAATCAGCCATAAATATAAACGCACCCTTGAGCACACAAATGACCAAAGGATTGCGATTTGCATATTCGGCACTTAGTGTTGCGCCTAATTCCTTGACTTTACTCTGAATTTCTTCTTCACTGATCAATACTTCCTGAATGTCGTTCTGCAACTGTGCGAACCTCCTAAGTTATACTATGAAAGCCTTACCTGAACCATAACCACTACCCCTGAATCGCTGAATCGCCTACAGTCATGTACAGGATTGCGGAAGTGCCCTCCCTGACAGGAGCCACACTGGACCGTCGAACACCCGGTAACCAGATGATATGACCTGCTCCATCACATACCACAGGAATACGTGGACGGACAGATGGGGGGATTTTCTCATCGATGAAAATATTTTTCACCTTTTTGCTTCCGTTTAATCCCATCACTTTCATGGTATCTCCAGGTAACCGTGAACGCACAACCAGCGGCATAAGCAGTTGATCCGCATCAAACGCGGCTTGATCCGCCGATTCCGGTACATGATAGTCCTCGGGACTCACCGTCATCAACCGAATATACCGGTTAATTGGGGTGAGTGAAAGCTCATAAGTTCCACTCCATTGCGCAAGACGATACTCGTAAGATTGATCCTGTACGTCCGTCCGTATGCCAAAAGAAATCAGATTATACTCCCGAGTGCAGGCGAGTGTCTGTCCTATATCCAGGCTCCAGGTCGTCACATGGGTCTCCATGACCTTGTGCCGAATGGTTTCTATACGGGTAAAGTCGACAAAATCACTGTCCAAAGGCAGATAATTCAATATTAGTTTAATCAACCTTCGTTGTAAAGCGACATGTAACTTCAAGAAGGAAGGCACCTCAAAGGTTTGCCTTCCGCCGTTCACCTGCACTAGACACCTGTATGTGTCATATGCACTCTGCTCCATGAAATCGTCTTCATCACCCACAATTTCGGCAAGCCGATTCAATGACGGCGTGAGTTGTCCATTATACTGCCCCAAAAAAGGAAGCACATCCAAGCGAATGGCATTACGCCGATATTTACGCAGGGCGTTGCTCTCATCATTGAAATACATAAAACCCTGGGTATTACAAGCTTCTACAAGGTCTGTCTTGTTTATACGAAGGCATGGACGAATAAGTTCCACATTTTTTTCTCGTCTTTTAAACTTCATTCCTGAGAGTCCCGACAAGCCGGTTCCACGAAGCAAATGAAGCATGACCGTCTCTGCCTGATCATCCGCATGATGTGCCAAAGCGATGCTTGCTGCATTATATTTGGAAGCCACTTCATGAAGAAAGGCATATCGCTTGTTGCGGGCTGCTTCCTGTGGTCCCTGACCCGTAAGCTCCATATATGAAGGTACATCAGCCTTGGTCCATTCAAATGTAATACCAAGCTGTTGTGCCAGTTCCATCATTTTCTCCGCTTCATCATCAGATTCACTCCGGAAGCCATGATGCACGTGGGCACAGATCAATTCAAGTGGCACATGCCGCTTGCTAATCTCGTGCATGATATGCAAAAAAGCTACCGAGTCCGGCCCGCCCGATACTGCGACGACAATCCGATCCCCGGGAACCCATAACTGATGCTCTTCCGCTGCATCCAGCACGTTCTTCACCAGCATGTTCCAGCGTAAAGCCTCCATACCTGTTCCTCATTCCTTGCGTTATGTATATGCACTCTCACAGATCAGAAAAGTAGTGCATAGATGAGCACTCCAATAAGTAATATCACAGATACAGCGAATGCGTTCATAAGCCAGCGCGGTGTTGTACTTTTGGAACGACGGCGGAGAGGCGTGGGGCGTGCCATCATTTCCTTCCACCCTTGTGCCGCATGGCCTGCATCACGAAACTGACCTCGTAATGCCTGAGTCGTCCAATTGCGAAAAGGACCCAGTCGTTCACTGCGCTCCACCAGCGCTACGAGCTGATTCACACTTCGCAGTTGCGGTAATCCTTCGGCCGCCAGTGCCTTGAGCGCGTCTGCTTCAAGTACATGAATCAATAATAATGCAAATGCAAATACATCATAGGTACCATCTGCCGTACGGCTACCTGCATTCCAGAAGCCCCGATCATACCATTCGGTGAACTGTTTGACGCTTCGACCAATCGACGTAACTCCGCCGTAGTCGATCAATTCCACCTGCCCATAGTCGGATACCAACACATTCTGAGGTTTGAGATCACCAAACACCCATCCCGCCTGATGCAATTGTGCCAGCTTCTGCAAGAGTCTAAGTCCCACCAGAAGTGTCCAGTCTGTCCCCTGACGCCGAATAAAGTGATGAAGTGCCTCACCTCTAACGTAACGCATCACATAAAAGGGAATATCCCGGCCACGAACGGCATAATCATCCACATCTTTAAGATAGGAAGGAATGCCGCTCTGCCGAAGGGCCTCATGATTACGCTGTAGTTGAAAAGATTTGAGCACATTAACTTCCGATTG
The DNA here is from genome assembly GCF_038003225.1 of Paenibacillus sp. FSL M7-0656. NCBI lineage: Bacteria > Bacillati > Bacillota > Bacilli > Caryophanales > Paenibacillaceae > Paenibacillus > Paenibacillus sp. FSL M7-0656. Next base: position 4,147,614 of record NZ_JBBOOT010000001.1, read on the forward strand.
CAGATCAACCGGATCAAATCCCATTTTTAGCGCATAGTGTTTGCCATTTTCACCCCGTTGGACAAGAAAAACGATGCCATTAGCTCCTTTGCCCAGTAGCTTCCGAATCGTGTATCGACTGCGATTCCATTTCCCTGTAACCACTGTTCCTGGCGGGAAAGAGGCGTCAGACAACGTTGTCACCGAGCATCCCTTCTCTTTCAATGCGATAGTTCCCTTCTATTTCCTGCTGTTTCTCCAGTGTACCATAACGGTAAAAATCAATCACCTTCTGAATTGCAGGACCTGTCGGCGTTGCACCCTTCATCTGCAACCTTCCAAACAAGGACCGAACACGGCCTGGATCCGTTGTCCAGTCAATATCCATTACCGCATCTTCTCCACTGTGTCGTCCCGGAAAATGAAATACGGAAAGCTTGCTCTGACCTATACGCGCCTGCAAACTTAACATTAAATCGCGAATGCCTTCTTCTACCGCAGCCAGTTTGGGCTTCATGCTGGCACTGACGTCGATTAACAATATAACCTGTAAGGCTGTAGTTTCAGCCATATCATCCATCACTTCCACGACCCGGGCGCGTTGTGCAGGCTCCAGATCGGTTACCGTTTTGGGCTCCTTCTCTCCCAAAATTTGTGTTAACTCTCTATTAACCGCCTGCTGAATGGTCTGAACCACCGTTTTCCTTGTCATCATCTGCATCGTATGGGCAAGCTGCCGTGTACCTACAATTTGGCTGATTCCACCTCCGGCTCTGGCAATATCCTCAATCTCCCGGCTACCCAGCTCACCAATGGTTCCATAATCAATCACGCCAACCACATTAACCGTAATCCCCTCTTCCAGCGCTTCGGCCGCTGCCAGCACCGGACTTGGTCCTACATTGGAACAACCGTCGGTAATCAATAAGATTTGCTTCATCCGATATCCCTCCGTTATTCGTTACTCTCCAACTCTATGACTAGCATTGCCAGAATGAAGAGACTTCAAACAGAAGAAATATGCAATTAACTGACGGTCCGTGGACGCTCCATCCGGTTGATGCCAGGCACACGCAGTGTGGCCCATTCAGGGCGGAAATGCTCTACTTTTCCAACAACGACGGTCATGTCATCCAAAATCTCATGCTGCTGATATCTTATGACACTTTCAAGCAGGCAATCGGCCAAATCTTGTGGATCATCTGTATCAATCTCTTGAATGAGCCGTTTCATCCATAACTCTTTGTTCACCGCATACCCCGGTGCATCATAGATGCCATCCGTCATCATAATGAGGATATCCCCCGGCTGAAGCTGTACCGTCACCAGATCCACTTCAATATCTTTAATAATACCGATTGGCAAATTGCTGGCTGAAACCTGAATAACCTCCTGTCCTCGTTTGATAAAACTTGGCGTCGATCCGATTTTCATAAACGTGGTCTCTGCCGTATATTCATCGATCAGCGCCATATCCACTGTTGCATACATCTCTTCAGGGGAGCGCAGCATCAGAACGGAGTTCACGGATTTGATCGCCAGTTTCTCGTCCATGCCGGACTGTAGCAACTGTTCCAGTATGTTCAGCGCCGCGCTGCTCTCCATGCGTGCCCGTTCTCCATTGCCCATTCCATCACTGAGCGCCACCGCGAATGTACCGTTGCCTAACTCAACCGTACTGAAGCTGTCGCCTGACATCACATCTCCCCCTTTTGCGGCGGCAGCAACACCCGTGGTAACCTCGAAGGTTTTGGCCGAACCAAACGTGACGGTTGCCAGTCCCTGACGAGGATCGGTCATGGTCTCATGCAAGACGGCAATATGCTCGTCCAGTACATCCGAGATCAGCGGAGCAATCATTTTCCGGCACTCATCGAATCCACGTGTATATGCATGTACAATCTCAATCTCTACATTGCCCGCTTCCAGATTGATGATCTCAATGGAGTGAATGGATAAGCCCAGTGACTCCAGTGCGTCCCGAATCTGCTCCTCCTGCTGTACCATCTCATCACTTTCCCGCTGAATTTCTTTGGCCAGGTCCTCCATGACCTGAGATACACCGGACAATTGCTCTGCAACCAGCTGCCGGCTATCGATAATTTGACGCTTCCATTGCATGTTATGTTGATGCAGTCCATACTGGGCGCGCATGACTTCAAGGACCTCTTCCGGTTTCGCACACACCCTGTTCCAGTCCACTGGAATCTGCTTGCCTGAGATCTCCGGGTTTCCTTCAATCGTACTCATCACGTCCGTCATATATTTGTAGGTTTGAATAAACTTCGCATCCCAGCATTGTGTACGCTTGAAGCAGCTTGCACATGTGCCCTCGGCAACCGCATTCATGAAATGGTCCATTCCACCTTCTTTCTGTACCTGCTCCCCTGCACCGGACATCTGATCAAAGCTGCGTGACAATTGACGGAATACCTGTGAGAACCGGGTTACCCGTTCTGCCGTGATATCCCGTATCCGTTTGGCATACTCATGCTGGGATTTCGTATGATCCTGCGTACCCGGTACATATTTGGATATCGCCGTCATCAGGCTTTTAGGTGTTAACATGAATAGTACGATAGCTACACACGTCTCCCATAATGAATTCATCACATCGCCCGGTCCTCCCAGATATATGGATAGAATGGACGAACCCAGCAGCATGCCCAGTGCAACCGCTGCACGTTTACCCTCTCGAAGCATACCCGCCAGCATCCCGGCAAAAGCAAGCAGGCTCATCTGATACACCGCTGACATGTCAGCAAGACTCAGAATCAAGCCGGTAATGACCCCAACTGAGGCTCCAAGGGGGGCTCCGCCCACCAGCGCAAAGATTAATATGAGATAACGGGAGAGCATATGCTCGACGGATAAAGACTGAATGGTCCACCCTACGGCTCCCGTCATAACGGAAGCGAGCAATATGATCAGGCAGAGGATCTCCTCGTTCTTTAGGCTGAACTTTTTTTTGCGGTAGGTGAAGATCGGTATGGCTTGTATAAAAACAAGGGTGAGCACGAAACTTAGTACGGAATCCATCGTGAGCATCAGCATCGCGTACCAGCTGAAGGATGGTCCAATCACAACCGCGAATAACTTGACCATAAATGTAGTCGTAAACACCATCGTTGGTGCATAAGATAATTCAGCACGATCATATGACTCCAGACCGCGGAAGAGCAGATAAAAGATTGCGATCTCCGATGCAACAATGAGTGGTACCGGAAACGGTGCAAAGAGACTACCTGCGAGAAGTGCAGCGCCTACCGGAATGATGTAATCCCTGCGCATGAAAGCAATTACGGCGAAGTAAGCAATGGCAAAGGGAGATAACTCATTCAGGATCATTGCCTTTCCGAGCAGGAACCCCATAAACGTAAGCAGCAGTACCCATTTGCGGGAAGCAACCATCTGGACAGCCTTGCGGGAGCCAAGCCATTGTTTCAGACGTACCGACAGCTCCTCCCGAGCTTCCGTACCTCCTTTACCTGCTTTCATTCCCGGAAATTGAATGACATTCCACTTTTCCATCATCCTCAAGGCACCCCATTCGATTAATTTGAATTTTCGTGTTTCGTTCTCGATGGTTCTGATTATAGATAGATTAGAAGACGTAGTTTGTCAGAATAGGTGGGCAGGGTCCAAAAAGTTTACGACAAAAGAAACAAGCCTGGCGCGGTGGAGCGAAACCCCGGCCTTATTGTGGTTTCATTCATTCTCCTACTTGATTCCGACAATCGGAATGTCTGATTTTGAACCGGAGATGGTTTGGTCTCGCCACCATTTGAGCAGGATAACTGTGGAATGCCACGGAAACCTGTCGGTAAAAAATGGTAGACGACAAATGTTCTTATGGTTTCATTTTGCCGTGCAGAAAAACTGGGGATATGGAGCTTCACCTTACAAAAAAAGCTATTCAACTACTTATCTGTGAAAGAAACGCAAAAAAACCGTTAGCCCATGGGCTAACGGTTTTACTTATATGTTTAGATCAGGTTGTGACAGATTACACACGCTTGGCTCCACGGCCTCCGCGTTTGCCTTCTGTGTTCTTCTTAAGCGAAGAGATCCGCTCTTCACTATCTTTCAGGAAGCGTGACATTTTATCCTCAAATGAAGGTTTGCCTGCTGCGGGCTTGAAAGAACGGCCTCCGCGGTCACCACGGTTAAATCCACCGCCGCCACCACCACGACCTTGGCCACCACTTGGGCCTCCGCCGCTGAATCGTTCGCGATCTCCTCCACTGCGTTCCGGTCTAGGAGCTCTCGGGGGTCTAGATTGGGTTTGTTGCTCAACCGGTTTGTCAACAGCTTGCTTAATGGAAAGTCCGATCTTGCCATCCTTGTCAACGTTGATAACCTTCACTGTAACGAGGTCATTCAGCTTCAGGTGGTCGTTGACATCTTTGACGTAATTGTCGGCGATTTCCGAGATGTGAACGAGACCCGTGACACCTCCTGACAGATCCACAAATGCTCCAAAATGCGTGATTCCTGTCACCTTGCCCTCTAACTTGGTGCCCACTTCAATTGCCATAGAATAAAATGATCCTCCCTTAAAAATATACAACCCGATTTTTTGAATGCCAAAATCAATGCTGCGCTAATGTAATTATACCTTATGCCATAAACCAAGGTCAACTGAACACTACCCCATCAGAGAGCCTATTTTTTCCGGTTTAACGGCTTCAGACACACGGATAACAAACCTAGCTCGGTAATAGACCGAATTCCATCAGTTCCCTGACTCTTCAACCTGGATCGGCGTTTCCTCAGGAAGATAATATCCTTTTTTCCGTGCCAGCTGTCCTATGTATTCAGGGTCATTCAACCGGCTGACTTCGTACTTCAACTGTTCCAGCTTCTTCAACGTATCTTCCTTTGAAGCTTGCTGAGTGGCCAGATGAGAACTCTTGTCCGAAATTTGTGCAGTCTGCACAAGGAATGTATATCCTGCCCATATTACAAATACAATCATAAACGTCATCCAAAGCATGAGGCGCCTTTTTGCACCGGCAGATTTTCCTTGGTTAGTTGGAGCCTTTGATCTGCCCACAGGTGTTTTACCCATTACGGACCTCCTTAAAACCAGCGTTTCCACATCGCTGCAATTCTTGTACCCACACGGATCATGAAGCGTGGCGTTACCCAATGTTTCAGGAGCGGCCTAAACATCCAGCGGAACAACTTGCCGAAAGGTACCAAACACTGTAGCACCAGCCTGCCCAGGAATAATAGTATCGCAATTACAAAACCGAATAATACGCGAATAAACTTATAAATTCCTTTAACCGGCATAACGATCAGGATGTTAAGGATATGTCCACACCAATGAATCAGCGTTCTTGCGAGTTTAATTAACATTACCACAAAACGCTGGGTTGTAACACTTAAAAGCCAAAAATAGAAGCAAACCCCTATAATCAGCCCCAAAAAGACATAAAACCGCAACTGTCCGTGGTTTCCGGCGTATAGCATCCGAAAAACGAACAGCGCGGAAGCAACCCAGTACAACAGATCGAGCGTGTGAATACTCCATCTCGGAAATCGCAGCTGTCCGGACAGTACCCGGTAACTGTCGTAGGCCATTCCCATCACGACCCCCGAAGTAAGCATCCACATCAATGTGATCCATTGAGTATCCGGACTCATCGGAACATCTTGCCAAACAGGCCTTTACCATTTTTGGACTGGGAACCGGGGTCCAGATATTGGAGCGAACTGACAGTGCCTTCAATGGATAACAGACCTTCCTCCAGGCTCAGGTTTTTGATATGTAAATTGTGCCCCCGGATGGTCAGATGCCCAAGTTCAGTCTGCAGCAAAAATTCCTCACTGTCGAAGCTCTCCACGTTGGAGACACCCGTCAGATCCAGCAGTTTCCGATTCTGCATGCTCAGATGATGCTGTTTGGCCTTACCGTGCTCAACCATGGCATGTACCCCTCCTTCTTACACCTAGCTTATGGGTGTGGAAGTTGGAATAGAACCAGTGTTGTTGAACAAATAACCCGCCATCCAGTAAAAAACAAAAACGCCCTTCCCTGTTACAGGAGGACGTTTCGATTCAACTTGCATTGAATGAATATTTATACCAGATGTACTGTTACCAGTTCATTCCGTTATCCTTGGCGATCGGCTCTTCCTTCACCAAGGTGTAGAGGCTGCTCGCCTCATCCTTCTTGGTACTCTCGGCAATTCGTTCCACCTTCACAGTGACCAGTTTCTGACCGAACTGAACCGTCAGCTCATCGCCCACTTTGACAGCGGCGCTGGGCTTAGCTTCACGTCCGTTCACCAGAACACGTCCCTGTTCAGAGACGTCCTTGGCCACAGTGCGGCGTTTGATTAGCCGGGAGACCTTCAGGAATTTATCAAGACGCATTATTTTACGGCTTCTTTAAGTTTGTTGCCTGCTTTGAATGCAGGAACAGTGGACTCAGGAATCACGATTTCATTCCCTGTTTGTGGGTTACGTCCGGTACGACCGGAACGTTTGCGGGTCTCAAAAGTGCCAAAGCCGATCAATTGTACTTTGTCTCCGCTGGCAAGTGCATCTGTAATTTCTCCCAAAAAGCCGTTCAATACGGACTCAACGTCTTTTTTAGTCAAACCACTTTTGGTTGAAATGTTGTTAATCAGATCTGTTTTGTTCATTTTTAAAAGCCTCCCAAATTGAAAAAAAAGTATCTGCGATTCCTGACAATACATCGATTGCCGCTGATTCGCGTTAGGTCACTACACATGTATTCTGGCTTGGCATCTGAAATCCTGCCTTAGTCCGCGACTTTTTTTAGCTTTTTGTCGATGGTACTCAGGCAACAGTCTAAGACCAGTACCCGAAACCATCCGTCGCTAAACACCTATCCCAGTCAACACAGATGAACACATGTTCGTATATCATAACACACTGCATAACATGATGGAATAAGGTTATCTGGCTTTTCCCAGAAAATTGAACCTGTTATAATCCTGCCTTCTTCGCATCCTGCCAGAATTGCTCCATCTCTTCTACATTGCTTTCTGCTGGTGTTCTTCCCTGTTCGCGAAGACGCTCTTCGATGTACTGGAATCGCCCGATGAACTTGCGGTTGGTCGCAGCAAGTGCCTCTTCCGGGTCCGTATCGATGAATCTTGCAACGTTCGCGGCTGCGAATAATAAATCACCCAGTTCGAGCTTCCGTTCTTCCGCAGACTGGCCTTGTTGCACCGCTTCTTTCAACTCCGCCAGTTCTTCCTCGATCTTGGCAAACACGCCTTCAACATCATCCCAGTCAAAGCCTACTTTGGCTGCTTTCTTCTGTAACTTGTATCCCTTCATCAATGCAGGCAAGTCACGCGGTATACCATCCAGCACGGAAACCTTCTGTTGATCCTGGCCTTTGCGCTTCTTCTCCTCTGCCTTCATCTGTTCCCAGTTCTGAAGAGCTTCATTCGCATCTTCTGCCTGATTATCGCCAAAAACATGTGGATGGCGGAAGATCAGCTTATCATTCAAACCTTCGATGACATCATACACATTAAATGTACCAACCTCTTCTTCCATCTGGGAGTGCAATAAAATCTGCAGCAGCAGATCACCCAGTTCTTCTTTCATATGGTCGGGGTCATCCTCATCGATCGTCTCAATGACCTCATAGGTCTCTTCAATCAGGTTTTTGCGAATGGATTGATGCGTCTGCTCCTGATCCCATGGACAGCCACCCGGACTGCGAAGAATATTGACGATCTCATGCAAACGCGCAAAGGATCTGCGACGCAAGGCATCATCGGTGTTCTTCGGTACATAGATCAGTGACAGATTGCCGTACCCTTCGATCCGGTCCAGTTCGTGCAATGGAATCTTGTGAATGACCTCCTGACCCTGCACACCCAACGCATGACCCACAAATACCGGATAATCATCCGGGTAAACCTCCATCAGGCATAGCTTCACATCCGAAGCAGTGAACACATCGTAGACTTGTCCGATCAACGTATGTAGCTGTGGTTGTACCAGTTCCGTGTTCAGGCTGCTGGCATCCAGAAGTTGAAAACCTTCGATTGGATCGAATCCAAGTCGTATAAAAGCTTCATCTAGGAAGCTCTCCCCGCCCATCACACGCAGTGAAATACCCATCTGCGGACAACGCTCTTTGAGTAGGCGCACACTTGCTTCTGCCACCATGGGATGACCCGGAACGGCATACACAACTTCGGTTCCGGCCTCACCCTTACGAGCAGCCTCTATCAGTTGGTTCGCGATCTCATCATACACCTCGGGGAAGGAGGACTTCGCCTCATAGATGGCATCAAATGAGGTCATTACCAGTCCCTCTTGCTTCAGATCATTCAAAACGGGATGATCCAGGGTACGTACATACAGCGTAGCTGCATGTTTCATTTTTTTGATAATACCTACGGTCAGTTGGTCTACATCTCCAGATCCAAGACCCACTACGGTTAAAGCTGCACTCATTACGTAAACCTCCATCCGGACTATCCTGTCCAGGCTCAATGATTCATCATGCCTGAACAGGACTAATTACACGTATTATACCAGAATCATTCGATATCCTATAATTACATATTCGCTGTGCTGGGTGTAGAAGCACCGTGAGCATGAAGCTAGCGCAGCACACGCAGTCTGCGCAGCAGCTTGGCAAGGCGAGGCCCCAACTTGGGCACAGCCGCCAGCTCCGCGGCGGTCAGTAGCCCTGTCCGGGCCGCCGCCAGCAAGAACACGGCCGAGCCTGCGGCAATGCCCAGCAGGCTCACGCCCATCGCGGCCAGCCTGCGGTCGGCCGCGACACCCATGCCGCCGAGCACGGCTTCGGCGGCCCAGGCCGTGCCTAACGCCGCCAGACTCATGGCGGCGATCACCAGCGCCGGCTTCGCCAGGACGGCGCCAGGGGCAGGGCGCAGGGCGACAAGTCGCGCCAACAGCGCCACATTCAGGCCAGCCGCCAGCATGTAGGCGACTGCGCCTGCCAGAGCCGCGCCGCTGATGCCCAGCGCCGGCACAAGCATGACGTTCAGCAGCGCCTTGACGCCTGCGGCGGCCAGCATGCTGAACGCGGGTGCGCGCACGGCGCCGAGGCCTTGCAGCAGCGCCGCCGCAATAATGCTGACGGTGCTGCCCGCAGCCGTCAGCGCCATGTACCGCAGTGCTTCGGTGCCTGCGGCATCTCCGTACAGCATGCGGTTAATCGGCTCCGCCAGCACCGCGAGACCCGCGGATGCCGCCAGGCCGATCAACCAGAACCAGCGCAGCGCGAGGCCTGCTTGCTGCCGGACGGCTTCTGGCCCGCCCTTTAACCGGGCTTCCGCCATCGCCGGAATAAAGAGCACAGATAGTGACGTGGCAAGCATCGTCACCAATTGAACCAGCGGCAATCCACGGTTGTAGATGCCGAAGGAAACCATCGACTGAAGCTCGTCCAGTCCTTCTCCCCGCAGCAATCGGGGTACAGTGAAGGTATCCACCAGATTCATCAGTGGCACAGCCAGCGACCCGAGACAGACGGGAATGGCGTACATGAGTAGCGTCTTGATCCACTCCCCATTGGATCGTGATCTTTCTGCCAGAGCCGGGTTAATAGCACTCACCGTTTTCTTCAGCGGCGTAACCGGTGTATTCTCCTGACGCTCATGACGATCTGATCCAACCTCCCCGCCTTTACTGCTCCATTCCGAATCCAATTGTTCGGTGACGACTTCCCTGCCTTTCCGCCGATGACGGACCATGTAACCTAACATGGTTAACAGTCCAACCATTCCACCAGCAACGGAGCCCATCATGGCGCCAGCGGCAATAGTCTCAAGCGAAGCATCCCGTCTCATCAACCACAGAAGCAAAACAATCATGACGGTGACACGTATCGTCTGCTCCACCACTTGTGATACCGCTGTTGGAACCATCTGCTGTAATCCCTGAAAATATCCCCGCAGCCCTGTCATCACCGGTACGAACAATAACGCCCATGAAGCAGCACGAATCGATGGAACCACATGGCGGTTGCCAATCATGTCAGCAATCAGTGGCGCACCTGCATACATCAAGAGCGCCATTATAATTCCAATTCCCCCGAGCAGTAGGGAAGATAGTCGAATAATTCTTCTGCTCTCGTCTGGTCTTCCAAGTGCGTTCTGTTCTGCTACAAATTTGGATACGGCCAGAGGCAACCCTGCAGCAGCAAGCGTGATAATGAGCATATATAACGGATATACCGTATTGTAGATGCCAAATACACCGTCTCCCCCCAGATTCTGCAGCGGAATCTTCTGAAAAGCACCAATAATTTTAGAGATAATGGCGGCAAGCCCAAGTATAAATGCACCCTGTAGCAGCCTTGAGCCTGTAGACGGCTGTTTCATAATTCCCTCCCTGCGTAATCCTTTTAAGCATACCTTGCTATTATAACTGCCTGAAGGCACACAGACTAACCCTCCCCCATCACAATCATCCGGACTAACTTCGTTGTCCCTTAAAATGCAAAAACTCCCGTATGCCCAAGACAGGGCACCAGGAGTTGATCTGCGGTCTATTGTTCCATTTGCTTGCCAAGGAAACCAGCAGCCGTCTCAGACATCTTCACTTCCATCTGAGACATCTTCACCGATTCGTCCTTATTGAACAGGATAACCGTTCCGATGGGGTCACCACCTGAAATAATCGGCGCAATAACAAAAGAGGATAACGTCTCGTCATGATCTTTGCTAAGTTCATAAGAACCATTGTTTGTTTCCAGAATGGTCTTCCTGTTTTCCATACATCCCTCTAACAGTTGACCTACCTGCTTGTCCAAATATTCTTTCTTGGAGCCGCCTGCCACCGTGATAATGGTATCCCGGTCAGAAATCATCGTTACATGTCCTGTACTCTCATACAGGGATTCTGCATATTCTTTGGCAAAATCACCAAGTTCGCCAATTGGCGAATATTTTTTAAGGATAACTTCTCCATCACGATCCACGAAAATTTCCAGTGGATCACCTTCACGAATACGTAACGTACGGCGGATTTCTTTTGGAATGACCACACGACCAAGGTCATCTATACGGCGGACAATACCAGTAGCTTTCATTTCACATGTTGCCCCACTTTCTCGAGAAGATTTTTCAACTACTGTTCCTTAATGGGTAGAGGAAAGTCCCAGAACGTTTAGTGTGATATCTTGACCATAGTATTCATCTGTTCCCATTTCCTTATACATGCTTCGGAGAATATAGTTGTGTAACTTTCGAAGAAGGCGACCATGTACCCATACGGCTTGAATGTATACAAGAAGAAGCAAGAAGGAGGTCCTAAGTCCTCCCCTTGCTTCTCTGCATGGTTGTCCATATTTACGAAGTACAAGGCATTCATTCGGGCGAATTCAACCCCTGAACGTATGCTAACACAGCAATTTTACCAGCTTACTTGCTGCTTGTACCTTCATCTGTAGTTGCATCTTTGTCTGTTCCAGTCGTACCTTGGTCAGTCTTGGTATCCGTACCTGTGGAGTCATCCGTTTTTGGTTCGGTTGTTTTTTCTCCTTCAGTTCCTGTACCCGTAGTGCCTTCAGTTGTGCCTTCAGTCTTACCTTCTTCAGCTTTTTCTGTTTTTGGCAGTTTAACTTCTTTTACGATTTTGTCCAATTCATTTTGCATGAACGTATCGATTTCAGCTGCAGCCAATTGGCTCTTCAGACTTTCTTTTTGTTCAGCCGTCAATTTGGCAAAGTCAGCTTCTGTACGAGCTTCCACTTTCATGACGTGGTAACCGTACTCTGTCTCTACTGGATCACTGATTTTGTTCAGTGGCAATGTTTTTGCAGCTTCCTTAAATGCCTCTACCCAGCTGCCTACAGGTGTATTTTCATACAGTCCACCCTTTTCAGCAGAACCTGGATCTTCGGAATATTTTTTTGCAATTTCAGCAAAATCAGCTCCGCCATCCAACTTGGTTTTTACTTCTTTTGCAATTTTAAGTGCATCTTCTTTTTTACGCTCTTTTTGCGTTTTTGGATCTGTGAAGTTAATCAGCACGTGACGAACGGAAGCCGTTGTGAACTGATCTTTATTTTTCTCAAACTCAGCCTTGATTGCATCGTCCGTAACGCCTGTTTCTTTATCTTTGATTACTGTCATGATCCGAGTCATGTAGTCTTTAATGTTGTCGTCAGTCAGTTTCTGAGCTTTGAGCATTTCTGTCCATTGATCTGCCTGAACAGAAGCTTTCATTTTATCGAATTGCTCAGTTGCCGCTTTTGTACCTGCTGTTTTGGCTTCTTCACTTGCTTTGCCACTCAGATATTCATAAGCAACTTCCTGTTTTACCAGATACTCTTTGAAATCGTCCATATCCATCATTTGTGCATACTCCGGATAGAGGAATTTCATGACACGTTGCTCCATATCGAATTCATTGGCTGTAATAGTACCACCATCATACGTAGCGACTACAGCACTTGTATCCGTGGATTCAGGTGTTTTTGCTTCTTCCTTCTTGCCACATGCAGCAAGCAGTGATAAGGATAGTACTGCAACCATGCTCACAGACAGTACTTTTCCTACTTTTTTATACTTTGGTAACATCCTTTAGTTCCCCCTTTGATTTAAAAGCAGTTTTCATGGACTCCAGAATTTTCTCTACCAGCTCCATCAGTTGCTTATCCCCAAGCCCCTTGCCTTTAGCGTGAATCAGCATATGGGGTCCTTGTTCAAATTGTACACGTCTTTCGAACTGATTTCCAATGTGCGCGATTTTCGAGAGTTCAAAGGCATGTTCACGCCCTTCATAGAACTTCACGGTAATGTCCTCACCACGTTGGGAAATGGACTCAATACCGTAGATTTTGCCGTATACTTTCATCCGCGCAACAGCCAGCAAGTTAATGACGGCTTCCGGAAGATCACCGAATCGGTCAACCAATTCGTCTTCCAACTCCATCGCATCGTCGAAGGATGCAATGACCGCCACTTTTTTGTAGATCTCAATCTTCTGAATACTGTCATAGATATAATCGGACGGCAAGTAGGCATCGATACTGAGATCCAGGGTTGTGTTCCACTGATCTGAAGGTACCGGCTCCTCGCCAAGCATCGTAACTTTGCGTTTGTTGATCTCCTCCGCAAGCATCTGGGAATACAGGTCAAACCCGACGGAAGCGATGAAACCATGCTGCTCCGCTCCTAGCAGATTTCCCGCACCACGAATCGACAAGTCACGCATGGCGATTTTGAATCCCGAACCCAGTTCGGTGAATTCTTTGATTGATTGCAGACGTTTCTCAGCAACTTCAGTAAGCACTTTATCCCGTTGGTACGTGAAATAGGCATACGCAATACGGTTGGAACGACCCACACGTCCGCGCAGCTGATACAGCTGGGAGAGTCCCATTTTATCCGCATCATGTACGATCAGTGTATTTACGTTCGGAATATCTACCCCGGTCTCGATGATACTTGTGCTCACAAGCACGTCATATTCACCGTCTAGGAAGTCCAGAATCGTTTTCTCCAGCTCTGTTTCCGACATCTGACCATGTCCTACACCAACTTTGGCTTCAGGCACAAGCTCAGAAATTTCGGCAGCCATCTCCTGAATTCCCTGAACACGGTTGTAGAGGTAATACACTTGCCCACCACGGGCAAGCTCACGCTCAATGGCTTCACGAACAAGCGCCTGGCTGTGTTCAACCACATAGGTCTGCACCGGGAAACGGTTCTCTGGTGGAGTCTCAATAACGGACAGATCACGCACACCCAGCATGGACATATGAAGCGTACGCGGAATCGGCGTTGCCGTCAGTGTCAGCACGTCTACATTGGTTTTCAGCTTCTTCAGTTTTTCCTTATGGGTTACACCGAAGCGCTGTTCTTCATCAACAATGAGCAGTCCCAGGTCCTTGAACACCAGATCCTGCGACAGCAATCGATGTGTCCCGATGACAATATCCACTGTACCTGCCTTGATGCCTTTCGCTGTTTCATTCTGCTCTTTACGGGAGCGGAACCGGCTAAGCACATGAATGTTGAACGGATAACCGGAGAAGCGCTCACGGAACGTCTCAAAATGCTGCTGTGCCAATATGGTTGTTGGCACGAGGACAGCCACCTGTTTGCCTTCAATAGCTGCTTTAAATGCAGCCCGAATAGCCACCTCGGTTTTGCCGTAACCAACATCCCCACACAATAAACGATCCATTGGACGGTTTTGTTCCATGTCCTTTTTGATTTCTTCGATCGCACGCACCTGATCACGTGTCTCATCGTAAGGGAACATGTCCTCAAACTCCTGCTGCTCCGCAGAATCCTTGTCGAATCCAAACCCTTTGGAGGTCTGACGCTCTGCATACAGCTTAATTAGATCATCAGCAATATCCTGTACAGATGTGCGTACTTTATTTTTAACCCGTGTCCACTCATTGCCGCCCAGCTTGTATATTTTCGGTTCTTTCTCTTCGGAACCAACATATTTCTGAATCAGATCGATCTGCTCAATAGGTACAGACAGTTTGTCTCCACCCGCATAGAGAATATGCATGTAGTCCTTATGAATACCGCCAACTTCGAGGGTGCCGATCCCCAGGTACTTACCAATCCCGTGGTTCTGGTGAACGACATAATCGCCCACTTTTAGCTCGCTATAGGATTTGATCCGTTCAGCATTATCTACATTCCGAATCGGTTTGCGTACTTTACGCTGTTTTTGCGAGAACATCTCGCCCTCGGTCACAACAGCCAAATGAATGGACGGCATTTCAAATCCCGTTTGCAAATTACCGATCATCATCTCTGGCTCTGGAATATCATAGTCCATCAGTACCCGGCGCATCCGCTCGAGTCGCTCCTCACCATTCGCCAGCATGAGCACTTTGACTCCGGCCTTCTGCCAACGCTCCATCTCTGCCTTCAGTACGTTCATCTGTCCATGGAAATCCTGCATACCACGACTGATGAAGTTCAGAATGTTCTGTGGTTGGGTGTGTGGAACTTGGCGCAAAAAGATCGACATAAACAGCGTCTGGAATGGACGCTCATACAAGAGTTCATCACCGTCTGCGGATAATGGAAGATCCGGAAGTGTTTTCCCGTTTTGCATCAAATGCAGGTTCCACTCCGATTCATCACGGTCCAGCTGTTTTGATGTCTCCGATAGTCTGGCAGGCTCATCAAGAACCAGCAGGGTATCTTCTGGCATATAGTCGTAGATCGTTTTGTTCTCCGGATAGAGCGGAGAAATATATTTATACATTTCGGAGAAATACACGTGTTCCCGCAAAAGCTCAATCTCCCGGTGAATTTCCTCACGAAGACGCAGCTTCGCCTGCCGGTCTGTCATTTTCTCCAGTTGTTGCTCCAGCAAAAGAGCAGCCGCATCGGCAGCCTTTTCCATACGTTCACGATCTGCAATTAACTCCTTGCATGGTAAAACCGTAATTTCTTCAATCCGTTCAATCGAACGCTGATCCGCTGGATCAAATGTCCGAATGGAGTCGATCTCATCATCAAATAACTCCACCCGATATGCGATCGATGAAGTAACCGGATAGAAGTCGATGATACCTCCGCGTACACTCATCTCACCACGAGATTCCACGCGTTCCACACGCTCGTACCCGAGCTTTACCATCTCCAGCAGGAAGGAGTCCAGTTGAAGTGTGTTACCCTGTTTAATCAAAATTCGAGCATTGGCCATCACTTCCGGAAGCGGAACATAACGTCTTACCCCGGAAAAAGGAATAACAACAACGCCCCTGAATCCCTGGGCGCAACGGACCAACACATCAATACGCTGACCCAATGTTTCCGGGCTGGAAACAGCAGCTTCCGCAGCGACAAGTTCGTTGGCAGGATAGATCAACACCTGATCAGGTGAAAGCGCTTCCTGTAAATCTTCTGCAATTTTTTGAGCTGAAAACATATTATGTGTTACTACGAGCAATGGTCGGTTCATTTCCTGATGCAAGGCAGCCAGCATAATCTGACGCGCCGAGCCGGATAAACCCGAAACCAATTGTTCCTTCATGCCGGACTTGATTCCGGCTGTAATGGATCCGAAGTCCGGATCTTTGGAAAAAGCCTGTATAAGTGCTTGTAACAAAAGGGGCACCTCTCTTATAACTTACTTGATTATCTCACGCATACGCGTAGCATCACTATTAAAATGGATACAAATTCCTTTTTGTCCTGTTTCATCATATCGGATTACTCGCAACATTGCCACATCTGTTGATGCGGCTGAGCCTGATTTCGAGATAGCCATGACTTTCATGCCAACTGAAAAGAAGCCTCAGCAGGCTGCCAAGGCTATAAAAGGTGGAGCGTTATTACGCAACCGCCCTCAACTGTCATTCGATCCTGTACAGGCGATGTCTACTGAAGCGGACTCGCGAGCAGGCTAAGCTCCGGATTGTGCTCCAGGGCTTCCTTACAGTAATCACATGTAATCCGAACGGTAATGTCACCACCGGAATTATACGCTATTATATCCCTCCGCTCGTCGGGGGTCAAGAAATGAAAGCCGAGCTCTACTTCCGTTATCCGGGCAGAATCGATTCGTCCAATAAAGGTACGGCAATGCCTACATACGTAATTCACTGACATGTTTATGCCTCCTGAACATGGTTTATACATCCAGTATGTCCAGTATGGCTGAATCGAACCCGTCTTTATGATCATTTTACCAGTATGTCTTACAAAATTAACCGTTAAACTTCGCCATTGTTTGTTCAAACGTATGAGTCAAGCTATGCTCCAGGGCATCACATGTTTGCTCAATGGTCTGATCAAGGGCTTCCTTTTCTTTCTTCATAAATGTCGACAGTACATAATCAACAATGGCATGTCCTGGTTCAGGCCGGGATATTCCCATGCGCACCCGGTTAAACTGCTGTGTACCGGTATGCTGAATAATGGACTTGATTCCATTATGTCCGCCTGCACTACCTTGGTAACGCAATCTGACTTTGCCAATCTCTGTATCCATGTCGTCGTACACAACAATCAGATCTTCAAGACTAACTTTATAAAAATCCATATATGCTCGAACCGATTCACCAGACAAGTTCATATAGGTCATTGGTTTGATCAGTACGGTTTTCACACCGCCAATATTGCCTTCTCCAATCAGCGCTTTACATTTATTCTGTGTAATGGAGATATTATGACGATCAGCCAACCGATCCAGTGCCATAAAACCGATATTATGACGGGTTTTGGCATAGTTCGAGCCTGGATTTCCAAGTCCGACAATCCACTTCATCTTGTTCCCTCCTTCGGATTAGCCTGAGGTGAGGCATAGACTTCGAATCTTATATTTCATATAATATCAAGAAAGTAAAGATCGATTTACTGTAGTGTTCACAGTTAATATTTTATCGACCCAGGAAGGTGAGCGGGTTTTGCGCGAAGACAATGGACAACTGACTCAACATAGCGATTTTATCTATCATCTCGAATATCACGTACCTGTACAGGTATACGACCGCGACACCCATATTGAGATTGGTCTAATCACACGTTTCGATAATCAATTCGTCGAAATTGCCGACACGCTTTTTCATCGGCGTCGTTTCCGATTTATCTCCCGCCCCGGGTATTAGCTGACCAGCGTCTGTTTCACTTTTAATAAAACGGCACGCCGACAGGGGTTACATTTTCCATTGAACCGGAAAACGTAACCCCTCTACTACTTTATGCAGACATCCTTATTCAATTTCAAACAGCTTGCTGATTGACAATTCCTCATGAACCCGGATAATCGCTTCTCCGAGCAAAGGCGCTACAGACAACACTTTGAGTTTGCTTGTCGGATTAGCATGCGTAATTGGAATGGTGTCCGTTACGATGACTTCCTTCAATGGTGCATTCTCCAAACGTTCCATCGCAGGTCCGGACAATACCGGGTGAGTACAGCACGCGTATACTTCTTTTACGCCGCCTTCCATCAGAGCATTCGCTCCCAGTACAATCGTTCCCGCCGTGTCAATAATGTCATCGATCAGGATAGCTGTTTTACCCTCGATGTTACCGATAATGTTCATCACTTCGCTCACATTTGGCTCAGGACGACGTTTATCGATAATCGCCAGGGGTGCATTCAGGAAATCAGCCAGTTTACGTGCGCGCACTACGCCACCGTGGTCAGGCGACACAACAACCGGATTTTCGATCTGTTTCGACCGGAAATATTGAGCCAGAATTGGCACGCCAAGCAAATGGTCGACTGGAATGTCGAAGAATCCCTGGATCTGCATTGCATGCAAGTCCATCGCGATGACACGGGTTGCACCCGCTTTTTCAATCAGGTTAGCAACCAGTTTCGCTGTAATCGGGTCACGCGAACGTGCCTTGCGATCCTGTCTTGCATAGCCATAGTAAGGAATAACGACGTTAATCGTCTTGGCAGATGCCCGTTTGAGTGCATCAATCATAACGAGCATTTCCATCAGGTTATCATTAACCGGCAAGCAAGTGGACTGCACGATATAAACGTGACAACCCCGAACACTCTCGGAGAGTTTCACTTGAATCTCGCCATCACTAAAGCTGGTTGTGTGAGATTCACCCATAGGGATCCCGATATAATCAGCAATTTGATGGGCGAGCTTGGGGTTAGAATTGCAAGTAAATATTTTTAATTTCGAATCAAAATAAGTCATAAAATAAAAACCCTCCGTGCTGGTTCATTGGAATCAATAAGCGTCTGCGACATGTCGGCACCTCCCCGATCTTCGGGAGGCAATCTTGTTATCAAAACCCCTTATTGGGGTTTGGCATTTTGTTTCTTGGCTTTGGCACGTCCGCGAATCTTCTCCGCATAACCAGGTTTATTCTCCTGACGTGGACGAGCAATGGCCAGATCATTCTCGGGAACGGAATGGGTAACGGTGGAGCCAGCAACCACATAAGCGCCTTTTCCTACCGTAATCGGTGCAATCAGATTGACGTTGCTGCCTACAAAAGCATCATCTTCAATCGTTGTCACAGCTTTATTATAACCATCATAATTGACAGTTATTGCCCCGCATCCAACATTTACGTTTTTCCCTACTTTGGCATCTCCAATATAGCTGAGATGAGATACTTTGGAACCTTCATCAATTGTAGCATTTTTCACTTCAACAAAGTCACCAATTTTTACGTTGCGACCCAGCTTAGTCCCTGGACGCAAATTAGCAAATGGACCTACCGTTGCATCAGAACCAACCTCGGCATTGGATACTACCGAATGTTTAATTGTAACTCCGTCCTGAATAACACTGTCTTCCACATCTGCCTGAGGACCAATATGACATGCTTCACCAATGGAAGTTGTGCCTTTGAGGATTGTCCCCGGATACAAAACTGTATCTGATCCAATCGTAACATCCGCTCCGATATATGTCGATGACGGATCAATGATTGTCACACCGTTCAACATATGGCGTACGGCAAGACGTTCACGCATGAAGGCTTCGGCTTGCGAAAGTGCAAGTCGGTCGTTAACCCCGATGGATTCTGCGATGTCATCCGACATGTAAGCTTCAACCACTTCTCCATCATTGCGGAAAATGCCAACTACGTCTGTGAGATAATACTCTCCCTGAGCGTTCTGGTTCGTCACTTTTTCCAAGGCAGCGAACAATTTTGCATTATCGAAACAGTATGTGCCTGTGTTAATCTCATTCACAGCATCTTCCTGCTCTGTGCAATCCTTTTGTTCCACAATCCGTTGTACAGATCCATCTTCTCCGCGAATGACGCGGCCATAACCTTTGGGATTGTCCAACTGAGCCGTAAGAACTGTGGCTGCTGCTCCGCTGCTCTCATGCAGCTTCATCAGACCTTCCAACGTCTCACTGGTCACAAGTGGTGTATCTCCGCAGACCACAATCGTAGAGCCTGTTTCGCCGCCAAGCAAGGATTTAACCTGCTTCACTGCATGACCTGTACCCAGTTGTTCCGCCTGAAGTGCATACTCCGCTCTGGAACCCAAAAATGACTGCACCGCTTCGGCACCATGACCGACTACAACCACACTGCGTTCAACGCCTGCGCTGAGTGCTGCATCCAGCACATGTCCAACCATAGGTTTACCGCATACGGGATGCAGTACTTTGTACAATTTTGATTTCATTCGTTTTCCTTGCCCTGCGGCAAGAACGATTGCCATTCGTCTCAAAATTAACGACCTCCTGTTCTGAAAATCCCATTGAAATGCATTGCTGATCTATATCCAATGAGTATCGTTCAGCCGGCTTCAAGCCGGTCCTGTTCATCGCCTGCTGTCTCTGTAATCACACGTAACAACGCGGACACCAACGAATCGTGACCTATATGTATACGCCGTGTACCTGCGAGCTTAACCGAATCCCAATGATTCCTAAGATGCCGCCCTGCCACCAAGCGCACGATGCGCTTTTTGTTCTCTGCTAATAAACTCAATACTGAATATATCTTATTCCGGTCAAAAAGAAAAGAGAGCCATAAGACATGGCTCTCTTTTCCTTCGAACCCCAATAATGTTCTCAGGCACCTTCTTCAATGACTTCTTCCTCAGTTGCCGCACGATCGTATTCAGTCAAAACTGCTGCCTGAATCTTCTCACGCGTACCGGAAGAGATCGGGTGGGCGATATCACGGAACTCTCCATCAGGAGTACGTTTGCTCGGCATAGCAACAAACATTCCGTTGTTACCATCAATGACACGAATGTCATGAACGACGAATTCGTTATCGATGGTAATGGATGCGATAGCCTTCATTCTCCCCTCCGAGTTAACACGGCGGAGTCTGACATCCGTAATTTGCATGTGTGTGTTCACCACCTTTTTCCATCAGAACTTGGTGTATAATTCCACACAGCATATACGAACTCCTTCTTTTTATAACCACAAAAATTTCCTAATTTCAGGAATTTTTTTATTTAATACACAATTCGACAACGTTAGTGCCAGGTCGATGGAAAAGACCTTTTAACGACATAACATTCGTCATCTTTCTACAGGTCAAAATAGTTGCCAGGCTTGACGGAAATCTGTCTGCTCTTGGCATCAACCGCTGTCAGTTTCGCCAGAGATACGTAATCTGTTAACAGGCGTTCTTCTGAATCTACAGAACCAGATTCCACCAGTACCCCTACCCCGGCTACTGTAGCATTAAACTCGGCCAAAAGATCGATCATTCCTTGCACCGTACCCCCGGCCTTCATGAAGTCATCCACAATAAGTACCCTGGAATGCTCACGCATCGCCCTGCGGGACAGGGACATGGTATGCAGACTTTTATGGGACCCGGATACATAATTGATACTTACGGCCGATCCTTCTGTAGCCTGATGGTCCCTGCGTACGAGCACGACAGGCAGGTTGAGCTGGGCACCGGTTGCATAAGCCAATGGAATTCCTTTGGTTTCTACCGTCATAACCACATCAATATTCATATTGCCAAAGGCCGTTGCAAAAATCTTGCCGGCTTCATTCATCAATGCGGGCTGACCAAGCAAGTCGGACATGTACAAGTATTCTCCAGGCAAGATCCGATCAGGTTGCGCGAGCTGGGTCGAGAGCCGCTCCGCAAATGCCAGTGCCAGTTCTCGGGATACCTTCGGAATCCATCTTACTCCCCCGGCTGCTCCAGCCAGTGTATGCAGTTCTCCTGACCCACCTTCTTCGAACACTTCTTTGATAATCGCTAAATCTTCACTAATTGAAGACTTTGCGGCACCATAACGTTCGGCAAATGTGGTCAACGGAATAACCGTATGCGGTCTGGACAATAAGTATTGCGTCATTTCAACCAGCCTTGCGCTTCGTTTTAACTTCTTCACAGAGATCCATCCTCACGATCACGGAAACATCCAAATCCGAATAATTATTTAAGAATATAACACCTTTATACGTGTTTGTACATTATAAAAGCGAATTTTACGTTAACATACGTACAGCATACACTTCTTTACAGAACCCACGCAGACCATTGTATATCCGGGCAACCTTGGATTCTTTGGAAACCAGACCAAATACCGTTGGACCGCTACCAGACATTAACACGCCGTCTGCACCCAATCGAATCATGGCATCCTTCAGATGCTGAACTTCCGGATACAGCTTCAACGTCACATCTTCAAGCACATTGCCCATCTGGTCACAGACTTCCGTAAATGATTGATTGCGTATAGCCTGCTCCATTTTAGTTGCACTCGGATGACGAACAATCTTGTCACTGCGGAACCTTCCGTACACATCGGCTGTAGACACATTAATCGGAGGCTTGGCCAGAATTACCCAGCACTGCGGCGGATTAGGAATGGGAGTTAACTTCTCACCACGGCCTGTAGCGAGTGCAGTCCCTCCTGTGATACAGAATGGAACATCCGACCCAAGTTCAGCCCCAAGCTCCTGAAGTTCGTGATCCGGTATATTCAACCGCCACAGACGGTTCAATCCACGCAGCGCTGCTGCTGCATCACTGCTACCGCCGGCGAGTCCGGCTGCAACTGGAATCTTTTTATCCAGATGAATATGGACGCCCGTACGCACGTTATAGCGCTCCTTAATGAGTCTGGCTGCCTGGAAAGCCAGATTCTTCTCGTCGAGCGGGATGTAACCCGCCTGACTGGAGATGAAAATAGTATCTCGCGGCAGCTCCGACATTTCCAGCCGATCAGCCAGATCGACCATGGTCATGATCATTTCAACTTCATGGAAACCATCGCTTCTTTTATGTAAAACGTCCAGCATCAAATTAATTTTAGCAGGCGCTTTTTCGTAAATTTTCAAGGCGTTCACCCGTCCTCACCTTTTCCCTAAGACAACTTAACATATTATATCAAAATGGGGCTGTCAAGTCATTTGTATTCCGCATCTAAGGGGAAAAAGCGGGGTTATTCCTGACGGATTTCCCCGCTTTTCAGTCTGCTTGAACCGGATTAAGATTTGCGGGTAGCCTGCTCAGCAAGTTGAATGGCTCTTTTCACCATGTTTCCTGCATCCTTGGCTTTAATTCCGCCCCAGCCTTCCTGTTGCACAGTATCATAGAAGCCCAGATCTTTCGCGAGCTCATTCTTCAGATCCTCTGACATGACACTTCTTCTTCTGCGACTCATGAACCATCCTCCTCCAAAGTATCCTTCATAATGTGATGAGTTCGTTGTTCGTTCACGTTTTGGACATTTTGTCACCAGGCCATATTCAGTTTCCTGCATTGCTTAAGAAACT
Source organism: Paenibacillus sp. FSL M7-0656 (assembly GCF_038003225.1). Lineage (NCBI taxonomy): Bacteria > Bacillati > Bacillota > Bacilli > Caryophanales > Paenibacillaceae > Paenibacillus > Paenibacillus sp. FSL M7-0656. Next base: position 4,170,760 of record NZ_JBBOOT010000001.1, read on the forward strand.
GTCCCTTCACCTGTCCATATAGTATGCCGCGACCGTTCCTCGCTCATTCCTGAGTATGTATGGGTTACGTTAGAGGGAGAATTGGTGTTTAAAGAAAACAAAAAAGCGATCCGCCTTGTGGGGCGAATCGCCTGTAAATCGATACTTACGTCTCCATATAGGAGCTATGCGTCTGGCTGCCCGGGTCATAAACCATGACTTCCACCGATTCCGTAAGTATATCCGCATAACTATAAGATACTCGCTTGAAGGTTTCTTGCTCCTCATCAAGCTTAACAATAAAAACAGAAGGGTACGTTTCTTCCAATACACCCGTACGCTCAATGGTCTTACGGCGGCCACCATTAGCCCGCAACATAATTTTCTGACCAATATGTGCATCGAGATTGCGTTTGATATCCAACAGCGTGTTTTTAGCCATTGTCGACGACCACCTCTTTTCTTGTCCATTATACCGGATTTTACAGTCATTGTCAAATCAAAACTAATTATTATATCAGCATCAAAAAGTTGTTGTCAATGAATTTTTTTGCAAACAAAAAAAGCCCCAAATTGGGACTTTAAATGGCCTACATCAGACTGCCGACGGGTTTACTTTTAGCGTAGATAAATCATTCAGCCCAGGCAGACCTACCCGGTAACTCCCCCGTGTCTCGACACCACCCACACCCTGGCTACCACTGATGGTATTGTGCAGAACATCACTCATGTTGACCGTATCGCGCACAGAAGTAAAGGAGGCCTTGGCTGCCACATAGACCGGATCAAGTGCATGAATGAGAATTCTGCCTGGGGAACTGGCAAAGTTCGCTCCAGCGCGCAACAGTGCCTCAAAATGGGACTGACAGGCCCCTGCAACAATAGTGAGGGCGTCCAGATGGCGTTCATATTGTCTGGCCACCTGAATGGCCGATACAAAATTTTGCGAGTTCTTGTAGCTACCAAGACTATATAAGTCATAGGGCTGACGTGTCTTTAACACCCCATCATGACCCGTAATAACTACGATATCCGGACGTACTTTGGGTAATAAGCGGTATAAGGTATCTGCCATTGCCGATTCATGGACATACTGTCCCTCTGCGGGTACACGAAGTTGCTCATAGAGATCCATACTTTTTTTCAAATAGTTCGGATCTCCATCCAGATGAAGCACCTTTCCAGGCATTTCAAAATAAGCCGGTTCCTGCTGGGCAGACCAATCCTGTACCAGACCTTCACGATTCCGCTCAGCCTGTTCCATACGATTCTGCTGCAGACGGGACAGGGTCTGATGTGCTTTAATATGCGCCTGTCTGGTCTTGGCGCTTTGTGGTTCGTAGGGAACCTGTATCAAATCGTCCACCGGGGAATCGGCAATCAGCCGGAACTCAGTCCCTTTAATGACCGCAGCATCCAACTGGAGGCCTTCCACCCGAAAAGTCACATCGCCGCCGTATGACTTCCGAACGACCAAGTCTCCGATATTCATCAACGTAATCACCTCTACCCCATCGTATGGGCAGAGACCCGGTTTGGTTCATTCAAATTTTACAGCGTTGCACGTACCCCTGCTTCCCACATTACGGTGCTGAGTGTGGCATACTCTTGCAGACTCAATGTCTCTCCACGCCGGGACGGTTGAATACCTGCCTGCTCCAGCAGAATGTCTGCCTGTTCCCGGTTCTCCTTTGTGAAGAAACGTGCCTTCAAGTTGTTTGAGATTGTTTTTCTCCGCTGGGCAAAAGAAGCCTGTACCACTTCGAAGTAGTGTGCTTCATCCGGAATCTCCACTGGCGGCTGCTCACGCACTTTCAGCTTAATGACAGCTGATTCCACATTAGGTTGCGGAATGAAGACCGTAGGAGGCACAATACACACAAGTTCCGGCATACTGTAGTACTGAACTGCGATGCTTAGACTACCGTAGTCTTTTGATCCTGGTGCAGCAGCCATGCGTTCAGCCACTTCTTTTTGGATCATGACAACAATGCTGTCTACCGGCAGCTTCTCTTCCAGCAGTTTCATCATGATTGGAGTTGTTACATAATAAGGCAGGTTAGCTACGACACTAACTTTGTCCACGGATGCAAAATCCGTATTAAACAACTCAGCCAGATCAAGCTTCAACACATCCCCATGATGAACACGTACATTCGAATAAGGCTGCATCACTTCTCCCAGGATTGGGATCAAGCGCTGGTCAATCTCTACGGCTGTGACAGGACCGGCTACCCGAGCCAGTCGCTCCGTGAGGGCTCCAATACCCGGCCCGATCTCCAGTGCGCCCTTAGACTCGTCCAGATCGGCTGCATTAACGATTTTGTTCAGTATATTTTGATCGATCAGAAAGTTCTGACCCAGACTTTTCTTAAATGAGAATCCGTGTCTTTGAATAATCTCTTTCGTACGCTTGGGCGTTGCAATTTCAATCGTCTCTTCCATGTTCTTCATATGCTCACAATCCTTCACGTTCAATTTGCGCTAATGCTGTAGAGAATTCTTCCCGTGTAATCTGAAATACACTGAGACGTTTGTGGAACTGCTTCCCGTTACAATAACCGATGCCTAGCAGATTGCCCATCTCCATGCGACGTGCAGCAGCCTGCGGATGCACGATAAGTCCTGCCGCGATCAGGTCCTCCCAATCGATCAGGCTCGGAGCACCTTCGTATGAAGTATGTACGCGCGCCAGAGCATGACGGATCGCCTCTGGTGAGGCATTCTCCACCCCAATGTCCCCTTTGCGCGTTGCATCGGCTTCCGGAATGAAGGCATGTTTGCAGCCTGGCACCTTGTTCGCAATAATTTTTCGAATGCGTTCGCCAGCATGATCCGGATCTGTCAGTACAATGACTCCCCGTCTCTCCTGAGCAAGCGCAATCCGCTTCAGAATGCGTTGGTTGATTGCTGATCCACCTGTTTCTATGGTATCGGCTTCCACGGCCCGACGGATAGCTACCGTATCGTCACGGCCTTCCACCACAATGACTTCTTTTATCATGTTCCATTTCTTCCTTTCTAACGCAAAAAGAAGAGGAATATCCTCTTCTCTGCCAAACGGCGGGGGAGACTGAATTCAGACTCCTCCGCCGCATATTCCGCATGAATCATTCATGCAACTATTTTATAGCATTCCCATTTCAAAGTAAAACGATTTTAGTTCGCTTCCGGCTTCACCGGACCGATCACGTAGACCGTCTTGCCTTTCTTACGTCCAAAATTCAGGGCATGCTTCACACTGTCATAATACACATCAATTTTGTTGCCTTTAATGGCACCGCCTGTATCTTCCGCACGACGGAATCCCAGACCTTCGATATATACCCACCAGCCAATTGGAATGACTTTGGGATCAACCGCAATGGTGCGTCCTTCCGTTACACGAGTACCGGAAGCTGTTTTAGTTCCAATGCCAGGCTCTTCGGAAGAGTAGGCAGTCATGGATACATTTTTAAGTACTTTGGAGTATTTAAAAGAAGTTCCGGATACGGTAATTACTTTGCTGCCCGAGGCAGATGTTTTCTTCGAGTTCGTTGTTGTAGCCTTTTTGGTTGTTGATGTTTGAGCCGATACGGTCTGAATCTCAGGTTCCTTCACGACCGGTTTTGCTTTGGTGCCGACAGCGATCACTTTATCTACACGATTATTAGCGACAGATTTGCCGACCATTTTTTTGGAGACCAATTCTCCATCCTGAAATACCTTTTCGATATGCTGTACAATTGTGCCTTCTTTGCCGTTCACAACGACACGGTTATCACCTTTGTACAAGCTAGGGTCAGCCGTTTTAATGACTTTGTAAGCGATCGGTTGCTCTACATCCACTGTACGCTTTGTTACGCGCACTACACGAATCTTCATCTCCGCTTTGATAGCAGTTCCAAGCGCCGGATACACTTTATCATTACTTTCAACTTGAATACCTGATTTTTGAATTGCATCTTCTACCGATGAATCGGTTGTATACAGAGTCTTGGTGTCTCCGTCTGCCGTAATGTTAACTGGAACGGCCCGCTCAATAACGATTCGGTCTCCATCTGTTAACGCCCCATTCATGGACATGGATACCTTATCGTGAGGGCTGACTGTGATCGACTGCTCCTCCAGCATTTCCTGAAGCATTCCTGTACGAGTCTCTACCACCTGAGCTTTGCCATCAATAACCAGTGAAATTTGTTTCCCGGCCTGACCGTAAACGACTAACAAGATCATGATTGTAAGCGCAATTGAGAAAATCGCGATCAATGCCATTTGACGCATGTTCTCATGCTTCCACCGCAACGCGAAAGACTTACTGGATGATCGTGACTCATGGGTCTCTTCTGGTTGGAATGTGCCCACTTCTCCGTCCTCCTTCATAGCCTCGCCGTCTAAAGTAATGCATGATGTCTTTGACGTGACTATACCAAATTTTCTACAGAACACAGATTGGACCAACATAATCCGGTTCTGCACCATGAATCAATCTTCGCAACATGATGTCATCCTCCTGAATACCTACCGTATGATGACAATATTTCTTTTATTCAAAAACAAAAAAGCCAAAGAAAGAGTGTAAGAGGAACTCTTTCGTGGCTTCCGAATGATTTTGAATATCGGAAATTCATGCACGAGGTTGCCTCTCTTTTTCCGCTTGCGAGGTTAGCTGTCGGGTTCGGGCGAAAGAGAGCCGCCCTATCTTGGGTCACCCGCTCATGGCGGACGCCCTTGAATTCACCCCGAGACCCAAAGAAGAAATCAAATACGGCTTCGCAGTTCCCTTCGCTGCTTTTGGGTCAGCGAACGTTGCGCATCGGCCAAATACACCGATGTTTAAGCCCTATTGGTTCCCCCGCTCTCCGTTAACGGAGACTCAGCGAGACTGATTCATGAAAGTAATGTTGTTTCATCGGAAAGTGTCCCTTTGTTCATCCCCCGAACATCTGTCCAATTTTCCGCACAACAATTCACTGAAAAGATGATATCCTGTTTTGATGCATGTTGTAAAGCGTTGATCAAGTACGTTTTTCTGAATATTTGGTTAAAATATTGTAATATTCTTGATTTATTTGGATCAAAGGGCAAATTACCTCCGCTTACCTGCCTTTTTCACCTCATTTGCTCGTTTTTTTAACGAATCCCAAATCGTTCCATGGCATTTTTGGTTGTTATTGCAGCAATTTCCTCCACCGAAATGCCTTTAATTTCCGCAGCTGCCTCTGCAACCAGACGTACATGCGCTGTCTCATTTCGCTTCCCACGATAAGGGTGCGGTGTCAAATATGGAGCATCTGTTTCAATGAAAAACCGGTCCATAGGAACCTTCTCCAGCACCTCTTTGGGTTGCTTTGCATTTTTGAATGTGATCGGTCCTCCGAAGGAGAGATGGAAGCCCATATCGAGGCAACTTTTTGCTGTTTCCCAGCTGCCCGAGAACGAGTGCATCACACCACCAACTTCACTCGCCTTCTCTTCACGCAAAATTCTTATGATATCCTCATGCGCATCCCGATTATGGATGACAATTGGCATGTTCACTTCACGCGCCAAAGCAATTTGTTGTCGTAATACGCGATGCTGTATTTCTTTTGGTGAAGTATCCCAGTGATAATCCAATCCAATCTCACCGATCGCAACCACTTTTTCATGCTTGCATAAAGATGCAATCCACTCCAAATCGCCCTCCTGCATTGTGATCGCATCTACGGGATGCCACCCTACAGCTGCATATATAAAGTCATATGTTTCAGCGAGTTTCATTGTGGTTGGAATTGTCTCCCGGTTAAAGCCAATGTTGATCATGCGACCAACTCCTGCATCCACAGCACGCTGAATCATTTCCTCGCGGTCCTCGTCGAATTGTGGTGCATCCAGATGTGTATGTGTGTCGAACAGCATCATGTCTGTATCTCCCTTCATGTCGAAATAACGACTATCTTCTTTTTCAAAATCCACTTTGTAAAATTCAATAATTTAATGACTCATACATAAAACATTTTGGGTAATCTGTGTATTACATCATTACGTTTGTTTCTTCACAACTACAATATATAGAAGATATACGGATATTCTGATCTATATATTGCTAATTGTGCTCATTCTGCCTGCTTGCATTTACAAAATTATGTCGATCTACATATACTCCCCATTAAAGCAGATTACTGTATCATGGAAAATAGCTCTTTTAGAAAGTGTTTTGATATCGAAATTCTTCATCGGATTATACCCACACGATTACAAGAAATAGGGGCGTATATGTGACGGTAATTCGTGAATAATCGCATCCACCTTGTTTTGCGGGTAATACAAATGATGTTTCCCTCGGTGAAGCCCACTGATGGAACGGACAATGTCAGATACTTCTGACAACTCACGTAAATTGTCCTGTCGATCCAGAAGAAGAATCTGCTTATCTGTGGATTCATCCGGACGAAACACATCATACGGATTATCCGAAGGAAAATCAATTTCAAGATCATATTCGGGATCGAGGCCAGCCTGTACAAAAGCTTCCCGAATCTCTTCCATCATTGTCAAGTCGACCTGTTCAAGCTCTACATACTTATATAACTTGCGATCCATAAAACGTTCGCATAACTCACTCAGAACAGTATCGTCCTCCTTGCGCCACTGCGTAAATGCCGTCTGAATTAATGCTTCATCCAACTGCAAATATTCATCCACGGATAATTCTCCTTCAAATAATTGAGGGAGTGGATCAATCATGAAGCGGAATTGAAAACCATGTTGTAGGAGTGTTTTCGCTCGCTTGAATATTTGCCGCAATATAATTTCAGAACTACGAGTTACCGGATGGAAGTAAATCTGCCAATACATCTGATACCGAGACATTAGGTAATCCTCCACAGCATGCATGCCTGACTCCTTGACTACAATCCGCCCATGATAAGGACGCAGCATCCGAAGGATACGATCAAGGTCAATCGTGCCGTAATTTACACCTGTAAAATAGGCATCCCTGAGCAAATAATCCATTCGGTCTGCATCAAGCGGACTGGTCACCAAGTTCACCACAATCGGCTTTTCATACGTTTTTTGAATGACAGACGCTACTTTCTCAGGAAAATCAGGAGCATACCGTCTTAAGATCGCCCCTACTTCGGTATCACCTGTAATAATGCGACAAGTCCAATCTTCGTGATTCATGTCAAAAGCTTCCTCGATGGAGTGAGAGAATGGCCCATGCCCGAGATCATGAAGTAGAGCTGCACACAGAGCTACAATCTTTTCTTCCTTCGGCCAATCCGAATAATGACTTCTTTCAAATTGAGAGATGATCTTGCGTGTGATCTCATAAACACCTAGTGAATGTGAGAACCGACTATGCTCTGCTCCGTGAAAGGTAAGGTAAGAAGTACCCAGTTGACGAATCCGGCGTAAACGCTGAAATTCTGGGGTGTTAATTAACTGCCATATAACCGGATCTTGCACGTGGATATAATTATGTACCGGATCTTTGAATACTTTCTCTTCCGTTAAACGTTGTTCCATGTCGACTCACTCCTTTAATTTCTTTTATATTAACGCTTTGAGCTCTGCGATTCATCTAAGATTCGACACCATATGACGAACTTTGTCGAATGAAGTAGTTTTGTCGTTTTCCAAATCGACAAAGCTGACATTGAGGTTTAAATGCGAAAAACGGCTTCCAATCCCTTACCACCAGTAACCTTGTGAAAAACAGCCTTAATTTTAAGCTAATTTTAAGGTTGACTGATTTGGGAATCGTTGGTATGATGAGTATCATAAAACATAAAATAATGTCGAATAATGACAAAGATAGTTAGCTGAGAGGAGCACTGATTATAATGATGAAATCAACAGGTATTGTAAGAAAAGTGGACGAACTGGGACGGGTAGTTATTCCAATTGAATTGCGCCGTACGCTCGGTATTGGTGAAAAAGATGCTCTGGAAATCTACGTTGACGGCGAGCGCATCATGTTGAAAAAATACGAGCCTGCTTGTATCTTCTGTGGTAATGCAGAGAACGTTACTTACTTCAAAGGTAAAATTGTTTGTAACGAATGTATTTCCGAAATCCCTGCACCTGTGACAAAATAAGAAAAACCAGGTATACTGGACTTATCTAAATTGTTATTTCTAACCTTTTTAATATTCCTTAATGACCTTCCCGGTGTGAACCCCACCGCGGAAGGTATTTTTTTGCCTTGTTATGGGTTCCATTACCCAAAATGATTCTGTCACACGCGAACTGGGAGAGAACGATGAAATTTGTTCGGAATTTTTTTTAGCCACTCTGCTCTTTTTAATATTCCACTAAGGTTGGATATAAGCTTCTTTTCAGGTTATGTTCCCCACAACAGAAAATATTTGGTTAGATTACTACTCGATTAATGCATTATATACATCACGCTTCGCCAGACCGCGATCGGTAGCCGTTTTTTTCATTGCATCTTTGCGGTTATGTCCTTCACCCTCATAATGGCTGACATGATCCGCGAGTGACATGAGCTGCCACCATGCTTCGCGCTCAGCCTTACGCTCCTCTTCCTTAATGCCCTCTACCAGCAAGCAGTACTCGCCAAGAGGTGGATGTTCTTCAAGCCAGTCTATGCATTCCCTCACAGTACCCCTTGCGAATTCCTCATGACGCTTGGTTAGTTCACGAGCCAGGACAATCGAGCGATCACCCAGAATTTCTTCAAGGTGGACTAATGTTTTCCGAATACGATGAGGCGATTCATAAAATAACAAAGTCCCGTTGGATTCGTCAAACGCCTCCAGCACTTTTCGCATGTCCTTTTTCTCCCGCGGCAAAAAACCGCCGAATGTAAAACGCTCCGTCGGTAATCCGGACACGATCAGAGCAGACAACGCAGCATTGGGCCCCGGGATGGGAATGACCGTTATTCCAGCTTCCAGTGCAAGCTGTACAAGGTCAGAACCAGGGTCCGAAATAGCTGGCAAACCGGCATCGCTGACGAGTGCCAAATTTTTTCCTTCTATTATATAGCGTATCAGTTCAGGTCCACTCGCCCCCTTATTATGCTCATGATAACTAAACAGCATCGAAGGTGTAATTTCAAAATGGGTAAGCAGCTTTCGGGTCTGGCGTGTATCTTCTGCTGCAATGATGTCACAACTCTGCAATGTCTTGATGGCACGGAAGGTCATATCCTCCAGATTACCAATGGGTGTTCCAACCAGATAGAGCTTGCCTGATCCTTCAGGCTGCTCCGCATAGCTTTTTTGAATATGCAAAGTCATCTAAAGCCCTCCTTTCGTAGTACGCTCAGCATGTTGCTGACCATAGTAAATATCCATAATCTCTTCGCAGTATTTCCCCTCTTCATTGTAGACAATGAGTGGAGGAAGCATCCTAACTTCCGGTTTACCATCTTTCATTCCTTCAATTAACACCATGTTGGCTTCCAAATGAGCACGGGGATGTACCATCCGAATCCGTTTTGGTTCCAGCTTATATTCGCGCATGAGTGAGATAATCTCTGCAAGGCGCTGTGGACGATGAACCATCGATACTTTGCCGCCATTACGTACAAGTCGACTGCAAGCTTGTATCACTTCTTCCAGGGTACATCCGATCTCATGACGTGCCATTGCCTGATGTGTGTTCATCTTGAGATCACTGCCATTCAGAGGCATATATGGAGGATTAACGGTTATTGCATCGTATACAGCATGTCCTGTTTCTTTCACGAGTTCTCGCAAATCACCTTCACGAATCATAATCGACTCATCCAATGCATTTAATTGCACACTGCGACGCGCCATATCAGCCAAACGTGGCTGAATCTCGATCCCTTCCAGACTAGCCTGCGTACGCGTTGTAAGCAAAATGGGAACCACCCCGTTACCCGTACACAAATCAAGTATACGACCCCGTTTAGGTACGGAAGCAAACCGGGCTAATAATACGGCATCCATCGAAAAACTAAACACTTCATCACTTTGAATGATTCTCAGATCATGAGAGAGCAGATCATCAATCCGCTCTGACTCATGTAACACAACTTCATTTTCTTCCATATGTTACGCTCATCCTCCGGTACTCTATATCTCATGTTCGTTTAGTTTAGGTTTATAACCTTGAAAAAAAACCGTAGGGGATCCCTACGGTCACTTCATTTATTCAAAAAAGACAGGCAGAACAGACAATCGCCTTCCGTCCGCAAATGTCCATAATAGACGTTGCAGATATGGAAGCCTTCGTGATACAACCGAGCCAGATTATCATACCCTTCACCCACAACATCCTCGCCTGTAGCCGGACCTGCTGGTCTTGCTACAGGAGCGAGTGCTGATGAGATCGGCAGATCTGCCGGAGCCTCACGTTTGAGCAGTTTGCGTAACTGCTCATTCTCGATGGTAAGCCGCTGATTATCCTCAAGCAGCTCCTTCACAATCATTTTTAACTCTCCTAAATCACCGTGCAACTGACCCAGTTGGGTTTCCATTTCATGAATGTGCGTAAACAGATTTTTCTTTTCCAAGTTTCCACCCCGAAGCAACCTTTATGGTTTACTTGATAACGACGTCATCCAGCGGAAGTTCTTTGACTTTACTGATGTCGAACAGTTGAACATGGACTGTGCGGCTACCGGCATTAATTCCGACAACTTTTCCTTCACCCAATGAGGTGACGACCAATTTGCCTACAGCTGGCAGTTCTTCTCTCACACTTTCATAGTTATCATGCTCAAATTTCAGACAGCACATGAGTCTTCCGCACAACCCTGAAATTTTCGTCGGATTCAGTGACAGGCTCTGATCTTTAGCCATCTTGATTGATACCGGCTCAAAGTCTCCCAGCCAGGAAGAACAACACAACACACGGCCGCAAGGTCCGATTCCGCCAAGCATCTTCGCTTCATCACGTACACCAATCTGTCTCAGCTCGATTCGTGTCCGGAATATGCTTGCCAGATCCTTGACCAGCTCCCGGAAATCAACTCTTCCTTCAGCTGTAAAATAAAATATAATTTTATTGCGATCAAACGTAAATTCCACATCGACCAGCTTCATTTTGAGGCCATGGTCTTTGATTTTATTTAAACAAGTACCGAATGCTTCTTTGGCTGCACGTTTGTTCTCATCAACCACACGGGCATCTGTATCGCCCGCAACGCGGATGACTTTCTTCAGCGGCAACACCACATCGGACTCGCCCACTTCCTTCTTACCTACGACAACCTTACCGTACTCAACCCCCCGCGCTGTCTCCACGATAACGCAGTTTTCTTTCTCAATGGGAAGGTCCAGGGGATCGAAGTAATAAATTTTGCCCGCTTTTTTGAAACGGACACCCACTACACTGTACAAAAAATTAACCCCCTTGTAAGCCAACCCCACTTCGTCTGAAGCCCCGTCTTCTTAGGGAACCGGCCGAAGTTATAACCGTTTGCATATGATTGGAGCTAACTTTGCCCTCTCCCAGTCTTATGCCAAACCGATCAAAAATTGCTCCAGACAAAGCTGGCCATTGACGTTGAAACGCAATTTTTTTCTGCATGCTGCGGCCATATCCATATAGGAGACCCACTGCTCTGTGCTGCGGGTATGTGCCAACTGAGATAACATGTCTAACTGATCTATAAAAACGATATGTTCATGCCTATCGTACTGAACATACAGCATGTCCCTAAACCATAGATGGAACAAACTAAGCAGCATGTCCAGGTGTTCAGAGAGTCCGGTTTTAAAAAGCTTCTGCTGTGCAGAGATCAATGATGTACTTCCTCTACCCAGGGACTCCTTCCCTAATTGTAACATTACGTTTCTAATTTCTGCAAACCAATTCTGCTGGAGAATTTCTCTACATGCTTCCAATCCTGACGCTAAATGGACGGCAGAGCGAGCCAGATTGGCAGGATGCCCTTCCTCAATTAGTGATTGCAGCATCTCTTCCGGATTCAGTGCGCTGAACGGTACCAATTGGGAGCGTGAGCGGATCGTTGGCAACATGGCCTGTCCATTATCTGTAATCAGGATGCCGACTGCTGGTACCTGCGGTTCCTCCAGAAATTTGAGCAAACTGTTTGCTGCCTGCACCGTCATTTTCTCGGCTTGTTCTATAATATATACTTTGGGATGGCCTGCCTCTGATCGGTATGAAAAGATACGCTGCAGATCCCGGATTTGATCTATTTTAATGTTGTTTCCATCTGGTGCAAGCATGGTTAGATCCGGATGGTTACCATGATCTACCTTACGACATTCAAGACACTGCCCACAAGCGTCATCTTCAAGCTCTGTACAGAATATTGCCTTGGCAAAGGTAATTGCCGTCTTCCGTTGCCCGCTACCAGCTGGACCGCTAAACAAATACGCATGGCTTATTGCCTTACGTCTCAAACTGCTTTGTAACATTTTCTTGGCCGCTTGTTGACCCATAATCTGTTGAAAGGACATACTTCCTCCTCAGAAGCTTAAATTAATAAGCATCCCCCGAATTTCGCCTACTTGTTGTAATAGAGAGATTTTTCCTTCTTCTGTATCCAGCAATTCATCAGCCATGGATAACAGAGCGGAGTCAATTTCATCAATCAGCTTATACCGCTTACCTCTGCCACGACGATCCCAACCCCTTGTCTCTTTCATGGATACACCGCGACGAACGGTCTCTTCCAGGAACCTTTTAACAAGTTGCTTATACGCCTTCAGTTCACGAATCGTCATGGAACGTGCCAAGCGATCTCCCTGAAGCTGGATTTCACTAAACCGGCGATTCAGTTCAGCTTGTGAGGCCCGTTCCCCCTGGTGATTCATCATATCAGAGAAATTTTTGGATTGAACCGGTTTGGAACCTGAATCAGTAGAACTGATCCCGCTCTGAATCGGTCTGAATCCAGGATTGATTTTCATGGATACGCCCGCTTTCTATCATAGTTAGCCAATCGCCCATCAGCACAGTGCGCGTTGCGCCTGTGCGTGAGAATGAGGCTTTTATATATGCTGATCACACTCTATATATAATGGTAGATACACATCACCATCAAGGACTAGTTCTTTGTAGTCAACCTCTTTCCGAAATGAACCATTCCCCCAGCTGGGAAATGCTCATCCGGAAAGAGTATGCTGATTTTTCTCGTCAAAAAAGGCGCTCCGTAAGTGGCACGCACGAACTCTGTTAACTCTTCTTGCATCCATCGTTTCCAACATGCTATCGATCATGAAGGACCCTCATGGGATCCATGCAATAGGTTTAATTAGAAATGTTCGAAGCGATCTACCGGGAGAACAAATACAGTAGCTCCGCCTACTTGAACTTCAACAGGTAGCGGCAGGTAAGAGTCGGTTGTTCCACTCATCGGTGTGACCGGAGTCACGAGCTGTTCACGAACCTTACAGCTGCTGCGAATGACGTTCATTACGGATTCGACTTGACCATCATCGACACCGATCATAAACGTCGTGTTGCCTGCCTTCAAAAATCCGCCCGTACTGGCAAGCTTCGTCGCCCGAAAGTTTGCTTTGACCAATGCGCTGGATAATCGGTTGCTGTCTTTATCCTGTATAATCGCAACAATCAGTTTCATCCTGCATAACCTCCTTTAGAATAAGCACCTTTATCAAATGCCCTGTCTATATATTAGACAATTACTCGTCAAAATCCTTCAAAATCCCTGTCTCCAGCGACAAAATCATTGCTGCCAAGACATCCTCCTGCTTCATGGAAGCATCGATAACTCTGATCCGTTCTGGGAACTGCTCTTTTAATAGGAAGTAACCCTCTCGCACTTTACGGTGAAACTCCAGATTTTCCAGATCCAGACGGTTCACTTCGCGGCCATCATGAGCATCGATCCGGGCAAGCCCCACTTCAGGCTCAATGTCCAGATATAAGGTCACATCCGGCATGAGATCACCAATCGCAAAACGGTTAATGGCCCATACATTCTCTATCCCGAGTTCACGGGCGTAGCCTTGATAGACCAGACTGCTATCGACAAATCGGTCACAGATGACTGCTTTTCCAGCTCTCAGTGCAGGCTCTACTTTCTCCGCCAGATGCTGGCTGCGTGCAGCTGCATACAATAGTGCTTCGGTTCGAGCATCCATTGCCGTATGAAGAGGGTCCAGAATAATTGAACGTATTTTCTCCGCAATCTCAATTCCACCAGGCTCTCGCGTAACTACGTAAGGTATACCCCGTTCTTCAAAATAAGAACCTATTCTACCGATCATCGTTGTTTTACCGGAACCCTCTCCCCCTTCCAGCGTAATGAATTTACCTCTGCCCTGCATATGCTTCCCTGCTTTCTATGTCGATAATTGCATCTATTGCTGCTGTAATTGAATATGCTTAGACCCTCTTGCTACAAGATATGATATCCCCCGCCCAGAGGTGTATAGCTACAGCTATATCGGTACGTATTAATAACACCAAGATCATACAAGCTTGTTTCTTTCTATCATACTATAGGTCAGCGGTTACTCCAACATGAACAACAAAGTAAAGCGTTCAACCGTAGATAATCCATACCCATAATGGAAGCATAATTGATCCGGCAATAGCACTGACAATCATGGAAACTGAACTGAGGGCTACCGCATTCTCTCCATATTCAAAAGACCTTGCCATGCCGAGGGCATGAGATGCTGAACCCAGTCCAATTCCATAGGCATGTTTACTGCGGACCTTGGCCCATTTCAAGAGCATCGGCCCCAATAATATCCCTGAGAATCCTGCAATCATCACAAACAGCGATGTGAATGAGGCATTCCCCCCAACCTGATTAGCGAGTTGAATAGCCACAGGAGTTGTCACTGATTTTGGCAATAAAGCGATGACCATCTCTTGCGGATAGCCGAGCAGAATGGCGATTAAAGCGCCTGTAGCGATACCTGTAATACTGCCTCCGATTGTTCCACCCACAATTGGAATGATATTTTGCTTCAGAACATGCAGATGTCTGGACAAGGGAAAAGCGAGCGATACGACTGCTGGTCCCAAAAGCTCCTGTATCCATTTTCCACCCAGCATGTAGGTATCCAGCTTTATACCGGAAATCACCAAGATCAGAATCAGGATGGCAGTCGTTGTGAGTACAGGCATAAGGATCGGCCATTTCAGCCTTTTATATAGACGAGTGGCTGGAATATATACAGCGATGGTTAGCGCGATCATTCCAATTCCGAGGATGAATGCTGACAAGTGATCGCCTCCTTTTTGCCTGAATGAGACGATCTCCATGTCATAAGCCACTCACTTAATTTGGCAGATATCAGACATGTGATTAATGTGCTAACAATCAAACCAAGAACCAATAACAATGTGTTGGCTCTAAAAAAATCAAAATGATTAATAATGCCCACAGTTGGCGGGATGAACAACAATTGCAGATGAGATTGAAGCCACGTCGACCCTTCTTCTCCCCAGCTCATTCTGATCCATCCCAGTTGAATGATGACAAACAATACCAGCATGCCCACAATACTGCCTGTTAACGGCAGATGTAATACAGCTTGAATCAAGTTTCCAATCCAATAAAAACCGTACATCAACAAAACTTGCAGGACTATTCCTGTATATTTTTTTAGCGGAATACCCAAAGTGTTCCCTTCTTTCTTATGTCTATCTATATAAGTTGAACTAAAGCGTGTCTTCAAACTGAATGTGTCTGGAGCAGGGCACGGAGCGGGAGGGCTAACGACCCTGTGACGTCTTATTTAGCGATTTGAAACGCCCGCAGCAATCTAAGGAATCTGAAAGACGCTATATTGGAATAACCAGCCGTTTACAGCGTGTTTATTAGGTGATTTTGGTTAATAACGTGTCTCAGGTTTCTTACAAAATAAAAGGAGGACTCGAAGGCTAAATAAGACGTCCTCGATTCCTTAGAAAATCGTCTGGACAATTCGCCAGGATCAGCAATCCTTGATTTCAAGATGTTGGACCCTGACATCCTTCAACGTCTTGCATGCCTGAGTTTGAAGACACACCCTAGCAACTAAATTAATGACCAAGAGACCCTCACATGTGTAGGGTCTGATATCGCTATCCGTATTGGTCATATAAACTACCTATTGGTGAATGCAATTCAGATCTTCATGTGTTCCCTTCATTCCTTCATGACCTTCAATGACTGTAGAGATGCATCGGATACCCCATGAAACTTTGCACCCTCATCCCGCAGGAGTTGTATACGAGCCACCATCGATGGACTAATACGTTCACCCGGATATACAAGCGGAATCCCTGGAGGATAAGGAATAACCATCTCGGCTGATCGACAACCCGCGCTTTTTTCTATCAGGACATTGATCGTATCCGTCTCCACAATCGGTTGCAGTGTAAAGGAGATCGGTTCCGAGTAGCGAGTTTTTTCTTGTAAATTGTTCCACGTGGAAATATAATGTGCCGAACCTTTCGCAATCTGTTGCGATGGCACTGCATTAGATTGGACCTGCTCATGCCCGTTGGCAGAGCTGATATGGTGTAAAGCCTGCAACAGGTGCTGAGCATCTTGCACCGTTGAGCCCAGGCTGAAGAGCAAGACGACGTACCGTTCGTCGCTCATCTCAGGCACACAGCCGCACGCTTCCAGCTGCTGCTGTAGCCCATAACCGCTCAGCACCCCTGCGCCGTCATAGATGACAGCCTTGAATGGGTCCTGAGCGGTATACCCCGCGGCAGATGGCATCGCCGCCGCGGTCAGACCCTCCCGTGTCTGCTGCGCAGCGGACACGGACAAGCCAGCCGGCTTCGCAGTCCCGGCTGGCGGTTCTGGCTGCAGCGGCTGTGCAGGCTGCAGCAACTGGAAGCGCGGCAGCTCCGCGAGGCCGCGCTTAAAGGCATTCACGGCGGTGAGCCCCGCCGTGAATGTGTTCGCGCCCTGCACGTGCAGCAGCCGGCGCGCCAGATCAAGCGAAGCCATCACCGGGTATGATGGGCTTGAGCTTTGCACCATGGCCAGGCGTTGCCTTAACAGGGACCGGTTTAACAGTGGTCCCTGAATGTGCAACATGGCACCCATGGTGAAAGCCGTCAGCATCTTATGTGTCGACTGCACTACACCGTCTGCTCCGCACGACAGTGCAGAGACAGGCAGCTCCGGATGCTGCCCATAATGCGCGCCATGCGCTTCATCCACGAGCAATGGTATGCCAGCGGCGTGGCATACCTCGGCTATGGGCGTCAGATCAGCGCCCATGCCGTAATAATTGGGCAAAGTGACTAACACGCCCTTTGCCTCAGGATAGGACTGGACAGCAGCCTGAACCGTCTCCACAGACGGCATGACCGCAAGTCCAGACGCAGGATCGACCCACGGCTCCAGAAATACAGCTCTTGCGCCTGCCAGCATTAACCCGTGAATAACCGATTTGTGCACATTTCGTTGCACCAGTACAATACTGTTTGGCTCGTCACACACGGTGAGCAATAAGGACAGATTACCAGCAGTACTGCCTCCCACAAGGAAGAAACTCTCCTCCGCTCCAAAACAATCTGCCGCAAGCTCCTGTGCTTCCTGGATTACACCTTCCGGATGATGCAAATCGTCGGTGCCCGTAATCTCCGTAACATCCATCTCCATCATCTCCAGAAATGAACGCACCGGTACCAGTTCTAATTCCGAGTGAGCCCCTTCAACGCTGAGTCGTTCCACACTCTCCAGATCAGCCCCATGTTCACCCACCGAACTGAAACGCTCTACCTTCTGGTTAACATTCTTTCCTCCATCATTCTGAATCTCACCGTTGTTCTGGTGTTCCTCATTAACGATATCCTTAGCTCGAGGTTGCCCTGCTTCTGCTTGTTCTACCAAATGTCGATAAGCTTGTCCATTCTTATGCCCAGGCACATGAAAAGAACGCTGCTTCGAATCACGATACGCAAGCAACGCTTCATATAAAGGGGCACTACTTAATTTATTTTTATGTTCCATGAAATAACCATCCTGTACATATATTATGTGCGTCCTATGCGCTTTAAAATGCTTCCTAATCCAAGGAACGCACTTCTTCCCCATCTCCACACGCGTTACTGCAAATGATCTATACCATTATATCAGCATACGCCTTCCCAAGATGGCAAACAAGACAATCTCTACTCTTAAAAACAGAAAAAGGCCCATTGGGCCTCTATACACATCAGCATCGTTACAATGTGATGTTTCGCTTCTACTTCTATTAGCAACATTCATTATGCGTTTTTTTGTACCCAAATTTGCTTCATTTGATGAATAAAATAATTGTACTTGGCATCCTGCGCGTCGGTATGAACCATTTCTGCTTCACAAGTGTCACATATGAATTCAGATACAATAAAAATGCCTTCTCTTTTTCTTTGCTCGCAGATAATACATGTGTGTTCGGCATGTTCTTCCATGAACCATCCCACCTTGTTTTACGTTTACTATCAGTATTGCACAGTTTCTATTATTTTAAACATTTTCATAGTGCTTTCTTTCTATAAAATATATATATTCGCCCACCCCCTCTTGGGTGTCTGTACCGAAAAATACATTCATTCTCCCTACAAGAACATCACCTGCTTATGTATATACAGTAATCCTACATTCCATCGCATTTACCTCTACATCACGTATCCCTTGGCCTGACTCAAACTTATATTTAATTTCCTTAAAAAAACTTGGAATCCCAGCCGATATATAATACATGATAACGATATCAAATCCTGACAGTCCATGTATTCGGGAGTATACTGAGATAAGCTCCGTCGAATCTCAATATCTTGTACAATCGTCATGGCGTGAGATACAAGGTTCATATATACATACATGTATGATTCATTCCCTTTTACTCGTGTAAGAAAAACGAATACCCACCCCACATAAACGTGAATCCGAAGGAGGATATATAATCGTATGATCGCCGAACCGGAGAATAAAGCAACATTTTATCAATACCGGCTTCTGAAAAAAAAGGCTATCGCCCGCAGTGTCATTTACAGCTATCTGTGTCTGCCGGTCATCATGCTCTTATTCAATCTACTCGCATTCTCCTGGACTGGCCTCTTCTTTTTTGTACTGGCAGGTCCAATCACCATCTGGATTCATTATGTCATCGCCAGAACGATATTACTTCTGGTCCGTACCTCTTACGCCAAACGCTGGCGCTGGAATATGCGTATGCCCTGGTTAGGTTATATCCCTGATCAGCATTTTAGCTTCCGTATGTTTGTCCGGGTACACCTTAACATGAGCTGGATTGGATTATGTATCATTACAGTATGTTTGATATGGTCGCCATTGTCCTTCACCCTCTCGCTGATCTTCTGGCATTTGTGGTTGCTGGGTCCTCGCTTGTATGTTGTAATGGTTCTCTCCCGTGAGCGTAAAGACGGACTCATCAAATTGAATGAACAAGATGTTTCATATTATCTGCAATAACACTCCCTCATTTATGCAATACTCAATGTACCTTACTTACTTGTAATACATAACCGCTGAGCCCTTCGAATAATCTGATGCAAAAACATAATCGTGTATCGTTCAGTTGACTCAGCCTCACATGCTCAAATAAAGGTTATCCACAGTGGATAACCTTTATTTATTGTTCCCTTCTCATCCATTATCCACAGCATGGGCATAGTTAAATGAGTTATCCCCACTCGAGGCTCCGTTCTTCTCCTCTTTTCCTCCCGCTGCTCCATATCCTCATAACCCCAGATATCTCGTAGATCTTACACCTTTGAGCGATCTCTCACTCAGTCTCAGCTCTATATGCCTCAAGCTGCTTTCCATCAGCCATTCATTACCTCAATACCACTATGCAACTATATATCTCCCCCTCTACTTTTAGCGCTCTACAATCCCCTATGCTTCAAGCACACATACCACCTATACATGTACGGAAGGAAACTACTCATTCCTTCCTTCTGTACCTTTATGACCTCTGATCCACCATACGTGATAGCTTCTCCCATCATTACTAAGGCCTACTTCGCTAAATAACAAAAAGCCCCCGATCATGTACACGGGAGCTTTACTATATTATAAGGAACATCACAGCGTTAATTAATCATACTAAACCATACTTTAACCAGCTTAATCATCTTCAGCCAATGATTTAACTGTCGTTTGAGTAGCATCATTTCTAGGAACCATTAGTGTAAAGGAACCATCATGTACTGCTAAATGCACAGTATGTCCTTCCTTTGCAAATACACGCAAGGTACTGGATTCATTGGATGTACCCTTGGCTTGCCTCTCTGTCCAACCCCAGCTTTTAATCTCGTCTAGATATACCTCAGGCAAGCTAGTACTCTCACTAATACCAGACAGCGTATATCGAACATAATCCATATCCGAATTATTTTCAGACTGGTCAGATTTATTCGCTACTTTTGGCACCGGAAAACTCTTCTCGTTCACCGCACCTTCATATGAAGTCCATACAGATCCTGAAGCTTCACCGCATCCTGCTAGAACAACGGTCAAACAAAGCAACAGAAATGATTGTAGTCCAAGTCTCCGCCAACTTAACACACACACCCTCCTTTTCACAGCTGCACATTCCAGCTCTGTGGTCAGGTACTTTTAGCATATTTAACATAGTCCTATTATACTGGTTTTGCCGCTGTTATCCGTAACAAAAATGTTACCTTCCAGTATCGATCGTGTCAGAGCTTCCGCTTATCATATTTAATCCTTATAAACAAATAAAAACCACCACCGAATAACATCGGCAGTGGTTCTTTGCTTGGCGGCGTCCTACTCTCCCAGGACCCTGCGGTCCAAGTACCATCGGCGCTAGAGGGCTTAACGGTCGTGTTCGGGATGGGTACGTGTGGAACCCCTCCGCCATCGCCACCAAACGCAACGCTTAGCTTACATTCAGAGATCGTTCTCTGAAAACTAGATTCGAAACGAAACATGCGAATTATCACTTGCTATTGGATAAGCCCTCGACCGATTAGTACTGGTCAGCTCCATGCATTGCTGCACTTCCACCCCCAGCCTATCTACCTCGTCGTCTTCAAGGGGTCTTACATACTGGGAAATCTCATCTTGAGGGGGGCTTCACGCTTAGATGCTTTCAGCGTTTATCCCGTCCGTACATAGCTACCCAGCGGTGCTCCTGGCGGAACAACTGGTACACCAGCGGTACGTCCATCCCGGTCCTCTCGTACTAAGGACAGCTCCTCTCAAATTTCCTACGCCCACGACAGATAGGGACCGAACTGTCTCACGACGTTCTGAACCCAGCTCGCGTACCGCTTTAATGGGCGAACAGCCCAACCCTTGGGACCTACTTCAGCCCCAGGATGCGATGAGCCGACATCGAGGTGCCAAACCTCCCCGTCGATGTGGACTCTTGGGGGAGATAAGCCTGTTATCCCCAGGGTAGCTTTTATCCGTTGAGCGATGGCCCTTCCATGCGGTACCACCGGATCACTAAGCCCGACTTTCGTCCCTGCTCGACTTGTAGGTCTCGCAGTCAAGCTCCCTTATGCCTTTGCACTCTTCGAATGATTTCCAACCATTCTGAGGGAACCTTTGGGCGCCTCCGTTACTCTTTAGGAGGCGACCGCCCCAGTCAAACTGCCCACCTGACACTGTCCCCGCACCGGATTACGGTACCAGGTTAGAACCTAGATACGATCAGGGTGGTATCCCAACGTTGCCTCCACGCAAGCTGGCGCTCACGTTTCAAAGGCTCCCACCTATCCTGTACAGATCGTACCCAAATTCAATATCAAGCTGCAGTAAAGCTCCATGGGGTCTTTCCGTCTTGTCGCGGGTAACCTGCATCTTCACAGGTATTAAAATTTCACCGGATCTCTCGTTGAGACAGCGCCCAAGTCGTTACGCCATTCGTGCGGGTCAGAATTTACCTGACAAGGAATTTCGCTACCTTAGGACCGTTATAGTTACGGCCGCCGTTTACTGGGGCTTCGGTTCACAGCTTCGGATTGCTCCTAACCACTCCCCTTAACCTTCCAGCACCGGGCAGGCGTCAGCCCGTATACTTCGCCTTACGGCTTCGCACAGACCTGTGTTTTTGCTAAACAGTCGCTTGGGCCTTTTCACTGCGGCCCCCTCGTGCTATTCACACTACCGGGGCACCCCTTCTCCCGAAGTTACGGGGTCATTTTGCCGAGTTCCTTAACGAGAGTTCTTCCGCGCGCCTTAGAATACTCTTCTCGCCTACCTGTGTCGGTTTGCGGTACGGGCACCATCACCTGGCTAGAGGCTTTTCTTGGCAGTGTGAGATCATGACCTTCGCTACTATAATTTTCGCTCCCCATCACAGCTCAGCCTTACAATGTGCGGATTTGCCTACACATCAGCCTTACTGCTTAGACGGACATCCATCAGTCCGCGTCACTACCCTACTGCGTCCCCCCATTGCTCATAACGGCTTACGGTGGTACAGGAATTTCGACCTGTTGTCCTTCGACTACGCCTTTCGGCCTCGCCTTAGGTCCCGACTTACCCTGAGCGGACGAGCCTTCCTCAGGAACCCTTAGGCTTTCGGCGGATCAGATTCTCACTGATCTTTTCGTTACTCATACCGGCATTCTCACTTGTATAATGTCCAGCGCTCCTTACGGTACACCTTCAACCCTTATACAACGCTCCCCTACCCCTGATGCAAAGCATCAAGCCATAGCTTCGGTGGTGTGTTTAGCCCCGTTACATTTTCGGCGCAGAGTCACTCGACCAGTGAGCTATTACGCACTCTTTCAATGATGGCTGCTTCTAAGCCAACATCCTGGTTGTCTGTGCAACTCCACATCCTTTCCCACTTAACACACACTTGGGGACCTTAGCTGATGGTCTGGGCTGTTTCCCTTTTGACAATGGATCTTAGCACTCACTGTCTGACTCCCGGAAGTAAGTCTATGGCATTCGGAGTTTGACTGAGCTTGGTAACCCTTGCGGGCCCCGCACCCAATCAGTGCTCTACCTCCACGACTCTGTTTTCCGAGGCTAGCCCTAAAGCTATTTCGGGGAGAACCAGCTATCTCCGAGTTCGATTGGAATTTCTCCGCTACCCCCACCTCATCCCCGCATTTTTCAACATGCGTGGGTTCGGGCCTCCAGTGCGTGTTACCGCACCTTCACCCTGGACAGGGGTAGATCACCCGGTTTCGGGTCTACGTCCACGTACTAACTCGCCCTATTCAGACTCGCTTTCGCTGCGGCTCCGGCTCTTCACCTTAACCTTGCACGGGAACGTAACTCGCCGGTTCATTCTACAAAAGGCACGCCATCACCCCTAAAACGGGCTCTGACTTTTTGTAAGCACACGGTTTCAGGTTCTATTTCACTCCCCTTCCGGGGTGCTTTTCACCTTTCCCTCACGGTACTGCTTCACTATCGGTCGCTAGGAAGTATTTAGCCTTGGCAGATGGTCCTGCCGGATTCATACGGGGTTTCACGTGCCCCGCACTACTCGGGATCCGTCTCGGAGGGAACAGACTTTCAACTACAGGGCTTTTACCTTCTTTGGCGGGCCTTTCCAGACCTCTTCGCTTAACCGGTTCCTTTGTAACTCCATGTGAGACGTCCCACAACCCCAAAGAGCAAGCTCTTTGGTTTGGGCTTCTCCGCGTTCGCTCGCCGCTACTGACGGAATCACTATTGTTTTCTCTTCCTCAGGGTACTTAGATGTTTCAGTTCCCCTGGTATGCCTCTGCATAACCTATGTATTCAGTTATGAGTAACTGGAAATTACCCCAGCTGGGTTTCCCCATTCGGACACCCCCGGATCAAAGCTTGCTTACAGCTCCCCGAGGCAGTTTCGTTGTTCGCCACGTCCTTCATCGGCTCCTAGCGCCTAGGCATCCTCCGTGTGCTCTTAGTAGCTTAACCATTTTGTTCCGGTTTCGGTCGCTCGCTTCCCTTGTTTTGCTTGCGCAAAGCCAAAAGTCGCTCTCACCCGATACCATCACAAAAGCAATTTAACTACCTTTATACACTTGACTTGTTTGCACAAGTTCAGCTTAAAGGAATGTTCTAATTCGCGTTTGTTTCGTTTCGATATCTAGTTTTCAAAGAACAAGCTCCATGCAAAAGCAAGCTGTTTGAGAGTTTGAGCTCTCAAAACTGAGCAACGAGTGAGTGTTTTGCAGCTAAGCTGCGTATTTGAATGTTTCCGTTGCAGGAAACGATTCTCCATAGAAAGGAGGTGATCCAGCCGCACCTTCCGATACGGCTACCTTGTTACGACTTCACCCCAATCATCTATCCCACCTTCGGCGGCTGGCTCCTTGCGGTTACCCCACCGACTTCGGGTGTTATAAACTCTCGTGGTGTGACGGGCGGTGTGTACAAGACCCGGGAACGTATTCACCGCGGCATGCTGATCCGCGATTACTAGCAATTCCGACTTCATGCAGGCGAGTTGCAGCCTGCAATCCGAACTGAGACCGGCTTTGTTGGGATTGGCTCCATCTCGCGATTTCGCAGCCCGTTGTACCGGCCATTGTAGTACGTGTGTAGCCCAGGTCATAAGGGGCATGATGATTTGACGTCATCCCCACCTTCCTCCGGTTTGTCACCGGCAGTCTATCTAGAGTGCCCACCCGAAGTGCTGGCAACTAAATATAAGGGTTGCGCTCGTTGCGGGACTTAACCCAACATCTCACGACACGAGCTGACGACAACCATGCACCACCTGTCTTGAATGTTCCGAAGAAAAGGTACATCTCTGCACCGGTCATTCAGATGTCAAGACCTGGTAAGGTTCTTCGCGTTGCTTCGAATTAAACCACATACTCCACTGCTTGTGCGGGTCCCCGTCAATTCCTTTGAGTTTCAGTCTTGCGACCGTACTCCCCAGGCGGAGTGCTTAATGTGTTAACTTCGGCACCAAGGGTATCGAAACCCCTAACACCTAGCACTCATCGTTTACGGCGTGGACTACCAGGGTATCTAATCCTGTTTGCTCCCCACGCTTTCGCGCCTCAGCGTCAGTTACAGCCCAGAGAGTCGCCTTCGCCACTGGTGTTCCTCCACATATCTACGCATTTCACCGCTACACGTGGAATTCCACTCTCCTCTTCTGCACTCAAGTCACCCAGTTTCCAGTGCGATCCGGGGTTGAGCCCCGGGATTAAACACCAGACTTAAATGACCGCCTGCGCGCGCTTTACGCCCAATAATTCCGGACAACGCTTGCCCCCTACGTATTACCGCGGCTGCTGGCACGTAGTTAGCCGGGGCTTTCTTCTCAGGTACCGTCACCTTGAGAGCAGTTACTCTCCCAAGCGTTCTTCCCTGGCAACAGAGCTTTACGATCCGAAAACCTTCATCACTCACGCGGCATTGCTCCGTCAGGCTTTCGCCCATTGCGGAAGATTCCCTACTGCTGCCTCCCGTAGGAGTCTGGGCCGTGTCTCAGTCCCAGTGTGGCCGATCACCCTCTCAGGTCGGCTACGCATCGTCGCCTTGGTGAGCCGTTACCTCACCAACTAGCTAATGCGCCGCAGGCCCATCCCCAAGTGACAGATTGCTCCGTCTTTCCAGTTCTCTTCAGGCGAAGAAAACAATTATTCGGTATTAGCTACCGTTTCCGGTAGTTGTCCCAAACTTGAGGGCAGGTTGCCTACGTGTTACTCACCCGTCCGCCGCTAACTATCCGAGAAGCAAGCTTCTCTTCAAGTCCGCTCGACTTGCATGTATTAGGCATGCCGCCAGCGTTCGTCCTGAGCCAGGATCAAACTCTCCAATAAAGTATTGAAAAGAGCGATAAGCTCATTTTGAATCTGACGAGATTAAAAATCTCATTTGTGCTCCAGCCGATTCAAGCCAAGGCTTGTCTCAAACTTTTGCGTTCATTCTGCAAGCAGAATGTTTACTCACTCGTTGTTCAGTTTTCAAAGATCAAACTTATTTTGTTACCGAATGTTGTTCTCTTCAGCAACTTTTATATCTTATCACATCCGAACCAACTTTGCAAGCTCTTTTTTTAAGTTTCTTTCGAAGCTTATTTCATTCGCTTGCCGCACCGTGTATACCGTGTTTTCTTGGCCGGAATTAGAATATATCATGTACAGATATTGAATGCAAGTCTTTTTTTGATTAATTATATATCTTTCTATAATCTTTTTGTTTTTTTCTACATTTCCACATTTATCTCACGTAAAAGGCCTCTCTATAAAAGAAAGACCCTCTCATAAATTTACTTTAATATCTATTGTTATCCGATAACCTCTTGGATGTGAAGCTGCCGTTGCTGCATCAGATTAATGATGGTTCCTTCTACTGACACCATAGGCCGTGTAGGATGATCTCGATCAGAGAATACGATCTCTCCAATTTGGTTATTGCTGAGTTTTACTCGGATGCCATTATGGATCTGGGTCGACCGTTGAACAAATACACTTACAATTGCAGGGTCCAATTTCCCAAATGCCTCACTTTGGATCTGTTCTAGGACTAGGTATGGTGATTGTGCCTTGCGGTAGATCTTCTCCAGCGTCATGGCGTGGAAAATATCAGCGATAGCTACAATCTTGGCATAAATATGAATCTGCGTCCCACTAAGCTGCAACGGGTAGCCTGAACCATCCACTTTTTCATGATGCTGTAAAGCTGCAAGTCTAGCTCCCTCATTAATGGCCTTTGCCTGTTTAAGGATCTGATAACCATATTTCGTATGCTGACGAATCTCTTCCTGCTCTGTGGCCGTCAACGTGGATGGTTTATGGAGTATCTGCGGATCTACCTTGTTGTTACCAATATCATGGAACAAGCCTGCAAAAGCCACTTGCATCCAATCCTTGGAGGGGAGATCGATCCATTGAGCCAGTTGATAGGATGTGATCGCACTCAGTACGGCATGGTGATATACATAATCATGCTCTTGCATTACTCGTGGACTGAAAGTAAGCACATTATATTGTTTGAGATGTGCAAACACTGCCTCCAACTGTGTACGTAACTCATAGACCGGTAATTCAGCCGCCAGAGAGGACAGGAAAGCATTTTTGGTTAGTCCGACCATCTTCTCATACTCATCCTGCAAAGACGTTACTACAGGAGCTGTGGTGACGTTCCCTGTCTTCCCTGTCCGTTCACCATTGTTGTCATTGGCAGAACTTCCTGCGGACACAGATGCACCTTTGGTTCCTGTACTACTCGACACCGTTCTTTCTTGTTCAATATCTACCTGTTGAATCATAAAGGCTTTGAGCACTTCCATATCCTTGGGTAAAATGACTTTTCCCTTCTGAAGCAGAACGTTGCCGCGAAGTGTTTGCACATCACTCCCAAGTTTGAGTCCTGGTTTGACTTCTGACAGGGTGATTAATCCCATGTGTATTCCCCTCACTCATCGTTCTTCTATGTTAATACAAACAAGACCATAGTCCCGGTTTTTCATGATATTTCCCATTATATTACTCAGGAATCAGGCTGTACATCCCAGATTCGGAAGAATAAAAGAAGAGATTCCTTTATACAAACAAGAGGGCTCCCCGTGGGAGCCCTCGCAATCTTCTGCCAATCTCAAAGAGATCAGTCTTTATAAAATTCTATTTTATGCTTCCGAACCGGAATCGTCGTCGCCCTCAACTTCATTAACCTCAGCGTCAGAAACGGTGCCTTCTTCCAAGCTTACTACCGGAGCTTGGGACTCCTCGCCTTCCAAGCCTTCAAGCGACTCATCGTCTGGTTCCTCTTCATTTTTGTCAATTCGGCTGACTGTAGCTACTGAATCCTCGTCACGAATATGAATCAGCTTAACACCCTGCGTGTATCGACCCATAGTGGATATGCCTTCCATGCTCATCCGGATCAACGTACCGCTGGACGTGATAATCATCAGATCCTCTTCGGTTTTAACCATTTTGAGACTGACTACTGAGCCGTTCTTCTCTGTGACATTAATAGTCTTGATCCCTTTACCGCCACGAGTCTGCATCCGATAATCATTGACAGGTGTACGTTTACCATAACCTTTGGCTGTAACGATCAGAACATCAAGCTCTTTATCAACTACATCCATGCCGATAACAGCATCCTGTTCATCCAATGTAATCCCTTTGACCCCGGTTGCGCTACGTCCCATGGAACGTACATTACCTTCCGAGAATCGAATAGACATTCCGTGAGCTGTACCCATGATGATCTCTTGCAATCCATCGGTCAGCTTAACATCGATCAGAACGTCATCATCACGTAAGGAAATACCGATCAAGCCGCCTTTGCGGATATTGGTGTAATCCTCAAGTGGCGTCTTCTTCACAACCCCTTGGCGGGTAGCAAAGAACAAATATCTGTCACTTTCGAATTCCTGGACCGGAATTACGGCATTGACCGATTCGCCCTGCTCGATCTGGATCAGGTTGATAATCGGCGTTCCCCGAGCGGTACGTCCAAGCTCTGGAATCTCGTAAGCTTTGAGACGGTACACTTTACCTTTGTCAGTGAAGAACATGAGGTAATTGTGGGAGTTGGTCACAAACAGATGCTCGACAAAGTCGGTATCTTTTGTATCCATACCCACGACCCCACGTCCACCACGTTTCTGGCTGCGGTATGTGGATACCGGCAGACGTTTCACGTAGCCTGTATGAGTAATCGTAATGATAACCTCTTCACGTGGAATCAGGTCCTCATCCAGAATGCTCTCTTCGCCTACAGTGATCTCTGTACGACGATCATCGCTGAAGCGGTCGCGGATCTCTTGCAGCTCCGTACTGATAATCTCAAGCACCAGATGCTCATTGGCCAGAATTTCGCGATACTCTCTGATTTTGACCATCAGTTCGTTATATTCATTTTCAATACGTTCGCGTTCCAGACCTGTGAGGCGTTGCAAACGCATATCGAGAATAGCTTGAGCCTGATCATGACTGAGTGAGAAGCGCTCAATCAAACCTTCTCTTGCTGCATCCGCATTACTGGATGAACGAATCAACGTAATAATCTCGTCGATATGATCCAACGCAATACGTAAACCTTCTAGAATGTGTGCACGAGCTTCAGCCTTTTTCAGTTCAAACTGCGTACGTCTGCGAATAACCTCAATCTGATGCTGCAGATAGTGATACAACACTTCACGCAAGTTCAGAATTTTAGGTTCTTTATTAACAATCGCAAGCATGTTAATCCCGAAAGTGGATTGCATCGATGTATGTTTGTACAGGTTGTTCAGGACAACCCCCGGATTCACGTCTCTGCGAAGTTCAATTACAACCCGCATACCATTACGGTCAGACTCATCACGAAGGTCAGTAATACCATCAATCTTTTTATCACGTACCAACTCGGCGATTTTCTCAACAAGTCTCGCCTTGTTTACCTGATAAGGCAACTCTGTAACGATAATTCGCGCCTTGTTGTTGTTCTCTTCGATGTTGGTTTTAGCCCGCATCGTTACTGAACCACGTCCGGTCTGATACGCCTGGCGAATGCCTGAACGGCCCAAAATGTAGCCGGACGTAGGGAAGTCTGGTCCTTGAATGTAATCCATGAGTTCCATGGATGTAATGTCCGGATTTTGAATCATGGCCTGTACACCATCAATGACCTCACCCAGGTTATGAGGAGGAATATTGGTAGCCATACCTACCGCGATCCCGCCGACCCCATTGACAAGCAAGTTAGGAAAACGAGCAGGCAGAACGATTGGCTCATGTTCTTCACCGTCATAGTTTGGTTGGAAATCAATCGTATCCTTGTTGATATCTCTGAGCATTTCCATAGCAATCTTGGACAAACGTGCTTCGGTATAACGCATGGCTGCTGCCATATCACCATCGACCGATCCAAAGTTACCATGTCCATCTACATGCATATAACGCAGGGAGAAATCCTGTGCCATCCGTACCATCGTCTCGTAAACAGCAGAGTCACCGTGTGGGTGATACTTACCGATAACTTCGCCGACGATTCTGGCTGATTTTTTATGTGGTTTATCGGGTGTCATGCCGAGCTCTGACATCGCGTACAGAATACGCCGGTGAACCGGCTTCAATCCATCACGCACGTCAGGTAAGGCACGGCTAACGATGATGCTCATCGCATAATCCATAAACGATTCACGCATCTCGACGCCTATATCCCGATCTGTAATCTGAGAGTTCATTTCTTCCGCCATGCTGGACCTCCTTCTTGTCCTTCAACAAACGTTCCATTCCGTCATGCAAAAAAGTTGATTATATGTGAAAAGCCTAACAAGGCTAAAACCGCGCAAGAACGCTACTCTTTATTATATTACTTTCACAAAAGTTACACAATTAAACGTCCGCTGGGCAATAGCCTTTCTTCCGGGAACTTCTGCGTGTCTGGGGATACGCCCTGCCTTCCTCCCCAATTGCACATACAATGCTAGAAAAACGGCATATGTACTGTGCCTACCGAGGCTAAAGCCATTCCCGTCCTACGATCAAACTGCAAATTGTGCAGCTCATCGCACAAAACGCCATATTTCTCTATTATACCACTGAAATCGTCTCTTGTCCTTTGATTTCTCCGTGTCTGGTCCCTCTTTAGAACTGAACAAAACATGAAAGGACTGATGAATCTTGGGTATCCAACGCGTCTCCAGCAAATGGGCCAAAACAGCCGTGTTACAACGCAGTCGCATTGTGAACGAATATATCCCAGTGACCCGAAAATATAGCCGTCAAACTCTGGAACGAATGACTGAATTATTTGAGTCCAACTATATCAAACCGGACCGTGGCACTTACGGTAATGGCGTTATGCGGGTGAGAACAACCCGTTTATACGAACCTGTTGTTAATTCCGAAGATTCCACCACAGATGCAGAGGTTTCGGAAGAAACCAATGATCGAAACCTGCCTGATGAACCCGAAGCAAGTGCTGTTATCTCCAGAGCTACCTATCTCACAACAACATATCATCTCCAATACGGTACAGAGGAGAGATCATTTCATTCCCTGGACGAACTCGAACGAGCACTGAATGATCGTATTCAGGAACGTGAATATATCATTCAACAGGGAATCTCGCTGATGAAGCATGAAAATTTGCCTTTTGACTTGCGTGTGTTAACTCAGAAAAATCTGCAACACAACTGGGAAACAACAGGTGTTCTGGGACGTATTGCTGCCCCAGGCAAAATCATCACTAACATTCATGGTGGTGGGCGATTGGCCACGTTTGAAGAACTTGTACTCCCCCATCTTCACCAGGATGGCTTCAAAAAACTTCGCACCGAGCTGTACCGCTTAGGAATTCATACCGCTGTGCAATTGCAAACATCATTTCCAAGACTCAAAGAGATTGGTATTGATATTGCGCTAGACGAAGCAGGGCGTCCCTGGATTCTTGAAGTCAACACACTGCCAGGCATTTACGCTTTTGGCTTATTACCGGACAAGGGGGCTTACCGGAAGATCAAACGTTATGCGATTGCGTACGGTCGTTTGCCCTCCAAAAAGGGTAAGAGCTCCCGTCCATCCCCTAAAGCACAGGCTTCATCTGCCAAAAAACGTGTACGCAGATAACAAAGGGATATGGAGATCTAAGTATACGTCTTCCCTCTGCTTTACCTTCCCTAATATAAAAAAGGCGCCCTCTCAGGCGCCTCTTCGAATATGTTAAATGTCGAGGTTTTTCACGTATTTTGCATTTTCCTGGATAAAGTCACGACGCGGTTCAACGTTATCCCCCATCAGGGTGTCAAACATGGTATCAGCAAGTATGGCATCATTAATCGATACTTGCATCATGGTCCGGCTCTCCGGATCCATCGTTGTTTCCCACAATTGTCCGGCATTCATCTCACCAAGACCTTTGTAACGCTGAACGTTGAATTTCGCATTTTCGCCGAGCGTTGCAATAATTTCATCGCGCTCTCTCTCTGAACCGGCATAACGAATCACTTTGTTACGCTCAATCTTGAACAATGGCGGTTGTGCAATATATACATAACCTGCCTCAATGATTTTACGCATGTACCGATACAGGAATGTCAGCAATAGTGTTCGGATATGAGCACCATCAACGTCGGCATCGGTCATCAAAATGATTTTGTGATAGCGTGCTTTGGCAATATCGAAGTCATCACCAATACCCGTACCCATTGCCGTAATAATTGCTCTAATCTCCGCATTACCCAAGATCCGGTCGAGACGAGCTTTTTCCACGTTCAAAATCTTACCACGCAGTGGCAAAATGGCTTGGAAATGACGATCCCGACCTTGCTTTGCTGATCCGCCTGCAGAGTCACCTTCGACGATGTACAATTCGCTGATTGAAGCATCCTTGGATGAACAGTCTGCCAGTTTACCTGGAAGTGAGCTTACTTCGAGAGCACCTTTACGACGTGTCAGTTCACGGGCTTTACGGGCAGCTTCACGCGCACGTGCTGCTTGCAGACCTTTTTCCAAAATGCGACGGGATACGGAAGGATTCTCTTCCAGGAACTCCTGCAGCTTCTCGGCAAACAAGGATTCGACAATCCCACGAACTTCGCTGTTGCCCAGCTTGGTCTTTGTCTGTCCTTCAAATTGCGGTTCCGGAATCTTGACCGAAATAATAGCTGTCAAGCCTTCACGCACGTCATCCCCGGAAAGGTTCCCCGTGCTGTCCTTGATTACCCCCGCCTTACGGGCGTAGTCATTGATAATCCGCGTAAGGGCACTCTTGAAACCTGATTCATGCGTTCCGCCCTCATGCGTGTTGATATTGTTCGCGAAGGAATAGATATTCTCGGTGTAGTTGTCATTGTATTGCAGGGCAACTTCCACCTGGATGTTATCTCTGGAACCTTCAACGTAAATTGGATTTTCATGCAGTACTTCGCGCTTCTGGTTGAGGAAGGAGACGTATTCGATAATGCCGCCTTCATACAGGAATGAGTTGGTTGCACCTGTACGCTCATCCGTCAGTGTAAGACCAATACCCTTGTTCAGGAACGCCAGCTCACGAATACGGGCCAGCAAGATGTCATATTCATAAACTCTTGTTTCCGTGAAAATTTCAGGGTCCGGATGGAATCTAACCGTTGTTCCTGTTTCGTCGGTTGTACCGATCACTTTCAGGTCGTACTGTGGAGCTCCACGGCGATATTCCTGTTGATAGATATGTCCCTCACGTTTAACCGTTACAACCACTTTTTCAGAGAGTGCATTCACAACGGACACACCAACACCATGCAAACCACCGGATACTTTATATCCGCCGCCGCCAAATTTTCCCCCTGCATGGAGGACAGTCATAACTACCTCAAGTGCAGGACGTTTCATTTTGGTATGTTCGCCGACAGGAATACCCCGTCCGTTATCGACTACAGTTACGCTATTGTCTTCATGGATACTGACCTCAATGTGGTCGCAGTAACCTGCAAGCGCTTCGTCAATACTGTTGTCCACTACTTCCCAGACCAGATGATGCAGGCCCTTGGAACTGGTGGAACCGATATACATGCCCGGACGCTTCCGTACGGCTTCCAATCCTTCAAGGACCTGAATTTCATTCGCATCATATGACGGTTGATTCATAGACATGCCTTTCACCTACTTCTATAGATTCAATATCGTAAATATGCGTTAACTAATTTTATGCCACACAACGCTAGAGATCCGGAAAAATGTGAGCCCGCTTTTTCAGCGTGGCTGAGGAAATAGGCGAGTAGTACACAATGTTTTTGGTCACAACAATGGACTTGGCTTCCTCTTCGCCGATGTGTTCCACTGTTTTTTCCTGCTCGGCATGCGTGACATACTGCTTGGAGATCTTTGAGGATTTTTCAATCGATATATCAAAAATAGCGACCAATTCAGAAGAACGGATGATCTTCTCACCGCCCAGATGAATGTACATAAGCCCCTCACTCCTTAGCGTTCAACCTGTCCGGCATGAACGTGATAAATACTGGCATCTTTGAGCTTGTCAACGTTCAGGCTCTCGATCCCCGTAGCTGTAATAAAGGTTTGCACCTTGCTCTGGAACGTTTCGATCAGCTGCGTCTGGCGAAAAGGGTCCAGCTCGGACAGAACATCATCCAGCAACAGAACTGGATATTCTCCGATTTCTTCATGAATCAGTTCAATTTCCGCAAGTTTAAGGGACAACGCCGTTGTGCGCTGCTGCCCCTGCGAGCCATATGTTTGTACTTCCCGATCGTTAATGAAAAAGGACAGGTCATCCCGATGCGGCCCACTAAGGGTTGTGCCTCGGCGAATCTCCTGCTCTTTCATTTGTGATAATTTTATCATAAATTGGTCCATTAAGACAGCTTCATCTTCCTCAGCGGCTTCGCTGAAGGAAGGAAGGTAGGCCAGCCGCAAGACTTCTCCGCCTCCGGTGATCCCCTGATGAATCGTTTCTGCCCACTTTTGCAGTTTCTTTATGAATTGTTTCCTTTTTTTGACGATTTTAACACCATGCTCGACCAGTTGTTCGTTCCACACCTCAAGCATGGTCTGGGTCGATGCCCCTTTTCCCCATAACTGCTTAAGCAAATTGTTTCGTTGGACGAGCACTTTTTGGTATTGCTGCAGGTGATACAAGTAACCTGGTGCAACCTGTCCAATCTCCATGTCAAGAAACCGGCGGCGGACCCCCGGTGTGCCTTTTACAATCTCCAGATCCTCCGGCGCAAACATCACAACATTGAGCGCTCCGACAAAATCACTTAACTTGCGCTGCTCCAGGCCGTTAATCTTTGCTTTTTTGCCTTGTTGCGACAAAGATAGTTCAAGCTTGACCGATCCGTACTTTTTGTCGACCTCTGCTGCAAGTCTGGCACGTTCCTCACCGAAACGGATTAACTCCTTGTCACGGGATGTACGGTGGCTCTTGGTGAGTGCAAGTACAAAAATCGCCTCTGCAAGATTGGTCTTGCCTTGGGCATTTTGCCCGATCAACAAGTTTACGGGACCAAAAGAATCCAGTCTCAGATGTTCATAATTGCGGAAATTCTGCAGATCAATGCTGTTCACAAACACGCGGTAACCTCCCTTTTATCCCGTCCGTCAGGAGGCAGCAGGATCGAACTGGTCTTCTTATTCTGCAGCAACTTCGAATGTGCCTTCTCCGTCCACTTCAACGATATCCCCAGGGTATAACTTACGTCCCCGGCGTTCCTCAGGCTCTTTATTCACACGTACAAGTCCTTCCTGAAGCAGAGCTTTGGCCATACCTCCAGTTGGGATGCAATCAGCCAGTTTCAAAAATTGATCAAGCTTAATATATTCCGTACGAATCGTAACTTGGTTCACTATGATCTTCCTTTCGTTAGTTGGTCGTCCGATATGGCAATATCACGTAAAGGCTGTGACTGTCATCCAGCGGTTTCAAGATGATTGGACTCATGACTCCTGTAAAAGCAATCATCAGTTGCTCACTTTCAACAACTTTCAGCACATCCAGCATGTATTTGGAGTTGAACGAGATTTTTAACGGATCTCCTGTAAACTCGGCAGGTTCGATTTCTTCTCTTACTTTACCTAGCTCGGAAGAGCTTGAAGAAATTTCAACGGATCCTGAATCCATCGTTTGCATACGCACGATGTTTGTTTTCTCTTCACGCGACAGCAAATAAGCCCGGTCAATGGATTCACTTAATTTTTTTGTATCTAAAACAAGTTCTGTTTTGTATGACGTTGGAATAATTCTAGAAGTATCCGGATATGTTCCGTCCAAAATACGGGAGTAGAACAATACACGGTCGATTTTGAACAGAACTTGGTTATCTGCAACAACGATATCCACAAGGGTATTTTGATCCGGAACAATTTTGCTGAGCTCGTTCAGCGTTTTACCGGAAATGACCACGTTGTTAAAGCGGATACCTTCTGCATTATCCAGCATTGCTGATCGAGTAGCAAGACGGTGACGGTCTGTTGCCACAAATTTCAATTCGTTGTCACCCAAACTCCAGAGTACACCTGTCAGGATTGGAGTAGTCTCATGTGTGGAAATGGAGAAGACCGTTTGTTTGATCATATTTTTCAGCAAATCTCCTGGAATGGAGACGGTTTGGTTTTCTTCGATGCTTGGCAGTACCGGGAATTCTTCCGGATCCAGACCTACCAGTTGAATTTCGGTAGCACCTGCGGAGATAAAGGTGTTGAAGTTCTCTTTGACTTCCATGTGCACTTCCTGTGATGGCAGCTTTTTGATGATCTCCACAAAAAACTTGGCTGGCAAAACTACACTGCCGGGTTGATCTACCTGAACTACGCTTTTATCTCCATCTTCAAGCGGGATGAAGGATTGAATGGATATATCGGTGTCACTTGCTGTCAACGTTACACCTTGATGATTCACGTCGAATTTAATACCGCTCAGAATCGGAATCGTCGTACGGCTCGAGATCGCTTTGGATACTTGCTGTATGGAATCGTTTAAGTAGTTTTTCATTATGCTGATTTTCATGGTTTCACTCCTAGCTGTTTTTTTGGGTGTTGGGGTGTTAAAAGGTGTTTTTCAAAGGCCGAAGGCTAAGCTCCGAAATGGCTATTTTGGAGATGATATCTTTAAGATCTTTTTAGTAATAATAGTAATAGGGGCACTGAATATGTGGATAAGTGGGTATAAACCCGTACACCCAAGCCTATCCACATGTGTATACGTTGTGCATAGGCTTGGGACTTGTTCAGGTTGGATTCTTTATTTTTTCGGTTAAGTTGTTGATAACTTTATAGAGATCCTGATCGTTTTTAATCGCTTGGGAGATTTTTTCGTGAGCATGTATGACAGTGGTGTGATCTCGTCCTCCGAATGCTTCCCCAATTTTGGGCAGAGAAAAGTCTGTCAGTTCACGAGAGAGATACATGGCAATCTGTCTTGGAAAAGCAACTGCCTTGGTCCGTTTCCGTGCTTTGAAATCTTCAAGCTTAAGGCTATAATACTCGCCGACCTTTTGTTGGATGTCATGAATAGTGATCATTTTGGGACGACTGGAAGGAATAATATCCTTCAGTGCTTCAGCTGCCAGATGAGTGGTTACATCTTGATTAGTCAGTGAAGAATAAGCAACGACCCGAATCAGGGCGCCCTCCAGTTCACGGATGTTGGTGTCAATCTGGTTGGCAATGTACATCATCGCTTCATTCGGAATATCCAGGTTTTCCGCACGTGCCTTTTTCCGCAAAATTGCGATCCTTGTCTCCAAATCTGGAGGCTGGATATCCGTGATTAACCCCCATTCAAAGCGAGAACGAAGCCGTTCTTCCAATGTCGGAATTTCCTTCGGTGGTCTGTCGCTGGAGATGATAATCTGCTTCCGTTCCTCATGCAGCGCATTAAACGTATGGAAAAATTCCTCTTGTGTTGATTCTTTTCCCGCCAAGAACTGAATATCATCAATGAGCAAAATGTCGACGCTCCGGTATTTGTTACGGAAGCTCTCCCCGCGGTTGTCACGGATCGAGTTAATGAATTCGTTCGTGAATTTCTCAGACGACAAATAAACGACTTTGCTGCCCGGATCATGCTCCAGAACATAATGTCCGATCGCATGCATCAAGTGAGTTTTACCGAGACCTACTCCTCCATACAGAAAGAGAGGATTGTAAGCTTTGGCGGGCGCTTCAGCGACCGCCAGCGATGCGGCATGGGCAAAACGGTTGCCCGGCCCGATGACAAATGTATCGAACGTATATTTCGGATTCAGCATGCTGAGTACGGCTTCTTCCTGTACAACTGTAGGCGTTGGCGCCGGCAGTTGCGGGTCCGGTTCAGCAGGCTTGTTCTCTTCGATGACAAATTTCACATCGACTTGCTTGCCAAGCAACTCGTATACCGTCGAGCCAACCAATTTGGTGTAACGGCTCTCCAGCCATTCGACGGCAAACGTGGTTGGTGCGGAAATGACGATTGAACGGTCATTCAGCTTGGTGGCTTTGGTTGCTTTGAACCAGGTGTCAAAGCTGGGTTTGCTGAGTTTGTTTTGTATGATTGATAAAATTTGCTGCCATAAATCAGAAGTATGGCTGTCCACAGACTGTCACTCCTTTTACATGTTCCAAGTGTGGCTTAAGCCATGATGCAGTGTCGAAATACGAGATATATTGTTGAATTTATCCCCAAACCCCCGCAGGTCGAAAACAAAAAAAGTATGAACAACGGAAAATTGTTCACAACTTTATCCACAGGCTGTTGATAATATTATGGGTCAGATCACATATTCACATCCAAAAGTAATACAATCATAGCAAAAGAAACCCCGCATTTCAACGTATCGCGTGATTTTATCCACAAATTCAATAACTTGTGTATAATTTTTAGTCACAACACAATATATTGTTTATAAACTGTTTAACTTTCGACAGAATGACCCAAAAACCCAAAATGTTTTATACACAGGTTATCCGTCAAATGATGCCAAATTGTGTGTAAAAGTATTCTTCGTTTGTGAATAACCTGTCTGTGGATAACCGTGAAGTGAAAACAAAGCATGATTGAGATCGGAAAAAGAGTGACCTCTCACCCTCGTGTTTTTCTTGCCAATGGGGCGATGGTGAAAGCGACGAATTCAGTATCTGGATGGGAGACGGAGAGGGGGAGTAAACTCATGCTTTTAATTGAACAAGATCAGTGGTGTATTTTCTGAGTAGATGGTAATTCTGTGATGACAATGTATAAGAATAATGGACATAGATGACTTCATTTTGAGACATATGGAATGAGAATTATCAGGATAAGAGGTAAGCTGATGCTCGAATATGGAGGTTGAAGTGTATGAATGTATAATATGAAATCAAAGGATAGATTATGCGTGTATAGCAAAAGAGGGTGTCCTCTAAAACCGATTTTTGGTTTTAGAGGACACCCTCTTTTTTAATGCAGAGACGAAGTATGGATTGATGATTTAGAGACGGGGAAGGGACATCTTACGCTGGAATTCAGCGATATCTGCGTATTCCTCTTCCAGTTTGCGAGAGATCCGAATAAAGATGGGCAGCAGCTCTTGGTAGAGTACAGCATTCTCTTTGATAGGGGTATGCCGATGCGTTGTACCGACCATGGAAGAAACGGCATGAAGCGATTGGATCCGCCCTGTAGCGTACAAACCAAGCACGACGGCACCCAAACAGGAACTTTCGAAGCTCTCGGGTACAACCACTTCCTGATTGAAGATATCAGACATCATCTGGCGCCAGAGAGGAGAGCGTGCAAATCCACCTGTGGCTTGAATGGAGGTAGGTTGCCCAATCTGTTCTTCCATGGCGAGCAGTACCGTATATAGGTTGAAAATAACCCCTTCCAGGACAGCACGAATCATATGCTCTTTCTGGTGATGGAGTGTTAAGCCAAAAAAGGAGCCACGGGCATCCGGATTCCATAAAGGGGCACGTTCGCCCGAAAGGTACGGATGAAACAGAAGTCCTTCCGATCCCGGCCGGACACGTTCGGCAATTTTGGTCAGTACATCATAGGAATTGATGCCAAGTCGTTTCGCTGTCTCCACTTCAGACGCGGCGAATTCATCCCGCACCCAACGAAACAGCATGCCACCGTTATTCACAGGTCCACCAATGACCCAAAGATTCTCTGTGAGGGCATAACAGAAGGTTCGACCTTTGGGATCGGTAACCGGACGGTCCACGACAGTGCGAATGGCCCCGCTGGTTCCGATGGTTGCTGCGACAACACCAGGTTCAATGGCGTTCACGCCGAGATTGGATAAAACCCCATCACTTGCGCCAATAACAAAGGGCGTGGAGGGGGAGAGAGCCATTTTTTCAGCCGATTCGTGATTCATTCCTTCTAATATATGTGTTGTAGGTACAAGCTTCGAGAGATGGTCGGGTGTAATGCCTGCAACCTCAAGGGCCTCTGCGTCCCAGTCCAGTTGTTCCAGATTGAGCAAACCTGTGCAGGAAGCGATGGAATGGTCGACGACATATTGTCCGAATAGACGGAAGAACAGATATTCTTTAATCGAAATAAATTTGGCGGTACTCTCAAAAAGTTCAGGTTCATCGTGGCGCAGCCACATTAATTTGGTCAGCGGTGACATGGGATGGATCGGTGTACCTGTGCGCAGATAGATGCGATGGCCCAATCCATTCTCTTGCAGCTTGGCAGACCAAGCTGCACTTCGATTATCCGCCCAGGTGATGCAACGGGTTAAGGGTTTATTATCCTGTCCCATGGCAATGACACTATGCATAGCCGAGCTGCAGGATACAAACAGGATCTGCTCGGCAGCAACACCACTCTGATCCATGACTCCTCGTACAGAGCGGAGGGCCGCCTGTACAATCTCTTCAGGGTCCTGCTCGGCAACATCGGGTGCCGGGGTATACAAAGGGTATTCCTGCGTTGAGGTACTGACGACAGAGCCCTGCTCGGTAAATAATACGGATTTGGTACTGGTGGTACCAATATCGATCCCAATCATATAGTTGTTCATGTATTTAATCCTTCTTTCTTCAGAAAGCGATAAGATTTTAATTTCTTTCTACTATAGATACTCCATTTATACCACTGTACTCAGGAGCAAAATAAAGATCAGTCCCACTACAGATAATAGTGTTTCCATAACGGTCCACGTTTTCAATGTCTGGGAAACGCTCATATTAAAGAATTCTTTGATCATCCAGAATCCCGCATCGTTTACATGAGACAAGATGAGTGACCCCGCACCTGTGGCGAGTACAACCAGCTCAATATTGGCCCCTGGTGTGAGTGCAAGCACTGGAGCGACAATACCGGCGGCTGTTGTCATGGCTACGGTTGCTGAACCGGTAGCTACACGAATGAGACCAGCGACAAGCCAGGCAAACAGGATCACGTTGATGTTGGCATGGGTAGCGACTTCAGCAATCGCGTTACCCACACCACTATTGATCAATACCTGTTTGAAGGCACCGCCTCCACCAATAATGAGAATGATGGTCGCCGTAGGCGCCAGACATTCACTGGTGAAACGGGAAATATCGTGTTTGGTGAATCCACGTGCAAAGCCGAGTGAAAAGAGGGCAAATACAACTGAAATGAGCAAAGCAATGATCTCATGACCGATAAATTCACTGAAAACGGTGAAACCGCTCGTGGCATTTGGGTCAATGATGCTTGCTATGGAACCAATCAGCATCAAAATAACCGGCAGCAATATGGTAAACAGGGTAATACCAAACCCAGGCATGTTGCTGTTTGTTTTGGTTGCGAATTGTTCAGCCAGTTCTGCTGGCGGTTCGGTGTGTATTCTTTTTCCAATAAATTTACCAAACAAGGGACCTGCAATAATCGCTGTAGGAATACCAACAATAAGAGAGTACAAAATGGTTTTACCCAGATCCGCGCTGAAGGCTTCAATTGCTATCATTGGCGCTGGATGGGGTGGAACCAAACCGTGTACAGTCGACAGACCTGCCAAAATGGGAATACCAATCTGCAGCAAAGACATGTTGGTTTTACGTGCAACGGTGAAAATGATAGGGATCATCAAAATCACGCCAACTTCGAAGAAAACGGGAATACCCACGATAAATCCAACAATCATCATGGCCCAGTGCACACGTTTCACACCGAACCGATCGACCAATGTAGTTGCAATGCGCTCGGCACCGCCAGATTCGGCCATCATCTTACCA
Source organism: Paenibacillus sp. FSL M7-0656 (assembly GCF_038003225.1). Classification (NCBI taxonomy): domain Bacteria; kingdom Bacillati; phylum Bacillota; class Bacilli; order Caryophanales; family Paenibacillaceae; genus Paenibacillus; species Paenibacillus sp. FSL M7-0656. Next base: position 4,212,169 of record NZ_JBBOOT010000001.1, read on the forward strand.
AGCATTGTACCGAGAGCAATAACAATTGCGATGGTTCCAAGTGTGCCGCCAAGTCCCCCGGTAATGGAAGAGATCACATCGGCAGGTTTCATGCCTGTAAGCAAACCGAGCATTAATGCGGACAACAGCAGGGTGATAAAGGGATTCCATTTATACTTGGAGATCAAAACGATCAGAAAAACGATCGCAATTAACGTCCAAACCAATAATGTTGCGTTGTGGGATAGTCCAAAAAGAGTGCTCATGATGTTGTGTGCTCCTTTATTTCTGATATAGAACGCTTACAAGTGAAATTAGCGTCATCAATTAAAGTTGTACCAGTACCGCAGAAGGTGTTGGCGAAAAATGTAGTTTTATCATGCCCAAATTTGAAACAAAATCGCATTTTGTATACTTGTCGACAAGTTAAGTCGCAATCATTCACGACGGATATGATTGCAAACGCCTTGCATCGATTAGGAATCAAAGCTTTCGTGCAGGGTTTTGCCAGAATCTTGGAAATACGTGCGGACTCCAGCCTGAATGAGCATCTTGTCACCTGATTCAAGTGCTTCAACGAGCAAACGGTGTTTCTCAATTACAGCGCTTACTTTCTGCTCACCTTGAACAAATACTCTGCGCGTTGTAAGCAGCATAACGGTCATCACAACATATCGAATACTCTTCCATAGATGTGAAATACGGGAATGCTGAGCAGCTTCAATGATGGTCTCGTGGAAAACGAGATCCTGATAGGCGAATTCGACGGCGTCCTGATGCCGTCCAGCAAGTTGCATTTTGTCGATCACGTTACGCAACTGGGTGATTAATGATTCTGGGACATCACCAGCAAGTCGTTGCTGCACAAAACTTTCAATCAGGAAACGGACATCATACAATTCTTCGACATCCTTGATTCGTAGTCCAATGACAACGACACCCATACGTTCAAGTCGAATAAGTCCTTCATTGGACAATGTTCGTAACGCTTCACGGACAGGTGAACGACTGCTGTCAAAATCAGCCGCAATTCGGTTTTCCGACAAAATCTCTCCAGGTCGTAGGGTACCGCTGATGATCCGCAGCCTTAATTCGCAGGCAATGGCTTCACCGCGGGAAGCCCCTTGGAGCCAGGAAGAAGGAAATAACATATGGCTAACTCTCCTATTAATAAGTAATCAGTTCAATCTGATCAAGCATAACTATTTTGCAGACTGGACATTCAGTTCCATCCATAGTCTGTAGCTACAAGCTAACGGCTAATGTTTTTTTCAAAGGACTACTTGTATACAAGATGTGATTTTTATCCTACACCTTTCTCAAAAGCTTGTAAACCTTAATTGAAGCGGATACAACGGGATTAGAATATGACGATATTAATAGCCTATAATCATTATCCACATGTGAATAACTTTAATCAGGCTGTAATGAAGGAGATAACGGGTATTGGAGGGTGTGGATAACTATAAATGCTGAAATAGGGTGATCTGATCAGGGTATGGGGATAACTTTTAGGACTCTCTTCGGGGCTTGGTCATGGTATTGAAGTGAACGGACTGTGGTCATTACTATGGGTAGGATGGAGAGCATATATAAAAGAGGGAGAAGCCTTGCGCCTTGCAGTTGACTTTTCCAGGTGGTCATGGTTAAATATATAAAGGTGTTTTCTGTGAAGATGAAAGTGATTCATCACATAAGTATTTCCTTGTGAGGAGGTGCAATACATTGAGACCTACATTCAAACCGAACGTTAGCAAACGTAAAAAAGTTCATGGTTTCCGGAAAAGAATGAGCACGAGCAACGGCCGTAAAATTTTGGCCGCACGTCGCCTTAAAGGCCGTAAAAACCTGAGTGCTTAATGCATTGAAGACCACCGAGGTGGTCTTTTTTTTCTTAATTAGCTCAAATCAGACTGGATGCTGCTACAGATCAGGTCTGAATGGTCTGCGAAAAAGTGCTGAACACACACGAATGTATGTTGAGTGAGTTTTCCATTTTTCGAAAACTTACCTTATATAATGATGAATCGTTGATAGGTTTAAATGGCCAATCAACATTCATCCCGGATGAATGCGAATCAGTTCAAGTAGCTGATTAACAATCATCCCAAATGAAGTTGTCGCCAAGGCGGTTTACCGTCATTCAAGAAAGCCTATACTAAATCAGTAATGAGGCCTCCGTCAATAACATTGGTGGAGAAGAGCAAGGAGAAGCGCCGTGTATAAAAGACTGCGTCTACGAAACCGGGCGGACTTTAGCCGTGTATACCGGTATGGGAAATCGTTTGCCAATCATCAATTCGTGGTGTATGGCTGTCGCCGTAAAGATACGGAACAATTTCGGGTCGGCGTATCATGCAGCAAGAAAATCGGAAACGCTGTCGTACGCAACCGGATGAGACGCATGATCAAGGAAATTGTTCGTCATCATGAGCATGAGATCGTCACGCAGATGGATCTGATTTTTATCGTCAGAAAAGGTGCACTGGACATGCCCTATAAGGAAATGGAAAAAAGCCTGCTACATGCGATGCGAAAGGGCTCTCTTTTGAAGTCGAGCAAGCGGTAAGCTTCGGTTTATTTGTCCTCCTAATTATGGTATGATTTTACGATGGAATGGAATGGTTAAGAGAGGGGTTATGAAGTGTCGCGATTGAAGACATCAAAGGGGAAGTGGATTCTCCTCATTGCAGTCATTGCAATGGTCACTGTACTCGCCGGATGTACTCCACAAGGAGCCGGGGTTACTACGGAAGATCTAAAGAATAGTGATTCTTTTTGGCAAGCCAATGTTGTGTACTGGTTCTCACTGGCGCTGGATACATTCGCCAACTGGTTCAAAGGTGAATATGGACTGGCCGTCCTCGTGATGGTGCTTATTGTACGGACATTGATTTTACCACTAACAATGAAACAAGTCCGTAGCTCCAAAGCTATGCAGGCGATTCAGCCGCAGCTGAAGGAGATTCAAGCCAAGTTTAAAGATACACCTGAGAAAGTTCAGCAAGAAACAATGAAGTTGTTCCAGGAGAACAAAGTTAATCCGATGGCCGGTTGTCTGCCACTTATCATTCAGATGCCGATTTACATCGCACTTTATAACTCAATTTACGGAAACTCCAGTCTGAGAACGCATGATTTCTTGTGGCTCCAGCTCGGATCACCCGATCACCTGTTTATTTTGCCAGTGCTGGCTGCCATCACAACATTCATTCAAACTTGGATGATGATGCGTATGAACCCTGCACAGCAAATTGGTCCGATGCAGTTTATGCTGTGGGTGTACCCGATTTTGATCTTCGTGATGTCTTATCAGTTCCCGTCAGCACTTCCGCTGTACTGGTTCTACAGTAACATCTACACGATCGTGCAAAACTATTTCCTTTACCGGAATAATGATAAAATCGTAGCTGAGGTCAACGTGAAGCAGAATAGCTCTTCCAAAAATGGAGCTAAACGCAAAAACGGTGGCAAAGCGACCGTCTCTGGGAAAGGGTCGAAAGGGGCCAAAAAATCGAAATGACCAAAGTCATTACGTCAGGAAAAACCGTTGAAGATGCTGTAAACCAAGGATTGACCGAGCTTGGCGTAAGTCGGGACAAGGTCGAGATACAAGTGTTAGAGCAGCCGTCAAAAGGATTCCTGGGTTTGTTCGGGGTGAGGGCGGCCAAAGTTGAAGTGAAATTATTGCCTGTACCGGAAGTTGTTCCACAGCCGATCAAGCCAGCTGCATACAAGTCTGAAGTAGATGCATTACTCGAGGATGTCGTAGCTAAAAATCCCTATGAAGAAGCGGCTGCTTTCTTGAAAGAGGTCGCAGCAGGTATGGGACTGGATGTTGAAGTGCATATCAAAAAACAGCGGGATGGACATATCTTCAATATTGCCGGCGAAGATCTGGGCATGATTATTGGCAGACGTGGACAGACGCTGGATGCGCTTCAGTATCTAACGAACATTGTAGCGAACCGATATTCGGAAAGCTTCGTTCGAATTGTGCTCGACGCGGAGAATTTCCGTCAACGTCGGCGGAAGACGCTGGAGGATCTGGCTGAACGGTTGGCTGGACAAGCAATCCGTACCGGTAAGGAAGTTGTACTGGAACCAATGCCTCCGCTCGAACGAAAAGTCATCCATGCAAAACTGCAAAATCACCCGCAGATTAAGACGTTAAGTAAGGGCGAGGAGCCTAATCGGCGTGTGGTTATTACGACGAAATAACACGAAATTAAAGACGCAATGGCTTCCTGCCCGGTGCAGAAGCCATTGCTTTTTTCGTACAGAAGCAATTTGATAAGGTGCGTAGAACAAGTAAAGAGTGGACTTAATACGATAAACAACATGTCATATGATATATCATTAGTAGATTTGAAAATGGATATGGCGTCCCCAGAGGGACGGCAATTTAAAATAGAGCAAGGAGAGATAACTATGATCAGTGATACGATCACAGCGATATCAACGGCTGTCGGAGAGGCGGGTATCGCCGTGATCCGGGTCAGCGGCCCGGAAGCAGTGTCGGAGACGGAAAAGATTTTTCGCAGCAAAACCCCTTTAACTCAGGCAGCATCTCACACGGTTCATTATGGTCATATCATAGATCCCGTTAATGGGGAAAAGATTGAGGAAGTATTGGTTACGGTCATGCGAGCACCACGCTCGTTCACAACAGAAGATGTGGTGGAGATCAGTGCACATGGCGGTGTAGTGTCTGTTAAACGGGTCATGGACCTGTTGTTGCAGCTTGATATTCGTCTGGCTGAACCCGGTGAGTTCACGAAGCGTGCTTTCCTCAATGGGCGGATTGACCTGTCTCAGGCGGAAGGTGTCATGGATCTTATTCGTTCCAAGTCGGACCGAGCTTTCTCGGTTGCACTGAAACAGGTTGAAGGCAAGCTGTCCTCCAAATTGCGTGATCTACGATATACATTGGTGGAAACACTGGCTCATATTGAAGTGAATATCGATTATCCCGAGCATGATGTGGAGTCGTTAACGTCTGATTTTATTAAGGAAAAGTCCAGTCAGGTTATGACTGAAATTGATAAATTGCTGACTACAGCAGAGCAAGGAAAGATCCTGCGAGAGGGTATCACGACGGCTATCGTTGGACGACCTAACGTAGGTAAATCCTCATTGATGAATACACTTGCGCAAGACAATCGGGCCATCGTCACGGATATTCCAGGAACAACTCGTGATGTGATCGAGGAGTTCATTACAATCAATAATATCCCACTGAAGTTGCTGGATACGGCAGGAATCCGGGAAACAATGGATGTTGTAGAGAAGATCGGGGTAGAACGCTCTCGTTCTGCAGTAAGTGAAGCCGATCTGATCTTGATGGTTGTGAATGCTGCGGAGCCACTTCATCCCGATGAGATTGAATTATTGGAACAAATCCGCGGTAGACAATCGATAATCATTATGAATAAAATGGACTTAACGCCACAGGTAGAACGTGACGTGCTGCTTCGTTACATTCCGGAAGAACGGCTTGTACCGATGTCGGTGAAAGATGATCTGGGTGTGGATCGACTGGAAGATGCCATCTCTACGCTATTCTTCAGTGGTAAACTGGAGTCAGCAGACCTGACCTATGTCAGCAATGTGCGTCATATTGCTTTGCTCAAAAAAGCGAAGCAGTCTCTGGTTGATGCCTATGAAGCAGCAGAGCAGTTCATTCCGATCGATATGATACAGATTGATGTTCGTTTGGCGTGGGAGCATTTGGGCGAGATTGTTGGAGATACAGCACATGATGCATTAATTGATCAGATTTTCTCCCAGTTCTGTCTAGGAAAGTAAAAATAATATACTGCCGATTGAGTTAAATCGTAGTGTATGATGGAGAGGTACAATCTCTGCCTGTTGTCAAAGGATAGAATGATATTGTAGCCATTACGTGTTGGTTTCATATAGATAGGGATGCAAGTTCCGATGAACGGTTAGAAGTAGTTTCATTATTGTAGAACATGATCCGTCTGCGTGAGTTACACCAAATGCAGCGGAATAAGGAGGTAAACGGGAATGGCTTTTGATGGCGGCAGTTATGATGTAATCGTCGTTGGTGCAGGGCATGCTGGTGTGGAATCCGCGCTGGCCGCAGCTCGTATGGGGTCCAAAACACTAATGATTACGATCAATCTGGATATGGTGGCCTTTATGCCTTGTAACCCATCTATTGGGGGACCGGCTAAAGGACATGTTGTCCGTGAGATTGATGCACTTGGTGGAGAAATGGGACGGAATATCGATAAAACCTTTATTCAGATGCGGATGCTTAACACGGGTAAAGGGCCTGCTGTTCACGCGCTTCGTGCTCAGGCAGATAAATTCTCCTACCAGCATAAAATGAAGGAAACAATGGAGAATGAACGTAATCTGACGATGCGTCAGGGTATGGTTGATTCACTGATCGTTGAAGATGGAAAATGTGTAGGCGTTGTGACTCAGACCGGAACAGAGTATCGGGCTAAAGCGGTCGTTCTGACAACAGGCACATATTTGCGCGGTAAAGTAATTATGGGCGAGCTGATGTATGAGAGTGGACCGAACAATCAACAACCATCTCTTAAATTGTCAGAGAATCTGCGTGAACTGGGCTTTGATCTGGTTCGTTTCAAAACGGGTACACCACCACGTGTGCATAAGGATACGATTGATTTTAGCAAAACCGAAATTCAGCCTGGTGATGACAAGCCGAAGTTCTTTTCCTATGAAACAGAATCTTCCGATAATGAGCAGTTGCCTTGCTGGTTGACGTATACATCTGTGGATACACATCAGATTATTAATGATAATCTGCATCGTGCTCCGATGTTCTCGGGGCTTATTGAAGGAACCGGACCACGTTATTGCCCTTCCATTGAAGATAAAATTGTTCGTTTCAGCGACAAGCCGAAACATCAGATATTCCTTGAGCCGGAAGGCAAGAACACATCCGAGTATTACGTACAGGGGTTGTCTACGAGTATGCCAGAAGACGTTCAACTGGCTATGCTGCGTTCCATTCCAGGTATGGAAAAAGTGGAAATGATGCGTAATGGTTATGCGATTGAATACGATGCGATGGTGCCTACACAATTGTGGCCATCACTGGAAACTAAACGTCTACCAGGTCTGTTTACGGCGGGTCAGATTAATGGTACCTCTGGCTATGAAGAAGCAGCAGGACAAGGTGTTATGGCTGGAATCAACGCTGCACTCAAAGTACAGGGGAAAGAGCCGGTAATACTGGATCGTTCCCAAGGTTATATTGGCGTGCTGATTGATGATCTGGTGACAAAGGGTACAAATGAACCGTATCGTCTGTTGACTTCACGCGCTGAGTATCGTCTGTTGCTTCGCCATGATAATGCAGATATGCGTTTGACGGAAATCGGACATGACATTGGCCTGATCCCTGAAGAGCGTTATGCGAAATTCCTAGATAAAAAGGCGAAAGTCGAGCAGGAAGTTGCACGTCTGAAAGTGGCTAAAGCTCGCCCGGTTGAAGTGAATGCCAAGCTGGAAGAGTACGGATCTACACCTATTCAGGATGGCAGTACGTTGCTTACCTTGCTGCGTCGCCCGGAGCTGGGGTATGAACAACTGATTGAACAGCTCTCACCATCTGAGGTAGAACTGACAGCAGATATGAAAGAACAAGTGGAAATACAAATTAAATATGCGGGTTATATTGAGAAACAATTGATCCACGTGGAACGTTTGCAAAAGATGGAGAAAAAGAAAATTCCGGACACTATCGTATATGATGAGATTCATGGTCTTGCTATGGAAGCCAAACAGAAGCTCGCTACGATTCGTCCAATCTCGATTGGTCAGGCTTCTCGTATTGCTGGAGTTACTCCTGCCGACATCTCCATTCTGCTGGTCTACCTGGAGCATTATAACCGTGTAACCGCAGCAAGGGGACAATAATGGACGATATTCAACAGCAACTGCAGCGGCGCCTAAAGAAACATGGATTAGAGCTGGGCGAACTCCAGTTGGAGCAATTCGAATTGTATTATCAGGAACTGGTATCCTGGAATGAAAAGATGAATCTGACTGGAATTACGGATCGGGAGCAAGTGTATACAAAACATTTCTATGATTCGGTATCGCTGGCTTTTTATACTGACATGACCAAAGTGAATAAGCTTGCTGACATTGGATCAGGAGCGGGTTTTCCGGGATTGCCACTGAAGATCTGTTTCCCGCATATTAAGCTTACGATCATTGATTCATTAAATAAACGTATTGGCTTTCTACAGCATGTGGTAGATATCCTTGGTCTGACTGATGTGGAATTAGTCCATGGACGTGCTGAAGAGATTGGACGCAAAGAAGGGTATCGTGACAGCTACGATCTTGTTACGGCGCGTGCAGTAGCCAAGCTGGCTGTGCTGAATGAATTCTGCCTTCCGTTTGTTCGTAAAAGTGGAATATTCGCTGCCATGAAGGGCGGAGACCCGCGTGAAGAAATGAAGGAAGCGGAGTTCAGCTTCAATCAGCTGAAAGGACGGGTTAAGGCCGTTCATCCTTTCCAGCTGCCGGTTGAAGAATCAGAGCGTCACATCATTCTGATTCAGAAATTTGATAAGACACCATATAAGTATCCGCGTAAACCAGGTACTCCAATGAAGACTCCGCTGATATAGTTGCGTGATGGTTTTGAAGTAAGTCAAAACAAAATAGAATTTTAGACATGGATGAAGAGGATGTTTCACGTGAAACATTCTCTTTTTTTTGTTTTCTAAAATGGAGGACTGGATCAACATTACAGATACTTCGTATTACATATCTTTTAAAGAACCTGTATTGATGAATTTTACGCACAGTAACTCATGAACAATTTCATTAATTGAATGTGTGCAAGTCGTCATATTTCCAATATTCACAAAGAAAAAGCAGGATAATTAGTAGAGTTTAAAGAATAGGTAAGCATAGGATTATGATAGAAAAGATGATAGAATAGAAGTATCCGATCCTGGGTCACAGCGATCATAGATTATATGTATAGATAGATGGATATGCGTTCGATGTTGCATGACAGAAAGCGTTATGAAAGGCAAAACTTATTCCAAGAACGATGCATGTGAAAGGTCGCTTATTGAATAAGAAGCACCTGCAAAGACTGTAGGAGCTATTACGAAACTAGGTGGTAATCTGCGGAATGAAAGAACAATTTTCGAAGTTGTTTGGTTTGGCGGAGCGCAATAACGGAGATGAGATCAAACAGATTCCGGTTAATGAAATTGTGAGCAGCCCATATCAACCCCGTACTATTTTTGATGATGATAAAATTGATGAGTTGTTGCAGACGATCAAAACACATGGTGTAATTCAGCCTATTGTCGTTCGCGTGCGAAATGGATCATATGAGATTATTGCCGGGGAACGTCGCTGGCGTGCAGTTCGAAAATTGGGTTTGGATACGATTCCGGCTATTGTGCGTGAATTCAACGACTCTCAGGCCGCATCCATTGCACTGATTGAGAACTTGCAGCGTGAAGGATTGACTTCCATTGAGGAAGCTGTCGCTTATCAGAAGCTGATCGACTTGCATCAATTGACACAGGAAAGTCTGGCACAACGACTCGGTAAAAGCCAGTCAACCATCGCGAACAAAATTCGGTTGTTACAGCTTCCGGACGGCATTAAGGCCGCATTGATGGAACGCAAAATTTCTGAACGGCATGCAAGGGCATTACTTTCTCTGGATACGGAAGAACTGCAGATGAAGTTGCTCGGTGAGATTATCGAAAAAGAATTGAATGTGAAACAGACAGAGGCACGTGTTGCCTTCTACAAGGAATCTTCCAAGATTAAAAAATCTAGACGTGTTTCCTTTACCAAGGATGTAAGGCTTGCACTTAATACAATTCGCCAATCCATTGATATGGTAACTGGCTCTGGTCTGGACATCAAAACAAAAGAAGCAGACCATGAGGATCATTATGAGATCGTTATCCATATTCCAAAACGCAAATAATTGAAGCTTATGGCGGCAATGGGCCGCTTTTTATGTCTATAAAGCAAGTTAGGTCTGACATGTTTAAAGAACGGTCGGTATATTGATGGAACGGTAGTTGTTGTTTGTGTGGACGATAGCCGCCTGCTTTTTGTTAACAATATCTCACAACCTACAGAAAAGACTCCTATTTTATTTGAGGTGAAGTAATTGTCTAAGATTATGGCCGTAGCAAATCAAAAGGGCGGTGTGGGGAAAACGACGACATCTGTTAACTTGGGTGCAGGACTGGCTTCACTCGGGAAAAGAGTATTGCTTGTCGATATTGACCCTCAGGGGAATACAACCAGCGGAGTCGGAATCAATAAAGCAGATGTGGCTAATTGTATATATGATGTCATTATTAATGAGGTTCCTCCTCAAGAAGCAATTTTGGAGACTCAGATTGAAGGCCTTCATATCATACCTGCAACGATTCAGCTTGCCGGAGCCGAGATCGAATTGGTGTCCACGATATCACGGGAAGTTCGCCTGAAAAAATCACTCGCCATGGTGAAAAAAAACTATGATTACATACTGATCGATTGTCCACCATCTCTTGGTATGTTAACGATCAATTCGTTGACTGCTTCCGATTCGGTGATCATTCCGATTCAGTGTGAGTATTATGCACTTGAAGGATTAAGTCAGTTGCTCAATACAGTTCGTCTGGTACAGAAACATCTGAATACATCCCTGCAGATTGAAGGGGTATTGCTGACGATGTTTGATGCGCGGACCAATCTGGGGATTCAGGTTATTGAAGAAGTGAAAAAGTATTTTCAACAAAAAGTATATCAAACGATTATTCCGCGTAACGTACGGCTTAGTGAAGCACCATCTCATGGTCAATCCATTATTACGTATGACCCTCGTTCAAGAGGGGCGGAAGTGTATTTAGAGCTCGCAAAGGAAGTGATTTCTTATGAGTAAGCGGCTTGGAAAAGGTCTTGATGCCCTCATTCCTTCGCTTTCAATTAATGACGATGATAAAGTCGTAGAAATCCCGATTAGTCAACTGCGGGCTAACCCCTATCAACCACGTAAAGTATTTGATGAGGGCGCAATACATGAACTGGCTGAGTCCATTCGTCAGCACGGTGTCATACAACCCATTATTGTTCGTCCTGTATTACGAGGTTATGAGATTATTGCCGGAGAACGACGGTTCAGAGCTTCGCAATATTGTGGTAATGCCACGGTACCGGCTGTAGTCCGCAACTTCAGTGATCAGCAGGTAATGGAGATTGCGTTGATCGAGAACCTGCAACGGGAGAATCTGAACGCTATGGAAGTTGCAGTTGCTTATCAGGGGTTAATGGATCAATTCGCGTTGACTCAGGAAGAGTTGTCTGTAAAAGTAGGTAAATCACGTTCTCACATTGCTAACTTCTTGCGTCTGTTATCTTTGCCCGAAGAAGTAAAAGACCATGTTTCACGTGGAACATTATCTATGGGACATGCACGTGCGATCGTAGGTGTTAAAGACGAGGTTATAGTGAAGCAACTTGCGAAACAGACCATTGATCAGCAATGGAGTGTACGTGAGTTGGAGGAAGCTGTTCAACAACTGGATCGCTCCAAAACAGGTGAGGCTAAAGCCAAATCGAAGTTAAAAAAGAAAGATCCATTCATTGATACATTGGAAGAATCTCTTCGTGAACGTTTCAAAACTACAGTGAAAATCAAGCACAATAAAGATAAAGGTAAAATTGAGCTCAACTACTACAGTCAACAGGATCTGGAACGGCTATTGGAATTGTTACAATAACAGTCGGCTCTATGATTCATTAACAACATGCGGGGCTTACTCATGTCATGACATATCGCCTCTGTACCATGGAGAAACGATATGTCATTCTTTGTTTATAGGGTTATATGTGCAATATGTGCAGGCGAATTATTAATTTATAGGACAGAGGTGGTTGTGAGGTGGAGGGAGTTATCTATCTAGATCATGCAGCAACATCTTGGCCCAAACCACCTGCTGTCGGTGATGCGATGTTGAGTGCATTGGAGATTGCCGGAGCCAATCCTGGCAGAGGAAGTCACCGTATGGCTGTTCAGGCAAGTCGTGTATTGTTCGAGGCGAGAAGATCAATATCCAATATCTTTGGAATCAAAAATGCGAATGATATTGCATTCGGATCAAATACGACAGAAGCACTGAATTTGGCGATTCAAGGCTCGCTCAGAGAGGGCGACCATGTGATTGCCACCATGGCTGAACATAACTCAGTCAGACGACCACTAGAGTATATGCGCAGACTCCGAAATGTGGAGATTGATTATGTACCTGTTGATGCTGCTGGAGCCATTGATCTGATGCAAATGGAACGTATGTTTCGCTCCAATACCAGATTGGTGGTATGTACACATAGTTCGAATCTGCTTGGCAGTATTCTTCCTATTGGAGAAATTTCGCTCCTATGTCGTAAACATCAGGCGATCTTATTGGTAGATGCAGCTCAGAGTGCTGGGGTTATGCCTGTGAATGTACAACAATTGGGCATTGATATGTTGGCTTTTCCAGGGCATAAGGGACTGCTTGGTCCTCAGGGTACAGGGGGCTTGTACATTGCTCCAGAGCTCGATATAGAGCCTTTACTTCATGGAGGAACAGGAAGTCAGTCAGAAGCTGTAGAGCAGCCAAAGGTGCGTCCTGATCGGTATGAAGCGGGGACGCCGAATACAGTCGGGATCGCAGGGCTGAATGCGGGTGTGAAACATGTACTTGAGATGACACCCGCGTTCATCTACAAACATGAGTGGGAACTGATCCAACTTATGATGGATGGGTTGTCATCCGTTAAGGGCATTCGAATGCTTGGTCCAGAGATTGGACAGCCACGCACCGGATTAGTATCTTTTACTGTGGATGGGTATGATTCAGCACAACTCGCCTTCCGTTTAGATCGGAATTATGGGATTGCGGTTCGCTCCGGTTTTCATTGCACACCGCTTGCACACGAATCTGCTGGTACAACCGCTACCGGAGCAGTAAGGGCCAGTGTGGGATACAATTCAACTAGAGAACATGTGGAAGCACTCGTTAAGGCAGTGTTTGAATTGACTGGGGCAGACTAGATTAGAGTTGAAATGATGAACTCATTTGATACAGGGTTGCTTGATTAAGCTTATGGATATCGGGTTGATTTATAATGAATGATAATATTACAGGACAGACGTTAATCTGATCAAAAATATAGAGGGGTAGTTGCAATTACATGGCTGAATTAAACGAGCTGATTCTGGAACAGCTGTTATGGATTATTGGCGGAATGGCATTACTTACGGTGATCTTGCTGATTGTGAGTATTGTTCAAGGGGCAAAGTTACGAAAGTTTAAACGTAAATATGAAGCCATGATGGCTGGCAGTGGAGTAGAGGACCTGGAATCATTGCTGATTAATCTGAAACTTCAGATGGACAGCATTGAGGATGAACACAAACTGCAAACGAATCAGCTGCAAGTTGTCATGCAAAAGCTGACCCGCATTCAAGGTAAAGTTGGTTTGAAAAGGTACAATGCATATGGAGAGCGTGGCAGTGATCTGAGCTTCTCAATGGCCATGATTAACGATAGCCAGGATGGCATGATCCTTACGGGGATATATAACCGTGACGGTTCTTACGTATATGCCAAACCTCTTAAAGGGGGAGAGTCCACGTATACTCTGTCCCCAGAGGAAAAGGAAGCTATTACTCTGGCACAGCAAGCAGAGTAGAACGTGTATGCCATTCCCGAATGGCCGAGTATAGACTGCTGGAAATAATCTCGGACATGCGCATAACAAGACTGAGCCGTGTGTTCTGTAGAACAAAGTATTCCATAAAGCCGCCGACGTTAACGATACCTGTCAGATGGATATCGCCGACCGGCGGTAATTCTTTATTTACCCCCGCACCCGGCTTGAGTGGACCATTCACAACTTGAATGCATCCCACACTGGATGATTGACCGAGACAGGCGTCAATGCCAATCACATAAGGGTTATGGTGTGTTTTCTGTATGTTGTGGAGTGTATCTTGCAGGTTCATCGCATGGACTGGTTCATCCAAGGTACCATATAGATGGAATAAAGGGCTGTCCCACTTGGAAAGGGCTGATCCGACCAGAGGACCAAGGCAGTCGCCTGTTGAGCGATCTGTGCCGATGCAGACAATCACTACATTTTGCAGAGAATGGGCTTTATAGAGATGGAACATTAAACGATGGGTAATGGCTGAGTGAATACCTGGATCGGTATGGGGGATTTTCAAACTGGTCATGTCTTGTGATGAAAAGGAACGCGAAGTAGGATTCATAGGATCTATCCTTTCCCTTGGAATAGTAGTAACAGTATATGGAAAGGTAGAGCGTTTTATACTTCACGAGGACAAGCTTTTTCTCTAGGGTTGGACGTATGGCGAAAGGAGCCGAACATGGACGAATGGATTAACGATTGGATGCTGATTGCGTTTGATTCAACCCAGCAGGCACTGCGTGCTGAAATGCTGCTGGAGTTTGCTGAGATAGAGATTGATTTGTTCCCTACACCAAAAGAAATTACAGCAGGGTGTGCGCTATGTATTCAGTTTCCAAAAGAGGATCTGGAGCGAGTGCAGAAGATCATTCGTAACGAGTTCGTAGAGATCCGAGGCCTCTATTTCAAAACAGAAGACAGCTATGATAACATACCGATGTAGAGGAGGGATGATGAATGTTGTCATTTCAGTTTGCTCAAGGGACTACAGCTAGCGGTCCGGTAGCCGCCGTGGATGAAGCCCTTCGTTGGACGGATAAAGTCTGGAACAAAATTGCAGATCCAGAAATGTGGCTTAACATTATGTTCAGCTCAATCCGGATCATCATTATTTTTATCATCACCCGTATTGTCATTAAGGTAGTCTATCGGATTATAGATCGTTCCATGGAACGCAAGCAGGAAGGCAAGATTCGCGTGAATCCGCGCAGGTTCGTAACCGTAGGGGAACTGTTGAAAAATGCGACCTCCATAACATGTAATTTTATTATGATTCTGCTACTGTTATCTGAGATCAATATCCAAGTTGGACCTCTACTCGCGAGTGCCGGTGTGCTCGGGCTTGCCATTGGTTTTGGTGCACAGGGTCTGGTCAAGGATGTTATTACCGGTTTCTTCATTATATTGGAGGACCAGTTCGCTGTGGGGGATGTTATTCAGACGGGAACCTACAAGGGAACGGTTGAAGTGATCGGACTTAGAACAACGAAACTGGTCAGCTGGCAAGGTGAAGTGCACATTATCCCAAACGGGGCGATTGCAAGTGTAACGAACTACTCCATGTCGAATTCGCTGGCTGTAGTGGATATTCCGATGAAGGCGGACTTAAGTCTCGATGAGTCGGTACATCTGGTGAAAAAGTCTTTGGTTGGGATTGAAGAGCGTGACCTAAATATTGTGAAGGTGCCGGATGTGCTCGGTATACAGTCGATGTCTACATCTGAGTATGTGGTGCGAATCGTGGCTGAATGTATGCCTAACTCTCGTGCTTCGGTGGAACGTCAGATTCAGGGTGATGTGAAAAAAACGCTGGAGTATCATGAGATGAGCAATCAAGCCGTATTGGAACAGGCAGTAGCTTTGGAGAAAGATGAGGGGGATGGCACAGGTGGAGCGTAAAAGTTTCCAGCTTGGGGATATTGTGCAGATGAAGAAGCAGCATCCCTGTGGTAGCAATGAGATGGAGATCATTCGTATGGGTATGGATATTCGGATTAAGTGTGTCGGATGTAAACACAGCGTGTTGATTCCAAGAGCGAAATTCGAGAAAAACATGAAGAAGGTACTGCGTTCAGCCGAAGATTCCACTGAATCCTGATCTTGCAATAATTCGGTATGCAGTATGCGTAATAACGTTTACATGCAGGCTCCGCAGGAGTGTTGCGTTCTGTAAATGATCATGCTATAATCAATATTGCTGCGGAAAGGTACCCAAGAGGCCCAAGGGGGCTGACTCGAAATCAGTTAGGCGTGTCACAGCGTGCGTGGGTTCGAATCCCACCCTTTCCGCCACTTCAATTGTAACTTACTCAATACACATTGAGTTTAATAAAAAGATCGATAAGAAGACTTTCCATTAGGAAAGTCTTTTTTGGTATAACGTTTTATTGAATATGTATTGAACATGTATCCATATCAGATGCATCATTAATGGCTCGAACGAAAAACAAAGAGCCCCGAAGGGCTCTTTATCCGGCGGTGCATTTGTTTGTTAGGAAACAATCGGTCGTAACAATCAGACATTTGGTGTACTGCACGTAGCAATACGCGTGCTTCAGACGAAGGGCCTTACTACACATAACCACTTGCTTCTTAAATTACGTGATGAATCTCCAACAGCGAATGATCGGCTTCGTTGTCCAACGGAACCACACCTCTCTCGTGCACCGCCTGATTGTATTATGTGCTTTATTCCGTTTTATATACATGGATCGTAAAAAAGTATTGCGATTAATGGACGCGGGCTTTGGTCAGCTTCTTCCACTTACGATTATGATTGCTTGTTTCGGGAAAAGCTTCACCTTTTTGCAGCGTTACCCGCTTAGGGTTCTGAATTTCCGTGACAAAGCTTTTTTCCCCAACTTCCGTATACTCTCCATCGTTTGGGGCTTTGTCTCCTGGTTCAAACTCGGTTTTTTCACCCATGATAAAACCTCCTCTGCAGATTATGTTACTTTGTTGCTTCTGTAGTGTGCTCCATAGCTGGGCTGATCATGTGCCAATATGTACAGGGAACGTTTGCTTGCACTTTGACTCGGTATTTGTTATATTAATATAGTTCGAGTTTGTGCTCGTTCCTTGCTCTCAACCTAGATTGAGGGCCAGAGTCCATAAGGAGGTGAAAATTATGCGCAAATATGAAGTGATGTACATTATTCGTCCTGACATTGAGCAAGAAGTTGTTCAAGCTACAGTCGATAAATTCCAAGGCATCATCTCCAACGGCGGTGGTGAAGTTACAGCTCACGACGTTATGGGTAAACGCCGTCTTGCGTATGAGATCAAGAAATTCCGTGATGGTTTTTATGTTCTGGTACATTTCACTGCTGAACCAGCAGTTGTAACTGAACTTGAGCGTCTCATGAAGATTTCTGACGAAGTAATTCGTTATCTCATTACCAACGACGTTAAGTCTGCTTAAGACAACTCGTGATTAACGCACCAATACGCTCTGAAGGAGGGGATTACATTGTTGAACCGTGTCATTCTGATCGGACGGTTAACCCGGGATCCTGAGTTGCGTTACACTCCAGCAGGAGTGGCAGTTACGCAATTTACTTTGGCAGTGGACAGACCGTTTACAAGCCAAGGGGGAGAAAAGGAAGCCGATTTCATTCCGGTCGTAACCTGGAGACAGCTTGCCGAGACCTGTGCGAACTACTTGCGCAAAGGACGCCTGGCTGCAGTCGAAGGACGCATTCAAGTACGGAACTACGAGAATAACGAAGGAAAACG
Organism: Paenibacillus sp. FSL M7-0656; assembly: GCF_038003225.1. Classification (NCBI taxonomy): domain Bacteria; kingdom Bacillati; phylum Bacillota; class Bacilli; order Caryophanales; family Paenibacillaceae; genus Paenibacillus; species Paenibacillus sp. FSL M7-0656. The sequence continues at coordinate 4,229,626 of NZ_JBBOOT010000001.1, forward strand.
TGTATACGTGACCGAAGTCATTGCCGATAATGTCCGTTTCTTGGAGTCAGCTAACCGTGATAATAGCGGTGGCGGCGGTGGGCAACCAATGCGTGAAGAGCCTTCTTATGGAGGCGGCGGACGCGCGAACAATAACAATAATTCGCGTAGCAACAATCAGGATCCTTTTTCCGATGACGGAAAACCGATTGATATATCGGATGATGATTTGCCATTTTAACATGAGCTGATACTCTTAGGAGATATGGGTTACATGATAGGAAAGGACTGAAAAGCATGGGCTTCAAGCAAAGAGAAGGCGGAGACAACGATAAAAGACCGGCACGTCGTGGCGGCCGTAATAAACGTCGTAAAGTGTGCTTCTTCACAGCTAACAAAATTACTCACATCGATTATAAAGATACGGACTTGCTTCGTAAATTTATCAGCGAACGTGGAAAAATTTTGCCACGCCGTGTAACAGGTACTAGCGCTAAATATCAACGCATGCTGACGATTGCAATCAAACGCTCCCGTCAAATCGCATTATTGCCATACACAACTGAGTAGTTTTTACTCAGCTTGCATACGAAGCAGTCGGCTTATAGCCGGCTGCTTTTTTGTATATATCAATAGAATTATTAGAAATAACAGATCCACTCTAACCAATGGAAGAATTCAATACTGTGGTGATAGAAGCATTCAAGGCTCAAATGAATTATAATAGAGTCTAATCTACTGAAAAGGTTCAGGCAGCAGGAATAGCTGTTTATTTCAGAATAAACACCAGGAGTGGATATGAATACATCAAAACGTAAAGGCAAACAGAGAAAAAAAAGTCTGAAAACCTGGATTATAGCTACTCTTTTACTTTCCATTATATATGTATGGTTACAGCAAAAAGATGATATAGATAATATGTGGCCTGGGACAACAATCCAAGAAGCTCTGCCAATCACCGGCCTACATCCTGTGGTAGCAGAGAATGAGAAATTATTGGTACGTAAGGCAGCGAGACGTGGAATAGAGATTGTTATCACCCACGGTTACCGAAGTTCCGAGGAGCAAGATGCACTATTCAACCAAGGACGCTCAAGCGCAGGCAATATCGTTACTAATGCACGTGGTGGTGAGTCATATCATAACTACGGATTAGCAATTGATTTTGCATTGAGGACGCCTGAGGGTGATGTGGTGTGGGATATGGAACGGGATGATAACGGCAATGGCAAGACAGACTGGATGGAAGTTGTGGATCTCGCCAAAGAGTTAGGTTTCACTTGGGGTGGAGATTGGGCAAACTTTCCGGACTATCCTCACTTGCAGATGGATTTTGGACTGAGTATTAATGAGTTAAAACGTGGTAAAAGACCCCCTGACTCTCAGTAAAAGGTGTTATATATACACTTAAATGAATAATTATTAGATAAGCTCTGCATTTTGCAGGGCTTTTTTCTTTCTTTTGTAAAATAAATGATAAAAGATGACAATTTGGTCTTTACATTAGCAAATAAATAAAACTATACTAGATTAACTAGATTTTTTACTTTGATCGCACATATTATTTCAATTGTAAGCATAACGGCTCCGGGTTCAATAAAATTCAGCTATAGATCGAGATATAATCATCACTCATATATGTAACATTTACCTCACGCAAAATTAAGAATGTCTACTTAAATCAAAGCATACACATACACTAAATGTAACTATTATGTTATGTATATGTTATATCGTCTAATTGCCTATGTTCACCTCACAGCTAAAAACAAGATAATACCTCTCAAAATCCTGCTATATGCCTTTATAGTATTACTAATATCCAAATCTGTAGTATAAAAAACATTTATACCAAAAATCTCAAAATAAGCATTGACGTTAGCTAAAATTACACGTATGATTACATTAATTATTTTGATATATAATTCCGCTAGGAATTATCAACATTAATTGACCAATGGTCTAAATATAAGTCTCTTAAACTTGTTTCTCCTAACAATTTGGTATTTTGTATAAGCTATTGTTCGTTATCTTCAAGAACTTGGAAATATACAGTGGATGCATTTCTCTACACACGAATACAATCTACGGAAATTATGGGGTTAGGGTGATTGATTTGAATACAGAGCTATTGGAAGTCAGAAATCTAACAACATCATTCAGAATTGAAGATGACTATTATGCAGCAGTGGATCACGTTAACCTTACGGTGAAGAAAAATGAAGTGTTGGCAATTGTAGGTGAATCCGGGTCAGGTAAAAGTGCTTTTGCATTCTCTCTTATGGGTTTGCATAACAAAGCAAAGATCGAAGGCCAGATTCTCTATAAAGGACAAGATATTGCCAACATCTCCCCAAGCAAGTTAAACAAGCTACGCGGCAAAGAAATGGGCATGATTTTTCAGGACCCATTGTCCGCACTAAATCCTCTAATGATTATTGGTGAACAGATTGAAGAGATTCTCACACTTCATCAGTCCAAGCTGTCTTCTAGAGAGAAGAGAGAAAAGGTCATTCACTTATTGAATCAGGTAGGGATTCCACGTCCCGAACAAATATACAAGCAGTATCCCCACGAACTATCTGGTGGTATGAGACAGAGAATTGTTATTGCCATTGCGATTGCCAACAAACCGGAACTACTCATAGCCGATGAACCAACGACGGCGCTTGACGTTACGATTCAACTACAGATTCTGGAGCTGATCCGTGATCTGAAGAATGAAATTAACGCAGGCATTATTCTGATTACACATGATCTGGGTGTCGTAGCTGAGATGGCTGATCGCGTTGCAGTTATGTATGCAGGCGAAATTGTTGAAATCGCAGATATCTTCACATTGATGAACGATGCGAAGCATCCATATACCCGCTCATTGTTGAACTCTATTCCCACCCTGTCTGAAGAAAGATCCAAATTACATGTCATCCAAGGCATCGTACCATCACTCAAAAATCTTCCTCGCAAAGGGTGCAGATTCAAAACCCGAATTCCATGGATTAGTGAATCGGCTCATGAAGAGAACCCACAGATGCATGAAATTGCACCAGGTCACTTTGTACGGTGTACCTGTTACCAGCACTTTCATTTCCCTGACCAAAGCTGAGGAGGAATAACATAATGGCATTACTCGAAGTAGAAGGGCTCAAGATACACTTTCCGATTCGCGGTGGATTGCTTAAACGGGAAATTGGCAGTGTAAAGGCTGTTGATGATGTTAGCTTCTCCATTGAAGAAGGACAGACCTATGGTCTGGTTGGCGAATCAGGTTCAGGTAAGACAACAACAGGCAGAGCCATTATTGGGCTAAACCATGTCACTGACGGAAAGATTCTGTTTAACGGCAAAAATCTGGCTACAGAGCGACGTAAGAACAGGCAACTCCAGCGGGATGTTCAAATGATTTTTCAAGACCCATATTCATCACTGAATCCAAAGAAGCGGGTTATCGATATTATCGCTGAGCCGTTTCGTAACTATGAGCGTCTGACAGCTACCGAGGAGAAAAGACAAGTAAGAGAATTACTTGAAAAGGTTGGCCTGAGTCCGGAATCAATCTACAAATATCCGCATGAATTCTCCGGCGGACAGCGTCAACGGATTGGCATTGCACGGGCTATTGCACTGAAGCCGAAACTAATTATCGCGGATGAACCTGTATCTGCACTCGATGTATCGGTACAAGCTCAGGTACTCAACTTCATGCAGGAAATTCAAAAAGAATTAAATCTGACCTATCTGTTCATCAGTCACGATCTGGGCATCATCCGTCATATGTGTGATCAGATTGGGATTATGTATAAAGGTCGATATGTGGAACAGGGCACAACAAATGATATTTTTGAGAATCCGCAACACATCTATACCAAACGTCTCATTGCAGCCATTCCGGATATGGACCCAACCAAACGAGAGGAAATGGTAGCCTTCCGTCAACAGGTCAAATCCGAGTATGAACATTCATACCGAAATTTCTTTGATGAGGAAGGGCTTGCATACTCGCTCAAATCCATTTCCGATACTCACCGAGTAGCTCTACCTCAGAAAGGTTGAAGGCCATATGTGGAAAACGATAGTACGCAGAATTATCATAATGATCCCTCAGATCTTTTTACTTAGTCTTTTGGTCTTTCTGATGGCCAAAGCCATGCCGGGCGATGCACTAACGGGATTGCTTGATCCAAGCGTTGATCCCAAAGCATTGGAAGCGCAGCGAGAGAGACTAGGATTGAATAATCCCTGGTACGTGCAATATTGGGACTGGATCAAAAACGCCATCCAAGGTGATTTTGGGCAATCCTTCCGTTTCAAAATGCCGGTTACCGACTTGATCGGTCAGCGTGTAGCAAATACATTCTGGCTCGCACTGGCGACACTTGTACTGACTTACCTGATCGCTATTCCACTGGGTATCATCAGTGGTCGTTACAACGATACCTGGTCTGATCGGTTGATCACGGGATACACTTACCTGGGGTTTGCCGCACCATTGTTCATCTTCGCACTGGTGATGGTATGGATCTTCGGATTCCACTTCGGCTGGTTCCCGACAGGAGGTAGCGTTGCGCCGGGTCTTACACCAGGCACATTCAGCTACGTAATGAGTAAGTTCTATCATCTATTATTGCCGGCATTATCCATGGCACTAATTACAACGGTATCTACGGTTCAATATTTACGTAGTGAAATCATTGATATCAAGCATAAGGAATTCGTTATTACTGCCAGAGCCAAAGGCGCCTCGGAATCCCGGATCTACAACAGGCATATCTTGAGGAACTCACTATTACCTATCGCCGCGTTCTTCGGATATGAGATTACAGGGCTTATCGGAGGTACGGTATTTATTGAAAGTATATTCAGTTATCCAGGTATGGGGCAGTTGTTCCTGAGTTCCATCTCATTGCGTGACTTCAGCGTTGTGACTGCACTCGTATTGTTGTATGGCGTAGCTTCCATTCTCGGGGCATTGCTGTCTGACATAATTCTAGGAATTGTAGATCCACGTATACGGATCAAGTAAGAACTTGAAGATTTCGGGGTGAAAACAAGATGAGCAAGGCCAACGAGGTAGTTGTAACTTCACAAAAGGTTGATAAAAGCCCCTCCAGCTTGAGTATTTTATGGAGGGAGCTTGTCAGAGATAAGGTGGCACTAATCTCGCTCATTTTCTTGGGCTTGGTCATGTTGCTGGTATATGGCACGTCTCTCATTCTGAATCAGGATGATATCGTACGCGTGGATCTGTTTGCCTTATATGAACCTCCATCCGCGAAATATTGGCTTGGAACGGACTATGGAGGTCGTGATGTATTTGGCCAACTGGTCATCGGTACACGTAACTCCCTGACCATTGGAATTATCGTAACGTTAATGACTGGCTTCATAGGTATCTTAATTGGCCTTTTATCCGGTTATTTCGGTGGAATGATAGACAACCTGTTTATGCGTGTTGTTGATTTCTTCATGATCCTTCCGATGTTGATGATTGTTATCGCGTTTGTTACGGCAGTACCGAAATACAATATCATCTCGTTCTCTCTAATCATGACGGCATTTCTCTGGATGGGTATCGCCAGGTTGATTCGCTCCAAAGCATTACAGGAACGGGAACTGGATTATGTAAAAGCTTCAAAAACATTGGGCTCATCTCATCTGAAGATTATGCTCTCACAGGTTCTTCCGAATCTGAGTTCCATTATCATCGTAACGATGACATTGAATCTCGCTGCCAACATTGGCCTCGAATCCGGGCTGTCTTTCCTAGGGTTTGGTTTTCCCGAAAGTACGCCTAGTCTTGGAACACTCGTAAGTTATGCACGTAATCCGCAAACCCTGGAGTCCAGATGGTGGATATGGCTACCCGCATCGGTACTGATTCTGGTATTGATGTTGAGTATAAATAATGTCGGTCAAGCCCTAAAGCGTGCGACTGATGCAAGACAAAGAAGAGGTTAAAAAAAGGGAGGAAAGGTTCATGAAAAAGGGATTATTTTCACGGGGACTATTTTTCACGATGATGTTGGTCTTTGTATTGGTGCTCGCAGCGTGCTCTGAGAAAGAAGCAGCTACTCCAGCTCCAGCTTCCAACACAGAAGAGGGAAAAACGGAGGAAAAACCTGCTAATGAAGAGGGCGTTTACTCCATTGAAGACTTCAACAATGTCAAAACGAATGAAGGTACTGCGATCGAGGGTGGATCGATTACATTCGGACTTGTATCGGATACTGCTTTTGAAGGTACACTGAACTATAACTTCTATTCCGGTAACCCGGATGTTCAGGTACTGCAATGGTTCGATGAGCCATTACTTACATGGGACAAAGACTATGTGTACACCAATGATGGTGCAGCAACATATGAGACATCTGAAGATGGCAAAACGTTCACACTGACCATTCGTGACAACGTAAACTGGCATGATGGCAAGCCGGTAACGGCTGAAGATCTGCAATTTGCTTATGAAGTTATTGGTAACAAAGCGTATGATGGTCCACGTTATGACTCCAACTTTACTAGCATAGTAGGTATGGAAGAATTCCATGCTGGAAAAGCAAAAACAATCTCTGGTATTAAAGTGCTGAGCGACAAACAAATCAGCATTACGTATAAAGAATCCACTCCGTCCCTGCTGACAGGTGGCGTATGGACGTATCCACTGGCTAAACATATCTTCGGCGATATGGATGTAGCAAAAATGTCTTCTTCCAAAGAAGTACGTGAAAAACCAATTGGTTTTGGTCCATTTAAAGTGGATGTAATCACTCCGGGTGAGTCTGTAACTTATGTTAAGAACGAAGACTACTGGCGTGGGGCTCCGAAACTGGACAAAGTGACTCTGAAAGTTATCAACCCGACAACGGTTGTTCAAGAACTGAAATCTGGCGGGGTAGACCTCGTGGATGCATTCCCGACAGATCAATACAAAGATAATGCTAACCTGTCCAACGTAGAATTCCTGGGCGCAATCGATCGTGCTTATACGTACATCGGTTTCAAACTGGGTACGTGGGATGAAGAGAACGGAAAAGTTGTAAGCAATGCCGAAGCAAAAATGGGCGACAAAAACTTGCGTAAAGCAATGTGGATGGCTGTAGATAACGATCAAGTAGGTAAACGTTTCTATAATGGCCTGCGTTGGAATGCAACAACCTTGATTCCACCATCTCACCCAGAATTCCATGATTCCAACAATCCGGGTGTAGCATATGATCCAGAAGCAGCGAAAGCATTGCTCGACGAAGCTGGTTACAAACTGGATGGTGAATTCCGTACGAATCCGGATGGAACACCACTCGAAATCAACTTTGTATCCATGACTGGTGGCGACACAGCTGAACCATTGGCTCGTTATTATGTTCAATCATGGGCAGCTATTGGTTTGAAAGTAAACCTGGAAATGGTTGAGTTCAACAGCTTCTATGACCGTGTAGGTAACACAGGTAAAGATGATCCGAAAATTGATGTGTATCAAGCAGCATGGGGCGTTGGTATTGACGTAGATCCATCTGGTCTGTATGGCCGCGATGCACTCTACAACTTCTCCAGATTCTCCAGCGAAGAGAATGACAAATTGCTGGCACAAGGTATCTCTGCTGAAGCATTTGATGTAGACAAGCGTAAAGAGATCTACAATCAATGGCAGCAATACATGGTAGATGAAGTTCCTGTATTCCCTACACTGTATCGTGCAGTTGTAGCACCCGTTAACAAACGTGTAATGAACTATGCGATTGGTGATGGAACAGGCGTTTACCTGAGCGACCTGCAAGTTAATGCAGACAAAGCAGTTGTAGCTCAGTAACACATTCTTAAATTAGCAGCTGTAAGGATTGGGGTCCTTTAAGAAGCCGGTTGCTAGATTATTAATGAAGAATTCTCCTGGGAAAATGAATAAAAAGTGTCTTTAAAAACATGGATTCTGTACACTCTGGCATGGGTGTATGGGGTTCATGTTTTTTTTGTAACCAAAAAATAAAAAAAATTTAACTTTTTTTCAAAAAAGTGCAGACAAAATGCCTCTTTACTTCGTCTATATAGGTAAGAGGTGATCATCTTATGAAAAAATGGTGGAAACGGGCAGGTATGCTGCTAGCTCTCTTGCTTATTATATATTTGGGTGTGAAACCGGACATGCTGGTAGGCAAACCGGGAATTAAAGCTGAATCTGCGGTACTAATGGATATGAACTCTGAACAGATCTTAATGGATTTTAACGGCTCCGAAGAGATTGCTCCGGCAGGCGTCAGTAAGTTGATGACAGAACTGTTAGTAATGGAGGCCGTGATCAATGGTGATATAGGCTGGAATGATCTTGTTAATGTGAGTCTGTATGCCAGCTCCGTGGGGGGCAGTCAACTGACCCTGAAACAAGGAGAGCAATTCACCGTTCAGGAGTTGTTCGAGATCATAGCTGTCTATTCAGCCAATGATGCAGCGGTTGCTCTGGCTGAACATATCAGTGGTACAGAGCAGAAGTTTGTGCAACAGATGAATCAGAAAGCAACTCAGATTGGGCTGTCTGAGGATACACAATTCACGAATTCAACGGGCCTCAGTGAAAAGCTGCTTGGTCCTAACCGTCCGATGGATATACAAGGGCAGACCTTAATGACGGCTATAGATGCATGCAAGCTTGCGCGATATCTGCTGAATAACCATCCCGAGATTTTAAGAATCTCCAGTCAAATGCAAGTATCAATGCACCAAAAAGGGATGTACATGAGTAACACGAACTGGATGTTGTCCTCTATTGGTGGACCGTATGCTTATGATGGGAATGACGGATTAAAGACCGGGTATGATGAAGATTCCGGATATCATTTTGTGGGGACAGCTGAACGTGATGGCAAAAGACTGATATCAGTTGTATTTGGAACAGATACTCGTGAAGGGCGTTTTGTGGAGACTCGGAAGTTATTCAACTATGGGTTTTCGGGCTCAAAATGAAAGGGTGAACAAGGACATCGTATAGGAGACTCTTCTCGCTGTTATATAGTGGTTAATCATGGTAAAATAACTTACGTATAATTCCATATTATTCTGTAATTCACTTTAAAGGGGGAAATCGTTTGAACGCGATTAGCAAAAAGGTATACGCTCTCACGCTTACCATGGCCATGTCCATTGCATTGATTCAACCAGCTGTACAGGCGGCAGAAGCCGTAAAACCTACAGCGGCAGTCTCGGAGGCTATTGCCTCCAAGGCGACACAAACACTACAGCAACTGGGATACATAGATGAAATCACAGAGTTAACAACTCCGATCACTCGTGCCGAAGCAGCGATCATTCTGCAACGTGTACTTAAAATGGATGCGCCTGCATCACTTACAGGTTTCGCAGATGTTTTGCCGGAAAATGAAGCTGCGCCTGCCATCTACGCTCTGAAGCAAGGCGGGCTCATTCAAGGGAAGGCAAAGGGCTTTGCCCCGGATGTGCCACTTACACGTGCACAAATGGCATCGTTGTTTACGCGTGCATTTGAACTGAAGGACAACGGAATTCAGGTAGTATACAGCGATGCCGATCAGATTCCAGTTGTGCATGCGAATGACGCTGCACGGGTTAAGCAACATTTTATTATCGAAGGTAGTGCATTTAATGCCAAACAATCGGTGACTCATGGCGAATTCGCAGATGCGCTGTATTTTGCGCTCGGACTCGATGTAAAGTCAGAGGGGCTTACACCTCTGGAAGACTTCTTCAAACAGCCTGCTCAGGCAGGGTTCCAGATGTCACCTGACGGTAAACATCTCGCTTACCTGGAGCCATGGAACAACCGTATGAATATCGTAGTTACCGCAAACGGCGAGGATAAGCCTGTACGCATTACGAGCGAAACAGAACGTAATATCGCAGCATTTGCATGGGCGACCAATGACAAGCTGCTCTATGTGCAAGATAAAGCAGGCGATGAGAACTATCATTTATATATTACGGATATTGATGGTAAAAATAGCAAGGATCTGACACCGTATCCTAACACAAGAGCCATCCTGGTAGATCCGCTTGAGAATATCCCGGATGAGATTCTGGTAGGCATGAACAAGCGTGATCCACGCATCTTCGATGTATACCGTATTAACATCAAGACAGGAGAGTCTGTGCTTGCGGCAGAGAATCCAGGCAATATTACGGGCTGGCTGACGGATCACGAAGGCAAAATTCGTGTGGCCGTATCCAGTGATGGTAATGTGTCATCGTTACTGTATCGGGAATCAGAGGATCAGCCGTTCGAGCCGCTACTGACAACGAAGCTGGGAGAGACTTTTGCTCCAGTCATGTTCACGTATGACAATAAAAACATCTATGCCGTATCTAATTTGGAGCGGGACAAAACAGCAATTGTAGAGTACAGTCCAAGCAGCAAGAAGGTAACCAAAACTATTTATGAAAATAAAGATGTGGATGTAAGCAGCTTCATCCCTTCCAAAGAAAAAGGAACTATTCTTGCTGCTGTGTATGAGACAGATAAAGTGAACTATGAATTCTTTGATCAAGAGTTCAAAACGTTAATGCAGGATATCAAAGCGAAAGTGCCGGGTAAGGAAGTTAGTCTCAGCAGCATAAGCGAGGAAGGCCAGGTACTGTTTGTAGCCTATAACGACAAAACGATGGGCACGTATTATTTCTACGATTCCAAAACAGGCAAACTCGATAAATTAGCTGATGCCGCACCTTGGATTGATGAGAGCCAAATGTCGGACATGAAGCCCATTACGTATAAGTCACGTGACGGGCTAACCCTTCATGGTTATCTGACACTGCCTCAAGGATCGGAGGCTTCCGACTTGCCACTGGTGGTTGTTCCACATGGTGGTCCTTGGGCACGCGATTCATGGGGCTTCAATCCTGAAATTCAATTCCTGGCAAGCCGTGGCTATGCCGTTCTACAGGTGAACTTCCGTGGCTCTACGGGGTACGGTAAGGAATTCCTGGATGCAGGTAATAAAGAGTGGGGTAAAGCCATGCAGAACGACCTCACAGACGGCGTGAATTGGCTAGTTGCAGAGGGAACGGTTGATGCGAAGCGCGTAGCGATCTATGGTGGATCTTACGGCGGATATGCGGCTCTGGCAGGATTGGCATTCACACCGGACGTCTATGCTGCAGGCATTAGCTATGTCGGACCTTCCAACATCTTCACCCTTCTTGATTCACTGCCACCTTACTGGGAATCGGAGCGCAGCATGTTCTATGAACGTGTAGGAGATCCCGAGCAGGACAAGGAACTGTTAACAGCCATTTCACCACTCTTCCACATCGATCAGATGAAGGCTCCATTATTCGTGGTTCAGGGCGCTAATGATCCACGTGTCAAACAAGCCGAGTCAGACCAGATCGTTGAAGCATTACGCAAGCGTGGAGTTGATGTACCGTATATGTTAAAGAATAATGAAGGTCATGGCTTCGCAAACGTGGAGAATCAGCTTGATCTGTACCGTGCGATTGAGAAATTTCTGAATCGTCACCTGATGCAGCAATAGTACGTTAGACATTGAAGACTGGCCCGCAGGTTCGACCGAATCTGTGGGCAACTTTATTTTATCGAATCAGAGGTAAATTGATCCATATAGCCATATTATTAAATTGACATATGGTTTTCTTTTGTTTTAAAATGACCAGTGAGTCATTATTATTCAACTCGGTTTAATATATATGTACCAAACCAACTGTACGATACTGAATTTACGATCTGATCGGGAGGTAACTTGTGATGCAAAAACAAATGAAATGGCCGCTAGTCCTGTTTGCCATAGGGGTATTTATGGCTGCGCTGGATAACGGGATCATCACCTCTTCACTGACCACCTTAAATGCATCATTTGGTGTGTCGCCAACATGGGGAGCATGGACGATTACGCTTTACACGCTTGGGCTTGCGGTGAGTGTACCTATTGCGGGCAAACTGTCGGACCGTTATGGTCGCAAGAAACTATTTTTGATTGAAGTGGCGTTGTTTGGGATCGGGTCCCTGCTTGTCGCGTTGAGCACATCGTTTACCTTTTTCCTGATTGCTCGTGTCATTCAAGCTTTGGGCGGTGGTGGGATTTTTATCATTGCCAGCTCATACGTATTAAGCAAGTTCCCGGCGGAGCGACAAGGTACAGCCTTGGGTCTGCTTGGAGGGATGAATGGTGTTGCCGCTATCTTGGGACCCAATGTCGGTGCTTTTATACTGGATCTGACTGGCAACTGGCATTGGTTATTCCTGATTAACGTGCCTATCGCCATTCTGCTATTCATAGCAGGTATTCGATTTATTCAGGAAGAGCAGGAACTGAATCGTGCAGCAGTGGACTGGAGCGGCATTGCTGTCCTAACGTTGGGTGTACTCAGTTTAATGTATAGCTTCAGCAATCTGGACGGTGTGAACATGCTTCAAAGCCTGGGATCACCGATGTTCTACGGTTTCTTCTTGGCAGGTGTAATCATTCTGGTGCTCTTTTACTTCATGGAAAAAAGGCTGGAAGGATCTGAACGTGAACCTGTTGTATCGACACAGCTTCTGGGCATTGCGTCCTTTCGCTGGACGCTGTTGATTGCCTTTTTCTCCGGAGCCATTCTGGCCTCGGTGATCTTTATTCCCGGATTTGTTGAGCAATATCTCGGCGTATCCAATACGGCTTCCGGGTACTGGTTTACTCCGCTTGCGCTGGCATCTGGCATCGGGGCAGGTGGAGGTGGATACCTCGTTGACCGCAAAGGGCCAATCTGGACGTTATCGGTTGCGGGGCTGCTATCTGCCATTGGATTCCTGCTATTCCCGCTATGGGTGGAGCATATCTGGCAATTTGTCATCGCGAGTACACTCGTAGGTATCGGTTTCGGCATGATGCTTGGTGCGCCAGTTAACGTACTTGTCACGGAACAGGCGGGGGAGAACAACAAAGGCATCGCGGTAGCGACCAGTTCGTTATTCCGCCAGATGGCGATGGCTATTGCACCTACGATTTTCGCTGGATTCCTGGCACGTTCTTTCATTAATCTGGGGTCCAACATTCAGGCAGGATTCGCTGACAAAGGAATTCAGGTGCCTCCGGAGATGCTGGAGCAATATGCATCGGGTGGAGCAGCAGGGAGTGATGTCTCCAGTCTGACAGAGGGCCTGTCCCAGATTCCTGATGAAGGCATCCGTGATGTGTTGCTCCAGGCAGTGCATCAAACGACAGGGCAGGGTTATAATGGCCTTTTCTGGTCTGCGGTGGTATTCAGTGTACTTACGCTGGTAGCTGCGCTTATAACGGGACGTCTGCGTCAAAAAGAGAAGAGTCAACATGTGGAAAGTATATCCACAAACTGATTCGATAACGTTAGAAATGAAGAGAACAGTGTACCTTTTGTAGCTAAAAAGGAGTCGCTGTTCTTTTCAATTTAACCGGATTGTAACTTTTCTTGCTCTCGCAATGATTACAATAGAACGAGCGTAAGCGGTGTCTTGATTCAAGAGAGAGAAAACTTCAGTGAACACCGAGTCACAAGACATCTCAGACGTTTAATTGGTATTATGGATTATCATTTCGATAGTGAAGAAGGAATCGATGGATGAAAAGCAGAACTAAGGATAAGAAGAAGAAAAGAAGAAAAGGCCTATATATAACGCTCGTTTCACTTGTTGTTTTGTTAATCGGAGGGTATTTGTTCCGTCAGCAACTGGCTGTAGCGGCATTTGATCTGTTTCTCGCCGGTTCAGTAGAAGATCAGTTATCCCGCTCTTATGTACCGCAGGAAGGCAACAACACGCCTGATCCGACGGTATACCGTAAGGAACCTTTCTCCGTATTACTGCTCGGTTCGGATAAACGCGCCTATGAGAAAACGCGTGGACGTTCCGATACCGTCATCTATGCTGTAGTACGTCCGAAGGAATCCCGTGTGCTGTTGGTATCCATTCCACGTGATACGTATGTGCAGATTGTAGGACGGGATGCCAACAAGGACGGCGAAGATGATTATGATAAGCTGGCGCATGCCTATGCTTTTGGTGGGGAGAATATGTCCATCAATACCGTGGAGAAATTTCTTGATGCTGATGTGGGTTATTATGCAACGATCAACTTCGACGGAATCAAAAAAGTGGTTGATGCGCTTGGTGGTGTAAAACTGCCAATTGATGAGGACATTGTGAACAAGAATCCGGATCATGTGCAATTCACGATTGAAGGCGGTAAGCCGATCTATGACGGGCAGGAAGCACTGTATTATGTAAGATACCGTGAGGATAGCGATTTTAATCGTACCAAGCGGCAGCAGATTTTCCTGAACGCGATGGCGAATGAGATGCTGAATTTGAATCAAATCGCCAAAATTCCAGAATTGATTCAGATCATGGGAGACAGCTTCCAGACGGATATGCGAGCTTCTTTCATTATTGATCTGGCTAAACAAGTGCTTACTCAGGAGAAACCACAGATTTCGAGCTTCACCATCCTGGGTGAGGGGATGAAAAAAGACGGTATCTATTATGGTCAGGCTGACGAGAAAGATGTCCAATATGCCAAAGAGCTGATTAACAACTGGATGGATCAATCGACCCCAGCCGGTGAAGTAATGATCCCTGACCGGCAAAAGATTGAATAACCAATTCCATACCAATGATGTGTTGTAGACCACAATCAGCAGTACGTTTATTCGCGGGCTGCTGTTTTTTTTCTTTGTATTGAGAACTATTATCCTTTTGGAACATCCTGCGTTCTGATCCGTATAATATAAGTTGAGTGAGATAAGTTGAACGAAGAAATTCACAAGGAGGATACTCAAGGGTATGAACATCGCATTTTTTTTGCTACCCAAACAAGAGGTTACGTGCGTGACGTCGGATTCTACGCTGCGGCAAACGTTGGAACGGATGGAATATCATCGTTTTACGGCGGTACCCATTTTGAATAAAGAGGGCAAATATATTGGTACGGTTACCGAAGGCGACTTACTGTGGTATATGAAGAATGCCGAGGGAAAGATTTCATTTGAAAACGCTTCAAAGTTCTTGCTCAAGGATGTTCCCCTTCGCTTGGATATTAAACCTGTATCCATTAACGCCAACATGGAGGACCTGATTAATCTGGCTAAAGTTCAGAACTTTGTTCCTGTGGTCGATGATATGGATCGGTTCATTGGTATTGTCAGACGGAGTCAGATTATTGAGTACTGCGAGGGCATTGTAGCCAAAGAATCGATCAAGGCTAAGTAAGGCTGTTACGAATTTAAACATTATTGTTTCATTAGGGATAATCACAGCCGTCCGGTATCATGTTAAACTTAAGAAGTCCTGAATCAGGGGCGCATTCGAAGTTTTTTACAAATATATAGTCGATAGGATGTACGGAGGACTCCGCATAAGTACCTGACATCAGTTTCGGAGAACTTCTCCGTTTTTTGGGGTAATTTTGCGGGCCCTCTTTTTATGCTATAATCGAGAATAAAGCTTTTTCGGGGGAGAGTGACTTTCGCCAATATGCCTAAAGAACTGGATGTAGCCAAACGCGCTAAAGTGATTGAATGGCTGAAAACCGAAGTGCTTGATCAGGTATCCCGATTATTCAAGGCGTTATGGGAAGGCAGTACAACTCGAATCGGGGACAGTCTTGCCAGTTTGATTATGAGTAGTTACATATTGGGCCGCAGGCTCGGTATTCCTTTCAAGGATCTGGATGCACTGCTAGTTGAGAAGTTGAAAAAGCATAAACAGGAAGGTCACCAGCTTGAAGACTGGTACCAGGATATTTCCGCGCTAGAAGATCATATGCGTAAGAGGTGAATTTGTTGAAATTTAGCTTTAAATCAGCTGTTTGGAGCGCAGTTTATCTGCTCTTGCTACTTTCGCTGTTAACTCCTTTATCGGTACTTGCCATATTTTTTATGATGATTCCGGGAGTTATTTTGTATGCTTCATTATCTTTAAAATCATTTATATGGCATCTCGTGCCCGTAGCTGTTATTTTGGTCGTATTCCACCCCATCTATCTGTTACTATTGCTCATCTTCACCCTGCCTGCGATCGTTATGGGTCACGCGTATAAAACACGTAAATCAGCCCTGTTCGCCCTGATGGCGGGAAGTGGCATGATGTTGGCAGAATACTTGTTGTTGCTCTTGGTCGGCAGTGTCATTTTCCAATTCGACCTGTCCAGTTATATTGAAGATGTGGTCAAATTGACCATTGAACCGTTAACCAATACATCGAATCAGATGATCAACGGTTTTGCATGGACACCTGAGATGACCGAGGATGTTGCCAAACAAACACAGCTTATGATTCCGTTTGCTCTCGTTGTCACATCGATGGTAATGGCCTTTATTACACACGCCATAGCTCGTCCAATTCTGAACGTGATGGGTGTGGTGGTATCGAAGCTTCCACCAGCGAGAGAATGGCGTATGCCGCGTGCATTGATCTGGTATTATTTCCTTGCTCTCTTGATCGAAGTGATCTCCAGACAAAGTGATGGAACATACTGGACCATGATTGCCATGAATCTGTCCCCGTTAATTAATCTGGGCTTCATGATTCAAGCGATCGGTTTCTTCTTCTTTCTCTCACATACAAAGAAATGGAATCCGGTTATACCATATTTCCTGGCGGCTGCTGTCTTCTTCATTGGTCCGCTTCGGATTATCGGAATTATCGATCTGGCGTTCCCGCTTCGTGAGGCAATATCGAAATCAAAACGATAGGGTGATGAGTCATGCCTAAATTTCTGAAGAAACGCTGGCACGGCTACTATACCGTATGGGCGTTCATACTGCTGCTGTTGCTCGTTATGTTCGTTACCATTTATAACTGGACGCTTGGTTTGATTAGTCTGATACTGGCTTCGGCGCTGGGAATCGTCATGATTAAGGCGGAGCTCGCGTTCCGCCGTGAGCTTAACGACTACATTAATGGCCTATCTATTCGGATCAAACGGATGGAGGGGGAAGCGGTCAGCATGCTTCCATTCGGAATTGTGCTGTACAGCGAAGATCGTACGGTAGAGTGGCATAACCGCTTTGTCGCGGAGATGTTCCAGGAGAAGACAATGGTGGGTAATCCGCTACTTAATATGTTTCCCAAACTTCCTCAGCCTAAAGAGAAGAAGGATGGGACGAAGGAACATTCATCCAAGGAGTTGCATGACGAATTCCAGTTGGATGATCGGCATTATGGAGTTATTCATAACCCGCAGGAGCGGTATGTATATGTATACGAGATTACGGAGCTAGCCATTCTTCGTGATAAATATGAAAATGAACGCCTTGCATTGGGAATTCTCGTTCTGGATAATCTGGACGAGGCTGCCCAAGGCATGGACGATCAACAGCGTACAGCGCTGATTGCCCGTGTGACTAGCGAGATTACGTCATGGGCCAAGCGGTACGAAGTGTACCTGCGCCGTCTGTCTTCTGATCGTTATCTGTTGATGCTGAATCATAAGTCTTTGCAGGAACTGGAGCAGAGCCGATTTGTCATTTTGGATGAAGTTCGGGAGATGACTGCTGACCTCAAAGTGCCAATGACACTCAGTGTTGGACTGGCGTTTGGATCGGATAGCATCAGTGAGATGGGAGAACTGGCACAGTCCAGTCTGGACATGGCACTTGGACGTGGTGGTGATCAGGCTGCCGTGAAGTCCGGACAACGCCTGTCTTTCTATGGCGGCAAGTCTAACGCAGTGGAGAAACGGACACGGGTAAGAGCCCGCGTTATTGCGCACGCGCTGCGTGATCTGATGCAGGAGAGCGACCGGGTGCTCATCATGGGGCACAAAATTCCGGATATGGACGCGATCGGCGCATCCATCGGAGTGTGGAAAGCGGCCAGTCTGTACAATGTGGAAGCACGAATTGTTCTGGATGGAATTAATCCATCGATTGAACGCATGATGGAGCAAGTGAACAAGGACGAGAAGTTGTCCAAAGCATTTGTATCACCGGAACAGGCAACCCAGATGATGACCGAGCACACGTTACTGGTGGTGGTGGATACTCATAAGGCCTCCATGACCATGGAGCCGAAACTGGTACAGTCTGCTACCCGTGTCGTCGTTGTGGATCACCATCGCCGGGGTGAAGAGTTCATCAATGACGCAGTGTTGATCTATCTGGAACCTTATGCGTCCTCTGCTGCCGAATTGGTAACCGAACTCTTGCAATACATTCATGATAAGGTACAATTCACTCCGCTAGAAGCTACGGCTCTACTTGCCGGGATTACGGTGGATACGAAGCATTTTGCACTGCACACGGGGTCCAGAACGTTCGAAGCGGCAGGTTTCCTGCGCCGTAGCGGTGCGGACACCATTATGATCCAGCGGTTGATGAAAGAGGATCTGTCAGAATATATTGCTAAGGCAGAAATCATAAAGCATGCTAAAATGGTATATGGAAACATTGCGCTGGCGGTCACCGACCCTGGCAGCAAGATTTCACAGATGATGATCGCCCAGGTGGCGGACACATTGCTGAATATGACTGACGTGGTCGCTTCATTTGTGATTAGTGAGCGTCCGGATGGACTGATTGGCATCAGCGCGAGATCGCTGGGGCGCATGAATGTTCAGGTTGTCATGGAACGACTGGGCGGTGGCGGACATTTGACGAATGCTGCCGTGCAGCTTGAAGGAACGCTTGGAGAGGCGGAAAAACGGCTGACGAACGTACTGGCTGAAATCGAAAAGGAAGAGGGGCTGTTCGAATGAAAGTCATTTTTATAAAAGATATGAAGGGTCAAGGCAAGAAAGGGCAAGTGAAAGAAGTATCTGAGGGTTACGCACAGAACTTCTTATTGCCACGGGGAATCGCACGTCTGGCAACGGACGGCAACATGAAGACACTGGACAACCAGAAGGCGGCTGAGGAAAGACTCAAACAGGAAGAGAAAGCGGAAGCGGAAGCACTTGCGAAGAAGCTAGAAGCAGAAGTGACTGAACTGAAAGCCAAGTCCGGCGAAGGCGGTCGTCTGTTTGGCGCCATTACTAGCAAACAGATCGCAGAAGCTTTGTCTAAAAAGGGTCTGAAAGTAGACAAACGTAAAATTGAGCTGGACGAGCCTATTCGTACACTCGGCGTAACACAAGTAACTGTCAAGGTTCACCCTGAAGTGAAGGCAACCTTGAAGGTACAGGTAACGGAAGAGTAAGATGGGCGGAGAAATGTTATTCGACCGGATTCCCCCGCAGAACCTGGAAGCCGAACAGGCCGTGCTGGGTGCAATCCTGTTGCAGGGCGAGGCCCTGATTACAGCGATGGAACGGGTGCAAACCGAGGATTTCTATGATAAACCCCATCAATTAATCTTTGAAGCGATGATCCAGCTTGGTGAGGGAAATCAACCAATTGACCTCGTGACACTGACTTCGCTTCTGAAGGATAAAGGTGAGTTGGAGGACATCGGGGGCGTTAGTTATCTGGCTAAGCTAGCCCATGGTGTACCTACAGCCGCGAACGTAGACTATTACGCTCAGATTATCGAAGAGAAATCGATGCTGCGTCGCCTGATTCGTACGGCAACACAGATCGTGAGCGAAGGATATACAGGCGGAGAAGATGTTGCAGCGATGCTCGGAGAAGCTGAACGTCGCATTCTGGAGATCTCCAACCGTCGCTCCAGTAGTGGTTTTATAGCCATACAGGACGTACTGATGGAAGTATTCGATCGTGTGGAAACACTTCATCAGAATAAGGGTACAACAACAGGTATTCCGTCCGGGTTTATCGATCTGGACAAGATGACTGCCGGATTCCAGCGCAGTGACTTGATCATTGTAGCGGCCCGTCCTTCCGTAGGTAAGACGGCCTTCGCCCTGAATATCGCTCAGAACGTAGCCATTCGGGCCCAGGAGACGGTAGCCATCTTCAGTCTGGAGATGTCAGCTGCCCAGCTGGTGCAACGTATGATCTGTGCGGAAGCCAACCTGGATGCCAGCGTAATGCGTATGGGTGACTTCAAGGGTGATGAAGACTGGCAGAAGCTGACGATGGGTATTGCAGCTTTGTCAGAAGCCAACATCTTCATAGATGATACGCCAGGGATTACCGTAGCGGATATTCGTGCCAAATGCCGTCGCCTGAAGAAAGAGAAAGGCCTCGGTATGATCCTAATTGACTATCTTCAACTGATTAGTGGTCGTGGTAAAGCAGGGGAGAACCGTCAACAAGAGGTATCCGAGATTTCACGTACACTGAAACAGATTGGCCGGGAACTGGAAGTTCCGGTTATTGCCTTGTCCCAGCTGAGCCGGGGTGTAGAGCAACGTCAGGACAAACGTCCGATGATGAGTGACTTGCGGGAATCGGGTTCGATCGAGCAAGATGCCGACATCGTAGCGTTCCTGTACCGGGATGACTACTATAACCAGGAGACCGAGAAGAAAAATATTATCGAGATCATTATCGCTAAACAGCGTAACGGACCGGTAGGTACGGTGGAACTGGTCTTCCTGAAAAACTTTAATAAATTCGTCAATTACGAGAGGGCGCACAATGACGCCTTCGCGATGTAACGGGCAGGTGCTGACGACTTCGATCAAGAAGCGAGAATCGTCTGTCCCGAAGATCAACCATTAGAGCAACTGAACGCAAACATGTGTTATAAATACCAGATATAGATTCACATTGAAATGGGTATCCTTGAACCGGTGATAGCAGTCAAGTAAGCTTGGACTGAAGTCTCCGGTTTTTTGTGTTGAAATAATGGGTAAATCCCGAACATTACGGTTGTACTATATCTAATTGTTCGCCATTTGATTTGACTTTGAAAAAGGGTACTGGTACACTAATACTGCTGCGTTAAAGCAGCGCAAACCTTCCCTTGAATGTAACGGAAGGACATTTTTACTGTCCGTTAGCACGCTTCTCAGTCGGTTTATTGCGTAACACGCCTGCCGGGATAGAGGACGGACAGACCAATACAAAGGTGCGCAAGGCACCCACGGAGGAATGTTAACTATGTCAACGGTAGTTGTAGTGGGAACGCAATGGGGAGACGAAGGAAAAGGTAAAATCACGGATTATTTGGCGGAGAGCGCTGATGTGGTGGCTCGTTATCAAGGTGGTAACAATGCGGGTCATACAATTCTGATTGATAACAAAAAATATAAACTGACGATGATTCCATCAGGGATTTTCTACACGGATAAAGCGTGTGTTATTGGTAACGGAATGGTTATCAACCCGAAGGCACTCATCGAAGAAATTAACTATATTCATGACAATGATTTTACAACGAAGAACCTGTCCATCAGTGAGCGCGCACATATCATCCTGCCATATCACATGGTACTGGATGCACTCGAAGAAGAGAGCAAAGGCCCGAACAAAATCGGTACGACTGGCAAAGGAATTGGCCCATGTTACATGGACAAATCAGCTCGTATTGGTATTCGGATGGTTGACCTGCTGGATGCTGAAGATTTCGAACTGAAACTGCGTCATCTGGTCAAAGAAAAGAACCGTGTCATCGAGCAAGTCTACGGCGGCCAGCCTGTTGATGTGGAAGAGATTCTGCAAGATTACCTGGGATATGCTGAAATTCTGCGTCCTTACGTACGTGATACATCCGTTGTTCTGAACGAATATATTGATGAGGACAAAAAAGTATTGTTTGAAGGCGCACAAGGCGTTATGTTGGACCTTGATCAAGGAACTTATCCTTTTGTTACATCATCCAATCCGTCCGCAGGTGGCGTATGTATCGGTTCTGGCGTAGGCCCGGCTCGTATTCAGCAAGTCATTGGGGTAGCGAAAGCTTACACAACCCGTGTAGGAGATGGCCCATTCCCTACGGAATTGCATGATGCAATCGGTGACCAAATCCGTGAGACTGGACATGAGTACGGTACGGTAACTGGACGTCCACGTCGTGTAGGTTGGTTCGATAGTGTTGTTGTTCGCCACGCGCGTCGTGTCAGTGGAATTACAGGTCTGTCCCTGAACTCTCTGGACGTAATGACAGGTCTGGAAACCGTAAAAATCTGCACAGGATACAAATTCCGCGGCGAGGTCATCACACACTATCCGGCAAGCCTCAAAATGCTGGCAGAATGTGAAGCGGTATACGAAGAGATGCCAGGCTGGAGCGAAGATATCACTGGAGCGAAGAAACTTGAAGACCTGCCAGTGAACACACAGAATTATGTAAAACGTGTTTCCGAACTGACAGGTATTCCAATTGCCATCTTCTCTGTTGGTCGTAACCGTGAGCAAACAAATCAAGTTCTTCCAATCTACGAGTAATCGAAGAAATAGAGAGATTGTTTCTTGAATTATAAAATAGAATCCGTTGCCGACTTAGGCATGTTAAGCCTCCAGTTGTTGCTTTTATAGCGATGACTGGAGGTTTTTTGTATGTTTATCGGATATAATCCCAAGATTTCCGTCAATACTGGTTAACAGTAGAGTCACAGACCCCAGCATGCGCATGCTAGACGGGTGGGATAATCGGAGGGAGAGAACGGAATGAAGTTGCTTGTGTGGTTTGTTAAAATCGTGCTAACCGTGTTGCTGGTCAGTTCACTGACACTGCTCACGACCGGATTAATTGTACAGTCATATGCGAAGTCGCTACTCGCGAGTTTCAATATTCAGTGGGAAGGTCAACCCATGGGGTTAACCGCCATGTTCCAAGGTGCTTTGGGCGGAAAAACCAGCGAGGGGAACAAACCAGGAAATGGGACAACAGATCAGCCGACAGGAGCGGACGAAGAGCAGGTTCCGGAAGATGCTGTTTCAGTTATGGGGAATGGAACGGAGAGCGGTCAATCTGGCGTAGATGCAGGCAATAATGCGTCCCAAGGGAGCGGCTCAGGCGAGGGCGCAGGTGTAGGCTCAGGTACAGATACGACTGGCGGATCAAATTCAGGCAAAAGTGCAGGCAATGGGACGGATACGGGCACGGGTAATGACTCAGGAACAGATCAGGGTAGTGGTTCGGCTTCAGGCAATGGAACCGGAGCGGCCAGCGGCGGTGCTTCTTCAGGCAATGATGCCATTGTTGTATCACCGGATGACATTACAGGAGCGAAGGACAAGCTGCCAGCAGAGGAGAAAGAAAAAATCTTCAGCCTGCTCATGAATAAGCTTCCACAGAAAGAAATGCAACAGATCTCAGGTGCCATGGAAGGTGGCCTAACGGAACAGGAATTACGTGAGATTGAACAGGTGATCTCGAAGTACCTGACCAGTGAAGAGTACGACAACCTAATGGAAGTACTGCAAACAGAATAGGATGATAGGCAGGCAGGGAAGACAGGCGTGCTCATAGACGTATCGCCTGATTCATAATGTAATGGACTTGTCGAGGATGATTGAATATAATTTATTTAAATAAATTCTGGAAATGCCTGTAGGAGGGAAAAGTGTATGAAATATAAAGGGAAAGAACACGACATATAAAAACGTTCAGGCAACAATGCAGAAACCTCCAGTCCAATTCGTGGACCTCCGTTCATAGGTGCATTCAAGAGATCCGATGGACTTGTATTTACGAATACACTAATTGGAGGTTGTATTGACCATGAACTTATATCATTCTAATTCAGAACCATCAGTAAAAGAGTTTGCCGAGGCGACGAAAGAGCGATACGAGCAAGGGTTGCAAGAGGCGGACCAGCCGTTTAGTGGCTGGGATTTTAGCTATGTAACAGGGAGTGGGCGACTTCAGAGCGGAATGTTGCCCTGGTCCTATGGAACGATGGCGCGCCGATTGTTGAATCAGACGGAACGAATGCTCGACATGGGGACCGGTGGAGGAGAAATGCTGTCCAGACTTCGCCCCCTTCCTCCATACACATGTGCGACTGAAGGTTATCTCCCCAATATACCGATTGCAGAGGAACGTTTGCAGCCGCTCGGTGTGAAGGTGTTTCCGGTGACTGATGATTCGCATCTTCCTTTCGCAGAAGGGGAATTTGATCTGATTCTTAATCGGCATGAGTCGTATAATGAGTGGGAAGTTAGGCGGATTCTATCGGTAGGGGGACTGTTTCTAACTCAACAGGTAGGTTGGTCAGATTGCAGGGAGATCAATGATCGGCTCGGCATTCCTATGCCAGCGGATTACGCTGGTTGGGAACTGGATCGTGCTGTTCTTCAGCTGGAGCAGTGTGGATTCCGTATTCTGGAGCAACGTGAAGCAACCCCTGCACAACGTTTCTATGATATAGGCGCACTGGTATATTATCTAAAGACCATCCCGTGGCAAGTACCTGATTTCAAAGTGGAACATTTCCGTGAGCCGTTAATGGATATTCATATGGAGATGGAGCACAATGGATTCTGGGAAGTACAGCAGAAGCGATTTGTAATTCTTGCAGTCAAAGAATAGAGACATAAAAGTTAGTTTCTATTGTGGCATGAGATGAAATCCAGTTTAAGATAAACCACAATCAGGTTGTTTACGTAATCCCTTATCAGAGTTGATCTGGTGAGGGATTTTATATGTATTTTTATGAAAAATAAAGCATATTTCACTGGGTCTTAGAACCTAGTCTTAATTTGCGAACAAAAGTACATAGTACAGCGGGTGTTGAGGCATAATGGGTGATGGAACAGCCATACTATCTTATGGATAATTCAGGGAAACCAAGCGGGGCGTGGCTTTGCGGTGCGACGTGTAGAGTTGAAATGAGTGTAAAACCTGTGTTAAAGTATACGGGTGTGATAAAAGGTTAAAATTTTGACACTTTTGAGAGCGCAGCTAAAGTCCGATTTTGCGGACAACCAATACAAGTATCAACGAGCATGGGACAGACACGATGGGTGATGTCTTGACAGAAATGCGAACTGAGAAGTGCTGAAAAGGAGAGAATCATGAAAGGTTTCAGAGGCATACGCCAACCGGGCAAAGACCGGGTACACGAACAATCCGGGGAACACCGGACGGCCGAAGACAAAAACAACATGAGCATGTCCACCTTCAGTGTGAATAAGAAACGCGTTCTGGCCTCGCGCAAATGGATCATTACAGCAGCATGTGGTGTATTCATCGCAGCATCGCTTGGGTTCGCAGGCAAACAATATGTTACTGCAAACACCGTACCGTACTATAAAGTAATGGTTAAAGGTAGCCAGATTGGTACCATTGCAGATGAGGCACAATTACAACAACTATTTACAGACAAAACTGAGGAATATCAACATAAATATCCGGATGCAGAGATGGTGCTGAACACAGATGGCATCACAACCGAAACGGTAAGAGCGTACAAACCTGAAGTGAACAGTGACGAGACGCTGGACAAACTGGGTGACATGCTGACAGCCTACGCCAAAGGTGTGGAGCTCAAGGTAGACGGTGAAGTCATTGGTATCGTGAAGGATCAGGCAACAGCTGATGCAATCCTGGAACAAGTGCAGAGCAAATACATATCGGCATCGGCTGTGCGAAGTTCGCTTAAGACGAAGTCGGTATCGGCTAACTCCTCGAAGAAAGAGGAGGGACCAAGCACAACCCTGAAGTCGGTAGGCATCAAGGAAGATGTAGCGACAGATGTGGTGAAGGCTGATCCAAATAAAATATGGGATGTGTCCGAGGCGGTTAAAGCTTTAACCGTTGGTAAAGACGCGCCTGTAACTTATGTGGTTCGTGAAGGAGATACAATCTCTTCGATCGCTGCCAAGTATGAAATTACACAAAGCGAGATTCGTAAGCATAATCCGGGCATCAAGGAAACGTCGCTTCAAATCGGAGACGAACTGACCTTGACCGTTCCGAAACCGGCGGTAACCGTTAAATCAGTTGAGCAGGTTGTTGAACAAATTGAGATCAAACCGCAAGTGGAAGTGCGCAAAAGTGACGAGTTGAAAGCAGGTACAACAAAAGTCGTGCGCCCAGGACAAAGCGGCTTGAAAAGCATGCAGTATCGTATAACCAAAGAAAATGGTGAAGTGGTTCAGGAAGAGTGGCTTGGTCAGGAAGTGATTAAAGCAGCTGTAACTGAAGTAGTCCTTAGCGGAACAAAAGTTGTTGGTGAGGGCACAGGTGAATTTGCTTGGCCGGTATCAAATGCAACGATGAGTAGCAGCTTTGGACAACGTTGGGGTCGCCAGCACAAAGGTGTCGATCTGGTAGGTAACCGCGATGTGAAAGCGTCTGATGAGGGTGTAATTACTTTTGCAGGACAGAAAAGCGGTTATGGTAATGTCATCATTATTAACCACCGTAACGGATACGAAACACTGTATGGACATTTGAACAGCATTGGCGTTAAGGTTGGACAAGTGGTTGAAAAAGGCGAGAGTATCGGCGTTATGGGCAACACGGGTCGTTCGACTGGAACACATCTGCATTTTGAGATTATTAAGAATGGAACGGTAGAAAATCCGTTAACGTATCTGAACTAATATAGAGCTTAAGTAGAGCAAGGTTGGCTATAATGCTGGCCTTGTTTTTTGCTGCTGTAAAAAATTTTCAGATGAAAGACCTTCCAAGCCCCTGATCGGGATGTGACGGTGCTTCAGGTATGTTAAACTAGAGAGTATAAACAACAAACTAGAGAAACAAATCAAGTAGGCTTGGTACAAGCTAAACATAGAAGAGAGATATAAACGCTAACGCGGATTAAGCAGGATATAGGGGTGAACTTAGCCGATGCAGGGGAAGATTTTGGTGGTGGACGATGAACAGCCCATCGCGGACATTCTGAAGTTTAATTTGGAAAAAGAGGGTTACGAGGTCATCTGTGCATTTGATGGCATTCGTGCGGTTGAATTGGCGTTATCCGAGAAACCGGACCTGATGCTGCTGGATCTGATGCTCCCGGGCAAGGACGGTATGGATGTCTGTCGCGAGGTGCGCGCTCATCTAGAGATGCCAATCATTATGCTTACCGCCAAAGATGGCGAGATCGACAAGGTGCTCGGACTAGAATTGGGTGCGGATGATTACGTGACGAAGCCATTCAGTACGCGTGAGTTGCTTGCACGGGTGAAGGCACAGATGCGCAGACGGCAAAAGCTTGCGATTACGGCAGAAGCGCACGAAGACGAAGAGAAGCAGGTCATGCGGCTATTTGATCTGGCGTTTGATATGGACATGTATACGGCTTATAAAGGCGGAGAACCGCTTGATCTGACCCACCGTGAATACGAACTTCTCTATTATATGGCGAAGCATTCCGGCAAGGTTATGACACGGGAACATCTGCTGCAAGCGGTATGGGGATATGAATATTTCGGTGATGTACGTACCGTGGATGTCACGATCCGTCGTCTGCGTGAGAAGATTGAGGAGAACCCAAGCAAACCGGAAACGATTCTGACACGCCGCGGGCTCGGTTATCTCGTGCGCAGTGCCAAAAGCGTGGGGATATAATGGGCCGATTCGCGCGATTCTCGTTCTTCCGAACGATTCAGGCGAAATTGATCATTATCTATGTACTGCTGATTCTGATTGCGATGCAATTGATCGGCGTTTATTTTGTGAGCGCGATGAAGAACTCACTAACGAGCAACTTTACGGAAGACTTGCAGGCGCGTGCGGAGATGCTATCGGTTCTCGTGGGGGAGACGATGGCGGGTGGAGAAGCAGAGGCTGGCGAGGACAAAACGGAAAATCTGCGTGTGCTGGTGAACAACCTGTTCAACATTAACGGTGCCGAGATTCAGGTGCTGGATGCCAGCGGCAAAGTACTGACGACTTCGCTAAGTTCACATTCGGACTATGTCGGGCGCAAAAATACCCAGACTGTCGTCAGTCGTGCGCTGCAAGGTATTCGGGACAACGAGGAATATATCGTGGACGAGGATAATGTTCGCAAAAAGGTCGTCGCCAAGCCGGTGCTGTCCGGCGGCAAGATCATTGGTGCGGTCTACATCGCGGCATCCATGAACGAGCTGTATTCCACGATGGAGGGAATCAACAAAATCTTTATCTCCGGCATTCTGATTGCCTTGGTCTTAACGGCGGTGCTTGGCGTGATCTTGTCCCACACGATTACACAGCCGATTAAGGAAGTGACTCGGAGAGCGACAGCGGTCGCAGAAGGTAACTTCGATCAGCAGACACCTGTATTTGGCACGGATGAGATTGGTCAGCTCAGTCGGGCTTTTAACTATATGACCAGCAGGCTTCGGGATGCACTTTCACTGAATGAAGAGGAGAAGGAGAAGTTGACCTCCATTCTGACCAATATGAGTGATGGCGTGGTGGCTACGGATGAGTACGGTAAAGTCATTCTCGTAAACCGTCGTGCCAGCAGCATTCTGGGTATGCATCCTGCTGATATTGAAGGAAGACACTTCGCTATATTACTCGGCATTGATCCGGAGGATGCGGAAGCCCTCGCGAGTGGTTTCACAGGTTCAACTTTGCTGCAGATTGCACCCGCAGGACAGGAAGAACCTGTGGTCATTCGGATGACGTTCACACCTGTTCATCGGCGTGAACGGGGGATCACGGGAACGATTGCCGTGCTTCAGGACGTTACCGAGCAGGAAGAACTTGAAGCATCCCGGCGTGAATTCGTAGCCAATGTATCCCATGAACTGCGTACACCACTGACTACAATTAAGAGTTACGCGGAAGCACTGGATGACGGCGCATTGGAAGATCCGCAGCTTGCCGGTCGTTTTGTTGGTGTTATTCAGAACGAGACGGAGCGAATGATACGACTGGTTACGGATCTGCTGCATTTATCGCGGCTGGATTCCAAAGAGGCTTTGCTACGTAAACAGCCAACCGATATCCTGGAAATGCTGGAGGAAGTGACGGATCGATTCTCGTTTCAGATGCATCAGAAGGATATTCAGCCTGTGCTGTCTGTAGAGAATGATATTCCGGCTGTTCCGCTGGATCGTGACCAGATTGATCAGGTGCTGGATAATGTCGTATCCAATGCGCTGAAATATACATTGGAAGGCGGCACCATTACGATTGCGGCTAGACGCAGTGATGAACACGCACTTGCCATCTCGGTATCGGATACCGGAATGGGTATCCCACAGCGCGATCTGGATCGCATTTTTGAGCGGTTTTATCGGGTGGACAAGGCTCGTTCCCGCAGTATGGGAGGCACAGGGCTAGGACTGTCCATTGCCCGGGAAATTGTGAAGGCACATGATGGAAGCATCTCTTTGGAGTCTGAAGTAGATGTGGGAACGACAGTAACGTTCACACTGCCGATGCGTGAGAAAGGGGGTGAGCACCGTGAAGGAACGGATTAAATCCTTGGTGCTTGCTGCCCTTGTTGTAGCCAGTCTGGTTCAGAGTTATTTTCTGATCTACCGTTTGCCCGGAGGCGGGGATTCCATTGTGACGTCAGAAACGAACTATGTGAAGACGGAAAATATGGGTCAGGAACGCAATATTGAAGAATTGATCTTCCCTGATCAGATGATTATTCATCTGGGTGAGGATAAACATACGGTGTTTTACCCTGGCAATACGTTCTATCAGTTAATCTATTCGCGGTTACAGGGGCGGGCGTTCGATGATTTTCAGCGCCGCAGTGTGCAATCGGTGAACTGGGATCAGATTCGCAAGGAGAACCCTGGGTTTGAACTATCGTTCAAAGAGGGTATCCCCGTAGCTTTGTTACAGCGGGTGATGAGGCTTGGGACGGATTCCTTGTTCCAAGGGGAGACTATTAACCGAATCTCGATCTATACGTCCAAAAATGAAACGAAGGCCCATGCGCTGTTCTTCAGCGCCAAGGGAGACGTGGTATACGAAGCAACGCAGGCGGACCTGACAGTACAAGACGTGCAACAGCATGTTGACTTCGGTACGAACTGGACGCCATATACGCTGATGGATGGCGGGTATTATATCCCGGCCGAAGCTCTGGAGACGATTGAGGCAGATGTGCCGACAGGGCAGTTCACGGTTGAGCAAATGCAGCGTAGTCTGTTTTTCGATCCAAGCATGACCCGGAATATCCGGGAAAAAGATGGATCGGAGATCTACACGGATAGTAAACGTAGTCTGCAGGTAAAACAGGAACAGCGTTGGATCAGTTACACCGATCCGGCGGCACCGCCTGCGGGACAGATTGATCCCGCGAAGGATGCGTTGTCTGCGGTTGATTTTGTGAATCAGCATGGTGGCTGGAAAGGCAGGTCACGCATGATGCTGGAGACCGCTGACAGCAAGACGCAGCTTGAATTCCAGCAGTATTATGGCAGCTATCCGATTATGGATTCCATGCAGTTCCGCTTTGGCACGATCAGCATGGAGATGCAGCAGGAGACGGTATCCAGTTATGAACGATCGCTGGAATACCTGAACGAAGGTGCAGAGACGAAGAAATCGGTCAAATTGCCTGGCGGAGACAAGCTGAAGGCTCTTATTAAAAAGGTAGCAGGTGAGAATCGCCAGGTGGTGGATGTCTACCCGGCATATCGTCCTTCTTCGATTGAGGACGGACTAAAGCTGATTCCGGTATGGGTAATCCGCTTTGGAAACGGGGAGGAAACCACCGTTTCTTGATGGGTTGTAGGGTAATGGAGTCATTTGATATCCGAGCGAGGTGTAAGGTCACACGATAACGGAGAGGGCAGAAAAAAGCTGGAGAAGCGAAGCCAAAAGCTTTCTGAAAGAAAGCTGCATCGAAAGCATACGCTTCGCCTTTATCGCCGGATTTCTCCCTTAGGAAAAGGGAATCAAGAAATCTGGGGATAACAGCGATCGGAAGGTTGTTCTGACCGCGGAGTGGGCCAGTGTGATATTAGTTGCTTTTATCAAATGGACGGAGGTGAATGTTTTGGATTGGGGACGGGCAAAAAATGTGTTGATCTATGCCTTTCTGCTGCTCAATCTGGTGCTGGGATACCAGATCTGGATGGATGCGCGAGAGACGGCCGGAGCCAATCTGGACTTCACCTCACTGGCAGATAATACACAGCAGGCGATGGAAGAGAAGGGCATTCAGGTGCTGGCTCCGATTCCAAATGAAACGCCAAAGCTGCCGAAGTTGTCCTATGAGTTCATTGAAGAGGACAAGGCTGGCGTGGATATGGAACTGGAACAGCCTGTAGATAGCAAGTTAATCTTCTCTCAAAGTGAGCTGGAAGATGCATTAGAGCGTGAGATTCCACAGATCGGGACATACCGGCTGGATCAGCTGATGGCCGAGGATGGGGCTTTTGTGCTTCACCCACTGGTCGATGGCAAATGGCCGCTCTTCAATGTGAGTCTGGAGCTATTCTACAGCGACCAGAAAATAACGGGTTACCGTCAAACTCCAGTGCGGATTACAACCGCAGAGGAGAGCGATCAGCAGGTGCTTCCGGCGTCGAAGGCGCTGGGAACGCTGATCGAGAACTTTTTGCCAAATGATGCAATTGTTAAAGATATTCAGCTGGGCTATTACGGCCAGTTGTTCAATTCAGATATACAGGTAGCGATGCCGGCATGGCGGTTCGTGCTGGAAAGTGGCGAAGTGTTGTACGTGCAGGGCATCAGTGGGGATGTATTCAGTCCCAAGACAGACAAACCAGGGGAGTAATGCGTTATGGGGATATATTTTACCGTGTTATCCAGCGGTTCGACAGGTAATGCCACAGTCATACAACATGGGGGTACCTCTCTCATGATTGATGCGGGTCTTAGTGCGAAGCGATTGGATGCACTGTTTCAGGAAAGGGAGATTTCTGGGGCAGAATTGGACGGGATTCTGGTTACACATGAACATTCCGATCACATTAAAGGACTAGGCGCGATGTCTCGGAAATATAATTTACCAATCTACGCGAATCTGAATACGTGGGCGGCACTGGAGAAGTCGGTTGGGGCGATTCCAGAGGAAAACCGGAGGGTATTTGAGACGGGTGAAAAGCATGATTTTGGGTCACTGCGCGTGGAATCCTTCGGGATCTCGCATGATGCGGCTGAGCCGGTAGGCTACACATTCGATGATGGTACGGAGAAGCTGTCTGTTGCAACGGATCTTGGGTACATGAGCGACAAGGTTCGTGAAGCGATTTCCGATTCTGACGTGCTGGTGCTGGAGGCGAATCATGATGTCGAATTACTGCGTATGGGACGTTATCCATGGAACACCAAGCGCCGGATTTTGAGCGACATTGGGCATTTGTCGAACGAAGCGGCAGGGGCAGCGCTTAGTGAACTGATGAACGGACGCATCAAGCGCACGTATTTGGCACATCTTAGCCGAGATCATAATATGATGGACTTGGCAAAAATGTCGGTGCGCGACGCGATGGAGAGCCGTGGATGTTTTTATCGGGATCATGAGTTCAAACTCTGTGATACGTATTACGATCGTCCTACGCCATGGGATAGGGTGGGTGAGCCATAAAGCTGTCCAGTTCGGCGGCTTTGCGCTCAACTTCCTCGCGGGTTAGGATGCCTTTATCAATAAGTAGTTCAATGATGGTGCTGAGTGCAAGGGTATTGCGATAGTGTTCTTCCTTGAGATCGGCCAGCTTGGCCGCCATATGAACTTCATCCATGGCTGTAAGTGTACGTGTGCGATCCATATATATCCTCCTCTATTAAGCTTCGAATTGTCTTTTACTATTATTGTAGTCAGGCTTGATGGAAAACATTCCTCTTTTTGCCGCTAACATTTGTGTGATGAGACGTGTATGCTGAACCTGTGACTATGCAGGGGTGAAAAAGTTCTTCAAATTTGCCAAAATGGCGCTTAGCGGACCGGATTTTGTGGTGATAGATACTATGGACCTTTATTGTTAAGCGCGTTATAGCGGAAATTTGCTTTAATTTTCGTAAATATGCAACTTTTTGTGATTTGACGTGTTTAGTATATGAGGAGCATTGTGATTTTGGCTGTTTTGCGTGTGAAATGGCATGTCATAGAATGCGAGAGCATGATTGATAGAGTCACTGACAGAATGGCGTGTCCGTTCTGTTGTACATAGACGCTGTATCTTGATTTGATGCCGGGATGCGGCGATATGCAAGACCATTTTTTAAAATTGCAAAAAAGCATGGGAAACCGTTGGAGTCTTCACGTAACGAAGACGACAGAAGAAACCTGAAGAAACAGAGTGTTCGCCTTTAGGAACAAATTTTTACCTTGGAAGAGGGGATCAAAAAAATTTGTGAGTAACAGCGATCGGAAGGTTCGTCTGTTGGCGGAGTGGTGTATGTGAGAACTCCATCGTTGATCCATGCGACAACTTAGGCGGCAGTCAGGGTCTTGATGCGTGACAACGAAGGGGAGAGGATCACGATGGGATTGTTTGGAGACGATTTTTATTCAACCAAAGTATCAAGACGCGCCGAACCTGAACAGAAAGGCAAACTTCAGATCATCCGCCCTGGAGGCAGAGCACGTGGACGTGACCGCTGGAGCAATCCGCGCAGATCGCGTACGGGAATCAGTTCCACAGTGAAGGTAGCTGTGATTAGCTCAGTGATCAGCTCCATCGTGACCGTCATGCTGTTTAGCTTCATCACACAGCCTGCTTCGTTACCGCTGGCTAATGCTACAGGTAATGGTGGTGGAGGCGGTGCACAGACAGCGCAGGCAGCTGATCCATACGACCGGATTATCCAGGCAGCAGCCCATGTTCGTCCTTCCGTGGTGAGCATTGTGAACCATAAAACGGGTAGCAGTCTATCGATGGAAGATTCGGCGCTGGGCTCAGGGGTCATTTTCAAGAAGGAAGATGGCAAGGCATATATTATGACCAACCACCACGTTGTGGAGGGTGCGAGTGATCTGGAGATTGTGACCGTAGATGGGGAGACACATAAGGCAAAGCTGGTCGGTAAAGACCGTGTAAGTGACATTGCTGTACTATCTGCAGAAGATAAAGGGCTGGGAGCAGTCGCGGAGATTGGCGATTCCAGCAAACTTCAGCGCGGTCAAACGGTGCTGGCGATTGGGAACCCGCTTGGTCTGGGCGGCACGCTGACATCCGGAATTGTCAGTTACACGGATCGTATTCTACCTGTATCGATTAATCAGGACGGAGTGTACGACTGGGAGCAAAACGTGATCCAGACGGATGCGGCGATTAATGAAGGTAATAGCGGCGGTGCTTTGGTCGATCTGAACGGCAAAGTGGTCGGCATCAACACGATGAAGATCTCGGATACGGGCGTTGAAGGTCTTGGCTTCGCGATTCCGATGAACGAAGTGATGAAAACGGTAGATTCCCTGCTACTGAACGGCAAAGTATCTCGTCCATACCTGGGCGTGTACACGGTCGATCTGAGCAACCCTTATGCACCACTGGATGACGAGCAGCGTAAAGATCTGAAGCTGCCATCTCACGTGGACAGCGGCGTGGTTGTGTTGGAAGCATCCGGTCCGGCATCCGAAGCAGGTATGAAGCTGAATGATGTTATTACGGAGTTTGACGGGCAAAAAATTACCTCCACGCTGGATCTGCGGAAATATCTGTACGATGAGAAGAAGATTGGGGACACGATTGAAGTGACCTTCTACCGGGATGGCAAAGCTGAGAAAGTATCGGTGAAGTTGACGGATAAACCGGAGTAGGGAAGATCAACGAGCGAGCCCATACTGTTGCGTGGATTGAAATAGGGAATGCTAGAAGAGTGATCAGATCAACTGACCACTCTTTTTTAGTTGTTATGGGTGAATGTGCTCGTTCGACAGTAAATGAGTAGATCAACCATTTTTATATTCTCATGATCAGTTAGACCCGGAGCCAAAGGAGCAGATACATAAGACTAGGGCTGTGGTAAACTGTTGTCAATATGTTGGAGACGGTCGCTGATGCAATAACATTTGTTTGTCGATCTGATTTTATTTCAGAATGGAAGGGGTATTTTTGATGAAACATTTGAAGAAAAAGATGCTTGGGGGAACGAGCTTGGCGCTGTCCCTGTTTATGCTGTCGGCCTGTGGATCTGAGGTAGCTACGACAGGAGCATCTGTAGATACAAGTGCTCTGCAAGAGAAGATTGCAGGGCTTGAGAAGAAACTGGTGGAGCAAGGAGCCAAGAGCGTTGAGCAGGAGCAAAAGATCGCAGCACTTGAGACCAAGTTGAATGAGTTGAGTACAAGTGTGATTGCGGTAGGTGAGGCTGGTGGTCAAACGCCTGTAACATCGGGAAACAACGGATCGGCCGGGAAAGGCGACGGGGTGCTGATTACCTTTGCCCAGTATGAGAAGCTTGAGGTTGGCATGTCGGTAGGAGATGTCATTGAGATCCTCGGCGGCGAAGGTGAAGCGCTGAGTGAAGCGGAGAATATGGTGGTGTACAACTATAAAGGCACAGCCGGCAATGGTGCCAATGCGGTTATTGCTTTTCAAGGCGGGAAGCTGTTGACGAAGGCGCAGTCGGGATTGAAGTGATATTAGTATTGGACATGAAGAGTCTGAATCTTTGGAGTAAAGCGTATTACAGGGTTAGGGGAAGTTAAATGGGGGCCAATCAGAAAATTCTGGTTGGTCTTTTTGTTGTTTTTATAAAGTTTGTGAGTGGCGGAAAAGTTATTAGAAGTAGATTTTTTGAATTAATAACTTGACATTCGCAGTTAGTTGTAACTATAATAATTACATTATAGAAGTTGTAACTGTATTAGTTACATATAACGATTTGAAGGGGGATTCAGTCGAAGCAATTGTATAACCAGACTATAGGATGGTTTAAAAAATCAACGGAATTGGCTGCTAGATGCATTGATATGGATGAATGGCAGCGACATAAAGAGAGGGAGATCAATTAAATGTTTATTAAAAAATCATCAATGGGCGTTATGCTCGTTCTATGTTTCATGTTAATTCTGAGTGCTTGTGCGGGTACAGCAAGTAAAACCGAAAATGCGGAAGACTCTTCATCCAATGCTGCTAGTGCTGGAAATACAAAGAGCGAGGAAACAAACACACCAGCGGTGGAGCTGAAAGTGACTACCTATAATCCTGGGGAAAACAGCATTTTTGGCGTTTCATCAAACCTGATTGAAGGTCCAACTGAAGTCGTGCTTGTTGATGCGCAGTTCCAAAAGAATGATGCCGAGCAATTGGTCAAAATGATTAAAGATACGGGTAAAAAACTGACCACCGTATATATCAGCCACAAGGACCCGGACTACTACTTCGGTCTATCGGTAATCCGTGAGGCGTTCCCTGATGCAAATATCGTTGCGACTCCAGCAACGGTGGAAGGAATCAAGGAAACAATTCAAGTGAAGAATGAATATTGGAATCCGATTTTGAAAGAAAATGCACCAACTGCTCAGATTGTTCCGAACGTCCTTGACGGTGCTCAATTGACTGTAGATGGAGAAGCCGTAGAGATTATCGGTTTAGATGGTTCCGATCCGTCCCATACATTCCTGTGGATTCCTTCCATTAAAACTGTTTTGGGTGGCGTTCCTGTCTACGAAAATTCGCACGTTTGGATTGCAGATAACCAAACGCCAGAGAGCCGTGACTACTGGCGCCAATTGCTAGACCAAATTATTGCATTGAATCCAGAGCGAGTGATTCCAGGTCATTACCTGGGTACCAGTGCCGGGGATATATCAAGTGTTACATTCACTCGTGATTATATTGCTAAATTTGAAGCAGAGGCAGAGAAAGCCAAAGATTCAAAAGAACTGATTGCAGCCATGGAAAAAGCATATCCGGACTTTACGAATACAGGCGATCTGGAGACGAGCGCTCAGGTAATTAAAGGCGAAATTTCTTGGCCTTAAGTATAACGATGGAATTCTAGAAACGGTATAAGTAAAGGGCGAACATCCTTATCCTGTTAAGTGGGAAGGATGTTTTTGCTGTCATTAGGCGTGTAGGGGTTTCTTTTCGGCGGCAGGTGTGATAGAACTGAGAAGTGGCTATCCTGTAATGGGATACGCGGTTGTGAATCGGGAACATAGCTGGTTACAGAAAGGATGCTTAACGGATGTACGTTGTATGCAAAGAACACGTGGACATTGCCATCGACATGTTTGTCGATGAGTATGAGGACGCTCCAGATATCGTTGATCTGAAGGAGACGGAATTTGCCGACTGGGACCCGCCTGCGAAATGCGCCGAGTGCGAACAGCACGCGGAATTCCTCGTCGTTTAGCGTACTGTAGGACTTAGATGGCCGGAGGCGTGACTTAAGGTGGCGCTTCGGGCTGACTTTCCATCCGGTATGAACATCACAGCAAGAAGCCAAGGAGAGCGTGATGAGCGCTCTTTTTGTCTTTGTGTGGGGAATTGGTGTGGTTAGTAGGTAGCGTGGAACTGGGGCGAGGTTCGTAGGGGCTGACGGGGGAGTAGGCGAGAGTAAGAGAAGATTAAGGTAGGTAGATGCCGAGTTCCGAGTTGGGAGTGAGCTAGGTCGTAGTAAATTTGCAAGTTGTAGGTAATAGAAATGGAAGCCGCTGAGGCATGGGGGAAAGTGCCGTTGGGTAACAGCGATGTGGGTAGTGACGTGGGTGTAGACTGGCCGAGTAGCTCTAACGAACTCGAGACGCCTTATATGAGGCAAACACCGCCTGGTTGAAATCTAACGAATCGTAGACACGTTATGTTGCTGAAATGGCCTCGAAAGTGGTGGGGAGTGCTCGTTTGATGCGAAGTAGCGTGTTTCAGATTCGTTAGATTTTAAAAGAGCCGAAATGGGGCTGATTAAGGTGTGTGGAGTTCGTTAGAATTTGGAGAAATGTGTAGTATAGGTATAATACAGTTGGAACGAACGATGCGATGCGATGAAGCATCTTACTTATAGAATATCTCGCAAGACAATTTAGGAGGAATGAATTTCATGTTTATTCAGATTATTGGCGTAGGCAAATTGAAGGAAAAATATCTGACGCTGGGCATTCAGGAATATGCCAAGCGGCTCGCCCCGTACATCAAGTTTCAGATGATCGAGGTCGCAGACGAAAAGGCGCCCGATACCCTGAGCGAAGCTGAGGTTCGGGCGGTAAAAGAGCGGGAGGGCGAACGCATCCTCGCGCATGTGAAGAGCGAGGCGCATGTTGTCGCGCTCGCGTTGGATGGCCAGCTCTGGAGTTCCGAGGAGCTGGCATTGGAGATCGACAAGCTCGGCACGTATGGGACGAGCCATGTCGTGTTTGTCATCGGAGGAAGCCATGGGCTTTCCGATGAGGTATTGCGCCGTGCGAAGCAGCGCTTGAGCTTCGGGCGCATGACCCTGCCGCATCAGCTTATGCGGCTGGTGTTGGTGGAGCAGATTTATCGCGCGGTGAAGATAAATCGGGGGGAACCGTATCATAAATAGTGGTAAAGCGGTAATGGTCACATTAAAACAATGAGCCAAAGCTATGTAGTCTTGGTTCAAAATTAAGTAGTGGCTACAGTCGTATAACGACTGTAGCCTTTTTTTAATATTTTTGTGAATAAGCATTAATTTCTCGGAATGCTTCAGGTAGATAATTGCACTTATAACACCATATTCATATCAATAGTATAACCAGAATTCTTAATTCCTTAGCTACTGCAATATGCCATGCTCTGTGCGGTAGGGGGGCACGATCGACCCTGTTTCTAGCCTCCCCGTTCAACTCTGGCAGGGTTGAAGCAAAATGTAGTTGGCATTGGATTGACCCTGCCGCCACTTTTTCCAAAAATATTCGCTGATGCCAACAAGATTACTACAAGTCATCGATATCAAAACCTTATGCTATTTCGTGACGTGCTGAATGAAGCCTTAGTATGTGTTGATAATAGGCAAAATAGTTGTGAATCGCATACTTTATTCGAACGGGTAACTAATTATATTCATGAATATTATTATCAAAGCCTTACAATCGCATCGCTTGCAGAACAACATAACGTTAATCGAAATCGACTTTCTTACATATTTAGAAGACATGCAGGTATGGGACCAGCAGAATATTTATTAAAATATCGTATAAATGCGGCGCAAGAAATGCTATTTACGAGTGATGCGCCTGTACAACAAATTGCGCAAACGGTTGGAATGGCTGACCCCTTTTATTTTAGTAGAGTGGTTCAAGAAACAATGTGGCATTTCTCCTACTGAATATCGAGAGAAGTTCATCAATAATCCATGCTAATTTCAACATGCATCCATTCTAATCTAAAAATTACTTTACTATAATAATGGTTAACTAAAGAAACCATTATGTTGGAGGAATTTCGTATGCAGAAGATTAAAGGACTGCTAGTCTCAATGCTATTATTAGCAGGCATACTAGCAGGTTGTAATGAAGCACCTGCTGAAAATAAAGGATCAACTAAAAAAGGCGTATCTACATCAGCAGTTAATTTAGATGCAACTGATTGGCCGAGAACATTTAAGGATGCCTTAGGTAAAGAAATTGTTATCAAGAAAAAACCAGAAAAGATAGCCTCACTATGGTATTTTTATCCTGAAATATTAGTTGCATTAGGTGAACCACCTGCTGCTTCGACTGAAAAAGAGTATCTATCTTCTTTATCTTATTTAAAAGGAAAGCTGGATTCAGCTGAAGAATTAGGCGATAAAGTGTCTCCTAGTATTGAAAAAGTTTTATCTATTAACCCTGATTTTATTTTAGCAACAGAGCATCATGAAGCAGTGTATGATTCACTAGATAAAATTGCGCCAGTCATTACGTTAAAATACAAGGACATCTATGAAGATTGGCAATATGGACTCCGTACAGTAGCCGAGATTATTGGTAAAGAAGACGAAGCAGAGAAAGTAATTGATAAAATGATGAAAGAAATCACAACTGGGCGTGAAGTATTAAAGTCGATGGAAGGAGAGACAGTAGCACTTATATTGTCTTGGGATGGAAAAACTTTTAATGTTCTAGGTGAAGGAAATCCGGTCTATAAAATTGCGTTTGATAAAGAAAAGGGACTGGGGCTTACACCAGATGATACATATACAGGTGCTAATAATGAATTTACTACGTTTGAAGGAATGTCAACTATTCAAGCAGACCATATTTTCCTTATAGGTGACATTACAAAAGAGGAACAATTAATGAATGGCTTAAAACAAAGTAATGTATGGAATGCTATGAATGCCGTAAAGAAAGGCAATGTCTATTTAATGGATAATTCTGCTATTACTGGTGGGCCATTAGCTACTGAATATGCTATGCAAAATATATTAACTGCCTTGCGTAAGTAGATAATGGTTAGCTCTTGCCTATTCACTGTAAGTAACTTGAAGGTCAAAAAATAAGGAGTGATTACTATCCATTACCAAGCGATTAATCTAAATGAGAAACTATCTGAACTTAACGATCTTTGGTCTCTGAAAGTCATTGGTGAAATGAATGACTATCAATTTAAACTCATTAAGATTGCCGGGGAGTTTGAATGGCATAGTCATGAAGAGACCGATAAGGTATTTATGGTGATCGAAGGGGAGATGATCATTGATTTTCGTGACGGTCAGGTTAAAATCTCCAAGGGTGAGATGATTGTTCTCCCGAAGGGGATCGAGATGAAGCCTTCCGCCGAAAAGGAATGCCATATCATGTTGGTGGAGCCTAGAAGCATAGTAAACAATGACGGTACTGAGTCCGAATTAACTGCAGCCAATGATACTTGGATCTAGTGTTTGTTACTAGTACGATCTCAATGTATGAGAAAATGGTTCACTTGACATTCCCACGGCTAAAGCCGCAAGGTCACTAACGTGACTGGGATTCTTGGCAGAAAATTGGGCTATCCACTTACCTGAATGTTTTGTGATACGGAGTGTACCGAGTCTGGGCTAGCACGACCTCACTATCCATGACACTTCGGCCACCCTGTACGGTCACAAGAATGGTTCCTTGTGCCAATTCATGTGATTGATGAAGCGGTAAAACATATTTGGGATGGCTCGATTACTAATGTAGTTTACGATCCTAAGACTGTCAGATTGGTCGATCTTGCTCAGTGGAAATTCCATTTTTAGCCCTTGTCTCTACAATGAAGGGCACCCAATCAGGGTGTCCTTCATTTCGCTCTATAAATGTTACGGTGAACCGTAACATTTATAGAGCGAAAATTTTTTGATGAAAACAAAGCTCACCCTAAAGAAAAAAGAGCATCGTTCGCCAATTAAAAACCTTTATCCCGATTAGCGGAATAGAGGCTTTACACACAAAAAGATCCAATCACCTGAAATGACTGGATCCTCAATCATAAACTAAATTTCAAAATCAAGAGTACCCTGTTCGGTTAATTCAAAGGGACCAGGTGTAACATCTGCATCCGGTCTCTTTGTTCCGAAGAAATCGGAATCAAAATGATATGGACTGCTGTCTGGTTCCTCAAACTTCATGTTGGCGTGATAAGTCTTTCCAAGCAGATCCGTGGTAACTAACATTGCAGAGGTTCCCCGAAGCAATTCAGGATTATGGATCTGAATGTGCACTTTGCCTAGGGCAGGATTCATCTCAATATTTACACCCATCTGTGCAACTATCTTCGCTTGGGATTCATGACGACTTGGAACCGCATCGTTAAGAAATACATTGCCACCCATAGCCACCGGAAGAACGGCATTGCCTATAAAGATATCCTTCGCCGCATCGCCAAGCTCAAGAAGCTCCTCTTTGGTGTATTCCCACCATTTTTTATCTTTCACATCAGGATGTTGATCGTAGCCGCCAAGTCCTACAGCATGCAGATAACATATGGAATTGTCCGGAACACCATCCATGACGGTCTTCCCGTCCTCTCCAACTTCATCCCTTGGTTTAAGTGGAAGATGTTCAAAAAAGGTGATGGGCACAGGCTCCTTATTAGGATCATTGTCACCCAAGAAGATATTGTTGTAGTACCTGTCATCGCCTCCAGTGATATTGGAGTATCCGGCCATGGCCGTCTCGTGAGGGAAGTGATATGGCGTAATACGAGTAATTTCGGAACGAACTACAAATCGGCCTGCAAACAAATTATGAGCAAATGCCCCGCCCTGAGCCATATTTCTGAAATTCATCGGAGAGAGAAATAGGTTATGATCGACCATATATGGACCATGGCACACCTCAACGAAGAGGTCCTCCGAAAGATTGTCAAAAAATACATTACGGCTGATGCGAGTGCCCTGTGCCTGCCAGTCCAACCAAAGCGCACGGTAACAGCTATACATTATATTTTCGCTGATTTGAGTATCCAGGGAAGCATGCAGTTTAATTCCCGCTACTTCGGCACCATGTCTGAGTCGTTTGTGGTGAATATTATAAATACGGTTCTGATAAATGTGGCTGAAGGCTGCTCCCATATGACCCACAATACCTGCCTGTTCACAATCATGAATCACATTACCTCGAACTGTGTGACTGCCGATGTTATCTTTATGCCAGCCGGAGCGTAATGCTTGTAAAATAACCTCCTGCTCGCGTTGAGTACCACCTTTACTATGCTTCTCCAAAGACTTGGTGTGCCCTGTACCGATTTCGGTACCCAGGCTAATACCAACGCATTTGGATTCACTGATTATATTGTTTTCAATAATCCAGCCCTTGCTCCAGTGAGGTCCAATCAAACCTTCCTGGTAGTCCGTAGGTGGTGCCCATTGGGGGGAGGCTTGACGAAGTGTGAAACCACTTACGGTGATATAGTTCAGTCCCGGTTTCTCAGGCCAAAAGCAATAAGGACGTACATTAATTTCTACATTTTCCGTACGAGGGTCTTTTCCACCAAAGTTGGCCCAGATTTTTGTTGTTGTAGAACCAACCTCGGCATACCATTTTAACAATGAATCCTTGGGATACTTGGCTTCGGACCAAACTTCAGGATTGTGAACGCTTTCAATACTATCGCATTCATACAATGATTTACCATCCAAATAGACATCGCCTAGATGAATTGGGAAGGGCCCGTCAAACAACCAGTCTCCACTGAGCTCTACCTCATAGGGATTGCGAACGGAAAAGAGGGAATTGGGCACTTCTGTGCTCCAGACATGGTTTCCTTCAGAATTCCAGTTGGTAATCCGTTCAGCTCCTGTAATCACGACTTCCCCGTCTCCTGCGGATCGATATACGATTCTATGCTCCGCTGTTCCTCCATTAGCCGGGTTAACCCATTCCCTGTATACTCCCGCATGAACAATAACTGTATCACCGGCCATGGCATGAGCCGCAGCGCGTGATATGGTACGAAGGGGTTGATCCGCTGTTCCTTTTCCTTGATCATTCCCATGGTTGGATACATGATATTCCATAACAACTCTCCTTCTATTTTAAAATGTTTGTTGTATCCCGTTATTATACTAGAAAATAATTATAATGGCAGAGATAGGAAGGTGTATGTTAGCCTGAATTGATATTGATAAAAGGTAAAACCAAATCCACTACCCTATGAAGTTGTGGATTTTTGCGTATTAAAGTCTTGTAGCTATTGTTAAAAGCTATGACTAGCCATGCTTTTTTCATATAACAAGCATTCCTTTTCATCATGCTATACTCATTAGAATAAAAAGTTAGAAGGAGAAATAGTTATGATACCATTTCGTAATGATCATGTAGGTAGCTTTCTACGTCCTGCAGATTTAAGTCAGGCACGTGAACAATATAAATCAGGCAACATCACATATGAGGAATTAAGAGCTGTGGAAGATAAAGAGATTATTCGAATTATTGATAAGCAAAAAGAAAATGGCGTATTGGCAGTTACGGATGGTGAATTCCGCAGAAGCTGGTGGCATTTTGATTTTCTGGGTGGCTTGGATGGCGTAGAGTTGTATGAGCAAATAGACGGACCAAAATTCCATAATATGCAAACGCGCAAGGGTGGGATTCGTGTTGTTGGTAAAGTTGATTTCTCGAGTCATCCCTTTGTTCAGGATTTTGAGTTTTTGAAAAAGCATGCAGGTGACGCTGTGGCGAAACAGACCATTCCAAGTCCCAACATGCTTCTATATCGATTGGAGAATGACGCTAATATCTATACGGACCGAGAGCAATTCCTTCAGGATACGATTGCGGCGTATCAAAAAGCAATTCAAGCCTTCTATGATGCGGGTTGTCGATACCTGCAATTAGATGATACAGCTTGGGCAGACCTGTTCTCAGAAGCTGGTCACGATAAGTTACGTGCTAAAGGTCTGGAACCGGCGGAAGAGTTGAAAACGATGCAGCGCATGATTAATGAATCCTTGTCTCATAAACCAGCAGATTTAGTGGTGACGATGCATATTTGTCGTGGTAACTATAAATCGAACTATTTCTCAACGGGTGGTTATGATTACGCTTCTGAAGTTATCTTTGGAGGCTTAAACGTAGATGGATTATTTTTAGAGTTTGATGATGAGCGCTCAGGTGGTTTCGAGCCATTAAAATATGTGAATCGAAAAGATTTGAAAATCGTGCTTGGTTTACTCACATCAAAAACAGGCGAGTTAGAGGATAAAGAACACATTAAAGCTCGGATTGCAGAGGCGGCAACCTATGTTCCACTTGAGCAACTATGTTTGAGTCCACAATGTGGTTTTTCGTCTACAGAAGAAGGCAATATTTTAACGGAAGAACAACAATGGCGTAAACTTCGTTATGTTAAGGAAATTGCAGAAGAAGTTTGGAATTAATCCATCTAAATAACGGAGGGATTCAAAATGACGATCCAAGCAGACCAAGAGACAATTATAGTTGAAGCGTTCATTAATGGTCAAAATGTAAAATCCCTTTCGCAGGTAACAAAAGAGAATCCGACAAACCCAACTGAGATCGTAGGTTATTTCCCTGTCACTACGAAAGAACAAGCGGTTGAAGCGATTGAAGCGGCCGCAGGGGCTTTTAAAACATGGAAGCAGACCCCCATTGATGAACGCATTATGATGATGCGCAAGGCGATCGAGAAGATTAGAGCAGCTGAGAATGAAATTGTACATTTGCTGTCTAGAGAGCATGGCAAGCCCCTGTATGATGCACACGGTGAAATTTATGTTTCCTTAATGTGGATGGAGTTTGCTTGTAATGAAGCTAAATCGGCTCTACAGGAAGAGATCAAAGAGCATGAGAATGGTAAAACGATTCTTTCCTATGATCCCATTGGTGTGGTGGCAGCAATTAGTCCATGGAACTATCCCATTG
The DNA here is from genome assembly GCF_038003225.1 of Paenibacillus sp. FSL M7-0656. Lineage (NCBI taxonomy): Bacteria > Bacillati > Bacillota > Bacilli > Caryophanales > Paenibacillaceae > Paenibacillus > Paenibacillus sp. FSL M7-0656. The sequence continues at coordinate 4,274,493 of NZ_JBBOOT010000001.1, forward strand.
CTTTATCTACGATTAAGATCGCTCCTGCCTTACTTGCGGGTAACACCATTGTGCTTAAACCAAGTCCATATGCGCCACTGGCGGCAGCGAAAGTGGCAGAGATTATTGCGAGTGAGTTCCCGGCTGGTGTAATCAATGTCGTTCATGGTGATGCGGATGTGGGCGTTGAACTGACTAGTAATCCTCTTGTTACTAAAATCGCCTTTACAGGTGGAACCGCAACAGCTAAGCATATTATTAAAGCGGCTTCGGAAACGATTAAGGATATGACGCTTGAGCTTGGTGGTAATGATGCGGCTATCTTCTTGGAAAGCTTTGATGTTCATGATGAGCGAGCAATGCGCCGGATTGTCATTTCTAATTTCTTGACAGCAGGCCAGATCTGTATGATCGCCAAACGTGTGTATGTACACCGTTCTATTTATGATGAGTTTGTGGAAAAATATATAGAGGCGGCTAATCGCTGGATTCGAATTGGTGACCCATTTGATTCAAATACGACAGTAGGTCCGGTTAATAACCTGAAGCAGAAAAATTATGTGCTTGGTTTGGTTGAAGATGCGCAAAAGCGTGGGGCTAAGGTCATCCATCTCGGTCAAATTCTTGATCAGAAGCTGTTTGAACAAGGTTACTACCTACAACCTACGCTTGTCTTAGGTTGCGATGTTCATGATCCGATTGTAGTGGAGGAACAGTTTGGTCCTACGGTTCCGATTCTTCCATTTGACGATGAAGAGCAGGTTATTCATCTACACAATGAAAGCATATATGGATTGACGAGTTCTGTGTGGGGGAAAGAAGAGGATGCCATCTCCGTCGCACGTCAACTCGAAGCTGGAACGACTATGATCAATACAGCTGCTGTGCAGGGGCTCGACGTTCGGTTCCCTTTCGGTGGGGTTAAGCAATCCGGTATTGGCCGTGAATACGGCGTGGAAGGTATCCGCACTTATACAGAAAAGCATGTCATCAACGTTCCGAAGACACTGGATCTTCCTTATATACCCGAATAAATCTTATAGTACACAACTTCGCATAGTACAGGAATGTACATGTGAAATTGAATGTAGGCTCTAACTTTGCGCTTTGTTTACTGATTTTTAAGAATCAGTAGGCAGGGCGTTTTTTTGTCAGATAAGTTTGACCGCAGCAACTTTTTAGAAAAAATTAACTCATATCTAATGGAGGTGACGCTGAAAAAACAAAGAAGCCACTTCCATTGATGGAGTGGCTTTTTATTCAGCTATTATACGGTGAACGGCCGTTATTTTCTACCTAGTGTCTCCCAAATGCCATGAAGCCAGGAGTCGAATTCAGCATCTTTGTCGCCCTCGTAAGTATCATAAATATCCAGACGTGTCTTTTGCAGTTTTTCCTTAAATTGCTCGAATGTGTGACCTTCAGGAAGGCTTTTTTTAATCCGTAGCAAAATTTTGTTAGTACCTTTAAACAGCTCACCTTTGTTTTTGGCAGGCATTTGTACATCTTCATCCAACTGCTTGAGCTTTTGATATGCGGCTTCGCGCACTTGAAACACTTGATCATTTTTCAAAACATGCTGCAGCAATTTAATGGTAGGGGCTGTATTCCAGTTCCCCAATTCGTTCACCGCATTTAGTCTTTCTCTCCAGCTTGACGTCCGGTTAGCCGCTCGTTTGAGCTCTTCAAAGTTCTCCGGTAGTTCGTTAACTGCTCCAATATCATGGTTGTTCGTCAAAATTCAATCTCCTTAATCATCGCCATCTCGGCAGAATGATGAATGTTATTTATGTGATCACTATTATAGCACGAACCTGACTAAACTACTCCTATGAAGCCGATTGGTTAGCCTTTTCCTTAATGAAGTCCACCATATACACCCAACCAATCAGTCCACATAAGACAAAACCAAACGCATGCAGAGATCCGTATATGGGAATGAAATCGAGTATGGTTAAGGAGTACATATTTTTCAGTAACGGATAGAAGATGGAAATGACAACAACCGTGTAAAAGGCTAGACAAGAAAGGCCTAAGAAGAAGGCTGCCTTAATATCCAAAGCATTTTTCCTCAAGTAAGCAAGGAGATAAGCGGTGTAAACCACAATATTGCAGGCGAACAAACTGACACCAATGTATTCAATCGGCTTGGAGAAAATCATACCAATAGCAATCAATATGGGTCCGATGATATCGATGGCAACAACCCAGGGATACCAACTTTTCTTCGTCATGATGCGTCCCAGTGCACCAATAAAAATCGGAACGATCGCAGATGAGAAATGAAAGTGGAGCGAGCTTAACGCGTGCGTTGCAGGATTAGCTTGAAAGAGGGTCAATTGATATTGATATAAGGTAAACCAAATGCCCCCGATAAAAAAATAAACGAGCCCCGCACCAATCGCTATTTCAGCTGCTTTTCCTTTAGAGATTACAATCGTGGTCAAGCCATAGATGCCAAGCAGCAGTGTGAACAGTAGCCATCCAAGAGACAGAATCCCTGGGATTTCCGTACTTTCTAACCCCCACATCTTATTACTCATTACCGAGGCCAGGGTAAGAAGCGCAGCGGGAAATTGAAGCCATTTCATAGCAACATAAATCATTCGTTGATGTTTATTCTTTTCGTCATGGTTCAAAAGTGAAATCACAAGAGGTACAATGACAAAAGCCGCAAAAAGCAGAAATTTTTCAACAAGTTCGATTTGGAAGTAATCAAGGGAAAATATCAGAATGGTTATGATTCCACCGGGAAACACGGGTGCTAATAATGATTTCATTCGTTGCTTCAAGGAACTATTCATGGGGTTTCCTTTCTAACTACGTTTATCGTAATAACTGCCTTTATCCAGTTGTGTTGCATTCTTTAGTATAGATTGGCAATTCTTCTTTTAGTAGTCTAACACATTTATTTGTCAATATATGAAAATAAGCTTATCTTACTGGGGTTGATGGAGTCATGGGAAATAGCCCTTCCGCTTTTCAAAGACTTTCGCGATAAAGGAGCTGTGGTATCAAATGAATAAGGATAAAAGTATAGAAATGAAATACTCTTCAAAAGCAGGGGACATTCTACAGCAGATCAATAGTAAAACTAAGCTAGGCGAATTACGAAAAATCGCAAAGGATATTAAAAAAGATCACGAACTAGCTATGGAACTTTGGTCGACCGAAGCGTTTTTGCCCAGACTATTAGCTATTTTAATTATGAATAAAAAACTTCTCTCACAAGAATTGCTCAATAAGTTTGATAAGGATATGCAGACTCACACTTTTGATGAGCGAAATAACTTAATGGATTGGTTAATGGCTAATCAGCTCACCAAAGACAAGAAGACCATTGCATTGATGGAGTCATGGGAAAAAAGTCCTTCTGCTCTTCAAAGGCGAGCTTTTTGGTATTATCAAGCGCGATTGAGATGGACCGGACAAACGCCTCCTGATAACACCGAGGACTTACTATCTGCAATTGAAGCTAGTATTACGCAGGAAGAGCCGGAAGTTCAGTGGGCTATGAATTTCATTGCAGGCTGGATAGGCATTTATGATCAAAAGTATCGTGCACGTTGTATAAAACTTGGTGAGAATACAGGTCTTTATAAAGATGAAATGGTATCAAAGGGCTGTACTCCTAATTATTTGCCAGAGTTCATTGCAATTGAAGTTAACAAACGAAATAAGAATTAGTTATCCCTGAAAAGTTCAATTAAGATGAATTAATTTTGGCGGATCAACCGCTTGGACTTTGAGATAAGTGGTAGTAAAGGGGATTGTGTAGAGAGATTATCGGAGTCTAACAGTTTATGTTGAGCGCATGATTGTCCTCCAGGACGGCGTAAATAGGAATCGATACGTACTATACAATAATTAACAGCACGAACAACATCTCAACGTTTTATGGCATTCGCTGATTTAGCGTCTTCTGCAAAAAAAACGAATAAGAGGTCAATCCACTCTCCTAAATATGATGGTGATCGATCTTTTTTGAATGCATACTTCTATCATCTAAACCAACATGAATTGGTGAGTAAGATAAAAAGGCAGAGAGACTTATAATTAGTCTCCCTGCTTTTCAGTTTGTATTTATTTTGATACTGGGGTGTATTCATTTACTTCAAATGTAATGATTTTATCGAAGATGATATAGTCTTTCCTACTATTGAATTGTCCAATGTTATTTTGAAGTTTATTGATTGCAAACATGATAGGTCCGGTACCAGATGCTTTTTCTTCATACCACTTAATGAAGGCATTTACATCCGTCATAGAGAGATCGTACTCTTTTTCTAAGCCAGTATTAAAGGTGATTTTAAAGATTGCTCTTTCTATCGCTATTTGAGCTTGTGGCGTAGCAGAAACTTGGTTAGAAGGTGCGCTATCCCCATCTTCATTAGCGGCTGTAATCTCGTAATAGTATGTAGTTCCATTGATAACATCAATATCTGTGTACGTAGTTGAAGTTACAGTTGCAATCGTTTCAAATGGGCCACCAGAAGTGAGTGAGCGTTTGACGTTATATGTAACTGCATTACTGACTGAAGTCCACTTAAGATCAACCTTAGCGACCTGAGCTTGTGCACTCAGAGTTGGAGAAGCGATACCTTGATTAATCAAATAACCGGTTTGATCAATATCAATAGCATCTAAAACCCAACGTTTTGTATCAGTGGATTTTATTTGAACAGTATGTTTACCAGATTTTAAATTTTCCACACCGAACACGAGAGCCTTATTAACTGGTGTTGCTGTTCCAGAAGAATTAGCTGGAGAATAATCGACTCCATCAATTGTAACAATCAATTTCGTTGTGTAATCCTGATACATTGTACCAATAATTCTTAATTGAGTACCATAAAATGTGAATGTTACAGATTGAGAAGAATCCGTAGGGTTATTTGGGATGAAATGCAACGTATTACCAAAAAAATTAGGGCCGGTTTCTTCCTTCCACTGACCGCCATTATACGAAATTTTTTTGTCAGCATCGTCTATTCTTTGCCATCCCGACTCAGCAACCGATAATTGCTGACCAACTGTTGCGGCCGATACACTTGAAACGAAAAGTGACGAAACTAAAATAAATAGCGCTATGAAACCTAATGTAACCTTTATTTCCTTAAACATTGAGATACCTCCAAAACTAGTGATTTATTAATAGATGTATAATATCTTGTGTAGAAAATATTGTCTAAACATAACATGGGATATTATGTAAATTTTGATTGTTGTGATTTAAAAGCATAATTTATAAATGAAATTACTCTGCTAGCTACGATAGACTGACCGGCCGTTAACGGAAATTTTCTATTTATTTTGCTGCCTTGATATGTCCCAGTATTAATCAATTTGCGATTCACGTCTGTATATGACAAACAAAAAGAACCTCACCATGGCGAGGTTCTTGAATATTAAAGTGACACTACTAATCACTATAATTGGTGTGAAACCAATTTTTTAACTCTTCACTCATTATCTCATACTCCTTCTCAGTAGCCTTCGGATGCAATTCGATTCCTCCAGAAGGTCCGAAAATAACGATGTCTAGGCTCGTTTCGTCTGTAAATGTAATTTTTCCATCATTGTTCGATCCAAACACATCACCTGCATCAAAAGGTCTAAGTTCTGCATCTTGTATCATTTGGATAACCGTATTTTTTTCTTCCTCGCTTAATATGGTGGGATTAATCATGCCTGAGATCCGTCCAGCACTTAGTGCTAAATCACTTGGCTCCGCATCTTTAAACTTCCATCCCAGTCGTATATACCAAGCAAAGTAAGGCCAAATTGCCATAATTAATCCTATTATTAAGATAAAAACACCTATGATACCTGTCAAACAATCAGATCCTCTATATGTTAAGTATTAGTCTAATATAAAAAACAGTAAGAACACCACTCTAAAAACTAGTCCCCAATTTTATCTAGGAACTATACATAATGCGATTAATTTAATGTATCGAATTCACTGTAATCGAACTGAGTATCAGTCTATTACGTTCTTGTTCAGTTTTTGTTTAGAGTTAATGATTATACTAAAATTCGCAACAAATCTGGAGACGGGAAGAAGGTAATAAATGTTGCTATAGTTCTTTTTGAACAGGGTAGGTTATAGACGAATAAACACAAGAAGTTTGCTGTATTAGGGATATTTACATTTCAATTTTGTACGGAGGACTAGATATGAACAACAATGGCTTTAGAAAATTTATTTCAATTGCGCTTACGGTCTGTCTAATATTTGGGCTTAGTGGTCTTACTCCTTTAGACGGCTCAGTGGCCAATGCGGCAATCGCTCCGACTATGGCGGAGACGAACTACGACCAGTACCAAGTCAAGTTAACTGCCGACCCGGTGACAGATGCGCCACCTAGTGGTTTTGGCACAGCGGCATCAGACGGACGTATTTGGACTGACAAGAGCGTTACAGCAGAGGGTGATGGCAGTTTTAATGTCAAATTGTCAGCGTTAGCACAAGAATATATGACGGCAAATTCGACCAATCCAGGTGTCGGGGGGAGCGGCAATGCTGACGGTCCTGCGGCGGACGTAACCTTTATTTTGGACATGAGTTCGTCTATGGGAAATCTAAATGGGAGAGAAATAGCAGAAACAGCAGGTGGACCTGGTGTGTACTATCGTGTCGAAGCGATGGCCAAGGCAGCCAATGATGCAATCCGCACAGTCATGGATGCGAATCCCAATAACCGCGTTGCGGTTTATTGGTTTGGAGGATCGGCTAGCTCCAACCACCTTGGCACTTTTATGGAACTAGGACACTACGTATTTAGTTCAGGACATGGAACGGAAGATTATTTGAAATATGCAACATCGAACCAAAACATCACATTGAACAGCAATCTAGTCAAGGATGGTACGGCCGTTGGAACGAAGTCGGCAGTCTCGCTAGGGGCAGGTACGCCAACGCAGGACGGTATCATGTATGGTGTCTCCAAGACGATGAGCAGTGTGGGAACTAAGGGCACGGGACCTAAGCGCCAGCCTTACTTGTTCCTTCTATCAGATGGGGCGGCAATTCATGCCAAGAAGGCATGGTATACTTCGCCCAAAGGCAAATCGTTTGAAACTGATTTTCAGAATGCGGTAACCGAAGCTACAACGATTGCAAACTACAATCAGAGTGGCACTGATGGTACCAAATACGTACCAGCTACTGCCGGTACCAGTCTGGCCAATACAGGTGATCCGGAAATTGCTGCGCTGACTATACTCACGGGCGCATATATGAAGGGTCTTTTAGATAATCAGTACACTGCATACAATGGAGGAGAATCCACTAAAGCCAAAGTGTATACAGTGGGACTGGGTTCCACAACGGCAATTAACGGACCGTATAATGGTAACCAGCCAGTCTACGCATGGGCAGGTCTTGACCCGAAAAGAGTCAACGATCATAAGGAAGACAGTAGTTATAACTATGGTACGGCAAAGAATACCTATGACAAGCTGAAAACGTATGCTGCTCAGGGGCCAAATGGTTTTAACTACGCAGACTCTTTTGTTTACAGTAATTATTACACATTCGCTCCAACCTATGACATTGTGAGTTCAGCTTTTGCTGGGTTGGCCAATGATGTAGAAGCTACTACGACCATACTTCCGCTTCTCAATATACCGGAGACTACCGATCTTGGCTCAGAGACAGCCGATATAGCAAGTGCAATTGTTGTTGCAGACGAAATCAGCGAGGACTTTAATGTTGATCTGTCCACGTTGAAAATCGTTGACGCTGTCGCAACGGTGGATGCAACTACAACGATAAATGGCGGTACAGCGTATCAATTCGCTGGATACGGAAGTAAAGCCGTCATTAAGACAGTCGCAGGTGTTACCAGTCTCACTTGGTATATCGACGCAGAAGATATGCAACGGCATATTTATCGCTTCAAGAACCGGACAAGCCCAAAGTCGGGAGAATATAGTGCACCAACAGACGGTTCATTTGCACTCAACTATAAAGTAAAACCTACTTTTCGGGTATCTCCCAATAATGTAGGAAACATATCTCGCTACCTGAATTCAGGTAATGCCATGGATGGGGCCAAAACAGCGGCTTATTTCTTCCCGCCTACGGACAGCCCTTACTATCTTGCTTTAACGAGTAAGCAGACGATCTCCAAATCAGATGGAATTGGTGCAACCTATGTAACCGAGGAGTCACTGAATAATGGAAGAGCGACGATGAAACTTGGAAACAACGGTAAGCTTGATCTGAAGATGGGGATTGACAAGACAGGTCCTGCAACGATTCAGACCAACGGATCTATAAACTACACAGTCACAATCTATAACTATACGAATACAACAAAAACAGGTCTTAGTGTCACCAGTGAGGGCCAAACACAAACGGGAATTGATGTACCCGCGAATAGCAGTAAGGTGCTGAGCTTCACGAAAACGGCACCAGGTACACCGCAAACTGTGATCAGCGACAATGCTGTAATTTCGGGTATTAATCTTGGCTCTAATACAGTAACTACCAATGTAACGGATGTGACAACAGCTGTAGTCACCACGCATGTCATCGAAGCCATTGGAGGCACGACTGAAGGGGATAACACCTACAGTATTGGTGACTCAGCAACAATTAAGGCAAGCGCAGATCAAGGATATTCATTCGTGGGATGGTACGACAACCAAGCAGGCACTGGTACTCCAGTAAGTACAAGTGCAGCATATACGTTTACCGTTCAGACGGATGTAGGCTATTATGCTAAATATGTTATGCTGCCAGTCGCGGAGAATGACACGTATAGTGTCTTAAGAGGAGATACGCTCACCGTTTCGGCACTAGAGGGCATCTTGATGAACGATACGGATGCGGAGGGACGTCCACTTACGGCGGGGGCTATCAGCTCTGTCAGCGACCCGAGCAAGGGCACTCTGAATGTAAGTCCTGACGGATCATTCACATTCGTGGCAGATGAGGAAGCATCCGGTGACGTGACGTTTACCTACCAAGCAGACAATGGCATCGCCCAGTCAAACGTAGCTACGGTGACGATTGCGATTACTCTACCAGTTTCTACGCATGAGCCTATTGCGGAGAATGACACCTATCGCATTAAGAGTGGAGATACACTCACTGTTCCAGTTGAGGCAGGTATACTCACGAACGATACCGATGATGAGAATCATCCGCTTACGGCGATGAATGTCAGCTCAATCAGTGATCCAAGCATGGGCACGCTGAATGTGAGCCCTGACGGATCGTTCACGTTCATTGCGGAGGAGAATGCTTCCGGTAATGTTACGTTTACCTATCAAGCCTTTGACGGAACCGTTTATTCGAGTGTAGCTACGGTGACGATCACAATTACGTTGCCAATCAATACACATGTCATTGGAAATGTCGGGGGCACGACTAATGGTGACGATGCTTATGGGCTTGGCGAATCGGCAACAATTGCGTCTAACCCAAGTCTGGGCTATTCATTCGTGGGATGGTATGAGAACGAAGAAGGCACAGGTATTCCAGTAAGCACGGATGCGTCATACACCTTTACTGTTCAGACAGCCGGAGACTATTATGCAAAATTCAGAGCGGTGCCAGTTGCCGAGAATGACAGCTATCAGGTTGCAAGAGGGGGTAAACTTACCGTCCCGGCAGAAAAAGGAATTTTACTCAACGACACTAGCGTAGGGAATGATACGCTCACAGCAGTGAATATTAGTTCAGTTAGCGAAGCAAGCAAGGGTACGCTGACGGCCAGCTCGGATGGCTCATTCACGTTTGAGGCAAAAGAGGAAGCATCAGGAAGTGTGACGTTCACATATCAAGCTTCTGACGGAACAGGTCAGTCCAACATTGCTACGGTGACGATCACAATTACCAACCCGAGCATTGTTGGAACGGTGACGGATAAGAAAACCGGAGATCCGGTATCCGGGGCGACAGTCATTTTACGTGACCTTGCAGGTAAAGAGAAGGAGCGGTTCACGACAGGTTCAAATGGTAAATACAATTTTGAGAATGTCGTGATCAATAAATATATTCTAGAAGTGGTTAGCGATGAGTACAGCTTTGCTCATCGAGAAATCTCAGTATCCACGATCAACGTTAATACGAATGGAGTTGTCATCCAAGACTTTGAGCTTGTCGAGTTTGAAATGACATTGACGGCCAACCCATCGTCCATACTTGGTAACGGCGCGTCAACATCCGTCTTTAAGGCGGTGGTGACTGATAAAGAGGGTCATCCTCAGGCAGGGATTCAAGTCGTATTTAAAGTGCCGGATACAACATACGGCCATTTTGCTGGGAACTTGAATATGATAAGCGTCTTGACGGACGCACACGGAATCGCAACTACAACCTTCACGGCGGCTATACTTGGCGGTACGGAATCTACATCTATTCCATTAACGGCAACGGTTGCTGATAGCCCAAGAGATCTCTACGTGAGTGATACGATTCATATTACGATCACCCCTGGTGTTATTACGGGTATCGTCACAGACCAAGCGGGTCACCCCGTAGCAGGCGCTTTGATTAAAGTGAGCAAAGATTTTGATGGTGATGGTATTACTGATTTTCATGCTGTTGCAGTTACAGCGGGCGATGGAGCATACACCCTAGCTATACCGCAGGGTAATGTGACATACGATGTATCCATTACAAAGCAAGTAGAGATTGGTGGACAGAAAAAACCCGTCACGTTTAATCAGAGTGTTCCAGTAAATGCTAGTGTGGATGGTCGATCCTTTGAGGGAAATAAAACAGTCTCTGGTGTTGTCTTGGTAGAAACATCGCAGGGTGGCTCCCTGGCACTCAACGGAACTGTGGGCGGCGGTTACACGGTGTTGATCAATGACGGCAATGGGACTCATACAGGCCAAATTGATTCTAATGGAATATTTAATATCGACAGTGTACTTAAGGGCATCTACACTGCCGATGTCATCTATAACATTCCGCTCCCGGGCGGTGGAACACAACCTGTTGTTGTTGGTCATGCTGATATTGAGATTAGTTCAGAAGGACAAATCAGCATTAGTGAGGTGCTCATTGACCCCTACGGTACAATTACCGATTCCGTGACGGGTCATCCAATATCCGGTGCAATCGTTACGCTTCATTACAGCAACGGAACGGTGGTCAACTTGCCACCGGTGGGCAACTTCCCGCCAGCGGATAACGCGAACCCGCAGACGAGTGATGCGACTGGGCAGTATGCGTTCATGGTATTTCCTCATACGGACTACTACTTAACCGCGACCAAGGCAGGATATAAGGATTTCGACAGCAGAGTTGTCGATACGAAGCAGCCACTAATTCATGTAGGTACGGAGATCGTACTGTATGACTTTAGCATGACGCCACTGCCGTCATCCAACGGAGGGGGATCTCCAGTTGTAACGACTGATCCTGTAGCGCCACCAGTCACAACGACTGAGCCTGCACCACCGAAGACCATAACGACCAAGCCCATTGACTTTGCCACAGCTATCCTTGTGGACAAAATGAAGGGCAGAGAAGATGATATTCTAACCTTCACGGTGATTTACGCCAATAAAACGTTGACTGAGGCTGATGGCTTGTATGTTAAAGCTACGATCCCGGCCGGAATGAGTTTAGTTGATGCTAACGGCGGCGTCGTTACCGGCCAAGAAATAAAATGGAATGTTGGGAAGCTGGCAGGAGACACACGAGGCCAACTGACGTTTAAACTAAAGGTTAACGAAATGACCGAGGGCGAGAACTATGCTTCTGTTACGGCTGTGATCGGCTCAGATCATAAGCTTACGCTTGTGAATACGCAGGACGATACGTCCTTGATTAAAGTGATGTTGTACTCTAACCGTTATGAGCACAAACATGATCGATATATTATGGGGTACCCAGACGGTAATGTGAAACCTGAAAAGCTCATCACTCGTGCAGAGATTGCAGCTATTTTTGCCCGTACACTTCATTTGCAAGATGAGGTTCGACAAATCAAGCTGTACAGCGATGTCGCTACGGATTACTGGGGTGCCAATTATATCGAAGCTGTTGCAAATAAAGGGATATTCAAAGGCTATGCGGATCATACATTCAGACCGGATCAGCCCATTACAAGAGCAGAGCTGGCGACAGCCATTGCGCGTTATCTCGGCGTTGCCAAAGAGCTGAAGATGGACCCTATCTTGAGAATTAGCTCGTTTACAGATATTGAGGGGAACTGGGCAGAGCAGTCTATCGATGAAGTTTTCCGTTTTGGTATCGTATCAGGGTATAAGGATGCTTCTTTCCAACCTGGAAGTCAGATTACCCGAGAGGAAGCCGTTAAGATGATTAATGGGATGCTGTATAGAGGTCCTCTGACTGGAGCAGAACCTTCATATCCGGACAACCGTTTGGACAAATGGTCATATGGACATGTCGAGGAAGCCACAAGAACCCATACGTATAAGATCAATGAAGATGGCTCCGAAACGATGATCAAGTACATCCCGGAAGATCTGTGGTAATCTCGCTCTATCAATACACTCAAGCTTAAAAGTATAAGCAATTTATCTCAAACTAACCTGAGGGACCTAACTAGGTCCCTCAGGTTTTTTTAAAGCTGATGTGAAACGTACTAGGTCTGTCTGGTGAATTCTACAAGGGCTCGCTTTGACCGTTGTTTTTTTGCTCATAAATTTTCTTCCTGCAAGCAGCCAAAAAAGGTATGAAGAATTATAAACCTTTCACGCTTGGTATTGCTTCCGGCCCTGCCGCTAAGGACGGAAAGTCAACAGGGAACGTGTATGTTAATGAGATATTTGCGATTCCAGCAGACGCATCTCATGTTGATGCAGCTTGGGATTTCATCAAATATTTCAATGGAGATGACTACGCTAATGAATACTATAAACCCAAGAACTCGAACAATAGTATCGGTGCGCCTCTATCTCGCATGATTAAGGAGTACTTAGGGTACAAGTTGGATGCATTCTATAAATTAAAACCTAATCTGGATTCATCGATAACAAGTTATGTTCTTATGAACAAGTCACCAAATTTTGAATTGAGATTTCGATCAATTGTATTGAAAGGATTGACATAGGTAGTAAACGGGAAGAAAACATTAGACAAAGCAACTGCAGCTATTCAATCCAACACTCAAGCCGTTGCTGATAAATTGAAGAAGGCTCAGACGGCAAAGTAATAGACTCTCTAGAGATATTTTATTTCCCCGAAATATAGAGAGCGGAATAGTCCATACGATATTTATGTATAGAGGTCAGCCATTTTTACTGGTTGACCTCTTTTTGTTAAGTGGTGAGTCTATCAGCACACCTTGCAGTATGTAAAATTAAAGCTGAACCTTATCACAAATATAGCGAGTTGGTTCCATCATCCTACTTTCTTTCATTATTCTTTCATAGCGCTCTGTTAATATCCATAGAAGGTGATGACTTTCGGATCTGATCAAAAAGTATGCTCTGGCGTTGCCTGAATCAAAGGGATGAAGGAGAGAATACATATTGTTATCGTTTAATTGGAGAAAGATGGATTATCTTGTTATATGCTTCGTATTGTTGTTCAGCACAATCGTTCCATTTGATGTTCGATCGGCTTATGCTGCAGGTCCTGCTTCACCTGTTAAAGTAGAGAAAATAGACGCAGGCGGTCTTGCTTCAATGGCGTTAAAGTCAGATGGGACGTTGGTGGCCTGGGGGAGAAACGACTTTGGTCAACTAAACGTTCCCTTAGGTTTAAGTGAAGTTGTAGCAATCGATGTTGGGTATTTCCATACACTTGCATTGAAATCGGACGGTACTGTTGTCGGCTGGGGTAACAATAGCGTTGGTCAACTAAACGTGCCAGCGGGCTTGAATGATGTGGTGGCTATCGCCACAGGAAGCAACCATTCACTTGCACTGAAGTCAGACAACACGTTGATCGGCTGGGGGAACAATGCCAACGGTCAAACCAATGTACCCGTGGTTGTAGACGGAGTAGTGGCGATTGCTGCTGGTAACCTCCATTCGCTTGCACTGAAGTCAGATGGCACGGTGGTCGCCTTGGGAGGCGATAATGTTGGTCAAACTAATGTGCCTGTAGGCCTAGACGGAGTAGTGGCGGTTGCTGCAGGAGCATCTCACTCACTAGCGCTAAAGTCAGATGGCACGGTGGTTGCCTGGGGAGGTAATAATGGTGGTCAAACCAATGTGCCCGTAGGCTTAGAAGGAGTAGTGGCGATCGCTGCAGGAGAAGCTCATTCACTAGCGCTAAAGTCAGATGGCACGGTGGTCGCCTGGGGGGAAAATATTAGTGGTGAAACCGATGTACCAACCGACTTAGAAGGAGTAGTGGCGGTCGCTGCAGGTCATTTACATTCGCTTGCCTTAAAGTCAGATGGTACCCTAGTTACTTGGGGATATAATCAGGATGGACAAATGAATGTACCTGGGAATGCCAATCTGAGAGATCTTAAGCTAGAGGAAGGGAATTTCACGGAATCCTTTGATCCTGCAGTCATGGACTACACGTATTATTACGACGGTCAATCGCTGTCCAGTGTAGATGTAACGCCGACAATGGCAAGCACGGACCAGACAGTTATGTACGTAAACAATGAGCTGCTGCCGGACGGCAACACCAAGACGATAGATATCTCGGGAGCAACCACGGATACGGTCATTCCTGTTCACGTGAAGCCCTATTTGCTTCCGGGTCAAACGTATACCATTACTGTAGCAATCGATTCAACGTCTCCAGAAGTGCAGTTCGGTACGAATGGTCGTGTTGCCGCGGCGAAAACCGCAGTAAGCCAAGTGAAGGTCAGCGACATACAAAGCGGAATAGATACTGCTTCACTGCAATATGTGTGGACGCAAAGTACCGTCGTTCCGACAGGTGGCTGGTTGCCCTTCAGCAACAGTGATAACTTGAGTCAGACTAGCGGAAATGGCAACTGGTACTTACACATTCGCGCAACAGACAACGTAGGGAATGTTAAGGATGCGATTTCCAATCCTTTTCTACTGGATAACACAATGCCGGTACCAGCACCGAATCCAATAGATCAAGGGGGTAATTCGTCTGCTCCGCCTGCAGTAACCTCATCTCCATCTAACCAGGCAGCTTTAGCTAAAATAAATGTTTATAATTCCGGAAAGGCTTTGGAATTATCTCCTAATTTTACATCCAGGACTATGGATTATACAGTAGAGACAGATGCTGAGCAGGTGGAGTTGGAAGTAACTTCAGTCCATTCCAAGGCGGTTGTTAAGCTAAGGGGAGAACGCATAAGTGAGATGGCGACCGTTCCTTTGGCGATGGGTGCCAATGTGCTGACACTTACGGTTCAAGCCGAGGATGGAACGATCAACACGTATACCGTAACGGTTACCCGTATTACCGATGATGAGGATAATGCGTCATCAGCTCCGGTATGCCGGCTCACGGATATCGAGAATCACTGGGCAACATCCGAAATTTGCGAGGCAGCAGAATTGGGTATTGTGGAGGGGATAGATGCCTACACCTTTGTACCAAGAGGCAACGTAACAAGAACGGAGTTCGCCGTTATGCTGATGCGGACAATTCAGATCCCGATACGTAACGAATCAAGTGAGGTGTCTTTCAGCGATGCAGAGAGCATCCCGGCATGGGCACACCTGACGATCCAGACAGCCGTAGCCGAGGGAATTATGCAAGGATATCCCGATGGAACATTACGGCCGAAGAAAACGGTAAGCCGTGCAGAGATGGCTACGATGGTCTCCAAGGCCATGAAGTGGAATGCTGATCGTACGGCTAACTCTTATTTCTCTGATAATACAAGCATTCCAACATGGGCCAAGGCATATGTCGAAGCTGCTCAGGAGCACGGACTTCTGAAAGGGCAAGCGGGTAATCGATTTGTTCCGGAGGGACGAACAACAAGAGCCGAAGCAGCGGTTGTACTCTTGCGACTTTGGAAATCTATACATTAAGCAATAAAGGACTGACCCCTGATGTCATTAGATGACAACAGGGGTCAGTTTTTGTTGAAGCCTGATAGGAGATATGCTTGTAATCCATAATTCCCTCTACTATTATGGATAGAAAAGGCATAAGGTGTCTATTTTCTTAATTTAAATATAAAGGGACCTGATGTATGAATTCCACTGTAGAACTTATCCTGATGATTGTTTCATTGATCATGACGGGTATCATCTTACTCACTGTGTACGGGTTTAGACGAGAGCGCGGAGTAATCTACCTCGTAGGTTTGATCGTATGCCGAATGATGTACTCAAGCAGTATCATTCTGGAGAGACGTAGCGATGTATTTATGACTAAATTAATTTTTCGCAATATTCAGAATACGACCCAAAATGTAATGGTCCCTTTCTTGATCTTATTCGTTTATCACTTAGTCGGTCGAGACAAGCTGCTGAAGAACCAATGGAAGATCCTATTGTTTGCCGTATTTGTATCGTGGTCGTTGCTTATGTGGCTTGACCCAAACTTTCATATTATATATCTGACGATTGAGCTTTATAATGGCCACCTAGTCACAACAAAAACCCTCTATTCTAGAGCATTCAGCCTCATTTGCTATAGTGCAGTGGTTATATGCCTCTACTATTTATTTCAGTATGTAAGGAATATTAGGAGTGATTATCGTAAGCCGGGAATGTGGGTTCTCCTTCTGGCTACATTACCGTTTGTCCTGGAGATTATCAAATTTGTGAAGCCTGAGTGGTCATCATGGTTACTTCCATTAACAGTTTACTGCGGATCTACAGGGACAATTATGCTGGTGATTATTCTGAGGATTAAGTTCTTCTCTACCGTTCCGATTGCCAGGAATATTGTGCTCGATACGTTGCAGGAGAGTATTGTGATTGTGAATGGTTCGGGAAAGGTCATCGATAACAATAATCGAGCTTCACAATGGTTCTCAGAGTTGGGCTATACCAATATTTCGGGTCGGAATATATCGGAAATCCTAGCTTCCTGGCCAGAATGGTATAAGCTGAGCAAGTCTATGCAACCGGGCAGTGTAGAGATTGATAAGTGGCTGGATGGAGAAAGAAAAATATATAGTGTAAACGTATATCCATTATATACACTGGGTAAGGCACAGGGTAATATTTCTCTTATTTTTGATATTACAGAGAAACAACGGCATCTGGAGCAGATGGCACAGTTGAACCAGTTGAAGGATCAACTGTTTACAATTATATCGCATGATATTCGCAGTCCGCTAGCGCTGCAGTTTCAACTCGTGGAGTTACTGGAGGCGGACAGGCAATCCTTCGCTGCGGATCATCAGGAGATCATTGAGCAGCTGGGTGACCAGATTCGTAATACACTTGGAATGGCTAATAACTTGTTGGAGTGGTTTCGCAGTCAGGTTGAAGACATGACACTTCGTCCAGAGTTACTGGAGCTTTCGGAGGTTGTTGAGGACTGTTGTCATATGTTACACATTAAAAGTGAGAGTAAACATATCAGCGTGATGAATAAGATTGCTATAGGCACCCATGTATATGCAGACCGGGAAACAGTTGGTTTAATTATTCGTAACTTATTAACCAACGCCATCAAATTTTCCGAATTGGGTGGTTTAATCGAAGTGTACGCTCAGTTGTCAGGAGACATGGTGATCGTGTCCGTTCGTGATAACGGAGTAGGTATGGAAGAGGGGCGAGTTCGTCAGCTATTTAACGAGAAGCAACTCAACTCCATGGCGGGTACATTAGGTGAAAAAGGGGCAGGGCTTGGACTGCTCGTAAGTCGGCAGTTCGTACAACTAAGTGGTGGAGATATGTGGGCAGAAAGCACGGTGCAACAAGGAAGCGTATTTCACTTCACTTTGAGAGGCGGAACAGAGAGATGAAAGTACTCATCGTTGATGATGAGCCTGCCATGCTGTTGGCAATGAAGCGGATGCTGTCGAGTATGCAAGATGTGGAGATTGTCGGAAGCTTTCAGAATGCGGCAGAGGCACTCGATTTCGTTAAGAACAGGGAAGTGGATCTCGCATTCCTGGACATCCAGATTGCTACGGACAATGGATTAGAGCTTGCACGCAGCTTGATCTCAGTTTGTAATGATCTTGACATTGTGTTTACCACTTCGCATGCAGAATATGCGATTCACGCTTACGATGTTTATCCGTTGGACTACATGGTTAAGCCGATTTCCAGAATGCGACTGGCTCAGACGCTCACTAGGGCGGCCAGCAGACGCAGATCTTCTTCTAATCTTGCTGACGACATTGCGCCTAATCGGCTGACGGTTTATGGACTGAGTTGCTTCGAGGCTAGCAGCAAACAAGCGGGTGCAGTAAAATGGAAATCCAAAAAAAGCATGGAGCTATTTGCCTATCTGCTTGTTCATCAGGGTCGAAGTGTAGCCAAATCCCGAATCCTGGAGGATCTCTTCCCAGGGAGGCCTCTCAAGCAGGCGGAAGTGTACTTGAATACGATTGTCTATCAGCTTAGAAAGGTGTTATCCGAGCATGGGTTCAAGGAGATGATCCTATCAGCGCAAGAGCAATATCGGGTAGATTTAGATCAAGCCGATGTTGATTTTATTCGATTCGAACAGACCATGTTGGAGTTATTCGAATTCAATATAACTAATGAAAAAGCGGCCATAGCGTTAGAGAAACAGTTCTTAGGCGAGTTGTTTGAGGGTAAATCTTTTGATTGGGCGACAGGGGAACGTGAGAGATTGTTAACTTTGTACGTTTCCTATGCCAAGCGTCTTGCAAGCTGGTTGCTGGAACGGAATCAATATAATGAAGCAGCCCGCATTGCCAGAAGAATTGTATCCCGCAATGAGTTTGAGGAAGAGTCAACATTGCTGTTATTAAGTATATTGGGAGCCATGGGAGATCGAAAATCACTACATAACCACTATGAGCAATATACGCAATTACTGCTTCATGAACTTGGATTACAGCCTTCGCTGTCTATTCAACAGCAATATGAACAATATCAATGATATCTTACTGATAAACAAAAAAAGAGCCACGCACCATGCGGCTCTCTAACTGATTTTAACGCCCGCCCGTATTGGAAGCCCAGACAGGAATCCAACTGTTAGGATAATAGTCATTGGTCAGGGTTGTGTTATAGAGAACTAAATTACCATCACTTTGCATGACCAGTGTATCACCCGTTGTGTTAGCAGGTAAGCTGCTCCCGTGATGACCTGGAATCCATGAGGTGGTATTGGGAGACCAGGCAGCTACCTGTACAGAAGTATCAATCATCAAAACTTTATCCCATCCCCAACCGGTGTAATATTCGAATTTACCTGTAGCCGGGTTGAAACCATATCGATAACCATATTGGTAAACGTCTTGATATTTCATGCCATATTTATACATGACAGGTTTCCCGTACTGTGATTCAAAATTGAACGAAAGAGCCCCACTGTTACTAGTTCCGCTACTCCAGAGAGAAGAACCGTTTTGATAGATAACAAAGTTCCCGTCATTTTGCCAGATGGCTGAGAACCTGCCATCTTGGGAGGTGAGATAGTCACCCTTTGCCATGCTTTGGCCGATCGTGAGTTTATCTCCAAGATAGCCAGCAGAAGCTGTTGCTGGTACGGCAAATGCAAGAATCAACAAGCAAGCCATAAGAACTCGAAAAGATCTGGGAAAAAGTCGTTTGTTCATTGGACACGCTCCTATTTTTCTTATAATGGTTAAAGTTAAATGCATAGAACAACAAATCCTTACAGCTATTGCATGTTTCTGCGTTGTATTCAGTCAGGAGCGGTGAGGTAACACGTCCCCATCTGGTGTAAAACGGGAACTAAGATCTAAAATGCTCCCAACGGTCACCTCCTTTAATAGAAGTGTGAAAATCTTTGATACATATTATGTAATGGGATGTGTGTGTTTTAGGAGATGGAAGCTAAGTGTTTTTTAGTAGAGGAGTTATATCATCAAGTGAAAATACATACTTTATTTTCCATTATAGCAACAAAAAATATAAAATCCATATTTTTCTATATGAGATTTTGCATCTATTACTTACAACCAATGCGTTATAACTTCTCGTCTCCTGAGCTAGAAAAAAACCTATTATTCGATTGAATAAATTGAAGCTAAACACTAATTTTGGTGCAGATCGAGATATAGGTATTCATCTCCTCTATCAATCTCTCAACTTTTTACACCCATTTTATATATTTAATGATTTTTATGAATTGAACTATGGTAAAATATCTCAGGATCTAAAATTGGAGAGGGGTTTTTTCATTCATGTTTTGGAAAAAAGTTTTGGGTAAAAGCACACTGCGTGTAGCTACCGCTGCACTATTACTCACGCAACTATTGGGCGCAGCGGGTTCTGTCTCTGCCGCAGGTAACGATGTAGAAGTACACTTGATTGGAATCAATGATTTCCACGGTCAGTTAGATACCACATCAATCGTGGGTGTTAAGAAGGCAGGAACGGCTCCAATTCTAGCAACCTATCTCAAAGAAGCTCAAGCCAAATATGAACACTCCCTACTCTTCCATAATGGAGACTCTGTTGGTGCATCTGCTCCAGCCTCATCTTTGGATCGTGACGAGCCTACCATGGAATGGATGAATATGATGGGCTTCGATGTAGGGTCCTTAGGGAATCACGAATTCGACCAAGGTGTCGCTGCTTTAAAGGCACAGATCTTTGGTGGCCTTGATCCAAAAGAAGGTAAGGTAACGCATGCCGGTGCAAAATTTGATTACGTCAATGCAAACGTGATTGAAACTGCCACAGGAAAAACATTGATTAAGCCGTATGTGATTAAAGAAGTGGGCGGAGTCAAAATTGGATTTATCGGACTAGTGACGAAATCAACACCTGCCAAAGTATCTCCATCTGGGACAGCTGGCGTACGTTTCTTAAGCGCAGAAGAAGAAGTGGAAGCCGTTAATAAATATGCTAAAGAATTGCAAGACCAAGGTGTAGAAACGATCATTGTTTTGGCACATGATCCAGCAACAACCAAAGAAGGCGTAACCACTGGAGAAGCAGCTGATCTGGCAAAAGCTTTACCAGCGGACTCCCCTGTTGACGTTATCGTTGCAGGTGACAATCATGCTTTGGCTAACGGTGAAGTGAATGGAAAGTTGATCGTTCAAGCTTATTCCTATGGTACGGCGTTTGAAGATATCAAGCTGATGATTGACCCTGCTACCGGGGATGTAACTGAAAAATCAGCGACTGTTACAACGACTTTCCAAGAGGGTGTAAAAGAAGACCCTGAATCTTTAGCTATTATTAAAAAATCATTAGACAAGCATCCTGAGCTGACGAAGCCAGTAGGTACAACGGACGGTTCTGTTACCCGTACAGATGCTTATAATAACGAAGCCCCTCTAGGCAACCTCATTGCAGATTCAATGCGTGAAGCAGACTTTGGGGATGAGGCAAGTGCTGCTGACTTTGCATTTATGAATCCAGGCGGTATTCGTGCGGATTTGCCACAAGGCGATGTGACCTTTGCTGATCTTGCCAAAATCCAACCGTTTGGTAATACTCTAGTAAAACTTGAGCTGACTGGCGAACAGGTTAAAACCTTGTTGCAGCAGCAATGGGGTACCAATGCTGACGGTACACCTAATACCAAAACACTCCAAATCTCTGGTTTGAAATACACTGCAGATTTCAATAAGCCGGTCGCAGAACGTGTTACGGGTCTTAGTCTGGAAGATGGAACATCGATTGATCCTGCAAAAACATATACGGCTGTAGTTAACAACTTTATGGCTGCAGGTGGAGATAACTATAAAGTGCTACTGGATGCTAAATCATCCCTGGCAGGTCCTATCGATCTGGATGTATTCTACCAATACATCGTAGACACGTATAAAGGCGGTAGCATCGAAGCTAAAAATGAAGGACGTATCACAAACCTGGCTGCATCTACCGAGCCAACAGAAACACCTGTAACAACAGAAGTCATTTCTCGTGCTGAATTTGTAAGTGCTCTGGTCGACATGTTGAAACTTAACGAAGTAGCTACAGCACCTGCATTCAAGGATGTTGCGGCTAATACTGCATATGCAGATGCGATTGCTGAAGCTATGCATGCTGGATTCATTCAAGGTTATGGTGGAAACTTCTATCCTGATCGGGATATCACACGTGAAGAAGCTGCTACCATTCTTGCTAAATTGGTAAAAGATCAAGCGACTGATAAAGACGCTGCTACGATTATTGCTAGTTTCGAAGATGGTAAATCCGTGTCTGCTTATGCAATTAAACCTATGGCAAAACTGATTGACAAAGGTATTTTTGCTGGAACAGATAAAAAATCACTTCAACCTAAACTAGGTCTGACTACTAACGATGCAAAAGCATTAATTGAAAAAGCTGTTGCAGCAAAAGCTTCATAATGTAGAACTTATTCAAACTTTATATTAAAACAGAGAAACACATCCTATCGGGCGAATGAGCATTCCTCTACGGATAAACCCTCTCATCAAGTAGTTCTTTAATTGGTGAAAAGGGTTTACCCAGGAGAATGCCATATCCCAATTTAGGATGTTTTTTTATGCTTAAAATCCACGATTCTATGGAGAAATCTATGTCTGAATTGGCTCTATGGTTTGGTTACCGTTTAGTGTTCAGAATTTGGTAAGGGCTCTAAAGTAAAATGGTAAGGCAAGCCATATGAACTTGATGAATTTTATCAGTTTCTGTTGTAAGGATGGAATGGCCAAAGGAAAGGGAAAAAGTTTCTGGTTGCTGCAAAAATTTTAGAAGTGGAGGAGATTTTCGTTTGAAACAAAAACGCAATATAGGTAAACCGTTATTGTCTTTATTTCTGGCAATGTTGCTCGTCTTGCAGACAGTGATATACTCCACCGCCGCATATGCGGAGAGTGTGCCAACCGATTCCGGAATGGAAGCGGTCATTGAATCTGACTCACCGAGTGCCGACGAACCACTTTCGGTACCTGAGGCAGTGAACGACGAACCGCTTTCGGAACCTGAGGCAGTGCAAGAGGAACCGCTTTCGGTACCAGAGGCAGTGAACGACAAACCGAATAATTTCGTAGCGATGGCGGCAGTCCCAACGGACAAAACAGCGGTATTTATGGAATCTAATTCAACCTTTCCGCTGGAAGTGACACAGGGGAATGCTGTTATTAATCCGAACGGTATTATTCAGGGTAGACAGCCCTTTACGCTCAAATCGGAAGGTCTCAAGGTACCAGTGAATGGTGATGACCCAAATCCCACTAATGCAGATCCTGAGAAATACATCCAAAAGGGTGACTGGATCGAGCTGAAAAGAGAAGATTACTTCAAGGAAGTGGTGCTGCCAACAGCTACTAAAACCTTGAATGCACAGACGGAATCAGGTACAAAACAGCTGGGCACCGCCTATTTCACTCCAAATAGCATCAAGATTGTATTTAACGGTGAAGATAATTTTTTCAATGGTGTTGGACGAGGTATTGCCTTCAGCTTTGAATCTACTGCCAATGCAGATATAACGGGACTAGCGTATGGCGATAAAAAGCCGATCAACATCTTTGGTGGTGCATATCAGCTTGAGAACCCAGATGTTACAGCAGAGTATAATATTACTTTAAGCTCGCCTGGAATGATCAGGTGGGATCAGTATGGTTACCGCGGGATTCAGCCAGCGCAATTGGTTGAAGGTGCAATTACTTGGGAGTCAAACGTCTCTGCATTCGATCAGTTTGATAAAACAGTCAAATTGCCGTTAGACGGGAAGACATTCTATACGAATCCAGCCACTTATAATACGGGTTTTGGAAATGTCCGTGGTATCTATAAGGAGGGTTCATTCAAAGTAAACGGCCAAAATGTAACGCCAGTCATTGGGGCCGACGGATCGCTGACTTACATATTTCCGCAGGGAACAGGTCTAGATCCAAAGGTTGAATATAAAACATGGATTCCAAAGGAAGCTTATTATTACGAACATCGGAATCCGCCAAACAATCTTGGTCGCAGCTACCGGGACATGAATGGCAAAGTGGAACTGAGACAGGACAACAACATGTTGGTACAGGCAGGTCAGGAGATTTCTTTTGCTCCCGACTGGATTCAAGCCAGCGCTTCGTATGACCATGCGAATGAAACCATTACATGGAAGATCGCGGTTAACCAATATAATAAAAAAGGGTTAAAGGACTTTACCATCACAAATGTATTACCGGCTGGGCTGGAATTTGAATCGGCTGCATGGCAGACATGGGTAGATGGCGCTGTATCTGAAGAAACGCCAATTACACCAGATTCAAACGGCGTGTATTCCTTCGGGGATATTAACGGAAAAGTCGAATTGTTGATTAAAAGCAAGGCAATAAGTGGTTCCAGCTTCCAAATTGACCCTCGTGCCAACTGGAATTTGGATACACCAGGTGTTATACAGAACAACGATGTAATGACGGGTAAAAGACCTATTGCGGTGACAGATGAGGCAGTCGTCAGCATTGGCGCACACACGTTTACAAAAACAGGCGCAGTATCAACCGAGGATTATAACCTGGGCAGTATCACGTGGACCGTTAATCTAGCACCACAGTATGCCTTACCTAACGCGGTAGTATACGATGTCCTTGTGCATGGCGGTGACTTGAACGTCTTGGACAACGCTGTAGATGAAACCAGCGAGGTGAGTGCGGAGACAATTGCGAAAATTAAAGCAAATATCACTTCTGCGCAGCTTTGGAAGCAGTACAAAGCGGGAACTCTGAAGTCGAATGCAACCGGATTGGCGATGAAAGCTATTCCATTAACCGTGGACGGTAAAGTGGTCGCGGATTTGATCAAGGTGACCGGATACACCGAAGAAGCGGCATCCTTCAGCTTCCGTGCACTTGAGACCAACCCGAACATTCTCTTCAGACAGGATATTAACGCAGGGAAAACTGTTTCGAATCGGGCTTTGCTCATTGATGGCGAAACCGTGAAAAAAGCAGATAACAGCGCCAACCTACACATGCATATGTTGAACAAGGATATGCTCTTTGCTTCGAGGCCATTAAAAGTAGATGGTACTTTTGACAATGTGACGCCGAATAACGTTAGCAGTTACATTAGAAATGATAACAATGAAGCATGGACAATTTCTGGCTATGACAGGACAACCAAGACGGTCACATTCCGTTTAGGGGTTAATATGCCTGGATATAACACAGAAGAAATGGCTAAGGATGGCGGTAATCGAGTCATTAGTAATATTAAGCTAGTGGATACACTTCCCGAAGGCTGGGAATTCGTTCCTTTCTCTGAAACTAAGGATTTTGAGCTTTGGAAAGGATTTTCGGACAATGGTGCAGGAACAGAATATGGTGTTAGAAACGATGCTAGAACTCTAATTGAACCAGGTACTAGTTCTCATGTAGTCCATTTTTCACATATTGGAAACGAGGGTACTTTCACCTTCTCCAAGTTGGAAAGTCCTTATATCATTCTGGTGAAAGCAAGACCTTCCAACGATGCTCTACAGAAGTATTTAGAGGAATACACCATCAACGGCACGGACAAACAGGTGCTGTATAACAAAGCCGACCTTCATATGACATGGGGTGGAGTGGAGAAGGTTGTCACCGAACAGCGCAAAGTTATTGTACCTATTCAGACCCTTGGAAAGTCGGTAACTAAGCCAGTTCCAGGAGTGCTGGAATGGACGGTGAACTATACCCCGCCATTTAACATGAAGCAGGGTGTTTATTTGCAGGATACCCTGGGTGCAGGCATGAATTTGCGTTATGAAGAAAACGGAAAGCTTGTGCTGACATCACCTAGTATGGCAGTCTATCCTGCTAAATTGACCGCAAGCGGGACTCTTGAACGAGAGGGCGCAGCACTGGACCTCAGCGACCCGAATGCTGAAGTTCAAGTAGAAGCTGTACCAGGCGCAGGTGGCACTACGGTTCTAACATTTAAAATGGACGACCCTAATCAGCTTTACCAGTTTGTGTACCAAACAGAAGTTGATCCATCTACAGCGAAAGCTGGAGACACAATGGGCAACGAGGTAAAACTGGAGGGCGATGACAATCTGAAATCTGTCAGTGCCAGAAGCGAAAGCACGCTGGACAGTTCGGACGTGGCCGGCAGTTCAAGTTCCAATGCTCTGTTACCTCTGAAAAAGGTAGATCCCAATGGCAATCCGCTAAAAGACGTAGAGTTCACACTCTATAAGAAAGACGGCGGAACTATAATCACCAAAGGAAAAACCGATAGCGGAGGGAAACTTAATCTGCTATTCCCTGATCCAGGGTATTATGAGCTGAAAGAAACTTATATTGACACCAATACTTGGCTGCCAACTACAAGGGTATACCAAGTATATGTAGGGAATACGCCAGGGAAGCCCATCTGGGTAGACGGGGTGAAATTAACCTCTGATAATCCGCTGATCGTGCCTACACCGGCACAAGGCAAGCTGACCATTACCAATAAGGTGGAAGGCAACGGCAGTGATCCGGACAAAGAGTTCGAGTACACCGTGACCATCACCGGCGAAGGTAAGGACAGAGAGTATACCTATAAGAAGTCGGATGATACGTTTGGCACGATCAAGAGCGGAGGCAAGATTACCCTTAAGCACGGGGAATCTGTGACGTTCCCAGCCTTGCCTGCGGATCTGGTCTATACCGTAAACGAGGCTGATTATACATCCGTTGACGGTTATACGACGATACCGGGTACGAGAGAGCTGTCTGGCTCAATCGTGAATAAAGGTGATCACAAAGCGGACTTCATCAATGAACGGACCGTTAACAAGCTGACCATCAGCAATACTGTCATGGGCAACGGCAGCGATAAAACGAAGGAGTTCGAGTACACCGTCAACTTTGAGGATACAGGCAAAGAGGAAAGTTACTCTTACTTGAAGACGGACGGCAGCACAGGTTCGATCAAGTCCGGCGGTAAATTCCGCCTTAAGGATGGAGAGGCACTGGATATTTTGGGTCTGCCTAAGAATCTGAAATACACAGTTACCCAACAAGATTATACAACCGATGAATACATGACTACTCCTGAGGAACGGTACTATACCGGAGTCATGAAAGGCATTGATGAAGATGCCCCATTCACGAACGTGCGAGTCTTGAAGGGCGGCCTATTAATCAGCAACACAGTTAAAGGCAAAGATGAAGACAAGAAGAAGCTGTTTAAGTACACGGTTGCCTTCACCGGCGAGGGATCGGACGAATCCTACGTCTATGAGAAATCAGACGGCAGCAAGGGTATGATCAAGAGCGGTGAGAGCTTTGAGCTTACAGATGGCCAGACGCTCATTGTCCAAGGGCTTCCAACCAATCTTCAGTACAAAGTGACCCAAGATGATTATACGCAAGATGGCTATGTGACTGATCCAGAAAGTCTCATTCACATGGGCACTATTCCAGAGAAAAAATTATCTGAAGCACATTTTGCCAATACCCGACCGTATCTGGAAGGCGTGTTGCGTAACAATAAAACAGGAGAAGTCATTCCGAATGCACCGATTACGGTAACCGATCTGAAGACAGGCGAAGAGATTCAGACGCAGACGAATGAGAAGGGTGAATATTCAATCCCAGCCGTAGCGGATACCGACTATACGATCAGATATACGAAGATGTATCGGGTAGGCGGTAAGGATGTACCTGTTGAGTTTACGCAGAAAGCAAATGTGAACAGCAGTGTAACGGACGAGACTGTTCCAGCGGACATTACGGCCGTGGGGATCATTCTGTTCAAACAATTGGATGGAACAACAGTGCTATTCAACGATTTGTTGACTAGCCAGATGCATATCTATTTGAAAGACAAGGATGGCATCTATGTTAAGGAAAACGGCCAACCTAAAGCATTTCCTATGGCGTCGAATGGAACTTTCTCTGTGGAAGGGCTAAGCGAGCAGAAGTACACAATGGAAGTTCGCTATCAAGCTGAGACAGGTGAGGAATTGCTCCTCAAAGTAGCGCAACTTGACGTTAAAGCTAACGGAGAGCTGAATATTTCAGAGGAGTTAGTCGACCCTTACGGTACCGTCTATGATGAAACGACAGGAGATGCCGTCACTGGCAAGAAAATTGATGGAGCCAAAGTTACACTGTATTATGCGGATACGCAGCGGAATAGAGATAACGGCCGCATTCCGGGTACGAAAGTAACGCTTCCAAAGGTTCCAAATTTCCCGCCGTACGACAACGAGAGCCCGGAGCAGAGTAGTGATGCAGATGGCTTCTATGCGTACATGGTGTTTCCTGAAGCGGATTACTATCTGATCGTAACGAAGGACGGATACGAAACGCACACAAGTGGTACTATTTCAGTCGATTTTGACATTGTCAGGTACGATGTGCCAATGAAGCCAATTAGTTCTGGTGGCGGCAATGGTAACAATGGAGGCGGCACCGTAACGCCTGGTCCAGGCACCGTAACGCCAGATCCGGGCACGGTAACGCCAGATCCAGGCACGGTAACGCCAGATCCGGGCACCGTAACGCCTGGTCCAGGCACCGTAACGCCAGATCCGGGCACCGTAACGCCTGAACCAGGCACCGTAACACCTGAACCAGGCACTGTAACGCCTGAACCAGGCACCGTAACGCCTGAACCAGGTACCGTAACGCCTGAACCAGGCAATGGTAACGATCAGCTTAAGAACGATAGCAACGAGTTGGACGATGCTCCGAAAACTGGAGATAACAGCGTATCGCCATTCTTGTATATGATTTTGGCGCTGATGTCCTTAATGACGATTGGGTTCTGTCTACTCGGGTACAAGAAGAAAAAGCACATCCAGTAATGGAAGGGAAGGCGGTAAGAAAATGAGCAAAACTAAAAAAATTCTTATCGCTGTTTCCTTGCTTGTGTTGGTATTTTCACTTGTCAGTCTTGCGAGGACTTTCTTGCGAGATTATGCCGAGAAGCAGAAAATCGAAGAGTTAACAAAGGTTTGGACAGAAGGATCAGAACAAGGTGGAGGGGATGCAATCCCCTCCCTTTTGTTCAATAAAGGCAATGAGCCGGTTATGCTTCCCGAATTTCGAGATCTTTACGAGAGGAACTCAGACATCGTCGGCTGGCTGAAGATTGACGGTACCCGAATTGAGTACCCGGTCATGCAGAGCCCACAGGATTCGGAGTACTATCTCAATCATGATTTTGATAGAAAAGAAAACCAAGGCGGTCTTCCTTTTTTGGACGAGTCTAGTACGACCAACCATTCGAACATTTTGCTGATTCATGGACATCACATGAAAAGTGGTTGGATGTTTAAAGATTTAATGAAGTACAGGAACGAAAGCTTCTATCAAGAACATGCGACGTTCCAGTTCAGCACGCTTTACGAAAAGGAAGAGTATGAGATTGTTGCCGTTATTCTGTCAAAAGTTTATCGCAAATCGGACGACGTGTTTAAATACTACCAGATTGAGAATGTAAGTACGCCCGCCGAGTTCGATTCATATGTTCAGAATATCAAACAACTCTCTCTTTATGACACAGGTGTAACAGCACAGTATGGTGACAAGCTTATTGTGCTGTCCACATGCGAGTATTCAACCGAAAACGGTAGGTTAGCGGTGGTGGCTCGAAAGCGTTAATTGACGATGCTGAAACACAAAATCAATCTGCTTTATCTCGCGTTCTCTCCTTAGAGGACGCGATTTTTCTTGTCCCCGAAATAAGGTGCTCATGGACATGTGGATTGAGGAATTACGCAGAATGATAAATTCTGACGAATCCAACGAGTATCGAGGATGTATACATTTGAGATGAGGACATGAAGGCCACTCCATCGTTGGGGTGGTCTCTATGCTGATCAACGACGCAGACTGGAAGGAGACGCTTTTGATCATATTATGGGGTTAAATCGACAAATCTATGTTTCTATGATAGGGTTGAAGCATCCCATAGGCATTCTACTCTTCGGAGTAGAGTGCCTTCATGTATATTATGGGTGCTTACATTAAATGTATTTTAAAATCAATTGGATCGTATATGGAGGTGGTGATGCTATGTTTCTCTCTTTAGCCCCAACAGGGGATGGTTGGATGAGTATGAAAAATGTGAAAATATCATTTAATAAAGAGGAGCGAACATAGCATGACTACTAGTTTTCAGGCGGAGACCCGCATTCCATTAAATACATCCCGACTTAGGGATTTACGTAAATCCGGGCGTTTGCCAGGTATTGTGTTTGGCAAAAATACGGAGAATGAAATGATTCATATTCCAACAATACAATTTCAAAAATGGTTGAAGCAGGGTACGTCTGGTTTTATCGAACTGCAGTTTGAAGAGAAAGGCTCATTGACGGTATTGTTGGAAGATCTCCAGCGTGATCCAGTTACACGGGATTTACTTCATGTGGATTTTCAGCAGGTGCAGACCAATGAGATCCTGCGTACTAAAATTCCTGTCAAGTTCAACGGCACACCGATTGGTACAAAACAGGGCGGAGTCGTGCAAGTTCAATTATCTTCTATTGAAGTGGAGGCATTGCCGAGATACTTGCCAACGTCGATTGAATTTGACATTAGTGCTATGGAACTTGGAGAAACGATACATGTAAGTGATGCTAAGTTTGCACCAGATGTGACGGTGATCTCTGAGGGAAATGAGTCTCTTCTCTCTGTAGTTAAACCTTAACAATTCCAAATTCGCAAAGCTGAATAATTCAAAATTAGCCGTACGGGTGATCATCCGTACGGCTAATTTGTGCTGATTACGAGATGTTGGCGTGCTCCCATCCTCACAAGGCGGGTAGTCTGGAATTCACCTCACGTATGTCTTTTGCTCGCGTACAGGCGCAATGATCCTGATATTTCGCTACCTTTTCAAAGTTCATTCACAAAATTTAGGTGTAAAGTAGGTAGACTCAGGAAAGGTAATCACTATAATGGAAATAAGATACATATATAGCTGAACCTGACCCGCTAAGGTCATTGGCATAACATTTCTAAACAGGGCGGTGAGCGAAAAGAAATGGACAAATTAAAGAATAGCGGATTCTATAAACTGAGATTCTTCATCACTCCTAAAGAGTTTAAAAGCCTTTTGCAGCTTTTGGAGCATCGGCAAGCGCAATTCTATCGTACCAATGCTGCCCGAACAGAGCATGATTATAATCAGGTGTACGAGGAGTATCAGACGTTCTATCAGTATTTTGTGGCAGGAGAAAAGAGAGATGACATCCATCCCTTCTTTGTTTACTCTATTTCTATTGCATCAGATCAGGAAAGTTCAGGATTTTTTGTGAGAAATGAAGGGGTTTCTTTTCCATATCACGGACAATGGGCAGAGGATGAACTGCCGTGTATCTTGCTTTCATTTCCGAAAGGTTTTCAAGTTAATGTGGAAGATGAAAAAGGAAAATACTATATATATGAGGATATCCGGGACCATAAGCCGTTGACCTATGCATTTTTCGATGAAATAAGAGACTCTATCAAAAAAATGACTAAACTCCTTCGCTTCTCAGCCCTTGATGCAGATGCGATGAAGGAGCAAAAGCCCTCTGTGCGTATAAGCCATGATGCAATGCACGAATTGAGCCAATCGTGGATATTCAGTAAATATGGACTTGTGATTCATGGCAAATAGGAGGGGGACGAAATGATGTTCGCCCTAAAGCTTATCTGTACCTGGGTACTGCTAGTTGCCTCATGTTCCGCAGTGTGGTGGAGTTTCAGAACAGAAAAGCTTATAACCATCTCCTGGCTGGCATTTTTGCTACCGGCTGTCTTCCAGCTTGTTACGGCTTTCCGGATTGGTCCAGGCCAAGCAAAGTCACTCATCGTGTTTGGCTGCATCAATCTGTTGTTTGCTGGCCTTGTGGGTGCGGGTGTCTGGTATCTAGTCCAAATAGCCAATTCATATCGAAGGGGCAAATGATCAACGAATGGAAAGGGGAACTCTAATCATGAAGCCAATGCAAGAAATAGAGACACTGGCCATAGAGATTGCCGCTGCCGCCAAAACGTCTTTTTGCACTCTTTTTGAAAATGGTGAACGTTACTATTATTGTACGTTATACACTACTGGCGAGGGACATGCGCCAAGCATCTCTGCCTGGTCGTGGGAAGCTTTGGCGTTGGAATCGGCTAGGCAAGCAGAGGAAAGTGATACGCCGGTATCCACGATTGCGAATCTCATCAAATGGTCGTATGCGGATTCCCCCTATTGTTGTTTTGGGGATGATCACTTTGACGGTGTCAAACAACGATATAACGAGCGTCCTTTCATTGCGGAACTGGAGAATGATGATTGGAATCGCGAGTTGGATGTGAGGCTGAACGCCATGGAGCTGGCGATGAAAATGCTCGATGATGAAGGCGTATTTGCCTTAAATCAACCGCGAGAGTCCGTATGTGTCCTTGTTGAAGTCATGCCACCGGATAAGATTAATACCGAAATTGCCTTACGTTTGAATCGGGCGGAATCTCCGGCTATGCAAGCATGGTTGGCGGAGGCGGCAGAATAGGGCATCTGCAATGGGGGAGTTTTGACCGTCTATGATGTACCGTTTCGACTCAATTGGCCAATAAGATGATACTAACAGCAGATCTATAATTCGCGAACCACCTTTGCATAGTAAAGGGTGGTTTTTTGTGTTTGAGTTATGACATCAAGCTACTAGTTTTCCTCTACCACTGTACAAACACACTTTTTCTGCCTTGTCCACATTTATACCTCACCAAAACTATTTAACTGCATTTAATAGATTATCAATACAAAAGGAGGTTTTGAGAATGGGAAATAGAAGACCTGGAGCACCTAGAGGTGGTTATGACCCTGTTCAGATCTATAACTCGACTTCGTTTAATGCGAGTGGAGTAGTGGAGTATGCATCGATTTTTTGTAGCAACGATAGATATAGTGTTCAGCGTGACGAGACTTGGAGATCTTCCGACCGTGGTGTGTGCCTGGTAACTAGAATCACCGCGACGGTTAGAACACCGAGTGGAAATATTGAGGCTGAACCGTATACCTCTTCTGGTACTTCGTACAGCCAGTTCGCCATTATACAGGTAGGGGTAAATCAGTTCCGAGTGACACGTGTTACAAGTGCGATTAGAAAATGCCGGAAATAACCGAAGAGGGTTAATATCGAGATTAGGTACGAAACATGAAGAGACGACTTGCCCGGGCTAGCAGGCAGGTCGTCTTCTTTTGCTTTAATGTTCTTTGTACCATAATATTCTGCGGTGCATCGAGGAATCTTTCAAAAGTCGGAAAGGCCGTAAGGCTGGTTGATAATTGCCTTCTATAATCCAAATTCGCCGTTTCTTGTCGATGGCTATATCGAACCCGACTTGTCTAAGCATAGGGTAATGCTCTCCCAATCGTTTGGCAGCTAATCGTGCAACTTGTTCCGCTCTGACAAGTAAGCGCCGATCTCTAATTCGAGCCAGTCTCAGTGCTTTAAAAACGGGAATGGGGCGGTTATTCACATTGGTGACTTGGTATCCTTGTGCAGCGACTTTAGCATAGGAACCTGTCACGTTCCAAGTGGACGAGGAACTCTTTTTGCGCTGAACCATGATCCGAATGTCGAACGGCCTGTGTTTAATTTGAGCAAGCTGCAGACGCTTTTGGACAATATATTCATCACTTTTGATTGTTTGTTCGAACCATTCCAGTAACTGCTCGTTGTCTCTCATGGTGACTGTGTTATTTTCATTTTGAATACGATAAGCATTTGCACCGCTTCGTTTAATGAACAGGATACCCCTTCCGTAACTGCCATTACGAGGTTTCAGTACAACGCTGGGATACTGAAGAAGCATCTTCGTTAACGTATCCTTCTCAAGCAACTGTGTTTCTGGCAACCGTTCAGCGAGAGAGGGCTCATCGCGCAGAATGCCATACTGCAACCATTTGTCTCTTTCGAATAACATTGGAATCACAGCCTTTTTTTAATCGTCTATGGTAATTCTAATTCAAATTCGTGATTCGCATAAGTGACCATTCGTCCAGATTTGTAAGTCGATGCATGTCCAATCGGTCGATGGAGACAGAAGATGAACTTTTGCGGAAATTACTGCATTCTGGGAAGGCGCTCATTCACGCTTTGAGTGCTTCTGGATACGCAGGCTCACTTCTATCACCACCGTGGATAACGGCATGCCGTGCTGGTACATGTACTGAAACAAGAGCCAAATGTGAAATGGTTTGAGTAGTACTAGACTGACCTTCCACTAGTGCTTTTTACCTATAAATTAGCTTATAAAAAAGTGCGACTTTTTTACCAATATATATACAAATTATTCGTTTACTGTATGACTTTTCGATGTTATACTCACAATATTCAAAAAAATTTGTTGAAATATGTCGAATTGAGGCTTATCAGGATGATTATAGGTAAACAAAACGGCGAAGCGATCATCCTCATTCCATCACTTGAACCGGATGAGAGACTTCCAACCTATGTACGGCAATTGCGAGAGTATGGATTGACCAATATTGTTATTGTGGACGACGGATCGGGTGAGGCCTACCAGTCGATTTTCGAGGAGCTTCGTGAGAATGGTTGTGCTCTGCTAACACATGCGGAAAATCAGGGGAAGGGTGCGGCACTCAAGACCGGATTTGAGTATATTGGGAAGCAATTCGACGCATCTTCCTTCGTCGTAACCGCTGATTCAGACGGACAACACGCAGCTGAGGATGTATACCTCATAGCCCAAGAAGCAAGGATTTATCCGGACTCATTGGTGCTCGGGGTAAGAAACTTCAGCGAGGGGAATATACCCCCAAAGTCCCTGTTAGGCAATCGAATGACCTCCTTTATTTTTGCCATGCTCTATGGTAAAAAACTGTCAGATACCCAGACTGGGCTTCGTGCCTTCGGTCCAGGGTTACTTGCGTTTATGCAGGATGTTCGCGGCACTCGATTTGAATATGAGCTGCAGATGCTCATCTCGTGCATTCAGTCTGGCATACCGATTCATACGATGCCAATCCAAGTCATTTATGAAAATGGCAATGCGGGAACTCATTTTAAAGCAATCCAGGATAGTGCCCGAGTAATGGGTGTGTTGTTCTCCAATTTTCTGCGGTTCATTTCATCATCTGTGGCCAGTTCTGTTGTTGATTTGGGTATCGCCTGGTTTTTGATCGACGCGTTGCGGCCCATGTTGGGTGAGCAACACTATTTAAGAATTCTGCTTGCAACCGTGATTGCGAGAGTTATTTCCATTGTAGTCAACTATGTACTGAACAGACATTTTGTATTCTGCAAGGAGGATAGCCAGGGAAGTCTATGGCGCTATCTAACGTTATGCGGAGTAGTGATCTTGCTTTCCAGTACCGGTGTATATATATTCCATACCGTTCTCTTCGTAGATGAGAAATTGGCGAAATTCGTCTGTGATGCCTTGCTGTTCCTGCTCAGTTTCCAATTGCAGCGAAGATGGGTATTTGCAGCAAGGAGGAAGCAGTTGTAGTGCAAAACGAAAAAAGGCAGAATATCTTTTTTGTCATCACGATGATCCTGATGTCGATTTATTTGGTATGGCGCACGTTCTTTACGTTGCCATGGGGTGAGGGCGTTCTGAACGTCATTTTTGGTATGCTGCTGATTGTGGCTGAAACGGTCACCGTACTGACAACCTTTGAATTATTCTTTCAAAAAATGCAAAAAGAACGTACACAGCTCGACTTTCCAATCGTTCCGCCGGAGTATTATCCGGATGTGGATGTATTTATTGCTACGCATAATGAGCCTGTTGATCTGTTATATAAAACCGTTAATGCCTGTACGTTCATGGATTACCCGGACAAGCAGAAGGTTCATATCTATCTCTGTGACGATGGAGCAAGACCAGAGGTGGAGGAACTTGCCGAACAGTTTGGTGTGGGCTATCTGGGGTTCCCCGGAAACAAGGATGCCAAGTCTGGTAATCTGAACAATGCACTGAGCAAAAGCTCTTCGCCGCTCATTGCAACGTTTGATGCGGATATGATTCCACAGCACACCTTTTTGATG
Source organism: Paenibacillus sp. FSL M7-0656 (assembly GCF_038003225.1). Taxonomy (NCBI): domain Bacteria; kingdom Bacillati; phylum Bacillota; class Bacilli; order Caryophanales; family Paenibacillaceae; genus Paenibacillus; species Paenibacillus sp. FSL M7-0656. The sequence goes on from NZ_JBBOOT010000001.1 coordinate 4,310,386, forward strand.
AAAACGGTCCCCTATTTCATGCTCTCCACATTTATTAAGGAGAATGAGGTATGGCGTCCTCGCCGAGAGGACGAGATGGACCCTAAGTTCAAGCTTGGTCTGGTACAGACCCCGCAAAGCTTCTACAATCCGGATCTATTCCAGTTTAACCTGTATGCAGAGCAAGGTATTCCGAATGAACAGGATTTCTTCTCCAGAGAAGTGAACATCCTGCGTAATGCCTCCAATGCGGTAGCCTATACAGGAAGTAATACGATCATTTCCCGGCAGGGTATGGAAGACATCGGAGGTTTTCCGCTCAATACAATCACCGAGGACTTTGAGACAAGCATCCGCTTGCAGCAGGAAGGTTATATTACCTATGCGACTCAAGAGGTTCAAGCTGCCGGGCAGACAACAACAACAGTGAAGAGCATGATTAAACAACGGATTCGTTGGGCACGGGGTATCATTCAGAGCCTGCAGAATACGCGTGCACCTATATCGGGGAAGCTTCCCTTTTGGACGAGAGTAACCTACTTGAGTAGTTTCTTATACTGGTGGTCCTTCTTTAACCGCTTGATTTTCATTTTGGCGCCTATTTTGTTTGCGTTATTCGACTTCCAGATTGTAAATACAACCTTCTGGCAAATCTTAATATTCTGGCTTCCATCTTATTTCTTCTATAGTCTATCCATGCGATATCTGTCCAGCAATATTCGGAATCAGCGCTGGAGTCAGGTTATCGATACAATATTCATGCCTTATCTGATCTGGCCGGTTCTCCTGGAGACGCTGGGTATTCGTGAGAAACAATTCAAGGTTACCAACAAAAGCAGAGCAAGCGGTCGACAATGGATGTCTGCTCTGTTATATGCACTTCCGCATATCTTCTTGCTGTTGCTTTCCATTGCAGCTGTGATTCGGTATGTGAATGGCAAGTACGGCATTGCGCTGTTCTTCAGCAGTATCATTATTTTCTGGCTGATTCATAACATGATTGCGCTGTGTTATGCCCTGTTCTTCATGATCGGCCGCCGTGCGTATCGGGAGACAGAACGGATTCGGGCGCAGGAAGATGTCACGATTCACGACCAAGCCAACAATCTGCGTTATCAGGCCAAGACGGTGGATGTATCTGAGCAAGGTATTGCCTTCTATGTCCCATATCCCATTTATTTGGCTGAGCAGAAGATCATCTCTTTGGTTGTCAAAACCGACCGGTATGAGGCCAATCTCGATGCAGTCATCGTTTATGTGAAACAGGATGGAGAGGGCTGGCGTTACTCCGCAACGGTTCAGCCGATTGATGAGAATGATAACCGCCAATACATGCAAATCATCTACGACCGTAAACACTCGTTGCCAGAGCAGATGAATCTGTGGGATACGGCTTATGACGATATGTTACGTAATGTGAAAAAACGGATTGTTCAACCCAGATCGGATCAGCGAAAAATGCCGCGGCTTTCCCTTCAGCTTCCAGTTCATTTCACCAATGATGCTAGCTGTACGCTGCGCAGCTTCAATTATCGTTTCTTCTCCGCGACGGGTTTCCATGGTGATATTGCGGCAGGAGCGGTCGTTACTTTTTATACGAAGAGTAATATTGAAGTCATTTTGCAACATACGGGAAAAACGACAGCCCGTGAGCGCGAAGTGCTTCTCTCGGTGGAGAATATCGATGATATTGTGGAGAAGGGCCTGATCGACCAATTGCTGACTGATTTGATTCAGCCACATTCTGATCGTGCCACCAGAGAGGGTTAGGAGAGATAAAGATGCTCATTGTGCTTCATTTTGTGATGGGAGTTTTATTGATAATCTCCTTTGTTGGTTATATGCAGTTTGTTCGGAAGACATTTGCACTACGGTGGGAGTTTATCCCTGTATTTGTGTTTTCCTCGATTGCCTGCATCGTATATTTCGCTGGCTTGGCAGGTCAGCTCTTTATAGGAAGTATTATCGTGATGATACTCGGCTTGTTTCTTTTTAGAGATACGCTGGTTCGAGCTGTCCGACGAGGGACCAAGCCGAATGTATTGTTCTCGTTATTTCAGTTTTCTTTTCTGGGCGGAACGTTCATCTTTTTGCTGATTCTGTTCCAAAATCAATTGACACACTACGATAATTTCTCGCACTGGGCTATTGTATTGAAGCAGATGTTGAGTACAAATGCCTTTCCGACGCCAGACTCCAATCTGATTGATTTTAAAAACTATCCGCTCGGGACTTCGTCATTTATTTATTATGTCTGTCGCTTCATGGGGCATTCCCAGTCCGTGATGCTTTTGGCACAAGGTCTGCTTATCTTTTCCTGTTTTTATTCCATGTTTGGCATTATTTCGGAGAAGAAACGTTTTCTTCTGTACGCTTTTCTCGGACTCGGGTTATCGACGCTTTCTTTTTTCAATCTGACGATTCGGATCACCAATCTACTCGTGGATTTCTTGCTTCCGATCTACGCACTCGCGATCCTGGCGGTTATTTACCAATATCGGAATGAGATCATGAAGGCATGTATTGTTGTTCTTCCGCTTGCCGGATTGCTGACCATCATCAAAAGCACGGGTATTATTTTCGCCGCGATCGGTCTGATCTTCCTGGTGTATACATGGTTGAGAAATGGGCAACGCTCGAACTGGAAAGTCGGACTGGCTGTGCTTGGTACCATTGGTGGTTCACTACTTCCGTATTTCGGCTGGAGCTGGCGAATGGCGACGGTGTTCCAAGGCATTAATAACAAGTTCGAGGGAACAGCCTCGGTGATCAAAGCGGGCAAGACGGGAGAACAGAAATGGGAGATTCTGACGCTCTTCTTGAAATCAAGCATAGATATCACGTCCAGGCCTGTGCTCGGCATTGTACTTTTTCAACTTATCGCGATCGGAGCTTCGGTATTTGCTATCGTTGTGCTCAAGAAGAAGTGGAACTTATGGAAAGCATTAATTGCTTTGGATTTTGTACTGTTACTGTATTATGCAGGTATTCTGGCCCTGTATCTCTTCTCCATGCCATTGGATGAAGCCATTGTCCTGGCTGGATTTGAGCGTTATGCGTCCAGTATCGTGGTGCTGTTCGCCGGTGGGCTAGTGTTGTGTGCTGCGATCGACCTGGAGCGATCATTTCACTATCGGATTGGTGAAGTGCCTGATTATCAATCCTTTAAGACGGTTGAGACAAAAGGTCATTATCAAAAAGGCATTATCGGCTGTATGGCGGTTGCGGCGACCATCCTTTTATCGGAATACAACGGGATCGTCTCGATTGCCAAAACCTACGATACAACGCTCCCTTACAAGATTCATGCGGTTACCGGTGATCGGTGGTACCCAGGTGGGCAGGTGGATAATAATAGATATCTCTTCTACGCCTCAGACAGGGACCAGCAGGTCACGAATTATTACATGCAATATGTAGGAAAGTATTTCTTGTATGCTCCACATGTGGACGGGATCGTGTTGTTCTATGAGGATAATATGGATAACCTTCTGAGCGGCTACGATTATCTGGTGGTCGTCGAGACGGATCTCAACGCCAAGTGGTTGCTGAAAAAGCATTATGGCATCGACATGCAAGAGGGGATTTATAAAATTACCCGTTCGGGGGATCAAATCGTTCTTACGTTGACTTGAAATCATAGATGTTGAGATCCTGTTCCGGACATCCGGTCAGGTAAGATGGAATACATGATTGTATATGGAGTCTCCTTAAATATAGCCCGCTATAGCTAATACCTATAGCGGGCTATAACTCTTTCGTAGAACAGCTATTCCGATCGGATATGTTATATTTAATTCTATAATGATAAACGGGGAGATTAAACTATGAGCCTACAAACAGAACCTAAACAACGAACAGTCACTCCATTTCGATATGATATTGTTGGCAGTTTCCTGCGGCCGAGTACGTTGAAGGATGCCCGATTAAAATACCAGAACGGCGAAATTACCACGGAACAGTTGAAGGAAGTGGAGAATGCCGAGATTGTGAAACTTGTACAGAAGCAAAAAGAGGTTGGCCTTCAGGCTGTAACGGACGGCGAATTCCGCCGCTCTTGGTGGCATCTGGACTTTTTCTGGGGACTGGATGGTGTAGAGCGGACGATCATTGAGGAAGGCTACCGATTCAACGGTGCGACCTCCAGACCGGAAACAGCTCGTCTGAGCGACAAAATCAGCTATAGCAGTCATCCATTTGTAGCGCATTATGCCTTCTTGAAAGAAGCGGCTGGGGAGGACGTTGTTGCCCGTCAGTCCATTCCAGCAGCAGCCCAGTTCCTATTCGAATTGGACCGGGCAGATAATAAGGAAAGCACACAGGCCATCTATCCGAACCGCCAAGAGCTTCTCTCGGACATTGTCGGAGCGTACAAAGCATCCATCCTGGCTTTTTATGAAGCCGGCTGCCGTAGCATCCAAATTGATGATTGCACATGGGGTGCATTGTGTGACCAACAGTTCATCACAGTGATGGAGCAGATTGGTGTTAATGTGGAAGAGTACGCCAATGAACTCGCAAAACTGAACGAAGATGTGGTATCTGGCCTGCCGGAAGACCTCGTGGTAACCACTCATGTCTGCCGCGGTAATTATGTTTCGACATTTGCAGGAGTCGGTGGCGGTTATGAGCCGATTGCGCAGACACTTCTGAGCATCGATAACTACTCTGGATTCTATCTGGAGTTTGATACGGAACGGGCTGGAGACTTCAAGCCACTTCGATTCCTGAAGGACAATCAGCAGGTTGTACTTGGCCTCTTCTCTTCCAAATTCGGAGAGCTGGAGAACAAGGAAGATATCCTGAAACGGATTGAGGAAGCTACACAATATGTCGATCTGGATCGAATCTGTCTGAGCCCGCAATGCGGCTTCGCTTCTACGGAAGAAGGCAACCATCTGACCGAGGAACAGCAATGGCGCAAGCTTTCCTTCATTAAGGAAATTGCTGAAGAGCTTTGGAAGTAACATTTGCAGCGTCATTCATCATTTACGCATGTGTTTATGTATAAGAAAAAATCGCTAAAAAGCCGTACGGACCATCATCCGTATGGCTTTTTGGTGTAAATCCTCATTGTAGAGTGGATGTTTGATCAGAGTCCATAACAGCCAAGAGAGTGAAGCAATGGGTAGAGATGAGAATAACGGATTAGGCAAACGGCATGACTGAGGAAGAGGTGTGGTGGACGAAATAAAATAGCGACACTTAGGACAAAGGAATCTTTGTCGCGACTGCCGCTATTTGTCTATCTCGCATGATATCGCCCTTTAGGCACCACCATCGGTGATCCCGAAACGGGGTCTTCTATGACCGTACATTCCAATCCGAAAATGTCTTTAACCTGTGGGGCGGTTATTACCTCTGCGGGCTTACCCTCAGCCACAAGTTTTCCGGTATGAAGCACAGAGGGTTACATTCCTTGATGAAGTAGTCCATTATCCGTTCTTTTTATTAAATTAGGATGAAAATAATATCCATGTATTACATTCCAGATCATGGTATATTTGTATTATTAAATAATGTAAGGAGATTCTACATGCACAATCAAATCATCAAAAAGTTGATCGTACTTTGTTTGGTTTTTGTATTATTACCGGCAACGAGCGTTTTGGCTGCGTCGTCGCTTATTAAGGACCCGGTCTTGGCCAAAGTTATTCGAGCAGATCTGAAGATGTCGGCTAAGAAGGAAATAAAGGCTGCCGATTTGAAAAAATTAAAATCTCTATATGCTATGGAATTAAAAAGTAAGATTTCTAACCTGCAAGGTCTTGAACATGCCGTTAATATGACGGATTTATTCTTGCCTGGTCAAAATATAAAAAATATTAAGCCACTCAACAAGTTAAAGAAATTGACGTTCTTAGCTGTTGAAGGCAATCAGATTGCAGATATCTCACCGCTTTTAGGTCTGACTAATCTGCAAAATCTAGTTATGGACAATAACAAAATCAAAAGCCTGGCTCCATTAAAAAATATGCATAAGCTGACCAGTTTACTCGCCAGTGGGAATCAGGTGACCGATCTAAGTCCGCTTCAGAAATTAAAGTTGGAATGGGTCATTATGAATGATAATAAAATTCAAGATCTGACACCTTTCAAAAACCATCCAACCTTGGAGTATCTATATGTAGAAGATAACCTCATTGAGGATATTGCAGTGCTCGAAACCATCCCACATCTAACAGAGGTATATTTGGCTAACAATCCGTTGAATGATCGTGCAGAGCAGGTTGTGAAAAAGCTGGAGAAGAAAGGCGTCGTTGTAAGTCTGGTAAGCGATGAAGCGGATCAGGCGAAGTAGTTTCGATTAGAGAAAATGTATATGTATATGTAAGAAGAAGTTAATTCCTCATTATATTGAACAAAAACAAAGAAGGCCGCAGATATTCTGACGGCCTTCTTTAATTATGTTGGACAGAAACGCTCGGTAACAACTTAACGCCCGTCCCAAAACAATATTATTCCACTACGATCTCCTTCACCGTCTCCCCCTCAACCAGCACTGGCTGATAGTAGGTGTTTGTTGGCAGATCCTTTTTGCCTTGCAGCTTCTTGATCACCCAGTCGGCAGCATCACGGCCCATTTGCTCTTGAGGATGGGTTAGCGTTGTAAGCCTGATGTTGGCGTTCTTGGCGATGTACGAATTGTCCTGCCCAATGATGGATAACTCATCCGGGATCGAGATGCCGAGTTGCCTGCAGGCGTTCACGACCTCCAGTCCCACCTCATCGTTGTAACAGACAATCGCGGTGAGCGAATCCCTGTTTTCGTCCAGATACGTTGCTACATTAGAGGATAAACCCGGTTTCGATGCGGTATCAAAGGAAAGCACTTGCTCAGGATGGAACCGTAACTTCGCTTCACCCAGCGCCTTGATGTACCCCTTCATCCGGTACTTCCCCTGTAGATCATCCATTTTGGCAATGATGCCGATCTGGGTATGGCCTTTGGCGATCAATTCATGTGTGGCAAGATAACTGGATTGCACGTCATCCAGGCAGAAGAACGGAACCTCCAGCTCCTCATAAAATGCATTAATCATCGTAAACGGCACATCCTGCTCTTTGAACGATAGGTAGTATGCAATGTTGGGATTGTAGAGATTACTTTTGGTTGGTTCGACAATCAGGCCATCCACGCCGTAGGAGAGCATCATTTCGAGGGCTTTTTTCTCCTGCGCTACATCATTATTAGTACTGGCCAGCAGTAACGAGTAGTTGTCCTCATTCAGACGACTCTCAATACCGCGGATAATGGACGGAAAGATATAATCCGAGATGTATGTCGTGATCACACCAATCGTTTTCTTCGATGTGTTGCCGCCTGATCGAGAGCGATACTGATTGCTAACGTAGGTCCCTGAACCTTTTTCGCTTCGTAAAAATCCTTCGTTTGATAACTCCAAAATAGCCTTCCGCACGGTCTGGCGACTTACGGTGTAGCTTTCCTGTAATGCCAACTCGGTGGGGATCTGCTCGCCTATGCTATATGTCCCCGAAAGGATATGACTCTTTATATCATCAATGATGACCTGGTATTTTGGCTTCACGTAGTCCACTTCTTTCATCGTTACTCATCTATATCAACGTTGTTGTTCAAATAGTTGTACGTACATATTTTAGCATGATTCAGATAGGATGAAAATAAAACCGAACATTTTTCAAAATAAACCGTACATATCCAGCCTTTTTGGATGGAGGTGTACCTTACAGCATAGCCTTTTTATAGCCATATAAGACCTTTGAATGGTCAAAATGAGCACATTATGTGTCCTTTGTAAGTATAACTATTATATATTATTGACAAATGTACGTACAAAAAATATACTAAGGCTGTCAGAAAAGGAAAGCGCATTCTTTGAAAACACAGACTTTTTGAACCACCTCTTATACAAAATTCATTATTAGCTATTGTCATAAGTAGAAGCTTCACCTTATATATGCATCCTTTGGGATGTGAAATCGCGACCGGAGAGGGGATACACGTGATTATGAGTCAAATGGACTTGAAAGAAGCCATTACCAAGGGCGCTACTTCGCTCGGTATTGAATTTGGATCAACGCGGATTAAGGCGGTGTTGATTGACGAGCGTTTTGAGACCATCGCGTCAGGCAGTTATGAATGGGAGAACCTCCTGAAAGATGGATATTGGACGTACAACCAGGAGGATATCATCACAGGTCTGCAAACGGCTTATCGTGAGATGAAGCAAGATGTAGAACAGAAATACGGAATTACGCTGCGAACGGTCGGTTCTATCGGATTCTCGGCCATGATGCACGGATATATCGCTTTGGATAGCGCGGGTGAACTGTTGGTCCCTTTCCGCACGTGGCGTAACGCTACGACGGGAGCAGCCGCAAGAGAGCTAACGGAACTTCTGCAATTCAATATTCCGGAACGCTGGAGCATTGCCCACTTGTATCAAGCGATTTTGAACGAAGAGGTGCATGTGCCACAGATCGATCACCTGACAACTTTGGCTGGATACATCCACTGGTTGCTGACGGGTAATAAGGCGATTGGGATCGGCGATGCATCAGGCATTTTCCCAATTGACGAGTCTACACATAACTATCACCCATCCATGATCCAACAGTTCGACGAACAGATCGCAGGCAAAGGTTATCTGTGGAAAGTCGAGGACCTTCTGCCCAAGGTATATCTCGCTGGTGAGAATGCAGGTGTATTGACGGAAGCGGGAGCCAAGTTGCTCGACCCTTCGCAAGATCTGCAAGCAGGCATTCCGCTCTGCCCGCCAGAAGGCGATGCGGGAACGGGTATGGTGGCAACAAATAGCGTGAGAAAACGTACGGGCAACATCTCCGTTGGCACATCCGTATTTGCGATGATCGTACTGGAGAAGGAATTGTCCAAAGTGTATCCCGAGATTGATATGGTCACCACGCCGGATGGCAGTCCAGTAGGGATGGTGCATGCCAACAACTGTTCCAGTGATATCAACGCATGGGTTGGACTGTTCCGCGAATTCTCTCAAGCAATGGGATATGAAGTGGAAAACGCCAAGTTGTTTAGCGTGTTGTTTAACAAGGCTTTGGAGGCAGACCCTGATGGTGGTGGCTTGCTCAGCTACGGTTACTACTCAGGTGAGAACATTACGGGACTTGAGAAAGGCCGTCCATTGTTCGTCCGCTCCCCGGAAAGCAACTTCATTTTGGCAAACTTCATGCGGACCCATCTGTTCAGTGCCTTCGGTGCACTCAAGCTGGGTATGGACATTTTGACGGAGGAAGAGAATGTGGCGATTGACAGCATTTTGGCTCACGGTGGCCTGTTCAAAACGCCTGTCGTCGGGCAACGGATTGTAGCCGCTGCGATGAACGTGCCGGTGTCGGTAATGTCTACCGCTGGTGAAGGTGGCGCATGGGGCATGGCGCTTCTGGCTTCCTACATGATCAACAAGGATCAAGAGGAGAGTCTGGATGTGTTCCTAGAGCAGAAAGTCTTTAACGATGTGGAGGGTGTCGAAGTGGCGCCGGATGCATCCGATGTGAAAGGGTTTGAAGCATTTATCGAACGCTACCGGAGTGGACTTGCGATTGAGCAATCAGCCGTAGATCATCTGGTAGAGAACGGGAGGGAATAACATGTTAGAACAACTGAAAGAAGAGGTATTCCAGGCGAATCTGGAACTGCCAAAGCACGGACTTGTGAAATTCACATGGGGTAACGTCAGCGCAATCGATCGGGAAAGCGGTCTGTTCGTGATCAAACCAAGTGGCGTTAGCTACGATACGATGAAAGCAAGCGACATGGTTGTGGTTGATCTGGACGGTAACGTGGTGGAGGGTGAGATGAGACCTTCCTCGGATACCGCAACACATGCCGTACTATATAAGCATTACTCGGAGATTGGCGGCATCGTGCACACACACTCCACATGGGCGACCATCTGGGCGCAAGCCGGACTGGACGTACCTGTAATGGGCACCACGCATGCAGACACGTTCTACGGGGCGGTGCCTTGTGCACGTTTCCTGAATCAGGACGAGGTTGATCGCGGATACGAAGCGGAAACAGGACGCGTCATTATTGAAACGTTTGAACAGCGTGGCATTGATGTTATGGCTGTTCCAGCAGTATTGCTCCATGGTCATGCACCGTTTACGTGGGGGAAAGATGCCAAGTCTGCGGTGGTGAACAGCGTCGTGCTGGAGGAAGTGTGCAAAATGAACCTGTACGCGCGGCAGTTAAATAACTTCGCGAAAGAACTGCCACAAGGCATTTTGGATAAGCACTATCTGCGAAAACACGGAAAAGACGCGTATTACGGACAAAAGTAATTAGTTTGTGTATCGATCGGATGACACTAATCCAATCGAATAGATCTTGTGCTACTACTGCCAACGAAGTTGTATAAAACTTTTACACGATAACGGAGAAGACAGAAGAAAGCTGGAGAAGCGGAGCGTTCACCTTTATCCCCGGATTTTCCCTTTAGAAAAGGGAATCAAAAAAATCTGGGGATAACAGTGATCGGAAGATTATTCTGGCTGCGCAGTGGTCCAGTGTAACCCATTTATTCAACTATAAAATAATGAAATGAGGATGATTATATGTCAGCAGCAAAAGAATTCTGGTTTGTGGTCGGTTCACAGCACTTGTACGGAGAAGAAGCACTGGGCGAAGTAAAAGCCAACGCACAGAAAATCACGGATGCCCTTAATGCAAGTGGCGTACTGCCGTACCCGCTCGTATTGCAGGATCTGGCGGTAAGCGCAGATAAAATCACGAGCACGATGAAAGAAGTCAATTACCGTGACGAAGTAGCAGGTGTGATCACATGGATGCATACGTTTTCCCCAGCGAAAATGTGGATTCGTGGTACGAAATTGCTGCAAAAACCTTTGCTGCACTTGGCAACCCAATTCAACGAAAGCATTCCTTGGTCAACCATCGATATGGACTTCATGAACTTGAACCAAGCGGCACACGGTGACCGTGAATATGGCTTCATTAATGCCCGCCTGAGAAAACAAAATAAAATCGTTGTTGGCTACTGGGAGCGCCCAGAAGTGCAACAACAGGTTGCTGACTGGATGGACGTAGCGGTAGCTTATAATGAAAGCTTTAACATCAAAGTAGCGCGCTTCGGTGACAACATGCGCAACGTGGGCGTAACCGAAGGTGATAAAGTAGAAGCACAGATCCAATTCGGATGGACCGTTGATTACTTTGGTATTGGCGACCTCGTGCAATACGTGAACGCTGTGACAGAGCAGGAAATCGATGATTTGATCGCTCAGTATGGAGACCTCTACGAATTCGATTACGGCACGAACAGCAAGGAAGCTTGGGAAGCCAGTGTACGTGTGCAAGCGAGTTATGAAATTGCGATCAAACGTTTCCTGGACGAAGGTGGTTACAGTGCCTTCACTACGAACTTCGAAGATCTGCATGGCATGAAACAACTTCCGGGTCTGGCTGTACAACGCCTGATGGCTCAAGGGTACGGATTTGCCGGTGAGGGTGACTGGAAAACAGCTGCGCTGGATCGTTTGCTGAAAATCATGGCCCATAACGAGAACACAGGCTTCATGGAAGACTACACATACGAGATGGCCGCTGGACAGGAAGCTATCCTGCAATCTCACATGCTTGAAGTAGATCCGACACTTGCCAGCACCAAACCAAGAATCATCGTGTCCCCACTGGGTATTGGCGATCGTGAAGATCCGGCACGTCTCGTATTCGACGGCAAAGCAGGTGAAGGTGTTGTGGTATCCATGGCAGACTTCGGTACACATTACAAACTGCTGATCAATGAAGTATCTGCATTTGAGCCAACCGTTCCAGCACCTAACCTGCCGGTAGCACGTGTTCTGTGGAGCGTGAAGCCTAACTTCCAAGATGGAGTGAAAGCATGGATCGAAAATGGTGGTGGTCACCATACGGTTGTATCCTTGAACCTGACGACAGACCAGATCGTGACTTATGCGAAGCTAGTGAATCTGGAGTACGTTATTATTAAGTAAAAGTTGAGCGGTAGCTACTGCCTGAACTCAACCAATTTTTTTCTCTGTGGCCGGGGGTTAACCCTCGGCCCTTTGTTTGTTATGCTGAGAAGCATGATGTGAAGCTGAGCAAGGATTTGCTTTTTCATCGAAAAGGGATAAGAAATGAAGGAGGAAGGACATGTATACAAAAGAAAGCTTGATGCAGCAACTAGAACAGCTTGGTGTGGATAGGCAAGGCACGGTGCTCATTCACTCTTCAATGAAAAGTATAGGCGAGGTTGAAGGTGGAGCAGACACGGTGTTGTATGCCTTTAGTGACTATATGAAAGAGGGATTGTTGGTGCTTCCCACTCATACGTGGTCTACCATTAATGCGGATAACCCAGTGTTCCACGTGGAAAATTCTACCTGTTGTGTCGGTATTCTGCCTGAACTTTTTCGTAAACGTCCGGGCGTAGTTCGTTCGTGGCACCCGACGCACTCAGTAGCAGCACTGGGACGGGACGCAGAGGCATTTACGAAGGACGATCATCTATTCGATACACCGTGTGCGAGAGGTTCAGCATGGGGGAAACTGCTCGATCGGAAAGCAACGATCTTATTAGTAGGCGTTGATTTGAAGCGGAATACATTTATCCATGGGGTCGAAGAGTGGGTGGACATCCCAGGCAGAATGACGGACGAGCATGAAATGCTGTATACGGTTTTATCAGATGGAAGTCAGATTTCAGTACCATCCCGCAGACATTGTGGGTTGCCATGGTCGGAGCATTTCTGGAAAGTAGATGAGGTATTGGTTCGCGAAGGTGCGATGCGTAAAGGAATGCTCGGTGATGCGGTCGTAAGAGTGTGTGATGCGGCTAAGACAGCAGAGGTAATTACGGAGATGCTCAAGCATAACCCCGATCTATTCACGGACAATCTCCCTCTACATGCAGTAACCGAATGATACAAGGGCCGTCCGGTAGCCGGATGGCTCGATATCGACCACTTGATGATAGCTGAATAACTCCCGAGCAAATGATCTCCTCTCCTGTTTGTACTCTAAACCTTCAAAGGCATTCATAAATAATCAGAAATAGATCAGCATTTCGATCAGAGGTTGGTCGGACTTCCAGTGTATGGGCTACTCACCCTTATGGTGGTGTGATAAGATATGGTTAAATTAACCAATAAGGTTGGCGTAGCAGAATTGTATAGGTGTTTATTGAAGTTATATATAAGTATCACATAGAATCATGAACAACCACGTTGTCATTGTAGCATCTAAGAAGGAGAAGATTCGTGAACCCTTTAGTATGGTATGATCTCTTTTTATTTGTCCTATTGTTTGGTGTAGGTGTATATGTATTTGCTACGGTTAGAATTACGAACTTACATAAGGTGTACTTTTTATTTCACGGGTTGATGATGCTCTGGCCTTTCTGTCAATTTGCGAGTACGCTCACGGATGATTCCGGTCTGCAATTGTTCTACGTTACGTTATCTTTCGTTGCGGTCTCTCTGCTGGGGAGCGGGTGGCTTCTACTGACGATCTTTATTACCGGTTATTCAGAGCGTCTGAGTGCAAAAGGAACCTTTCTGCTATTTGTCCCTGCGGTGATCGGGGCTATAGGTGTGGTCGCTAATCCATGGAACGAATTCGTCATTCCACTGGAGGGCGGGTACATCGAGCGGGATTACGGCCTTTGGTTCTGGGTTGTGATGACTATTCTGGTGAGCTACTTCTTGACTTCTCTCGTGGTTCTATTCCGGGCGGTGTATTCTTCGCAGACGTCTGCCATGATCAAAAAACAGGTGAGAATCACCCTGTGGGGCATCTTGGTGTTGGCTGTTTTTGCAACGATTGATGCGATTCTGAATGTCGTTCTAGCCCGCTGGTTGCCGATCATTCCTGGCATGACTTCGCTGGGGATCTTTCTGTCGGACCTGTTCTTTGTTTATGTGATCAAAAGATACAATGTGTTCGATCTGGTCTCCATCGCGCATGAGGACGTGATCAATACCATTCCATATGGCATCCTGGTACTGGATGAGAATGAAGTCATTGTTGAAGCGAACAAAGCCTCTCGATCCTTTATGAATCTGCATGTGGGGGATTCTTTTGATATGGAGGTATTTCTGGAGTCTGTTCAAGTTGTGGGTAGCTATCGGGCGTTCGTGAATCATTATAAGAAAAAGGAAAATACCCTCTCTCACATTGAAGTGATCGTGGAGCGGGACAACAATATCCGGCACTATATCCTGCAATCGTCTCCGATTGTGGATTCGGCTCTTGTGCCGATCGGTCATATTCTCACGTTCCAGGATGTCTCGCAGGAGCGTTTCTACGTGAAAGAGATGAATCGCCAGAACGTAACGCTTCAGGAGCGCAATCAGGCGCTAGACCTGATACGTCAGGAGTTATCCGAGGCCAATCGCAAACTGGAGGAACTCGCCCTGACGGACAGTTTAACCAACTGTTACAACCGTCGTTATCTGACCCAACATCTGAATCACGAGGTCATTACCAATATTCAATACAAAACACCATTCTCACTCCTGCTACTCGATATCGACTACTTCAAAGCGATCAATGATCGCTATGGACATGTCATCGGGGATGAAGTGCTCGTCCGCACGGCGGAGGCGGTCAAACAATCCATTCGCAGTACCGATATTCTGACGCGTTATGGCGGGGAAGAGTTCATGATCTATCTTCCGCACACGGAGCATGATCTGGCGAACCAAATCGCGGAGCGCGTGAGAACAGCTGTGGAGTCTAACAACATTATGGTGGATCACGAGATTATGCAGGTGTCGATTACGATTAGTATTGGGATTCTTTCCTTTGAGGATTTTGAAGTTGTGCATGTGCCGGACAATCCGGAGGGGTATTTGACGCAACTGTTTGCAGCGGTGGATAAGGCATTGTATCAGGCGAAGCAGAATGGGCGTAATCGGATTGAGTTTGCGGCGTTTGAGCGGGGAGTTGTTTGAAAAGGGAAATAAAAAATTAGCGAGAATAAGACAAGTTATTATATTTAAATTCATTTTTCTGAAAATTTATCTGGTGCAATAACACTAGGTATATTTTCTTTATGGTCATTTATAATACTAGAAGGGCAAGTGGGGAGCTACTTCCCTTTTTTTATTACGGAAATTAAAAAAATTGGTGAAAAATCGATAGTTACCAAATGTGGATAGATAGTAACTTGGTATAATTATAAATATGAGAATGAGTACTAAATTTTGTTTCTGTCTTTTATAGCATCTACTTTTTGTATCAATCTGCAACTGATAATTCCATAGTTAAGGTAGATTTACATCACTAAATTGTTGCTTATTGTATGTTGACTTATTGTCTGAGAATAGTATAGTTTGAAAATGGGTGAATTATTATGAGACTACTAAATATCTTTGCAGATAATCTTAAAAGATATAGAAATAAGCTTGGACTATCACAGGAAGATTTTGCACATCGTGCGGGCCTTCATAGAACATATATAAGTGCATTAGAAAGAGGAAAGCGCAGTATTGCGCTTGATAATATTGAAAAAATTTCCTCGGCATTAGGTGTAGAAGCATACGTGATGTTTATTGATCAGACATGTAGAGAAGAGGAGTTTTCTGGAGGGGGATACAAGATGCCGATTGTAGCAGTTGATTTATTTTGTGGGATAGGCGGATTAGCACATGGGCTTATACAGTCGGGTATACGTGTGGCTGCAGGTTTTGATATTGATGGTACCTGTAAATATACTTATGAGACAAATAATAATGCAGTTTTTATTGAGGCAGATATTTCTCAATTATCATCAGTAGAGATATCAAATTTATATCCAGATCAAGCAATTCGTGCACTTGTGGGTTGTGCTCCTTGCCAACCATTTTCAAGATATACGCAACGTTATCGAAAAGAAGGGCATCAAGGAGATAAGTGGAGACTGCTTTACGCATTTTCAGATAAGGTTAGGGACATTCTACCCGAAATAGTATCTATGGAGAATGTACCAGAGCTAGCCACTGAATCAGTATTTAATGATTTTAGGATGTCTCTTATTGAAATGGGTTATCATGTTTGGTGGGATGTGGTTTTTTGTCCAGAATATGGGGTTCCTCAGAGGAGAAAACGGTTGGTATTACTTGCATCACGGCTCGGGGATATTTCTCTTATAGGCCCACAATATACTCCGGGGAATTATTTGACAGTTAGAGATTGTATAGGAGAATTACCTTCAATTAATGCAGGACAAGCCTCAGAAGAAGATCCTTTACATTCTTCGTCCAGTCTTTCGGAAGAAAATATTGCCCGTATTAAACAATCCGTACCAGGCGGAACATGGAGAGACTGGGATGAGTCACTACAATTAAATTGTCACAAAAAAGTTACAGGAAGCACTTATTCTTCCGTGTATGGCCGGATGTCATGGGACGAGCCTGCTCCAACAATTACTACTCAGTTTTATGGCTATGGTAATGGTAGGTTTGGGCATCCTGAGCAAAATAGGGCTTTGTCCATTCGAGAGGGTGCAATGCTGCAGTCTTTTCCAAGAGATTATGCTTTTCTGCCTCCAAATGGGAGAGTGAGCAAAAAGGAATTAGGGATACATATAGGTAACGCTGTACCCGTAAATCTTGGACGCGCAATTGGTGAAAGCATTCAATCTCATGTTGAGGGGATTAGACAAAATGGCTAAAAAAGGATTGAAAGGTATATCTATTGAGCAAAAGGAAAAAGCAGAGATTCAATTAAAGGCCTTACAGAAACAAATTGATTATGATACAAAAGACTATCCTGTTGAGTTAATAGTCTCAAAATTCGGAAAAAAAGAGTTCTTTGTTCCAACTTATCAAAGAGATTTTGTATGGAAAGATAAAAATAAGACTTCGTTCATTGAATCTGTTTTGTTAGGATTGCCAATTCCATTTATGTTTTTTGGTGACAGGGAAAATGGTAGTATGGAAATAATAGATGGCGCTCAGCGTGTTCAAACTCTAGCTGCATTCACAAATAATCAATTAGTGTTGTCTCAACTCCCAAAATTAACATGCCTTAAGGATTTTAAGTTTTCAGACCTTTCTGACTCGCAGCAGAGACGTTTTCTAAATAAGACTATGCGAGTTATTGTGTTGGATGAGTCCACTCCTAATGATATTAGACAAGATATATTTAATCGTATCAATACATCTGGAATTAAAGCTAATGAGTCTGAGGTCCGCCGAGGTTCATTCCCAGGTAGGTTAACTGAATTTATAGATAGTTATGCGAAAGATCCCCTATTTGTTAAACTATGTCCGGTTACACCTAGCCAGAATGATAGACATGAGCGGTTTGAACTTTTGCTAAGGTTTTTCGCGTATGTAAATAGTTACAAATCATTTGACCATAGAGTAGGTGATTTCTTGGATGATTTTTTAATTACTCATCAAAACAGTTTTGATGAAAAGGCTTATCTCGAAGAATTTAATAGTACTCTAAATTTTATTGAAATAAATTTCCCGTGTGGGTTTGCAAAAACAAAGACTGCAAAGACAACACCAAGGGTTCGTTTCGAAGCTATTTCTGTAGGTACCGCTTTAGCTCTAAGGGATAATCCTGAGTTAGAAGTGAAATCTATTGATTGGATAGATTCTGCGCGTTTTAAGGAACTTACAACATCGGATGCAAGTAATAATCAAGGGAAATTAAAAGAGCGTGTTGAGTTTGTTAGAAACCAACTGCTGAGGGACGCTAAAAATGATTAATACTTTTATTCTTTTCGAGGATCGTACAAAAGAGATAGAGTTTTATTACTCCATAATGTCCGAAATTGATAGTGAAAGTGATAATATACGTACAATAGATAATAAGAGACTTTTAAGAATTTTGAAATCAAATTTTTTACTTATGGTTTACAATTTGGTTGAGGCATGTGTAGTTAGTGGTATGTTAGAGATTTATGAGAAGCTAAAGAACAGTGGAAGTACTTATGGTGATCTTATAAGCGAAATTCAATCCATATGGTCCAACTATGAAATTGGAAAAGTCTACTCCAATATTGCGGGTAGAGCAGTTTATGAAGATCGTGTTCAATCTATAATAACCCAGGTCATTACAAGTCAGCCCCTAGCTTTAAATAAAGATTCATTAGGGATAAGTGGTAATCTTGATGCTCGAGCCATAAAAAAACTATGTGATAAGCATCGAATAAGATATGTCGCCGCTGATAATGATGGTTGCTTGAGGGTTGTGAAAGAAAAACGTAATAACCTTGCTCATGGAGATGAATCATTTGGTGACTGTGCTAGAGACATGTCCTTAAGTGATCTTGAACATATTAAAGATGAAGTTATCAGCTTTATTAGCGGAATTTTGGATGGTATGAAAGACTATAGTGATAACACACGTTATTTGAGTATATAAAATGGAGAATATAATTAGTATTTTTAATACTCTGTTTGGGAGATTTATTAATTATTTTTTCGGACAACTAGCTAACAGTCTAGAGAAAAAAGTCTGTCAAAAATAAAGAATATTGCTACATATAAATTACAGCTTTTTTTCAGTTTAATATCAATTTAACTTGTATATTCACTCTCTATCTCTCATGATCTTATTAAGTCAAATCTGAAAAAATATAAGTTATACTTCTGGAATGAAAAGTGGAGATACTAGAAGGGTACTTAGTTGTTGTTTTCTAGTTTCACCTACACTCTTGTATATCCTCATCTTTTTCTTAACAAATTAATAATCCGGCCTGTTCAGAAATGAATAAAAAAACTGCATCGTAGCAATTTTATAACGTTTTTATGGTTATAATTAGAAACTTTAAAATATTCCAAATAATTCATGATTAATTCTTTGAATTATTTGAATCTGTTCTTTAGTCAAATTACTTGTAGCAGCAATAAATTCATCAATCGCTTTCTGCCGATCATTTGTAGTTTCTTCACTGTCTCTAAGATCTTCTAAATACATCAATTCACTAATAGAAACATTCAAGGCGATAAGGACTTTCTCCAAAGTATCAATGGAAAAGTTTCTTTCGCCTCTTTCTAATGCTCCAATATATCTATAATCTAACCCAGCTATATCAGCCAGCTTTTGTTGAGTAAGTCCTTTGGCATTTCGCATTGCTCTAATTCGTGTGCCTATTAATTGGCGTAACTCTGACATTTAAATCACCTCATACATAAGCTTAGATAAGATGTGTCATAAAAGTCAGGTTAAAATATATAGCAATAATGGTGTTATTTACGCATTCTAAGTAGTATAATGAATGAATATCATTACTTCACAGGAGTAATTAGAAATTCTGTTCGCCTATACTATCAAAGGAGGATCTCCTTTTGCGAAAATCTATCCTAAAATCACTCAAACCGGACATCATTGTTGAAATGTTGGACATGGCTGTGGCTTTTGAAAATTGGAACAAGGTGATGGAGAGGGCGGACATGTTATATCAATGTGTTCAGTCGATCCATGAAGAGCGGCAGGAGTACCAGTCAAAGGGAGTGCCTGCACCACATATACACATCGAGAAGCCCTTGGTCTACTATTATGGGTTTAGTCACCTAATGCGGGGTATGGCTCACCAGAAGATGGGACAGGTAGATCAGGCGCGAGCTTGTATCGCTCAATATGGAGATCTGGGATGGATGGAGGATCTGGATGAGGTAGGTATGCTAGTGGTGCAGGAGTTCAAGCATAAGGCACAGATGAATCGGTATGCTCTTGAGATTGAAGCCGGGCAAGTGCAGCTACTGGAGGAGTTTGTGAACTTTTTGCTGGAGCATCCGGAGGAATGGTTGTTGGGTCTGAAAGTGATTACGGAGGCAGCAGTGCGGCATAGGTGGCAGATTGATCGAGTTTTACATATGAGTGAGGATCAGATGCTGGGCGGTGGCACAGAAATTAATTCTTCAAACAACGATGATATGTATCATTACTGTTATCAGCGGGCTTTGTATGAACGGTGGATGGGAAGAGCGCAGGAGGCCGTGGAGTTCATTTTGCAGGCTATTCGGTTAGCGGATAAGCTTGGGATGGATCGGTATTTTATAAGGTGCACGGCATTGTTGGAATCATTGCGGGAAGAGGCGACAGAGGAGCAGATTGGGCGGTATAAGGTGATGTTGGAGGGGATGAAGTAGGAAAGGTATTTACTGAAACTGGTAGGATATGCCTTGAAGTGGGTATATGCATATAGGACCATAGCACCGATGAGGAGCACAGCTTGTGTTTTTACCATGGTGAAATCAGGATGTTAGCCGGATAGTTTACATATTACACTTCTGCTAACATAGGATAATCCTATTTCGAATGAGCGGAGAAACGTATGAGTACAATCAAAGTTACCCCTGAACAACTACATCATGTATCGAATCAGGTGGATCAAGCCAGACAACAGTTGGAGAGTATACGAAGTGATCTGACGAGACAGATCATGTTCGTTCAGATGATGTGGATGGGTGCGACGCAGGAGCGATTTTACTATGAGTTCGAGCAGTCACGACCTATACTGGATAAAGCGCTGGAAGGTATGGTGAACACATCCAAAGAATTGAAGGATATCGCCACGCGTTTCCAAGATGCAGATGCTCAGAAGGGGAGTCTGGGTGGTGCAATTGGAGCTGTCGGTGCCGCAGCTATGATGACCAAATCAACAGGTGATTCAAGTTCGGGTGATAAGGGCTATAGGATGGCGCAAGTCAATATGTTTGGTAAGTGGGTATGGATGCCTGTCAACGAGAATGGTGTTGCGGATCAGGCTGCTCTTCAGGCTTATCAGAGGGATCAGGGAAATCTAGACTTTAATCGCATGCAAGCTGTGAACGTTGAACCGCCTGGGGAAGATATTTTTGCGTTACAGATCAAGGCTTTTGAGATGGGGATTCATCCTACGACGGGAGAGCCTGTATCCGATAAGTATGCTCAGATGATGGTGACCTCTCTGAAGTTTAGCCAGGTTTTCATGGCGCTCCAGATGGTTCGTGGGAGCATGCCGGGTAGTAAAGGGCCTTATCGATTGCCTGCTTCTAATCCTGCTGTGGCGAAGATTAAACAGCATATTGAGGCTGCTAAGGCGAAGAATGGTAAGACAGAGGGTAAAGCTACAGAGGCTTTAAGAAAACCTAACATTGAAACTGAAAATGCGATAAGAAAAATAGTCTCTGGAGATAATGTACAGGATATTCGTAAACATGCTAAAAAGGTGACTGTATATGATAATTATTCTGAAATTGTTACACATGATAATAAAGTAGTAAGAATCAATAAAGATGACATGCCGAATTCTTCGTTTAACAAGTTGGATGAACTTATCCTCTTTGAAGATAGCATTTCAGATTACGGTATGAAATCATATGATAAAATCAGGAACATGCAATTAGAGGATGTTCCCGATGTTGCTAAGAATACTGGCTTAAATATTTCAGACATTACAAATTTAAAGAAACATTTATTTTTAGAGAAACATGAAATTCCGAAAGCAGGGGGCATTCTGATCAAAAAAGAACATTTCTCACCTGACGATGAAATAGCATATGCATGGCAATTAGCTCAGAAAAAAGAACTCAATCAAGCCCAGAAGGATTGGTTTAAACAATTAGCCGATCATGAACTTACTGAAGCAAAATTAATGAGAGAGGGAATTCCGTACAGACGTATAGAGTCATGGTCAGATGATAAGAGAACGTATACTGATCAACCTCCGAATGATGGCGCACATAGAAAGGCACCTGAGCAACCGGAGTATGGTACATTTGAAGGTTTTGATCCATTTAAATAATCGCAAAATACTAAACAAAAACTCGGAACAGTGGAGGCAATGATGAGCTATTTTTCCAAAGGAATAGAAAGAATAAATAATATAGATTGGAATCTATCCGGTACTGTAGACGAGCCTTCACATATGGCACTAATACAAGAATATATAAGACGAGCAGCGGTACTAATTACATTATATGATCTAGAAACACCGTATCCTTTCTTTAAAGCTTCTCATGCAATTGGATTTGATAGTGATTTGGGTATATCAGAAAAGTGTCCTGAGTTGGCAGAATTAAAAAATACGTTTATGAAAGGAACGTGTGAAGCCTATCTAGAGTGGTTAAACTTGCAGGACACTGAGAATGAGATTGCATTGAAATTCCATGATTTGTACGAACCTCTAATTCTTCTGATTGAAAGAGGAGGAACCCTTAGAAGACGGCATGGTGATATTATTGCTGGGGGTTATGCATTCCCTCTGGCAAACGCTGATTACATGTCAAAACAGGCACCTATTGATATTAGTGATGAGGGCTTGAAAGCTTGGGTGAACCAATAACTTTCTCGCCATTCAAGGCAATTTTTTAATCACTAGCTTATTAAGTAGCATTTGTCATAATAATACGAAGCGACCTGCCTGCATCCTATAAGATCGCAGACAGGCCTTTGTTTTAATCCGGATGTATACTTAGTCAAGATCAGGAAGAATAGGCTTTTTATTTACTAAATTAAACCAATCTTCAATGTGATCACTTAAAGATGGAATGTCGTTGATCCCTTTTTCGCATATTTCGTTATACTTATCGCCTAAAATTCCTTTTAGATTATAATTTTTCTTATATTCGTCTGTTAATCTTGCCTGATACACTTCATGTGGTTCCAAGCTGTAGTTTTGGTTGCGAGTCTCAAGACCGAGATACAACTTCCATTGTAACTTGCCCTGGAAAGCATCTATACATATAGCTAATTCGTTGTACACATTCCCTGCATTGCGAAATCTGAAATAAAATCCAGGGGTGTGATGGTAAATGTCCTCTCTTGCAAACATATTATATCTGACCCATTCATAGGTACGAAGCTTAGATAATGTATAGCCTATAAGGTGCGGCAGTTCCAGAATTTTGTTCGCCATATTTGTACATGACTCTAAACTCTCAGTGAATATATCGCTCCCAAATTTTCTCCTGAACATCGTGTAGATTTCTTTAGCTAAGTTATGTTTATCCATGCTGACGTTACGAATATAATATTCAATTTGTGTTACCTCTTCCTCATATTCACCCTCAGGAGCGTAGGGGAATAGATTAATGGGGTCCCAATCGTCTATTATTTTTTTAACTAACATATGTAACACCTCTTCTAAAGTCCTTTATTGATTCTTCGGGTCTGGTCGTCACATAAACATCTTCCCATATCAGAAGCTTGATGAGAGCATCCTTTGAAGAATTCAATATAGACTCCATCCTTACTGGATGAAGCCAGATTCTTTAATTAAATTGTTGAATAAACGCTGTAAAGTCTGTGGCGGCCACATGACCACCCAAGGGGTTGTAAGAATTTATCGTTTCAATATAGATAATACTAGGCTGAGAATTGTGGCTGTAATTAAAACAAAATAGGTTACCCTCTTCATCTATAGCAAAAGGAAAATGATTAGGAGGAAGGTTATTCTTTTGCTCATTATATACATCCAATATATCAAGCTCATCAAATGCGATGAAGGTTAAGAAGGAAGAAAACATCACTTTTTTCCCACTGATGCTCAACGTCCGTTGGGCAGGTTCTGCACCGTGATATTTTTCTATGAAATGAATGTACTCAGAGGGGAATTGTATACCCCAAGTCTTTTCCACTTTCTTTACGGTATGAATATCAACAGGAGAATACTCTGTGCTCCATGCATTATTATTATCGACCATCTGATCTACTCCCTAGAGATAATCATTTTGGCTACTTCAGTTTTTGATCTACTAATTTCAAGGAATATAGTAATAACGGCCCTCTTAGTACGAATCATTCATCTTCGGGGAAAATTGGCATTTTATTCTCTGAATTAAACCAATCCTCAATTTAATTGTTCAAGGCCTGTATATCCTCAATACCCAACTCACAAATTTCATTATATCTTTCTTCCAAAATCTGATTCTTCTAATTGTTCAACAGATAGTTGTATTTTACCGTTATTTTGTTCTTGTATCGCTTTTAGATAACTATCGTATCTTTGTCATCGTCTCAATCCTCAGTTCTTGATCTATACTACATTTTAATCCATGTTAGATGCTGTTTGTGAGGACCTTGCCAAGAAGACATTTAATGTAGATACTACGAAAAATGCACATGATAAAGCAGATGTAACGGATCCTAATCCTCCCCCATTCCCAGGATACAATCCTGTAGGTGATGTCAGAAAATACGTTTTTGACGATCCAGATAAATATTGAAATTGAGGTGGCTATAGTGAATTTGCAAGCAGCAGTAGGAAGAATTAACAAGATAAATTGGGAACAAGTAGGAAGCCGATCTTCAGAAGTAGAAGCAGATTTGGCACGTGAGTACTTAAGAAGATTAGCTTATTTTTTTAAAGAGAGTTCTATACGACCGCTACCTCCTTTTATTGCTAACATTGCAACTGTATTGGGAGATAATGAAGAAGTAGAAATTTCTGATTATTGTAATATAACTGCAATGAGCGAATGTGGTACTAATGTGTATGTGTATAAAGTATTCGAATATTATTTACAATTAGCAAAGCTTGCTGATAAGAATCAATCATATGTAGAATATCTAAGCGTGTATGAACCATTTATAAAAATCTTTGAACGACAGGGATTAGTTGTACTTAAACCAAGAGAGCTGAATGTAGTAGGGTGTGCACATATTCCACTAAATAGTTGGTACGATAAATTTCTTGAGATGAAACCGTTAGATATGAATAGTTTGGAATAATAGGTCTGGGGCTGATTGAAGTATGGATTTAGCATTGTACCTATTCTATAAGAAAGATACTCAACATTTAGCGGAACTATTGTTGAGTTCACTACAAGATTTTTCTCAGGAGACTCACATGAAATCGAGGGATGGTTATTACACAATTACCAATCCTAACTTCTCACTTATCGTACAAGACGATGATGAGTTAGTGAGTTTTACGAGAGAAGAGTTAAATTTAAATATCAATTACTGTATCAATATTTCCGTTTTTTCACGTTCACCCAAAGAGGGATTACAAGTTATATTCCAAGCGATTAATACTCTAACGGACAGATTAGAAGAGGATATTGCATTGACAGATAATGAATCTGGCGTGATCTTTCTGCGGTCTGATGGTCAGCTTGTCATTAACTCGCATTGCAGAGAGAACCCTGATATCTATGATTGGCCTTATGATTTACTTGATGGGAGCTTTATTGAGAAGGATATGGCAGGATTGATTTAAGAAGCTGTGGGGTTACATTACCCAAATCTCTGAAATTGTAGATGGGATAAAGAGGGATTCCCTAGTTTCACTCTGATAGTACAATGATACGGAGATCTTAAGAGCGCTGCGTGGTGGGCAGAATATTCTAAAAATGGAGGTCTCTCTAAATGATCGAAGAGTCTAGAGAAGTAATACGAAAAAGAGCGGCTCTTCATATGAACGATCCTGCAATCGAGCAATACAGAGATGAACTAATTAATATACTAAGCCAGAATGAAGATGAGACGATTCAATTCCTCAAGAACTGTAGTAAGTACGAACTTATCTGGGTTAGTGAGGTGTTTGAAGAAATAGCTTATAATCTCCAAAGTACAGAATATATCAACACCCTCAAGGAATGTGATAAAAAATATCCTGAATTAAAATTAACGAATATTATCAAGACGGTCATTTCTTACATGGATTAATCTTACCGGTATCCAGAAAGTAGGATCAAACTGGGAGATGACTAGATAGAGGTTAATGTTTAATATGTACAAACTATTAGATAATCTTTTATCAGCTGTGACGACAGTTGATTCCTGGTATGATGACGGTTGTATTATAGCAGCAGAATTATTGGAGAATTTCGGACAAAGTGATCGGGATCAGTTAACCATTGAGGTGTTGAATAAGCCACTGTACTGGAAGAAAAAACTGGCTTACTGTCTAGATAGTACACAGCACACACAAGAATTTGAAATCCTACTTTCGCTACTTTCTGTTGAAGACAGCGAGTTATTTGAAATATGTATAGATACATTAAGAAGTTACACATCTACTGAACATAAGCAACGAATTATAAATCATCCTATAATATTAGATCGTGTGCATAATGCAATTTCAGGAGCAGGAACTGCTAGCCGAAAAATATTAGAGGAATTTCTTAAGGGGTTAAAATAGGTGAAATGAGTATAATAAGCGAGTACCTAAGTTCATTAGAGCGAGGGTAATGCTCTTTATGAACGTTGGAGAGTTGATGAACTATGAAAGAAGATAAAGTTAATGACGTTTATTATGTTGGTTACGAGGGGCAACCGGAAATATTAATTGTATTTGGAGACAGTATTGGATCTTATGTGCCAGTATGAGTCTACTGACAATGGTATTCTACAAGAATACTATGCCCATGAAGGTTGGTATGAGGAAAGTCCATGGGAAGTACAGGACCTTGATTCAGCTATTCATTTATTTAAGTCCTTCAATGTGAGTAAAGTAACTGGTGGGCAAAGAGAGAATGTTAAGAACATTGTCCCTACTCTCCCAGAAGTAGCACATCAGATATCAACATTTTTAGAATTAGCCAAAACGAACGGTTGTAGCGTGTATATTGAATTCGACTGATTGCGATCAAGGAACATAATTTCAAACGATAACGCAGTTGCCAGGGCTGCGTTATTTAGTCGTTACCTTGTACGTAACGCTAAATAGGTTTAATAGTTAATCGAGAGGAGAGCAACACATGGGGCAGCTACTAACCAAAGCTATTGAACGTTTATCGTTTATTTCATTTGAGGATACCGAAAATAGTTCACTAGAATCTTCTCATATTCTGATTAAAGAATATCTTAGACGCGTTAATCAATTATTAAACGAGATTGATGCTTCAATAGATCAATATCCCCTATTTAGTTTTGCTAAAATTCTTGGAAAAGCTATAGATGAAAAAGTATATCGAGCTTGTTCAAAACTGGACACGCTAGGAAATCCTTATGTGAAGGTAATTTGCCAAGGTTATTTAGAAGTCTCCGAATTAGCAGATCAAGGAGTGGATGAAGCAATTGAATACATCGACCTCTACGAACCGATGATAAAACTCTTCGAACTAGGTGGGAGTTTCAACATAAGACAAGGCGAAATGGTTGTAGGTGGTTCAGCTTATCCTCTTAAGTATTGGAGACATTTAAATATTTCAGTACAAGATATTAGCGACATCGAATAGGATCATGTTGATCAAACTGGGGGGATACTAATGTCCGTAGGTCTATACAGATATAACGGGGATATAGAAGACCGGAATTGTGAGCTTACACTCAGTGAGAATATTGCTACTCAGGAATTTTATGATGAATACTGGGAGGCAGCAATACATGAATTAGGAATAGCCCTGATTCGGGATGGATCTAAAATATATTCTCACCAATTAGAAGCTGCTGTAGTTGAGTTAAAACGATTAAGGGAGTGGGCAAAGGAACATTTAAACGGGAGTGAGTTAGATTATATGACGGGTAGAATTGAAAATTTACAAGATATTTTACCTAGCGCATTTATTAGTGAAAGTACAATTCTGTATATATTCTGAGGTTGGTGGCTTTATATGGGAAGATATTAGAATTGAATAGTTGACTCTAGAGGAGGAGGTATTAATGAATCATGGATTTTGATATCGTAGAGATAAAGGACTACTATGACACGGAAATAATCAATTATGACTATACTAAACTAAAAGCTTGGGGAGTAACTGAAGAGAATGCTCATTTTTTAATCGACATAGGAGTTCCAGAACAATATGATGATTTTTCCTTTTATGAATCTGAAGCTTTCCAAGTGAAAGTTGTTGAAGGAGAGGAATATATTCAGATTGGTCACTTCGCAAGTTATGGTATGCGTGACTCGTATGGTCTCTATCTAAAACAAGGGAGCGATATGTTTTTCGCAACATCATCATTGGATAAGTCCAACGTATATATGCTCAATAAGAATTTGGGAACCTTCTTTTTGTTTCATCTAATTAGAAGTGAACTGGCAACTAAAATGAGATTGGAAAGTACATATACCGCAGATGAGTATGCTAGAGCACTTCGTGGTTATTTAGAGAAGATTGATCCGATAGCAATGAAGAATGTTGAAGGTTACTGGTCACATTTGCTAGAAGACTACGAAACTGGATTGTAACTCTTCGAGAAATCTTGCATGGTTCTACATCTAAATAATCCCGGATCTTAAAGGAATGCTCGCTAATCAAGCCCTCATATGTAACAAAAAACATGAATAATCCGCTCTCATCCGAGAGTCGGATTTTTTCTCGTTCTAACACCAATATAACTCTTGTCAAAACGTAATCATTACGATATGATAATACTCACTGTTTAGATCATAATGATTACGATTAAGAGAGAGGGGCATTACCTTGAATAAAAAGACGCCACTGCTAGCGCTGGTCTCCTTGGCCTTGAGCGCTGGACTGTTGAGCGCCTGCGGATCATCTGAGTCCAGTCCCGCTGCGCAACCATCCACCGATAATAAAAATGTTCACTTCCTATATAACTTCTCCACCAGCTCGCTAGATCCACATGTGGATTCTAGCTATGTGCCGCTGCGCGCGGGCATTACGGAAACGCTGGTTCGTCTCGATGAAGAGAATCTGACGGTTGCTCCATGGCTCGCCGAGAGCTGGGAGAGCGAAGATGGGCAGCATTGGACGATCGACCTGCGAGATGATGTGACCTTCCAGAACGGCAAGCCAATGACGGGTGAATCCGTTAAGGCATCCCTTGAGCGGGCGCTGGAAGAGAATGTAGCCATCCAGAACGCGCTGAAGATCGATACGATTGAAGCCGAGGGTGACAAGCTGGAGATTACTACAACTCAGCCGTTTCCGGAGTTCGCTTCCGAACTGGTGAACCCCAACACGGCGATTATCGACGTGAGTGAGCCGGACATTGTGAACAAGCCCATTGGTACGGGCCCGTTTAAACTGACCTCTTTTACCCCGGGCAGCAAGCTGCAACTGGATCGCTATGATGAATACTGGGACGGAGCATCGCCTCTAGATTCCATCACGTTCTCATTCAATGAAGATGCCAATGCCCGCACACTAGCGCTCAAATCTGGGCAGGTAGATATCGTATACCGTCCGGAGGTAGAGAGTCTTGAATCGCTCAAAGCGATGGACGGCATGACCGTTGAATCTACATCGACGTTCCGCGTGCATCAACTAACGATGAACATGCAGCGGGAGAGTATGAAGGACCTTAATGTTCGTCGTGCGCTGGACGCGCTGATTGACCGTCAGGGTATCGTCGACACGATCCTGCTCGGCTATGGCGAAGCGGCCATCGGACCGTTCCTGCCATCGCTGCCATTTGCACCAACCTATACGGATACAGCAACGGAATCCGGAGCTGATGTCGCTGTAAAATATCTCAACGAAGCAGGGTACACGCAGCAAAACGGCGTGATGACCAAGGACGGAAAACCATTGCAATTGACCCTACTGACGTATTCGGCTCGTGCCGATCTGCCACTGATTGCTCAAGTATTCCAATCTGATGCGAAGAAGATCGGTATCGACGTGCAGATTCGCCAGATTGACACGCCAGAAGATTATATGGCATCTAACCGTGACTGGGATATTGCAACGTACAGTAATTTGACGGCTCCTCGTGGGGATGCAGGCTATTACCTTAATGCGACGTATCACCCTAAGGGTGCTCTTAACTTCAGTGGATCGGAAGATCCGGAACTGACCAAGATCATCGATGAACTGAATCTCACAGTTGCACCGGAGAAGCGCGCAGAGCTTGCCGAGAAGGCAGCCAACTATGTGCATGACAACGTGCTGAATTCATTCGTGCTGCATCCAGGTACGATCGTTGCCTATAATGGCAAGAAGATCAAGAATTGGGTTACCACTCGCAGTGAATATTACATGATTACCAATAAGCTGGATGTGATGTAATGTTTCGCATTTTGCTTCGGAAGTTCCTTGAGGTATTTATCTTTCTGTTGTTCATTATGTTTGTGAGTTTCCTGTTCATTCGTCTGGCTCCGGGTGATCCCGTGCTGACGATCCTGAATGTGGACAAACTGTCTGTTAGTCAGGAGCAGGTCGAAGCTGTACGCGAGGAGATGGGATTCAATGATTCGCTTCCTGTCCAGTTCGGCAACTGGTTGCTCGATTTTGTTCGTCTCGACTTCGGCGTATCGTATTCAACAGGCCAGCCCGTCATGCAGACCTTGATGCGTGCGCTGCCTGCTACGGCTGAACTGACGATTGGCGCACTGCTGGTCATGCTCGTTATAGCTATCCCGCTCGGCTCGCTATCAGCACTCCATCGTGGCAGTTGGATTGACCGCGGCAGCCGGA
Source organism: Paenibacillus sp. FSL M7-0656 (assembly GCF_038003225.1). NCBI lineage: Bacteria > Bacillati > Bacillota > Bacilli > Caryophanales > Paenibacillaceae > Paenibacillus > Paenibacillus sp. FSL M7-0656. The sequence continues at coordinate 4,340,623 of NZ_JBBOOT010000001.1, forward strand.
TGCTCTCCATTGTGGGTGCGGCGGTGCCAAGCTTCTGGCTGGGTCTAATCCTGATCGACATGTTCGGCGTACGCTTCGGCAATCTGCCGACCATGGGCCGGGATGGATTCACATCACTTATTCTGCCATCTCTGACGCTGGGACTTGCCATCTCCAGCGTTTATGTGCGTCTTTTGCGTTCCAGCCTATTGGATTCTCTTAGCCAGGAGTTCGTTCGGTCCGCCAGGGCAAGAGGGTTATCCGAAGGCCGGATCTTCATGCTTCACGCCTTCCGGCACAGTCTGCCGCCTGTCATTACAGTATTCGGCGTCAGTCTCGGTAGCCTGATTGGCGGAGTTGTTGTAATTGAAGTGTTGTTCGCTTATCCGGGTATTGGCAAGCTTGTCGTTGATGCCATCCGCCAGCGTGATTATCCACTGATTCAGGGTTACATTCTGATCATGGCTATCGTGGTATTTCTCGTGAATACGGCGGTTGATCTGTCGTACCGTTATTTGAATCCCGAAATGAAACTGAAGGAAAAGGAGGCCCACCGATGAAAACCATACCCCTGCCCATTCCACCTACAAAATCTAAAAAACATAACTGGCAGGCGATCGTTGGTTTGCTATTTGCCCTGCTGGTCATCGCGGCCTCCGTATATGCCTTTTTAGTTCTGAAACATGATCATACCTTAACCGATCTGCGCGGACGATTGCAGGGTGCAAGTGCTCTCCATCCGTTCGGCACCGACCATCTGGGCCGCGATGTACTGACACGTCTGCTGCTTGGCGGCGGCCAAACACTGGGTTATAGTCTGCTGGCACTCGGTGCTGCATTGCTGATTGGCATTCCGTTTGGTTTGATCGCGGGTTACAAACGTGGCTGGGTCGATAAGTTGTTCATGCGGATTGCTGATGCCTTTCTTGCTTTCCCTGATACCATCGTGGCGATTGTGCTAAGTGGCTTGCTTGGCGCGGGAATCGGTAATCTGGTATTGGCGATTGTGATCGTAAAGTGGGTCAGCTATGCGCGTCTCGTTCGAAGTACGGTTTTATCGGAGTCACAAAAGGATTACATTCGCATTGCCCGCACCAACGGATTGTCGGACGGTCGTATCATGAGAAAACATCTGCTTCCACATATCGCAGGTCATGTGCTCGTGCTGGCCAGTCTTGATCTGGGTAAAATCATTCTGCTCATCTCATCATTGTCCTACATTGGCCTTGGCGCACAGCCGCCAACACCTGAATGGGGTGCGATGCTGAACGACTCACGGCCTTACTTCCAGTCTCGGCCAGAGCTGATGATCTATCCGGGTCTTGCCATTGTCTCGGTAGTGCTGCTTGCCAACATGCTGGGCGACTATCTAAGAGACCGGTTTGACGTGAAGAAAGAGGTGCAGCCATGATTCTCTCCATTGAGGAACTGAGTATCTCCAGTCGGGATCGTACTATTGTAGATCAAGTCTCTCTGGCTGTTCGCGAAGGCGAGTTCATGGCATTGGTTGGACAGAGTGGTAGTGGCAAAAGCTTGCTCTCGCAAGCAATTGGTCGTCTGTTGCCGCCCAACCTGCATGCGTCGGGGCGAGTCATGTTCGAGGGCAGCAACCTGCTCGAACGGAAGCCAAAGGAGATGCGCGCCCTGCGGGGAAGCCGCATCTCATATATTTTTCAAGACTATCAGGGAGCATTTACGCCCTTCCGCAGCATTGGCGGACACTTTGATGAATACCAGAAGGTACATGGGGAAAAGTCTTCTGCCATCCGCAAGAAACGAGCGGAGGAAGCGCTGGAATCGGTTGGCCTTGGCGCTGAATTGCTGCGCCGCTATCCGTTCCAATTGAGCGGTGGACAGCTTCAGCGGGCCTCAATTGCCACATCGCTGATGCTATCTCCTCGCCTGCTGATTGCTGACGAAGCAACAACGGCACTGGACAGTGTGTCTGGGCATCGCGTGTTGGAACTGCTGGCACGCAAACAAGCGGAGACGGGCTGTGCCATTTTGTTTATCACGCATGATTGGCGCCATGTACGTCGCTATGCCAACCGCTTGGCTGTGATGAAGGAAGGTCAGATCGTCGAATCTGGCGGGAAACATCGCATTCTTGATCATCCCCAGCATGAATATACGCGTCAGCTGATTGATGCGGCTCCCGTTCTGAGTCGCTCGCTGAAGTCGGGATTGAAGGAGGCAGGAACGGAATGAAGACAACCACAAATGCTGAATGCCGTGGACTCATGCAGTCCGAAGAATCTGGTGTGCGAAGCCACGATTTTGCTAGAGACTTAAACGATGTAGACAGAGACAATGTAATCATAGATACTGCGGGTACAGATCATACGGATATATATGCGGATACAGATAATGCCGGTTCAGACAATGCTTCATCGCTCAGCACCCTTGGCAATCCTGTGCTTCACGTGGAACATCTGAGCCGAACGTATGCGGGTGCAGACCGACCGGCTGTGAACGATATTTCCTTCACCCTGAACCACGGCGAATGTCTTGGCCTGGTTGGCGAGAGCGGGTGCGGCAAGAGTACGCTCGCCCGCTGTCTGCTACGGATTGAGGATGCAGATACAGGCTCGATTACACTGGGTGGACAGGATATTGCACGGCTGAGCGGCCGACGGTTGCGACCTCATCGCCGGAAGATTCAGATTGTTTTCCAGAATCCAATGGCTGCACTAAACCCGAAGCTCAAGATTGCTGATTCGCTGATTGATCCGTACGAACAACTTGGACGGAACGCCGAGCTGTCCCACTTTACCTATACGTCGAAGGAGGATTACGTCCAAAAGTTGCTTGAAGCGGTGGAGCTTCCTAGCGATTTGGCTGGACGTTACCCCCATGAGCTAAGTGGTGGACAGCGTCAGCGCGTCACGATTGCACGTGCTATTGGCATTGAACCGGACGTTGTTGTTCTGGATGAACCGACGGCCAGCCTGGACGTGATCTCGCAAGGAGCAGTTTTGCAGTTGCTCACCGATCTGCGGACATCGCTTGGTCTTTCATACGTGTTCATCTCGCATGACTTGGCCGCGGTACATCGCATGAGCCAGCGCATCATCGTTATGCGGGAAGGTCAGATCGTTGACCGCTTTGGTGCAGATGCGTTGTTCGCTGAAGAACGCCATCCGTATACAAAGGAACTGATTTCAATTTTCTGAGTACTCCCGGAGACGCCGGGGGTGGTAATCGTTAATTTATATATGAAGCCGCCTTACGAAGAGATTCGAGAGCGGCTTTTAGTGCATCCATTTGATCATCCAAAGTCCCCCTAAAACCGGGTTCCTTTCTTTGTTTTGAACAAATATATCTTTCAGGCCTATAACCGGGCTAACGTTCCGATGTAAACTAGCGTATACTGATGGAATAGCAAATATCTTGAAATTGCATATTTAAATTGCTCTATATTATTGATACACTAGATCAAGGTTATAATCATTCAGAGAAGGTGCGATCCCGTTCAAGAATGGGCTTGCTGCAAATGCCAAATCGATAACGCTTACATCCTTTTGGCAAATATAGGATATAAGGACGGTAGACATGAGCCAGGGACAAACGAGTACAGATGTTATCTTGATTGGTGCCGGAATTATGAGTGCAACTTTGGGAACTTTGCTAAAAGAATTGGCACCAGACTGGAATATTAAGGTTTTCGAAAAGCTAGCCACTGCAGGAGAGGAAAGCTCCAACGAATGGAATAATGCCGGAACCGGGCATGCTGCATTGTGCGAACTTAACTATACCGTTGAACGACCAGACGGAACCGTAGATATTAGCAAAGCGATTAAAGTGAATGAACAATTTCAGATCTCAAAGCAATTTTGGTCCTATCTCGTCAATAGCCGTCTGATTCGTAATCCGCGGGACTTCATTATGCCGATTCCCCATTTGAGTTATGTACACGGAGAGAGCAATGTCCAGTTTTTGAAAAGACGTTATGACTCCTTGTCGAATCACCCGCTGTTCGCAGGCATGGAATTCTCGGATGACAAGAAAGAGCTGGCGAAATGGATGCCGCTGATGATGAAAGATCGTACCAGTAATGAACCTGTTGCAGCGACCAAAATTGACTCCGGTACGGACGTTAACTTTGGTGCTTTAACGCGTATGCTGATCAAACATTTGAAGGAACAACAAGTGGGCGTCCACTACCAACATAGCGTGAAGAATATGAAACGCACCAGCGATGGACAATGGGAATTATCCGTGAAAAACCTGAAGAGTGGTGCAGTCGAACGCCATAAGGCAAAATTCGTCTTCATCGGCGCGGGCGGCGGAAGTCTGCATTTGCTCCAGAAGACGGGCATTCCGGAAGGTAAACATATCGGCGGATTCCCGGTCAGTGGGATCTTTATGGTGTGCAAAAATCAAAAAGTCGTGGAACAGCATCACGCCAAAGTATATGGCAAAGCTTCGGTAGGAGCTCCGCCGATGTCGGTTCCACATCTGGATACTCGTTTTATCGACAATAAAAAATCACTGCTGTTCGGACCGTTTGCTGGGTTCTCGCCGAAGTTCCTGAAGACGGGTTCCAATGCCGACTTAATCACGTCTGTTAAGATGCATAATCTGCTTACGATGCTCGCAGCAGGTGTCAAAGAAATCTCTTTGACCAAGTACCTGATCCAACAACTGATGTTATCCAAAGAACAACGTATGGCAGAATTGCGTGACTTTGTTCCGGGTGCGAAGAGCGAGGATTGGGATATGGTTCTGGCGGGGCAGCGTGTGCAGGTGATCAAGGATACCGTTCAGGGTGGCAAGGGTACGCTCCAATTTGGTACGGAAGTGGTCACGTCTGCAGATGGAACGATTGCGGCTCTGTTAGGTGCATCACCGGGTGCATCCACTGCCGTTCAGGTCATGCTTGAGATTCTTCAGCGGTGCTTCCCGCAGCATATGGAGGCATGGGAGCCAAAGATCAAGGAAATGATTCCTTCCTACGGCATATCCCTTGTGGAGAACTTGGATCTTCTCAAAGAGGTTCATTCTTCAACAGCCAAGGCACTGGGATTATCGGATGAAAAACATGTCCTGCACGTATAACGTTTAGCTTATTGTGTTAGATCATAATGAAGTCATAGAAAAGAGAGCTAAGCCGGGTCGAAACCCGTGCTTAGCTCTCTTTTGGTTTATTTGGTATGTCAGAACCTGAACTTGAGCTTGAAATTGAACTTGAACATATCCGCTATCACAGCGCTCCCCGTAGACCTTACACAGAGCAAACGGATATGGATCGAATAATATGCCGCTGTAGAGTTATAGAACGATCTTAATGCTCAGGCTCTCAACTGCGGTCCAAAGGGATGACAAAGGAAACTTTCGTACCTTGGCCCGGCGAGCTGACGATGGTCAAACCTTGTCCGTACATCTGGGTCAACCGGCGATGTGTATTGGTTAATCCAATGCCTCCAGTTCCACCGGGACCTTTCTTGGGCCACGCTAGTGCCCGTTCGATCTGCTCGGGCTGCATCCCCACACCGTCATCTTCGATCTCAATCAAGGTGGACGCTGTTTGGTTGATGATTCGGATATGCACGGTTCCACCCTCAACTTTGCTGAGAATACCATGTCGAACAGCATTCTCAATGAGCGGTTGAATGGTGAGTGGCGGCAGGGATAGATCAAGATCATCGGGAATATCCCAGATGACGTTCAACCGATGCATGAATCGTTCTTTCTCAATGTAGAGATAGGCGCGGGAGAGATCCAACTCATGAGTGACCTCAACCATTTTCTCCGAATTAACAAAATGAAAACTGGTCTGAAGGTACTCGATAAAAGCATCGCCCAGTTTCTGCATTCGCTCCGTGTCCATCTCACTAAGAACCATGATTGAATTGAGCGTATTAAAAAGAAAATGGGGCTGAATCTGTGCTTGTAAGTAAGCAGCCTCCATGCGCAGTCGCTCATCAATGGATTGTTTCAGTACGATCAGAGACCCGATGCGATGCCTTAATTCAACGGCATCCACGGGCTTGGTGACATAGTCCGTAGCACCGGCCATGAATCCGGCGTATACATCCGCTGGCTCGTTACGGGCTGTCAGCAACAGGATGGGAAGCTCGGATACCGAATAACGCTTGCGTACGTTCTCGGTCAGTTCATAACCGGACATATGAGGCATCATGACATCGGCAATCAGTAAGTCCCAAGGCTCCTTATCCAATAATTCAAGTGCCTCAAGCGCCGAGGCCGCGGGTTGAATATGATACGGTTCATTCGCCAGCATGGAGATCAGTACTCGCAGGTTTACAGGATCATCATCGACGGCAAGAATTCTTGCGGCAGTCTTATCTTGAGAGACGGTCTGCTGCTGTGGCTCTGCAATCGCAATTTCATCGAAGCTGTGAGCATCCCATTGCTGCTCAGTCTGGTCCGATAACGATGCGGTGTCTTCCCGTGGAAGCGAGATCTGGAAGGTCGATCCTTGCCCAGGTACGGATTGCACGGTGAGTTGGCCGCCATGGAGTTCGGTGAGCTGCCTGCTGATATTGAGACCGAGGCCGATTCCTCCGCTTAAACGGGCCTCTGGGGTCCCTTGTTCATACGCCTCGAATATTCGCTGTTGTATCTCCTCACTCATACCAACACCTGTATCTGAAACTTGAATCAAGACGTACTCTCCATGTTCCCGAACGGACACGGTAATGGTACCCTCATCGGTAAATTTGAGCGCATTATGCAACAGGTTGTAGAGCACCTGAACAAGTCTTCTCTCATCGGCTTGAATCAACGGCAGTGATTCTGGAATATCCACCTGCATATGGATGGGCTTCCCCTCTGCCATGAATCGGAACATACCGATCACGCCTGGAATGACAGATGCAAGAGATAAAGGTTTCTTCTGAAGCGTAATACGTTTTTCCTTCAAACGAATGACATCAAGGAGGTCATCCACCAGTTGGGACATGCGTCGGCCGATGGTAACTAACAGCTTCATGTCTTCTGCCTGCTGCCCACCTGATTTACGACGTTCACGAACCGCGATGCTCTCGGCGATATTGATGATCCCGTGCAGTGGTGTACGCAATTCATGAGCCGTATTCACAAGAAACTGATCCTTCTGGCGATCCTCTTCTTTGAGCTGTTCGTACAACTTCTCGATCTCACTTGAATTGCGGAAGTATTTTCTGAACCAATAGGCGGAGAAGCCAAACATGGCCGCAATCACATCGATCGGATAATACACGTTGGTAATTTCGCTATGTGAGTTCACAATTCCCCATAACACGCTTGATAGGCTGCTAGTAGCCGCAAAGAGCAAAAAGCTTGCGTCCCTTCGTTTCTCGGCTGCCATTCGGAAGAATAGGTACACAGACCAGCCGATGGCAAACAGATAAAGGAAATCAGAGAGCCCAATCTCAAGTACATGATAGATCAGGGTCACTGGTGCGACGAGCAAAAATAAACAGTAAACGCCAAGCACGCTGGCATAGATGCGGAACAGTTTACGCCATTGTAGACTATGGGAGAAGCTTTTAGCCATTTGTAAAAGAAAGAATGCGAACAACGGATAGGACAACGCTTTGGCCTTAACGATCCAAGTGAAGTTGAGTGGAATCCAACTTAATAACAGATTGTCATGGTCGGAAGCGACCGTTAGGGCAGCTACCAGTGTTAGCATCGAGAACGTCAGAAGAGCTCGTTCCTTTCGGATAAATAGAAACATGACAAAAGCGTATAGGCTGTGCAAAAGCAGTATAGCGAATGTAATCTTTTGCAAGTCAATGGATAGTCCTCGTTCACTTCCAATGGCTTCTGGAGAACCAAAATAGAGAGAGCGTGTGATCCCTCCGCTATAAGGATCGTCAAAATTGGCTGTCTGCACCGAAAGATTGAGTTCGGTAGAACCGTCAAGCACATAGGAAGTTGTAAATGCAGTCCTTTCTGGTCGATAGGCTTCGGCATGAGTGGCAGGTTGGCCGAATTCGGCAACAATGGTCCCGTTCATCTCGATAATCGATGATGTCTGGATTTTCTGAGCCCAGAGAGAGACTTCCTCCACAGATGGATCTAAAAGTATGCGAAGATGGTATGTCCCATATCCAAACGACGATGAGGATTGTGGTAATGCATCACGCCAGTCACCGGGAACTTGAATCGGTGTGGAGGGGTTATCCGCTATTTTCGCGTCACGATTAGAGATTAACGTCTGGGGATAAAACTCCCATTCTCCATCCAGGGATATGGGTGAAGTGTTGGCGAGGTCCCAGCCTCGAAGGTCTAACAAGCCTTCAATGGGTTCAGGATGTGCGGGTATAGTGAAAGTCTCGGACCATATCCAGCGAAAGCCAAGCAAAATAGTCAGGAATAGAATCGACAGCACTACATATCGGGGTATCTTTTTATAGGTTATTGGTTTCATGGCAGACTTTAGTTTTCGACAGTTTACTTCAAATTCCTGCATGCCCTCTGCCAAAGATGAACATTTTTTTGAATACCGGAACATAGATTCTATATTTAAATGATAGCGGTCCCACGTCAGGATTTATGGTAAAATTATAGATTAAAGGGTGATCAGTGAGCCAGAGGAGTTGTGCATATGAGAGTGATTTTGGTAGATGATGAATATCTCGCTCTGAGCAGGTTGAACAAACTGTTGCAAGAGAGAGAGGATTGCGAAGTTATCGGCTCTTTTCTGACGGCACAGGAAGCCATAGATCAGATCGAAATTCATCTGCCGGAAATCGTCTTCATGGACGTTCAAATGCCGGGGATGAACGGGATCGAGGCGACCGAACGTATCCATGAGGTTTCTCCTGGAACAGAAGTTATTTTCACAACCGCATATAACGAACATGCACTGACAGCCTATGGGCTTGAAGTGCTGGACTATATTATGAAGCCTGTAACGCGTGACCGTTTGGAAAAAACGATGAAGATGTATCAACGCCGAACGGTGTCAGCAAGTCTGAATATAACAGAAGGGCCATCCATGTTGATCCGTTGTCTGGGGATGCTCCAAGTCCAAGTGCACCCAAATGAGCCACCAAAACATATGAAGTTCAGAACAACCAAGATTAGAGAGTTATTCGCCTATTTGCTCCACCATCGGAACAAACCGATTAAACGGGATACGCTACTTGAACTGTTGTGGCCAGAGTTGGATGAGCGGAGAGGTATATCCAATCTGCACAGTGGGATCCATCGCTTACGCAGCATGATGAACGAATTCATGGGTGAGGACAAGATGGTCATTCGTTATCAACAGTTTGGTTATCTATTGGAAACGGGTGAATTCAGGATTGATGCGGAAGAATGGGAGAGCCGTCTTAACCGATTGCCTCTATTATCTTCGTCTACAATAACTGAACATCGGCAGACCTCAGATCAATATGAAGGCAAATATTATGGCGAGGACGATTATGTATGGGCTGAGTTGGAGCGCCAGCGATTGCATGCACTCTGGCGTAACCATGCCATGCAACTCGCACAATATTACATTGATCTAGGGCAGAATACGGAAGCACTAACGCTATATTACCGGGTACAGCAATTCGAACCATCATTGGAGGAAGTCGGACTGGCCTTAATGAAGACCTACGATCGATTAGGCAATAAAGATCCTGTGGTCGCTCAATATAATCAGTTGGTTATCGCTTTAGAACAAGAGGCAGGTATACGTCCTGGCCTAGAAGTTGAGTTATGGTACCAACAATGGAAAAATTCGAATAGTTAATTGGAAATATACAGCCTTGCAGCTTCATTTGCAAGGCTGTTTTTTTGTTGTATTTGTTAGCGAGGAGTCTGGTAAGAGTTTGGTAAGAGGCTATGTGTAGAATAAGCAAGATGAGGGTAGATATGATGTTTTGAGTCAGTAAGCAGTCCAAAAATAACATATTAAGTAGGAGGAAACTATGTACACAGCAAAAATCCGGAAGAAACCATGGCAAAGAATGTCCATGCTAGTTCTTTCCTTTATTCTGGCGATTGGAACGTTGCCCATGAGTTTGGCTCAAGCGGATGCGACTAACCAGACTCCTGTTGGTCCGGGCGGAGTTGGATCCCCTTCACTATGGCTACGACCAGAGCGGGTAAGCGGAGTTGCCAGCGGCGAAAAGGTGAGTATCTGGGAAGATCAAGGCAGTAAAATAAACAACGCAACCCAAAGTACGGAAGCTAATCAACCGACCTATTGGGATGATAAAAATCATAATATCAATTTCAATCCGGTATTGGAATATAACGGCACGAGTAGTTTTATGAATCTGGATGTAAGTAAGCTTCCTCAAGGGAAGAGCCCCAGATCGATCATTACCGTTAGCAAAACCAATAAAACGGGAGGCCTCAATTATATTATTTCATGGGGAGTACAAACAACGAATGCTTATACGGGTATGGGGATGCTTCAAGTTGACGCAAGGGGCGGCTTGACGACATTTAACAGTGACAGTAATCAGACTTTATACACTCCCGACAAGTTTATGGGAACGACATTCCCGACCGAGCTATTTGTTACTTGGACAGGTGGGGACACTGGAACGAATATAGCTAGATTGTACAGTAAAATGGAGCAGGTACAGGAACTGGGTGGTTGGGGAAAAGATAATGCTAAGGCATGGAATACTGGTAACTCGGACGGAGCTTTAGTTGGTAAGCTAATTCCGGCAACTGTGGAGAATAGTGGATATTGGCAGGGTACGATTGAAGAAATCATCGTATTTGACCATGCGCTGACGGACGCAGAACGCCAAAAAGTCAGCACATATTTGGCGATCAAATACGGCTATACGCTTGATCAGACGACAGCAAATTCATATGTCGATTCAAACATGGCTACGATCTGGGATGCCCAGGAGAACGAAGTCTATACCCATCGGATTACAAGCATCGGTCGAGATGATCAGAGCGGATTGATGCAGAAACAAGCCAAAGCGCAGGAAGAAGATTCGATATTGACGATTGCATTAGGCAACAGTATCGAGGATACGAATTCTGCTAATGAAAATAAAATAACAGAAAATTCTTCTTTCTTTACATTCGGTGACAATGGGGAGAAAAATACCGATTTCGTAACACCGATTACTAATGATAAAGAAAAACTGCTTATGATGAAGCGTATCTACAAAATACAGAAATTAAACTGGACTGAAACACAGATTACACTTCAACTAGACAAAAAAGGTGGCTCGACGGAGTTGCCTCGATATCTAGTAATTAGTGATGATGCAAAATTTGATGCTCCAAAATCGTTCTATTTAATTGAAAATGGCCAAGTAAGCATAAATACCTCCAATTTTGGTCTGAATTCATACTTTACGATAGCAGAAGTTGCTGCTCCTTTGACGGCGCCAGACATCACACTGATCGACGATGAGTTGAAATGGGAAGCAGTTGAGCATGCAGATAAATATGAAGTAACGATTGAACTGGAAGACGGCAGGAAGCGGACGGTGGAAGTAACCGAAAAGGCGCTTAACCTGTCGCAATTGGTACCATCGCTAGAAGTTGGCACCTACAAAGTGACAGTAACAGCGAAGACGGACAGTCCAGCCTATGCAGATTCAGAAGCATCAAATACGAAAAGTTATGTTGTTATTGATAAAGCGAAGTTGAAAGCCAAAGCCGATGAGATTAAGGATAAGATCGAAACAGGCGAACTGGACGAAGAGGAGTACACACCAGCGAGCTGGACAGCACTGGATAATGCAATGAATGAAGCAGAGCGAGTGTTGAATGAACCGACAGCGACTCAAGCGCAGGTAGACAAGGCGCTTTTGGATCTGACTGATGCAAGAACGGGCCTAATCCCTACAACATCTGTACCCGTTGTAGATAAATCAGTTTTGCAAGCGAAAGTAACTGAAATTACAGGTGAAAGCCTGGAAGAATCAGCTTACACGCCAGCGAGCTGGGTAACACTCAAAGATGCGATGAATGAAGCAGAGCGAGTGTTGAATGAACCGACAGCGACTCAAGCGCAGGTAGATAAGGCACTTCAGGATCTGACAGATGCAAGAACGGGCCTAATCCCTACAACATCTGTACCCGTTGTAGATAAATCAGTTTTGCAAGCGAAAGTAACTGAAATTACAGGTGAAAGCCTGGAAGAGTCAGCTTACACGCCAGCGAGCTGGGTAACACTCAAAGATGCGATGAATGAAGCAGAGCGAGTGTTGAATGAACCGACAGCGACTCAAGCGCAGGTAGATAAGGCACTTCAGGATCTGACAGATGCAAGAACGGGCCTAATCCCTACAACATCTGTACCCGTTGTAGATAAATCAGTTTTGCAAGCGAAAGTAACTGAAATTACAGGTGAAAGCCTGGAAGAGTCAGCGTACACACCAGCGAGCTGGGAAGCACTCAAAGATGCGATGAATGAAGCAAATCGAGTGCTTAATGATCTGACAGCGACCCAAGCGCAGGTAGACAAGGCACTTTTGGATCTGACTGATGCAAGAACGGGACTTACCAAAGTAATTGGTACAGATGCATCTACTTTGCAGACGCTGGTTCCTTCCGTGGGAAGCTTGTCTCCGGCTTTTGATCCGGCGAAAGACACGTACACCATCTCTGTGCCGAATAGCGTATATCAATTCCAGCTCACGCCAACGGCACTTGATCCACATGCGAAGATTGAAATAGCTGTTGGAGATGGAGAATGGAACGAGGTTTCAAGTGGCAGTGTAAGTGAGAATCTACCGCTTCAAGTCGGTGGGAATAAGATCGTTGTTAGAGTAACCGATTCACTTGGAAATGTTACGGCGTATAAAATCAACGTGACTAGAGCATCCAGTGACAATGGTAACAATGGTGGAGGCAACAATGGCGGCGGTGGAAATACGGGAGGTAACGGCGGAAGTACACCAGCACCAGCACCTACACCTGCGCCAGTACCAACGCCAACTCCGGCACCCGTGAAGGATAATTTGGAAACAACTCGGGATGGTAACCATCAACCATTTGCTACATCCAAACCATCTGACAACAAAGAAACATTGGTTCAAGTTGATCCAGCCAAGCTGAATGTTGCCATGTCACAAGGCACAGGCCAGCAGTTCGCCATTCATTCACCGAATGATGGGGATATGAAGGTGGACGGTTTAACCCTCGATACACTGAAACAATTGGTGGATCAAGGTTCCAAACTAAACATTAGCAATCCGCTGGCAATCTATCCGGTACCTGGCGGTAAAATGGACGTGAATGGTGTGTCCAGACAGCTTGGTAATGCAGCGTTGAATGATATTGATGTCCATGTTGATATCGCACGTTCCTCGGATGCTTTGATTGACAGCGCCGAGACAAGAGCCGCATCCCAAGGATACGAGCTACTTGTCACACCGGTTGATCTGGATCTGACGTTTACGAAAGATGGACAGAGCGTGCGATCCGGCCAGCTGAACGGTTATGCACCGAAGTATATTGCACTTCCGGAAGGTATCGATCCGAACCGGATTACTACAGGCGTAATCATTAATCCGGACGGTAGCATCTTCCATGTACCAACGGTTGTCACTAAGATCAGTAGTCGTTACTACGCACTCATTAATGACTTGCGTAGCAGCGGAAGTTACTCGGTTATCTGGAACCCGCAGGATTTTGAAGATGCCAGATCCCATTGGGGCAAAACTGATGTGAACAACATCGCTGCGAGATTAGATCTGCAAGGTAACGGAGATAACACATTCTCACCGAACCGTCAGGTTACTCGTTCTGAGTTTGCCGAGATTGTTGTGCTTGGACTGGGCTTAATGCGTCAGGATGCACCACAGAATCTATTCCCTGACGTTAACGATTCCGCATGGTTCCGCTCTGCGGTAGCCCTTGCAAATGAATTCGGTATCGTTCGCGGTTACGATAATGGGAACTTCAACGGTAATCAGGAGATCACACGTGAGCAAGGATTTGCTATGGTTGCTCGTGCCTACCGTCTGATTGAGCCGGAAGCGGTAATTAGCCCGGATCAGATGAACTCTGAACTGGAACGTTACAGTGATGCAGCCGATGTATCGAATTGGGCCAAGGAAGATGTAGCCCAGTTGATTACAGCGGGGATCATCCAAGGTAATGGGCCAGAAGTGCTGAGTCCGAAGACCACGATGACCCGTGCTGAGGTCACTGCATTGATTGCAAGAATGTTGAAGGTAACCAACTTGATTGATCAATAAACACAATCTAAAATGAAAAGCCTTTGCTGACATTGGGGGTCGGCAAAGGCTTTTTTCTATTTTTATTAAATTCTTAAATTCATGTCGTAATACTTTCGCCCTGTTGGCAGATCGTGGAATCTGAGATGATGGGTTCACCAGAGGTTCGGGTGACAAACTTTGAACTGCTGGCCTTCAGGCTATTGCGATCCTTCCTTCTACAATCATTGGAGATCATAGGGTCGCAGCTCTCCTGAAGATTTTATTTCAGAGAGGAGGCGTCCAGGCTATCACATTCCTTCCTTCTAACCCTAACCTTTCACGTTATATAGGGATGTGGCTTTCCTGGACTCTTTTATCATGAACAATACAATCTATTTGCGCAGAGCAAACGAACTCATTATCGAATCAAACGAAGGGAAGCAACAGTTGCCGGAGACACACCTGGCGACTGTCCTCAAAAATATTGAAGCACTCGGATACACATTCTCGGATGAGTTAATGCAGGCGATGCGGCAGCTGTCCAAGGAACAATTTGAAGCAACATATATTCAACTCGTGGCTGATCTAAGAGTCATGGTCGGCGCACATGTGAAGTACACACCGATGTATGCAGGATTCCCGATGCAGGTGATGCAAGCGGATGAGGCCGAGTTATATCTCAATGCGATTATTCATTATCTGACCAACCTGACTGTGGTCTATCCGGATCAACCATCTGTGGAGCGAATGCCTTTGCTGGAGAAGACGGACTTGAAAGTCATTGGACTGGGAAACCAGCAAGCATTCCAGACACTCATCCGTCAGATCATTGAAGCAAAAGGTTCCATCTCGGAAACAGACAAGGCCGATATCGACACGGTATTGGAGCATGCAGACCCGGAAGACGTGGATGCGCTATTACCCACTGAGATTCCGTTCAAAGAAAATGTGGGCTTTGTGGTCGCCTCGCTGTTGAAGCATGAAAAAGCGAACATCGACCGGATCGGTCCGTATTTCAAAACGGCAAGTGATGTCCTGCGTCTGGCTGTTGCCTGGTCCGATGGTGATGTTAGCCTCGCTGCGGCTTCTCCCTTCCGGAAATTCAAACGCCGCGAGAGACGCCTTTTGCTCGGATTATTGGAGCAGTGTGGCTCCATGACGGAGGATATGCTGCGATATAAAGATCGCTGGATTCGCCTTGGCGAAATTCTGCATCCTTCGGAATATAAGCTTCGGTATCCACGATGCGAAGAAGCCTTTGATATTTTGCGTAATAATAAGTCTTATTCGACCTTCAACGGAAGTGTGGAGCTTGCCTTCCAATATCGGAATGTATGGAGTCTGATCGATCTGTTGTCAAAGCGTCCAGGTGAATTCGCGAGAAGACTGGATCACTTGCTGCGGATGACCGAAGATGAAGCGTATGTACTGCTGGCATTTGGTGAGGTACTGGAGCAAGTATCTACCCCGGTGTTATTGCAGGTAAGACAGCATTTTGCCCACCGTAATGAACCGCAGGATCTGCGTGTCTTTTTCCCGAAAGGCAATGTAGCCAAAGCTTTTGCTGTTCCGAATGAGCTGACAGAGATCGATGAAGCCACGTGTCAGAATGTCGTGCAATTGTGCGAACAGGCATTGGTAGAGCGCTTCGCTGCCCTTGCCCCGCTCGGGAAGACTTATGTCGATCCGCAGCTTCATGATTATCTGGTGCCCTTTTCCCAGAGATCGGCGAGCAAGGCTCTGCATACTATCGTTCGTGGAAGCCGTGTGCCGATGGCAGAGGGTGATACCATTCGTTTCTTCAACTGGTGGAAAGAGGGGGACGTGGACGGAAAGTCTACAGGGCGCGTGGACATTGACTTGTCTGCGGTGATGTACGATAAGGACTGGAACTATGTGGAGCATATTTCCTATACGAATCTGCGATCCTCTAACTATAAGGCTGTCCATAGCGGAGATATCGTGACTGCACCTAACGGAGCAAGTGAGTTTATTGATCTGCATATTCCATCCATCGTGGCTTATGGTGGACGATATGTGGTGGCAACACTGCTTTCGTTCACCAGTCATCCGTATTGTGATCTGCCGGAATGTTTTGTAGGGTGGATGATGCGGAAGAAACCGGGGTCTGGCGAGATTTTCGAACCGTCTACCGTAGCGAACAAAATCGATATTACCGCGGATACGCAGATTGCGATCCCCGTCATTATGGATCTGGTTGAACGCACCGTCATCTGGACAGACCTGGCGCTGACCAGATATCCGGACTACTACAATAACGTAGAGGGGAATCAGAAAGGTATCGTGCTGATGGGTAAAGCACTAACGAATTTACGCAAACCCGATCTGCACGACTTGTTCATGCTCCACGCCAAAGCTAGAGGAGAACTGGTGGATACAATAGATCAGGCGGATACAATCTATTCGGTCGATCAAGGTATTACACCCTATGATATCGAGCAGATTATGGCGGAGTATCTGGTTTGACCTGTTTGACTTGACTACTGGTGATATGTGAATATCAAAGTTAGAAAAGAGTAGCTGATGCTGCTCTTTTTTTCTGGTTTAAATGCAAAGAGCCTACAGAATGGTGCAGGTAATGTCGGATGCAAAGAGAATGACTTTGCTAAGCTTGAATTAACGTGGGAGGGATGATATGGATACGCTGAGGCGGTTAAATGAAGCCTTGAATTATATTGAGGAGCATCTGATGGATGTCGTGGACATGAAGGAGATTTCCCGAATTGCCTGCTGTTCGGAGTATCATTTTACACGCATGTTCTCTTTTCTTAGTGGTGTAACACTCTCGGAATATATTCGACGTCGCCGCTTGACACTTGCAGCCATGGAGTTAAGCCACAGTGACAGCAAAATCATTGATATTGCACTAAAATACGGGTATACATCGCCGGATTCTTTCTCGCGTGCTTTTCAAAGCATGCATGGCACTACGCCCTCCGAAGCGCGAAACCATGGTCCATCTCTTAAAGCCTTCCCACGGATGACATTTCAACTGACCATTCAAGGAGGAAGCGAAATGAACTACCGTATTGAAGACAAAGAGGCTTTTCGAATCGTGGGTATTCGTAAAAGGGTGCCAATCGTATTCAACGGGGTTAATCCGGAGATCGCTGCGATGTACCAGAGTCTCACACCGGAATTGATTGATACGATCAAGGGTGCATCAAACGTCCAACCTCTGGGCTTAATCAGTGCTTCAGCCCATTTCAGTGAGGGACGGATGGCGGAACAGGGAGAACTGGATCATTACATTGGTGCAGCTACGACAAAAGAGACGCCTGAAGGACTGGAACAGCTGGAAGTTCCTGCTTCGACGTGGGCTGTATTTACTGTCGTTGGCCCGTTTCCAGGCACGCTTCAGGAGGTGTGGGGCCGGATCTACGCGGAATGGTTTCCTTCATCGGACTATGAGCTGAGTGAGGGCCCGGAAATGTTATGGAATGAGCACAAGGATGTTACTGTAGAGCAATATAGAAGTGAGATATGGATACCTATTCGGAAGAGATGATACTGTCTCTAGCTTAGTATCTGCGGGCGCAGCTTTTTGAAGCTGCGTTTTTTGTTTTCAGAATTTGCTATCGGATGTACGAGCCGTTTTCATTGCAAATATATGTAATATAATGGTATTATTTTATTGGAATTGTAAGAATACTTGTATTTAGAAGAGTGATTTAAGAAGGGGGTGGCGAGATCAGGTTTACATGAAGTGATGACTCTATTCTATACGCACGCAGACATAACATTCCATTGATTATGGACAGGCTCACATAGCAGACATATCGATATGAGACGGAAGTGTCAGTTATTATATATTATAATGTAAGCGCTTTATTAAATGAGTTCCAAGGAGGGAATTACTCATGACCAAAAGTATAGTGAGAAAGGCGCTTGGTTTGTTTTTAATCATCGTTATGATCGCAACAGCTGTTGTATACCCTGCATCTACTGGACACGCGGCAACCATTAATGTTACGGATAACGGCTCCAGAATTGAAGTAAACACCGGATCAGGATTAGTCTATGTGGTGAACAAAACCAATGGGGATATCATCTCAGCCAAAATGAACGGTACGGAGCTGAACAGCAACAGAGGATCACATATAGGCTCAGGTTTGGGCTCATCTGCCAATGTGACGTGGAATACCTCTCCTTCAGGATCAACGGTGTTAATCACGGTATCCACAAGCACACTAACTCACTATTATGCTTCACGTGGTGGGGAGAATATCATATACATGGCCACGCATATCACGGCTCAACCTTCGATCGGGGAGCTGCGATACATTTTCCGTGGCAATGGTAGTGTGTTGACAGGTGTTCCGGCGAATTCAAACAACCGGGGTAACACCGGAGCGATTGAAAGTCAGGATGTGTTCGGGTTCGCAAACGGCCAGAGTGCCTCCAAATATTATGGTAATGATCAGGCCAAAGATTTATCCGTTCGTGGAGTTACGGGTAATGGCGTCGGTGTATTTATGGCCTACGGCAATCGGGAAAAAAGCTCTGGTGGTCCATTCTTCCGCGACATCCAGTTCCAAAGTGGAACCGAGACGGAAGTATATAATTATATGAACTCGGGACATGCACAGACGGAGAATTGGCGCCTGGGTCTGCATGGGCCGTACGCTTTGATCTTTACAACCGGAGGTACGCCAAGTGTACCCGACTTCAGTTGGATGTCTGGTCTGAATCTGCAGGGTTGGGTATCCAGTCGGGGGAACGTTGTGCTTAATGGTCTCTCCGGGATGGATACGGGTTATGCATACACAATTGGGTTCGCCAATAACAATGCCCAGTATTGGGTGGGGACGTCTTCAAGTGGGGCGGCCGCCAAATACAGCATGATCCCGGGCACGTACACTATGACAGCTTATAAGGGAGAACTAGCCGTATATACGGAAACGGTTAATGTCACGGCAGGGCAAACGACGACTCTGAATACACGTACGATCAACAATGACCCAAGTAAAGCCTCTAACATCTGGCGAATCGGCAACTGGGATGGTACACCACGGGAGTTGCTGAATGGACAGACGATTCCGATCCGTCACCCTTCCGATAGTCGCAACCCAAGCTGGGGACCTGTCACCTATGCTACCGGTAGCGCGACCAATCGATTCCCGGCAATCCAGTTCCGTGGTCAGAATTCTCCAACCACAATAACGTTTAATTTGAATGCATCTCAAGCGGCATCTTCTCATACGCTCAACATCGGTATTACCGCAGCTTACAATAATGGCAGACCGAGTGTAACGGTTAATGGACATGCTTTAACCAATCCTGCTGCATCTTCACAGCCCAAATCTCGTAGCTTCACCATTGGTACGTATCGTGGAAACAACACAACCTTTAGCTGGAATGTTCCAGCATCCTACTTCGTCAATGGTTCCAACACTATCACGATTACGCCGATCAGTGGTTCCAGTGACTTGGGTAACTGGTTAAGTGCAGGTTGGGTCTACGATTGTGTTGAGTTGTTGAATTAAATTGCGAATGCAATGTAAGAGCAGGTGAAGATATGATCCGTAATAAAACATATTGGATGGTACCGGTCTTCATAGGGTTGATTATTTTCTTAATGGGATGTACTTCCTATTCTAATGTTTCATCTGCTTCAATTAAGGCGTATAAGCAAAACATCAAGCAGGAGTTTCCGAAAATTCGAGAGACGAAGATTCGTTATTCCACTCCACGGGTGGAATTTGCCTACATTGTGAAAAAGCAGTTGGGAGAAAATGAGGTAGGACGTCTGTTTGTTCAGACCCGAGATTTCATGACCAGCCCATCATTTCAAAATGAAGTAGTCAATGGAGAGTATAAGGACGAAAATCCGAGTTGGGGCGATCCGGAACTGGCGATTACAATTACCGTTCGTGGTAATGATGTGACAGCCTATCAGTTTACGTGTAAACCGACGGAATCAGATTCCGACACAGGTGCAGCAGAGTATACGGAATGGTACGTCCAGACAGCAGGTGATCCAGAAAGTAGGCCTTATTCAGTCCCGAACAACGAGGACGACACATAAATATTATTAATTTTCTGCCAATGATTCTTAGGTAAAGTAGTCCGAGTTGCATGATCAAACATAGTGGGTGTCATCCAAGTCGTCTGAATGAACTTGGATGACACCTATTTGATTTAAATTTGCAGGCAGTCCATTGCTGGAGATGGTGATCCGGATAGTGGTATAATTTTCAATACGTAATCATGAGTGAATGAACGGGGAGGAAAAGAGAATGAGAGACGATCTGTTGGTTCAATTGCAAGAGTGGCATGAAGAAGATGAGTTTCAGGAAATTGTAGATGCAATTCAAGCAATTCCTGTGGAAGAAAGGGATTATGAGCTGGTTAACCATTTGGGAAGAGCGCTAAATAACCTGGAAAGGTATGAAGAAGCGGTTGAACAATTCCTGACGGTTGCTAAAGAGGGCACAGGCGACCCACTTTGGCATTATCGGATTGGACTGGCTTATTATTATCTGGAGCAATATGCGCATGCCCAGCAAGCGTTCGAAAGAGCGGATCAATTGGAGCCTGAGGATGAAGATACGCTGGAGTTTCTGGAATGGATTCGAAGCAAAATGGAGGAGCCATCCGAATCTGAATCTGAAGTTGAAACGGATCCAGAGGCTAGTGAAGAATTCCGTGTACCCGTTGACGTTGCAGCGACCCTTCCAACGGTTCCCAGACCGGAATCAGGAAAATTCTGGAACGATAGTGAGCAGGCACTGGAGCATTATGTGTCCAATCCGCCAAGTGATGGTCTCATTGACTCTGTGGAGGAGCAATTGGTGTTCCGACTCCCTGTCTCCTACATTGAGATGATGAAGCTACATAACGGTGGCGTTCCGTACAATCGTTATTTCCCTGTAGCGAATACAGATACAGGAGCTACGGATTATGTTGAAATTGAAGGCATACTGGGCATTGGCCGTGAGAAGCCTCGCACATTAGCCGGTGCACAAGGTAGCTGGACTTTGATTGAACGTGAAGGCTATCCGGAGATTGGTGTAGTCATCGCAGTTTCTCCTTCGGAGTCGGGGGTTGTCATGCTCGATTATCGTTCATTCGGTAATGATGGAGAACCAGAGGTCGTTTATGTGAAGAGGGAGAATCCCAAAGAGATCATTCCGCTGGCACCGAACTTTGAGACGTTTATCCAAGGGCTGATGACTCCAGAAGTCTAAAAAATCGACAGAGGTTCTTTAAACTGTTGTGTGGAAGGGAGACAGAAGGTGATATGGAGGAACCGATCAAGGTATATAACACCGCAGTGGAAGCTTTTCTTGAAGTAATCGGGGGGAAGTGGAAGCCTGTTATTCTATTCCATCTTACCTTTGGCAAGAAACGTAATGGTGAGCTGATGAAACTGATCCCTGCGATCACTCAGAAAGTGTTGACTCAGCAACTTGGTGAACTAACGGAGGCGGGGGTTATTGTCCGTATTTCCCATCACCAGGTCCCACCTAAAGTGGAGTATGAGTTAACAGCGTATGGATGGAGTCTTAAAGAGATTCTTCATCTGATGTGTAGGTGGGGCGATATACACGTGGAGAATGTATATGGTGATCGAGGAAAAATTCTGTTTAAGCCGCCAACTACTACTGACCGTTGAGGGACTTATATTAGCCGATTCTGGAATTCAGGAATCGGCTTATTTTGCATTTTATTTACTTTACGGAAGGATCTTGCGATCACGTAGATTTCTGAAAATATCCATAAACATAGTCTCAGTGTCAATGAAATCATGGAATCCGAAGCGGCGAGCTTTGGAACCATCTGCGAAGAAATCATAATCCCACGAGAAGACAAAGTCACCAAATGCCCATGAAGAGACATCGTCATAAGGGGTGTTTAACAAACCATACTTTTCAATCATGGAATTCCAGAGATTTTCTTTATCCGCCATCACTGTTGCAAGTGAAAGGGGCAGTGGAGGTGCTGTTTCCAATTCAAAAAACGTAGCGATTTTGGGCCATAGCTCATTCCAGCGAAACAGATCACCATTGGTGATATTAAATGCCTGATTGGCACATTTCGGATCGGTTGCTGCCCATACGGTTGCATGAGCCAGCAATGTTGCATCAGTCATTTCAAGAAGAGAATGATACGCTCCTGGTTTCCCAGGGAATCGAAGGGGCAAGCCAAGTTCCTTGGAGATAGCAGCATAAACGCCAATAACCATGGCAAGGTTCATTGGATTACCCAGGGCAAATCCACATACAACAGATGGGCGCAGGGCTGACCAGGTCCAGCTGCTTCCGGGTTGCCGATCCTCGAGAAACCGTTGCTGATCGACATTAAATTCAGGGGGCATATGATATGCGTCCGTTTCTTTGGCAGGTGTTTTGAATGGCCCCAGATGTGCACCGTACACTTTATAACCTTGCATTAGGCTAATATGTTGGAGATTTGGAGCGATGGGTTCGATGGTATTCACCACATTGACGAGCATGGCCAGGTTGGGCTGTACCAATTCGGCCCAAGTTGGGCGATCCTGATACGCGGCGTAGAAAATATGCGTAACCGTCGTTAAATGACTCAGTTTGTCTTGTGTGTCTGCTTCGTTCAGTAAATCAGCTGATATATAACGTAAACCGGGGGCATCTTCTCCTCCGCGGCGAGATACACCAATGACATTCCATTGCGGAAGTGTCATCAGATAATCAATAAGGTTTCTTCCAATGACGCCTCCAGCACCAATGACAAGTGCGGTATGACGGGTAACGTTTTGTTCAGGTTTCAATGGACATGCTCCTCTCTTCTTCTGTTCATATTGTGGGTCAGAAAAAGAAGGATGAGAAGTACGCACCTCAAAGTCATATACGTACTTTGAAGTAATATATGAGCCTGGTACAGGATATGAGCGTTATAATCTGCACTTCATTGGATGTTACTTGCCTATAACCACAAAAAGCCGTAAAAGGAACAATCGTCCTTTCACAGCTTCGGTGTGTCTGTATATTCGTTCCATAGATCTGTTGTAGATATCGTTTACGCCGGGAACCCGCCACCTGGAGGTGGCCATGCGCCGTAGAAGCGACGCAGTAGAACAATCTCCCCTAGATGATACGAGTTATGGGAGGCGATATTGCGCAGAAGTCCTGCTTTAGTTTCACCCGGGAAATAGAGCAGTGGATCATCTAATTGTGCAGTTTCTGCAATGGCTACGGCTTGATCAACCCCATCCAAGAATGCCTGAATATCTGCCTTCCACGTCGCTTCGTCCTGTGGACCCTTCTCTTCAGGCCAGCTTTCACTCACGTTAGCAGGGAGCTGTGGCTTGCGTCCTTCCAAGTGTTCGAGCATGAATTGCTGCCAATAATGCATGTGCTTCACCAACTGATAGATCGTATATGGCATGGCATCGTGCGTACGAGTAGCAAGTGTGACATCGATATCGGGTAGAGCACGGGCGATGCGGATATGACCGCGTTCCCCCACTAATGATTTGACAAGGGCTTGCCCAAAGCTTTGATTAACATCTGACATATGGTACCTTCCTCTCTTCCAAGACCGGATCTGATAACCTGTCTTCTATTTAGTATTATACAATTAAATTGCTAAAAATTAAAAATGGGTAACGAAGAACGCTAAATACTTAAAATGCCTATGATATAATAGTAAAAATAAATCTCAAGACCTCAGGGTCGAGGAGGAAGCTCCTGTGAAAGTGATATTGGTTGACGACGAACGTCTAGCGTTGATAGGCCTTCAAAAATCACTAGAAAAAGAAGTAAGCGGCATTGAAATTATCGCTACATATATGAATCCAACAGAGGCTGTGGCGGGTATTGTGGAGCACCGTCCTGATGTTGTATTTCTGGATATTCATATGCCGGAGATGGATGGTATGGATCTGGGAAGACAGATTCAGGCGGCAACACCGGGCACCGAAATTATATTTGTGACCAGTTACGATCAATATGCGGTGCATGCTTTCGAATTACAGGCTTTGGACTATGTGATGAAGCCCATCCAAAAGGATCGATTGAAGCAGACGGTGAGCCGCGTAAGAGAGAAACTGAGCGTAAAACGCGAGCAACGGTCAAAGGATACAAACGTACCTTTAATTTGCTGTTTTAATCAGATTCAGTTTAAGCTTCCAGGCAAGGATGTTCAGGTGGCCAAATGGCGTACAAGCAAGGCGCAGGAGCTGTTTGCATACTTGCTTCACCACCGGAACCAGGTCATCCATCGCAGTGTTCTGCTGGAGCTTCTGTGGCCGGGAATGGAAGAGGAGAAGACGACACATCAACTCTACACTGCAATGTATCATGTCCGCCAAACCCTGAAAACTTGCAATATGGATATGATCACGATTCAGAGCGGGCACCTGGAGGCAGGCTATCGACTCGAATTGGGTGAGGCTCAGTTGGATAGTGAGCAGTGGGAACGGGAAATCAGGCAATGGAAAGTCATAGACGCAAGTACCGTTCATGCCTATGAGCAAGCGCTTCATCTATATAAGGGTACCTATCTTGGCAATTATGAATACATGTGGGCTGAACCTGAGCGGGAAAGATTACGCTATCTGTGGCTATATCATATGAGACAACTAAGTCTGTATTACCAGCAGCATGGGCTGGCGGAGAAAGTGGTCGAGAGTACACAACGTATCCAGCATATGCTTCCGGATGAAGAAGAAAGTTACTTTATGCTAATGAAGTTATATGATGAAATGCACAACGATCTCGGTGTGGAGGAGCAGTATCGTCTCTTAACCACCAGAATGGAGCAAGATTTGGAGATACCGATCAGTGAGGATATTACTGAATGGTATCAGGACTGGAAGCTCGGTTTAACCAAAGTCATGAAAAAATAATTAATGAAATTACTTCAAACGAAACGTATGGACCGTTACAAATATTTGATCATCATGCTAATCATTTTTGGAGTGTTAATTGGCATGCGCTCGGTATGGTCGGAGCTATTCCACACAGTAGATGAGCATCGCGCCGTTAACGGGGTGCTTGATTTGAGAGATGTGGATCTGGATCAGTCCCCTGTCATGTACTTGAATGGGGAATGGGAACTTTACCCGGATGAGTTGCTGACCCAACAAGATATTGCGAAGAAGAATGGCGGTGCGAAGAGTGTTCAGGTCCCAGGAGACTGGGGGAGTGCACAGAATCAGGAACAAGAGAGTTCGTACGGTTACGGAACATATCGATTGCGCATTTTGACAGATCCACTTCAGACGCCGGTAATCTTCTGGTTCAAGGGAATCCGAAGTTCATCCGAGATCGAGTTGAATGGAGACGCGGACGGGGGTATGGGTGAGGTCTCCGCGGATAGCAGTACATATATACCCCGAAGCACTTCATATACAGCGACCTATGATCAGGAAGGAACAACCTCCATTGAACTATTGGTTCGTGTAGCCAATTACGATAGCCCGTATATGGGCGGAATTAGCAAACCTGTTCGCTTTGGTTCACAGGCAGCCGTTGATTTTTCGCGTTGGTATTCCATTGGTTTTCAGATGCTCACCTTTCTGGTTCTGCTCCTCCACGGCATGTATGCCTGTATTCTTTACGCATTTAATCGACAGGAACGTTCCTTGCTGGTTGGAGCCGTATTAACTTTATCTGTTGGCATCACGGTTACGATGGGTCATGATAATATATTGATGTTATGGCTTCCTATTAATTATACCTGGGGCATTAAAATTCGATTGATCTCATTGTTGCTGCAAAATGCTTGTATCCTTCTGTTATTCCAGAGATTAACGATGGTTCATGTACGAAAGGCATGGCTACAGTGGCATGTTGTCATGACCTTGATCTATACGGCCGTGATTGTGGTGGTGCCCATTCATATTACCTATGCCATGATCCATTACAACGTCATTAACCTATTCTTTCTTGTATCCATGATCTGGTTTCTATACATCGTCGGAACGATGATCTTCAGGAAACAGGCGGACCGGGATATTGTTTTTCTGCTGCTTACTGCAGGAGGCATTATATCCAACCTGATATGGAGTGTGGTCGAGACAGCCAAAGATGTGACAACAGTCTATTATCCCATTGACATTATCTTTGCGATTACCGGCTTCTCCGCCTATTGGTTCAAGAAATACTTCAGGAATGTCAGGGAGAATATGAAGCTGAACACAGAACTGCAGAAGGGCGACAAAATTAAAGATCAATTCTTGGCGAATACATCACATGAACTGCGGACCCCGTTGCACGGGATCATTAACATCGCTCACAACGTGATCACCCGAGAGAAAAACCGGTTGGATGAACGGAGCCTGGAGGATATGGAGTTGCTGATTACGATCGGTCGACGGATGTCACATCTCCTTGGTGATCTACTGGATGTAGTCCGGCTGAAGGAGCACCGCATTGAGTTACGTCAGGGGCCTCTTTCCATACAGTCGGTTGTGCCTGGCGTTATCGCCATGCTGCAATTCATGGCAGAACGAAAACCGGTTTGCCTTCATATGGAGATTCCAGAATCGTTCCCTCAGGTCATGGCTGATGAAGAAAGGCTTGTTCAGATTTTGTATAATCTACTGCATAACGCGCTTAAACATACAGAGGAAGGAACGATATCCGTAAGTGCCGAAATTCGTGAAGGACATGCTCTGATTCATGTGACGGATACAGGCATTGGCATGGATGAGGATACACGGATGCGCATTTTCCTCCCGTATGAACAAGGGTCGTATGGAATCAGTGATGGACAAGGCATCGGGCTTGGACTGAACATCTGCAAAGAGCTCGTAGAACTGCACGGCGGGGCACTTACGGTTCACTCGGAACTCGGAAAGGGCTCGGTATTCAGCTTCGATCTACCACTCGCGGATGAAGCCGCCGATCAGGCTCAGTCGCAGCTACCTCTAATTTGGGAACAGGCCGCGGAGATGATGGAAGATGCACCTAGCGGATTCCTGTTACCCCGCCAAGGTATGGGGGACGCGGAAGCCTTGGCGACAGCAGAGATGGCTCCGTTGTTAAAAGAGGGAAGAGCTACCATTCTGGCTGTGGATGATGATCCGGTGAATCTGGATGTGTTGGTCAGCATCCTTTCGACGGAACCATATGATATAACTACAGCAGGTTCGGGTCAGGAAGCGATGGAATTGCTCGGCACACGTCAGTGGGATCTGCTCATTACAGATGTGATGATGCCTAATATGTCCGGATATGAGTTAACCCAGAAGGTGAGGGAACAATTCTCGATGTCTGAGCTTCCTGTGCTGCTGTTGACGGCACGAAGTCAGCCACCAGATATCTACACGGGGTTTGCATCGGGCGCCAATGATTATGTCACGAAGCCTGTAGATGCGGTGGAACTGAAATATCGGATACGTGCATTGACCATGCTAAATCAGTCTATCCAAGAGCGCCTGCGCATGGAGGCCGCGTATTTACAGGCTCAGATTCAGCCTCACTTCCTATTCAATACGTTGAATTCACTTATGGTTTTAAGTGATATTGATACAGAGCATATGCGGAAGCTTGGCGATGCTTTTTCATCTTATTTACGGATCAGCTTCAACTATCTCAACACAGGGGAACTGGTGAAATTATCATATGAGCTGGAACTCGTTGAAGCCTATCTTTTTATTGAAAAAACACGATTTGAAGATCGATTGTCGGTGGTATTAAACGTAGAGCCGGACCTTCCGTTGCTTCTCCCGCCGCTATCCATTCAGCCTTTGATTGAAAATGCCGTCAGACACGGACTATTAAGCCGCAATGTAGGCGGTACGTTATGCCTATCCATTACTCGTCATGAGGGTTATACCCGTATTGAGGTGAAGGATAATGGCAAAGGCATCGAACCGGAGAAGGTTGCAGAACTGCTACATGCTACGCCAGGTGGAAAAGGCGGAATAGGCATTGTGAATACAAACCGCAGATTGCTGCAACGTTATGGTCAGGGATTATCGATCGTAAGTGAGCCGGGTGAGGGAACGATGGTATCATTTGATATTCCGGATGAGATATAAGGAAAAGGCCGCAGAAGTGAAGACTTCCGGCCTTTTTGTTTTGCTTGCGTGTTCATTCCCTGATTTTAATTATTTCTAATGCTTCTTTCATATGTTAGTATATTTAACATTAGAAGCGCGGGTTTCGGCATTGGGCGCTAAACGTTGTTATAGTGGGTGAAGAGATCGATGCGCAATTGGGTCAAAAATGAGAATGTGCAGATGACGGCCATTGCCTTTACCACTGCGGTAGGGGCGCAATTCAAGATAAATCCGTTCCGGGAAGATTACTTCCGAATCGGGCTGGGGGTTAGCATCCTTTTATTTCTGCTGATGATCATGCCACACTTGTCTTATGTGAAGACAGGAATCCTGACAGGCATCGCGAATTTGCTGTTCCAGTCGGTAGATCTCATCAATCATGTACAGACGGTGTCTATACTGGAAAGCATGCGGGACAATCTGGGGGCAGGTGTGTATTATGTGGTCTTTGCCTATGGGCTTAGCATGTTCAAGCATCGATTCCATGAGATGCAGCCTCTTCTGCTCGGCGGGTTAATCACATGTATCGATTTCTCCTCTAATCTTGTTGAACTGCTTTTTCGCGGAATGTTAAGCGGGACCAATATCTTTTATATGAAGGAATGGTTGTATCTGCTTGTGGTAGGTGGTCTGCGAAGTTACTTTGTGATTGGGCTATATAACAGCATTGCGGTGAGGCAGATGCGGCTCTTACATGCAGAGCAGGAGAAGCGGATGGAGCAGATGCTGAGTGTGAACTCGGGTCTGTATGGCGAGGTCTTTTACCTGAAGAAAGCGATGAATACGATCGAAGGTATTACAGCTGACAGCTATGATCTATATCGCGATCTCCGGGAGCAGGACATGAACCAATACAGTCAGCGCACGCTGGGCATCGCTCAGCAGATTCATGAAGTAAAGAAGGATTCACAACGCATTCTGGCGGGTCTGCTGAAGCTGTATGATAATGAAAAAGCGGTCAACATGAGCCTGTCTGAAGTGCTGAACTTTGCCAGCAAAGCAAACCGAAAATATAGCGAGATGTTGCATAAGCAGGTCGAGATCGATATTGAGCAACAGTATAATTGTGAGTCTCCGTATTACATTCCTCTTCTCACGGTAATGAATAACCTGATTGCCAATGCGGTAGAGGCGATTGAGCATGATGGGACGATTCGAATTCGTATATATGAGCAGGAAGAAAACGTGCATTTCGTTGTGATGGATTCTGGAAAAGGCGTACCTGAAGCCAAACGGGATGTTATTTTTGAACCAGGCTATACAACAAAGTTCAATGAAGTTGGCATTGCTGCGACGGGCATTGGCTTGTCCCATGTACGTGATATCGTTCAGTCGTTGGCGGGACAGATCACAGTGGAATCGGCGCCTCTGGGAGCGAGAGGGACTACATTTCGTATAGCTATTCCCAAGATGAATTTAATAAAGGGGGCCGATGTCGATGACACTTTCTATCATGATCGTGGATGATGATGTGGTGAGTCGTAGCATGCTACATGATATCATTGAATCCTGTGGTATCGGTGAGCTTGCGGGCATGGCTGAGGGCGGTATAGAAGGCGCACGGATGATCATGGATCTGCGTCCTGATGTGGTGTTGATTGATCTGCTGATGCCGGATCAGGACGGAATTGAGACCGTAGCGAAACTGAGGCAGAGCGGATATACCGGGAAATTCATTATGATCTCTCAGGTGGAGAACAAGGAGATGGTAGGGGCGGCCTACCAAAACGGCATTGAATTCTTTATTCATAAACCGATTAATCGGGTGGAAGTGGAGCATGTGCTCAGCAAAGTGAATGACCAGTGGAAGTACGAACGTTACGTGCTGGAGATCAAGCAGTCGATGGCTCGATTGAATCTGGTGGAAGCGCCGGCCCCTGCCCAAGGTCGTACGGTGCGCGATGCGGCACGAAGCATTCTAATGGATCTGGGGATCATCGGAGAAAGTGGTAGCAAGGACATTGTTGCCCTTATGGAGTATGCGATTGATCAGAAGCAGGTCGCGGAGTGGCCGCCACTGAAGGAGTCCTATGAAGCGGTGGCCCAGACGTACAAGTCTACGCCCAAGGATGTGGAGAAAGAGAGCAAGGCGATGGAACAGCGCATTCGCAGAACGGTAATTGCCGCGTTAACAAACATGGCCTCGATTGGACTCACCGATTATAGCAACCACAAGTTTGAGCATTGTGCGCCCCTTTACTTTGACTTCCGGGATGTCCGAATGAAGATGAGAGCCATAGAAAAAGATCAGGCAGGAGACAAAGGCAAGGTTAATATCAAAAAGTTCCTGCATGTGTTCTATATGGAGACGCTTGAAAAGATGAATAACTGAGGCATCATATGCCTCTGTCTGTTGGAGGATATGAAAACCCGGGAAGGTGACCATCGGCGGTGTCGAGGTCACTTCACCAAAGACGGGCAAGCTGAAGGGGTTATTATTTTAATCCATAATGACTTCTTTATCTGGCTGTTCAAGAAATTCGAACATGATTTTAATTTGTTCCAGCGTATTTCTTTCCAATGATAATTCAGGTAAAGCGTCGATAGCAAAAAAATCAACTGCGCTGGTTTCTACACCTGTTTCCGCATGCCCTCCCACAATGTCACAGCGGATAAACATCTTATATACGTGATAAGGCTCAGGTGGGTGTCCATGGAATTTTTTGTCCAATACCGCTAACAACCGCATCGGCACAACATCAAAACCGGATTCTTCTTTAATTTCTTTCACAGCTACTTCTGATGGTGATAGGCCGATGTCACTCCATCCCCCTGGTAATGCCCATGCGCCATCTATTTTCTCTCGAACCAAAAGCACTTTGTTTTCCCTGAAAACAACACCGCGAATATCGACTTTAGGCGTTGCGTAACCTGAATCACTTGCAAATGTAAGTGATATTTTCTCTTTGTTAACAGAAGTATAGTTACTTAAGATATCAATACTAATGCGCCTCAATTCCTCATATCGCTCGATATCATAAACATCCTTGGCATAGGTTAAACCTGTTTGTGAGATAGCTTGAATCTGTTTTGCCCATTCTAGCCACTTTGTGTCCATGGACACCTCTTTTCTTCGCAAGTCACGAGATTTAGTTTAGTTAGGAAATAACCCCATTATATCATATGAATTACAGTCTATAACTACTAAGAAAGGACAACTCGAGGTTAGGGAATCACGCTAATGATTGAACGCACTTTACGATTATTGCTTTTTATTATAAAACTGCGAGATATTATAAAGAAACGATGTCCAGAGGAGGAGAAAGTGAATTGAACATAACCATTGATCAGCAAGGCAATTCCAAGGTCGCCATTATTGAAAGTGATGGTATCGTCATCAACAATGCTCAAGATGCACTGGATTTGATGGCTTCGGTAAGGTATAGCGATGATGCCGATAAGCTCATTATCGACAAATCGAACATCACGGAAGAGTTCTTCGAACTGAAAACCAAGCTTGCAGGTGAGATTTTGCAGAAGTACGTGAACTATCATGTTAAGCTTGCTATTGTGGGAGATTTCGAAGGACATAACAGCAAGAGCCTGAGAGATTTCATCTATGAGTGTAACAATGGCAAGCATGTTTTCTTTTTGAAAAACAAAGATGAAGCGCTTCAAAAGTTGCATAATATCAGTTAAGCGTACAACCGAGGCATGTAGAGAGCCTGCTTATAATCTGAGCCAAACGTAGGAGGTTTGCACCGTGATATCTAATGAGAATTTAAAGGTATATGCTCTGCCTGAGATCGGAAATCTTAAAGTGCATGGCAGAACAACTGGAGAGCGATCGCCGTTGACGTTATTTTGGACGGGGAGTGCAGTTGAACTCAATGTACAGGGCTCCGAACTATGGGTTGAAGTAGAGTCGCAGTATGACATGTATGAGTCATGGATCAGCATTCTGATCAATGGTGTTCCGGTGAGCAGACAGATGTTAACGGCGGGAAGGTACTGGGTCTGTGTATTCCGAGGTATGAACGCAGATGTTGTGAAGAATGTACGGATCGTCAAAGATGTTCAAGCGATGAGTGGTGACCCGGGTTGTGCCTTGCAGATTCATGCGTTGAAATCCGATGGAGCGTTCCTGCCTGTGCAGGAAAAACCGTACAAGATCGAGTTCATTGGTGACAGTATTACATCTGGCGAAGGTGCGATTGGAGCGAAAGCGGAGGAAGATTGGATTCCGATGTGGTTCAGCGCCATACATAATTATACGTTTATGACAGCAGAGGCATTGAATGCGGAGTATCGGGTCATCTCGCAAAGTGGCTGGGGTGTGCTGACAAGTTGGGATAACAATCCAAAGGGGAACATCCCCGAGTATTACGAACAGGTCTGTGGCTTACTTACTGGTGAACGTAACGATGCGCTAGGCGCAGGAGATCAGCATGATTTTAGTTCCTGGCAGCCGGATGTGGTAGTCGTGAATCTGGGTAGCAATGATGGGGGTGCATTTCAGTCACCGGAGTGGAAAGCCCCCGAAACGGGCAAGGTGTACAAGCAGCGTTTGAATGAAGATGGTACTTATCATGAAGAGGATCTGGCTACTTTTGAGAAAGCGGTGGAACAGTTCCTGTTCAAACTTCGGAAAAACAATCCGGCGGCACATCTCGTATGGGCTTATGGCATGCTGGGTTTTCCTATGATGCCTGCCATCTACCGCGCGGTTGATACGTATACAAAGGGGGCAGGAGATCGTAAGGTCTCAATCATCCAGCTTCCTGATACAACCGAAGAGACGGTAGGTGCGCGCACCCATCCAGGCGAGTTATCTCACCGTAGGACGGCAGAGGTGTTAGCGGAATATATACGAGGAATGATAGGATAACTTGATACTTGATACTTGATACTTGATACATGGTAATGGAAAGACCACTCTTTCATGAACGGGTACCCCAATGGTTAGATGGTGTCTAACTTTATGGTGTCCATTTATCACAAGAATGGTCTTTCCCTTTTCTACTCATCTAGATATTCGAGGGTGTATCCGCTGTGCTGGTGTTCTGTACCTCATAACGAATCGAAATGATCTGTCCGAGCGTCTGGGTTCGGAGCATTTTAAATTGACTTGGCACAGTGCCTGTCGGGAATAAAGGAATGCCTTCACCAAGAATTTTGGGAATGATGGCGACTTCAATCTCGTCCAGTAATTTTTTTGCTAACACAGCTTGAACCAATATGCCGCCACCCACAATCCACACGTCTCCATCAGAAGTCTGCTTTAATCGGGGAATGAGCGTATCTACCGTCTCAGTTGTAAACTGTACATGCGGAGCGGGCGGCTGTTCCGAGCGGGAAAGCACATACGTTGGGCGATCCGCATAGGGAAATTCTTCGGAAAGTGTGAGCACCTCTTCATACGTATAACGTCCCATAACAACGCTACCGATTGTTTTATAAAATGCAGCATACCCGTTGTCTCCACCATCACCCTCCACATCAAATAACCAATCGACCGAACCGTCCAGTCTTGCGATATATCCATCCAAACTCATAGCAATGTACAAAATTGTTTTGTTATCAGACATGTTCATCGCTCCCTTCTAAAATGTATGATACACTTTAACTATGACAAAAGTTGACGTAGTTAGGATGTTGAATAAATGAATCATCGGAAATTGGCGATCATGCGCCTGATGGATTCCAGACAAAAGTTCACTGCCCGGGAATTGGCAGAACGGTTCGACGTATCGATTCGTACGATCCAGCGAGATCTGGATGCATTGCAGGCGCTGGGTTTCCCTTTGTACACAGAAGTTGGCGTGAACGGAGGATACCGGGTGTTGCCCAATCGGATTTTGCCACCTCTTCAACTGACACAGCAGGAGGCATTAGGGCTGTTTATGATGCTGGAATATCTACAGCAAGTACCGGATTTTCCATATGGATCAATGCGTGAGCATCTGGCTGAGCAATACTTCTCTACTTTACCCGAAGATGTACAGGATCTCATTATGCGAATGAGAGAGCATATCACCTTTGTCCAGCACCCCGGTGGGCATTCCGAGCCTTTAACAACAGTAATATTGGGTGCAGCGGTAGAAAAGAGAGAAATCGAATTTATGTATCATGCCCGCAGTGGCCCTAAAAAAGTACAGGTCTTTCCCTATGGCATCTACTATGAGCAGGGACATTGGTACATGCCAGCCCGGAATAAGGATCGTGTATTGTTGTATCGGGTGGATCGCATGCAGCAGTTGGTTGTTATGGAATCAGTGGATAAATCTGTTCCAAGTCTAAAGGCATGGCTAGCTGCCAAAGAAGATAGAGCAAGCGTAGAAGTGGTGCTGCAATTCACGGAATTTGGAGCAAGGATTGCTGCGTCAGATGTGTTGTTCAAGTCAGTTGAAGGCCATGAGTGGCGCGGACTGATTCCGCCTGAAGAGTTTTCTTTTACAGCACGAAAGTTACTCTCCTATGGGCCGGAAGTGAAGGTGGTGTCTCCGCTCGAACTGCAGCAGCAGGTTAGAGGGATGCTGGAACGGAGTTTAAGCCAGTATGGTGGGGGATAAGAGCTTTCAAACGCTGGATATTAGGGTATCAAGGAAGAGATAAGAAAGGTGTGTAGACAAATGAGCGAAGTTTGGACTAAAGACATCATCCCGACTGTATCCGATAAAGTAGTGATTGTGACAGGTTCGAACGGCGGGTTAGGGTATGAAACGGCATTAGCGTTAGCTGAAAAAGGCGCAAAGGTTATCATTGCAGTTCGTAATATGGAAAAAGGTGAAAAGGCAGCTAATAAAATAAAGTCGTCTGTGCATGTAGCTGGAGAGGTAATCGTTATGCAGCTTGACCTTAGCGATTTAGCTAGTATCCGTAAGTTCGCAGCCGCTTTTCTTGAGCAATACGATTCGTTGTCCATTCTCGTTAATAATGCAGGAATTATGAACCCTCCATTCCAGTTGACGAAAGATGGCTTTGAATTGCAGTTTGGTAGTAATCATCTAGGCCATTTTGCGCTTACGGGTCTACTATTGCCTCGATTGATCTCTACTCCGAAATCGAGAGTTGTCACTGTAAGTAGTATGGCAGCTCATAATGGTGCGATTGATTTTAATAATTTAGATGGCTCCAAAGGATATAATCCCATGAAGTTCTACAGTCAAAGCAAGCTAGCCAATCTGATGTTTGCGAGAGAGCTGCAGAATAAATTTAATTCCGCCCATATTGATTCCATGAGTATCGCCGCTCATCCAGGGATTTCGCATACCAATCTATTTTCCTTTGGTTCGGGGAAACAGACCAATATATTCATGCGCAGTCTTTTGAAAATCATTAGTCAACCGGCACATATGGGGGCATTACCTACCTTATATGCTGCAGCAGATCCGACGATCACGGGAGGGGAGTATATTGCTCCCAGCGGTATGGGCGGCACTAAGGGCTATCCCAAGAGCGCTAAGATCATCGAAAAATTATATGACGCTAACATTTCAAACAAGCTATGGAGCGTATCAGAAGAATTAACAGGGGTATATTACAGATTCGACGTGTAGATTTTGCTATTAAGGAAAGTAAACCTTATTATGGAATAGACAGTTAAAAGTTCTTCAGCACGAATAAGATTAACTGAATGGGGGGCTACCATGATTCGTTTCATAAGAAGTTTCACGATCCGCTCTATGCAGAGTCCATGCGATGAACAACGGCGGTTGTTTGTATAGAGCGTGAAATCCATTTCCGCCATATCACTATAGTGCATATCCAATGCGTTCATCGTACGACTCTGCTGCCTTAAAGATTTTAACTTTTAAGGAGTGGAGCAACGTGAAATATATTAATGCGGATACAATCTTC
This sequence comes from Paenibacillus sp. FSL M7-0656, assembly GCF_038003225.1. Taxonomy (NCBI): domain Bacteria; kingdom Bacillati; phylum Bacillota; class Bacilli; order Caryophanales; family Paenibacillaceae; genus Paenibacillus; species Paenibacillus sp. FSL M7-0656. Next base: position 4,376,503 of record NZ_JBBOOT010000001.1, read on the forward strand.
CCGGAAGAATTACTCAAAGAAATACAGCGTCATATCTCCGGAGGCCTGATCTATATTCCAAGGCCCAAGGATGCTCATAAGAAGTGGGGCGAGAATTCGGGTGGCAGAAGGGTTGTCCAGGAGCGGAACGACGAGATCCGCCAGCTTTTTGCTGCGGGGACAACCATCGATCAGCTTGCGGACCAATACTGCTTATCCATCGATAGCATCAAGAAAATTGTGTATTGCAAAAAGGGATGAAACTATAGAAGCTATGTTCGAGCAATCGAATGTGGCTTTTTCCTGTAAGAATAAAGAATAGTTATTAAAGCTTTTTTACATATTCGAGGTTGTTAATTACGCGTACAATTCATTTGACGGTACAAGGATATGCGGTGAGAGTTCATGAATTAACTCCTTAAATCATCTGGTAAGGCTGGTGAATATGAATAATATGAATATAGAAGTGAAATTAACGAATAAAGACGAGGCGTATGTGATTAAAAATATGTACCCGCTATACCTTCATGATCTATCCGGACATTATAGTCTGGGTGGAGAGCATACCCCGAACGAACATGGCATTTTTGAGCCAAGTCCTGATTACAAAACGTTACAGGATCAGTATGATGTACAGAATATTTGGTGGGAAAAACCGGAGTGTCTTTATCCGTTCCTCATGATTGTGGATGGCATACCGGCAGGGTTTGCGTTCATAGCTACTCCGCCATATTGTTCACAAGGCACGAATTTCTTTGTACATGACTTCTTTCTGATGCAGCCGTTTCGAGGTATAGGCGTTGCTGAATACGCGGCATCGACGATCTTCGGAATGTTTATAGGAAACTGGGAGTTGTTCACCAATCCATCGGAGAAAAATAAGATTGGCCAATCTTTCTGGCGGAAAACAGTGAATAATTATACCAAAGGTAACTATCGGGAGATGTACGGGCAAACGTTCGATGGTTATAAATTGATTTTTCAATTCTCCAATATATAAAAAGAGAGACCGTCTCCCTTTGCGGAAAACGATCTCTCTCTACTGCCTTTTATAAACTACCGTTGAAATAGTGATACTCAGAATTTACTTCAAAACCAACACTGCGGTACAGATTCAAAGCACGTTTGTTCTCGGTAACAACGGATAAGCGGATATCTGTGTAACTTTGTTTCCTTAGGAGATCAACCAGGATGCTAAGCGCAGTGCGCCCCAGTTTCTGTCCCTGATAAGCAGGCAAGATACAGAAGTTATGAATAAATGCGGTTGTTGCATTAATGGAGTTGACCCGTACCAGCCCAACAGGCAGTTGATTCTGCCATGCAATATAGGTGACTCGGCTGGGTTCATTTGTTTGCATAAAGTACTCGCGTGTCCAGTCCTCCGAATCTCCAAAGGCTTGGGAGGAGCAAGTGACCATAAATTCCATATCCTCGGCTTCTGCCAAGGACAACGTTAGTTCAGGAGGCTCCACAACCGAAAGGACCTCATTCACAAGTTGCATCGAGTACTCCGCACGATCATAAATGGCTCCGAGGGATTGGGCAGTATGAACACCCGGAGATAAGCCCTGAGGAACGCGATAACTGAGTTGGTTGATTCCCTGTGGTTTCATATCCAGGATGGCCCTGTTCAGTAGGCTGCTGAATACACCTTGGCGACGAAAATCTGGGTGTACGATGGCATTAATATTCCCCCTTACGCCGTCGGATGGATACCAGCTGAGCAGTCCTACCAAATCACCTTGGCGATAACAGAGGAGCGCGTGGTCTCCGTCTTTTTTACTGATATGGTCAAGGTCAGCTTTCAGATGAATGGAATCAAGCTGCTTACATTGTTGTTCGAGTAAAATAATAGCATCAATCTGTTCCTTGGAATCATAGATCATAGGAACGACTTGATAAGTTGACATAGCTTTCACACCTTCATTGTTGAAGGAAACACGCAGTTATTGGACCCGCAGGCGCTATCCTTCGAGAGTTGGTCCAGTTGTAATTTTGATCATCATTATTATCTCCTCCAAATCAGTTCACGTTGACTATAACACAACCTATGATGAAGATGACACCCAATGGATGTAATTCACTGGGTGTCTGTTCAGATACGCCCAATAACTGGACATTATATCCTATTGAAGGGATAATTGAGAGTAATACTGACGAGAAAGGAGTTGATCACCTCGCGTAAGTTAGCTTATGTGATGAGTACGTTGTTTCTTTCATCTGTCATGATAATGGGGTGCACCCCATCTGAGTCAGCCGAGAACGTTAAAGAGACCATTCCACCAGCGACGAATCAGCCGAGTATTGTGAGCAATCAGAAGGCGTCAGCCATAGATGAGCAGCAGGCCCTCGAAATGTCGCTGGATTATAAAACAACCGAACTGACTGTTGATTATAAGGACTATGAAGATACGTTAACTGTGGAGGGTCTGCTGGCTAGAGCAGAAGTAATCAGACCATTTTTGACAGAAAGGAATTTCGAATCCAATATAGATGCGCGATTTAACAAGATTCCTTTACGTGTAGCAGACAAAGAGAAGGCTCTGCTGCATCCTGAAAATATACAAACCAAGATCAAAGATAGCAAGAGTGACTGGATTCTGGTGGAGTACACGCTAGATCTGAAATTTACAGACGAGAACGGCAAGGAGTTCAAGTCCATTCCGCTATCGGGCGATATCACCTTTTTGCAGGATCAGGGAGAATGGCGCATTCAGGATGATACGTACAACATGAAGCCCTTCACAGAAATCATTAATAATTCACTATAATGCATGAGTCACCTGTGAATCTGGCACATACAGATTGTGCTCGAATTATCCATTACGAATAAGCTCTTTCATATTAAGTACGCACTTCAAAGTGCGTACTTTTTTGTGGGTGTGTCCAGCTAAGCGTGCGTCGTCAAAAGGGCTTCATCGTGATGATTGTTCTTGTCGCTTCCTAGAAATTTGCAGGGTACATTCTCCTGTAATGATGATATTATTTGGATGATCAACTTACTTATTGCGCTCTTGTAGAATGGGGTTGGGTTCATCATGAGGGAGATTCTCCGAGTCGGTTCTCGTAAGGTTTGGTTGTATATCATTGCTGCTGTTATTGGTTTGGTTACAGGCTATGTCGTCCTCTCTTCGCCGGACTCTCCTAGGCTCCAAAGTGAAGAAGGTATTCTGGATTTAACGCAGGCTCAACTTAGTACGAATCCGCAAAAATTAATAGGGAAGTGGGCGTTCTATTGGCAAGAACTGCTGTCGCCTGAGGATATGCGGGTTCGTTCGGCAAGGGAAGGAAATCAGGACCACTGGATTAACATCCCAAGCTCCTGGCTGGGCTACCCGTTAGAAGGTCAGCGGCTGAGCGGTACAGGCTATGCAACCTTTGGACTGGTCGTTCATCTAAGCGAACAGGATCGAGATGAGATGCTTGCTCTGCGGCTGCCTAGCATTTTTAATGCGTACAAATTATGGGTCAATGGCGAGCTGCTGGCAGAAGTTGGTGAGGTTGGTCAGGACAAGCACAGCATGACCCCGCAACTGGAAACAAAGCTGGTGTATTTTCAGCCTGAAAGCGACACGTTAGAGCTGGTCATGCAAGTCTCCAACTTCCAACATCATCGGGGCGGAGTTACCAAGAATATCGAGCTGGGTGGCAGTGACGTACTAACGACCAAGACCAATCTGAATCTTGCCAGGGATATGTTCATCACGGCAAGTTTGCTAGTGATCGGTTTGTATAATCTGCTGTTGTTCATGCTGCGACGTAAGGATAAAGCTCCGTTATATTTTGGCCTGTTTACTGTACTGCTTGGTATTCGATCCTTGTTCAACGGCGAGCTTATCTTTACACAATGGTTGCCTCATTTTCCTTGGGAATTGCAGTTCAAGATCGAATATCTGATTCTTTGCCTCAGCGGTTATATCATCACCATGTATTTTGATTGTATTTTTCCGAATTATGTGTCGCGATGGTTTCGTCTTGGCACCCGGATCGTAACTGGTGCATTCTGTATCCTTGTAGTGGTAACCCCTGCAATTATATATACAAAATTTTTGCTGGTAATCGGTGTGATGGTAGTTCTACATATGATTTATCTGATGATCGGGCTGGTTCAGGCGGCTGTGCGACGTATGGAGGGAGCGCTGATCTTCCTGCTGGTGTCGGTGGTTACTTTGGTCACGGTTGTCAACGATTTTTTGTATTTTAACGGATGGTCGCTAGTTGGAAATACATCTCCGCTTGGCTTATTGATATTTACGATCGCGCAGCTGATTCTGCTGTCTTCGCGATCTACGAGGACGGCATCGAACGAAGAGAGAATTACACGTGAATTACAGGACGTTAATGACAAGCTGATTGAAATGAATATGAATCTGGAACAGACCGTTCAGGAGCGAACACAGGCCTTATCTACAGTGCATGATGATCTCCAAACCTCGTATGACCGACTGCTTCACTCCGAGCAAGGGAGGAAGAAGCTTCTTGCTTATATTACGCATGATCTGCGTATGCCGTTGTCCAGCATGCTTGGATATGTAGAGGCTATACAGGACAGGGTCAAGCCGGAACGCAATGAGCAATATCTGAAGTACATCCGGGAGAACACGATAAGGATTAACCGTATGATCGAGGAGTTGTCCTTCTTGTCGCATTTGGAGACCGGACAGGTCTCGTACCGAATGGAGCCGATTCAGATGATTCCTTTCTTGCATGGTTTTTTTGAACAATATGAGTTGGTAGTGCGAGACGCAGGATTAGACTTCATACTGGATATCGGAGATACCGAGGATAGACGATCTATTTTGCCAGTTGTCGAGATGGATGCGAAAAGAATAGAACAGGCCTTATTTAATCTAGTATCCAACGCCATGAAGTTCACCTCCAGCGGGGGGCTGGTGCGTATTGCACTAGTTGTGGAAGTGATGAATCATGCTCGCTATGCGACCATTAGCATACAGGATTCTGGCATGGGGATTCCTCCGGATCAGCTTGAGCAAATCTTCGAACGTAATTACAGATATGATCGGCCGGGAATGGGCATAGAGGGCAGTGGACTGGGGCTTGCAATTTGCAGGGAAATCGTACAAGCGCACGGAGGCATGGTTCGAGCGGAGAGCGACGGCAAGATGGGGGCGACATTCTATGTAACGTTTCCTTGTACGGTGATTGAAGGAAAGGGGTGATGAGATGGACACGCACAAAATCATGATCGTTGATGATGATCCTCATATATGCGAGATTGTGCAGGTGTATTGTGATAGGGAGGGATTTGTCTCCACCTGCAGTCATAGCGGGTCAGAAGCGATGGAGCTGCTTACATCGTTTGAGCCGGATTTAATTATACTGGATATATTGCTGGCTAATGAAAACGGTATTGACTGGTGCAGGAATGCGCGTAATCTCACCAGTGCGCCGATTGTGTTTCTGAGCAGTCAAGAGGAAGACGAAATAAAAATTAGCGCATTATCCTATGGCGGGGACGATTATGTGACCAAACCGTTCAGTCCGGGAGTGCTCATGGCCAAGATCAAGGCTCACCTTCGCAGAGTGTCGACGGGTAGAAGGGAACAACTGCTGGAGTTACCGGGTTTGACACTGGATTTCTACACGCAGTCCGTCAACATGGGGAGCATACCTATCTCTTTATCGAAAAAAGAATTCAGTCTGCTGTCCTATATGGCACAAAACGTAAATCGTGTCGTCAGTGTTGATACGTTGTTTCAAATCATCTGGGGAATGGAAAGTCTGGAGGATACAAGAACGGTTGCTGTACATATCAGTAATTTACGCAAAAAAATTGAGTCTGACCCTGCCGACCCCGAGCGAATCATTACGGTTCGGGGGAGCGGATATATGCTGGTTTCTAACAGTACGTCACAAGCATGAATATAGCAGTAAGGGTGGTAGTCTATTATAAATGGGAAAATGGCGTTGGAGCAGTACCTGACGCTATTGGCCCATTTTTTGTTTTTTCCACTAGCTTCATAATCGACTCAAGATATTGAATTCCTCAACACCAGTCTGCGCTTTTCCATCCTCGTCAAAATGATGTGCCATCTCTCCGAAGAATTAAACGATCCAATACGCACGGATTTAAAGTTTTCTTTAGGTTTCTCAAGTAGGATAATCCATCATGATAAAATCACTGTGGTCGATATAACGACATATTTCATCAAATTGTACCTGATTATTAGCTACGAGGACGTTACATTCAAGCCGGATCAAACGATAATACGTGAAGAAATGGTTGTCTTGCTGTCCCGCATTAGTACTTGAAGAGAAGGAAGTGGCTCCGATGGCACGAGTTATATGTATCACATCAGGGAAAGGTGGAGTTGGCAAGACAACGGTCACGGCTAATCTCGGGACTGCCCTTGCCTTATCGGGGAGCAGCGTTTGCCTGATCGATGCTGATTTTGGATTGAGAAATCTGGATATTCCGCTTGGTTTGAGTAATAGGGTAAGGTATCATATTTCTGATTTTCTGACGGGTCAATGTGCTTTACATCAAGTGATCGTCAAAGATAAGCGAATCAGTACCTTGTCCTTTATCTCCTGTAGTAACGACGCGGTGCATCACGATGATCCGCAAGTTTTTGGCGAGGTTGTACAGCAAATAGCCCAGGGCTATGATTATGTGCTGATCGATTCGCCGGCAGGCATTGAAAATGGATTCTGGAATGCGGCTTTGGCAGCAGATGAGGCTATTGTCGTTACTACACCTCATCGTACATCGCTTCAGGACGCGGATCGCGTAATCGGATTATTAGAAGATATGATTCCGGCTCCGCCACAGCTCATCATTAATATGGCCGACGGACAGGAAGCCCGTTCGGCAACGGTAAAGATGCAGGATATTATCGATATTCTCAATATCGGTGTGATTGGCGTGATCCATGCCGATGTAGAAATTATACGTTCCGTACATAAGGGCATTCCGATTGCGCTTAATCCCGAGTTTGAAAGCGGGCTGCGCTTCAGGCATATCGCCCACAATGTGGCGAAGAATCAGCAGGAGCCTTTTATCTCATTGAAACCCAAGAGGCATATTAGTGTTTTTTCACTTCCTCCAAGACTGCGTTGGGGGAAGAACAGTTCGTTATAGTCGCTTCTGGTAGATGAATCGTTGAGAAGAGAATCATCTGGAATGGATTGCAGACTAGCTTAAGAATTCATGAAAAATAGTGGTGTGGGAGTTACCTTCCCTACGCCGCTATTTTTTGATGTCATTGATGTTCTCACTTGCGAGTGGTTGCTTACTTAAAGTTTTCTTTATAATTCACAAGCGCCCCTATCTCGCATGATAAAATACGGAAGAAAAAACGACATAATTTGCTGTGTCGGTGTCACAATTCGACTGTAACTGATCAGAAAGGTCGGTGAACGAATTCAATCTGTAAATTTTTTTCGCTTGATCTCCGCGTGTCGAGCGAACTGACTTGCAGGAGACCAATGATCCCGATCTGGGTCAGTGGTATCCGCTATTAGTCTGGCTTTGTTGATTAGCTTGATTAGAAACCAATTTTGGATGGTCTTAGTTTGATCTATACATAGAAGGGATGAATGAAAGTGAAGAAAGTAAGACAGGGATGGAAGGTGAGCCGGCAGATCCTAATGTGGATGCTGGTGATCAGCTTAATAGTTTCTGCCGTGCCCCTATTACCAGCGCAATCGGCAGTAGCGGCTGAACTGCCGATGCAGATGACAAAAGTAACCACATCTACTGGATTCCAGGATGTGAGTCCCACCGACTGGTTCTATGATGCAGTCGTCCATGTGCAGGAGAAGGGCATATTCAGCGGAACGAACGCGAGTAGCTTCTCTCCTAAGGGGACAATGACACGTGCCATGTATGTAACGGCACTTGGACGGATGGCGGGAGTCGATGCCGGGGCGTACTCCACTTCGAGCTTTGCCGATGTACAGGCGGGCAGCTGGTATGCGCCATATGTCGAATGGGCGGTTAAGAAGGGAATTACCGATGGCACGGGGGATCGGAAATATTCGCCGGATGCTACCGTATCTCGGGAGCAAATGGCGACGATGACGTTGCGGTATTTCGAAAGGGAACAGATCCCTTATCAGACCGAGAATCCGGTCACGACAGAGCCGGGCGATATCGGGGATGTATCGCCTTGGGCGGCTGACGCGGTCATCAAGCTGTGGCAAGCCGGTGTGTTCACCGGGGACGAAAAGGGGAACTTCAATCCGCGTGCACAAGCGACTCGCGCGGAAGCAGCGGTTCTCTTCATGCGCAACAACGCGGTTGTAGAGGCGTGGAAAAATCAGAATCAAACGCCGGTGACACCGACATCGCCAGTGACACCAACACCGACATCGCCGGTGACATCAACGCCAACACCGTCACCCGGCAGTAATAGCGGTGGCGGAACGCCTGGAGACAACGGAGGTAACCCAGGCACGGGTTCCACTGCGTATACGCTCACGTTTGAGAGCAACGGAGGCACGGCGATTTCTGCGCAGACGGTACGAAAAGGCCAGGTGCTAAATAATCTACCTGCTCCAACAAAAGAAGGATATATATTCCAAGGGTGGTTTGCGGATAGTGATCTTTCACTCATCTTCGCAAGCGGCAGCACCCTGAACGCGGATACAAAGTTGTATGCAAAGTATACGGATAGCATAGATCGTGCCGTACAGAGCGTACCAAGCTATTCGGTACTGGATGTCGCGCCGAACTTCACCATTAAGGTGCAGGATTCATCGGGCAGTCTAACGGAATCCCAGGTCAAAGAGGGGATGAACTTCGTGGATACGGCGAATCCCGAATTCGAAGGGGTTACCGTCTCTGGTGGGAACGGAGTTTTCACGGTATCGTCAGCAGCCGAAAACGGCAAGTTCGTTGAAGGTAACACATATCAACTTACGTTGACGGATGACAGCTTGTCCTTCCAAGGCCAAGACGCGACGACAAGTATTTATGTATTTAGCGTTGCTAAACAAGAAGTCATGAATGTTCCACTCAATCCGAATATGATCTACATTCCGTTCACGGATGTCACGGATATGGTGATAAATGGAGCAGATGTCGATTCGCCCGCGATTTCAGTCGTTACTACGACGGTAGGTGGCGAAAATGCACTCGCCGAAGTGAATGCGAGTAGTGGAACGTTCAAGTACACCGGAAGCACTGGCACGGTAATTCAAGTCGGTGATACCGTAGCCATCTATGAGGGAGTTAGTCCCGAACTGCGCACAGTCGAAACGACTGGTGAAGACGATGGTGATGTGGCCTATGTCCAGATCACGGCGGTAGATGGAAGTGTCTACACTTATGATCACGCAGATGCCAATCAAGTGTTGTTCAAGCCGGATGTTCTACCGGTGAGCATAGAAGCAGATAAGGATGGAATTCCCAATAACCATTCCATCACGGTTGAGCACACTGCCATGAACTACAGTGACAGCCTGTACAAGCCCTTCGGTTTGGATGAGCTGACCACTGTTGATGTGGGCGACTTTATTGGTTTTTATGATGGACAATTCGATCAAGAAGGTATTGAGATCATGGGTTATGGACGTATTACGTCGATTACGCCTGAGGCGGAGATGGACGTAATTACGTATGAAGATGCCACCATTGAAGATATTGAAAATGCCTTCAACATCTATCAGAAGCAAGCAATTGACGGCGATGATCTGTTGTCGGAAGAACAGATTGCACAGCTCGAAGAGCAAATTGAGCAGCAAGCGAGAGACAGCGGATTCGTCAACGAAGCCGCGGATTATCTGTCTGACATCGCCATGGAGACAAAGGAAATTCAGGAGATCAAGGCTCAGTCCTCCCTAGCGTCCGGTAAAGGGAGCCGGGTAAGTGTGGAGAATCTGACCGTTGTTGCTTCACTCGGCACGAGGCTGAAGAATATTGACGGCCGAACCTCAGGCGTAAGCGCTACATTACAAGTTGGTGCCGATATTGTTGTCAATATCAATGAAGACAGCGATCTTGTCATCCATATGACGAGTACATTCGTTCAGGAGATGAGCCTGGACCTCGGTATCAATGGGGATATGAAAGGGCACTGGCTGAAAAAGTGGGGGATTCCTTACTGGTACAGCATTGATGATTATGTAATTACGGCGAATCTGGATGCTTATAGCTATACCGGAATGAACATCACGGCAGAGATAGCTCTTGTTGAACATGATAAGTTAAATGATGCACTGAATGACTGGCTGGGCGAGAAGAACGCTGGCAGGTTGGGAAAGGTTCAGGACATTGCGACACAGATTAAAGCGGTAATGGCGGGTGTGCAGGATACTGCCGTAGATGCGGAATCGTTGAAGGAAAAGTATCAAGAGATGTTGGAGCAAGACACGGAGTGGGTTCCGTTAATCAAGAAAGAACTCTTTGAAAAGAGCGTACGCGTGGCTTTAGGTATTGTGGAAGTCAAATTTGAAGCGGAGTTTGTGGTCAGCGCCCAGGTGAACCTGACGGTGGGGGCAGATTTCTACTATAAGATGGCCAAGCGCTACTCGGTTAGCTTGCGCGTATTGAGTTTCAGTGGTTCGAGCAATACGTTCAGCTTGCCGGGAGACGGAGATTACCAATTTACCTTCTATGTGATGGGGACGATCGGTTTACGAGCTGGTATTCATATGGAGGTCAAAGCGGGGATTGGAAGCGTCAAGTTGAATAGTATCGGGCTTGCTGTAGAACCCGGTGTGTATGTGAATCTGTGGGGCTACTTCTATTATCAATTGAAGAATATTAGCGGGGTGAAGACCACGAAGTCTTTAGGTGCCCTGTTCGTCGAGATTGGCATCTATTTGGAGGTCGAACTCGGCGCTCAATTAGGTGATGGCGGGCTTTCCGGCGGCGTAGAGCTGGTCGATGAAGAGTGGCCACTGTATACGATTGGAGAAGAACAGAACGTCTACGACTTCGCTTATCCACAGGATAAGTCGCTCAAAGTGAACATGGCGGGTTCTGCGTCATCCATCGTTGTACCGGAGTTGTGGGCCACAATGAATACCTTTGATTTGAAGACAGGCGCTACGGATAAACGGGCTTATGATCGCTCGAATTTCGATATTCAGGTGGACAATCCGAACTTCAAGTATGACGCAGTAAACGGGACGATTGAAGTGGTGGACAAGAAGATTCAGGTGAGTGATGGCAATCTGGTTATCACCTGGAAGGGGCCGCCGGGGTCGTTCACGTCCGATCCACTCAAGCGTACGATTCAGTTAAGCTGGCTTGCTAGAGTGGGTGACTACATCCTTCAGCTGGATCCGCAGAACGGCGGAGTGACCCAGGTTGTGGCGGCTCCGTATAACGCGCCAATTAGCGTGGTCACCCCGGTATATCCAGGATACACCTTTGATGGCTGGTATACGGCCGCTTCCGGCGGCACGAAGATCACGATTCCGAGCCGAATGGCTGCGGAAGATCGGAAACTGTACGCGCACTGGATTGCGAACAAGAATACGCCGTATACCGTTGAGTATTATGTGCTAGACCCGAACAGCAGGGTACAAGCTCCGCCTGTGGATACGGAAAATATGACTGGAACAACGGACACGGAGATACGAATCAGCTCCGACAGGTTTAAGGAGCAAGGCTATGCGACTGGAACGGTGAGCGGCGTATTAATCAAGGGCGACGGCTCTACAGTCGTAAGAGTTAATTACTATCCGGAGAATCGAAAGATGACTTTCGCTGGGGGTTATGCCGGTGCGCCCCAAATCTCGGTAACAGAAGCCGTTGGCAAGAACATCGCTACTCGTATACCTGTACCGACAAGGCAGGGATATACGTTTGCCGGTTGGTCGCCAGAAGTTCCAAGTGCGATGCCGATTGAGGATACTACGTATACAGCGAAGTGGACGGGAAGAGAGGGTACGCCTTATCAGGTCGTGTACTTGCTGCAAAATATCGGAAGTGACACCTATACGGTTGCAGATACGGAATCGTATCGTGGAGTTACGGGTACCGAGGCGAATATGACGGACGTCAAGCCGAGATCCTATGATGGCTTCGTGCGGGACGACAGTATTTCGGTACTGACGGATCTAATCACGAGCAACGGAAAAACGGCGCTGAAGGTATATTATAAGCGTGATGTATACCAAATGACGGTTGATTATAACGGTTCTGGAGCAGCAAATAAAACGGATAACGTTCCTTTCGGAGCGACGACGCTGCTACGTCTGGGCACTCCGACAAGGCAGGGATATAGCTTTATGGGGTGGTCGCCAACGCCGCCGACCACAATGCCTGCTGAAGATGTCCAGTTTACCGCTCAGTGGGCAATTAACGACTACACTGTAAATTTCGACAGTAACGGTGGGTCCGAAGAAGTGCCGGCTCAGACTGTAGGGTTTGGCGCCACGATTAGTACGCCGACTGAATCGACGAAAGATGGTTATGTATTCGGCGGTTGGTACAGTGATAACACGTTGACGAATGCTTACGACTTCGCTGCAGCGGTGACGGCGGATCTCACACTGTATGCGAAGTGGCTGATCCCTTACACGATAAGCTTCGAGAGTAATGAAGGATCGGTAGTAGATGCCCAAACAGTGAATGAAGGCGTCAAGGCTATGGCTCCTGCCCCTCCGACGAAAGACGGCTATGTGTTTAGCGGCTGGTACAGCGATAGTGAGCTAATGAACGCCTACAATTTCACGACTATGGTGGTTACGGGAGACCTGACATTGTACGCGAAGTGGACGGTATATGTACCGATTACCTACACTGTAACTTTCGAGAGTAACGGCGGATCGTTGGTCACAGAACAGACTGTGAATGAAGGTGCCGTGGCTACTGCTCCTGGCGCTCCGATGCTGGAAGGGTATACGTTCGATGGCTGGTATAGCGATAGCGAATTGATAATACCTTATGGTTTCACGGAAGGTGTAATGGCGAATGTGATGCTGTACGCGAAGTGGACGAAGAACAGCTACACAGTGAGCTTCAACAGTAACAACGGATCATCGGTGAGCAGTCAGTCCGTGAGTGAAGGTGACACGGCAACAGTTCCTGACGCACCGACCCGTGCAGGGCATGTATTTGAAGGTTGGTATAGTGAAGCAGGTCTGAATGAAGCCTACAGCTTCACGACACCTGTGATGAATAACCTCACATTGTATGCGAAATGGACGGCTATTTACACGGTCACCTTCAACAGTAACGGCGGATCACTGGTGGCTGAACAGAATATGCAAACCGGCGGTAATGCTACGGAGCCTGCCGTACCGACGAGGGACGGTTACGTGTTTAACGGTTGGTACAGCGACGCTGGACTGAATGAAGCCTACAGCTTCACGACATCGGTGACGGGTAACCTCACGCTGTACGCGAAGTGGACATTTAACAGCCGCATGGTGGACTTTGACAGTAACGGTGGGGCAGCAGTAGGTAGTCAGACGGTGGTTACTGGCAACCAAGCTGTGGCACCTGCTGCGCCGAAGTGGGCAGGGTATCGATTTGAAGGTTGGTACAGCGATCGTGATCTGGAGATCGTCTACGACTTCATGACGCCGGTGACGTCAGACATCACCCTATATGCGAAGTGGACCATGACATCGTGGCTACAAGTAGGTGACTTGTTGGATTTGAATAGTAAGTCCAATGTCATCTTCGACAGTCAAGGAACTCCTTACGTGGCTTATATAAAGGACAATTACGAAGTGTTTGTGATGCAATTTAAGGGAGGCAAGTGGCAGTCCTTTGGCAATCAAAGCGATCTTGAAAAAGCGGGAGGATTAGGGAGCTCAGCTATATCGCTCGGAATAGACAGTAAGGACAAGCTTTATGTTGCTTATAAGAATAGCTCAGGTAAAGTAAGCTTTAAGAATTATAATGATGAACATAAGTGGTGGAGACCAGTATCTACTATCTCTGATTTCAGTTGGAATGATGGAAAGACGAGCAGAAAAGTGGATAAAGTTAATGATAGCTTCTTCATTACCTTCGATAAGGATGATAATCCTTTTCTGATGTTTAGAGGTATTTTAGACGGTAATGCTAGGGAACCGTCAATGCTTATGTCATGGAGTTATCATCAAGGTAGTGGATGGAAACAAGAAGCGAGACTAGAGGCATTCGCAGGTCTAAGAGCCTTCCTCGCACCATTACCAAACAACGGCATGTATTTATTTGCTCCATTCAGGTCATCTAGTATCCCTGTGGCAACAGGATATAGCTTGGCAGATGGATCATGGAAACAATTAGATCCTAAATTATATTCATATCGAATAACTCCGAATATGGATGCTGCATCTGCGCTTGATCCATCTGGCGTACCTTATATGATCTATCTTAGCAACTCCAATGGTGTTGAAATGTGGAAATATCCGCACTCGACTCCGTCAGAAGATACGACATGGGAAAAGGTGAATACTTCCGGATTCTCGGTCGGTACATCTCAAGAAGGAAGCATGGATATGGCCTTTGACAGCGAAGGAACGCCTTACGTTGCTTATCGAGATGCAGCAGACGGCAACAGGGTGACTGTGTTGAAATATGAGAACATGGATTGGAGACCGGTAGGGTCTGCCGGATTCTCCAATGATGACGCTCTGGAGCTAGATATTTTCATAGACAGCACTGACCACGTTTATGTGAGTTATAAGGAACAAGGTAAAATGAACGTGATGAAGTTTGATCCTAATTTCAAATAACTTTTATAGATCAACTGGCAGAAGAGCCTACTCCCATCGGAGTAGGCTTTTTTGCATATATTACATAACTCACTATATTTCATGCAGCGTTTGTGTCTCTGGGAAGTTATGCACACCCCATTTGCAGATTTCCTCCAGAATGGGCATTAGACTTTTATCTCGGTGGGTTAAGTAATACTCCACTTTGGGCGGGGGTTGATCGTACTTGACTCGTTTTATCACACCTTCACGTTAACCGCTTCTTCAGTTCTGAACCCTGAAAAAACGGCCTTTCCCAAGATTTAAATTGTAGGTGTAGGTGGCTAATCCTCATCTCCAATTATTTTGCTTAGAAATTGGTTCGCCCAAACGTGGCATCACTCTTCACTGTTGAGCTGCTGGATGCATTGATGGCATCGAGCTGTAACACGTAGTCATAATGACGGATGTAATATCCGGGCTGACTGTACGATTGAAGGGATACTTTGGTGCTATCAGCCCAACCAGGACTGCTTAGGAACGTAGCATCTCCCTTATAGGCGGAGGTGTCGGCATAAGCTTCAAGTACAATTTTATTGCTGGTGTTGCGCTTCAAGAAGTAGCCTGGGAAGTTGATGGACTCCAGTGAAATTCCCGTGGAGCTGGCAAGGCCTGGTACGACGCGGAACTGTGAATCCAGAACAGGAGAGACGTTGGCATCCACGCGAGCGGTGTAATTGGCATGGCGGATGTATCGATCCGGAACGTTGTGTGAACTGAACCGGCTGTAACCTGTGGCTTCAGGTGTTGCAGGGCCCAACATTTTGACCTCGTGCAGGGTTGGGGTGTACCAGTTCCCCGGATTATTCCACAAGACGGCGTTCACTATATTGATCCGTACATAACGGGCAGTGAAATGCACGGCATCCGTGGTGAAGCCATAGGTCAGATTATTGGTGCGATCCAAGGTGGAGTAATTAACTCCATCTTTGCTAATTTCAATTTTGTATTTGTAGTACCCTTCGGAACCTTTATACATAAACCAGGACGTGTCGATCTCGGTGATCGTCTTTGGTGCGCCGAAGTCCACCTGCCACCAGGCAGGCCAGCTATTGGAGGAAGCCACCCATGAAGTCTGGTAGTTGCCATCATTGACGTTGGATGCAGACGAGCCGGAGGCTGTGGAGCTGGCGGTAGCTGTTTTGCCTTGTGCATGATTGACGAGAGCAGGCGGTGTTACCGCACCCGTTACTGCGTCGATATTCCACGTTGTATACCACTCCAGTGATGCGGTTCCGTTCGAATCATTCAAGGTTAGCGGCAGCCAGATATGTTTGTGCTCTCCGAGGTTCATCGGATTCCAGCGATCCCCCATGTAGATGTAGGATGTGGTGTTGCTGCCTGTAATCGTGGCAATATCATGAATCTGCGAGCCGAAGGCAGATGGATTGCCATATGGCGTAAGCGCAGTCCATGGACCCGTCATGGAAGTTGCTGTAGCATAAGCACCCTGATTCGGATACCAGCCAGCGGCTTGGGAGGTGAAGAGGTAGTAACGGTTTCCTTTTTTCACAACAGCAGGTGCTTCACGGTAGGCGTTCTCGAACAGCCAGCCCTCGAAGGACTGTATTCCGGTGTAACTTGCATTCATTTTAAAAATAGCCATCGTATCATTGGCACCGCCATTTTTGCGTGAAGCAGTAACCAGATAACCTGTGCCATCTGTATCAACAAAGACGGTCATGTCACGGGATTCATAATTCAGCGGGCGGAAGCTGCCCTCATAGGTGAATTTGCCATTCGGGGTATTGCTTGTTGCGACCGCTACACGCCCGAGGTTGTAGTCTGTACCGTTCTCATAGTGTGCCCAGAGCACATACTGATTGGTGGAGGCGTTATAGATGACTTTGGGGCGTTCGATCTTACTGGAGGCCAGCTCGGTTGCGGAATCTTTCGTCAGGATGGCATTGCTGAAAGTCCAGTTCTTCAGATCAGTGGAGGTGTAGACGTTCACGCTGTCAAACCTGCCGCCCACCGCATGTTCACCGTACAGATAATACGTCGAGCCTACCTGCAGAATGTTGCCACTATTCGCATGGATGGGGTTGCCTGCGGTATCGAGCCAATCGGTACCGTTGGTTATTGTGACACTTGCTGCGCTTGTCCGTTCAGGATGAAGTCCAAACAGGGTGAACGTGAGTGCAAAGACCAGAAACCAGACCGCTTTCCTGTTACCCATTACATACACCTCCCGAAAGATATCAGATTAAATGTAGCGCTTTCATTTATATTGTAGTTGGGTCAGACTCTTTTTCAAGTGAACAATCCATCCATTGCTGAACAAACCTTCATTTCATCGTGGCTGAGCGGTGAGAGCGGAGGAAATGTTCCTAAATATCAAGTACGATGATGTGGAGAGGATCAGGTACACACGTTAAAATAAAGCTAGACTGAATTCACATCATGGTTGGAGGGTGGACCGTCATGAACAAGTTTATTGTAGATGAAGACCTTCAGGTGATATTGCATAATGACGAGGATGGAACGAACACTCCGATTAAGGGAGGCATTACTGCTCAGGATTTTGAAGTCATCTCTACGTATCAAAAGGGATGGTTGACCTTCGCCTATCTGCGTGATCGTCAGGGAATATGGTGGTTCAATGCTCGCAAGAACAAGGCGAGTTTGTTCAGCAAGGATACGGAAGCTTTCCGTGTGATCGATGAAGATTACTGCTGCGACTCACAGTACGTATATCTGGAAGATCAGGTCGTGCCTGACTCCGATCCGGAAAGCTTTCGGCTATTGCCGGATACGCCCTACTTTGCTCAGGACCAACATTATTTATATGTGAAGAGCAACACGCATTTTCATCTATTTGAGGATATAGATACGAATGCTGTAATTGCTCATCATGACTATTGCACCGATAAAGACCATTTGTTCCATATGTCCAGTTCTCTTCGCTATGCAAATGGGGAAAAGGATGAGGTGAGGGCATGGCTGCAAGAACATCATCCCGACGTACCTGGCTGGTGGCATGATCATTATGCCCACAGTGCAGAAGGTGCTACGCTGCTCAAAGGCAATTGGGTTGAGACGCAGTCGTCCATTTTTTATAGAACAGAATGGGGCGATACGTATCGTCGAGAAGCGAAAGGTGTATTCAACCTTGTTCGTGGAGCAGACGGGTCTACCTTTGAACCGTTGGACGAGCAGTTTGCACGGGACCGGGAACGTGTTTATTTTCAGTGGCGTACTGTAAAAGGAGCAAACCCGGATACGTTCCAGTCACTAGGTGGACCCTTTGGTCGTGATGGCAAACATGTGTATTACAATGGTTACCGTGTGGATGGAGCTGACGCTCAGCATTTTGAAGCTTATGCCGGGACGGAGCATCTTGGACTTTCCAAGGATCAGCAACATGTGTATCGTGCCGAGGTTGTTCGGACAAGTCAGCCCTTCGGTCATCCGGACGATGTGCTTCAGATCATTAAGGGGGGAGACGCAGCGACTTTTGAGTTAATAACGCCTTCCGGCAGTTGGGCGGTGGATGCCAATCGTGTGTATCTATGGGGTAAACCAAATAAACATATGGATCGAGTCAGCTTTACACATCTATTTGATGCGGATCCCCAGAGTTGGGCCACGGATCAGAATGGTCTGTATAATGCCAATGGAAACCGCACGGTAAAGGGTATGAGCGGTAGTACATTTGTCATGCTGAATCAATATTGGGGTAAAGATGAGCGTGTGGTGTTCAGCTTTGTGACGGGTGGGGTTTATAAGTCGGGAGATGCAGCGACGTTTATGGTTACGGATGATATCGGGGGCGCCGAAGATGCGCTATTTCGGTATACGGTGGAAGGCGGTACAGTGCGGAAAAAGAAGAGGTAATGAAAAAAGGGATGGTAGACTTAGAAAAGAGTCCACTATCCCTGTTTGAATTTCTAGTTATTTGACCGTGTTTAGCAAACTATTTATGACCTTTGCGAACCTTAAGCTGCATCTTTTTGATCGTTATGTTTTGCATGAGCTCCAGTACGAGAGGGCCTTTGCCGTTCAGGATCTCTACATCCGTTACATTGTCCTGAATGGTAATGATCCCGATGTCTTCTGCGGTTACCCCTTCGAGCTTGGCGATGGTACCTACAAAGTCAACGGCACGAAGTTTCTTCTTCTTGCCTCCGTTGAAGTTCAGCTTCATGATCTGTTGGTTCAGCTGTTCACGCTTGTCTTTTTTGCGTTCAGGCACAATCTTCAATCGTTTCTCAAAATCTTCTCTGCGGCGATCTACAGCTTCTTCAGAAGGTGCTTTTACAACAGGGATTTCGAATCCAATATAGGATTCAATCTCGGCGAGACGTCTGCCATCTTTCGGTGTAATCAACGTAATGGCTTTACCTGTTTTGCCTGCGCGACCCGTACGGCCTGTACGGTGAACATATCCCTCTTTTTCCAAAGGAATATCGTAGTTGATGACATGGGTAATATTCGTGATATCAATACCACGTGCGGCTACATCCGTCGCGATCAGATAGCGGAATTGTCCGCGTCGGAATGCGTTCATTACTTCGATCCGCTCATCCTGCTCCATACCACCATGGATACGATCTGCTGGGTAGTCAAGATCAGCCATAACCCGGAACAGTTTATCCACATTCTCCTGCGTACGGCAGAACACAATGCAGCTATCCGGATTTTCCACAATGAACAAGTCTTGAAGCAGTGCGGTTTTGTTCACCTCGGGTACGTTAATCACAGCATGTTCAATCGTGGCTGTTGTCAGTCCACTTGCCTTGATCTCGATCTCTACCGGTTTGTTCATGTATTTGCGTGACAGCTTGGCTACATCTTCAGGGAATGTAGCGGAGAACAACATCGTTACTCGCTCCTGCGGCAGTTTCTGAATGATGGACTGTACCGTCTCAATAAAGCCCATATTCAGCATCTCATCGGCTTCGTCAATGACGAGATACGCGATCCGTTCGAGTGGTAGCGTGCCTCGTTCGATATGATCCAGTACCCGACCTGGTGTACCAACAGCCACGTGGGTTCTTTGTTTTAACTCTGCTTTTTGGATATGAAAAGGGGACTGTCCGTATAGTGCGGTTGCTTTAATACGCTTAAAGCGGCCGATATTCGTAATATCTTCGTTAACCTGCAAAGCCAGTTCCCGGGTTGGTGTAAGAATCAAAGCCTGTGGCTTATTCTCATTCCAATCCACCAGCTCACAGAGCGGAATGCCGTAAGCAGCTGTTTTACCACTACCTGTCTGTGATTTGACCACAAGATCCTGATTCTCTAGTGCTACCGGAATAACTTTGGTTTGAACCTCGGTTGGTGTCTCATAGCCCAGACTGTCCAGTGCTTTTACGATCTCTTCACCAAGTCCATAATCTTTAAATTGTTGCTCGCTCATCGTTTACCTCTTTTGCGTTAGTTTTTGTACAATTATTGCACCGTACATTTATCGTATACCTCTTCATTATACTCTATATGCAGGCAGGCTAACGGAGTAAATGCTTCAAGTGTGTAAATTGTTTTCATCATTTCCGATTTTAGTAGCAACCACCCGTTGCTGTTCGTATGTGTATCATAACGTTCCACGTGAAACGAAATGTATCGGCGTATATGCTTGGTGTTAATGAATGACCATCTTCACAGCCGTGGTTTGGGGAGGGTAAGATTGATTGATAAATCCACCGATCCACACTTCTGCACTTCGACCAACGAGTGTCTCATCCAAAGAGACGGTGACAATCTCTTCTTCGATGATGAGTTCGGCGTCCTTGCTGAGCGAGACCCAAATCGGTCCAGAATCAACACCGCCATCTTCTTTATTCTCGATGAGTACCTGACCTCTTTCTTCCTCAAAATCCGTAATAATTCCTCGTACATGTGGCTTCTCTTTCCCTTGTTCCTCGGATTTATCTGCGCATCCGAGCGTTAGCAGAAGCAAGATAAACGGGAATACGAATAATCTTCGTAAAATGGACATCGAGTTGCTCACCTCCTTTTTAATACATCTATAAGTATGGACGGTCTTAGAGACATCAAAGTTCCTTTACATCAATGGAATAAAGAACAAAAATCACTCCATTGAGGCTGGAACTGGAAAATGGGATATGGTAGCATATGGGTACCCGTAAAAAAGCTATAGGATAATCAATCGTATATTACACGTATGTCGCTAGTCATGAAAGAATTTTTATAATAGTGGTACTTTTATATACTACGTATTACCCGGCCGGAGCGAGTACAACCGAAATTTTAATGGACTGCACAGACATGGATGTCTGTGTTTTATTTTTTTATCAGGAAAAGGGGGATAAGATATGCCGCGAGTCAAGATGACATGTTGGTTGTTAAGTATCGTACTGGCTCTGGTCAGCCTATCCGGGTGCTCGTCCCCTTTTTACGAATCGTTTAATGCCGCAGGGAGCAGGTTATCCTCTGATCGAATGAATGAACTCCGCAAGGAATATCCGCTATCCACTGGCGTCCCCGCGACGATTAACATGAGAGAAGTTAGCTTCAATGAGGTCATGGCGTTTGGGGATGGGATCGTTGTGGCGGAGGTCGTGAAGGTGTTGCCGAGTTTTCGTGTGGAGCTATCGACTAAACCCGGTACGCCTGAACGAAAGGTGGCTGATAAGGATAGGGCTAATGGAATCACATCCTACCAACCTGAATTCATCTCTTATCAGGTGAAGGTAAATGAAGTAGTAACAGGAGATGATGTACCCGAGGATACTTTTTTATTTTACAACGCTGACTTCGCAGGTGTGGAGCCTGAACTTAAACCAGGTATGAAGATTATCGCTGTAGTCAAAAAGGGGACGACCGGAGAACAGCAGGGAGGATATTCATTCACTCGCTACGGCACGTACTATATTGTCGATGATGACTACGTACTTGCCGCCTACGAGGGGGAATCGGAGGAATTGCGTGATTTTATGGAACAAACGAATGGCATCCAGCTGGACGCTTTTATGGATAAAATCAAGAACCAACCACAAGGCTAAATGACTTCATTCCCCTAGAGCAGTAGAGGAAGGGCCATACGCATAACCATTCGTTTAACATAACAAAGGGCGATCCCGACCATGATATTCATGGGAGAATCGCCCTTTTTCTTTTTCGTTAAGCGTGGTGCGTCACGATTGTATCTATTTCAAAATACTTACATATTTCCCATATACAAATGCTACACGTCCATCCAGCTTCACTTTTACCCAGCCATACTTGTCTGTACTGATCACCTCAAGCAGGGTGCCCTTTGGTACCGCAGCAACGACCTTCGCTTTGGATGAAGCGCCAGTGCGTACGTTCAGGTAAGACGCTGTAACCTTGGCTTGTTTGCCTTTGGTGACAGTTCCTGGTTTACCCGTGCTTGGTGTGGATGGTTTACCAGGTTTCGACGTGCCTGGAGTTGGTGTTGGTTTTGGTACTGTTGGCGTTGTCGGCTTCTCAGGTGTAGGAGTAGTTGCTCCCTCACCACTACCTACTGCTTTGCGAGCCTTGTTCAGCTGTTGATAGAATGCTCCCTTGTTTTTCACGCCTGCGAATTGTGTTGCACTCACATCTGCTTTGGCAGATAGTGTATCAATCTCTTCTTGAGTCACCGCATCCAAAATGTTAATGGAGGCAATGTTGGTGTACTTGCCATCTTCCGTTGTTGGCACAGACATGATGCCATCGTTAACTAACTCCACCACATCTGCACGTTCCGGTGCAGTCAGGTCTACGCCGGTGATTTTCCAGTTGCGTTGAATCTTCGGTTCGTAGACACCTTCCATGACATCTTTCAGATAGGCGATGGACAGGTTGCGAATCGTACCTTGAATCTCACCAAATGCCGAGGCGTCCTTGGAGGACCAGAGTTGCTTGAACTTACGCCCTTCCATGGCGCCACCTTTGGCAATCAGCGCTTCCATCCGGTAGGCATTCATACCGAGCTTCAGCGTATCGTCTTCTTTGACAACTGATCCATTGCTGTACTTGAGATTTGTAATCCGACTACCGTATGGCTTGGTCAGGTCAATCTCATATGTTACGCCGCCGAAGAAATCATCGGTGCTGTATTTGGAAGCACGTCGTTTCGGATCAAAGCTGACGGTCACATCACCCGGGCGTGTGGAGTTGAAGTACCCCGCAGACCACTCCATATAATCCATTAGATCGCGTCCGGTTACTTCATATACGGTCACTTCACCAAAGGTGTATTGGTAGTTGAATGCAATATCCTTTTTCTTGATCGGGCCTACATCCAGCTTGGCTTTGTCGTTATCAATCTGATGCGCGACCACATCGGCATCACTGTAATGCAACATCACTTCGGTGAAAAAATCAGACAAAGGTGTTTCCTGGATCTGCACCGCAGGTATACCCTTAATCTCATCAGCAGGGACCAGGTTCGTTCCTTTCAGTTCAGCCACTTCAATGTTGGCATCGGCACGAGCGAACTCGTGGAATGGGTGCAAAGTCTCTTCCAGCGCAGGATCGGAGACTTCATACGTTCCGTCTGCTGCTTTTACAGCGAGTGCTTGAGCTTCTTTGCTTTTCAGCACAACTTTGTCGCCGTCTTTTTCAAATGTCAGATCGATTCGTGAAATATGTGAGCCATATTTATTCGGTTCGGAGATCAATACGCCGTTAACCGTTTGGGATTCAATCAAAGTATGCATGTGTCCGGCAAAAATGGCAGCCAGCTCCGGGTTGGCATTGGCGATATCCGTCACTCCGGTTCCCGGATTACCGTTCTCGTTGTCCAATCCCATATGCATGAGTCCAACCATGACATCGACTTTGCCTTTCAGCTCAGCAATAGCCTTCTTGGTCTCTTCCACAGGATCTTTGACGATGATGCCGTCCAGGTGATCCGTACCTTTTTCAAATTCGGTAATCATAGGTGTGTTCATTCCGATAACACCCACTTTGATTCCGTCTTTCTCGATAATCGTATAGGCAGGCATGTAGCGGTCGCCGTTTTCTTTGAAAATATTACCCACGAGAGGCTGTCCATTGAATTGGGAAGAGATTTTCTCCAGTACGTCCAGTCCAAAGTTAAACTCATGGTTACCCATAACCCATGCGTCATATTTCATTTCGTTCATTGCAACCATCATGGGAGATTGAGGTTGATCATTAAACAACTCAGCCGAGTTATCCTGAATCATGTCTCCTGCATCCAGCAGGATCGTATTGGGATTCTCCGCACGGACTTTTTTCACAATGGTGTAGAGCTGTGTCATGCTACCGGTTGGGTTTGGACCGTCCAGAGCATAGTCCCACGGCATGAATCGACCATGTATATCCGATGTACCCAGCAACGTAATCTTGGTCTCCTTGTCTGCCTCAGTAGCCTGAACCGGAGTGGAAGCAAAAGGGGCGAACAAAATGGAGGCACATAAGAGGAAAGATAAAGGCCATCCGGCGAAATGTTTCGTTGAAATTTTGCGCATGTTGTAATCTCCCTTGTTATCTAGTGTGTGTAAAGATATGTATCATTTCATACTAGATAAACATCTGGTGAATGTAAACTCCAATGTAAGAGGTTGTTCAAAAAGTCCGCTTTTGATTACGAATCATGCCTAGCGGCATCATCAGCATTGAAGTTGAAATTCAGCCGAAATGTCCGTTGCTCACGTAGTTTTCCCTACGCTCCGCTACTCCATTTCTAACTTCATTCCAACTTCTCGGTACTGAAAACCAAACTTTTTGAACTCGCACTGTAAGAGTTATGTTGGATTTAAGAGAGTGAATCTATGAATAACTTCAGAAAAAGCATTTAAATCTATTTTTTTGCAATAAAATACTATAATTTGACAGGTGTTAAAAACCAAAATTATCCAGTAAAATGATGTTTGTAAGCGCTTTACAAAAAATGAATTCTAAGGAGGAAAATCATTGATTAAGTCTAAGTGGTTCAAAACAGTCGGCTCACTGGCATTGGTAGGGATTCTCGCTGCTTCTGTTGCGGTTGGTAGTGTGAGCGCTGGTCTGGCGAAAGGTAGCAAATTTCTGGGCAATATTATTGCCAACCAGGTTCCTTCGAATTTTAGTCCATATTGGAATCAGGTAACTCCGGAGAACTCTACCAAGTGGGATGCTGTTGAAGGCACACGCAACGTGATGAACTGGGGCCAGGCGGACATGGCCTACAACTATGCTAACAACAACGGATTTCCGTTCAAGTTCCATACGCTCGTATGGGGAAATCAACAGCCAAATTGGATTAACAGTCTCTCAGCCGCAGATCAGAAGGCTGAAGTGACACAATGGATTAAAGCGGCAGGACAGCGGTATTCGAAGTCTGCCTTCGTTGATGTGGTGAATGAACCTCTGCATGCGAAACCATCCTATCGCAATGCTATTGGTGGAGATGGGGCAACGGGTTGGGATTGGGTTATCTGGTCATTCCAACAGGCGAGACAAGCCTTCCCTAACTCCAAATTGTTAATTAATGAATATGGTATTATCGGTGATCCTGCTAAAGCGGACCAATATATCCAGATTATCAACCTTTTGAAAAACAGAGGTCTAGTTGATGGTATTGGAATCCAGGCGCATTACTTCAATATGGACAACGTTTCTGTGAACACAATGAACACGGTACTGAACAAGCTTGCGGCTACAGGGCTACCAATCTATGTATCCGAGCTGGATATGACAGGTGACGATAATACACAATTGCAACGTTATCAGCAGAAATTCCCTGTGCTGTGGAAACACTCTGCTGTTAAAGGTGTGACGCTGTGGGGTTACAACCAGAATCAAACCTGGCAGGCTGGCTCTCACTTGGTCAATAGCAACGGTACAGAACGTCCGGCTATGCAATGGCTGAGAAATTACCTGGCGAACAATCCTTAAGCGTGCGTTTTGACGAGTCGGAGCATCCTTTGTAAATCCGGTAATCATATAACACCAAATAGCGCCTGTTCCACATGTTAAGCATGGGAACATGGCGCTTTTTGTGTTAATGCTTTGTCTCAACAGTGTTCGGCAATTTATGGTGCAGGGAAACATTTAATTTTAATCCAAATCAAGACAAAAGCGATCAGCGCAAATATCATTCCGCTCCAGATCAGTTGATGTATTCCCAGGTTTGCGATGAACCATCCGCCGATAGCAGTACCCAGGGTAATACCGAGGTTGGAAAAGGATACATACAAGCTGTTGCCGAATTCAGGCGCGTCCTGCGCTTCAGCGGTTAACCAGGTTTGGCTTACAATTAATCCTCCTGAATGCACGGATGCCCAGAGGATGACTACAATAACCATCCACATGAAGTGGGGACCGGCCCAATAGACGAGTGCGTAAGCTGCTACATACAGAAGGGGGAACATGAGGACAGTGCGGACCACGCTCTTACGCAGAAACTGTCCAAACCCCAAATTTCCGATGATCATGACGACACCAAAGACGGTCAGCATGACACTGATCCATGATCCGCTCATGTGGGTGACCTGTCCAAGATACTCGGCGAAATAGCTGTACACGGAGAACATGGCGGCGAATATAAAAATGACTGCGGCAACATTCAGCCATAATCCAGGTTTGCGCAGAATACCGAGCTGCTGGCCATAGGACATCTTTTCCTTCACGGGCATCGAGGGTAGCCAGATCCATATGCCGATCAAAGCGACCACACTGACCATCGCTCCAAACAGGAAGGCGATTTCGAGGGATAGGCGTTCAGCAAGATACGATGTGAGTGGCACGCCAAAGGCAAAGCCCGCGGTAACTCCGGTGAATACTTTGGCGACGGCCTGACTGCTTTTCTCTGCTGGTACGAGTTGGGCACTGGTGACCAGGGCTACGGAAAAGAAGACGGGATGGAATAACGCGGGAATGATACGGAAGATAAGCATGGTATCAAATGTTGTGGCGTAGGCATAGACCACGTTTGAAATGGCAAACATCAGCACAGCGGCTAAAAGGATAATTTTGCGATTCATCCCGGATGCCAGCAAGGTGAGAAAAGGGCCTGCTATGGCTACAACCAGCGCAAATATACTGACCAGCCAACCTGCCTGTGCAGCCGAGATGCCGAATTTATGCGCAACCTGAGGAAGTACCCCCACGATTCCCATTTCTGTTGTAATAATCCCGAATACCCCGAGTGCCAGCATCAAGATAAGGAGTGGATTGACCTGTTGTGATTTCATGCAAAGCGTACCTCCATTAAATTTAAATATACAGAAAAGTAGATATAATATGCTGAAATGAGCCTGCCTTGCCTCCTATAATATGATGGACATGAGAGTAAGTTCTCTGGATTACATTATATCTAGATTTATAGATTTGTAAATATAAAAAGTGAAACATCATATCTTTAAGTCGTCTTCTGCTTGTGTTCTACAGGAGTAATCATGCTGACAATAAGCATGGTCTGGCCCATAAAAAAATAGCGACGGCCCGGGGAATCCTTGGGGCCTGACGCTATTGATATCCGCGTTTTTAACGATGTGTTGGATTAGTTATTTCGGTTGAATAACCATGCTGTTGAATGAATCGGCTTCCAGCTCCATGTGTAGGGTCTGTCCTTCTTCAAGGGTTAGATACAGGTCACGACGGTCCTGGAATGGATTGTTGATGACAATCACGAGACTGTTATCCGGGTTGCGGAAAGCAACGGATTTCCCGCTCCATGCGCCAGACAGGCCGACTCTTCGAGCACCAGGAACAATATGATGCGCGAAGTGTTTCATCACATAATACTCGGGGTTCCGAGTAACCTCCCTATTGTCCGGATCTACAGTGATCATGGAGTTCTGCTCCCAGCCCCATGTGCTGCGGCCTTTGGGTTCCAGAACCATGTTCCAGTAGATGTACGCGTTCACTCCGTTGCTGAAGTAGTGCTGGTAGAGGTTATATACATATTTGGCATAGTTCCATGAGTTGTTGCCATCACCGCATTCGTTCTCAGTCTGCATATAACGTAGCTCCGGATAACTCGCTGAGGTACGTTGAATCGCATTTTTGCCTGCCCACTGATATCCAACACCTTTGATATAGGAATAGGCTTTTGGATCACTCAGGACAAGCCCGGCGTACTCATCGAAGTCATTTGTTTTTTTCTTGATTAATTCCTCCCATGGATCAGGGGCATTGATCGTTCCGAGCCAGATTTCCGTATCCAGACCGTGTTGGTCAAAAGCCGGGCCCAGATAATCGCCGATAAACTCACGAAGCTGCTCGCCTGTCCACATGCAAGAAGGAAATTTCTGATCTGCAATCACTTCGTTCTGTACATGCACCTGATGGATCGTAATGCCTGCGTCACGGTAAGCCTGTACAAACTTTACGAAATACAGGGCGTAGGCCTCCAGAATATCTTTCTCCCAGCGCAGTGTCCCATAGTTATAGGCTTTGGGCGACTTCATCCACGTTGGCGGACTCCATGGCGAGGCGAAGAATTGCAGGTTCGGGTTATAAGTCAGAGCTTCCTTGATGTAGGGAATCAGGTATTTGAAATCACGTTTGATCGAAAAATGTTCCATGGCCACGTCGCCGTCTACCTCGTTGTGGCTATACCACTGCTCTGCATAATCATTTGCGCCGATCGGCAGGCGACAGATGTTAAACTTGTGCTCGCCCTCGGGATGGAAAAGAGAGTGAAATACCTCATGGCGCTGCTCCTCATTCAAATGGGACAGAGCCATATAACCAAGCTCGTTGAAACATCCGCCAAACCCTTCCACAAGTTGGTGCTGTTCACCCGTCATTTTTAAGTTAGCGCTTTCATTAGTTGGCACAAAAGGCAGCTCTCTCCACGGGCTGTCTTGGGTTGTGGAATAACCAGTGAGCGTGAATGTCATGTGAATTTCCTCCTCGCTTGAACCTCAGTTGTCATATATATTACGTTCAGTATAACAACTCCCACGGCAAAAGAAGATATGCTAAACCGTGTGAAATTTACCCTAATCGAAGATGGAGTATCACGAGTTCGTATTCGCATAGACAGATCGTATGCTGTATTTGCTTGTGATCGGCGATGTCCATATACCATTATCCAATGTCTTAACACAACTGTCATAACACAACAAAATCCCCGCTGATTATTCAGACGGGGACTTGCGCTATGTTTCTCATATTCTCTTATGGCTGTAAATGAACGTGAGACACAACTTAAGGCTGTACACTCTCACCATGCTGTTTATTTTCAAAAATCAGAATCGTTTTGCTGCTTCCGATGTAACCAACAGAGGTATTGAATTGCTCCGAGATGAAGCGAACCGGTACAAAAGCTTTACCATCTTTCATCAGAAGAGGAGCATCATTGATCGCAAGTGTATCATTCACGACAACTTGTTTGTTACCCACGCTCCAGCGGATGGTCTTATCATTCTGTGTGATCACAGCTTCGCGCGTACCGCTGTTCCAGTTCACACGGGCGTTTAACTGCTCCGAGACAAAACGCAGAGGCACATAGGTCCGGCCTTCATCGATAAAAGGTGCAGCATCCAGTGCGTAAGCACGATCCCCAACATAGGCGGTGGTAGACCCTTCGATTAGACGCTGAAAGCTGCCCTGGGGCGTTCGTTTCTGCTCCCGCACATTCATCCGATTCAGAAGCTGCATTGTATGACTGCCACTCACAACATCCAGATAATTGTTCTGCACCGTGAGTCCGGCAGGCTCAACCTCTGAGACAGACGTCTGAATAGCCGAGGATAACGAGGTAGACGCCGAGATATCCTGTATAACATTTGTCGCTGACTGATCACGGGTAAACGTAAAACCTGCGATCGGTGTCAGATCCCACACCCGGTTGTTGGATAATTTCAACACGTCCAGGCTGGAAAGCTGCCGTAAAGGTTCCAGATCATAGATCTGATTGGACTCTGCATTCAGCTCTGTCAGCCCAGTCAGTTCCTCAAGCCCCTTGAGATGCTGTACTTGGTTACCAGAGATATCAAGTGTCCGAAGGCGTGTCATATGCTCCAGTGGTGTCAGATCCGTGATTTGATTACCTGCCACATTCAGATTCCGCAGTGTATTTGGCAATTCAGCCAGTACGTCCAGCGTCTGAACCTGGTTGTTTGCTACATTGAGTTGTTGGAGCCGGGTTTTACCCATGAGCGGTGTCAGATCGTTAATCGTATTGTTCGAGATCTCAAGCCACTTCAGTGCATCCGCATCCGAGAGGGCCGCAAGACTGGCAATCTGGTTACCACTGGCGTGGAACGTATGTAATCGGTTGAACCCACGTACAACCTCTATGGAAGAAATGGAATTGTTGCTGATATACAGCCGTCCCAAGTCTTTTAATTCAGTAAGTGCATCTATGGATGTAATGTAATTATTGCGAACATCGATCTCGCGAAGCTGGGTTAGGTGCGCCAGCGGTGTGAGATCCTCAATCTCATTCCCATATAATCGGAGGTGAGTCAAATTGGTTGCATATTCGAGACCGGACAGGCTGTGAATACCTGCATTGCTCAGATCTACCACCTCAAGCTGCTCCAGATCCGTTGAAGTTAATGGCATATCCAGAGGTTTGTTCAGGATTAACTTCAGTCCGTCTTCCAAAGCGGGATCTTCAATGATTCCCTCGCCCAAGTCCGTAGTTGTGTAAGCCATGGCTTGCCCCGATGCCCCGAGACTCAGGATGAATACTAGAAATAATAGCGTCATTCTTCTCATTGCATGCATTCCCTCCGATTTTTAGAATTATAAAATAATCCGAACAGATTGAGTTAGTTAAGTATAGTATCTACACGATAACAGCGACCGGAAGGTTGTTCTGCCCACGGAGTGTTCAGTGTGAATTGAAGAGTTTAACATATACAGGTTCGGCTCAAAGCACATCTATAGTTATTAACCCGTCAACGGGAAAAAGGAACAAGGAATTTCGTAATGGGTATTTCTCTACTTCTATTCTATATGAAACAAACCCTGCTCTGCACTCTTCAGAGACATGTTTATCAAAAAAAATAAAACATCTCCCGCAGACCCTATTCAACCCACCCTTGAAAAGGGTAAAGATGAAGTAAAGATGCCAATTTGGAGGGGAAGATGTGAGTATGCGCCAAGCCATGATCATTAGTAATCCATCGTCAGGTAAGGAAGAGGCCGAGCAGTATGTGTCCCAAGTCAGAGAAATTCTGGAGTCACAGCAGTATGAGGTGGTGGTTAATGAGACGGCCGGGGAAGGTGATGCCACCAACTACTGTCTGAGCGCCTGCAAAGACGGCTGTGATCTGGTCATCTCCATCGGAGGTGACGGTACGCTGCATGAGACGATTAACGGCATGATGGATCAGGATCATCGTCCCCGATTAGGCGTTATACCGCTAGGTACGGTGAATGATTTTGCGCGTGCGCTGAATATCTCGCTTGACCCGGAAGAAGCCATTAGGCAGTTACGTTCGAATCAGACCCATATCGTGGATCTGGGGAAAATCAATGATCGCCTGTTTGCCAACGTTGTGGCTGCAGGTTCTTTGGCAGAAGCTTTGTTCTCCGTATCCTCGGAAGAAAAGTCGAAGTTGGGATCATTCGCATATCTCAAAGAAGGCTTGAAAGACCTGGTGAATACACCAGCCAATCATCTAACCATCGAATATGACGGACAGCTCTGGGAGGGGGAATCGCCACTTTTTCTGGCGGCGCTGACCAACTCGGTCGGAGGATTCGAGAAGTTGTCCCCGGATGCAGAGGTGGACGATGGTCTGATACATTGTTTTGTTGTTCGTAATATCAGTGTGTTCAACAGTCTGACCCTGGGCACCTCCCTGTTATTTGGTAGTCTGAAAGACCATAAGGACGTGGACTATTTTACAGCCAAAGAAGTTCATGTTCGCTCAGACGAAGCCATTCGCACTAATGTAGATGGGGAAGAAGGTCCTGCCCTGCCGATTCATATCCGTGTCTTGCCAAGGCATATTGAGGTCATTATACCGGAAGAAGTATAGTTTATTCTTTTGGATCTATAGGCTGGAATGAAGAACCTATCATTTCTCCATATGAATGTAGGATAAAGCTATTGAAACCGATTGCAGATATATGTCACAATCAAAGGTAAGATACACGATAATATTCGAATATGGAGGGAAAACATCTTGAGAACGATTAAATTGGGCAGCAGCGCACTCGAAGTACCTGTAGTCGCGGTGGGCTGCATGCGGATTAATTCACTAGACGGTAAGGAAGCCGAACATTTTGTTCGTTCTGCAATGGAGGTTGGCGCAAATTTCTTTGACCATGCCGACATTTATGGTACAGGAACATGTGAGGAGATCTTCGCCGAAGCAGTACAGATGAATCCCCAAGTTCGTGAAAATATGATTCTTCAATCCAAATGCGGTATCCGCAAAGGCATGTTTGATTTCTCCAAAGAGCACATCCTGAATTCGGTGGATGGTATCCTTCAACGTCTGAAAACGGAATATCTTGACGTTCTGCTGCTGCACCGTCCTGATGCATTGGTTGAGCCGGAGGAAGTGGCTGAAGCCTTTGATCAACTGGAGCGCGAAGGTAAAGTGCGTCACTTCGGGGTATCCAACCAGAATCCGAACCAGATCGAATTGTTGAAAAAATACGTGAAACAGCCACTGGTAGCCAACCAGTTGCAGATGAGTATTACCAATACCACGATGATTGACAGTGGCATTAATGTGAACATGGAGAACGATGCCGCGGTTAACCGTGACGGTAGCATTCTTGATTACTGTCGTCTGCATGATATCACCATTCAGCCGTGGTCTCCGTTCCAGTACGGATTCTTCGAAGGTGTATTCCTGGGTAGCGACAAGTTCCCGGAATTAAATGCAAAGATCGACGAGATTGCTGCGAAGTATGACGTGAGCAATACAACGATTGCAATCGCATGGTTGCTTCGTCACCCTGCGCAGATGCAACCTGTGACAGGCACGATGAATATTGAACGTCTGCAAGACTGTGTAAAAGCAGGAGATGTTCATCTCACGCGTCCAGAGTGGTATGAAATTTACCGTGCGGCAGGTAATATACTGCCTTAAATTCAAGTTATAGTGAGCATGATGACTGCTGAGTCAGTTGAGAACACGAGCCCGTAGATGGCTCGTGTTTTTTGTCTATTTTCAGGTTTGATGCCAGACGTGTTTCCGATATAAAATAAGGATAGGATTGTCCGTTTTAAAAAAAGGATTAAAATGGTTTTAATACAAATTAGTTGAAAATATTATATTGACCGATACTTTCTAATTACATATAATTACTTTTGCATACCGATAATCCCGTTTATGTTTTTTATTTTGGAGGGTGGTGTTCGTTTGGAGTCGACAACCACGATACGCGATCACTTGGAAAGTTATCTGAAGCGTGAACAGATGTCCATTAGTCATTTTTCGGAAACGTCAGGGATTAATTCGGGTACGCTCAGCAATATTTTGAATAAAAATCGGCCTATTGCCATGCAGCAGTTGGATCGCATTACTTCCGCCATGAGACTGGAAGAAGGTTACTTCTATGAGTTATACATAGACGAGTGTTTTGTACACGCGACCCCGGACTGGCGAAGACTGGGACCCTTCCTTCATCGCTGTGCCGAGTTGGACAAGTTGGACTGTATTGAAGAGGTTATTCGTCTGATGATGGATAATCTATCCTATATTCCTTTGTTATTTGATGTGGCTGAAGAGTTCTACCAAGCGGGTAAATTCAAACCGGCCATTCTTCTATATGAAAACATTGCTGAAAGCGAGAAAATGCAACATTCCGAGCGGCTTGCACTCTGTCAGTATCGACTGTTCCGGTTGGGACTGACTAATGATCAGCAGCGGAATCTGATTATCGCAGCCCGGTTCGAATATTATGTGGATCGGCTGGATGAGCGCTATCAATTGGATGCGCTTAACGAACTAATTAATGCATTTGCATCACTTCACAGATGGAGTAAAGTTCAGGAACTATCTGAAAAGCTGAAGGTGAAAGCAGCCATCCATTATGAGATGAATGGCCGAAGGAAACAAGAAGAGACCAAACGACCTATCGTTTTTTATATTATGTATGCGTATTTAGCCTGTGGAAGTGCCCACTTCCACTTGAACAACTATGAAATGGCATTGAAGTATGTTGCATTATACTCCGATTACAGTTGGGTGAAAGAGCCTGAACCTGAAGAAAAAGTGGTTATTCATCAGTTTCAGGAATGGGCTGAGGGTAATCGTTATATATATCAATTAATGGCTGGGCAGTTTGAAGTATTACCTGACTACCTCGCGTATATCTCAACGAAGGAAAATGAGATATTTCCAGCGCTTTGTGATATTGTAACGGCTGCTAACCGTTATGATATGAACATAGATCATGTACTCAATCAATATGAGCCATACTTCACTTATCATGAACAGAGAAATCGGATTGGGAAAGTAAGCAAGCAGGTAACCGATGATCGCTACGTTCGTCTTTTAGCTGGATTAGGCACGTATTGTCTTAAAAAAGACAGGTTTGTGGAGGGGTTAGATTTTGTACTGAACAGCTTGAGATTTTCTATTGAAATTAGCGATGGACGAGGTATGCTTAGAGGTGTCGGACTGTTTGAGCAATACAGGGAATATGCGTCTGACACAGCTATACAGCAGTACAAAATCTTGATTGGTGAGGTGCAGAAACTCAATGAAGAGAAAGCTGGCTTTGCTGATAGTTACATGTAGTATAGTGGTGAGCATTGTAGCTCCTGTTACTGGACCTGTCCCGACTGTGGAGAATCCAGACCCTTCAATTTACCGAACAAATGATCACGGTTTAGGGACATAAGCCTGAACCAATGGACGCTTCTGAATTCATTTCAGAAGCGTTCTTTTTTTGAGTATCAAAGTGGAAGAATAAGTATGTCGTATCTCACACGCGCTTATGATTGGCATAATACACTAAAATATGACAAAAAGGAGGGGTACTATGGATCGCCTGGATTTGATATCACGGATCGAAGATGCCAGACAGTTGTTATATCGCATGCATATGGAATACGGTAGTCTGCTTCATCCGGAAGTGATCCAGCAATCCGTAGTCCTGGACGGGCTTATTAATCAATACAACAGAGCCAAGGTAGGAAAGGCGATGAATTAAGTTCGCCTATTTACATTTGCGTCTTTGTATACTATAGTTAGTTACATGAGTAACTAACCGACTAACTGACTAATGAATACGTATGAAAGTTGGAAGCACATGAAATCGACTTTGGATGAATCTCAGCCTATTTTTCATCAGATTGCCACAATGATTATGGACGATATTGTGGAAGGCAGATTGAAGGTGGAAGAACAGGTTCCCTCAACCAATGAACTGTCACGCTTCTACAATATCAATCCGGCTACAGCCCGCAAAGGACTGCAGGAACTCGTGGACAAGGGGATTATATACAAACAGCGAGGTGTTGGAATGTTTGTTGCAAAGGGAGCAAGAGAAGCATTGCTCGTTGAACGGAAGCAAGATTTTTATGAAGAATACATCAAGCCTTTACTTGAAGAAGCCAGACGGATTCACATGAATGAAGACATGATCATTGATCTGATTCGCGGCAAGAAGGATAAGGAGAGTGAGTTATGATTCATATGGAGCAGGTCAACTACAGCTACCAGAAGACGCCCGTTCTGAACCAGGTTACGCTACATGAGAGTGAGCCAATCATTAGTGCAATTTGGGGAAGAAATGGAGCGGGTAAAACAACCATGATGAGTTTACTTGCAGGGCATAACCGCCCGGACAGTGGAACCGTACAGATCATGGGTCAAGACCCCTATAATAATCTGGTTGCCCAAGAGCATCTGTGCTACATCCAGGAGAATCATCCCCTGGGGAAAAACTGGACAGTTAGTGATATGGTTCAAATGGGACAATATTTTCATCCGCAGTGGAATCAGGATTTGGCGGAACGTTTAATCGATGTGTTCGAACTACCGGCGAAGAAAAAGATCATTAAATTTTCGAAAGGCATGAAGACTGCTGCCCAGATTATATTGGGTCTTGCCAGTAATGCAAAGATAACCATTCTGGATGAACCTACCAATGGACTCGATGCTGAGAAGCGTAAATTCTTCTACAATGCGCTACTGGAAAGTTATGAAGATAACCCGCGTCTGATTCTCATATCCAGTCATCATATTGAGGAGATTCAGCCTTTATGTGAGTCCCTTATCGTTTTGCAAGCCGGAGAGGTGTTGTTAAATCAATCGATGGAAGAGATGCGCGAAAAAGGAGTTCTTCTAACAGGGCGAATAGATGATATCAATCGAGTCACAGCAGGTGTTAAAGTTATAGAGTCTTCCCAGATGGGATCAACTGTAAAAGTCATGATTGATGAGCCCTACTCGAAAATGTGGAAGGATATCGCTCATTCACAGGGGCTATCCATTGAGAAAGCGACATTACAAGATTATTTGGTTAACAGGACCCGTAATCAAGAGGGGGTTAAACCATGAACGCAGTAAAAGGTACGAATCGACTGATTCGCGATGATATGCGTTTGTATCTGGGCATTTTTTCATCCATCGCTCTGATGCTCGCCGTTGTATATCTGGCCATTGGCTTCATATTTGATGTCTCGTATGCTACGCAACTGTTTGGTCCCATGTACGGAGGGATATGTACGTTTGCAATAGGGGGAATGATTACACTGTTTCCGGTTGCGATTGGTATGGGCAGTACACGAATTCAATTCATGAAATCCTTCTATATGAACTCGGTATGGATGGTTGCAGGCACCATGGTCATTCTGCATGTGGCGTATTTCCTCATACACCTGCTTCAGGAAAAAGGAATTGTTGACGTAACCCTTTATCAACCAGGCATGTTGTATTCAAACAAATATCATTTTTTATCCTACCTGTGGATCGATCTGATGTGCGGCTTTCTCGTACTGGGAATCTCTGTCTTCCCAACGGTTTGTTGGATGCGCTTGGGGATGCGTAACTTCTTCATTATGTTCTTCGGGGTTGGCTTGTTCTTTACGCTGATAATTACATTGGGTGATCTTGGTGAGTTTATGTTGTGGATTGCTAGGATCAATCGCATGACATTGTTCACCGTTCTGGGATGCATTGGTGGTGTGCTACTTCTATCTACGTACCCGATGATGAAGAATGCGCCGCTTACCATGAAATCCAAAAAAGACTGACAGGAAACAGTTATAAAGGAACTGGGCAAGGAATCTAAGTGAAATCATTCCGAAATCAGAAAACACGAGTGCGAACACGCCTCGTGTTTTTTGTATCATATTAAATCACTGAATATACCTATTCAACAATCTTTGTGCGGAATTCCAAATGAAGGTGCACCCTTAAGCCTGAGCCTGCGGTTTGAATCCTTCGTCTTTGAGATACTCGCCAGCTTCGCTACGCGTTTCAAAAGCCATATCCAGGTTATCACCGGAATACACATACCACATGTCATCTTCGTATTTTAAAGTCAGCGTATGTCCATCTTCATCGATCCACGTTCCGCCACCCGTAGAGATTGTAGACAATGCAGGAGCAGCAGCTTTTACTTGTTCTGGCTCTTGGAATTCAACTGCGTTGGGATTGTGAGACATCGCTTGGATCGTTTCATCTAACAAGGTGCGCAGATCTGCTTCGGAGTAATCACGAATATTGACGAATCCTTTAGCATCGGTCTCATAGTTAGGCAGTAGTCCTGCATAGATATAACCGTTTCCGTTAGGGTGAATATGGAGAGCAACAATTTTTTTATCATACGCACTATCCTCGTAGTGGAAATTAACTCGACCGAGAGAAACATCTTTGCGTTGCAGTTGGGGATACGATTGTAGTACTTCAAGCTTTTGTTCCACGTTAAGCATAATTGCCTCCTGTAAATGTTCAATAGAGGTGATTATAACATGCCCTCCTGTTAATTTCCCGATAAAATGTTTCTCCCCAGTTCTTTTAGGTGTTCCATAACTTGCAGATAGGGATATGGCCCGTAACTTACACGTGCTACACCCAGTGTGGCAAGCTGTTTTGGTGAAGGCTCAGGAGACGTAACCATAACGTTAATTGGCAACGGTGAACGCTCACACAATTCCTGAATCAGTTGGTGATCCTGCAAACCGGGTACAAACAGACCACTGGCTCCTGCATCTGCATAATGGCTCGAACGTATAAGTGCTTCCTCTAGGAGAGAGTGGTTATGGTGTTCAGGTGCATGTTGCAGAA
Organism: Paenibacillus sp. FSL M7-0656; assembly: GCF_038003225.1. NCBI lineage: Bacteria > Bacillati > Bacillota > Bacilli > Caryophanales > Paenibacillaceae > Paenibacillus > Paenibacillus sp. FSL M7-0656. Next base: position 4,414,230 of record NZ_JBBOOT010000001.1, read on the forward strand.
AAATATCTGTGCGGGCGTTAATGAACAACGGGATGCCTGCCTGCTCTGCAGCTTCCCGGGCGGCGGACAATCTTGGGCATTGCTCCTCCACAGTGTACAATCCCAAGCCAGCGGGAAGTTGATCTTCCATGTTGATTCCTACAGCACCATGATCGATGACTTGCAGGATATTTTGCTTCACCTCTGACACAGACCTCCCATACCCTCCCTCTATATCGATCGTTACAGGCAGATCCACGCTCGCTGTAATCCGTGCGAGATTGGCAAGCACCAGATGGAATGACATGGCTTCACCGTCGTGTTCACCGTGGGCCGCAGCAACGGACCAGCTTCCGGTAGCAATGGCCGTTGCTCCAGTGGATTGAATGGCTTGTGCGCTTCCGGCATCCCATACATTGACCAGAACAAGTGGTTTTCCTTTCACATGGTATTGTTGGAACAACGCTGCTTTTTCTTCTAAGATACTCATATTATGTTGACTCTCCTTTGTTATATCATGCATTCCTTTGGACATTTGATACGTACTTCATTACTTCATTTCTGTTTTTCAGCTACCCTGTTTTTGTTTCTCGTGAGTCAACAGCCAGTTTTTGCGAGTTAATCCTCCGCCGTATCCGCCCAACTCACCACTGGCATTGATTACACGGTGACATGGAATCACAATCGCAAGCTGATTGGCCCCATTCGCCTGTGCCACAGCTCGGCAAGCAGTCGGTTTTCCCAGTGCATTTGCAATCTCTTGATATGACCTCGTTTCACCAGCCGGAATGGCCAGCAACTCGTCCCACACACGCTTTTGGAATGGTGTTCCTAAACAGAACAACGGTGTGTCGAATGCTGTCCGAATACCTTGAAAGTACTCGTTTAGTTCACGCTCAATGGACTGGATGGGAGCTGTAGTGCCGGGTACAATCGCTGATTTGGTTCGTTTGCGCAGACGCTCAACTTCGCGTTCCAGACCTCTGCGGTCCACAAATTCCAGTAAATATAGCGACTCCTCATCAGCAATAGCCATCATCGGGCCGAGGCGGGTGTCAATCCAGGACGCTTTTAGGATATGTCCTTCATCGACTTGTGTAGGGGCGGCACCCATGATCCGCGAAAAGGCATCGCGGAAGCCGCTACTTGATTCATATCCAGTAGATAATTGGCTATCAATCACGGTGCGGCCGGAGCGAATATTTTTCAGGGCAAGACCCATGCGTCGGGCGCGAGCATATTCGACAAAGGTCATGCCGAACCGCTTCTTGAACTGACGGCGCGCCGTGGATTCATCGATGGAGAGGGCCTTGAAATCCTGTCCTTTCCAGCGTTTCTCCGGATTTTTCTCCACAGCTTCCACTAATATGCGAACGACATCGGATACTTGGTTAGGGTGAGAAAGTGGACGACAGCGCTGGCAAGGGCGATAAGAGGCCAGAAGTGCCTGTTGAGCCGTCTCATAGAATTCGCAGTTTTCGAATTTTGGCTTTCGCGCAGGGCATGTGGGACGACAGAACACACCTGTGGTTCGGACTCCAACATAGAATAAACCCTCGTATTCCGAATCCTTGGCCACAAGCGCCTCGTAATATTGTTCCTTCAGATCAGCAGAAATCATGGGGGCACGTCCTTACTCATTAGAATCTTTATCTATACCTATTATAGAAAAACGTTGCAGCAAGCATCGCCGAAAATCAGGCATGAATATTGGATAAATTGAATCTGATATAACATTGAAATTCGGTTGTTCAGAATTTGTTTAGAGTTCACTGGTAGTATAGACCTATCAGGATAGGGTGACTTAGGCAAAGATACCTATATAGTGAAAAAGTGAGTTATTGATCATTCATTGTTATAGGAAAAATACATAGGTAAACATGAAATTAAAGATTAGCGGAATGAAAGTCTGGAGGTCGACTAGAATGAGATATTCTACGTACAAAAGTATTTATGAATCCGTTTATACCAAAACGTCCGAGTCCCGCACCATGTATGTTAAAGGTCAATTCATGCAGCGTGTGAAGACGCCAACCTGGCTAATGAAGATCGTCACTATAACTCTAATTATAATCATAGGGTGTAGTGCTGTATTCACTGCATTTGCCGGGGATGAGCAATTGTTGTCGGGGGACCAGATCGTTGTATCTCAGGGAGATACACTGTGGGGCATTTCATTGGTACATAAACCTCAGCAGATGGACACTCGTGTGTATGTAGAAGCGATCAAGAAAGTGAACAAAATCGAGCATAACGCCATTCAGATTGGACAAGTGTTGGTCTTACCTGGGTTTGATCGATAAAATAAACGGTGCATGACGTCATGAACAGAGTTCCTTTTTTACTCATCGAGGTGCAGTTACATACTGAATTTATTAATCATTTACATATAATGGAGCTTCATGTGGGACGATATGGTGTAGTGATTAATAAGTGGCGTGCTATATAAGTTGAACTAAAGAATATTTACACTGACACTACGATGACAGAATAACCTTCCAATCGCTGTTATCCCCAGATTTTTTGATTCCCTTTTCTTAAAGGGAAAATCCGGGGATAGCGTATGCTTCCGATGCAGCTTTCTTTTAGAAAGCTTTTAGGCGAACGCTTCGCTTTTTCAGGTTTTTTCTGTCCTCTCCGTTATCGTGTAAATGATTAGTTCAACTGATATAGATATATGTGCTGTAGATAGATGAAGGGAGAATTAGATGATGAAAATAAATATAAAGAAATCTGCACTTTGCATGTCTGTGCTCTGTATTTCGCTATTCGTCAGTGCCTGTGGCACTAGTGGTGAATCGGTTCAGGAACATGCCTATCCGCAATCGAAGCAACCCGTAGAGGAAGCTGGAGAAAACTCTGTACCGAATGCGGATGCGAAGAATAACAATAGCCAAGGCAGTGCCAGTGGTGATGAGGGCAAGCCTACAGCTCAATCGGAATCCACTGAACCGTCTGAGAAGATTGATATCGTCATTGACCAGTCGGAGAAACCGAGCGAGGGTAACAGCTTTGATTTTGGAATTAAACAGGTTCCGAAGGGGTATACACTAACGGAGATGCGGTGGACGTCTAACACGGTGACGATTGTGAATTCACTACAGGAAGCCATTGAACATGGTGGAAATGGAGAAGATGGCTTTTACTTTAGCGGCAATGGACAGTTCTCCGGCTTTATTTATTCGGATGAGATGAAGGGTGAGCGGGGCAAAGCCACATTTGTCTTCACAAATGATGAGGGGAACGAAATCATGTCCGAAAAAGAAATTACGTTGAAGTAGCGTAGGCACATCATGAAGGCTCCGTCTAGGGGCCTGTTGAACAGGAAAAGCAGCCACTTGGGCTGCTTTTTTTGACATCCATGATTACAAGATCGCCGATCTATCTGTCGCTACATAAAATCAAAGAAATAACGGACCACGTGGAACATAACCGGCGAGGTATAGGTCAGGCTGTCGACCCGGCTCAGGTAGCTTTTTTTGAGCGAATCGAACTTCGTGTCATCTCCAATTAACAGATCGCGCTTCAGTACAGACACCGTCAGACTGCCGAAGAATCCGGCCAGACTGATCAACACCCCGATGAACAGCGAGAATTTCCAATCAAATGGCGTCAGGTAGGGATGGATAAAATAAGACGTTGCTGTCGTTACAATTAACGCACATGCAAACCCTTCCCAGGTGACAAATGGATTGGCGGTAGGCACCACTTTTCGTTTGCCCAGATAGAGAGAGACCAGATAATGCACCACATCATTAAGCTGTGTTAACACGACGAGGAACAACACCAGCTTGGACCCGTACTCCGGTGTGGCAAATGGGAAATAGGCCAGGTGGCTCAGCCCGAATACCATCAGCATTAGTCCCCATTGTGTGGAGCTGACACTGCGCAGGAAACCGACTGTACCTTTGTTAATCAGGCGTGGCAAGGGCAGCACCAGGAACACATATAGTGGAATAAACACGATAAACATGCCATACCATCCAATGTAGATCCAGTAGAACTGAACCGGAATTGCCAGATACGCCCACAGGAACAGCCTGCGGTCAGCTTTGCGTGTACTGCGAATCATGGAGAAGTATTCTTTGAGTGAGAAGAATGCAAGCACCATGAGGGAGATGAGGGACACGATAGGGTTGAAGAGGGTAGCGAGGCAGAAGATCACAAACATACCCCACCAGGTTTTGATTTTTTGGCCGATGCCTGAATAGTCTTTGCTTGGCTGAAGCTTTGCAATAATTTTGTACACGATATGTATCACAAGTAAAGCTGTGAAGATTAACGTTAGTGTAAAGAGTGAACTGCTCACGTACCGATCACCTGCTTATTCAAAGTAAGATTCCATTGTAGGGTACCTATGTTATTATGAAGGAATAGTGCCAACTTGATAAGGGGAAATTTTGCTATGACAGATGAACGCTCCATCTATATCCTGCTTACGAATACAGGAACGCTGTTTACCAAGGTTATTCAGAGCTATACCCGAGCGCCATATAATCACGCATCGATCTCATTTGACCGGGAGTTAACCGAGCTGTACAGCTTCGGCCGCAAGCATCCGAGCAATCCGCTGAATGGCGGGTTTGTGAAGGAAAATATTCAGACAGGTACATACAGCAAGTATCCCAATACCACATGTGTCATATACAAGCTTCAGGTGACGGATCGTGAAGTGGAAAAGATGAAACGTGTGCTGCACATCTTCATCCGCAGCCGCCAGAAATATATGTACAATCTGCTCGGCGTGATTGGCATTACACTCAAGGAACCGGTGGAGTTCAGCAACTCCTACTTCTGCTCCCAATTTGTAGCCGAGATTCTACAGCGTTCGGGAATCAAACTGTGGAACAAGCTGCCTGCGCTGGTGACACCGGATGATTTTCGCCAGAGTGAACGATTGCAATTGGTCTATGAAGGAAAGCTAAGCGAGTATACGCTGGGGAATACAGAGCAAGAGTAGGGTAGGTGTGTGTGCTGATGCTTGCCAAGGAAATCAAACCATGAAACAGCCTGCTGCCACGAATGACGAGGCAACAGGCTGTTTGTGTACTTCATATGGATGATGGTGAGGATGAGGATCGGTCAAAATCAACCTCTTCAAGGAATTCGATCACTTCACCATTCGGACTGTGGACGAGCGCATTTCTAACCCGAAGTGCAGGTTCGCCAAGCGATATCCAATCCGGTTCAACATAGGCCTTGGCTCCATTGGCGAGCGCTTGCTGATCGGGAGGGATCAGCATACATGCGCGATAGTCTGATAGTAGGTCTTAGATGACATATTTAACGAAAAAAAATGTTGAATTATGACGAAGAAAATGAAATAAACCCCCATTTTTAATATATATTATGGGAATTGTCCCTTTTTTTTGCTCCGATGTTCAGAATCCGTTCAGAGTTGTGTACTACAATAGGCCTATCTTTTGAAAGCGAGATTAGGGGGATAAGAAATATGCAGTACAGAAAAATAGTGAACATATTGCTCATTTTGCTATTGGTAGCACCATGGTTGGCACCAGTAGGAAAGGTTAGCGCAGAAGTATCGTATCCGGTACCGGGGAAAGATGGTCTAATTACATTAAAGAACATTGGTGATGACTCGGTTGAACTAAGTTGGGAGTATGCCGAGTCAGTTACAACGTCTTCACCTGATCTGAATTATCAAGTATTCGTCTCCCAGGCACCTAATATCAAAGATATGGAGGAAATCAGCGGATTTCCACAATACGCCTATGGTAATTGGGTTGGTGGTAGCGATTCCGAAACAGGTACATTCACCAAAGTGATTACGGATTTAGTCGAAGGGGAAACGTACTATTTTAATGTAATCGTTCAGGATAGAAATAATATGGAAATTGCATACCAGATGCAATCCATAACATTTACATCTAATACCTTGCTAAGCGAATTCAACAATGTTATTGGGGCAAATTTTGATGCCTCAAGAATAAGTGAGCTACTTCAAAATACGAGCTTCATCACCATGGTTCCAGCATTTGAATCCCTCCCTTCTGATGAACAGAATGCAATCATATCGTTAGTGGGACATTCCCATCTACCAGATGGTAAGTATCTGAACACGGATCAAATTCAATTTACGGTTGATCTGGCATTCCAAGGTCTATTAGTTATGCGTGAACATCAATTGCCTGTTATGCAAGCTAAGCTAACCTCTTATTTTGAAAAACTAGCTAGTGCGAACAATGTTTTCAGCCCAGCGTATTTAAGTGCGATTCAGCCACAACTGTATCAGTATCTATTGGGGCCTGATCTGGATAAAAACATATTATCATATTCAGTTAATCTAGATAGAATTGGAAATGATTTATCCCTAGAACAGTCTGTGACAAATCTCAACATGATGCTTAGTCAAAGTTTCTATTTCACCAAAGCATCAACGACTAACGAAATGAATGAAGCTTTAACAGGGCTATATAAAATTCAACAAAAAGCGGAGCAATATAAGGGAACTCCTAAGGAGAGCCTCATAGGGATATTCCCGCTTGATTTCCATAAAATGCAGATTATTTCTTCTAATGTTGCGGAAATGGAACGGTTGTCAAAGTGGATGTTGGATAGAAAGCCAAATGGGGGTTACACCAATTACAGTGAGATACAAATAGCTTTCAATAACTTCTTCTTCCCGATGATTCCACCACTACCGACATTCCCACCATTCCCACCAATTCAGCCAATACCGGTAGCACCAGCAGTAAGCGTAGATGACAATGCAAATGTCATTGTTGATGCCGATGAGACTATGGAATACACTCAGAACAATGGCGAAAATTGGTTTGATTACAGCTCCACGAACCCACCCCAATTTGAAGGGAATACAACGGTATGGGTTCGTGTTAAGGCAAACGGAAGTTATACTGCAAGCCTCTATAAGATCTTGGTCTTTACTCAGAATATAGAAACAGACTCACTTGAGCTATTGAATCTAGCTAAGAGTAATGAAGATGTAAAAGGTGTGCTTGCCGCAATCCAAGGTTCCGTGTGGGGACTTGAACTGCCTGTAGATTTCAGTGATTGGAGCAACGATGAGAAAGAATCTGTAGCTGTATTTGTCACTTTAATGAATGGGGCAAAAGGATATGTGAGTAAAGAACAAGTGCAATATGTACTTGATATGGCTGTAGAACCACGAAACCTCTTTAATAAACATGCACTGACTGATGTTGAGGAGAATATCAATGCTTATTTTTCCAAATTATTAAATTTACCTGAAGTTTTTAGCATAAACCTCGACCCAAGTATTCAATCACTATATAAAGTAGGGAAAATGTATGAAAATTTGTCTGTTGTAGATAAACAAATTTTTGCATACCGCATGAAATTCTACTCAATGCGTGATGAGATTCCTTCATATCAGAACAGAGATCAACTTTCTACGTCGTTATCTACTTATAATGCAATCAATGATGTAACTACTCAAACCAAGATGTATAATGCTTTGGTACGTCTTCGTTTAGTACAGAAGGAATCAACACAGTATAATAATCTCCCTAGTACTATCAAATATATGGTAGAGTTTCCGCTTAACATGGACAAAGTAGATAGCATAGATTATGCGACATATAGAAAACTTGCCCAATGGATGATTGATAAGCGTCCAGTTGGTGGTTATGAAAACTATAAAAACATCCAAAAAACTTTTGATCAGTTCTTTAATCCATCGGATCCTTTGAAGGTAATCAACGAAGCGAGAGCTACGAAGAATACTGATGCTATCCTGGGAGCAATTACTCAACCGGAATGGATGGATCTTCCGGCTGGCTTTGACAATCTCCAACCTGAGGAGAAGAAAGCCATAGCTAATGTGGTAATGACCTTTTTACCGAGTGACTATGCCTATAATCTTAAGAAACAAGTAGAATATGCTGTGGAAATTGGATATAAAGGCATCCAAACGATCAAACAAACAGACAGGATTCTTTTCCAACAGCATTTGAATGAGTTCTATTCCCTTTTTGTTGAGTCAACAGAGTACTTTGAATATCCAGGGATGGAAATGTTTAAAGAGTTAGGTCAAAAATATTTAAATGCATCCAATGTGGATAAAGAGTTGCTTGCTTATACCGCAAAACGTCTGTTTCAGGGTTCGGATCTTTCAATTGAACAGGTTTACGGTGCTTCTTTAATGTTAGTCATGAATTATTCCTACATTAATGATGCTCTGGACGTTAGCGAGATGAAGAAAGCCATGCTGATGCTATACAGCTTCCAGCAATCTACTGAGATGATGGAGCCTTTCGAACCATTCCTACTTAAGTTGAATGCTATGAAGGATCTAGTAGAAGATGATACTCGAATGGGAAAACTGGCTCAATGGATGCTTGATCGCAAGCCTGCTAACGGATACAGCAGTATTAGCGAAGTGCAGACAGCATTCGATCGTTTCTTTGATCAGATCATTATTATTACGCCTACACCAACACCAACACCAACACCAACACCAACACCAACACCAACACCAACACCATCAACTGGCGGTGGAAGTGGAGGAGGATCTTCACCAGTAACGTCTACACCTGCACCAACAACGAAACAAGAGCAGATCGTGGTTGACGTTAATGGAACAAACGGTACCAACTTGACCAAAACGCCAATCACACGTACAACCGAAACCAACGGCACGATCAAAGATCTGGTGAAAATGACCGAAGCGATTGCCAAGGAATCGGTGGAAAAAGCGAAGCAATTGAATATGAACACCGCACGCATTGTCATCCCAGACACCAAAGATTCCGTGTCCGAGACACGTATTGAACTGCCTAAGGCAGCGGTGAAAGAATTGAATGATGGTTCACTCAAGCTGGAGATTTCCACTGAAAATGTAGTGATTTCCGTTCCGACGAATTCCATCGCTGGATTCGATCAAGACTTGTACTTCCGTGTGGTTCCGCTCAAGAAAGAATCCGAACGCAAAGAAGTTGAAGAGCGTGCGAAGAAAGAGCAACTCATTCAACAAATAGCTCCGAACACCAATGTTCGTGTATTGGCTCGTCCGGTAGAGATTGACACGAATATGCAGAGCCGTGAAGTGACACTCACGTTGCCACTGCGTGATAGTCTGCCAACCGATCCGGCTGCTCGTCAGCAAGCATTGGACAACCTGGCGATCTATATCGAACACAGTGACGGCACAAAAGAATTGATTCAAGGCAAATTGGTGCAACTCGCGGATAATAGCGAAGGCATCGAATTTACCGTAACAAAATTCAGTACGTTCACCCTCGTTGTTGTGGATGGACTGAAAGCTTCTCAAAGTACACACCAACCGTACATCCAAGGATTTGGTACAGATTTCCGTCCAGATGCATTCGTAACGCGTGCACAAATGGCAGCCATGCTGGCTCGAAATCTTCCAACTGAAGCAGCAAGTTCCGTGGATAGCGTGAGCTACAAGGATGTATCTGCGACACACTGGGCAACAAGTGAGATTCAAAAAGCGCAATCCGCTGCAATCATGAACGGCATGAGTAACACCCAATTTGCACCGGAAGGCTCGATCACCCGTGCACAGATGGCAACGATTGCGTATCGCTGGATGCAGCAACAAGCGAGTGCAACAACCGTGAATGGTCCAGCAGTTTCCTTCACAGACGTATCCGCAGACCTGTGGGCAGCAGATGCGATTGCATACGTGCAATCGGCTGGCCTGATGGTTGGATACAACGATGGTACATTCAAACCGGATAGTAAGCTGACGCGTGCTGAAGCGGTGAAAGTGTTGAACGTACTGTTCAACCGGACACCCCTAACTGGCGCAGTTACGCTAACGTTCAGTGATGTACCAGCAACACACTGGGCATATGCAGATATCGAAGCCGCAGCGCAAAAGTAATATTTTTAAAAGAAAAAAGGGGTCATTAACGCAGTAGCATATGGAAAAGAGAACCCCTAATGACGGATAGGATATGACGATACAATAGATAGAATAAAAAAAGAGCTGTTCCAAAAGCCATACATTGGCTAGGAACAGCTCCTTTTTGCGCTTTAGTGTGACTTAACATTGGTCTAGGTTGGTTAGCGCTTGATCACCCATTAGTTATTCTGTTTACGCAGTTGTACTACTCTTTATCGGGCGTGTGTGAAGCATTCTCGTAAAACTTACCATCCCGCAACTGATCCACGAATCCTTGTAACCAGACGTAGTATTGCTCCGCATGTTGGAGTTTGTGCAGATCACGCAGTGCATCATCTCGATCTTCAGAAGAGGTATGTTCCGAAAGGATCATTGCCGACAGGTCAGGAATGACCTCACGAATGCCTTCTAACATGACATCTACTTCCCGTTGGAGCTTGGCCCCGAAGAAATTCTGGAACGTACGATAGAAGTCGGTTTCAGCCAGATATTGATCCTGGCGCTCCTTCTTTTCCTCCAGTTTATAGATCATCTGTGATTCTGTAAGCGAACGAACCGCATAGCTCATGTTGCTCTTGCTCATATTCATCGAGTTTTTCATCTCTTCAAGTGTCATCGGTCGATCCTCAAAATACATGATGCCGTATAATTTGCCAAACGTATGATTAACCCCATATAGATCCATCGTATTGGCGATGGCCTCAATGACTCTCTCCCTCAGCGCATGCCGATCAGGTAACGAAGAATGATTCGGGTTCCCGGCGGTTTCTTTTCCCACAATGTCACCTCTGGTTTATGATAGCGTTCCCACTAGCTGCCTCATATTTTACATGACTTGCTCCAATTTTAACATAAGCCGGAATTAGAATTTTCAATACGAGTGTACAATCAATTTTGTACAGAATAAATATAAAGCTGATTATACTCAAAAATTCCCAATCATTAAAGAAAAATTGGACAGTAAGGAGTGGGGGATTTGCGTTTAAAACTATGGAGGGAGTCTGAGGCGGTACTATTCACGCTGCCAGCTCTAATCCCATTGCTGATCTTCTGGCTGGGACCTCTGGGATATATCGTTTATCTCAGTTTCACCGATTGGGACTTTATGAGCCCGAATAAGCTGTTTGTTGGTTTGGACAATTACAGTTATCTGCTGACAAACTCTGAATTCTATCGATCATTGAAAGTCACCTTGTTATTCGGACTGGGGAGTGTAATCCCAACTATTGTGGGCGGATTGGCGCTTGCGATGCTCATGAATAGCAAAATCAAATCATCCGGCATCTTCCGGACATTACTCTTCTCACCTTGGGTCACCCCGACAGTTGCGGTGTCTATTGCGTGGTCCTGGATCTTTGAGCCCGAAGTGGGACTCGCTAATCTGATGCTGGGCTGGGTAGGCGTATCTCCGATCGGCTGGTTGCGTGACGCGGACTGGGCATTGGTTGCTGTTCTGATCGTCACGCTCTGGAAGTCGATTGGGTGGGCAATGGTATTTTATCTCGTTGCGCTACGAAATCTACCTTCCGATCTGCTCGAAGCAGCTTCAATCGATGGTGCAAACGGTTGGGATAAGTTCAGAAGTATCACATTGCCGATGATCTCACCAACGACGTTTTTTCTCTCAATTATTCTTACTATCCAGTCCTTGCAAGCTTATGACCAGATCAATGTCATGACGCAGGGTGGACCGGCGGGATCAACGAGAACGTTGCTGTACATGTATTACCAGTCTGCATTCGAATCCTTTAATGTAGGTGAAGCTTCGTCCATCGCCGTTGTGATCATTCTGATCTGCGTGTTGCTCTCGGGAGTATCCTTCCTGCTTGGCAGACGTCTGGTGCACTACTAATGACAATGACATTGCCCAACAAAAAGTCTAAACGGATGAAGCGCAAGGAGTTGCAGAACGTGTCACAACCGAATTTTAAAATAAGTAAATTAATCCGCTACCTTCTGTTAGCCATTATCGCGCTGGGTACAGCCTTTCCCTTCTATTGGATGGTCATTAGCGGGTTCAAAACCAATGATGAGATCTGGCAGTTTCCGCCGACCTTCTGGCCGGAGACGTTCCTGTGGAGCAACTATGTGGATGCCTGGAATGCGGCACCATTTGCCCGTTACATCCTGAACAGTACCGGGGTAGCCTTAGCCATCTGTTTATTTCAGATCGTCAACTCCAGTATGATGGCGTACGCCCTGACACATATGAAATTCCGTCTCAAAGGTGTACTGACATCCCTGATTCTGGTGGGTTATATGATACCGAGTACGGCTGTGTATCTGCCTAGTTACTTGGTGCTTAGTGAGCTTAATCTGCTGGATTCCTACACCGGCTTGATTGTATCCAACTGTGTCAGCGTGTTCTCGATCTTCCTGATCCGGCAGGCGTTCATGCAGGTATCTCATGAATTGGTGGAAGCCGGACAACTGGACGGTGCATCTCACTTCCGGATTCTCTGGACAATTATCACGCCGCTTGTTCGCTCAAGCTTCGCCGTGATGGTGCTGATTACGTTTATTGAACAGTACAACAACTATTTCTGGCCTATGCTCATCACCAAAGACCCTGATTTACAGCTGGTATCGGCGGGTCTGCGCAGCTTCTTTGTAGAAGGCGGGGCATATGGCCTTGCTTGGCCACAGATTATGGCTGCGAGTGCCTTCACCATTGCACCCCTGCTTATTCTCTTCCTGTTCACCCAGAAGACCATTATGCAAAGCGTGAATATCACGGCTGGTGTGAACAAGAACTGATATGCACTACCATTCACCTAAAACGGGAGGAACAACAATGAATTGGAGTCAGACAAGCATGACATGGAAAAAGAGATTGAGGTTGAACTGGAAGGGTGGCATGTCGCTGGTACTTGCGACCAGCTTTGCACTGCTGACCGCTTGCGGAACACAAGCACCGGCAGAATCAGGCACGACGGCTGCTGCCAGTGGAACTGAAGCTCAGGCGAAAGATCCGGTGGAGATTGAGTTCTGGTATGGTCTGGGTGGTAATCTGGGCGATAACATGAAAAAGACGATTGATGCGTTCAACGCCTCCCAGAACGAAGTCGTTGTAAAAGGGATTGTACAAGCAGATTACACGGAAACGGAACAGAAGCTGCAAGCAGCAATTGCTTCCAAGAAGGTTCCAGCCGCTGTACTCAGCTCCAATATAGACTGGGCACGCAAAGGATATTATGCACCCATGGATGAGATGATTGCAGCTGATCCGAATTTTAAGAAAGACGATTTCATTCAGACATTCCTGAACCAGGGACAGGTGGATGGAAAGCAATACTTTTTGCCAATGTACGGTACAACTCAGATCATGTATTACCGTATGGATACGTTCAAGGAGAACGGAATCGACCCAGCAACTCTGACGACATGGGAGAAGCTGGCTGAGGCGGCTGCGAAGATGAGCAAACAAGAAAATGGCAAGACCACCTTCTACGGTTGGGAACCGATGTGGGGTAGAGACAATATGATTGATGCCGTGCTGGGTAAGGGCGGACAGATTCTTAGCGACGATGGCAAAACCGTTATGATCGACTCTCCGGAATGGATCGAGACATGGGACTTATTCCGTAAATGGATCAACGAAGACAAGATTATGGGCATTCATTATGGAGGTCAGGGCTGGGAGTACTGGTACAAAACGATTGATGATGTGATGAAAAATAAAGCAGCAGGTTACACCGGATCTAGTGGTGACCAAGGCGACTTGGACTTTAGCGTAGTCGCTGCGATGCAACAACCAGGCTGGGAAGGTATTGGTGAAGGAAAACCGGTAGCAAGTGCCATTTCGGCAGGTATTCCGTCAGCTGCAACGCCTGAACAACAACAGGCAGCATACAAATGGCTTACGTATTTCTCTGAAACTTCGAACACAGCTTCATGGTCCATGAACACCGGATATATCGCAGTCCGTCAATCGGCTCAACAAGATCCAGAGTTCATGAAATTCAGTGAGGAAAATCCACAGATCACCGTACCACTGCAACAAGCAGCTCACGCTTCGGCTCCCTTCCAGGATCCAACGGGTGGCAAGATCAATGATGCATTGAAAGATGCAGCTGATCAGGTACAGATCAATAATATGCCAGCGGAACAAGCGCTGAAGGAAGCGAAAGAGAAAGCGCAGAAGGAGCTAGATCGTGTAACGAAATAAGAAACGTATACAGGCAATTGACTCACGCGATAAGGGCGGTACATGCTGTACCGTCTTTTCCGTTCATACAAGATCGCAGACAAGGAGTTTAACCAATGCAAGATGAAACGTATGTAGACGGATTACCCAATCCGATTGAAGCCGTTTTGTTCGACAAGGACGGGACATTACTTGATTTTACGGGCATGTGGGGGTTCTGGACCGATTGTGTGTTGAACGACTTCAGAAAACAGTTAGCGACTAGAGGACTCCGTATCGACACAGATGAATTCCCACAGATCTGGGGTACATTCCACGATGATCAAGGCCGAATGAATGGGTATGATGTGCGGGGCCCGCTTGCGATGGGCACGATGGATGAAGTGTATGCCGTGCTGACGTGGCATGGATATCGTGCGGGTCTCAGCTGGGCGGAATCCAAGATTATGGTCCGGGAGTGTTTGGCGCGAGCGGAGGAAGAGATGGAGCAGCATCGTCCGGCACGTCCGTTACCGGGAGTTCAAGAATTCCTTGAACAGTGCCGTAGCGAAGGTGTCGCTATGGGTGTCGTGACGGCAGATGATACACCCAGTGCAATTAAACATTTACAGTGGATGGGACTGGATTCCTTTTTTGACGTGGTGATTGGTACAGATCTGGTGGAGCGGGGCAAACCTTTTCCCGATATGCTACTGCTTGCCTGTGAACGGTTGGGTGTATCCGTGCAGTATACCGTGGTCATTGGAGATACGGACGGAGACATGGAGATGGCACGAACCGCTGGTGCGGGGTACAGGATGGGCATTGGAGAACCGGGAAAAATCCGCTTGGCGGATAGAACGATTCAATCCTTCCATGAATTGCTGAATGGTGGGCTGAATCGATGACAAACAGTCACGCCTACTTGGGCTGGGTACTGTTGGCACTGGCCATCGGGCTGGAGCTGAGCGCTACCATTTTGCTGAAAGTATCGGATGGATTCTCGCGGTTATGGCCTTCGGTGTTGATGTTTGTCTGTTATGGCGCAAGTTTTACGTTTCTCAACTTTGCAGTGAAGTATATGCCGCTGGCTGTGGCCTATGCGATCTGGTCTGGCGTGGGTATTACGCTCATTGGCGTCGTGGGGCATTACTTTTTTGGTGAACGTCTGCGGCTCACGTCGATGGTCTGGATCGGGTTTATTCTGATTGGCATTATTGGACTGAAATGGAGTGATTCTTGATGGGAAATGAACATACACCGGAGCAACCTCTTGTCAGCTTTCAGGTTATTACGGACACACATGTACGGGACGAGGCAGACCACATTCATAACCGACATCTGGAGCAAGCATTAGCCGATATAGCTACATTTAGTCAGGGGAGCAGCGGGATTATGCATGTGGGCGATGTGACGGATCGGGGGCTGCCGAGCGAATATCGTGAGTTGCAACGCATATGGAAGCAACATGCGGAGAGTTTGCCGGACATCCGGTACACGGTAGGTAACCATGATATTGGAGCCGTGGTATGGCAAGATCCGCCGATCGTTTTGCTTGAGATGAAAGAGGATGAAGTAGCTGAGTTGTTGGAGCAGGAAGCAGATATGGAACTGGTCACAAAACAAACCGCTGCTGAATCAGCTGCACTGATTGAGCAACTATCCGGCGGGACCTATACGTTGTCTGCTGTAACTTCTGAGCAGGAGGGCCAAGACGGGGGACCGATCTCTTCAGGAGTGAACCCCATTACAGTCGTAGGGTTATGGCAGCGTCGATTAAGTGATTTTGAAGGGACAACCGGCATGAAGGGCTCTTATCACGATCATTGGATTGATGGGTATCATTATATTTTCCTAGGCACCGAGCAACCTCATCCGAAGGATTGTGATATGTCGGCCGAACAATTGGAGTGGCTGGATGCGAAATTGTCTGAGCGTGCAACACTAGATCATCCCATCTTCCTTTTCTTACACCAGCCGCTTATGGATACGGTGGCAGGATCGATGAAGGAACAAGGCTGGTATGGTGTGAATCAGGATGCAGAACTGAAGGCCGTTCTGGCCAAATACCCGCAAGCGATCCTTTTCTCGGGTCACACCCATTGGCAACTGGAGGCACAGCATACGATGTACGATGGTGCAGGCCACATGCCAACGATGTTCAATGCGTCGTCTGTAGGTTATCTATGGACGGATCAGGATGAACATCTGGAGGGCAGCGAAGGGCTTCATGTGGAGGTTTATAAGGATCGAGTGGTTGTAAAGGGGCGGAACTTTGTTACGAGCGAATGGATTGAGGGTGCTGAGTTTACGGTAAGTTATCCTGTAGAAGGGTAGTTATTTGGATGGTAAAAAGGAAAGGGTTACACTAAGGGTCAATGCCATTAAGACAAGTTAAACTTGATGACATTGCTTAATGGGTGGCCTTTTTGGTGTTCATCTTAAAGATATGTATCAGATCATCCACCCCATAAAGTTCCACGTGAAACGTAGCAGGGGAGGCTAGAGTTGGGTAAAGTTGTAAATGGGTATGATTACAAACTATACTCAAATAAGTACACATGATATGCACATACTCGTTAATTTAACCTATTTACGGAGAGGAAGTAGAAGTGGCATGAGAGAACTTCAAGTTCAAACGACATATGGTACCGTTCAAGGCGAACTTTTGCACGATGCAAGCGTATGGAAAGGCATTCCCTATGCGAAACCTCCGGTAGGTGAGCTGCGTTTCAAGGCTCCGGTTCAGCCCGAGTCATGGGATGGAATCAGACAGGCCACTCAATTTGGACCTGAGAATATACAACCACGAAATCATCAACCAGAAGGCCAGACAGAAATTCCGAATGAGTCAGAAGATAGTTTATATCTGAACATCTGGGCACCTAAGGGAAAAAGAGCAACACCACTGCCGGTCATGGTATGGATTCACGGTGGTTCCTTTGTAACAGGTTCAGGTAGCCAGCCGATGTATGATGGTACACAGTTAGCGGTTCGGGGGGACGTCATCGTTGTGACGATCAACTACCGATTAGGACCTTTGGGATTCCTGCATATGGCTCCATTAGGTGATTCATATGTATCCAATGCAGGTCTGCTGGATCAGGTTGCGGCATTACAGTGGGTGAAGGATAATATCTCTGCTTTTGGTGGTAACCCGGATCAAGTTACGGTGTTCGGCGAATCAGCAGGTAGCATGAGTATTGCAGCACTGATGGCGATGCCAGCGGCCAAAGGACTGTTCCAACGTGCCATTATGGAGAGCGGTGCATCCCAGTTCATGCCGGCAGAGCAAGCTTCAGCGTTGCGGGAAGGGATGTTAAAGATTCTTGGGGTGGACCGGGACAACCTGCAGAAGTTAAATACAATTCCTGTAGAGCAGATTATTGCAGCGGGTGAAACGGTCAAACAGCAGAGCGGTGCAGGCATGGCAATGTTGTTCCAACCTGTGTTGGATGGTAATACACTACCACAGATGCCACTTCAGGCAGTGAGTGAAGGCTCAGCGCAGGATATTCCGGTGCTGATTGGTACGACATTACACGAGGGTGCACTGTTCATCCAGCCACATGTGCCTTTTTCAAAAGAAATCGATATGGTTCAGGGCGTAGACTTTATGACACCAGATCTGGAGAACCGGGTAGCCATCGCGGATAGTTATCCAAAAACGGCAGATGGACAAGCCCAAGTCATGACCGATATGTTCTTCTGGCGGTCAGCGCTGCAATATGCTGCGGCACATCAGAAATATGCCCCGGTGTGGATGTATCGATTTGATTGGGTGATGCCGGAACATCCCCTGTTAAAAAGAGCGATTCACAGCATCGAAATGTTCTTTGTGTTTAATACACTGCATGTCCTCAAATTCATGAATGCGGAGCCCGACGAAGCTGCGGCGGCACTTGCCCTCAAGGTACAGGATGCCTGGATTTCCTTTGCCAAGAATGGCCAACCTGAAGTTGCAGGTGTGAACTGGCCTGAATATGAGCAGGATCGTGCGACACTAATCTTCAACCATGAGATTGAGGTCATACATGATCCGGATGCAGCCAAGCGAGAGCTGTTAGGGTTATAATCCAGGCTGATTATTTGAATGGATACTCTGAATAACTGCTATGCGCCCGATCAAAAGAGGACGTTCATCTCATAATGAACGTCCTCTTTTTGTAATCCGGCTGAATAATAAGCAGAACGTAAGCACTGAAGAGGTACATTGTGCCGTTATACTCCAAACATTATTTACGAGAGGCACGTGTGCGGGACACCTCATCGAAGTAGAAGGAACGTTTTCCACGGGAGAAGAGCACGATCAAGACATGAACAAAGAGCACGGCGTAGACTAACATATAGATGCCGAATGTCCCCAAGGAGATCCACATTTGATAAGGCTGAAGCATAACATCCTGATGACCTGAAAAAGCATAATCGTTGACCAAGCGAATGATCGTAACGAGCAGCCATAGAACATAGAGTGCGGCAAATCTTTTGAATAACGATTCACTGGTGGGTGTGCCGGTCTGACGATTCACATAGCGGAATCGCAAGATGGCCGAGCCTGGAGTTACCCCATTTCGCACCCAAGGTATGAAGAACAGTACAATGACCATAGCAATGGATGTACTTAGGGCATCACTGATCACATCAGACGCTGTGAAGATCGATATCAAATTCGAAAGGAAGACAACAACGACTCCATCAATAATTAACGCGAGCAATTGAGGCATAGTATACACTCGGTTTTGCTCCACGATCTGTTCACTCTTCGCCTGAATGCTTGCACGTGATGGGAATAAAGCAAGCAGGATGGGCGCTGTGAAAAATCCAATGACTGCTCCCGAAGTATTCAATAACAGATCATCTACATCGAAGAGGCGGTAAGGACAATTATAATACCCGTAGAATCCGGTGATTTGAGTGATCTCGAAGAATAAGGAAAGCCCGAATCCACCAAGCAGGGCGTACTTCCAGAATGATCTCTTTTGAAAAAAATAACGGATATATACACCCAGCGGCATGAGAAGCAGGACGTTAAATAGAACTTGCAGAAAGGCTCTGCCCTGAATCATGCTGAGATAGCTGGAAGGCTGGGTCCATACAATGGGTGTTTCCTTCATGATGTCTTTGACAAAAGTGAATGGAACCAGATTGTAGTAGATCGTGTCAGCGGCTTGCTGCGCACAGGTATCTCGCGTAGCCGGAAACGGGAGAATGACGAGGCAATAGGCGGCCAGAATATAAAAGATAAATGAAAAGCTGATGCCAAACCGTGACCAGCTGAAGAAACCGTCTTTACGATACCCATAGATCAACCACGGCACCAGCAAAAACATGGCCGCAACAACAAAGATCAAAAAAGCCGTTTGCACAGGGAAAACATATGAGGACATGAGCAGGAACTCCTTTGGTTTTAAATATAATAACATTCATATAGACATTAAAATTCATGTATGTGTAGTGCGTATCTATTAGTTACATCATAAGTAGTTACCCTTAAAGTGAGGGATGCATGAACCTTAAATTTGGTTTAAATCCATCCATGCAGTGACCAAGCGTATGGAATATACCGTCGAAATCACGTATACTTGCGGGAATGCCAATCGTAGAATGGAGAGTTTAATACATATGTCTAATTTGCCTAACTGCCCCAAATGTAATTCAGAGTACACGTACGAGGATGGTAACCTGTTGGTTTGCCCAGAGTGCGCGCATGAATGGTCTTTGGAAGCAGACAATGAGAATGCAGAGGATGCAAAAGTAATCCGTGATGCCAACGGAAATGTGCTAAGTGATGGCGATACCGTTACCGTCATTAAAGATCTGAAGGTAAAAGGTAGCTCGCTCGTGGTCAAACAGGGCACGAAGGTAAAGAATATCCGCCTGATTGATGGGGATCATGATATTGATTGCAAGATTGACAGCTTGGGTGCGATGAAGCTGAAGTCTGAGTTTGTGAAAAAGATATAAGATCGAGAAATGTTCAGTTCCGCATTCAATGGGAATTGAACGTTTTTTGTTTGACAGGAAATATTTAGTAGATATATACTGGTTGGAATTTAATTTTTTTGAACATGGATGAGTAGTCTACATATAAGAAAAGGCAGGTGTCAGAGCGATGAAGAGAGATCACATTATTGAATATTATTCTGGGTTTGATGAGTGGGGTAGACTGGAGCGGGAACCAATTGAATTCATCATTAACATGCATTACATCAGGGAACATCTCCCCGCTACTGGTTGTATTCTGGATAATGGCGCAGGGCCAGGAAAGTATGCCATGGAGCTTGCGAAGCTGGGGTACAAGGTCACTTTATCGGATCTGACACCTTCCTCCGTGGATACTGCGCGGCAAAAGGCTCAGGAGTTTGGTTTGACACAACAATTCGATGGATTCCATGTTCTCGATGCGACTTCGCTCTCCGGTATGGCTGACGAGACGTACGATGCGTCCCTCATGCTGGGGCCGTTATACCATCTGCAGACAGACGAAGAGCGCACGGCTGCTGTACGGGAGCTGTACCGTGTGACCAAGCGAGGGGGCGTGGTGTTTGTAGCCATGCAAAGCCGAATGCGCATGAGTATCAATTCGCTGCAATCCCCGCAGTATTGGAAGCCAAATGATAACTTGGCAGCAATCCGTTCTTTTGTGGAAAAGGGTATATTCGATCATCAGGATCAAGGACGATTTACGGGAGCATACTATTTTAATATTCAGGACGTTACACCCTTCATGGAGCAACATGGATTTGAAACCGTTGATTTGATTGGTTCATCCAGTCTTAGAGCGATGCTCACGGACGAGCAGCAGCAATACTGGAAAGAGAGTGGCGAGTATGATGAACTCATGCAATATATGATTGAAGCTGCCAAAGACCCCTCCATATTGGGAATCTCGTCTCATTTGCTGTACATCGGGAGGAAGAAATAATAGACTTACAGGCAATGCTCTAAAAATCTATGTATTTAGAATTTCAGCCCGTGGAATACTGTTTCCACATGATATAATATCTCTATCTAATGGTCTGGAGGTGTCACTATGCAATGGAAGGAAGTTCAGGAGCGATTCCCTAACGAGTGGGTCGTTTTTGAGGCAACCAAGGCGCATTCTAGAGAAGGCCAGCGTTATATTGAAGAGATGGCAGTGATTGATTCATTTGATGATTCTACAAAGGCACTAAAACGTTATGGTGAATTGCATCAGGAAGATCTCAGACGGGAATACTGCTTTTTTCACACTTCACGTCCAGAAGTTGTGGCAAGAGAACGATATGTTGGCATGAGAGGTCCTCGATGAAAATTTTAGATGGAACAGCGATTAATGATTTTCAAGTTGAAATAGGAAATATGGATTATGGTTTGGAGATTGACGGAATTCTGGGATTTAATTTTATGAAACAGACCGGTGTTGTAATTAATGCCAACCTGATGGAACTAAGTATAGATAAGCTATAATCTATAGAAAATAAACATAAATGTGCCCTCTGGAAACAGGGGGTACTTGTGTTTTTCATCAAAATAGTTCAATATTAAGATACATAACAAAAGGTGATCTACTTACAATAGGTAAGATGAACAACGGATCGCTTCATAACAGGGAGGAACAGACAATGGAAATCGGAATTAGTACATTTGTGGAGACGAATCCGGATGTAAAAACAGGAGAACTTATCAGTCATGCGCAGCGCATTCGCGATGTTGTTGAAGAGATTGTTTTGGCAGATCAGGTGGGTTTGGATGTATACGGCGTGGGAGAACATCATCGTGCCGACTACGCCGCTTCATCACCAGCTGTCATTCTGGCGGCCGCAGCTTCACAGACCAAGAATATTCGCTTGACGAGTGCAGTAACCGTGCTGTCATCGCATGATCCGGTACGGGTCTATCAGGATTTTGCTACACTGGACGGCATTTCGAACGGACGTGCAGAGATTATGGCAGGGCGTGGATCATTTATCGAATCGTTCCCACTGTTTGGCTATGATCTGAACGACTACGATGAGTTATTCGACGAGAAACTGGATTTGCTGCTCAAGCTGCGTGATTCGGAAAAAGTAACTTGGGAAGGCAAACACCGCCCTTCCTTTAACAATCTGGGCATCTACCCGCGCCCGGTACAGGAAAAACTTCCGGTATGGATTGGCAGTGGCGGTAATCAGGAATCCGTGGTTCGTGCAGGATTGCTCGGTTTGCCATTGGTGCTTGCCATTATCGGTGGTCGTCCGGTGCAATTCGCACCACTGGTGGAGCTGTACAAGAAAGCAGCTGCACATGCGGGACATGATGCTTCCAAGCTGACTGTTGCTTCTCACTCTCACGGCTTCATTGCCGATACAACAGACGAAGCTGTGGAGAAATTCTTCCCGCCAGCGCAAGCGGTCATGAACATACTGGGTCGTGAACGTGGATGGGGACACTACAGCCGTGCGACATTTGATGCGGCGCGCAGCCTGGAAGGTGCATTGTATGTAGGTGATGTGGATACCGTAGCTCAGAAAATTATTTACCTACGCAAAGAAGTTGGGATTACACGCTTCATGTTACACACTCCCCTCGGCACCATGCCGCACAACGAGGTCATGAGAGCGATCGAACTGCTTGGTAAAGAAGTCGCTCCAATCGTGCGTAAAGAAATTGCACGTTGGGAAGCTGAGAACGAAGAGGCACGTTAATCGACTGAAACCGTTACGGAACTAGATAAAGTCAACCAAATAAAGGAGCATGCCCTAGGCGTATTACGCCAATGGGGCTGCTCCTTTTTCGTTTATCTTCTGAAAGTATCTAAAACAGCACAGATGTAATGCTTATCCATTCGCAGATGTACTCACAAGGGAGTGTATAACCATCGACAACGTATGATCATAGAGGGTTTTGGCAGCTTCTTCGCTCTCAATATGGCCTCCCAAATACAGATGAATAACACCGTGTAAGGGAGCCCAGATCATCCGAACGGCAAGCAGGGGATCTTGCACCTGAAGCATTCCCTGTTCAATCGCTACCTCAACCAAAGCGGACACTTGCTTCAGTGCAGTTGCTGTTCCCTGTAAGGTCTCTCCATCTGGTTTGAATTCGGAAAAAGATCCTCCAAACATCAGCTGATAGAAGCTGGATTGAGAAATGCCGAAGTCCCAGTAGACGTAGGCCAGATCACGGAAATATTGTTCGAACGATGCCTGCCGGGGGATAGTTTCAAATCGCTGGGCCATGAGGGAGCATCCCTCTAGATACAGATGTTTTGCTAACCCTTCTTTTTTTCCGAAGAGGTTATATATGATTTTGGTGGAGCACTCCATGCGTTCAGCTACACGGCGTACCGTGACGGCTTCTGGTCCATGCTCTTGCAGTAAAGCAGCAGCAGCATGCACAATATTTTGCCGCAGATTATCCGAGTGCTGCAGTCTGGCTTCCTGAAAGGTTGTTACCGTATGTGCAGATTCCGTGGAACCCGAATTAAGATCCTTCATTGATTTCATCCTCGTAACCGTATTGTTGTTGAACAGAAACTACGTTTCCTTTTCTTAAGGTCATTCTACTGTTTTACGCCAGACAACGTCAATTTAATCCGAGTTTAGTAAGTAAGCACCCCGTTCTAGATTCAAATCTAACAAATGTATTTGACAGCGTCATGGGTTTTGGTTACGATGATTCTATACAGAAACAGTGTTTCCTAATGAAAACGAGTGTTTAAATTATACACAGAGGATGGATGAGAGATGATAAAGGAACAGCATCAATGGGTACTTATTACAGGTGCTTCTTCAGGTATTGGGGAAATTTTTGCCCTCGAGATGGCTTCCAAGGGTAAAAATATTGTGCTGGTGGCCAGAACAGAATCCAAACTGAATCAATTGGCAGAACGTATAGAACGTACATATCAAGTAAGGGCTGAGGTAATCGTATCGGATCTTTCCGAAGTAGAGGCACCTCAGAACGTATATGAGGAATGTCAGAATCGGGGAATACACATCGATATGCTGATCAACAATGCGGGATTTGCTACCCATGGATGTTTTGAACAACTGGATGGTTCCCGGCAACAGGAAGAGATTATGTTGAACGTGCTCGCCTTGACAAACATGACACATCTTTTCTTGCCAGGTATGTTACAGAAGAAAAATGGTGCTGTCATTAATGTATCGTCGACGGCTGCCTTTCAACCTGATCCGTATATGGCTGTGTATGGAGCGACAAAGGCATTTGTACTTTCTTTTACAGAGGCATTATACGAAGAAAACAGGAAGCGTGGCGTTCAGTTTTTGGCACTATGCCCAGGCTCAACCGAGACTTCGTTCTTTGATGTGGTGGGTGCTGATGAAGCCTCGGTGGGCAAACGTGATACACCTGAGCATGTCGTGGCCGTAGCCATGAGAGCACTGGAGTCAGGCAAACCTTATGCTGTGCCAGGGGCCAGGAATTATTGGACAGCACAGTTCACCCGCCTCATACCACGCAAGTCCATGTTGCGAATCGTAGGAAGTATGCTCCGTCCACGTTCCGAGGGTGTTAAACCAGAAAAAGTACAAGCCTGATTAGGGGTATAGGGTAAAAGCTTTAGGCCAAAATGCCTTTGGCCTGAGCTTCCTTTATCCAACCTGGAAATTCAGTGAGGAGACGATCGTACAATTCTTCATCGCTGATCTTGGAGATATCGTCGAGAGCAAAAAAGTCAGCATTATCGATGAAACGTCCAGTCATGTCATCGAGTTTCTCAAGGATACCGTAATTGGCTTGTCCCAGGCCAACAAATTGCCAGAACAGGTTTTTGGTTGAACTTTCGGTAATAAGCCGTATGATTTTCCCTTTTTGACTGACTCCACCATCGCTAAAAAAGATAATATACGTTGGAATCTTCACATCGGGTTCCTCGATCGTGTATTTGCGAATGACATCCTGCATCACAGGGGGTTCGTTATTGGTACCGCCTTTGCTTCCCAGCGTATATGTGCGTTCAATATAATTCTCGAAATCCCTGGCGGTGACGCTAGGTGCACGCAAGAAGTCTTTGGCGAAGAACCAGACGTCCAACTCTTCGTTATCATCAAAAGCGGATGCAATCGCCAGGATACGCTCGAAGGCTTCTTGCACGATGCCTTTACGATACAGATGGTACATGGAGCCTGATGCATCAAATACGACAGCAACACGTGCCTGTATAGGTTCGATCTTTTTCTTTTGCAGAGACAGGTTTACTTTACGCTTGAGGAGATCGATCTTGGTCAGGTTAAGCGGCGCATGATTCGTGTTTAGTGCAGCATCAGGTACCAAGACTTCTGGAGAGGCCGCTGCTACTTCAGCTTGTGCCGTGAGAAGAACCTGTTCGGCTTCCGAGGTGTCGTTACTCTCAATTTCAACACCAAATGACTCTGCCAGCGGCTGCAATCCACCAAAGAAACCTCGTCCAATCGCACGAACTTTGAACCCGTCACGATACTTATAGATTTCAATAAAAATAAGAGCTGTTTCCGCAGTGACCTGCGTGATCTCATAGGTGATCTGCTGGGAACCAGTTTGTACAATCGCCTGACATGCCTGAACATTGGCGAATGTGCCTCCCGCATCGAGAGTAGCCGTGAACACACACTTTTCCACAGGGGCCTGCCGTAATTTATTCGTATCCAGTACAAAAGAGGATTTCAGTTCCTCTGCCTGTTGCAGAAGTACACTTTGATGGGGATCGGCCGTCTGATTATAAAATACAAAATAGTCGTCAGATGGGACCTTTCCCTCTTCGTTCACCATAAAGCAGCTAACATCCAAGGGAGAAGGAGATGATGTACATTGAATGGTTACCTGAAGTTGGGTGGATTCGTTGATACTGATATTCTGGCCTGTGTTTAAGTGGATGAACGAATCTGTCATAATCGGATGCGCCTCTCTTCTCCAATATAATGGTTGAAAATGTACAGTAACAAGATCGATTCTGAGACAAATGTTTCCATAAGTCAATCTTTTCACCGTTGATCCTACGCTTCATCAGACTCGTACTTTTCCCGATGCTCCTTCTTCATTTTTACATAGTCTGGATCGGTCTTCGCAATCTCCCATTGTGCTTTGAATATAGCCGCGGCTTCTGCCTTCACCTTATCATTCTGATAGGGCAAGATTGAGCCATCCTCCTTTGAGTATTTGCGTCCTCCTTTGTGATTTGTATAACGTCTGGCCCGTGTATAACCCATCTGGAGAAATTTGCGAGCCATATCCATACCGACGAAATCTCCCTTTTTCTTATACTCCAAAAATAGCTCATAGATTTTCTCCGATGACTCCATCGCAATCTCGGGTGTTTTGAATCGCCAGTGTGGCAGAATCTCGCCTTTGTACGGCTCTACCATCAGCACACCCTGCTCTCCCCGGCCTACGGTGTACAGCTCAGGATGTTTGCGCAGATCCAACTCATCATAATTGAGACTGTAATCAAATTTTTTCATGTATACACCCTCCTTGATAGGGATTACCCCGATTCTGAACCAACAAGCACGGTTAATGGGGAACAATAGAAGGAATTACACAGGAGGGGTAGCGGTATGGGAATGTCCGGCAGATATCTTGTGGTAACAAAGGAGCTAGTTGAATCCATTAAGTCAGGCGAGGTTAGTGTGCATGATTGTGCAGTTGATCTGGATATCGATAAGACATGGCAGATGCTGCAGTTCACGCTGAACGGTAACTTGGTAGAAGGGGAGCCGCCCCTGGGATATGTGGTGCCTCTCGCAGGTGAGCAATACTTGGGAAACTATTCGGATATGGATCTGTTTTTGCTTAGTAACGAGCAGGTGCTGGAAGCCTACATGGCATTGGAGCAGCTCACACCGGAAGAATTAAAGCAGCGGTATAGTCTGGACCAGATGATCGCTGAAGGCGTCTATCCAGTCATGGAAGATTGGGATGCGGAAGAGACATTTCAGGAGATCGTTCAGACTGTGGATGATATCCAGGCCTTGTTTCAGGCCACGGCTGCAAGTGGGAACGGGATCATCTTTTATGTTTTCTAAGTGAGCACTAAAATTATGATGGGGATTCTATGGCCGACACTGAAGTAGGTTTGAACTAAGCCTATTCGGGTTATTGATAGACACAAGGCTCAGGCCTTGATGATATGACAATCCGGTAGAAGAGAGGGAATGCGATATGACACAGGATCAGAACGAAGAGAACAAAGCGATTCAAGAGGACGAGCCGGATCAATTCGAGACTCCCGCAACTGCGGAAGATGAAGAAACGGATGAGAAACTCGCAGAAGATCAGGAGCAAGAATAACTCCCAGCATTGCATAATGAAGCAGGATGTTTTATCGAAACATACGATATGCTGAAATATAGATAGACCAGAGGTCGGACATGTTCCGGCCTTTTGGTTTATTTTTTTGCGTATCCGTTTACAAGAATTACCTATACCTTCATAATGGAAATGAACCATATTTTTCTAAGGAGGAGTTCATATTACGAATCGGAAGTTAGTCCAATGGATGGCAGTGCCACTAGTACTTTTAATGGTTGTTCTTACAGGATGTCAGGCTGTGGGTGGAGTAGACGTTGGCAAAGCAATGGCCAATGGCGCGAGTATCAAGTCCGGTGAATCCAGACAATCCATGAATATAAACATAGAACCGGCTAAGGAATTTGCTACAGAGAAAGACCTTGAAATGATCGAACTAATTAATTCCATTTCCCTGGATATTGATCAAGCCAAAATGAAAGATGCGAAGACAGCATCGATCAAAGGTACACTGAGCATGGAGGGAACGAAGTTACCTTTCCACGTGTCCATGAATGAGTCCCAATTGGTCATTGATCTGGACGGAGCCCAGAAACCGCTGTACATGTCTCTGGATACGTTCCAGGATGCACAGGCGCTTCCAATGGTAGATACGAAGGCTCTGGAGAAACAACTCGAGGAAATTTCCCCGAAACTGTTCTCTTTTGTCCTGAAGCATCTGTCCAATCCGAAGAACATCTCCGTAACACCGGTACAGGAATCCGTGAATGGCGAAGCACTTAGCCTCTCCAAGCTGCATCTGGAAGTTAGTGGTGAAGAGATGCTTGCCATGGTTAAACCATTCCTGACGAGTATTTCGAAGGATGAGCAAGGACTGAAAGATCTGATTGGCGATCTGTACGATGTGTTCTACCCTGTACTGGAAGCTGTGAATGAGGTAGAAGGTGGGGGAGACGACACGCTGAATTCGATCGTTCCTGAATCGAAAGATGAAGCCGTTGCGTCACTATATGCCATCATCAAAGTAGGACTGGACAGTATGCTGGTCAATTATGATCAGGAGCTGAACAACCTGTTGAATGAGACCCCTGAATTCAAAACGGTCTTTGGCACAGAAACCAAACTGAAATTGGACTTCTATCTCGACAGCAAGCTGGATATTCGCAAGCAAAACTTTGAACTGAAAGTAGCGCTGCCTGCTTCTGAGGATCTGCCGGTGAACTCTGTAACGGTAAGTGGAGACAGTGAACAGTGGAATATCGGTGGCACAGTTGCAGTTGATGAAGTGGATGTATCTGGTGGCGTTATGGATCTGATGAAGGATGATATTACGCCTGGACAGATGCTGCGCAATTTTGATTCCAATTCACTGGCATACCAATTGCTGAAAGATGAGGCTGGGATCACGAGTAAAAGTGTAGTGCTCTTCCCGGATGATGAATACGCTGGGGCGATCACGGTTAAGAACACAACATTTGTTCCGCTTCGCTACGTGTCTGAAGAATTGGATGCTGAAGTGAAATGGACCAAAGGCTCAAACCAAATTGTTGTCATTGACGACATCACTGGTGATGAGATTGTCCTGACCGTAGGTTCCAAGAAGGCAACCGTTGCTGGTAAAGAAGTGACTATGGTGGAATCCGCTTATGTAGGCAAAGACGGCAAGACGTATGTGCCGCTGCGCTTTATGGCTGAATCCCTTGGAGCTACTGTAGATAAGGAACAAGAAACAGGCTGGATTTACATTGACCGTCCTTAAGTGAGACGTTATAAGTAATCCTTAGTATGAGAGGGGATTTCAGAGTATGCCAGATTTCTCGTAATGATCGTGAAAAGAACACCGCAAAAATTCCGTTAGACCATGAACGGGATACGTGTGTCCTTTTGACCCATTACGAGGAGCTTCGGCGTTTCTGAAATGATGAAACGGATCGGGGAGTGCCTCTATTGGAGGTGCTCCTCTTTGTCGTTTCATCCTAAATAAATCCCCAGAGGTGTTGTATATGAAAAGTCAATTATTCATCCATTCAAACTCCGTTACGTTGCGTCCATTTACGCTTGAAGATCAGGCTGCCGTGTATGCATTAACCCAACAACCTGAAATCACAGATGTCCTGCCAGATTGGAAGATGACCGAGGAGCAGTTGCGCGAATTCTTACAATTTGTCGTTGGCAGTTACGAACAGTTCAACCCGGAAGATGTGCGCATCCTGCTTGCTGTTGTACACAATAAAGATCAGCGTATCATTGGTTGGTGTGGCGTATTTCCAAATGAACTGCTGGATCGTGATGACCGTGAAGTGGCCTACGCCATCTCCCGGGATTACCGGAATAAAGGATATATCTCAGAGGCGGTGCATGCCCTAACAGCATATTTATTTGAGCATACCTTGCTGGATCGAATTGTGGGCATTGTGAAGCCCTTCAATCAGCCGTCACGCAAAGTTCTGGAGCATGCGGGTTTTCGTTATATCTCTCGCAGGAAACTTGTGGATCAGGAGAACTACGATTATTTTGAACTGCTTAAAGTAAAGTCCGAACCAGTGCAACCGAAGCAGGTACATTCTGAAATTCGCTTACGACGAGCACAGCAGGAAGATGCTGTTGTACTTACAGAGATTTGCACTCGTGCTTTTGATCATGTCATAAAAGTCTGGGCGGATAATGAGAAGGATATCGATAGCAATCTATGCCCGCCTGATTATTCGTCAGTTCGCATGCATCGTTACGTGATCCGTGAATGGGATTATTATGTTGTAGAATCAGATGGATGCGCTATTGGCGGAGTGAGTGTTAACGTGCTTGGACGAAAACATGCCAGGATCGATAAGATCTATATTGACCCGGTATGCCAGGGCCGTGGCGTTGGAACTCAAGTCATGAGGCTTATTGAGGCTGAATTTCCGCAGATTGAAACCTGGAAGCTGGAGACCTCAGGTCGGCAACTGGATAATCATCATTTTTACGAAAAAATGGGATATGTTTGTATCTATGCATCTGAGGATGAGTTTGTATATGAGAAGAACATGTCCGTTGATTCTTTTGATCCAATATGTGATGAGACATTAGCCAAGGACTCGGGTGAGTCGGTGGTTGAATATGTTCAAGCTAATCTGGACTCAGTCCGTTACAGCACCAGTAATCTGACCAATAGTCGGATTACCGACTGCAACCTGAGTGGAAGCAAATTTACCAATTTAAATATGACCAATATATTGCTAGCTGATTTACGCCTAACTGATAGCAAGATTGAATTTTGTGCTTTGGATGGCGTTCAATTCCAGGACACACATCTTGGATCTGACCGTGTACCCATGCAGTGGGCGCATTGTGATCTTGGGGGAAGTCGTTTTATCGATTGCGATCTATCTGGAGTACAGTTGGAACAGTGTCAAGTGAACGGGATGAAGATCAACGGAGTAGAAGTAAGGGAATTACTTGCAGCCTATGAGGCTATGAAGTCCTGAGGACGAATGGCAGGGCCAGTACGGAAGCATACTAATCCGGTTGAGATGATGGCTGTAACTGTTCCCCGTTAGATTAGAGCAAATGAAGAAATGGGTATTTACGTATGGAGGATGTCAAAACAGCAAAGGGAGGTCTATGGATTATGACTGAACGATTTGCGGGTAAAGTGGTCCTGATTACAGGCGGTGGCTCCGGTCTCGGACGGTCGGCTGCTGTGGAAGTTGCACGTGAAGGGGCGAAGCTTGCCCTGGTGGATGTGAACATGAAGGCGCTGGAAGAGACCAAGCGTGTGATCTCGGAAGAGGTACAGCATGCCGAATTTCTGCTAATCGAAGGTGACGTATCGGACGAAGAAGCTGTGAAGAAGTATGTTAGTGATACGGTCAATGAATTTGGGCGTATTGATGCATTTTTCAACAATGCAGGCATTGAAGGCAAGCAAAACCTGATCGAGAACTACGAGACGGAGATGTTCAATAAAGTTATCGATATCAATCTGAAGGGTGTATTTTTCGGGTTGAAGCACGTTCTACCTGTGATGAAAAAACAGGGCGAAGGCTACATCGTGAACGCGTCCTCTGTTGGAGGGATTCGCGCCGTGCCAAACCTGGTTGCCTACGGAGCGAGCAAACATGCCGTAGCTGGCATGACCAAAGATGCAGCGATTGAATACGCCGAGCATGGGATCAGCGTTAATGCAATTGCACCCGGAGCCATTCTGACAGATATGGTCATCGGTTCGTTCAAACAGATCAATCCGAATGACTGGGAGTCAGCATCCAAAGAGTTCGTGAAGGACAACCCGGCGAAGCGCTTGGGTGAACCGAAGGAAGTAGGGCGTCTCGTTGCCTTCCTGCTGTCTGGCGAAGCACCGTTTATCAATGGAGCCATTATTCCGATTGATGGTGCGCAGTCAGCCAAATATTGATCCCATAATCATCAAAAAGTATATCAATGCGGCATAGATATATACTGAAGAACGCCCTTTTCGCCAATGTGTGGATTGGGGCGTTCTTTTTTTGATTTGATATTTAAGGGGGCGTATCCCGTATCCGGCAGGTTAAGTGTGCTGTAGAATCTGCGGCTTTTTGCTAAACCCGGTACTCCCGGCTGTAAAGCCCATCTGACGATAGAATTCATGTGCAGCTTCACGCTCTGGGCGATTGCCACTGTTCAGAGACAAGGAATCCACGTTATGCGTGGCTGCCCATTGCTCAGCTTCAAGAATGAGCTGACGGCCGATGCCTGAGCCCCTGAACTGGTCGTGTACAACCAATGCCAAGATGCGGCAGTGTCTTCCGTTTTTTTCATACATATAAGAAGTCTGTAATCCGATCAGTCCAACTACGCGGCCTCGTGCTTCAGCAACGAGTGTAGTAAAGTTTGCGTCCGCAGAGATATGGGTATAGCGCTCTTCCATCTCGGCGTACGTGGTGGGATAACCAAGTTGGTCCATCAGAATGACCATATCTTGCAGATCGGTAGTGGAGCTATGTCTAATCGTCACATCCAGGCTCATAATGTTGTATCCTCCTTGGGTCTTTCCTTCAACGAAAGTGCAATAATGGTATCCAGCAGCTCTGCAAAAGAAATGCCTGCAGCAGCTGCACTTTTGGGCAACAGACTGTTACGGGTAAGACCCGGTAGCGTGTTCACTTCAAGCACATACGGCATGCCCTCCCGAATCATCATATCCACGCGCGCGTAGACGCTGCATTTGAGCACCTGATAACAGGCCAAGGCCGCGGCTTCAACGCGATGGTGAAGGTCCACAGGCAATTGCACAACCTGCTCATCGGCCCCGTGGTCATCGTATTTGGAAGCATAATCGAAAAACTCGGCGCTCGAACGAATGGAGATCACCGGCAGCATCTTACCATCCAGAATGGCACAGGTAATCTCCTCACCTTCGATATACTGTTCAATCATGACCGTATCATCCCAGGCGAGGGCAGCCTCTACAGCAGTTGGCAGGGCGGAAGCTTCCTTCACCACTTGGGTACCGATGCTGGAACCGCCTGAATTGGGTTTGACCACCACGGGGTACGTTAATTGTTGAACAGCAATAGAGGACAGTTCCTCCATATGATTCACCCGCAGCCATTCCCCGGTAAGTACACCTGCATGCTGCATGAGCTGTTTGGACATGTCTTTATCCATACATACACTACTTGCCAGCACACCACAGCCTGTGTAGGGAATACCCAGAGATTCTAATGTGCCTTGGACCGTACCGTCTTCGCCGTATTTGCCATGCAGGGCAAGCAGTGCCACATCGATCCCCACTGACTTGTCGATTAGATCGCGCTTGGTATTCAGCTCAATGGGTACAACCTCGTATTTGTCTTTATTCAGGTTTGCAATCATCTCCTGTCCGGTGAGCAGTGAAATATCCCGCTCTGAAGATGTACCGCCCATAATCACGCCAACTTTCATGTGAAATCCTCCTTATCTCATTTGAGCTGCTGTCTCGCCAATGATGCGAATGCCTTTACGTATATTCTCATCGCTGACTCTGGAGAAACCCAGACGCATCGTGTTTACACCCTGACCGGGTTCCAGATAAAAGGTATCCCCTGGTGTGAACGTTACACCTTTCACTTTACAGGCTTCCAGCAGTTCACGGGTTCTGTATTCGGACGGGAACTGCACGAACAGATGCAGACCACCCGCACCGGAAATTTGGCACATTGGCAGATACTGTTTCAGGCAACGCACAACCAATTCATATTTTCGCTTATATTCGGTGCGAGCTCGCTTCAAATATTTCTCGAAATTACCGTTGCTCAGATATTGATACAATAACGATTGGTCCAGCGTGGAGGTATGGATGCTGCGTGCCCGTTTCATACTCTCCAGATAATCAATCAGCGCCGCATCCGCAATAATCCAACCTACCCGCAGACCTGGGAACAGGACTTTGGAGAAGCTGCCCAGATACACCAGTCCATTGCCTTTGCCCATGCTGGCGATCAGGGGAGATACGTGGGAACCTGAATATCGCAATTCTTCGTTAAAACCGTCTTCAATAATCGGTACCTGATACTTGTTCATCAACCGGATGATCTCTACCCGTTTCGCAGGAGACGTCACAATCCCGGTTGGATTGTGATAGGATGGCACGAGATATGCCAGATCATATGGACTTGCCTCAAGTTCATGTTCCAGTTGCTTCAAGTCCAGGCCATCCGGCTCCATGTTCACACCGGTCAGTTGAAACTGGTGCAACTTTAGATTTTTAATCGCCGTGTGATGCGTTGGATTCTCGCATAGCGCTTTTCCGCTTTTTTTGCGCAACACTCCAAGCACCAGATCGAAACCTTCCGTGAATCCGTTGGTGATCAGAATGTCCTTGCCACGGAGGTCAACACCTTTGTTCTCCATATAACGTAGTAAATAGTTCATCAGCGGTCTGTATCCTTGCGCATATCCGTAATTCAGCAGTACTTCGCCTTCAAGTGACATGCGATCCAGAAAAGCCCGCTTCACGTTGTGCAGATCAAACAGCTTTTCATCCGGCGCTATGCTGGTAAACGATATCTCACCTCGCTCTGCTCCGGAGCCGTGCTTCATCAGATCGTACTGCTCTGCCTGAATTGCATACTCGCTTACCTCTGTCGTCCAGTCCAGTTCCCAGTTCGCTGCTGCCTCAGGTGTTTCGATGGAGGCACTGACGTAATTGCCCTTGCCTTTGACTGCATAGATCAGACCTTCATCTTCAAGCTCGGCATAAGCGAGCAGGACCGTGCTGCGACTAACCTTCATGAGTGTACTGAGTTCACGGGTCGAGGGCAGCTTTTGTTTGGCTTGCAGGCCGCCTTTGAGCATCAAACGCTTCATATAATCTTTGACTTGTATATATACAGGGCGGTCCTCCGTCAGTTGCAGATCGGAATACATCCCATCACTCCCTCTACTGGTATCTTGCCATATTATAAACCCCGCAGAAAGAACCACGATACCTCTGTTTCCCTGAGCGTGTGGTTGGTTGTTCGCACAAACGCAAAAAAGCCCTGGCAGTATGCCGGGGCCTGGTGGTGAAACTTGATCCATTTTCTATAGTACTGCTGCTATAATTTCTACAGTTGTATTGCATGACTAGTCTCTCTAGGATCGATAGCTATCTGACCTTCTACGTGTGTCTATTAACTTCAGTACGACTATAATTGCAGGCTTTCTAGGTGATACTTAAAATCTACAGTGAATCATGAATCTAGGTCTTTCTAGGTTTGCTTGCTGCAAGGTTCGATTAGATGATAAATCCACAATCTATAAGCTAGGGTTCTTGCTAACTGTACTCTTGTCGTGATCACATAACAGAATTCAGCATGAAAAAGATATTCAATCATAGGGTACAATAGACAGAGGTAGATATAAAGACGTATGTCTCAGTGCCCAATTTCTTCCTCATACCCCTATAGTACCACTTTGAATCAGGGAAGTTAACCTTTTTTTTGAAATATTTGTCGTAATAGCGAAAATTGCGTGAATTGTACTTCATATAGATTGAAATGGTGTCCCTTTATAATATGTGATAGGATGTAAACCTATAGATAATGAGGAAGTGAGCCTATTGATTAATATTACCGTGCCAACACCGGATGTAACCATCACAAAGCAGGCTGATCCACAGCTTAGCCACATTTATGGATTTACTGATTTTCACCTGATTACCCGGGAACTAGGCGGGATTTTCATGTTTTACAATGCTGCTGGAGAGTTGTTATTTGTCGGGAAAGCACGTAAATTAAGACCCCGCATCAAAAAGCATTTTGAAGATACAGTATCACCAATTAAGAATCACCGCGAAGAAGTAACGAAGATTGAAGTATGCCTGGTTGAAGATCCGGTAGATCGTGAAATTTACGAGACGTATATCATCAACACGATGCGTGCGAAATACAATGTAGATAAAGTGTTGTACAAATAAGACGCTTAAAAAGCACATGAACATGCAATGTCTGGGACATATGTCCTAAGTGTTGCGCCAGTGGGTAAGGATGTGATCGAAGGATTGCATCCGATTCCTTCTGGTGCTATCCCGATCTTTTTGAGGGAGTAGCTTGTAGAATTTGAAACGTAGTAAACCCAAGCTTAGTATCATAGATATACCAAATACATATGAAGAGGTGATTGTGTTGATCGGTCGTAGCGGTAACCCTACACTTAAAGACAGCACGTTTGAAAACAGAGGATATGGAGAAGATCGGTATCAGAATTACATGACGATCAACGGCACGGTGAACAAAGCGTTTATTACGCTTGTGATTCTGCTGGGCAGTGCGTTTGCAACATGGATGATGTTCTTTAACGGACAACAAGTGATGCCGCTCGCTTATGGTGGATTAATTGTTGGTTTCATTCTGGCGCTTGTCATTTCGTTCAAACCAGTAGTGGCACCTTATCTCGTACCTGTCTATGCCGTGGCAGAAGGACTGTTCCTGGGAGCACTCTCTGCAACCTATGAGTCCCTGTATAACGGAATTACCTTGCAGGCGGCTCTGTTGACCATGGCTGTATTCATCGCTCTGCTGGTGGCATACAAAACCAGATTGATCAAAGCTACGGAGAACTTCAAGTTGGGCGTTGTTGCTGCAACTGGCGGTATCATGATCATGTATCTGTTGAGCTTTGTACTGGGTTTCTTCGGCATTTCGATTCCTTATCTGCATGATAACAGCTTGATCGGCATCGGTATTTCGGTCGTTATCGTCATTGTGGCTGCCCTCAATCTGGTCCTTGATTTCGACTTCATTGAGGGTGGTGCTGAACGTGGTGCGCCCAAGTATATGGAGTGGTACGGTGCATTTGGATTGATGGTGACATTGGTATGGTTGTACATTGAGATCATCCGTCTGCTGGGAAAATTGCGTAGCCGGGACTAGTCCTATTCGATACGTCAGAGACGTAAACGGAGTGTGAATATAAAGCCAAAAAAGCTAACTCGTGATACTCACGTCGTTAGCTTTTTTTGATTAACATTAGCAGAATTTCCTTAATGGCGCCTCTTATAAAACTCAACTGATTCCAACTCGTTGAGGCCCAGCACCACTCTATACTAAATCCGGATACAGATCCTCTAAGGTTACGATTTCCGGCTTGCTCGGCAGCTCTCCCCCAGCCGAACAGGCTGCAAGCATATGTCCATCATCCAGTCGCTGACTGAGAAAGAGATATGTCCCGGCCTGTTTGCAATGCCAATCTTCCCGCTCATTGGGAAGGATGGCGAAGGAATCCAGTGGCATGGACAGGCCCATACCGACTGCCTTGATATAACTTTCCTTCAGCGTCCATAGACGGTAGAAGGTCTCCAGCCGACGATCATCAGGCTCGGCGGCCAAGAACTGGCTCTCCTTAGGGGAGAAGAAACGCTCTGCAATCTGCATGTCAATTGGAGCTATTTTTTCCACATCCACGCCAAGTTCATCTGTACTGCCAGAGATCAGAGCAATCCAATCACCAGAATGGGAGACGTTGAATTGTACATCCGAATGGTGACTGAGCGAAGGTTTGCCGTAGGAATTACGGGTAAATGAAAGCTCAGCAGGTCTCAGTCCAGTTAACATGCTCAAAGTCACACGAGTCAATATCTCTCCCAGCACGGAGCGATACGCGTCAGCCTGACGCACAAAACGCGAAGCCTGAGCACGTCGCTCCGCAGAAACTTGCGATAGCAATTGGTTCCAGTTCGCCTCGGGCAATACTTCTGGAACTTGGAGTACACGAATAGTTATCATCATTAATCACCTGAATACGTATTCGGCGCAGTTCAGTAACTTTCCTTTATATGGAACGTCCCCTCAACTCTTCCTCCCAAATCATTATGCTTCCTGTACTCGTTTCCATTCTGTATGCGCAGCCTTTATTCGATCCCACATATCTAGGCATTCCAGTTCGCTGTAATTCACCAAGGGTTCATGGAATATTTCCGTTAATACGTTACGCCACTCGGTATAATTCCCGATCTCTGTTTTCTGGATTCCTTCGATATCATGTGTTCGGAGCATACATCCACGTAATTCATGACTGCGATTCTCATCCCGCTGACGAAGTAAAAATACGTTATGCCAAGGTGATTCGACCGCCTGGCTGTAGAATTCATGTTTGGGAATGAACTCTTCCAGACTGGAGAGTGCTTCAGGAGCATAGTCGACTCCTTCACTTGGCCCATTTGGCTCGTACTCAAGCCGCCATCCCCCAGCCACAACAGATGATGGCATCAATTGGTATGTGAATGGAGCTGAACCATAGGTTCCATAACGAAGTGGCAGAGGTTCAAAGGGCATTCCGCCGAGACCTACATCTACAATCCAGCGTTCAACTGTCGGGTCAGCATCCGGCAGAAGCACGGACAGACCGAGATGAAATGAGTTCACACGGGGTTGTTCCCCATGAGGCTGTACTCCACCGCGATGCCAATCAACCGTATAACCCAGTGATCGGAGAAGAACACTAAATGCACCATTTAGATGAAAGCAGTAGCCGCTGCGTCCTTGTAATATAAGCTGAATTGAATCTTGAAGACTGAATCCCGCAGGACGACCTGCAAAAATATCGACCGTTTGCCAGGATAAATATTGCACATGTGCTCGCTGGAGTTCAAATAAGAATTCCAGTGTAGGTTCCTTTATATCATCTATGCCGATCCGTTTCAGATAGGCCTGTATTTCAGCTGTATTCAAAAGTTCAATCATTCTTATCACCTCACGTCATATAGTGGGCTGCATGTGGTAGTTATAAAGCTGCCCTGAGTTCATTGTAAAAGTGAACGGATGAAAACAACATCATCAGTTAAGCAGATTGTAACGGTACAATTATTGAACAAAGCCTTGAAATTCATCTCAAGAGATGGACATGGTTCTGATTTCATTGGAATACAATATATGGATGAGCTATTTCTTTTTCCGGGGTATGCTAACCCTTTGGAGTGGATATAGGTTAGAATATAGATAGATAGCAGGATTAGGAGATGGAAAAATGGCTAATGATGAAGTGATTTTGACACAGGAAGGCTTGGAAAAGCTGGAGGACGAACTGAAGGATTTGAAGACGGTGAAGCGTAAGGAATTGGCAGCTCGTCTGAAACTCGCGATCAGTTACGGTGACCTGAAGGAAAATAGTGAGTATCATTCAGCCAAAGATGATCAGGCCTTTATGGAGACCCGAATTTTGATCTTGGAGAAGATGCTGACAAAAGCAAGAGTCATTTCTTCAGATAATATAGACTCCAACAAAGTGAGCATCGGATCGACGGTGTTGCTTAATGACATTGAGTTCGCCGAGAAGATTGAATATAAAGTGGTTGGCCCTGCCGAGGCCGATGTTGCGAATAATAAAATTTCGTACGAGAGCCCGCTGGGCAAGGAGATAATGGGCAAAGAAGTGGGCAGCGTCATTCATGTCAATGCTCCGATGGGCGTTATCAAGTACGAGTTACTTCAAATTAAAGTGTAATTCAAAAAGTGAGGTGCTTCGCAGTCATCCAAATGGCTGAGGGGACACCTCTTTTTGATTCTGTTGGGCTTTGAATGGTTGGGAATACAGATTTGTTGAAACTTCATGCGGTTGGACTAACGGACTTTATCACATACTGTGTTTAAGGAACTTATGAGATGAAGATTTCCGCATGTTTTTTATGTAAAAAAATAACATTTCGACAAATTTCGAATTTCGAATGACCTGACAAGGTGAGTAGTATATAATTACGGGAAAACTTTAAAGTGATGGAGTAGATACGATGAATTTTAGTAAGCCTAATCTAGATCAAGACAACGCTGGCAAAGGAGAACGTTTCTCCCAAGCTGGATTTATCCTGGCGGCCATTGGTAGTTCGGTTGGTCTGGGCAACATGTGGAAATTCCCGTACATTACGGGTGAGAACGGAGGGGCTGCGTTTTTCCTGCTCTTCATCGTCTGTTTGCTGCTCATCGGTCTGCCAGTTCTTCTCGCTGAACTTGCGATTGGTCGCAGTGGCAGAGGTAGTGCAGCTACGGCTTTTATCAAAGCAGGTGGACATAAAGGTTGGCTCGCAGCCGGATTGCTGCAAGTACTGACGCCTTTTATCATCCTTTCTTTTTATGTCATTATTGCTGGCTGGACCTTGCAATATGCAATTACGTCATTCAGTGGAACATTGTTTAACAATCCGGATTATGCGGGACAATTCAATTCCTTCATAGGCGGTTATATGCCGATTGTGTGGCAACTGGTTTCGGTTCTGATCACAGGCTGGATTGTTGCCAAAGGGGTATCTAACGGAATCGAGAAGTTTAACAAGGTACTGATTCCAGCAATGTTGGTACTGCTCATTATCCTGATGATTCGTGCAGTTACATTGCCGGGTGCAGGTGCTGGGGTATCCTTCTTCCTGAATCCGGACTTCTCGCAGCTTACAACCGAATCAGCACTGGTAGCGCTTGGACATGCCTTCTTCTCCCTGTCACTCGGGATGGGTATCCTTGTAACCTATGGTTCGTATGTCGATAAAAATCAATCCCTCGGTGCGGCAACCGTCGCCGTCGGCGCGGGTGACCTGATCTATGCATTCATTGCTGGACTGATCATCTTCCCAACAACATTCTCGTTTGGTATTGCACCGGACCAAGGACCTTCACTGATCTTTGTGGCACTTCCGGCGGCCTTCTCGGCGATGCCACTTGGCTTCTTGTTTGGTGGGCTGTTCTTCATCCTGTTGGCTATTGCGGCATTAACGTCAGCAGTATCCTTGCTGGAAGTTCCGGTGAAATATTTCATGGAACGTTTGTCCTGGAGCCGCAGTCGTTCGGTGTGGGTTATCTCGCTAGCGGTCTTCATCGTGGGACTTCCTTCGGTATTGTCGCTCGGCTTGCTGCCTGAATGGACGATTGGATCGAAGAGTGTGTTCGACTGGATGGACTTTGTAGCATCCAACATCCTGTTGCCTGTAGGTGGACTGCTTGTAACGATTTTTGCCGGATACTTCTGGAAAACGGCTGCTGAAGCTTCCGGTCTGCGTTCCGGATGGTTCCGGGTGTGGCTGTTCATGTTGCGTTACGTAGCTCCGATCCTGGTTTTGCTGGTTCTACTGCACACATCCGGTATCATTCACTTCTAATGGTGAAGGCCCGATAGGGTGAAATATGGTCTGTTGTGCAGATTTACCATGGATAAAACCTCTTGGAAGAAATGCAAAAGCCCTTGTTTTCCCTCGTCAATTTTGGGACAATACGGAGTAGAGGTTTTTTGGGTAGGACCGATAAGCCATAT
The DNA here is from genome assembly GCF_038003225.1 of Paenibacillus sp. FSL M7-0656. NCBI lineage: Bacteria > Bacillati > Bacillota > Bacilli > Caryophanales > Paenibacillaceae > Paenibacillus > Paenibacillus sp. FSL M7-0656. The sequence continues at coordinate 4,455,128 of NZ_JBBOOT010000001.1, forward strand.
GCTTTTTTGCGAAAAGAGGATTATACAATGAACAAATCATCCATATATGGATTAACATTAGAGCAATTACGTTCCTGGCTACCTGAGCATGGGCAGAAAAAATCCCGTGCATCCCGGATTTGGGAATGGTTATATCAAGAGCGTGTACACGATTTCCCCGCAATGTCCGATGTCCGTCAAGAATGTTTGGCTGTTCTTTCTGAGCACTTCACAATGAACTCGCTGAGCGAACATGTGAAGCAGGAATCGGCAGATGGTACCGTGAAGTTTCTGCTTCGGATGCAGGACGGCAACCTGATTGAGACGGTATTGATGCGGCAGAAATACGGACTTACCGTCTGTGTGACCACACAAGTGGGCTGTAATATTGGCTGTAGCTTCTGTGCGAGCGGTCTGATCAAGAAGAGCCGAGACCTGACCGCTGGAGAGATTGTGGAACAGATTATGCATGTGCAGCGACATCTGGATGCAGCAGGTCAAAACGAACGGGTAACCAACGTAGTTGTGATGGGGATTGGCGAACCATTCGACAACTTCCAGCACATGAGTGATTTCATCGAAGTTATCAAGGATCGCAAAGGATTGGCACTTGCCGCCAAACGGATAACTGTATCCACGAGCGGCCTTCCGGACAAAATCAAGGAATTTGCAGATAGCAGTCTGCAGGTTAACCTGGCGATCTCTCTGCATGCACCTAATAATGAACTGCGTACACACATCATGAAGATCAACCGGGCTTTCCCGATTGAGCAATTGATGGATGCGGTGGATTATTATCTGGCTAAAACGAACAAACGCATCATGTTTGAGTACATCCTGCTACGTGATGTTAACGATCAACGTGAGCATGCCGCGGAGCTCGCTGAACTGTTGTCCAGTCGCAGAAGTATGGTCAGTGTGAATCTGATTCCATACAACCCGGTGGATGAGCACAGTCAGTATCAACGGAGTACAGAAGAATCGATTCTGGGCTTCTATGATACGCTCAAAAAGAACAACATCAACTCCACTGTACGTATGGAACATGGTACGGATATCGATGCTGCTTGCGGACAGTTGCGCAGTAAACAAATGAAGAACAACGCTGCCGAATCCGAGCCAGACCGTCTGGCACTGGGATAAGATACAACGCGGAGCTGGCAGGTAAGTTAGGATACTTAGTTTCTCTTATCGGTGCCTCTACGTGCCATTTATCGTTGTTGGATTCGCGAATGCGTTGCCTGAATGCAAAACGCCTCTGTATATCACTGAGAAGTGATAACGGAGGCGTTTTTTGGAGTTTCATTATTTCAGTTTTTTGGTCATCAGCAGATGGGGGATGCCGTCTTCCATAAATACTTCCGACGCGGGTGCGTATCCGAGACGTTCGTAGAACCCGGAAGCTTGTACCTGTGCGTGCAGCTTGGCTTTCTCAAGACCATCAGCAACAGCCATCTGCTCCAGCTTGTCGATCAGCACACGGCCCAGGCCGTGTTTGCGGTAATCAAGCATGACACAGATCCGTTCCAATTTGGCGACCTGTTCCACAATGCGCAGTCTGGAGGAAGCGGCAGGTACACCGTCTACGTAGAGCAGAATGTGGCGCGCCTCTGCGTCTAATGTATCATAAACATCGAATTCATCCGCTGCGGGTACGCCTTGTTCTTCGACGAAAATAGCAGTACGAATGGCGAAGCAGGCATCGAGCAATTCCTGATTAGTAACTTCAACAATCGTTGTATTCATGAATGTTTCTCCTTTGGACGATAGTAATCATATCCGGGCATGATAAACTGGTATATAGCATAATCATTGCAGCCGTTCCATGTGAGTATCATGGTTAAAATTTAATCCAATTTAACTGTAGTTATATCACTATTTATGTTGTGAATGCAACAATTTTATAAAAGGGCGTGAGCGCATTGACTGATAAAAAAGAAGTGTTGCGTGAAATTGGCATGATTGCCCGCTGTCTGGATTCGATCAGCAATGTCGAATTTCAACATCTGAACTTGTCCCGAGGCCAATATCTGTATCTTTATCGCATATGTGAGAATCCGGGCATTATTCCCAACCAGCTGGCTGAACTAATCAAAGTAGATCGAACGACAGCGGCCAGAGCGATTAGCAAACTCGAATCCGATGAATTTATTGTCAAACAGTCGGCAATAGACAATAAGAAGAACAAGTTGTTATTTCCGACAGAAGCTGGCCTGAAAGCATGGGAATTCATTCGTAAAGAGGGCGAGCATTCCGACCAGGTGACGCTGGACGGCTTTACGGATGAAGAGATAGAGACCGCGGTTAAGCTTCTCCGCCGAATGCGCCACAACATCGAGGTAGACTGGAAATTTGTCAAAAAGGGCGGACGGCGGTCCTACATGGATATCTCAGAATGAACAATACCTCTATCCTTGACCCCTACATCCCAGACCCTAGCCGAACCGATCTCAAGGAGCAGAGTAGTCATTATCTCACAATAGCAAAAGTACAGGAGGGAATCATGAAGAGAATGAACCGGAAAACAGTAACGTGGTTGGTCATATTGGTGGTCAGTATTGCAGCAGCGTTCATTATTTTCATGAAGGAGCGGTTCGTGATGAATGAATTATCCCCTACAGTATCCTTTGTCCAAGATCATATGACCAATCCCAATGGTTTACTTGCGTCCTATTTGCAGGATGCCACATCCGAAAAAGCGGATATCGTAGCAGGCAGAGAGGTTTTATCTGAATCACTTGGTCTTTGGATGCAATATGCTGTAGCCAAGAACGATCAGGCGTTATTTGAGCAAAGCTATGAGCTGCTGACGACCTATTTCCTCATGCCGCAAAAATATATTGCCTGGAAGCTGGATGCTGAGGGAAAATCTCACGTGACCACCAACGCGCTCGGTGATGATTTCCGAATTGTCGGTGCTTTATTAAAGGCAGCAGATCAATGGCAACAGGGAAGAGAAGCCAAAATGGCAACGGCCTCGGATATTTCCCGTACACTGACGCAGTCGGTTCAGAATAAAGGATATTATGTTGATTTTCACGATTTTGGCAATGGTTACTCCGCGGATATGTTAAGCCTGGTTTATGTGGATCTACCGTCTCTCCAATTAATGGAGAAGCATGAATTGCTGGAGCCGGGCACATATGCCAAGTACGAATCCATGTTGAAGAGTATGCCGGATGACGGGATATTTTATCCGAAAACATTCAATGTGGGGACGAAAGAGTATACATATGATGACACAGTGAATCTGATTGATCAGCTGATCGTAGCGAACCATCTAACTGCGACCAGCCGCAAACCGGACAAGCTCATTGCTTTTTTGAAAAAAGAATTCAATACCCGTCATCAGCTGCCGGGACAATATAAGCGTAGTACTCGCACACCTGCGGTATCTTACCAATCTCCATCCGTATATGGACTCGCGATGCTGATTGCGGTTCAGTCAGGTGATCCAAAATGGGCGAAACAGCTGTATAAGCATATGATCAGCATGCGTAGTCTGGACGCCAGTTATCCAGGCGGATATGTATTTAGTGGAAACACACATATGTTTGATAACCTGTTTCCTTTGCTTGGGGAGACTGAATTACAAAAGTTACTTAAAAAGTAATAAAAATGTCATTTCATATATTCAACAATGTGTTAACATGATGTTTGTCTATTCATGTCATATATTGTTTACTCGAAATATCACTAAACAATCTACTGGAGAGAAGAAACCTATGAGGAATAAAGCACCCATCCTTCGTATTGCATGGGGATATGCGAGTTTGATTGGATTAGCCGTAATCCAGCAGCTCGTTGTCTATCTTAAGATTTATATGAATCAGAGTTATACTACACTGGATGTGGTGTTTAGCATTGTGTCGCTTGGAGCGCTGATCCTGGGTTTTGTGATACCTGTCGGGGTATCTGTCGTCGCCGGATTTATCTATCTGGTCTCTTATTTTGTATGGCTTGTTACCTACGCGGATGTAAGTGTACTTACGTTCTCTTGGTGGCTGCTCATTCCAGCCAATGTGGCTGTGGCTGCTTTTATCAAGGCAAGTCTTGTACGCAATGCGCGTGTCATGGAGCGTCTGCAGGAGCTTCAGGAGCGTAATCCGGAGATTGATCTGGATACCTCCCTGGGCAATAAGGATGCACTTGCGGATACGCTTGTTAAGCAAAGTAATCTAGCCAGACGTTATTCGGAGCAATATGGATTCAGCATGGCGATGTTCAAGATTGAGTTTTTGCCGTTGGTACTGGAATCACTCGGTTCCGTACGTTATGCACAGTTCCTTCTTGAACTATCCACTACCATACAGAAGCAGATTCGGTTTGAGGATTATAAATTTTTTGTGGATCGAGGACGTTTTGTGATTATCTGTCCAATGACCAATGTGGAGTACTTGCCCATCCTGACACAACGGATCAAAAAAGCCATGATGGATCTGCAAATCATCGATAAAAAGGGAAATGAGTTGCAGACGGTTATTCGATCGGGTGCACTGGTATTCCAGAAGGAACAATTCAGTAAGTATGAGGATATCGATGCTGTTATTGCGGCACTGGAACGGAACACAGAGACAGATCTCATTGGTGAATACATCTAGATGCTATGGGGGAGGAGTATTTCTGTGAATTATTTAACATGGTTTGTTCCATTATGTATTGTAGTTAGCAGTTTCTTTGCCATTACGATTCTTATATTAACCTTTGCGACTCTTCGTTTTCGAGGGAAAATTAACAGGAAATATGATCGGAGGAAATTGAATGGCTGATTTCCTGCTGTTGATGTCCATCCTCAGTATTTGGATATCCGTCACCGAGTCGATTGTCATTATGGCTGGAGCTATTCGTTTCATTAACAAACAAGAAAAAAAGGGAATTCAAATTCCTGAAAGTATGGATGATTACCCCACTGTGACTGTCATGGTGCCTGCGCATAATGAAGGGGTAGTTATCGTGTCTACCGTTGAGCATATATTGCGTCTGAACTACCCTGAGCATAAAGTTCAAGTTATTGTTATTGCAGATAATTGTACAGATAGTACAGCAGAGCACCTGAAGGAACTCAAGGCCAAGACGAGTTATGCAGATCGTGACTTTACCATTCTGGAGCGTACCGGTACAGGTGGGAAGTCGGGAGCTTTGAATGATGGCCTTGAACTGGCGTGGGGAGAATGGATATGTATCTATGACGCAGATGCGGCGCCTGAGCGGAATGCATTGATGTTTTTGACACAAAAAGCATTGGAAAACCCGGAGAAGTATGGTGCTGTATTTGGTCGAAACAAAGCTCGTAATCGGGGTCAGAATTTTCTCTCCCGTTGCATTAATCTGGAACTTGTAACGGTCCAACGTGTTCACCATACGGGGCTATGGGAGTTATTCAAACTGGGCACGATTCCTGGTACGAACTATATTATCAAGGCAGCACTGATCCGTGAGATTGGTGGATGGGACCCTGATGCGATCACGGAAGATACGGCCGTGTCGTTTGATATTCTTACTCGGGGTCAGCTTATTGCATTAGCGCCACAAGCAGAGGCTTACCAGCAGGAACCTGAGCAATTATCGGTATATATGAAACAGCGCCAGCGCTGGTCCAAGGGAAATTACCAGGTTGTTATCGACAATGTGAAGCATTTATTTGACCGTACTAGCTGGAGAATTAAACTGCATGTTCTGTACTATGCTGCAAGTTATTTCTGGTTTATGATCGCTATTATTGTATCGGATATTATTTTTGTCTCGAATCTAGTGTATCAGGTTATTGCATTATTTAATCCGAATGTCATTTCTCCCTTCCAGTTCTCAGGGGATGTTTACGTGTATCTCGTAATAGCATGGGCATTAATGTACTACATTTATGTACTACAAATTAATCTCGCACTCTCAGCAGATATTGGGCAAAGCAATACGCAGAATTTTATTGTGGCCTGCCTCTCCTATTTCACATATGCCCAGTTATTTCTGGTCATATCCGTCAAAGCATTTATCTCGCTTATTGGAGATAAGCTATTCCGGAGAGAAACCAAATGGTACAAAACGCAGCGTTTTGGCTGAGAAACATCAACTTATAAATGAAGGGCTGTTTTCTGGATTCGTTCAGAAGGCAGTCTTTTTTACTATGGAAAGATTGGTTGGCATTATGTATACTCTTTCAGGCTGTACATTGAACGTTGCATAAAGGAAACGGAGGCATGTGGAATGGGCTACAGGGGACCTGAGTTTTACGATAATGAGGAAAACTTTGAGAAGTATATGGAACGCCGCCAGTGGCAGGAGAATGCCAATGATACGTTAGAGAAACCCGTTATGCTAGAGCTGATCGGAGACGTTGCGGGCAAGAGCATACTGGATCTTGGCTGCGGGGATGCGAGGTTTGGCGTAGAATTGCTCCGTTCTGGTCAAGAGGGTACAACTTACACGGGAGTTGAAGGTTCACTGAATATGGTGCGGGCAGCTAACGAATCGGTTAAAGGCACGAATGCACAGATTGAACAGGCATTCATGGAAGACTGGACCTATCCGGTAGGTACATACGATCTGGTTATATCCCGACTGGCTGTTCACTACATCGAGGATGTGGAGAGCCTATTCCACAAGATATATAACACGTTAAATGAAAATGGCACATTCATATTTTCGGTAGAACATCCTGTTATTACATCCACCCTGCAGCCCTCGGGAACCCGAACCAATTGGGTAGTTGATCAGTATTTTGTGGAAGGATTCCGTGAGCAGCAGTGGCTGGGCGGTTCTGTGAAAAAGATGCATCGTTCCATTGAATCCTACTTTATGGCATTGCAGCGGGCAGGGTTCCGTGTAGAACATTTACGTGAGTCAGCACCACAACGTGCTTATTTTGTAAACGAGGAAACCTATCTGCGCAGGCAACGCATTCCGCTATTTCTGTTTTTAGGTGTGCGAAAATAGGTTAGTGGTGAAACGTATAGATAAATAGATGAAACCGTAAAGTTATACTCATAAATTAGAAAGTTCTACACAGAAAACGGTGGATAACACTAGATATAGCAGTTAAAAGCCCAAAATCTATCCACATGTGGATAAGATATTGGGCTTTTACTGTTAAGTTTCTTCACCTATGTTACGTTTGCTGTGTATAACCCCGCAATTATGAATCCGCCGCTGCTCTGACATAGACACGTTCTCCGTGCCGATCCACTTCCACAGGTGCCTCGAAAAAGTTGCTCAGCACTTCCGTATTCATCAGATCGCCAGTTAATCCACTACGGACGACTTCGCCCCGGCGAAGCAGAAGGCTGTGACTAAAGACAGGCAATATTTCTTCGGTATGATGGGTGACATAGATGAGTGAAGGGGTATCTGGGCGCTGTGATAATTCACGGATGCTCTCCAGCAGTCGCTCTCTTGAGAAAAGATCCAGTCCATTGCAAGGCTCGTCCAGAATGAGTACGCGCGGATTGGCCATCAGTGCTCGGGCAATGAGAAGTTTCTGTTTCTCGCCTTGAGAGCAGGTACGATATTCGCGATCCCACAGGTGCTGACAACCCAGCGTTTGCATCAATTCCTGTGCCTGATCCAGATCATCATCTGACAGCTTGTCATATAGGCCAATGGTGGCGTGTTTGCCGCTGATCACGACATACTGCGTGCGGTCTGTGCCATGCAATTTCTCTTGCAGAGATGAACTGACCCAGCCAATGGATTTGCGAAGCTGTCTCAGATCCACATCACCATATTCATGGCCTAACACGGATATCTTGCCTTCGGTCGGCCAGAGATATCCGGTGATCATGTTCAGGAGTGTTGTTTTGCCTGAGCCATTCAGGCCAAGCAACGCCCAGTGTTCACCGTCATTAACCTGCCAGTTCACATCGTTCAATAGGGTAAGGGGTCCCCTTTTCCAAGTAACATGCTGTACATCAATAATCATGCGTTATTCCTTCCTTCTGATATCCTTGAGTGTCTTAGGTGTATTGTAGTCACAAAATCAGTGAGGTTTCAACGGTTATCACGCTGTTCTTGGTTGGTCCTTGCGCAGAAATACAGCACACACACCAAGCAGTGGCAAAAACGAACATAACTTGATAACAAACGAAATGCTAGTCACGTCAATTAAGGAACCTAACACAACCGAGCCAAGCCCAGCCATGCCAAACGACAGGCCAAAAAACAATCCGGATACCGTTCCAATATGACGAGGAAGCAATTCCTGTGCATAAACAATGATGACGCTGAAGCCGGACATCAGGATTAGTCCAATCATTCCGCACAACACCATGGACAGGACAGGTCCCGCATAAGGTAGCAACAGGGAAAACGGTGCAGTGCCTGCAATGGAGAACCAGATCATCGGTTTGCGTCCGTAGCGGTCAGCGAGTGGGCCGCCGAGCAAGGTTCCGACCATGCCTGCAAATTGCAGAACAAATAGACAGATCTGTGCCTGGGAGAGAGGCAAGTCATATGCATCCGCGTAATAGAAGGCGTAATACCCGGTCATGCCTGCAATATATACGAATTTGGAGAACAGCAGCAGGATGAGAATTCCCATTGTAAAAGCGATGAATCCCCTGCTCACAGGCCGAGCTGCTGGCTCTGCGCCGCTTGATTTTAGAGGGCGTTGCTGACGAATGCGAGTCTCGGTAAGCTTGTCTCTGTACCAACGACTGACAAAAGACTGAATGAAGATGCCGATCAGGGCAAAGCCCATCAGCCATAGAAAACTACGCTGCCCATGTGGCAGCAGGATGAAGGCGACCAGTAATGGAGCAATGGCCTGCCCTGTGTTGCCTCCCACCTGGAAGATCGACTGCGCCATTCCACGTCCACGACCAGCCGCCATATGAGCCACGCGTGAGGATTCGGGGTGCAGGATGGATGAGCCTATGCCAATCAATGCTGCCGAAACAAGCAGCATCCATAACTCGGAAGACAAAGCTAAACCGAGAACACCGATCAGGGAGAATAACATACCTCCGGGAAGCAGGATCGGCATGGGCTTGCGATCCGACATATAACCGACCAGTGGCTGAAGGACGGATGCGGTAATATTCAGGGTGAAGGCAATCCAGCCCATCTGGGCGAAACTGAGCTGCATGGTCTGCTGGAATAGCGGGAATGCAGACGGAACCACCGTCTGCATCGCATCATTCAGCAGATGGGCGAAGCTGACTCCGGCGAGTGCCCAATTGGCGGAGGAGTTGATTTGCATTTTGCTTAAAGTGGCCTGAGCCATGGGAGATCACCTCGAATTATTTTTTTCTATGATAAAAGATGGGAGCAGATCATGTCTTTGTGAAAAGTGCTTGGAAAGTGAGCACGATTTGCTATAATGTCAGCAGGTGAGCAAACGATGGAATTAAACATGACGCTAAATGGGTTGGAATTATGGAAAGCTACCGGAGGGTTTGCGAATGAGCCGCATGTACATGACGACTGGTATCAGCTAACGCTGCCGGTCAGAGGTCAATGTCATCTGGTACAGGAGCGGCATGCATACCCGCTAAGAGCAGGCATAGGGATTATTACTCATCCCCAGACTGAGCATTATTTTGAGATAGGGTCGGATTCGGCTGTCATTGTGATTAAGTTCCGTAAACCGCCATTAGGCAGTTTCGAAGGTGTGGAGTCAAGAGGGGGGCGAGCTGAGTTTCGACCTACCCAGACTTTTGATCCTGCTGAGATCAGCAGTCTGTTTCGTGGCTGGAATTCCATTTTGTTAGATGATGTGCCCGAAATGCTGCAAGTGCAGGAAACAGAAATGGCGATTGAAACGTATCTAAGACGTATGTTGGCGGGGCAGGAAAATGAAAAAAGGACTGTAAATCCCGGCTCATTCATTGATCCTCATCTCCAACGAGTGCTTGATTACATTCACAGTGCCTATACAGGCCCAATGGATATTGATTCGATGGCGATGGTTGCACATCAGAGCCGGTATCATTTTATGCGTTCTTTCAAGGCTCTTACGGGAACAACACCGTATCAATATCTGCTGAATTTGCGCGTAGAAGAAGCGTCCAAGAGGCTTCGCCATACAACGGATTCAGTAACCACAATCAGTTATGAACTGGGATTTTCCAGCGTCAGTCAGTTTTACAGAGCCTTTCAGCGAGTGTATGTTATGACACCGATGGAATATCGGAATCATGTGTAGATTTTAACGGGCAGTCTCGCGAATGCGAGACTGTATTTAGTACGTTACAGCATGCCACTGATTTTTGTTGTTGCCAAACATTGAAGACTTTGCTAAGATGGGAAAAAGTTTATGTAAGCGTATACATTTAGATTAAAATTACAACGTTGTAATTATGGTTATGGCAAGTATTGAAAAGACAGAAATACGGTGTAAGGAGGACTATTTCTAATTAATTATCTCATTAGTGCGCAGAATGATATAGGTTGTTACAAAATGTGAATGAGATGAATAACAAATACGTCAGTGGAATGACAGTTCTTTTTATTCAAAAATTCAAACGTTGTAATTATGTAGCGAAGGGGAGTGTTTCACGTTGAAAAAACGCATGTCCACGCTGTTCAGCCTGATCAGACGGGATAAATATTTGCTACTGATGTTTTCGCCTATCTTTCTGTATTACCTCATCTTCATGTACCTTCCGATGCCTGGCGTGCTGTTGGCATTTCGTAATTTCTTGCCGGGTCAGGGCATGCTCAGCGGGGAATGGGTGGGACTGCGCTGGTTCGAACAGTTCGTGAATTCCATTTACTTCTGGCGACTGCTGCGTAACACATTTCTGCTCGCCTTCCTGCCGCTCTTGTTCGGCTTTTCCATTCCGATTTTATTCGCTGTCTGCATCGTGGAGATCAAGAACCGGACATTCAAGCGATTTGCCCAGACCGTTACGTACCTTCCTCACTTCATCTCCACTGTTGTTGTAGCTGGCATGATTATTAACTTCCTGTCACCAACAGACGGTATTGTGAACACCCTCATCGCGAGTCTTGGCATGGAAAAAGTGAACTTCATGATGGATGCGAGCTGGTTCCGTACCATCTTCACGAGTTCCGACATCTGGCAAAGTTTTGGCTTCAGCTCCATCATCTACATTGCAGCCATTATGGGGATCGACCCCGAGATGTATGATTCCGGCAAAATTGATGGCGTCAACAAATTCCAGGAGCTATGGCACCTGACCCTACCCAGTATCAAACCAACCATCGTCATTCTTCTGCTTCTGTCGCTTGGCGGCATTATGAGTGTAGGTTTCGAGAAAGTATATCTGCTCTACAACGGAGCCACCTACGAAACAGCTGATGTCCTGTCCACCTATGTATACCGGATGGGGATTGAGGGCCAGAATTACGGCTTCGCCACAGCGGTCGGCCTGTTCAACTCCATCATCACCTTTATCCTTGTTTTTGCTGCCAATTCCATGACCCGCCGCCTGACCAAGATGTCACTCTGGTAAGACTATAACCCGGACCAAAGGAGACCTGTATGCAAAAATCGAGAAGTGACCGTTTGTTCTACGGATGTGTCTACCTGCTGACCATACTGGCGGTTGTTGTCACGTTGTATCCCTTTCTGTACGTCATTAGTATTTCATTCAGCTCGGTGGATGCCATCGACAAACAAAAAGTTGTATTGTGGCCCGTTGGATTTACCCTGTCAGGTTACCAAATGGTACTGCAATACAAGGAGTTATGGGTTTCGTTCTACAACACCCTCTGGTACACCGTGGTAGGCACACTGTTGAACATCGTGGCAACATGTCTTGCGGCGTTTCCATTATCCAGACAGCAGTTTTTCTTACGTCGCAAGCTGAATTTCTTCATCGCCTTCACCATGTATTTCTCGGGTGGACTCATTCCGGTCTACATGCTGATTACCTCGCTTGGGCTGTACAACACTCGCTGGGTTATGGTGCTGCCTGTGCTGGTGATTACGTTTAACGTCATGATCTGCCGCTCAGCTTTCGAAGGCATTCCGAATGAAATTTTCGAAAGTGCCAGTATAGACGGGGCCAACGAGATGACGATGCTGTATCGTCTGGCGGTTCCAATCATTAAGCCAACACTGGCTGTGCTCACGCTGTACTATGCGGTATTCCACTGGAACAACTTTTTCACGGCCCTATTATATCTGGGCAAACAGGATATGCAGCCCTTACAGATGTTCCTGCGAAGAGTGCTGATCATGGCTTCGCCGGAAGTGATGCAGAAGATGGGCGGTACGATGACATCTGGTGCGCTGGCGGTCTCCTCCCTTCAGGTTCGTTATGTATCCATTGTGGTCAGCATTCTGCCTATTGTTACGATCTACCCGTTTATCCAACGGTACTTCGTTAAGGGAATTACCCTCGGAGCCGTGAAAGGATAGCTTTACTTACTTAAGTGTCATGTCATTCAAGGGAGTTCAAAATGGTTCATACCAAGGAGGAATGATGGATGAGATTTAAAGGGGCAGGAAGAAAAAGTGTAATCGCAGCGATACTGGCAATCAGCCTGGCGGGATGTAGCGGCGGAACAGGGGCGGGAACCGATGCGGGGAGCACCCCGTCCAGTTCGGAGCCAGCCTTCAATTATACCGGAGCAGGGCCGGTGACGGATCAACCGGATGCCAAGCTGTCTATTCTCGGCACCAACGCTTGGACGACCAATGTGGACTTGTCCACCGCAGCCATCGTGAAGAAAATTGAGAGTAACGCTGGTGTGACGGTGGATTGGGATCTGATTCCGCCGCAGAACTATGCGGATGCCGTCAATCCGAGGCTGGCTGCTGGTACCGGCTTGCCCGATATCGTGTACCTGCCGGATCAGGATCAACTGATGAAGTACATTAACAGCGGTCTATTCATTCCGATTAATGAACTGGTAGAGAAGTACGGCGTGAATCTCAAAAAAATATATGAAAAGTCGCCTTCGGTTAAAGCCAGTTTAACAACGCCAGATGGTAAAATGTATTATATCCCACAGCAGACGTTAACCCGTAACTACATGCCGGTATTTATGGTCAATGTGCGCTGGCTTAATAAGCTGGGATTAAGCGAGCCGACCACGCTGGATGAATTCACGGCGATGCTGCGCAAATTCAAGACAGATGACCCGAACGGCAACGGAAAAGCCGATGAGATTCCGCTGTCCATGGAAGCAAAATTTGTGTCAATGGCCTTTGGCCCCGCATTTGGACTTGATCTGTCCAACCAGTTTTATGCAGACGATCAGGGCAAAGTACATTTCAGCTATTATGAGCCTACCTACAAGGAGTACTTGACCTATCTGAACGGACTGTACAAGGAAGGTCTGCTTGGGGTGGATTATGCGAGTACTACGAGTGATCAGGTCACGTCGCGTATCTCTCAGGATGTGACGGGAGCAACGTTTAATTTTAGCTGGTATATGTCGATGGTCTACAGTCCGTTGTTCAAGGATTACAATCCGGAAGAGCCAATCATCAAAGGCATTTTACCACTGAAAGGACCGCATGGGGATCAGTTCTATGTAGGACGTACACCAGTGAGTGGTATCTTTGGCATTACACGTGATAGTAAGAATCCCGAACTTGCTTTCCGTTTCCTGGACTATGCCGTAAGTGAGGAAGCACAGACGTATTATACGTGGGGCATCAAGGATGACACGTATACGGAAGAGAATGGCGTGAAGACATTTACGGACAAAGGCAAGGACAATGAATACATTCAGAAGCTTGGCATTGGTCCGGTGAATCTGCCAAACATTCAATCCACCGATTCTGCTGATTCCGTCGTAGCCCCTTGGCATGCGAAGATGGATAAAGAACTGGAGCCATATGTGCGCGAACCGTTCCCGTTTGTCTATGCCCTGCCGGATGAAGCGAGCGTGGAAAGCATGGCGATGCCTGACATCACCACATATGTGGAAGAGATGAACTTTAAGTTTATTAGCGGGGACGCCAGTCTGGACCAGTTTGACAGTTATATTGAGACGTTGAAAAAGATGAATATAGAGCAGGTTATTGCGGGCAGACAGGCACAATATGATCGTTATAATTCTGCACAGAAATAAGAAATAGGGCTTCAGGCGTATGAGAGGTGTTGATTGATTTTGATAACCATTAAAGACATTGCCAAACTTGCGGGGGTGAGCTATAGCACGGTATCAAAGGCGCTGAATGATGATCCCCGAATCAAACCGGCAACAAAGCAGAAGGTGCTTGCAGTCGCAGAGAAACATCAATATCGGAAAAACATGCTGGCCCGGCAGCTCTCCACAGGCAGAAGCAACATCATCGGTTTTGTGCTGGATGAGCTGAGCAATCCGTTATTCTCGAACATCTCCGGCCGTCTGCACACCGAGCTGAAGAAGCGGGGATATCAGATGATCTTGGTTGTGGCGGATGATGGCGTGGATGTCTTCAGCCAGCTGCGCGTGGACGGATGTATTCTGTGGGACTATGCACTGGACAATCGGGAGATGTTCTGGAAAAAGTTTGCAACACTCAACATGCCATGTTTTGTGCTGGGTACAGATGAAGCGCCGAACTCTCCTTACATCAAGATTGATCGCAAAGAAGGGCTGTTCAAAGCAGTGGAGCATCTGAAATCGCTGGGCCACAGCCGAATCGGATTCATCGGCAACTCCCAGCATGTCAAGCTGGAGGGATACCGGGAAGCGTTGCAGCGTACGGGTCTGGATTTTAACGAAGACCATGTGCTGCCAGCGCATTCCTCTTGGGAAGACGGGTATTTTGCCATACGTAATCATGCGTTTGGGGCGGATTCGCCGACAGCTTTTATTGGACTGAACAACTTGGTCACCCGAGGGGCACTCCGGGCTTTACTTGAGGCAGGTTACAGTGTTCCACGCGATATCTCGTTAATTGGGTATGATGATCTGCCGGATATGCAATATGCGGAAGTGGCCTTGACTACAATTGGCCCGCCTTTGGATGAACTGGCCGTGCAGGCAGCAGAGCTAATTGTATCGTTAATCCGTGATGAACAGGTCGATGTTCCGGTAGTCATTCAGCCTAAGCTGAACCTTCGCAGTTCAACGGCAATGTGCCGGCAATAAGGACAGCGACCTTTGAAGAGTGAAGCGGTTATCCGTTAGTCATACATGTATTAGGTGAGTACAACATTCAAGGAGGAATTGCTTATGCAGGTACAGACACAGTTATCCTGGTCTGAGCGAATTGCAGCAACGATCATCCAGCAATGTGACGGGGACGGTTATCATGCGTTCCCTTCGGGACGATGGGCATACGTGGAAGGCATGACCTTGATGGCAATGGCACGAACCGGGCAGTATTATGGCAAACAAGAGTATGTTGATTTTATGAAAAAACATATGGACCTGTATATCCAGCCGGACGGCTCTATTGGCACCTATACTTTGGAAGAATATAATCTGGATCAGATTAATCAGGGGAAAAACCTGTTTGCATTACTGGATGGTGCTGAAGATCAGCGTTACGCAGAAGCGGCTCATCTCCTGGCAGCACAACTTGCAGGGCAGCCCCGCACGTCGGAGGGCGGTTTCTGGCACAAAAAAATCTATCCATTCCAGATGTGGCTGGACGGCCTTTATATGTCCTCTCCCTTTCTGTCCGAGTATGCGAAGACATTTCATCGTCCCGAGTTATGGGATGAAGTTGCACATCAGATTCTGCTGATCGAACGCCAGACCCGTGATCCGCGGACCGGGCTGCTCTATCATGGCTGGGATGAATCGAAGGAGCAGGTCTGGGCAGATTCATCGACAGGGTGCTCACCACACTTCTGGAGCCGGGCGATGGGCTGGTATGCCATGGCGATTGTAGACAGCGTGGAGCATTTCCCCGTGAATCATCCAAAGCGCGGAACCATCATCGGCATCTTCGAACGGATGTGTCATGCTCTGGTACGCGTGCAGGAGCAGGAGAGCGGGTTATGGTTCCAGGTGCTGGATCAGGGCTTCCGCAAAGGCAACTATCTGGAAGCATCCGGGTCAAGCATGTTTGTATATGCACTTGCGAAGGGTGTGCGACTAAGGTATCTGGAGCCGCATTTCAGAGCTGCGGCGGAGAAGGGATGGCAGGGACTGTCCTCCAGATTGGTGGAGGAGACGGCTGACGGCGTTCGGTTAAACGGGATCTGTCATGGCGCAGGACTAAGCCTGGATCGGGATGGCTCGTACAACTACTATGTAACCGAAGCGGTTGTAAGCGATTCCTTTATGGGTGTGGCTCCGCTTCTGCTGGCAGCACTGGAAATGGAGCGACTGCCATGACGCAGCAGAGATTGCCAAATACAGCATTGGAATCATCAGCTCCCTGTCTGACTGTTGCTTCAGATGGGACAGGGGATTATGTGACGATTCAGGCCGCAGTTGATGCGCTGCCGGAGAATGGCATCGGAATCGTTCCAATTCGAGTGAAGGCTGGTGTCTATCATGAGAAGTTGCATATGGAGAAGCCTGGCATCCACCTGATTGGTGAGGGGGCGGAGCAGACGATCATTACGTATGATGATCATGCACTCAAGAAGTTTCCGGACGGGTCGCCATATCATACGTTTCATTCCTATACGGCTTTCATTGGTGCCGATGATTTCACGGCAGAGGGGATTTCCTTCGTAAATGCTGCCGGGCCAGGCAAGCAGGTTGGTCAGGCGCTGGCCGTTTATGTGGATGGAGACCGTGCGGCCTTTCGCCGCTGTCGTTTGATCGGTCACCAGGATACGATCTTCACCGGCCCGCTGCCGGAGCAACCCATGGATCGCAGTTATTTTGGTGGGCCACGCGATGGTGCCGAGCGGCGCAAACTGCGGCAGTATTTCGAGGACTGTTACATCGAAGGTGATATCGATTTTATTTTTGGTTCGGCTACGGTGGTGTTTAAGGGCTGCGAGATCTTTACGAAGAATCGCCTGACTGAAGCGGAGGCTGCGGATGGACAAGTGAACGGTTGGATTACCGCAGCCTCTACGCCGGAGGATGTGCGTTACGGCTATGTGTTTCTGGACTGTGATCTGACCAGCAATGCTCCACCGCAGTCGGTGTATCTGGGCAGACCGTGGCGTCATCATGCCAAAGTCTGTTTTCTGAACTGCTGGATCGGCGCTCATGTGAAGCTGGAGGGATGGCACAACTGGAACAAGACAGATGCAGAGCGGACCGTTCAGTATGCGGAATACAACAGCGCCGGGCCTGGTGCCAGATGTGCTGCTGATCGTGTGCCTTGGGCCAAAATATTGACCGAACAGGAAGCGGCCGAGTACACTATACCTCTGATTCTGTCCGGCGTGGATGAGTGGCAGCCTTTGGAAGGGAGAGGGGAGCAGCGGCAGTAAGATACGCCCTCTTCTCTGCGCAATATCTAACACAGGTTTTCTTTCAAGTCTCCTAAGGAGTTGAAAGAAAACCTTTTTTGTGCGCTATATTACATTTTTCGCCCCCATCTTTAATTATAAGTGCAGTTCCAACGTTTGGATCTGTGAAATAACCGGTAGCATAAACATTTGAGATATTATCCCCATCTCCAGGGTTCCAAGCCCAAGGTATCCTTAAAGCATTGCCGTAACAATTGGATTAGGTTGTAGTAACTGCATAATATGACCATACGTTTCCATAAGCTGACGCTAAAGGTTTTACAACTTCATTGTGTGGTGCCAGTAGTATAGTTATATTCGGTGTTTCAACAGTTTGATCGGGACTGTCAGGTATAATAACATTTGTATTGGCTTTGAGTTCTCCTAATGTGGATTGGTTACCCTCTTCATCCATGATAATTGTATTATCACCGTGGTATTTACCCACTTTTGCTCTGGCTGTTCCTGATGTTTGGACTTCGGTAAATTTCTCCGTAGTGAATTGATCCGTAGTTTCTGGTGAGGCCATTGCAAAGGATGCCAAGCTTAAATCAAGTAATAAAGTACAGGTGAGGGCGGTTTTAAAAATTTTATTCACTTTAAATTTCACTCCTTTTGTTCGGATAAACAAAAACATATATAACCATTTTACTCCATTTAAATCCGAAATCTGAATTGTGTTTACTGTTCGTAAAATTATACCTTTAATCTGAAAATAAAGGATGCCGCAGGTAATCTGTCTGCTGCGAGCAGTGCTGTGACTGTGAAAACTGCGCCAGGAACGACCAATCCGGGCATTTCCGCCTGGCAGGCCAACATACCCTATACTGTAGAGCAGCTTGTGACGTATAACGGCAAAACGTATAAATGCTTGCAGGCCCATACCCCTTTGCCGGGGGGGAGCCATCCAATATACCTGCATTGTGGTAGGTTCAATAGTTAGAACATTTCGGAACAACACAAACAACATTTTCATGAGTTACCGAAAATTGTGTGATAAATTATTTATCTTCACAAAAGATAATGTTATAATTTTTCATATAAGGAAGGAATGAGAACCATGTAGTCGCAAATAATTCTGATCCTCGGGCAAGGTCTCCACCTCCTCTTCTTCTTTAAGGGGCTAAAGGAAATATAATTTAGGAGGATCAATATGAATAGTTATATTTGGAATGGTATAAAAGTAAGGCTGCGCCCAGTGTTACCCACGGATTGGCATAAGTTTCATTACAATGATCTTGATTCGGAGAATGCGAGATTGTGTGACGAGATTCATTTCCCAAGATCAGAAGAGGGTACAAAGGCTTGGGCTGAAAATCAATCCGTTCAAAGTTCTAATGGTGATAACGTCTTTATGGCGATAGAAACACATGACGGGACACTCGTTGGGAGCATTTCCACAAATAGCTGTAATCTTCGATGTGGAAATTTCAAATATGGAGTATCCATATTCCGTGAGCATTGGCGCAAAGGTTATGCATCTGATGCGATAAAAACTATACTGCGGTATTATTTTGAGGAATTAGGATATGTAAAAGTCAACGCTCACGTATATGCATTTAATGACGGTTCTACAGCGTTACATGAGCATCTAGGCTTCGTTCAAGAGGGAAGAATCAGAAATATGGTTTTTACTAAGGGACGACATTATGACGAATATATATTTGGACTGACTAATAAAGAATTCGATGCGATTCATACGTAAGGAAGATATCGGGCTCCTTTGTGACGTCATTGTAGTCCAACAAATGAGCTGACAAAGAGGATCGTAGCAGAAATGCTGACGATCCTTTTTTGTTATATTTTCGTCTTCCTGATTTTCCACTCATCCACAGTATTCGCATCGATCCCGCACAATCTGGCAATAAGCAGGCCGAGGACAACACTGGGGATTTTTAGTCCATATTCGATATTCTGATAATGTCGTAGGGTACACTTCATAAATTCGTTAATTTTCAGTACTAGAGATTCTTGTGTATATCCTGCTGCTTCGCGTGCCTCTATTAGTTTCACGTTATAACCCCTTATACATGGTATAGCAAAATTGTATATGAGTTACGATGAAGTTATAACGATCTATTAGACATGATCTATAGTTGTCGTCTTATAGTAAGTTAAGTGTAATTATATATGCCGACGTTATCGGCTTCCGAGAAACCTTTGCCGGATGAATATAGAGAAAAGCTTTTAAAATTTCTCTGTAGGAGCTTTTTTTAACTTAAATATGTTCAAAATACATTTATTGTTGACCGATGGTTGATTCTTAACTAAGATAAGTTATATATAGGTATGGAATCCTATTTTTGGTTTTTGTGCGGGAGGTGTTTGTATTGGAGTCTACAAATTCAATTCGAAAAAAACTGTTACAACATATGCAAAGTAATCATATTATACATTCTCAATTTGCCGAAATATCGGGTATTAATTCCGGTACACTTAGCCGTATATTGCAGGGTAATAAACCTATATCTATGAGCCAGCTCGTCGCCATTACCGCAGGGATGGGGTTACCCGAAGATTTCTTTTTTGATGATTACATAGAGGAATGCTTCTCCTTTTTGATCTCTATCAGGCGCATACGGCCGTTTATTATTCGTTGTGCTGAATTAGATCGTTTAGATTGTGTCGAACAAATTGTTAATCGTCTATTGGATGATCTCTCCTATGTCTCCGTGCTTTTTGATATAGCTGAAGAGTTATTTGCCAATAGTAAACGTTTGGCTGCGGGGATTTTATACAGGAGTGTACGTGAAGCAGAAAAGTATCAGCATTCTGAACGACTCGCGCTGTGTCATTACCGTTTGTTCCTCATTGATTTGGGAGAGGACTTGGAAGAGAATGTGCGTGCGGCAACTCAATTTGAGTTGTACGTTAATCGTCTCGATGAAGCGGATCAGCTTGAAGCTTTAAAGCAATTGATGCACGTTTTTGGAATGGTTCACAAATGGGCAAAAGTCGATACTTTAGCCAAGGAAATGCACCGGATTGCAACGATTCAGTATGATTTACAACGCAGATCTGAACGATCAGAAGGAGTCCAGAAACGGACGGAACGACCTTTGTATTACTATATTCTGTATGCTTATTTGGCCCGATCTACGGCCAGTGAAGAGTGTGGAGACTACAAGAGAGCATTGGAATTTGTATCTCTGTATGCAGGAGGGGAAAGTTGGATTCAAGAAAAGGATGAGGAAGCCAAACGAATTCTTGGACAATTTTCGGAATGGGCCGTTGCAAACACTTTTCTCTATCGCTTAATGTCCGGAGAAGTGGATGTTTTGCACGAGTATGCGAATTACATAGCGTCGCAAGAAGATGAAATATTCATTGCTGTATGGCACATGGTTCAAGCAGCGAATTTATATGGGTTGAATATTGATAGCATCCTGGAACGTTTTGCAGCATATATACCCTATCAGTCGGACAAAACCGAGTTTGGAGAGTATAATCCGACTATTTTAAAAGAGAGCTACGCCCAATTCCTCGGTGATCTGGCCGTATATCGTTTCGATGCAAGCAAGGATGCTGACACTGCAATAAAACTTGTGTTAGAAGGTTTGAATTTATCGATTATAATTAATAGTAGCAAAAATATCATTACTTGTATGACTCTTTTTGAGCAATACAGAGATTGTGCGGATATTGAAGCGAAGGAGAAATTCAAAAAATTATCAAGTGAGGTGCATCGGCTTGCTAAAAAAAGCGTTATACTTCTTGGTTCTCTGTAGTGTTACGATTGTCGTATCTACGCCAATTACATTGGCTACAATGGGACATGGTTGGGGGACTTAATCATTAAGCAGACATAGGATGTTCCTGATTTTCGGGAACATCCTTTTTCTTGTTTTGAGGATGGTTTCGTATGGATTAAATCATGTCTTGAATGGGGGGAATTATCAGATACTTCTTAAGTTAGCAATCAATCAAAAAAGCGTCCAGGTAGAGTGAAGCTTCACTTGGACGCTTTTGTTGACTGATTTGGAATTAACTCAGAGAAGGAGCTAGAAGACTGACGGTCTAAACACTTTTTTTGTGCTTTTAAATGATTATTCTATTATCTGACAGCAAAGCCTAAAATATTACAAAAAGGAGGATTGGGTTCTATGAAAAGAAGCATGCTCATTCAATTACGTATTGAACGTGCCAGGAATCTCCTTTACACCCTGGCAGAAAAGCACAGGGGGGTTCAACATCCCGCAGTAATCAAACAGTCTATGATACTGGATGATTTAATTAATCAGTACAATAAAGAAGGAACACAAAAAAAAGCCGATTGAATAAACAATCGACTCTGGGCGAGAAACTTTTGCCGGGTTCACTCGCCCTTTAATTTTAACAGAGATTGAGGAAAAACGGGATTAGGTTCTCTAAATAAATTTCAACTTAGAATATGATAAAAGTATCAGGACCCTGACTCATCTTAGAAATCGAAGTTGTCCGGGTCAGGTCCAACGCGAACATCTTCGTTCAGGGCGCTAATACGCTTCATCTCATCATTGGACAATTCGAAGTCGAAGATGGACTCGTTCTCGATAATCGATTTTGTTTGGTAGACTTCGGGATGGATGATGGAGCCGAATAAAATGTTACGTAATGTTCAACAAAGAAATACATTTTTTAAACTTATTGGATAAATGGGTTGGTATAATGTTAGGAAAATATGTATATGAAAGCGGGAGTTTACAATTAAGAAATATGTTTTGCTATTAACGTCATCTGTATTGCTATTTAGTTTGCTCGTGGCCTGTAACAATCAACAAAACGCTGGAGCGACTACATCTGGCAATAATATAAATCAAGAAACCATCTATAATTCCTCTGCTCCAGAACAAAATTCCTCAGGTGATATATCTAGTGTATTTCCAAAGTCTGAGCTAACGGATTTAATTGCTATCGATTCAGTAAATGAAGACCAATCGATTCGGGCAGAACAACAAACGGATCAGGGAACCTTGCTTATGGTTTCCAATGGTAAGGAAGAACGAGGACACTTAAATGTATCAAGTACGCTGGGGCAAGAGGGGGATCAAACCTTCCACAGTAATTATTCTATCGTCTACAGACACGATGATCAGGATAAAGTTTTATTGGAACTACCGGCATATTTATTTGTTCAGCCATCTGACCAAAAAATAATCTTTGAAAAGGTGAGTTTTAAAGATGCTGATGTTTATGTTCTCACCCCACAATACCAAACAGGGCATGGATTGGAAGGGTATTTATTCGCGGTCACCAAACAAAGTGGAGATGCATTCCTATTAGAGATTGTTAAAAAGGGTCAAGTTTCTGAGAAACTTTTGTATTCTGAATCTGGGCCTATGCCAATTGTCGAAAATAATACTTTGGTTGTTCATCCTCCCGTTGGTGCGGGCACCCCTGAAGAAGATACAAAAGTTGTTTTTTACAAGCTCAATCTGAGCACAAAGCAATTAATTGCTAAATGAATCAATTTCATAATACCTTTAGCTGCTTCAATCAAGGCTGGATATACATCAAAACGGTTCAATTTGCCTATATCTAGTTACAAAACTCCATTTTAGTGAGTTATGAAATTGATTCAAAATAAGGTTATATAAAGGGTATTTCTAAAAAGATCTATGGTTTGGTTGGACTGGGTATCAATGTTAATCAAAAAAGCTGACAAAGAAGGAGCTGAGATTCAATCCGGGCTTCTTTTTTCTCTAATAAAACCTGATAAGATCAGTAAAATCAACCCAAAAGTGATTGAGATAATTCCTAATGATTTGTAAGCATAAAGTTCTTCAATATTGAAGCAAGTAAATCCTGCAGCAAATAAAAGAATCCCAACAAATAATAGTCTTTTTCGAATGATTAGTTTTTTCATAAAGTTTACCCTTTCGTTAGCTGATATTTAGAATATATTTACATTATAATCTGCGATTGGAACAATATATATACTGAAAAAACATGAAATGGAGGATACACTTTTTGAAAAAAATCATTATTGTCGCAATGTTAGGAGTTATTTTGTTATCTGGGTGTGGGGCAAATGATCAGTCTTTAAGTCCACCACAGATTGAGGAAAGCACCCCCAAAGAAAGTATAACAACCCTTGATACATCGACTCCCAATACACTATTATCTGAAACTTCTGATAAGAAAATTGCTATTTATGGTGTTCAGGATAGAGCACAAAAAGATATATTTTCATCTTTAGATGTAGTAATAAACGGAGCAACGAAAAGATTTACTTGGAACAATGTGACGAATCCCTCCTTTTATCCTCAACTATCGGTCATTGATTTAGATGCAGATGGAGAAGATGAAATGGTTATTGTTTTGACCAAAGCCACAGGGACTGGAGTACATGATTCAGAAGTGCATGTGCTTAAATCGGATTTTACAGAAATAACGGTTTCAGATCCGAAAAAATATGTTCTAAGTCATATTAAAGTTGACCTAAAAGCAGATAAGGAAATTCGACAGTATACAGTTTCAGTTGATGGCCGGAAGCACTCCTTTGAATTCAGTGAGAACGATTCTAACGATTGGTTTGAACAACCAACAGTTCAAAATATATTGAGATTTGAGATAAAGGATAGTCATCTTATTGCGGAGTTACCAATTCAGATTTCAACAGGGCATTACTTAGGAGAATCTATCGTTAGATATGCATTGATTAATGGGAGATTTGAACCTTCTGAAATAGAAATGACAAAGGATTATTCGGGCTGATTGGAGTGTCACGGGGTCGAGCGGATCAGTTAATTCAGCAATTAGATAAGCAGGTAGGTGGAAAGGGGAATATAGTGTTGAAAAAAGAGTTTGGTGTAGTGATGGTGTTGATTGCCGCATTGCTTTCAGGATGTGAATCAGATAAGCCTGCAATGGTTATGCAAAATACGGGGGAGTCTTCCAGTAAACAAGTAACAGCACAGCCTGAGAAAGAAAATGATTTGAAAATCATTAAGGCATCGCAAAATGAAGAAGTTAAACTCTATAGTATTAAAGAAACGAAGAATGGAATCGAAGGGGTAACCTTAAATATTAGTGGAAGTCAGAAGGACTTTGATTGGAAAATTCCTGATACTGGGACTGAACCGCAGGTATTCTACACTGATCTTACGGGTGATGGTAAGGAAGAAGCCGTAATTATCATCCAAACTGGAAAAGGGACAGGCTTAGATAACTTCGATATTCATGTGGTGAATTCCGAGGACTTAACCGAAATTAAAGTCCAAAGCTATGAGGAGATTGTTGCTGAACAGATTGAAACGCATGTTGCTAAAAAGGGGGACGGTACACTAGCGATTTCGGTTAAAGCGCAAGGAAAAGAACACAATTTCAATTATGGATTTGATCCAGTGCCGGATCACAAGCAAGATAGCCTTGGTTTTGGTGGTGTATACATATATTTTTTGGAGAATCAAAAAATAAAATTAAACCTTGTGGGATCGGTAGGCGTGTCTACCACATATGTGTGTGAATTCAATATCACTTACAAATTTGACAGTGCCGAGAATGAATTTTTTGCGGATCAAATTGAAGTTAAACCTATTGATCTTTGAAGTTAATATAAAAAGTTTGGATAACCTCAATCGTTTGACATAGAGTTCCTGTTTTAAATTTTCTCGATGTGGTCTTACTCCTGTCAAGCTGCCTATATGCAAGCTTAGCATCCTTTATAGGCGTATGGACGAGATCAGCTACTTTCGGGGGAGGCGGAAGCTTAGTGTTATACTTTTTTTAGTTAATATTTGGAAATATCCTCTTATCCATATCTTGGACGCACATTCTATTCATTCATCATGATGATTTAAGTGTCTAGTGGAGCACTTCACAACATAAATCAGAATTAGTTGGCTTACCTATATCGGTAATGATAGCCAACATAACTAGGCTTCTTTTGTACTCCACGCTGAAAGGAACAATCATTCGCAAAATATAGGGATCAAAATCATAAATCCACTTATTACAGACTCGTTAAAAAAGCAGTAGCCAATCTAGGAACCAAGAAGTTCTAGACCTGCTACCGCTTTTTATTGTGCGCTACAAACCACTAAAGATAATATCTGCTTATTTCTTCTTAGTGTACGGAAATCGATGAGTTTACTGGATTTAATTACACAGTGTACGTTTTGCGCATTTTTGTTTAAGACTAGATACATAGCAATTGTTTCGACATATCGTAACAAACCTGGTACTGGCGGGAATTTACATACTACCAGACTTACGTTGGACAGGTAATACGCGCTGTTCCATTTTTTCATATAAAGCCAGAAACCGCCTGATAATCCCAAGCTTTGGTGCCAACCAATAGATGAACAAAGCTGAAATGATGCCAATCAACGTTCCCACTGCGATATCTATTGGATAATGAACTCCAACCCAAACGCGGGAGACAGCACCACAACAAGCCAGAGCCAGCCAGAGCCACCCACCCTTTCTCCGGACAAGCCAGAAGGAGACAGAGATGGAAAAAAACAAAATCGTATGATCGCTCGGAAAAGAATTATCTATATCATGGTTTAGGAGTTTGTTGACATTTGGCAATACCGCGAACGGCTGATAATGCTCATAAAACTTGCCTGCCAATTTACCGATGATCTCTGCCAAAAAAACAGCAAGCCCTGCCTGGATAACCATCATCCGATTCCGGCTGCTGCGGGTGAACCAATAAACAAGCATTGTTAACGCTAGTACATACAGCATATATTCCGCCACAAAGACAGCAGCGGGATTCAGAAAAGTAAACTGTTTGCCCAGATCATTAATCGTCCGGAACATATCAATATCCCATTGAAACAAAATCCCACCTCCACCTGAATTTCCAACTTCCAATGGAGAACTCCAACCAGCCTACCTCAGTGATTATCCAATTTTTTAAAGTAGGCTATTGTTGCCACTAGTCCTAACGGCAGCAGCATAAAGAGACACATAGGAATAGAACGAAGGGTATGCAGGAACTCCGCAATCAAATGTACGACTGACTATGGAAAAATCGCTTTATAGTCATAGTTTGCGATACTATATTCCCCATCTCAAACACAACTGTAAAAATAATGGTTTACGCAGTTAGTTTTTTTGCACATATTGTAATAAACATCGTCGGGGCCGACAATAGAAACAGCTAAACAGCTAACTTCATCCAACATAATAGCGATTCTTAGCTGTTAGATGACGCATCATGGCGTAATCCCGAAAAACAGGAATATCAACATTACAATAATACGTTTACAGGACGTCCTCTATCAGCAATCTGCTATACTCTTCTGTCTCTTTGCATGAAAAGGTCGTACAAATCGTCCCCTTGTAACCGTTCTTTAATACGAGATTATCCGGTTCCACCGGACCGAAGCTGCCGCAAATAGCCGTTGCGGATAACCAGGAAGTACACGATTTGAATGATCGCGAATGCACTCAACACGATTATCGACTCTTTGATGAGCGAAAAATTGAACATGCCCTGCAGTGCCGTCAGTGCCACTGCACCGTGAATGATCGCGATGGCAATCGGCAGGAAGAACAGAATAGCCATCTGGCGAGTGACAATCTTCGACAGCTCATGGCTGGTCAGCCCGAGCTTCATGATTGAAGCGTACTTCGCCTTGTCATCATCCAGATCCGTGTACAGTCGGAAATAGAGGAAGCTGCCGGACGCCACAAAGAACACCACGCCAATGAACAACCCAACGAACATCACTGCGCTATAGCTCTGAAGCAACTGCTTGATGTGGAACGCCAGTGAGAAGAAGCTATCATTCTTGGAAAGGCCAATCTCACCGTCCAGCTGCTGGCCGACTGCTTCTGTTGCCTCCCAGTCACTGACCGCGAACACATAGTAGCCCTCGAACGATTGCGGCTCCGGCAGCTGCTTGTAGCGGTCATCATTCAAGACATAGTACTTGTTGTACTTCAACATGTACTCCGACATTAAGAAGGAGGCGCTCTGTGTGATCAACAGTGGTTTCCCGCCGCCTTCCACTGCCAGCTCCTGCTCGTCGAAGGATTCTCCTCGTCCGTCTATTGAGTTGTACTGGACGATAGCCGCTTCGTTCGCCCCTAGTTTCAACTTCTGATCCCCGGCGACGACGGCAAATGTGTTGTACATTGACTCGCTGATGATCATCACCGTTTCGTTGCTCTCGGCTCGTTTGTAAGAGCGCAGCTCGGCCTGCAGCTTCGTGAAGGGAATTCCCTCCACGAAAAGTTTATGTTCGATCACATCCACCGCCGAGGCGGCCTGTTCCGGAGAGTTCCCCGCATACGAGATATATTCAAAGGCGAACGGTTTTTCAATCGACTCAGTAAGGATCGTCTTGAACCCGACTAGGGCACCGATTGCTGAGAAAGCGACAGTCGCCAGGATCGTCACAAGGAAAAAAGTACGGGCATTGTCCTTCATCCGATAAGCAAGATCGTTGAAAAACAACAAGTTCGTTCGTCGCCAGTATAGCCTCCGGTTGTGCTTCAAGCCGCGGATCGCATATACGCTTAATTGAGTGAACAAAAAGTACGTCCCGACGACGACCGCCACTGTCACTGGCAGCAATGCATAAACGACCATCAAGCCTTCGACGACCAGCGACACACCATATCCACAACCGATCAGTGCGAGCGACGCGAGTGACAACCAGATCGAAGCGCGGGGCTCAGGCCGGGGCTTGGTGGATCCTTTGAGTAGGTCAATCAGCTTGTTGCCTCGAAAGAACAGCACCGTGAAAAGCGAGATGCCCAGAAAAAGCAGCATGAACGCGGCAAAGGTCAGAACGAGCGCTCGGTACGGCATGTAGAAGGGGAGCTCTTCCTCCATCCCAATCAGCGACTCCGCCGCAAGCAACAATATCTTGGATAGCACCAGCCCGGACGCGACGCCAGTCAGCGTGGCGCCGAAGCCAATCACAATATTTTCGATAAATACGAGCCTCCGGAGCTGCATATTGGTGATGCCGAACATGACCAGCAATCCGAACTCTCGGCTGCGCGACTTGATAAAAGCGCTCATTGAATAAAGGACAAAGAAGAATGAGAATAGGTAGATGAGCATCTGCGCCACTAGTAATCCGATCGTTACCGGACTGCCGATTTCCCTCGTTGCCAGCCCCGGATGAAAGGCGAAAACGCCATAGACGAAAAACACCATCACCGCAAATGCGCTGCTGAGAAAATACGCTATGTACAAGCGTTTGTTGCGCATGACGTTATTAAACGCGAATTGTTGAAAGGTCATGCGCATTCCCTCCAAGCAGTGACAGTACATCGATGATTTTTTGGAAGAACGCCTGCTGGCTGTCCCCGCGGTGAATCTCGTTGTAAAGTTCACCGTCCTTGATGAACAGCACACGGTGACAGTAGCTGGCCGCCAGCGCGTCATGCGTGACAAGCAGCATTGTCGCCCCGTCCGCCCGGTTGATCGCCGTCAGCGTCTCCATAACGTCCCGAGATGATTTGGAGTCGAGGTTACCTGTCGGTTCATCAGCCAGTAGTAGCTTCGGCTCGTGAATGATCGCCCGGGCGATGGCCGTTCTCTGCGCCTGTCCGCCAGATACTTCATAGGGCCACTTGTCCAGAATGGAGGCGATCCCAAGCCTGTCAGCGATTCTATGCGCCTTCTCCTCCATCGTGCGCACCTTCTCACCTTCCAGCGTCAGTGGCAGCACGATATTTTCTAAAATTGTCAGTGTGTTAAGCAGATTGTAGTCTTGAAAAATAAATCCAAGCTGTTGTCGGCGGAAGCGGGCGAGCGCGTTGTGGCCCAATTGGTGTGGGTTCTGGCCGTCGATGAGCACTTCACCGGAAGTCGGATTGTCGATCGTCGCGATCAACTGTAGTAGCGTCGTCTTGCCGCTGCCCGATGGCCCCATAATGCCGACAAACTCGCCTTTCTCGACGCTGAACGATATATCGCCGAGTGCCCGGTGCATGACCTGGCCGCTGTAAATCTTGCCCAGATGAGTTGTTTGCAGAAGTTCCATATCCTCGCTCCTTCATGTAGCTGGTGATTTCTTGTTCTCCACCTCAAGTATACGGCGGGCTCGCCGAGCAAACCAATCGACGAAGATTACATTTAGCTTACATCGATGTAAGCTTGACCGCAGTCAAGAAATAAACCCGCACCCGGGTGCCAACGTCAACGGTAGAATCGATCTCCAGCTCGTGGCCCAGTCGGTTGCAAACTTCTTGCGCCAGATGCAGCCCCATTCCCGTTGACTCCCTGAACTTGCGGCCGCTCTCACCAGTGTAGAACGGCCGAGTCACCCGCTTTAAGTCGGCTAGCGGAATACCGATGCCTTCGTCTGCCACCTCCAGCACCGTCTTCGCGCCTTGCCGCCAGGCGCGAATGGCGACGGTCCGGCCGCAGCCAGCAGAGTATTTGATCGCGTTCGACAGCAATTGGGTCAATACGAACCCGATCCACTTCTCATCGGTCGGCACCGTTAGTTCATCGTCCATCTGAACTTGAGGGTATAGATTATTGACAATGAACAGCCGCTTGTGTTCATTGACCGTTTTTCGCACAACACGCTTAAGTGGCACATGCGCCGCTTGGAAATCCTCCTCAAACGTCTCCAACCGGGTCGCGTGCAGTACTGTCTCTAGCCCCCACTGGATTCGGTCTGCTTCGTCGCGGATGTCGACCTGCCGCCGGTCGCTCTCGTTTTCGGTCAGCAGGTGGATAACCGAAAGCGGCGTTTTCATCTGGTGGACCCATTGGGTAATGAATGTCGAATGCTCGCGGCGGCGGCGCTCCATCTCTGTGATACGAGTCATGTACAGTGCATACTGCGCCTGCAGCAGTTGGTCGACTGCCTGCGCGATGGGGGCACTGCTGCCGGAACCAGCCGCAGACTTATCCAGCTCATTTAGCGGCTCCGCAAGCCGATCGTACATCTTGCGATGGCTGATATAGCGCCAACCAGTATAAACTAGCAAGGTGACCATGCCAAGAAATATCGAATAGAGGGCGGTGTACACGTTGCGATAGCCGTCAAGCCAGTAGATCGCCACAACCAGCGTCAACTGAACAAGATGCATAACAAACATGGGCCAATGCTCGCGGATTAGCAGCTTCATTTGGGTTCACCCAATTCGTCCGTTTCCAGCACTAGCTTGTATCCGGACCCGCGCACCGTCTCGATACTTCCCGCAACCGCGATCTCCTGAAGTTTCTTGCGGGCACGCGCGATGTTCACGTTCAGTGTGTTCTCGTCCACGAACTGCTGGTCGTCCCACAGTCTATCCAGCAGTGCTTCGCGGGTAACGACCAGCGGGTAGCGTAGAAGCAGCAGGTCCAGCAGATCCGCCTCCTTGCGCGCCAATGCGACAGTCGCGCCCCGCCACTTCAGCTCCAGCCGATCCGGATAGAGAGCAAGCCCGCCTTGCTCGACCATTTTTTCCCGCGCATCCCCCGCATATTCACCGTACACCCGCCGCAACTGGCTGTGCACTTTGGCAATGACCAACTCATGGTGAAACGGCTTGGTCATATAGTCATCGGCTCCGTACTCCAGCGCCATTACCTGATCCATATCGCCTGAGCGGGCGCTGATGAAGATGATCGGACAGGTAGACACTTTGCGGATCTGCCGGCACCAGTAATACCCGTCGTAACTCGGCAGATTGACATCCAGCAGTACAAGATGGGGCTTGTAATGCTGAAACTGCGCCATTATATCTTCAAAATCGTCCGCGTACTGAGCTGTTAAGTTGTACTTTTCCAGACAAGCCTGTAAAAGCGAAGCCAAATTCGGATCGTCCTCCACAATCCATATGCGATACATTGCAACTCTCCTCCTCTGCGTCATCGTGTCCATAAGAAGCACAGCTTGTTTGCTCCACTTGCCCCTGGCGCGGCATACCCGCTCGCAGCCGAGGTAGTGAATGGGGCGACTGTCTCTATATTAACATAAACATAATTGCTGATAATCGTTACAAGCCCATCGAATCTAAGGATAGGAGAACGAACATCATTCGCTATAATGGATATAATTTACTGACGTTAACCTTAAGGATTTGGAAGGCGAGGCAGCTAAAATTCAGCAGATCGTAATAAATGGTGAAACGAAAACCTTCAAATGGGGCAATGTAGCAAATCCCTCCTTTTATCCTCAAATATCGGTCGTTGATTTAGATGCAGATGGGGAAGATGAAGTTGTCATTGTTCTGATCCAAGGCACAGGGAGTGGAGTACATGATTCGAAAGTGCATGTTCGTAGAGCAGACTTTATAGAAATATCGACTTTGATGTGAACCCACGTCAAAAAACCTCCAACTCTCGTACACAATGAGAGTTGGAGGTTTTGCCCTACTTATTCTTTGCTGTAAATCAACCCTGAATCATGTGGACAACTTCTATTAGAAATCGAAGTTGTCCGGATCAGGTCCAACGCGTACATCTTCGTTCAGAGCACTGATCAGATCCATCTCTTCATTTGAAAGTTCAAAGTCGAAGATGGAGGAGTTCTCGATAATCCGGTTTTCCTTGGTGGACTTCGGAATGGTAATGACTCCATTTTGCAGATCCCAACGCAGGATTACTTGTGCAACCGATTTGCCTTTGTCTGAAGCAATCGCCGTGAGCACTGGGTTGTCCAACAGCTGACCTTGCATCAGAGGCGACCAAGCTTCAAGCTGGATACCATGCTTCTCACAGAAAGCCTTAAGCTCAACCTGAGTCAGGCGAGGGTGGTATTCCACCTGATTGATCATCGGTTTCACTTTGGCATCCTGCATCAGGTCTTCGAGATGATGAATCTGGAAGTTGCTTACGCCAATAGCTTTAATGCGGCCGGCTGCGTACAGTTCTTCGATCGCTTTCCAGGCTGCTTTGTATTTGCCTGTCTTAGGCCAATGAATCAGATACAGGTCAAGGTATTCCAGTCCCAGTTTGTTCAATGTGGTATCAAAAGCGGCAAGTGTCTCTTCATATCCAAGGTCTGCATTCCATACTTTAGATGTAACAAACAGTTCTTCGCGTTTCAGGTTGTTTTCTTGCAAAGCTTCTGCAATCGCTTGACCAACACCGGCTTCATTGCCGTATATTGCAGCAGTATCAATGCTGCGGTATCCATGTTTAATCGCATTTTTCACGGCTTCAATCAGTTCAGATCCTTCTTCTACCTTAAATACACCAAGTCCGAACCAAGGCATAGAAACACCGTTATGCAGAGTTACTGTGGATTGTAAATGTTGTGCAGTTTGAGCTGTTGTCATGAGATTTCCTCCTTAAATTGTGTAAAAATCAGTTATATTAAGCTGAATTTTTGTTGTTTTATCATACAAAATTAAATCATAGTAGATCAAATTGGGTTCAACGTATTATAGTATAATAAAATACATTGTGAAACCGGTTCCCCTCGAAGGCTGGAACTGATATATATAAGAGTGAGACCTATGGTCGGATGGAAATTAGCACGAAGCTTTCTCCATTTCGACTGATGCATGTTGATCCTTGCTTTCCAGCATTTTAGCCCAAGCGGTCAGAATTACAGCTACGAGAACCATCAAGGCACCGACCCATGTCGTGTGAATCAAACCGATGGAATCATTGATCACTCCACCCAAATAGGCACCTATAGCGATCCCTGCATTAAATGCGGCGATGTTAAAGGCTGAGGCTACATCCTTGGCCTGTGGTGCATATCGTTCAGCCAAGGTTACAACGTACATCTGAAGACCAGGCACATTCATGAAAGCGAGCAGGCCCATACCCATAATGGTGAGCAGTGCTGCCAACTTAAACGGGACGGTGAAGTACATCACGCCGAGAATGATGGTCTGAATGATGAACATGTAGAAGAGCGCCTTGAGCGGGTTGCGATTGGCTGCTCTGCCGCCGATGATGTTGCCAACAGCAATGGCGATTCCGTACAACAACAGAATGAACGCTACTGTTTTCTCGGAATAACCGCTAATATCATGCAACAACGGGGACAGATACGTAAAGACAACAAATGTTCCTCCGTACCCAACAGCCGTGATGGCAAAAGCAAGCAGCAAGCGTCCACCTGTAACGAGCTTCAGCTGATCCCGAAATGCCGTCCGTGTTCCTCGCTTCAACGTGGATGGCACGAGTATCAGGTTACCGATCATTGCAACGATGCCAACCACAACAATCAGGATAAAGGCGGCGCGCCAGCCCCAATGTTGACCAATGAGTGTACCGAGAGGTACACCGGTTACTGTGGCAATGGTTAGACCGGAGAACATGATGGCAATGGCACTCGCCCTACGGTTGGCAGGTACCAGATCGGCTGCAATCGTGGAGCCAATGGACATGAACACCCCGTGTGCCAGAGCGGACACTACTCGTGCAATGAGTAACATGGTGATGCCCGTCGATAGTGCAGCCAACGTGTTACCCGCAATGAAGACAATCATGATGGCAAGCAGTAGCGTTTTGCGTGATATGGTAGACGTCAGTGAGGTCAGAACAGGAGCCCCAAAGGTAACGCCTAATGCATATAAAGTAACGGTCAGTCCCGCAGTAGTTACGGAAATGCCCAGGTCATCTGCAATGAGGGGCAGTAGCCCAACGCTGATAAACTCTGTGGTACCGATCGCGAATGCACTAATGGCCAGCGCAAGCAATGCCCATGTGCTGCGTTTTGAATCTTGTAACATTTCTTGCTCAACTCCCCCGAATGTAGATTTACGTACCGGCAAATGCTATTATGAGTTATTCGGTATAGATTGAATAGTACGTACTTTTTAGTACCCTACGTACTTTTTGGTGCCTATACAGCATGCGACGGATGTAATTCAATTCATCAGGGAGGAAGCAAGTTATGGTTAGAAAAAAATATAACATCTCGGTTGAAGCTACCCTAGAGGTGATCGGTGGCAAGTGGAAATGCGTCATTCTCTGTCATTTGACACATGGGAAAAGACGAACCAGTGATCTCAAGCGTATTATGCCCGCAATTACACAGAAAATGTTAACACAGCAACTGAGAGAGCTAGAAAACGACGGGATCGTGAATCGAATCGTATATAATCAGGTCCCTCCCAAAGTAGAATACGAATTGAGTGATTACGGGAGAAGTCTTGAACCGATTCTCAATGCGCTCTGCAATTGGGGAGATCAACATATTGTGAAGGAATACGGAGACAAATCAGCAGTTCTGGAAGATAATGGACTCAATGATTTTAACTCTGACAATAGGGAGCTGGTGCAACCGTGAACTATGAGATTTTATATGATGGTGCTTTTGCGATGCTCAAGGTACATTTGCAGCGGGGAGAGCGGTTCAAGGCCGAGAGTGGTGCGATGGTATCTATGACTCCTACGGTTGAACTGAAGGGTTCAGCAGAAGGCGGGATGTTTGCCGGGTTCGGTCGGATGCTGAGCGGGGAGAAGTTTTTCTTTCAGGAACTGACGGCTGCGGGCGGATCGGCAGAGATTCTGCTCTCACCTTCAAGCATGGGCGATGTAGAAGCTGTTGAATTGGACGGTTCCTATTCACTTTATGTGCAGAAAGACGGATTTCTGGCAGGAACCGAGGGCATTCAGGTGAATACCAAAATGCAAAACCTGAAAAAAGGTCTCTTTTCGGGAGAAGGTTTCTTCATTATTGAGATCAGCGGACGTGGAACTGTATTTCTGTCTTCCTATGGTGCCATCCATGCGATTAATCTGGCAGCAGGTGAAGAAATGATCGTGGATAACGCCCATTTGGTGGCATGGCCTCATTATGTAGATTACCGTATTGAGAAAGCTTCACAGGGCTGGTTATCCAGTGTTACAAGTGGAGAAGGACTGGTATGTAGGTTCCGGGGAGAGGGAACTATTCTTATACAGAGCCGCAATCCGCAAGGATTCGGACAATGGGTGAAGCAGTTTATCCCTGCGCGCTAATTATTTTTTTGAGAAAGAACACACAGAGTTGCAACGGATATGTTTCCATCATCGTTATATGAATAATGGATTTACTTCATTGACTGACGGGTATATATTCTGTTGCATAAGGTCGCACATCATGGAGGTATGAGATGACAAGCTCACGGTATAAAAACGCACAAGAAAGTCCGGGATATCTGTTATGGCAGGTAACAGCCATGTGGCAAAAGGAAGTACGCAGGGTGCTGGAGCCCCTCGAACTGACACAACCTCAATTTGTATTATTGCACGCCTGTTTATGGCTCAATGAACACGATGAGGAAGGCAAGGGAGTGACTCAGGTTCAAATTGCTCAGTTTGCCAAGGTGGATGTTAACGTGACTTCTCAGGTTCTACGTGCGCTTGAAAAAAGGGGATTAATTACCCGCGCTCGTCATCAGACAGATACGCGTGCCAATATTATCACAACAACGGAAGAAGGAACCCGATTGGCTGTGGAGGGAATCCATCTGGTCGAGGAATCGGACAAGGCATTTTTCGAAACTTTGGATGAACGTAAGGGAGAGTATTTGGAGATCATGCAGGAGTTTCTTCGCCAAAAAACGGAGAGTTGATCCGTAATATATCTTTTTTTAATGTATTAAACTACAGAATGTAGTGGAACTGGAAAATTTTCTGATTATTAATAATTATAGCACCTCTGTAAAATACAAATAGACCTCCTGACTTCATCTTGTCGGAAGGTCTATTTGGGTTGCTCAATCGATTCGATAGGACGCAAACGGCTCGCGGCGACGGAAAGAGTCACTAATCTGGTCCAGATCGGCCAACAGCTCATCGGGCAGTGACATGTTCAGACTAGCCAGATTATGTTCCAGCTGTTCGGTGCGTGTAGCGCCCACAATCACTGTGGATACAGTTGGACGTGTCAGTAGCCATGCAAGCGACAGTACACTCGGGGAGCATCCATATGAGGCAGCTTTAGCACTCACTTGTTCACTCAGTTGGATATTATGCTCCAGCAGGAAACGGTTGAAGGACGGATCGGTGTCTGCTCTGGAACCGGAGGGTACACCGGTCTGTCCGTTATATTTACCTGTCAGAATACCACCTGCCAGCGGGAAATACGGGATAATGCCTACACCCTGATCGAGACACATTGGTACCAGTTCCAACTCAGGTGTACGGTCTGCCAGGGAGTAGCTGGTTTGGGTGGAGATGTAGCGCACATAATCCTTCTGTTCACTGATGCCTAAAGCTTTCATCAGCTCCCAAGCTGCGTAGTTGGAGGCTCCGATGTAACGGACTTTGCCGGAAGTGACCATATCATCCAGTGTGCGCAGTGTCTCATCCAGCGGTGTATGCGGATCAAAAGTATGGATCTGGTACAGATCGATGTAATCCGTTTGCAGACGCCGCAGGCTATGTTCCAGCTCTTGTTGCAGATGGTAGCGGGAGGAACCCCGCCCATGAGGACCATCATGCCGGGGTAATCCGGCCTTGGTAGCAAGCACCGCGTTTTCCCGTCGACCTGTGAGAGCCTGTCCAATAATGCGTTCCGATTCCGTGCCTGCGTAGATATTGGCGGTATCGATAAAGTTGATGCCCTGATCCATCGCTGCATGAATAATGCGGGTAGAAGCTGCTTCATCCGCGCGTTTGCCAAACGCATTGGTGCCGAGCCCCAGTGCCGACACACGCAAACCACTATTGCCCAAACGTCGATACTCCATCATTCATCGCTCCTTCTCTATTCATTTATGTAATGCAGATTATAACGTAATCTATTGAAAACGTGTTATTAATATAGTTAAATGATTCTAAGAACCCGTTATTAAAGGAGATATGATGGAAAACAGTGCCGCACATTTAACAAGACGGAAGTCGAAGAAACCGAAGAAGAAATGGAAGAAGCCATTGATCATCACCCTAAGTGTGCTGCTTGTGTTGGGAGGACTCGGATTTATCTATCAAAAGCAACTCGTCGTGTTTGCCTTTAATTTGTTCGCTTCAGCTACGGTGAAGGAAGCCTTGGATGACTCCTTTGTACCAGCGGGCGATAAGGATGCCCCTGTCGTGGAACATACGGACCCATTCTCGCTGTTGCTGCTGGGTATTGACCAACGGGATAACGAACCAAGCCGTTCGGATACCATCATCTATTCCGTCGTGCGTCCAGAAGACAATAAAGTGCTGCTGCTGTCCATTCCACGTGATTCCTATACCGAGATTGTCGGCCGGGATGTGAAGTCAAAGATCAACTCAGCGTATGCCCATGGTGAAGCCAAGATGGCAATGGATACGGTGGAGAATTTGCTGGGGAACAAAGTGAATTTCTATGCCGCGATTAATTTCAACGGGCTCAAGGATATTGTTGATGCGGTTGGTGGTGTGGAACTGCCGATCAAGAAGAACATCGAGAACAAGCTCAAAATTCATGAGAAGCTGTTTGTTGAAGCGAATAAACCAATCTATAGCGGCGAAGAAGCGCTTGGATATGTGCGTTACCGGGAAGATTCCGATTTCAATCGGACGATGCGTCACCGGATTTTCTTAAGTGCCTTCATGAATCGTGCGCTGGAGGTCAAAAATCTGACCAAGATCCCGGATGTAATCCAGATTGCCGGATCGAATTTTACAACCAACATGACCTCGGACTTTATCGTGAAATTTGCCGAGTCCTTATATATGAAAGATAGCATACCAACGATCAGCAATTACATGCTGAAGGGTGAGGGTGCAACGCGCAGTGGCACATGGTACTACGATCTGTCGGAGGACGATCTGCAATATGTGCGTGGCATGATCGCCAGTTGGCTGGACCCGGATGCGACCGAGATAATTGAGCCCGAGTCAGCGGACCAATCGGAGACGAGTGATGCGGCATAAGCATCCATTCTTGTGCAAATGCTCATATGAATATAAGTCCGGAGAAGCAGTTGCTTCCCGGCTTTTTTGCGTTTGAGATCCTGCGGATGAAATAATGCACAGATATATCTAATGTTTAAACCTCTTTTTATGGCATACATATAGTAAAATATAGGGAAAAGATTAAACATCAACCAACGGAGGAAGCTCATGAAGGAGTTTAAGGATCGGCTTCAACAGGTTCAGGAGCAACAAAAGCAACTGGCGAAGGAGTATCACGCCTTGCTCCAGGAGTACCAGTCCGATGACCTGATCGTTAAGAATGAACAGTTACAGGAACAGTATGAAGCTCACAAGCTCAAGCTGCAACAGCTCGAACTTCGCTCACGCAAGATGGAAGAAGAGAATGCACGTCTTCGCATGGCGTTATCCGAACAGATGCTGGATGAGAAGCTGAATCTAGTCCGGGTATCGCGAGAGAAGATGGAGACCTATTTTCAAGGGAAAACAGCAGTACATAATGATCGAATTGCATTCCATGAGCATCGAACCAAATCCAATCTAAACGCGCTGTACAACCAGGCAGCACAGGAGTTGCAAGAGGATTCCGATGAGGTGAAGGAGAGGATTGCTTACCTTGCGGCAGAGGTGAATGAGCGTATTGAATCGCACAGACGAGCCGTACGGGATAGGGAAGAGGCTCTGCGTGGGCACATGGAACGTGGATATGAGCATATGGCGGAGGAAGGGTTGAGCGAAGAGACTATTCAACGCCGGATCAAGCAGAATCGCATGGAGATGAAGATTGGACTCAGCTGGATCAACAAGGTAGCCATCTTGCTCCTCATTCTGGGGGTTGGAGCAGCGTTCCGTTACTCGTACTCCACTTGGTTTAATGACGAGATGAAGAGCGGAGCCTTTTTCCTGCTCGGTGCTCTGATGCTCGCCGGAGGAGAGTGGCTGTTCCGCCGCAAAAGGCAGACGTTTGCGATGGGGCTGCTCGGCGGGGGGATATCCGTGTTGTTTGGCTCCGTCTTCTATAGTTACTTTTTACTGCATATTATCGGGTTATATACGGGACTTGCCCTTTCTGTATTGGTATCGGCAATCTCCGTTTTGTTGTCCTTGAGATACCAGTCGAAGACCATCTGTTCACTAGGTTTGGTGGGCGGATATCTTCCGCTATTCTCCTACATGTTCTCGTTCGGACTTGAGGGCCCTGCTGTCTATGTAGCCATGATCTACCTGCTGCTCTTAAACGGGATTATTGTGTTCATTTCGTTTGGCAAACGGTGGCCGGTGGTGCACTATATCAGTTTCCTGTTTAACACACCATCCATGCTCATCCTCTTATGGCTGTCGCCAAGTGAGAAAATTGGCATGTTGTATTCCATTGTGACGTTTGCATTATATCTGGGCATTACGCTGGCATATCCATTCAAACACCGAATGAAGTTAACCTGGTGGGATTTCGCTCTACTCGCCATGAATACGAGCATCAGCTGTCTGATGTTATACGTGTTATTTGATGTGGCAGGTTGGAATGATGCTCAGGGCTTGCTGGCGTTGATCTTCTGCGCGGTGTATCTGGGCCTCGCACGATTCGTTCAGCGCCATATGGCTCAGGAGAAACAGACCATTCTGCTCTTCTATGTCACTTCCCTGACCTTTGCCATTCTGATAATTCCGTTCCAGTTCGGAGCCAAGTGGTTATCGATGGGTTGGTTAATTGAAGGGGTTCTGCTGGTTACGCTTGGACATCTGAAACGGCTCAAGTCGGTGGAACGTGCCGGATGGGGCATTGTGCTTCTATGTCTAATCACTTTTGTGTACTACGATCTGCTGGCGTTATTCTTCATCGGGGAACGTTCTTACTTTATGTTAAAATACACCAGCATTACGCTGGGAACTTTGCTTATTACACTGTATTATGCCTGGGCAGTTGGCAGCAGTTCATTTTCCAAGGAGAGATTGCACTACAGCCCGCTTGAGCTTGGCTTCCTGAACGGATTCAAGTATGTGACACTTGCGAATCTGTGGTTATACGTGCTGTATGAGTCAAATGAATTGTATACCAGAGCTGTCGATGGGACGTTCCTGTTATACATGTTCTACAAGTTACTCATGTTCTCAGCGCTCACGATTGCATTGGCCTATGGACTGAGCAAGGTGAAGCTGCTGCATGATCGATACGTACAGGTGTATACCACCTTCCTGCATGCTATTGGCTGTTGTATTGCATTGGCCGTAACCTTAACCATGCCAGCCCTTCAGCCGGAAGTTCAGCAGCATACAGCGGCAGAGATTGTTGGTTTGCTGGTGCTGATTATCTTTAACGTAGGGGTATTCTTTGCAGGAAGGGATCTGCTGATTGCAGGCATCCGCGGGCAGTTCAAGAGCATTGAATGGTACCCGGTTATCGCAGGGGTATACCTGCTAGGGATCATCACCGTATTCCTGACGATCCAGTTCCAGTGGGGTGATGTGGGGCTGATGTTCAGCCTGATCTATCTGCTGCTCGCGATTCTCTATATTGCCTATGGATTCCGTAGAAAATATGTCATGATTCGGCGTCTCGGCCTTGGCCTAACGTTGTTCGCTACGGGGAAGGTGGTGTTCTATGATGTGGGGATGCTTACCTCGGGTAGCAAAATCTTTGCCTATTTCAGCTTCGGCGTACTATTGCTGGGGATCTCTTACCTATATCAGAAGGTGTCCAGCCGGATGGAGGAAGTACAGTCCAGAGTGACAGCGAAGCCTGACGACGAGCCGACTGTGCCGGAGGAAGGCCAAGATTGATTTGGGTTTTGGACGATTGTAGTGAACTTTGCGATTATCGGAGGAGGGATTCTTGAAATGGGATTCGACCTGAAAATTATGCTTTGGCAGTTGTTATGGCTTGCTGGCCCTGTAGCTCTTGGCGTGTATGGCTGGAGGAAATTCGGCGCGAGAAAGAAGCGGCAATGACATGAATGTGGGTGAGATGTTGGGAGTGTTCACTGTCCACTTCACTTCGATTTGGGAAATAAGTCGTGTAATATAGATTTTTTGGATTAAAATGAGGCTCCGGGCTGCTGTGAACAGCAATCTGGGGCCTTATTGATGTTAGTCTATGGCTTAGCCTAATATGACATTCGTGAAACGTTTTACGCAGAGATCACGTTATAATAGAGTAGACTAGGGTTGGATCTTCATTTGTAACCATGAGGTTTCGGAAGCCGATGTGCCTTTCAGTGATTCTCCGCCATCATCATTCATACGGGAGAGCACGGTTAATGTCATGGACAGGGCAAAGGCGAGCAACACGTATATGAAAATATTTTTTTTGTTCATAGGAAGGTACCTCTCTTGTTGAATGAGCTAAAGTAGACATCCGGCCGCCATGAGAAAAAAAGCACAACGTCTGGTATAGTAGAGTAAGTAGAACCGAACATAAATCGTTCCTGTATACCACTATATTGAACTATAGCGGTGCAAACAATGGAACAAATCTGATGATCTTATCATTATTGTTATGAAATGTTTATAGAGATCGAGTGAGTGATCATTGAAGGTGGGAGAATAACATGCGGGAGACGGCAAAAATCGTCATTCGTACGCCAGGACAGGAAAGTGACGGCTCATTCGCTTATGTAAGCCAAGGTCGCTCCATTACGGTGGGACGTTACACAGGCGGTAGTGAATTGGACTTGTCTGTTTATAATCAGATGATATCGAAGCGGCATTGCCGCATTCATTATGATGTACAGCAACAGTTATGGATCGAAGATCTGGATAGCAAAAATGGAACCGAACTGAACGGGCAGCGCCTCGTTCCCTATGAGAAATATCCGTTTGGCGAAGGAGACAGCCTGACGTTGGTCAACGGCCTGATCCAGCTTCGCACGGAAGGTGATCTTGGAGAGACGAGGGAATATCGTGTGTCGGATCTGCTGGGTGAGGGCGTACGTTTACTGGATCACCTGCAAACCGTACAGATCGGCGAAGTGGAGATTCCGCTGTCCAAGAAGGAGTATCAGCTGTTCAAGCTGCTGTATAGTCAACTGGACCACTTTGTGACAAGGGAACAAATTGTGGCTCAGGTGTGGCCGGAGCGGAGCATGCTGGAGAGTGAAGCGGTAGGGATCGACGAGATTAACTCGCTAATCTATCGGACGAATCGCAAGCTGGGTGTACATTTTACCATCAAGTCCGTTTATAAAAAGGGTGTATATATGAAGTCTCATGTGCCGGAATGAATGAGTGATAACAAAGGGATGAGTTCATGTTCATCATTTACTTGATTCCATGGCTGATTGCCGTGGTGACATTGATAGGTGTCATATCCATCGTACTTGTCAGTTGGAAAAACGGGATTTCGCCGATGCCCACATCTGGCCGTGTCAGGCAGGTGGTCATTCAAGAGGTAAACCGTATTCCGGGGTACGGGGATGTGCTCGAAGTGGGCTCTGGATGGGGCACATTGGGATTGGATGTTGTAAGACACTGCCCTGGCAAAAGGCTGACCGGGATTGAGAATTCTATTATCCCCTTATGGTCTTCCCAACTGATTGCCTATCTAAGTGTTCGCTTACGTCGAGCCAAGGGAAACAAGCACTCTCTCAAGGGCAGGCTGCGCTTCGTGCGTGGAGACATCTACACCAGTTCCTATGAACATGCAGATTGTGTAATTTGTTATCTGTTCCCGGGAGCCATGACCCGGCTTCTGGACAAGTTCAGTCGAGAGCTTCCGCCGGGTGCCAAGGTGATTAGTGTCTGTTTTGCGTTGCCAGGAAAAGAACCGCTACGCACCATTACATGCCGGGATGCCTTGCGCACCAAGGTGTATGTGTATTCCTTTTAAAGAAAAGAACAGGAAAGTGATCACCAGTTTTTTGCTCAGCTGGAGTGCTGTAAATCTTCTACCATAACGTTAATGGATGAAAGAGTGTGCTCCATATCATAGTAATGCAGATACCACGTAAGAACGCGGATGCGAAAAAGGCCCCGAACTCACTATGAAGTGATTCGGGGCCTTTTTGTCTCGCCTTTGAGTTGGGGCAAGAGATTGCTTGATTATTGCTTACCGCACGTATTACTTTGCAGAATCAGTAGTAACTGTGCTGTCGGATGTTGTACCGGATTGCGATCTGTTTCTGCCGCCTCCAAATCCGCCTTGTCCACCGCCACCAGGACCGCCCATACCTGTATTGGCAGTGGTTACACCAGATTCATTCACCCAAGTCACACTACTAGTCGATTGGAAGGCAACCACTTGAGTTCCACCACTATAGGTACCGTCTGTATAGAGTCCATCCACCGCTTTACCTGTAGACGTACCACCGGAGTAAATCACGTATGAACCATCTTTCGCAAGATCCGGGGAGCTGACAACCACGGTTTGATAATCTTTTGCTGGTGCAAACGTCAGAATGTTGTTGCCTTCGCTATCTTGTACATGTACAAGTGTTCCAGCTTTTTGCGTTGCAGGGAATGTCATCACAATGGTATTTTGCGTAGACGCATCGGATGTTCCTTGTGCCATACCCGAGCTGCCAGCAGCTACCAAGTATCCACCACTGATTTCAAATGTGCCGTCATAATCCAATGCTCCGTTGCCGCTATTCGTCGGTCCGTTCACAATAACCGTTCCGCCAGTCATGTTAATGGAACCATTGGAATCCAGTCCGTCACCACCTGCGTTCACCGTGAGTGTACCGCCGTTAATGTGGAACTCGTTATTGCTTGCTGCTGCACCACCCATACCGCCCGGTCCACGCCCTTGCTGATTAACAGCTGTACCTTGGGATGCCTGATCGGTAGTTGATGTTGTACCTGTCGTTTCGGTTACAGAGATGTTGGATGTTGTGGCTGCATCGGTTGCTGTAGTCGCGCTATCTGTACTTGCCGCTGTATTCGCAGCTGTTTCCGTCTCGCCACCTGCAGCGTTTACGCCATCATCGGATGCCGTTACATCTACATCCCCATCGTTCAGGGTGATCATTGCACCTTCAAGTCCTTCATAGCTCTTCGCAATCGTGATGGTTCCGCCGTTAATCGTCAGGGCCTGATCGGCATGGATGCCGTCATCACCGGATTCAATGCTGAATGTTCCATCGTTGACTGTCACGTTATTGTTGCTGTGCAGGGAATCATCCATGGAATCAATGGTATACGTACCGCCATTAACCGTAAGATCTGTACCTGCTTTGAGCGCTTTGGCACTTGTGGACTCCGTTGCTGTTGTAGCTGTGTCAGCATCGGCATTGTTATCCGTTGTTGTTGTTGTTGTTGTGTTGGCAGAGTTGGATGCTGCTGCGCCGTTCGTATTAGCACCTGCATTCGTACCGCTGTTATTAGGCATCTCTGGCATATCTGCAGGAGGTTCGCCATCCGGTGGTGTGCCCATATCCGTTGGAGGTGTGCCGCCACCCCATCCACCGCCGCCGCCAAATGGACCTTCTTCTACTTTGGCTGGTGC
Source organism: Paenibacillus sp. FSL M7-0656 (assembly GCF_038003225.1). Classification (NCBI taxonomy): domain Bacteria; kingdom Bacillati; phylum Bacillota; class Bacilli; order Caryophanales; family Paenibacillaceae; genus Paenibacillus; species Paenibacillus sp. FSL M7-0656. The sequence goes on from NZ_JBBOOT010000001.1 coordinate 4,499,502, forward strand.
ATTGGTGCTACCGCCGCCCGTTACAATGTTGTATGTGCCGCCATCCGCCACGAGTGCGGTTTCGGCTTGAATACCGTCGTTACCACTTTGGATATCGAAGGTACCTCCTGCGATAGCAACGTAACCTTTGGTGGTATCTGTGTCATTGGTTGATTTAATGCCGTCGCCTTCGGCTTCAATGGTAATCGTACCCGCTTGGACGGCGACCATATCCTTACCTTTGATGCCGTCATCGGCTGCTTTGACGCTGATGCTACCACTAATGATTTTCAGATCATCCTTGCTCGTAATACCTTCATTATAGTTACCTGTGACGGTCAATTGACCTGCACCGTTGAATGTAAGATCCGCTTTGCTGAAGATTGCAGCATCAGGCTCATCTTTCGTAGCGTCGGCGTAAACATACGTTTTACCATCCGATACGGTGTTTTTGGTTCCTTTTTCGAGCGTAATTACCGCTTTACCAGCCTTCTGAATGTAGATTGCGGCACTGTCGTTATCATGAATGGTTGCTCCGTTTAATACGAGATGCACAGTACCCTTATCGGCAACGTTAACCACGATCTGGCCATCCGTTAGCTCACCGCTAAGTACATAAGTGCCTGCTTCCGAGATGGTTACCGAACCATTCGCGGCTTTAGCACCCGAACCGGTCACCGTTGCAGTTGTTCCGTTCAGCTTAATCGCTGTGGAATCCGCCTCACTCCAGCTAATGTTGGTATCGTCAGCATCCAGAGAGACCAGATCTGCATATTTTACTGAAGTTTGCTCGCTGACGGATACCGTTTTGGTTGTTCCTGTCGTTGACGTTGCGGCATTGGCGGTTGTGCTTGTCGTTGCTGGTGAACTGCATGCGGCGAGTAGGCTGGTAATCATGGCGATGGACCAAAGTTTGCTGCCTGTTATCATGTTTTTCTTCATATTAGATCGTTCCCTTCGAATTATAAATTAATATTCCGTTGTTGGACTCATGGTTAATGAGATATCCAGGTTGCCGTTCCGTGTGCGGATCGCATCGAGGAATTCCTTTTGGCTAACACTTTCGTGAATGGTTACACTGTAGACCAGCTCATACAGACTGCCGAGTTCGGTCGTTCTGATTTTTTTCAGATCAAAAGGTACGTTGAATGTATGGAACACTTCATTAAGAGCTTCTTCATAACTCAAGTTTTCGGGAATGGTGACTTTCAGCGTTTTCAGCTGACTTTTCTTGCCACCAAAGTTGAAGCGACTCAGAACAAACATGAGTACACACAGGATAATGGTGAATAGCACCGCGTATCCAAAAGCGCCTACACCGCAGGCAAGACCGGAAGCCATCGTGAACAATACGTAAGCAATGTCCTTTGGATCACCAGGGGCACTTCGGAATCGGATGATCGAGAAGGCACCTGCCAAGCTGAAAGCTCGTGCGATGTTGCTGCCGATGAGCAGGATGATAATGGCGACAATGACGGGCAGGACAACCATCGTTAAGGTGAAGCTCTGGGAGTATGTGCTTTGGTTAGTCTTCATGTAGGTAAGGCTGATGACCAATCCCAGAATGATGGCAAGACCAATGGTAATGACTGCGTTGTTAAACGTCAGGTTGGTATCGGTTAGGGCTGAACTGAATAGTGAATCAAGCATATAGGACACGCTCTCTTTCTATAATCGTTTTATCTTGTTCTATGGATGGGTTGAAATCGGTACCTGGTACAAGAATGCGCTCTGTCTGGTAATTCAGGTTGGTTGTTCTCGCGAGATGTCTGAACTCGTTGCCGTATTTGGAGAATCCGGTACGATACAGCCCATGTTCAGATAGCAGTTGCGACAGCCACATCGGAACGGTTTTCTCGGCCTTCACTTCCATCAGCCATCGACCGTCCTTCACCAGCGGTTCACCGTAATCTCCCTGTTCGAGCTTCAGATCATATCTGCGGCTACGAATGTTGGTGTCAAAGGTAATGCGAAGATCGCGGCTGTTCTTGTCGAAGAGTGCTTTGCGTTCATATGCCAGATACACTTTCGGTTCCAGATCGTATACCCGAAGGAAATATTTGATCTCTTCGACAACTTGTTTGTTCATGTAATCCGCGAGCTCTGGCGCCTGTCCCGAACGGACGAATTCATATGCTTCATCCAGCTTCAAAGCTGTTCTGCGCTTGTTCACCAGGCCAAATACTTTCTTTTTGATCTCCAGATACACTCTGGCATTCTCTTCAGGGATTCCATAAGCTCGCAGTCTCAGCTTCTCCTTGTATTTTGGTTTGGAGAGACTGGCGCGGATCAGTGAATCCTGCGGAGTGTCGAAGTACAGGTTGCTGATGGAGTAGTACTCATGTTTCTTGTTGTAGGCATCCAGCTCCATGTATTTCAGCAGGTCATTGTAGAAATGCGCGTACTGCTCATCCGTCAGAAGGTACTTGCTCTCATATCGGTTAAATACTTCAATAGCCATGTGGGACTCATTCCTTTCGTTGGTAGGTTGTATGTTTTGTTGCATCGTGTATTGCTTCCATGTCTGTATCTTAGAGCCCCAACCTTGAATGAATCTTAAATGGTTTTACATTGCGTTAACATTTTTTTACCTTCCTATAATAGTGCGCATACACAAAATGAATTAAGATTGATTCAAGGTTTCATTGATAGAATAAGAACATATAAAACAAGTCCATTGAGAGAAATAATTCAAGCAGAGGAATGAATAGATGATGAGAATATTAATTGCGGAAGATGAGGTTCATTTGGCAGAGGCTGTATCGCAGATTTTGAAAAAAAACAACTACTCCGTGGACATGGTCCACGACGGCAGATCAGGACTCGATTATGCGCAGAGCGGCATCTACGACCTGTTACTGCTCGACATCATGATGCCAGAGATGGACGGGATCACCGTCCTGAAGAAACTTCGCAGTGAAGGCAATCATACGCCTGTCATTCTGCTTACTGCCAAGGGTGAACTATCGGACAAAGTCACAGGCCTCGATTATGGTGCCGATGATTATATCGCCAAGCCTTTTGCCACAGAAGAATTGCTGGCCCGGATTCGAGCAGCCTTGAGGCGGAAGGGCGAAGTGGTTCCCGAGGATGGGCTGAAGTTTGGCGATATTGAGCTGAATACAACCCAGTTGAAGCTGAGCGTACAGGGTAAGGAGATCAAGCTGAATCTGAAGGAGAATGAACTGCTGGAGCTGTTGATTGCTCGCAAACAGGCGATTACCTCCAAAGAGCAGATTATTGAGAAGTTATGGGGATTTGATTCGGAAGTGGAGTATAACAATGTGGAAGTATATATCTCTTTTTTACGCAAAAAATTAACCTTCCTGAACTCTGCCGTCCGCATTAACACGATTCGGGGTGTGGGGTATGTACTTGAGGTGACGTCCTGATGTTCAAGAAACTTCGAAATCGATTCTTGATCGTGAATCTGGTGTCCATCTCCATTATGATGCTGGTGGCATTTGCGACGATCTATACGATTACTTATCAGAATGTGCAACGTGAGACCAATATGGAGTTGTACAAGGTGTCTGATTTCTATCACAGTCCTTATAATTCATCCAAGATGCCGCGCGGGGAAGGGCAGGGTTCCGGTACAGGGGGTAGTACAGGCTCTGGTTCAAGTTCTGGTTCAGATTCGTTTCCTTCCGATACCATGGGTGGTGATAATGGAGGACCGGGAGGTGATCCCAACTCACCTCCGGCACGTTCCGTTTCGTTCATGATTAAGACGGATGATCAGTGGAAGATTACGGATACACATTCCCGATTTGATATGGAAGATACGTTCTACACCGAGGCGTTACAAAAGGTTGACCAGAATAAAGTTGGTGATTCGGAACGGCAGACGGGGCAATTTGCGCTGGATGGAACGGACTGGGCCTATGTGGTTGATCCGAGCGGTGCCGGGCACATGATCGTATTCATTGATGTGACGGCGCAACAAGGTATTCTTACGAATTTGATTTATACCTTTGCTGTTGTCGGACTGGTGATGTTGATTGTGATCTACTTCCTGAGCCGTTATTTTGCGAATCGCTCCATTGCACCAGTCAGAGAAGCGTTTGAGAAGCAAAAACAATTCATCGGTGATGCTTCACATGAGTTGAAGACACCTCTGGCGATCATCAATACCAATGCCGACGTACTGCTTGCCAATCAGGAGGATACTATAGCAAACCAAGCGAAGTGGCTGCACTATATCAAGTCGGAAACCGAGCGCATGACGGGACTTACGAATGATCTGCTCTATCTGACACAGATGGATGACTCACGCTCCACGATGATTCATGCGAAGTTTAATATGAGCGATGCGGTGGAGAGTATTATTTTGCCGATGGAGGCCGTTATCTTTGAGAAAAACATCTCCCTCGATTACAACATTGAGCCGAATCTTACGGTGCATGGGAACAGTGAGCAGATCAAACAGGTCATTCTGATCCTGCTCGATAATGCTGTGAAGTATTCCGGTCCAAAAGGCGCCGTAAACGTCACCCTCCAGAAACAGAATAATGATGTCATGCTGGCCGTGTCCAATACAGGTGAAGGCATTGCACCCGAACATCTGGATCGGATCTTCGATCGATTCTATCGTACGGATTCTTCAAGAGCCCGCAAGCATGGTGGGCATGGTCTGGGTCTGGCGATTGCTCGTTCCATTGTGGATCAGCACAAAGGAGAGGTGTATGCTCGAAGTGTAGTTGGAGAGGGTGCTACATTTTACGTGCGGTTGTCGTAAGGGCGGAGTGATGAGCGAGCTCCACACTAATCCTTCGCTCCCGCTCTATAATTGTTCTTCAGGCATAAGTTCTGCCTGTAATGGGTTAACCTATGCTACAATGGCAACAGTATGTATGAATCAAGGAGATGACTGAACGTGGCAGAAACAAATGCAATCAATGAACAAGAAATGATGCAATATATTGCGGGTAAAACGAAGGCAAGCCAGGAGAATATCGCCCTTGTGTTGAAGCATGAGCAAGCGTACATCAACAAGGCGCACGAAAATTCCAAAGGTAACGATGTGGATATTGACGGAGATGATCTGGCTGACTACATCCTTAGTCGTAAAGATGTGAAGCTGGATGAGTTGACCGTGGAAAGCATCCTGGATGCTGAGATGGACTACTTGATGGACAAGGGTCACGCAGGATACGTCGATTAAGTTAAGTGTAGGCAAAATCTAACGAATCTCACACGCGCTATTCGGGTATTTCTCGCTCGATTGGGAATGTAACGAATCTCAGACACGTTATTCTATGGATTTTAGGACTTTCCCATGCAGTTAAAGCATTTCCGCGGAATTAGCGTGTCTGAGATTCGTTAGTTCGGGAAATAAGCGCTTTTTGCCGAAATAAGGTGCCCTAGGTTCGTTAGAGTAACTTAGAGTGATCACATGGTGCAACGAGGCGTTAAATGGCTGTTTCAAAAGTGAAATCTCACAGATGCAGCCTAATGCATGGCAAGTGTTGAACTGTCAAAAAGACCTCAACTCCACAATACTGTGGTGTTGAGGCCTTTTTTAGATTGTAGTGACCAGGCATTCCTTCGGGAATACCTGTCGGTATAACTTTTTTAAGGATGGACTTGAAGTTCTATCGGACCTGACCACTATATGGGATCATTTGTCGAGTCTCGCTATGAGTACAGTTCGATGAGTGTTGACCTATCGGACAACCTCACCGCATCACTCATCTGTTTGCCCTACAGTCGTCCCTATTGGACATCGCTGTGAGGTGAGATTTTTAGGAAATCAATCCCACCGTTTATAGCTTCTTATTGACCCACCATACCGCCATCTACGGTGTAAAGGGAAGCTGTTACATAAGATGCTTCTTCGGACAACAGGAAGTTCATTACCGCAGCGACTTCTTCCGGTTCACCGTAACGGCCCATTGGAATGCTGGACACGGTTGCTGATTGATAATCTTCCACGTTACCGGAATTAGCTTCGATCTGACGCATCATGCGTGTATTGATTGTACCGGGCAATACAGCGTTAACCCGGATATTATAAGGTGCCAATTCATTTGCAGCGGTACGCGTGAGACCAACTACGGCATGTTTGGACATAATATATGGAGATACAGCAGGTGCACCCATCAGACCCGCGAGGGAAGAGGTATTAAGAATCGCACCGGATTTTTGTTTTTTCATCACTGGAATGACATTTTGCAGACCCAGGAATACTCCACGAATGTTGACGTTATATACGGTGTCGAGTGCTTCAACACTCAGGTCTTCGATCAGCCCTGTTGGACCTTCAATTCCGGCATTGTTGGCAAAATAATCGATTCGGCCAAAAGCATCCAATGCTTTTTGCACATAGTTTTTCACGTCTGCTTCTTGGGATACGTTCGCTTTTACGGCGATGACGTGCTCTTTGTCGAGGTTCAGATCAGTAATTGTCTGCTGGATGGCTTCTTCATTCAGGTCCACCAGAACCAAATTGATTTTGCGCTCAGCAAGGCGGCGTGCCAATTCTTTACCAATGCCCCCGGCTGCTCCTGTAATTACGGCTGTATGTGTATAAGATGTACTCATGAACTATCCGCTCCTTATTCATTATTGGCAGGTATTTCTCAAAAAAAGTTTCAACCTGTCGTCTATCTTTCCTGTCTCAATGTTAAGATATACATAGCAATGTGACAATAATCATTGACATCGCATATGTCAGCTATCGGACAGAGGTGTAAGCGGTGTTCATTTATATTACAATAATGAACAAAGGAGGCGAAAATGTTGATCATTGAACATCCTCAGGACCGGAGAGCACGAAGAACGCAGGATGCGATCATCGCTGCGGCGGTTTCTTTGATATTAGAAAAGGGAGCGGATGCCCTCACAATCCGGGATATTACGGAACGGGCGGATTACAACCGGGGAACCTTCTATTTACATTTTCCCGGCAAACCGGAGTTGTTGCAGTTCATTCTGGATGATTTCATGCAGGGAGTAGGCCGAGCTTATGCAGAACCATACGCACAGCTTACAGAAGTGGACATGACTGCATTGCTACCATCCACGATGCCTGTATTCGAATATATTGAAGCCCATCAGGATATCTTTCGTGCATTAATAACGATGCATTCAGATATGAGCTCTCGGCTATGCAATATGTTTAGAACGTATCTAACCGAAGATTTTGTATTGGTGACCGAGGATAGTGAGTGGACGATTAATTACGACATCATGTTAAGTTATCTGGTATCTGCAACAGTAGGGGTAATCATGCATTGGGCGGAGATTGGATTCAAGTATTCTGCGCATTATATGGGAGAGCAGCTTACGGCGCTGATTAACATCAAACCGACCCGTCTGCTGATTGAACCAGGGCAGAAGGGTCGGACTATTCACGAGCGTATGCTGTTGGATTAAAGGTCGAATGAGAGTTTTGTTCTATATCAATTGAACTAAAGAATATTTACACTGCACACTCCGATGACAGAACAACCTTCCGATCGCTGTTATCCCCAGATTTTTTTGATTCCTTTTATAAAGGGTAAATCCGGGGATAAAGGCGAACGCTCCGCTTCTTCAGGTCGTTTCTGTCCTCTCCGTTTTGTGTAAATGTTTAGTTCAATTGATATAGATGAAGAAATCCAATTCGATTATCCTGTCATGGAGGCATTAGCGGCCTGTTGCATCTGAAGCAGTTGTTCGCGGATCAGGACCGACTCTCCGATCATGATTAATGCGGGATTATTCACTTTATGCGACTTGGCGAGGGAATGGAGTTCGGCAAGTGTGCCGGTAATAATCCGTTCCTCCGAAGTGGTTCCTCGCTCGATTAGAGCAGCGGGGGTGGTTCCACTTTTGCCATGGTGAAGCAATTCATGTTGAATCTGGGGCAGTTGGCTAATGCCCATGTAGATGACCAGTGTATCCACACTATGGGCGAGCAGATCCCAGCGAACCGAAGATACACTTCCATCACTGCCGGTTCCCGTGACACATGCGAAGGATGAAGCAACCCCGCGATGGGTTAACGGAATAAGGGATGAAGCGGATGTACCTACAGCTGAAGTGATGCCAGGAATGATCTCAAATGCAATCCCTGCTTCCGCCAGCACAAGCGCTTCTTCACCACCACGGCCAAAGATGAACGGATCGCCACCTTTGAGTCTTACGACTTGTTTGCCTTCCGCCGCATGTGCAGCAAGCATCCGTCCAATCATCTCCTGACTCATGGAATGAAGGCCTGGAGCCTTGCCGCAGTAGATGCGGAGTGCTCCTTCGCGAGCCTCAGCGAGCAATTGATCATTCACAAGCCGATCATACATAATGACATCTGCGGACTGAATACGTTTCAGGGCTTTTACCGTAATCAGATCCGGATCTCCAGGACCAGCGCCAACAATACTAACCAGGCCCCGACTCATGATCGTGTCCCCAATTTCGGTGCAGCATCAGAACTTGCCAATCCTGAACGACCACCCTGAATGGATGCCAGTTTGGACGAGAGCTTTACTGGATTTCCCCAGTGGTGGGCGGCATATAGACCGAGGCCTGTAAATACAGCTCCGCCAATGAGATTGCCCAGCAATACCGGAATCTGATTCCACAGCCACCAGTCAGCCATACTGACCTGTGCACCGAGCATCATGCCTGCCGGGATGACAAACATATTTACCACAGCATGCTCAAATCCCTGAGCGAAAAATATGGTAATGGGCAGCCACATCGCTACGATTTTGCCCAGTGTAGAAGTGGACGTCATTGCCATCACTGCCCCGAGTGTGACCATCCAGTTACATAGAATGGCTTTGATGGTGACCAGTACAATGCCAGCCCCACCCAAGTGCTGATACCCCAATGTTTTGGTTTCACTGTTCTGGATCAGCGTTTGAATTAGAGGGTTGCTCATATCCGTACCCATCTTGGTAATGGTCAGTCCGTATAAGAGAGCATAGAATGCACATCCGAGCAGATGTCCTGTGATCACCCAGAAATAATTTCGGAGCATATCCATCCATGTAATTCTGCGTTTCAACACTGCGAGTGGAAGCATCGCAAAGTTTCCTGTCACCAATTCGAGACCCAGCAGAATAATGATGACAAATCCCGCCGGGAATATCAGTGCACCTGCCAAACCAACGGAAGTTTGAGATACAGCGGTATATGCCAGTGTGGTTGCAAAGGCAAGGATAGCCCCTGCCAGAAAACCGCGGAGCAGCATCTGTACCCGATTCATTCTGGCTTTGCTCTCACCAGCTTCGATCATCGATTGCAGCACTTCTGCAGGTTTAACAAAATCCATAGCGCACGCCTCCTTGATGTCAGGGTATCTCTAGCCTTTAACCCGCAATTGTGATGAAGATTTCTCCGCTGTTGCCGTCCACTTCTGTTTTGTAGGTATTCAAGCAGCCTTCATCAGGCTCGTGTACCTTACCATTACGCAGATCAATCTTCCAATCATGCAAAGGACAATGAACTGCTGTCCCGCACACCATGCCTTCCGACAGCTTGCCGCCCTTGTGAGGGCAGCGATTCTCGACGGCGTGCAGACTTCCGTCGCTCAGTTTGAAGACTGCAATTTCGGTATCCTGTATCAGGAAGGTCCGTGCTCCCTTTTCATCAATATCTGCAAGGTGTCCAATCCGGAATTTGTTCATCGCTGTTCCTCCTCTTCTAGTGGGTTACCGGCTCGGCACCGGACAGTGGGGTGAAGTTTTTACGCAATTTCTCGTCTTGTATGATTTCTTTCCAAGGATCAACGGTGTGACCCAGTGTAACTTCCAGACGTTCAACCAGAGCGAGACGTACATCCCGATCCGCCAATGCTTCCTTCACATGATCCAGACCAACCCGTTCAATCCAAGCCGCTGTTCTCTCATTCCATTTTGCGTTCTCTCTATAATATTGCAGGTAAGAGTAAGTCCACTCTTCCACTTCCGCATCGGTCTTCACCGTACACAGCAACTCGGCTGCACGAACCTTGACTCCCGCGTTACCGCCAACATGAATCTCCCAAGCGCCATCAATGGCGACAACACCCAGATCCTTGATGGTCGCTTCAGCACAGTTCCGCGGACATCCGGAGACAGCGAGTTTCACTTTGGCCGGAGCCACCATCTTGTCGAGTTTTTTCTCCAGACGAATACCCATCTCAATGGAATCCTGTGTGCCGAATCGGCAGAACGTATTACCTACACAAGTCTTCACCGTACGAAGCGCCTTGCCATAACCAAAACCGGAAGGCATATCGAGTTCCTCCCAGATCTTCGGCAGGTTCTCTTTCTGTACACCGAGCAGATCGAGTCGTTGCCCACCCGTGAATTTCACCAACGGCACATCGTATTTCTCTGCGACAGTTGCAATCTTGATCAATTCCGCCGGGGAAGTGACACCACCATAGATCCGTGGAATAACGGAGTAGGTACCGTCTTTCTGGATATTGGCGTGATAACGTTCATTGGTGAATTTGGATACACGCTCATCTGTGTATTCAGCCGGCCAGATCATCCCGAGATAATAGTTGAGGGAAGGGCGGCACTTGGAGCAACCGTCCGGTTCATTCCAACCGAGAACATTCATGACTTCCTTGACGCTTTTGAGTCCCATCTCCTTGATCTGTGCAACAATCTCATCCCGATCATAGGATGTACAGCTACAGATGCCTTCTTTAGCCTGTTCACCTACATTATCACCGGCATAATATGTGAGCAGGTTTTCGATAATAGGTTTGCACCCACCGCAAGAAGCGGAAGCTTTGGTACAGGATTTGATTGCACCGAGTGTATTACAGCCTTTATTCAGAACGGCGTCTCCAATGGAAGCTTTGGTCACACCGTTACAACCACAGACGATCTCGTCATCCGGCATACTCGCCATTCGTTCTGTGACAGATGGACCCGAGCCTGAACCACCGGAAGGTACACCGAGCAAAATTTCTTTCTCCCGACCACTGATGTTCTCACCACTCTTAATGAGGGAAAACAGCGATGCGCCATCCGTGGTATCCCCGAACAATACAGCTCCGATCAGCTGTCCGTCTTTGATCACCATCTTTTTGTACACACCATCAACGTCATCCTGAATACGAATGCTGCGAGTGTCCGCAGCGTCTTTGAATTGTCCGGCAGAGAATACGTCCACACCGGATACTTTCAGTTTGGTAGAAGTGACTGAACCTTCGTATCCTTCGGTTGCCGCGCCAGCCAGGCGTTTTGCGAGCACCATACCTTGTTCATATAATGGAGCAACCAGTCCGTAGGCAATACCGCGGTGTTCTGCACATTCGCCGACGGCAGATATAGTAGGGATGCTGGTATGCATATAATCATCTACAATGACTCCACGATTCACATCGAGGCCGGTATTGCGAGCCAGTTCAATCTGAGGGCGAATCCCGACAGCCATGACAACCAGATCCGCTTCAAGCACCGTTTGATCAGTAAAACGAATGGCTTTTACTCGTTGTTTGCCTGTGATTTCTTCGGTATGTTTGTTCAAAAGGAACTTCATGCCCTGTTCTTCAAGCTCACGCTGGAGCATCAGACCTGCCGGCAAATCCAGGTTCCGGTCCATCAGATGACCGTTAATATGGATGACTGTGACGTCCATGCCCAGATTGAGCAGCCCCCGCGCTGCTTCCAGTCCTAGCAATCCACCTCCAATGACGGCAGCTTTGCGATACTTTTGTGATGCTGCCATCATGGTCTCGCAGTCTTTAATATCGCGGAAACCGATCACGCCTTCCTTGTTAGCTCCGGGAAGAGGGAGGATGAACGCTTGTGAACCGGTTGCCATAATCAGCTCATCATAGGCTGCGCGTACACCATTTTGAGATACAACTTCCTTGTGTTTGGTATCGATCTGAACGACCGGGTCACCCGGGTACACCCGAATGCCGTTATCTTCGTACCAGCTCCACTCATTGATTACGATATCTTCGATGGATGTTCCGCCAGCCAGTACAGAAGATAACATGATCCGGTTGTAGTTGGGATGCGGCTCTGCGCCGAAGACTGTAATTTCATAAGCGTTTGGAGCAAGCTTAAGGATATGTTCGATTGTGCGGATTCCCGCCATGCCATTGCCGACCAGCACCAGTTTTTTCGTTGTACTCATTATGATTAGCCCCCTTAGGTCCATTCTGCAAACTGCCTCAAAACCTTGTCTCTAAAATCGAAAAAGCCTGTTATGCCTCGGAGGACTGCGCATATACATACGCATCCCTTGCTCCGAGATTGCAAAACAGGCTTCATTGCCGTTTCAACCAGCTACGCCGTTGTAACTGTGATCGATTCAAATATGGAGTTGTTATGGCTTAACTATAAAAGATCGATCTACTCATGTCAATATAGTTAACATAAAAAAGTATTTGAAATTTAAAGTTAATTATGTTTACATGAGTTTATTGGAATATCGAATGGACGACGAAGTTTTACGAGTATATCTTCTTAGTTTGAAGGATTTAGATAAAGTTAGCACGCTGGATACGATAAATATTGTAGAAAAGGTGCCATGTATAGTGTTTCACCCTTTTTTATTGCAACATGATGAGGCATGAAAAGATCATTCTAATGTTAAAAATAAGACGCATAATCGTCACTACTTAATTTCTGTTAGGTAATGTAACATGTTTATTGCTTTCATGTATTAACGTCTTAAATGATGTGGACTCTGATTATAGCAATAGGGGAGGGATTGATCCATCATGCGATCTTTATTGGTCATCCGTGTTCAACCAACGATAGCTGCCTCATCCGATGCAATCCCTCTGACACCGGAGAGGCTGCTGGGAGCAAACGGGTACCATGTACAGGTGGCGGGCAGTGAAGCGGAAGCGGTGAAGCTAGCTCGTGCGGCCGAAGCGTCCATTTTGCATCTGTCGCTGGCTGATGTGGAGTACTGGGTGAACTGCCTGGGAAAGGGGAAGTCGGATTCACCGCTGCTTTGGTGGTGCGCGCCAGATACAGCCTCTTCCTCCGCAGAATCCTGCGAGGTCGAAACATCATTTGATGGAATACTTACACCATCCATGACTGGGCCCGAGATTCACTGGACTCTTCACTTTGCAGCCCGGCGCTACATGGAACGCAAACAGTGGGAGCAGGAACGGAAGCAGCTGCAATCCAGGCTGGAGGATCGGAAGTGGATTGATATGGCGAAGGCTATCCTTAGTGATCTGAAGCAGATCTCGGAGGCCGAAGCCTATGACCTGTTACGCAAGAAAGCGATGGATGAACGCAAACGGATGGTCGATGTAGCCACAGCGATTGTGAAGGCCCATCAACTGCTCCAGTCTTAATTGGAAGGAGGATTCTCCATGGATATGTCTCAGATACTCCGAGAGGTCGGACGTGGGAAAAGAGGCTCGCGTGATCTGAATTATACAGAGGCACTGACTGTTGCAGAGAAGATCTTGAAACAGGAGGTTTCCCCTGCCCAGACGGCTGCGTTCCTAATGGCTGAACGTATGAAAATGGAAAACGTCGAGGAACTGGAAGCTTTTGTTCATGCTTGTCGTAACAGTGCGGAACGTTTCTCCATATTTCAGGATGGATTGGACTGTGCGGGTCCCTATGATGGACGAACAAAGTCGTTCATGGCCACGTTTCCGGTTGCGTTTGTACTCGCGGCGGCCGGGTTGCCGGTGACTTTGCATGGGAGTGACCCTTTACCACCCAAATGGGGAGTTACGCTGTCGGTTCTGTTAAAGGAGGCAGGAATTGATACACGTAAAATGGATCGGGAAGATGCACGGAGCGCTGCATTGCGTTCGGGTGTCATGTACGTATCCTCCGAGGATTGGTGCGAACCTCTTCGTAAGCTTCGTCCGTTACGGGAAGAGTTGGGTTTTCGAACGGTGTTTAACACAGCGGAGAAACTGATTGATTATAACCATTCACCGTATTTGGTGTTTGGTGTGTTTCATAATACCTTTCTGGATCGGATTGCGAAGTTGCTCACCCGGTTTAACTATCGGCGTGCTTATGTTGTACAGGGGATGGAAGGTTCTGAGGATCTGTATATTGATCGGCCAACCCGCGTATACGCCGTGGAAGACGGTGATATGAAGCTGGAACTGGTTGATCCTGCAGCCTATGAACTGGATATGCCCGTGCCGGAGCTGGTCTGGACGGCTGCGAAGCAGCTTGAAGTGGCGGAAAGCGTGTTAAGCGGTGAGGGTCATATTGCTTTTGTGAATCAGGTCTTGTTAAATGGAGGTTTCCGCTTGTATGCGGCGGGGCGTGTCAATTCCATCGAAGAGGGAATATACACGTGTCAGGGATTACTGGAGAGTGGTGCAGCGTATCGCATCTATCAGCAGTGGTGTGTCTCCATGGGTGGTGAACTGCCGGATAGCAGAGCGGTGTCCATCTATCCGGCATCGACCAGATAATGTAATGCTGGTGTTCAATCTTGTTATTGTTTAGCGTGTTTTTATTCCCAAGGATAAGTAACGGTCAGGAAGTCAGCGAATTTCTTGCTCTCTTCCCGCCGTTGTTTCCGCATGGCCGCTCGATCCGGAGCGGTCTCGTATAGTTTCTTCTCTTCTTCCGTCTCCGGGATAATGCGGGGTACGATCAGTTTGCGATTATTTTCGTCCAAGGCCACAAAGGTCAGAAATGCAGTCGCCGCAATTTTCTTCTCTCCGGTCTTCAGATCCTCTCGAATCACTTTCACAAAAATCTCCATGGAACTTCGTCCTGTCCAGGACGCGAACGATTCAAGTGTAACCGAATCCGTTGGATTAATCGGGTACAGGAAATCGACAGAGTCGGTTGAAGCCGTTACAGTATTGACCCGGCATAGCTTGGAAGCGGCAATGGATGCAATATCATCGATGTAGGACATCAGCTTGCCACCGAACAGTGTATTATGATTGTTGACATCGGTTGGGAACACCCGTGCCGTCTTGAAACAACGTGTTTCGCGTACATATTTTTTCTCCACCTGATCCATCTCCGTTGGTTTCGGTATCTCTCTCATGCTTTTTCCTCCTGACAGTATGGTTACTGTGACATTTCAATTCAGGTGTTGAAGGGTCTACTTCTGATCTATTATCCCTAGTATAGGTGTCGGTCAGATACATATTCAAATGAAGTTGGACTGCAAAAAAACCGCCAGGCGCGGACCGGCGCGCTGGCGGTTTACTGCTGTATATTAAGCCTTAGGTTTGAAAATGCCGGACGGTTTGCCGATCGGCAAGAACGCATAACCGAAGTGAGCGTTCAGTACCGAAGCACCTGTACCATACAGGGACACAATTCCGATCGCCAGTTCAGCGTATGCTGCAATGGTGTGGAAAATGTGAGGAGCTACGCCGAAAGCGTCAAAGGTCAAGCCGAGGAACAGGAAGTCAATCAGAATGAAGATGATAAGCAATACTTTATTCGCTTCAATAGCACCAATCGTCATGAACAGGGTGAATACGAGGTATCCGGCAAAAGCAAATCCGAGTTGCTTGCCATCGGCCTGTTCAGCGAGAGTGGAGCCAAATACGCCCATTTTGATCATCCAGTTGGCAGCCATGGCAAACCAGAAGAATGCGTACGCGCCAAAAGCTGTTGTGCCAAAGGTATTGTTGCGTTTGGAATCTTGAATACATGCGAATAGCTGGGCAAAAGCACCCAGGAAGATCGCCCAAGGAATAGCGTAGCTAAGTCCTTCTGTAATGCCAAGCTTTTGGGAAGAAGCGACCAGGGTTACGATAGCCAACCCAAATAATCCCATTGCGCTGGGATCGGCGTTAACAATTTTGACTTTAGTCTGTGAATCGGTCTGCATGGTGATGGTAAGCCTCCAATAATATCAAATCAGGATCAATGGCCGTCGTTGGCCGTCCTCTACATTACATCATTTGTATCCGCCGGGTCCGGACACACACATCGCCCTATTGTACCTGAATGACCCCATTATGGAAAGGGATTTTATTACCTTTTGAACCAATAGACTTTTTGTTTTTTCAATATACACATTTACGACACAATCCGTTCTGGCCGTGAATGATGAGGCCAGACGTTAGAATCCAACCCTCGGTGTTACCACTAAAATTGCGTCATATCAGCCATTTTCGGATAAGCTCTAGTGTGATAAAATAATCTTTATCAAAATTTGGAGAAGAATACAAAACATCCTTGTCTCCTATGCCATATGTTAATCCAACTATAGATTGACAGGAAAAACTAAAATGGTTCACAGAATAAGGAGGTATCAGGGGTCATGGTTATGAGTTTGGATTTGAAAAATAAAATAGAGAAGGCCAGACATAACCTTCATATGCTGGTAGAGCATAACAAGGGTGGTCTTGGGCATCCCGATGTGATTCGGCAGTCTATGGCATTGGACGAATTGATTAATGAGTATAACCGAATTAGCCGAAACCATTCACGGGCCTAAACCCAAAGCGATTTTAATTTTATACACGGAACAAATCACATAGATTGTAACGCTTGATCGTACAGACGGGCATGAATATAGCCGGTATGGACAGCCTCAGTTGAAGAGGCGGTATCCTACCGGTGTAATATTCATGCCCGTTTGTTTTTGCATCTTATCCATCATGCATCTGTTTAATGCAGCAATCGTTTGGCTTCCAAATAAAGGACCTGTACGAATTTTTTCGTATTAATGCGTGTCTGGGACAAGGAAGGCTCCACGTTGTTTTGCAACTCCAGCATTTTCTTGCGAATTTCGGTAAAATCGAAAAATTTGGATGCATAGTTCTCGAACTTGGGATGTGTATAATCTGTTAATCCCAGAGAAACCACATGGCTCAGAGTCTGGAAGATGGCCCTGCGAACACGTTGTTCTGATGCCTTGATCTCCTTGTTCACCTCTGCGAGAGAGGCGTCTTCTCCCAGTTTACGTATCGCTACATTCTGGAAGATGTCTTTGAGGGATGGGAACGTATAGGGGGACAGCTTATGTTCATCTGTCTCTACCTGTTCCAGATATTCCAGCATGTCTAGCAGATCCCTGCTGCCCGCTTCGCCGATCATGCCCATCTCGGACAGCAGGAAATGTCCTGCAGTCGTGATTGTTTTGTCCGGAACCGGAGCCCCAGCACGTTCGGTAGAATTCAAACCGGACAATCCCTGCAATGTCCGTTGGATATCTGCGATGGATTGTTGCATCCGAAGCCTTTCGCTCACCAGCCGCAGAACAGATAGAATCTCCAACCGGTTAATCGGCTTCGTAATATAATATTCAATGCCTAGTGAATAGGCTTCTCCGATCATATTTTTCGACTCGATCTGAGAGATCATGACGATCTTGCCCTCGAACCTTCCTTCAAGCGCTCGCACAGTCTGAATCCCGTCTCGTTGGGGCATCAGCAGATCAATCAGCAGTACATCCACCTTATGCAGTTCCAATAGTTCCGCGTGAATATGTGCTCCGTCCTCAGCTTCCCCGGCAATATCGCCCAGGCCTTCATCCTCAATAATATCCATCAACATGGAACGAACGCCAGGATCATCATCCACGATAAAATAACGCATGTCAGTCATTCCCTTTCTCTGCGAATGGTGTGATTGATAAATCTATGGTAAAGGCGGTTAACGCCGCGATGAACTCTCGTTCCAGTGTAATCGTTCCTTTCCTTCTTGCATAGAACCTGACATGTCAGGTTAAATGACAATGATTGGGCGATCAAAGCCCGTTTTTAAAATAAATGTAGGAATTGCATGTAGGTATTTGTCGATTTCCGTAGATGCCCTTGTAGTATAAGTAACATCCCGAAGTCTGGGGCTAGTGTTGTGCAGAATGGTACAAACTTTTCGCGTAACCATCTCTGTGCTTGAAATACACCATAAAAAGGGGCATACCGATGGAGCAAACAATACAAGATATTGTCGTCATTTTCAATGATTTTCTATGGTCCAAAGTGTTAATTATATTATTGGTAGTATGTGGTATATACTTCACCACCAAGACCCGATTCATGCAATTCCGTATGATTGGAGATATGGTAAAGGTGCTTCGAGAGCCAAAAAGCAAGGAACCAGGCAAAATTTCACCTTTTCAGGCGTTCTGTATTAGTATGGCGGCCCGTGTAGGTACAGGGAATATTACCGGTATTGCACTGGCGATCGCACTGGGGGGACCTGGGGCTATATTCTGGATGTGGATCATTGCAATTATCGGATCAGCCTCCAGTTTTGTGGAGAGTACGCTGGCTCAGATCTATAAAGTGAAGGATAAGGGCGGATTCCGCGGCGGTCCTGCATATTATATGGAACGTGGGTTGGGCAAACGCTGGATGGGGATTTTATTTGCCATTCTCATTACGCTTTCATTTGGTTTGGTCTTTAATGCCGTGCAGTCTAACACGATTACTGTTGCATTTGAGAACTCATTTGGCACGGATCGGTTAACGGTGGGTATCATTATGGCTGTGATATTTGCAGGAATTATCATGGGCGGTGTCAAACGGATTGCAAAAGCATCGGAATACATCGTTGTTGTACTGGCCGTATTGTACATTGGGGTAGCGGCTTTTGTAGTGCTGGCGAATATTACCCAGCTTCCGGCCATGATTGCGTTGATCGTCAAAAATGCCTTCGGCATCGAACAGGTGGCCGGCGGAACGTTGGGCGCTGCACTGATGAACGGTGTGAAACGCGGATTGTTCTCCAATGAGGCGGGCATGGGTAGCGCCCCGAATGCTGCTGCAACGGCGGATACAACACATCCGGTGAAACAGGGACTTATTCAGGCGTTTGGCGTGCTGACAGATACGTTAGTGATATGTACAAGCACAGCCATGATTATTTTGCTATCCGGGGTATACAAAGGTTCCAATCTGGGAGGCATTGAATTAACTCAGGCTGCATTAAGTGTACATATTGGTTCATGGGCATCGGGATTCCTGGCGGTTATGGTGTTCCTGTTTGCCTTCAGTACGCTAATCGGAAATTATTACTATGGAGAAACTAACATTGAGTTTATCAAATCCAACAAAGTTTGGCTGTGGGTATACCGCATTTGCGTTATCGCGATGGTGGTGTTTGGAGCGGTAGCCAAAGTACAGCTGGTATGGGATTTGGCTGACCTGTTCATGGGGCTCATGGTGGTGGTGAACCTGATTGCAATTCTGATGCTTTCCAAGGTGACTTTCGAAGCGTTGAAGGACTACAAGAAACAGAAGGCTGAAGGCCGTGATCCCGTCTTTACCCGGGACCGGATTCATATTCCGGGTGAAGTGGAATGCTGGGAGTCGGAAGAAGAAGTTATTGGAGATAAATCAATACATGTAACCAATTAAGGTTTTATCTGAACGTAGTTGGTTATATAAAATGGGCACAACAAAAAACAGGACTTGGATTATCCATCATGGGCAACCCGAGTCCTGTTTGTTGCATATAAAATGTATCTTTGCACTAGCCAAAGTTCATCAAAGATATATTTGATTAATTTTTAACGGAATAGCTGATCAGTTGCTCGGACAGAGCTTTCATTCGTTCGCCTGTTTCATTAAGCTGCTCAATTACATCCGTAAAGGAGGATACAAGCGTTGCTTGTTCCTGTGAAGAGGCTGCAATCTGGGAGACTTCAACTTCCATCTGTTTGATGACCTGTTGTACATCTCTCAGACTGGTATCAATGTCACTTGTAGCTTGTTTGGCATCCACAGAGAGTTTGCGTACTTCGGAAGCAACCACACCGAAGCCGGCACCAGCTTCACCAACACGAGCGGCTTCAATAGCGGCATTCAGGCCAAGCAAGTTGGTTTGCTCAGAGATTTCACGAATGAACCCGGCTACTTTGTTGATTTGGGAAGAGTTCTGAACAGCAAGTCTGGTGTTCTGCAAGATCTGCTCACTGGTAGCTTGCAATTCTTCGGCATGAGCGGCGACATGTTGCACCATATCAACGAGGTTACCATTGATGGTTTGATTTTCTTGTATAATGTCTTCAAGTTGGTTCTGGTTAGATTGGTCGTAAGATACACAGAAAACAGCAACAACTTTCTGGTGATCATCAAAGATCGGAATGTTCAGAATATCCAGTTCGATACCATAAACTTCCTTGGAGAGAGTAGCAAGGGTCGCTTCTCTTCCATTTTTTAAGATGGCAAAGTTTTGATACGATTCCAAGAGTGACATTCCTTTTTCAAAACCAAGATCAAATTTATCTGTCATAATGACATCTAATACTTTTTCGTGATCGTAAAGAGTTAAACTAGCTGGTTCTCTGAGGATCAGGCTGATATAAGGCATTACTTTAAGTAGGGCATCTACAACGTTCATGGAAGAGGACCATCCTTTCAATATTTGAATGTATTATTTTTAACGATCTATGGAATGCTCTATCTTTCATCGGACGGAAATGACTTTTCGTGAACGGCATTTTGCATGAAAGAATGAACATTTTATGATTAAATTTTAAAATATTTCCCATCTAAAATGATTTATTGGATATAAGTGTTAGTTGTAACTATTTTTATATCAAGATATTTGTACGAATGTATATTAAATATGGGACATGTGTCCTTTTACATACGTTATATACGACAACGGAGGGGAAGTCGGAATGAAAGAAATTATGGACTTTGGACTTGTGCGGCAACTCGCCCGTGAGAATGGGTTGGATCAGGTGCTGGACGAGCCTGCGCTCGCTGAGTTGCGACTACTTGAGGCTGCAAAGGGCGAGATGATATGTGCCAAAGGTGAACGACCCGAGCGGTTGTATTTTCTAGTGCAGGGCAAGCTCAAGATCTATACCACCCTGCCTAACGGCAAGTCTCTGTTACTTCGTTTCAGTACACCACTTGCGCTTGTGGGAGATTTGGAACTGGTAAATGGCAAGGAGGCTATGAATACGGTAGAGTCGGTGAGCAAAAGCTTGCTACTGGGTATCAGCTATCGCGCTCTCCAGAATACCTATGCAGAGAACCCTAAGTTTCTCCACTTTATGCTGAGTCAAGTTACGCACAAATTGTATACCTTTTCCAACCTGTCGAGTCTGAATATGTTATATCCGGTCGAGAGCCGATTTGCCAGCTATCTGTTGTCCACAATGGGCCAGGACGAGTCTTCTTCGGAAGAGATCCAGACCTCCAAGCTCACCGAACTGGCCGATATGCTGGGCACCAGCTATAGACATCTTAATAGAGTTGTTCAAGATCTGTGTAATCGAGATATTATTCGCAAAGTGCAGCGGAAGCTAGTGATCTGTGATCTGGAACAGTTGCGTGTCATCGCAGGAGGCAATATATATGAGTGATGGGATTATTAAATAAAGACCAAGCCTGCATATCTATGCGACATGACGCGGCACAATAAAATACAATACGGCACAACAAAGAGCACCCTCCCGAATATACCAAGGGGTGCTCTTTTTGCTCTGCACTTCAAGTGGATTAGATATCTCCGTGTTGCTCAAACAATTGAGCGATCTCTACAATAACACGGGTGGCCTTCACCATATTGTCTACCGATACATATTCGAATTTGCCGTGGTAGTTCTCACCACCAGTGAAGATATTTGGTGTTGGCATGCCCATATAGGATAGCTGGGAACCATCTGTTCCTCCCCGAATGGGGCGAATAACAGGTTCGATGTCCAGTCGGGTCATGGCTTCATGAGCAATGTCGACGATCTGGCGTACGGGTTCAATTTTCTCACGCATGTTATAGTACTGGTCATTCAATTCAACCGTGATGCTTTTCTCTCCATACTTGGTCTTCAGTTCGTTTGCGATATTCAATAGATTTGTTTTGCGCTCTTCAAACTTCGCCCGGTCGAAATCACGGATGATGTAACTCATCTTTGTCAGCTCAACGTCACCCTCCAGAGACAATAGATGGTAGAAGCCATCATAACCGTCCGTGAATTCAGGAGCTTCCTCCACAGGCAGGCGTCGATTCAATTCCATCGCAATTTTCAGGGAGTTGACCATCTTATCCTTCGCTGTTCCGGGATGCACATTGGTGCCTCGTACGGTAATTTTGGCGGCAGCTGCGTTAAAGCTCTCGTATTCCAGCTCGCCAAGTGGTCCGCCATCAACTGTGTAAGCATATTTGGCTCCAAAAGCAGCTACGTCAAACTTGTGTGGTCCACGGCCAATCTCTTCATCCGGGGTAAAAGCAACCCGAATCTTACCGTGTTTCACTTCCGGGTGCTCAATCAGATAGGCCATCGCCGTCATGATCTCAGCAATGCCTGCCTTATTATCTGCACCAAGCAACGTTGTACCATCGGTTGTGATCAGGGTGTGGCCTTTATACTCGTGCAGTTCCGGGAAATCCTTGTTGGACAGTACGACATCCAGTTCCGAGTTCAGCACAATATCAGCACCGTCATAGTTATCGATAACCTGCGGTTTAACATCTTTACCTGTAAAGTCGGTCGCTGTATCGAGGTGGGCCAGGAAACCAATCACGGGAACATCCTTGTCGGTATTGGATGGCAGTGTAGCCATGACATAACCGTTCTCATCCATCGTCACATCTTGTAGACCAATGGAGGTACATTCTTCAACGAGCAGTTTGCCCAAGGCCAGTTGGCCGGGTGTGGAAGGGCATGTCTCGCTATTTTCATCGGATTGAGTATCCATCTGAACATAAGTACTCAGTCTTTGAATTAAAATATCTTTCATCTATTATCGCTCCCTAGCTTGAGTAGTATATAAGTTGAACTACTTGTTTTACACTGATCCACTACGAGGCCAGAATAACCTTCTGATCGCTGTTATCCCCAGATTTTTTTGATCCACTTTTACAAAGGTGAAAATCTGAGGATAGCGTATGCTTTCGAAGTAGCTTTCTTGGAGAAAGCTTTTAGCTTCGCTTCTACAGGTTATTTCTGCCCTCTCCGTTATCGTGTAACCGTTAGTCACAACTTATGTAAATTGGGTATAGTAATTATTGTGGTTCTCTACGGTTATCATATCATGTTTTGCAGTCATTTCCAGAATGGGGTAAAACCGAAATAGGAGGATGATTAGGTATCAAAAAGGGTACTAGGTCACAAAAATGTACGTACTTGTATTTCTATAACTGAGGTTCATAATAAATGATGAAGAAAGGGTGTGTTCAAGACATGCCATTTATCACGGTTAAGGTACTGGAAGGCAAGTCGGTCGAGCAGAAACGTCAGTTGATTGAACGTATGACTCAGGTGGCTTGTGAGACACTGGATGTTGATCCGAGCAAAGTCTTTATCTTCATTGAGGATTTGGAGAAGGACAATTACGGCAAGAACGGAAAACTGTTTTCGGACTTAGACAAATAAGTAAGGGTTCATATATATCATGATCATGGAACAGGAGATGTAACATTAATGACTGAACAATTATTTTCGCCCTATCAATTCAAGAGCCTGCAATTAAATAACCGTATCGTCATGGCACCCATGTGCCAATATTCTGTCACTGCGAAGGATGGCATTCCGAACGATTGGCATCAGGTTCACTATGTGAGCCGTGCGGTTGGAGGAACAGGACTGATTGTAATCGAGATGACCGATGTAGATCCGGATGGACGTATTACCGATAATGACTTGGGGATATGGTCAGATGAGCATGTGCCTGCCTTCACCAAACTTGTAGATGGAATTCATGCCTACGGCTCCAAAGTAGCTATTCAGATCGCACATGCGGGACGAAAAGCAGAGGATGCACCGCAGCCGGTTGCCCCATCGGTAGTTACATTCCCGGGAGAAAAGTACAAGGAACCACGCGCGTTAAGTACGGAAGAAGTAGAAGCTATGGTGCAAAAGTTCGCAGACGGTGTTCGCCGCGCAGTACAGGCTGGAGTGGATACCATTGAGCTGCATGGCGCACATGGATACCTGATCCACCAGTTCCATTCTCCGCTGATGAACCATCGTGAGGATGTATATGGGCAGGATCTGTCCCGTTTTGGCGTAGAAGTCATTCGTGCAGTGAAAAAAGAAATGCCTGCAGATATGCCGCTGATTTTGCGGATTTCGGCTGTAGAATACGCGGATGGTGGATACGATATCGACCACACCATCAATATCGCTCGTGCCTACCAAGATGCAGGCGTGGACATGTTCCATATCAGTTCAGGTGGCGAAGGTCCTTCCGGACAGCGGAAACCGGGGAACTATCCGGGGTATCAGGTACCGTTTGCCCGTCGTTTCCGTGAAGAACTGAACGTTCCTGTAATCGCAGTGGGTATGCTGGAGGATGCAGCGTTGGCTCAGGCGGTTATTGGCAACGGCGATGCGGATCTGGTCGCGGTTGGTAGAGGCATGTTGCGTGATCCGTACTGGGCGAACCATGCGGCTCTGGAACTGGGTGTCAGCAAGGATCAAGCTGCCATTGCAGAGCAATATTCTCGTGGATACTAATCTGCTCCAAATTATACTTACACTTGCCACTCCGATGACAGAATAACCTTCCGATCGCTGTTATCCTCAGATTTTTTGATTCACTTTTTCAAAGGTGAAAATCTGAGGATAGCGTAAGCTTCCGATGTAGCTTTCTTTCAGAAAGCTTTTAGGCGAACGCTCCGCTTCTTCAGGCTATTTCTGCCCTCTGCGTTCTCATGTAAATGTTATTGCAAATTTTATATAGTAAAATAGGCCACAGCAGGGGATAACCTTTGCTGTGGCCTAATTTTTTTATAGTGAGAAGCATCAGCATATCCATCCAATTACGGATGGCTACACTCTTCGAGTCGCTTCATAGACGAATTTTTGATTGGACTGCGTGGGTGGTTGATCCGGGTTAAAGTCGGCGTACACTTTAATGTCAGAGAAACCAATGTGTTCGAGAATTAGGCGTAACTCTTCTATGCCGTACCAACGTAGAGTGAGTTGTTGCAGCTCCGTAGCAACAAGAGCACCCTGATGCCATTGTTCGTAGCGAATCAGACTTACTTTATATTGGTGTAGAAGGTTCACTTCAATGGTTTTCACTTCTACCGTGATCGTATCACCATCGGGTAATGAAACGGTTGATGTTTCCACAGAAGAGGATTGTGTCACATCGGGCAGAAACAGATCAAACACGAGCCTGCCGCCGGGTTCTAAATGCTGAAATAGATTACGTAATGCGTTAATCGACGCCTGTCTGTCTTGGATGAGGAGCAGAGAACCTCCGGGAATGATAATTGCCTCGTATCGATATGGAAGGTCAAGCTTCTCCAGATCGGCAACGAATAGCTCAGGCATGGGTAATGCCCGCTCCATACAACGAGAACGGCAAGAGTCAATCATATCCATTGAATAATCAATTCCATCCACCTTCAAGCCTGCTTCAAGCAATGGAATGAGCACTCGGCCTGATCCTGACATGGCTTCAAGGATACGTCCATTGCAGCGCTGAAGATAATGGCGATAGAATTCAATGTCTCCTCCCAAGGAGTGCCCCACAGGTTTCGTGAGATCATAAACGGCGGTGCATAATGGACCGTAATAACTGAATGACATAGTATAGGTGTCCCCCACATGTAAATGTATTAAAATGAAAACGTGGAAGGGGAATGAGCAGGATTATCCCTTCCGGCAACGGTTGGAATTGGATTTTTCAGAGCAGACTATCATAGGAATCACGCACCTTTTATGTAATATGTTCCAATTATAGGGTGGGGATAAAGCGGAAGTCAACTTCTATTCGGGTAGTTATACGAAATGAAATGTATAAGGAGGTGATTCGAATGGATTCATCATCAAGTTCATCAAGCGCATTGCCAGATATCCGGCAGGAACTGGTACTCCATGCACCTGTAGAGAAGGTGTGGGAAATGGTCTCGACCGAGCAGGGACTGAGAACCTGGTTCATGCCAGGCAATCTGGAACCCGTGGAAGGTCACGAGTTTATATTGGAAGCAGGCCCCTTCGGCCAATCACCATGTCAGGTGACGGAAGTTCTTCCGCTGCACAAGCTGTCATTCCGCTGGGGTAAGGACTGGACGTTGACGTTCCAACTGAATGAACAGCCCGAAGGTACGGATTTCACACTGATTCACAGCGGTTGGGATGCGGATAAACTGACCGAGTTTGGACAGGCCCACGCTATCGTACGCGAACGTATGGAACAGGGATGGGCCGGAATCGTTCAGAAGCTTGCCCAAGTTGTTAAATAAATCCTCATTCAATCAACCCCAGGTCATTTCGCCCGTTCTTTCCGGTGAAATTCGGCCTGGGGTTCCTTGGTGTACCAAGAGCTGGTGGAAAGATAGAAATCGGTCAAATGATAACGAATTTGACCGATTATGATACGGAAACTATTTCCGTGAGCACCAGAAACGTGTAACATGAATTATAGTGATAAATCGACAAAATTAGACGTCTCTCGCCATTGTGGATGGAAGGAATACATAGATGAGAAAACACTGGATTATGCTGACCATAAGCTTCATATGTATTGTCATTGTTCCACTGGGTTGGATCGCCCAGACGTTAATTAGCGAGCGGATTAACCCTCAAGCTTCAGATGGGAAAATTGACCTGACCCAATGGGACTTTGATCGCAAGGGTGCAGCGTCTCTAAAGGGTATCTGGGATTTCTACCCTGGGCAGTTGCTGAGCCCGGCAGATATTGAAGCAAGTGTATCCGGTCGCAAGCCATTGCCGGCTTCCTCTGGCACTCAGGTTCCGGACCGATGGAACAAATCTCTGGGGCAAGCGCATGGGTATGGAACCTATCATTTGCAAGTCCAGCTTACACCCCGGACGATGAAAAATGATTATGGTATACGCACACAGAATATACGCATGGCCCACCGGGTATTTATCGATGGGAAAGAGATTGGCGGCAAAGGCCTGCCAGGAAAGACCAAGGCAGCAGATATACAATTAAATCTACCCTTTACAGGATTCACGTCCATTGAGGGCAATACGGCTGACATTATCATACAAGTATCAAATTATAGTTACTCGTCTGGGGGCATTGTAGCGCCCATTTTGTTTGGAGACGAGCATAGTATTCTGAAAAGCCAGCAACAAGGTTGGCTCAAGGATCTGATGGCCTTATTCGGTTTTATCTTGCCAGCCGCCTTTTTTCTACTTCTGTTCAGATTACGACGTACGGAGAAGGAGCTTCGTTTTCTCGGATTATTCAGCCTTTCTGGTGCGGTGTACGCTCTGACACATGGGGAGAAGTTACTGGGTACGTTTGTACCGTTCCTGACCAATAATGAGATACTTCGGATTCAGCTCCTTAGTTCAGCCTTTGCCTATTATTTTTTGCTTCGGTATATGGATGCCCGTGTACCAGGAGCAGTTCATCAGTGGTTTGTTCGTCTGGCTGTAGTGCTAATCGTTACCCAGACTATTGTGGGTCTTACGCTTCCTCCAACGCTTTTCTCGTCTCTTGAGCTTCCCATGTTGCTGATCTCACTTGTTGTCATGTTCTATACGCTGCGAGCCATTTTCTATTGGTTGAAAGGACGGCCGAATGACAGCCACTTTGCACTGGTGAGTATGATGAGCATACTCATGGTTGTTGTGTTATATACGCTTGGTGCGTTCACTACCCTAGACACAGCGTTCTTTGCGCTGATTGAACTTTTATTATTTGTATTTGCCCAGATGATTGTGACCGCAATCCGCTTTGCACAATCATTCCGAGACGTGGAAGCTCTGTCGGAGCGTTTGCTGGCCATCGACAGCCTGAAGGACGAGTTCATGGCGAATACGTCTCATGAGCTACGAACTCCCCTGCATGGCATCATTAATATTGCGCAATCCATGCTGGAAGGGGCGGCTGGAGCAGTCACGCCCAAGCAAGCGAAAAATCTCTCCATGATTACTTCAACCGGGAAGCGCCTTTCACTGCTGGTTAACGATATTTTGGATTTTGCCAAATTAAAAAATAGTGAGATCGAGTTAAAACGGGTAGCTGTCGATCTGGAATCCGTTGCTCGTACTGTGGTTGAAGTCTCGGGTTTCACGTTTGAGGACAAGCCGGTTATATTGATTCAACAATGGCCCCAGTCCTTGCCACTTGTTGAGGCAGACGAAGATCGCCTAAGGCAAGTTCTGTATAACTTGCTGGGTAACGCCTATAAGTACACTGAGCAGGGTGAGATTCGATTGTACGCCAGCGTTGAAGGGGACTGGGTGAAGGTATCGGTCGCTGATACAGGGGTAGGCATTGCCTTGGACAAACAGGAGGATATCTTCCAGGCGTATGAGCAGAGTAACGGCACGATTGAGCGATTGAATAATGGAACCGGACTGGGTCTGAGTATTACGCGAAAACTCGTTGAGCTTGGCGGTGGTGAGATCTGGGTTGAATCGGAGCCGGGGCAAGGTTCGACCTTTCATTTCACCCTGCCTGTTATGAAGATGCCACTTTTGCAAACTCATTCGAAACCAGCTGCCGCCCGATATGTTGCTGCACAGGGGGCAGGGGCGAAGGAGCTTGTGACAAGAGAGTCAGATGAGCAGGATGATCTTACGGAAGCGGAGCATACGATTCTGATTGTAGACGATGATCCCGTCAATCGACAGGTATTGCTTAACCTATTGTCGACGGAGCGGTATCGTGTGATTGCAGCGGACAGCGGGTCCACTGCATTGAAACTCCGTGAGGAGTTCCCGTCCATTGATCTTGTTATTACGGACTGGATGATGCCTAAGATGTCCGGACTTGAGTTATGTCGCAAACTGCGCGATCACAGTTCCTTGTCTGAGTTACCGATTCTGATGCTGACCGCCCGTGGGTTGCCTGAGGATATCAAACACGGATTCCAAGCGGGAGCCAATGACTTCCTGAGCAAACCGGTGGATGCCGGTGAATTGCGCGCCAGAGTTCGGACGTTAATTGAGATGCGGAGTTCTGTGCAGGAGGCTATTCGGACCGAAATGGCCTTTTTGCAGGCCCAGATCAAGCCACACTTTCTATATAATGCACTCAATGTTATTATCGCAACCTGTGCAGTGAATCCGGACAAAGCAACCGATCTGCTGATTGAATTGAGTCATTACCTGCGCGGAAGTTTTGACTTCCAGAACAGGGAGCAGCTTGTTCCTTTGACCAAAGAGCTGGAATTGGTGGAGTCTTATGTGCATCTGGAACAGGCGAGATTTGAGGAAAGACTGGTGGTTGAGTATGAGGTGGAATCGGACGTACATCTGTATCTGCCACCTCTCAGTATTCAGCCTCTTGTGGAGAACGCCATTCGCCACGGCGTGATGGAGCGGGCAGCCGGCGGGACAGTTCATCTTAGGATTTTCCAAGAGAGCGAGCATGTAGTCGTACAGGTCCAAGATGATGGTGTAGGTATCCCTCCTGAGCGTATGGCTCAGGTTAAGTCTGGGCGTACCGAAGGTCCGGGAGGTGTGGGGCTGCAAAATATAAACCGTCGCCTGATGTCTCTCTATGGTCAGGGGCTGGAGATTCATAGCCATGTGGATAAAGGCACGCAGATCCGATTCCGTATCCCCGTGCAAAAGGTGGATTATTCCAATTAGTGTGCCAAGTGAAGCAATTATGGTTAACAGACTAGGGGGTGCCGATAAAATCGGTATTCCTATTGAATCTTTCATGGCAGGAGGCTGAAAGAACGGTGAGAGCCATTGTGATCGATGATGAGAAGCCAGCGCAGCTTCATCTGGAGCGACTACTACGAACGGACGGACGAATTACACCCGTGCAATGTTTTTCAACAGCTCGTGATGGTCTTCATTTTCTGGCAAAGGAACGTGTAGATGTTGTATTTTTGGACATTGGAATGCCGGAGATGAATGGCCTGGAAGCGGCTGAATATATACAGCAATTGGATCAGAGTATTCGTATTATCTTTGTTACGGCTTATGCGGACCATGCAGTGGAAGCATTTGAGCTACATGCACTGGATTATGTACTGAAACCGGTCAGCTCGACCCGATTGGCCAAAACCGTTGATCGAATCGCGGGCATAATGTCGCATAATTCTCAAGTTGCAGCCACCGCCGAGGTACAGGGATCGGAACCTGTACCTGTGGAGTTGGATACTGAAGTTCCGGGGCTGCTTACGTTCAAACATCTGGATATCTACAGAAGTCTGGATCAGGGTGCCAAGAAACATAAGTGGCGCACAACCAAATCACAGGAATTGTTTGCTTTTTTGTTTCATCACAGGGAAGAATGGGTAAGCAAGGAGATTCTGCTGGATAAGCTATGGGGTGATGTTTCCCAGGAAAAGGGATTAACCCATCTACATACTTCCGTGTACCAGATTCGAAAGCTGCTTAAGGAATGGAACATGACAGGCAAGCTGGAGTACAATATGAACCGCTATCGTCTGTTATCAGGCAATCTGGTAAGTGATGTGGATCAATTTGAAAAATCCATGGTTTACCATGTCATCACATCCGACAATGTCGATGACTTGAGGCATATGATTCCGCTTTATCGTGGCGATTATCTGGAAGAGCATGATTATCATTGGGCACAGGCCAAAGCAAGGGAACTCAGACGCAAGTATACAGCGCTAGTTATGGATATCGCGAGATGGGACATGGAGCATGGTCGTGGCAAGGAAGCGATTGAGCAATTAACGATATTACAGGAACGGGAGCCTTATTCGGAAGAGATCTGCCGACTCATGATGGAAGTGTATGCATCCATGGATGATCAGCAAGGCATACTTCGTATATATCATTCATTTACATTGACATTAAATGAGGATCTGGGGTATCAGCCCGAGCCCGAAACAAGCAGGTTATATAAGAACCTGACGGACCAATAAACGTATGTAATGTAAGTTCAGACAGGAGGGTGAGCATGAAGCTATTCATACACCGCAAAGATTTGCGTACGGATGATCTGGCCGCATTCGATTATTTGCGGGAACACCAAGAAGAGAGTGTGCATGTTCTCATCTATGATTCATTCCTCCTGCGGCAAGGCCGAGAGAAGGAACACAGCGGTGTGAATTTCAGGCAGCACGCAGCGGAATTAGGCAGACAGTATCTTGAAGCCAAACGAAAACTGCATGTTGCTTACGGCAAACCGGCTGAAGTGGTTGAATTCATCCTGAACGAATTCAAAGGTGAGATTAACGAGATTGTGGTCCATCGGGACATGACGCCATATGCAATCGAGCGGGATAGGGCCATACGCAAAGTCAGTGAGGCGCACGAGGTTACGTTCACACAACTGACGGATCATCTGCTGATGGATCTGAATGGATTTGCCGATTTTACAGGCAAGTCGGAGCCATATAAGGTATTTGCGGCTTTCCATCGGCGGTGGGTGGAATTCATGAATGAACATCCCAACCCTCCTTCGGCAACAACGGTTGCAGCGTTGAAGGTGAGTGATCGTCAGATTGAATGGCCGGATGCAATGCAGGTACCTCCGGAGTTGCTGGAGGGCAGTGGTTCGAATGACGAGGACCCGCATCTGCTGTTGGATCAATTTTTGTCGGATCGAATTGCTGAATACGGGGATCATCGGGATGAATATGAGGCGTACGAGCCGAGTCATCTCAGTTCTTACGTAGCTGTGGGAGCTGTATCCATTCGCAAAATGTATGATGCGGCGAGTCGCACGGCTGAGGCTGGGGAATGGATCAGGCAGTTGTGCTTCCGCGATTTCTATCTGTATCGGGCGGTCTATGAGAGTCACTATTTTACATATGAAAAGGTGTACGATCTCTCGGCTCTCCATGATGATTACTTTGAACGGTGGTGCAAGGCGGAGACAGGCATTCCGATTATTGATGCAGCGATGACGGAACTGAATAAAACCGGACATATGCCAAACCGGCTGCGGATTCTCACGGCGATGTTTCTCACCAAAAACCTGCAATGCCCATTCACCTTGGGCGAAGCTTATTTCAGGCGTAAGCTGCGTGACTATGATAACATTCAAAACCGAGGTAACTGGTTATGGTGTGCCTCGCTTGGGGAGAATGCGGCTCCGTATTTTCGCGTGAACAATCCGGTAACACAATCCGAGAAGTATGATCCGCAAGGTGATTATATTCGCAAGTGGTTGCCTGAATTGAAGGATCTGCATAGCAAGGACATCCATGAGCCGCGCAAGGATGCCATTGTTGATCTGAAGGCATCGAGACAGGCAGCGATTGACGTGTATAAACAGATTCTGGCGAGTCGTGCGAAGTAGACTCAGTCAGGGCGGGATGTATGCCCAAACCCAAATTTACCATTCTCATCCGGTTGATCCAATATTCATTTGGTTGAGAGCAGGATGTTCCACAGACCGCGTACTCGCGGTCTTTTTTACATATATAGACATGAAAATAGTGTGAAATGTGTTGAAAATTTAGGAATTGTTAAGAAAATGGACTATCCATCTTAAGCATTATGGCTTTTAATAGATAGAGAGCTTTATTGTATTAAGTCATATCTGACATATTGACGAACACATTAAGGAGAAACTTTAAAATGAGTGAAACACTGAAAAGAGAGCGAATTCCAGAGCTGAACCTGGTTCGTGCCTTGGCAATTATCGGCGTACTCAGCGTGCATTCCACGTCCTATGCAACGGTGGACATGACGGGCTCAGGCTACTACTGGCTGTACAATTTTATTAATATCTTTATGAAATATGGTACGCCAACCTTTATTTTTATGAGCAGTTTTGTGCTGTTCTATAACTATTATTCTCGTCCGCTGGATAAGAAACTTGTGAGTAACTTTTACAAGAAAAGATTTGTGTATATTTTGCTTCCGTACTTCCTGTTTTCATTGGTGTATTTTGTTTTGCTACATTTCACGCATTATCAGGGCCGACCTTTCGGCGAATCGGCAGTAAGTTTTATCACGAAATTGTTTACAGGTAAGGCATATACACATCTGTACTTTGTGTTTATTAACATGCAATTTTATCTGTTATTCCCATTGGTGTTATGGTTGCTTAAGAAATATCCTTCTGTGGTGAAATGGTCTGTTCCGATTGGACTATTGATTCAATGGGCATTCATCGTAAGTAATAAATATGGATTCCAGGTGCCCAACAAGGGAAGCTGGGCGTTTTCGTACTTCTCCTATTTCATGCTAGGTGCTTTTATCGGAGTGTACTTCCCTAAAATCAAGCAATGGTTTGTTATCAGTCGAGCCAATGCAACCAAAGGACGCGTAGCTTCATGGATTCTGCTCTGGGCGGTATGGATCATTGCTGGGCTTGGCCATGTGTATATCTATTACCTGCTGCGTCTGAAGATCGCAACGTATAACACACTGTGGTATGAATTCTTCTGGAATGTGCATACCTTTGCTTGTGCACTGGTGCTTATCCAGATTGCCTATCTGCTCTATCGCAAAGGGCCTTCACTCATCGTCAAGCCGCTGAATCGGCTTGGGGCATTGTCCTTTGGCATCTATCTGATCCATCCCTTCTTCCTGCTGGTGTATCGTGAATTTCCACCGCAAACAGGTGTTTCTTGGTTAGTGCATCTGTGGTATGCCGGAGGATTCGGTGTAGCTCTGATCGCTTCGTGGATCGTCGTTGGATTGACGGCAAGGTTTGTTCCATATGCATGGGTCATCTTTGGCAATCTGCCAAAACCCAAACCACGTCTCGTCCCACAACAGAACTCGGGGCAATTGGACGTTTGATAAGATGTATTTCCAACACAGGAATAATAAACCGTTTCTTGGTCGACCTTAGGGGAGAGCAGGAAGCGGTTTTTTTGATGTATGCAGATATGTGTAATATGGGGAACGAGTGTTTCTTTTTCATGTATGAGGGGTAATCATAAGGCGGAACGATAATACATTATGGATAACAGGATTAAGGTGAATATAATGACAACATGCGAAAAATGCGGGAGACCGATGCAGGATATATTGGAATATGTGGAACACATTCTTCACGAATGCAGTGAACAGACACAGGAGTACAACTCGAAAGATTATCAGGCCTATGGCCATGAGGGTGTTCACGAGCAGATGTGATACAATAGAAAGAAACCGGATTCATACGGAACCGAGGTGACAACATGGAGACGGGTCCAGCCCCTTTCCGGCAAGGAAAGACGGAACAAGAAGCGCGACTGAGCAAAACGTGTATGTATTGCGGACAACAGCGGCCGATGTCCGAATTCCGGCGCAGAACCGGAAAGCGGGCAGGTCCCGGAGCCAGGCGTGGAGCCTGCCGCAGCTGTCGCCAGCTTGGTGGACAGGCTGACCACGAGTCAGGTTCAAGCGTGAGCGGACGAACGAATGAACGGATCGAGCATCAACGGGATGGCTTGGAGACACGTGCTGTTACTGCCAGACCCTCTGCATCTGCGAGAAATGAGGCAGGTCTTACCTCCCATGGTATGGAGCAGGGATCTGCTACGGTGTCTGAGTCTGAAAGAAGTCTGGTGTCTCAGCCTTCAGTAGACTCGAATTCTTCGAATGACGATGAACGTGCTGACTTGGTGACTTCTTCACCCTCTTCACCCTCTTCACCCTCTTCTTCAGGTATTCGGAAGAAGAGGAGAAGACGGAGGAAGAGCAAGCGAACAGAGAGCATAACGGGCAATGAGCTGAGAGAGACAAGTCTGGAGCAGGATGGTTTAGCAGGTGAGGTAGGAGATAAGCCACAGCCAGGTGAGCATTGGCGTGGGGAAGAAGGACATTCGCACGGGCATGCTGCTGCGAATGAGAAGGGCAGTGCACAGCGGGCTGGCGCGCGAGCAGCCGCTGCAGTGCAGGCCGCCGAGCAGACTGCGGCGGCCCACCAGGCTCTGCTGCCGACTGAGCCGCAAGGCCTGGCAGCAGAGCCCATGGCTGCGGATCAACCGATCGCAGCCAAACGCAAGCGCAAGCGGCGCCGCAAGCGTGCTGCCGCGCTCGCGCCCGGCG
This sequence comes from Paenibacillus sp. FSL M7-0656, assembly GCF_038003225.1. Taxonomy (NCBI): domain Bacteria; kingdom Bacillati; phylum Bacillota; class Bacilli; order Caryophanales; family Paenibacillaceae; genus Paenibacillus; species Paenibacillus sp. FSL M7-0656. The sequence goes on from NZ_JBBOOT010000001.1 coordinate 4,534,161, forward strand.
CAGGGCAGGCCCGCAGCGTAGCTGCTGAGGCCCATGCGCCGGCCCTGAGCGACCGTGGCGATGCCACCACGGTCGCTGCACCTACGGCGGCGGAGGCACAGCCTGCCGCTACCGGGCGCGAGCCCGGGCAAGCGCCGGGGGCTGCTACGGAGGCAGGGCCTCCTGCGCCCGTGCGCCAGCCTGGCTCGCCAGGGTCCAAGCCGCGCCAGGCGCGCAAAGAGCGTGCGCCCAAGGCGAGCGGCGAAGACGCTGCCCGCGTTGCATCCGGGCAGCGACCCGCGCACGCCAGCCGTAGTCACGGGGCTGGCACGGATGGCCGTCCCCGCCGCCAGACCCCGTCGGCCCCGGTAGCCATCGACCCGGAAGATCCGGCTTCGCTCCGGACCAACCGGCAAGGCATGGTACGGATGAGAGGTAAGACGGACAAAGGCAGACGCTGGCATCAGGAAGTGGACATGGAGCTTGCGGTCACGCTGGTGAAGGAAAAAGCCGCTGTGGTGGTCAATCGGTACACGATTCGCCGATTGTTCAGCAACAAGGATTTCAAACGGTATATTCTGACCCGGGATCACTACACCTGTTACTTCTGTGGATCGTACGGAGATACGATTGACCATCTGCTGCCGCGTGCTAAAGGTGGACATACCACTCCGCTCAACTGTGTCTGCGCCTGTAATCTGTGCAACCAGTCCAAAGCAGCGATGGATGCCGAAGAGTTCATGCGTTCCGGTATTCCCGAATGGAATGCTGCCCATCAGGCAGAATTGATTGAACTGGCCATGCAGGAAGCGCAGCTGGAAGAAGGATAATATGCCCCCGAAGATGGATCGGGGTTTCGATATGAAGAGCACACCAAGACCACAGAGGTCGAGGTGTGCTTTTTTGATTTAATTCTGATTTGGGTGGGAAGTCAGTTCGCTGTGCAATAATTTCTTCAAATTGACAACGGTGTTCATCGAAGATGTACGTTATACTGGGAGGGAGTTACTAAAGAAGCTTCATCATCCATATGAATGATGAAATGTATAGTGAACATCAAACCTGAGAACTTAGACTGTATAGATTGGATGGATGCAGATGACCTCGGCAGCATTGGACATTATGTCATATATTACGGAAGAAAATATTCGTTTCTGGCTGGAGAAGTTTCGCTCCCTGGGCCCGTTACCGGGAATTTTGCTTACGTTTATGAAATCATTTGTACCACCGCTTCCAACGCTGTTGATTGTGGGCGTAAACGGTGCGGTATATGGTCTGTGGGCAGGATTTATATATTCATGGATCGGCATGGTGCTCGGTTGTACCGTTACATTCCTGATCGTACGGGAGATTGGGAAATCCGCTTTTGTAGAGCGATGGGCACGCAAACCTCGTGTGCAACGCAGCATGGTATGGATTCGAAGGAATGCATTCAGTTATGTTTTTCTGCTGAGTATCTTCCCGGTAGGTCCGTTTGTCATTATTAATGTGGCGGCAGGTATCGCGCGAATGCGATTATTATCTTTCCTGCTTGCGGTGGGCTGTGGTAAAGCGATCATGATCTTCTCTGTTACGTATATCGGTTCCAATGTGGAACAATTTCTGGAGCACCCAATACGCTGGGTAGGCGTATTGCTGTTTATTGCGGTATCCCTGTGGGCAAGCCGCAAACTGGAGCGACACTTTACCCGTTCATCGTCAGATGGTGAAGATCTACATGATCTGAATCAACCCGCTGGAAAATCGATTTCCTCATGAATAAAAGAATGATCAGTGCGAAGATATAGGATTTCAGTAATCTCGTTAGCTCGAAGGAGGACCCAGCATGAATGATAATATCTATGCATTCAGCCGAACGATAAATCGTATGAGTGAAGATGAACTTCGTTCAGTACTGCGTGTGCTCTATATGAAATCAGCACAAGTGGTCAAGCGGCAGGAAGAGCAAGGCGAAAAGGTGGATTTTGCGGAAGCGGTACAGTCACTGTTTAGGAATATGGATATCCCTTTTGATCTGGGGCGTCTGGAACAACAAGCTCTCTCCGAGGTCGAGAAGCCAAATGAAATTCATATCACGTTTGGAGACTCACCTCTAGGTAGTCTGAAAATGGGGATGAGTACATTACCTGATCAGGAAAAACGGAGTTTTTTTTCTATAGATGATAATTATGCGGTAGGGCCGTTAGGTGATCTGACCCGGCGTGCAGACTTGCAACGCAGGCATCTCTGGCTGACCGAACGAATGTGTCTCAATGACCGTGAGGCATATGGCATGCATGAACTGGAATCATTATTTGAGCTCAACGCCACAATACAGTCCTTTGATTCCAAGACGTCGATCATTATCTGGTATGCGAATAATGCACGGGAGAAGACGGGACTACTCTATGCCATGTATCTATTGCGGAACACCGAGAGTCCCATATATCTTATCGAAACGAGTGGCTTATATAAGCAATTATTTGATAGACCTGACGTTCAATACGATGTGCTCCACACAGGCGAGATTCTTCCGGAAAAGCTTCTGGCGATGTGGCACGTCTGCTCTGAGCAAGAGCCGCTGTCCAAGGGAGAACGCCGCCAACTGGAACAGGATTGGCTGGAACTTTCGGTACAGCCTGGGCTATTACGTATGATGGAGAATGGCGTGATTCGGAGCTTAACTGAAGATGCTTTGGACGAGTACATTATGCAGAAGGTGAGGGAACTGACACCGAACTGGGAGCCAGGCAAGTATATCCGAGCAGCTCGTATTGTGGGTGAAGTGATTGGTACAAGTAGCCAGCATATAAGTGATGCGTTCGTGGAGTACCGTCTACGACAACTGGTGCTGCAAGGCCAACTTGAAATGGATGGAAAGCCACTTGCAATGAGGTATTACAGTATTCGGCTTGCCGAGCGCTGAAAGGGACTAAGGCTGAAACGCACGGATAGAAAAACAAGCGACGAGATCGCGAAGTTTGAAATAAGACGGAAGATTTGAGCAGTTCCTTGCCCATATAGTAAGATGATCACGAAGTGTTCCCGATACCAGCTGTTCAGACTTAACACTTAAATAGACTGTTCCATCGGTGAGTAACTCCTACTTTTCCGGGGAACAGTCTATTTTTTCTCGTTAAGTACCGAACCAGCTTCGCTAGTGCATTGTCCAATAACATTCATCTTTATGATCTTCATTTGTATTATGATTTCTTCCCATTCCACATTTCTAGTAGCGGTCCGTGCTGTCCATAGACCGGATCGGTAACCGGGATCGGAACCTTTCGAATTTCCTGAAGAGCCTTGGCACGATCGTCTTCCTCACCTGTGCGTGTGTTGTAACTCATGCCGCCCGGATAAGCACCGGCAATACGAAAATCAGTGCTGGACTCCAGACGTTTATGCCCTGTTCCAGCGGGAAGCACGACAACGTCGCCTGTTTGAAGGTAAACTTTCTGACCATTTTCTCCGCCTAAAATCAGTTTCACGAATCCACTCACCACAGCAAGAGCCTCATGAGCATTACTATGATAATGATGATAATTGAACACACCATTCAACCAGCTATTTCCCCATCCATTACGGTTCAGCAACGATTCTGCGTGAAGGGCCTCTTCAGCCCATACGTTCTTATACAAAAGAACAGGCAGGGTCGGATGATTGGGAATTACACCGTCATCCTGAAGGAATAACGTCTCTATGTCCTTTTTCCGTTCATTCATCTCACATCACCTCACTATAAATTACCCGATAAACTCAAGGACGAACAAAAAACAATTGTAAAATGATACAAAATGTATCATTTTAAGGTTATACTCAGTACATATACTCTCTTCATTGCACTCGTTGTATAAATCGCAAGGGGGAATCGTGTGTGAACATTGTTATTACAGGGGCTTCTGGATTTGTGGGATTTAATCTTTCACAGTATTTGGCGCAAAAGGGGCATCAAATTACCCTTCTGGATCGGGATGATTATTGTCAGAGGCTTGTTCATGTCTCTCCTCTGCATGAGATGCCGTTCATCTGTTGTGACCTTGCATCGGACCGGATTCATCTACCTCCAGGAACAGATTACATTATCCATCTGGCTGCCATGCCACACGTGGATTATTCGTATCATCAGCCAGGGGAAGTTTTCCGCAATAATACACTCAGCACACAGTCTATCCTGCAATATGCTACGGAACATCACATTCCAGTCTTGCTGGCTTCATCCGTTGAAGTGTATGGCGGCGATTGGGGCAGAGTCTATCATGAATCAGATCCGTATGCACCCGTCTCTCCTTATTCCGCGTCCAAAGTTGCGTGTGAAATGCTGGCTCACTCCTATGCTCAATGTTACCAGCTTCCAGTCAAACTCTTTCGTTTGACCAACCTCTATGGTCCATGGCAGTTGCCAGACCGTATTATTCCCCGAAATTTTGGTCGGATGTTGGACGGACTGCCTCTGGATATTCAGGGATCGGCAGTGCGTGATTTCTTGTATGTAGATGATGCCCTCCGGGCCATTGAACAGATCATGCTGAAAGGCAAAGACGGACAGGTCTACAACATATCAACAGGGCTTGGAACAACCATGCAGGAGATCGGGGAGATATTGAAACCAATGGATCGATCCGTAGCTGCTGTAGAGATTCGGGAGCAAGAACCAACCCAGTCCAGAGGGTCCAGTCTGGTCGTACATTCAGGCAGATTGCGAGCGGAATTGGGTTGGTTACCACAAACCACGTTGGAAAAGGGATTGGAAAAAACCTTCCGTTGGTATCGGGAACATCCCGAATGGGTCAGACAGTTCAGCCGTGAATACCATACAACAAGGGAAACGCGCAGTTTCATTATCGATATGGCAAGATACGCAGTTCCAGCAGTATAAAATGCACAAAAAAAGCCAGGGAAGGGTGTATTGAGTAACACCTTCCTTGGCTTTTTTGCGCCTCCGTCTCATTTTCGAATTTCATCCGAACACGGACGGTCAGGCTATTTTAAAACGATCTATTGCACGAAATCTTCGTGCTGTTGGACCTCACATTAAAAGGATCTAGTGATGATCTTTTTTAATGTCGGCAATTTTATCCTGTACAGCACCTTTGGCTTTGTCTTTTTTACCCTCAGCCTGAAGGGATCTGTTGTTGGTTGCATTACCGATCTGATCCTTCACTTCGCCTTTGGCTTTATTTACGCCTGCTTTGATTTTGTCGCCAGTTGAATTACTCATATCGAACATCTCCTTCGTTTCTGGTGTAGTCCTTATTAACCGGGATGTCCGTATTCTAAACGTTCACTATTTCGTGGCGGTCAGAAATTTGTTCTGGATATTCTGTCAGAAATGATCTGTACGAAGAGTCAGTATAAGTATAGGCATTGCATAATTGCGTGCTTCATTAAAGGAATGAGAGGATGTTATGATATGAGCAATTATATTGGAAATGGTGCGTATTGTTACGCCAATTCAGCTTCAATGCTGCTGTCGTCCATTGGAGAAAAGGTAGATCCCGGTCTGCTTGAAACCATCGGTGGCTTTTCACTAGGGGCCTTTCGAACGCAGGAAGATATGCTTTTTTTTGATAACTGTACCTCCAGTCCTGATCTGGCCATCAGCAAGGCGATGAGCATTCTGGGATTTAGTGTGCGCGAAAGTGTGCAAGCACGGGGTACAGAGATGCCTGTAGATGAGCTAAGAGAGGCTTTGAAGCAGGGCCCTGTGATGATGGGGCCGCTGGATATGGGCAAACTCGTCTACAATCCCAACTCTCCCAACCTGGGTGGTTGCGATCATTATGTAGTTGCGCTCAATATGAGGGGCGATGAAATATGTCTGCATGACCCGGCTGGATTTCCGAATGTCTTCCTGACACTGGATAAACTTGAGGAAGCATGGAAGTCTGAATTCCCATGGAGTAGCGGTGTGTATCGACGATGGTGGAGTCCTGAACGCATTGAACATCCTGATCTGGAGGAGATTAACCGCCGGGCTTTCACTTGGTTCAAATCAACCCTTACAGAACAGACCCATGATATTGCTGCACAGGAAGGACGAACCGGAGCATCAGCCATTCTGCATAAGGCGGAACAGGTTCGTGCTGGAGCAATCGATGGTAATGAGTGGGCTCATTATGTGTATTTTGCTCTGCCAGTAGGCGCGCGTCGTGCCCATGATTATGGTTTGTTTTTTAACACAATCCATCCTGACCTTTCTGCTTTGAAATACGAACAATCCCGCCAATTCGGGGAATGCCAATCCCGTCTTGTCTCTCGGAACTGGGAGGCTGCTGCGACAATCATGGTGGCACTCGCGGAGACGGAAGCCATGATCGAAGCTTCTATTTTGAAGATGGAGTAATGAAAGTGAAGCGACGCTATAAGAAAGGGAGATATACATGGATGGATTAACTAACAATCGCCATATCAGGCCAGGGGAAGATGAGATATTAGAGGATCGGCAAAAGGAGCCGGATATCGCGCTTATCCAACGAGCCCAAACGGGGGATACAGAGGCCTTTGGAGAGTTGATTCACCGTTACCGTGGGCAATTGTTTCGTTATGTGCGAGCGCTTACGTATGATTCTTATCTCGCAGAAGACATTTTACAGGATGGGCTTATTCGTGCGTTCATTCATATGGGACAGCTTCAGAATGCTGAGCGTTTTATGGCCTGGATGCAGCGTATTGTACGTAATCAGGCGTACTCACATATGCAGCGCCAAAAGCAACAGCGGGAACAACATTTTTCTTCGTTCTTTGCATTTGGATTTGGAGCCGATGATGCCTCATGGAGCGATCAAGACTCGCTCGACATAACGCTGAATCATCTTTTGAATGACACAGATCGGAGATCGCAGGAGACAGGCTATGATCCGTATCAAGCTGTTGTTCAGCAGGAAATGAGGAACAATCTCCACAGGCTGTTGGGTTGTCTGAATGAAAGAGAACAACAGGTCTTCACATCATATTGGATGGAGCAGCTGTCACCGCAAGAAATAGCCTGCAAATTCAACCTGACAAGTGCCAATGTGTATCAAATTCTGTCCCGTTCACGTAAAAAAGTGTCTCAGCTTCATATTCATTTATCTGTAGAAGAAATGCTGGCAGAGTGGAATTCACTCGGGCAAAATCGAGTGACTCTGGAGGAACCCCTTTCGTTTCGGACTCCCCAAACCTGGAACTCGGCAGCAGCATCCATTCACGAGATGTTAGGTTATATCGGTCCATCTCCGTCTCTCCCCATGGTTATGGGGATGAGTGGACTTTCTTTTCGTTTGACCATCCTGCCTCAGGACATACATATTGCTGGACCTACCGCCTATAACTTCAAAGAGGTGCTTACAAGAGGATTGCAACATATGGGTTATCGTTCCCATGCGGTTGAGGCTTTGGCGAGCGAAGTGGGACTCAATGCCAATCTGGTCGATCCTTCGATGCTAGAGGAGAAAGCGAAGGGGAAAAGGTTGCTTAATCCAAGACTTGTTCAGGCCCTCTCCCTGATACGTTACGCCATTCATCGGGGAATTCCGGCCGTCGTGTGGGACCTGAATATTCCTGAATTCGGATTGATATATGGCTATGATGATGCAGCCCGGACCCTATACGGTACCGATTTCACTAAATCAGGAATAATTCCCTATGATCATGTAGGCCGGGGTGTGAATCAGGAAGTATTTGTACTGGCAGCGGAATCAGATGGCATGATACGAGAAATGAACTTGCACGCGGCACTGACAGCTGTGTTGGCTCATTATCGTGGGGAGGACCCGTATACCCTGCCGAACACAGTCAGTGGCGTGGCTGCCTATGCAGTCTGGAGAGAAGCCCTTGAATACAGACGGGTAGAACCGAATGGTCACGCCTATAACATTGCGGTTTTGTGGGATGCAAGACGTTATGCAAACGAGTTTTTCAAAGAACTTTCACTAAAGTGGGCTTCGATTGCCAGCTATTCCAACTTGATTTCATTCTGTCTTCAGGCAGAAGAGTTATATCGAAACATGTCTCAAAAGTTAAATACACTCGCAGAATTATTTCCTTTTCCAGATGGAGGACTGCCTAATGAGAAACTTCATGCCGATCAGGCTATCTCGATACTGCTGGAAGTGGAGGAATTGGAGCGAGCCGGCATCGTTGCAATAAAAGCATTGCTTGAAGAAATGGATCAGTATTCCCCAGAAATAGTTATGGTGTGACCTAATTGTACTGATCGGATCGGGCAAAAAGTGAAAACAAGTATCAGGAGGCAGGGCGATCCGTCAGGCCTTCTTTCTGTCTTTTTTTTGCATTCGTGACGCAAGAGGTTCATACTTGAAATAGAAAAGATGTCTCAATGTTGGAATAAGGCTGAGCCCAACGCTGCATAATAACGACAGTGACCAATTTCGTTGCATGAAAATTGTGATATTGGAAAACAATTCCTGAACATTTGGATAAACAAATCCTTCCTTGTGTACATATCGCACATCTGGTCATATGTGATCTTGTCTTAATACCACATGTGGTAGGAATACGGATCTTGGACAGGAGGATCGGCGGCGTTAGCTTGCCTTCATGGGTTGACAAAAAAATCGATTTTGTTACAATGTTCACAATATCTTCACAAGTGTAAAAAATTTCTTTTTCATGTTCATGTGTAAGAGGTGTAATATAAGGGTATAGAGTTCGGTTTCGGCCTGCTTGTCGTTTTGTGCGTCAACACATGTTGTCCGCAATAGATCCAAGATACAATGCATGATACGGGAGTGGCCCTGAGCTACGCTCATCCTATTGTGTGAAATTTGGTACATTTAAATGTATTCGATGTATTTTGTGGTTCGGCTCTGCTTGACAGGCATCATGAAAGTCGCGGACTTCTATCCCAAAGTAAAGGAGGACTTTCTCTTATGTCACAATCGCCTACTCAACAAGAGGTGCCAGTTACAGAAGGTGCCAACGTTTCCGAGCGCCAGTCCTTGGACGTTCTGGATCAACTGATGAAGCCTGAGGTACAGGAGTCTTTAACCGTTCTGGTGGAGAACCTGCCTAAATTGGCTGAAATGGTTACTGCTATGACAAAAGCTTATGACTTTGCACAAAGTGTAGCAACAGACAAAGTTCTGATCAGCGACACAATGAGCGCAATGGGCGAGTTCGCTAAGCCTGTTGTAGACAAAGCTAAAGGTGTAGCTTCTGCTGCCATCGAAGCCAATGACCGTGCGCAAACAGAGCAAACTTCAGTTGGCTTGTTCGCTATGCTGAAAATGCTTAAAGATCCAAACGTACAACAATCGCTTCGTTTTGCTCAATCTTTCTTGAGCATCTTGAACGAGCGTCAACAACCGAAACGTTAAGACTTAGAAGAACGGAGGATGGATATGTCGAAGCAAATTTTGATCTTGGGTGGAGGATACGGCGGTCTGTTGACTGCATTGACTGCGCGTCAATACTTGTCTCCGGAAGAAGCGACAATTACTGTCGTGAACCGTTACCCTACACACCAAATTATCACGGAACTGCACCGTCTTGCAGCGGGAAGCATTGCTGAACAAGCAGTTGCTCTTCCACTTGAAAAATTGCTGCGTGGCAAAAACGTGAACTTGAAAATCGATACGGTGGATACAATCAAGCCGGACGAGAAGAAAGTTCTGATGACCAGCGGCTCCACATACTCTTACGATGCACTTGTCGTTGCCTTGGGCAGCGAAACGGCATTCTTCGGAATTCCGGGATTGCAAGAGTACAGCTTCACGCTCAAATCGGTTAGCGATGCAAACCGTATTCGTGCACACGTTGAAGCACGTCTTGATGCTTACAAACAGTCCGGCAACAAAGCAGACGCTACGTTTGTTATTGGTGGCGGCGGCTTGACAGGTATTGAGCTTGTTGGCGAATTCGCTGACCTGCTTCCTGCTGTATGTCAAGAAAAAGGCATCGACTTCAAAGAAGTATCCCTGTACACAGTTGAAGCAGGTCCTTCCATCCTGGCAGGATTCCCGCCAGAGCTGGTTGAGCGTGCTAAATCAAGTCTTGAGAAACGTGGTGTTAACTTCATCGTTGGCGTAGCGATTACCGAGATGAAAGAAAACGAAGTTCTGCTGAAAGACGGCAGCTCCATCCCTACGAACACACTCGTATGGACAGGTGGCGTACAAGGCAACGCTGTTGTTGCTAACAGCGGAATTGAAGTGGATCGTGGCCGTGCGAAAGTTACGGAAGTTCTGCAATCTACTTCTCACAAAGACGTGTTTGTTGCTGGTGACAGCGCAGTGGTCTTCCCTAGCGAAGGCGCTCGCCCTTACCCTCCAACAGCACAATTGGCTTGGCAAATGGGTGAGACTATTGGTCACAACTTGGGCGTTATGTTCAAAGGTGGCGCAATGGAATCCTTCACACCAGTATTCTCCGGTACGCTGGGAAGTCTGGGTCGTAAAGATGCTGTCGGCATGATCGGTGGCAACCAGACTCGTCTGAAAGGTCTGCCTGCAACCATGATGAAAGAAGCAAGTAACATCCGTTACCTGGCTCACATTCACGGTTTGTTCGCACTGGCTTACTAATCTTAATGCCATTCAAGGGCGCCCTTTTGGGCGTCCTTTTTGGTTGTCACCATTACAAAGAATAACAGATATTCAGATGAAAAAGGTGCGGCAGAAGTGGTCGATGTGAGGTCGCGTATAAAGTACCTAGGGGATATGGCATATTAATGGAACGATGGAATCCTTCACATTTCATAGAGGTACTGAACGGGCATGGACATGAAGCCGGCGCTTAGAAGCGCCGGCTTTCGTTTAAATTATAGGATGAGTATCTTTAAATAAAAAGAACGGGGAGCAGCAACAAGCCATCCGTTCAACTGAGAGGAGAATGACGTATGAACGTTTTAGTTATAGGAGCAAATGGACAAATCGGAAAGTTTGTGGTGGAACAGCTGGCACAGGAAGGCAAACATAAAGTAACGGCTATGATCCGCAAACCGGAGCAGGCGGATGCACTGAAGGAACTCGGTGCAGATGTGGTGATTGGTGACCTGGAGGGTAGTGTAGAGGATTTGGCTGAGGCAATGAAGGATCATAATGCCATTGTGTTTACGGCGGGTTCTGGCGGATCTACCGGTCAGGACAAAACACTGCTTATTGATCTCGACGGTGCGGTGAAAACGATGGAAGCCGCAGAGCAGCAAGGAATCTCCAGATATATTCTGGTCAGTGCGTATGGCGCAGATCAACGGGAGAAATGGTCAGAGTCCATTAAGCCTTATTACGTGGCGAAACATTATGCGGATCGTGTGTTGTTTGCAAGTGATCTCAATTACACGATTATACGTCCAGGTGGTCTGAAGAATGAACCGGGCACAGGTAAGATCGCAGTTGGAACCGATCTGGAGCCAGGAAGCATCCCGCGTGAAGATGTAGCCCGCGTAATCGTGGCTTCTTTGCAGGAAGAGAAGACGTACCGAATGGCCTTTGATCTGATTGCCGGGGAGCATCCGGTTGAAGATGCCTTGGGCAAATTGTAGATGTTATTGTAAGATAACGGGAGAATGAAATGATGGGGATGAGGGGGAGCGCTGCATGAACGAAGCCGTGCTGGTCATAGAGGATGAGCCCAAAATAGCACGTCTGCTGGAACTGGAACTACAGTATGAGGGATATCAGGTGGGCAAGGCTGGTAGTGGAACAGAAGGACTGGAGAAGTATGCTGAAGGACAGTGGGATCTGATTCTGCTGGATGTGATGTTGCCTGGTCTGAGTGGAATTGAAGTGTTGCGGCGAGTTCGGGCCAAAGATGCTACGGTTCCGATCATTATGCTCACTGCCAAAGATTCTGTAGAAGACAAAGTATCCGGCCTGGATCTAGGAGCCAATGACTACATCACCAAGCCCTTCCAGATTGAAGAGTTGCTTGCCCGAGTTCGGGCTGCATTGCGGCTTAGTGCAGTGGCGTCTGTTGTTTCTTCCGCTTCTTCTTCTACACCTGTTGATATGGGGAATGACTCTTCTGGGCATCAGGATGAAGCTGAGGCGGGCTGGTTGACGGCTGCCGGGTTGAAACTAAATGAAGGAACGCGAGAGGTATCCCGAGATGGTGTGGCCATTGAGCTTACTCCACGTGAGTTCGACCTGCTCGTGTACCTGCTGCAGAATCAACGTCAGGTGCTCAGTCGTGACCAGATTGTGCAGGCCGTGTGGGGATACGATTATTATGGAGATACCAATGTGGTGGATGTGTACATCCGTTATGTGCGCAAAAAGGTGGATAACGGATTCACACCGCCCTTAATACATACCGTACGGGGCGTAGGATACGTCCTGAAGGAACAGTTATGAGCCTGCGCAGTAAAATCTACGGATATTCGTCTGTATTATTTGCTGTGCTGTTAATCGCGGTGAACCTGTCGGTCTACATCGTGTTTGAACGGATGTCGATTGATAACGAGGTTAATCGGGTGAAAGCGGAAGCGGAGTCTATTGTCAAAGGAGTGCGTCAGTCTGCCGGCTCCATTCCGCCGGATGACTTGTTACGGGCCTACGCGCCTGTGAACGGCATGCTCCGGATTGTTAATGAAGACGGCACCAGTTCCCCGGTGACAACAACAGCAGCTTCCGATCAGCTGAGCAAGCTGCCTTATAAGTACGAAAGTGAGAAGAAATCGGAGTATACCCAAGTTGAACAGATTGGTTATGTGTGGGTATCAGTCCCGGTCATCTGGCCTGATGGCGAGGTGGTGAATGTACAAGTCACCGAGAGCATTGCAGAGACGGAGAATCGTCTGTCTGTACTGCGAACTGTGCTTGTGGCGGTCACGATTATTGCTCTCATTCCAGCCATTATCTCCAGCCGGATTCTGGCGAATCGAATGACCAGACCGATTCAGCAGATGACACGCACGATGACTGATATCCAGTCCAGTGGCCAATTCAAGCGTCTTCCACTGGAGGAAGGGTCTAAGGATGAACTGAAAACGATGGGACAGACGTTCAACCGGATGATGGATCTGCTCGAATCCAACTTTGAGCGACAGGAGCGATTTGTATCCGATGCATCTCATGAGCTCAAAACACCGCTAACTATTATTGAGAGCTACGCCAGTCTGCTACAGCGGCGAGGAAAAGAGCGGCCCGAGGTATTTGATGAAGCGGTGGAAGCGATTCTGTCCGAATCGGTTCGCATGCGAGAGATGACCGAGCAACTGTTACTGCTCGCGAAGCAGCCAGAGCAGTGGAATGTACAGTTGGAGCGTGTGGATATCACGAGACTGGCTACAGACTCGACACGTGCATTTCGCGAAGCCTATCACCGTGAAGTCCGGTGTGAAGACCCAGGTTCAATCTGGGCGATCAGCGATGAGAGTAAGCTGAAGCAGCTTTTGTTTATTTTGCTGGATAATGCCCGGAAGTATAGTGAGGATGCAATTGAAGTCAGGCTGGAAGCCAAGGGACAAGAGTGCCGTATTCGAATCGTGGATACCGGGATTGGTATGCGGGAGGACGAGCTGGAGAAGGTATTTGACCGATTCTACCGGGTTGATCCGGCCAGAACACGCAGCTTAGGTGCAAGTGGTTCAGGTCTGGGATTGTCACTTGCCAAAGAGCTTGCAGGGGCAGTTGGAGCACGGATCGAACTGACCAGCACCGAGGGTGAAGGCACCGAGGCTTCAATTATTTTGCCTTTATCGGTTCAGAACGGGCCGCTCTCATGAAATTCTCATTCTTCTCTTATATACTAAATAAACTGAACTAAAGATTGTTCACACTGACACTACGATGACAGAACAACCTTCCAATCGCTGTTATCCCCAGATTTTTTTGATTCCCTTTTCTCAAGGGGAAAATCCGGGGATAGCGTATGCTTCCGATGTAGCTTTCTTTCAGAAAGCTTTTAGGCGAACGCTTCGCTTTTTCAGGTTTTTTCTGTCCTCTCCGTTACTGTGTAAAAGATTAGTTCATTTTATGTAGTAGCCATTGGAAACTAAACTCAGACCGAATATATAACAGATGAACTCGGGCTATTGGGAGAGTTATAAGGGGGAAACGTGATGACAGAGCATGAGCAGCGACCACCGGAGATGAAACGGCATGAACAAGGGAACATTGGATGGGCGAAATCGCGAAGGTCACTCTGGTGGGGTGCAGGGCTTCTCGTTGTGCTGATTGTGGCAGTTGTGGTGTGGTGGAAGCCTTGGCAATCGACTGGTGCGGTACTTACGGCAGATGCGGCAGCACAATCGGTGCTTGATCAATATCCAGGAGAGATTGTAAATTCGACGTTGAAGGACGGGACGTATATCATGCAGCTCCGTTCGGAGACCGGCCTATATGATGTGCAAGTGGATGCCGTTACAGCTGCTGTGAATTCCATTAAACGGCTGGAGTCGAACCCGCAAGCGGAAGAGAAGACGTTATGGAGCCGCGAGCAGATCAAGACGGCGTTGTTAAAACAAAAAACGGATAACCAATTGGTCTCGCTTGAACTTGTGGAGCAACAAGGCAGTCCGGTATACACCGCGGTAGTGAAGGCAAAGGATAACAGTCGTGAAGAACTCACGATTGATCCATACACGGGAGAGACGATAGCTTCCAAAACAATAGCAGCCCCGACAACTGAACCAACCAAGGATGATCCCAAACCTCAGTTTCTGAGCGAGAAACAAGCCAAACAGAAGGCACTTGCGGAGGTTCCGGGGGAAGTGGACGACATCGAACTGCGTGGAACCAACAGCGGGAATCCATATTATCTGGTTGAAATTGATTTGGAGGATGGCCGGGAGGCTATTGTGCAAGTGAATGCCATCTCAGGAGCAATTCGTTCGGTGACTTGGGATGAGGACGATGATTAACATTTGTACAGGAATCCATTGAATATAGAGTTACACCTTGTTGGATAGATGATTCCTAATGTAGGGGTCATCTTTTTCATTTCTTTTAGATTACATACATAATGAACACTCATTAAATGAGCATTCTCTTCATTTTCTCATCAAATTCTAATCTAACTCTCGCTGATCTCTCATTCCTGAAGGTTATTCTATAAATGTAGACGAGAACGAAACAACAACAACGAGGAGATGAATGATGATGATGAACAAACATAAACTTTGGATTGGTAGCTTGTCAGCAGCAGTATTACTTGGTGGATCGGCCGTAGCGGCTAGCGGAAATGTGAACGGACAATCGGTGCAAACTACACCAACGTCAACAACACAATCTGCAACACAGAATCAGAACAGCACAGGTAAAATGCTGAATGCATCTCAAGCGAAAGCGTTGGCGTTAAAAGCAGCCGATGGTAAAGTGGATGACGTGGATCTGGAGCGTAGAAACGGCCAAACGTTCTATGAAGTTGAGATCGACAGAAAAGGAACCAATGATGTTGTCGTTCGTCTGGATGCTTATACAGGCAAAATCCTTGCGGTCGTGAATGATGAAGACTACGATGATGACGACGATTATAAAGGTACTGTAACAGGCAACACATCTAATAACTCTACTTCCAAGCAAGTCAAATTGACGGCATCCCAGGCTTCAAACATTGCGTTGAAACAAGTTACGGGTGGTAAAGTAACCAAAGTCGAGCTGGATCATGATGATGGTCGCTATGTGTATGAGATCGAGCTGAGAACCGCTCAAGGTGAAGCAGATGTAGATATCGATGCCAACACAGGTAAAGTGTTATCGTTTGACCAGGATTTTGACGACCAAGATTAAGCAATAAGGGCGAGTATACGCCGATAAAACATCATATAAAAACCTGCCTATGAACAGCCGCACACAGCTAGAGATCGTTACATCATGGAGGGGCAGGGCAGGTATAGCAGAGGACGCTTCGGGGGAAGCGTCTTTTTGCTGTTGATCGAGAGAGCGGAGTATAAAATTGTACATCTTCCGCCGGATTGTTCACTATTCGAGCAGGAACGTGGCGGATACAATCGGAATCAGGGAGGTGAACGCCCAGCCAGTATTGCCAGGAATTCTAATGCTGAAATGCATCATCGATCGGAGGCAGATAAGACATATCGATTTTATTTTATGTAAGCGCTTCATAAAAAAACATGGAGGTGCATTACGATATGGCTATGAACGATGGATGGTTGAAAAAGAATACACATTCACGTCGCTTTACCCGTCGCTTGAGTTATCTGCTTGCTTTGGTTTTGGCGCTACAATCAATAGGTATGCTGCTTGCACCCGGACCGAATGCTTCAGCTGCTCCACTTAGTGTAACGAACGGGATACAGTTCAAGGATACCAATGGCAATGTCGTTCATGCTCATGGGGGCGGGATGATTAAGGCAAATGGGTATTATTACTGGTTTGGGGAGAATCGTAATACGAATGGAACGTTCAAGGCGGTATCGGTGTATCGTTCATCGGATCTGAAGAACTGGGAGTATCGCAATGATGTGCTCACCAGCAGTTCGGCAGCCGAGTTAAATATCTCTAACATTGAACGCCCAAAGGTCATCTACAACAGTGCTACCGGCAAATATGTGCTGTGGATGCACAAGGAGAATGGTCTGGATTATGGCGAGGCCCGAGTGGCGGTAGCTACTTCGAATACGGTGGATGGCAACTACACGTATGTGGGCAGTTATCGTCCACTTGGGTATGATTCCAGAGACATGACGGTATACAACGATAACGGAACCGCTTATCTGATCTCTGCAACCCGAGTGAATGCTGATCTGAATATATATAAACTGACCCCGGATTTCCTGGGTGTGGAATCCCTTGTCACAACACTATGGCCCGGACAATATCGTGAAGCACCAGCCCTATTCAAAAAAGACAGCGTCTACTTCCTGATCACCTCGGGTGCGACCGGCTGGAATCCAAATCAGGCCAAATATGCGACAGCCTCCAGCATTACAGGCACATGGAGCGGCCTAAGCAATTTTGGAGACAGCACAACGTATGGTTCCCAATCCACCTATGTCGTTCCAGTAGAAGGTTCACAGACCACATCCTATCTCTACATGGGTGATCGCTGGGCTGGTGCATGGAGCGGACCGGTGCAGGATTCCAAGTATGTCTGGCTGCCACTTTCATTCCCGAGTGCAACCAGTCTGGCGATGAACTGGGCCAGCAGTATTACGATTGATACAGCAACAGGGACTGTGACCGGAGTGAGTACACCGGATGTCTGGGACCCGAATGTTTCATATCAGCTGATTAGCCGTAAGAGTAACAAATTGCTAAATGTCATTGGGGGTTCTTCCGCCAACGGTGCGGATCTGGAGCAGCGAGCAGATGGGGGGATGACAAGTCAACAGTGGCAGATTACCGATGCGGGTGGCGGTTATGTCAAAATCATCAACCGTTCCAGTGGCAAGCTAATTGGTGTGGAAAATGGTGCCACGACCGATGGGGCTGTCATTGAACAGTGGAATGATGGTGGCTGGGCCAGCCAGCAATGGCAGCTCGTCCATGTAGGTGGTGGTTATTATAAACTGAAGAACCGCAGTACAGGCAAGGTCTTGGATATCTCTAGTCAATCCCTGGCAGATGGGGCTGCGGCCATCCAGTGGACGGATAATGGCGGTACGAATCAGCATTTTCAGATTGTTAAGGTGCAGTAAGACTTTTTAGATATTATAAAATAAGGTTCAAAATAATGTGGAAGCCCTTGTCTCTTACCATAAGGTGGGACAGGGGCTTTGTGATGTATTCACGCATGTTACGTGATGTTTTTACTCGAAGGGGATATCCAAACGATGGCTGATATCGTGACCTATTTCCGATCATTACCATCCCAATCTGTGGTAAACTAGTAGAATTGTAGAAAAAGATAGAGACAGGAGCTGGATAACGAAGTGAGTGAACAACAAGTGCTATCCATTGAAAGCTTGCGTATGAGATACAACGGACGTTATGTGCTGAACGGCATCGATCTGGAAGTGAATCGCGGTGAGATGATTGGATATATTGGTCCAAACGGGGCTGGCAAAAGTACGACGGTTAAGATTTTACTCGGGCTGGTTGAAGGATATGTAGGCACGGTTCGAATCTTTGGTAAAGATATTGCGGATGGCGATGTAGAGTATAAACGCAGAATCGGCTATGTTCCGGAGGTGGCGGAATTGTACGAACAATTAACGCCTGCGGAGTATCTGACTTTTACGGGAGAGTTATACGGTATGTCCTATGAAGATGCGGATTACAAAGCCAAGCTATTGATGGATTGTTTTGGACTGGAAAAATCATATCATTCCCGCATTGCATCCTTTTCCAAAGGTATGCGTCAAAAAGTGCTGTTGATCTCTGCGCTGCTGCATGACCCGGATCTGTTGTTTCTGGATGAACCGCTCAGCGGATTGGATGCCAATAGTGTGATGGTGGTCAAAGAGATTTTGTCACAATTGTCAGCCAAAGGCACAACGATCTTCTATTCGTCACACATCATGGATGTGGTGGAGAAGATCAGCAGTCGAATTGTACTGATCGCTGAAGGACGCGTAGTGGCAGACGGTACGTTCAAGCAGCTCCAACAGCAATCCATGGAAGGCACGCTGGAGGAAGTATTCAATCAATTGACAGGCTTCAATGAACATAAAGCCATTGCGGAGCGTTTTGTATCCATTGTGCAGGAGGTGTACTGATATGGAGGAATCCTCCGACTTCCGCACACTCAAGATTCTGGATCGCTTTCGTCCGCTCATCGCCAGAACAGGGGCGGATTATGATGTACTGCGCCTGATCTTGCGAGTGAAGTTCCAGATGGATCAACGCAGAGTACCTACTATTTTATCCAGCAATTCAGGGAAAAAGGAGCGCAAGGAAGGTAATCAGTTTCTTCGATCCCTGTGGTTGTATGGATTAATGGGACTGATGATGGTTCCCTTCATCGTCTGGGATACGGGGCATTTCATGCTTCAGATGGGCCTTGTGTTTGGCATCTTAATGTTTATGATCATGACGTCCATGATCTCGGATTTTTCCTCCGTGCTACTGGACATTCGGGATCGTAATATCATTATGACTAAGCCCGTTAATGGACGAACGGTGGGGATGGCCCGAGCCATCCATGCGGGCGTATATCTGCTATTACTGACGGGTTCATTAACCGGTATACCGCTAATTGCCGCGTTGGTGACGCATGGGATCGGATTCTTTCTGATTTTCCTTGTGGAACTGATTCTGATCAATATGCTAATTCTGGTGACAACGTCTCTGATCTATCTGTTCATGATGAAGTTTCTGGATGGTGAGAAGCTGAAGGATATGATCAATATGGTGCAGATTCTGCTTTCCGTGGGGATTGCGATCGGTTATCAGCTGGTCATTCGTTCGTTCAGCATTATTGATTTTGGTATGGTATTTACCCCGGCTTGGTGGCAGTTGCTGTTACCTCCGTTATGGTATGCGGCTGCATATGAATGGTTATTTGCAGGGGGCGGGAATGTGTGGATCTATACGTTCACAGCACTGGCAGTCTTGGTTCCTGTGGTGAGTATGATCGTATATGTGAAGCTAATGCCTTCCTTTGAATTGTATTTGGAAAAAATGGCACATTCGGGTCAGTCCTCCGGACGCAGACGTGGAAGAT
Source organism: Paenibacillus sp. FSL M7-0656 (assembly GCF_038003225.1). NCBI lineage: Bacteria > Bacillati > Bacillota > Bacilli > Caryophanales > Paenibacillaceae > Paenibacillus > Paenibacillus sp. FSL M7-0656. The sequence goes on from NZ_JBBOOT010000001.1 coordinate 4,553,628, forward strand.
GGGATCGGTTGATCTCCAAGGTGGTCAGTCGTTCGAGAGAGGAGCAGGCTTGCTTCCGTCTGTCAGCCAGCATGATGCGTAATGAACGGGAATTCAAGCTGAAGGTGTATCCATCGCTTGGTTTATCATTTGTTTTACCTTATGTATTTTGGTTTACTGAATTGCAATCTTCTAGTTGGGCGGAGTTTAGACAAAGTTCGTTTGTATACACCTTTTACATCGTGCTGATGCTGGTTGTAACGGTTGTAGTCATGCTGAAATTTTCAGGACAATATAAGGCATTCTGGACTTTTCGCGCTGCACCGATGGCGAATGATAGCGCGTTATATAAAGGAGCTCTAAAGGCATTCTTATGCAACATGTTCCTGCCTATATTTCTGGCAAATGCCATTTTGTTTACCTGGACATTTGGGTCACGGATACTGCCGGATATTGCAATTATTATGCTGACAGCTACGGCGCTTGTCCCACTGGCAGGCAAATTGTTGTTGCGTAAGCCACCGTTCTCCCAATCCTTCAGTATGGCGCAGCAAAGTGATGGTTGGTATGTATTCGCCGCCCTCCCTGTGCTTGCTATGTTATGGGGAGTCCATGTCTTTTTCCGATCAGTGTCGGGGGGCGTATGGATCTATGGTGCGCTACTGATCGTAGCGAATGTGTTGCTGTGGACGCTACTGTTTCGAGAGAAGAAGACAGCGAAGAAGAGGTCGGTTGCAGTTTGAGAAGTTGCAGCAGAACTGAAGAATAAAAGAGTAAAAGAAGGAAAGAAAAGAGGTGGATTACGTTGAGAGGGACGGTTTACAAGAAAACTTAATGTAATCCGTACAGAGAGCGATTGGAAAAAAATGAGCCAAAGAATCAAAGAATCAAGGAATCAAGGAATCAAGAGCAAGAGCAAGAGCAAGAGCAAGAGCAAGAGCAAGAGCAAAAGCAAGAGCAAAAGCAAGAGCAAAAGCGATAAGGGATTAGAAAGTAGAAGGACGAAGTGATAAGAGCCTAGAAGAGTTAAGAGTGCTAAGAAGGGCTAAAAAGAGCTAAAAAGAGCTAAAAAGAGCTAAAAAGAGCTAAAAAGAGCTAAAAAGAGCTAAAAAGAGCTAAAAAGAGCTAAAAAGAGCTAACCGGGACACTTACGTCTAGGTTAGCTCTTATTGATAGGTGATACTACCCCAAGGAAACCTTCGCCGCAGCGCTAACGAACCTGAGACAACTTATTCAGGGTGAAAATCTGAAATATAAATTCTAACGAACCTCAGGAACGCTAACCTTCGGAAAAGTAGTTATTTCGCTTGAAAAAGGACCAAACTAGGCGAAATAGTGCGTCTGAGATTCGTTAGATATTAGGTTCGCGCTAAAAGGGGCAAATAGGGTGTAACAGATTCGTTAGAATGGAGTAAAGCAGTGGAGGCTCTCTTTCAGTACGTCGAAATGTCGAAATCCAGTGAAGCTATAATGAGTTCCAGATATGCTATAGCTTTGAACATTAGAGTGACGAAGAATGTGTGGGCGGCGTGAATATACATAGGTAGCAGGGTTGGATGCCCTATTTCTTATGGCCTGAGCGGAGGATTGATTCGGCTAGCCGATCGGCTGCATCGGCTGTGGAGATCGCAGATTGCGCAGCTTCTGCGTATACTTTGCTTAGCGTGCCTGCAATCCCCGCCACCTTTTGGCGGATCAGGTCAGGCCCGGCGCCTTCCAGCTCGTAGGCGGTGGAGATGATTCCGCCTGCGTTGAGCACATAATCAGGCGCGTACAGGATGCCGCGCGCCTGCATGCGGCCTGCAACCAGCTGTCGTTCACTCAGCTGGTTGTTGGCCGCCCCGGCAACGATGGAGCAGCGCAGCTCCCCCACCGTTGCCGGGGTCAGTACGCCCCCTAGGGCACAGGGGGCGAAGACCTTGCAGTCAGCGGCGTGGATATGGGCCGGATCGGCCGAGATGGCGCCGCTGAACTGCACAAGGGCACGTTGTACACGCTCCGGTACAACGTCTGCCACAATGAGCCGTGCCCCGGCTGCATGCAGGTAACGGCACAGGGCATACCCGACCTTGCCCAGTCCCTGGACGGCAACGGGAATGCCCTGCAAAGATGCAATGCCTTGCTGGCGCAGCGAGGTCACAATGCCGATGTGTACGCCGTAGGCGGTCATCTCGGCAGTGAAGTCATCCTGCGCCCCAAGCGAACCCGTGGTGTCCGTCACATGTGCGGTCTCCAGTCGGATCTGGTCCATGTCTGTCGCCGTAGTACCCAGATCAAGACCGGTCACGTATCGTCCATTTAGCCGCTCTAGACAACGACCCAGTGCGCGAAAGCGCTGCGCCCGCTTGGATACGTCCGTATCCAGACTTTTATCTTGTGGATGCGTACCCTCATCAGCGACGACTTCCCGTTCAGCGGCAGCGCCCTTTTGTTTCTCTACCCCTAGCTCTCCAGCGACCCGCTCACCACTATGAGATCCGCAACCATCCTCATCCGGTTTTGCATTCTTCACAAAAGGTACATCCCATATGACCACTTTCCCGCCACCATACGGTAGTCCAGAGATTGCATTTTTGTACGTCATGCCTTTGGCAAGCTTCACAGCATCCCGAACAGCTTCTTCCTCGGACGCATACGTCCAGTAGCGGCATCCGCCGAGCGCAGGTCCAAGGACCGTGTTATGAATGGCAATGACCGCCCTCAATCCACTATCTGCATCATGGCAAAAAATGAGTTCCTCCATGCCTTCCCGCTCCATCTCCTGCCATAGCTGCATGACGGCACCCCCTTTTGTTTTGACCCATCCATCCTGGTTCTGACCTGATATCCTGTGCGAGCGTGCTTGGCTTTATGATGATACAGCATATTCAAAGACCACCGTTTTCGACCCTGGGACCTCTGCCGGGTTGATAATCGGTACAAACGGTTCTATAATTGCAGTTCCGGCATGCCAGAGAGCAGAAAATGCCTACGGATTTACATTCAACCGTTTAGAATGAGGGCATAACGTCCAATGATGGAGATAGAGCGAACATACAGGAAGCATAGATGAACCGAAATCGTCGAGTATATGCAGCAAAGGGCCAATTCCGTTGGGAGGGCCAGGAAAGAGGGATTGTGATTGTTTAAAATATTGGTATTTATCTTTTTGATCCAGATTGTGTACGTATCCGCTTATACACTCCGGATGATTCTGACACTCAAAGGACAGAAATACATCGCCGCACTGATCAGCATGGGTGAGATTGTGATCTATGTACTCGGTCTGAATCTGGTGCTCCAATACCTGACTCAGCCTTCGGCCCTGATCGTGTACGCGGTGGGTTATGGACTGGGAGTGTTGCTCGGTGCGTGGATTGAAGAGAAGATCGCGCTCGGTTACGTTACCGTTAAAGTCATCTGTAACCAGATGGGCAACAACGTCGCGAATGCTCTGCGAGATAAAGGATATGGTGTTACTGCATGGGTGGGCAGTGGACGTGATGGGGATCGGCTTGTGATGGAGATTCTGGCAAAACGAAAAAACCAGAAACTGCTCTACCAGACAATTCTCGATCTGGACCCCAAAGCATTTGTTATTACCGTGGAGCCCAAACAGTTCCATGGCGGCTTCTGGACACGTTCCATCAAAAAGTAAAATCGAGCAGGTCTGCGGCAGATGCAGTCCTGCTTTTTTAATTTCATCCCATCTGGAATGTTCTTGTTACCACGATATATTCCTGAAACCTTACTCCCCAAGTTAACTCTGTACGATTCAAGGTTGCTTACAGTACAAACCCTTACCTTACCAGCCTTTCCTAACCACATGTGAGATAGGGATTATTGTTGTAATCGCTTTCATAACCTACATTGAGAACATGTCCTTCGTACCTGGCATGGCAGCGATGGACGAATGTCATCATCATATATTGGGAGGAATGGAATCGATGAAAAGCAAATTTCGAAGCTTATGCAGCACAGCTCTGGCTCTAACGTTAGGGTTAACTTTATTGTCCGGCCCGGCAAGTGTGCAGGCAGCGGGTAACGCAGACTACAATCTAACAGGCTTCTCCCAAGGGAATGCGGGCGGCGGCATCATTAGCGAATCAAACACAGCCACGTATAAGAAAGTGTATAATGCGACCGATCTGGCATTGGCGCTGAAAAAGAACTCCGGTGTCAAAGTTGTTGAGATCATGAACGATCTGAATCTGGGATGGAATGAAATTCCGAGCGCAGCGCAGACTTCTCCTTTTGCCAAGCATAATGATGCGCTGACACATCCCGTATTAAAACAGACCGGTGTCAGCAAGCTCACGATTGACGGTTTCAATGGACTCACGATTTTCTCCGCCAATGGTTCCAAGATCAAACACGCTGCGATCAGCGTGAAACGAAGCTCAAATGTCATCATCCGCAATCTGGAATTTGATGAGTTATGGGAATGGGATGAATCCACCAAAGGTGATTACGACAAGAACGATTGGGATTACATCACCCTGGAGGAGAACAGCAACGTATGGATTGATCACTGCACATTTAATAAAGCCTATGACGGACTCGTCGATTCGAAAAAAGGAACCAGCGGCGTGACCATCTCCTGGTCCCTCTTCAAAGGGGATGACGGCAGCTCGAACAGCTGGGTTACCCAGCAGATTAACGAATTGGAAGCAAACAAGGCTTCCTATCCCATGTATAACTACCTGCGCAGCAGTGCTGTAGGTCTCAGCAAAGCCGATATTATCGCCATCTCGGGACCACAAAAGAAAGGACATCTGGTCGGTTCGACCAGCCTGGAATCGGCTAATGCCAACCTGTCCATGACGCTGCACCATAATCTCTACAAAGATATTCAGGACCGGATGCCACGCCTGCGTGGAGGCAACGCACATGCGTACAACATCGTAATGGATGCAACAGGGGCACGTGCCGCTAAAGCCAAAATTACAACGGCGATGGCAACAGCGATTGCGTCCAAAGGTTATAAGTTCGATATCATTGGCAATGGGGCAATCTCCACAGAGAGCGGAGCCGTATTGGTCGAGAAATCAGTTATCAAGGACGTTCTGTATCCTGTGCGCAACAATCAGACCGATCCGGCAGATCCAACCTATACCGGCAAAATCAGAGTGACCGATACTATGTATTCTTTGGATGGAAGCTCATTCCGTGGCAGCAGTGATACGTCTGGCAGTCCACTGGCGCCAATCCCGGCCGTGGTGAAATCGTTCTCTTGGAACGGCTTCTCGACACTTCCTTACAGCTATAACACGGATGATCCATCTACGTTGAATGCTCGCCTCACGGCTTCCAATGGCGCGGGTTCGGGTAAATTGACTTGGTCCAAGGACAATTGGTTGAAGACGAGTTATTGATATCAGAGTAACCTGTTGCTTTACGTTCTTCAAATAAGGAAAAGAGTGCTCCTGCAGCTATGATAGCCGGGAGTGCTCTTTTTATATGAATCAGCTTCATAAACAGTTTGGCGGGCCGCTTGAAAAGTGACTCCTTGTTAGGGTGGATCATCTCCAGCTACAGCATGTGTTGGTCTCGCCGGTGATCGTTGTGAATCTTTATTTATCTTCATTACCTTTGTGAGTAATTTATGACAAATTAACCATTTATACAAGTACGCCTTGTAATTTTACTTACCGGTAAATATAATTTATTAGAATTAACTAATAAGGATGGTGAAGCAGCTTGGATGTATGGATATACTCCGTACTTACGCTTGTTTATTTGATACTTGTTGTTTGGATGGCCGTCGATTTAACCCAGAGGAAGCAATGGCTCGCGTATTCCAGTTTTCAGCTATTTGTAGCATTCAGCTTGGCATATGACAATGGAATTATTGCTATAGGTAATTTGATAGGGGATGGGGAAGTGTTAATGGTCCTCAGTAGCCTTCGATTTTGGCTACATGCCTTTGCTACCCCTACCCTTATTCTTGTTGGCTACCATATCTTGCGCAGCTCAGGTGCCAAGTTTGCCAATAGAAGTATAACGAGTGTGGTGGCATGGCTGATAACTTTAGGTCTGGTTGTCTACCAGATTGTAGGTTTTACTTTATCCGAGGTTAAAAATCTCAAGGTGATAGAAGAGTATGGAGTACTGAGATATATGGCAGAAGGTCATGGAGGTCCGCCGATGATGGTGATCATCGTGGGGATTGTTCTGTTATTTGTTAGCCTGGTCGTTCTTTTCAAACATAAATGGGTTTGGCTGTTTGTTGGAACTGCCTTGTTGTTTGTAGGGCAGTTAATCTCCCTGCCAGTGGAAACCGGTACTTTAACCAATGTGTATGAGCTGATCCTCATCCTCTCGATTTGGAGAACGACTACATTTTTGATGGATTCAACAAATCATCGCCGTCGTTAAGCTCCAATGCATCAGAAAAGACTGGCCAGTAAGATAAAGGCCAGTCATCTGTGTTCGTTTATTTCATTTTTTTAATTCAGATATCCATAGTATCTGATGAGGCAGACACAGTACTCACCGAGTCACGATAGATGATGTTGCCTTTCACGTGTACACGGCCGAAACTGCGGTTTGGGTTGTCGACCTTTTTGAGCATGGACTGAACTGCCGTGCGTGCCATCTGTTCCACATCCACTTCAACAGTTGTGAGCTTGGGATCGGAGAGCATCGCATAGATATCATTATCAAAACCAACAACAGAGCATTGGCCAGGCACCTGAATATCCATTGAAGTCAGTTTTTGAACGAGCAGATGAGCGACCTGATCACAGTTGCATACAAAAGCGGTTGGCAGCTGTTCCGGCAGATCAATCTCAATAAACGTACCCCGTTCATCCCGATCATTCAGAACCAGATCCGGATTCATCGGCAAGCGATGTTCCAGCAAGGATTTGTAGTACCCGAGGAATCGGTCCTGGATACTGCTCGTGGAATACAGGTTACCTACATAAGCAATGTTACGGTGGCCCTGCTGAACCAGATAGTTCGTCAGCTCATAGGCAGCGTAGAAGTTATCAGTAACGACGGAATCGATGTCCGAATGTTCATCGTAGAAGTCGAGAAACATTTTGGGAACTTCCATCGATCGCACCAGTTCAATATACTCTTTGCTGATCTGTCCGAGCACGATGAAACCATCGACCTTGTTATCGCTGTACAGCTTGGGCAGTGTTAATTCCTCCTCATCCTCCACATTCAGAATGTGCAGAATGCCGTAGTAGCCCTGTTCCTCCAGATGTTTGGTGATGCGCTGGAACACGCGTACATAGAACGACTGCGTAGGCCCAGTAAAACGCTCCGGGATAATTACGCCAATATTATGGGTTAAGCCTTCCTTCATGGAACGGGCAGCGGCATTATACCGATAGCCCATTTCAACAGCAAGCACTTTAATTTTTTCCTTTAATTCGCCACTCACGCCATCTTTATCATTCAATGCTTTCGAGACGGTCACACTGCTGACCCCGAGCCTGTCGGCGATATCCCGCATGGTGATATTGTTCTTCAGTATGGTCGCCTCCTTCAAGCCGGTATAGGCACAATGTGCTGTCATTATGATGAGTGTTTTCTCCGCACATAATAACAATCCATATCAGTATACATCGTTACCCACTTGGAATAAAGCAATTCTGGCTGTTGTTTCGCTAATTTTCAGCACATTGCAGGTTTCCCTGAGAGGACGCTCTACCGATGTTACGTTAATTGTTTCTGTAAAAGCTTCTCATTCTGTTCAATCAGCTGACCCCGATGGCTGGCACAATCCAGGGAACGATATGGATCACCCGTTGTATTGAACGTATAATCGACTAGTTTTTCCAGCGTAGTTGTTGCCACATGACAGCGGGTATCACTGGATGCGTAATAGATAAAGACCTCGTCATTTTCGTTGACTACAGCACCATTACAGAAAATAACATTGGACACATCGCCTACACGCTCATCGTCATAAGGGGCAATGAAGTGGCCGCCCGGCTTGGCAATAATACGCGCCGGATCATTCAGATCGGTGGCAAAGGTGTATAACACATAACGCAGGCCTGCCGCGGTGTTCCGAACACCGTGAGCAATGTGAATCCAGCCACGATCCGTCTTAAGCGGAGCAGGGCCCTGACCGTTTTTGACCTCATATACCGTATGATATTGCCGTTCGTCGATAATTGTCTCTTCATGAATGACAGGGTTCAAGATATCCTCACACAGACCAAAGGCGATTCCGCCGCCACTGCCTGTTGAGATGAAACCGTCCTGTGGACGGGTGTAGAAGGCATACTTTCCATCCACGAATTCCGGGTGCAATACGACATTGCGCTGTTGAGGGGAATTCGTTGTGATGTTGGGCAACCGTTCCCAGCTTGTGAGATCTCGTGTACGAACCAGTCCTGCCTGTGCAACTGCGCTGGATGTATCAAATGCAGGAGCCTCCGGGTCTTTACGTTCCGAGCAATAGATGCCATAGATCCAGCCATCCTCATGTTGAACAAGGCGCATATCATACTGATTGGTTTCATCCGCATCGATATCTTCCCAGACCAATGGTTTACCCGTGAAACGGAATCCGTCGATACCATTATCGCTCTCGGCGAGCGCGAAGATTGATTTGCGATCCAATCCTTCGGTACGAATAACCATGACGTATTTGCCATTGAAATAGATGGCTCCTGGGTTCAGTGTAGCGTTAATGCCCAGGCGCTCCATGAAATGCGGGTTCGTCGTCTCATCCAGATCGAATCTCCAATGCAGCGGTACATGATGGCGAGTGATAACTGGATATTGGTACCGATCATATACGCCGTTGTAGAAGGAAGAATTGATCTCATTAGGGCGAGTAAGTAGCTGCTCCTGTTTCTCCAGTAACTCCTTGTATTTCGGGTGTATCATTCTGATCCCATCCTCTCCATTAGTTCAATACAGAATCTGCTATTGTGATACGGGCATTTCCACGGTCCGGCAATTTCGCTCTGATCCGGTGTACCGTCCCCGTCAACCGACCAGTACCATTCCCCACCAGCGCGCTGATCAATGATGTTTTCTTTTGTGTAGTCCCACAAGCGTTCCACTCTCTCCAGAAACAATGGATCACCTGTACGCTGATACGCGTTATAGAAACCGACCATCGCCTCGGCCTGAACCCACCAGATTCGCTTCTCATCGATATGTTCACCTTCTTGTTCATTTAACAGGGAACCATCGGCATTCACGGCTACATTGGAGATGTTATAGGCGATATCCGTAACCATCGCTGCATACTCCGGATATTGTTCCATCCCCAGAACTTTCAGTGCTTCGTCGATTAGCCAGCTGGCCTCAATGTCATGTCCGAACGAGCGGAGATCAATGATGGATTCCCACTGTTTGTTGAAAAATACCCCGAGAAACTTGGTGTTTTGGTCATACACCCGTTCATATAGAATTCCGAGCAGGCGTTCCAGCGCCGCCTTCACTTGTTGATCCGGCCACACGCGATAGAGCGTGGTGTAGGCCTCCAGCACATGGATATGCGTATTCATTGTGTAATCCGCAATCACCCCATTTTCGCTCAGCATTTCATTAGGCTGTTCCTTCCATGTGCGATCAAATTGTTCCTTGTACGCAGGTAGTTCGGCATCCAAACCTTTGTCCTCGATTAGAGCAAAAAGCGTTTTCGCAAGTTCCAATGCAGAAGCATCCCCGGTAGCTCGATAGTACTCACTGAGTGAATACACGCCGAATGATTGCGTATACACATGTTTGCTCGTGTCCAGTGCTTCCCCTGTGTAATCTACCATCCAGTACATACCGCCATATTCGGTGTCCATCACATGATCAGTGAGAAACCGATAGGCGTGCTCCGCGTGATCGCGCCATCTTTCGTTTCCGGTAACCCGATAGGCTGCTGCAAAAGACCAAAGTTGCCGTGCCGTGGCGATCCCGCCTTTGGGCGCCTGTTGATTAACCTGAAGATCATTGCCAACCCAGCCGTAGAATCCACCGTGGGTTGTATCTTTAAGGTTGGACCAGAAGGGTAAAATCTGCGTCTCCCAATGCGCCGTAATTTCAGATTGAAGTTCGGTTGTTTTTGTATTCATAAGTGAGCGCTCCTTCAACGTGTTACATAAATCTTAATATATAAATTGAACTAAAGAATATTTACACTGGCCACTCCGATGACAGAATAACCTTCCGATCGCTGTTATCCCCAGATTTTTTTGATTCCCTTTTTCAAAGGTGAAATTCCGGTGATAAAGGCGAAGCAGATGCTTCCGATGCAGCTTTCTTACAGAAAGCTTTTAGCTCCGCTTCTTCAGGTTCTTTCTGTCCTCTACGTTTCGTGTAAATGTTTAATCAATATATATAGTTAAGTTAACGGTAACTTTATTAAATAATATTAGTGCCCTGAAAAACAGATGTCAACGAATTAACTCGCAATTTTTATTGTTAAGTTATAAATAATTTAATTGACAGGTAAACGTTACCATAATAGAATTCATTTTGTAACCTTAACGATAACTTAATTAACTTAAGAGAGGGGTCGAAACAATTGAAAAAAAACAAAGGTTGGATGATGTTGCTGACGATGCTGCTCATCACTTCACTACTTGCTGCATGTTCATCCGGAGGTGGATCTTCGCAGGCAGGGGAGGAGATCAGTACAGATCCGGCAGATATCAAAGGTGAAATAACTGTTCTGACACAACGGACAGATATTGTGGATACCGTGTTCAAAGACTATGCGGCTGAGTTCAACAAGGAATATCCCGATGTGAAAGTAAATTTCCAGGCACTGGCCGACTACGAAGGACAAGTGAAGATCCGTATGAGCACCAAGGATTACGGTGATGTACTGATGATCCCGACCAGTGTTCCGATCGCAGATATCCCGGACTTTTTCGAGCCGCTCGGCACGTACGATGAATTGAAAGACAAATACACCGCCATTGAAGAACGCATGGTGGATGGTCAGGTGTACGGTATTCCTACCGTGATCACGTTCTCAGGAATCATTTATAACAAACAGGTGTTTAAAGAAGCAGGCATTATGGAAGTTCCAAAAACACCGGAGCAATTTCAGGCTGCGCTTCAACTGGTCAAAGACAATACAGATGCGGTTCCGCTCTACACCAACTATGCATCCGGCTGGGCTCTCACCCAATGGGAATCGGATCTGCCAACCGTTGCAGGCAGTGTGGATTACGTTAACGTGGACCAACCGAACACAGATGAGAACTTTGTGCCTGGTCAGCCGCATTATGAACTATATAAAGTGCTCTTTGATGCAGCCAAGAACGGTCTAATCGAGAAAGATCCAACAACAACCGACTGGGAAAGCTCCAAAGCAGATCTTGCCAAAGGCAAAATTGCCACAATGGCACTGGGCTCTTGGGCCATCACACAGATCCAAGGGATGACGGATACCCCGGACGACATTGGATTCTTACCATTCCCAACCAATGCTAGTGAGGTTGTGGTTCCGCTCTCCGCCGACTATAACATCGGCATGAACGTAAACAGTGAGAACAAACCTGCTGCCAAAGCTTGGATTGACTGGTTCCTGGCGAAATCGAACTACGCAGTTGAACAGGGCGGCGGTATGGATGCAGACAAGAATGCTGAATTGCCACCGATTTTGGATCAATATAAAGATGTGAAATTCTCCACGCTTACACCTGCCAAAGAAGGTCAGGAAGGTCTGGTCGACAAGATTGATAACGAAGGCGAAATCGGCCTCTGGCAGCCTGACTTCAAGAAACGCATTATCGAAGCAGGTATTGGGAACCGCAAGGAATCGTATGACGACATCATGAAAGATCTGAACGACAAGTGGGTCAAAGCAAGAGAAGAACTCACGAAATAATTGGATTAACGTAAGTGGATCAGGTGATGAATGGACTGCGGGGATATAGGAATCCATATATGAATGGAGCATGGAATATGTGGTATTTGAAAGCATGGCACCCATGCTCTTCCCCGGCAGTTATTCCGCAGGAATTCCATTGGACGGGAGTCTTTCGATATATAGGCGGGAGAACCGCTTGGAGGTGTGGAGAGCATGAAGTACTTAAAACTTTCGAATTGGGGCTACTCAGCGCAACGCATATTTATTATCTGTGCCTTCTCAATTATTCCGCTGGCGTTGCTGTTCACGTTTGCATACTTACCGGTCATCAACATGTTCAAATACAGTTTCACCGATTGGAACGGATACAGTAAAAGGTTCGATTATGTTGGCTTTGAGAACTACACGCGCATATTCAGTGATCCCGAATACTTCAAAGTATTTATTGTCAGCTTGTATTACTTCGTGGCTACGTTCTTACAGATGGGCTTGGCGCTTTACTTTGCCACCATTCTGAGTTTCAAAGTTCGAGGCAAAAACTTCTTCAAAGGCATACTGTTTTTCCCTTATTTGCTGAATGGGGTAGCCATCGGTTTTATCTTCCTCTTTTTCTTCAAACCGGACGGTACACTCGATATGCTCATGCATGCTGTAGGGCTGGGACAATACACGCAGCTCTGGCTCGGTAATCCGAATATTATCAACGTGTCACTCGCAGGTGCATCAGTATGGAGATACATGGGCTTCAACTTTATCATTTTCCTGGGTGCAATCTCTTCCATTCCGAAGGATGTGTATGAAGCATCCGATATTGATGGCGCCAATCGCTGGCAGCAATTCCGCCACATCATCCTGCCAAGCATTACACGTATCCTGCAGCTCAACCTGATCTTGGCGATTAGCGGCGCAATTAGTGCGTTCGATATTCCATATATCATGACCGATGGTTCCAACGGCAGTATGACATTTGTAATCCAGACGGTTCATTTGGCGTTTAAATATGGCAAGCTGGGACTGGCATCCGCCATGGCTGTGGTGCTGCTCTTGATCGTTATTCTCGTTACGCTTGTGCAGCGCATCACCATGAAAGGGGAGGGATAAACGTGACACAACTCAAATACACCCTTGCGAGCGTGGTTAAATATGCTTCCCTGGTGCTTGCGGCGTTTATCGCGCTGTTACCGATCGTGGTCATCCTGTTTGCATCTCTCAAAACGAATGCGGAATACGCTACCAGCAGCCCGCTTGCTCCACCAGCCAACTGGCTGAATTTTGCGAACTATACGAAGGCCTTTGTGGATGGCAACATGCTGGTTGGTTTTAAAAATACAATTATTATCCTGGTCATCTCTATTATCGGTGCAACCTTAACGGGTTCCATGATCGCGTATGTGCTGGATCGGTTCAAATTCAAGGGCAAGAAAATTATGGTCGCGGCATTCCTGCTCGCTACCCTGATTCCAAGTGTTACAACACAGGTCGCCACATTCCAGATCATCAACGCGCTCGACCTGTTTAACACACGCTGGGCGGCCATCGTGATGTACCTGGGTACAGATATCATCGCGGTTTATATCTTCCTGCAGTTCCTTGGCTCCATCTCAAGTGCACTGGATGAATCCGCCATGCTGGACGGCGCGTCGTACTTCACGATCTACTGGAAAATCATTCTGCCACTGCTGAAACCGGCCATTGTAACGGTCATTATCGTGAAGGGTGTGAACATCTATAACGACTTCTACACACCGTTCCTGTATATGCCAAAGACCGATCTACAGGTCATATCCACCGCCTTGTTCAAATTCAAGGGACCGTTCGGATCGCAGTGGGAGGTCATCAGCGCCGGCATCATGATCGCCATTATTCCAACGATGATCATCTTCCTGCTGTTACAGAAGTACATCTACAATGGCTTCGCGCAAGGCTCAGTTAAATAAAAAAACGAAAGGCTATATGAAATGCATATGAGAATACACAGGAACGAAGAGGACAGAAAAAAGCTGGAGAAACGGAGTGTTCGCATTTATAACCGGATTTTTCCCTTTTATAAGGGGATCAAAAAAATCTGGGGATAACGGCGATCGGAAGGTTGTTCTGTCATCAAAGTGGTCTAGTGCAATTTTAAGTATTCATTTCATAAAGCCTAACCGAAGGGAGAAATGAAAAATGTCAGTTGCTGAAACAGAAAACGTACACATTGTTGGGGACGCTTTGCCGAATATGCCTTGGGAGAACAAACCGGAGGGAACGGAAGGCCCGGTATGGAGACATTCGGCGAACCCGGTGGTTCCGCGTAATCCGGTCAAAGGCATTGCCCGCATTTTCAACAGTGCTGTTGTACCATATGAAGGAAAATTCATTGGTGTATTCCGCGCCGAAACCGTTAATGGACGTCCACACCTTCACATGGGCGCAAGCGAAGATGGTCTGGAGTGGACAATTGAAGAGGAACGCATTGCATTTGTAGATGAAAATGGCGATCCGTTTATGCCGAACTATGCGTACGATCCACGTTTGGTCAAAGTCGAGGACACGTATTACATCATCTGGTGTACAGACTTCTACGGCGCAGCACTGGGCCTGGCCAAAACAGATGACTTCAAAACATTTATCCGCCTCGAAAATCCAATGCTGCCGTTTAACCGTAATGGCGTGTTATTCCCACGCAAAATCAACGATAACTATGTGATGTTGTCCAGACCGAGTGACAGTGGACATACTCCATTCGGGGACATCTTCCTGAGTGAAAGCCCGGATCTCGTGTATTGGGGCAAGCATCGTCATGTGATGAGCAAGGGCGGCCAAGGCTGGTGGCAATCGGTCAAAATTGGCGGCGGGCCTGCTCCGATCGAAACGTCCGAAGGCTGGCTGATGTTCTACCATGGCGTCACTGGGACCTGTAATGGTTTTGTCTATAGCATGGGTGCGGTCATTCTGGATCTGGATGAGCCCTCCAAAGTAAAATATCGTTCCTCCAACTTTGTGCTGACACCGGAAAAATGGTACGAAGAACAAGGTTTCGTTGATAACGTCATCTTCCCGTGTGCAACACTGCATGATGCCGAGACCGGACGTATCGCTATCTATTACGGCGCCGCCGACACGTATGTGGGCGTGGCTTACACAACCATCGAAGAGATCGTGAACTATGTGATCGAGACGGATGAAGTTATTGCCGGAGATCATGAAGAGGGCAAGCTGTAATGCATATGGATTATATCAAGGGATTTACATTTGGCTGGATGAGTGGCAAGGGTGACTTCCGTAAGCCGGAAGCCAAAGAATCTTTGCGCCTGATGGCAGAACGTACAGGCAGTTCTCATGTTATTTTTGCACTGGCGGCACATCAGGATCATCCGCAGGCGGTAGAGGTCAAGTATCGGGGCACACATCTGGTGGAGGATGATGAACTGGTGGACATGATTCGTTATGCCCGTACACTCGGGCTGCGTGTCATTCTGAAGCCCACCGTCAACTGCACCGATGGCACATGGCGTGCACATATTAACTTTTTTGATATCGATGTGCCTTGTGAGCCGAAGTGGAAGGATTGGTTCCGCAGCTATACGGCATTTCAGAAGCATTATGCAACGATTGCAGAGCAGGAAAAGTGTGAGATGTTCATCGTAGGCTGTGAGATGGTGCAATCCGAGCGTCGGGATGAAGAGTGGCGCGAGGTGATCGCCGGTGTGCGTGAAGTGTACACAGGACTGGTGTCGTACAACACGGATAAATATCAGGAAGGTCATGTGAAATGGTGGGATGCCGTTGACGTCATCTCTTCCAGTGGTTATTATCCCATCGGAGATTGGGAGGCGCAACTGGATCGTATTGAACAGGTGATTGCTCCCTATGGCAAACCCTTTTTCTTTGCGGAAGCAGGTTGTCCCAGCCGCAGTGGATCAGCCCAGGTACCGAACGATTGGGGACTGGAAGGCGAAGTGAGCGCGGAGGAACAAGAGCATTTCTATGAGACCATGTTCCGGCATGTTAGTCAGCGTGACTGGGTACGCGGATTCGGTCTATGGGATTGGAGCGCACATCTGCATGCGGAGAAGGAGGCGCTGACCGATGATGGATATGGTGTTTACGGCAAGCCAGCGGAGCAGGTGATTCGTCGGTTCTATGAGGGCATCGCTGTAGACGTTTAAAATGAGAAACAAGAAGGCGTATGTGAAGATGGATTTCAGTGATATATCTCCATATGTACTATGGTGGAGCTTATTTTTTTAGTTGTAATTCACATTCATGTCAAGAAGCCTTTCCTCCCATAGGAAAGGTTTTTTGGCTATTTTAGTAACAACACATACCATGTCGAATTTTGTTGACAAAAGGAGGGCTCCTGCCTATTCTTAATGGATGAATATGATAATCATTATCATAAAATAGAGAAAAGGGGTTCAACATTCATGTCTGTACAACATCGCAAATCTTCGGCCCTCACGTTGGCAACTATGCTCTTGTTGTTATTCGTTATTGTGGGTTGCAGCAATACAGGAAGTGGAGATGAATCCTCATCTGCTGCTTCGGATCAAACATCTACGAAGTCGATTACGATGTCATGGCCACGTGATATCGGTACAATGAATCCGCACACGTACAATCCTTCGCAATTATTTGCCCAATCCATGCTCTATGAGCCACTGATCAGTTACCAGAAGGACGGAAAACTGGAACCTGCGCTGGCAGAATCATGGACCATCTCCGATGACGGCAAAGTATATACATTTAAGCTTCGCCAAGGTGTGAAATTCTCAGATGGTACGCCATTTAATGCTGAGATTGTGAAAAAGAATTTTGACGCTGTGATGAAAAATAAAGCTACACATAGCTGGCTGGGCATTGTAGGTGTGCTCGACAAGACAGAGGTTGTGGACGACCACACGTTCCGTATGACACTCACAGAGCCGTACTATCCTGTTCTTCAGGATTTGTCTGTGGTTCGTCCTTTCCGCTTCCTGGGTGAAGCCGGATTCCCGGATGACGGAGATACATCCGAAGGCATCAAAGAGCCAGTTGGAACGGGCCCGTGGATGCTGGCTGATTACAAGCAGGACGAATATGCTGTTTTCAAACGCAACCCGAATTATTGGGGAACCGCACCGAAGGTGGATCAGATTACGGTTAAGATCATCCCTGATGCAGAAACCCGCGTGCTTGCTTTTGAAAAAGGTGATCTCGACCTGATCTATGGTGAAGGTATGATCAGTCTGGATGCGTTCCAACAGCTTCGTGACAACGATAAATATGTGAGTCAGCTGTCTGATCCGGTAGGTACGCGAGATCTGCTGCTGAATTCCTCCAATCCGAAGCTGTCTGATCTCAGAGTGCGGATGGCGCTCCAGCAAGGATTTAACAAAAAAGCGATGGTGGAAGGCATCACTCTGGGTCTGGAAGAACCGGCAGATACGGCACTATCCAAAAACTACCCATACACCAATGTTGACCTGAAACCGATCGAATATAACGTGGAACAATCCAAAGCTTTATTGGATGAAGCGGGTTGGAAGATGCCTGCGAATGGTAGCGTTCGTGAGAAAGACGGACAACAGCTTGAATTCGAAATGATTTTTGACAAGACGGACCCGATTCAGAAAGCGATGGCTGAGACCATTCAGGCGGAATGGAGCGAGCTTGGGGTTAAGGTAAACCTCACTGGGCTAGAACTGACGGTACAGATCAAACGTTTGAAAGCCAATGATTTTGACCTGTATTTCTGGTACAACTATGGTGCTCCGTATGATCCACATTCCTTCATTAACGTTGTAGCGAGCCCTGGATTTGGTATCTCTGAGACGCTCAGTGCCTTGCCGATGAAAAAGGAACTGGACGAGCAGGTACATGCCGCACTATCATCAACAGATGAGACGAAACGTCAGGAGCTGTATGGCTCTATCCTGACAACACTCCAGGAACAATCGGCGATTGTCCCCATCTCGTATGTTAAGAAAACGGCGGTATATCAGAAGAAAATTTCCAACTTTATTTTCCCGGCGAACCGTGATGAGAATCCGTTTGTAGGCATTGAATTGGGCAACCAATAATGATCCATGTAGCTTGATAAAAGGGAGGAAGTTTGTTGATCAGTTATATCGGGAAACGAATGATCGCGATCATTCCTATCGTTTTTATCGCTACACTCGTTACCTTTGCGCTTATTCATATTTCACCAGTTGATCCGGCCGAGGCTTATCTGACAGCCGCTCATATCTATCCAACACCGGAGCTGCTTGCGCAAAAGCGGCATGAGTTCGGTCTGGATCAGCCTTTATTAACCCAGTATGTGCATACGATTCAGAAGATTGCCAAGCTCGACTTTGGCACCTCATATCTCACCAACAAACCCGTATGGGATGAAGTGAAACTAAGGCTTCCTGCTACGGCTGAACTAGCCTTCTGGAGTATGCTGTTATCCGCTTTGGTGAGTATTCCATTGGGAATACTGGCCGCGGTGTATAAGAATAGCTGGATTGACATGGTCAGCCGTGCGATTTCCTATTTTGGAGCATCTATTCCGCAATTCTGGCTCGGTTACTTGCTGATCTTCTTTTTCTCGGTGAAGCTGGACTGGCTACCTGTGGAGGGGCGTGGATCGTGGGAGAATCTGGTTCTGCCTACGATTACTCTCTCCTTGATTCTTATTGCGGTCTACACCCGATTGTTACGTTCCAGTGTACTGGAGCAATTGCAGGAGACATATGTACAGTATGCGAGAACACGCGGGATTCGCGAAAGAGTGATTATGCTCAAGCATGTCCTGAAAATCGCCATATCGCCCCTTATTACAGGAATGGGGATGAGTATGGGCAAGCTGCTCACAGGCACCATTATTGTAGAGCAGGTGTTTTCCTGGCCTGGGTTCGGACGTTATTTTGTCGATGCGATATTTAATCGGGATATTCCCGTTATTCAATGTTATGTCTTCCTGGCGGCCTGCCTGTTCATCGTATGCAATCTGCTCGTTGATCTGGTGCAGCTCGTTATGGACCCACGGATTTCAGCGAAAGGACGGGCAGAACATTGATAAACAAATGGCGTGCGGTATTTAAAGGGCAGAGAGCCATCCAGATCTGCTCGGTGATCATATTGCTTTTCTTCGTGATCGCGTTATTAGCCCCATGGATTGCTCCTCATGACCCGGTGAAGGTGAATCTGTTGCAGAAGCTGGCGAGTCCATCGCTTGAGCATTGGCTCGGAACGGATCATCTGGGACGCGACAATCTCACTAGGCTGATGTATGGAGCGAGAGTGTCGCTTGGATTTGCTACCCTGATCTTCCTGTCATCTTTGCTCATAGGTGTCATTGTAGGTTCAATCTCCGGTTACCTTGGTGGTTGGGTGGACAGTCTGTTGATGCGCTTGTGTGAAGGCATTATGGCGTTTCCGAATCTGGTGCTGGTGCTCGGTATTGTAGGGATCTTTGGTCCAGGTTTGATGCAGGTGCTTCTAGCACTCATGATGGTGCAGTGGGTGTATTATGCACGTATCTGCCGGAACATGGTCGTTAGTCTGAAAGAACGGAACTTCATCGCAGCGGCGCGGATTAGCGGCTCCTCTTCGTGGACGATTATTCGGAAACATATCATCCCCAACGTGCAGCGTCCGATCGTTGTGATGGGTACTCTGGAGATGGGGTGGGCGATTATGGATATATCTGCTCTGTCTTTCCTGGGACTTGGTATTCAACCACCGAATGCAGAATGGGGCGCTATGATTCATGAGGGGACAGGTTATATTCGCAGTCATCCGGAGTTGATGATCTACCCGGGGGCATTGATTCTGCTCGTAGTCATTACGTTCAACATTTTGGGAGAAGCGTTATCCGGGCGTTATGGCATTGCAAAAAGGTAGTGGTTCGGAATCGAAGGCATATGAGGGGTGAACGTAACGATGGATGATGCAGCGAAGGTACTCGAAGTTCGTGGTCTGCAAGTGAATCTAAGAACAGCGGAGGGTTCAGTCCCGTTACTGGAGCCCATTGATTTTGAATTAAAAAAAGGTCGTGTCTTCGGTCTCGTCGGTGAGAGTGGCAGCGGTAAGACCGTTACATGTAACGCGTTGCTCCATCTGCTTGATCCGCGCAGGATGGAAGTGTCGGGTAGCATCCACCTGAATGGACGGGAGCTTGGCTCGTTGTCAGGTGAGGAGATGCGGCGCATCCGCGGCAAGGAAATCGGATTTATTATGCAGAATCCGATGAATGCTTTTACACCCGTATATACGATTGGATCTCAATTCATTGAAACCTTGCGTACGCATACGGGAATGTCCAAAGCAGCTGCCAGGGAGCGGGCCATTGCTGCCTTGGCAGATATGAACTTACCCGAACCAGCTAAACTGATGAAGCGATATCCCTTCCAACTGAGTGGCGGTATGTTGCAGCGTGTGATGATCGCCATATCGATGTGCCTGCGACCGGCTTTGGTTATTGCTGATGAACCAACGACGGCACTGGATGTCGTGAATCAGTTCAAGGTGCTTCAGGAATTGGATCGGCTACGTACGGAGTATGGCACATCCATCTTGCTCATCTCCCACGATCTGGGCGTGATCTCGCAAATGGCGGATGAAGTCGCGGTTATGCAGAAGGGGCGAATTGTGGAGCAGGCAGATGTGTACCAACTGTTCGATCACCCGCAGCATGAGTATACCCGGATGTTGTTAAATGCCAGACCCAGTATGTCTTTGGGACGATAGCGAATGACAGATGTGATGAAGCGTTCAGTGAGTGTGTAGATCGGGTATGAACTGTATTTTGAGTGGGTAGCGGAGGGGTGGAATGAACATGGTGATGTTTAAATTCGGCTTCTTCGGAGATTGCTTCTGCCAAGTACAAGAGAGGAGGATGACCTGATGCTTCAGGTACGTGGAGTAAGCCATAGCTATGGCAAACGCAACTGGCTGGATCGTTCGGGAGCGCGTCCTCCTGTGCTGGCAGATATCTCACTTACGATCGAAAAGGGTGTGTGTCTGGGGCTCCTGGGTACGAGCGGGGCAGGTAAAAGTACCTTGGGTAAAATCATTCTTGGTCTGGAGAAGCCCAGCCAGGGTCAGGTTTTATTTCAGGGTCAGGATATCTATCGATCCAGCAAACCCGTGCTTAAGGGATTACGGCGCGATCTGCAGGTCGTGTTCCAGGACTGTTATTCGGCTGTGAATCCACTCATGACTGCCGCGCAGATCATCGGTGAGCCACTGGATAATTACGAGCGATTTTCGGCAAAAGAACAACTTCGTGTGGTCGGACAACTGCTTGAGCAGGTTGGGCTTACACCTGAGGATGGGAGCAAGCTTCCGCACCAGTTCAGCGGTGGGCAATTACAGCGAGTTAACATCGCACGAGCCATTGCGCTCAAGCCAAAGTTAATCGTACTGGACGAGTCGATCAGCAGCCTGGATATGGTGCACCAGACGCAAATCCTATCCTTACTGGGAGAGTTAAGAGCATCCTACGGGTTGTCTTACCTTTTTATCACACATGACATTCGAGCTGCCATGACGATCTGTGACCGCATTGCCGTGATGGATCAGGGAAAGCTGGTATATAGCGGTGATGCCGGGGATTCGGTAATGCAGTCTGATCATCCGGCTGTGCAGCAGTTGGTTACAGCTATTTTGCCTGAGCATCCATCAGGTCGTATTTCGTTTAGGTAATGCGTTGTTTGTATTTGTAGATGGCTGTTCATTGGGGCGCTAACCATGGTCGTTTCCATTGCATTACTGATGCGAAGTCGACTTTCCAAAGGCGGGTGATTGGCATATCAAGCTGACCTGTAGTGCAGATTTGTCTCTCTAAGTGCAGGTCGCTAACGAACCGAGTCAGTGTTAAATGGCGATTTAGCGTGGAATGCAAAATGTAACGAACCTCAGTGAAGTTATTCCGGTGCAAACTAGTTTAAAATCATTAAATGATACACAGATCGAGGAAATAACGCGTCTACGATTCGTTAGATCATAATGAATGCTAAAAGGGTTGTCCCCTACGTCTTGAACAAGACGTAGGGGACAACCCTTTTTTGTAACTGGGAATAGGCACATTTCTGCTTTCTGTTATAAGTCAGACTATAATTACAATTGTGCCACTTGCAGATTACAGGACTACCTTCAAATTGCGCGTATCCACAGATTTTTGATTTAACTTACAACGTGAAAATCTGGAGAGAAGTATATACTTCCCATGAGGCTTTCTTGCAGAAATCTTTACCCCATCTTCCGCCCAAGCTGCTCAATCTTATCAAGCCAATTCTTTCTCTGTTCATCTGACTTTTTACCAACTTGATCTACAGGTGTTATCCGCACAGGTTTGATGCCAGTCAGTGCAAATGTGGAGATTTTCATCATTTTATGCGCAGGCTCACCTTGGAACCATTTGAAGTACCAGCTTGGACCATCCATCGTGGTGATCATGCGAGCGGTGCGGCCTTTGAGCAGTTGATCCGGGAAAGGTTTTCCTTTTTGATACTTGAAGGCGTAACCTGGCATGAAGATTCGGTCAACGAAACCTTTCAACAGGGCAGGCGGTCCTCCCCACCAGATTGGGAATACCCATACAAGATGCTCAGCCCACTTAATCGCTTCTTGAGCTTGTAGCAAATCTGGTTCAAGTGGAAGTTTATTACGATATCCTCCCTCCAGATTCATGTTGAACGCCAACTCGTTCAGGGTGATCATGCGGACGTCGGCACCCGCCTGCACCGCACCTTTACGGTAAGCTTCGGCTAGTGCGCCGTTGTAACTGGGGGAGACGGGATTGCCTTGAATAATTAATATTTTTTTCATGGAAGATGACACGTCCTGACTATTTTAGTTAATGAACACTAACCTCATGTGCAAAAAGAAAAGGTCACGTGTGACCCGGTAATCCATTCTTATATCCTAATGGTATGCTGACGATTCTCTTTTAGAAGTTGTTCAAAGAGTCCGCTTTTGATTACAAATCATGCCTAGCGGCATCATCAGCATCGAAGATGGGATTCAGCTGAAATAAGCGGAAACTTACGAAGGTTGTTTCCTTCGGAAACTTACGAAGGTTGTTTCCTTCGGAAACAATGTAGTTGCTCACGTCGTTTTCCCTACGCTCCGCTAATCCATTTCTAGCTTCATCCCATCTCCATTGTTACTCCTGGGGTACCTGCCCTAACATCGATGCAAGTCTGTGAACCGTTTCCCCCGTATAAGGTACCAACAGCTCCGGTAGTTCACCTTGCATACTGGAGACCGCCATACGTGTAATTGCACCGATCACCAGCACGGCTGTGAGCCGTGAATCCTGCTGAGGCAGTTCGCCCCGCATCATTCCCTGATCGATCAGATCCATTAACGCATCCAATGGCTGACGGTAATCCTCGCTGCTTCCGGCTTCAATGAATATTTCATGATTCTGTGAAATCAGCAGCAGTCCGTAGGGATCTTCATCATGCAGATGGAGAACCTCGGTAACCAGTTGCTTGAAGCGTTCCAACACGGGACCTTCCTGTCGAACATACCCATCAATTAGTGCAGTATAGTCGACACAGTATTGGGTGAAGGCTTCCAGGGCAACGGCATCTTTGTTTTTAAAATGTTTGTAGATCGCCGCATCGGTTACTCCGGCGGCGTCACCGATCTCTTTGACGGATATGCCGTCAACGCCTTTGGTTGCGAACAAGCGCATCGCCGCTTGTAGGATATCTTTCTTTTTGCTATCCACATGAGATTTGTTCTTCATGATTGTATAGTAAGTGATTACTAACCAAAATGCAATAAGCAATTTTGAAACTCTGAATTGAGACACTGAATAAGCGCTTACGACCAAAGCTTGCAGGCTTGTGAGCGGCAACGTATGATGAATAGAAATCAACATCGGAGTAGCAGGCAGAACGAAATGGATGGTGGGTAGCGTGAACGAAGAGTTGGATGCATACAGCTGGGTGACGCCCGAAGGAATGCTGAATGATCACTATATAACAAGCCGTGAACAGTTGTATAAAGGAATGAACGGACGATATGTGGAGCGATTCACTGTTCCTAGCGGTGAAAGTTATATTTTCAAACCACTGACGAATCCTGCGCAGCATGGACGGGAACGATGGATGTACAAGCGTGTGATGTCTGGTCTACCTCCAATCTATCCGCAACTCATTGCAGCGTCGGATCTTACCATTGCTCCAGCACAGAGCTGGATGATCTACGAGGATCTGGGGCAACTGGTGCATGATTTGCAAGAAGCGACGATGCTCGGTGTAGCGGTACAGATGGCGGCGTGGCATGCATTGCCTGTTACGGATTGGAGTGAGCTGCCTCGCGTGGGCCAGAAACCGTCTATTCGCACAATATTGGATGAGTTGCAAATGCACAGACAATCTACGGATGACCTGTTGTCCAGACTGGATATGGGGTTGTCTTCATCGGATTGGGACAAGATTACCACGTTGATCGTCACAGCTGAGGAGCAACTTCCAACCGTTTTGTGTCACGGAGACCTGCATCCCGGTAACATGGCTGAGGTGGACGGCAGACTGGTCATCTTGGACTGGGAGCATGCCCATCTGAATACGCCACTGTGGGATATATATCATCTGGTGGATCTCTCGCATCCACTGTTTCCCAGAACGGTTACGCCTGCATTGCGAGAGCGGGTAATGAATATTTATCTAGACAAACTGGGGAGCCTGGGCGTGCAGATTGAACGGGTTTCTTTTGCAGAATGGTACGACGCTTATGCTATTGTATTCTCACTCTGGATGCTGCGTTTGATTGATGGTGACCTGAGAAGTGAGGGATGTGTGTGGCCGGAGGAACAGTTGCGTAACCAGTGGCATGAGACGGCAGCAACGCTTGAACAGTGTATGAAGCACATGGATGAGGAATAGAAATGAGGGGTGAGAAGCTTGCGTAAAGTCGGACTTGTTATGCGTAAAATTCAATTCACGGAAGCTCAGGGGCCACGCGTATTTGCGGATCGGCTGAAGCAGATTGGTCTGGAGCTGGGTGTGGATATTGTGTTCATCTCGCCGGAGCGTCATGTCAGCGGATACGACTGGTTGCCGGGTTATGAGCATGAGAAAGGTGACCTGGTGAACTACGATATCGTGCTGGACCAGATTCATAGCCAAAATATAGAGCATGTCATCTACACCGTATCCGGGTTTACGTTCTTGAAGATGTTTTTACCGAAGAGTGTATTGTTTCCGCATAGTTTCCCTGATCCCGCACTGACGGGATATGAGATGATGAAGCCATTTTATACGATGGTGGATAAAGCAATTGTACAGACGGAGTTTTTGAAAACAGAGCTGGGTCGCAATTTCGGTGTACATGACGTGAATGTTATTCCGATTGGCTTTAGCGAAGAGCTGGCGAACCGGCACTATGATCCGAGCCAGGTTGTGCATAATCGGGTGCTCTGGATCGGTCGGGATGAGGCGAACCGTCGTCCGGATCTAGTTTTGGAATATGCTCGGCAGAACCCGGACAAGGAAGTATATATGGTGTTTGGCGGTGTACGCTATAAGGAAACCATGAAGAAGTACGACATTCCTTCCAACGTGAAGCTGAAGTTTGCGCTCACGCAGGATGAGATATTTACGTTGATGAACTCATCCAAGGTGTATTGGAACTGTTCGGCCTTTGATACGTTTGCGATGCCGCTGACGGAAGCGATGGCGATGGGCAAAATGGTCGTGAAACCGGAGCATGCTTGCTACGGTCACATTCGATCCACGCATGCATTTGCAGGCAACGAGGATAACTGGTTTGAACTGGTGAACATGGCTGCGGCTGCGCCGCGCAGTGTGTCAGAAGACAACCGGGAGTATGCGTTTGGTGCTTTTTCGCGCACGAAAATGAAAGAAGGGTACCGGAACTTTTTCTCGGATTGGTTGAAGTAACGTAAGGTCTGTAACAAAGGGCTTAATCCATCCAGCAACAGGAGGGGAACCTTATGGAAATACTGATCTTGTGGACATTGGGAATGTGGGCGGTGCTACTGCTGATTGAATGGTTTATCTACCGGTTGCAAGGACGCCGAATGACGTGGGTACAATATATATTGCCATGTGTGGCCTTGCTCGGCGGTGCCGTTGTAATCATGATCAGCATCGATATTGGCGGGTGGAACGGTATCGGATATGCCCTGCTCGGCGCATCACTGGGTACCTCGGGAATGTTAACACTTATTACGGTGGCGATCAGGGATGTAATGCTTCGGCGACGGGGCAGGAATTAAGCGTAAGAATGAAACTACTGTACAGTATGATTGAATTGGGCAAAGGAATGGTTGCGGAAACGCATTCGTCTGTGATATATTGACATTAATTATGACAAGGGAGGTGAAGACAGGTGAATCACGAGATGCTTAACAACCGTATTAGCCAGCTGCCGATTGCTATGGCTGGCATTGTTCATACTTTTCTGACCAACGGGAGAAGTCTGTCCAATTTTGAATATACGGAAGTTAACATTTGCGAGAAGATGCCTGCCTTGACCTCATTCGGACGATAAGCGATATTGCTTGAATTCTGAAGGGCCGCGGAGCTAACCTCCTGCGGCTCTTTTTGTGTTGCGGTCAGGATCTTCCATACCATAGGAGGAACCTTATTATGATAATGATTAGCGCGCAACAACTGACTCAATACCACGGAGCACATCTGGTGCTGGACGGCATTACGTTTGAAATTATGGAAGGTGACAAGGTCGCCCTGATTGGCCGCAACGGAAGCGGCAAGACCACACTTATGCGCCTGATGGCAAGACTGAACAAGCCGGATGAAGGGCAATTGATGATCAAGAAAGATACACGAATGGGATATGTGGCTCAGGTTCCAGAAGGATTGGATGACCATACCGTACTGGATGTACTGAGTCTTGGATTCAAGGAGCTTATGATATGTCGCACGCAAATGAAGGAAATGGAGCAACAGATGTCCGATCCGGCATGTGCAGCAGACCCTATTCAATTGGAGCGCCTACTGAAACGCTACGCGGCACTGCAAGACCAGTTCGAGCGTGAGGGTGGATACGAAATGGATGCCCGGATCGATCAGGTGGCGGACGGTTTGGATATCGCCAAGGCACACTATGGTTGGCGCTTTGGTTCCCTGTCTGGTGGGGAGCAGACTCGGGTGGTTCTGGCTTCACAGCTAATCGTAAGACCCGACCTGTTATTGCTGGATGAGCCGACAAACCATCTTGATCTGGAGCGGGTTGAGTGGCTGGAAGGATTTTTACGAGAATATCCCGGCACCATTGTCCTGATCTCGCATGATCGCTATTTTCTGGATCGGGTCGTGAATCGAACACTGGAGCTGGAGGATGGAGAAGCGGAAACATCTGCTGGCGGTTATACGGAATATATGAAAGTGAAGGAACAACGGCTGTTGCAGCAATTCGAGGAGTTCAAGGAGCAGCAGAAGGTTATCAAAAAAATGAAAGAAACGATCCGCCAGTTAGAGGAGTGGGGCCGAGTTGGTGGGAATGAAAAGTTCTTCAGACGGGCGGCTTCTATGCGTAAAGCCATCGAGCGGATGGAACAGGTGAAGCGTCCTGTACTAGAGCGCCGAAATGCCGAGTTCGATGTGCGTCCTACGGATCGAACGGGTAAACGGGTAGCGGTATTGGAACAGGTCGAGAAGAGCTATGGTGAGCGTGAAATCCTGCACGGGGTCTCGGGTCTGCTGGAATATGGAGATAAAATTGCACTCATTGGCCGCAATGGCTCCGGCAAGACGACCCTGTTCAAGCTGTTGCTTGGTGACGAGCAACCCAATGCGGGCAAGCTGGAGTGGGGGGCGCGTGTGGATGTCGGGTATCTGGCTCAACAGGAGGAACCTACGAATCCAAAGCTGAATGTACTCGAATACTTCCGTCTAGAAGCAGGCGTGGAAGAGGGAGAGGCTCGCGGAATTCTGGCACGATATTTGTTCTATGGAGCGGATGTATTCCGCTCTGTCGGGCAATTATCTGGCGGGGAATGGACGCGTCTGCGGCTAGCTCTTCTGGTGCAACGTAAACCCAATGTACTGCTGCTCGATGAGCCAACCAACCATCTGGATATCGCATCCAGAGAAGCGCTGGAAGAGTCCTTGGTTGATTTTGAAGGAACTGTACTTGCCATCTCGCATGATCGGTACTTCGTCAATCGCCTCGCTTCCCGTGTCTGGGAACTGGAGGACGGTCAGATGACCGCTTATCTGGGAGACTATGAGGCGTATCGTGAGAAGAAGCTTGATTTGCAAGCTCGTGCGGCGGCGACAACTCAGGCTACAGCAGGCGTGGGCGTTTCTTCTCGTGGGAACACCAAGTCAGAGATGAAGTCAGGTTTAACGTCCGCGCCCGGCGGGACTGCCAGATCAGGGAAGAAGCCAGGAGCAACCTCGACAATGAACGGATCCACTGTTGTAGCTGCCGGTGGAAGTCATGATCATAAAGCTTCTACTGAATCAGGTAAGGCGTTAACTCCTTCGGCAGCAACTGCATCGAAACATAGAAGTGGCAGTGGCAACCAACAATCTGCGGAGAAGCTGGAACAGACGTTGGCTCGTCTTGAGGCAGAGATTCAGGTACTGGATCAACAGTTGGAAATGGTGCAGAACAATCCGATTGAACTGGAACAAATCTGGAATGATCGCGAGCAATTGTCCGCTGAATATAATGATGTATTGGCACAGTGGGCTGAGTTATAAGTCAGAATGGCATGAGCATAAGATTAAAAAAGTGCGGTCGGAGAGTCTTCTCCGGCCTTTTTGAACTGGATTACATACCAAAAGTAGAAAACAGTATGTTATTTCCTGCTTCGTTAATCGGAGAACGAAGGTAGCCAACATGTTCTTTATTACATGTCATGGTGAATAGAATCAATTTCATAAATCACTAAAAATGGAGTTTTGTAACTAGACATAGACAAATTAAACCATTTTGATCTATGTCTAGCCTTGATTTGAAGCAGCTAAAGGTACTATGAAATTGATTCACTAGTGTAACTTTTTTCCTTCTGATGCGTTAAATACGTTTGTATGAATTGAAACGGCTCACCTAAGAGCTCGCAAAAAGGGAGGTTATCGGTATCTATTATTCATTGACGTATCGGAGTTGGTCGGATGATCGACAGGCGGAGACGGGAGTGCTGGAACAGGCTTCAGTCACACGAGATGAACTGTTCATGCGCAAACTGGTGGATGCCACCTTGGTGAAAAACAAACTCTGGGCGCATCTGTCCAATGAATGCCAGGATGGGCGGGAACATGCAGTATATGTAACGCCATATGACCAACAGATGCCGGACGAGTACGGTGCAGCCATTGCGGATGCTGCGCTGGCGATGTGCAAAATGTCTTCCATGTACAGCGCAGAGTATATGCTCTGGAATGGAAGTTCGTTTCAGGAGTTGGAGCTCACAGCTTCATCCACCTATACAATGGAGCTTGCCGAGCAACTGTTGGACCATTACATGGTTCGCGGTGGCAAGACGTATGAGTTCATGTATTCCGTGCTGGATGCGGATCGCAAGAAAGTGTTGTTTTATATGAAAGAGGTGGATCTGTAATGAGTGACCAAGAGCGGGGGCAAGCATCAAAACCCGGATCAAAAGCAAAGCTGGTTGCTTTCTCCCTGATGCTGGCGGTTCCTGCCGTGTTATCCGGTTGTGGTAGCAACAATGATGAATGTGACCCGGAGTATGATACCGGATGTGAATATGATTCCAGCAGTGGGCACTATTACTACGGTGGGTCGTCGTATCGAAGCAATAAGGACAGTAACAGCTCCTATAGCAAATCCAAGTCCAAATCAAGCGGCTTCGGTAGCTTCTTCCGTAGCTCGGGAGGATAACCGGATGAGGCAAGTGGTTCAACTGCCGTTAAGTCACGAGGAGGTATTTCAGGGTGAAACGGAACAACAGATTCCATATCATCGAATGTACGGGAAGCAATATTGTGTGCCAGCATTAACGGTCTACTCTCCCTCGGAGGTGCTGGAACTGCATACCGCAGCCGAGGCGGTAGACGGCATTTACTGTAAAGTGATGCGATTTATCCAGCAATACATGCCGGATTCTTTTTTGGAGCATCAGCTGGGTATCCATCCGGGGCTTATTCCGGCAGCACGTATGGAGATGGTAACTGGAGGCATTACCCGTCAGGACTGGATTATCGGAGAAGCTGGGCCCAAGTGTATTGAAAATAATACGGACACTCCTACGGGTATACCGGAGGCTGCTGCATTGGAAAATATCCTGGTCGGTCTTGCTGAGGATGCCGCGTTGACTGCACCATCTGCCGAGATGGATACACGTATTCGGGAGTGTTTCAGGATATGGCTGGAATTCTATGCAGAGCAGGGATTAAAGGGTCCGGTGACGTTTACTTCTTTTGGTGAACATGTCGAAGATCGAACAAATACGGAATACTTGATGAAACGTTGTCAGGAAGCCGGATACGAAGTCTTCTATGCTCCACTTGAGGAACTGGAGATTGTTCCTGGGGAGGCGCTTTACCATCAGGGGCGGGAGATTAACTTGCTGTACCGTCTCTATCCACTGGAGTATCTGATCGATGATCGGGATGAGACGACAGGGGTGGACATTGGTGCTGCACTGCTTGAACTTGTACGTGAAGGGCGACTGGGCCTGATGAATCCCGTTCAGCATGTACTGATGCAGAGCAAAGGTTTCATGGCGGCAATCTGGTCGCTCTACGAGCGGAACGAGCAAACCCCGGAATATTGCGGGTTTACCCTCTTTGATGAAGCAGAAATGGACGTGATTTCCCGATATCTGCTGCCCACCTATTTTTCATCTGAGCCCTTCGAGCTGAACGCCATATCATATGTAGCCAAAAGCTATTGGGGGCGCGAAGGCAGAGGAACTCTTTTGCTGGATGAAGGAACGGACAATGCCTTTGGAAAGCAGGATATGGAGCATCCTCTTAACGAGGCGCTGGAATCCAATCTTGCATCTGGGGCAACAGACGAGGATGAAGAAATTACAGCGTATTACGAAAATCAGCCCAAAATCTATCAGCAGCTGGTTCCGATGGAACAGGTTGTGATCGAGACGGAAGCTGGTGCATACAGCGGCTATCTGCTTACAGGGGTGTTTGTTATCGGTGGGCGTTTGGCTGGGTTGCTGCCACGGGTCGGGGAGAAAGTAACCGGAGATATGGCCTATTATTGCGCGGCTACGGTTCGTGAACGGATGAATGATGAGGAGGAGAAGGAATGGAAAACTTGGGATTAAACCTCGTGAATGTGGCGGTGGGTGTAGGCATTCTGCTGGTGGTATTGGTATGTGGATATTTCGCTTTTAGCAAATTGACCCGGTATAACGATAGTGAGGAAATAGCCAAAGGTAACGAGGCGGCAGGCATGTACATGGGCAGCAAATTACTGGGACTGTGTATTATTGTGGGCATGGTATCTTTCTCGACGCATTCGTGGTTGGATATGCTGCTGTGGTCGGCGTTTGGAATCATTGTGCTGTGCCTGGTCTATATTATATTTGATTTCCTGATTCCAAAAATGCGGGTGTGTGACGAAATCGCACGAGGTAATATGGCGGTAGCACAGCTGCTGCGTTCGATTATCATCGGCGTTTCCATCGTCATTGGTACGTTTTTGATGTAAAATAAGACATAGTGTTTTATAGAATGTACTATATGAACGGAAGAAGGAGCGCGGCATCATGAGAAGAGTCATCATCGATACAGATACAGCAGGAGACGATACGATTGCGATCCTGACGGCATTGCATCACTTTCAGGTGGAAGGCATCACCATTACGGGCGGTAACGTACAATTCGACCAGGAGGTTGAAAATGCTCTGTACACGGTACAGGTTGCTGGACATGGCGGCAAGGTACCTGTGTATAAAGGTTGCGAGCGTCCGCTAATGGCCTACGGAAAGGCTCAGCACCGGACAGTGGAAGATGTGCATGGCGATGACGGCATGGGCGGCGCGCATTTCCCGAAGGCGGATCAGCGTCCCGAGAGCGGGCATGCGGTTGATTTTATCATTGAGAAGGTGCACGCAAATCCGGGCGAAATTGAACTTCTGGCTATTGCTCCACTGACTAACATTGCGATGGCAATTCAGAAAGACCCCACGATTATCCCGGAGATTGCTCACCTGTACATCATGGGCGGAACGAATAATGCACTGGGCAATATCACACCGGCGGCGGAGTATAACTTCTACGTGGACCCGGAAGCAGCGAAAATTGTACTGCATGCAGGCATTCCAATCACGATGGTTGGCTGGGAGATGTGCACGCAATATTCAGTGATGGACGATGACGATCATGCAGAGATTGCGGCTCTGGGTACATCGGGTGCCGATTTCTTCACTGCAATCAACAAAGTGGTTATGCAGTTCAACAAGTCGGTACATAAACTCAATGGCACCACTCATCCTGATACGTTGTTGATGGCTGTAGCCGCGGATGAATCCATCATGACCAAGTCGGGTCAATATTATGTGGACGTGGAAGCGGCAGGAGAACTGACACGTGGATATAGCGTGGTCGATATCAACGGACGTTTTGGCAAAGAGCCGAATGTACGTGTCTGTGAAGCCATCGATCGGCCCAAGTTCAAATCCATGCTGCTGGACGTTCTCTCAGCGATCCAATAAACGCAGGAATTTAACTACAGGAAAAAGAAGAAAATCCGTGCCTATCCCAGGTACGGATTTTTTTTGCTCATTTTAATCTAATCTTGCTGCAACAAAAACGAGTGAATGCCTGTCGTGACCAGATCATGGTCTTCCTCATCAGGCAAACCCGATACTGTAATGGTGCCGACCTGTCCCTCATTTTTCAGAATCAGTGGGAAAGCACCACCAGCCAGGACACAGTCCGATGAAGGCAGATTGAAGTCTTGCTCAAGTGTTTGATTTTCGCTTCTCAACCGCAGAGCCGTGTGCCAAGAGCTGGAGGAGAAATGATTCACCACGTTGTTCTTGCGTCGAATCCAGTCTTCGTTGTCGGGATGAGTGCCTTCCATCGCATGCAAAAAGAGACGATGTCCCTTCAGGGTTATGTCGATGGTCACGGCTTGGGAACGACGCTTCGCTTCTTCAACCAGATGCAGGCCAAGGTTAAGTGCCATTTCAGAATTAAATGTGCCAAATACCAAGTCCTTTTCTTCCTGTTGCATTTCCTTTAATTTCTCTGTCATGGTCAGGTTCAAATTACAGACATCCCCTTTACGTATATGATTGATGTCTACATTCGACATGGATTGGTGTAGTCCCTTCTGGATGCAGTCTGAACGATGTTAGTGGACGTTATTTGCGTGGTTAAAGACCGTTCATTTGGAGACCGTACATCGGCTGTGGTAAAGTGAAGGGAAACTAATATACATAACTCTTAAAGTTAAAATAAGTTATTGCTACGTAGGCAGGAGGAGAAGCACGATGCTGTTTTATTTTGTAGCACTGCTGGTGACTTTGGTGGATCAGGGAACCAAGATTGCAGTGAGGATGTATATGGAAGTTGGCGACGTCATGAGACTGGGTAACTCGGGCATGCAGTTACAGCATTACGAGAACAGTGGAATGGCGGGCAGCATGTTTCAGGGAAATGCGCGTCTGTTCGGTGTAATTGCTGTTCTGTTCATAGCAGGCATGCTGTATTACCGGAGTAAAGGTGAGATTCGCGGTTTCTGGATGCAAGCTGGCGCGGGTTTTATGGTTGGCGGGGCGTTGGGAAATGCAATCGATCGATTTATCTATGCCCGGGTAACGGATTTCCTCGTATTTCCGTCAGGACGCGGGATTTTGAATCTCGCTGATGTCGCAATTAACATCGGTGTGGTCATGATTATCATTGGCATGTTGATTCGTGCATATCAGAGTTATCGGGCCAAGCGTTTACGTAATGCTTTGCCGAAAGCAGAACGTTCGTAATAGGTTGGATAAAAGCGTTACAGTGGCTGAATATAAGCTTATTAAATGAGGGACATTGGATATCATCCAGTGTCCTTTTTGTTATGCCGCGTGCCCAGAGGCACGCATGATCTTGTTGGTGAAAGTCCAACCCAAGGAGGGGCCAAGCCACCTTGGTAGCTAGGATGCTTGCATATGGCGAAATCTGTGTGCAAAAGCGCATCGACAAAAGTACCTGTCAGAAACAGGGCGAGCAACAAGCCAGGCCGTAACATGAAGTGAATCCTGCCGCGTCGTCAAAAAGGCCCTGCAAGGGGGAAAAGAAGGTGCCGAGTCTCGGTCATATAGATGAAGGCCAAGGAAGCTGTGCAGAACTTGGAACAACAGTGAAGAACCTTCCGGCGTAAAGGGAGCGGCATGGCTTGAAAGATCATGCAGTGAACTGGGGAGACCCTCCCCCACACGGATTTTTTTTTTAGGAATTCGTAAAGAGATGCTCTATAAGTCCAAAAGACGAAGTGAAACGTCTGTGGGAAGGGAGTCCGAGGGGCTCATAGTACCGAAGAACCCAAGGACAACATAACCTTGGGGAGGGAAGGAGCCCTGCTTTGTTTATGCTTTTGGAGGAGGTACGAGTGAGTGAATGCCAATCGGCTAACAACACCAAAGGAAAAAGTTCAACAACTCCAAGAAAAGCTAGGTCATGTGGCCAAGGAGAACAGCAAGCGTAAATTCCATGCCTTGTACGACAAAGTCTACCGGGGAGATGTTTTGTGCGAAGCCTGGAGACGAGTGAAAGCGAACAAGGGAGCAGCAGGAGTAGATGCCATGACGCTGGCAGATGTGGAGGAACAAGGAGAAATGAACTTCCTTAAGGACTGCGAACGAGCGTTGAAAGAAGGCAACTACCATCCGCAGCCTGTACGGCGGCACTATATCCCCAAGAAAGATGGGAAGCAAAGGCCGCTGGGCATACCCACCGTGCGCGACCGAGTCATACAGATGGCAACGAAACTGGTAATTGAACCCATCTTTGAAGTGGATTTTGAGGACGTATCCTTCGGATTTCGCCCAAAACGAAGTGCGAAAGGAGCGCTGGAACGAATTCGGAAAGCCTGCAACCGCAAAGGGAATTGGGTAGTCGACGTCGATATCCAAGGTTACTTCGATAACATTAATCAAGAGAAGCTTATGAAATTGGTGCAGATGCGCATCAACGACAGGCGGATACTGAAATTAATACGGAAGTGGCTTCAGGCGGGAGTGATGGAAGAAGGAAACGTAAGGCGCTCCGATTTAGGAACGCCGCAAGGTGGTGTGATCTCACCGCTTCTGGCGAATATCTATCTGAACTATTTTGACCGACTATGGGAGAAACATGGAAGAGGTCTGGGAGAACTGACAAGGTATGCAGACGACTTTGTAGTCATCTGTAAAACCAAAAAGGACGCCGAGCATGCGTATGAACACATAGGCAAAATTATGGAACGTCTGGAGCTAACCCTGCACCCGACCAAAACTCGCATTGTAGGTCTATGGACAGGAAACGAGGGATTCGACTTCTTAGGAATGCACCACCGAAAAACGAAAGCAGAAACGTCGCAAGGGAAGGTATATTACACCACACAGCAATGGCTAACCAAAAAGGCGGAAGAACGAATTCGTGGAGTCATTAAAGAGCGATTATCCCCACCGAGTATGCGATCTAGATCGTTTGCGGAACATGTGAAATGGCTCAATCCGAAAATTCAAGGGTGGAGAAACTATTACTACACGAGTTACAGCCAAAAGAGACTAGCTAAGCTGGATTGGTATATGTTGCAACGGTTAACACGGTGGTACGCGAAGAAGAGACAACGCAGAAAATGGATGGGTTCAATAGCTGAGGTTAAGTACATCGCCAGTCAATATGAATTAAAAACGCTATTGTAATCTGCATGCCCATGAATGACAAACATCGGAAAGCCGTATGAGGGAAAACCTCACGTACGGTTTGATGAGGAGAGGCTGGGTTTTGCCCAGCCTTTTACTCTAGTGATTCAGGTCATGGGAAGAACTGCCGTGATTCATTTTTACCGAAACCGTTTTAGAAATAATAAAGACGTATATTATCCATTCAGATTGAAGTCGGTTTGGAAGGATTAACCAAATGGTTATTTCACCATTTGGATGGGTAAATCTTTACGTATATAAAGTGAAACTAAGATATACACGAACACGGAGAGTGCAGAACCAATCTGAAGAAGCGCAGCTAAAAGCTTTCTGAAAGAAAGCTGCTTCGAAAGCATACGCTAAAATCGGATTTTCCCTTTGAGGAAGGGAATCAAAAAAATCTGGGGATAACAACGATCGGAAGATGGTACTGCAATCGGAGTGACACTGTGTAAATCACATTAGTTCAATTTATTAAGCTGAGGGAGGTACAACATGAGAACAACGCTTACCAAGGCTCTCGGGACAATGTTGCTGTGTGGAATGATGGCTGTACTTTTATCTTCCTGTACCAGTGGAGATAGCGCGAATGGCAAAGTGCAGATTGAATTTTTCCAGAACAAGCCTGAAGCCAAAACAACCTTTGATGAATTGATCAAGACGTTCAACGCGGAGCATAACGATATTCAGGTGACCCAGGTGAATCCGCCAGATGCGGAGACGGTCTTAAAAACGCGTGTAGTCAAAAATGATATACCGGATATTATGGCCATGGGTGCAACCGACACCTATTCCATTCTGGCTCAGAGTGATATTTTCACCGATCTGACGGACAGCTCATTACTCCAGACGATTGATCCGAACTACATACAAATGCTGAAGGATCTCACAGGCATGGACGAAGTGACTGGTATTCCTTACGCGACTAATGCAAACGGCATCATGTACAACAAAACGCTGTTTAAGGAAATGGGATTGGACGTGCCCAAGACGTGGGATGAACTCATTGCAACCGCCCAAAAGATTAAGGATGCAGGTGAGATTCCATTTTACTTCACATACAAGGATGACTGGCAGACGAGCCTGCCGTTCAATGCACTAGCCTCCAATCTGGTTGGTATTGATTTCTACCAAGAGCGACGCGATAACAAAGTGACGTTCAAGGAGAAGTACCGCGAGGTAGCTGAGAAGCAACTGGAACTCATGAAATACGGTCACGGCGATAACTTTGGTAAAGCTTATTCGGACGGTAACCGTGCCTTTGCTAACGGTGAAGCTTTCATGTACATCCAGGGAACCTGGGCCATCTCGGAGATTCGCAAAGCGAACCCAAATGTTGACATTGGTTTTTTCCCATTCCCTACGGGGAACGATGCAAGCGAGATCAAGCTGGTGAACGGGATCGACTCCCTGTTTACCATTGCGGCGGACACGCCTAATCGCGAACAGGCAGAGACGTTTATTGCGTTTCTATTAGAGCCTGAAAATATCGGAAGATATATTGACGAACAGACGCTGTTCTCTGCGGTAGAAGGCGTGAAGCAGGATGATCCTGCCGTACAGGAATTGATGCCTTATATCGAGCAGGGCAAGGTTATTGACTTTCCCGATCACTATATTCCGGCTGCGGTGCAGCTGAATTCCATCGTACAGTCCTTTTTGCAGAACCAAAACATCGACAACTATCTAGATACACTCGACAAAGAATGGGACAAGGTTGCTAATCGGCGTTAAGCCTTGTCAGAAGGAGGATGGAGTATGAACAAGCGTATCGCACCTTATTACTGGATGACGGTTCCGGCGGTAGTATTGTTCTTTGTATTTATGACGCTGCCGGCCCTCCAGGGCATCTATTATTCATTTACGAATTATAACGGATTCGGGAAAGAGTATGATTTTGTTGGCTTCAAAAACTATTTCAACTTGTTCCAGGATGACAATGTAGGCAACGCCTACTGGTTTACGTTCAAGTTCGCGATCGTTGTGACGATCCTGACCAATATTCTGAGTCTACTCATTGCACTCGGGCTGAATGCCAAGATCAAGTTCCGTAACTTTTTCCGCGGCATCTACTTCCTGCCCAATATTCTGAGTGTACTGATCGTAGGTTACATATTTAACTACCTGTTCTCCAACGTATTCCCGATCTGGGGACAAAATCTGGGCATCAACGCGCTATCCACCAACATTCTCGGCAGCGAGAGTCTGGCTTGGATCGGTATCGTCATTGTTGCAGTATGGCAATCGGTGGCCCTGAATACAATTCTGTATTTGGCTGGTCTGCAAACGATACCAACGACACTGTACGAGGCTTCCAACCTCGACGGCGCAGGCAAATGGCGTGAATTCTGGAGTATTACATTCCCGCTCATTGCTCCATTCTTCACCATTAATATGGTGCTGGCGATGAAAAATTCACTTATGGTCTTCGACCAAATCGTAGCCTTGACCAACGGTGGTCCCGGACGGGCGACGCAGTCCATCTCCCACTTGATCTATACCGGTGGATTTGAGGGCGGCGAATATGCATATCAATCTGCGAACTCGGTTATTTACTTCATCGTTATTGCGGTGATTTCAATCCTGCAAATCCGGTTCCTGCAAAGAAGGGAGATGGATCTGTAATGAGAAGCCGTACACGAATCAATTGGCTCGTTATGCTGCTTGTTGTGCTGGGTACCTTGTTTATCCTGTTCCCATTGTATATGACCGTTACGATTGCTTTGAAAAATCCGGAACAGATGGCCCAATCGGTCTTTGCCATTCCGACGACACTTCACTGGGAGAATTTCGCGAGGGCCATCGACATGACAAACTTCTTCCAATCGTTCCGTAACAGTGCAATCGTTACCGCATCCACCGTGCTTTTGACGTTGCTCAGTAACTCGATGGTGGCCTATGCGATTGCACGGAATATGGAGAAACGCAAGTTTTTCAAAGGACTGTATTATTACTTCGTCAGCGCGATGTTCATTCCGTTCCCAATCATCATGCTGCCGATTGTTAAACTGACCGCATCGCTGGAGATGACAAATCTGGTAGGTCTGATCCTGCTGCACACGGTATATGGTTTGGCATTTAACGTATTTGTGTACGTTGGATACATCCGGTCCATTCCGGTAGCGCTGGAGGAAGCGGCGTTTGTGGATGGGGCGACAACTTGGGGCACGTTCTGGAAAATCATTTTCCCGCTCATGGCACCCATCAGTGCCACGGTTGGTATTCTGACTTGCCTGTCCACGTACAACGACTTCTTGCTGCCACTCATTATTATCAGTGATCCGGGACAGTACACGCTGCCGCTGGTACAGTATGTATTCCAAGGACAGTTCAATACCGAGTTTAACCTTGCGTTTGCATCCTACCTGCTCGCATTGCTGCCGATGATTATCATCTACCTGTTTGCACAGAAGTGGATCATCAACGGGGTTACCCAAGGGTCCGTGAAATAACTGAAGATGTGTCACAGAGAAGGATATGTGTGAAGGGATATGAACAAAGAGAGGTGGACTTTAAAAGTCCCCTCTCTTTTTTTGATCCTTGTCATTTAACGTTTGGGAACTATTCGGGAGGATTGATTAACCTGTAAAACTATGCTATTTTTTAGTCGTTAGTTTAATCGATAAACAAAGACTAAGAGAGAAGAAGAGTAAGGTTCATTTCTGCAAGCGCTTTAACTATATAAATGAACTAAACATTTACACGAGAACGGAGAGGGCAGAAATAACCTGAAAAAGCGGAGCTAAAAGCTTTCTGAAAGAAAGCTGCATCGGAAGCATATGCTTCGCCTTTATCACCGGATTTTCCCCTTTAAAAAGGGAATCAAAAAATCTGGGGATAACAGCGATTGGAAGGTTATTCTGTCATCGTAGTGGCTAGTGTAAATATTCTTTTGTTCATTTTATATAGAAGAACTGAATACGTAGATAAATCCGGCATCGTTTGTACCCAGTCTTCAAGAGCACGGGCGTAGGTGGTGGGTTCTTTTTCATGCGAAAAAGAGAGGAGAATGGGGAAGTTGCACGGGAAAAAAGGACATTTTAACTCACTTCGGAATCAGATCTTCATTGGTTTTGTTATGGTGATGCTTGTTGTTCTGCTGCTCGCAGGCATATCGGCTTATGATCGGGTAGCTGCCCTGCTGAAAAGCAATGCGGAGAAACATATTCACCAAACCGCCGTCCAAGCCAGTGGCAGATTGGATGCAATCATTGCACAAGTGAATTCGCTGACTGCCCAGGTGGCGGATGATGCATATGTGCAACGTCTGCTCAGCGATGAGAAACAAGGCAACCCGGCGACCTTTAATCAGCGCCAAGCTCTCTTGCAGATTGCAGGCAGTTATCAGTCTTTCATTAATGGCGCACAAAGTATGGAGATATACACTACGGGTTATAACCGCATCTTTCCGATGGATGACCGATCCCTCGATCTCAGAGTGGAGCGCAACTGGATCAACCTGGCGGATGAAGGAAAAGGCAGACTGGTATGGGCAGGCGCTGACCCTGAAGATCCGGGTGTGCTCCTGGCTATTCGGCGGATTAACCTGCTGGATCATTCTTTCGAACACGGAGGTTATGTGGTGGTGCGGATGCAGCGTAGTTTTTTTCAACTCAATGATTCGAATGGGACAGATGGTTCGCAGGACTCTATCATGCTCTTGGATGGTGCAGGCGAAGTGGTGAGTTCCGATCTGGAAATTAATCTCGATCCAAAGGCCATATTGGACAGCGGATCAGTCGTGCAGAACGGGGAGGAATCCTATATCGTTGTCAGGCAAAAATCGGAGTTAACGGGATGGACACTTGCTGTCCTGACCCCGTTGCGGGAGACAACGGAAGGTGTATCCATCCTGAGAACAGCGTTGCTCGTCTCGGGAATGATTGGTGTTGTTCTGTTCCTTATCATGTCCTTCTTCCTGTCCACCATGATTACACGTCCACTCATACGGCTGATGCGGGCCATGCGCAGTGCAGAGCCGGGAGCAATGAGACCTAATCTAATGGTTAGCTCTACGATGGAGATCAATGAACTTAACAACGTATATAACCAGATGGTCTACAGGCAGAATGAATTGACCCGTGTGGTTCATGAGAAGGAAGTCATGCAGTCCCGGGCTGAGCTGAAGGCGTTGCAGTCTCAGATTAATCCCCATTTTCTATTCAACACACTGGAGGCATTCTATTGGTCCCTTGAGGAGAAGGGAGACGAGGAGATGGCACGTATGGTTGTGGCGATGTCCCGATTATTTCGTTATATCATCTCCAGTTCGCAGCAGGATGAATGGGTTACGATTGCCGACGAGCTGGAACACGCCGAGCGTTATCTTCAAATTATGCAGATGCGGTTGGGAGAGAGAATGCAATGGGAGATTCAGCTGAGTGATACGGTGCGTAAGGTCGCAATACCGAAACTGCTCATACAGCCCTTAGTGGAAAATGCGATTCTCCATGGGATTGAAAGTAAACTGGGACCGGGAAAGATAAGCATCCATGTGGATGCTTTGACCGAGAAAAATCTGGTTTGCATTAAGGTTCGGGATGATGGTCCCGGTATGGATGAATCACGGCTTCAAGCTGTCATTCAAGCTTTACATGGTGGCCCCCCTGTATCTAACAAGGGTACAGGTGTAGGTCTAATCAACGTACATCGGCGACTGATGCTTTACTTTGGCAGCCAACTTGGCGAACGTTGCAAGCTTTCCATAACAAGTAAGGTTGGGGAAGGGACTGTCATTTGCTTTGAGATTCCCATGGGAACGGAGGGTGCATATGATTCATGACAAAACAATTCTTATCGTGGATGATGAGCCGCGTACAAGAGAGGGTATTCGCAAAACACTGGAAGGATGGTCGGCAGGACGAAATCACATTCAGACTGCAGAAAGTGGCGTCGAGGCTGTGGAATGGCTCAAGAAAAAGCCGGCAGATCTGTTAATAACGGATGTTCGCATGCCGGAATTCTCTGGCTTGTCTCTGATTGAAGCCATTCAACATTTTTCGAACAAGCCTGTTGTCCTGATTATGTCGGGACATGCCGATTTTCAATACGCCCAGCAGGCCATTAAGTTGGGTGTTGTGGAGTATATGTTGAAACCGATTGATAAGGAACAATTGCTGCAGACCGTCGAAAAAGCCCTAAAGTTCAGCGAACAACAGCGACGTATTCAAACGATGCAAGAAATGGTTGACCCCAAGTTGCTGGATGTTAAGGAGCGAGGGGAACAGAGGCTCAATAGCCAGATCAGTGAAGCTTTGACCTATGTGGATACTCATCTGGGTGAACATGTAACCATGCGTGAAATCGCTGATTTACTCCATCTCAACTCCAGTTACTTCAGCGTATTGTTTAAGGAACAGATCGGCATCAATTTTAGTGAATACCTTACCCGCAAACGCATTCAGCGCGCGAAGGAGTTGCTTGTGCAGACAACGATGCCAATCTCGGAGATTGCGGAACAGGTGGGTTATCAGACGGATAAGTATTTTATCACAGTATTTAAAAGCCTTGAGGGGCTAAGTCCAAGCAAATATCGGCATTCCCTATCTGAACGAAATAACAAATAACCTCAAAAAAGTGGAGTTTTTCCAAATTGTTCTGGTCTTATAGGTGTGATAGGCGCGTGCTACAATTTGGTTAAAGCGGTTACATTAACCGATAAAACCAAGGGGGTTGGAATAATGAGCAAAAAGACGATGGCCATTCTTCTGTCATGGACGCTGGTTCTCGCCGTAATTTTATCCGGTTGTAACAGTTCAAGTTCGGATGAAGAGGGTGAAACAGGCAGCAACGGCACAGATGGGAAAGTAACCCTCAAATTTATGCACCTCTGGCCAGCAGGCAGTTCCGCACAGCAAAACAAACTGGTCAACGATATCATCAAGCAGTATCAAACGGATCATCCGAATGTAACCATTAAGCAGGAAGTGCTGGAGAATGAACAATATAAGAACAAATTGAAAATCCTGTCGGCATCCAATGAACTTCCCGATGTTGGTGTAACTTGGGCTGCTGGATTTCTGGAGCCTTATGTGAAGGGGAACCTGTTCGCACCGGTCGATGATCTGTTGAGTGACTCGCTGGGCGAGAAATTCATAGCCGGAACAACAGAAGCTTATGCGATAGACGGTAAAACATATGCGCTACCAATCGAGTTGAATATCTCCCCCATTTATTATAACAAAGCCATTTTTGCAAAATATAACTTGCAGCCGCCAGCAACGTACGATGAATTCCTGAGTGTGCTGAAGACACTGACAGAGAACGGTGAGGTTCCGATCGCACTGGGCAATAAAGACCGCTGGACCGGCTCACTCTGGTATATGTATCTGGCGAATCGGTTAGGTGGAGATGCACTGGAAAAGGCCATCAATGGCTCTGGCAAGTTTGACGACCCTGCACTGACTCAAGCTGCTGCCGAGGTACAAAAACTGGTGGATATGAATGCTTTCAACAAAGGCTTTAACGGGTTGTCTAACGATGAGGGTAAATCCGAATTCATGAACGAAAAAGCTGCTATGTATCTGATGGGTACCTGGGAACTGCCAAACTTCACGACTAACCCGGACATCCCGCAGGAATTTAAGGACAAAATCGGATTTTTCAAATTCCCAACAATGGAAGATGGCAAGAGCGACATTAACAGCTGGGTAGGTGGTCCAGGCGTAGGGTTGTTCGTTGCCCAGAACTCCAAAGTGAAGGAAGAAGCGCAGAAGTTTGTGCAATACTTTGTGGAAAAATGGGGTGAAAGTTCGGTAACTGAGGCAGGCGTCATCCCGGCAACCAAAGTAGATACGGCGGCAGTACAGTTGCCACAGCTCTATATTGACCTGCTGAACGAATTGAATCAGGCCAGCAGCCTTACACTCTTTGCAGATGTACAGATGAAACCGGCAGCCGCTCAGGCACATCTGGACATGATTCAGGCATTGTTTGGCAAAGCGGTAACACCGGAGGACTTTGTAAAGAATCATCAGGCTGCAATTGATAAAGGCAATTGACGTACACACGTTTGAACGCTTGAAGGGAGGATAATGTGATGGACAAAGTCATGTCCAACCGTCTCGTTGCTGCGTTGTACGTGCTTCCTGCACTGCTTCTGCTGCTGGTCTTGGTGTACATCCCGATCGTGCTCACCGGGTATTATGGGTTGATGCAATGGGACGGGATCGGTGCAATGACCTTTATTGGATTGGATAATTACGCCAGACTTCTTCAAGACGGAACATTCTGGCAGAGTGCGAATCATACCTTTTTGCTTGCTTTGTTCTCTGCGCTGAGTCTGATCGGTTATCTGATGATTGCTTTGGTGCTGTCAGGCAAGATCAAGGGTGCCAATCTGTTCCGTAAAATATATTTGATCCCGATGCTGCTGTCTTCGGTCGCGATCGCCCAGTTATGGCTGAAGATCTATCATCCCAGCAATGGTGTGCTAAACACCTTTCTGGAAGCGATCGGCTTCAGCAATCCGCCAGCCTGGCTGGCGGAGCCATCCCTGGTGTTGTATGCACTGTTCGTGCCGATTCTATGGCAGTATGCAGGCTTCTATATTTTGATCTATTATGCGGCCCTCAAAAATATTCCGGAATCTCTGGTGGAAGCAGCCCGGATTGATGGAGCAAGCCCTTGGCAGATCGCTTTTCGAATCAAGCTGCCCCTTATTACAGAAGTCATCAAGGTGACTGTAGTACTGGCTGTGGTAGGCTCACTCAAGTATTTTGATCTCATCTACGTGATGACCGATGGCGGACCGAATGGTTCCAGCGAAGTGATGGCCTCCTATATGTATCGTCAGGCGTT
This sequence comes from Paenibacillus sp. FSL M7-0656, assembly GCF_038003225.1. Classification (NCBI taxonomy): domain Bacteria; kingdom Bacillati; phylum Bacillota; class Bacilli; order Caryophanales; family Paenibacillaceae; genus Paenibacillus; species Paenibacillus sp. FSL M7-0656. Next base: position 4,597,964 of record NZ_JBBOOT010000001.1, read on the forward strand.
CCGTAGCTTCGACTTTGGTTACGGCAGTGCTGTAGGGTTCTTCCTGCTCTTGATCTGTCTGCTTGTTACCTGGCTGCTTCGAAAAGCGACAGCATCCAAAGATACGATCCAGTATTCCTGACGTAAGTGAAATGAAAGGAGGTCCATCCCGGTGAAGACGGATACGGCCGTTAGATTGCCAACTTACCCGGGGACAAGCCGAGGTTCGGCATGGTTAAGGAGATTTGGCTATATTCTGCTGTATTTCCTCTTGTCCCTGGTAGCTTTGCTGCAAATTTTACCTTTGGTATGGCTACTGTTGTTCTCGCTTAAAAATAATCAGGAAGTATTCGACATGGCGCCTTTTTCCCTTCCTGCCACTCCGCGTTGGGAAAACTATGTCAAGGTATGGACAGAGGGAAATATCAGCTTGTACTTCTTCAACAGTGTATGGATTACGGTGGTCTCGGTGGTGATCACCGTGCTGTTCGCCAGTCTGGTGACCTTTGCCATTACACGTATGCGCTGGAAAGGTCGTTCGCTGGTGCTGGGGCTGTTCATGGTGGGTCTGATGATCCCTGTACACTCCACGTTGATCCCGCTGTTCAGCTTGTTCCTGAAGCTTCATCTCACAGATCATCCTTTGTCAGTCATCCTGTCTTATATTGCCTTTAATATGCCAATTACCATTATGATTCTACTTGGATTCTACTACGCTCTCCCCCGGGAAGTGGAAGAAGCCGCAGTGATGGATGGTTGCTCCGTGCATCGGATTTTCTTTCGGATTGTGCTGCCGATGACGTCTTCGGTCATTTCCACAACGGCGATCATTAACATGATCTATAACTGGAATGAATTCATCTTTGTTAATACGTTCATCAGTACAGATTCGTACAAAACCCTGACTGTTGGGGTACAGAACTTTATTGGTCAATACACAACGGATTGGGGAGCCATTGGTGCAACGCTGATGATTAGCATTATGCCAATCCTGATTGCTTTTCTCATCTTGAGTAATCGAATTGTGGAGGGCATTGCTGCGGGTTCTGTTAAAGGTTAAAAGGTTGAGGGTCCAAGGTCCTTCCATTACTTGCTTAAAAGCGAGTTGGGAGGGGCCTTTTTTGTCTTCTGAAACCTCTGATAAGCTTACGGAAATGGGTCTTTATGAAAGCAGTGAAAATACCTATTTATGGAATTACAAAAAACTTTCAACTATTTTCGCAAAACTACTGCATTTTCAAACCACCTGTGCTAACATACCCTAAGAATTAAAGCCCACATGGGAAAGGTGAGAAAATGACAGCAATAACCTCAACCAAAGAGTCCCTTCGTTCTGATGCCAAGGATCTGAATCTGATTCGACTTACATGGCCTATTTTCTTGGAACTCTTCTTATTTATGTTGATGGGGAGCGTGGATACGCTCATGCTCAGCTCGGTATCCGATAATGCGGTCTCCGGCGTTGGAGCAGCCAATCAGATTATTTCTATCGCTATCCTTGTATTGGAAGTCATTGGACATGGTGCTGCGATTGTAGTCGCACAATATATCGGATCCAAAAAGTTAAGTGAAGCAGCACAAGTTACGGGTAATGCGATCACACTGAATCTTATCGTAGGTCTGGTCCTGAGCGGAATCTTCCTTCTGTTCGGAGGACATTTGTTATCACTCCTGAACATTCAAGGCGAAATTTATGATTTTGCCCGTTCGTATATAAATATCGTCGGTGGCGGTATCTTCCTTCAGGCGCTCATTAATGCGCTGGCTGCGACGATTCGTACACATGGTTACACCAAAGAAACGATGTATGTTGCTGTATTCATGAACGTGATTCACGTTGTTGGTAACTATGCATTGATCTTTGGACACTTCGGCCTGCCGAAGCTTGGGGTGGAAGGGGCAGCGATCTCCACGGTGGGAAGCCGTTTTATCTGCCTTCTGATCTTCTTCTGGTTGTTGTATCGTGTGAGCGAGGTACGGGTGGATTTTGAATACTACATTAAGTTGTCCAAGAAATTCATTGGCAAAATTCTGCGGATTGGCATTCCGTCTGCGATGGAATCCATGGTATATCATTCCTGCCAGCTCGTGTTCACGCTGTATGTGACCTATCTGGGCGCAGAAGCTATGGCAACCAAGCAGTATGCGGGTAACATCTCCAGCTATATCTACTTGTTCAGCATGGCGATTGGTATGGGGACATCGATCATTGTAGGTCGGCTTGTGGGTGCGCGGCGCAAAGACGATGCGTACAAACGTGTTTTTGACAGTGTAAAATGGGCCCTTCTTGCCACGGTTATCATTGATGTAATCATCATTTTTTTCCGTGTGCCGCTGATGAGCATATTTACGGATAATCCGGAAATTATCAAGCTGGGGGCTCAAGTGATTCTACTCAGTCTTTTGCTCGAAACCGGGCGTACCTGCAATATTGTGATCATTGGTTCCCTGCGTGCGGCAGGGGATGCAAAGTTCCCGGTATACATGGGTCTGATCTCCATGGTCTGCATGAGTCTGCCGCTGGGATACCTGCTCATATTCAAGCTTCATCTGGGGCTCGCTGGTGTATGGCTTGCCATTGCGGCGGATGAGTGGACCCGCGCGGTCATTATGTACTTCCGCTGGAAGAGTAGAGCTTGGGAGAAACATGAACTGGTGGAGCATGATGACGAAGAGGTTGGTGCACAGCCGGTACCAGCTGTCTGACGAAGAATGTTGTGCAAATAGATAAAGCAAATAGATAAATGAACCTGTTGTAGATCAATGAAGTGGCTCTAGAGTAGCCACAGGGCGGCAGTTTCCCAGAAGAGTCAATTACGGAAAGGATTCAATCCGTGATTGGCTCTTTTTGCATCTCCGGCAGAGGTAAACAGAAATAAAGATAGCAAAAATGATCAAAACGGCGATGACATCCTTCACGTATAGTAAGGATATGGAAGGGGGCTTTACCTCAGTTGAGCCGTTACCGTGCAATGATTCAGCAAAGTTTGTTCTATATTGAGACTCATCTGCATGAGCAGATTGGACTGGAAGAAGTGGCGTCCGAGGCGTTGTTGTCGCCGTATCACTACCATCGAATTTTCCGTAATGAGGTGGGCATGACCGTGGTGGATTATATCCGAAACCGTCGGATGAGTCTGGCGTCTACGGCACTGCGAACCACAGATGCGGGCATTCTGGACATCGCTCTGGCATGTGGTTTTGAGAGTCAAGAAGCCTTCACCCGTGCATTCCGCAAATTATATGGCATGCCACCAGGACGTTTTCGCAAATTGTTCGATCTGAAATTATTCGAAGGAAGAACCAGAGGAGGAGAATTACAGATGAATCAGACGTCAACAATTACAGGTTGGATGTTAACCGGGAGTCATCCGCAGAATTATGAGATGGGCATTGATCCGGCTGAAGTGCATCAGGGGAAAGCTTCAGGATATTTGAAGGCCGTTACGCCGATGAAGCCTAACGAGTTCGCAACAATGATGCAACAGTTCAGAGCGGACAAGTATGTGGGCAAGCGGATGAAGTTATCGGGATTCGTGAAGACCGAGCATGTGGATGCGTTCTGCGGATTATGGATGCGTGTGGATAATAACGTGCATGATGTACTTCAATTTGATAACATGCATGATCGGCCAATCACGGGTACGCAGCCATGGAATCAGTACAGTATTGTGCTTGATGTGCCGGAGGGCAGCGCGGTCATTTCATTCGGGGTTATTTTGAACGGCAAAGGAAAAGTGTGGGTCGACAGCTTCCGCTTCGAGGAGGTTGATCTGAACACACCACTGACACATATGGAGACAGAGTACGAGATGTCGGACGAGCCGCTGAATCTGTCATTTGAGGAGTAGATGCAATTTAAGTGCAGATCCATTATCAAGCTGAGGCTATATGGGAATTATGATATAATGCTGGTGAGAATGGAGCTGATGCTGAGTGACGGAATTACTCGATCCACGAGTAGATTTTGTGTTCAAACGCATTTTTGGAAGTGAGCAAAACAAAGATGTTTTGTTAGCTTTTCTGAACAGCACGTTTATAGAGACCGGCGAATCTCCTCTTACGGAGATCACTGTGGTTAACACTTATACAGATAAGGATAGTCCAGAGGATAAACAATCCATTCTGGATATTAAAGCAAAGACGGTAGAAGGCAAACTAATTAACATTGAAATGCAGCTGTTTAACCCGTATAACATGGAGAAAAGGACGTTGTTTTATTGGAGTGAGATGTACTTTCATCAGATAAAAAAGGGTGAAAACTATAGTCTACTCAAAAAATGCGTGACTATTAATATACTTAACTACTCCTGTCTGGATAATGAGCGATATCACAATGTTTTTCATTTACGAGAAGATCATACAGGTAATGGTTTGACGGATGATATCGAAATACATGTGATGGAACTAACCAAATTGGATGAGTATTCTGTTCCGATGGAAAAAGGCGGACTCGTGAATTGGTTATTATTCCTTAAAGGAATAGATACATCAAACTGGGAGGTGCTGGCCATGAATGAACCGATGTTGAAAAAGGCGATGGATACGCTGGAATTTCTGAGTCAGGATGCGTCCACCAGAATGGCCTACGATGCTCGAATGAAAGCATTGAGTGACGAAAAATCAATGATTGAAGGCGCACGAGCTGAAGGAGCGGCTGAAGGCAAGAGAGAAATGGCTCGTGAGTTACTCACACTTGGCGTAGATCTCTCTGCTATAGTTAAAGCATCTGGACTCTCTGAAGATGAAATTAAGAAGTTATTGCCTAAACAGTAACATGAAACGGGAATCTATAGATTAAGGGCTGATCCAATCACGGGTTGGCTCTTTTTGTCGTCATTGGGGTATAAAGAAAGTAGAGCCAAGTCCAAGCTGAGAGGATGAAAGCTTCTCATACAAATTGCAAACTCATCCATAGCTAAATCGCAAAGACCTTGCTAACATAAATAAAAAAGAACTGAATATTTACACGAAAACGAAGAGTGCAGAACCAGTCTGAAGAAACGAAGTTCAAAGCTTTCTGTCAGAAAGCTACTTCGGAAGCATATGCTACGCCCTTTATCACCGGATTTCCCCTTTGGAAGAAGGGGATTAAAGAAATCTGGGGATAACAGCGATCAGAAGACGGTACTGCACTTGAAGTTATCTCGTGTAACGTAGAGGATGAATCCCATGAATAAAAAAGTGCTCGTGGTAGATGACGAATCAAGCATCGTCAGTGCCATTGCTTACGCGCTGCGGCGCGAAGGATATGAAGTAGATACTGCGAGTGACGGCGAAGAGGCCTTGGTTAAGGTCGCATCGTTTCACCCACAGGTCCTGATTCTGGACGTGATGATGCCAAGGCTTGATGGATACGGCGTATGCCGCAGGTTGGAGGACCGCGAGGATATCGGCATTATTTTGCTGACTGTCAAAAATGATATCGTGGACAAAATCGTTGGCCTGGAAATGGGCGCCGATGATTACATGACCAAACCATTCGAGATCCGTGAACTGCTCGCAAGGGTGAAAGCGCTCATGCGCCGTGTCGAGAAAAGCAGTCCACCACCTGACGATTCGAAGAATCAGGCCATCGTGAATGGCACACTGCGTATTCATGTTGCTCACCGCACAGTGACCGTGAATGAGGAGAAGCTGGATCTGACACCAAAAGAGTTCGACCTGCTGACCATTCTCATGTCCAATCCCGAGCGGGTGTACACACGAGACGATCTACTAGATCGAGTGTGGGGCATGGAGTATGCGGGTGGTACACGAACCGTAGACATTCACATCCAGCGTTTGCGTAAAAAAATTGGAGATACGGATCAGCAAAAATTACAGACTGTATACGGGATTGGCTACAAAGCATCTGCACCTGAAACAGGCGGGGCCATATGAGAGTCAGCATCAAGCTGAAGTTCAGTGTTTTTCTGGCTGCATTGCTTATCCTTACCGTGGTGGTGCTTAGTTCACTGGTCCTGCGCGGTATTGAACGCAATCAGCAGTCACAGATTGAAGGTATTTTATCACAGCAGACACGGCTGGTGAATCTGAATGTGCGACAGTCCTACTACACGGAGTCTGTTCATCTTGAACAGGAAGTCTTTTTACAACAAAACGGCCGCAGGCTTGCACAGGAACTGGCCAACTCTACCGGATTGCCAATTGCTCTCTATGATATGAAAGGCCAGCAAGTTGGCTCATCGATCAGTTCCGGGGAGAGTGCGATTGTTCAGGATACGCTCAACTATGCACTGCAAAATAAAATTGCCTATCATGAACAAGGGGATACCTTGCTCTACGCCGCACCACTGGACGGTCCGGATGGACAGATGGGGGCTGTATGGATGCAATATCCGGTCCAAAGCTACCATGAATTCTATACTCGCATCCTTCAATTGTTCATATGGGCAGGAATTACCGTTGTTGCGCTGAGCTTCATATTAGGTTATCTGTTCTACAATCGGTTTGCCGTTGCGATTACTCGACTGAAGAGGTCCGCAGATTCCATTCGCGAAGGGAATTACATTACGGAGTCTCCTTTAAAGCGCAAGGATGAGTTGGGGGAGCTGGGGCAGGGCATCTATTATATGAGTACATCCATTCAGCAAAATATCACAGCCATGCATGCAGAGCAGCAGAAGCTGCAACTGGCGATTGAGAAGCTTCAGGCGCTGGAACAGCAGCAGAAACAATATATCGGTAACATCAGCCACGAATTCAAGACACCGCTGACGTCGATCAAAGCTTATGTGGAGCTGCTCGACATGTATAAGGATGATCCACAACTGCTTGATGATGCCACGAGTAACATTGGCAAAGAAACGGAGCGGCTGTACGAGATGGTCGAGAAAGTCTTACATTTATCTGCTCTGGAGAAGTATGACTTCGAGAACCAGGCCGAAGATGTAGAGGTCAGCGCTCTGCTGGAGGATGCCTGTGGCCGGATGCGGGGGAAAGCCGAGAAATTTGGGCTGAACATGGAACTGGATCTTGAACCGGCGGTGATCCGCAGCGATCGGGAGAGTCTTATGCATATTTTCATCAACATGCTGGATAATGCCATCAAATATAACGTTCCGGATGGTGTGATCCGGGTGAAGAATGAACTACGGATGCAGGAGCGTCAAGCGGTTATTCGGATCTATAACTCGGGTACGCCGATTCCGGCAGAGGCGCGGGAGAAGATTTTTGAACCCTTTTACACGGTGAACAAAGACAGAGCCAGAAAAACCGGCGGAACCGGACTGGGGCTATCTCTCGTGAAGCAGTTTGTTGAAAAACAGGGCGGTACAATCACCCTGCTGTCGAGTGATCCAGAAGATGGGGAAGGTGTGACGTTCCAGCTCATGTTCCCTTTGGCTGATTCAAGTTTACAAGTTCGAAACAAGTCTGAATAACTTTGGAAGTATGCGATGTGTATGCTTGGTCTATAGCAAGAGAAACCAGGGGGGACCATCATGAATTGGAAACAAGCAGCTATGGGCACGTTCGGAGCCATTGCCCTGTTAACGACAGCGGCATGTGGGGGAACAACGGAGCCGGGGGGCAACGCACAAGGCGGGAAAACGGGCACGGATATTACGGTAAAAGATAATACCAACACGTCCGTGTACCAGAGCTTCAAGCTGGAGAAGATTGATAAATTGCCGAATATGCGCGGAATTGCATGGCTTAGTGATGACTGGATTGTATCCGACAAGGAGAACAAGTCCCTGAAACCCGTCACGGTTGAAGGTCAGGAAAGATACCCGCACAACTTATATATGTATGATCTGACGAAAGGCACCGACACGCCGCTCAAGGAAAGTGAAGCCAGTCTGGGTGCACCGCTGGTGTCACCGGATGGTCAGTATCTGTTTTACCGGGAACCGGAGGAAAATACGGGTAAAGGCTACTTCTTGAACCTGCATAACGGGGAGACAACCCCTGCGGGTAAGGAGGATGGATTTATCCAAGAGGGCGCGTGGCTGGATAATGAACATGTCGTTTTCCCCAATATGAAGGGTGATCTGATCTCGGCAAGTGTGGATGGCACAACGAAAGTGCTGGTGGAAACAGGTAATTTCAATGTACGGAGTATCAAGGTGTCAGGCGATATGCTCTATTATATTACGGGCGAAGATGGCCAGTTGAATGCATACGATGCGAAGACGGGTGACGTGAAACAGGTGCTGAAAAGTGTGGAGTGGGTCATCCCTTCTAATGATGGAACAAGGCTTGCGATTGTGAAAAGAACAGCGGATACCAAACGGGCGCTGGTGCTCACCGATCTGGAAGGCAATGAGAAGGCCACTCTCGCCAGAGGTACACAGGTTTTCGGCACAAGCTGGTCGGGTGATGATTCCAAGATTGCATACACCATCAATTCTGAGAATGATAATGAGAAAGGGCTATTTGTCTCCAACACGGAGTCGGCAGAACAGTTCCAGATCTCGGCCGATATGGACAACGCTTCTGACCCACTCGCCTGGAGCCCGAAAGGAAATAAAATCCTGTTATCGCAGGCGGTATTGGAGAATGAATCGTATCACTTTGTAACCTCGGTCATTACGATCTCGGAATAGGGGAATGATGCAGAAAGATATGTTCCATATCTTTCATGCCTTTCTATACATTTATATTGACTAAGCTGTTCCGCTTCCGATAAACTAGAATGCAGGAATAAAAGTCGAATGTCAGGCAGCAGTTCGAGACGATGTTTCGGGCGGCTGTTTATTTTCTTTTTAACAGTAAGGGTGCAACGTAGTCGTCTTGCCGGATGATCCGGCTAATAACAACATGGAATAGGAACAGGTGATATACATGTGTAACAGCGCGTACCGCGTGCTTTTATATTATAAGTTCGTGAAGATTGAAGACCCAGAGACGTTTACACAAGAGCATCTGCAATACTGTAAGGACCTGGGTGTGAAAGGCCGTATTCTGATCGCATCCGAAGGCATTAACGGTACGGTATCCGGAACGCCAGAACAGACGGAACAGTACATGAAAGATATGCTGGCTAATCCGCTGTTCAGCGACATGGTGTTCAAGATTGATGATGTCGAGGAGCATGCGTTCAAAAAAATCTTTGTTCGTCACAAAGCAGAGCTGGTAACCTTCCGTGTGGAAGATGAACTTGACCCAAATGTGACTAGCGGCAAACGCCTTTCGCCGAAAGAGTTCCATGAACATCTACAACGTGATGACGTTATCGTTATCGATGGTCGCAATGATTATGAATACGAAATTGGTCATTTCCGCGGGGCCATCCGTCCAGATGTGGAGTCGTTCCGTGAGTTTCCGGAGTGGATTCGGGAGAACCTGGGTGACATGAAGGACAAAACGATTATTACCTACTGTACTGGCGGCATTCGCTGCGAGAAGCTGACCGGGTTCATGATCAATGAAGGATTCCAGGATGTGGCTCAATTGGACGGCGGTATTGTCACGTACGGTAAAGATCCGGAAGTACAAGGCCATCTGTTCGATGGCAAGTGTTACGTGTTTGACGAGCGCATCTCTGTACCGATTAACCGGACAGAAGAGGATATTGTCATTGCTAGCTGTTATCACTGTGGAACGACACATGACCGATATATTAATTGTCCAACCTGCAACCTGCAGCATGTAAGCTGTGAGGATTGCGAAGAGACGCATAACCGCTTTTGCTCGGATGCCTGCCGGGAGGCAGCACCGGTACACGCATAAGCAGGAGAGCAGGTGCTGATCGTGAAGCGCGAAGAGGAACGAACGACGCGTGAACGGATTTTGTTCATGCTGAAGCAGCAAGGTACATTGACCGCCAGGGAAATGACAGCTGATCTGGGTCTGACTGGCATGGCCATTCGCCGTCATCTGACGGCACTGGAGCAGGACGGCTGGATCGAGGTTCGGGAGGCCCGGGCTACGGCCGGACGTCCGTCCTCGGTGTACCAATTGACGGTACGCGGGGACAGCTTTTTTCCAAAATCCTATTCGTCCCTTACACTGGAACTTCTTGAAGAATTGTCTGACTCTGCCGGTAGCGGTGTGGTGGATGCATTGTTCGAGAGTCGCAGGGACAAACTGCTTCGTAGCGGATTGCCACAGATGGAAGGCCAGGATCTGGCCGGACGGGTGGAGGAACTCGCGCGAATCCAGAATGCCAACGGATATATGGCGGATGCGTCCAGAGAAGACGATGGAACTTACGTCATTACGGAAATGAACTGCCCGATTGTACAAGTCGCGAGTGTCTACAAGCAGGCTTGCCGCTGTGAACTCGATCTGTTTCGCTCGCTACTTCAAGCTGAGGTGGAGCGTACCGAATGTTACGCCGATGGCGGCAAAAGGTGCAAGTATGAGATTCGCGAAGCGTCGGGGAATTAATTGGTTTATACACAAGAGATTGTTTCGATTCGTCGAAATAGTCTCTTTTTTTGGTAATGAATTACGTATAAACGCTATTTACGTATGGCGATGCGTGTTATAATGGAACGAACATCCAGTGCATGTTCGCATCCTTATATTTGCTTATACTTCAGCAGATATATCCTGTCCATTTTGCGCGTAGGAGTGAATAATAATGACAGAGTTGCTTGATCCCAAGAACGATTATGTGTTTAAACGAATCTTTGGAAGTGAAGAGAATAAGGATGTTCTTTTGGCTTTTCTGAATCATACCTTCAAAAATGCAGGTGAATCTTTACTGACCGAGATTGTGTTAATCAACCCTTATCTGGACAAGGATACACCGAGAGATAAACAGTCCATACTGGACATACGGGCCAAAACAGATCAAGGTGAGCTAATTAATGTTGAAATGCAGTTGTTTAATCAGTATGATTTAGAGAAGAGGACTTTGTTCTATTGGGGTAAACAATATTCCGGACAATTACTTGAAGGACAGAGATATAGTCAACTCAAAAAATGCGTAGCGATCAACATTGTTAATTTCAAAATGCTCGCTAATGATCAGTACCACAACGTATTTCATTTAAGAGAAGACCATACTGATATTCCGTTGACGGATGTTATAGAGATTCATTTTATGGAAATACCAAAGCTGAATGATGAAAATATTCAAATAAAGGATGGATTGGTGCGTTGGCTGTTATTTCTGAAAGGAATGACTAAATCAAGCTGGGAGGCGTTAATGATGCACGAACCCGAACCGGCTTTGAAAAAAGCCATGAGTGTATTGGAGTTTCTGAGCCAGGATGAGCAAGCACGTCAACGATATATCGACCGTCAGAAATTTCTATGGGACGAAGCTTCCATGATTGAGGGCGCACGAGAAGAGGGTCTCAAGAAAGGCATGGAGGAAGGAATTCAAAAAGGAATCGAAGAAGGGATCAAAGAAGGTGAAGCTGAGAGCAAGCGAAAAATCGCAATGAATATGCTCACTTTAGGTCTTGATCAGGCTACGATTATTAAGGCTACCGGGCTAACTCCATCTGAACTAGAGGAACTGCAAAAAGAAAAGGAATAAGCACTCTGGAGCTATCCTTTGATTGATATAAGGCGACCATACCCAAAGTACATTGGGAGGGAGGCCTCTTTTTTTGAAAATTTTAAATTTGAAAAATCTCATGATGAAGCACAATACTTGTCTGGAGCGGAGAAAGCTGCCGTGATTGCCCAGTTGGATCAATTACCCAACGCCATACTGCCCCCGCATCTGCCACATGAAGCGACGGTTGTTCTTGATGTTACCAGAGCGTCCAGCATTCGCATCTTTATGAAGGAGTATGAGAAGTTGTCCGGTATTGGCTTTGCAGATATCGAACCCTGGATTAAGCTTGTTGCGGTCGCAAATTGATCGCGGATGCCATATCAGAAGCGGAGAAAACAATACTTGTGGACGAGATTAGAAGAAGACTTCATACTCCACTTTCATGAGTAGGACCTTATTTTGCTGTACCCATGGCGACCATCTACAGAACAATGTAGGTGGTTTTTATGTTTTATGTAATGTTTTCTATCACAACCATACGATGAAAGTAAATTGGAAGCGGTTCAACCATTGACGGATATCGGGACGCCCCTTAATATTAGGGGAACAATAAAACACCAACACGGGTCATGGACTTCAGTCGCATGAGAAAAGTCTATATTTGTCTGCTTTTGTCGATCAAAGCAACAATGCGTTGAAGCGTTTGTTTTGTCCCGCCCTATCGTGTCAATGAAATCTCGATAAGGGTAACCACATTTTATAAGATGGAGAGGGGTTCTCACACATGAAAAAGAAATTTTGGATGCCACTGATGATGGTTGCTTCAATGATCGTTGCAGCAGGTTGCGGAAATAACAGCGGTACAGGCTCGGAATCCGAAGGATCAGGGACTACAACAGGTGGAGGCAGCGAGGAAAAATCATATCAGATTGCCATCTCGCAGATTGTTGAACATCCATCTCTGGATGCTACACGTGAAGGGTTCATCGCAGCCCTAAAGGAAGCGGGCATTGAAGAGAACAAGAACCTCAAAATCGATTACAATAATGCGCAAGGTGATTCGACGAACAACCTGTCCATTGCACAGAAAATCTCAGGTGATTCCAAAAATGATCTCGTACTCGGCATCGCAACACCATCTGCGCTGGCTCTGGCTCAACAAGTGAAGGACAAGCCATTGTTATTTGCAGCAGTGACAGACCCACTGGGTGCCAAACTGGTGACCGATATGGATAAGCCGGGCGGCAATGTTACAGGTGCATCGGATACGAATCCGGAGGCTATTGTACAATTGGCTGACTTTATCGCTAAAAATCTGCCGGATGTGAAAACGGTGGGCTTGGTCATTAACGAAGGTGAACCAAATGCGGTGGTTATGGCAGATAACGCTGAAAAAGCGCTCGCAACACATAATATCAAGCTGGTGAAAGCACCAGTTACGAATACATCAGAAGTAAAACAGGCTACGGATTCCCTCGTTGGCAAAGTAGATGCCTTCTACATTACACTGGATAATTCTGTCGTGAGTGCTGTTGATACGATCATCCAAACGGCCAACAGTAATAAAATTCCGTTCTTCTCCAGTGATCGGGATACCGTTGAAAAAGGAGCTTTTGCAACCGTTGGCTTCAAATATTATGACCATGGATATCAGGTGGGTGAGATGGCCGCGGACATTCTGAAAAATGGTACAAAACCTGGTGATATGAAAGTCACCGTTCCGGACAAACTGGATCTGATCCTGAACCTGAAAGCAGCTGAAGCCCAAGGTATCACGGTTACGGATGAGATGAAAGCGGAAGTAAAAGACCAGGAAAACAACATTATTCAATAGAATCAATATAATGAGTTTTGAGATTGATTCAATAATCTGACCGGAATGTAATCCGGCAGTATGGATGCGAGGCGAACGTGCAACGGGTTCGCCTCATTCTTTTCGATAGACAGGGAGGAAGTAGTGTGAGTATAAGCTGGAATTCAATTGAAGGGGCGATCGAGCTGGGGCTTTTATATGCACTGATGGCACTTGGTGTATATATTACGTTCCGCATACTCGATTTTCCTGACCTTACCGTAGACGGAAGTTTTACAACAGGAGGCGCAATCGCGGCGGTTATGATCTCCAATGACTTCTCTCCTTGGCTAGCCTGTTTGGCGGCAATGGCTGGCGGCATGGTGGCTGGGGCTTGTACAGGTCTGCTTCATACCAAAGGCAAAATCAACGGATTATTATCCGGGATTTTGATGATGATCGCGCTCTACTCCATTAATATGCGTATTCTTGGCGCACCGAATAAATCCATTATGGGTATGGATAATCCATTCTCAGGTGAGCATGTCATGGTGTTAATTATCATCGTGGTGCTGGTGTTTAAAATCATGCTTGATCTGTTCATGAAAACAGATGTTGGACTGGCACTCCGCGCGACAGGTGATAACAAACGTATGATTCGCAGCTTTGGTGCAAATACGGATGTGACTACCATTGTAGGTGTCAGCTTATCCAATGGATTGGTTGCCCTGTCTGGTGCATTCATTGCACAGCAATCAGGTTTTGCAGACATCACGATGGGCATCGGTATGATCGTTATTGGACTGGCTTCCGTCATTATCGGTGAGGCCATTCTTGGAGCAAGAACGGTATTCTGGGCTACACTTGCAGCGATCGTTGGTTCAATCATTTACCGGATTGTGGTCGCGCTTGCGCTTCAAGTGGAATGGTTTGATACATCTGATCTGAAGTTGATCACCGCGGTGATCGTTATTATTGCTCTTGTATTCCCAACGATGCAACGCTCCATGAAGCAGCGTAGTCTGGCTCGCAAACGAACGGAAGAGTTGATGCGATCCGGGGGTCATCAGGCGAAGGGAGGTATGTGATCATGCTGGAGATTACGCAAGTAACCAAGCTGTTCAACCCAGGTACAACGGATGAGAAGACCGCGCTGGTTGGTGTGAATCTGACAATGAATCCGGGAGACTTTGTGACGGTGATTGGCAGTAACGGAGCGGGTAAATCCACGCTGATGAACATCATTTCGGGTGTGATGAAGCCGGATATGGGCAATGTGCTGATCAATGACCGCTCCATTAAAAACCTGCCGGAGCATAAACGTAGCAGCTGGATTGGCAGGGTATTTCAGGACCCGATGGCAGGAACAGCACCACATATGTCCATTGAAGAGAATATGGCGATGGCATACAAACGTGGCAAAGGACGCGGACTGGGCTTCGGAGTTACCCGTGCCAGACGGGAGATTTTCAACACGCAACTGGAGAAGCTGGGAATTGGACTGGAAAAGCGGCCGAATGCAAAAGTGGGTCTCTTGTCTGGCGGAGAGCGCCAGGCACTTAGCCTGTTAATGGCTACGTTTACCCAGCCGCAAATTTTGCTATTGGATGAGCATACGGCAGCCCTTGACCCATCACGTGCCGAACTGATAACGGAACTAACGGAGACACTTGTGCGTGAGATGAGACTGACTACATTGATGGTGACGCACAATATGGAGCAGGCCATTCGTCTGGGTAACCGTCTGATCATGATGGACAAAGGCCGAATAATTCTGGATGTCAGCGAAGAGCGCAAGCGTACGTTGACTGTCCCTGAGTTGCTTGGTGAATTCGAACGGATTAGCGGCAAAAAAATGGCAGATGATCGTGTCGTGCTGGGTTAAGACAAGGGAACACTTGTTGGAAGAACAGATATACGTACCGTAACCCACAATCTAAGCCATCTATAAGATAGACGATAAAAACCTTTTGCGTTCTCGCAAAGGGTTTTTGTGGTATGTTGAACACGTTGAAAAAATGGAATGAATCTATACGATTTCGGATCAGCGAATTATACATAGTAGGAGGAACCAGACATGTCTTTGCAATTGGATGAAGGGACATATACGGTAACACGGCGAACGGAATCCATTTGTCTACTCGCCAAGGAATTTGCACTGCTGCATTTCCTGTATGAAAACAAGGAGAAAGCCTTCACCCGCAGTCAACTGCTGGATCGGGTATGGCCGCTTGAATATCCGGTTGAACGCACTGTGGACGATCATATCTATCGCCTGCGCAAGAAATTGAAACGCTGGGATGAGATCCGTCTGGATACAGTAAGGGGCTATGGATATCGGCTTGCTGTGCATGAGAACAAGTCCGCTCTACCCGCTAGCCCCTCTGCTCAGGACCCAGAAATGCAGGAGGTCATTCACGGATTACTTCGTAAATATCACTTGTTTGGGCAGGGAAACGCCATACAGACCTTGGTCCAACAGCAGGAAACACTCGGTATTCAGATTGTCCCGTATTATCAGTTGTATATCCGTTTTATACAGGGAGATCTGGAATGGCTGATTACAACAAAGGAAATTCCCTTTGAGGAGCGTCTATACTGGCTACTGATTTTCGTGCACCCCCTGATCGAGCCAGCGGATAGTATACAGCTGTATGAGAAAGCTTTGAGTTCAGCTGCATTGTCTGCCGATCAGCTTCGCGAACTCCGCATTCTGAACATCGTTGAAGTTTATGTAGAGGTGGGCCAATATCAACGTGCCAAAGAGCAGCTGGAAGAAACATATCGTGTAATAGAGACTGACGAGCTCAAGAATTTCAGACTGCCTGTAGCACTTGCAGCGTTGTATGTGGAACTGTGGGGTGGCAGCGGCGAAGCTGTTGAGGCTCAGATGGCAGTCCTGCGAGCGGGATTGAAGGATGCACCCTATCTGCGAGAGATCGGACGTTTTCAGGTGATGGAAGGATTATGGTTACTTCGGCAGGGACGGATTCGTGAGGCAGAGTTAAGAATGGATGATGGTCTGGATGTATTGAAAATGTCGCTGAATGCACCGCTGTATCTGAATGCGGCATTTCAGATTCTCCTATTCCTGGGTCATCATCGAATTGAAGGTAGAATTCGCAGTAAATATCGTCAAGTGTATGGAGAGATAGGCAAAAGTTACGGTGTACCCGCATATGGACAACAAATTGTAGATGAAATACGTAACTTCTTATCTCCTACCTCCCCATCCTCTGATCTTCCTCTGTTATAACTCCTTTATGATTACAGCCAAGGAACATACAGACCACAAGCGGCTGTAATCAAGGGAGGAAGTACATGTATGACCGTCATTTCAAATGAACCCACATCCAATGAATCCACCGAATCACCCGTCTCATCTGCGGAATCTTCCAAAATCTTATGGACTAACCTCCGGTTTGTCCGCATGTTTATCGCATACTCTCTGGCTACGTTTGGAGACTGGTTCGATGCACTCGCCATCCAGGTGATGGTGGCTTACCGCTGGGGTGCTGATCCACTGATCATTGCACTTATTCCTGTATGTATGGCTGTCCCGGGTATACTGCTGGGCTCCTTTGCAGGTGCCCTGGCTGATCGACTGCACAAAGTAAAGATCATGATCTTGTGTGATGTGATCACCGTGGGATTAACCGTTGCTATTTTATTCGCGCCAAGCCCGGCATGGTTGCTGCCACTTCTTGCCTTGCGGGCCATGATGGGGGTGTTCCATGTTCCAGCCCAGCAGGCGTTAACCCGCCAGGTGGTGGCAGAGGAGCATCTGTTTCAGGCATCGTCCCTAAACGGTTTTGTGAGCCAGTGTTCGAAAGTGGCGGGACCACTTCTGGGTGCAGTCATTTTGGCCATCTTTTCACCACAAATCTGTATTGTCATTAATGCCTGTACCCGCCTGTTGTCGGGTGCGGTATTATGGCCCTTGCGGCGTTTGGTGGAGAAGTCGGAGTTCGTTGAATCAGACGGAAGTGCTGCAAGTGAAAAGGATGGATCGGAATCTTTGTTCTCCCAGTGGAAGCAAGGCTGGCGTTTTATACAGAGCAGTCGCACCGTGATGAGTACGATTTTGTTCGGCTGTTTTGGACTCATGGCCATTCTCATGATTGATTATCAGTTTACGACCCTGTTTCGGGAGATCAAGCCAGGTAATGAATCACTGCTCGGATGGTTGGGGTCTTCGGCAGGAGCCGGGGCAGTCGTCACCATTTTGTTGTTAAATCGCTTGCCGAGAATTGGGTATGGGTGGGGACTGGGTGGAGGATATCTGTTCGTGGGTGCCGGAATCGCTGCGCTGGGGTGGATCGGCCCACAAACACCTGAAATTTGGGTCATTATCTGGGGTCTCTGTATCGGGCTGGGCAATGGACTCTTTATGGTAACACTGAATTATTTGTTGCAAAAGGAAACCCCTCCTGCCTATGTAGGGCGCGTCTTTGGCATTCAAAATTCACTATCCAGTGTTGTACTGGTTGTAGCTCCACTTGCAGGTGGAGCGCTCATTCGAGTTGCGGGGCCGAGCCCCACCTTTCAATATATCGGTCTCGCTACACTGGTAATTGGTCTTGCCGGCATACTACTACAGCGCATTTTGTGGGAAGGGAAGCAGCCTCTCGTGTCTGAAGCCAAAGAGAACATTCCGCAGGAATCGGCCTGATAGCCTTTGTCTGGACATTTTTAATCATCCATCTACAATATATAAAGAACAGCCGCTTTCGGTACTCATCCGAAGACGGCTGTTTGCACGTTGCCTTTGTTATACATCGTTGAACGAATCATACTTCCCACCAAGCAAAATAAGCAGTGGAGGCCATCAGTCCACCAACCGAAAGTGATCCGCTGACAGAGAGGTTAATGGCTTGACCCGGAGGAACCACGTAACGGCCAAATTCATTGGACAGAAACGGCCCTGCTTGAAGGGGCATAGCCATCAATGGGGTCGCTCCTGAAGGTGTAGCAGCAGAGAACCGTACCGTGGCTACGCTGGTATTGCTGCTGGAAAGATTACTGTTTACCGGCGTGAGTGTGGTGGGCGATGTCAGTGTTCCATTAGCGCTCAGACTCATGGAACCACTGAAGGAAGATAACAGATTGAGTGATACCGTGATTCCGCCGGAGAGTCGTGATACGTATAGGGTTTTCCCACTCCCTGCGGGATTAGCTAATTGTACGGTGGCGATCACCGTTCCTCCCAGTAATCCTAGTGTTGTGGAGTTGGTGGAACCTGCGTTGTACAGATTGCCTGTACTGCCAGCATTATTCTCTGGAGGTGCAACAATACCGGGAGAAATATACGTGTTGGTGTTGGACGTATAGACGGGCTGGCTTAACGGGTTGAATACATTATTGTTCGGCACAGTGTGCACCTCCTTTTATCAGGGTCAAACTCAGAATTCCCACCAGAACAGATTAATGGCTGCGGTCTGATTCCCCGTGCCTACGCTAATGGATAATGTTTGTCCCGGTGGAACAATAATGGAGCCATTCAGATCCAGTGAATACATTCCTGCGGTGAGCGGAATACTTGCGATGCTCGTGAAGGTTCCCCCCAGAGTACCTGTATTTTGTCTTGTGGTAACTACACTGGCGTTGGTATTTCCAAGTAACGTATTGACGGGCACTGGTGTGCTACCAACAGTCACGGTTCCTCCTGAATAGATAACAAGAGTAGCTGCCGCTGTTGTGCCTCCTGTGAGGCTGGATATACGTATTGTTCGGCTGCTGCCAGCCGCATTCAAGATCTGTAGAAGAAGATTCTGGTTGGAAGGAATTAAGGTATTGTTGGTCGTTAGGGCAAAAAAACTGCCTGCAGTAGCTGCACCGCTGTCTGGTGACGCTTCAATGCCCGGGGCTGAGAAGGTATTGGTCAGTTGAGTAAACAGGGGACGATTAGATTGGTTGAATACATTATAGTTGGTCATCTCATCCACCTCCCATAGACCAGTTCATTTGAGCAACATTCCGATTGATTCGTATTTCATTGTACTGGCAGTGTATGTGAAAAGAAGCAAAATGGATTGGGGACTGAGCCGTATATCTGGAAATAACGGCGGTTGCCGTGCCCGTATATCCAATCCGGGCATACGATGCGTAAGCACATTTTTTAAGGGGAAATCGAGATGAGTCGAACAGCAAAGCAAAGCAAGAAGAGAACGAAGCAACCAACTAAATATGTCAGTCGCCGTCGCTCCCGTCATTCCTGCCGCGCTAAATTGCTGAAACCCCCTTGTTCCCGGATTACTCGTCCCCGGTTCAAGCAGGGTGCTTCCTCACGTACGAAACTCCCTGGTGCTATTCATTGTTTTACAGAGCATACGTATGTCGGAGCCGAAACCAGTAGTAGCATGGATTCACTCCCGGCACAAGACACCTCATCACTCAGCATGTATACCTATGGCGTTGTGAATCGGGGCAAACATCCGGCTCTTGTACAGATCCAGATCAGCCCAAATGCCGTAGATTATGCTGTGGACAGCCAGGAGGTGGTCGCGGGAGGCCAGACCAAAGCGCTGGTACCATTGCGATTTTTGCACTATACCCGGCTTGCAATTCGATCCGTTGAACCGGATCAGCCGACCCGGCTCGATGTTTACTTTCAGGCGCAGCGTATGCCGTAAGGGAGTATGATCTCACAGATTTGACCAGGGAGGAGGACAAGGCACATGCCTAACTTTACAACGTTTAATACGAATCCGGATAATTTGAGAACGTTGATTTTTGGCCAGGATAGTACAGGCACAGCCCAGCCTGTCAGAACGGATACAAGCGGGAACGTGGTTGGCATTATTTTGGACGGAACGATCAGTAACATCTCAGGTCTGACCACGGTTACAATTAACGCCGGAACCATTACCAACATTCTGAACGGAACGATCACGAGTGTACTTGGAGCGACGATCACAGCAGGTACGATTACCAGTGTGCTTGGAGCCACAGTAACAGCAGGTACATTGACGAATTTGCTGAATGGTACGATCACAAGTGTATTAGGAGCAACGATCACGGCGGGAACGATTACAAGTGTACTCGGGGCAACCGTAACAGCAGGAACGCTGACAAACTTGTTGAACGGTACAATCACGAGTGTGCTCGGAGCCACGGTGACCGCCGGAACATTGACGAACTTACTGAATGGTACGATCACAAGTGTATTGGGAGCAACGATTACCGCCGGAACGATCACGAGTGTGCTCGGGGCCACGGTGACCGCAGGAACATTGACAAACTTGCTGAATGGTACGATTACAAGTGTATTGGGAGCGACGATTACCGCCGGAACGATCACAAGTGTGCTTGGAGCCACGATTACAGCAGGTACCATCACAGGTATACTCGGAGCGACAATTACAGCAGGAACACTGACGAACCTGTTGAACGGAACCATTACCAGTGTGCTCGGGGCCACGGTGACCGCCGGAACGTTGACGAACTTGCTGAATGGTACGATCACGAGTGTATTGGGAGCAACGATTACCGCCGGAACACTGACAAACTTATTGAACGGAACCATTACAAGCGTACTTGGCGCAACGGTAACAGCGGGTACGTTGACAAACCTGCTAAATGGTACAATCACCAGCGTGCTTGGTGCTACAATTACCGCGGGAACACTTAGCAGTGTGACGTCCATTTCACAGAAGAGTTTTCAGGAGTCCCAACTCATAAGCACCCCGACCGCCAACACCTTCACAGCGCTCCCGGCGGTTACGACCAGTGTATTTGGCACGTATTCTTTCTTTGTATATAACCGGGGGCCGGGTGTAAACCGGGTAGATGCTCTTGTTGAGATCAGCGCCAACGGAACGAACTGGTACACGGATGTGACGACGGTAACGGGCATTTTGTCCGGGTCAGTCGATGTATTGGTACCGCAGCGTTTTCTCAAATACACGCGTCTTTCCTACCGCTCCAGCCTAATCGGTGCACCAAGCACGATTGATGTGTTCTTCAATGGACAAGGCACATAACCCATTTATTTGTCATATAGGTACATGGAGTTCCTTTGGTGGACTTCATGTACTTTTTTGTATTGGAGGTGGTTGCATTTGAAGAACCGTTTACTTGGAATTCATATGATTGTGCAAAATGAAGAACATCACCTGCCCCGCTGTCTCGACAGCTTGAAGCATATCAGCATGGAATGTTTTATCACCGATACTGGCTCATCTGACCGTACACCCGAGATCGCTAGATTATACGGAGCAACGGTGTTGCACGCCTGTTGGGAAGATGACTTTGCCCATGCACGAAATATCAGTCTGCCTCTGGCGAGCACGGAATGGGTCCTGTGTTTGGATGCGGATGAGTACGTTACGCAGGGATTGGAAGAACTGCTGAATTATTTACCTAAAGTCCATAAAAGCATTTCAAGATTACGTATTACCATAGAGAATCGATATGGTGAAGGGATAGAAGAGAACGTTATCTCTCAGCCAGTGAGATTATTCCGTGCTCATCAGGGATATCGGTACAAGGGGCGTATTCATGAGCAATTGGTTCGTAGTAGCCCAAGCAGGCTTGGCCAGGATGAGGCTATTGATATGAATAAGAGCGAGACCTATACAGATGAACAAAACCAATTGATCGAGACTGAACCGCTTGCTCCATTATGTCTAATTCATGATGGATATCTGGCTTCAACGATTGCGAAAGAACATAAACCAAGACGTAATTTGAAACTGATTGAGCGTGAGTTACAGGATGAGCCTGCACAGCCTTTTCACCTGTACAATCTGGGAGTAACGTATTGCCAGCTTGGTGAGGTTGAAAAGGCAATTAAAGCGTTCAGTGAATCATTACACCTGACAGAGTTGCTCGCACCATATCGACCTACACTGGTTAGAGATTATGCAAAGACCCTTGTGGGATCGGAACGTTACGACGAGGCGCATGCAATTCTGGCTGTGGAAAGACAGCGTTATCCATCTTATGCTGATCTGCACCTGTTGTATGGGGAGACGTTGGAGCTGCAAGGTTTGGAGGAGCGTGCATATCAATCGTATGCTCGAGCAACGGACTGTCGGGAGGGAATAGACCGTGTTGGACACAGTGATGGCGGTAGCACGTTAGACGCGTCATATGTAACGGAAGCGGGTTCTAACAGTTACAGAGCCTATACTGCGATGGCAAGACTTGCACAGAAACGGGGATTCTATAAAGAGTCTGCACATCTGTACGGGCTGGCTCTGGACAGCATGTTCACATATGCTCCAGCATGGGCGGGGTTGGCAGACGTGCTGCAACAATCCGGTGAAACGGATGAGAACATAGCAGAAACATTACTTACCAGAAGCAGAGGAATCGGAGAGTCAGATCACGGTGATTTGATTCGTGGTGAAATGCCCCATTCATATGCAGTGACAAATGAGGATCATCTGGTGCAAATGATTCATGTTCTAACAGGCTGTGGAGCATATGAACAGGCATTGAAAATGCTGGATGCAGATTCGTGTACTGCTCGTATCCATGTAGCGGATCAAATACATTGGATGTTGTGTGCGAATAGGGTTTCCGAAGCACTGCAACTGGCAGAAGAACACTGGAGCGTGGGGTGTGTGCATGAAGTTAATCTGCTGGCTGAGCACAGAATGGATTGGGCACTGGCTTGTTGGGCCAACGGATTAAGATTATCCGAGGCGTTCCTCGCAACTACGCTTCCACAAGAAAAGAACGTTTGGAAGGTCATGGATCGACTGCTGGATCAGCTATCGAAAGAGCCGCGAAGCATGGAACCTGCGTCACAAGAACAGAAGCTTATTCAATGGGGTCCGCAGGCAGAAATGGTAGCAGAGAAGGTTGTGCAGCAAGCCGTAAAGACAGGACAGCTCACACTTGCTGAGCAACTGCATGAGTTGCGGGCCATGATGATGTGTGATCATTGGGGAACGACTTTAACTCGAAGGCGAAAGTTTGCAAGTCTGCTGTATCGTCACGGGTATACCATGGTAGCCGCGAACATCCTGATTCAGTGCATGACCGAGAGTGAGCTGGATGCCGAAGGGTTATTCTGGCTGGGTGAAACGCTGTATGCAAAAGGCCACAACGATCAAGCGCTGTCTCTGTTCGAGCAGGCTCTGGAGCGGGAGCCTGATATGTGGCAGGCCCGAGTTGGAGCAGCTGTATGTTACATGCGATTGGCAATGGAGGCGATTCGGCAGGAATTGGTTCGATCTCCTTCTTCAGGTGTACTCGTTGCACAACATAATGCACTGGAACAAAGGCTGCGAACGACCGAGGGTATGCCGTGGCGTACGCTTTTCCATGCAAAGGAAAGGAGGAATCAGCTTGCGAGCGGAACGAATTTCCCTATGCATGATCGTGAAGGATGAGGAAGAGTTGCTGCCTCATTGTCTTGCCAGTGTCCAGGGAGCGGTGGACGAAATTATTGTGGTGGACACCGGTTCATCGGACCGAAGCGCAGAGATTGCGCAGCAATATGGCGCGTTGGTTGTGCGAGTTGAGTGGTGCGAAGATTTTGCCGCAGCACGGAATGCTGGCCTGGAGCGCGCTTCCGGCGACTGGATTCTCTTTCTTGATGCGGACGAGGCGCTCGATAGGGCTGCGCGGGAGCAGATCAGGAGCTGGACGTCGGTCAGCGGATGTGACGGATTGTTTTTAAACATTCATAACTATACAGGTACGGGTCAGCAGGGGGTTACCGTGAATCCGGTTTTGCGTCTCTTCCGTAATGCCCCGGAGCATCGGTTCGAAGGTCGGATTCATGAGCAGATTGCCGCGGCGATTTGCCGTAGGAACCCAGAGGCTGCTTTTCATGTGACGGACATGGTCATCCATCATTATGGGTATCAGACGGCGATTGTGGAGCGCAAAGATAAGGTGAACCGCAATGTCCGCCTGCTGCAACAGGCAGTGGAGGAAGAACCGGATCAGCCGTTCCATCACTATAATCTGGGTGTCGAGTATCTGCGTGTGGGGGAAGCGGAGCGGGCGTTGGAGACGTTTGGTGTGGCTCGGATGGGAATTGATCCTGCGGTGACCAGTTACGCGCATTTGCTGTTCAAATATGAAGTTCGTTGTCTCCAGCATCTGAATCGCTGGCAGGAGGCATTAGATCGCATCGATGCTGCGCTTGAACTCTTTCCAGAGTACACGGATCTGATGCACCATCGCGGGGTATGTGCAGACGCATTGGGTGATGCAGATCGGGCAGAATATTCGCTACGTGAAGCTGTCCGTATGGGACCACCTCCACCCATATATCATACGGAAGAAGGCATCGGCACCTATCAGACGCGGTATACGCTAGGGCGATTGCTGGAAGGAAGAGCAGATCTGGAGGGTGCGGTAGATGCTTACGTGGAAGCAGTGCGTGCCAAATCGAGTCTGTTACCGCCGCTCTATCGGATATTCCGAATTATGCGAGTCTCCGGGCAGGAACATAAGATTCCAGAGCTGGTTAGGGAGCGCTTTGCACTAAGTTCGGAAGAGGCTACACACAAAGTATTGGGCATTCTGGAGCAATCTCGTTGTTATGATGCGGCTCTGCAATTGTTATCGGGTATATCCTCACAACCCTCCGCAGAGATGAGGGAGCGTTTATCTGTGGCGGAGGCGATGCTCCAAATCCAACAGGGAAGATGGAACAAGGCGCGTCTGAAACTGGAACCTGTGCAGCGGAAAAAAGGGATGCTCGCGATCTCGTCTGCACGATGGCTCGAACGTTTGGAGTGGATCGAGGGGAAGAAAGCCAACGGAGATGATCCATTGACTTTGTGGTTAAAGCGTAGTTCGCAGGTGGGTGAAGGAACGAATGAGGAATCTGCTGTGCAGACAGGGAGAACGGTTGGTCTGAGAGCGACAAAGAAGAAGGACATGGACTCCAGCATAGACGGAACGGTTGCAGGAACAGAGTATGATGGCTGGCAGGCGCTTGGACTGATGATGGAAGGATGTGTACAGTCAGGGAGATGGAAAGAGCTGCATAGCCTGATTCAGATGTGTCGACAGCAATTGGCTGGAGAAGGGTTATCGGTGGAACAGAGCGTTCGAGTGGGGGAGAAGGAGAAAGAGATGGAAGGGAAAAAGGAAAACGGGAAGGTGAGTGACATTGATTCGTTCCCTGGGGCTTCGGATACCCTGACGGGAACAAGCTGGCTGGTGAAAGGATTGGTCAGTGCTGCGGACCATCATCTGGAGGTGTTCGCTCAGCATGCAGATGGACAGCGGCACCGTTGTTGGCCTGTCGTTCAGCATATTCGGCTGGAGTTGCCGGGAGCGGACGGGTTTGAGAGATGAGAGGGATCAGGCAGCGGGAGTTCAACTTAATTCAGCGGGCTAATTGGTGCAGCTGAACTCCTTTGGTGAGGGGTGGTGATGAATATGGGCATAGGGATTAGCTTGTGTATGATCGTGAAGGATGAAGCGTTGTCACTCCAGCGGTGCTTGAATGCAGTCAAGGATGTTGTGGATGAGATCATCGTTGTGGACACAGGTTCGATAGATGATACAACTGAAATTGCGCGTCTCCATGGTGCCGTTGTAATTCGTACGGAATGGAACGGAGATTTCAGTGAAGCCCGTAATCTGTCACTGGCCGCTGCTACGAAACCGTGGATTCTGGTGCTTGATGCGGATGAGGTATGGGCACAGACCCCTCAGATGAAGACAGAACTCATGCGGTTGTTAGCGGCAAGTAGGGATGACGTGTGGGGATATTGGATACAGGTCACAAGTCTGCTGGGTGTGTCCGGTGAAGAGCATGTGACGGATGCGGTGTGTCGTTTGTTCCGAAATGATCCCCGAATTGCTTTTCAGGGCAGAATTCATGAAGAGATTGCTTCTTCCATCATGGCACTGGCTCCGCAAGGTGTGCTTCATTCTGGACTTGAAGTCATTCATTACGGATATCTGGAGCAGGTGATTACCGACAAAAATAAAGGTGCACGGAATATGGAGTTGATTCGTTTCGCGTTGAATCAGGAGGGCGATCAACCGGAGTTGTTATATGCTCTGGCCGCAGAATGGTTTCAGCAAGCGAAGTATGATGAAGCACTCCGTTTGTTACAGCCATTATTGGCACAGCTTAAGCCGGAGTGTGGATATCACTCGGATCTGGTGCTGAAAACGGCTTACGCCTGGCGAGAGATTGGCAGCCCGGAACGGGCGCTTGCTGTAGTGGAAGCATGGGCGCCCCTGTATGAGGATTTTCCGGATTTGTTGGAGTTTGGTGCTGTACTTGAACTCGATCAAGGGAGAGAGGACGTGGCCTTGAATTGGTTAAAACAAGCTAAATCAGCTGCTTCCACGGCCAGCAGGTATACATCAGTCTCTGGTGCTGGGACCTATCGTAGCCTGACGCTGGAAGGCATGGCATATGAGCGGGCTGGCCGTTGGGCAGAGGCAGAAACCGCGTACACGGCGGCGCTGAGCATGCAACCCGGCAGCATGGCTGCATGGCAGCGGCTGTTGTTGCTGGCCGCAGCGACAGGGCGGCCGCATGCCATCGCCAGCGCAGCCGCTCGGGTAAGCTTGCCGCCTGCGGCATGGCAAGCGTTGATCCCGGCCGCGCTTGCCGCGCATCGGCCGAATTGGCTGTTACGCCATGCGGCGGCGCTTGCTGGCCCGCTGCGGGCACAGCCGCTGGCCGCCGGGCTTGCGCTGGCCCAGCTGGGCGAGAACGCCGCGGCTCGGGCGGCTTTGCAGCCCTGGGCGGCGCATGCGCAGCACGGGCCAGAGGCGACCCTGGCGCTGTGGGCGCTGGGCCACAAGCAGCCCGGCGGGCGCAACGCCCGAGCGGCGGCTCGCCAGCAGGCAGCGCTGCCCGCCGCGGCCCACGCCGCCGAGGCGCTGCTGCAGCGCGGTGCCACGGCCGGCAGCAGCGGCCTGGCGTGCAGCCCGCCCCGCGGCGCAGCGCCAGGCGGCCCGACCGCGCCTGCGCCGGGCTGCGTGCTCGCCGCTGCGCAAGCGCTCGCCGCTGCGCAAGCGCTCGCCAGCGTAGGCGCCTGGGCCGCATGGCTGCGCCTGCTGCAAGCCCTGCCGCCTCGTGGCGCGCTGGCGTTGCTTGCAGCGCTTCCGCCTGCGGCCCGCTGCGGGCTGCTGCGCGCACCCGCGAGCGTCCGCAAAGGGCTGCTTGCACTATGCGGCACGCCTGACGGCGCGCAGCAGCCCCACGCGGACGAAGTGCCCGCCCCGGAGCGTACCGCTTACGCGCTCCTCGCGGGCACGCTCGCGCTGCTCGCCGGGCGGCAGAACCTGGCGCGTGAATGGGCCAAATCGGCCCAACTCACTGCGCGGCAACCTGCCGCCACAGGTCGCCCGGCGACGACAATCCCGCCGGGCCTGCAAACCCTGTTGCGCCTGACAGCACCCGGCGCAGCCTATGCCAAAGAGTACACCAACCAGTGCAACATGTTACTGGTACACCTATAATTTCCTTTAATCTTTAATCTTTAATCTTTAATCTTTAATCTTTAATCTTTAATCTTTAATCTTTAATCTTTAATCTTTAATCTTTAATCACTAATCTCTGGTCTCTAGTCCCCAACCTCAATCCCCACATATTCCCGCAATAGCCCATCCGATTGAAATTGCAAAAGCAACGGAGCTACCGGTAATCGGAGCATTTCCCGAACCGTGTATTGTTCCGTTGCTAATGGGTCGAGCCCGTAAGCCCTCAATCTTCCACTCTGCACTTAACTCAACGTAACCCAATTCGTTTCAACCTTTGCATATCACCGCTCGAAAACAGCGGATCGGCGCGCCGTACATATCAGACCAGATGGCATCGTCTGGCTCTTTCACATTCAGCTTATCTTCAATGGTTAATCCGGTGACAGCCATGATTGTCTCCAGCAGATCAGGCCGCATCTCGGGCACATCGAAGGTAGCGATTAACTGTCCGTTTGGTTTCAGCACCCGAGCGAATTCACGAAACGCCCGCAGCATCGTGCCTGTATCCAGATGCTCCAGTACAGAGATACAGAACACCCGATCAAACTTACCCGACTCGTACGGAAGCTGGGCCAGATTAGCCTGTGCACGGTGCAATCGGACGAGAGTTGATTCCGGCAGATCCTGAGCGGCTTGCTCCCCAAAATCAGAAACAATATCCAGTCTTATCGCCTCTTCAGACAAAATGCGTTCATCCCAGTCACAGGCGTGAACCTCGCGGCAGTGTTCTGCAAGCCAGAATTTGAATGGATGGGAGATGCCGCAGGCTGCATCAAGGACCACATCATCTGGACGTGCAAACCGCCGGGCCCATTCATATTCGTAGGGACGGCTCCACCATGCCGGATGCAGCGGGAAGACCAGTGTGTCCGTTTTAGGGTCACTTTGCCGAATGTATCTTGATTCCATGAATTCCGTTGCCTTGGGCGTATCCATCATCCCCGAATTCCCTCCTTCAATCCTGTCTCTGCCAAAAAAGATTCCAACACCGTGCTCCACCGGCTCCGCCACCTGGCAAGATCATAGGACAGTGCAGTCTCGCGCGCATAGATTCCCAGTCGTTCTCGCTCGGCCCGATCCTGTACAAGGCGTACCAGTGCAGCGGTTAGTTCCTGCTCACCAGGAGGTACCAGCAGTCCATTAAAACCATCCTGAATCAGATCATTCAATCCGCCAACATTGGAGGCAATTACCGGAAGTCCACAGCTCATCGCTTCCAGACAGGCATAGGAGGTGCCTTCCGAGAACACAGTTGGAATCACAGCGATATCTGCCTGATGGTAGGCCTCCCGAATATCCCGGAAATCATACGTGCGCTGGTTAATTCGCTCCGCATGTGGATGAGTACGATGCCAGTAACGAAAGACTCTCCCGACTGTACTGCCTTCAACCAGTTCCCCGGCAAATTCAACCTCCAGATCTGGAAAGGCTCCAAGTAGTTTATCCGCCGCCAACATCATTGGAATAATACCCCGCTCCATGCTGATGCGGCGTGGATAGATAATGCGAATTGGTCGGGGAGAGGTCATACGGGCATCCACAGTTTTCTTTTCAACCTGTCCCTGAATGGGGACATTAACCTGATACTCAGCATCTGCTTCTACTAGAATCTCCGTAGCCCAATCCTTTGAATTCCGGTGATTATGAGCAAACCTATACGTTTCGCCATCTGCCTCGACTTCTTCCCGTTTCGATAACTGCAAATGGAGATCTACCGTTTCTTTCCCCTCTGGTTCTGGATCGCTATCTGTATCCCCACCTCCATCTCCGTTAGCCTTACCACTGTTCGCTCCATCATGACTCATTCCACCCTTGCCTTCTACAGCTTGCACCCCTGATATAACTGCACCAACATTTTCTTCATGACTCGCCAGATCATTCTTCCATGCGACAAGCCATTCGTCTTCCTGTTTCTGCTCGAAGGTTCGTGTTGGTGGGGCTGGTGTGAAATAAGACGTATCCACCGCATTGGGAATCAGGACAACCTGCCTTGGATCGGTATAGGTGCACGCAGCCCGGCAAAAGGTTTGGAAATGAGAATCCACGGATACAATGCGCACGAGTCCATCCAGAGCCAGTTGAATATGTTCCGCGACTTGTTGTTTGGTCTCCAGTGGCAGTCCGGGACGATCCCAGTTAATGCCGTGACAGATGCCAAGACTGCCAGGTTTGTAGGTGATGGGTTGCCACAGACAGCTGGCATAGATCACGGGACCGCGCGCTGCGGCTGCCATCCGGTCAAAGGCTTCCGGTACATTATCCATGTCGTACGAATAACCAAATACGTCAATCTGCTCCGTCCGAGTCTGGAATGCTTCAAAATAGGACAGCTGATGAACTTCGGGAATATGTCCGAGCCCTCGGATGACACTGCACAGATCCAGAATGTAGCGTTCCAGTCCACCACCAAATACCCGGCCGAATTCCCGGTTGTACCCGTCGGTGAAACTATGCGTCAGAATACTCACCACGCCCATCTCACGGTCCCTCCTTCCAGGGAATCAGCCGAGGTTCCGGATCGAGAATAGACTCGTAATGTGCAAGATTGCCCCACTCACCGCTAGGATCAATGCGCTTGTAACGCAAATATTTACGAACCCGGTCCTCGAGACTGCCTGCCCATCCGAGATGCTGAACCTTCAGCTCCGTGCTGACCCCGGGCAATACGGTGCAGGACAAGGGAAGACGGGGAACATGATGATTCTGTTGTGGATAAAAATAGGGATATCCAGGCATATACCGTACAAGTGAAGCCGTATGCCGCTTGTGAAGAGACCAGAGATCATCTTCCCGGTAGTGGGTCCGGCCACCCCACATATCGTAGAATCGAAATGCAAACCAGTCCGCATACTCCTGATTAATCAGAGTGCGTATGGCTTTCTTGGCCTCTGAGCTGTATAGCTCATCCGCATCAACCGAGATCAACCAGTCGGGACATGTTCCCGCAGCCGCTTGCCACAAGGTGTTGCGAAGTCGCCATTCCTCGGCGAACAGTGGTTTCTCCAATACCTCCAGACGGACCACCTTTGAATAGGCTTTGCATATGTCCGGTGTTCCGTCTGTGCTGGCATCGTCCACAATGACGATTTCATCCACGAACTCACTCAGATCATGCAATACTTCTTCAAGGTATCGGCCACGTTCATTGCGAACCTGGAGCATGGCGGTCAGCTTGTTGCCTTTGCTTTTGCGAACCCGACGAATGGAGAAAGGCTCTTTGAATACACTTGTTTCCTCTTGTGTTACAGCAGCATTCTGTTCTGCCTGACCTTGTGAATCATTCCAGTGATGCACTTGGCTTCGGATGTCCTGCGTTGGTTGTGCATGATCCGGGGTGTGATCTCCATTTTCCAATGCGTCTGTATGTGTTCGATCGACTGTTTCGGTTGGCGTGTAAGTGGTTTCGGTTCGGATATCCCTGTGCACCATTGGTCCATTCAACTGTTGTCTACGCTTCTTTGGGTCCAGCATCATGGCACCTCCCCAAGCAATTGCTGTACAGCATGATCCAACAGCTCCAGCTCGACAATCCGGACCAGCGCATCTTCATCCTCCAGTGCTGTCTCAAGGAAATGTCGGACTGCCCCGTGTCGTTCCCCTCGCAGTGCCAGCGCACTGCCGGATAATTGCTGGTAATCCCGGCGACTGGCATCATCCTGAATATCGACTGCATGCACCAGAGCCAGTGCTTCTTCCACACGTCCAGTCTCCTGGTAGATGCGGAATTTCCAATGTCTCGCCGTTTCTCCGCCAAGTTCGTCCAGGATACGCAGGGCGTTTCCGTAATCATCGTTCATACGGAGTAGTTCCGCTCGTACAAGTTGATCTTCTCCTGCCTCAAGCCAGCGACATAACTGTTCATAATGATGCCGTTCTTGTTCATCTGCTGCACTAATTCCATACACCCGCAGGGCGTCCTCCAACTGTCCAGCCCGGGCATGGATGGCAGACAGGAATCGATAATGGGAGACCACACAATCACTGCGACCATTCATGACCGCATGGGTGAAGGCCTCTTGCAACGAATGGACGGCCCGCGGATCTTCAAGCAAGTACTCATAGGCTGCCAGCAAAAAGGATATCGTCTCATGTGCACCTGCTTTGGCACGGAGCTGACGGTAGAAGTCGGCACGTACACTGCATTGAAGCAGGGTGACGCTATCTGGAGTGCCTGACAGGATCTGCCGTAGCGCATGCAAGAAGAGCAGTTCGTAGTCCCGGAGAGGGACTTCGAGATCATCCTTTTGCATCGTACCCGCAGGTGCAGGGTCTTCTCCGCCCAGCCAGATAGCACGTACGCCTTGGAATAACAGCTTCATATAACGTGTTTCGGAGGATGTGCCTACCAGATCGGCGATGCCGACCAGTTTGGAAATACTGCTCTCCCATAGCGGAGATTCTGCTTCGTTTCCAGCAGGCTCAGGGAGCAGGGCAATACATAGCTCAGGCTCCAGCGAAGCCGTAGCTATTAGCCAGTAGGGATGGGCGACCACGGCTACGGTGCGAGGTTCCAGCAATAGCTGCTCAGCCTCAGGGAGGGAGATGGCGGTAATGACCGGAGGTACATCTTCTGTTTGCGTCAGGCTGCTGACATAGTAGACCTCTCCCTCGATCGACAGCAGTGCAGCAATATCGGGATAGGGAAAGGATGACCAGCCTCCTTTGCGAGGGAAGAGAACATACCGGACAGGGGGCTGTGTTGTACTGGCCTTATCCAGGCTGGCTTCGGCGTCTTCACCTGGTAGTGGTGCAGGTTTTTCCATGAATAGTTCACCTCACCTTGACTGTAATATGGAGCGTCTTCACTCTGCATGTGCTTCATGCTTTCACTTCATATGTAAAGCCCTCACGGTACTTCGCATGATATGCCTGAGACTAACATATGGGCATTCCGTCCCAAACATGAGTATCTTCCATGAATAGATGCAGTTGGCATGCTGTGATAATAGGCTGAATTTTATCTTTTGTGTGACCAGGATCACTTTTTTTTGCTCTAGAGACGAAGATTGTGATAATTCTCACATGTATAAAATAGGTAATCTGGCACAATACGTTCATCAACGTATTTGGCGGACAGACAGCGAAGGTGCAGCTTCAATGCCAAATACGCATACTGCGAAGTGAACAGAAAGAAGGGGTAACGGTATGGATCCGATTATGTTATCGCGTATCCAATATGCACTTACAACGATTTTCCATTTCTTTTTTGTCCCGCTATCCATCGGTCTTGTACTGTTGGTTGCAATCATGGAGACGTTGTACGTTGTTAAGGGTAAGGAGATTTACAAAACGATGGCCAAGTTCTGGGGCAAGCTGTTCCTGATTAACTTCGCCGTCGGGGTAGTCACAGGTATTTTGCAAGAGTTCCAGTTTGGTATGAACTGGTCCGAGTACTCCCGATTTGTCGGGGACGTATTCGGTGCGCCACTGGCTATTGAAGCGCTACTGGCGTTTTTTATGGAGTCTACATTTATTGGATTGTGGATATTTGGATGGGATCGTTTGTCCAAAAAAGTGCATCTGGCCTGCATCTGGCTGGTGTTTGTCGGCACATTCCTGTCCGCGCTGTGGATTCTGGCAGCCAATTCATTTATGCAACATCCTGTTGGGTTTGAGATTAACAACGGCCGAGCCGAGATGAATGATTTTTTTGCACTCATCACAAATGGTCAGCTTCTCGTTGAGTTCCCACATACAGTCTTTGGGGCATTGATGACAGGGGCCTTCGTCGTAACCGGGATCAGTGCCTACAAATTGATGAAAAAGCAGGATGTGGAGATCTTCCGCAAATCGTTTAATATTGCGATCATTATCGCTCTTGTTTCTTCATTCGGCGTTGCATTCTCGGGTCACTTCCAGGCGCAATATCTGGTGGAGACACAGCCGATGAAGATGGCAGCAAGTGAGGGCACATGGACAACGACAGAAGATCCGGCGCCATGGACGGTGGTCGCTTTTATTGACCCGGATAAACAGGAGAGTACGGGTGAGATCAAAATCCCTGGATTGCTCAGTTATCTGTCCTACAGCAAGTTCTCCGGTAGTGTCAAAGGTATGAAGGAGCTTCAAGCTGAGTATGAACAGACGTATGGACCGGGGGACTACATCCCGCCGGTACGGACAACATTCTGGAGTTTCCGCATTATGATCGCAGCGGGTGGTTTAATGATTGCATTGGCGCTATACGGTACATTCCTAGCCATGCGTAAGAAGCTAGAGGTCGCTGGAAAGTGGTTTATGCGTCTGATGGTGTTCGCCATCTCCCTGCCGTTTATCGCCAATACGTCAGGTTGGATTATGACCGAGGTTGGAAGACAGCCATGGACAGTATTTGGCTATATGACAACCGAAGCCGGGGTCTCGCCGAACGTATCCGCAGGAATGATCCTGTTCTCGACCATCGCTTTTACCGCTGCGTATACGGTTCTCGGAATCGTGATGGTATACCTGTTCGTACGTGAGATCAAGGCAGGACCGTTTGCGGTCGAGAAGCCAGAAGATCACGATGAATCGGCCGATCCGTTCGGCGTGGATGGAGGTTATTCCGTTGTCACTAAGTGAGTTGTGGTTTTTGCTGATTGCCGTATTGTTTGTTGGTTTCTTCTTTTTGGAAGGTTTTGATTTTGGTGTGGGGATGTCTACAGGCATTATTGCCAAAACAGACCGTGAACGTCGGACTCTGATCAACTCGATCGGTCCGTTCTGGGATGGTAATGAGGTATGGCTGATTACGGCAGGGGGCGCGATGTTTGCTGCCTTCCCGCACTGGTATGCCACGTTGTTCAGTGGTTTTTACCTGCCACTTGTGGTGGTGTTACTCGCCTTGATTGGCCGCGGAGTTGCTTTCGAATTCCGCAGTAAAATGAAACAGCAGCGCTGGCGCAAAACATGGGACATCATCATTGTGGTCTCCAGCGCGCTCTTGCCTTTCCTGTTCGGCGTGGTCTTTGCCACATTGATGAAAGGTCTGCCCATTGATGGGGAGATGCAGTTGCGTGCAGGATTCCTCGATATTGTTAATCCGTACACCGTGATTGGTGGCTTGAGTGTAACGCTGCTGTGTCTGGTTCATGGATTGCTGTTTGCATCACTACGAACAGTAGGTGATCTCAGAGAGCGTGCCTTGAAGACAGCGCAAAAATTGATGTTGCCGCTGGCTGCACTGCTCGCCGTTTACGCGTTAATGACGTATTTCATGACGGATGTGTTCGCCGTACGTGGCTGGGCTCTTTGGATCATGGTTGTACTTGGCGCAGTTTCGCTTGCACTTGCGGCATACTTTGTTCGTCAGAAGCGTGAAGGCTGGGCTTTTGGTATGACTGGAGCAGTTATTGCAATTGCCTTTGCCTCGGTATTTATCGGACTTTTCCCAAGAGTGATGGTGAGTTCCTTTGGGGCGGCGTATGACCTGACTGTATACAATGCCGCATCGGGTGCTTATTCATTGAAAGTAATGACCATAGTAGCTTGCACACTGCTGCCGTTTGTTCTTGGCTATCAGATCTGGAGTTATTATATCTTCCGCAAACGTCTGAACGAGCAGCACCACCTGGAGTACTGATATGGGACGGGGGCTGATGAAGCTGCCGGGCATCCGGCCGGTACTTGCGCTGGCATCAGCGCTGGTACTGTTGCAGGCGATGACGATCATTATGCAAGCCAAATGGCTGGCACAGGCCATCACGGCATTGTTTGAAGGTTCATCCGTAACGGAGCAGTACCCGATACTGCTGCTGTTCCTGGCTGCTTTTGCCGCCCGCTACGCCCTATCCTTCTGGTTACAACTCGTGACTTCACGATATGCGGAGAAGACAGGGACTGATCTGCGTAGACAGATGGTGGAGCAGTGGTTCAGACTTGGGCCGCGTTATGCCAAGACGGAGGGCACAGGACATCTGGTTACACTGGCACGTGAGGGAACAGCTCAATACAAGACGTATCTTGAACTATTCATTCCTCGCATGCTAGGCATAGGATTCACACCTATCGTCATTCTGCTGTATGTGTTCAAGCTGGATCTGATGTCCGGGGTTATTCTGATGCTGACACTCCCAATCCTGATCGTATTCATGATTCTGATTGGCCTCGCAGCTCAGCGTAAGATAGACGGACAATTCAGATCTTACAAAGCACTCGCTAACCATTTTGTTGATACCTTGCGTGGACTAGAAACGCTAAAAACATTGGGACAGAGCAAAACACATGAAGGGTCCATTTTGCGGGTCAGTCAGCGGTATCGGAAAGCAACGATGTCTACTCTGCGCATGGCTTTTCTTTCTTCGTTTGCACTCGATTTCTTTACGATGTTGTCCGTTGCTTCCGTAGCAGTTGGTCTGGGATTACGTCTGACGGAAGGACATATGCTACTTGGCCCTGCGTTGACGGTACTGATTCTAGCACCCGAATATTTCCTGCCTGTACGTATGCTAGGCGCTGATTATCATGCCACATTGGACGGTAAGGAAGCCGGAGCGGCCATTAATCAGGTGATTGAACGGGGGAAAGCTGCTGAACGGAAACAGAAAGAAGCTTATGCAAACGTTGTTGCGCATGCGGACATGGCAGAGGATGGGACGGGATCTGCATCATCGTTATCTTCGGGTAAAAGGAAAGCAGGCACTTCGACCATACGTGTCGTGTTGAACGATAAAACGGCTGCGGGGCATTTTGCTCCTGCTTCTGCTTCTGTTTCTACTACTCCTGAGCTTGTTTCTTCCTCTTCCTCAGTGTTCTCTTGGAATGAGAATAGCAGATTGGCACTAACAGATGTACAGGTACGGCATGATGATGAAGGTCCTTATTCGCTAAAGGATGTCACATTTCAGATCACGGGTCTTGGCAAAATCGGTATTATTGGTGCCAGCGGAGCAGGAAAGTCCACGTTGATTGACGTATTGGCTGGATTTCAGATTCCTACTTCAGGCCAAGTATTAGCCAACGGACAGCCTGTGACACAGGATATGCTTGAATCCTGGCGAAGACAGACAGCAGCTATCCCGCAGCATCCGTATATTTTCAGTGGAAGCCTGGCCGATAACGTTCGTTTCTACATGCCGGAGGCATCGGATGCGGAAGTGGCGAAGGCCATTAGCGCAGCTGGATTAACCAAGCTACTGTCTTCATTATCCGGTGGGCTGCATGAGCCTATTGGGGCTGGTGGCAGACAGCTCAGTGGTGGGCAGGAGCAACGGGTGGCGCTGGCAAGAGCCCTGCTTAGTAAACGGAACATCCTGCTGCTTGATGAACCGACAGCTCATCTGGATGTGGAAACAGAGTATGAACTGAAACAGACGATGCTGCCGCTGTTTGAAGGCAAACTTGTATTTTTGGCTACCCATCGCCTGCACTGGATGCCGCATATGGATCGAATTATTGTTATGGATGGCGGCACAGTGGCAGAGACGGGAACACATCAGGAATTACTGGCACGACAAGGTGTATATTATCAGATGATTCAGGCCCAGATGGAGGCGATATAAAATGAAGTCCGGATATGAACATATGGAGACCGTCCGTAACGGAAAAGAAAAAAATAGCTGGATTGCTCCGTATGTGGCACAGTACCAGTGGAGATTCATCGCAGTCATTGCGCTAGGCACTTGTGCTGCACTGTGTGCGGTACTGCTGCTGTTCACCTCCGGATTTCTGATCTCCAAGTCTGCGCTGCGTCCTGAAAATATTTTGATGGTGTATGTACCTATTGTTGGTGTACGTGCATTTGGGATATTCCGCGCCGTGTTTCGATATATCGAGCGATTGGCAGGACATGATGCCGTACTGCGGGCGTTGGCCGATCAGCGGGTGAAGCTATATCGCATTCTGGAGCCACAGGCCCTGTTCCTGCGTTCTCGTATGCAGACCGGGGATGTACTTGGAGCACTCGCCGATGATGTGGAGCGGCTGCAGGATATTTATCTGCGCACCGTTTTTCCCGCCGTTACCGCACTTGTGATGTACGGTGGGGCTGTGATTGCCTTTGGCAGTGTTGATCTGGGATTTGCAGTGTGGATGGGCTTGTATATGTTATTTCTCGTTGCCGTGTTACCTGCGATCTCCCTGAAAGTGACGTGGAAATGGCGTGTACGGCTGAAAAAGGAAAACAGCAGGTTGTATACCCGTCTGACCGACGGTGTACTTGGACTGGGAGATTGGCTTGCAAGTGGACGAGCGGCCGAATTTGTTCAGCAGCAGGAAGAAGCGGAGGAACAGGTCGACGCGATTCGTCGCAAGTTGCGGCGCTGGACACGCTGGCGTGATCTGATGGCTCAGTCTGTCATTGGCCTGCTGGTGGTATCGGTTACGTTATGGGCCGGAAATGCCGCTTCTATCGGGCAATTGCCTGCCGTGATGATTGCTGCTTTTGTATTGGTATTATTTCCGCTCACGGAATCAATTCTGCCTGTAGGGGATGCGGTGGAGCATCTTCCCCAGTACCGGGAATCACTGGATCGCTTGAAACAGCTCGAAGGGAAAGGGTATCTTCCGTTGCAGAATGGAGTTGGTGATGCGGATGGAACGGGCGAATCGATCTCTGTAGTAAAAAAAGGCAACGTGATGGCTGGACAGACATCGGAGTCCTTGCCAGCTGCGAATGTTATCCCAGACAGACGAATTCGTCTTCGCATTCCACCCAAACTCAGAGCAGACATCGAGATTAATCGCGTAAGTTATCGTTATGCAGCGGATGATTCCTACGCCGTACAGGACGTATCCCTTCATCTGCCACAAGGCAAACGATTAGCTATTCTTGGACGAAGCGGCGGCGGCAAATCAACCTTGTTGAAGCTGATTCAGGGGGCATTACTTCCGTCTGCGGGGAAAGTTCTGATCAATAATATGCCTGTGCAGACCTTGGGTGAGAGTGTCACTGATGTCATCGCAGTGCTGAATCAGAGTCCTCACCTGTTCGACACCACGGTAGCCAATAATTTGCGGATTGGTCGTCCGCATGCATCGGATGAGGAGATTCGTCAGGTGGCCGCCCAAGTAGGGTTATCCGGTCTAATCGAATCTTTGCCGCAGGGATATGATACGCCAATGCTGGAGACGGGCCTGCGTTTCTCCGGTGGGGAAAGGCAACGGATCGCTCTGGCCCGGGTACTGCTTCGGGAGACACCTGTTATTATATTGGATGAACCAACCGTAGGGCTTGATCCGGTGACGGAACGAGAGTTGATGCGCACCATCCTGGACAACTTGCAAGGCAAAACGATGATCTGGGTCACCCATCACCTGATTGGTGCGGAACAGATGGACGAACTTATTTTTATGGAAAATGGAAAGATTGCCATGCAAGGTTCTCACGAACAATTGCTGGCTGGGGAAGAGCGATACCGCCGTCTAATCGAACTTGATCGGCCGGGGTGGTCTGACTTGCAGACAGTAGAGGGCAAGCTGCCTACTGCCGCTTCCAGATAGCAGGAACTTTCTCGGCAAATGGAAGCGAATAGCGTGTCTCAGGTTCATTAAAACAAAATAACACAAACAAGGGATGTCCCCTGTCATATTCATGACTTATGGGATATCCCCTTTTTGCTTCTTGGTGTGGAGTTTTATGAAAAATCGCTATGTCTATGATGTGAATTGATCTGCAGTAGCCAGTCCCAAAGACTTAACGCTTAGATTTCCTGTGCCAGCAGCATGGCTGTGCCACAGGATTGACGTACAACCAGTTCCGGCTCTACTTTAATGCAACGATTATCCATTTGTTTGTTCATCAGATCAAACAGAATCATGGCAGCAAGGCGTCCAATTTTGTCCGTATCCTGCTTGACGGTTGTTAGCGGTGGATCGGTATAACGGCAGGCTTCGATGTCGTCACAACCTGCCACAGCTATATCTTCTGGAATGCGTAACCCCACTTCCT
Source organism: Paenibacillus sp. FSL M7-0656 (assembly GCF_038003225.1). Lineage (NCBI taxonomy): Bacteria > Bacillati > Bacillota > Bacilli > Caryophanales > Paenibacillaceae > Paenibacillus > Paenibacillus sp. FSL M7-0656. Next base: position 4,637,429 of record NZ_JBBOOT010000001.1, read on the forward strand.
TAAAGGCGCGAATAGCTCCAAAGGCAAGTAGATCTGTGGCTGCAAACACGGCACGTGGCAGAGTCTTGCAGGCGAGCATTTTCTTGGCCGCTTCGTATCCATCCGCTGCAGCATAATCTTTGCTGTATACAACCCACTCGGGCTTTTCATCAAGACTAAACTGATTTAGTGAACGTTTGAAAGCCATCTCTCTCTGTTGCATCACAAGAGAGGCGCGCTCCAGCCCGATAAAACCAACATCTCGATAACCGTTCATATAAAATTGTTCTACAACTTTGGTTGAGATCTTATCGTTATCGGACATGATGTAACAGGAGCTTTGTCCTGTTAGCTCGATATCTATTCCGATACAAGGAATCGGGCTGGCATCCAGGTCGAATATGCTGCTCTCGACCTCATCCCCCGCAATAATAATACAGCCATCCACTTGAAAATACTTGGATCTCGCCAAGTAGTCCTCACCCTGATCCAGAAACTTCTCATTCGAGAAGAAGAGTAGATCGTATCCAAGCAAGCCAATTTGTTTCTTAAACGCATTGATAACCTGTACGAAGAAAGGGTGGCTGAAATCCACGTTCAGCTTCCCTGCAAACACAACGCCAACGAGGCTGGATTTTTTGGTTGCCAATGTTTTGGCTGAAGAAGATGGACGATAGCCTGTCTCTTCCATAATTTTAAGCACACGCTGGCGCGTTTCCTCGCTAATATCTGGATAGTTATTGATAATCTTGGACACCGTGGCTACAGACACGCCGGCTAAACTCGCTATCGTTTTGATATTCATAAACATCCCTCGGATTCCTAAACTGGTTTCGTAAACTGGGGCTGTATCGGTTTTTACGCTTTCTTGCAAGTATTCTATGCTACATAGACCGGAGAGTCAACAGCAGAGAGAGGGTTTCACACTTGAAATGATATGCATCCATAGATTTGAAGTGATCAAGGAGGTTTGTCGCGAAAATAAGGACGAATTTTAGCTCGTAATCTTAATTATTTTACAGATTTTGAGTCCATTTAAAGGAATGCCGGGTTGTCTGGGGCTTAAATGAAATTATGTCATGTGCTGTGTTTCGTAACTTTCGTGACTATCGTAAAGGGTACCTTGATTTCAACGTATACAGCAATAAATAAAGCTTTTATCAAGCGTGTTAAAGCATGGAAATCAAAAAAACAAAGTGACTATTTACAAAATAAAGATCTGAAGTCATAATAAGGGTGGGATTAACGAAACTGATTTCGTAGATTTAATTCAAAAATTTGGGGGACAACGAAAATGAAGAAAATGACTTTAACCATTGTACTTGTAACCGCTTTATTATGTGTGCTCGCCGCTTGTAGTAACAGCTCTTCGGAATCAGAAGGAACTCAGGCTACAGACAGCAGCAAAAAAGTTACCTTGAAGATCATTCACTGGCAGCAAGAGAATATTAACAACTACATCAAAGAGTTTAATACGAAATTTGAAGCGAAATATCCGGACGTAAAGGTGGAGTATACTACCGTTCCGGCAGACGCGACTTACGATCAGTTGATGCAAACACGGATGAACGCCGGAAGTAATGGGGATGTAGATATCATTCCACTCAAATCAAGCTTTGTAGGCGCTCCGCAGGAATGGTCCAGTGGTGCTGCTGATCCGATGTGGAAGCAATGGATCGATGCCGGGTTAATCAGTGATCTGTCTGATCAATCTTTTATCAAAAACTACAATGAATCGGATGTACAGAACGCAATGACATATAACGATAAGGTGTACGGTGTAAACATGGGCAAGGTGGCATTCACAGGACTGTTCTACAATAAGGAACTCTTCGCAAAATATAATCTGGAGATCCCTACAACCTGGGATGAATTGCAACATGTTATCAAAGTGTTCAAAGACAATGGTGTCGAAGCGCTGGGCCTGGCGGGTAAAGATGTATGGCCAATAGGTCTTGCGGTGCAAGGGCTTCAGGCCTCTATTCATGATGATCAGCTTGCTTATATCAAAGGTCTATGGACTGGTGAAACCAAGCTGACTGATCCGGTTCAACTTGAAGTCTTGCAGAAATCTCAGGATCTGATGAACAATGCAATGCCTGGTTTCATGGGTATTGACTACGGAACATTGCCCAGTTTGTTCGCTACAGGCAAGGTGGCTATGATTGCTGACGGTACTTGGGATGCAACAACAATTCAAACGGCCAACCCTGATCTGAAGTTTGGATATTTCCCAATTCCAGGTAGCAATGATGCAGCCAAGAACAAAAATCTGGCGGGTAAATACGATATGACCTGGATGGTGGTGGATAACTCACCGAACAAGGATTACGCAATGAAATGGCTTGATATGTTATCGGAGAAAGAGAACTACACGGAATTTGTGAATGCAGCCGGCTTCCTGCCCACACAGCCTGATGTGGAGATGACAAGTGAGTTTATCCAAGGCATTCAGCCTTACCTGGAGGACTTTAAACTATCTTGGGATCAGTTGTTCATTAACCGTCAGAATGTAGGACAGTACATTTCGGAGGCCAGCGTTCACGCAGAGATGCTCAAGCCAGCCGGACCGATTGCAACACCGGAAGAGCTTGCAGGTAAATCCCAAGCGGATTGGGATGCTGCTGCTCCAAAGTAATTCATAATCATTCATATTCATGGCACAAGTTGGCCGCATGCGCCGGAATAGCGCTCGGGTCTGAGCCTTCAGGCCAGACAAGGCTGTTATTCCGGTTTTCTTATGTCTTAGTTTTACCCCATGAAAGGTGTGAGGACGATGTATCCGTTTGGGAAAGGTAAGGCAAAACTTATTCCTTATCTGTATTTGAGCATTCCGTTGTTACTTTATGTCGTGTTTGGCTTCGGTCCATCACTTGTGACGATACTGTTTTCGTTTACAGATGCTACTGGTGTTCGGGGCCAGGAATGGAGCTTTATCGGCTTTGAAAACTATAAAACATTTTTTGGTGCATCCAATGCTGGAGACCGAATGGATGCTATTGGGCGATCCTTATACTTTGCGTTTGCTGTTGTGATCATACAAAATGCAGTGGGTTTGTTTATAGCGATTTTGATCAATAAAAAGCTTAGAGGCGATAAATTATATCGCGCGGTATTCTTTTTGCCAGTGGTGCTGGGGGTTACTGTGTCTGGACTCATTTGGCAACTCGTTGCAAATCCGCTGGGCGGACCAGCCCAGTCCTTTCTGAATTTCTTGGGTACCAGTTCCAACTTTTTTGGAGATTATAATATCGCCTTCGAACTGATTATTTTTGTTCAGATCTGGATGTACATGGGTTACTCCATGACGATTTTTCTTGCAGGTCTGCAGTCCATTCCTAGCGATCTGTATGAGGCGGGTTACATGGATGGTGCTTCGGGGTGGAAAGCATTTACGAACATTACATTCCCCATGATTGCTCCTGCATTCACCGTTAACATGCTCTTGTCTATCATAGGGGCATTGCAAACCTTTGATATTATCTATGTACTTACAGGCGGCAAGTTCAATACAACGACGCTTGCATTTGATGTTTATGCTACGGCATTTGGCACAGGAACGGCTGATTACGGTTTGGCTTCTGCTGTCGCGATGATTCAGTTCCTCTTTGTATTTACCATATCGATGGTCGCCTTATTTTACCTTCGCAGAAGAGAGGTGGAAGCGTAATGAAACAGAGCCAAACGTCCAGAATGGTCAGCTACATTATCGTTCTGCTCATGCTTGCGTTGTACGTTTTCCCTCTATTCTATCTGTTCAATGTATCCATGAAGACACAGACAGAGTATCTGCTCGATCCTGTAGCTCTTACTGAAGGGATCCGGCTTGAGAACTTTTCCGAAGCATGGAACAAAGGGAACTTCTCTCAGTATATGTGGAACAGTGTGCTCTATACAGGGATGTCCACCCTGCTGACGTTGATTTTATCTATATTTGCTGCATTCCCGCTCGCACGCAGATATGTTAAATTCAGCACACTCATTTATATTTTCTTTCTGATTTCCATGTACCTTCCCAACCCGCTCATTCCGCAGTTTTCCCTGATCAATAATCTGGGTCTTTACAACACCCAAATCGGGTACATCTTATTGAAGACGACAGGTACGGGCATTGCCTTTCTCATGTTTGTGGGTTATATCAAATCAATATCGCGTGAACTGGATGAGGCCTCTGCCATGGACGGGTGCGGGTATACAAGGTATCTGTTCACCATCCTTGTTCCGTTAATGAAACCAATCCTGGCAACAGGTATTATTCTTACCGCGATTGGTGTATGGAACGATATTATCGGGCCGACCATTTATTTATCTGATCCGAATTATCAGCCGGTAACCAAAGGACTCTTTACATTTTATGGACAGTACATGAACAACTGGCCGCTGCTCGCGTGTGGCATTCTGATTGTTACCTTGCCACTGGTTGTTCTGTACGTTGCTTTGCAACGTTTCATTGTTGGAGGTGCTATGGCAGGGGCTGTTAAATCGTAAGTTAGAATCACTCCGCTTTAACTGAAAAGAAAAAAAGGCAAGCGATCCAAAAAAACATCATAAGAAAGCCACCCTCAACGCAATGAAGGTGGCTTCTATTATTTTCATCGTTATTTTGGTTTTATAACTCCACTAACATCAGAATAATGGAGGATAGACACAGACATGTGCTGACTAGATACAGTACACCCACCACCTGATTTTGATTCAATCCGGCACGCAGCAACCGATAATGGGCTTGACTTGCATCGGCCTGATAGATCGCTCTACCTTGAATGAAACGTTTGATAACGACAAAGATGTTGTCGAAGATCGGTACACCCAGCGCCAGAATCGGAATGAAGATGGACAACATGGTTGCTTGTTTGAATGCACCATCCAGAGCGATAACCGCCAGAATGAAGCCAAGGAACGTAGCGCCTGCATCACCCATGAACACTTTGGCAGGAGCTTTGTTGTACTTCAGATAACCAATCGTTACACCGACCAGAATGATCGACATGAGTGCGGAATCACTTTGACCTTTGGCAAGCGCCACGATGAACAGGGTAATTGCCGAGATGGCCGATAATCCGCCAGCCAGTCCGTCCATGCCGTCCGAGAAGTTGATGACTGTTGTCACCCCGAAGATCCACAGGATCGTGAGAATGAATTGCAGCCAGATCGGAAGCATGACATATTCCGCGTTGAAGGGATTCACAAATCCGGTGAACGCAATGCCAGAAGCAAATACGAGTACTGCCGCAGAGACTTGTACGAGCATTTTGGGCAGGGCAGGAAAATCTTTGCCTTTTGTTTTGTACCAGTCGTCGACGGTACCAATCGTTAGCAGAAGCATACCACCAGCGACCAGAGCCGCTGTTTCCCATGTGATTTCTTTCGTCAGAGCAATGTATGTCAGGAAAAATCCAGTAAATATCGCGTAACTCGCCGTAAGCGGGATAGGTTGCCTGTGTAGCTTACGCTCCACATCTTCCCGAGGCTTGTCCACAAAATCGAGCCGGTGAGCCAATCGACCAAGCGGTGGAATAAGCAGAACCACGACAGCAAAAGACACTATAAAAGCCAGTATGTATACCATAAACTCGCTTGTTTCACTCCCATCTACCAATTTCCCCTTATTATACGAGTTAAACAGGAAATCTGTCGATGTCATTATTGTAACCAGACGTACGCAAAGGTGAGCAAAAGTTCAGGTTTTATTGTATTTGAGGAAGATAGGAGCCGAAATAATGTTTTACGGCTTCTGTATGATATCCATCATCACCTTGCCAGGTTGCTGCAAAGACAAAATCACTGGAACCACCTTTGCGTTTTCTCGGTTTATCTCCAGGAACCAGTATGCCTGCTGCAGCCCAGATTTCCAGCAGGGCATCCCGCTCCTGTTTGCTGGAAGGGAAGAGATCCTTCCACTTTTTCTCAAGTGAGCGAGCACTGTCCTTGGGGTCTTCCGTCTGAGCTGCTTCAAGCAGGTTGACCAGGATGGCTTGGTCTTCAGGGGTTACTTCATAGTTTGTATCGTTGTCCTGAAGCAGTAATTCCAAATCCATTAGGCAATAGATAAGCCAGCCATGACGAACGCCGCCCCACTTAATCCGTTCAAAATTAAGGACGTTTAAGTCGACGTTAGAATATTCCTTGTCTGACTGCAAACGCAGGAAGTTACAATCTCCACAGGCACTGGTGTTAGGGTGAAGGGCAGGGCGCTCTGCATAGGTGTGTAAAGGCATGTTCGATGTTAAAGCCCAGCTGGATAATGCGCTGCGTAGATAGACTTTTTTGGTGGACAGACTATGTAGAAATGCCGAAATCACCCGTTCCTTAAACGAGTCCTCCTGATGCATGTCGTACAGACGCTGGACAATCTCGTCATGCGTGATCGTGAGTGGATCGAACATGACACCTTTGCTTTTGGCATATTCAAATTCCTCCCCGGAGAAGGGTAGAGAGGTTGTTTTCCAGCCGCCACCACCCCAGAAGGTGCTCAGCAGTATCTTTGCCGCCTTTTTGTCCATGTGGTTAGCCTCCCTTATGGTAATTGCGATTATGATGAAAGTGGTTCTTCAATCTTAGACCTGCTTACTTTAATTTACGTATTCCTCGGTTGTATTCAGAATCATCTCGACGAGGCCTGGAAAACGTACGTTTAGTTCTTCCTTTCGTAGGGAATAAAAGTGCTGTTTACCTTCAATGCGTGGCTGGATCACGCCAGCTTCACGTAAGATTTTGATGTGATGGGACAACGTGGATTTGGAAATATGGTCTACTTCGAAGGCGGAACAGTTTTTCTCGCCAGAGCTAGCCAGACAGTGTGCAATTTTCATGCGGATCGGATCACCCAATGCATTGCAGACCGTGGTCAGCTTCAGTTCCGAAGCCATAGGTATCGTTGGAGTTCTCATATCTATGACGTTAGCATATTCGGCTTTCTCTTTCAATGTTTGAAATATTTCGAACTATCTCTTGCAGGCAGTATAAGAAGTATGTTACATTTCTTTTCAGTTAGTTCGAAAAAATTCGAATTGAAAGATTGGAAAACGGCTTTTTATTTCAGGAGGAATATAAATGAGTACCACTACACTGTTGAACAACTATTTCCGTTTATTTGATGCTTCACGCACAGATGAGCGCGCCATGCAGGACTTATTGTCCCTGTTTACACCGGACGCAGAGATTGTGCTTAACGGCACCAGCCGAACAGGATTCGATGGTTTTATGAAAGCTTTCTACGAATACAATAAGGATGTAAAACATATGTGGGACGCGTGGGTGCAACAGCCAGACGGCAGCTACCAAACGAACTGGGCGGTGTGCGGACAAGCGGCAGACGGAACGGTATATGCCAAAGCAGGCATCGATATCGCACGTGTAAATGATGAGGGACAGATTGTGTATCTGGAGAATGTACAGGCCGACCAGAGTGCGTTCAGCAAGTATAATCAGTAACAGCAGAGTATAAATAGGTAATAATGAAACGTTAGGAAACGAAGCTCTACAGTCTTTCAAGCTGTGGGGCTTTTTTGGTCGCATATTTAGGTGATTTGAACGAAGCTGAGGACGAGGGCTTCATCATTCTGGTAGCACAGTTTCTACAGGTAAATTGGTACACAAAAACTGTACATGAAGATATGTACATGAAAATCTGTTCATGAAAAAGACCCTCCCACATGTTTTAAACATGGCGGACGGTCATCATGAACGTGCATAAGACGTAGTCGCTAGAGCCTTAGGTTATTCTGAGCCAGACGCAGCTTAGGAGATGGTGTCTTGCTGCATGGAAACGATGTTCTTTCAATTCTAACGAATCTGAGACGTGCTATTGGAGGATATTTGGCAAGAGTAATTTTCTAACGAACCACAGACACGTTAGTAGGCTAGATATTAGGTTCTAGAGCAGTTTCGTGCCCCATGTAAGCCAATATAAGGTGGCTCAGGTTCGTTAGATTTCGAAAACATGCTATAAACCTCATATAAGACGTCTACGATTCGTTAGCTATTCCAGGTTCAACGTTTGATCCTCCAACGTGTAACATTCCAGACGTTTAACCCTCAAGTCTCCAACCCTCAAAACCTCGGAACCTAAACCGCCCCATCCTCCGGTTATCCTGCATGCGATCTAACGCCTTCCCTACCCCTGCATCGTCTTATTCTGAAAAGCAGCGATATCCGCATACTCTTCTTCAAACTTACGGGAGATGCGGATGAAGATCGGCAGCAGTTCACGGTACACGCGGACACTGTCCGGGTCTGGTTGGTGCCGATGTGTTGATCCGATCATGCCGGAGACGGCACTCAGGGAATCGATGCGGCCAAGAGCGTACAAGCCCAGTACAGCAGCGCCGAGACAGGAGCTTTCAATACTTTCGGGGATGATGACATCCTGATCGAAAATATCGGCCATCATCTGGCGCCACAACTCAGAGCGGGCGAAGCCGCCTGTCGCCTGAATTTTTTTCGGACGGCCAATCTTTTCTTCGATCGCCAGCATGACCGTGTACAGGTTAAACAACACACCTTCGAGCGCAGCGCGAATCATATGTTCTTTCTTATGATGCAGCGTCAGACCGAAAAATGAGCCGCGTGCGTTCGGATTCCAGAGTGGAGCCCGCTCACCCGTCATATACGGATGGAACAAGAGACCTTCCGAACCCGGAGGTACGTTTTCTGCGACACGAGTGAGCACTTCATATGGATCGATGCCAAGTCGTTTCGCAGTCTCCACCTCGGAAGCTGCAAACTCGTCCCGAATCCAGCGGAAAATAACACCGCCATTGTTCACTGGTCCGCCAATGACCCAGGCATCCTCCGTGAGCGCATAACAGAAGAAGCGTCCTTTGGGATCGGTCACCGGTTTATCTACGACTGTACGAATCGCTCCACTGGTACCAATGGTCACGGCCACGACGCCCGGATCAATGGCGTTCACGCCCAGATTGGAGAGCACACCATCACTTGCACCGATAACAAATGGTGTGGTGACCGCAATGCCCATCTCCTTGGCGTACTCCGGGTGCAACCCATGTTTCAGCACATGTGTGGTTGGGACCAATCGGGACAAGTGTTCCGGCGTAATGCCCGCTACATGCAGCGCTTCAGCATCCCAGTCGAGTTTCTCCAGATTCATGAGTCCGGTTGCGGAGGCCATGGAGTGATCAATGACGTATTCAGAAAATAATTTATAGAAAACATATTCTTTCATGGATATGAATTTGTGCGTCTGTCTGAACAATTCAGGCTGATCCCGGGTGAGCCACATGATCTTGGTGAGAGGGGACATCGGATGAATCGGCGTACCTGTTCTCAGATAGATTTCGTGACCATTCATCTCCGATTTGAGTACTTCCGTCCACTCTGCACTGCGATTATCTGCCCAAGTCATGGCCCGCATCAGCGGTGTGCCCTGTTGATCGACTGGCAGAATGCTGTGCATGGCCGAACTGAAGGATACAAACAGGATGTCCTCTGGCTTCACTCCCGCTTTGGAAGTGGCCTGTTTAACGGACTCGATGACTGCTTTGAAAATATCTTCCGCATCCTGCTCCGCAATCGCAGGTGTGGGGGTGTGTAGCGGATAATCGGCACTGCCTTGAGCCACAATGGTTCCGTTCTGTTCGAACAAGACGGCCTTGGTGGAGGTTGTGCCGATATCTACGCCGATCATATAGGGTGAAGAAGCCATTTTGTCATCCCTCTTTCTTAAATATATAAGGTGGTGCTATTCATCCAACTTATATGGCATCTGTTATTTCATCTATAGATAAGAATATCAGACTTGAGGGATGGATCAAAATGCCACAATCTTAGTCCTTCACCGCCCCTGCGGCAATATCCGAAATAAATTGACGGCTGATAAACAGGAACATAACGATGAGCGGAATGACGGCAAGCAACGTACCAGCGATAACCATGGCATAGTCTGTGTTATACAACCCGTTTAATTGAGACAACGCAATCTGCAACGTGTATTTGCGTTCATCCGTCAGGACGATCAAAGGCCACAGATAATCATTCCATACGCCGATAAAGGTGAACGCGCCGAGGAAAGCAAAGGCAGGTCGCAGAATTGGCAGCGCCACGTTCCAATAGAGTCGGAAGAAATTACAGCCGTCGATGCGGCCCGCATCCAGCAGATCGTTGGGAATGGACTCTGTTGCATACTGGCGAATCCAGAAGATGCCGAAGGCGTTCACCATGCCCGGAATAATGAGAGCTTTGAAGGAACCGACCCAACCGAACGTAGCCATGAGTACGAAGGAAGGCACCAGCGACAGCTGGGAAGGTACCATCATGGTTGCGAGTAGCAAGATGAAGAGCCACTTTTTGCCGGGAAATTCAAACTTCGCAAACGCAAACCCCGCCAGTGAGTCAAAAAACAGTACAAGTATGGTCACGAGGCCCGACACAAACAACGTATTCAGAAAAGCTCCCCAGAAGTCAATCTGCTGTAACACCCGCGTAATATTATTCCACAATTCGCCCCCGAACCAGAGCTGGGGTGGAAACTTGTAGATATCGGACGTTGTCCGGGTAGACATTACAATCAGCCAATAGAACGGGAACATGGATATGAGCATGCCCCCGATAAGACCGGTATACAACACCAGCGATTTGAGGTGTTTGGTCGCCATGTGCGCTCCCCCTTATCACATCAGGATGATTTGCCTTGAACAAGCTTCCAGTTCACAATCGAGAACAGGGCGATAATGAGGAACATGCCCCAACCAACGGCAGCGCCATATCCGAAGTAATTGTTAATGAAGGATTCACGGTAGAGGTACAGTACAATCGTCATGCCTGCTGCACCTGCGCCACCGTCATTGCCTACCAATACTTGTGGCTCGGTGAACAGTTGCATACCGCCAATCGTTGATGTAATGACCGTAAACAGGATCACAGGACGCAACATCGGAATTGTAATTCGGAAAAAGGACTGTATCGCTGATGCGCCATCAATCTTGGCCGCTTCGTATAATGTCTGCGGAATACTCTGAAGTCCGGCCAGATAGATGACGGCGTTATATCCGGTCCAGCGCCAGACCACCATGGAGGAGATTGCGACTTTAATGCCCCATGGTGCATTAAGCCACTCCACAACAGGTAGCCCGACCGACTGCAACAGATAATTGAGAAAGCCATAATTGTTGGCAAATAAAGCACCGAAGATAATGGCTACCGCCACAATGGATGTGACGTTTGGCAGAAAATAACCGACCCGAAACAGGGTACGGAACTTCACAAATGGTGCATGTAGCAAAAAGGCAATAATCAGGGCGAAAAAGAGCATCGGAATCGTCGAATAGATCCAGATCATGAACGTGTTACCCACGGCTTGCCAGAACTCGGCATCGGTCAGCATGTATTTGAAATTGTTGAGTCCGTTAAACGTCATGACACCGATGCCATCCCATTTATGAAAAGCCAGATAGAGTGAGAATCCGATTGGGAACAGTCCAAATACCGCAAACAGAATATAAAACGGCGATATCGCAACATAAAGTGCACGATGCTCCCACATTCTCGCCCATAGTGACTTCTGCCGATCCAGATCAGGTCTTGCATTTCCGGGATCGGGAGTAAGACGAGGTTCAGTTACAGCCATATGAATTCCTCCTTTGCGGATAACGAAACCACACGTTGTTCAGGTTAACGCTGCAATTCCCGCTCGACGCGGTGTACCGTATCCGTCCAGACCTGCTGTGGATCGGCATTTTGCTTCGCGACATCATTCAGCCGTCGAGTGATAATGTTGTGTACGGATGGATATCTTTCGCCAAAGAAAGCATCCGGCACATCCTGTGCCGATTCGGCAAATACAGGCCCTGTCGCCTGTCCACCGAAGAAAGGTTCTTTTTCTTTCATGGCAGGATCATCAAACACACCTGGTGCAGAAGGGAACAGATTCAATGTCTGATATTGCTCCAGTTGATTTTCGGGACTTTGCAGCCAGCGAACCAGTTCAAAGGCTTCCTGAGGATGTTCACTCGACTTCAGGATGGACAGGAATGATCCTCCGTTGTTGCCATCTCCCCCTGGTGCCCGAGCGACCCGCCACTTCCCGGATGTATCCGGAGCGGCTTCCTGAAGAACTTGTTTCATCCAGACAGCGCCCACGAAAGAGGCGATTTCTCCATTATTCATCGCGGCGTTCCAGCTTGGAGTCCAGCCATCTGCATTGGCTAGCAGTCCCTTCTCTTTGAAAGCAACGGCTGTATCCCAGCTCTTGCCCACAATAGGGGAATCCATGCCGATAAAGGACCCGTCCGGCCGGAAATAACGCTCCGCAGACTGCGATATGACTTGGTTGTAAACGGTTGCAATATTGTCGGTTAGAAAAACCTTGCCTCCGAATTTTTCCTTGAGCTGTTCTCCGGCAGCAGCATATGCATCCCAACTGTTGATCTGGCGTGTAACGTCTTCGGGATCAGATGGCAATCCGGCCTCCTTGAACAGATCTTCTCGGTAGAAGAGGGCTGTTGGGCCCGTATCCATCGGGAAACCAATCATCTGTCCGCTTGGCGTAACGCCTTGCTTCCATTTCCACGGTAGATATTGGTCTTCAATATCTCCTGCACCGAGATCATACAGATTATAGAAACGGTCCTCACTGGGGAATAGCTCCATGATCCAGTCGTTCAATGCTACAATGTCTGGTTCACCTGAGCGTGCAGCGAGTGTTGTTTTGAGTTTTGCTTTGAAATCACCGCCGATTTTCTGAGCTGTCAGTTCGATATTGGGGAACTTTTCCTTAGCCCTGGCAATCAACTTATCATCGATGGAACGATTCCAGTACCATAATGTAAGCGCTACCTTTTTGTTGTTCGCTGAATCGTCCTGTCCGGGCCAGATGGAGCATCCGCTTATGAGCAGGACGCAGACCATCAGTATGGCTGTCCAGCATGTTCTTTTCCGGCGGATCATGTGTATTACCCCCTCATCATTAAGTTCGAGGCATGAAGTGCTTTGGACTACAACATTAGTGTATGAGTAGTTTATAAACTCATACCCAATATTCCTAAAATGAAACACATATTTGTGTCAATTGCGTAACATAAATTGGGTAGTTACTTTAAAAATAAAAGTTACTTGACACATTATAATTTTTATTCTAAACTAACTTACATAAAGTAACTAATGATGATGAGAATAATATAGATACGTACTATATAACGTCCAAGTGATCCATTTTCGCTTTGGATGCGAATCAATCAACAGACAAGTTGGCCTAAACAGGAGGAACGACAATGATCAATTCACATATTATTCAACTGCTTGCCCCCAAAATTCAGACTTTTCCGAGTGGAAAAGAGTTCATATACCTCGTGGGACCGATTAAGCTCCCGGTAAACCTTGATGGGGAGACCAAGACATTCCAGTGGTATAGCTGGATGAAGTCAGACAAAGCGATGGAGAGCGGCGAGTTAATCGAATCCCTTGCTGAGGCTGAACTGGCAGAGCGTCAACAATCCAGTGTTCTGGTGTATGGTGACTTTGCTGAAGCACAAGAAGCGCTGATCCGGATGCATAGCATCTGTCATACAGGCGACATCTTTGGCAGCAAACGCTGTGATTGCGGCTTCCAATTGGAGCAATCCATGAAAATGATCGCCGCTCACGGAGCGGGTGCACTGTTCTATCTTGCGAACCATGAGGGACGTGGCATTGGTCTGTTCAGCAAAGCCATGGCGTACATTTTGCAAGAAGAAGGTCTGGATACGGTAGATGCAAACTTGCAACTCGGATTCACGGACGATGCCCGCAATTATGACGATGCGATTGCCGTATTGCGTGCGCTTCGCTCCGCACCGGTTACATTAATCACCAACAATCCACGGAAGCTGGCTGCTTTGCAGGAAGCGGGATTGAATGTGGGCGGACGTGTTCCACTGTGGGGAGATCGTTCTGCTTTTAACGAGAAGTACCTGCAAACGAAAGTGAATCGTTCCGGTCACTTGGCAGAAAGTGATGGATGGGCTGGGGCAGAGACGCTGCTTCCACATGCGCAGGCTTAATCATTATTAATAGACGTAATCGATTAGTGGATTAGTCGTTGTAGTACTCTCCGTTATGGAGAAGTACATCAGCGGCTTTTTGCTATGGATGATTGGGAGCGATCAGGTTTTCCTGATTCACGGAATGGCTTGCCGTTCCCGCAGTGCGGATTATACAATATAGTCATCTGATGAATGCGGGAGGAACCAAGGTGCCATTTGAGGGACAACGTATATTGCCGGCTGCAAAGAGCATGAAGCAGTTTGAAGCGATGATTGAAGGCCCTTATACCTATGGGGTGATGCTGGAAACCCATATTGCACAGCTTCAGAGTGTAATGGACGAGGCGCGGCGGTATGACAAAAAGATACTTTTGCATGCAGATCTGGTCCAAGGATTGAAGAATGATGAGTATGCGGCAGAGTATCTGTGTCAGCACATTCGCCCTGCAGGACTGATCTCTACGCGAGCGAGTGTCATTCAGAAGGCAAAGCAGAAAGGCATTACAGCGATTCAACGTATTTTTCTACTGGATACCCATGCACTGGAGAAAAGTTATCTGTTGCTGGCCAAAACCCAACCGGATTATATTGAAGTATTACCTGGCGTCATTCCGCATATTATTGCGGAAGTATCTGTGCGTACAGGGATACCCATTATTGCAGGGGGATTGATCCGTTCACCGGAAGAGGTTGAACTTGCACTTGGCGTTGGGGCTACGGCAGTGACCACATCCAACACAAATCTGATCCGACATTTCGAGAAATCGCTTACACCTTAAAAAGAACCCACAACAGGAGGTTGGCTGTATGGAAAAATATATATTGGCTCTGGATCAGGGAACAACAAGCTCCCGAGCTATTCTATTTAACCGTGGCGGGGAGATTGTGCACATTGCACAGCAGGAATTCCCTCAATATTTCCCCAAACCGGGCTGGGTAGAGCAGAATGCCAACGAAATCTGGAGTTCCATTCTTGCCGTGATGGCTTCATGTCTGGCAGAGAGCGGAATTAAACCTGTTCAGATTGCCGGAATTGGAATTACGAATCAACGTGAGACCGTTGTGTTATGGGACAAAGAAACAGGCAGACCCATCTATAATGCAGTGGTATGGCAATCCAGACAGACCGCAGATATCTGTGAAAAATTGAAGACGCAGGGTCTCGGGGACCTTTTCCGCCGTAAAACAGGATTACTGATCGATCCCTACTTCTCGGGAACAAAGGTGAAGTGGATTCTGGATCATGTCCCTGGTGCCCGGGAGCGGGCAGAGAAGGGTGAATTGCTGTTTGGCACGATTGATAGCTGGCTGATCTGGAAACTGAGCGGGGGTACACATGTCACGGATATATCCAATGCCTCACGTACTCTGATCTATAACATCTATGATCTGCAATGGGATGACGAATTGTTGGATATCCTCGACATTCCCAAGGCTATGTTACCAGAAGTGCGAGGTTCATCCGAGGTGTATGCACACACAACAGACTATCATTTCTTCGGTCATCGGATTCCGATTGCGGGAGCGGCAGGAGATCAACAGGCAGCGATGTTTGGTCAGGGCTGTTACACCAAGGGTAGTATGAAAAATACATATGGTACCGGTTGTTTCATGCTTATGAACACGGGAGAGAACCCGGTACAATCCAATCACGGACTGATTACAACGATTGCCTGGGGGATGAATGGCAAGGTTGAATATGCGCTCGAAGGTAGCATTTTTGTTGCAGGTTCAGCGGTTCAGTGGCTGCGTGACGGATTAAGGATGCTTCGCTCTTCAAAAGATAGCGAGGATTACGCCTCACGTGTGCCTTCGACAGACGGTGTTTATATGGTACCTGCATTTGTGGGATTGGGCAGTCCGTATTGGGATAGTGAGGTTAAGGGTGCGGTGTTTGGCCTGACACGAGGCACGACAAAGGAACACTTTATCCGTGCTACGCTTGAGGCGTTGGCGTATCAGACCAAAGATGTACTGGAGGCAATGGAATCCGACTCGGGTATTCCCGTGCATGCTCTGCGTGTGGATGGCGGGGCGGCGGCCAATGATTTTCTCATGCAGTTCCAGAGTGATATTCTGGGCATTCCTGTCGAACGCCCAACGGTGAATGAAACGACTGCATTGGGTGCGGCTTATCTGGCAGGATTGGCAGTAGGATATTGGACGAGTGCGGATGAATTGACGGATCATGAAAATACGGAGCGTGTCTTCCAGCCTTTTATGGCTGAGCAACAACGAACAGAACTGTATACAGGCTGGAAGCGTGCAGTGAATGCAGCAATGGCTTTTAAATAAAAGAAATGAATATTTCTTGGTGTGGGTATTTGTACTTTTTAACTAAACATATGTTATAAATGATATTTACTGGTGGAAAATGATGCATGATTTACAGGGTTATTCTTCCTGGAGAAGGCAAAATATATATCCACTATAAGGAAAAAAACAAGGTTAGTGGATTCATTTGAAATTCCATCCTTTGGCAGAACAACTTTTTGAATTTTTTTTGAATAATGTGTCATTTCAGGACTTCACGCCGTCAAAAATCTGTGATAGGATAAAGGCACAAGTTAAAAAAATGATGTCTGGAGATCGGGAGGGACCACGTGCCGCTCAGCAATTGCTGAGCGAATGACGTGGTCCTTTTTTTGTTTTTTTACGGAAATATTAAGGAAATCAATGGGAGGTTCAAGAATGACAGAAACGTTCTCGTCAGCACAACGGACCGAATATTTGCAAAATATGGCGAATGCACATTTTGACGTATTAATTATTGGCGGCGGGATTACAGGCGCAGGGATTGCATTGGATGCGGCTTCGCGTGGGTTGAAGACGGCGCTTGTAGAAATGCAGGATTTTGCAGCAGGTACATCCAGTCGTTCGACCAAACTTGTCCATGGCGGATTACGTTATTTGAAGCAATATGAAGTGAAGATGGTTGCTGAGGTAGGACGGGAGCGGGCTGTAGTTTATGAAAATGGGCCACATGTGACCACACCGGAACCGATGTTGTTACCGATCTATACGGCTGGCACATTCGGCCGCTTCAGCACATCCATTGGACTGATGGTGTATGACCGGCTCGCCGGGGTGAAGCGCAGTGAACGGCGCCAAATGTTGAATGCTGGAGCAGTGTCAGACAGTGAACCTCTGTTACGCAAACAGGGGTTGTTGGGTGGTGGACTCTATGTGGAGTACCGGACTGATGATGCCAGACTCACCATAGAAGTTATGAAAGAAGCTGTCAAACGTGGAGCACAGGCAGTGAACTACGTTAAGGCGAAAGGTTTCCTGAAGGAGAATGGCAAGATTACAGGTATTAAAGCCGTGGATCAGATCGATGGGCAGATCTATACGCTAAAAGCAAGCAAGGTGATCAACGCTTCCGGTCCATGGGTGGACGGTCTGCGGGAATTGGACGGTTCACGCCAGGGGAAAACGCTGCAGATGACCAAAGGCATTCATTTGGTCTTTGATGGTGAACGATTCCCATTAAGACAGGCCGTCTATTTTGATACACCAGATGGTCGAATGGTCTTTGCTGTCCCACGTGATGGCAAAACCTATGTAGGCACAACCGACACTGTATATCAGGATGATCCTGCACAACCGCAAATTTCCGACTCGGATCGCGATTATGTGATTGATGCAGTTAATGGCATGTTTCCAGATGTACACATTGGTACCGAGGACGTGGAATCCGGATGGGCGGGTGTACGTCCACTAATTCATGAGGAAGGCAAGAATCCTTCCGAAATATCACGTAAAGATGAAGTCTGGGTATCCGAATCCAATCTGATTACGATTGCCGGGGGCAAGTTAACCGGATACCGTAAAATGGCCGAGATGGTTGTTGATCTGGTCGCACGCCAGATGGAGCAGGAGAGTGGGCATTCCATAGGCCCTTGTGTAACGAAGAAGATGCCCATCTCCGGCGGTGATGTAGGGGGATCGGCTGGATTTGTATCGTATGCGGAGCGCAAGATCAAGGATGGTGTTGCCTTGGGGCTTGCCCGACCGGCTGCGGAGCGGCTGGTTCGCACGTATGGTTCCAATGTGGAGGCACTGTATGAGCGAATGCCCGATCCACGCACCAAGTCCGAGCTTCATGGCATGCCACAGGAGCTATTGCTTATGCTACATTACGCGATTGATGAAGAGATGGCTGTAACCCCATCTGACTTTTTGGTACGAAGAACAGGTGATTTATTCTTCCGTATTGATGAAGTTCGTCGCTATAAAGCAGCGGTTATCTCATATATGGCAGGTTGTTTGAACTGGTCTGAAGAGCAAGAGGTTAAACATACAGAGGAACTGGATCAGCTGTTGCTGAAAGCATCTGGCAAAATCTAAGGCAGGATTTCAAGATCGAGAGTCGAATGGAACATGTAAGCGTGTAACATAGAGAGGGGATTACATCCATGACATTACAGATCGGAATCATTGGAACAGGCTGGTTCAGTAAGGTACACGCGGATATTCTCGCACGGATGGAAGGTGTTCGTGTTGCGAGTGTCTGTGGAACATTGCTCGAAAAGGCAGAGGCTATGGCCTCCGTTTATGATGCTGTTGGTTACGGGGAACTTGAACATATGCTGGATGGTGAGAAGCTGGATGCGGTGTATATCTGTGTGCCTCCGATGTCTCACGGATCGATTGAATCCGAATTAATCCGCCGCGGTATTCCATTCCTGGTGGAGAAACCGTTGAGCACCGGAATGGATGTTCCGCGTCAGGTGTTGGATCAGTTGCAAAAGAGTGGATTGTTAACCTCTGTAGGATACCATTTCCGTTATCAGGAGGCTGCGCAGGTTCTGCAGCAAGCGATGAAAGAACAGACGGTCGGCATGGCTCTTGGCCGCTGGATGGGCGGAATGCCAGGGGTCGCCTGGTGGCGGCGTCAGGACGGTTCAGGAGGACAATTCGTAGAGCAGACTACACATATTGTAGACTTGCTTCGGTATTGTGCAGGAGAAGTTACGGAGGTATATGCTGTAGCAGCTCAGCGAAGCATGCATGAGAAGCATGAACATGTGACCGTAGCCGATGTGGCAAATGTGACGCTTAAGCTGGAAAGTGGAGCGATTGCCAGTATCGCCAATACATGTCTGTTGCCAGACGGAGAGGGCGGCGCAGGACTCCAGTTCTACACGGATGCAGGTGTGTGGGATTGGACGCCAGAACGTTTGCTTCTGCCAAGTGCCGCAAAACATGCGATGGCAGGTCTGGAGATTCCGGCAGGACATAACCCATACGAGCGTGAGAATGAAGCGTTCATTCACGCCCTGCGTACGGGAGACCGTTCACGAATTCTGTCCGATTATGCGGATGCCTGCCGTACACAGGAGATTACGACGGCGGCGCTGGCATCGGCAGATTCCGGTCTGCCGGTACAGCTTCAGCCTTCAAAACATCTCTCTCATTAAAAGGTTGAAGGTAATATAAATACGCCTGAATCAGGGAATGATCCGCAGATCAGCCTGATTCAGGCGTATTTGTGTTGAGTAGAGATTATTAAGTAGCAATTCAACTATTCGGATTTCTGCTGTTTCAACCAGTCGGATGACCAACTGTAGATCTGATCAATGACAGGTTCAATGGCTCTGCCTTTCGGTGTTAATTCATACTCTACACGGGGAGGTATCTCGGGAAACATGTGTCGGGTTACGATACCTTCCGTCTCCATTTCCTTCAATCGCTCCGATAAAAGTCGTCCACTGATCGCCATCTCTGCTTCAAGCTCCGTAAACCGCTTGGGTCCAGACAACAGTTGGTACATGATTAACAGTACCCACTTCTTGCCTATGATGTCTATGGCTTGAGTGATCATACAGGGACTTGGTGATTTTACTTTTTTCAGCTTCAACGTGTTCACCTCGATTCATAATGATTTTCTTCAAAGTTGTATATGAAAGGACATGATTTCTGCCGCTTTAAGAATATAGGACATCCAAGTAAATGAGGGTTACTACAAAATATACTGTAACATACCTTTTGTATGTATTATACATCATACAGTGAAAAATTACTTGAAGAAATTATATTATTATTATATACTAACTTCACAAAAGTAAGTTGGTGATAAATAATACGTATAATATGAATGCGTACTATTCTGAAAATTGAACTGGGCTGAACGGTTGAAAACAGAGTGACCTTTGGGAACTTTTACATAGATTCTTTTTTTACAATGTGCAGCAAAAATAATCATTACATAGTAGGAACATATAATTTGTTACAGGAGGATCTACATATGAACAAGATTTTGGGTTACGTTTTTCTGGTTGTGTTAGCAGGTGTCTTCGTCATGACGGGGTTTAACAAGATTAGTGGGGCAGATATGATGATTCAGACATTCGAAAGTTTCTCTTATCCGACATGGACGATGTATCTGCTGGGCGCTGCGGAGTTGCTTAGTGCTGTAGGACTGCTGATTCCACGGACTCGCATCCTGGCTTCTGGCATACTGACCTTCATTCTGATTGGGGCCGTGGGAAGTCATCTGATCTATGCACAATACGCTGCTGTTCCGTTCCCGGCTGTGTTGTTGGTAGCTAACATTATTGTTTGGGTTGTGGGCATGCGCAGATTGGAAGCGGAAGAAGAAGGCCAGATGGACGCGATTCAGGCGTAAGTTAAAGATAAGAGGGAACGTAATTGGGCTGTTCAACGTGGAAAAGGTATTCCTGTCAAAAGGAATGTAAACGCGGATGCCTATGCAGAAGATGACCACTGCCAGTAAGCGGTGGTCATCTTTTTTTATGTAAGACTTCGCGTGGCACGTGTAACGATTCGCCGCGTATGTTGGGTATCCGACTGCTGAGTCCAAGTGGCACAGACCTGCCGCACCCACTCTGGATTGGTCTTGCTGGCGTCGTTCAGCCAGTTACTTACCGAATCCTGTACATACTTATGGGCATCGGATTTTACTGCGTCAAGCAAGGGAAGGGCCATGGCCGGATTTTCTTTTAACTCCTGAATATGCTTGGCCCAGACGCCACGAGGTCTGATTGATTCTATGGCAAAGCGACGGATCAGTGGATCAGGGTCAACGCTCCATGGGATTAACTGCTGCAAGGCTAAGGATAATTCGGCAGAGATGGACTCCCGTACAGCCATCCAGGCGATTTCTCTTACACCAAAGTGATGATCTGCTGCAAAGGGCCGAATATGCTCCAACTTTTCAGTCAGGTTCAGACCGGAATCCAGCCCAATGATATAAGCCGCCCAGCAGCGAACACTGTCTGAACGATGTTCTGCAATGGAACAAAAGAGATTCGTTTTTTCATTGACTGATGGACGTTTCAACAGATCAAGCCATTGCATGGCTATGGTCGGGATGATTTTCATGATCCGCTGCTCATCCATCTGTGTTAACTGCTCTGTAATTGCTCTGGTTTCGGCATCCATTCCCCATTCATGGGTAACCTTCTGAAAAAGAGAAATATGATCTACAGCCAGCCATTCGGTCAGATTGACCGATTCGATATGTCCTGCTTGTAGCCAATTGCGGATATGCTCAGGAATTTCCGTTGCTTTACGGGCACCTTTGCGAAGAAAAATGTCTTCAGGGATAAATAGATCTGGCTTAGCATCCAACGGTATACTCCTCCTTGGTTGTATAACATCATGAGTTATACAGTACAACTTGCTGGAGAACAGGGATGTAAGGCATCTTACAAGTGGTCAGTGATTTTCCGGAGGTTAGCGATTTCGTCACGATGAAGGGAGACTGATTTGAATCCGGTACGAATACGGCCAGATTTTGCCAAGTCTTGCATGACAATCGTAACCGATTCCCGTGTGGCTCCTGCCATCCAGGCAATCTCCTGATGGGTAAGCCCGAGTTGAATCCGGCAGTACTCATCTTCTTCGATGCATCCCATCTGTTCAGCCAGCCGGAAGAGATTATGTATCACCTTTTCATGCAGGTTTCCGAGTGCAAGCGTCTGTGTCAACTCGCTCATTCGTTTGATCCGCTCGCTTAGTACGTTCATCAGTCTCATCATAAATTCCGGATGTTCAATCAGAAACTGTTCAAAACGTTGTTTGTTCATCAGGCAAATATCACACTCCTCCATCGTATCGATATAAACGGCGCGTGTTCCGAGTGAGATTCCGTTCATTTCTCCAAACACGTTACCTTCCGTCAAAATATCGAGAGTGAACTGCTTGCCCTCCGGATTTAATGTATATAAACGAACCTTTCCCCGTTTTACAAAATAGAAACCTTCTGTAAACGTATCGGGTGTCTGGATCTGTCTGTTTTTAGGTATGGTCGTAATAGAAGTCATCCCATCCATTTCAATCAGGTCTGCCTCGGATAAGGAGGACATGAGGTCGAATTGTGATAAATACAGAATTTTATCCATAGAACTCCTTTCCCAATATGAATATAAAAAAAGAAGAACCCACGAAAAACAACGGGTTCTCTTGCAGCGGGACTTCCTGATCGGAAGGTCTTCTGACTATAAATGATCAAATGCCATTTTGATTATAGTAACTTTTTTAATTGAGAGACGCGTCCTTGGCTGATGCCAAGCTTTTCCGCAATTTGCTGTTGAGCCAAACCGGGATTCTGTTCAACAATTTCTTTCATCTGTTGCAGCATACGTGCCGTCTTTGGCCGCAGGTCCGGATATTCTTGGTTGTCAGCTGTGGTCCCTTCTTCCCTAGCGGGAGATGAGACTGGGGCGGATTTGGAAGCAGGACGCTCCACGGGTGCAGGAGCCTGTTTGTTCTGAGGTACGAACCAGTCGGGAGAGTCATCCGGGTGTTTTAATTGAATTGCACAAGTCCGGCAGATGAATTGTTCTTTGAAATACATTTCCGTATCTACATCACCGCAAAAAATACATAATGTTGATTTGTACTTTCTTAAAATCAACTCTTTTCCTTCAATGAAAAACTCAAGCGGATCGCCGATATGGATTTCCATCGTATCCCGCATTTCTTTGGGAAGGACAATTCGTCCAAGACGGTCCAGAGATCTCTTCATTCCGGTTCTTTTCATCGCATCTCCCCCGCAATATTCACAATTAAAAACCTGTCCTTATTGTAAGGAAGAAAGGGCTTTAATACAACAATAATATTTCAAAAAAAGTGGATAATTCCATCCATTATGGGAAAATAAGTTTAGAAAGCACGGGTGCAACCGCTAAAGTGAACAATGCAGCGAGCACCATGGAGATGCTGGAGATGGTACCGGTCAGGGAACTCAGTTCAAACGCCTTGGATGTCCCTGTGCCATGGGCACCGGTTCCAAACAGTGTGCCTCGTGCAATCTCCCCATCGATGCGCAGCATTTTGACGATGGAAGGGCCCATAATTACTCCGAGCAGACCAGTCATAATAACAAAAACAGCTGTCACTGCGGGTATGCCACCGATAGTGGCGGATACGTTCATGGCAATTGGGGTGGTAATCGATCTTGGGATCAGACTATGAATGAGACCGGAATCCAGGCGCAACCATTTGGCGAGCAGGGCAGAGGAAAGTACGGCAACAACCGAGCCAGTCATGACACTGAAGACAATCTCGGAAATATGTTTTTTGAGTACATGGAAAAAGGTATAGAGCGGTACGGCAAAAGCCACGGTGGCCGGTTGAAGCAGCAGACTCAGCCATTTGCCACCACTACTATACGTGGCATAATCCGTTCCGGTTGCAAGCAATATGCCAACAACAAGAAGCGGTGTAATGAGCAACGGAGACAGATATACTTTAGGCAGATTGCGATACATTCGTTTGGTAACCCAATAGATACCGACGGTTAACAACAGGCAGAGGAATCCAATCATCCGGTGTGACGCTCCTTTCGTTTGGCAATTCGTGTAGCCACTAGGCCTGTGCAGGACATGACCAGGAAAGTACTAAGTAGTACGATAAATAAAATTTGCAATCCGTCATGTTCCAACATGGGCATATAGTTCATAATGCCAACGGCTGACGGGATAAAAAATAACAATAGTTCACCGAGCAGCCAGGCAGCTCCAACTTCAATCCAGCGCAGCTTCACAACACGAGTCTGAAGCAGAATGAATAACACAACCATACCGAGTATTGAACCTGGTACAGGAAGATGGAGAGTACGGGCCAGCAGGTCCATCAGCAGTGAAAAAACCATTAAGAGCGCAACTTGTGCAATACCAAGGCCCCATTTTTTCACTTCAATCCCTCCTTGTATAATCAACGTAATCGTTTAAGTTATTATGAAAATGAAAATGATTCATTTGATATCACAAATTTTACATGGCTTCCTTTCATGAGTAAAATGCATATTAAGAATGTTTACTATTCCATTTGTCTATGAGAGGTGAGTATCAACCGATGGATATCCGCCATTTGCAATATTTTCTGGAAGTTGCCCGGCAGCAGAGCTTCACTAAAGCCGCCGAAGTCCTGTATATCACCCAGCCCACGATCAGCAAGACGGTCAAGAGTCTTGAAGAGGAATTGGGTATCACTTTACTGGACCGTTATGGGAAGAAAGTTGAACTAACCGATGCAGGCCATGTGTTTTTTCGGCAGGCACTTGAGATTGAAAAATCATTCCGCAGTCTGTCGTCCGAATTGGACGATCTGATGAATTTGAAGAAAGGCCATCTGCGGATTGGTTTGCCGCCGATGGTAGGATCAAGCTTTTTCCCCATGATCATTGGCGAATTTCACAAAGCCTACCCGCAGGTGACCATTCAGCTGTTTGAGGATGGCGCCAAAAAAGTGGAGGCCGATGTGATCAGTGGTGCACTGGATATTGGCGTTGCCGTACTGCCAACCGTGGATGAGCTGTTGGATCATTTTGTGTTTGTGAAAGAGAAGCTGAACCTGCTCGTACACCCTTCACATCCACTTGCTGGAAAAGAATCGGTCGCGCTGCATGAACTGGAAAACGACGCCTTTGTGCTGTTTAGGGAGGATTTTGCATTGCATGACCGGATTATTGTGGCCTGTCAGCATGCTGGCTTCCAGCCCCGTGTGGTATATGAGAGCTCCCAGTGGGATCTGCTCAGCGCGATGGTTGCTGCCAATTTGGGGGTAGCCTTACTGCCGGAGACGATCTGTCGTGAGGTAGACCATATGCGCGTGCGCATTATACCCGTGGTGGAACCGGTGATTCCATGGCAGCTCGGCATGATCTGGCGGAAGGATCGTTATCTTTCATTTGCCACGAGAGAGTGGATTGGATTCACTCAGTCGATGCTGGGTGAGTAAGGGAAGCGATCGGAAGGTTGTTCCATTCTAGTGCCCAGTGTAAATACTCTTTTGTTGACCCCGGATCGTTGTTACAATGGAAGCATAATCATGATGGAGGTGTACGAACATGAAATTACGGGTATCCGCTGTACAATACCAGCTACAAACAATCAGCTCGTTTGAGCAGTTCGCCGCTCAGGCTGAGCATTACATACGGACAGCGAGTGAATACGGAACCGAATTTGTCCTGTTCCCGGAATTTTTCACAACGCAGTTAATGTCCATTGGGGACAAACAAGGCAATGCACTGACAATTGAGGAGTTGCCAAACTTTACGGAGCAATATGAACAACTATTCACGTCTCTTGCTACCAAGTACGGCATGCACGTCATCGGGGGAACCCACGTCATTCGACGTGAAGGGAAGCTGTATAATACAGCCCACATGTTCTACCCGGATGGTCGCATCGCGCGGCAGGACAAGATTCACATTACACCAACCGAAGTCCAGGAATGGAACATGGCTCCCGGAGAGGGACTTGAGGTGTTCGACACGGACAAAGGCCGTATTGCGATGCTGACCTGTTACGATATTGAATTCCCGGAAATTGTACGGATGGCCAAAGCCAAAGGCGCAGACGTAATTTTCTGTCCTTCCTGCACGGACGATCGTCATGGATTCTACCGTGTGCGTTATACGAGTCATGCCCGCGCGGTAGAGAATCAGGTGTATGTTGTGTTAACCGGAACAGTGGGTAACCTGCCGACCGTTGATTTCATGCGGGCCAACTATGGACAGGCTGCGATCATTACGCCAAATGATATTCCGTTCCCGCCACGTGGCATTCTGGCCGAGGGTGAGATTAACAACGATATGATCGTGACCGCCGATCTGGATCTGGACTTGTTGTATGAGGTACGTGAACGTGGATCGGTAACGACCTGGCGTGACCGCCGTACTGATCTGTATACCGATTGGGAGTAGGCAACCTTATAGAGGTTGTTCAAAAAGCCCGCTTTTGATTACGAAGGATGCCTAGTGGCATCATCAGCATCGAATATGGAATTCAGCCGAAATGTCCGTTGCTCACGTAGTCTTCCCTACGCTCCGCTACTCCATTTCTAGCTTCATCCCATCTTCTCGGTACTGAAAACCGACCTTTTTGAACACATAATTAAAACCGAAGCGAAACAGAGTAGGGAATTCATTTTGTCAGTGGAAAGGGGTGAACCGGCAACATGTATACCAAAGAAATGCTGATCACCGATCCGGAGCGAAGTGGTAAAAGGGTAAAAGCAGTCGTTCGCAATTATGTTACTGCCGACTTTGAGGAACTCATTCGCATTCAGGCGGAGAGTTTCCCTCCTCCTTATCCGGAAGAACTGCTCTGGAGTCACGAGCAGCTCACCAGTCATGTACAGCATTACCCGGAGGGTGCCATCTGTATTGAAGTCGATGGAGAGTTGGCCGGATCAATGACCTCGCTACGGATGCAGTGGGACCCTGCACATCCAGCAAGTCATACCTGGGCCCAAGTAACGGATGACGGTTATATTCGTAACCACCAGCCGGATGGCAACACGCTGTATATTGTTGATCTCTGTGTTCGTCCAATGTACCGCAAATGGGGACTGGCTCAGCTTATGATGCAGGCGATGTACCACCTTGTCATCGCTCAGGGGATGGATCGGTTACTGGGTGCTGGTAGAATGCCCGGTTATCATTTGGTTGCAGACCAACTGTCTGCGCAGGAATATCTGAACCAGGTGGCAGCGGGAGAAAGACGTGATCCGGTGATATCGTTCCTGCTTCGTTGTGGGCGCATGCCAGTTGGTGTGACAGCGGGCTATCTGGACGATGAGGAATCCTGCAACTATGCAGCCCTGATGGAGTGGCGGAATCCGTTCAGATAAAGAAATGTTAAACGAAATACATCATCAATCTAGGGGGTATTTATTCATGGAATTCACGCGTATTACATCCATTAAAGATCCATTGTTTGCCCAAATGCACAAGTTGATGCAGGAGATTTTCCCGCGGGAAGAAGTGCTTGACTTCCCCCTGTGGGAAGAACCACTGGAAGATCCGGGTATTCGGGTGTTCGTGGCTGTGCATGAGGGACAGGTTGTTGGAGCGACAGAGTACCGTTATTACGAGGATTGGAACGTAGCCATGACGGACTTTACGATTATTGGGCGTGAAGGTCTGGGGATCGGCAGTTTCCTGGCGAATAACCGCAAGCGTGATCTGCAAAAGCTGGCTGCAGCAAACGGGAAAGAATTGTTCGGTATGTTTGCCGAAATCTATAACCCTTATCTGAGTCAGGATCATGAGTTTGGCGGCATCAAGCCGATGGACCCGTATGTGCGTCGCGAAGTGCTGTCCCATCTGGGATATCAGCGTCTGGACTTCCCGTATGTTCATCCATCCTGGCAAGGTGACGGTGAAGCAGTTGGCGGATTGGATCTGTGTTTCATGCCAGGCGATGAGTCGCTTGATGAACTGCCAGCCAGTCTGGTGGCTGATTTCCTGAATCGATATTATGCAGTGCTTCCTAACAAACCACAAGAATGGCTTGCCATGGTAGAGCAATTGACTGCTCGCAAGTCGGTTGCGCTACTGCCGTTGTGAACTGGACGGGATAGAACATTAGATCATAGTGGCGTTGCAAGTACCTTGAAGAATGATGACAGATGCAAAAAGCCCGTAGAACAGGCCATTATTGGACCTGCTTTCTACGGGCTTTTTCTATTTAGTTCAAGGTTGAGATTGAGCCAATGTATGATGGGTTTAAAATATTTTCTTTAAGAAGTGGTGAATGAGCTCATGGATCTCTGTCACATGTGTTTCGAGAGCAAAATGCCCAGTATCAAGTAAATGCACTTCTGCAGATGGGATATCACGCTTATAAGCTAAAGCTCCAGCAGGAAGAAAAGCAGGATCATTTTTACCCCATACAGCTAGAAGAGGAGGTTGATAATTGCGGAAATAAGCCTGAAATTCAGGATAAAGATCCACGTTTGTTCTATAATCGAGGATTAAATCCAGTTGGATTTCTTCAGCTTCCGGGCGTGACATGTAGGCAATATCCAGTGAATATCCGTCTGGTGAAACAAGGCTAGCATCAGTTCCATGAAGATACTGAAAGTTACGGATAGTTTCGGGGGTTAAGGAATCACGACATGCTTCACGATTTTCAGGTGTTGGAGAGTGCCAATACATCTCCCAAGGTCCCCATGCGTCACTAAATCCTTCGACATATGCGTTGCCATTCTGACTAATAATGGCTTGAACTTGTTCCGGGTGAGCCACTGCCAAGCGATAACCGACAGGTGCCCCATAATCAAACACATACATTACATATTTCTTAAGAGCTAATGCTTCAGTGAAACCTTCAATAACTCGAAACAGGCTGTCAAATGTGAAGTCAAACTGACTGCGCGGTGGAGTTGTTGTGCGACCAAACCCAGCAAGATCAGGGGCAATGACACGGTATTGTTCTGCCAGTTTGGGAATAAGGTCGCGAAACATATGACTAGAGGATGGAAACCCGTGTAATAGTAAAATAACTTGGCCATCCTTAGGCCCGGCTTCACGGTAAAAAACTTCGACATCTCCAACTTTCTGGTGCTGATAACTAATCTTCATTTTTTACATCTCCTTCTGGATTCATTAAGAAGTCCAATATTATTTCTCTTACTTACTTGTAGAACTGGTGATGACGTGTTTTTATTGTATAATTAATATATTTATTTGAATAATGAATAGATTGAATGCTAGCTATTTTAAATCGAAATACAAAAGGGTGAAAGATATGATAAATTCCTTAGAGGGTCGTTTTTTTCAGGCATTTATTGCTTTGCTTGAAGAGAAGAGTTTCAGCCGAGCTGGGGAGCGCTTAGGTTATGTCCAGTCCACAGTAACAACTCATATTCAACAGCTGGAGAAGATCTGCGGACAGAAGTTGTTTCATCGATTTCCACGAGGGGTGGAACCTACGGAAGCTGGAAAAGTATTTTCCAAATATGCTTATCAGTATGTCCACTTAAGTGAATCCCTTAAAGAAAGTATGAATGATATGAATGAGCCGTGCGGAACAATAAATATTAGACTACAGGAATCCTTTTTTCTTACACGCATGCTTCCATTTGTACAGGAATATACGAGAAACTTTCCAAGCGTAAATTTACGTGTTGAACAAGGGGCGCATCAAGATATTCTAAAAAGTGTGCTGGATTATGCCCTGGATTTTGGCATTGTTCCTCAAAACCCTGAGCGACATGACATTCTCTTTTATCCGATTATGGAAGAGACTATTGTTTTTGTTGCATCTGAGGATTTGGTTCGGAAAGTGGAAAGTGTAGGGGCGCAGATTCTAAATGACGAGGTGTTTATCAGTAACGGCACATCTTGTTTGTATCATACGACTGCTGTAGATGTTCTAAAGAATGAAGGGATTGTGGTTAAGAATGCGTTAGAGCTTTCAAGTCTTGAGATGATCAAGGAACTTGTATGCTGTGGAAAAGGTTTTGCCTTGGTCCCTAAAATAGCGATCAAAAACGAACTAAAGATGGGTAGATTAAAAATTCTTCCTTTTACTTCTAAAATAAGCTTTACGCATGGTCTGATTGTTCACAAAAATCGAGAGCGTAGTTTTACTGCTGAAAGTTTCCAATCGGAACTACTGAAATATTTTAAAGAATATTGATCCATCAGCTCTTGTAGCCTTCTGAAATGGAAAAAGGTTGAATGCCGATTGTGTGTAATTCAAATAACGCACATGTTCATCCTCGTAAGATGGATCATGTGCGTTATAGATGTGTAATCTTGAAGAAACTTCAGTACTTGGTGATTCACTATGAAGCTCTTTTTAGAATATTAAAAAAATAAAATCAGTTCGCGTCCTTTCGATCCGGGAGCTGGCTCAAATAACTGTTGGACAAGTGTGCAAGATCCAATGCTCGATCATATTGTTCCTTGGTTATAAACCGCGAAGGAGACACCTCACTGTTATTGGGTGTGGAGAATACTGAAGGTACCTTTTCCGCCGAAATTTTCGATATCTCTTCTGAAGGAACACCCGTCTGCTGTTGCCCTTCATCCTGTCTGCCCGCATCAGCTAGGGAATAATGCGTTCCGTCCCCGTATCCTTTCGCCGGTATGAAGAGAGAAGCATCGTTTAGCACGGAACCGGAAGGAAGATAATATCGTTCGGGTAGGAGATTTCCACCTTCATGCAACAAATCCTGTCCGAAGTGTAATTGGTCCTTCAGCGATACTCCGGTGAGTCCCGCAATCGTTGGCAGAATGTCCACCTGGCCTCCGATCTGCTCCAGCTGTACACCCGGAGTAGCACCCGGGGCCGAGATAATGAGTGGAATATTAATCATATCTGCTGATGTGTATTCCCGACCATACAACTCTTTCATAAGGACTTTGTCATCCCGATCCAGTGAATAGATGGGAAGTC
This sequence comes from Paenibacillus sp. FSL M7-0656, assembly GCF_038003225.1. Lineage (NCBI taxonomy): Bacteria > Bacillati > Bacillota > Bacilli > Caryophanales > Paenibacillaceae > Paenibacillus > Paenibacillus sp. FSL M7-0656. The sequence goes on from NZ_JBBOOT010000001.1 coordinate 4,668,051, forward strand.
CCAGGTGATCCCCGTACAAGACAAACAAACTATTTTCCCATAATCCCCGTTCTTTCAATCCAGCAATCAACTGTCCAACCGCCTGATCGGCATAATGCTGTGATATCAGATAATCACCGGGCAACGTATCTTTGTAACGCTCTGGCAGCGTCAGCTTCACCTTGTTTTTAGGCAAAGTGTACGGGTGGTGGGCTGACATGGAGATGATATGGGCATAGAAGGGATCGCCCGAAGACTGCATGGATTCCAGCTTATCCAGTGTTTTGGAATACAGTACTTCATCCGAGGCCGAAAAGGCGATAGAGTCCTGTGTGCCGAAATAATTAATATCATAATACTGGTCGAATCCAAGTGCCTTGTATAACTGATCCCGATTCCAGAAACGAACATCATTTGTATGGAATGTAGCTGTCTGATATCCGTTTGCTGACATCAGCTTGGGTAGACTCGGCAGAGCTTTATCCGCATATACAGTTGTTGCTGCCCCGTTCGGCGGGGTGTAGAACGATGTGTTCACAACAAATTCTGCATCTGATGTATTTCCCTGTCCCACTTGCTGATAGAAGTTCGGAAAATACAGGCTCTGTCTAGCCAATTGATTCAGATTAGGCGTAATCTCCTGTCCATCTACCTCTAATCCAATCAGAAAGTTCTGGAACGATTCCAACTGGAGCATAATCACATTGCGTCCGCTCGCGGCACCCTGCTCCACAATCGCAGGAAGTTCGGTCGTTTGTTTCAGTTGGTCGATGTCAGTCTGATCAATGTGAGCGATGGGCACAGGTTTATCAGGTCGATCCAGGATGGTATACGCCTCGTAACCGAGGATGCCCATCTGTTCTGCTTGTGTAAGCTCACTCATGCTGGCCCGATTGGGATAGATGTTGAGCATGCACAGGATCATGGACAGGGTCAGAATGACCGAGGCAACCCGTCTTCTGGCACGTCGTTCAAGTGGAATACGGTTCGGGCGTTCTGTACTCCCTAGCTTGATCCGACGACGAATGAGTATCCCCCCGATAATCAGAACGTCTGCAAAAATAAACAAATAATAGGGGTCAAGCAAAGAGAACATGCTACTCTTGACCGAGGTCACCTGATTCACTTGTGCCAACGCATGATAGTTAACGATTACGCCATAGTATTTGTAGTACATGATGGCTGCAAAGAAAATCCCTGAGAGCAGCAAATTCATGGCAAGGTATATCCACATTCGCCGCTTGGCAGCAAACCACTCGATTAGACAGAAGCCGATCCAGATGAGCGGCAATTCGGTCAGCAGTGGTTTCCAGACAGGGATGTCATCAAAGATAACAATCCAGGCCAGTGAACTTTTGATCATCATGATAATGGTAAAGAATATAAACGGTCCGCTTAGAAATCGGGTGAGTGAACTGCGTGACAAGGTACCGCCTTCCCTTCCGAAGTTTCATTTAACAAGTATTATCCTATCTGAGCATGGCTGTGTCAAAAATGAGAGCCTTCTACAATTGACGGCAAAAAACCTCTTCCATGCAGGAAGAGGTTTGAAAAAACATGGGCCACTGCGATAAAAGCCAGATGCGACCCAATTTCGTTATTCTATAGTGTACGTTGTGACGTAAGAAGGTCTGGGGAACATGGTAGGCTTCTGTGCGGTCAGTCCTTCGCTAGTACTGCGGTTACGGTGAGCGTGACTATATGCTTGGGATTCCTGCCAGCCTTTGAAGTTTTCTTCCGACTGCCAGAGTGTAAGTACGACATATGTGTCATCCTTCAGAGGACGAAGCACACGAATACCAACAAAGCCAGGCTCGTCTTCTACCTTGCGGGCACGGTTCTTAAACCGTTCTTCGAAATCGTTACGACCATCCTCTGTGACAGGGATATTGTTGAGAACAGCGTAACCACCACCAGTCCAGGAGCCTGCGGCATCAAAAGCTTCATATGCGGCTATTTTATCATCAGACTCGATATTCATCAGGCGTTCTGCGGATTCAATAGCCAGGCGCACGTGCTCTTCGCTTCGCAATGTCAGATGCGGGTATGCAGCAAGTGCATCCGGAATCGGTGAAGGAACCAAATAGATATACATAGAAGCGGCCTCCTTATTAAGTACATTCTAACTCAACATAGCATATGGGATTGTGCGAGTCCAATCGGTTCACATGTATCGGACAGGTGGGCTAATTCCGAGCTGAGTAGTATAGGTTTGCCGCAATAGAAGATAAACAATGAATGACAAACACTGCAGTAATAATGAAAAAGGAAAGCGATATTCCGTCTAGCATAACTACGAGGATCCATGCCAGAGCAAGACTGATAGTGGTCGCATTCCAGGAGAAGGCTTTTGCTCTCGTGATACAATAGAAATACCGCTCATCCAGTCCGTTGTGCTTTTTTGCAATCAACCTTGTGAAAAAAATAATGAGTATTGCAAATAACAAACCAGCTACAATTCCACCGATCCCGATCATCCGATTCAGTAATTCAGAACTCAATATTCTCATCTCCTTCAAAAATAAATAATTCCTCGATCTGACAGCCAAATAATTGGGCAAGCTTGTGAGCAAGCACAAGAGAAGGTTTGTACTTTCCGGATTCCAACGATATGATGGTCTGCCTGGAGACCTTTAGCCGTTGAGACAGTTCTTCCTGTGTGATGTGCATATGTATTCGTTTGTCTCTGATTAGATTTTGCAAGTATATCCTCCCATAAGTAAAGTTCGCTTTACGTAAAGTTAACTTTACTTATGCGACGATGGAATGTCAATCTCTCTTTATAATATTTTCCACTTCTTCGAGGTGGTGCTGTGTCCAAAAGCATATTTCATGATAAAGTATAATCACTACAAACAGAACGGGTGATCGTATGACAACAACAATTCGGATATCGGTTAGACCTTTGGTGGAGTATGTGTACCGCAGTGGCAGCATACGTCCAGGGTTCCGGACCAATGCCTCGATGCAGGAGGGAACTCGAATTCATCAGCGGGTACAGAAGGAGTACACGGAAGAGGATCTCAAAGAGATTGTGCTCGAAGCTGAGATTCAACATGGGGATCTGACCTATGTGGTGGAGGGACGATGTGATGGCCTGATCCGGTTGGAGGGTCAGTTGACGGTGGATGAGATCAAATCAACTGCGGGCAATCTGGATGATCTGGGAGAAGGTCTTCCCGTACACTGGGCGCAGGCGATGATGTATGCCTATATGTACGCCGTTCAGCAAGACGAACCACGTATGCAAGTTCAGTTGACGTATGTGCATTCGGTTACCCATGAAGAAAGACGGTTTCGCCGAATGGCAGAACGACAGGAACTGGAGCAGTTTGCGGCAGAAGTGATTGCCGGTTATGCGCCATATGCAGAGATGATCGCTGCATATGAAGAAAAGCGTGATATCAGTGTGAAAGAGCTGCCGTTTCCTTTTCGCAAATACAGGGAGGGACAGCGAAAGCTGGCAGGAGCCGTTTACAAAACAATCCGTGAGGGTCAGGGATTGATGGCCAAAGCACCAACAGGCATTGGTAAAACGATGTCCGTACTGTTCCCCACGGTCAAAGCGATTGGCGAAGGCGAAGCGAGCCGATTGTTCTATCTGACCGCGAGGACGACGACACGGGTGGCGGCAGAAGAAGCTTTTGCCCGGATGCAATCGGAAGGATTGAAGATGCATGTGATCAGTCTGACCGCGAAGGACAAGATTTGTTTTAAGGAAGAAGAAGCTTGTGATACGGGGCAATGCGGCATGTGTGAAGGGTATTATGACCGTATTAACGGTGCTGTGCTGGACATGCTGGAACATGAGACGTTGATGACACGTCCGGTCATCGAGCAGTATGCGCGCAAACATCGGGTGTGTCCGTTTGAGTTTTCACTGGATGCGGCATATGCAGCCGATGCGGTGATCTGCGATTATAACTATATTTTCGATCCGAGGATCTCTCTGAAAAGAATGTTGGAGGAGCAGAAACGCAAGACGGTGTTATTGGTGGACGAGGCTCATAATCTGGTCGATCGTGGCCGAATGATGTTTTCCGCTGAGCTGGAGAAGGCAGTATTTCTGGATGTGAAAAGAGAGTTCCAGTCGCTGGACAGCAGTGTGCCTGCTGCCAAAGCCATTGTTGACTACACCGGGGCCATTGATAAGTATCTGATTACCCTTCGGAAAAACGGTGGAGAAGAAGGAAAGATCATCCAGCAGGAAGCACCGGAGGAACTGATTGAACGACTGGAACCTTTTGTCATGGTTGCGGAGCAATGTCTTGTTGAAGGTGGTTCAGGGAATGCCGAGACGGATCAGCTGCTGTTGGATGCCTACTTCACGGCACAGAATTTCCTGCGTATTGCCAAGCTGTATGATGAACGTTTTATTACGTATGCAGAGTGTGTTCGAAGTGAAGTGAGAGTGAAGTTATTTTGTCTCGATCCTTCGGTACTGCTTCGTCAGACGGCCAAAGGATTCCGCTCCCTCATTCATTTCTCAGCTACATTGTCACCCCTTCGCTATTTTCGGGATATGCTGGGTGCAGAGGAAGAGGATTATACATTGCAGATTCCATCGCCATTTCAGCGTGAACAACTGGATGTAAGGCTTCTGCCCTTATCTGTGCGATATAAGGACCGGGAGCAATCCCGGCGCCCCATTGCAGAGATGCTGCAACAGCTGGTAAGTGAATGGCCGCGCAGCAATCTGATGGTCTTCTTCCCTTCCTACCCTTATATGCGCGAGATATATGAGACCTATGCACAGCTTCCAAGTGAAGCGGATACGGTTATACAAAAGCAAGGCATGAACGAACTGGAACGGGAGCAGTTTTTGGATGGTTTCCAACCCAATCCTGAACGAACACGATTGGTATTTGCCGTCATGGGTGGCGTATTCTCTGAGGGTGTCGATCTGCCGGGAGACCGCTTGAATGGCGTCGTTGTGGTAGGTGCGGGGCTGCCGCAGATTGGTCTGGAGAACAACGTATTACGTGATTACTATGATCGGACAGGACGCAACGGATTCAATTATGCCTATATTTTCCCTGGTATGAATAAGGTGCTACAGGCGGGTGGACGGCTGATTCGGACAGAAGAAGACAGGGGTGTGCTGGTGCTGGTCGACGATCGGTTCACGCAGGAACCCTATCGTTCCCTGCTGCCCGAGGAGTGGCGGGACTATAAACGAATTTGATGAACGAACTACGAATGAAATGATGCATGTATATAAGTTGAACTAATCATTTACACGATAACGGAGAGGACAGAAAAAACCTGAAAAAGCGAAGCGTTCGCCTAAAAGCTTTCTGAAAGAAAGCTACATCGGAAGCATACGCTATCCTCGGATTTTCCCCTTCGAAAAAGGGAATCAAAAAATTTGGGGATAACAGCGATTGGAAGGTTATTCTGTCATTGTAGTGTCAGTGTAAATAATCTTTGTTCAGCTTATACAGCATATATTTTTCGATTTTCTTTCCTTTATATGATTGAAGGGTAGGGTGAAAGGGTTATAACTTGGTTAGCAACGAACGAACAACGGCGATTACCCTATCCGTTCCGCGGTCCGCTTCGAAAGCAATCAAGGAGGTCGGTTATAATGAAGAGAAATCATACCATGATGCAGTTTTTTGAATGGCACCTGGCTGCAGACGGAGATCATTGGAAGCGACTGGCTGAAATGGCCCCGGAACTTAAAGCCAAAGGCATTGACTCGGTATGGGTACCACCCGTAACCAAGGCAGTGTCCGCAGAAGATACAGGTTATGGTGTATATGATCTGTACGATCTGGGCGAATTTGATCAAAAGGGTACCGTACGGACCAAATATGGCACCAAGCAGGAACTGGTGGAGGCCATTGCCGAGTGTCAGAAGAACGGAATCGCCGTCTATGTGGATCTGGTCATGAATCACAAGGCCGGAGCAGATGAGACGGAAGTGTTCAAAGTGATCGAGGTTGATCCCAATGATCGAACGAAGGAAATTTCTGAGCCGTTTGAGATTGAGGGCTGGACCAAATTCACATTCCCGGGTCGCGGGGATCAATACTCCTCTTTTAAATGGAACTCTGACCACTTCAATGGCACGGACTTTGATGCCAAGGGAGAACGAACAGGTGTATTCCGCATCGCAGGAGAGAATAAAAAATGGAATGAGAATGTCGATGATGAGTTTGGTAACTATGACTATCTGATGTTCGCCAATATAGATTATAACCACCCGGATGTTCGGCGCGAGATGATCGATTGGGGGAAATGGCTGATCGATACCCTCCAGTGCGGTGGGTTCCGGCTGGATGCGATTAAGCATATCAACCATGAATTCATTAAGGAATTCGCAGCAGAGATGATCCGCAAACGCGGTCAGGATTTCTACATCGTAGGCGAGTTCTGGAATTCAAACCTGGATGCATGTCGTGAATTCCTCGATACGGTAGACTATCAGATCGACTTGTTTGACGTGTCTCTTCACTACAAGTTGCATGAGGCTTCGCTTGCAGGTAGAGACTTTGATCTCTCCAAAATTTTTGATGATACCTTGGTTCAGACACATCCTACCCATGCGGTAACTTTTGTAGATAACCATGACTCCCAACCTCATGAAGCGTTGGAATCATGGATTGGAGACTGGTTTAAGCCAAGCGCCTATGCGTTGACGCTATTACGTCGCGATGGTTATCCGGTTGTATTTTACGGGGATTATTATGGCATTGGTGGTCCTGAACCTGTGGATGGCAAAAAAGAGATTTTGGACATTCTGCTGTCTGCCCGTTGCAACAAAGCGTATGGAGAGCAGGAAGATTACTTCGATCACGCCAATACGATTGGCTGGGTACGTCGTGGCGTAGAGGAAATCGAAGGTTCCGGTTGTGCAGTGGTCATCTCCAACGGGGATGACGGTGAGAAGAGGATGTTCATCGGAGAGCATCGTGCTGGTGAAGTCTGGGTGGATCTGACGAAGAGCTGTGATGATCAGATTACCATTGAGGAAGACGGCTGGGCCACCTTCCATGTGTGCGGTGGAGGCGTCTCGGTATGGGCTATTCCTGAACAGAATGAGGACTGCGCTGACGCTGAGTAACGGCATGTGCCAGGCAGGATAAGAAAAGGTACACCGACCGCATAAAAACAGTATATAGATAGACCGTTATTGTTAAACCATCTGAACAGGAGAGCGAGTATACCTGTGTCCAGGTGGTTTTTTGCATTTATCTAGGTACAACTAAAACTCCATCCTAACGAACCGAGGGCACCTTATTTGCACTGAATTAGCGTTATTGGAATTCTAACGAATCTCAGTAACCTTATTACTCTCAAAAACGATTGAAGTAGCGCCAATTGGAGCAACATCACCTGATTAACGCGTTTGAGATTCGTTAGAATACTGGTAACTCGGATTTCAGCCGAATAAGGTCTCTCAGATTCGTTAGCTTAACGTGGGTTAAGTGTCGCCGCCATACGCAAACGAATCACTGCTACAATTAAAAACATGAAATGAGAAAGAAACAGTTCGGTTCCACATCTTAATACATGGTACAATAATCCAAATATGGAGTGTTAGAAAATAAAATGAGAGAACGTAATAAGCGATATTTTTTGCAGAAGATGGAGAAGAGGAGGGGCGGCATGAGTCCCAAAAGAGAGATGAACCGTTTCTTCCCGTTGGTCATGTACCTATGTGTAATAGCCGTGTGTCTGGGGGCTTGCAGTTTGGGACCAAACCAGGGGCCAGCGGGTGAACCGAAGCGAACCGATGAGTATACGTTGAATTCGGAGCGAAGAGATTTGAATGAGCGGGTTACGAAGAACCTTGAGTCTTTTCAGACGAACTCGCCAGATGATTATAATTTGACAGCAACGGTGGATGTGAGTCATGAATCCGGAGTTGATCGGATTACTTATGAGATTTTGGTGAATGAGGCTCGGGTGCCCATGGTTAATGTCATTCAGTCCTTCACCCTCGATCCCAACATGATAAATCGAATAGATGCTGGAGAATTATTTCATTCCAATGTGAGCAATACACACGAGATTAGTTTAGAGTCTGACAAGGAACCGCTTGGATTGAGTTTGAGCAGAAGTTACGTCTTGAAGCCCAAGGAGGAGATCGACAGCAATATCCTCCAGCGTTATGCAGATATGTATATCAAAATTTCCTATGGCCCAAATGATCAGCGAACGGAAGATTATTTTCATGTTCAGGCCGAGCCGTCTCCAAGGACGATTGAGTATATGAAGTCATTGGAGAGAGATTAGATTAATAGAAAGGCAGCATCCGCCAGTTCCGTATGAGGAATCTGAGTAGACGCTGCCGGTTCATCTATTTGAGATAGTAAGGTTATTACTTTTCAAAATACTGATTCATCGTATCCCACATTCGATTGAACTCACTTCGTTCCATTGAAAATGCTCCAGGCTTCTCAGGTTTATGATGAGAAGTTGGCTCAAAGTTTAAGTATTCATGGTGTGTAGTACACTCATAGTTTTTGCTGTTAATGAGGAATTCAATTCTGTCCTTAAAGGGTCTTTCCAGTAATTTAACCACCATGATGTCTCCACTACTGGTGCTTCTTGCAGGAGAATATATCAGAAAGTAACCTTGTTCAATTCGATATTCCATAGCAATGACCTCCATTAGAATATAGGTCCAAATACGATAATATCCGATGCCCTCTCTCCGTACCTACTCCAGTTCAAATGATTCCAACGTGCCAACCATCCGCAGATTATGCTCGCGGTTGAACTGATCCCGTCTGTCCGCATCCGCGTACTCATCATGATAATGCATCAGTACGGTTTTCTGTCTCACTTCCGCGGGTAACTGCTCCAGATCTTTCAATGAAGTATGGGATTTGATGACCAGATCGTGCATATGGCATTCATGGAAAATCAGCTGCACATCAGCGGCAACTTGCTCCACACGTTCCTGGTCGAGTGTACTGTCAGCACTGTAATAGAAGTAAGGCTTGGCGAGTAGCCCATTGCTGACCATACCGGGAACATGCTGTGTCCGAAACGTCTCAAACGTCACGCCGCCCAGTTCGAATGTGCCTCCATCTGGCAGGGGAACGACATCGTAGTAATCGCTCATGGTACGTTCACCATCCGTTGTGTAGCGCATGCCGGGGGATAGAATGTTCCAGAGCGGATCTACCAATTGTTCGTGTATGAACAGACGGGGTTTGCGGTCGCCTACGATCTGTGCGTAATAACCCAGCATCTGTACACCATTAATATGATCTTCATGTAGATGCGTAATGAACACGTTGTGGATATCGGTCATGGCGAATCCATATTCCTTGAGTGCTTTAGCATTTGATTCTGGAAAATCAATGACCAGATGCGTGTCTCCGAATTCAGCCAACATACTATTGTGGTGCTGCTCCACGCTGAACATATCTCCAGTGCCGAGAAAAGTGATTTTCAATTCATTTCATCTCCTTGTGTGATCTTCAGATCAGCATCCTTGCGTTAAATCCAGTATACCTTGTTCCCGAATATATGCCTAAATCAACCTTTTTTGATAACGCTATCATTTTATATTGAACTTTGATGATAAACAGTGTAGCGTAAAGATGGGAAGTGAACCCATATGAACGTAAACTCACCTAAAGGGAGCGTGCGAGGCGAATGAAATCTTTTCTGGATGAACAATTTTTGCTGCACAATGAAACGGCGATCAAGTTATATGAGGATTATGCCAAAGACATGCCGATTATTGATTATCATTGCCACCTCAGTCCTCAGGAGATCTACGAGAACAAAACCTTTGGCAATCTTACAGAGGCTTGGTTATACGGTGATCACTATAAGTGGCGGCTCATGCGCGCAAACGGAATTGAAGAGCAATATGTGACCGGCGGCGAGGGAGTAACCGATTACGATCGTTTCATGGCTTATGCCAAAACGGTACCGATGATGATTGGTAATCCGCTGTACGCCTGGTCTCATCTGGAATTACAGCGATATTTCGGCGTCTACGAAGTATTGAATGAGACAAGCGCACCGGCCATCTGGGAAAAAGTAAATGCCAAACTGAACAGTGACGGATTCGGTGCACGCGATCTGATTACCAAATCCAATGTCACTGTTGTGTGCACAACCGATGATCCAACGGATTCTCTGGAGTATCATCTGAAAATTCAGGAAATCGAAGGCTTTGATACGGCGGTATTACCTTCTTTCCGCCCGGATAAAGGCTTGGAATTGAACCGGGATACCTTCGTGGAATGGGTGGGCAAGCTGTCGCAGGCATCTGGCACTGCCATTTCAGATTATGAATCCTTCCTTGCTGCGCTGGAGTCACGTGTGGAATTTTTCCATTCCGTCGGCGGCAGAGTCTCTGACCATGCACTTGATTATGTTCCTTACGGCGTGGCTACACGCGAAGAAGCAGCTGCCATCTTTGCAAAGGTACTTGCGGGTCAGAAGGTAACTCGTGAGGAAGAGGACAAGTACAAGACGGTAACGCTGACGTTCCTTGGCAAACTGTATGCAGATCGGGGCTGGGTGATGCAGTTCCACATTAATGCAGCCCGTAACAACAACACACGGATGTTTGCCAAACTTGGGCCGGATACTGGTTACGATGCCGTGAATGATACGCCGCTTTCCGCAGCGATGATTGGATTGCTCGACGCTTTGGAGCAACAACAAGCACTGCCCAAAACGATTCTGTATTCTCTGAATCCAAGGGACAACGAAGTGCTCGCGGCGATCATCGGCAGCTTCCAGGGCGGGGGTATTCCGGGCAAAATCCAGCTTGGTGCAGCCTGGTGGTTTAACGATACGAAGGATGGCATGTTAGCCCAGATGAAAGCCCTGGCGAATGTAGGTCTGCTCAGCCGATTTGTCGGCATGCTAACCGATTCACGCAGCTTCCTGTCCTACACCCGGCATGAGTATTTCCGTCGTCTCGTCTGCAACCTCATCGGTGAATGGGCCGAACAAGGGGAGGCACCGCAGGATATGGAGTTGCTCGGTCAGATCGTACAGGGTATTGCCTACAACAATGCAAAAGAGTATTTCCCGTTTGCCTCAGTGCCTAAAACAGTCTCTGCTTCACAGTCCTGATGAGTAACAAACGCACCTAATCATGCAATTTATGCAATAAGAAGATTCTTTTGTGTCTACTTTTCAATCGTAATAAAATGCTCCCCTTCCTTACCTCCGGGCCATCATCCACCGGAGTAATGAAAGGGAGTTTCTTTATAAGTTGAATTCATGGAATTGTACATAATAACTATAGTGGGCTCCAATGGAGGCCATATGACAAAACCCATAATCAAGCGCGTGTATGCTCTTGGTTATGGGTTTATGTTGGTTATTTTTAGATGTTTGACAATGGCTTCTTGCGATAATATACTTAGTACACCTAATTAATTGTGCATCTATTTAATTGTATTGCTATTTAATAGATGTCCTATGATGTTGGATGTCTATGGAATGATAAAGAAAGAAGGAGGGACCCATTATGACTGGTATAGATCCGGTCGCTCAGAAGCTTTTGTACTCCATTATGCAGTTTAATAAAGGCAAATGGAGGCAACATAAACCTCATGGGCGCAATCACAATGAAATTATGGTGCTGGGTTGTTTACTCCACGGGATGCATCCGGGAGAACAATTGAACTGGCAGGACAATCCGCCTGATTTCAATGACACGATCGAATCCAACCATCCCGGGATGAAAGTCTCGGAAATCAGCGCATTGCTACGAGTGAAGTCACCGACCATTACACCTGTTATTCGTGGCCTTGAAGATGAGGGGCTGGTCAAACGGACGATGGACCCGGAGGATCGCCGTGCTGTCCGCATCACGATTACTGAAGCAGGTCGTGGAATTATTCGGGCTGCTCACCAAGAACGCATGGAAATATTCAATAAGTTAGTTGAGCATTTGGGTGAGCAAGACAGTACTCAGCTGGCTGAGTTGTTGACAAAGGTATACACCTTTTTTGATACATTAACTTCCTTGCAAAAGGATGATTCGACAAGAGGAGATGATAAGCCATGATGAAACTGTTTCGCATGCTGAAGCCATACCGAATTCCGATTATTTTTATTCTGGTTTTGGTACTGTTTCAGTCGCTTGCTGAATTGTACTTGCCTACGTTAATGGCAGATATTGTGAATTACGGCATCATTAAAGGGGATATCCCGTATATCTGGCAGATTGGTGGATGGATGTTGGTCATCGCGATTGGCGGAACAGCGTGTTCGGTGATCGCCAGTTACCTCTCATCTCGAACAGCGGGTGGATTTGCCAAACAACTGCGTAGCAGAGTATTCCGCCATGTGGAGAACTTCTCGCTCCAGGAGTTCGATAAGATGGGTACTGCTTCATTGATTACGCGTACGACGAATGACATCACGCAGGTACAGAATGTACTTACAATGATGCTGCGCATGATGATTATGGCTCCGCTCATGTGTATCGGGGGTATCTTCATGGCGGTATCTCAGGACGCCAAATTATCTACGATTTTCCTGGTCGTGCTTCCGGTACTCGGTGGAGCTATTGCGCTGATTGGTGCCAAGGGTTTACCTTTGTTCAAAACCATTCAGAAAAAGCTGGACCGACTCAACCTGGTGCTGCGTGAGCAGTTAACAGGGATTCGGGTTGTTCGTTCCTTTAACCGTGGGGAGCATGAGAAGGTGCGCTTTAACGGGGCCAATACAGAACTGAGAGATTCATCGATCAAAGTTAATGTGCTCATGGCGACCATCATGCCTGTGATGATGCTGGTTATGAACTTTTCGATGATTGCCATCCTTTATTTTGGTGGAATGCGGATCGACACTGGTAATATGAACATCGGTGCATTGATTGCCTTCATCCAATATGCAATGCAGATCATGTTCTCACTTATTATGGTTTCGATGATCTTTGTCATGATTCCAAGAGCTTCAGCATCGGCAGAACGGATCAACGAAGTACTTGATATGCAGCCGGATCTTAGCAATCCCGAGCAGCCTCGTGGTATGAAATCCATGCAGGGTATGATTGAGTTTGAGAATGTAACTTTCCGTTATCCGGGCGCAGAGAATCCAGCTTTGTCCGATATCTCCTTCACTGCTCGCTCAGGTGAGACAACAGCCATCATAGGCGGTACGGGTTCTGGGAAATCGACATTGCTCAGTCTTATTCCACGATTTTATGATGTGACCGAAGGCAGTGTTCGGGTAAATGGTACGGATGTGCGTGAAATTCGGCAGGAAGATCTGCGTGCCAAAATTGGCTTTGTACCACAAAAAGCAGTCCTCTTTACGGGTACGATTACGGAGAATATTCGTCACGGGAAAGATGATGCCACAATGGATGAAGTTGTTCATGCGGCCCGCACGGCTCAGGCGGAGAACTTCATTACCGAGATGAAAGAGGGATATGACAGCCTTATCGCTCAAGGTGGTAACAACGTATCTGGTGGACAAAAGCAACGTCTGTCCATCGCTCGCGCACTTGTTCGCCGTCCGGAAGTTTATATCTTTGATGACAGTTTCTCTGCTCTCGATTTCAAAACGGATGCTAAACTTCGTGCTGCGCTGAAGTCCGAAACGACAGAAGCGGCTGTGCTGATTGTTGCGCAACGCGTAAGTACAGTAATGGATGCCGATCGCATTTTAGTTATGGATGAGGGCCGAATTGTCGGTTCAGGAACACATAAAGAGCTGCTGGAGCACAATGAAGTGTATCGCGAGATTGTATCCTCCCAGCTGACAGAGGAGGAGATCGCATGAGTGAACGTACAGAACGCAAGTCGCCTCGTCCCCATGGTGGGCCGGGTCCAGGTCCCGGAATGGGCATGCGACCTCCCGCTGAGAAAGCAAAAGATTTTAAAGGCACACTGCGTCGCTTGATTCGTTATCTCCAGCCCCATAGTTCTCGTCTGTTAGGTGTGCTGGTTGCAGCCATTTTGAGTACCGTATTCAGCATCATCAGTCCAAAAGTTATGGCCGAAGGAACGGATATTCTCAGTAAAGGCGCCATTGCCATCCTTCAGGGTGTACAGGGAGCCGGGATTGATTTTCCTGCATTGATAAAAGTGTTGTACCTGCTTGGCGGACTCTACCTGTTCAGTGCTGCATTTATGTATGTTCAGCAATACCTGATGGCCGGTGTGGCCCAACGTGTTGTGTATGACATGCGTGAGCAGATCAGTGCGAAGGTTGGACGTCTTCCTTTGAAATATTTTGACTCCCGCACAACTGGGGAGACACTTAGCCGTGCCACGAATGACGTGGACAATATCAGTAATACACTTCAGCAAAGTTTGGCACAGTTCATTACGTCCATCGTCACAATTGTCGGCGTAATTATCATGATGCTGACGATTAGTCCATGGATGACGCTGATCACGATTTTGACGTTGCCACTCAGTGTAGTTGTTGTCATGCTGGTTGCATCTCGTTCGCAAAAACACTTTGCGGGTCAACAGAAATCCCTTGGGGAACTGAATGGTCATGTCGAAGAGATGTACACGGGACACAAGGTCGTCAAAGCATTTGGACGCGAAGAACAATCCGTACAGCAATTTGAGAAGGTCAATGAAGAACTGTATGAATCTGGCTGGAAAGCTCAGTTTATCTCCGGTATTATTATGCCGCTCATGAGTTTTGTGGGTAACTTGGGTTATGTACTGATCTGTGTGGTCGGTGGGATCTTCGTTACACGTGGTTCTATCTCTATTGGGGATATTCTGGCCTTCACACAATATTCCCGTCAATTTACACAACCGATTAATCAGATTGCAAATATCTCGAATATTATTCAATCAACGATTGCTTCGGCAGAACGGGTATTCGAGTTGCTGGATGAAGAGGAAGAAGTTCCGGAGTCCAAACAACCCGTGCAATTACAGCAGCCTAAAGGTGCGGTTGCATTCCAAGGTGTTAACTTTGGATATAAAGAAAATGAACTGCTCATTCATAACATGAATATTGATGTAAAACCGGGACAGACGGTAGCCATTGTTGGACCAACGGGAGCCGGTAAAACCACCCTGATCAACCTGTTAATGCGTTTCTACGAAATTCAGGATGGTCGGATTACGATTGACGGTGCAGACATTAAGGACATGGAGCGTGGTAAGCTGCGCAGTCTGTTCGGCATGGTGCTTCAGGATACCTGGTTGTTCAACGGAACGATTCGGGACAACATCGCCTATGGTCGAGAAGGTTCTACGGAAGACGATGTAATCAAGGCAGCCGTTGCGGCACATGCGGATCACTTTATCCGTACACTGCCTGATGGTTATGATACGGTGCTGAATGAAGAGGCGTCGAACATCTCTCAAGGGCAGAAACAATTGCTGACCATTGCAAGAGCGATTCTGGCGAACCCTGCCATCCTCATTCTGGATGAAGCGACGAGTAGCGTGGATACACGGACCGAAGTATTTATCCAGAAAGCAATGAATGATCTGATGAAAGATCGCACGAGCTTTGTCATTGCACACCGTTTGTCTACCATTCGCGGCGCTGATCTGATCCTGGTTATGGATCATGGTAACGTGATTGAACAGGGTAATCATGATGAATTGATGGCAAGTCAGGGCTTCTACGCCGATCTGTACAATAGTCAGTTTGCGGAGCAACAACCGCAGGCGATCTGATTACACTGTAACTAACTAGAATAGCCGGGAGCACTCTTAGGGGTGCTCCCGGCTATTTGTCGTGTATCCAGAGGAGTCGATTCTCATGTGTTCGTTTGGATACGATGGATCTATAAGATATGAAGGAACGTTGGCATAGTAATTGGGTTGTGGTGCTCGTCAGCCTTTCAGTTGTTTGCGTGAGGTGCAGACAGGATGAGGGTTCATCCTTCGTCCATGCTAACGAATCGTAGACACCTTATATGGAGGATTATCAAGCACTCCCAATTCTAACGAACTTGAGACATGTTATTTCTCTGATAAGCAACACAAAGCGTTAAAATAAACTGCAGAATGCGGAAATAAAGTGTCTATGATTCGTTAGAACGCCGGTATTGTGGAATTGTGCCTATTAGAGTGTGCTGAGTTCGTTAAAATATTCTAATAAACCTTAGTCATAATTGTCTTACATATGCCATGCGTGCAAAAATAAAAACGGGACGAAGCGGTGTAACTACACTGCTTTGTCCCGTTTATTTATATTTTGAATTCATTGTACATCAATCTAGATACAAGCATACGAGCATAAGCTCACCAAGTGGGACATCCAGATTAGTCATGAGATACTTTGTAAGCCTCAGTTTGGGCATAGCATGACCCGCATTTTACTGATCCTTAGAATCGTTAGCAGGTTCATCAGTGTCATTGCTAGAGACCGACCTTACTTCTGCCTTCACGTCGTCGCTGTTAGCTTCCTCCAGCGCAGACGGAGCGGGTTCACCCGGGATTAATTCGCGCTGCTCAATCATGCGTTTCACAACCTCATAACAGTCATCCACATGTTTGTTACCCACATAGCGCATGGCTGTGAAGCTGAGTGCGGCAGCCAATCCCTGTCCTGCAAAGGGGACAAATTTGGCGACGGATTTGGTGGCTACGCGTACGCCGACTCTTTTCAGAACCTGTACCACCAATTCCTTGGTGATCATACGACCAATGACTTTGCTTCCGATGGACATCACGAATCCATAGATCATGGATTTGGTCTCGGGGTCCATGCCGTCCAACTGTTTTTGTGATAATCCGAATTTATTGTTAATGGCAGGCAACAGCTGCATCAGCATCCCCACATCAGCCAGTACGTCTGTACCGGGTAGCGGAACGAGTGTTGTACCGGCAGAAGCGGTAGCTCTTTTGCGAACCATGGTACGGCATTCCTTGCGAACTTGCTCCAATTGTTCCAACGTTGCCGGAATCATAGGGAATCCCTCCATTCGTATATGGTATAGATATAACCGTTTTGACTCAATTTGAATGGGTTCTCACCAGCAAAATTTGCAACCATATGACATTAAGGTGCGGAGAAACCCTTTTTTCCATGCATACATCTGGTTAAAAAAGGAATTGGCTAGTTAGATAAAAGGGTTATCTATTTAAGTTTAACTATACATTTACACGAGAACGTAGAGGACAGAAATAACCTGAAGAAGCGAAGTGTTGGCCTAAAAGCTTTCTGAAAGAAAGCTACATCGGAAGCATACGCTTATCACCAGATTTTCACCTTTGTAAAAGTAAATCAGAAAAATCTGGGGATAACAGCGATCGGAAGGTTATTCTGGCATCGGAGTGGCATGTGTGAATATTCTTAAGTTGAACTTATATAGCTATTACGAATGAATGAGGATTAGGATGCATACCTGATTGGGAAACCTATTTGGAATCATGATGTGTACTTAGCGAAGGGCTTGTTTACGGCTTCAACCTTTGTGGGTAAAGGGTAACAAGCATTGGAATGGAGGAAGAGGGATGGAGTTTAACAAAGCGTTGTTAATTCATCATCATCATTCGGGCAAGGCCAGTCGTGAGAATACAGTGGGCCTTGTGGCTGGTGTGCTGGCTCCCGCTGTCCATGAACTCGTCATTGTGCGTACGGATGAAGCTGGTGAAGGAGAGAAGTTGTGTCGTGAACGCGGGGAGCAATTCAATGTGGTGTTTATCTTGGGTGGGGATGGCACGGTGCATGAATGCGTGAATGGACTGGCCGATCTGCAACATCCTCCGTTGATTGGTATATTGCCTGGAGGCACCTGTAATGACTTTGCGCGTTCACTCGGGATTTCACCGGATGCAGAGATTGCGGCACAAGAAATGCTGGCAGGTCGGGTGGTATCTATTGATGTTGGACGAGCTAATGATCGGGTGTTCACGAACTTTTTTGGCATTGGCTTGATCAGTGATGCATCGCAGAATATTAACGAGAATCTGAAAGGCGCGCTGGGGAAGCTCAGTTATTTTATCAGCACTTTACAGACAATTAGTCATACAGAGCCGTTTCGTTACCAACTGGAGGCGGATGGGAAAGAGATGGAAGGCGAAGCGGTGATGATCTATGCAGCCAATGGCCGTTTTCTGGGAACAAATGCATTGCCCTTTGCACCGGATGCGTTGCAGGATGGCGAACTGGACGTGCTCATTATTCATGAGACAGGCATTCCGCTGCTGCGAGAGATTCTGTCGCACAAGCCAGAGGGAGAATGGCAACCTCAGAGTGAGAGTATTTCATACTTCAAGGCATCTACGTTAAAAGTGAAGACGGATGCGCCGATGTCAGCTGACACGGACGGCGAATTGTATATGAAGACACCCGCCGAGCTGTCGGTGCTGACGGGTCATCTGAAGTTTCTAACCGGGGAGGTTTATTAGATCCCCCGGTTTTTTAGTTTGATTTTAGTTGATCGAAAACTTAAACATTCCCTGGCTGATCTCTCATATCACGTTGCCTGAACTCATCCTCAAGCATGCTCATCTGAATGGCATCATGGTATTGATGATTGTAGAACAAGACATCCCGCTTCACACCCTCGCGCTGGAATCCAAGCTTCTCATACGTGCGAATGGCTCGCTCGTTGAAGGCGTACACCTCAAGCTCGATTCGATGCAGGTTACAGATTCCGAAGCCGTAGTCCAGCATAAGTAGCAACGCCTCGCTACCGTAACCTTTTCCTTGATGTTCCGACTGATCGATGGCAACCCGGATATGTGCACTGCGATTCTTGGCATGCATGTCCATCAGGACGACATCTCCGATGATCTGGTCATTTTCCTGTAAAGCAATAAGTAGCATGAGTCTGGTGTCATCTTGTGCAGCGCTCTCAACATAACGTTCGACCTGAGCGCGTGTGAAACTGTTCTGTGTTCCCGTCAGCCTACGCATCTCGGCGTCAAACAGACCGGGGAAGTATGCATCCACATCTGTAATCTCGAAGGGACGCAGATATATGCGCGACGTTTCTAGCAGACGTGGGATACGTGGGGAAGGTTTTGAATGTGACATTAGTTGTTCCTCCTATAGGTTCAAGGCGGGACTGATCGAGATGGCCCTGCCTCTTAAAGTTGGCGTTACACATTGATGATGACATGAGTATATCCCAATACTGTATACTTCCAAATATACAGTTTTAATTAATTTTGCAGGACAGATGAGGTGCATCATGATGATTACATTACCGAAGCTAGACGAGAACGATAGTGCGCCAATCTATGTACAGCTCTCGGATCATATCAAAAGGGAAATCATTCACGGGGATTGGGCTGAACATAGCCGATTGCCTTCGGTGCGAAAACTTGCCGAGATGCTTGGAATAAGCACTACTCCGGTGGAATGGGCCTATCAGCAATTGATCGCCGAAGGATATATATACAGTCAGCCACGTCGTGGCTATCATGTTCGTGCCATGGTGGACAGCGATCATGCCATGCAGATTGGGCAAACAGATAAACAGACAGCCGGACAAGCTCCCGTGGCCCAAAAGACGTGGTCAGACCATCAGGCAATACGCCCTGCCCGAGCAGTTCAATATGATTTTCATATGTCACGCAATGATTTCAGCCTGTTTCCAATTGCCAAGTGGCACCAATATGTTAATCGAATCTGGCGGGAAGAAGCGAAGGAGTTGTTGTTCTATGGAGACCCTCAGGGAGAATGGGGACTACGATGTGAGATTGCTGTCTATCTTGCGCAGTTCAGGGGAGTCAGCTGTTCTCCAGAGCAGATTGTTGTGGGTGCTGAACAGCATCTGCTAATGTCTCTATTAGCACAGACCCTTCTTCACAAAGGAGAATCAACGCATTCCATCGGTGTAGAGAATCCTGGATACCGACTGTTACCTGGTACATTCCGCAATTATGGTTATCGGGTTGTCCCGATCTCTCTGGGTCCTGATGGCATAAACTTAACGGAGCTGGAACAGGCCGGGGTAAAATTGGCGGGTGTGTCACCCTCTCACCAATTTCCACTAGGTATGACCATGCCGATCACTCGCAGATTGGCGTTGCTCGAATGGGCGGAACGAACAAAGGCATACATTATCGAGGATGATTACGATGGAGAGTTCCGGTATCATGGAAGACCAATCCCATCAATGCAGGGGCTACGCGAGAGAAGTCGCGTAATCTATATGGGTGGTTTCTCGCAGGTGCTCGCACCTGCTCTTTGTATCCATTACATGGTGCTTCCGAGAGAATTAATGGATGATTTTCGCGAAATGTATAAGAATGTTCTATTCGAGCAATCAGCCTCCCGACTCCATCAGCGAACATTGGAGATGTTCATGCGTGAAGGAGAACTGGGCAAGCATATCCGTAAAATGCGTAATGTCTACAAACGAAAGCATGACCTGATCGTTCAGGCCATTCAGATGCATTTTGGAGATCGGGTTGAAATAAGGGGTCAACATTCCGGATTCCATCTGGTATTGCGAATGGTAACCAAACAGTCAGCCACAGAATTGGTAACCGCAGCGATAGAGGCAGGGATACAGATCAGTTCAACGGAATATTTGTGGGCGAACGGGAGCAGACCAGCAGACGGCAAAAGAGAGTTCATTATCGGTTTTGCCGGAATAGAGCTGGAACGCATTGACCCGGGTATTGCCGCATTGGCTAGAATCTGGAGCTAGATTCAGTTCCGTTTAACCGCTCCATCCAGAAACAGCGCCACCAGTTCCTGCGCAAGTTCCTCGATGCTGCCGCCATTCATGTTGCGTACATCTTCGCGGTTCGCGAGCATCAGCAGTGACGTAAATGCATGGGCAAGCAGCATAGGGTTCCCGACCCGCAAATAACCATTGTCCATCTCCTTCTGAAAATGGGTAGCTAGTACTTCGAATATGTGAACCTCTGCTTCCCGAATCTGAGCTAGTTGCTCCGTGTCCAGATGTTTCTCGGCTTCTCGCATCATGGTCTCCGTTTCAATATGGGAATGCTGCATCTTGGCTTCAGCAACCTTAACCAGTCGTTCTTGCAACGTACCAGGTTCATCCAGACGGAGCGAAGTCTGCTGCATGCCCATCGCCATCATGCGGGTAATGGCAACAGTGAACAGATCGGCTTTGCTGGTGAAGTGATAATAGATCGATGCTTTGGTTACATTGCATAAAGAAGCAATCTGCTGGAGAGAGACGGGCTCATACCCGTATTCCATAAACAATCGTGAAGCTGTCATCAATATGTTGGATTGCACAGATGCTTGATCCACAGTTGTTTTGGGTCTACCCGGTGAACGGGGAATGTTTGTTTTTTTGCTCATAAGTACATACCTCTTTACGTATTTAATTGCTTGTTAGAAGTGTTCACAAAATTAGGCATTGCAAAATTAACCTTCCGGTATATATAATTAACTCGATTATACTATGACCCGTGGTTCATTACTACACCATCATATATATTAGGGCTTCATAGAAACAGAATAGGGAGATGAAGAGACAATGCAGGAAGGTTCGGGTTACGGCCGCTGGGTTGCCGGCAAACGAAGTAAATGGATTACGCTGTTGGTATGGATCATTATCGCCGTTGTGCTTGGCATGGTATGGCCTGCTGTAGGTGATCGTGAAACCAATAACGCACAGGATCTGAGTGAATCCAAACCATCGGTTCAGGCAGCTGCACTTGCCGAGAAGGAATTCCCTGGTGGTGAAGGATTGCCCGCGCTGATCGTTTGGCGTCAAGCCGGCGGTCTGACGGATGAGCAGATTGAGAACATTCAGGCATTAACGGAGCGACTGGATCAAGATCCGGTAGAACAACAACAGTCCGTTGTGCCACTCTATCAATTGCCACCACAGGCATTGAAAGGCCAGCTTTCGGAAGACGGAAGTACTTTGGTTATGCCACTTTTCTTCAATGAAGGTGCCGATTCAGAACAATTGAAGGAAGCTATTGAAGCACTTGAGCAAAAAACACAAGACATCTTCGGGGCAAATCCGTTCGATGTAGCCATAGATGATACCAATACTCTGATTGCCCGTGTGACAGGGCCAGTAGGGATATCCATTGATGCGAGCGGGCTATTCTCCTCCGCCGATGTATCCTTGCTGATCGCTACGGTTGTACTGGTATTAGTACTGTTGCTGTTGATCTACCGCTCGCCGGTATTGGCGATTATCCCGATCATTGCCGTTGGATTCGCGTATATGGTGACAAGCCCCATTCTCGGATTCATGGCGGATCAGGGCTGGATTACGGTGGATGCACAGTCCATTTCGATCATGACCGTGTTGTTATTTGGAGCAGGAACGGATTACTGCCTGTTCATGATCTCCAGATACCGCCAGATTCTCTATCATGAGCCGGACAAAAAGAAAGCCATTTTCCAGGCAATTACCGGATCATCTGGCGCCATTGCCATGAGTGGATTCACGGTCGTTGCAGCACTACTGGTACTGTTGCTGGCTGAATACGGTGCATATCATCGCTTTGCCGTACCATTCAGTCTGTCCATCTTTATCATGTTTATTGCAAGTCTGACACTGGTTCCGGCGCTTCTGGCGATCTTCGGTCGGGGTTCATTCTATCCGTTCGTACCACGTACACATGAGATGGAAGTGGATCGTGCGAAGAAAAAAGGCAAACCGGCTCCTGCCCCGCGCAAAGTGAAGGAAAGCTGGATTGGCCGTGTTGTAGTAACAAAGCCATGGACCGTTCTTGCAATTACGTTGGTATTGCTGGGAGGACTGGCGGCATTCTCTACTCAGGTTAAATTCACGTATGATCTGTTGTCTTCCTTCCCGGAGGATGTGCCTTCCCGCGAAGGTTTCACCGTCATCGGTGAACAATTCTCCCAAGGTGAGCTGGCTCCAGTCAAAGTGATCGTTGATGCCGAAGGCAAAGAAACTGATCTGAAGCAGCGGCTCGAATCGCTGGATTACATTAGCAAAGTAGGCGATGCTCAGCAGGGTGCCGAGAATGCCAACATTACCGCCTTTGATGTGGAATTTAATCTGAATCCATATTCCATGGAGGCAATGCAGCATATTCCAGATCTGCGAGCTACTGCGGAACAGGCGCTTCAAGACGCTGGTGTAGCTAATGTGGACAGTCAGGTCTGGATCGATGGTCAGACGGCTGAACAGTATGACATTGAAGTGACCGGAGAACGGGATGCCAAGATCATTATTCCCGTGGTCATCGGCATGATTACTTTGTTATTACTATTATACCTGCGTTCAGTTGTAGCTACAGCGTATCTGATTGCAACGGTTGTTCTGTCGTATTTCTCTGCACTGGGTCTGGGTTGGATCATCATTCACTACGGACTTGGCGCAGATGCCATTCAGGGAGCGATTCCGCTGTATTCCTTCGTATTCCTCGTGGCACTGGGTGAAGACTACAACATCTTCATGATCTCTAGCATCTGGCAGAAACGCAAAACGATGCCACTTCGTCAAGCGATCAGAGAAGGTGTTGGCGAGACAAGCTCTGTTATTACATCTGCAGGTCTAATCTTGGCAGGAACGTTTGCGGTTCTTGCTACATTACCAATTCAGGTGTTGGTGCAGTTTGGTATAATCACAGCCGTTGGTGTGATGTTGGATACCTTCCTGGTTCGTCCGTTCATGGTACCGGCGATCACCGCATTGCTGGGTAAATGGGCCTTCTGGCCAGGAAAGTATGTGCCGATTGCAGAGAAGAATGAAGAGAAACAGAACCAGTCCATGTAATGCATGGAATGGGTGAGATGGACGGCGGGGCTTCAAGCCTGCTGTCCATTTCTTTGTTTTCCGAACGCTGATGACCTATACCAGTTGTCCTCCTGAGATGGAATGGTGGAACTGTAAAATATCCGCAGGATGAGGCGTGATCCTTGTTTTCTTTGCATGGGGAAGGTTTACGTAACCAAGGTTTATGGGACATAATAGAGAGAGCGTCGGCCTTGGGCAGACGGATGATCAACATCAATGGGACAACCAGGGGAAGGATGAAAGCAAGCATGACGAACCAACTTAATGTGTATTTTAACCATGACGGCGGCGTGGATGACCTCGTATCGCTGTTCATGCTTCTGCAAATGGACAATGTACATGTAACCGGCGTATCGGTTATTCCGGCAGACGGATATCTGGAGCCAGCAACAGATGCCAGCCGTAAAATTATCGATCGTTTCGGTACATATTCCGTAGAGGTATCCAAATCCAACTCCAGAGGGAAAAATCCATTTCCTGCGGCGTGGAGACTGCATTCCTTCTATGTAGATGCACTTCCTGTACTGAACGAGTCCGGCAAAATGGAAGCTCCACTCTCTGCTGTTCCGGCACACCAGCATCTGATCGAGAAAGTGCGCAATACCGAAGGCAAAACGTTGCTCCTGTTCACAGGCCCACTGACAGACCTTGCGCGTGCACTGGACGAAGCACCAGACATTGAAGAGAAAATCGACAAGCTGGTATGGATGGGCGGTACATTTGAGCGTGGTAACGTAGAAGAACCTGAGCATGATGGCACAGCAGAGTGGAACGTATTCTGGGACCCGGAAGCCGCTTACCGCGTGTGGCAGAGCGGTATCCAGATCGATCTGGTTGCACTGGAAAGCACGAACAAAGTACCTCTGACTCCAGCCGTTCGTAACCGCTGGGCAGCAGAGCGTCGCTTCGAAGGCGTTGACTTCTTGGGTAACTGTTACGCAGGTTGTCCGCCACTGGTGTACAGTGAGACGAATTCCACATACTATCTGTGGGATGTGCTGACAACGGCTTCCGTTGGACGCGAGGACATCGTGAAGAAAAAAACCGTAAACTGTATTGTCATCCCGGATGGTCCTAGCCAAGGCCGCACGGTGGAGCAAGCAGACGGACGTCCAGTACAACTAGTGTATGATACCGATCCGGAAGCGTTCTTTACGTACATGACGGATTTGGGTAAAAAAGCTGCTCCGCAGCGCTACTAATTCAGGCAACTGTAAGGCTTGCCAACATTAAAGGTACAACAAAAATAAAGCCGCAGGCAGTGGTCTGGATATGGGGTTGAACCCCATGATCCCTTCCCTGCCGTGCGGCTTTTTGTTTTGTGCTGATTTATATAGTAATCTAGCTGCCCGCTATATTTTAAATCGACCAATCAATCCGTTCAGCTCACTGGACAATACCCGCAGCGATTCGGCGGATGCACTCATCTCATCCATGGATTGCAGTTGGCTACCGGTAGCGTGCGATACCTTCTGGATACTTGAAGAGGATTCACGCGAGATATGCTCCATGTCCTCCACGGAAGCGGACACTTCTTCTGCACTGGCAGACAGCTGCTCAGATGCTGCGGATACTTCGTGCAGACGTTCATTCATCGTCTCAATCCCGGTATGAATGGATGTGAATGAACGGCCTGCCTCCTGAACAACAACGAGACCGGATTGGACTGCTGATGTGCTGGCAGACATATGTTCTGACAACAGGGCAGTCTGGCGTGTCATCTCGGCGATCAGTTCGGTTACATGCTGGGACGATTGCTCTGATTCCCCCGCAAGCTTGCGAACCTCTGAGGCAACCACTGCAAACCCGCTGCCATACTCTCCTGCACGAGCGGCTTCAATACTTGCATTAAGTGCGAGCAGATTGGTCTGTGAAGCGATACCTTTCATCAGATGTGCCACCGACTCAATTTTACCTGAGTACTGCTCCAGCTGGGAGGTGGAGGCTACCATCTGCACATTCGCCTGATGAATTTTGTCCATACTGTCCATCGCCGTGTTGATGTTGGCTTGACCTTGCACCGCGTTATTGGTCGTTTCCTGTGATACATCCGCGACTATAGAAGAAGAATTCGCAATGTGCTGCATGCTGCGTGTGATCTCTTCCATGGCTACCGTAACTTCACCCGCACGAGCCACCTGTTCGGCAGCTCCACTGGCCGTATGATTCGTATGCTCGGCAATACGCTGACTAGCTTCGGCAGTTGCCTGTGAATGTTTGGATACACCTTCTGCAGCCTGTAGCAGAGAATCGGAGCTTTGACGGATGCCAGTCATGACATCACGAGTACCTGTAACCAGATGTTTGAACTCGGAAGCGAGTTGTCCTACCTCGTCCTTGCGACTAAGTTCAACGTTGACGGTCAGGTCGCCTTTTCCTACCTGGGTGATTAACTTCTTCAACTTCACCAATGGTCGGGTCAAGTAATGGGCGAATCCATATACCAGCAAGACACTCAACAAAACAATAGCCAAGGCTGTCCAGATCATGGTCATACGGTTGCGGGACATCAGTTCATAGACCGCAGTGGAATCCAGATCCGCACCGACCAATCCTAGTACTTTCCCGTCAGCCCCATGGATCGGCACATATGCTGTAATGGTAGCGCCATATTCATCCTGTGTGAGTTCGCCCCGAATAGGCTCATTCTGTTCAAAAGCTTGCAGCATTCCTTCATAATGGGTCTCTTCTGCGGAACCGTAAGGGGAGAAGTCATCCTCTGCCACATCGGCAGCAGCCCCATCCACAACGTAGAAATATGTATTTGTTCCATTTTCTTCGCGTGTACCAAGGGTGTACAGATACTTGAGTCCATTGGCCTCGCGCAGCTGACTGAGCTGCTCACGCAATATGCCGTAATACGCTGTCTCGTCCTGTCCGGTACTGAGTGGTGCATACAGAGAGGTGTCAATTAATGCAACTGCCCGTTCACCCACAGCCTGTGCCTGCATCCCCATGGATTGTTCGACCAGTTGAGCCGATGAACGGTACATGGTAATGCCAAGAACCGCACCCGCGGCCAGCATCAGACAGGAAAAAAATAAAAAGATCCTCATAAACAAACTGTTCATTGGTAAAAGTGTTCCCCCTTGATCTGTTAAATCAATCGTCTCTTTGTCTCTTTACTTGGTGTTTGTCGTTCTTCTTTGGTTCGTATGTATTGTATATCAAATATACAGTTTTCTACTTGAAATATCGGCATCCGGTCCATAAAGAATTAGCTCCCGAGTCAATTTGATCCGGGAGCTGGTTTTGTTTCAATCCTATATTGACCATGCTCATCATTGGAACACACCTCATTGTCACTACATAGAGGGGCTTCACATGACTGGGTGATTACGTCATTACATCGTTCCGCCGCCCTGGCGAACAGAGGCAGGAATCTTTTCAGGTCCCTGATTAATATATTTAATGATAAAAGTACCTACTTTGGCATCGTCGAATTGGTCGAGCTTCATCGTTTTGGTCCATGCGGTCACCACGACTTCACTGCCTTCGGGAATATCCTTGTTGGGTACAGCCAGAATACCTGCTCCGGCTTCGCGGAATTTGGCTAGGTATTTCAGATGTTCCTTCAAATCCTCGCTGGCGTTCTCACGATAATAGATGATGATGTCCCCGTGCTCCAGATTGTGTACCAGATAATTATAGCCTGGGAAGTCGGTGTAAAATCCAAACTTGATATCATGCGGATTATGCGGTCCCGATGTTGGAATTGTCATCTCATACTGAATGGGGTCCTCCGTATGGTCTGCCCCGTAATATTTATCGTCCGTCACGTCGATTGTCGCGTTGGACTCCAGATCAGCTACATTATATGTTTTACCTGCCCCTTGCATGAAGAACAGGCCAAACGTAATAATCGACACAGCCATCATTACATGTGCAGCCAGCCGAAGGGAGCGACTTTTTTTCTGGATGTCCGCCCGCTCTTTCTTTTTCATGTGGGCCAGGATTTTTCCCTGTGTGCGTGATGCCCAGATATAGGTGGCGATGGAGAACAGCAATACAATTACACCTACGATGAGCCACAGGTAGGAGGTACCTGCCTCGTGCTCCATTTGCATATGATTCATATGAGTCATGTCCATAGAGAGTTCCTCTGCTTTCTTTGTAAAATGAGTGATTAATACACTACACAATGTAGTGTTGGTGGCAGTGGTGAATCCACTCATTACGTAACGGGAGTTGCTAGTTCTGTGTTTGTTACGTAAATAAGAACATACCTGTTGCACTACACATTATAGTGTATGATACATGCTCGGCGCAACGCTGCCATAGAAAACCTAAAAAAGGCCTTCCCGGCATGAGCAAGGAAGGCCTTAATATAAATCCAAAGAGTCAGTAAGATTTATATTTATTGAAATAACCATTTACACGAAACGTAGAGGACAGAAAGAACCTGAAGAAGCGGAAGCGTTCGCCTTTATCTCCAGATTTTCACCTTTGTAAAAGTGAATAAAAAAATCTGGAGATAACAGCGATCGGAAGGTTGTTCTGTCATCGAAGTAACGAGTGTAAACAGCTTTATTCCAACTGATATAGTTTACAGACGTCCAAACGGCGAAAGCATCAAGCGGATCAGCCCAATGATAATCTCACCCAACAATCGATACAGAATAAAGAACACGACCACATTGGCGATCAGCACGCTGTACATGCTATCGATGGCTGCTTGGGTACGATTCAGTGGATATTGGAACAGCACCGAGTTCAGCGCAACAAAGATAATGATATACGAGACAGCAAGCAATGAAATCGCGATGGAATACGAGATGATAATAAACAGATTCGCCAGAACAAGGGATACGACAGCAGGAACAAGCAATGTACCGAACTGGGCAACCAGTGTTTTGGGACGGAAGGTTATTTTTTCAATCTTCAGAATAGCGTACATCAGTGCAATAGAGGCAATCAGGATAATGACGGTGAACAACAGCGGTCTTAAAAATCCACCAATGAACAAGCCGTCCATGCCTATGCGACTAAAGGTAATTAAGAAGTATGTAGAAGATAGAACTGCAATTAGCGCCATCGTTAGCCATCCGTTTAGGGAATGCTGGTCACCAACGGTTTTCATCGTCTGATAAGGACGGGCCAATACACTGAGGAAATAGGATAGATACTGTTTGCTTACTTCTTTGGCTTGCTGAACTTTCTCATTCTGCACAATATTATTCCACTGATTGGAGCTATTGTCTCCTGCAGAAGCATGGTCATTGGTACCTGTTGATTCTCTCGGCTGTTCCTTGTGAATGGAGACGGATGGTGTGTTGGATGGAACGGATGCCTGGGAAGAGGTAGCCTGCGTGCTGGACCAACGGGTATATTCGGGTTCGGAAGCAGCAGATTCCGAGTTCGGTACAGGAGTTGGTGATGAGGTTGTTTGGGTTAGATTAGAGCCGCACCTCTCGCAAAAATGGGCATCTCCATTTTCGTGATTACATACTGGACATTTCATGGTATAAGCCTCCAATTTCTAGAAAATAAAAACATGTCAACATTGTGTCTCATTTTAACGGTTAATGACGAAGTTTGTCTATGTTTCGCAGGAATTAGTACCCATTTAGGAAGAGTTGAAACAAAGGCCTCGAATCCTGTGTATGAAAACGGAGTATAGAAGCAACAATAGTATAGGAATGACATGCAGGCATATTAATGTAAATACACTGTGGTTTAAGACGAATTGTTTTTGGTTGTTAATGTCTCATCGTTCGCTTTTATGTGTTATTCTCATGTTAACTATATCTTTTGGGTTGCCTATGATCGTATATTTATGTATAATCAATCGTGTTAACACGTCGAATGTACGGTAGTAAGAGATGTGGGTGAGTTCATGGAACTACTGGACAGCAATGAGAGCAAGAAGAAGATGTGCCAGTATTATAACGAAATCTCGAAGGAACTGTTCGGATTTGGCACCACTCTCCTGAGAGTGACCATTGACCAGAATATTGTGACCTTCTACGCGAAGCACCGACGTTCACCGCGCTCTGACGCCCTGGAAGGGGAGGCCCCCGGCTTAAAGCTGGAAGTGGACTTCCGCATGTCTGTCTTATATAAGAAGAAATTCCGGGAGAAGCTCGAGCAACACATGGGTTTGCCAATTGAAGCTATATTGCGGGATTATGATGCGTCCACTCAGTGGGCAATCACAAATGTGATTCTGGAACAGGCCTAAGGATGGATCGGCAGGATTAATTCTTGTTGATGTATACAAAGGTTATGGCCCGGATTCATGATCAGGTTCCGTACAATTTCATATGATGGCGTCTGTCTTCGGATTGATTCTGAAGCAGAAACCGATGATGTACCGGCAGCGGGTGTCGCTTTCCTTTGTTTACGAAGAAAAGTGTTCTTGTTTATACAAGAGCACTTTTCTTTTTGTTTTTTAAGTCGAACTAACCCTGTATAACACATCATATTCTTCGAAAATCAGGAAGACCCTTCGATCGCTGTTATCCCCAGATTTCTTTTATTTCCTTTAAATAAGGGAGAAATCTTGTGATAAAGGCGAACACTTCGTTTCTCCAGGTTCTTTCTGTTTTCTACGTAAGATGTGTTATCAATTTAGTTCAACTTAATGGTTGGGTTGTTAAAACACATATATCAGGGGGAATCAGGATCATGATGAAAAAGTGGATTAGCGGTTTGGCAGCAGTGGCAATGACATCATTATTACTTGCAGGTTGTGGCAGCAGCACGGATGATGCAACAGGCGGATCAGGCAGTGGGGGAACCGCAGCGAACAAATTGGTTATCTCCACTTGGGGCTTCTCTGAAGATTTCTTCAATGAAGAAGTATTTGGTCCATTCGAAAAAGAACATAATGTAGACATCGTGCTCGAAGTCGGCAATAATGCTGAACGTCTGAACAAAATCCGTCAAGGTACATCAAATGTCGATGTCATCTACCTGTCTGATTATTATGCACAACAAGGTATCGATGAAGGTCTGTTTGAGAAAATTGACCGCTCCAAAATTCCAAATGTAAATGACATTTATGATATTGCCAAAGCACCACTTGGTGAGGATTATGGCCCGGCCTACACGGTTGGACAGCTCGGTATCGCTTATAACCCGGATCTCGTATCCAAAGAAGTGACTTCATGGAGTGACCTGTGGGACCCGGCGTTCGAAGGTAACCTGACCATTCCGAATATTACGGCAACAGCAGGCCCGATGGTTGTGGATGCAGCTTCCCGTGTAGCTGGAAACGATACGTTTAATGAAGATGCGGCATTTGCTGAACTGAAAAAAATGAGCGGCAATGTGGTGAAATTCTACAGTCAAACATCCGAATTCGTGAACATGTTCTCCCAAGAAGAGATTGCTGGCGGACCGATCATGGAAATGTATTTCAAAGATCTGAAAGCAGCCGTGCCTAATGCGAAGTTTGTTACACCTAGCGAAGGTGCATATGCCGTGATGAACACAATCAATGTCGTGAAGGGCAGCAAAAACAAAGAGCTGGCTGAAGAGTTCATCAACTGGCAGCTTAGCCAGGATGTACAAGCAAAATCTGCCAAAGCTAAAGTCGATTCCCCGGTTAATACAAAGGTTGAACTGACTGCTGAAGAAGCAGAAGGCGTAACATACGGCGCTGAAGTTGTTGAGAAGCTGAACAAGCTGGATATGGAATTCGTGAATCAACAGGTTAAAGGCTGGACAGATCGCTGGAACCGCGAGATTGCACAATAAACAAGTAACCGACTGACTTAAAAGTTATCTTTGGTCAACATGTTTAACTTATATCATTTGCAGCAAGCAACCATATCACCGCATAGGAGTTGAGAACGGATGAGTGAAGCGCAAAATCGCATCATTCTGGACGTGGACACGGGGATTGACGATGCACTGGCGATTTTGCTGGCAGTTAAAAGCCGGAAGCTGAACATCCTCGGCATCACCACGGTCTGTGGGAACGTATCACTCCAGCAGGCAACAGAGAATACATGCAAAATTCTTGAACTCGCGGGTGCACCTGAAATTCCGGTCATTGCCGGAGCAGCTGGGCCACTCACTCGCAAGTCGCATTATGAACACCGGGTACATGGACAGGACGGATTGGGGGGTGCGCTGCCTGATCCGGCCGTGTCTAAGAAAGCCGAGGAAGGTTTTGCGCCAGACTTTATCGTGGAACAAGCCAAGCAATATCCGGGCGAACTGACATTAATCATGACCGCACCCTTAACGAACTTGGCACTCGCGCTGATGAAGTGTCCTGAATTGCCTTCTTTATTGAAGGAAGTCATCTTCATGGGTGGCGTAGTTCGTGGACATGGCAACATTACACCAACCGCCGAGTACAACACATACGCTGATCCAGAGGCCGCACGCATCGTACTGCACGCAGGCATCGAGAAGCTTACCCAAGTCGGATTGGATGTGACGCGTCAAACATTGCTGAATGAAGCAACGATTGAGCGTCTCACTGATCCTGCACTTCGCGCGTACGTTGCTCAAAGCACGGAGATTTACATCAACCGTTACGAACAAATGAACGGCGTCCGCGCTTGCGCTTTACATGATCCACTAGCCGTAGGCGTAGTCCTTGCCCCGGAACTGGTAGGACGCAAATCGTATTACGTCGATGTCGAAACCGCCAGCCGCCTGTGCGATGGCCAGATGGTATGTGACTTCCAAAACCGTTTAGGCGAGCAGCCCAACACCCTCGTCTGCGAAACTGTAGATGCGGAAGCATTCCTTGAACTGTTTATCAACGCATTAAATGCGTAGTTGCTCTGCCCAATAAGATATTTATACGATTGCGGAGAGTGCAGAACCGATCTGGAGAAGCGAAGCGTTCCCCTTTATTCCCCGAATTTCACCTATGAGAATGAATCAAAAAATCGGGGGATAACAGGGATCGAAGGACGGTACTGCAGTCGGAGTACTCAAGTATCAATCTCGAATTAAATTACAAGTCAGGAGTATCGCGATGAAGAAATCAGTAATCTACTGGCTATTGCTGCCGGGATTCGTGTTTTTGGCGGCATTTATGATCATTCCGATTGTCCTGACGATCGGGTCGACGTTTTTCCAAGAAAACTCCTTCACGTTTGAAGGATACATGCATTTTTTCAGAGACCCATACTTTTTGAAAATATTGCTTACGACGCTGCAAGTCAGCGTGGTCACCACCATCGTCTGTGTGGTGCTCGGATTCCCGACAGCTTATTATATTTCGCAGAAAGCGCCGCGTCGCAAAGGCATTTTGCTGGCACTGGCGATCTTCCCACTGCTGACGAGCCCGGTCGTGCGCTCGTTTAGCTGGATGATTATCCTTGGACGCAAAGGGCTGATCAATAACACCCTTGTTGGTCTGGGTATCGTGGACAAGCCGCTGGACATTCTGTACACGCCGGCAGCGATGATGATCGGTCTGACACACCTGTTCCTGCCACTGATGATTATCTCTCTGGTGGGCGTGCTGGAGAACATTGACGGTGACCTGCTCAAAGCAGCACAAAGTCTGGGTGCATCGCGCATTACGGCATTCCGCCGGGTCGTGTTCCCACTGGCTGTGCCAGGACTTGTGATCGGAGCTGTGCTTGTCTTTGTCGGAAGCCTGACGGCGTATACCACACCTGCCCTCCTTGGAGGAAAACAGCGTGTAATTGCTACGTTCCTGTATCAAAACGCCATGACCCTCAACGACTGGTATCTGGCCTCGGTTGTTGCCGCGATTATGATTGTGATTACATTTGTCGTGGTTGGTGTCATGAACAAAATGGCCAAAACTTTAAATCCGAAGGGGTAGACATATGCGGGAGAAACATATCGGGCTGGGCCTGTTCAGTCTGCTGGTCTTTATCTTTCTGCTGGGCCCGCTTCTGATCATATCGGTCACTTCGTTTGAACCGGGAACGGTACTCAAATTTCCGCCGGAAGGGTTCTCCTTCCGCTGGTATGAGAATATTTTCAACACAGGCGGTTTCCTCCGCACATTCCAGACGTCCATCATCATTTCCTTACTGGGAAACTTGTTGGCACTGGTGCTCGGAGTTCCGGCTGCGTATGCACTTAGTCGTTACGATTTCAAAGGCAAGTCCGTGCTGAACGCACTGTTCCTGTCCCCGGTACTGATCCCGGGAATCGTGCTTGGTTTTACATTGATGAAATACCTGATCGTAATCTACCATCTGCCGATGTATCTCGGACTGTTGATCGGTCATACGATTATCATGCTTCCATTCATCATTCGGGTTATCGCGTCGAGTCTGTCGAGCTTTGACTTTGCAGTGGAAGAAGCTGCGCTGAGTCTTGGTGCGGGACGGGTAAGAACGTTCTTCACGATCGTGCTTCCCAACATCCGCTCAGGAATTATCGCTGCCGTGCTGATTGCTTTCCTGGAGTCCTTCAACAACGTGGACATCTCGGTGTTCATGACCGGACCAGGGGTAAGCACATTACCGATTCAGATGCTGACGTATGTGGAGAATTATTTTGACCCAACGATTGCAGCGATTTCCGTGCTGTTGATGGTACTGACCGGACTATTAATGTTCGTGATCGAACGGATCATGGGCGGATTTTCATACTTTACTAAACGTTAATTGGAGGCGCAGAACGCTATGGCATTGCTGACATTAGACCACGTATCCGTGGCATACGATAAGCAGACAATCCTGAAGGATTTTCAGTTGGAGCTGGAAAAAGGTAAACTGCTCTCCCTGCTCGGACCGAGCGGTTGCGGCAAAACAACTACGCTGCGCCTCATCGCCGGATTTCTGGAAGCATCACAGGGCAAGTTTATGTTCGGCGGCAAGGATTATACGAAGGTTCCGGCGAACAAGCGGAACTTCGGATTTGTATTTCAGAGTTATGCGTTATTCCCGCATCTATCTGTCTATGACAACGTGGCCTTTGGCCTGCGGATGCGCAAGGTGAAAGACAAGGATATCTCTTCCCGTGTGATGCGAATCCTGGAAGTCGTTAACCTGAATGGATTTGAGAAACGTTTTCCACAAGAACTGTCCGGTGGACAGCGTCAGCGTGTAGCCATTGCTCGTGCATTGGTCATTGAACCTGACCTGCTCTTGTTCGACGAACCGCTCAGTAACCTGGATGCCAACCTGCGCCTCAACATGCGGGTGGAGATTCGCCGCATTCAGCAAGAGCTGGGCATCACAACGCTGTATGTCTCTCATGACCAGGAAGAGTGCTTCTCGATCTCGGATCAGGTAGCGATTATGAACAAAGGCGTGGTTGAGCAGCTCGACCGCCCGGAAACCATTTTCAAATATCCGGCAACGGAGTTTGTAGCACGATTCATCGGGTTCCATAATTTCATTGAATTCGCGGAGCGCAGTGATGCAGGTGAATTAATCACACTGAGCGCAGGTGGACGCACATTTACAGCAACTGCGCATCCCGGAACAGCACGTCCCGGTGCTCGTAAAGGCGCAATTCGTCCGGATGATCTGATCGTTAGTGGAGATACCTCTGCGAATGTGATGAACGCCTTGCCGGGGATTATCAAGGTCAGCACGTATCTGGGACGCAGTTATCAGTATGTAATCGAGACGGAACTGGGTGACTTTACAGCAAATCAAGAGATGGAAACACCATACCTTAGCGGGCAACGTGTTAGCCTGATCTTCCCACAGGACAAGCTTGTACTGGTGGAGTAGTCGTGAATGTAAGGAACAGTATTAAGAAATAAGAGCAACAAAGAAGGCATTTCATGCGATGATTCCCGGACGATGGCAGCGGTGCGCAGTCATGTGCAGTACAGCAGATTAAAGTGCAGGTTCATTGTCCGGTTCGCATCATGGTGAAATGCTTGTGAAGAAGGAGATTATGCCCCATGCGTGCAGATCAACTGATTGTAAATGTACATGTGTATAACAGTTATTATAAACGGTTTGAAATGAACAACGTCGCTGTGTTGGGCGGCAGATTCCTTTATGTTGGACCCGGTGGACCTGAGTTGATTCAGGCAGATGAAGTCATTGATGCGCGGGGAAGATACATGATTCCTGGCTTGATCGATATCCATCTGCATATCGAAAGTACGATGGTGACACCGGAAACCTTTTCTCATGGTCTGATTGGCTGCGGGGTAACATCGATTGTCGCAGAACCGCATGAGATGGCAAATGTGTTCGGGCTGGAAGGTGTGCAGGAGATGATGGCTGTGAGTCGGGACACCACCGTGGATATGTTCTATGCGATCCCAAGTTCCGTTCCGGCAACCCCGATGGAGACAACAGGTGGTTCGATTGAAATTGAAGATATGGACGTGTTGCTCGCGACTGGCGAGATCATCTGTCTGGGCGAGATCATGAACTATGTTGATGTCATCCGTGATCCTGAATGCAAGACAAACCAGATTTTACAGCATATTCGCAAAAACTATCCGGATCTTGTGATCGAAGGACATACACCGAAACTGCTTGGACTTGATCTGCATCGACTGATCTACGCAGGTATTGATTCCGATCATACTCATCAGAGCATTGAGGGATTACAGGCTCGGATTGCGGCAGGTATGTTTATTGAAATTCAAGAGAAATCAATGACCCCGGAAGTCATGGAGTACCTGATTCAGCATGATGTGGCGCAGCATTTCTGCTTCGTAACAGATGATGTAATGCCGGATTCACTGGTGGAGCGTGGTCATCTGGATCATATCGTACGCAAGGCAATTCAGATGGGGATGCGTCCGGAAGACGCGATTTATGCAGCAACATCAACCCCTGCTTCCCGGATGAAAATGACCGATCGTGGCAGCGTTGCCCCAGGCAAAGTAGCCGATTATGTGTTGTTATCTAACCTGGAGGAGCTCGCTATTGATCAGGTGTACAAAAACGGCCGCAAAGTTTATGACGGTTACGAACCGTATAAGCAGGAACGCATAACCGGGCAGTTCCCACCTCATTTCTATAAGAGTGTACAGTTGGAGAAGCTGGGCGTAGCAGATTTTGCAATTCAGTTGTCAGACCCGAAAGTCAATGGATCAGGTATTGATCTCGCTGGTGAAGGTGAGCACCAGTGCCGTGTCATGATGGTGAAGGATGGTTCTACCTTTGTGGAAGAGCATATTGCACCGGTTCAGTCCTCGGATGGTGAATTACGCTGGGAAGAAAGCGGATATGCGCAGATCGCGACCTTTGAACGTTATGGTGTGAACGGCAATCGTGCACATGGTCTGATCGGTGGAGACACTATCAAACGTGGTGCTATTGCAACGACATATTCACACGACAATCACAACCTGCTGGTTGTAGGACGTAATCGTGAAGATATGATATTGGCAGCTAACACGGTAATTTCGAGCCAGGGTGGGTTCTGTGTGGTGGAAGATGGCAAGGTGCTGTCCCATCTGGAACTTCCTGTAGGTGGCATTTTGACGGAGGAACCACTTGCAGTGGTATCCCATCAAGTGAAGGAACTGAGAGCAGCGATGTTGTCTCTTGGTTACGTGCATTACAATCCGATCATGTCGATTAGCACCCACTCCCTTGCGGTAAGTCCCGCGCTGAAGATTACGGACTATGGCCTGATTGATGTGAATGCAGGTAAGGTTGTATCGTTGATTGTATAGACTGAAGACACATATGTCGTGAAAAAACACCCTATTTCACAATTGTGAGCTAGGGTGTTTTTGTCTGTGCTTGTTGGAATTATTATTTTAGCAACTTCTCTGGGTTCTTCACTTTAATGGAAACAACTTCGCCGCAATCCAGACAAACCGTGTACATTTTTTCCACACCGAGAGTCATTTTCTTATCCAATGGACGAAGGTTGATGTAATCCGATGCTTCTACGAAAGATGTTCCTCCGCAATCATGACATTTCTTTTCTGATATACTCATAAGTTCATTCCACCTTTTATTCATTTGTAATGTGTTCATTAATATAATATTCATTAAATGGAAATACAAAATTATCTAATTATTCATCGTAGATTAGGGTCCGTTAGTCCGTGTAACCTAAATTTTTATTTTGCCTTCTAAAGTCCACTCCAAATATTTGGACACTGAAGGTGCGACCCATTTTCGGCTGTCATTTTCATGATTCCACACAAACACGTCATCTCTACACGTTCCATCCCCTGTCACAGGAAAAGCAAATAAATCCCCAATCCCACTTTCCCCGAAGAAGAGCAGGTGATCAAAGGGCATGTAGTAATCTTGGGAGTGGTCATCCCGATAATGTCTGTTTTCATTCTTAATTCGATCTTCTGACCAGATAAGTCCCAAATCGTAAATAGCTCTGACTCCATTGGTTTCGAGCAATATTTCTTTTAATTCACGAGGGAGCGTAACCTGTAAGGAGTCTTCCACCTTTGCAATGTCATCACCAGATGCAGGGGGACTGAACGTATACTCCTTCGAAATGCTATGAAGATGCTCTTTCCACATGAATAAAGGCCTCCTCGATATATTCTAACTGTCAGTAACGAATGAAACGGTATGTAATTGATTGAAAAAAGAAGTCCTTCTTAACTTAAAAGGCTACTGATTTTGATGTAGCGCAGTAATGTTATGTAAGGACTACTCTTCTAACTCCAGTTTACCAAGTTAGCCAACCGCTCGTTCGTTTATAGTTGTGCAGAAGATCGTATTGCTCGTGGTGCATGAGACGCTTCATTTTGGTTCTATACAGACGATAATCATGTTTACGATCGGGTTTACTTTCTTTGTTGTAATGCGTGCTCTTGATTCCTTTACGGTGATCTTTCAGCTTTTCTTTTCTTGGATCAATGAACTTCTTGTTGTGTCTCTGTGCAAAAGCTGTTTCATTTTCCCATGATTGAATCTCTTCCTGTGTGAACATCTTCATCCCCGTTGTACCGGGCTAGATTTTGGCTTGAGTAGCCAGTGCCTTGAGCACAACTAATAGAAGAAGAATTTTGGGTTGAACATCGTCATCACCTCAGATTTAATCATCCTTATTTTAACATATAAAGCCGTCCGATCAATTCTGGTCTAAGCGTTATTATGGGCACTGTTCTGGAGTAGAGATGATCACGCAACAAATCCCTTTTGGACGAGGCATAGGAATACATTTATAGTAGTAAGAAAAGAGTGTTTGGACGCAAAAGCAGGAGGATAGACAACCATTATGAGTGAAATAAATAATGCTAAAACCATATTTTTCGACGTAGATGATACGTTATATGATCACTTGCAGCCACTTCGTGGCGCGTTGCAGGACGTTCTCGGCCTGCCCGATGAGTTCCCTTATGCTGAGGCCTATCATCGTTTTCGTTATTATAGTGACTGGCTGTCTGCACAAGAAGATCTGTCCGCTGTACCAGAAGCGGATGCAGTAGAGCGAATGCGCCGTCGGAGGTTTGAGTTGACGATGGAAGAGTTCGGACTCCCCCTACAATCGGGACAGGCTGAAGAACTACAAGCACAGTATCTGAGCAGACAGTTTGAGATTGTACCTTTTGAAGGAGCGTATGAGTTAATCAGAAGGCTTCAGGCAGAAGGCCATACCGTTGGTCTAATCACCAATGGAGAAGGAGAGCATCAGCGCCGCAAGCTTGAAGCACTGGATGTGCTCAGTCTCGTGGACGAGCATCTGATCTTCATCTCCGGTACAACTGGTTATGCGAAGCCGGATCGCAGGTTGTTCGAATATGTGAGTAAGCAGTCCGGGACAGATGCCCGTTCCAGCTATTATATTGGAGACTCGTGGCGTAATGATGTGGTAGGTGCAGTGGATGCAGGCTGGACAGTCATCTGGTTCAACCATCGGGAGGCGCTACCGGAATCTGATCATCAACCTCATTTTGTAGCTTCAAGCTATGAAGAGATCAGTCGTATTCTGACTTTTGAGGTTGTTCAAGCTTAAGTAGATTTATGTTTAGAGGAGCAGTCTTGTTACCGTCTTAGGTACAGGTCTGCTTTTTTATATTATACCTTCTATAAAGGCATCATTAATGAGGTGTCTAACTCTTCGCTTTCAATTACAATTGCCATGAGTCCAGCTTCTGTTTTGGTTTCGTGCCATTCATGTTTATCCCAGAGAACCGCTTCGCCACAACGAACTTTGATGTATTCATTTGCTTCCCCTCTAACCCAACCCTCTCCACTTACGATTAAAAGGAGTTGAGGAACTACAGCTTGGTGATAACCTATGACCCCACCCTCAGCTAAATGCATACATCCGATATGAGCTGCTTTGTTGGTCTGCGTTATACGTGACATTACGAAATTAGAATCGAATTTGGTAATCTTCTTCCCTGACTCTTGTTTAAATTGAAATATCCTCATCTTTACCTCCGCAATAGTGACTAAGTTAACTTCCTATAATGGTAACTATCTTTATGATGGGTATCATCCTATTTCACTAATTTATGGATAATCCGATCAGATGAGTCTACCATAACTCCAATAGGTTGGGGAGAGTTTGCTTAAAATCATCTTTTTTAATTAGCCTGTGCCCATGTTTCTATGAAGCTGTGCTTCATGAAATCTTCATTTGAAAGAGTAGTTCAGAGCCTTCCCAAACAGGATATGCGGTGTTATAATTAAAACAAGATTTAGATTAAGTCTAAATTAAAAAGAAGCGAATCAAAGCAATCCATTATAAAATTCAAATTCTATTTTTATATTCGAGAGGGGATAAATTCCATGAGCACAATCCAAACTAGAAACAACACTTTTGCTAACAATGCCACCGCACTTCAAGAGGTCCTGAACCGTCAGATCGCAGGTTGGTCCGTATTGTACACGAAACTGCATAACTTCCACTGGTATGTCCAAGGGCCTCATTTCTTCACACTACATGCCAAATTCGAAGAACTGTATAACTTAGCTACGGCAAATATGGACGAAGTTGCAGAACGTTTGCTTGCTATTGGTGGACGTCCGGTAGCTACGATGACTGAACAGTTGCGTCTCTCTCCGATTGAAGAGGCACAAGGCCGGTTGTCTGCTGAACGTATGGTAGAGTCGGTGGTTGCTGATTTGCACACGATGGTGGAAGTGATTCGTCAAGGCATTCACGAAGCAGGAGAAGCGGAAGATAACGCAACGGAAGATATGCTGATTGGATTCACCGCTGCGCTGGATAAAGAGGTCTGGATGTTAACTGCATTTCTGGGCAAATAAGCAAGGTCACCCTACATCCTGACAACGATATGTAGAGTCCGTGAACAAAGTGTCCGTTCGCTTACAAATCCGGTGCGCTTGCCGTATAATGATGGCATTCAAGATGTACAGAATGGTGGAATGAACGATGCGGTCAGACCTGGAACAATTGCAGGAAGAAGCTGAACGGTTTATATATACATGTTATGAAGAGCTGGGCCATTCGCGTGAAGACGCAGAGGCCCGGCTTGTTGCCGTTATGGGAGAGATCGAAGTAACTGGTACTTATGTGCATACCACAGAGGAATTGGAGCAGGGTTGTAAAATGGCATGGCGGAACAGCAACCGTTGCATCGGGCGTCTGTTTTGGGATAAATTGCGGATCGTGGACGCCCGTCACGCTGATACGGCAGGAATGGCAGCAGAAGCTGTGCTGAATCATATCCATGTGGCATCCAACGCTGGCAAAGTAATCCCGATGATTACCATCCTTCCAGCGGATGGGCCGAATGGAACTCCGGTACGCCTCTGGAATCATCAGCTTATTCGTTATGCGGGATATGAGACAGAGCAAGGTATTATCGGAGATCCTGCTTCGGTGGAGCTGACCAAGGTGGCGATGTCACTTGGCTGGCAAGGGGCAGGTAGCCCCTATGATGTGTTACCGCTCATTATTCAGGCACAAGGACAAGCCCCAGAGTGGTATGTTGTGCCAGAAGAAGAGATTGTGGAAGTTCTTATTGAACATCCGGAGCAAGTGGAAATTGCCGAGCTGGGCATGCGCTGGTACGGTGTGCCGATGATTGCTGATATGCGACTGGAGATTGGCGGTATATCTTATCCAGCAGCACCATTCAATGGTTGGTATATGGGTACCGAGATCGGCGCCCGTAATCTGGCGGATACGTTCCGGTATAACAAGCTGCCTGCGGTGGCGGAAGCGTTTGGATTGAATACGTCGAGTGAAACGACGCTGTGGAAGGATCGTGCGTTAGTTGAGCTGAATGTGGCTGTGCTGCATTCGTTCAAAAAAGCAGGTGTGAGCATTGTGGATCACCACACGGCGGCAACGCAGTTCGATTTATTTGAACAGCGGGAAGAGAAGGCTGGGCGTGAACTGACCGGAGATTGGGTGTGGCTGATTCCGCCAGTATCCCCGGCGACAACACATATTTTCCACAGCTCCTATCGTAATGAGATCGTGAAGCCGAACTTTTTCCGTCAGGATCAGGCGTATACCCTGAAAGATGGCGTGGCATCTGCCGCAGAACTGCGAAGCAGTGAGCAGCAGAATGCACAGGTAGAGAATCACCAGCCGCAGGCCGGAGATGCACCAATGAAATGCCCGTTTGCACATTAAATTGTGCAGACGGGTTATTTTTTGTGATCCTTTTTTATCAAACGAAGGGCTTTAAAATAGGAAAAAAATGAAAATATTCTTTCTCTATATGGAAATATATAACACCCCTATAATGAAGCCATGACTTTGACTTCACATAGGGGAGGGGACAATCCATGGGTTATATTGAAACGTTGCGAGGAATGGTTGGCAATGCTCCTGTTATTTTGGTGAGACCGAGTATATTGATCTTGAACAAGACAGGTGAGATTCTATTAGTTCGACATCTGGATGATACGTGGGGAGTACCAGGTGGAAACATGGAGCTCGGCGAATCGGTGGAAGAGTCAGCAATAAGAGAGGTCAGAGAAGAGATTGGGATAGAGATCAAGAAACTTCAGCTGTATGGCGTCTTCTCAGGAAAAGAGTTGTACACGAAATTAAGAAATGGGCATGAATACTACAATGTGGTCATTGGTTATATTTGCACGGAGTATGAGGGAGAACTGAAGCCAGATGGGGTTGAAGTTCTTGAAGCAAGGTTTTATAAACCAACAGAATTACCTGACACGACCGACCCTTACTTAAAAAGAAAAATTCAAGAAAATGCAGTACACATAGCAACATTATTGGGAAAAATATAATCGAGAGGTTGCCACCGAAACGGTTTATCTCACGAGTTGTAAAGCTTACGAACCGAGCGCGCCTTACAGGGCGGATTAATTGTGGAATTGTAATTTAACGAACTTCAGTGGCGATATATCGGCATTAACCTGCCTGAAACCGATGAGGGAGCACCATTTCGAGGAAATAGTACTTCTGTGATTCGTTAAAATACCGCCCTGTGGAAATTTAAGCGAATAACACTTGTGTAGTTCGTTAGAAAATAATTACGCCAATTAAGGGATGCCTCCGTCATATTCATGACTTGTGGGACATCTCCCTTTTGCATTTACACCCGCCTTGTCTTGTACCGACTGCGCATCACAGCCTGAACTACAATGGCAGCAGCAATCAGCACCAGATTGAACACAAACACGGAGTACAGCGAGCCAACTTCCATAAGTAGCGCTGCAACCAGTGGAGACACGATGGAGCCGATCTCGGCCGCAGAGACAATTTTGCCTATGACAGAACTTCGACTCTCGTCCGGGATATGATCACCAATATGAGCAAAGAACGAATCCATGTAACATGCACCGCCAACCCCGCCAATCAACATGCCAACGTAGACCCATAGATGGGAGGACGTGCTTAAAAATACAGCAACTTCGATTCCAATGAGAAACATGCCGAGCATACAGAGTAACAGACGATCGCCTAACCGGTCAGAGAGATAACCAACAAAGGGAGCAGCGGCAAGCGTAGAAATCCCGGATACTGTGAAGGCGAGACTGGTTGCAAAGGGGTCCCAATGCATGATGTGAGCTGCATACAGTGCGAAGTAGGTGAGAAACACCGCATAGGCACTCATCTCCAGAAAATGCACCGTACCGTAGCCAAGTAGTTGTTGCCGCTGTGTGAGCCTTGTAGACAAATCTTGAGTATACTTTGCATCAGAAGGTGATGAAGATAAAGGAGGCGCAGTTGATACAGTAGTATGAGGGTGGGAGTCATTTGTGGTGGGTTCTACAACTTCATCCGTGGAGATAAGTGAATGTGTTAAGTTGTCCAGAGGTTCTTGCTTTACGCCAGCTGAAGGCTCTTCCATCAGAGGATCACTTAGCGTATCCCCAGACTCATGATTAGCTCTAGCTTGTGCCGTTGTCTTCATCCCCATCGCAGCGACCACGGCCATCAGACAACATACGGTAACGAGCAAAAAAGGAACCGATAACGGCCAATGCAAAGCCAGCCAGCCACTAATGACGGGACCGAGTACCATACCGCCGCCCTCACTGCTACTGATATATCCATTGTACAGGCCGCGGTTGTCTACATTGCCCCCATCCCCGATGATGGAACGTACGACCACGGTAAGGCCCGTG
This sequence comes from Paenibacillus sp. FSL M7-0656, assembly GCF_038003225.1. Taxonomy (NCBI): domain Bacteria; kingdom Bacillati; phylum Bacillota; class Bacilli; order Caryophanales; family Paenibacillaceae; genus Paenibacillus; species Paenibacillus sp. FSL M7-0656. Next base: position 4,712,010 of record NZ_JBBOOT010000001.1, read on the forward strand.
GAAGCGAGCCCCTGTAGAAGTCGGAGCAGGCCGAATAACACCACAGCAGTAGACAGCGCGAAGCCGCCCATACAGACAGCCAGCAGGATCAGCATCAGGATGAGAGCCTTTTTACCACCTAGTTTCTTATAAATTGCCGCTGCTGGAACGCCACCAATTACTTTCCCCACATAAAAGAGTGCAAAAATAACCCCCATCATCCAGCCGGACAGGCCGAATTCCTCAATAAACAAAGGAAATAGGGGCAGGATCATGAATCCGCCCATCTGACTTAAGAAACAAATGGTCATCAGCAAAGGCAGGTTACGACGAATATCCAAGAGCCAAGACTCCTCTCACACATAAAATGGAATCCTAAAAATCCTTCATTTACTCCATATGGGTACGTATTATCGACATTACCCGTAATGTATGCAGGATTTTTGAAAATAAGAAGAAATGACACGCGGCGTTTACATCAAAACCATTGCGGATATACCTGAATCATATATAATAGATGGGTTATCTATAAGGATGCATGAACGAAAGTGTACAGACTTAAGAGGTACCTCAAGTATAAGGGGGCGATGTGAAGCATGTCAGAACAACAACCGATTATCCGCTTCGAAGCGGTGACTCAGCAATACGATCAGGATGAAGCCGTATTGAAGGCGGTCAGCTTTGAGATTGAGCGGGGTAAATTTTATACGCTTCTTGGCCCATCGGGCTGCGGGAAAACAACGATATTGCGCCTGATTGCTGGTTTTGCGGAGCCGACACAGGGCAGTATTTATTTTAACGGTGCGCTCATCAACCGAGTGCCTGCCCACCAGCGGCAGGTGAATACCGTATTTCAGGATTATGCGTTATTTCCACATTTGAATGTATTTGAGAACGTAGCCTTTGGTTTGCGGATCAAAAAGATGAAAACGGCTGAAATTCGCAGCAAAGTGTTGGAAGCCCTCAAATTCGTCAATCTATCCGGGTATGAAAACCGGGAGATTGGCGAAATGTCCGGCGGACAACGACAACGTGTCGCGATTGCACGCGCCATTGTGAACGAACCTGAGATTCTTCTACTGGACGAGCCGCTCTCGGCACTTGATCTGAAATTACGGACTGAAATGCAGTACGAGCTGCGGGAGCTGCAACAGCGACTGGGTATTACGTTTATTTTTGTTACACATGATCAGGAAGAGGCCTTGGCGATGTCGGATGAGATCTTTGTCCTGAATGGCGGCGTGATTCAACAGAGCGGTACACCGAATGATATCTATGATGAGCCGATTAACCGCTTTGTAGCAGACTTTATCGGTGAATCGAACATTGTATCGGGCAAAATGAAGCAGGACTTTGTGGTGGAATTCGCTGGCGCACAGCACGAGTGTGTCGATCAGGGTCTCCAGCGGGACGAGCCGGTAGAGATTGTCATTCGCCCAGAGGATCTGGAGATTACAACCGAAGACCAAGGCAAACTCAAGGTTAATGTGGATTCCCAGTTATTCCGCGGGGTGCATTACGAGATATCCACGTACGATGATGCGGGCAATGAGTGGCTTGTTCATTCAACCAAGAAAGCCGTTGTAGGCGCACGGATTGGACTGTATTTTGATCCGGAAGCGGTACACGTCATGCGCTTTAACGAGACCGAAGAAGAGTTCGACAAACGACTCGAAGCCTACCAAGAGGCCGCTCATGCAGACTAAGGCCAGCACACGCAATGCGTATCTGATTCCATATGTATTATGGATGGTGTTGTTTGTTGTGGCGCCGGTTCTGCTGGTCATCTATTATTCGTTCTTCGATGTGGAGGGTAACTTCACGTTTGGCAACTACGCCCGATTCTTCACACCGGTGTACTTGCAGATGACGCTCAGTTCGTTCTGGTATGCATTTCTGATTACGGCGTTCTCGCTGCTAATCTCCTACCCGACGGCGTATATGCTGACCCGGACGAAGCACAAGCAGCTATGGTTGCTGCTGATCATTCTGCCAAGCTGGATCAATCTTTTGCTAAAAGCGTATGCCTTCATCGGCCTGTTCGGAACGTACGGTCTGACCAACTCCCTGCTTGAAGTGGTGGGTATTGGTACACAGCAGATTTTGTTCACCGATTTCAGCTTTATTTTTGTCTCGGTGTACATCTTCATTCCATTCATGATTCTGCCGATCTTCAATGCGCTGGAAGAGATGAATCCATCGTTGATCTATGCGGCGCGTGATCTGGGAGCCTCATCGTGGCTGACATTCCGCCGGGTTATCTTTCCACTGACGATTAGTGGAGTAAAATCAGGCTGTCAGGCTGTATTTATTCCTGCGCTGTCTCTGTTCATGATTACCCGCCTCATTGCGGGGAACCGTGTAATTACGCTGGGAACAGCGATCGAACAGCATTTTCTCGTCACCCAGGACTGGGGGATGGGTTCAACAATTGCCGTCTTTTTGATTATTGCGATGGCGATTATTATGTTCCTGACTGGATCAGGCAAGAAGGAGGTGCGTAATGGGAAGAAACGGAAAGCTGTCTAACGTCTATCTAGCCGTTGTATTCGCCATATTGTACGCACCGATTGCGTATCTGATCTTCTATTCCTTCAATAGTGGCGGCCATATGCGCAGCTTCGAAGGATTCACGCTCGAATGGTACAAAGAGGTGTTCGCTGATACTCGGCTGCTCATCATTGTGCTGAATACATTTATCATTGCGCTCCTGTCATCAGCGATCTCGACGATCCTTGGTGTAGCAGGAGCACTGGCGATCTACCATGTGCGTCGCAAACGGACCAAGAACACGCTACTGTCACTCAATAACGTGCTCATCGTTAGTCCGGATGTCATCATTGGTGCATCGTTCCTGATTCTGTTCACCATGATTGGTATCAAACTGGGCTTCACTTCGGTTCTGCTGTCTCATATTGCATTCAGCGTACCAATTGTCGTGATCATGGTACTGCCGAAGCTGCAGGAGATGAGTCCAACTCTGATGGACGCGGCACGCGATCTGGGTGCTGGTTCATGGCAGATTCTGACGCGTGTGGTGTTGCCATACGTGAAACCGGGTATTTTTGCCGGATTCTTCATGGCATTGACGTACTCGCTCGATGATTTTGCAGTAACATTCTTTGTCACGGGTAATGGATACTCCACACTCTCGGTAGAGATATACTCCAGAGCAAGGCAGGGCGTTTCGTTGTCCATCAATGCTCTGTCCACCCTATTGTTCCTGCTGACCGTGTTGCTAGTTGTTGGATATTACTTCATTAACCGCCGTGCAACACGGATACCTCCAGGAGGAAAGGGGCTGCGACCATGAAACAACTGGTACGGACATTTGCGCTTGTTTTTGTGGCCGCGTTTGCCCTAATGATCCTGGCTTCGTATCTGAACAAGAGTCAGGGGTATTCTGGCGGCAACACACTGACCATCTATAACTGGGGCGATTATATCGACCCAGATCTGCTCAAGGAATTTGAGGACGAGACAGGCATTAAGGTCATCTATCAGACGTTTGACTCCAATGAAGCGATGCTGACCAAGATTGAGCAGGGCGGTACTACGTTCGATGTGGCGATTCCTTCCGAATATGCGATTAGCAAAATGAAAGAGGAAGACCTGCTCGTTCCAATTGATCACAGCAAATTGACTAACCTGAGCAACATCGATCCGCGGTTCTTGGACTTGTCCTTTGACGAAGGCAACAAGTACTCGATCCCTTATTTCTGGGGAACAGTGGGGGTTGTGTTCAATCCTGAGCTGGTGGATGGGTTGACGTTTGATAGCTGGAATGACCTGTGGGACCCGCGTTTGAAAAATCAAATCCTGCTCCTTGACGGTGCACGCGAAGTCATTGGGATGGGATTGAACAGTCTCGGCTATTCTCTGAATGATACCAACGAAGACCATCTGCAAGAAGCGCTGAAGAAGCTGTCTACATTGACACCAAACGTCAGAGCAATTGTCGGAGACGAGATCAAAATGTTACTCGCGAATGAGGAAGCAGCAGTTGGACTTGTATGGTCCGGGGATGCGTCCGAGATTATGGATGAGAACGACAAGCTGGATTACATGGTGCCTGAAGAAGGCTCGAACCTCTGGTTCGATAACATGGTTATTCCAAAAACAGCGAGTAATATTGAAGGGGCACACCAGTTTATCAACTTCATGCTGGACCCGGATCATGCCGCTCGCAATGCGGAGTATGTCGGGTATTCCACACCAAACGCCGAGGCACTTAAGCTGCTGCCAGAGGACGTCTCCGAGGATGAACGTTTCTATCCAGACGAGACACTGACAGGTAAGCTGGAGGTCTACGATAATCTGGGTAAAAAAATGCTCTCGCATTATAACGACCTGTTCCTGGAGTTTAAAATGCACAGTAAATAACCGCCAATAGGGTGTGCACAGTTCGTTAGATTTGAAAAAAAAACAAAAAGGGGTGCTGCTCGTCATTTCATTTGAATGACGAGCAGCACCTTTTTTTGTTACTTACTTCAGAGCAATAGCGCTTGAAGTGCCATATAAGATGATCATTAAAGATCACACGTTAACGGAGGGGACAGAACAAACGAAGGAAGCGAAGCGGTCGCCTTTATCAACGGATTTTCCCATTCTAGATGGGATTCAAAAAAATCCGGGGATAACAGCGATCCGAAGTTGTTCTGTCACCGCAGTGATCAAGTGGAAACGAATAAAGGGTTACATGCGCTTTTTGCGACCCACCATGATCCATGCCCCACCCATAATCAGCACAATCGCCACGAACGGTTGGATAAAGCTCAAGCTGCTCAGCATCGTGCCAATCGACATCACAGCGAAGAACAGCAGCGATATAACTGTTAGAATGTTGATGGGGATCAGTAACCATTTGTTCCGACCACCGAACCAATACAATTCGAACAAACCAACAGCAACAGCCAGAATGAAGCCCGGCCACATTGTACTCCAATTGTTGAACAGCATGGCGATCTGACAGACGATACCGACGGTGAGCAGCAGTCCACCAGGAACCAGCAGTCCAACCCCTCTGCCAATCATGGAGAAGTACAGCCAGTGGAAGAACAGCCCGAGTGGAATCACGAACAACGTGGGCCAGAATGTAGCGAAGATTGTACCTGGACCGAGTGAACCTCCCTGGTTCAGAATCAGGTACACGCCCAGCAAAATGAGAACAGGCGCAAGGATCGTACGTTTAGCCATAATATCTCTCCTTCTTAATACAAGATCAATTTTCCGAACGGTTGTATGTAGAGCAATTACTTTCGTTACTCACAGCATACCATGAACTGGAAAAGTATATCCTCCGTCTTTGGAGTTAAAATGAACCTAGACCAAAGTCTAGGTAAGCATTTTGGGCAACTACCTCTCCCTAGATGAGGGTGTAGTTGAACATACTAAAAACCCACTCTGTTGAAGAGTGGGTTCTGTCATTTTTTTATACAAAACGAAGCTTGTTATTTCACCACATCCGAATGTTTCTTGCCCCAGCTGTTCACACCGTCATCCTCAATAATGGAGATGGCAGCGTCAGCGATGTCGGGGTTTGTCATCAGTTTCTCCTGAATACGGAACTTGATGTCATCCGCATCAGCCAGGCTGAGTCCTTTGGTAAGTTCAATCAGACCTTCGACATGATAATAACGGCCTTCCTGAATGATACGCATCATCTGAATGTCAGCAACGTGTGTGTCTGCGAGAATAGTCTGGGACACTTTGTCCTCAATATCCTGTGGAGCCGCAACACCGATCAATCCGATCATATTATCGTAACCGACACGGAAGGCTACAGCGATCATCAAGCAACCAATAATCGTTGTCACAATGCCATCGAGCAATGCAAAGTTGGTCAAGGCAATCACCACGACGGAAATCAGCGCAAGCAGGGCACCGAGTACTGCGACAACATCTTCGTAGAACACGAGACGGGTTGGCGGTGCAGCACGGCCTACATTTTTAATGGCAGCAGGGACCAAGGCAAATCCGGCGACTTTGGGTGCGCGTGCTTCTTTTAGAATTTCCTTCATGGCTTTGATCAGAATGGCCCCGTCAATGACAATGTTCAGAACAAGCACTCCGATGTTAATCCATAGACCGCCGGTATGACCAACAGGATGCTGCAACAGATGGATGCCCTCATGGATCGTCTCATAGGCCATAATTGTCACGACAATAACGGCGATCATGCAGAAAATGTTGATGACCCGTCCGAATCCGGTCGGGAAGCGGCGTGTAGGTTTTTTCTCGGACAACACACTTCCGACAAAGACAAACCCTTGGTTAATGGCATCGGCCAATGAATGCATCGCCGAAGCGAACATGGCACCACTGCCACTGAATAGGAAGGCTCCCCCTTTGCATACAGCAAGAACAGCATTACCTGCCATCGCTACGGCGGAGGATGTGTTTCCTTTTTTGATGAGAGACATAAAGCTCTCAGACTTCGGTTGTTCAGCCACTTCGTATGTTCCTCCCAGATCAATGTATTAGGTGTAGAAAAGGCAGTCTTATCTATACAGCATGTGCATTTCCACTAAATGTTATTATAACCGCTTTGACATATCCCAGCATTATGCAAAAAAGTTCATATCATCATGTGCATCTCAGTACTCAATGGCCTCCAAGGCACGTAAATTCCGATTGGACTGTTCCAACAGTTCCGTAAACGTCCCAGCGACATAATATACAAAATCCGGGTCATGTACGTACATAATAATCTGCCCAACGGTTCCTTGCTCTGTCGGATCAAAGTCGAACATCAGATACAGTGAGCCACCTCCAAGCATGCCAAACGTAACCCATTTTTTCTGAAAAAGGTAGGGTTTGATTCGGGGATCAAGCTCACGGATCTCTTCATCGGTAAAATAATCATCCATGCGGTTCTCCACCAGCGTGGATTGCTCCTTTTGAATTTTTTCCAGGGATAACAGGTAAAATGGCTCGGACTCTCGTCCTTCCTCAAGGCTTGGATACAAGACGTGAAAGCCATAACCACTCCCATTTTTACGTTTATAAAATGCACGAAAATCAGCAGGTAATCGAATACCGTGTTCCTGCTCGAATGCGTCAAGCTGCTCATTAGTCACGCCTTCAAACTCGCGATATGCCTCCAAGAGCTCCCGGTTCTCCTCATCTTGTACCTTCTCCTCCAGCAACATATCCAGTTCATTCATCAATTCGTATATACGCTGTTCTGGCATCGAATTCCCTCCGTATGAGCTATTCAGATAATATGGTGAGTGATATGCGAGCAAACTGTGCCTAATTTCACCTCATATTATAGTTATAATCCGGAAAAGCACACAAGAAACCGGAGACCTTGCTTATGTAATACAATGGTCTCATTATTTATAGGCGGTTGTTGCATATCAGCACACCTGTCTCCATTCCAATCGATTACGTACAACCATCATGAAAGTCACTCCTAACAACAAATAAGCGTGGGTTACAGGGGCAATCCCTGTAACCCACGCTTATTTTTTATCTACTATATAAGTGAAACTAACCTTTTATATAGTCCTCTTTAATCAAACTTCCAACAGGACAAGCTCAGATTGCCATACTGATAGGCTTTAAACAGGAGCGATGCACGTTTGTTCTGATCTCCCGCACCCATGGCGAGTAACAGCGGTACAAAATGCTCCGGCGTAGGCACGGCGGCTTGAGCTGAAGGTGCCAGTTTATCATAGGAGAAGAGAGACTCCGTATCCCAGCTCACCAGCTTGTCATGCAGCCAGTTGTCGAACTCTGATGCCCACGGGTCAACGCCGTTACTTTCCCAGTTCAATCGACGTAGATTGTGGACGGTTCCTCCGCTACCAATGACAAGAATGTCTTGCTCACGCAAGGAAGCGAGCGCTTGTCCGACCTGATATTGCTGCTCACCTGTCAGATAGCGATTCACGGACAAGGCAATTACAGGAATATCCGCATCCGGGTAGAGTAGGCGTAGAACGACCCAGGCGCCGTGATCCAGGCCACGAACATCATCGGTTTGTACCGGGATCCCAGCTTCTGCGAATAGGCGCTCCACTTCCGCAGTGGTTTCTGCCTGTCCTTGAGCCGGGTACTTGATCTGATACAGCTCGGGCTGGAAACCTCCGAAATCATAAATGGTCTCATAGTTGGCTACCGAGGATACAAGCTGAGTTGTGGATTCCCAGTGAGCAGAGAACAATACGATTGCTTTAGGTTTCGGCAGTTCCTGTCCAAGTTTTTGCAAAAATTCAGTGTACACATTCTCCTCCAGTGCCAGTGATGGGGCACCGTGAGCAATAAAAAGAGATGGCATCATTATGAATTCAGTCCTTTCGGGTCTTCGGTAGTCAGATTTGCATCCGTCCGAAGCCAGTGTTGGAATTGTTGATATAGTTCGGGGGTCACCTGGTGTCCACCGTTGTAAGGTACATATGTGACGTGATTGGTGTGTTGACGGAAGAAATTGGCGTTATCTTCGCCCAGTTGCAGCGGGAATAGATGATCCTGATCTCCATGCGAGATGAACACAGACAGCTCCGAATCGGGGTGCAGCATGTACTCGTCTTTCACAAATTGCGGGATGTACCCGCTCATCGCTACAATGCCTTTAATTGCATCTCCCATCACCAGCGATAGGGTCATTGCCATAATGGCGCCCTGGCTGAATCCGGCGATATAACGCCGCGTGGGATCAATAGCATATTTGGCGGACAGATCAACAATCAACTGTTGCAGTCCCAACACGGAGGCATCATACAATTCACGGATAGGGTTGCCAATGCTTTTGATCTGAAAATAAGCATAACCACTACCCTGAACGATAGGTCCACGGATGGCGACGATAATAAAATCAGACTGCATAGGCTCCATTAAACGAAGCATATCTTGCTCATCTGATCCCATGCCATGTAAGGCGAAAATGACAGGATAACGTTGATCTGAATTATAATGAGACGGTAATCGGACTTCATGTATATAAGGAGAATTCATTGAAACCACCACCTGAAGAGGAATGAGTTAAATATATCGTTCTGACAATAAAGTTCACCAATATGAAATAAATATTCTTATTTATGAACAAAATTTATCATGGTTTCATTGTAGGGTCAATACTTTTTTTGTATGATGAATATATGTTGTTTATAAAAAATCTTGAATGGTTCTACACTAAATGCCGCTACGAATGGTTCATATCTTATTCCCGAGGACGTGATCAGGATGTTAAAGCGTATCGTGCCTATTTTGAGAATATTTGATGAAAATAAAGCTAGAGAGTTTTACCTTGAATACCTGGGTTTCCAATTGGATTGGGAACATCGATTTGAGCAAGAAATGCCCTTATATATGCAGGTTTCGCTCGATTCCATCGTGATTCATCTCTCCGAACATCATGGAGATTGTACACCTGGAGCTGCCTTGCGCGTGGAGACAGATAACTTGGATACATTTCATGGTGCACTTCGTCAGAAAGAGTACAAAAATGCGAGACCCGGTATAGAGGAGACCCCTTGGCAATCAAGAGAAATGACCGTGACAGATCCGTTTGGTAATCGGATTATATTTGTTGAGGCAAGCGCCGAATAGATAACCTGAAGTAGCTAAGCTTACGTCTGGTGTCTTATATAGATGAATAGAAGGGGAGGGACGCGATATGGATATTGGCTTGGCTATTCGTACGATCCGCAAGCAGAAACAGATTACGATCATGCAGATGTGTGAGGGAACGGGGTTGTCCAAAGGTTTTATCAGCAACGTGGAAAACAACAAAACGTCACCTTCCATTGCTACGCTTGAAAGTATTGCGGATTATCTGGAAGTGCCACTTCCTTATTTGCTACTGACACCAGAGCAACGGATGAACGTGGTACGCAAGAACGAGCGTAAGGAGACGACAGCAGGAAGCGGACAGATCAAAGTGCAGCAGCTTACAGCCAAAGGTGCGATGCGTATGTCCATTGTGGAGTTACCGCCAGGTGCTTCGACCGGGATCAGCAAACATGCTGGGGAGGAGAGCCATCTGGTGTTGCAGGGCAAGATTCGTGCGGAGCAATGCGAAGATGTGGAAGTTCTTGAAGTGGGTGATTCGTTTACTTGGAATGCGATCGTGCCCCATGAAGTGACCAATATCGGTGAGGAACCTGCGGTGGTGCTCATTGCGGTGTCCAAAGAATTGGGTCTGGATCATCTGTAAAATACAAAAAGGACGGCTCCCAAGTCATGAACATGCGAACCTGCATACATGTACAAAGGGAAACGTCCTTTTATATTTCTAACGAACTGAGCGAACCCTATTAGATGATTCTAAGCAGATCTCGAGATGTAACGAATCTCAGGCGCTTTATTTCACTGCTGTGTGTGTAATTTGGCTACATTCCACAGAATTCTGGCGAGATAACCTCGCAGTGATTCGTTACGTTTCTCATTTCCTGCAAAAGAGTACAATAAGGTGCGAGAGATTCCTTAGAAAGGTCAGAAGCACCTGTCTATTGTGGATTAGTTGTCCAGATGCCTGCTGTTTTAACGAAGACACGGTCGGACAGCTTGAGCGTTGCGAGTGCAAGTTCAGCTACATCTTCCGCTTGCATCATGCGATCTTCGTCGCCAATTTTCAGTCCGGCATTGGTCGCAAGCTCCGTATTAACGGTGCTTGGAGTCAGTGCCGTTACACGAATGTTGGACTTGCGCACTTCCTGCATCAGAGATTCGGTCATGCCAAGCAATGCAAACTTGGACGCGCAGTATGCCGAACCTGTAGCGAATCCGCGCTCACCTGCAGTGGAAGCAATATTGATAATGCTGCCGCTACTTTCCTTGATCATGCTCGGAAGGACAGCGCGTGTAACGTAATATGTACCCATAACGTTAACATGCAGGATGCGCTCCCACTCTTCCGGCTCCATCTCCATGAACGTTCCGAACTTTCCGATCCCCGCATTATTGATAAGGATATCCACCGCACCGAGTTCCATCTCGATGGCTGCTACAGCGGCTTCGGCCTGCGTGCGATCCGAGATATCTGCTACTGCACTGGTTACTTTCACACCGTATTCTTGACTCAGAGACTGTTGCAGAGCCTGAAGATCGGAAGCGGTACGTGCAATAAGGCCGAGGTGCACTCCTTCTTTGGCAAGAGCTTCAGCGATCGCACGGCCGATACCTTTTCCGGCACCTGTGATGATCGCTGTTTTATTTTTAAGTTCCATGTGGGTAATTCCTCCTTAGAAATGGACTAGCATTCAATTATACTATTATTACCCACAGTTCGGAAATTGGCTTCATCACTATTTGGTAATCTCGATGCTACCAGAAGAAGTACGGGCCTTGATCACTTCGCGGCTCACCATTGGCGATTCAGGTACATCGACACTTCCGGAAGTAGCCTTAGCATCATAGATTCCGTCAAAATCAGGTGCAGCTTGAATGAAAATATCTCCAGATGTTCCGGATGCATTGATTGGCGCAGCATGGGACTGTTCAATATGAATGCTACCCGAGGTGAATTTAACATCGGCCGCACCATTCAATTCAGTGATCTCAATATCTCCTGATTTAATCTCACTGTTGACTTGACCGACTATCTGATCAGCAGTGAAGCTTCCGGATGTCTGTTTCACGGTCATGTCTCCATCAATCATGGAAGCGTTAATGTCACCAGAAGTTAGAACCAATTCAATATTGGGCGCCTTAATATTTTCCAGACGTATGGAACCTGAGGTATTGTTCAGCTCAAGCTGATTGGCATTCAGACCTGTCAGATCCCAGTCACTTGAAGAGGAGTCCAGCTTAACCTCATTTAATTGGTGTCCTTCAGGCAGAGCAACCGTTATTGTGGAGTCTTGATCATTCCAGTACAAGGTGAAAAATTGCAATCGTTCACGTGCTGTCTGAGACAGTTGGAATGTGCCTTTGGATAAAGTGGCTTGTTCGAAGCTTTTGACTACGGTAGGGTCCCATTTACCATCCACTTCGATATAACCATTCGAATCGGGGCTTATGACAAATTCAATATCTGCACTGAAATTAGCATTCATGATAATGTTCTGCAATTCATCTGCTTTGAAATCCCATCGTTTAGAATAATGCTCCCGTTCATCCCCGAACTGAACGCCATAGATGGATGTCCCGAGCAAACCTATTCCGATACATATCACGGCAAGCGCAAGCCATTTTTTGGTACTCATGCGGAAACATCTCCTTTCATCATATTTTTATTCCATTGAATGTATTGAAGAGTAGTGTTTTTGAAGGCTCTAAAAACATACTTCGATGCGATGGCAAACAAAATGCCGACACCGAAAGCGCCAATCGCAACGAAAATTTCCGGTTTATCGAGTTGGCCCAGGAATACAAAGTCCACAACTGCTGCCACAGGAGCCAATACCAGTAAGGACAGGCTGGCGAGCGTAAGCCATACTGACCATAGCGTGAGACCAAGAGGAATGCCAAGAATCAGATTCAGGAATAACAGGCCGATGGCTGTGAAAAATTTGCGAGTGGCTCTGGTGTTGTTTCTGGGTGACCGCATCTCGCGATACGTAGGTGCATAGAACGCATCTGAACCCGGCGTATGCATGTCATAACGATCACCGAGTGCTTCCTTGGCGATTTCTTCCGGCTGTCCGAGTTCCCGAGCGATCTCTTCTTCCAGCTTGCCTTCTCGTAGTCCAAGCTCGAAATGTTGATCATAGTCGGCGAGCAACTCAGCCCGTTCGAATGGGTCCATCGGCCGTAGATGAATTTCCATGGCTTTCATAAATTGTTGTCTATTCATTGGGGATTCCTTCCTCAATCAGATTTGCGACATTGCGCACAAATTCATTCCATTCTGTCGTCAGTGCCGTCATGTAGTCGCGACCTGTATCGGATAGTCGGTAATACTTGCGCGGCGGGCCTTCAGTTGATTCTTGAAGATAGGTGGTGCAGTAACCGTCATTCACAAGCCGGCGAAGCAAGGGATACAGTGCACCTTCAGCAACTTCGATATGTTTGGAGACCGCCTGAGCCAGTTCGTAGCCATACCGATCCTGGCGGTTAATTAATACCAGGACGCACAGCTCTAATACTCCTTTTTTGAACTGGATGTTCACATTCACACAGGTTCCTCCTTAGTAGCTTCATTTATCGCTATTGTATATTGTTCAGTAGTGGTGAATTCATCATAGCATCCAGTACTGTTTAATGCAAGGTAGTGACTTTAAAATAGTTCCGTATCACGATTGATCGATAATAAGTTCGTTTAATACTGATGATCAGCTGAAGCTGTCTGTTTAGCTATAATTCAGCATACGCAAAAACCGGATCGGTTACTTCCGTCTGGAGGCGGATTCCGATCCGGTCTGTGAGATGAACTTTTGTTTCTTTGGTTACAGGTTAATCGCTAAATGTCGGTTATTCTTGTGCATCTAGGACTTTAAGGTCTTCCACAGCAGGGCCCTCAATGACATGGCCTGCATAATCAAAGCGGGAACCATGGCATGGGCAATCCCACGAACGTTCGCCCTCGTTCCATTCGACTTCGCAACCCAGATGGGTGCAGGTGGTATCCACCAGAAACAGCTTGCCACTGGTGTCCTTGTAGGCGCCAGCACGTTTGCCATTATGACGAACGACGGCTCCTTCGTCTTCACCAATATCGCTAACCTTTTTGTGCACAATGCCTACTTTACCGGAGATTAATTCCTTGGCTACATTCACATTTTCCACAATAAAGTGTTTCATACCAGGATCGGCCTTGAATCTTGCCGGATCGAATATGGCAGCATGAGGGTTGTCACGTCCAGTGATGCGATCCGCAAGAAGGTGTCCTGCCATCGTGCCAGTTGTCATTCCCCATTTGGCAAACCCGGTCGCCACATAGACTCGTTCATGTCTTCCGGTAATCGGTCCGATGTAAGGCACCTTGTCAATGGAGATCAGATCCTGGGCTGACCAGCGAAAAGGAATGTTGCGAATGCCAAATGTCTCCGCTGCGAACTGCTCTAGGCGTTCATAATGACCAAAGGTACAGATGCCTTGTCCAGTTTTATGATTTTCACCGCCAAAGAGGATAAGTTCCTTACCATCATGTAAGACGGTACGCAAGGAGCGGTACGGTGTATCGTCCGAGATGTACATGCCACCCGCATAGGCTTTCTCCGGTTCGACTAATACAGCGTAGGATCGTTCGGCGTGTAATCGTGTGAAATAAAATCCGGGATCATAGACGGGAAAATGAGAAGCCACGACAATATGTTCCGCTGTTACGGATGGGCCATCTCCATAGGTTCTGACATGCAGGGAGGCATCCTCCTCCACATCGGTTACGGTGGTATGCTCGTAGATACGAACCCCTTGTTTCACAGCGGAATCGAGCAAGTAGTGCAGGTAGGCCAACGGATCAAACCGTGCCTGACCCGGCATGCGAATACCTGCCCTTGCGGGAACTGGAATAGGGAGTGGGTCTACCCACTCACCAGGGATATTGAGTTTGCCATAGGCGGTCAGCTCGATCTCCAGTTTTTTGATGTTTTCCTCCGATTGAATGTAGACGTAGGCATCTTCCTCTGCCCACTGGCAATCAATCTGTTTTTCCTTCACCAGATTGCGCATCCACTTCGCGGCATCGGCATTGCCTTCATAGTACATCCGAGCCTGTTCTTCTCCGAAGTGATGCATAATTTCATCAAATATGACACCGTGCTGTGCAGATACCTTGGCCGTGGTATGACCGGTCGTGCCATCCAATACTTTTCCAGCCTCCAGCACGACTACACGCATACCCGTCTGCGCGAGCAGATAGGCTGTAGTGATCCCGGCAATACCGGCACCAATAATCGCTACATCAGCGGTGATATCTTCTGTCAGTTTCGGATAGCTATCGAATTCATGCGTAGCACGCCACAGTGATTCGGGGACCGGGGGCAGACCCGTCTTGGGCTGCTGATTGTCGCTCATTTTTTTTCCTCCTTGATTATCTTCAATCTATCGCATGGGATGTTGTTCAGCGCACATCGTTGTACTCTTATTCATGATTGCCAGACTATGCCAGGAAAAAACGGTGTTGTTCAGATTTTGCAGAGGGGATGTTCACAATTTCCTGCACAGAACCTCTGTTTTTTTTGTTAAACATGCTATATGATAAGATTACCGAAATCGTTTTAGATTTTGAAAAAGAGATCAAGATTTACACCTATAAACGTTGATTATAAAAGGATTAATTGGTCCATCGAAAGAAAGATTTTATCCGAATTAACCCCCGATTTTTTATGAGATATGTATTCGCTATCATTTTTATTAACTACCGATAACCAAAGGAGATTCTATATGACGACCAACCAAACGAAATATCCGTTTCAAGATACAGCACTAGAGTTAGACATGCGTGTGAAGGACCTTGTATCCCGCTTGACGGAAGATGAAAAAATTGAATCCATGTTGCAATATCAACCGGCAGTAGACCGTTTGGGTGTACCTGCATACAAACACGGAACAGAAGCGGCCCACGGCTTGGCCTGGCTTGGAGAAGCAACATCTTTCCCACAACCGGTGGGGCTTGCATGCACATGGGATGCGGATCTGATGAAGGAGATTGGCTCCGTACTAGGAGACGAGGCGCGTGTATTTTATAAACGAAATCCGGCAGTGAACGGTCTTACGCTGTGGGCACCTACAGTGGATATGGAACGTGACCCGCGCTGGGGACGGAATGAAGAGGCGTATGGTGAAGACCCGGAACTGACAGCCGAGCTGACGACAGCATTGGTCAAAGGAATCCAGGGCGACCATCCAAAGTATTACAAAGCGGTCGCTACCTTGAAGCATTTCCTCGCCAATAATAACGAAGTGGATCGCGGAAGTGGTTCGTCCAGCATTGATCCACGTAACATGCGTGAATATTATCTGAAGGCGTTTGAGAAGCCATTTAAGGAAGGCGGCGCACAGTCCATGATGACGGCGTACAACTCCATTAATGGTACGCCAGCGTTGTTGCATCCTTTTGTGAACGAGATTGTCAAAGGCGAATGGGGCATGGATGGTTTCATTGTCAGTGATGCAGGCGACGTAATGGGCATCAAGAATGATCATAAATACTATGATTCCCACACACCAGGTACGGTAGAGTCTGTTAAAGCTGGAATTGATAGCATCACCGATGATGCTGAGCTGTCCAAACAGGCACTGCGTGAAGGATTGGAACAAGGTACACTCACGATGGATGACATCGATAAGGCGTTGTTCAATACGTTCCGTGTGCGTTTCCGTCTGGGCGAGTTCGATCCGGAAGAAGGCAACCCGTACGCTTCTATTGGTGAAGAGTCCATGATGACAGAGAAAGCAAAAGAACTGTCGCTCAGAGCTGCAAGAGAACAAGTGGTATTGCTCAAAAACGACAAAGGCACCCTCCCGCTGGACAAAACAAGAGCTGGTAAAGTGGCTGTGATTGGTCAGTTGGGTGGAACGGTCTATCGTGACTGGTATGCAGGCACCATGCCGTATAACGTATCCCCGCTTGAGGCGATCCGTGGCAAAGTAGGCAACGATAAAGTATCGTTTAAGGATGGTAATGACCGTATTACGTTAACTTCTGTAGCCAGTGGGAAGAAAATTGGACTGGCAGAAGGTGAAAAATCACCTGTGATTGCTTCGGGAGAAGCGGAGACGTTTATGGTGTCCGACTGGGGCTTCGGAAGTTATACCTTGCAGGCGGAAAGCAACGGCAAATATCTGACCACAGATGAAGAGACCGTAACGGCTTCCGCTAATGAAGTATACGGCTGGTTCGTGAAGGAAGTATTCCACCTGTTGCCACAAGAGGATGGCAGTGTAGGTCTGACTACTTGGAATGGCAAAACGGTGACTGCACCTAATGGTGGAAACGATGCATTAGTAGTGTCCGAAGAACTGAAAACCTTTGGTGCCACAGAGACGTTCAAGCAGGATGTGATTGTGAACGGACTTGAAGAAGCGGTAGCAGCGGCTAAGGCTGCGGAAACGGCGATTGTTTTTGTTGGTAATAATCCCCTTGTAAACGGGAAAGAAGAGATTGACCGTCCAAGTCTGGATCTCGCCGAATCCCAGCAACGTCTGGTTGAGGCGGTCTATGCCGTGAACCCGAACACGGTAGTTGTCATCGTGGGTAGTTATCCGTTCACATCGAATTGGGTCCAGGAGAACATCCCGGCGGTATTGTATACTTCACACGCAGGACAGGAACTGGGTAACGCAGTAGCTGACGTCTTGTATGGCGACTATGCACCAGCAGGCCGTCTGAATATGACATGGGTACAATCGGCAGATCAACTGACCGACATCAAAGATTACGATATCATTCAATCCGGTCGGACATATCAATATTTTGAAGGTAATGTATTGTATCCGTTTGGACATGGTCTGACGTATGCAACATTTAAATACAGCAATTTGGAACTTAGCCCAGCTCAAGTGGGTACAGAGGACAACGTAACGGTAACTGTAGATGTAACCAATACCGGTTCAATTGCCAGCGACGAGGTTGTACAGTTGTACGTTCGTGCAGGCAAATCCCGGGTGAAACGTCCACTCAAAACGTTAAAAGGATTCCGTCGTCTTCATATCGAAGCGGGAGCTACAGCGAAGGTCAGTTTTACTTTGCCTGTTCAGGAACTGGCAATCTGGGATGTAACTCGTGATCGGTATGTCGTGGAAAGTGGAACTTACTCCATTATGGTTGCCAAGTCATCCTCCGATGTTCAGCTGGTTGCAGACCTGACGGTTGAAGGAGAGACAATCCCCGCTCGTAATCTGGGTGTGGCTACCCGTGCTGAGAATTATGATGCTTACCTGGGTGTTGATCTGGATGAGAGCAAAGAGGGTGGAAGTGCTGTCCGTGTCGTTGGAGAGCAAGGATGGATTGCTTTCAAGGATGCCGATCTGGGTAGTGGGGCAGCAGCAATTGAAGCGCGTGTCTCCGCAGAACAAGCAGGTGCTGTGTTGGAAGTTCGACTCGGTTCACCAGACGGTACGCTCGCAGGACGTGTGGAACTGGCGCAAGGTGAAGCCCAGCAGTGGTCTAACGTGAAGGCGGAACTCACAGGTGCATCAGGTGCACAGGATGTATACATTGTGTTGTCTGCGGGTGTGCGCATCAGTCACTTTGAGATTCGTTAAGTCAAATAGCTCATGAAAAAGCCTCCGAACTTATTCGGAGGCTTAGTTTGTTGTTTAAGACCATTTTGCATAAATCCCCTGAGCGGTAGGAAACGAATTATACAAATTTCTATGATATGAACCGTGCTTGTATTGTCCATTAAACGTATTTTTATTTTCCGTCAAACGTAATCATTTTTTGCACAAATTGCTTCAATTGTTTGTTGGTTTCATTCAGTTGCTCAATTGTGCTCATGAAATTGTTTACGAGTTCAGCCTGCTCTTGGGAGCTTGCAGTGATCTCACCAAGTTCATTCTCCATGCCTTGAATGGATTGCCGAACTGAGAGAAGAGAATCTTCAATACGTGCCGTCGCTTCTTTGGTATCCACAGACAGTTTGCGAATTTCTTTGGCAACAACGCCAAAACCTGCACCAGCTTCCCCTACACGAGCAGCTTCAATGGCAGCATTCAAGCCAAGCAGATTGGTTTGTTCGGAGATTTCACGAATGAAACTGGCGACCTGAGTGACATTGCCTGATTTCTGTACGGCTTGTTTGGAATTGTTCCGGATCTCTTCGGTTGTGGCACTGAGTTCCTCGGAGTGTGCAGCTACATGCTGTACACTGTCAATTAACTGGTTAGTCAGATTTTCGGTAGCATCCATGAGCTGTTGCAACTGGTCTTGGTCATCCATACTGTAGAGCAGATTAAACAGGGCGATGACTTCACCTTTTTCATTTTTAATGGGGATAAAAGCCACGTCAAAAGGAACACCGAATAAATCTTTAGGGTAGTGATCGAATCGTTTGACTGTACCGCCGTTGAGATCAGCAAAATTTCGATTTCCATCCAATAGAGGGTCGCCGGGTTGATAATTCAGTTGTTTTAACGATTCCCCCGCTGAGAAATATAGGAACTTCTCATGATCAATAACGGAGAGGGTTACATCCTGACGAATCGTATCTCGAAAGAAAGGCATACATGTAATTAATGCTTGAACAATATCCATATAAAAGATGATTCCTCCCTGGTTACCTTATGTAAACGGTTAAATTTTAAATGCTAACTTAATAACTACCTATATTATATATCGTCATGCAATAGAGAAGAAAATAGAGAGAATGGATAAAACCTATTTCTTAAAGAAGACCGCTATACGCCAAAAAGACACGAGTCCGCTGGGGACCCGTGCCTTGTTAGTTGGTGAGGGGAATAAAACCAATGTTTACAGCATACTGAGCTGCATTGTAACGATGGTTCGAGTGGCTAGTGTTGCACGGACATCAATCAAACGCTGATTCCGGCTGCCGCGGAAGGGAAGGGAAACATCACGCTCCGCTTCAACGTATCGACCGTCAATAATCACATCGCACAACCGGGCAAGCTCCGCTCTTGCAGGGTCGGTAATCAGTTCTTCATATTCGAATCCCGTGTAGGCCCATACCGTCAGATCAGGACGTGCAGCGCGGAGCTGCTGGACCCAAGACGTACATTCTGCTGCCGAGAAAAAGGGATCACCACCACACAACGTAACTCCATCCAGCAATGGATGGGTCGTCACTTCATGCAGAATCTGCTGCTGCCGCTCCTCTGTAAAGGGCTCACCCGCTCGAAAGCTCCATGAATCCGGACTGAAGCAGCCCGGACAGGCGTGACGACATCCGCTGATGAACAACACGGCACGCAGGCCGGTCCCTTCATTTACCGATTCCGGGATGTAACCATATAGATTCACCGGTGCTTCACCCGATCCCGCACTTCAGCTTGTTTCGCAGCATTGAAGCGTACTTTGTAATCCCCGGTCAGATAGCCAGTTACGCGGCGTAACCGCTGGAAGTGTACATGGTTCTCGTGGGCTTCACAGTTTGGGCATACATTCCCAATGACGCCTTCATAACCACATGCAGGGCAGCGATCAATTGGATGATTAATGGAGAAATAACCGATATCCTGCGCCAGTGCATACTGTACAATTCGCAGGAAAGCTGCGGTGTTGGCCCGAACGTTTCCGTCAAGCTCCACATAGGAGATTGCACCCGCGTTACATAACGTATGGAACGGTGCCTCCAGTTCAATCTTCCGATATGCTGGAAGCGTGTGGTAGACCGGGATATGGAATGAATTCGTATAATACTCCCGATCATTCACTCCGGGAATAATGCCATAACGCTCTCTGTCGATCTTCGTGAATTTGCCGGACAACCCTTCAGCAGGTGTGGCAAACAGTGTGATATTCAAGTTATGCTGCTCGCTCATCCGGTCACAGAACTCTCTCATGGTCCGAATAATGTTGAGCGCTTCGCGATGTACATGAGGGTCCTGCCCATGATGGCGCCCATAGAGAGCTGTCATACATTCCGCGAGTCCGATAAAACCAAGAGATAATGTTCCATGCTTTAAAAGCTCGGCAACCGGCTCGTTCGGGCCAAGCTGTTCTCCACCTTCCCATACACCCTCCCGCATCATGAAGTCCGATGCCTTGGCAGGCTGCAATGTCTGAATTCGGTAGCGGTGCAACAGGCCGGAAGCGGCATTATGCATAACTGACTCCAAAGCAGTATAGAATCCGGCTCGGTCAGCGACAGCTCTTGCACCTTGGCAGATGCCAAACCGGATGCCGAGCTTCACGAGGTTAATGGTGTTGAAGGACAGATTACCTTTACCACTTTGACGATTGCGACCAAACCGGTCAGCCAGTGTACGTGTGCGGCATCCCATAGTTGCAATGATCGTATCCGGATCTTCCGGATGATAGAAAGGCAGATTGAAAGAGGCATCCACATTGACAAAGTTAGGATACATCCGCCGGGATGAACAGCTGACTGCGAGCCGGAACAGATCATAGTTCGGCTCTCCTTGAGCCTGATTGATCCCCTGTTTACATTGGAAAATATGTTGAGGGAACACGGGAGTCTCCCCGTTGCCCAGGCCACGAATGGTTGCTTCCAGCAACGAGCGTGATACCAACCGTCCTTCCGCAGAAGTACATAATCCATAGTTCAGTGAAGTAAATGGAATCTGACCACCCGCCCGGCTGCTCATCGTATTCAGGTTATGAATCAGTGATTCAGCAGCTTGTCCTGTCTCCAATTCAGTCTCTTCATAGGCGAAGGCATATGCCCGCGGACATTGATTCTTCGCTTCGATGCTATCCAGATGAAGCTGTTCATCCCCGATCAGAACATTTTCACCAAAGAGCCGTTGCCCTTTGCGGTAGTGTTTGCGGAACGATCGCTGTACATAAGGGGCCAGATCCCAGTCAATTTTATTGGCCGATACACCGCCATATTGACTGTTCTGCTGGGATTGGAAGATGATCGCAACCAGAGCCATGGCAGACATGATCGTCTGAGGTGTGCGAACCGATCCGTTACCTGTGTTGAAACCCGCAGCAAGGAGACGGTCAAACGGGATAAAGATACAGTTGGTCGTTCCAAGTGCATACTGATCCAGATCGTGTACATACAGATCCCCATTCTCCACAGCTTGGGCAAGCTCTTCCGGCAACACATGACGCAGAGCATGCCACTTGGCGGTCTCCGAACCGAGCCTGCTCATCTTACCACTGAAGGAATCCCCGTTCAGATTCGCATTTTCCCTCAGCGTATCGGCGTCTTCTGCGCCAATAATTCGTCTTCCCAGGTCGGATAATAGATCGGATGCCGATGGGGTGGCATACTCAAGCATGTTCATGTAAGGTTCCTCCTAAAATGATTTTGGTTATCATTCAATTCACGTTAAATACTATATGTAGATTCGTCTTATCCATTTATAAACTATATGTGGTTTTTTGGGTGTGATAATGATCACACAGCTTACTGAACAAAGTGGACTTTCCTTTAATTGCTGCGGATAAAGGTTCCCAAAGTCTGAGCGGAAGCGTATAATTTCTAGTTATTCTGCAAGTATAATATCCGAAGTCGGACAAGATGGACTTTAATCAAGCTGAAAAGGCGAGTTGCAATGAATTCGCGGTCGTTAAACCATCCGTTTAAGACCTGCTTTTGTCCACAAATGGGCAATAGGCAGGGAGTATGATTCTCTTATACTTCTACGGTGTTAATCATATAAGTATAGATTGTGACAGCTATTCGGATTTTTGATGACCCCTGTACGTGATTAAACATTCTGAAATACAGATTTGAAAGTGCAGCTAAGATAAGAGGGGTGAATCATGGGGACGGCAGAAGGCATTACAAGAGGCTTCTATGAAGATATAAAGGAAGCTGCGGCCCACATCGTAGACGTATTAAGTGGTATATTGAAGGTCAATACCATCTTTGTTGCCACGAATGACGGGGTGACCAATGTCATTTTGGAGGCCTTTAATCGTACGGAAGAGTTAGTTGTTAAAGGCAGTGCACTTCCATTTACGGATTCATATTGCAGCCTGGTATTAAGAGACAACGGTAGCGTTCTTACGATCCCGGATACATGTGAACATCCGATGACACGATCCATGGGCGTTACGAGCGGACTTGGCAATCGCTTCTTCGTGGGCGTGCCTATTATGAGAAGATCGGGCGAAACATTTGGTACCATCTGTCTGATGGATGATCCTGGTTATGTGATCAGCGAAACCGATATGAAGACACTGAAGGCGATGGCTGTATTCCTGGGTTATGTTGTTGATCTGGAAAGCACGTTGCATGTTCAGGAGCAGAAATTGAATGATTCGGAACAAATGCAAGAACAGCTCCAGGCAGAGAAAGAACGTGCCGAATCTGAGGCTATGACCAAAACACAGATGTTGAAGCTAATGAGTCACGAGATTCGCAATCCTTTGAACGGTATTTTGGGACTGACAGATCTGATGCGCACACCGGATATGCCTGAGGAGCAGTCCGAATATGTGAACATGATTGAGACAAGCGGCAATATTCTGCTTTCCTTGCTGAATAATATGATGAATTTCAACATTAATGAAGCAGGTAAAACGGTTATACATGATGATCCGTTTGATCTGGTAGGTACCATTGAGAATACCGTGTATCTCTATGCCGGGATTGCGACGGGCAAGAACATTGAGCTGGGATTAAATCTTGAACTGAATGTATCTCAAGTGTTCGTTGGTGATGAAGTCAAGATTGGACAGTTGCTTGCACACGTCATTCAATATGCTCTCGATTCAACGCGTGAAGGTTCCGTTCTGATCACAGCAGTGGTGAACGGAGAAGAATTGGAGGAGACCGGTACACTTCAGCTCAAGGTGAAGTACACGGGTCAGATGTTATCGGACAAGAAGACACCAACCTTTAACAGCCAAGATGAAAATTTGAATATCCAAAAACTGATTGGAAGCAATCTGGGTTTAGCTGTAAGCCAGAATCTTGCCATTCTCATGCATGGCCGTATTCAGGTGAGCAGTGTGAAGGAAAATGAGACGGAATTCAACATCTCCCTTCCGTTGCGCAGATACTGGGAGTTACCTCAACTCGCAAGTGTTCAGCAGCGGTTAAAAGGGAAAAAGGTGTTGCTTGCCAAGGACCCTGATATTTTGCAAGGTGTCTCTTCCCTGATGCGTAGGTGGGAGATGGATGTACACATGACCTCGGGTGTGACATTAGCGCATGATTGGATCAAGGAAGGATTCATGCCGGATGTAGCCGTTGTGGATATGGGATTAATGGAAGGCGGCGCGGTTGATTTTGTACATGAACTGAAACAGCGACTGCAGAATCTGCCCGTCATTGTTCTTGTTCCTTATGGTATGCACATTGAATTGCATGAAGCAGAAGCCTTTGATGCTGTTCTGACCAAGCCGGTCAGACAGGCTGATCTGTTGAATGCATTGAGCATTACTTTGCCTTAGATCATGATCATAGATCTTTATTCGGCGCACCTTATAGGTGCGCTTTTTTTCATTTTCCATTTTCTGAGCCAAAGCCCTTTTATTCCGAGCTGGTTACGTTACAATAGAAAGTGAACTTCATCTTTATAACCAACAGAGGAGGATATGCAATCAATGGATTATCGCAGATTAGGTGGAAGCGGACTGAAAGTAAGCGAGATCAGCCTGGGAAGCTGGCTGACGTACGGAGGGTATGTGGAACGTGAGAATGCGGTGAAATCAATTGAAACTGCATTTGATGAAGGCATTAACTTTTTTGATACTGCCAATGTATACGAACGGGGTGCAGCAGAAGAACTGCTGGGGCAGACGCTCAAAGCATATTCCCGTGACTCTTATGTACTTGCAACCAAAGTATTTGGCAAAATGGGTGATGGTCCGAATGACCAGGGGTTGTCTCGCAAACATATCAAGGAGCAATGTGAAGCCAGCTTGAAGCGCCTGGGCGTTGAATATGTGGATATCTATTACTGCCATCGTTATCATACCGAAACACCAATTGAAGAAACACTCCGCGCGCTCGATGATCTGGTACGCCAAGGCAAAGTGTTATATGTAGGCGTCAGCCAGTGGACAGCGGCTCAGATGGAAGCTGCGTTGGGTACAGCAGATCGTCTGCTCCTGGATCGTATCGTGGTCAATCAGCCGGTGTACAACATGTTTGACCGTTATATCGAAAATGAGATTATCCCGCTCGGCGAGCGTAAAGGCATCGGACAAGTTGTATACTCCCCGCTTGCTCAAGGTCTATTGACCGGGAAATATACGTCCGTTTCCGATATCCCAGAGAATAGCCGTGCTGCCAAGCTAGGATGGGACGAAGGAAAGATCAATGCGGATCGTATCGGGAAAGTTCGTCAACTGATTGAAGTGGCGGACAAGCTGGATCTGAAGGTTGGCCAACTGGCCCTTGCCTGGATTCTGCGCCAGAACAATGTATCCAGTGCACTTGTAGGGGCGAGTCGTCCCGAGCAGGTAAAAGAGAACGCGGCTGCATCTGGCGTGAAGCTGGATGCTGCCATTGTGGAGGAGATTGAGAGCATCCTTGCTTGATCTCCTGTCAGCACACAAGCTGAGATGATATGCAATGATCTATAAAGAAAGGGATGTCCTGTGCGCCTGAATAGGCGAACGAGACATCCCTTTTTTGGAGCGTTGAAAGGTTAGATTATTGAAAGGTTAGATCTTACTTTAAAGTGTAAGAGGCAAGGAGCGAAAAGTTAAGGCACACACACGGTTACGCCCTGTATTCTTGGCTTCATATAAAGCACGATCGGCCTGTTCGAAGAAATCATCATCGTCATGATCATCACAATGATCGGGATATACGGCTACACCAATGGAGATGGTTAGACGTGTCGTGTGCCCGTCGGGCAGAGCAAAATGGTATTTCTCTACAGCCTGTCTTATAGATTCGGCGGTAGCCACGGCCTGACGGTGTCCACAGTCGAGCAAGAGAATGGCGAATTCCTCCCCACCGTTTCGTGACACGATATCAGCAGAACGTGCATGCTCAACAAGCAGTTGTCCAAGTTGCTTCAGGACCGCATCGCCAGCGGAATGACCATAGGTGTCGTTTACCTTTTTGAATCGGTCAATATCAATGGCAAGCAAGGAAAGCTTCTGTTGGTAATCCCGCGCACGCTGGAGTTCCAGTTGAAGTGATTTTTCGAACTGTCGTCGATTGCTCAGGTTGGTAAGATGATCGGTAGAAGCTCTTTTTTCCAATAGAAATAACATTTCATTGGATTTATTAATGAATTCTGCAATGAAATAGATAAATATTCCACCGGCAAAAGAAATGGTCATTTGTAACGGATATATCTTCATTAATGAATTCATGCTGTCCGTGTTCAACATAAGAATGATAAAGATTAATGTCATGCCAAGCAGATTCATTGTAATTATTTTGGTCAGTCTGGACCAAGGAGCATAGGCGAAGTATACACCGGACAGTCCGATCAGAGTCATGACAAAACCTGCATCTATGGCAGAGGATGATAAGCCGAACATCAGAATACGAATGATCGAGATCATGAGTCCCGTAACGACCGAAGCCAATCCTCCCATATATACCGCTGCGGTAACGATGGCCAGATGCCGTAGATCTACAATCGTAGTTTCGTTCAGAGGGAATGAATAGTTCATGAGTACTGTGCCATATATACCGAATAATAAGCCGCCGATCAACTGAACACGTAACGAGGGAAAAGGCAATCGGATACTATAGAACTTTGCGATGATCCCGGACACATACATAAACGTAATCATGACACAGATATTAATGAAAAAAGTGCTAAACAACCGACATTCCCCCTTTTTACGCACATCCCTATATTTTATCTGAAAATTTGCGCTGTAGCGAACCATATTATCCCAAATTTATGAGAGGATTGCTGGTAAAGGTGGTTTATTTGCATATACAGGATGTTAGAGTGATATTGACTTCAATATGCAATGAGATTTATACTTAATCTAAATCAAAATATATTCCTTCTTTTTGGGAAGACCATCATAAGTAGAAGATCAGTGTCTGATTTCATATAAAATGGATCAATAATAAAGGAGAAATGGTTGTGAGAACTTTAAATCTGACGATACAACGGCAAGCGGTATATGATGTGGTGCGCCATTCAGAGGATCACCCGACAGCTGCTGATGTCATGAATCGACTCGTGGAACAAGGATATAATCTGGCCTATGGTACGGTGTATAATTCTCTTCGTTATTTGACGGACAAAGAATTGATACGGGAACTTAAACTCGGAGAGACAGCAAGCCGGTACGATGCCCGTATGGATGATCATCAGCATATTATGTGTGAAGTGTGCGGCAAAGTGGACGAGGTGATGACAGAGGTTCCTCCACAATGGATGAAACAGGTAGCTGAAGAAACCGGATATGCAATCGATCATGCTCATGTGGTCTTTGGAGGTGTCTGCGGGGAATGCAGAAACAAACGGATCAAGTAAAAATAAAACTGCCTGGCCGCCGTTTACCCCTAAGGGTTAAACCAGCCTTGTCTGACTCAACACCCCTTGTGGACAATTGTCCGGTTACAAGGCGTGTTATTCTGATCAGCCCGATGCCGGGGCAGGTTCATGAACTGGTAAAGGCCTTAACGGATAGTTGCTTTGATGTACTGGTCTTCCATCGCTGGGAACCGGATCTGCATGAGCGTCTTGTCTTTGATCTGTTGATCTATGATCTGTCTGTGGCTGGAACTATCGATGCATTTGCCGGCATTAGCAGCCGATTGAATCGTGAGGCTGAACATACAACCCCTTGTCTGTATCTGGTCGGTGAGAAGATGATTGGCAGTGCAAGTGGACCGATGCTTCAGGAGGAATTGCTGGTGTGGCCTGCACGCCCGCAGGAAGCACTTTATCGGGTGCAGCGCATGATTGGCAACAGTCCTGCTTTGCCCAACCGTGGTTTTTTGCCTGAGGAAGGACACCGTATCGGATTTAAAGATCTGTGGCTTGACCGTGAACGGATGAGTGTACAGCGCGATAATAACCGGATTCATCTAACCAAGACCGAATATGATCTGTTACTCAAGCTGATTGATGCCAAAGGTGCAGTCATTTCCCGTGAGGAAATGCTCAGCGATATCTGGGAGACGGACTTTACAGGTGGAAGTAATGTGGTCGATGTTCATATCAAAAGCTTGCGCAAAAAATTGGGCGATAATGCGTCTTCGCCGCAATATATTGTAACAGTAAGAGGAGTGGGCTACCGCCTGGCGGATTAGTCCGCTTTTTTTTTGCCCAAATTTTATCTTTCACTTCATGCTTTTTCGGGTACTACCTAATAGATAGGCAGATCAGAATCATTCCCTTAAAACATGTTCATAGTTCATTCATGAATGTTGAAGAACCTCATCTTAATCTCATGTGAACCTCATGCAAGAGCAGAGTGGGACATGTTAGAATCAATTTAACAGTTAGATCAAGTCTAAATGTATATTTAAACCGAAGCCGAATATGATTTTAATAGTAGATATATAACAGCCGTGAGACCCATTAGAGGAGGACGACATGATGACAGAACGTATGACAACGAATCAGGGAGCACCTGTAGGTGACAACCAGAATTCCCGCACAGCAGGCAGAAGAGGGCCGACACTGCTTGAAGACTACCATCTCATTGAGAAAATAGCCCACTTTGACCGTGAACGTATTCCCGAAAGAGTCGTACATGCGAGAGGTGCCGGAGCTCATGGTGTATTCACGCTGGAGCAGAGTATGAAGGCTTATACAACAGCTGACTTCCTACAAGATCCAGGTACGGAGACGGATGTGCTGGTTCGTTTTTCAACCGTTATTCATGGTACGGGATCACCAGAGACTGCACGAGATCCACGTGGATTTTCCGTCAAATTTTACACACGGGAAGGCAACTATGATATTGTCGGTAATCATCTGCCCGTTTTCTTCATTCGTGATGCGATGAAGTTCCCTGATATGGTGCATTCCTTGAAGCCGGCTCCGGATACAAACATTCAGGAACCTGCCCGATATTGGGACTTTATGACCCTCTCACCGGAATCAACACATATGATGACCTGGTTGTTCTCTGATCTGGGCACACCAGCAAGTTATCGGGAGATGGATGGTTTCAGCGTACATGCTTTCAAATGGATTAATGCACAGGGACAGGTCCACTATGTGAAATACAAATGGGAGTCTGCACAAGGCGTGCGAGGCTTCTCTCGTCAGGAAGCTGCCGAGGTACAAGGACAGGACTTTAATCATGCTACCCGGGACCTGCATGAACATATCAAGAACGGGCAATACCCGCAGTGGAAGCTTCAGGTACAGCTCTTGAAGCCGGAGCAAATGGATGATTTTGCTTTTGATCCTCTCGATCCAACCAAAACATGGCCTGAAGATGTATTGCCGTTCCATACGGTAGGGACCATGACCCTGAATCGGAATCCACAAAACTTCTTTGCTGAAGTGGAGCAGGCGGCCTTTTCTCCTAGTGCGCTTGTACCCGGAATTGAGCCTTCCGAAGACAAATTGTTGCAAGGACGCCTATTCTCCTATCCAGATACACAGCGTCACCGGCTTGGACCGAACTATTTGCAAATTCCGGTGAATTGCCCGTACGCACCCGTTCGTAATCATCAGCGTGATGGACTCATGAATGTGAATCAGGACCCATCTCCGGTGAACTATGAACCCAACAGTTCAGGAAACAGCCCGCAAGAAGATCCGGCATACCGGGACAGTCAGGTTCCGTTGCAAGGGCATGTTACAAGAGAGAAAATCGAGAAGACGGATGATTATACGCAGTCAGGGGAGCTTTTCCGTTCATTTACTCCTGTAGAGCAGCAGCATTTGCTTGATAATCTGATCAATGACCTTAAGGGCGTATCTGTTGATATTCAAATGCGTGCCCTGTGCCACTTCTTCCGAGCGGATGGACAGCTTGGCGGACGTTTGGCTCATGGACTCGGCGTGGATATTTCTGCACATATGCCGTCACAGGATGGAAAATAAAGTATAGTTTGACCATGTTCTACAACATCATACGGACTAATATTCGTTGAAGACCGGGCAGAACCGCGAACGTGCGGAACTCCCGGTCTTTGGCCTTTTTTACTGAAATGGAAAACAAATTTACAAATCATTTACATAAAATAGCTGACATAGAGGTTGACTTCTCATTTGATGGCACTACAATGGGTAGTGTGAGGGGTGTCAGAAAATGAGAATACACAATTTCAAAGTGGGTGAGCGTGGGCTCAACCGATTTTTTGGTCCGCTGGAGGCCAAGATCATGGACATTTTATGGGCTCGTCCTGGCAGTAGCATCCGTGAAGTGCAGACCGCACTTGAACAAGACAAAGACGTCAATTTTAATACAGTCATGACCGTGATGAACCGGCTCGTAGACAAGGGACTTCTCGGAAAGTCACAAAAGGGCAGAACATCTTTGTACCAACCGGTACAGAGCAAGGAGGAGTTTATGAACGACCAATCCAAGGAACTGTCACATGAGTTGGTAGATGAATTCGGAGCTTTGGCATTGAATCATATGCTGGATGCGCTGGACGAAGCAGATGCGGGTCTGATTGAACGCTTGGAACAGAAGATCAAACAATGGAAAAAGGATAGCGATTAAGATGTGGAAGACCCGCTCGAAACTTTTGTTTACCGTCGGGTTTGGCATTCCGTTACTCGTGTTCATGCAGATGTTCATGTACGCGATGTACAAAATTTTTGGCTGGGATATCCCGTTTAACCTGCTCTGGCTCTGCAATCATTGGATGAGTCGACTGGGGTGGTTATCCGTGGGACATTTCCTGCTGGCACTGGTATTGCTGACATTTGCGGGAACAGGTTGGTTGTTAATGGTGCGTATGATGAAAACCAGAGCAGCCGTACGTAAGCTTCGCTCCATGGAGGTGCGTGCATTGTCTCGCGAACTGGAGTCCAAGTATCACCATCTCGGACAGCCGGGATTCATTGTGGTGGACAAGCATTCTCCGGTTGCATTTACAATTGGTCTATGGAGACCTTGCATCGTACTCTCCACGGGACTTCTGACGATGCTGGATGCAGAAGAGGAGACTGCAGTTGTGTACCACGAAGTCCATCATCTGTGGCACCGTGACCCACTGAAGACAACACTGTTATCGGTATTTGCAATCATGATGCCGTATATTCCTGTATTGAAGCATACTTCGGAACATTACAATATTGTTAGAGAAATTCTGGCAGACAATGAGGCCATTGAGCGTACAGGCAATGTGGCAGGCATTGGCAGTGCTTTGCTCAAGTTGCTCCGTGCTTGTCCTGAACCTTGGGGGGCCAAAGAACTGACCGTTCAATCCTCATTTGCGGATACGTCGGTGAATGTCCGCATTTCACGTCTGCTGGACCCGGAACAGGACGTGACGCTGAGGTTGCCACGTTATGCTGTTCTGATGTCGGCTACTGTTTTTCTATTGCTGTCTATCTTGTTTGTTTGGTCCATCGGATAGATTAATTGGGCTAAATGTGAAGTCGAATATAATGAGGAAGGAAGATGAACATGAATAATAAAAGTGTAGAGATTGGATTACTTTTCTCAAGGATTATGATCGGTTTGATCTTTGTATTGCACGGCTGGAGTAAATTCGAAGGTGGAATCAGCGGTACGGTAGGTTTTTTCGAAAGTATTGGTATTCCCGGATTTCTTGCATCCGTTGTAGCCATCATTGAGTTGGTAGGTGGTGCAGCGATGATTCTGGGTCTGGGAACACGTGTGTTTGCTGCCCTGTTTGCCATCGTGATGGTTGGCGTTCTGTTTACAGCCAAAGTGGGTGAGCCGTTCCTGAGTGGTACCGAGTTAGATTACCTGCTGCTTGCGGGTTCCCTGACACTGCTCTTCACAGGAAGCCGCCTCCTGGCCGTGGATTATCTGTTCTCCAGACAGGGGAATGCTCGCCAGAATGTGAGTGCTTGAATTGACTAACGATTGCTAAAAATAATGAAGTGCAGGATGAGTCCTGTAACGAGGTTCTTTATTGGCCAGGCCGGTTCGGGAATTGATTTGCGAACCGGGCTGATCAGTAGAGAACTTTTTTCGTTTGGACGACATGCCTATGGTTTGTTACAATGAGAATAAGTATGCTACTAAGAAAAAATAAGGAGGATGCATTTTATGATTAACGTCATTCCATCCGATGCCCGCTCCAGCTTCGATCGAGGCTGGCTCCGTGGTAGTCACAGCTTTTCTTTCGGAGAATACCAAGACCCGGAGAATACGGCGTTTGGACCGATGCGGGTAGCGAACGACGATGTGATCGCGCCTGGTCGCGGTTTTGGAGCTCACCCACATAGTGATATGGAGATTGTATCGATCGTACTGAACGGCAAGTTGCGACATGAAGATAACCTTGGGAATGTAGCCGTTACAGGCTTTGGCGGTATCCAGCGGATGTCAGCAGGCAGTGGCATGATTCATACCGAACATAATGCATCCGATACCGAAGAAGTACGTTTGCTTCAGCTCTGGTTCATGCCACAGACAAAAGGGTTGGAGCCCTCCTATGAGACGACATCATTTGATCCAGCGGCATTGGCAGGAGCACTCGTGCCGATTGTATCCCCAGATGGGGGACCAAGAGTTGCGACCATTCATCAGGATATGACGATCTACCTTGGCCGATTAGCCAAAGACGAAACGTTAACCTTTAATCAGGATTCGGGCCGCCGAATGTACATTTTCTCCATCGAAGGCAAGCTGGGATTGGACGCAGAGTACCTGTTGAACGAAGGCGACACGGCTCGTGTGGAAAAGCGGGATTCAATCGAACTGCAAGCAAACGAAGATACGTTCTATATGATTATTGATTTGCCGTAGATGGCTGATGAAATGAACTCCAAGATGAAGGAGGATATACACGTATGGCGCAACAGGAATGGTTTATGGTTAAACATGCGGTGACCGGGCGAGGATTAGCTAATAGCAAAACAGATTCCCTGTCCTATCGGTTCCAACAGGAGGGTACAGGCTTCATGTTTACCGTTACGGGTCTGGACGAGCAGATTGTGGAACAGATTATGGAGCTTAGACAGGAACTGAACGTATTTCGCTTCGTCCAACGCAAGGACCAGCCCCTTTTGAAACACTGGTACTACGCCGATGGTGAACGGGTAGTATACGACAGGGAGAGTCACACGCTAAGCATCTATGCGAAGTCGGAGATTCGTTATGTGCCTGAAGATTATTTTGCGGATTAACTAAAATAGCTTGAACAGGTTTTCGAATAGTTAAGGAGGTCTCTGTTAAATACAGAGGCCTTTTTGCTGTCTGAACTCAGAGAATTTAATCGTAACTTTACAAAAAAGACCACATAATTCCCCGCTGTCTGGCACAAGCTACCTTGTATAAAAAACAAGAATGGAGGGGCGGCATATGGCGGACAAAACATCTGGGAAAGACAAGTCCCGACAACCGGGACGAGCTTCAGAAGAAAAAAAACATATTCCTTTGGGACTGCCGTCCCCGCCTTTTCTTCGGCAGCCAATTAGTGCAGTACATGAAACTCAGATTAAGGCGGTAAAGGAGATATTCTCCGATTGTTCTGATGTGGTTTTTCGCAACGTCATGATTACGCCTGAAGTGAAAGGACTTCTCGTCTATATTGAAGGTATTGTCAATTCGGCTGATATCCAGGAACACATGCTGCGACCGATTATTCGAGGGCTGGTGCAGCAGCGCACAGATGAACCTGATGTTCCACTGGATGATACAACCGTTGAGCTAACACAGGTGAAGCGAGTGGATACCTGGGCTGCTGCGACAGAAGGGGTGCTGGCATCCTCTGCCCTTCTGGTGGTCGATGGAAGTAACAAAGCCTGGATGTTCAATGTCAAAGGTGGCGTCAGACGTGGTGTGGAGGAACCGCAGACAGAATCCGTCATTCGGGGACCGCGGGAGGGATTTACCGAAACGCTCCGTGTGAATACGGCCTTATTGCGGTTCAAGCTGAAAACACCTGCGCTCAAGATGGTGAGTATGACCCTTGGAACAGACACCAAGACAGATATTGTGCTGACCTATCTAGAAGGTATTGCTGATCCAAAAACGATTCAAGATGTCAAGAAACGTCTGGAAAAAATCAATATTGATGGCATCCTGGAGACGGGTTATATCGAGGAACTGATTGAAGATCATCCGTATTCCCCTTTTCCTCAGATGCACTACTCGGAGCGGCCGGATACCGTTGCAGGCAATCTATTGGAAGGACGCTTTGCCATTATGGTAGATGGAACCCCATTCTCGCTGATTGCTCCAGTCACGATGTGGCAGATGCTGCAAGCCAGCGAGGATTATTACGAGCGATTCTTCATCAGTAATCTGGTGCGGTGGATTCGCTTCCTATTCGTAGCCATCGCTTTGTTCCTGCCAGCCTTGTATATCTCTATTACAACATTTCATCAGGACATGCTGCCAACTACGCTGATTCTGAGTATTGCGGGTGCACGGGAGGCTATACCTTTTCCGGCTTTGGTGGAAGCCCTCATCATGGAGCTGTCGTTCGAAGCTCTCCGGGAAGCGGGGGTCAGGTTACCCAAGACAGTGGGTCAGGCTGTCAGTATCCTCGGTGCACTCGTGATCGGACAGGCGGCAGTTCAAGCGGGGATTGTATCCGCACCGATGGTTATTATCGTATCCATGACAGGAATAGCTTCCTTCACGATCCCGCGATTTAACTTCGCGATTACGGTGCGTCTGCTCCGATTTCCGATCATGTTACTAGCAGGTATGCTTGGACTATACGGCATCGTCATCGGCTTGGTCCTGATCTCGGTGCATCTGACACAGATGACTTCGTTCGGTGTCCCATATCTCTCTGGTCTTAGCCCGTACAGTAAAACAGATACCAAAGACATTCTCATTCGTGTGCCATGGTGGAAAATGATCAATCGTCCTTCTACGGTACATCGGGATCAGAAACGGATGACCGAAAAGATCAACGGTTCCCCTGAAGCTGAGGAAGGGTGGTGAACCCATGCAGATGATATATAAGTACCGGGCAGTGATAGCGCTGTTGTTATGTACCACTTTTATTTCAGGTTGCTGGGATCGTAAGGAGATTAACGATGTTGCCTTTGTGATTGGTATTGCTGTTGATAAGGAGGGGGACAATTACAGATCCAGTCTTCAGATTGCTCTGCCAGGACAATCCGGTTCTTCCGGTAGTGAAGGAGGCGGAGGCGGCACGAGTGGGGATAAATCCTGGTTCATGTTATCCAATACAGCCAAATCTGTGCATGGTACGTCTATTGAAGGTCAAAAGGAACTTTCACGAACAATCTATTACGCGCATCGCCGTACGATGCTTATTGGTGAGGAGCTTGCCCGGGATGGCGTGGCCCCCATGCTCGATCTGTTTACACGGTATCCGCTGAACCGACTCTCTGCATTGCCAGTGGTCACAAAAGGTGCAGCATATGAGGTCATGGATACGGATGCACCTATAGAGAAGTTTCCATCCGAGATGGTGCGGGAACTGTGCTTCCTCAATATGCGTAATCCACGTTCACTTAAAACGTTTATAGATGCCATTCTGAGTGAAGGTGTCGATCCATTCCTGCCGGTCGCTTCGAAAGTGAGCAATGTTCCAAAAGGGTGGAAGGACGCCAAAACAAACATAAAGCTGGATGGGTTGGCCATTTTCAAGAAAGATAAGCTGGTTGGCATGATTGACAAAGCTCCAGCCGATGCGCTCATTCTTGCTATGGGCGAGGCCAATGCACCGGAGATTATGGTTAAAGCTCCTGGCGGAGATGGAAATATGTTCATCAAGTTGAACGAGAACAACGCTTCACTACATCCCAGTATCAAGGCTGATAAGGTCACCGTGAATATTGAATTATATGCCAAGGGAGTTCTCGTAGATAACGAATCCAATTATGGCGACCGGCGTGAGAATGAGATTCTGAAGTTACATGAAGCCATTCACGAGAAAATAAAATTGGATATCGAGGAAGGTGTCCGGTTGGTTCAGGGAAAATACCATGCGGACATCCTTGGAATCGGTCGATCCATTCATCAACATCTGCCGGCCAAGTGGGACACGATGAAGGATCGTTGGGATGACATATACCCTGAAGTTGAGGTGACGGTTACCCCCCATGTCCTTATTGAAAACGTTGGGGTGAGCAATAAACCAATTGGCGTCGGAGAGGATGAAGTTGTACATGATTAAACCACTCTTATTTACCTTCCTGGCCATGGTAATCGTGGTCATTTTGATGGATTTCAGACATTTGAAACAGGCAGCTGCCATTAATCGCTGGCTATCCTATAGTTTGATAGCAGTGGCTACAGGCATTTGGTTCTATGTGACTAATCTAAGCAAAACCTTATTTGTGTCGGTATGGATAAGCCACGTTATCCAGCGCTTACTGCCACTGCCCTAGGTTGTGGACAGGATGCATTAAGTTTGCGAGATCGCGAGAGGGAAAGGAGGTATATCATGAATCAGAGAGTGACACACCGTCAGATGATCCTGCTCGTGCTGCTGCTCAGTATTTCAGGAACGTTAATTCAGCCTCACGCGCAAGCTATCTACTATGCGGAACAACACGCTTATCTCTCGTATATACCTGTAGTCTTAGTGATGCTTGCATCCATGTGGATGTTAAGTCGGGTCCAGCGGAGATTTCCGGATCAGGATCTATTTCAAGCCCTTGCTGGGCGATTCCCCTTTTTGGGAAGGCTCGCAGGATTGATGTACATTTTGTTTTTTTTCTTTGTGTTTGCGAGGGATATCCGGTTAACGGGGGATTATATCAGCATAACTTTGTTAGAGACCACGCCCATCTCCATCATTGTGTTATCTCTGATCGTTATGGGAGTTTTTATCGTTAGAGGTGGGCTCGGCTCCTTAATCGGTATGTCGGAGTTGTATGTGACATTGTTTCTCTTAAACTCCGTGATTGTGCCTTTCATGCTCATTCAACAGATCAATATGGATAATTTGATGCCGTATTTTCACGTTGATGTTACGGGAGTGGGCAAGGGGAGTTGGTACATATTTTCGTTTTACGGAGAGATGATTGCATTACCTTTTGTTATCAAAGGCAGTGATTTTCGATATAAATCGGTTGTGTCAGGTATTATCCTCTCTGCACTCCTGATGATGTTAATCCTTGTGGAGACCATTACCTCCATTGGAGTTCCTATCGCTTCAAGGTTGGTGTATCCCTCCTATGAACTGGCAAGACAATTGCAAATCAGTGATTTCTTGGATCGGTTTGACCTTGCCCTGGCAGCGGCAACCTTGCCTACCATGATTACGAAGATTGCATTTGACCTGTACTTTGTCTGCTGGGGATTGAAGCGAATGATTCCGAACGTATCGGGAAAGGTGTTGACAGGTCCGATTGCCCTCGTCGGATTTGTCTGTGCATTCTGGTTCTTCCGAAATGCCATTCAGCTCAATCGTTTTACTCGGGAATGGACATGGATTGCCATTGTTTTTGAAGTACTGTTCCCTATCGTGCTGTTTCTTTTCCTTCGTCCTCGCAAAAAGGATAAAAAAGAATCTACCCAACAGAGATCGGGAGACCAGTCCAAGAAAGAGAAGCATGAGCCGGAACAAAAATCGGCTGATTCGGAAAAGGACGGAGAGAAAAGACGGAAAGATTCTCATGGCGGAGAACTCCAGCCTTCCTGATGCATTCCATCAAAAATCCTTATAGATGAACGGGCAAAAAGAGGGAAAGCACAGTTTCCCTTCACAGAAGTACCCTGTATACTGTAGTCAGACTGATGAACATTCGGCTGAACTAACGGGGGGAACATGAATGGCTCAACATTTGGCAGGTGTGCGTGTAGCATTGACAGGACCACGAAAATCGAAAGAAATGTCCATACTGGTTGAAAAAATGGGTGGAATCCCGCTTGTGCGACCAGCACAGGGGACCGTATTCCTGGATGATCGGAGTATCAGGGATGGGCTGGTATCCTGGATCTCAGACCCGCCAGACTGGGCGGTATTAACTACGGGTATGGGATTGGATGCATTATTTGAAATGGCTGAG
This sequence comes from Paenibacillus sp. FSL M7-0656, assembly GCF_038003225.1. Lineage (NCBI taxonomy): Bacteria > Bacillati > Bacillota > Bacilli > Caryophanales > Paenibacillaceae > Paenibacillus > Paenibacillus sp. FSL M7-0656. The sequence continues at coordinate 4,749,471 of NZ_JBBOOT010000001.1, forward strand.
GATATGGAAGTGGCAGGCCAATTGTTGGATGTGTTATCGGAATCCTCAATTGCGGCAAGGGGATACAAGACGGTGAATGCGCTCAAAAAGCGCAAGTTAACACCGCTGGTACGAGATGATGACGGTAGCACGGACGGGCTTATTCGAGAATTCGCCCCACATGATCTCGCAGGGAAAAAGGTTATGTTGCAGCTTCATGGGGAGACAGCTCCCAAACTCGTTGCATGGTTGGAAGAACAAGGCGCAATCGTCACACAAGTGCTTCCTTACCGCCATGTACCGCCAGAAGAGGTAGAGTTGGAACAGTTATTAAATGAAATTCTAAATTTCGAAGTAGATGCTGTTGCGTTCACAAGTGGACCGCAGGTTAGATTTCTGACGCAATATGCGGCCTCTCAGGACAAGCTTGAGCCGATGCTTGCAGCCTTCAGACAAGGTGTAATTCCTGCGTCTGTAGGTAAAGTTACCGCAAACTCCATGCGTGAAGAAGGCATTGAGGCACTGGTCATTCCGGAGGAAGAGAAGATGGGAGCACTCATCGTTGAGCTTGGACGTTACTTTGCAGCAGGGCGTGCGGCCAAGATTAGAGATTAGTGGCCTGCTTTTAGATCAGTTCGACAAAAGCTTTTGGCGTCGCTTCATGAATAAAAAGTGTGCATTAATCTTAACCGCATCGCTATATGATGCGGTTTTGTTTAGATTATAGAATTTATACGTTACAACTAAAATACGAATGTACATCCTTGATAGTGCTTCGATCAGAAGCTTTTCTTATCTCGAAGAAAAGGTGGAAATGACGATGACCATTGCAGATCGTAACGCCAGGCCTCGACTTATCATTGCAGGGACCGGAAGTGGTGCAGGGAAAACGACAGTAACTTTGGGGCTAATGAGAGCACTCGCTCAGCGTGGCTTGAGTGTACAAGGGTTCAAATGCGGCCCAGACTATATTGATCCGACATACCATACCGCAGTCACGGGCAGACCGTCACGTAATATGGATGCATGGATGACATCGCCTGAGTATGTGAGATATACGTTCGAGAAGGCATCGGCGGGGCATGATATTTCCATTATTGAAGGCGTGATGGGCCTCTACGATGGCAAAGATCCGCTCAACAATACAGGCTCAACTGCAGAGATTGCTCTGGTCACGCAGACCCCTGTGATTCTGGTTGTGGACGTACGCAGCATGGCTCGCAGTGCGGCCGCGATTGTACTAGGTTTTCAACAGTTGGAGCCTGAATTAAATATTGCCGGAGTAATCGTCAACCGTTGTGGAAGTGCGGGTCATTATACCATTGTGCAAAAAGCCATTAAGCAGATGTGCGGCATTCCGGTGGTTGGCTGGCTGAAGCGGGATGAAGACATGTCCATCCCCGAGAGACATCTGGGGCTGGTGCCTGCCATTGAGCGCGGTGAACTGGAACCCTTATTTCAGCGGGCTGCCGATGTGTTGATGGAGGGCACCGATCTGGATCTTCTGCTGGAACTGGCGACAAGCGCCCCGCCTTTGAATGCAGAAGAAGTGAGTTCTGCAACTACTGCCCACGCTGATTCGGCTAATGATGAATCAGGCTCTAATTACGATTCACTTTCCAATTCAGTGATCCACGTTAATAATCGACATGTATCATATGCAGTACAGCCTGTCATTGCCGTTGCGCGCGATGCGGCATTTAATTTCTATTATCCCGATAATCTGGAATTGCTCGAAGCAGCCGGGGCCCGATTACATTACTTCAGTCCGCTCGCTGGTGAAGGTATTCCAACGGATGTGGATGGCATCTATTTGGGTGGCGGGTTTCCAGAGGAATTTGCAACAGAGATTGCCGGTAACCAAGAGTTCTTGGAAGGACTTCGACAGGCAGTACAATCCAACATGCCTTTATTTGCCGAGTGTGGTGGTTACATGGTGCTTGGAGAAACGTTGACCGACCGAGAGGGAGTTACTTTCGACATGGCGGGCATTATCCCCGCACAGGTGCAGATGCAGAAGAAGCGCGCTGCGCTTGGCTACCGTGAAGCAAGTAGCGTTCGGGATTCCTTTTTGCTGAAAAAGGGTGAAGTACTTCGGGGTCATGAATTTCATTATTCGACAATGACCTATCGTGATGAAGAAACGATTCCTTATGCGTATGAGACCAAGGGGATGCGTGGCTTGAAGCAAGAGGGATATGCCGCAGGCAACATCGTGGCGGGGTATACGCACGTTCATCTGGGCTCTTATCCGGCAGCTGCTCGAAGATGGGTGGAACATTGTTTAGCCTATCGGCAGGAGCGAGATATGCAGAGATAATAACAGCTATTTATAGCTCAAATAGATAGCTGAATTCAATAAGCAAAATGGCTCTAATCTTGCTTTTACCTCCTGAGTCTTTGGTCGTGAAGTTGGCAATCCTATTCTGAATTAAAGGTTTTCAGATGAATATGTGGAATGAATAAAAGACAGAATCATTATGCGAGGGAGGGACATCATGATGAGAACCGTATGTGTAACGGGAGCTGCTCGTGGATTGGGATTGGCTTTGACGGCACAGATGCTGAAGAGAGGGTATCTCGTGTATGCGGCCGGTCTGGACGTGGAAGATTCCGAGGGAATTCGTATGCTTGCAGAAGGATATCCTGACCATCTGCGCGCCATCGAACTGGATATCGCGGACGACCTGTCGGTAGCTCTGTTCACGGAGACATTGAAGCTGGATACGAATCATTTGGATATGCTGATCAATAATGCGGCTATACTAGGAAGTATTACGGATCATATCCGCGGGCCGTTGAATATGGCGGAGATGGCTGAAGTATTTAATGTGAACACCTTAGGTACACTGCGCGTGACTCATTCCCTGTTACCCCTCCTTCTTCAAGGACAGGTCAAGCTGATTGTTGATATCTCTTCCGAGGCTGGAAGTATAGAACAATGCAGTCGGGATGGGTGGTATGCCTATTGTATGTCCAAAGCTGCTTTGAACATGCAGGCCCGTCTTGTGCACAATGGTCTGAAGGATAAAGGCGGACAAGTGATGCTTGTGCATCCCGGTTGGGTACAGAGTTATATGAGGGGCGAATTGGATGTTGCTGCGGATCTCACGCCCGAGCAATCTGCACAGCATATCGCAGTACTTATCGACCGCCATGAACAGTTTAAAGGAGATCAGCCCGCATATGTGGACTACAAGGGAGAGAAGCTCCCCTGGTAGTTGGTTTTATACAGTGAGGTGAACAAGAAAGGAGATTAATTGAATGGATCATCGTAAAAAAGCACTATTACTTGGCGATTATACACATCCGGATTGGCACCCGCTTCAGGGGGTGGATGCGGAGATTAGCCGAATTTTCCATGATACTATGACTGTGCAGTGCAGTGAGAATCGGAATATGTTGCTGCAAGAAAATATAACCGGGTTTGATGTATGTATCTCATACATGGACGATTGGAAGGGTAAAGTCTCTCCACAGCAGACAGCAGGTTTGTTGTCCTATGTAAGTAATGGGGGAGGACTGGTCATTATACATAACGGCATTTCGCTCCAAAATCGTTATGAGCTCAAACAGATGATCGGTGCCAAGTTCCTGCATCATCCGGCGTATGCACCGCTTGAATTCACTGTAACGGCGGAAAGCCATCCCGTGACGGAGGGCATTTCGAATTTCACAATGGAAGAAGAGCCTTATCAGTTCGAATTTGGTTCTTTTGCCGAAACGAAAATATTGCTTGAATATCAATCCGAAGAAGGACCAAAGCCTGCGGTTTGGGCTCATCGATATGGTGTTGGGCGTATTGTTTATCTGATGCCGGGTCACCATGTGCCGTCTTTTGCACACGAAACGTACCGCAAGTTACTTCTGCAAGCAGGCAAATGGGTTGCGCGTTACGTCTGATCGGACTGACATTTTTGCATGCAGAGTATAAGGGGTATAATATAGAGATCAACGAAGAGGAGGATGACAAAAATGAGCGATTTGTTCAAAAAGGCGATCTCGTTAGGGCTTGGTCTTACTGTCGTAAGCAAAGAAAAAATTGAGAAAACCGTGGATGATTTGGTCAAGCGCGGGGAACTTGCGCCCGGTGAATCCAAAGCTTTGGTTGAACGTCTGCTGGAACGGGGCGATGAAGAGCAAGGCCAGTTCAAGAGAGTGATTCAAGAACAGGTCAAGCGTGTGCTTCAGGAAGCTGGTGTGGCATCCGAAAGTGATGTAACCAGTCTGGAACAGCGCGTTGCCGTTCTGGAGAAAAAACTTGCCGAACTGGGCCACTCACCACAGCTTCAACCTGATGAATCCCCAGCTCCACTTGAAGTTCCTCCTCCTCTCAAAGGAAACGAGATCGAGTAGATGGCAGTGCGAATCAAACATGTCGGCAGATACCGTGAAATTGCCATGGCGCTCGTGCGTCATGGCTTCGGTTATATGGTCGAGGAGCTGGGCTTGTTCCAGCTGCTGGCTCTGCCCAGACGGTGGATGTCGCGTGAAGCACACACCACCAAAACGCTGAGTGAACGCATCAGGCTTGTGCTGCAGGAGCTGGGGCCAGCTTTCGTCAAGCTGGGGCAACTCGCAAGCACAAGGGCAGATCTGTTGCCTGAGTCTGTCATTCGCGAGCTGGTGAAGTTGCAGGATCAGGTCCCACCGTTCTCTTCCGAGACGGCACGGGGTATTTTGGAACAGGAATTGGATACACCGCTGGAGGAGATCTTTTCCCGGTTCGAGGATACCCCTGTAGCTGCGGCCAGCATTGGACAGGTGCATCTGGGCAAACTTCAAAGCGGTGAATCGGTAGCCATCAAGATTCAGCGTCCCGGTATATCGCGTATTGTGCAACGTGACCTGGATATTTTGCGTGAGCTGACAGCCATGGCTGAGAAGCGCTGGGACTGGGTGAAGCAATATCAGATTCCGCAAATGGTCGAAGAATACGCTCAGGCGTTGATGGCCGAGCTGGATTATACAGTCGAAGGCCGCAATACGGAAAAGATTGCACAGCAGTACCAACAGGACAACAAGGTGAAAATCCCGGCAATTTACTGGGATCAGACTTCGTCCCGTGTGCTTACTATGGAGTATATCGAAGGTATCAAGCTCAATGATCGTGAAGAACTGGTCAGACGCGGCCATGATCTGAATAACATTGCCGAGCGGCTGGTGGATTCATTATTGAATCAGATCTTTATTCAGGGATTCTTTCACGCTGACCCACATCCGGGCAATCTAATGGTATTGAAGGATGGACGTCTTGCTTTTATAGACTTCGGTATGGTGGGCAGTCTGAGTGATGAGATGAAACAACAGCTCGCTTCACTTATTATTGGGTTAATGCGCAAAGATACGGACAGTATGATCCGGGCGATTGAGAAGCTCGGCATGATGCCAGATGACATGGACCTGCGTGGTCTTCATGTGGATTTGGACAAGTTGCGTAGCAAATATTACGATATTCCCTTTTCCAAGATTAGTGTGGGTCAGGCATTGAATGATTTATTCGGCGTAGCCCAGAGGCACCGAGTTGTGATGCCTGCCGATATTCTGCTGCTCGGTAAATCGTTGCTAACGATGGAAGGTGTAATTGAACATCTCGATCCTTCCCTGAGCATTGTAGATATGGCCGAGCCTTTTGGGCGGAAGCTGATCAAGGAACGTTTTAGCGCTGGAAGAATCAAGAATCGCTTGTTCCGCAGTGCGGCCGATATGGCCGAGAGTGTCATTGGTCTGCCAGGGCAGTTAAGGCAATTATCATCCATTATTAGCAAAGGCAAGCTGAGGCTGGAGATTAGTGTCCCTGAACTGGATGCACTCATGCGCAGAATGGACCAGATCAGCAATCGGCTGTCTTTCAGTATTGTGTTACTTGCCTTCTGTATCATTATGGTGGGTCTGATTATCGGTTCGTCGATCAGTCATCAGTCCACGATGCTGTGGGATATTCCGGTCATTGAGATTGGTTTCCTGGTGGCGATTCTGATGGTGGCTTTCCTGCTCTATTCGATATTCAAATCGGGAAGGTTCTAGCAACAGCATTACATCACAAGAATACCCGTAAAGAGACTTTCTTCAAAGGATCTTTGCGGGTTATTTTTTGTGAATAGAGAATTGGTGAGTAAATTATAGAAAGATTAAGATAATAGAAGAAAAGGTTCTGTTTTTTCGCCTTAACTGTATTAGTACATATCCGGTCCTGTGACTATAATAATAGGTCAGTACATTAACGGACCCGGTTTTTCTGAGAGGGGAAAACCTATGGGCATCAGGATCAGCTCCTGATGTCGCACGAGTAAGACAACTGAGGCAGTAATGGAACACCAGCGGTACACACTGGAACGGAAAAGACATGAGTGCATATTAACCCGTCAAGGCTATATGGATGGTGAATAATGATGCAACTCAGGCAAGAGCATAGGCGAATGACGCGGAGAGGAATCCGTTGTTTTGTGCTGTCCTGGGTAGTTGGTTAGTGTGAACGGCTTCCGTTACTCTTCAGCAGATTGTCCATTATGAGGAATACGCGTAGGAGGAACGGCAAGAACATATGAATACTTTAAAACAACAATGGTTTGGCAACATTCGCGGAGACGTGCTGGCAGGCATTACGGTAGCGCTGGCGTTAATTCCGGAAGCCATTGCGTTCTCCATCATTGCCGGTGTCGATCCGATGGTCGGGTTGTACGCTTCGATTACGATTGCGATTGTGATCTCGATTGCTGGTGGAAGACCAGGTATGATCTCGGCGGCAACAGGTGCCATGGCGGTACTAATGGTTGGACTCGTCAAGGATTATGGCGTGGAATATCTCTTTGCGGCTACGATTTTGACGGGCATTATCCAGTTTTTACTGGGCATATTTAAAGTTGGGAGATTTATTACGTTTGTGCCTCATTCGGTACTGACCGGATTCGTTAACGCACTGGCTATACTCATCTTTATGGCGCAGTTAACGCACTTCACGGGAGCGAACTGGATCATGTATGCGATGGTAGCGGGCACGCTGGCGATCGTTTATATTTTGCCACGGTTTTTCAAAGGCATTCCAGCTCCACTGATTGCAATCGTCGTGATGACGATTATTACCGTGGTGTTCCATCTGGACGTAAGAACGGTAGGAAACATGGGAAATATAACGAGCACTCTGCCGATGTTCCATTTGCCAAATATTGCGTGGACTTGGGACACGCTGATGATTCTGTTGCCTTATTCATTCACCATGGCACTGGTTGGATTGCTGGAATCTCTGCTGACGGCAACCATCGTGGATGAGATGACCGAGACCAAGAGCAGCAAGAACCGTGAAGTACGTGGTCAGGGTATTGCGAATTTCGTGAACGGTTTGTTTGGCGGCATGGGCGGTTGTGCGATGATTGGGCAGTCGGTCATTAATGTGAAGTCTGGCGGACGTGGAAGATTATCTACGTTTACTGCGGGTGCGTTTCTCGCGATCCTGTTGTTGCTGTTTAGCGGTGTGGTGAAACAGGTACCGATGGGGGCACTCGTTGGTGTGATGTTTATGGTGTGTATCGGAACATTCGACTGGAGTTCTATCAAAAATATAACTCGCGTGCCGCGCGCGGAAGCCTTTGTCATGATCGTGACGGTGGCAATTGTGGTCTATACTCACGATCTGTCGATCGGGGTTATGGTCGGCGTTGTGCTCAGTGTGCTGCATTTTGGCTGGAAACAGACCAAGATTCGCGTACAGGCGAGCCAAGAGCAAGGGCAGAAAGTTTATCGGGTTCACGGACCATTCTTCTTTGGCTCTTCGTCCCGCTTTGTAGATGAGTTCGATGCAGAGGCCGATCCGAATGAGATCACGATTGATTTCGGAGGTTCACATATCTGGGATAACACTGCGGTTGTGGCTATCGGCAAAGTGAAGTTCAAATACGCGAAGCTTGGCAAAACCGTGCACCTGCGCGGGTTAAACGAGGAAAGCTCCCGTATTCTTGAACGGAGTGGATTTGCTACAGCTGGAGGGCACGGTTCGTAACTTGGTTGCAACGAAGGTTGTTGTCCAAAGGTGCAATGTCTGACTATAGTTACGCGGACAAGGTGAAAAATGAACGGTTTAGTAAATCTGGAATTAAGGATCTAAACAAGTAATGAAGTTATGAGGGCTACTGTCCTAAAGTAGTGGTGAGCAGACATGTGACAGCCCTGTGTAGTAGATAACATAAAAAGATACTTTCTATCAGCGGCGCACTTTTTCCTAAAATAAATTGGGGAGAGGGCGTCGTTGTTTTTATTAGAGTGTGTGGTGTGTACAGTGAAGAAGAGAACAGAAAAAGAACGAAGAAGAAGTAGTAGTAGTTCTAATGGTGGTAGTGGTAGTTCTAGTAGAAGTTGTAGTTGTAGTTGTAGTTGTAGTTGTAGTTGTAGTAGCAGTTGTAGTAGTAGTTCTAGTAGCAGTTGTAGTAGTAGTTCTAGTAGAAGTATAGGTAGTGCTTGTTGTTGTTCCTAGTTCTAGTATTTGTAGTTGGTGTTCTGGTTCTAGTATATGTTGTTATTGCTGTAGGTGATGTTACTGTGTTGATGCTTGTGTCCTTCCCTATGTGTAAATTCTAACGAACTTAGCACGTCTTATATGGGGTTATTTCATGTTTTCGTTATTCTAACGAATCTTAGACATCTTATTTTGCTGATTCCACCTATACTGATGTCGTTTCGCGGGTATTTCCGAGTAATTAAGTGACTGGAGTTCGTTAGAAAATCCAAACGGCTTTAATTGGCGTAATAGGGTGCCCTGGATTCGTTAGAATCAGTGGTACGTGGGAGGTTCAGCGTTAGAGCTATTTTTGAACCACGAGAAATCTTGAATCTTGATCTCAATGTACGGAGTTATGTGAGGTACTCTTTCAATTCCTGAAACTTTTGCAAAATAGCTTCCTTTTGATCTGTTTCAGAATATCCTGTACAACAATTTATAGAATCATAGCAGCTATCTCAATCTCAACGAAATCTCTAAACTATCCAAGGATTATGAACATAACGATCCAATACATCTTTCTCAAGGAGCGCCATCAGACACTGTAGCCCGCATAACCTCCGCCTGACCATGTGCAGTTCAATCCTCAACCCCATTCTACAGAGTCAGGGTCATTCTCAAAACCAACCTCACACACTCTCTCATAACCGTCCTCAAACTCACTTGGTCGATACAAGTTTCGCTGATCTTGGGATTTTGTGCTACAAGTTGGGGGTGTAACGCTGTATCCCCTTTTGTTTTGCTTGACTAACGTGTAAACTACAGGGTATGGAGAAGAAGAGCAACGAGTGGATTGCTTTTTAAAAAATTCATTTCATAATCATGATTGATATAAGGAAAACTAGTCTTGATGGCAGATACTGATACTAAGGTCATTATGAAATGGACTTATCTAAATGAATATACAGAGGTGTAACGATTGGCAAACTTTGAACAACTGGGCATTCGCCCGGAATGGTGCGAGATCCTGAAACATCAGGGCATCGCCGTGCCGACTCCGGTACAGGAGCGTTCGATTCCGGTACTGTTGGGTGGACGCGATATTATCGCTGAGGCACAGACAGGGACAGGGAAAACGCTGGCATTTTTGCTGCCGATTATTCAGAAAATTAACGTATCCGACCGTTCTCCGCAAGCGCTGATTATCGCGCCTACGCGTGAGCTTGCGCTCCAAATTACGGAAGAAGCGAAGAAGCTCACGGCAAATGACGATAAACTGCACGTGCTTGCCGTATACGGTGGGCAGGATGTGGACAAACAACTGCGTAAATTGCAGAACGGTACCCAGATCGTTATTGGTACACCGGGTCGTCTGCTGGATCACCTGCGCCGTGGCACGTTGAAGCTGGATAATGTGAAAAAACTGGTGCTGGATGAAGCCGACCAAATGTTGCACATGGGCTTCCTGGACGATGTGGAGACGATTCTTAGCGAGCTACCACATAAACGTCAGACAATGCTGTTCTCAGCAACGATGCCTAAGGGCATTCGTAACCTGGCGAAGACCTACATGAAAGATCCGGAAGATGTAAAAGTATCTTCCCAATCTGTTATCCCGATCAAACAAATTCGCCAGCAAGTGCTGGAATGTACGGATCGTGGTAAATTAGAAGCGCTTCGCGGCATGATTGATACGTATCGCCCATACTTGGCGATTATTTTCTGTCGTACCAAGCGTCGTGCATCCAAGCTGAACCAAGATCTGCGTGAAGCAGGTTATGCAAGTGATGAACTTCATGGAGATCTGTCCCAATCCAAGCGTGAAAACGTAATGAAAGCGTTCCGCGATGCCAAACTGCAAGTGCTGGTTGCTACAGATGTAGCTGCACGTGGACTTGATGTTGAAGGCGTTACGCATGTATTTAACTACGATATGCCGCATGATGCGGAAAGTTATATCCACCGGATTGGTCGTACGGGCCGTGCAGGCGGTACAGGTCTTGCTGTAACGTTTGCAACAGAGCACGACAGACCGGAACTTGCACGTATTGAACAAGGTATTGACCAAAAGCTGTCCCGTATCCAGTGGACAAGCGAAGGTCCAATTGCTTCAACTGGAGCAGCTAGACGTTCCATCAACAGTCAAGGGGATGACGAACGTTCAGGCGGACGCTCTTCCGGAACTGGCAGTGCCCGTCGCGGTGCAGGCCGTAACGATCGCAGAGATGGCGGACGTGGGGGGCGTGGTTCCCGCGGTGGCGAAGGTGGCCGCAGTGAAGGCGGACGCAGTGGTGGTCGTAGCGGTGGCCGCAGCAGCGACAGCAGTCGTGGTGCAGCGGGTCAAGGTGGACGCGGTGCGGGTCGCAGTGGCGACGAGCGCAGCGCAGGTCGTGGTTCCGCGCGCAGCAGCGACAGCAGTCGCGGAGCAGCGGGCCAAGGCGGCCGCGCAGCTAGCAGCGGCTGGGCTGGCCGTAGTGCCGACAAGCGCACCTCCGGGCGCAGCAGCGAAGGCTCTCGCCGTCCGGAAGCCGCAGGACGCGGACCGGCGAAGGGTGACCGTCGCGATTCTCGTCGCGGACGGTAAAGCCTTGGCGCAAGCGGCGATGCAGCCGCAATTGCGCAGGCACCATGCCATGCCACAGGGTTTGGCATGGCACATATGAGAGGGTTCGGGTACAGATGTACCGAACCTTCAGATCAAGGGTCGCGACGGAACCACGTCGCGGCCCTTTTTCACCAGGACAGATGCTCATTTCCGCTTATTCTTTTTGTCATCTTCGAGTGCCTGTTGGCGCGCCTGCTTGATCCATGGAAGATGCCATTTAGATATTCCTCATCTAGTTTTTCTTTCTGTCCGTGTACTTCGCATAGCACGTGGCAGACTGCCATAAAATTCAAAACACCTCATCCTAGACCTAAGGATGGGGTGTTTTTGGATTAATTCTTATATCATTAGAAGCATAACCTTCGATCTGTGGTGCTGACGCGCATGCAGGGATGGATGAAATTGCATTCGTCTATATACAGGGAGTGAGTTTGCACTAAACTACGTTTTTCTTTCTCAATATATCATCCCTACAGCTGAACATCTGCATATTGATCCCGATATTTCTCGTTATAAACCCGACCTACCGACTCTGCCAATCCCCCTCGTGCCTTGCTCGGATAGCGTTCAATCGTGTGATAAAGTCTCATGAAGCGATCCTTGGGCATAAAGCGGGCGTAGCGGGTAATAAGACTAGGGAATAACTCAATATATTTGCTCTTGCGCACGGCAGCAGCAGCTACGGCTGTAAGTATCTGAATTCCATTGTGGAGCTGTAAAATGTTCACTTCATAGGTCGCGATATAACGAATCGCATCTTCACGGATCAAATCCGGCTTAAGCCGAGCAATCTCACCAATATATTCAGCCAGCAGCCGCTCGAAGCTGCGTAAGAGCAAGGGCTTGAGCTGCAGATCCATATCACTGCGTAGGACAAAGGATTGTAACAGCGCAACCTGTTGCAGTCGAATCCGGTCATTGTAGACGAGTGAGCCGATCTCGCGGAGCATCTCATAGGCAAGTGCTTCATCCTGCTTTCGAGCTTCGGCGACCAGAGCCCAGTTGCGGTTAATACCCTGGCGGATGAGTTCCTCATCCTGTTGCAACGTGCGCTTCAACTCGCGCTGCTGCTCTACCTCGAACGAACGTTTCTGCATGAAGATGAGTAAGGCCAGAAGCAGCAGGGAAACGCTGGCTGCCGCCATGGTCTGATCTATGGTTTCACCAAAATAGGTGGCAGCAGCACCGAACAATATGGTAATGAACAGGTCGCGTGCAATGCGGCGTTTCACACGGGAAGTCGCCTTCGACTGAACGGAGTTCAGGGTACCCCGGCCACAGGCCGTGCACTCCTCTTCCCACAGGCAGGTGTACTGTCCACAACGTGAGCAGACTTGCAACTTTTCATAGGCATAGGTCGTTCGATGAAATGGTCGTATGGATACAACTAGTTTAGTACTCATGCTTAATCACGCTCACCATTCAGAATAGTGTAGAGGGTACGATCCGTGTCTTCGCGGGAAATTGGTTTCCTCCGATGAAGCTGGAGTGCAATTACCTTTATGATGACAAAAAGAAACAATATGGCGAGGCATCCGTATGTAACCATAATCCGTTCCCTTCTATGGCTTGGTGAACAAGCGTTGTTATATTGCAGTTTGCTGGCAATAACTATATCATATTTCCATAGTTGGTACTTTTGTGCCAGTTCAAGGCATGAAATCGTCGATTTTTGTCAGTCATTACAAAACTGTAACTCAAGATAGGGGTGCTTTTCAGAATTTGTTAGTAGACTGTTAAGATTTCCTTAAGGCTTGACGCCTATAATAAACTATTCCCATTTTAATCTCAAACGTGAAGGAGTACATCCAATGCTGCGGACACGCAAAATACGCTGGCTTAGTGGAACGATGGTTCTGCTGACAATTCTAACGCTACTGTTACCTCAAGCGTTGCTGCCACAAGCTGCAGCGGCTCAGGCACAGACAAGCGGAATCGATGCGGTACTTGTAGCCGATGTAAGTAACTCAATGAATACAAGTGACCGTGACAAGATCAGTAATGAAGCCATGAAAATGTTTATTGATATGCTGCCCGTCCAGGGGGACAAGGTAGGGATTGTCGCTTATACCGATCAGGTGGAGCGGGAAAAGGCTATGCTGGAGATTCAGTCCGATGCGGACAAGAGCAGCCTGAAGGATTTTATTGATCAGCTTGGCCGGGGGCCATATACCGATGTCTCAGTTGGTGTCGCCGAAGCCGTCAACATACTGAATCATGGTGCAGACCCAGCCCACTCGCCAATGATCGTGCTACTGGCGGATGGCAACAATGACTTTAACAAAACCAAAGGCCGTACACAGGCACAATCTGATGCTGACCTGGCAAAAGCCGTGAAGGAAGCACAGGATCAGGGTATTCCGGTGTATACGATTGGATTGAACGCCGATGGCAAGCTGAACAAGAATGCACTTGCAGATCTGGCTCAGCAGACTGGAGGTAAATCATTCATTACCGATACGCCGGATGATCTGCCACAGATTCTGAGTGAAATCTTCGCCGATCATGCCAAACTGAATGTGGTGAAGCTGCCCTCTGTAACGGGAAACGGCAGTTATCAGGAAGTTACCGTGAATGTACCGAATGACAGTGTATTGGAAGCAAACATTTCGATCATGTCTTCGAAGCCGGTGGAAGTGCAATTGACGGACCCTTCCGGACAAGCTGTGGACCTGAAATCGGACGCAGCCAAGCTCTCGACGTCGAAGAGTTATTCACTCGTGAAGCTGTTGAAACCCCAAGAAGGTGACTGGAAACTTCGGGTAAAAGGGGCTCCGAAAGACAGCATCGATATCAACCTGTTGTTCAACTATGATCTTCAGCTCGTTGTGGACCCAATTAAGACCAAGTCCTATACCAAAGGGGACAAGGTAGATCTTGCAGCCAAACTGGAGAATGGCGGTCAGCCACTTCAGGATAATGATCTGTATACAGATATGAAGGCGACGCTGGTGGTGAAAGATGTAGATACAGGCAAAAGTGAAGAACAACCGCTGGAAAACACAGGTTCTGGTTTTGCCGGAACGTTTGAAGTACCGGACAATCATAACTATGAATTAGTCATCCGTGCGGAAGAAGACAGCTTCTACCGTGAAAGTGAGCCAATCACGATCAACGCGAGTGGATCAGCCGGAAGTGGATCTCAACCAACAACGTCAGGCGGTGAACAGGACAAGCCGTTTCCTTGGTTGCCTGTCATCCTGGGTGTTATAGCCCTGATCGTGGTTGGTGTTGGTGCCTGGTTCCTGATGGGCTGGCTGAAACGCAAAAACCGGGGATTTGTAGGTCAGATGGTTGTGGAGATTCGTGATGAGAACACGGGAGACAAGTCTTATCCGCAATATAAAAAGCTGGTATCCTTCCGGGGCAGATTCCATCTACATCAGTTGTTGCAACTGGACCCTGAGCTGAAGGAAACCGAAAAATATGTATTTACGCCCAGCAATGGGGATCGAATTATAATCCGTAACACCGCAGGCGGTACGTTGGAGAAATCCGGTCGTGCAGTCGATGCAAGCTCAGGCGTTGAACTGAAGAACGGTGACCGACTGAGCATCCCGCTACAACAGGCGGACAAAACGATTTTGATCGAGTATTTGGTGTGAAGGATTATAGCTAAATGAATGTAAGCTATATAAGTTGAACTAATCCATTTACACGAGAACGCAGAGGACAGAAAAAAGCTGGAGAAGCGAAAGCGTTCGCCTAAAAGCTTTCTGAAAGAAAGCTACATCGGAAGCATACGCTATCCCCAGATTTTCACCGTTGAAAAAGAGAATCAAAAAATCTGGGGATAACAGCGATCGGAAGGTTGTTCTGTCAACGGAGTGGCAAGTGTAAATATTCTTTAGTTTAATTATATAGATTGAAGCATACGTGCGTTAATCTAAGGAGGACATGGAATGAAACCGATTGTTAGAGAACATATTCAGCAACTGGATGTATCACTTGGCGGAGGTATTGTCAGTGAGAAGATCAGAGTTGATACGATTGATAATCCCATTCTGATTATTGGTCTGGGAGGAACGGGAATTGATGCGTTGCTGCGTCTCAAATATCAAATCAACCGTCGTTTCAAGCTGCCACAGGACCCGGTATCCAAGAAAAAAATGGACAAGCCGGACAATGTGGAGTTTCTGGCTTTTGAGACAAACGAACAGGATCGTGCCAAAAAGTATAAAGGGATCGGACTTGATCCGATCAATGAATTCGTATTGCTGTCCAATGCCGAAATTGGCGGACTTCTACAGAACCGTAGCGTGCTTGAACCGTATATTACGGACTGGCTGTCTCCCGAACTGAGCATTACGGACGGCATGAACGGCGCCGCAGGGGTGCGTCAGGCTGGACGTCTGCTCCTGTTCACCAAGATTAATCAGGTCGTACAGGCTATCGACAAAAAGATCAAAACCTTATCCGTAGGCACCAACAAAAAACTGATGGTGTTCCTGCTGACAGGTCTGTCCGGCGGTACAGGCAGCGGCTGTTTCCTCGATATTTCCTATATCGTGCGCGGCATTATCGAACGTGATCACGGCTCTGCCGGGATTGACCGCGTGAATACGCTGGGATATCTGTTCACGCCAGATGTGAACCTGTCCAACAAAAGCTTGAGTGAACACACTCGTGAATACATTCGTAAAAACGGATATGCTGCGCTCAAAGAGCTGGATTACTGGATGAACGTGGATAGCCGCGGTGAGCGGTTTACACAGAAGTACGGCAATATTTTAACCGTGAACTCACCACTGCCTCCATTTAACCTGTGTCATCTAATCTCTGCTACGAATACCGAAGGCAAATTGCTGGAGAACGCCTACGATTACTGCATGAACGTCACGGCCGAGAACATTACCAACTTCATGGCAAGTGAGGAGAAGCAGTCGGGTGAGGAGTTTGCGATCCATGACTATATCAGCAACATTCGCACCAACATTGCACAGATGAACAAGGTGTACCCGGCTAACTATGATTACAACATCATCGGTGCATCTTCGGCTGTCCTGCCGATTGAAGAGATGACCACTTATCTGGCGTATCGCATGTTCGATAAAATGAACACCATGTTCTCCAAAGCACCAAACCAGGAGGATACCGAGAAGTTTGCCCGCAAGCTGGGTATTGATCTCGAAAGTGTGGTCAAGTCCTTTGAAGCGCGCGTGCCAGAGCCACTGCCTGGGTATCAGAACAGTGAGCGTTTATCCTATGGCAACGTGGTGAAATCACAGGTTGTGAATATGGACACCGAACTGGAACAGAACTTCCTGGCTCGTGCCCGTGAAGAATATATCAAGGCGAAGAAACAACTGCCAGGCGAGATTGCCGGTCAGTTCACCGAACAGATCCGGCGTATGTTTTTGCATCCCGAACAAGGTCCGTTCTATGTCTCCCGTCTGATTTATACGGAAAAAGGTTTCTGTGTACTGAAGATGATTCAGTCGTACATCGAAACGTTGCGTGAGAATGCCTTCCGCATTCCACGTGATATTGAAGCAGCTCAGGAGCAGTCCGAAGAGAAACTGGGCGATGCGAAGAGTGCTTTTGTCTCCAAAGAGAAGAAAAAGAATGCTTATATTGAAGCAAAAATTCATGAGTACTGGCTGCACGCCGACGTGGAACGCAACGATCAGATGATCGAGTTCTATGAAGATCTGTATGAGTTGCTGAACCAAGAGAACAGCCGCATTTATAACGTATTTACCGAAACGCTGAACGCCCTTAGCTCGATATTCGCCAAGAACGGTGATCTGCTGACACGCGGCGAGGAACAAGCCGATCACAAAGGCAACAAAACATATTACTGGAACGTTGTGAGTGTACCGGATATCGTCAGTGTGGTGGACGGGCTGTTGGATAAACGTGATACAGATGATCTGATCCGTGACTTCTCTCGTGAATTGCTAGAAAACTCCAGCCAGTGGGTGAAAGAAAACGAGATTGATATCGTCAGCTCCATCTCCGACTTCCTGAGTGAGAAATTCGGTGATCTGATTACCCGTTCCATGGAAGATTTCCTGGTGATCAAATATGGTCAGGATGAGTCAGTCGAGAAATTCGTGGAACGTTTCATTGCTGGCAAGTTGGATGATGAGGCGGTTCCGGTGTTCAATCTGAGCAACAGTACAGGCAGTCTGCATTTCCCTTCATGGGGATTTGTATCGGTACCGGCACAGGCGCCAGGCATCTTGAAAGGGATTCGCAATTATCAGAACAATGCGGTAGGCAAATCTCATTTTACCGTTAAGGAAAGTGAAGTGCGTAACCGGATATTCTGGCTGAACACCCGCAACGGGGTACCACTCTTTGTGTATACACCGCTCAAAGTATATGAGGAAAGTTATGAACGTACCATTTTGGACAAAGAAGGCATTGGTCGTCACTTGGTGCAAACGGAGAAAAACAACTGGACCTATCTGCCGTCTCCGATTCCGGAGAAATCATGGGGAGATGTGTACGAGAACGCCCGCGTGAAGCAGTATAACGCCCGTGTGCGTAACGAATTTGAGCAGGCGCTTGGATACAACATTGTGACAGCCAAATCCATTGATGAGAATACAAGCAATCGGTATGCGATTGTGACAACAGAAGCGTTTGATCTGTCTGCCAAACTGGGAGCCTACGACATGCGTCTGACGTCCACCACGCCGAACCTCGGCGAAGTGAAGCGGGCCGTGATCGAGCTGAAGCGTCTGCAAACCGAAGGGTTGCCGCGTGTAGGCGTTAAGGATATTTTCGGAAGTATTAATGAAGATATGGCCAAAGAAAACCTGGTACGCTCTCCGCAGCTGATCGCACGTGTCCGTGAGGAACTGGCAAAGATGAATGCCATCTCGGCCAAAGTTGCCGAACTCGAAGGCATTCTTGCCCAGTACCAGGACGAAGAGCAGTGGTATGACCGCTTCATCGAAGCGTTATATACTGACACCATCGTCAAAAAAGGTGCCCTCTACGTCTATGACCGTGACCCGGAAGAAGACGCATGGGAGCCGTTCGCAAACTTGATGAAGAGCCGTAACTTTGCCGAGTATGAAGTGTTTGGCAACTTCCGCGGTCTGGCGGAGAAGGATCGCAGTACATTGCTGCGCAAAGCCTCCCGCCGCGATAACGATCTTACAGCTTCTGAGGATATCACCCCACTGCTGACAAAGCTGGATGATCTGGCTGCGCTGTTTATGGAATCGCGCGATCGTCTCGAATACGAGCGGGTAGAACTGGCTAACGGAGAAGACATCTATCAGTTCTACAGAACAATGTCGTCCAAGCTGAACGACATTCGCAGAAGGCTGAAGTAAGATGGCGGCCGGGATGGAGTTCAATTCGAACAATACCCTGAAGCGTGATCTGGAGAAGTATGCAGCGCAGTATGCAATAGAGCAGGAGCGTCAAGGCAGCCTGGGTGATGGACGCAGCAGTATCCATTACCCGGCGCTGTTCATGTTTGTGGGTGATCTGGTTGCACCTGCAGTGTCTGCTGTGCAGGAGATCAATCGGCTGAAATGGGATAACGGAGACGGTGTGGTCTACGTTCAGATTGGTACAGAAGATCAGAAAGAGCATCCGGGTGAAAAGAGGAATATTGGCTCGTCCGATGATGGTCAGGTGACTCGTCACCGCTTGCCTTTGTCCGCTGGGCAGACAGAGCGACCGTCCAAAACACGGCGTAAGGATGTACATCGCAGTTTCCACGAATCGGATCAGGCGCTCTACGATCTGAATCGTACGCTTCGTCGGGTCAGTAACCGAATTGCCGAATATGGACGGTTATACTCGTCATTTGATCGGATTTACGTTACGGTGGTAACCAGAGCGGATGATCCGTTGAATGTATTGTTGCCAGAGCTCACCAAGCTAACGGAGACCATTTTGTCCCAAGCCTTCAAGTCGGTGCAGACGGATCTGCATGTATTGGTCAGCGAGATGGAACAGGTGGATTCCTTCGGGTATGCCAGCGCAGCAGGCCTCGCTTTTCTGCGGGAACTGGATTATATGCAGTCGCTGGACTACACGTTCAGCGGTAAACTGCTGGTGACGGAGGATGGGATCTCCATTCCGGTTACACATCCCGCGTCACCGTTGTTTGATCTGGTATATCTGTTGTCCGACAAAAATGAGCGTGGAACCGGCGTTCCCGGTGGCTGGATCGAAAATGCCGAGATCATCTGCCGCATCTGCCTGCTGAAGAACAGGAAGCAGGATGTGGATCACTCGGGTAGCGTTTCAAGCACGGGAGCGAACACGTACAATAATACATCTTTTAAAAACAATATTCGTACTACCTCTGATCAGCATGGTTATGCCAGCGCGGGTTTTGCCGAGATCAGGCGGCCAAACAAGCCGATTGCACTGGCGGTGTTATATCACATGTATCGGTATCTGCTCGCACGCATGCGGCAGGAGCCGGACTGGAGCATTAAGGACAAGCTATCTTTCTTTGGACTGGACGCGGCCTCGGTGGAACGCAAAGTCGAAGGCCTGCTGCCCAATGAAGATCTGGTTAGTGGCATGAGTGGCATCATGACGCATAACGTCAGTTTCTCTGATCTGAAGCCGCTCTCACTTCGTGAAGCGGAGAGAGCGTTGTTTGGACAAGGAGCTGAAGCGTACTTCCGCGATAACGTTGTCCGTCTTGTCGAAGAGCGTGTGCGCGAGCGCAGCTCTAGCGGTTCCCTGCGCTGTCATGCTGAACATTCCCGCGCGGAGCATCCAGAGGTTGGTTACTTCCAGTGGGCGGCCTGGAGTGACAGTGAGCCTGGCAGTGTGCGTGAAGCGCTGCTCGGATTGATTCGGGATAAATCGATGCAGCTTGAATCGGCACGTGCTCTACTGGAGCAACGTCAGCAAGAGCGAGTGGAAGATCAGTCGTTCAAACGAGCGTTGTTCCGTGATAAACAGAATGTGCGCAATCTGATTGACTGCATGCTGGAGCGAGTGTATGTACCAAAGGTAGAATTACTGCGACTGGAAAATGAATTACATCTGCTACGTATCTACGATACGGAGATGGAAGAACTTCATCGTTTTAGTCGTCACGTCACAGCAGCACTTGAAGCGCTGGAACGCACACTGCGAGAGACAGCTGCCCAAAGTATCGCTGCTGCCGATGAATACATCGGCCAGAACGTGATGGAGTACTACGGCAAAGTGACGGAAGAGCTAATCATCGACCTGGAAGCCAAACGCGGACGGGATGTATGGTTTGAGGACCGTTACATGGGAGACATGAACCGGCTTGCCACAGAAGGCGATGACCGTCTGTTGAAACGAATGATGGAGGTATGTCACTCGTTGCTGCTTACGGCCGAGCCGTTGCGATTGCCATTTGAAGAAGAACTGTTGCAGCGGGCGAATGTCACGATTGCCTACGGAGATAAAGATGTATTAACCCGCGATGATCTGTTCCGCAGGTTGTACCACACGCTGGAGGATCAGGCGGTTGTTCGGGTCCGGGTATTCGATTATACGCAGGAACATCGATATGAAGAGAAGTATTTCTTTGGTGACCATCATAGTGCTTTCATGGACTACGCGGCACATGCCGAAGAGACGTCACGTATCTACAAGTTGGGTGTGGTGTACGAAGAACGCAGTAGTGGCGTGGAGAAGCTGAATCTGATGGGCGGTTTCCATCTGGAGGATCTCATGGTGTATCGGAACGGCAAGGTATATTATGACTCGTACACGGAGAATGGCTATGAACTTCACCCCGCTGGTCTGGTGGAAAAGTTGTCACCCATTCGTTAAGACGCCGGCGGTGTCCTGACACCCAGCACCAATCTTGTATTAACTCAGCCTGTATACGGCTGGTATGGAAAGGATGCATGTAGACATGCAGCGAAAAATCAATCTTCTCCTGGTCCTGTTCAGCCTGATTGGCGGGGCAGTGGGCTTTGCGGCAGGAGAAATCATGCTGCGTCAATGGCTTGGGGAGATGCCACGTCTGTTGCTGATGGGATTATACTTTGGCGTACTGGCGCTGAGCGTTGGATTGTTCTGTTTGATCGCAGAGATGATCTCACCCAAGCTGAATGGCGCTTCATGGAAGCTCCGGTATCTGGGACTGTCGTGGAAATTGCTTGTTCCGGCAACACTGGCTCTGTTATTTGTTGTTGGACTCGCCCTGCAATTGTTGTATCAGATCAATCCGGGCGGTGTGAAGCAAGTGAAGGACATCGTACTGATGATCGATAACTCGGGCAGCATGAGCGAGACAGATCCGGATAACGGACGTTTTGAAGCCGCCAAGACACTAATCAGCCAAATGGAGAGTGACAAACAGGTAGCTGTCATTACGTTTGATGACCAACCGCAGTTGTTACAGCCGTTTATTGCGCTGGATAGTGAAGCGGCCAAGAATGAGGTTTATAGCAAAATCGATGGCATTGTCACGACTTCGGGCGGCACCAATTTTGATGCCGTGCTGCGGGAAGGCATGGAGCAGATTCAGGGCAAACAGGACCCGAAACGCGGTACCGTCGTCATCTTGTTATCCGATGGCTTCAGTGAAGCGGACACGACCGATATTTTGTCCCAATATAACAACGAACAGATCTCTATTAATACAGTCGGCCTAAGCCTGGTGGACCCATCAGGTACGGATCTGCTGCGTAATATTGCTCAGCAAACGGGCGGCATGTACTATGATGTACCAGATTCCGGTGGTCTGAATCTGGCATTCCAGCAGATCTACGATACGATAGATGAACGGACGCTGGTAACGGAGCGTACAGGCATGATGGAGCACAGCGTTTATCTGGCGATTTTCCGTGTAGCAGCAGTGCTACTGATTGGCGTGGCGCTGGGTGTGTCACTCGGACTCGTGTTTGATAACCGTCATCTCGCCCTCAGCTTTGGTATTGGTGGTGCGGTGTCGGGTCTACTGGCAGGGCTTCTGCTGGAGTGGGGACTCGACGGTTCGAACGTGGGGGATACATTCGTACGTCTTGGTGCGATGCTCATTTTGTCTGGCGTATTGACCCTCTTCTCCTGGATTGTTCCGATTAAGGAGAACACGCCGCGGAAGAGCAGGGGTCGTCGTGAAGCTGGCGGCGGAACTTCTTCTGCCGAAGGGTTTGGTCAGAGACCAAGAGATACACGCAGCAAAGGATTCTAACGTCGGGAGGTCAATGGAAATGCGGTTTACGGATGCAGACCCTTCGACACCCTTGATTCGAAAACTGACACTTGCGGTGGACGAAGGGCGTTGTACACTTCGCTGGCTCTGGCCGGAACGGGTAGAAGCTGTGTATGTGGAACGGCTGGAGCTGGATATGATGAGCGATGATCGTACCGGGGAAGAGCCTGCACAGGGCAAGCTGAAGCTGTACACGAGAGAGGAATATAAGGCGAGCAATGGTTACACAGATCGGATTACAGGTTTTGGTGCCATCAAGTACACCGTGTATGTGTGTCAGATGGAGGAAGAGGGACCTGTACTGATCCGTCAACGAGACGAGGACAACATGGTGATTGCAAGCGCAGGGAAGGCGGATATCCGCTTTTCCATTCGCTACAAGAGCGGTTTTTTTCAGAAACGAAAAAGTGTATTGATCACCGTCACAGCGGAAGTACCTGTTCCAAAGGAAGCCCTCTGTTATGTTCGCAAACAGGGCGGGGTTCCGCTGAATAAGGAAGATGGTACGGTGTATCCTTTTGTGAGTGATTTTGCTCCCGGAAGAAATGAGATGCCGCCCGTTGAAGTTGCCAAGGATGATTATGTGCGATTATTCTTCACGGATGGACCGAAATATGGAGCCGCCTATCGGCTTATATCAGACTAGATAGTTGGACTAGCGATTGGGAGGTTACTCTGTCATCGTAGTGCAAGTGTATATCACCTTAGTCTGACTGATCAGGGGAGGGGAGTGGCTATGAGCTTTTTTAGTCGGTTTTTGAAGAGACAACAGCCGGAGGAACGTCCGCTGTTTTACGATATTGTATGCCCTTATTGTTTCAGCAAGTTTTCACCGGAAGAGGTGGTGTTCCGCGCCGCCCATCACCGCGATGATGATGAGGACTACGCACTCGGGGAAGATGCGAAGTTGAATCGGTATCGCGAAAGGTTCGGACTCGACACGGTATTTGATATGGAGGCGGTATTGGCACCCCATGATGTACCGGAGGAACACCGTATTTATTCCGATAACATCGTGATGGGGCTGAACGATCGGTATGGTGTCGTTACGCGTCGCCGGTTGTGTCCGCAATGTCATAACGAGTTGCCTGTTACGGCGGGTAAAGCACCGAGCAATATCATATCCATCATTGGTGCATCCCAGGTAGGTAAATCCGTCTACATGACTTCATTAATTCATACATTGCAGCATTATACGGCCGATCATTTTGACGCGGCTTGCATGCCATTGAATGCGGAGATCAGCCGCCGGTTCCGTGCGGATTATGAAGAACCGTTGTTTGAACGGGGCGATCTGCTGGATTCCACACAAAAGGAAAAGTTGCAGGAGCCGTTTATCTTCCAGTTTGTGTTCAAGGACGAAGATAAAGCGCCGCTGACACTGGTGTTCTTTGACGTTGCGGGTGAAGGTATGGTGGAACAGGATTATCTCGGACTTCACGGGCAACACATCAAGAACTCGGCAGGTATCCTGTTCATGGTGGACCCGCTTCAGATTCGTTCGATTCGGGACAAAATCCGCATTAACCTGGGCAACGAGCCAGGAGAGTGGACACCACGATACGATGAGCCGCGTGACGTGGTACTGACGATGTTTGGAGATTTTATCGCATACCAGGACAAAGCCAAGACCAATATTCCAACGGCCGTTGTGCTCACCAAAAGCGACATGCTGCATTCCCTCAAGGATGAAGAGGGGGATTATATCAAATCCAACAGTAATGTCTTCCGCAACATGGTGCACCGCGATTGGTTCGACTTAACCGAGTTCGAGAATATCGACGGGGAGATCCGGCGTTTTATCGAGAAGGTGGATCGCCCATTCAAGGGCACGATGGATGTGTACTTCAAGGATACAGCCTATTTCGCAGTCTCTGCGCTGGGTAGCAATCCGGTGGATATGAAATTGCAGGGTGTGGTTAGCCCGATCCGCGTGGATGAACCTTTCCTGTGGCTCCTGTACAAGCTGAAGTACATTGAGGGGAGAGTGGGATGATGCGTTCTTCCGTAACCCCGCCCATTGAACAGCAGCTGTATACCCGGGAGCGGCGCGGGGTGTTTCGCACAACAGAGGGGTTTGATACGGTTGCGGCATCGCCGGGACTGGACCCTTCTTTTATTAAAAAAGTGCTTCACCCCTACTGTGTCTATGATGCTCCAGCGGAGCTAACAGGCCGTAGCGAGAAGGACGAGACGAAGTTTCCGGCCGCCATTCACCTGCTTCATCTGGAGAGTGGGGAGACAATCCTTGGGCAAAATGTGTACCAGTCTGCGGATTTCACCGGGCTGCGCAGTGCCTTTTTTGCACATAATTACGTCTTGTCTCCCGAACGCTCGGAAGAGCAGATGAAACAAGGCGGCTGGCTGGATGCCGTGTTCGCCACGTCCTATGACATCGAACAAGGTACAGTTCTGCCAGCACTTGCTGAATTGCCTATATCACCTAGGAGCGGACAGGGTGGGGCGACCGATGCTGGCGTAGGATCACCCACCCAAGTGCTGAGCACCTTGAAGATGAACGAAGTGCTGTTCAAGCGCCTGCTCTATGCGGTAATGCAGTCTGTAGCGACACGCAGAAAAGTATACATTGCTCTGGACCTTCCCGCAGAGGAAGTGACCGCAGGGGCCAAAGGATTGTTACGTTTGCTGTACACGGCTTTACCATACGCATTCCGGCGGCAGCTGGGATTCATGACGTTTGCCAAGGAGCCACAGGCCAAGAAGGGCATCCACGTCCAGTTTGTTGAGCGAGGGACGTTACGTCCGAAAGACCGGAATACGGAGAAGGATTTCACCTTTGATCTCGTATCAGGCAGAGTGACACATGCGGATGCATCTGTGGCGAAGTTACCTTATGCAGAATTCGCTTGGGCCTTATTGCAGGAACCTGCGGCGGCGGATGCGTTCTATACGTTTGCGGATGAAATGTTGTCCGGCATGGAACCTGGGCGGGAACTTTCCATTGAAGCCTATGGCGAACTTGCGGTGTTCTATGGTCTTGAACAAGGCATGGAAGACCTGTATCTGGATAACAAAAGTCATGTCCTGAGTGGCTTGCTGACCTATTTGAAGCCGGATGGTGGATTACAGCAACGTTCCCGTCTGAACGAGCTGTTCCTGACCTTGCTCAGCAGGGAACTGGACAGCGTGAAGCGTGAGAACGTACCCGAAGAAGACGTCGCAGCTCGCATTGGCGAATATTTCAGTGTTGCCACGCCCGTGGTGCAATCCCGGATTGTGGACTATTTTATCTACGGTGTGAATAATGCCCGCGCCCAGAAGCGTATGCGCGCTGTGCAGGAATTGTATGCTGTGCTGGATCGGGATCCGCAGCTGAATCGGGCTTTCTTTGATAAAGTGCTGGCCAATGAATCGCTCACTAAGCTGTTGTTCGAGCCTTATCTGGACAATCAGCTGAAACGCACGGAATCGGCAGCGAACGTTGTGGAAGTGATCCGAAGATGGGTAACGTCCCATCCATCTGCGATCCACTACAGCTTCTTGCAGGAGCGGACAGCCAATGAGCTGCGTGAACGGTTATGTTCTGCGCCTAATCCGGTACAGTCTGCGAATGAAGCGCTTCAGCGTGTTAGCATACTGGATCGAGTATCCGCTGATGTCACCTATGATACAGGCATTACGGCACGAATTGGTCAATTTGAAGCTACAGCCCGCCCTAATCGCAAAGAGGGATCTCCGTCTGCCAGTCAAGATCCGGCATATCAGGAGGAGTTAACCCGCCTTGCAGACAAGCTTGCTTATGTCATTAACCTGTTTATGATTCAGGATCTGGATCTGGAACGGGTTAACCGTGAACAGCTATTAAGCATTGATATTTTGCAACATGGCAATGAGGTTCGGGATTGGGCGGCACGTCAGGGTTCTGATGTATCTGCTCGAACGAACATGATGCTGGCTGCGAGAGTGTGGCTTAGTGGCGAGGGGAATGAAGAAGAGGCATTGGAGGCACTTTCCCTGGCAGAACGCAATGAACTTCAACGCTGGACGCGTCGCTGGCTTGCCGGAGAGCTGCAGGCTCATCCGGGGATTGCGGCATATGAAGCTTTGCCGATGGCTTTTTATCGGGGAGGAAGCGGCAGCAATCGGTTGGATTATCCTGGCCTGATTGAATTCATCCGCACCAATGCAAGTCGTGCTGAAGGGCTGTATCCATTCTTCGAATGGTCAGGAGATCATCGGATGTTTGTCCGGGGTTCCAATGCGCATAAAGGATATGCGGATGCCATCGTGGCGTATTTCAAAGCCCATGACCGTGAAGCTTTCAAGTCGAAGTCAGCTTTCAAACCGTATTATGTGAGAGCCAGCAAGACAATGAAGCCGGTCTATGACCGTGCGAAGACGGAATTGTCCTCTCCACTGGTGCGGATGCTAACGGGTAAAAGGAAAAATCTGTTCGGATTAATCCTCTTGATCCTGGTTCTGGGTATTGCTGGCGGTACATATGCATGGATGAAAGATTCTGTAGAGCCGCCAGCGGCATCCCCTCCATCTACCCAGGAGCCTGTCATACCGGCTGAACCGGAGGTGCAGCTCGCGGAGCAGATTGCTTATATGATTCCTGCGAGTGAACAGGAGGGTACGCAATCACCTGCTCAACTGGTGATCCGTTTCAGGAATGATACGGGAAGCACTGAGTTTGAGCAAGGCAAACTTCAATTGACGCTGAAGGATGATAGCACTCAGGAGTTGGATGCTACAGGTAAGTGGGAGAGCTTTAATCGGAATGAGGAGCCAGATAACCAAGTTCCTTCCGATGGTGGCTCAGGAAGTACTTCCGAAGGAAGCACGGATGGTTCTTCAGCGGGAAACATAGAGCAGACGGAGGATGGCGATCAGCAGGCCGATCCTTCAACATCGGGTGATTCCACTTCAGATCCTGCTACTGATACAACAACGGATGCGGGGACGAATGCATCGTCTAATGCTGCGAGTGGAGACACGGATCAAGGTACGGATGCAGATCAAGTTACTGGTTCCACATCGCCTGACACATCTGTATCCGATGAACAGGATGCGAACACTCCTGCACAGATGTCTATTGGAGCGGTGGATCGCCTCTATCCGTATGGATTGCAGATCGATCTTCCAGCGAATATGGATGCCGAGAGCATTGTCAGTGTGAAGAGTACGCAGGGCAGTATGACTGTAATCCAATTGATGCCGCAGCCGAAGCTGTAAGTTATTTTATATGAGCATGTTGCATAGATTCATAAAGTGTCTTTTGACCCAATAATGAAAAATGCTGACTTCATACCTTAACAAATGAGAGTATGTTAGATGACCTTGAACTTTAGATTTCAAGGTCATCTTTTTTTTATTTGATATGGCGGATATAGCAAACACATTAAAAAAACTCGCACATTCACAATTCAGACACAAAATTTGCGATTCAAGAGTTTGAAAAACAGTCAGAAGTGATAAAGTGCGCGGAATGAATGAGAAAAGATCTCATGTGTACTTGAGAAAAGAGCGGGATTTCTGCTACAGAAAGTCCAAATAAAGCACGAAAAGTGAAGAAAATTTGGTTTTTTATGTTGACAAATGATAATGATTATCAGTATCTTTAGTGTAGAAGATATTTGCGTCGGAAATCACAGAATTACAATTTCGTTTTTGTTGTCATAGCCGGATTACATAACCGGGATAAATGAGAGAGGGATGATCGCATGTTTCGTCTGGAGACGACCAAGCTGGATATCGCTTATGAGGAAAGACTAATTGTAGAGGATCTGAATATTCAGATTCCCCAAGGAAAAATTACAGCACTTGTTGGAGCCAATGGTTCAGGGAAGTCAACCATCCTGAAAACGATGGCACGCATTATGGCTCCAAAAGCAGGTAATGTATTGCTCGACGGGAAGTCCATCCATAAACAGTCCACGCGTGAAGTTGCCAAGCAACTTGCGATTTTGCCACAGAATCCAACAGCCCCTGAAGGTCTTACCGTTACTGAATTGGTATCGTATGGTCGCTTTCCTTATCAAAAAGGATTTGGCTCCATGCGTGCGGAAGACAAACGTATGATTGAATGGGCTATCGAAGTGACAGCCATGACTGAATTCCATGATCGTCCGATTGATCAACTGTCCGGTGGACAGCGTCAACGTGCCTGGATTGCCATGGCACTTGCACAAGAAACAGATATCCTTTTCCTGGACGAGCCGACTACGTTCCTGGATATGGCTCACCAGCTCGAAGTATTGCAATTACTGGAGCAACTGAATGCCACAGCCAACCGTACCATTGTTATGGTTGTGCATGACTTGAATCATGCTTCCCGCTACGCACATCACATGATTGGTATCAAAAAAGGTAAAGCCATCGCTCATGGCTCACCTGTGGAAGTTATGAACTCAGATGTACTTCGTGAAGTATTCAACATTGAAGCAGATATCGTGATTGATCCGCGTTCCGGTGTACCGCTCTGCTTGCCTTACGCTCTTGCAGGCGAACGCCAGCAATCGAAGACGCCAGAGCAGCTGGTCATGAACAGTGCGATGGTTCATGCTGGAGGACGGGCAGAACCACGTGTTCAAGCGACAGGAAGTTAATAAATTGGGCCATATGTGGTCCTTACATTATAGAATGAAGCCGCTGTGCGCTATTGCACGCGGCTCTTTGGCATTCATGGGGAATTTGCAACTCATGGGAGCAAAGGGGACGGGTAGACCCGGGATTTGGTAATCGCATTGGATCAGGTTTATAATAATAGGACAGGCTGTGGGTTCATTGGTTATGCCAACGTGCTCGCAACAGCCCAAACCAACTTATGTCATGGGAGGAATCAGTCATGTCCGTATATTCATATCAGGCGGTAACCACCGCGAACCAAGAAGTCTCACTGGATCTGTATCAAGGTAAGGTATTGGTCATTGCCAATACAGCCAGCAAGTGTGGGCTGACCCCGCAATACGGTGAATTGCAAAAGCTTTATGATCGTTATCGTGATCAAGGCTTGGTTGTACTGGGTTTCCCTTGTAACCAGTTTGGAGGGCAGGAGCCAGGTACAAGTGAGGAAGCGGAATCATTTTGCCAGATTAACTATGGTGTGAATTTCCCGGTGTTTGCCAAGGTAGATGTGAATGGTGAGGACACTCATCCCCTGTTCCAATACCTGAAGGAGCAACAACCTGGCGTAGGTGAAACAAGCGACATCCAATGGAACTTCACCAAGTTCCTTGTTAACCGTGAAGGTGAAGTGGTAGGTCGTGTTGAACCGAAAGAATCTCCGGAGACAATGATTGCAGATATCGAGAAATTGCTCGGTTAATACATGAACGTTTGAGAAGCCTGTCCTTGCATAAACAAGGATAGGCTTCTTTGATTATTTTATATACGTTGCTTTTTCTCTTCACAGGTAGGAGTTGGATCTTGAAATCAACCCTGTATTGAAATTTGAAGTATTTAATTTTGTATAAGTCAAACATGAAGGCAGGAGACGCCTCTAACTTTATACGTCCACACTGTGTTCATACAGGGATCACGGAAGCCATTACATAGCATAAACCCGCCCAAATCCGGGGACAATGAAATCAATACAATGAAGGGAAGAAAGGCTTAAATACAGGGAAATGACCTCCTTCGACAAACTTTTTTTGCTCAACCTATTGCAATGTGAAAAATATCACATTATAATGAGTGTATAAAGTGAAATAAATCACATACACAGTTTCGAACAAGAAGTGAAATGTTTCACAACCATAACAACCTTATATTCAAACTCATTTATATATTTCGAGGAGGAACTTTTAATGAAAATCGCAGTTATCGGATGTACACACGCAGGAACCGCAGCCATCGTAAATACCGCCAAATTGTACCCGGATGCTACCATCACTGTGTATGAGCGCAATGACAATATCTCCTTCCTATCTTGTGGCATTGCGCTCTACGTAGGTGGGGTTGTGAAAGACCCTGACGGTTTGTTCTATTCTTCGCCTAATCAACTGGCAGAGCTTGGTGTTGAAACCAAGATGCTTCATGAAGTAACAGCAGTAGATGCCAAGGGCCATACCCTTCAGGCTAAAAACCTGCAAACCGGGGAAGAATTTGAAGATACGTTTGACAAACTGATCGTGACAACGGGGTCATGGCCTGTCGTTCCGAAGCTTGAAGGCATCGAGATGGACAACATTTTACTTTGCAAAAACTACAATCATTCCAACACGATTATTGAAAAAGCCAAAGATGCCAAACGTGTTACCGTTGTAGGTGCAGGATATATCGGCGTAGAACTGGTTGAGGCTTTCCAGATGAACGGCAAGGAAGTTACCCTGATCGACAGTGTGGACCGTATTTTGAACAAATACTTGGACCCTGAATTCACGGATGCGATTGAAGATACGTTGACTGGACGCGGCATCAAGCTGGCTCTTGGTCAAACGGTACAGAAGTTTACTGGTGAAGATGGCAAAGTAACTAAGGTGATCACGTCCAAAGGAGAGTTCGAAACCGATCTGGTTATTCTGTGCATTGGTTTCCGTCCAAATACAGAGCTGCTCAAAGGCCAAGTGGATATGCTGCCAATCGGCGCAATCATCGTGGATAAATATATGCAAACGAGTCAAAAAGACGTCTTCGCTGCGGGTGACAGCTGTGCTATTCATTACAACCCAACAGGCAAAGCAGCGTACATTCCACTGGCAACCAACGCCGTGCGGATGGGTACACTTGTAGCCCGTAACCTAGTTCGTCCTACAACACCGTATATGGGTACACAAGGCACATCGGGTATCAAAATTTATGAGCAAAATATCGCGGGTACAGGGATGACGGAAATGTCTGCTGCTGACGAAGGCCTGATTGTTGAATCTGTCGTACTGGAAGACAGCTACCGTCCGGAGTTTATGCCAACGGCTGAGAAACTGTTGCTTAAAGTGGTATATGAGCAGGCTACTCGTCGAATTGTCGGAGCACAGGTGATGTCTCAGGTTGATCTGACCCAATCGATTAATACGATCTCGGTCTGCATCCAAAACAACATGACCGTAGATGAGCTGGCCTTCATCGACTTTTTCTTCCAGCCACATTACAACAAACCGTGGAACTTCCTGAACACGGCGGGTCTGCAAGCACTGCCTCCAATTGAAGTAAAAGCACCAGCAATGGTGTAAGGAAGCAGAATAGATGGTTTAACAGCGATCTTGATAAACGCCATACAAAGATAAGTCATGCTTGTCCGTAAATAAGAGGTGTACGATAACTGCCAAGATTACGAAACAAGGCGGACGATTATAAAGGAAAGAGAAGACTGGCGAGTATATCGTCAGTCTTCTTTTTTGTTGTTTTAGCTACAAAAGGCCTTACTACACTCTTGCTGTCATAACTATTCCAAGACACTCTTAAAGTATCTTTTTAAGTAACATTGTGATAATTTGCACAAAGTTATGTTTAGGACCGAGATACAATTAGGATGTGGTATTCAACGCATAACTAATGAATTTCAGATGGTTTTATCCAATGATGAACAATGAAGGAGAGGATGAATGATATGGCAGCAAAAACACCTCTTGAGGTTGCACAATATACGGCGCAAACAGGCAAGAAGAAGGCTCAATATCCGGTGTCTTCTGTACTGGTGCTTAGTTTTCTGGCAGGGGCTTTTATTGCGCTGGGTTTTCTATTGGATATTCGGGTAATTGCTTCTGCGCCAGCAGAGTGGGGGAGTCTGGTCAATCTGATTGGAGCAGCAGTGTTCCCGGTTGGATTAATCTTGGTACTCATAGGTGGTGGCGAGCTGCTGACGGGCAACATGATGGCAGTTCCACTTGCAACGATTGCACGAAAATTATCTGTGGGTAGTATGTTGAAAAATCTAACCTTAGTGACGATTGGTAATTTTGTTGGAGCTTTGTTTGTCGCGTACGCGTTTGGACATGTGCTTGGTCTGACCGGAGAGGGTGTATATCTGGCAAAAGTGGTGGATATGGCTGGGCATAAGCTGCATGACGGCTTCCTGCAAGCTTTCATCTCTGGCATCGGCTGTAACTGGCTGGTCGCGCTGGCCGTGTGGTTATCTTATGCATCCGATACGATGAGTGGCAAAGTACTGGGCATTTGGTTTCCAACGATGGCATTTGTGGCGATTGGATTCCAGCACGTTGTGGCCAATATGTTCCTCATCCCGGCGGCAATTTTCGAAGGACATTATTCGTGGGGTCAATATGTGATGAATTTCATTCCGGTATGGCTCGGGAATCTGACTGGTGGTGCTCTGTTTGTAGCTGCAGCCTATTGGGTGGTGTACCTGCGCCAAGCCGAGCCAAAAGTGAAACCAGAGATGGCGACGTCGATCGAACCTATGGAGACGGAGGCTAGAGTAATGTTGAGCAAACAAGCATAGAGGGCACAGCGAGGTATGGATACACGTATATTAGAAGTGAAGACGATTCTGATCTTGCTCGGTTCATGGCGAATATGCTGTGATGGAGCAGGGTGGGATCGTTTTTTTGTATGGGGTTCTTGTTGGAGTTTAACGCAAAATAAATTCGCCATGACAAGGTTCGGGGGAACGAAACCTGTTCATGGCGAATTTCGGGAGTGGTCCATGATATGGCATGAGGAGGAAGTGGGGAAACACTAGCCTAATGCCTTATTTTTAATTTACCCCTGAATTCTGAAGTTGAATCAAACTCAAAAACATTTTTTTGAAAATAATTTAAAGCCGCCATAGCGGCGAATATGAAGCAAAAACATACTGTTCTCTTTGCGCGATAACCTCGAAGAAGATATGATATAGGGATAGCTTTTAAAGAGGGGAGCCTTACGATGATCGATCAGGAGAATGGTGTATTTGCGGCGGTGTGCCCGCTCGACTGTCCGGACACTTGTGGTCTGTTATTACATAAAGAGAACGGCAAAATTGTGAAGGTGGCAGGCAATCCGGATCATCCGATCACCAAGGGTGCCATTTGTAATAAAGTCAGAAATATGACCGAGCGGGTATATCACCCCGAGCGTCTACAATATCCGATGAAACGTGTAGGAGCCAAAGGTGAAGGCAAGTTTGAACGAATCAGTTGGGATGAAGCGATTCGTGAGATTACGACCAAATTCACTGCATTGTCCGAAACCTACGGCCCGGAGAGCATCCTGCCCTACAGCTTTTACGGTAACATGGGTATTCTCGGCGTAGACGGCATGGATCGGCGTTTCTTCAATGCGCTTGGTGCGAGTGTACTGGAGCAGACGATCTGTAACTCCGCTGGAAATACCGGCTGGAAATATACGATGGGCGCCAATCGGGGAACAGTGCCGGAAGATACGGAGCATGCAGATCTCATCCTGGTGTGGGGTGGCAATATCGTCAGTACCAATATGCATCAGGTCGTTTTGGCTGAGAAAGCACGCAAGAAAGGCGCCAAGATCGTCGTAATCGATGTTCATCGCAATCGCACGGCCCAATGGGGCGACTGGTTTATTCCGCTGTTTCCGGGCACGGACAGTGCACTGGCGCTAGGATTAATGCATGTGTTGTTCGAACGGGGACTAACGGATGAAGCGTTTATGCAAAAGTATACGATAGGTCATGAGGCACTACGTGATCATGTCCGCAGTTACACCCCTGAACGTGTTGCACGCATTACGGGCGTGCCGGAGGAAACCATTGTGGAGCTGGCCGAACTATACGGCAACGCACAAGCAGCTCATATTCACATCGGCAATGGCCTCCAGCACCATGATAATGGGGGGATGAACGTGCGTAGCGTTGCATGTCTGCCTGCCATTACAGGGCAGTGGCTGAAGCAAGGCGGCGGTGCCGTTCGCACTAACAGCTACGCGAGCACAAATAGCGACGCGCTCGAACGTCCGGAGCTGCGGCAGAATCCGGAGCCGCGAGTGGTAAACATGAACCGGATTGGTGAAGCGTTGCTGGAAGCAGCGCAGCCAATCCGAGCGATGATGGTTTACTGCAGCAATCCACTGGTGGTGGCACCGGATACCGAGCGGGTGGAGCGAGGTTTTGCACGGGAGGATCTGTTCACGGTTGTGCATGATCTGTTCATGACGGATACGGCGAAGTATGCAGATATCGTATTGCCAGCCACATCTTCATTTGAAGCGACGGACCTGTACACCTCTTATTGGCATCAGTACGTTCATCTGCAAGAGCCGGTGATTGCACCGATTGGGGAGAGCAAGAGCAATGTGGAACTGTTCTCACTGCTTGGGCAGGCTATGGGGTACGATCCTGCAATCTTCGGAGAAACACCGGAACAGATGATTGAGAACGCACTTCAGGGCACAGGCAACCCCTACATGAATGGGGTCACGTTGGAAGGACTGAAGGAACATCGATTCGTGAAGCTGGATATGACGCCATATGCTGCATATCTGGATCAGCTGCCCACACCTTCAGGCAAAATTGAATTGTATTCCGAGACGATGGAACAGAGAGGGCTTCCGCCGCTCCCTACCTATAGTGCTCTGGTTGAAGGATACGATGGGGAGAATCCGGCTGGACCTGCCGATACGTATCCATTGATGTTCCTGTCGCCGCCAAACCATAATTTCCTGAACTCCACCTTTGGTAATTCAGCCAAACATCAGCGTTTGGAAAAGATGCCTCTATTGCAGATACACCCCGAGGACGCCATCCGTAGAAACCTAGAGGATGGAGATGCAGTGGTCGTATGGAATGATCGTGGGCGCATTGAACTTACCGCCAAGGTGAGTGAAGCCATGCTGCCGGGAACAGTGATTAGCCAAGGCTTATGGTGGGATGGTGACGGCAAGAAGCAGCGGGCGAATTCACTGACGTCCAATCGGTTGTCGGACATGGGGAACGGGGCTACCTTCTTCTCGGCCACTGTTGAAGTGAAGCGTCAATGAGTGTGCTTGCGGCGTGATTTTTTTGAGGTAAGATGAACAAAGGCTAGAATTTGAGCAGGATTAAAGAGCAATTGATGTAACACTTCATAAAACCTTCGCTCTGGCTGGTTATGGTTATGCCGTCAGGGCAAAGGTCTATTTTTTATGGCCATTTGTATGTGCAGAGGTACTAAGGAGAATGAACTAGAGATGATGAGATGGCTGGATAACTATCCAAAAGAAGTGAGAATATTTTTATTAGCAAGTCTGGTTAACGCAACCGGCAGTGCACTGATGTGGCCGCTGACCACCATGTATGTATTTGATGAACTTGGACGGACGATGGCCAACGCGGGTTTTGTAATCCTCATTCAGTCACTGGGTGGCATCTTTGGACAATTGCTTGGTGGTTCGTTGTACCATCGGGTGGGCGTGAAGAAGCTGATCATTGGTTCACTGGCGCTTAATGCGTTAGGTTTGTTTGCGTTGCCGTGGATTAGTGCGTATTGGGTCGTATTTATATGTGCCATGGGCTGGATTGGGCTGTTCAGTTCATTGTCGCTACCAGCGATTCAAGCCTTTATTGGCTTCCGGTTTGCGGAGCGACGCGGTGAATTATTCAATATTATCTATGTGGCGAACAATATCGGGGTGGCGATTGGTACGGCGTTGAGCGGTTTTCTGGCTGACTTTTCCTATCACCTCAGCTTTGTACTGAACGGGGTGACCTCAGCCGGATTTGCAATTTTCTTCTGGTATTATCTGTCGCGGGTTGAACCGGATCAGGGGGAAGTACATCTGACCAAACGGAAAACCGTCCCCGATGGGCCGGGCGTCTGGGCATTGCTGGGGAATACCCGACTATATCTGTTTATGAGCTTGGGCGTACTCTTCCTGTTATTCGGCAACTCCATCTG
Organism: Paenibacillus sp. FSL M7-0656; assembly: GCF_038003225.1. Lineage (NCBI taxonomy): Bacteria > Bacillati > Bacillota > Bacilli > Caryophanales > Paenibacillaceae > Paenibacillus > Paenibacillus sp. FSL M7-0656. Next base: position 4,785,365 of record NZ_JBBOOT010000001.1, read on the forward strand.
GAACACAGGTGTTTCCCCGTATATCATCTCTGAGGGTATGGAAAAAAGAATGTACGGTCTGCTCTGGACCCTGAACGGGGTGCTGATCTTTGTGGGCCAACCTTTTACCAGCTGGGTGAAACGGACCATGGCCCGTACCTCCACTGCCCAGATGACGGCGAGTGCGGTATTCTATGGCATGGCATACATTGTGATGATTACCATGTACAGCTATCCGGGCATGGTGCTCGCAATGGTATTGGCCACGTTTGGAGAGATGTTGATCTCCCCTGCAACGCCTGCATTTATCTCGGAGCATGCGGGCAGGGCGGCACCTTTTTACATCGGGATATCGGGTGGGATCGGTGCGGTTGGACGGGTTATCGGGCCCTATGCGATGGGGGTCATGTATGACAAACAGGGACTTATTCCGGTAGCGTGGCTGGCAACAGGCACAGCGGCGATTGCGGTACTTGGTTTTGTGTTGCATGCGGTGTTGAACCGTAATCGTGAAGTGAAGGAGTATGGAATGGACGCCTAACAGATCTCATCGGGTTGGATAGGATGCGGAAGGAAGAACGAGTTGAAGTGGACGGCAAATCCACTGTAAACTGTCTGTTCATCCGTAAATTATGGTTGACAAAAAAATGTATTTATGCTATAATTTACATATAAAAATATTCCGTATATAATAAGATTCTCCTGGCCAGGGGAATCTTATTTTTGTTTGTACGGGAGGAATAAGTATGAAGCAAAATGAATCCAGTATCACATCATTGATTTCGACTTTTGGCCGAGCCTATCACAGCCAACATGACACACCCCTCATTTTCGATGATTTTATGGCGAAATTGCTGATCTCTCCTCAAGAGTTTTCAGATATCAGCAATAACATGGTTAGAGGCATTCATTTTTTCAACCCGGATATGGCTCACGAGCTCAAGGACGACCCGGAAAAGGTTCTAAAATGGATTACCCAGGTACAGTTATCTCCAATAACTCTGGCTCGGGCCGCTTACTGTGAGCATGTACTTTTGCATGAAGTCGCGTTGGGATTGAAGCAGGTAGTCATTCTTGGCGCCGGGATGGATACGTTTGCTTTGAGGCATCCGGAATTGGAGGACACGCTGGATATCATTGAAGTGGATTATCCGGCTACACAGCAATTCAAGAAAGAGCGGCTGAATCAGGCCGAGCTGACTATTCCGGACAATCTTCACTTTGTACCCATGGATTTTACGCGTGAGCTTTCGAATGACAGCTTGACTATTGAAGGTTTGAAGAAACGGAAGACGTTGGCTAGTCTCTTGGGTGTTTCGTATTATTTGCCCCAAAATGATCTGTTTAACGTGATTCGTCATGTGTTTGCGAACCTGCCAACCGGAAGCTCTATAGTTCTGGATTATGCAGATGAGCATCTTTTTGAGGAAAAAGGAATGTTTAATCGGGTTGAAAATATGGTTAAATTGGCTGCAATGGGTGGTGAGCCCATGCAATCCGGCTATGCATATGTGGAGATGGAGGCCTTGCTTGATGAAGCAGGGCTACTTATTTATGAGCATCTGACTCCCGAGGCGATTCAGGAACAGTTTTTCCAGGATCGAATCGATCATCTAAGGGCATTTGAAACGATACATTTCATTCACGCAGTAAAAAAATAAATCGATCCGGGCATGTAAGTCACCTATATAGCCCGCATTTGCATAGTAGCGGCAAACCTTCACCCTGTGGCAGGGTGAAGGTTGTTTGGTTTGATCAAAGGAACAGCACAAACCATGATTCTGTAGCCAATAACATCACACGTGATACAAATGTTCAACAATCAGACTTGTTAGTGTGCAATTCCATGTCATTCAATGTCCTCCCCTCTATTTGTGCATAATGCCCATATAATAGAATGGAACTGGTTAAAGGCAGGAGGATGCATACGATGTACAAGGTTTTGCTGGTTGATGATGAATTTATGATCTCGGACGGGATCTCCAGTGTGGTGAACTGGTCCAGATTAGGAACAGAACTGATCGGCATTGCTCAAGATGGATTGGAAGCGCTTGCTTCAATTGAGCGGCAACGCCCGGATATCATCATCTCGGACATCCGCATGCCGGGAATGGATGGGTTACAGCTGGTTGAAGCTGTGGCAGAGAAGTATCAGCATATCTCGTTTATCATGCTCACGGGTTTTACGGAGTTCGAATATGCGAAAACGGCCATGCAGTATGGGGTGAAGCACTATTTGCTTAAGCCCTGCAGCGAGGAGCATCTTGTACAGGCTATCAGTGAATTGGTCAGTGAGAAGCGAGAGTTAACCGATCAGGAGCGTTTTGTGCAGTCGATCCAATATAATCTGGAGCGAGTACTGCCACATGCCAAGGAATATTTTCTGAAAGAGCTAGTCACGAACAGAACATACGGGGTCAAGGAATGGAAGTATTTCGAGGAATTATTCGATGTACAGTTTCAGGATCAGCGTGTGCGGTTGCTGCTGGTAGAGATTGAGGGGGATCATGAGTATTTGCACTTGTTCGCGGTGAAGAACATTGCCGAAGATATTTTTCACAATCCAATATTAAGTGCCACGGTTGGAAGGCATGTGCTACTAATCATGGAGGACAAGTTGTCTGAAACGCAGTTGTTCCATAATATCGATGAGATTCGCGCCACATTTACCCGATATTATCATGATGATCTCACGATAGCGCTAAGCGAGCCAGGAGACCTCTCGCAGGCACGCCATTTGTACATGCAGACGCTGGTTTATCTCAATTACCGCTTTTACCTCGGTGAGGGCAGTCTCATTATGGAACGGGATATTTACTCTCCCGGAGAACGCATTCTTCCTGAATTCGAATACGATCCGGAGCGGATGGTTACTGCAATCAAGGCGGGACACTGGAAGGAAGTGGGATCAGAGCTGAACCGGATGTTTCAGCTGCTTGCCAGCTTGCGATACGATATATCCCAAACGAAGTCCTATCTTATTCAGATGTTTATGGAGATGATTCGACTCAGTGGTTCTGCCGAGATGAAAAGGTATATGGACCAGTTGCCAGGCATGATTGAATCCAGCACCCTGCATTCTTTTCAACAGTTTCTGCTTGCCGTTGCCAAAGAAATCACCTTGCGCCGCTATGATCAACATCGCTCCAGACAATCGCAGATGGTAGGCAGTGTGAAACAGTTGGTAGAGAAACGCTACAAGGACGAGACATTAACACTCCAGTCCATCGCTGGGGAAATATACATGAATCCAGACTACATCGGCAAAATGTTCAAAAAAGAAACTGGTGAGAAATTTACGAACTATGTGTTAAGCTACCGCATCCGTAAAGCGTTGGAGCTTCTGGAGCAGGACGGGAACTGCACTGTATCCTCGCTTGCCGAACAGACAGGCTTTGGTGCCAACTGGCCGTATTTCAGCAAAATGTTCAAGAAATACACGGGATTCTCCCCTTCCGAGTATAAAAAAGTACCCTAAGACAGCGTTGCTGTCGCTTCTACATAGCTAATCTTTATATCCGATCTACATCTAATCTGTGATCGGGCCCTGTACGCCATTCATCGGCAGCAGGGTCTTTTTTTGTCGGACGGAACTCGGTTTTGAACATCCATTTATCGGAAATGAGCATGGGAAGAAAAGGCGCTCGCTTCTATCATTAGAAGTGTCATGTTAGTGAATGAACATCGAGAGTGGAGGTTGAGTGGATGGAGCTGAATCGAAGCCGGGGGATTGAACCTGGGCGTTTGAAGCCAGCTGGCAAATGGAGTTCGGTGAAAAAGGAACTTGTCCGCAACAGATACGTCTATCTGATGCTCGTTCCTGTGGTAGCCTACTATCTGATTTTCAGCTATGGGCCAATGTACGGGCTACTGATGGCATTTCAGGAATCCTACAACCCGATCAAAGGAATCTTGGCAGGCGAATGGGTCGGATTTGACAACTTCACCATGTTTTTTGAAAGTTATTATTTCTGGCGACTGATTAAGAACACACTGATTTTGAGTTTTTACAGTATTGTGTTTGGTTTCCCGGCTCCGATTCTACTAGCACTGCTACTGAATGAAGTCCGGAAGAAGTGGTTCAGAGGTGCAGTACAGACCATCAGTTATATGCCGCATTTTATTTCGGTTGTCGTCGTGGTTGGAATGTTGAAAACGTTCTCATCTCTGGACGGTGGGTTATTTAACGTCATTCGTGACTTTTTCGATCTGCAGCCAATTATGTTTTTGGCGGAAAAAGATATGTTCCGTCCGATGTACATCCTGTCCAACATATGGCAGGGCGCAGGCTGGGCCTCGATTATCTTTTTGGCAGCACTAAGTGGTATTGATCCTCAGTTGTATGAGGCTTCCAAAATTGACGGCGCAGGCCGCTGGAGACAGCTGTTACATATTACACTGCCGGGCATTATGCCCACGATTGTGATCATGTTAATTTTGCGTATGGGGGCGGTCATGAATGCGGATTTTCAGAAAATATTGCTGATGCAAACAGCACCGACATATGAGACATCGGATGTCATATCCACCTTTGTTTATCGATCCGGTATTTTGGAGGGGAACTATACGTATTCAACCGCCATCGGACTATTTAACGGCGTCATTAATTTCGCGCTGCTCATTATCGCAAACGCGATCAGCAGAAAGCTTAACTCAACCAGTCTATGGTAATCGGAAGGTGAAGCGATGAAACAGTCTATAGGGGAACGACTTTTTGATGTATTTAATACACTGCTGCTCTTGGTGATCATGGTTTTATGCTTGTACCCGATGCTGTACGTGTTCAATTCTTCAATCAGCGACCCGGACCAGATGCTGCGTTCCCGTTCACTGATGCTCATTCCTGAAGGTTTTCAGCTGGGAGCGTACAAGTCGGTATTTCAGGATACTCGCATCTATACGGGATATATGAACACCTTGTTCTATGTTGTGGTGGGTACCGCCATTAATCTGCTCATGACTTCACTGGCTGCATATGGGCTGTCACGCGGTGATCTGATGGGCAGAAAAACGCTGATGAAATTAATTACGTTCACGATGTTCTTCGGTGGCGGTATGATTCCGACTTTTCTGCTGATTCAGAATCTGGGCATGGTGGATACCCGTTTTGCGCTTATTATTCCGGGTGCCATCAGCACGTTTTATTTCCTCATTATGAAAACAAACTTTGAGGGCATTCCGATCAGTCTGATCGAATCGGCGAAGCTTGATGGTGCCAATGACTTTCTGATTTTGTTCCGAATTGTACTGCCTTTGTCAAAGCCAATCCTGGCGGTCATGATGCTGTATTATGCGGTTGACCATTGGAATGATTATGTCGGACCGATGCTCTACCTGCGCAGTCAGGAGTTATATCCGATCCAGATTATTATGCGTGATATTTTGATCAGCAGCAGCACAGAGGCCATGGGCGCTGGCGCCGATACCGGCTTTGCCATTGGGGAGAACATCAAATATGCGACCATTATTATCTCCACGCTGCCTATTATGCTTGTATATCCGTTCATCCAACGTTATTTTGTTCAGGGCGCTCTAATCGGTGCTGTGAAACAATAAAAAATGTATCCTATGGAGGCGAATTACGTGAAAAAAAGAATGGGGTCCATCCTGTTGTCATCGCTACTTACCATGTCTTTACTGGCGGGCTGTACAGGTGATAATGAACCAGGTAGTGCAGAGCCAGCAGAAGGAACAGAACCTGCGGTTCAGGCATTAACCGAGATTCCGCTACCGATTACAAGTGAGCCATTTACCATTGATTACTGGCGCGCCAATGATGCCAAACTGACAGCTTCCTTGAACAATTTTGGCGATATGGCAGCTTATAAGGAAAAGGAGAAGCTGACAGGCATCAAAGTGAAGTTCACACATCCTCCGCTTGGACAACAGCGTGACCAATTCAATCTGTTGATCTCCACGAAAGAGCTACCGGATGTCATTTATTATAACTGGGCAGATGCCGTTGGCGGACCGGAAAAAATGATCAAGGATGGTCGAATCATTCGATTGAACGAACTGATCGACAGTTATGCACCGAACTTAAAGCGGATTATTGAATCCGATCCGGATGTGAAGAAGCAGATTGCACTCGATGATGGCACGATCTATATGTTCCCGCTGCTCAAGCTGGATGCGTTGAAGCTGAATGCCACTTCCGGTTTAATTATGCGCCAGGACTGGCTTGATGCATTGAACCTTAAGGTACCTACCAACATCGATGAGTGGTATACGGTACTCAAGGCATTTAAGGAACAGGACCCTAACGGCAACGGCAAGCCAGATGAGCTGCCATTCACAGGAAACTGGGGGCCGGGTAACCTGACCAAGCTCCATGATTTTGCCGCGGCCTTTGGTGTAATTGGTGGCTTCCAGATGAATGGAGACAAGGTGGAGTTTGGACCGATTCAGCCGGGCTACCGTGATTTCTTGGAGACCATGGCCAAGTGGTACAAAGAAGGGCTGATTGATCCCGAGATCATGACCAATGACGGCAAAGCTTTCGATTACAAGGTCACCAGCAATCTGGCAGGCGCATATCAGGGTGGTGTGTTCAGCGGCATGGGGAAATACTTCAATCTGATGAGAGATACGGATCCGAACTTTAACGTGACGGGTGTACCATGGCCTGTATCTCCGGATGGAACTTCGTATGCAACATTTAATCTGGACGCTAAAGTGTTGTCTTATGGTGAGGCTATTACGGCTTCCGCAGACGAAGACCAATTGAAATACATTGTACAGTGGATGGACTACAACTATAGCGAAGAGGGTAGTGATCTGTTCAACTTTGGTATCGAAAATGACAGCTATGTTCGTGACGGGGAAGGTGTCAAATTCACAGATACCATCATTGATAATCCGAACGGTCTGACGTATGACCAGGCACTGGCTTCCTATGCCTTATCCATTATGGACGGTCCGATCAATCAGGATAGTCGTTATCTGGATGCCTTACTATTTGACGACGGACAGCGTGCGGCCAATGCGGAATGGATGAAAGCAAGCTCTGCATTAACGCTTCCTCCAATTCGTTTGTCAACAGATGAGGTGACCACAAGTACATCCATCATGAGCCAGGTGAATACGTATTTGAATGAAACGATGACTGCCATTATTAGCGGACAGAAGCCGATCACCGAATTTGACAAGATGGCCGAAACAATCAAGAGCATGGATATTGACCGGGCGATTGAGGTTCATCAGGCTGCGTATGATCGATATCAGTCCAAATAATACGTGAGAAATCGAGCGCTAAAACTTTGGGGAAACCTTCCTGTATGTGATATACCTAGTAGTATCACGTGGTTCAAAGGAGCGCTTTGGTCATGACAGCCTACCGCAAACTGAGCATCAAAATGAAAATGTTTCTGATGATTATGTTCATGATGGCGTTTATCATCATCCTGGCGTTTGGGTCCTTGTATTATACGTACTCGGTGTATGACAAACAGCTGTTTGATAAGTCATCCCGACTTCTGAACCTTTCTTCGTCTACAGTGGATGTTGAACTTCAGAAGTTGGAAGCGTTATCATTGAACATGATCTCCGATACGCAGATTCAAAGAGCCTTGAAGTCGTTGCTGGATGACTATAGCGCATATTCAAGCTTTATTGAACGAAAAAAGATCACAGATCGGCTATGGGAGCATATTAGTGGGGCTGCACATTATGTGCAGTCCGTTCATCTGATTGATTCCAGGGGAAGAGTGAATAAATATGGCGAGACACTAACCGTATCTCAGGAAAAATATGATCGGATGATTGCGGCTGCGGAGCAGGCCAATGGTGCAGTACGCTGGTTATACCCGGATGACGATGACCCGATGCTGGTTATGGTCCGTCAGGTGCGAACCTACGAACCGATGACTCTGGAACCGGTAGGCATACTGTTTCTGCGTATTAATATCGAGCGACTCGTTGAGGAGTATGCGGGCATCGATAGCCAGGACAGTGACATTATTTTAAAAGCAGGCAGTGATGTGATCTATCCTTATCGCCAACTTCCGGAAGCGGTGTCCGCCGGACTGAATCCACTTCCAGGCAGTGGGGGATATGAGATCAAGAATCTGGATGGGAGGGAGATATTTCTTTCCCAGAAGAAATCCTCTTATACCGGCTGGGTTTATTACAATATGGCCTCTTATGATGAAATTTTTGAACGTATTATATGGTTGAAAAATATACTGATCGTCGTTTATCTTATCGCCATTCTGGTTGTTCTCGCGCTTGGTATGGTGTTCGCACGAAGTCTGACAAGGCCGATCAGGCAGCTCATCAGTCAGATGAAGGAGGTTCAGTATGGGGATCTGGAGAATATAGACGCCAATCTGTCCATTCCAACGCACCAGCACATGGATGAACTGGGGTTACTACAGCGTACGTATCGACTGATGATTACACATATTAATACATTGATTAAAGAAAATTATGCAAGCCAGTTGGTCATTAAAGAAACGGAGTTCAAGGCGCTACAGGCGCAGATCAATCCCCACTTTCTGTATAATGCGCTGGATTCGATCCATTGGCTCGCCAAAAAGAACAGGCAGGAGCAAATCTCCAGTATGGTGTTATCACTCGGATATTTGCTGCGTTCCTCCATCAGCTTCAAACAAAATATCATTACCATTGCGGAAGAGCTGGAGATCGTCAATCATTACATCACCATTCAGACCTACCGTTTCCGGCAACGGCTGGATTTCCGTATGGATGTGCCCGCTCCTTATCTGGGGTGTGCCATTCCCAAGTTGATCCTACAGCCACTCCTGGAGAATGCCATTCAATACGGTTTGGAACCACAGGTTGGATCATGTCTGATTCGAGTGTATGCCGAGATATCAGGTGGCAAGCTGGCTCTTATCGTGGAGGATCACGGCCCCGGCATGGAACCCGAATATGTGGAACAGGTGCTGCGCGGTGAAGTGAAGACCAGAGGCACAGGTATTGGTCTACTGAATATCAGGGAGCGGGTACGTCTGGCTTTTGGCGAAGAATATGATGTTCTGCTGGAAAGTAAGCCGGGGCTTGGAACGAGAGTAACAGTGCTGCTGCCACCCCCATCACCAGGTAAGGAGGAGAAGTTATGGGAAGATGGATGCGAATGATAGGCATGCTCTGCCTTATGCTGACTCTTCCTGGCTGCGTGAACCAGTTGGATCAAAGGCCAGGCATGATTGTGGAAGAAGAGCCGATAACGCTACGAATCGCTTGGTGGGGTGGAGAGTTCCGCAACAATGCAACGATTGCCGTTATCGACCTGTATGAGAAGTTGAATCCACATGTGAACATCGAATACGAATATAGCAGTTTCAATGAGTACTGGAGAAAACTTGCCCCACATGCAGCAGGCAATGCGTTGCCCGACATTATCCAGATGGACATCTCTTATCTGTCCCAGTACAGTTCGCTGCAACTATTGGAGGACATGACGCCGTACATGCAGAGCGGGCTGATTGACACGACAGATATTGAGAAGGAACAGCTGGAGAGTGGTAGCCTGAATGGAAAAACCTACGGTCTCAGCTTGGGGGTTAACGCCATGCTCAGCATCTATGATCCGGAAGTGTTAAAGGCCAATGACATTGAATTGCCAACGGATACGTGGACATGGGCGGATTTTGACCGGATGGGCGAACAATTGCTCGGGAAAGGCATCTATCTGGGAACCTATTTCACGCCGGAACAGTTTTTCGCGTATTACTTGAGACAGTATGGTTCCAAGCTATACGCCGAGGATGGCAAGAGATTGGGATATGAGGATGATGGGCTGTTTATTGAGTACTTTGGCAGGATGCAGAAGCTCGCGGAAAAGAAACTTATTTTTGCACCGGATATCTGGACATCAGACATTGGCCAGCCTGATAACGACCCGTTTTATCTGGGAGAGGCTTTGTTTAGCTGGGGGTATTCCAACCAATTTATCAGCACCGCTCAGCGTTATGGCAAACCCTTAACCATCTCCCCAATGCCTGGGCCAAACAGCCAGGATGGATTGTTCTTGAAGCCAGGCATGTTTTTCTCCATGGCGGGTAATTCCAGACATAAGGAGGAAGCTGCCAAGTTCATCAGCTTTTTTGTGAATGATTTGGATGCCAATCTGCTGCTCAAAGGGGAGCGGGGTGTGCCTGTCTCATCCAGTGTCAAAGAGCGGATGAAGCTGGTGGTTGAACCGGAGCTGGCGCAGGTGTTTGATTATATCGATTGGGTTGCGGATAACAGCACTCAGATGGACCCGCCTGATCCCGTAGGTGCGCCAGAGGTCACTGCGGTGTTACGTGAGTTGTACGATCTCTTGTTGTTTGGCAAAATTACGCCTGAGCAGGCGGCGAAGGATTTCCGTGAGCGGGCGAACGCCATTCTGGGTGGGAAGTTATAAGAATGGACTAGATCATATATGTATTTAATGGACTTGGGGCTGTTGTCGTTCACAAGCTCAACCTTCATTCTACTCGGGTGAGGGTTTTTGTTATGGAATGGTGTATATTTCCTCTAGTATAATGAAAATGGGTAGTTGTCCTATCTGTAGATTAGATAGATTCTATCCATATATTAATGGATGAGGAGTGTCAGGACATGTCCATACATCAGATAGGTCACAAGGTGTCTTTTGCCGATATGAAAACGAAGTTGCCTCAGGAGAGCTGGATGTACACTCAGAATGAAGCGCACAACGGTGAATTTGAAGCCGAGGAAGTATGGTTACATTCTGGTGATCTTCATATCAGTGAACTGTTGTTGGATGAAGGACCCTTTTTGATCTTGGTTGAAGGAAATCTGAAAGTGGATCGTTATATTGGAAATACAAGTTCCGACGCGGCCAGTTCAAATCTGGTTGTACTTGGGAATCTCATAACGCCCTATATGATCGTGGGTGGGCAGGAAATATATATTACAGGTAATCTCTATGTGGAGGATATGTTCTGGGGGGATTATAACCATGGAGAATTGACAGTGAGAGGGAATGTAGAAGGTGGATTGCTGGTAAGTACCGATCAATATACGATTCAGGTTCAAGGACAGCGTAATGTGAAGCGTCAGCTTGAAGAATGGGAGGATCTCGGACCATGGCGGGGCTTTGACATGTTGGCGTTATTCGTTCCTGAATGTGTGATTGATGAAGATACAGAGCCGTTTCCTTGGCGAGAAGAAATGTTAAAGAGGCTGCAACAAGGACAACCTGTAATCAACCGAAAGTACATTCATGCTGATGAATCAGAGCCAGATGTGCCGGATTGGTTCGAAGATCATCGAATTACCGCTGAGAACATAGAGCGTCTTACTCATCCATCTTTGTTGCCTGTAAGAGAGGAGGATGAGTTACTGAACAGCTATGAATTTTGGTTGGACGAGCAATTTTGCCGAGTATCGGTCTATGGAGATGAGCATACGGAGGGGTATTTCCGTAGTCTGTATTTTCAGGATGACCACAATTGTGCATTGTTGCTTAAGATGGAGCCATCAGATCAAGGTTCCAACTCTCCTGATAAACATATCGTACAACCGGGTGAACCTGTCTGGATGATCTCAGGAGCATATCGTTATCTAAACAATGAGAAGTCGGAATGGAACGTATTTTCGGAGAACTCACCTGCTGATATTCAGCAGTTAAGCGAGCAAGGATGGAGCACCTTGTTGCAGTCTGTATCGAATTATCAGTATGCCCGTTCCTTAATTTCGCACCAACTGATCCACGATTTATTAGCACTGCCTGTCGTGGAGCCATATGACGATTATTATGATGATGATCGGCACGGACTGTGGATTGGAGAGTTATATTATGCATTTCGACAAGCAGGTCAGATGTCTGATGGTTTTCCTCAGCCAGCTATGCTACGTATTGGAAGAGAGTATGTGGATGCTCAAGGGGAGACGCAGGTGGAGAAATACTATTATACCCTGCACCAACATGCGGACGGCTCGGAAAGTGTGTTGATCGAATACTCGGCTCAGAAGGACGAGGATGAGGAAGAAGAACCGTTGTTGCTTGAACTTCATTACATCGGCGGCTCTCAGTTACTGCATGCCGTTCAATTGCTGGAACATGGACGCAAAGTGCTCATTCAAGCGAATGAGGATTTACTGAATGGGGAGCTACCTTACGCTGCTGAAACATTTGCAAAACGATTTTGGAAATCCAAAGGATACCTGAAATGAACAAAACAACCTTCACCTCTATTACAAGAGGGAGGGTTGTTCTGTCATTGCATTTAACCAAACTGGGCTTGATGCAGTCGGCTGTACGAGCCTTGACGCGCGAGAAGTTCTTCATGACTTCCTTGTTCAGCGACGGTGCCGTTCTCCACGACTACGATGCGATCGGCGTGTCTGATGGTCGCCAGTCGATGGGCAATCACCAATGTCGTACGGCCTTGAGCCAGCTCGGACAACGCCAGTTGAATGGCAGCTTCCGTCTCGGTATCGAGAGCGGATGTAGCCTCATCCAGAATGAGAATTGGCGGGTTTTTCAGGATCATTCTGGCGATGGACAGACGTTGCTTCTGTCCGCCGGACAATTTCACGCCACGTTCACCGATCATGGTGTCCAGTCCATCTGGCTGGGATTGTACCAGCTCTTCCAATTGGGCCCGGCGAATGGCTTGCCAGATTTCCTCATCGGAAGCATTCAGTTTGCCGTATGCAATATTTTCTCGAATCGTTCCATCAAACAGGAAAATATCCTGCTGCACAATCCCGATATGGGAGCGCAGTGATTCCAGCGTCATGTCCTTCACCGGAATGCCATCAATGGAGATATGTCCTGCATCCACATCGTAGAAGCGTGGGATCAGACTGCATAACGTCGTTTTACCTCCGCCCGAAGGTCCAACCAGAGCAACCGTCTGGCCTGCCTGAATATCCAGATTAACCTGAGACAGCGTAGGTTTGTGTTCTCCATAAGAAAAGGTAACGTTATGGAAAGCAATATCTCCTTTGACATCCGGAATCGGTTTCGCCTGTGGTGTATCTTCTACATCCGGTACAGCTTCAAGCAGCTCCAGGTAACGTCTGAATCCGGCGATGCCTTTGGGATACGTCTCAATGACAGAGTTAATCTTCTCGATCGGTCCGAGGAATACATTGGAGAGCATCACAAAAGCGATGAATTCTCCGTAAGTCATACTGCCTTGAATGACAAACCAGGTTCCACATACCAGTACAAACAGCGATACAAATTTCATCAGGATAAAACTGAGTGAAGAGTTCCAGGCCATAATACGGTAGGTGATTAGTTTTGTAAGCCGGAAACGTTCGTTGTTCTCAACGAAACGTCCTACTTCATGTTTTTCATTGGCAAAAGCTTGTACCACACGGATGCCGCTCACATTATTTTCTACCCGTGCGTTATAATCGGCGATATCCGCAAACATGCGCTTGAACGCCTTGGACATTTTGCGACTGAAATACAGTGACAGGTAGATCATCAGCGGCACAATGATGAACGTCATCACAGCGAGCTGCCAGTTGATCCCCAGCATAATTCCGAAAGCTCCGGCGAGTGTCATGAGGGCAATGAATAGATCCTCGGGTCCGTGATGCGCGATCTCACCAATATCCATCAGATCGTTGGTCATGCGGGAGACCAGATGCCCGGTCTTATTGTTATCGAAGAAGCGGAAGGACTGTTTCTGTACACGCTGGAACAGTTCACGCCGCATATCGGATTCGATGTTAATACCAAGCTTGTGGCCCCAATAGGTCACTGCATAATGGAAAAAGGAACTGAGCAGGTAGATGCCGAGCAACCCGACACACGCCGCTAAGATCATGGACCAATTGCCAGCCGGAAGCAGTTGATCGACAACCCTGTTAACGGCGAGTGGAAAGGCCAGCTCCAGCAGCGCGGCAGCGATGGCACAGGAGAAGTCCAAGATAAAGAGTCTTTTGTAAGGACGATAATAAGACATAAAACGGCGAAGCATATGTAAGTCCTCCTCAATATGACATAAATGCCCGAGCAGGATGATTAGCCTGTCCGGACACCTGTATTCATGCTTATGTTATTTACGGTTTTGCTCGGCACGTTCTACGATCATATTGGCGAATTCCTCAGCCTGACCTTGAATCGCAATTGGGTCGAAGTACCAGTAACGGTCTTCCAGCAACTCATACACCTGATTGTTTTTCACAGCCGGCAGGGATTGCCAGATGGAGTCACCTTGGTAATTTTTGGTGTTCTCTCCAACGGTTAAGAAGATATGATCCCCTGCATAATCACCAACAACTTCACGCGAAATTTCTTTCCATTGGGTATCACCCATCAGTTCTTTTTTGGTGATTTCGAGTGGGGCAAGTTGCAAAGCACTGTAGACCGCTTGTCCTCCTCGACCAAAATTGTCTCCATATCCATAATAACTCTTGTCGGATACCTCAAGGATGGAGAAGGTTTCCTCCGGTTTGATGACTGTTTTCACCTTGGCACGAGCGGCTTCAATCCGTTCATCGTACGTTTTCAGCCAAGCTTCGGCTGCTTCGGATTTGTTCATCAGCTCTCCGAATCCCCGGATTTCGTCGTGTACATTGGTGAAAGTACCATACGGAATGACCACGGTCGGTGCGATTTTTTGATAACTCTCAATTTCGCTGGCCTGATCAGAGTAGGTAATGATCAGATCCGGGTTCAAGGCAACAACCTTCTCCATGGATACCGCCGCCCGATCACC